>NZ_CM176572.1:0-5230303 GCF_058105165.1 Alteromonas sp. ISO5 | reverse complement strand
TTATCTCCTATCCAGGCGTGAAATTTACCTAAGGTAACATCAGCGTCGAATTGATCGCCATGCAGCACAAGATAGCGTTTGCCTTCAGCGGTGGTATGTACCAGTTCCCGTTCAATTTCGATATCACCAAAGGCCATGCCGGAATACTTTTGGATCGGCGCATCATGATTGCCAGGCAAATACACCACTCGGGTCCCGGTGTTGCTCATCTGCATAAGCTTATGCATTACCTGATTGTGGGTGTCTGGCCAGCGAAATTGCTTTTCCATTTGCCACATATCAACAATATCACCCACCAGATAAAGCGTGTCCACCGAAATACTATGTAAAAACTCAAGCAGGAATTCTGCCTTACAATCTTTATTACCAAGGTGAATATCGGATAACCATACAGCGTTATAGTGGAGTTTTGCCATCACATTGTCCCGGCGAATCGCAACTGGTAAAGTAATTTGCACTGTACTGATGCGGCTTGACAGTTAGGTGACGGACCGTTGACTATTCGATGACGAGTTGGTGAAGGTTAAATGACAGGCATAAAAAAAGCGCCGAAGGCGCTTTTTTAAACTAAACGTCAGTGGGTGATTAGCCCAGCGCTTTAATTTGCGCAGCCAGGCGGCTCTTATGACGTGCAGCTTTGTTCTTGTGAATCAAACCTTTAGAAGCCATTCTGTCAAGAATTGGAGTTGCAGCAGACAGTGCAGCCTGGGCACCTTCTTTATCACCAGAGGCGATAGCCGCTACTACTTTTTTAATACTTGTACGAGTCATGGAGCGACGGCTGGCATTATGCTGGCGACGCTTTTCGGCTTGAATTGCACGTTTCTTAGCAGACTTAATGTTAGCCAAGGTGTAACTCCCAAAAAAATTCATGTCAAAAACGAGGGTGCGGATTGTGCCTAGCTATCGGCTAATTGTCAAACAATTTATCGCTGCTAGACCTAACTTTCTTCCGCATGGCACATAGTATACCCGAGGAGGGCCCTCAGGCTCCAGTAAATATTCGCTGACATTGGTCGTTGACGCAGGTCAATAGCTTATCTGCGGAACCGGCGATAATGGTCTACAGTGATCGGAGTAAACCAAAAGTAGAGCGGTAAGTCTCTGAAATGATAACTAATACAAAACAGGAGTAGGTGAATGTTAACCGTTGCCGATATTATGACCTGCCCGGTAATGCAATTGCATGAAGGGAATACCTTACACGATGCCCACTATATCACCCGTCATCGCGGCATTCGTCACTTGCCCGTGGTGAACAAAGATACGCAAAAAATTATCGGTGTGGTAACGCAAAAAAGCCTGATAGCCAAAGTCATGAGTCTGATGGTGCTGTACGGTAGTGATGCGCTGGAGCAGCATGAAAGGCAAACCAACATCATGGAAGTAGCAGTTTGTGATTTTGATACGGTTAAAGCGGATGAGTCCATCCAGGATGTTGCTCCCTTCTTTTTACGTAATAAACACGGGTGTTTACCTGTGGTGGATGAGGAAAACCATGTCATTGGCATTGTTACCTCAACGGATTTCGTTAACCTGTCGATGATGCTGATTGATAAACTGACCAGTCAGTAGCGGTAAACATTGCAATTATTCATTGATTTCATTGTGGTTACATAAGGTACAATAACGGCACAAAGTAGATTGAGGTGTCCGCTGGGCGCCGAAAGGGAAGTGTGTGTCGAAGAAATTAATTAAGTCAGGCCTGATTGTCAGTACAATGACACTCCTTTCCCGGGTGCTGGGGTTAGTGCGGGATGTGGTGATTGCCCGCCTGATGGGGGCTGAAGCCGCTGCTGATGTGTTCTTTTTTGCTAACAAGATCCCCAACTTTCTGCGTCGCCTCTTTGCCGAAGGGGCGTTTGCGCAGGCCTTTATCCCGGTACTTACCGAAGTTCACGCCGAACAAGACGAACAAAAACTCAAACAGTTTGTTGCTCATGTATCGGGCACTCTGGGCGCAATTGTGTTTGTCACTGCGCTGATTGGGGTAGTCATCTCGCCAGTCATTACCGCTATGTTTGGTGCCGGCTGGTTTATTGATTATCTTAACGACAAGCCCGATGGCACAAAATTTGAACTGGCCAGCGCCATGCTCAAAATTACCTTCCCATACATCGCTTTCATATCTTTGACCGGCTTATCCGGCGCGATTTTAAATACGCTTAATAAGTTTGCTGTCGCTGCTTTTACGCCTGTATTGTTGAATATTTGTATTATCGCCTGCGCTTACTTACTGGCTCCAACGATGAACGAGCCGGCTTATGCGCTGGCCTGGGGCGTATTTATTGGTGGCATTGTGCAGTTGGGTTTTCAGTTACCATTTTTGTTTCGCGCCGGTCTATTGGTTAAACCTAAGTGGGGTTGGCGCGATCCTGGCGTGGTAAAAGTCAGAACGCTGATGATCCCGGCATTGTTTGGCGTGTCGGTAGGGCAGATTAACCTGCTACTCGATACTTTTATAGCCAGCTTTCTGGTGACCGGGTCGATCAGTTGGCTGTATTATTCCGACCGCTTATTAGAATTTCCGCTGGGGTTATTTGGCATTGCCATTGCCACCGTGATCTTACCTACACTGTCACGTAATCATGTGGGTAAAGACGAGCTGGGATTTTCCGGCAACATGGACTGGGCGGTACGCATGGTGAGCCTACTGGGGATCCCCGCGGCGGCGGGCCTTGGGTTTCTGGCAGAACCGATACTCTCGGTGATCTTTCAGCGTGGTGCTTTTACTGCGGAAACCGCGCGTATGGCTTCTTACAGTTTAATGGCGTATGCGTTCGGCCTGCTCAGCTTTATGTTGGTTAAGGTGTTGGCTCCCGGCTATTATTCGCGTCAGGATACTAAAACACCGGTTAAGATTGGTATTTGGTGTATGGCAGCCAATATGCTGTTTAATCTTATCTTTGCCGTTCCTTATGGCTACGTTGGTCTGGCAATAGCCACCAGTTTGTCTGCCACGCTCAATGCTGTTTTGTTGTATAGCGGTCTAAGCCGACAAAAAGTCTATGTGGTGAGCCGTCTTACCCTGGGATTTGTGGCACGGGTGATGTTTTCAACCTGCGCCATGGTGGCCGCCATTTTATGGATGCAGCAGGGCGTCGACTTTACCAGCCTGACTTTGCGCGACAAAATAGTGTCTCTTACCTTAACCATTTCACTGGCCGTAGCCGTGTTCGGTGGATGCCTGTTTAGTTTTGGTATTCGCGTGCGTCATTTCAAATCCAAGGCCTTTTAGCGATTGGTATTGCCGGCCGGGTAGTTTATAATCGCCGGCTTTGTAGCATATTCATCTCAACAAAAAGGTTGCTGTAAAACGTGGAGCTAATCCGGGGCCTTAACAATTTAAAAGATCATCATCACGGCTGTGTACTGACCATCGGAAAGTTTGATGGTGTTCATCTGGGACATCAGGCGGTGCTGGCCAATGTTATTGAGCAGGCCCGCAGGCTGTCTTTGCCTGCCACTGTGATGGTGTTTGAGCCGCATCCGGAAGAAGTGTTTACGCCGGACACGGCGCCTGCCCGAATCAGCCCGCTGGCCGAAAAATATCAGCTACTTAAAGCGCAGGGGGTAGACCGCCTGTTATGTGTACGTTTCAATGCACAATTTGCTGCCCAATCGCCAGATGAGTTTATAGAGCATCTGCTGGTCGACAAACTGGGTGTAAAATTTCTGGTGGTCGGCGATGATTTTCGTTTCGGCAAAGGCCGTCAGGGTGACTTTGCCCGACTTGAACAGGCCGGACAGCAATTCGGCTTTGATGTGGTCAGTACCCAAAGCTACCGCATGGAAGATTGCCGGATAAGCTCTACAGCCGTGCGCGAAGCGCTGGCTGAGGGAAATTTCAGTTTGGCTCAATCGATGCTTGGCCGCTCGTTTTTTATTTCCGGCCGGGTAATACACGGTGAGAAAAAAGGGCGGACCATTGGGTTTCCTACCGCAAATGTTTTACTTAACCGCTGTCAAACACCGATAACCGGCGTATTTGCAGTAAAACTGAATATCGGTGGTACGTTATACACCGGTGTGGCCAATATAGGCTCCAGACCAACGGTAAATGGCCAGCGTAAACAACTTGAAGTGCATATTTTTGACTTTGCCGGTTTCATTTATGGTCAGCGTATCAGCGTGGTTCCTGTAGCCAAAATCAGAGATGAACAGCGCTTCAGCAGTCTTGAGGCACTTCGTGAGCAAATCGCCCTCGATGTTGCTAAAGCCAAACAAATTTTAACGAATAACGACGACCTGGTGCAGGTCTGAACCTGGGATAACTCCCGATAACGTGGACGGATAGAACAATAGCTATGAGTGATTACAAAGCCACATTGAATTTGCCGGAAACCGCCTTCCCTATGCGAGGGAACCTGGCGCAACGCGAACCGCAAATGTTGAAAAGCTGGGAAAAAGACGGCTTGTATCAGCAGATTCGCCAGGCAAAAGCCGGTAAAACACCATTTGTGCTGCATGACGGCCCTCCTTACGCCAACGGTAATATTCATATTGGCCACGCCGTTAACAAAATTCTCAAAGATATTATTGTTAAGTCCAAAACCTTAGCTGATTTTGATGCGCCTTATGTGCCGGGGTGGGATTGCCACGGCCTGCCTATTGAGCTAATGGTTGAAAAGAAAGTCGGCAAGCCAGGTAAAAAGGTCACCGCCGCGGAGTTTCGTCAAAAGTGCCGTGATTATGCGCAGAAGCAAATCGACGGCCAGATGACTGATTTTAAACGCCTGGGCATTCTGGGTGAGTGGGCGAAACCCTACAAAACAATGGATTTTGATTCAGAAGCCAATATCGTTCGCGCGCTGGGTAAAATCATTGATGCGGGCCACCTGGAAAAAGGCTTTAAGCCGGTACACTGGTGTACCGACTGTGGTTCTGCACTGGCGGAAGCCGAAGTAGAGTATAAAGACAAAACGTCGCCGGCCATCGACGTAAAATTCCCCGTGGCAGATGTAGAGGCTTTTGCCTCAGCCTTTGGCCTGAGCAGCGACGAGTTAACCGCACATAAAGCCGGTGTGGTGATCTGGACGACCACCCCATGGACGTTACCGGCTAACCTGGCGGTGAGCTTACATCCTGAACTGGAGTATTCACTGGTTGAATTTGGTGATGATGCCCAGTGGCTCATGCTGGCGACTGATTTGGTAGAAAGCTGCATGCAGCGCTACGGCGTAGAAGAATACAAAACCGTTGCGACCTGTTTAGGTCAGGCGCTGGATAAAGCTAACTTACAGCATCCGTTCCTCGACAAAAAGTCGTTAATTGTATTAGGTGACCACGTTACTACCGACGCCGGTACCGGCTGCGTACATACTGCGCCAGCCCACGGTGTGGACGACTTTAACGTATGTAAGCACTACGACATTGAGGTGTACAACCCGGTAGGCAATAATGGTGTTTACCTTGAAAACACGCCACTGTTTGCCGGTATGCATGTGTTTAAAGCCAACCAGCCTATCATTGATACCCTGGCTGAAAGTGGCAATCTGGTGCTGAATGTTAATTTTGAGCATAGTTATCCGCACTGCTGGCGTCACAAAACACCGATTATTTTCCGTGCCACGCCACAGTGGTTTATCAGCATGGACAAACTGGGCCTGCGCGAGCAATCACTGGAACAGATCCGCAAGACCGAGTGGATCCCGGAGTGGGGTGAGAACCGCATTACCAAAATGGTTGAAGGTCGCCCCGACTGGTGTATCTCACGCCAGCGTACCTGGGGGGTGCCAATCCCACTGTATATTCATAAAGTCACTGGAGAGTTGCATCCGGAAACGGCCAGCCTGATCGAAAAAGTCGCGGCAGAGATTGAAAAAACCGGCATACAAGCATGGTGGGATATCGACGATGCCGCGCTGTTAGGCAGTGATGCCGATCAGTATGAAAAAGTGACTGATACGCTGGACGTATGGTTTGACTCAGGTGTTACGCATTTCTTTGTAGTTGACTGCCGGGACGATATCCCGGCTAAAGCCGATTTATATCTGGAAGGTTCTGATCAGCACCGTGGCTGGTTTATGTCGTCACTGATGACTTCTACGGCCATGCATGGACATGCACCGTACCGTCAGGTACTTACCCACGGTTTTACTGTTGACGCGCAGGGCAAGAAAATGTCTAAATCATTAGGCAATGTGGTAGCCCCGCAGGAAGTCACCAACAAGCTGGGCGCTGATATTCTGCGCCTCTGGGTCGCCTCAACGGACTACCGCGGTGAAATTGCGGTATCTGACGAAATTCTGAAGCGTGCCGCGGATAACTATCGTCGTCTGCGTAACACTGCCCGCTTCCTGTTGGCTAATCTGAGTGGCTTTAATCCCGCGACGGATTTGGTCGCAGAAGCCGATATGGTAGCGCTGGATCGCTGGGTGGTCTCACGGGCTAAACAGTTACAGGCTGAGCTTATCGCGGACTATGAAAAGTACGACATGTTGCTGGTATCGCAGAAACTGTCTCACTTCTGCTCAATTGAGCTAGGTAGTTTTTATCTGGATATCATCAAAGATCGCCAATATACCGCAAAAGCAGACAGTGTTGCGCGTCGTTCATGTCAGACTGCGCTGTACCATATTGTTGAAGCACTGGTGCGCTGGATGGCACCAATTACCAGCTTTACCGCCCAGGAAATCTGGCAGGAACTGCCGGGGGACAGAGCGAAGTTTGTGTTTACCGAAACCTGGTATCAGGGCTTTAATGACTTTGGTCAGGATGACACCTTTAACGACACATACTGGAAACAGGTTATGGTGGTTAAAGACGCGGTAAACCAGGCGCTGGAACAGGCGCGTAAAGCGCAGTTGCTGGGCGGCTCACTGGAAGCCTCTGTTACCCTGTATGCTGACGATACACTTAAGGCCCAGCTAGAGCAGTTGGGCGATGAACTGCGCTTTGTACTGCTCACCTCTGGTGTACAGGTAGCGGCGCTGGCCGCTAAACCGGCGGACGCTACCGCAACCGAAGTGGAAGGGCTGTATGTGAGCGTGGCGAAAAGTAGCGGTGAAAAGTGCGTTCGTTGCTGGCACGTTCGAGACGATGTGGGCTCACACAGCGAACACCCTGAACTTTGCGGTCGCTGTGTAACCAACGTCGATGGTGACGGAGAAACGCGCCACTATGCCTAAGTTTATTAGCGAAAGTGGCCTGCGCTTTTTATGGATAAGCGTAATCACGGTAGCACTGGATTTATGGAGTAAGTACGCCGTGATGGACAGCATGGCGTTGTATGAGTCAGTCCAACTGGCGCCGTTTTTCAACTTCACTTATGTACATAATTACGGTGCCGCGTTTAGCTTTCTGCATGACTCAGGTGGCTGGCAGCGCTGGTTTTTTACTGCCATCGCTGTGACGGTGTGTAGTGTTATCCTGTGGTGGCTGAAACAAACGCCGAAGCAACAAACACTGCTGCCGGTGGCGTTTAGTTTTATTCTGGGCGGTGCACTGGGTAATGTGTACGACCGGATTGTGCACGGTTATGTCATCGATTTTCTGGATTTCTACGTCAATGACTGGCACTGGCCGGCATTTAACCTGGCCGACAGCGCTATCTTTATTGGCGCTGTCCTGCTTATCTGGGACATGCTGACCAGTAAAGACGAAAAGACATCAACCAGTAGCGCTAACTAACCCGAACGTAGAGAGAGTGACTGTGAGCGAAACATCAAAAGTGATTGGCGATAAAAGCCAGGTCATCATGCATTTTGACCTTAAACTGGCAGACGGTTCGGCCGCCGACAGTACACGTGTAAATAAAAAGCCAGCTAAGCTGGTGATGGGCGATGGTAGCTTAACGCCTAACTTTGAAGCCTGTTTATCAGGGCTGTCAGCAGGTGACAAAAAATCCTTTGAACTGGCGCCGGAAGACGCGTTTGGCCAGCCTAACCCGGACAACGTTCATCATATGGATAAAAGCCGTTTTGCCGCAGACATGACCCTTGAAGAAGGCATGATCATGGCCTTTGCCCAACCCGATGGCAGTGAAGTGCCGGGGATCATTCGCAGCATCGCCGGTACCTCAGTAACGGTGGATTTTAATCATCCGCTGGCTGGACAAACCGTGATCTTTGATGTTGAAATCATCGACGTTATCAACGCTTAGACTTGAGGGCGTACCATGCAAATTCATTTAGCTAATCCCCGTGGTTTTTGTGCCGGTGTTGACCGAGCAATTACCATTGTTGAACGGGCGTTGGAAATTTTTCAGCCACCTATCTATGTTCGCCACGAAGTGGTACACAACAAGTTTGTGGTGGATGGACTGAAAGAGCGCGGCGCTATTTTCGTGGATGAACTGGATGAAGTGCCGGACGATAATATTGTGATTTTTTCTGCCCACGGCGTCTCGCAGGCCGTGCGCAAGGAAGCTGAACGGCGTGGACTAAAAGTCTTCGACGCCACCTGTCCGTTGGTAACTAAGGTCCATCTCGAAGTTACCCGGGCCAGCCGCCGTGGCACCGAATGTATTTTGATTGGCCACGCCGGGCACCCTGAAGTGGAAGGCACCATGGGACAGTACGATAATCCTGAAGGCGGCATCTATCTGGTGGAGTCCAGTAACGATGTACAAACGCTTCAGGTTAAAAATCCCAATGCACTTTACTATTGCAGTCAGACAACCCTGTCTGTAGATGACACGGCTGAAGTGATAGACGCGTTACGTGAACGTTTTCCGGCTATCGAAGGGCCGCGTAAAGATGATATTTGTTACGCTACGCAAAACCGCCAGGATGCTGTGCGAGAACTTGCCCAGGACTGCCAGGTGCTGCTGGTGGTTGGCGCGCAGAACAGTTCTAACTCCAATCGCCTGCGCGAGCTGGCGGGCAAAATGGGCGCTCAGGCACATCTGATCGCCGATGAAAACTGCATTCAGCGTGAATGGCTCGATGGCGTGGAGCATATCGGTGTCACAGCAGGTGCTTCAGCGCCTGAGATACTGGTTAAACGGGTTATCCAGCGATTACTCGACTGGGGGGCAGTAAAAGCCAGTGAACGAAGCGGCCGTGAAGAAAGTATTGAGTTTGCCGTGCCCAAAGAATTGCGGGTTAAACAGGTAAGCTAAGCAATGACCTACCTATTGCTCGCAACAATACCGTGCTTGCGAGTAATTTCTCTGATTTTTGTTACCAGCAGCTCGCTGGCGTACGATTCATTGACTCGTCGAGCGTCAGAGTTGTGCAACCGGTATCACTAGTCTGGCTTCCCTTCGCCGTGGCGGTCAGCGTAAAGGTGGTAGCGCTAACGTTACTTACACTGAAAGTGTAAAAATCTGATGCCGGAATAGCAATGTCGGCTGCGGCACCGTAAGTAATATTCTGCAGCCTGAAATTTTCCTGGCTCATATGCATTTGCAGCAGTGCTGTCCGGGCATCGCCCCGTCTGGACTCTCTCACCTGTCCCTGATACGCCGGCAGGGCAACTGCAGCCAGAATACCCATTATCACAACGGCAATCATCAGCTCTATTAGTGTAAAACCTTTCGCATTTATTCTTGCTTGCATTGTACACATATACCCATTAATTGAATCAAATACGCTGCGGCATACCTTTCAGGTCTAAATTAATATTAGTCAGAAGGCGCGGAGTTCGGATTGTTATGCCATTAGTTTACTCAATAATCTGAAAAGTAACGTTATAAATCTCATTAGAAGGTATGCTATGTATTTACCTAGGTACCAACAAGCAAGGATTATCACTGATTGAAGTGTTAATCGTTGTCGCCATTATAAGTGTGGTACTAACGGTAACGGCGCCCTCGGTTGTTTCAGTGCAAAAGCAAATGACGGTAAAAGGCGCCGTTGAAAATACCTATTTCCTCCTGCAACTGGCTAAGAGCAGCGCCATCAGGCAAAGCTCAGTTATGTTGGTTGACGCCGATGTCACTACTACTAGCTGGTGCGTTGGTGTAACCGATACACCCAATTGTGATTGTGCCGTGGCGAATAGCTGTACGGTTGATGGCCGGGAGCAGGTCGTCAGATCAGCAGACTTTAAACACATCGTGATGCAGAATCTTACCTTCGATGCCAGTAACCAGGTGGTGTTTGATGGTGTGCGCGGTATGGCTCCTCAGGGAGCGGCTTCGGTGGAATTTAGCGACGAAGCGAAGCATAGCGTCAGAATGAATATTGCCGCCACAGGGCGTGTATCGATATGTAATGTGAAAGGCAACATTGGGAGTTACCCGGCGTGCTAAATGGCAAGCGACAGTCTGGCTATACCTTAATTGAAATTATGATTGCCATGGTGCTGGCCATCGGTTCGTTGGCAGCTGTATCCTCGTTGGTCGGGTATGGTATTGGGGTGAATGGCAACCTCATTAACAGTGCCCGACTGAATGAAGAACTTGGCAATGTTTACTCTCTGGTGCTCAGTGATTTAAGACGGATCGGCTATTCTGGCAGCACCGTGGCTATGGTAACCGATCCGGTAGCAAATCCGTCGCCATTTAACAGGTCCGTTACGGTTAGTGAGTTTCCGGGGGAAGCTGCAAACAGTTGTATTGTGTTTGCCTATGACAGTAACGACAACGGCGTATTGGATAACGCGGCACCGGACGAAAACTTTGGGTACCGCCTGCGCGACGGCACCGTTGAAATTCGGCGTAACGGCGCAGCGTGTATCGATAATGGCTGGGAAGATCTCACCGACAGTGATGTGATTGACATAACAACCTTAAGTTTTACGGTTAATCAGGCGGTGGATAATGGCATTACCACGACATCGATTACGGTTGTTCTGAATGGCGAACTGGCGAGCAACGATAACTTTTCCCGGGAGTACCGAACGGTATTGGTAGTGAGAAATTATGATAGCTAGACGTCCTCAACCAAACAAACAATGCGGTGCCATTATTCTTACCGCCGTTATCTTACTGCTAACGCTTGCCACGCTGGTAACCTTGTATACCGGCCGGGTTAAATCGTTCGAAAATCAAATTACCCTGAATACCCAAAACCGCGCGCTGGCCTTTAATGTCGCCGAAGCGGGCCTGATGAAAGCGCTTGGCGTATTAAGCGAGGATCCACGTTGGGATGGCGCCCAATTTACAGAAGGCCTGCCGGGGCTGGGAAGCTACACCGTCGGTGGTGTATGGCAGGTGATCACCCGTGAGTCCACTACCATGCGTTTAATTACCCTGCAATCAAGTGGTACCTCTCCGGATGGTTTGTCTACCGTTGCCGTACAGGAGCAGGCGTTACTTTATTCGGTTGTCGCCAATCCGCCGGATGTCCCCTTAATTGTAGCCGGTGGTCTGGATGTGGGGGGGAATTTTGAAGTGGTGGCTAATCCGAATGGCGGCGGCGAAGGAGTGCCCCTATCTATCTGGACCGATTTGGATGTGGACATGACTAACGGTAGCGGCACGACCTGTGGACTGCAGGAGTTTACCGATGGTAACTGCAGTAGCGATCCATATTCTGAGAAAGGTTTCCAGGATCTCGATATCCTTGATAATGATCCAGACTTTCCCGACGACCTGCTGGAATATATTTTTAACGTACCGGATGATGAATGGGCTTCATTGCGTGCCGATGCCGACCAGCTATTAACCAGTTGTGCGACGCTTGGGGGAGCGTCAATAGGCCTGATATGGGTAGACGGTACCTGCCACCTCAATGCCGGAACTATAGTCGGTAGCGCCGCTGATCCTGTGATTCTGATTGTCACCGACGGCGATCTGACTATGAACGGGGGCGCTCAGATTAATGGCATGGTGTTTTCGTTTCGTAAACCAACCACTGTGGCTGATTTTGAAATTAATATGATTGGTGGCGCCCGGGTAAATGGTGTGGTGGCCTCTAATCACCCTGTCGGACATGCCAACGGGACGTACAATTCTGTCTATGACACTGACGTACTGGACCAGTTACAACAACATGACGCCTTTCAGCGCGTCGCCAGGGCCCCCGGCAGTTGGCGGGACTTTTAGGAGGTCGTATGTATACACGTGGCTTTTCTCTTATTGAAGTAATGGTTGCATCACTGATTATCATGTTGGGGGTAACAGGCTTTGTTACGTTGCAATCGGCTTATATGCGCAGCGATGCTGATACAAACCTGCGCCAGGTAGCGCTGCAACTGGCTCAGGAGAAGTTTGACGATTTGCGTCAGTTCGGAGCGGTGGAAACCACCGCAGGGGTCACCGCCTATAACGACATTGTCAACAATGCGGGTGGGGCAATCGCATCAGGTCCGGTGGATGTGATCATTGGCTCTGATGGCAAATCTTACCGGTTCACTCGTAGCTGGACGGTAGCCGATCAATATTTTGTGGATACGTCCGGCGATGGCGTGGAAGATACCTGGATGGACGCGGCTGCACTTGGCGCGCTGGGTCTGGCAGTACCCGCTACATCGGCACAGAAACAGGTGACAGTGACGGTTGGCTGGGCTGATATTGATGGCAATAATCTGACCGTTGCAATGGATGGCAACTTTGCACCGGTGACAGCCGGGCGCAGTTTTCAGGCCTCCAATGAAACTGATAATGCCAAAGTTCAGCCTGAGGTGGCCTATATACCGGGGCTTGCGCCTGACGTAATTTCTTACGACCTGGGGAATAATGAGAGCGTCGAAACCAGTAAGCCGGTGCCGGATATTTCCAACAAGGGCGATAATAACGTGGTGCAGTTTGAAACCATTCGTTACCAAAGCGGTGCGCAAATCAGTGAGAAACTTGAACAGGAAGACTTTTTAACGGTTAACTGCAACTGCAAGCTGGCGGGTATGGGAATCGGTTATACACCGGCTATGACGGTACTCGACGGTGACGAAATGGTCGTGCAGTCGGGCCGCCAGGAAACCAAAACCGTGGGCGTTGTGGCCAATAGTCAGCAACCTGCGCTGTGTGATGTCTGTTGTCGTGATCATCACGATACGGCAGCGATGGTGAGTAGCGAAGAATATTACCGAACTGAAGGCGGATTGCCCCATGGCCATTATCAGAACCTTGGCGGCGGCAGTTTTACGAAAGCGTCCAGTGTGGGCGACCCGTACGCAGAGGCTTGCCGCTTTAAACGGATCGATGGCTTTTACGAGCTTTATCCTGATTGGCAACTCATTGATATTATAGAATTTGAAACGACTTACCTAAATACCACCACGGCTTTAGATGGTTACCGCAATTACACCGAAGGCGTCATTGCCAGTAAAATTACCGGTAACTTAGCGCCAGTCAAGCCAGCCGATCGTACCATTTTGGTGCCACCGGGAGGCTATCAATTGATTGCCCGCGGCATTTACCTTGATCGTATGACCAGCTCGCATCTGGCAGCGGTAAAAGCCAAGCTCGCTGCCAACGATCCTGAATGGAAGGCCATAGTGCCTTTCTACGATGTAAACCTGACGCTATTGTCTAACTGGGAGTCAGCAAATAATACGGTTGCCACTGTGACCAATGAGCCCATTCAAACCGTTATCGACCCGGTTAATCATTACTATGGTACTTACAGCCGCGGCCGCGCAGAAGCATTGATAGATGGGGTTACTAATACGCAGGTGGCCGCTTATACCAATAACGCGGGGATCACCGGTACAGCGCCTGTGTCTCCTTATGAATACAATCAGCTATTAGCCGATAACACCCTCGAAATTGAAGTGGACAGTAAGTCCGGCACCCAAAAATTCTTTGGGTTGATAGGTGATATCAGCTGTCTGATAACTCAGTCTGGCGTTACAAAGCGTTGTGAAACCAATAACACTAAAAAAGCAGAGTACGTTGATTTAAGTAGCTTCCTGGTATTCATTGCCCCGAGTCAGTTTACCTGCCCGATTACCGTGCCGAAAGGCAAATCAACGCCATTCTTCAGTTGCACAAATGTGTCTGAAAACTGGACCGGGACTATCCAGTTTCAGCTGTCTAAACCTGGTTATGGCGTGAGCATTAAGATTCAACAACCTGATGGAACGGTAGCCAACACTGATACGATCAGACTGACATCCGGGTTAAATGCGACGTCGAACAGAGACTATAATCTGATTATCGAGCTGTTCGAATAACACCGGCCGGAGTCAGCACTTTTTATAAGGGTGAACCGGCTGGTTAAGGGCGCAGATCCTGACCCGGCCGGTGTTGCTGACAATCACTTTGTAGGACTCCAGAGTATTAGTGAGTGTCAGCGTGCCGGCATAGCCTTGTGCAAGTCCGCGTGGTGAAGAAAAGCGAGACTGATTATTGTGTGAAAATGTTGAGCCTGATAATAATGCAAAGCGATACTGTTCATAGGAAATAACTTTTTCCACACCTTCAACCGTACAACTGTTAGCCACCTGACAGTCGCAGTCAGTTTTATCGGTGATGCCCATACACCACTGATTGCCGGTAATCATATCCACGACTACTGTTTGCTGACGGGTGACTGCGTGGCTGCGAGCCCCTTGCATCTGAAAATAAACCGACTGAATAGCCCCCTTTAACTCAACGCTTTTAATCATATTGGCAAAGCCGTGTAACCCCTGACTGGCAATGATTGCGATGATGGCAACCACCATAAGCAGTTGCGTTAGTGAAAATCCGTGAATCTTTACCCTCATTCTTCAATCCTATAGATTACCGGTTTGAAATATCAGTGTAGCGGGTGAGTCGCTCCACATAAGCTGACCATAAGCAGGTAATTTAATTAACAAACCCTTTCTGTTGGTATTCTGAAGTTATTCATATCTATACCTAATACCATGCTCAGGTAACCATAAATAAAAGAAATACGAAGCTTAATTGGGTACCATGGAGAACTAATGCAGGAGACACTAATGGGCAGAGCGCAGCCAAAGCAACATAATATGGTAAAGCAAGCCGGAGTCGGTATGGTCGAAATTCTGGTTAGCCTGTTTGTGCTTACTATTGGCTTGTTGGGCGTGGCATCCCTGCAGTTTACCGGTACGTTTAACAACGTACAGGCTGCCAGCCGAAGTCAGGCTGAACTGGTTGCCCGCTATGTTTCTGAACAGATGGTCAGTGCTACACAACCCGCCCAGGCCGACGATGGCTGGGAAGTCGATGATGCCTTCTTCAATACTGATTTCCTTAATTTTGAAACCCTTTCCTGCACCGACAGTAATCTCTATCAGTGTTACTGCCTGACGCTGCCTGCCACTATTCCAAATTGTAGAACAGGTAATTGTACCAGTGCAGAAATAGCCGAATACAGTGGCTGGGAAGCCAGTTGCCAGGCGGTTGGCAGTAATCCGAATATGCGTATCAGTGTCAGCTGTAATGATCGAGACAATGGTGACGCTAAAGCGTGTTCCAGCGGATCGCGGGTGACTATTGTCGTGAGCTGGCCGCTCAAAGCCGATAGCCAGACAAGTATTGCCAATGATAGCCGCTGTGCTGCAGGCGCTGATGTCAACCGGGCCTGCGTGGTAAAAGAGGTCACGTTGTGAAATCCCAGTCCGGTTTTTCATTGATTGAGTTAATGATTAGCCTGGTGCTGGGGCTGATCATTCTGACGGGGGTTATTCAGGTATTTGTCAGTACCCGGGCAACCAATTCGCTCAACCAGGCAATCGCCGAAGTTCAGGAATATGGTCGGTATATAACGCTGCGCTTCCAGGATGAACTGCGTGAAGTAGGACGCTACGATCTCACTACCGCTAATATTGATAATTCCACCGATCTGGTGCTCGAGTCCAGTTTTGTCCTACGCCAACCGGTAGCCATTGCTGGTGACTATGTGGCTGCGGCAACGCTGGGCAGTATCGAGGCTACTGGTACCGGCAGCGATGAGCTGGTGGTCAATTTGCTCGCCGAACAGGACTGTACCGGAAATCGCTTTGGTACCACTGCGCCTCAGCAATTGCACATCGTCAATCACTACTTTGTAGAGAATGAGCAGCTTAAGTGTATGGGGTATAACGGTCGCTATTTACGCGGCGTCAGTGGTAATCCGACACCGAGTACAGAAATTGTATTGCTCGACGGAGTAGACAGTCTGCAGGTGGAGTATGGCTTGTCTGGTGATGTAAACGATAACGATGGCAGGGTGGTTACTTACGTGGATGGTAGCGGGCTTAACAATGCTCGTCTGGCTAATCAACAGGTAGTGGCCATTCGTTTGGCGCTGTTGCTAAAAAGCGCCCCTATCAATATTCAAACCATGGCCAATGATCAGGTAAAACTGCTGTCTGAAGCGCCGGTAACGCTGGACAAACAGCATTACTATCAGGTGTTCACAGTATCCGTTGCACTGCGTAACAGCCTGAATTATGTCGGGAGTGCCGTATTATGAAGAACTCGCAACAGGGTATGGTGCTGGTGTTTGCACTCATTATGCTGCTATGTGTCACCTTATTAGGTGTGGCCGCCGTGAGCAGCAGTTTGTCGCAGTCAAAAATGGCCAGCGCCGTTCAGGCTCAGGGGTTAACTTTTGACGCTGCCGAGGCGGCAATCGCCGGTGTGGTTTTTGAAGCAGAAGACAAAATTATCCTTGCTGATGTGAATCTGGACGATCCGCTTACTGCGGCACGTCAGGGCGTACAATTTAATCCCCAGACCGATACACTGGAATGCGTTAATGATACTGACTGGATCAATCGTCAGTTAACCAGTGCAGGCCTGAAAAAAGGTCAGCAAAATACTGCTACCGGCAATTTTCACAGTCAGCCTGATGTAGCCAGTTGGTCACGCACGGCGTTCGTACAGGAAAAGCCTTGTCGGGGGTCCAGCAATGTTATTGGCAGCGGAGGATTACGTTGTCACGTTTTTGTGGTGCGCGGGTGTGGACAGATTGATGGTAAACGAACTATCACCGCGAATTCACTGACTGTAGCCGTATTTGGTCCTTCATCGGAGGCACAATAATGAAACGACATTCCCCGGCCTGGCTGTTCAGCCTTTTTCTATGTGTCGTCGCGCAACATGCCAGCGGTGATGACCTGGATATTTTTATCGGAACCTCCAACGCTGCACAAACCTATAATCCCAATGTACTGTTTATTATGGATACTTCCGGCAGTATGGGAAGTAAAGACTATGGTACAGAGTCGCGCATGTTGCGCGTACAAAATGCACTAAAGGATGCCCTGGCATCGGCCACCAATATTAATGCGGGGTTGATGCGCTTTTCGGATTACGGCGGGCCCATTCTTTACCCCACCATGGATATCGACAGAACCATTGATGCACAGTTGAGTAGCTCTACCAATGCATCTGCCAACGACGGCTACGAACTGGCCTCCTCGGTATATACCGGCACGGATGAAGTGTTGATCAGCTTTGCTACCTCACCGGTGACCTCGGCCTTTCGTTTTGCCGATTTGAATATACCGCAGGGAGCAACCATTACTTCCGCTTACCTCAAATTTACTTCCGCACAGTACAATATAGCCAGTACCAATATCACCATTGCCGGAGAGTTGGTGGGTGATAGCTCTGCGCTATCCGGCGCTGCCAGCTCAATCAGTAGTAAAACGCAAACCAGCGCCGTGGTTGACTGGAGTTCCGACAATGATTTTCCGTCTGATGGGGATGAAGTCAGCTCACCGGATATTGCCCCGGTTATCCAGGAAATCATCAATCAGAGTAGTTGGTGTGGTAACAATGCCCTGACGGTATTGGTCAATGGTGAGGGCACCAGTACGGCCAGTAACCGTCGCGTGATGGCCTACGACGATGGCACCGGTACCGCTCCGCAACTGGTCATTTCCTACGACCAGACCACTGCTACCGGCTGCGTTGCCGGCAGCGCGCAATACCAGATAGCGGACACCTATGACAACGTAGAGGAAGCCACCAACGGTTGGGAGTCCACCGGGCGTGAACTGACCTTCCGGGACAGTTCGAACAATTACATTGGATTACGCT
This sequence comes from Alteromonas sp. ISO5, assembly GCF_058105165.1. Taxonomy (NCBI): domain Bacteria; kingdom Pseudomonadati; phylum Pseudomonadota; class Gammaproteobacteria; order Alteromonadales; family Alteromonadaceae; genus Alteromonas; species Alteromonas sp. ISO5. Next base: position 5,212,497 of record NZ_CM176572.1, on the reverse strand, counting down.
TTACTGATGTGAATATTCCTCAGGGGGCAACGGTAACCAACGCTTACCTGGAGTTTACCGCTTATGATACCGATACCAGAAATGGTGCCTCCATGCTTATCAGAGGTATCGATCGGGATGACATCGGTAATTTCAGAAATCATCGTCGAAATGACTTACGGGATATCGGTAAAACCGGTGGTGTGACATGGAATATTCCTGACTTCAGGCGCAACAGGACTTATCAGACCGGTGATTTAAGCAGTATTATCAATGCGATTGTTGGCCGAAGTGGCTGGCAGGCGGGCAATGCTCTGGGCTTTGTGTTGAGTGACTTTGACGAATTGCGGGGAGCCTACTCATACAGTGGTAAACCTTCCAGGGCACCCAGGCTTTATATTGAATTTAACGGTAATGCCACTGCCGGCAACAGCCTTTCGGTTCGGGATTTGCTGATTAGTCAGGTCGATGACCTGTCGGCCAACGGCTTGACGCCCATTGTTGATACCCTTTACGAAGCGGCCTTGTATTATGGTGGCCGGCAGGTGGATTATGGCCTGACCCGCGGGAACTCTTCGGTGTCTTCCAGTGTGCGTCGCAGTACGCGGGTCAGCCACCGCGATGCCTACAGCGGCGCAGATTCGGTGTTACCTTACGGTTGTGATCCAAGTAATTTAAGTGATTATGACTGTATCAATGAGTACATACCGGGCGGGGCTCAGTATGTGAGTCCGGTTACCGATTTACAGTGCCAGACCAACAACCATATTGTGCTGCTCTCAGACGGGGAAGCTAATAATAATCACAGTGCGGCAAAAGTGCAGGCGTTGCTGAACAGCTCGTGTCAGAACGCCAGTTCTGGTGAATTCTGTGGACTGGACTTAGTGGCTAATATCAGCAAAGCCGCCACCTCGGTCATTGGCCCCAAAGTAACAACCCATACCATCGGCTTTGCGGCTAATAATAACGCCAATAATTTTCTCTATCGACTGGCTTTGCATAGTGGTGGCGGGTTCTACACGGCAAATAACTCCACCGATCTGCTGAATGCCTTTGAGACCATATTAAGGGCTGTAAAAGACGTTAATGCAACGTTTGTATCTCCCGGGGTGGCAGTAAATCAGCTCAACCGATTGACTCATCAGGACGAGCTTTATTACGCGCTGTTTAAACCGGCCGAAGGTACTCTGTGGCCGGGCAACCTGAAAAAGTATCGGATTTCCGGAGATACCGTGTACGATCAAAACGGGTTGGCCGCCATAGATTCCAATACCGGTTTCTTTGCCGACAGTTCGCACAGTTACTGGTCGCTGTTTCAGGACGGTGCGGATGTCAGAGAAGGGGGCGCTGCATCGCTGTTACCGTTAACCCGAAATGTCTACTTTTTTGATGGCCCGGGCGGCATTGTTTCGAGTGCTAATCAGGTACATGAAAATAACAGTGCAATTACTACTACCACTATGGACACAGATGGTGAAGCCGATCCGCAGGGACTGCGCGATATCCTGCTCAAGTGGACACGGGGCGTTGATATCAAAGACTATGATGGCGATGGCAATATTACCGAATCCCGTTTGCAAATGGGCGATCCCATTCACTCCCAACCGGTGATCGTTAACTATGGTAATGATGATTCGGTGATATTTATTGCTACAAACCATGGTTTCCTGCATGCCTTTGATGCAGAAACCGGTGCTGAATATTATTCGGTGACGCCTAAATCCCTGCTCTCCAATATCAAGGATTTTTATCAGGATAACTCCAGTTATCGCCATATTTACGGACTGGATGGCCATATGGTCTTACGCGAATTCAACAATAAAAAATACCTGTATGTGGGCATGCGACGTGGTGGCCGAGATTATTACGTGTTTGATATCACAAGCAAAACCTCACCTTCTTTGGTCTTTAAAATCGAAGGAGGCAGCGCCGGGCTGGATAAACTGGGGCAAACCTGGTCTCGGCCTATCATTGCTAAAATGAAGATGGGCGGTACCGCTTACAATGTCCTGATTGTTGGTGGGGGGTATGATGAAACCCAGGATACTAATCAGGTTAAAACCGCCGATGCGGTGGGTAATGCCGTAATGATATTTAATGCCGACACCGGTGCTTTGTTATGGCAGGCATCGAACAGTGGCGCAGATCTCAATTTATCTGAAATGCAGTATTCGATTCCGGGTCATATTGCGGCTATCGATCGTGACAGTGATGGCTTTGTGGATCACCTGTACGCTACCGATATGGGCGGCCAGGTGTTCCGCTTCGATGTGTATAACGGTAAGTCCGGTAGCGACTTTATCAAAGGCCAGCGGATTGCCGATTTGGCTGGGTCTGGCAATACGGATAATCGCCACTTTTATTATGGTGTCGATGTGGCTGAAGTCGCCCTTGGTAGCAGTAATTTTTACGCGGTAGTGGTGGGCAGTGGCTGGCGGGCCAATCCTCTTGATGAAGTGGTAAATGATCGCTTTTATATGATTAAGGACACGGGCGTATTTTTGCCTGATACCAATGGCGACTTTACGTTCCCAACTACGATTACCGAAGCCGACTTATATGATGCAACCAGCCATCATCTGACCAATAGCAATGACGCTACCCGGGAACTGGCCATTACTGAATATGAAAGCAAGCAGGGCTGGTATCTGCAAATGCAGACCGCTGGCGAAAAAATTCTTTCCTCCCCCGTTATTGTTAATTACAAGGTGTTTTTCACCAGTTACGTGCCAGCCGCAAGCAGCACCAGTGCCTGCGCGCCGCCGGCGGGTAACAGCCGGGCTTATCTGGTGAACCTGGTTGACGGCAACGCAGTGGGCGACCTCAATGGCGATGATGAGCTTGACCAAAATGATCGCTTTGCAACGTTGACCCAAACCGGTATTGCCCCTGATACTAAGATCCTTATCGAAGATGCAACCAATCCTACCATCTGTTTGGGGACCGAGTGCGTATCAGCAGTTGTGCCGGTGGATGAAGATGGCAACGAAGAGGCCTGTGTGTCGGATTTTGAATGCCTGAGCCAGAATATTTTTGGTCGCTACCAACGCGTGATGCGTGGCAGCTGGTCAACTGACGTGGAGCAATAATTGTTATGACCAAGCCGTCAGGGTTTACCTTAATCGAAGTCATGATTGCCGTAGTCATTGTCGGCATTATTGCCGCTATTGGCTATCCTTCGTACCAGTCAATGATGGTCAGGACTAACCGAAGTGCGGCCCAGGCTGATCTGATGAGCTTTGCCTCGGCAATGGAGCGGCATTATGCCACCACATTCAGTTATGCCGGCGCCGCCACTGGCGGCAGTAATACTGGTACGCCAGCCGTGTTTGCGCCGCATTCACCCTCCAGCGAACCGACAGCTAAGAAAAAGTACACCCTGACTATTCATGCCGTCAGTGCAGATGGCAGCAGTTATGAGTTGCGGGCGGTACCGGTCAGTGGCAGTCCACAGGCTGGCGATGGTACCTTGTATTACTTCAGTGACGGGCGAAAAGCCTGGGATAAGAATAGTGATGGCAGTATTGGCAGCAGCGAATACTGCTGGTCTTGCTAACGCGGTTTAACTGCAGGTTAAAGCCGCACCGGCGTGGTTCTCATTAATGCCGTCGTCGTCTGAGTCCTGGGCAATGGCGATTTTACCGTAGCCATTGATAATCAGGCCAACCGCCTTATCGGCTTTACTGGTGTCATCGCAAATAGTGAACGTTGTGGTGACATTGGCGCCGCCTCTAACGTCAAATACAAGTGCTTTAGAGGGCGCGTTAATTTTAACACTGCCATGCAGCTTTTCGGTAGAACTCAGTAATGTTTCATTTGTGCCACGTTTTCCGTTGCCGTCAATGTCATAAAAAGCCATGCTCGGGTAAGTCCAGTTACTGATACAGTTCGTATAATCTTGCGAAGGGCATACGACCACTTCGGTTTGCTCTTCCATGGCTTTAAAGCGGGCAAGGCGGGTCAGTGCGCTAAGTTCATTGATCTCTTTGGTCAGTATAGAATGGTTGATGAATCCGCGGGCGCCAGGCACCACCACGCCAGCAATAATACTTAGCACAGCAACGGTCACCATAAGTTCGATCAGTGTATAGCCTGAGTGTCGCATAGAAAGCATCTTCATACAGTTGATTCTCACTGTAGTTTAACGTACAACCGGATCTATTGTTTATGAAAATAAACACCTAAGTATCGCTGTACGGGTGATTCGACATCACAATGTGGGTTAACACTGGTGGTTGGTATAAAGCCTGCTGACAACATGGCGCTTTTTAACGTAGACTGTATACAAGTTATAGAGAACTCTGGATTATCTAATGGATAAACAAGCGGTTATTGAGGAAATGAAAGTATTGCCCACGATTGACGTGGCCTACGAAGTTACCCGACGGGTAGGGTTTATTAAGCAACAACTCAAGCAGTCGGGGATGAATGCCCTGGTACTTGGCATCAGTGGCGGGATCGATTCCTGCACACTGGGGCGACTGGCACAACTGGCTATCGATGAGCTCAATCAGGAGCATCATGAAAAGTACCAGTTTGTGGCGGTACGTTTGCCTTACAACGTGCAGGCTGACGAAGAAGACGCCCAGTCGTCCATTGATTTTATTCAACCTACCCGGTCTATTGCAGTGAATGTGCAGCCCGGGGCAGATGCGACTCACCAGGAAACGTGTTCGGCATTAACCGCGGCGGGTCTGTTGCCAGCCGATGAGAGCAAGCAGGACTTTGTAAAAGGTAACGTTAAAGCCCGTACCCGAATGGTTATTCAGTATGAAATCGCTGGTATGGTTGACGGACTGGTGCTGGGTACCGACCATTCTGCTGAAAATATTACCGGCTTTTACACCAAGTACGGTGATGGAGCCTGTGATTTAGCGCCGTTGTTTGGCTTAAGTAAACGTCAGGTTCGTCAGGTAGCTGAGCATCTGGGGGCGCCGGCAAAAATTATTCATAAGGCGCCAACCGCCGACCTGGAAACCTTATCGCCACAGAAAGCCGATGAACAGGCATTAGGACTGACTTACGACCAGATTGATGATTTTCTCGAAAATAAACCGGTTGCAGCGGAAGTCTCTGAAAAGTTACTGTATATTTATAAACGTACACAACATAAACGTGTACCCATTCCTACTATTTACGATGAGTAAACGACGATGAAAAAAATTGAAGCAATCGTTAAGCCGTTTAAACTCGACGACGTTAGAGAAGCGCTTGCCGATGTGGGTATTGCCGGCATGACGGTAACCGAAGTCAAAGGCTTTGGGCGTCAGAAAGGCCATACCGAGTTGTACCGGGGAGCTGAATACCAGGTCGACTTTTTACCAAAAGTAAAAATTGAAATCGTGCTTGATGATGAGCGGGTGGAGCTGGCCGTAGAAACCATTCTGAAATCGGCCAAAACCGGTAAAATTGGCGACGGTAAAATCTTTATCTATTCTGTGGAAGAGGCGATTCGTATTCGTACCTCTGAGCAGGGCGACGAAGCGATTTAATCCCGCGACGTTAAATGCCAACAAAAAAGGAGTGCTTGCGCACTCCTTTTTGCTTTTTTCCCTTTCAGGTCGGCTCCGGGCATTGTCTAGTGATTGCAGCCACCTTTGCCGTGAACATGGCCGTGGGCCAGTTCATCTTCAGTGGGCTCACGGACATCGAGCACTTCCACTTCAAAAGATAAAGCGATACCTGCCAGTGGGTGATTACCGTCGATGATCACTTCGTCATCTGTTTTCTCAATCACAATTACCGACTGCTCGCCGGCGTCGGTGGTCGCGCGAAATTGCATGCCCGGTTCGACTTCCATACCATCAAACATCGAGGCGGGTACTGCCTGCACCAGATGATCAAGACGTTCACCATAGGCTTTCTCCGGAGCAACGGTGACATCAAATTTTTCACCGGCGGCTTTACCCTGCAGGGCCTCTTCAAGACCACTGATTAAAAAACGACTGCCAAGCAGTGCGGATAATGGCTCTCCACCGGTGGATGAATCGAGTTCGGTACCATCTTCGGTGCTTACGGTGTAGTGCAGGGTTACTACACTGTTTTGCGAAATCTGCATAATCTCTGCCTTTTCGGAGGTTGTAAAAATAAATATACGCCGTGCGCCTTATTTAGAGCGTATACGGCAAGTCACAATGAATCAACTCCAATGCCGGATTAGTTGACAGTCTGAAGCTATCTTCGGGGCTGGTGGTGTTATTAACCACGGCCAGCAGCCAGGTTTCCTCACCCAGCACCGCCGCACGCAGAATGGTGCCCCCCGAGCGCCAGTGCTCGCCGGCCTGCTTTTCAAGTTTGGCAGTTTCAATCTCATCACAAGCCTCGGGCAACTTAAATATCATCGCGGCCCGCTTGTTTCTGCCCAGATAACGGGTACGGGCAACCACTTCCTGGCCCATGTAGCAGCCCTTGTTAAAGTCGATAGCGTTCAGTGCCTGCAGGTTCATCATCTGTGGTACGTACTGATTAATCTGTTCTTCGCTGGTCAGTGCGGGGATGCCGCTGGCAATGTCGAGTGCTGTGGCCGCCGTTTCTTCGAACAGGGGGAATTTAGCACCACTAGCTGCCTGGACGAATGCTGCTGAAGCATCTTTGTTCAGGGCAAGCAGGACGGTATCAACGGGATAATCCAACGCGATACAGAAGCCTGAATCAGACTCGACCATGGACATCGGACTATCAGGCAAGGTTGCAAAATCGCTTTCCAGTAGCGCAGTGGTTTGCTTTCCCCGTAGCAGGTAAAAATCAAAGTTTTCTGTTTCTGAAGTTATATCAATCTTTGAAAATACGCCGTATTTTTTAAGCTGCTCAACCGATGCGTCAACCGCGGTACTGCCTGCAATCAGATACAGGGCAGAGGCGCCATTGGCCACCAGGCTGACGCTCCAGCTTTTGCCTTTAAAATCACAGTGTGCGCTGCGTCGCACGGTTGCCTCAGTCATCTTATTCACATCAATGGTCAACTGACTATGCAGAAAGGTTTTGGCATCATCGCCACTGACACCCACACAGGCCATCGATGGTAAAGCCACGACTAAATTATCGGGAAAAGCATCCAGTTTAGGGGGGAGTGGGGAGTACGATTGCATAGTGATATTAACGCCTGATGTTTTAACTAATCTGCTGGTGTATATGAGGGGCACCGGCCAGAAGATCAAGGGGGTGGTTACTTGTTGTTCCGAGTCGGTCAAGTCTCGCGCCACGGGCCGGATAATAGCCACTGGATAGCGCGCCAATACTGACCCTTGGGTAAACGGTAGTACAATCCCTATCTTGTAAAGTGGCGCCTTCTGGCCAGTATCAACCTGTCTCTAACCGTGTTATATTTGCCACCATGACTATTTCATACAATCAACCGGTTATGTTTACTGCAAAACGTTATGCACGATTGAAATGGGCCTGCCGCCGCGGCATGCTGGAGCTGGATGTACTGTTACAGCCATTTGTTGAAGAAGCGTTTAACGATCTGTCTGAACAGGACAAGGAAACCTTTGAACGGTTACTGACCTGTGACGACCCGGATCTGTTTGCCTGGTTTATGGGCCATCAGGCCTGTCAGGATCCTGAACTGGCCAGGATGGTCGATACAATTGTTAACCGGGTCAAAGTATAGCGTTATTCTGCAACCGCCGGTGCGCCAGTCAGTGTTTCGATGGGTGCTGGCCAGCGTGGCGGCAGTGATTATCATAGTGTTAACTACTACGCTCTGGTGGGCGATGGTTAGTGGATGTGTCAGTTTATGCCTGGTAATGTTCTGGCCTCTGAACGGCGAACTTTACCCACAATCCTGGATTGTCGATGAAGCCGGTGAAGGGTATACGGTTATCGACGGCTGTCAGGATAACCCTGGCAACTGGCAAATCAGCCCGCGCTCAAAGCTGCTTCCGGGGGCATTGTATTTGGTACGGTACTTTAAGCAGTCGCAGCGGTTTGAATCCTGCTGGCTTTTCCCCTGGCAGGTTCAGGACGAGGATTTCCGCCGACTCGCCAGGATTGTGTTTAGGCAAGGACAACTTTGAATGTTAGGACTTTATTTGCGGGCTGGGTTTAAAAAAGCCGCTGATATTACGCCGTCATCACTGGAAGGCTTGCAACGTGCCCCGGTGTTATGGCAGACCTTCTTACCCAGTGCACGTCACTACCAAAAATACTGTAAATTAGTGGCTTGGGGAAACCCGGTCAGGATGCATCCGTTCTACTGGCAGGTGCGCGGTCTTTCGTTGCAGTTGCGTTTGCTGACCCATGGCAAAAGCCCGTTCAAACTACTGGGACTGGTGCACTTGCAGAACCGCGTAGATGAGTATGCCGAATGCCGCACAGATATCCCTTGCGAGTTGGTGGCCCGGTTTGGCACCGTCTATCAGCATCGCCGTGGTTTGGCCGTAGACGTTACTGTTACCGGCAATCAGCGCGGCCAGCGAGTATATAGCGCAACCGGCACGTATCTGATGCAAACCTCATTGAAGCCTGGCCCGTTGCCCGCCTACGAGAGTGACATTACCGCGCCAGGTGAAACATCATCAGACATTACAGAATTAGCCTTCAATGCCGCTATGGTACGCCGGTATGCGAAACTGTCCGGCGATGTTAATCCAATTCACTTAAGTACTCTGACGGCAAAACTGTTTGGTTTTAAACGGGCAATTGTTCATGGCATGTACAGCGGCGCACAGGCCATTTCCGCGCTGGATAAGCTGGCCGAGCTGAATGGCAAAGCAGTGCGATTAGCGTTTAAAAGGCCGATGTTTGTGCCTGCAAAGGCCTTACTAGTCTGTGAACAAAGCGAAGAAAGTACCAATTTCGCGCTGGTTTCAACCGACCGGGAACAGGCGGAAACCTACTTCACCGGTCAGATTGGCTGACAGCACTACCGCCAGTGTTTAATGTTCGAAGCTGGTTAAATCACCCGGTTGCGGTGAGGAATTAGACGGCATGGGAGTTAAAATGGAGGGCGTAGCATTTTCTGCCCGTTCAGGGTAATCCTGATTGTAATGCAGTCCGCGACTTTCCTGACGCTGCATGGCGCAGCGGACTATCAGCTCAGCGACGGTCACCAGATTACGTAGCTCCAGTAAGTTATTGCTGACCCGAAAGTTGGAATAGTAATCACTGATTTCCTGTTCCAGTAACTTAATCCGGCGTATTGCTCTCTCCAGCCGTTTGGTGGTGCGCACAATGCCCACGTAATCCCACATAAACAAGCGTAACTCATGCCAGTTATGCTGAATAATAACCTCTTCGTCAGAGTCACTGACCTTACTTTCATCCCATGGCAGGATGGATTCTTCAGCCGGCGTTTCATCCAGTCGGGAAAGAATATGCTCAGCCGCTGAGCGGGCAAATACGATGCATTCCAGCAGTGAATTTGATGCCATACGGTTGGCACCGTGTAAACCGGTATAAGCCACTTCACCTACTGCGTAAACGTTATCCAGGTCGGTGCGTGCATTTAAATCGGTCATGACACCGCCGCAACTGTAGTGGGCTGCCGGAACAACCGGAATGGCCTCGCGGGTGATATCGATGCCCAGGGAGCGGCATTTTCGATAAATATTCGGGAAGTGTTTTACTATGAAGTCGGCGGGTTTATGACTAATGTCGAGATACATGCAGTCAGCGCCTAGTCGTTTCATTTCGTAGTCGATGGCACGTGCAACAATATCCCGCGGAGCGAGGTCTTTGCGTTCATCAAACTTTTCCATAAATGGCGTACCGTCAGCGTGAACCAGACGGGCGCCTTCGCCTCGCAATGCTTCGGTAATCAGAAAATTGCGAGCCTGGGGGTGAAACAAACAGGTAGGGTGGAATTGGTTAAATTCCATGTTGGCGACCCGGCACCCCGCCCGCCACGCCATGGCAATTCCATCACCACTGGCAATATCCGGATTCGAGGTGTACTGGTAAACCTTGCTGGCTCCACCGGTGGCCAGAGTTATAAACCGGCTGCGGATCACTTCGACCTGTTCCCGCTTACGGTTCCACACATACACGCCTTTGCAGCGGTTAGGGTTTTCCTGACTTTTGATCATATCAATGGCGTTGTAACGCTCAAAAATATGGATGTTAGGGTGCTGGGATACTGCTTCGTTGAGGGTAATTTGCAGGGCTTCGCCGGTTGCATCAGCTGCGTGCAGGATGCGCCGGAAGCTATGACCGCCTTCACGAGTGAGGTGATAGCGATTTTCGCCGTTATCGGTCTGTTCCTGGTCAAAAGGCACACCATGCTCGATTAACCATTCCATGGCGCTTTTGGCATTCTGCGCGGTAAAACGGACAACGTCTTCATCGCAAAGATAAGCGCCCGCTTCCAGTGTATCCTGGACATGGGACTCAATGGAGTCGCGCTCGTCAAACACCGCTGCAATGCCGCCCTGAGCGTAACGGGTGGAACCTTCGTTACAATCACTTTTACTAAGCAGAATAATGCGACAATAATTGGCCAGTGATAGGGCAAGGCTCATGCCCGCCGCGCCAGAACCGATAATTAAAACATCACAACTGTGCTCAACGTTAGCGTCAGCAGGTTGCTCCGGTGTTACAGGTGAAGAAGCATTTGAATTCATGTAATGTAAGGGTCACAATGCGTGATTTTCGGAAAGTCTAATAAAACTCGACGCAAACGTAAAAGAATAAACGTCTTTATGGCAATTATTTTACCGATATTTTGGGTGTTTGGCTTGAGAAAAGAAAAAAAGATCACATTCTTTGCGAACTTTTTAAAATATGCGAAGTCTACTCAATTGCTTGCATGAGCTATTTGGGAATTAGTCGGTAGGAGAAATGGCTCGAATGAGCGAGCAAATAACTGATCAACAGTTGGTTGAACGTGTTCAGCAAGGCGATAAAAACGCGTTTAATCTGCTGGTAACGCGCTATCAGCATAAAGTAATGCATTTGGTTTCGCGCTATGTGAAAAACACCGGGGATGTGGCAGACGTCACGCAGGATGCGTTTATTAAAGCGTATCGTGCGTTACCCAATTTCAGGGGCGACAGCGCATTTTACACTTGGTTATATCGTATAGCCGTGAACAGCGCCAAAAATTATTTGGTGGCTATCGGGCGTAAGCCGCCCGCCAATGATGTCGATGCTGAAGAAGCGGACTATTATGATGGCAGTGATGCACTGAAGGAGCATTCATCTCCCGAACGTAGCGTTCTGTCGGACGAATTAGAGGCGACTTTGTTTCGAGCCATGGAAAAATTGCCAGATGATTTACGAATGGCAATTACCTTGCGGGAAATAGAGGGGCTGAGTTACGAAGAAATTGCCAATGTAATGGCTTGTCCTGTAGGAACAGTACGTTCCAGGATATTCAGAGCACGGGAAGCTATTGATAAGGTCATTCAACCATTACTGGAAACCTGATATTGAGCTTTAGGGTCAGGATCGGGTACAGTAGAATATGACAAGGTTGCCTTATAACGATGAACAGTAATTAAGGCGTAACCAGGAAAAGTACTTTATGACGCAGCAACACGAAAAATTATCGGCTTTTATGGACGGCGAACTCGATGACAGCTGGTTTGTTGACAGCATTAAAAACGATAGTGAATCACTGGCAAAATGGCGTAGCTACCATGTAATTCGTAGTGGCTTACGTAAAGAAGCGTCGGTGATGCCGGAATTCGATATTACTGCCCAGGTTGCAGCCGCGCTGGAGCAAGAGGCAACAGTGTTAGCACCGAAGTCCAGATGGAAGTCGCTGCCAGTGGTGAATAAGGTAGTACCATTCCTCCGTCAGTCCGGACAACTGGCTGTGGCAGCGTCCGTGGCTGCTGCGGTAATCCTGGGCGTGCAGCAGGTCAATCAGCAACCAGCTGCGGAAGAGCCATTTACAACGTTCCAGACTCCTGTAATCCCTGGTATGCCACAAACGGGCATGGCACCGGTGAGCCTTGAACAAAGCAATATGGTACCTAACAATCGCTCAGGCGATACCGACGCACTGTTGCAGAAGCGCCGCCAGATTAATGCATTGCTAGCCGATCATGAGCAGCAGCTAAAACTTAAACAGGCAGAAGAACAGTCACAACAGGCAACGGAATCTGAGCCTAATCAGCCTTAACTACTATGCAAGCATTCATTGACGTAAAGCAACGCACTGCCCGGGCAGTGCGTTTGTTGTTTCTAACTACCTTAATTTCTGCCGCGCCTGCGGTCATTCAGGCTCAGGAAGGCTCGCAAAGCGAGCCTGAAAAGATAACCGAGCCAAATCTTGATCTCGCTGATGTTCCACGTCAAAACCTAAGCGGTTTAGAATGGCTGGAACGCTTAGCGGAAATAAACCGCAAGTCCAATTTTGAAGTGTCGTTTGTGCTCACCAGAGCCGGTCAGGAAATGACGCCATACTTGTGGCGACATGCCGTGTTGGAAGATGGCCTGGAAGCAGAGCAACTCAATCTGCAAAACGGACCAGGTCAGGAAATGATCCGGCTTGGTAACGTGGTCAGCGTGTTCGAGCCGGATGTACAGCCTTACAGCATATACGCCAGCGCTATCAGTGGGCCGCTGCCAAGCGATTTGTTGTATGACCCGGCAGCACTGACCGATGCTTATCAGTTTATTACTATCGGCCGCACCCGGGTTTCCGGTCGGGCTGCGCAGCAGTTGCGCATTGTCAGTCGCGATAACAAGCGTTACAACTATCAGGTATGGCTCGACGAAGAAACTGGCATGTTGTTAAAGATGGATATGGTTGATTTGCAGGGGTCGTTGCTGGAGCAAATCCAGGTGACTGCCGTGAATGTCAGCGAGCAACCGGCACCGTATTTTTCCCGAATTAACCCGCAAGCCCTGCCTGGCGCAGTTGCCATGACGCCAAAACCCCGTCAGCACCAGTGGGAAGTGAAATTTTTGCCGGTGGGAATGGATGAAATCAAGCGAGAAACCCGGCGCCTGGCCATGACTGGTCAGGTGGTAGAATACAAACTGTTCAGTGATGGCATGGTAGATGTATCGGTTTATGTGCAACCGGCCCAGGATTCACTCGACTCTGACGTGGTGCTGCGCCATTCAACCAACACGTTTTTATCGTTAACGAATGGTCAGGTGCAAATCACTATCATTGGCAAGATCCCGCCTCAAACTGCCTACGAAATTGCCCATTCGATTGGTGCGGCCGGAGAGTAACGTGATTACTGAAACGGCAACGGTCATTGGTGTGGAAGACGATTTAATTACGGTCAGCGCGTCGGTGAAGACTGGCTGCAGTCAGTGTCAGGTCAGTGCCGATTGCGGCACCAGCGCCGTAGCCAAGGCGTTCACGCCCCGCCAGCAAACATTGACCCTGCGCAGTCCATTGCCGGTTAAGACCGGCGATGTGGTGGTGATCGGGATCCCTGAACAAAAAGTCCTGCTGGCTTCCTGGCTGGTTTATATCGTGCCTCTGGTTACCCTGATTGGTGGCGTGATTGGATTGAATCAACTGACAAACTGGCACGAATTGGCAGTATTCGCTGTGGCTATACTGTTCTCAGGCGGCAGTGTGCGGTTGGTCGCGCGGTATATGGCGCAGGCCAAAACTGCCCGCTTTGAGCCGGTTATTGTCAGTCGGGTCGACGACAAAGCACAACCGGTTTAATCGGGGCGGTCAGTTGTTTGCAGGCAACGGCGACGATTTGTTGCTGTGATATTCGCTTTTAGTCCAATAAGTAGGTAAAATCCGCACCCTTGAAGGTGTCTGGCCGAACACGTCATTGTAATCGTTTATCACCCGCCAGACGTTTAAACGTAACAATTTGCAGGTAATTTCCAAGCATTATGCAGCATACGCACATTCGCAACTTCTCTATTATTGCGCACATTGATCATGGTAAGTCGACGTTATCAGACCGTTTGATCCAACATTGTGGTGGATTAACCGAACGTGAAATGGCAGCACAGGTTCTTGACTCCATGGATCTGGAAAGAGAGCGGGGAATTACCATTAAAGCGCAGAGCGTAACGCTCGATTATAAAGCCCAAGATGGTGAAACTTACCAGCTTAACTTTATCGATACCCCCGGCCACGTCGACTTCAGTTACGAGGTTTCCCGGTCCCTCGCGGCCTGTGAAGGGGCGCTGTTGGTGGTTGATGCCGGACAGGGCGTTGAAGCCCAGACCGTAGCTAACTGTTACACCGCTATCGATATGGACATGGAAGTGGTGCCGATCCTGAACAAAATTGACTTACCGCAGGCTGAGCCTGAGCGGGTAGCCGAAGAAATTGAAGATATTATTGGCATCGATGCCGTGGAAGCCGTGCGATGTTCGGCGAAAACCGGTATTGGTATTGAAGATGTGCTGGAAGTGATTGTAAAGCAGATCCCACCGCCGGAAGGCGACATTGATGCACCGCTGAAAGCGCTGATCGTTGATTCCTGGTTTGATAACTACCAGGGGGTGGTGTCACTGGTGCGCATCGTTGAAGGTGAGTTGAACGTTAAAGACAAGATTCAGATCATGTCGAACGGGCAGGTGCATCAGGCCGATAAAATTGGTGTGTTTACCCCTAAACCACTGGAGCGTAAAGTGTTGCGAGCCGGTGAGGTAGGGTTCATTATTGCCGGTATTAAAGAAATTCATGGTGCGCCGGTAGGCGATACCATTACTACCGCCAAAGCGCCTGCCGAGAAGATGTTACCTGGTTTTAAAAAGGTTAAGCCGCAGGTTTATGCCGGCTTGTTCCCGGTAAGCTCTGACGACTACGAAGATTTTCGTGATGCGCTGGCGAAACTAAGCCTTAACGATGCCTCATTGTTCTACGAGCCGGAAAGCTCCGCGGCATTGGGCTTTGGTTTCCGCGTCGGCTTTCTCGGCATGCTGCATATGGAAATCATTCAGGAGCGCCTGGAGCGTGAATACGATCTTGACCTCATCACGACTGCGCCAACCGTAAACTACGAAGTACTTAAAACCGATGGCACTGTTATGCAGGTGGATAACCCCTCCAAGTTACCAGCAGTGAATGATATTGAAGAAATTCGTGAGCCGATCGTAGAAGCCAATATTCTGGTTCCCCAGGAATACCTCGGTAGTGTTATTACGTTGTGCGTTGAAAAGCGCGGTAATCAGGTCAACATGAGTTATCACGGCAAACAGGTTGCGGTAACCTACGAGTTGCCGATGGCAGAGGTAGTGCTGGACTTTTTCGACCGCTTAAAGTCGACCAGTCGTGGTTTCGCCTCGCTGGATTATAACTTTAAGAAGTTTGTCAGCTCAGACATGGTGCGTCTGGACATTCTGATCAACGGTGAACGGGTGGATGCCCTGGCAGTGATTACTCACCGAGATAATGCGCAGTACCGGGGCCGGGATCTGGTTGAAAAGCTCCGTGAGCTAATCCCACGTCAGATGTTTGATATTGCTATCCAGGCCACCATTGGTAACCATATTATTGCCCGAAGCACGGTGAAACAGTTACGTAAAAACGTTATTGCTAAATGTTATGGCGGTGACGTAAGTCGTAAGAAGAAGCTGTTGCAGAAGCAAAAGGAAGGTAAGAAACGGATGAAGCAGGTGGGTAATGTGGAACTTCCGCAGGACGCATTCCTTGCAATACTTAAGGTATCTAAGTAATGGCAAATTATTTTTCAATTTTGTTGGTGGTGTTGACTCTGGGGTCGGGATTAATCTGGCTGGTGGACGCATTGGCGTTTGCGCCTAAGAGGAAGGCTCGCGGTATGGCACTCTCGGGAAATGGCGAATCGGCCTTGCCGCCAGAGGAAAAGTTGCCGTATATTGTAGATACGGCACAACAAATTTTCCCGGTAATCGCTTTTGTGCTGGTTCTTCGGTCGTTCTTGTATGAACCATTCCAGATCCCATCAGGTTCAATGATGCCGACCCTGTTGGTGGGGGATTTTATTCTGGTTGAAAAGTATGCCTACGGTCTTAAAGACCCGGTGTTCCGACATAAATTTATTGAAACCGGCACGCCCGAGCGTGGTGATGTTATAGTCTTCAAGTTTCCTGAAGATCCCTCCATAGACTATATTAAACGTGTGGTTGGATTACCAGGCGATACCGTTATTTATCGCAATAAACAAATATTCATTAAGCCAGCCTGTGATAACGGCCAGAATTGTGCGGAATTTAAGGCAATGCCTCAGGCGTTCGTCAGCGGTGGCGAGTTTGTGCAAAATCTGGCGCCGCTTAAACGTATCACCGAGACCCTCGGTGACGTGGAACACGACATTCTGCAGCATCCTATCTCAGAGGCGCATCCATCTAACTTTTATACTCAGCCTGGCACCAAAATGAACGAATGGATTGTGCCTGACAATCAGTACTTTGTGCTGGGTGATAACCGCGATAACAGCCGGGACAGCCGTTACTGGGGCTTTGTTCCGGATGAAAACCTGGTGGGTAAAGCAGTGGCTATCTGGATTAGTTTTGAATTTGAGCGCGCGTCTGACAGCTGGTTACCTTCATGGGTACCGTCAGGTGTTCGCTTTAGCCGGGTAGGTGGCATTCAATAATGATCGGAATCGATCGCTATGCCAGATTGTCCGAGCGACTTGGCTACCAGTTTAGTAATGATGAGTTACTCCAACAGGCTTTGACCCATCGCAGTGCTGCTAAGCAACATAACGAACGCCTGGAGTTTCTGGGCGACGCCGTACTGGGGATGGTAGTGGCGCAGGCGCTGTTTAAGCGCTTTCCAACCGTGCCTGAGGGCAAACTAACCCGCATGCGCTCCACACTGGTAAAAGGCGATACGCTGGCCGAGCTTGGCCGTGAGGCCGACGTTGGAGGGTTATTGATGCTGGGTCCGGGCGAGCTTAAAAGTGGCGGTCATCGACGCAGTTCTATTATTGCTGATGCTATGGAAGCCATCCTTGGAGCCATCTATCTTGAAGCTGGCCTGGAAACCACCACAGAAGTCATTCTGCGCTTGTGGCAAAGCCGCATCGATAAGCTCGATCCGAACGAACATCCTAAAGACGCTAAAACCCGTCTGCAGGAGTTTTTACAGTCCCGAAAGCTGCCGTTACCAGTTTATGAAGTGGTCGATATCAGCGGCAAGGATCATGACCAGACTTTTGTGGTGCACTGCCAGATAGAAACGCTGGGCAAGCCTATGAAAGGAACGGGAACAAGTCGGCGAAAGGCCGAACAACAAGCCGCACGGAACGCGCTGGAGAAATTAGACAATGACTGACCAGCAGTTGCCAGACATCCCAGAACCTAAAACCCGCTGCGGCCTGGTTGCCATTGTTGGTCGACCAAATGTGGGCAAGTCCACGCTGTTAAACCGTTTACTCGGGCAAAAAGTAAGTATTACCTCCCGTAAGCCGCAAACCACCCGACACCGGATTTTAGGGATTGATACCGAAGCGGATTGTCAAACTGTGTATGTGGACACGCCGGGCTTACACAGTGAAGAGAAGCGTGCCATCAACCGTTTAATGAACCGCGCGGCAACCAGTTCACTGGGCGAAGTGAGCCTTATCCTGTTTGTTGTGGAAGGTACCCGCTGGACCAGCGATGATGAGTTGGTACTAAGCCGCGTGCAGCAATCCGGTTTGCCTTGTATTCTGGTGGTAAACAAACAGGATAAAGTGGCCGATCCCGAGGCCCTTATAGCCCATTTACAGGTGTTGGCGCAAAAGCACCAGTTTGATGAAATTATTCCACTTAGTGCCAAGCAGGGCAAACAGGTAGAGGTGCTGCGTGAGTTAGTTCGTCAGCGCCAGCCAGCCAGTGAGTTTTATTTCCCTGAAGACTATATTACCGACCGTTCGAGCCGTTTTATGGCTGCCGAAATTATCCGTGAAAAGCTGATGCGCTATACCGGTGATGAGCTGCCCTATTCAACCACGGTTGAAATTGAGCAGTTTAAGCTGGGCGAAAATGGCGTTTACCGAATTAACGGTCTGATCCTCGTTGAGCGTGAAACTCAAAAACGCATGGTGATCGGAAAAGGCGGTAAGCACTTAAAAACCATAGGCGAACAGGCGCGGCTGGATATGGAGCGGTTGTTCGATAATAAGGTTTTCCTGGAACTGTGGGTGAAAGTGAAATCCGGTTGGGCCGACGATGAACGGGCTCTGCGTTCTTTAGGCTATGGTGAAGATTAATTAAGCAGGTAGTGAATATGAGTATCGCTGATATGCGTCGTCAGTACAGTCAGGGGCATTTAACCGATAGTGATTTAACCGACCATCCGGTAGACTTGTTTAAACAGTGGCTGGGCGCCGCAATTGATGCGGGGATCCCGGATCCTACTGCCATGACTGTCGCTACGGTTGATGCCGAAGGTCAGCCGTCGCAACGCATTGTCTTGCTGAAAGATTACGACCAGGAAGGGTTTGTGTTTTATACCAACCTGGGCAGTCGTAAGGCTAAAGAACTGCGTGACAATCCTCGTATTTCGTTGCATTTTCCCTGGTTTTTTATGGAGCGTCAGGTGCGTATCTGTGGCACCGCACAAAAACTTACCACGGCGCAAAACGCTAAATATTTTTTATCCCGACCGAAAGATTCACAGTTGGCTGCCTGGGTGTCCCAGCAGAGCCAGCCTATCTCCAGCCGCGAACTGCTGATGACACAGTTTCATCAGATGAAAGAAAAGTTCGCTAAAAAGGAAATCCCCTTGCCGGATTTTTGGGGCGGTTTCAAAGTGATTCCCCATCAAATTGAATTCTGGCAGGGCGGTGAAGACCGCTTGCACGACCGCTTCGAGTATACCAAACAGGCTGATAACAGCTGGAAGACCCAGCGGTTAATGCCCTAGCCCGACGGTTACCTATGATTGATTCGCACTGCCATCTGGATCTTCCTGAGTTTGAACCAGACTGGCAGGCCGTACTGAACCGTGCCGTTAAGCAGGGCGTTGAGCGAATATTGATCCCCGGCACAACGTTATCAGGCTGGCAGCGTCAGCAAAAAATGGCGGCCGACAACACGCAACTGGATGTCGCGTTTGGCCTGCATCCGTATTTCTTTCCTGACGATCCGGATAGTGCACTTGCGACCCTCCGGGAATTGCTGAAAACCACCAGGATAATGCCGGTAGCCATTGGTGAAATTGGCATTGATAGCACTATAGAAACTCCGCTTAATGCCCAACAAGCTTTATTTGAAGCTCAACTTAAGGTGGCCAGCGAACAGTCTTTGCCGGTTATTTTGCATCATCGCCGTTCTCATCATTTATTACTGGAGTCTTTAAAACGCAGCCGTTTTATTCACGGTGGGGTTATCCACGCTTTTTCCGGCAGTGAGCAGGTCGCCAGGCAGTATATTAAAGCGGGATTTAAACTGGGGATCGGCGGCACCATTACCTACCCGCGGGCACAGAAAACCCGGCAAACCGTGGCAAATATTCCATTGCAGTATCTGTTACTGGAGACCGACGCACCGGATATGCCCATAGCGGGTCGGCAGGGTGTGCGTAATGAGCCGCAGTTTATTGGTGAGGTGGCTTCTACCCTGGCAGATTTGAAAGGTATAGCACCTGAAGCTGTTGCAGAACAGACTTCGGCCAATTATTTCGCGTTGTTTGGCTCCCGCACCCAGTGTAAATAACCAAGTACCTGATTACCCTGTTTTACCGGCACCAAGTAGCTGGTACGAAGTGGCTCTTTCCGCATCAACTGCGGTAATAAAGTGGTTACGCCTTGTTGTGCTAAACGTTCGCCGGACGCTGAAAATACCGTGGCACGAAGAATGTGATTATCCTCGGCCATACTGGCCAGTACACGGTTGAGTTCAGCCAGGTTTAACTCTGCGACTGCCGGGCGAATGAGCCTCTCGTAGTGACGCCCCAGGGGATCTTCTGCTGGCGACGACTGACCCATGTGTGTGGTCACGGCAACCATTACTGCGATAAACAAACCGGTTATCAGTAAGGTCATCAGAATAAGCCGGTGGGCAGTTGAGAACGTAATACGGCGCAATGCAATACCTTTTATAAGATTAAAAATGTGCAACTTAGTCTAACTATGCATTTCCCAAACGCGGCGTATCCGTTAGGATCGGACTATTAGCTAACTCAAGTAATGAGAACTCGCCCTTTGGAATTAACAACGCTTAGTACAGAACAATTGACCAGCGCAGCCTTTCTTTCAGCTACGTTGGCAGAATATCAGAATCTTCGCTGGGATCAATCGTGCACCGGACTCGCAGTTCAGGCGCACGAGCAATCTGTTCAGCAACTTATCGTTAGCGGTCAGTCATTAACGCTGGAACAGCTCGCAACGATAGCCCAACATCTTGCTCCAGCGGTGAAGCTTGGTAGTTTTACGCTGCACTCCCACAGCGCTTTGATTGCCGGCACTGCAATTAGCTTTGATGTTGAATCGGTTGATGCCACTACGCAGACCCTGCATGATCTGCTCGATGGCGCCGCAAAGGCCTGTCATTGTGAGGTGGCATTGCGTGGCAACACACCGCAGTTAACACAGCCGGGGCTGTTGGTGATGGATATGGATTCCACTGTTATCCAAATTGAGTGTATTGATGAAATCGCCAAGCTTGCGGGCCTTGGTGAACAAGTTGCCGCGGTCACCGAAAAAGCCATGCGTGGTGAGCTTGATTTTGCTGAGAGTCTGCGCTCCCGGGTAGACTGCCTGGATGGCGTGGAAGTGAGTCAGCTTAAACAGATCCGCGACAGCATTCCGTTAATGCCCGGTCTGCAAAACTTACTGCAAGTGCTGCAACAGCATGGCTGGAAAATTGCCATTGCTTCGGGAGGCTTTACCTATTTCGCTGGTTATCTTGAAAATCGCCTGGGGCTGGATGCATCGCGAGCTAACGTCCTGGAAGAACTGGATGGCAAACTCACCGGCCGGGTAGTGGGGGGGATTGTCGATGCCCAGGTAAAGGCCGAAACCGTAGAGGAACTCGCCCGCCGTTGGGATATCCCAATGGCCCAGACAGTCGCCATGGGCGATGGTGCTAATGATCTTAAAATGATGGGCGTGGCGGCGTTAGGTGTTGCCTTTGAAGCCAAGCCGGTGGTCAATGCTCAGGCCGACGTGGCAATCCGCTATTCCGGTCTGGACGCGCTGTTAACCTACTTACAATAGAATTAAACGGTCTAACTCTTCAGTAACGCCTTGATGCCGCCAGGCTCAATGGCGTGCTGACTGGGCGTTTTATGGTTTTCGGCAATGCGATGCTCATCGAAGCCAAACCTTAGCAATACCTGATCGGTGATGTCTACGGCATGGACGCATGCACCAATACTCCACAACCGTTCTTCGAGCTCTTTTGCCCGGTGAATGGCATACACGCCGATGTAATTAATTTCTGATTGCAACATTTCCAAATCGGGTTTACCGGTAACTGTGACGGTAACGGACATAGCAATAAACTGACCGGTCGTCAGGGCATTCTCAATAAATTGTTGACGGGATTCTTCGGAGCTGAATCGGTGATCATAGCGCGCGTCGATAGCGTCAGCCGGTTCTTTTTCAGCCGGGCGGAAGGCCACGAAAATTTCGCGGGTCACCGGTTGATGTTCAGTTTTTACCTGCTTGATGGATTGTTGTATGAAGGGCGCATCCAGCGATCGATCGCGGAAGAACACCTCAAGGTTCATTTTACGCTGTTCGGCAAAATGACCAAACAGCGTTTTCAGACGTGGATTTGCGGCATTGCCTAAAACCCCTACCTGAGGTAAATAGCGCCCGCCTACCTTGGACAAAACAAAAGCCAGGGTAGAAGGGGTCTTGGCATTCATACAGCGTAATGCATGGCCAATGCCCGGAATTTCTTCTTCATCAGGATAGGTTTTGAGTGAGGATTTGTTGCTCTTTATCAGTTCGGCAAAAAAGCGGCGTGCCGGCAAGCCATCTTCACCGGCAACCGAACGTAAATGCAGCACATTTTTATCACCACTGATGTGAACGACCCGGTAGTGTAAATCACTGACATCAAACTTGCTGGTCAGTTCCTGTAACTTGGGCAGGCTAACCAACACCCGCATATTCAGATCGCCAAAATATTCGCCGTCGATTTCTATGCGCAGGCCGTTAATCGAGATATCTTCACTAATACCGTTAATGACTTGCCCTCTGGCTACGACCTGCACCGCGGTGCGCAATAAATAGCGGGTTTCCATGCGCTGTTCCTGAAATTTATAACGGAACGCTTTTATCTCTGCCGGCGGGCGATTGCGGGCATGCCCAAATAGTTTTAAGGCTTTTAATTGTGCGCGGTCAATTTTAATCTGACTGAACTGTAACTGTTCCCGGTCGGAGGTTATATCGGTTATCTGTACAGCGTAAGCCAGATTTTGTAACCGCGCCATCAGGCGAGGAGCTGGTTTAGCATTCTGGCGCTTAACTTTAGTGCCTACATCGTCGGGTAACGACAGCGGCGCGTAAGCATCCTCGGGCGATACTTTCACAATCCCTAATTTGAAAACACGCCAACTGACTTTTCTGGCGCCAAAGCCAATAAACAATTCACTCAGCGCCGGGTGACGAGCCAGTTCGTCACTAGAAGCGGAATAGAAATAAATTTTGCCATTCTGAATATGGTTAAAGCTGTATACATATAGCGCCGGGGCTTCATGTTTACTTTGAATTAATTGTTTTAAACGGTCGCCGGTAAGTAAATAACCGAGACGCAATTCATCGTCTTCGTCATTCCAGTAGCTCAGAATATGGCGGTTTAAATCGTTGGCCATGGCAAATCGTGCCAGCGCCCGGCCTTCTTTAACTTCGATAAACACAGGCAGGGTCGGACAACTGGGCGAGAAGTACTGCTCGCAGGACTTATTCATAATGGCGTCTATAGTATTATCCATATTCACCTTGTAGCGCCGTTTGTTGCCGTGGATGAACTTGTCGATGAACTGGTCGAAGTGGCCGTTGGGGGTGTCCTGCAACCGTTTCATTTGCAGAAACTGAAACTCTTTTTTGCGGGAAATACTGACTACCTGGTACTTAATAGCCATTTTTTTATCCAGCGAGTATTCGGTTTCAAGGCCGCGAAAATACACGCCAATTTTTTCGCCTGGCTTAAAGAGTTGCTCTTTTGAAAGTTTTATCTTCATGCCTTTGGCGGAAATATCCACGCTGGTAGCACGTAGACTGTTATTGCTTTCAGTGAAAACTTCCAGTGCCACCGCAAAGTTCATGCGTTCTTCATTACGCTTAGCGTAGTTCAACAAATTAATATTGGGCACATCAAACTGCGAAAGACTATTACTGCTTTTTTCCGGTAGCTCTGTGTCATGCTCGTTGCGGGCTTCGGCCTTTTCACGAATAACCCGAAAGTTATTCTCAGTGGCCATTACCGCTTCATATACGCCAAAGCAGTACAAACCAAACATCCGAACCTGTTGTTCAAATACCTCTATCGCCACATCATCCAGATAATGCTTGATGCCATCGTATTCGTACAGTCGGCATTCTCCATCTACCTGACCGCGTAAATCGATGGCTCGCATGCAGGGGCGCGCCAGTCGCTTTACTTCCATTTTTATCAAAAAGCGCTTTTCTTTGGCAATATGAGAAGCAACCTGCTGAAGCACCTGATTGAACTCGGGTTCTTTTACCATAGGTTTCAGTTGTTCTATTATCTGCGCGTACTGCGATAAATCCTGATTCATGCGAGGTTTTGCTGTGTCCCTGACGGCTTTTTAGTATATTAACGACTTATCGGCAAAATAACTGACTACATTAACGTGGAGGTAATTCTGCTGTTCCCTAAGTGATGGGTTCTGACACCAGAAGCACATCCTTGTTAACGAAATCATAATACTTATATTTGTAGAAACCAATTGATTTATGGCGAAACGAAAAACAGCTTTTGTATGCTCTGATTGCGGTGCGGAATTTCCGCGCTGGCAGGGCCAGTGCAGCGAATGTAAAGCCTGGAATACTATCTCTGAATTTGTGGTCAGTCCGGCTAAATCCACGGTCAAAGGTAACTTTGCCGGTTATGCCGGTCAGACCCATAGTCAAATCCAGACGCTGAATGAAATTAATGTAGAGGATTTACCTCGTTTCAGCTCTGGTCTGAAGGAACTCGACCGGGTGTTGGGCGGCGGTATTGTTCCCGGCTCGGCCATTTTAATAGGTGGTTCACCGGGCGCAGGCAAAAGTACGTTGTTGCTGCAGGTAATGTGCCAGCAGGCAACCACTAAGTCTGCGCTTTACGTGACCGGTGAAGAATCGCTGCAACAGGTAGCGATGCGCGCCAGGCGTTTGGGCCTGCCCGATGACAAGCTCATGATGCTAGCTGAAACCAATGTCGAAATGATTTGCGATCTGGCGTTAAAGCAAAAGCCGCAGATGATGGTTATTGATTCCATTCAGGTAATGCATGTCTCTGATGTCCAGTCGGCACCGGGCAGTGTGTCTCAGGTTAGAGAAAGTGCTGCGTACCTGACCCGCTTTGCCAAACAACATCATATTGCGATGTTTATTGTTGGCCATGTCACTAAAGACGGCAGTCTGGCCGGGCCGAAAGTGCTAGAGCACTGTATTGATTGCTCCATGATGCTGGAAGGGGAGAGTGATGGACGGTTCAGAACCTTGCGCAGTCATAAAAACCGTTTTGGAGCAGTCAATGAGCTCGGCGTGTTTGGCATGACAGACAAAGGGGTTAAGGAAGTTGGCAACCCCTCTGCTATATTCCTTAGCCGCGGCGATAGTCAGGCCCCGGGCTCAGTGGTAATGGTTATCTGGGAAGGCACCCGCCCTTTACTGGTTGAGATCCAGGCATTGGTTGATTATTCCCAGCTCAACAATCCTCGCCGCGTCACCGTGGGTCTCGAGCAAAACCGGTTAGCCATGTTGTTAGCCGTGATGCACCGCCACGGCAATGTGCAGATGAATGATCAGGATGTGTTTGTTAATGTGGTGGGTGGCGTAAAGGTTAGCGAAACAGCCGCCGACCTGGCTTTACTCGTCGCCATGATATCCAGTTTCCGAAACCGCGCTTTACCCCGTGAACTGATAGTCTTTGGCGAGGTTGGGCTGGCTGGCGAGATCCGGCCGGTACCTAACGGTAGTGAACGTTTAAGTGAGGCGGTTAAGCACGGCTTTAAACGAGCTATTGTGCCAAAGGCCAATGCACCGAAAAACAAAATTGAGGGTTTAACTGTGATCCCGGTAACCAAACTGAGTGATGCGTTAGAGGCTCTCGATGCCTAGGTCGATGACAGTGATGCGGTGATCTTGCCGACCAGGGTTTCAAGCTCAGTGGTGTCAAGGTCGTCCTGACCGCTATTCAATAGCAATAAACGCCGTAGTGAGCCTAAATCGTCTATTGAGATATGGGTAATGCGGATCCCGGCTTCGGTTGATTCGCCGTTCTCCGGCGACTGATCCAGGCGGATTATTTCGCCGCTAAGAGAAATTAGCGGACTGTCTTCATTAGCCTTAAAGTTAAGCCCGACCTTGCCTACTGCAGGCAAGCTAACGTCTGCAGGCAGCCGGGCCACCCTCAATCCCTGCAATGATACGTCAACGACTTCTACTGGTATGATATGACCCTGCGCGGTAATAAGTTGCCCTGACAAATAAATGCCAACCCGTTGAAAAAAACGTTTTTCTTGTTGCATGGTAAACCTGATTCCTGTTTTTACAAACGGGCTATGCACCCTCAGTTATTAGTGTAGTGCATAGCCTGATGTTTGGCCGGTTTACTTACTGATACGTTTGTATTTCAATCGGTGTGGCTCAACCACATCCTGACCGAAGTTAGCTTTTAACCAGCTTTCATAGTCGTTGTAGTTACCTTCATAGAAGTTAATTTTGCCTTCGTCGCGGTAATCGAGAATATGGGTGGCAACACGGTCGAGGAACCAACGGTCGTGCGAGATAACCATGGCGCAGCCGGGGAACTCCAACAGAGCGTTCTCCAGTGCCCGCAGCGTTTCTACGTCCAAATCGTTGGTCGGTTCGTCGAGCAGTAGTACGTTACCACCCGCTTTTAACAGCTTGGCCAGATGTACCCGGTTGCGTTCACCACCGGATAAATCCTTGATGAATTTTTGCTGGTCAGTGCCCTTGAAGTTAAAACGGCTGCAATAGGCGCGGCTGTTAAGTTCAAAATTACCGATACGAACGATGTCCTGACCGTCGGACAATTCCTGCCATACAGTATTGTTGCCATCCATGTGATCACGGAACTGTTCAACGCTGGCGATTTTAACCGTATCACCAATGGTGACTGAGCCGGCGTCTGGTTGTTCTTTGTCGGTAAGCATTCTGAACAGGGTCGATTTACCGGCACCGTTGGGGCCGATAATGCCAACGATAGCACCCTTGGGTACCGTGAAAGTCATGTCGTCGATAAGGACACGATCACCGTAGGATTTTTTCAGGTGCGCAACTTCGATGACCTTATCACCCAGGCGCTCACCCGGCGGAATAAACAGTTCATTAGTTTCGTTGCGTTTCTGATAATCACCACTTGATAGTTCTTCAAACCGCGACATACGCGCCTTGCTCTTTGC
This sequence comes from Alteromonas sp. ISO5, assembly GCF_058105165.1. NCBI lineage: Bacteria > Pseudomonadati > Pseudomonadota > Gammaproteobacteria > Alteromonadales > Alteromonadaceae > Alteromonas > Alteromonas sp. ISO5. Next base: position 5,186,117 of record NZ_CM176572.1, on the reverse strand, counting down.
CTGGCGACCTTTGGGGTTAGTACGTACCCACTCAAGTTCCTGTTTGATGGACTTCTGACGGGCATTCTCGGTGCGCTCTTCCTGTTCAAGACGCGCCTCTTTTTGCTCCAGCCAGCTTGAATAGTTGCCTTCCCATGGAATGCCGTGACCACGGTCCAGTTCCAGGATCCAGCCTGCCACGTTGTCGAGGAAATAACGATCGTGGGTAATGGCCACTACCGTCCCCTCGTAGTCGTGCAGGAAGCGTTCTAACCATGCGACGGATTCGGCATCCAGGTGGTTAGTCGGTTCGTCGAGCAGCAGCATGTCGGGTTTTTCCAGCAGCAGGCGACACAGCGCTACGCGGCGGCGCTCACCCCCAGACAGTTTGCTGACATCGGCATCCCACGGTGGCAAACGCAGTGCATCGGCGGCACGTTCCAGCGCGTTTTCCAGGTTATGTCCGTCTTTGGTCTGGATAATGGCTTCCAGTTCGCCTTGCTCTTTGGCAAGGGCATCAAAGTCGGCATCCGGATCGGCGTAAGCGGCATACACTTCGTCAAGGCGTTTCAGCGCATGGGCAACATCTGCCACGGCTTCTTCAATATTGCCACGCACATCTTTGGTTTCGTCCAACTGAGGTTCCTGGGGCAGATAACCAATATTGATGCCGGGCTGGGCACGGGCTTCACCTTCAATCTCGGTGTCAACACCGGCCATAATGCGTAGCAGCGTGGATTTACCAGCGCCGTTTAAGCCCAGTACGCCAATTTTCGCGCCGGGGAAAAAACTCAGTGAAATGTCTTTTAGAATCTGACGATTAGGTGGCACAATCTTGCCCACCCGGTGCATGGTATATACGTATTGTGACATGCTTGGTCCTGGCTTTTTAGAAAGTCGCTATTGTAATCAAAGACGCAGCTACTTGGTAGGCGTCTGCGGCTTATAGGTTAGTACAAAGTGGTATTTTTTAAATCCCATGTGAGCCAACCGGTGATTTTTTTTGTAAACTACCCCTATCGGAAACAGGTTTAATGCCCGGCAGGCTCAATTGCCGCTTTCATACGTTGTCGGGTACACCCAGAATTAATGAAGGATTTTTCATGCCAGCACAACCTCAAGCGCTGTCTTTAGCTCAACTTGCTGAACAGGTTGGTGGTGATGTCCATGGCGACGGTTCAGTTATGCTATCCGGCGTCAGCACTCTGAGCAGTGCAACATCTTCTCACATTTCTTTTTTAACTAACGGTAAATATCGTTCTCAACTACAGTCGACTGAGGCTGGTGCCGTTATTTTGCATCCCAACGAAGCGGAAAATTGCCCGCTGCCCGGCTTATTGCATAATAACCCCCATGCCGCCTTTGCCCGCATTGCACAAATATTTGACACTACGCCCGGTGTGGCGGTAGGTCAGCATAAAACCGCCGTTGTCGCCGACTCGGCCAAGCTGGGTGACAACGTAGCTCTGGGCCCGTATTGCGTTATCGAAGATGACGTAGTGCTGGGCGATAATGTGGTGATTGGTGCACACACGGTGATCAGTCGTGGCTCGCACATTGGCAACGGTACGGTAATTCATCCTCATGTCACGGTGTACCATGGTGCTCGTATTGGTCAGCGGGTACGTATTCACAGCCAGACAGTGATTGGAGCCGACGGCTTTGGTTATGCCAACGATGCGGGTACCTGGTTATCCATTCCGCAGACCGGTTCGGTGGTCATTGGCGATGACAGCCAGATTGGCGCATCCAGTACCATCGACCGCGGTGCCCTGGACGATACCATTATCGGTAAGAATGTGATAATTGATAACCAGGTGCAAATCGGCCATAACTGTATTATTGGCGATCACAGTTGCATTTGTGGTGCTACTGGCATAGCTGGCAGTGCGACCATTGGCAAGTATGTCATTATTGCTGGTGGTTGCGGTATTGGCGGTCACCTGACCATTTGCGATAAAGTGCAAATTACCGGTTACACCATGGTAATCAGTGACATCAAAGAACCTGGCGTCTATTCATCAGGTCAACCGGCTATGACAAATCGAGAATGGCGCAAAAATGCAGTTCGCAACCGCCAGTTAGAACAACTTTTCGACCGTGTAAAACAACTGGAAAAGAAAGACTAAGCGCCTTCTGGTCAAGGCCTGCCATGCTTTCTTTGCATGCCGGGCCTGTGCATCTGAGCAGACTGCACAGGCCAACTGTAATCCGCCGTTGACAGCCAGTTTGCGCTATTACTGTTCGGATTTGTCATAAATCAGCCACAAAGCAGTATACATAGCACGTAAAATGACTAGAATATGCGTCTCTGATTTTACGCGACCCCAAAACGCAGTAAGGAGCCTTCATGTTACCGCGCCAAATGAACATTGCCGATTTTGATCCGGAATTAGCCGCAGCGATTGATAAAGAGAATCAACGCCAGGAACACCACATTGAGCTGATTGCCTCAGAAAACTATTGCAGCCCTCGAGTAATGGAGGCCCAGGGGTCGCAGTTAACCAACAAATACGCCGAAGGTTATCCTGGTAAGCGTTACTATGGTGGCTGCGAACATGTAGACGTTGTTGAAGACCTGGCCATTGAGCGTGCCAAGCAACTGTTTGGTGCGGAATATGCCAACGTGCAACCGCACTCTGGTTCGCAGGCAAACTCTGCAGTCTTTATGGCGTTGCTTAACGCCGGTGATACGGTACTGGGGATGAGCCTGTCTGAAGGTGGGCACTTAACTCACGGCGCCAGCGTTAACTTTTCTGGTAAAACCTACAATGCAGTGCAGTATGGTTTAAACGAAGAAACCGGCGAAATCGATTACGACCAGGTTGAAGCGCTGGCTGAAGAGCACAAGCCAAAGATGATTATTGGTGGATTTTCTGCCTACTCGGGGATTGTTGACTGGCAGCGTTTCCGTGCCATTGCCGATAAAGTGGGTGCTTTCCTGCTGGTGGATATGGCTCACGTAGCGGGTCTGGTTGCTGCAGGGGTATATCCTAACCCACTGCCACATGCACACGTAGTAACCACTACTACGCATAAAACTCTGGCTGGTCCACGTGGTGGCCTTATCCTGTCTGCCTGTGGTGATGAAACCATCTACAAAAAGCTTAACAGCTCAGTCTTCCCGGGTAATCAGGGTGGTCCCCTGTGTCACGTTATTGCTGCTAAAGCGGTTGCGTTTAAAGAAGCTCTGCAGCCAGATTTTAAAGCTTATCAACAGCAGGTTGTTGCTAACGCCAAAGCCATGGTAAGCGTGATGCAGGAGCGCGGTTATAAAATCGTTTCCAACGGCACCGATAACCACCTGTTCCTGTTAGATCTGATTGATAAAGATATTACCGGTAAAGATGCCGATGCAGCCCTTGGCCATGCTAACATTACTGTTAACAAGAACTCTGTACCGAATGATCCACGTTCACCGTTTGTGACCAGTGGTTTGCGTATTGGTACACCAGCGATTACCCGTCGTGGTTTTGGCGAAAACGAAGCCAAGCAGGTTGCCGGCTGGATTTGTGACGTACTGGATAACATGGGCGACGAGAGCGTGGTTGAACGCGTTCAGAAAGAAGTGGTTGAGTTGTGCTCACGCTTCCCGGTATACGCCTAATCCGAGGAATTGCGGCTCAGTGGTTACTGGCTGAGCCGGTTACTAAGCAGGAGCGTTTATGCATTGCCCCTTTTGTTCTGCCGAAGAAACCAAGGTTATTGATTCCAGGTTAGTCGCTGAAGGACATCAGGTGCGCCGGCGCCGGGAGTGCGCTGAATGTCATGAACGCTTTACTACTTTTGAGAGCGCCGAACTGGTGATGCCGCGGGTAATCAAACGCGATGGTACCCGCGAGCCTTTCAACGAAGACAAACTGCGCGCAGGTTTACAACGGGCACTGGAAAAACGCCCGGTAAGCACTGAAAAAATCGAGCAGTGTGTTTTGCAGCTAAAATCCACACTACGGGCAACCGGCGAGCGTGAAGTTGAAAGCGAGTTTCTGGGCAACCTTATTATGGACGCTCTAAAGGAACTGGATAAAGTGGCTTATGTTCGGTTTGCCTCGGTGTATCGTTCTTTCGAAGATATTAAAGAGTTTGGTGAAGAGATAGCCAGACTGGGGGATTAAATCCCATGCAATGCCTCAACCCTACCCCTGCCTCCGATGAATACTGGATGGCAAAAGCCATTCAACTGGCTGCCAGGGGACGCTATACCACCTCTCCCAATCCCCGTGTTGGCTGTGTAATCGTCAAGGATAAAATCTGTATCGGGCAGGGGTATCATATTCAGGCAGGCACGCCGCATGCCGAAGTGCATGCGCTGGTTGCCGCGGGTGACAACGCCCGCGGCGCAACTGCCTATGTTACCCTGGAACCCTGCAGTCATACTGGCCGCACACCGCCTTGCGCTGATGCGCTGATCAAAGCCGGTGTGGCGAGAGTCGTTGTGGGTATGACCGATCCGAATCCACAGGTGAGCGGCAACGGAATTGAACGTATTAAAGCTGCGGGAATTACCGTCACGCAGGATGTGTTAGCTAAGCAGGCCAGGGCGCTTAATCCAGGATTTATCAAACGGATGCAACAGGGCCTGCCGTGGGTGAGGGTCAAGCTGGGCGTAAGTCTGGATGGCAAAATAGCGCTGGCCAATGGAGAGAGTAAATGGATCACCGGACCCGCCGCCCGGCGTGACGTGCAGCGACTGCGGGCGCAAAGTTGTGCCATAATTACCGGTAGTGGTACGGTGATTGCCGACAACCCGAGTATGCTGGTACGGCCGGAACAGGCCGAGTTTGGGCATTATCCGCTATCTGCGGTACGACAACCATTACGGGTGGTGATTGATTCACAGGAAAAGCTCACACCAAACTGGCTGATGTTTAATGATGGACATCCGGTACTGCTTATTAATCGGCATTTCCGAGCGGGGTTCAGTCAGGACGTTGAACAGTGTCAGTTACCGTTGTCCGCAGAAGGGAAAATTGATCTACACCTGTTGCTCGTTGAATTGGCTGAACGCGGTATTAACGAGGTGTTAGTGGAGTCGGGTGCAGGACTTGCCGGCGCGTTTATGGATAACAACCTGGTGGATGAGCTGATTGTTTATCAGGCGCCTAAACTGTTGGGAGATAAAGGCGTATCCATGCTGACGTTACCGCAATATACGCAGGTAAGTGCAGCGGTGCACTTGAAATTAACCGACATCAGACATATAGCAGAAGACATCCGGTTGACCTACCAATTAGCTGTCGACAAGTCATAATACAGAACACGAGAAGACATTATGTTCACTGGAATTATTGAAGCGCTCGGAACCATCGAATCTATGGTTGATCAGGGTGAGTCCATCCGCCTTAAAGTAGGCGTTGGCAAGTTGGATATGTCCGATGTGGCACTCGGAGACAGCATTGCCACCAATGGCGTTTGTCTTACTGTTGTCGACTATAGCCCGCATCATTATAGTGCGGACGTTTCTGCTGAGACTATCCGCCTGACCGGTTTTGCTCAGTATAAACCGGGCACCCAGGTTAATCTGGAAAAAGCCATGCAGGTAAGCTCCCGCTTCGGTGGGCATATTGTCTCCGGGCACGTTGACGGAGTGGGCGCAGTTTCGCGCATCATAAAACACAGTGACTATGTTGAAATCTGGATCGACGCGCCGGATGATCTGGCCAGGTATATTGCCCACAAGGGGAGTATTACAGTTGATGGCGTTAGTCTTACAGTAAATAAAGTGAACGGCAGCGAGTTTATGCTGTGGATCATTCCCCATACGCTGCAGGAAACGGTGCTGGGCACCTATAAAACCGGTACCAGAGTGAATTTGGAAGTGGACGTTATCGCCCGCTATCTGGAGCGACTGATGTTGGGCGACAAAGCCGCCAGCAAAAAAAATGATATCAGTCTGGAATTTCTCGCCGAACACGGCTATCTAAAAAAATAACCCTACAAGACACAATATTTATGGCACTTAATAGCACCGCTGAAATAATCGAAGATATCAAGCAAGGCAAGATGGTCATCCTGATGGATGACGAAGATCGCGAAAACGAAGGCGATATCATCATAGCCGCCGAGCATGTCACCCCTGAAGCCATTAACTTTATGGTAAAACACGCCCGGGGCCTGGTGTGTTTACCCATGACCGCAGAGCGCTGTCAGCGTTTAAACCTGCCATTGATGGTAGACCGCAATAAAGCCCAGTTCTCGACCAACTTTACGGTTTCCATTGAAGCAGCTGAAGGGGTCACCACCGGCATTTCTGCTGCCGACCGGGCTACCACGATTTTGGCGGCGGTAGCTAAGGATGCGCAGGCAAAAGACATCGTTCAGCCGGGACACATTTTCCCCCTCATCGCCAAAGAAGGGGGCGTACTTAACCGGGCCGGTCATACTGAGGCTGGTGTAGATCTGGCGCGGCTAGCTGGTTGTGAACCCGCGGCGGTTATTGTTGAAGTATTAAATGACGATGGCAGCATGGCTCGCCGTCCACAGCTCGAGGCCTTCGCAGCAGAACATGATATTAAAATTGGCACCATTGCCGATCTGATTGAATACCGCAACCTGAACGAAACCACGATTAAGAAGGTATCCAGTTGTCAGCTACCCACCCAGTACGGCGAATTTGAACTGCATACCTTTAAAGATGTTATCGACAACCAGTTGCACTTTGCCCTGAAGAACGGTGATATTCAGGCTGAGGAGCCAACCCTCGTGCGGGTGCATCTGCATAACACACTGAGCGATTTACTTGGCTCCACCCGGGGAATTTCTCGCTCAATGAGCCTGCCCGATGCAATGCAACAAATCGCCGAAGAGGGTGGTGTACTGGTGTTGCTGGGTAAAGAAGAAGATCTGGAATCTCAGCTCCAACGGTTCGCAGCTGAAGACCGCGGTGAGCAGCCGGTAGGTAAAAACTGGCAGGGCTCTTCGCGCACAGTAGGCGTGGGAAGTCAGATTCTGGCCGCCATGGGCGTGCAGAAAATGCGATTATTAAGTAAACCCATTAAATATCACGCCCTTTCCGGTTTTGGCCTGGAAGTTGTTGAGTATATTCACGACTAACGATTGGGTTTTGGCGCTGTTGTGGTATACTTCGCGCCGTTTTTGACACGGGATTCATACGGGATTTGGGCTATGCAGGTTATCGAAGGTAATATTCGCGCAACAGGTAAGAAATTTGCCATTGTTGTTTCACGTTTTAACAGCTTTGTGGTTGAAAGTTTGTTGGAAGGTGCGCTGGACACTCTGGAGCGTCATGGTGAAGTCAGTGATGAAGATGTCACGCTGGTTCGCGTGCCTGGTGCTTATGAGCTGCCAGTCGCAGCAAAAAAATTAGCTGAATCTAAGAAGTTCGATGCCATTATTGCCCTGGGTGCCGTCATCCGTGGTGGTACACCGCATTTCGATTTTGTTGCCGGTGAGTGCAACAAGGGTCTGGCACAGGTTTCACTGGAATACGGTTTACCGGTTTCTTTTGGTGTGATCACCACTGACTCTATCGAACAAGCCATTGAGCGCTCTGGTACCAAAGCCGGTAACAAAGGCGCTGAAGCTGCTCTGGGCGCACTTGAAATGGTGAATGTAATGTCTGCCCTAGACGACCTGGCATAAGGAAACTACCGTGAAAGTTTCTCCTCGCCGTCGGGCCCGTGAAATAGCGCTGCAAGGCGTTTACTCCTGGCAAATGACCCATAACCAGATCGACCAGATTGAACTCGCCCTGGCGACTAGCAACGACATGAAAAAAGTAGATATGAACTATTTTCAGTTATTGTTACGCGGGGTTGTTCGCAGTGCGTCTCAGTTAGACAGTACGATTAAACCCTACCTTGGTCGTTTGCCCGAAGAGCTGGATCCTATCGAAAAAGCGATTATACGGTTAGCCACTTATGAACTAACCGAACAAGTCGATGTCCCATACAAGGTAATTATCAACGAAGCCATTGAACTGGCTAAATCTTTCGGCGCCGAAGACAGCCATAAATTTGTCAATGGCGCACTGGATAAAGCGGTTAAAACCCTGCGTCCTCACGAGCGCGGCTAAACCTGCTACGTTGAAACCAGAGCAGGATGCTCTTCTTTTAAATTCTCAACTTTCCGGACTACTGTGAAAGAGTTTGATCTGATAAAACAGTACTTTGCCCAACGTGGTCACGTCAGAAAGGACGTGATCCTTGGAATAGGCGATGACTGTGCTGTGACCAAAGTACCCGATAACCAACACCTCGCCATCACTACTGACACGCTTATCAGCGGTGTACATTTCCTTGCTGATGCACCGGCGCGTTCCGTCGCTTATAAGGCGGTCGCGGTAAACCTGAGTGATCTGGCGTCCTCAGGTGCAGAGCCTGCGTGGATAAGTTTGTCGCTGTCGTTGCCGTCTTATGATGAAAACTGGATAGATGAATTCGTTAACGGCCTGTACGAATTAACTGAATATTACTCGGTGCAGCTGATCGGTGGTGATACGGTCACCGGACCACTGGCATTAACGATTACCGCCCAGGGCTTTGTTCCACCAGACACCGAGTTACGCCGCAGCAACGCCAAGCCCGGCGACTGGGTTTACGTAACCGGTAATCTGGGTGATGCCGGTGCTGGACTGGACATCCTTAAAGGCGAAATCGAAGCCGTCGGCGAGCACCGTGATTACCTGATTAACCGTCATTATTATCCGACCCCAAGGGTGATGGCCGGGACATCCCTGCGTCGTACAGCTAATGCCTGTATTGACGTGTCTGACGGGCTGGTGTCTGATCTGGGTCATATTCTCAAGATGTCTGGCTGCGGGGCGACTGTTCATGTTGACCGTCTACCCGTGTCATCGGCTCTTTTTGAGACCGTAGGGGCCCAGCAGGCTTACCGGTATGCCCTGGCAGCCGGAGATGATTACGAACTGGTCTTTACCGTTAATGAAGAGCAACGTGGCAATCTGGAAACCTCACTGACTAACGCTAATGTGAAAGCAACCTGTATTGGTCAGGTAAATGGTTATGCCGGTCAACTGGACCTCAGATTGTACGATGAAAAATACGTGCTCAGTGAAAGCACCGGTTATGAGCACGAGTTTTAATGGATAAAGCGCTGCGCAAGCGGGTATCAATGAAAAATCCGGTGCATTTTCTGGCACTAGGGTTTGGCAGTGGACTAATCCCACTGATGCCAGGTACCTTTGGTTCGCTGGCCGCATTGCCACTGTTGATCCCGTTTATCTGGCTTTCACCTTATGCACTGCTGATTGCAGCGGTGCTGGCCAGTGTTATAGGAATTTATCTGTGTGGTAAAACTGCTGATGACATGCAGGTGCATGACCATGGCTCCATTGTCTGGGATGAAGTGGCTGGCATCTTACTTACCTTCTTATGGGTACCTCTGACTCCAATCACGGTGTTATTGGGCTTTGTGTTATTCCGCTTTTTCGATATTTTAAAACCCTGGCCAATTAAACCTATCGATAAGTATCTGGCCGGTGGACTGGGTATTATGCTGGACGATATTGTGGCTGGAATTATGTCGTGTATCAGTCTACATGCAGTATTGTTCATCACTGGGCTTGCATAACCGGCCCCTGTTTTGTGCGAAGTCAGGATGATTGCCTGAGACTGCTACCACCTCTCGTGTCCCCCTTTATATCGATCGCACCTTTAATTTTTTTCGTGTTAGTTGTCGAATATTGCTATGTTCATTCGACAATAGAAAACAGGCGATAATGCTTGTCATACGATTAACGTTTTAAAGGGAGATAATAGACGATGCAATATATGTTACTCATTTATGGTCAGGAAGGGGCTGACGATGTGGATATGGATACCCTGATGGAGCAGTATTTTGCCTTTTCCAACGAAGTTGCGGAAGCGGGCGTTCTTGTCGGTGGCGAAGAGTTGGCACCGCTAGCCACAGCGACCTCTGTGCGCGTCAGAAATGGACAGACATCTATTACTGATGGCCCTTTTGCCGAAACCAAAGAAGCGCTGGGAGGATATTACATACTGGATTGTGACAATCTGGATGAGGCGATCAGCTGGGCCGCTAAAATTCCCTCGGCCAGATATGGTACGGTGGAAGTGCGGCCTGTCGCGCAACATCAGCAGTAACCATAGCGGTGATAAGTAAAACGATTGACCGCGTATTGCGAGGTGAGCATGGCCGCATTGTTGCGGCCATGTTGTGTTTTACCACTGATCTGGATTTGATTGAAGATGCATTGCAGGATGCCTGTTTGCAAGCCTTACAGCAATGGCCTGCTGATCAGCAACCTGATAACCTCACAGCCTGGTTGATTACCGTTACCAAGCGACGACTCATAGACCGCCTGCGTAGCTATGAGTATCAGCACAAACATCCCTATGGCCAGTCGATTATTGAAATTGCCGAATCTGACGAAGAAGTTGAAATTGATAGTCATAAACTCAACGACTTACAGCTAAAACTCATTTTCACTTGTTGTCATCCGGCCATTGCGCGTGAATCAAGGATCGCGTTAACCTTAAAGCTGTTTGGTGGCTTATCTGCGAATGAGATTGCCAGAGCATTTCTCACGTCTGAGTCAACCGTGCTACAACGAATAACCCGTGCAAAACGTAAAATTGCCCGCGCAGGTATCCCTTTTGTCATCCCTAGTGAGCAACAGATAACAGAAAGACTGCCAGGCGTACTGGAAGTTATTTATCTGATGTTCAACGAATCTCATACGGCATCGGCTGGCTGTCGTCTAATAAGAGAAGATATGTTCGATGAATCAATGCGTTTGGCGAAAATACTTTACAGCGCGACCTTAGATCCGGAAGCCGGAGGGCTTTTGGCTTTGATGTTATTCCATGACGCCCGTAGTTCGGCGCGGCAAGGCCAACAGTTAGCATTCATTGCATTAAGTGAGCAGGACAGGTCCCTGTGGAATACGGAACAGATACATCAGGCGCATACGCTATTATCGTATAACCTTAAGCAAGGTGCGGTCGGACCGTACCAGTTGCAGGCTGCTATCTCCGGTTTGCACGCGCAGTCTCTAACATGGGAACAAACCGACTGGCAACAGATTCATGCGCTTTACCAACTTTTATGCAAGGTACAACCCGGGCCGGTAACATCTTTAAATAAATGTGTAGCGCTAGCATTTAGCGGAAACACTAAAGAGGCTTACGAACAACTCCTCGAACTTGAAATGGCACTCACACAGTATCAGCCATTTTTCGCCGCCAAAGCCGAATTAGCTCAACGACTGGGCAAATACAATGAAGCCATTAGCGCCTATCAACAGGCTATTGATATGAGTACCAATCAGGTTGAGCGAGACTATTTAGTGAGTAAATGTAACCTCGTCCGCCATTTCTGTTCAGTATAAGCAGGTATAGCGAATGACTGGTGCAGGTTTGCAGAGATCAGGCACCTAAAACAGGTACCTGACAGGCGATCAAGCCAGGTAAGCGTTAACTTTGCTTATAATACCCGCGCTATCCAGTCCGAGTTCGGCGTACATTTCTTCCTGGGTTCCTTGCAGAATAAAGCTATCAGGCAGGCCAAGGGTCAGCACATCGGTTTTTAACCGGTTTTGCATTACGTATTCGCTTACCGCGCTGCCTGCACCACCCATAATGCAGCCATCTTCCAGTGTGACGAAGCATTCATGATCGGCTTTCAGGGCGTTAAGCACGTTGGTGTCCAGGGGTTTCACAAAACGCATATCCACCAGTGTGGCATCCAGTGCTTCAGCTGCAGCTTCGGCAAACGGCAGTAACGTACCAAAGTTTAACAGCGCTACCTTTTTACCGGTTCGTAGTGTCCGGCTTTCGCCAAGCGGCAGTGCTGCCATGGTTTCATCCGGAGTAATGCCTTTGCCGGCTCCGCGCGGGTATCTCACCGCCGCCGGGGCATTGGCCATATGACCGGTATAAAGCATCTGACGACACTCGTTTTCATCCGACGGGGTCATGACAATCATATTTGGAATACAGCGCAGGAAAGCGATATCGAAGGCGCCTTGGTGAGTTGGGCCGTCCGCGCCAACAATACCCGCCCGGTCGATGGCAAATAACACCGGCAGATTCTGTAAGGCTACGTCGTGAATGAGCTGGTCATAAGCACGCTGTAAAAATGTTGAGTAGATGGCGACTACCGCGTTCAGGCCATCTTTGGCCATCCCTGCGGCTAAGGTTACCGCGTGTTGCTCGGCAATCGCTACATCGAAATACTGCTGTGGAAACTGCTGGGAAAAGGCAACCATACCCGAGCCTTCACGCATTGCCGGTGTAATGGCCATCAGTCTGGGATCCTGCTTAGCCATATCGCACAACCAGTTGCCAAAGATAGCTGAAAAAGTGGGCTTGGAAGCCTTGGCTTTTGGCAGGGTCTGGTCAGCCGGATTAAACTTCGGCACGGCATGGAATTTAATCGGGTCTTTTTCAGCCTCGGGGTACCCTTTACCTTTGCGGGTTACTACATGCAGCAACTGCGGGCCCTTGAATTTACGCATATTACGTAAGGTGTCGACCACACCGTTGATATCATGGCCATCGATAGGGCCAATGTAATTAAAGCCCAGTTCTTCAAAAATGGTACCCGGTACTACCATGCCTTTAAGATGCTCTTCGGCGCGGCTGGCAAACTCTTTGATAGGTGGTACATTACTCAGCAGTTTTTTACCACCATCGCGAATACTGTTAAACAGGTTGCCGGTTAACAAACGAGCCAGGTGGCTATTCAATGCCCCGACATTCTCGGAAATCGACATTTCATTATCGTTCAGTACCACGACTAAATCTTTGCTGATATCGCCGGCGTGGTTCATGGCCTCAAAGGCCATACCGGCGGTCATTGCACCGTCGCCAATAACGGCTACAACCTTACGGCCTTGTTGCTCTTTGTCGGCCGCAATAGCCATGCCCAGTGCCGCACTGATTGACGTGGAGGAATGGCCCACCGCGAAAGTGTCGAATTCACTTTCCGGTGGCCATGGGAAAGGGTGTAACCCGTCTTTTTGACGGATAGTCGACATTTGTTCGGCGCGGCCGGTGAGTATTTTATGCGGGTATGCCTGGTGTCCCACATCCCAGATCAGCCTATCAAACGGCGTGTTGTAGATATAATGCAGCGCCACGGTAAGCTCAACGGTGCCAAGACCGGAGGCAAAATGACCACTGCTCTGGCTGACACAGGTAAGCAGGTACTGGCGAAGTTCGTCAGCCAGGGCCCGCAATTTGTCCTGAGGAAGCTCGCGTAACGCTTCGGGAGAACGGGCCAGAGCAAGAGTAGGATAGTGCGCTAAATCTAGAGTCATTATTTATTATTCTGATACGTTATGCGGGTGTGCCGCGCTGTCAATGACTGCGACTCACCATTAAATCGGTAAATGCAACTAAGTAATCGGTATTGTAGGGCAAACCGTCCAAGGCTTGAAGCGCCTCTTGATGTAATTTTGCCAACTCCTGACGCGCACCGTCCACGCCCAGCAGAGAAGGAAACGTATTTTTACCCTGGGCTTCATCTGAACCCTTTGGTTTTCCCAGCGTCTCGGTACTGGCCGTAACGTCCAGGATGTCATCCTGCACCTGAAATGCCAGGCCAATACGATTGGCGAAGCGGCAAAGCAATTGTTGGTGGTTACTATCAAGTTGTTCAGTTACCAGGCATACCATCTCCACACAGGCCGTGAGTAACGCACCGGTTTTTAGCTGATGCAGACGTTGTAGTTCAACCAGTGAGATTTGTTTGCCGGTGGCGGCTAAATCAATTGCCTGGCCGCCACACATTCCTGAATAGCCGGCAGCGCGAGCCAGTGCAGCAACCAGTTGCGCGCGGCGATGGTTGGCAAACGCGCTCATAGGCTGTTCGGCAACAATACTGAAGGCCAGGGTTTGTAATGCGTCACCGGCGAGGATGGCGGTAGCTTCGTCAAATGCGACATGGCAGGTTGGATTACCCCGGCGAAGTTCGTCATCATCCATTGCAGGCAGATCGTCGTGAACCAGGGAGTAGGCATGAATACATTCGATGGCCATACTGATAGCCCGCTGATCGTTGTCCGGAATGTCAAGCATATTACCCACCAGATGAACCAGTAACGGACGCATCCGTTTGCCGCCGTTGGTTAAGGCATAAAGCATGGACTCTTTAAGGCGCGGTGCGGTATCCGGCAAATCATTGATGAGGTCTTGCAAGCTGGCATCAAGGCGTTGCTTGATGTGCTGATGCAATGAAGCAAGTTGCATGTTAGTCCTCGTTATCTGCCGCGAAGTCCTGTAATGTTGCTTCGCCGTTTTGTTCGGTAAGTATTCTGACTTTTTGCTCAGCTTCTACCAGGGTTTTCTGGCTCAGGCGGGATAACTCGATTCCGCGTTCAAATTTTTTCAGTGCTTCATGGAGAGGCAGATCGCCCTGTTCCATTTCATTGACAATGGTTTCCAGTTCGCTGATGGTTTGTTCAAATGACGGACTGGCTGGAGTGGCTTTATCGCTCACGGATCCCTCTTCTGGTCTCATTTTGCGTAGTGAAGGCACATTAACCGAGGCCTGGGCGAGGGTCAAATAGTTTAGCCGCTGTGAACGAGGTTTTGCGCTGTCTGGCAGTGTAATGCAGTGATTTTTGATAACCGGTTATAAAATCTATAACGATATCAGTGTAGAAAAAAAAATAACTGCCGATAGAATGACTACAGTGTATTGAGTGCTAGGATGTCGGGTAATGGTTAGTAATCTTTGCCAACTCAATATGATAACAACTTCGCTGGTATGAATGACGTTGTCAGACTCAGCACTGCATTGTGAAAAATTCGCAGCTATATTTAACACCATGTGTTCAGTTTCGCCCTGAATAAGTGATGAAGTGAGGGAAATAAGTGGATTTAGCAACCCTGGTTGGAATGTTAGGCGGCATTGGCTTTATTGTAATGGCCATGATCCTCGGTGGGGATCTCAGCATGTTTGTCGACGTTCCTTCGGTCCTGATCGTATTTTGCGGTAGTCTTTTCGTTGTTATGTCGCAGTTCACGCTTGGCCAGTTTTTTGGTGCAGGTAAAATCGCCGGTAAGGCGTTCATGTTTAAAATTGACACGCCTGAGGATCTCATCGAAAAAGTAGTAGAGATGGCGGATGCGGCCCGTAAAGGGGGCTTTCTGGCACTCGAAGAAGCTGAAATTGCTAATCCTTTTATGCAGAAAGGGGTGGATATGCTGGTGGATGGTCACGATATTGACGTGGTGCGGGAAACCCTGGCAAAAGACATCTCCATGACAACCGAACGCCACGAGTTTGGTGTTTCTATTTTTAAAGGCCTCGGTGACGTCGCGCCGGCAATGGGTATGATTGGTACGCTCATCGGTCTGGTGGCCATGCTATCAAATATGGATGACCCCAAAGCCATCGGTCCTGCTATGGCGGTGGCTTTGTTAACCACTTTGTACGGGGCCTTTCTGGCTAACGTTATCTGTTTGCCTATTGCTGCTAAATTGAGCAATCGCCTGAATGAGGAAAAACTCAACCAGTCATTGATTCTCGACGGGATTGTCGGTATTGCCGATGGTCAGAACCCGCGGGTCATTGAAGGGATCCTGAAAAACTATCTCGCCGCCAGTAAGCGTGGTGTGGCGGAAGAAGAGTAACGAGTATGGCGCAGGAAGAAGAGTGCCCCAAATGCCCCCCCGAAGGTCTCCCTGCGTGGATGGGAACCTTTGCGGATCTGATGTCGTTGCTGATGTGCTTTTTCGTACTGCTGTTGGCTTTCTCCGAAATGGACGTGCTTAAATTTAAGCAGATCGCCGGCTCCATGAAGTTTGCCTTTGGCGTGCAAAACAAAATTGAAGTGAAAGACATTCCGAAAGGAACAAGCGTGATAGCCATGGAGTTTCGCCCGGGCCGCCCCGACCCAACCCCGATTGATACCATTCAGCAGCAAACCATCGATATGACCCAGCAAATGCTGGAATTTCAGGCCGGTGACGAAGACTCGGCCGGTGGTCGCCAGAAACAGCGTGGTACCCAGCGTGGTGGGCAATCTCAACAAACCTCAACCGAGCAGTCGGCTTCTACCCAGCAGGCGGCTAATCAGGAACAGGTGGCTGAGATGATGAAGAAAGTCGCGCAGCAGTTGCAGAAACAAATTCTTGATGGCTCCATTGAAATGGAATCCCTTGGCCAGCAGATCACCATTCGGATCCGTGAGAATGGCTCATTTTCTGCTGGATCGGCATTTTTACAGCCTCAGTTTCGCCCGGTTATTCGTAAGATAGGTGAAATCCTGGCAGATATGCCGGGCCAGATAGAAGTGTCTGGTCACAGTGATAAGCAACAAATTTCCAATGAACTGTATAGTTCTAACTGGGATTTGTCCGCACAGCGGGCAGTAGCGGTAGCTGAGGCTCTACGTTCTGCGCCGGGCTTTGATGAAGCACGGATGTCGGTGGTTGGCAAAGCGTCTAACGAGCCCCTGATTGAGGACCCGCAAACGCCGGAAGAACTGGCGAGCAATCGGCGGGTAGAAATTAACATTAATCAGGGTGAGCCAATTCGCTCAAAACCTATTTCGGTGCTGGAGGAAGGCCAGTAATCAGGCCAGACGCAGGCGCTTACCCCATTAACGGGTAAGCTCATCCACATAACGCGGTTTGCTCAGCACTAACTGTACAGTGCTGATGGAACGCTCTAAGAAGCCGCCCTCGCAATATTTAAGGTAATATTCCCACATTCTGGCAAAGCGCTCATCATAACCGTGTAGTGCCAGCTTTTCTTTCGCTGCAACAAAGGCGTCAAACCAATCTCTGAGGGTGCGGGCATAGTCTAGGCCAATATCCTGCATATCGCGAATTGACAGATCGCTGGCCTGCTTAATATGCTGATTAAGCACTAACTGTGAGGGCAGAAAGCCGCCAGGGAAAATGTGCTTTTGAATAAAATCGACGCCTTTATGATAACTGTCGTAACGGCGGTCATCGATAGTAATTGACTGCAGCAGCATCAAACCATTGGTTGTCAGCAGGCTCGCACATTTACTGAAGAACTGATTAAGGTATGGCTTACCCACCGCTTCAATCATTTCGATAGAAACCAGTTTGGTGTAGGTCCCTTCCAGCAACCGGTAGTCTTTTTTCAGCAGGGTTATTTTGTCTTCAAGGCCTTCTCGTTTTACCCACTCATTGGCGTATGCAAATTGCTCTTCAGAAATAGTCGTGGTGGTCACCTTACAGCCAAAATGTTTGGCAGCATGGATTGCAAGGCCTCCCCAGCCAGTGCCAATCTCAATGAGATGGTCATCGGCGGTGAGACGTAATTTTTTGCAGATAGTGTGGAGTTTGTGAAACTGAGCATCGGCCAGTGACGCATTCACATCTGGATAAATTGCGGAAGAATACATCATACTTTCATCAAGAAAGTGTGTGTACAGGGTATTGCCTAAATCGTAGTGGGCGGCAATGTTTTTCTTGGCCTGGTCGTGCGTGTTGCGGCGCATAAAGTGCTGCAATTTATCAAACGGGAAACTGAGCCACTTAAAGCGAGACTCCCAGCGATCCAGCGTGGACAGATTGCGGGCAAAAATACGGATAACATTGGTCAGCTCCGGGCTGGTCCACAATCCTTCGGTGTAAGTTTCCCCTGAGGCCACACTGCCGCCAAGCAACAATTTTTTGTAAACTGTTGGACAATGCATATCGACTTCAGCGTGCAGATCGCTTGCAGGGTTACCACAATGAGCTACCAGTTGGCCATTTTCTTTAATTACCAGATGCCCTTCGGGCAGAGATTGCATCAGACTGATAAAAATTTGGCGACTGTATCGCTCGGTATAAGAAAACGTAAGGGGCGCAACAAGCGCAGTTTCACTATTTGCCATGAGTTATTCCTGACTATTTATCGGATGTGGATACACCGGCGTGCGTTTTATCCATAATTTGACCGCCTGCCAGTAAATTCCGATGACAGTTCTTAGTGCCATATTCGGTATTGATTTAATTACGTTTCTAACTGTATTTGAGTTTAAAGGTTTTTGCTTTAAATGCATTATCGCGGTGAAGTGTTTGTTTTCTTTATAACAACTCAGGCCCACGGAGAAGACATCAGACGGTTGCTGGATGTGCCATTTATACACCATATCCACGGGGTTGAAAGGCGATACGTGAAAAGCTTTGGGGGTATTTTCCTGCTTGTTTAAATCAACCAGGTAATGATGTCTTTCATTCCAGGGCGTATTGCTAACTTCAGCAAGCATATGGGTAAACTGCCCGGACACTTTATTACGTAAAAAGTAAAAATTGACCGGGCTGAAGTACAGTCCATAGTGCCGGGCCTGGCCGAGCAGGAAAATATCACCCGAAAGAGGCATGTGGGATTCATTGAGCGTGTTCATTCTGGCAATCACCGCTTGTTTAAGAGGTAGTGCCGGGTCGCCAAGGTAATCGCTGCGACGAAACTCGAAAGCGGCTTTTCCGGTGTTTGAAAAGCCCTTTACGGTATGCGCCAGTTGATTAACCTCATCAAGATTGAGCCACATCATCGCAATGCCATACTCAAAGGCGTGCTGAGTGGGTTTAAACCGCTCGTGGGCTACTACTCCGGTGCAGATCGCGCTTTCCATTATAGGCTGGCTCCAAATCGCTCACAAACATCCAGTGCAGAGCGCACACCGTCTTCGTGGAAACCGTTGTACCAGTAAGCGCCACAGAAGTGTACACCATCGACACCGCAAATGGTCTTCCGTTGCTGTTGAGCGCTAACCATTGTTGGGCTGAACTGAGGATGTGCATAGCGGTAAGTGCCCAGCACTTTGTCTGCTTGTATCCCCTTGGTATTGAGGCTTACACAAAATGTTTCATCGGCATTCAGCCGTTGCAGAATATTCATATCATAGGTTACTGCTGCTGGGCGTTGTTGCTCCTGCGGGTCGCCGGTTAAACGATAGTTCCAGCTCGCCCACGCCGTCTTACGTTGTGGTAGTTGTCTGATGTCGTAGTGCAGTACGACATCGTTTTCAGCATAGCCAATGGCACTGAGTATACGTTGTTGATCGTCGGTGGGTGAGGCCAGCATAGCCAGCGCCTGGTCGCTGTGGCAGGCAAATATGACCTCATCATACTGGTCTGTCTGACCCGCCACCGAGGTAACCGCGACGCCACCATTGCTATGTTCCACCCGTTTTACCGGGGTATTTAGTCGAATGTGGTCGCTGAACGGCTTGACCAATGGCGCTACGTATTCTCTGGAACCGCCTTTGATAGTGTACCACTGCGGCCGATCAGTAATGTTGAGCAAGCCATGATTATTGAAAAACTGTAAAAAGAAGGTCAGCGGAAACGCCTTGGTTTGCTCCAGACTGGCAGACCAGATGGCTGCACACATTGGGTAGATGTAATGTTCACTAAATTCTTCGCTGAAGCCATGTTCTGTGATGAAGGACGACAGCGTTTGAGCACTCGTATCCTGCCCTTGCTCAATGGTGTCTTTACACAGGGTATTAAAGCGCACAATATCCTTAACTATTTTCCAGAATCTTGGTCTGAACAAGTTACGACGTTGTGCAAACAGAGTGTTCAGATTGTGCCCGTTGTATTCAATATTAGTACTTTCGTGGCGCACCGAAAAGCTCATTTCGGTAGGCTGGTAGTCGACACCGAGCCTGGTCAGCAATTTAATAAAATTGGGGTAGGTCCAGTCGTTAAAAACAATAAACCCGGTATCAATAGCAAAGGACCGCCCGTCTACCTTGATGTCTTTGGTTGCGGTATGGCCACCAATATAATCGTTGGCTTCGTATAAAGTAATGTTGTGCTGTTTATGCAGCAGGTGGGCACAGGTTAATCCTGAAATCCCTGAGCCAATGATGGCAATATTTTTATTCATGTAGAAATCCGCCAGATCCCTTATTGTAATTTTGATGAAAGCCACACCTGGAGACGGCCAGGTAAGCGGAACAACGTTCTTAGTATAAGCCCGAACCCCATTGGGAAGTATATATTGCTCTGTTGTTTAATAATGCCTTTTAACAAAGATTCAGCCGCCTCCTGGGCGGTGATTTTCATTGGCATTTCAAAATCATTTTTGTCAGTTAGTGGGGTTTCGACAAAACCAGGCGACACCGACTGAACAATGACTCCCTTCGATTTGAGGTCAATTTTCATACTTTGGGTAAAATAATGTACGGCTGCCTTGCTGGCGCCGTACGCCTGACTGCGGGTGAAAGGCAATAATCTTGCCATAGAGTCGATAATAACCAGTTGATTACCGGCCTGACAATTTGGCAACAGAGCACTCACGCAGTTAATGATGCCAAAAAAATTCACTTCCAGTACCCGTCTGAACATGTCCGGCTCAAAGACCGGTAGATCCACATATTCACAGGTGCCGGCATTGAGCACGGCAATGTCAAAGCGCACTTCGGCCAGCGCCGACTGAGTGGCTTGCTCGTCGGTGACATCGAATCGCAGTGACTGAATATTCTGGTGTCTTGCAAGCTTGTCGAGCTTTTCCTGATTGCGACCACAGGCGATGACCTGGTAACCTCGTGAAACAGCGTGTTTTGCCAGAGCCTCACCAATGCCGGAGGTTGCGCCGGTAACTAGAATCGTTTTCATGAGTCGAGCTTCTTTTTAATAAAACCGATGACTGACTTGAGTAGGGGGACATGCTCGTAGACCATTTCCCCGAGGTCGTAATAGTCGCGGTGGTAGTGGATTTTATCATCACGAACTTTAAGCAGCGAAACGCCATCTACCGAAATAGTGTTTGGTTTGTTATTTAACTGCAGTAACATGGTCCACTCAACGATATGACTGTAACTGCGCTGCCCGGTGGTCTCTGCATTAAGCAAACAATGAATGTTGAATTGACATGAGTCGACCGATTCCAACAAGTTTTCAAAGTAGTTTTTAACCGCCTCAATACCATGGTGAGTCGTCACCGGATCGACAAACTTAATGTCCTGATGATAAACCAGGGAAAGGTCATCGATGTCGACCTTTGCAAGATCGGCGTATAGCTGTCTGAAGCGTTCCTCAAATGTCACTGCAAAAAAATCCGTAATAACTGGGGTTTATGCTTGATAATACCGACAGAGAGAAGGCTTAGATCATCATTGATACATTTATTTTCGCCACTGCAACAATCTCCCCTCGTTTTTAAGATCCAAAACAGAAACAATGCCGTATTCGACAGTGAATCCGTTAACCACTTTGACAAAGATATATATTATGCAAGATGTCGTTTTGCCCTTGTTTCCGTTATCTGCTCATTTGTTGCCGGGCGGCCACATGGCGCTGCGGATATTCGAGCCTCGCTATGTTCGGATGGTTAAGGAAGCCTGTGCCGGTGACGGATGTTTTGTGCTATGCATGCTTAATTCCCGTGGCGACCTGAGTAAAAATGAACACATTTTTCCTATCGGCACGGTGTGTAAAATTATCGACTTCGACTTGCTTGAAGACGGCCTGTTGGGCATCAAGGTTGAAGGTCAGTATTGCGTAAGGGTAGATTCTATTACTACGGAAGACGATGGTTTACGAACCGGGGCAGTAGCGCGAATTACTGATTGGAAGGCCGAAATTGACGAGGGCGTTATAGAGCCACTGCGTGATAAACTGCAAATTATTTATGATAAATACCCGGAGATTGCCAGGCTCTATCCGGAGCTTAAGTTCTCTGAACCGCTATGGGTTATTTATCGCTGGTTGGAACTGCTGCCGGTAGATGCGGCCAATAAGCAGGCATTTTTAAGCGAACAAAACTGCGATAAGGTGCTAAGCTACATTAATGAATTGGTGCGATAAAAACTTTTGATCCAGATCATACTTTGTTGCGTATGCATTAACACATATGGAACAAATCGGACCGAAAACTATGCTTGTTGGAATACCATTGGAACACGAAAACAGCGCTGTAGAACCGAAAGAGTGTAAAGTTGAAATGTCTGAATACCTTGTGAAGGTAGCTCAGGACAGATGCAAGGCGTCTTTCGCCAGAGTATTCGGTTTTTTCGCGCCCAGGCTTCGTTCATATGCTCTCAAGCAGCTCGGGAATGAAGCGTTGGCCATGGAGCTTGTTCAGGACACCATGTCAAACGTGTGGCAAAAAGCGCATCTCTTCAACTCCGAAAAAGGCTCCCCGTCCACCTGGATATTTACTATTGCCAGAAACATTCGCTTCGATATGCTGCGCAAGGTTCAGAATCGTAAAGAAGATATCTGCGCCGATGATTTGTGGCCAGTATTGTGCGAGCAAACGCCGGATGCAAACGAAAAGGCGCTCGACGATCAGGTTACCTTAGAGCAAATCGGACACTTGTTTGAAGATTTGCCCGAGAAACAAAAAGTAGTATTAGAGGCGATTTATATAGATGGGAAGTCACAGCAGGAAATTGCTGACGAATTGGATATCCCTCTAGGTACGGTTAAATCCAGAACCCGGCTTGCGTTGCAGCGTCTCAAAGGTATGTTAAGCGATTATGATTAAGTTCCACCCAACCCCGGATCTCATTGAGCAGTTTGTGACGGGAACTTTGGCACCAGCGGAAGCTTTGATGGTGTCTGCCCACTGCGATATGTGTAAATACTGCCAGGAACTGGTTGATGATAAAACGGCCGAGTTCGCTATGGATCATCTGGAGCTTGAGAGCGCGGTGGAAAGCTACGATCCTCAGTTTGACCTGATGCTGGCCAACATTACGCAACAGCCAGCGGCTGAAGCGCCTGATGTGGCGCTTAGAAAATCATCAGGAGTTGCCGCGCAGAGCACATCGATTGAATTGGACGGTAAAATCTTCGAACTACCAAAAACGCTGCATCGTTTGATTCAGAAGAAAGGTAATTGGTCTTCGCTGGTGGGTAAGCTCTGGCAGGCGCCGGTAGATATGGGTTACGACGGTGTGGCTAACTTCATTTACATGGAAAAAGGGGGGTCAGTGCCTGAGCATACCCATCGCGGCTCAGAGATGACGCTGGTCATCAATGGCGAGTTTTCCGACGGAATGAACGAATATGACTCAGGTGATTTTATCTACCTGAACGGTGAGCATACGCATGCTCCCGCATCAAACGCTGCAGAAGGCTGTCTGGTATTCAGCATTGTGGATAAACCGCTCCATTTTACGTCGGGGATAGCCCGGCTACTCAATCCGTTCAGCCATTTATTTTTTAGATAACTAAACAGGCCGCCAGGCCTGTTTCTGTCTCTGGGCGGCTAATATCTCCTTCCACTATTGCGCTGAATCAATCCCATTGGGAAACATGTCTAGGCTTTATTAATCCTCTGTGGTGCTTGCTTTGGTTCATTGGTATTCTGTTTGCCATGCTAAGTAGATAATGTGGCGTCTGAATGCTTGCACAGCTGTTAGTTCAGGTTAGTATTTACTGCCTGTTCCCGTTGTTCCTGACATTTGAAAAAAATCCGCAAACCCGACGGGTATCATTGTATATCTATGTCAGTCTGGTGCTTATCATGGGCGGATTCCTCGGCGCCGTTTACTCCGTGCTGCTACCCGGAGATATCAGTTTATCCGGCGGAACTATCGCTTATGGCGGCTTTATGATGGCTTGCATCATGATGGCATTTATAGAGAACGACCCGTTTATATTGCAAAACATCATGCGCCTGGTGGTCATGGTCGCCATTTTTAAAGTGTTGTTATTTGCCAGCGTTGCCGAAACGCTCAACGTGCCAGAAGTGCTCAACCCACTCAACGTCCCGGTCGGGCTATTTGAGTTATCGCTCCCGCTAATTATTCTTGGTGCCTTGCTGATAATTGCTGAACTGTATTTTCTGGTGTTTGTTTTCGACCGCTTAAAGAGAGTTTTGACTAACCACTTCCTGTTTAGCCTGGCGTTTAGTCTGGGCTTTGTCAGTGTCATTTTAATCGATGGCGTGCTGTTTCCGGTATTGGCAATGGGGGGATCCAGTGCGGTGTTCGGTCTGATTATCGGTAATTTAAGCGGTAAAGCCATTATTGCCGGTACCTTTGGCAGCTACTTGTTTTTGTTCATGTTAACTAACAAAAACCGCATGGAAAAAGCCCTTACCGATCCTTTGCTCGATTGGCGAATGTTATTGTCGAGTTCTGCAAATATCGTGCGTAAGATCGAGCAAAATGAGCAGCAATTGTTGCAGGCCCGAACGGTTGTTGAACACAGCCGGGAAGGAATGGCCGTGCTGGACGTAGACTTTCAGGTGGTGACAACAAATCCGGCGCTGGAACAATTGTTTTTAACGTCTGGCTCAGACGAGTTACTCCACAAAAGGTTGTTTGATTTATTCTCAATGCCTGTCAATTTTTCACAAATACAGACGCAGCTTAGTCAAACGGAGTCCTGGTCGGCTGAGGTCTCCTGGCACCTCAATGACAAGGCTCATTTTGGGTTGCTCACTTTGGTGGCAGTGTTGGACCGTGATCAGCAGGTCTGCAATTACACGGTTTCATTAACCGATATTTCTGAATTGGTTAATGTACGCGAGGAACTGCGCCATATGGCCCACCATGATGTTTTGACCGGTTTGCCTAACCGCCGGGCGTTACAGCGTTTACTGGCTGAAAACACCAGTCAGGTTACCCCTGACTTTTCGCAAGCTGCGCTGTTGCTCATAGACCTCGATAATTTTAAGCAGGTAAATGACAGTCTGGGCCATTTTAAAGGTGATAAACTACTTATGCAGGTTGGTCGCAGACTATCTCAGGTGCTCCTTGAGGGCGCACAATTGTTTCGCATAGGTGGCGATGAGTTTTCAGTTTTTTGTGAAAACATCAGCAGCGCCAGGGAAGCGTTGCAACTGGCCAATGCGATGCGACTGCAGGTTAGCTATCCCTGCGATATTGACTCTTCAGTACCGGTTTATGTTGATTGTTGTATTGGGGTTAGCTTGTTTCCGACCTTTGCCACAACGCTTACGGAACTCTATCAACAGGCAGATACGGCTTTGTACTGGGCAAAAGGAATTGGCAAAGGCACGGTAAAGGTTTATCAGGAGTCCATGACCGAAACTCGACTTTCTTCACTGACCCTGGAAAGTATGCTCAGAGAAGCGATTGATAACCGACAGCTCGATGTATTTTTACAGCCCAAAATTAACCTTAGCAGCGGTGCAGTGGCAGGTGCAGAAGTACTGGCTCGCTGGACTACCGGCGATAATGAGCGGATTGCGCCGGATGTCTTTATTCCTCTCGCTGAACAGGCAGGGCTAATGAGCCGTCTGACTCACTGCATTATGATAAAAGCCTGTGATGCGTTTAGCCGGATATGCCCGCTTGTGCCACCATCGTTCCGACTAGCGGTGAATATCTCCGCGGGTGAATTAGCCGATGAGGACTTACTTAAATCGCTTCGTCGGGTATTAAGTGAATTTGACTTAACCGCTGACCGCTTTGAAATTGAGCTCACCGAAACAGCGTTGATTGATGTTGATATTAGTACCCTGGTGACTCTGAGAGAGGAGGGGTTTACTCTCGCACTGGATGATTTTGGGACCGGTTATTCTTCGTTGTCTTACTTAAACCGTCTGCCCATCGATACCTTAAAAATAGATCGTAGCTTCATTGCTAACATTTCAGCGGATGACTCAAGCAGTAATCTAACCCGCAGTATTATTTCTATTGCACGGGATATGAATTGTCAGGTGGTCGCTGAAGGCGTTGAAAACGCTGAGCAGCACGCCTTTCTGGAAAACGAAAACTGCGAGTTAGCCCAAGGTTACCTGTACAGCAAGCCTTTACCGTTGGTTGAGTTTGTGGCGTTTATTAAAAGCTGAAACGCTGGAAAGTCTGATAAAAACCGTTTATACAAAAAAAGCAGCTTAAAAGCTGCTTTTTTGATTTCTATTGGCTAGCCGTGACTAACTGATGAATTCGCTGTCCGGAAAGTTCAGTTTCAGCGTTTTCATAGCGTTGTCACGCAATTCGGTAAGCTCTAACTGCTCATAGCATGACACCATAATCTCCAGTGCCTGCTGTACCTGATCGGAGTCAGGGTAGTATTCCAGTACGTAACGGCCACGGTTGGCAGCTGCGATGAAAGCTTCACGACGCATATAGAAGCGCGCAATGGAGATTTCGTAACTGGCCAGACGGTTTTTAATAAACACCATACGCTGGCGGGCGTCTGCGGCATATTTACTGTCCGGGTACTGCTGAATTAAACGTCTGAAATCTTCAAAAGCCTGCTTGGATTTGCTCGGATCACGATCGGTTGTATCAATGCCAACCAACTCTTGGAACAAATTGTTATCGGCTTCCATGTTGGTTAAGCCGCGCATATAAAACGCATAATCCACATCAGCATGGTTAGGGTTCAAGCGAATAAAACGGTCGATGGTGGCCAGCGTCTGGTCTA
This sequence comes from Alteromonas sp. ISO5, assembly GCF_058105165.1. Lineage (NCBI taxonomy): Bacteria > Pseudomonadati > Pseudomonadota > Gammaproteobacteria > Alteromonadales > Alteromonadaceae > Alteromonas > Alteromonas sp. ISO5. The sequence continues at coordinate 5,159,859 of NZ_CM176572.1, read as the reverse complement.
TTTTGCCGGATTTATAATAGCTGTAAACCAAATCCAGTTGCACCTGGTGAGACAATGGACCGAATGGGAAGCGTGAATCCAGCGCACTCAGTGAGTCGGCAGCTGCGGCAAAGTTGCCATTCGCCATGCTTTGACGTGCTTTGTCGTATAGTGCCTGGGCACCCAGATTTGCATTCATCACCTGATCTTCTTTGCTTGAGGACGAACAACCTGTCACGGCTAACAAAACGCTAATCAGCAGGGGGGCAATGCAACGGTTTATTTTCATAGTACTACTGGTTCCTGGTACACAATTAATTTTACTGCAAGGGTAAACAGTTCTCTGTCTGGCATTTTAACGTACTCTTAAACGCAAACACCACATAAACTCCAAAAGAAAACAGCCACAGCTGCCAAACCTGTTATAATCTGCCTTTTGTGTTCTCTCTTTAGGCGGTTATGGTACAACAAAGTTCACAGATTTCATTAGCAGCGCACACCGAATTCGAACACTTTGGATTGAGGTTAGATCAGGTAATTGCAGATTTGTTCCCCGATTATTCCCGTTCAAAGTTAAAAGAATGGATTTTGGCAGGTAATGTAACGGTAAATGGCGAAGTGTGCAAAGTTCCGCGTCAAAAAATGACCGGCGATGAGGCAATCGAAATTGAGGCCGAGATTACCCAGCAGGTTGCCAATGTGCCGCAAAAAATTGAGCTGAACATCGTTTACGAGGATGATCAAATCCTCGTAATCAATAAACCGGCCGATCTGGTTGTGCATCCCGGTGCCGGCAATCAGGACGGCACATTGCTTAATGCTCTGCTGGCCCATGTACCGGGCATTGATAAAGTACCCAGAGCAGGGATTGTCCATCGTCTCGATAAAGATACTACCGGTCTTATGGTTGTGGCCAAAACCTTACCGGCACAAACTCACCTGGTGGAACAGTTACAGTCCAGGGTAATGAGTCGTGAGTACGAAGCTCTGGCCTTTGGCACCATGGTTGCCGGGGGCATTGTGGATGCGCCAATTGGCCGTCATGCCACGAAGCGCACGCACATGGCAGTCCGGGAGTTTGGTAAGCCTGCGGTAACTCACTATCGGGTAATCGAAAAGTTTCGCGCGCATACACATCTGCGTTTGAAGCTGGAAACCGGTCGGACCCATCAGATCCGCGTTCATATGGCGTATATTAAACATCCGTTAGTTGGCGATCCAGTTTACGGTGGCCGCTGGCGTTTGCCAAAAGGGGCCAGCGAAGAATTTGCCGATACCCTGAGAAACTTCAAGCGTCAGGCGCTGCACGCTGCTCAGTTATCTCTGTTCCATCCCCAAACCGATGAGTGGATGACCTGGCAGGCGCCGCTACCAGAGGATATGGTTAGCCTGATCGAAAGTACCCGCGAAGACACTAAGCAATTTGGACTGGATGAGCTTTGATATTCCGCTGATTTTACCTGCCTGGGAAGCGCCGGCAAACGTTGTTGCCTACACTACTACCCGCCTGGGTGGTTTCAGTGATGGCAATTATGCAAGCCTGAACGTAGGCAATCATGTGGGCGACTGTGCTGAGCAAGTTAGTCGCAACCGCAGTTTGCTTCCCAATCATAAAAAACTGCACTGGTTAAATCAGCTGCATGGTCATCGGGTAGTACAATTACCCACGGTGGAAACTGAAGCCGATGCATCGGTGAGTCGTTCCGCCGGACATTTTTGTGCAGTGATGACTGCCGATTGTGTACCGGTCCTCCTTTGTAATCAGGCGGGCTCGGAAGTGGCAGCCATCCATGCGGGCTGGAAAGGGTTACACCTTAAGATTATTGAGCACACGATTGCAGCGATGCGGTCGCCAGCTAATACGCTGTTAGCCTGGATAGGACCTGCCATTTCTCAAGCGTGTTATGAAGTGTCTGAACAGGAGGCCTACCATTTCAGTCAGTATCCGGGGGCTATTATTCGCTCGGAAAATGCCGATAAATACCTACTTGATCTACCCATGATAGCGCACTCTCAGCTAGCGAAACTTGGCGTATATCAAGTGACTCTCTCTGCACTTTGCACGTATTCAGATAAGCGCTTCTTTTCCCATCGACAGGCAACTCACCTGCAACAGCAGCAAACCGGTCGAATGGTGAGTGTGGTGGGCCTGCGTGGCGCATAGCGGTATTTGCTGTACACCTCAGAGCCTATTTCCCACTATGAAACGCACAACAGCTTATTAAACAATAAATAAGGTTAAGGAAACGACAGTTGAAACAAATAATCTCTTGTTTGGTTGGCATAACCGCGTCATTGCTATGCACCGCGGCAGTAAACGCAGCTTCACCAGAATGGTTTAAAGGCCATATGATGTTACTGGCTGATGATTTACTGGCCGGACGGGATACCGGCAGTATTGGCCATGACTTTGCTTCATTGTATATCGCCAGCGAGTTGCAAAAAATGGGTGTTGCACCGGCTGGCGAAAATGGCAGTTACTATCAGATGGTGCCGTTTAAGCAGGCAACACTGGACATGTCATCGTCTAAAATGGTGGTGTCTGATGGTGACAGCACCATTGAGTTTGAGTTTATGCAAAATATGCTGATGAGTGCCGATATCAACAACGAAACATCCAGTGTCTCAGGCGAGTTGGTCTTTGCAGGGTTTGGTATCGATGCGCCTTACCTTAATTATAGCGATTATGAAGATATTGATTTGAAAGGAAAAATTTCCGTGATTTTGTCTGGCAGACCACATAATTTCCCGAGTGAAGAGGGTTCTCATTTTCGCCGCCTGATTGCAGACAGCCTGGTAAAAAGCGGTGCGATAGGGACGATAGTGGTAAGCACGCCGAGCTCTGAGAAAGTCTCGCCTTTTGAGAAACGGAAACTGTATGTAAAAACGCCATCCACCCGCTGGTTAACCAAAGATGGTCAGGTTAATAACGGCTATCCTGAGTTAAAAGGTGGCGCGACCCTGAGTATTGATGCTGGCAAGGCCCTGTTCGACCTGGCAGGTATTGATCTACAGGCGATCTTTGACAAAATAGAAAATAATGAGTCGCTGGAACCGCGGCCAATGGGACTGACAGCCACGCTTGAGAAAAAATCGGTGCATAGCGAAACCACCAGTCCTAACGTAATTGGCGTGCTCGAAGGTTCCGATCCCGAGCTTAAAAATGAATTTGTCATTTTAAGTGCTCACTCTGATCATATCGGAATCAGCAAAAATTCAGTGTTAAAAGATAAAATTAACAATGGTGCAATGGATAACGCCAGCGGTGTTTCCACACTTCTGGAAATAGCCCATGAGTTTCATCATGCCAAAGAGAAGCCGAAGCGCTCGGTAATTTTCGCTTTTGTGACCGGCGAGGAGAAGGGACTGTTAGGCTCAGAATACTATGCAACTTACCCTACGGTGCCCATTGAGAATATTGTTGCCAATGTAAACCTGGATATGCCGATTCTGACTTACCGTACCAACGAGATTATTGCGTTTGGTGCCACTCATAGCTCGCTGGAAGACACGGTAAGCAGTACTTTACTCAAAAATGAAATGAAGCTGATTGACGATCCCATGCCCGAGCAGGCGATATTTGTTCGAAGTGACCAGTACAGTTTTGTGAAAAAGGGCGTGCCGGCGGTCTTCTTAGTGCCAAGTCTGGCGACTGACGTGAAAGATGCCCTTGCTGTGTCGCCACAGACCTTTCTGGCTAAGCATTATCACATGCCCTCGGATGATTTAAATTTACCTATTGATTACGAGTGGGCCGCCCAGTTTGTTGAAATTAATTACGCCATTGCCCGGGATTTGGCGAACTTGCCTGAACGTCCCTCGTGGAACAGCGATAGCTTCTTTTCTACCTTAGGCAAAGATTAACTACTTGTTTTGGCTGGTCGCCTGCGTTCGCAGGTGGCCATTTATTCTTCCTTTAATCCGGTAAAAAATAAGCCATACTTTAATTCAGTCAGACAACTGACTTGGCGCAAATTAAGTGTCTATTTGTGCATATTTTTTAAACAGGTTACTTGAATCTGCGTTTATTCATACCCATAAAGAGAGCAAGGTTATTAGCACGGTTAAAAGAGGTTTCCATGCGTTTAGATAGATTTACCAGCAAGTTCCAGATTGCGATCTCTGATGCGCAGTCTCTTGCTTTGGGCAGAGATCATCAGTTTATCGAGCCCGTGCATTTAATGACAGCATTGTTAAATCAGCAGGGCGGCACCGTTCGTTCCATGCTGGATCAGGCTGGCGTAAATGTAAATGCGCTACGCTCCGCACTTTCCCAGGCCATCGAACGACTGCCTCGGGTAGAAGGTATTGGCGGTGACGTACAGTTAGGCAAAGACAGCGTTGTATTACTCAATCTGTGTGACAAAATCGCGCAGCAACGAAAAGATGACTACATCACATCTGAAATATTTGTGTTGGCCGGTATCCAGGATAAAGGCCGCTTAGGCGATATTTTCCGCGAACTGGGTGTGACCAAAGAAGCCATCGAAAAAGCCATTGATGATATGCGTGGCGGGCAGAAAGTCACCGACCCTAACGCTGAAGACGTGCGTCAGGCACTGGAAAAGTACACCACCGATCTCACCGAACGTGCAGAGCAGGGTAAGCTGGATCCGGTAATTGGTCGTGACGATGAGATTCGCCGTACCGTTCAGGTTCTGCAACGCCGGACGAAAAATAACCCGGTATTAATCGGTGAGCCGGGTGTGGGTAAAACCGCCATTGTCGAAGGTCTGGCTCAGCGCATCATTAATGGCGAAGTGCCAGAAGGCCTTAAAGACAAGCGCGTATTGTCGCTGGATATGGGCGCGCTGGTGGCAGGGGCTAAATATCGTGGTGAGTTTGAAGAGCGCCTGAAAGCGGTGCTCAATGAACTTGCCAAAGAAGAAGGCCGGGTCATTCTGTTTATCGATGAATTACACACCATGGTCGGGGCTGGTAAATCAGACGGCGCAATGGACGCCGGCAATATGCTCAAACCGGCGCTTGCCAGGGGGGAGCTGCACTGCGTGGGCGCGACCACACTGGATGAGTATCGTCAGTATATCGAGAAAGATGCTGCTTTAGAGCGCCGATTCCAAAAGGTACTCGTGAATGAGCCAAGCGTAGAAGACACTATTGCGATTTTGCGGGGCTTAAAGGAGCGTTACGAGCTGCACCATTCGGTAGATATCACCGATCCGGCCATTGTTGCGGCCGCGACATTGTCGCACCGTTACATCAGCGACCGGCAATTACCCGATAAAGCTATCGATTTGATTGATGAGGCGGCCTCGAGCATTCGTTTACAGATTGATTCTAAGCCGGAAGAAATGGATCGTCTGGAGCGCCGTATCATCCAGCTCAAGTTGGAAGAGCAGGCACTGGCGAAAGAAACTGATGATGCCAGTCACAAACGGCTTGAAATGATCGAGCTGGAGCGTGAGCAGGCAGAAATTAAATTCACCGATCTGGAGAAAATCTGGAAAGAAGAAAAAGAAGCGATGCAGGGTACCCAGTCTATAAAATCCGAGCTTGAACAAGCTAAGCTGGATTTAGAGATTGCTCGCCGTGCATCGGACTTAAACAGGATGTCAGAGCTTCAGTATGGCCGTATTCCTGAGCTCGAGATGAAGCTGGAAAAAGCGGCTGAAAACGAGAACAAAGAAACCCTGTTAATGAAAAATCGGGTAACGGATGCTGAAATTGCCGATGTGCTCTCACGCTGGACCGGCATCCCAGTATCCAGAATGCTCGAGGGTGAACGCGAAAAGTTATTGCGTATGGAAGATGTGCTGCATAAGCGAGTGGTCGGTCAGCACGAAGCGGTGAATGCTGTGTCTAATGCTATTCGCCGCACCCGGGCCGGGCTTGCCGATCCGAATCGGCCGATTGGTTCGTTCCTGTTCTTAGGGCCAACTGGGGTAGGTAAAACAGAGCTGTGTAAATCACTCGCTGGGTTTATGTTTGATACCGAAGAAGCCATGATCCGTATAGATATGTCGGAGTTTATGGAAAAACACAGCGTGGCTCGTCTGGTGGGGGCGCCTCCGGGTTATGTAGGATACGAAGAGGGCGGTTATTTAACCGAAGCGGTACGCCGTAAGCCTTATTCTGTAATCCTGCTCGACGAGGTAGAGAAAGCCCATCCGGATGTATTTAATATTCTACTACAGGTGCTTGACGATGGTCGGCTGACCGACGGCCAGGGCCGTACCGTAGATTTTAAAAATACCGTGGTGATCATGACGTCTAATCTGGGCTCTGACATTATCCAGGATAAGCATCAGGAAAGTCAGTATGAGGAAATGAAAGCCATGGTAATGAACGTGGTCGGCCAGCATTTCCGCCCGGAATTTATCAACCGGGTAGATGACATAGTGGTCTTCCATCCGTTGGGTAAAGAGCAGATAAAATCGATTGCGAAAATTCAGTTGGCTGCTTTACGGGCTCGTCTTGCAGATAAAGGCTACAAGCTTGAACTTTCTGCTGCGGCCATGGACAAACTGGCCGACGCTGGTTTCGACCCGGTATTCGGAGCTCGTCCGCTCAAACGGGCGATTCAGACACAGGTGGAAAACCCACTGGCACAGCAGTTGTTGTCGGGAGCTATCTTGCCCGAGTCGACCATACGTATCGACGTAGATGGCGAACGGCTGATCATTATTTGATTGGATATACAGAACTAAAAAAGCCGGCAAATTTGCCGGCTTTTTTGTTGCTTACAGACTATCTAGCAATGCTTGCGCTTTACTGCGATTATAGAAAGGGCGATCTACGGCTACTGCTTTCCTCAGCTCTTCCTTCGCTTCCTGATTGCGGTTTAACTTCGCCAGGGCATAGCCAATGTGATAACGAATTTCCGGGTTATTGGAATCCCGGGCAAAGGCTCTTCGCAGGTGACCAAGTCCATCTTCAAGTTGTCCTTTTTGTACCAGTATCCAGCCCATGGTGTCGAGAATCTCTGGATGGGTACTGTTTAATTCAAAAGCTTGGACGATATATTCTTGCGCAGTAGTTAAATCTTCCTCCAACGCCATAATTGCAAGGGTGTTTAGCACTATCGCCCGATTTATACTCTTGTCTTCTTCTAACAGTGATTGGTAAAGTGCTTTAGCTCGGCGAAAATCATGTTGAATATAGTAAAACTGAGCAAGGATATTTTTTGCCAGAACGTTTTTGGGATGGTCTCTAACAATGCTTTCAGCTTGTGCGATAAAGGCCTCTTTGTTTTCACCTCGAACAGCGTCTTTGTAAAGTAAAATTAAAGCTTGAGAAAAATAAGGGTCAACTTCTAGAGCTTTGATGAGATTTTTTGTCGCTTTATCTTGCTCTTCTTTGGCCTTATTGAACAAAGCCTGAGTTAACCAAAAGTTAGCATTTTCAGTGTTATCTGCCCGAAGTGCATCTAGTAAGTCACCAGCTTCACTTAGCTCATTGATTTGGATTAGAAGTCGAGCCTTAATCATTTTCAAACGGGTATTTTGCGGCTCAAGCTGAAGCGCACTATTCACTGATGAAATGGCGGCAGGTACGTCGTCAATAGCTTGTTGCAACTCGCTTTGTCTAATAAGTTGCTCTACGGATTCTTTGGTGAAGTGTTCGGTTACAGATAGGGTTTTCCGAGCTTCCAGAATATTTCGCTTTTGAATGTATACAGATGCTTTGAATAACAGATATTCCGGATTATCAAAATCGTTCACTAACAGTCGATCGATATGATAGATGGCCTGGTCATAATCTTTTAATACCTGGTAGAGTTTTGCCAGTTCAAAACGCGCATAATTAAAATCATTGTTGAGGACCAGGATATCGCTGTACACCGCCAGAGCCTCTTCAATAGCATTCTCTTCAACCAGGTTATGCGCTTTTAGCAATAACGACTGAGGATGTTTAGGCGATACCGCCAGCAGTTCATCAACTATCAGGTTGGATTCGGTGAATTGGCGCAATCTGCTTAAAATTGCAGCTTTATTAAATTTTGCAGCAAAAAAGCTTGGTTTCTTTTCCAGAGTGTCGTTTATCAGCTTAAGCGCTTCGTTGTATTTTTTTAAGCGGATTAAAATACCGCCTTTAAGATTCAAGAAATCCACATTGTCGGGATATTGCCCAAGTATAGCGTTTGCGCCTTTCAAGGCATCCTGTTCGAATCCTGCTTGGAGTTTCATCATACTGTAAGTGAACAAAAACGAAATATTCCCCTGATTCTTCTCGTAATTGGTATCAAGAATTTTAATGGCTTCTTCAGTTTTTCCCCGACTGGCCATCAAGCGAATACGGAATAGATTGACGATGGCATTGTCAGGGTAACGTTCTGATAAATCTTCGCTTAGTTTCTGTGCTTTAAATGCTCGATTTTGTTTCAAATATAAATCACCAAGCAACAGTGCCCAATCAACATTGTCCAGAAGTTTATCTTCGTGTTTCTCCAGTAAAGTAAGGGCCTGGCGATTCTGCTGGGTCATTAAATACGTTCTTGCAAGCAGTACAATTGCCTGAGGATCATTAGGATTGTGTTGCAAGTATTGATTAAAGTCGCGTGCAGCTTGTTCGGTGTTACCATGAAAAAAAGCAGTTAAACCACTTATGTAATAAAGCACGGGCTGATCGGCTATCAGTTCAGGAGACAAACTGCTCATTATTTCATTTAATTGCTCCAGGCGTTCATTATTAACCAGCTTCTCCTGATCTTTACTTTCTAACCAACTGCTTAGCAATATCGCCAATGGATCATTAGGGGTTTTCTCAACGATTTCATCAACAAATGCCTGGGCTTTTTCAAAATCATTACTTTCTAAGTATACGTCAGCAAGTTTGCGCAGAGTCAGCGGATCTTCAGGAGAGAGCTCCAGTGCTTTTTGGAGGTAATCAATAGCGTTGTCGTATTTACCTTGTTGGTGGGCCAGTTGTCCTTTTAATCGCCATGTAACAGGATTATCTTGCTCTATGTTAATGGCTCGTTGCAGATACTGACTTGCTTCAGCAAAATGTTCTGATGTAATGGCTACTGCTGCCAGGCCGTTATAAGCTGCAATATAGTCTGAATTTAGTTTGAGACTTTGTTTATAAGCGTCTATTGCACAATCTGTCTGCTTCAGACGAACGCAGGCTGTAGCGCGAATTTGCAACCATTTAACTTTCTCTTCTATGGATAACTTATCAATATCACTAAAGCTGATCACTCTTTGATATTTATTTTGAAATAACAAGGTATTACCGAGCGATTCTGCCACTAGGTTGATGTCAGCTCCCTGATCTAAGGCTTCGTAGAATTCAACTTCAGCAGCCTGCAAATAACCATTAACCAGCAGAAGTTTTCCCATCAAAATTTTAGCGGCGAGGTTTTCTGGATCCTGTTGCAAACTGTTTTTTAAATGAATGAACGCTTCATCAAAACGTGATTGAGAGTAGGCGGTCAGGGCTTTTTCATAGTCATCTTCTGAACTGGCGAACGCAGTAGGTGTGCCTAATAAACTCAGTGTAATCAATAATGCTGAAGTTAGTCGCATAATGTTTGTTGTTAGTTTTATGTCGATGGTGTGATTGTGTACAAAAAAGGTGGCAAATGCCACCTTTGAACAAGAATGATGTTGCAATTATTTTACTTTCTGTTTGCGCCAGGCTGCAAAGCCACCAGCAAGCAGAAGCAGTGCAAATGAACTCGGTGCATTCACTGGGTCAGGTGAGTTATTCGGATCTGCCTCGAGCTTGTTGAAGCCAATCGATGATAATTTGAAGCCATCATTGTGCTTGCTAAACCTATCGACATAACCAAAGGCTGTATTGTATGCCCCAACTAACCAGTATTTCGACGTTTCAGTGAAGGTAAAGTCCGAGTAGTAGGTACCATTGTCAGCACCTATCTGGAAGCTGTTTTTCAATGAGCCACCAATATTATCAGCAATTTGCTGCCAAGTCGCATTTCCACTGGTTAGCTGGCCAAGGCCTGTATCGGATAACCCGGCAACTGTTACCTGGTTTTTGCTCGCATAACCATCTAAATAACTGAAAGTTGCGCCGACCAGAGAGACTTCTTCAGAGAAGGACAACAATACCATGTCATAATCAGTGCCTCCATATTCGTGCGAATAGTTATCAATGGTATGGCTTTCACCAGCGTCGCCACTATACATACCATAGCCTATTTGTGAACCTGAGCTCCAAGGACCCGCAAAATTTGCTGACTGGACGGTATCGTCTTCTTCGCCCCACCAACCTGAGCCATCCCTATCTGTGCCATACCGATTTTGATTACCGTTATAATTGCCGACATCCGACCAAGCCGACACATTAACGGTAATGCCGTTCAGGTTAATTCCTGTACTGTAATTGTGACCCAGATCGTCATACATATTATAAATTTTTGCATTGCCCCATGAGTCACAGCCAGTGGTCATGTTACAATTATTGTTGCTTGTCGCTGATGCTATGCCTGAGGCAAATAAACCAATGGTGCTCAGAACAAGAACTGTCTTTTTACAGTTAAACCGCATACTTCACTTCCTCATTAACTACGCATTCTTGCGAAATTTTTTCAAGCAAAAAATGATCCAAAATATAAAGTATTTTAATTTCAATGGTATAGCGTTTTGTGTCAGGAAAGTTTACGTTTTTTGTAAATTATCCTGACATAGGTATGGATGAGGAAAGTGCTTCAACATGGCAGTTTCATAATCCTTTAACTTACACTTTATAAAAAAAAGTAACGGGTTATGTATATGATCTGATAAGTAGTTATCTCACGTACGAATTCGGGTAAACAAAAGCAGAAATGCTTTGAAACTTAAAATCGTTAAGCATGTCCATTGAGAGTATGAAATAATGATCGCCGTTTGTAGCTATAGAGAAAATCATGTCAGAAAGTAAACATAAAGGTATCTATCTGTTGCCGAATCTTCTAACCACTGCCGGGCTGTTCTCAGGCTTTTTTGCCGTGGTGTCTTCTATGAACGGGCGCTTTGAAGCTGCAGCGGTGGCAGTATTCGTGGCCATGATATTTGATGGACTGGATGGACGGGTTGCCCGAATCACCAACACTCAAAGTGATTTTGGCGCTGAATATGATTCGATGGCCGATATGGTATCGTTTGGTATGGCACCGGCGTTGGTTGCTTATAATTGGGGATTAAGCGATCTGGGTAAGCTTGGCTGGTTCGCTGCCTTTATTTATGTGGCTGGTGCTGCATTAAGGTTGGCTCGCTTTAACACTCAGGTTGGCGTGGCTGACAAGCGCTTTTTCCAGGGCTTAGCCAGTCCGGCAGCGGCTGCCGTAGTCTGTGGATTTGTATGGTTAGGTGTTGAGTATGACATCAATGGTAACGATATAGGCCTGATTGTGGCACTAGTTACCGGATTGTCTGGCTTATTAATGGTCAGCAACTTTAAATATAACAGCTTTAAAGAAGTCAACTGGAATGGCAAAGTACCATTTGTTGCACTGCTGGTAATATTACTTATCTTTATTATCGTCGCCACTGAGCCTGCGCTGGTATTGTTCATTGTTTTCGCGCTTTATGCGTTGGCGGGGCCGATAAACACTTTCAGAACTGTGGATAAAGTCACTTTGAGCGATGTCGTCGGCGATCAGGTAGAAGATGCCGATTTTATGTCAGCAGTCGCAACCGAAGAAAAAGAAGCTGAGCAGGCAAAAAGCCGGACCGACGAAGAAACCAGAGTAGATAAAGACGAAAAAACACCAAAATAGTGTAGTTAATAACCCGATTGTTTAAAACGCGACCAAACGGTCGCGTTTTTTATAGTTTTTTTTAAATAACTGTTGATCTCTTCCGGGGGATGCGTAAAATGCGCGGCTCTTCAACGGGGAACGCCTCAACAGGCCAACCCACATAACGCGAAAGCCTTATGTGAAGCGGTATACAGCGACAATGCTTCGAAAATAAATTTTCAAAAAAGTGTTGACGCAGAAAACCAAAAGCGTATTATACGCATCCCGCTTCGGCAGGTTCTAAAAGAACGCTGAAGCAGCAAGCAGAGCTTGTACTGTTCTTTAACAATTTATAACAAGACAATCTGTGTGGGCACTCATTAAGAGTGTCAACAACGACAATTCAAAATTTCGATATTTAATTGAAGAGTTTGATCATGGCTCAGATTGAACGCTGGCGGCAGGCCTAACACATGCAAGTCGAACGGTAACAGGATTAGCTTGCTAATCGCTGACGAGTGGCGGACGGGTGAGTAATGCTTGGGAACTTGCCTTCAGGAGGGGGATAACAGTTGGAAACGACTGCTAATACCGCATAATGTCTCCGGACCAAAGCGGGCTTTTAGCTCGCACCTGAAGAGAGGCCCAAGTGAGATTAGCTAGTTGGTAAGGTAAAGGCTTACCAAGGCAACGATCTCTAGCTGTTCTGAGAGGAAGATCAGCCACACTGGGACTGAGACACGGCCCAGACTCCTACGGGAGGCAGCAGTGGGGAATATTGCACAATGGGGGAAACCCTGATGCAGCCATGCCGCGTGTGTGAAGAAGGCCTTCGGGTTGTAAAGCACTTTCAGTTGTGAGGAAAGGTTGGTAGTTAATACCTGCCAGCTGTGACGTTAACAACAGAAGAAGCACCGGCTAACTCCGTGCCAGCAGCCGCGGTAATACGGAGGGTGCGAGCGTTAATCGGAATTACTGGGCGTAAAGCGCACGCAGGCGGTTTGTTAAGCTAGATGTGAAAGCCCCGGGCTCAACCTGGGATGGTCATTTAGAACTGGCAGACTAGAGTCTTGGAGAGGGGAGTGGAATTCCAGGTGTAGCGGTGAAATGCGTAGATATCTGGAGGAACATCAGTGGCGAAGGCGGCTCCCTGGCCAAAGACTGACGCTCATGTGCGAAAGTGTGGGTAGCGAACAGGATTAGATACCCTGGTAGTCCACACCGTAAACGCTGTCTACTAGCTGTTTGTGGATTTAATCCGTGAGTAGCGAAGCTAACGCGCTAAGTAGACCGCCTGGGGAGTACGGCCGCAAGGTTAAAACTCAAATGAATTGACGGGGGCCCGCACAAGCGGTGGAGCATGTGGTTTAATTCGATGCAACGCGAAGAACCTTACCTACACTTGACATGCAGAGAACTTTCCAGAGATGGATTGGTGCCTTCGGGAACTCTGACACAGGTGCTGCATGGCTGTCGTCAGCTCGTGTCGTGAGATGTTGGGTTAAGTCCCGCAACGAGCGCAACCCTTGTCCTTAGTTGCCAGCATTTAGTTGGGCACTTTAAGGAGACTGCCGGTGACAAACCGGAGGAAGGTGGGGACGACGTCAAGTCATCATGGCCCTTACGTGTAGGGCTACACACGTGCTACAATGGCAAGTACAGAGGGAAGCGAGACAGTGATGTGGAGCGGACCCCTTAAAGCTTGTCGTAGTCCGGATTGGAGTCTGCAACTCGACTCCATGAAGTCGGAATCGCTAGTAATCGCAGGTCAGCATACTGCGGTGAATACGTTCCCGGGCCTTGTACACACCGCCCGTCACACCATGGGAGTGGGATGCAAAAGAAGTAGTTAGTCTAACCTTCGGGAGGACGATTACCACTTTGTGTTTCATGACTGGGGTGAAGTCGTAACAAGGTAACCCTAGGGGAACCTGGGGTTGGATCACCTCCTTACGTAAAGTCGTTGGACGACTTGATGTAGTGCCTACACAGATTGTTTTGTTATAGAAAGTAAAGAACGACCAAGATTTACTCGTAAGGGAAATCACTGGGGCTATAGCTCAGCTGGGAGAGCGCCTGATTTGCATTCAGGAGGTCAGCAGTTCGATCCTGCTTAGCTCCACCAAACTCTAGTAAGCTGATAACTATCAGGTTGCAAGCAGTTAAGTGTTAGAGCAAGGCGACTGAGAAGTGAGTGAAGGCGCATACAGAGGTATGCAACTGAATGAGCGCCGAACAAAGCCGCAGCGCAACGCTTAAATGCGCAGTAAGCTGGAGGCTTGTAGCTCAGCTGGTTAGAGCGCACCCCTGATAAGGGTGAGGTCGGCAGTTCAAGTCTGCCCAAGCCTACCATTTCTCGCTTACTCGGCGTTGAATAAAACCTCATGTGCTGCGCGCACACTACGGTTTCATTCGCCTTGATTAAGCAAGAAATACGCTAGTACCTGGTCGAAGGAAGGAATCAAATCCTAATGAATATTTACTCATTGAGTAAGCATTGATTAGGGTTTTTTACTCTAAGAATGTTCTTTAACAATTTGGAAAGCTGATATTAGTAATCAATCAATATTGAGTAACTGAGAATATCGAAAGATGTTCTTTCAAGACTACTCTCTACTTGACATACGGCGCTGTGAAAACAGCAATGTAATTTGATTAGACAGTCATGCATACAACAGAGATTCAATTCTCACCTGACTCCGGATAAAAAGGCGGAGGTAGGCGCAACGCAGTCCATCCTTTTAGCGTGTCGCACGCTTTGGGTTGAGTTGTAACGGCTATGGACACTTATGAGTCATGTCAATAAGTGGAAATAGCGACGATTGAGGTTCTGGGTAAGCGGCTACGACGAGTGAGCGAAGGCGTGTGTGAATAACACATAACTGAGCGAACGAGGACGTAACGCGCAACACAGGTTCTCAAGCGGAAGCTATTTAGGGTTGTATGGTTAAGTGACTAAGCGTATACGGTGGATGCCTTGGCAAATAGAGGCGATGAAGGACGTGTAAGTCTGCGAAAAGCTGTGGTGAGCTGACAAAACGCATTTGAGCCACAGATGTCCGAATGGGGAAACCCACCTGTTTACAGGTATCTGCAACTGAATACATAGGTTGTAGAGGCAAACGAGGGGAACTGAAACATCTAAGTACCCTTAGGAAAAGAAATCAACCGAGATTCCCTTAGTAGCGGCGAGCGAACGGGGAGCAGCCGATAAATAAAGTTGTAGTGGAACCTTCTGGAAAGTTGGACGGTACAGGGTGATAGTCCCGTACATGAAGCGGCTTTGTTTACATATTAAGTAGGTCGGAACACGTGTTATTCTGACTGAAGATGGGGGGACCATCCTCCAAGGCTAAATACTCCTATTTGACCGATAGTGAACCAGTACCGCGAGGGAAAGGCGAAAAGAACCCCTGTGAGGGGAGTGAAATAGAACCTGAAACCGTATACGTACAAGCAGTGGGAGCCTTTAGGGGTGACTGCGTACCTTTTGTATAATGGGTCAGCGACTTATATTTAGTAGCAAGGTTAACCATGTAGGGGAGCCGTAGCGAAAGCGAGTGTTAACTGCGCGTCTAGTTGCTAGGTATAGACCCGAAACCCGGTGATCTAGCCATGGGCAGGTTGAAGGTTGAGTAACATCAACTGGAGGACCGAACCCACTAACGTTGAAAAGTTAGGGGATGACTTGTGGCTGGGGGTGAAAGGCCAATCAAACCGGGAGATAGCTGGTTCTCCCCGAAATCTATTTAGGTAGAGCCTCGGACGAATTCCATTGGGGGTAGAGCACTGTTAAGGCTAGGGGGTCATCCCGACTTACCAACCCTTTGCAAACTCCGAATACCAATGAGAACTATCCGGGAGACACACGGCGGGTGCTAACGTCCGTCGTGAAGAGGGAAACAACCCAGACCGCCAGCTAAGGTCCCAAAATATTGCTAAGTGGGAAACGATGTGGGAAGGCCCAGACAGCTAGGAGGTTGGCTTAGAAGCAGCCACCCTTTAAAGAAAGCGTAATAGCTCACTAGTCGAGTCGGCCTGCGCGGAAGATGTAACGGGGCTAAGCAATATACCGAAGCTGCGGCAGCATGTTTACATGCTGGGTAGGGGAGCGTTCTGTAAGCCGTTGAAGGTGAACTGTGAAGTTTGCTGGAGGTATCAGAAGTGCGAATGCTGACATGAGTAACGATAATGCGGGTGAAAAACCCGCACGCCGGAAGACCAAGGTTTCCTGTCCCATGCTAATCAGGGCAGGGTAAGTCGGCCCCTAAGGCGAGGCAGAGATGCGTAGTCGATGGGAAACGGGTTAATATTCCCGTACTTATATAATCAGTGATGGAGGGACGGAGAAGGCTAAGCAAGCTTGGCGTTGGTTGTCCAAGTGAAAGCGAGTAGGCTGGAATTTTAGGTAAATCCGGAATTCTAAGGCTGAGACGCGAGACGAGCCACCAAGGTGGTGAAGTTGTTGATGCCCTGCTTCCAGGAAAAGCTTCTAAACGTATGATTATGTAAACCGTACCCCAAACCGACACAGGTGGTCAGGTAGAGAATACTAAGGCGCTTGAGAGAACTCGGGTAAAGGAACTCGGCAAAATTGTACCGTAACTTCGGGAGAAGGTACGCCCCTGATTGTGATAGGACTTGCTCCTTAAGCGGTCGGGGGCCGCAGTGACCAGGTGGCTGGGACTGTTTATTAAAAACACAGCACTCTGCAAACTCGAAAGAGGACGTATAGGGTGTGACACCTGCCCGGTGCCGGAAGGTTAATTGATGGGGTTAGCTTAGGCGAAGCTCTTGATCGAAGCCCCGGTAAACGGCGGCCGTAACTATAACGGTCCTAAGGTAGCGAAATTCCTTGTCGGGTAAGTTCCGACCTGCACGAATGGTGTAACCATGGCCACGCTGTCTCTACCCGAGACTCAGTGAAATTGAAATCGCAGTGAAGATGCTGTGTACCCGCACCTAGACGGAAAGACCCCGTGAACCTTTACTACAGCTTGGCACTGAACATTGAACCTACTTGTGTAGGATAGGTGGGAGGCTTCGAAGCAGAGACGCTAGTTTCTGTGGAGCCGTCCTTGAAATACCACCCTGGTATGTTTGATGTTCTAACTTAGGTCCCTTATCGGGATTGAGGACAGTGTCTGGTGGGTAGTTTGACTGGGGCGGTCTCCTCCCAAATAGTAACGGAGGAGCACGAAGGTTAGCTAATCACGGTCGGACATCGTGAGGTTAGTGCAATGGCATAAGCTAGCTTAACTGCGAGACAGACACGTCGAGCAGGTACGAAAGTAGGTCATAGTGATCCGGTGGTTCTGTATGGAAGGGCCATCGCTCAACGGATAAAAGGTACTCCGGGGATAACAGGCTGATACCGCCCAAGAGTTCATATCGACGGCGGTGTTTGGCACCTCGATGTCGGCTCATCACATCCTGGGGCTGAAGTCGGTCCCAAGGGTATGGCTGTTCGCCATTTAAAGTGGTACGCGAGCTGGGTTTAGAACGTCGTGAGACAGTTCGGTCCCTATCTGGTGTGGGCGTTGGATGATTGAGGGGAGCTGCTCCTAGTACGAGAGGACCGGAGTGGACGAACCGCTGGTGTTCGGGTTGTTTTGCCAAAGGCATTGCCCGGTAGCCAAGTTCGGAATCGATAACCGCTGAAAGCATCTAAGCGGGAAGCGAGCCCCAAGATGAGTCATCCCTGCACGTAAGTGCTGGAAGGGTTGTTATAGACTATGACGTTGATAGGCAGGGTGTGGAAGCGTTGCAAGGCGTTAAGCTAACCTGTACTAATTGCCCGAGAGGCTTAACCATACAACGCCTAAATGGCTTTACATTTAGAAGTTGATGGAATGGCTGACTAATTAAGTCAAAGAGAGTAGTGACGTTACTCAACAGATTGAATACGTATCAGATTTTCCTAAATTGTTAATACAAGTTTTGCCTGGCGGCAATAGCGACGTGGTCCCACCTGACTCCATTCCGAACTCAGAAGTGAAACACGTTAGCGTCGATGGTAGTGTGGGGTCTCCCCATGTGAGAGTAGAACACCGCCAGGCTCCCAATTTAAAAAACAAAGAACCCAGCGAAAGCTGGGTTTTTTGCGTTTAGGACTGGTACTCACCTACCACGCCATGAAGACCCAACCATCGAAGGTCATATCCACCCGAACAGCGTCGTCCGCTAATGATACATCCCTGTAGCGGGCATCCATGCGCGCATTCATGCGCGTCGCTCCGGTCGCTGCGAATGTCCACAGGATATTCGGTCAACCTCCGCCGGTGACCGGCCCAGCCCCATGTCAAGTAGAACACCGCCCGCGCCGGCTACGGGGCTCCTAATTAAGAAGAAAGCCTACTTAGTAGAGTGGCTTTTTTGTTTCTACACCTGCGACATTGGATAAAAGAAACGTATCCGTCCGGTAATCCCCACATTCAATTCATAATACCATTCTGGAAAATTAACTGGTCAGATTGGCCCATGTTCTGTTGCTCATTCTACGACCCTGTTTGAACATTCGAGAAACTTGCTCCATGCCAGGCAAACTTTATCGACAATGTTGTCATAGTCGATAGAACTCTGATTAGCCAAATAGTGCTGTCTCAATCAGCTCCACACTTGCTCTATCGGATTTAGCTCTGGTGAGTAAGGCGGCAATTTAATGATACTGATGTTGCACAATTCATCTGCGATGTCATCCGTATGCCAACTGGCCCCATTCATAATGATGATGGCATGTTGGCCTGGTTCGGTAACGGCTGAAATCTGCGCTAAGTGCTTTTTCACGATGTCCTTACTGACAAAGGGTACAACCAGTGCTTGTCCTGTACCTGCTATACTTCTATTAGGGCATACAGAGCCGTACAGATAAGCGTATTCGAACTGTTGTTTGATTGCCCGTGGGCGGGTGCCGTGCTCTGCTTACACCGCGTAGTGGTATTTTGCTGACCAAACGGGCTTCGCCCTGAAACCTGATACCGACGTTCTTTAGCGATAAATGGCCAGGGAGCCTACTGATCGTTTCTATTTCCAGTTTTTTTAAAATCGTCTTGGATTTGTTGAGATTGTTTCGGGTGTATGGAGCGAGCGGTTCTCCAGGAGAAACTCATGTGATTGAGAAGGTGATAGATTGGATCAGGATGATAGTGCTGATTGAACTCACGTTGGATATAGGCATGTATATCCGCCCCGGTAAGTCGTCCACCTTTAGGATGTCCAGAGGGAAGCAGAATTAAGACTAAAGAGCTCCCATTTGGCTAAAATCCGCTTACGAAGGCGGCTCTTTCTTAATGCTCCTGAAAATGAGAGGTAATAAAACCCCGGATAGTATATAGAACTTATCCGGGATTATAATTACAGAAGACAGAATGGTGACTATCTATTTTTTGCGGTAGTCCAGGGGAGGGAGACGATCGCCAATTAACGCTTTATACTCTGTTTCGGCTTTTCGCTGTTCAAATTCACTTTTTACCTGCTCGAATAATTCAGGGTTGCTGTAAAGCTCTAGTGCGGTCAAGGTAATTACCTCTGCTGCCTTATTCATGCCTTTATATCCGGTACTGGTGCCACTAATTGCTGAGGCCTGCCAGGTGTGCGGCCATACGCCGCTATACCAGGTTGCAGTAGTGATACCTGCGGTCGGTACTGCCCAACTCACATCACCAACATCGGTTGACGCCGATGACTTTCCGATAGTTTCTGTAAATGGTTGAATTTGCCTGGCTTGAATAGCGAAATTGGGGTTAGCTTTAGTTAATGTCGCTTCGATGTTAGTACCAAACTCTTTCTCCTTTGCACTGTAGCTAATACCGCCCATTTGCTGCATTGCGCCATCCATAATTTTTGCCAGGGTCACATTCGGCAGGATATTCCAAACACCGCCAACCACTTCCCAATCTACTTTAGTGCCCGTTCCCATAGCTGCACCTTCGGCGGCTTGTGTTATACGTTGCCACAAATCCATAACGGTATCGGCTTCTGGAGCGCGTACATAATAATAAACTTCGGCAAAATCAGGCACTACGTTAGGTGCTTTACCACCATCGGTTATAACATAGTGTATCCGAGCTGTATCAGGCATATGTTCTCGCATCATATTGATCATATAATTCATCGCTTCGACGGCATCTAAAGCGGAGCGACCAGCCTCTGGGGCAATCGCGGCGTGTGATGCGACCCCATAAAAACGAAATTTAGCACTTTTGTTTGCTAAAGTGGTGTAGGGCGCTGCATTGTTGCTATCACCCGGGTGCCAGTGTAAAACAACGTCAAGGTCTTCGAACAATCCGGCACGCGTCATGTACACTTTGCCAGACCCTCCCTCTTCTGCAGGCGTACCATATAATCGAATTTGTCCCGGCGTACCGGTTTCAGCCAGCCAATTTTTAATGGCTATGGCGGCAGCAACGGCACCCCCTGCAAATAAGTTATGACCGCAAGCGTGACCGGCACCAGAGCCGCTCTCTTTTACTGCTGACGGCGACTGTGCCATGCCTGGTAGGGCATCCATTTCTGCCAACAAACCAATGACTGGACCAGATTTACCATAAGAAGCAATAAACGCTGTCGGTAATCCGCCTACATTGGTTTTAATGGTAAAGCCATGTTCATGCAGATGGCTTTGCATTAGCTGGCTACTTTGTTGCTCTAGATAACCCAGCTCTGCCCACTGCCATAGTTTATGCGCAATGTCCTTAGCTACGGGATTAAGGCTTGATACTTGTAATTTCGCTTGCGATGTTAGCTCGTTAGCTAAGCCTGACAAGGTAAACAATAAGCAAGTAATGAAGATTAAAAAAAGTCGTTTCATCTTTACTCCTCGTGAAGCACGTAATCCTCTGGTGAATGCTTAAGCATCTCTTCCATCAACGTTTTCGCCGCGGCTTTTGCTATATAACGGATTTTTTCGCGCGGTGTATTGTCGCCCATTTCGTAAGTAACGGCAGGCACTTTATAGGTATCGGCGATAAACTGTTTGTACACACCATTGTTTGGATTAGAGCCGGGTTTTACGGTCACTTTAAAAAAGCCCTTGGTGTAATCTTGCATATTGCTTAACCAGTCTTTAGTAAAGTTCTTAGGAGCTAACGGATAGTCTTCGGGCATGGTGTAGAAAACATCATAATGGGTTGAATGAAAATCCACTGAAAATGCAATTTTGCCACCAGCTGCCGTAATAGCGTTGAGCTTGTCGCGAACAAGACGACTTTCTGGTTGGCTGAACTTTACCCAATCACGGTTTAAATCCTGATTTTCCGTGGTATGACGCCAGTTGCCTGCAGCGACGCCATCGGGGTTAACATTGGGCAGCCACAGTACATTAAACCGTTCAAAAAAGCGCGCCGATAACTGACCGGTGCCCAACATTTGTTCTGTGAAGTCAATCAATGCCAGTGCGCCGGTGATTTCCGGTGGGTGCTGACGACCCATGATTACCAGCCATTCATTGTTATCAGGATTTTCTTTCGTTACGGCTAGGATATCGCGGCCTTGTTTAGTTTGACCTAACACCGACACTGCTAGCGTCGGATGACGCGTAGCTAAATCGCTCAGCCATTCTTTATAGTCCTGGTTAGAGATTGGGGGCTGTGCTGCGATGTAAGTTGGCTTTCCCGCTGCGACTGGCACTTCAAACAACACCTGATTATTATCGGTATCAAAAGCTAGCGGTTGCCAATGTTTGTCATCGGTACTGAATTTGGGCATATACCGTGGATTGAATTCTTTTGCGGTTAGTGCTAAAGCAACCTTGCCGGTGAATTTTGCCGTAACACTAAAGTGATACCAGGGGCTTGGATTAATTGGCGTATTTTCTGGACTCAGGGTTATGAGAATACGGCCATCATCTTTTAACTCGCAACTTCCCATCCGGCCGGTCGGCAATTCATCTGAAAAACTCAACTGTGCGAAGTTACAGGCGTTGGCATTGAGAGTGAGTAACAGGCTGGCTGCTAATATATATATTCGAAACATAAAATGTGGGGATCCCAAATAATACCTTACCCCCCAATTAGGGGGCGTAAGGTATTGTTGCTATTAAAGTTGAAATGTACTGATTTAGAAACGTTTGGAGAGAGTTACGTACAAATAGCGGCCACCGGACAAGTGAAGCGAACTTTCATAACCAAAGGTACCGCTGCTGAAAGGTGGATCTTTATCTTCCAGGTTACGTACCCCTGCGGTAATTTTTGTTTTATTTAACAGTCCTTGGGCGCTGCTATCAAAGCGATAATTAACAAATGCGTCTATGGTTGACCAACTGTCGATGGTGTAATAAACAGTATCACCGTCATCTCCGGTGTAGTACAAACCAGTATCAACGACTGAGCTGATATATTTATACTTCACTCCGGCACCCCAGGACGCAAGCTGCCATTTTATACCAGCAGTCCCACGCCACTCAGGGTGACCTCCCTGGCGAATCAGGCTGCCGTCACTACCCCACAGCTCAACTTGTTCGCCGTTGTATAATAGCGCTTCATTGCCATTATCCTGAGCTTCGGTAACCAGTTGTGACATCCAGTCTACCCCTTGATCAAACTTACGTAAGTTAGAGGCATCAACATCAAAGGTAAACTTACCAATACTGGTGTCCAGGTTATAAGTAGCACTGTAGTCAATACCGGCTATCTGCCGCGGTAACAGGTTAGTGTAGTCATTCGCTACGTAGAGAATTTCACCGCTGTCATCGCGAACGACATTTTCATTGTAAGAACCTTCAGCACGTAATAAGGCATCATACAAAATTTGTGTTTGGCTACTCTGAATACCAACAATATCAGTTTGATCAATTCGCCAGTAATCGACAGTCAGTACCAAACTATCTAGAGGTGTGAGGACTAAGCCAATAGATTTATTCGTACTTTTTTCTGGTTTTAAGCTTTCACTGCCATTACGTAATTCCAGGGTACCTTGTCTAACACCAAAAACAGGATCGGAGCGTGTATTAGAGCGCGCTACGTCAACAGCATTAATCTGAGGCAGGCCAGGCGCCTTAAAGCCTTTTGAATAGGCAGCGCGCACTTTAACTAGCGGATTGACCTGCCATGAAAGCGCTACTTTAGGCTTTAGAACATCCCCAACATCCGAAAATTTTTCGTAACGGGCAGCCAGTTGCATATCGAGTCGCTCAACCATCGGTAGATCAGCCAGTAGTGGTACGGCAAATTCCGCATAGGCTGAGAAGACATTACGACTCCCCATCGAATCTGGGGTGGGGCTACTGCCTAATACCCGGCTCGCCAGCTCGTTTTCTTCACCTGTAACGTAATCAACAAAGTTATCGGTACCGTTGAGCAAATCACTACGCTTGTCGAAAAAACTCTCGTAGCGATACTCTACACCCGTTGCAAAGCCGACATCGCCAGCTGGCAGCGAGAATAATGCAGCGTTAGACAGTTTAAAATCCCACAGGGCCAGCTCGGTTTCTGATTCACGTTCAATGTTCACCATAAAGCTGTCGATAACCGACTGACTGTTAACCGTATCATCACCGATTGATGGTGTGCTCAGATTGCCACCGCTAAAAATATTATAAGCCGTGGCCTGATCGGTACTATTCACCGCTTGCTGGAACAATGTGGTATCAACCCGGTTAGCTTTATCCAGGGTGTTTGCTTTAGAGTAGAGCAGGGCACTGTCCCAATCCCAGTCACCAAAATAGCCGCGCAGGCCACCGAGCAGACGGTAAGAATAATCCTTTACGTTAATTTTGCGTAAACCAGAGTCAATGGGGCGATAGCGACGCATCGTTAAATCTTCATTGAAGGGGTTATAAAACGCATCGGCTGCAATATTAAAGCGTTGAGCGGTTAAATTGCCGCTTTGTTCGCGAACACGGTCAGCTTCGGCCTGGTAATAGAGTGCTTCCCCGTATAATTCCAGCTCAGGTGATAAGGCATGTGTTACCAGCGTATAAAAGTTATAACGGCTAACTGCTGAGCTTAATGAACGTTGGGAATTAGAGTCAAAGCGTAAATCCCGGGAGTTACTTCCCGCATCTGCACAGATGTCACCTTCTAAGTCAATTACACAACCACTGTCGGTGCCTGGTTGCAGGTGAAAGGTGCCAAGCGAGCCAGAACTAAACTCACCCCAGGGAGTGGACGTTGTACGGCCATCCAGTTGGGTGTCACCGATAAAACCTTCGGGCACTGCGTGGAAATTACGATTATCGGAGCTTGCCGCATAATCACGCTCTGATGTCATCAGCATATCGCGATCATAAATTGAAGCGCTTAGGGTAACATGGGTTTTATCGTCATTCAGAAACCAACCGCCAGAACCAGAAATGTTAATAATGTCGCGGTCAGTGCCGTCAGTCACGCCATATTGGGCGTTAATTACGCCGCCATCGTTTTCATCTTTCAAGACGTAATTGATTACGCCGGCAATAGCATCGGTGCCGTAAATAGCTGCGGCACCATCGCGTAAAACCTCAACGCGTTTCAACCCGCTAACCGGCAGCGTATTTGAGTTTACAGTGGTCACCGGCACTAAGTCTTCTGCCTGAGTTCCTGGGTGGAGTACCAAGCGGCGGCCATTTAATAAAGTGAGGGAATAACCAGTACCTAGGCCACGTAAGTTAATAGATGAAACGTCACCACGGGCATCATTTACACCACCAACAACCCGTTCACTGTTAAAGCTTACCGCACCTTGTTGGGGCAGCTCTGCCAGAAGTTCTGCGCCGCTGGTAATACCGATATCCTCAAAATCTTCCGCAGACATGACTGTAACCGGCAGAGTGCCGCGATCCTGTTGACCCCGAATGTTTGAACCTACTACCTGAATTTTTTCGATAGACGCTTCTTTGTCTGTTACCGCTTTAGAGCTATCCGCCGCGCCAGTATTAGCGGCCCCTGGCTTTTTTACAGATGGCTTTACAATAAAGGTCTTCTCGTCCTGCTTGATCAGGCTGAGTCCTGTGCCACTAATCAGTGCTTCTATTGCATCCTCTACGGTAGATGTTTGCTTTAGCGCAACACTGGTTGTATTTGGTAAATCTTGTGGCGCAAACAGAATTTGAACCTTATTTTCTTCCGCTAATTCAAGCAATGCCTGCTGCAGGGGTTGGGCCGGCACATCAATGGATGTCACTTCTGTTTCCTGAGCCAGGGCAACCTGCCCGCCCATAGCCAGCGACAAGCTGAGTGTTAGAAGACTGAGTGTGAATCGTCTTTTGCGCATCATATATTTTTACCTTTCTATTTTATTATCTGGATGTATTTCCCATAGAGGTATACGCAGACGATTTTAAATCCCTCCTAAAAAGTTCAGCTTTTTTTCAGTTCAATGACGACTCGCTGTGATTCATGGCTTACCCGGATAGGTAAAACATGTTCCATGGCTTCAAATATCCTGGTGTGGTTATCCAGTGAATAGACGCCACTAATACGTAGCCGTTTAACGTCGTCGTCTAAAAGGATGATGTGCTTGGATTGATAACGGTTTAACTCTGAAACCACCGCTTCTAATGGCTCGTTGTCAAAACGGAAAAGACCAAAACGCCAGCTTTGCAGGCGGTCGATCTTTTCTTTTTGGTCGGTTGAAACAATCTGACCAGCACCTGAAAACGCGCCGATAGTTCCGGCTGATAAAAGGGTATCATCAGGTTTATGTTCAAACCCATGATGTTGGCTCTTTGACTTATGTACGGCGACCAAACCTTCTTTTACAGCTATTTGTAGCGACTGTGCGTTTTTACGCACATTAAATTGTGTACCGATAACACGAATGCTACGTTCGCCGGTGTCGATGATAAATACCTTAGATGGATCTTTTGCAACGGCAAAAAAAGCTTCTCCTCGCACCAGAGCGACTTTGCGCACGGTACCGCTAAAATCAAAAGCAATCTCCGTATCAGTATTTAGTGTTACTTTAGAGCCATCGGGCAGGGTAATATCTCTCACTTCGCCAACTTCGGTGACATAACTGTTCACGCTTGCATTAACTGGTTTGGGGATATGTGATGCTTTATTTGCCGCAACCTCATGAGTAGCCTGGTGCTGTTCCATTATTACCGGTTCTGGTAGCATGGTTAACAAGCCAACCATTAGTGCAATAATCACTGTGGCGGCAATACCTAATGCAACTTTATATCCGCGTACCTGTTGGCTATCATCCGTCGTTGCGTATAACTCTCGACTGCTGTCCCAGATTGCAATCATGTTGTCGAACTCACGTTGATGCTCCGGGGCTTCGGCACACCAGGCCAGTATTTGATTTTCTTCTTTCGCGCTTAAATCACCGGAATACAGACGAGCTACATATTTAGCCGCCTGTTGCTGAACTTGTTCTTGCACGTTATTTTTATCCATGCTCGCCTACTCCTTTCCTGACGGCTAACAATGCTTTGGCAATATATTTTTCTACGGTACTAACGGAAACACCTAAAATATCACTGATCTCACGGTAACTTTTACCATCTACCCGACTTAGCAGAAATGCTTGTTTGTAGGGGAGCTTCAATTCGTTCAATATTTCCTGAATCCGACGTAATCGATACTTACCTTCAAGTTCTCGTTCAGGCGAATACAAACTCGTTAAGATCGTGACGTCCTGCTCTCCTATGTGTTGCTGGCGTTGACGTACATCATCCCGGCGTTTTTTATCAATCAACAGGTTAACTGCAATCTGAAAAAGGTAATTTCGTACGGTATCGAGTTTGCCTTCCAATACCTTGTCTAGATCGTCAACCTTTAACAGCCGTTCACTAACCAACTGCATGACATCTTCACAGTCTTCATGGGGCAGATTTGAGCGCACGCGAATAAAACGCCGTAGTGCGCTGCCATGCTCATCCAGCAAGCTTTCAACCAGGGCTCCATTCTCGTTTTCTGGTCTGGCATTCTTTTTGAGGTAAATAACTTTCAATTCTTTTCACTCGAGGTGGATTCTTCACCCTACTATACGCATGGCAAATAAATATCCTCACCGTTATTTGAAAATAAAATACACTGCTGTGTATGAAGCTTTTGTAAAGTCACAATATAACAGGATGTTAGAGATTTTACGCGAGCTGTTGATACTTTAGGTCATTTATCTAATACTTTTGTCTATATTTACGGTAACTTACAAAAACATAAGCTATAGTTGTTAAAGGTTTGTAATCACATTAATAAAGAAGTTGCTTACCGTGAAATTAATTATAAGTCAGCTGGTTATTATCTGTATTGCTAGTGTGGTGCTCGGTATTTTTCAATTATCCTGGGGCGGAATATCATTTACCATTGGGATAGTCTCTTGCGTGTTTACATACATGGCAAGAAATCAAATAAAGCCTGCTGAGCAGGTTAGTTCCAGCTCAGAGCATTACTACCAAAAAGGTGAAAAAATAAGCCAATCGGCAAGCCGTATTGCTATCGGCGGGGCAAGTGTTTCGCATTTTTTAGACAAGTTAACCTCAATGTTTAATCAGCAGGTCGACAGCATTAAGGAGATTGCTCTGCGCATCGAAAATATAGAGTCCGGCAACCAGCAGCTCGTAGAACATGCCGTGATGGCGGAAAATAAGATACAGACTTCAGACGAAATGACCCAGCGCAGTCGCCAGTTGCTTAATAATCTTCTTGAGCAGCAAGCTACCTTGATTAGTCAGATTAATGACTCTAAGGCCATGTTACAGACTCTTCGGAGTAGTGCAGAATCCATAGGAAGCATTACCACTACCATTAATCAGCTCGCCGACCAGACCAATATGCTTGCGCTTAACGCCGCTATAGAAGCCGCTCGTGCAGGGGAGCAGGGACGTGGCTTTGCAGTTGTGGCAGATGAAGTTAGGGATTTGGCTAAGAAAACGACTGATGCGACTCAGGGTATTGATGAAGTGTTGAGTGAAATCAATCAGTGTAGCCAGAATTCTGTCATGGCCATCGAAAAGGTGGCTAATGCAGGTGACGAAATGAGCCAGATGATCACAGAGTCATCTGATTTAATTAAAGCCGCTAGTGAAGCATCAAGCGCAGCTGCAAACTCGATGACGGAGATGAAAAGTACTATTGATGAACATGGTGAGGCAAATCGCGGTATCAGTGCCAACGCAATGCAATTACATGAAAATACCCGTCACCTGGAAGCAGAATTGGGCGAAGTTTCGGAGAAGGTACTGGCGTTGAGCCACCAGACCGAAGATATTTTTCGCCAGTTGCAAATGTTCGATTTACATAACCGTAATGCCAGGGTGCAGCGTATTGCCCAGGAAACTGCCCAGCGAATCGGCAAACTGTTTGAACAGGCCATCGAGCAGGGCCGGCTGTCACAGCAAGCGCTATTTGATTTCAACTACCAGCCGGTGCCCAACACCAATCCGCAGAAGTTTACTACCGGGTTTGATAAATTCACCGATGCGGAACTCCCGTTACTGCAAGAGCCTATATTAGAACAAAATGACTTTATAATTTATGCTGGAGCCGTGGATGTGAATGGGTACTTTCCGACCCACAATAAAAAGTTTAGTCATAAAATGACAGGCAATTATGAAACAGACCTTGCTAAGAGTCGCACCAAACGTATCTTTAATGATTACACCGGTTCACGTTGTGGCAGTAATACGGAGAGTTTCCTATTGCAAACTTATAAGCGGGATACCGGCGAGGTTATGCATGATCTGTCCGCCCCCATTTTTGTCAACAATAGGCACTGGGGGGGATTTAGGATTGGCTATAAAGCAGACTGATAGGTAATTGTGTGAGTAATGAAGACCACTAACGATGTATAAGTGGTTTTTTTTTAGATAAACGAAATAAAATTTTATAACCCCCGGTCTATAGTGAAAGCGAAAACAATTATTTGACCCGATAGGAACAAGACAATGAAACAAGTAAACAAAAATGGTATTGCAAGCGCCTTGGGGGCAGTGGTTTTAACCTCCATGTCCACTATGGCGATGGCTGATACGGCTAATCCGTTTGGCGCACAACAGTTGGAGTCTGGCTACATGCAGTTTGCGCCTGAAGGCAAGTGTGGTGAAGGCAAATGCGGCGAAAGCAAAAAAGCCAACAAAGAAGGTAAGTGTGGCGAAGGCAAGTGCGGTGCCGATAAAAAAACCAATAAAGAAGGTAAATGTGGCGAAGGCAAGTGCGGTGCCGATAAAAAAGCCAATAAAGAAGGTAAATGTGGCGAAGGCAAGTGCGGTGCCGACAAAAAAGCCAACAAAGAAGGTAAGTGTGGCGAAGGCAAGTGCGGTGCCGACAAAAAAGCCAACAAAGAAGGTAAATGTGGTGAAGGCAAGTGCGGTGTCGACAAAAAAGCCAACAAAGAAGGTAAATGTGGTGAAGGCAAGTGCGGTGCCGACAAAAAAGCCAAAAAAGAAGGTAAATGTGGTGAAGGCAAGTGCGGTGGTGCAGCTTAAGCCAGTAATCACAGGAGCAGTTCATGCCCTTTAAGTTACAGGGGGCCGGCCTCGGCTTACGCAGGGAAATGTTGGATGATGTTATGCCTGACCTTCCCGGAAACGTTGATTTCTGGGAGGTTGCACCTGAAAACTGGATCCCTCTGGGGGGCAAGTTCCGCGAGGATTTCAATCATTGCCTAGAGCAGGCTGTGTTTACTACTCATGGATTATCCTTATCTATTGGTGGTCCGGATCCACTGGATCATCGGTTTTTGCATGAACTTAAACACTTTCTCGATCGCTATAATATTGAGCTGTATAGCGAGCATTTAAGTTATTGCTCCGCCGACGGGCATTTATATGATCTGATGCCAGTTCCGTTTACTGAAGAAGCGGTAAGCTATATCGCTGAGCGGGTGAAAGTCGTCCAGGACATTCTTGAACGCCCCTTGGTACTGGAGAACGTGTCTTATTATATCGCGCCGAACCTGCAACTTTCTGAGCTAGAGTTTATTAATGCGGTGCTGTCTGAAGCTAACTGTAAAATGTTACTCGACGTCAATAACGTGTATGTGAATTCGATAAATCACCGGTATGATCCCTATACGTTTATTGATGGCCTGCCGTCGGAGCGAATAATTTATGGGCACATTGCCGGACATTATGAAGAAGCGGAAGATCTCCGGGTCGATACCCACGGTAGTGATGTAATTGAACCAGTCTGGGATTTACTGGCTTACAGTTACCGAAAGCACCATGTGTTTCCTACCTTACTGGAACGTGATTTTAACATCCCGGCGCTAGAAGTATTGCTTGATGAGGTACAACGCATCAAACAGATCCAGCAAGCGGTTACCGCAGAGCAGCAGGGTGTAGCCTGATGACACTACTGGTGCAATTACAATCTTTTGCTAATAGCATTCGGGCGCCACATAATTCGACCTGCGAGTCGGCTGATACTCAGCGCAGAATGGATATTTATCGCTCTTTGTTTTTCAACAATGTAGCTGGCTTCATCCAAAACGGATTTCCGGTGCTACACAGCTTGTATAGTGAAGAGCACTGGCAGGCGTTAATTCGACGCTTTTTTATCGAACATCAGTGTTCGTCTCCTTATTTTATCCATATCAGTAAAGAGTTCGTTGAATACCTGAGTAATGAATACCAGCCGCTTAAAAGCGATCCGCCCTTTATGGCGGAGCTCGCGCATTATGAATGGCTTGAGCTGGCACTGTCTGTCAGGGAAACTGAACAACCTATATCGTTATGGCGCCAGAATGGCTTGCCTTCGCAGCTAACCCTCTCACCATTGACTGAGCTGGCTGCTTATCACTATCCGGTTCATCAGATTTGCGCCGATTTCAGGCCCGAATCTGCCGATTCGTTGTATTACTACCTGCTCTATCGTGACGAGCAGCATCAGGTGCAATTTCAGCATATTACGGCACTGTCTGCACTGGCAATACAATTACTCAGTAATGAGGCCCATAGTTTTGACTCGTTGGTGGCAGCCATCCACCAACAGGCCCTACAGTTTTCTGTTGAGACACTGCATCAGGGGCTGAAACCGTTGCTGACCCAGTGGTTATCCTGTGGCGCTGTTATCCCGGCGGATCCTAACGGTATATAGATAAAATGAATGTCCGGTTTTTCATTGGGCGTCATATTTGCACTGTCAATTCAGACCGCTTTCGATTACCATTTACCCCCCTTTTTTAGCTTAATTAAATTTGAGAATTTTCATGGCTGGTAACGAAGATTTTAAAGAAGTGTTTAACTGGTGGTATTTTCTGGCAATTGTGGTGGCGTTAGTAGCGTTTCCATTGCTCCCTACGCTAGCAGGTATATTTACCTACCTGATCAAATAAATTCATGCTCAAAAATAATTATAAAGGACAGGCATGAGTGCAGATTATATAAAATCAGTTGTAAAAACAGTGCCGGACTACCCTAAGCCCGGCATTGAGTTTCGTGATGTTACAAGCGTATTAGAAGATTATGAGGCATTTAGCCAGTGTATCTCTATGTTGCTGGACAAATACCGACCTTATGGATTTAATAAAGTGGCTGGCACCGAAGCCCGCGGCTTTTTATTTGGCGCTCCTTTGGCGCTGGAGCTGGGAGTAGGTTTTATTCCCGTACGCAAACCTAACAAACTGCCCCGCGACGTACTGAGCGAAAGCTATGAACTCGAATACGGCAAAGACACCCTGGAAATCCACCGGGATGCCATTAATCCTGGCGATAAGGTGCTTTTAATCGATGATCTGTTAGCTACTGGCGGCACTATTTCAGCTACGGCTAAGCTTATTCGCAACCTCGGTGGTGTGGTAGAGCATGCTGGTTTCGTGATTGGTTTGCCCGCACTACACGGCTATGAGAAGCTTAAAGCGCTTGAACTCGAACCTTATTGTATTTGTGAATTTGATGGCGAATAGGGACAACTAACGGTGGCATATCAGGTACTGGCAAGAAAATGGCGGCCGGGCAGATTTGCTGAACTGGTTGGACAGGAGCACGTAGTTGCGGCGATCACCAATGCGCTGGATAACGATCGCTTGCATCATGCTTACTTATTCACGGGAACGCGAGGGGTAGGTAAAACTACAATCGCGCGTATTTTCTCGAAAAGTCTTAACTGCGAGCAGGGACAAAGTGCCAATCCTTGCGGGCAGTGTAGTACCTGTGTCGAAATCGAGCAGGGCAATTATGTTGATTTGCTTGAAATCGATGCGGCTTCCCGCACCAAGGTTGAAGACACCCGCGAGCTGCTGGACAACGTCCAGTACAGGCCAACCCGCGGGCGCTACAAGGTTTATCTGATAGACGAAGTGCATATGCTGTCCAAGCACAGTTTTAATGCCTTGCTGAAAACCCTGGAAGAGCCACCGCCTCACGTTAAGTTTTTGCTGGCCACCACGGATCCGCAAAAATTACCCATCACGATTTTGTCCCGTTGTCTGCAGTTTAATCTCAAGGCATTGTCCCGGGATCAGATTGGTCAGCAATTAAAGCATATTTTGCAACAGGAACAGCTCGCCTTTGAAGAATCGGCGCTGGGATTATTGGCTAAAGCCGCCCAGGGCAGTATGCGTGATGCACTGAGCCTTACGGATCAAGCTATTGCACAGGGTAATAATCAGGTTTCAAGTGCGGTAGTCACCGATATGCTGGGGCTGATGGATCGTCAACAACTGCTGAAAATCCTGTTTGCGATTGGTCAACAGGATGCCGCCGAAGTTCTTCATCAGGCCGCAGAAATTGACGTGCTCGCCCCTGATTACAGTATTGTACTGGCTGAGCTGGCCAGTTTGCTGCATCAGATAGCACTTACTCAGTGGGTACCAGAAGCGTGTAAGCTCGAAACCAACACCGCCAAAGCGATTTATCAGCTGGCCCGGCATTTTGCTCCGGAGCAAGTCCAGTTGCTGTACCAGATTGCTTTGCAGGGCCGTAAAGATTTACCCTTTGCCAACGATGCGCGCAGTGCTTTTGAAATGACTTTACTGCGCATGATGACCTTTGCGCCGGCAGAGCCGGTTGGCGAGCGGGAAACCGTTATTCAGCAAGCGCCGGCACCTTCTGTGCCGGATGCCGGTAATCAGGCTGCCACTGCTCCCTCTGCGCCCGTTACGGAAACAGAACAACAGTCTAATCCCGTACCTCAGACAGAAGAACTCAGCGCTGAAGCGTCGGTACAGGATGAGGCCCCCGATGAATTACACCAGCTGGCCAGTGAGGCAGAGCAGTTGATGGATGAAGCTGACGATTTTCGTCAGCAAAGTGACACTTTAACACAGTCGTCACAACCACCGGATTACGATGAGCCGCCGCAGGATTACGGCGCTTACCAGCAGTACGACAATAATCTACCGAATGAAGATATGCCGCCGCCAGCAGACTACCCACCAGCCTTTGATGGACCGGCGGATCCTCAGCCAGCAGCGGCCGCACAGGACGAACAGGCTCCGGTGTCGAATACCGCTGCCATGCTGGCGTTGCGTCAACGACTCAAACAGCAGGCGGCGGAGGACAAAGCTGACGCTGCAAAAAAGCCAGCAACGACTAGCCGGGAGTTTAGACCCTCGCTGGCAGCTAAGGCCGCACTGAGCGATGAATCACAACCTCAGAATGAGGCAACTGAAGCAGCTCAACCATCGTCGAATAACGCCAATGTAGCGCCTGAGGATGAGCCTTATCGCCATCAGGAAGAGGAGGCAGACTCGCCTCCGCCCTGGGTGTTAGAAAATAGTCAGGGTATGGTTGATGAGCCAGGTCACAATGCTGAGCCGGTAAATGAAGCTCAGATTAGCAATACCAACGTTGATACCCGATTTGAGCGAACCGATAGCAATAATATCCCGTTGCAACCTGCGGCAGAAGCGCCGGCAACCTTCGATCCAAATCAGGCTGCCAACGTGTCGTTTGACACGTACAGTAATTTACCTGCTTATCTTGAAAACGGCGACAAACTGCTCGCTGCCAGTCAAATCGACAAGTGGAGCGCTCTGATTGAGGCAATGCCTATTGCGGGATTACTCAAACAGGTTGCTTTGCACTCATTGTTTGAGCGCACTGAAGATAAGGTAGTGCTAAGACTCGATCCGGCGCAGGAGCACCTGGTTAACGAAACTACCGCTTCACAGTTGTCGACTGCCATGTCAGAAGTGCTACAATCGCCGGTAACTGTGCAGTTAGAGTTTGCAGAGGTCAGTGATACACCTTTTCAGATTCAACAGCAAATTAATGCAATGCGACAACGACATGCTCGACAAGTTATTCAGTCTGATGATGTCATCCGCTCTGTGGTGGGGGCGTTCAATGCTGAAGTACTGGAAGACAGTATTCAGCCTCGCTGAGTAGCGGTGTCGCAACTTATCAATTTTTTCTATTAGAGAGATACTATTATGTTCAAAGGCGGAATGGGCAACATTATGAAGCAGGCGCAGCAAATGCAGGAGCGCATGCAGAAAACCCAGGAAGAACTGGCCAATCTTGAAGTGGTAGGTGAATCAGGCGCTGGTATGGTAAAAGTCACCATGACCTGTAACCACAATGTACGTCGTGTAGAGATTGATGAGTCATTAATGGAAGACGATAAAGACATGGTGGAAGATCTGGTTGCTGCAGCATTTAACGACGCCGCGCGCCGCGTTGCCGAAACGTCAAAAGAGAGGATGTCAGACGTGACCGGTGGGATGCCACTGCCTCCCGGCTTCAAAATGCCGTTTTAAGCTCTATCCTTTGTATTTTGCCCTCTGGCTGCATCAAAGCTGATGGGGCCAAATAGGGGCCAAAAGGTCTCCAGATACAAAAAAGCTCTATTAATTAATAGAGCTTTTTTTACAACCTTTCTTTAGTTGCATTAATCACAACGCAATCTAACAGTTTTCATAATAGAGCGTAACAAAACCTGATAGTCTGCTGTTGGTTTGTAAAGTGGCCGTTCAGATATGTAATCCGGAACGGCATTAATGAGCGAGCAACGGATACTCGCGTATCACTAAGTAAGGTCGTTTATTTATCCAAATAAGCTGCGTCGCTCCCATATTCAGGAAAACGACCCAATCGCTCGTTTTTCTTCTTTAGCACTTTATCCATATCACTAGTTTTCCTTTATGTAGCAATATGATAGATAGTTTGGTATTAATAATGAAAATACAAAAGTGAGCGATGCGGTGGCAGAAAAACGCGCAAGTTGCGCTATATTAAGTTGTTATATTTCAAAGGAAGCCTATGGATAGCTGGTTTGTAAATCATTCTTTTAAAAAATGGCTCAAAGGCGTGGTTAGTGTTGGCAATACTCTAATTGAGCTTTCCAATAATCGCGCAGATCTAGAGCTGACGAGCACATATGAACATTTCTTCGTTATTGCTGTAGGTAAGTCATTGGAATGGGGGGCTGAACTGGAAGAGTTTGATACTGCAAAATTTCAAACTTATTGCACTTACAAGGAAAACCTACCTGAAGCAAGATTAGTCAGAAATATGAGGGAACATGATGTAGCTTACTTAAAGGGAGAGGGGCGTAGGCAGCAAGAATTTGTTGCAGAGTTAAGTGTTAATAACGGAAATCTTACAGCTTCAGTTGATGGAACCTCTACTATAATTTGTGATGAAGGCTATTTAATTGGCGGACGTCTAAATGTTCAAGATACAGTTGCTCATGCACAGCAAGCGTTAAGTGAAATATAACAAGTCAATTAACTACGCGCCTTCGGCGCCGGACGCAGCAAAGCTGCGCCGGTTATTGAAGCGTTAGAGCCGGAGGGTAGACCTCGGTGAATTATCACATTCCTAAGAAATTGCCTACGAGCTTTTTGGACAAACTCAATCTCGGGCCTGTGATTCAGGTGCCGATTGAACCTATGGCCTCGGGCAGGCGAATATACTGCCTCGATAACGTGAAAAGCTATTTGGCCTCCTACCCAGGCTCGATTCAGTACGGATGGATTTTCTCGGCGCTTGGGTCGGTGATTATTAAGTTGCATGGGCACGTAGTGGTCAAAGATGAAAACGGAGAACTTTTGTGCGTTACCCCTCCCGAAGCCGCACTCGATTATCATAATTTTGTGGCAGACGATTCGGTTGCTGATTTAGTGGTAAATCAACGGTTACCGACCAGAGCAGTTGCGGTGGTTGAAGACAAGGTCGTTTGCAACATGGTTGATTTAGAGAACCGATCTGATCAGGCTCGTTTAAACGGTGACCAACTCGGCCTTGATAAAGTCCATCTCGAGAAGCAGAGGCTCGCGATGGAATTCATTCGGTCCATTAAAAAGCACACAGGCCGAAATGACCCTTGTTACTGCGGGTCTGGTAGAAAAAATAAGCAGTGTTGCCAATGATTGCTCTAACCAGTGCAGGCACGGCGACGCCCATTACATTGCGCCTTCGGCTCCATTCCATGGGCGCGCATGCTGCAAGCGTTGGTATGACTCCCTTTGTCAACCCTGAACGAGTGCTTCCCTAACACTCTTTCAGTCCATAATTAGTTATCTTTTTCACTCAAATAAATGAGCTAACGTACCGGATGAGGCAGTAATGTCGTCGGTTGTTATGGCGAGTGTCGCCCCAGTGGTACTCGTAGGTTACTTATTCGTTGAATAAGCAGAGCTAACCTTACTCAATCCGCCGTGGGCACCTTCTCATCAGTCTATGCTCGTGGATCAGTCACGCTTAAGTACTCACGGCAGACTTCTTTTACCAGTCTGCCGGCTTCCACTTCCTTTAAGATCTTCACGATCTGCGTTGCTGTGTATCGAGATTTTTTTCATCATGAGTTCTCCTTTCTTGGCTCAGTTTACGCCGAAGAACTCTAAAAAGGCATGTTGCTATTTTAGGGGGAGGTTTACAATAACTCAGTGACTTCGGCATTTTGTTGGTTGAACGGCAGCTTTATACACTGCCAATGTAGCACTCTCAGCACACTCGCCTTCACTGATAAGTTTTATAGCGCTAAATACACCGATGTAAATGGTTTACGCTTAAAATCGGGTCTTGTATAGTGTCGTTCGAAATTGGGTTGATGAAATAGCCCAAGAGCAGGGTATTTATTGCCGCTTCATTAAACATCAATGCCTTATCAGGCTTCCATTTGTGTTGTAACACTATTATGAAATACAGTCCTTTACTGGCAGAGTTAATTGATAGCCTGACCTGCTTGCCGGGTGTGGGAAATAAAACGGCCCAACGCATGGCGTTCCAGCTGCTTGAACGTAACCGTGAAGGGGGCAGAACCCTCAGCGCTGCGTTACACAATGCCATGGAGCACATTGGTCATTGCAAACAGTGTCGTAATTTTTCCGAGCATGATTTATGCGAAATCTGCCAGAATCCCCAACGTAGCGACAGTCAGCAGCTATGCGTAGTAGAGAGTCCACAGGACGTGATGGCAATCGAACAAACCATGGCTTACAAAGGGACCTACTTTGTATTAATGGGACATCTGTCGCCCATCGATGGGATTGGTCCTGCTGAAATTGGTCTGGATATTCTCGAAAAACAAATTGCTGAAGGGCAATACGCCGAAGTCATTCTGGCAACCAACCCCACGGTTGAAGGCGAGGCCACTGCTCATTACATCGGTCAGCTGTGTCAGAAGCATAATGTTGCCGCCAGCCGAATTGCGCATGGTGTTCCAATTGGCGGTGAGCTCGAATACATAGACGGCAATACACTCACCCACGCGTTTTCAGGTCGACGGTCACTCTGAGTGGCGTCGAAACCTATTTCAGGAAGCCATGGTATAACCAGCACTTTGCCACCCAAACAACAATTTTTTGTGTTTTACCGTTGAATTTTCTGTCCTGAGACCTCACTTGTCTTGTTGAAAAATAATTAAACTGACTAGGAGACTCTGGTATATGGCTGAAGTGGCCCATCAAGAAACTCATGGCTTTCAAACAGAAGTAAAACAACTTCTGCATTTGATGATCCATTCTCTTTATTCAAACAAGGAAATCTTTTTACGCGAGCTGGTTTCAAACGCAGCTGATGCCGCAGATAAATTACGTTTTAATGCACTGGAAAACGACAGCCTGTACGAAAATGATGGCGATCTGTGCGTAAAGCTGAGCGTGGATAAAGAAGCAGGTACCATTACCATCAGCGATAACGGTATAGGTATGACCCGTGATGATGTGATTGCCAACCTGGGCACCATCGCTAAGTCGGGGACTAAAGACTTTTTTAGCAAACTGTCTGGCGATAAAGCCAAGGACTCACAGTTAATTGGTCAGTTCGGTGTCGGTTTCTACTCGTCATTTATCGTTGCTGATAAGGTGGTCGTTCGTACCCGTGCCGCGGGACAAGCAGCCGACCAGGGCGTCGAGTGGATTTCTGCCGGTGAAGGCGAGTTCACTGTAGGTGATATCGATAAAGCCGATCGCGGTACTGAGATCACATTGTACCTGCGTGAAGACGAAAAAGAGTTTGCCGATGACTGGCGCCTGCGCTCTATTATCAGTAAGTACTCTGATCACATCAGTATTCCGGTACGCATGTGGAAAGCGCCGGTAGATGAGCAGGATGGCCCTGACGGCGAGAAAATCCCTGCCCAGCCGGGTGAATGGGAAACGGTTAACAAAGCCACTGCACTGTGGACTCGCGATAAGTCTGAAATTACCGACGAAGAATACATTGAGTTCTATCGCCATGTTTCCCACGACTTTACCGAGCCAATGAGCTGGGCGCATAACAAAGTAGAAGGTAAAACCGAATACACCAGCTTGTTATATATTCCAAGCAAAGCGCCGTTTGATTTGTGGAATCGTGAGCAAAGCCATGGCCTGAAGCTGTACGTACAGCGCGTGTTCATTATGGATGACGCTGAGCAGTTTATGCCTACGTATCTGCGCTTTGTAAAAGGTCTGCTGGACTCTAACGATTTACCGCTTAACGTTTCCCGTGAAATTCTGCAGGATAACAAGATCACCCAGTCACTGCGTACCGGTTGCACTAAGCGCGTACTGCAAATGCTGGAGCGTATGGCTAAGAATGATGCGGACAAGTATCAGCTGTTCTGGAATGAGTTTGGTAATGTGCTGAAAGAAGGTCCGGCGGAAGACTTCTCTAATAAAGAGAAAGTGGCTGGCTTGTTGCGTTTTGCTTCAACTCATACCGACAGCAGTGACCAAACGGTATCACTGGCTGACTATATCTCTCGCATGAAAGAAGGTCAGGATAAGATTTACTATGTGACTGCCGACAGTTATCAGGCAGCCAAAAACAGTCCTCACCTGGAAATCTTCAGGAAGAAAGGCATTGAAGTACTGTTGATGGGCGAGCGTATCGACGAGTGGTTAATGCAACACCTGACCGAGTTTGATGGTAAGCAACTGAAGTCGATTGCCCGTGGCGACCTGGATTTAGATGATCTGGAAGACGAAGAGAGTAAAAAAGCCCACGAAGAAGCCGAGAAGCAGGTAGAAGGCGTACTTGAGCGTGCTAAAACGGCGCTGGGCGATAAGGTTATTGACGTTAAATTCACTCACCGTTTAACTGACTCACCAGCGGTCATTGTGGCGGACGATAACGGTATGACCACGCAAATGATGAAGCTGATGGAAGCAG
Organism: Alteromonas sp. ISO5; assembly: GCF_058105165.1. Classification (NCBI taxonomy): domain Bacteria; kingdom Pseudomonadati; phylum Pseudomonadota; class Gammaproteobacteria; order Alteromonadales; family Alteromonadaceae; genus Alteromonas; species Alteromonas sp. ISO5. The sequence continues at coordinate 5,120,830 of NZ_CM176572.1, read as the reverse complement.
CCGGTCAACCGGTACCGGAAGTGAAGTATCACTTTGAACTAAACCCTGAACATCAGTTAGTGAAACTACTGGCAGACGTACAGGACGAAACGGTATTTAAGAGCTGGACAGAAGTGCTGTTCGATCAGGCAGCACTGTCTGAGCAGGGTAGCCTTAAAGATCCGGCGTCTTTCGTACGCAACCTGAATGGCTTACTGATGAGTCTGTCGAAGTAAGTTATCAGGTAAGCACTGAACACAACGGGCAGGTTATAACCTGCCCGTTTTTTTGGGCTAACCTGAAAGAGTGTCGACAACATCAACCCGGCAATCGGCGAAGTTTTCGCGGTATAAATTATCAGCGTGGTTTATATTGGTAGTTTTTCAGGTTAATAATGCAATGGATAGCATGCAGGAATGCTTAATACTTGAAGGCGCTTACTGGTTCCTGGGAACGCTGGTATTTCTTAGAGTTAAAGCAAAAAATGGCATTGCTGTTAAGGATTTGTGTCGACATTGTTCAATAGCTTAATTTACATACGCTATTAGTCGTAAGACAGCAGACAAGACCGGCTGAGTACTTGTCACGTCGAATGGTAGTGTGTAAAGTGCCTCACAGTTATGAAATAAATAAGCGGAGAGCGCAAATATGCGAATTATACTTCTCGGTGCACCGGGAGCCGGTAAGGGTACACAAGCGCAGTTTTTGATGGGCAAATATGGTATCCCGCAAATTTCTACAGGTGACATGCTTCGTAGTGCGATTAAGGCTGGTACAGAACTGGGCTTAGCGGCAAAGAAAGTCATGGACGAAGGGAAATTAGTGTCCGACGATATCATTATTGGCCTGGTAAAAGAGCGCATTGCTCAGGAAGACTGTAAAGACGGTTTCCTGCTCGATGGTTTCCCACGCACCATCCCTCAGGCAGATGCCATGAAGGAAGCGGGTGTGGCAGTTGACCATGTTATCGAATTTGATGTGCCGGATGACGTTATCGTCGATCGGATGGGCGGCCGTCGTGTTCACCCTGCGTCAGGTCGTGTTTACCACGTTGTCTACAATCCGCCAAAAGAGGAAGGTAAAGACGACGTGACCGGCGAAGAGTTGATCATTCGTGATGATGACAAAGAAGAAACCGTACGCGCCCGTTTAGGTATCTACCATGAGCAGACTCAGCCTCTGGTGGATTACTACAGTGCTGAAGCCGAAGCGGGTAACTGTGCCTACCATAAGCTGGATGGTACAAAACCGGTTGAGACGGTTAGTCAGCAATTAGGCGAATTGCTGGGTTAAACTTGCTACCATTACTCTTTAAAAGCCGCTGAATAACAGCGGCTTTTTTGTCTCTGGCGAAGTCTTGCCGCAAACAGTGCTTTACCCTTTACCTGTTTCACTGTCACAATGATCACCTTCTAACGAGAAGGTAGTAGTGAAAAGATGATCGTGCTTCCGGTAACTGCTTTTTATGCCAGCATTCTGGCATTTATCTATTTGTACATTACCACATTGGTGATTATTCACCGGCGTAGCAACCGAATTGGTGTGGGTGACGGCGGTGATGAAGTGCTGCAGCGACTGGTTCGCGTCCATGGCAATTTCGCTGAGTACGTACCGCTCACGTTACTGCTGCTGGCTATTCTGGAAATCAGCACTGAAATTCCCTGGCTAATTCATTTGTTTGGTGCCTCATTGGTAATTGGACGCGTTTTGCATGCTTACGGGCTGCGGCATTCTGTCGGTGCGACCTGGCAAAGGATAGCGGGTATGATGCTAACACTGATGTCGATGTTTGGCCTGGCCAGCGCCAACCTCACACTGATCTACTGGTTACCGTTTTTATGAATCTGTTTGCTCAACTGATAACTCCCGCGTGTCTGCTCGATTTCGAAAAGTTCCGGGCGAATTGCCAGCGAATGCAGGCCGTCGCAGACAGCGAGCAACTTACGCTTCGCCCGCACGTTAAAACCCTTAAATCACTGGAGGCGGCAGAGTATTATGCGCCGGCCTCTGGTCCGGTTACCGTGTCGACCCTGGCGGAAGCGGCAGCCTTCGCCGCTGCCGGTTATACCGATATTCTTTATGCGGTGGGGCTCTCACCCAATAAATTCCCGCAGCTAGCCGCCATACAGCGATTGGCGCCGGATTTTACGGTAATAGCCGACAGCCTTGTCGCCGTGAGCGCTTTAAGCAAGTATGCCAGTGAGCTTACATTACCTTTGTCAGTGATGCTCGAGGTTGATGTGGACGATCACCGTGCTGGTTTGTTGCCGGACTCCACTGAACTGGTTGCTTGCGCCAGGCTGTTATCCAACACCCCGAATATTCATTTCCGCGGCATAATGACCCATGCCGGCGCCTCTTATGATTGTCACTCCAGGGCCGCGCAGCAGGCTATGGGGCAACAGGAATGTGAGCGCATAGCGAGCGCTGCAAATACCTTGTTACATGCAGGTATACCCTGTGAATTAGTCTCGGCGGGTTCAACCCCTACGGCGCTGGCAGGCATAAATCACACCGGCATTAATGAGCTACGGGCGGGCGTGTATGCCACATTTGACTGTGTTATGGCCGGACTGGGCGTTTGTGAAACCAATGATATTGCCCTGTCAGTGCTGACTTCTGTTATTGGTCATCAGCCCGATAAGAACTGGGTGATTGTGGATGCCGGCTGGATGGCTTTGTCGCGCGATCAGGGAACGGCATCACAGCAACAGGACTGCGGGTATGGATTGGTTTGTGATGAGCATGGCAAGCTGCTGGATGGCTGGTATGTGAGCGCTACCAATCAGGAACACGGTATTATCCGTCATCGCGATAACCTTACGCCGCCAGAGTCTGTCTTTGGCTATGGCCGTTTACTACGTATTTTACCTATTCATGCCTGTGCCACGGCAGCCCAGTATTCGAAATATCATGTGATTGGCAATGACGGCGATGTCACGGCTATCTGGTCGAGGGTAAACGGCTGGTAGTATGCTGGTCTGTTGAGCAGACTTCTTCAGGTCGTAAACTGGGCAAAAATGCCTTATCAGTTTACACTTAAATGATATCGTTTATGAGTTGCTGTCCTAAATGAAGTTTCGCCACCTAATCAGTAGTATTTTTTTATTCGGATTCAGTATCGGAGGCGTATTCGCTAACACGCCTTCGTTGGTCGTGTTTACCGAATTGTCCCCTCCTTATCAGTATCAGGCTGACGATCAGGTTCGCGGTATTGCCACGGAGCGGGTCCGCAACATTATTTCTCATGCTGGCCTCACTGCGGAATTCAAGATATATCCCTGGGCCAGAACGATGCTCAATGTTGAACGCTCCAGTCGTGCCCTCGTTTATTCCATTGCAAAAACGCCAAAGCGGGAAGCCCGGTTTCACTGGATTGCTCCGGTTGCCAGGTTTAACCTGAGTATTCTGGCACTTGCCAAACGAGATGATATCCAAATTAGTCAGCAACTCAGTTTAGAAGGCTTGTCGGCAGCCGCGCAGCGAGGTGATATCGCTGAGTCATGGCTGGTTAGCAAAGGACTCGTAGAAGGTCGTGATTTGCTGATTTGTGCCGATATTCTGTGCTCATGGCAGCAGTTAAAACTTGGTACTGTCGATATAATAATTGAAGATCCGAACCTGATTGAAACCACCGCCGAGCTGGCTGGCCTGCAGGCTGGGGATATTAAGGTTGTGCAGCCCATTCCTGCCTTGTCTGTAGTGGCTTATCTGGCAGCTAATGGCAATATGGAGCCGGAACTAGTGAGTCGCTTACAGGTTGCCGCCCGGGAACTGGGTTATCAGTAACTCGTCACAAAAAAGGCCACCATCCGGTAGCCTTTCTCTAGGTCTGGTCATTAGCCTTTGTGGCGTTCTCTGAGTACGTTTACCGCATCAGATACCGACATATCACAGGCCTGGAGCAATACCGTTAAATGATAGAGTAAGTCAGCTGCTTCGTTGCGCAGTTCTTCTTTATCCATTACCGTTGCCGCCAATGCTGTTTCAACGCCTTCTTCACCGACCTTCTGGGCAATACGTTTTACGCCTTTATGGTAAAGACTGGCCGTGTAGCTGGACTCTGGATCTGCAGCCTTTCGAGCTGCAAGTACTCGTTCCAGATCACCAATAAAAGTGTAATCGGCAACCTCGCCATCAAACCAGCAGCTCTCTGCCCCGGTATGGCAGGTCGGGCCATTAGGGGTTACCAATACGAGTAAGGAATCATCGTCGCAATCACTGCTGACACTGACCAAATCAAGTGTGTTGCCGGAGGTTTCACCTTTCTGCCATAAACGCTGCTTAGAGCGGCTAAAAAACGTGACTTTACCGCTGCTCAGGGTGACATCGAGAGCTTCCGGGTTCATGTAACCCTGCATCAAAACTTTTCCGGTCACTGTATCCTGCACAATGGCGGGCAGCAGATTATCCATTTTTTCCCAGGCTAACTGGCCCTGGGTGTCTTGTGTAATTTTCATAGTTATTCCTTATACACCAACCGTATAACGCTGGCGCATGGGGACACCAGCAGCCACCAGGGTCGCTTTTAATTCGTCGATGTTAATAATGGCTTTATGGAACACCGAGGCGGCCAGCGCGCCGTCGACATCGGCTTGCTTGAATACGTTGGTGAAGTGCTCAATGGCACCGGCACCGCCTGAAGCAATCAATGGAATGTTACAAACTTCCCGTACTGCTGCCAGCTGCGTAATATCATAACCTTTGCGCACGCCGTCCTGATTCATGCAGTTAAGCACTATTTCGCCGGCGCCTCGTGATTGCACTTCTTTGATCCAGTCCAGGGTTTGCCAGGCAGTTTGCTGGGTGCGGCTTTCATCGCCGGTAAACTTGTACACTTCATACTGATTGTTGGCTTCGTTATAAAAGCTGTCGATACCAATCACGACGCATTGCTGGCCATATACATCATGCAACTGATTAATCAGTTCCGGGTTAGTCAGCGCCGGAGAGTTTATCGAAATCTTATCCGCGCCCATTTCCAGAATACGACCGGCATCTTCCACCGATTTTATGCCGCCTGCCACGCAAAACGGGATATCAATCACCTGGGCAATGCGGCTCACCCAGCTTTTATCCACCACCCGCTGATCAGAACTGGCTGTAATATCATAAAACACCAGTTCATCGGCACCTGCTTTAGCGTATTGCTCGGCCAGCGGGACAATGTCGCCGATAATTTCGTGATTACGGAATTGTACGCCTTTAACGACTTTACCGTCGCGTACGTCCAGACAGGGGATTATCCGTTTTGCCAGCATGCGATAGCCTCCTCAACGGTGAATTTACCTTCCAGTAATGCCCGGCCTAAAATAACACCGCCCACACCGGTTGGGCGTAAAGCGCGAATATCATCAAGGCCGCCAATGCCACCAGAGGCCTGCCAGGATACATTGGGGAACTGTTTACTTACTTCGGTATACAACTCCACGTTAGCGCCTTTCAGCGTGCCGTCACGGCTAATATCGGTACACAGAACGTGTTTAGCATCCACTTCGGCAAATGCTTCGAGGATTTGCTCCAGCGACACACCGGAGTTTTCCTGCCAGCCATGGGTAGCAATAAACTTATTACCGTCATCGTCGATGTTGATATCCAGTGCCAGTACAACGTGTTCAGGCCCATACTGGTTTACCCAGTTTTTTACCAGCTCGGTTTGTTTCACGGCCAGAGAGCCAATCACCACGCGGCTCACGCCGGATTCAAGCAGTTGGGCCACTTCGCGCTCTTCACGAATACCGCCACCCGACTGGAATTTCATTCGTTTGGTGTCGACCATGGCGCGAATGAGTTCCAACTGACGTTTGTCGGTGTCTTTAGCACCGGTAAGGTCAACGATGTGTAACCACTGGGCACCCTGATCAGCATAGCTGTGTACTACCTCAACCGGGTCGAGGGTGTACTGGGTTTTTTGGTTATAGTCGCCCTGGTAGAGTCGTACCACGGCGCCGTCGATTAAATCGATAGCAGGTATAATCATAATTATAGGTTCACAAAGTTGGTTAGCAGTTGCGCGCCGGCTTCACCTGAACGCTCAGGGTGAAATTGCACCCCAAAGAAATTATTGTAAGCAATGGCTGCCGAAAACGTCTGGCCGTATTCGCAGCTGGCCAGGGTATGTTCATAAACAGGCACGGCAAAGCTATGCACAAAATAAAAATAGGTGCCTTCACCTAATCCTTTAAACAGCGGTGAGTCGCCGACCGGGCTAATGGTATTCCAGCCCATGTGTGGTAAACGTAGTTCTCCCGCCTGCATGCGCTTAACGTGGCCGGGTAACAGTTTTAAACAATCGATGGTGCCTGTGGTGGCTTCATCCGATTGCTCAACCATAAGCTGCATGCCCAGGCACACGCCCAGTACCGGCTGAGTGAGTCCCTGCAAAGTGGTAATCAGCTGCTTGGCGGCAATGCTGGTCATCGCTGCGCCCGCTGCACCCACGCCGGGTAAAAACACCTTATCGGCACCTTTAATGACCGCCGGGTCGTCCGATACCGTAACACTCACTCCTAAACGTTCCAGAGCAAATTTAACCGAGGAAATATTGGCGCAACCGGTGTTAACAATAACAATGGTTTGCTGGGTCATTACAGGGCTCCTTTACTGCTTGGCAGGGCATCACCCGAACGGGTTATCGCCTGACGTAATGCCCGGCCAAATACCTTAAACAGGCTCTCTACCTGATGGTGAGCATTGCCTTCGCTGGTAGATAAGTGCAGTGATAATCCCATGCTTTGCGCCAGCGAATAGAAAAAGTGCTCGACCATTTCGGTGGCCATTTCCCCTACCTGATCACGGCTGAATTTAGCATCAAATTTCAGGTAAGGGCGATTGGATATATCCATAATACACTCAGCGCGACACTCATCCATCGGCAAGGCAAAGCCAAAGCGACCGATACCACGTTTGTTTCCGAGCGCCTTTTTCAGGGCTTCACCTAACGCCAGCGCGGTATCTTCCACACTGTGGTGATCGTCGATGTGCAGATCGCCATTGGTTTTCAGTTGAAGCTCAAAGCCGCCATGGGTGGCAATCTGGTCGAGCATATGGTCAAAAAAGCCCATGCCGGTGGCAATGCTCGACTTTGCCGCCGAGTCTAAATCCACCCGTACATGAATGTCGGTTTCAGAGGTAGTGCGGGTCACTTCAGCAATGCGTGAGGACGCCAGTAACTGCTTCTCGATAGCTGGCCAGTTAATGCCGTCACGGCTGTACTGAATACCTTTGATACCCATATTTTCGGCCAACTGCATATCCGTTTTGCGATCGCCAATTACGTATGAGCGGGTAAAGTCGACCTTACCCTGTTGCAGATAGTCTTTTACCAGGCCAAGCTTTGGCTTGCGACAGGAACAGTTATCTTCATCAAAGTGCGGGCAAATCAGCACATCGTCAAAGGTTACGCCCTGACTTTCAAACACCGCCATCATGGCATTGTGGGGCAGGTCAAAATCGGCCTGCGGAAAGCTGTCGGTGCCCAGACCATCCTGATTGGTGACCATCACCAGTTTAAAGCCGGCGGCTTTCAGTTTTAATAAAACCGGTATGACCTGGGGTTCGAACACCAGCTTTTCCAGGCTGTCGAGTTGTTTGTCGATGGGGGGCTCTTCTACTAAAGTGCCATCACGGTCGATAAATAAAATAGCTTGCTGGCTCACTGTGCTGCTCCCGCTTGCTCAAAATAAGCATCTAATAAGGAAAGTAAACGCTGATTCTGTTCAGCGCTGCCAATAGTTACCCGCAGGCAGTTTTGCAGGTTAAATTGTTTTGACTGGTCGCGAATAAGCATGCCCTGACTAACCAGGTGCTGCATAATTTGTGCGCAGTGGCCGTGGCGGAACAAAATGTAGTTGGCTTTAACATCGCCAATCAGTTCTACGCCGGGCCGCTTGGCCAGTTCTGCCTGCAGGGAACTGCGTTGTTCATTTAAAAACGCTACCTGTTGCTTCATTCGCTCAATATTCTCCGGCATTAGCGCCTGCGCCACAATTTGTGCCACCGGCTCCGGGATGGGATAGGGCGCAATCACTTTTAGCAGCGATTGGATAATCGCTTCACTGGCGATAGTAAAACCACAGCGTAATCCGGCCAGCGCAAAGGCTTTAGAAAGCGTTCGCAGGATGACCAGATTCGGATAGTCTGCCAGCCTCGTTGCCCAGGTGTTTTCGATATCAAACTCAATATAGGCTTCGTCTACCACCACCAGGGCGGTGTCGGCGAAGTGCGTAAGCACGGCAGTTAAATCAGCCTGACTAACCTGAGTGCCGGTTGGGTTGTTAGGCGCGCAGATAAATACCAGATTAACGTTATCTGTGGCACAAATACCATCTACATCCAGACTAAAGTCGTTGTTTAATGGTACACGTTTAATGCCTACATCACAGGTTTCAGCACTGATAGCATACATGCCGTAAGTGGGTGGGCAAATCAGAATATTGTCTTCACCCGGCGTACAAAAGGTGCGAATTAACAGCTCAATACCTTCGTCGGCACCGCGCGTCACAATGAGTTGTGACTTATCTACGCCGGCATATTGGGCGTAGCCGTTAATGACGCTGTCGGGCTGACAGGAGGGGTAACGGTTAAAGTTACCGGCATCAATATTGTAAGGGTTGGCAAAAGGCGACTCGTTGGCATTCAGCCAGTCCTGACCACCGGAAAATAACCGGCGCGCTGACTCATAAGGTTTCAGCGGCACCAGATTGGCGTTGATTAAAGTATCAACCAGTTTGCTTGTCATAGCGGTCTCTGTAAGTTAATCGTTTTGCTTGTTCAATTTATCCAGCCGATACCCTACCGCATTGCGGTGAGCATCAAGCCCTTCGGCATCGGCCAGTTGCATAATGGCCGGGCCTAAATTGCGCATGCCGTCTTCACTGAGCTCCTGAATAGTGTAGCGGCGCATAAAGTCCAGCAGTCCGAGACTGGAGTAATTTCTGGCGTAGCCATAAGTAGGCAATACGTGATTGGTGCCAGAGGCGTAATCGCCGGCACTCTCAGGCGACCACGGGCCTAAAAATATCGAGCCGGCATGTTTAATTAGCGGCAGCAAACCCCGGGCGTTATCGCATTGCACAATTAAGTGTTCGGGGGCGTACTGATTGCTCACTGCAATGGCTTCATTTACTGAGCCGGTCAGAATATAACGGGCATTTTGCATGGCTTTGCTGGCAATACTGTTGCGCGATAACTGGGCTAATTGTTTGGCAACGGCTGCTTCTACAGCCTTAATCAGATCAGCACTATTAGTCACCAGGATAGCTTGTGAGTCAGGGCCGTGTTCGGCCTGGGAAAGTAAATCAGACGCGACAAAGTCGGCGTCGGCGCTTTCATCAGCGAGCACCAGAACTTCGGATGGCCCGGCAGGAATATCAATGGCAGCACCATCAGCGCGCTGGCTGACCTGTTGTTTGGCTTCGGTGACAAAGCTGTTTCCGGGGCCAAATATTTTATCTACCTTAGTAATAGTGTCGGTACCAAACGCCATGGCGGCGATAGCCTGAGCACCACCACACAGATAAATTTCGCCAATCCCACAGCATTTAGCGGCATAGGCAATTTCAGGGGCAATTTCCTGTTCAGCATTAGGCGGTGTGCAGAGTACTTTGCGTTCACAGCCAGCCACCAAAGCCGGTACGCCCAGCATCATTACCGTGGAGGGTAAGGGGGCACTGCCACCAGGAATGTATAGCCCAACAGCTTCCAGTGCAGTAAAACGCTGCTCGCAAACTACGCCTGGCGTAGTGGTAAGCCGGATATCCTGCGGATACTGGGCTTCATGGAATTGTTTTACATTGGCAAAGGCGGTTTGAATGGCGTCTTGCACTTCAGGCGTAACGCGTGCAGCCAGTTCATCACGTTTTTCAATACTGAGTTTCAGGCTGGTAAGCGCCGGTGAGTCGAAACGGCGGGTAAATTCCAGTACCGCCTCGTCACCCCGTGCAAACACCTGAGCAAGGATGTCTGCCACCGTAGTTTTGAGTTTGGCGCTGTCGGCCATCGCCGGGCGAGCCAGCGCATCAACTTGTTCAGCAAAAGTCAGAGTAGACCAGTTAATCATAGGATTAGCCTCGCTTTAACCCATCATTTTTTCAATTGGCATAACCAGAATGGAACTACAACCCAATGCTTTCAGTTTTTCCATGGTTTCCCAAAACAGATTCTCGGGGCTGACTACATGGATTGCCACCGTGTCGTCGCCACCTGCTAAAGGCAGTACGGTCGGATTCTCAGCGCCGGGCAGTAAGCTTTTTACCTGCTCCAGATAGGCTTTAGGCGCGTGCAGCATAATATATTTGCTTTCTTTGGCTTGCATTACGCCATCAATACGGGGGACCAGACGGTTAATCAGTGCTTGTTTTTCTTCATTGATTTCACCATCGGCACGTTGGATGAGCACCGCTTTAGAACGGAAGATAACTTCTTCTTCCTGCAGGCCGTTGGCTTCCAGAGTGGCACCGGTTGATACCAAATCACAAATGGCGTCGGCCACACCAGCGCGTGGAGCCACTTCTACTGAGCCGGTTAACATTACCGCTTTAGCGCTAATGCCTTGTTCTTTGAAATAGCGTTCAAGCAGGTAGGGGTAGGTGGTAGCCACTTTTTTACCGGCTAGTGATGCAGCACCACTGTAGTTCATCTCGGTAGGTACAGCGAGTGATAAACGGCAACCGCCGTAATCAAGACGGCGTAGAACTTCAAAGTCTGCCGGTTTACCCGCTGCCTGACGCTCAAGCATTTTTTCTTCTAACTCGTTTTCACCAATAAAGCCCATGTCAACAACACCGTCCATAACCAGGCCCGGAATATCATCATCGCGCACCCGCAGCAGGTCGATATTCTCATTGGTAGAATGGGCAATCAGCAGGCGATCGCGAATGTTGAGTTTAATGCCTATAGCTTTAAGAAGTGCAATGCTGTCGTCGCTCAAGCGACCTGATTTTTGAATTGCAATTCGCAGTCTGCTGTTATCACTCATGGTGATGATCCTCTAATTAGTCCTGAATTTGGTGCGCCATTAACGAAAAACCCCCGGAAGTTTCCTTCCGGGGGTCGATATGCTTTATCTGCGCCACTGGAAGGAAAACAACAACCTTCCAGCACAAACCTGAAAGGTTATGCTTTATGATGGTGGTGATGAATGGCGGCGCGTTTAATCATGTTTAAAAATGTGTTCATTAATTTAGACGCGCAAACAATAGCCAAGACGCGCAGCCATTGCAAGTGTTTTGCAACTTTTGCAGGTAAATATACTCTAATAAATGGTTATAAGGCCTGTTAGTTTGGAATGAATACCCTAAACTGGTGAATAATTATACATAAAGGCGTATAGTTGAGGCAAAGGTTGGGAGGTGATTGTTATGAGTAACGATCTATTGTTTTCGGTTTTGCCACGGGAAGGCAAGGTGCCGGTGGTAGTCGACGAAAAGGTCAAGCGGGTCAGTAAGGAAACCCGGGCTAAGCACCTGTCTGAAGATGAGAAACAAACCCATGATGAAGAACGCCTGATCAGTGAGCAGGAGCAGTATAAGGTGCATGAAAAAGCACCACGTCAAGAGCAGGAGTCTTCCCGACAACAGCCTCGCGAGCAAGCTGACAAACAATCTGCTGCACCAGTGCCGGATGACGAAGAAGAGCTGCTCTACGATAGTCATGGTGAAACGCCGGAGCATGATCACGACCCTGATGCTCCGCATATTGATATCTATGAGTGAGCTTTGGCCGTTCTGTCGGTATCCAGCCACAGTAAAAACGCGGGCAAAAACAGTAGATCAATGATCAGCGCACCAACCAGAATAATGGCGGTCAGCAGGCCCATGTCTGAATTCAGCGCGAAACTGGACAGGCTAAGAATACCAAAGCCAACGGTCAGCACTGTGGTCGTTACAATAAGCGCCTGACCAATGGTTTTGTAAGCATATCGCACCGCTTCTTCGGCGCTTTTACCTTGCTCTCGGGCTTTTTTATACTTCGATAAAAAATGCACTGTGTCATCGACAATGATCCCCAGCGTCATACTGAGTACCACCGAAAGTGCCATATTGATTTCACCGGAAAGCAATGCCCAGATCCCAAAACCTAACCCTGCTGGCAGCAAATTAGGCACCAGGCTGATCGCGCCCAGTTTTAGTGATTTCAAGGCAAAGATTAGCAGCACTGAAATGATCACCAGCGCAGTGAGAGACCCCTTCAGCATACTTTGCATATTGGTTTCGCCAATATGAGCAAACATCAAAGCCGGGCTTGCCGCGGTTAACCTGAGTTCCGGTGCCAGTTTGTGAAAGAAGTCCTTGGCGCGCTGTTCAAAGGTTGTGAGCTCTTTACTGCCAAGGTTATCCAGCGTCACGCTAATTCGGGTTGCGGCTTTGTCGACGTCTATCTGATTATTTAAATCGAGACCATAGGGCAGAGACATTTCAAACAGCAATAGATACTGGGCGGCCAGCTCCGCATCAAGTGGTAACCGGTAAAAACTGTCATCATCGTAATTTATGTTTTTGTTGAGCTTTTTATAGGTGTCACTGATGGAAGAAACATGATCAACCTCCGGCTGTGCCCTTAACCACTCTGTCAACGCCTGAACCGACGTTAAGACTTCAGGCCTGTTGATGCCCGATATTTCGTCAGTGTAAATGGCAAAATCAATGGTGGCGAGGCCGCTAAGGTGATCAGACTGATAATCTGCCGCCTGACGGAAGGTGTTATCCTGACTGAAGTACTTGATAGCAATGTCATTTAACTGGTTAGTTGAAGCCAGAATCAATGCGGTAACAAAAACGATTGCACTGTAGGGTAATATCCGGCGGTGATAGCTGATCACCCATTCACTCAGCCCGGTGAGCCAGGGCAGTGGTTTGGTACTGGTTTGACGCGGAGGCTTAACCGGCAAAACCTTTAGCATTGCCGGCAACAGTGTGAGGGCCAGCACACAGGCAAGCATTACACCCATCGCCGTGAGGTTACCCAAGTCCGCCAGAATGGGGACATCGGAAAAGTTAAGGGTTAAAAAGCCGATAGCGGTGGTAACCGACGTGATGACCACCGGCATAAAGTTTAGTACCAGCGCATTATGTAAGGCTTTATCGCGGCTTTCACCTTCACGCATATGTTGAAACCAGGAGGCAGTCACGTGCACACAATCAGCCACTGCCAGCGTCATCACCATGGTGGGAACGTTGACCGTTGATACACTTAAAAAGAAACCGCTCCAGCCGGCAAATCCCATCGTTGCGGCAATGGCGGCTGCTACGATAACCAGAGTGGTAATGGCGGCAAAAATGGAGCGCATCAGCACTCCGATCATTACAATTATAGCGGCAAACATAGCCGGTACTAAGGTTGCAGCATCGTCGTTTGCGGCAATCTGGAAGGCATCATTAAGCATGACCACACCAGTTAGATACAGCATATGATCAGGGTGCTCCTCGGCGACCCGGGCTTTAATATTTTTTACAAAATCACCAATTTCAGCCACTTCAGGGGTTTGATCGCCATCGCTCATGCGTACAGTTATACTGATAACTGCCACCTGGCCATCCGGTGAAACCAGCCTGTTCACCACATCAGGTTCACTCAGAGCGACTTGTTCAATATTATCGATGACTTCAGGTGTGAGGGTTTGCCAGTCAGGGTAGAGTTTATCCACGATTAAATCGTCACCCTCAGCATAGGTATGCTGAAAATTGGTAATGGAGTTAATGCGGATGGAGTAGGGGGTTTGCCAGGCTTCTTCTGTGAGGGATTGAATTAAATCCAGGGTGGTGGCATTAAATACACTGCCTGAATCCGGAACAACCAGAATATTTACCGATTCCGTTTTATTAAACATATCCTGCATTTCTTCGAATGCTACTCGTTGGGGGTTATCCTCGCGAAAAAAGGTCTTGTAGTCGCCGCGGAAATACAGGTTTTGTGCACCTGCTGCCAGCGTGACAATCAGAATACTGCTACACAGAATAATCAGGTAAGGATGATTAAGGAATCGCTGGTAGAGGCGAGAGGTCATTTGACGTCCTTCGAATTGTTATATTGTCATAGACTATATAAACTACTATCACACGGTAAAGTGGATATTTCCACCGATGAAACAGAGTCATTTGGCCGTTTATTGTCGCTAATCCCGGAGCAGTATTAAATGAGTATACCCAGTGTCATGACCCACCGCATAGTGACTGTTCAAATGGATGATTCACTGGCCGTGGTAAAAGGGATATTCGATGCCAGTAGCTTTCATCACTTGCTGGTGGTTGAGGATGAAAAGCTGGTGGGAGTGGTATCAGACCGGGATTACCTGAAAGCGATCAGTCCGTTTATCAACAGTATCAGTGAGCGCATCCGTGACCGGGCTACCCTGGAGCGCAAAGTGCATCAGATAATGACCCGGGATGTCATTACCCTAAAAGTTACCGACACCATGGTGAAAGCTATTGGTTTATTTAACCAGCATAGAATTTCCTGTCTGCCGGTAATTGATGAGGAGGAAAAACCTCTAGGTATTGTCAGTTGGCGGGATATATTTCGCTATTTTGGCGCTTCGGTGGAGAAGCGCCGCTAGCCATTAGTTACTGGCTCAGGCCTGGCTACCCAACGCTTTGAGAGCTTCTCCATCCAGGCGGTAGCGGATCCACTCACCCTGAGGCTTAGCGCCCAGTGATTCATAAAAATCAATGGCGGGCTGATTCCAATCCAGCACACTCCATTCAAAACGGCCACAGTCTTTTTCCACTGCAATGCCAGCCAGGTGGGTTAGCAGTTGTTTGCCGGCGCCGAGTCCTCTGCTTTGCGGTGAAACATAAAGGTCTTCAAGATAAATGCCGTATTGGCCCTGCCAGGTAGAGTAGCTGAAAAAGTAAATGGCAAAGCCAATAGGCTGCCCTTCATGTTCGCAGATCAGGCCATGTGCATGGGGCGTTTCACAAAACAGGGTATTGTGAATGTGCTGTGGTGTGGCTTTCGCTTCGTGCTCAGCTTTTTCGTAAATCGCCAGCTCTTTAATGAAATGTAAGATGGTTTCGGTATCTGAGATTTGAGCGGGGCGTATAGTAATAGCCATAAGGTCTCCTCGGTCGAACAATGTCAGGGTAATCTGTTATTAATGGTGGCGAAGTTTACCTGAAAAGGTCGCAGGCAGCACGGTCAGAACAACCGTGCTACCCGATATCTACTGGCTCAGGAAAGCTGGGGTGTCTTCCCTGTCAGCTTATTTTTTATTAATGGAAACAGGGCGAAGAATTTGCGGAAGAGAATTGTTAAATCCTGCAAAATCAAATACAGACAAGGTACCAATAATAACGTTACGAGTGTGGCATACAATACTGCTGAGCCCAGCGCAGCCGCCATTGGGATAACAAACTTGGCTTGCAAACTGGTTTCAAACAGAATTGGCATGACACCGGCAAACGTGGTGATGGATGTCAGAGTAATCGCACGGAATCGAGCACAACCGGCTTCCCGAACGGCTTGTAGGATGGAGTGTCCCTCCACTCGTTTCTGGTTGATGTAATCCGTCATTACCAGGCTGTCGTTAATGACTACCCCGGCTGCGGCAACTAAGCCGAAGGTCGACATCATACTCAGGTCCAGGTCAAGCAGGTAATGAGCCCAGATGGCACCGGTCAGGCTGAATGGGATCACCGACATAATGATTAACGGCTGGCCATAGCTCTTCAGCGGTACCGCAAGCAGAATATACACCATGATCATGGCAGCCACGAAGAACATGATTTGTTCGTTCTGCTGAGCCTGTTGCTCTTCAATGTCGCCGCCCAGTTGAGTTTGTACATTGGGGAACTCCTCGAACAGCTGGGGCAGCAGTTTTTCGTCAATACTGGCCACTACCTCGTTAGGTTCAACCTGTTCTTCATCGATGGCACCCCAGACATAAACCGAGCGGTAGCCTTCTTCGCGACGAATGTAGCTGATGCCGGGCTCTTCACTCAGAGTAACCACGTCACCTAACATTACTTCATCACCTTCCGGTGTGGTAATAACGGTATATTTTAGGTCAGAAAAGCGCTCCCTGGTTAACCGCGGATAACGCACCATCACCCGGACTTCCTCGCCGTCACGGATCACCCGCTGGGCTTCACCGCCGTAAAAGCTCAGGCCAACCTGATTGGCAATGCTACGCAGATTGAGGCCGAGCTCATAGGCTGCCGGTAACAGTTCCATTCGAACTTCTTTGCTGGCCGGGTCAATGGTAGAGCTTACATCATAAAGGCCCTTTTCCTGCTGTAACATTTGAATAAAGCGTAATCCCGCTTCGTTAAGAGATTTAATGTCGGCACCGTATAGCAGATAACCAAACTCGCCATTATCACCGCCGCCGTTCACATCGTCTTCAATGCTGAAGCTCTTCATTCCGGCGATTTCAGGGATCCTTTCGCGCCATTTACGGGCCAGTTCAAAAGTATTAAAGTGGCGTGCGTCCTCATCGACCAGAGGAATAACCAATCGCGCTTCGGTACGGGACTCGTTAAACGCCAGCAAATCTTTGATCATGCCAGAGCCATATTCTTTGATGGTCTCTTCTTCTACCTGCCAAATCACTGACTCGATGGTTTTCAATGCTTCAATGGTCGCCATATCCGACACATTTTCGTTCATTTCAATGCCGATACTCGGAAAGTCATGTGGCACTTTAGGTTGCGGTATCATTCGAACATGATTACCGGCAACCAGCCCCCAGCTCAGCATCAGCATAGCAACAAACCCCGCCAGTACAGCCCAGCGCCACTGCACGGCTCTTTCGACAGTGCGGCGATACGGGCCATGAACAAACTGATTAAATTTAGCGTTAAAGCGGGCACGCCAGCCATCAGGTTTTACTTCGCTGAACTTTATGTGGGCGATGTGCGCAGGCAGGATTAATTTGGATTCAATCAGACTGAAGGCCAGGCATAAAATCACAACAATAGCGATATTGTAGAAGAATTCACCGTCAGGACCGCTACTGAGGGTAAACGGTGCGAACACCGCGATGGTAGTTAACACCCCGAAAGTGGCGGGTGTCGCTACGCGTTTGGCACCGCGGATAACGTTTTCTACTCCGGTCCCTCGTTGTTCTATTTCTGTATAGGCACTTTCACCTATCACTATGGCATCATCCACCACAATACCCAGTACCATGATAAAGGCGAACAATGACAGGATATTCACACTTACGCCAAAAACTGGCATCAGCATAATCGCGCCTAAGAAACACAGCGGCAGCCCCACCATTACCCAAAATGCCAGGCGGAAACGCAGGAAGATTGTCAGCATTAGAGCAACCAGTAGCGAGCCCTGAAACAGGTTATTGAGCATCATGTTCAGACGGGCATTTAAGTAATAGGTCATGTCGACCAGCTCTTTCAGCTCTAAACCGGCCGGCAGCTCCTTGTTCTTAAATGCCATGAAGTCTTTCACTGTTTCTGCAATCGGCACAATGCTTTGCGATTTGGTTGCATTCACTGCGATCAATACCGCGTTTTGTCCGGTATAGCGGAAGTATCGCTCACCCTCCGTAAAACCGTCTTTGATCTCCGCAATATCGGCGAGTACCACTTTGGCACCGTCCGCGCCGATTTTTACCGGGATGCTGGCAAATTCATCACCATTATAAAACTGACTTTCAATACGCACAGAGACCAGGCCTGCGTCAGTACGTAACTGACCGGCTGAAATATTGGCAGAGTACTGATTAATGGCACTAGTAACATCTGAGATAGTCAAATTATACATGCGCAGCAGCTCAGGCTTAATCTCGATGGCGATTTCATCACTTGGCACCCTGGCATTGGCCAGAGAAACGTTACTTAACTGGAGTAAATCGTCCTCAATTTCCTTGGCGATAGGTTTTAATTCCTCCAGGGGAATATCACCCACCAGGGCCATTTCGTACACCTGCTGCTGAAACTCCGCCTGAGAAATGGTGACGGGCTCCATATCGGCCGGGAAGGTGGCAATACTGTCAATGCGCAGTTTTACCTTATCCAACACATCAGTAAGTTCTTCATCTTTATCAATTTCCAGCGACACCCGGCCGCTGTTTCTGTACGCGCGGGATACCGTGCGTTTAATTTCGCTAACGTCTTTCAGGCTTTCTTCTATCTTGATCAGGATACTTTCTTCAATTTCCTGCGGTGACGCGCCACGATACTGCGCCGAGATATTGATAAAGTTTCTCTCGATATTCGGAAACATCTGACGTTGAATGGTTTTGTAACCGAAGGCACCCATTATAAGAATGAATACCATCAGCAGGTTGGCGGCAACCGAATTACGGGCAAACCACGAAATAAGCCCGGTTTGAGGGTTTAATGGATCTGACATTACGCTGGTTTCCGTTGATTAGGGTTGTTTTGCGACAAGCTTATCGGCACCTTCAATGACCTTCACGGCCATTCCGTTCTGCGGATACTCCGGCAGTGTCATAACAATGCGGTCATCAGCGGCTATATCGACCCGAATTAAAAACTCACTGCCCACTTCACGTACTACTTCAACCGGTTTTGCCACCAGTTTGTCGGCATCGTCCAGGATCCAGAGTTGGCGTCGGGTTATCAGTTCCTGAGGAATACGGTAAACGTTATCAATGGTTTTACCGTTAAAAGAAACCTTGGTGTAAGCACCAAAGCGCAGAACCGGTTGTTGCGAGCTTAATCCGTAAGGGTCGACAATTCTGGCCACCAGGTGCGTCATGCGGGTCGCACTGTCGTAGATACCTGAATCGCGAACAATAGTAGCAGAGCGTTTAATTTCGTCGGTAGTACCGTTCAGCAAGGACACTGTTGCTTTAGTACCGTTGAGGACCTCCGGCAGGAAAGCCTGGTCGAATCGGGCCAGAGGAAAAGTGACCTCGCCTATTTCCACATTGTACAAGGTGGCGGCGGAGGTTCCCACGGTCAGAAAATCCCCTTTACCAATGGAACGGCTAACAATCAGTGCGTCATAGGGCGCAACAACCTCACAATTGGCGAGATCGCGTTTAGCAATTTTCATTTGTGCCTGTGCGGCCTTAACCGCTGCTTCGGCAGATAAAATCTGTGGCTTGCGCAGGTATAAATCGGTCACTCTTGAATTGGGTAAGGTGGCGGCTTCTCGCTCGGCAACATTGGCCAGGGCTTTTTCTTCTATCAGGGCAGCCTGAGCATTAGCCAGTGCAGACTCCGCTTGCAGCAGGGCCGCAGTGTAAGTATCTTTTTCAATCGAGAACAGCGTTTCGCCGCGCTTTACAATGCCGCCGGCAACGAATTTCGGATTCCACTCGACTACTTCTCCGCTCACCTGAGCCGCAAGGCGGGTGCTTTCTAAAGGCGCAAGTTCGCCGAAAGCTTCAATATTGATCGCAAAGGACTCAGGCTTTAACTGTGTAACCTGTACGGTCGGACGGGTATCAACCGACTCATTTTCTTCTGCGGTGTCACCCAATGCGGTAACGGTTTTCATTGCTCCAATCCCCAGAACAATGATGGCTATTGGTAAGATTACTCTTATCAATTTCATATTTTGTACTTCCTTTGACCCTGGATACGCTTTCATTCGAATGTATAGTATGAGCGATGTTAGCCATCGGATCGTTTTATAATTGTAACCAACTATTAAAAAGTAATGCTGCGAAAGCTCATCGTTTTATGGTGTTAATGATGACGCACTTAAGGCCTTATTGCGACCCTTTTCTTTTGCCTGGTAGAGAGCTTTGTCGGCCAATGATAGGGCATTGTTTAATCCCTTCGCCAGGTTGATTTGGGCAACGCCAAAGCTGGCGGTGATTGTTAGTGAGGTGCCTTGGACTTGTATCGGCGTTGATTGGAGTTTTTCACGGATTTTTTCGGCCAACACGAGGCCATTGTTTTCATTTGTAGTAGGTAGAACAAACAGGAACTCTTCGCCTCCCCAGCGAGCCACGCCATCCTGATCCCTAATAACCTCTTGGAACAGTTTGGCTACATGCTTCAGAGCGAAATCTCCGCCGTCATGGCCGTAAGTATCGTTAACTTGTTTAAAGCGGTCTATATCACACAGAATCAAGGTTACCTGTTCCTGCTGGCGCTTGGCGCGATTAATTTCGTGATCAATAAAATTTTGAATGCCGCGCCGGTTTGGAAGGTCGGTCAGGGCGTCAAATAATGCTTGTCGCTCAAATTTTTCACTGATATCACGAATAATGGTAAAGCTGGTCTGACGGCTATGTTCATAAAAAGCTGACAAAAAAGTAACGGTGGCAAAAGACAGTAACAGCCTGACCTTAAACTCATGGGTATAACTGGTAACAAGCAACGTATCATCTGGATAAAATAAGACCAAAGTGCATAAGGCCATAAAGAGACAAATGGTTATGACACCGTAAAATACCCCTGCAAAAAACATGGCTACCGGAGGCAGAACATATATCCATAAAGGTCCGGTGCCCGCCACACCACCAAATATAACCAGGTAAAGCATCAGGCTCATCAGGCAAACCACTAGCAGCGTAGGGGCTATAATATGGCTGTGTTTTAGTTTGCTGTGAAGCAGAACGCCTTTGCATAATCCAAATAGGGAAGCAGAGGAGAGCAACACAACTCCTAACGAATAACTTTGATTTAGCAGGGCTTTAATACCTAGAACCAGAGTGATGGACATCCCCACAATTGCAAAAAGGTTTATTACCATAATTTTGCGGTTCGTTTCTTCGTCAAGCCCCTCTCGGTAGCCGCTGCTAATCAGGCTATTGAAATGGTGTTTTATGAATTGGTAGGAACTATCTAACAGCTTCAACTCTTGTCACAACATCGTTGGTAAGTTTATCTATCAGCAAACGCATTTGCGATACTGAATAGGCAAAACCATCCTTGTTGAGAGGCAACAGATAGTTAAACTTAATAATCTGCGGTGCCACCCCGTCTTTTTCCAGCCTGAATTTTCCTTTCAAAACGAGTCTACCATCGTAGGTGGGAATAAAATCGTCCAACTGGATGTCTAAAATGTACTCTGGTTGGACAGGATTTGTCCACTTACTTTGCATTCGAAGTCGCATTTTATGGCTTACAGAAAAGGATTCACTCAATGCCATCTTAAAATCGCGGTCAAAGGGTTCAGCCCACACGTGTTTGGGAGCGAAGTGTATTTCGCTGTCACTGAGCTGCAAACTCAGGTTACGTTGTTTGAGGTAATCCGGGGCACTGAGTGAACGCAAAAACAGGGTTGGCTGGTCGCTAATATCGCGGCTGGACTCTGTCATTTCCAAAGTTGGCTCGTGCAGCAAATAGTAATTTAAACCAATCGGTTTACTGCTGCAGCCTACTAACCACAGTACTGCGATACCCGTTATCCACTTCTTCATTGGTTTCACTCCTGCGCCTGTGGTTGAATATCAATCTCGGCATTATCCGAGAAAATCAGCCCATTAGGGGTTTTATTAAGTTGCATGAGCAGAGGCTGAATGGCCCTGAGTGTTTCCTGCAACGAGTCGACGGTGTTGGCAATTTCCGCTTTACTTAACCCACCTTCAGAATAATGCTGTAAGAGGCCCTCAAATGCCTGCAGACTATGTTGAATCTGGCTGTTCAGCTGTTCCGTATCAAGTGCAGCAATGGTTTCGTTAAAGTTACCACTGGTTTCATTGACTGATTCGGCCGCGCGGTTAAGAGTGTCGATGACCGAAGTAATATCAGCAATCAAGGCCTCCAGGGGGAGTGCATTGATTTTGTCTAAAATGGCATCGGCTTTTTGGGTTAACTGGGTAAACTCACTGGACACCGTGGGGATGACGTCCATATTGTTTACCGACAACAAAGAGGCGGTGTCTGGCTGGTCCACGTGTTGCAAGTCAACAAATAATCCGCCGGTAATCACATTACCCATTCGCAGGGTTGCCCTTAAATCCTTTTTTATCCAGCGTGATAATCGTTCTCTAAGAAAGGCCAGACCTTCCTGACTGTCTTCCAGGCGCGCTTTACCCGGATATATATTGATTAGCACCGGTATCGGATACTCATCATCCAGTAAGCTACCCACGTCAACGTTATTAGCATTTATGGCGGCTACTTTACCAATCTGCAGGCCCCGGTATTCTACCGGCGCACCGACCGTAAGCCCCCGCACGCTTTCATCAATCAGCAGGATATACTGAGCGGCATAGCGAAACCGCTCGTCAGCAGCCGCGTTATAGTCGCCGTAGATAACAAATTTGGCATTATCATCAATCGGATTACCTTTAGTATCGCCCTGTGGATTGCCAAACGTTACTCCGTTTGCCAGTAAGGTTTCGAGGCTGCCGGTTTGAATGGTAAGGCCGTTAGAGGCCAGTTGCAGTTTGACACCGCTAACATTCCAGAAGCGCGTGTTTTCATCAATTAACTTATGGTAGGGCGCATGAATAAACGCCCGGTAGGTAATCTGGCCTTGCTCTACATCGAAGTTTACTTCCTCAAACTCACCAACCTTAAACCCTTTATAAATTATAGTATCTCCGGGTTTATAAGTTAAATCATCGGTATCGCTGCGTAATTCAACGTGTAAGCCTGGGGTGCCGGGCGGTGTAACCGGTGGCCTTTCAAGGGCGGTAAAATGATCCTGCTCGGTTTGTCCGGTTTCTGCGGTCATAGCAATAAAGCTACCGGAAAGTAAGGTATTGAGTCCGGAAACCTCAGAAAACGAAACACGGGGTGCGACAACCCAGAAGCGGGTCTTTTCATTGAGCAGGCGGGCTGCACTTTTTTCCAGCCGGGCTGTTACCGTAACCCCGTCCAGCTCGGGCTTAAGCTCAATTTTCTTTACCTGGCCGACGTCCAGATCACGTATTTTAATGGGAGTTTTATTGACCTCAATGCCGCTGGCGGAACTCATATCGATAGTGATCAGCGGACCCTGATTCTGCCATTGGTAATAAACCATCCACGCGCCAATGAGTAACGCAATAATAGGGATTACCCATACTTTGGAAATTCGCGTTGTCGGTTTTATTGCTGCATTATCGGTCATAAATCTGAGTCTTTCCTTTGCTGCCAGATTAAGCGGGAATCAAATGTCATTGCTGCCAACATGGTAATAAATACCAACGCACAAAACGCCAGAGCCGCCGGCCCTGGATGAATCGCCAGGGTACTGCCAAGCTGGATAAGTGCCACAAGTATAGCCACGACAAATACATCTATCATCGACCAGCGGCCAATAAATTCGATAAACCGGTAGTAGCGGATTTGCCTGCCGGGATTCGTCAGTTCTTTAAATTGTACTGCATAGGTCAACCTGGCGAGCACCACCAGTTTGGCCACCGGGATCACGATACTGGCTACAAATATCACCATGGCCACCGGGTATGAGCCCGACTCCCATAACGATATCACGCCGCCCATTATGGTATTCGGCTCAGAACTGCCGAACAACTCAGTACTCATTATGGGCAATGCATTAGCCGGAATATACAGGATTAACGCTGTAAACAGCAATGCCCAGGTACGCTGAATACTCAGGCTCGCCATATGCGGTGTAAGTGGGGTGACTTCAGGTAACTCACCATTATGCAACCACAATTTGAGGCGGGTATCGTCAAAATAAAACAGCGCCGCGCTCATGCACACGCTGAACAACACAAAGGCATAAAAAGACAAGCCAATGGCGATATCGGCCAGGGAAGTAATTTTTATCAGACTTACCAGCGTACCGAGCAGGAAAATCTCAGCCATGCTCCAGGGCATCAGCCATTCTACCCAGCGCAGCACGGTTTTCATCCAGGGGCTAGGTGTGGTCAGCAAGCGGCAGGTAAGTAGAATAATTAATCCAACCAGCACCAGCCCGGGTAACACTAGAGTGGCCAAGCCTGTGATGATAGCCAGCGTGACATAATCCTGCTCCACGAGCACGTTCAGGCCGCCCGGTAAATCGATACTGTTTTGCTGACCATTGGCTCTGAAAGAAAGGAAGTTAAAAGGTAGTGACAGGACTAAAAAAATCATCGCTGACAGCGACAAGGCCAGAGACGCCGGCATATCATTGCGGTGGTAAATACTCAGTGTATAGCCGCAGCGTGGACATACAGCACGCTGTTTATTTTGCAAAGCCGGCACGTTCACATTGGCTTCGCACTGAGGGCAGGTGATATTACATAGAGGTGGCGCTGACATCACGGGCGTCGAAAAGTGTTTTGTTTAGCTTAACCTAAACACTGGCGACTTAAAATAGAACGGGGCGCTTAATGCGCCCCGCGGGTGTTTAAGAACTGGTGTTAACCAGTCATTTAGTTGCTAGTAGCTGGCGTTACCCGGTGTACGTGGGAACGGGATAACGTCGCGCACGTTTTGCATACCGGTCACATAAGCTACCAGACGTTCAAAACCTAGGCCGAAACCGGAGTGGGGCACCGTACCGTAGCGGCGTAAATCGCGATACCAGCCGTAGTCTTCCTTGCTCAGGCCCATTTCTTCCAGGCGGTTGTCGAACACATCAAGACGTTCTTCACGCTGGGAGCCACCAATGATTTCACCGATACCCGGGGCCAGTACGTCCATCGCTGCGACGGTTTTACCGTCATCATTTAAGCGCATGTAAAAGGCTTTAATGTCTTTCGGGTAGTTTTGCATGATGATAGGTGCGCCAACATGCTCTTCAGCCAGGTAGCGCTCGTGTTCACTGGATAAGTCAATCCCCCAGCTCACCGGGAATTCGAAGTCTTTGCCACAGTTTTCTAAAATGGTAATCGCATCGGTATAATCCATGCGTACGAAGTCACTGCTGATAAGTTTTTCCAGGCGGTTAATAGCGTCTTTGTTAATGCGCTGGGCAAAAAATGCCATGTCATCGGCACGTTCTTCCAGTACGGCTTTACACACATACTTCAGCATATCTTCTGATAACTGCGCAATATCGTTCAGGTCGGCAAACGCCACTTCCGGTTCGATCATCCAGAACTCAGCCAGATGACGCGACGTGTTACTGTTCTCTGCTCTGAACGTTGGTCCAAAGGTGTAGATTTTAGACATGGCACAGGCGTAAGTTTCACCGTTTAACTGGCCTGAAACGGTCAGGTAAGCTTCGCGACCGAAAAAGTCTTCGCTGTAGTCCACAGCGCCTTTGTCGGTTTTGGGGATGTTCATCATATCCAGGGTTGAGACGCGGAATAATTCGCCGGCACCTTCGGTATCGCTGGCAGTAATAATTGGCGTACTGATCCAGAAATAGCCCTGTTCATGGAAAAAGCGATGAATCGCCTGTGACAAACAGTTACGGATGCGCGTAACGGCACCAATAACGTTGGTGCGGGCGCGTAAGTGTGCGTGTTCACGCAGATATTCGATGGAATGGCGCTTAGCGGCCATGGGATAAGTGTCCGGGTTTTCAACCCAGCCCACGATTTCTACGTCCGTGGCGTCCAGTTCAAGTGCCTGGCCTTTGCCCTCGGACGCTTTTACATTAGCGGTAACCACCAGTGAACAGCCTGCCGTTAAACGTTGAATATCGGCATAATTGGGTAAGGTATTGAGTGCAATGACCTGTACAGGGTCGAAACAACTGCCATCATGCAAAGCAATAAATGAAAGGCCTGCTTTTGAATCGCGACGGGTACGAACCCAGCCTTTAACCGTTACCGATTCGCCAACCGCGTACTTACCAGCTAGTACGTCAACTACGGGGGCGTGTGTCATGGTTACTTTCTCCAATCAAAATGTGTCTTTATGTAATCGCAAATCATCGCATAGGCTAAGCGTGATTGCATCCAGATTCATTAAACAAAATGATGTGTTGGCCGATAATGGGTATTAGAGCGGTAAAAAAGCCGTTTTTCATCCGTAGCCTGCTTGAATAATAAGCAGTGTGGTAGTCTCTTTAGCCAAACAGGCGCTAGTATACTCAATCGCTTTGCGGATACTAGCGATACCGATGCAAATGACAACGAAACAAGTACAAAAATTTGGTCAGGAACGCAGAAAGAAATCTCGTGAGCAGGATACTTATTACCGGGTGGTCGTCACCTTGAATTCCTTCGCCTGGTTATCGCTGGTAATTTGTCTGATTTTATTTCATTTTGCCCGCCCGGAGATGGTGTCAGGCGTTCAGCAATTTTGGGGAATTGAAGGGCGTACCAGTTGGTCTGCTGAATATATTGATGCCTTGGTAATGTTATTGCAGGCGTGTCTGGTGACCAGCTTAATAACGATGTTTCTGCGTTCTCGCCGCAACCGTCGTAAAAGCGATCGCTATGGCGTTAATTTATTTATCCTGGCTGGGATCAGCTCGCTTAGTCTGGTTACGCTCAATGCCGCAGCGCTGTCATAAGGCAGCGCTGCCCTCAATAGTGAACTAACCGCCGATAAAACTGCTATTAATCAAATACCATGTGTAGCCTGCATAGGCGGTTACAAACACGCCACCCTCCAGCCGGTTCAGGCGACCTGGCCCTTTAAGGCCAATACAGAAAATAAACAGTGCAACCGACGCCACCAGCATAAACAGAACGTCGCGATACAAGAAGTCAGAGCTCACTTCCATGGGGTGAATTACCCCGGCAATGCCTACTACCGCCAGGGTGTTAAACATGTTGGAGCCGATAACGTTACCCAGGGCCAGGTCGTGTTCGCCTTTCTTCACCGCAACCAATGATGAGGCAAGTTCCGGTAATGAAGTGCCAATGGCAATAATGGTTAAACCAATGACCACATCACTGACACCAAAGTAGGTAGCGACTTCCACCGCGCCCCACACTAACAATCGTGAGCTTGCTACCAGGATGATTAGCCCGATTACCAGCCACAGGGTTTCTTTTTTAAGATTGGTGTCGGCGAGGTTCAGTTCCTGGTTATATTCTTCGGCAAGGGCATCCTTGTCGCCGCGCATACCGGTCCAGATGCTCCAGGAGATCAACAGAATAAACAGGCCGAGCAGGGAAAAGGCATCGTCTTTTGATACCTTTAAATCGAGTACTTGCCAGGCTGCAAAGAAGGTCAGGCCAAGCATGATGGGCAGTTCTTTGCGAATAATTTGAGAGCGTACTGCTATGGGGCTGATAAGGGCCGTAATACCAAGAATAAGTGCGATGTTAGCGATGTTGGAGCCATAGGCGTTACCCAGTGCGATACCTGAACTTTGTTCCATCGCGGCAATAATCGACACGATGATCTCGGGCGCTGAGGTCCCAAACCCGATAATCAGCATACCAATAAGAATTGGCGACAAACCAAAGTGTTTGGCGACAACGGCAGCACCGCCCACAAACTTATCCGCACTCCACAATAATAAGGGTAACCCGACGAGAATAGCGACACTCGCTAACAACATATAATCTCCTTGAACAGCCTGTGCACCAACCAATGGTGCCGGGGTAGGCGCAGAATAGAGCATAACCCTTTCACATTGCAAATACATCAGTCGCAGCAGAAACAAAACAGGTCGTTACGATAAAAATAATCCGTTATTCGTGCGACTCGCTTCCAAGTACTATAGCGCAATAAATCAACGCTGGCAGCGAATTGGCAATAGGGCCGATTGTCTGTGAACGTTCGTGTAAGGACATTCAAATTTTCATGCATCACACTCTGATTGTGGCAAATCAACATATCGACCTGGACGTACCCTCATTAACCGTATTGAGTTTTGAGCAATATCTGTCGGATTATCCTAAATGGAACGAACCGAAAACCCGGGTCATCAACCTTTGTGACACAGAGCAATACCTGAGTAATGGGTATTATTGCTCATTGCTGGCAGAAGCCAGACAGCATCGCGTTATCCCCAGCGTTAATACCATTAACGATTTACGTTTGGTCAAAGCCGGTCAGGAAGGGCAGTCGCTGGTCATTAAACCCCAGGAAAAAGCGATTATCGAAAGCCTTGGTGGTGAATTTTTTGTGTGCTTTGGTAAAACTCAAGATAGTCGCCTGAAACGTATTGCAGCTTCTGCCTTTGGTCGCTACCCAAGCCCGCTGTTGAAACTGACGGTTCATCAGGAGCAGGCCACCGTTGCCTGCTTGTCGGTGGGTTTTAATGCTATTCCAGATTCGCTACAAAGCAGCTTTGTTGAGCGACTGAGTCAGTTTACTCAGCAGCAATGGCGCACATCGGCAAAAAGCAAACAATCCCGCTGGGACATGGCGATTCTGGTCGACCCGCAGGAATCAACGCCGCCCAGTGACAAAAAAGCCATAGCCCAGTTTGTTAAAGCGGCTGGCAAAGCGGGCTTCCATGCCGAAGTGGTAACCGCAGAGACCATTGGTGACGTGGCGCAGTACGATGCCCTGTTTATTCGGGAAACCACCGCGATTGACCATCAGACCTATCGGCTTGCCCGCGCCGCAGAGCGCGAAGGTGTGGTGGTGATGGATGATAGTCAGTCTATTCTGCGCTGCTGTAATAAGATTTTCCTGCAGGATGCCTTTAGTTATCACAAAGTGCCGGCACCGAAAAGTCAGTTTGTGACCGATGCTGATTTAACCACTTGTGAGGCCTTAATCGGTGCATTGCAATTGCCAATGATTTTAAAATTACCGGAGAGCTCCTTTTCTAAAGGCGTGTATAAAGTTGAAACGCTAGTCGCGTTGCAAGAGAAGCTCACCATGATGCTCGACGCTTCTGCGTTAGTGTTGGCTCAGGAATATATCTTTACTGAGTTTGACTGGCGCATTGGTATGCTCGGTGGTCGGCCAATTTATGCCTGCAAGTACTTTATGGCGCGTAATCACTGGCAAATTTATAACCATGCAGACGGTAAGTCCGATTCGGGTGACTTTGTTACCATGCCTACCTTTGAAGTGCCCAAGCAGGTGCTGAAAGCGGCAATTGCGGCGGCAGATGTAGCCGGCAAAGGGCTGTATGGCGTAGATATAAAGCAGCGCGGCAACAAGGTTTACGTGATCGAAGTTAACGATAACCCCAATATTGATGCTGGTATTGAAGACAAATATCTGGGCAACGAATTGTACCTGCTAATCATGCAGGAATTCGTCAGCCTCCTGGAACGCCGGGGGCGCGAGTCATGAACGCCGAACATTCACCGTGGTTGCTAAGGTTAGCGCAAAACAGCGATCTGGCTGCGCTACTGGTGCTGGAAAACGGCTGTTTCAGTGCTGACAGACTTAGCCGTCGCAGCTTCCGGCATTACCTGCATAGCAGCAATGCTGAGATGGTGGTGGCCGATGCCGAAGGCGAGCTGGTGGGGTATGGATTATTGTTAGTCCGGCGTGGCACTCTGCTGACCCGCTTATATTCGTTGGCCGTTGCGCCGCAAGCGCGAGGCCAGGGGATGGCAGAGGCCATGATTAGTTATCTGGAAAAACGCGCCAGTAAACGCGGTAAGCGGTATATGCGCCTTGAGGTGGCAGAGCATAATGCGTCTGCCATTCGGCTGTATACCCGTTTGGGGTTTGAGCCTTTTGCCATCACCCCGCATTACTATGAGGATGACGCAACCGCGATCCGTATGCAAAAAGCACTGCCTCTGGATACACCGGATATTCAGCACAGGTTATGTCCGTGGTATCAGCAATCCACAGCGTTTACCTGTGGACCGGCCAGTCTGATGATGGCCATGGCAATGATCGACCCGGCGGCACAGTTATCCCAGGCCGAAGAATTTGCTATCTGGCGTGAATCGAATACCGTTTATATGACCAGTGGTCCGGCCGGGACACACCCGCTGGGGTTGGCAATGTCGGCAATGGAGCGGGGATTTGACGTAAAGGTGTATCTGAGCCACGAAGGACCACTGTTTGTCGACGGCGTACGTAATGAGCATAAAAGGCAAACGCTGATTGCCGTGGAACAGCAATTTTTAATTGAAGCTGAGGCTCGCCAGGTACCGGTGTTTTACAGCAACTGGCTGGACGTCCTTGATCAGGAAGCGAATGCACCGCAAAGTGCACTGATGTGCCTGATCAGTACCTATCGGCTGGACCGCTCTAAAGCGCCGCACTGGGTAGTGATTACCGGCACGGATGAGCATTGTGTTTATATTCATGATCCGGATCCGGATACTGACACCGCCGTATCGCGGATCCTTGATTACCAGCATGTGCCCATTGCCCGCGAAGACTTCCAGCGCATGACCAGTTATGGCAAGCGCCGGGTGCAAGCCGCAATCGTGTTGCGGCAGCGACTTCACGAACTGAGCACGGGCGAATTAATGTGCGCTGATTTTGATCTGGCGGTTTAAGTTACGCATGGCGTCAACTAACTGCAGCAAATCATTTACCGTGCCTTTAAAAGCAGAGTGTTTGATGACCATTTCATTACCAGCGTGGCTTAACTGACCCTGATTAGCCGGGTCGAACATTTCAGTTTGCTCGGCTAACGCATCCCATTCTGCCTGGTATGACGCAGGAATGAGGTGGCGTTTGGCCATTAACTTGTCTCTAATTTGCAACAGCTGGCCGGTAATTAACGTTTGATTTTTGGGTGTATCTGTCATGGTTATTTTCCTCACTTCAATCGCATGGCCCATGAAAGTGGGGCGTTTCGCGATACTGGGTAAATATTAATCGATAAAATGTGAATAAAAGGTGTTTACCATGATGATCAGGTAGCAATTTTGATACCTGATTGTCGGGTCAGGTATCAAAAAAGGATTAGTGGCCGAAAATCTGGCGGTGTTTTTTACGCCGGTTGCGAAGTAGGGTAACTGGCAACCAAAGCAGCAGATACAGGCAAAGTGAGGTGATCAGTGCTGAGCCAATAGACTGTGGATTGAGTGGCAATGAGGGCTGGTAAAGAGTAAGCACCTGATTGAGTCGATGATACTGGGCTGGTTGCGCAAAGTACCAGGCCTGCTCAAAATAATTACTGGTGCGCAGAGTAAGTAAGGCTTGCTGAGCCTCTTGATGCGCCCGCATTACAGTTTGCTTATGCTGAGCATCGTCACGCACCAGCGGATCCCGGTTAGCCTTAAGGGCGGTAAGCATGTCGTTGATACTGATGTAGCCATAGGTATCGGCCAGTTGCTGGTAGTGGTCTACTTCGGTCTGTGTGGCATCGACATAGCCGTTGAGATACTGCAGATAGTGATCCGTAACGATGGGCACCTGTAACAGCAGGATCAGCAGCGCAGCAAACAATACCTTGTCGATTAATCGCATGATAATCATTTACCGCAGGCTCCTTAATGCTTTATCCGTAGGTGCTACTCAGACAATGGTATATCGCGTCACTTAACCGGCTGAGTTGTTCAGGTGTAATGACGTAAGGTGGCATTATATATACGAGTTTGCCAAACGGACGGATCCAGACGCCATGTTTTACAAATAAAGGCTGTAAACGTTTCATATCTACCGGGTGTTTGGTCTCCACCACGCCAATCGCGCCCAATACTCTGACATCCTGTACGCAGGCAAGTTCATTACAGCGCTCAAGCTCTTCTATTAACTGCTTTTCGATTCCTTGTACCTGGGCCTGCCAGTGGCCCTGATTAATCAGTGATAAGCTCGCGCTGGCAACCGCGCAGGCCAACGGGTTACCCATAAAAGTAGGACCATGCATGAATACGCCGGGACTGCCTTCACAAACACCGCGGGCCACATCCTCAGAACACAGGGTGGCCGCCAGCGTCATGTAGCCACCGGTGAGGGCTTTGCCTACACACATTATGTCCGGGCTAATCTCGGCATGATCGCAACCAAACAGTGTGCCGGTGCGGCCGAATCCGGTAGCAATTTCATCGCAAATCAGTAATACATCGTAGGTATCGCAAAGCTGACGACAACGGCGTAGATATTCGGGATGATAAAAGCGCATCCCGCCAGCGCCCTGCACAACTGGCTCGAGGATAAGTGCCGCCAGTTCTTCATGGTGTCGGGCAAACAGTTCTTCCAGCGGCAGAATGTCGTCTTCGCTAAACGCCTGACCGAAACGGGTTTGTGGGGCCGGGGCAAAAACATGTTTGGTAAGGGTATTGGCAAACAGGCTGTGCATGCCATTAACCGGATCGCACACTGACATCGCGGCGAAGGTATCGCCATGGTAACCATTGCGGGGCGCTATCAAACGTGCTTTTTCAGGCCTGCCCTGACACGCCCAGTATTGCACAGCCATTTTAATCGCCACTTCCACTGACACTGAACCAGAGTCGGCCAGAAATACCCGCTCAAGCCCTGCCGGTGCCATGCTGAGCAATTGTCGGCACAGGTTAATTGCTGGCTCGTGGGTCAGACCGCCAAACATGACGTGACTAAATTTGTCGATTTGCTGGTGCGCGGCGGCATTTAAATCGGGGTGGTTGTAGCCATGAATGGCGGCCCACCAACTGGACATGCCATCAATAAGAGTCTCTCCCGATGCCAGGGTAATTTCTGCGCCACTGGCACCACTGACCTCAAAACAGGGCAAGGGGTCGATAGCCGAGGTGTACGGGTGCCAGATATGTTGCTGGTCAAAGTCTTTGTTGTTTATATAGTGCACAATAGTAAAGCTTAAAAGGTTAATTTGGTTGACAAGTCTTTGCTGCCGCATAGACTAAGCGACCAGACAACAAGAGTAAAGGATAGGCGATGCTGGCATCACAACATAATAGCACTGAAGCGGTCGTTCGACATGACTGGAGCCGGGAAGAAGTGGAGGCATTGTACGCAATGCCATTCAACGATTTGTTATTCAAAGCCCAGGTGGTTCATCGTCAGCATTTTGACCCTAATCAGGTGCAGGTGAGTACTCTGTTATCCATCAAAACCGGCGCGTGCCCGGAAGATTGCAAATACTGCCCACAAAGCGCCCGTTATGATACCGGCCTTGAAAAAGAACGTTTGCTGGAAATCGAAAAGGTGATTGAACGCGCTAAAGAAGCCAAACAAACCGGCTCTACGCGTTTTTGTATGGGCGCTGCCTGGCGTAATCCCAAAGAGCGTGACATGCCTTACCTCACTCAAATGGTCGCTGAAGTGAAAGCAATGGGTCTGGAAACCTGCATGACGCTGGGTATGTTAACCCGCGACCAGGCAGTAGCGCTAAAGCAGGCCGGTCTGGATTACTACAATCATAATCTCGATACGTCGCCGGAGTTTTATGGCGATATCATTACCACCCGTACTTATCAGGATCGTCTGGATACCCTGCAAAATGTGCGGGATGCAGGTATGAACGTTTGCTCAGGTGGCATTGTCGGTATGGGGGAAACCCTTGCCGACCGTGCTTCGCTGCTTATTCAACTGGCCAATCTGCCGGAGCAGCCCCAGAGTGTACCGATTAATATGCTGGTAAAAGTCGATGGAACACCACTGGACAAACTGGAAGATATGGAGCCCTTTGATTTTATCCGAACTATCGCCGTCGCTCGTATAATGATGCCTCAGTCCCACGTTCGTTTGTCGGCTGGCCGCGAACAAATGAATGAGCAAATGCAGGCACTGTGTTTTATGGCCGGTGCCAATTCAATCTTTTACGGTTGTAAGCTGCTGACTACGTCTAACCCTGACACCCATGAGGATGTCATACTGTTTAAGAAGCTGGGCATTAATTCTGAGCGGACCAGGGAGTATTCTGACGAAGCGCACCAAATGGCGCTGGAAGAAGCAATTGAACAACATAATACCCCGCGGGCTGAACTGTTTTATGATGCCACGGAAAAAGGACAAACTGAGTCTGCATAATGGCTTTTGATTTTATCGACAAGCAGTTAAGTGAGCGCCAGCAACAAGGCTATTATCGCCAGCGAACGCCGATAGACTATGAACGCGATGGCGTCATCGCTGTCAATGGCGAGCATTATCTGAACTTTGGCAGCAATGACTATTTAGGGCTGCGCCACGATCAGGGGGTGTTACAAGCCTGGGTTGAGGGATTGGCACAATTTGGTGCGGGGAGTGGTGCCTCGCCATTGGTGACCGGTTATAGCGTGGCGCACCGAGAGTTGGAATTCATGCTGGCTGAAGCGCTGGGTTACGATGCGGTAATGTTGTTTAACTCCGGCTTTGCCGCCAATCAGGCCGTTTGTCAGACGTTGTTTGCCTCGTCCGGCGATATTATTGCAGATAAATTTATGCACGCCTCGTTTATTGAAGGCGCGCTGGCGAGTCAGGGCAACTTGCGCCGCTTCGCACATAATGATACCGCTCATCTGGACACCCTGCTGGCTAAGTCTGAAGCACCTAACCGCCTGATTGCCTCTGAAGGGGTGTTCAGCATGGATGGCGATAGTCCGGATCTGCTCGCGCTAATGAGAAGTGCGAAACAATCTGGCAGCTGGCTGATGCTGGATGATGCCCATGCTTTTGGCGTAACCGGCGATTCCGGACTGGGTTCAGTTGAAGCATACGGGCTGAAGCAAACTGATTGTCAGATTATCATGGGGACCTTCGGAAAGGCTGTGGGGACCGCCGGGGCTTTTGTAGCTGGCAGCCACAGCCTGATAGATTATCTGGTTAACTATGCGCGGCATTATATTTATTCAACGGCTTTTCCGCCGGCTCAGGCGGTAGCAACTATTTACGCGTTGAACTGTGTGACCACCGGCCCCCGGCGGGAACAACTGCACGACAATATTGCCTATTTCAAACAACGCGCCAGTCAGGAAGGTCTGACTTTGCTCGACTCAGATAGTGCAATTCAGCCGCTGCTCGTAGGCGAGCCGGAACTGGCCCGCCAGTATTCCAAAGCATTATCGGAAAGGGGGCTATGGGTGCCCGCCATGCGCCATCCCACAGTGCCGAAAGGGTCAGATCGTCTGCGCATTACACTCAGTGCAGTGCACAGTTCCCAGGACATCGATGCCCTTGTCGATGGACTTACACTGGCGCGTCAGGAGTTACAGCATGGCCCTGATTGATCCGCTGTCAGCCCCGCAACAGGCAACCGCAAAAGACGATGTCGCCAGGCGGTTCAGTGACGCTGCCAGTCAGTATGATGAAATTGCCAGTATTCAGGCTCAGATAGCCGCAGCAGCGTTGGCTCGCGTACCTTCACATGCGTTGAGTAATGCGTTGGATATTGGCTGTGGTACCGGCTGTCACACTCACCGCTTAAGCCGGATGGCCACTGCTACAACCGGGCTGGATTTGGCCGCAGGTATGATAGAGCAGGCTCAGCGCAATTATCCCGCTATCCGGTTTGTTCAAGGTGATGCCGAGCAATTGCCCTGGCAAAGCGCATCTTTTGATCTGGTTTTTTCCTCCATGGCGTTACAGTGGTGCCGTCGTCCGCAAGCCGCTGTCGATGAAATATCCCGGGTTCTGAACCGTGGCGGCCGCGCTGAACTGGCTATAATGGTGGATGGTTCCTTTGTTGAATTACGCAGGGCAAGCCGCGCAGCCGGGGTCTCGTTGCATGTGAATGACCTGTTCACAGCCAACGACTGGCTTGATTCAGTAAGCCTCTCTGGTCTGTGCTGTCAGAACCAATTGCTGATGGATTATGCTGATGAATTTGCCGGAATATTTGCGCTACTGCGCTCAATCAAAGGCGTTGGTGCCGGCAGTAGCGCCCGGAGTTCTCAGCGTCAGGGCCTGACCCGCAAAGCTTTAACCCAACTTGAAGGAGCGATGCCGCGCAACGAGCAGGGGATGTTAACTAATACCTATACCGTATTGCACCTGACACTGGAGAAACCAATGTGACTCAGGCTTTTTTTGTTACCGGAACTGATACCGAAGTAGGCAAGACCTACGTTAGCACAATGCTATTAAAAGCCGCGGTAATGGCCGGAAAGCGTGCCATAGGATACAAACCTGTGGCGGCTGGTTGTAACTGGCTGAACGGACAGTGGCAAAACGAAGATGCCCTGGCCTTACAGCAGGCATCGAACGTTGCGCTAACCCTTAACGAAGTGAACCCTGTAGCACTTGAGCCGGCAATCGCACCGCATATTGCTGCAGCGCTTACTGAAATGCCAATCAGCGAAGCGGTGATTGAAACGGGGTTTCATTACCTGCTGAATAAACAAGCCGATATACTGTTAATGGAAGGGGCCGGAGGCTGGCGTTTACCCTTGGGCAATGGGCGTTTCTTAAGTGATGTGGTGAAGGTACTACAGCTCGATGTCATTATCGTGGTGGGTATGCGACTTGGCTGTCTTAATCACGCTTTGCTGACCGCTGAAGTCGTTAAGGCTGATGGCCTTAATATTAAAGGCTGGATAGCCAATACACTGACGCCTGATATGCCTTATTTCAATGAAAATCTGGCGACGCTTGCGCAACTAATGCCGGCGCCGCTATTGGCTACTATCCCTTATGATTCAGTGCCGGATTTTGCTGCACTGAGCGAGCTTTTCAACTGATATAGTTGGTTAAGTCCTGTCCCGGCGCGATGGGGGTTTTATCATCGCCGCTAAAACAAAATCCTTCCAGTTCACCCAGTAAAGTCAGTCGACCTTTGGTGTAGTGCAGTGCAGTTCCTTCCCGGATAGCCAACACCGGTGTTTCAGGATTAAGCCGCGTGAATTCAAACAAGCGGTCATCACGGGTTTCGCCATTGTGCCCCGGCGGCTGGTAATCGGTGTAGTGAGGGTTTAGCTGACAGCTTAAAAAGTTCAGCGCTGCAAACGATGGGGGTTCAATGATTGGCATATCATTGGTGGTGCGAATGCTGTTGCCACAGATATTGCTGCCAGCACTCCAGCCTATGTAGGGCATCCCCTGGCTAACCCTGCGCTGCAGGGGATCAAGCAACGATTTTTTATACAATTCGTTGAGTAGGTTGAAGGTATTGCCGCCACCTACCAGTACCGCTTTAGCCGAGGAGATGGCTTGCTGAGGATCGTCGCAGGTGTGAATCCCGGTAATAGTAAGTTCCTCAAGTGCCTGGCTTACCTTGTCTGTATAATCATCCCAGCCCAACGTGACGCCGGCATATGGGATGAACAGGACATCTTTTTCTTCTCCCAGGTGTTGAAATATCATATCGCGGGCGTGTTCCAAATATGCTTCATCTCCCATGCGCGAACTGGAGAGCATTAGCACATGTGCATTAATATCTGTCGGCATTTATCTGTCTCTTTGTTTTTTTCGTGGGTTTTAGCATAGTGTTCAACGCTAATGATAAGTACAATACCACGCTCGAACCGGTGGGGTAAGTCGCATTGCCAGCAGTCCGGTTAAATTGCAGGCTAAGATTACTGACGTAAAGATAGGAATTACCATGACATCACCCAAAGCTGTTTTATTTGTCTGTCTTGGCAATATTTGCCGCTCGCCGACGGCCGAAGCGGTATTCCGCCATAAAGCTGATGAAGCTGGACTTAAACTGACCATAGATTCAGCCGGTACTCATGGTTACCACATTGGTAGCCAGCCTGATAAACGTTCGCAAGCCGCCGGACAGGAGCGAGGCTATAGTTTTAAAGGGCTGAAGTGTCGTCGGGTGAGCGACTCCGATTTTGAAACCTTCGACCTGATCCTGGCTATGGACCAGAGCAATCTTGAAAACCTGCGCGAAATGAGCGATCCGCAACATCATCATAAAATTCGCCTGATGCTGGATTTTGCCGGATATGAGAATGAAGAAGTACCGGACCCGTATTACGGTGGCAAAAAAGGCTTTGAGCTGGTGCTTGGTTTAATTGAGGAAGCTTCAGACGGGTTGATTAAGGCGCTCAGAAATTAATGTCGGCCCCCGCCTCCAAATGGACTGTTGGTGCACTGGGAATCGTATTGCTGTTGTGCTTTTCGGCACTGCTCGCCAGTGTCTGGTGGCAGGCTGATACGACCGCCGAGACGCGCTGGTACATTCTGCTAAATTTACAGCTACCTCTGGCAATTACTGCAACTGTAGTAGGCGCCGCATTATGCGTTAGTGGCGCGGCCTTGCAGGTGGTGTTACGTAATCCATTGGCCGATCCGGGGATTATTGGTATCGCCAGTGGCGCAAGCCTGATGGCGGCATTAGTGTTGATCCTGATGCCAGAGTGGATGGTCAGTACCCTGCATTACAGCATGCCTTTAGCCTGCTTTGCCGGTGCGTTGGTGTCGACCGGTATTATTTATCGTCTGTCGGCTCGTCTGCGAGGGCTCAACACCTCGGTTATTCTGGCTGGTATTGCTATTACTACGTTAACCAGTGCAGTAATGGGCTGGCTCTATTTGTTTGCTGATGCGCAGTCGATGCGTAATCTTACGTTCTGGGTAATGGGCAGTCTGCATCAGGCTGATGGTTGGATCCTGTTGTGGAGCGCACCGCTGATAGTGGGGAGTTGCTTGCTGATAATCTCTAAGGGGAAAACCCTGAATTATCTCTACAACGGCGAATTGACAGCGCGCAGTGCTGGTATCGACCCTGCTCATGAAAGCAAAGTCGTCCTTATAGCCTGTGCCCTGGCTGTCGGCGCCGCTGTTGCCATTGCCGGTTCCATTGCTTTCTTAGGCCTACTGGTGCCCCACTATGTCAGACTGCTCATAGGGTTTGATAACCGGGTGGTGTTACCGGCCAGTGCATTGTGTGGCGGGATCATGTTATTGCTGGTGGCATTGTTCTCAGATTTGCTGCCTTATGCTACCTTGCCAGTATCGATGGTTACGGCCTCACTTGGTGGCCCGTTGCTGCTTTACGCCTTACTTAAAGGGCAGTTCAGGTGAGTCAGCCCATTACACTTCACAACGTGGGCCTGGCCCAGCGGCTGAATAATATTTCGGTTGCTATCAAGCAGCCCGGTATCACCTGTTTGCTGGGAGCAAATGGCGCCGGTAAAACATCGTTGCTGCTGGTGCTGGCCGGGTTGGTTGCACCAGATCAAGGACAGGTTTACTGGGGGCAAACTGATATTTTTGCAGCGCCATTGGCGGTATTATCGGTAAATCGCTGCTTTGTGGCTCAGCAACATAGCATTCAGTTTGAGCTTACCGGGCGCGAATGTCTGCAATTTTTAAGTCCGGTAGAAACGAATGACATTCCTGGTGAACTGATCCGTAAACTAGACATTGCTGATTTGCTGGATAAACCGGTTAGCCACATGTCAGGTGGTGAGTTACAACGTATCATGATCAGCCGCGCGCTGTTACAGGTGTGGCCAGCTATTAAATCCGGTAATGCTATTATAGTACTGGACGAGCCACTTCAAGGGGTGGATATTCGTCATCAGACAGTATTGATGCAGTGGCTCAGTGCTCTGGCCGGGGTAGGCAACCAAATAATTATGAGTTGTCATGATATCAATATTGCTAACACCTTTGCCGATACGGTATTGTTAGCGAAGGCAGGGCAAATGCTTGCATACGGACCTACCAGAGATGTACTCAACCTGTCTAACCTGTGGTTAACCTTTGATTGTCAGTTTGAATGCCTGTTTAAGGATGAACAGCGGCATTTTATTCCCGTACGACAAGTAACTGGCTTTTAAAAGATTAGTCGTTTTCTGTAATTTCCCATTTGAAAGAGGTGCTAAGTGAATAACTGGCAACCAGATAGCTGGCGTGCAAAGCCGATTTTGCAACAGCCAGAGTACGAGGATAAAGCCGAACTGGCGAAGGTCGAGCAGACCCTGAGTTCGTATCCTCCTTTAGTGTTTGCCGCTGAAGCCCGCGAGCTGCGACGTCAGCTTGGTCAGGTCTGCGAAGGTAAAGGTTTCTTACTCCAGGGCGGTGACTGTGCGGAATCGTTTAGTGAGTTTAATGCACCAAAGATCCGCGATACCTTTAAAGTACTGTTGCAAATGGCTATCGTGCTGACATTTGCCGGTCGTTGTCCGGTGACCAAAGTGGCACGTATGGCTGGTCAGTATGCCAAACCACGTTCATCGGATTTCGAAACCATCAATGGTGTTACCTTGCCCAGTTACCGTGGCGACATCATTAACAGCTTTGAGTTTACCGAAGTAGCGCGTCGCCCTGAACCACAGCGCCTGGTTGAAGCTTATCACCGCAGTTCCGCCACGTTAAATCTGTTGCGTGCTTTTGCTCAGGGCGGACTGGCCGACTTGCATGAAGTAAACCGTTGGAATATGGCGTTTCTGGAAAACAATCCGCAAAAAGATAAATATCTGGACATATCCCGTCGCATTCAGGATACCTTGGAGTTTATGGATGTTATTGGTATCAACTCATCTAATACGCCATCGTTACATGAAACCTCGCTGTTTACTTCACATGAAGCGTTGTTACTCAATTACGAACAGGCCCTCACGCGTATCGATACGCTAACCGGCAAACCCTATGATTGTTCAGCACATATGGTGTGGATAGGTGAGCGCACACGTCAGCTCGACCATGCGCACATTGAGTTTTTCCGCGGTATCAACAACCCTGTTGGGGTTAAAGTCGGCCCGTCGATGGAAGCAGACGAGCTCATCCGCCTGATTGATGCGCTTAACCCGAATAATGACCCGGGCAGGCTAACTCTGATCACCCGGATGGGGGCTGACAAGCTGGAAGCGAATTTACCGCGTCTGTTACGCCGGGTGAAAGCCGAAGGGCGCAATGTGGTGTGGAGCTCCGATCCTATGCACGGGAATACTTTCTCGGCCTCCAGTGGCTATAAAACCCGTAATTTTGATGCCATCCTGAGCGAGATTAAGCAGTTCTTCCAGGCCCATGAAGCTGAAGGCACTTATGCGGGCGGTATCCATTTGGAAATGACTGGCCAGCATGTCACCGAATGTACCGGTGGTGCTTACCAGATCAGTGATGAAGATCTTAAAGAAGCCTATAAAACACAGTGCGATCCGCGCTTAAATGCGGATCAGGTATTGGAAATGGCGTTTCTGGTAGCGGACCACTTACGCAGTAAGTAATCTGTAGCCTGCAAGCTTATGGTGTTAATAGAGCGCAGCGAGGCAATCGCTGCGCTCTTTTTCGTTCAGGACACCGGTAAAGATGGTTTTGCGGCGCAGTGCTGTGGTGGTTTTATCGGTGGCGGTCATCGCTTTGACAAACGCCTCGGGTGTGTTGGCCTGGGCGAGAATAGCCTGCCAGTTGAGATAAGCGCCATAGCTCAGTAACTCTTGTTCATAGCGTTGTTGCAGTGTAGCGGTTGCCTGGTTTAACAAGGTCGGTTCAGCCAGCACCTTAAGGGCGATACAGCCATGCAAGCACAAGCTGCGTTTGTCAGCTTCCTGTTGCTGGTACTTCTTTTGATGATAAACCATCGCGTTAGTCGTCGATTAATGGGGCCAGCATACCTTCCATTCCGTTAAGTTTTATCTCGTACATTAAGGCCAACTGCTCGCCCAGTTTGCCCGCCGGGAAGCCTTGTTTGGCAAACCATACCAGGTAAGGTTCCGGTAACTGGATAAGTTTACGTCCGGCATATTTGCCGAACGGCATGGTTTGATTTATCGCTTGTTTGAGGGCGGCCGCATCCGGCATAGCGTTTGTCATGGTTAATTTGCCTGCTTTTGCTGTGCCTGCCAGAGGCCGGCATAAACACTTTGTTGGCTCAGGAGTGTGTCATGATCACCCTGTTCGATGAGCTGGCCCTGGCTCATCACAAGAATGTTATCGGCATCCACAATCGTTGACAAACGGTGGGCAATCACCAGACTCGTGTGGCCCTTAGCCACTTCGCGCAGGGCTCGCAATATGGCTTGCTCAGACTGGCTATCCAGCGACGAGGTGGCTTCGTCAAAAACCATAATCGCCGGACGTTTCAGTATGGCCCGGGCAATAGCAACCCGTTGCTTCTCTCCCCCTGACAGCTTCAGTCCGCGTTCACCCACTTTTGTTTGGGCGCCCTCAGGTAATTGGCTGATAAATTGATCAAGATGGGCCAGACTAATGGCTTCATTTACGTCATCCTCAGTGGCATCGGGGCGACCATAACGGATATTTTCGAAAATAGTATCGTTAAATAACACCGTATCCTGGGGCACGATGCCGATATGCTGACGCAGGCTGTGCTGAGTGACCTTGGCAATATTCTGGCCGTCGATCGTAATCATGCCGGATGTGGGGTCATAGAAACGAAACAGTAATTTCACCAGTGTGGATTTTCCAGCACCACTTTCGCCCACTACAGCAACCTTGCTGCCCGGTTCAACCGTAAAGCTAACGTTGCGGAGGATAGGGCGGTCGTCATGATAAGCAAAACTAACCTGCTGAAACTCAATACGCCCTTCACGGCTAACCAGTGTTTTAGCGTCCTGGCTATCGTCAACCTGTGGTGCTCTGTCGAGCAGATTAAATAGATTTTCAATGTTGGCCAGCGAGCCACGAATTTCGCGGTAGACAAAACCCAGAAAATTAAGTGGCATAAAAATTTGCATGGTGAAGGCGTTGACTAACACAAAATCCCCAATGGTCATTTTACCTTCGCTGACTTCCATGGCTGCCAGCAATAACATGCTGGTCATGGCGGTGGCGATAATGAAAGCCTGGCCACCATTCAGAGCAAACAACGACAGGCGGTTTTTACGACGAGCAGTTTCCCATTGCGCGAGGTTGCTGTCGTACAGGTTGGCTTCGTATTGCTCATTATTAAAATATTTAACGGTTTCGTAATTCAGCAGGCTATCGATGGCGCGGGTGTTAGTGCTGGAATCAGCCTGATTAACCTGACGGACGTACTCGGTGCGCCAGTCGGTAGCTTTCATTGAAAACCATACATAGGCAATTACCGAACAAAGGATAATCAGCGCAAATGACACGCCATACTGGGTAAGTAAAACCCCCACGACAAGCGCTATTTCCAGCAGGGTAGGACCGATGTTAAATACCATAAACCGCATCAGGAAACTAATGCCGCTGGTACCCCGTTCAATATCTCGCGACAGGCCGCCGGTTTGCCTGGACAGATGAAAACCCAGGTCCAGTCGGTGCAGGTGCTCAAAAACCTGCAAGCCTAGTCGGCGCATG
Organism: Alteromonas sp. ISO5; assembly: GCF_058105165.1. NCBI lineage: Bacteria > Pseudomonadati > Pseudomonadota > Gammaproteobacteria > Alteromonadales > Alteromonadaceae > Alteromonas > Alteromonas sp. ISO5. Next base: position 5,078,201 of record NZ_CM176572.1, on the reverse strand, counting down.
GCCCGCTCAGTAACACGGCCAAATAGGGTATCACGTACTTCACCTAATAATACATTAAACAGTCGTAATACACCGTAAGCAAACACCAGTGACAGCGGTACCGCAAGGGCGGTGACGGTGTCATCATTGAGGCTGTCTACAGTATGTTTGAGAATAAAGGGCAGGCCAATGCTGGCCAGTTTAGCCGCTACCAGACACAACAGCGCCAGAATAACGCGCTGCTTAAATTCCAGCAGGTAAGGCCATAACTGCCGAAACACCTGCCATTGCATGGGCGTATTGGGATCAACCGGTTGTCGATGTGGGCGCATGTATCCTCTTTTATACCCTTAAAATATCAATGGTTATGTTACGGCCTGACATAAGGTAGAATAACCCACAGCACAAAGTGCAATGTTATTTGTTGATATTAACCTTAAAGGCATGAATTTGTTACAAGACTCGTTTGGCCGCCGTTTTTATTATCTGCGCTTGTCTATTACTGATGTATGCAACTTTCGTTGCCAGTATTGCCTGCCTGATGGTTATCAGGGACAGGCCCAGCAGTTTCTGAGCCTAAATGAAATTGATACTCTGGTAAATGCTTTTGCGCAAATGGGCACCTCGAAAATTCGCATCACCGGTGGAGAACCTACCCTCAGGCGGGATATTGTTGATGTTATTGCCAGCTGTGCTCAGAGTAATGGCATCAGTAAAGTGGCCATGACCACCCACGCCGGCAAGCTCGCCGCGCTGGCGAAGCCGTTGGCTGAAGCTGGTCTTAAACAGGTAAATATTAGTCTCGATAGTCTTGAGCCGGCTCAATTTGCGCTTTTGAGTGGACAGGATAAACTCAACGCGGTACTGGATGGCGTGGAATCAGCATTGGTAGAAGGCATGAATGTAAAAGTTAATGCCGTATTGCTGCGCCCGTGGGCTGATTCGCAGTTACGCGACTTCACAGCCTGGTTAAAAGACATGCCGGTAACGGTGCGCTTTATTGAACTGATGGAAACCGGCCAGCATAAGGCCTTTTTTAAGTCACATCATGTCAGTGCCGAGCCGCATCTTGCTGCGCTTAAAGAGCGGGGCTGGCAGCCTCTCCCTCGTGGTAACGATGCAGGCCCGGCCATAGAACTGGCGCATCCTGATTATGTAGGTCGCATCGGATTTATCATGCCTTATAGCAGCGACTTTTGTAACAGTTGTAACCGTCTGCGTATAACGGCGCTGGGTAAACTGCATCTATGCTTATTCAGTGAGCAGGGGCTCGATTTACGCGAGTCATTACAATCGGGTAATATACAGGCGGTGAAAGACTTTGTGACTGCCAGTCTGGCCGATAAAAGAGTGTCTCATTACCTGCAGGATGGTATCACCGGGATCACTAAAAATCTGTCCATGCTGGGAGGGTAATTACATGCTTACTGTAAACCCTTCCGAGCGTTTAACCTATCGCCGTATTACCGCGCAAGACCGTGATTTCCTGTTTGAAATTGATCAGGATGAAGAGGTTATGCGCTACTTGACCGGAGGCCGGAAAACCTCGCGTAAGGACGTGGACGAGGTGTTCATTCCGCGTATCGAGTCTTTCAATAATGAAGAGAAAGGCTGGGGATTATGGCAGGTCCGTTTAAAGACCGGTAGTCGCGAAGCGATTGGCTGGATACTGGTTCGTCCGTTAGGCTTTTTTACCGGCAACCCGCAGCCGGATAACCTCGAACTAGGCTGGCGCTTCTGTCGTCGTAGCTGGGGCAAAGGGTATGCAACGGAAGCAGCCAAAGCGGTAGTTAAAGCGCTCAGGCTGGCCGGGTGCCCACAGTTTTCAGCTATAGCCCTGGCGGATAACCACAGCTCCATCAATATAATGCACAAACTTGGTATGCAGTATCAGCGCACAGAGCGTTATACTGATGCCATTTTTGACAATGACGTAGTGGTGTATAGTACCAGCCCGGTTAAGGGGTAACGGCTGCCATCTACTGGTTGTTTTCCGGTTGGTTAGCTACCCTCTGATGATGCCAGAAATAGTGGTCTTTGCCTTGCCGCTTGACCTCGTATAAGGCATCGTCTGCTTCTTTCATCGCCATATCAAAAAACGTTGTGGCCAATTGTGTACTGCGGCAAACAAGAGTCGCACCGACGCTGGTGCTTATGTCTAACTGCCCTTTGTCCGTTTCGATGCTAATAGCCCTGATGCTGGCCAAAATGTCATCGAGAATGTGACTGCATTGCTGCTATTCGTCTGAGTCCAGATACAAGCTAAACTCTTGTCCGCCCAAACGAGCAACCATGTCCGAACCCCTGACAGAATGCTCCAGATATTTCTGCGCTGCGTTATTCAGCCGCAGGCCTTGTACGGCTATCAACAGTTCCTCTTCAAATATACTGCGGGAAACCAGTTTGTACCAAACGGGTGAATGGCCTTTATTTAGCACTCAGAAATCACATTCATAGAACGAAGCGCCTTGCTGTGGTGGTTGCACATAGCAAACATGAATCCGTCGAGATCTTCAGGATAGATAAAGCTTTCCAATTGAAAAAGTGAGACATCTTCAGGGAGTTCAACGTGTAGTAATTTAGTAAAATTCTGCGACAGATAATGAAGTGGTAACACTGGGTTGTGCCTGCCAGCGGATCAGTGCAGCCGGGGGTAGTTTAGCAACTGGTGTTCGTTTTCTGTTCGCAGATTAGCGTAGATTAACTCTATGCATTGGACCAGATACTGGCTGAATTTGGCGAGCAGCTCAATATCCTGGGGCGTTAATACCCGGGGCCGGGTGTCACAGAACCGACGGTGATATCCTGGAGCTGAAAGGGCACGCCAGCATAAAAGCGAATGAATGGCTCACCGGTAAAACAGAATTTATCTCGGGAACGTTCATCATGCAGCGTATCTTCGATATAAATAATATCGCCTGTCTCTTTTACCAGCTTACAAATTGAATCCCCCCCACAGGCATTTCCTGTGCTTCAATACCAAAATTTAGCTTTAAACTACAGAGTGTCGCTTTCTACCACGGCCAAAAAGGCTATGGGTATCTCCAACATCCCCGGTATGGACTGAATACACTGATCCAATATGCCACCATATTCATCGTCGTGAGGCGATACCTCTCGATTAGAGCTTTTTTGCATGTGAGCGTTATTTCGTTCAGAGTCATACTAAATAAATATTTACTATTTAATGAACAGTCTCTGACTTCAACAACGGCAAAGTCCAGGCGCAAAAAAATCCGTCTGAAAGCCTTATTGCAAGCGAGTTATAGACGTTAGGTTAAGTCTTTTAAGACCTTTTTAACCCGTTGATAGCGTTGTTCCTGCTCTTCAGTAAGTTTGCCGGACTCAATCGCTTTAAGACAGTTATGAATTAACTGCGTACTGAGGGTATCTTTTGCCGCTTCACTATTCGCTTCTCTAAAGTTAATGGCTGCCGCCTGTAACAGATTCAGGGCTATGGAGGGGTTTTTAGGCATAATAGTAAATGCCTGACGGAAGGTATGCAGCGCTTTTTCCAGATCGCCACGCTGATACTGGTTAACGGCACTGTTGTTGAGTTCTTTGGGACTGAGCTTTATTTCTGCTTTTTCGGTTTTTTCCTGTTGGACATATTGTAAAAACAGGTTGCTCTGGGCCGGATCGTTATTACACCTGCGTTCAATCAGATCGAGGATTTTCAGCGCATGCTCCTGGAAGCCGACTTCATGGAAGGCTTTTGCTTTATCGAGTAACCCTTCAATACTCTCAGTTTCCCAGGCATCGTTACTTAATTGATCGAGCAGCGCCTTGGCGTTGTCTACTTCGTCTTCCAGGTACAACAGTCGGGCATCAATTACCTTTAATTGTTCATCAATGTCGGCTTTCGGAAAGTTATTTTTTAACTGCTTTAAATATTCGGTGGATTGCTTGATTAAACGTTTGGTTTGTTCTTCGTCAGCGGTCATAGCAAAATCGATACCTGCCCGGGCCACATTCAGGTAAATTTCCGGCTTGTCATGAATGGAGTTCTTGGCAATTTTGACAATTTTCTTGGCCGCTTCGAATTGAGATTCGTAATCGTGGGTCAGTCTGGATAAATCAAGTGCTTTGGCGTGGCGGTGGATATTGCGGGGAGAAATTTCACTGGCAACCTCAACACTTTCCAGCGCATCTTCAAACTCTTTGTGCTTAATTTGTAGTGCAGCCAGCAAGTCATACGCAGCTATCATGGAGTCTTGCTTGAGTGCCAGTTCAATAACCAGCTTTTCCGCCTCTTCATCCAAATCCAGTGAAATAAAGCTGCGTATCAAACCAAGCTGGGCCCAGGTAAAGTTCTGCACATTGATAATGGCCTGGTAAAACTCCCTGGCTTCATCGAAATGACCACAGGCTAACAATAGTTCGCCTTTTAATTTTAAGGCCAGAGGGAAAAATTCAGAGTTGCGCGGCTCGGTTAAAAAATTTTCCAGCTCCAGTAGCGCCTTATCGAGAGAGCCCTGTTCAATAAATTGATACACCGGCTTCAGCACTTGTTTTCGAGTTAATAATCTGCCTAAGCGGCGGTCGAGTTCCCGAACGGTAAAAGGTTTGGCCAGAAAGTCGTCCGGTTGTAGCTCAACAATACTGTGCACGATATCCGCAGTGGTATCGGCACTGATAAAAACAAAAGCCGTACTGGGTGGCAGTTCGTTATGTTCTTTAAGCTGATCGTAAAGAAAATAGCCGTCCTGTTCATTCTTCAGATCGTAGGAGCAGACGATAAGGTCATAGTGGTTACGGCGAATGTAGGTTAGCGCGGTGCTCACCCGATCGGCGTATTCAATGTTTTGAAAGCCCAGCTCTTCCAGTGAATATTTCAAATAGCCTTTGGCAAGGACCTGATCATCAATGACTAATACACGAGTCTGTCTGGCTAACTTTAAATTCATTACCGCTATATCCGTTTGGCTTCTGAATGCTTTATCGGCAACTTGCTAATAAATATTATTAAAACCTGAATACTGAGCACTGTCACGAAAAACAAACAAGCCCTGTGACGGTTCAAGTTCAGTGCTTTAAATAAGAGTAGGGCGCAATGCACGATAAAGTAAGCAAACAGAGCTATAGCCAGCTGAAAACAAAAGCATGAAAACGGAGAGTGAAAAGGATGCCGATGTTTGCTGTGACTCGCAACGAAGGTGTTGAACCAGTGAACGGTACTAATACTTTTTTGGATAATTATTTTTTTGAACTTGAAAAGAGAGATGGTGGACGTCTGCTGTGACTCGCAACGAAGGTGTTGAACCAGTGAACGGTACTAATACTTTTTTGGATAATTTTTTTTGAACTTGAAAAGAGAGATGGTGGACGTCTGCTGTGACTCGCAACGAAGGTGTTGAACCAGTGAACGATACTAATACTTTTTTGGTTAATTATTTTTTTGAACTTGAAAAGAGAGATGGTGGACGCTACTGGACTTGAACCAGTGACCCTCGCCTTGTAAGGGCGATGCTCTCCCAACTGAGCTAAGCGTCCTAATTTTTTGATTTTTCGCTAGGAAAGAAGTGGTGGACGCTACTGGACTTGAACCAGTGACCCTCGCCTTGTAAGGGCGATGCTCTCCCAACTGAGCTAAGCGTCCTCTTTCTTTGCTACCTGCCGTGCTCGGCAAGTGGGGCGTATTATAGAGAGGGTAATGAAACTGTCAACAACAAAAATGGAAAAAATTACACAACCGTGTCTGTTTGATGACAAAGTAACCGAAAAGGTTATTTTGCGAACAATTCATTTCGTCTGCAAGAAAAATAGCATCGCCACTTTGTGGCACAGCCCAATGGCTGGTAAAATGCGCGCACTTTGAAAAACACCTTTAACAGTAGAGATTATTCATGTCGGTTGTTACCAGATTTGCACCCAGTCCCACGGGGTATCTTCACGTCGGTGGTGCACGCACCGCATTATATTCCTGGCTATATGCTAAGAGTCAGGGCGGCGAATTTGTATTACGTATCGAAGATACCGATATAGAACGCTCCACCGAAGAAGCCAAACAAGCAATTCTGGATGGCATGGAATGGTTAGGTTTAACCTGGGATAAAGGACCGTACTATCAAACAGAGCGGTTCGACCGTTATAAAGCCATCATTCAAAAGCTGCTTGATGAAGGTAAGGCGTATAAATGTTTCATGCCGGCAGAAGAGCTGGATGCTATTCGTGAACAGCAAAAAGAAAATGGTGAAAAACCTCGTTACCCGGGGACCTGGCGGGATCGTACGGATCATCCCGAAGGTCAGCCATATGTTATTCGTTTTAAAAACCCGCTGGACGGGAGTGTGGTGTTTGACGACCACGTCCGTGGCCGAATCGAAATCAGCAACACAGAAATGGATGATCTGATTATCCAGCGTTCCGATGGTACACCCACCTATAACTTTTGCGTGGTGGTGGATGACTGGGATATGGGCATATCTCACGTAGTTCGAGGCGAAGATCACATTAATAATACGCCGCGCCAGATTAACATCTTAAAGGCACTGGGCGCGCCAGTACCTGAATACGCGCACGTTTCCATGATCTTAGGTGATGACGGTAAAAAGCTATCCAAACGTCATGGTGCGGTTAGTGTAATGCAATATCGCGATGACGGTTACCTGCCACAAGCGGTTAAGAATTACCTTGTGCGCCTTGGTTGGGCCCATGGCGATCAGGAAATCTTCTCTGAACAGGAAATGATTGAGTTATTTAGCCTGGATGCCATTGGTCAGTCGGCCTCTGCATTTAATACCGAAAAACTGGTGTGGTTAAACCAACACTACATTAAAAGTTTGCCGGCAGAGGAAGTTGCCCGTCATGCCACCTGGCATTTTGAGCAGCAGGGGATCGCTCTGGAAAATGGTCCTGCACTTACCGATGTGATCGCCATTCAGGCCGACCGTGTGAAAACGTTAAAAGAACTGGCGCAAATTAGTGCATATTTCTATCAGGACTATGAAGAGTTTGATGCCAATGCTGCGAAAAAGCATTTACGCCCGGTAGCCAAAGAAGCGCTGGCGCTGGTACAGCAAAAACTTGCGGCAATTAGTGATTGGAATCCGCAAACCATTCAGGCTGCAATTAATGATACGGCAGAAGAATTGGGCGTAGGCATGGGCAAAGTGGGTATGCCACTGCGCGTTGCGGCTACTGGCAGCGGTAATTCTCCGTCGCTGGATGTAACGTTAAATCTGTTATCTCAGGGCAAAATTGTTGAGAGAATAAACAAGGCGCTCACTTTTATAGCAAACAGAGAAAATTCCTAAAAAAAGCGTTGACATGATGGGGCGTGCTATCTAGAATGCGCCCCGCTGTCACGGAACAGTCACCGACAAAGTCACTGACTACCGTAACACAATTTTGGGGCCATAGCTCAGCTGGGAGAGCGCTTGCATGGCATGCAAGAGGTCGGCGGTTCGATCCCGCCTGGCTCCACCAAATTTCTTTTCATGATGTATGTTGTGAAATAGGCCGAAAGCAGAATTGCTTTCAGGACTGAAATCTTTTTGCAAAGGTCTTAAGTAAGGTCGCTCAGTTCGCTGGCTCACTTCGCCTTTACAAAAAATCCGTAAAGCGAAGCTTTACGAAACGATTTTTTGTCCCCTTCGTCTAGAGGCCTAGGACACCGCCCTTTCACGGCGGTAACAGGGGTTCGAATCCCCTAGGGGACGCCATTTATATCGTGTCACAGTCGGTTAATACTGTGAAATAGGCCGGAAGCTGAAACGCTTTCAGGACTAAAATCTTTTTGCAAAGGTCTTAAGTAAGGTCGCTCAGTTCGCTGGCTCACTTCGCCTTTACAAAAAATCCGTAAAGCGAAGCTTTACGAAACGATTTTTTGTCCCCTTCGTCTAGAGGCCTAGGACACCGCCCTTTCACGGCGGTAACAGGGGTTCGAATCCCCTAGGGGACGCCATCTATATCGCGTCACAGTCGGTTAATACTGTGAGATAGGCCGGAAGCTGAAACGCTTTCAGGACTAAAATCATTTTGCAAAGGTCTTAAGTAAGGTCGCTCAGTTCGCTGGCTAACTTCGCCTTTACAAAAAATCCGTAAAGCGAAGCTTTACGAAACGATTTTTTGTCCCCTTCGTCTAGAGGCCTAGGACACCGCCCTTTCACGGCGGTAACAGGGGTTCGAATCCCCTAGGGGACGCCATATAGAAAAACCAGCCAATCGGCTGGTTTTTTTATGCGTGCGCTTTGGCGTGAGAAGCCTTTATTCAGGCTGCGCAATTATTATCTCTGCTGATGCTTCTTATGCGCTCTCAGGCTACGTCCTGACTAGTGCGCAATTTGCCTTCACTTCATCCGTTCTGCAATCATGCTACAATTCATTCGTTAATTTACTAGTAAAAAGGTGATGAATGTATCCTATCGGCACGCCAGGTCAGCCCTGGGGAGAAGAAGAAAAAAAACAATGGTTCGCCGCGCAGTCGGTTAAACGCAGTTACGCAGAAGAAGTGCTCAGTCAACTCGATGACATGCCGGATTATTTTTCTGTGATTCAGTATGGTGCCTTACCCTATGATGAAGCCCGCTATCCGTTATTTGCATTGGTACCCGGCCAGCCATTGGCTGATGCGCCATGGGTGCTAGTGACCGGCGGAGTCCACGGTTATGAAACCAGTGGCGTGCAGGGTGCTTTGTTATTTGCGCGGGAATATAGTCAGGCGTATGCCGATAAAATCAACCTGATAGTGGTGCCCTGTGTGAGTCCGTGGGGATATGAAACGATTAACCGTTGGGATCCGCTGGCTATCGATCCGAACCGTTCCTTTTATCCTGACTCGCCAGCCCCTGAATCAAAGTTACTTATGGACTTTATTGGCGCAATGCCACAAGTGTTTTTGTTGCACATCGACCTGCACGAAACCACGGATACGGATAACAGCGAGTTCCGCCCGGCATTGGCGGCCCGTGATGCCATTGAGCAAAAAGCCTGGGAAATACCCGACGGCTTTTATCTGGTAGCGGATGCCAAGGCGCCTAATCTGCCATTGCAGCAAGCAATTATTAACGAAGTAAAGAAAATTACCCATATTGCTCCCACAGACGAAAACGGCCTGATTATTGGTGCTGAGGTACCCTCTGAAGGCGTAATCTGCTACGACAAGAGAAAACTCTTCTTATGCGGCGGGTTTAATAATGCAACCTACTGTTCTACTACGGAAGTGTATCCGGACAGTCCTTCAGCCACGCCAGAAGTTTGTAACCGTGCTCAGGTGGCGGCTGTAGAGGGAGCTTTACAGCATTTATTGAAATAATGTGATAAACGATCGAGTATCGACGTCTGGATGTTTGGGTTTCTAGACGTCTAAATGTATACTCCTCGCTATGCTTAACGCGTAGCGGGGATGTCATGGTTTACGTTGCATTATTGTATGAAGGGGTAGGGCAAAGGCTGGTCAGGTATGAAGCCAGTAATGAAGCAGACTTTTTTGCTAAACTTAACGCCCGGTTTGGCTGTTATGTCTGCCTGTGGTTTACCGAGGAACAGGTCTCAAATAATGAAAAAACTCACACCCAGAGTTCCTGTTGAACAGGCGATTGCCACATCGCCCTGTATTGGCAACTGCTGCCTTGATCCTGAGGACATTTGTCTGGGGTGTCAGCGTCATATTGAGGAAATCACCGGTTGGCACAGTGCCGATGCTACAGCGCGGCGCGCCATTTTAGATCGGTGCGAGAAACGCTTTGCTCTGCGCTCAGGGCATAAGCACCAATTCTGATGCCAGCGGCCAAATGTTCTGCTAAAATCCGCCCCCTTATTTTTTAAATACTGAACACTATGCGAGTTTTGTTGGCGCCGATGGAAGGCGTTGTTGATCATTTAATGCGCGACATGCTTACCCGGGTAGGCGGCTTTGATCTGTGCGTAACAGAATTTGTGCGTATCGTTGACCAAAAACTCCCTCACAAAACCTTTTACCGTTTATGTCCGGAATTGCACGAGGGGGGAAAAACGCCCTGTGGCGTGCCGGTTCGCGTACAGCTCTTGGGCCAGCATCCTCAGTGGCTGGCAGAAAATGCCTTAACTGCGGTTGAGCTCGGTTCGCCCGGAGTGGATTTAAACTTTGGTTGTCCGGCCAAAACGGTCAATAAAAGTAAAGGTGGTGCGGTGTTATTGCAGTATACCGAGTTGTTACACGATATTGTTAAAACCGTGCGAGAGGCAGTTCCAGCCCATTTGCCCGTAACGGCTAAAATACGTCTCGGTTTTGAGGATAAGTCGCTGGCTATCGACAATGCAGTCGCTATTGATGAAGCCGGTGCCTCTGAATTGGTGGTTCATGCCAGGACTAAAACCGAGGGCTATCGTCCGCCGGCGTACTGGGATTATATTAGAAAAATTTGCGCACACACCCGCTTACCGGTAATTGCCAATGGGGAAATCTGGTCTCATGATGATGCCAAACGTTGCCAGGAGCTGTCTGGTTGCAGCGATTTGATGATTGGCCGCGGGGCACTTGCTATGCCTAATCTGGCCCGACATATTCGTGACAACGAACCACCGATGAGCTGGCCGGAGTTAGCGCAGTTACTCATAGATTATTCCGGTTACGAAATCTACGGTGACAAAGGCCGTTACTATCCTAATCGCCTGAAACAATGGTGCGGCTATCTTAAGCGCCAGTATCCCCAGGCCGAAGTCCTGTTCGATAATATTCGCCGATTGCAAAAAGCCGACGAAATTGTCAAGGTGCTGCAACAATCTGCTGCCGCAGCAAAATAACGTTTCCTACTTGTACCTTGTTCTTCGATTCGCTACCGTTAATCCAATCCCATCTCATCGTTTCTCAACAAAACCTTGATGGGGTGTGGCACCTAAATGACAACAATTAAAAGAAAGGTAATGCATGACAACTACATTTAAGCAGTTAGCTATCACTGCAGCGTGTTGCTGTGCTTTGCTGCTTTCTGCGTGTGCAGAAGACAAAGCAGATCAAGCTGAGCAGTCACCGAAAGTGACCATCGATAAAAACCCATTCCCCAGTCAGTATACCCCGCTACCTGGTGCGCCAACGGTGATCACCGGTGTCACTATTTTAGATGGCATCGGTAATAAAATTGATAATGGCATGGTGTATTTTACCAACGGTAAAATAGCCGCAATCGGTGAGAACCTGGATGTGCCGACAACAGCAACGGTCATCGACGGTAGCGGCAAATGGGTAACGCCGGGCATCATTGATGTACACAGTCATTTAGGGGTTTACCCAAATCCATCTACCCATTCTCATTCGGATGGTAACGAAATGGTTAAGCCGGTTACCGCGAATGTGTGGGCTGAGCACTCGGTGTGGCCTCAGGATCCTGGCTTTGGCCGAGCGTTGGCCGGAGGCGTTACTGCTCTGCAAATCTTACCTGGTTCTGCCAACCTGTTTGGTGGCCGTTCGGTAGTGCTGAAAAATGTCCCGAATCGTACCATGCAGGAAATGAAGTTTCCCGATGCCCCCTATGGTCTGAAAATGGCTTGTGGTGAAAACCCGAAACGGGTTTATGGCAAAAAAGGTGGCCCTTCCACCCGTATGGGGAACGTAGCCGGTTATCGTCAGGCATGGGCCGATGCTGAGAGCTACATGCGTGCCTGGGAACGTTACGAAGCCGATTATGAGGCGGGAAAAAATCCAACACCGCCTAAGCGCGATTTAAACCTCGATACCCTGATGGGCGTGTTAAAAGACGAGATCCGCGTTCACATGCACTGTTATCGCGCCGATGAAATGGCTGTGATGATGGATGTAATGAAAGAATTCGGCTATCAGATTTACTCCTTTCAGCATGGTGTAGAAGCCTACAAAATTGGTGACCTTCTGGCCGAGAATAACGTTTGTTCAGCCATGTGGGCTGACTGGTGGGGGTTTAAAATGGAGGCCTACGACGGCATCCGTGAAAATATACCTATGGTTCACGAGGCCGGCGCTTGTGCAATAGTTCATTCCGACAGTGATTTAGGCATTCAGCGTCTCAACCAGGAGGCCGCTAAGGCATGGTCTGATGGCCGCCGCGCCGGTATCGATATCAGTCAGGAAGAGGCCTGGATATGGTTATCCGCTAATCCGGCCAAATCGCTGGGTATTTTTGATAAAACCGGCTCTTTGGAAGTGGGAAAAAATGCCGATTTAGTGCTGTGGAGTGCTGATCCGTTTTCCACTTACGCCAGAGCAGACAAAGTGTACATCGACGGCGGGTTGGCGTTCGATCTTAACGATCCGACTTCATGGCCGGTGGCTGATTTTGAATTAGGGCAGGTTGGCGAAGGAGATATCAAATGAAGTCTTTATTAACGATCTGCCTGCTGGCAACCGTAAGCAGTGTCGCCTTTGCTGAAAAACTGGCTATTGTTGGCGGTAAGGTGTTTACCGGCAGCGATCAGGGGACGCTTGAAACTGCTACCGTATTGATTGACGGTAATGAAATTGTGTCGGTCAGTGCCTCCTCTGAGGTGCCTGATGGGTACCAGACCATTGATGCCAGCGGTAAGTATGTGACACCGGGACTGATTGGTGCGTATACGCAGTTGGGACTGGTCGAAGTAAGCAGCTCTGCCGGCACCGTGGACTCCTCGGTGTCATCAAATCCGGTATCGTCTACTGGTGCAGCCTTTGATGTCAGTTATGCGATAAACCCGGATTCCAGCCTGCTTGCCATTAGTCGCGTTGAAGGCATTACGTCAGCGGTCAGCGGCATCTCTCATAGTGACAGTTTATTTTACGGGCAGGGGGCTGTCATTACGTTATCTGGTGCCGGCGACTCGGTACTAAAACCCCGGGCATTTAACGCGGTGAATGTAGGGAATAGCGGAGCCGACAGCAATGGCGGATCGAGAGCCGCGCTGTGGGTGATGTTGGAAGAAGCCATCAGTGAGGCCATGCAGGTAAGTACTGCAGCGCAATTGAGTCCATCCTCACAATGGCATGGTTTAAACAGCCGGGCGGATGTAAAAGCCTTAAAACCGGTGGTCAATGGTGAAACGCCTTTACTGATGTTTGCCGACAGGGCGGCGGACATTCGCCAGATTATCGCTTTTAAACAGCGCTACCCCAATATTAAAGTCGTACTGGTTAACGGGATGGAAGCCTGGCGAGTTGCCGAGGAACTGGCTGACGCTAACATTCCGGTGATCATTGACCCTGAGTTTAATTTGCCCGGTAGCTTCGAGCAGCTTGGTGCCACGCTGGCCAATGCTCAGCGTCTGGAAGCTGCCGGTGTCATGGTAGCGATAGGAATGGAAACCCACAATATCCGTCTTGCTACCCAACATGCCGGCAATGCCGTGGCATTTGGCATGTCGTGGGAAGGCGCTATGGCGGCCCTCACGGTTAATCCGGCGCGCATTTTTGGCCTGCCTGATCAACAGGGTACGCTCACCCGCGGAGCCAAAGCTGACGTAGTGGTGTGGAGTGGCGATCCGCTGGAAGTGACTGAGGCCGCGGAAATCGTGATCATTGACGGTGAAATGATGGAGGTGACATCACGTCAAATTAAGCTTCGCGACCGTTATCAACAGCGGGCCGAGTCGGCGCAGGCGTCACAGTATATTCGCTAGCATTGTCAGGTGATGGTAAAAGCCGGTATGATTCTACCGGCTTTTTTGTATACTGAGGATTAATCGAGGTTGGGAGACAGGCCTTGTCCGAGATATATGATTCGCTGTGCGGCAACGTAACAGACGAGCTTAATTCCCATGGCAATCCAGCCAAGCAGTGGCGGGTCATCAGGGCACCCAGCCACAAGCAGGAAGTCCCCATGACATCAAACACCAACGCGCTGCTTTCATATGCCTGACTGATTCCACAAAGTAAGACTAATGAATATTTATACGTTCGTATCGAGCGACAAGCAAAAAACGTTGATCCTGATTCATCGGGAGAGATTTGATCGCTAACGGGCCTGCCGGTTAGTTTAAGTCTCGCTGGATTTCTAAAAAAATATCAGCAAACTACAGCAAGTTGTCCTATGCTAGGGATAACTCTCTTTTTGTGTTTTTTTTAGCCAGTATTGCCTCGCCTGAGTGAAGGCAGACTAACGGTTAAATGACTTCGTTTATTTGAATTAGGATTGTCTTGCGTAGTCAAAAAAGCCCTCAACAAAAACATCGCCCTGTCTGGCTATTTTTAGGCGTATTTACTTTGGTCGTCTCGGTTACCATGGTGGCTGATTTTCTGGCCAGCAAGTGGCAACGGGAAGAACAGGTTAACCAGGTCACCCAAAAGTTGGGGATGCTACGTTCTAATCTGGAGTTTGAACTCTACACTAATATCGAACTTATCCGCGGGGCCGCCGCATACATATCGTTGAATCCGGAAATTGATCAGACCGGATTTAGCCAGTACATGAGTCGCCTGCTGGAACAGCACAACAACATCATAAACATTGCCGGGGCGCGAGGATTTGTGGTGAACCTGATATACCCGGTCGCAGGTAACGAAAAAGCGATAGGTTTGGATTATCGGGTAAATGAAGAGCAGCGGGAGTCGGCTTTTACGGCGGCTGATACCGGTTCGCCAGTGCTGGATGGCCCAGTGGAACTGGTGCAGGGGGGCGTGGGGTTTATTGCGCGATTACCGGTAATCAATAATCAGGGCGTATGGGGGATTATCTCAGTAGTGCTTGATTATCAGGGAGTGTTAAGCGAAGCCGGCTTTATCGACGACAACGAGCTTGACTTACTTATCACCGGCAGAAATGAGTTTGGAGATCTGACTGAAATCTTTCGCAGCCAACAAGGTGAACCAATGACTGCTCCTGTTGAGTTATCAATTCAGCTGCCCTACGGCGAATGGCATCTAGCGGCGCAACCTGCTGAGGGCTGGGTGTCTTTTCAGTTACACCCGGTGTTGTGGTTAATGGCTTTTATCATTAGTGCAATCGCATTTTATATTGTGCAGCTCAGGTTTAACAACTCATTACTGGAGCAGGAAAAGCTCGAAGCCCTGGCCACTTCAGAGGAGAAGTTCCGCCAGTTCTTCTCCGCCCATACGGTGGTTATGCTAATTGTCGATGATGGTGGGAATATTTTGGATGCTAATGACGCCGCATTGAGTTATTACGGATACAGTGCTCAGCAGTTTTCTAGTAAGACCATGTTGGATCTAGAAGCTCCGGAACAAAAATCCGTTATGTCGAAGGTTAAACAGGCACTTTTGCAACAGTCGACAACATTTAGCGTAAAGCATCGTTTGGCTTCCGGTGAAGTCAGGGATGTAGAGGTGTTTAATACCCCAGTGGACAGTGGCGGTCAGCGCTTACTTTATTCGCTGGTAATCGATATGACTGAGCAGTTCGAGTATCAAAAACGCTGGGAATTAAGCCAGCAGGTATTTAATTACAGTCTGGAAGGGATAATCGTCGCCGACGTTAATAACCAGATTGTGTCGGTCAACCCGGCATTTACCGAAATCACCGGCTACTCTGAGAGTGAAGTGCTTGGTCGGTCTCCTTTTTTTCTCGGAGAGGGGTTGCTGGATGAGAGGTTTAGGCAAACTATGGTAATGACTCTCACTAAGTCAGGTTTCTGGCGTGGCGAAGTATTAAACAGACGTAAAGACAGTTCTGTATTTCCCATGTTACTCAGTGTTTCGGTCGTGAAAAATGATCAGGGTGAAGTGATCAATTACCTTGGCGTATTTTCTGACATTACTAATTTAAAGCAGTCTGAAGAAAAGCTTGAACACCTTGCGCATTATGATTCTTTAACCGGTCTACCCAATCGCGTGCAGTTCCAGTTGCATCTTCAGCATGCGGTGTCACGCAGTAAACGTTCCAACCAGCAATGCGCGTTACTCTATCTCGACCTCGACCGATTCAAGGTAGTGAATGATAGCCTTGGCCATGCAGCTGGTGATGAACTGCTTAAAATGGTCACTGAGCGTCTGCTGTCGCAGTTGCGGGCGTCTGATATTCTGGCCCGAATGGGCGGCGATGAATTTGTTCTGCTGATTGAGGAATACCGGCAACGGCAAGAGCTCGAAGTGCTGGCCCGCAAACTTATAGCTGAAATGAATCAACCTTTTTACCTGGAGGGTGAGCAGGAGATTAATGTGGGCGGGTCCGTAGGCATTGCCTGCTTCCCGGAAGATGCGACCAGCAGCGAGGACTTATTGGTGCGTGCCGATGCCGCCATGTATAAAGCCAAACAAGCCGGTGGTGCAGCACTGGCTTTCTTTACCCAGAATATTCTGGTGGAGGCCAGCTCCCGTTTAACCATTGCAGCTGAACTGAAACGGGCGATTGTTGATAATGAACTTGAGTTATACCTGCAGCCTCAGCTCGACAGTGCCAGTGGCGAAGTTGTTGGAGCTGAGGCGTTATTGCGCTGGAATCATCCGGTAAAAGGTTTTCTGACACCGGCGGTGTTTATTGATGTGGCTGAACAAACCCGGGCCATCCGTTTGGTCACAGGTTGGTTGGTGAAAGAGTCCTTTGGCATCATTAAACGCTGGGAGCAGGCAGATCGGGATTTATTCCTGTCATTCAATATTTCTGCGTTGGATTTGGCCGATAACGAACTGCTTATGCGAATGACCGAAGAACTTCAGCTGCAGCAAATCAAGCCGTCGAATATTGAGTTGGAAATCGTCGAAAGTGCGATCATCGAAAATTTTCAGTCGGCCAGTGCTATTTTGTCGAAGCTACGTGAATTAGGTTTTCACGTGGCCATTGATGACTTTGGCACCGGGTACTCATCCCTCGCTTACCTGGACAAACTGCCCGTGGATAAACTCAAGATTGACCGCGAATTTACCTCTAAACTTGAGCTTGGCGAGGGAGCCGGGGTTGTAAAATCCATCGTTGATCTGGCGTCAAACTTCGACCTGCGGGTGTTGGCCGAAGGCGTTGAAACCCCAG
This sequence comes from Alteromonas sp. ISO5, assembly GCF_058105165.1. NCBI lineage: Bacteria > Pseudomonadati > Pseudomonadota > Gammaproteobacteria > Alteromonadales > Alteromonadaceae > Alteromonas > Alteromonas sp. ISO5. Next base: position 5,061,378 of record NZ_CM176572.1, on the reverse strand, counting down.
AGCAGGAACAATTACTCAAACAACTCGGTTGTCACCGGGTACAAGGGTTCTATTACAGCAAACCCATACCGCTTGCGGAGTTTGAGCAAATGTATTTGTTGCCTCAGGCGTAAGTATCGACATTACGGCCCACTGAGCCGGTGGTGCTAGGCTGAGAAGTCGATTGCGTGGTTGGCGCCGGGGCGTCGCTCTGATTGCTTTCGAGGCGTTCCTGACGCGGTGTCTCGCTACGCTCTGCTGGCGCTGGTGTCGGTTGCGAGTACGCACTGTCTACGGGTGACTGTCCAATTTCCATCGTTTCCCCCTTAAAATAAACACAGGCTAATAGCTTAGTATAGGAGCAATTAGCAAAAATGCGACTATTCGTCCCCTTTAGCAAAGATGAAGGGGGAGAGTTGCTGATACATAAAATCGGCGATAAGTGGCTGGCCCTCAGCATTCGGGTGAATACCGTCGCGCTGCATCAGTGATTCATTGAGCGCGATGTCCTGCAGGAAAAACGGAATCAAGGGGATAGCCTCGGCATCTGCTACCTGCTCATAGGTGTTGCTGAACATCTGGTTGTAGCGTCGGCCATAGTTGGTAGGGATTTCCATATCCTGCAGGTACACTTCAGCACCATAATCTTTTACCAGTTGCACCATTTGCGTCAGGTTATTATGCAACTTAGTTACGTTATGGCCCTGTAACCCATCGTTGCCGCCGAGTTCTATTAACACATGAGTAGGCTGATGTTGCTCAAGTAATCGGGGAAGCCTGGCCAGCCCGCCGTCGGTGGTTTCGCCGCTAATCGCAGCATTTATCACATCAATCCCGCGCTGCTCGTCGTGCCAGATATTTTGTAACAAACTAACCCAACTTTGTGCTTGCAATAGTCCATAGCCGGCACTTAGGCTATCACCAAGGATAAGCAGGCGGGTATCAGATGCCGCAGGACTGCTTTGCTGGCTGACCGGTTGAGGGGTAGTTGATTGTGCCAGAAGGTGATCTGAAAACAGCGTAAAAGGTATTAATAATACCAGTGTTTTTATCCACTTAAGAGTGGGTCCACGACGGAATAAACGATGACAAATCAAAACGACAATAGCTCCCATATGATTCAAACCAAAGACATCACTAAGACAGTCACTACGAGTGAAGGTTCGCTTCAGATCCTTCAGCCTATTTCCTTTGAAGTCAAGGCCGGGGAGTCTATTGCTATTGTCGGCGCGTCGGGTTCCGGAAAATCCACACTGCTTAGCTTACTGGCCGGACTGGATGAAGTCAGCAGCGGCGAAATTTTCCTCGACAACTCGCCTTTGCACACCATGGACGAGGAGCAGCGGGCCAGACTGCGCGGCGCAAAGGTCGGATTTATCTTTCAAAGCTTTATGTTAGTGCAAAGCCTGACGGCCATTGAAAATGTTATGTTGCCGGCTGAGATTGCCGGACTGCCCGATGCGCACAGACGCGCTCAGGCAATCCTCGAACAAGTGGGGTTAAGTCACCGCGCCCATCATTATCCCAACCAATTGTCTGGTGGTGAACAACAGCGTGTGGCCATTGCACGGGCCTTTATCGGCCAGCCTAAAATTCTGTTTGCCGATGAGCCAACCGGTAACCTGGATGCCGCGAATAGCGTGAAAGTGGAGGATTTACTGTTTAATCTCAACCGCGAAATCGGCACCACACTGGTACTGGTGACCCACGATAATGAACTGGCCAGGAAATGCGAACGGCAATTACAAATGCAAGCCGGCGAACTGAGTGAAATTACCGTAACATCGGTGGCCACCGAGGAAAAGGGTCGTGCATATGGTAGTTAATCTGGCCTGGCGGTTATTTAAGCATGAGGCCCGGCGGGGTGAGCTAACCATCATCCTGTTTGCAATTATTCTGTCGGTCGCTGCCGTACTGTCTTTGTCGTTATTCAGTGAGCGGCTTCAGGGCGCACTGGTAGAGCGCTCTTCACAGTTTATTGCCGCCGACAGTCAGTTGCGTTCACGTAAGCCTATTAATGAGGAATGGACGCGTCAGGCTGAGGCTGAAGGGCTGGCCACAGCCGAACAGGTTAGCACCCGGTCGATGGCTTTTGGTGAGCAGAATATGTCTTTGGTGGACTTGCGGGCCGTCAGTCCGCAGTATCCTTTGAAGGGCGAGATTCAGCTTGCCGACAAACCTTTTGGCACAACAACTGCAACCGATATGTCGCCTGCCGCGGGGGAAGTCTGGATCGACTCAAGATTGTTTCAGCTCCTCGATGTGGAGATTGGCGATACCGTTTATATCGGCGACGGCGAGTTTACGGTTAGCCAGGTTCTGGCAGAAATTCCCGATCAGGGTTTCAGTGTGTTTAATACTGACCCCATGGTGCTCATTGCGCTGGAGGATCTGGCGCGAACTAACATTACCGGACCGGGCAGCCGAGTAACATATAAAGCTTATTTTGCCGGTGAAAATTCACAAATTGAAGCATACTACGACTGGTTAAGACCGAAGCTTGATGATGAATTACATCGCTGGCAACGGGTGGGGGATGATGATTCTGCGATAGGCCGTTCTATTGCCCGTGCTGAACGTTACTTTCTGCTGGCTAGCCTGTTAGCTATCGTGCTCGCTGCGGTTGCTATTGCCGTCGCCGCGCAACGATATAGTCAGCGCCACTTCGATCCGGTGGCTATTTTTAAGACCCTCGGCGCCACCAAACAAATGATCCGGCGGGTGTATGTACTACAAATTCTATTTATCACAGTACTGGGCATTGTCATTGGGATTATAGCCGGTGTGATTATTCAGCAATTGGTGGTTACGGCGTTGGCCGGGCAGGTCGATGTGTCATTGGATGTGTGGCACTGGCGGCCGGTGTTTATAGCGGTACTGACCGGGTCAATCTGTGCCGTATTGTTTTCACTCTATCCACTTCTGCGTCTGTTTTCGGTGCCGCCCCTTCGTGTGCTGCGCCGAGATATGGATGCCGGTTTGAGCTCCAGAGGGCTGCAGTTTGGCGCCTCAGGCGGCGCTATATTTCTGCTTATGTGGGTGTACAGTCGGGATCTGGAAATCAGCGCGATTTTATTTGGCTCAGGTGTCTTGCTGGTGGTTGCCCTGTTGGGTGTTACCTTTGGCCTGATTGCTGCTGGCCGACGTCTGGGGCAAGGCGCAATGGGTGCCTGGCAATTAGCCTGGGCGCGCATTCGGCGGCGCGCCATGGACAACAGCGTGCAACTGATTAGCTTTTCAATAACCGTTATGTTGTTGCTGGTGGTACTGGTCATGCGCAACGATATGATTGCCCAGTGGCGGGCGCAGTTACCGGTGGATACGCCTAACTATTTCATGGCCAATATTACCGAGGCGCAAAGAATACCGCTGGAAAACCATTTTGCAGAAAAGCAGGTCACGGTAGATGAGTTTTATCCCGTGGTGCGTGGTCGTTTTGTGGCGGTGAATGACGAGCGGGTAAATACCGAAGTCAGCAAAGAAGAGGATCCGGAGCAAAGCGAAGGCCGTCGTGGTTTGGGTCGGGAAGCTAACCTGAGTTGGAGTAACCGGCTACAGCGCGAAAATACGGTCGTACAGGGGCAGTGGCATGAAAACTGGGAGCCCGCGGGGCACGATCTCACCGCACAAGGGCAGCAGATCTATCCGGTATCGGTAGAAGAAGGTGTGGCCCAACGGTTAAACATCGCCCTGGATGATTTACTCACTTTCAATGTTGGCAGCGAAATTGTAGTGACCCGGGTAACCAGTATTCGCGAAGTGAACTGGCAAACCATGCAGCCTAATTTTTTCTTTGTGTTACATCCGGCAGCAATGCAGGAATTTAGTGCAACCTACATCACCAGTTTCCACCTTGATGGGGGGCGTAAGGCTGATATTACCGCGTTAATGCAGCCCTTCAGTTCGGTAACCTTGTTTGACGTGGATGCCAGAATTAATCAGGTCAGGGACATCATTGACCAGGTATCGCTGGCGGTTGAGTTCATCCTGGTACTGGTATTGATTGCCGGCTCGCTGGTACTGTTTGCCCAGGTGCAGGCCAGCATGGACGAACGTCAGCAGGAGCTTGCCATCCTGCGAACGCTCGGTGCCAGAGGGAGCCTGATCCGCTTCAGTGTGATCAATGAGTTTCTGATTATCGGTACGGTTGCCGGGTTAATGGCGGCGATGGCCAATGAAGTCAGTTTGTATTTACTACAAAGTCGGATTTTCGATATGCAGGCCTCCATGCACTGGGAATACTGGGTTATTGCGCCATTGGTTGGCGCACTGGTTGTGGGTGTATTAGGCGGCATAGGATGTTATCGTCTGTTGCGGCTCAATACCGGGCAACTATTGCGTAAAATGGTATAAGGCAAGTTTAGCCCGAATCCCTGGCTTCGGGCGTTTAATAAGGAATCATTCGTTGTTGAGTTTTGCGCAGGTCAGCCACCATTTTGGTGCCAGAACCCTTTTCAGGGCGTTAACCCTTTCATTGCCTGAATCCCGTGTTGTGCTCACCGGTGCGAATGGCTCAGGAAAAACCACTCTGCTGTTGATTGCCGCCGGCATTCTGCCACCCAGTCAGGGTGTGGTGAGTTTTAATCAGCAAAACGTTGCAGATATTGCCATGCGCCGTAAAATCGGCATTAGCGCCAGCAAAGTGAATCTGCCGGGCTTCTTTACGGTAAACGAAATGCTCGCGTTCCACGGGCGTCAGTTCAAGTGTGTGCCGGATTGCCATTGGGCCGATTACCGTTGGGTGACTGCTTTTGGCTTAACCCCTTTTCTCAATACCCGGGTGGAAGATCTCTCCCTTGGCAATTATAAAAAGCTCAGTCTGATCCTCGCCCTGATGCACACGCCTGATTTACTGTTACTGGATGAGCCTACCAACGGGCTCGACGACCAAACACGCAGCGCGCTGGAAGATTGCTTTGAAACTTATGCCGGGCAATTAATCATTGCCAGTCATGAGCCGCAGGTGTTTGCTGGCAACAGTAACGTGCGCCATTTGCATCTGGATGCCGGCGGAGTACATGACAAGTGAATTACTGGCAGTTTCGGCGCCAGCTCTACCAGCACGCTCTGAAGCAGTGGCTGGAAAGTCTGACCCAGGTCAGTAGTGGTATTGTAGCGCTCTTCCCCATGGCGCTTTATGCCTTGTTACTCTTACCTTTGCTCGCTTTGGGAGTATTGGCTGATAAAGACTCCCAGGGAGAGAGTTTCTTTTACACCTTGTGGGGTTATCTGCTACTGGCCTATTGCTGGATCGCTATGCAAAAGGAGGCGTTGGCGGCGGCAGAGTATGCCCTGTATGACCGTTCATTACCTGTGTCAGTATGGTGCAGAGGTACTACCGAGCTGGGATTATTGCTTTATGCGGCTAACGTATTTGTTATCGGGCCCGCTGCGGTACTGTTGGCCATGGTGTATGGTCACTTTGCCGAGTTACTCAGTGGCGAGCTGTGGGTTTCGGTGACGCAGCTTTACCCGGTGACTGGCTTACTGGTGTTTACGCTTTACTATTGCCAGAGTGCGATGGGACCAGTAAAGCCCTGGCTGAGCTTAGGTTTGTTGCCATTGATTGCTATGCCCTTTACCGCCAATGTGCATTCTCCCTGGCTTTGTTTGCTGGGACTGGCGGTGGCAGTTTTGGTTGAACGCATGCTCCGCTTGCCGACCCCATCCCTAGCCGGATTACCGCAAGGGTTCTGGCGTTTGTTTTTGCAGCAGGACATAAACCATACCAAACCTACATTACTTCGAGCTGTGGTGGTTTTGCTTATCCTCGTTATCGGGGCCACCTTTGTAAGGCAAATAGATATCAGCGCCAAAGCACCAGTCAGTTTGTTTCTGGCCTTTGTGCTGGGAGTGGTTGCAGCGACAAAATTTCTGGAGTTACAAAAATTAAGGGAAAAACTCGTATATTATATCGCGTCATTACCAAAAGCGCGCTACCAAATCACTGTGCAGGCAATAGGCTACTGCTTGTTCTTTTCACTGCCAACTATAGCCCTAATTATACTATTTGACCTATTTGCGCTGTTACAATGGGCGCTCTTCACTTTTACATATGCGATCACCCAGGCTGGAATATTATTGAGACCAGGCTACTATCTGGTTTTTCCTTTGTTGGCTGGCGTGATGATTATAGTAATGAGCCTGCTAGTTTAACTTTCTGTCGTAGCGAATGCTTTATCGATACTGTCGAATTGAAACTCAAAGCCTGCATCGAGTAGCTTCTGCGGAATAACCCGTTGCCCGGTAAGCAACATCTCTGCCGCTTCACCCATGATAATGTTTAAGGCAAATCCTGGCATGGGAATAAACGCCGGGCGATTAAGGGCGTTGGCAAAAGCGCTAACGAATGCCTTATTGGTGACGGGCTGCGGAGCGGTTAAATTGAATGGACCGCTGCACTGGGTGTGAGTTATCAAAAAGCAAATGCCGGCCACCATATCGTCGAGGTGGATCCATGACATGTATTGCTCACCACTACCAATCGGGCCGCCAAGACCTAACTTAAAAGGCAGGCGCATTTTATCGAGCGCGCCGCCCTTAGCGGCCAGTACCACACCGGTGCGGAGCAGGCATACACGGCAGTGTTGCTTAACGGTTTCGGCTATCTGTTCCCAGCGTTGGCAGACTTCATGGGTAAACTCCTGATGAGGCTGAGTGTTACTTTCTGTCACCGGTTTGTCGCCCTGACGACCATAGTAACCAATTGCAGAGCCTGAAATAAATGTATGCGGTGGGGAAGAGGATGCATTGATTTTGGTAACCAGCGTGCTAGTCAGTTGCCAGCGGCTTTGGCAAATCTGATGTTTTTGCTGACGGGTCCAGCGTTTATCTGCAATCGGCTCGCCAGCTAGGTTAATGACCACATCATAGTCATTAAAGTTCGTTATAGCGTCCAGATTTTTGATAATGGATACTGCAGCAGGCAGGGTGGCGCGCGCCTTTGACTCAGAACGGCTGAGTACCGTGATGTAATGTTCAGGGACCAGTCTGGCTATCAGACGTTGCCCGATTAGCCCTGTACCGCCGGTAATAAAAATTTGCATACACGCTCCGTTACACTAATTACATCAGGCCTTTGCTTCGAGGGCTACCTAATTCGGGTTAAATCTGGTAGCGTGACATTTTGCCTGCGAAACCAGTATTTTATGTCAACTCTGTCACCAACCGCTAAAGCCCTGCTGATTTTTGCCAGCCTGATTGTCATTCTGGCCGGTATTAAAGCCGCCAGTACCATTATGGTACCGTTCTTTTTATCCGGCTTTATCGCTATAGCCTGCGGGCCTTTAATTCTGTGGATGTCGAAATACCGTATCCCACGTTGGCTGTCTATTACTCTGGTTGTACTGTTAATTGTGGTATTTGGTTTTATGTTGGCGGGATTAGTGGGGCAATCCCTGGCAGAATTCCGGGAAAATATGCCGCAGTACCGCGAGAAACTCTCTGGCGAGTTCACCTGGGTAGTCAATCAGCTCGCGCGTTTTAATATCCATGTGGATAAAGATTTGATTGTGTCCTATCTCGATCCGGGGATGGCCATGTCGATGGTGACAAACTTTTTAAGTGGCATGGGAGGCGTGCTCTCTAATCTGTTTTTGATCCTGTTAACCGTTATTTTTATGCTGTTTGAGGCTGAGGGCATTCCAAGGCGTCTGCATGTGGCGCTTTCCGATCCGCAAATGAAAATGCATCACATCGACCGTTTTATCCAGTCGGTCAACAGCTATCTGGCAATTAAAACCGTAGTCAGTCTGGTGACAGGTCTGCTTGCCGGCACCTGGTTGTATATCCTGGGCGTTGACCACTTTCTGTTGTGGGGCGTACTGGCTTTCCTGTTTAACTATATCCCCAATATTGGCTCTATTATTGCTGCGGTACCTGCGGTATTAATGGCTCTGGTACAATACGGCGGCGGTGAAGCCGGGCTGGTGGCGTTGGGCTTCGTTGTCATTAATACCGTAATGGGCAATGTCGTTGAACCGCGTTTTATGGGGCGTGGTCTGGGGTTGTCCACGTTGGTGGTATTCCTCTCATTAATTTTCTGGGGTTGGTTGCTGGGCAGTGTAGGCATGCTACTTTCTGTGCCGCTGACCATGATTGTGAAGATTGCACTGGAGTCTCGGGAAGAAAGTCGCTGGCTGGCCATTTTACTCTCCAGCGATGGTGAAGTGGTACTCGACGAGGCAAACGGTTAATCCGTTAGCGAGGAGCAGGAAAAGTTATCATAACGCTGGCGCCGCCGAGTAAAGCGCGATTAATCGTCAGCTTGCCTTCGTAGGCCGTTAGTAAGTCGGTCACAACGGCCATCCCTATACCCTGACCATCGGTGTAGGCATCAAGTCGTTGCCCACGGTTAAGCAGTCGTTCAACTTGCTCTGCGGGGATCCCCGGGCCATCATCATCGATGTGGAGTTCTGTCTGTCGTGATAATTGCCTGATGGAAACCACCACCTTGCTGCGTGCCGCTTTACAGGCGTTATCCATCAGGTTGCCGAGAATTTCCATCAAATCGGTTTTATCGCCAAAAAACAACCCGTCATCGCCGGTCGCGCTGAGGCTCAGGTTTTTATCGCGATAAACCTTATTCAACGCGGCAATTAACTGCTTTACCACCGGCATTACCGGCTCACCCTGACTCCATGCAGAAGCACCCGCAGAAGCGCGCTTTAACTGGCGCTTAATTAATGCGTCAATTTGCTGCAGAGGTTCTCTGGCGGAGTCGGGCAGAGCAGCCGTACCAAGGGCCACTGCAAGGGGTGTTTTCAGACTGTGAGCCAAATCGCCCAGGCTGTTCTTGTAACGCTCCCGTTGTTCTGCTTCGCCAGCCAGCAATTGGTTAATGCTTTGCTTAAGCGGGGTAAACTCCGGTGGATAATCTTCGGTCAGCTGGGTCTGGTTGCCACCACTGGCCTGTTGTATTTCGCCAATCAGTAAGCGCACTGGTTTGAGCAAGGTATTCATGCCAATAATCAGTACAACCAGCAGGCCGGCCCCAAGGGCGCCAAGGTATTGCCAGACCGAACGTAGAAAGGCATTACGTTCGTGCAGAAAATCCCGCCGGTCGTTAAATACGTAAAAACTCACCGGGATATATTGTTCGCCATTATCGAACTCAGCCGTAAAAGCGTAGGCGAAATACTCACTGCCGGAATCGTCCAGTGTATAGCGAGGAATAAAGACCTCGTTGCCGATAGCCGGCGTTGCCATCAGCGATTCAAAGACGGTGTAGACGCTGGAAGCGGATTGCCATACCAGTTGATTATTAATGCTAATAGCACCCACATATCCTGAGTCAGGCAAGTTAAGCTGCTCATCGTATAGCATTTGCGGCATCAGGCTTTCACCGCCTTCAAATTCAAAGACCGAAATCATCGCCAGGTTCATCAGCTTTAGTTCGTTGTATTTAGCCTGTAGCAAACTGGAGGTATACGCCTTGGAAAGCGTTAACACGGTAACGGGAATAAATATACCCAGGGCGAGTATGGCAATAAGTAAACTGCGTAGCCGCAGCGACAGATTAGGCATCGATTAGCTGCCGCTGACATCCTGAGCCAGTTCGCGGCTTATTCTGTAGCCTCTGCCTCTGAGCGTTTCGATAGGCTTGAGTGTGCCTTCGGGGTCGAGTTTGCGGCGCAAGCGACCGACAAACACTTCAATCACATTACTGTCGAGATCAAAGTCCTGATCATAAATATGCTCGGTGAGTTCGGTTTTGGAAATGACTTTTTGCGGATGGAGCATAAGGTATTCCATCACTTTGTATTCATAGGCGGTCAGATCGAGGGCGCGGGCATTCACGCGGATCTCTTTGGCCTGCATATCCAGTACTACCGGACCGAATTCAATGGTCGAGCTGGCCTGGCCCGAAGCTCTGCGGATCAGTGCTTTGACCCGGGCGAGTAATTCTTCGTTATGGAAAGGTTTGGTCAGGTAATCGTCGGCACCGGCATCCAGGCCTTCAACCTTTTCCTGCCAGCGGTCGCGGGCAGTAAGGATCAGTACGGGGGTGCTGACATCGCTGCTACGAGCCTGACGAATGACATCGAAACCATCGAGTTTAGGCAGACCAATATCAATGACTGCTAAATCGTAATTCACTTCTTTTAGCTGAAATAACGCTTTTTCACCATCATCGGCTAAATCAACGCTAAATCCCTGTTGCTGGAACAAACTATCTAACTGCATCAGCAGACGGCTATCGTCTTCTGCGACTAATATTCTCACTAATTATCATCCTTGCGCTTGCTGGGTTTAACCTTACCAGACCGTTTGTCCACATCGAGAGAGACAACCCGGCCCGATTTTTTTAGCATTTTTACCCGGTACGAGCTTTTTTGCGGATCGACTTTCAACACCCGACCCTCAACATGACGTTTGGCCTGTTGTGCCGCCTGGGTCGAATTTTTCACGGGCTTTTGTTTGTCTTGCTGGGCCATTGCGCCAGGAGCACAGAGGGTCAGCATCACAAGCAATACACCGGTAACAACGCTTTTGAACATGTCACTCCACTCGTTGGGTACTACCCAATCATTAGTTATTATTAGCAGGATAACCCGGTCAGGCTGAATATTGTCTGAATTGTGCTGCGGCTCATCCCGAGCGCCAGGGCACAATTTAAGGTCAGGCAACACTACGATGCGCTATAAGGTTATAATTATAGTACCACCGGGGGAGAAGAGCGCAAAGCCTGTGCTTGCTTTGCGCAACAGAAGGGAGGATTAAGGTAATACTTTCTTGTAGGGTTTAACGATAACTTCCTGATAAACCCCCGCATCGATATACGGGTCGGCATTGGCCCACGCCTGAGCATCCTCCAGACTGGCGAACTCTGCCACCACCAGCGAGCCGGTGAATCCGGCGCTGCCAGGGTCTTCATTGTCGATGGCCGGAAAAGGGCCGGCTATTAGCAGGCGACCGTTGTTTTTTAATTCATTAAGGCGAGCCAGATGCGCCGGGCGAGCAGCTAAGCGTTCGGCCAGGGTATCGGGCTTGTCGGTGGCACAAATCATATAATACATGGCTTACTTCCCTGTGGCGGCTTTCATTTCTGACACAAACTGACCGAGTGCAGCCAGCATGGCCGGTTCGTCCTCGAGGTTTTGCGCAATAATATTAACGGTGGCAGACCCAGAAATTGCTCCGGCCGCACCGCTTTCAATGGCGTGTTTTACCTGTTCAGGGTTTGAGATCCCAAAACCGAGCAGGGGCGGCGCTGCATTAACGCTGGTGAGGCGTTCAATTAATGACGCAGCCGGCATTGTGGCAGCCGTTTCTGCCCCGGTTACGCCAGCCCGGCCCAACAAATAGGTATAGCCAGCGGATAAGTCACCAATGGCTTTAAAGGTGGCATCGGTGGCGTTTGGTGGCGCGATAAGAATTTGCTTGATGCCGTTAGCGTTAGCCGTATCGATAAAGCGCTTGGCTTCACGAATGGGCACGTCAGCAATCAGGATCGAGTCCACACCGGCATCGGCGGCTTGTGCATAAAAGCCGTCCACGCCTTTAGCCAGTACCAGATTACTGTAAAGCAATAAACCAATGGGGATATCCGGGTGGTTAGCCCGAATGCGCTTGAGTAATTCAAAACAAGAGGCGGGCGTAACACCGCTTTCCAGCGCACGAATACTGGCCTTTTGAATGGTGGGGCCATCGGCTACCGGATCAGAGAACGGGATGCCCAGTTCTAACGCATCGGCGCCGCTTTCAATCAATTGTGTGATGATTTTCTCTGAGGTTTCAATGTCCGGATCACCGACCATCACAAAAGGCACAAACGCGCCAGCGTTTTGTTCGTTTAAACGGTCAAACATGGCTGCATATCTATCCATTAATCTGGTCTCCTAAAATACTAATTACGTGACCAAGATCTTTATCGCCCCGGCCAGACAGGTTCACCACAATAACGGTTTCTTCTTCAGCTTCATCGGCCATGTTTAGGGCATAGGCCAGCGCATGAGAGGACTCAAGGGCAGGGATAATGCCTTCTTTACGGGCCAGTAGCTGAAAAGCGTTGAGCGCTTCTTCATCGGTTACCGACACATATTCGGCCCGGCCGATATCGGCAAGGTGTGCATGCTGGGGGCCTACCGCCGGGTAATCCAGACCGGCAGATACCGAGTAGCTTTCTTCAATTTGTCCATCCGGGTTTTGCATAATATAGGTATAGGCACCGTGCAGAATGCCTTTAGTGCCTTTACCAATGGCGGCACCATGCTCTTTGGTATGAATGCCTTTACCGGCTGGTTCTACGCCTACTAAACGAACGGATGGCTCATCGATAAAGTCAGCAAACATGCCGATAGCATTGGAGCCTCCGCCCACACAGGCGACTACGGCATCTGGCAGACGACCTTCTTTCTCAAGGATCTGCGCCCGGGTTTCTTCACCAATCATGCGGTGGTATTCGCGTACAATGGTTGGGAACGGATGAGGGCCCGCTGCCGTTCCGAGCAGGTAATGGGCTTTGTCGTAATTGGCAGACCAGTCACGCAGCGCTTCGTTTACCGCGTCTTTTAAGGTGCCTGAGCCGGAGTCCACCGGGATCACCTCGGCGCCCATTAAACGCATTCTGAACACATTAGGCGATTGTCGCTCAACGTCTTTCGCGCCCATGTAAATACGCGCTTTCAGCCCAAGTAACGCACACGCCAGCGCCGTTGCTACGCCGTGCTGTCCGGCACCGGTTTCGGCGATGACTTCGGTTTTACCCATCCGTTTGGTGAGTAGTGCCTGACCCAATACCTGATTGGTTTTATGAGCACCGCCGTGAAGTAAATCTTCACGCTTTAAATACAGTTTTACGTTGGGGTTTGACACCAGATTACGGGTCAGGAACATCGACGTTGGACGCCCTGCATAATCTTTCAGAAGTGACATGAACTCAGCATTAAATTCCGGATCGTCTTTAGCCTCCAGAAAGGCCTGTTCAAGCTGGTCGAGCGCGGGGATTAGCAGCTCAGGCACGTACATGCCGCCATATTCCCCAAATTTTGTATCTAATTGATTCATGAAATGTCCCGTTGAATATATCGGCCGGTTAATACTGGCGACAAAGAGTAAAAAGTTCGCTGACCTGCTGTGCAGACTTGTTGCCCGGGCTGTCTTCCACTCCTGAGTTTACATCAACAATGGCAACACCGGTTGCCTGCGCAGCGGCAATATTCTGTGGATTGATACCACCTGCTATAACGAGTTTTTCGAGTTCGAGCTCATTGTGGATCACTGACCAGTCAAATTGTTGGCCGGTACCGCCGGTTTGTTTGCCAACCTGACAATCCAGCAACACCTTATCCAGTGTGTCGTCATCCAGCAAAGCATGAGTCAGGTAAGGTAATTCGCCAGCAACGCCAATGGCCTGCCAGATTTCGCAGCCCTCGGGCAGGTTTGCCCGTAAATGCTGGCGGTACATAGTGTCTTCATCACCATGTAACTGCACGGCTTTAAGGCCCAGTTCGTTAGCTATTTTCAGCACCATTTCGAGGGGTTGATTGACAAACACACCAACGTAGTTGCCGGGCGTGGCGGCGACAATGTCGCGCGCCTGGTCTGGCGACACGCAGCGTTTGGAGTGAGCAGCAAAAATTAACCCGCAATAGCTGGCACCGCTTTCAAAGGCATGACGTACCTGCTCTGGCTGGGTCATGCCGCATACTTTTACCGTACCGTACACCAGTTGTTTGACGGCCAGCGGCAGGTCCTGTTGAGCCATTAAGGCGCTGCCCACTAAGAAGCCCTGACACAGGGGGGCCAGGCGCAACACGTCCTGATGGGTATAAATGCCGGACTCACTGATCACTACATGTTCATGGGTTGCATCTCGCAGCATGGGCACCAGCTTTTCAGTCGTCGCCAAATCGGTAGACAGGTCGCGCAGGTCACGGTTATTAATACCAATAATTTTGGCCTTTAACGCAATCGCACGGTGCATTTCTTGTTCGTTGCTGACTTCGGTAAGAATATCCAGACCCAGCGAGTCGGCCACCGCCGCAAGCTGTCGGTAGGTCTCATCATCAAGTACCGATAGCATTAATAAAATGGCATCAGCATTGTAATAACGGGCCAGATACACCTGATACTCACAAACAAAGAAGTCTTTGTTGAGCACCGGCTGGCTTACCCGTTCGGTAACATAGGCTAAGTATTCAAACTTGCCCTGGAAGTATTTCTCGTCGGTCAGTACCGAAATGCCTGCTGCAAAGGGCGTGTAGGCGCTGAGAATTTCATCCAGATCAAACTTCTCACGGATCAGCCCTTTTGAGGGAGATGCCTTTTTACACTCTAAAATATACCCGGCATTCGGGGTATTAAGTGCATCAAACAGACTTTTGGTTGACGGTGTTAACCCCTGCTTTATTTGCTCAAGAGGCGTCTCGGCCATGCGTGCTTCAATTTCAACACGTTTGTCTTCAACTATTTTATCGAGGACGTTGCTCATGCATTTTCTTCCAGTTGGCTTAGTTCAGCGATTTGTCTGATTAAGTTGACGGGGGCGGCACTGGCCATGGCATTGAGTGCCTGTTCCGCGCCATCCTTAAAGGTATTGGCATGCCCGCTGATTTTTAGCAGCGCGCCGGCGTTCATCGCGATGGCTTCACGGTGGGCCTGTTCACCTTCACCGCGTAAGGCCGCTTCAATAAGCCGGCGATTTTCAATTGGCTCACCACCGGCAATAGCGCTGATAGGCGCATGGCTCAAGCCAAAATCGGCTGCCGTAACCGTATAGTGGGTGGCACTACCATGATCGATTTCAACTATCTGAGTGGGGCCGTGTAAGGATAGTTCATCCAGTCCGTCACCGTGGACAATTAACGCGCTGTGTTGTCCCATCAGAGTAAGAGTCTGGGCATAGGTATCCAGTAGTTCCGGTGTATAAACGCCATACACGCCAAAGGTTGGGCCCGCCGGGTTAGCCAGTGGACCAAGAATATTAAACAGTGTGCGGGTTTTCATCTCGGCGCGTACCGGCGCAGCAAAGCGCATACCGGCGTGATAGACCGGAGCAAACAGAAAACAGAAGTTAACCTCATCCAGGCATTTGCGGGCAACCTCCGGGGTAATATCAAGCTTGATACCGCATTCGCGAAAGAAGTCGGCCGAGCCGGACTTGCTTGATACGCTGCGGTTACCATGTTTGGCGATCTTAACACCGCAACTGGCGGCTACCAGCGCCGCCGCGCTGGAAATATTGATGGTATGATGACCATCGCCACCGGTGCCTACGATATCACCAAATTCGTAATCCGGTGTTGGATAAGGGCGTGCATTAGACACCATTGCACTGGCTGCCCCGGCAATTTCATTGGGGGACTCCCCCTTAATTTTAAGTGCGGTCAGTAAGGTCGCGAGTTTCACATCGGAAAGCTCACCGTGCATCACCTGATTGAATACCGAGAACGACTCGGCCTGAGTCAGGTGCTGACCGTCGAAGAGTTTTTCAATTACCTTGCTGTAGTCAGCCATGAGTTAATCCTCTTTGGTCAGGTAATGAATGCTTTGTAGCAGCAGGCGACTGCCTTCTGCCGTTAGAATGGACTCCGGATGAAACTGGAATCCAAGCATTTTATCGTCAGACTGGTAAACCGCCATCACCGTAGTACCCACTTTGGCCAGTGGCGTTAGACCTTCAGGCAGTTCCAGTGCCATCAGCGAGTGATAACGGGCAACGTGAAGCGGCTGTGGCATATTCGCAAACATGGCCTCACCGCTATGGATAATGGCCGAGGATTTACCGTGCATAACATCTTCAGCGCGACCGACTGTGCCGCCATAATGGGCCACAATCGCCTGATGACCAAGACAAATCCCGAGTACCGGGAAATGCCCCTGAACCATGTTTAACAGTTCGGGCATGCATCCGGCTTCATGCGGTGCACCAGGCCCCGGGGATAATAGCAATAAAACCGGCCCTTTTTCAGCCTGCAATTGCATTTTTTCGAATAACATTTTGGCGTCAACATTATTGCGGTATACCACAATATTTAAATCCATCGTGCGCAGTTCATCGACCAGGTTGTAGGTAAAGGAGTCGACGTTGTCCAACAGAAAAACGGTGATAGGCTGGCTCATTATATTTCTCCCTGAACGCTAACCGAGGATTTTACCGCATTGATAACGGCCTGTGCCTTGTTACGAGTTTCATCGGCTTCTGCTTGCGGGTCGGAATCATACACTACGCCAGCCCCTGCCTGTATATAGGCGCGACCCTTTTTAACAAAAGCTGAGCGGATAACAATACAGGTATCCATATCGCCATCGTTATTCAGGTAGCCCACAGCGCCACCATAACTACCGCGACGTTTGTGCTCGACTTTGCGGATTAACGAAGCGGCACTGACTTTGGGCGCGCCCACCAGGGTGCCCATGTTCATGCAGGCCTGATAGGCATGCAGCGCATCCAGATCGTGGCGCAACTGGCCTACTACGCGGGATACCAGGTGCATTACATGGGAATAGCGGTCAACCTTAAGTAAGTCTTTCACATAGCGGGTGCCGGGCTCTGATACTTTGGCTACGTCATTACGGGCCAGGTCTACCAGCATCAGATGTTCGGCTTTTTCTTTCTGATCTTCGCGCAGGTTAAGCTCAATGCGGCTGTCCATATCATGGTCTATCTCGCCATTGGCGCGTTTGCCACGGGGGCGGGTGCCGGCAATCGGGTAGATTTCCACCACATTGCTTTGCGCGGTGTATTTAAGGGCGGACTCCGGAGAGGCGCCAAAAATTGTAAATTCAGCATCCTGCATATAAAACATATAAGGGCTGGGGTTTTGTTTTTTCAAGGCCGCATAGGCGGTAAGTGGTGCAGGGCAGGGCAGAGAAAACGTTCGGGACGGCACAACCTGAAAAATATCGCCGGCCAGAATATGTTCCTTTAAGGTCAGCACGTCGTTGCAGTACTCTTCGTCAGATTTATCCACTTGTAAGGATGCTGGTTCGCTGACGGAGACCGGTGATATATCTAGTGGTGCCAGGCTTTGTAACTCTGCGCACAAGGATTCGAGGCGCTGGGCAATGGCAAAGTAACTGGTGGCCACTTCACTACCGCTAAACACACTGCCCAGCAAACGTGCCTGACGGGTTTGATGATCGAAAGTGATCAGGGTTTCTGCCAGATAAAAAACATAGTCAGCGCAGTCATTATCGCCTTCTTCTACTTCAGGCAGGTCTTCGAAGGTTGCCAGCAAATCATAAGCGAATACGCCACCTAAAAACACTGCATGCTGGTGGTCACGAAGCGGCGTGATCTGTTTAACTACCATCCGTAATACGTCGAACACACTGGTGGATTTTAAGCGGCTGTCTTCGTCAAGGTTGGCTGTTTGGGAATGACACTGAAGAGTAATTTCAGTTTCGCTGATGATCTGGCATCTTAAATCTGCCGGACAGCTTTCCATAAACAGCGGTAACAACCCTTTACCGTTGGCACTCAGCGCCTGTATGGCGACCTGCTGCCCGCGGCATTCAAAGCGCAGAGCGCCATCCACCATCAGCAAACTTTGCAGGTTATCCTTACTGTCTATCTCGGCGGACTCAAGCAGTAATGCATGGGGCTTGTCGCCACACAGCTGGGCAAATGCCGCCAAGGGATCATTGACGTAGGTTGCTGTTCTCTCAATGGTTTCCACTCTTCCCGGGACCATGCCTAATTCGGCCAAACTCATCTTATTTCTCCGCTTAAAAATTAAAAAAAAGGCCCGTAACATTACGGGCCTTTTTTGTTTGTTTTGCGCACTAACGCTCACACCGCCCATTATCGAAGGGAGTGCCACCACCAGATAGTTGCCATTACGGCGCTGTGTTGTGGTTGTTTTAGCATTAGTTTCCTGTCTCTTTGTTTTAATTTGATAACTTCGATAGGCATCGAAGCATTCAATCCGTATACTGTGCTATAGAAGAAAACAAAAAACTATTTGTGTCAACCATAAATTTGAAAATACATGAAAATTGACTTGCACAGTCACACCACTTTTTCGGACGGCCGGTTAACGCCGGCCGAGCTTATTCAACGTGCTCAAACTATGCAGGTTGATATACTGGCTATTACCGATCACGACACTGTTTATGGCCTGGCTGATGCCCATGCCGCAGCCCGAGACCACTACCCGGCACTGACAATTATTGACGGCGTTGAGATCTCCACGCGCTGGCACAGTTTTGAAATCCATATCGTGGGTTTGAATATCGATACCGAGCATCCGGCACTTCAGGCCTTTTTAGCTGAACAACAGCAAAAACGTGATGAACGCGCTGCTAAAATTGCCGATAAGCTAACGAAGTGCGGCTTTGAGGGCACGCTGGAAAGAGCGCGCCGATACGCAGGGGTTGGTCAAATCACCCGTGCTCATTTCGCCCGTGTGCTGGTGGATAATTTTCAGGTCGCGACCCTGGAAAAGGCATTTAAACTGTATTTGGGGAAAGGAAAACGCGCTGCAGTGAAGGCCGAGTGGCCGGATATCGCCGCGGCGGTAGAGGTGATTCAGCAGGCGGGGGGCCGGTCTGTACTGGCTCACCCTATACATTATGATATGAGTGCTAAATGGCTGCGACGTCTTATCGCTGAATTCGACCAGTCGGGGGGGGACGCAGTTGAAGTAGTGTTTCCGGGAATGAACCCTGACAAACAAGCACTACTACACTCTATTGTTGCTGAACATCAGTTACTGGCGTCGGCGGGATCGGATTTTCATTTTCCCGGTCGCTGGACTGAACTGGGCCGTTGTCAGTTAAAATCAGAAACACTTACTCCGGTTTGGCATGACTGGAATTTACGGTGAGTGAATCTACACTAAAGGATCCTGTATGAGTCAGTTTTTTTATGTACACCCTGATAATCCACAGCCACGTTTAATCAAACAGGCCGTTGAGCTTATTCGTCAGGGCGAGGTAGTGGTTTACCCTACTGATTCTGGCTATGCGATTGGCTGCCAGATGGATGATAAACGCGCCCTGGACCAGCTCTGTCGCATTCGTCAGATTGCTAACGAACACAATTTCTCGTTAATGTGCCGGGATATGTCCGAGCTATCGGTATACGCTAAGGTGGATAATGTGGCGTTTAGGATGTTAAAAAACAACACTCCCGGGCCTTACACGTTTGTGCTTAAGGCCACCCGTGAAGTACCTAAACGACTTCAGAATCCTAAACGCCGTACCATCGGTATTCGGGTACCGGATAACATCATCGCGCTGGCTCTGCTGGAAGAACTGAACGAGCCTCTCATGTCCACGTCGTTAATTCTGCCCGGGCAATCACTGGCAGAATCAGACCCTGATGAAATTCGCGATAAGCTGGAAAAACAGGTGGGTCTCATTATTCATGGCGGCTATCTGGGTGAACAACCCACTACAGTGATTGACTTAAGTGAAGGCGATCCCGTGGTGGTTCGTGAAGGCAGTGGTGATGTTACGCCTTTTTTATAAGAGGGTGAATAAGGCCTGCCATGAGCAATAGCGACGAGCCAGTCTCAACCCTCGCCACACCGGTACAGCAACCGCTGCCACTGGCCTTTGTGAACGGCGAGGCGGTGATTGAAAAGCCGGAGGATTTGTATATTCCGCCGGAAGCGCTGGAGGTCATCCTAGAGTCATTTGAAGGTCCGCTGGATTTATTACTGTATTTAATCCGTAAACAAAAATTTGATATTACCACTATGCCAGTGGCGGAAATCACCCGCCAGTACATGGAATACGTTGAGGTGATGCAAACCCTTAAGCTTGAATTAGCGGCTGAATACCTGTTGATGGCTGCTATTCTGGCTGAGATCAAGTCTCGATTATTACTGCCAAGTCGCAGCGATGAAGAAGAAGACGAAGAAGACCCAAGAGCGGCCCTGATACGACGTTTGCAGGAATATGAGCTCATTAAGCAAGCGGCCGAAGATCTGGATCTGCAGCCACGTATGGAGCGCGATCTGTTCAGGGTAAGTGTGGAACCCTCTGCCGATATTAAGCCGGTGATTATACAGCCGGACGTATCGCTACAGGACCTGGTGCTAGCCTTTTCGGCCGCTATGCAGCGTGCTGCGGCTTTTGAACATCATCATATAGCCCCGGAAGCGCTCAGCACCCGGGAACGTATGAGTAAAATTTTGCAGTTACTTAACGCCGAAGAATATACCCCGATGGAAGCTTTGTTTACCGCTGAAGAGGGGCGGGCCGGCGCGGTAGTAACCTTTCTGGCCATTTTAGAGCTGGTAAAAGGGCAGACTATTAGCCTGGTTCAGGCCGGGCCGTTTGCCCGCATTCATGTGAAGTTAGGTAGTTTTGAAGCACCATGAAAAAAATCAATAGTGAGCAGCTTAAACAGCTTATTGAGGCAACAATCTTTGTCTCGGAGCAACCGGTTTCCGTTGATAAATTAAAAAATACTGTGCTGGCTGATTTCACCGTCAGTGATAAAGCGATACAATCAGCACTGAGCACCCTGCAACTGGATTATCGCCCACGTGGTATCCAACTAGTAGAGGTTGCCAGTGGTTACCGGTTTCAGTCACTCGATAGCCTTAGCCCCTGGCTTAGTCGTCTGTGGCAGGAGAGCAGTCCCAAATATTCCCGGGCGATGTTAGAGACACTTGCGCTTATTGCCTATCGACAACCGATAACCCGGGGTGAAATAGAGCAGGTGCGTGGTGTGGCTGTTAGCAGCAACATTATTAAAACGCTCACTGAACGTGAGTGGATAAAAGTGATTGGTCATAAGGAAGTTCCCGGCCGGCCGGCGCTGTATGCTACGACAAAACAATTTTTAGATTATTTTTCGCTGAAGTCACTCAGTGACTTACCTAATGCCGAGGATTTTATGGCCTCCCTTGATGCGACACAAAACGTAACTCACGTGTTGCATGATAAACAGGCGACTCAGGTACAAGGTGATAGCGACAACCAAAAAGAGTCAATACACTAATGACAGAGAAATTACAGAAGGTACTAGCTAATCATGGCATGGGTTCGCGCCGAGAAATGGAACGCTGGATTGAGCAGGGCCGTATATCGGTGAACGGCATCGTGGCCAAATTGGGTGACCGGGTTGATGCAACAGCGCAAATTCGCGTAGACGGCCACATTTTATCACGCAGTAATGAAGAGCCGGTATGCCGGGTGCTGATGTACAACAAGCCGGAAGGCGAGTTATGTACCCGAATTGATCCCGAGGGCCGTAGTACCGTATTTGACCGTTTGCCGGCAATCAGTCAGGGACGCTGGATCGCCGTCGGTCGTCTGGATATCAACACCAGTGGCTTATTGCTGTTTACTAACGACGGTGAGATGGCTAATCGCCTGATGCACCCCCGTTGTAAAATTGAGCGTGAGTATGCTGTGCGTATCTTTGGCGAAGTGCCGCCAAAAGCGCTTCAGTTGCTCAAAAAAGGCGTGAAGCTCGAAGATGGTATGGCTAAGTTTAATACCATAAAACCCCGCCCGGCAACCGATGAAGAGAGCATGAACAACTGGTTTAACGTCACTCTGGAAGAGGGGCGTAACCGCGAGGTACGTCGTTTGTGGGAGTCCCAGGATTGTCAGGTTAGTCGTTTGATCCGTGTTCGTTACGGGCCAATAGAATTGCAAAAACGATTACCGCAGGGCGCCTGGGTTGAATTGCCATTGAGTGACGTTAATGCGTTACGCCATATGGTCCAGTTACCGGCAGAAAATGAAAGTATGGTTGATGAACGCCAGACTAAGCTTGACCATGCCCGCCTCAGTCGCATGCGTCGTTCGGTTAAAAAACACAAAATCCGTAAAGAGCGGGTCCACCAACGCCGTCAGTTTTAATCCAGCGGCCGGCTAACCCTCTCTGTGTGCACACATTGTGGTTAGCCTTATTGCGCCAGTAACGTTTCTAATGCCTGTTGAATGGATTCGGGGCTGGTTTGCGGGCCGAACCGTGTGATAGTGGCACGGTCTTTACTGATCAGAAACTTGGTAAAATTCCATTTGATAGCCTTGGTACCAAACAGGCCTGGTGCTTGAGCTTTCAGGTATTTATACAACGGGCTGGCACCAGAGCCGTTCACTTCAATTTTTTTCATTACCGGAAAGGTAACCTGGTAGTTGAGGGTGCAAAAAGACTGAATGCTGGCATCGTCACCGGGCTCCTGCTGACCAAACTGGTTGCAGGGAAAGCCAAGAATGACCAGCCCTTGATCAGCATATTGCTGGTGTAAAGCCTCCAGTCCCTCGTACTGAGGTGTGAAGCCGCACTTACTTGCTGTATTGACGATGAGCAGTACTTTGTTGTCAAAGGCCTGCATGGCGATATCGTCGCCATGACTATTCTGAACGATTAATTCTGAAAACGGGTGCATTACATTGCTGAGCTCTTATAGCGGACTTTGGATGTCATAGTGTCGGGAATTTCCAGCTTAACATCACGTTCTAAAATAATTTCTCCGGTTAGTTGTACGTTACCATCAATGTATAAGGTAGGGGTTGAATGGTTGTCATTATTTTCCGGATCGTTATAAATGATATCGCCTTCGATAAGACTGTTTCCGCGAATACTGATGTCGCCATTAACTGTTTCGATGCTGTCAGTAAGAGTGATATCCGTTGCTTCAATGTCGCCATTAACGGTGATCAGGCTGCCATGAACCTTAGCGCCGGAGTCCAGGGTGATATCACCATTAACCGACTCAATACCGTCACCTGAAATCAGCTTCTGGCCGGTTTCAATGTCGCCATTTACCACGGTGATCCCATCAATTTCACAAAAATCGCCTACCGTAACACCACCATTAACCGTGGTTAATTCATCCGCTTTAACGTTAGAGCCTAAGGTGATGCCACCATTAACCGTAGTCAGGGAGCCTACCTGTCGATTCTCCGACACACTTATGCTGCCGAAAACCCGGTTTACATTACCATCATAGTCAGCAGAACTATGACCGCCGACGTTGATAACACAACCAGTGAGCGCCGTACCAATCACAAAGCATATGGGGGCCAGGCGTAAGGTGTTTATTAAGCGATTTTTCATAATACATTTGAATAGTTTAGATTAAAGACCGGACAACCTTAGCATGGAGGATGTAAAGGGCGTACTTTAAAATAATTTCAAAATATGTCTGACGCGGTGGAAAGGAGGGCATAGTTGATGTGAGCGTGGTGTTCAAACCAACAAGACTTAAATAATGGCTTACTTATTATTGAAGGTTAAGCAAGCCATACTGAATGGTGTTATTGCTCCAGAGGCGTGTTGAAATCTTCAGATAGTTCGAAATCGCTGTCTACCGTTTCTACGCGGTCGTTATTAAAAGTAATGACTAGGCTTTTCTCAAAATCTTCACCACGTTTTTCCATGCCACGCTTCATTTCATAGTAGTAATACCAGGTATCTTTATCGAAGGCGTCTTTAAGGATCGGGCGGCCCAGAACAAACTCAACCTGCTCTTTTGTCATTCCAATGCGCAGTTTTTTTACGTCCCGCTCGTCCAAAAAGTTACCTTGAGGAATATCTATCCGGTAAATCCAGTTAGAACATGCAGTTGATAAAAAAGTAAGTGAAAGCACAACAATCAGGTGAGACAGCTTCATTAACAGATAAATCCAATTATTACAGTAAGTATTCGTTATTATTTAGTCTGCATGCCAGGCTGTTATGGGTGTTGAACAGTCTTTACAGACGCTATCGGTGTCGAGCATGCTAATCGCTCAACACCGGCACGTCAACTTTGACCAATGAATTGCAATTTAGTTCGCCAGCGCATTATCAAGTAATTCTTTGGCATTAGCCAGCGCATTAGGGGTAATTTTATCACCCGCCAGTAAACGTGCCAGCTCATCAATTCTGGCTTGTTCGGTAAGTGCTAAAATATGGGTCTGCGTTTCGCTGTTCTCGGTGGTTTTGGTTACAAACAGCTGATTATGAGCCTGCGCCGCTACCTGCGGTAAGTGGGTAACACACATGACCTGATTTTCCTTACCTAAACGGCGTAATAACTGGCCGACTATCGAAGCCGTAGGGCCGCTGATGCCGGTATCCACTTCGTCAAAAATCATGGTAGGGGTTAAGCTGGTATCACGGCTGATCACCTGTAAAGCCAGCCCAATTCTGGATAACTCACCGCCAGACACCACTTTGTCGAGGCGATCCTGAGGTTGCCCCGGGTTAGTCGCCACTTTCATGACCACGGTATCCATTCCCTGCGCAGAAGGGCGGGCCTGTTCGCAATAAGACACTTCAATATAAAACTCAGCATGGGGCATATTCAGGGTGCGAACCTGCGTTTGAACCAAAGCAGCTAGCTTTTCAGCAGCGTTGCTGCGGCTTTGCGACAGTTTTTCGCTGGCGGCAAGGTATTGGGCATGACTGTTTTCAAGGTCTTCTTGCAGAACCACCAGTCTTTCAGTATCTGCACTTAGCCCTGCAAGCTCTTCAGACAGTTGCTGATGATGCTCGTACAGGGATTCTGGCAACACCTGATGCTTTCTGGCCAGTTCCATGGCCTGGGCAAAGCGCTTTTCAACCTGCTGCAAACGCATTGGATCGATTTCCAGTTGATCACAATAACTGCGTAGCTCATTAGCCGATTCTTCCACCTGAATGGCCGCTTCGTTCAGCAGCGCTACAATGGGGGTTAATGCCGGGTCATGATCTTCCAGATTACTGAGTTTATCAATGCTGGTCTGGATAGCTGACAACGCGTTAAATTCATCTGCTTCATATAAATGATAAAAGCTCTTTTGCGCTTCTTCGAGCAAGGTCTGGCCATTGCTCAGGCGCTTGTGTTCAGCTTCAAGCTCGCTGAACTCGCCCTCAGCTAATGAAAACTCGTCGAGTTCTGCTACCTGATAGCTTAACAACTGTTCTCTGTCGGCTCGTTGCTGGGCAGCCTGCTCCAGGGCAGTGAGTTCTTTTGCCAGTTGTTGCCAGTGTTGGTAAGCAGATGCTGTAGCAGAGAGTAACGGGCCGTGTTCGGCAAAATCATCCAGAAGTTTGCGTTGTACGTCGTCTTTTAATAACTGCAGGTGTGTATTCTGCCCGTGGATCGCCAATAAAAACTGCCCCAGTTGCTTAAGCTGCTGAAGCGCAACCGGTACACCATTAATAAATGCCTTTGAGCGGCCTTCTTTTGAGATCAGTCGACGAATAAAACAGGTGTTGGGATCATCATCCAGTACCACGTCATTTTCATCCAGCCAGGCTCTCGCCAGGGGCGCGTCAAGCAGCGAAAAATAGGCAATGATCTCTGCCTTATCAGCCCCTTTCCTTACGGCGGATGCATCGGCACGCTCACCAAGACATAAGCTAAGCGCGTCGATAGCAATGGATTTACCTGCACCGGTTTCACCGGTCATCGCTGTCATGCCGGTCTCAAAGGCGATGTTGATCTCTTTTACTACAGCGAAGTTTTTAACCGATAAATGCGATAACATAAATGCCTCACAGAATAACTAGATAAATATACAGTAAGTGTAATTATATACAGTATCTCTGCTGAGTAAAATGTTATTGTGTAGTTTTTTATTACAGTGTAGGTTTCAGATTCAGTGAATTTGTTTCTAAATAGGTGAATCTCTTATGTGTTGTAGCTTGTAGACGTAAATTCTCGCTCTCTAAACAGTGCCTCAGAAACAAATATAATAAATCAGATAGGCTACTGCTAATAAGCATATCAATGGGCTATACAAAACTAAACAAGCTTTAATAGACAACCATATATTTGGATCTTTCCTGTCATCTTGTTTATCTAATTGCTTACCTGAAAAGAAGTCTAACCAATCTTTAAAGAAACCTTTATTAAAAAATAAACCGTGATCACCTTCGAAGTACCTATTTTGTATCAAGCCCGCAAATGTATTTTTGAAACCAACTTTACCAGCCATTCCCAAGCCAACAGCAGAAGCCTGACTGAGGACTAGCGCCTTATCCGAAATACCGCAATCGTTAGCAATCCCTTTAATCTCATGTTTATTAATGATTTTTTGCAATTGATAGTTGGACTTTAATACACTTCCACAGAGTACAACCCGCCCTAATTTGGGACTTGTAATTAACGGGATTTTTTCTAGCGCTTTGACAGCGACAAAAGTACCAAAGCTATGAGCTACAATGTTAATTTCTGCGGTTCTATTTCTATTTGCCAGATCTTGCAGTTCAGTAATAAAGGTCTTAACTTCACGATTTCGCAGCGGTGGTATCAAAAAAGAAAAAACAGGATAGAAGTTATATTTAAATTCTATGTGCTCAAACTCACTGCCTTGCTCTTTAATATATTCATCCAATTTGCCTTGCCAACGTCCAAATGAATGTATCCCATGAATAGAGTAAATTACCTTATCTGTAGGTTTATGAATTGTTGATGTCTGCTTAGAGTGAATATATTCATTTATAGATTCTTTTATCCCATCTGCCCAAGTCATATCTATATGATCATATACATAGGAAAATACTCTTTGTTCCGTGAATAAAGAAGCTTGTTCTTCAAATAATTCTGTGTGTTTTGTCAGCCCAATAATTACGTTTGGTGTCTTATATTTATCGCCCTTTCTCTTAACATCATGCTTTATAACTTTAAGAACATTTAACCCACCAGTATCCTTTTTTTCTTCGTTAACCCTCTGTGGAATCTGGAGATCTAATATCAACACATCAAATTTAGCGTTTTCTAGAGCAGACAAAGTTTCCTGAACACTTATAGTTCTTGAAATCCCTCTCTCTGGAATATTTAATTCTTCGATTATACTTTTTACATTTTCAAATTTTGAGTCATCATCCTCGACAACTAGAACAGATATCATTCTTACTCAACACTCTCTATAAATTTTGTTAGTTCATCTTTCCAATGTTCAGATGAAGAATCCCAAGCCAATACGTCAACCAGAAATTTACTAAAATCATTCATCAGCTCACTACTCAAGTTCTCAAGAGATATTTGACTGTTATGATGTCCAAACACATCATGTTGAGTTATGACAACCGTAGGTATGAACTTTCTTCTGTGTCTCATGAATATTAAAATATCTTTACCAGCAAGGTGTTTAATATCATCCATATCATTCATATACCTTGGTAGGCTCATATCTAGTATTAAGAGTGAAAACGTTTGAGTAGTAAGTACCTCTATAGTTTCTTCTTTATTTGTTGTCAGAGTTATATCCGCTGAATTTAAATTTAGCTGTTCTAATAGCAACTCCATTATTTGAGCAGCCTTTGTAGCATTGTCTTCCGCTATCAGAATTTTCATTAGTCAGACTCCTTTTTTAAAATGTTTTTATTAACAAATTCAATCTTTACTCTAAATGAATCTCCATCTGCGCATAGCTCAATTCTATTTTGTGCATTGAGATCCTGTTCAAATATTTTCTTAATTTTATAAAAGCCACTATTTTTATCTCGGCTAGCTTTATCTAGATAATTGATATCATTAACCGTGTTATTTATTTCTTGTACTTTTGCTAAATCAATATTTTTAGAAAGAGAAGATACTGTTAAGGTAGAACTCTCATTTTGCTCTTCCCAACCGATAACTAATTCACACTTTTGTTTGAACTTTCTTCTACTTACAGAGTTCTCAAACAACATAATGAAAACCCTTATGAAACTTTTCAAATGCCTGCCATCATATATATTTGAAACAACGGTTCCTTGCTTTATTGAAACCTCAACTTTTGGAAACAAATTTTGTACAAAATTTAAAGCTTCCAATATAGGCACATTGATATCAAAATGTTCGCCAGAAGACTTAACAAAATCTAACCAGCCACTAACTTCATTACTTGCACTTATTAGATCCGTTTTTGCTAGCGAAATTTTTTCATTTACTCGATATGCATTGTTCCTCAAATCGTTTGAGACGTACTTTAACTCTCTAAAATAGCTATCTACTTTCGTTGGCAATAAGTTAACTATAATGACTTTTCCCGCTTCAATTAGCTGTTCTGCTTTTCTATCCAAAGAGTTAATATTCCATTTAATAATTTCGTCAAAAGTACTTCCACTCTTTATTAAACTGAGCATGTTATTTACTTCATCTGACTCAAATGAAAATTTAAACAAAGAATCAATTGAAGATAGGTCATCTGTGCCTATCTGCATGTAACTATTTTTTATTCGAATTAAAAAGTCATTAACAGATTTAGAAAATACCTTGAAAGCATCTTGCAGCTTGCGGTAATAAACATTCGTTAAACTTGCTTTAAAACAATCTTCTATAAACTCATTGTCTAAATATTCGCCATTGACTTGCCTGCATAGTAAATCATGCTTTTCAAAAACTGATCTCAATCTCGGCACAATACCATTGTGTCTAATGTCTACATTTAGAGAGTTATCCAATCCAAACATTGGGTTTAGTGTGTAAATATCTCTTATTTCTAGCATCAAAAATAATGCTAGGTTAAAAGCCTTTCTGTCTGTTCTAACAATTTTCTGATCTTTCTGTGTAACGCTTACGCTCAACTCGCTTTGAGGAGAGGATTCCTCTCTATCTAACTCTAAAACAAGCTCTTCAAAAACTGACGCATAAAGCCTTTTTGATTCAGCAAATACTTTAGACTGATCGACATGCAGCTTACCTTTCCCCAATTTTTTAACGCATGAGTTTTTCGTATACTGATGAATCATGAACTCTAATTCTTCGAGAACTTTATCTTCTTCTCCTTCTTCAGATATCAAATTTGAAAGTATGTTTACACGATCTAGAATTTTCTCATTATTAGAACGATAAATATTTAATCCTTCGAGGATACTCAAATCACATATATTTCGAAGTAAAAACCTTTGTTTATAGCAGCTTGGAAGCAACTCGCTTGGGGATTTTATTCCAAATTGCATAAGGTAATCATTTAAGTACAGAGATATTACTTGGTGCTCGGTATAATCATCTTTCAGCAGCAGATATATACTAATAACAGTATCAATCGAGTCGAAATTTATATCTTCACTTTCGTTAATTTCTTTAAAGAGAAGCTCTTTCGGTAGTTTCCAGACATTTTTGGGATTCTCAAAATATGAATTACTGATATATTCGACAGTACTTTGGCAGTTACCAGATTTGATCATACTTAATGCAATCTTAGCTCTGATCTCATCTTCTAGATGTAACGGACAGTCAGTTATTTTTTTGTATAAATCCAGTGCATCGGAAAAATGATTCTCGCTAAATAACTTGTCAGCATGCCACTTTAGCTTTCGATATTCCGGTATATCTAATAAGTAAACATCATCATTTTTACAATTAGCAATTACATAGCTAATTGACGTTTGGTTGGGAAGGTTATTTCTAAAGGGATTAAAAGTAGAGCCATTAATGTCTAAAAAGCTATACAGTGCTCTTACAAGGTTTGTATCGTGACAAATGTTACCTTTAAGCTCTACCAATTTAACAAGCGGCATAACATCAAAATGGTTAAACTGTTGAAACAACCTAGTCAATCTTGTAAAACTTACATCACCTCTTCCAACTATGTAACTTCGCAGTTGTGAGATAGTTTTATGAATCAAACTACCTTTATTAAAACTACTGCCTCTATCAAGAGCTATTAAGGAGTTCACATAAAATTCGTAAGCATTTGCTATATTTGGCCACTTGGTTAAATAGTGTTCACACTTTCCAATTACACTTTCAAAATCTCCCATCATATAGGTATCGCAAATATCAATTATCGCTTTATCTTCCTCCTGAAGAGTCATTTCTCCACTTTGTAAGCGATAAATATTGATGAGCTTATAATCATTAATATGAGATCCTAATGATAAAAAACCTTTTACTACATCATTTTCAAAATTGCCTTTAGCCTGACAAACCATCGCCATCCTACAAAAAGCAAGGTATTTATCAATAATGCTAGCTGGAAACAGATACTCGAAAATTCCTTTAAAATCAGAATCATCAAAGTTCAACGGATCAAAACGAAATAGAAATTCAAGTGCCTTGCCTTCCGAGTTGTTCAAACCTTCTAAAATTGCTTCAAATGAATAGTCATTCCGTTCAGATGTTCTACTACTTGAAGCATTAGATAAAATTATGTCTAAATCACGCTCTTCAACTGGCCGATTACGGTTTTCAACTAGAAACTTGTATCGCTTTAACGCTTCGCTATCTTGATTGATGAAAGATAATACTGAAAGCTCAGTTTGGACATGCCAATACGAATACCCAAATCTATCTTTAATAATTGCAAGGGTATCTAAAACTGCTTCAAAATGACCTAATAGAACATTTTTTTCTATACTCTCTTTCAATTCTAAAAATTCATTTATTTGCTTTTTGAATTGAGTGATTTGTTTTATCCAAACCTCAATTTCTTGCCAGTTATTATCAAAGCTATATGAATTAATATTTCTTCTGATAAATTTAGAATAATGTACAGGGTTGCTGTACAAATAAGTTTTAAAAATAGGGTTTCGGCATTTTGTATCCAATAAATTTCGGAATGCTTCTCTATCTGTTTCTTGATTTAGCTGAATAAGAGCCAATAAACCAAAATTATTCATACTTGGTTTAACGCTTCTTGAGCTTCTTTGTTTATTTTTTCTTTTTTTGGGCATCTTCAATAGCCTAAGGTTCTGTCCAAATTTAAAGTGTGTTAAGTTTAAAAATCATCGTGAGCTAATTATTTTTTAATAGCCAACAAACTTAAACACTTAGTTTTCATATGAAT
The DNA here is from genome assembly GCF_058105165.1 of Alteromonas sp. ISO5. Lineage (NCBI taxonomy): Bacteria > Pseudomonadati > Pseudomonadota > Gammaproteobacteria > Alteromonadales > Alteromonadaceae > Alteromonas > Alteromonas sp. ISO5. The sequence continues at coordinate 5,030,796 of NZ_CM176572.1, read as the reverse complement.
AATTAGTCTTGAATGTTAATAAATGCTGAATGAGCCTCTATCAGCCTATTCAAAAATGTCATTGCGGCTTTACTTAACACATATTTATCTTGTGACACTTTAAATATAAGGCTTCTGCTTGTTAGGTATTCGAGAGCTTTGTCCCAATTGTCTACCCTTAAAGCCTTTAGCGAACTAGCTAGCAAATCGTCTTGCTTTAATGCATCAATATCTGACTCTTTCAGCCCAAACATAGGATCTTGCAACTGTGCTAAATCGCCCACAGTTGCATAGTACCTTCCAATAAAAAGCAAGATAGATTGAATCTTCATGGCATTGTCATCTGATTCATCGTTATTTGAGTCTCGAAGGTCTTGAGTGAAGTAAAAGTCACCTTCTTCATCAAACTTTAAGTCATACCCCATATGTTTAAAGTAAAGGGAAAAGTGCTTAATTTTATTGAATACCAGTGTGAATAAGTCATCATCTACTAAGCAACCGTGAACATCGTCATAGCGCTGCTTATTGAGCACTCTACCTTGAGAGAATAATCGGTAAATCTCAGCACTTTTGGTGTAAGGAATTTCTTCAAAACTGTAAATAACTTCACTTTCCATTAGTTAGACTCCTGCAAGATGACAATCCTATATACGTAATATTTATTTTCTTGTTGAATGAACGCCTTGTTGTTTGTCTTAATCAGATGTTTTCCATCAAGCGTCTTTTTCATAAAATGGACAACAGCATTTATAAGATCAACAAAGTGATATTCTGGTAATAAACTTTGAAGGCGGTAATGTAAGGTAGCAATTACGTCCTTCGATTCTCTCAATGACAACTTTTCTATCAAGTCGTATATTGCCTTTGCTCTCTTTAAGCGATCTTTCGAGGTGAAAGAGACCAAAGCTTGGCCTTCTGCTTCTATATCTTCGTTTGATAGCAGTAATTGGTCTTGGATTCGATACTCAAGATCTTTGAATATGTTGTAAAAATAAGAGCTATTGTTTTCAATTTTTAATCCTTTGGGCCTCGGAATTCGCTTCACATTTTTCATGAAAGGAACGTCATTAGCGAAAGAGTTATCTATTTTTGTGCGATTTACACGACCATCCAGAGTTTCTTCATACTTTTTCTTAAAGCGTTCAAAGTGCCATTCCATCGCGTTAAATTGAGTTAAACTCTTCTGGGTCTTGCGAATAAAACCATTTATCTGATTTGAAACGTCTTTTAGTGGGTTGATGATGTTGGTAAAACTCAGTCCATAGCGAAACACTTGGTCAGAAAGCTCATGTTTTCCATGAGCATCAAATAACAACTTTATAGAGTTGATTGTCGCTAGCAGGTTGTCTCCATCCACTAACTTTACGTCAGGATTAACAAATCGCTGAGTTGGAAGAATATGTCTTTCATATAGATGCGTTACGTCATCTAGCACTTTTTGTCTGTACTCAACAAAGTCAGTACCGTCTTTGCTCACCTCAAACGATAGTTTTTCCAAATCACTATTAATGCTCTGCATTCTAACCAAGTTGCGCTTGAGCAAATCTAGTAAACTACCGAGCTTGTGAAATAACTCATCTACCAGCTCTGTATAGTCATAATCCATTGAGTTGAAACTACAATCACCAGAAAGAAGTTTCTTTTGAATATGCCAAAAAGAAGCGAGTTCAGCTTTTAATTTTGCATCTGTTAGCTCTTGATATAGAGATGTTTCACAAAGCCTAAAAATAGAGACAACGGATTCTTGAAACATTAAGCGGCTAACGTTATCAACCTGATCTTGATCAGCAACAATATGTGACTTTGCTAAATTGTCCGTTGCATAAGCTATTTTGAAACGTTGCTGCTCTAGCTTATCTAGGTGCTTTATACTTTCCAAAACTTCAAATGCAACGGCCCCTTCACTAATAAAACGTTCATTTTGAGCATCCATTTTTTTGATAACATTAAACATAATGTCAGGTCGCTCTAACATTATTTTAAGAGTTTGAATGGCACTAAACTGTTTCATTCACACCTTCCAACAGTTCAATTTGATCATCTTCTACTAATGATTCAAAGCTTTCTTCATCATAAAATGACTGTGGACCATCCCAAACTACACGTGTTCTCTCTGCGGTGTATGGTTTTGCTGTTCTTAAAGCGTCAACATCATAATGGTTCCCTATCATGTGAACTAGTTCTGCACCAGAGCTATGAGTACCTGCGGTGAAAAGATAAAAACCGCTGTCCTTGATATCTCGTAAAAGCCACTCATACTGATTCACATTGATATTTGCCGCCTCATCCATTATGACTGGCAGCTTCACCATACAACTATCCGCACGTAATTTTGCAAGTAAAATCCGTACAAGTTTAAGGTTTATCAATGCAGTGGTAGACGTTGATTGTTGCTTAGTTTGCCAACTGTCATGACCATCTTTCTTGACTCTATAGCTGACTTTTTTGATAACATCAGACATTACTAGCCGATTACGCTCACCATCTTTAAAGAACGTATTGCTAAACGCTTGAAGCCTTAGATAGAACTGCTTAGAAAGCGCTTGTTCACTAAACTCGTTATAGCTCTTTTGAATTTCAGAAATGAGATTTTTAAAACGCGGGTCTACATGGATAGACACTTCAATTTGAGTTAAGTCATTAACCGAAATACCTTCAAACGAGCGGTTAAGTTGATTCTCAAAGCGACTAATATGCTCAAAGTTCTTTTCTAAAATATCAACATAATTACTGACACTTTCATTATGCGAACGAGTTTTTGATTTAAGTAGGTGCCATTGACCTTCAAGTTCATCATAGATTTGTTTAACGTTGGCATAAGCCTGATGAATCGTGCTCGGTACTGGACTTGAGTTAAAAAGGTCACCTTCTAGTTCGATAAACCCATCCCTAGCAAAATCTCGAAGCCCTTCAAGTATCTGCCCCCTCAACTGATCAACTTGCTGTAAGTCATGTTGAAGAGTAGATAAATATTCTGATGTTAAAGTGGCGTTATTATTAGCTGTTCCCTGTCTTTCTAGTTGTTTTTGAACTTTTGGATAGGCTTGTTTAGTACCATTCGCGTTACTTTGAAGTGCCAATAGCTGAGATTGTTCCCGACTTAAACCCGTTTGCTTTTGCTTTTCAGATTCAATTAACTCAGATAGTTCACCTTGTTGTTTTGATAAGGTTACTACTTGAGGTGAAAATTCTTCAACCGCAGCTTGGTTTTCAGCTAGCTGTCCGCTATATATTTTTAAAGCGCTGTTATTATCATTTAATTCAAATATAACTTTTTTAACGCGCTCTATTTCTTTTAACTCTTTCCCTAGGTCTTGAAGCTTTTTCTCTATGATTAATGGGTTTTCAGTATCTTGCTTTTCAAGGTCAGATTTTTCCAAAATCACAGCATTAATTTCGGATTCAATATTTTCTAGCTCTTTGTGTAAATCGCGAGTTGCCCTAGAGTCAGATTTTCTAAATTCTTGCCCCCAAAAGTTATATAAATAACCTTGGTCACTAAACAAGCCTTTAAAATTTTCAATTGCATCTACTTCATGCTTTTCCAATTCCTTACCCGGGTTTGCCAATAAGAGCCGTGAATTAATTGAATTTAGTAGCTCTAGTGTATCGTTAGGTAACTGCTTTTGAATCGCAAACTCTGAATTTTTAATATCCAACTCTATATTCTGTTGAGCTTTCCGATACTGAGTAATTTCAGTTTCAAGCTTATTAATTCGTATACGTCTAGCGTTCGTATTTTGATAAGCTTGAATCTTCTCTTGCGTATCAATCAGTTCCTCATCAAGAAGCTCTAGTACTTCTTGTTGTGTCATGTTTACATAACGACTTAACTCGAACTCTCCTTTATCAATCGCTTGTTGAGTCTTCGCTATATTTTGTTCTGAAGTGTTAATGATTTTATTAGCTGTGAACAAATTTTGGTTGATTACCTTAACTTGGTCAGCAATGGGTTGTAATTGCTGTTGCCATTCCTTAATTTTCCCTGCCGATTCGTTTACGGCTTCATTTGTTTCTTTTAATTTGCGATTCAGGTGCAGATAAAAATCAACAAAACGAGTCTCAACTTCAGACAGTTCACTATATTTGGCAAAGTTAGACTTTAGGGTTTCAAACTCTCTCGTTTTGTTTTCGATATCAGTTAACTTTTGCTCTTCTAGCTTAAGTGAGTCATGTGCTGCCAAGAAGGATTGAATATCAAAGTTCAGGGCATCGCTTGTCTCTTTTTTCTCTGACTCAACGATGTTAGCAACCGCTTTAGCAACACCCTCATTTGACGTTTCCATATCGAAAAGCATTAAAATCAGTGCTCGTAGTGACTCTACGTTTTCGTCAGACGCATCATTGAGTGGAAAGAGGCTATAGCGCATTTCAGTTTCAGATAGTATGTCTCGTGCATACATCAAATCCTTCAACTTTTGTGGGTCTCTGACTGAAATACAGTGCTTATCTTTAGCTTTAATTTTTGTAAACACATCTTGAGTAGATAGCTTTTCAACTCTAGACCCGATGTTATGCTCGTCATCGCCCTCTACTTGCCAAAATAAATGCTGAATTTCTTGGTATGGCAAAGCAGTAAAAATACGCTCAAATGAAAGGTTCTTGCCCCTATTTAGAATCTGACAGTGGGTGTATCGTTTGCCTGCGATAACTTTCTCCACTTCGATAATTAAATGCGAGTACTTGCTAGGGAAATAATGCCCAAATGACTCGTTTTTATCATATTCATAGCCATTTGAACTTTTGAAATTAAATTTATCTTTTGCTCGATTGAAGTTTACCTCAGGTAAAAGAAACAAACGGATGCAATTAAGAAGACTTGATTTACCAACGTTACCTTCGCCAAGCAATATAGTGTGTTTATCTAGCTCTATCTCTGAGTAACAAAACCCAGCAGAATCGACCAGTACGAGTTTCTTTAATACAAAATTAAATTGATGAGACAATGTTCTAACTCCTTCTTATAACGCCAACAAAGCTTCTTGTTCCATGAATGATTTTTCTGATTCAAACAGGCTGTGTAGCTTGCTTAAGCCAAGACTGTTGGCAGTTTCTAACGCCTTTGTGTACTGTTCTTGGGTCTTCGGTTTCTTGATGAAAAATTCAGTTAAATTATCCGAGCTAGGCTCTAAGAATTTAGCCTTGCTTCCTACCATATTTCGCATCGCCTTATAAATTTTCAAACCACCAAAATCGTAATCAAAGAAGCATAAAATCGAGTCATACTGATTGATAAATTTATAGTTATGCTTATTGGATATTTGATTTCCGGCACCAAAAACCAAATCTGTATTGTCAAATGATAAGGAAAGAGAAAACGCTTTGTTCATTTGTGCAAATAGTGTTCCTCTTGCGAAAAACAGCTCTGCATTTTCAACAATTACCAGACGTTTTTTGGGTTGGAATTTCAGGTATGTTTCGTTCTTACTACTGATAATCGTATCAGGATGAACATCAACGGAAGACTGATGGTATGCTAACAAGTAGCTAGTCGATGTGTTTACTTTATGAGAGTCACCCAGCAACGTTGCATCAATGCGAGTTGAAGGCTCAATTGTCAATGAGCGTAATTTTTCCAATAGCTGCTCACAACAAATTTCAACTATTACGGAGCCTTTACTCAGAAAATTAATCGTCGCTTTCTCTTTAACTTCCTCACGTAATTGCTCAGGTAGTAAAGATAGAAACTTGGAATAATCAATTGCTTTGGATTGTTCAATATTTTGAAAATATTTACCAATTCTTTTATCGTACATTAGTCGTCCTCTGACTGCTGATAACCGGGAGCAATGGCAAGATTTTCTGCTCCATATAGAGTTTGCCTATTCTTCAACCAAAGCTGATATTCGCCACCCGCAAGATCTGCACTGGAGGTGCAATCTACATTCCATCGTCTAAGCAAGTATCCTGCTAACGCAGCCCTTACATTTAACTCAAGAACACCATTTTCCATACCATAATCCATCGCTATTGCTGTGGGATATTTAACATTTTTTGGATGGGCTACTAGCTGCAAAGGCATCATTCTCATCCATTGATGATCCTCTAATTTGTCTTCACGTGGCTCAGCAGTCTGGTTTTTAATCGTAACTTTGCTTATCCGGGTAAGCACAAAATCTCTAAATGATTTTGTTTTTCTATCAAAGGCTCTCACGTGCCAACGCAGCCCATTATCAACGATAGAATGGGGAACTAACTCTCTAGAGGCAGATCCACTGCTTAACGAGGTATAAATAACATTGACGGGTTTGTTATTTAGTATCGCTTGAACAAGTTTGGCAACAATGAATATATCAGGAACGTTTAATTGGCTTGGTGCTTCGATAGGGAAAGTCACGTCACCGATAGCATCAAAACCATCCGTAATATCATTAGCGAGTTTTATTAACGTTTTCTTCGCATCATGCTTGAAAAGCGGTTTAAAGGCTTTTGCTTGCAAATATTGTTTTGTAGAGCTTTCAAGCTCCATATTCTTTGGTGATAGCTCTTTATACAGGGCAATGTCACGTGTCGCATTTGCCATTCCCATCTCAAACTTGTTTGTCAAGTCACTACGACTGAAGTGACCTCTAAACATTAACAAGAAATCGATATAGGCTAATCTCTGCTTTTGAGCATAACTTAAATCTAACTTGTTCGAAGAACTCAATATTGCACCATCATATAATCAAAATGATTACATGATATTATCCTATTGATTTTATAAGTCAAATCTTATGGGTGTTAAAGGGGGACGATTTATTAAATAAAAAATTAAATTAAAACTAATTAATAAACATTAAAATATATACTAATCAATAACTTGAGTTGTTCATGGTAAGTCTAATATACCGAGTTGTGAAATACGAATTTATGCTAAAAATCGCTCAATCCTCTTTGAAATAAGTCTTTCCCAAATCAGTTTTTGTTAGCTAGCCTTATTAGTAATTTTAGGTGTTTGTTGAGATTGGTTGAGTGTTAAAGACGCACATGAAAAACACTTTCTTACTTCATATTCTGGAAACTAAGGATGATAACTCTGAAATATTTTGTTCAGTGTTGTTTGGCGAAGTTACTAATGATGAAACCAGCCGATTTCCCGCTGGACATAGAGTAATCACCTCTCCAATCGTAAGTTGTACGGAACATATAGTTAAAACTAAATCTGGAAGCATTTATATAACTAGTTCAGAACCACAACCTTTTGTGATTTCCGCAACAGAATGGTTAATCATGCGAGAGAACAAGCTTTCACCAACAGAGTTACTTGCCTTAAGAACATTATGCTCAATTGGGAGCAACCCAATAAAACATTAGGAGTCGATCATGACAGAAACTAAAGAAGAAACCTTTTGTCACTGCTTTGGATGCGATAAACCAATTTTGGTAGGGGATAGTTGTCATAGCATCACATACAGTTACGACAAGATTGATTCAAGTATGGTTGTAACGCCCACTAACGCACAAGGGCTAGGGAAACTGCGAATAAGTTCCGCAGTTTAGCGCTCAGTTAAGCCGCAGCATCACCTGCCTAATTTTTAAACTCTAATTTTGCAGTTTAGGCCAATATGCCGCCGTTTTAGGCCGGATTTTGGCCTTAATCCGGGCTATTCCCGGATTTCAGACAGATCTTGGCTGTCGTCGTAACATCTGGTCAACTTTAAACACGTTCGCCAGAGTAAATAACATAGCCAATTGACTATCGTTTTTCACGAGTCCTTTGTAGCGAGCTTTGATAAAACCAAATTGGCATTTGATGATGCGAAACGGGTGTTCAACTTTTGCTCGGATACTGGCTTTCAGGTATTCGATATTGATGGCTGTTTTGTTCTTGCGGGGATGCTTCTTCAGTGCGCGGACTTTGCCGGGACGCTCAGCAATCAGCCATTCTACATCCGTACCTTCAAGTTCTTCTCGCTTCTCTGCGCCTTGATATCCGGCATCGCCAGAGATGAATTCCTCGTCGCCGTGCAACAGGTTTTTCAACTGATTCAGGTCATGCTCGTTGGCGGCGGTGGTTACCAGTGTATGAGTGAGACCGCTCTTGGCATCCACACCAATATGGGCTTTCATGCCGAAGTGCCATTCATTGCCTTTCTTGGTCTGATGCATGTCCGGGTCACGTTCATTCTTTTTGTTCTTCGTGGAACTTGGCGCTTCAATAAGCGTAGCATCCACCAACGTGCCTTGGGTCATCATTACACCGCAATCCGACAGCCATTGGTTGACCGTTTTAAATAAATTACGAGTGAGCTTGTGTTTTTCCAGCAAGTGCCGGAAGTTCATAATCGTGGTACGGTCAGGAATGGCTTTATCCAATGACAGCTGAGAAAATTGTCGCATCGAAGCAATCTCGTACAGCGCATCTTCCATCGCTTCATCGCCAAGGCTATACCATTGTTGCATACAGTGAATACGGAACATCGTTTCCAGTGGATACGGACGACGACCATTGCCTGCTTTAGGATAAAAAGGTTCAATCACTTCCAGCAGTTGAGACCACGGCAGCAGGTTATCCATTCTGGACAAAAATATCTCTTTACGGGTCTGACGGCGCTTGCTGGAAAACTCACTATCGGCAAAAGTTAACTGTTGGCTCATGGGCGGTAATGGCTGTGATTTACTATGTAGCTATGATCTCACATCAGGGACTTATTCGCATCTTCCCTAGTTAAGCGAATAGTATAATTCTGACCACCTCAAACAATCTGAAAACCACAACACGTGGCTCTACTGAAAGCCTGAGCTTGGCGATTGATAATGGTTGTTGCTGCAACCGCAAGCCTCATGTGTCACAAAAACTTCATCAAACTTATTGTCCGGTTTTAACCGGTATCGCGCTCTTTATCCATGTCACCGCTTCACAACAAAAGTGGTGCCGGGCCCGATTAGAACATGCTTTTAAACTAATATGATGGAACTAATGATGAAACACATGCTCAACAAAACGCGCTTATCTGTTGCAGTGCTAGCTGCGTTATCAGGTATAAGTCTTTTCCCGGTGCACGCACAGACCAGCGACAATGCAGACATGATGGAAGTGATTGAAGTTACGTCTTTTCGTGGCTCGCTTATTAAAGCCAAAGATCTGAAACGCGAAGCGATGATTTCTCGTGACAGCATTCTGGCAGAAGACATTGCTGATTTTCCTGATCTCAACCTGGCCGATTCACTCCAACGTGTGCCGGGCATTACGATTACGCGTGAAGCCGGAGAAGGCCGTCAGATCTCATTGCGTGGTTTAGGCCCAGATTTTACCCGTGTGCAGGTGAACGGTATGGAAGCAATGGGCACTTCAGCGTCGCCCATGGACGCTAAAGGCAGCGTGAGTCGTTCGCGCGGGTTCGACTTTAACGTGTTTGCGTCGGAGCTGTTTAATCGTATTGATGTAAACAAAACCTATTCTGCCGATCAGGAAGAGGGTGGCATAGGCGGTACAGTAGGGCTGTATACGGCCAAGCCGTTTGACTATGCTGGTTTTAAAAGCGCGGTGTCACTGCGTGGTGGTTACAATGACAACAGTGAAGAAACCGACCCACGCTTTGCTGGCCTCATCAGTAATACCTGGCATAATTTTGGTGCCTTAATGACAGTCGCGTACAGCGAACGTAACACCACAGAATATGGCACCAATACTACGCGCTGGCGTCGCGAAACCGGCAAATCAGCCGCTGACGATACCAATACTGCACTGCAGGCCGAGTTAGATGCCGGTGATTTATGGTTTCCGCGTGGTCAGCGCTACTCCTTGTGGAATAACCAACAGCAGCGATTGGGCGTAACCGGGGCGCTGCAATATAAACCTGGCGATGATTTCAGTTTAACGCTGGATATCATGTATGCACAGCTGGAAAACAACCAGGATGAACATCACACTGCAGTGAAAGACAATAAAGTCGTTAAAGAGCTGGAGTGGGTTGAGAATAACGGTCAGAAAGAAGTTGTGTACGCCAGCTATGAGAACGCAACGTGGCGCAATGAAAACAGCCGGCGTTTTAATGAGTCTACGTTTAATCAGTACACCTTAACTGCCGAGTGGCAGCTTACGGATTCCTTAAGCATGACAGGTCTGCTTGGTACCAGCTCCTCTGATTTCGATCAGCCCCGCGTGCAAAAGTCGAACATTCATGCGCGCAAGAAGGTCGATATAATCAGTGACTTCACTGGCGATCGTTTTTATGGCTTAAGTTATTCGCCGGATTTCGATACCACCAGTATTGAGGGTTTCGAAATTAAAGATATCTATCTGCAGGAAAACTACATCACTAACGATTTCGACACTGCCAAAGTCGATTTTACCTATTATACGGGTGACACCGGTGAACTGAGTTTTGGTGCTAACTATAAAAAGTTTGAGAACAGCGAATACCAGTTATCACAAAGTAATGCGCAAAACATCGCGCCACAAAATACCGGTGATAGCACGCTTACCGCTGATATGACATCGGTATTTACCCAGCATCCGGATGCCAGCTGGATTCAGGGCAATTTGCCGATGCTGTTAGAACATTATGGTTTAGCCAACTACAGCATTGACGATAGCGATATCAGTCGTAATAACAAATCGCCTGTCACTGAAGAAACGGTAGCATTCTATATTACCTACGGCTGGGAAATGGAGCTTGGAAGCAACCCGCTGAGAATACAAACGGGCTTGCGCTATTTCGACACTGAGATTACCGCAGCCGGTATTTCAAATGGCGTTGATATTGAAACCTCACGTAACTATTCAGATGTGTTGCCAACCTTAAACATGGTGTATGAGTTATCTGATGACATGCTGCTGCGTTTGGGTGCGAGTCAGAATATTACCCGTCCATCACTTGGCGCGGTGAGCTACAATGCGTCGGTATCACAAACCTCAGGCGATGCTATTACCAGTGTATCCATGGGCAATCCAACCCTGGAGCCGTTTGAATCAACCAACCTTGATGTTGCCTACGAGTGGTATTTTGATGAAGTCGGATACTTATCGGCAGCGCTGTTCCATAAAGAAATTGATAACTTTATTGTCTCGACAACCACCGAAGTGGTTTATTCGTCCTTAGGGTTGCCAGCTTCATTGCTGCCCGCGGATAAAACCATGGAGAGTATCTTTTACCTGGATCGCCCGGAAAACTTAGACTCATCTACCATTAAAGGCGTGGAGTTGTCTTTCTCGCGGGATTTGGATTTTCTGCCGGCACCGTTTGATAACTTAGGTGTTATCACTAACTACACTTATGCCGATGGCGAGGCGTTATACCGCAACATTTATGGTGAAGAGGGCAATAACCAGTACAAAGCGTTCACCGGTTTGTCGAAGAACAGCTATAACTTTACGCTTTACTATGAACAGGATAGCTGGGGCGGGCGCATTTCAGCGGCACACCGCAGCCCTTACATCGCCAGTGCCTCGTCCACCGGTGACCAGGATGAAAGTGGTTATCATGCCACCACCTACCTGGACTTCTCGGCATTCTACCAGATCACTGACAGTGTGCGCTTAAATTTGGAAGGCATTAACCTCACCGATGAACGCGAAGAGCTTTACAGCGACTCTCACGACCGTCAGTACAATACCACCAGCAGTGGCCGAACCATAATGGCCGGGGTAACCGTACAGTTTTAACTTGCCGTGCTCCCTGCAACAGCAGGGAGCGTTTTTCAGGTATTCAGTAAATTAGAGAAAACATGCAACATCGTATAATTGTTGGATTACTAGCGACAATGCTACTCACCATCTCTGGCTGTCAGTCTGGCAGTCACTCTCACTCGCATTCTAACTCCCTCACTCACTCTCACACCCACAACGGCGCTGAAACAGAGCTTACGCCACAATGGCTGGCCGGCGATCATCATATTCACAGTCATTACAGCGTAGGTTGGGATAAGTCTGTTAATCCGCCGCGCCCCATTTTGGCGGGGGATGCCCATTATTCCACGCCTAAAAATGCCAGAATGGCAGCGCTTCATGGCCTGGACTGGATGGTGACCACCGATCATGGCGGACCGAATCACAGCAAAGTGAATCTTGAAATGGCGTATCCCGAACTTAAAGCGTCGCGACAGGCAGTGCCCCAGGTGCTGCAGTTTTACGGCATGGAGCTGGACACACCAGGTGCACGCCACAGCAGCTTAATTATTCCCCACAGTGACGAAGAAGCGCATCAGCTTTTTCATATTGAAAAACACTACAATCGCCGCGAAGTGCTGCATGAAATCACCCGCGATAAAGAGGCGCTTATGCTTGAGGCGCTTGCTGATATGCAAACGCACACCCATAAACCGGTTGTTTTAGCCAACCATCCGGGCCGCACCGCGACGGATTTAGGCCAATACACCAAGGTGACACCACGAGAACTGCGCGACTGGCATGACACGGCGCCCGATATCGCCATTGGCATGGAGGGCGCACCAGGGCATCAGGCTAATGCGATTAATCCCGACGGCAGTATTGATCCTACCGGTATACGCGGTGGCTACGATAACTACCCAACGATGGGTGGATTTGACCAAATGACTGCCCGGCTCGGCGGGTTCTGGGATAGCATGTTAGGCGAAGGACGCCGCTGGTTTATTACCGCCACCTCAGATTCGCACGTTCATTATACCGATAGCCGTACTGACTTCTGGCCCGGTGAGTATTCTAAAACCTATGTTTATGCTAAGAAAACCTACGAGAGCGTGCTGGAAAACCTGCGCAATGGCCGGGTGTTTGTCACCACCGGCGATTTAATCGATGCACTGTTTGTTAGTGTACAAAACCCGCGCACCGGCCAAACGGCTGACATCGCCGAGAGTCTGACTGCCAAACCCGGCGACGAGCTGTTGTTAACGGTGCGGTTCCGCGACCCTGATAGCTTAAATTTTAACCACGAAAACCCTCAGGTAACGCGGGTGGATGTGATTGTGGGCGATATTACCGGGCCACTGACCAACCGCACTGAAGACCGTAATCTCACTACCCGCGTGACGCAGCGGTTTTATGCTCGTGACTGGCAAGCGGGCGACGACGGCTTTGTGACGCTGACGTTGCCACTACGTCAACTCTCTGCCAGCAGTTACGTGCGTATACGAGGCACCACGAATACCAACGAGCTGGAGCCGCAAATCGACCCCCCGGGTGAAAACCCATGGCACGATTTATGGTTTTACAGTAATCCCATTTTTATTCAATTTTAACCACTACTGACAGCGCGGTTTAGCGCCGCGTTGTCATAAAAAATTCACTCAATTGCGTGTCCCGAAAGTCCGTTTGTTTGTTCTACACATTGAGTACTTTTAAGTCAGTTTGTGTGACTTACCAGGGCTCTGAATCTGCTCAAGCAACCAACAAGGACATACCATGAAACTTCGTCAATCATTGCTGTTAACCATTGCTGCATTATCCAATGCTGGCGTGAGCCATGCCGAAACAGGCACCTTTACTACCCTGAGCTATAACGTGGCGGGGTTGCTGGAGTTATTTTCCAGCGCTGAAACCAATCGCCAGCAAGCTACAGAACAAATTAGCTGCTACGTGAACGCCTTCGACGTGGTCAACGTCCAGGAAGATTTTAACTATCACGCCGCCCTTTACGATACCTGCAATACGCACACACATCGCACCTCTACCACCGGCGGAATGGGAATTGGTAGTGGCCTGAACACGATGAGTTATTATCCGTTTCCCGCTGTTTACCGCGTGTCGTGGGATAACTGCAATGGTGTTGACTGCCTGACGCCGAAGGGCTTTACCCTAACGCAAGTTCAGCTAAGTGAAGGTGTTTATGTGGATGTGTATAACTTACACACGCAGGCACAGGTGGCAGAAGCGGATTTAAGCGCCCGTCGTGCAAATATTTTGCAACTTGTAGATTATATTAACCAGCACAGCAGCGACAATGCGGTCATTATCGCGGGCGATACCAACACACGATTTACCCGAGAGGGCGACAATATTCGGGAATTGCTGGATATTGGCTTTAGCGATGTCTGGGTTGATTTGATACGACAGGGCAGTATCCCCGCATCAGGTGCTGAGGCATTGGTGTGCGACCCTAAAATCACCGATTTTAACTGCGAAATTGTCGACAAGGTGCTGTATCGCAGCAATGCCTTTATCGACCTTACTCCAACCGATTATCAGGTGCGTGTCGACGATGTAAACAGTAACGGTGAAAAGCTCTCCGATCACCCGCCGGTTGCCGCTAACTGGCACTACAGCACCAATGCAAACATGCAACTGTCTGACTACCGTGGCGGTAATGGCGGCCAATTTTTCAGTGATGTCACAGCGGTGGATGCCAACCCCGGTGTTGCATCGGTGTGGTTACGTGCCGGCGCCCGGGTTGATCAGGTTGGCCTTACTGACACTGCCGGGAACAGTCGTAGTCATGGTGGCAGCGGTGGTACGCTGCAGTCTTTGAACTTACAAAGCGGCGAATATATCACCACTGTCGAGGTGTGCGTAGGAGAACGGAATAACAGCCAACGGGTATTTTATACGCTGTTCGGGACCAATCAGCAACGCGCTATCAGTGGCGGTACAACAACCGGAAACTGCACCGGGTATCAAGCGCCAAGCGGTTGGCAAATTAGTGGCCTGCATGGCCGTGCTGGAAATGAGCTCGATGCGCTGGGCGTTATTTATACCCCGGTTAACTAAACGCGCATTCTAATACAAACCCGGGAGAGCATTAGCCACAGCCGGCTAATGCTCTGTCACAAAACCTTCATCAAAAACACTGTCCTGTTTTTGCAGTTTGCACGCTCTACCTGTTTGACCGTCGCGTGAATGGTTTCTTTCGATCGTTTGCGCGGGTCAGTCTGAGTGGACAGCCAAACGGTATGCTGTCGCTAATTTGTCATAACAATGACATAAACTTACCTCCAGTGAGTCGATAACCGATATGTCAGACGTTAACGTGAGTAGCAAGGATATTCATAAGCAAATTGTCGAAGGGGCGCAACTTAACCGCTACCTTAATCGTCACGCAAACAGTGCCGACGAAGCCGCTGATATTTATCAGGAATCCATAGTGAGAGTCCTGGAGCAATCACGCCGTCACCGTATTGATAATCCGCTGGCCTATGCGATTCGGGTGGCGCGAAACCTATTAAGCGCCCGTAGCAATAACGAGGACTCCGACGAAATCGACAGTATCGCCTGTTCACGCTATGCACCGGCCGATCATGTTGAGCACGCACAGACCTGCGCGCAGTTATCGGAAGTATTGGAAAGCATGCCGCCGTTACGGAAAAAAGTGTTTATTCTCAGACGGGTGGAGGGCGAAACTCGCCAGCAAATCGCCAAACAACTGGATATAAGCGTTGATGCAGTATCGAAGCACCTGAGCCGCGCGATGGCTGATGTGCAAATTTATCTCGACCGGCATCAATAAGCAGCAGGATAAACGCAGTGACTTCTCAACCTATCTCTACAGACGTATACGAACAGGCCGCCGAATGGCTGGAACGTCTTTCAACGGGGCCCTTAGATAAGCTCAGTAAACGGCGGTTTATTAACTGGGTTGATGCTGATCCAACCCATAAACAGGTGTTTGAGTCGATGCTGACCACCTGGTCGTCACCGGCGTTGGGGCGGGCCCTGGCCGAGGTACAGCAAAACATCACCCTGAAAGAGCGCATCCAATATGTGCCGATAGTGCGCTGGTGGCAGGCGGCAACCCTTTGTGTTGCGCTGCTTGCAGGCCTTGTGACATGGCAATTCAGCCCTCAGCAGCCAGCAGTTACAGTGCTTCAGTACGCCACTGAAAACGCCGAAGTACGCACGGTTACCCTCGAAGATAACAGCGTGTTAACGTTGGGGGCCGCCAGTGATGTCTATATTAAATTTACTGACCAGCGCAGACTGGTTAACCTTAAACAAGGGGCTGCGTATTTTGACGTTGCCAGCAATAAACAGCGCCCTTTCGAAGTCAAAATTGGCACTGCCAGTGTGGTCGCTGTGGGCACCGAATTTAATATTGACCGCGGCCAGCATTTTACCGATGTGGTTGTGCATGAAGGGGCGGTTGAGGTGGCAGGCGGGCCGGATGAAACGCCAGTGTTACTCAAAGCGGGTGAACGCGTCAGAATCACCGGGCGCACACTGGGGGCCATTCAGAGCATAGATGTTAGTCGCACGCTGGACTGGCGTTCGGGGTGGCTCGAACTGGATAACGAATCTCTGGATTATCTGGTAGAGCGGTTAAATCGAGAATCGTCCAAAGTGATTCGAATTGCCTCTCCGGCGCTCAATAATTTGCGAGTGGCCGGGCGGTTTCGGCTCAAAGCTCCCCAACAAGCTTTGAGTTTACTTGCTGAGGCCTATGAACTCGACATCAACGAATCGCCAGAACACTATACCATCAAACGGCAACCCTAACCCCGATGCGCCAGTCTCTCGTTTGTAATGCCCTGGTAATGGCTTTACTGACGCAGTATAGCGGTTGTTGCGCCATCGCCAATGAGTTAGCACCGAAGGGGGCAATATCAATATCGCCAGCAGGTGAAGGGTTACATATGCCTGCCCAGCCGCTGGATAAGGCACTGGTTGATTTTGCTCGCGCCACCAACCAAACGCTGATCTATGATCCTACCGTAGTCAGTCTTTACCAGGCACCGGCAATTTCCCAGCCCCAATCGGTACTGGCTGGTCTCAGGCTGTTGTTGTCGCAAAGTCCGCTACAGGTAAAGTCGTTTGCCAACGGCTGGATCATTACCGCTGTCAGGCAAAACTCTGGCTCAGTACGGCCGCAAAAAGTCACTTCGTCAGAGCCTGCAATGGAAGAAGTCACCGTAACCGCCAGTTACAGTGACAGTCTCAATAAAGCGCGCCAGCAAAAGCGCTTTGCGCCACAAACGCAGGAAGTGGTCATGGCCACTGATATTGCAGAATTTCCCGCACTTAATATTGCTGATGCACTTAACCGTACACCCGGTGTGTCGGTAGAGCGTGACCGTGGTGAAGCCCTATTTGTGAGTATCCGGGGGTTGCCCACACAATTTAATACACTCAGTGTGAATGGTTTGCCCATCGCAGCGAATGAAAACGTGCGCACTTCAGAACAATATGGGCGGCGCTTTCATTACGATATTTTACCTGCCGAGCTGGTTGCCAGGGTAGAGGTTAATAAGACCACAATGGCATCTGACTTTGCTGGCGCAATCGGCGGCAGCGTGAATATTTCTACCTATCGGCCACTCACATTAGGCAGGCGGCAGTTTGCCTTTAAAGCCATGAGCAGCGAGTCACCCTTGGCGAATCATCGTGATCCGCGCTTTTCACTATTAGGCAACTGGGTTAACGACCACGAAAATGTAGGTGTGATGCTTGCTGCAACCTATGCCAGGCGGCATGTACGCCAGGACCGCGTGTTGTCCTTTGACTGGGCCATCGACAACGGTGAAGCTGTCGGTAAACAAGGTGATATCTACTATACGCCCAATATCCGGCCTACGCAGGAGCGGGAAGCCCGGCACCGCTTTGGTTTAAGTGCGGCAATTGACTGGCAGCGATCATCTCATCAGCTTATTAGCCTTTCTTATTTGGGATTGAGTCAAACCATTGATTACGATGAAAATTCGTATAGTGCTGACTTTGATTATAGCCAGTTGAACACTGGCAGCGCGGTGTGGGACGGTAATATTCTGGCTGGCGGTGAAACTCAGTCTGGCTCGGTGCAAATCAGTCGCGAAACCGCCGGATTAAGCGATGACAGCCATAGTGTTACCCTCGATCATGTATGGCGGACAGGCGGTTGGGAATGGCAGTCGCAAATGGGTGTCTCTTACGCAACAAGCAGCAACGACGATCCCATTAAGCGTACCCGTCTGCGCCGTGAAGGCGATGTGAACCTAAGCTTTGACTATAACTTACAACATCCCTCAGCGATTCCGGCGATTGAGTATCGTAATATTGATCTGCTTGAGAGCAGCGATTTTCCCGGTCGCCGCCTGGAATGGCGCGAAAATACTACTCATGATAGCCAGTACTTTGCTAATTTCCATTTCACCAAAGCCCTGACATGGGCAGGATTTACCGGTCTGGAAGCAGGTTTGCTTATCCAGCGGCATGAGCGAAAATACCAGCGCCGGGACGTGATTTTTACAGCCGGTATTAAAGATGAGTACTTTGCCCCGTCTGCATTTTTTGTTAACAACAGTCAGTTTCTTGATAGCCTGTCCCAGCCTCTGCCAACGCAGTGGCTGGTGCCAGAACAATCGGTATTTTGGTCGGGGGTTAATGATCAGGAACTACGCCAAATGTCGCCCTCCCGTGGTGATCAGTTTAATTCCTATCGGGTGGTCGAGAATACCAACAGTATGTTTGTGCAACTGAATTTCGATTACTCCTCGGTATGGGGAAATATTGGCACGCGTCTGGTGAATACCTATCAAAGCAGCCATGGATATTTTGTTGAAACCAATGATGCCTTAACGCTGACCCCGGTCTCTTTTGATTCCGATTATTACCATTTTCTACCAGCGGCTAATATTACCGTGGGCGTTACCTCTGACTGGCAGCTTAGAGCCGGCATTTCCCGAGCGCTGAGCCGCCCGGATCTGCCTGATTTAGCGCCCAGATTAACCCTCAATTCCGGGGATGATCTCACCGCAAAAGGCGGCAATCCCTATTTGCTTCCTATGCAAGCCTGGCAAATAGATTTAAGTGCCGAGCAGTATGCCCGAGACAATGGTGTTTTCGGCTTGAGCTTGTTTTACAAAAAACTGGATAGTTTTATTCAATCTGACTTGTCACCGTTGTCAGTTAACCAGAAGTCCTATTTGCTGCAGGGGAAGTCCAATGGTGGCAACGCCAGTGTGTATGGCGTTGAATTGACTTATCAGGATGCATTCAATCCGTTTTTACAATCCCATCACCAATTGGGCTACAACCTGAATGTCACCCTGACTGGCTCGCATGCCACCTACCAGCAAGATGACCATAAATGGGAGGATGCCCTGGAAGGGGTGGCAAAGCGCACATTCAATGCCGAATTGTATTACGAGACTGCCTTGTGGGCGATACGGGCAAACTACAACTGGACCAGCGAAATCCTGCAACAGACCAAGCTTAGTAATATGCCGGCTCGATTCAGTGCGCCGTTCGGTGCATTGAATTTGCATGCTTCGTACCAGTTATCGTCACAAATTGTCTTGTTTGCAGAAGGCATGAATCTGCTTGAGCAGGCCGAGTCTGAGTATGTTCTTGATGGTTACTTTACCAATTACACCTACTACGGTCGGACGCTTTCCGCCGGCATTCGCATAGCGCTATAACGCTTAGTCAGCTGCCTGGTTTCTATGCGGATTGGTATAAGGCCTGTTGATCTTTGCTGTACATATTTTGCTCAGCAATACATCGGCAGCCACCTTATGGAGAATGCCAGTGACACCATGCTGGCAGGTTTAATATTGTTCACGTATACAAATTTAAACGTTTTTAAAGAATCGTACATAGCAACTTGGTATATCTGGCGTATAGTTTAATTTTTACCCTAATCGCGTTGTCGAATGTAGATTATGAGTGCTTGTTGCCAGAGAATTTGTTTTCAAAACAAGGGATTGTTATTGCTAAGTGTTGTGGCACCTGATGTGTATGCTTTCCCGTCTTCCCTGCAGTCTTTGTCGCCGAATCAGTTTAATCTGTTAGCCTATGCCGCTGTGGCATGTGCAGGTTTATTGTTGCTGGTGGTTTTATTTGGTGCATTTAAGCGTAGCCAGCTTAATAAGCAGCTTAACAAAGCCAATGCATTGCTCAGGGTGCAGCAGGAGCGCTTAAACGCAGTGAGTGTCGGGGTCATTCTGGTTGATGAAGCACTGACGGTGAGTTATGCAAACCGCACAGGTGCATACTTACTGGGACAAAACGCCGATACAGTAAAAGGAAAAGGACTGGTTGATTTGCTGCCGGTCGGAGCGCAACAGTTACTCAGCCGGGCCCGCAGCGCCAGTCGGGAGCTTTCCATGCAGTGTGTGCTTGGTCAACGAGACAGGGCATACCGTCTGCGTATCAATCCCGCACTCAGTCAGGCGGCAGAGGCTCAAATGATGATCATTATCGAAGATGTTGAGGATTACCAGCAGCGCCTGGATGATTCATCAGCCATGCTCGGCCACGTTATTGGATTATTCGACGGCCACAAGTTGGGCCTGGCCAAAATTGATTTAGCCGCGCAACAGCTTACTGTTAACGAAAGTTTAGCCGGGTGGCTTGGCATCGAGCACTGCGAGTTGTCGGTGAATGAGTTTATGCAGCGGGTGGACTCGCGCGATCAGCAAATGTTAAGCGGTGCGTTGGAGCGTCTGGCAAGCGGCGAAATGCTCGAGGTCAGTACGTCTTTGCAGGCAAAGGAAGACAGTCTGGTACCGGTAACTTTGTGTGGCACCCTGGCTGAGCATACAGGTGAGTCGGATTCACCCATTGCGCATATTTCGGTCGTGAACTGCCGGGAGATAACCCGTACTAAAACAGAGCGCGATGTGGCAATGCAACGTTTCAATACAATGGTATCCACCGCCACCCAGCCGGTATATTTGCTCGATGGTGAACACAAATTTGTCGACGCTAACCGGGCATTTCTGAATCTGTTCAAAACCGACTTAATGTACATTAAGGGTAAACCGCTTAACGAGCTCAAGCAGTTTGATGAGGCTTTTAAGGCGCTCCATCAAACCCGCGACAAAATGACTACCAAACGCCAGATGATCGCAGTGGAAGGGGACGATGGGCAACGTCTTTCGTTGTACGTGGTGTTGCAGGCCCTGGCGGGAGAGTCTGGTGCTGCCATGGGGATTATCGAGGATCATACCAAAGTGGAATCCCTGACCCATGAAGTGACCGAAGCCAAAGACCGGTTAAGTATGTTCACCGACCATTCACCAATGGGGATCGCGGTGTTTAATCGCGAAGGCGATATTAAAGAAGTTAATCAAACCCTGTGTCGGCAACTGGATATGAACAGCCAGCAATTACTGTCACAGTCGTTTTATCAGTTGTTCACAGATAGAGCGGAAACCGATAAGTTAACTCAGCGGCTGGACCGACATGATCAGGCAAGAGAGTTTCCGGCCCGGTTAAGATGCGGTACCAACAACACGTTTTCGACGACCCTGCACGCCAATAAAATCAGCGAGATCCCCGAAGAATATGTGTGCTGGATTGGCAGTCGTGAAGAACAGGATTACCTGAACAGTCGCTTTGAGCGGCTGGTGAAGTACGCCAGTGTGCCGGTGGCCCTGTTAACCAATGATTGTTTTACGCAGTTTAACTCTGCCGCCTGCGCCTTCTTTGGCATTCAGGATGAAGAAGCAATGCTTGGCCTGCAGTTAACCGCCCCTGAGCTGCATGGCGCAACGACAAATATCGACACTCTCGCGCAAAAACTGGAGACCGTCGGTAGTCGCGGTCAGGTAGTAACCCTGAGCTGGCAACATCAGTATCAGCAACGCATCTTACCTTGCGAGCTTACGCTTATTCCTATTTTACGGGATGCTAAATTACAGGGCATTATCTGTATCTGGATTGATTTGCGTGCTATTGAACAGGCTAAAGCGGCTCGTGCTGAGGCGGTTAAACTGCGCGAAGCGGCAGAGCTGGAGGTTGAGGCTAAACAACAGCAGTTGGCCAGTAGCCAGCATAAACTGGCGCAACAACAGGAAGCCCTGGCAGAAACTGAGCAGACGCTGGCTCAGGCCGAACTTAAATTACAGGATGCTGAAGTGATCCTGTCTGAAAAAATTAAAACCATCTCAGAACTTCAGCAGGCCCATAAGGATATCAGCGAGCATCTCGCCAGCCTGAAGTCTGACTACAGCCAAAACCGTGAATTACTGGAAGAAAGTCAACAGGCGAATGCCGCACTGGAAGCGCAGCTTGAACGCTCCAGCATGAAAGTGGGCAGTCTGGAAAAACAACGTAATCAGATAGCCGACGCGCTGCAATATAGCGAGCGAAAATATCGCGAGGCGCAGCAGCAACTAGAGCAAAGTCAGCAGGAGACATTGCGCCTCGAGCAACAGCAGGTTGAGCAACAAAAAGCGGTTGAAAATTATGTATCAGAAATAGCCGGTTTACAGGCTTCCATAGAAGATAAAGACAAGCAGATTGGCGATGTTAGCGGTCAGATAGCCGCTTTACAATCACAGTTAACCAGCTCCAGTGAAGCATCGGAAAAATTACGCGAGCAACTGGCTAACCAACGCAAAGCCAGTGAGCAGGCGGAGCAGGAGCGCCGTAAACTGGCGATTGCTTATCAGAAAATGCAGGCCGAGGCGGAAGGCAAAGCCCGCCATATCGATCACTTGCAGCACGAGATGCAAATGCTCGAAGCAATGTCCTCTCAGCAAAAAGGTGATATGCAGGCCCATGCTGAACAACTGGCAAAAGAGCTCGAAGCCAAACAGTTACAACTACAGTCAACGCAAACGGCGCTGGCTGAAATCAGGCAACAGGCCGAACGGGATAAACAGGAGAAAGCTGCGCAGCAAGAACGCCTGGCACAACTGCAAAATGAACTGGCCGATATTGAAAGCCGATCAGCAGAGCTGCAGTCGAAGGTTGCCGGAGCCGATGCCCGGCGTAAGGCTGAGCACGAAGCGCTACAGCAGGCATTGCAGGTCAAGCAGGCAGAGTTACAGCAAACCGAGCAGATCCTGTCAGAAGCTAAACAACAAACCGAAGCGGAGAAACAGGAAAAAGCCCGTCAGCAGGCCATCTTTGCCAAGTTGCAGGAAGAGCTCAGTGAAATGCAGCGAAAGTCCAGTCAGCAACAACAGGTCATCCAGCAAAGCGAGCAAAAATGGCTGGCAGAGCAGCAGACTCTGGCTAACGAACTGGCGGCTAAGCAGGCAAAACTGGCAGCGGCGGAAGCAGAGCTGGATAATCGTCAAAAACAGATGGAAGCGGAAAAACTTGAGCGCGAATCACAGCAAAACAAGCTGGCACAGTTGAAGTCTGAAATGGCTGATGTCGCTCAGCGTGCTGCCAAGCAGAAAGAAATGATGCTGGGTAGTGATGAGCAGTGGCGTAAGCATCATGAAGAAATTGAAGCGCAAAAACAACAGTTGCAGCAAGCCCTTGAAGAAGCGCAGAGTCAAAACTCAGCGATGCAAAACAAGCTGCAGTCGAGCATGAATGAACTGGCTGACGCCGAAGAAAAGGTTTCTTTAACCCAAAGTGAAGAGCAGAAGCTGCAGGAGGAGCTGAATCGCTCCAAAGAACAGGCACAGGCATTACAGGCAAAATTAGCTCAGCAGGAAGAGCAGGAAGCGAAGCTACAGGCTCAGGTGCAAGAACAGCAGTCAGCCCTGAAATCCAGCCAGAACAGTATCGAGCAGCTTGAGGAGCAGCAGCAATTGCTTACCGCGCAACTGGAAACGGTACAGCGCGAATACGTAGCATCACAGCAATCGTTAACCCTGCAGAATTCGTCACAGTCCGATTTACATGTACAGCTCAGCTCGCTGGAAGATGAGCTCAGTGAACGTAAATCACAGCTGGAGAGTCGAGAGAAGGCGTTACAACAAGCTCAGGTGAAGCTCAAAGACAGCGAATCCAAACTGGCAGAGCAGGAAAAAGCGCTGGTTGAAGCACAGAAAGTAGAGTTGCAGCAGGCGCAGGAAGCTACTGTGCAAGTACGCGAAAAGCCCGACTTTGCCGACCTGGCAATACCGTCGGATCCCAATACCTGGTTTGATTTGCTGAATTACCTGCAAAGCAGTCATCAGGTGAGCTCCATGGCCACGTCGTTAACCAGTTTAATGGATAAACTTGCAGCGGCTACGCAAATGATGGATGACGCGGTGATGGCCGACGACCACCGGGCCATATTAATGGCATCCCGGCGTTTGATCAGTGTGATCAGCACCATTAATTCGGCGCCGTTAAAAGACATGGAATCGCGCTTAAGCGCAGACTGTAACCATGATAATATCGATAATATTTCTATTTACTGGCCCATGGCCAAGCAAAACCTGCAGCGTACTTTAAGAGTGATTTATTCTCATCTGTATGAAGATTAATGGCGGGTTGAGCAGTTGCGGCAATAAAGCTGTTGCTGCCATCGCCGGCAGCCGATTTTAGGAAAGGCACCACTGGCTAGCATAATAAAAAATAAACCACTTTACTTGTGTAAAGGATTAGCATATTATGATCAGGCTTTAGAAAGTTAAAGCTTTATCCCTTACTGCATTATGCGTCTCTTTTTCTGCTTTTTATTTAATTAAGTCGAACTTGTATTTACATTTGCTTTACTGGTAAATGTTTTCTTCGTATCTATAGCTTCACCGATGGCACGCCATCGTACTTAAATTAAATAAAAAGGTTTCAATTATGTCTGATCCTGTAAACGGCGTAGTAAAGTGGTTCAATGATGATAAAGGTTTTGGTTTTTTAACTCCTAATGATGGCGGCAAAGACGTATTCGT
This sequence comes from Alteromonas sp. ISO5, assembly GCF_058105165.1. Taxonomy (NCBI): domain Bacteria; kingdom Pseudomonadati; phylum Pseudomonadota; class Gammaproteobacteria; order Alteromonadales; family Alteromonadaceae; genus Alteromonas; species Alteromonas sp. ISO5. The sequence goes on along the minus strand of NZ_CM176572.1, from coordinate 5,006,442 downwards.
TCATTTCCGCTCTATTGCTTCTGAAGGCTTTAAGTCTTTGGCAGAAGGCCAGCAAGTTCAATTTATTATTGAACAGGGCCAAAAAGGTCCTCAAGCTTCGAATGTCGTAGCTTTATAAATCAAAATGATTTTTTAAGGCTGGTTTTAACCAGCCTTTTATCTTACTGCAACTCCTTATTCTGACCGACTACCCCCATTCAGAAACACCTCTTTTTAAGCATTATAAAAATAAGAAACTCTATGAATCGTACATTTAATGGTTTAAGCATTAATGCCAAACCACCCATCTCTAATATTTCTGTGAATAAATTCAACGTTGCGTTTGAAGACTGTCACGATAAAAAATATGTGCCGCTGAAAAGCGCTATGGAAGCCAGAAAATTTGTCGCCTGGTTGCTGGCGATTTAATTCAACAATCCCTTTCTGCTTTGTGTGAACTATTGCTGACGCAGGTTGATTGCCGACCAATATCTTATTGCCATTGGGTTCGTAAACATCCGGTATCATTGTGGTGGCATATCTCAGTGTCTGTTCGTTATCCACATTAAGAAACGTAAAGTAAATTATTTCGCCCGGGAAGTCAGATTCGATAGCTGTACAACAGTCATCTGACATTTCGTAGTGCAGGGCTTGAGAATATCGTTTACGGTTCGCCAGCGCTTAAAGCGGTGATGCATATCTCTGCACTGGCGGCAACTGTTGTGTTAGCAATATGGTGAAAAGCAGTAGCGGCAACAAAAAGCGTGAATAACCAAGCTCTGCCAAGTGCAGATAATCACATTTAATTTAACCCTTTAACATAACCATCTGGTTTCGGTTCAGGGAAAAACAGATATGACTAACCGGATCGGTTTCCAGTCCTGCTATCAGGGTGACCCCCATACCGTTAGTCAAAACTCCAGCTAAAGCGTAATCCTGACACGACAGTAAATTGCACCGAATGATTACCACGCTGATAGCCAAGCTTTGTGGTTAAGCCGGGTTACGGACAAGTACTTGGGCCGTTGGGATCGCTAATGCCAAATACGGAGCCCATGCCAAAAGCACTGTGTACGAATAAGTTGGCACTTTCCAGAATAGCAAAGTGGTAATTAATGCCGTAAATCCCAACCAAGGCTGAAAATAATGAGGTCTTGTAACCTAGGACCAGAGTGCCTTATATTCACGCCGGCTTCACTGTTTCAATATTGCTGATGCCTTGTTCATCGCCCACCACATCAGAAATTGACTGGTTATCGGTCAGCCAGAGTTCACCCACCGGAAGTGAACTAAAACAGCTTGCTACCCCAGCCAAGCTTTTTCCGCAGTACATTAAAATAGCTGTAGCCAGCTGGATGAACCAGCGATAACCTGTCGTTGCTTTTTCTGACCCGAATTTCGTCGCCAGGCAGGGCAGGGAGGACAATATGACTGTCGCAACTTACCTGAACGCTGTCTACATTAGCTTTGGATACCCGCATGGAAATAGTGCTGTTGGCATCAACCACAATCGGGCGGCTACTTAAGGTATGCGGGAACATGGGAACCAGCGTTAGAGCATCAAGGTGTGGCATTAAAATGGGGCCGCCACCAGACAAAGAATAGGCGGTGGAGCCGGTGGGGGTTGCTACTATCAGACCGTCTGAGCGCTGACTAAACACAAACTGATCGTCTATAAACACTTCAAATTCCGTCATGTGCGCCACTTTTCCGTGGTGCAGTACCACCTCATTAACCGCCGAGTTATTACTTTTTAGCTGTTCGTGGCGATACACTTCCACTTCCAGCAAAAAGCGTTGCTCAACCATGGTTTCACCGTTATAGATGAGATCCATTTGTTGGACCACTTCATCCGGGTGGATATCCGTAAGAAATCCCAGATTACCGCGGTTGACGCCCACTACGTGAATATTAAAGCGAGAGAGTACGCGTGCTGCGCCCAGCATATTGCCATCGCCACCAACCACCACAGCCAGGTCGGCTTGTCTACCGATAGAGACAAGGTCGCAAACGGTAAAGTCATCGCCATCCATTTCCTGGGCGACGCTTTCTTCAACAAGAATGGTACATTGTTTGGCGCGCAGATAGTCCGCTAATGCATTGAGGCTTACATGGGCACCTTCGTGGGCCGCTTTACCGATTAATCCAACGGTGTTGTATGGCATGTTGTTTGTTTTCCCCACTTCCTGAGGCGACATTACCATAACCTGATGCGCAAAATAAAGCAGGAGGCGATATTAAGCGCCTTCTGCTCATAAAGCCCGGATTTATCGGGCGGTCCAGCCACCGTCTAAAATCATTGTCTGGCCAGTAATGTTACGGGCAGCGTTACTCATTAAAAAGGCCGCCGTTTCGCCCAGCTCCTCTAAGCTGATAAATTGCTTTTTCGGCATGGGTTCAAGCATTATTTTATTGACCACTTCTTCTTCGGTAATGCCGTTTTCCTTAGCTTGTGAAGCGATCTGTTTTTCCACCAGAGGCGTTTTTACGTATGCCGGACAGACTGTATTAATCGTGATATTGGCGTCACCGGTTTCAAGTGCAATGGTTTTCGAAAAGCCCAGTAGTCCGTGTTTTGCCGCGACATAAGCTGACTTGAAGGGGGAGGCAACGACCGAGTGAATTGAGCCAATATTGATAATACGGCCGAAATCTCTTTCGCGCATACCGGGCATAAATGCCTGGGTGAGTAACGCCGGGCCAACCAGCATAATATTGATAAGCATCTGCCATTTTTCAGGCGGGAAGTCTTCAATTTTAGACACGTGCTGAATACCGGCATTGTTAACCAGAATATCTACCGGTGTGTCTTTCAGCTTGCCGGGCAGAGCGCCAACCTGTTCAGCGTTGGTCACGTCTATTTCAACAGGCAGTGCGTTAATACTTTTGTTGGCCAGTTTTTTACAAGCCTCCGCAGCGGCATCGGCATTGATGTCGGCCACCAGGATAGTGTGTCCCTGAGCGCCCAGAAATTCGGCAATACCATAACCAATACCACTGGCACCACCGGTAATAAAAATATTGTAAGATGACATAAAAATAATCCTTAGCGTGTGGCTAGATAATCAATGAAAGCATTGACCGCTTTAATTTGCGGCCCGTCACTGGTTGCGTAGGCGTCTGATGTATACCCCCACCAATCCCAACAGCCCTGAGGGTTCATTGGCATAATCAGGGATTTCTTGGTTTGTGGGTAAATCACGACTAACTGGTTATCATCAGCCCAGCGGTTCAGGCCAGTTTGTTCAACGTAGGCCATACCAACAGCGTCCGCGTACTGATTACAACCATGAAAACTCACATGTACGCGGCAGGCTTCGCCATTACTGCATGATGTCGGGATATAAGCATAACCTTTATCGGCCAGCGTGCTGGCATCATCGCCGGCAATTTCCTGTTGATCAAAGGAAATTACTTCACCTTTTAGTACGTCATCAGGGCGATTTAGTTCACCTAACAGGGCTGTCAGCAGCTCACCGGCGGCGTCATACTCACATTTGCCGATGTAAGGTGCAGCGGAGTCAAGACAACTACCACCGGCATCGATGGTTGGAAACACGTGAGAAAAGGGCTTGTCGTTTACGTAGGTCAGTTGTTCAGCGGGTACCCATTGTTGGTACTGTTCATATAAAGCATCACTCACTTCAGAGTTGACCCGCGTATCCGCAGTGCCATGCAATAGCCAGACGTTATCATCTTTCAGGTTAGCCAGAGGCGGGATCTTACCTGCCTTTTCCCAGCTCTTGGCTTGCGCACTCAGAGCCTTAACATCCAGCGGTGGGTTAACTTTATCCACACACTGGCCAAGTGCCACAGCAATATCATTCTGGGCACAGTAATAAGGGCCGGAGGCGAGCATTGCAGCGCCGGTTACCTTGTCACTGTTCGCCAGGTGAAACTGGGTGGCCATAAAGCCACCTGAGGATAACCCTGACACCGTAATGGTATCGGTATCAAGCTGTAAACTGCCTTCCTGCTGAGCAATGCTGCCTTGTGCGATAACCACAAGGCCAAAACCCAAAGCCGTTTGTAAGGTTGTCTTCATTGATTAATGTCCTTGTTAATATTTTAAAAAAGCTTCAATAGCATCGGCTTTCTGCTTAATGTTCACCACACCATCGAAATGGCCAAGACTGCCGCTAAGTTCTTCATAGCGACTGTCCTTGCCTTGCTTCTGTAACGTGTCGTGCGCTTTTTGCGCCATATAAGGCATTAATAATAAATCATTTTCGGCCGGTAAAAATAAGGTTTTCGCTTTCACTGAACGCAGACTCTGACTCAGTGAGTCACCGTGCCCGGCAAGAAACAGCTGACAGGCCCGAACCAGATACAATAAATGATTGGCATCCATTTTTTCGGCTCGGGTGCGGGCTCTTTCAGTTAACCAGGTCACTATACTGTGTGATTTACGGATACTGCTCAATGGGCCGGTTTCTAGCGGATGATAGTCTAACTTCTCACCTTGCTGATTAAAATACAGTGGGTGCAGCGCTTGTTGGGTAATTAACATCAGCGCAGCGGCAAGGCCATCTACCGGCGGTTCGCTATCGTAGTAGTCACCTTCCTGCCAGTTTTTATCCAGACGAATGGGTATGGCCCATTGCTCAAGCGCGGCCGTGGTCCAGGCGTCGCTGTCACCGGTGCCAATCACCGATATCATGCGTGGTACCCAGTCGGGGTAACTGGCTGCCCATTCAAGTGCCTGCATTGAGCCCATGGAAGGACCGATGACAGCGTGCAGTTTGCTGATCCCAAGACTTTCCAACACCGCTTTTTGCACGTTGACAAAATCTTTAATGGTTACCACCGGAAAATCGAGCCCGTAAGGTTTCCCGGTGTCGGGGTTGGTACTGGCCGGGCCGGTGGTGATTACATTGGGATCGTTGGCATTTAGATTAGCTAGGCTATCTACACTGATAACAAAATACTGGTTTGTATCAATAGCTTTGCCCGGACCAATAATGGCATCCCAATAGCCAGAGACTGCGTCATTCGGATGGTACTTACCGGCAGCGTGGGAGTTGGCCGAAAAATAATGGGTAATTAATATCACATTATCTTTAGACTGATTGAGTTTGCCGTAGCTTTCCCAGCCAACCTGCAGAGACTTAATAGTTCGACCGCCAACGGTGGTGTAAGACGGCATGCTAAAACGTTTTTTGGTGGTGAGTAACACTTCTTCAGAGGCGGATACTACTGCTGGCAAGGCCAGCAGTAGTGTGCAGCATAATAGGAATATCCGTGCCATGGTGACTCCTTAAAAGAAACTAAACAACGCGATAGCCATTGCCAACCCGATTAGCGGTACGACAACGGTTAACGCAGCTACAGAGCCATAAGCGGCTTTGTGAGTTTCATGACAAATTGCCCGAATGGTGGTCACAACGTAACCATTATGTGGCAAAGAGTCCAGCGCGCCGGATGAGATAGCCACAATGCGGTGCAGTTCTTCAGGTTCTACTCCACGGTCGATATAGTGATGACCAATCAGTGGTAAAACAATTGCCTGACCTCCTGAGGCTGAACCGGTTAAACCGGCAATTACGCTCACCGCTACGGCTGCACCAATAAGTTCGTTACCTGGCAGGTTTGCCATCACCTCAACAGTTGCCTGAAAAGCATCGGTGTTTTTGGCTATGGAACCAAAGCCCACTACCGCAGCTGTATTACCAATAGCGACCAGAGCACCGGTGGTGCCGGTGTTAACGGCTTTGGATAAGTCGTGAAAATACTGAAAGTTAATTACCATCAGGGTTAATACGCCACCGGATAGCGCCACAATAAGGGCCAACTGGGCCAGTGATTCGTGCAACCAGAAACTTAATACCAGTACCACTAACAGGGGCAGAACCCCGGTTAATGGATGCGGCAAATCACGGACTTTTACTTTGGGATCGGTCGGTCGCTCTTCGAAAGATTCTCCGTTGGCGATCGCCTTGCCAATCATACGCTTAAGCCACCAATAGCCAAAGCACGCCATGAAAATAGCGACCACCAGACTGACTTCCCAACCCGCAAAGGGTGACGTGCCCAGGTATTTAATTGGGATCCAGTTCTGAATTTCCGGCGAACCTGCCGAGGTCATGGTGAAGGTCACTGAACCAAAGGCCATCGTGGCAGGAATAAAGCGGCGGGGCAGGTTAGCATCTTTAAACAGACTTAGTGCCATGGGGTACACTGAGAAAGCAACCACAAACAAACTTACGCCACCGTAAGTTAAGATGGCACACGCCAGTACCACAGCAACTACGGCATGTTTAAAGCCCAGTTTTCCTACAATCCAGCGGGCGACAGAATCTGCCGCGCCGGTATCTTCCATGAATTTGCCAAAAATCGCCCCCAGTAAAAACATAAAAAACCAGGCTGAAATAAAGCCTGCGAAACCACTCATATAAGTGGTGACGAAATTTGCATCGCCGGTAAACAGGGGAAGGCCGCTCGTCAGCGCGACGATCAGGGCACACACCGGGGCGGCAATGAATAAATTCATCCCGCGGATAGTGAGTACAATAAGCAGTCCCAGTCCACCAACCAGTCCGAGTAAACTCAACATAATGTTACTTTCCTTTGATTGAAATCTGTGACCGCAGACTCTTCATCAGTGCTGCAAAGTGTGGATCGCATTAACAAATCTGCCCATAGTACGATGGTACTAGTTACGAAATTGTTAAAAAACTCTACAGTTAACTCGACCGCGCTCTTCAGAAAGATTTTTGATTTACTAAAACAAGGGACACCCTATGAAACACACATTCGGTAATAAAATAAATTTTACCCGCACATTCTGCGCTACGGCGGTAACGTTGGCCTGCATGGGCTCGCAGGCTGCAATAGCTCAGGATTCTGAAGACGGAATCGAAAAAGGCAAACTGGAAAAAATTGAGGTTACTGCCCGTAAAACGGTGGAAAGTTTGCAGGAAGTGCCGGTTGCTATCACTTCTCTTGGTGCTGTTGAACTGGGCAATAAAGGGATCAGTGTTTTAACAGAAGTGCAACAGTTCTCACCGAATACGACCTTACAAACCAGCCGCGGAACCAACTCCACTCTGACTGCCTTTATTCGTGGTCTGGGTCAGCAGGATCCACTGTGGGGTTATGAACCCGGTGTCGGTATTTACATTGATGATGTTTATGTTGCCCGTCCACAAGGAGCGGTGTTGGATTTGCTTGACGTGCAGCGTATAGAAGTTCTGCGCGGACCACAGGGTACACTGTACGGTAAAAACACCATTGGTGGTGCAGTAAAATATGTCACCAAAGATATGACCGGCGACCCAACCTTAAATATTGAAGGTACAATTGGTAATTACAGTCGTGCAGACGTTAAAGTGACCGGTCAGTATCCACTGGTTGAAGACAAGGTTTATCTGGGCTTTGGTTATGCCAACCTGAATCGTGACGGTTACGGTGAGTTCCTGCAAAGCGCGCTGGAAGGGCAGGACCGTGAAAACTACAACAAAGATCTGTGGGCCGCACGGTTAACTCTGGAAGCGCACATTACCGATGATTTATTTTTCCGTTTAGGCTGGGATAAAACCGAAGATACCTCTAATTCTAAAGGGGGGTACCGTTTATTACCAAGTATCCTGACCGACGCACCAGTGCCAGACTCGGTGTATGATTCTTATACCAGTATGCCGACTTGGAACAAGGTTGAATTGGAAGGTTATAGCTGGTTAATGCGCTATGATGCCACCGATAATCTTGAGTTGAAATACATTGGTTCGCATCGTGAGAGCTACTCACCTACCAATATCGACTTTGACAATACCGCTCTGGATATCTTTGACGTACCGGCTATTTACGAAGATGACAACGATACCCATGAACTACAAGCTAACCTCACGGGTGACAGATTTACCATGGTTAGCGGCTTATACTACTATGATGGAACATCATGCGGGGTGTTTGATGCGGTGCTAGGTGTGCTGGGCAGAACTTATGCTGCAGCGGGGATATTTCCACCAGATACCAATGGTTTTTCGCGCGAAGTATCTGGCTGTAACAACAGTGAAAGCTGGGCCGTTTATGGTCAGGTAAACTACGATATTACTGATAAACTTTCTTTGTCTGTAGGCGCTCGTTATACAGATGAAGAGAAGCAAGTAACGGTATATAACGGCACTGATACGCAAAACTGGTATCCTGAATCAGGCTGGATACCGGGTTATGTCAGACCAGAAGATACCAGCGTATTTCCTCTGGTTTTAGGTAGAGACACCGATGGTGACGGCGTATTGGATGCACCGGCTAAACAAAGCTGGTCACGGTTTACGCCACGAGTAGGTGTCGAGTATCAAATGAACCGGGATACCATGTTCTTTGCCAGTTACTCACAAGGTTTCAAGTCAGGTACCTTTAACCCTCGTGCAACAATCAATGAACCAGGCGTTAATCCTGAAGTGGTGGACTCTTTTGAAATTGGGGTGAAAAGTGATGTAACAGACTCTTTCCGAGCTAACGTCACGCTATTCTCTTATGATCATAAAGACAGACAATATATTGGTATTGAAGGTGACGCAACTGATCCTACCGGTTTAGAACAGCGCTTACGTAACGCCGCAGAAACCGCAGCGAAAGGGGCTGAAGTAGAATTAACTTATGTTGCAACGGAGAGTCTGACGCTGTCAGCAGCTTATGGTTATATTGATTTTGAAATTAAGGAAAACAATGCAACACCACCTCTGATTGGCTTAGCAAGTACACCGGAGAATACGCTGAATCTGGCGGCAAATTATGCACTGGACACCAGCATCGGCTATTTTAACTTTAATGCAAACTATTATTACCGTGATGATTATCTGCTGTTTGAAACCAGCGATCTTATTCAACAAGATGCTTACGGTATGGTTAACCTGAGTGCTAATTGGGAAAGCATTGAAGGTGACTGGTACGCCGGTGTTCACGTTAAAAACCTGACCGACGAAGAATATCTGGTGGGGGGGTATGACTTTGTTACTCAAAACGAAGATGGCAGCTATGGTCCCGGAACCGGTGGTGATACCACACTGATTGGTTACTATGGCGATCCCATGACCGTTCAGCTTACTGTTGGTTATCGCTTCTAACAATTAAAAGACCTAACGACTGAAGTAAATTAACGGCCAGCTTAAGCTGGCCGTTTTGTTCTTAACACGATGAAATTGCGATACACTGCATACAATGAATAACCTATTGTTAAACAGGGAAGCGGTATTGAATACGCGAATACTTATTGCTGATGATCACCCGCTGTTTCGCGCCGCCATGCGCCAGGCGATGGTGGATATCGTGGGTGACAATATTACTGAAGTGGCCTCATTTTCTGAAGCTTACAGCGTCATTGAAGCTGATGACTCACTGGAACTCGTGTTTCTGGATTTAAATATGCCGGGCAATGAGGGCCTCACTGGGCTATCCACACTACGCACGCAGTTTCCTGGCGTACTGGTGGTGATAGTCTCAGCCGAAGAAGATCCAGTGTTAATTCGCAAGGCAATCGATTTAGGTGCCAGTGGCTATATTCCCAAGTCCACGCCATTGGCTGAAATCGCCGAAGCGGTTAATCTTGTGCTCGATGGTGAACAGTGGTTACCAGACAACATCAACGAAGCTATTGAAGCATTGGAAAATCAGCAGGACAAAGCGTTTGCAGACAAACTGGCGCAGTTAACACCCCATCAGTTTAAGGTACTGCGCATGATGGCAGATGGCTTGTTAAACAAGCAAATTGCCTATGAACTGAAAATATCTGAATCTACCGTCAAGCAACATGTATCAGCCGTATTACGGAAGCTTGAAGTAATCAACCGGACTCAGGCCGGTGTGTTATTTAAGCAAATGATGAATATGGAGGAATGAAATAACTGGGTGTCACCGGCCACCATAAATAGCGCGGCCAGTGACGGGGCACCTGATTATTGATTATCCAGTACTAACACGCCGGCACCGGTGTTGGAGATTGGTGCATGGTAGTGCTTGTGTAGTACGGCTGCATCGTCTTTTAATGCGCCACGCATTACCAGCCACATAATGGTTTCTATACCTTCGCTACCTGCTCGGCGAATAATTTCAGCGTTACTAAACTGAGTCATCCATTCTGGCTCTGTGGCAATTTTATCCATGCACTCTAAATCGAACTCAACGTCGATAATACCCGCTCGTTCACCTTGCAACTGGTGTGACATACCGCCTGTACCCAGAATCACTACCCGGGTATCTTCCGGATAAGACTCAAGGGCTTTGCCCAAAGCCCTGCCCAGTTTTAAACAGCGTGCAGCAGACGGTACCGGATGCTGCACTGTATTAACGGCCAGAGGAATGGCTTTTACCGGCCATACGTCGTGATCGCCAAACAACGCGCGAATTGGGTTAACAAAGCCATGATCAACTTTCATTTCCTGACAGGTGCAAATGTCAAATTCTTGCTCGACCAGCGACTGTGCAATGTGCCAGGACAGTTTTGCGTCACCTTCGAAGGGAGAGACCGGTTTTAATCCCCAACCTTCGTCGGCATTCTCGTATGTATCGGCACACCCAAGCGCAAAAGTCGGTACTTTATCAAGGAAGAAATTTAATCCATGATCATTGTAAACGACTATCACCAAATCTGGCTTTGCCTCTTTTAGCCAGGCTTTTGCCGGCTCGTAACCATCAAAAAAGCGCTTCCAGTAAGGGTCTTGTGTTAACCCCTGAGAAATTGCATTGCCCACTGCGGGGATGTGTGAGCTTGTAATCCCGCCAATAATTTTAGCCATTCCAGTAGTCTCCTCGTTTTGCCAGTATATCGCTCAGACCATTACCTTTGTCGAGCAGACGCTTTTGAAATTCTTCAGTGGTGATCCCCTGAAAAGCGGCGCCGGCATCCTGTACAGACACGCCGCGCGGGATACACATTTTGGCCAGAAAATAAATGTTTGCACCCATGCGGAGCAGTTTTAAAAAGTCTTGCTCCAGCACGGCTTTCTTATACTCACCAGCAACCCCCATTTTGTCGCAGTAAGCGGCAGGGTCGGCATCAAACTCATCACGACAAGCCTGGTCGTTAAAGGTATAGAGCAACTTATTGATAGCGTAAGCGGGGTGAGCCCGCTGGCCATCAAAGACGTAAGTGCCGGGAATATCATCATAGTCCTGCTTTTTCCAGTTCATTTGGAACCCCTTCTTAACTTGTTAATTGTATTTTATGCATATATTCTGTCTTTATAAGGGTTAAAATACTTATTTAATGGTTAATTTTGTAGATTGTAGTAATTATGTTAGGTAATTTAGAATTTGTTGATCTGTATGGGGAGCAGAGCAGTTTTCCACATCAAACTTTTTTATACTGCGAACCGCTTACGCAACGAAGTGCGCAGCACGAATGGAAAATCCACCCCCATAGGCATAAACACATTACTCAGATATTTGTGCTTAACGAGGGCGGTGTGGAAGTGCAGCTAGATGGTGAGCGGCAACAGATAACGGCACCTGCTCTTATCTATATTCCAGATGGTGTTATGCATGGTTTTGACTGGCAGGCTCAATCGCAGGGCACGGTATTATCAGTAGCCACGCCAATGTTACGTCAGGTGGAGCAGAATATTGGGGAATCAGTCGACGCCCTGGTAGAGGCATTTGTATTAACCGTGGAGAAGAGCTATCGAACGCCTTTACAAACACTCTGTAGCATAATTCAGCAGGAAGCAGGCAGTCCGTCTCTGCACCAGAGCGGTATGCTTCAGGCGTTACTTCAACAATTACTAATTCTGATGCATCGGTTACAACCTTCCCGCTATGAAGAAGGAGGATTAACTAAACCAGAACGAAAACTAAGAATATTTCAACAACTTATACGCCAGCACTTTGCATCGCAGCACAGGGTAAGCTGGTATGCACAGCAAATTGGTGTAAGTCAGGCTCATCTGAATCAAATCTGCCAACAATATTTTCAATCCCGGGCGTTGGCATTAATTCATAATACCCTGATCAGTGAAGCTAAGCGCTATCTGGTATTTAGTGATATAGCCGTCGCTGAAATTGCCGAACGACTGGGCTTCCATGAACCAGGCTATTTTAATAAGTTTTTTAAGCGCCATACGGGGCTAAGCCCCGCGGCTTACCGTCGCCAAAGTCGGGATTAAAGATCAAGTATCAGGCGCGCGCTTTTAGCTCTTGAGCAACAAACTGCAACCCGGTCCATCTGAGCTTTTTCCTGATCGGTCAGAAAAACGTCCTTGTGGTCCGCTTCACCACCGAGTAATGGTGTCACACATGTGCCACATACCCCTTCTTCACAGGATACCGGTACAAAAAAGCCGTTATCTTCCAGAGCTTCCAGCATGGATTCATCTTTGCCGACACTGATGACTTGGCCAGAACTGGCGATTTCAACTTCGAAGCTGCCATCATTGCTATGATCGATAGGTTCGGCTGAAAAAAACTCACGATGCAGTCGCTCACTATTAATACCTTGCTGCTTCGCTCGGGTCAGAACATCATTGATAAAACCTGCTGGCCCGCAAATAAAAATATCAGCGTCAGCGGCGGCGTTTGCCAACACCGCCTGAATGTCGAGCCGTATACCTTTGGCTGCTTTGTCATGTATACAAACATTGCTCAGCTTACTATAGCTCTCGCTTAAAATGTTATCAGTCTGGTTGCCCACAGCGTAGTACAGAGCAAATTCTCGTTGCTCCGCCTGGCATTGCTCGATCATTGGGATCATCGGTGTAATTCCAATACCGGCCGCCAGAAACAAGCAGGGTGAACTGCCGTCTGTTAATGGAAAATGATTCCGCGGCTCACTGATGGTAATTTCAGTACCGCTTTGCAGTGTTTCGTGAATATAGCGGGAACCACCTTTACCGTTTTCTTCTATCTGCACAGCAATCTGATAGTGATTGCTGTTGAGTGCCCCACATAGCGAATACTGGCGAATCATATCACCTGGCAAAAATACATCGATATGGGCGCCGGGTGCCCAATCTGGCAGCGGCTCACCGGTGCTTGAGGTCAGCGTGAGCTTGCAGACTCGAGGAGTAAGACTCTCTTTGCCCGAAACAATAACCTGTAACATATTATGACTCTCCGTTGCTTGCAGCAGATTTTTCTTTTTTCATGGTCCGCTCAATCAACCGTCGAGCCTGCACGCCTCCTGCATCAATATCGAGTTTGAGGATCTGACGGTCAGGAAAACGGTCAAGGTTTTGTTGCTGACGCTCAAGGATTTCAAGGTCTTCAGCAAATATTTTACCCTGGCCTTCCTGGATGGTAGCGGTTAATGCGTCATCATTCGCTTTGAAATTTCTTGCCATACCCCAGAAATACCACATTGTGCCGTCGGTCTCTGGTGTAATAAAGTCAACCACGACACTGTTAGCCTTCTGATCGGCGGGTGCGTCGTACCCGCCCTTACCGGCCAGAGCCACACCTACTTCAATCATAACGTGACTGGGTAAATCGAACCGACAGATCTGCCAGCGGTCTACCGGCTGGTCGTTAGGCAAACCATTGGCGCTAAGCGCGTCTTGCCAAAACGGGGGCGGTAAAATATTTTCCATAAAACGGCTTGTGACTACCTGTCCATTTTCCATAGTGGTGTTAACCGGTGTTTCGTCAATTTCTTTTTGCCCGATCGACGTAGCATGCACATAGGTTTCGTGGGTAAGATCCATTAGGTTATCAATCATCAGGCGGTAATCGCATTTTATGTAGTAAATACCCCCACCATAAGCCCAGTTTGGATCCAATGCCCAGTTGAGTTCAGGGATTAAACCTTCATCCGCCGCTGCCTTATCGCCTGGCCAAATCCAGATAAAACCATAGCGTTCCACCACCGGAACAGACTTGATACAAGGAAAGTTTTCGACGCGTTGAAGAGGCATACTTTGGGTCTTACCGTCGGCGCCCATTTGTAAACCATGGTAACCACATACCAGGTTGTCACCTTCTACATAACCAAGAGAAAGAGGGGCTCCACGATGAGGGCAGAAATCTTCAACGGCTTGAATTGTGTTGTTACTGTCACGATAAAAAGCAATTTGAATATTACATATTGTACGGCCCAGAGGTTGCGTACCTTTAATTTCATCGCTGGTTGCTGCGACGTACCAAGCATTGCGAATAAAATGACTCATGAGTAGCGTTCCTTTTTCAAATAATCTTGTATATTGGATCCAATGTTAGCAATGTTAATAGAATGTTTCTAGCCTTTTTGTAAATTTTGGATCCAAAAATGGACATTGTCAGACTAATTGGCCTTAATTTTTGCCCGTTTAATAATAATTGGATCCAATTAAGAATTTACTTAAGTGCTTGTTTACAACCTCATTACTACGCAAAATAGAAGGGGTGCCTGGTTAGACAAGATGAATAGCCGTTCAGGAAAATTGAGAATGAAGAAAGATAAACACGCCGTACTCAGCATATTGCGGAATAAAATCCTCTCTGGCGCGCTGAATCAGGGCGATAGACTGGCTGAAATACCAACCGCAGATATGTTGGGGGTATCTCGAACACCGGTTCGCATTGCTTTTCGTGCCCTTGAACAGGAGGGGTTATTAACGAAGTTGCCCCGGCGTGGTTATCAGGTTAGGAAAGTGACTAACGAGGAAATAGCCGGTTCGGTAGAAGTGCGGGGCGTGCTGGAAGGCTTAGCGGTGCGACAGATTGTTGAGAAGGGAGTGGGCAGTGCAATTATTGCCGATCTCAAATTGTGTCTGCATGACGGAGACACCTTGTTTGCCGAGCGCACGTTTGATGAAGAAAAGATCCAGACCTATGTGGAGATAAACCGACGGTTCCACGAGTGCCTGGTAAAAGGCAGTCAGAACAATGCGATTGTGATGGCTTTGCAGATTAATGAGCATCTCCCTATGGCATCGGTAAATGCGCTGGTGTTTAACCCTGAGCAACCCGAGCGCGAATATGAACGGCTTTATTATGCTCATCAGCAACATCACGCCATCGTGCAGGCCATTGCTGCGGGGCAGGGAGCACGTGCTGAGGCTCTGATGAAAGAGCATGCACAGGCCGCCCTGAACAGTTATGAGCAAATAGCTGCCAGTGGTCAGTCAAAAACTATCCGCACTGAATAATCAGCGTTAGCCACTGGTCAGTTTATGTTGTTTCAGCATACGTTTGAGTGCCGCAGGTTTTAACGGTTTGGGTAGATACAGCAATCCTGCCTCACGTGCTTCATCGCGAACACCGTCATGCCGGTTAGCGGTATTCAGAATACCGGGTACCGCACGCTGCCAGTGTTCGCGCAACTGACGCGCGACGTTAATGCCTGTTTCGCCATGATCCAAATGATAATCAACCAGCATCAAATCAGGTATCGTCTTCAGCGCAAGGGCCTGAGTAGCTGTTTTGGCAACGATTACATTAGCTCCCCAGTCAGAAAGCAGTACTTCCATAGCAGCGCTGATTTGCTCGTCATTTTCGATAATCAGAACGCATTGCTTATCAAGTAAATTTACCGGATCAGGGCGTTTTTCAGCTACTGCGTCGGGATGGCGCTGCAAGTTGTCAGGTGAACGCTCCACACGGATGCTGAATGCTGTGCCTTTGCCGGGTTGGGAGACTACATTAACCGGGTGAACCAATAACTGGCTGATCCGCTCCACTATGGTGAGGCCCAGCCCGAGTCCCTGATTATGCTGGTGATCAAGCTGATGAAATTCATTAAAGATCTCTTGTAACTGATTTTCCGGAATACCAGGGCCAGTGTCGAAAACCGCGATCTCGACAAAGCTGGCGGAGCGATGACGAACACCAATTAACACCCTACCGCTTTGGGTGTAGCGCACCGCGTTGGATAACAAATTCTGAATAATCCGGCGCAACAGTTTGGGGTCTGAATATACATTCACGCTGGTGGGTACATAGCTGAGTTTCAAAGATTTCTGTTCGCCGATGATCCTAAACCCATTTACCAGCCCGGCAAGCACGTCATCGAGAGCAAAATGGGTTTTCTGGACTGTCAGGCGGCCGGATTCAAGACGTGTCATATCCAATAGTGAAGTCAGCAATGATTCTGCACTGTTGAGTGAATGTAAAAGTCCTTCGCTCATGGTGTGTAATTCAGTACCTGACGTTTTCTGCACCAGCATAGAAGCAAACAGTGTGGCCGCATTAAACGGCTGCATGAGATCATGCCCTGCCGCAGCAAGAAACTTTGTTTTGCTTAAATTGGCCTGGTCAGCTTCTTGCTTCGCCACTTCAAGCTGTTTGGTTCGATGGGCGACACGCGCTTCTAAGTCAGCTTTAGCCTGTTCCAGCTCATCCTGAATACGAATATAGCTGGTAATATCGCTATACGTGGTGACATAACCGCCTCCTGGAAGTGGACTGCCGTTGAGTTCAATAACCCGGCCGTCAGTCTGCTTACGCACATATTTGTACTGACTGCCATCGGCCATATACTGTACGCGTTTGTTGATCTCTTTCTGCATATTGTCGACTTCGCCTAACAGACCGCGTTGAGCGTTATACTGCAAAAGATCTTTAATCGGCATGCCTACCTGAACCACGCCAACAGGGTAATTAAACATATCCAGATAGCTGTCGTTCCAGGCCAGCACATCCAGGCTCTGATCGAGTACCACAATTCCCTGTTGAATATGTTGTACCGACGACATCAGGATTTCATGATTAAACTGAAAACTTTGCGAAGCTTCCTCTACCCAGTGCACAAGGTTGGAAAAGCCACGGCCCTGGGTATCGGCAATCGCGGTTAATAGCAAGCGGGCGCTGGGATGACCAATTTGTCCCGCCATCAGTTTTTCTACCCGTACAAGCAGGCCTTGACTGGCATAGCCCTGACGATGACTTCCTGAGTCAGTAACGCTTAACTGGTTAGCCAACGTAGCATGGGTAACCGGATCCAACACCCGCTCGGTAAGCGCTAATAAGTCGTTCACCGGGATCGCCAGTTCCGGCTCGTCTAACCGGTTTTCGGAGTGGCCTTGCTCTTTAGCCGAGGTGGGTTTAGTAGCAGGCAGCGCAACTGCAACGAGTACATACACCGCGCAGTTAATCACCAGGCTCAGTACATAGCTGGAAGCGAGTTCATGGTCGCTAGGAATAGGGTTAAAGTAATAACTGGATAAAAGACTGGGATAAAGCATCCAGGCCACCCAGCCGATGAATCCCGCCAGCATGCCACTGATGGCTGCGGCCTTACTGCTTTTTTGCCAGTACAGGCTGAACATCATAGCGGGTAGCATTTGCGATAACAGCGCCATGGCGATGATGCCGCTTTTTACCAGCGGCGCGCTTTGACTGATATTAACGTGGTACCAAAACGCCACTGACAATACGACCAGTACGGTTAACCGCCGGATATTCAGTAGCTGGCTGGCTTCCATGGTATGCCGAGTCTGTTTTTTGAGCTTGAACTTAAACCATAGTGGCGTAATCAGATTATTGGCAATCATAATCCCCAGCGCCAGGGTGGCGACTATGATCATGCTGGTGGTAGCCGACAGGCCGCCCAAAAAGGCAATGACCGATACGCTAAGGTTTTGTTCATGTAGCGGAATAGCCAGTACCAGCGAGTCTGATTGAGCCGTTGTAGGGTCTAGCAACAGACTGCCGGCTAAGGCAATGGGGAGCAGAAAAACCGTCATGCCCAGCAGGTATAGAGGAAATAACCAGCGGGCCGTTTTGAGTTCACCGGCACCGTTATTCTCGACGAAATTCATATGAAACTGACGGGGTAGAATAAACATGGCGCAAATGCCCAGGAGTATATGGCTTAAATAAACAGTCCAGCTTTTATCCGCGTATAGAATGTCTCGACCGGGTTGATGTTGTGCGGCCTGGGCAACCAGGTCAAAAATGCCGTCAAACAATCCGTAACACACATAAATTCCTACGATGCTTAAGCCAACAAGCTTGATCATTGACTCTGCAGCAATGGTCACCAGCAGACCCGGGTGTTTTTCGGTCAGGCTGAGGGTTTGTGTTCCGAACAAAATAGCGAACAGTGCCATTAACGCGGCCACGTACAACCCTACCGTGCCAGAACCACTTTCTGCATCAGCGGTAAGCAGGTTAATGCTTTCGGTAATAGCATCGAGTTGCAGGGCGATGTAGGGCACAACGCCAACAAAACATAACAGGGTGATCAGTGCTGCCAGACTATGTGAGCGGTCATAGCGCAGACTGATAAAATCAGCCAGGGAGCTGACACTGTTCTGCTGACAAATACGGGTAATTTTAATTAACACCGGAAAGGCAAACAGCATCACCAGTGCAATGCCAACATAAGTAGGAAAAACCGGCCAGCCATAATGAGTGGTTTGTGTGGTGGTGCCAAAAAATGCCCAGGAGGTACAGTGAACCCCGAGTCCTAAACTATACAGGACGGGATGCTGCTTATTTTTATCAATTTTTTTGTCACCCCAAAATGCCAGCGCGAATAAACCTGCCAGATAAAGCAGGACGATAGCGCTGACACTCCAAATGTTTAGCATGATGAATAGCCCCTATTTGCTGCGCAGTTAAATTAGCATAATTCCTGTTCATGTTGATATTTTGTAAACATTTTTTATCAGTAAAACGTAACTGATATTAGTAATGAAAACGGCCATTGACCGCCAGTGGGCAAAGAAAATTGCGGCAAACCATAAAAAAATTGTGGATACCCTTGAAGGTCGTCAAACCACCCCCATAAATAGCCTCAATGTGAAAAACGACCCAATTTAACTTGTGGAGGAAAGCATGAGCGAGCCGCGCGACGTGCAATCAGAACAAAATGAAACCGTAGATCCCCAGACCGAAGCCCAGGCAGTTGATACTGAGCAAGTGGAAGTGGTAGAGGGCGAAGCTCCCGAAGCAGCCCTGGCTGGCGAAGTCGTCGACGAAACGGCAGAAAAGCTTGCCAGCCTGGAAAAAGCATTGGCCGCGGCTGAAGCCAAAGTTACCGAGCAGCAGGACAGTGTGTTACGGGCTCGTGCAGAAGCCGATAACGCTCGCCGTCGTGCCGACGGTGAAGTAGAAAAAGCCCGCAAATTTGCCTTAGAACGCTTCGCTGGTGAACTGCTGCCAGTGATTGATAATCTCGAGCGCGGCCTGCAAATGGCGGATACCGAGAACGAAGCTATCAAGCCGATGGTTGAGGGGGTTGAAATGACCCTAAAATCTTTTGTTAGCACAATTGAAAAATTTGGAATGGCCCCTATTGATCCGCAAGGCGAGGCGTTCAATCCGGAGCTACACCAGGCAATGTCGATGCAGGAAAGTGCTGACCACGAACCAAATACGGTAATAGCAGTAATGCAGAAAGGTTATGAATTAAATGGACGTTTGCTTCGTCCAGCCATGGTAATGGTTTCGCGTGCTCCAAGTGACGGTGTGGATACGCAGGCTTAATAAGATATTTTTTTCAACAACTATTGAAATCGGTGGGAAATAACCCCACTAATTTTGCAAGATTACAGAATTATACGGAGACACGTAATGGGTAGAATCATTGGTATCGATTTAGGTACAACGAATTCATGTGTCGCAGTTTTAGACGGCGACAAACCGCGAGTGATTGAGAACGCGGAAGGTGACCGCACCACGCCATCAATTATCGCTTACACTAACGACGGCGAAACCCTGGTTGGTCAGTCTGCAAAGCGTCAGGCTGTGACAAACCCGGAAAACACCTTATTCGCTATCAAGCGTTTAATTGGTCGTCGTTTTGAAGACAAAGAAGTACAGCGCGACATCGACATCATGCCTTTCAAAATTGCCAAGGCTGACAACGGTGATGCATGGGTAGAAGTAAAAGGCGACAAAATGGCGCCGCCGCAGGTTTCTGCCGAAGTACTGAAGAAAATGAAAAAGACCGCCGAAGACTATCTGGGCGAAAAAGTAACGGGTGCGGTAATCACTGTGCCGGCTTACTTTAACGACTCTCAGCGTCAGGCAACTAAAGACGCTGGTCGTATCGCGGGCCTTGAAGTTAAGCGTATTATCAACGAGCCGACAGCTGCTGCACTTGCCTACGGCATGGACAAAAAGCAAGGTGATAACGTTGTTGCGGTTTACGATTTAGGTGGTGGTACCTTCGATATCTCTATCATCGAAATTGATGAAGTAGACGGCGAGCACACGTTTGAAGTACTGGCGACCAACGGTGACACGCACTTAGGTGGTGAAGACTTCGATAACCGCGTTATCACTTACCTGGTCGATGAGTTCCATAAAGATCAGGGCATCAACCTGCGTAAAGATCCGCTGGCGATGCAACGCTTAAAAGAAGCGGGTGAGAAAGCGAAAATTGAACTGTCTTCTTCTCAGCAAACAGAAGTTAACCTACCGTACATTACGGCTGATGGTTCAGGTCCTAAGCACTTAGCGATTAAACTGACCCGTGCCAAGCTTGAGTCACTGGTAGAAGACATGGTGAAAGAGTCACTTGAGCCGGTTAAGAAAGCGCTGGCTGATGCTGACCTTTCAGTTAGCGATGTAAACGACATTATCCTGGTAGGTGGTCAGACCCGTATGCCTCTGGTACAGAAGTACGTAACAGAGTTCTTCGGTAAAGAACCACGTAAAGACGTTAACCCTGATGAAGCGGTAGCGGTTGGTGCTGCAATTCAAGGTGGTGTACTGTCTGGTGATGTGAAAGACGTATTGCTGCTGGATGTTACCCCGCTTTCACTGGGTATCGAAACCATGGGCGGCGTAATGACAGCACTGATTGAGAAGAACACTACGATTCCTACTAAAAAATCGCAAACCTTCTCAACCGCAGAAGACAACCAGTCTGCAGTAACCGTACACGTGCTGCAGGGTGAACGTAAACAGGCACAGGGTAACAAGTCACTGGGTCAGTTTAACTTAGAAGGTATTCGTCCGGCAGCGCGCGGTGTACCGCAAATCGAAGTCACTTTCGATATCGATGCCGATGGTATCCTGCATGTATCTGCTAAAGATAAGGACACCGGTAAAGAACAGAAGATCACCATCCAGGCGTCTTCTGGTCTGAACGAAGACGAAATCGAAAAAATGGTTGCCGACGCGGAAGCGAACAAAGAAGCGGATAAGAAGTTTGAAGAACTGATTCAGACTCGTAACCAGGCTGATGGTATGATCCACGCTACCCGCAAGCAAATGGACGAAGTAGGTGACGCACTGAGCGCCGACGATAAAGCGCCTATCGAAGAAGCCCTGAGCGCGCTGGAAACAGCAGCCAAAGGTGAAGATAAAGCGGAAATCGAAGCAAAAACTCAGGAACTGATCCAGGCTTCATCCAAGCTGATGGAAGCGGCTCAGGCACAGCAAGCTGCGGCTGGCGGTGCCGAAGGCGCGGATGCTGGTGCAAGCCAGGGCAAGCCTGACGATGACGTTGTTGACGCTGAGTTTGAAGAAGTCAAAGACGACGACAAGAAGTAAGTAACACGAAATACCGGCGGTTCGCCGCCGGTTAGCGTTACCATCAGGCGCAGCAGCATACAGCTTGTTGCGCCTTTTTATGTAATACCCATTCCACAAACTATGTTAACAGCCACTAAGGCAAACAGTGATCCAAAACACATGGTTGCTGAAATGGGTATAGAAACAATTAAGCAATCGGGCAATGCACACGGCATTGCTGTTAACGGGTAGGAATAGCGAGCGATATGTCGAAACGAGATTACTACGAAGTGCTTGGCGTGGACAAAAGTGCCGGCGAGCGCGAGATAAAAAAAGCATACAAAAAACTGGCTATGAAGTACCACCCTGACCGTACTCAGGGCAACAAGGAACTTGAAGAAAAGTTTAAGGAAATTCAGGAAGCCTATGAGGTACTGACCGACGGCCAGAAACGTGCAGCTTACGATCAATATGGTCATGCCGGCGTTGATCCGAATCGCGGCGGCGCAGGCTTTGGCGGCGGTGCTGACTTTGGCGATATTTTCGGCGACGTGTTTGGTGATATCTTCGGCGGTGGCCGTGGTCGTCAGTCACGGGCTCGTCAGGGTGCAGATCTACGTTATAACCTGGAAATGTCACTGGAAGAAGCCGTACGCGGCAAAGAGGTGGAAATTCGCGTACCTACTTTAGTTGTCTGTGATTCTTGTCATGGCTCCGGTGCGAAGAAGGGCACCAGCCCTAAAACGTGTCCAACCTGTCATGGACAGGGCCAGGTGCAGATGCGGCAGGGGTTCTTTGCGGTTCAGCAAACCTGTCCTACCTGTTCAGGTCGTGGCAAGATTATCAGCGATCCGTGTAATGAATGTCATGGTCAGGGTCGCACAGAACAGACTAAAACCTTGTCGGTTAAAGTGCCGGCAGGCGTAGACACCGGCGACCGTATCCGCTTAAGCGGAGAAGGTGAAGCGGGCGAGAGCGGGGCTCCGGCAGGCGATTTATACGTACAGGTACACGTGCGCGATCACGATATCTTTACCCGCGACGGTAACAACCTGTACTGCGAGGTACCACTGAGCTTCACTACAGCGGCGCTGGGCGGAGAGTTACAGGTACCGACGCTCGACGGTAAAGTGAAGCTGAAAGTCAGCCCTGAAACCCAAACCGGACGCATGTTCCGTTTACGTGGCAAAGGGGTGAAGTCGGTTCGCAGTGGCGCTATCGGTGATTTACTGTGTAAAGTGGTAGTGGAAACCCCTGTAAACCTGTCATCCAAGCAGAAAGAGCTGCTTAAAGAACTGGACGAGTCAATGGGTAAAGGCACAGACGCTGCTAAACACCGTCCTAAAGAGCAAGGCTTCTTTGACGGTGTTAAAAAGTTCTTTGATGACTTAACCAATTAGTCATCCGGCTTTTAAAATTAAACATTTAACGGATCAACTCTTGTTGATCCGTTTTTGTTTGTCCAGTATAAAAAATAGTAATAACAATTACGCTTACCAAGGCGATCCTTTAATAACCGGAGACCAGGAAATGAAATCAGTAAAGGTATTTACAGTGGGACTAATGGCAGCAGGCATGCTAACTGCAGCGAATGCAGCAACCGTTGCAAAGTCAGAAAAACAGGCTGAAGCTGCAGTGGAGTATCGCCAGTCACTGTTTCAACTCGTAAAAAGCAACGCTTCACCTATGTTTGGTATGGCGAAGGGGGCGTTGCCCTTTGATGCCGAGGTTATGCAAACCAATGCCACGCGACTGGAGCAGTTAGCCGATATGATGGCCGACTACCTGCTGGTTGATACCACAGGTTTTGACGTGGATACAGAAGCTAAACCAGCCCTGTTCAGCAACGAGTCAGACGTAATGGCTAAGATTGCTAAATTTAAACAAGCCGCTACTGGCATCAAAAAAGTGGCGATGGCCGGTGATGAGAGTAGCTACGGCAAGGCTATTGGCGCACTGGGCGGCGGCTGTAAGTCATGCCACGATGATTACAAAGAGTAATCACAACTCTTCAACGGAATCTATCAGAAACCGGCCACAGGCCGGTTTTTACTACCTGCTGTACCACTATCTTGCAATCAACATGACTTGACTATTCAGCTTGAATACTCGTTTGGACAGGGAAATCTTGATAATACGCAGATTACTATAATAAAAGTGAAAATTTAAATTAATCTATACTTTAGTTTAAGGGCTGTGATTGGTAGTATCTTGATCAGGTTCAATCGTTAATGGAGCCGGCCGGGATTATGATTTCTATGCTAAATTAGTTGTAATTCAGGAATAGTTTTCTAAGCTTAGTAACGGGCTGGACTATTAACGGCTGACCAATAACCGTAAATTTTAGCAGGACGCATCAGACACCACATGCTGGAAAAGGTATCCGAACTCGAGTTTCTCCGAATTGCTGAGCAGGCCGTATCAAAGTCTGAATGTTTAGGTGTAGCCGTGTTTACACTCAATGAGCAGGGCGAACCAGATAATCTTCTATTCTTCATGAATAAAGACGAAATCGTTGATGTGACAGGTTATGAGCTGTTCTTTAAACAGTTCGATCGTCGTAGTCAGGGTATACAAAAAGTCGATAAGTTCAGTGTTAATGGCAGCAATCTGCTTGGCAATGTCGAGGGCCTGGCAAAGTTACTACTCCTTGAAGATACCAGTCCTGTAGGGGGCTTGGTTTTTTTACTCGATAAACAGAGCGGATCGACAACGCAGGCTGAGCTCGCTATGGAGTTGGCCACTGAGCGATTGAAATTAGCCCTTGAGCGGGCGCATAGCAATAAATGTCCTGTCATCAGTACAAATAAGCAGCTCAATCAGAAACTCGAATTACTCAACGAGATAGGGTCTATTTCAAAAACCGGCGGCTGGGAAGTTGATTTGCGCAGTGGGGTGATTACCTGGACCGACGAAATGTTCCATATTTACGGATTACCCATTGGCTCACCGGTTTCCATTACCACTGCCATGGCTTATTTTCCGTCAGAAACGAAAAAAGCCATAATGGCTTCTTTCGAAAAGGTGGTTAATGAGGGTAAGGAATATTGTCATGAAGGTTTCCTGCGGCGCGCCGACGGCAAAGTATTACGTATTAAAGCCACCGGAAAGCCACGCTATACCGGGCAAAAGGTGTCTCAGGTGTTCGGTGCACTAGAAGATATCACCGAACAGTACCGTTTACTGGAAACCGAATACAATTATGCGGCGTACCTGACCGCGATTCTTGACAATTTAAACGATGTTGTTGTTACCATTGATACCAGCGGCACTATCATTACCGCTAATAAAACAATGTCGACAATTTTTGGTTACGAGCCCGAGGAAGTAATGGGGCAGGATGTCAGTATGCTAATGCCTGATCCTTATGCCAAATACCATAGCGAATTCATCAAACATTATCTTGAAACAGGTCGTGCTAAAATCATAGGTGTAGGGCGCGAGTTACCGGGGTTACATAAATCCGGTCGGGTGTTTCCTATCGAACTTTCCCTGTCAGAAGTTGTTCAGGATAGCCAGCGTCAGTTTATCGGTATTGTTAAAGATATTACCGAACGCAAGAAGGCCATGGAAGAGATCTATAAGACCGCTTATTTCGATGATCTCACCGGGCTGCCGAATATGCGTTCGTTTGAAATGGATTTGGCACGGGTACTCAATCAGGCTTCTTCCCAGTTTAATGCTCTGGATATTTACTGTTGTCTTATCGACATGGACAACTTCACTCAATACAACCTGAGCTTTGGCAAGCATGTTGGCGACAGAATACTGGCCACGATAGCTCAGCGTTTAAGCGCAACGATTGAAGGAGATTTAAAGGCGTATCGCGGTATTGGCGATAACTTCCTTATCCTCTCTACTGCGCCTGTGGACAGCAAAAATCGTGAAAACGAATACACTATCAATACCCTGGAGTGGGAGATCCACAAAGCGATTGTCACTCCCATTGCAGTTGATGATTTAACTCATTCAGTTACCGCCGCGATTTCCTCATGCCGGTTAGAGGCATCGAAGGCCAGTTACGAAAAGGTCAATGGCGTACTGTCCTTTGGCAAAAAGTGTGCAAAGACACAGGGGCCGGGCAGTGTGTTAACCCTCGACAACGCTGCGTTTGAAGACTACAACCGCTACAATACCATCATTCATTCTTTTCAGCCCGCGCTGCAGAACAATGAGTTTTACCTTATGTTGCAGCCGCAGTTTAATGCGGCTAACCAGGTTATCGGCTCCGAGGCGCTGATCCGCTGGGAGCACCCTGAACTGGGCATGATCAGTCCGGTAGAGTTTATTCCGATCGCGGAAGAGAGTGACGCTATCATTGATATAGGCAACTGGGTGATAAACGAAGCCTGCCGGTTGCTGCATGAACGTGAGCAGCATGGCAAGCATACCCGCATTGCTGTTAATATCAGTGGCCGCCATATTGTGCGGGCAGACTTTGTGGAAACGATTACACAACTGATTGAAAAGTGGAGCTTAACGCCAGAAACTTTAATGCTTGAAATCACGGAGACTACGCTGGTATCGAGCATCGATTTAGTCCGTGAGCGCATGGATAAACTTGGCGAATTAGGCTTCTCATTCTCTATCGATGATTTCGGTACCGGTTACTCTAGCCTGACTTATCTGAAGGAACTCCCTATTTCCGAGTTAAAAATAGACCGGTACTTTGTTGATGAAATCAACTTCCATGATGAAGAAGTACCCATTGTGAATTCTATTATTGACCTGGCCCACGCGCTTGGCGTTACCTGCGTAGCAGAAGGTATTGAGAACGAGTTTCAGCGAGAGTATTTGCGTCAACGGGGCTGTGAGTATTTTCAGGGTTATTTCTACTCTCGCCCTCTGCCTGAAAAAGCCTGGCGCGACTTTATTATGAACAGCTCGTTAAGTAAAATTGATTTAGATTAAAAAAAGTTCAATTGGCCTTAAGTTGTCGACATATAAGCCAATGGTCGTATGCGCAAACCGTCCATTTTCTATTACTGTAATAGCATGTAGAAGTTTTCAGTGAAGATTTCAAACCGCATAATAATAGTGTAGGAAGTGAATTTGTATGTCATACCAAGCAGAATACCAGCGTTCAATCGAACAACCCGTCGATTTCTGGGCAGAGCAAGCTAAAGCTCTGCCTTGGTTTAAAACACCTCAGGACATTCTAACCCAGGACAACGACGGAATTTATCACTGGTTTGACGACGGTGAAATGAATACTGCCTACATGGCCGTCGATTATCACGTTGAGAATGGTCGCGGCGATCAGCCTGCAATTATCTACGATTCACCGGTTTCCAATAGCAAGTCTGTACTGACCTACGCGCAGCTACAGGAGCAGGTCTCGCTGTTCGCGGGCGTGCTGAAAGCCGAGGGCGTAGAAAAGGGCGATCGTGTGGTCGTGTACATGCCAATGATCACTGAAGCCGTGGTAGCAATGCTGGCGATTGCACGTTTAGGTGCAATACATTCCGTGGTATTTGGTGGATTTGCCCCTCACGAACTGGCGGTGCGTATTGAGGATGCTGAACCAAAACTGATTGTCACGGCATCATGCGGCATCGAAGTGGCCAAGGTTATCGAGTATAAGCCGCTTGTCGACAAAGCTATTGAGCTCTCCGCGCATAAACCACAGTGTTGTGTTGTACTACAACGTCCACAGGCAAAAGCGGCTATGCATGAAGGCATGGATATTGACTGGGCAGAGTCGATGGCTAAAGCCACACCAGCCGATTGCGTAGCGGTTAAAGGCACCGATCCGCTGTATATTCTGTATACCTCCGGAACTACGGGTAAACCGAAGGGCGTTGTGCGAGAAAACGGCGGCCATGCCGTGGCATTAAAGTATTCCATGACGGCAGTTTATGATATGCAACCCGGCGAAGTATTTTGGGCCGCATCCGATGTGGGTTGGGTCGTGGGTCATTCCTACATTGTTTATGGCCCGCTCCTACACGGCTGCACTACCGTTGTTTACGAAGGTAAACCTGTTCGTACGCCTGATGCCGGCGCTTTCTGGCGAATGGTCGACGAGTACAAAATTAAAGCGTTGTTCGCTGCGCCCACGGCATTTCGGGCTATTCGTAAAGAAGATCCGGAAGCGGCAGAAATTAGCAAGTACGACATCTCTTCACTGAAAACTATTTTCATGGCGGGAGAACGTCTTGATCCGCCAACTTACCTCTGGACCGTGGATAAAACCGGCAAACCGGTCGTTGACCACTGGTGGCAAACCGAAACAGGCTGGGCAATTTGTGCGAACCTGATGGGAGTTGAGCCAAAACCTGCCAAGCCGGGTTCATCAACTCTGCCTACACCAGGTTTTAACGTTCAGGTGCTGGACGCTCGCGGTAATGAATTAGCCGCGGGCGAACAAGGCGCTATTGCGATTAAACTGCCTTTGCCACCAAGCTGTCTGGCCACTATCTGGGGCGATTTTGAGCGCTTCAAATCAGGTTATCTCAGCGATTACCCGGGTTATTATTGCTCAGGTGATGGCGGTTACAAGGATGATGATGGCTATGTCTTTATCATGGGCCGTACCGATGACGTGATAAACGTGGCCGGGCATCGTTTATCTACCGGTGAAATGGAAGAAATCCTGGCGGCCCATGATGCCGTAGCTGAATGCAGCGTTATTGGTGTACATGATGCGTTAAAAGGGCAGGAGCCGGTTGGCCTGGTATTGCTTAAAGACGGTTACGATATTGATGAGGATGACTTGCAAAAAGAGCTGGTTGCCATGGTTCGTAAGGAAATTGGCCCCATCGCCTGCTTTAAACGCGCGGTGGTGGTTCCACGCTTACCGAAAACCCGTTCCGGTAAAATACTACGTAAGCTACTACGCCAGATTGCCTCGAATCAGGAAGTGGCAGTGCCATCTACCATTGATGATCCTGCCAGTGTGCCGGAAATTGAAGCCATTATGAAAGAGCAGGGGTTGGTGAAGTCTGAAACAGACTAGTGACAAAAGTTTCAATATGAAAGCTGCTCTTGTTCGTTCTTCGGGAGTCGCTTTTTAGCCGGCGTAAGCCGGCTTTTTTCTTTGACTTACCCCGGGCCAGCTTGCAAAATGCGGCCAACTGTAGAGCGGATAATGAGTAGTACGTGATCGCGTCTTTAACCACGCCTGTCAGCGACTTGCTGGCGAGTTATTTTAACGAAATGAGCCTGATGTTAATGGCTACCTTGCTGGTGGTTTATGGCGATATTATCAACAAGCAGGTAAAGCGAAGCCTGAGTGGCCTGCACTTTATACTTCGCAGCGGATTGTTTGTGTTGCTGTGTGCGTTTGGATACGGTGCGCTAACCCTATACGGCGCGCCACTACTTCATCATATCTTTAAATTTGTGGCCTACGAGTACCGTGGTGTGGCATTTATTGCAGCGTTTATCGCACTCGGTGTGGCGGCGGAGCGCAGGCGGTACATCTGACAGGTTGGAAATTATGAAAGTTTGCTGATCTCTGTGTCCATGTAAAACAAAATTTCTGCACTACAGTTCAACATTTCCTGGTAGTGCGATAGATTAATCCGCGTTGCATTGCCCCAGGGAATTCTCTTCAACGTCGTACTCTCGGGCTTCTTCAATTATATCTATATCTTCGAAAAACAGCATGAATCCATCGTCTTCTTTTGTTTGCAAAAACAAATCAACTTCAAGCTCATCAAATTGGTAAAGATTGCTAAAGCAACTGCTCTCGAAGCCAATAGAAAATTCACCAAATACTTTCGCGCCCTTTTCTCGATATCGTTTTACCTGTGCCAGCGCATCTCTCATGGTGGCAGCATCTTTGTCATAAAACTTCAGGATGGTTATTTTTTCATTATCCTCAATGTCATCTTTAAGAATGGCCGGGATATTACTTTCAGAAGCTGACAGTACCTGTTCCTGTGGCTTGAACTTATACTCATGGTTGAAAGGAGGAAAGTTTTCGGTTTCTGCTTCATTTTTACCTTTTGGCAAGCCGTCGCTGCTGGTGGCCATGCGGATATTAACCGCGCCGCCATGTACTTCTACTAATTCATTGGTACGCACGGCAACCTGAATTTCGTCAGGATTCAAACTCAGGACAGACAATTGGGACATCTTGTACATGGTAGTAACAGGGATACTCATACATCCACCAAGTAGCGTAGATGTCGCCATTAGGAAGAGGGCTAACACTTTAATATTCATAACACTCCTTGTAGAGAATAATTATTTTACAGTATATCGACTAAGCATCCTTGTGTAAGTTCAATGGCGCGTTTGAAATTACCTACATGCTCTCACTGCGGTTACAGAGGAAAGTTCAGATCATCGCACAGGTTAGTTTTGCGGTGATGTCGGATACGCATAACTTCGATACTGCCGCCCAGCCGAAATGGCGGCAAGTCTGTTTTAGGTTGCCGAGAGAAAGTAACCGTAAGGGGTAAATACTAAATAACTTAGCTTGTTTGGAATTTAAACTTTGATGAAAAATACATACCCAAACTGATCATGGCGCCGGATAATAAACCCCCTATGTGTGCGGCATTGTCGATGCCGCCAGCTAAACCCATTGCCAGCGATATCCCGATATAAGGCAGAAACAGCAAGTACATTGCTTTCTTTTCATGCCTTTTCATTGCACTCGTTGCCGTTAATCCCAAAATTCCCCCCAAGAGGCCAAATATAGCCCCTGAGGCGCCAACGCTAATAGTATTTTCATACCAGAGAACACTGGCCAAACTGCTTATGATGCCCGCGCCCAAATACAGCAATGCAACGCGAAGTTTTCCCAACATCGGTTCTATAAATAATGATGCTAATGCTAATCCATACATATTAAGCAGCAGATGCATGATACCGCCATGCAAAAACATACTTGTGACTAACCGCCACCATTCTCCGTTGCCTATGGTCTCAAGTCTTCGGTTGGCTCCCCACGATAACAGCTCAGCACCATTTGGATAAATAGGATCAACACCAGCAAGGCAAAGCGTTAAATAAGCCAGTATGTTTAAGCCCATAATTAATGGCCCAACCAACCGTAATTTATCGGGCAAGAAAAATACCAGAGCCTCTTTAACCGGGTTATTTAACCTTAAATTTCCTTTGGCAAATTGTGCTACCCGTGAAGTACTCAAAGGAGGAAAAAGCAAAATAAATATGAACAGTGCGGTGCCAATACCCAATGTAAGACTCCCCCAATAAAGCTTATCCCCTGTTATTTGCGTAAAGGGTTCCAACCGAGGTGTCAGTATCACTATTTCAGAAGTATCAAAGTTTTCGCCTTTCGATTTTGCAATCGCATTTAAGAATAAATCTCTGTCGGCCGAATTTGACAGCTTTTCAAGATAACGTATTTTACCAAAGTCATAATGACCGACTTTGGCCCAGGAATCCTCAAGGAATGCCTTCAATAGCTCCTTTTTTTCGGTCTCAGAAAGACGATTGCTGATGGTTTTGGAATGTAAAAAACCAAACCAATAATGTTGGCTGGATTCACCGGCCTGGCCTTTATCAAATGGCACGGCGGTATACAGTGATAACCTGAGTTCCCGCCCTTTATCAGAAGGCCTGACGTCGACATGATTAGTTGCTTCACTACCTACAATTCGGTACCACTTGATTTGATAAAATCTCGAACGCTTTGATTTTTCAAAATCATGTATGCCATTAGCATAAACCAGCGGATAAGCCGCTTTGGTGTAGTAAAGTTGAAAAGTCACTCCCGTTAAGCCGATGCATAGCCAGACAAGCACCTGTAGCCCGGAACGATGATTGTTATTCTTAAATTTCAACAATGCCAGACGCGGTCGTAAAAACGGGTAGATGAACAACCAGGGCAGACACAGTGGAATGTATAATTCCCAATATTCCAGTCTTACAACATCAACATTTAATTTATCAAGCGTCCACCTGGCTAATAGCGGGAGCAGTAAACTCATGATCGCTACAAAAATATAGGCTGGCAAGATGAGCTTAAATTTTTTAACTACAACAGACAGCATGTACGGTTCCTTCCCAGTTGATCAAATCCAACTGCTTATTACTGAGACTTTTCATTAGCACTCGTATCCAAAGAAAAATCATATTCTGTATTTTCATGGAAAAAGTAAAATGTATGCTATACGCCCAGACCTGCCATTCAGGAAAAAACAGCCAGATGGTAGTTTCTGAGCAATAGTAATACACCAAAATAACGGCGCTTAATGCTGGTCACGACTTTGTCCTTTCCTGATAATTGGTATAGTCGGTATGTGATGCGGGCCTATATAAAAAAGCCCGCATTAATTAGCGGGCTTAAAGTTGTATTAGTAATACATATCCGCATCTACAGCCGGTGCGGGAGGGGCGATTTCTATGGCGTAGTACATCGCTGCAATCACAATTACGACCAGTATCAGCGCCAGTAATAGTCGCGACGAAGAAATACCCGGTTCATTGGTGGGCTTTTTACCATGCAGCATGGCCGGAACCAGCATCTGCTTTTTAAAACGGGCATAAAACACTACGGCGATAATATGCAGTGCAATTGCTGCCAACAATACGTTAAACGCTGTATGGTGAATAGCGTTCATGGTATCGCGGGTGGACTCGGAGACAGCATCGTAATAGGGGCCGTTATTGATAATATCATCGCCTATAAATAAGCCGCTGATACCCTGTAGTGCGACTAATAGCAGCATCACAATTACCATCCAGCCACCCATAGGGTTATGACCTGCATGTTCTGGCGAATTTGGATTCGTTACGGTTTTTGCGTAAGAAAGCACAGTACCGGGGCCCGCTAAAAACTGGTTGAAACGGGCGTAAGTGGTGCCCACAAAGCCCCATAGTAAGCGGAACAAAATCAGTCCCAGTGTGAAATAGCCAATTTTAAAATGCCAGTCGATAGCATCGAAGACTTCGGCGGTGAGATATTGCGCCAGGATACAGGCAACCAGCAACCAGTGGAACAGACGGGTTGGAAGATCCCAGATAAGACGTTTTTCCATTTCTATTAGTCCTGTAACAAACCTTTTGGGGTTCAGCGTAAAAAATTCAATGTCAGTACAATGGACCCTGATCGAACCCGGGCAGGTAGCAAAGTTCAACCATTTGTGGGTTTTCATCTGCACAGCTATCAGGCACAATTCGCTCATCAATAGTCACATTGCCCTGAAACTGTCCCTACAGTCAACCAAGGGCACCTTAAATAAGCAAGCAGGTTTTCGATGAAAGTAGGTCTTTTTGGCGCCAATGGTCGGATGGGACGAGTTTTAATTGAGGCACTAAATGAACACGACACTGCCACATTAAGTGTTGCTTCAGTGCGCGATGATTCTCCCTGGGTAGGTATGGACGTCGGTGAACTGGCGGGAATAGGTAAGCTGGAAACAGGATGTAGCGCTTTATCCTCTATCAATCCGGCAGACGTTGACGTGATGATCGACTTCACTCTGCCTGCAGCCTTCGAAAGTAATCTGCAGTGGTGTGTAGCTAATACTAAACCTGTGGTCATTGGTACTACCGGTTTGTCGGCGGCACAGTTAAATTTGCTGGCCGTTGCAGCCACTCAAATCCCGGTAGTTTTTGCGGCAAATTACAGTGTTGGAGTGAATTTAATGTTATCCCTTGTAAAACAGGCGGCCCGTGCGCTGGGTGCCACAGCGGATATCGAAATTCTTGAGGCCCACCATCGCTTTAAGCAGGATGCACCGTCGGGTACAGCGATGGCGATTGGTGAAGCCATAGCCGATGAACTGGGCCGCGATCTTTCAACCTGTGCAGTCTATGGTCGCGAAGGTAAAACACCACCGCGAGACCACAATACTATTGGCTTTGCTACTGTGCGCGCAGGCGATGTAGTGGGTGAGCACACCGCGTTATTTGCCGATATTGGAGAGCGTCTGGAGATTACCCATAAGGCCTCCAGCCGACTTACTTTCGCTCGCGGGGCGGTGCAGGCTGCAATATGGCTGTCGCAGCAAAATGCCGGTCAGTACAGCATGAACGATGTATTATCTTTAAATCAACAATAAAAATAAAACGACAGAAAACGCTGCTATGAGTGGTTGTTTTGGCTTGTTTGTGTGAATTTTAGGCTTAATGGGTTATTTTAATAATTTTTCTAGATCGGAATAGACCTTTAAAGTCTCTTAAGCTATAATCCACGGAATTTGCCAAAAATTAGTGTTTGAACCGTTGCTGCATTAGCTTCGGCGGCAGTTTAAGCACATATTCATTAGCTGCAAATTCTAGTAAACGGGATGTAAATGTAACGTTACCTCCCGTTTTTTGTGAGTGTTATTTAAAACTCTCGGTTATCCTTAATTTGGAGGTTGACTTGGCTAATTCCGCCCTTCTGGTCTTAGAAGATGGTTCTGTGTTTAAGGGTACTGCTATTGGTGCTCAAGGTATGTCAGTTGGTGAAGTAGTATTTAATACATCAATGACCGGCTACCAGGAAATTCTGACCGACCCTTCTTACGCTGAACAAATTGTTACTCTTACTTATCCCCATATCGGCAATACCGGTACCAACCAGGAAGATGTTGAATCTGATAAAATCTGGTCAAAAGGTCTGGTTATAAGAGATCTCCCTCTCGTTGCCAGCAACTATCGAAACGAACAAACACTGTCTGATTATCTCAAAGCTAATAATGTAGTAGGCATTGCAGATATCGACACCCGTCGCTTAACGCGTATTCTGCGTGACAAGGGCGCTCAAAATGGTTGCATTATTTGCACCGACGCGTTGGATGAAGCGGCGGCGCTGGAAAACGCTAAAGCGTTCCCCGGCCTCAAAGGCATGGACTTAGCCAAAGTGGTATCAACCACACAAATCACCGAATGGACCAGCGGTGTATGGGAGCTTGAAGGTGGTTACAAAGACGGCGCGGATTATAAATACCATGTAGTGGCCTACGACTACGGTGCAAAACACAACATTCTGCGTATGTTGGTAGACCGTGGCTGCAAACTCACTCTGGTACCGGCACAAACCTCTGCCGAAGAGGTTCTGGCACTAAATCCTGATGGTGTGTTTTTGTCAAACGGCCCGGGCGACCCTGAGCCATGTGACTACGCCATTGAAGCTATCAAAACTATCGTTGACACCGGCTTACCGGTCTTTGGTATCTGTTTAGGTCACCAGTTACTGGCTCTGGCCAGCGGCGCTAAAACCGTGAAAATGAAGTTTGGTCACCACGGTGCTAACCACCCAGTGAAAGATCTGGAACGTGATGTAGTGATGATCACCAGTCAGAACCACGGCTTCGCGGTTGATGAATCGAGCCTGCCTGATACGCTTAAAGTCACGCATGTTTCTTTGTTTGATAAATCCCTGCAGGGCATTCATCGTACCGATAAACCGGCGTTTAGTTTCCAGGGTCACCCGGAAGCGAGCCCCGGTCCGCACGATGCAGCTGCATTATTTGATCACTTCATCGACTTAATCGAACAGTCAAAGCAGTAGGAACTTGCCCCAATGCCAAAACGTACCGACCTAAAAAGTATCCTAATCCTCGGCGCCGGGCCTATCGTTATCGGTCAGGCCTGTGAATTTGACTATTCAGGTGCCCAGGCGTGTAAAGCCCTTCGTGAAGAAGGCTATCGCGTAATTCTGGTTAACTCTAACCCTGCTACCATCATGACCGATCCGGAAATGGCTGATGCAACGTACATCGAGCCAATTCATTGGGAAGTGGTGCGCAAGATCATCGAGAAAGAGCGTCCTGATGCAATCCTGCCTACCATGGGCGGTCAGACTGCACTTAACTGTGCGCTGGATTTGAATCGTGAAGGCGTGCTTGATGAATTCAACGTCGAACTAATTGGCGCCACGGCGGATGCCATCGATAAAGCGGAAGACCGCGAACGTTTCGATAAAGCCATGAAGTCAATCGGTCTTGAGTGCCCGCGCGCTGAAATCGCTCACTCCATGGAACAGGCTCACGATGTATTAAGCCGTATTGGCTTCCCGTGTATCATTCGTCCGTCGTTCACTATGGGCGGCACCGGTGGTGGTATCGCGTATAATATCGATGAATTTAACGAAATCTGTACCCGCGGTCTGGATTTATCACCCACCAACGAGTTGTTGATTGATGAATCACTGATTGGCTGGAAAGAGTACGAGATGGAAGTGGTTCGCGATAAAGCGGATAACTGTATCATTGTTTGTACCATTGAAAACTTCGACCCAATGGGTGTGCACACCGGTGATTCCATCACCGTAGCGCCGGCGCAAACCTTAACCGACAAAGAATTCCAGATTATGCGTAATGCAGCCATGGCTGTTCTGCGCGAAATTGGGGTGGAAACCGGCGGTTCAAACGTTCAGTTTGGCGTCGACCCTCAAACTGGCCGCCTGGTTATCATCGAGATGAACCCGCGGGTATCACGTTCATCAGCGCTGGCCTCAAAAGCCACCGGTTTCCCGATTGCCAAAGTAGCGGCCAAGCTGGCTGTGGGTTATACCCTGGATGAACTGGCGAACGACATCACCGGTGGCTTAACGCCTGCGTCTTTCGAGCCAGCAATCGACTACGTTGTAACTAAAATCCCTCGCTTTAACTTTGAAAAATTTGCCGGCTCGAACGACCGCCTGACTACTCAGATGAAGTCTGTCGGTGAGGTGATGGCGATTGGTCGCAACCAGCAGGAATCTTTGCAGAAAGCCCTGCGCGGCCTTGAAGTTGGCGTGGCTGGTTTAGATCCAATCCTCGATCTTGACGACCCGGAAGCACAAAACAAGCTGATTTATGAACTGCGCCAGCCAGGTGCCGAGCGTATCTGGTATATCGGTGATGCCTTCCGTTCAGGTATGAGCGTAGAAGATGTCTTCAAGCTAACCAACATTGACCGCTGGTTCCTGGTGCAATTAGAAGAGCTGGTGGTACTGGAACAAAAAGTGGTTGAGTTAGGCGTGGCCAACATCGATGATACGTTGATGCACACGTTAAAACGCAAAGGTTTCTCAGACGCGCGCCTGGCCGAATTAACGGCGGTTGCAGAAAGTGACGTGCGTGACCTGCGTTTAGGCATGGGTATTAAACCTGTGTATAAGCGGGTAGATACCTGCGCAGCTGAATTTGCCACCAGTACTGCTTACATGTACTCAACCTATGATGAAGAGTGTGAAGCTGCGCCGTCTGATAGAGACAAAATCATGGTATTGGGCGGCGGTCCAAACCGTATCGGCCAGGGTATCGAATTTGATTACTGCTGCGTACATGCGGCGCTTTCCATGCGCGAAGACGGTTACGAAACCATTATGGTTAACTGTAACCCGGAAACCGTGTCTACCGACTACGACACCTCAGATCGCCTGTACTTCGAACCGGTAACTTTAGAAGACGTGCTGGAAATCGTTGCGGTGGAACAGCCTAAAGGCGTTATCGTACAGTATGGCGGTCAGACCCCGCTTAAACTGGCCCGCGCCCTTGAAGCCAATGGTGTACCCATTATCGGTACCTCGCCTGAGGCCATTGATCGGGCGGAAGATCGTGAGCGCTTCCAGCAAATGGTAAATAAACTGGCGCTGAAACAGCCAGCTAACGCAACCGTTAGCAATATGGAACAGGCACTGGAAAAAGCGAAGGAAATTGGTTTCCCGCTGGTGGTTCGTCCTTCTTACGTTCTGGGTGGTCGCGCGATGGAAATCGTGTATGACTTAAAAGACTTGAAACGTTATCTGAATGAAGCGGTAAAGGTATCAAACGACTCACCGGTACTGCTTGACCGTTTCCTTGACGATGCCATCGAAGTGGATATCGATGCCGTGTGTGACGGTACCGATGTAGTGATAGGCGGTATTATGGAGCACATCGAACAAGCAGGTGTTCACTCCGGAGACTCTGCCTGCTCATTGCCTCCGCACTCACTGCCAAAAGATATTCAGGACGTGATGCGAGCCCAGGTGAAAGCCATGGCGCTGGAGCTTGGTGTGGTTGGCCTCATGAACACACAGTTTGCGATAAAAGACGGCGAAGTGTACCTGATTGAGGTTAACCCGCGTGCAGCCCGGACCATTCCATTTGTGTCTAAAGCCACAGGGGTTCCGCTGGCCAAGATAGCAGCTCGGGTAATGGCCGGTAAGTCACTGAAAGAACAGGGCTTCAATGAAGAAGTTATCCCGCCGTTTTACTCAGTGAAAGAAGTGGTTCTGCCATTTGCTAAATTCCAGGGTGTGGATCCACTGTTAGGCCCTGAAATGCGCTCAACCGGTGAGGTCATGGGGGTAGGGGATACCTTTGAAGAAGCGTATGCTAAGGCAAACCTTGGCGCTGGTGCTCCATTACCTGCTTCAGGTAAGGCGCTGTTATCAGTGCGTCAAACCGACAAGCCTAAGCTGGTTGAACTTTCCAAGGCGTTAATCGCGAAGGGCTTTACCATTGAATGTACCAGTGGTACTGCAGAGTCTCTGCGTGCTCAGGGTATTGAAGTATCGGTAGTGAACAAGCTTTCTGAAGGTCGTCCGAATATTGTGGATGCGATTAAGAATGGTGAATATTCTTACATCGTAAACACAACAGAAGGCCGTCAGGCGATTACCGACTCGGTGTATATCCGTCGTGAAGCGCTGGTGAATAAAGTTACCTATACCACGACCATGAATGCTGCATTTGCCACTGTGCAGGCTAAATCAGCTGACGATCGTGGCAAAGTCACTTCGGTTCAGGACTTACACGCCAGAATAAACGGCTAATGACAAAAAGAAGGATTCTGTGTATTCTTCATTAACGCATTAATTCGTTATTAACTATTGAAAAGTGCGCCCACCGGGCGCATTTTTTTGTTTTAGGTAAAACATTTCCAGGTAAGTGAGAATAACAACATGACTCAATATCCTATGACTGCACGTGGTGCTGAGATGCTTCGCGAGGAGTTGAATCAGCTTAAATCGGTAGAGCGTCCAAAAATTATCGCTTCCATTGCGGAAGCCCGTGAACATGGCGACTTAAAAGAAAACGCGGAGTACCATGCTGCCCGTGAACAGCAAAGTTTCTGTGAAGGTCGCATCCAGGACATCGAGGGCAAATTGTCCAATGCACAAATTATTGATGTCACCAAAATGCCTAACAATGGCAAGGTTATTTTTGGTGCCACCGTCACCATTCTTAACGTTGATAACGATAAAGAAACCACCTACCGCATTGTGGGTGACGATGAAGCCGACATTAAACAGAACCTGATTTCTGTTAACTCGCCAATCGCCCGAGGCCTGATTGGTAAAGAGCTCGACGATATGGTGAACATTCAAACGCCGGCTGGTGCGGTTGAATACGAAATCATTGAAGTGGAATATCTTTAATCTTTTCTGAGAGCTGCTTTCGCAGCTCTTTTTCTTGGTAAACGCTTAGTTATACCCCCTGCACTAAATCAATTTATATGAAAGAGACCAAGACCGACGAAATTCAAACCCTCGACTCGAAAGTGGTTTATCAGAACCGC
Organism: Alteromonas sp. ISO5; assembly: GCF_058105165.1. Lineage (NCBI taxonomy): Bacteria > Pseudomonadati > Pseudomonadota > Gammaproteobacteria > Alteromonadales > Alteromonadaceae > Alteromonas > Alteromonas sp. ISO5. Next base: position 4,967,748 of record NZ_CM176572.1, on the reverse strand, counting down.
TGGATGACCGTACGCGAAGATGCCATTGGTCGCGACGATGGTTATCGCGGGATTTACGGGGTTGTCGATAAGCCCGATTTTGTGGTGGTCATCGCTATTGATGGTGACGATGTCTATCTTGTTGAGCAGTATCGCTATCCGGTGAAAGGCCGCCATTTGGAATTCCCTCAGGGTGCGAAAGAAGGCGCTGAGGCTTTTGATGCGTTAAGTGTTGCAAAGGCTGAATTAAGGGAAGAGTGCGGTTTACTGGCGGCTGATTGGCAATATGTCGGCGAACAATTCCTTGCCTATGGTATGTGTTCTCAGCGCTATCATATTTTTGTAGCCAGAACCCTCAGCAAAACGGCTCAGGAGCTCGAAGAAGAAGAGCAGGGGCTTACCGTGCATAAGTTGCCTCTGTCTGAAGTAAAAGACCGTATTATCAGCGGTGAGATGATGGACTCAACTAGCTGTAATGCATTCGGACTGGCCACGCTTAAAGGTTATCTTTAATGAGCAACATTGCATCGCTGCAAATTACAGAGGACGACTTATCGGGCGGCGACGTTATTGCTTTACTCGAGGAACACCTGGCAGACATGTATGCCACATCGCCGCCCGAGTGCGTTCATGCTCTGGACGTGAATAAGCTAAAAGCGCCGGATATCACCTTTTTTGCGGCGCGTTCAGGTAATCAACTGCTTGGCTGCATAGCCATAAAGCACCTTAATCCCGTCCAGGCAGAAATAAAATCCATGCGGACACCGTCCGGCGCAAGGCGAGTCGGCGCGGGTAAACGATTATTGGAACATGTTATTCAGTATGGCAGCGATGCTGGCTATCAAACCCTGTGGCTGGAGACGGGCAGTATGGATTTTTTTGCTCCGGCCAGGCAGTTATATCTGCGCTATGGTTTTGAATTTTGTGGGCCATTTGCCGATTATCAGCCCGACCCGCACAGTTGTTTTATGTGCAAAGCCTTATAAACACTGGCAGTCAAGATTGGGCTGAAGCCGCCAGTCATTTTTCCATTAATTCAGATCAAGCAATGTTTTGGTTTGTCTTGTCTTCACCGTTTCACTTCAGCACACTTCTTAACAGGTAATATATTAAAAATTTATACAAGCTATAAATACTGTTTATGACAAGTGCCACCCTTTTAAACTTGTTAATTTAGTGTGATATAGGTATTCACACCATTTATAAGATGCATAAATGAAACTTAATTTTATGCATAAAATAGAATATATATTAATATTTAGTCGTAAAAAATGACTTTTTATGCAATTCAAACGGTTGTTTATATTGTCTTTTACTAACTGCCGTGATACTAATTTGTTTCCAAAATAATGCCCGGGAAAAGCAATGACTACACCAATTTCAGAATTACTCATGGAAGCTGGCAATTTGCTGCTGGTAGGAATGGGCTTTGTTTTTGTGTTTCTGACCATTCTAATTTTCGCGGTAAACGCACTCAAAACTTTTTGTGAACGTTTCCCTGGTCAGGAGCCTCAGGCGCCGGTCAGAACGTCGGGCACGAAAGCCACTTCAACAGCCGCTGCCGATAATAACGTTATCGCCGCCATATCTGCTGCTGTGCATGCGCACAGAAACGCAAAAAATAAATAACACACTTTAGGAGAACACATGTCTAAGCCACTGGCGATTACCGAACTGGTGCTTCGGGATGCGCACCAATCACTGCTAGCCACCAGGATGCGTCTGGACGATATGCTACCCATCGCTGAAAAGCTTGATAATGCTGGTTATTGGTCTATCGAGTCCTGGGGTGGAGCTACCTTCGATTCCTGTATTCGCTACTTAGGCGAAGATCCCTGGGAACGCATCCGCGCGCTAAAGAAAGCCATGCCAAAAACCAAACAGCAGATGTTGCTGCGTGGCCAGAACTTATTGGGCTATCGTCACTACGCTGACGACGTTGTCACCCGTTTTGTTGAGCGTGCCCACGATAATGGTGTAGACGTGTTTCGCATCTTTGATGCAATGAATGATGTGCGTAACCTGGAAACTGCAATTAAAGCGGCAGTCAGTTGTGGTGCACATGCACAGGGGACTATTTCTTATACCGTGAGCCCGGTCCACAACCTTGAGTTGTGGCTGGACATGGCGAAAAAACTCGAAGATATGGGTGTGCACTCTATTTGTATCAAAGACATGGCAGGTCTGCTTAAGCCCTACGAATGTGAAACTTTAATCACTGAGCTTAAGAAAACCGTTGAAGTGCCGATTGCCATGCAGTGTCACGCTACTACAGGTTTAAGCACCGCAACTTATCAAAAAGCCATCGACGCTGGCATTGATATTCTGGATACCGCTATTTCTTCAATGAGTATGACCTACGGGCATTCTGCAACAGAAACGATTGTGTCGATTCTGGAAGGTACCGAGCGCGATACTGGCCTGGATTTGCCTGAGTTGGCGGAAATCGCCGCGTATTTCCGCGATGTACGAAAAAAATATGCCAAGTTTGAAGGTAGCTTAAAAGGTGTGGATGCTCGTATCCTCTTGGCTCAGGTGCCAGGCGGGATGCTTACCAACATGGAAAGCCAGCTCAAAGAGCAGGGCGCAGCTGATAAATTTGACGAAGTGCTGCAGGAAATTCCGCGTGTGCGCGAAGATCTTGGTTTTATCCCATTGGTGACTCCAACCTCTCAAATTGTTGGTACCCAGGCCGTGCTTAATGTACTGACCGGCGAACGCTATAAGAGTATTTCCAAAGAAACGGCAGGGGTGCTGAAAGGCGAATATGGTGCTACTGCTGCGCCGGTAAACAGCGAACTGCAAGCTCGCGTGCTCGATGGTGGCGAAGCTATTACCTGTCGTCCGGCCGATCTCATAGAGCCGGAACTGGAAAAACTTGAAACGGAACTCGATAGTCTGGCCAAAGAAAAATCCATCTCTCTGGCAAAAGACAAAATTGACGACGTACTGACTTATGCCCTGTTTCCGCAAATCGGTCTGAAGTTCCTTGAAAACCGCAATAATCCGGATGCCTTTGAACCGGTGCCCAGCGGCGAAGAAGCGGTAGCTGTTGCGCCGGCAGCCAGTGCTGGAGCCTCAGCATCAGAAGCGGCGGTTTACGATGTACGTGTAGATGGCAAGCTGTATAGCGTTGAAGTCGGTGCTCAAGGCGAGCTGGGTGCAATCACTCCGGCGCCGGCTGCAGCAGCGCCAGCGTCTGCTCCGGCACCGTCGGGCCAGACCATTAATGCACCACTGGCGGGTAACGTCTTTAAAATCCTGGTATCGCCGGGCGATCAGGTTGCCAATGGTGATGTGGTGATCATTCTGGAAGCCATGAAAATGGAAACGGAGATCCGTAGTGCGTTTGACGGCACCGTGTCTTCAATTCAGGTAAAAGATGGCGACAGCGTTTCCAGCGGTCAGCCTCTGATCAGCTTGGGTTAACCTGCTATGGAACAATTAGCCATATTATGGGACAGCACTGCGCTGGCCCATTTTCAATCCGGCCAGTTAATCATGATGGCAGTAGGCGGACTACTGCTGTATCTGGCAATCGTTAAAAAGTTTGAGCCGTTACTGTTATTTCCGATTGGTTTTGGCGCCATACTAACCAACATTCCACTGGCAGGGTTTACTGAGCCTGGCGGGATGTTGTATTACATCTACGAAGTGGGGATCCACTCGGGCGTATTTCCACTGCTTATTTTTATGGGCGTGGGTGCCATGACCGATTTTGGCGCGTTAATCGCTAACCCGCGAATGTTGTTACTCGGCGCGGCTGCCCAGTTCGGGATCTTTGCCACGCTGTTCGGTGCGATTGCACTTAACTTTATTCCGGGTTTCGATTTTACCCTCAAGGACGCTTCGGCAATTGCCATTATAGGTGGTGCTGACGGGCCCACGGCTATTTTCCTGGCTTCCAGGCTGGCGCCCGATTTGCTGGGTGCTATTGCGGTTGCTGCTTATTCGTATATGGCACTTGTACCGATTATTCAGCCGCCTATTATGAAGGCACTTACCACGCCGGAAGAACGCAAAATTGAGATGGCTCAGTTACGTCACGTATCTGCTAAAGAGAAGGTGTTATTTCCTCTGGCAGTGCTGTTCCTGACTATTCTGTTCCTGCCTTCGGCTACGCCATTGGTGGGTATGTTTTGCTTTGGTAACCTGATGAAAGAATGTGGTGTGGTAGACCGTTTGAGCAAAACAGCACAAAATGAGTTAATTAACATTGTCACTATCTTCCTGGGGTTAGCCGTCGGCTCAAAGCTATCAGCGGATAAATTCCTGACTGTTGAAACGCTGGGTATTCTGGCGCTGGGCGCCATTGCGTTTGCGATTGGTACCGCAACAGGTGTCATCATGGCCAAAATAATGAGTAAAGCTAGTGGCGGTACCATTAACCCATTGATTGGTGCTGCAGGGGTATCAGCTGTGCCTATGGCTGCCAGGGTAGTCAACAAGGTTGGTCTTGAAGCAAACCCGCATAACTTCCTGTTAATGCATGCTATGGGGCCAAACGTTGCAGGTGTACTGGGTTCTGCTGTTGCAGCCGGTGTGCTGTTAGCATTGGTGGGTTAATTTATTAATCGGGTTCCCGCATGGTTTGTTGCGGGATAAGCGACTGATAAGACATCACCAGTTTCTTGGTCATTTCATGTTGAGGCCATCGAAAGATGGTCTCTGTTTTACCACTTTCAATAATCTGCCCTTTATCCATCACAATCACCCGGTCGGCGATGTGCCGGACAATCCCCAGGTTGTGCGAAATAAAGATAAACGCCAGGCCCATTTCTTTTTGTAGTTGCAGGATCAGGTTAACGGTCTGGGAACGGATAGTGGGATCCAACGCGGCAAAAGGTTCATCGGCAATCAGTACCTTTGGGTCGGGCAAGATGGCTTTCGCCAGTGAGACACGCTGTTGCTGGCCGTCAGAAAGCATATGGCGGTAAAAATAGATATGCTCCCGTAGTAACCCTACTTTTACCAATGTATCGCCTATGAGGGCTATACGCTCATCCTCAGCCATGGATGAATTTAACCTCAAGGGTTCATCGAGGATTTGGCCCACAGTGATCCCGGGGTTGATTGATTCACTGTTGTGCTGAAAAATCATCCGGATACCGGTAATGTCGGCTTTTTTGCGGGCAACACGGTGTTTTACTGACCAGTATCTTTCTTCTTGTAACTGGATATGGCCTTCATCGGGCTCCACCGCACCGGCCAGCATTTTTGCCAGTAAGGATTTACCCGAGCGGTTCTGACCTATAATGGCAATGGTTTCGCCTTTGGTCACCTGCATATCTATCGGGCCGAGAGAAAACACCTCAGGTTTTTTCAGCCAGCGCTTTTTGCTGCTGTGGCGAAAAGTTAAGCCGCTGACATTGAGGATTTGCGTCATACTTTCTCCCGGTGAAGTGGGAAGTGACAACTATAGCTATGATCATGAATTTTGCGTACCGCCGGTACATTCACGCAGGCACGCTGGGCGCGGGGGCAACGAGGGCCCAAACGACAGCCGATAGGCAGATGCTGCAGAGTCGGGATCGTGCCGGCCAGTGTCGGCAACTGTGACTTGGGCGGTAAATCTTTACTGAAACTGGGGGCACTGTCCAATAACGCCTTGGTATAAGGATGCAGCGGCCGTTTACGAATATGCTTCATTTTGCCGGACTCCACGGTCTGACCACAGTAAAGAACCGTCATGGTATGTGACATACTGGCAATGGCCAGCAGGTCGTGACTGACAAATAAAATCCCTAACGAGCGGGTTTGATTCAAACGCGACAGCAGTTTTAACACCTGTACTTTAGTGGTGGTTTCCATACCCCGGGTGGGGTCATCGGCAATCAGCATTTTAGGCTGACTGATGAGTGCCGTGGCCAGCATCAGTTTCTGACCAATGTCGGTGGGGATCTGATGGGGGTAGGCGCGCAGATACTGTTCGTGGTCTTTAATGCCCACTTTATGCACGGTGTTTATCACCACTTTGCGTCGCGACTGTGCCCGTTGCCAGAACCAATTACCCTCAATAAGCTGATCCGGCAGGGATTCTTCCAGCTGTTCGCCAAGCGTGACTGATGGGTCCATCGAGGCAATGGCATGCTGAAATACCACGCCGATATCCTTGCGCAGGATTTGTCGACGCTTTTGTTCTGACATCGACAGCAGATTATTCCCATGCCAGCTCATGCGGTCGGCGGTAATTCTCCAGTTAGGCGGCGTCGCCCCGGCTATCGCCTGCACAATCAGGCTTTTACCTGAGCCCGACTCGCCTACCAAGGCACGGATCTCGCCCGAGTTAACGGTCAGGTTAATTTTGTCGAGGGCTTTAATCACCTGGGTACCAGTATCGATTTCCAGGGTCAGGTTTTTGATGTCCAGTAAAGGCATTAGCGATTCACCCTTTTGCGCAGTGCAGAACGCAGTCCGTCACCTACTATAGTGATCGACAATACCATCAGAAAAATCGACACGCCAGGAATAGCAATATTCCAGGGCGCCAGGTATCCCGCGTCCAGGCCTGTGGCCAGAATAGCCCCCAGTTCGGGAAGCGGCGCTTGTGCGCCCAGGTTTAAAAAGCCCAAGGCACTGATATCGATAACCGCAATAGACAGCGCCAGAGTGCCCTGTACTACCAGCATCTCAATCATATTCGGTAAGATTGAGTAGTAAAACAGCTGCAAATTGCTGGCGCCATCCAGCGTGGATGACTGGATATAGTCTTTTTTCATTTCGCCCCGTACAAAGGAGCGGGTACGGTGCACAAATTGTGGGATCAGCGCCAGCGTAATGGCCCACATACTATTAACCAGGCCACTCCCCAGAATGCCAACGATAATAATGGCTATCAGCAGGGTGGGGATAGCCATCAGTGCATCCAGTAAATGATTTACCACGCTGGAGCGAACACCACTTAACATACCGGCAATGGTACCTATGGTAACGCCAACCACCATAGCAATGATAACTACCAGCAGGCTGGTTCCGAATGTCACCCGGCAACCGTACATGATGCGTGAAAATAAATCCCTGCCCAGACCATCGGTGCCGAACAGGTGAGCAATCGAGCCGTTTGGTGCCCAGCTCGGCGGAATGAGCAGAGCTTCGGTGTTCTGGTAAGTAGGGTTGTAAGGGGCCACAAGCGGGGCAAAGAAAGCAAAAAACACAAACAACAATAGAACAGCCAGTCCTACCAATGCGATATGACTGGATTTAAACGCCCGCCAGGTGTGTTGCCACGGCGACGGATGGGCTTCATCATCGTAGAGGCTAAATCGTGACACTTTCGTACTTTTCCCTGCTTGGATCGATTAAACGGTTAAATAAATCAATGGCAATAGTGATCATCACAACCAGCGTCGAAACGGCCAGCATACCCATACGCAATGCAGAATAATCCCGTTGGTAAATGGCCTGAATCAGCCAGTTGCCGATGCCTGGCCAGGAAAACAGGGTTTCTACAATCATGGCATTGGTAATTAGCGTGGTGATCTGCATGGCCATCAGCGGCAATATGGGTAACAGGGCATTACGCAACACATGGCGGAAAAATATCTGATTGCTCGATAACCCTTTGGAACGGGCGGCAATAATAAAAGGTTTGTTCAGTACATCGATAATGGAGCGCCGGGTGACCCTGATCATCGACGCGGTGGAGATAAACGTAATGGATAATACTGGGAGAATCATATGTAACAGAGCATCGCTGAACGCGGCGGCCTTATCAACGTTGTCGGCCAGTAAAATATCAATCATCAGAAAACCGGTTTTAGGCGGAATATCAAACAGTAGATTGATTCGCCCGGAAAGGGGCAACCAGCCAAACTGCAAACTAAACGTAAGAATAAACAGCACTGCCAGCCAGAATACAGGTACTGAATAGGCCGTGACACTGAGGGAGTTGATGGTAAAGTCGGTAGTACTGTAGGCGCGCAATCCGCTGTAGCAACCGAGCGGGATCCCCACTACGATGACAATAAACATGGCACAGGCACTGAGCTCAATCGTAGCAGGTAAAGCCAGCATGATCTCTTCAGACAGGGGCTGACCGGAAATCAGACTGACTCCCCAGTTACCGGCAAACAGTTCACTGAGGTAATCGGCAAACTGTACGATAATACTGTTATTAAGGTGATACTGATTCATCAGTGCTTCATGCTGAATCAGGTTCTGCGGCATAATACCGGTTAAGGTGGTAATTGGCTCTGCCGGGAAGAGATAAATCAGTGAAAACGACAGGGCACACAGCGACAGCAAAGTCAGGCTGAATAAAACAGAGTAACGAAACAGGATTCTAATCACGTTGTTTGGTTACCCCGCCCAGTCTGACACCGCCGTATGGATTGATCACCATGCCGTTTAATTCCTCCCGGTATGCTTGATACCGGTATGCGTGGGCAATCGGCACCACTGGCAGTTTATCGAACAACAGTTCGTTGGCCTGAAAGTATAACGCTTTGCGGATATCCACATCTTCGGTTTGTAAGGCGCGGTCGAGGATTTCATCATAGGCCGGATTACACCACCGCGCCCGGTTAGTGCCGGAAGGAATCGCATCACAGCTTAACAAGGGCCGGTAAAAATTATCCGGATCACCGTTATCGGCCGACCAGCCGATCAGTACTGAGTCATGGTTACCCTGACGCAACTGCCGGCGGAAAGTCGACCAGTCATAACTGACAATATTCACTTCAACCTCAATATCGGCCAGATAGCGTTGGATAAGTTCTGCCATCTTCTGAGCGTTAGGGTTATACGCCCGCTCTACGGGAATTGCCCATACCGACATGGTAAAGCCTGGTTCAACGCCAGCTTCATCGAGCAACTGGCGGGCCAGTACAGGATTATAACCAGTGTCCTGAGCATCAGCCTGATAAGCCCAGCTGGCTGCCGGTAAAAGCGATTTAGCCCGGGTCGCACTATCGAAGTAGACCGCTTCAATTAGCGTGTTTTTATCGATAGCGTAAGCAAGGGCCTTTCGTACGGAGGGATTATCAAACGGCGGACGCTCGGTGTTAAATGCCCAGAAGCCTATGTTGAGACCAGGTTTTTCGGCCAATATCAAATCTTCCCGTTCACGAATAATCTGGTGGTCTACCCGGGCCGGAAAGGCTATCGCGTCACATTCTCCCGTCATCAGTTTAGCCAGTCGCAGCGAGCTTTTCGGCGTAATATCGAAGATCAGCGCTTTACTCGCCGGGGTGCCTTGCCAGTAATCATTATTAACGTCATAACGGATATAGTGATTTTTCTGGTAGTTAGCGTACTGATAAGGGCCAGTACCGACAGGCAGGCGGTCTATTTTCTCCGGGATCCCTTCAGACATCAGCACATCACCATATTCGGCTGAAAGGATGACCGAGAAGTCACTGGCAATGTTGGCCAGAAAAGAACTATCACGTTGCTTTAAGCTGATTTCAACCTCGTACGGTGAAAGCGCCTTAATGTCGGCAATATTATCGGCCAGGCCCAGTGATTCAAAGTAGGGGTAATAGCCACCTGAAACATTGTGAAAACTGTGTTGTGGTAAACGCCAGCGATTAAACGAAAACAGCACATCGCTGGCATTGAAACTGCGGCTGGGCGTAAAGTAATCCGTGTTGTGGAATTTAACATCCTGGCGTAGTGAGAAATGGTATAACAGTCCATCGTCACTTATCGACCAGCTGGTTGCCAGTGATGGTCGGATGTGGCCGGTTTCTGTATCGAACTCTAGCAACCGGTCGTAAATCTGATGGGCAGTGGCATCGGCGGTGGTAGTGGAAGTATCGAGCTGAGGATTCATCGAAATGGGATCGCTTTCCGAGCAATACACCAAACCATTGGTATAGTTAGCGCTGTATTTTTGCGGCGAACAGCCACCTAGTAACGTCATCAAAGTTGTTGAAACCACCGGCCAGACTAACCACTTTCGCATGATTACTCTTCCTCAGTGGCCGCAGAGTCGAGCAGGTTGTACTTCTTGAGGTAGCCCCGCAACTGGTGATAGGTCAGACTAAGTTTGTCGGCCGTTTTCTTTTGATTGTACTGACTGTCTGCTAAGGCTTGCTGAATCAACTCGATTTCATACTGTTGAGACAGGTTTTTAAGATCTACCGGATACTCTGTGGCCGGTTTTGCTGGTGTCGCCTGGGCTACTGTCTCAGCAGTTACCACAGCGTCGCTGGCGGTGGTTGCGGGTTTGGTTTCTGACTGCTCAGCAGGCGCAGATATCCGGTCCTGGGTTTTAACTCTTCCTTTCGGCCGAAAAGCCGATTCAAAGGGATCGAGAATAATTTCGTGGACCGGTAAATGGGGGTTGTTACAGCGGTATACGGCGCGCTCCACAACATTTTTTAACTCACGAATATTACCGGGCCAGTCATACTCAAGCAGGATACGCTTGGCTTTTTCGGTAAAGCCGCTGAACAGTTCCATTTCCAGTTCCCGGGCCATATTAATGGCAAAGGTTTCGGCCAGCAGTAAAATGTCTTCCTGACGTTCACGTAGTGGTGGGATGGTAATAACATCAAAGGCCAGTCGGTCGAGCAGGTCGGCCCGAAATTCGCCGCTTTCGGCCAGTGCAGGGAGGTCTTCGTTGGTGGCGGCGACTAAGCGCACGTCTACTTTGAGCGTTTTGTTACCCCCGACACGCTCAAACTCACCGTATTCGATAACCCTGAGGAGTTTTTCCTGGATCAAACCGGACGTGTTGGCCAGCTCATCAAGAAACAACGTTCCGGTGTGCGCCAGTTCGAAGCGACCTTCACGGCGCTTACCCGCGCCGGTAAATGCGCCAGCTTCGTAACCAAAGAGTTCGCTTTCCAGCAAATTTTCGTTAAGCGCAGCACAGTTTAGCTTTACATAGTTTTGATCCCAGCGTTGCGACAGGAAGTGTAAGCGAGCTGCAATTAACTCTTTACCGGTACCACGTTCACCGATAATGAGCACAGGTTTATTAAGCGGGGCGATTTGCGAAACCTGCTCTAAAACTTCTAAAAAACTGTTGGCCTGGCCAAGTAAATTATCTTGCTGGCGAAAACGACTCATTAATTCCCTCAAAAAGTAGCCAAATCGACCAATTAATAGTGTAGATTAAAAGCATCGTTGATTACAGCGTTTATTGATATTAAATATTAACCAATAATTTCAAAGCTTTACTTGGTTTTTGTGAGTTGGCGCGGTATTTGTATGTACTAGTACAAGTTCAAACCAAGTTAATCCAAACTGTTTAACACGCGCTAGAGGTAAATAATTATGGGTATCTTCTCTCGTTTCACAGACATTGTGAACTCAAATATTAACGCGTTACTGGATAAAGCCGAAGATCCTGAAAAAATGGTTCGTCTGATTATTCAGGAAATGGAAGACACACTCGTTGAGGTTCGTTCAGCGTCAGCTAAGACCATCGCGAATAAAAAGGAAATTGTTTCTCAAATCAGCAAAATGGAAGCGGATGCCGCCGACTGGCAGAGCAAGGCGGAGTTTGCCCTGAGCAAAGATCGCGAAGATCTGGCCCGTTCAGCGCTGCAAGAAAAGAAAAAGAGTCAGGAAGCCGCAGATGTGCTGACCGCTGAATTGAATGCAGTGGAAGAGCAAATTAGCAAGCTGCAGGATGAAATTGTGCAGCTACAGGAAAAACTGGCTGATGCCAAAGCCCGTCAGAAAACTATCCTGATGCGTCAGAAAACGGCATCGTCTCGCCTTGAGGTACGTAAAACCCTCGACAGCGGCAAGATTGATGAGGCAATGGGTCGCTTTGAGCAGTATGAGCGCAAGATTGATGATATTGAGTCGCAAGTTGAAGCTTATGATCTGGGTAAGAAAAGCTTGCAGGATGAATTTGCCGAGCTGGAAGCCGGCGACAAGATTAATGATGAGTTAGAAGCGCTGAAGGCAAAGATGAAAAAGGCTGATAAGCCTGCTGCAAAGACAGCAAAATCTAAATAACTGATTATAATTTATTGGCTGGGGGGAACTCAGCACTTCTGACCGGAGGTATTAAAATGGACGGAGATATTGTTGCACTCATACTGGCACCACTGATCATCTTTTTGATTTTTGTAGCCCCTATCTGGCTAATCCTGCATTACCGCAGTAAAAAGCAAGTCAGCCAGGGACTGTCAGCTGAAGAGCAGGTGGCATTGCAGGAGCTGGCGGGCAAAGCGGAAGCGATGTCAGAGCGAATTCAAACGCTGGAGGCTATTTTAGACTCAGAAGCACCTGAATGGAGGAACCGGGCATGAACAGTAAGAAAACCATTTACCGTGATGCCAAGCACGGTCGCATAGCCGGCGTTTGCGCCGGCATCGCTGAGTACTTCGGTTTAGAAGTGTGGCTGGTACGAATTCTGACGGTAACCGCATTTTTCTTACTGGCCGGTCCATTTGTTCTGGTAAGCTATGTGGCGTGTTGGTTCATTTTTGACAAAAAGCCGCAAAACCCTGAAGCAATGAATTATAGTCAGCCGATCGAAGTAAGTGGCAAGGGTTGGAGAAATTCCGTTACTGGTAATAACGACAAAGTGGAAGTGAAAACTCGTGTATGGCAGGCAGGAGAGCCTCCTCGTCAGGCGTTTCATGATATTACCAATCGTTTTCAAACCATTGAATCGCGGTTGCGTAAAATGGAAACCTACGTGACATCACGTGAGTATCAGCTAAATCGTGAAATTAGCCGGCTGTAAAATACACAAAAATAAAGGGGTCAGAGTCCATTATTGTTAGCCATTAATAGACTCTGACCCCTTTATTTGTTTTAGATTGGGTTTACGGGGTTGCTGTATATATCCAGTTCCACCGGCTCACCGTAGCCGAGTTCTTTGATTCGCTCAAACAGTGTGGCGGCATCACCAACCACCAGATATATCATCTGCTGTTCATTGAGGTGTTGCTTAATGACCTGATGAATATCATCCAGCGAAGCGTTCTGCACAAAGTCCTGCTGGGTAGCAATGTAGTTGTCTTCTTAACCCTGACGGCTGATTTCTTCGAGCATATTTAGCTGACTATCCAGGGTCTCAAAGCGTCTTTAGTTAGCTTTATTATCCTATTTTGGGCGGTGGCCGAATCTTCTTCCTGATAGGTTGACTGATACTGACCTATCAGCTCTTTGAAAATTCGGAGTGATTTCAAAGTAACATTGGTTCGCACCTGAGAGGCCACAATAAAGGGGACCTGATATTGCGCTGCATCACCTTCGTCATGTTTAATCCGGGTCAGGCTCGTCGACTTAAGGCGCTCAAATTCATTCTCATCCCAACGTGGTGATGACAGCATTTCCGCTGTTAGCTCCATCAAGGCCGGGTAATGCTTGGCTAATACGTGTCCGGATAGTTCAATGTTTTCACGATCAGCAGAGATGGAAAGTTGTGCGCCTAACTGGCCAATTACCTGTTCAAGTTCCTGTGGTGTTTTATGCGTCGTGCCTTCGTTGAGTAATTGCGCCTTCAGCGCTGCAGTATCAGCTTTTCCTTTTGGATCCAGCCATTGTCCACCATTGATGGTCAGTGAGAAATTAACCACTGGCAGTTCGTTGCTGGTAATGTCAATGACCTTCACGCCATTGTCCAGCGATTAATGCCAGATGTCTGGCGTGGTAAGCGCAGGCAGCTTCGCCAGCGGGGGCTGGGCGGTCGTGTACAGTGGACGTTTTGGTAAACTCTACCGGCTTTTCTTCAAACTCCGGCTCGTTGCCAGCAACGATTTCTTCTTCCACCGGCGCTCTGCTGGAACCGGTGAGTACCAGAGCCGGCTGGCCCTTAGTTACGAAGGATGTCACGATAGCTGGTTGATTATACACGTACTGATTGAATACGCGTATGATGTTATTGCGACTCACAGCCTGAATATTGGCAATATCCTGCTCAATAAACCCGTTTTCAGCAAAGTCATCAAGGGCTTGCTGGATACCCGAGTACATTTGTTGAGTGGTACATTGGAATTGGCTTGTTCGTTAATCGCAAAACGGCCAGCAATCTCATTAGTATCAATTCAGATGCCGCCATTAGGGGCACCACCCAGCTCGGGAAGCATTTTACGGTTGGCCCCTTTAGGCACATTTTCTGAGTCGTTAAATGACATGTGCTCAAAGAAGTGGGCAAAGCCCGTACGGCCGGGCTTTTCCCAGTTTGAACCAATGTGCACCACGGTGGCCATGGCCATGAGGGGATCGGACTTATCAACATGTACTATTGCCGTCAGGCCATTTTCCAGCTCATAGCTTTCATAATCCACACTCAGTGACGCTGATTCATTCTCAACAGCCGGTGTGGAGGCTGCTTCTGCGGCCATAGTGGTTTGTTGAGTAGTAACGGTACTTTCGCTGCAGCCCAGTACCGTCATTATGCCCATGGCCAATAAAGTGGTTTTTATTTTTAACATTGTTTTTCTGATATTTGCGCCGTTATAGATAAGCCCGCATAAACAACCTGTTGGGACGTTTTAAATGCTCAGACAAGTGCTCTGTGAAAATCAATTTGTAAAATTAATGTTACATCCTGGGGCGGTGTATCCTCATCCTAATGGTTTAGTGTGACGTTTAAAGGGGTAAACTTGAACGGTCTTTAATAACCAAATTTGGTCTATGTCTAAACAATCAAAATATAATTCAAAAAATCCAGACATTAACGGAATAATTCAATGGAGTAATGAGGAAAACGCCATTTGGGGCGAGTTGTATCAACGCCAGATGGCCCTGCTACCCGGGCGCGCCTGCAAGGAATACTTTAATGGCCTGGACATGTTAGGGCTTTCTTCTCAGGCCATCCCTCAGTTACCGGATATCGACCGTGTGCTAAAGGTATCCACCGGATGGCAGACCGCCGCAGTACCGGCCTTAATCAGTTTTGGAGAGTTTTTCGAACTGCTTGCCAGTAAACGTTTTCCGGTGGCAACCTTTATTCGCAGCCGTGAGGAGTTCCAGTACCTTCAGGAACCGGATATTTTTCATGAGGTAATGGGTCATTGCCCGCTGCTAACTAATCCATCCTTTGCTGCCTTTACTGAGACCTACGGCAAACTTGGATTGAATGCCAGTAAAGAAGAAAGAGTGTTTTTGGCGCGCTTGTACTGGTTTACGGTCGAGTTTGGACTGGTTAAAGAAGAGGGGGAGTTACGGATTGTCGGTGGCGGTATCCTCAGTTCACCGAAAGAAACCTGCTACGCTCTGGAGAGTGATGTGGCGGTGCGGCATCCGCTTAAAGTGCTCGATGCTCTGCGAACCCCATACCGGATTGATATTTTACAACCGCTTTACTACGTCCTGAAAAACTTCAGCCAATTAATGGAAATATCCAAAATGGACATTATGCCGCTGGTAGATCAAGCTCGCCAACTGGGCCTGTTTGAGCCGCTTTTCACACCTAAACAAAAGGCGGGCTAATACTAATCAGGTGTCTGCTTCAACTTTATTTTGCGCTATTTGTTGAGTAATTAACCAATTAGCGCAACTTTCGCGTATTAAACTTTAAAAGTAATGATATTGTGATATCTTGTAAAATATAGTTTACAGTTATTGAGTGTTCAATGCGTTTAGAAATCAGCTGTCAGGACCGTCTCGGGATCACCCAGGATGTGCTGGATATATTGGTCACCCATAACATTGATCTCAGAGGGATCGAGATTGATGAGGGCGGCAAAATTTTCCTTAATTTCCCCAATATTAAATTTGAAGATTTTCAGCACTTAATGCCTAAAATACGTCGTATTGAGGGTATCGAAGACGTAAAAACCACTTTGTTTATGCCAGGTGAGCGGGAACGCAATCAACTTTCGGCGATCGTGCAAACCTTACCGGATCCGGTGTTCTCCATTGATAACAAAGGTAAGCTGTTGTTGTGTAACGACGCGGTCACCAGTGGCCTGGAGATGGATATTAACGAACTGCTAAATACCGAAATCAGTGAGTATGTAAAAGGTTTTAATTTTGGACGTTGGCTGGAGGGCAAAGCGCCGGATCATAAGAGTACCAAGGTGAAGTTTATCCAGCAGGATTTTGTTGCCGATATTTTACCGATTACGGTACCGGATGCCGCCGAGACCACGATCCTGGCCGGCGCCGTGGTGATGCTTAAATCCGAAATCAGGCTGGGTCAGCAAATTAACGTCTTCCATCAGCACGGGACCGATAGTTTCGATAAGCTGGTTACTCAGTCACCGGTTATGCAGCAAACGATCAGTGAGGCAAAACGCATTGCCGATCTGGATGCGCCCATTCTTATTTTTGGTGAAACCGGCACCGGTAAAGAAATGCTGGCTAAAGCCTGTCACCAAAGTAGCCGTCGCGCAGACAAAGCGTTTCTGGCGCTAAACTGTGGGGCGTTGCCCGATAATGTGGCTGAAACAGAATTGTTTGGTTATGCGGCCGGCACGTTTAATCAAACAGAAGGTAAGGCCGGTCTGTTAGAACTGGCTGCAGGCGGCACTTTGCTGTTGGATGAAATTGCCGATATGTCGGTACACCTGCAGGCTAAGTTGTTGCGGGTACTGGAAGACGGTGAGTTTCGTCGGGTCGGGGATGTGAACCCGGTTGCGGTAGATGTGCGCTTTATTTGTACCACCTGCCAGGACCTTGGCCAATTGGTTGATGACGGTAAGTTCCGCAAGGAGTTGTATTACCGCCTTAACGTGCTCGGATTGGTCGTGCCGGCGTTGCGTGAACGTCGTTCAGACATTGTGCCTTTATCCGAATCCTTCATTTTACAGCACAGCGCCAAGCTGGGGCGCAGGCCTGCCAAACTGAGCAAGTCTTGCGTGGATTTTCTGCAGCAGTATCCCTGGCCGGGCAATGTCCGCCAATTGCAGAATGCACTGTTCAGAGCCTTGTCTTTATTGGATGGTAACGAAATCACCAAAGAGGATATTCAGTTGCCCAGTTGTACGCCGAGCATGACATACGTTGATGAGAACTTCGAAGGTACGCTCGACGAAGAGGTGAAAAAATTTGAACGGGATTTGCTGCGTAAACTTTACCCTTCTTATCCCAGCACCCGACAACTGGCGAAAAAACTGGGGCTTAGCCACACCGCCATTGCTAATAAGCTGCGCGAGTACGGCATCAACAAGACCACTGTAAAACTTTAGTTACATCTAAAACAGTTCAGGACGGGCTGCCAGAGGCGGCCCGTCTGCGTTTCTGCTCGTCTGTTTTTATGCACATTGCTAGCGTTATGTTTTGTTTACAAAAAATGTAAACGTTATGAATTCGGTCTGAGTCTCCCGGTGCTATTCGCAAAGCGGTTTCTCTGGTTATATATGTTGCATAATTGTTAAGTGGAGAGAGTGAACATGGCGAATAGCAATAATTATAATCCTCTGGGTACCGATGGCTTTGAGTTTGTTGAATATACTGCGGCTGATGAAGAAGGTATTGAGGCGCTAAAACACTTATTCAGCTCGTTAGGCTTCGCCGAGGTGGCTGAACATAAATCGAAACGTGTGTGGTTATATCGTCAGGGAGATATTAATTTTATCGTCAACGCGGAACCTGCCTCCCAGGCAGAAGAATTCGCTCGCCTGCGTGGACCAAGTGTTTGTGGTATGGCATTCCGTGTGAAAGATGCCCGGTCAGCTATTGAGCATGCGAAACAGCATGGCGGCAAAGCGTTCCACGGCAACTTAGGGCCCATGGAACTGAATATTCCGGCTATCTACGGCATTGGCGAAAGTACGCTGTACTTTGTTGATTTGTATGGTAAGCAGAGCATTTATGATGTGGACTTCCGTTTCTACCCTGACTGGCAGGAACGTATGGACAGAGCAGGAGCCGGCCTGAAGTTGGTGGATCACCTCACGCACAACGTAAAACGTGGCAACATGGCTGTCTGGGCAGAATTTTACGAGAATATAGGCAACTTCCGTGAAATTCGCTATTTCGATATCGAAGGTAAACTTACCGGACTGGTAAGTAAAGCCATGACATCCCCCTGTGGCAAAATCCGTATTCCGATTAATGAGTCGGTGGATGACCACTCGCAAATCGAAGAGTTCATCAAAGCGTATAACGGTGAAGGTATTCAGCACATTGCGCTGGCCACCGACGATATCTACCAAACTGTTACGGATTTAAAGCATCGTGGTCTGGCGTTTATGGACACGCCGGATACCTACTACGAAGCCGTTAACGACAGAGTTAAAGGGCACGGTGAGTCCATTGAGCAATTAAAGAATTTGCGGATCCTGATTGACGGTGCGCCGGAAAAAGACGGCATTTTGCTACAAATATTCACCGATACTGTTATCGGTCCGGTATTTTTCGAAATTATTCAGCGCAAAGGCAATGAAGGGTTTGGTGAAGGCAACTTTAAGGCGTTGTTCGAAAGTATCGAACAGGATCAGATTCGTCGTGGCGTGCTGAATGTTGAGGATGGCAATGCGTAATCCGGCGCGTTTTCCGCTCAAGGAAGGCCTGCATTCCCGGCAGGCCCATGCTGACTTACCTGAACAGGCCATATACGAACGGGAAGTTGGCCGCGACGGCTTTTTTGGCCCGGCCTCGCATATCCATCATAAACATCCGCCGACAGGGTGGGTGGAATGGGAAGGCGAACTGCGGCCCAGAGCCATGGATCTGAATCAGCTCAATAATCTGGCCCAGGCGCGCTCGCCCTTTTCGGCGCCAGTGATCCTGCATAATGCGCATTGTCAGTATCGTTTCTGGCATTGCAATGAACCCATGACTGAACTGGCGCGTAATGCCGACGGCGATGACTTACTGTTTGTGCATCAGGGGCAAGGTGAGTTGTTTTGTGATTATGGTCACATGGTCGTGAACGAGGGCGATTACATCGTTATACCACGCTCGACAATGTGGCGGTTAACACCGGTAAGCCCGATGCAGTTGCTGATGATAGAAGCCACCGACGACAGCTACCAGTTACCAGAGAAAGGTATGGTAGGCCAGCATGCCGTTTTCGATCCAGCTATGCTCGAACATCCTCGTATTAATGACACGTTTCTGGCCCAGCAGGATGAAAACACCTGGCGGGTAGACGTAAAGCGTCACCACCGCCTGTCACGAATTACCTATCCATTTAATCCTCTGGATGCACAGGGTTGGCATGGTGATTTAACTGTAATGAAAATTAACTGGCGCGATATTCGCCCGCTTATGAGTCATCGTTATCATCTGCCACCTTCGGCACATACTACATTTGTAGCCAAACGTTTTGTGGTGTGTACTTTTGTGCCGCGTCCGATTGAAAGCGATCCAGGGGCCCTGAAAGTGCCGTTTTATCACAGTAACGACGACTTTGATGAAGTGCTTTTTTACCATGCTGGCGACTTCTTCAGTCGCGATAATATTGAAGCGGGAATGGTGACGTTTCATCCAGCTGGTTTTACCCATGGTCCGCATCCGAAAGCATTTGCCGCCGGGCAGGCCCATGCCAAAACCTTTACTGATGAAGTCGCAGTGATGCTCGATACCCGCGATGCGCTGGAAATGACCGCGGCAGCGCAGTCGGTAGAAAACGCCAATTACGTGTATAGCTGGAGAGGGTAACAGGAAAATAATATGAAATTAGCAACCTATAAAAATAATACCCGGGATGGCCAGTTAATGCTGGTTAGCCGGGACTTAACACTCACCTGCAGCGCTGCGCCGGTGGCGCACACCATGCAACAGCTACTGGATAAATGGGATGAGTTGTTTCCCGCCCTCAATGAGCGCTATCAGGCCCTTTGTAAAGGTGAGCTATTAGGCGACAAGTTTAACCCTCATGCTTGTCATTCCCCACTGCCACGCGCATACCACTGGGCCGATGGCAGCGCCTATGTTAATCACGTTGAGCTGGTCAGACGCGCCCGTGGTGCAGAGGTGCCGGAAAGCTTCTGGCATGATCCGTTAATGTATCAGGGGGGCAGTGATGACTTTATTGGACCTTACGATGATATTGAGGTGCCCAATGAAAGCATGGGCATTGATTTTGAGGCTGAGATTGCCGTTGTGACCGCGGATGTACCAATGGGTATCGCAGACGAGCATGCAGGCCGTTTTATCAGGTTGTTGATGTTAGTAAATGATGTGTCGCTCAGAGGATTAATTCCAGGTGAGCTGGCAAAAGGCTTTGGTTTTTATCAGTCTAAACCGGCCAGCAGTTTTGCTCCGGTTGCAGTAACACCGGATGAATTGGGAGACAGCTGGTTTGATAGTAAGGTGCATCTGCCGCTGTTAACGCACTATAACAATGAATTGTTTGGCAAGCCCAATGCCGGGGTTGATATGACCTTTAATTTTAATGAACTGGTGGCTCATGCCGCGCGAACCCGAAACCTTGGTGCCGGCACGATTATCGGCTCGGGTACGGTCTCTAACAAACAGGGCACTGACCATGGCTCTGCCATTGTGCACGGTGGAGTAGGATATTCCTGTATTGCTGAAGTCAGAATGATAGAAACGATCCGGGATGGTCAGCCATCCACTGCCTTTATGAGCAACAATGACATCGTTCGCATCGAAATGGCAGACAATAACGGCAGCAGTATTTTTGGTGCAATTGAGCAGCGCGTAAAAATTAAAAAATGAGTTATGCTTAAACTAACAACAATGACAATAAGGTTGTGCAAATGAGCTTAAAACTTTACGGCTTCTGGCGTTCGTCGGCGACTTACCGGGTCCGCATAGCACTAAATTTAAAGGGCCTCGACTACGAATATGTGCCGGTGCACCTGGTTATGGAAGGCGGCCAGCAACATCAGGAAGCGTATGACCGCCTCAACCCGGCACACCTGGTGCCTACCTTTGTTGATGATGATGAAGACATTATTCTGAATCAGTCGCTCAGCATTATTGAGTACCTTGATGAACGCTATCGTGAACCTTGTCCGCTACTACCATCCCACACGGTGGAAAGAGCCCGGGTACGCTCACTGGCGCAGGATATTGCTTGTGATATCCAGCCCCTGGCCAATTTGCGGGTGCTCAACACCTTGCAGGGTGACTATGGCTTATCGGTAGAACAATCTGCAGACTGGGCCAGGCAGTGGATCACCCGCGGCCTGACAGCTATCGAAAGACGGTTGCAAACTCAGGCGGGTCGGTACTGCTTCGATTTCGACGTAACACTGGCGGATGTGTGCCTGGTGCCTCAGGTCTTTAACGCTAAGCGCTTTGATGTGGATATGAGCGAATTTCCATTGATAAGCAAAATTTATGACCAGTGTTTATCGCTGGAGGCATTTCAGAAGGCGCAACCGGAAAACCAACCGGACGCACCTTAAAAATAACATCAGTGAAGCGCCTGCTTCACTGATTTTTAATGGGTAATGAGGTCGTGTTTTTTACCTGCTTTAAGGCGAATGTTGAACTTAAGTGATCAACGCAGGGCAGGTGAGTGAGCTTGGTTTTAAGTAAATATTCGTATTCTTCTATGCTTTCTACAATCACTTTCAGTAGATAATCTTTTTCGCCACTGGTGGTATGGCATTCGACAATTTCTTCAATCGATTGCACGGCATTTTCAAAGTCGGTGAGCGAATCGCCATCATGATTTTTCAGTGACACGTAGATAAATACCGATACACCTAAATTTAGTTTTTTACCGTTTAACAATGTGACTTTGCGAAGAATAATGCCTTCTGTTTCGAGACGTTTCACGCGACGCCAGCAAGGCGTGTGAGAAAGCCCTACCTGTTGGCTTAAATCGGCCATGGAGATCGTGGCATTTTGTTGCAGAACGCGCAGAATTTCGCGGTCAAATTTATCCAATTTCATCGAGGGTGCCTGTGCCGGAGAGGCTTCCGGTAATTATGATAGTTATTGTGCGTTACATTATAATACTAGGATAACCATCCTAGAAAGCGGTGCAGTAAAAAAAAGCGCTTGCAAGGTGTAAATTTAATGCCGTAAAAGACGCAACGCTTGTCCTCATGAGGCTGCGCTACTATACACTTTTAGTCTTAAGGAACTGTGAAGATAATGTCTGTGTTTGAACATTCAGAATTTGATGCCCATGAGCATGTTGCGTTTTACTCCGATCCGGTTACCGGACTGAAAGCGATTATTGCTATTCACAACACCAATCTGGGGCCATCACTGGGTGGCTGTCGGATGTGGCCTTATCTTAACAGCAGCGAAGCACTTACTGACGTGTTGCGGTTATCAAAAGGAATGACCTACAAGGCCGCCATGGCTAATCTGCAGCAAGGGGGTGGTAAAGCCGTAATCATTGGTGATCCGCGTAAAGACAAAAGTGAAGCGTTTATGCAGTCGATGGGTCGCTTTGTTGAGAGTTTGAGCGGCCAATATATTACTGCTGAGGACTCAGGCATCACCGTTGACGATCTTAAAGCGGTGGCTACTCAAACACGCCACGTAGCAGGCACGTCTGCGCAGTACAACGCTCTGGCTGAAACCCCTACAGGTAATCCCGCGCCATCAACCGCCTACGGCGTTTTTGTCGGGCTTAAGCAAACAGTTAAACATGTATTTGGTAGTGACCTGCAGGGAGTCAAGGTGGCCATTCAGGGCATGGGTCACGTGGGATATCGGCTGGCGAAACAGCTACATGCCGAAGGTGCGGAGCTTTATGTGGCCGATATTTTCCCCGAAGGATTGGAACGCGCTCAGCAAGAACTGGGCGCCACGGTTGTTGCGCCGGAAGAAATCTTAACTCTGCCGGTGGACGTACTGGCACCTTGTGCCATGGGTTCGTCGATTAATGATGAGTCGGTGCCCGATATCCGCGCCAAAATTATAGCCGGTGCGGCGAATAATCAGTTGGCCCGGGAAGAGCTTGGGGCGGTACTACATAAAAAAGGCATTTGTTACGCACCGGATTATGTGATCAACGCTGGTGGCATTATTGATATCTACCATCAGAAGCAGGCAGATAGTTCAGACCAGGCAATGCGTGAGCACCTGGCAAAAATTGGCGATACGCTGATTGAAATCTATCAGCGCGCTGAAGCTGAAAATGCGCCGACTAATTTGGTGGCTAATCGTATTGCTGAAGAACGATTTGCAAAGCGGGGTTGAACTTTAGTAAACAAGCCGTCATAATGCGCCGCGCTCGTGACTCGTAACAAAGGCACGGCGCACAAGTTTCTATGGTGGGCTTTTGGTCCTCCCGCAATGATACTCTGTGAACCCGGTCAGGCCCGGAAGGGAGCAGCCGCAGCAGACGACTCATGTGCCGGGATGTGGCTGGAAGCCTGCCACCCAAATCTTCCTCGTTTTATTTCATTGGCAGTTGTTAGTCTTTTCTGTTTTTGCCTTGATCCAGAAACTTGATTGCTTTGTCGATAGCATACTCAACATTCATTTCCATTTGCTGACGCTCGCTCTGTGGCAGATAAAACGCCATATCAACTTCGTAACGAATGTAGCGCGGTGCTACCTGATTTAACGCCAGACAGCACAAATCTGCCAGATAATCACCAGACTTGGTTTTATCAAGCCCCAGTTGAGTAATGCGCTCCAAAACCAGGTGTTCATAGTAATTATGAATATCATCATCTAATTTCACGGTAATTTCCTATTTTCAACAACCTATTAGTATTCAGTTATAGCTATTCTGGCTCAGTTGTCGAGCGTCTTTATGACAAAAAACACAGTTTCTGTGGAATGCTAGGCGTATGCATCACGGGTTTTGAATTAAACTTTATTCGTTTGACCTGAATATCGCAAAAGCCGGGACAGCTTACGGAGTCTGGATGCTACTTATATCCGTTCTCACTGCTAAGCTAATTCAGAAGGTTTAGTTGTATTCGGTAAGGTCAGGGCGATGCGGGTTTGCCAACTGACTTAGACTTTCCTGCACTGATGGATGGTGCCTACGGTAACCTGTCTGAATGATCGTCGCCATTTGCTAAAAATTATAAGTTTTCTAGCCAACAGTGAAAGCGTCATAGTAGGGGGGGAACTGCGCTGTGCAATCTGATCGTCCGGTAAATACTTTTGATGTTTCCATCAGGGGCCCGATGGTAAAGTGGCTTGTAGCTACAGCTATTATATGTTTAACGACAGGGGCTGTGAAAAAAAGTCCAATCATTTATGACTATGAGGCGTTCACCCTTGACTCTCAGGAGCGTACTCTATGGGGTTCAAGCGCCGCCCTCGTCCTGGCATAAAGCACAGAGGTCACCAGACTGGATAAGCACTTCAAAGTCGATATGTTTAATTAGCTCGGCACAGAGATAGTATTACTCTTATTATCGAGGTTGCAGACAGTGCCCATGGTCAGGCAAGCCTATGCTATGGTTTTGAGTAGGCATTCCTAACCCCTCGCTACGCACAAATTAGTGCTGATGTTACCTTCTGAAAATACCAATCTAGTGTTTTTCAGTGTTTTTTTATTTTTATATATGGATGTTGAAATTATCATCAATGAGCACGGTTTTGCGCAAGAAGCAAACATGCACTTTAAAAAAGTGCTGTTAAAAATATAAGGTATTGTGAATATCTATTAACACGCCGTAAGGAATTGTTTACAATAAGAATTGTTTATTAGTAAACTGGCGGAACTTTTTGGAATACAAGTTCACCGCCTGGTTGACCCTTCCTGTGCGATCTGGTTATTATCGACTGAGACGCGTTGCGTTTGTCGATATAATTCGGCAAGTCGTCTGCTTTTTAAATTAGCGTAGTGTCTGTAAAAAGGTGCCGCGTCTATTAAAAAAAGTCGTTATCAAGCGACAACCATAAAAGTAAATAGTGGTCCAGGGAGACAATTAATGTTTACAAACACTAAATTGGCTAAGTCAGTGAAGCTGGCTTGCGCCGTAGGTGCAGCTTCGACTCTGCTAATACCTAGCGCTGTTTTTGCTCAGGATTCAGAAGCTGCCGTAGAGAGAATTTCAGTCACAGGTTCTCGTATTTTAAAATCCGAATTCAGTTCATCCAGTCCCATCTCTTCTTTCGGTGAAGAAGATATAGCCGTGTCCGGTGTGGCAAGTATCGATGAATTCTTAAAAGACGTACCTGCTTTTACCGGTTACCAAATGGGCACCTCAACCAACAACGGTAGCGAATCTGGTCAGAAAAAAATTGACATGCGCGGTTTAGGATTCAACCGTACATTAGTGCTGGTTAACGGTCGCCGAATGATTGGTGACGTGAACGGCGACGGTGCTGTTGACCTCAACAACGTACCAGAAGCCATGATCAAGCGCGTTGATGTGCTGAAAGACGGTGCTTCAACTATCTATGGGTCAGACGCACTGGCAGGTGTTGTTAACTTTGTACTCGATGATGAATTTGTTGGCTTGGAAGCTGGCGCTAACATTGGTATGGGGACTTCAGACGGCCAGGCGCGCAACGACGGTTTTTATGTAAAAGCCGGTGTTGCCAGTAATAAAGCCAACATGGTGATGTCGCTGTCTTATAATAACCAGGACGAAATGAAACAGGCAGATCGAGATTTCGCTCTGCAAGCGCTATACCCGCTACTTCAAGAAGACGGCACCTTCCAATTGGTGGGGTCAGGTTCTGGGAATAGCCGCAAAATTCGAGTGCCGGTAGATGGTTCAACTGAGAACTACATCGTAGATGCTGAAACCGGAGAAGCTCGCCCGTTTGAAAACAGCGATGTCTATGATTACGCACCCGTAAATGCACTTATTCAACCAAATGAACGGTGGCAATTTTCTGCTATTGGTAAAGTTGAAATCACAGATAATGTTGAAGCGTATATGGAAGGACTGTATACGCGCAGAACGTCGCAACAGCGTTTAGCACCTGATGCGTCATTTGCAGTGACTCCTAGCTTTGAAACGCCAAACAATGGTCTGCAGTGGAACGACTTCGTACCTGCATCAAACCCCTATAACCCGTTTGGCGTTAACGCTGATAACCCACTGGGAATCTCTAACATCGGAGTACGGGTAAACCGTCGTTTTGTTGAATCTGGTGGCCGTTTATTCCGTCAGTCTGCGGACACTTACCGTATGGTGGCAGGTTTGCGCGGTGATATCGGTAGTAGCATGTTCTGGGACGTGTCTTACGCATACTCAGAAGCAGAAACCATTGATGAAACGCTGAACTATGGACGTTTTGACCGTTGGGCAACAGCGGTAGACCCAGATGCTTGTGCAGCTGATACAGCATGTCCTGGCGTACTGAACCCATTTGGTCCGTACGGCAGCATTACCGACGAGCAAATGGATTACCTGACGACCGGTTCTTTGAAAGACATATATCGCGGTACAATGGAATTGTTCTCAGCTAACTTGTCGGGTGAAGCCTTTGAACTGGGCGGTGGTTACGTAGGTTGGTCTGTTGGTTACGAGCATCGTAACGAACAAGGCTCTTATTCTCCGGATGAATTCTTAGCAGCAGGTTTAACTACTGGTGGTGCTAACGACCCGCAATCTGGTGGTTTTTCTGTTGACGAAATCTACGGCGAACTATATTTGCCAGTAACCGACGACCTACAGGTCAGTACTTCAGCGCGATACTCTGACTATGACACATCTGCCGGAACAAGTTTCACTTATAAACTTGGGGTTGATTACTCATTAACTGAAGATGCACGCCTGAGAGCCTCTTACGCAACAGGTTTCCGCGCGCCGAATATCTCTGAGCTTAACTCTGGGCAATCAACAGGATTCCCAATCATCGTATCGCTTTGCGAATTTGGTGATAGAAAACTTGACGCTGGCGAAATTAGCCAAACGGTATACGATAACTGCCAAGCCCTCGGGGTTGACACATCGTTTTCTGAAGACAGCGAGATTGGCTATGCTTACCAAGCAGCTTATACCACCTCTGCACCAGCAGTAGACTTAGAGCCTGAAGAGTCAGATTCTTATAACATTGGTGTGGTACTTACGCCTTCTATGGTTGAAGGTTTAGCGATTAACATTGATTACTGGAACATCGAGATCGATAACGTTATCGGTGAACCGGATATCAATGACTTGTACAGAGCCTGTATGGGATCTGAGAACCTGTCTTCAGCAGCATGTGGCGCGTTCGAGCAAGGCCCACATAATACCGCTGAGTTTGGCGATGCGCCAGGTGACGCAGTTGCTGAGTTCGGTAACCTGGGAACCCTGAAAACTGACGGTGTTGATATAGATGTAGCCTATAGAGGTGATCTAGATATGGGCGTCGTTACCGGTTATAGCCTGGGTTGGACTGGTACATGGGTGAACAGCTATAAGCGTAGTTATCCACTAACTGGTGCAATTGAACTGGCTGGAACTGCGAATGGCTTCGAAGTATTCCCAGAATGGCGTTGGCAATCTAATGTCGGATTAAATGGTGATGACTGGTCATTTAACTACAAGATCCGGTTTATAGCTGAAGCAAAGGATCGCTTACAAACCGCTTCCAGTACTGCTGATGCTGTTGCAGAACAAACTATTTACCATGATATAGTGGGCACTTATACCTTTGGTGTAGCCACTGTGAGTGTAGGTGTAAATAACCTGACAGATCAGGATCCACCATACTTCCACAGTGCATTTAACGCAAATACTGAACCCGGTACTTATGACGTGATTGGTCGCCGAGTATTTGGTAACGTAGTGTTCCGTTTCTAGGGCCTATGGGTTAACAACTGTCACATAGTTTTATCGTAACGCTGTGTGATATATCAAAATACAAAAATCCGGTATCCATTAATGGTGCCGGATTTTTTGTGACATAAATTCCGCTCGCTGGTGGACCTCCTTTTGAAGTAACGTTGTTACGATTCGTATAACTAATTGTTTTGTTCTATTAACGAACTGGCCTAACTGGTCAAATCCAATCACTTTTTAGCCATTTATGTGTTTGCAACAAGCTTATTGTAAAGCTACCTTAGCCACTCTATTTGGTAGTACAAATAAACGATTAAGTCGTACCAACCAAAAACAGAGACAAACAGCATCCCCAACGGCAACAAGCTATGTAACGATAAATACCGATGTGGATGGAAATCAATAAAGACAGTGTCCGGGGCTGCCGCCTGGAGATACGACCAGCACATTGCAAAATAACCGTTTTCGGCGTTTACCTGAACATGGCCTCGTGTAGCAGCACCACTGAAACGATTTCACGACCAGTGTATCGCTTCTCACACGCCACTTTCCCCGACTATCTAAGCCTAAAGTATTGTAAAGATACAACATAAGTATGCTTAGAATAGGGTGGTCGGATTGCAAAATGTTTATTGAATTGCTGAATAACGAAGCAGTAATAATAATGGTAAGACAGCGATAAATGTCGTTCAGGATGCAACATGCGGCGTTTTTAATGCCAAAATCAGATGATTAACAGATTATGTTAGTTACTGTCAGCAATCCGCCGGAATGGAATGTGGTCGGACTTTGCCGTCAGTCATTAATAATTGATTAACTGATGTTGTGAATCTTTTGTAATATATTTACACTTTCGAAAGTTTTATAACATATGTTACACAGTAGATTTGTTTATTCACTGAGCAAACGCAACGCGATATCAGGGGTGTAAAGAGCTTGTTACTTGACTCCCTTGTTGATCTCGTGTGACTATAAGACGTTCGTAGTATTGGTGTCAGTCTGGCAAATACTACCTTCCTAAATATAGATAAATTTTATACGCCCCTTGCGAAGCAGTATTTTTATTACAAGTCGCAAGGATTCAAATAAGAAATTGGTTGGGAACTATGTCCAAAATGAGCAAGAGAACTCTTATTGCTTCTACTATGATGGGTGCATTCGCACTGACTGGTAGCGCAGTCGTCTCTGCAACGAATCTGAACGATCTTCAGAAAGAAGAAGCAAAGATTCATGCGGCTGCAGCGAAATCTCAAGAAAAGATCAACGCGCTTTTCGAACAGTCACAAGAACTGTTAGTAGAATACCGTGGTGTTGTTGATGAAACTGAAAACCTGAAGATCTACAATGATTACCTGGCAAGCTTAGTTGCTGACCAGCAGCGTGGTATTGACTCGTTACAAAAACAAATCGACAGCATCGAAGATACCAAGCAGGGTATCGTTCCTCTGATGTTCCGTATGATCGACAGTCTCGAGAAATTCATTGAGCTGGACGTTCCAATTCGTCTTGAAGAGCGTAAAGAGCGTATCGAAAGATTACGTGACCTGATGGCTAATTCGAATGTAACCGTTTCCGAGCAGTTCCGTCAGGTGCTTGATGCATACCTAATCGAAACTGAATACGGCACACGTATTGCGTCTTACCAGGGTACTCTGGACGACAATGGCACAGCAGTGACCGTTGACTTCTTCAACCTTGGCCGAACTGCAATGCTGGCGCTGTCACTGGACCAAAAGCACGCTTGGGTCTGGAACAATGACACCCGTTCTTGGGAAGCACTTGGTGATGAGTACCTGGGTTCTGTTAATGAAGCCGTTAAAATGGCTAATGGCTTGGTCCCAGCTGACCTAATCAAACTTCCAATTAAAGCAGCGGAGTAAGCGTTAATGAAACCAGTATTTAAATCTCTACTCGCCGCTGCGACGGTAGCGGTTATGTCTTCAACTGCGGTAGCTCAGGAGCCAGCATCTCTGCAGGACCTGCTGAACTCTGTAAAAGCAAACCGTGCTTCTGAATCAAAAATCAACGCACAGCGCGAAGCAGAATTCCAATCTGCCCGTGCTGACAAGCAAGCACTGCTGCGCAAAGCTCAGTCTGAGTTGAAAGCAGAGCAAGACCGTGGCGACCGTCTGCAACAGCAATTTTCTGACAACGAAGTAACGTTGAACGATAAAGCGGCTGAGTTAGAACAGGCTACCGGTACTTTAGGTGAAATGTTCGGTGTGGTACGTCAGGCATCTTCTGAAGCCTACGGCCGTATCGCTACGTCAATTGTAAGTGCTCAGTATCCTGGTCGTGACGAGTTCCTGGCCCGCATGTCTGAAGAATCCAAAGGTCTTCCTAACATCGATGAGCTGGAAGAACTGTGGATTGCTTTACAAACAGAAATGACAGAACAGGGTTCAGTAGTTAAATTCACTACTGATGTAATCAATCTGGATGGTGGTACTAATTCTCAGGAAGTGCTACGTGTTGGTACATTTAACCTGATCGGCGACGAAGGTTACCTGACTTACGACGACGAGAATGACATCGTTCAGCCTCTTGGTCGTCAACCAGACGGTTATCTGGTATCTGCAGCAGAAAGCGCGCGTGAAGCGACGTCTGGTTTCGTTCCTTTCTATGCTGACCCTTCACGCGGCCAAATCTTAGGTCTGTTGAAGCAAAAAGCCACTATGGCTGAGCGTTATCACGCTGGTGGCGTAGTAGGTTACGTTATCACTGGTATGCTGGCGATTGGCCTGTTAATCGGTCTGTACAAACTGGTTACCCTGACTCTGATTGGTGGTAAGATCCGTTCACAGCTGAAAAATCCTTCTGCACCTTCAGATAAAAACCCACTGGGTCGTATCCTGAAAGTGTACAGTGAAAACAAAAATGTAGACGCTGAAAACCTGGAATTAAAACTGGATGAAGCTATCCTACGTGAACTGCCAAGCATTGACTCTGGCGTTAACGTTATCAAAATCTTTGCGGCAATCGCACCTCTACTGGGTCTGTTAGGTACAGTACTGGGTATGATCGCTACCTTCCAAACCATCACACTGTTCGGTACTGGTGACCCACGTATGATGGCAGGAAGTATCTCTATGGCACTTGTAACTACCGCGCAAGGTATTATTGCAGCACTGCCATTAATCCTGACGCACAGCATCGTTGCCTCTAAGAGCAAGCAGATCGTCCACATCCTGGACGAGCAGACTGCAGGCATCATTGCTGCTCACGCAGAGTCGGAGAAAGCATAATATGGTTTACCTGATTGGATTATGGGAATCGGTCAGGGACTTTATCGCTACCGGTGGTGACGTGTTATACGCTGTTGCTGCCGCGCTCTTTCTCATGTGGGTATTAATGATTGAGCGCTACTGGTATTTGACGTCAGTGTTTCCAAAACTGAAAAAGCAAATCATTCAGGATTGGAACGCTCGTGCAGATACTAAGTCATGGTATGCGCATAGAATCCGTGAAGCGTGGATCTCCGAGGCTTCAGATAACCTGAACGCCAGAATGCTTATCATTCGAACCTTGGTAGCTATGTGTCCGTTAATCGGTCTGCTGGGTACTGTAACTGGGATGATCAGCGTGTTTGAGACTATGGCAACGCAAGGTACGAGTAACGCACGTCTTATGGCGGGTGGTATCTCGATGGCAACTATCCCGACAATGGCGGGAATGGTCGCGGCGCTGTCAGGGCTGTTTATCAGTACTCGTCTCGAAGCGAAGGTTAAGATTGCGCGGGAAAAGCTAGTTGATAGCTTGCCGTATCATTAGAGAGAGAGATTATGGCTCGAAAAGTCAGAACCGAAGAGGAAGATGCAGCGATTGATATGACGCCCATGCTGGACATCGTATTTATCATGCTGATCTTCTTTATCGTGACAACGGTTTTCGTTAAGGAAGCCGGTATAGAAGTTAACAAGCCCGATGCGAGCCGAGCGTTCTTACATAAAAATGCTAACATTTTCATTGCGATCACCGAAGA
This sequence comes from Alteromonas sp. ISO5, assembly GCF_058105165.1. NCBI lineage: Bacteria > Pseudomonadati > Pseudomonadota > Gammaproteobacteria > Alteromonadales > Alteromonadaceae > Alteromonas > Alteromonas sp. ISO5. The sequence goes on along the minus strand of NZ_CM176572.1, from coordinate 4,936,359 downwards.
TGGCGATGTTTGGTTAGATAAACGCGAGGTGTCTGTCGACAGCGTCAGGGCAAACTTAGAGCGATTACTTACGGAGCAACCAACTGATTACGTGTTTATACAGGCAGATGTTAAGGCTAAACACGGCGTGGTTGTTGAAGTTATGGACCAGGTTAAAGCCGCAGGCATTGACCGCATTGCAGTAGCTGCGAGGAACTAGTATGGGTAGAATTATCGCCTCTATTGTTATCGGTGCAGCCGTTGCTTTTGGTCTGTTCGTAATAATGGCTAAACTTATTGAAAACTCAGCGCGTCCGGTTGATGAAATTCCGGATGCACCGGTTATCGATATCGTTATGCAGCCGCCAGAAGAGGATACGCAAACACGTACTCGTGTTCCGCCGCCGCCTCCTCCTCCGCCACAACAGCCGCCTAAAATGGAGCCTGTTGAGCCGGAAGAAGCTGAGCCGGATGCAGACGGATTCAGCCTGGATATCCCAGGTGTTGATACCGGTAGTGTTGGTGTAAACATTGGTGGTGTTGGTGCGATGCAGAGTGATGGTGATGCGACACCAATCGTTCGAATCGATCCTAAATACCCGCCGCAGGCTGCACGTGATGGTAAAGAAGGCTGGGTTAAGCTTCAGTTTACTATCATGGAAGACGGTTCGGTTGACGACATCGATGTCATCGATGCGGATCCCAAGCGTATCTTCGACCGTGAAGCCCGTCGAGCGCTGGCGAAGTGGAAATACAAGCCTAAGATCGTTGACGGCAAGCCTGTTAAGCAACCTAATATGTTTGTACAACTAGACTTTAAACTGGAGCAATAATCATGTTGAAATCCACAATGTTTAAAAAGTCACTGGTAGTAGCGGCATTCACGTTAGGCTCAGCGATTGCGTTGCCAGCAGCAGCGCAAAGCTCGGCACCGGTGGTGTGTCCAGGCTACGAGAAAGGTACAACCAACCTGGTGGGTGAGCGTGTAGGTAAAAAAGTACAGAAGGCTTTTGAAGCTTATAACGAAGACCTGATTGATGATGCAATCACAATCCTGTCTGAGATTGAAGCGAAGGAAGACTTTGACAAAGCTTATGTAAACCGTTTCCTCGGTAACATCATGGCCACTAAAGACGGCATGGGGCCAAAAGCCCTGGAGCTGTTAGTGTCTTCGGTGGAAACTAAGGTATTAAACGACCTTGAGCATGCGCAAACGCTCAAGCTGGTTGCTGACCTGAGTCTGCAGGAAAAGGAATACGAGCAAGCGGTTAAGTACTATCAGGCATATCTGGACTTTACTTGTAAAGAAGATCCTGAAGTTTACACTCGTATGGCTAACGCTTTTTACGAGCTGAAGCAATACGACAAGCTTATCGATCCAGCTAACAAAGCCATCGCGTTGTATGAAGAACCAAACAAAAACCCATATGTACTGAAGTTATCTTCGTACTATGAGCGTAAGATGTTCAAAGAAACCGTTGGGGTTGCCGAGGACATCGTTAACACGTTCCCTGAAGAAGGTAAGTGGTGGGTTCAGTTAGGGCAGTTTTATCTGATGATCGAAGACTATAAAAAGTCTTTGGCAACATTAGAAATTGCTTACAACGAAGGTTTTTTAGAAAAGCCTAACCTGATAAAAATGTTGTCTCAATTATATGCAACAAACAATATGCCTTATCGTTCAGCCAAGGTACTGGCAGAGAATATTGCGAACGGCAAGATTGAGAAAACAGCAGATAATCTGGCGTCTGTAGCGAACAGCTATCACCAGGCGATGGAATATGAAACTGCTGCGCAGTATTATCAGGAAGCGGCAGAAATGTCGTCTGATCCAGAATTTTACCGTAAGCAGGGTGTACTGCTGCTGGTTGCAGAGAATTACAAAGGCGCTATCGCAGCTCTTTCTAAAGCTCTGGAGCGTGGCGTAGAAGACCCGGGCAAAGTTCACTTTAGCTTAATGGAAGCTAACTTCTATGCCGGAAACTTTAAGCAAGCGTACGAGCATATTAAGGAAGCGAAGAAGGACAAGACATTGCGCAGAAATGCGAATGCCTGGGAGCCTTACATCAAGCAAAAAGCGAAAAACCGCGGTATAAATATCTAAATAAAAAGCGCCTAAATGGCGCTTTTTTTATCTCTGTTATTCTCATCTTTATTGCTTTTTCCCGGAAAGGACATTGCCGAGGTGCATAGTAATAAAACGCTCTGTTTCACGTTTGCCGTTCAACCGGTGCCGTTTAGAAAACTCATCGAGCGCGTTACTGTTCGTCACAAAGTCCTGTAGTACAGCTTTGCTCTCGTTATCTGTGATGTTATCTGACTGTGTTTTAAGCAACCATGCAACACTGCCGCGGGCATGCTGAAGACTTCTACTACCGCGAACGACCTGCTCCAGTATGGCTAACGAGCACCTTAGAATACTGTGATTCATTTCAAAAGCGCACTGAGAAGGGGGATAACCAAATGTTTCTGGTACAGGGTGGAGCATTAACTCCTGACTAAAACGCTGAGCAATTAACATTTGAACATCGATAATCTTCTGACTTAATGGCAGATACATCAGTAAACTGTATTCACCACTTGAGGCATCACGCTTTAATCCCGGTTTGGCGGGAACAAAGCCATTGCCATTCCAAAAGGTAGTCAAAGAAGGGGTTGCGCCATAAGAAGTAGTCAGTGCATCCACTGCGCATTGTTTTGCTTTTTCCAGCAACTTGCTGATTAATGTGCTGGCGATGCCTTTACGCCGAAACCCCGGGAGAACAGCGATCCGGTTAATACGCCAGTAAGTGGCAGTCGCAAGCACCGAAGAGGCTAATAATACGCTTAGCCCCTGGGCTGATAAATGCCCGTTTACTCGCCTGGCGCCGCAGGCAATGTCTTTTGCAACGTTTTTAAGTAATGCACCGCCTTCTTGCTGATAATTTAATACGCCGATTACCTGATAGTCGCAGATTGCCAGTAATGTATTATTGTCTGGTGAGTCGTAGAGACGTACCAATTCATCGGCAGTGGTCTGATAGTGGGCTTGCATGAGTAGCGGTAGCAGCTGGCGGTTAGTAGGGCCATCGAACTGTTGTTTATTCAGAACCTTATAGTTAAAGGGGTCGTTGTACTGATAATCGACAGCCTCTGTGTCAGGAGAATCCGAAACGGTCAGGTCCAGACACAATGCCCGGTACCAGAATTGTTCCAGCGGGTCACCCTGAAACCAACGAATAGGGGTTTGCAATTCATAATGCAGGATATCCGGTCGGTGTTTTCCAAGCCAGGGGACGAAACGGGTCATAAAGCCTCTTCCTGAGCCTTCATAGCCTCTTACCGTAGTGCTAAGCAGCAGATGTTTAGCTTTATTGCAGAGCGCTGTGAGTTGCGGAACCGGAATGCTTGCGGCTTCGTCAACTAGTAATAACACCGAATCATTGAGAGTGGCCAGCGAAGGGTGATCGAGTGGTAACCATTGGCATGTCGTATCATTAAAGGTTACCCGATGACGAGCTGCTCGAGCTGCTCGAGCTGCTTGAGGACAGGTTAAGAGCGCGCCGGCAAGCACCTGGTTGATTGATTCTGCATACCGGCTGGTGATGATCACTGACTGACCATATGAGGTCATATAGTATCCGGCAATCATGCCCAGTAGGGTTGATTTACCTCTGCCACGGTCGGCAGTGATCAGGGCGTTTTGAATGGGCTGGCCGGCAGTAATACGGTTGAAAAGAGTTTGTTGTTCCGCCGATCTAAACGGTGAAAAAGAAGCAAGCGGCGGATGGACAGAGGTAATTTCAGGCAACTTGGGCTGATGATTCTGGTGCAATATGGCAACCGTTGAGGTGTTCTCGAACTGCATTAGGATAGCAGCTCGCAAATGGCTGAATTGCAATTGTTCTCCGTAACTTAAATAGTGGCCGGTAGACGCCTCGCGGTAAACGGGCCACTCGTTAAAGTCCGGACAGCACACCACCATCAGGCCTCCCCGGGTTACCGTCCCGGCAACTGCCAGAATCGCATTGGGGCGAAACGCCTCAAAGGCATCAACAATCGCCAGGCTGTATTCAGCACCGAGAATTTGACGATAGGCTGCAATGCTTAGTGAGTTAATTTCAGGGTTAAGGGCCTTACCCAGAAGCAGCGTTTCCTGTTCACCATAGCATTGTTTTAATTGGTCAATAACGTTTTTGCAATAGTGCGCTGAACCGCTCACTACCAACAGATGGCGGTGAGCATTCGAAGTTTGCTGAAGCGCAGTATTCCAGTCTGATAGCGCGGTTAACGTCTTTACGGTAGGCATAGAAGCAAAAGTTATCACGTCAAACCGCTATTGTACCTGTTTGTGGGTTGGCTACCAATTCAGCCAGAATCATTCGCGGTAGTTTACCATTTTGCCATCAGGTCTTTGGCTTGGTTACGCTGTTGTTCTGATAGCGCGGCGACGAGTTGTTCATTGTGAATCGGGGCCTGATTAAAGCACAAATGGTTAAAGGCCAGCTCATGACAACAGCGGATCCGTTGATTCACTGTTGCATTCGGCTCCTGACACAACCGCCACAATGTCTGATTCACTTTACTGGTAAATCCCCATCTGACCAGCAATAGAGACGAGGCGCCATACAGGCACAGATTATGTTCATCGGCCAGGGCTGACTGAAATTCGTCAAAACTGGAAGCGCTTTGCCACTGTTCAAAAAATAGTGAAGCATCCAGGTGTTCGGTATGGAAAATTAACAATAATGCCAGTGGACCAAACAGAATGAGCTGGCTAATCAGGGCTTTGTCGTCGCGGCTATATTCGCCAGCAAAAATTGCTTCAAATAAGGCATTACTTAACAGCATAGCATCTATCAGCCGCTCGATATTCGGATGGACACTTAGTACTGTCAGGAATTGCTGGGCGGCGAATAACACCGCAAGGTTTCTCACGTTGTTTACGCCCAGGTTACGTCCGATAGCCTGCTCAAGGGATTGAGGAACAGAACCGTAAAGCGCTTTACTGGCTTTACCAATGATGTGCGCCAGAAATACCGGATCAGGCTCAATGAGCTTTACCAGTCGGCTGACTGTAAGCTGTTCGTCGGATAGATTCACAATATGACTGATGGTTTCTGGCAGAGGGGGCAGATTTTCGGTAACTTCGATCAGTGCCTGGTTACCCCGTTGGAACCGCAGTCGGCTTCCTACCTGACGTAACTGACCAGGGCTTATTCCGGTAAACTCTTTAAAGCTGCGATCGAAGGAACGGCGATCGGAAAACCCCAACGACTGAGCCAGAACATCCACTTTCTCGCCGCTCAGTAAACCATTTATGCTGCGTTCATGGATGTGCGATTTTAGCAGGGCGCTGAACGACAGTTTTTCTTGTTTGAGTTTGCGCCGAAACACCGACTCAGACATGCCCAACAGTTCACCAACCGCTTCAGAGCGAATTCTGGCTGGTGTATCAAATTGTTTGAATGCATCAACAAGGTCTTGCTTAAAGCCTCCCTCACCGACAGGTTGCAGGTTTTTTACCAGCACAAGTTGCAGTTTTGGAGTGTAGAAAAACGACGGGCTGGCTAACCACTTTGTGTCGAAGCTGACAGCCAGTGCCGGATGGTGGTTACTGCATTGGGCCTGACTCACTGATGTTAACAGCCACTTTGGATGAGCGTGAACGAGTTCAACGTATTGGAAATCGAAATTTCGACCGGCCAGGTGACGGAACAGCGCCAGCAGAAATGCCACCACAAAGGGCTCCATATCGGCCAGAATACCGGCTTTTACTGTGAGGGATACCCGTTTGTCAGTTTTATTGACTTGAATCTTTTCAGAAGCTTCAAATAAAGGACTGTCGAAAGTATGCAAAGCATCCAGGGCAGCGTTAATATCGCGGGCCATGGATAAAAAACAATGAAAGGTACCCATCTTGTTGAAATCAAGATACCCCAGTAAGGACTGACCAATCCGTTGTGGTGAATCACTCTTACTCAGCAGCGCTAATTTTTCATTCAGGGCCGTAACCGGGTAGTCACCGCTTTCAATGTCTCTGAGCACCGATAGCACGGTAGTTTCATCTTCCGTTGTCAGGCTCTTATCCCGGCGTAACGATAATAACGCGCGTGTGACGGCTGACCAAAACGTTCCTGTATAGGTAACAGACATATCAGTTTTTGTATCCCTGGCAATTCTCCCACCATAATAACGACTTTTGCCCTGGTGTTAAGTGAGGACGGTCAAAATTGTCCTATAGTTCGACAAAATGTGTCCTATTTTGATTTTTCTGCTGCGCTACCATTAATTCCGAAGTTTGATGATGTACAAAGCCAAACTTGTTGTGAAGCCATGACGAAAAGCCACGAGCTTTTGATTACAAAGGCGGCCGGGTTACTCAGAGTCAGTACAGTATTTACGTATTGATTAGTAGTTAAGGGTTAAAACATGAAGTTGGCCAGAAAAGTATGTTCAGTAATCGTCGCCTGCGGTATGGCAGCCTCTGCCAATGTTGGAGTTATCAATTACGATGTGGACTTTGATACAACAACTTTTGAAAGAATGAGTCGTTAGAACAACGGCGACAGTGATTATTTTGTGCAGCATAATGGTGTGATCAGTATCTACTCAGACTCGGCCTATTCCAGCGCATTGGCGATGGTGGCGAAGCCAAAGGTGTTCCGACCTCATTACCCGAAATTGGGGGCTGGATGATTTTTCTTACACCAACGATCGCTGGCAATGTTTTTCAATCGATCTGGATAACTACCTGAGCGGCAACTTTACCCATATCGTGCTGGTTAACGATTGTGACCATGAATGTGGCAACACCCAAGTACGTTTTAAAGATATGACGTTGTCTGAGGTTAACGCGCCAACCGCATTGTCGCTGACAGTACTCGGACTCGGCATAACAGGCTGGCGTCGTCACCGCCGGTCTGTATAAAGCTCTTTATCCGGGAGCAATTAAGTAACGCCCACCACGTCACGGTGGGCGTTCTTATTTCTGCGGGTAAATACCATTGCGCAACAACCTGTTAAACAGTTGCAAATCTCTTAAGTCTTGGTAGACTCCATCGCGCATTCATAATGCATTCACCAAGGGGTGCCGGAAACGGCTGAGATCCATCACGTGGGAACCCTTAAACCTGATCCGGATAATACCGGCGTAGGGATGGTTACAATCAAGCCTTATCACCTGCCGTTAAAAGCCGGATCTTTTGGTCATCATTGCACAAGAGATCCAGTATGAAATTACCCAAAACTCTGTTTTCCTTATCTTTACTGAGTTTATCTGTCAGCGCTTTAGCTGCTGAGCAACAAGACATCGAAAAAGTTACCGTGTACGGCGATTTTCATCAACGGGCCCTGGCGCAATTGAGCGCCAGTGCCTCAATCATTGATAATGCGCGTATTCAAAGCCGTCAGGCTGCACACATTGAAGACTTACTGCGCATTGCGCCTAACGTAAGTTTTGCAACGGGTGCCTCGCGGGGACGCTTTGTGCAAATTCGCGGCATTGGCGAGCGCAGTCAGTTTGCTGAACCGATTAATCCGTCGGTCAGCATCATGGTTGATGATTTTGACTTTACCGGACTTGGCGCTGCTGCACTGCTATTTGATACCCAGCAAGTCGAAATCTTCAGAGGCCCTCAGGCTACGGTGTTCGGTACCGGGGCACTGGCCGGGGCGGTATTAATTAAATCTACTCAGGCCGATGATCGCAACGCCGATTATGTACAGCTCTCTGCCGCAACGAAGAACAGCTATCGCGTGGAAGCAGGGAAAAGTATAGCAGTATCAGACAAGCTGGCCATACGCGGCGCGTTAGTGCATAACCAGAGTGACGGTTTTGTGCGTAATACCTTTCTTGATCGCGACGATACCAACAATATTGACGAAAGCGCAATACGGTTAGCGACAAGCTATGACTACAGCGATCAAGTATCGTTAACCCTCAACTATCGCTGGTACGATATCGACAACGGTTTTGATGCATTTTCACTGGATAACACCCGCGAAACATTGTCAGACGAACCCGGATTTGACCGCCAGCAAACCCATGCTGTCAGCGCTAACTTGCTAACCCGTCTGGATGGCGGCGATCTGCACTTTATTGTCACCCACGCCAGCCACAATATTGGCTATGCTTATGACGAAGACTGGACCTATGATGGCTTTCATCCGTGGGGATACACCTCTTTCGACGCTTTTTATCGCGATGTGGATACCAATACCGTGGAGTTACGCTTCGTCAGTGGCGATCAATGGCGTTTATTTAACGACACAACCTCCTGGGTTATTGGAGCGCGGGTAAAGAATAATAAAGAAGATTTACTCCGTCAGTACACTTATGCTGACGGCGATTTCGTCAGTCACTATCAGCCCATCACTCAGGCTGTTTATGGTCAGCTGGAAAGCCAGTTGAACAATGATTTATTGCTGACGTTTGCTTTACGTGCAGAAAATTATGACTTTTCTTACGGCGACAACGACGGCCTGAATGGTGAGCATGACTCCACGATGCTGGGCGGAAAGCTGGCAGTCAGTTATCAGTTCGGTCAGCAACTTGTTTACGGCAGTGTTTCCCGAGGTTATAAAGGCGCTGGCATTAACCCTGATCAGAATGTGTCGATTAACAACCGCTTCTATGACGAAGAATACAATTGGAACTATGAAATTGGTTTGAAGGGGCGGCTGGCTGACCAGTTAACCTCCCGGGTAGCATTTTTTATTATGAAGCGGGAAGATACGCAGGTCAGTGACTACGAACTGCAGTATCGGGATGACGGCTCTGCTGAATTTATCGATATTATCAGTAACGCCGATTTAGGAACCAACCAGGGCGTTGAGGTTGAGCTTAGCTGGCAGGCAACTGACAACTGGAACCTGAACTTTTCGGGCGGTTATCTGGATGCCTATTTTGAAGATTATACCCGGGCAGACGGGACCACCGTAACTGAGCAGCAGCAAGCCCAGGCGCCCGAGTTTACGGCTAATTTACTCAGCCGGCTGGATATCAATGAGTCGATACGTTGGAATGTTGAAGTGGATTTTACAGATCGCTACCGTTTTTCTGATGGCCATGATGTTATGGCGCCGTCGCGCACATTAGTGCATACCCAGCTAAGCTGGCGAATAGATGACTGGGAAACGCAGCTGTGGATCAATAATGCGTTTGATGAAACCTACTATACCCGTGGCTTTGGCGGATTCAGTAACGATCCCCGTGATTTTTACGAATTTGATGAGCCATATTACCAACTCGGGAATGGCCGTCAGACTGGTGTTACCGTTCGTTATCAATTCTAGGAGCGCATTATGCAGGTGATGGTTGAATTATCGCTTTATCCCTTGGTGAATGATTATATTGGGCCTATAAAGACGTTTATTGAGCGGCTGAATAGTTATAGTAATCTTACTGTCATCACCTGTTCTACCAGCACTCAGGTGCATGGCGACTACACCGAGGTGATGCATGTGCTCGGAATTGAAATGCAGCGAACCCATGAAGAAGTCGGGCAGGCTGTGTTTGTGGCCAAATTTCTTAATTTTGATGCCATGAGCACTAAGTAGGGCGATATGGAGCAGACCCTTTCGCAATTGGTTGAGCAAATCGTCGCGACCTCGCTGGCTGAATGGCTGGCCGTAGTGCTGGCCATTGCCTATGTGCTGCTCGCTGCCCGGCAAAGTGCCTGGTGCTGGCTTGCGGCCCTGACCAGTACCGCTATTTACACCTGGCTGTTTTGGCAGGTAGCACTACCGTTTCAGTCGGTGCTTAACCTGTTTTACATGGTGATGGCGGTTTACGGTTACTGGCAGTGGCATCATAAACCGGGTGAAGATAAATCAGTTCAGTCCCGGCCTTTGAGCTGGCATTTAATGGCTGTGTTTGGCTTGGCAGCAACTGCGGTGGGATTAGGCAAATTAGCTGCAACTCAGTTTAACAGTGAATATTTGTGGCTTGACGCTGCGATTAATGTGTTCAGCGTGGCGACGACTTTTATGGTTGCTCACAAAATACTACAAAACTGGATTTATTGGTTTGTGATTAACACCGCCGCGGTATTCCTGTACTGGCAAAGTGGATTAATTCTGTCTGCCTGTCTGTTTTTAGGGTATGTTGGCTTTTCAGTTTATGGATACAACCAATGGAAGCAGGAATGGTCAGAACGGTATCTGACAAACAGTTAAGCGACTATATTGCAGCAGCGTGTAGTTCTTCGCAGTTAACCTTTGAGCCCATACGCCAGGGCCTGGCCAATAGCGTATATCGCGCGAGCAGCGCAGAGCAAAGCTGGGCGGTAAAATTATTGGGGCCCGCTACATTCAGTGCGGTGGACTACTCTGAAATTAATACACTGCAACAGCAGCTAGCGGTTATTGGCTTGGCCCCGGTTGTTACCGCGTATAATGCACAATTACGCGTTTGGATTGAAGAGTGGGTTAACACGCCTGAGCAACCATCTATGGATGTAGAGCGGCTGGCGCAAGTGCTGGCCAGTATCCATCAGTGCGATATAACCGCGCCTACCTTAGCCCTGTTGCCATGCTGGCAACATTATCTGGAACAATTACCGGGCAAAGCGGGTCGCTCTTACGCAACCGAAAGAGATAAACTGGTACCGGTCATTTCTCAGTTCAGCCATTATCAGGACTTCTGTTTTTGTCATAATGATTTGTCTTTTGCGCATTTAGTCGGGACCTCTCGCAGTAAGGTGGTCGATTGGGAGTATGCAGCAACCGGCAACCGTTACTTCGACATTGCCGCATGTGTGCTGATCAACGAACTAAACCGTCAGCAACAGCAACAACTGTGTGAGGTATATGCGCAACAAACAGGCAAGTTAACCACAACAGTGGAAACAGGCGTTGAGGCCTTTTTACCGGTAGTCGACTTCACCAATCGTCTCTGGACCGCCGCTGCAGAAAGGAATCCGGGTTAATAATTGGTCGTGGCGATTAATAATTGCGCGCTTAAACGCGATTTTAGCTATTTATTATAAAAACACTTTACCTTTTAAGGTGCATACGTATAATTCACAGCGCGCTAGGGGTGTAGTTCGAATTGGTAGAACAGCGGTCTCCAAAACCGATGGTTGGGGGTTCGAGTCCCTCCACCCCTGCCACTTTTCTCTCTATTCTGTTAAACTCCAGTCAATTATTTCCTTATATAGAAAGTCCGTAGCTGATCATGGCATTTGCGTTAACTGATTCTCAAATTGCTGCATTACAAGAAATGCAAATTCCCGTTTGGCAGTTACAAAGCGAACTGACAAGCAAAGCGCTTGAGTCGCCGGTTAGTGAAGAGAAAGGTAAATCAGAACCGGTATCACAGGATACCGCACGCTCCCACCTGCAACGTTTAAAAGACAGCGTGACTGCGAAATCTGTAGCGCCTGAAAAAGCTGACGAACAAGTAAAACTGCAGGAAGTCACCGCGCAGCAGGCGCCGGTATTTTTTACTGATCTGATCATTGCCATGCGAAGCCTGGCGATAGAACCAATCCCACCGGTTAAAGTTGGAGCGCCGATCGCTGCGTCTAAAGCGGCCATTACACTGCCTGTTGAACCGGGTAAACTCACGCATCTGCAGAAAAAGCAGCTTTGGCAGGCATTGTGCGCAATCAGCTGAATTTAGCGCAATTCACCTTTTCGCTGGCAGGAGAAACTCTGGCTAGACAGGCGTATTCTATTCACTCTGAAGCCCAGTATGCCCCTTGGTCTATTGCGACTTTTCTGGATTGTACGACCTCGCCCTACGAATGCTGGGTAATGATGAATGACGGGCAGGTGATTGGCTTTGCTATCCTTCTGGTAGTGCTGGACGAAGTCACTCTCATGGATATTGCAATCAGTGCTGACTTGCGTGGTCAGGGCGCCGGTAAACGGCTGTTGGATTTTGTGATAAACCGTTGCGAACAACTCAAAGCTTCGTGTTGCTTTCTGGAAGTTCGCGAGTCTAATCGGGCCGCCCGCACGCTATATGAAAACCACGGTTTTGCATTGCTGGAACGGCGCAAAGGGTACTATCCATCAGATGAGGGCAGGGAAGACGCATTGATGATGTCCTTGTCCATCGGCCAGCAAACGCGGTGATATCTGTCTGCGTTAAAAGTCCATACTGGCAAGAATGACTACCGATGATTTGTCAGCAGACCGAACGTCATTGGAATCGTTCTCCGGATAATGGCTAACTCCGGTTATTGCTTCTACATACCCCACATCGGCATAACGAACCTTGCCCATCACCCTGTTTAGCATGACCCCCTACCATTAGGGGCTACCCATTCCTTTGTTCCACGGGCAATGCTGATACCATGGGGGTCAGTACCTCCACGCGCTGAAAGCGGATGCTAAAGTCAATTACACCGTGACAGTTATCGCAGAGAAAGCCAATTAGCACAGCTATCAGTCTAAAACGGGATCCGCAGTCCAAGGGAGTAACTAGTGTTTTGTTCTAGCTCCCGGGTTAAATCGATGTCATCCAGTACCTCCTCGTCGCTTTTCACGTGACGGTAATCGTCTAGCTGGCGTTAAAATACAGCCTGCGGAAAATTACCAAGACCAGACGGTCGTTCCGGGAAGACGGTTCAGTGATGCAAATACGGTGTCTGGCGCTTCATCAGATAGCGAAGAAATGGACGGTGTCAATAACAGAATGGAAAGCGGCTATGAGTCTGTTTTGATTATGCACAATGACCGTGTATCACTATGATTAACAGCCACTTACATAGAAAACCTTACAGTCTCGGCCTGGCACCGTTATTCCTCCTGGCTTATCGCCAGTAGTATTCCATTAACCAAAGTAAAGTTTAATTATGCTCCGCCGTCCCATATTCATGAGTACCACTACCTGTTTCCCGGCGAGCACGAATTTAACTGTCGCCATTTATCAATTTGTTGCCCCGATCATTATTTATCAAAGCCGGTTAAACAAAGCGAGGGCTCATTGAGTTCTTTTATGAAAAGATGTCCTCTTGAACCTTTCAGGCAATACAAATCAGATTATTCCTTAACCTCAGAAGTCAGACATTTGCTAATTAGTGATATCGAAAACGGCTTGTTAACGATTGATTTAGTAGCGTCAGCGTTACACATGACAAGCCGAACACTTATGCGACGGTCAAAGGATGAAGGCACCTGTTTTCAAAAGATAAAAACGTGGTGAGACGCGACTAGGCCGCAGTGTTGCTTACGCAACGTTCCACACCAATCAATCTAATTGCAGAATTAGTCGGATTTACCGACCCTGCTGCGTTTACCCGCGCATTTCGTGCCTGGACCGGAGAAACGCCAAGAAAATTCAGAGCATTGCATAAAGTAGAGGTGAGCTAAAACCACGGCTCTCTTTTATGCAAAAAATACTTATTGTCATTATTTGACAATAATTTCGTCACCTTCTGCTATTTTACAATCAGGTACATAATATTAACATCTGGGATATGTTTTAGTTGCCGTGTTAACACCAGCCTGGTAGTTACGCTAAAAACACAGAGTGCATGTTATGAATCAACACCCGTCTGAAATCCTCGACAACAGCAAAATGAGTAGGCAACAAATGATTGCCGTTATTTTGTGTATTGCGCTTAACGCTCTGGATGGATTTGATGTTCTGGCGATCAGTTTTGCCTCACCCGGCATTGCTGCTGAGTGGGCAATTAATCGAACAGAGCTGGGGGTTGTGCTGGCTATGGAGCTACTCGGCATGGCTTTTGGGTCCATCTTTTTAGGTGGTTTTGCCGATAAGATAGGACGTAAGCCAACCATCCAAACCTGCCTGGTGGTGATGACTGCTGGTATGTGTTTTTCTGCTTTTGCCAATTCAGTAACTTCCTTACTGGTGGTGCGCTTTGTTACTGGCCTGGGCATTGGCGGCATGCTGGCCGCAACTAATGCCATGGTTGCTGAGTACTCCAATAAAAAGTTCCGTCACCTGTGCGTTATTCTGATGGCTACCGGCTACCCGGTGGGAGCGATTATTGGCGGCTCGATTAGTTCGGTGTTGCTGGAATCCTACAGCTGGCGATCGGTGTTTATTTTCGGTGCCCTGGTCACAGGCGCTTTCCTGATTATCGTGCAGTTATTTCTCGCCGAGTCTGTGGTGTACCTGGTTTCCAAACAACCTGCCAATGCGCTTGAGCGAATTAATCGCTCACTACATGCAATGCAAAAGCCGCTATTGGCAGCCTTACCGCCAGTGTCTCAAAATGCAGGGAAAAGCTCTTTCATAGCGTTGTTTACGCCACAGCTGCGGGCCACCACGCTGTTACTGATAATGGCGTATTTTGCCCAGATTATGACCTTTTACTTCATACTCAAATGGATCCCTAAAATTGTGGTTGATATGGGGTTTCATCCTTCTCAGGCTGGTCAGGTGCTGGTATGGGCCAATGTAGGTGGCGCCATCGGAGCCATTTTGCTGGGCTTATTTGCTTCCAAACTTCCCTTAAGACAACTATTGGTAGGCGTATTACTTGCCGGATTTGTGATGGTCTCGGCGTTTGGTATTGGCTATGACTCGCTTGGCCAGCTTGCCTTGATATCAGCGGCTACCGGCTTCTTTACCAACTCAGGCGTTGTCGGTCTGTATGCCTTAATGGCACAGGCATTCCCGCCTCAGGTACGTGCTTCTGGTACCGGAATTGTTATTGGTGTCGGTCGTGGTGGCGCAGCATTGAGTCCGGTGGTGGCTGGCATCTTATTTACTCAGGGCGTATCGCTACAGGGCGTGGCCATTGCGATGGGAGCTGGTGCAGTAGTCGCAGCTATTACCGTATTTCTGCTTGGTCGAGTGCAACAACCTAAAGTTGCACAAGATGCGAGTCCAATTTTAACAAAGCAAACTTGCGATAATTAAGGGGATTGAGGAATGAAATTCACCCGATTAAATCCAGTGATTGGTGAAGTTGCCAGCGAGGCTGAAGCAATGAAGCCCGCAGACATGGCGGCGCTGGCAGAAAAAGCCCAAAAAGGCTTTGAAGCATGGTCAAAGGTCGGCCCTAACGCCCGTCGTGCGGTCCTGCAAAAAGCAGCAGCAGCACTGGAAAGTAAACAGGAAGCGTTTGTCGCTGCCATGATGGGCGAAACAGGTGCTACAGCGGGTTGGGCAATGTTCAACCTGATGCTGGCTGCATCGATGTTACGCGAAGCCAGTGCACTGACCACACAAATCAGTGGCGAAGTGATTCCATCGGATAAACCTGGTTGCATGGCTATGGCATTGCGCGAGCCGGTAGGGGTAATTCTGGGGATTGCTCCATGGAATGCGCCTATCATTCTGGGTACCAGGGCTGTGTCTACTGCACTGGCTTGTGGTAATGCCGTTATTTTAAAAGCCTCTGAGGTTTGTCCGCTTACCCATTCGTTGATTATTGAAGCGCTGTCTGAAGCCGGATTCCCGGAAGGTACCGTCAACATTGTGACTAACTCTCAGGACGATGCTGCTGACGTAGTTGGCGCTTTAATTGATGCCAAACCGGTCAAGCGCATTAACTTTACCGGTTCAACAAGTGTGGGTCGCATTATTGCTCGCCGTGCGGCAGATAATCTCAAGCCTTGTTTACTTGAATTGGGCGGTAAAGCGCCATTACTGGTGCTTGAAGACGCCAATCTTGCAGAGGCCGTAAAAGCTGCGGCTTTCGGCGCTTACATGAATCAGGGACAAATATGCATGTCTACCGAGCGGCTGGTGGTGGTCGACAGTATTGCTGATGAGTTTGTTGCAGCCTTTAAATCTAAGGTTTCGACGATGGAAACCGGTGATCCCCGCGAGGGTAAAACCCCGCTTGGCGCTGTGATCGATATGAAAACAGTGGAAAAAGTCAATGCACTGATTGATGACGCAGTGAGTAAAGGCGCAACGCTGGTCGTTGGCGGGAAAGCGGATTCAGTACTGATGCCTGCCACCATTTTAGATGGCGTGACCGAAGAAATGGCGATTTATGCTGATGAGAGTTTTGGGCCGGTGGTAGCGGTAATACGCGCAAAAGATGAAGCCGACGCTATTCGCATTGCTAACGACAGTGAATACGGATTAAGCGCCGCAGTATTTACCAATGATATTGCCAATGGATTAAAAGTCGCTAAACAAATCAAGTCGGGTATCTGTCATGTGAATGGTCCAACCGTTCATGATGAGGCGCAAATGCCATTTGGCGGTGTGGGCGACTCTGGATACGGACGCTTTGGCGGTAAAGCTGGCATTGACCAGTTTACCGAACTGCGCTGGATCACGGTGGAAACCGAGCCTGGTCATTACCCTATTTAATTACCCGGGTGCATTGTTTTCTGCGGTGCAGAGCATCGAAGGCACCCTAATCATATTGTGAAAGAGGATACCAACGTGTCAGTAGAAAGAAGTGAAGAAGAAACAGTTAAGGTAATTGTTGAGAACAAGATTGCCTGGGTGTACTACAACCGTCCGGAGAAGCGCAATTGTATGAGCCCTAAGCTCAACCGGCAGATGATGCGTGTACTGGATGATCTCGAATACCGCGACGATGTGGGCGTACTGGTGCTGAGTGGCGAGGGGACTGCCTGGACGGCAGGCATGGACTTACAAGAATACTTCCGTGAAAACGAAGCCAAGGGCCTTGGTGCAACACGTACGGCTCAGCGCGAGGCGTACGGATGGTGGCGTGCATTACGCTGGTATCATAAACCCACTATAGCCATGGTCAACGGCTGGTGTTTTGGCGGCGGTTACGGACCGCTGTTTAGTTGCGATCTGGCGGTATCCGCTGAAGATGCCACCTTTGGTCTGAGCGAAATAAATTGGGGTATTTTACCTGGCGGTGGTGCCAGTAAAGTGGTGGCGGACCTGATGCCGTTGCGTAAAGCCATGTATCACGCCATGATGGGTGAAAATATTAATGGTAAAACTGCCGTAGAATGGGGCCTTATCAACGAAGCGGTACCGGCTGAAGAACTCAAGGCCCGGGTTACCGAAATCTGTAATGTACTACTTGAGAAAAATCCGGTGGCACTTAAGGCCACTAAAGATGCTATTCGTCGGGTGAAAGAGATGACCTATGACAATGCTGAAGACTATCTGGTCCGAGCTCAGGAAGCCGCTAACAGCTTCGACAGTGACGGTCGCAAAGAAGGCATTAAGCAGTTTATCGACGACAAAACCTATAAGCCTGGATTAGGGGCTTATGATAAATCCAAGCAACAAAACTAAGCGAGGCCGCTATGGATTTTGTGACCCTGCAGGCGCGATTACGGCCAAGAAGTATCGCTGTTAACGATGTCACTCATCACCGGACCTGGACCTATGCCGCGTTCGATACCACTATTAATCAACTGGTTAGCTGGTGTCAGGGTAATGGGTTAAAGCAGGGTGACAGAGTGGCTTGTCTGTCTAAAAACCGGGCTGAGCTGGTTGCCTTGCACCTAGCTTGTGCCCGGGCCGGATTGTTGTTTGTGCCGCTAAACTGGCGGTTGGCCAAAGAAGAACTGGAAGCATTGATGAGTGACTGCACTCCGGCTATTCTGATAGGCGATGAAACCGCCGTGGCTATGCAGTTCAGTCATTATGATATCAATCAGTTGTTTAGTGATTGTGGTGCACTACGTGCTTCATTCCCTGAGTATAACGAGCATACGCCTTCACTTATTCTGTATACCTCCGGGACGACAGGTAAACCCAAAGGCATTATGCACAGCGAAGCAACGCTGATGGAAACCACGTTGAACATGATTCAGCTGGGACAGGTAAATGAGCACAGTGTATTTCTGTGTGAAACGCCCATGTTTCATGTCATTGGCCTGGTGTCCTGTGTTCGCCCGGCCCTATACTGTGGCGGCAGCCTGGTCATATCTGATGCGTTTGAGCCGTCTCGAACGCTGTGCCGGCTGGCCGATGAGTCGCTGAAGATCAGTCATTATTTTTGTGTGCCGCAAATGGCGAACATGTTGCGTCAGCATGAACAATTTGATGTCAGCCGCCTTAAAAACCTGAAAGCCTTACTGACCGGTGGCGCGCCCCATCCTGAAGTTCAAATCCGTGCCTGGCTCAAAGATGGAATTCCCATCGTTGATGGCTATGGGATGAGTGAAGCGGGAACCGTATTTGGGATGCCGTTTGACCTTGACATACTGGATGAAAACGCGGGTTGTGTTGGCCTGGCTACGCCCAGAGTTAAAGTCAGACTAACCGACGATAACGGCCAGGAGGTCAGTGACGGCGAAGCGGGCGAAGTTGAAATTAAGGGCGGCAATTTGTTTATAGGGATCTGGCAACAGGAAGCCCAATTCAAAAAGTGCTTTACGGCAGATGGCTGGTTTAAAACCGGTGACATGGCTGTATGCAATAGTGCCGGCTTTTACCGCATAGTCGATCGCAAAAAGGATATGTTTATTTCGGGTGGCGAGAATGTCTATCCGGTAGAGGTTGAGGGTGTAGTGCTGAAGCATCCGGCCGTTAAGGATTGTGCGCTTATCGGTGTGCCTGATGAACGCTGGGGCGAAGTCGGTCACCTGTTTGTAGTGCCGTACAACGAACAGGACTTTGCCAATGACGAACGTTTTCTTGCTACGCTCAATGATCATCTTGCACGGTATAAAATTCCCAAATATATGACCCTGACTGAGACTATTCCCCGCAACGGTGCAGGTAAAATTCTACGCACGGTATTGCGCGAACGGGTTGTCCATTTATTGCAACAGCATTAGTTGTCATTTCTGACCTTTCAGCATCGGCCAAACCGCTAAATCCGGTGCTGAACCCCTAGCTTTACTACCATTGAAAACCAAAAGTCCGTATAATCCCGCGAAAACGTATGGCCCTGGTTTTGCTGCAAGACAAGCTGACTGCAATATGGCATTCAGGCACTGGGCCGTCACCTCCGAATTAAAATCAGGTTTAGTGAATGACCCAGCTGTTAGAAGAAATCAAACGTCGACGTACGTTTGCGATTATTTCGCACCCGGACGCCGGTAAAACCACCATCACCGAAAAAGTGCTACTCTACGGACAAGCGCTACAGACAGCCGGTACCGTAAAAGGTAAAAAATCCGGGCAGCATGCCAAATCAGACTGGATGGAAATGGAAAAAGAACGGGGGATCTCAGTAACCACCTCCGTTATGCAGTTTCCCTATGGTGATCATCTGGTTAACCTGCTCGATACGCCGGGACACGAAGACTTCTCTGAAGATACCTATCGCACCCTGACTGCGGTTGACTCTTGTCTGATGGTGATCGATGCAGCAAAAGGGGTTGAGGACAGAACCCGCAAACTGATGGAAGTTACCCGCTTACGGGATACGCCGATTATCACTTTCATGAACAAACTCGACCGCGATATTCGCGATCCGATGGAGTTGCTTGATGAAGTGGAAACTGAGCTGAACATTGCCTGCGCCCCGGTCACCTGGCCAATTGGCTGTGGTAAACAGTTCAAAGGGGTCTACCATATTCACCGCGATGAAACGATCTTATATAAAACCGGTCAGGGCCACACGATTCAGGACGTCCGTATCATTAAAGGACTGGACAACCCGGAATTAGATACTGCGGTAGGCGAAGGGTTGGCTGCCGAGTTCAGAGACGAGCTTGAACTGGTGATGGGCGCATCGAACGAATTTGATCAGGAGCTGTTCCTGGCCGGTGAAATCACCCCGGTATTTTTTGGTACCGCACTGGGTAACTTTGGTGTGGATCATATGCTTGATGGTCTGGTGGAGTGGGCGCCACAGCCGCAGGGGCGCGAAACCGACAACGACCGGGTGGATGCCCTGGATCCGAAGTTCAGCGGTTTTGTCTTTAAGATTCAGGCCAATATGGACCCTAAACACCGTGACCGTATTGCGTTTTGCCGGATAGTGTCGGGTAAATACGAAAAGGGCATGAAAATGCGCCACACCCGGATTGGCAAAGATATCCGGATTTCTGATGCGTTAACGTTTTTAGCCGGCGATCGGTCATTGCTTGAAGAAGCTTACGCCGGGGATATTATTGGTTTACATAATCATGGCTCCATTCGTATTGGTGATACCTTTTCCTCAGGCGAAGATTACCGCTTTACCGGTATTCCTAACTTTGCGCCGGAACTGTTTAAACGTATCCGCCTGCGTGATCCGTTAAAGATGAAGCAATTGCAAAAAGGCCTGATTCAGCTATCAGAAGAAGGCGCTGTACAGGTATTCCGCCCGCTGGCTAACAACGACCTGATTGTTGGTGCCGTGGGTGTGCTGCAGTTTGACGTGGTAGTGGCACGCCTGAAAGCCGAATACAACGTTGATGCACTGTATGAGCATGTCAGTGTGGCTACTGCCCGCTGGGTATATTCCGATAGTGATAAAAAGCTTGATGAATTCCGCCGCAAAGCGGAACAAAACCTGGCGCTGGATGGTGGTGATAACCTGGCGTATGTGGCGCCAACCATGGTGAACCTGTCTCTGGCACAGGAACGCTACCCCGATATTGAATTTAGAACGACTCGCGAGCACTAGACATTACAATGAATATTCACGCACTCCTTATTTCTCGTTTTTCTCAGGCCTTAAGTGACATGGGCATTACCGACGCGCCGGTTCCGGTTGCGCGCAGTAGCCGACCTGAGTTTGGTGAATATCAGTTTAATGGTGCTATGGCGCTTGCCAAGCAGCTCAGGCAAAAGCCTCGAGATATTGCCAGCACCATTTTAGAACACGTCAAGCTAGACGACGTGGCCAGTAAACTCGACATTGCCGGGCCTGGTTTTATTAATATTCACCTGGCCGATAACTGGCTGGCGCAGCAATGTCAACAGGCGCTGGAAGATACCCGTTCAGGTATACCGGCTCAGGCATCTCAAACCGTCGTGGTCGATTACTCATCGCCTAACCTGGCTAAAGAGATGCACGTTGGTCACCTGCGTACCACCATCATTGGTGATGCAGTGGTTAAACTGCTGGAGTTTCTGGGGCACAAGGTGATTCGTCAGAATCATATGGGTGACTGGGGTACCCAGTTTGGCATGCTGCTGGCGCACCTGAGCGACAAACTCAGCGCTAATGCCGTGGCCGAAACCGCTTTGTCAGATCTGGAAAACTTTTACCGGGAAGCCAAAATCCGCTTCGATGAGGAAGACGGTTTTGCCGATCGGGCCCGTGAATATGTAGTGAAATTGCAAAGCGGCGATCAGCAGTGTGCTGAGCTATGGCATTTGTTTATCGACGTGTCTATTTCTCACAGCGAAGAAGTTTACCAGAAGCTCAATGTTAGCCTGACCCGTCAAGATATCATGGGCGAGTCTGCCTATAACGAAGACTTGCCTCACGTGGTGGCCGAGCTGAAAGAGAAAGGCATTGCGGTGGAAGATCAGGGCGCTCAGGTCGTGTTCATTGAGGAGCTTGCTGATAAAGAAGGCAAGCCGGCAGTGTATATCGTGCAAAAATCCGGTGGCGGCTATCTGTATGCGACCACCGACCTGGCAGCCATGCGTTATCGTAGCGGTAAGCTGGGCGCCGATCGTACGTTAATCCTGACTGACGCCCGTCAGGCTCTGCACTTTAAACAAACTGAAATTGTTGGTCGCAAAGCTGGCTTTATGCAACCGGAGCAAACCTATGAGCACTGCCCGTTCGGCATGATGCTGGGCAGCGATGGCAAACCGTTTAAAACCCGCAGCGGCGGCACGGTGAAACTGGTGGAGTTACTGGATGAAGCCGTGGAACGTGCACGTAAGCTGCTGGCCGAGAGAGATACGGGCTTAACGGCTGATGAACTGAACGATGTGGCGCGTAAGGTGGGTATTGGTGCTGTGAAGTACGCTGACCTGAGTAAAAACCGCACCACCGACTACGTGTTTAACTGGGATACCATGCTAAGCTTTGAAGGCAACACCGCGCCTTATCTGCAATATGCCTATACCCGGGTGCAGAGTCTGTTCCGTAAAGCAGAAGTGAGCCCCACCGCACTGAATGCCACCATCAGTATTGAACATGCTCAGGAACATGCGCTGGCGGTACAGCTGTTGCAATTTGAAGAGCAACTCAACGTCGTCGCCCGGGATGCAACGCCTCACGTACTGTGTAGCTATTTGTATGATTTAGCCAGCCACTTTATGAGCTTTTATGAGGCTTGTCCGGTATTAAAGAGTGACGTGCCTGAAGCCACCCGCAACAGTCGTTTAGCCTTATCGGCGCTGGTCGCCAAAGAACTGAAGCTAGGGCTGGAGCTGCTGGGCATCGAAACGTTAGAAAAAATGTAAGGCTGATAAACGGCCATACTCACTTGGTAAATAAGGAAGACATCATGATTAAAGTACTGGCATTCTCTGGTAGCACCCGCAGCGGCTCATTAAATCAGGCGTTGGTGGAAAATGCCGCCGCTGCCGCGCGCGAGGCGGGTGCAGACGTCACGGTGATCAACCTGGCTGACTATGCAATGCCCATTTTTAATCAGGATGAGGAAGACGAATACGGTATACCGGAGCGGGCGCAGGCATTTAAGCAATTACTTATCGACCACGACGCTTTTTTAATTGCCAGTCCGGAATACAACAGCAGTTACCCGGCGGTGCTGAAAAATGCCATCGACTGGGCATCGCGTCAGGCCGGCGATGAAGCCGTGCTGGCGGCTTACAAAAACAAAGTGGTTGGTCTGATGGCGGCGTCGCCGGGTGCACTTGGTGGTATGCGGGTGCTGGTGGTATTGCGCATGCTGATGCAAAATCTGATGTGTGTGGTGACGCCGGCTCAGGTTGCGGTGGCCAAAGCGGCTGAGAAGCTGGACGAAGCAGGGAAGCTCACTGACGATACTGCTAAGAAACAGTTAGTCAACTTAGCCTCGCAAGTGGTCTCCATGGCCGAAAAGCTTAAGGATTAACAGGCATCTGTGTGCGCACTTTGCATCCAAAACGACTGTTAAAAGCAGGCCAAATCCGGTACTATCCGGGCCCTGAAAAATGAATCAATAAAAAGGTCATTATGTTTGAAGTAAACCCTGTGCTAAATGCGATTCGGGACATCCGTGAGCGTACCGCAGCGCTTCGGGGGTATCTTTGACTTCGATGTAAAGTCAGAACGCTTAGAAGAAGTTAACCGCGAACTGGAAAGTCCGGACGTGTGGAATGAGCCAGAACGAGCTCAGGCTCTCGGTAAAGAAAAAGTGGCTCTGGAGCAGGTGGTAGAAACCATTGTTAACCTTGAGCAGGGCGCCGAAGACGTTGACGGACTGGTGGAACTGGCCGTTGAAGCAGAAGACGAAGAAACCTTCGTTGAAGCACAGGGCGAGTTGGATGGCCTGATCGCGCAACTGGAAACCCTTGAGTTTCGTCGGATGTTTTCAGGTCCTAATGATACCTGTGATTGCTATCTGGATATTCAGTCTGGCTCAGGCGGAACCGAAGCGCAGGACTGGGCCAATATGCTGCTCAGAATGTATTTGCGCTGGGGCGAGGAGCATGGCCTTAAGACCGAACTCATCGAAGTATCCGACGGTGACGTAGCGGGCATTAAAAGTGCCACTATCCGGTTTGAAGGTGAATATGCTTTTGGCTGGTTACGCACAGAAACCGGCGTACACCGTCTGGTGCGTAAATCACCTTTCGACTCTGGCAACCGTCGCCATACGTCTTTTGCATCAGCGTTTGTTTATCCAGAAATTGACGATGATATCGAAATTGATATTAATCCGTCGGATTTACGCATCGATACTTACCGGGCATCAGGTGCCGGTGGTCAGCATGTTAACCGTACCGATTCTGCCGTGCGTATTACCCACGAGCCAACCGGTATTGTGGTGCAGTGTCAGAACGACCGTTCACAGCATAAGAACAAAGATCAGGCGATGAAGCAGTTAAAAGCCAAACTCTATGAGTTTGAACTGCAAAAACAAAACGCTGAAAAGCAAGTCATGGAAGACAATAAGTCAGATATCGGCTGGGGCAGTCAGATCCGGTCTTACGTGCTGGATGACTCACGCATTAAGGACTTGCGCACCGGCGTTGAAACCCGAAATACCCAGGCCGTCCTGGACGGTGGGTTAGATAAATTTATTGAAGCCAGCCTGAAATCGGGGCTGTAGTAACTCAACTTTAAGTGAACAGACTATGAGCGAAAAACAACTCGACGAAAATAAACTGATTGCCGAGCGCCGCGCCAAGTTAAGCGCAATCCGCGAAAACTGTCGCGCTAACGGTTTCCCGAATGGCTTCCGTCGCGAAAATTACGCCGAGGAACTGCAAGGGCAGTTTGGTGAGCTGGATAAAGAAGCTCTCGAAGCGCAGGACAACCAGGTGAGTATCGCGGGTCGGGTAATGGCCAAGCGCGGTCCTTTCCTGTTATTACAGGACATGACTGGCCGCATTCAGGCTTATGCTGACAAATCCACGCAAAAAGACATTAAAGCCCGCTATGGTTCACTGGACATTGGTGACATCATCGGCGTGGCAGGTGCATTGCACAAATCCGGTAAGGGTGATCTATATGTGAATATGGCCAGCTACGAACTGCTGACCAAGTCTTTACGCCCGTTACCTGAAAAATTCCATGGATTAACCGATCAGGAAACCAAGTACCGCCAGCGTTATGTGGATCTTATCACCAGTGAAAAGACCCGCGAAACCTTTGTAGTGCGCAGTAAAATCGTTAATGGTATCCGCAACTTCCTGACCACCCGTAACTACATTGAAGTCGAAACGCCAATGTTGCAGGTTATTCCGGGCGGGGCGACAGCGAAGCCGTTTGTGACTCACCACAACTCGCTGGATATCGATATGTATTTACGTATCGCGCCGGAGTTGTACCTCAAACGTCTGGTAGTGGGTGGCTTTGAGCGAGTGTTCGAAATTAATCGTAACTTCCGTAACGAAGGATTATCTACCCGTCATAACCCGGAATTTACCATGCTGGAATTCTATCAGGCCTATGCAGATTACAACGATCTGATGAACCTGACCGAAGACATGCTGCGTACACTGGCACAAGACATCTTAGGCACTACTGAACTGGTGAATACCGTACGTGATACGGAAGGTAATGTTGTAGAAGAAAAACACTACGACTTTGGTAAACCTTTCGACCGCCTGAGCATGGGTGAAGCTATCCTGAAATACTGGCCGGAGGCTAATGAAGCTGCAATTCGCGATCCCGAAGCGCATTTGGATGAGCTGAAGGCAATGGCAAAGCAACTGCATATTAAAGAGCCGGAAGTCGATGGTATCTGGGGCGCAGGTAAATATCTGTGCGAAATCTTCGAAGCGACGGCCGAAGAAAAGCTCGAACAGCCAACCTTCATTACCGAATATCCATGGGAAGTGTCACCGCTGGCACGTCGTAACGATGCGAACCCGTTTATTACCGACCGGTTTGAGTTCTTCGTCGGCGGTCGCGAACTGGCCAATGGCTTTAGTGAGCTTAACGACCCGGAAGATCAGGCTGAGCGTTTCCGCAAGCAGGTAGAAGAGAAAGACGCCGGTGATGACGAAGCCATGCATTATGACGAAGATTATATCCGCGCGCTGGAATTTGGTTTACCACCAACGGCCGGTGAGGGGATCGGTATCGACCGCCTGACCATGCTGTTTACTGACAGTCCAACGATTAAAGATGTGATCCTGTTCCCGCATATGAAGCCGGAAGTGCAGGCTCAGGACGCGGAATAAGCGCTAAAGCGCTTGTACTGCTTTGTATAAAAGGGTATTGATGGGCACATCAATACCCTTTTTCTTTGCCCGTTTAACAATGTAGCCGTTGATCCCTTCTATCTCGGTGGTGCGTCTGTGGACCACATCCTGATGCATACTGGAAAAGTTCTCTGCGGTGCGTTCGATCACGTTAAATACCAGAGTGGTGATTGTATTTACCTCAAGCTCTATCTTACATGCGCTGGCAACCGCACACACTTCTTCACAGACCCCGGTAATCGTCTCAGCATACTGTGCTGCCTGCAGGCCGCCGTTGGGGATATTGTTAAGCGCGGTTAACGGGTTGATAGCGCAGTTAACCGCGAGCTTTTGCCAGAGTGCAGTTTCGATATCATCGCGCCAGGTCACCGGTCCGATACAGCGGTTCATTATTTCAGCAATATGGGTATTCAGCGGCGTAGATGCGGTGTGGCAGGGAGAGCAACCTAACATGGTTTCACCTTGGCCGGTATGCCTGATGCTTGTTGCCGAAGTCTTGAGTACGCCATGGCTGGTTGTGGCCAGAAACACTGGATTATCCGGCAGATATTTAACTGCCAGCTCCATCCCCCCCATACCGTTGTGGAGCAGGATCACTGCTGACGCTACTGGTAGCCTATGCCGCCACGTCTTCAGCGCTTCTTTGAGCTGCGTCACCTTAAGCGGTACTATCAATACATCGGCGGCTGTGAGCGCATTGCCACTACAAGTTAGCGGCTTAAGGCTCACCGATTCTCCGTTGAGTAATTCCACATGGTTCAGCGCAGTGCTACCATCCCTTGGCCATAATCGATAAGGCGTAGCGGATAATTGTGCACCTGCGGCACAGAGCCCGCCAATAGCGCCACTACCGAGAATATTCACAGTCATTGTCATGTCAGACGTCCTCACCTCGGGTTTTACTGGTGTATTTGGGCCAGTTGAGCGTATTGGGATGGGGGGCTTGGGTAAGCCAGCCTGCTATACTATTGTGTGCAAAGTACTCGCCACTGGCCGGCTTGCAGAATACGCTCACCGGCTCCCCAGCATACTCAAACTCAAGGCCCCAGGCATGCAGATATAATCTGTCTGCGGAGGCTGCGCTGTAAAGGGTATCGCCAACAATGGGGCTGCCCAGGCTTTTCATGGCAACGCGGATCTGGTGAGTTTTACCACTTAAAGGTTTCACCAGCATCAGACGTGGCGCATCGGCAAAGCCATAACTGAAAAACTGGGTGATCGCAGGATTATGCTGTGACTTTAATAGAATATGCTGACCGTTGCGGCGGTTTTTCATATCGCCGGCTATAGTGCCCTGTTTCTTTTTGGGTTTCTTCTCTACCAGCGCCAGATAATATTTTTGTATCTGTCGGGTGCGAAATAAGACTTCAAAGCGCGCCGCTGCCTGGCGGTTGCGCGCCAGGATCAAACAGCCCGAGGTTCCATCATCAAGCCGGTGAACCAGATGTAAGTCAGTTTCACTCAGCGTTTTACAAACATGTTGCAGGATGCCGTGTTCAGCATCGTGCATGGTAATTCCGGCAGGCTTGTTTATAACGAAGAAATCGGCATGACTGAGAATGGCTTCAGTCATCAGGCATTAGCGTCTTCTAAAATAGCCAGCGCTTTGTCATATTCAAGAGACGACACCGCATCGACTAACTCCTGCTGGTCACTGCTATTAAGATTAAGCGTTGTCAGCCAGTCATTAAGCTTCTCGTCATTGATGTATTCGTGGTGCTGTAGTGCCTGACTCAGCGCCTGAAAGGTTTTCTGTTTCTCGTCTGATGGCGCGGTTTTAGCGCTAACATTTATTTCAGAATCGTTTGGCAGTTCTTCGATTACCCGGATAGTCTCAGCTAGGCGGTGGATTAATTCTTTCAATGAGGACTGTTCGGGCTTACCCAGTTTAAGTTCTTCATTTACCAGGCGGCTTGATTGATATACTGCCGTGCAGCCAAGGTTGCCCGACACGCCTTTTAAGGTGTGTATCAGATTCTCGGCGTCTGTCATTTCGTGTTGGGCAAGCATGGTTTGCAAGCGGGTATCCAAAGATTGATACTCAGCAGCAAACTTGCGCAACAGGCGATATAACAGGCTACGGTTTCCATTAAGTTGCCGTAATCCGAAGTCAAAATCTATTACCATTGGCTGTTCTTGCATAAGTTCCTGTAATCTCGATATATCTGTAAATACGAAAAAATGCCGACGAGGCTTTAACAGTACACATTTACGTGTAATTATTGTTAAAGTCGTCACGTAAACTTAACGTACCTTCGCAGATGGATGCTTCATCCACTAATTCCGGAATGTTTAATGTTGTTCAGATTTGTCCTTTTGGGTTTGATAGCCCATTCAATATATGGTTGCTCTCAGACATCCGATCTCTCACCTGCCAATACAAAAAGTGTAGCACAACCTGTTGCTATTGCTTATGAAAAATATCAGTTAGAAAACGGACTTACCGTTATTCTTCACGAAGACCATTCTGATCCGCTGGTGCACGTAGATGTGACTTATCATGTAGGCTCAGCCAGAGAAGAAGCTGGCAAAACGGGCTTTGCCCACTTCTATGAGCACATGATGTTTCAGGGCTCTGTCAATGTGGCAGACGAACAGCACTTTAAGCTGATTACCGATGCTGGGGGAACGCTTAACGGTTCCACCAATCGTGACAGAACCAATTATTATCAGACCGTACCGGCCAATCAGTTGGAGAAAGTGTTATGGCTGGAGTCAGATCGGATGGGCTTTCTGCTACCTGCCGTGACACAGGAAAAGTTTGAGATCCAGCGTGAGACAGTGAAAAACGAACGAGCTGAGCGCATTGATAATCAGCCTTATGCCCGACGCCACGAGAAAATAGGCGAGGTGCTGTATCCTGAAGGGCATCCTTATTCCTGGTTGACGATTGGCTATACTGAAGATCTCGACCGGGTGAATGTTAACGACCTTAAAGCATTCTTCAAGCGCTGGTACGGGCCTAATAATGCGGTGTTATCCATCGGTGGTGATATTAATGTCGCTCAGACCAAAGCCTGGATTGAAAAATATTTTGCTGGTTTGCCAGCCGGCCCGGAAGTGAATGCTCAGCCGCCAGCGCCCGCCTCACTTAGTGAAAACAAGTTTATTACCATGCAGGACAATGTGCATTTGCCGCTGGTACAAATAGTCTTTCCCACTGTGTACGCAAGGCACGAAGACGAGGCTGCGCTGGATGTATTGGCCAGTATTCTGGGCAGTGGCAAGACATCGGTATTTTACGAGCAACTGGTGAAAACCGGTAAAGTGGTTCAGGCCGGTGTTTCTCATCCTTGTAGTGAACTGGCCTGCGAATTTAATCTTGTGGCCCTGGTTTCGCCGGAGTCCGAGCACACACTGGCCACGATTTACAGCGACATTGAGGCGATTCTGGCAGACTTTGAAAGTCGCCCTTTCGACGAAGATGCTCTGGCCAGAGTCAAAGCGAATATAAAAGCATCTACTATTTATGGCCTGCAGAGTGTCAGTGGCAAAGTATCGACCCTGGCCTATAACGAAACCTTTTTTGGCAAGCCTGATTTAATGAACGAGGATGTTGAGCGTTACAGCGAAGTCACCAAGGAAGATGTATACCGGGTTTTCCATCGGTATATTAAAGGCCGGGCAGCGGTTGTTCTCAGTGTTGTGCCCGAAGGTCAGCCCGCCTTGGCGGTGAAACCTGCCACTGTCAGTCAGCCAGAGCGTCAGGTAGTGGCGAATGCCACTAACCAGCAGGTGACTACCGACCAAACGCCGACGTCTGATTTTGACCGTAGCCAAATGCCTGAAGCGGGTGAACCACCGGTAGTGACTATTCCCAGTTTCTGGCAACTCAAGTTGCGTAATGGTATTCAGGTACTTGGGGTTACTAATGATGAAACGCCCACGGTAACCATTACTCTGGATTTGGATGGCGGTATGTTACTGGATCCGGTGGATAAAGCCGGCTTATCAACGTTTACCGCGCTGATGATGAACGAATCGACGTTGAATTATTCTAATGAGGACATGTCGAACGCGTTGGCTAAAATGGGCTCCTCCATTAGTTTTGCCAGTAACGGCCGGTATACCCAGGTCTTCATTTCCAGTCTGACAGAGCACCTAGATGAGACCCTGGCGCTATTGGAAGAGAAACTGTTTAACCCGGCGTTTAAAGCCGAGGATTTTGCCCGTATCAAACAGCAACTGCTCGACAACATCATTGCCCAGCGCAAAGAGCCGGGTGCAATCATGGAACAAGTAAAAACGGCCGTATTGTGGGGCGGAAATAATCGTGTTGGTTTGCCTCCCGGCGGTACTGCAGAAACCGTATCCCGAATTACCCTGGACGATATTAAAGCGTTTTATGAGCAGTACTACGTGCCGGCAAAAGGTACTATTGTGGTAGTGGGAGACATGACTCCCGGTCAAATCACCACTTATTTTGACTTTATCAACACCTGGCAGGGGGCTGACTATCAAATCGCTGATTACGGCGACTTTCCTGACTATAAACATCAACAAATTTTACTGGTGGATGTCCCTGGTGCTGCTCAAAGCCTGGTCAGAATGGTTGAGCGGGCGATGCCCTATGATGCTACCGGCGATTATTTTCGTGCCCAGTTGATGAACTTTCCGCTCGGTGATGATTTTAACAGCCGTATTAATCTTAACCTGCGTGAAGACAAAGGCTACACCTATGGGGCATTTTCAGCGTTTAATGGTGGTAAAACCCTGGGCTGGTTTGAAGCCGGTGCCGATCTGAATCAGGAATTTACCGCGGCGGGTATTATGGAGCTGCTGGCTGAGATCAATCATTATAAGCAACGCGGTATCACTGATGCAGAGCTCAGTTATTTGCAAAATGCCTTTACGCTGAGTGAAGCATTAGAATACGAAACACCACTGGATAAAGCCGCCTTTTTACGACGCCTGCTGGCCTATGATCTACCGGTTAATTATAAAAAAGCACAAAAAGCTCTATTGCTGAACATCAGTAAAGCTGAAATTGATGCCGTGGCAGCTAAGTCTTTACATCCGGAGTTATTGCAAATTGTTGTTGTGGGAGACAAAAGTGTGATCCTGCCCCAACTTGAAACCCTCGGCATTACTATTAAAGAAGTGAGCCCTGCAGGCCTGCAATAACAGTGTTTTTGTGGCTCAATCGGGGGAGGAGCGCCATAAATTAACCTCGTTGAGCTATGAATTATGCTTGGGTCGATATAAATATTTGATATTATACGACCCACAGCTAACCGTCTTGCAACCAATGTAAGTCGCAACCGACATTATGGAATCGACATTGCGCCCACTGACTCACGACCTTTCTTACGATTTTGAGGCCCTTAAATCATCTTCAGCGTTTTCTGCACTCAGTGCGATTAAACGTGGGGTTGAACGCGAATGCTTGCGGATAAATCCAACTGGCATGCTGGCGATGACGCCGCATCCAAAGGCGCTGGGAGCAGCCCTTACCCATGAGAGTATCACCACTGATTACTCTGAATCGCTGCTTGAGTTTATTACCCCGCCTGAGTCTGACGTTAATACTACACTGGCGCAGTTAGAAGACGTGCACAAATTCACCATTAATAATATAGGTGATGAACGGCTGTGGCCGCTAAGCATGCCTTGCTTTATTGAAAATGCGCAAGATATTCCCATTGCCTATTTTGGTGAGTCTAATGTCGGTAAAATGAAGAAAGCTTACCGTATGGGATTACGCAATCGCTACGGCAGCCTGATGCAGGTGATTTCCGGAGTACACTTCAACTTTTCTGTCCCAGACACATTCTGGCAGCACCTGGCCAGTCAGAAAGGCGTAGAAGCCACTCAGGAATGGGTGTCTGAACAGTATTTTTGTCTGATCAGAAACTATCGTCGCAGTTGCTGGTTAATTCCGTATGTATTTGGCGCTTCTCCTGCGTTGTGTAAGTCCTTTGTTGAAGGGCGTGAACACGGCCTGGACTTTAAACAGCTCGGGCGCGGAACGTTATATTTACCTTATGCAACCTCGTTACGTATGAGCGGATTGGGTTACACCAGTAATGAACAGTCTTCTTTGCGTATTTGCTATAACTCAATTGATTCGTATGTGCAGTTGTTGCGCGAAGCAATGTATTCGCCGTCAAAAAATTACGCCGGCTTTGCGGCCGGGGAAGGCGGTCATTATCAACAGCTCAGTAAAAATGTGCTGCAAATTGAAAACGAATTTTACTCGCCAATCCGGCCGAAGCAGCCCACCGTATCAGGTGAGAAACCCACCGATGCCCTGGCATTGAGAGGCGTAAGTTACATCGAGATTCGGGCGCTTGACGTTAATCCGTTTAGTCCGGTTGGTATCGATAAAGAGCAAATGCATTTCCTGGATGTATTCCTGATGGCGTGCCTGCTTACCGAGAGCCCTAAGTTTGATGCAGAGCGCTATAAAGAGACCGAGGTGAACCTTAATCGGGTAGTACTTGAAGGGCGTAAGCCAGGCTTAACCTTGCTGCAAAATGAGCAGGAAGTTGCCATGCGTGACTGGGCCGAAGCACTGTTTGTACGCTATGCCGAA
This sequence comes from Alteromonas sp. ISO5, assembly GCF_058105165.1. Lineage (NCBI taxonomy): Bacteria > Pseudomonadati > Pseudomonadota > Gammaproteobacteria > Alteromonadales > Alteromonadaceae > Alteromonas > Alteromonas sp. ISO5. Next base: position 4,904,263 of record NZ_CM176572.1, on the reverse strand, counting down.
GTGGCTGAGTGTATGGATGAAAACTATAACGACAATCGCTACAGCGAAGCGGTTAAACGTGAATGGCTAAAAGTGGACGATCCTGACTTAACTTTCTCAGGGCGCTGGCTGAATAAGTTACTGGCAGAAGGTGATAACGCGGTAGTGGGTCGTGAGCTGGCAGAAACCTATCGTCAGCAAATTACTGATTTTAATTACCAGTTTAAATCGGCAGAGGATTTTGTCGCCGAAGCTGAGCGTTCTTTCGTGGCTCAGCGAGAAATTGAAGCCAGTGATAACATGTCTTTCAGCGAGTTTATCACCGACTATTTTGCCCGGGAACCCGCCAAAAAAAATGCCTGACACGGGTCAGGCATAAGAATTTGTTCCAGGGAAACACACTTTCGGAACATGAGTTTGGACAGCGTATGTACAAAAAGTTCAAAAAAATTTGCATCTTTTTTTCTGGCTGGGTAATTTTTTTACCGATAGTGATCACAGGTTGTGCTACCACGCCGCCGAAAGACACCAGCAACCTGTGTGAGATCTTTTACGAAAAGGAAGATTGGTACGATGCTGCGGCTGACATGCGTGATAAATGGGGCGTACCCATCCACGTGCCCATGGCCATGATGTACCAGGAAAGTTCTTTTCGTCACGATGCGCTGCCGCCCCGTGATTACATTCTCTTCGGACTCATTCCCTGGGGCAGGGTGAGTTCGGCTTATGGCTATTCTCAGGCCAAAACGCCCACCTGGAGCGACTACATTCGCGAAACGGGAAATTCCGGCGCTGACCGCGATGATTTTGAGGATGCCATGGATTTTATGGGCTGGTTTATCAGTAAAACCCACAAAATTAACGGCGTCTCAAAATGGGATGCCTACGCACAATATCTCAATTATCATGAAGGGTGGGGGGGCTACCGGCGCAAAACTTATCTTAAAAAAGGCTGGCTGGTAAAAGTTTCTCAGCGCGTTAAAGGCCGTTCACTGCGCTATGCTACGCAATTAAAAACCTGCGAAGAAGACCTTCAGAAAAGCTGGTTCTGGAAGTTATTTGACTAACGCCCGAGTGGTCGTGCAGAGCACTCTCGAACGAAAAAAGCAGGCGGGCAATGTACCCGCCTGCCAGAAGTGGGATTCCGTCCAAGACCGTAAAATTTCCGGAAACCCAACAGGCATATTTACTTTAATCTAAATGATAACTATTATCAATAAAAGTTTTGAAAACCCTGTATATTAGGTTAGCCGCATTCTTTTGATCCAGGTCATGCTTTGCGCCAGATGGCTATTTTGATATTGATTTGGATCAGCGTTTTTTCTGCCTCTCAGGCGCACACTATCACCATAGAAACAGCAAATAAAAAGGTGATTGTTATGTGGTCAATGTTATTAAAAGATCCGGTTGTATGGGGCTCATTACTTGGCATTTTTATCGTATGCGCAATGATGGTGTATTACACTTACTTGTTTATCCACAACAGCGGCGATGACCATAAGTAAACCGCAAATGGCTGAAGCCTGAATGTGATTAGCGTTTTTTGTTAAACGGTGACTCGACTTCCAGCAGCACCAGCAAGGCACCCTGCCCACCATATTCCAGTGGTGCCTGATGGAAGGCCATCACTCTGGGATGTTGAATAAGGTAATGGGGCAGCGCCTGTTTGAGGACGCCTGAGCCCACACCGTGCACAATACACACACAGTCGACATGTTCCTGCCACGTCGTATGCAGTAAAGCCGCTAACTCATGTTTAGCCTGCGCTCTGGTCAGGCCGTGTAAATCAAGAATATAGTCCGGGTTGTACGTGCCCCGGCGCAACCGTTTAAGCTCATAACCGGGCACATCCTGTCGGCAGTAGCGAAGGGCGCCTTCTGGCGGAATAAAACCTTCAAAGGCGTCGGAAAATTCAAAGCTTGCCCTGGCCTGCCGGTTAGCTTTTTGCTGGCGACGAATTTTCACTTCCGGGCGGATCGTCTCTGGTACGTAAGTATCCTGCTTCAAAGGCGCTACGCCTTTAATTTCTTGCCGAAATAACGCCATATCATCACTGTCTTCGGTGTCCTGCTCGGCGGTGACAGGGGGAAATTGCGACTTAAATTTCACAGGTCAGGTTTCCTAATCTTCATTGCGGGTGATTTTGCATTAAATTAAGCATGTCCGAAGCGGACAACATTAGGTATCATACCAGCTTTATAATTTCAGGACATTGTAGCCCGTATGACCGACAAGTTTTACCTCGACGAAGCCATTGCTGATCTGCACTCCATTTTAGACATGGTGCGCTGGGCGGTTAGTCGGTTTAATGATGCAGAACTGTTTTACGGTCATGGTACCGACAATGCCTGGGATGAGGCGGTGAGCCTGGTGTTTTATGCACTGCATTTACCTCACACATTAACCTCTCAAACCGGTGACGGAGTGTTTGCAGCGAGGCTGACCAAAAGTGAGCGCAGTAAGGTCGCCGAGTTGGTAGTGCAACGAGTGCAAACCCGTTTACCACTCCCTTACATAACGCATGAAGCCTGGTTCTGCGAACTGCCGTTTTATGTGGATGAGCGGGTACTGATCCCACGCTCGCCGTTTGCCGAACTGATCCAGGGCAAATTTGTGCCATATCTTAGCAACACTCCAACCCGAATTCTGGATATGTGTACCGGCGGCGGTTGTATAGCCATTGCATTGGCTTACGCGTTCGATGAGGCCCAGGTTGATGCGGTGGACATCAGTGCCGATGCTCTGGCCGTGGCAGAACTGAATATAGAAGAACACGGACTGAGTGAACGGGTTTTCCCTTTGTACTCTGATTTGTTCAGTCAGCTCGAGGGACAAAAATACGACTTAATCGTATCGAATCCCCCTTATGTGGATGCTGAGGATATGGCCGACTTGCCGGTGGAATTTCAGCACGAACCCGAACTGGCGCTGGCTGCTGGCGAGGATGGCCTCGATTTAGTGGAGACCATGATTGCCCGGGCCGCGGATTATCTTACCGAGCAGGGCGTCATGTTTGTTGAAGTCGGCAACAGCCTGGTGCATATGGCAGCAAGGTTCCCGGGACTGGATATTGAGTGGGTCGAACTGGCACAGGGTGGCCATGGTATATTCGCTGTAACCAAAGCAGCATTAGACAGTTACAACCAACAGGATAAATAAAAGAGATGGCGGGTAATACTTTCGGTAAAATATTTACGGTATCCACCTTTGGTGAGAGTCACGGCATTGCCCTGGGCGGTGTGGTAGATGGTTGTCCTCCGGGACTGGAACTGACCGAAGAAGATTTACAGGTAGATTTAGACCGTCGTAAACCAGGTACATCACGCTATACCACAGCCCGTCGCGAAGACGACGAAGTGCAAATTTTATCTGGCGTGTTTGAAGGCAAAACCACCGGTACCAGTATTGGTTTGCTGATTAAGAATAAAGATCAGCGCAGTCAGGATTACTCCAATATCGCTGCGAGCTTCCGCCCAGGCCATGCCGATTATACCTACCAGCAAAAGTATGGTTTTCGCGACTATCGTGGCGGTGGCCGCTCGTCTGCGCGCGAAACGGCTATACGTGTGGCCGCTGGCGGCATTGCCAAGAAATACCTTGAGCAGGTTCATGGCATTAAAATTCACGGCTTTTTGTCGCAATTAGGCCCGGTTGCCATCGACACGGTTGACTACAGCATTATTAACGAAAACCCATTTTTCTGCCCGGATGCGTCGAAGCTGGAAGCGCTGGATGAATACATGCGCGATCTGAAAAAGTCCGGCGACTCGATCGGCGCAAAAGTGTCAGTCGTAGCCACTAATATGCCGGTAGGCCTGGGTGAGCCGGTGTTTGACCGTCTCGATGCTGATATTGCAGGTGCCATGATGGGCATTAATGCGGTTAAAGGCGTGGAAGTGGGCGACGGCTTTGATGTGGTAACTCAAAAGGGCAGTGAACATCGCGACACGCTAACCCCGGATGGATTTACCTCTAATCATTCAGGTGGGGTATTGGGTGGCATTTCAACCGGTCAGGATTTGGTGGTTCATATGGCACTTAAACCCACTTCCAGTATTTCGGTACCGGGCGAAACGATTGATACCGACGGTAACGCGATTGAAATTGTAACCAAGGGACGTCACGATCCTTGCGTAGGCATTCGTGCTGTGCCAATCGCCGAAGCCATGCTGGCGCTGGTGTTAATGGACCATTGCCTGCGTCATCGCGCACAAAACGCGGCTGTGCATTGCACCACGCCGATTATTCCGGGTTCAGCTAAATAAGATGCTGAACCTGACACTCAAGTAATGGCGGCATCTTCCAGCCGCTTTGCAATTATAGCGCTCAGCCTTACCTACGCTCTGTATTTTGGTCAGTTGGGGGTCATCACTCCTTACCTTGGCGTCTTTCTTGATGGGCGCGGCTTCACTTCGGCAGAAATTGGCGAGTTGTTTGCGGTTATTACCCTGGCACGCATTATCGGCCCTTCGCTATGGGCCGGCGTTGCCGATCGCACTGGCAAAATACTGTTTATTCTGAGACTCGGCAGCGGTTTAACCGTACTGAGTTTTATTGGTGTATTCTGGGCTTACTCATTCTGGTATCTGACGCTGGTTATGGGCCTGATGATGATGTTCTGGACCGCAGTGTTGCCGCAGCTTGAAGTGCTGACGCTACAAACCATTGAAGGTGACTCCAAACGCTACGGTCGTATTCGTTTGTGGGGCAGTATCGGCTTTATCGTACTCACTGTATTAGTCGGCAAGGCACTCGACTTCTTGTCAACCGATGCGCCAATTTATGCTTCGATGTTGGTATTAGTCGGCCTCTTTCTAAGCAGTCTCATCCTTACACAACCGCAAGATCTTAAACCCAAAGCGGTGGTTGCCGTGCGGATCATGCCGTTTTTGCGGGATAAGGTGGCACTGTTGTTTCTGCTCTCCAATGCCTTACTGCAATTAAGTTTTGGCGCGTACTACGGCTTTTTTGCACTGTATATGCGGGATTTAGGCTATTCTGGCATGCAAACCGGTTTACTGATTGCACTGGGTGTGACCGTCGAAGTCGGCATCTTTCTGGTTGCCCAGCGGCTGATTTCCCGCTTCGGTGTATGGCGCTTAATGGTGTTCTGTTTGCTTGCCACCGGGGTACGCTGGCTGGTTCTTGGGACGCTGGCCGATATGTTCTGGCTGGTGTTCTTCAGTCAGTTTATCCATGCGTTAAGCTTTGGCTTAAATCACTCTACCTCGATGCATTTCATCCATCACTATTTTCCTTCCCAGATCCACGGCCGTATTCAGGCCGCTTACATTAGTCTGGCCTTTGGTTTGGGCGGCGCCATAGGCAATTATGCCGCAGGGTTATTGTGGCAGCAGGGCGCTGGCTCTATGCTAACGTTTTCGGCGGCTGGTGCCTGTGCCGCTGCAGGTGGATTAATACTGCTGCTTATCACGCCGCAGCAGATGGATAAGCGACAGGAACATTAAACCAGCGATCAAGGGGTCAGGTTCTTTAAAAATACTTTCTCGATCAAAGGGTCAGGTTCTTTGAAAATACTTTCTCATAGTGAGGTAAGCCTTTAGTTTACCGCAAATAAAGAACAGGCCTGTTGACCAGTATAATTTAGTGGATTTTCACATAAGATTTAAGCCAGTTTGTTTTCAGGGAGAATTAAAATTGGCTCGTCGTCCGAGGGTATTGGTTCCAAATATGCCTGTACACGTTGTTCAGCGAGGAAACAATAGACAAGCGTGTTTTTTTCAGGCTGCAGATTATGCGGTTTACCTTAAAAAGCTTAAAGAGTGTGCAGACAAATTTAATGTGCGGATACATTGTTTTGTCTTAATGACAAACCATGTTCATTTACTTTTGCAAGCATCAGACTATGAGGGCATTAGTTATGTTATGCAGAGTTTAGGGCGCTATTATGTTCGCTATATCAACACCACTTACAATCGAACTGGCACGCTTTGGGAAGGTAGGTTTAAATCAAGTTTGGTGAATTCTGACGAGTACCTACTACAGGTTTACCAATATATTGAATTAAATCCGGTCAGAGCAAAAATGGTAGATCACCCAAAAGACTACGTATGGAGTAGCTATCATGCAAACGGAGGCAATAAAAATATTGCCTTGATAAAGCCTCACCCTCTCTATTTATCCCTCGGCAATGACTCCGCGAGTCGAAAACTGGCTTATAACCGTCTTCTCGACAACTCGTTATCAAATGAGATAGTGAACAAGATAAGATTATCAATAAATAAGTCCAGGGTGCTGGGCGATGATAAATTTGTAAAGCAGATATCCGAACAACTTGAGCGCTTTGTCGGATATCTTGAACACGGAGGGGATAGACGCTCTGAAGAGTTTAAGGAATGGTTTCAAAGAATCTGACCCCTTGATCTCAGTGCGCGGCCTTAAACGCTATTCATAATCGCCACGTCCTATTGGGTATTGCTTCTCCCACTCTTTACCATTGGTCTGCCGTATCTCAATGCTGTTAACGCTCGTTTCATCCAGGCATCTGGCATTTACGCTGTAGCCATCCGGGTGGGAGCGGGGGATATAAAACGGTTTAATACCGCAGATTTTACAGAAAAAATGCTTAGCGGTATGCGTATTAAAGGTATAGGTCGTCAGACACTGTTTGCCTTGCAATAGCATAAAACGATCTGCAGGAACAATGAGATGCAGATACCCAGACTTACTGCATATCGAACAGTTGCACTGATTCACTTTCAGGTCTTGCGGCGCGTTGACAGTAAATCTGATAGCGCCACAGTGACAACTCCCGGCGTGTTCTACCATTGAGCAATCCTCATTATTAACATTTCTCTCCTGATAATGTCTGTTAAAGGGCCTACTGACGGACGCAGTGTGCTATCACCGCAGTATCCCCATCGTCCTGCAACTGCTCCAGTTTGACATCAAATTTCCAAAGCCTGTGCAGGTGGCGCATGACTTCGTCTTTACTGTCAGCCAGTGGAATGCCATTTTGTGGCACATACCTTAGCGTTAACGAGCGATCGCCACGTACATCCACGTTATATACCTGAATGTTAGGTTCTAGGTTACTCAGGTTATACTGGGCGGAGAGCTTTTCCCGGATGGCCCGGTAACCGCGCTCGTCGTGAATAGCCGATACGCTCACATAGGGTTTATCAGCATCATCTTCCACTGCAAACAGTTTAAAGTCGCGGATCAACTTGGGTGACAAAAACTGGCTGATAAAGCTTTCATCCTTAAAGTTATGCATAGCGAAATGCACGGTTTCCAGCCAGTCTTTACCGGCAATGTCCGGAAACCAATAGCGATCTTCCTCTGTAGGCGCCTGGCAAATGCGCTTAATGTCCATAAACATATTAAAACCCAGTGCATACGGGTTAATACCGCTGTAGTAAGGGCTGTTGTAATCGGGTTGGGTCACCACGCTGGTGTGGCTGTGTAAAAACTCCAGCATAAAGCGGTCGGTCACCAGCCCTTCATCGTAAAGCTTGTTTAAAATATGATAGTGCCAGAAACATGCCCAGCCTTCGTTCATTACCTGAGTTTGTTTTTGCGGGTAAAAATACTGGGAGACCTTGCGTACAATGCGCACAATTTCACGTTGCCAGGGCTCCAGCAAAGGGGCATTTTTCTCGATAAAATACAGCAGGTTTTCTTGTGGCTCAGCCGGAAAACGCATTGCCTTTGGTTGGTTTTTTTCCTTGCTGTCGGGCAGGGTGCGCCATAGTTCGTTAACCTGAGATTGTAAGTATTTGGCGCGCTGCTTCTGACGGCTCTTTTCCTCCTGAAGCGATAACTTCTGCGGGCGTTTGTAACGGTCGACTCCAAAATTCATCAGCGCGTGGCAGGAATCCAGTGTTTGCTCGACTTCTTCGTAGCCGTATTTTTGCTCGCACTTGGCAATGTAGTTTTTGGCAAATACCAGATAATCGATAATCGAGCTGGCGTCGGTCCAGGTTTGAAACAGGTAATTGCCTTTAAAAAAAGAGTTGTGTCCGTAACAGGCATGGGCCATTACCAGGGCCTGCATGGTAATGGTGTTTTCTTCCATTAAATAAGCAATACAGGGGTTGGAGTTAATCACAATTTCATAGGCCAGGCCCATCTGGCCACGACGGTATTGCTGTTCGTTCTGAATAAATTTTTTGCCGAAGGACCAGTGGGTATAGTTAATTGGCATGCCAATACTGGCATAGGCGTCCATCATTTGTTCGGCGGTGATCACTTCGATCTGATTAGGATAAATGTCGAGTTTGTATGCTTTGGCAATACGGTCTATTTCAGTTTCGTATTGGGCCAGCATGTCGAAGGTCCAGTCAGGCCCGTCGCTGAGTGTTTTCTTTACTTCTGCTATTTCAGCCGTCATTAGCTTCCTCCGCTGTTTTCACTGGTTTTCTCAAACAGTTCACGGAATACAGGATAGATATCGCTGACCGAGATGATGTGTTTGCAAACAAAGTTACTGCAGGCTTCCTCCACGCTTTGATATTCACGCCACAGGCTTTGGTGCTGGCGTTCGGTGATTTCGATATACGCGAAATAGCGTGTAACCGGCAGTAGTTTTTTCATCAGAATTTCGCGGCACTGAGGAGAGTCGTCGGCCCAGTTATCGCCGTCTGATGCCTGCGCGGCATAAATGTTCCAGTCGCTGTCCTGGTAGCGTTCGGCGATAATTTCGTCCATCAGTTTAAGCGCACTGGATACAATGGTACCGCCGGTTTCCTGAGAGTAGAAAAACTCCTGCTCATCGACTTCTTTGGCCTGAGTATGATGGCGAATGTATACCACCTCGACGTTTTTATACGTCCGGCTTAAAAACAAATAAAGCAGGATGTAAAAACGCTTGGCCATGTCTTTAGTGGCCTGATCCATTGAGCCGGAGACATCCATCAGGCAAAACATTACTGCCTTGCTGGTGGGCACTGGCTTTTTGGTGTAGTTTTTAAAACGTAAATCGAAGGTGTCAATAAACGGCACACCGGCAATTTTTGCTTTTAACGCGCCAATGGTTTTTTCCAGTTCAATAATAGCCACGGTGTTATCGTGCTTATCGGCTTTAAGCTTCTCAAGCTCCTCTTCGGCTTCGCGCAACTTGCGTCGGTCTGCCGCAGTCAGGGCTACCCGTCTGGCCATCGAGCCTTTAAGTGAGCGCACGATATCCAGATTGGTAGGAACCCCGTCGGTTTGATAACCCGCCCGGTAGGTCTCGTACTGAACGACCTGATCGAACTGGCTGTTTTTCAGGTTAGGCAGGGCCAAATCTTCAAACAGTAAGTCGAGGTATTCGTCTTTGGATATCGAAAAGGTAAAGTCATCTTCCCCTTCGCCACTGTTTCCCGCGTCGCCCTGACCCGAACCCTGTCCACCCTGAGGTGGCGGGCGGTCAATACGGTCGCCAGCAGTGAATTGGTCGTTACCCGGATGAACAACGGTGCGTTTACCACCTTTGCCGGTGTGAAATAATGGTTCGGAGATGTCCTGTTTCGGTATGCTGATATGTTCGCCAGACTCGACGTCGGTCACCGAACGCTGACCGACGGCATCTGACACAGCGCGTTTGATTTGTTGCTTGTATCGTTTTAAAAACCGCTGACGGTTAAGGGTGCTTTTCCCTTTGCTATTTAACCTGCGGTCTATGAAATGTGCCATACAACCCCTTCACGCTAAAGCGCACCCTAAGATGCTTTGCGGACACGCAGGTACCATTCGCACAGTAACCGTACTTGTTTTTGTGTATACCCTTTCTCCACCATACGGTTTACAAAGTCGTCGTGTTTCTTACGATCTTCAGCAGACCCTTTGGTGTTAAACGAAATTACCGGCAGTAGATCTTCCGTATTAGAGAACATTTTCTTTTCTATTACGGTGCGCAGTTTTTCGTAGCTGGTCCAGTTCGGGTTTTTACCCCCATTATTGGCCCGGGCACGGAGCACAAAATTCACGATTTCATTACGGAAATCTTTCGGGTTGCTGATACCGGCTGGTTTTTCGGTTTTTTCCAGCTCAGCATTTAGCGACGCACGATCAAACAACTGGCCGGTTTCCGGATCCCGGTATTCCTGATCCTGGATCCAGAAGTCTGCATAGGTGACATAGCGGTCAAACAGGTTCTGGCCATATTCAGAGTAAGACTCCAGATACGCCGTTTGAATCTCTTTGCCAATAAACTCTACGTAATGCGGGATCAGGAAGCCTTTTAAAAATTCTTTATAGCGATCGGCCGTATCCTGAGGGAACTGCTCACGCTCAATTTGTCGCTCCAGCACATAGAATAAATGCACCGGGTTAGCCGCGACCTCGGCGTGATCGAAATTAAACACGCGAGATAAAATCTTGAAAGCGAAACGGGTAGATAGGCCTTCCATACCTTCGTCAACGCCTGCGTAGTCGCGGTATTCCTGATAAGACTTGGCTTTCGGATCGGTATCTTTCAGACTTTCACCGTCGTACACCCGCATCTTCGAATAGATACTGGAATTCTCAGGCTCTTTAAGTCGCGACAGCACGATAAACTGGGCCAGACTTTTTAACGTGTCAGGTGCGCAGGGCGCGCCGTGTAATTCACTGTTTTGCAATAGTTTGTCGTAGATACGCATCTCCTCAGAAACGCGTAAGCAGTAGGGTACTTTGACAATGTATACCCGGTCGAGAAAGGCCTCATTGTTTTTATTGTTACGGAATGTCTGCCATTCAGACTCGTTTGAGTGCGCCAGAATCAGCCCGTCAAAGGGCAGGGCAGAGAATCCTTCAGTAGGGTTATAGTTGCCTTCCTGAGTTGCTGTCAGTAGCGGGTGCAGCACCTTAATCGGCGCTTTAAACATTTCCACAAACTCCATCAGGCCCTGATTGGCCTTACACAGAGAACCTGAGTAGCTGTAAGCATCCGGATCGTTTTGAGCAAATTGTTCCAAACGACGAATATCCACTTTACCTACCAGTGACGAAATATCCTGGTTGTTTTCGTCGCCGGGCTCGGTTTTGGCAATGCCCATCTGATCGAGAATAGAGGGATACACCTTCACTACTTTAAATTTAGTGATGTCACCGTTGTATTCATGCAGGCGCTTTCTGGCCCAGGGTGACATGATGGTTTTTAAATACCGTTTTGGAATGCCGTATTCCTGCTCAAGAATGTTGCCGTCTTCATTTAAATCGAACAGGCAGAAAGGATGGTCGTTAACCGGTGAGTCTTTAATCATATAGATCGGCACTTTCTGCATCAGTTCTTTGAGCCGTTCAGCGAGTGATGATTTACCGCCACCTACCGGTCCTAACAGATAGAGTATTTGTTTTTTCTCTTCCAGCCCCTGCGCGGCATGGCGCAGGTAGGATACAATTTGCTCTATCGCTTCTTCCATGCCAAAAAATTCATGGAATGCCGGATAACGGGCAATGACGCGGTTTGAGAAAATGCGGCTGAGTGCCGGATCGGTGGATGTGTCTATCATTTCAGGCTCGCCAATGGCCTGCAACAGTCTTTCAGCGGAATTTGCATAGGCCATCGGGTCGTTTTTACAGATGTCTAAGAATTCCTGAATGGTAAACTCTTCTTGCTTATGTTTTTCATAGCGCTCTTGGTAATGCTCGAAAATACCCATAAATACCCCTGTATAAAAAACGGTCTCCCGTACTTCCAGCATAGTCCTATAATTTCAGAAAACAATGGGGGAAAGCTGATATTCGTCGTTTATTTTTGCAACAAAAATGTTAATAAAATCATGAGGCCCAAGTGAACTAAGGGCTTGCAAAGGGCAGTAATAAGCAGAAAAAAGTGAAAATTATCAGTGGTGAGAGAGAAGGATCGTACCCGCAGGGCGCGGGTACGAAAAGGGGATTACGCGCCGAAGTTAGCGGCTGCAAATTCCCAGTTAACCAATGCCCAGAAGCCACCTAAGTACTTAGGACGCAGGTTACGATAGTCAATGTAGTAAGCGTGTTCCCACAGGTCAACAGTCAGCACTGGCGTCAGGCTGTCGTCAGTCAGTGGTGTTGCTGCGTTGCTGGTGTTAACGATATCCAGGCTACCGTCAGCAGTTTTCACCAGCCAGGTCCAGCTTGAGCCAAAGTTGTTAACGGCTTTGTCGTTGAATGCAGCCTGGAAGTCTTCGAAAGAGCCCCATTTCGCAACAATAGCATCAGCCAGTGCGCCAGTTGGTTCGCCGCCACCGTTCGGGCTTAAGCAATTCCAGTAGAACGTGTGGTTCCAAACCTGAGCGGCGTTGTTAAATACACCACCTTCAGAAGTCTTAACAATTTCTTCCAGGCTCTTTGATTCCAGATCAGTACCTTCTACCAGACCATTCAGTTTGGTTACGTAAGTAGCGTGGTGTTTACCATAGTGGTAATCAAGTGTCTCAGCAGAAATGTGTGGCTCCAGAGCATCTTTTTCATAAGGTAACGCTGGTAGTTCAAAAGCCATATGAGTCTCCATTTTCTTGGTTAGTTGTACGTAGTCTGTTATCAGAATAAGTCTTTTTATCTAACGGTCATTTATCCCGACACCCTATGATATAGGGACGGATTTATTTAACCCAATGACAATTAGATGAAATTTTTCTTTTTTGAGTTAGTTGGCGGCGGTGGGAACCTAATACTTCGCAGTCACAACACCGGTAACCAATCCAAACGCTGTTGTGTGTCGTAACAAGCTGACTGACTATTGTATTACAGGTTAGCCCAAGCACTTGTGAAACGCCAACATCAGCTTGCTATATCATAGGTATAAATGCACTTATCGGATCACTTAAAATAGGGCAAACTGTGAAATCAGAATTTATGCGCGGTACATATTAATGGTACAATCGGCATTACCCGCCACTTGAAAAGTGGCGTTCATGCATACATATCCCTGCAAAGGTAAAAAGTTAAGAGGCATTCATGGAAAACAACGGTGAACAAACCACATTAGAGCGTATTCAGCAGCAAATCTCGGAAAACCCGATCCTGCTTTATATGAAAGGCTCGCCTAAATTGCCCAGCTGTGGCTTCTCAGCTCAGGCATCTCAGGCACTGATGTCCTGTGGTGAGCAATTTGCTTATGTCGATATTTTGCAAAACCCTGACATTCGTGCAGAGCTGCCAGCGTATGCTAACTGGCCTACGTTTCCGCAGTTATGGGTCGACGGTGAATTAGTTGGCGGGTGTGACATTATTCTGGAAATGTTCCAGCAAGGTGAACTACAGCCACTGATTAAAGAAACAGCTACGAAAACCAAAGCGGAATAGTCACGCAATATCGTAAAAAAACCGGCTTGATACAGCCGGTTTTTTTATGTCAGCAATAGCGAAAGTTGACTGAAGCGTGTCGCAAATTTGAATATCGTTAGTTTAACTAACACAGGTCGCAGAATTTATGATTAGAAAAGAACCGCTGTCGACAAGTCCGGATAGATTTAATCGGCGTTATGGATTTATGGCGTTAACAGCGAGCCGGTAAAACTGCGGACTATAAAAAAGGACGTTAGCCAACGTCCTTAAATAAGCTTTCGTTAATGATGGTTGAGTCGATGACCTGTTGAGCCATTTGTATGCATTTACCGCACTGAGAGCCCAATTGCAGTTGTTCACGCAAATCACGTATATTACCAACGCCGCTGTCAGTTACAGCTTTGCGTATCGCAGTATCAGTTACACCGTAACACATGCAAATATACATAGAACACTCACTCCTATATCAATATGCAAATGATAATAATTGCTATTTGAGGTTATTGCAAATATTTTGTGCAGATTTATGACGATTCGGTCATCTATCGTGGAAATAGCAGGTTGTCTGGTCTGATGAGTTTAAAAAGTCTGAAACGTCAATTGTATTTTCATTATTTGCACTCACTATATCAGGCAGTAGCAGATACTGATGTGATACAGATCACAACTACTGCCATTCACATAATGAAAATGGAGAATAGATATGAGCGTACTCGTTGGTCGTCCAGCCCCGGATTTTACTGCAGCAGCTGTGTTAGGCAGTGGTGAAATTGTTGACAGTTTTACCCTGAGCGAAGCCATTAAAGGTAAAAAAGCCGTTGTCTTTTTCTACCCTCTGGACTTTACCTTTGTTTGTCCGTCAGAACTGATTGCATTTGATAAGCGTTACGAAGAGTTCACTAAGCGTGGCGTTGAGGTCATCGGTGTATCAATCGATTCTCAGTTCTCGCACAACGCATGGCGTAACACCCCTATAAACGAAGGCGGTATTGGTCCGGTTAAATATACTCTGGTTGCCGACACCAAGCACGAAATTTGTCAGGCCTATGACGTTGAACATCCGGAAGCTGGTGTTGCTTTCCGTGGTTCTTTCCTGATCGACAAAGAAGGTCAGGTACGTCATCAGGTGGTTAACGATCTGCCATTAGGTCGTAATATCGACGAAATGCTACGTATGGTTGATGCGCTGGACTTCCACGAAGAGCATGGTGAAGTTTGCCCGGCTGGTTGGACCGAAGGTAAAGCGGGTATGGATGCAAGCCCTGAAGGTGTTGCTAAGTATCTGTCTGAGAAATCAGAAGAGCTTTAATAGTAATTTAATAGTAAAAAGAGGCACTTAGGTGCCTCTTTTTTTATGTCAGCCTTATTGATTCGGTGTCTGTTTGTTTCCTGACAGGCTCAAGCCCAGCGCTTCCAGCGATTTGCCCCGGGTTTCAGGAAATAACCAGATGACGCTAAGTCCTTGTAACACCATCATTACTGCAAAAAACGCAAAGATTGTGACCGGGCTGAAGGTCGTGAGCACCAGCGGCATAAGCAATGTGATTAGCGCCGCAAATACCCAGTGGGTTCCACAGCCAAGACTCTGACCTTTAGTGCGAACGGCGTTAGGAAAGATTTCAGAGATATAGACCCAGATGACGGCACCCTGACCAACGGCGTGGGCGGCAATAAACATAAATATAAATAGCACCACAATCAGCCCTGACAGGTCCAAGGCGAAGGCAAGTGTAATTGCTGCCAGTGAAATGACGTATCCTATAGAGCCCGCCATGAGCAGGGTTTTGCGGCCGGCTTTGTCAATCAGCAGCATGCCAAGTAGCGTAAACAATAAATTGATAACACCGATGCCTGCACTCGATAGTAATGCTGAGCTGCTGTCCATGCCCGCCAGGTTAAAAATACGCGGTGCAAAGTAGATAACGAAATTGATCCCGGACAGCTGGTTAAACATGGCCAGTAAAAACGCCAGCAGGATAGGAAAATGATAAGCCGGATTAAACAAGGATTCAGAGGCGCGCTTATCGTGCTCAGTCTGAATATCGTTGATGATCTGACTGGGATTGGTTTCGCCAGTGAGCGAAATAACCTCAATGGCCGCCTGCTCATCACTTTTGTGTAACAACAACCAGCGTGGACTCTCAGGTACGGTACTGACTAACAGCAAGTATGCCGCTGCGGGTATAGCTTCGATTCCCAGCATCCAGCGCCAGTCCAGAGTGAAAACCTCTGCCAGCAAATAATTGGATAAAAAGGCAATGAGAATGCCAAACACAATTTGAAACTGATAGAGCGCGACTAAACGCCCACGCTGTTGCGCCGGCGCAATTTCCGCAATATAAGCCGGCACTGCAATGGAGGAAATGCCAACCCCGACCCCTCCGATAAAGCGCATCAGACTGAAAAACACCGGATCGGTTGCCAGTGCAGAGCCTAATGCGGAAAGCAAATAAAGCATGCCAATGATGATAAGTGTCGGTTTACGACCCAGGCGATCACAGGGGTAATTGGCACCTAGCGCACCCAGTACTGTGCCCCATAGCGCCGATGACATTATAAACAAGCCATGGTGCAGGGCAGAGGTTTGCCAAAGCTGCTGAATGGGTTGGTCGGCACCTGATATCACCGCGGTGTCAAAGCCGAATAAAAAACCTGCGCAGGCCACCGTAACCGACCACAGTATCAGTTTTTGCTTCATGATAACTCGCTTCAATCTTAAACGATTAAGTTTAGGCGAGTGTATCGCTAATTACACTAATACTCTAATGGTATTTTTACACCCCGTTAACTTTGCGGGGCGAGCGGCCAACCGCCCAGACTGGCATAGCGGTTCACAATGTAGCAGAACAATTCGGCTGTTCTTTGGGCATCGTAAAGGGCTGAATGGGCTTCATTCTGATCAAAACTGATGCCGGCAGCCTGACAGGCTTTTACCAGTACAGTTTGCCCTAAAGCAAGGCCGGCGAGTGTGGTGGTATCAAATGAGACAAACGGGTGGAATGGCGTACGTTTGATATTACAACGTTCGATGGCCGCATTAATAAAACTCTGATCGAAAGTGGCATTATGTGCAACTATCACGCTACGTTGGCAGTCAACCGCTTTTTGTAGCTTACGAACATGCTTACATAACCCTTTCATCGCGTCGTCTTCACTAATAGCGCCACGTAAGGCACAGTCCGGGTCGATGCCGTTAAAATCGAGTGCTGCCTGCTCCAGATTCGCTCCTTCAAACGGCGTGACGTGAGCGTGATAGGTGTCGGCTGGTGCCAGCATGCCAGCGCTGTCCATGCTCAGAGTCACCGCAGCAATCTCTAACAGGGCATCTGTGGAGGCATTAAAACCAGCTGTTTCGACATCAATGATGACCGGAAAGTAGCCTCTGAAGCGTTGTGACAGTGGGGGGATTGTTTGTGGCATATCACTCTAAATCTGGTGGTTGAATAGTAACCCTGACGGCTATTGGATCTGGACCCATTACAGTCCGGTAAATCAAACAGAGTTCTCATTAAAGGGAGAATTATGTCAATATTAGCGCTGACTATCTACCCGGTGCTAAACTTTTATTGTTCGTTGACGATAAGATAGAGACGAAGGTTAACAGGTTTATCGATTGCTGAGGCTATACATGTTGAAATCGGTTTCGCTTATATCATTTACCGTTGGATTGTTAGGGATGACTGCCAGCCCGGTTCAGGCATCACTGCGTCAGTACCATTCAACGGTAGAAAACTCACAATGGCAACTTAGTGAGCGTTCCAGGCTTAACTGTACGCTAAGCCACACTTTACCTGGATACGGTGAGGCCCAGTTTATCAGTGAAGCGTCCAAGCAGCTCAATATGGATTTTGTATTGGATATGAACCTGTTGCCTAAAAAATTTGGCACTGCAGCTGTTTATGCCGTGCCGCCGAAATGGATGCCCGGGGTACGGGCCCGGCAAATTGCGGATATGACGTTGCGCACCCAGTATGATGGTGACTTGCCCGAGGAGACAGCCTGGACCATGCTGAGCGAGCTGGAGAAGGGCTTCTGGCCAACCATTTACTACCAGGACTGGTATAACACCAACGACAAGGTTGCTGTGGGCCTTAATGCGAGTAACTTTACGCCGGTTTATCACGAATTTGTCAGCTGTGTTTCAAACTTGCTGCCATACAGTTTTGACGATATTAGTTATACGGTGTTGAGTTATGAGAAAAACTCCACAGAGCTTTCCAAATATTCCAAACGACGTCTGCAAATGATTGGCGACTATCTTCGTGAAGATAATGAATTAGAACTGGTGTTGCTTGATGGTTATACCGATAGCTATGGCGGATCGTGGAATAACCAGCAATTATCGGTTAAACGCGCTAACGAAGTAAAAAACTTCCTGACTGACTTAGGGGTGGGAGAGGATCGTATCGAGATCACCGGACACGGCGAAAAACGCCATATTGCGCCCAACACCAACAGTCAGTCCCGGGCAACAAACCGCAGGGTAGTGGTCAGAATGGCAAAGTCCTGAATCAGTTAATGTAAAAAAGAAGCCGCGTACACACTTTCGCGGCTTCTTTTTTGGGGCATTGTTAGCGGTTTTGCAAAAAGTGCTTAACCGGCGCTACCTGATCGGTAAACACGCCGTCAAATTGCCATTTCTCTACTATCAGCATCAGTAATTGGGAAGCTGAAATTCCCGGTGGCAAGGCATCTGTCCGAAAAGTGTAAGGGTGAATCAACAAGCCAGCTTGCTGAGCTGCAACCACCCACTCAGTAAGGTCTGTAGTAGGCTGGCCTTGCTGGTAACGGGTAACGTGACCCAGCCAGGGGCCAATCCCCTGCACGTAGCGGCTAAGCGCCTGCATGCCTTTTGCTGTTTTCAGCGCATTATAATCGGTTGGGGTTTCATGCCAGCTGTTTTCTGCAATTAACTGGATCAGTTTGACCCGGGCACCAAACTCCTGACGCAGACGTTTTATTTCTTCAAAGTCAAAACACTGAATATAGATGTTCGCCTTAGCGTCATCGAGGCCGTGTTCACGCAATACAGTCAGCACGGCTTTGCTGATATCAACGCCCTGCTCACGATGCCAAGCCGGTGATTTGATTTCGGTGTATAAGCCGACTGACTCACCAGCGGTTTCATTAAGAGATCGGATGGTGCTGATATGTTCAGCAAAGGTAGCTACTTTAAACTGACCGAGGCCGTGATAGCGATTGGCATAAACTTGCTCGCCCTTTGCATCGGTACGCTCATGAACGTTTAAAGTTTTAAGTTCTGCAAGGGTAAAGTCCAGCGCATAGTAACGGCCATCCTCACGGTGGCGGTCAGGGTAGACTGTTTCCACGTTGGTTACCGTTTCCAGGTGAATATCGTGTAACACAACCAGCTTGCCATCACGGGTCATCACCAGATCCTGTTCAATATAGTCAGGTTGCTGAGCGTAAGCCATGGCCGTGGATGCTAGTGTATGCTCTGGCAGGTAGCCCGGAGCGCCGCGGTGAGCAATTACATCAAACGCCAGCGCCTGACATGAAGCAAATGTTGCCAGCGATAGCATCGCCAGCGGTTTTGATACTATTTTTAACACTAATGGTTACTCAGGTTGGATTAATTCAATTGCATAACCGTCAGGATCGCGAACAAAAGCAATCACGGTTTTGCCACCTTTTACCGGACCAGGTTTGCGGTAAACATCTGCACCTTTTGCTTCAAGCTGTTTGCAAAAGCTATAGATGTCCTCGACTGCGAAAGCGACGTGGCCATATGCATCACCCAGTTCGTATTTGTTATCACCCCAGTTGTAAGTCAGTTCCAGAACCGCCTGCTCAGACTCATCGGCATAGCCCACAAAAGCCAGGGTGTATTCATATTCAGTATTTTCGCTTTTACGCAACAGCTTCATGCCCATGGTATCAACATAGAACGCCAGGGATGTGTCGAGGTCTTTAACCCGTAACATGGTGTGTAACATTCGCATAAGAAGCTCCTTAATAAGACAATATAATTCAGCAGTTTTTCAACAGTATGACAGTGAGAGCGCTTAATGTGGCACTGTAATTAATCTGCCAGGCAGATTAAAGTAAATTGTGACCAGCAGGCAAAATAGCTGGTTTGAAAGCCTGGCAAAGTAAAAAGCGCGTTTCGACAGTATTTTGTTCAATTACCTGTCACACTTTTGTGGGCAATGGTTTCTTTATTATAAATGGATAAATAAGGAAGATACCCTGATGAAAAAATCACTGTCAGTATTATGTCGAACAAGCCGCACCCGTTCCTTCGGTGTTGTTGTGGCTATTGTGAATTTGGTCGGCTAACAGTTGTGCATCGGTTCAGAACGCTTTAAACCTTACTACCGCACAGCAACCGCAAGGAATTGCAAAGTGAGCACACAAAGCCTGATTTCAAACGACGATATGATTGCTGCTCAGCATGGGGATGAGTCGGCGTTTAACCGTCTGATTGGAGCCAGTCGCAATACGATAGCCAGCATCGCTCTGGCCATTACCCGGACCTTGATGCCAGCGAAGAAATTACCCAGCAGGTGTTTATCAGTTGCTGGCAAAAACTGCACACACTCAATAATGTTGCAAGCTTTTTACTCTGGTTACGTCAGTCGACCCGTTATGCCGCTTGCAATTACCTGCGCGATCATCGCCTGGCAGATCGTGTAGGCGGTGAGGAGGCCGATGCCTTGCTTGCCGCGTATGGTGATGAGGAATTGCCGCCTGAGACCCGTCTGAGCCGGGAACAAATAGACTTACTACTTAAACAGGTGGTTGATGAACTGCCCGAGGAAAGCCGTGAAATGGTGCTGTTATATTATCGGGAGGATCAGTCTGCAAATCAGGCGGCGCAGTTACTCTCTGTTTCTCCTGAACTGGTGCGTCAGCGGCTGAGCCGGGCGCGAAAAGTATTGAAAGCCAGTTTACTGGAACGTTATGGCCAGCTTATTTTAACCTCCTTGCCCACGCTAACTATTGGCTCTATATTGCTGGCAGGAGTCAGTGATGGACATCGACTTTACACTCCTTTGAGACGACTTTGAGCTGCTTTAGTTCAAATTGATCGACGTTCTTTCCCATGGCCAGTTTCGTGCGGTTGGATACATGAGAGATATACGTATCCTCGGTGATAGTAGGCCAGCCAAAGAAGAACAAAGGTAGATATGGTTGCACTTCGTGTTTATTGAATACGAGTCAACGCAAGACGGTTAGAATGTATGGAGTAATCAGTTTGTCTTCTCAAATGCTCTACCGATAGCCTGTCAATATTTTTTACATTCCAATATAAGTAAACGTGTGATTGGCTATATTTCCCTTAAAAATCAATAGAAAAGGCAGTGGCATGAAGTTTGCTTTGGCTTTATCAAAATAATGAGCTGAGAAAATTTTAATATGCGTTTAATGAAATCCACTTTACTCCTTTTGACAATGACTGTGCCACTAATGGTTAATGCAGCTATAATCAATATTGGAGATGTCAGTTACGACAATACCCAAGACTATATGACCGATACGGAAACTGGTGTTCAATATAGTAGTCTCGACGCAACCTTGGGGCTATCCTACGACGACTTGGCTTTAGCTATGCAGTCTGGTGGTGCGTGGGATGGATGGAGCTTCGCGACCAGCAAAGAGAGTGACGATTTGATTAATGCTCTGTTGCAGTCTATTAGCCCGTGCACAGGTGCGGTAGATACGGCAACTTCTTGCGGGAATATCTCAGGATGGGCAGATGGTGGTTTAGGAGCGTCGTTCACTTCTGGAATTGACATTTGGTTTTATGTCAGCACCTATAATACACCTAACATACCATTTGAACTCGATGTTGGATTTGTTGAACTGCAAAGCACTGATGGTTTGATTAAAGATTATGACGACTGGTTAACAACTACAGATGCCGCTTCGTTCACCGAGTCCAATTCACAAACTCCAGTCGGGTATTTGTTGTATAAGAACTCTGATGTGACAGGATATCCAGTTCCTGCACCACCTGTTGGCGCTTTATTTGCGTTATTTTCCCTTTTTCTAGTTGTACGCCGTTTCCAAATTAGGAATAAATAGCTCGCAACATAAAGAAGACATAATAGATAGTGACAAACACTCTAACGCCAGCAGCATTGTTGCTGGCGTTTTTTTAGTTATGGTTTAATTGAATTGTTTGTTGAAAGAGCAGCCATTAGTGTAACGGGCTCTTTAATGGGTATAGTGGTTCATTGGCTTTGCAGAGTCTGGACTGGGTGTATAGTATTAGCGGCAGCCTATCTGAGCAGCTCACATTGCCAGTAATTTATTAATCGGTTTTCTCTTTAAACTCACACAAGTCTTCAATGATACATGAACCACATCTAGGCTTACGGGCTATGCAGGTATATCGGCCGTGTAGGATAAGCCAATGATGGACATCGACTTTAAACTCCTTTGGGACGACTTTAAGCAGCTTCTCTTCGACTTTTTCAACTGTTTTACCCATGGCAAACTTGGTACGGTTTGAGACGCGGTAAATATGGGTATCTACAGCTATAGTTGGCCAGCCAAACGCGGTGTTAAGCACCACATTAGCGGTTTTGCGGCCGACCCCTGGCAGAGCCTCTAGCGCTTCGCGACTCTCCGGTACCTGACTATTGTGCTTTTCAATCAGGATCTGGCACAGCTTATAAACGTTCTGTGCTTTAGAGTTAAATAAACCAATGGTTTTAATATAGCTCTTAAGTCCCTCCACACCCAGTGCAACAATGGCTTCGGGGGTATTGGCAACCGCAAAAAGCTTATCGGTAGCTTTATTAACACTTACGTCGGTTGCCTGTGCGGATAACGTTACCGCCACCAGCAGCTCAAAAGGGCTGGAAAAATTGAGCTCGGTGGTCGGGTGCGGGTTGGCATCACGAAGACGGGTTAAAATTTCCAGTCGTTTGGCTTTATTCATTACGTCTAACTCTCTGCAGTGACCCGCGCACGGACAACTGTTTTGGTTTCACTGGCAGCGGCTTTCTCTGCCATTTTTTTATCGATAACGTTTTTAACGGCAATGAGTAGCCCCATGCCGAGAAACGCCCCAGGCGGCAAAATGGCCAGTAAAAAAGGATGGTCAGTGGTAAAAACAGTGACTTTCCAGCTTTCGGCCCCGGCCCCAAACAGACGCTCTGCACCGTTTAACAAGGTACCGTTACCCAAAAGTTCCCTCAGGCCGCCCAGTACCACCAGAATAAAAGTAAAACCTAAACCCATCATCAGGCCGTCAAAGGCAGAAACTGACAACGGATTTTTTGACGCAAAAGCTTCGGCGCGGCCGATGATGGCGCAGTTGGTTACAATAAGGGGGATAAATATTCCAAGAGCCAGATAAAGCTCGTAGGTGAAGGCGTTCATCAACAGCTGAATAATAGTAACGAAAGCGGCGATAATCATCACAAATACCGGAATACGAATCGCCGGTGTTACCCAGTGGCGAATGATCGACACTGTCGCATTAGAGCCGATAAGGACCAGTGCAGTGGCAAGGCCAAGACCCAGGCCGTTAATAACGCTTGAGGTGACTGCCAACAGGGGGCAAAGCCCAAGTAACTGTACCAGCGCAGGGTTATTTTTCCATAAGCCATCAATGGTGAGCTGTTTAAACATGTTAATGCTGTCCTCCGCTCTGCGTTGAAGCCTGGCAGTTGCTCGGCGTGTTGAATAGCTGGTGTTGATTAGCCTCAACATAAGCCAGTGTGCGCGCTACACTGCCTACCACAGCTCTGGGTGTAATAGTGGCGCCGGTAAACTGGTCAAACTGACCACCGTCTTTCTTTACCTGCCAGCGTTTGGCCTGATCTTCATCGTAGGATTTACCATTAAATGACAGCATCCAGTCACTGACGCTCATCTCAATTTTATCGCCAAGCCCGGGTGTTTCCTGATGTGATAGTACTCTCACACCCAGCACTTCACCGTTAATAGCAATACCCGCTATGAGGTCAATATCACCGCTGTAGCCGTCGGGCGCAGTAAACTCCACCGCCAGCGCTACATCATTGCCACTCATACGGGCACGGTAAATTGATTTGGGGTCATCGCCCAGAGCGCTGGCGTCAATAGTGATGCAGTCCATGTAGAGCTGATTATCATACACTGTTGGTGGAACAACTTCGTTGAGTGTTGCCAGTTTCTTTTTGGCCCGCTGTTCATCGATACGCGCTTTGGTACCATCGAAGGTCACTGCAATGAGTCCGGTGGTTACTAATGCAAAAGCGGTAAGGATAAGGCCATTTTTAGTAATGCTGTTTAGCGCCATCAGGGCTCTCCCTCTGTTTGCTTAACCGGGCGCTGCTGGCCATAAACTTTGGGCTGGGTGTAGTAATCAATCAGTGGTACTGCCATATTCATGATCACTACACTGAAGGCAATGGCATCAGGGTAGCCACCAAAGGTGCGAATGATAACGGTCCAAAAGCCGATAGCGGCACCATAAATAAGCCGACCTCTTGGTGTGGTTGAGGCAGATACCGGATCAGTAGCAATGAAAAAGGCACCAAACATCACTGCACCATTAACACAATGAAATAACGCCGAGCCGTAAACATCACCATTGATCATGGATAAAAACGTGGCTGTAATGGCAACGCCCGCAATAAGTGATGCGGGAATATGCCAACTGACAATACGCTGCTGAATTAACACCAGGCCGCCCAGTGTATAAGCCAGTGCAACAGCACTCCAGCCCAGACTGGCAGAGGACCATAAGGTCTCAGTAAACTGCCGGTGACTGAGCGCCTCAGAATAAGTATAGCCCTGGCTAACCTGGGTTTTTACATAGTCCAATGGCGTTGCCATGGTAACCCCGTCGAAACCGGCTCTTAACTGATTAATATCATAGCCGCTGTGACTAAACCCGGTAAAAATCACGCTGATGACATCGCCGAATGTTACGGCGTGCGCGGTTAGTTCGCCAGGAGGCAACCAACTGCTCATAGCGGCTGGAAAAGAAATTAGCAGCATTACATAAGCAGCCATTGCCGGGTTAAACAAGTTAAACCCGAGGCCACCATACAATTGTTTGACTACCGCTATGGCAAAGAAGGTCCCGATAACGGTCATCCACCATGGTAAAAGTGGCGGCAAACTAACCGCTAGAAGCAGGGCGGTTACCACGGCACTGTAATCTTGTAGCGCCTGACCAATCTGGCGTTTTCGTAATGCGACAATCGCGCTTTCCGAAACCAAAGCGGTTACCAGGGCAATAAGCATCTGTACCAGTACGCCCCAGCCAAAAAAGTACAATTGGGCAATTACCCCTGGCACCATCGCATAAATAACCAGTCGCATGACCTGATCGGTGCGGCGTCGCACATGCTGGTGAGGAGAGCTCGATAGTACTAACTTCATGATTATTCGTTATCCTCTGAGCTGCTTTGCTGTGCTTCTCGCTGCGCTTTTTTAGCTTTGGCGCGGGCAACCGCAGCGGCGATTTTGGTCTTGCGCTGTGCTTCCGGTGAGTCTTCTTCCTGCGCAAGCTCTGCCGGTGCATGTTCTGGATTCTGAGGCTCGCTCCCGGCTTGCTCAGCCGCTTGTTTCTTTGCTTTTGCTTTGGCAACCGCAGCGGCGATTTTGGCCTTGCGCTGTGCTTCCGGTGAGTTTTCGTCCTGAGCGGACTCTGCCGGTGCATGTTCTGGATTCTGAGGCTCGCTCCCGGCTTGCTCAGCCGCTTGTTTCTTTGCTTTTGCCTTGGCGACCGCAGCGGCGATTTTAGCTTTTCGCTGCGCTTCTCTGCTCTCGCTGTCTTGGTCTGCTTGAGTCGTGCTTTCTTTTGGCGCTACTGACGCTGTTGCTTTTTTCGCTTTTGCTCTGGCTACCGCAGCAGCCACTTTGGCCTTACGTGCGTCTTCAGCGGTTTCAGTAGGTGCTGTGTCATTCGTGTTTGCAGGCTCGTGCTGATCTGTTTGTTGAGCGGCTTTTTTCGCTTTTGCTCTGGCTACCGCAGCTGCGACTTTAGCTTTACGTTCGTCCTCGGCACCGTCGTCTGAACCAGCCGTAGGTGAAGCGTTTTGTTGTGCTTTTTTTGCCTTAGCCCGAGCAATTGCTGCGGCTACTTTGGCTTTGTTGTCGTCAGGCTGAGCGTCGGCGGGTTTGTCGGCCGCTTGCGCCTGTTCGGCTTTTTTAGCTTTCGCTCTGGCCAGCGCTGCGGCGACTTTGTCTTTCGCTCCGCTATCGTCGGCAGCGCCCGGTTGCGTGGCCTGCTTGCGAGCCGCGGCGGCTTTTTTATGCTTGGCTTCACGTTCCTGCTTTTCTTTTTCAAGGCGGGCTTTGCGGGCCTCAAAACGCTGTTTGGATTTTTCCGCTTTATCTTTATCGTCGCGCTGTATTCTGATTTGTGCCTTGGCCTTACGGTAGTAATGCACTAAAGGGATTTCACTGGGGCAAACATAAGCACAGGCGCCGCATTCTATACAGTCAAACAGATTGTATTCTTCGGCTTTATCGAGCTCCAGAGCCTTACTGTGCCAGTACATTTGTTGCGGTAGCAGGCTCACCGGGCAGGCATCAGCACAGGCGCTACAACGAATGCACGCCAGTTCCCGTTGATCAAGGTTGAGTTCCTTCTTAGCGGGGACCAGCAAACAGTTAGTGATTTTGACCACGGGTACGTCAACCGAGGGCAGAGTGAAGCCCATCATCGGGCCACCCATGATCACCGTGGGAGCCTTTTGCTTTTTAATCTGATACTGAGCCTGGCTGAGCAGGTGTTCTATGGGCGTACCTATCAGTGCCCACACATTCTGTGGTTTTTGCACGGCTTCACCGGTTACAGTGACCACCCGTTGAATTAACGGTTTGCCATATAAAATAGCATCAGCGATGGCGTAGCAAGTGCCTACGTTAAACATCATCACACCGATGTCTGCCGGGAGTCCGGCTCTTGGTACTTCACGCCCGGTAAGTACCTGAATAAGTTGCTTCTCGCCACCGGCCGGGTATTTGGTGGGTATTTGTACTACGCGAATAACAGGTGTGTCATTACACACCTGCTGCATGGCTTTGAAAGCTTCGGGCTTATTGTCCTCAATGGCGATGATCACCACCTTTGGCTCAATCAGGTGACTCAGAATGTCGATCCCCTGGCGTATTTGCCAGGCAAACTCGCGCATTAAACGGTCGTCGGCGGTGATATAAGGCTCGCATTCCACCCCGTTGATAATCAGGAATTCAACTTTTTTGCGCGCGGTTGACTTTATGTGGGTGGGAAAGCCTGCGCCGCCCATTCCGGCGATACCTGCCTCGCAAATTGCACTGCTCAGGGATGATTTAGACTGTTGCTGATAATCATCGACAGGATTCAGCTCGGTCCAGGTATCATTGCCGTCCGCCTCGATAACCACACAAAGCTCAGGCAGACCACTGGGGTGAGCAGTGGTGCGTTCTTCGATTGCAGTGACCAACCCCGATGTAGGCGCATGAACCGGCACGGAGAAAGGGTGTGGGCTGCTGGTCAGCGTTTGCCCTTTTAAAACTGTATCGCCAACCGACACCAGACAAACGCCTGCAGTGCCAATATGTTGTTTTACCGGGATAACCAGGTGCCTGGGGAGCGGCAAGGTGTTGATTGCTGTTTGATTGGACAGGTGCTTACGCCCGTCCGGGTGCACACCGCCAGGGAATGTCCAAAATTTTTGCTGGTCGATGCGCTCAACTATCTGCTCAAAATCATACGGCATATCAGGAAATCACTTTAACCGGAATGTCGCCACGGGGAGTTTGGTTAAAATCCCATTGCCAGGAGGCGGTAGTAGGATTCACCGTGACCATATCTATACAATCTACCGGGCAGGGTTCCACGCAGAGATCGCAGCCTGTACAGGCATCGGTAATCACTGTGTGCATTTGTTTTGCTGCGCCAACAATGGCATCCACCGGACATGCCTGAATACACTTGGTACAGCCGATACATTCGTCTTCCCGAATGTAGGCAACTTTGGGCGCGGCATCTTCACCGTGCGCGGCATCCAGCGGTTTAGCCTCCACCCCCATCAGCTCTGCCAGTTCTTTAATGGTGG
The DNA here is from genome assembly GCF_058105165.1 of Alteromonas sp. ISO5. NCBI lineage: Bacteria > Pseudomonadati > Pseudomonadota > Gammaproteobacteria > Alteromonadales > Alteromonadaceae > Alteromonas > Alteromonas sp. ISO5. The sequence goes on along the minus strand of NZ_CM176572.1, from coordinate 4,877,075 downwards.
ATTCACCGCCCGGCGGGCATTTATTGATGTCATCGCCATTGGCAATGGCCTCAGCATAGGGGCGGCAGCCTGGATAACCACACTGTCCACACTGGGTCTGTGGCAGGATCGCATCTACCTGGTCAACCAATGGATCGCCTTCTACCTTAAAGCGAACCGCTGCGTATCCCAACGCTAGTCCAAATGCCAGCGCCAGCAGTCCTAAGGCAATTAATGATGATACTAACATTACAACTTAACCAGTCCGCTAAAGCCCATAAAGGCCAGAGACATCAGTCCGGCAGTGATCATAGCAATAGACGCCCCCTTAAACGGTGTGGGGACATCGGCTGCAGCCAGTCTCTCGCGCATGGCGGCGAATAATATCATGGCCAGAGAAAAGCCCACGGCAGCGCCGAAACCATAAATAATACTTTCAATCAGGTTATGCTGTTCGGTGAGATTGAGCAGAGCCACCCCCAGTACAGCACAATTGGTGGTGATCAGCGGCAGGAAAATACCCAGTAGCCGGTACAGGGTCGGACTGGTTTTATGCACCACCATTTCGGTAAATTGAACGACCACAGCGATGACCAGGATAAAACTCAGTGTGCGCAGGAAACTGATACCCAACGGCTGCAGCAGGTAAGTTTCAACCAGGTAGCTGCACACCGATGCCAACGTTAGCACGAAGGTGGTAGCCATGGACATGCCTATGGCGGTCTCGAGTTTACTGGACACACCCATAAACGGGCAGAGGCCGAGAAACTTCACCAGCACAAAGTTATTTACCAGGACTGTACTTATCAGTAACAGTAGAAATTCGGTCATCAGGTTTTGCTTACGCCGTTATCAATAATTTTACCCTCATGGCTTGCCAGACGCAGGAGATGGGTGAGCCATAAATATTAGCTGAGTATTATCTAATATTTTGCCCGCAATTAACAATGTTGTTCGACTTAGTTTTTGCTTGCTAAACGATTGATTGACGATGTAATAAACACGTCTTGAGGTTTGTAGGGCGAAGGTGCCGGGTCAGATCAGTTGTTGTATTGCGGATGAGAGTTATTTGCGGCAAGAAAACGGAGCAGGAGTTTAGTGACCGCATGCAATTGAGTGCGCAGGCGTCCTGGATATATTTTGTTCAGCTCAACCAGCTGATCGGCGTGGGTATGCCAGATCCGCCCCCAGCGCCTTTCCTGATCGCGGTTGCAGGCTGTTCTTTTAGCCCTATCAAGGCAATTCCATAATGATGGATGCAAGGCCTGGGAATAGCCGTCGTAGCCCTCCCTGCCATTGATAGAAAAGTTTGTCGCTTCAATATAACCAATGGGGATACCCGCGCAGGCGAAAGGCGCATGATCTGACCAGCCGCCGGTTTCACCTGCCGGGTAATCAGGATAGGCGGGATGTAACTGAAAGGGCAGGGTATCCTGTTGTGCTGCGTGTAACAGCGTGTCTCTTACAATGGTTGACGGGCTATAGTGTTCGCTGTCAGCGCATAGCTTATATGGCTTCTGAGTCGGGCTGTGGATGTAAAGGTAATCGCCACCAGCGATAGTATCCAGATTGATCATTGCAGTGGGCAATGGTACGTCACCGAAAAAGCGGTTGTCTGCCTGGAGGCTGTTGACAAAAGCCTTAGAGCCAATCAGACCCACTTCTTCGGCGCCAAACAGTATAAGGGTGACAGCAGGGCGCAGCTGCATAGTGCTTAGTTGTTCGCCAAGGGCCAGCAGCAGAGCCACCGCGATACCATTATCCGTTGCCCCCTGTGACCCCTCATCCTCTCCCGTAGAGTCGGCGTGGGCAGCAATAACGATATGTTGATCTGACTTCCCGGGCAGGGTTATCCAGACATTGGCGCTGGACTTATCTTTGCCAAAGGTTACCCGCTGATTATTAACCGGCTGCGAACCGGACTTACGCCAATAGCGGGCGGTAAAATCGTGCAATAGCATTTTTTCCTGAGCACTGCCGGCAGGGCGGGCGCCAATCTCACTGGTGATTTGCTGCAGGATATGCCAGCTGCGTGTGGATAGTTGATCCGCAAGCGGCTCTGTTGTGGCAGCTTGCGCCATGCTTTCGCCACAATGTATTACTAAAATAAAGAGCAGAGAGATGAATAAATCTGATTTACGAATCATAAAGGCGTTAGTTACCCAGACTAAAAAGACAACAGGTATAACAGAATCCATACAGATTTGCAGGTAAACTAAACGACTGGGAGAGCAGGGAGTATTACAGAAGGTGTTTGGAGCCAGTAAGTTGGCTCCCTGAGCACTCCTTACTGGGAACGGAGTATGTACCCAATATCACATTTTATCGCGAGCTCCCGTCAAAGCTGAAGAAGAAGCGTTATTGATAGGGCTATATTTAGTTCCCTTTCAACTAAGTATTAAAAAATTAAGCAGCTAAATGGCTTTGCAGGCTAGTTCATTTGGATAGTAAAAGCATTTTTATATCGAATAGTTATTTTCACCCCTGATTTAGAACTAATTACTTTGGTGTTGCCTTGAGTTTTTGTTTGAAAAATACACTCGTCAACCCATTCTTTTGAATGGTTATATGCTTCTCTTAGGTCGCCCAATAAGAACCCCAAACTCACATTGACTAATGGTTCGAAGCCCTGTTTGGCTTTAGTTTCGATGTCAATGTGAGCCAAGATTGAAAACTGTAAAATTCTTTTGAGAAGGTTGAATGTTTTTTCTTTGGACAATAGCCAGTATGTCCTTGGTAATTCTATTGTCAATGCGCGGGAACTGCGTACATCTTCAAAAACGATCGAGTCTTTATTTTCAGTATTTCCAATTATGGTTCCGCCAAGATATTCAGTCAGATTAAATTGACTTAGTGAAACATAAAATTCGAATTCATCTTTATTGTTGATCGCTTCTATGCAACGTTGAATATTCATACATACGTTTCGATATAGCATTACGCAGTTATCTACTTGTACCTCTAGATTGTAATGCTCATCGGTTTTGAACAGTAAATTAAACAACTTGTGAGGTGAAGTGTTATGCCAATCATAACTTTTACTGATCGATTCAACGTATTCGGTAAAGCTTTTCATAGTTGCATAGTAATACGATACGTTAGCTGTCTTCTCTGAAATTTGAATCTGAAGTAGAGTTTGACTTGATCGAAAAATAGTTGCAGTAATTCCCATCGCCGCAGCACCTGCTGCTAAGCAACCAAGAGGAAACTTGAACAAACCTATTCCAGATTCCCATCCTTTGCGACTTAGATCAAAACTTAAATTTAGTTCAGGGGTAATGGCGTGAAAAACAATTGTCGCGGCGAAGGAAATTAGCGCTAATGAAAAAAATACAAACCCAACTAACCAGAATGGGCTGTAGTTGAGCAGGCTGCTTTGTTTTTTGACCTCTAAACTTAGAGAAAAACTTTTTTTGAGACTGCAAACGCTAAACCACAGAACACACAGAACAATAACAGCCAAAATGACAAATACACCCCAAATCAAAGTCTCATATTCCATTGACCGTCCTTAAAAACCAAATCGCTGGAATAAATTACAGTATAAAAATTGTAATTTGAAGGTGATTCTAAGTTTACTGTGAGGCGGAAAAAAATATTAGAGCCATGAAGGATATAAAGATATGGATTTCATTAGGTATAGCCGGAGGTTTGAAGCGTTCTAGTCCGGGATGGGGGACTTAAAATATGAGAATTTTTATCCTAAAAGATATTAGTTTCTAGGATAAGCAACCTAATTTTGTGTTTTCTTTATAAATAAAGGAAATCTGTGACAAAAAAGAATAGAAAAAATCAGCATATAAAACAAACGGTTATTAAATTTTGTATTCATCGAGCCAATATTTCCTAGTAAGAAAATTGGCTCCCCCTCCCCGACTCGAACGGGGGACCTGCGGATTAACAGTCCGTCGCTCTAACCAACTGAGCTAAGGGGGAACGCTATGTCTTGCTATTTACTGCTGAAACTTGGCTCCCCCTCCCCGACTCGAACGGGGGACCTGCGGATTAACAGTCCGTCGCTCTAACCAACTGAGCTAAGGGGGACCTGTGTTTCAACGGAGGCGAATATTAATGACGTAAGATTCTTGTGTCAACAAACTTCGTGAAAATTTTCTTTCGTTTGGATAAAAAATGTCATACGGCGGTGTTTCAGCTTAAAAAACAATCGAAACGCATCTTTTTTCGACTTTACTTAGCCTTGCCAAGGCTAATTCATTGAATATTATTGTGTTAATGGTAACTGGGGAAGAAACACAGAAGTCGGGGGGATTTTTAGTAATTTAAATAGATAAATCTATAACTAAAAGCTATTAAAAAACTGTTGAATACTGTTTATGCGTACAGTTTTTCATAAATGTGTAACCATTGAGGTATTCTCACAAGGTTAGTCGTCACTTACAAAAATTGCAGCCAATTAACGCCTAAGCCGCGCCAATACTGGTTCTTAATTAGTTATCCACCAAATCTGTGGATAACTATGTTGATAGAAATGACAGAGTACTGAATGCACTGCGGACAAGTCAATTTATTGTCACAAAGTTGTCACATTGATTTGCCTTAAAGTTTATATAAAACAGTATCTTAAATTTAATCTATGGAATAATAGACGAAAGCTTGTCATTTTTTTTGCTTGGGGGATAGACATGATTTTTCTTGTGTGTTAAACGCTGATGTAATGCGTGTAGTAACGTCCTATTAACAATAAATTCACCTGATACACAATTTTGCGGACTGTTTAAAAGGTATCCGGTTTTCGGGAGGAAGGGCAGGATTTGGTTCGGCACATGGTCAGAGCCCCCTGATACCTTATGTACAGGCTGTCACATTGCTATTTGCGTGAAATATAAACAAATAAGCTTCCGTTATTAAGCGTTAAATTGATAAAAAGAGCGGAAATGTTGCCGGTTTAACTTCTAGCGTTTTTATTTGATAAATCCCTGTTGTTCACTGACGCGGTCGATTACACTTGGAATCAGATTTGTTGGCTTTAAAAATTGCAAGAATAATTAACCATTCCGGGCAAGATGCTACGTAGTTACCTTAAAGCTATCCTGCTGTTTGCCGCATTATGCTGGGCAGGCAGCCAGTAACATCAGTCCATTAAAGTAATAAGTGAGCAGGGTGAAGCAGGATAAATCACGAGATTTAATCAATGGTGATATTGCCAAGTCGTTAAAACGCATGACTGTTCCCATGATCATAGGCATGATCATGATGATGAGCTTTGGCCTTATCGATACCTTTTTCGTAAGCCTGTTGGGCACTGAACCACTCGCTGCTATCAGTTTTACCTTTCCGGTTACCTTCACTCTTATCAGCTTGAATATAGGCCTCGGCATTGGGACCTCTGCCGTGATAGCTCGCCTTGCCGGGCAGGGCAAGCAGGACGGAGCCAGGGAGACAGGCTCAGGGGCACTGATGCTGTCTTTCATCATGGTGGGGATTCTCGCTTTGTGCGGTGGCCTGAGTATTGATTTTGTATTTGAATTACTGGGCGCCCAGCAACACTTAATGCCGCATATTCATGACTATATGGAAATCTGGTATTTTGCTTCGGTATTTTTAGCCATGCCCATGGTGGGTAACAGCGTGCTACGTGCCCGTGGAGACACCAAAACACCAAGTATTATTATGGCCACTGGCGGTGGTATCAATGCGCTGCTGGATCCTTTGTTTATTTTTGGTTTTGGTCCGGTGCCGGCCATGGGCATTGGTGGTGCCGCTCTGGCTACGTTGATTTCCTGGATTGTTTGTTCTGTCTGGATTCTGTATTTGCTGGCCAGAAAGCGTAACTATATCTTGCCCCGGTTGTTAACAGTAAAGGAACTGGCTGAACGCAGTCGTTCTATCTTACATATCGCGCTGCCGGCTGCCGGCGCCAACATGTTAACCCCCATTGCTGGTGCCATTTTGACTCGCGTTGTCGCAGGGTATGGCGAAGAAGCTGTCGCCGCCTGGGGCGTAGGGAGCCGACTGGAGTCGTTCACCACCATTGTGGTGCTGGCGCTGTCGATGTCGTTACCGCCGTTTATCAGTCAGAACATGGGGGCAAATCGGTTTGGGCGCGTAAGAGATGCCTATTGGCTTATAGTGAAATTCGTATTGGCGTGGCAATTATTTATCTGTGTTGTGTTATGGCTCTGTTCTGGTTTGCTGGCATCACTGTTTGCCAAAGAGCAGCAGGTGGCTGAATTGATCCAGATGTTCCTGATTATTGTACCTTTAGGGTATGGTTTACAGGGGATCGTTATTCTCACTAATTCCTCGCTAAATGCGATTCATTTGCCTATGTCGGCTCTGGTTCTCAGCGTAATCCGGCTGTTCATCTTTTTTGTACCGATCACCATTACCATGGGCATATTTTACGACTTGCAAGGTATCTTTACCGGCGCGGTGATAGCGAATTTACTAATGGCTATGGTGTCGATTTACTGGTTCCGACGGTCTCTGCGGGTAGTTTCAGCACAAACACACGAATAAAGGTTTTATAACATGGCAGATAAAGGCTTTGAGCTTGTTTCCAATTATCAGCCTGCGGGCGACCAGCCCACGGCGATTGAAGCGCTGGTGGACGGACTGGAAAACGGTCTTGCTCATCAGACGCTGTTAGGGGTAACCGGTTCAGGTAAGACCTTCACTATGGCAAATATTATTAATCAGGTGCAGCGACCAACATTATTGCTGGCGCACAATAAAACTCTGGCTGCGCAGTTATATGGGGAGATGAAAGAATTTTTCCCTCACAATGCCGTAGAATACTTCGTATCTTACTACGATTATTATCAGCCCGAAGCTTATGTACCGAGTACTGATACCTTTATTGAGAAAGATGCCTCGATAAACGATCATATCGAACAAATGCGATTGTCGGCAACTAAAGCCCTCATGGAACGCCGTGATGTTGTGATTGTGGCCAGTGTGTCGGCCATTTATGGGTTGGGTGACCCGGAATCCTACATGAAAATGCTGCTGCATTTGCGCACCGGCGATACTATCAATCAGCGGGATATTCTAAGACGTCTGGCCGAATTGCAATATAAGCGTAACGATTTGGCGTTTGAGCGGGGCACATTCAGGGTGCGCGGCGATGTGATTGATATCTTTCCGGCGGATTCAGAAAAACAAGCGGTGAGGGTAGAGCTGTTTGATGAAGAAATCGACCGCATCAGTTTGTTTGATCCGCTCACCGGCTCGGTAGAAAAAAACGTAGTGCGGGCGACCGTATTCCCGAAAACTCACTATGTGACGCCGCGCGAAAAAATTCTCAGCGCAGTGGACAGTATTAAAGAAGAACTCGCTGACCGGAAAAAGCAGCTGTTGGAAGTGAATAAACTGCTCGAAGAGCAGCGCATTTCGCAGCGTACTCAGTTCGACATCGAAATGATGCTGGAACTAGGCTATTGTTCCGGAATCGAGAACTATTCACGCTATCTTTCCGGCAGAGCCCCTGGCGAACCACCGCCGACTTTACTGGATTACTTCCCGGCTGATGGCCTGATGTTCATAGACGAATCCCACGTCACGGTGTCGCAAATCGGCGCAATGTACAAGGGCGACCGCTCGCGCAAAGAAACACTGGTGGAATACGGATTCCGTTTGCCGTCGGCACTGGATAACCGGCCGCTGAAGTTTGACGAGTTCGAGCATATCTCACCGCAAACCATCTATGTTTCAGCAACGCCCGGTAATTATGAACTGGAAAAATCAGACGGCGAAGTAGTTGAGCAGGTAGTGCGGCCGACCGGTTTGCTGGATCCGACTATCGAAGTGCGCCCGGTGGCGACTCAGGTGGATGATGTGCTGTCTGAAATTCAACTGCGGGTAGCGGTAGATGAACGAGTACTGATCACCACACTGACCAAACGCATGGCTGAGGATTTAAGTGAGTACCTTAATGAGCATGGCGTAAAAGTGCGTTATTTACACTCCGATATCGATACGGTGGAGCGTATAGAGATCATTCGTGATCTGCGGCTGGGTAAATTTGATGTTCTGGTGGGGATTAACTTACTGCGGGAAGGCCTCGACATGCCGGAGGTCTCCCTGGTCGCGATTCTGGATGCCGATAAGGAAGGTTTTTTACGTGCCGAAAAGTCATTGATTCAAACCATGGGGCGGGCTGCCAGACACGTCAATGGTAAAGCAATATTGTATGCCGACACCATTACAGGTTCCATGCGCAAGGCGATCGATGAAACAGAACGCCGCCGCGCCAAACAAATAGAACACAATACAGCTAATAATATTACGCCGCAGCGGTTAAATAAGCCTATCACCGACGTAATGGATTTAGGCGATTCTGTGGCACCAGGTTCAGGTCAGGTTAAGTTGCGTAAAGTGGCTGAGTCCAGGAAGGCCGCTAAAGCCGCCTCGGCAACCGAGCTGATGGCGCAGGTAAGTGAGCTTGAAAAGCAAATGTTCGAATATGCCAAGGAGCTGGAGTTTGAAAAAGCGGCGTCGTTACGGGATGAAATTGAGCAACTAAGAAAACAGGTGGTAGCCCTGTCTTAATTGCTTAAAATACTGCCGGCATGGCCCGGCACGCCGTTATTTTCGCGGTTTCCCTGCTGATTGCTAAAAATATGATTGTAAATATTGTGTACTGTGCCTATTATGGTTTGAGTATTGATAACTATACCTATTTTGGGTGCAATCATGTTAAACCGATTACAAGAATCTGATATCAAACTACTGCGAGTGTTTTATGCAGTAGCCAGTTGTAATGGCTTCACGGCAGCTGAGCCGGTATTAAGAATGCAGCGTCCCAATATCAGTGCCGCCATTAAAAAACTTGAGGAACGGTTGGATCTCGTTCTCTGTCACCGGGGGCGCGGTGGTTTTCAGATGACCAAAGAAGGCGAGGTGGTTTTTCAGGAAACCAAACGTATCTTTAATGCCTTCGATAACTTTGTATTTAATTTAAAATCACTGCACGATGACTACTCAGGTCATATTACCCTGGTGCTGATGGCTGGCCTGCCACTGTCTATCCATATGGCGGTGAGCCGGGCAGTGAAAAGCACCATGAAAAAGTTTGATGATATCCACGTGAATATCCAAACTCGTCTGTATAATGAAGTAGAGCATGTGGCGCTGTCGGGTGAATGTCACCTGGTGATCTCAACGTACGATATGGTGAAACCAGAATCAGTGACTTTCCATCCCATTGGCACCTCGTGTAAAGGCCGGTTGTACTGTGCGCCTTCTCACCCGTTAGCTAAGTACCGGGATGTGGACGCCTTGCCTGACAATGTCAGAATTGAAGATTATCCGGCTATCGGTATTTCGGGCTTATCCTCTGCCAATTACATTGATGGCGACCGTCGCCTGTCTATCCAGACTTTTTCTGATTCATTTGATGCGGCGATGTCGGCCATGATGACCGGTGAGTATGTCGCGTTATTGCCGGACTACATGGCAAAAGAGCAGGGTGTGGCGTTAGGACTGGTACCTATTGCTAACGGCAATTTGTTTGAATTCAGCCATGAACTGTTTGTGATGAACGGTAAGAATACTCGGTTAAACCCGGTACTGCGTCACTGTATTAAGGAACTCAGCTACTTCATTACCGAAAGTCAAAAGTAACGGTAAGTATCATTAAAGAGCGCCTGAGAGTACAAACCTCAGGCGCGCTATTTTTTGCGAATGGCCCTTACGCCACTGGCCAGAAACAAGTTCCAATATCAGCCTCTGTCAGGCTGAGGACTTTACACCGTTATCGTACCCTTTTATTTGTACTGTGAGACTTTGACCGGCCTGAGCAGGGTTCGTCAGACACTGAGTAACAGTGGCAAAACTCAACAGGGCTGACTGCATAGCAAAACTCCGTTTTACAGGTGTAAAATGTTCTTGCCGTGATGGTTATTCATAATCCAGTGGATCCGCTATGCCGTTATCACTGAAAGCTTCGAGGCGCTCCTGACAGGCTCCACACTGACCACAGGCTTTTTCGCGGCCGTTGTAACAGGTCCAGGTTTTGCCATAGTCCAGACCCATTCTGAGGCCGTCAGTGAGGATGGCAGTTTTACTTACCCGTAGGTAAGGGGTGACTATTTCAACCGCCTCATAATTGGCGATCGCACACACATCATTCATCTTTTCCACAAACTCAGGGCGGCAGTCCGGATAAATCGCGTGATCGCCTGAATGTGCACCGTAGTAAACCTTAGTAGACTCTTCACTCACAGCATAGCCCACAGCCATGGAAAGGAGGATCATATTGCGGTTTGGCACAACAGTTGTTTTCATACTGGGTTCTTCGTAATGCCCTTCAGGTACATCAATGTCGCTGGTAAGTGCAGAACCGCCTATCAAATCGTTAATGGCCGAGATATCGACGATTTTATGCGCAATCGATAGTTCGGCACACACCCGAGCGGCGTAATCGAGCTCCTTTTTATGGCGCTGGCCATAGTTGAAGGACAGTGCCATGGGCGACTTTCCATCTTCCAGCGCTTTATTAAGCACGGTAAATGAGTCCATGCCGCCGGAATAGATAACAATCACTTTTTCAGACATAACAGGTATAATTTAATAAATGATAACGGAATTTTATGCTATCCCTGCTAGAATCCCAACAATAATCACGACAGGATTAAACAATTGACAGATCAACGACTCAATATCAATGAAATGTTCGAAACCATCCAGGGCGAAGGCGTTTATACCGGCGTACCAGCGGTGTTTGTGCGTCTGCAGGGGTGCCCGGTAGGGTGTCCGTGGTGTGACACTAAGCACACCTGGGAACTGAACGAAAACATGATAGACAGCGTTGATGCCGTGATTAATAAAGCCGGCGAATCGGAACGCTACTTCGGTATTTCAGAGCTGGGTCTGCTGGCCCTGTTTGAGCAGCAGCGCTATCAGGCCAAACACGTTGTGCTTACAGGGGGAGAACCCTGCATGTACGATTTAACCGAGCTCACTGAATTACTTCATGAGCACGGCTATACCACCCAAATTGAAACCAGTGGCGCGTTTGAAGTGCGCTGTGCCAAAGACACCTGGGTCACCGTATCGCCTAAAATTAATATGAAAGGCGGCTACGATATTCTGTCCAGCGCCCTTGAACGAGCGAATGAAATAAAGCATCCCATCGCGATGCAAAAACACATCGATGAACTGGACGCATTACTGGCGAAGCTTGATACCGTTCCGGACATTATTTGTCTGCAACCTATCAGTCAACAGCCCAGAGCCACCGAACTGGCCATCAGAACCTGTATCGAGCGTAACTGGCGTCTGTCGCTACAAACGCATAAATACGTCGGTATCGCCTGAGGCAAGACCAATGAAGAAGTACATTATTAACCTACAACGCACCAGGACTTACCGCGGCATTGGACTGCTTTTAATACTGGTACTGTGGACGCTAGACGCCAGTGCTGCCAACTGGTCGATTCACTACCCGCGACCCATCAATGAAACTGACAGCCGCCATGAGTACCCGTTAACGCTGCTCAAACTGGCGCTCAGTAAAACCGGAGTACGCTACACTCTCACCCCGTCTGAACGTATTTTGTTGCAGGGCAAAGCTATCCGGCAGTTAAAGGAAAACCGTGAAATCAACATCGTTTGGGTCATGACGGATATGCAGCGCGAAAAAGAGTTGTTACCTATTCGTATCCCCATCCATAAAGGCCTTATTGGTTGGCGCGTGTTCTTAATTAATCAGGACTTTGCCGCTAAGTTTCAAGACATCCGCGAAGTCCGTGATTTAACCGCTTTAACGGCGTTACAGGGTGCCGAATGGCCGGATACTAAAATTTTGCAGTCCAACGGGTTTAATGTGCTAACAGTGTCTGATTTTCCCGAGGCATTTAACCGCCTGGAGTTAAAACAGGGAGACTTTTTCCCACGAGCCGTTAGCGAAGTACTGGGTGAATTAAATGCCCGTTCACTGGATAACGACATCGTGCTGGAGCCATCTTTGGTTGTGCATTATCCTGCTGCGATGTATTTCTTTGTGAATCGCTCAAATCCCATCATGGCGCGGCTGATTGAAACGGGGTTAAGAAGGGCTCTGGAGGATGGCTCTTTCGATAATATCTTTGTGAGCCATCACCGTGAGGCATTACTGAAAGTAAACGTGGGCGAACGTAAGGTCTTCCATTTAGAAAACCCGTTACTGCCGAAAGAAACGCCGCTGGACGACAAAGCCTTGTGGTTTGATCCGCAGTTACACACGCCTGAGAAAAGTGCCCGGTAAGCAGATAAAAAAACAGCACCTCAAAGGTGCTGTTTTTGGTTGCAAAGAGTTGCTTATGCTTTGCCGTGCACGCCCTGCATAGAGCGACCGGACGGGTCGGCATTGTTCTTAAAGCTCTCATCCCATTCAAGGGCTTCTACCGTACTACAGGCGATAGACTTACCTCCAGGCACACAGCGAGCCGCTGTTTCTTGCGGGAAGTATCCCTCAAAAATGGTGCGGTAGTAGTAACCTTCTTTGGTATCCGGTGTATTGATTGGGAAACGGAACTCCGCAGAGGCCAGCTGTTGATCGCTTACCTCATTGGCAACAAAGTCCTTGATGGAGTCAATCCAGGAGTACCCTACACCATCACCAAACTGCTCTTTTTGACGCCATAACACTTCCGGCGGCAGGGTCTCACCGTTATCAAAGGCTTCACGCAGAATGTACTTTTCCATCTTGCCGTTGCCGCACATCTTGTCTTTCGGGTTCAGGCGCATGGCCACATCCATGAATTCTTTATCAAGGAAAGGGACACGGGCTTCAACACCCCACGCCGAGGTGGCTTTGTTCGCACGGGCACAGTCGAACATGTGCAGGCGGTCCAGTTTACGTACCGTTTCCTCATGGAACTCTTTAGCATTCGGTGCTTTGTGGAAATACAGGTAGCCACCAAAGATTTCATCAGAGCCTTCACCCGACAATACCATTTTAATACCCATGGCTTTAATCTTACGGGTCATCAGGTACATTGGCGTGGCGGCACGGATAGTGGTGGTATCATAGGTTTCCAGGTGATAAATCACATCACGAATAGCATCCAGACCTTCCTGAATGGTAAAGTGAATTTCGTGGTGCACCGTGCCAATCATCTCTGCTACTTTTTGGGCAGCCACTAAATCAGGCGCGCCTTCAAGACCGACCGCAAATGAGTGCAGACGAGGCCACCAGGCATCGGATTTGTCTTCGTCTTCAACCCGTTTGGCTACGTATTTGGCAGCAACTGCGGAAACAAGCGATGAATCCAGACCACCGGATAACAGCACGGCGTAAGGTACGTCTGACATCATGTGTGACTTAACGGCTTTTTCGAAGGCAATGCGCAGTTCTTCAATGTTCGACTCGTTGTCTTTAACGGCGTCGTATTCCATCCAGTCGCGCTTATAATACTTGACCATCTCACCGGTTTTGCTCCACATGTAGTGGCCCGGAGGAAATTCACTAATCGTTTTACACACCGGGGCCAGTGCCTTCATTTCGGAAGCCACGTAGAAATTACCGTGTTCGTCGTAACCGGTATACAGCGGGATAATACCAATATGGTCACGAGCAATCAGATAGGCATCTTCTTTTTCGTCATACAAAATGAACGCAAACATGCCTTGTAAATCATCAATAAACTCAACACCGCGCTGTTGGTACAGCGGCAGAATGACCTCGCAGTCAGAGCGGGTTTTAAAGTTGTAAGGAGTGTCCAGCTCTTTAGCGAGCTGCTTGTGGTTATAGATCTCACCATTTACAGCCAGAGCCTGTTGCCCGTTGTCACTGATCAGTGGCTGGGCACCCGTATCAACATCGACGATTGCTAAACGCTCGTGACACAAAATGGTATTGTCATTATTCCAGATACCCGACCAGTCAGGGCCGCGGTGACGCAGCGTTTTGGTTAGTTCCAAAGCTTGGGTTCTGAGTTCAGACACATCGGTTTTGATATCTAAGATACCGAAAATACCACACATAAGAAGCGTTCTCTCTTGTCACATAGTTAAAGGATAATGTTTTCTGTCGGTGTTCGAATTGACATACAGCGGTGGATTATTTTTTTGCAGGATAAACCTTTACACTCGCGACTACTGAATGTGCCAGCATGAGCAAAAAATGCAAGTACAATCTGGCCTATTTAAACATTTAGATAAAAAAAACCGCCGAAAGTGGCGGTTTTCTGGAGGAGCCTGATTAATTACGCTGAAACTCACTGGTTTCACGCCATTGCGGCCAACTGTCTTTGTTGGCGACCAAATAACCAACTTCCATTAACAGCTGGGTATCCTGTGAAATTCCGCTTAGGTCCCAGTCGTCACGGAACTTGTCACAGACCTGATGATAACAGCCAGTCACTATCACGCTGGTACGTTTGCGATATTTCGCGGTTTCTTCGTCAAAGGGCTCGCTACCACCCTTCGCATAGAGCGCTGGAACGCCGACTTTGGCAAAGCTGAAATGATCTGAGCGATAGTAATATCCGGCTTCGGGGCGATCTTCCTGGGTGACGGTTCGGCCCTGACGATTCGCTGCGATAGTCAGCTCTTCTTCAAGATCGGATTTACCCATGCCGATGACCGCGATGTCCTTGGTTTTACCCAGTACATTCATGGCGTCCATATTGATATTGGCCACGGTTTTATCAAGCGGGATAATCGGGTGGTCAGCGTAGTACTTAGAGCCCAACAAGCCTTGCTCTTCGGCGGTAACAATTAAAAATGACACTGAGCGTTTCGGAGCGGGCTTGAGTTTGCTGAAGGCTTCAGCCATAACCAGTGCCGCGGCAGTACCGGTTGCATTATCATGTGCGCCGTTATAAATCTGGTCGCCTTCCAGGCTTTCATCCTTGCCCAGATGATCCCAGTGCGACGTATAAATCACGTGCTCGTCCGGTGTTTCGCTACCCGGCAGGGTGGCCAGCACATTGTAACTGGTGGATGCCTGGTAGGTGTTTTTAACCGTCACCGACATGCTTTGGTCGAGCGGCACGGAATAGGGGCCTTGCATGGCTTTAGCTTTTTCTTCCTCGAAATTGAGTCCGGCATCCGCGAATACGCGGCTGGCGGCTTCAAGCGTTAACCAACCTTCAACAGCCACGCGGCTTGCCCCTTTGTCCGGGCTAACCAAGCCATACTGCGGACCGCTCCAGCTATTGGCGACAACCGACCAGCCGTAAGAAGCCGGGGCAGTTTCGTGAACAATAATGGCTCCCGCGGCACCCTGGCGGCTGGCTTCTTCGTATTTATAGCTCCAGCGACCGTAATAGGTCATGGTGGTACCCTGAAATTTGCCACCTTCCGGGTTTTCAAAACCTGGATCGTTAACCAGAATAACCACGGTTTTACCGGCCACATCCAGGCCTTCGTAATCATTCCAGTCGTATTCCGGAGCATTGATACCGTACCCCACAAAAACAAGCTCTGAATCGGTGAGTGTTACCACATCCTGCTGGCGCTTGGAGCCGGCAACCATATCGGTTTTGTATTCAAAGGTATGATCGCCAATGGTCATCGCCATGTCCGGATCGGCGGTAATTTCCATTAGCTCCACCGCTTGCAGGTAACTGTCGCCATTACCTGGTTCAAGGCCAAGTCGTTTAAATTCTGAAACCAGAAAATCGAGGGTTTTCTGTTCGCCCGCTGTCGTTGGCAAACGCCCTTCAAATTCATCAGACGCCAGGATTTTTAGTGGCGGTGCTATTTTGTTGGCTGTAATGCTGTTATATACCGCATCAAAGTTGTTTTGTTCTGTCGGGGTTGTGGCCGCTGGTTCCTGTGAGCAGGCAGATAACCACGCCACTGAGGAAACAACTAACGGCAACAGGAGGATTTTTTTCATTTATTTTGCTCTGATTGCTTTACATTAGCTTTCCAGTATAGAGAATTCAGTACAAAATTGAACTGCTAAGATATCCTCGTTTTCTCATGTCTTCACAACCCGAATCAGCCAGGCTGTCCTCTTTGCCAATAGAGAAGTTGTTTACCACGTTTAGGATGGTTGCGCGCAATCCGGTAAGAGTGCCACAACTTAATGATTATGCCAGACGAATGGACGAAGGCTGGGCAGGTCCTGACTTTATTGATGATGAGCAGGCCGCTCTGGCAAATCGCTATTATGAAGTCTTTATCGCCGAGGAACACCAAGTGCCAACGCGTACTAATTGGCATGACACCTTTAATGCGATGATGTGGATAGTCTTCCCGCGCACTAAAAAACTGATCAATGCACTGCATTGTCAGGAGATTGCGCAGTTTGGCGTGCACCCCAGAACCCCTAAGCGGAATCGTATTACGCATTTTGATGAGTGCGGGCTGGTTATTGCCGTTCCACAAGACAAGCTCGAAGCAGGTAACCGACTACTGAGCCTGCTGGCAAACCATCAATGGCAGGCGTGTTTGGTTGATAACCAGCAGGAATGGGGTACCACGCTGTTTCCAATGATAATTGGTCATGCGTTATATGAAATGCTGCTGGACCCTTTTATTGGTTTAACCGCTAAATGGCTTGCCGTGATTGTGCCGGCCGGGTTTGAGCGAGAGGATGAGAAAACCCGCTATCAGATGGTAGATGCGGCATTGGCTGAGCGGCTATCTGAACTTGACGGGTTGGCGGCAAAAAATATTTTAAAGCCTTTACCGTTACTGGGAATACCAGGCTGGTACGAAAACCAGAATGAGGCATTTTATGCCGATGCTGATTATTTTCGGCCGCTGGCGCCTAACGCGCCAGCCACCATTCAATTGCCACTTGGCCGCATTTAGAAAAGCTTTATTAACGCCCAGACGCCCATGATAATCACAAAGGGTGCGGCGGCGATAATGGCCGATTTTTTAGTATCGAAACGGGTCCACTGGGTAATACCAACCGTTATCAGATAGACCGACCACAAGGTTTCCAGACGTAATGCCTGAGCGAAACCGAACCAGTCTGATTCCATACTCACATTAAAGATATAGGCTACGGATAAAGGGCTGACGATAGTAGGTAATACCTGATGGTTATCTTCAAGCGCAATTAAGACAATACCCAGTAAAGCGCCCACTACAACGGGCATGCCTGCCCACCAGGTGAAGCCATACCAGTCGGTGAATCCGTTAAGATTTTCCTCGTCGGATTTAGTTGTCAGGTTCAGGTACAGCGCCAGGATGGCGTTTACCACAATGGGTCCCAGAACGCCGAAAATTAACATTGCCACCATTACCTGTGGGTGGGCCATGGAACCGCGGATGTTGTCTTGTTCTGCCGGGCTCAACTCGCCATACTGAGTGTCTACCAACATATTTTTATACCATTCGAAGTCAACAAAGTTGATATACAGGTAAGCGGGTAACACACTCATCAGGATAACAATGAAAAACGGTATCCAGGACCAGTTGTTTTTTTCGTCGATGGCTCTGAACACGCCATTGGGCTTAAAAAAGATGTTATTGCATGCCTGGAAAGGATTGGTGACTTCCGACATCCCTGACTCCTTATATTTTGTAACATTTCTGCAGATTATTATTTTTAGTCATGCCAGTATACTCATAATTTTCCTTGGTTTGCGGGAAAAAGTGTAACGAATTTTCACAAGCCAACCGGACCAATAACAATAACTTAGGGAAGGATAATGATAGAAATCTCAAATCTGGCAAAAAAATTCGCCGTTGAGAATCCTAAAAAACTCAGCGATCAGGAAAAAAAAGATCCCCGCTTGAAGGGGCGGTTTTTCCATTCTGTACAGGACGTGTCCTTTTACTGTGAAGCCGGCGAGGTGCTGGGGCTGTTAGGCCCGAATGGCGCCGGTAAAACCACTACACTGCGGATGTTATCAACCGCACTCACCCCCGACAGTGGCGAAATCATTATTAATGGTACCAATGTGGTAACCAGGCCTGTTGTTGCCCGTCAGATGATTGGCTTTTTGTCTGGCTCTACCGGTTTGTACGGGCGCTTAACCGGTCGTGAGAATATTGCCTATTTTGGGCAACTCCATGGCATGAGTGAAGAGCAAATCGACGCCAAGATAACTGAGCTGGCTGATATTCTGGATATGCACACCTTTTTAGACCGTCGCAGCGAGAACTTCTCTACCGGGATGAAACAGAAGACGGCTATTGCCCGCGCGGTGGTGCACGACCCGAAAGTGGTTATTCTGGATGAGCCCACAACCGGCCTGGATATTATGGCCGCGCAAACGGTGCTGGATTTTATCAGCCGCCTAAAAGAACAGGGGGTGCCGGTGATTTTTTCCACTCATCACCTGGATGAGGTAGCGGAATTGTGTGATCGGGTAACGGTGATCCATCACGGCAAAACCCATTTCTCTGACTCCTTTGAACAATTTAAAGGTCAGGCAGAGGGCTCACTTCATAAATCCTTTATGCACGTAATCAACCAGGGAGCATAGCGTATGTGGAAAGTGATGTTGAAAGAAATTAAAGAGCTGCTGCGCGACAGAAAAACCCTGTTTTTTATGGTTGCGCTACCGATTCTGGTCTTTCCTTTATTAATCGGTCTGGTGATGTTTTTTGCCGGTAAAGCGGTTGATAAAGCTGAAAACAAGGTGCTCGATTACGCGGTGGTGGGGGCGCAATACGCCCCTGCATTGGTTGACGATTTGGCGGCTTCTGAACTCTTTAATCAGGTCACAATAGAAGAGGGCGAGGATATCGCCGCTTATGTAAAGTCTGAGCAAGCCGACTTTGTGCTGGTTATCCCGGATAATTTTAGTGAGGATGCCCTGCAGAGTGGCCAGATTGAACTGAGCCTCTATTTAAATGATGCTGGCCTCAACATGGTGCGTCGTCGACTTGATAAAATCGTTGATGTTTATGCCGAGCGCAGCCAGCAGAAAGCCTTTGCCTTACTAGATCTGGATGAATCCCAGCAACAGGCGCTTATTGAGCCTATCGTGATTAAAAAAGTCGATGTGGCGGACAAGCGTGAAAACTGGGGTGAAAAAATCGGCGGCATGATCCCGTACTTTATCTTTATGTTGTGTTTACAAGGCGCCATGATCCCGGCGACTGATTTGGGCGCGGGTGAGAAAGAGCGCGGTACGCTGGAAACCCTGCTTATTTCGCCCATCGAACGACACAAACTGGTGCTGGGTAAGTTCCTTACCATTGCGCTGGCAGGAGCCACATCGGCGTTGATCACCGTTTCGAGCATGGCCGTATGGGGGCTGGTAATCAGTCAGGGTATGGCAATTAAAATGGTTAGCGAATTTATGAGCGCCATCAATGCTATCGATTTTGTGTTGATGTTCTTAATGTTAGTGCCGGTGGTGGCGATTTTCTCAGCAGTGCTGCTAAGTTTGTCGATTTATGCCCGCAGCTTTAAAGAAGCGCAGGGGTATATGACGCCGCTGGTGTTTGCCGTCATTGTGCCGGTTATGCTGGCAATGCTACCTGGCGTAGAACTCAAAGGCGGCTGGGCCTGGGTACCATTAACGAATGTAGCCCTGGCCATCAAAGAGCTGATTAAAGGCACCATGGATTACTTCCAGCTGTTTGCTATCTTTTCGTCCACTGCAGTGATTGCCGGCGCACTTCTGTACTTCTGTGTGTTCTGGTTCAACAAAGAAAAAGTTCTGTTCCGGTAACAGTAATTACCCCGGAAGCACCCATCGGGCGCTATCCGGGGCTTCTGTAATAGTCTGCTACTTTCAGATAACCAATAACTCTTGCGCTTTTCTTACATGTCGCCGCACAAAAAACAACCTGATTTGTCGTGCTTTTTATCATCAGGGTTGTAAAGTGAACAGGTTAATAGGACTACTTCTTTTGCTGGCGAGCCAACAGTGCCTGGCCGTTGAGGTTAAACCCGGTGAAATCTATACCGCTGAAACTGAGGTTACATTTTCCCCTCTTGGTTTTACTCTGACCATTCCTGATGCTCAACCTGAAAACAAGCAAGGCTATGTACAAAATGATTACCAGGTGGTTGGGTCTTCTATCCCCCTTATTGTTTCTATCGCCGCTAAAGCGCTGCGTGAAGGTTTGAGCCTGGCTACCATTTTGATGAGTACCAATGTCGACCAGGAAAAGCGAGAAGTGGTAATTCGATTAACCACAGATTTGAGACTTTCCGAACCCGCCGCGCCAGAGCCGGCACAGGATGCTGCAAGCTAGCAGAGCAACATGCAAGGGCGTTATATTGTTCGCTACTACCGGCTCAGGGTATCCTGAAAAGCACGAATTATGGTTATCTAGCGATGGTAGCTTTGCCAGCAGTTTTCACTCAGGCGGCTACAGCATGGACGGCTTCAGTGGTACCGTAAGTGATGGTAATGCAAGCACATGGCAGAACCAGTCAGGCCGGTACATTAGAGCTTAATTTTGCCAATGCTAAGCAGACGGTGTATCAACTTCAGCTACAGGATGATTTGTATCTGAACGGGGCGCAGTGGTTGCGTGGTGAAAATGAGCGCTGCGATTAACATAACAGCGCCGCGTTCTTGCTGGATTACCTGGTAACAGAATACGGATCTTCTGCCAGCAAATAGGCTCTGAGGTCTGATTTATTGGGTTGACTGTTAAGCCATTCACGTAAGGCCTTAAGCTTTTCATAAGTATCGTCACCAAACTTCTCGGCGTATATGGCGCTGAGGTTATTGGCGGTACTTTCTGCTCTTATTTGCTTTTGCCATTGTTGCGTGACCACGTTGTTAAGTGTTCCGGCAATGCCTTCTGCTTTAAGTAAATCCCATTCGCCTTTATCAAGCCAGATACCGCCAACGGAGGCACTGTAGTCAATCCGATGATCGGTACCTGCTGTAATTTTAAACTTGCGCATGATCGCGCCGGTTACCGGGCAGAGCAGCGCTTTTTTGGTGTCTTCGGTGTCTTCACTTACCGTGTGCTCAGCGGGAAACTGAAAGGCGTTGTTTTGCTCCTTCCAGGCAATAAAGTCTTCTACCAGGATCCAGTTTCCACCGCAATCTGAGCAGGTATGAGCGCGAAACATACCATCCAACAAACTTGGCTTCAAGGTACCGGTTTTACATTTTGTACAATACATCCTACATCCTTGTTATGAGTAAACTTGCTTAAAAATAAACCCAGTTGAGTAATGCAATCACGATGGAAGAGTACACAATTGAAATGGGTAAACCAAAGCGAATAAAGTGACTGAACTTATAATTGGCCGCATTAAACACCAGTAGGTTCGTCTGGTATCCGTAGGGCGATATAAAGCTTGCGCTGGCAGCAAAAGCCACGGCTAACGCGAATGGCAGTAACGGCGCGCCGATAATTTCCACCAAACCATAGGCAAATGGGAACATTAATGCGGCAGCAGCGTTATTGGTAACAAACTCAGTGAGTAGCAGGGTGAGCACATACACTACAATTAGTGCCATAAGCCAGTTGGTATCTGCCAGGTAAGGCACCAGTAACTCGGTGCTTAAATCGATGACACCAGACTGTTCCAGCCCGGTAGCCAGTGATAACGCCCCGACGATGACCACAATCAGGTTTAATGGCAGGTTACGTTTGATTTCCCCGTTTGTGGTTACTTTTGCGCCCAGCAGAACAGCGGCGAAAAACAGTAATCCAATGCCAAGCGGCAAGATATCTGTAGCTGCCAGCAACACAGTCAGTAAGAATCCACCCACCGTTATCCACTCCTGAGGGGTGGAAAGCGGCCGCGCGATGCGCTGCTCAGAAAGAATAAAGAAGTTTTTGGAAATATTGTGCCGACTGTGGAAATCCGGCCCCGCGGCGAGTAATAAAAAGTCACCAGCCTGCAGTTTAATTTCTCCCAGCTTGCCGGATAATTGCTCGCCATCACGGCGAATTGCCACTACCGCAGCGTCGAACAGCGCTCTGAAGCCCAGTGCTTTTATCGTCTGGCCAATAATTTGTGCGCGGTTGGAAACGATAACCTCGGTGAGGTTTTCACGCAAAATGCCGTCTGTCTCAGCAAAGGTTTTAAGCCCTTTGATGTGGCTCAGCGTGTCCAGGTTCTTTACATTGCCAGAGAAAATAAGCTTATCATCCGCCTGGATACTTAAGTCAGGACTGACCGGCGTAATGAGCTTGCCCTGACGAACCACTTCAACCAAAAACAATTCCGGCAGATTACGTAAATGATTCTGCTCAACCGTTTTGCCAACCAGTTCTGAATCTTCACTGACTTCAGCTTCAACAATGTATTCCCTGAAATCGCGTTGCTTGTTAGCGATGACCGGTAATAAAGGGGAAAGCATAAACATCAGTAAACCGCAGCTTAAACCTGCGATAAGGCCAAACAGGGTAAAGTCCAGAAAACCAAAACCAGGATGACCATGTTCTTGTAAAAAGCTATCTACGATAAGGTTGGTAGACGTACCAATTAAGGTAACGGTACCACCTAAAATAGCCGCATAGGATAAAGGAATAAGTAATCGGGAAGCAGGGTGGTACTGGTTTTGTTTTACCGGTCCAATCAGGCTGGCCACAATTGCCGTATTATTCAGCAACGCCGACGAGAAAAAGGTAAGGCCAAACAATCGCCAGTATGATTTGGTAAAACTGGCCGTTACCAGTTTTCGGCCCAAACGTTTAATAAAGGCGGTTTTATCAATGGCGCTGCTCACCAGGAGCAACAAAATAAGAGTAATTAAGCCCTTATTGGTTAAGTTATCGAGAATTTGATCAAAGGTAATCTGCTGAGTCGTCAACAGACCCAGCACCGTTAATGCAAATACAGTAGAAGGGCGCTGATTTGTAAAAATCAGCGCCCCGATGGTACCAAAGAAAAACATCAGTACCAGTAGCTGGTTAAGTTCCATCTTGCGAGAACCTGCTCCTACAGTTTGCTAATATCGAGCGCATTCCAGTGAGGGAAGTGCTTACGAACCAACTCGTTAAACTCCAGCTCAAAGGCTGAGAATTCCTGCGTTTTATGTTGCTGGTCCTTGGCGATTTCATCGATGATCATACCTGCACCTACGGTGCCGTTAGTCAGGCGATCAATCACAATAAACGCGCCGGTTGCACGGTTCTTCTGATAATTATCACAAGGTACTGGCTGGGTAAATTTCAGGTCGACTACCGCAATTTCGTTCAGGTTCATGTGTACGCCCTGGGTATGTTCCAGTGTGTTCACATCAATCAGGTGGTCGATTTCCGCTACAGAACCGGATGTCATCTGACTGGCAAATTTAAACAGATACTGTTTGTTAGGCATCATTGGCTCATCCGCCATCCATACCAGATGCGATTTGTACTGAGTACTTAACAGAGGCAGGTTGTCTGATTTAACAATCATATCGCCACGGGAGATATCAATCTCATCTTCCAGCGTTAAGGTGACTGCCAGTGGTGGGTAAGCAACGTCCAAATCGCCGTCGAAAGTCACAATCGATTTCACTTTGGACTTCTTGCCAGAAGGCAACGCGGTAATTTCATCACCAGGTTTAACTGAACCTGATACAACAGTACCTGCAAAACCACGGAAGTCGAGGTTAGGGCGGTTTACGTATTGTACCGGGAAGCGGAAATCATCGGTGTTAGCATCTTTCTGGATTGCGATATTTTCCAGCATGTTCATCAGCGTTTCACCGGCGTACCATGGTGTATGTTCGCTGATGTTAACTACGTTATCACCTTCCAGTGCCGAAATGGGCACAAACTGGATATCGGTGATGTTCAGCTGCTTGGAAAACTCCAGGAAGTCTGCCTGGATGTCTTTGTAAACCTGTTCGGAATAATCCATCAGGTCCATTTTGTTTACCGCAACGATAACATGCTTGATACCTAACAGCGAAGCCAGGAATGAGTGACGACGAGTCTGCGTTTTTACACCGGCGCGGGCATCAACCATCAGAATAGCCAGGTCACAGGTAGAAGCACCGGTTACCATGTTGCGGGTGTACTGCTCGTGTCCAGGGGTATCCGCGATAATAAACTTACGTTTGTCGGTAGAGAAGTAGCGATAGGCTACGTCAATGGTTATGCCTTGCTCACGCTCTGATTGTAAACCATCTACCAATAGCGCCAGGTCAACTTTGTCGCCGGTAGTGCCGACTTTTTTACTGTCCTGGGTAATGGCTGCTAATTGGTCTTCAAAGATCATCTTTGAGTCGTGTAACAAGCGTCCGATCAGGGTACTTTTACCATCGTCTACACTGCCGCAGGTTAAAAAGCGCAGCAGATCTTTTTGTTCGTGTTGTTCTAGGTAAGACAGAATGTCTTCTTTCAATAATGCGTTTTCGTTATTCATGCTTATGCACTCACGAGGAAATAAGGGTTCAACACAGACTCTTTTTGGTTGTAAGTAAGAGCCTCGGCGTCAGCTTTCAGCGGGTCAGCTCCGTCCAGTACGGTAACGTCGGCCCCGGCAGCTAATGCTACCGCGTGTGCCGCGCCGGTATCCCACTCAGATGTTGGGCCTAAGCGTGGGTAAAGGTGAGCTTCACCTTCCGCAACCAGACATAATTTTAAGGAGCTTCCCATGGCAACCAGTTCGGTTTCGCCTTCAAGCTGAGCCAGTAGATTTTGAATTTCAGGACTTTGGTGTGAGCGACTGCCCACGACTTTCCAAAGTTCGCCGGGTTGATGCGGCTTGGCGCTGATTGGGTTTACGCCCTCAGTGGTTTCTGTCCAGGCACCCTGGCCAACGACACCAACGTAAGATTTGTTAAGCGCCGGGGCGTATACCACACCCATGATTGGCTTACCGGCGTCGATCAGTGCAATATTTACCGTAAATTCACCGTTTTTCTTGATGAACTCTTTGGTACCATCGAGAGGGTCAACCAACCAGTATTTATCCCAGGTTTTGCGCTCGTCCCAGCTGATATCCGCTGATTCTTCAGACAGGATAGGTAGCTGTGAAATCGCCTCAAGCCCGACCACAATGCTCTTGTGGGCAGCTAAATCCGCCTCAGTTAAAGGGCTGGTGTCTTGTTTTTCATAGATGGCGAAGTCACGGTCGTAAATGTCCATGATCTTGGCGCCAGCTTCTTTTGCGATGGCGAGCACCTGAAGTGCCAGTGGATCCGTAATCGCCATTATAATAATCCTTTTTCTTCAAGCAGGGTAAACAGGCGCTCTGCAGTCTGTTCCGCCGGTTCATCCTGATACTGCAAATGGACTTCCGGAGACTGGGGTGCTTCATAGGTAGAGTCGATGCCGGTGAAATGCTTAATTTCACCACTGCGGGCCTTTTTATACAGGCCTTTAGGATCGCGCTGCTCGCACACTTCCAGTGGGGTATCCACAAATACTTCGATAAATTCGCCGTTGGCTAACAGGTTACGACAAAAGTCGCGATCGGTCTGAAACGGTGAAATAAACGCGGTTAATACCACCATGCCCGAATCGACAAATAATTTAGCGACTTCGCTGATACGACGAATATTTTCTACCCGGTCTTTATCACTAAAACCCAGATCGCCGCACAGGCCGTGGCGCACATTGTCGCCATCGAGCAGGTAAGTGTGCTTACCCTGTTCGTGGAGTTTTTTCTCCAGCAGGTTGGCCAGGGTCGATTTACCCGAGCCACTTAAACCGGTTAACCACAATACACGCGGCTTTTGGCCAAGGCTTTCGCCGCGAGTCTCTTTATTGATCTCGTGTTGATGCCAGACGATATTAGTAGCCATTAAAAGTAACCTTCCATTTTCTTCTTCTCCATAGAGCCTGCGCTGTCATGGTCGATAACCCGGCCCTGACGCTCTGACGTTTTGGTCAGCAGCATCTCCTGAATGACTTCAGGCAGCGTAGCAGCAGTCGATTCCACCGCACCGGTCAGTGGGTAACAACCCAAAGTACGGAAGCGGACCGATTTCATTTCTGGTACTTCGCCTTCTGCCAGCGGCATACGGTCATCATCTACCATAATCAGTACGCCATCCCGCTTTACAACCGGACGAGGCTTGGCCAGGTACAACTGAGGAATGTCGATATTTTCTTTGTAGATGTACTGCCAGATATCCAGTTCCGTCCAGTTAGACATTGGGAATACCCGAATGCTTTCGCCACGGTTTACCTGAGAGTTATAAATGTTCCATAACTCCGGACGCTGGTTTTTGGGATCCCAGCGGTGGTTGCTGTCACGGAATGAATAAACACGCTCTTTGGCGCGTGATTTTTCTTCGTCACGGCGAGCACCACCAAAGGCGGCGTCGAACTTGTATTTGTTCAGGGCTTGCTTAAGGGCGGCAGTTTTCATCACATCGGTATGCTTGGCACTACCGTGAGAGAATGGGCCCATACCCATATCAACGCCTTCCTGGTTGATGTGTACCAGCAAGTCAAAGCCATACTTTTTAGCCTGCTGGTCACGAAACTCTATCATTTCTTTAAACTTCCACGTGGTATCAACGTGAAGTAACGGGAAAGGAATTTTGCCAGGAGCAAAGGCCTTACGTGCCAAATGAAGTAACACCGAAGAGTCCTTGCCAACGGAATAAAGCATCACCGGATTTTCAAATTCTGCGGCGACTTCACGAAAGATATGGATACTCTCGGCTTCGAGTTGTTTCAAGTGGGTGGTTGACGGGATACTATCAGTCATTTATCGAGTCCGAAGTTGTTTAGGTTTATATACGAAATGATTATATGCATAGAACCCTAGCATATTTAGAAACAAAAGTGCTATGTTATTTTGCTATTTGAAATTACGTTTTTATTCCACTGTAATTTGGCCGTCATAAACCTTGAATTGGAAAAGGGCAGGCAGTAAAGGAACCACATCCTGGAGAGCCTTGATTTGCTTATGATAGCGGCGTTGATCAGGGCGAAAACCTGGCCAGCTGAATGAAAAAACGATTGAACAAAGCAGCAACTCAGGGAGATAAAAAAACCTGAATTGCTGCTCCGATGTGTTGGTTAAATTACATTTTGCTGATGATGCAGGGCGGCTTCAAACTTTTCAAAGGTCTCTTTAACGCTTTCCCGTGGCTGGGTCAGTTTAGACACAACGACTATGGCAAGACTCGATAGAATGAAGCCGGGGACGATCTCATACATCCAGGCACTCAATGATTGGCCACCAATGGTAATCGGCAGGTAAATCCATAACAGCACCGTTACTGCGCCGGTGATCATGCCGGCAAACGCCGCCGCCCGGGTCATATGACGGTCGAACAGGCTGAAGATCACCAGTGGACCAAATGCCGCCCCAAAGCCTGCCCAGGCATTACTGACCAGTGACAAAATAGTGCTGTCGCGGTCATAAGCCAGCGCAATAGCCACTGCCGCCACGACGATGACTGATATCCGTCCGGCGATTACCAACTCTTTCTCTGATGCATCTTTACGCAGAAATACCTGATAAAAGTCGCTGGTCAAAGAGCTTGAGGTCACCAGTAACTGAGAGGAAATAGTACTCATGATGGCCGCCAGAATTGCCGCTAACAGGAAACCACCAATTAACGGGTGGAACAGCAATTGTGAAAGGTAGATAAAAATGGTTTCCGGATCGATGCTAACGCCATCCTGTTGACTCACGTATGCCATGCCGTAAAGGCCGGTAAACAATGCACCGATGATGGACATGATCATCCAGCTCATACCGATACGGCGGGCAACCGGCACATCTCTTACCGAGCGAATTGCCATAAAACGCACAATAATATGCGGCTGACCAAAATAGCCTAATCCCCAGGCCAGCAACGATATAATCCCAACGGTGGAGAGAGCTGTGTTGGTTGAAGCATCGGTAAACAGGGCAAACAGGTTAGGGTTTATATCGGTGATAATGGCATTGGCATTAGATAATCCGCCCAGGTTCATGACCACCACAATGGGTACCAGAATCAGCGACAGGAACATAATACAACCCTGTACAAAGTCGGTCATACTTACCGCCATAAAGCCACCAATCAAGGTGTAAGCCACAACCACTCCTGCGGTTACGTATAGGCCTAATTCGTAACTCAGGTTAAAGGATGATTCGAACAGCTTGCCGCCGGCTACCACACCAGAAGAGGTATACAGGGTGAAAAAGATAACAATAACCACTGAAGCAATAACCCGAAGCATCCGGGAGTTATCCGCAAAGCGGTTTTCAAAATAGTCGGGCAGGGTGATGGCATTATTGGCAATTTCTGTATAAACCCGTAAACGTGGCGCAACCAGTATATAGTTAGCGAAAGCACCGATGGTAAGACCTACTGCAATCCACATGGCTGAGATACCGGCCACATACATAGCGCCCGGCAACCCCATTAACATCCAGCCGCTCATATCCGAGGCGCCGGCCGATAAAGCCGTTACGGCGGGGCCAAGTTTACGCCCGCCCAGCATGTAGCCTTCTACACTGGTGTCGGACTCCTTAAAGCTATACCAGCCGATGCCCAGCATAACCAGAAAATACACTCCTAAAGAAATCATTGTGCCTACTGCCATTAGCGCTCCCTTCTCATTATTGTTTGATTAAAGTGTGCTTTTTACGGAGTAGCGCTGCGTTAGCCGTTTTGCCCCTAAAGCATCTCGTGTTGAGTCACTATAACAGGATGACAGCCAATAGGTAAGGTAAGGGCTTGAAAGCACTTAAGTGAACAAGAGGAATTAATGCAAGTTAGTCGTTTATAGCGATAACTTGATTCAGGTTTGTAAGTTTAATAAGGTTGCGGTGGCTAACGGAGTTATATTTGATAAGACTCTGACTTAAAAAAACAGGATATTCAGTTTACTGAATATCCTGTGGTAGGGTTATAGAGGTTCTCTCTCGAGCCATTTAAGAGTGAGATAAACGGCGGTTGTCGTTGCCCCCGCACTAAAATTCTTCGCAACCATCACTATCAGTCCCTCGGCACCGACTACTTGCTCCACGGTAATGATCACTGCTACCCCTGACAACAAGCTGATAATAACGAAGAATATTTCTTTGCTGAGTTGCATATCAGACTCCAGTCAATCCGGGCAGTTTAATCTGTCCATACAACGTCAAGCAGATAAGCGACAGCGCCGCCAACAGCGCCTACAGCTGCTCCGGCCAGTCCTGCGACACTGCCTGCTACAGCACCGCCGGATGCTGCAGCAGCCAATCCGCCAACTTCAAAGTCGCCCCAGCAGTATTCTTCGCAGCCGCCAGTTACCATCGAGATTTCACTCATTGTTAAAGTTTGCATAGTCAGTTATTCCTTGAGGTTACGCACTGGACATTCAGTGCTATTCTACTATGCCTTAATCAACTATTGCTTAAACTGAACGTCAGCACGGTTTTGTAATTCTCAGACATTCTTGGATGGCGAGGATGGTGAAGCCGGGCAATTCCTGCCCGGCGTTTCAATGTTAAGGTATTTGTCTACGCTGAAAATTTTAAAAATTGTTTAAGTTCTGATTTAAATGCCGGAATATTGGTATCTTTATCACCCACAACCAGGATATTGGTTTTATGCATTGCATAGCTGCTGCCATGATAAACTTCGTCGGCAAAGTCTCTGGTCATAGGCTTATCGTGATCCGGCACCAGGAAAACCGAGATGCGCCCTTCAGGGGTTTCGATAATCAGGTGTAAACTACGAATCGCATCGAGAATGCAGTAATTTGCCGAGGCAATATGACCAATCGAAGTATCGAGTTCAGCACCAAACTGTGCCAGTTTGGCGTTAACTAACTGAGGGGTAATCTCGGTATTGGCGTGGGGTTGCTCAGTCTCTGCGTAGTACATATGCGCTAATGCGGCCTGATCCAGCTGCACATGCTGTTGTTGCCAGGCGGTTAACGCAATCCCAAAGGTAAAGGCGACACTGGCAGCAAGACCAATATACCAACGATTACGGCGTTTTTGCTGATTAAACTCCCGTAACGTTTGCTTGAGGATAAGTCGGTTAGCCAGATCGTCAGGCACGGGCACATGAGCTGCGGTTTTTAATTTCTTATCAAGTTGCTTGATGTCCTGCCAAAATGCATCGTTGTCTGGATTTTGCGCAGCAGCTTCGAGCAAATCTTTCTCGTTATCCGCAGGGTTTGTATAGACTCGGCGGCGAAATTCTAATTCATCCACTATGTAAACCTCTTTGTTGCGACGATGATGTCAGTGCATCCTTTAATTGCGCTCTCGCTCTGAACAACCTTGTCATAACGGTATTTTTATTGAGTTCCAGTTGCTGGGCGATTTCATCGCCACTAAAACCAAATATGATTTGTAACATCAAGGGCTCACGATAATCCGGTGCCAGTTTACCTATTGCCCGTCTTACCTGACGGAGCTCCGCGTCACTATCCTGATCGTCATTTCCAGCAACGGATACTTCGTCAAAGTCGACTAAATCGAACTGCTTGCGTTCGAAGCGCCGGGCGTTTTCCCGTCTCAAAATAGTGATCAGCCAGGATTTTGCGGCTTTTTCATCTTGCAAACTATCCAATGCCCGCCAGGCGCGCAGGAACGTCTCCTGCACAATATCTTCGGCAGTACTCTTATCGTTTGTGAGCCAGTACGCATAGCGATAAATATCACCGTGAAGAGCACGTACCAAAGCGTCGTAGCGGAGCGTTTTTTCTTTCATGATTAACCAGACCTGACATTAAATAAATTAATTTCACAAAAGAATAAAATTTTTCAAAAAAAACAAAGGAGCTAAAACGCTCCTTTATTTATCCATTTATCCAAAGTCCGTAATCAAGCGAACAAATCACCACTAACTGGTAGGGTAGAGGGGGGATAATCCGTGTTCGGATGTAGCTTGCTGGTGTGGCAGGTTCTTCAGCTTATCAAGCAATGTGGAAGGATCCCACTGACCAGGCTGAGGGGCATAGCCGGCTGCCATCATAGCGTCAACCTCTGGCTTTATCTGTTGCTCTATTTGCCAGCGTTTAGCCGCAGAGAACTGACTAAGCCACTGGTTAAGCGCTGGTTGGATTTTACGGATGTCACCCTGACGAACAACTTGCTGCAACTGGCTGGCCGATGCGGTGGGCTCGAATGCCTCGGCTTGCGCGGGTGAATGGTTGCGCGGGCCACGTTTTTTAAGCTGAACATAGGTAAACAGCCAGCCAATCAGTGTTAGGAGCCAAAGCGCCAGCATGATCGTGTGCAGGTTATCCCATTCGTTTTGTGCTGCTTCAGCCGTGGCAGGCTGAGTTGACGCCTGCTCAGATTCCTCGGCTATTTGTTGTGGCTGTTCCGGTTGCATTGGGGGCGGTGTAGCAACAGGCGAGGATTGCCCGGCAGCAGCGATCACGTTCACCGTGCGACTGGGCAGTTTTGCGTATTCGGTTTTACCGGTAGATACATTAAACCAGGGCACTCTGACTTCCGGAATAATATAGCTGCCTGCTTTGGTCGGGATCATGGCAACCGATTCGGTACGTTGCACTATTAAACGGTTGTCCTTTTCAGCCGATGCGCTATTGGCCTGGTCCGGATACAGTTTAAAGTCCGGCGGATAAATTTGCTCAATCTCCGGCAGTTGTTCTTCTACAACGCCTACTGCGGTGAGCGTCAGCGTGCGGGTGACAGGTTCACCCACCGTAAAGGTATCGTTTTGCCATTCTTCATCCAGTTGCACAAAGTCGCTGGGTAACCATTGGTAATCTACTTCAGCGGGGATCGGTTTGACCTCTACCTGCACATCCGGTCCTACCCGGTTGATGGTTTGTGTGCGGTTAAAAAAACCAAAGCGCTGATTGGTGCTAGGGGCAATTACCTCGCCGGAAAATACCGGGCCGCGAATGGTAAAGGTGCCGGATTGCTGGGGTAAAACGGCAAAGTTACGCTCCACTACCTGGTAGCGACGACCATTCACCAGCTCAGTGTATTGCTTGTCATCACCGAGCTGTTGAATTTGCGCATTTTCGAGTTCCGGGGCCTGCAAGCTGCCGCGTTCAATCTGCGAAGACAGATAAAGCTTTACGGTATAACGCAACTGCTGCTGCAAATACACCGAATTATTGTTCACTTCGGTACTAACGTAATAATCCCGTGCAGGCGCATCGTCGCCTTGCTGGACCGGAATAACCCTTACCTCCACCGGGGTACTTTTTTGTCCTTCAATGGTAAATGCGGGGATGGTAAACGTCCCGACCTTGCGCGGAAACAAGGTGGTGCTCCAGGTGGTTGTGCGCCGGGTATCGAAGTTGATAATTGATGTTTGTGAGCTTACCGAAGTGCGCCCCACAACAAAGTCACTGAGCAATACCGAGCTGTCGAAAGCTTCTCTTTCGGCATCGCCTTCGGCGGTAACGGTTAAGGTGATGGCCTCATCGAGCATCACCGGGTTTTTATCCACGTTCGCAGTGACGCTGGTTACTTCAGCGTGGGCTGTAAAAGTCAGTAACAGTAACCATATAAACCAATGGCGTTGTTTAAGCATTACCAATCACTCCGGTTTGAATCTGGTGGGCGGCGATACTGCCGCTTCTGGGCTTCCAGTTGCATTTTGCGTTTAAGTAAGAAAGCAGGATCATCAGGGACCCGACGCAACAAATTGTTCAGCCGCTGCTGCGTTTCCTTATCCCGCTCGCTCTGTTGCTGTTGACTTTGTTGGGCCTGAGCCTGTTGTTCGTTTTGCTCACCTTGCTGCTGTTGTTGTTCCTCGGACTGTGCTTCCTGATCGTCTTGTTGCTCGCTTTCCTGTTGCTCCTGCTCAGACTGTTGATCAGCATTTTGCTGCTCTTGTTGAGAGTTTTGCTGTGAGTCCTGCTGATTCTGACCATTTTGCTGTTCAGGGTTTTGCTGATCCTGTCCGGATTCACCGTCCTGTTGATCAGACTGCTGCTGATCTTGCTGTGACTGATCCTGTTGATTCTGGTCCTGTTGGTTTTGCTGATTCTGCTGCTGTTGATCCTGTTGTTCCTTAAGCTTTTCGAGCAACGCTTTATTGTCTTTGGCATCAGGGAAAGTCGGGCGTTTTTCCAGCGCTTTATCGTAAGCGGCTATTGCAGCATCTAATTCACCAGCCCTGGCCAGCGCATTCCCCTGATTGTAATAACCGTCGGCTGTATCAAGCTGAGCATAAGTCTCGGCAGCCCCGGCATAGTCTCCCTCACGGTACTGGGCTGCGCCTTTCCAGGCCGGGTCTTTAAAATGACTGCTTGCCGTGTCATATTGTGACGCGTTGTAAGCTTCGAGACCCTGTTGATCGGCATTTAAGAAGGGTTTCTGCCACCACGGCAGGCCAGACAGATCACTTTGGGGTGCTTCTACCTGCGGTTTTTCCTGCTCCTGAGCGCTGGCCGGCGGCGCAGGTAGTGTCAGCGTTACTGAAACTAAAAAGGCAAATAGTAAACCACGCTTAAACGCAAACGCGGCAATGGGCAATAACAATAGCAATAAGTAAGGGCCTGCCTCGCGCCATTCATCACCTTGGTTATTATTGTCATTATCCTCCGTTTCGCGATTTTCGAAACGGCCCGTTGCCGATAGCTGGCGAATATCGGCGTCATTCGCGGTAAGCTCGGCAAAAGTGCCGCCACCTTGCCGGCTAAGCTGCTGGAGCGCCCCGGCATTCAGTTTTGGAATTACAATCGAGCCATTATTGCGCTTTAACAGTTCACCGTTGAGCTGTTTTATGGGCGCACCTTGTTCGGTACCCACACCCAGAATATTCACCTTAAACGGGGTTTCAGAAAGAAAGTCGCTTAGTTCTTTCATTTGTGAAACTTCCACACCATCGGTAATCCAGTACAGTATGCCATTTTGGAAGCCTGCATTGGTTAGCAGGGTTTCAGCCAGACGTAATCCCTGTACCGGATCACTGCCGGCAACCGGCATAATTTCAGGGCTTAAACCGGGTAATAGCGCATTTAAAGTATTAGCATCCTCGGTGAGCGGGCTGATCACAAAGGCATCGCCGGCGTAAGCCACCAGACCCATGTCGCCTTCGTCAATTAAATTGACCAGATCGATGGCTTTGTATTTTGCGCGGGACAGTCGGTCGGGCGCTATATCGGTGGCACGCATGGAAAGCGACATATCCAGCACCAGCACATGACCGGTTTTCACCTGATATACCGGCTGCGGGATGCGCTCCCAGGTAGGCCCGGCCAGGGCAATCACGCCTATTAGCCAGGTAAGTGCCAGAAACGGCACAAACAGGGAAGTGACAGATTGTTGTTTACCGGTAATTAAGTGCTGGTACAGGTGACTGGCAATCACGCCCTGCCAACCCGTTGCCTTGGCGCGCCAGCGTTTAACAAACCACACAGCCAGCAGCAGGGGAATGAGTGCATAAAACCATTCAGGGCGTAAAAAATGAAAATCAGCAGGCAGTAACATCATTCGGCTGACATCCTCATTGCAAAAAGACGGCGCCAGAGCAGATTAATCAGCAGGCCAAGAACCGGCAATATACTTACTATAAGTGCCAGCGCCAGCGGGTAATAATAGAGTGCTGTAAGTGGACGCATCTTGCGTTCATCACCGGCGATAGGTTGCAGTTGATCGAGCATGGCATAGATTTGTTCCAACTCGGCGGCATCCCGGGCGCGGAAGTACTGGCCACCGGTTGCTTTGGCGATATCGGTTAGCATAGTCTCATCCAACTCCTGTGAGGGATTGACCTGGCGACTGCCGAAAAAGCTATTTACCGTCATGACATCTGCACCCACACCAATGGTATACACAGTCACTCCGGCATCAACGGCTAGCTCTTTGGCTTGTTCCGGCGAGATATTGCCTGCGGTGTTTTGACCGTCGGTGAGTAATATCAGTACCCGGTTAGAGTCGGTTTTGAGTTCAAAACGTTTTACCCCTAAGCCAATAGCATCGCCGATGGCGGTTTGTTCGCCAACCAGGCCAATAACCGACTCGTCGAGCAGGGTCGCAACGGTTTCCCGATCGTAAGTCAGTGGTGCCTGCAAATAAGCTGTATCTGCAAACAGTATCAACCCGAGGCGGTCACCCACCCGGCGTTCGATAAAGTCATGTAACACTGATTTGATCATGGTTAGCCGGTTTACCTGACGGCCATTAACCAGCATGTCTTCAATTTTCATACTGCCGGAAAGGTCAACCGCGAGCATCATTTCCCGGCCTTCACTGGGAATACTCACCGGTTCTCCAAGCCATTGCGGGCGAGCTGCCGCCAGTACCAGGCATATCCAGATAACGGCTGCTAACAGGTGTAGCCACAGGTTCGAGCCTTTCGACGATTGTGTTTCTGGTAAGTTGTTCAGCAGCGTTGGCACGCGCAATGCCACTTCGGCACTCTGGGTTCTGCGGCTGAGTAACCGGAGTATCCACGGCAAGGGTAAAATACAGAGCATCCACCACCAGGCAAACTCAAACATGGTTTACCTCCGCCGTGGTAAGGGATTCAGGCGCCCGTTTTAATCTGGCATGTTGCAGCCAGAGGCTGACAGCCTGGTGCATTTCATTTAATTGTTCACCCTCTGGCGCAGTGGGCTGATAAGAACTTTGACACAGGCCTTTGAGCCCTGCTTTTGCTCTGGACTGATGCTTGTCGGCCAGACAGCTCAACAGCAAATGTAGCCAGGCGTTACCATACGCTGCGGCACAATAACCAGCATCAAAGTAATGCAGCGTAACCCGTTTGAGCAATTGATTGGCTTTAGCCGGGTAGTGGGCATCTACACTTAAAGTTTTGTGCAACGCGATGGCCTCACGGCGGGCACGGTTAAATCTGATGTGACGGATTACCCTATAAACCAGGCCACACAGCAGTACTACCACAAGCAGTGCTGCTACCCACCATCCCCAGGCGAGTGGCCACCAGTCTGCGCCTTGTGGTGTATGAATATCTTTTAACTGAGCTAACGGGTCCACTGAGACAACCTCCGTAAGCGTTCAAACTGTTCAGTAAGCGGCAGGCCGGCATCAATAAAACTCAATGCGGTTTTACATTGCTTGAGGTGCGATTCAACCGCCTGCCAGCGAGCCTGCTGACTGGATGAATAATGACGGGCCAGTGTGCTATCGCCTAACAGCCAGGTTTGTTGCTGAGCACCGTTGGTGACATTCACTGGTTGTAACCGGTGCGTTACCGGTAGTTCGCGCTCCAGCGGATCGGTAATGGCCAGCGCACTGACTTCACAATGACGGCTAATCTGCATTAAATGCTGTAAAGCGCGTTCTTCTAATTGCAGGAAGTCACTGATGACATAAACCAGGCTACCCGGTTTAGCCAGACGACGCAGGCGGGCCAGAGCGCTTTCCATATTAGTGTCGGGCTGAGCCGATTGTTGACTTCGGGCATCATTCTGACACCGCATGAGTTCGTGACAGATAGCAAGCACTGCACGTTTACGACTCAGCGGTTTACATTCGGTATGCATATGATCGGAATAAACCAGCGCGCCCACTTTGTCGCCACGTTGGGCAGCGGCCCAGCTAATTAGCGCCGTTAAATGCGCGGCCTGAACCGACTTCAGCAATAACTGAGTACCAAACTGCATAGAAGAAGACATGTCGCACAAAATGAAAACCGGACGCTCGCGTTCTTCTCGATAAACTTTGGTATGGGTTTTACCGGTGCGCGCTGTAACCCGCCAGTCAATAGCGCGAATGTCGTCGCCGGGCTGGTAATGCCTGGCTTCGTCGAACTCCATCCCTCTGCCTTTATGTTTGGTCAGGTAACTGCCCGCCAGGCGCGCCTGGGGCGTGCGCCGCGGAGTTAAGTCCAACAGATTGGCAAACTGTCGGTATTGCAGTAGCTCTTTGACACCTAAGTGAATGCCATCCGACTGCAATCGTGCTAAATAGGATTGCGCAGTCATGATTTAAGGCACGGCCACCAGATTGAGAATTTTATCCAGTACCTGATTCGTGTTGACCCCTTCAGCTTCTGCCTGGTAAGACAAAATGATGCGATGGCGCAGCGCATTGTGAAATACCGCCTGGATATCATCCGGCCCAACAAAGTCACGACCGGCCAGCCAGGCATGCGCCCGGGCACAACGATCCAGAGCGATAGTTGCACGGGGGCTGGCACCAAACTCAATCCATTCGGCTAGCTCCGGCGCGTAGTTTTCCGGGCGACGGGTGGCCATAATCAGCTGCACCAGATAGGTTTCAAGGGCGGGGGCCATGTGCAATCCCAGTGCAGCTTTGCGGGCCGCAAAGATATCAGCCTGGCTGAGGCTGGGTGGAACTGCCTGCGGCGCACTCAATTCCTCGTTACGGGTGAGCTGCAAGATTTGCAGTTCAGTATCGGCATCCGGGTAATCAATCTCCAGATGCATTAAAAAACGGTCTAGCTGCGCTTCAGGTAACGGATAAGTACCTTCCTGCTCAAGCGGGTTTTGGGTGGCCATGACCAAAAACAGCTCTGGCAGCTTATAGGTTTTGTTACCTACCGTAATCTGATGTTCTGCCATGGCTTCAAGCAGTGCTGACTGCACTTTGGCAGGCGCCCGGTTAATTTCATCCGCTAACACCAGGTTATGGAACAGCGGACCTTGCTGAAAAACAAATTCACCGGTCTCCGGGCGATAGATATCAGTACCAGTGAGATCGGCAGGCAGTAAGTCGGGGGTAAACTGCACGCGGTGAAAGTCACCATCAATGCCTTTTGCCAACGCATTGATGGCGCGGGTTTTCGCCAGCCCCGGAGGCCCTTCAACCAGTAAGTGACCATCAGCAAGTAATGCAATTAACATGTTGAGCGTAAGTTGAGACTGACCAATTATCTGTGAGTCGAGGTATGCGTGTAACTGTCTGAACTGCTCAGCTGCCATAGGAAAATCTTACCTTTTTTATGTTATTGAAAATGCAAAATAATGGGTAAAAATTGCGCGATATCCGTTGGCCGGTACCGGCACTGAACCGATATGACTTTTAAAGGTCTTAAAGGTTCCCGCAAAATGGGTAGAAAGCCATATTTGCGTGTCCAATTGTTGTTATATCAACAATCTGTAATAGGGTCGCTTTATTTTGTTTCAAGAGATGTCCATCCTCAAGTGAATAAATGTTGCAAAATATTCCGCTGCACATTTGCTATTTGTTTAATAGTTTGTAAAAATCTGGCAACTAACTACAGGTCAGACCACTTAATGGTCGCAAATACAGGTTGAATTGCATGGCTAAACAACAATCAGTCACAACGCGCAACGGCGACAGGATCGCAATTGTTGCCGGCCTAAGAACGCCGTTTGCAAAAATGGCTAGCTATTTTCACGGCGTGCCCGCCGTTGATTTGGGCAAGATGGTGGTAAACGAACTACTGGTTCGCAATGCTGTGGATCCTAAGCTGGTTGAACAACTGGTGTATGGTCAGGTTGTACAAATGCCCGAAGCGCCTAACATTGCCCGTGAAATCGTCCTGGGCACTGGAATGAACGTGCACACCGATGCCTACAGTGTTTCCCGAGCCTGTGCGACCAGCTTTCAATCCACTGTTAATATTGCCGAGTCGATGATGGCGGGCAATATTGAAGTGGGTGTGGCTGGTGGGGCCGACTCAACCTCAGTATCGCCTATAGGTGTATCGAAAAAGCTGGCCAGAGCGCTGGTTGATTTGCAGAAAACCAAAACGCTGGGGCAAAAATGGGCCGTGCTTAAAAAACTGGGCTTAAAAGATCTGCTGCCGGTACCACCCGCTGTAGCTGAATATTCAACGGGTTTGTCTATGGGGCAGACGGCAGAACAAATGGCTAAAAGCCATGGCATTACTCGTCAGGCTCAGGATGAGTTGGCGCACCGTTCGCACAGCCTGGCTGCTGAAAGCTGGCATGCGGGTAAGTTAGCCAATGAAGTAATGACTGCCTATGCGGAGCCTTATAAAGGCGCGCTGGAGCAGGATAATAACATTCGTTTTGACTCGAAAATCGAAGGTTATGCAAAGCTGCGCCCGGTCTTCGATAAGAAGTATGGCTCAGTTACGGCAGCGAATGCCACGCCGCTTACGGACGGGGCATCTGCTGTACTCATGATGACAGAAAGTAAAGCGAAAGCGCTGGGCTATACCCCACTGGGTTACATTAAGAGTTATGCGTTTGCAGCTATAGATGTGTGGGAAGACATGTTAATGGGGCCTTCTTATGCAACGCCAATGGCGCTGGATAAAGCGGGTATGACGCTTAACGATTTAACCTTAATCGAAATGCACGAAGCCTTTGCGGCTCAGACGCTGGCCAACATAAAAATGTTCGCTAGTGACAAATTTGCCCAGGAAAAACTGGGCCGCAGTAAAGCGACCGGCGAAATTGATATGGACAAGTTTAATGTCATGGGGAGCTCTATTGCGTATGGTCACCCGTTTGCGGCCACCGGCACCCGAATGATCACCCAAATGCTTAACGAACTGAACCGCCGTGGCGGTGGAACCGGCCTGGTAACCGCTTGTGCGGCAGGTGGATTGGGTGCAGCGATGATTGTGGAGACAGCATAATGACAGAACAAACTCAAAGCGCATTTACGCTGACTAAGCAGGATAACGGTATCGCCATTTTAACTATGGATGTACCAGGTGAGTCGATGAACACTCTGAAGGCAGCCTTTGGCGATGAAATGACCGTCCTGCTGGATGACATTGAAAATGACAGCAGCATTAAAGGGGTCGTGTTGGTAAGCGGCAAGGATAGCTCCTTCGTTGCCGGTGCCGATATCACCATGTTGGATGCCTGTACCACCACAGACGAAGCGATGGCGCTGGCCAAAGGCGGACAGGATATCTTTAACCGTATTGAAAAGATGCGCCAGACCTTTGTAGCAGCTATTCACGGACCAGCCCTGGGCGGAGGTCTGGAGCTTGCCATGGCATGTCATTACCGTATTTGCACAGAAAGCCCCGCCACCCAACTGGGTTTGCCAGAAGTGCAACTCGGCCTGTTGCCTGGCAGCGGTGGCACGCAACGCTTACCGAAACTGGCTGGCATTCAGCAAGCCATTAAAATGATGCTGACGGGCGCTTCAGTACGGGCGAAGCAAGCCAAAAAATACGGCATTGTGGATGACGTGGTACCACGCTCTGTGCTCGTGGATGTAGCCTCTCAATTTGCCGCCAAGTCGAAACCTTCTCGCAAGGCCGAACCTAAAGGGCTGGTAAATAAATTTCTTGAGGGCACTGCGCCAGGTCGCAATATTGTATTTAAAAAGGCAGCAGAGCAAACCCAGGCCAAGACCCGTGGCAATTACCCGGCACCACAACAAATACTCGATGTGGTAGCAACCGGCATAAACAAAGGTATGCAGGCTGGCCTGGAAGCAGAGGCTAAGGCGTTTGGCCAATTAGTGATGACGCCTGAATCAAAACAGCTACGACAAATTTTCTTTGCTACCACAGCGATGAAAAAGGAGTCCGGTGTTGCTGATGTCCCGCCAGAGAAAGTGAATAAGGTGGGTGTGCTTGGCGGCGGCTTAATGGGCGGCGGTATAGCATATGTAACTGCCACTAAAGCAGGCGTTCCGGTGCGTATTAAAGATATTCAGTCGGCCGGTATCGCCAATGCTATGAAGTACAGCTATGACCTGCTGAATAAAAAGGTCAAACGCCGTTTTATGCGTAAGTCTGAGATGCAAAAACAGATGGCCTTATTAACCGGTACGCTGGATTATTCAGGCTTGCAGGACGCGGATATTATCGTTGAAGCAGTGTTTGAGGATGTAAGCCTTAAGCGCAAAATGGTGGCGGATGTGGAGGAGGCTTGTAAAGCCGAAACCATTTTTGCCTCTAATACGTCATCTATTCCAATTGGTGAAATAGCCGCTGAAGCGGCACGCCCGGAAAACGTGATTGGTCTGCATTACTTCTCGCCGGTGGATAAAATGCCTTTGGCCGAAGTAATTGCCCACGACAAAACCTCTGATCAGACTATTTCTACCACCGTAGAGTTTGCCAAGAAACAAGGTAAAACACCGGTAGTAGTGAAGGATGGGGCAGGGTTTTATGTCAACCGAATCCTGGCGCCTTACATGAATGAAGCTGCCAGTCTGATTCTGGCTGGCGAGCCTATCTATCACATTGATAAAGCGCTGCTTAACTTTGGTTTTCCGGTAGGGCCGGTGAAGCTGCTCGACGAGGTAGGTATAGACGTAGGCACCAAAATTATTCCTATCCTTATAGATGCCTTTGGTGAGCGTTTTACCGCGCCATCAGCGTTCGATAAGGTGTTGGCAGACGATCGTAAGGGTAAGAAGAATAAAAAAGGCTTTTACGACTATAGCGGCAAAAAACCAGGCAAAGCGGTGGATGAAAGTATTTACCCGCTGCTCGGTGTTTCACCGTCTAAAAGCCGCAGTGAATCAGAGATTTCAGAGCGTTGCGTGCTGATGATGCTCAATGAAGCCGCACGTTGTCTGGATGAAGGGGTCATCCGTAGTGCCAGGGACGGTGATATCGGTGCTATCTTCGGAATTGGTTTCCCGCCATTCCTCGGCGGACCTTTCCGTTACATGGACCAGTTAGGCGTTGCAAAAGTGGTAGAACGTCTGAATTATTATGCTGACAAGGTAGACACCAAGTTTAAACCTGCTGCAGTACTGGAAACAATGAAAGCCGAAAACACTACCTTTTATTAATCCACTGTAATAAAAATGTTAAAAAATCCGGCCTAGGCCGGATTTTTTCATTATAAGCCAAATAAATGATGGTTTTGTTACCAGAAAAAGGTATTATGCGGCCGCTGAAAATGCTGAGCGTTTTTCCAGCAAGTCAAAAAACCTTATAGATTAAAAGGGTGTCAATATGTTGACAGTGATTTTAGTTTGTCTGGCCAGTAGCTGTTACTTTTTTGTCGAAGCGACAAAAGCCGGATTATCGGCAAAGCAGTGGGCGTTAGTAGGGTTATTGATGGGCCCGTTGGTGTGGCCGATGTTTTCAATAAGCCGCCATGTGCGGATGAGAAAGGACTGCGGCTTTAATAACACCTATTTACGGGCGTAGCAGCAGGCATAAAAAAAAGGAGCCTGAGCTCCTTTTTGAGAATTTGTGTAGAAGTTTAAACGCGAACACTACCGGTTTTTGGTCTGTAAGACTGCGTTTCAGTTGCGACTTCTTTTTTCTGTACTGGAGCTTTCTTGGCGCCTTCTTGCTTATCGGCTGCTACAGGTGCGGTTGTAGAAAGTACTAGGGCTACTGCATATGCTTTCAACATCTTTCTTTCCTCGTTATATTCTTATATACAAAACAAACAAAACTGATTGACAATCCTCATTGTCATTCTTAGTAATGCGAACCCTATGCCAACTTTTAATATCCTTTAAAAACAAAGGTTTGTGGAATTATTTGGCGCGGCGTCAACTTTCCGTTATCGGTAATTATTGCCGTTCTATGCATTTATTTGCCGCTTATCAGAATACTTAAGGTAAAAGAGTCAAAAAATTGCCTTTATGTGATGAAATGGCACTATTTGGCACATGTTTAAATAAAAGTGACAAAGATATTTATAATTGTAACCCTGTTAATAACATAAGGGGTTTTAACAAAGAGCTGCTGCAGATAGCAGTTTACAGAGAAGATTTCAGACATTTAGTCGTTAAATGTGGTGAAGCACTTACGCGTGAGCAGTAATTTCTGTCAGGCCTAATTTAGGACGCGTGGCTTACAGGATAGATTAATGGCAATGGAAATTGAGTACCTGTGGCAATAGCTACCACAGGGTTAGGTTGGAGAGACCTTATTGATGATTTTATGCAGTAAGCTGTTTTCGCGAAGTAGCTTCTCGAAGCGTTCTGCATTGAGTGGCTTACTGTAAAGGTAGCCCTGCAGCATTTCGCAGTCATAGCGGCGCAGAATGTTCAATTGCTCTTCATATTCCACCCCTTCTGCAACTACTTTCAGGCCCAGATTGTGGGCAATATTAATAATTGCAGCAGCCATATGGCGATCAACGTTACTGTTGGCGATATCATCAATAAAAGCTTTATCAATTTTTAAGGTATTGAGCGGGAATTTTTTCAGGTAAGCCAAGGAAGAGTAGCCGGTACCAAAGTCATCCAGTGCCAGGTGGATACCACGATCACGCAGCCGCTGCATCATTCTGAGGCCTTCTTCCGGATTTTCCATCAAGGTACCTTCGGTGATCTCACATTCCAGGTGGAGGGGAGACAGGCCGACCTGACGAAGCACGTTTTCAATGCGGTCATCAAGATCTGGCAATTCAAACTGCTTGGCGGAAATATTTACCGCTACACGACCACTGAATAAGCCTTCGCTGACCCAACGTTTAGTATCTTCGCAGGCTTTGCGTAAAACCTGTTCGCCAATTTCGATAATCTGCCCGGTTTGCTCCGCTAGAGGAATAAACTGTCCTGGGCTTACGATGCCCTTATTTGGATGTTCAAAGCGCACTAGCGCTTCCATGCTTACCAGTTTACCCGTGGTGATATCTACTTTCGGTTGATAGTAAACGGTAAACAAATTGTCTTTTATGCCCTGACGAATCAGGTTTTCTATCTGTAACTGCCTGACGGCGTTCTGGTTCATCTCACCACTGAAGAACTGGTAACTGTTACCGCCGTTATTCTTGGCAAAATACATGGCCGTATCGGCGTTTTTCAGCAGCTCCTGAGGTGATGAGCCATCTTCAGGGAACAAGGCAATACCAATACTGGCACCCAGCACAAACTCTTGTTTATTGATGATGAAAGGTCGTGAAAGCGTGTTTAAAATACTTTGAGCAAAATGGGTGATGGTATGTATCTCCGAGAAGTCTTCCATCAGAATACTAAACTCGTCACCGCCCAGTCGATAGCAAGTAGAATTGCTGTCGGCCATGCGTTGGATACGTTTGGCAATTTGCTTAATCAATATATCGCCGGTTTGGTGTCCCAGCGAGTCGTTAATTTTTTTGAAGTTATCCATATCCAGGCAGAGCAGGGCATGGGGAGTCGCTCGGCGTACCAGGTTGTTGTGACTGGCCTGGAAGAACGAACGGTTAGGTAACTCGGTGAGCGGATCGGAGTTCGCCAGCTTCAAGAGTTCTTTTTCTGTACTCTTACGGGAGGTGATGTCTGAAAATACGCCTACAAAGTGCGAGATACGGCCGTCGTCGTCATGCACTGCATCGATATTCAGTTCGATTTCATAGCGCTCACCATTTACCCGGCTACTTTCCACCTCGCCACTCCAGTTGCCTCTTGATCTCAGCGTTTTCTTGATCTCTTCGGTAAAGGCCTCCGGGTACTGATGGAAATAAA
This sequence comes from Alteromonas sp. ISO5, assembly GCF_058105165.1. NCBI lineage: Bacteria > Pseudomonadati > Pseudomonadota > Gammaproteobacteria > Alteromonadales > Alteromonadaceae > Alteromonas > Alteromonas sp. ISO5. The sequence goes on along the minus strand of NZ_CM176572.1, from coordinate 4,833,187 downwards.
GGTAGGTCGCTAACGCCTGATCCCGGGTTTCACCGGTATAGGTACAATAGGCATTATTCACCGAAATAAAGCGGAACTTAGTATCGGTAATGAACACGCCTTCCGAAATGTTTTCAATTGAGCGCTTAAACAGGTTGAGCTGCTCTTCAGCATCTTTCAGATGCTGAATATCTTTCAATGTGCCCGTCATCCGAATGGGCTCATTGTTGTGGTCTCGTTGTACAACTTTGCCGCGATCCAGGATCCATCGCCAGGTATTGGTGAAGGTTTTGGCACGATACGCTATTTCGTAGAAGTCAGTTTTACCTTCCAGGTGCTCCTTCAGGGCATCCTGAACGCGCTTAAGGTCGTGGGGGTGGATATTTGCGTCATAAGCGCTGCTAGTGCGGATATCGTCCTGGGGAAAATCAAGTGTACCCCAGGTATTTGACCGGTAAACCTGACCACGGTAAACATCCCAGTCCCATAATTCATCACCACTGCTCCACAGTGTGAGTTTTAAGCGCTCTTCCGACTCTGATACGGCAATGCGTTGACGGCGACGTACATGATACTGACGTACAACGTAAAGAGTAATAATGGCTGCAAAGAAGCCATAAAATATTAAAGCCGCAGGGTGAAGCCATGGCGGCGGTAAAATTGTCAGGTTCAGCTTTCGCGAAGGTGACCAGGCTTTACCGTCTTCCTGAGCTTGCACCTCAAATGTATAGTCACCAAAAGACAAGTTGTTATACGGGGCTTGCCTCTCTTTTCCAGCTTCTGTCCAGTTCTTATCTAAACCAGTTAACCGGTAACGGTATTTTACCGTAGATGGTGATACTGCATTGAGCACCGCAAAACCAATACTAAAGCGGGAGTCACTTATCGATAATGTTAGCGAGTCTTTCAGGTTTATGGGTTTATCAAGAACAGCGCCTTTTTGTCCAAAAGTCTGTTCCTTACCAAACAGTTTAAGGGATACAAGCTGCGGCTTTTGCGATGGGGTGTCTGTAAAATGATCGAACGTCAATAATTCAGGATGAAAGTAGTGAAAGCCGCGGTCACCGCCAAATACTAAAGCATTTTCTTTGGTTTTAGTGACAGCGCCTTCTGAATAATCATTTAATTCAAGTTTAGTACTGGAAAGGGTAAGAACAACTTCTAAATTGGGTAGCAGGATCTGTTTAATCTCATTCGATTCCGTTGCTACCCAAATAGCATCTTTTAGGCCGACTGACGCCAGTATAGGCGCATCGATATTTAATGAATGATGTCGGATTACGCTAAGGGTGTTTTTGTCCAGTTGGTAAACACCTGATGCATGGGAAACTACCCAATAATAGTTTCCCCATAAATAAACGTATTTTAATTTGGGTGATGGATTTGTCCCTTTTGCACTGAAGTCGATAACGTTATTGACACTATTCTTTTTGAAATCAAACACGTTAATTCGGCCATCAACAGCTAACCATAGGTTCCCATCCAGATCCGTGTATATTGGGGATGCAATAGTATCTCTGAGTGAAGCATTATGTGTTTTCACTTTATAAGATTTGGGGGGCGATTTTGAGTCCGAATCTTCCGGTTCTATAGAAACAAGTCCGTCCAGTTCAGTCCATGCCCAAATTTTACCTCCACCATGGTAAACGTCGTCAACAAACTCATTGACTAAAAAAGTGTTTATTCTTTCGAGATTATGTTCTGTGTACTTGTAAAGCTCTATTCCGTTGGAAGTCGCGAGCCAGATCTGATCGTATTCATCTATTGCCAGATTCCACAGCTGTGTAGCCCTACCGGTTAAAAATGATGCCTGACTTTCATCATTAAAGTTAAGGCGATGCAAACCGGCACTTTGTGTTGCAATCCACAAATTACCCTTACTGTCTTCTTTTACTCCCCAAATCCGCGGTGACCCATTTTTTTCATCTGAAAAGATAACCGGATAAAGCCGAAGCAGGTTGGAGCCAGCGGAGTAACGGTAAAGGCCTTCAAGGGTGGCTACCCATATTGAAGATGACGAGTCCTTATAGATGTGAGGAATGAACTGGTTGTCGAGATAAGTGATATTTTTCATCTCGGCACCAATTACTATCAATTTGTCTTTGACCCGGTTATAGACCGCCAGGCCATCCTCTGTGCCAAACCAAATTACTCCCTCTGATACTTCAGTAATTGAGCGGACATTTTCATTGTTCAGATTTGGAAAGTTTGCTTTATTGATTCGCTTTACTATCTCGCCATTATTGTTTAGTACAGCAATGCCCGTATTAGTTGCCAACCAATAAAGGCCATCGATTACCTTAATGTCGTATACTGCATTGGCAGGCAGATTTATCCCCCAGGGGTTTACTGACTTTAATGAAAAAAGCTGGCGACGCTTCTTGTCATAAATGTAAGCGCCTGATTCAAAGGTGCCTATCCAAATACGGGTGGGTTCGTTGCGAATTTCATAGATCTCATCAGGGAAGTCTATGCGTTCGTCAAGAAGTGATAGTGTCCCGGACTTTTGGTCAACAGAATAAATGTTTGAAACATCCGCAACCAGAATGTCTGCTGAAACGTTTTCATCTATTGACCTGATTTCATTATTACGAAGCACTGAATTATTACTGTCGTAAACTTGAAAATCATCAGTTTCAGGCCGGTATTTGGCGAGCCCGCCAAAGGTCCCTATCCACAACTCTTTTTGTTCTGATACAAACATTGTCCTGGCAGGCCCAGAAGGGATCGAATTTGGATTTTTGGGTGTGTGTTTGTACGCTTTAAAATGGTAGCCGTCGTAGCGAAAAACACCTTCCATAGAACCTACCCAGATGTAGCCGTGGGAATCTTCTATTACAGACATGATTGTGCCTTCAGGAAGGCCGTCTTCTCTGGTGTACTCAGCGAATTTGATATCAGTAAGCACCGTAGCAGCAAACACTGCACGGGTAAATAGGAATAGCACTGACATTATCAGTGCAAAAGTCGTTCTTTGGGTTGAGCGCACCATACACCTTTGGCATTGACTGCCTTATCTTTTTTGTACTTCTTATCGTGTCTAGCTTCCCTACTATTCGCTACCCAATATGCCCAATAAACAGCGTCTCTACAAGGTTTTTTTTGATTGCCACCACTGCCTGCGTATTTCTTGGGCAAACAGTGATGACAGCAGGAGAATAGCGGGTGATTATTGCTCAGAGGTAAAATTCAACTTTAGATTTAAAATCTGCGATATTCGGAATAAAGGCGTCATTTGCCACGTTAATGGTTTTAAATTTTCCTGGGGCAAATAATACCAGTTGTCCAAAAGTCTGGTTCAGATTCATGTCTGTGGCATAGCGTTCAATGTCGCTGAAGCGCATGGATTCGATAGCCTGTGCAAGGCGTTGGTTGGTATTTAATTGCGGGTCGCCAGCGCCCAGACTTTGCCAGATATTTTGTGAGCGCATGGACTGGTTAATATCAACATCCTGTAACTGCTTTAACAGGTTGCGCTGGATGTGTGGCCAGTACCCTTCGTAAAACGCTCTTTCGCTGGTTTGCTGCTGTAAAAACGTGGAGATGTGATCGAGTAATACCTGGGGCGTATTATTAGGGCTTTGAATATAAAAAGCGATGCCCGGATGCTGATTATGCGGAACGTAACCGGTACCCACTAGATAGCCGAGTTGCTTCTCTGTGCGCAGGGTTGTAAAGAAGGAGCCTGCCAACATCTGTTCCAGTACCATACACATGGCTACATCCTGGATATCATTGCTGGGCGCCTGTAAATATAAAACAACCGCGGCATCATCGTGCTCGCAAGCCACTTTATGATACAAGGTTTTACCTATCGGTAACTTGGCTACCGGACGGGGCAGAGGCGGCGCTTTGGCTGATCCTGCTTGTGCCAGCACGCTGTCAACAATGCGCTGGGCAGCGCCAGACGACCAGTTGCCGTGAATCAGCCCGTCAACATGATAATAATCAAACGCTCTGTCTCGCAGTCGTTGAATATCATCAAACTGGCAATGCTGCACAGCGTCCAGCATTTCTATCGGCGCGTGTGTGTTCTTTTGGATTAATACACTTAAACGCGAGAATAAGCGGTTAATCGGTTTGTTTAGCAGTGTGTTGTGCAAGCTTTGACACTGCAGCAACTGTACCTGTTTAAAGGTTTGAGGGTCCGGTGTAAACCCTTTGATGGCATCAATAAGATGATTCAGCAATTGTCCCTGCTGGGCACTGAACCCTCTGGTGTGAATACTAAACCCACCCTGATGGCCGTATATACGATAATGCAATCCGGCAATTTCTGCCCGATAAAACCGGCCTTGCAGAAAATCATTGAGGGCTGCCAGCCATAACCGTTTAGCCGCTACCTGATGAATATTTTGGGCCAGCGACGGGATGTCAAAAGAAACAAAAATATCGCCTTTGGGGACATGGAAGATGTGATCCTGACAGAACCAGAAATCAACCCCTTTATTGCTTACTATCTGTTGTGGCAGTGTAAATTTTGCTTCGTTTTTACACAAGCTATAGCTGTCACCGATAAAAGGGTTAGGGGGCGACATAAATATGGCTTGCACCGCTGTGGGCGTCTGCCACGCTGCCAGTTGCTGTTTTGTGTAAGGCACAATAGCATAAGCAGCATCGTAATAGGCGCACCTTTTTTCGGTAGGTACGCCCTGAGCTATTACTTTTACCCGCATATTTGTCGGCGTAAAATAAGCCAGAGCTTCACACAAACTGTGTTGAGTTAAGGTTTCGGATATACAGGCTTTGGCGATGTTGTCCCAGCTAAAATACTGATGTAGTTCAGCCAGTTCACTAATAGCCTGCATGGGCTTATGTGAATCATCATATTGCCTGGCTAATTGATTCAGCTTTGCTTTTTCCTGTAGACGCCAATCCTCTTCAGCTGCTTCTTTCAGTAATTCGATAACGTAGAAGACAGCGTTGATGATGTCGTTTTGGTGCTTGAGCCCGCTTTCGGTAAGTTGCAGGTTAATATTAAAATCTTTGAAATTCTGTCCTTCGATACCGGAGCCGGCAATCAGGTTACTGGCCCAGCCTTTGGCTTTCAGGTAGGCAAACAGACTGCCTGATGCCTCATCTCCCAGCACATGGCTGATAAAATCCAGTGGCTTGCTGCTGATATCGAGCTGTAAGGCCGGCAGAGCAAAGGTTATGATCAGGCGTCTTGCGGCCTGCAACGGCTCAATATTAATTTTAATGCCTAGTTGCCCGGCTCTATACAGTGGCGGTAATTCGAGTTCCGCGGCGTTTCCTGCGGCAAGCAGACCAAATGAGCCCTCAATCCAGGGTGTCAGCTGTTTGGCGCTAAAAGGCGAATAGATACATAAGGTAAGGTTTTTCGCGCAATAGTACTGCTCATGGAAATTGCTGAGCATTTCCTGCAGCGTAGACACCGGGAACTGATTAAATATCAGTTCATTGCCAACCGAAAACTTAGCGAAAGGATGCTCCGGGTTAGCCGTTTCCTTATGGATTTGATAGAGCCGTCGTAAGTCGTCCTTACGCTTGTACTGATACTCAGCATCGATGGACTGAATTTCAGCCGCTATGCGCGCCTGTTTAAAGTGTGGTGCGCCTAACATCGCAGCAAAAGCCGACAGTAAACGTGGCAGCGCCTGGGCATGAGCCTGAAAATGATAATTGGCAAATTCGGTACCGGTCCACGCGTTTACAGACCCGCCAGCCTGTTCTATCAGGTCATTAATCCCATTTGGTTCGGGGGTTAGGTCGTTGCCCATAAACAACATATGTTCCAGCAGATGCGCAAGACCGGGGCAATCAGCAGGGTCAAAGAAGTGGCCAGCCTTACAGCTAACCGACACGCAGCAGGTGTCCACTTCAGGTTTATGAATAACGAGTACCCGGAGTCCATTTTCGAGAACAAGTGATTCAGTACTGTTTAAGTCCTGGGAAATATTCAATGTATATGTATTCGCTTATTCGCTTATTATTATACTTCACGCCCGGCTCACGGACTGAGTTATCCAACCTTAGTCTAAGTCAACGCGATAGTACTAGGCGAGGGGCGCGACCTTTGTTATCGTACACTTGTTATTTCTCATCATATTAGCAATGTTATGTCAGGTCAAAGTAGCAAAGACGACATTTTAGTTTTTATCATGCGCCATGGTGAGGCCGAGGGACTCCTTACCGATGACAAAAGTCGGCGCCTGACTGCCGTGGGTAACGCGGAAGTTGGGGCTTCCAGCCATTGGTTGGCAGACAGCTATTGTCTCGACAGCCAGATTGCAATAGCACTGGTCAGTCCATATACCCGTACCCGTCAGTCCTATCAGCTGGTTGCCAGTACTTTGCATGCCAGTCAGTTTGAGATCTGCGCCGACATTACGCCTGATGGTAATGTAAAACTGGTTCATGATTATATCGACGTACTGGCTCGTCAGAGCATGAAAAACAACGCTGGGCAGCCGCTCTTGCTGGTGAGTCATATGCCATTTGTGTCGTTTTTTCTCGATGAAATCTGCGATGTGCCCAAGATGTCATTGTTTGCTACGGGCTCAGTTGCGGTGGTGCGATATTCATTAAGCCGAAGTAAAGGTGTTTTACTTCAGCATTTTCAGGGATTGTAATTGGCAGAGCCGCACTAAACCGGCTTTATTTCAAACCTTCATTGCCTCGAATTTCTGTTTATTCCGACAAATTTTCTGCTTTAGAAATCTCGCCGCTTTCCGATATAGAACCTGTAGTGAATCTATTATTTGAGAGAGTATGTCCGGTCAGTCGATCCCTGAACAGTTGCGTAAATCGCTTCAGCGTCATGTTGAGGAGGCAGACCTGCACGAAGACGAAGAGCTGACGCAATTAATGGGCAAGTTAAGTGATTTGTCGGCCAAGGTGGCTGCGGCCAAAGCGAAAGCCCTGGCCAAGCGGAAAATTACTCGTTAGGGGTAGGTGAGTTTTCCCGATAATACTCAGGCATCACCCGCACGGTTTTAATCATATTTTCATTAATGTCAATAATTTCAATTGGATAACCTGCTAACCGCAGGCTGACATTATTCTCCGGGATTTCTTCCAGGTACTCCAGAATTAAACCGTTAAGGGTTTTCGGGCCCTCGGTAGGAAAGTTCCAGTCCATCTCTTTATTTAACTCGCGGATATTGGCACTGCCATCCACCAATACGCTACCGTCTTGTTGAATGGAAACTTCCTTACTGTGATCGGGCAGGTTAGTGGTGGTGAAGTCACCAATAATTTCTTCCAGAATGTCTTCCAGCGTTACCAGACCCTGAATATCGCCGTATTCATCAACTACCAGAGCAATCCGTTCTTTCTCTGCCTGGAACTGATACATCAGGGTATGCAGTGGAATTGATTCGGGCGCAAAATAGATTTCTCTTACTGCGCGTAGCAAGGACGCCTTGGTAAATTGATCCTTGGACAATAAGCGCAGCGCATCGCGCACATGTACAAAGCCAACAGCGTCATCAATACTGTCGCGATACAACAATACGCGAGTATGTTGTGACGTAGTGAGCTGTTTCTGGATAATTTTCCAGTCGTCATTAATATCGATCGCCACAATATCACTGCGCGGTACCATAATGTCTTCCGCAGTAACATTTTCTAAATCCAGAATGCTTACCAGCATATCCTGGTGCTTTTTAGGGATCATGGTGCCGGCTTCATAAACCACGGTGCGAAGCTCTTCCCGGCTGAGAGAGTCACCAGCACCATCATGAGGCCTGATACGCATAATCGCCAGAATGCCGTTGGTGATGCCGTTAATAAAAGCAACGAAAGGGTAAAGGACTTTCAGCAACGGAGACAGGATCAGCGAACTGGGAAACGCAATTTTTTCCGGATACAGGGCGGCCAGGGTTTTGGGGGTAACTTCAGCAAAAATCAGCAGAATGATAGTCAGGCCAATAGTGGTGGCAAACACTGCCCAGTATTCGCCAAACCAGCGGGTACAAATAATGGTAGCGATGGCTGAGGCGGCAATGTTGACCAGGTTATTTCCAATAAGGATCAAACCAATCAAACGGTCCGGACGATCGAGGAGTTTCTGGACCCGGTTAGCCCCGCGGTGTCCTTCGCTCTGAAGGTGCTTTAAGCGGTAACGGTTGATAGACATCATTCCAGTTTCCGAACTGGAAAAATAGGCTGAAAGTGCAATCAAAATGCCCAGTGCAATCAGCAGTGCACTGGTAGATATGTCGTCCAACTAAGGAATCCCTTGTACTAATTAGAACCACCAATGTAGACAGTCAGCTACGTGGTTTCAAGTGTTTATTCGGTGAATGCGACTATAAGAGTATTTCGCTGACAAACCGGCTGCCGAAATAAGCCAGAGAGAGCAGAATTACGCCAACTACGGTCAGTGATATGACTTGTTTTCCCCGCCAGCCCCATAATTTCTGGCCAACCAGCAGCACAATAAAAACAATCAAACCGGCAATCGATAATACCGTTTTATGAATGTATCCGCGACTAAACATGTTATCGAGGAAGATAAAGCCACTTAACTGGGCAATTACAAGTAAAATGGTGCCCAACAATATTAGCTTAAACAAAATAGACTCAACCAGCATGAGTGGCGGCAGGGAAGAATGTAATAATCCTGCGCCTTTATGCTTTAGCTGATGAGTTATATATGACATTTGCAACGCATATAAAAAGCCAATCACCAGTGCGCCATAGGCAAACAGTGACAAAGTAATATGAATGACCAGTCCCGGGCGCATGTCGATGTGCATAATATGGCTGACCGGCACAAACATTGACGCCAGAATGGTAAAAGCGGAAAAGCTGAATACGACGGGGAGTAAAATGGTATTGGGCAACAGGCTGCTGCTAACCAGCATTGATAATGTAATCAGCCAGGCGACCAGTGAGAGTACATTAGTAATACTCATATTTTGCCCGGCCTGGGCGGCCAGAATGGCATCGCCCAGATAAAATGAGTGAAACACCACTGCCAGTGCCGCAATACTCAGCGACAGCATGCGGTTGGGTCCCTGATTATGGAAAAATCGCCCCGTCACCGAAACCGCTGAAAACAAATAGGCAGCAACTGCCAGCAGCGCAAACAAGGTAGCCATTCGTTGTAGATAACCCGTTGATGATAAATAAGTCCGTATAGATACGTGAGAATAACAAAGAATTCAACCAGATGTCTGCCTGATTGCGATAAATCGTTAATCCCCCCTACGTAAACAGCGTAAATTTCGGTATACTTCAGCGATTACTTTTTGTTTCAGGTTATTGATTTATGTTTGAGAATCTCTCCGAACGCCTCGGCCAGACACTTCGCAATGTCAGCGGGCGCGGCCGTCTGACCGAAGACAACATCAAAGATACGTTGCGAGAAGTGCGTATGGCACTGCTTGAGGCAGACGTAGCCTTACCGGTTGTTAAGGAATTCGTTAGTCAGGTGAAAGCCCGAGCTGTCGGCACCGAGGTCACCAAAAGCCTTAAACCGGGTCAGGTTTTCATTAAAATAGTTCAGTCCGAACTGGAAGCGGTAATGGGGGAAGCGAACGAAAAGCTGAACCTGGCAACACAACCGCCGGCAGTGGTACTGATGGCCGGTTTACAAGGGGCGGGTAAAACTACCTCTGTGGGTAAACTGGCAAAGTATCTCACCGAGCGTGAGAAGAAAAAGGTCATGGTGGTTAGTGCCGACGTTTACCGTCCGGCTGCCATTAAGCAGCTCGAGACCCTGGCTGAAGAAGTGGGCGTCACGTTTTTCCCGTCCACCATTTTGCAAAAGCCTATCGATATTGTTAATGACGCTATTGATGACGCGCGCAAACAGTTCTTTGATGTACTGTTAGTGGATACCGCCGGTCGTTTGCATGTCGATAACGACATGATGGACGAAATTAAAGGCCTTCATGCTGCGGTTAAGCCGGTGGAAACACTGTTTGTGGTAGATGCCATGACCGGTCAGGATGCGGCGAACACGGCGAAAGCCTTTAATGAAGCTCTGCCACTAACCGGCGTGATTCTGACTAAAGCCGACGGTGATGCCCGTGGTGGTGCTGCCCTGTCGGTACGTAAGATTACTGGTAAGCCGATTAAATTTCTCGGTATGGGCGAGAAACTCGATGCCCTTGAGCCTTTCCATCCGGAACGGATTGCCTCACGTATTCTGGGCATGGGTGATGTGCTAAGCCTTATCGAAGAGGTAGAGCGCAAAGTCGACAAAGACAAGGCCCAGAAACTTGCCAAGAAAGTGCAAAAAGGAAAGGGCTTTGACCTGCAGGACTTTAAAGAGCAGCTCGAACAAATGCGTAACATGGGCGGTATGATGGGGATGCTTGATAAGCTACCTGGCATGGGTAACATGAGCGCCAAAATCAAAGATCAGGCTAACGATAAGCAGTTTGTGCAGATGGAAGCGATTATCAATTCCATGACACCGGGTGAACGTGAAAAGCCAGATATGATTAAAGGGTCACGTAAGCGTCGTATTGCGGCGGGTTCCGGTACCCAAATTCAGGACGTAAACCGGTTGCTCAAGCAGTTTACGCAAATGCAAAAAATGATGAAAAAAATGTCTGGCGGCGGCATGAAGAAAATGATGCGTCAGATGAAAGGCATGATGCCGCCAGGTGGTGGCGGTCCGGGTGGTATGGGCGGAATGTTCCCTCCTCGGTAATGTCGCCAACGCCGAACAGTCTGATGAGTCTGTTCGGCGTTTTAGTATCTGGCACTGCATACTAAAACGATGTAATGCGGCTATACTTGAAATCTCAGTTGATTAAAATCAGGTAGTTGATCGTTACATGGAAAGATCTCACGGTGGCGTGTTACTGATCACAGCATTTTGGTTGGGTATGTACTCTGGTATAGCCGCATTGGCCACAGAGGTATCGGTTGCGAAGCCCGAGGCAGAGATACGTTGGATAAAAAACCCGTCACCGCCTTTTCATATTCTGGAAGGACAGCATACCGGCTATGGTATTTGTGATGTGCTGGTTGATAAAATAAATGACAAGCTGACACCGCTAATTACCACAATCGATATATACCCGCAGTCAAGAATTAACAGATTAACCGGGAGCACCGAGAAGTTTTGTTTTCCCTGCATGATTAAGCGCCAGGATACCGACCGTTTTGTGTATAGCAAAAAAACCACCGTTTACCCGCCTCTGGGTATTATTCTGCGGAAAGAGCTGATGTCAGAATTGTTCCCGAATAATCCGCCGACCCTATCACTCACTGAATTGCTCGGTAACGATTCGCTGATATTCGGTTTTGCCGGTGCACGACGTTTCCCGGATGTGTTACAAACAGCCATCGATGACTATGAGGGGGCCAAAAATGTGCTAGCCCTGCCAGGTGTATTAGGGCCTTTGCGCTTACTGCAGCAAATTGATTTAGAAAGGATCCATTACACACTGGATTATCCCGGTATACTGCGCTATTTCGCTATAAGAGAAAACAACCAGTCGCTCACCTACCTGCCTACTACGGAGTACGGTGACCAGCCCGTTTATGGCGCCATTGGCTGCACCAACAATGTTTGGGGTAAGCGTGCGATAAAAACTATCGACTCTGTGCTTGATGACGTTATTGCTGATCCAGATTACAGGGAAAATCAGACATTTTGGCTGAATACGCTTCCTGAAAATCCTTAAATCGCGATGACTTGTTTATTTAATATACGATTAGTGCGATTTTTCCACCAGAGGTTAAAACTGGCCCCTTCAAACCTGTGCAACAGCACGATTTCATAATAAACTGACGCGTTAATTTCGCCGTGCAGATAAGCCAGCTACAACCAGCGCTGGCAGCGGATCTTCATTTAATTAATCAGACGAACACGGCGAAGATTGTTCTAATAAAGAAACAGGAATCCTATGGCCGGTCTTAAACGAATTATACTTATCGACACTCACTTACCGGGCGTCGTTGAACTTAAGCTTGACGGGCACACCAACATCTGCGGAACCAACGCATCGGGTAAAACCACGTTGCAACGTTTGATCCCGGTTTTTTACGGTGAATATCCCAGCCGGGTAGTCCCTGCAACGCGTGATAGTTTTGAACGCTGGTATCTGCCTCGTCAGTCGTCTTTTATTATTTATGAATACGCTCGTGCTGATGGCGAACTGTGTCAGGCCGTATTAAGTTCCAATGGCACTGGTGTTAACTACCGTTTTATTGCCAAGCCCTTCGATTTGGATGACTACTTGTATCAGCAAAAAAGCGGTAAGCATGCTTCGTTGACATCTACCGAAATTGCTCGCGCGATGAAGCGCAATAATATTGTGGTGTCAAGCCTGTTAACTACCAAGGACTTCCGAGCGGTATTACAAAATGACCAGGGTGTGTTAAATCAAAGCAGCAGTGCCCGCGAGTTACTCGGTTATGCCAAGGTATTCAGTTTAAGCCAGTCCAGTGAGCATTTGCGACATATCGAAAAGCTGGCGAAAGCGGTTCATTCGAAAGAAGGCAAAATGGAAACCATCAAGGCCATGATTGCCGCTATACTGGAAGAAGACGGTGTACAGCCACCTACTTCAAGTTTGTCGAGGAATCGGGTGGATGACTGGATCCGTGAATGCCACCTGATCCGCGCATTCGACAAAGTCCGTCCTGAGTTTACCCGCCTCGAACAAGCCAATATGGCCTTGCAGGAGGCCGAGGGTAACCTGGCAGAAATCAGCCAGGCCTTTGAACTGGATAAATCCAAGCTCACCGCCCGCAGTGAAGAGGCCCGACAACAACTCGATGATGTACTTCATCAGAAAAAGTTGAGTGATAGCACCTGGAATGAACGCCGGGATGAACTTAACCAGCAGGTCTCCGCCTCGCGTGCCGATGTGGAAAAGTACACCGCAGAGCTGGATGCCGTGGAACGCGAGTTTGATAACTGGCAGGATCAGAATATCGAACAGCTCAAAGAAGATGTGGCCAAACTGCCCCAGTGGCAGCGCGATTTAGAGCTGGTCTCCAGTCGTTATACATTGCTTACTGAGCAGCATCAGGATATTGAATCGGCCTATAACCGCCGGGTAGCTGAAATTGGCGAAACCTTAAGTGCCCAGGTAGAAGAACTGTCGGCAGCCCGTCAGGAAGCGGCGGAAAAACGCAGTGAGCAGCAACAGCAGGAGCGGGAAGCTTTACAGGACATTAAAGCCGATTACGACGCACAGATTCAAACTTTGAGCGACAGCTACCATGCCAAACTCAATGAGCTGAAGGTCAGTGAAGCCGAAGCTAAAGTGGCGCTCGCCAACGCCGGTTACAACGAATTTGAACAGTCGCAGTTGGAGCTGCTCGATGCCGCTATTAAAGAGGCGAGTATCAGCGAAGACAGTGTGCGTGGTGAGTACCGCCAAACTCAAAGCAGTTATCAAAAGACGGTTCAGCAACGCGACACCGCTAATCAGGCGCTTGAGAAAGCCCGCACTGCGCACCGCAAAGCAGAACAGCAGGTGGAAGATGTTAATGCACTGCTGTACCCCGGTGAAGGTTCGCTGCTGGAGTATTTGCGCGCCAATGTGGATGAATGGGAGAGCTCAATTGGCCGCCTGATCCGCCCGGAATTACTCGACCGCACGGATCTGCATCCTAAGCCGGCTGAGATTGCTGGTGGCCTGTACGGCGTAGAACTGTCGCTGGAGCATCTGGCAGCGCCAGCTTATGCGCAAACTGAGCAGGATTTAAAACACTCGCTCGGTGCAGCCGAAGCGGCGCTTTCCGATGCGCTGGATAAACAAAACGAATGTGAAGCCGAGCTGGCCAGGTGTAACGAAGCCGTGCGGGTTGCTGAACTGGCCATGACCCGTCAGGACAACGCAGTGCGCAGTGCAGAAGCGGCTCGTAAACGCGCCACACAGGATAAAGAATCGGTACTAAGCGAATATCAGCATGCGCTCAAAGAGCGTAAGCAGCGCGCCAAAACGCAGCTTGAGGCAAACCAGCAAGCGCAGAAAAAACTGCAAAGCCAGTTTGAAATGGACCGTGACGATATTAAAGATCAGCAACGTGAAGCCATGACTGAACACAGCTTCCACTGGCAGCAATTGATTGCCGACAGTGACGCGCGTCTGGCTCAGCTTGATGGTGAAATCAAGCAGGCTAAAGCGTCAGCGGCCAATGACCGGGAGGAAATGGCCAAATGGCTGGAAAACGAGCTTAATCAGCGGGGCCTGGATGTTGATGAAATCGGTCAGCTCAAAAAGCAGGTAAAAAGCCTGAAAGAGTCCATTTATAAAACAGAGACCCAGCGCCATAAAGTCGCCGATTACGACCGCTGGTATCAGACCGTCTTCACCGGTCATAAAGTGACCTGGCAGCAGGGGTTAACCAAAGCCCGTAAAGCGTTGGGTGAGGCTGAAAGGGAGCTCAACGAGCTGCAGGTTCAGTATCGGGAAACCCGCGAGACTTTAAAAACCAAACAGTCTGAGCTGGAAAAATTGCTAAGCGTGGCTACCGAACAGCTTGGTCAGGTGGATACACTGGCGAAGAATCTGGCCAAACAAACGCTGCCCAAAGTTGATGCCGTGGCACAATGGCAACATGATGAGCTTAGCATCACGCAGCGTCTATCCCGCGCTCAGGCGTTACTGAAAGAGCGCGAAGAATTACTCGGTGATATTCGTAATTATGTGGAGCGATTCGACCAGTTGATTGCCGCCCAGGCCGGCACCGGTCTGTCAGACACCTGGGAGCGCGCGCGGGAAGAATGCGCAGTGATTAACTCTCATGGCGTGAAAGGCATTGATCATCGCCGCATGGTGGGGCACTTATCCCAGTTACTAAACGTCATTGTGCCGCAGAAGATTCAAGGGCTGCGCGAGCAGGGCCGGATCTTTGGTGCGGATCTGAGTCAGTACTACTTTGTACTGGCCGATATTGATAAGCGCATTGTCAGTCAGAGCCGTCGTATTAGTAAAGAAGTCGATGGGGAGTTGTTCCTCGACGGCGTGTCTGATTCCGCGGTGAAGATTCGTTCACGCATCAGTGAACTGGAATTCTGGCCGGAGCTGGAGCATTTTCGCACTTTGTACGACAGCTGGATGGAAGAGGGCGCCCACGAACTGCCGGATGATGAATACGGGCAGAGTATGCGCCGCGTGCTGGATATCCTTGGCCGCGCTGCACTGTCTGGTGGTATCAGTAAATTGCTGGATATTGAACTTCACCTGCGTGAGGGCAACAGTGATTTGGTGATCCGCACCGACAGGCAACTGAATGAGTCTTCCAGCCATGGTATGGCTTACCTGATTTTATGTAAGTTCCTGCTGGCCTTTACCCGTTTGTTGCGTGGTGAAGCGGACGCGGTGATCCACTGGCCAATCGACGAGCTGGGTACCTTGCACCAAAGCAATGTGAAAAAGATTTTCGATGCCTGTCAGGCCAACAATATCAGTGTGGTCGGCGCATTCCCGAATCCGGAGTCCGATGTGTTAAAACTGTTTGAGAACCGTTATCTCATCGACAAAGTGTCCAAACAATTGCAGGTGGTTCAGCCGAAAAGCTCTAACCTGTCATCATTGATTCAGGCCCGTAAAGCCAAGCAGGAGGTGTCAGCATGATGACCGAACAGGGCAAGGTATTAAGCGCATTACTTAATGGCCAGTTTATTTGTCAGGTGAGTGATGAAGACAGCTGGCGGTTTTTAAAAAGCCGCGATAATGCCAGTAAACTTGAACCCCACTTAAATCTGCTTAACCGCACTCTGGCCACCACCGGTGAAGGCGAAGTGTTTTTTGCCGGCTACCTCACCCTGGGTGACGAAGAGCGTAAAGTGTTACTGCAGCAGTTTCAGGAAACCACCTCCAGTCTGGTGCCATTGGTGGAGTGGTTGTTACTGGTTCAACAGGCCAGTGAATCGGATATGCCGCTCACCATGGGCAACGCGATACGCTTAAATGAGCTGCAAACCGTTATCGAAGACACGCCGGCTTACAGTGAACAACTGGAGAAAATCTCCCGGTACCGATTATTCGGCTCCACCAGTGTGAACCTGGAAGGTCAGCTCAAACAGGTATTTAAAAAACTCACGGATTTAGGTTACCTGATGAAACCGAATCCGGAAAAGCAAATCTACCTGGCTACCGGTAAGGTTGAGCACCTGTTCGAAGTGATCCGTTTCATAGACGAAACTGAATCGCTGTCGTTATCTGAGCAGGCGGAAGCGGCTATTCAACAGGGCAGTCTGCTATGAGTCAGGTGCTGATCCAGGCGGGGAGCCGATTTTTGAATGCACTGGGTCGCCACAGCGACCTGATTATGCATGCTTACGTGAATGGGTCGGTGGATGAGTCTAATTTTAGTCGCAAGATACTTGAGCAGCTCATTCAGTTGGGGATTTTGTGGCGCCCGGACCCACAGAGCGCGTTGCGGCTTAAAAGTGCGGTCAGAAATTTGCTGGAAAGCGGCCTGCAGGATGAGCGTAACCGCAACATTAATGCCAATATCGGCACCGCGCTGGCGAGCCTGAAAACCATTGCGGAGCACTATAAAGAGTCGCTGCACTACAACCGGTTTAACGAAGCCCACGCGTACATGACCGACCTGACCGAGCACGTATACCAGCTTACCGAATCGCTGGCTAACAGCGTGCGGGTGATGTTTAGCCGCATTAATAACGAGTTTGGTTATGTGTCGTCGGTGGAAGCCAAAATCCGTGAAAACGAGCTGGCGCAGGGGCAGGTGTCAGAACTGCTTAATCAACTGGAATGTTTCCGCTTTGATGAGCTCAGTGAGATCGCTGGCAGCAATCGTGAACTTCGTCATTTATTGGTAGTGGCACTGCAACAGAGCTTTTCTAAAGCCACCCAGGAACTGTCTGTTGCGCAAGCACGACTGCTCGACTTACTTGGGCGTTTTCGTGAGTTTCAGGGGCGTACACGGTTGCTTAAGGGCTTTTTACTGCACCTGGAGCATCACCCTGACTTTGCGCCGGGGAATTACCCCAATCTTACCCAGGTGCCGGTGCTGTTTAATCAGTCTGCGGCGATGCTGAAGCCGGCCAGCATTGACGTTAATCAGGTAGCTCACGAACAGGAATTACAGCAGATTGTTGCTTCGTTGAGCTGTGTGTATCGCCGTAAGCCCACGGTGAGTGAACCGGAGAAAGCATCGACCATTGATATCAGTGAACAGCAGTCAGTGGATTTAGAAAGCGATCCGCTACAGGAAGAAGTGGATGCCTATTTCTGTGAAGTGATTGACAACGGTCAGGCATTATCGGCGTTGGATTATTTCAGCCAGCACGAGCTGGAGTTTGATCCGGAAGTGTGGATTTATCAGGTGATTGGCGGTTATCAGGCCCTTGATGATGAAGACAAGTTATTCTTTGCTATTGATCCGGTCGGGCGCGTGGATGAAAGATATACCGGTAATTTTGTGATCCATGATGTGACTTTAGGACTAAAATAACAGTACCCAATCAGCGTGATACAAAAACGGCCCGCTGTCGGGGAGACAGGAGCCGTTTTTTATTGCCATAAAAAGCTGGTTTTTAGATGAAATTGGTCTTGGCAAATCAGAATTTAAACTTATACTTAACATTTGTATAACATGATAGGGTACTATCTGTTAAAGAAGTTACCGGCCGGATGCTGGTTGTAGTGAACAGGAGCTGTTATGCATTTGTCAGAAGAACAAAAATTTAATCAGGCACTGATAAAACTTGCGGTATTGTTTTATCAGGTCGACAGAAAAATTCTGCTCAGCGAGCAGGACTACCTTGAAGAGCTGGTAGAATCCCTTGAATGGGACAGTCCAATCTGCCGTGAAGCTTACGTTAACGAAGTTATCTACCAAACCCGAACGGCCCTGGATACCGGTGAAGCCGCGGATATTTTGCGTAGCTTGCAATCTGATCTGGCGTTTAATGCTAACCAGGCACTGGAAGTGGCCATGGCGATGTCCGGTGTAGACGGCGAGCGCAGTGAAGAAGAAACTGAGTTACTGAGCTTGTTAACCCACAAAATACTGGCCCGGCAACTCACCGCTAGTCGGGTAGAGTTACCAGTAGCTTCCTGACGCATTTCTTGAAAAGCAGCCGGAACGAAGGTAGGGTCATGGGTATTTAGTGTAATCAAACTATCCCTGCCTGATGAAACTATTTCGGCTGTTTTGCTTGGTGGTATTGGTGATAACTGGCTCAGCCATGCTGTTAAGCAGTTGTCAGCAAACCCGCGATCTACGATTTTCTCCGTCGGACAGCCTTGTGCCGACCACAATTACCCCATTTAGCGCTTACCAGCAAGCCGTTGCCAACTGGCTTAGTGGACACCGGCAAGCCACCGGTTCAGATAAGCGCTGGGAAGTCCAAATCAATACCCCTTTCGAATGTGGTGTCGGTAATACAAAAGGGGTGTTGTTTATCCATGGTCTGGGTGATTCGCCGTACTTTTTTCGGGATGTTGCCAAACGCTTGTGTGCCCGTGATGTGTGGGTTAGGGCTATTTTGTTGCCAGGCCATGGCTCCAAACCCGGCGATATGCTGAACGCCAGCTATAAACTATGGCAACATGCCACGAATTTCCACGTTGAGCAGTTCTCACGCGAGGTTGATGAGTTATATCTGGCCGGATTTTCCACCGGCACTAATCTGGCCGTCGTAGCCGTAGGTCAGCGTGATGATATTGCCGGTTTATTGCTGTTTTCGCCGGCGTTTGAATCCCGGTTTGCGGTAACCTGGCTGGCACCGTATTTAACCGCTGTCTTTAGCTGGCCCAATGTTGAACCTGAAGATAACCCGACACGTTATAATTCCATGGCCATGCAAGGGTTTGCCGCCTATCAGAAAAGCGTTGATGCGGTTCAGGCGTCATTGCATCAGCAACCGGTTACTGTACCCGCGTTACTGGTGGTGCCAGAGGGCGATAGTGTGGTTGATGTAAATACGGTAGCCGAGCTTTACATGGCGTATTTTCGTCACCCGACGAGTCAGTTGTTGTGGTTGGGTGAAGAAGAAGATGCGCCTGCTGACAGCCAGGTGCTTAGCATGACAATACCGGCGCAGCGGATCGGTGCAGCCTCGCATATGAGTGTATTGTTTAGTGCGGCCAATCCCTTGTATGGGATCGGTGGAGCCCAGAGGATTTGTGATAATGGTCAGGGCAGCAGTAAAACAAAGCGTTGTGAAGCGGGCGAGGAGGTCTGGTATGGCCCCTGGGGCTTAACCGAGGAAGGCAAGGTGTTTGCACGTCTTACTTATAACCCTTACTTCGACACTATGATCGGGGCGATTGAACAACTGCTGGAAATTGACCCACAAAAGGTGGTAAAGGAGTAACCAGGTACTTCAGTCAACGTCGAGCAATTGCCCGAATAAACTATCTCATCAAGCATATACTTTTACAGTGATAAATTCTCATTATGGCTGAAGCCGTCGTTAGCTGGATGGCTGCCTACGGACAGTCTGTACGTATAGAAGGCGCCTAATATCCCTTTCTCTGAAAACCCAGATTATAGTTTTTCAGGAGAAACAGGTCTTACTATGAAGTCTTAGCAATAACTTGTTATATTCCAGTAATAGCGAAGTCTATAGCATCTATTAGCATTTCTCTGGATTGCTCCAGCGAACCAACTCGGTCATGGAGCACGTCTTCGGGTATAGAGCTAAGTTGTTGGGCTAGAAATAAGTATGTTGCGCCTTCGATTTCTATCTCCGGCGTCAATTTTTTCATGTAAAGACTGTGTTGGCTCTCTAGTTACTAGTGGTAAGCATGTAACTTTGAGCGGCCCGTCTGGCTGTGGAAAAACAACACTCGCCAAAAAGTCATTGGATGAAGCAGGCTTCGGCCCTGGCAAAACTCATTGGATATCTGGCAGGGACCATTCTCATACAGAAGAATTGAGCCAAATATTTTGCAAGGAATTTTCTTGTGAAAATGATCAAGATGAGATTCTTTTATGTTTGCAAGCAGCTGGAATTGTTGTCCTTGATGACTTTCATCACCTTACTGAAAAAGTGAGAAATGATATAGGTTACAAGCTCAAACGATGGCATGAACAAGAGGTTCGGTTCTTTGTTATCGGGATAGCTAGTTCAAGTAAAAAAATGCTTGATATTGATTCTGAGCTTGGGATAAGAAATGACGTTTACGAAATGAAGCGCCAAGAAGACAAGTTTTGTGAACAAGTAATTGAACTTGGTGAAAAGCATCTAAACATAAAAGTTTCTGATGATGCGCGTTCTCAATTCGTAAAAGCTGCTGATGGAATACCATCAGCGATACAAGTAATTTGTAGGGTTGCTTGTATTAGAAAAAAGATACTCAAAACCCAGGAATCTCCACAAAGTGTAGATTGCCAAATGGAAGAAATTAAGGATGGAGTATTAAGGATCTATAGAGGAAAGTACCACAATAAGCTAGTAGGACTTTGTAAAGGAAAGCAACAAGCTAGATCTGTTCATAATACTTATTTCGATATTATCAAGATAATAGGGATTGTTGGTAAAGGAGAAATTCAGTTCCAAGAAATCCAACAAAGACTATTGGCGTCAATTGATGATGCTAAAGAAAAAGCAAAGAAGACAACATCTTTTCACAATTGTCTTAAATACCTGCCTTCAGTCATAGAAGAGCGAGGTCTCGAAGACGCTATATATGTCAATCGTGATTCGGAGAGTATATCAATTGAAGACCCTTCTTTCGGGCTGTATTTAAGCCTTACAAACCTAGATGAAATCGGCCAGTCAATTAAACTAAGGCGTACAGGCTATCCTTGGGATGTTGCAGTTTCATTTGCTGGAGAGGACAGGCCTATTGTTGAGAAGGTTA
Organism: Alteromonas sp. ISO5; assembly: GCF_058105165.1. Lineage (NCBI taxonomy): Bacteria > Pseudomonadati > Pseudomonadota > Gammaproteobacteria > Alteromonadales > Alteromonadaceae > Alteromonas > Alteromonas sp. ISO5. Next base: position 4,812,479 of record NZ_CM176572.1, on the reverse strand, counting down.
AAGATATCCTGAATAGTTCTGGCTATACGGTTTTCTATGACTTTGATGTTCAACATCAACTTTGGGGAACCGATCTGAGAATCAAGCTAGCAGATGTTTATGCAAACGATGCCCAATATATGGTCATATTTTTATCTAATCATTACCCTGAAAAAGATTGGACAAATTTCGAACTGGAAATAGGAAAAGAGGCGAGAGGAAAAAGAACTGAAACATATTTACTCCCAGTGGTGATTGATGAAGTTCCTATTGTAGGGCTATCGTCAAATGTCGGTTACATAGATCTGAGAAGATGCAAGCCTGAAGATCTAGCAAACTCCTTGATCGAGAAAATAGAGCAGGGCTAACAAGGCGCTGCTGTCGGATAGATTTTCCGCTGCGCTCCAAATTTGCCGCAGAGCGCGGTGTTAGGTTCCCACATGGATATTAAGATGAGTGAAGAAAAGCAAAACCTTTCTTGGCTACTCTCTGGTCTTTCAGAGATGAAGGCAGAATCTTTAAAAGATAGCCAAAAGCACTTCAAGAAAGAAATAGAATTAATCGACTTTATAGCTGCAGTACTTAGTGGTTTAGCTTTTTTTACAATGACAAACCAGCGCAATGAAAACATATTACTCTCTAGTACTTACCCATCTAGCGATTGGAAATTTCACGCCCACCTGACAGATTTGATTAATACTTTTATTTCAATAAAAGAGCTCTGTATAAACGGGTTTGATACCCAAGCAAGATCTTTAGTTAGAGTCTTGGATGAGAGGATCTATCAAAATCTAATCCTATTCTCGAACTCTGAGGATTACAAAACATGGGATGCAGCGGAAAGCTCAAAGCAAGCGCACTATGAACTATTTAGTAAGAAGAAATTTATCTTTAAAAAGATTAAGGCTTTAGAAGAAAAGTACTTAAAACAAAAAAATACTCAGGAAGCGCTAATTATACGAAAAGAAAATGAAGAGTATTATTCTGATAGTATTCATGGAGCGAGCATTAGTATATACGCGGGTTCCGTAGCATACCCATTTAGCAATCTAGATGATGGCCCATTTTTCTCAACGCTATATGGCAGAGCATCTTCTTGCTCGTATCAGACTCTACATCACTCAATAGGTCAAATGGCGTACTTCGTAATTATGATGGACGCAATACTCGAAGATGTTCATTCTTTAAAGAATATTGAGACTAGCGACTTAATTGATACTTACCGAAACAACAGGTACCAAATTATAGAGAAAGCAATTAACCTTATATTAGCGGATGAACATTGAGATGAAGCTAACAAGTCTCATCATTCGGACAGTGTAGACTGTAAACACTGCCGATTTTTGAGGCGTTTCAAGGTCCGCTGTTTGTCTTAAGCAGACTAAGCTACCTGAATTTCTGATGTGTGCTATTCGCTCATAACCTTCCTGGAAGGTAAGCTACAGTATTTTCCGCCGTAACGAAAACAGCCCGCACTAAGCGGGCTGATTAGTACCAAAGGAATGGTTTTAAACTTCGGCAGCCGCCAGTTCATCCTCGAGCTGTCTGGTCTCATCTGCCCGTGGTTTGGTAAAACGGGCCAGACCAAGGTAGATAACCGGCGTCAGGTAAAGGGTAAAGATTACCGCAATACCAAGCCCACCAAACACCACCCAGCCAATGGCGTTACGGGCTTCGGCACCGGCGCCGCTGGACAGAATGAGCGGTAGTCCACCTAAAATCGTGGAAACCAGCGTCATCATAATCGGCCGCAGGCGAACCTTACCGGCTTCAACTATTGCGTCGTATACACCATAACCACGATCACGTAATTGGTCAGCAAATTCAACCAGCAAAATCGCATTCTTGGCCAGCAGACCTATCAGCATCACCAGACCAATTTGTGAATACACATTTATAGACGTATTAGTAAGGTAAAGGGCATAAATTGCAGCAGCGATACCGAACGGCACGGTGAGCATAACAACCACGGCACTGTTCACACTTTCAAACTGCGCGGCCAGTACTAAAAACACAATCACAAAAGCCAGGATATACGTCATGGCGACTTGTTGTGAGGTTTCTTCATAGGCTTGTGCCTCGCCGAGGAAAATCGTACCAATGCCTTCCGGCAGCACTTCGTCACCAATGTTCCTTAACTTTGTTACGGCTTCATTGATGGTGATATCTTCCGGCATGCTCATGTCGAGTTTAATTGCCCGGCGTTGGGCCTGACGTTCAAGCTCCGCGGCTACGCCTTCCTCAGTAATATAGGCCACGCTGGATAACGGAATAAGACTGCCGTTATCTGACTTCACGTACAGGTTGGTCAGGTCAGACGGATCGCTGGTGTTTCTGTCATTGGTTTGCAGAATGATGGGGATAGCCTGATCACCAATATTCAAATCAATGATGTCATTACCACCGATAGCGGCGCGCAGCGTCGAGGAAATATCACTGAGCGGAACACCTAACTCATCTGCCCGGCGGCGGTCGATATTAACCCGCAGTTGTGGCTGAGTAGGTTTATAGCTGATTCGGGGCGTACCCAGCTCTGGCATTTGCTCTTCTATGGCTGCAGCATAAATCAGGGCGGCGTCATAAATACGCTCGTAGGTGTCACCGGTAAGCGCCAGTTCAAGGCCGCCACTCTGGCCACGCAGGTTGAGACTGTTGCCACCAAAAGCATTCCCTGGTGCGCCAGGCACTGATTGCAATTTAGGCCGTATTTCGCTAATGATTTCCTGAACCGATTTGTCACGTTCATCCCAGTGTTTCAAATCTGCGGTAATGAACACGATATTGGGATCCCAACTGCCCACCACCGTATAAATAGAAGCGATTTCTCCACTTTCTACATAAGGCATTAGCAGGCTTTCCATGCTCATGGCCTGGCGGTCCATAAAGTTGCGCCCCACACCGTCAGGACCACGGGCAAATATACGAATGGTGCCGCGGTCCTCGCTGGGCAGTAACTCGTTCTCAATGCTCTGTGATGTAAAATAAGCGCCGCCAGCAGCCAGTAAACACAGAACCAGCACTAACCAGGCGTGTTTTAACGACCAGACCAGGGAGGTTTTATAAAACTGCAGGCAATAGTGACCAACACGGCCCAGCGTGGCGTCAAACAAACTACGTTTATTGGCTTTTGGTGATTTCACCGGCAGTCGGGCGGTTAACGCGGGCACCAAAGACAAGGCCACAAAAGATGAAATGATCACTGAGCCGGCCAGCACACCGCCGAACTCCCGGAACAAGCGTCCGGCCGTTGAGGGCAGAAAAGCAATAGGGATAAACACCGAAGCCAGCACCGCCGTGGTAGCGATAACCGCGAAAAACACTTCACGGGTGCCAATTACAGCTGCTGCTCTGGCGCCTAAACCCATGGTCCGGCGGCGCTGAATGTTTTCTGATACCACGATGGCATCATCTACAATCATACCCGTGGCCAGCACCAGCGCCAGCAGGGTCAGAATATTTACCGAAAAGCCGAGTAACCAGATAATCGCCAGTGCACCAGTCAGTGACACCGGAATGGATAACGCAGGTACGATGGTTGCTCGCCATGAACCGATGAAAAACAGCAGGGTGAAGACCACCAGAATAATGGTTAACCCCAGGGAAAAGGCGACCTCTTCAACAGAGTCGCGAATGAATTCGGCGTCGTCGGAGGTGACCTGAATTTGCATTTCAGGAAAGCGCTCATCAAAGGTGTCGACCATGGCCAGAATTTCATCGGAAATTTCGATGGTGTTTGAGCTGGCCTGACGGATAACGCCAAGGCCAATAACCGGTTTTCCGTCCAGACGCACAGCGCTGGTTGAGTCGGCCGGGCCAAAGTAAACACTGGCCACATCACCTATGCGGGTATCGCCGGTGATCACAATGTCTTTGATATCTTCGGCGGTTAGCGAGGTGGCGTCGGCTCGTACAATCAGCATCTGATCGCTGGACTGGATGCTGCCCGCCGGAACGTCAAACGGGGCAGTACGCAGCACATTGGCTACGTCTGTCATCGACAAACCAAAGCTGGTAAGACGTAATGGATCCACTGATACCCGCAGTACTCGCGCGCGGTCGCCATTCAGGGTCACATCTGCCACCCCGGGGATACTTAAAAATAGCGGTGCTAAATCGGTATCAACCCGTTCGGTGAGTGTTTCTGTGTCGAGGGTTTCGCTGGAAATAGCCAGACTCACAACGGCCTGAGCATCATTGTCTGCTTTAATAATAGAAACCTGCTCAACTTCGTCGGGCAATTGCCGTTGTACCCGGCTGACTGACTCGCGGGTTTCGTTGGCGGCATCGTCGAGGTTAATGCCGGGGCGAAACTCCACCCGCACCCGGGCAGAGTTTTCTTCGCTCTGTGCGTAGATATTCTTAACGCCGCTCACCCGGGCAACGGCACCTTCAAGGTGGGCAGTCACCTCAGCATCCACGGTTTCCGGTGACGCATTAGGATACTGTGCACTTACCGTAATGGTTGGCGTATCCACATCGGGCAGTTCACGCACTTCGAGCCCGTTTAAGGCGGCATAGCCTGCAATAACAATCAGCAGGTTTAAAACAATGATAAGTACCGGACGGCGAATCGATAACGAGGGGAGGTCGTTATGATTGTCAGCAAGGTTACTCATTGGTGTCTCTCCGCGCCAATGAGGTGGTAATGGACTGACCTTCACGCAGCGACTGGATACCTTCAGCAACCAGCATATCGCCGTCGTTTAAATCGCCACTCACCAAAATAGTTCCGCGCAGACGCTGATGCACGCTCACATCCACACGCTTGGCTTTATTATCCACTGCGATATAGATGTAAGCGCCGGTAGCTCCCCACAATAAAGCGGCTTCAGGGATAGCGGCGTAACGCTCACCCTGCAGATTGAGTTTTACCCGAAAGCTCATACCCGGGCGATATAAATCACGTGCATTAGGTAATAGAGCACGGGCCGCCATGGTACGATCGGTATTATTGATGCGCGAGTCCAACTGCGCGATATCCGCGGTTAGCGACACATCCCTCGAAGACCAGGGCTGCAAGGTCACCGAGGTTTTCGACATTAACAGCGACACGGCAGACTCTGGTGCACGGAAATTGACATATAAACTGGTACGGTCGTCGAGGGTGGTTATCACTGTCGTGGTGGTAATCCGATCGCCGACTTCCACATCGGTTAAACCCACATAGCCGGAAAAAGGCGCCGCAATGTGACGATCTTCCAAATCAGCTTTGGCTTCGTCGAGAGTTACTTTCGCCAGATCGCGGGCGGTGCGGGCGATATCGATTTCACTTTCTGCTACTGCGCCCCGGTCGCGACTGTCAACCAGACGTTTCAGCGCCCGCTCAGCGTCCTCAAGCTGCAATTCAGCGCGGCGCACAGCAACCACCTGACGACGATCATCCAGGGTCAGTAAAATATCGCCTTTTTTCACTTTTTGACCCGGCACAAAATTTACCGCGGTCACTTCATCAGCCACTGCGGGGTAGAGGGTGACAGATTTAACTGCTTCTGCGGTACCCACAGCCTCGACGTTTTTTTGTTCGTGCATAAACTCAATTTTATTGAGGACTACCAGTTTGGCACTGTTTCCTTTGCCGCCCCAGCTTTGTGCTGAGACCGGCGTAGCCATTAGCACCAGATGTGCCAGAGCGCCTATACAAAGCATTCTTTTCAAATTTTTTATCATGTCGCTTCCTGAATACCTCCATCATCAACTGCTACGTAGTTAACACTAAAGAGGGCGCATTATTATTTTATTGTTAATAATTCGTATTATCGCCAAAGGTGTATTGGCGGGCTAGGGAATGAGTTGCAACTCGGCGTACTCCTTATACAGGGTGTCGTTTTTTATTAATTCCTCGTGTTTGCCTGAGCCCCTGACCGTGCCGTTATCCATTACAACAATGCGATCGCACATTTGCACCGTGGCCAGACGATGAGCAATTACCAGTGTGGTACGACCTTTTATTAGGTATTTAAGCGCCTGCTGTACTTTATGTTCACTCACCGCGTCGAGTGCGCTGGTGGCCTCATCGAGCAGCAATATCGGCCGGTCAGCCAGAAACGCCCGGGCAATGGCGATACGCTGACGCTGGCCACCGGAGAGTTTAACACCGCGCTCACCCAACTGGGTGTGATAACCGTCGCTCAACTCATTAATGAAGTCATCGGCAAACGCCTGTTTTGCCGCTTCGATGACTTCGGCTTTGCTGGCGGTGGGTCGGCCATAGCGAATGTTCTCAATTACCGTGCTGGCAAAAATTACTGGTTCCTGAGGCACCAGGGCAATCTGTTGACGCAGGCTGTCCAGGGTGAGTTCGGTTACCGGGCTGTCATTGAGTTTGATGGTGCCGCCCTGAATAGGGTAGAAGTGTTGGAGCAATTGAAATAATGACGATTTACCCGCGCCACTTGGCCCTACCAGCGCTACGCACTCGCCCGGTTTCACCTTTAAGGAGAAGTTATCAAATAAGGTGGCGTGTTCGGTATAACCAAAGTTCACCTGCTCAAAACTGATTTGGGGCGGCGCATCAAGAGTTGGCAGCACTACCTGACCGGCATTATTATTGGCAGTCGTGGCCAAGAGTTCCAGCAAGCGCTCACTGGCACCTACACCGCGCTGAATATCACCGAGTACTTCACTGATGGTGGCAATACTGCTGCCGGCCAGCACGGCATAAAATAAGAATGCTGAGAGTTGACCAGCGCTAATTTCGCCGCTCATGACCTGCCTGATCCCCAGCCAGCCGATGCCAATTACCGATAACATGCTAACCAGCATAATGACACCGATTAACATCGACCGGTAATGAATTCGGGTGGCAGCAGCTTGCAACGCAGAGCTGACTTTTTGGGTGAACTTTTGTTGTTCACCGGATACCGCATTAAATGCCTGCACCACCATGATTTCATGCAGGGTTTCATCTATTTGTGAGCCCATATCGGCAATGCGATCCTGACTGAGGCGTGAATAATGACGCACCTTTGGCGCAATCAGTTTGAGTGGTACCAGAATAAAGGGTACGGCAACCAGCACACACAATGTCAGCATGGGGCTGGTAAAGGTCATTAAAATGAGTGCACCCACAAAGCCCACCAACGACCGCAGGGCCATCGATAAACTCATGCCCACAACGGTTTGAATCACACTGGTGTCGTTGGTAAAACGGGAAATCACTTCGCCGGTGCGGGTTTCGGCAAAAAAGCCTGGTGTCAGGGTGAGCAGATGATGGTATACCTGGATACGAATATCGGCACTGATACGCTCGCCAAGCCAGGTCATCAGGTAAAACCGGAAGTAGGTTGCCAGACAGCCAACCACGGCAAACAGGATAACCCAACCGATAGCAGCATCCAGCCGGTTGATATTACCGGCGCTGAGCCCTTCATCAACGGTCAGCTTAATGCCTTGTCCGAGCATCAGCCAGGCGGCAGCAGCAACGGTAAGCGCGATAACCGCATAGGCCACTTTGAGTTTATAGGGCGTAAGCAGCTGTGTCAGCCATTTCAGTACGTCTTTGGTTAATATCAATGAAATTGCCACAGAAGTGATTATTCAGTGAATGGCATTATGGGTGAGAGACTGACGAAAGCCCAGTTAAGATGAGTTAAGAAGTGTAAAGGACCAGCCAGGTTACTTTCGAACCCGCTTTATTCCTCCTATTTCAGACAATTAATCGCTGATAAGCCTTGCAATTTCATTGCGTATACGTATAATTCCGCGGCCTTTCGCCTTGTATGTATTTCATTCAGGGTTTGAAAAGGTAAGTTAACGGTAACGCTACAACGAGTTTGAGGCATTTATGGTTACTATTCGTTTACAGCGTGGTGGCGCCAAAAAGCGTCCATTTTATCAAGTAGTGGTTGCAGAAAGCAGCCGTGCAAGAAACGGTCGTTTTATTGAAAACATCGGTTTCTTTAACCCAACTGCACAAGGTCAGGCTGAGCGTCTGCGTTTAGATCTTGAGCGTGTAGAGTACTGGGTTGGTGTTGGCGCAAGCTTATCTGAGCGCGTTAACAGCTTGGTAAAAGAAGCTAAAAAAGCGGCAGCATAAGCTGTCCTTCATTCTGGTAGGTTTAGATGAGTCAAGCGTCTGACAAAGTGGTTATTGGCAAAATCGGTGCGCCTTTCGGCGTTAAAGGTTGGGTCAAGATCAACAGCTATACCGAAGTGCCAGAAGGTATTTTCGACTACAGCCCGTGGTTACTGGCTGATGACAGAGAATATCAGATTGATCAATGGCGACCGCATGGCAAAGCCATCGTAGCGAAGCTGATTGATATTGATAGCCGTGATGATGCCGAGCGCATTAAAAATCTGGATATCAGCATCGACGCTGAGCAACTCCCTGAACTGGGTGACGATGAGGTTTACTGGCGTGAGCTTAACGGCATGCAGGTGGTAACTACGCAAGGTTATCAGTTGGGTGTAGTTAAAGAAGTGTTTAATACCGGCGCTAATGACGTGATTCGCGTTAAAGCAAAGGCAAACGATGCTTTTGGTCAAAAAGAAAGACTATTACCGTTTGTATTCGACTCTGTCGTACAAACAGTAGATAAAACCGAGCGGGTGATTACGGTTGAATGGGATCCGGGGTTTTAAGTGACCGCGGAAAAATGGTTCGGCATTATCAGTTTGTTTCCTGAAATGTTCGCACCCTTTACTCAACAAGGAGTAATAGGGCGGGCAGTGAAGAACGGCACACTGGCAGTTGAACATTTTAACCCACGAGACTACACACACGATCGTCATCGCACTGTCGATGATCGCCCTTATGGTGGTGGTCCTGGCATGTTAATGATGGTTAAACCGCTAACCGACGCAATTACCGCAGCCAAACAGGCCGGCGGTGAAAACAGTAAAGTGATTTACCTGTCTCCACAGGGTAAAACGCTAACCCAGGCTGGTGTTAAGTCGCTGGCAGCCAACGACAAGTTAATCTTGTTGTGTGGCCGGTATGAAGGGGTGGATGAGCGCGTAATTGAAAGCCACGTTGATGAGGAATGGTCAATTGGTGATTACGTGTTAAGTGGCGGTGAACTGCCTGCCATGGTGATGATGGACGCAATTGCACGGTTAGTGCCGGGAGTACTCGGTCACAGTGATTCTGCAGTTGAAGATTCATTTACTCATGGTTTGCTGGATTGTCCGCACTATACTCGCCCGGAAGTACTCGACGGTAAAGCCGTACCCGATGTGTTAAGAAGCGGTGATCACGAAAAAATCAGACAGTGGCGTCTGCAGCAATCTTTAGGTAGAACCTGGTTGCGTCGCCCTGAGTTATTAAACGACCTAGCTCTGACTGAGGAGCAGCAACGCTTGCTAGAAGCATTTCAGGCGTCGTTGCAGCAAGATGACAGTTAACTAGGATGAGAGGATATGATGAGCAAAGTCAGTCAAGATATCATCAAAAAAATTGAGCAAGCACAGCTTAAAGCTGATGTTCCTGCGTTCGGCCCAGGTGACACAGTGATTGTTAAAGTTCGTGTAACTGAAGGTGACAAAGAACGTCTTCAGGCATACGAAGGTGTTGTTATCGCTAAGCGTAACCGTGGTCTTCACTCGTCTTTTACAGTACGTAAAATTTCAAGTGGCGAAGGCGTAGAGCGTGTGTTCCAAACACACAGCCCGGCGGTATCTTCTATTGAAGTGAAACGTCGCGGTGCAGTGCGTCGCGCCAAGCTTTACTATCTGCGTGAGCGTTCAGGTAAGTCTGCACGTATCAAAGAGAAGCTTAACTAAGATTACTAATCCTTGCGTTACTGTTAACTTCAAAAAGCCCGCACTTGTTGCGGGCTTTTTTGTGGCTTACCATCAGCTAATATTCATTTCACCGATCTAACTATGACTCATTCTAAGGATGCTATCTGGCAGCAGGTATACAGCGGCGAGTGGTATCAGACCCAGCATCCACAATTATTACAAGCACGTGAACAGGCTAAGCGGTTTTGCCGTGAACTTAATCAACTGCCGGTTAGCAACGTGGCAAAGCGCCAGACACTCATCAGGCAGCTCTTACCTAACGCAGCAAATACCGTTATCGGCAATGATTTTGCCTGTGACTACGGGATCAATATTTATGCCGGGGATAAAGTTACTTTGGGTGACAGGGTGGTGATCCTGGATGCTGCGCCAGTTCATATTGGCGCAAACGTCAGAGTCGAGAACGGCGTCGTGATCGCGTCGCTAACGCACCCACTGGAAGCGGCCAAACGCAAAGCCGGATGGCAACAAGCCAGCCCCGTTAAAATCGGCGAAAACGTGGTACTGCGTGAAGGTTGCACGGTACTGCCGGGCGCAGTTATCCCGGCAGGTGCAGTTGTCGAACCGGGTAAAGTGGTTGCCCGGTAGTTAGCTGTTCGAGCAGTTAGTCGTACTGCGTAAGTTTATTAAAATTAATCATGGCTCTTAGCTCTTTGCCGTACTCTTCGCCACGCTCTGAATAACTGCTTAAGGCGTGACTTAATTCAATACCGGTAATATCGGCATCCTTTTTTCTGAGTGACTGGCGGATGTTTCTCAACGTTCGGTAAGCATCATGACTGTTGAGGTTCATCATATAGCTGGCTACTGAGTCGCGGGGTGAGCGAAAATCCGCTACTTCATGCACCTGGTCCTGACCGCGATCGTTAGGCACAATGCCGCAGCCCTTTACAAAGCACCACTGACCCAAAAAGTTATTGCCCAACTGAGCAAACCTTGAGGTGCCCCAGGCACTTTCGTTAGCGGCCTGAGCCAGCGCCAGCGAAGCGGGTACAATATCCACTCTACGCAGTAATACTGTGCACAATTACTCCTTCTCGACATCCGTTTTATCTACCCGGTATTTAACTGCCAGATCAGAAAGAGCCGCGTTATTCTCGGCATCCGCGGTACATACTTTTTCCACTTCAGCCCTGTCGGCCAGGATTTCTTTGTTCACATCGGCTACAAGAGGCGCAAAGTAGCCAAAAAATGCCGTTTTACGCTCAGGTCCTGCCTGGTATTGTGAAAAATCCGGTGGCGTTACGCGGCTAAAGAATGCAAACCATAAGGCAATGGCGACCAGGATTGCGACTAACGTCAGCAGGATTTTATTGTTTTTCAGGTTAATAATAGGTTCCCCGTTTTTTAACCACAACGGTATTATCACTTCTCAATTGATAGCAGCGAGCGGCGCAAACAGATCATTATTGTTGTTTCCTTGCTTTAAGCACAGCAAGAATTCGTCGGTGCACAATATCACAAATCAGCCAGGGTTCATCGCCACTGGTGCTGGCAAATATCACCACCACAGTATCGCTTGGTTCATCATAACGGGCAAAACTCAAATAGCCCGGTAACCAGCCATCATGACTAGTCACGTAAAGGCTGTTATAGAGCGCCTGTTCTCCTTGAGTAAGTAATGAGCCATCATTGAGTACTCTGAGAAAAATAGCCACGTCTTCAGCAGTGGCTACCATTGCGCCGGCAGGGCTCATAAAGGCAAGGTGTTTGAGGTCATCGTCGTAACCTGACACATAGCCACTCATTAGTGAGGGGAGTAATGGTTCGCTTAACAACCCAAAGGTGTGGTGTAATCCCAGCGGCTCGATGAATTCTTTCTGGATGTAATCACGATAACTGTAACCCAGCGTTTTATCCATTATCCGGCCAAGCAACAGATAGTTAGTGTTGGAGTAGGCGTATTCCGTTCCCGGCTCAAATAAGGCAGGCTTATCATAAATCAAAGCCAGACTTTGTGCGGTAACACTGGCTTCATCAAACGGTGCAAACCAGTTAAATGCCGGGTCGTCGGTGTAATTGGCAATACCACTTCGATGTTGTACCAGCATACGCAGGGTAATTGTTTCAGCATTGGTTATTCGACTCGCTTGTTGGGGTAAATAATCAAGCAAGGAAGTATCGAGATCTAACTGGCCACCTGCGGCTAGACGCGTAACCGCGGCTGCCACATAGAGTTTGCTGATACTTGCAATTTTAAACAGTGCATCAGTGTGTGCTACCTGTCCGCTTTGTTGGTTATGCAGGCCTGCTGCGTAGCTTTCTGCCGGTATACCATTACCTTCATCCACATAAACAATCATGCCCGCAATACCATTACTTACGGCCCGGTTGAGTTCAGCCTGTATATCTTCGGACTGGGGCGTCAGATAAATAAAAAGGGCATTAACTGGTGCAAATAATACGATGCTGGATATTACGATAACCAGTGCCAGTATCCGCAGGGCATTAACGGTTTTACGTTGCATTACCGCGAGTCTATGTTTTGAGTTGAATAGGCATAGCCTAAGGCCAGTTGTGACGGATTACCAGCACCCTTTTTAACAAGGTGTTTTATCGATGATTTTTTGCTTAACATTCTGATTGTGCTTGCTATATTGGTACAGCAAAGCGATAAATAATATAACCGGTAGTAGCTTCTCGGGCATCAGTTCATGATGAACTGATTTTCTTTCTCGTCTCTCACCGGAGGTTCGCATCAATCACACCCAACAAGTCAGTCAAAGCACATAAGGAATGGAAAATGACGCAGCAACCTGATTTACCGTGGATATCCGGATTCTGGCGGCGAATAGTCGCACTGATTGTCGACTCAATATTACTGGCGCTGGGTGGGTTTGCGCTGGGGTTGGTGCTCGAGCCGGTGTTTATACAAATGGGCGGTTGGTCGTTACTCATAGGCTTCTTTATCTCACTGGGTTATTTCGGCGTGATGAACAGTCACTACGCTGATGGCCAGACTTTGGGTAAAAGGCTTTTGGGTATCCGGGTAGTCGACGGTAATAACCAAACTATCTCGCTGGGGCGCTCACTGCTGAGATATTGTGTGTACGGCATCCCTTTTGCTTTACAGATTGATTTTCTGCCAGTAGATGAGGGATTTTTCTGGCTTATGTACCCCATAGGGGCTTTGCTTGTTGGCGGTTCCTTCTCGATACTTTATTTGTATTTGTTTAACCGCCGAACCCGGCAATCCCTGCACGATCTGGTCGTTGGTACCTATGTGGTCTACGCTGGTGCAAAACAGGAAGAGGTCAGGAAAGTATGGACGCCACATCTGGTGATTGTGGCGCTGTGGTTCATACTCGGCGGTATAAGCCCTTCGTTTATCAATATACTTTTTTCCCACGGCGAGTTTGAACAGATGCTAGCAACGCGGACCCTACTGCTACAGGAACCCGGCGTGAATACCGTAGGGATAATGGCAAGCTCAACTTCCTATTACGCCGATCCCGCGGACCGGGGGAATACTTCGCAGAAAAGCGTAGATCTGGCGGTATATATCGATTCCAATCGCGTGAATGAGATGGAATATGCCAGGGAGATTGCTGAAAAAGTGTTAGAGAATTATCCCGAAGCCATGGACAAAGATGTTATCTCAGTCGACCTGTATTACGGCTACGATATTGGTATCTGGTCGAGTTGGAAGATAGGAAGTTATGAGTTTAATCCTTCCGGACTTTAAGCAGGGATTGCCCTCAGGGATTGCCCTCAGGGATTGCCTCAATACGTCATCTCGGCTGAATTATACAGTCATCCCGGCCGCTGAGCCGGGATCTTCTAAAAAAAGGCTGACGCGGTTAAATTTTCTTTTGAAACCCTAAGGTAGTCTTCACTTTGTGTCGGGTTGCCGACAGCAACAAGGGGCAAAGTGCGTCGCCCCTTGACCCCCGCAGTTCTAAATTGCGAAAAGCCTATTGGCAAACAAAAAGGGCAACCCTAACGCGCTGAGCGGGCGTCCTGCCCGCGCAGCCCTGGCTCGTCGTCCGTGACGAGCCTACGGATTACCTGAAACTTTTTGTCGGCCCATAGTTCGCAATAACCGAACAGGTAAAAAGCCGATGTTTTAACATCGCATTGCAGTCTTCAAACAACACCGTCATACCGGCCTCTGAGCCGGTATCTTCTATAAAGGCAGCAGTCTTAGTGTGTGAGTAAAACTTTTCAGGAGATACCGGATAGCGGCTAAAGCAGCTTCCGGCATGACGGTGTGTTATTGACCCAAAAAAAACATCCTTTAGGGCGATCCCGGGAAAAAACCGGCAAATAGAAGAGGCGATCCCGGATAACACCTTACGGCGTTTCCGGGATAAAACCGGACTTTGTCCGGTTTTAATCTGAATGGAGGGCGTCTATCGGGTTGAGTTTTGAGGCTTTTATCGCCGGGAATACACCGAAGCCTACACCTACCAATAGACAAATCGATACTGATAAAACTATCGCTGTTAACGACCAGCTTACCGCCCAGTCTGAGTAGAAACCGATAATCTCGGATAACACCAGGCCGAAGAAAATGCCCAGCAAGCCGCCAATCACTGAAATCACAAAACTCTCAGCAATAAACTGTAATTTGATGTCTTGTTGGGTGGCACCTACTGCTCGCAGCAAACCAATTTCTTTGGTTCGCTCCAGTACGTTGGCCAGCATGATATTCATAATGCCGATACCGCCAACCAGTAATGAGATACCGGCCACGCAGGCCATGACAATATTGAAAATGCGCTGGGTATTCTCTTGCTGGGCCAGCAGTTCCACCGGAATGATCAGGCTGTAGTCGTCAATGCCACCATGGCGTTGAGCAAGCAATTGGGTAACCGCTTTCGCTGCCAGTACGGTAGAGTAATCCTCTTCGACTTCAAACTTTACCACATCCAGTTCGCTGGCGAGGGGTTCCATGTTGAGTTTTTTCTGACTGGTGGATAATGGGATAAACACTCGGTTTCTGTCACCATTAATTTTCACCCCCTGAAAGGCTTCTTTATTAAATTCCGGCGCTGCAATCACGCCTACTACTTCAAACCAGACATGGTTAATTTTAAGAAACTGGCCCAGGGGATCTTTGTCGGGAAACAGGCTGTTGGCTACATCGGCACCCAGTACCGCCACCTGCGACACGTGCAACTCATCATCCTCGCTGAGTAAGCGACCCTGCGCGGCATTCATACTGGCAAGCTCAAAGTAGCTGCTGGTTACGCCCACCGCAGACGCGTCGGCTTTGGCATAATCGCTGTAGAGTGCAAATAGCTTTATTTGTTTTTCACCACTGTAGTGAGTAATGAAGGGCAGGGTAGCCATGGCGGCTTCCACATCGGCCAGATTAAGGCCGAGTGATTCTTCCCGTATATCTTTCAGTTCTTCAGTGGTGTAGCTTTTTGATTCGACAATCAGGTTTTGTAACCCCATGGAGCCAATCATCTTCAGCGCTTCCTGCTCGGCACCTTTACCAATGTTCAGCATCGCGATTACTGCGCCAACGCCAAAGATCATGCCCAGCAGGGTTAAGAATGTGCGTAGCTTTTGCGCCAGTAGTTCATGCAAGGCGTCACTCACCAGCAACCGGGTTTTGGTTAACGTAAGTTGGTTTAACATTAAATGAGCTCCCGGTACGACAGGGCAATATTATCGCCTTCATTAAGGCCTTTGGTGACTTCCACGAAGTGCAGGTTTTTCTGGCCAATTTCAATTTGCTGGCGGCTAAAGCCATTGCCATTTTCACGGAACACGTAGTTCACTCCCTGTTCGTTATAAATGGCCTGAATCGGCACCATCAGTTTGCTTTCGCCTTTGGATACCTCAATCCGGGCATTTAATTTGCGCCCCGGAGATAGGATTGGCGAGTCCTGATCGTCAATATCAATTGTCACTTCAAAGTACTTGGTGGGATCATTTCTGGAGATGGTTCTGGAAAAACCGGATACCTGTTTTAATGTGCCGGTAAATACCTTATTTGGGTAAGCTTCCAATGCAATGGTGACCGGCAGGCCGGGTGCCAGGCCGATGGCCTGTTTATCCAGCACGTAGCCCTTAGCCTGCATTTTCGAAAGGTCAGGCAGTTTGGCGATGGGCCGTCCCGGAAACACGGTTTCACCTACCGATGGCTTTTCGCCACGCCAGTTGGATTCATATACCAGCAAACCGTCGTACGGCGCATGGACTTCCAGCGTCTCAATGGCCGACTTAATCTGGTTGTATTTTTGTTCACTGCCTTTTTTGCGAATGCTTAATACGTCTATGGCACTGGAGTTTTGCTCAACCACACTTTCTTTTTTCCAGTCCAGGTAGTTATCTTTAGCACCCAGGTATTCTTTATTCTGCATGTTTTCGATGATTTCGATGCGCGAATAGACGCGCAAATCATCAATGGTAAACTCGTCTGCAAAGGCAAACTCCTTAACTACCAGGGCCTTGTCCTTTTCCACGTCGAGCTCTTCCTGAGTCAGGGTAGAGCGGTTCAGCTTCATGTCTTCCTCAAGGAGCATCATAGCCAGCATCTCTTTGCGCATGTCTAGATTGAGCTGTTCAGCATCGAAGCGGGCAATTAACTGACCTTTTTTAACGTTGGTATATTCTTTTTCCAGCCAGGCAATGGTCATTGGGCGTCGACTCGACGCGCCAATGGCGGTTGCACTGGCGGCTTCCAGCTCACCCTTTACTGGCACCATCAGTTCGAAAGGCTGACGTTCAACCTGATAGGTAGGGATTGTTTGTTCTGTTTCGCCGCAACCGCTTAACAGTGCAGCTGCCAGAAGGCAGGTAAACCATTTAGGGGTCATGATAAGTTATCCTCCTGCACTTCGATATTCGCTTTCATGCCCGGGCGCATCCGTGATGGATCGATTTTCTCCAGTTCAATTTGCACATCAAACACAATACTCAGATTAGTGGAGGACTTTTCTTTGTAGGCTTCGCCAAGGGATATTATCTTGCCGGCGTAGGGGACTTCCGGGTAGGCATCCAGTGTCACTTTCACTTTCGAGCCGATGCTAAGTTTAGCTGTGTCTGCCTCATCAAACTGTGCTTTAACTGCCAGCTTATCCAGTGACGGAATGGTCAGAATCGTTCGGCCCATAAAGACGGAATCTCCCACTGCGACTTTTTCACCATCCGGTGCGGCTTTGTACATTATCAACCCCGGTTTCGGCGACTTAACCGTGAGCTTGGCTATGTCCCGTTGTGTTTGCCCTAACTTAGATTGCAAACGGTTAATTTTGCTTTGCGCCAGTTGCTCATTGAGCTCGCGGGTTTCGGCAAACTGTTTGGCCTGTTGAGTCGCCTGACTTAGCTTGGCTTTGGCTATCTCAAACTCTTTTTGTTGTTTTTCTTTTTCCACCCGCTTGGTAGAAATATCAACAATTTCTGCGAGGCGCTTTTCTTTTTCATAATTCATATGCGCTTCGGCAAGCGCGAGTTTTAACTCTTCTGCCCGGGCTTCGTTTTCAAGCAGTTCTTTCTCAAAATTCTTTTTTTCTGCATCCAGCTCACTTTGTTGCTCAATCAGCTTGGTTTGCAATTGTTGGCCATCAAACTTGAGCAGCATATCGCCTTCTTTAACATGGGTGTTTTCTGGCACCAAAAACTGCACTTTCATTTGCCACATTCCACGTATTGATGGCGGCGACACACTGGCACTGTCCAGCGAAACAATTTCACCGGATGCGGTGAGCGGGGCGTTTAACGTTTTTTCGGATGACGCCTCAGCCGCCCGATCGTTGCTGCAAGCGCCAAGCATTAATGCGGCGCACAGCAAGAAAGAGAATTTAACGTGCATGACTTAACTCCTGTGTCGCAGGGATAACCACCCTGACGCTCATGCCCGGTAGTAATTTTTTGTCGGGCATATCGGTAAACGACAGTTCAATCTGGTAATAAGCGCTGTCGCCCCAGCCGGCTTTCTTCTCTGGTTGAGAAACTTCGCTGGTAACGGTGGCGGCGTAACTCACTCCTGGGTAGGCATCGAGGGATACCAGTGCCTGCTGACCTACATCAACCCGGTCGGCATCAATTTCATGCACCCAGGCGTCAACCTTAAAGCCATCAATATCCTGTACTTCCATTACTTTCATGGCGGCCTGTAATGTGGTGCCAGCGGTAATTTTCTCGTTGGTCCAGGGGTGGTACATATGACTGACAACACCGGTGATAGTCGACTTTACTTTTAGCCGGGTTAACTGATAGCGCTGATAATTGATGTTCTCTTCCAGCTTGGTTATTTCGATCTGTTGCTTTTGCAGTGTGTTTTCTTGTTCTATCAGCTTTTGTTCCAGTGCCTGCTGAGCTTTAAATTGCTCTACCAGCGCACGCTCCAGGGCAAGTTTGTACTGCCCCTTGTCGTACTCGCTAACGTCTTTACTCTCAATTTCAGCTTCTATGCGGGCTTTTTCTACTTCCAGATCGGCAATTTTTAATGTACTGCGGGCATCGGTCACGGCCTGAGCCAGCTCCACTCGTTTACTTTCCATTTCCAGGGTCTGGGTACTTAGTGAGTCTTCATTTTGTTCAAGCTGTGCATCCACACTGCCGGAGTCGAATAGCGCAATGGTATCGCCTGGTTCAACAATGCTGCCTTCATCAACCATCCACTGGATCTGAATATTCCAGCGGTCGGTACGGGGTGCGGAAACAACCTGCACATTGGATGAGGTGACCTTGCCGGTCACAATCAGTTGGCTGGCAGTGTTTTCTGCCCTGGCACTTAATGTCGCCATGCTGAGGCTGCACATCAATAAGCAAACAATTGATTGTCTCATGAGTTGATGTTCTCGCTGATGATTTGGCCGTCTTTCATGGTGATCACTTTCTGCGCGTAGGCGGCAATGTTTTCTTCATGGGTGACCATGACGATAGTTTGTCCTTGCTGATGTAACTCTGTGAGCAAGGCCATAATATCGTCGGAGGTTTTACTGTCGAGGTTACCGGTGGGCTCATCCGCCAGAATCATAGTGGGGCGATTAATTAACGCCCTGGCGATGGCAACCCGCTGACGTTGTCCACCCGACATTTCAAAAGGACGGTGATGCATACGGTGGCCAAGGCCGACTTTTTCCAGCAGCGCCTGAGCACGTTGCGTAGCCTCTTCATCCGACACATCACTGTAGCGCAGGGGGAGCTTAACGTTACCAATGGCGTCGAGTTTGGGCAGCAGGTGAAAAGTCTGGAAGATAAAGCCAATATGCTCGTTGCGAATTTTCGACAGCGCTTCATCGGTTAACTGATTCACGGCGTTACCGTTTAACAAATACTCGCCGCTGTCCGGCGTATCGAGACAACCAAGAATATTCATCATGGTTGACTTGCCGGAACCTGAACTGCCCATGAAGGCGACAAATTCATTTTCCTGAATGGATAAAGACACATCGTTGAGTGCGACTATGGTTTCCTCACCATTGGTAAAACTCTTACGAATATCCTTGAGTGTAATCATCTGTCTTCGCTCATTATTATTGTGTTGTCAGAAAGATTTTCAGACATCAAAATGCTACTTTAGTGGTGTCTGCGTTGTCATACAACCCAATAAATACGCCATGTGAGCTCTGGTAACAGTTCGTTACAAATTAGTATAAATTTGGAACTTTTACTTGCTTCGCTTATAGAATCTTGATAAAAAGTCAACGATTTAAAAAATGTAGTAATATTTCATTGTAAATATAATTTTACATCTGTATTTTTTGCCTGGCTCTGCTTTAATTAATACCAAGGCTGAGGCCTTGTTTAAGCGGCATTGAAATGACTTTTCACCAAATAAGAGCGACCCTATGATTAAGGACACTATTAACAATATTCACGTTAGCGCAGAGAAGGTGCTGGTAACGCCAGACGCGCTGGCGGCAGAACTTCCGGCCTCGGAAAGAGGTCTGGATGTTATCCGACAATCCCGTCAGATCATTTCTGATATCATTCATCGTCGTGATCATCGCTTACTGGTGGTGTGTGGACCTTGCTCTATTCACGATATTGAAGCTGCCAAGGATTATGCGCTGCGCCTGAAAGAGCTGCACGAATGCTACAAAGATACCCTGTATATTGTCATGCGGGTGTATTTTGAAAAGCCCAGAACCACCACGGGTTGGAAAGGGTTAATTAACGACCCACATATCAACGACACATTTGATATTGAAACCGGTTTGCGTAAAGCACGCGAATTACTGATTTGGCTGGCTGAACTTGAGCTACCTGTTGCGACAGAAGCACTGGATCCTATTAGTCCACAGTATCTGGCGGAATTGTTTAGCTGGAGCGCTATCGGCGCGCGTACGTCTGAGTCACAGACTCACCGCGAAATGGCCAGCGGTCTGTCGATGCCGGTAGGTTTTAAAAACGGCACTGATGGTAGTCTGGATATTGCAGTGAATGCTTTACGTTCTGCAGCGTCTTCTCACCGCTTTATGGGGATTAACAAGCAAGGACAGGTAAGCATCATCGAAACCGCCGGTAACCCTGACGGCCATATTATTCTGCGTGGTGGTAAGCAACCAAACTATGATTCAGTTTGTGTTTCTGAATGCGAAGAATGGATGGATAAAGCCGGCCTGACAGCCGGTCTGGTCGTCGACTGTTCACATGCTAACTCCAATAAGGACTATCGTCGCCAACCGCTGGTGGCTAAGAATGTGGTAAATCAAATTCTTGAGGGTAATCAATCGATCATCGGCATCATGCTGGAAAGTCACCTGAAAGAAGGTAATCAAAAGTCTGACGGCGTCGATTTTAAAGACCTCGAATACGGTGTGTCGATTACTGATGGCTGTATTGACTGGGAAACTACAGAGAGCCTGCTGGATCAAATGCGTGACAAACTCATTACTGTGCTACCATTGCGTCAAAACAAGCGTACGGAATTAGCCTAATCTATGTCACAGAACGACCAGGAACAGTTTGCTCAGCAGTTGAGTGAATTACGTCATGGCATTGATGAGCTGGATACCCAGCTCATCGACATTCTTGCAAAGCGCGCCGAACTCACCAGTAAAGTAGGTGAAGTAAAAGCCAAAACCGGTATGCCCATTTATGTGCCGGAGCGCGAAGCGAAAATGCTCGAAAAACGCCAGGAGCAGGCCGCACAGCGCGGCGTTTCCGGATCGTTAATTGAAGACCTCATGCGGCGGATTATACGTGAATCCTACCATACTCAGAACAATCGCTACCGTTGTATTAACCCGGGTATTAAGCGGGTCGTGGTGATCGGTGGTGCCGGAGCACTGGGTAAAGTGTTTGTCGGTTTGTTCGAGCGTAGTGGTTATAACGTAGATATTCTTGAAAAAGATGATTGGAGCCGGGCAGACAGCCTGTTTGCACAAGCCAGTCTGGTGCTGGTATCCGTGCCTATTAATCTGACTGTTGACGTAGTGGCCAAACTGAATAGTCTGCCTGAGGATTGTATTCTGGCTGACATCACCAGTATCAAACATAAGCCGCTGGAAGCCATGATGCAGGCCCATAAGGGGCCGGTAGTGGGCTTACATCCAATGTTTGGCCCGGATGCGCCGGGTATGATTAAGCAGGTTGTGGTGGTGTGTCACGGACGTGGTGCGTCACAATACAGCTGGCTACTGGGGCAGATGCAAACCTGGGGTGCCACGCTGTTTGAAGTCTCCGCGCAGGAACATGACAAAGCCATGGCGTTCATTCAGGTTATGCGCCACTTCAATACCTTTGTTTATGGTGCCCATTTGGCCGGCGAAAATCCGAACCTTAATTTGCTTACCCAGCTCAGTTCACCTATTTATCGGCTGGAGCTGGCGATGGTAGGACGACTTTTTGCCCAATCCGGGCAACTTTATGCCGATATTATTTTTAATAACCCAGAAAACTTTTTATTATTAAAACGTTTCCACCAACGTTTTGGAGAAGCACTGTCCATTTTGGACAACGGAGACAAAGCCGAATTTATCCGCCAGTTCAACGAAATTGGTGATTGGTTTGGCGATTATGCAAAAACTTGCCTGATAGATAGTAAACGCCTTTTGCTCAAAGCTGATGATGACCAAATGCTGAGAACCTGATTCTAAGCAGCGTAATATCCTGGCCGGCGAAAGATAACCAAGCACTGCAATATTGTTTTTTGAGTGGACGTGTTCGCCATGACTTTAAAGTTACGCTTATTACTGACTATCATTCCTTTGGTCGCTGTCACTATTTGAATTATGGCTGTTGTCGCGCTTTAAAGTGTAATGGGTATTAAACAGGGCACTCTGCCGCAGCAGAGTGCGTCTTTATTTGAGGAAATTAGCCCGCCGTCAGTGCTTTTGAAGCCGCAACCTTGGTGGGATTAATTTCTTCACTGGGGTAACAACCCAGTACCTTCAGGTAACGGGTGATGCGCTTAAGCTCTATCAATGCGCTCTGCAATGGTCCATCCTGAGTATTACCTTCCACATCAATATAAAACAACTCTTCCCACGGGTTACCCGGGATCGGGCGGGACTCCAGCTTGGTCATGTTGATGTTATTTTCTTTAAGTACCATTAACGCCTCAACCAGTGCGCCTGGCTTTTGCACCGTCGACATAACAAAGGTGGTTTTAGCAGGAACCTGTAACGGCACCACCACCGGTTGTTTGGCCACCACGATAAAGCGGCTGTGGTTTTCTTTCTGGTTAGCCAGGTTCGACTTGATAGCAAACAGCCCATACAAATTACCGCCGGCTTCACTCCCTATAGCGGCGACATCATCACGGTTCAGCTCACTCACCTTTAACATGGCAGAAGAGGTGGCATCCATGGTTTTTACTTCAACGTTACCCAGCTCGGCCAGGAAGTGACTGCACTGAGTGAATACCTGAGGGTGAGCATAAAGCGTTTTGATGTTGGCCAGCGTGGTCTCTTTGGCCACCAGCAGAGAATGCTTGATGGCATGAGTCAGTTCGCCAATGATGCTTAATTCAGTATTCTGCAACTGGTCATAAACCTCGTTAATGCTGCCAGAGGTGGTGTTTTCTACCGGCAGTACGGCGTAGTCAGCTTCATTGTTTTCCACTTTACCGACAACTTCGCGGAAGCTCTGACAGCCCAGCTCCAACAAATCGCCAGGGCGACGGGAAAAGTACTTCTGGGTAGCCAGGTAGCTGTATGAACCGCGATCACCTAAAAACGCTACACGATTAAGGGGCAGGGCGCTGCCAGGGTTGGCCCGTTCGGCAAGCATAGCCTGCTGGTTTAATACGGAGTCTTCGATGATGACATGGAAAATCTGCGTGATGTAGTGGGCATCCAGACCCTTTTGCTGACCTTCTTTTATCAGCCGAATGAGCAACTGCTCTTCGCGAGCCTGGTCGCGCACTGGAATATGGTGCTTGATTTTGGTCTCAGCAACCTGGTTGGTAAGGCCGCGACGTTCAGATAGCAAGCTGAGTAGCTCAGTATCCAGCGCAGTAATGCGCTCTCTAATTTGATCTAATTCAGGGGCAGACATAAATTCTCTCTTAACACTTCAGGCAAAAAAAAACCTCCCGTAGGGAGGTTTATTCGCACGCGCTACGTATCCTCCCTCAGATGAAGGTGATAAACACGAAAAAGCGAGCGACGATGTTTGGATTACATAATTTCATACCAGTACTTTATTTCGCTGTCGGCTGACTGTCAACCCATTTTTACGCGTGACGTAATAATATTCATGGGCAGTTCTTGACAGTGTTAGTCGCTTAGAAGCGCTGCTAACATGGTTCTCACTTCCGCCGGCTCAAACGGTTTGTCACACAAAGCATTCACACCGGTTTGCTGAATATTGGCCATATGAACACTGTTGGCGGCTTCGGAGGTCACCATAATAATGGGAATATGCGACGTTTCTGGATTGAAACGGATAAACTCCGATAATTCACGGCCGTCCATTTCCGGCATGTTGTAATCGGTGACCACCAAATCAAAGGGTTCATCTTTTATCAGTGTCAGTGCCATGGCGCCATTTTCAGCTTCTTTGATTTTTTGCAGGCCCATACCTTCTAATACCCGGCGAATATGATTTCTGGCCAGCTTACTGTCATCTACCAACAGTACGCGTACTTCATGGATGTCAAACAGATCGAGTTCGAGTTCGTCGGTGTTGAGCAGATCGAGGCTGGCATTCAGCGCCCGGTGCAAATGAATCGTTTCAAACGGTTTTGGCAGGATGGCGGCTACGCCGGCTTGTTTAAACTCTTCAAGTTTGCTGGTGCGAGATTCACTGGACACCAGCATAAACGGGATATGCTTGTAAGAGGCATGTTCTTTGGTAAATTTGAGTACATCCAGTGCCGTACCGTCTTCAAAATACATGGCGCTGATAATCAGGTCGGCACCGTGCAGTTCTACCAGGTTTTTTGCCTCAGCAATATTGGCAGCGGTGTCGATTTGCTTCACATTCTCTTTGGTGAGCATGCCGGAAATAATCTTGCGCTGAGTATCGGAAGGCTCTACCAACACGATATTCAGATCTGATATTGATAATTTTTCCATTCAAATTCTCTTCGTTGTTTATTCTGATTGTTATTCTGTTGACTATGAGGTTTGTACTAGCCACCTGCCACTTTGGATTTGATACCCTGTTGTTCGAGTAATTGCTGAATTTTATCCCGGGCGTCTGTTTGCAGCTCAATGGTGCCTGCCTTGACAGCGCCGCCACAGCCACATTTTTTCTTCAGTACAGTACATAGCGTTTTTAATTCATCAGCGTTTTGGTCAAGACCGGTAATGATCGACACCCCTTTACCTTTGCGACCTTTGGTTTCGCGCTGAATTCGGGCGATACCGTCTTTATTTACCGAGCGGGTATCTGCTGATTCCCGCGATTGATCAACTTTGCCGCCGTCGGTGCTGTAAACAAGTCTCGAATTTTGCATACTTTGCTGTAACTCTTTAAAACTGGACTACAATCAAATAAGCCGAAGTGGTATTAACAACTTATTCTGCAGTGGATAAATTAACGCGTTGCTAGTATTAATAGTAGCAAACGCCAGTTGTGAGTGGGAGCACAAATGAATATAAAAGCTGAAGTTGTCAATGATTCGACCTTCAATATCCAAATTGGTGAGAGGTTTGACTTTTCACTGGTCACCGAGTTTCGTAATACTTACGAAGATCTTGATCCCAAAGTGAAGCAAATCGACATTGATTTATCAGCTACACAGTATATGGATAGTTCGGCACTGGGAATGTTACTGAATATGCAGAAAGTATTGGCAGAACGCCAGCTAACCTACCGTATTCTCAATACCCGGCCACAAATTGCGCGGATCCTGCAAATTTCGCGGTTTAACAAAAAATTTGATATTCAGTAAATGGCGGTAATGGTCTCCGCATGATAAAAATCCTGATTGTTGATGATGAAGAGATCAACCGCCTTATCTTACGGGAAATACTCAGTGAAGCGGGCTACAGTGATTTTATCGAAGCGGGAAACGGCCTGGAGGCGGTTGAAACGGCCCGGCTGCACAAGCCGGATATTGTCTTACTCGATGTGATTATGCCGGGGATGTCGGGAATTGAAGCCGCCCCACAAATAAAAGCCTCATCACCGGATTGTTATTTGCCCATATTGTTTATTACCAGTCTGGATGATGAGCAAAGTCTGGTGAAGTGCCTGGCAAGCGGCGGCGATGACTTTATTTCCAAACCCTTTGAAAAAATCATCCTGCATGCCAAGGTAAAAGCCCACGAGCGAACCCGGCGACTGAGCCTGGAAATTCAGGATAAAAACCAGTCGCTCACTTATTTCCAACTCGAAGTGGAAAGAAATCACCGTATTGTTGAGCATATTTTTGATAATGCCATTGACCGTAGCCCGGTAACCACAGATTATTTTGATTTTTATACGCAGCCCGAAGCACAATTCAACGGCGATTTATTTTTGTGCGAGCAAAGCCCCTCGGGCGGGGTTTATTTGTTTATTGGCGATTTTACCGGTCATGGTCTGGCTTCGGCTATTGGTGCCATACCAGTGGCACAGTTATTTACTGCGATGACATTAAAAGGCCTTGCTGTAGGCGAAATGGCCACACGGCTTAACCATTTGCTGGTTAACCTGCTGCCGGCAGATATGTTTTGCGTAGCGAGCATACTGGAGATTCATGCTAATGGTAAAAGCTTCACATTATGGAGTGGCGGCTTACCAAGACTGGCGGTGAAAACACCAGAGCAGAAGGTTAGGCTGTTAATTGATCCGCAACATATGCCTCTGGGGATTCTGGAAGAGCATGAGTTTGACAACCAGACACAGTATTTTGAAACCGAATGGGGCGATACTTTACTGCTCTACACCGATGGCCTGATGGAGAGTCATCATAAAGAGTTAGGGATGCTCGGCGAAGAAGGCGTTGAAAAGTGGTTTACCCACAACAGCCAGGTAAATGCTCAGCTATTGGTAGACAAGGCAGAACTCTATCGCGCCGGTGCAGCGGCGGAAGATGATATCACTATTGTCCTGTATAAGAGCCGACCATTCCAGTTTAAACTCCCAGAGCTGCTTGCTGAACCGATACCATTTAACCTGTCTTTTCACTTAACTGCACAACACATCAAAGATGCTCAGGTGATCGACCAGGTGGTTGCTATCGTAAATAGTATTCCTGGTCTGGCCGCGATACGTTCTGAGCTGTTTACGGTTATCACAGAGCTTACCAATAATGCTATA
Source organism: Alteromonas sp. ISO5 (assembly GCF_058105165.1). Lineage (NCBI taxonomy): Bacteria > Pseudomonadati > Pseudomonadota > Gammaproteobacteria > Alteromonadales > Alteromonadaceae > Alteromonas > Alteromonas sp. ISO5. The sequence continues at coordinate 4,786,154 of NZ_CM176572.1, read as the reverse complement.
GAACATGGCATTCTGGGTTTATCATCAGATTTGAAAGCCGAACCGCAAGGATTCATTGAATATTATGAACGGCGCAGGGCGGGGATTGATCAGTTAAAGCAGGGCGACATTTGGATCACCTTACAGCGACTGATGCCGGATAACGTGCTGGAAATTAGTATGCAGGACAGTGGTCCGGGCTTTGATGCAGCTGTGCTAAAAAATTGCGAAGAAGATGAAACCTTCGGCCGCGGGTTCGTACTGATAAGAGAATTATGTCAGTCTTTACATATATCCGATTCAGGCAAGCAAATCAAAGTGATAATACCCATCGAGCCCGTTATTGATGATATCGGCATTCCCAATTAGGTTCAGTGCTACAAATTGTAGGATTAACGAAAAACTATCTGGCTCAGTTAGCGGTCAAACTAATGGACAATAGCAAAGTGGAGTAAAGCATGTTGGAATCCATCCTGGAACTGTTTAAAGGCTCACCAGAAATAAGCCAGACTTCCCATCAGGTGGAGATCGCTACGGCGGCGTTACTGAGTGAGGTGGTCAGAGCAGATAGCCTGTCTGATGAGCGTGAATTAGCTACACTTACACAACTAATTCGCGAAAATTTTGATCTGACTGAAGAAGAGATAACAAATATCGTCAGCACGGGGGAAAAACGTTCTGAAGAGGCTGTTGATTTAGTGCAGTTCACCAAAGCATTGAACGAGGGGATGAGTGTTGAACACAAGGAACGGGTGATGAGAGGGCTATGGCAGATTGCTTACGCGGATGCAACGCTTAGCCCGGATGAAGAACATATAATACGCAAGATTGCCGATCTGCTCTATATTCCTCATAGCCGTTTCATTAAGGCAAAGCTGGAAGCGCAATCAACGCAATAAGATAATGATGAGAAAAACTGTATAATGTTCGGTAGTATCCGAACGGCGATAGCCGTGATATTGAGCATCGTTGTGATGACATCTTCAACATGGGTACTATGGCTCACTGTTGCTGAACATGAAGAACTGTTTCTCGAATCACAGAAGAACAATCTGTTTGCGCTAACCCGCAATATGGCCAACGACCTGGTGCCCTATATGGAGCAGACGGAGCGGGATAGCTTTGCACTGACTATCGTACTGTTGAGGCTGGAGCCTTACAACAATGTGATAAACGCCACCATTTATGACAATGAATACAACCAGGTTGAACATTACGTAGGGCGGGACGCACGCCACACTGGGCAGGGATTGCAGGATTGGCCTGTTGACCCTTCAGTGTATGAATTGGGCATTCATATTGAACAGGGCAAACTGATAAGCCTTGAACGGATCGGCGAACAGGCTTTCCCGGTTGGTTATTTGTTGATCGTTAACGATTTAAGCTCCAGCCTGGCGGAAAGCCGCCGCTCGTTAATTTTCAGGACAATGCCCTGGGTGGTTCTGCTTCTTAGCACTACCATTTTTCTTTCTTTAATGATGCTACGGCGGTCATTCAGGCCGTTGGAGGGGTTGTCCCGTTTCACCCAGATGGTCATCGACTCCAAAGATTACACATCCCGTCATGATGTGCAGGGTACCTCAGAAATCAAGCGTCTTGGCGAACACATCAATCGCCTTATGGCGACCATTGAAGATGAATTATCAATAAACCAGCAGCAAACTCAAACGTTGATGGAGCAGCAGGGTACGATGACCAGGCTGGCCAACTATGACAGCCTGACTGGTCTGCCAAACCGGCAGTTTGTTATGGATACTATTCGCATTGAATTGTCCCGCGCGAAACGGGCAGACAACGACTTGATCCTGATGTTTTTCGACCTTGACGGCTTCAAAGGCATTAACGATTCCTTAGGCCATGAAACTGGTGACATGATCCTCATCGAAGTGGCTGAGCGGGTGAAAGCGATTCTTCGTGACGGCGATATTCTCGCCCGATTGGGCGGCGACGAATTTTTGATCGTCCCGGACCGCGAAGCCACCGAACTGAATATGGCCACCGTATCCGAACGAGTGCTGTCGGCATTTGTTGAACCTTTCATATTTAAAGGCCTGTCGCTAAGAGTTGGCGTGAGTATAGGTGTGGCGAAAGCCCGCGAGGCCGGTTACGAGCTCAGTCAGCTGGTCAGTAATGCCGACCTTGCCATGTATCGCTCAAAAGCCAGAGGCAGGGGAAGTTATACTATATTCAACCCTGAGATGTCTGAGTCTTATAAACGGAAGATCCTGATCGCCAACAGTATTGAAGCGGCGATAGAAGAAAATCAGTTCAGTTTATACTATCAGCCGAAAATCAATCTTAACGGTGAGATAGATTCTCTGGAAGCACTGATCCGTTGGCAGCATCCTGATTTAGGGCTGGTTATGCCCTCTGAATTTATTCTGGTAGCTGAACAGGCTGGTAAAATCACCTCCATTACGCAGTGGGTACTAAATCAGGCGAGTAAGGAGCTGGACGAACTGAAGAGCATTTATTCACCGAAAATTCGTCTGGCGATTAATTTATCGGTGCATGATTTGCGTCACGGCGAGCTATTTGACTGGATATATAATGCGTTTAAGGCGCATTCGGTTAACCCTGAGAATGTCGAATTTGAAGTAACCGAGTCAGCCTATCTGGACAACTTTGCCAGTAGCGAATCATTATTTAAGCGTTTGCATAACCTCGGTTGTACTATCGCGCTGGATGACTTTGGTACCGGTTACTCTTCGTTAAGTTATCTGACCCAGATTACCATTGATACCCTCAAAATTGACCGTCAGTTTGTGATGGAGCTGGATACCTCTGAACGTAGCCGTCTGGTGATCATCTCGATTATTGATCTGGCGCGGCGGTTGTCGCTGAAAATTTGTGCAGAAGGCGTGGAAACGATTTCTCAGTGGGATTATCTTAAGGCATTAGGCTGCGACACGGTACAGGGTTATCTGTTCAGCAAACCCCGGCCATTAGCCGATATTAAAAAACAGCCGGACTACCAGCGCCAGGCTGGTTAGCTACTGTGTAGAACTGCGATAAATCACCTTAATATCCTCAGGCAATGGCGTGCCCTCCGGCAGATACCCAATAGTGTTTGTTGATGACTCTATCATTAGAATCAGCTCATTTATGCTGTCTGCGGCCTCCGGCCGTTGCTGTCGGCCATTAAAGCGCATTTGCGCCCAGTAGGCCTGGATCCGGGATTCAGTGAGTCCAATGACCCTGATGTTAAAAATGGCACGGGCCATTTCGCCTGGCGACAGTGCAATAGGCGTTACATCTGGCAATATCAGGTTACCCATAAACAGGTTTCTTAGTTGGGGTTTAGTGATGGTAGTAATGGATGAGTCGCGATGGGTAACAACCATTACGTGATCATTACTTATTGCATGAGTTACTATGCAGTTTACTAACAGACAAGTAAAAAGGAGTAGGCGTTTCATCAGAATACCCACTCCAAAGCGACCTGGTAAAGCGTGACAGAATTGTCGAAGTCGGCATTTTTCACTTCAAAAAAGGCCCGTTGTCGTTCAGGTGATATGTCAGGTAAAACCATTCAACACCAGACTCTTTGTCAGAATTGCTGTGAGCCAGTAATTGCGTAGTAAGGCTCAGCTTATCAGTCGCTTGCCAGTCGGCCTGCAATGCAGCCAATGACTGACTATTAAATTTAACGTCGTCTGTGTAGTCCAGATAAGCTGCACCGTCGGTATCCTGATAGTCGCCAATAATGCGGCCTAAGCCGGACACTTTAAACCCGGAAACAAGCTCCATTTTAGCCTGATTCGCAGACGGGGCGAGTATAAAAAAAGTGCAGAACAGGCAGACAGCGGGAGATAAGTGCTTTTCAGGCCACATCATCATTTACCAAACAAACTAATGGATTAAAAGTAATCCACGCCTTGGTTTTTCACAAGTTTACGTGCTCCATTATCATTGCAACGCGCTAAAAACCAGTGGGGTTTGTAGCAACCGAGTGTTGCTTAATTGCAACAAATAAGTCTTGTAAGAGCGATGTAATATCCATCGTTATTTTATAACTATTTGAAATTTATAGTAAATGTCGCGTTGGTACGAGTTCTGCTCTAGTCGGATGATATATCCAAATAAAGACAATAAGCGGAGACAGCCATGCGTTCTATTATTTTGGCCCTAGCAGCAGTAACCACATTTTCAGCAGCAGCGATCCCAACCAGTCAGGAATTCATGGAAAAAATGGATTCTGACGACGATGGATTCATTACTTTGCGTGAAGCCGTGAAAAATACCGATTTACTGCGCGAGTTTGGTGACATTGATATAAACGAAGACGGCAAAATCAGTGAAGCCGAACTGATCAGTTCAGATTATGGCCGTGAAGTATTATCGCTGTCGGTCTGAATCAGCGTTTACAGCCATTTAGTCCGGTGATTTTGCCAAATAGGCGTTAACACGTTGTCGAACTCTCAACGCTATGCGATGCTTGCGTCACGTATAATTGATAGTGGTTCGCTCTTGCGTTTAGGGTCGTTACGTCAGCTCATTATTGGCAGCTTTTTAGTTGCACTCATCCCGTTGGCTGCATTGTTGTGGCAAAGTCATACTGACTTAACCAGAGTCAGTCGTATGACCATTGATGAAACTCAGCAAATAGCCGGTATCGTCTCTAAAGTGCAACAACTCGAAAGTGCCAGCGTCGTGCTGGAGCGTGCCTTGCGCCAGTACCAGGTACTTAAAAACGATGTAGCTGAACGGTTGGTGCAAAATGCTCTGACGCGGTTTGATGAACGCTATGCGGCGCTCTGTGAGGCCCGGGTTAGTGTAGAAGGGTGTGAATCGGTTGACAGGGGGCTGGCTGAACTGAAATCTTTTACGGCCTTCACCAGCGAAGCCGATTTATCGCCCGGGCTGGGGCGTTTACGTACTGCGCTGGTGGATGTTCACGACAGTGTTGATGAAGCCATTGAAGCACGCTTAACGTTGCAGCGTCAGGACGTGGCAGACATGCAGGCTAAACAGTCCTGGCTGAGCGCGTTGTTGGTGTCGGTTTCACTGGCGCTGATTTTGTTAGGCAGCCAATTAGTCATTAACCCGGTGCGCAAGTTAAAATTAATCATCCGCATGCTTGCCAGGCAACAGGGCAGATTACCCCCGCTGTCGACCCGGGCGCCGAAAGAACTGGTAGGTGTTGAGAAAGACCTGCACTGGCTTGGTGAGCGTCTGGCCCAACTGGAGCATATTCGCACCGCGCTGCTGAGACACGCCGCCCATGAATTAAAAACCCCTTTAGCGAGTATAAAGGAAGGGTGTGCATTACTTACTGATGGCAGCGTTGGTGTATTATCAGAACCCCAGCAAGAGGTGATGAGTTTACTGGCCAGCAGTACGTCGCGGTTAAACACATTGATTGAGAAGCTACTGGACTACAATCTGCTGTTGCAACAGGCTCAGGCCAGTTTTACCCGTGTGGATGTGGAACAAATGGTTAGCCAGTGTATTGAAGATTATCAGTTGGCCTTGCAGAACCATAAATTAGCGGTGAAGATTGAAACCACCACGATCAGCGCTGACGCTGAACTGTTGCGCCGCATATTCGATAACTTATTGTCTAATGCGGTGGCGCACGGCGCGCTGGGCAAAACCATTTATATCCGGGTAGCTGTTGAAGGTGATGAAGCGCTGATAGATGTAGCAAATCACGGCAGCAAAATACCGACGGAAAAAATTAGTAATTTATTTGAACCCTTTGTGCGGGGGGATGGTGTCCGAAATGATAACGTTATCGGCACCGGACTGGGATTATCCATTGTGGCGGATTGCGCCAGGATCATGCACGGAGAAGTAAATGTGATTGACGTAGATTACGCCGAAGTTTGTTTTCGGGTTGTAATCCCTCAGCAGGAAGACCAATAACAATGAAGCAATTTGCTGCCCTGAGCGCAGCTTTAATTTTGACCGGCTGTACTTTGACACCGGAAAAGGAACCGCAGATTCAGTCTGAACACTATCAACCGACCGTTGAGCCAACTAACGACGAATGTGTGTTTCAGTCAGACGCGCAGTTAGACCCAGCTCGCTGTGATTTAGGCTTCTGGCTAGATTACTGGGCGCAGGTTGACCAAATGACCTGGCCCAAACGGGAGTCGCTGATTGAGCAGCTCGGGGATGCGCCGGATAGGTTGTTGCAAAAAGTGATTTTGTCGCAGCCGGTAAATACACCCTATAAAGCCAGATTGCGCGCTCAGCACTGGTTTGAACAACTGTTGCCAGCGTTATCACCGGTAAATCAGCAGCGCATGAAAGCGATTATTCACAAGCCGAGTGAACATATGCTCGAGTTTGAGTCGGCAGTGACACTACTGAGTAAAATGAATAACGGCCAGGATAAAACCATTGAGGCCCAAGAAAATCAGATTAACGAGTTAAAAGCCCAGCTTGAGGCATTACTCAATATCGAATCAAACCTGATGAGTCAGGAAGAGGAGACACCGCAGTGAGTGATAACGCAGAGCAGCCATCGCATATTCTTTTGGTCGATGACGACCAAAGTCTGTTACGGTTAATGACCATTCGCTTGCAAAGCGAGGGTTTTCAGGTAACAGCGGTTGAAGATGGTCAGGCAGCCCTCAAAAAAATCAATACCGGCACTTTTGATTTGGTGTTGAGTGACTTGCGAATGCCGGGCCTTGACGGTCTCAGTCTGTTTGAAGAAATTATGGCCATTCGCTCCGATATCCCGGTGATCCTGATGACTGCCCACGGCACCATATCCGATGCCGTAGAAGCGACCCAGCGTGGCGTATTTGGCTTTTTAACCAAGCCAGTGGATCACGATAAATTAAGGGAACTACTGGGCAAAGCACTTCAACATTCGAAAGCCGCAGAACCGGGCGAATGGTGTAAGGAAATTATCACTCGCTCACCCGAAATGTTACATGTACTCGATCAGGCTTACCGTATCGCCAAGCGGGAAGTCAGTGTGCTGGTGACCGGTGCCAGCGGAACAGGTAAAGAGCTGTTGGCCAATGCCATTCACCGTGCCAGTGACCGTTCGGATTATCCGTTTGTGGCAATTAACTGCGGAGCGCTACCGGAAAACCTGCTGGAGTCAGAATTATTCGGTCATGTAAAAGGTGCTTTCACCGGCGCTGTTACCGCTAATCAGGGGCTTTTCAGAGAAGCCCACGGCGGTACTTTGTTCCTTGACGAAATTGGCGATATGCCCATGACTCTGCAGGTGAAGTTACTACGTGCATTGCAAGAACGTCAGATTCGCCCGGTGGGCAGTAGTAAGTCGGTTGATATCGATGTACGGGTGATCTCCGCCACGCACAAAGATTTACACAAGGAAATGGAAGAGGGTAGTTTTCGGGAAGACCTGTTCTATCGCCTGAATGTGGTTAACCTTAAATTACCTGCACTTAAACAACGCAGTGAAGATATTCCTCTGTTGGCCCGCAACCTGCTAAAACAAAGTGGCGAGCGCCACGGTGTAAAGGTTACCCAGTTTTCTGAAGATGCCATGCAGTTGCTGGTGAAAAGTGATTGGCCGGGCAATGTGCGCCAACTGGTAAACGTGGTGGAGCAGTGTGTAGCCCTCACGCAGACGCCCGTGGTGCCATTGCATCTGGTTGAACAGGCGCTGTCTGCCACCCGACAGAGCTGGCCAACCCTTACTGAAGCCCGCGATGCTTTTGAACAGAAGTATCTGTTTAAGCTGCTGAAAATGACCGACGGTAATGTCACCCGTGCAGCAGAACTGGCTGGCCGCAACCGCACCGATATGCACAAACTGATGAAAAAGCACAACCTCGACGCCGGCGACTTCCGCTAGTCTGATTTTACCTGGTAACGCCGGTGGACATTGCTTCCTCCGGCTTTCCGGGCCTTCCATCGAAAGTTAATAAATTGTACACGGTGCCCATTTTTTGGTTGGCAAAGAGAGTCAGTCATGGGATATTGTGTCGATATTGGACGACAGTTTACTTTTTGACAGCTAGTGATGGAACCACGTATTAAAATCTGGATTATTGTATCAAGTTTTATTGTCATGTTTTGTGGGCAGCCTGCTCAGGCTCAGGCAATGAAGGAATCGCAGATTGTCACCCGGTTAAATGACACCATCCGCGCAAAAAATACACCCGCCAATCAGCAAATCGAGCAAATTAATGAGTTACTCGCCAGTGCCAATGCATTGCATGCCGATGCCGCCGAAAATGCTATTCTGGCTTACAAGCTACTCATCACGGCACAACAGGGAAACTTCGAACCCGTTCGCAGCATGGCCGATGAAGTGCTGACTACCGCCGTCAGACGTCAGGATTATCGTTCGCAGGCGTTTATCTTGCGGGCTAAACTAAGCTATCAGGCCATCGCTTCTCCCAATGATGTGGAGTCGAGCAAACAGCAGTTGCTCGGCCTGCTGTCACGTCGCTTATCGGATGAAGATAAAGCACAGATATTGTTTGATATTGGTCTGGCAGATATCCAAACCAGCAATGTAATGTCGGCACTGGAATACTTTAATCAGGCCCAGGAAGCATTCTGGACTCAAAGTAACTACGTTAGCTGGCATGAAGTGGTCAATCAGCAAATCGAGTTACTGGTGGCTATGCAATGGTTTGACCGGGCACTGGAGAAAGTTCGTCAGTTAGTCTACTTTTCAAAAGATCTCGGCGGCGAAGCTGGCATTGCTTTATACGATAAGTTACTGGCCATTATGGCAGCTGATAATCAGTGGGATGATATGGAGAAGGTTGCTCTGACGCTGCTGGAAGACAGTGCAGAAACCGGCAGTATTAGAGGGCAATTTATTGCAGGCTGCTGGCTAATGCACGTTAATGTTCAGCAACAGAACATGGATCTGGTAGTGCGCTGGAACCGTAAAATCGAAGACTGGCTGGATGACCACCCACAACTTGTAGCACCAAAGCTGTATACCCTGAATAAAATTACCTATTTGATTGAATCCGGTGACTTGCTTGCGGCAAAGGCGCTACAAGAGTCTGTGACGGAGGGGAATGAGGAAGGCGTTTTACTGTCTTACCTGACCACCCGCCAACATTTGCTCAATCAGGTTAGTCTTGCTGCGGCGAATAATAATATCGCCGGTATTACTTCGGCCTATGAAGAGCTGATTGCCTGGATGGATGCAGAGCGAAGCCGCGTATTGAGGCTGACAATGGACCAGATCTCCCAGGATTTCGCAGCCATGCAGCGCAGCACTCAGCGGGAAATACTGTCACTTAATCAGACGCTCGAAAGTAAAAAAGAAGCGGTGGGCAAAGAAGTCACTTTTAATAACCTGCTAATTGTTATTGTTGGCTTGCTAATGGGCATTATTGCAGTATTGAGCTACTTCTATATACGCCTCAAAAACCAGAAACAGTCCACCCGTCGTCGGCGCAGTTCACGCTCGCGTAGTTAAACGCTGTCAGTATTATCAGAATAGCTGGCTTTGCAGGGTCTCCTGCTGTGGAGCAAAGTGAAGTGTAGGTAACGCATAGTCGGGATAACACTGGTTATACGCAGCAATAAATTGTTGAGCTAACCAGGGGGCATCCTGGTTATCGGGACGATGAAAAAATAAATAGCAGGATTTGCCCTGTTCCCGCCATTGCTGACATTTAGCAATCCAGGGTTGTAAACAGACCGCATTGTCTTTGTCGTTATTGTTACCCACAAAGCGCATTACTGGCTGATCTGAGGTGGCAATAACATTCACTGGCACGCGTGGCTTCTTGGTTCGCACTTCCGCAGTCAGCGCACTGTCATCGGGTCCGGTAAACAGGGCGCGGGTATCCATTATCACCCGATTAACACCATGCGCCATAAGCAGCCTGTTGAGGGCTTTCTCTTCTTCTCCCTTGGCAAAAAATGTCAGATGACGGACCTCCACTGCATAGTTGAAAGCCGGCGATAAACGCTTAAGAAACCCCTCCAGTAAAGGAAGTTGAGTGGGCCCGAAACTTGCGGGTAACTGCAGCATTACCTGGCCTAGCCGATGCTCTAAGCGAGCCAGCAAATTAAGTTGCTCCGTTACCAGTTTGTCACAATGCTGTAAGCTGCTTTTGTGACTTATGTCACTGTGAAATTTAAAGGTGAAACGAAAATCTGCTGGTGTTGCCGCTGCCCAGTTATCCACGGTCTGAGGTGAGGGCAGGTGATAAAATGTGGTATTTCCCTCAACACTGTTTAGTTGCCTAGCGTAATCGGCCAATTGCGTGGCGGATCGGTTAGCAAACCAGCGTTTCGGCCAGCTGTTGTGCTGCCACTGGGGAAGACCGATAAAAACAGGACCTAATGTGCTTGTTGAATGGATATTTGTCATTGGGCTTTGAGTTGCATTTGTTTATACTATGCGGCCTTAAATTTAAAACATTACAGACGCGTTGGCGGTCATTATCCTGATGCCGGTAAAGCAGGTAAAGGAATAATCAGCTGATTATCGGTAGATTCAGGTCGGTATAGCCAGCACCTTAACGCAACGACAAAATAGCTAACAAAGTAATTAGGGGTCGAAGACCATGCGCACAGATTACTGTGGGAAAATTAACGCATCTTATATTGGACAAGAAGTCACACTGTGTGGCTGGGTAAACAAACGCCGCGACTTGGGTGGCCTGATTTTTATCGATCTGCGTGACCGCGAAGGCTTAGTGCAGGTTGTTTTTGACCCTGATTTACCAGAAGTACAAGCCCTGGCCAATACATTGCGTGCAGAATTCTGTATCAAGTTAACCGGTACAGTGCGTGCTCGTCCTGAAGGACAGGTGAATAAGCAAATGACCACTGGTGAAGTAGAAATTCTTGGTACGGGCCTGGAAATCTTTAATAAGTCGGCCGTGTTACCACTGGACTGGAATCAGGAAAACTCTGAAGAACAGCGTTTACGCTACCGTTATCTTGATCTGCGTCGCCCGGTAATGAGCAACAAACTGCAGTTTCGTGCCAAGGTTACCGCTGCTGTTCGCCGCTATCTTGAAGGCGAAGGTTTTCTGGATATCGAAACCCCAATCCTGACCAAAGCTACGCCGGAAGGGGCCCGCGACTATCTGGTGCCGAGCCGGACCCACAAGGGCGAATTTTTCGCTCTGCCGCAGTCGCCGCAATTGTTTAAGCAATTGCTGATGATGTCGGGAATGGACCGCTACTACCAAATCGTGAAGTGTTTCCGTGACGAAGACTTACGAGCCGATCGTCAGCCGGAATTTACTCAAATCGATATCGAAACCACCTTTTTGGGTGCCGATGGCGTAATGGCCATTACCGAAGGTCTGATCCGCGATTTGTTTAAGCAAATGCTTGATGTGGACTTAGGCGACTTCCCAAAAATGACCTACGCCGAAGCGATGAAGCGCTACGGTAGTGACAAGCCGGACTTACGTAACCCGCTGGAACTGACCGATGTGGCAGACCTGCTGGCGAGTGTTGACTTTAAAGTATTCAGTGGCCCGGCTAACGATCCGAAAGGGCGCGTTGCGGCTATTCGCGTACCGGGCGGCGCATCGCTGTCGCGTAAGCAAATTGATGAATACACCAAGTTTGTTGGCATCTACGGCGCCAAAGGCCTGGCCTGGGTTAAAGTTAACGAAAAAGCCAATGGTCTGGATGGTTTACAGTCGCCGATCCTCAAGTTTCTGAATGCGGAAATCGTTAACGAAATTCTTGCCCGCACGGGTGCCGAAGATGGCGATATTCTGTTATTCGGCGCTGATAATGCAACGGTTGTCACCGAAGCGATGGGCGCATTACGCCTGAAGCTTGGTGAAGATTTCGAGTTGCTGGAAGGTGATTGGCGTCCGTTGTGGGTCGTTGACTTCCCAATGTTCGAAGAAGCCGATGGTCAGCTACATGCGCTGCACCATCCGTTTACTGCACCGCGCAACTTAACGCCGGAGCAACTGGCTGACGCACCTGCTACCGCTTTGTCTGATGCCTATGACATGGTGCTCAATGGTGTTGAATTAGGCGGTGGCTCGGTACGTATTCACGACCAGACCATGCAATCGGCAGTGTTCAGCATTCTGGGTATCGATAAAGAAGAAGCCGAGCTGAAATTTGGCTTCCTGTTAGAAGCGCTTCGCTACGGTGCGCCACCCCATGCAGGTTTAGCCTTTGGTCTGGATCGTCTGGTGATGCTGATGACCGGCGCCACGTCTATTCGCGATGTAATGGCGTTCCCGAAAACCACCACGGCAGCTTGTCCGCTGACCGATGCGCCAAGCCCGGCTAACCCGCAGCAACTGGCTGATCTGGCTATCGCGACAGTGAAAAAAGACGCCGAATAATGGCTTATAAGCGTCCGGAGTCGGTATTGGTTGTGCTCTATAATGAGCACAACCAGGTGCTTATTATGCAGCGCAATGATGATGCCGATTTCTGGCAGTCGGTGACTGGTACCATCGAGGAAGGTGAGTTACCGCTCGCGACAGCCTATCGTGAAGTGGCCGAGGAAACAGGGGTTGTGCTGTCTCCCGAATCTGGCGCTATCATTGATTGCCAACACATTAATCAGTACGAGATACGCTCCGAGTGGCGATACCGTTATCCGCCCAATGCGTTTGTGAATACAGAATACGTGTTCGTAGTACAAATCAGCAGTCAGGCCCCGATCATTTTAACCGAACACTCCGCTTACCAATGGGTAGAAAAATCCGTTGCGGCAAAGCGTGTTTGGTCACCTTCTAATCAAGCTGCCATCCTGGCATTTGTACCTGAGTCAAAATAATGGTAATACTGGGTATAGATCCAGGTTCTCGCGTAACCGGTTATGGTTTAATCCGTCGGCATCAGAGTAAATTAAGCTATGTTGCCAGCGGTTGTATCCGCTTAACCGATAAACCACTGGCGCCCCGTCTGGACAAAATATTTATTGGTGTGAGTGAGTTAATCGAGCAATTTAAGCCGGATTGTCTGGCCATCGAGCAGGTGTTTCTGGCCCGTAACCCTGACTCAGCGTTAAAGCTGGGGCATGCCAGGGGAGCGGCGATGATTGCAGCAACGCAGGCCAGTTTAAGTGTTTCTGAATATTCCGCCCGGCAAATAAAGCAAGCGGTAGTAGGCACCGGCGGCGCAGATAAAACCCAGGTGCAACACATGGTGAAACACCTGTTAGGGTTATCCGGCACGCCGCAGGCCGATGCGGCCGATGCGCTGGCAGTGGCATTATGCCATGCCCACAGTGAGCAAAACCTGGTGAAGTTAGCCGGGCAGGCCCGTAAGACCGTACGCGGCCGGTTGCGGTAAACGCCTCAAAGCAGGCATAGCAAAACGGAGTAAAAGAATTAAATGATTGGACGTATTCACGGCCAGCTGCTGGAAAAATCACCACCCGATGTGCTGGTGGACGTTGGCGGAGTGGGTTATGAGTTGCAACTCCCCATGACCAGTTTTTACCAATTACCCGCAGTAGGGGAGACTTGTACCTTATACACGCATTTTGTCGTGCGTGAAGATGCCCAACTGCTCTTTGGTTTCGCCGATAAGCTCGAACGCGGCCTGTTTCGTGAACTCATTAAGGCTAATGGGGTCGGGCCAAAACTCGGTTTGGCGATTTTGTCAGGGATGTCTGCCAAGCAGTTTTTACAGGTTGTTCAGCACGAAGATGTTACCTCACTGACCAATCTACCCGGAATAGGTAAAAAAACCGCGGAACGATTAGTGGTAGAGCTGCGGGACCGACTGGCTAAGTTTACCCAGAATTTAGAAACCTCTGGCAGCGAGCTGCTTGCCTCTGGTGGTATCGATAATGGTGGTGAAAACGCGATAGTGGCACTCAGCGACGTAAAAGAAGAAGCCATGAGCGCATTAGTTGCGTTAGGTTATAAACCGCCGCAGGCGAGTAAGATGGTGAATGCGGTGTATCAGGACGGTATGGATAGCGAAGCGTTAATTCGCCAGGCGTTAAAGGCCGCTCTGTAAACGCAAGACAGAAGCGCTTTGAATTCAGAAGTCAGTATAAGCAGTGATAGAGAGAACAGTAAATGATTGAAGCAGACCGTTTAATATCTGCCAGCGAAAGTGACGAAGATGCCGTGATTGACCGGGCGATTCGGCCTAAGCTGTTGCAGGATTATACCGGGCAACCACACGTCTGCGATCAGATGGAAATCTTTATTGAAGCCGCCCGTCGTCGCGCAGACGCGCTCGATCATTTGCTGATTTTTGGCCCGCCGGGGTTGGGCAAAACCACCCTGGCAAACATTGTGGCCAATGAGATGGGGGTAAACATTAAAACCACATCCGGGCCAGTACTCGAAAAGGCCGGTGACCTGGCGGCGCTGCTGACCAACCTGGAGCGCAATGATGTCCTGTTCATTGACGAAATTCACCGCTTAAGCCCGGTAGTGGAAGAAATACTCTATCCGGCCATGGAAGACTATCAATTGGATATTATGATTGGCGAAGGGCCGGCAGCCCGTTCCATTAAGCTGGATTTACCGCCGTTTACCCTGGTAGGGGCGACCACCCGGGCTGGTTCGCTAACTTCACCGCTCAGAGACCGGTTTGGTATTGTTCAGCGCCTGGAATTTTATTCGGTAAAAGATCTCACCGACATCGTTGCCCGCAGTGCCCATTATATGCAACTGGAAATGGACGACAGCGGGGCGTTTGAAGTAGCTAAGCGGTCTCGTGGTACCCCGCGTATTGCCAATCGGCTGCTGCGCCGCGTGCGGGATTATGCCGAGATTAAATCTGACGGCACGGCCAACGGTCAGGTAGCCGCCGCTGCACTGGATATGCTCGATGTGGACAAAGAAGGCTTTGATTACATGGACCGCAAGCTGCTGAATGCCATTATCGAAAAATTCGATGGCGGGCCTGTGGGCCTGGAAAACCTCGCTGCGGCCATTGGCGAAGAAAAAGAAACCATTGAAGATGTTATCGAGCCTTTCCTTATTCAGCAAGGCTTCCTGCAGCGCACACCACGTGGGCGCATTGCCACCCAACGCGCTTATCTGCATCTGGGATTTCAGGTGGGCAGCTAATTACTGCCCAACAATACCAGAGTCTGATTGTAATCAATTAGTAATTTGCCAGCGTATCTACTATAACAATGACATTATCGTATTAGTGGAGGATAGCGCATGAATGCAAATGTGGGCGGTATAGATAAAGTATTGAGAGTAGTGTTTGGGCTACTCGTCATTTCGGCCGGGGCGTATTATCAGTCCTGGTGGGGCGCTGTTGGCGCTGTCATTCTGATTACCGGCCTGATTAAATTTTGCCCGTTATACCTGCCATTCGGGATCTCTTCCTGTAAGAAAGAATAATCCGCTAATATCCTGTTCTACTCTCTGACGATACACATTAATGCGTTGCGGTTATCAATGCCTGCGCGAAACAATGAGTTATCTGAAAAACAGGCAAAAAAAAACCCGCTTCAGAGAAGCGGGGTGAGAACAACAAGTGTTGAAGGAAAAAATCCAGGGAACTCATGTCTAACAGGCAATAAATAGAGAACTCATTCATCTGTCGACTTGATGAGATGTATTATAGAGATAATTTGCGTGCCGACAATTGAGAATATTTTAGGTTTGAGATTAGAAAAACTAATCTGTGAATGAAATGTTAATTATGTTTATTTTTCGTCTTAAGCTAGTAATATTAAGCTTTTGCGACAGATTTCTTGTGGTTAATGCAATTCATCTTGCAATACATTTATTTGGTCGTAGTTCTCAGGCGGTATAGACAGCTAAGCGCCTTTTACCTACCATGTGCGGCATCTTAAATAACAGAGATTTAGCGGTGCATACACTTAGTATACGAGTCTACTACGAAGATACCGACGCCGGTGGCATAGTGTATTACGCAAATTATTTAAAGTTTGCGGAGCGGGCCAGAACCGAGTGGCTAAGAGATTTAGGATTCGAACAAGACGAATTTCTGGAACAAAACATTGCCTTTGTCGTCAAACACGTTGAAATGCACAATAATGCGCCTGCTCGCTTCAATCAAATGTTGAGTATTCACTCGCACATTGTAGAATTGAAGGGCGCTAGCATGACATTTAAACAAGATATTATAAATGCACAGGATCAAAAGTTACTGGTTACCGTGCAAGCAAAAATCGCCTGTGTGGATTTGGCCAATATGCGGCCGCGTCGGATACCAGAGGCAATGTTAGGGGAATTTTCGCGTGTCATCTGATTTAACCTTTATTGGCTTGTTTTTACAGGCAAGCTTCGTAGTACAGCTGGTTATGTTATTACTAATCAGTGTTTCCATTGCCTCCTGGGCGTTCATATTTCAGCGTCAGAAAGCGCTAAGTGGCGCACGCAGTGAAATGAAGAGCTTTGAAGATGAGTTCTGGTCGGGCGCCGATCTTAACCGTTTATACCAACAACTCTCCAACGAGGAGCAGGTGAGTGGTATGGGTCATATCTTTTGTGCCGGTTTTAAAGAGTTTGTTCGCCTGCGTAAAAGTAATACCAATGCGAATGTGGTTGTCGACGGCACTTACCGGGCGATGCGCGTTGCATTATCCAGAGAGGTGGACAACCTTGAAAGTCGCCTTTCATTCCTTGCTACGGCGGGCTCCATCAGCCCATATATCGGCCTGTTTGGTACCGTATGGGGTATCATGAACGCCTTTATTGCTCTGGGCGAAGTACAACAGGCTACCTTATCTATGGTTGCTCCGGGGATTGCAGAAGCACTGATTGCTACGGCAATTGGCTTGTTTGCTGCGATACCGGCTGTCATTGCCTACAACCGCTTTAGCCACCAGGTCGAGAAGCTGGAAAACAGTTACGTCAACTTTATGGAAGAGTTTTCAGCCATCCTGCAACGTCAGGCCCATGCGTCGCAGCAAAGCGCATAACATCCTAACTTAACAGGAGAGTCCCGCTATGTATGTGCGTAAACGCCGTCGTCCGGTTTCTGAAATAAACGTGGTACCTTACATCGACGTGATGCTGGTGCTGCTGATTATCTTTATGGTTACCGCGCCTCTTATCTCGCAGGGCGTGAAAGTGGATTTACCCAAAGCCAGTGCCCAACCTATTGAACAGGAAGATAAGCCACCGATTATTGCGTCGGTAGATATTAAGGGTAACTACTACCTGAATCTCGGTGATAACCAGGAGCAGGCCGTTGATGAAGAAGAACTGGCGGCACTGGTACAGGCGCAGTTAAAGCAAAGCCCCGATACGCCGGTTGTGGTTAAAGGGGATGGCCAGGTGGCTTACAACGAAGTGATTCAACTTATGGTACTGCTGCAGAAAGCGGGTGTACCTTCGGTCGGCCTGATGACCGATCCGGTTGAAAAGTAAGACAGGCGCAGATTGTGACTCAAGCGGATAAATCAGCCTTGGTTAAATCACTGGGTTTGCACCTGCTCCTTGTGATAGTGTTGCTAATAAGCGTCAGTTTGTCATCGTCACCGGTAATGCCAGTGGCCAACAGCACGCCTGCGCCGGTGATTAAAGCGACGTTTATTGACGCGCAGGCTATTTATGATCAGCAACGAGCGCAAGCGCAGGCGGAAGCACAGGCCAGGGCTGAGGAACAGCGCAAACGACAAGCTGCCGAGGCGCGCAAACGCCAGGAAGCGGCTGCTCGTAAAGCCCGCGAGCAAAAAGCCCGGGAAGCAGCAGAAGCAAAACGCCAGTCTGAATTGCGCCGGTTAGCCGAACAAAAAGCCCGTGAACGTAAGGAACGGGAAGAGGCCGAGAAAGCCGCGAAGGCACGTAAGGCAAAAGAAGCCAAAGCGCGCGCCGAAATGGAAAGAATTATGCAAGAACAGCTGGCAAAAGAGCAGGCGGCTATGCAACAGCAACGTCGCCAGCAGGTATTGTCGGAAGTTGAGCGTTATCAAATAATGATTCAGCAGACCATAATGCGTTATCTGAATGCCGACTTTAAAGGCAAAAGCTGCCGGCTGAAATTAAAACTGGCAACCACTGGTTTTGTTTCACAGGTCAGTATAGTCGATGGCGATGCCGCATTGTGCAGGGCTGCCGAGAGTGCAGTCAGGCGGGCCGAAACGCTGCCTATGTCAGAAGACCCGGCGGTTTACGAAGAACTTAAAGACATTGATTTGAAGGTGGAGTTGTAATGCCTATGAGAAAACTGGGTTTATGGATTACCCTGGCCTATTTTAGCGTGGTTGGCCAGTTACAGGCCGCGCTTGAAATTGTTATCACTGAAGGGGTGGACAGTGCCCGGCCTATTGCAGTGGTGCCTTTCAAATGGGAAGGCGAGGGGATGTTGCCCGGTGATCTGACCGACGTAGTGATGAATGATTTACGTCGCAGTGGCAAGTTTAACCCGGTAGCCCGTTCGGCTATGCCGGAATACCCGTCTACCGATGGCGAGGTAAATTACGGTGCCTGGGCAGCGCAGGGCATTGATACCGTGGTGGTAGGCAGTGTTAAACCACAAGGTGTCGACCGTTATCTGGTCAGTTTTGAGATCATTGATGTACTGCGCGGACAAATAACCGGTGGTCAGTCGAAAGTACTCAATAAAGACGGCGGTCTGATTAACAGTAAAGATCATATTATTGATGAGCGCGCGGTAGTGATTGGTGGGGATGATTTCAGACAGTACTCTCACCGTATCAGTGATGTCATTTACGAAAAGCTGACCGGCGTTAAAGGCGCGTTTTTAACTCGTATCGCTTACGTTATTGTGCGTGACCGGACCAAGGAAAAACTGCCGTATCAGCTGGTAATCGCGGATTACGATGGCTTTAACGAAACCCGATTGTTGTCGTCACCAGAGCCATTAATGTCACCATCATGGTCTCCGGATGGCGAGAAACTCGCGTATGTGAGTTTTGAAAATAAACGCCCCCAAATTTTTGTACAGAATATCTATACCATGGAGCGTGAGCGGATCACGAACTTCCCGGGTATTAACGGCAGCCCGGTGTTCTCGCCGGATGGCAAGCAGATGGCCATGGTACTGTCGAAAGATGGTAACCCGGAAATCTATGTAATGGATTTAGCCAGTAAAAATTTGCGCAGAATTACCCGAAATCGGGCAATAGATACCGAGCCAGCCTGGGCTCCCGACGGTAAGAGTCTGATATTTAGCTCTGAACGGGGTGGTAAACCACAGATTTATCGCGTAAATTTAGATACTGGCACAGTTAGACGTTTAACCTTTGAAGGTGAACAGAACTTAGGAGCCACTTTTACACCCGACGGCCAGGAGGTTGTTTTGGTGAACAGGACCCGCGGCGACTACCACATTGCCAGACAAGATGTGGATAGCGGCGCGATTCAGGTGCTGACGAGAACATATTTAGATGAATCTCCCAGTATCGCTCCGAATGGAAGCATGATAATTTATAGTACATTATACGGGGATACTCAGGTATTGTCGTTGGTGTCACTGGATGGGCGCTTTAAAGCGAGATTACCGGTGGCTGACGGGCAGGTTAAATCGCCAAGCTGGTCACCTTATTTGTTTTAACAGATTTGATAGAATCACAACGATATAAGTATAAGGATTAAGAGGATGCAAATGAATAAAGTAATGAAGAGCTTCATCATCGCCCTGCCAGTGGTGACTATGATGGCATGTTCATCAGGTCCTAGTGAAGAGGAACTGGCTGCAGAGCGTAACCGTATCGCGCAACAACAAGCAGCTGAAGAGCAGGCCGCTCAGGAAGCAGAAGAAGCGCGCGTTAAAGCTGAAGCAGTTAAACGTCAGCAAATGGCTGAAGAAATGGTTAAACAAGAGCTGCAGGCTCTGCAAAATGAACAAACTGTTTATTTTGATTTCGACCGTTCTAACATTAAATCTGATTTCTTCCCGGTACTGGATAAGCATGCCGAGTTCCTGATCAAGAATCCAGGGACTAAAGTGGTGATTGAAGGTCATACTGACAGCCGTGGTACACCGGAGTACAACATCGCTCTGGGCGAGCGTCGTGCTAAATCTGTACAAACTTACCTGCTTAATGCCGGTGTGAGCTCAAGCCAGATTTCAGTTGTTTCTTACGGTGAAGAAAAACCTGAAGTGATGGGCTCTTCTGAATATGCATTTGCTCAGAACCGTCGTGGTGTAATTGTTTACCAATAAGATGAGCAATTCCAACAAATCCTATAAAAGAGCCATTGCAACTGCTGCAGTGGCTTTGTTGTGTCTGCCGTTAGGGGCATTAGCCCAGTCAACAGGTGCGCCTGTTTACAACGTTAACGACAACGATATCGAATCACGGCTAACCGTGTTAGAGAGAAAAGTCGATAACCGTTCGCAAATGCAACATCGCCTGCAACAGCAAATCGATAACATGCAAAACGAGTTGGATGAGTTACGCGGAGCCGTAGAGGTACATACCAACCAATTGCAAAAAGTGCTCGACCGACAACGAGAATTGTATCTGGAAATCGATAAGCGCGTAGAGGCGTTAAAACAGTCAGGATTTAGTGGTGGTGCAGGCAACGGCGGTGCCGCTGCAACTGGCACTCAGCCAACTGTTACCCCGACATCAACGCCTGCTTCACCGGCAACCACTGGCGCCGGGATGTCGGAGTCTGATGCTTACGAAAAAGCGGTTAATTTGATCCTCAAATCCCGCGAGTATGATAAAGCGATCCCTGAATTTCAGGCCTTTATTGAACGCTTCCCGGACAGCAGTTATGCGCCTAACGCCCATTACTGGCTTGGGCAGTTGTTGTTTAACAAGCAGCAATGGCAAGAGGCCGCCGCGCAGTTTGAAGTGGTGGCTACCAAGTTTGCGGATTCAGCTAAGCGTCCAGATGCGTTACTTAAACTTGGTGTGATTGCCGAGAAAGTGGGTAACCAGGCACGGGCTAAAGCGTTATTCGAAGAAGTGATTAATACTTATCCGGACTCGTCGGCTCGAAAATTAGCCGAAGCCAGACTATAATTTCTGATGCGGTATCAATGTTTAAAAAAGGAGCCAGCGGCTCCTTTTTTATTTTGCTGAGGATTATTCAGTTCGATTACCATCCGAATTGATTTGTTTTTAAGCGGTTAAACGGTTTTTGACACAAAAGTGCAAATTAATCGTTTTTTAAGGTTGCACCGTCGCCGGAAATGAGTAATATATGCGCCCGTTGCCAAGACAAGGTGACGCGATAAATCGAAGGGTCGTTAGCTCAGTTGGTAGAGCAGTTGACTTTTAATCAATTGGTCGCTGGTTCGAATCCAGCACGACCCACCAATCCTCGATTTATCACCAATTTGAAATGGGTCGTTAGCTCAGTTGGTAGAGCAGTTGACTTTTAATCAATTGGTCGCTGGTTCGAATCCAGCACGACCCACCATTTCATAAATTCCAAAGTAACTCCCGGTTTTACACCAGATTAAGATGGGTCGTTAGCTCAGTTGGTAGAGCAGTTGACTTTTAATCAATTGGTCGCTGGTTCGAATCCAGCACGACCCACCATCTTCCTCAATCTTAATAAGCCTATCATTGTCAGCACAAACAATATATGCTCGCGCAGGATACGAACCAGCGAAGCTGTTCGACACTAAACTTGTTTAGTGAACGTGCTTTAGTACGGCCCGCAGGGTGAGCCTCACAGTGGCGAATCATCCAACACAATCCATCATCGTCGGCTTTCTCTAGCTCCGCCTCAATGCCACATCACACTAAATTATTACTCTAACCATTCTGAAGAAGACATAGCTTAAAGGGTGTTGTATGCGCTTGAGCCAGGGCGCTTGAAACTAGCATTTATCAGCCCCACATTTAAAAAGAGTGAGGGAGCGCGAGTTTTATCCTGATTATTTAATAAACAAACGCCCGGGTGTATGAAATTTTTATGACACTCGTGTATAATCGCCGCCCGTTAAGCCATAACCAGGTTAGGTATTTAGTAGCCATGACAATAGCGTATCGTATCGACCAGATTGATTATCCGTTTCCGGCAAAGCCTGCCGTGCTGTCTGACTCCCGCAAGGCGCAGCTTAAAGATAAGATCAAAGCGTTGCTGAAAGAAAAAAATGCAACTATGGTCGCGCATTATTATACCGACCCTGAAATTCAGGCGCTGGCGGAAGAGACTGGCGGTTGCGTGGCAGACTCACTGGAAATGGCGCGTTTTGGTCGTGATGCTGACGAACAGACTCTGTTGGTTGCCGGTGTGAAGTTTATGGGTGAAACAGCCAAGATTCTGAGCCCCGAAAAGCGCGTGTTCATGCCTACCATGGAAGCTACCTGTTCGCTGGACCTAGGCTGTCCCATTGAAGAATTCTCGGCGTTCTGTGATGCACACCCTGATCATACGGTAGTAGTTTATGCCAATACTTCAGCCGCAGTTAAAGCCCGTGCCGATTGGGTGGTAACGTCCAGCATTGCGCTTGAAATCGTTGAGCACCTGGATAGCCTGGGTAAACCGATTATTTGGGGTCCGGATCGTCACTTAGGCTCTTACATTGCCAAGAAAACCGGTGCTGATATGCTCATGTGGCAGGGGGAGTGTATTGTTCATGACGAATTCTCCTCACAGGCCCTTCTGGACATGAAAGCACTGTATCCTGAAGCTGCAGTACTGGTTCACCCTGAATCGCCGGCCAGCGTGGTTGAGATGGCCGATGCCGTGGGATCTACCAGCCAGCTCATTCAGGCTGCGCAGGATATGCCTAATCAGATGTTTATTGTTGCTACCGACAAAGGCATTTTTTATAAAATGCAGCAGTTGATGCCTGAGAAGCAATTTATTGAAGCGCCTACGGCAGGCAATGGCGCTACCTGTAAAAGCTGCGCGCACTGCCCGTGGATGGCAATGAATGGTCTTGAAGCCATCTATGAATCGCTTTCTACCGACGATACCAGTGCTCACGAAATCTTCGTAGATGATGCACTGCGTGAAAAAGCACTAATCCCATTAAACCGTATGCTGGACTTTTCAGCGCAACTAAAGGCAAAGAAAAGCGCATAGTGTTTAATTAATCAGCATTTGGCTGCTTTTTTGCGGGTAGTTCTTGATTCACAGCGCGGGTTTACCTACTATACGCGCACTTGATTGCAGCGATGTAATTAGAAACAATTTGGAGAGATGGCTGAGTGGGTGAGCATTCAGTTGTCGAAGACAAAAAAGGGTGACTTGACGTCACGCTTTTAGAAGCGCAACGGCTCGACAGGACGTCGAGACTGGGTGACGATCATCAGGGATGTGTTTACGATCATGTGTTTCGAAGAAACAATTTGGAGAGATGGCTGAGTGGCTGAAGGCGCACGCCTGGAAAGTGTGTATACGTTTATAGCGTATCGAGGGTTCGAATCCCTCTCTCTCCGCCAGATATAAAGAAACCGGCTTTTGCCGGTTTTTTTATGTCCGGAAGAAAGAGGATGCGAACCCTCAAGCAAGGTTCGACAAAATCGCCGGGAGCGATTTTGAACGCGCTTCAGCGCGGCCCAAAGGGCGAAGGGCAGGATGCCCGGAGAAATCCCTCTCTCCGCCAAATACCTACAGGCCCCTAAAACCCTAGGGGCTTTGTTGTATCTGGCCTACAGAGAAACGGCATAACCACCTACTTGTACAAAAAGGTGGTACAAATGGGCATCATGGTTTCTCCCTACATTCCTTCATATTCCAAGTATTACTACATTAGAATCGTTATTCCCCAAGAGCTCCGGTCAGTCATTGGCAAGCGGGAGTTTAAGTCCTCTCTTAAGACCACTGACAAGAGTGAAGCACAGCTGCGGGCCATACCGTGGCTGAAGGAAGCCTATGAACAATTGGCACTGGCCACAAGTAAATTGTCTGGTGAGTCTGATGTAGAGTTGTCCCTCAGGGAATGCGTCATCATTGCTGAGCGTTGGTATGCTCGTATGCGTGATGAGGTGGAGTCTCAGGGGAGTATGTCCTCCCACGTGTCCCGTGACGAATACGAAGGCATCGATGGCAGTAAAGGGCATATTACATTTGGTCTGTCTGACACCTTGAGTCTTCAGGGGAGTGATATCGATAGAGCTACTGAACAGCAACTCGATATACTGGGTGATGAGCTGGAGTCTTACATAGCAAGCCAGTTGGACATAGAGGGCATCACCGTACCCAAGCGCAGTAAGTCCTATCGTCAGTTGGATGTCCAGTTTTATCACTACCTGTATAAGTTTGAACGTCTTTGCATTGCCAGAGCTCAGAACGATTGGGAGAGTGAGCCCAGCCCCATGAAAATGGTTGAATCACCTCTCAAACCAAAGCCTCTTAGGAGGACGTCAGGGACCTCTGAGAACGCTTTGTCTGAGGTCTATAAGAAGTTCAGAATATCACGGGAAGTCAACTCAGAGGGCGGTGAGAAGGTCTTAAAGACCCTTAATGAGACAGGCAACAATGTACAGCGATTTATCTCGTTACATGGTGACAAAGACGTTGCGGAGGTGACCTCTGCTGACTTCGTCGTATTTAGAGATACACTTCTACAATTACCTAAAAAGAAGAGTCATGATGTACGTACGCTGCCAGTTGCTAAGCAAGTCGAGAAGGCCAAAAAGGAACGCTTGCCTACATTGTCCAGAGCAGTCGCTAAGAAAAACTTCAACCTCGTTTCCAGTGTATTTACCTTTGCAGTGGAGTTGGGATTGATAGATGAAAATCCAGCCCTGAAGGTTAAGCCTCCTAAGATTGCTAAACACATTGAGGCTGAAGAAGACAGGGGATATACGTCTGAAGAGGTCACCAAGCTATTTAGTTTGCCTTTGTTCACTGATCCTAATGCTCCAAAGAAATACGGTATGGCGTGTTACTGGGTGCCTCTCCTTTGCCGCTATACTGGGGCGCGTAGCGGAGAAATTCTTCAGTTGAGGCGGTCTGATATTGAGACTGACCATGATGGTATCCACTACATCAATGTAAGGCGCGGAGAAGGGCAGTCAGTGAAGAACAATGCTTCTCTCCGTCATATCCCATTACATGACCATTTGATTGAGCTTGGCTTCTTAGAGTTTGTTAAGGGCTGTAAAGATTGGCTATTCCCTGAAGTGCCAGCTGACAAGTATGGAGCTAAATCCACTAAGTTTGCTACGTGGTGGGGGCAGGTCGTTAGAGAGCAGGGTATTAGCATACGCCAGCCTACACATGCATTCAGGCACTCTTTTAAGACAATGCTACGCTCGCTAGGGGCAAGCGATAGAGTAAGTGACGCTATAACAGGACACACTTCTGGGTCAGTTGGCGACAAGTACGGCACTGTTTACCTGAATACTAAGAAGCAAGTGATTGATAAAGTCGCTTGGCTTAGCTTGTCGCCCATTTTCATACTATAGTGCTGACCTAAGAATGCAGATTTGCGTGAAGCCACAAACTGCCCCTGAGACCAAACGTCTAATCTATTATTTGGTCAACTATGCTTATCATACTTGATGGGGGGTCATCCTTGATTCCTCATGTCGTGAAAAATCGTGGGAATATAAAAAAAGTTATTATTCTCTTTCAAGTCGGGCTTCTTACCTTCTCCTAATTTGGTGCGCCATGCATCGTGCATTTGGTATTCCACCCATTCTGGCTTCAACGACACGATTCTTTTTCTAACCGCATCACTGACCATCTCCAGACAGCCTTTTAGGTCAGGCGGGTGCTTTGGTTGTTCTGCTTCATATGCATATCGCCAATATTCAAAAGAGTCGTTATATGACTTAATTACCTCAATAAGAGAGGGTGACCTAGGAATGAACGGTATACCTGAATTAACAAATCTCTGGTCAATAGTTCCCTGAATTCTACAGAACTCCTTCTCTATTTCGCTCTTATCCTTTTTATTTAATTTTTTGAAAAGGGAAAATAGCAAGTGACTCTTGGGAATCTCCTTACCAGTGATTTTCATCAGTGTTTTTAAGTAGATTTCTGTCACAAGAGCACCCATTATTACCCTTGAGGAGTGAGTGGCACCCATATATTCCATGTCCTCGCCACCTTTTAAGCGCCATTCAATAGACATCCAGTTAATAGTGTTAAGTGCTTGTCTGAGCGATTCTGCATGCCTAAAAGAATTCTCGGCCTTGAAGTCTGAATGGTTCATTTTATTCAATTTTCTATATCCTTATGTATTGTTTTAATACCTTATCATTACCAGTCACAGATCTAATTCTCAAAGTAGTGCTTTCTAATACATAAAAATGCATACCTATTAGGTATACCCATACGGGTGTGGTCACACTGAGTCCAATTAGTACCCAATAGGGCTGACTTTAAATTATAGGTATAGCTATATTCTCCACCTCTATAATTTAAACAGGTACAGGATGTGGCTGATATCGCTTATATAAGAGTATCAACAACAGAGCAAAACACTGAACGTCAATTGGCTGTTACAGGTGTGAGCTTTACCAAGGAGTTCATTGATTGCTGTAGCGGCGGTACTGATAATCGTCCAGCACTAGAAGCGCTAAAGGAGTATGTCAGAGAAGGCGATACGGTTCATGTGCATAGTATTGATAGGCTGGCGAGGAATCTCGTAGACCTCAAAACCTTGGTCAATGAATGAAACTCTAAAGGCGTATGTACACAGGCTGTGTGAAAACTCACTTTTTACGGGTGTCGTTGAGTAGCTCGGCGCGATTAATTTTTGGGTTTCTGAATAATGTGAATGAGTAATGCTGTAACTCTCAGTTTTTCAAGACTGATGCTAATCCGTTAGTACCCATAATATACCCTGACTGTCGACCTGAGTGTGTGCTCGCCATGAATGACGTATGCGCTATCGCGAATTACGAAGCCATTGAAATCGTCACTCCTTATATCGACGTCAGTAAAACTGCCATATTAACCGATGGCCTTGCCATGGCGTTGGATTATGGCATGGGCTTGCTATAACTGGCGAGAAAATGCCTGTGGTAAATACGGCGCTTATCATAAAAGGCTGGAAGCTTTTCGGAACAAAGACGCTGTTGCCCCACTGAATTATGAAAGCTAAAAACGTAATAGAGGCGCTAAAGCTTTAGCGCCTTTTCTTCGACTCGTCGCAAAAAGGCAAAACATAGCAATCCACCAAGTGCGGGTAAGCCAAAATACACATACTCTAGATTAGCCAGAACTTGTGCCGTTGGTTGTGTATTCCCCTCATACCCTATAAACCCCATACTTGCGCCGAGTATTGCACTGCCGGCGCCAAGTGATATTTTCATCAACATAATAGCAATAGCAAAAATAGAGGCTTCTAGCCTTAAGCCTTTTTTCTCATGATGCTCATCAATAATATCCGCTAAAATTGACCAAATCATCATGTAAATAGCCCCAAGAGCAAACCCCGACGAAGCACACAAAAAACAAATGAAGTAAGCGCTATCACCTAAATAGAGTATTCCTAAGGTTGATGCAGTAAGAAGTAAATGGGAAGCCTTAAGTGCAATCACTTTAGACATAATCCTGGAAAGCTTTGTCCAAAAAGGTAAAGACACCATTTGGCCAACAGTGACAAAGGTTAGGAGCTCTCCAGCAGATAAATCACTGTCTAATTTGTACTTTGAAAAATAAATGATGCCCTTGGTCAAGATTGGAGGGAACAGGGCTGTCAGTGAAATGACCAATAACATAAAAATGAGTTTCTTATGAGTCAAAATGGCTAGGCAGGTCGAAGTTAAAGAATGATTCCCTGTGCTAAGGCCTTTTTCACCCAACTGTACTTTGATGTTTCTAGTGGAAACATATACAACAAGCAGAGAACTCACCGCAATAGTCGCTGCAACTAGCGAAAAGTACTGAAAATAGATTTTTTCTTGCTCAGGTGCACCAGTAAGTACAAATTGCAGTGCCTGTGCGGTAACCAGTGACCCTGTTGAACTGAAGAAGAAGCGCCAAGCTGCTGCCACGGTGCGCTGGTGGCTGTCCTGAATCAGCCGAGAGATCATTGCATTGTGGGGCACGTCAATGATGGTATACCCCAACCGAAAAACAAGTAAGGTAACCACCAGGACAATTTCAACTCCGGTGCTTAGTCCTTCTACCCAGAACAGCAAAACAAAGGCTCCCACAAATACAGGAGTACCATTCAAAATATAACGAGAAAAATTCCCCCCAAACTTACTCAGTTTTTCAATACAGACTCCCATGATAGGGTCGAGTAAAGCGTCAAAAATTAATGATAGAAATAATATATAGCCGGCAATCAATGGCGAAAAACCAATGATATCAGTGAGGTAATACAGCAAGCACAGGTCCACTGTACCGTACAAAACCTGCTTACCTAAATTGCCATTGGCATAGCCAATTAACGTTAAATTTCTCACAATAAAATAGCTAACTAAAAAGTCAGGGGAGAAAGCAGGTTCTCAAAACACAGCGCGGCTGATCCTATAACGCCCCCTTTTGCGGCTAGTTGAGTTGGCTGAATAGTGGGTGTCGGTAACACGTCTCTATCATTAATACAAAAGCTTCCTGTCCCCAAATACTCTGATAAACGTTGATAGTAGGCGCTCGGTAGTCTACCTCCAATTATGATTTTTTCAGGATCGAAAGCTCTAGCTAAGACGGTAAGAGGATCAGCCAATTGACTGGCAGCATTTTGCAACCAGCTTTCCAGTCTTTCATCGTGAAGTAAATTTTGCTTTTCCAACTCTCGAAAGCTCTTTACAGGAATCCCCTTAGCCTGCAAACTCTTTAGCAGATCACTTCCTGAAGGACGAGATGCTGTTACATCAGGAAATGGCGTACCAAATATCCCCGCATTACCATTTGCCCCTCGATAAAGTCGCTCATTAGCGATAACTCCTCCTCCAATTCCGTGGCCTATGTGAACAAAAATAAAATGTTTTAGCGTTCGACCTGCGCCAGCAAGGTATTCTGCCCACGTTGCGCAATTGCTATCGTTTTCGATAAACACGTCAAAATTGAAGGCAGCTTTAAACTCATTTTCAAAATCACAGTCAGTAAACTGAGGAAAATAAACTGGGTTAATGGTCTTTCGATCTTTGACAAAATCCCCGGGAACCGACACGCCAATGCCGGCAATGCGCTTTTTCGCAATGCGTCGGCTCTGAGAAACCATATCGATAAAGGTTTGGGTTAGGTTGATAATCCGCTCAAAGGTGACATCTTCGATTGTGTGAGTTTCTTCAGTAAGAATTTCCCCCATCCAATTAACCAGCACGAAGTCAACATGACGAGAGGTAAAGTTCACTCCTACGGCATAAAGACCATCGGACTTTAGCCGTAAAGATCGAGTGGGTTGTCCTCTCAGCCCTCTTGTAACAGCCTCATCAATAACGAGCTTTTTATCCAACAGCGACTTAACAATATTTGTCGCTTGCATTTTCGAGACATTGACGGCCACAGCGATGTCGTTTCTGGTGATATCACCTGACCGGTGTATCGCACTTAATACTCGCTTTTCATTACTAGTTAAACTTTGAATCATTGAACGTTTTATCCACGCTGACACTCATTCTTGTCCATTATCCAAACTCAACCAAGACTTTCAATATCGAGTATTAAATAAAATAAATTTATTATATGTAATAGGTTTGTCATATTGCGAATCTAGACTGCCTGCCATCAAAATACTCAGTTGAGAGAACACACAAATGAGAAAGTCACTTATAACCGCGTTACCCATGTTTGCATTAGCAGCGATCCCCGCTGCTATGGCACAGTCGACGGCGAATGCGAATAACCCAGATAACCAAGAATTCATTGAAGAAATAATGGTTACGGGTACTCGCCTGCAAAACCAACGAGCGATGGAGCAAAAGCGTAATGCCGAAACTATCGTTGATGTCATCACATCAGATGATATCGGTTCACTTCCAGACTTTTCAGTTGCAGAGGCCTTAACTCGTGTTTCTGGAGTGTCCGTTGAAGAGCGTAATGGTGATGCGGAATTCATCGTGGTTCGTGGCTTGCGTTCAGATTTCAATTACTTGAGTATTGACGGTGGTGTTGTACCTTCCACTCGTTCGGGTGGCCGCGCGACTCAGCTTAGTATTATCCCTTCTTACGTCATTAAAAACACCGAAGTAGCCAAAAGTTTCAGCGCCGACATGGATGGCAATGCCATTGGTGGGCAGGTGTTTGTAAACACTCGAAGTGCCTTTGATCAAGATGATACCTATTTTGCAGCTCGCGGCGCACTTGGCGCGTTTGAAAACGATGATGGACCTGTGGACTTAGACATTTCCAATCGGTGGGACTTTGCCTATGCAGATAGGTTTGGGCGTGATGATCAATTCGGCGTGGTCGTATCTGGCAGTTACCTAAACCAGGACTACTACACCTACCTACCTGGCAACAACTGGGATGAGTATCGCTTTTTGGAGTCTGATGGCACCATTGGCAAACTGCGTGAAGAAGCCTCAAATGAAGCGATTGCTGTTCCAGCTGGTAATCAGTTCTACCTTTACAAGAACCAAATTGAACGTACCGGTGGCCTGGTAAAATTAGAATGGCAACCAAGCGATCAATTTCATTCAGCATTAACGGCATACATGTTTAAAGAAGACGATTCAGAAGACCGCTGGGCAGGCTCCATCTATCAAGATTTCAAAGCACTTGAAGATGTCACTGCGACTTCAGGCAAAGTTAACAAGGGTAAGCTTTATCAAGGTTACTTCTTCCAAGGCGATACTAATGAAATAAGCAGTGTTTCACTGTCAGGTAGCTGGACACCAGATTGGGATCACAAAGTCGACTTCCTTGTAGTAAACTCAGAAGGTAGTCGCAATAACCCGTTCAACGAATTCCGCTTCTTTGCCACCTCGGAAGATTTAGCCTACCGATATGATAGCTCAGGTAAATACCCAGTTATTACATTTGAAAACCCAGAAGCTTTCAAAGACCCTTCATACTTGAAAGCTAATCATTACAAGGACTGGTTAAAAGTAAATGATCAGCAGGCTAAACAAGCCAAGATCGATTACAGCTACAAGATGGACGCAGACCAGGGCTTCGGTTTTAAAACAGGCCTGAATGTTAAATCAGATGAGCGATCGGAAGGCATGGAGTATTACTATGAATTTAAACCAAGCTCAGATGCCGCCAAGTCATTAACACCGGCCGACTTTTACTCTAACTACTCAGGTAAGTTCAAGCCTAATCTCGTACCAGGTCAAGATATCTCTTATTTGGACTATGGAAAGTTCCTATCGTATTGGGATCAAAACAAGTCTGATTGGTATGACAAGCGCAATCAAGATGACGAAATGCTGAAGAGTGACTACAACGTCAAAGAAGAGATCACGGCAGCCTTTTGGATGGGGCGCTTTAAAGGTGAAAACTTTAACCTGAATGCAGGTCTTCGTTATGAAGAAACAGACCTAACTTCTAGTGGTTATCGTGAACTCGCTGATGACGATGACACAACTGATAAGTACATAAAAGTCAAAGAAACCAACAGCTATAACAACTGGCTCCCTTCAGCGAACTATATCTGGGATATCACCGATGAGTGGCGCTTACGCGCTTCTTATAGTCGTTCACTAGGTCGTGCTGAATACAAAGACCTTACGGTACTAGGAAGATACGAGATCGACCACGGCATGAAGAAGGTTTCAATTAGCTCTGACAACCCGGGTCTAAAGCCACGTATCTCAGATAATTACGATATTTCTTTCGAGCATTACTTCAGTGGTATCGATGGTGCACTAGCAATTGGTGTTTACCAAAAAGATATCGAGAACGAGATCTTCCAACGTGTAGCTAATTACACCGAAGTGATCAACGGTGTTGAATATGAAGTAACTGATAAGCGCCCAGATAATGCCAACTCAGCCAAGCTGAAAGGAATTGAAATCGGCTTTACCATCAACTCCTTCGACTTTATTGATGCCTCTTTACAAGACGTTGGCTTTACTGCGAACTACTCCAACATTGACAGCAACTTTAATATTGAAATGAATGACGGCAGCTTGCGTAAACTTGACGGTATGGTGTACCAGCCTAAGAATATCGCCCAGGCAACCTTGTTCTGGACGCCAAATGACTTCGACTTCAAATTGGCTTACCGCTATTCAGATGCAAAACTGGTTACCACCAGTACCAGTTCGCCTACCTATGATGAGTTCATCGGTGAGACCAATAAGTTGGACTTCCAAGCCAGATACAAGATTGGCAATGGATGGAAAGCTTTCCTTGATGCCAGAAATCTATTGGGTGACGGCACACCTAGAGAATTGTCCTATGGAGAAACGGCGTGGTCCAGAGACTACGGCCGCTCAGTATGGATAGGTGTAATTTACAAGTACTAAAGCCTGAAGAGAAAGCCGCGACATAAGTCACGGCTTTGTTTCAATTTTATTATCTTTTTAAATTTCAAGCTGTTGTATTGCAGAAAATAAAAGGCGTCTTAATGAAACGTTTATTCTCCCTTTTGCTTATTGTTTGCTCTTTAAGTGTGCAGGCATCACAAAGTAACATCGAGCAAATCCTAGCTCGCTGGCAGTCTCCTGATAGCCAGAATATCATGGTAGTCGCACACCGCGCCGCTTTTATGGAAGGTGGCGAAATCATTCTTCCTGAAAACTCAATACCCGCCATAGACTATGCCATCTCATTAGGCGTAGATATGGTCGAACTGGATATTCGCGCGACCAAAGATGGACGCTTTGTGCTTTTGCATGATGCAACAGTAGATCGCACCACAAATGGTAAAGGAAAGGCTTCTGATTTTACCTTTGAAGAAATTCGTCAGCTTCAGCTTATTAATGAAGTAACCGGTGAGTTGACGCCACATAAAATCCCCTCACTAGAAGAAGTCTACACTGCTGTAAAAGGCAAGATCATGGTTAACCTCGATCCTAAAGTTGATATTTCTCAACTTGCTGAATCACTTCTTCTTGCCAAAGGATACGGTGTTGAAAAACAAATTATCTTAAAATCCGGTGCTGACACTAAGTCCCAAAGAAAGAAGATTGAAAAACTCTTATCTCAACTTCCTTTTCACGTTGACTATATGCCAATGCACTGGGATAAAAACTTTGAATCCATTGAACAGATCAAAGCCAGCTTTACTCTGTTAAAACCCAAAGCAGCTGAAATGGTGGTCGGCATTCCTCAACATAGTAAAAACCATTTGACAGAATCAGGCGGTGTTCTGTTCTCTGACTCAGTCAAGGCCTTGGCAAAAGAGTTTGATACACACCTTTGGATAAACACTTTGTATATTGATGCCTTGAGAGGACGCTTAGATAAACTTCAATGGAATGGCGGAAGGCACGATATCTTAGGCCTTCGTTACCCCGATAGCGTGTTCGGCTTTTGGGTAGAAAATGGCGCGACGATTATTCAAACCGATGAACCTAAATTCCTGCTAGAGTACTTAAAAGCAAAGGGCTTCAGAAAGTGATATCGGGTCAAAGACAGCAACAGCTGCACAGATTATCCCTGTTGTTGAATTGACTACTTTGGTTGATGGCGGCTATTTTCGAATAGGTATGGTTGTATTCTTTTGTCAGACACAACAATCCGAACAGTTCAGTAGTGTCGGCATGGCAACTCTAGAGTCTCTTTTGCGCGAAAGTGGAGAATGGTTAATTGACCGTTTACACTATTTTTAAAGCATCAAAATACTCTGAAAAGGTGTTTTGCCATGTCAAAAGAAAGCACATTGCTTAGCGGGTAGCAGTGTTACCATCGTTACCCTCTTTGTGGAGGCCGGCCGCAAATCCCCAGGCTTTTTCTTCCTTGCGAAATTCGTAACGCATTGGTGGACGCGCTAGCCAGCTATGACTGTTTTATAGCACAGGCAGGTTTATAAAAAGTTAAATATAACAATTCGTTCGTCTTAAAAGGTAAAGCCAGTGGCATTTACCCTCCCTGAGAATTCGCCTAGTGTGGAACACATTGCAATGCCGAATACCGTTGTGGTGTTGGTTGTAAGAGCTAAACATGTGGGTGTTAATAATGAAATGGTTCGTTGTAGTGGGCAGTCTGTTATTTGCTTTTCTTGGTCATCAGGCGAGTGCTGCACAAAACCCTGTCATCTGGGCCGATGTACCGGATGTCAGCATAATCAGAGTGGGTAACACCTACTACATGAGCAGCACCACCATGCATATGAGTCCGGGCCTGCCCATTATGAAATCCAGTGACCTGGTTAACTGGGAGATCGCAGGCTACGCCTATGATCGTCTGGTCGAAAACGACAAAATGAACCTTGAGAATGGTCAGGATGCCTACGGCAAAGGCTCATGGGCCAGCAGCTTGCGATATCACAACGGCATTTACTACGCCTCGACGTTTTCTGCCACTACCGGTAAAACCCATGTATATAAAACCCAGGACATAGAAAATGGTCCGTGGCAGGCCTACGAATTTGCGCCGGTGTTGCATGATAATTCGTTATTTTTCGACGATAACGGTCGTGTTTATATGATATATGGCGGCGGCAAGATTTCTCTCATTGAGCTTAAATCTGATGCGTCTGCTATTAAGCCGGGCGGCGCTCACAAAGTTATCATCGAAAATGTTAACAAGGCTTTTGGTGATAATGAAGTTGGCGGGTTGCCAGGTGAAGGTTCGCAAATGCATAAGATTAACGGTAAATACTACCTGTTTACTATTGCCTCGCCGAAAAGCCGTTGGGCACGTTCTGTTATTATCAGCCGTGCTGACAACATTGAAGGGCCCTACGAAAGTCGTGTGGCACTCGACTATGCGCACATTGCCCAGGGCGGCCTGATCGACACACCCAATGGTGACTGGTATGCCATGCTATTTGGCGACAGGGGCAGTGTAGGGCGTATTCCGTATCTGGTGCCGGTGACCTGGCAAGATGGCTGGCCGGTACTCGGCGAAGACGGTAACGTGCCGGATAAATTGCCGCTACCAGACAATAAAAATGGGATTCAGGGGATTGTCGCTTCAGACAACTTTGAAAGAAGTGCAGGGCAGCCAGCATTACCGCTGGTGTGGCAATGGAATCATAACCCGGATAACACCAACTGGACGGTGCTGAATAACCCCGGCCGTCTAAGAATTACCACCGGACGTACAGACAAAACCGTACTCACTGCCAAAAACACCCTGACACAAAGAACCTTTGGCCCTCATAGTGCCGCAACCACTGCCATCAATGTTCAGCACATGAAGGCGGGTGACGTTGCAGGCCTGATTGCGCTGCAGAACAAATATGGTTATGTGGCGGTGAAAGCCGGCAACAATGGGCAGAAGTCCCTGGTCATGGTGCGCTCTATTCTGGGGATCGATAACGAAGACGAAAAACAAGGGGTGGTTGGTGTTCATCAACTCAGTCGGGACTACGAAACGCTGGCCACACTGCCGGTAGAACACAGCCGGGTTTATTTACGAATCGATACGGATTTTAACCGTGATGTGGCTTTGTTCTATTACAGCCTGGATGGGAAAAATTGGCATAAAATAGGCGAACCGTTAACCATGTTGTATACCTTTACCAAGCACTTTATGGGGTATCGCTATGGGTTATTTAACTATGCCACCGAGCAGGCCGGCGGCTATGTTGAGTTCGATTATTTCCAAATAGGAGAAACCTACGATAAGCCTTTTTAAGCTATCAGGCTTTAATGTTAACCTTCCAGGGCGGGTTTAAACGATTAGTGCCGGCTCAGTATAATTTAATTTTATTGCCCGACGGATCTTTCAAAATGGCTTCTTTCCACAGGTAGCGTTGCTCTGTGGGTGGCTGCTCAAAAACGATTCCTTTTTCAAGTAATGCCTCGTAGAGCTCATCGAGCGCTTCATGTTCAAAATAAATCACCGTGGGATTGGTTATCTCGGCATCTTCCAGCGACAGTGAGAAGGTGGCATCGCCGTCGGGGCAACTAAAACGGGCATAGTGGGGCGTATCAACAATCTGGGTAAACCCCAGAGTTAAGTAAAACTGCACCGCTTCTGACATGTTCTGCACAGGCAGGGTAACCTGATTAAGCTCCATATCGTTTATTTTCTCCAACTGCGTTGATGATTTTTTCGGGTGTGCCAGTGCACGGCATAAAATAAAACTGCTCCAAGCATACCAGTGTACAGGCAGAGTTTGTGCAACGTGTTCACCGAAATCACTCCGAGCAGCGGGTTATCTGCGGTCAGCGGATACGCGGGCTGGACATCTCCATGCATAATGGCATCAAGCCCCACATGACTGTAACTGCCAATAAACGCGCTCAGAAAAGCGACTCACCAGGCGATAATGATTGGCTGGGCGGGCTTAGCGATACCTAACATTCTCAGCCCGAACTCCGATAAATATTTACCGGTTAACGCGGCGAATACAGCGATCAGTGTGTTACCGACTAGGGTGTGAGAAAAACCATGCAGGTGGCCGTGCCCTGCCAGCATCACCCACAACGGTTGCACGTCCATAAGTACTTGTGTCCAGCCAAATACCATTACACTAAAGCTACCTTGCAGCAGCGCTTTAATCAGCAAGCCGGGACCCATATGGAGCGGTGTAAATGGCATAACAGGTTCTGCTTATAAGGTCAGCGGCGGCTATTAATCCTGCTTGCGACGTTTAGCCGGGCGTTTGGTACTGTGACTATCATCAGGCTTATGCCAAACGGATATACGGCCACCGGATTTTGTGCGCTTTTCATCAGTAGTTTTAACGGCACCGGTGCGTTTGGGTTTGGTGTTCTTTTTCAACGATTTTTTGATCGCTGGTGAGTTAACCGGGGCACCATTGTCAGTTACCGGGGTGGCTACATCGGGTCTTAACTTGCGGGCCAGACCGAGCAGAAAATAACGCAGTACCTGGTCGCCGCAGGGTTTAAAATTGCGATGATCAGGCTTACGGAAGAAAGCCGACATTTCGCCCTTACTCATATTAAAGTTACCCAGCTTCATGACTTCCAGCATGTCGTCGTCACGAAAGGACAACGCTATTCTCAGTTTACGCAGGATTTCGTTGTTACTTAAAAATACACCTTTAGCCAAAGGTGTGGGAGGCTTATCAGACTGAGCACCGCGCATTTTGATGATCAGACCATCGAGAAACATTGCCATCACGCTGTCCCGGCAGGGCAGGTAACCGGCCTCTTCCTCTTTTCGCATATTGGCCTTTAAATACTCAATATCCATTTTATAACCAGCTAGCTGGAAAATATTAATGGCGGCAGTATCGTCTATTCGCAGGGCAAAGCGCACTCTGCGCAAAACATCATTGTGATTCATATTGGGACTTATTGATTATTGACGGCCTGTAAAGCCTGGTTTTATCGTCAGGTAGCTTGAAGCAGGTTGAGCTGGTGGGGCTAACAGGCTCGAACTATGGGGTGGTTAGTGCCACGTAGATTGTATTATACGTGAATTCTGCGAGCTGGGTATTTTTTAGTTAAACCGGTTACACAGAGTCACTGTTTTTAAACCAATTTTAGGTGAGTAATGTTTTCGCCTCAGCCACGATGCTATTAACCAGAGCATGTTGCGCGCGGTTTTTACCGGTAATGGCATAGAAACGTTCGGTGATATCGGTAATTTCACCAATACAGGTAACGTTGTAAAAATCTGCCACGTGGTCGGCAATCGCCGATGGTGCGCAAAATACACCAAAGCCTTCGCTGCCAAACACTTTGAGCAGCGCGCTGTCGTCAAATTCAGCCACAATTCTGGGGTGCAACTGGTTGGCCTCGAGCCAGCTCGTAAGGCCAAGGGTAATGCCCGATTTAATGCCCGGTAACAGTAAACTCACGCCGT
This sequence comes from Alteromonas sp. ISO5, assembly GCF_058105165.1. Lineage (NCBI taxonomy): Bacteria > Pseudomonadati > Pseudomonadota > Gammaproteobacteria > Alteromonadales > Alteromonadaceae > Alteromonas > Alteromonas sp. ISO5. The sequence goes on along the minus strand of NZ_CM176572.1, from coordinate 4,748,691 downwards.
TGAGCGAGCGGGGGAAATCCTGATGATGACTGAGTTGAGTATTACTGGCAAAAAAGCTTAAGTGGGATTCGCCCAGAAAATAGCTGCTGGCATTTAACTGAGTGCCGGGAGCAACCCCTCGGTCGGCTAGTATAAGATCGATATGGTTTAACGCTAAGTCACTGATTAGGGAGTCAAATGGTCCTTCTCTGAAAATAAAGCGTACCTTATTCGACAATGCCATGGTGGAATGCACAAAATCATAGGCCAGCACCTTGGGGATAGCATCGGTAATTCCTATAACAAAAGTCTGATCAATGGTTTCATTATCGGCATGGAGTAACTCAACCAATCTGGCGCCTTTTTGAAATATTTCGCTGGCATGCTGGTAAACCAGTTTGCCTTTACTGTTAAGGTAAAGGCGTTTGCTTACCCGATCAAACAGTGAATAACCCAGTTGTTTCTCAAATGTACTAAGCTGACCGCTAACGGTTTGCGGTGTAACATGCAACAGTTTAGCGGCACTGGCGATACTGCCTTCACGGGCGATGAGGTAAAAGTAGTAAAGATGATGATAATTTAATTGATGCATAATAAGGAAAATTCGATGTTTATAGTAGAATATAACAGTTTTATTCTTTTTTGTGGCCAGTTTATTATTGCTTTTAGTAAATGATATTGCATTCTTATCTTTAGCTGGATAAATATTGAAATGGAAAAAGACATCGATTTACGACAAACCAAAAAATACCTGGTTTCCTTATTAAAGCCGGAAGGCGGCTTCTTTGGTGTGGCGGCGGTGTACGGTGTGGCAATCAGTTTGCTCACACTGGCCGTGCCGATTGCAGTGCAAACCCTGATCAACAGTATTGCCAATATTGGCTCCATCCGCGCTGTGACTATTCTGGCGGCTATCCTGTTTACTACGCTTTTTGTGTCAGGCATTTTCAGCGCGCTGCGCATGCGGGTAATGGAGTACTACGAGCGCCGCGTGTATACCCGACTGGTTTCTCAACTGGGGCTCAAAACCATTATGGCACCCCACAGCTTTTTTGAAGGTCGGCGCAACACGTCGATTACCCATCGTTATTTCGACATCATGACGTTGCAGAAAAACATCCCGTCACTGATGGTCGATGGGTTTGCCTTAGTGCTGCAAATTATTGTTGGTTTTACCCTGGTGTCGTTTTATCACCCGTTTTTGTTTGTGCTCAATATGATCATTCTGCTGGTGATGTATCTGGTGTGGAAAATATGGGGGCCGGGTGCTAAACGCACTGCCATTGAACTTTCTCAAACCAAATACGATACCGCGAAGTGGTTAAACGATGTGGCGGCTGCCCATGAGTTTTTCAAATCCTCGGATCATATGGATTACGCCGGACGCAATACCGAAAGCTTTATCAAAAACTACATTGCCAAACACAAGGGCCACTTTACCTTTACCTTTTCCCAGGCGGTCTCCTTTCTGCTGCTGTACGCCTTTGCCAGCGCCACCTTGCTCGGCCTCGGCGGCTTTCTGGTCGTGCAGGGGCAGTTGTCCATTGGTCAGTTGGTAGCGGCAGAACTGATTATGTCGGCGGTGTTCTTTGGGATCTCGCGGTTCAGCCAGTACCTCAAACTGTATTACGAACTGTATGGTGCAGCAGAAAAGATAGGCTCTGCATTAGTTATTCCGCAAGAAGAAACCCACGATGATGGCGCGCGCATTCCCTCATCCTCAAAACTGGTGTTTAAACGCCTGGCACTTTCCCATTTTGAAGACAGCTGTTATCTGGATGCCACGCTGGAAGCGGGTCATAAGTACTTTATAACTACCCGCAAAAGTTGGGTGCAAAAGCAGCTTGTGGGCTTTCTTAAGCGCTTCGAACGGCCCGCTAAGGGCGAGATTCTGCTCGGCGATTACAGCTTATTCGACTACGACATGTATGAGTTAAGGCAAGCAGTAAGTACGCTCGACCGCTCGTTGATTGTGGAGTGTACCATCGAAGAATATCTGCGCCTGGCGGCGCCCGAGGCAACCGTAGCAGAGGTACGAAAAGCCCTGGAGTATGTCGGGCTGGATGAAGTGATTGATAACCTGAACGAGGGCATTGCAACGCGTATCTCGGTGCTCGGCGATCCCTTGCAACCGCTGGAGTTTTTATTGTTAAAACTGGCCGCCGCCGTACTGTCCAAACCGCAGGTGCTGGTGATTAATCAACATTTCGATGCCATTCCTCATAGCATTAAAGAGCGCTTGCTGGAACGCATCGCCCGATTAGATTGTACCGTTTTATACTTTACTAATATGCCGCTTAAAGGCGTGTTTAATGCCACTTTAAATTTGCAGGACGTGTTATACGTGGAAGACAGCGCAACCGATAATAAGGCAGAAGGTCATGAGTAAAGCAGAAAATCGTTTTATGCAAAATATCACCTCTTTACCTGCGCAAATAATTCCCAGCGTGCACAAAGTAGTGTGTTGGGTGATCGCATTTTTAGTGCTGCTTGTGGCGGCTGGACTGTACTTTACGCCCTGGATCCAAACTGCCTACGGCTCGGGCGCGGTGGACTCACTGGATCCGGTGGATCGCATGCAGGCAATTTCGGCGCTGGTTGATGGCCAGATCCAAACCTGGCATGTGCGTGAGGGTATGCAAGTCAGAGCGGGCGATCCCATCGTGACCCTGATTGATGTAGATGCCCAGCGGCTGGAAAAACTGCAGTCGCAATTAGCGGCTACGCGACTGGCTCATCAGGCCAACCAAACTGCTGTGACCAATGCCGAAAGCAACCTGCAACGACAGCAGGCACTGCAGGAACAGGGGCTGGTGTCGCGCAAAGATGTAGAAGCGGCACTGATCAAAGTACAGGAGCTAAAAGCCAAGGCAGCTTCCTCTATGGCTGATATTAATCAGGTTTCCATGGTGCTGTCTCGTCAGGCTACCATGACCAAAACGGCACCGGTCGATGGCACTATACTGCGCTTATTTAACGGTGGTGGTTCAACGTTTGTGAAAGCTGGTGACGTGTTAGCGCAGTTTATTCCGAAAAATGCCGATCGTACGGTAAGGGTGATCATTAGCGGGCTGGATGCGCCACTGGTGAAGCCTGGCGCAAAAGCCCGCCTGCAGTTTGAGGGCTGGCCAGTCTTTCAGTTTAGCGGCTGGCCGGGCACCGCCATTGGTACTTTTGGCGGTGTAGTGACCTACGTAGAACCCGTCGCGGATGCTACCGGTGCATTTCAGGTGTGGATCAGACCCGATGAAACCGAGATGCCCTGGCCGGAGGAAAATATTGCCCGCTTAGGCAGTCGGGTGAAAGCCTGGATCCTGCTGGAAGAAGTGCGCCTGGGTTATGAATTGTGGCGACAGCTGAACAACTTCCCGCCCCAGAAACCGGCCACTCAGGCCAGTCAGTCTGGTCCAGGCTGGTAGGGGGTAGCAATGACTAAACGCATGTTAGCGGTGGCACTGCTGGCTTTCACTGGTACGTCACTTAAGGCTGAGCAGATACTGCCCACGGTCCCTTCGCTTATCAATAATATGCAGCAGTTGCATCCTTACGTGAATGTGCTGAACGAGAAAAATAATCAGCTGGTTTACGGCCTGGATAGCGCCCAAAGCGAATTCGATGGGCGCATTGAACAGGATGTCAGCGGCCGTGTGGCTGGCTATTACGACGGCTCTGCCGCGGCCCAGCGCTTTGTAAAACCTCTGGGTAACATGAATGCCAAGCTTATCAGTGAGTACCGTGTTGCCAGTGGTGATTTTCCGGTTTACGAGGAGCAGTACAATACCTTATCTGGCGGTGAAGCCAGTATTGGTGTGGCACTGTCATTGTTGCAAAACCGCAGTATCGATAAGCGCCGGGTAGGCGTAAGTAATGCCGCGTTAGCCATAGAACAGTACCAGGCTGAATTGGCTCTGAGCATGAACGATTTTTTGTATAAGGGCCTCAGCCAGTATTTAAAGTGGTACGAAGTGAGCCTTAAAATTGCGGCGGTAGAGGAATTACTTGGCACCCTGAAATACCGACGCGAAGGGCTCTCTACCCGATTGGAGCGCGGCGATTTAGCCGAGGTCGATCTCACGGAGTTTGAAGCCAGTATTCTGGAGCAGCAACTGGCATTGTCGCAACTGCATCAAACTCAGCGTGCCTCGGCACAGGCTCTGGCCTTTTATTGGCGTAACAGTAATGGCCAATCACAGGTGATTGCCAGCGATGCAGCACTACCAAAGGATATTGAGTGGCCGTTTAACATTACACCAACGCAGGTAGCACGGCTACGGAATGCCATAACGCAACACCCGGCATTAGCGGTGCTGCGCACGGAGCAGAGTGTCACGCAGAATAAATTTCGACTGGCAGAAAACCAATTGTTGCCCAAGCTCGATGTAAAGGCGCTGGTGGCGAAAGATATGGGCAGCGGCCCGACATCACTGGCTGAAACCGAAGGTAAAATCGGACTGACGTTCTCTTATACCCTGGGTAACCGCAAAGCCAAAGCTGAACAGGCGACCATGCGCTCTAAACTTAAAGTGCTGGAGTATGAAGTAACGTTAGCTCAGGACCAGCTCAATCAGCAATTTGAACAAGCCTATGCTTACTGGCAGCAGGCCCATGAAGTGCTGGCACTGCAACAGCAAAATGCTGAGCTGGCGGTGACCTTGTCGCAGCTTGAGCGTAAACGGTTTGATGCCGGAGACAGCGATATGTTTAAGCTAAATGCCAGGGAGTCGGGCGTTTTCAAGGCAAAATTAAAAGCCATTGAGGCGCAGGTGGATTTACTTTCCGCAGAGCTCACCCTGTATAAAGTGGTTGCGGCGATTACGTCGTAGCAATGAGAGAGCGCAGCCCTGTTTTACAAGGCCGCGCAGCTTTCGTTATGGCTCAATGTCCTCTGCGGGGTCAGTCACGTCGGGATAGGCCTTAGGCGATAGTGGTTTTACCGGATGCTGCTCGATACGCTGCTGCAGATACTCAATAGCGGCATCTAACTGTGCATCTTCACCCATAAAAGTGGCATGAGGCAGGTTGTCTACTTCGATATCCGGTGCAATACCGAGCCCTTCGGTGATCCAGCGGCCATCTTCGGCGAACACCGGTAACTCCGCTACCCGCGCCATGCCGTTATCGGCCAGACGGTTTCTGCCGCGCAACCAAATGCCGGCACCAGCGGTTTGTTTGCCGATCACCGGCCCTAAATCCATGGCTTTTACGCCCGCGGTGAATGTTTCACCGTCGGAGTAGGTGTATTGGTCGGCCAGTACCACCAGGTGCCCACGGAAAGTCTGTTGCATGTTGGTATTCGGCTCGCGGTTACCACTGGTCCAGAACATCCAGACTTTACGCAGCAGCTTCTCTAAAATCCAGCTATCGATATTGCCGCCGCGATTACGGCGTACATCAATGATCAGGCCGTCTTTCTTGTAGGCCGCGTAAAACTCGCGAGCGAAATCCGACACATCATTGCTGCCCATGGCATACAGGTGGAGATAGCCAATATCCGGGTCGGCCTGTTCTACTTTCTGGCGGTTGCGGGTTGTCCAGTCCTGGTAGCGCAGGCGGGCATCGGTGCGATTACTCACCGGGTACACAATGGTTTGCAGGGCTTCACCATTGCGGCTCAGGCCCAACAGTACCTGACGGTCAGCCTGATTAAGCAAAGCCTGATTTAATTCAGCGAGTGTGGCAACCGGGCGGGCATTAATACTGGTAATAATGTCACCCTCTTTGGCATCGGTACCGGGTTTTAACAGCGGCGAGGCTTTGGCAGGCACTTCGTTGTCGTACTGGTAAATACTAGCAATTTGTACGCCCTCATCGGTTTGCAGCAAATTGGCCCCTAAACTGGCCGGCGAGGGGCGATCAGGCTCCTGCGGTGCGTCGCCGCCATACACCTGTGAGTGCAACACATTAAGCTCACCGGTCATCTGACCTAGCACATCATTCAGTTCGGCGCGGTCGGTGATCCGCGCAACCAGTGGCTGGTATTTTTCTTTTATCGCTGCCCAGTCAACGCCACGCATGGCTTTGTCGTAAAAGTAATCACGATGCATCAGCCACGCATCGTGAAACAGTTGTTGCCATTCCTGCTGCGGATCGATGCGTAACTTCCACGCTGACACATCGGCTTTTTGATCGGTGGTGTCTGAAGGAAATTTACTGCCGGCACTCACAATATAAATCTGATCGTTATTGCTGCTTTGTTTTAACACCAGCATACTTTTGCCATCATTACTGAGTTTGTAGTCACTTAGGCCAGCGGTAAAGGTGCTGGTTTTATGATGCGGTGTTTGCTCAATGGCTTTAAGCACCGGTTTGCTGCCGGGCTCAGTAACCCGATCCCTGACATACAGGTATTTGGCGTTGGCTGCCAGGTCGCTATAGTTACCGGGACTCACCGGTACCTGCCAGAGTCTGTTAGTTAACTGCTCCCAGTCGACCAGTGGCGCCTCAGGTGTCTTGTCAGCTTCCTCGCTGTCGTTGTTTTCTTCCGGTTCAGCCTGTGCCGTCAGTTCGGTAGGCTTTTGAAAAGGGAAGGTTGCGTCGGCTTTAAGTGCATAGGCGAAAATCTGGGTGCGGCGGTCAAAGGTGGTCCCCATGTTGCGGTCGCCCCAGGGCGAACCGGTAGTGGGGGTAAATTCCCGGTCCGACAGGAAGTACAGCCATTGCTGGTCCTGACTAAAGGCCGGAGAGTATGAGTTGTATTTGTCGCTGGTCAGCACCTCGCCGCGGTTTTCGGCAAAGTTATGCACATAAATACGCTGGCGTTCATCGCCGAGCTTACTGGTGGTAATAGCCAGTAACTGACTATCAGCACTAAACACAATATCGGCGTAGGGGCTCATTTCGGTCTGGCCGGCGTAGAGCTTTTCAGTATCGCCTGTATTGATATCGAGGATCCACAAATCACCGTTAAAGTCGTCGTAGGCGAGCTTTTCACCGTCGGGCGATAACACCAGTTGCCAGCGGCTAATACTGGCGTCTTTGGTGAGCTGTTTGCGCTCGGATGAACCATCGGCAGCAAACTGCCAGATTTCCATTTCGCCACTGGCATCATTTATGGCATACACCCATTTACCGTCATGACTTAAAATCGCTTTACGGGAGCGCGAAGCTGCGGGTGTATCAATTTCTACCAGGCGTTTACCATCAGTGCTGGCGATTGCCAGGCGGCCGCGGGCGGTAATCATGACCTGTTTGTTGTCGGCATTAAAATCCAGTGAAGTCAGGTATTTGGTGGGTTTAGTCAGCCAGTTGTCCCGTAGCTGAGGAAAGTCGCCACTCAGGGCAATGTCCAGCGTGCGGGTGCGGCGTTTGGCAATGTCGTAGATTTTAAGGTCAGCGCCATGCTGAAAAATAATCCGGCCATTATCGAGCTTGGCCCGTTTAATGGGGTAGTCCTGAAAGTTGGTAAGCGCTTTGGCGTTTTTACCGGTAGCCGACATCACCCACAGGTTGTCGTTACCGTTTTGATTACTCACAAAATAAAGCTTATCGCCAGCCACCATAGGTTCGCGAGCCGAAGCGTCGTGGGCGTCGGTAAGCAGCAGCGCTTCGGTCTGGCTGCCCAGCTTGTAACGCCACAATTCGCCCTGGGCACCACCGCGATAATAACGAGCGTTGTCGCGTGACACCTGCAGGCCAAACTGGGTGAAATAAAGCGTGGCAGAGGCTTCGTCAATCACACCTTCAATGGCATCGGCAACCGGCACTTCCTCGGTATTCAGGGTATCCGGATCCACCTGTTTTAACGACCAGTTGTTGGTGGGGCCTACCCGGGTATTAGTGCTATACAGCAGTTTTCCGTCGCTGGTCCACTGCTGCAGATACACATAACTGTTCTCAAACGTTACCCGCCTGGCCAGTCCGCCTTCGGTGGGGATCACATACACTTCTGTTGCGCCCTCATAGTTAGCGGTAAACGCTACCTGTTTACCATCCGATGAAAAGGACGCTTGTTGTTCCTGCGCCAGGTTGGTGGTCAGGCGGCGGGTGGTAGTGCTTGTTATGTCATGCAGCCAGAGGTCGCCTTCGGCGGTAAATACCACCTGATTATCGTGCAGGTCCGGGTCGCGGTAATAGCCGGATTTAGCCATGGAATGGAAGGACATGAGCAACAGACTCATGCCGACAATAGTTCGTTTTTTCATGGTGTTATTCACTTTGTCGTCATTTTTTATAGTAGGTCGAGCAAAGGGCAGTAAACGAGAGAAAGTCAGTAAAGTCAAACCGGGGCCGACAGATGGCGGTAAATCCCGGTTTGCTGGCAGGGGCAGGGCTAAGGTTAATCTTCTTCCAGTTGAATAAGGTCGCCCGGTTCGCAATCCAGTGCCTCACACAATGCCAGTAGTGTAGAGAATCGTATCGCTTTGGCTTTGCCGGTTTTCAGGGTTGAAAGGTTAGCCATGGTGATACCAACGCGTTCAGACAATTCAGTAAGTGACATCTTGCGTTGCAGCATCACCATATCGAGATTTATTTTAATCGTTTTAGACATCATTATATGGTCAGTGATTGTTCTTGTTTCATTGCCGTGGCGTCGTTAATAATCTGTGCTAACACTAATAATGCCACGCCAACTAACAGACCTTCAAAAGGAAAAGAAAAGTACGGGGAGAGTTGCAGTTGTTCATGAAACTCCCCGATATCGGTGAGGATAGCCAAGCCACACAGGTAGGTAATGACCGGCGTTAATATACAGTAACTCAATACAATGTAACCCAGTCGTTTTATATACCAAACATTGGATGGCTCAAAAGTGCGGTGGCTGGACAGATTGGCAAATAATTTGCGCAGGTTATACAGCCCCAGCAGCGTAATAAGGCCATTAAAGACTGTTTCGATGTTGGCGATAAACCAGGCGGCATAACCCGTAGTGTTATTAAGCTTTAACATACCATGGGCCAGAATAACTTCGCTGACGGCAGGATCCGTTTCTCCAGCAGGCAGCATTTTGGCGTTAAACCAGTACTGAATATCGGTATGACGTTCACTGATGTCGGCAGGAATATTTAATCCGACAACCAGGATAAACCCAATCCCTACAAGCATTAAAAACAGACTGAAGTAATAAAGCAGATCGAAACATATTTTGAGTTGTAGGGTGTATTTAGGTGGCGGTAACGGGCTGCTGGTATTCATAATGTCTGATGATTCCTGACTTGTCATGGTCGTTTCCTTGTTTAATTATGCTGACTATTAGTTTAGCGTTAGTTTTTTCTTTTGCAATAAATATTTATCGAAAAACAATAAATATTTATCGTTGTTCGTTGTTTTTTCTTTGCTGTTTAGCTGCTTATATAAGCGCCGAATCTGTAACAAATTGTTGTGAGGCCTTGCAAAAGTCGTTGCTGTTGGTTAAATTCTGCGCACTACATTATTCGGAGTTAGCGCCATCATGAACAACTAAGCCTGTCATCCATTTTTATTGTTATTTTTTGGATCAACAGGGTTAGTCGGCGTAGCTCACTGTCGTATTGGTATGGCGTTTTACAGGCGCGATACTGCCTCTTACTCTTTGCATGTGCTGCTAAGCTGAAGCCCGCTTTTCGGGAGGCGCTCATGCCGATACTTCAAGCACACAATCTTAGTTATCAACTGCCTGCGGGCGACACGCTTTTTCATTCTGTTTCAGTGTCGATGTCCAGCCGTCGGGTGGGACTGGTGGGTCATAACGGCGCCGGTAAATCACTGCTGGCCACTATATTAAGTGGTGAGCGGAAGCCTTCCGGTGGCACGGTTACGTGTCATGCCGATATTGGTGTGTTCCGCCAGCAACCTTCACACTTACTGACGAGTGAAGCGACGATTGCCGAAGTGCTTGGTGTGGCGCCGGTCATTGACGCGATCCTGCGAATTACTGCCGGTGAATGCAGTGATTATTTGTTTGAGACAGTCGGCGAACAATGGGATTTACCTGCGCAACTAGCCAGCCAGCTTAAAGCGCTGGGACTGCCTGATGATCTGCAAACCCGATGCGCAACCCTCAGTGGCGGTCAACTGACGATACTGCAGTTGTGGCAACTATTTCAGGCTGATCATAGCCTGTTAATCCTTGATGAGCCTTCCAACCATCTGGATCGCCGTGCCCGGCGTTGGTTACAAGGGCAGATCCAATCCACTGCTGCAGCGGTATTGCTGATAAGTCACGACCGAGAATTATTGCAGGGAATGGCAGAAATCTGGGAGCTTAATCAATCGGGTGTAACGGTATATGGCGGTAATTACGGCTATTATGCGAACCAAAAACGGCTACATGAGCAGGCACTAAACCGCCAGATTGAAACACTGCAAAAGCAGCAGAAACAAATGCAGCAACAAGCGCAGCGCAACCTGGAGAAGGCTGCGCAACGGGCCACTCAGGGGCAAAAACTGCGGGGCAGTCAGGCCAAATGTATACTGGATAAACAAAAGGACCGCGCGACAGCCAGTGCCGCCAGCCGCAATAAAAATATCGACGGCAGGCAAAAACAGTTACAACAAAGAGCCAACCAGTTGCAGGCAGCGCAATGCATAACGCAAAAACAGGCTATTTATTTACAATCAGCTAATGCGGGCAATAAAAAGGCCATTACAATTCTTAACGGCGTGCTGGCATTTGGCTGCTCGCAACCTGTTAACCTAAAGGTTGGGGAGAGCGACAAGCTGCATCTGCAGGGCGGTAACGGCAGTGGCAAATCCACGTTACTAAAAACACTGACGGGCCAACTCCCGCTGCAAGCTGGTGAGCTGCATGTTAATACTGCGCTGTGTTATCTCGATCAGCATTTTAGCTTGGTGATACCCACGCTTAGTGTATTGGATAATCTTTTGGAGCAGTGCCCGCACTTAAACGAGTCTGAAGCTCGCACATTACTGGCTGGTATCGGCTTTCGTCGGCACAGTGTTTTTAACCAGGCCGAAACCTTAAGTGGCGGAGAAAAGATGAAACTGGCCATGTTAATCGTCAGTCATCAGCCAGAGCAGCCGTTTTTGTTACTCGATGAACCCGATAATCACCTGGATTTATACGCCAAAATCATGTTGGCAGAGGCGCTTAACCAGTATCAGGGCGGTTTCATTTTAGTGAGTCACGATAGCGCATTTGCTAGTGAGGCAGGGGTTAACCATGGCTATCACCTTACCCGTGGCGAACGCGAGGCAGCATTTGGTGCTGGCATTTTGTAAGACGTTACTGTACAAGGGCGGTAAATCAACGTAGATACTACGCTTTTATGAGTCATGAGCAGCAGTGAAAATTTATCCACAAGCCGGAATAGACCGGTTATATTTTGGCATGACCATGACCCAGGTGCGCGATGCCTGGGGACAACCACAAGACATATACCATTTCCACCCACTGTGCGACAGCCTGGAAGAGCGGGATGTGGTTTGGCAATACGCCAACGGTACTGAGCTGAGTTTCTCATCCTGCGATAATTTTGTGCTCGGAACGATTTCGGTCTCATCCACCGAAGCTGAGCTGGAAGGCAAATGTGTTATTGGTAAATCGATTCTGGAAATACGCTTAATGTTTCCTGAGCTGGAATTGGATGATGATTTCGATGAGTTTGGCCAGGACTACCTGTTGGCCGACAAGGATGTGTCACTGTGGGTGGTTGCCGGCAAAGTTGACACCATTAGTTTGTACCCGGATTATGATGAATATGGCAGTATGAAAGTTAATCAACCGCTCAGCGAGCAGGGAAGCTAAGCGGATACTATTAATTATTGAGAGCATGGCATGACGACCTTTGTTGAAGCAGTAACCCTTAGCGCTAACGGCGTGGAGCTGGTGCCACTGGAGGGCGCTCACGAGGCAGGTTTAAAGGCTGCTGCCGCTGACGGCGAATTATGGCAACTGCGGGTGACTTCGGTACCTGAGCCTGATGACACGGCGGATTATATTGGCGCTGCACTGCGCAGTCGCGACGCCGGCGAACGGTTTGCGTTTGCGGTTATCGAGCAGCGAACAGGAAACGTGCTGGGAACAACCAGTTATCACGATATTCTGCCGGAGGTTAAGCGTCTTGAAGTTGGCTATACCTGGTATGCCAAAAGTGCTCAGCGAACGCACGTCAATACCACCTGCAAACTGCTAATGCTGTCCCACGCCTTCGACGTACTGAATTGCAACGTAGTAGGGTGGCGCACCGATAATTACAATTATGCCAGTCAGCGGGCCATAGAGCGTTTGGGGGCGAAAAAAGACGGTGTGATCCGCGGCCATCAGAGGCGCCGTGACGGCACCATACGCGATACAGTTATGTTCAGCCTGCGCCAGGGAGAATGGCCGGAAGTACGGGCCCACCTTAATTATCTGTTAAGCCGTTACTGCTAAAGCGTAGCGGTTATATCGCCTTAGCCTGGCGGATAAACGTTTTGCACTGGGTAATAAAGGCATTGCTTTGGGCGCTGGCCTCACCATCGCGCGCGTAATGTAAGGCGATAAAAGCCTGACAGATTGCCTTAAACTGACTAGCCGATTGGGCAGATAGTCGCGGAGCTGCACGTTCGGCAAAGTATTCCGGACCGTCATTGTGGCGTTCGAGTCCGGTAAGTTGCTCTGCTTTTTGGGCAGCTTGCAGAAACCAGCGCAGATTGGCTGGTGGGCGTTTACGCTGCCAGTGCGGGATGAAGTACAACGCCAGCAGCAACCCGATCACCAGGCATATTCCCAGCATCAGGATCATGATACGCTGAGTGGTCACCTTGCCCAGCAACAGCGCTAACAGGTTTTGCTGGCGTTCAGCATCGAATCCAAGCACCCAGCGGCTCCACTGATAATCCAGTAAACTATAAAGGTTGCGTAGCTCGGCAAACAGCGGCAGCTGTTGCAATCTGGCCATCTGGTTGTTGGCCAGAAACGACTCTTCCTCTACGGCTTGCTGCAACCCCAGTTCAAGCCGGGCCGGAGCGATAATACCGCTGGGATCAAAACGTACCCAGCCGCGGCCGTCCAGCCACGCTTCTACCCAGGCATGGGCATCATACTGATAAACACTAAGCACATCTGGTTGTAACGATTCGCCGCCATGATACCCGGCTACCATCCTGGCCGGAATGCCCAGCAAACGCAGTACATAGCTCATGGCACTGGCATAATGAGCACAAAAGCCTTCCTGATGGATGAACAGAAAATCATCAATGGGGTGATCCGGCATGGGCGGCGGTGTAAGGGTGTAACGGAAGCCCTGGTCGACAAAATAATCCAACACAGCCTGCACTCTTTCAACCTGCGTGGCATGTTCGACGGCTAATTGTTCGGCCCAGGCCTGGGTTTGCGGATTCACCGCTGTATTATTCGGTAGCTGCAGATTTAACCGGCTGTCTATGCTGTACAGGGTTTGGTCCATTGGCGTGGTGGGATAAGAGCGCAGCCGGTAAGCTCGCCGTGAGGTAACCGGTGTTTCGCTGAGTAACGAGTAATCGCTGCTTTGCCAGATGGCTTGTGAACTGCTCAGATCGTCAGGTATACCTACGTCAATGCTGAATAACCAGTGCTTGCTGGTGGGTTCGGTGATCACCTCATACTCCCACCAACTGCCACTTACCCGGGGTTTAAACTCGTTATTGAGTAACCGATATTGCTCGCGTACCTGCTTGCGCAACGGGCTGACAGACCACTGTTTTCCATCAAAATACTCCAGTGTCAGGGCCCGCCAGTATCGTTCCGGCGGTGGCGGGATGGCGCCACTAAACGTTGCCCTGAAGGCCAGGTCGCTGGATTGGGTCAGATTAGCAATGTCCCCCGGGCTCACCGTATCGGTTAAACCGGTTTCGGTACTTTTCGACACCGGCATTTTCCACAAGGGAGGTAGTTTGGGCAATATCAGAAACAATAAAATTGCAATAGGAAGTGCCTGTACACTCATCACCGACAGCCGTTTGATATGCCAGGGCAAGTGCTGGGACGGTGAAAAGTAGCGACCAAGGGCGACTAACAACGATAAGGTTAGCAGGCCATAAAATAACGTCATGACGACTGACTGATGAAAGGTAAAGCCCATGCCAATAATAAACAGACAGGTACAAAACAAGTGAAACAAATCCCGTGGCCGGTTGAGTATGATGAGCTTTAAGGCGCCAGCCAGGATCAGCAGATTGACCATGGTAAGTAACAGACCAATTTGCAGGCTGAACCATCCCAGACACAAGCAACACAATAAGCCCAGCAGGTTAATGGTGCGTAGCGACGGCATGGGCTGATACCAGCCAAAATACATGACAAGTCGAATACCCGTAGCGCACAGGGAGATCAGTAATACCCAAAATAACAGTGGCTCAAACAGACTCAGGCTTAATACACAAAATACCAGAGCGATGAGTGCACTGGCTGTTTGGTTGCGGATAGGTTTATCAATCGGCTGCATAGTCTTGCTCGGGCTGCCGGTAACGGGCCAGTGATTTCAGGCAATGGTGCTTGTGCGTCTCTCCGGTGGAAGGTTCGATACGTTGGTTGCCAAGACTCAGGCCGAAAACATGTTGCTGGGAAGATAACCGGTTAATCTGATAAGTAAGCAAACCCAGTGCCCTCTCCAGTGGTTCACCGGCATAAGTCTCCAGACTTAGCCAGCCGCCTTCCTGCTGGGCCTGATTAAAGGTTTTTGTACTTAGTTCGCCGCCTTTGGCAGCTTGTTTCCAGGCCACTCTGTTCATCGGATCACCGGGCTTAAAAGTGCGCAAGCTGTCAAACTCATCAATACCGGCCACATTGCCGGCGGTATTGCCCTGACTGGCGTCTGTGGAGGTTAGCTTTAACGCTGAGGCAATGGGTTTGGGGTAAATGGCCAGCGACTTATTAAAATCAAGGTGTGTCCAGCAGCGAAACAGCCCTAGTGGGTAGGTTGATGACAGGGTAATTCTCGGTAAGCGAAAGATACCGCGTTGTGCGGCGGGAAGCAGTAATTTCACCTCGCGATCCTGATCTGCGCGCCGATGCAGCAACGCCAGAGAAGTGCCTCGCAGTCGAATATGTAAACCACCGTAAAAGGGCATGTCCTCATTATTTACATGCAACTGTAAACACAACAGGGCGTGCTCTGAAACATAGACTGGCTGGATATCCTTTAACGATAGTGACACGGCGGTAAAGTTACGATAGCTGACAAATAAATGCAGTAAGAAGATAGCCAGCAGAAACTGGCACAATAACAGCATCAGGTTGTTCTGATAGTTGGTGCCTAGAATAAACAATCCCACACAGGTTAGCAGGTAGCCAAAGCCAAACCGGCTGGGAAAAATAAATACGTTTTTCAGATTTAGCTGATAGCGGGGGCTGGGCGGTATCCGCCGCTGCAGCCAACGGTTTTGCAGATCGTAAACCGACCGTTTTAGGCGCGAGACCATCAGGCAGCGAGTGGATCGGTAAGGTCAAGAATACGCTGGCTCAGCAAGCCGTCATCACGGTAGTCGGTCTGACTGCCACGCAGGCGGTGCTCGGCAACAGCGGTAAAGATTGCCTGTAAATCTTCAGGCAGTACAAAATCCCTTTGATGCAGCAGTGCCCAGGCCTGCGCGGCGCGCATTAGTGCTTTACTGGCTCGGGGAGATAGCGGGTAGGGAAACTCGCTGCTATCACGGCTTTGATTTACCAGTCGTAGCAGGTAATCCAACATCGGATCGCTTACATGAATGTCCCTGACCTGCGCTTGAATCGCCTGTAATTGTTCTGCACTTAAGGCTTGACTGGCTGGTTTTTGGTGATGGCTGCTGACACCTGCCGATTCACGCAGCATGCGCTTTTCAGCTTCCCCATCGGGATAGCCGAGGCTGATACGCATTAAGAAGCGGTCAAGCTGAGACTCTGGCAGCGGGTAGGTGCCGGCCTGATAACTGGGATTCTGTGTGGCAATAACGAAAAACGGCGAGGGCAGTGAATGAGTTCGGCCGTCTATGCTGACCTGATTTTCTTCCATGGCCTCGAGCAGTGCACTTTGCGTTTTCGGACTGGCCCGGTTAATTTCATCAGCCAGGATCACCTGACTGAATACAGGACCCTGATGAAATTCAAATTCGCCCTGCCGGGTATTGTAAATATTGACCCCGAGCATGTCGGCGGGGAGCAGATCCGAGGTAAACTGAATGCGGGAAAAGTGCAATCCAAACACCGTTGCTAAAGCATGGGAGAGTGTGGTTTTCCCCATCCCGGGTAAATCTTCTATCAGTAAGTGACCGTTTGCCAGCAGACAGCTAACCGCGAGCTTAATCTGATGTTGCTTACCAAGGACCTGGCTATTGAGATAAGCCAGTGCCGGTGAGAGATCTGTATGCATGATAATGTCCGGTTTTAGCGCTTTAGTTTTTATACGTTAATTCCATTAGCAGGATTACTCTAGCAAATATAAACAGCAACTTAGGTGATTGTCCTGATACTTAAGTATAGGAAAGAGTGGCACAGCTGGCAGAGATTTTAGTCAGTCGATTGGCGATCGGTGGAAGTTGTCTGTATAAAGTGCTGCGATCCTTAGCTGGGTTGACTATAATGACCGCCAAAAAATGGAAGTAGTATGTATGAAAACAATAGAAATAGATGATGAGCTGTATGCGTTTATCGCCAGCCAGACAAAACATATTGGTGAGAGTGCTTGTGAAATTTTACGTCGGTTACTGATCGACGAACCCGGAATAGTAACTACTGTAGTAACCAGTGGCGCGTCGATTCCAGCTACATCAGCAGCTCCCGCTCAGGTGGAAACTGTCGCGGAGCCGGTTGCCCCACCGCCTGTTAAAACCACCCAAAAAGCAAAACCAGCGCCTGCGCCGGTAACACCAACCTGTGAGCCGGCGGTGTCTGGCGATGACTTACTTCTGCGCGTTAATAAAGATGCTCTTAGCCAGTTCGATAAACGGGTCGATCAGTTCCTGTTTATTCTGCAACAAATTTATCTGCAGCACCCGGGCGACTTTGCCAAAGTTGAATCGATTATCGGGAAAAACCGTAAGTACTTTGCCAGCAGCAAAGAAGAACTGCTCAAATCCGGCAGTAGTACTAATCCAAAAGCAATTCCGGACAGTGGTTTTTGGGTAGTGACTAACAACAACACGGCGAAAAAACTGGCTATGCTGAGCCAGGTTTTGCAGATTTTAGGATATGACGATAAGGTAGTGGAAACCGTTAGCGAAACCTTTGATTCGTAAACAATGATGTGATTTAACGACTTACAAAAGGAAATTTTCATGGCGTTACACCCGCAAGCTGGTAAGGCGGCTGCTCCTGAGCAGCTTATTAATGTGGCCCAACTGGTTAGCCAGTATTTTAGCTATCAACCGGATGCCACCGACCCTGCTCAGGCGGTTAGCTTCGGCACTTCGGGCCATCGCGGCACGGCGACCCTGACTACCTTTAACGATATGCATATTGCTGCAATTTGCCAGGCACTGGCAGAGTATCGCGAGCATCAGCAAATTACCGGCCCGGTGTTTATTGGTAAGGATACCCACGCGCTCTCAGAACCGGCGATGATTACGGCTATCGAAGTGCTCAGTGCTAATAATGTGGCGGTTGTGATTCAACGCGACGATAACGATTCAAAAGGCTACACCCCAACGCCGGTTATTTCCCGCACTATTATTCGTTACAACCGCGGTCGCAGTGAAGGCCTTGCTGATGGCATTGTCATCACGCCCTCACACAACCCGCCGTCTGATGGCGGCTTTAAATACAACCCGCCGCACGGTGGACCAGCCGATAGTGATGTAACCAAAATCATTCAGGAACGGGCTAACAGCCTGATTGCGAATAACAATAAAGACGTTAAGCGCATCGACTTAAAAGCGGCCATGGCCTCTGACTTCGTGTCAGCAGAAGATTTTATGGTGCCTTATATTGAGGAGCTGGCTGAAGTTGTGGATATGCAGGCCATCGCCAAGGCAGGTTTAAAGCTGGGCACCGATCCGCTTGGTGGCGCCGGTGTGGGTTACTGGAAATATCTGGCTGAACACTACGGGCTGGATATTACCGTGGTTAATCCACAGGTCGACCCCCAGTTTGGTTTTATGCGCCGCGATAAAGACGGTAAGTTACGTATGGACTGTTCCTCGGCTTATGCCATGGCCGGGCTGATAGAGCTAAAAGATAAGTTTGATTTGGCCTGGGGTAACGACCCGGATTTTGACCGCCATGGTATTGTTTGCCCCAGCAGCGGCCTGATGAATCCCAACCATTACCTTGCGGTCGCTATTAATTACCTGTACCAGCATCGCCCGCAGTGGGACGCCAGCCTGAAAGTAGGCAAAACGCTGGTATCCAGTTCAATGATCGATCGCGTGGTGGGTGATATGGGTCGCGAGCTGGCAGAAATGCCCGTGGGCTTTAAATGGTTTGTTGAGGGATTGTCAGATGGCACGCTTGGGTTTGCAGGCGAGGAAAGTGCCGGTGGTATTTATCTGCAGCGTGACGGACAGACCTGGGCGACCGACAAAGACGGTTTCATTATGTGTTTACTGGCGGTGGAAATTCTGGCCGTCACCGGTAAAGATCCAGGCGAACATTACCAGGCACTGACCGAGAAATTTGGTTCACCCTGTTATCAACGTGTTGATGTGGCAGCCAGCCTGGAAGAGAAAGCAAAACTGTCAGCAATGGACGCCAGTGTGGTAACCAGCGAATCGCTGGCCGGTGAGCCGATCACCAATGTACAGACTCACGCACCAGGGAATAATGCCGCAATCGGCGGTGTGAAAGTCTCTACTGAGAATGGCTGGTTTGCTGCCCGCCCATCTGGTACCGAACAGATTTATAAGATTTATGCAGAAAGCTTTAATGGTGAAACTCACTTACAGGAACTCATCAAGGAAGCAGAGCAACTGGTGGCGAAAATTATAAAGTAGCCTTTTTAGTTATTAATAATTGTAAAGTTAATGTTAAGGTCCGGCGTTTTGATTAAAAAGTACGCTGGATTTTTCTATTTTTAACAAATATTTTACAAACAAGCTATTCCTTTGCTGTTATATTTGAACTATAGAACTGTAATTAAATTACATTTTACTGTTAACCAGACATCTATAGTGAGAACCACACATGAGCGCCAAGAAACCCAACGTTGAACGCAATGTGACCATCAACAAAAGTGAATTCAAAGCTGCGGTTGTTAAGCACCTGCACTGTACTTTAGGTACAGATGAGAACAAAGCCAATAACCATGCATGGTGGAAGGCAACCTGCTCAGCTATGCAGGAGCAAGTGCTGGAAGGGATCCGTAAAACCCAGAAAACCCATTATCTGAATGATACCCGTGCAGTACATTATTTCTCGGCCGAGTTTTTGATGGGCCGCTTACTGTCTAATAACCTGCAAAACTTTGGTTTGTTTGAGGTCGCTAATGATGCGCTCAATGAACTGGGGGTTAGCCTGAGCGATGTCTTGGAAGAAGAGCCTGACATGGCGCTGGGTAACGGTGGTCTGGGTCGTCTGGCCGCTTGTTTTATCGACTCATTAGCCACCATGGAACTACCTGCTATTGGTTATGGTATTCATTACGAACACGGCTTATTCCGCCAGGAGATTCAGGGCGGCGCGCAAATTGAGCGTCCCGATAGCTGGCGTGATTATGGCAACCCGTGGGAAATCTGCCGACCTGAGTCGATTCAGGAAGTCTCCTTATATGGCTATGTAGAAACCAAATACGGCGAAAATGGCCGGATCCAGAAAGAATGGCACCCGGGCCACATAGTGAAAGGTATCCCATGGGATATTCCGGTAGTAGGTTACGGCGGTAAAACCGTTAACGTCTTGCGTTTATGGCAAAGTAAATCATCAGGTTACTTTAACTGGGATGTATTTAATGCCGGTGGTTACGTAGATGCACAGGTCGAAAACGTGCGGGCAGAAACTATCTCCAAAGTGTTATACCCGAATGATGAAACTGAAGCGGGTAAAGAGCTGCGTCTGATCCAGCAGTATTTCTTTTGTGCCTGTTCACTGAAAGACATTATTCGCCGTTACAAGCGGGCGCACGGTGATGACTGGAGCCGTTTTATTGATCAGGTGGTTATCCAGTTAAACGACACCCACCCGGCTATCGCTATTCCGGAGCTGATGCGTATCTTAGTTGATCGCGCTGAACTGGACTGGGATAGAGCCTGGGGTATTTGTACCAAGGTGTTTGCATATACTAACCATACCTTGCTGCCAGAGGCGCTGGAAAGATGGCCGGCACGTATGTTGGAGAAGATCCTGCCGCGTCACCTGGAAATCATTTATGAAATTAACCATCGCTTCATGAAAGAGGTTGATAAAAAGTGGCCGGGCGATAATGCCGTAAAAGCCAGATTATCGATTATTGAAGAAGGTAATGAGAAGATGGTCCGCATGGGACATCTGTCTGTCATTGGTTCGTTTGCTGTTAACGGCGTGGCTGAACTGCATTCGCGTCTGGTTAAACAAAATCTGTTCCCGGAATTTGACGCTTTGTGGCCAGGTAAGCTGACCAACGTCACCAACGGTATTACGCCGCGTCGGTGGCTAAAAGCCTGTAACCCGGCCTTATCCAAACTCATTGACAAAAAAGTGGGAGCCGACTGGCCGCTGGATCTTAAAAAGCTGGAAGGGCTGGAAAAATACGCGGGCAATAAAACCTTCCAGAAGCAATTTATGCAGGTGAAGCAGCAAAATAAACAATTGCTGGCCGCCGAGATTAAAGAGTCGCTGGGCTTTGATGTAGACACGAATGCGATCTTTGATGTGCAAATAAAGCGTCTGCATGAGTACAAGCGTCAGCATCTGGCGTTACTGCACATTATGGCACTTTATCGCAGATTGCTGGAAAACCCGGATTACGATATGCACCCAAGGGTATTTATCTTTGGCGCGAAAGCAGCACCGGGTTATAAACTGGCTAAAGATATTATCTACGCCATTAACAAAGTGGCCGATAAAATCAATAACGATGCACGGGTGAATCAAAAACTCAAAGTGGCGTTTTTGCCTAACTATCGTGTGTCGCTGGCCGAGAAGATGATCCCCGCTGCTGATGTATCAGAGCAAATCAGCACCGCCGGTAAGGAAGCCTCGGGTACCGGTAACATGAAACTGGCACTCAATGGTGCGGTGACCATCGGCACATTGGACGGTGCCAATATTGAAATTGCCGAGGAAGTGGGCGATGACAATATCTTTATTTTTGGTTTAACCGTAGATGAAGTGAACGCGCTCAAAGCGTCGGGCTACAAGCCGTATGACTACTACTACAAAAACCCCGAAATTAAAGCGGTGCTGGACTGGCTGGAAACCGATTACTTCACGCCGGGTAAACCCGGTGCGCTGGCATCGATTAAGCAAAGCCTGCTGGACCATGGCGACCAGTATCTTGTACTGGCTGACTATGAAGCCTATTCCAAGGCGCAGGAAGAGGTGGATAAAGCCTACCGTAACAAAGAACGCTGGGCGGAAATGGCGATTATTAATACCGCTAAAATGGGGAAATTTACTTCCGACCGTTCAATCAGGGATTACGTTGAACGCATCTGGAAACTGAATGCCTGCCCGGTGCGAAAAGGTTAACTGCTCGTTTTTCCAAAGCCCCGTAACGGGGCTTTTTTTGTAGGCTGATTAAGCGAATTTGTAAATAATACCAGGGTATTCCAAAGTATACGTGATTGCGCTTGCATGTCGCAGTGTTCAATGTTTCTATAGTTTATTATCAATGGCTTGCGTTATTTTGTTTTAGGATTTTATCACTGCATGATTCGCACACATTTATCGCTGGCAACCATTCCCAATCGATATGCCTTTATCGATAAAATAGCACATTGCGGGGGCCTTCACGACCAGCTTTCTCTGATGTTGATTGATGTGGTGCGCTTCTCGGATGTAACAACCAGCTTCGGCATAGAGGTGGGCGATCAATTCCTGCTGAAAATTGCTAACCGATTGCAGGGACTGTTTAACCACGATTTTGAATTTGGTCGCATTAGCGGTGATGTGTTTGGTGTGGTGTTACCTGGTATCCATTCGCCGGTGGTGCTGCAGCAACAATTTGAGTTTCTGGTTGAGCATTTCAAATCGCCCATGTATTACGACGAGCATGCTTTTATCGCCGACTTTAATGTAGGTGTAGTGTCTAAATCCGAGGGCGAATTCGATCTGACTCTGTTTGTTTCGCGGGCGGAAACCGCGCTTAAGCAGGCAAAAGAAAATAAATACGAAAACTTTTACCTGCTGACCATGATGGATAAGGCCGAGACCGGTCGCAGTCTGGCGCTAAAAGCCGATTTACAGCGGGCGCTGGCCAGAAATGAGCTGGAGCTGTACTTTCAGCCCAAGGTCAATTTACAAACGCTGGAAATAGTTGGGGCAGAATGCCTGCTAAGGTGGAACCATCCGACAGACGGTTTGTTGTTTCCCGGGCCGCTAATCGAAGCCGCCGAGTCATACAACATGATCAACGAGCTGGGGTACTGGACGTTGGAAACGGCTTTGAAAGACCTGGTTGATTTTGACCTGCAGGGGCTTGATATTACCTTATCAGTTAATATTTCCCCCACACAGTTATACAACACCCGCCTGATTACTAATCTCAAATCTTTAAGTCACAAATACAATATCCATCTGTCCCGTCTTGAGCTCGAGCTTACAGAAGATATTGCCGTGTCAAATTCACTGATGGTGAAAAAGCAGTTAGCTGAGCTTCGTGAGCTGGGAATCAAAATAGCCGTGGATGATTTTGGTAAAGGGTATTCCAACCTGGCATACATTCGTGAAATTACTCTGGATGCGCTCAAGATTGATAAAACCTTCGTGATGGAACTCAGCGATAACCCGGTGAACAAAGCTATCATTGAAGCGGCCCGGGTGATTGGCAATGCTAAACATTGCGAAGTGATTGCCGAAGGGGTGGAAACCATAGAGCAATTGCATGTGCTCAGAGAGATAGGTATTACAACCGGGCAGGGCTACCTGTTTTCCAAGGCGGTCCCGCGTCATGAATTCGTGCGCCTGGCCCATAGCGATATTATTGTTGGCAATTCGCCTTTCCGACGTAAAGTGGTGTCCGCAGGACAGCGCTGAAACGCAAGCTTGACACTTCTTTTCTAAGAACTTTTTGTGCTGCTGTTATCCGCTGTCCTATCGCGCTAAACTACTCCCACGTTATTTTCAGGACTTAACACAGACTCGATATGGAACTTTCCGATCTGGAGAATGGCCAGTTTCTGCATCTTTCCCGTTTTCAGCCCGATACCTTTGTACAAACCCGGCAATGGGCGTTGCCCTCGGGTGACAAAGTGGTGGTCACGGCACCGGGTATTATTGTTATCGAACCGACAAACGCCGGCAATAAGCACATCGTGCTTTCCTGTGGTGTACACGGCAATGAAACCGCACCCATAGAGATTTGCTCCGATATTCTGGATGCAGTAGTCACCGGTACACTACAGCTTAAGCACCGGGTATTGTTGATCTTTGGCAATCTGCCAGCCATGAATATTGGTAAACGGTTTGTCGAAGAAAACATGAACCGGCTGTTCAGTGGCGCTTGGCAGCAGGGGAATAATCCAGAGTGCCAGCGCGCAAAGTTACTCGAGGAGTCGGTCATCCGCTTTTTCAGCAAGGCTGCCGAGGGAGATGAAAAAATCCACTATGATTTGCACACCGCCATCCGTGACTCCAAGAATGAAAAGTTTGTGGTCATGCCTTACCTTGATGACGAGCGTGAACACAGCGCCAAACAGTTTGGCTTCCTGGCGGCCTGTGGAGTAAATACCTTCCTGTTATCCTCGGCACCTACCACGACTTTCAGTTATTTTTCTACGGCCACCTGTAAAGCCCGTGGTTTTACAGTTGAGCTGGGTAAAGTGCGGCCATTTGGTGAAAATGATATGGCGCGTTTTGCGGCGGCCCGGGCGTCTTTAATTGCCCTGCTAAGCGAAACGGATTTTGCCCCTGAAGCCAACCTGGACAATTTACTTATTTATCGGGTTAATCAGGTAATTAACCGTAATCACGCCGATTTTAAATTACATTTCGATGATGATACGCCCAATTTTACCGATTTCAGGCAAGGAGAAGTTTTAGCCTCTGAGCCTGAGCGCAAATACGTGGCTGAACATGAAGGTGAGGCGATAGTATTTCCCAATGCAAAGGTTGCCATGGGTCAACGGGCATTGTTAACAGTGGTGCCAACTAAGGTGGAGAAACTGGATGTTTAAACTGGACCCGATACTCAGTGCCGACACTCTGGTAGTAGGGGATTTACCACTGTGCAGAGTATTGTTAATGAATGATAGTCAGTACCCCTGGCTCATTCTGGTACCCCGCCGCCCACAATTGGTGGAGCTCGCCGATTTAGATGAACAGGATTATCTGCAATTTTGTGCCGAAAGTCGTGCCGTAGCTATAGCGATGATGAAGCATTACGCAGGCCACAAAATGAATGTCGCTGCTTTGGGCAACGTGGTGGCCCAGTTACATGTTCATCATGTGGTGCGCTTTCAGGACGATCCAACCTGGCCGGCACCTGTGTGGGGGAAATTACCCGCAGTAAACTATACCGATGCGGAGGCGGCCCGTCAGGTCGCACAATTACAACAAGTATTATTTAAGGAATCAGCATGATACTAACGACAACACCAACCGTTGAAGGCAAAGAGATTAAAAGCTATCACGGTATTGTGATTGGCGAAGCCATTATGGGAGCCAATATTTTTAAGGATCTGTTTGCCTCTATCCGTGACATTGTGGGCGGGCGCTCCGGCTCTTACGAAGATGAGTTAACCAAAGCGCGACAGATAGCTTTTCGCGAGCTTGAACAGGAAGCTCTGGGCATGGGAGCAAACGCCGTAGTGGGTATCGATTTGGATTACGAAGTACTGGGCGACAAAAACAGCATGCTGATGGTAAGTATCAGTGGCACAGCGGTAACTGTGGCTTAACAGGGTTAGTCCTGGCCGGAGCGCTTTTGCTCCGGCTTTTCACTGTTATCCGCTTCTGCCTGCTTTTTACCGGGGGCCTCCGGTGGCGTATAGGCTTTCGGCATTTTGAATTTTGCGCTGTATTTCAGCAACATTATATTGCTTATTATAATCCCCAGTACACCGACAATAATGCCAATAACGACCCACATACTCATCGCTGTTGTATTCCCTGATTTAGAACAAAACGGCTAAATAACTTGTCCAGCATGGCCAGCACCGTGGATTTACCTTCCATGGGGGCGTTGCTTAAGCATTCATAAAGTGCCTGTTGATTGCGACTGGCCTCAAACTCTGCCGCGCTGCTACGGTGAGTAAGGTGCCATAATTCGGTGGCAACACCGCCGTTATCCAGCAAAAAGGGCCGGCTAAAACCAAAGTCTGCCAGGTGCCTATCCATCCACTGAGCTAACGCATAACATGGACCACCCTGGCGGTATTCAGCATCAACCAAATCGAACTGGCCGCCACAGGCATCTACCGTGGCTTTATCGTAGACATCCAGATCGGTGCCCCAGTGATGACGACTGCCACCAGGCAGGGCCGACCAGATAAGTATTGCGTATACCTTATCTTCATCTGACAAGGACGCTACATCCAGTTGCTCGCCCTGATGGTTATAAAGTGGCAATTCGCCCCGCCATTTGCGATTCCAGATAGACAGCTGGCGGTCAAAGTTACGATAGCTGCTAATGATTTGCATATCCTGGCCTGCCTTCCGGGCCTGCTGTTGCATGGCAATAAACGCCTCGGCAACCGCCGGCAGCAGCCGATGCTGTTCATCTACAGTAATCAGAGCGCTGTCATCGCGCCCCAGCCAGGCTTGTTCCAGGTTCATGTCAGCAGGTTTTCCAGCAGGCGATAATAAATACGCTCCAGATGATACAGATCTTTAATCCGCACATGTTCGTCTATTTTATGGATGGTAGCATTCACCGGCCCCAATTCAACTACCTGAGCACCGGTAGGCGCGATAAAACGACCATCTGAAGTACCACCTGCAGTCGATAAACAGGTGTCAAAATCCATTTCACTGGCAATGGCTTTTTGCGTAGCGGTTAACAGATCACCATGATCGGTTAAAAATGGCTGACCGTTAAAGGTCCACTTTATCTCGTACGCCAGTGCATGTTTATCGAGTATTTCTTCAACCCGGGCAATCAGCTGCTTATCGGTGACTTCGGTTGAAAAGCGGAAGTTAAAGCAAACATGCAGTTCGCCGGGGATCACATTACCGGCGCCGGTACCTCCGTGAATATTGGAGATTTGAAAACTGGTGGGAGGGAAAAACGCATTGCCATCATCCCAGTGGGTTTGAGCCAGTTCGTCGAGGGCCGGTGCCGCCTGATGCACAGGATTACGGGCCAGGTGCGGGTAAGCCACGTGTCCCTGAATGCCTTTTACCACCAAATCACCGGTGAGCGAGCCACGACGTCCATTTTTTACCACATCGCCAACAATATCGGTACTGGAGGGTTCGCCCACCACGCACCAGGTGATTTTTTCATTGCGTGCTTCCAGTGTATCGATAACCCGTGTAGTGCCATTAATAAAAGGGCCCTCTTCATCACTGGTAATTAAATAAGCAATGCTGCCATGGTGATCCGGATAATCTGCCACAAACTGTTTGGTAGCCGCGAGCATCGCGGCCAATGAGCCTTTCATATCGGCTGCGCCGCGGCCATGCAGGTTACCGTCTTTTTCGGTTGCCACAAACGGTGGTGTTTGCCAGGCATCTTCGGGACCACTGGGCACCACGTCGGTATGACCGGCAAAACAAAACACGGGGCCATCGGTACCGCGACGGGACCATAGGTTGGTGGTATCTTCAAACACCATGGTTTCATTTTCGAATCCTGACTCGGCCAGCCAGGCTTTCATAAAGTCCTGACAACCCGCGTCCTCAGGGGTCACAGAACGTCGATTAATCAGCGCTTTGGTTAACTCGAGAACGTCGGTCATTAGCTAAAAATCTCCTCGTACTGCGCTGGTTTAAAGCCCAGATGCATGGCGTTATCGGCAACCAGTAAGGGGCGCTTAATCATTGCCGGGTTTTCTATCAGTAGTGCCAAAGCGGTAGATGCCGACAGGCTGGCTTTTTGTTCGTCGGAGAGCTGGCGGTAAGTGGTGCCACGCTTGTTCAGCACGTTTTCCCAGCCCAGTTCATTAAGCGCTTCAGAGAGCACATCCTGAGGCACACCTTGTTTGCGATAGTCGTGAAAAGTGAAAGAGATATCGTGCTGAGTTAACCAGTTTTTTGCTTTTTTGATGGTATCGCAATTTGGGATACCGTACATCACTACCGTCATGCTGTTGCCTCGTTGAATCGATAAATGCTGGCAAGTCTATCCTGACCATCTCGAGCTGTAAAATCTGCCGGGCGAAGAGGCCACTGCCAGTATGAAAATTTTGTGCAATGCCGGTAATTATGACACAGACAGCCGGCGGATTTTAACTATTTGATAGTTCATGGTTAACCTTATTGCTTGCCAATAAAGGCGTGTAGGGCATTAACTCACATCGGCATGGTGCATGCTTCCTAACTTATACATCATTTTTACCGGCCGATTCAGCGCCGGCTTCAAAACAGACTATCGGAGGTCAACGATGAGCATTGTGAAAACGGCATCTGCACACTATCAGCCACTGGGTAAACAGGGGAAAGGCAAAGTCAGTACCCAGAGCGGCGCGCTGCAAAATCAGCCTTATGGTTTTAACACCCGCTTTGAAGATGCGCCCGGGACGAATCCGGAAGAGTTGCTGGGCAGTGCCCACGCCAGCTGCTTTGCCATGGCCTTATCGTTTGCACTTGCCGACGCGGGCTTCGAGGATGGCGAACTTTCAGTGGAAGCACATGTGACGTTGGAAAAAGATGGCGATGGATTCAGCGTGGTAAAATCAGACCTGGTACTTGATGCGGTAGTCGATGGCATTGAGGAACAACAGTTTAAGGAAATTGCCAGTGGAGCAAAAGAAAACTGTCCGATTTCAAAAGTACTGAATGCCGATATTACCCTGACTTACACGCTGAATAAATAGTGGGTTTTGTATCAGGCGTAAAGGGTCAGAAAGTCTTCGTCATTCATTCTGATCTTCGGATCGGAGGTCAATACGATGGCACTGAGCTTGCCAGCATTCAATAAGGTAAGGACGCACACCGGAAGTGCGTCCTGTTGTTTTATCCACAACGGATCGCATTGTATTAATGGACTACCGGCTTCACACTGCTGACCTTGTTTTACCAGCCATCGCAGTCTCTCACCGTAGCTGATCTCACCTGGCTGGCCAATTTGCAACTGGAGTTTAAGGCCTTTGGAATGCACCAACACTAATTGCGCTTTGGCAATATTAATACTGTGTACCACGGCGGCAACTGGAGTACTCACTTCACCGGTTGTCATTTTAATAGCTGCGCCGGTACCCAGCAGACCAGCCTGAAGTAGCGGATGAGGCAATTCATCGAGCCGAAGAACTTCGCCGGTCGCAGGTGCATTGAGCCGCATTACCGCTTCACCGGAGGCGGGCGCAGAATAAATGAGCGATTTTGCAATTGAGAAGGTCATACATGGCCGGGTGACTAAATTCCCCACCATTTATACCTTAATCAAAAAACGAACCCAAGCGTTATTTAGCCAGACTAAGGTTATCCACTATATCTGTGGATAACTTTGTTGAGTAGTTATGTGGTAACTTGTAAGTTGATGAAATTAATGATTTTATCTTTCTGTATAATATATGTTCAGTATGTAGATGTGCATAAATCAGAGTAGGAATCCAGACTTTTTCACAACTTTTTACGGTGCTTAAAACCTGTACCTCGGGGCAATTTACGTGATTAGGCCATTAGGGTAGGATTGCGTAATAAAATCATAATTTCACCGTACAGGTACATACCGTTTTGGGAATGTCGCTCTCCATTTACGCCGGGCCAACCGCACTGGCACGTATTCGTGAACACGGGCTGACGCCCGCGTTATTCTCTCATGTGCTGGGCGCCTCTGGTGGCCCAAAGTGGTTTGTATTGGCCGGTATCGACCGTATCCTGTTTCCGGCGTTTTTTGCCGCTTCTAAACAACCGGTAAATGTTATTGGATCCTCCGCCGGCGCTTTTCGTTCTGCGTGTTTTGTGCAGCGCGATCCGGTTGCCGCCATCAACCGGCTGGCCGAGAATTATTCTCAAACGGTGTATTCTCCGAGGCCGAATTCTGCCGAGATCACGTATAAAGCCCGTGAGCTGATTGATTATGTGATGGGGCGTAATGGTGTGATGGAGGTATTGACTAACAGACGTTTCAAGTTACATGTCATTGCCGCTCGCTGCCATGGCTTAATGCAACATTACGGCAGATATCGCCAGATGCTGGGGTTGGGCGTGAGTGCGGCCGCGAACACCATGAATCGCCGTTTACTTAAAAGGCTGTATACCCGCAGTGTTTTTTCGGCCCCGGACAGTGAGTTGCATATTACTGATCCCTATGAGTTAAATACCGAATATATTGAGCTGGGCTTTAATAACGTTAAGGATGCACTGTTAGCGTCTGGCTCGATTCCTCTGGTGATTGACGGGGTAGAGCGTATGGTGGCTGCGCCAGAGGGAATGTACCGCGACGGCGGGATTATCGATTATCACTTTGATTTATCGTTCGGTCCTCAGGACGGTCTGGTGTTGTATCCGCATTTTTATCCTCGGGCAATTCCCGGTTGGTTTGACAAAGCCCTGAAACGACGTATTCCCCACGCTAGCAGTTTCGACAATGTGGTGATGCTGGTGCCATCTGATGAATTTGTGGCATCCTTACCCTATGGTAAAATTCCGGACCGAAAAGACTTCGAAAAGCTGGATGCCAGCACTCGCATTAAGTACTGGCAAACGGTAATCAGCGAGTCAGACCGTTTAGGTGAATGTTTTGCTAATATCTATCGCAAGGGCAGTATAATGGATGTTATCCAGCCTTTGCCTTTCTTGTGCCGGGCAAGTTAGTTTGTGATTGGTTAAACTACAGGCAATTAGAGTCTTTCTTGCAATTTCTGCTTGCACAGTGACAGGGGCATCGCTATTATACGCGCCACTCGGTAATCACCGGCGTTCAGATTTGCGTCTATAGCTCAGTTGGTTAGAGCGCTACCTTGACATGGTAGAGGTCCCCTGTTCGAATCAGGGTAGACGCACCATCTATTTTTCTCCAAAAAAGTCGTTCAGCCATTGGTTATGTAATATTTGTTATTTGCTCAGTTACTAACGGCATAAAAAATCCCATATTACGTACTTTTATTATATTTTTTCATGCTTTGTGGATACTCCTTAAAATCATAAGAGTGCTGTTAGTTTGGTCTCTGATGGTTACAGCTCGTGACCACGTTACCATTTATAAAGGCACCTATCTGTCACTGAATAGCGGTGGCGTTGTGTGCACACGACATTTTGTAGCCAACAAAGCCGAGCCTGTAACACATTCTGTGTAATTGCCATTAGTTGTACTAGCTCATAGCTGTTCAAGGCGTAAAAGAAGTTGAAAACCCGAAGGATAAATGTAAAAAAGGGACCCGTTTCAATAAATGATTGAGGGACTCAGTGATTCACAGGTTGTCGGGTGTAAAAATTATTGCGCTGTGGCTGATGTTTTATAGCTGCATGGCAATACCGTTTGAAGGGTATGTCGGTGCGCAACTCTGTGTGTCTTGCCATGAGCGGGAGGCGACATTGTGGGCAAGCTCCGACCATGCCAACAGTATGTTACCAACAACGGCTGAGTTAGTCCTGGGAGACTTTAGTGATGTCACCTTTAGCGCAGGTAAACGTACCAGCCGTTTTTTCACCGAAAATGGCCGATACTATGTTGAGACAACTGATGCAAACAGCGAAACTGCGCGGTTTTTAGTTAAATACACCTTTGGCTATCGTCCGCTCCAGCAATATTTACTGGATACTGGTAACGGGCGCTTACAAGCTTTTGATGTTGCCTGGGATAGTCGGCCTGCCGAGCAGGGGGGACAGCGCTGGTATCAGCTACAGGATGACGACGTTACCGATCCTGAACATCCGTTTTTCTGGACCGGATATTATCAAAACTGGAATAGCCGTTGTGGGGCTTGTCATTCTACAGCTTTCTCCAAAAACTATGACTCAGATTCCGGCACATTCAATTCAAACTGGATTGATGTGAACGTTGCGTGTGAGAGTTGTCACGGGCCGGGGGAGAAGCATATTAAGCTGGTAAAAGCTAACCCGGCTTTGACCGAGGGCTCAGGGCTACAGGCATTGGGTAAACAACTGGAGTTTCATTTTAATCAGGGTGATCCTATCGCCCGGCCGAAGACCGCCTCGCAGGGGCCATCGCTGGCACGTGATACCTGTGGCGGTTGCCATGCCCGCCGGGCTGAGTTAAGTGCACCGGATACGAGTAAACCATTTCATCAGCAATATCAGCTCGATGGTATCAATGAGCCGCTTTATTTTAACGATGGTCAAATTCACGATGAAGTTTTTATCCTGGGCTCCTTTTTACAAAGTAAAATGGCTCAGGCCGGGGTAACCTGCACCAATTGTCACGATCCTCACTCGGGGCAAACAATCTTACCGGGGCCTCAGGTATGTCTGACCTGCCATCAGGCTGAGACCTTTGCAACGTCCACTCACACCAATGGTCATCGTAATGCAGACTGCTTGAGTTGCCATATGCCGGAGCGTGTATACATGGGCGTTGATGCCAGGCGAGATCATCGTTTTCACCGCCCCTCAGCTAAACACGCAAACAGCGGTTCAGCCTGTACCAGTTGCCATCAGGATGCGTCACAAGAGTGGTTAATACAAGCGCTGGAAAGCTGGCCGAAACGTAAAGGGGCAGCACCAGATACCCATGGAGATTGGGCGGCGATTAACCAGGCGTTGGCTGACTCAGATACAAATGCGGTAACCGGTGCAAATGCCCTTATTTTGGCGGATGATTTACCTTCCTTACAACAGGTCGCGCTACTTAACAAACTGGTAACCCTGGTACCTGAACAAGCAATTAAGGCTGCGCGTAAGCTGGCTAAGTCGGATGATCCCATAGCCCGACGAGGGGCCGCTAATGCTGCCTTGTCACTCCCGCCGACAGTGCAGAAATCATTGCTAAGCGAATTGATCAACGATGAACAAAAGTCGGTTCGGATGGAAGTTGCCAGTATATTATTGTCGTTACCGCCTGATACGTTAAAAAATCATGCCGCGGTAAACCCGTTGATGGCGGAATATAAAAATGTGTTGAGGTCAGGGCTTGATAATCCGGCCGCCAATCTTGGGTTGGCACAACTGGCTTTATTTCAGGGTGATATTGTAGCTGCCAAACATGCCTTTGATGCTGCGTTGGCGATTGAACCATCGAATCTGCCTTCGTTGCTGGGCTATGCTGATTTAATGCGCAGTATGGGAAATGCCGATGGCGCCGCAGAACTTTATGAAAAAGCACTTCGTTATGGTGCTGATTCAGCAGCTGTCCAGTTTGCATATGGGTTACACAAGATCCGGGAAAAAGCCTATCAGGCAGCACTACCGCATCTGGCTCGGGCAGCTCAGGGCGAGGATGCAATGGCTAGATTTGGCTTTGTATACGGCGTTGCACTTTGGCAAACCGGGCAAACAAAACAAGCAATCGAAGCCCTTACTATGAATACAGAACGGTGGCCGACAGATTATGACACCATTGTCACGTTGGTTAAGTATGCGTTTCAGACAAAAGATAGAGAGTCGCTCAGTAATGCTTTATCTCTTCTTGGGCAATACTACCCTGATGACCAATTACTACGACAAATAAAACAGTATTTATGAACTTACTGAACACTTTGGCTTTCCAGGTTCGAATTTTATATACAGTAAATGAACCCTGACCGTTAAATTACCAACGCAGTGAAGCTACTCGACATTTGAATTGTTCTGTTACAGTTTTTTGTACACACACTGAACAGTCGAGGATAATCTTGTGCGTCTATTTAGCGATTTGGGCCTAAGTTCAATGAAAAACAGTATGTTCACAGGTAGTCTCTGCAAATCCGTTGCTTTTATCCTTACCGTTTCAGCGACGTCTTTTCAAATTCAGGCTGCCAGCGCACCTTTAACCCAACAGCAAATTAATGATGTTATTAGTGCCAGTGAAAGGCCGCAGGAAGACAGCAAGCGGGATGACGCCAGAAAGCCGGCGCAAGTGCTTTCTTTTACAGGCGTTGGTCAGGGTGACGTGGTGCTGGACTTTTTTGCTGGCGGTGGTTGGTACACCGAACTTTTCTCAAAAGCTGTGGGGGAAACAGGTACCGTTTATATGCAAAATGACCGTGTTTACTGGCAATTTGCGCAAAAAGATATCATCAAACGCACCCAGGATAACAGATTGCCCAATGTGGTAAGACTGGACAACGTTGCACTTGCTGAAATGCCAATTCCTGACAATTCGGTGGATATTATTTTTGCCGCGTTGGGCTATCACGATATGTATTTCACCGATACTGTCCGCGATGGAAATGTAATGACTTTCCGCGACGAGGTTGTTGATTACATGCCAGTGCTTAGTACCTTTAAACGCATTCTTAAAGACGATGGTGTGGTCGTCATTATTGATCACAGTGCCAGGGCGGGCTCAGGTATTCACGCCGCGAACACTATTCATCGTATTGATCCCAATATTATTAAGTACCAGTTTGAAACCGCAGGCTTTAATTTAATAGAAGAGGCGTTTTATTTGCGTAATCCGGAAGATGATTTGCAAAAATCGGTCTTTGCACCTGATATTCGTGGCAAAACCGATCGCTTTATTTTTAAATTTGGCAAATAACCGGCGAAGTCGAAGTCATTCAGGTAGAGATGGTTTGACGGTTTCTGGCAGAAAATACCTTTTTAACTCGTACTAAACAGCTAAATGCTGCAGCGACAAGGTATGTATGCCTGGTCTGTCTTTTTAGCTCTTTGCAGGTGTTACGACAGAGACGGCAGGCAATCATGTTGTTCTCAGCAACTGTAACATGTTGGTTACCGGGCCTTACGGCCCGCTATTAAATACCAGCCAGTGGCGAGTCTTCTTTTTGTAGCATGGTGGCAATTTGTGAAAAGTTATTTTGCTCTGCAATTTCTATGGGCGTCAGCTGGGGTGGAATATAGTTTTCCGTTTTAAAGTTGGCTTCATAGCGCCAGGTCAGAGTTGAAGGTTCACTGCGCTGACCAGGGTTTGCGCCAAGGGCGAGCAGCGCTGCAACCAACCCAGGCTGATTTGCTTTAACGGCAGCGTGGAGCAGTTGATAACCATCCCGATCGAAGGCCGTTAGAACGGTTTCAATGGCTTGTTCATCCATTAATTCTGTGAGTTGGCCGAGATACCAGTTTAAAAATTCAAAGTTTTTGGCATACACAGCAAGCTGGGTGGCTGTGGTGCCGTCACGGGCGGCTGCAAATACGTCGGCCCCCAGTAATATCGCAGCCTGAGCAGTGCTGAGATCCTGGCTTTTAATAGCGAAAAACAACGGGCTATAGCCTTCAAGTGTTTGCTTGTTGATGTCGGCGTCGGCGTTGACCAGGTAGTACAGGTTGCCAGTATTTCCCTGATCAGCGGCAAACATTAGCGCGGTTTGGCCATATTGATTGGTGGCATGGATATCAGCGCCAAGGCTTACCATCTTAGCCAACACTTCACTGTTAGTTGAGCCCGCACACAGGTGGAATGCAGTGGTACCGTCTTCTACTGTGTTACCAGGATTTGCGCCGGATGCCAGTAAAGCACTAATGATCACAGGGTTGCCGTAACGGCACGCCTGGATGATAGGCGTAAAACGGTTACCACCGGTTGGATTAGCGTTGGCGCCGCTTTCTAATAACAGATTTACCATGGCCGGATCCTGCGTTTCCACTGCCCAGGCCAGCAAACTGGCGTTATCAGGTAACGGGCGATTAACGTCAATCCGGCTGCTAAGCTCAGCGAGTCGGCTAATATCAGAAGCAAGAATGGCCTGTTTGGCCTGGGTGAGCAAGCTATCATGTTGCTGGCTGGATAGCGCAGGTTTCACATTTGTTCGCTGTGACTCTGACTGACAGGCCAATAACGCAACAATGCCCAGCGCAACCAGCAGAGCTTTAACCGGGTGATTAATGATTGATTTCATTTCTTACTCCTCAGGCAATCAAACCGTCCAGCGGCCCGGTACTGTCGCCAAAGCTGTCGACAGGCACATTCATTTGTTGCAATACCGAGAGCAACAGGTTGCACATTGGTGTATGTTTTGGGGCGGCAATATGGCGGTTTCCTTCGAGACCACCACCAGCCAGAAGAATGGGCAGATCCATATGGTCGTGCTCATTAGACTCACCAATACAGGCACCTCGAATCACAAAGGTATTGTCGAGCAGGTTTGATTCACCGTCCGGGATGCTGGCCATTTTTTCCAGATAGTCGGCAAACAGCTGCATGTGATAGGTGTTAATCCTGACCAGCTTATCGATTTTCTCCGGGATATTTGCATGGTGGCTCAGGGCATGGTGTCCATCGGGTATACCCAGATTATTATAGGCGTGATTACTCAGCTCACGGCCGAGCATAAAGGTACTAACCCGGGTCATATCCGTTTGTAATGCGAGCATCTGAAGGTCGAGCATGATCTTCACGTGTTCTTCGTAGTCGGCTGGGATGTTAGCCGGCACCGACAGACCTTCCAAATCCATTTCGATAGATGTTTTCCGGGCGTTGGCAATGCGCCGTTCTACATCGCGCACGGACTCCAGATATTGGTCCATTTTATGCCGGTCGTTGATGCCTAAGCGTTTATTCACCCGCTTGGCTTCATCGCTAATAAAATCAAGGATGCTGCTTTTATGCGCCAGTCGCATCTGGCGGGTTTGCTCGTCGATTTTATTGCCGTCGCCAAAGAGATGTTCAAATACATCGCTGGGGGCAACCATGGCGGGTAATGCCTGAGTAGGACTCTTCCAGGAAATGGTGTTGGTATAGGTACAACTGTAATTAATATCGCAGCTGCCCATTAAACTGGGGGGCTCGATACCCAACTCCAGCGAGGCGAGTTGCGTGTCTTTCGCGAAGTAACTGGCGGCTACCTGATCGGCAGAAATACCGCACTGAATATCGGCACCTTCAGTCGCTTTGGCATGAACTCCGGTTAAAAAGGCCGGGCAACTGCGTCCATGTCCGGCCGGTGGTGCACCAAACGCACTGGCCTGGTAATGAGCCAGCCCCGAGATGACCGAAAACGTATCACGCACTTTTTCAAGGGGCTTTAAAATGGGCGTCATCGCGTAATGTTTGCCTGCAGTTGCTGGCGTGTAGCGCTGCATTCTTACGCCGTTAGGAGAGTAAAAAACGGTCATCCGCTTGGGGCGTTGCTCCAGGGATTTGGCCATGGCAGCAGGCACCAATGATTCCATCACCGGCAGCGCCATGCTAACGCCCAGGCCTTTTAAAAAGGTGCGGCGAGATAACGCTGAATTACGGCGCTTTAGTGAATTGTTGTGGTTCATTTGCTGCCTCTGGTGCTTTTTTAAAGTTAAATGGCGTACTGGTAACCACCGCTTCGATAATGCTGTGTATGCGGTAATCATCTTGACTGGCTTGTCTGGCGATGGTGCGGATGACGGGCTGATCGTAGGCTTCTAATCCGCGGCCAAGCGCATAGGTGAGCAGGCGGTCGATAAAGGCCTGGGTAAAGCGCTCCCGTCTATCCCACAGCACATCGTGAAGGCCGCTTAAGCCCTCAAATTGCGTGCCATCGGGCATGGTGGCTGAAACATCAATGGCCTGGTTGGCATAACGGGTACGGAATGCACCTACGGCATCATACTGCTCCAGGGCGAGACCGAGCGGATCCATGCGCACATGGCAGGCGGCACACACCGGATCGGCGCGGTGCCGCTTTAACTGTTCTCTGGCCGATAGCGCCATACCATCGTGCTCGGCCACCAGTGCCGGCACGTCCGGTGGCGGTGGCGGAGGGCTGGCGGCAAGCAGATTATCCAGGATCCACTTGCCTCGCTTTACTGGCGATGTGTGATTAGGATTAGACGTGAGGGTTAATATACTTGCCTGGCCCAACAATCCACCGCGATGAGACTGCTCGCTTAAGGAAACTTTGCGCAGTGCATAGCCTTTAACGCCGTCGATACCATAATGTTTAGCCAGAGGCTCATTAAGGTAACTGTAATTGGCGTTTAAAAAATCGAATATCGGTAAATCGTCTTGCAGAATACGGGTAAAGAACAGTTCTGTTTCGCGCTTAACGGAGTGTCGCAGTGGGATAGTGAACTCCGGAAACTCAAAAACATCAGGAAAATGGTAGGGCAGGTTACGCAAATACAACCATTGCCCGGCAAAGTTATCGGTTAGCGCATTGGCTTTGTCTGACGCCAGCATGCGTTCTAGCTGTTGTCTGAGGATCTGAGGTTCTCTTAATTTTCCGGCCGTAGCGAGTACTGTGAGTTCTTTATCCGGCAGACTGCTCCACAAAAATAAGGCCAGTCTGGCGGCGAACTCCATATCACTGATGCGGTAAATACTGCCTGGCGTCACATGGGCCGGAGGAGTTTCCTGCAGGTATAAAAATTGGGGTGACACCAGCAGAGCCTGCAGAGTGGTGGCAATGCTGGCGCGAAAGTTTACATCCTCCCGGGCGCGCTGAAAAATGGCCAGTAATGGCTGGATATCCGCGTCGGTAACCGGGCGGCGATATGCTTCTGCGGATAATTTACTGATGATCTGCCTGGCACAATTCAGTTCCGACGCTGAAGAAGACTTAGAGCCGGGCAGGCAACTAAAAATTTTACGGGTACTGGCGGTTTCAGAAGACGCAGGAGTACTACCTGAGTTAAATGGCCCTATGACTTCTATTTCCAGCACGTCACGCAAAAATGTAGCTTGTGAAAAGCGTGCTGACATGTGGTATGAGAGGACTTTGGTGGAATGACGGCGAGCACCATCGATAATAAAATCCAGATCCAGTTCGGTTGGTTTTCTGTCCGGTAATACTACGTAGTCTGTGCCTTTACGAATGGTCGGCACATGCTCACTGAGGGCCAGATTTTTACGAAACGCCATGCCAATCTGATGACTGCCGGCACTCAGTTCCAGCGTATGGCTATAACGATGAATATCCAGACGGTCTACTTCGTTGTTGGTATTGGCATTTAAATACCCGGCTATTTCGTAACGGCCACTCACCGGTGCATAGAAATCGAAACTACCGCCGCCTCTGGAGTCTAGCGGAAGGTTATCATTCATGCGTAAATCAAATGCAGGAACGCCACTATTTTTTACCGGGCCGTCCTTGGGGACTACGTAGCTCTCTTTTCCGGCTGACTCGCCAGCAGTACCGGTAGCCAGCCTGCTTAGTTTGCCAGCGACGAATAGGTAGCGTTCAAGCAGTGTGGTGGAAACACCCAGTACATCGGCGTTGTTATCGAAACCATAGCCAGAATCATCACCGGGCAGTGAGTCGGCAATATCCACATTCAGCGCCAGCAGATCGCGCACAGATCTGGCATATTCATCGCGGTTTAATCGCCTGATAGTTGCTCTCCCCGGATTAGGATTCGCGGTACTGTAATCATCCAGCGAACCTTCCAGCCAGTCCAGAAAGGCTGTTTTTTCCTGTGTGGTTAGTTGTTTTTTATCGGCTGGAGGCATATCGCCCATGGCGACCGATTTTAGAATGCCTTCCCAGAGCTTTTGATTTTTGCCTTTGGTTAAATCGCTCACATGAATATCAGCGACAGACCAGTTGCCGGCAAACTCATAATCGTTGTGGCAGGTTTCGCATCGGTCGTCGATGATATCGGCAGCCAGATCACGGGTAAATACCTGCGCCTGGGAAAAGGAATAAGGACTCAATCCCAGAGCGAATAACCAGCAAGTCAGAAAAAGGCCGGAACGCCGTAAGGGAAAGCTCAGCTTTGGGGAGATATTAAGGACCATTTGCACTCTCTTTGCGCAACTGCAGTGCTAACAGTGCGTTTCACGAATAAGTCAGTGGAAGAAGCACTTTGCATGCCAAATCTCTTGCTAATCAGAAGGTTATCACAGTGGGATGTTATCAGTTTGTGTGTGCTGAAAGGGAGAGCGGCGGCAATGAGCGGTTCGTCTTCCCTAACTATCTGATACTTAGTTTAAAACAATCAGATACCGATAACGTATTCGTATTACGCAGCCATTGTCATTCTGATAACCGGTAACAACAAGCAAAAGACCTATGCACCTTATAGATCAGTTGATTGCGGGCATGACTGCCGTTAAAGCGATAACCAATGGCAGGTAACTTATCCCGGTTGGCCTGGTGAGCAGGGCAGGGGCGCGCGACCTTTGCTGCCAATGACTATGCGAATACCGCGGCAAAATTTGGGACGAGCAGGGTCGCTTGATCATAGTGAACTGTCAGACAGTGGTGGCACTTAATTTAGCGTTAGAGAGTCTTTATTACTGAAAATTGCTTTATTGATAAAGCGGGTTAGCTTGTAATTAAACTAAAATAGATTAACTTACGTTAAAAAGGGGGCTCAGCGTCTCGTGAGGTAAGGTCAATTAAGGAATTAAAGCGAATAATGATCGCAGTAGCTAACCTCTCAAAACAATATCCGAACGCGACTTCGCCCATTATCGATAAACTCTCGTTAGAAGTGGCCGCTGGCCAATCGGTGAGTATTCAGGGGGCATCCGGTTGCGGGAAATCTACCTTACTGGCGCTATTGGCTGGCTTTGAAAGGGCCGACAGTGGCTCGATAGTGATTGCCGGGCATCCTTTCGAGAGTCTTTCTCAGGAGGCGGCCGATAAATTTCGTATGCATCATCTTGGCGTTATCTTTCAACAGTTCAATTTGCTCGATTGTTTCGATGTGTGGGATAACATCGCCTTTACGGCTCGTTTAAAAGGTAATTACGAGGCCTCTCGGCAGCAAACCTTATTGAATAATCTGGGACTGGCGGAACGGCATAACGCACCGGTCAGTATGCTTTCCGGAGGTGAGCAGCAAAGGGTTGCTATAGCTCGCGCCCTTAATCACCTGCCTGATGTGGTGCTTGCTGATGAACCTACAGGAAACCTTGATGAACAAACCAGCGAGGTAGTGAGCCAATTGCTGTTTAATTACTGTCAGGAGCAGGGCGCGTCGTTAGTGGTAGTAACCCATAGTGGCGATGTTGCCAGACGCGCACAAACGCAGTACCGGTTGCATCAGGGCCGGTTGATACAAGTGTGATTTAACAGGCCATGCGAATCCTTACCCTGGCACTGCAAACTCAACTGGCTACTTATCGGCAAAGGTTTTGGGAGCCCTTGTTGATCATCGTGGCGATCTTTATTGCCAGTGCCGGCCTGACTGCAGTTACACTGATCAACGCCGGGGCGTCCTCTCAGCTTAAACAGTTTTCTGTGGGTGATGTGCCCGTTAATTTTCATATCGTTCCGCGCAGCGAAAACAGACCGCTTAAACGCTCGGACTATGCCGATCTTCGCCGCCAGGGGCTGGACTTTTTAGTGGCTTATACTCAAACCGCTAATGGGCAGTTAGCGGTTGATACGGTTACGCTGTTTAATCTGTTACCTTCCCCCAATCGCACTTCGTCGCAGCAAAACAGCTTTGCACAACAGGCGGTGTTGAGCGGTATTAAGGATATCAATCAGTTTTACCGCGAAGAAATCACTCTACAAACCCATCCGCTAAGCGGTCTGCTGGTTGTGGGTGAGCTGTCGCCCGAGCAGTATAAGCTGCTGGAGGCATCCCTTCCTTCACACCTGCAATTAACCCCCTTTGTGTTTACTTCATCCGCCAACAACCTGAGTGACAGTTTCAGCCTCAATCTGTGGGCCATGGGTGCATTGATGGTGCTGGTTAGCATTTTTATTGTGTTCAATGCCTTTAACCTTCTGGTGGCCGCGCGCACGCCGGTGCTGGTGAAGTTACGTCAGCTGGGAGTGGGTCAGGCTGTATTGTTACGGGTTCTGCAACTGGAAATGTTGATTCTGGCCCTGGCTGGCGCGGTTTGTGGCGTGATTGCTGGGGCATGGTTAGTTAGCGTTATTACACCGGTGCTCAGTAATATTTACCGGTTGTTGCTGGATGGTCAGTTTAGTGGTAGTCAGTTTTCTGCTGCACGTTTGATATTGCTGGCCGTGGTGTTTTGCGCCGTCGCGGTGTTGGTAATGGGCCTGCTTATTAAACAGCGTCTGGCACATAGTCTGGCCCGTCGCAGTTATCTAACCGCCGCTTTTAACGTTCGGTTTAAATCAGGCTACACGCTGTGGTTAGTGGTGGGTTTAGTGATAGTCGCGCTGGGGGCATTGTTGTTAGCCAGCCAGTTACAGGCACTTTTATACATTGGTTTGGTGTTGATTGCTGGTTGCACTACGGTGGTGTTGCTAATGCCGCAGTTAATGAGCCTGGTAGCGCGGCGGGTAAGTACAACAAAGCCGCTGCTGCACTGGAGTATGCACAATGCGGTGAGTCTGTCACAACGCACCAGGCTGGCGGCCTGTGCATTTTTTATTGCCCTGGCGGCCAATATCGGCATGAATGTGATGGTCGACAGTTTTCGACAGGCCACTGAGCAGTGGCTTGAGCAACGCCTGTTTGCGCCGTTTTATCTCTACACGGATTTTGCAGGTGATCTGTCGGCCGAGGAGGGCGCGCCAGTGCCGTTGCTAGCCCGGTATGGTAAAGACGTTCATGTTACCGGGCAAACTATCGAGCTGCGCAGTTTTCCCGATGCTGCTGAATATCAACAGTACTTAATGCTAGATAGTCAGTCACTCAATGCGTGGTCTGCTTTTTATGCTCAGAGCGGGGTATTCATAAACCAACAGTTGGCCTACAGACAAAACCTTGAAACCGGCGATATGGTTAGCCTGCCTTTAAGCGCTGGGTTACGGGCTTTTGAAGTCGTTGGCGTTTATCCTGATTACGGTAATCCCAAAGCGCAGGTGTTACTGCCAGAGGCGCTGCTTTCTCGTGAGTATGAACTGATTTCAGCTTATGCCGCCTTTGCATCCCCTTCAGAACAGGCGGCGCTGGAAAGCTGGCTCAGCGAGCAAAGTCAATCAGCGCGCCTGATCCCGCGAAGTACCCTGATTGAGCAGTCCATGATGGTGTTCTCCCGCACCTTTTTAACCACTGATACGTTAAATCTGGTTACTATGTTGGTGGCGGCATTATCGTTTTTTGTGTCGATTACGCTGCTGGTAATGGATATTAAGCCGCAACTGCTACTGCTGCGCAGCGTCGGTGTCAGCCCATTTCGTATTAAATTATCACTGTTTTCACAGTATTGTTTTATTGCGGTGAGCTGTGCGTTGCTGGCTCTGCCATTTGCGCTATTACTGGCCTGGTTGCTGGTAAACAAGGTTAACCGTTTTGCCTTTCACTGGACCTATCCATTAATTCTGGATCCAATCATTGTTTCGCAAAGCCTGTTCATTGGGTTGGGTCTGTTGGTGCTGCTCATGGCGTTACCCCTTGGCCGGTTGCAGGCCAGGTTTTACTCGCAGCAGGAGGCGTTATGAACAGACTATGGCTGATACTGTTAGTTGTAATCAGCGCCTTTTCCGGGTCGTTACAGTCTCAGCAAGTCAATCGTTCTTCATTGTTTGGCGGCTTCAAGGCTGATAACCAGGCACAGGTAAGCACTACACAACCCGTGTCTTTACCCGCCGACCATGCCCCGCATCAGGGCTATCAGATAGAGTGGTGGTACCTTACGCTGCTGTTGGAGAATGATGCCGGTGAGCCGTTTAATTATCAGTTTACCTTGTTTAAATTTGCCCGTCCTGAATTAGCCTCTAATTGGGGCGAAGGGATTGTGTGGATGGGGCATTCTTCCCTGCATACGCAAACAAAGCATTATTTTGATGAAAAATTTGCTCAGCAGGGTACGGGTATTGCCAGCTTTAGCACGGTGCCGGTAACGTTTTATATTGATAACTGGCAATGGCAAAGTGAGCAGGAAGCAGCGCTGTTTCCCGCCGAACTTAACGCCACCTCTGGCCCCGCAGCGCTTAAACTGACGATGACTGCCGACAAACCCTTTGTTAAGCACGGCCAACAGGGCGTAAGTTTTAAAACTGGTGACGGGCGCTATCGCTCGTACTACTACAGCCAGCCGTTTATTAACGCCAGCGGTCAGATCACCGTTGATGGCGTAACCCACAGTATTAGCGGCATAGGCTGGTACGATCACGAGTGGACATCGCAACTGGCCGACGAAGACGCGTTGGGCTGGGATTGGTTTTCGCTGCACTTTGACGACGGCCGAAAACTGATGGCCTTTACCATGTACGTAGAAGGTAGCGAGGCTTACACCACCGGTACGTTAATCAGTGCACAAGGCGAGACGCAACCGCTGGGCCCGGATGAGCTACAGATTTCACCGCTTACCACCAGTGAGGTTGCAGGCCGAGACATACCGGTTGTATGGCAAGTGCGTATTCCCGAACAGCAAATAGATATCACCACTAAAGCGTTTAAAACCGACCAATGGAATAACAGCCGCTTTCCCTATTACGAAGGGGCAATTTCGTTTAGCGGCAGCCATGCTGGTAAGGGCTATATGGAACTTACCGGTTACTGAGTTGAAGTTGTCCAGCCCGGGAAAAATTAGCTGATGCACTCGCTGAAAGGTAAATACCCTTCAGCCACCTTGCGGCGTGGTTTTACGACTCGTTATCGAAATCAAAATAAAAAACAAAATGAGGTACAGTGGCATATCAATAAACGTGGTGTAGGTTAACCACTGATTTTCGGTGAGCAGCAGCGCCATGGCGTAGTTCATTGCTGCCATCAATAGTCCTAGAACACTCAGCCCTATTACGAAAGGCTGATGTTTAACCGGCGAGTTAAGGTAACGCTCAAAACGCGGTGCGAAATATTTACCCTTGCGAAACACGCCGTCAGCTAATAGCACACCGGCACCTAAAATTCCCATGATGGTGCCTTTGAGCTGGACAAAAAATTCACTGTCGAAAGTGAGTGATAACAGTGCGGATATCAATAGCATAACCGTACCAAAAACAGCAAAGCCGCCGAGTAAGTCAACTTTA
This sequence comes from Alteromonas sp. ISO5, assembly GCF_058105165.1. NCBI lineage: Bacteria > Pseudomonadati > Pseudomonadota > Gammaproteobacteria > Alteromonadales > Alteromonadaceae > Alteromonas > Alteromonas sp. ISO5. The sequence goes on along the minus strand of NZ_CM176572.1, from coordinate 4,704,789 downwards.
ACAAAACGTTGAATGACAACCAGAGCTAAGCCCAGAGCAATACTGGTAAATGCCGCAACGGTTAAATCGCCCGTTGTTTTGGACACTATAAAAAACGCAGCACCTAAGCCGATATCGGCGAAGATAGAGTGTTTGTTTTTCTGCCACAGGTCAGTTTGTTGCTGGCGCTCTTGTTTGAGCGTTTCGGTATCTTGTGCACCGGCTAGTTTTTGTAATGTTTTATCGGCAAAGTAAATATCTTTGCCCGGGTGACTGGCATAGATACACTTATCGTCCTGGTAAACCTCAATGCCCACGGTCAGCCAGTTGATGTAGCCCACCGACACTTTTAGCGTATTGTTTGCGTCATCACAACGGACGGTGTGAGTAAGAACTTTAAGCTCGTCGATAAAGTTACCGGTTAATTCATCAATCACCTTTCCGTCCTTGTACAGGCGCGACGTATAAGTCGTCATAGTAAAGGTATAGCGGATTTCATAGTTGTCGTGGTTATATTTGAAGGGACGTCGATAGGTCCATAATCGCATCAGAGATTTCCTTGTTAAATGAACGTAAACGGGCTACTGATGGCAGCACCCAATAAAGTATTAAGTGCATTTAGTAGGAAGAGGGAAGGGTAATATTGCAGTGTTTTTCCGCTGACGCTTTATTTTGTGTGCCTTCTACCATGTAATCAAACTTAACCTCAGTCAGGGCCGGTGTTTTATCGGTGTTCGCCGCTGTGGGCTGCCAGCGCCATTGCTTTATGGCTTTAATCGCTGTTTTGTCAAATACACCAAATGGAAATGAGTCGGTGATCTTCTGAACCACTGCTTTACCCTGGCTGTTCACTACAAATTTTACCGTTACACAACCTGACAGGCCGTTTCTGGCCGCATCTGCTGTATAACCCGGATCCACACGTCGTTGAACTGTCCACAGTGTATTAAACTCGGCGTCGGTGGTCAGTGAGAGGTGTGCAAAGTTGTTTTCGTTGTTACGACTATCTTGTGAATCTGTGGTCAGTTGGTTACTCGCACAGCCAGCGAGTAGACTAATCAGACTGATAAAAAGGGTTTTCTTCATTGCTAAATCCTTTAGCTAAATTTAGTTGGCAGCGATTTATAGCAAAATTTTAGCAGTGTGTCATCAACCAACACGACTCACTACCCGTTGGGCCAGTTCGGATAAGCGCATATTCTGTTCCATGGCGGTACTTTGCAGTTTGCGGTAGGCCTGCTGTTCAGAAAGTTCGCCTTGTTGCATCAACAGCAATTTGGCCCGGTCGATGACTTTTTGTTCATTGAGTGCTTGTCTGGCGGCACTGAGTTCGTCGGCCATATCCTCGATACGCTGAGCCTGGCCGCGAATCAGATCGTAAAACGATTTATGCGCCGAAAGGGCTGAGCCTTCGGGCAGTTTATTCGCTTCTCTGTCGGCACCCTTAAGGCCCTTTACCGTATTGTCATAAAGCATGGTAATAGGCGTATCGGTAAGTGGCGGCGAACTGTTCAGGGAAGCGATCAGCAGCTCATGATTGCGCAGTTCTTCTTCGGCCTGTTGAATGCGTAGGCTAGCCTGGTCGGTTAGACGGTCGGTCAGATGCTCTTCAATAGACTGCATGGCATCGATGCGCTGCGTAGCGATGTCGTACCAGATTTCACTGAGCTCAGCTGAGCATTCCCCGCCTGCGGCCAGTGACTGAATCATCGCTCTTAATCGAGTGATTTGAGAGGCCGTATCGCTGGTTTGCTGTCCCTGCCACATTTGCATTTCTTCTTCATCAGCAAAGTTTTCGAAGGTTTCAAAGCAGTGCTGCTGCGAGTCACTGAGGGCATTAACCCGATCTCCCAGATCACTGTCGAAGTGACTTTCGGCAAAACCAATAGCGCCCCACGCCCGTTCCTGCCCGGCATATTCTTTACCCTGCATAAAGTTAAACAGGGCTACCAGTAAGCGGGTCATGGTGGGATCGCTGGCCACATCGGCCGCCTCAAAAACAACGTCGAGTAAACCGGTAATTAAGCGGCAGTAGGCGTTAGTGGATTCCAAAGGCGTAAGTTGTTGAGCGGCAATTTTGTTGCGTAAATCGGGTAGGTGATCCATACCTTGCAGGGCAAAGGTGATACTGCTGAGTAAACGCATGGACTGGCCGTTATCCTGCTGACCAAGGTAAAGTGATTTCAGCAGGCTGCGTAAATCCTGCTCACACCGCTCACTGGCTGCTATTTGCTGCTGACGCTGCTTACAAAACCGGTCGCCCTTTGAGCCTAAGTAAACATTGCTGAGCCCACGTTCGCGCTGTAACTGATGGATCATGTCCTTAACCGCTTTTACGGTTCTACAGTTCGATGACAGGTGCTGTAATGCCTGAATTTCCTGATGCTTCGCCGACAATAAGAATCGCTTGGTAATGTCACTGTGTTTGCTCATCAGGCGCTCCGTAAAGTAGACCAGCTATTAAAATTAACTTTGGAGGCAAGCAATTCTTATTCCCATGTAATACTTTGGTCGCAAAGAATGCAGTTTGTGTTTTAAATAGGCAGTAATAGCGCGTTTTGCCAAAAACACGCGCAATTATTACCGCAGCAAAGGAAGTTGCACCGTTAATAATGCACTTTAATGGTGAAACTGCGCTATCGTGGCGCGCCACACTTAAGGGTAAGCGTTTCAAAAAATCGGCGCTTTATTTTAAATTGTTGATAATTATTGTTTATTTATTTTCACTTGAGTTGGCATCGAAATTGTATCGGTAAAATCAGCAAACCGTAATGGTTTTACAATTGGAATAGAATTCGGATAAAGGCGTCCGCAACTTACTTCTTAGGAGTGAGTGCGGACGCCTTTTTTTGTGCCTGACGATTGTAATGAAGTGTTTGTGGGTGTGTTTTTGTTCAATATATTTAGGTGATTAATATGGCGTATTTACTACCTTCTGAGTTTGCAACCAAAATGGTTGATGCGGGTGAGTCGAAGATTTACATGTCGACCCGCGACACGTTAATTCGTGCGTTTATGGCCGGTGCTATTCTGGCACTTGCGGCAGTATTTGCTATAACTATCGCCGTTAAAACCGGCGTGTTTCTGATTGGGGCTATCCTGTTCCCGGTTGGTTTCTGTATGCTTTATCTGATGGGCTTTGACCTGTTAACTGGTGTATTTGTACTGGCGCCGCTGGCCTGGCTGGCAAAACGGCCCGGGGTTACCTGGCCGCAAATCTTGCGAAACTGGGGGCTGGTGTTTGTGGGTAACTTTGCCGGTGCGTTAACGGTTGCCTTAATGATGTCGTTTATCTTTACCATGGGTTACAACACCGATGGCGGAGCTATTGCTACTAAAGTTGCCGGGATCGGTGAAGCTCGAACTCTGGGGTACGCCGAATACGGTGCAGCTGGCTGGTTTACTATTTTTATTCGCGGCATGTTGTGTAATTGGATGGTATCACTGGGCGTGGTTGGCGCGATGATTTCTACCCATGTCAGTGGCAAGGTACTGGCGATGTGGATGCCTATCATGCTGTTCTTCTTTATGGGCTTTGAACACTCAGTGGTTAATATGTTCCTGTTCCCGTTTGGTCTGATCATGGGCGGTGAGTTTTCAATCATGGATTACTTTATCTGGAATGAAATCCCCACCGCGTTAGGTAACCTGGTAGGAGGCTTAGCATTTACTGGTCTGACGCTTTATTCCACTCACGTTAAAACGGCACCTAAGCGTATACTGGCCACTGGCGGCACTAACAAAGCAGTGCCGGCGGCGAAAGTGAACGATAAAGTATAAGCTCCTATGCCTGAAGTTCGCTGGGGAGCATTCTCCGGCAAAGGAATAAAAAACATCAATCAGGACTGTCACGCTGTGACAGTGCCTGATTTTTCGCGTTTGCAGCGTCGTGGCATTATTGCCGCCGTGGCAGACGGGATCAGCAGTAGTCAGGTGAGTCAATACGCCAGCGAACTGGCCATTAATGAGTTTGTTCGCGATTACCTGATGACGGCTAACGTATGGTCACCGGCACGGGCCGCCGAGTTGGTCCTGCGAACCATTAACACCCGTTTATATATCAAGTCACAACTTAGCCCCTATCGGGAGAATCCGGATAAGGGCTACGTGTGTACCTTTAGTGCCGTGCTTCTGCACGGTGATAAAGCCATTTTACTGCACTGCGGTGACAGCCGTATTTATCACATTCGTCAACATCAGGTCGAACTGTGTACGCAGGATCATCGTCAGCAAGGTGAAGGCGGCCATCATTATCTGAGTAATGCACTGGGCATTAAACCCGAATTAAATGTAGACATTACCGCCAGGGATATTCAGCCCGGGGATACCTTCGTGGTGATGACCGACGGTATCGCCGAAACCCTCTCGGTTGAGGACTGGTTAGCCGTTTTGCAACAAGCTGACACCGACTTAAATAAAGGCTGTGAACAGGTTGCTAACATGGCTCTGGATTTTGGTTGCAATGATAACCTGACCATCGCCGCGGTTAACGTTAAGGCCATTAATCAGCCGGTGCCGGTCAGCTATGAATCATCCGGTTATCTGCCATTTATTACGAGCCCAATCACAGCTGGTAGTGTTATTGATGACTGGTGTGTCCAAAGGCTGCTCAGCAACACCGAACGCAGTAGCGTGTATCTTGCCCGCCATAGCCATTCAAATGAGCAGGTGGTGCTTAAAGTGCCGGCCGTGTCGATGCAGGAAAACCGCGGCTTTCTGGATGAGATGATCAAAGAGGAGTGGGTGGCTAAGCGTGTTACTCACCCGCAATTACTTAACGGTGTCAGTGAGGCGTTTTCACGTACCTGTTTTTACGTCGTACTGGCATACCGCCCGGGCATTAGCTTGCGGCAGTGGCGTGATGATAACGGTGCACCTGGTCTGATGCTACTCAGAGACTGGGCTACGCAGCTATCCGGCGCTTTAACCGCGCTGCATCGGCAGGGGATTTTGCATCAGGATATTCGACCTGAGAACGTCCTGGTTGGCGACAACAATACCCTGACGCTGATTGACTATGGTGCAGCGAGCTTGTCCGGTCACAACTTTTTAATGGCCAGTGAGCAGTTGTTTATTCCCGGCGATTTGCTGTTTGCTGCGCCTGAGTATTTCGTTGGCCTGTGGCCAGATGAGAGCGCCGAGCAGTTCTCTTTAGCGATATTAATGTATTACCTGTTGTCGGGGGAATATCCCTATGATGCGAATGTTGCCAAAAAGACCAGTTATTCAGGTTTACTCACGCTGCGTTACATTAGCTTAAATCAACGTAATGTCTCGGTGCCGGCGTGGGTGGATGCCACCATAAAGCGTGCCTGTCAGCCCCAGGCTTCCAAACGCTACGAAAGTTTATCGGAGTTTGTCTATGATCTGCATCATCCTAATCCGGCCTATGGGCGCACGCTACCGCTAATAGAGCGGCACCCGGTGCGAGTGTGGCAGGGCATCTCTGGCATACTGGTTATTGCAGTATTAATACTGCTGGTGCTGCTTTTTGGCGCAGCCTAGAGTAGCCAGGGTTGTGCACCAAGAACAGGATTTTGCTTTGTTTTGGTGCGTATTAGTATGGGGCAAGGGAGATGAAAAATACTAAGTAATTGAAAATAATTAATTATAAATATTGGCACTTAATTTGTATCAGTATTTATATCAAGACTCTTGTGGCCTGTCTGCTATTAGCCAGTGACAGACCCAAAGGCCTGAACAAACAGATTAGCAAATGCTTAAACAGGCAATGAAGCCCACAACCAGGAATGGTTGTGGGTTTTTTTTTTGCCTTTAAAAAGGGTGGACGAAATGAACATGTCATCAAGGCAACAACGCATCGTTATTATTGGTAATGGTATGGTGGGTCACCACTTTGTCGAGCAACTGATTAACAGTGAGCACACCTGCCATATCACGGTATTAAGTGGCGAAAGCCGACTGGCTTATGACCGTGTTTATCTCTCTTCTTATTTTTCCGGCAAAACCGCGGCCGATCTGGCGCTTACTGATGAGCAAACCTATCAGGACTGGGGCGTTAATGCCGTCACCAACGGCTGGGTAACCAACATCGATCGTGACAAGCAGGTCGTCACCACCCAATCAGGCGAGACTTATGAGTACGACACCCTGGTACTGGCAACCGGTTCTTACCCTTTCGTACCGCCGATTCCTGGTAACGATCAGGAACATTGCCTGGTGTATCGTACTATAGAGGACCTGGAAGCTATCAGCGCTTCTGCCGCACAAAGCAAAGTGGGGGTTGTGGTGGGCGGTGGTCTGCTAGGACTGGAAGCGGCGAATGCGCTGAAACAGGCTGGACTTGATACCCACGTGGTGGAATTTGCCCCGCAGCTTATGGCGGTACAGCTCGATCCCATGGGCGGTGAATTGCTGAAAGACAAAATTGAAGCGCTCGGTGTGCAGGTTCACACGCAAAAAGCCACCGAATGTATCGAAGCCGGTGAAACCTGTCGCTACCGCATGAAGTTTTCAGACGGCACGCACCTGGAAACCGACCTGGTGCTATTTTCCGCCGGGATCCGCCCCAGCGATCAACTGGCTCGTGAGTTTGGCCTGGTTGTCGGTGAACGTGGTGGCATCGTCATCGATAACCAGTGTAAAACCTCTGATGAGAATGTTTATGCCATTGGTGAATGTGCGCTATGGGATAAGAAAATCTATGGTCTGGTCGCCCCCGGTTATGCCATGGCACGCGCTGCCGTCGCCAATATCATCGGTAATGAAGGCGAATTTGCCGGCTTTGATATGAGTACCAAACTGAAACTGATGGGCGTGGAAGTGGGCTCTATTGGTGATGCCCACGGTCGCACGCCAGGCGCGTTGTCTTACACTTATCATGACCAACCGGAGGGCGTATATAAAAAGCTGGTGGTGGATGCCAATAAATCACTGGTACTGGGTGCTGTGTTAATTGGTGATACCAGCGATTACGACACCCTTTTGCAGTATGCCCTTAATAGTATTGCTTTACCGGCCAGTCCTGAGTCGTTAATTCTGCCGTCGGCAGGAGAAAAGCCTCTCCTGGGGGCGGATGCACTGGGCGATACGGCGACCATTTGTTCCTGCCACAACGTTTCTAAAGGCGACATCGTGGGTGCAATCGATGGCGGTTGCTGCTCAGTAGGCGATGTTAAATCCAGTACCAAAGCGGCCACTGGTTGTGGCGGCTGTGCAGCGTTACTGAAGAATGTGGTTGACAGCGAACTGGAAAAACGCGGCGTAGAAGTATCCAAAGCCATTTGTGAGCACTTCAACTACTCTCGTCAGGAGCTCTATCATCTGATTCAGGTAGGGAAAATCCAGAGTTTCGAAGCGCTGCTGGAAAAACACGGCAAGGGCTTAGGTTGCGATATTTGTAAACCGGCTGCCGCGTCGATTTTTGCCTCGGTATGGAATGATTACATTCTGGCAAAACAGCATCAGCCGTTACAGGACACTAACGATACCTATCTGGGTAACATGCAAAAAGACGGTACCTATTCCATCGTGCCACGGGTTGCCGGCGGGGAAATTACCCCCGACAAACTTATTCTGCTCGGCGACGTGGCTAAACGTTATAACCTGTACACCAAAATTACCGGTGGGCAGCGTATTGACCTGTTCGGAGCCCGCGTCGAGCAGCTTCCGGCTATCTGGGAAGAGCTGGTGGCCGGTGGCTTTGAAACCGGTCACGCTTATGCCAAGGCGTTGCGAACTGTTAAATCCTGTGTGGGCAGTACCTGGTGCCGCTACGGCGTGCAGGACTCGGTGACTCAGGCTATCGATCTGGAAAACCGTTATAAAGGGCTGCGTGCACCGCACAAAATTAAATTTGCCGTCTCCGGTTGTACCCGTGAATGCGCTGAAGCGCAGGGTAAAGACATCGGTGTAATTGCCACCGAAAACGGCTGGAACCTTTACGTATGTGGAAACGGCGGCATGAAGCCGCGCCACGCCGATTTATTTGCCACTGATCTAGATGATGCAACGCTGGTGAAATACATGGACCGCGTGCTGATGTTCTATGCCAAAACGGCCGATCGCCTGCAACGGACATCGGTGTGGATGGAAAACCTCGAAGGCGGTCTGGAGTACTTAAAGTCAGTGGTCATTGACGATTCGCTGGGTATTTGTGCAGAGCTTGAAGCGCAGATGCAGCATATTGCTGACTCTTACCAGTGCGAGTGGAAAACCACTATTGAATCGCCTGAAGCATTAAAACGTTTTCGTCAGTTCGTTAACAGTGATGAATCGGATTCGAATATCCAATTTGTGACTGAGCGCGAGCAAATTCGTCCGGCCACCAAGGCCGAAAAATTTTCGGCTGGTAAAGCCATTCCCGTAGAACTCGTTTAGGAGAATTATCATGCAGGCTCAGGCTAATATTATTGCTCCATGGCATGATGTGTGTCATGTGGATGACCTGGTCACTAACAGTGGTGTGTGTGCGCTAATCGGCGAGGTGCAGGTAGCGATTTTCAGTGTCCAGCTCGATGGCGAAGAGAACCTCTATGCAATCAGCAACTGGGATCCTATTGGTGAAGCCAATGTGCTGTACCGCGGCATTGTAGGCACGCTGACTGATAAAATTGTGGTGGCTTCACCGCTTTATAAAGAGCACTACGACCTGGCAACGGGAACGTGTCTGGAACGTGATGATATCAGCGTTAACACCTATCCGGTGCGTGTTGATCACAACCGCGTGTTTATCGAACTTTAATCACGGGTGAAACTATGAATGCCGCGCTGCCAAATGTAACTCCCAAAGGCCAACCAGCCAGTAAGCTGGTGCAAACCACCTGTCCATACTGTGGAGTGGGCTGTGGTGTGGATGTAGTGCAAAGCGGCGGCATGGCAGGCAGCCTCAGCGAGCTGCAAGGTTCCACTGAACATCCGGCTAACTTTGGGCGCCTTTGCATCAAAGGCACTCATCTGTTGGAAACCCTGGACGGCAATAAGCGTTTACTCAAGCCGGTAGTGTATGGCCAACAAGCCAGCTGGGATGAGGCAACGTCTGTTATTGCGGCCAAAATGAAAAGTATTGTTGAGCAACATGGGCCGGATGCTGTGGCGATTTATGGCTCAGGGCAGTTGCTCACCGAAGATTACTACGTTGCCAACAAGCTGATGAAAGGCTTTATTGGAACGGCGAATATCGATACGAATTCGCGGCTGTGCATGTCTTCTGCGGTGGTTGCCCATAAACGGGCATTCGGTGAAGACATTGTGCCGTGTAATTACGAAGACCTTGAATACACCGATTTACTGATCTTAACCGGCAGCAACGCGGCCTGGACGCACCCGGTATTATTCCAACGCATAGAACGGGCTAAACTGCGTAATCCGGACATGAAAGTGGTGGTGGTGGATCCAAGAGAGACCGACAGCTGTTCACTGGCCGATTTGCATGTTGCCCTCAAACCCGGCACCGACACCGCGCTGTTTTGTGGCTTGCTGAATTATCTGGCCAATCATCAGGCCCTCGATGATAAGTTTATTCAAAGCTCAACTAACGGCTTTGCGCAAGCCCTGGCGGATGCTGCGCAGTGGAATGTTGCAAAAGTTGCGAATACCTGTGATGTACCGGTTGCTGTAATAAAGCAGTTGTTCAATTGGTTTGCCAACTTGCCCCGGGCTATCACCTTTTTCTCCATGGGCATTAATCAGTCAACCAGTGGTGTGGATAAAGGCAATGCCATTATTAACTGCCATCTTGCCTGCGGCAAAATTGGTAAAGAGGGCTGCGGTCCGTTTTCGATTACCGGTCAGCCCAATGCCATGGGGGGCCGTGAGGTGGGGGGATTGTCCAATATGCTGGCCGCGCATATGGATATCGATAATCCACAGCACCAAGCCACGGTTAAGCAATTCTGGCAGGCGCCGAATCTAATCACTAAGCCCGGCTTAAGGGCGGTGGATATGTTTCAGGCTGCGGCCGAGGGCAAGGTGAAGTGCCTTTGGATCATGGCAACCAACCCGGTGGCGAGTATGCCAAACCGAGCGTTAGTGGAAGCTGCACTAAAAAACTGTGAGCTGGTTATCGTGTCTGACACAGCGGCACAAACCGACACGCTGAACTACGCGCACATAGCCCTGCCAGCCACTGGCTGGTCAGAAAAAAACGGCACAGTGACCAATTCTGAGCGGCGCATTTCCCGTCAGCGAGGATTGGTTGAACCCATGGGTGAAGCTAAACACGACTGGGAAATCCTATCGTTGGTAGGCCGGGCTATGGGCTTTAAAGATGCCTTTGCGTATCAGCATCCGGCCGAGATTTTTGCAGAGCATTGTGCATTAACCGCAGCCAACAATAACGGCTCCCGCGCACTGGATTTAGGCCCGTTGGCTAACCTGACTATTGCACAATACGATAATCTGCGCCCGCAGCAATGGCCCCTGAGCGACACCCACCGTATTGGGACAGCCCGCCTGTTTGCTGACGGGTCTTTTTATACCTCAAATGGCAAAGCGAATTTTGTGGCCATTACGCCACGTTTACCTGATCAGTTAACCAGCCCCGACTATCCGTTTGTGTTAAATACCGGTCGGGTGCGCGATCAGTGGCATACCATGACCCGCACCGGCAATGCGCCGCGTTTGTTGAAACATATCGACCGTCCATGGCTGAGTGTGCATCCAGAAGATGCCCGGGCATTGCGGTTAAAAGAGGGCGAACTGGTAAAAGCCGAAGCCGCCTGCAGTGATGATATTGAGGTTATTCTGCCGGTAAAAATCGATAGCAAACAGCGTCGAAGTGAAGTCTTTGCGCCGTTTCACTGGTCTGCTACCTGGGGCTCTCATGCCCGGGTAGGCGCATTGTTGAACGGTGCAAATGATCCGTTGTCTGGTCAGCCAGAATTAAAACACGGGGCAATTAAATTAAGCCCGGCAATGATGCAGAGTTACGGCGTTATTTTTGGTGATGAGACGCTGGTACAGAATTTACAAAAGGCTGCTTATTATTTTCTGAAGATGCCAACGCCCGTTGCGCAAAGCATCGATGTGGCTGACCCGCGTATGCCACAGGAAATGCTCAGCGATGTCCTGTCATGCTTACCCCGTGATGCACAGTGGGCTACTAAGCAAGGCCCTGAGCTGTTAAGTGTTGTCGTGACCCGGAAAGAAAAGCTTATTCTCGCCGTTCTTATTAACCACCGGCCCAACGATATTCCGCGTGACTGGCTGGACTCTGTGTATAGCAGTGAGTCGCTAACTGCCGAACAGATAAACGGGTTGTTGGAACAACAGCCAGATGAAGAATTTCGCCTGGGGAAAGTGGTGTGTAGCTGTTTTGGTGTGCGTGAAAATACCATCAGACTAGCCATTAGCGATGGCACTAACACAGTTAGCGAGCTCGGTACGGCACTGCAATGCGGGACCAATTGTGGGTCGTGCAAAACCGAGTTGGCCAGCCTGATTGCATCGACATCGGTCGATGTGCAAAACAATGAGGAAAAGACCAATGACTATGCGCTTTAATACACTTGTGATGCCGCTGATGCTAAAAGTATCCCGTTTGGGCGCGGCGTTGTTTGGCCAGCAAAATGCTACACCGACAGGCAGAAAAGCTTGCGGACAGGCTGCTCAACCCGGTGAAGTGTTTATCGTTGGTGCCGGGCCGGGCGATGCTGAATTACTCACGCTGAAGGCGCACCGCTTATTACAGGAAGCCGATGTGGTGTTATTTGACTGGCTGGTGGATCAGTCAGTACTGGATTGCATCCCGCGACATGTCGCTCGTGAATTTGTGGGAAAACGTTGCGGTAAGCACAGTGTGCCTCAGGAACAAATTTGTCAGCGACTGGTCGAGCTTGGGCTACAGGGCAAGCGGATAGTGCGCTTAAAGGGCGGCGATCCGGCGATTTTTGCCCGCACCAGTGAAGAAACCGATGCGCTGCATCAGGCGGGCATACCGTTCGCCATTGTGCCCGGTATTACCGCAGCGTCCGGAGCCTCTGCTTACACCGGTATTCCGTTAACCGACCGCCGCTTTGCGCAGTCTGTGCGATTTATGACCGCGCAGTTTAAGGAGCCGGCCAAAGAGGCAGACTGGCGGGCCATTGCTCAGAGCAGTGCGCGTGAAACAACGGTTGTTTATATGGGGCTAAAACGCTTGGCTTTGCTCGCCCGGCGTTTGGATGAAGCGGGTGTCGAGGGCACTTTACCCGTTGCAGTGATTGAGAACGCGTGTTGTAATCATCAACAGGTTATCGTTGGTTCCGTCAGCGATATTTATCAACGCGTGGTCGACGCGGAAATCGAAGGACCGGCGCTCGTCGTGATAGGTCATGTGGTTTCTGCCCGTCAGCCCATCACCGCCGATTTGTTACATCATACCTATGAGCAACGCGCCATTTAGCGAATACATCAAAGTCCTCGGCAAAGGCCAGCGGGGCGCCCGGCATCTTACGCAATCTGAAGCCTTCGATGCCTTTTCTCAATTACTCAACCAGTCTATTGCGCCGGAACAAGCCGGCGCTTTTTTAATGCTGCTGCGCATGCAGGAGGAATCTGTAGAAGAGTTGTGCGGCTTTATTGCTGCTTGTCGCAGAAAATTACCCGCCGCATTAAGCGCAATGCAAGCCAGTGTGGATATTGGTTGTTATGCTGGCAAGCGCCGTCAATTACCCTGGTATTTGCTGAGCGTGGCGTTACTTGCTCGCACCGGTTACCGGGTGTGCCTGCATGGTGCCTCCGAGCCCGGTTCAAAACGTTTTTATGCCAGCCATGCCCTGGCGGAGTTAGGGCTGCCACTGGCAACGTCGGTGCAACACGCCGCGCAGACTATGGACACCCTGAATGCCTGTTATCTGGATTTAGGCATTGCCTTACCTGAGCTTGATCGCATCATTAAACTGCGTGAATTATTTGGTTTGCGGTCCTGCGCCAATACCCTGGCGAGGCTGTTAAACCCTAGTGGTGCACCGTTTGCGGTACAGGGGGTTTACCATACCCATTTGGATGAGCGGCATGCGCAGGTTAATGAAACCTTTAGCTCGCAGCACTCCCTGGTGTTTCGCGGTGACGGTGGTGATCCCGAAGTTAACCGGGACCGTGCCACAGACCTTTATTACACATGCGAGGGTAAAACCGAAAAGGTTGTGTTGCCTGAGGCCGAGGGCTGGGCAATGAAAGAGCGTGATTTCTCGGTCGCGACCCTGTTAGCCGTGTGGCGCGGTGATCTGGAGCATGGTTATGCCCGTCAGGCGGTAATTGCTTCGCTGGCGGTGTATCTGATGTTACTGGAAAAATTAAGTCAGCAAGAGGCCCTACAGCGGGCATCAGCGCTATGGCAAATGCGCTATAAGCAGGCATTACCTTTTCACAGTGAGCACTGACAGTGCACAAAATGCACTACGATGAGTCGCTGAATTTCAACGACAAATAACCCATTCTTATAAGTTTTTGAAAATTAATGTTATTTAATGTTGGCACTAAATATGAATAACTCTTTTTAGCAATACGAGTATGCGCTAAACCTAAACAATTTATTGATACCTTGCGGTCTTCTTATGAGGCGAGGTACACGGCAACGAAGCCCACCCGTTCACAATGACGCTGTCATTTCGAACGGGTGGGTTTTTTTTTGGCTTAAGGAAAGTACATGTTACACAAGACTGTAAAACATAAGTTCAAGCAGGTGGCAGGTTCGCTGACACTGGTTGCGTCATTATTTACTGCCTCAGTGACTACCGTGTCTGCTGAGGATATTGGCTGGCCAGAAAAAGAAGAGCTGAAGTTTGGCTTTATCAAGCTTACCGATATGGCGCCATTGGCCATAGCTTATGAAAAAGGCTATTTCGAAGATGAAGGGCTGTATGTCACGTTGGAAGCCCAGGCTAACTGGAAAGTGCTTCTTGATCGTGTTATCGACGGACAACTGGACGGTGCACACATGCTGGCTGGCCAGCCTTTAGGCGCTACTATTGGTTTTGGAACCCAGTCACATATTATTACCGCTTTCAGCATGGACTTAAACGGTAACGGGATCACCGTTTCCAACGATGTCTGGGCTGAAATGGAAAAGCACATTCCGGTTGAAAATGGCAAGCCGGTCCACCCGATCAAAGCCGAGTATTTAAAGCCGGTTGTCGAGAGCTACAAACAAGCGGGTAAGCCTTTTAAAATGGGCATGGTGTTTCCGGTTTCCACCCATAACTATGAACTGCGTTACTGGTTAGCCGCCGGCGGTATTCACCCTGGTTACTATGCGCCGCACAAAGGCGATACGTCTGGCCAAATCGACGCCCAGGCGCTGCTATCGGTTACGCCACCACCGCAAATGCCAGCGACCATGGAAGCCGGTACCATTTATGGTTACTGCGTAGGTGAGCCGTGGAACCAGCAAGCGGTATTTAAAGGTATCGGGGTACCGGTGATTACCGACTATGAGATTTGGAAAAACAACCCGGAAAAAGTCTTCGGTGTCAGCAAAAAATGGGCGGAAGAAAACCCCAATACGCATATCCGTGTGGTCAAAGCGATGATCCGCGCGGCCATGTGGTTAGATGCTAACAACAACGCTAACCGCCCGGAAGCGGTAAAAATTCTTGCCAAGAGCAGCTATGTCGGTGCCGATGCCGACGTTATTGCCAACAGTATGACCGGCACTTTTGAATATGAAAAAGGCGATAAGCGAGAGGTGCCTGATTTCAACGTGTTCTTTCGTCATAACGCCACCTATCCGTACTACAGTGATGCGATCTGGTACTTAACCCAAATGCGCCGCTGGGGTCAGATTGCTGAGCCTAAGTCTGATGACTGGTATATGCAAACGGCTAAGAGTGTGTATCGTCCTGATATCTATGCTGTCGCGGCACAAGCGCTTATTGATGAAGGCGTTGCTGATGCTAAAGACTTCCCTGATTTCGATAGTGAAACCGGCTTTAAGCAGCCACAAACTGAGTTTATCGACAACGTGACGTTTGATGGCAGCAAGCCCAATGAATATTTAGAGCAATTCTCAATTGGTCTGAAAGGCGACACGGTTTTATAACCGTGTCTCTCGGACCCTCGATGATAAAAGGTAAAGACGATGAGTAAATCGGTACCAGTTGTCAGCCATATTGGCCAGATCCGCGGTAAAAATGTGTTAGGGAATATTATGTCCACCGTACCCAAATTATTGATGCCTGTTGTTGGCATATTATTATTCCTCGCGATTTGGAATGTGGTAGCCAAAAACATCGATACGTCGCTGGGACAGTTTCCTGGTCCGGCACAGGTATGGGAACAAACCTTTACGTTAATCGATGAACACAGCGCCCAACGTGAGAAAGCAGAAGCTTTCTATGTCCGCCAGGAAGAACGCAACGCTGCACGGGTAGCAAAAGATCCCACCTACGTGCCTAAAATCCGTGATTTCACCGGCGCGCCAACGTTCTTCGATCAAATCTGGACCAGTTTATACACCGTAATGGTGGGCTTTTTTATTGCCAGCATCGTGGCGGTGCCGGTGGGGATTTTGTGTGGTCTGAGTAAATCAGCGTACTCGGCCATGAACCCGCTGATCCAGATCTTTAAACCGGTGTCGCCACTGGCCTGGTTACCGCTGGTCACCATGGTGGTGAGTGCGGTGTATGTGAGCGACGACCCGATGTTTTCCAAATCGTTTATCACCTCCGCTTTCACGGTTTCGCTGTGCTGCTTATGGCCCACGCTAATTAATACTGCGGTAGGCGTTTCTAACATCGATTCGGATCTGGTGAACGTCAGTAAGGTGCTGCGCTTAAAGCCTCTGAGTCATGTACAGAAAATCGTTTTGCCAGCGTCAATTCCAATGATTTTCACCGGCCTGCGATTGTCGCTGGGCATTGGCTGGATGGTACTGATAGCGGCTGAAATGCTCGCACAGAATCCCGGCCTGGGTAAGTTTGTCTGGGATGAATTCCAGAATGGCAGCTCAGAGTCGCTGGCGCGCATCATGGTAGCGGTGATCACCATTGGTTTAATTGGTTTCCTGCTGGACCGTCTGATGCTGTCTGTACAGCGTCTGGTGAGTTGGGACAAAAACGCAGTGCTGCGCTAAGCGGCTAACACATTCGAGGAATTAAATTATGCAAAGCAGATATTTAGAACTCAGTCAGGTAGGCATTGATTTTCCTACGCCAAAAGGGCCGTTTACTGCATTAACCGACGTTAACCTGAAGATTCAGAAAGGCGAGTTTATCTCCCTGATTGGTCACTCAGGATGTGGTAAATCTACGGTGTTAAACATAGTAGCTGGCCTGCATCAGGCGACCACCGGTGGCGTTATTCTTGACGGTGCAGAAGTGAAGGAGCCAGGCCCTGAGCGGGCAGTGGTGTTTCAGAACCACTCCCTGTTGCCCTGGTTATCCTGCTACAAAAATGTTGAGCTGGCCGTGAAGCAAACCCAGAAAGGTAAATCCAAACAGGAAATCCGTGATTGGGTAATGCACAACATGGAACTGGTGCACATGACTCACGCACTGGACAAACTGCCTGCAGAAATTTCCGGCGGAATGAAGCAACGGGTGGGGATCGCCCGGGCGCTTGCCATGGAGCCGAAAGTGCTGTTAATGGATGAGCCCTTTGGTGCCCTTGATGCCCTGACTCGGGCCCATTTGCAGGACTCGCTGATGGAGATCCATGCGGATCTGGGCAATACCGTTATTATGATCACCCACGACGTGGATGAAGCCGTGTTGTTATCCGACCGCATTGTAATGATGACCAATGGTCCTTCTGCCACCATTGGCGAAATTCTTGACGTTCATCTTGAACGCCCTCGTGACCGACTGGCTCTGGCTGATAACCCGGAGTACAACCATTACCGGCATGAAGTGCTGACCTTCCTTTATGAAAAACAAAAGAAGGTAGAAACCGTTTCGGGACATAAAAAAGCAAAGCAGTCCGGCGCCCAAAAAAAATCTGACGCCGCTTAAGTAATCTTAAAAAAACAAATTTTTAGCTCGGCCTTAAAGGGCCGGGCCGGGTAATCTCACGCTCAATTTAGGAATTTATCATGAAAACACCAGTTTCTGTCTTTAAACGTGGCCTGTTAGCTACTGTAATTTCTGTTTCGTTATTGCCCGCTGCGCAAGCCGCGACTGAATGGCATGACGCGCTGTCTGACGCCAAGACATCAGCCAGTTTTCGCCTGCGATACGAAGGTGCGAATCAGGATAATGCGGTAAAGGATGCCAGTGCACTGACGCTGCGTACCTTGCTGAGCTTCGAATCCGGCGAGTACAACGGTTTTTCATTTAAAGCAGATTTAGAAGATGTCACTATCGTGATGGGACAAGGGGATTACACCGTAGGGCCGGCGGGCTATAACCCCGGCGAGTATTCAGTGATTGCCGACCCGGAAACCACCGAACTAAACCAGGGTTATTTGCAATTTAAAAGTGACGGCCTGACTGTGAAAGCCGGGCGTCAGATTATCGCGCTCGACGGCCACCGTTTTGTTGGTCACGTTGGCTGGCGTCAGGATTGGCAAACCTATGATGCGGTGTCGGTAAACTACAAGGTGAGTGAAAAGCTGAACGCGTTTTATGCCTATCTTAACAAGCGTAACCGCATCTTTGCAGAAGCCGCCGATATTGATTCTAAAGATCACTTACTCAATGTAAGCTATAAGGACGATTTTGGTAAGTTAACCGCTTATGCGTACCTGCTTGAAGTGGATAACAACACCGATAACAGTTTAGATACCTACGGCGTAAGTTATGCCGGCGCTTATAAAACGGATTCCGTTAAATGGCTTTACAGCGCCGAGTTTGCTACCCAGTCAAGCGAAGCGGCAGCAACTGATTATTCTGCTACTTACGCAATGTTAGAAGCTGGCGCTGTGATTTCAGGTGTTACCGCTAAACTAGGCTACGAGTTGCTGGGATCTGATGAGGGGATGTACGGCTTTGCCACACCACTGGCGACCCTGCATAAATTTAACGGTTGGTCTGATCAATGGTTAGGCACACCAGCGCAAGGGTTACAGGATGTTTACGTAAGCGCGGCAACCAAGTTTGCCGGTGGCAACTGGTTGTTTGTGTACCACGACTTCAGTGCAGATGAGGCAAGTAGCACAGTTGACGATCTGGGCAGTGAGATCAATATTCAATATACCACCAAAATAGCTGAAAAATTTAGCTTTGGTGCCAAATATGCCAATTATTCAGCAGGCGACATCAAGGTCGATACTGATAAACTATGGGTATGGATAGCCACTAAATTTTAATTAACAATGACAGCAGCCGTAATAGACAAGCTGATCCAGCAGCCTCCACATTACAGCCTGGGATTCATCCTGGCTGGAGGCAGCTCGAGACGAATGGGAAGTGACAAAGCACAACTCAAAGTGGGTCAGCAAACCATGCTGGATATCGCCTCTGATGTACTTCGAACGGCGGCGGTCAATCAGCATTTTGTGGTGGGCGGCGTTGCGGCGGATTTAGTCGAACAGCAGTCGGGGCACGGGCCTGCCAGTGCCATTTGTGACGTGCTGGCGCGTTTTTCCGCTGCGGAGGATAGTCAGAGACTGGCTTTGTTTATGCCGGTTGATATGCCCCGTCTTACTGTTTTTAGCATTAATACCTTGCTGGAGTGTGCCAGGCGTAACGAACAGACCGTCTATTACTGCGCGCACTATTTACCTTTGGTTATCCCGGTTACCCCGCAAACTCAGGAGGCCGCCCGGTCTCTGATTGCGGCTGATTCGTCGCCATCGGTACGTAAATTACTGGCCAGCCTGAATGCCCGGTCAGTAGCATTCAGCGGCAAATCGGCAGAGCTGATAAATATAAACCGTCCGGAAGAGCTGGCTGCGTTGAATTCAGGTGTTTAACAGGGCTTCCTTTACTTCCTTGGGCAATGTACTGGTAAACGCTGCCAGATGTCGTTCGTCGTCTTTTACCGAAATAAACTGGTGGGCATAATAGAGCAAATTAATCCAGGTTTTATCATCAAACGGCGCATCCTGAATGTCCAGTAACGGCGCGATTAACTCTTCCGGGAAACACCATAGGGTCAGTAAAAATACCGTAATAAGAATATCCGGGTGAGTGCTAACCTTGTTAAGCTGGGCAGCCAGTTGCGGTGAGTTTTCATTAACCATAGCCAGCACCAACCGGCCAGTGCCGTTTAATACTGCAGCAGTAAATACCTGTTCCTTACATTTGGCCGGACAATTCAGCGCAATTGCCAGCGTTTTACCACAGGCGGCCATCTGACGGGTGCTGTCACAGACTTGCTGATGAAGTGAGGCGGGCATGAGGTGCGCGGTTTCGCTCTCCAGTACAAAACTGATGGTCAGGGCATAAAGCAATTGTGTACCGAGTCGACTAATGGCCTCTTCCAGGGTGTCGGTTGTGCGCTGGAAACCCAGGTATGCCGAATTAGCAACCTGCATGATACGTGCGCCGATTAACGGTTCTTCAAGAATAATATCGGCAATCTGACTGGCGTTAGTGTGTTCATCGTTCAACGCGGTACGTAATTTTTCGATAATTTCAGGTAATACCGGCAGTTGGCTTAACTGACCCAGACATTTCTGTTGGGAGTGGGTTACCGGCAGAGCTTTAAGCTTTTCTACGTGGCTTAACAGTTCACCAATGTGTTCGTCACTAAATGGTTTATTGAGTAGACTGTGGGCATTTCCGCTATTACCGAGCAGGATTTCATCGCGGGTATCGCCGGTCATCAGTACTCGAATAGACAACGGATACTTTTGGGCGACTTGTTGGAGTAACTCCGCGCCGTTGATTCCCGGCATCCGGTAATCGCAAAATACAATGTCCGGATAAGCCTTTTCTCGCAGTGAGTGCTGCCATGTCAGCGGCTGATTTATGAAAGTGGCATCCCAGCTTGGGATCAGGCGCCTTGCTGTACGCCTAATCGCCTTGAGCATCAGTTCATCGTCGTCGATAAACACTGCATAGTAATTATTCGTCATCGTTGCTTTACTGCCAGCCTCAAAAGCGAAAGTAACCCTGCCCGCCGCCGTGCATCTATTCCCGCTTGAGTCGCTACACCCGACTCAAAGGAAATAATTGGCATTACTTGTTATGCTTAGTTATACGATATTTTTTGCAAGTTTACTGTTCTTAACCTATATAAATCAATGTAAAAATAAAAATACAAAGTTATATTTGTTTAAAATGTGACAATTGTGACATTCAAAGGGTTTTGGCTATGCATATCAATGTCAATCGCTTCCCTCTGGACGCGAACGGGACCTATGGCGAAACGTGCGTGATATCTGAACTGGATACAGCTGACATCAATATCGCTTTCGGTGACGTCGCTGCGGTGACCGCTCTGGCAGAAACGACTAACGCCGACAATCAGAGCTCTGGAGCGCGATGGATTGCTTCCTCTAGCTGCCTGGGCGCGATGAGTCATTTAGGCACTGATAAAGGCGAAAGTTGCCTGCATGTACTGTCTGTGACTGACATTGATGGCGGCGCGGGTGTGGCTTCAGCAGAACTGGCCTCGGGGAAGGAACGGTCTATCGCCGAGGCGACACTGGTGAAAGCGATGCAGGACGTGGGTAAGCTGGGTGAAATGCCTTCATTGGTTTGGTTGATTGTGGCGCCGGGTAACGAAGAAGAAGTGCTTAACGGCCTGCATGGCGTGCTTGGTGATAGCGTCCCGATATTTGGTGGCAGCAGTGCGGACAACAGTATCGAAGGTAAGTGGGTACAATTTGATGGTCATGCGCTGCATCATAACGGTATTGTCGTTGCGGTACTTTATATGAGCGAGCCGGTGTCCTGTTATTTTAGTTCCGGTTACAAGCCGACAGAACTGTCTGCCCGGGTCACAGCAGGGGAAGGGCGGAGACTTTACACCCTTGACGGAGAACCGGCTGGCACGGTCTACAACCGCTGGCTTAAACTAATGGAACAAACGCCACTGACGCCGGGCAATATACTGCAGGCAAGTACCTATTTCCCGATTAGTCGTCACCAGGGAACAATGAGCCTCGGTGTGCCGCTGCTTAGCCATCCGGCATGGCTGAATGACGATGGCAGCATTGAACTGTTTGCCAGCCTGGACGTCGGGGAGCAAGTCACTCTGATGAGCGGGCAACCGGATAATCTTATGCGGCGGGCAACCGAAGTCACGGAAGTTGTTCTGCGAACTCATGAGCTTAATTATGAATGTCGCCCTAAGGCGTTAATTATTGTTTTTTGCGGCGGCTGTATGCTGGCCGTTAAAGAGCATCTTGATGAGATTCAGCGTTCGTTACTGGTATTGGTCCAGGATGTGCCATTTATTGTGGGATTTACCTTTGGCGAACAGGGGTGTTTTTCTGACGGTATCAGTCGCCACGGTAATTTGATGATTTCTGCAACGGCGATAGGGTGTAATAATTTGTGAGCGATGTAGAAAAACTCCACGAAATCATTCAAAAATTACGATACGAGAATGGCCAGTTGCAACGTTTTAAGCAGATTAATCAATTAATGTTGCATAGCCTGGATGCGATCATGACATCGACTCACCGAAGTGAGGTGTTTGCACGTTTATTTGAGGTAATTGGTGAGATATTGCCTTGTAATCAAATACTCATTGCCCATCATAATGAAGAGCAAAGTACGGTGATTCCGGTTTGTAGCAGTGTTGAGGGTAAAACCTTCAAACCCTTGCGGTATACCGATTTAACCAACGTTTTTGAAGAAACCATGAACGTATTTAATGTAGCTTTGATCCCCGGGTGGAAAACTCATCTTGGCAACTGGTTACCGGATGCGAACTCAGTGCTTATTCACCCTATCAGTACCTCTCAGGCAAAATATATCTGGCTGATTTCCGATAAAAGTATGGGGGCATTTTCTAAACAATACGAAGATATCTTCGTGTCTTTTAGTGCGTTTGTTGCGAATACCTTGTCTCATTTTGAACAACGTAGTCTGATCCGCGAGCGCGAAACCCTGCTTGAGGAACGAGATCGTATTGAGAAATCGATGATACACCAGGACAAAATGGCTGCCTTGGGACAGCTCGCTGCGGGGGTCGCCCATGAACTCAACAACCCGCTGGGTTTTATTAACAGCAATCTGTCCAGTTTGCAGGACTATATTGGCGATATCAGTGAGTTTGTCAGCAAGGCAACAAAATCGTCTGTGGCGATGGAAATGCTGCACAAAAAAATGGATATAGACTATATTTTAACAGATACGGACGATTTGATTGATGAATCGCTGCAGGGTATTCGGCGTGCCAGCGATATTATTGCCAATCTTAAGTCCTTCTCACATCCGGATGAGAAAACCCGGGTTGATCTGGATTTGAACTCCGTTATTGAACTGGCGTTGACAATAATAAAAACCCAGGCAAAAACGGTAGTGGATATCGATTTTAAGCGTTGCGAAGAAAAACCTGTCATTCATGTTAACGCCAATCAGCTTGCCCAGGTATTTATCAATATTGTGACTAATGCAATTCAGGCGATAACCGATAAATCAGGTAGGGTCACCATCACTATTCAAGTGGGAAAAAATACCGTGGATTGCCGTATAGCAGACAACGGCCCAGGTATTCCGGTTGCGGTGGCGGCCAAAATTTTTGATCCATTCTTCACCACTAAAACCGTGGGAATGGGAACCGGACTGGGATTGTCAATATCAAAAGCCATTGTTGAAAAATATGGTGGCGAGTTACAGCTTGAATCAAGCAATGCGAAAGGCACTTGCTTTTTGATCCGTTTACCGCGGGTTAGCGAATAACCGATGCAAAGAGAGTGCAGGGTAACAAAAAGGACGTTTACAGCCGGTTCAAAGTGGAGGAATCAATGGCTAGTGGGACAACAACGAAAGTATTTGAATCAACCTTCGAACAGTGTGGCATAGGCCTGGCCCATGTTAGCCCTGAAGGGAGAATCATTCGTGTAAACACCGCTTTCAGTAACTTTCTTGGCTACAGTAAAGAAGAGCTGGTGAAGCTGGGGTTTCAGGATATTACCCATCCTGATTATCTCGACAAGGACCTTCAGCATGTGGCGGAGTTACTGGACGGATTCTACGATTCCTATCAAATGGAAAAGCTCTATATCCACAAAAATGGCAATATGGTGTGGGGTACCCTGACCGTTACACTGGTGCGAAAGGAGGATGATACCCCGGATTTTTTCATCTCTGTGGTGGAGGATATCGACGATAAGAAGCGTATAGAGCAGGATTATTTTGAGTCCCAGGAAACGCTTCGTTCTATTATCAGTTCGTTGTCAGACCGTATGGCGGTAAGTGTTGTTAGCCCGGATTTAACTACTTTAGTCTACATTAATGAGGGCTATCAGCGTATCTGGGGGCGCAGTGCCAAAGAACTCTATGAAAACCCAAGAACCTTTATTAGTCACATTCATGTGGCTGATCGGCCCCGGGTGATGGATTTTTACCGCCATGCCATTACCAAACCCTGGACCTTTGAATATCGCATCATGCGGGATGACGGTGAGCTACGTTACATTCGTGAACGTGGCGAAGTGATCCGCGACCCGGGTGGTGAGGTAATAAGTCTGGTTATCACCGCCGATGACATTACCCACGATAAACAAATGCATGAAGCGCTTAAATCAGCCAACGAAAGAC
This sequence comes from Alteromonas sp. ISO5, assembly GCF_058105165.1. Classification (NCBI taxonomy): domain Bacteria; kingdom Pseudomonadati; phylum Pseudomonadota; class Gammaproteobacteria; order Alteromonadales; family Alteromonadaceae; genus Alteromonas; species Alteromonas sp. ISO5. The sequence continues at coordinate 4,681,273 of NZ_CM176572.1, read as the reverse complement.
TCCATGTACTGTCTAGAACTGATGGCCTGACCGGGATAAATAATCACCGCGAATGTTTATATGCGCTGGATGCAGAATTTAAACGCCTGCGGCGGATTGGCGAACGCACCACGTCCACCCTGGCGTTCTTAGATCTTGATAAGTTTAAACAGATCAACGACCAGTACGGCCATCCGACGGGTGATAAGGCGCTGGTGCTTCTTACCGAACGGATAAAATCCACGATGCGTCAAAATGATTTGGTAGGGCGCTATGGCGGCGATGAATTTCTGCTGTTGTTAAGAGATACCCGAGACTATGAAGCCCAGCATCTCATTGATCGCATTTTTGAGGAACCGCTGATAGTTCGGGATGAACGTTCCAGGGAGATCCTCATTCAGTGTTCTATAGGTATGTCTCAGTGGCATCACGAGCTGGAAAGTGTTAAGCAATGGATTGAAGAAGCAGACAGACAGATGTATCACGTTAAAGGCAATAAGGCGTCCTAACTTATGTCACTTTGGTTAACTATCACCTTTGTTAGCCGCGCTGCACAGCACAGTAGCCTTACCTTTATGCGTCTAACACTCAGGTAAGGTTACATGGCCTGGCGTAAGTCTAATAACCTTGTGCTTTACCCCAGGCAGCAATAATGGCCCTTTCGCTATCGGTCATCTTGGTTTTATTTAAAAAGGGCATATCCCGGGTAATGGTGGTGCGATTCACAATTTGGCGCCCCTGGCGCTCTATATCGGCCCAGCTGTCGAGCTTAACCCCCAGTGGCGCAACCTTGAAGATGTCGTCGGTTGGATTAGCTGAATGGCAGCCTACACAGTGGGTTTGCACCAGTGCGAGCACCTGCTTATCCAACGACGACAACGAAGCTGTTTGTTGTTCACTGACAGCCACCGCCGGCGCCGCGCTAACCTCAGGCTGCGGTGTTGGCCAGGACACCCACAGCGCTACAGCCAGTAAACCCAGCAAGCCACTTACCAGTACTGCCGGGCTGAACTTGCCTACATGGCGCAGATTAAAAAAGTGTCTTATCCAGGCGGATAGCGCCATGATAGCCACCAGTACTAACCAGTTTTGCGGATGCTGATAGGTCATCGGATAGTGGTTACTGATCATGATGAACAGGATGGGTAATGTCAGATAGTTATTGTGTACCGAACGTAATTTTGCGCCTGCGCCCCAGGCTGGATCAACAGGTTGTTTAGCCGCTACCGCATCGACCATTTTACGTTGTGCTGGCATAATATTAAGCCATACATTGGCCACCATTATGGAGCCAACCAGTGCACCTACATGGATGTAGGCACCGCGGCCACTGAACCAGTGAGTGGCAAGGTAGCTGGCCACAACCAGCAGGGCGGTCAGCGCAATGGCAAACAGTTTGGGGTAGTTAGCCAGAGGCGTACGGCATGCCAGTTCATACAGTACTACGCCACCGGCGAGCAAACCTAGTCCTCGCGCAATGGCTTCACCTTCACTCAGCGCCATGACAGAAGGATCGATAAGATACGCCGACGCCGCGAAGTAATACACGATGATCAGCAATGCGAAACCACTGAGCCAGGTGGAATAGGCTTCCCACTTAAACCAGTGCAGGTTTTTTGGCATTACTTCAGGGCCGTAGGCATATTTGCTAACCTCATAAAAACCGCCGCCATGAACAGCCCAGAGGTCGCCCTTGATGCCTTTTTGCTTTTTCCATTCCGGCGGTGTTTCCAGGCTGTTATCCAGCCAGATAAAGTAAAACGAAGCGCCAATCCAGGCGATACCCGCAACTACGTGAAACCAGCGGACAAATAAAGAAAGCCAATCAAGCCACGGCATGGTTAGAGCTCCTGTTGTTGATATTGTGGCTGACCTGCCACATAGGTGGCCACCGTAGCGCGGTCGTCGCCGAGCATGGTCAGGGCAAAAAGGGTGTCTTCGCAGGTACTGTCGGCATCGATTCGTCGCTGCGTAAGCGTATCAAAACGGGGATTAAACACCACGAAGTCGGCATCACTTCCCGGATTCAGGTTACCAATTTTATCACTGAGACCGAGACAATCAGCTGCCCCTTGGGTCAGCATGTAAAACCCTTGCAGAGCCGACAGATTATACTGTCTTAGCTGACAAATCTTATAAGCTTCGCCCAGGGTTCTTAACAGGTTAAAACTGGTGCCGCCGCCCACATCGGTGGCCAGGGTGACCGGCACGCCAAACTTATCGGCTTTGCTCATTTCAAATAAGCCGCTGCCTAAAAATAAATTAGACGTTGGGCAGAATGCGGCGATGGCGCCGCTAGCGGCCATGCGTTGCCATTCACTGTCAGACAGGTGAATACAATGGCCATAAACGGCTCTGGGGCGCACCATATGGTATTTTTCATACACGGCCAGATAATCTTCGCACTGGGGATACAGGGTTTTTACCCAGGCGATTTCATCGTGGTTTTCCGACAGATGGGTCTGAATGAAAACGTCCTCATACTGCTGAGCAAGCTCGCCTAATGCGGCCATTTGTGCGCTACTACTGGTGGGGGCAAAACGCGGGGTGAGGGCATAGTAATTGCGCCCCTTGCCATGGTAGCGGTCGATTAAGTCGGCACTATCGCGCTGGGCTGATTCGGGCGTATCCTGCAACCAGTCCGGGCAGTGTCTGTCCATGCACACTTTACCGGCTACGGTAAGCATGTTCCGCTGGCTGGCCGCTTCAAACAGCGCTTCAGTGGCTACCTTATGTACGCTTGAATACACTAAACCGGTAGTCGTGCCGTTTTTCAGGCATTCGGTTAAAAAGGCATCTGCCATGGCTGCGGCAAATTCGCCATCTTCAAACTGACGTTCAGCCGGAAATGTAAAATTGTCCAGCCAGGTCAGCAATTGTTCACCGTAACTGGCAATGATCTCGGTTTGCGGAAAATGCAGGTGCGTATCAATCAGTCCCGGAATGATAATCCGGCCTGAATAATCGATGACATTAGCATCAGCATATTGCGCTTTTAGCGTTGAAAAGTCGCCAAGATCGGCAATCTTACCGCCATTAAGCAGCAGCGCGCCATCTTTGAAGCTCTGCAGATCGCCCTGGAACTGCGTTGTAGAGTGCGGGTAATGATAAATGGTCCCGCGAATGAGTTGTGTTGTTGCCACTAGCTACCCCGGTAACTGCTAAAGCCGTAAGGCGAGATAAGCAGTGGCACATGGTAGTGGCCACCGTCTTCAGTCATTTCAAAATGGATATCGACGAAGGGATAAAATGACTGGCCATGATTGGCAATCAGATAGTCTTTGCACTCAAAACGAATGGTATAAACACCGGCACTGAGTGTCATCTCTGGCCAGTTATTACAACGTCCATCGCTGTTGGTTACGGCGGTTACCTGACTGCTGTCGGGGCCGGTGAGTGTGACCGGCATATCCGCAACCGGTTTACCTGACGTGGTATCTAGCACATGGCTGGATAAACTGATCATGATGAAGATTCCTGTGTTGGTGTGCTTAACCCTTTAGTCAGGCGTAGCAGGGTGATTTTGATTTGTTCTGCAGCGGCATTTTCAAGCTCACTGACCGTGTCGTTGGGCAGGCGTTGTTGCAGCGCGTCAAGCATCGTATCGGCGCTAAGCCCGGTGGCACAGATAATAAAGATAAAGCCATGTTTGTTGAGGTACTCATAATTGAGCGTATGCAGCGCCTGTAGTGTGGCTTCACTGGCCACCGCGGTACCCTGTTGTTCCGATGCTGCGGTGTCTTTGGTGGTAGCGAATTTGGCTCTTAAACTGTTGATATCGCCAATCATCGGGTGCGCTTCAAAAGCCTGGCGGTAATCGTTTTCAGTGAGAGACTCCCACACTTCTACTGCATAGCTGTACACGTCGGCGGGGCTCTTATACGGTCGGCCAGTTACCATAGCGTTAACCCAGCGCTCAGCCGCGCAACTGGCTTCAAACCAGTCGTAAGCGGCGTTTTCATCCAGTTGATTAAGTTCATTGAGTGTCATGAAGAAGTTCCTTTTTTATGTCGGCAGCGCTGGTAGGTGCAGAGGGGGTAGCACCGTGCAGACGCTGAATAATTTGTGCACTGACCGATACCGCTACTTCCACAGGCAGTTTGCCCGGGATATCACTAAGGCCGATGGGCGTCACGAATCGCGCGAGTTGTTGTTCGCTAACCCCTTTACTTTTTAAGCGGTGTACGAAACGTTTGGCTTTGGTTTGTGAACCAATCATGCCGACGTAGGGTAAATTCGGATGTTTCAGGGCTTTTTCTGCCAGTTCAAAATCAAGCTGATGATCGTGGGTCATGATCACTACCCAGCTACCGTCGGGTAATAAGGGAATTTCTCCGACTGGCTCGTCGTCACATAAGTAATCTACATTGGCCGCCAGCGGTTGCGTCGGCGTAAGAGCTTCGCGATTATCAATCCAGCGTACTGAAAGAGGTAATTGCGCGAGGATGGGCACCAGCGCCTGAGCAACATGACCGGCACCAAACAGCGCCAGCACCTGACGATGGCTGACATGGGTCTCAATCAATAGTTTCACTGCGCCACCACAACATTGCCCCAGTTTACTGGCCAGCGGAAAGCTATGCACGGCCTGCTGGTTATGACCTTGTTTAACACTGTCAGCCAACGCCAGGCGTGCCAGTTCAATGGCCTTGAACTCGAGATGTCCGCCGCCAATGGTGTCAAATTGCCGGTCGGAGGTTACAACCATTTTTGTGCCTTGTTCACGAGGTGTTGAGCCAGCCGTAGTTAGCACCGTGATAAGGGCATAACCTTCGGCGTGTTGTTCGCAATAGTGAATGGCTTCAAACCAGCGCCGTACCTGCCATTTTTCGTTTTGCATATTACCGCTCTCCACCGGCAGACTGGATGGCATTAATGGCCATCAGGACTTTTTCAGGTGTGGCCGGGGCGGGCAAGTCAGGATCTACTTTGTAATCTGCCAGACTGGCTACGGCGTCCTTGATGGCACACCACACGGAAATGGCCAGCATAAAGGGCGGTTCACCGACCGCTTTGGAATGATAAATACTGTCTTCAGCGTTAGGCCGATCATACAGAGCAACGTTAAAGTGTGCCGGCGTATCGCCAATCGCCGGTATTTTATAGGTCGCCATGTTATTGGATATTAACCGGCCCGTGTCATCCCAACGTAAATCTTCGGTGGTGAGCCAGCCCATACCCTGAATAAAGCCACCTTCGATTTGCCCGCGGTCAATGGCCGGATTAAGGCTGGTGCCGACATCGTGCAGAATGTCCACCTTATCCAGCGTATATTCGCCGGTCAGGGTATCAACACTGACTTCAGAAACGGCGGCGCCGTTGGCAAAGTAAAAGAATGGTCGGCCAGAGCCGGTATCGCGGTCGTAATAAATCTTGGGGGTTCGGTAATAGCCGGTGGCTGAAAGTGAAATTCGCGCCATATAAGCATTCTGAATCAACTGAGTGAAGGGCAGGTGATGGCCGCCTGCGCTCACCTGACCCGCTGCAAAGATCACATCTTCAGCCGGCACGTTAAATTGTTCGGCAAAGAAAACGGCAAGACGCTCCTTAATGGTAATACACGCATTTTGTGCGGCTTTGCCGTTAAGGTCGGTGCCACTTGATGCCGCAGTGGGCGAGGTATTCGGTACTTTGTCGGTACGTGTCGCGGTCACCTCAATATTATCCAGCGTCACGCCAAACTCATGAGCGACTATCTGGCCGATTTTGGTATGCAGGCCCTGGCCCATTTCGGTGCCACCGTGATTTACCTGAATGCTGCCATCGGTGTAGATATGCAGCAGTGCACCGGCCTGATTAAGGTGTTTGGCAGTAAATGAAATACCAAATTTTACCGGGGTCAGGGCCAGGCCTTTCTTGATTATCGGGCTCGATGCATTAAAGGCTTTTATCTCTTCGCGGCGCTGCCAGTAATTGCTATCGGTTTCCAGCTTGCCAATGAGATCGGCCAGAATATCCTGTTCCAGTGGCATGCCGTAGGGTGTGACCTTGCCATTCTCGGCACCATACAGGTTAAGCTTACGCACACTTAGCGGATCCAGACCGGTTTTACGTGCTACTACGTCCATCATCAGCTCGGCCATAATCAGCCCCTGGGGGCCGCCAAAGCCACGAAATGCCGTATGCGACACAATGTTGGTTTTAAGGCGGTGGCCGGTGATCTGAGTGTCACCTAACTGATAGGCGTTGTCGACGTGAAACATAGCGCGGTCGACAATGGCATCAGACAAATCCGGAGAGTGGCCACAGTTGCCCGATACGGTGACTTTGGCACCGAGCATTTTGCCGGCTTCATTAAACGCAATGTCATAGTCGTTTTCAAAAGGATGGCGTTTGCCGGTTACCTGCATGTCCATCATACGCGGCAGGCGCATTTTTACCGCTCGCCGGGTACGCAGCGCAAATACCGCAGCTAAACAGGCCCACTGGGCCGCCTGGGATTCCTTACCACCAAAACCACCGCCCATGCGGCGCATGTCTACCGCCACCCGGTGCAACTTCACACCGAGTACTTCGGCAACCAGTTTTTGCACCTCACTGGGGTGCTGACTGGAAGTGAAAATGCTCATGCGATCTTCTTCTTCAGGGATCGCCAGGCTAACCTGTCCTTCCAGATACATATGTTCCTGCCCGCCTACCGAAAGGTGGCCTGTGGCTGTCATAGGGGCCGATGCGAAGGTTTTACCGACATCGCCCCTGCCAAACTCGTGGGTGGGGCGAACTTTGGCATCGGCAGCCAGCGCTGCATCGGTGGTCAGAATCGCTTCTGACTCGGCAAAGGTCATAGTAGCCCGGGTGGCTGCCACTCGGGCCTGCTCCTGGGTTTCTGCCAGCACGGCGAACACCGGCTGGCCATGAAATTTGACTTCGCTATCGAGTAAAATGGGATCGCCACCAAACACCGGGCCTATATCGGTGTGGCCGGGAATATCGCTGATGGTGATGACGTCGATAACCCCGGGAGATTGTTTAACAGCACTGAGATCCAGTGAGGTCAGCGTGCCACTGGTGACATTGGTAACTCCAACGCTGGCATAGCATAACGATGCAGGGGCGGGGATATCGTCGACATAGCGCGCGCTTCCCGAGACTTGTCTGATCGCACTTTCATGCTTTTCTGAACGTAACAGCGGTGAGTGTTCGGCCTTGTGTGAAGGTTGATCAACAAGTTTACGCATAAGCTGTCACCCGGGTTGTGGCTAATAATTCAGATTGTGTTTCAAACCAGAAGCGCTGCCATAAATTGGCGAGAAGTTGTTTACGATAGCTGGCGCTGGCCCGCACATCATCAATCGGGGAAAATGCCTCAGCAAGGATTTCCATGCCCAGGTGGCGGGTGCTTTGTTCACTCCAGGTTTTACCGAGTAAACGTTGCTCCAGTGCCTCACAACTTACCGGTGTCGCCGCCACGCCGCCAAAGCCTGAAGTAATGGCGCTCACTACGCCATTATCCAGCGTTACCGTGAATACACCACAGACTGCTGAAATATCATCTTCGTGGCGTTTCGATACTTTGTACGCTTTTAACTGCGTCTGGTCATCGAGAGGGGTGAAGCGGATAGCGCTGATCCACTCTTTATCGGCCAAAACGGTCTGGCGATAGCCGGTGAAGAACTGGCGGGCCGGAACTTCGCTGTATGTGTTACCGTTATCCATAATGACGGTGGCATTCAGCGCCAGTAGCACAGGTGGCATATCGCCAATGGGGGACGCATTGGCGACATTACCGCCAAGTGTGGCCTGATTCCTGATTGGCAGAGAAGCAAAGCGGTCAATCAGTTCATGTAACTGAGGAAAATGCTTGTGCAGGACCGGTGCAATATCATTTAGCGGTAATGCTGCGCCAACGGTGATTGCCTGCTGGTCCACAATTATCTCGCGGCATTCTTTCACTCGGGTAGTGCTAACCAGGGTTGGAAATGTTTTTAACTGCTGGGTATATTCGAGCGATAAATCGGTACTTCCGGCCACTATACGTGCATTGGGATGTTCCTGTAACAAGGCTGCCATCGCCTCACGGTTTGATGGCAAATACACGTCATTTAACACCGGAATGGTCGGTTCGTCTGTGATAGCTTGTAACTGCTCAAGTACCCTGGCTTCCTGTGCGGTAAACTTATCGGCTTCGCGGTGAGCACAGCTATCCAGCGTAGCTTCGATTATCGGCCGGTAACCGGTGCAGCGGCACAGATTGCCGGACAGGGCGGTGTTAACGGTTTCACGAGTGGCGGGCTGGTCAGTATGATAAAGCGCAAACATCGACATCACAAAACCTGGAGTACAAAAACCACATTGACTGCCGTGATGTTCTACCATGGCCTGCTGTACCGGATGCAGTGTGTTGCCATCACTGAGATGTTCTACCGTGATCAACTGTTTACCGTGCAGAGCAGCTATCAGCGTAATACAACTGTTCACACTGCGGTAAAAAATGCCTGTCTGGGAAGGGGCAATTTCACCAAGAACGACCGTGCATGCACCACAATCGCCCGCTGCACAGCCCTCCTTGCTGCCTGTCAGCGCTTGCTGGTCACGCAAGTACTGCTGTACAGACACTTCTGCAGCATCATTTTCTAGCGTAACCAATTCATTATTAAGTAAAAATTTTATCATCCTGTGCTCCGGGCCTGAGATGGCTGGCGAATTAGCGCATACCATACCGGAAATACTATTCAAAAAGTAGACCAGTTGGTCAGTTTTTTATGTTTAAATAGCGCTGCAGCCTAACCGGCATGCGTAAAGGCCGTCATCATAAGCGGTGCCTGTTAGGTGTATGTACGGTCTCTGTTAAGTGTAGTGTAGGACACTGTTACGACAATTACGTGGACTGACCACTCGGTTCGTTAAAAAATGACTAATTGGTCAGGAATTTGCTGTAAAACAGGATGAGTACTGAGACAATGTAACGAGAAAGTGACAAGCTTTGGTATGATTGCACATCCGCCCGGTATCTCAGGGGCGATGCCAGATGACATTCAATGGCTCAGTCAATTTCAGTGGAAAACAAGGAATGCAGTATTAATGGCGAGTAAATCGAAAATGGACGGTAGTATCGGGACCAAGAATAAACAGAAAATTCTGACCGCGGCTGAAAAGGCTTTCGCGACTTATGGATTCAAGGGGACTTCAGTTCAGCAAATTGCTGATGAAGCAGAATTACCGAAAACTAATATTCTGTATTATTTTAAATCCAAGCAGGGCTTATACGTGGCCATGCTGCAGGACATTATGTCGCTGTGGAATTCACGTTTCGATCAGGTAACCGAAGACGACGATCCGGCAGAATCCCTGGCCGACTATATCGCGGATAAAATGACCATGTCGCGGACCCATCCTCAAGCGTCTAAAATTTTCGCTATGGAGGTGCTCAATGGTGCACCTTACCTGAATAAATTTTTTAGCAATGAACATGTAGCCTGGATGGAAGGCCGAGTGGCCATTTTAAACAGTTGGATTGCACAGCGGCGGATGACTGCGGTAGACCCGCTTTATCTGCTGTTTCATATCTGGGCCTGCACCCAACACTACGCCGATTTTTCGGCACAAATTACCAGTTTGCGAGGCAAAGCGATGAAACGGAAAGACTTTGATGAAGCAACCCGGCAACTGGTGCAACTGATATTGTCAGGCTGTGGTCTCACTGTGCCTGAAAAGTACGCGGAGTTCGCGAAATGAGTGATTATCCTAGAGATCTGATTGGCTACGGTGCCAACCCACCGCATCCCCAGTGGCCCGGTGATGCCAGGGTGGCAGTGCAGTTTGTCCTGAATTACGAAGAAGGTGGAGAAAATTGTGTGCTGCACGGTGACAGCCATTCTGAAATCTTTCTGTCGGAAATCATTGGTGCGCAACCCTATCCGGACAGACACCTGAGCATGGAATCTATCTATGAATATGGCTCTCGTGCTGGTTTCTGGCGACTGCATCGATTGTTTACCCAGGCGAGTATTCCGCTAACGGTATTTGGTGTGACCATGGCCCTTGAGCGCCATCCTGAAGCCGTTAAGGCTATGTTGGAAGCAGACTGGGAGATTGCCAGTCATGCTTTGCGCTGGATCCATTTTCAGAACATGAATATCAACGAAGAACGCGCCCAGATTGAAGAGTCGGTGAACCGTCATAAAATGCTAACCGGCAAACCGCCTGCAGGCTGGTATACCGGCAGAACAAGTCCGAATACGCTGGCGCTAATCGCCGAGCGCGACGATATTCTTTACTGCGCTGACTCCTACGCAGACGACTTGCCTTATTATGATACGCATTACAGTAAGCCCTTGCTGATGGTACCTTACACACTGGATACCAATGACATGCGGTTTGCCACCCCACAGGGCTTTAACAGTGGTGAACAGTTTTTTACTTATCTCAAAGATGCTTTCGATGTTTTGTATGAAGAAGGGCAGGATGCCCCAAAAATGTTATCCATAGGTCTGCATAATCGTATAATTGGCCGTCCGGCCCGGTTTGCTGCATTAAAGCGGTTTGTTGAATATGTGCAGAGCCATGAACAGGTGTGGTGTTGTACCAGAGAGCAAATCGCTCAGCACTGGGCAAAGCATTTCCCTTATTCAGAATAATTCTGTTAACACATTGAGACGTTGTTATTTTTAAGGCACAGAATCTGAGCCTTCAAACATTACCGTCATACTGTCTGATTTAGGCAGTCATCCTCGCCTCTGAGCCAGGATCTCCTGAACAGAACGACTCCGCAAAAACAGCCACAACGTTGAAGTAGTCTCAGCATTCGTCGGGTTGCCGACAGCAACAAGGGGCGTAGGGCGACCGCTGAGCGGGTGATCCCCTTGACCCCCCGCAGTTCTAAATTGCGAAAAAGCCAATTTGCAGACAAACAGGGCAAACCTACGGATTACCTGAAACTTTTTGTCGGCCAATAGTTCGCAATAACCGAACGGGTAAAAAGCGGATGTTTTGACATCGTATTGCAGCCTTCAAACATCACTGTCGTATCGGCCTTCTAGCCGGTATCTTCCTGGAAGGCTGACTACCCGAACCTGTATTATTGAGTGAGCCAAACTATTCAGGAGATACCGGATAGCGGCTGGAGCCGCTTCCGGCATGACGGGGGGCTGAGTTCAAACATCGCCGTTATCGGCTGAGACCTCATCCGTGAGGCATTTTGCAATCAGGTCTATTTTTTACTTTAAAGACCGAAGGCGTAGCGCAGGATAAACACCAGCGCCAGCATATAAGTAATCATGCTGATTTCCTTATGTTTACCGGTGCCCAGTTTCACGCCTACATAGGTAATAAAACCCAGCGCTATCCCTTCACTGATGCTGAAGGTAAGGGGCATAGCCATCAGTGCTACCACTGCTGTGGCGGTGGCGCCAAGATCATCAAACTCCAGATGACGAATCGATTCCATCATGAGGATACCTACCATCACCAGTGCCGGTGTGGTAGCCATCAACGGGATGATTTTCATCAGTGGCGTTAAAAATAGCGCCAACAGGAAGCAAATACCCACCACGATGGCTGTCAGCCCAGTGCGGCCACCGGCTGAAGCGCCGGCTGCTGATTCCACATAACTGGTGACCGGTGAGGTACCTAATGCCGCCCCGACCACGCTGGCAGATGCATCGGCGGTCATTGCGGCACCAATTTTCGGCAGTTTGTCTTCTTCATTGAGCAGGTTAGCCCGGCGCGAAACGCCGATCAAGGTACCGATGGTATCGAACATATTGACAAACATCAGCGCAAAAATCAGATCCCAGGTTTCGGTGAAATGTTCCAGCGGATACATAATATCCATAGCAAACCAGGTGTCGCTGATAGGCTCAGGCATGCCCACAATAGCCTCTGGTGTGGGCGTTAACATGCCGTCTTCGGTAGGAATAATAAATCCCATCAGGGTGAGTAAAATAATCGATAACAGAATCCCGCCGGTGACGTTTTTCTTAACCAGTATTACGGTTAACAGAATACCTGCTAAGGCAAGCATTACTGCCGGATTTGACAGATCGCCAATGGTCACAAACGTGGCCGGATTCGATACGATTAAACCGGCATTTTTAAGGCCGATAAAAGCGATAAATAAACCTATTCCGCACTGCACACCTATTTTCAGTGACGGCGGAATGGCTTCGGCAATTAAGGTTCGCACCCCGGTCAGGGTTAATAGTAAAAATAACACACCATTCCAGAACACTATGCCCAGGGCTGCTTCCCAGGGAATTTCACGGGTCATACAAATGGTAAACGCAAAAAAGGCGTTAAGGCCCATACCCGGAGCCAGTGCAATAGGGTAGTTGGTCATAAACGCCATCAGCATGGTACCTAAACAGGCAGCCAGTGCTGTAACCGTAATTAAGCCGGTAGCCGGCATACCGCTTAAACCCAGAATGCCCGGATTAACCACCAGAATATAAGACATTGCTGCAAACGTGGTCAGGCCGGCAATTACCTCAGTTTTAATGGTGGTACCGTGGGCCTCAAGTTTGAAAAGCCGCTCTATCAGCGTCGATGACATAGTGAATCTCTTTATGGTTTGTAATTGTTGAGTGTGTTGGCTTAGTGCAAGCAAAAAACTGACCATTTAGTCAAAGAGTTGGTCTGGTATCTGCTAGACTTTTATATATCACAATAAACGGTTGGTACCGAACAGACCAATCTTACTATAAATCAGTTTGATGCAGGCTATTTTGGCATGGAGCCATTCAAAGATGCACCTTAATGGTGAATTTGCCTGACAACAGTGCGCGAGGGAGCCCGTTACGCGATGAGACTAATTCATTTAATTGAGCAGTTGCCAAAAACAGAGTTGCACCTGCATATAGAAGGTACACTGGAGCCGGAGCTTATGTGGACGCTTGCAGAAAAACACGGTGTGTCGTTACCTTACGATTCTGTTGAGGCGATTAAAGCGGCCTACCAGTTTCAGGACCTGCAAAGCTTTCTGGATCTCTATTATCAGGGCGCAGATGTACTGCGCGACGAAGAGGATTTTTACCTGTTGATGCGCAGCTACTTACAACATTGTCATGCCGATAATGTTGTCCATACTGAAATCATGTTCGACCCGCAAACCCACACCGAACGCGGAGTGGGGTTTGACGTCTTTATGCCAGGATTTCAGCGCGCTATTGATGAAGCGAAAGCTAAGATGGGAATGAGTGTCTATCTGATCATGTCATTTTTGCGGCATTTGTCGGAAAGGTCGGCCATTGAAACCCTCAATCAGGCCCGGGATTATTATCCGGTGATTAAGGCGGTGGGTCTGGACAGTTCGGAGCAGGGGAACCCGCCGGAAAAGTTCGTTAAGGTGTTCACCGCCGCCCGGGCGCTGGGCTTTAAATGTGTTGCCCATGCCGGTGAAGAAGGTCCGCCGGAGTATATCTGGCAGGCGCTGGATCTGCTAAAAGTCGATCGGATTGATCACGGCGTCAGGGCTGAAGAAGACGAACAACTTATCAAATGTCTGCGTGACAGTGGCATGGCATTAACCGTATGTCCGCAAAGTAATATTAAGTTGTGTGTGTTTGATAATATGGCGCAACACAATATTCTGGATTTACTGGAACAAGGGTTGTGCGTCACGGTAAACTCTGACGATCCCAGCTATTTTGGCGGCTATCTCAACGATAACTACAAGGCCCTGATGACTCATCTGGCCATGAATGAAACAGCACTGGTTCAACTGGTTAAAAACAGTTTTGTTGGCTCATTTTTACCCGCCGATGAAAAGAACAAATGGCTACGCTGTATCGATAACCTGGTGACTAAAGCCGCCTAGCACTGACTAAGCAAAAGGGGCCTTTATGGCCCCTTCATTTTTTAATCGTCTGCATTAATCATCCGGGATTATTGCTCACCCGGCAAGGTATCCTGATAGGTGTCCCAGTTCAGCACGATTTCATCAATCACGGTGCTACCCACTTTATAAGCGGCTTCAAGTGAGGGCAGCATGCCTGCGTAACCGGCGCCCGAACTATCTGAAGCCAGATTCTCTGCTGCCGTCATACCGGTTGGCTGCATGGTAAAGTTACTCGCTGTGCGTAACACCAGTACCCGCTGTTTATCAGCCAGGCCGGCGTTATCCAGATAGGTTAGCGCCTGATAACTGCCGGTGTCTTCCATACCAGAAGTCATAAAATTACCTTTGCCATTGGTCCAGAAGGCGGTCCAGTCGTTCGCCCAGTCGTTAAGCAGTTTGCCGTGCCAGAAGGTTGATGCGGACAGGTGGTCGCCTCGTAAAACCTTAGGGGGCAATTGCGCTGCTGGCATTTCGGTGTACTTGCTGCGTAAAGCCAGCATGGCATCGGTATCCATTAACTCGATATCTTTGGTGAGGTTAAAAGCCCAGTCGACTAACGTAGTATTGAGCTGAAAGACTTCACCGTTCCGGGCGACAACCTCACCTTCCTGCTCTGGATACGGTTCATTGGCGAAGAGTGGGAAGTAACCGGTTGACCAGTCTTCCGGAATTTCACGGGCATCAATCTGATGCGCCAGGTCGCCGTCGACCAGATAATCCGTCCATACCGCAGAACCTATTGAACCATCCTGCGGGTCGATACCGGCTATGCCGGCAATCAGCCAGTAGGCTTTGGTTAAATCAAAGCGTGGGTCCAGACCCAGCGCGGTAAATGCCGATGAGGCCCGGGCAATACCCATGCCGGTGACCATGCCCAGCACGCCTTTTTCAGGATTGTAGTAGAGGTCATGGAAGCCGTGAGGAAAGGCAAACTTTTCAGTCAGGCCGTAGCGTTCTTTCCAGAACTGGAATTCGCCGGGGCGATCGCCTTCGTCTGCGCCAATTTCAAACATGGCCACGACAACCGCTTTCACCTGTATTTTTTCGGCACTTTCAGCCGATTGTTTTACCGTTTCTGCGGCCGTGGATTGTGCAGGCGCATCCGTGCCCGGCTGACAGGCACTTATAGCCAGACAGCTTAATAAACTTAATAATAAAACTCGCATGATATCTCCAGTGAGTATAAAAAAACGGCATGCCAAGGCATGCCGATTAAGCTAAAGTGATTCTACACTTAGAATTTATAAGACACTTTCGCGGTATAGTTACGTGGTAATTCAGGTAACACGATACCGTTACCAAACAGATCCGGGAAGTTAGCACGGAAGTATTTTTCGTCCGTTAAGTTCTTCACGTTTACGCTGAATTTCCAGTTGTCTAACTCATATACCACACCGGCATTAACCAGTGTATAACCAGGTAGTTTAACGGAACCGGTGAAACCAGCAACCGTTGAGTCCACGTCTACAACGTTAATATTGGCAGCGATCCCGTTCTGGAAATCATAGGTAGCGGTAACAGAGTAGATATTTTCTGGCATACCCGCTTTCTTCGCACGTGGGTTGTTTTCCAGTGAGTTGAGGTTATCAACATAACCACCGTACAGTAAGTATGGATCAACCAATGGTAAATCGTCTGCACCCAGGCGACCGTACTGGTTACCGTTAGCGGCTGCTGTTAAATTAAAGACTTCTAAGCTGGTATAGGCGGCACTCACGACTAATTGGTCGGTCACTACCCAACGTAATTCAAATTCGGTACCCTCAGATTTGGTGGTGTTGTTCGTTACGGTATTTTGAGCATTACGGTCAGTTCTTTCCTGAGTGTAGAAACCCAATGCGAAATACAGCGTGTCTTCCAGTAAGCTGCCTTTAATACCAAATTCCTGCATTTCAGAGGCCGATAACGCAGTACCACCGGCAATATCACCTGCGTATAGCTCATTACCCTGACCGGCAACAACCGTTGTTTGCTCTGACGCAGTCGCGTAGGGGATCAAACCCCACTCTGTTTTATACGAGATACTGGCTGTCCAGGACACACCGCCGTCGGTATCTGAAGCTTCTACAACATCCACTTCTTCAGGGGCGTAAAGTTTATCCATATGGTACTTACTTTCCATATCCAGATAGTCATAGCGCACACCTAAAACCATATTCAGACCATTTTCCCAGGTCAGATCTGTCATGGCAGCGATACCATAATCCATAAAGTTACCGCTGACATAGTTACTGTAATCCTGGCCGGTTTGAGAGGCTAACTGTACTTTATCCAGCGCAGTAGGGCCAACAGTCAGATCGCGACGATCAAAATACTCATCATGAAAATCATCACCGTGTTCAAAATCGGTGTAGCGGAATGACGGTGAGATTTGCACAGATGCTACCAGTGAATCAAAATCAAATTGATTAGAAAATACCAGCTTATCCTCAACGGCCCAGGTTTGGTGTTCCTGAGAGAAACCGTAGAGGTTTTCATTAATGTTGTCATAGCTGTCGAAGAACAACTGGTTTTTCATTTCCCAGCCACCGGCCATGTAATAAATCGTATCGAAATATAATGTCAGTGATTCATTACCTAGTTGGTTTTCTTCTGCAACCAGTACCTGGTTACGTTTTAGTTTAGCGGTACCTGGATTAACCAAAGCTAGCGCCTCATAATCAGCCAGGTTGGCATTAGTGGTCGCACCACCTAAATATGCCCAGTACTCAAGACCACTTTCAACAGCATCAAACTCATCGTGAGAGATCAGGCCATCGCCATTGGCATCCAGTGGTTGTGCTGAACCTGTGGTGTAGGTTCCATTGTCCACCAGTTCTTGGGTCAGACGGTTCCAACCAGCAACCTGATTACCATCGTAATCATGGTACATACCACCAAATTCGAAACGCAGGTTATCGGTTACATCAACGTTGAAAGAGGCTTGTAGAATTGTTTGGTCGGTAGCCGTATTGTCGTAGTAGCTATCTGAATTCTCAATCTCACCGTAGACATAGTAACCCATTTGCTTGCCCGCGATTTCCCCGGGACCACCCACTTCTGCGGTCAGGATATTTTTATCCCAGCTACCGGTAGTGTATGAAAATGCACCTGTTTCTTTCTCAAGGTATTGTCCGCGACTGGAACGGGCAGCCTTCGGAATAAAGTTTAGGTATCCACCTACTTTTGCCGGACCATAAATAGGCGATGCCGGACCACGGACAATATCAATCTGACTTGATGCGCCGATTGGGGTAGGGTAGTTCCCTGGGTTATCCAAACGTTTTACGCCACGAAAATAAGCTTCACCCGGAGTACCACGAACATCCAATGAGCCGGCAACACCGAAGAATGACTGGGTAAATGTACCCGGTGCGAAGGCGACCAACTCATCAATATCGGCGATGTCGAAACGATCCATCATTTCGGCGGAAATGGTAGATGCGGAACGAGGGGTTTCCAGAATTGACTTACCGAAACCGAAAACCGCTTCTACGTCCTGACCAGGTAAGCTACCCAGTGAACCTTTTACTTCAATTTTTTCGATTTCAGCATCAGATGGCTCTTCCTGCGCAAAGGCAGCAGTTGATAGCATCAGACTGCTGGTGACGGCCAGCGCAATCGGCGCCACTCTAAATTTGGTCGTTTTCATGGTGTTCCTCATGTTCTCGGTATTTTTGTAAATGTAAGTGAGATATAGCTATGCAGACTTGCACATTGCAGGTTTAGTGCCAAAATCCTGTCCATGTGGTCAGGGTTTGTTTTGTTTTTAAGTGATTGATATTTAAAAATAAAAACATTTCTTGAGTGGTCTTTTTCGTTACTTAATTGTTAATGGTGAAAGATTGTTCAGTCCATTGCACCAATTAAGGGAGCATTATCTGAACTTTGCACCACGTAAATCTAAGGCCCGATAGGGGAGGGCCTGTGGGTTATACTTCAGTAGCAGCTTTTGCCTGTGAGTCGTGGGGCTGCAGACTTTCATTGTTGGTGTTGGCGTCTTTAGTTTCTGGTAATACAAGGGTGAGAACGATTGCGGTTAACCCCGAAGTGGTGACCGGCGATATAAAGATATTGCCCAACCAGGGCGGCAACTGGGCGAGCACGTCACCAACCATCATCACGCCCAATCCCATTCCCAGCGAACAGGCAGTAATCAGGCTGTTACGCTGATTCAGTGGTTCACTGGTGAGTATTTTTACGCCTCCCACAGCCACCATAGCAAACATTACCAGCGTGGCCCCACCTAGAACGGGTTTGGGAATGGCTTGCAGCATCGCGCCAATAAATGGAAAAATACCAAGAAAAACAAATACTGCCGCCACAAAGTAGCCCACTTTGCGGCTGGCGATGCCGGTCATCTGAATGACCCCGTTATTTTGCCCAAAGGTGGTATTTGGAAAGGTGCAGAAGATGGCAGCCATTAATGAATTAAAACCATCGCCCAGAATACCGGCGCGGATCCGTTTAAGGTATTTTTCGCCGCGAATCGGTAACTGGCAAAACAAACTGTTGGCGGTAAGATCGCCAGCGGTTTCAATGGCCGTAAAAAAGTAAATCAATGCGACGGGCAAAAATAGCGCCCAGTCAAAATTAAACCCGTATTTAAACGGTTGTGGAAAGCTGAATACTGGCAGTGAAGTTAGCGACGTAAAGTCGGTCATACCGGCAAAGAAAGCGATCAGTGTGCCAATACTCATGCCAATAAAAATGGCGGATAGACGCAACCAACGGTTCCTGTGGACATTAAAGGTGATGATTATCAACAACACAGTCAGACCCAGGTTTAAATTCGCCACACTGCCGAAATCGCTGCTGTTAAAACCGCCTGCCAGGTCTGTCATGCCCACCTTGATTAGTGAAATACCAATGGCAATAATCACTACACCGGTGGTGATAGGGGTTATTATGCGTTTGAGCTGAGTAATAAACTGACTCAGGATGATTTCTACAAATGCGCCCCAGAAACACACGCCAAACATCATTGCCAGGACCTCATCGTTCGATCCGCCGCGTGATTTAATCGTAGTACCGACCATTAACAATGCGCTGATAAAGGCAAAGCTGGTCCCCTGAATGGCTACCAGCCCGCTGCCCACAGGGCCAAACCCTTTAGTCTGAATAAAGGTGCCAATACCGGTAACCAGTAACGCCATGCTTATCAGGTAAGGGATCTCAGCTTGTAAGCCCAGTGTTGAAGCAATAATCAGTGTCGGTGTAACTACGCCAATAAAACTGGCCAGTACATGCTGCACAGCTGCGGTCAGGCTAACTATAAATCCGGGCTTATCTTCCAGTGTATAGAGTATGTGATGCTGTGACATTCGCTATCCTTGATGGCACAAAGTGGGTTGATAGTCGCAGATAAAACGTCGTTTGGCTGCGGCTTGAGGTAGTGACAAAATGCCTTCATCAGCAAGGGTTTCTGCAAATTGACGTAATCGCTGCTCATAGGCCTTAAGCGCTTGTTGTTTATCTTGTTCGGCTAAAAAACTGTGCTGCAGAGACTGACGGGCAAGGCCGGTCAGCTCCTGCCAGGACAAGTTGAACTCTTTAACTGCCACGTAATATTCATCGGTGAGCGTACTGTCCCACATACCGCGATCGTCGGTGGTCAGTGCCACCGGAATGTTGGTGCGTAAATATTCCGGAAACGGGTGGGTGGCGTAGTCTTCGGTGTAGTCGAGTAAACGGTTGCTGATGAGATTAATTTCAATCAGGTACGGACCGTGGCGCATTAGCAGCAGGGTGTCCGGATCCGTAATCGTGTTAAGGCCGTGACCAATGCGCTGGGCACCAAGCAGCAAGGTGTCTTTCACGTGCTGGTTAGGTTCATCGACTTCGCCGGCGTGAATGGCCAGATTGATAGTCGGATACTGGCGGCGTAATTCCCGTAAAACCGGTAGGAAGCGCAGCGGATAGCCTTTGTCGTTGTCTTCGCGGCCCACCATGTTGATGCCTACATAGAGGTCGCGGTGCTGATCGACAAAATCATACATCCAGCGCAAGTGCTGTTCAGCGTGGGGTAAAAACCGCAGCAAAGCGTATTGAAAGCGCACGGTAACGCCGGTTTGTAATGCGGCTTTTGAGGCAAGCATATCTGTATAGACTTTCAGCGATGCCGCCGGCGACATTAACTCGCCTTGCGGAGTAATACTGCGATCGACATTTACCTGGGTTTCAAGGTATTGCAAACCTTCAGCAGCGAAAGCCTGCATATTTTTGAGCAGGATGTAAGCGCCAACGTGCGGATTGTTGGTGAGTTCGTTGAGTCGTTGCCAGTGACGTTCGAAAAACTCATTGCGCCCTTCGTGGGCTTTATCCAGTCGGATACTGTTGAACCAGGCCTGTTTTTCTGTGGTATCCAGGTCGCTGAGTAACTCATACTCATCCTTTTCACAGTCGTTCAGACTGTTGTAGGTGGAAGCCTGAATAGTACGAAATAGCAGGTTTTGCGGGTTAGGGCCATACTCATTGGTGCCATATCCACGGCATTGCAGCAGACGGGTTTTAGTGTAGTAGATATAACCACCGTTTTGCTCTGGGCGGGTGGCAATGTCATACCACCACTCGCTGAATCCCGCACCACTTAAATGATGATGAAGATCGCCGCCTTTAGGCAACGACCAAAGCATCTGATAGAGGTCTTTATCACTGGCGGTTTGCTTAAATTCCCGGAACCAGGTGTTCATGTCGGCGCTGAATACCGACAGCGAAGCCAGCGACAGTAAGGTGGCAAACAGGAAACGTAAAAATGGAAGGGCTGAACGGCGGCTATTCCACCGGTAAAACATACTGCACATATTGCTCACTGTAGACGTAAAAAAAAGACGTTACGGATGAAGCAATAATCTGACCATTTGGTCCGGATGGTGTGGTGATATTTAAGTTGCTGTAATTAAAGGATTATAATTACACAATGTGGTTTAGGTTGGCGGCTTTAAAAAGCGATTGCACCAGAGAGGGGCGTGACTGACTCATTAGCAGCCAGCCCCTTCGGAGAACTCAATGCAAGTCATTAATAGGGGAAGCCGTCGGGTAGGGTAACAAAAATAGAATGACGTACTTCGTTGTACATGGCGCGGCTGCAGTGGCCTTCCCCTTCGGTATCTTCCAGTAATAGTACATCACCGGCACCGTACACGTGGCGCTCACCATTTGATACGGTAAATTCTGCCCGGCCTTTTAAAATAAACAGTAACTGACGCGCCGGAGCCGGGTGCCATTTAAAATCGTAGTCGGCAGGTGTTTCGCGAAAAATAATCGAGCCGGCGGGGAGCTTCTCTGAGAGCAAGCCGATTGGGCCGCCATCTTTAAGCGGGATATCGGCCTCACCAAAATGACTTTTGCCGTCTGCATCATTATAAATTCTGGGTATTTTCATGCGTATCATCCTTCTACTTGATAAATGGCCTAAAAATCAGGCGAAAAAGCGTCAAAAAATCGATAAATAACCTGTAAGCTGGCGGCCACATCGGCACTGGTGACTGACTCACCGGGATGGTGACTGATGCCGCCTTTGCAGCGTACAAACAACATGCTTACCGGGCAGATCGCATCCATCGCCATGGCATCGTGACCAGCGCCCGAGGGTAAGCTTACGGCGTTATGGCCGCTAAGCTGAATAGCCTGAGATAAGGTTTGCGAAAGGTAAGGATCGCAATGCACCGCATCGGCATGGTGGGTTTGTTGCCAGTTAACATCCACATGGCGACGCTGGGTAATATCGCGGAATACCTCTTCAATCAATTGCAATGCGGCATCGCGTTTATGGTCATGTTCGCTGCGGATATCCAGCGAAAAATTCACCTGACCGGGGATAACGTTCACTGCGCCGGGACGGGTTTCAAGCCTTCCTACAGTGGCAACAATACCAAACTGGCTGGCAATGGATTCCACTGCCAATACCATTTCACTGGAGGCTGTCAGCGCATCCTGACGCATGCCCATGGGTACCGTACCGGCATGGCCGGCCATACCGTTAACCTGCACATTCAGCCGTTTGGCACCGGCAATCGCGGTAACCCAGCCCACTGGCAGGTTTTTGTCTTCCAGCACCGGCCCTTGCTCAATATGCACTTCGAGATAACCGAGCACACTGTCGGGTTTGAGCGTAGCGTCACTGACTTTGTCAAAAGCCAGACCAAATTCGGCCATTGCCTCAGGCAGGGATAAATGGTTTTCGTCACGCAATAACTGCCAGTCTTCTTTCCAGCGGCCGGTTAACGCGCGGCTGCCCAGCAACGTTGAGCCAAATCGGGTACCTTCTTCGTCGCCAAAGCCAACGATATCAATATGAAACGGAAAGCGGATGCCGTTTTCGAAACAATGGTGAACCACAGACAGCGGCGCCACAACGCCCAGCATACCATCGTACTTGCCGCCGTTGGGCACGGTATCCAGGTGACTGCCAAGCACCAGTGAACGGGCATTGGCATCGGTACTGTGATAGCGGCCCCATTGATTGCCTGCGGCGTCCTGCCAGACTGTCATACCGGCCTCGCGCATCCACTGGGCAACCAAATCATTCGCCTGACGGTGCTGGGGGGTAAGGTAGCGACGGTCAACGATGCCGGGCGACTGAGTAATCGCACCGAGCTGATCGCAACGTAACATCACCTGGTTGGCCAGGCTGGCAAAATCCATCATAGTGATGAACCCGAAAAACTATCCAGCGCGGCATCCACACCACCACCGGCAGGCAGTTTATGCCCGGCGCGGCGTAACACCGTTTCCAGCGACTGCAGGGTATGCAGCACTGCGTCCTTACGCGCGTTATAACCCATGGTGCCGATACGCCAGATCCGGCCTTTAAGCGGGCCGAAGCTGGTGCCGATTTCAATGTTGAAATCCATCAGCAACTGCTGGCGAATCAGCTCGCCATCCACACAGTCGGGTATTTCTACGCCGACCACATTGTGCATCTTATGCTTAAGATTGCCAAAGGGCTCCAGGTTAAGGGCTTCAACACCGGCAAGCATGGCATCACCGGCCTGCTTGTGCCGCGCAATACTGTTATCAATACCTTCTTCAATCAGATTAATGGCACATTCCCGGGCGCTAAACAGCATGGTAGCCGCTTCCGTGTGGTGATTAAGTCGTTCTTCACCCCAGTAATCCAGCAGCATAGGTATATCAAAATAGTTAGAACGAATACGACTGCCAGAGCCAGACTGATGGGCCGACTCGCGAATACCAGCTTCTACGTGATGGCGTTTACGAACCAGTTCAACGTAGCGATCACTCAGCGTTATCGGGGCACTGCCGGAAGGGCCACCCAAACATTTTTGCAGGCCAACTGATACAGCGTCGAGCTGCCATTCGTCGGTTTT
The DNA here is from genome assembly GCF_058105165.1 of Alteromonas sp. ISO5. NCBI lineage: Bacteria > Pseudomonadati > Pseudomonadota > Gammaproteobacteria > Alteromonadales > Alteromonadaceae > Alteromonas > Alteromonas sp. ISO5. The sequence continues at coordinate 4,658,209 of NZ_CM176572.1, read as the reverse complement.
AAACGGGTTGCCGCCAATGGAAGCGGTGGCATCAGAATAAAACAACACATCGTAACGACGACATATTTCGCCTAAATGCTCCAGCGGTTGCAACATGGTAGTTGAGGTATCGCCCTGCACCACGGCCAGCATTTTCGGCTGTACTTCATGGATGGCTTTTTCTATTTGCTCCGGCTCAAATACCTCCCCCCAGGGCACTTCGATACTGTGTACTTCGGCACCGGCACGTTCTGCAATTTCGCACAACAGGTGTCCAAAGCGGCCAAAAATGGGGACCAGCACCTTATCGCCGGGTTCCAGTGCGGAAACCAGCACTGCTTCGATACCGGCACGAGAAGTGCCATCCACTAAAATGGTATGGTGATTGTTGGTTTGAAAAACCTGGCGATATAACGCCATGACTTCATTCATGCAACTGGTCATGGCCGGGTCGTACTGGCCAACCAGCTGTTGTGACATGGCCGTTAACACCCGTGGATAGCAATTAATCGGGCCCGGACCCATCAGTAGTCGGGGCGGCATGGATAAGGGGTTCATTTTTTCTCCTAGAGCACGCTCTGAGCAAGCATTCTTACGCCGGTGATAAGCAGTACCACGGCAAATACTTTCTTGAGCTTTGCGGCATCCAGTTTGCTGGCCAGGCCAGCACCAACCGGTGCAAATAACACAGTAAGGGGGACTATGGCGGCAAAGCCAATTAAGTTAACCAGGCCGATGGTGCCATCGGGGGCATCGGCTGGTGCCTGACCAAAAATCAGCATGGTTACCGCTGCTGGCAGCGAGATGATCAGGCCAACCGCGGCGGCGGTACCCACCGCACGATGCGCCGGGTAATTACAAAACGTCAGGGTGGGGACGGTGAGCGTTCCACCGCCAATTCCCACCATGGCACTGAATAAACCAATACAGATAGCAATAATGCGCTGGCCAAGAGCGCCGGGCAGATCGTTAAACCAGGCGCTTTTACTGCCCACAAACATATTGATGGCAGATAAACTGGCAATGGTACCAAACAGTAGGGTTAAGACTTCACCGTTGACCTGGGTTACCGCGTAACTGCCCAGCAATACGCCGAGCAAAATAAACGGGCCCCAGCGTTTGAGCAGGTCGGTATCCACGTTGCCTTTTTTGCGGTGGGCGCGGATTGAGCTTACTGAAGTGGGAATAATCGTGGCCAGTGAGGTCGCTGTGGCAATCAACATGGCGGAGTCGGCTGACACGCCGAGGGCCTGAAACAGAAAGTACAGTACGGGTACAATCACAATACCGCCACCTACGCCGAGCAGGCCGGCCAGAATTCCGGCAAAGACACCGGTGGCCATTAATGCCAGAATTGTAGGCAGCAACTCCATAAATGCTTCCATTACTGTACTTCTCCTGCTGGGGTGTAAGCTTGTGCGAAGGCTTTGCCGTCGCTGCGTGGATCGGTGGCCGCTTCAGTGGTGTCATCCGGATGCAATACTACCGCGCCGGCATGACCCATCAGTTCATTGCAGGCATCGACTACTACCATATCGTGACCGCGGGCAAGCAGGTCCTCGCCAACATATTCGTTGAGGTCGCGTTCCACTTTAAGGTTATGTGACTGATCGCCCCAGGTGCGACCCAGTAGCCAGCGGCCAAGGGCGATAGATTTATCCAGTGGCTGGTTGTGGTACACATAGCGGCTAAACAAGGCGGCCTGAGTTTGTGGCTGCCCTTCGCCACCCATGGTGCCGTAGCTGATACGGCGGCCGTCGTTCAGCTCAGCAAACGCAGGATTTAAGGTATGGAACGGTTTTAAACCGGGCTTGAGTTGTTGTAAGTGGCCAGGCGTCAGGCTGAATGACGTACCGCGGTTATTCCACACAATACCGGTTTGCGGGCTTACCACGCCACTGCCATATTCCCAGTACAGGCTTTGAATATAGCTGACCATACGGCCCTGGTTATCGCAGGCTCCCATCCAGATAGTATCGCCGAGTTTGGCTTCCTGAGGCCAGGGCAGAGCGTTGTCCAGCTTAATGGCCGCGGCCATTTCATCTAATGCTTCATCGGTCAGGAAACTGTCGAGGTCAACACTCAAACGGCCTGGATCGGTAAGGTATTCATTGCGCTTAATAAAGGCTTGTTTAGTACATTCAATGAGCAGATGAACCATATCGGCGTCGCTGTTGCCCTGGCTGACCACGCGGTCATAGAGGGCCAGAATAATCAGCGAGGCGATGCCCTGGGTGGGCGCCGGCAGGTTGTAAAGCTTACCCTTTGAGGTCGATACACTTAGCGGCGTGACCACTTTGGCTTCATATTGCTCAAAATCGCTTAAGCGAATAGGTGAGCCTGCCGCTTCAAGATCGGCGGCCAGCTCGCGGGCGATATCGCCATGATAAAAATCGTTAAGGCCGCTGTCGGCCAGGCGCTTTAGGGTGTTAGCAAGTTTAGTAAGTTTGACGATCTTGCCTTTTTTAAGGGCCTTGCCTTTAATTAAAAACTGCGCAAAGTGTTCATCAGCGGCTAATTCATCGAAGGTTTTGAAACTGGCATCCGACATACTCTGGGTCACTTCAATGCCCCAGTTAGCCTGACTGATTGCGGTGGCCAGTAAGTCCTGTAGCGGCATGGCGGATTGCCAGTCGGCACTGATTTCAAGGGCTTTTTGCCAGCCTGCCACCGCACCAGCCATGGTTAATGCTGCTTTGCCACCACGCGAGGGGATAGCGTTCAGACCCTGATAAAAGTCGCTGTCGGCCAGTCCGGCCGCCGTGCCGCAGGCGTCGATAGCCACCGGCGCTTTGCCCGGCTCACTAATTAGCCAAAAACCGTCACCACCAAGGCCGTTCATATGCGGGTATTCCACCGCGATGGAAGCCGCTGCGGCGACCATGGCTTCAATGGCGGTGCCGCCGCGTTGGAGGATATCGTTGCCTACTGTCGATGCAGCATAATGTGGCGCAGTAAAAGCAGTGTGTTGTTGTTTTGTCATGCTTTCTATTCTTATTCCGTAAGGGTACGAGCCAGAGCGAACAGACCAGTTTCACTGCCCGCCGGGCCTATCAGTGATAAGCCACAGGGGGCGTTATTCAGGCGAAATAACGGCAAATGCAGTTGCGGTAAACCCGCCAGTCCGGCTAAGGCAGTTAATGATAATAATTGTTTGCGGTAGTCAGTCAGTTCGGCCGCAGTGGCGGTTAACAGTGGCGCACAACCCGGTGTGGTGGGCAGTACAATAGCACTGCTTGTACCAAGCAGTGAGGCTAACAGCTGACGTACCTGTTGTTGTATGTGTGTTGCATTTTCTATCTCAGCGTCGCTTATTTGCGCGCTTTGGTTAAATCGCTCGCTAATGTCCGGGGCAAATACCGGCTGTACGGCAGTGATCCACTCACCGTGGGTCTGCCAGATCTCCCGCCCCTGTAACACTCTGAACGTTTCAGCCAGTGGCTGTTGTTCCAATTGGCTGAAGTCGCCTGCTCGGTATTTTACCGGCTGCGAAGCGAGCCATTGATTGGCAACGTCTGCTTGTTCACATAAATCTACTGCCGATTGATAAACCACCAGTGAAGTGAGAGCGGAGACATCTTTCACCGGCGCATCGAACAAACAATTCATACTGCATTCAAGCACATCCAGCGTTTTTGCCATGACGCCGATGGTATCGAAGCCCGGGGCGAGGGCAACCAGGCCGTCGGTACTGATGCGACCATGGGTCGGGCGCATGCCGCAAAGACCATTGTAACTGGCCGGAACCCGGATAGAACCACCGGTGTCGGTGCCCAAACCAATATCAGCCAGACCCGCTGAAACCGCTACCGCTGAACCACTCGATGATCCGCCGGGCAGGCGGTCCGGCGTGACTGGATTTTGTGGCGTACCGTAGTGAATATTTTGCCCGTTTAGGCTGTAAGCCAGCTCGTCGGTGATGGTTTTGCCCACCACATGAGCGCCGGCAGCAAGCAGTTTGGTTAGAGCGCTTGCTGTGCTGTCGGGCACTGCATGACTGTTCAGCCAGTCAGGATTCCCCGCGGTAGTCGGCGCACCGCTGATAGCGAATAAGTCTTTGACAGCAACACCCAACCCGGACAGCGCTCTAGCGCTATCAGGTGCAATATCAGGTTGTTCGACAGGCGCCACAGCAGACGTTGGCTGCCAGACAAATGGCGAACTAACGGTAAAATGATCCATGAAGTTTACTATTACAGAAGGATAGCTCTATGAAACAATCGTTTCACCAATAAGTCAAGTGAAACGTTTGTTAACAGGTTGTGTTTTTTGTTAACCAATGCGCTGCAACCACTAAAAAGTGGGCGATAACCGTACTTAACCTGCTCGTTTGTTCTCGTATAGCCTGAGCGCACTGAGCCACAACAGACCTGTTGCTACTACTGGCGCCAGCCAAAAAGTCTGTAAACGCATAGCTTCGCAGCCAGCGAGTGCTGAGATCATCATGTAGCTCAAGGGGGGACACCCAGTACTCTGGACTACCAATCTGCAAAATCTCCATGATGGCCATCACGGCAACACTATGCGGCTTTGGCGGTTTAGTTTGTGATTAGCCGCTGAGTGATCCCGATTACTGTCCGGTGGCCTGTGAATACATCAAAATCGTGTAACCAAGTGCAAAGGTCAGGGGCTTGCAAAATAAAGGCTGCTGCAATGATGACAACAGCCATTAGGCGTAGATGACAGCCTTACCAGGAGCCGTACATAGGGTTAGGTAACAAGTACAACTGTTTACCCAATGCAGGCAAAAGTTGATTGATGTCGACATTTTGTTGGGTAACGCCGGCAAAGTCTTCTATATTGTCGCCTATCTGCATCAGGACCTGATGCGGTTGTGACCAGTTACTTCCTGTAGAACCTTCAGGGTTAAAGCAAGTTGCTGTTCCGCGACGCACTTGCTCCCGTCGCCAGTCTTTATCATTGAAAAACACCCTACCGTCGACAGCTTGTATGTCTTCATCTGTTCGCCCCATCAGGCAGGTATTGGTCGCCGTAATGGGCAAGCCTAGGCTAACAAGGTTACGCCAGGTATGGTGGTCCTGCGTGCGGTCACGGTTGGTGATCAGTGCAATCTTGCCGCCAGCAGCATACACCTGTTGTATAAATGTTTTCGCGCCGGGTACCAGGTCTGCTTTTTCCCGTGCCACCCAGGCAGTCCAGCTTTCAGTCGTATAGCCACGCCCGGATTGCTCTGTTTGGATTTGATAGGGCGAGTTATCCAGTATTGTCTCATCCACATCCATGACTACCACCCAGTCATCAGCAGACGCATTGTCTGGTAAAGCCTGCGTGGCTTGCTGATACAACCCTTCGGTTAAAGCCTGGTATTCCTTACTGGTTGTTTGCCAGCGTACAGCTGACGATAATTCTACTGCTTTGGCGGTGAGCTCAACCGATACCGCGCAATGGTCACTGAGCATGGACTCGGGGGCCATATCGACAAAGGCGTGAAAGCGGGGGTTATTAAAGGCCATTTGAGGAGGGAGGGCACCGAGTAAGATGTGATCAATGGGGGCCGGGTAGCGCGGATGGCACCCCAGTAAATCACGGGTGGCAATGGTTAGATTGCGGTCTTCTTTTATTAACGTGCGGGTTAAGCGATTGTAGGGGGCAGAGAGACGGTGATTAAAATCTCCCAGCACTGCGTAAGGCTGTCCGGTGTTTTCCTGCTTGCTTATCCAATTATCCAGTACAGGTGCTTGTTGCGCGTAGGTTAGGCAGGCTGAGGAGTCCTGTTGCAGATAATCATCGCTAAAACAGCCACTTTTCATATGAACATTTAATATTGTCAGCGTGCCCAAAGGCGTGTCGACGTTAATTTCTAAACCATAACGAAGGCCGGGATTATCCAGTGCCAGTGATTTGAGGTTCGCCGTACTGTTTATGGGCAGAGTTTTTCTCACCGCAAAAGCGACTTTTTGTTGGCTGGAGATCAGCCCGTTTCCTCTGCATTCGTAGGTTTTGCTATCAGGGCGTTCGGAGAGAATAAGTTGCCACTGCCGGGGCGGAAATATCTGGGCGAGCGCTTCGACAGATGCCACTTCTTGCAGTGCAATAATGTCGGCGTCGAGGCTATCAACATACGTTTGCATGGCCTGAAGCGTCTCGTTATCTCTGGGCTTACAGCCGAGTTCGGCCGGGTAAGCAAGATGCTCAACATTCCATGTGGCGAGTGTAATGGGCGAGATCGTGCGAAGTTCTTCGCTTTGAGTTGACATGGGAACGGGGGAGATTTGTCCCGCTGGATTTTGCGTTGAGCAGGCACTTATTGCCAAAACACCGAAGATCAGCATCGATTTTTTTGAGAAAATCATTGGTAAAACAGTCCTGATGAATTTTTTAAAAGACGAGTAATGCTATTGGGTCAACAAACAAAGCCTGAGCAGAGGTGGCGGCTAAAAACCACCACCTTGTATTGCTAGGGCTAGTTTACCTGACTTTTTAAGCCGCGTCGGATCAACAGAGCGTCGGTTTCAGGCAGCTTGCCTCGAAATGCTTGGTAAGACTCCATGGTAGGGCGTGTATTACCTGTTGCCAGTATGTGTTTGCGATATCGCATGCCGTTTTCCAGGGTCAGGCCGCCATTATCCTGAACAAAGGCAAAGGCATCTGCGGCGAGAATTTCACTCCACATATAGGCGTAGTAGCCCGCCGAATAGCCGCCGCCCATGGAGTGTGCGAAAAAGGCAGACTTATAGCGTGGCGGCACATACGCTAGATTTACTCTATGTTTTGCTAACGCGCTGGCTTCAAATTTGTTGATATCGTTGGGTACTTCATCGACAGAAAGTGTATGCCATGCCATATCAAGCAGTGCGGCAGACATGTATTCCAGGGTGTCAAAACCCATATTAAAGTTTCTGGAGCGGATCACTTTGTCCAGAAGTTCTGCCGGAATAGGATCGCCAGTTTGATAGTGCCTGGCATAATTGGCTATCACTTCAGGGTAAGCGGCCCAGTCTTCCTGAAACGTTGAAGGAAACTCAACAAAGTCACGGGAGACGGCGGTGCCTGCCAGTGAAGGATAGCGAACATCAGAGAACATGCCGTGCAGGGCATGTCCCATTTCATGGAACATGGTGGTTACATTGTCGTAGCTGATAAGCGTAGGCTCACCTTCAGGCGCTTTGGTGATGTTCATAACATTAACCACTACGGGCTTTTGATTAAGCAGTTTTGACTGGCCAACGAATGAACTCATCCAGGCACCACCACGTTTACCTTCCCGGGCATAATAGTCGGCATAAAAGATAGCCAGACTTTCGCCATCAACATCTATCAGCTCGTACGCTTTTACATCCGGGTGATAAACGGGTAAATCCGGACGGGGTTCAAAGCGCACACCAAACAACTTGTTCATGGTGAAAAATACGCCGTCTTCCAGCACCCGGTTCACTTCAAAATATTGTTTTACTTCACTTTCGTCAATATCGTAACGGGCTTGACGCACCTTCTCAGCATAGTACGCCCAGTCCCAGGGTTGAACGCTAAAATCGCCGCCTTCTGCGTTGATAAATGCCTGGATATCTTCCGCTTCCTGTTTAGTATTGTTCACCACGGCTGGCACCATGCTGGCAAACATATCGTAAACTGCCTGAGGGGTGCCTGCCATTTGTTGTGCCAGGCTGTAACTGGCCCAGTTCTCAAAGCCGAGTAGCGCGGCTTTTTGTGCCCGCAGTTCTGCCAGACGGATAATCACATCGCTGTTATCGTTTTCGCCTGATTGAGCCCGATAGGCTGAGGCTTGCCAAATCTGCTTTCTTAACTCACGGTTCTGCAAAGACGCCAGTATTGGCTGACGAGTTGTATTGGTAATATTGAACTGATACTGCCCGTCGTAGCCTGCTGCTTTGGCAGCGTCGGCTGCGGCTTTAATCTGGTTGTCAGACAAGCCGGCAAGTGCTGTTTCATCACTGACCCGCACCGCAATGGCCGAAGATTCGGCCAGCAGATTCTGGGAAAACCGGGTGGTCAGCGTGGAGTGCTCTTCGTTTATTTGGCGAATGATCTGCTTATCGTCATCGCTGAGTTTTGCGCCGGCATGAACAAAGTTACTGTACACTTCGCTTAGTAAACGGGCCGATTCGGCATCAAGATTAAGTGAATCACGGGCGTTGTACAGTGTTTCAATACGTTCAAACAGGGCTTTGTTTAAGTTGATATTATCCCGGTGGGCTGCCAGTTTTGGTGCCAGTGTTTTTTGCAGTTCCCGACGTTCTGGTGAACTGTCAGTGCCGACGAGATTATAAAAAATACGACTGACCCGAGTCAGTAATTTGCCGCTTCTCTCCATTGCCACCAACGTATTTTCAAAAGTCGGTTGGGCCGGGTTTTCTGCGATTGCGTCGATTTCGGCGGCTTGTTGCTTAATACCTTCCTCAAAGGCGGGTAAAAAATGCTCATCTTTAATCTTATCGAATGCCGGCGCCTGATAGATCAAGGTGCTGGCCGCAAATAATGGATTGGTTTGCGCTTGCTCTGTTGCGCTCTCGCTGGGCATGGTGTCTGCGTTCTCCGCTTGTATCGGGGCGTCAGAACACCCTACCATTGATAGTGCTGAAAGTATGGCAAGTGTTATGATTTTTTTTTGCATTGAAGTTCCTGTTTTCTGTCGTATTGTTGTTCGCAACTATTGTGCGTGAATGTCCGGTAACCCGCTTACCGGGTTACTTGTCTTGATTTTATTTTACACTGTGCCCGCGTTTGCTGGCAAAGTGCTGCTCTTTTCCTTCGTTAATCTGTTTTATGTCGGCACAGTACTCTGAAACCGGACGGATTAATAATCGGGGTATACCAATGGGATCGCCACTTTCCAGACAAAAGCCGTAATCACCATCGGCGATACGTTTCAGTGACTTGTCGATTTTTACCAGTAGTTGCCGCTCCCGGTCTAACATGCGCAAAGCCAGGCGAGACTCCTCTTCATATTGCGCACGGTCGACCTCATCGTTCTGCTCCGGGGGACTGCCGAACTCTGTTTTAACCGCGTCGATGTGTTTCATGGTCTGGTGTTTTAAGTCAAGCAGCATCGCTTTAAAAAAAGCCAGTTGCTCGTCGTTCATATAGTCGTCTTCAGCAGCATTCAACAGCTGCTCTTTGGTTAGTAATGAACTCATTGAAACCCCCTGCGTGCCTGGTCCATCCAGCCCAGCACATTCTGATAATGAGATTCACCATATAAGCGGATGAACTGGCGGGTAGCTTCATTTTGTCTGTTGGTTAATGACGTGATTCTTGTTTCGATAAAAGGCTTCGTCATTGGAATGCCACATTCTACGGTAATGCAGTGCTTCCATTGTTCGTAAGTAGTGGCAATAACGGGTGTTGTCATTTTCCGTACCTCTATGATTTATTGAATGAGAGTCTTTAGGTTGCGGTGCCTGGGATAATCAGGCTCTTACCGTCAAACATCAGGTGACCGTTTACCCCGATGGCGGCAATTGGTGCTGAAAAAATATGACCATCGAAAGGTGTCCAGTCACACTTATACAGGCTGTTTTGATGGGTAACCGGCGTTTGTTTCTGCGGATCCACCAAAACCAAATCTGCAAAACAGCCTTCCCTCAAAAAGCCCCGATCTACCAGAGCATAGCGCTTAGCGGGATTATGGGTCGCTTTCTTAACCACCTTTGGGAGTGACATTTTGCCCGCCTTAACGTGCTCAAGCAGAGTGAGTAATACATGCTGCACTAATGGCAGACCAGCGGGGGCGGAATATTCAGCGTGTTTTTCCTGCCAGCTACGAGGTGCGTGATCGGTAGCAGTAATATCGGTCACATCCTTGTTTACAGCGGTGATTAACGCGTTGCGATCGGCCGGGATTTTAATCGCCGGATTACATTTGATTAAATTGGCCGGGCTATCGTAGTTCTCATTGCTAAACCACAGGTGATGAACAAAGGCTTCTGCAGTCATGTGTTTATGTTCTACTGGCCCCTGGTCAAATAAAGCGAGTCTCCTGGCTGTTGTGATATGCAAAACATCTAACTGACTGTTAAATTGCTTTGCCAGTGCCACCGCATAAGAGGAAGAGGCGTGGCACGCTTCACTGTCTCGTAACATTGGGTGGCCTTGAATGGTCAGTGTGTCTTTTACGTTACTACGGCGTTGCGAATTCTGACTGATCACTGCACCTTCCTGACTAAACCCAGCTACTGTAAATTATGTTATAACATAACGTATATTGATTGCAATGCACAAGACATTGTGGGTATAGCGGAAGATACTTGATACTAAATCAAACCCATCGGTCGATAATTCATAGCCTATAACTATCAGCAAGTCAGAGTGCATGCTATTAACAATGGCGTGTAACGTTATAACGTAAATTGAGTGAGAGGTTTTACCCTTTAAACAGACATTTGGGCGAAATCGGCAGGATGAAACAAGCAATAAAGTGGGTTGAAGATTGACTAACCCGGTTAAATAAGAAGATAGCGCGGTTCGTAATTAGTACCAGCTATGCCCAATAAGAAAATCTATTAGGAGAAATGAAACAACATGTTTACTGAAGAAATGGTCCATACTGCATTACAAACCTGGTGTGACAATGTGGTAAAAGTCGGTAAAGTCTATTCGGAAGGCGGCGACGTCGAGGCATTTTCCAATCAGGTATTGTCTGATAATTACGACTACGACAATGGTAAGGTATTGTTTAAGCCAACTTTAACCTTTGGTCAGCAAACGTTCCGTCCCACAAAGGAAGGTGCTTTGTCATATTTTGTTGGGGGCAATAGCGATTTCCCGGATGACAACGGGTTCAAACTCAAGCCCTGGGTGAAAGTTTGGTACAGCAAGGAAGATTTTATCCTGCATGGGGATTTAGCGATGGTGCAGTGTAATGTCCATTTTATTGGCCAGGACGATAGCCATATTTTTGTTAACAAGAGCTTTGTGTTTAAAGCCTGTGAAGATGGTAAAATACGCATCATCCTGCATCAGTCATCACTTCCTTATCAGCCTTAATTTAAAGGGCTGTGATTGTGATAAGTGCCATCTCAATGGCACTTATTGTTCATTACGAATGTAGTCACTCGGGGTCGAGCTCACCCATTTGGGCATAGAGCTGGCTGATGGTGGAAACGCGGTGATCGCCTTCTTCACCAAGCAGAGTGTAAGCCTGATTACAGATGACCGACACCAGGCTCATAGGCGCGGCATAGCTGTCAAAAGCAAACTGGTTGCCCAATTGACACACCAGCGTATGACCCACCTGGTCCTGATAAACCTGTCCTGTGGGGTCGGTAAGTAAAATCGTGCGCTGCGCTGGCAAGGCTTCAATCATGCGGGCAAAGATACGCGGCCGACGGCGAAAGCCAAACACGACTATCACTTCGTCATCGGCGAGATCCATTAAATCTTCGCTCAGGCTCTGGCCCGGTTGCGGCAGCAGGCGCACATTCGGCCGGATCTGTTTCAGTTGCTGGCGGCAATGCAGGGCCACTGGGTAACTGTTGCGATAGCCAATTAAGGTAATGCGTGGCGCTTTAGCCAGTATAGCGGCGATTTGGTTGATTTCCTCAGCCGGGATCGACTCCAGGGTGCGTTGCAGATTGCCAAGCTCGGCGGCAATGTAATCATGCTGAGTAAGGGTTTGTTTAACCGGAATGCCGGCGTCACGCTGCAGCACTACGTCTTGTTTGGCATCCTGATGGGAAGCGTAACCCAACTGACGAAACAGTCTGCTAACGGTCGCTTTTGAGGTATTGGTTTTGGCCGCAATTTCGGCGGTGGAGTCGCTGATGATGGTCAGCGGAAACTGTTGCAGGTAATTGGCGATAGCCCGCGCAGAGGGTGACAAGTCGGTATACTTGTCACGAATTCGCGCTAAAACACCATTATTATCAGCCACTTCAAAGTCCAGGTATTACGTATAATTCATAATTAGTGTAGCCGACAAACCGCTAAAGGGATATCTGTTTTTCGCGGCAAAAAAAGAGCGCCAAGCGGCGCTCTTAGTATTTCAGGTTAGACGTTAAGCATGAGAGAGTGTAGAACTGCCGTCATGCCTTGGCGACTTTTTTCCACTATCCTCGATAATCGACACAGCCGACTCCAGCGCTTCAAGTAAAGTCGGGTAGGTGAGGATTTCCGACGAAGAGGCATTCACATTACCCAGTACCTCTTTTATCTTGTTGGAAGCACCACATACGATTAACTGACGCCCTGACTTTTTGGCATCTGAAGTCACCGTTTCAACTGCCATTGACGCTGAAACGTCCATGGAAGGTACTCTTGAGAAGTCCAGAATAAGCACCCGAGAGCCCGGTTTGACCCACTCGCGTACGTGGTGACCTAAATCGGCCGCCGCACCAAAGCTTAACGGGCCACCAAAACTAAAGATACTGACTTTGCCTTTGGCTTTCTCAAGCAGGGCGTTTTCTTTAGGATCGTTGAGCGTGTCGGGGATTTTCTTCAGCTCTTCAATTTGCAACTGAGCAATTTGACGAACATAAGCCAGCGCAGCCAGCACCACACCAACACCTACGGCTGTGATCAGGTCAACAAATACGGTAAGACCGAGCACCAGCAGCATCAGAGCAAAGTCCCAGCGCGGGCCACTGTGTGCCCGTTTCAGGTAACTCCAGTCAACAATGTCCAACCCGACTTTTACCAGAATACCGGCCAGTACGGCATGGGGAATAGCACTGGCCAATGGGCTCAGGCCAAGCACTACAGCAAGCAGTACCAGTGCGTGGATCATGCCTGATAAGCGCTCTTTACCTCCGCTACGAATGTTAACTACCGTACGCATAGTAGCCCCCGCACCGGCAATACCGCCGATCAAACCGGCAACAGTGTTACCAATTCCCTGACCAATCAGTTCCCTGGAACTGTCATGACGGGTACGGGTCATGTTGTCGGCAACCAGTGACGTTAACAGGCTGTCTATGGCACCCAGAATGGCAAGAATAAATGCCGCCTCGAGCACTAGTAATAGGGTTGAGCTTTCAAAAGTGGGCAAGTGTAGGCTTGGTAGTCCGGTTGGAATGTCGCCTAAAATGGGGACATTGGTAACGAACAGGCTAACAAGTGTACCGATAATCAGTGCAGCCAATGCGCCCGGTACATATTTACCGAGGCTGGGTGGCCACTTATAGGCAATCACCAGCGTACCGATACCCAGTGCGAGGGTGGCAAAGTTAATATCGGCCAACGCAGTAGGGATATAACCCAGCGCCCCCAGGGTACCTCCCGGTGGCTCGTGGCCCAGTAAACGGCCAATTTGCAGGATAATGATAATGGCCCCGATCCCCGACATAAAGCCGGAAATTACGGGATAGGGGACCAGCCGAATATAATTACCAATCCCTAAAAATCCAAACAATATCTGGAATAAACCCGCCAGTACTACAGCGGTAAAAATAAGTTCTACGTTCCCGGATAAACTGGCAAACAAACCCGCCAGTACCACGACCATCGGCCCGGTAGGACCGGAAATTTGAGATGGTGTGCCACCGAACAGTGCCGCAAAGAAGCCCACCGCAATGGCGCCATACATACCTGCCATAGGACCAACACCGGACGCTACGCCCAGTGCCAGTGCAAGCGGCAGAGCAACAACGCCGGCGGTAATACCGCCGGTGATATCGCCACGAACATTAGCAAATAAGTTCTTCATGACTTTTCCTTAACCGTTAGGTTTACTTGTGTTTGGAAACCAGCTCTGCGGTGTATTTTTCGTCCATAGGCCCGAATTTACCGGTTTCTTCCTGGTAACAGGTCACTTCTGCGGTTTCAATGTTGTAGAACCAGCCATGCAATTTCACCTGCCCCGTCGCTAATTTGGCAGCAACGGCAGGATGCGTTTTGATGTGTTGTAGCTGCTGAATAACATTTTCTTCGGTGACCAACAGCAAATGATCCTTGGCGTTAAGTTCGTCACAACCGCACTTTTCTTTCACCACTTCGGTTGCTACCCGGCAGTGGCCAAGCCATTCTTTAACGTGGGGCAGGCTCGATAATGCTTCAGGATTGATAGCACCTTTCATGGCACCGCAATCCGAATGACCACAAATCACAATGTGGGTAACGCCTAGAGCCGCCACGGCAAATTCTACCGACGCTGTCATGCCGCCAGTTTCGTTGCTATGTGGTGGAATGACATTACCCGCGTTGCGGCAGATAAAGAGATCACCCGGACCGGTTTGCGTTACCAGGTTAGGATCAATACGTGAATCGGAACAGGTAATAAACAAAACTTCCGGGTTTTGGCCATTCGCCAGCTTTTTAAATGCCGCTTTTTGACCTGGGTACACATCCTTTTGAAACTTTGCTACGCCAGAAATGACATGATCCATACCAACTAACTCCTCGTCGTTTATAAGATTCATATTTGTTAAAAGATTGTTATATTATAGTCTCATAGAAAAATAGCGTACCTCATGATAGTTAAAAGCTATAAGAGTGGGCTTTTTTCTTCAACTATAGTGGGACAGACAAAACAAAAAGGCAGCCAAATGGCTGCCTTTTACGTTAACGACGCTGTGTGAAACCGGGTAGGTTGGGATACCCGGTTTTTGGCGTGTGATCAGAACTTAATGGTTTCGACTCGAATATTTTTGGTCTGTGCCTGGTCGATGTAATCCTTAATCATTTCTTTCACATCAAATGCAATGGACTTGGTGTTAGAAAAATCCAGCACCACTTTAGAATTGCCCGGAATTGAATTGAGCTTTTTCAGAATGCTTGGCTTGTTAAAGAATGATACGTCCTCGGCCAGTACAATGTGATGTGTCATTTCACCATGGTCTTCATTGATGGTTTCTTTAAACTGATAGGCATTAAGGAAGCTGCTTTTCAGGGTAAAGAAAATACTCACGCCTAAACCTGCAAATACACCGGTTAATAAGTCGGTAAAAATCATGACCACAATGGTCGTGATAAACGGCAGGAACTGTTCCCAGCCATTCTTGTACATTACCTTAAACATCACCGGCTTGGTCAGCTTATAGCCGACAACTATTAAGATTGCAGCCAATGACGCCAGCGGAATCAGGTTGAGCATGGAAGAAATCGCCAGAACCGCCACCAGCAGGAATACACCGTGTAGTATGGCAGACATCTTCGTTTTACCGCCAAAAGCAATATTGGCTGAGCTTCTGACGATAACCTGCGTAATCGGCAGACCGCCCACCAGACCAGAGATAATGTTACCCAGACCCTGCGCTTTGAGTTCGCGGTTAGTCGGCGTGACATTTTTGTGCGGATCGAGTTTATCGGTAGCTTCTACGCATAACAGTGTCTCAATGCTGGCCACTGCAGCCATTACGATTGCAATAGTTAGCACGTCCATATTGAAGATCTGCGAGAAGTCAGGGAACGCGAGTTCCTGGGTAAAGTCACTGAAGCTGTTAATCACAGGCAGTGATACCAGCATGCTCGGATCCAGCGGAGTACCAGCCTGACGCATCATCACTGATGCCAGAATACCTAACAGCACCACGACAATAGGGCCCTGGATAAGCTGGAAGATTTTGTGACGCGGTACCAAAAACTTATCCCAAACTACCAGCAGAACCAGCGACACGCCGGAAATTAATATCGCTGCCGGCGACATCAGGCCTAGCGCATGCTCTATGGCAGAGAAAGTATTCTCGCCATTGGCATGAACAAAGGCTTCTTCGCCAAGAAAGTCGGCATGCCAGCCAAACAGGTAAGGGATTTGTTTAAGGATGATCAGTAAACCAATACCGGCAAGCATACCGGTGATCACTGATGTGGGAATAAAGTACGCAATAAAGCCAGCCCGGGCAAAGCCCATAATGAGCTGGATGACTCCGGATAGCACTACGGCAACCAGGAATAACTCCCAGCTTCCCAGTGTACCAATGGCGTCGAATACAATAACTGCCAGGCCCGCAGCCGGGCCACTTACGCCCAGTCGTGAACCACTGAAAAGGCCGACGATAATACCGCCGACGATACCTGAAATAATACCTGAGAACAGCGGCGCACCAGAGGCGAGCGCAATACCAAGACATAACGGCAGAGCAACGAAGAACACCACGATACTCGCGGGTAAATCGTTTTTTATTTCACTGAAAGATAGGTCCAATTTCATTTAAAAGATCCCGTTATTTATTTGCTACCAATTGCTCCTCGGCGGCAAAAGCAGACTCCATAGGCACAAATTTACCAGTTTTTTCATCGTAGTTAAGCACTTCAGCAGTCTCAATGTTGTAGAACCAGCCGTGCAGTTCTACCTGACCGGTGGCGATTTTAGCCGCTACCGCCGGGTGAGTGCGCAGATGTTGAAGTTGCTGTACCACGTTTTCTTCAGTAACCAGTTGTAAGTGGTCATCTTTATTCAGTGAGTCACAGCCACAACGTTCTTTTACCACATCGGTAGCAACGCGGCAGTGGCCCAGCCATTCTTTTACATGCGGTAGCGAGGTAAGCGCTTCCGGGGCAATGGCGCCTTTCATGGCGCCACAGTCAGAGTGGCCGCACACAACAATGTGCGTGACACCCAGGGCCGCTACGGCAAACTCTATTGAGGCTGTCATACCACCGGTTTGATTACTGTGTGGCGGCACTACGTTACCGGCATTACGGCAGATAAACAGGTCGCCCGGTTCTGTTTGAGTGACCAGGTTAGGGTCGATACGTGAATCAGAACAGGTAATGAAAAGTACTTCAGGATTTTGACTAGTGGCGAGCTTTTTAAATGCAGCCTTCTTTTCTGGAAAAACTTCTTGTTGGAATTTTGCAACCCCAGAGATAACGTGGTCCATTTAGTCGCTCCTAAATATGAAAATAGAAAATTATACAAAATACCAAATCATTGTTACCTGATAGGTTAATAGAAAAATAGTTCAATTCGTGATAGTTTTTGACTATATGTTGACTTTATTTATTTGGACTTAAGATTATGGTCGCCTCATCCAAGTCAGTTACTTATACGCAGTTTCGTTATTTTGTGGCACTGGCCCGGGAGTTAAGTTACCGCCGCGCTGCCCAGGTGTTGGGTATAAGTCAGCCAACCCTGACATCACAAATTAATGTGCTGGAGAAAAGTCTCGGCATATCACTGTTTGAACGTTCCCGCAGTGGTACTCTGTTATCGCCGGAGGGCCGTGCCTTGTTGCCGCTGGCAGAAGATGTGTTGCAATCGTCCATTCGGTTTGAAGAGAAAGCCCGGGACATAGCCGGTGGTAACCAAACCACCTACCGGCTGGGTGTACCGCCCACACTAGGACCATATTTACTGCCTTTTATTCTGCCGCAACTGCACAAACGTTACGCTAAATTAAAGTTCTACGTGCGTGAGGCTGCGCCCACACAGTTGGTGCAGGGCTTGTTCGATGGTCATTTTGATATCATTATTTCTCCGGGCTCACAGAAATCTTCCCAACTGGTAGCCAGTAAACTGTTTATTGAGCCCTTAAAATTTGTGGTGCCCAGTGACCATGCTTTATCCGGTTTACAGTATATAGAGCCGGAGCAGATTCATGGCGAAACGGTACTGACGCTGGAAGAGGCTCACCATTTTCACCATCAGGTGCATGAGATCTGTATGAAAATCGGTGCTCAGGTAACGCGGGATTATGAGGGCACGAGTCTGGATACACTCAGGCAAATGGTGGTAATGGGCATGGGCGTAGCATTTCTGCCGGGCCTTTATGTTCATTCCGAACTGCATCAACCAGATGAACTGCATGTTTGTGAGTTAAAAGACACGCCGATTGAACGTCAGCACAATCTGGTGTGGCGGAACACCGCGCCAGGACGGGTGTTTTTCCGCGAACTGGGTAATGAAATCCGGCGCATCCTGTCCGACAGTCTTGGTCATGCGGTAAAAGTTGACAGTTAGTTACTTCCAGGCAGCTAAGAATGGCTGGCAGTGATTACCGCGAACAAAGCCGTATTTACCTTTCATGTTAGCTTTTGCGCTACATCTACTTGTACAACGGTTGCGTCGATGACGACGGCCGTTGCTTTAACTAATTGATATTAAAAATACTTTGTTTAATTTTCAACCTTGTATGGCTGCTGGGCTCATAGTTTGCGTAAATCACCCGTACAAACAGCGTTGTGTGAACTAGCTACCAGAGTTTGGTTAAAAGTATAAAAAATGCGCTGACTCATCGTTTGTCACGGGAAAATAGTATAAAATTCATCATAACGTCATAAATTTTTCACATTGATGTGGGTTTTACTAATGCAAGCAAAACGTTGGCTAGAGTTGTTCAGCCTGTTTATTGTTCTGCCGCTGCTGTTCCTGGCCGGGGTAAATCAATTTGGTCCTTATCTGTTGGTGCTACTGGCAGGGGTCGGGGGCGTTTGTTTGTGGTTACTCATGTCTGATCACACGTTTAAGCGGGTCCGGTTATGGAACTGGCAGGAGGGTAAACCTCACCTCAAAGCTTCGTTGCGCCTGTTTTTACCCTGGGCGCTGGCAACCGCTGCCATTGTTTACTTCTGGTTACCAGAGTCATTTCTGCAGTGGCCGGCCGAACAAACCTCTCTGTGGCTGTTAACCTTGCTGCTTTATCCGCTGTTTTCGGTGCTCCCTCAGGAAATCATCTACCGCACGTTTTTCTTTCACCGCTACAAATCTATCTTGCCCACGCACTCCTTACGGCTGGGAGCGAGTACCTTTTTATTTGGCTTTGCTCATGCGATTTACGGTAACTGGCTGGCAGTGGCGTTGTCGGCGGTTGGCGGAGCCATGTTTGGTATACGCTATCTGCAAAGTCGCTCCACGGTGGTAGTGGTAATTGAGCATTCCTTATGGGGTTGTTTCCTGTTTACCATCGGCCTGGGTTCGTACCTCTCTTTGCAACATACGGTTTAGGGTTTACTCTGTTACCCGGGGGCGGTAGGTGATAAATGACACCGCCCCAAAAAGCGTTGCCATAATTTCACATGATCCTGCATGGCCTGCTGGTAGGCGGTAAAGCGAGTTTGCTGGGTGCTTAAAAACTGTCTGAATGGCTCGGGCAGTGTGTCTTCATGACGCCATTTGCTAAGCAGCGGGGCAAACTGATAGTTAAAATCGTTGATGTGACCACCAATGGGCTGGATCCGCTCAATAAAAAACAAATAAAACACATTACGTAAAATGTCTGCCTGCTCTGTGGCGCTGCCTTCGGGGCAGGCTATCTTAGCTAGCAGGGGATCCAGCTGTGCGGTGAGTGGCGGTAAGCGTGTCGCTATCTGATGCTGAGCCTGCCATACCGAGGCGGGTAGACGGGTAGCGCCAATAGCCTGCAACGGCGCTTCCAGGTTGGCTTCTGCACCGGCGCGGGGCGATAAATAACTGTCCAGTTGCTGAAACAGTGTGAGTTGGCCGGCAATATCCATGGTATCAGTAAGCAGTTGGGCTGGCAGAGGTCGGTCGAAGGCAGCCCGGGTTTCATCACTGAGTACCAGCATATTGCTCCAGTGCTCAGGATAAGCAGCCTGCTTGGCCGCGTACCAGGTTTGCATAGCCGCCAGCAATTCACGAGCGGGTTGATCGCTTTGCTTGCCGACAAAAGTGATACAGTCTGCTAGTGCCGCCAATAGCTGGCGTTCATAGACCAAACGCTGGGAATAGTGCTGTATTTTACCCAGTGCCGTGTTGCGCTCGGCCACCAGATTGCCCAGCTCGCACTGTTGAAGCTGATAAAAACGGGTCAGGTTAATATCCAGCTGGACCGGTTCCAGAAACAACAACTCACGCTGTGGATAATCAGCTCCTGGTGGTTCCTCGGCTGCGATTAATTCGGTGTCCAGCACCCGGCTCAGCCGTTCGCTGTATTCGTTGATATCGTCGCTTACCTGATGCCGTGAACATGCGGTGATACAAACTAAGATAGCGAGGGAAAATAGCATCCCCCTGGCACTGTGCTGCCAGTCAGACTCCTGCAATGAACTGCCCTTAAAGTAGTTGTTGATTCAGTTGTACAATGTCGTCCTGCGCGGCCTGCAGGTAGTGACCGCCAAATAATACGGCATGATTAAGGATGTGGTAAAGCTGGTATAACTTGCGCCGGCCTGGATAACCCTCATCGAGCGGCCAGATAGCGTTGTACCCTTCGTAAAACGGGTCGGGCAGGCGCCCAAATAACTCGGTCATTGCGAGGTCAGTTTCTCTGTCTCCAAAGTATACCGCCGGATCGAATAATACCGGTTGATGATGATGGAAGCCCAGGTTACCGCGCCACAGATCGCCGTGTAATAAGGATGGCTGCGGCTGATAGTCCTGCAGAAAATGGTAAATCTGCGTGGTACAGACATCAATGTTACACCACACATGGTCTTGCCGGGCCAGTAGTTCCAGCATGGCTCCGATCCGGCTTTCCGCAAAAAACGTCGCCCAGCTGTTGGTGGCAGTATTGACCTGTACCGAGCGGCCGATGTAATTATCCCGGGGCCAGCCATATTCCGGGCCGCAGCTGGTTCGGTGTAAATGGGCCAGTTGTTTACCACAGGTGAGCCAGTCTTCGCCGGCACTTTGCGACAGTTTTAAGTACTGCATTACCAGATACTCATGTAACTGGCGGTCCTCTTCCAGTACGCCGTAACAAATCACTTTGGGAGTGCGAATACAAGCGGTATTGGCGAGCGCTTTTAAACCGTCGGCTTCGGCGTCCAGTTCGGTATTGTCAACCGAGGTCAGGGGACGGTATTTAACAAAGTAGCGCTGGCTGTCATCGCGAATAACCGCGCATTGGTGAGTGTCGCCTCCGGCTACCGGTTGACGGTTCTGACAGACAAATAAGTGGCCGGAGTGCTCACTGATTTGTTCGCTGATAAATTGCCACATGGTTGTATGCATCTTCACGCTTTTCCTGAGTATGGAATATATTGGCCTGTTTGCCAGTTCCAGCCATGACCAATAGTAGTGTTTTCGGCGACATTAACAGTCTGAGTCCGACAAATAATTCAACATAACAAACTAGAGCGCTTGATTTAATGCACTTTTTTTGTCTTTATAACAAGTACTACCATAACAACACGTTGTTTCTTCTTATGGCGCTTTCAACCAAACAAGTGGGGCTGGGACTTGGCCCGGCGGTTTTTCTGGGTATTTTACTGGGATTTAGTCCTGACAATCTGAGTCAGCAGGGCGTTGCTGTGCTGGCCGTCACCCTGTGGGTGGCAATCTGGTGGATCACAGAAGCCATACCGATTAGCGTCACAGCACTGTTACCCATTGTGCTGCTGCCCTTATTTGGTGGCGTGAATATCGCCGATGTTACGGCTTCTTATGGCCACAAATACATCTTTTTATACATGGGGGGCTTTATTCTGGCGATTGCTATTGAGCGCTGGGACCTGCACCGGCGTATCGCGCTCACCATTATTTATGTTGTAGGCAGTAACGTACCGCGTATTATCCTGGGCTTTATGTTGTCTACCGCCTTTTTGTCGATGTGGATTTCTAACACCGCTACCACGGTAATGATGTTACCCATTGGTGTGGCGGTAGCGAGTCAGTTTCTGGGGCATTCTGCCTTAAATCCCAAAGAGGGGGAGCAGTTCAGTAAAGCGCTGATGCTGGCGATTGCCTATTCGGCTTCCATTGGTGGTATGGCTACGCTTATCGGTACGCCGCCTAATCTGGTGTTAGCTGGCATCTTGCAGCAAATCTACGGTATTGATATCAGCTTTGCCACCTGGTTTATGTTTGGTTTTCCTATCAGTGTGGTGTTGCTGACGATATGCTGGGTATACCTCACCCGTTTTGCCTTTGCGTGTAAAGACAGTCAGTTCCCGGGCGGACGTGAAGAAATTGCTAAACTTCGCCATGACCTCGGACCCATGAGTTATGAAGAAAAACTGGTGCTAACGGTATTTGTAGGGACCGCTTTGATGTGGGTTTTCCGCTCTTATCTGCAACACTTTGTACCGCAACTCGACGATACCATTATTGCCATTACCGCCGCGACCAGCTTATTTTTGTTTTCCTCTAAAGATAAAAAACAGCCCATCATGACCTGGGAGGAAGCGGTGAGAATGCCCTGGGGGACCATTGTGTTGTTTGGCGGTGGTATTGCCATTGCCGGCGGTTTCCAGAAATCCGGGCTGGCCAACTGGATTGGTCAGCATTTGGTATTACTGGAAGCCTTACCGTTATTCTTGCTGGTGGCGATTTTAATTGCGGCGGTGAATTTTCTGACTGAAATCACCTCCAATCTGGCCACTACCACCGTACTATTGCCTATTCTGGCACCCATGGCGCTGGCATTGGATGTGCATCCTTATACTTTGATGGTAGCGGTAACCGTTGCGGCTTCCTGCGCATACATGTTGCCCGTCGCCACGCCACCCAATGCCATTGTGTTTGGTTCAGGTTATTTAAAAATTGCCGATATGTTCAAAACCGGTATCTGGATGAACTTTATTTCAATTATTTTATTGTCCTTCGCAGTGTACTGGCTATTGCCCGTATTATGGGGCTTTGATCTGAATGGCTTTCCGGCAGGGTTTAAACAGTAGTAAGCGTTTGTGGTTCAGAAAGGCAGGAGGCGGCCAGAGAGTAAGTTCCGGCCGCTTGGTTGAGGCGTTATTGGTTGATTAGTGCGATTTCTGCATCTTTGCTCAGTACTACCCACCAGCGATTGCCAAAATCGCTGTCATAACCGGTTAACGGATAGTCTGCACACTCAGTATCAAGTACAGGAGGTTCACTGAGGTAGGTATCTGTCCAGGCCGAATCGACTATGCAGTTGGCCGGAGCTAATGCTTGCCATGTCCCGTTGTTTTGTATACCAAGAGTTACTGTAGTTGCATCGAATGATTCTGCCCCGGTAAATTGAACGGCATAAGCATCGCTTACCGCAGTACTGATATCCCAGTCTTTGGTGGCTGTGGCCGGTAAGGTAATAGGCTGCTTTGCGGTGCTGTCAGTCTGTGAGTTACCTAATCCGGTTTCTGCTTCTATATCTATTGGCACACCGTAGTCATCCTGATAGACACCGGTTTGATTTTGTGTACCACTGATAATTAGGATATCTGAAGCGGTATCTGCCCCGGTTTGCCAACTCAGAGTGACGTGCTCTTTAAGGTCGATAGTGGTTTCTGGGATCAACAGTTCATTTGCGTCATAATCGGGGATCACCCGAACCGGACTATTCAGGTTCGGACTCCAGCTTTCATGCGCCTGATACAGCCACTGGTAAGCTAGTCGAAGCAGATCGTTCATTGACTCTGCCCGGGTAATACCGGGTGTAAAGCCCATGTCTCTTGTACGGGTGTCAGTACGATTAAAGGTATTGTTCTGACCGCCAACCAGATTAACGTAACTGCCATCATCGGCGTAACATTCATTGCTAAGATAGTGGGTCTGGAATACCAACACCGGTCTGGTGTTGGGTAGAATGGAGTTGGGGTATATAACTGATTCACAGCGGTTTTTAGTTCGTGAAAATTTGTCCATCAAGTGCCAATCTGCGGAAAAGTCCTGATCGGGATCGTTGGATGTTGCGGTATGCGGCGCATAATAGGCCTGATAGTCGACGCGCTCGCCGGTGAAGGTCAATAGCGCTGAGTTTACATCAAAATGCTCGGAACCCTTATCCATTGTCGCATTTTTCTGCGCTACGATCATTTGTACCAGCTCACGTTCACCGTAGCGGAATTCATAACCTTTGTATGAGGCATTACCCGACATGATTTGGGTGTAGGTATCCATACGATAATTACCACCGCTGGGCGTGGAACTTGACGGGGTGGTCTGCAGTGTGGTTTTTGCGCTGACTAGTGACCGCTGATACTGATGTTCATGACCTTGTACATAAATCACGTCATGATCGGCAAAAAATTTGCGGATTTGAGGCTGAACTGAATACACCCAGTCATCATCTTTAGTGCCTTCAACGATTTGCTCCCGGGTTTGCCCGTATTTGGCACCAATCAGGCCATCGTGACTGGCCACAACAATATGGTCAATGTCCTTGGTTGCTTCAACTGTTTCTTTGATCCATTCAAACGCCACTGGCAAATTGTAATAGGCGAGGGCAAATACCAGCACGTTATCGCGAATAACATAGTAGTTTATCCACTCATAATCCGGCATGTGTACGGCATCTTGCGGGATAAAGTGTTTCATGTTTTCTATCCAGTTATAGGTGTAAGCATAACTGGTTTCGTGATTACCCATCAACGGCATAAATTCAATGCCTTGCTCTTTGTATGCATCAGCAACCGAACGCCATTCGGCAAACTCAAGATCTGAGCCTTTATCGGTTAAATCGCCCACTGCAATAACCATATCTACTCCGGCATCAGCCTGATGTGCCAGTACTTCGCGCATAGGATAAACCGATACATGGGCCTGACCTGTGGCGTCTGTGCCGCCCTGAGTGTCGGGCAACAATCCGATAGTAAAAGGCTCAATTGTCTGCGTGGTTGATTCCGGAGGCGTTTCGCTGGGAGAGGTTACAGGCGTCGTGGGAGATGAGTCACTACCACATCCGGTTAATACTGCTGTTGCCAGCAAAGAGGGTATTAAAGTCTTTTTGGTTAACGCGTTCATAGCTTTCCTGCTGTTAATGAGTGAAAGTGCTGCGCGCATTAATGTAAAGTCTAATTTGTTACATAAAGTTGCAGAAATAAAAATACTTTATTGCAATATGGTTATTTAAAATTCATAAATAATTTGTTGTGACCTGCCGCAAACAGTGTTACCAGCTGCCAAAAGAGTCAAAAACAGGTGAAAAAAACGGCGAAATCGCAGCGCTGGCTAAAATCACGGCTAAACCGGTCACTCAGCCATTGCATGTGGCGTCTCAATGGTTATAATCCGAGCCTTATTGGGAACTTACCCATAGCCGCGGTCAGCGGTATTTTCACATCAGACGTTAACACAAGTGGCACAGAGTAGGTGTCACCACTGTAAGGATATTTCATGCCAGTTATTACTCTTCCTGACGGAAGCAAGCGCTCCTTCGATAACCCTGTCTCAGTTTTAGATGTTGCTAACGATATCGGTCCTGGTCTGGCCAAAGCCACCGTTGCCGGTAAAGTAAATGGCGAACTGGTTGACGCGGTTGATATCATTGAACACGATGCAGACTTACAGATCCTCACCGTTAAAGACGAAGAAGGTCTGGAAATCGTTCGTCACAGCTGCGCGCACTTATTAGGGCATGCGATTAAACAGCTCTACCCGGATGTCAAAATGGCCATTGGCCCGGTTATCGACAACGGCTTTTACTACGACGTGGATATGGAGCACTCGCTGACCCAGGAAGATATTCAGCAGCTCGAAAAGCGCATGCTGGAACTGGCTAAAACCAACTACGATGTGGTGAAGAAAACCGTTAGCTGGCAGGAAGCCCGTGATGCGTTTGTAGAACGCCATGAGCCATACAAAATCGAAATTCTGGATGAAAATATCAGCCAGGATGACAAGCCAGGCCTGTATCACCACGAAGAATACGTGGATATGTGTCGTGGCCCGCATGTACCGAATATGAAGTTTTGTCATCACTTTAAACTGATGAAAGTAGCCGGTGCTTACTGGCGTGGCAACAGCGATAACAAAATGTTGCAACGGGTTTACGGTACTGCCTGGGCAGATAAGAAACAGTTAAAGGCTTACCTGACGCGTCTGGAAGAAGCAGAAAAGCGTGATCATCGTAAAATTGGTAAAACACTGGATTTGTTCCATTGGCAGGAAGAAGCTCCAGGTATGGTGTTCTGGCATAATGATGGCTGGGCCATTTACACTGAGCTGGAGAAGTTTGTTCGTGAGATGCTGCGGAAGTACGCTTACGATGAGGTGAAAGGGCCATTGATGATGGATCGCACCCTGTGGGAAAAATCCGGACACTGGGATAAATACGCCGAAAACATGTTCACTACCGAATCAGAGAAGCGTGAATATGCAATTAAGCCCATGAACTGCCCGGGTCACGTGCAAATCTTTAACCAGGGGCTTAAGTCGTACCGTGACTTGCCATTACGCATGGCTGAGTTCGGTTGCTGTCACCGTAATGAACCATCCGGAGCCTTACACGGGTTGATGCGGGTGCGTGGCTTTACCCAGGACGATGCGCATATTTTCTGTACCGAAGAACAGATGCTCGACGAAGTGTGTAGCTGTATCGACATGATTTACGATGCCTATGGCACATTTGGCTTTGAAAAAATTGAAGTCAAGCTGTCTACTCGTCCGGAAAAACGGGTTGGTAGTGACGAAATTTGGGATAAAGCCGAAAAAGCCCTGGCCGATGCGCTGCACAGCAAGAACATTGAATTTAAATACTTGCCGGGTGAGGGCGCGTTTTACGGTCCGAAAATCGAGTTTACCCTTTACGACTGTCTGGATCGCGCATGGCAGTGTGGTACGGTGCAGGCTGACTTCTCCATGCCGGGTCGCTTAGGCTCTTCTTACGTTGCCGAAGACGGTGAGCGTAAAGTACCGGTGATGATTCACCGTGCGGTACTGGGTTCACTGGAACGCTTCATTGGTATTCTGACCGAAGAGTACGCCGGGCTATTCCCATTATGGCTTGCACCCAAGCAAATGGTGGTGATGAACATTACCGATAATCAGGCCGAATATGCCCAACAGGTGGTCGATTCTCTGCAAGCGCAGGGCTTTAGAGTGAAGACCGACTTGAGAAATGAGAAGATTGGCTTTAAAATTCGTGAACATACGCTAAAACGCGTACCTTATATGCTGGTGGTTGGCGATAAAGAAATGGAAGCAGGCAAGGTTGCTGTGCGCTCCCGTCGTGGTGAAGATTTAGGCAGTATGCCTGTGGAAGACTTTATTGCGTTAGCGAATGAAGAAATCGCTGGAAAAATCATCAAATAACGGTATACTCGCGCATCTAATTATGCAGCGTGGCTGTCGTTGTAGTATGTAAATAAGCAAGTGTCTGATTTCCACATAATTTGTTGAAAACAGGGAATCAGGTAAAGATTAAAGTAGTTGGAGGAATAGCACATTAAAGGCGCTAACAATAAGGCTCAGGGTGATAAAGCCCGGATTAACGATGAAATTACTGCAAGAGAAGTGCGCTTAATTGGCGCTGATGGAAGCCAGGTAGGCGTTGTTTCGATAAGTGAAGCAATGAGTTCTGCCGAAGCAGCAAGTTTAGACCTTGTTGAAATTAGTCCGAACGCTGAGCCGCCAGTCTGTAAAGTTATGGACTATGGTAAGTTCCTCTTCGAAAAATCGAAGGCTCAGAAAGAGCAGAAGAAAAAACAGAAGCAAATTCAGGTCAAGGAGATTAAATTTCGCCCTGGCACTGATGAAGGCGATTACCAGGTAAAACTGCGCAACCTGCGTCGCTTTCTGGAAGGTGGCGATAAAGCCAAGGTCACGATCCGTTTCCGCGGACGTGAAATGGCTCACCAAGAGATTGGCATTGAACTTTTAAACCGCGTAAAAGGTGATTTGGAAGAGATTGCTAACTGCGAGTCTTTCCCACGTCGTGTGGAAGGCCGTCAGATGATCATGGTGCTCGCCCCAATTAAGAAGTAGTAGTGGTTTAAAGTTTTTGGGAATCTGCACCCCAAAACACCCTGCTGCAAACATTAACTGGCTATAAAGGTGACTGCACACCGATAATTAGCCACCCTAAACAATGCGGAGTTTTAGCAATGCCTAAAATGAAAACTGTTAGTGGTGCTGCCAAACGTTTCAAGAAAACGGGCTCAGGCCGCTTTAAAAGCAAACAGTCTCACTTACGTCACATTCTGACTAAGAAGAGCTCTAAGCGTAAACGTCACCTGCGTGGCAAAAAACTGGTTCATGACTCTGATACTAAATTAGTTCAGCGCATGCTGCCTTACGTTTAATCGAGGAGACTGAATAATGGCAAGAGTTAAACGCGGCACTATTGCACGTGCACGTCACAAAAAAGTTTTAAAACAAGCTAAAGGTTATTACGGTGCTCGTTCACGCGTTTATCGCGTAGCGGTACAGGCTGTAACTAAAGCTGGTCAATATGCTTATCGTGACCGTCGTCAGCGTAAGCGTCAATTCCGTCAACTGTGGATTGCACGTATCAACGCTGCGGCTCGTCAAAACGGTATGTCATACAGCCGTTTCATTAACGGTCTGAAAAAAGCGTCTGTCGAAATCGATCGTAAGATCCTTGCCGACATCGCAGTTCATGACAAAGCGGCTTTCAGCGCATTAGTCGACGCGGCTAAAGGCGCATTAGCTTAATTATTAACTAATTAAGTTTAAGTTCTTTCGGAAAACGGCGAGCAGGATGCTCGCCGTTTTTCGTTTCTGCAACGAAGATTCCACAGCTAGTACACTTGACCACAAAAATAAAACCGGCAATACTAGCACTTCAGCTAAGTATAGAAGCTGGCCACTGTAATAACTGCGATCAAATTGTCTGGTACGCGGCTTGCCGTAATATCTCTATAAGTTAAAAGGATTTAACCATGGTCTATCTGGAAATTACCGGCCTTATTCTCTTTATCGTCTTAATGACCCTGGGCTACAGAAAAAATAACCGCAATATGATGCTGATATCTGCCTTATGCCTGCTAATCGGGCTGGCTGCTCCTGAATTTATCAGTGGCTTTATTGAAGGCTTTAATGCCGCCAAGCAGGCCGCGTAGTTTTTAAGCCCGCAATTAAAAAACGCTTTCTCACAAAAAAAGCACAGGCGCATTAACCGCTGCTCAAAAGAGGCGGATGCTGCATGGCTGCTGGCCTGTCTTATCACCGCAAGGCTTTTCTAACTTGCTGATTATCATATTGTATTAATAAAACCTTCACCCATTTGTCATGTGGCTGTCACCGCATTTTCACACCTTGTGTTCAACCTATTCGCGCAAAATTAATCCGGGTACAGCAATCAGGCCGTTGTACTCATGCACATACAAGATGGAAAAAATAATGCAAAAAGAACTATTTCGCGGTATTCGTTACTCTGCGTTAGCGCTCGCTATCGCAATGGGTTTATCAGCTTGTTCACTTGATGGCGATGACGGTGCTGATGGCGCACCTGGTGCAGAAGGCCCACAGGGCGCACCAGGCGAACAAGGTCCACAAGGAGAAAGTGGCGATTCAGTAGGTAAATTAACCCGTATCGCCACTGTACCACTGGGTGCTGAAGTGACCGGTATTTTTTTGACTGACGAGGGCGATCTGTTCTTTAACGTACAGCACCCATCGGGCACCAATACTGCCACCAACAGCATTAACAGCATGCCAATCAATACCGGTACTGTAGGGGTACTGGCCGGCGTTAACTTTAATAACCTGCCAGCTACTTTACCGGATTCACCGGTACCAGCATCGGAAGAAGAAAAGCAACTGGTCACCACTGCGATTGGTCAGTATCAGGTGTTAGGTCAGACTGGTGACACTTACAACGGTGATCTGCCTGAAGGTCTTGGTCACATTTATACCCTTGATGGCGGAACGCTGGTACTGGAAAACGATATGCCTGACTTTAACGGCTTCCTGCCAACGGGCGAAGGCCAGGGCTACCTGTTTTCTAACTGGGAAGAGCTGCCAGGTGGCATGAGCCGTATGCAGATCGAACGTGATGAACAGGGCATGTGGACAGTGACCGATGTGATGATGCTGGATTTCTCGCCGGTATGGGGCACCGCAGCTAACTGCTTTGGTTCAATGTCACCGTGGGGTACACCACTGACATCAGAAGAGTGGGTAGTCGAATCGTCAGTCGACAGCACCACAGATGCCAGCTGGAATGATCCCAACGCAGTGGCCACCAATGCGCGCATCGGCCGTATGTGGGAAATGACCGCGCCAGACGTACCAAACCCCTATAACTATGGCTACATCGCTGAAGTGACGGAGCCAGCAGCTGCTGAACCGGTGATTGTTAAACACTTCACGATGGGCCGTTATGAGCACGAAAACTCAACTGTAATGCCTGATGGCCGCACTGTCTACCTGTCTCAGGACGACACTGGTGGTGTACTGTTTAAATTTGTTGCTGATGTGGCGGAAGACTTAAGCGCCGGTACCTTATATGGTGCGAAACTGACTCAGGATGTGGGGCAGAATGATCCGGCCACCACTGGTTTTGACGTAGAGTGGGTAGAGCTGGCAAGTGGCGATAACCTGACGATCCGTGCCTGGATTGACGAGTACAACGGTATCGGCACCGACGATTACGTCGAAGGCGAAAGCTCTTATATCACGCTGGCCGATGTTGCAGCCTGGGCCAACGGCGATGCGACTTACCCTACTGTTGCAAATGGCGGTGGCAAAGTGACTGCCGGTCAGCCAATGGATGACCGTGTGGCGTTCCTTGAATCACGTGCCGCGGCTAAAGCCAAGGGCGCAACGGCTGAATGGCGCAAGCTGGAAGGTATCTCGGTTAACCACAAACGTGCTCAGGAAGCCGTTGAAGGTGTAGATACTATCGAAGGCGAAATTATTACCGATGCTTACGTTTACATTGGTATTTCTGACATCGACAACACCATGGTAGACGGTGAAGGTGACATGCAACTGTCTGCCCGCGTTAAAGACTGTGGCGGCGTGTACCGTGCCCGTCTTGGCGAGAACTACAATATCTCTCGTATTGAGCCTGTAGTGATGGGGTCTACTTACCGGTCAAGCCTGACTGGTGCAGAGCGTTGTGATGTGGATCAGCTTTCTCAGCCGGATAACGTTATCGTCATGAACGACGGACGTATTCTGATTGGTGAAGACGGTTTCCAGGAAAACAACACCCTGTGGATGTATGAGCCAGCTCAAAAATAAGTAACACACTGTTCAATTTGTCCGGGTGCCCTGGCACCCGGATTTTTGCGTTTATAAAACTATGAAAAAAACATCGATATCAGTATCACTGCTAACACTGTTGAGCTCATTGCTAATCAGTGCCTGCAACGACGAAAGTGCTGCACAAAATAGCACGCAAGACACCGTTTATCCCTATTCGGAAGGGGATGACATTCCCGCTCTGGCGTACCTGGAACATAATGAGGTATATAACCCTGAGTCGGTCATTCCGCCGCAGTGCTATACCAAGACTAACGGTAAAAATAACCCTTGTTACGCTTGTCACCAGAGTTACGATAGAAGCGAGAACCGGCCCAACCAGATGGGTGACGGTACGTTGCAGGGCAACTATGAATTTTCTGATGTGGGACTCACCAACAGCTGGAAAAACCTGTTTGTCGATCGCCGCGAACTGATTGCCGATATTAGTGACGAAGCGATTCTTGAATACATTGGCGAAGATAATTACACCGCCAGCACTGAGGCGGCGGCTGGCCTACCGGCCGAGATGCAAATTAAGCAACTCAGTTACCCCGATAAAGCATTCGGTGAGCATGGTATTGCTAATGATGGTAGCGGTTGGGTAGCGTATAACTATAAGCCTTTCCCAAGTACGTTCTGGCCCACCAACGGTTCAACCGGCGATGCCATGATCCGTTTGCCCGTAGCGTTTCAGCAGCATAAGGGCGAATACAGCGAAGATGTGTATTTGGCCAACCTGACACTGCTGGAAATGGCCCTCAAAGATGTGAATACCCTGGCGGTGCCGCCACTCAATGAACAGGCCATTGGTATGGATTTAAATGGTGACGGAGCACTCAGTGAAGAAATCGCTTATATCCAGCGTCAGAGCCATTATATTGGCGATGCCAGCAGTATAGAGCTGAGTTATCAGCTCTATCCGCAGGGTACCGAGCTATTACACACGGTGCGTTATATTGGTGTGGATGACGAGGGGCAGATTTATAACGCGCCGCGGATGAAAGAAGTGCGCTATATGCAAAAAGCACTGTTTCGTAGCAAAGAAAGTCTGGCTTCGGCTTACTATGCTGAAGCCAAGGACAAAGCCTTTGAGAAGCTCCCTCAAACGCGTTATCTGGGCAAGGAAAAGGGCATCGATAATGGCTTTGGCTGGACGCTGAATGCTTATATTGAGGATGTTGAAGGTCAACTTCGTCCGCAGCATGAGCAGGAGCTGGCTTTCTGTAATGGCTGCCATAAAACGGTGGGGTCTACCTTTGATCAGACTTTCTCTTTTGCCCGTAAGGTTCCTGGTGCCAAAGGCTGGGGTTACATTAACCTGCACGAGATTGATGATGTGCCGAATATCAATGAACAGGAAGGCGAATTTCTCACTTACATGAAACGTGTGGGTGGGGGGGATGAATTCCGCCAGAATGCTGAAATGCTGGCACGCTGGTTTAATGCAGACGGTGAGGTAAACGAAGCAAAAGTGAAGCAGGCCAATTCTGTTTATGAGCTTATCACACCGAGCCCGGAGCGCGCGCTGGCGCTGAACAAAGCTTATCAGACTATTGTAAAGGAACAGAGCTATCTGTTTGGCCGTGATGCCACTATTACCGAAGCGGCTAATGTGTTGAGCGAAATCGATGCCCAGCAACCGCCGCTATTGCCGGAACATCGCTATCACTGGGATATGCGTCTGGACTGGCTTGCCGGGAATGAGAGCAAAGTGGCTGATAACCGCTAATCAGTGTGTCTTAACCGGCCTGACAGCCGGTTAAGACGTTGCCAGAGCCATTAATGCCTGCCACAAGAACGTCGCCACTGGCCCTTTGGGTCTTTTTTTCTCCCGGACCAGATTTACCTCGCCCTGATACGTCGAATTGACGTCGTCCAATTGTAATTGTATTAACTCGCCCTGCTGTAACTCATTGACTATCCGGTCTTTAGTGATATATCCCCAGCCAGCGCCACGTAATAATAAGCCCTTTTGCATGGTGGTGTCGTTAGTACGTATAGTAGAGCTGGGAACAACGCCCATGACTTTTTCAAGATTCAGGTCAATATCAAAAGACTGTGGCATCAGCAACGGAATATCGCGCATTTCACTGGAGGAAACAGGCACTCTGTCGGGCCGACGAAGCAATTGCCGATGGATCACGGCCACGACTTCAAAGCGTGCAAAGGGTAAGGTTTCGAAACTCGCCAGTTCATGAAACGAAAACGTCCAGGGTGACACGACAATATCCGCCGTACCGTCGATAAGCCGCTGTATTGCCCCCAGTCGTTTCACGACCGCTGTAACGTTTACCTCGGTCTGAGGAAAATGCTGTTGGGTTTGTATGATGGCGTCTAAAAAGCCGTCCTGCTGGCAAAATTTGTCAAAGGCAAATTCGATTTTACTTTCATGCCCCTGTTTCAAATGGAAGGCCAGTGCGCCAATATCCTTTTCCTGACGTAATAAGTATCGGCAATGGGGAAGCAAGCTCTGACCATCAGTAGTCAGCTGCAATCGATTGGTGGCTTTACTAAATAAGGTGAGCTGTAGTTCTTCCTGAAGACGTTTAATGGCAATCGACAAGGCAGGCTGAGTTTTATGTAATATTTCCGCCGCTCTGGCGATACTGCCTTGTTCTGCTACGGTAACAAACATGCGTAATTGCTCTAATGTCATAAATTAAATTTAAGTTATCAGTAAAATAGATTAAATATTATTTTGGTTTAAGTTGGCGTATATTGCCAGTACCTACTATCAGGAGAGATGAAGTGAACCCCATAAGTCTGACTCGCAGCAGCCTGATCGCTGCGCTGTTGATTGCCACTACCGGTTGCAGTGGTGAAGCACAACCCACGGCCGTGGAAAACCAAAATAACAAACTGGTGAAGACCATTACCCTCAGTAGTGTGGATCGCGGTGGTTACCGTGAATTTCCAGCCGTGGTTGAAGCCAGTGAGGAAGCAACCCTGGCTTTTCGGGTATCAGGAGAGCTTAATTCACTTAATGTTACCGCCGGTCAGCATGTGGAAGCGGGCGACATCATGGCTACGCTGGATCCCACTGATTATCAGATAGCCGTGGATCAGGCCAAAGCCAATTACGATTTGGCCAAAGTGCAGTTTGACCGCGCCAAAACCCTGCTCGATAAACAACTGGCTTCTAAAGCCGGTTTCGATGAAGCACAGGCGCAGCTTAAAGTAGCCGAAGCGGCGTTAAAGTCGGCCCGGACCAACCTGGCTTATACCGAGCTGCATGCGCCGTTTGCTGGTCAGGTTGCGCAGCGCTATGCGGAAAATTACGAAAGTATCACGGCTCAGCAGCCGGTCTTTTCGTTGCAGAAAAACACCGTAGTGGACGTTGCAGTGCAAATCCCGGAAGACATGTTGTCGAACGTTGACGAAGACAGCCAGTATCAGCCTGAGGTCCGTTTTGATACACACCCCGACGAAGTCTTCAGAGCCAAGCTAAAAGAATATAACACCGATGCTGATGCCGCGACCAATACTTACAAAGTGGTATTTCAGCTTTCCCGCCCAGAAACCTTCAATGTGTTCCCCGGCATGTCGGCCACTGTCAGAGCGCAACTCGATCAGATCATGAAAGTGAAAAACGGCGGCTGGAACGTGCCCGCTGCGGCCATTTTTTCGGATGGCACCGGAAAGGCCGGGCAGAGCTACGTTTTC
The DNA here is from genome assembly GCF_058105165.1 of Alteromonas sp. ISO5. Classification (NCBI taxonomy): domain Bacteria; kingdom Pseudomonadati; phylum Pseudomonadota; class Gammaproteobacteria; order Alteromonadales; family Alteromonadaceae; genus Alteromonas; species Alteromonas sp. ISO5. The sequence continues at coordinate 4,623,909 of NZ_CM176572.1, read as the reverse complement.
GTGGTAACCAACAGTAACCAGTTAGAAAAGCGCGCCATTACTCTCGGCAGCATAACCGACGATGGTTTTGTGGTGACCAGCGGGTTAGAAAATGGCGAGCAAATTGTCGCCGCTGGCGTGCACCGCTTAAAGACCGGTGAAACCATTCGGGTCTGGCAAAAAGAGCGGGGGCTGTAAGGGTGAATATCGCCGGATATTTTGTAAAAAACCGCACCACGAGCTGGCTGGTTACGTTGATCCTGCTGATTGGCGGGACCATTGCCTTTTTTGGTCTGGGCAGACTGGAAGATCCGCAGTTTACTATTAAAAAAGCCATGGTGATCACCCAATATCCAGGGGCTTCGCCTACCCAGGTCGAAGAGGAAGTGACCTATCCTATCGAAAACGCCATCCAGGAATTGCCTTACGTCGATAATATCACGTCGATTTCCACGGCGGGAAAGTCGCAAATTACCGTAGAGATGAAAAGCATCTATCGCAAAGAGGCGCTGCGCGGGATTTGGGAGGAAATGCGCCGTAAGATTAACGACCATACGCCATCACTGCCATCCGGTGTGCATCCGCCCAAAGTGATGGATGACTTCGCCGATGTCTACGGTATGCTCATTGCCATCAATGGCGAAGGGTATCAGTACAAGGATATTAACGATTATGTGGATTATCTTAAGCGTGAGCTGATACTGGTTGAAGGCGTGGGCAAGGTAACCGTGCAGGGCGAACAGCAGGAACAGGTGTTTGTTGAGATTGCCCGTTCACAAATTGCCTCACTGGGGATCAGTCCGAGCCGCATCAGTGCCTTGCTGGTCAGTCAGAATCAGGTGTCTAATGCCGGTAAGGTGAAAATTGGTGATGAATATATCCGCATTAATCCCACTGGTGAGTTTGAATCGGTACAGGAACTGGAAAACCTGTTAATCAGCCAGGCTGGTGCTTCGGAACGTATTTACCTTGGTGATGTAGCGCGCATTTACCGTGGCTATGAAGAAGTCCCTTCTAACCTTATTCACTATAACGGCGAGCAGTCCTTGTTGCTGGGCATATCCTTTGCCGATGGCGTAAACGTGGTTGATGTGGGCGAACGCATTATGCAGCGTCTCGACGAGCTTGAATACATGCGCCCGGTCGGGATACAAACCAGCTTTATCTACAATCAGCCCATCGAAGTGGATAACTCGGTGCAAGGGTTTATTCTCAACCTGGCCGAGGCAGTTGGCATCGTTATTGTGGTGCTGTTGATTTTTATGGGGGTTAAATCCGGTTTATTGATTGGCCTCATCCTGCTGTTAACCGTACTCGGCAGCTTTATCTTTATGCAGCAAATGGAGATTAATCTGCAGCGCATTTCCCTGGGGGCGCTGATCATTGCGCTGGGGATGCTGGTGGATAACGCCATTGTGGTGACCGAGGGCATACTCATCGCCATGAAAAGGGGGTACAGCAAATCCCAGGCGGCCTCTTATGTGGTGAGTCAGAACATGTGGCCGTTACTGGGTGCCACGGTGATTGCCATTATTGCCTTTGCGCCTATCGGATTATCCAGTGATGCCACCGGTGAATTTGCCGGTAGCCTGTTCTGGGTGTTGTTTGTCAGCTTGTTGCTGAGCTGGGTGACCGCTATTACGCTTACCCCATTTTTTGCCTCATTGCTGTTTAAAGATACAGGCAATGCCGGCAACGACGAACTCAAAGGCAGCGAAGAGCTCTACAACGGCCTTATTTTTGACGTATTCAGTACCATACTGCACGTAGCGCTGAAGTTTCGGGTGGTTACGGTAGTGGCCATGGTGGCTTTGTTGGTGAGCGCGGTGATTGCCTTTGGCAGTGTTAAACAGTCCTTTTTCCCACCGTCGACTACGCCCATGTTCTTAGTGGATATCTGGCATAAGGCCGGAACCGATATTCGGGTGAATGCCGATAAAATTAATCACATTGAACAACACCTGTTAAACGAAGACGGCGTGGAGGAAGTCACTTCTACGGTTGGTCAGGGGCTAACCCGCTTTATGCTGACCTACCAGACCGAGAAAAGCTATCCGACCTATGCTCAACTGGTGATCCGGATGCGTGATCGGGATGCTCTGGAAGCACAGTTACCGCGCTTACGTGACTACATGGAGGCAGAATTCGGCGAAGTCTTTTATAAAATTAAACGGCTAGAGATTGGCCCTTCCACCGACGCCAAGATTGAAGCGCGCTTCAGCGGGCCTGAGCCAACCGAACTGCGTCGCCTGGCAGCGGAAGCCAAAGCAATTCTGGCGGCTGATAACGGGGCACGTAATATTCGCGACAACTGGCGTCAGCAAACCAAAGTGATCCGTCCAATCCTTAATGAAGCGGCTGCGCGCAAGGTCGGTATCAGTAAAGCGGATCTGGACAATCTGCTGCTCACCAGTTTTTCCGGCGCGCAAATTGGTGTGTACCGCGATGGCACAGATTTATTGCCGATTATCAGCCGACCACCACCACAAGAGCGCTTAACTGCCGATAACCTGGAAAACCTGCAAATATATTCTGCTACGGCCCAGCAGTATATCCCGGTAACTCAGGTGGTAAAACGCTTTGATGTGAGTTGGGAAGATCCCATTATCATGCGTCGCGACCGCAAGCGCACGCTAACCGTAATGGCCGATCATGACATTCTGGGTAATGAAACCGCAGCTAAACTGTTCTCCCGGGTACGGAGCAAAATAGAAGCGGTCCCGTTACCTGATGGCTATGAGCTGGAGTGGGGCGGTGAGTTTGAAGCCGCCAGTAAAGCGCAGAAAGCGATTTTTGGCTCGCTACCGTTGGGCTATCTGATCATGTTCATTACTACGGTGCTGTTGTTTGCCTCTGCGCGGATTGCCGGCATTATCTGGGCCTGTATCCCGCTGGCATTGATTGGCGTAAGTTATGGTTTGCTGATCACTGGTGCCCCGTTTGGTTTTATGGCTTTGCTGGGCTTCTTAAGCCTGTCGGGCATGATCATCAAAAACGGTATTGTACTGGTTGAACAGGTGAAGCTGGAACTGGAAGAGGGTAAAGCACCTTATTCTGCGTTGTTTCATGCCACACTTAGCCGGGTACGGCCGGTCTGTATGGCCGCGATTACCACGATCCTGGGCATGATACCGCTGTTATTCGATGACTTCTTCGCCAGCATGGCGGTGGTGATCATGTTTGGATTAGGCTTTGCCACACTGCTAACACTGGTGTTTGTGCCGGTGCTCTACAGTCTGGTATTTAAAATTCACAAATAGCCCGCCGGCAGGTTGCGTGTGCAACCTGCCTTGTAACTCTTGCACTAACAGCCTGTAAGAGTTTTCTATCATGCCTTTGTCTCTGTCTTTAAATTTTTTAATGCATTGAAATTTATAGGGTTAATTTCTGGTATGACTCTAGCATCACTTCTCGTGTTGTTTTCATATGCGCATCCGTTTTTCAACGTTTGCGCAATTTTTCAAACACAAGGAGCAAGACATGAATACCGATATTGCTAAAGGTAAGTGGAATCAATTAACCGGTATAGTAAAGCAGAAGTGGGGCAAACTTACTGATGACGAAGTGGAACAAATGGAAGGTAACTTCGAAGAGTTCTACGGCAAAATGCAGGAAAAATATGGCATGAGCCGCGACAAAGCGCGTCAGGAATTTGATTCACTGAACAGTTAAACCTGTGAGTTCCATTGATTCAGTCACAGCCTCGGCATCATGCCGGGGCTTTTTACTAAGGATAACCGTGTTGCAGCCGTCCCTTCCAAACAAATTGTCTGTTATAGTCTTACGATAATTTTTTGAAAATGGAGTTACCCTTGTTAAGTCAACAACAAACCGGCCTTATCGTTATTGATGTGCAGGGCAAACTGGCAAGATTGGTCGACAACAGTGATGCCATGATTGAATCCATAGCCACCATGATAAGAGCCATGCAAACCCTGGGGATGCCAGTGTTGTTTGTCGAGCAATTGCCCGACAAACTGGGGGCGACGGTAGAGGAACTTAATCAGTTTATGCCTGCCGGCGAAGCCTTTGCGAAGGCTACCTTCAGTGCACTTCGCACCGAAAGTATTGAGCAGCAAATTAATGCCCTGAATCGTTCACAGTGGCTGGTGTGCGGCATCGAAGCCCATATCTGCGTGTACCAGACTGTGACAGACCTGCTGGCATTAGGCAAACAGGTGCATTTGCTCAGTGATTGCGTGTCGTCACGCAACCCTGCCAACAAACAACTGGCGCTGCAAAAGATGCAGGGCGCCGGGGCACAGCTGAGCTGTGTGGAAATGGCGTTGTTTGAACTGCTTGAAAGAGCCGATACTGATCAGTTTAAATCGATTCTACCGTTAATAAAGTAGCCTGACGGAGCAAAAAAATCGCCGGATAGGGTGGTTTTCGCACCATTTCCCGTTTTTTTTGATTTTATTTGCTGAAATCAGCTTGTTAGGGTAGCCGCGGCTTTTATCCTTTGTGTAAAATAACGGCCTTTTATTTACCCGCTGCTGCGGCTGACCCGGGTGGGTAATCACAGCAGCGGGTGTTTGCAGCATATTAAGTACCAAGTTGGGGAAATCATGGAGCTTGAAGCGATAGTCAGTCAGGCCAAAGCGCAGATTGACGCTGCCAATGACGCAGCAACGCTCGACCAGGTGAGAGTTGAGTTCATGGGCAAAAAAGGCAAGCTGACCGACCTGTTAAAAGGGTTAGGGCAATTGTCAGCCGAAGAGCGTCCTCTGGCCGGACAAAAAATTAACGTAGCCAAACAAGACATTCAGCAGGCTATCAGTGCCAAAGGCGAAGCGTTACGCAGCGCTGAATTAAATAAAAAACTGGCCGAAGAAGCGGTTGATGTAACCTTACCGGGCCGTACCGAATTAAACGGTAATCTGCATCCGGTATCGCGCACTATCGCGCGCATCGAACAGTTTTTTGGCGAACTTGGCTTTGCGGTAAAAACCGGCCCTGAAGTGGAAGACAGCTTTCACAACTTTGATGCGCTGAACATCCCGGCTAATCACCCGGCCCGGGCCGACCATGATACCTTTTATTTCAACCCTGAAATCATGCTGCGTACGCAGACCTCAGGCGTGCAAATTCGCACCATGGAAGCCGAGAAACCGCCATTGCGGATCATCTCTCCCGGCCGTGTTTATCGTAATGACTACGATCAGACTCACACCCCGATGTTCCACCAGGTAGAAGGTCTGATGGTAGATAAGAACGTGAGCTTTACCGAGCTGAAAGGCATTCTGCATGATTTTCTGCAAAACTTCTTTGAAGAGTCGTTGCAGGTGCGCTTCCGTCCGTCTTACTTCCCGTTTACCGAACCGTCTGCAGAAGTGGATGTGATGGGGAAAAACGGTCAGTGGTTGGAAGTGCTGGGCTGCGGTATGGTGCATCCTAATGTACTGCGTGCTGTGAACATCGACCCGGAAGAATATACTGGCTTTGCCTTTGGTATGGGCGTTGAGCGTTTAACCATGCTGCGTTATGGCGTTAACGACCTGCGCGCATTCTTTGAAAACGATCTCCGGTTCCTCAAGCAGTTCAATTAAGGCAAAGCGAAATGAAATTCAGTGAAAAATGGTTAAGAGAGTGGGTGAATCCCGCCGTATCACGGGATGAGTTGTGCGAACAATTGAGCATGGCTGGTCTGGAAGTCGACGGTGTTGAACCAGTTGCGGGTGAGTTCAGCGGCGTGGTTGTGGGTGAAGTGGTGGAATGTGGTCAGCACCCTAATGCTGACAAACTGCGAGTCACCAAAATTAATGTGGGCGATGATGAACTTGTTGATATCGTCTGTGGTGCACCAAACTGTCGTCAGGGCCTAAAAGTAGCCGTTGCCAAGGTTGGTGCGGTACTGCCGGGCGATTTTAAAATCAAAAAAGCCAAGTTGCGTGGTGAACCCTCCTTTGGCATGTTGTGCAGCTATTCTGAATTGGGCGTAAGTGACGACCACAGCGGCATTATTGAATTGCCGCTGGACGCACCGGTAGGCGAAAATATCCGTGACTACCTTGGTTTGGATGATGTCACTATAGAAGTTGACCTTACTCCTAACCGAGCAGATTGCTTAGGTTTGCGTGGTATTGCTCGTGAAGTGGGCGTACTCAATAAAGCCGATGTGTGCGAGCCGGTTGTCGCGCCGGTTGCCCCGGCCATTGAAGACAAACTCGCGATTACCTTAAGTGCTCCCCAGGCGTGTCCGCGTTATCTTGGCCGGGTGGTTAAAGGCGTAAACGTGAAAGCCGATTCGCCTTTATGGCTGACCGAGAAGCTGCGTCGCAGCGGTATTCGTAGTATTGACCCGATTGTGGATGTGACTAACTACGTACTACTGGAGCTGGGTCATCCGATGCATGCGTTCAATCTCGCTTCTATTGAAGGCGGTATTAACGTACGTATGGCTACGGCGGGTGAAAAGCTCACCTTACTGGACGAAACCGAAGTTGAGTTAAAAGACAACACCCTGGTGATTGCCGACGATAAAAAAGCGCTGGCTATGGCCGGCATCTTTGGTGGTCTGCATTCGGGGACTGACGAAAATACTACCGACATTCTGCTGGAAAGTGCGTTTTTCCACCCTGATGCGATTATGGGTAAAGCCCGTCAGTATGGCCTGCACACCGATGCGTCACACCGCTATGAACGTGGTGTTGATCCGCAATTACAAGCTGCGGCGATGGACCGGGCTACACAACTGATTGTTGAAATTTGTGGTGGTGGACCGGGCCCTGTAGTAGAAGCGGTGAGCGAAAGTGATATTCCGGCACGTGCTGAGGTGACTTTACGTAAAGCGCGCTTAGCTAAGGTGCTGGGTATTGATATTGCCGCTGACACGGTGAGCGAGATTCTTGCGCGTTTAGGGCTGGATGCCAAAGAAACGGACGAGGGCTGGGTTGCTACGGCACCAAGCTATCGTTTTGATATTGAGATTGAGGAAGATCTCATTGAAGAGGTGGCCAGGGTATACGGTTACAACAGTATTCCAAACGAAGCCCCGGTAGCGGCCTTGTCGATGTTGCCGGCCTCAGAACAACAGTTATCGGTTAATGCCGTGAAATCCGTGCTGTTAAACCGTGGTTACAACGAAGCGATTACCTATTCGTTTGTTGATCCGAAAATACAAAATGCACTTTTCCCTGAGAGTAATGGTCTTGTGCTGCCACATCCTATATCGGCAGACATGTCGATTATGCGGGTGAGTTTATGGCCGGGTTTGCTGCAGGCTACGTCATACAATCAGAAGCGTCAGCAACAGCGTATTCGTTTGTTTGAAACCGGACTACGGTTTGTTCCGGATGCAGAAGCGCCTAACAGTATTCGTCAGGAAGCAATGCTGGCAGGGGTTGTTGCGGGTCGTCGTTACGATGAACATTGGGATGCGAATGACAAGCCGGTTGACTTTTTTGATGCAAAAGCAGACGTTGAAGCACTTTTAGCATTGACGGGAAAGGAAAAAACGGTCACTTTTAATACAGAAACACATTCTGCATTACATCCGGGGATGTCGGCGGCGATTTACCTGGACGATAAATGTGTTGGCTGGTTGGGCGCGGTACATCCGCAGTTCAGTAAGCAACTGGGCACCAACGGAAGAGTATTTGTGTTTGAGCTTGAATTAGCGGCCCTTACTGACCGCAAATTACCTCAGGCACAGCCGATTTCCAAGTACCCGGCAAACCGCCGTGATATCGCCATTACGGTTAAACAAACCGTAAAAGTAGGCGATATAATAAAATTTGTTGAAAAAATTGGCGTAAATCAACTAGTTGGCCTAAACTTGTTCGATGTGTACACTGGACAGGGAATTGCTGACGGTTATAAGAGCCTGGCATTGTCTTTAATCCTGCAGGATCCAGGCAAAACTCTGGAAGATGCGGAAATACAAGCAGCAGTAGATTCAGTGATTCAAAGGCTTGAGTCAGAATTCGGGGCAGCGTTAAGAGAGTAAATTTTATGGCACTAACCAAAGCCGAAATGGCTGAACACTTATTCGAAAAACTGGGTATTAATAAAAAGGACGCCAAAGATCTGGTAGAAGCGTTTTTTGAAGAAATTAAAGGCGCACTGGAATCCGGTGAACAAGTGAAACTATCCGGTTTTGGTAATTTTGATTTGCGCGACAAAAACGAACGTCCGGGCCGGAATCCAAAAACCGGCGAAGACATTCCGATTAAAGCGCGCCGGGTGGTTACGTTCCGCCCGGGTCAAAAGTTGAAAAGCCGGGTGGAAAACTCTAAGCCACCGTCAGAGTAAACACGGTATAAAAATCGGGCCAGCAACTTGCTGGCTCGTTATTTTCCCTTTTAAATATTGCTGATGGCCGTTAATACGGTGAAGGCGCGCAATGCGTTTTGTGTTCAGTCATAGTAAACTATCCATTCAAAAATTCTTTCCAATGTGTCATACAGGTTGTTATGTTTTCTAAGAAAATCGTCGTCTTTATTGGTGTAGTCCTGCTAGCCGTGGCCGCATTCTGGCAGTTTAACGGGGCTGATGAGCCCGCGATGCCGGAATACGATGAGACAGAGCTGGCGTCAATGGCGTTTCGGCAACAAATTCTGCATGCCAGTGATCTGGTGGCCGGTATGGCCAGTGCGGTTAAAAATAATGACCAGGCAGCTATTGCGCAATGGCAACAAAAAGCAGTAGAGGTGGCCAAAGCGGCCGAGTTGACGCAAAATGATATCGATTTTGTCAGCTCAGAAAAAGGTCGGGAATACCTGATTTTTCACGCCAAACGAGCTTTATTTAATGACGCTTTTGAGCAGCATTATTATGAGCTTAAGGGGATTGATGCATTAAAATCCAAATACCCTCAAGCCCGTGATTTATTTGCTGAAGCAGACCGTCTGATTGCCGCGCGCGACGCCATTATTATGGATATTGCGCGGGAGTTAAGCGAAACGGAGACGCCCGATGAAGCCGATATCAAACAAGCCAGAGCACTGTGGCAAGAACGGTTTCGTCAGTCAGCTGACCAGCCGGTAAACCCCGAGTAAGGCGTTACCAGCGGGTCAGATAATCGGCCAGTTCCAACAGCTTGTCGATTTTGTCGCTGCGTTTTATCCAACGGTCTCGCAAGTGTTCCATTCTCTCGATTTTGACAGGCTGATGATCGTGCATGAGTTGTTGACGTAAAATAGCCCTTTCTTTGGCATTTAGCAGTAAAGACTGTAGTTGCTTTAATTCGCCGGTATCCAGCCAAATGCCCCCACAGCCGGGACATTCATCAATTTCTACCACGTGCAGCGGACTATAGTAGCGACGGAGCATAACCGTGTCGGTACAGATTGGGCAGCGACACCGCCTATTCAGTTCAGACTGCTGATGGTGAAACTGGCGCAGGTGCTTTTCCAGCGCCTGGCCGCGCTTTTCCTGGGGAGATTCAAACAAAGCGAGTGTCTGATTTTCTAAAAACACACCACCGCAAGCCTCGCTTACAAACACCGGTACGTTGCCGACATTAATACGCGTGAGTTCATTGTGAGTTCGCGGGCACTTCATTGGTTTTCCCTGTATTTTTATGTTATTTCTCAGTGGCTAACGTAATTTCTGCCAGCATGTCGTCGCCGTCCTCGTCGAGACCGGTTTCAATAAAGCCAAAGGAAGCATAAAAAGTACCGGCTACCGGATTATTAGGGTGATAACAAATTTCAATGGTTGCCAGTCCCGGCAAGGCTTTTATTTGCTCAATTGCCAGTTGCAGGGCAATCCGACCAATACCCCGTTGCTGAAACGGTTCATTTACCATAAAACGCCAGATGGAGACTTTGCTCGGGTTTTCCTGCACCCACATAAAAAAGCCTGCAGGTTTGTCGTCGCAGTAAATGGCTTTACAGGTATAGCCTTCGTTGTAATGGGATTCCAACAAAGACCACATGTTGCACGCCACGTATTCCTGCTGCGCCGCACTGACGTCCATATCGCAAACCGCTTCATAGTTATGCCGGGTAATATCCCGTAGCGAAATGTTCATTGGGCCTTTACGCGGTCAGTGGTGAAAAGGTAGCGCGGGTCAGGCTGGCAAGTAATTGCGGGGCGAGTTCGATTTCCAGGCCCCGTTTGCCAGCACTGCAATAAATCAGTTCAAACCGGGTCGCACTGTCATCGATAAACGTGGGCAGGGCTTTTTTTTGGCCCAGCGGACTGACACCGCCAAGCACATAGCCGGTAGTGCTTTCCACTTTTGCCGGTGGCGCCATCTGCGCTTTTTTCGCGCCGGCTGCTTTGGCCAGTTGTTTGAGATTTAACTGGTGGGTTACCGGCACAATGGCTACCGCGAGTTTGCCTGAGTCCAGTTCGGCAACCAGAGTTTTAAATACCGTGGGCGCCTCTAGCGAAAGTTTTTCAACCGCTTCCAGGCCGAAGGACTCGGCCTGTTTATCGTGCTCATATCTGAGCACCTTGTGAGCATGTTTGCCGCGCTCTAGCAGTGTTATTGCAGGGGTCATTTAGGTCATTCTCAACTTACTGGTTAGTTGTTTACTCTGGCATAAAAGTGAGCGTATGCAAAGGCTTACCTGGCAGTAATGGCGTCATTCGATGCTTAGCATAGTCATCGAAACCGGCTTTATAAAACGCCGATAAAGGATGACCGGACTGCCCGCCGGGAATGGTTAATACCGCTTTATCAAGATGGCCGGGACGCACAAACAGGCGCTGGGATGCACCGAAGCTGCGGGCCTGAACCGCCGGCATAAAGGTATCGCCATAGCCGGGAATTTCCGGCATGTTTAACGCCTTGCCGAACACCGGGATCTGGCCGGCAAAGGGATGAGTGATTGCTTGTTTATTGACCTTACCCCAGGCCAGGGTCGATAAGTCCTTCGACGCGCCGTGTTTATCCAGCAACTGTTGGCGAGCCTGCTCATACTGACTCAGCATATAGCTTTGCCAGTCGTTATGGTCCTCAGGTAACCACTGAGTGTTTTCACTGCGAATAAGCTGCCAGATAGCCGGTTCGAGGTTACTGGATACAAAACGCAGGCTCAGATGCTTGGGTTTAAGGGCCTCACTAACAGGCGCAAAAGTGGTGTTGATTACCTGACGACGAAAGTGCTTCACCAGGGTATAGCCCACCGAATCAGCGCAGGCGCAGCTTTGCCAGTTATCCAGTGCTTCGATATCAGCAGCAAAGTAACCGGAATTGCGCTTTAACAACTGCCGGAGCAGGGCATGCCAGGGCTGCAGAAAACGGGCTTCATTATCGAGCTGGATTTGATAGAAACGTTGTTCGTCAAATTGTTCATAATCGAACAGGCGGTCGCGGATCTGTTGAGCACGAGCGCCAAGGGCATAACCACCGTCGCCAAAGCGGGCGAGGTCGTCAGTGCCTATTACCCTTGAATTAGCGGTCCAGATACGATGTGATGACGGGTTCATCACCACTGGCAGGTCCATTTCATCGACGCTCCATAACCCGTCCAGCTGCGCTGGTGCAATGGCCGTGTTATGAGGCACTTTACGGCCAGGGACTGCACCAGCTGGCATCCAGGCAATGTTACCGGCAGTGTCGCCAAGCGCAATGTTCTGCACCGGGATGCCGAGCTTTCTGACTACCGGAATGGCTTCCAGCACCGACAGCTTGGTGTCTAGCTGGTTAAGCATGAGATTAACCGCGTAGGGTTCCTGAGCGGTCCATTTTAATGCGTAAAAGCGCGTACCCAACTGACGAACCGGGCCATACTGGCTGGTTAGCCGCTGATAAGTTTCTGGCTCACCTTTCACGCTGATGGTTTCATCCACAGCGGTTACTTCGCTGCGGTCAATCAGCACCCAGTCGGCGGTATCCACATAGGCATTGGTGAAGCCCCAGGCGATATGACCATTAGTGCCGGCAATGACGCCAGGCACGCCGGGTAAGGTAACACCGGTAAGCGACACGTCGTATTGCTCCACCGCATAATTGAGCTGGGCGCGATACCAGATAATGGGTACGCGCATACCTAAGTGCATATCACTGGCCAACAGAGCGTCACCGGTTTCGGTTAGCGCGCCGCCTACAATCCAGTTGTTACTGCCAATTTCGGTGCGAAATGCCATTTGAGCCGTGCTGTTGCTCACGGCGGCTGCCCGCGCTTTGAGCAATGGAATTTCCACATCATCGCTGAGCTGGCTGTTATCCAGTGCAGCCTGATACTGACTTGGCTGCAGAATGAAATCGACCATGGGCTGGCCAAACTGATGCTTAATTTCGGTCAGGGTAAGGTCTCGATTGACATTACCACTTTGTAAATCCAGGTACATGCTGAGGATAACCAGTATGCTATCCTGGGGCGACCAGGGGGCTTGCTCAAAATTGGTCAGGAGATATTCGAAGGGGCGGGCAGACTGTTCGGCGATGGCCTGATTAACTCCCTCGCTGTAAGCAAGAAGAATGTCTTTTTGTGCCTGCGGTAACTGTGAATATATGGTATTGGCACGGCGACGGAATTCATGAAAACGACCGGTTTTATCGACGTCGAGGGCCATACTGCCGAGCCACTCGGACAATTCGCCAGCGGCAAGCCGACGTTGCAGATCCATTTGAAAGAAGCGGTCCTGACCGTGGGCAAAACCAAGTAAATACATGGCTTCCTTGCGTGAATCGGCCTGAATAATTGCCTGCCCAAGGGCGTCACGAGACAGGGTGGCTGGTTGTTGAACCTGACTGACAAGCCGATCACCGTCTAGGGCCGGTAGCGATTGTCGAAGGGTAAAGTAAATTGCCATCACGGCAATGATAAGCAGGCCAATCGCAGCCAGTGTGATCCGTTTTAACCAATTTAACACGTGTAATACTCCCTGTTTTTTCTTATGCTTAAAGCCTTTCGGCGGCAGTCTGGTGGTTTAGCTCTCCCGTTTCACAGTGCTTTTGGCCGGGCCAAAGCGTTGTGCTGCACGGGTCAGGTTTATCTTTTGTTTGTCGCCACGTCCTAAGCAGTTTAGCATTTTAAAACAGTGCATTGGAGTCCAGGAGTCAGCATGGGACCAGTAATGATCGATTGTCGCAGTGTCAGTTTACAGCAAGATGAACGCGACATGCTAGCGCACCCGCTTACCGGTGGTGTGATCCTGTTTACACGCAACTACGAGTCGGTAGAGCAACTCAAAGCGTTGATACGGGATATTCGTACTGCGGCGGGCAAACCGCTGATCATTGCGGTGGATCACGAGGGGGGCCGGGTGCAGCGTTTTCGCCACGGATTTACCCGGCTACCGGCCATGGGACAGATACTGCACCTTACCGTTGATGATAATGAAGCCGAGACATTAAGTTATGCCTGCGGCGTCATTATGGCCTACGAGCTGAAGCAACTGGATATCGATATTAGTTTTGCGCCGGTGCTTGATATTAACGGCGTGTCCAACGTGATAGGCGATCGCGGTTTCTCTGCTGAGCCAGAAACGGTTACCCGTCTGGCCGGGAGCCTGATAGACGGCATGCATGCTGTGGGAATGCCCTCTACCGGCAAGCACTTTCCCGGTCATGGCAGCGTGGTGGCTGACTCACACATTGATACCCCGGTGGATGAGCGGGACTGGCAAACCATAGAACAACAGGATCTGGTGCCTTTTGTCCAGTTAATCGCGCAGCATAAAATTGATGCCATGATGCCCGCCCACGTGCGTTTTACGGCCATAGATGATAAACCTGCGGGGTTTTCAAACTACTGGCTTCAAACCATTTTGCGTCAAAAGCTTGGCTTTGACGGAGTCATATTTTCGGATGATTTGTCTATGGAAGGCGCTGCGGTGGCCGGCTCTTACCCTGAACGCGCTCAACACGCCCTGGCTGCTGGCTGCGATATGGTGCTGGCGTGTAACAATACAGCCGGTGCGCTGGCTATTTTAAACGGCCTGCCAGGCACTACTGAGCCCTCTCATCGACTGAACAGACTTACCGGCTGGCAACTTTCGGCAACCGCAGAACAAGCTTACGAACAAGCATGTAAGGTATGGCAACGCTATGAAAGTTAAAAATAAAGTTATCGTATTTAGCGCTGTCGTCAGCGCCCTGTTGTGGGGTGCTCTGGCTGCTAATGGTTTTGATCAGGCGCTCAGTCTGACAGCCGCGCTTACGCTCTTAATTGCTATTTTGTGGGTAACCGAAGCACTGCCCATTCCGGTTACCTCGTTGATTCCGTTTGTGGCCTTTCCTATGGCAGGAGTCATTGATTATAAAGAGGCTGCATCGGCGCTGGGAAGCCATGTGATCCTGCTACTGATGGGCGCTTTTATGCTCTCTAAAGCATTGGAAAAGTCGGGCGTACACCGTCGAATTGCGGTGTATATGCTGCGCTTATGCGGTGCGTCCAGTGCCAGGCGCTTAGTGCTTGGGTTTATGCTCACTTCGGCGGTGCTGAGCATGTGGATATCCAATACGGCCACAACGTTGATGTTACTGCCCATTGCCATGGCCATTATTACCTCGATGAATTCGCCTAAGTTGGCGGCCGCTTTATTACTCGGTATTGCCTATTCAGCCAGTTTGGGTGGGGTGGGCACGCCCATCGGCACGCCACCGAATATTATTTTTATGAGTGTGTATCAGCAAACCACCGGCACAGAACTTAGTTTTATTAACTGGATGATGACCGGAGTACCCATTGTGCTGATAGCGATTCCGATAATGGCTTTGTGGCTGACCCGCAAATTAAGTGATATGCCGGATTGCGACTTACCGAAAGCCGGTGACTGGCGCTCAGCGGAAAAACGGGTACTGGCAGTGTTTGGCATTGTGGCGCTGGCGTGGATATTCCGCCCGTACTGGTCGGTATGGACCGGCATGACGTTAGTGAGCGACAGTACTATTGCTATTGCCGGCGTGGTGCTGATGTTTTTAGTGCCTGATGGCGATAAAGAAAAACCGGGTCAACTGCTCGACTGGAAAACCGCCGAGGCGATCCCCTGGGGCATGTTATTGCTGTTTGCAGGTGGCATATGCATGGCCAAGGCATTTACTGCATCTGGCTTAAGCTTGCTATTGGGCGAAGCACTTACCGGACTTTCAACACTACCCATTGTGTTAACGTTATTGGTATTGTGCCTGGCTGTGAGTTTTGTCACCGAAATTACCTCGAACACTGCAACCGCGACCTTGCTGATGCCTATTCTGGCCAGTGCGTCGGCAGCGATTGGTGTGGATCCGATTGTGCTGATGATGCCTGCCGCCATCAGTGCCAGTTGTGCGTTTATGATGCCGGTGGCGACGGCCCCCAATGCCATTGTGTATGGCAGCGGCCGGATCCCCATTCAAACTATGGTGCGCGAGGGCACCATGCTAAATATTCTGGTGGGGCTGGTGATAACAGGTGTGGTGGTGGTGACTCGGTTATAGAACCGATGTTAGTATATGCTAGCGAAAAACAAGGCTAAGTTTCAGTATGATGGAGCAGTGATGAATATGGATATAAAGCCGTTAGGAGTATTGGCGTTATTAGTTGTGTTGAATGGCTGTGGCGGCAGTGGTAGCTCTTCTGAAGAGCAGGTTAATGTACCACCGGAAGTAACAGCTGATGCATATGGTCAGTTACTGGATAGTCCGGTGGCTGGTATCCGTGTTGTATCTGGCCAGTTCGAAGGCATTACCAGTGAGGATGGTACTTTTGGTTATAAAAACGGCGAGCAGGTTCAGTTTTTTGTTGGTGATATTGCTGTGGGTGAGCAGGTTGAGCCAAAATCAGTTCTGACGCCGGCAGACCTTGCCAATAATGACGCTTATTCCGCACTCAATATTGCCCGCTTTTTACAAACGCTGGATGATGATGCCGACCCTGAAAACGGGATCCAGATTACTACTCTTACTCATCAAAGTGCCGCAAGTCGCGTATTGGATTTTTCCTCGCCAGATTGGGAATCAGCCGGTAACGGTGATTCGCCAGTAGATGAAATGATGTATGCCTTGACCGCGCAAAGCAGCGCCGGTGCTCGTTATACCGTTGCAGCTGAGGAGGCGTACTTACATTTTTCCTCGACTCTTGATGGTTTTATCAGTGAACTTGATGTAGAGATTGATGCAACTCTGAATACGTCTGGTTGTACAGAAGATAGTCAGTGTAAGGAGTATAGCCTTACCAGTGCTGACGTAGTTTTCTGTTCCGCTCTGGATGATAAACGCGTGTTATCAGGCACTACAACTAATCTTGAACAACTCGATATGCTGGCTCAGGAGCGTGACAGTGTTATCGACACCAAAGCAGATATTTATCATGCTGCCGTAAATGAAGATACAAGCGGTGCTTGTTTTCAGTTTGCGCCACAGCAGTATCCTTCTTGTAATAATGAAGGAGTTTGTGAACTGGCTGCAGCAACGCCCGACGCCTATGGACAATTGGTGGATAGTCCGGTAGCCGGTTTACGTGTGGTATCTGGCCGGTATGAAGGGATGACCGACGAGAGCGGAATGTTCGGCTACAAATTGGGTGAAACTGTTCAATTCTTTGTCGGTGATATTGCCATTGGCTACGCTGTAGCGCCTGAGGCAGTTATAACGCCGCTGGAACTGGCCAATAACGATGCATTTGAAGCGCTTAACATTGCGCGCTTTTTACAATCACTGGATAACGACGCAGACCCTGAAAACGGAATCCAGATCGCCGATTCATCACACGCTTTTGCAGCTAATCAATCCCTTGATTTTGCTTCGTCAGATTGGCACAGCGCAACTCAAGCTGATTCCGTGATTGGGAAACTTTTGAGTCACCTGACGCAGCAAACACAGGCCGGACCACGAGTTGCCATTTCGCCTTCGGCGGCATACCAGCATTTTGCAATAACGCTTGATGACATAATTGATGTCTTCGAAAGCGAGATTAACGATACCTTGAATGTAACAGGTTGTAGTGGCAATAGTCAGTGTCATATCTATCACCAGAATTCATCTGAAGTCAGTGCATGCCCGCCATTACCCGCTCAACGCGTGTATTCTGACACGGCAACCGATGCCGATTTACTGGCGCGTTTAGATAGCGAGCGATTAACGGTTATCAATGCGAAAGGTGAGCTGTATTACAACGCTGATATTGGTTACGCAGGGGATAATTGTGAAGCCACGGAACAACCCACAGTGGCTATATGTGTTAATAATGGTTGTGAGCTGCGTGAAAATAAACCGGATGCCTATGGTCAGTTTAATATTTCCGGCGGTGTTTCTGGCATAAGAGTAGTGTCTGGCTATTATGAAGGGTTTACCGATGAAAACGGTAATTTTGGATACCTGCAAGGTGAGCAGGTACAGTTTTTTATTGGTGATATTGCTCTGGGCGGACCTGTAGACGCGCAGGCTAACATTACACCGGTGGATCTGGCTGGTCAGGAGTCTTTGATTGCCATTAATATCAGTCGTTTTTTACAGAGCCTGGATGATGATGGTTTGCTGGGTAATGGTATTGAGATTGCTGCCTCCAGCCATGAGCTGGCGCGCGGTGAAAATCTGGATTTCCTTGCCAGTGAATGGCGTGATGCCGAGCTGGAAAGCTCGTCAATTGGCCAGTTATTGTACCTGTTAACCAGTCAAACCGCGGCGGGCTCTCGCTATAGTGTTTCGGCACACGACGCCTATGTGCAATTGGCGAGCGAACTTGATGTAACTATTGATGCGCTGGCTGCTGATATTGGCTATACCCTGGAGGACTCACCGTGCTCTGAGACGAGCCAGTGTAAAGTATATGGTCTGGCCACTTCGCTGGTTACTTCATGCCCACCCTTACCGCAACGATTTGCCTATTCAGAGCCTGCTACTGACGTACCTGCACTGGATTCACTGACTGCACAACGTAATGATGCCATTAGTCTGAAATCGCAGTTATATACCAGCTCACTCACAGGACAATCTTCGGGTACCTGTTTTACCTTTGAACAACCACTTTATCCGGTGTGTAACGACAGCGGTTATTGTGAGTTAAAAGAACCTGAACCCGACGGCTACGGACAGCTACTGGATAGTAGCGTTGAAGGTATCCGCGTAGTATCGGGGAACTATCAGGGATATACCGACGAAAACGGTCGGTTTGGTTATAAACTGGGTGAGCGCGTACAGTTTTTTATTGGCGATATTGCGGTTGGCTATCAGATTGAACCAAAGGCGATTTTAACGCCTTTGGACCTGGCCGAGAACGATAGTTTTACTGCGCTAAATATCGCCCGGTTTTTACAAAGTCTGGATAATGATGCTGAACCGGACAACGGCATCCAAATAGCAGAATCATCACACGCTTTGGCTGCCGGGAAATCACTGGACTTTCTGGCAAGTGAATGGCACGACGCCGAGGAGGAAAGTTCAGCTATTGGTCAGTTAGTTTATGAAATAACTAGTGAAACAACCGCAGGTTCCAGGCTGGTGATTCCAGATCATACCGCTTACTGGCACTTTGCTGAAACCTTAGATGGGTTTATTGATGAGTTAGAAGGGCAAATTAAAGAGGCTATTGATGTCTCAGGGTGTTCGTCCAACAATCAATGCAACATTTATTCTCTGCCATCATCATATGTAGGCAATTGTCCGTATTTACCGACTCGGTTGGTTTACGCAGAGCCATCTACCAGTATCGAACAATTGCAGAGTCTGGATGAAACGCGTAATGGCGTCATCAGTGCCAAATATGACCTGTACTATGAAGCTCAGGTTAGAGGCCCCAGTGGTTCGTGTTTTATCTTTGAACCACTTTTATTTCCGGTCTGTAATAGTGGTGGCAATTGTGAATTACAAGATACAATACCGCTCACGCCGCGTGGAGACTAGGTTACAGATCCACTAGAATTCTATTTTGTGTTAAAACTGCGTTAGTCACAAGGTGGCTAACGTGTTACCGGCACATCGGCTACACCGGCTCTGGCGTTCAGATAGCGGGCAAACACATACAGCCAGTCAGACAAGCGATTGATGTACTGTTGGGCGAGCCCGGATACTTCGGTATGTTTGGCCATGCTGATCATACGTCGCTCGGCACGGCGGCACACGGTACGACAAACATGAGCCTGCGCAGCCGCCATACAGCCGCCGGGTAAAATAAAGCTGGTTTGGGGTGGTAAGTCGGCCTGCATCACATCGATATGGGATTCCAAATCCACTACCGCATCAGCAGCCAGTGTGGAACTGGCCGACACCGCAAATCCAACACTGAATAAGGCATTTTGAATGGCTGCCAGCATGGCTAAATCGCTGTCACTGCCCTGTTTGTCTTTTTGCAGGCGAGCGCTGAGCAGGCCAATCTGCGCGTTGAGTTCATCGAGGCTGCCGTAACATTCAATAATGGCGTCGTCTTTGGCCACTTTTTGCGGCTTGTTAACATAGAGTTGGGTTTCCCCCTGATCGCCGGTTTTGGTATAGATTTTCATGATTAGTCTTGCTCCTCGCCGGTTTGCGGCGCTGCAGGCCGATCGTAACGGCGGATTTGTACCAGCATGCCAAACAGCGGATGGTCAAAATAGTGAAGTTGGGTACTGATCACGCGGCGCTGCTGGGAAAACGGAACAGAGACTAGTTCGTAGGCCGGTGCTGCACCGGGCAGGGTATTGGTCGATAAGACCGGCTGCCGGTAAAACAGCTCGCTGTTAATGTGCAGGTAGGGCACGCGGTTGATGTATTTAAGGTATATCTGAATAAACCCATCAAGCTCCCAGATAGGGGATAATCGCTTCACTTCCGACTGGGTATTGCCGTCATCATTGGTTTCCGGTGGTGCTGTCATACCGGCAAAACTGATTGGCTGCGGGTTATTCAGGCGCTGATTCAACTCCGCGAAAAAGGTATCTACTGGTTCGAGCCGCTCGGCGTTATGCTCCGTGTCGGGTTGGTCGCCCGGGGGGGATTGTTGCGGACGCAGATCGCCGTTCTGGGTAAATTGCCGGGCGAAATTCTGGCCGGCAAATAAACGCAGGGTTTCGGCTTTATCCTGACCAAATTTTACTTGCTGACGCCAGCTAAAATGCGCCAGGCGTTCAATGCCCTTACGCCAGCGTATGCTGGTGTATATGTCATCCTGAGTCAACTGGTCAGAAGGTAGTAAATGAGGGCCGTTGGCCCGCTTAAAATTGGCACCTTGCACATAAAGCGGCGTTTGCTCACGCGGCGGTACATATAAATCGGGTTGCTGCCACTGCCAGGTTTGTGTATTGAATACCGGTTCCTTCTGGCTGACACAATTGAGCGGGCGGCGTTTTACGCTGACCGGCTTAAGCTGTTCTTCGTTTAAATAAAACGACAACCAGTAGGCCGCAATGGCTGTGGGGTCAGGAGGAATAATTTCAGTTGCTGGTGCTGAAAACGGGACTGTCTGGTCAGATAAAGTGTTCTCGGACTCCGCTAAGCCTTGCTTGGCTTTATCAGCTGGCAATGAGAGCTCGTTGTCTTCATTGCTTAATGCATTGCTTTGGTCAGACGCCGGAAGGTTGCCTCTTCCAGCAAGCTCTGCCTGTTCATTCGAAGCAGGTTTGTCCGGCTCGATATAATAATCGCGCAGGATTTCTTCCTGGGAGGGGGCTTCTGCCCACAGTGGTGATGGGGAGGTGTCGCAAACCGGTAAGGAGTTGTACACCATCGTAATGTCTGGCTGGTAATACTTGGTCAGCAAATCCCAGTCAGTTTTTGGTGTGCTTAATACCTGTTGACGTTCAAACAGCTCGGCAAGATCGCTCACCGCGGTATCGCGGGCGAACAGCATTACCTCGATGTCGAACCACCATTTATCTTCGTCGTTGGCTTGTACCGGGCTAGCGGTTATACAACTGAGTGCGAGCAGGCTACCAATAATACGCCTCATGCCTGGCTGATCTCCCTGGCAAATTCTTCTATAAGCCCGTCCACCATAGCTAATCGTTCGCGGGCTGTCTCGGTTTTCTTTACGATCCGCAGTTTTTGACTGCCTTCAAACTTAAACATTTTATTGCGGGTTTGTACCAATTGAATAATAAAACCGGGGTCGACCGGTGTATCTTCGTTAAACTCGATGGTACCGCCGGTGGCAGTCATTTCTACTTTATGAATGCCCACCCGACGTGCTTTAAGCTTAAGCTCGGCCACTGCAATCAGATTTTTTGCGGCATCCGGGAGCAGGCCGAAGCGGTCGATACACTCAATCTGGAATGCTTCGATATCATCGCTGTTTTTACAACTGGCCAGTTGTTTGTACAACGATAACCGGGTGTTTACATCGGCAATGTAATCTTCTGGTAATAGCGCCGGTATGCGCAATTCTATTTCGGTATGCAGGCGGTTAGCATCGCTGAGTGACGGCTCTTTGCCGGCTTTAAGGGCATCTACCGCTTGTTCGAGCATGTCCATATAAAGTGAGTAACCCACACTGGCAATCTGACCGGACTGATCTTCGCCGAGCAATTCGCCGGCACCTCGAATTTCTAGATCGTGAGTGGCCAGCGCAAAGCCTGCGCCTAAGTCTTCCAGGCTGGCAATGGCTTCCAGGCGTTTAACGGCATCGCGGGTCATGCGCTTAGGATGCGGTGTTAACAAATACGCATAGGCCTGGTGGTGTGAACGCCCAACCCGGCCGCGTAACTGGTGCAGCTGCGCCAGGCCAAGATGGTCGGCGCGGTCCATAATAATGGTGTTGGCGGTGGGCACATCGATACCGGTTTCGATAATAGTGGTACACACCAGCACATTAAAACGCTGATGATAAAAATCACTCATTACCGACTCAAGCTCGCGCTCGCGCATTTGGCCGTGTCCTACGGCAATGCGGGCTTCTGGCACGATTTCGGCAATTTCTTCGGCCGTGCGAGCGATGCTTTCTACTTCGTTATGCAGGAAATACACCTGACCACCGCGCAGAATCTCCCGCATGATGGCTTCGCGAATAACCGCTTTATCCCGCTGTTGTACAAAGGTTTTTATGGCCAGCCGTTTAGCCGGGGCGGTGGCGATAATCGATAAATCACGCATTCCCGACATGGCCATATTTAACGTACGCGGAATGGGCGTAGCGGTAAGAGTAAGAATGTCTACATCGGCGCGCAGGGCTTTAAATTTTTCTTTCTGGCGCACGCCAAAGCGGTGTTCTTCGTCGATGATAACAAGGCCGAGATCATTAAACTGAATGGTGTCGCCGAGCAGCTTATGAGTACCGACCACTATATCCACAGTACCGTTTTCGATACCGTCCATGACCGATTTGGTGGCTTTACCGCTCACAAAGCGGGAGACCACCTCAATGCGGAACGGCCAGTTGGCAAAGCGGTCTTTAAAGTTTTCGAAGTGTTGCTGCGCAAGCAGGGTGGTGGGCACCAGAATGGCCACCTGTTTGCCCTGATTAGCGGCTAAGAAAGCCGCGCGCATGGCTACTTCGGTTTTGCCAAAACCAACGTCACCACATACCAGTCGGTCCATGGCCTGCGGGCTACCCATGTCTTGAATGACCGCGTTAATGGCCTGCATTTGATCGGCGGTTTCTTCAAACGGGAAGCTGTCGGCAAAGCTTTGGTATTCTTCCCAGGTAATGGGGTAAGCAAAGCCCGGTTTGGCAGCGCGCTTAGCGTAGACATCGAGTAGCTCTGCCGCCACGTCACGCACCCGCTCAGCAGCCTTTTTCTTGGCTTTTTCCCAGGCATCGGAACCCAGGCTATGCAATGGCGCAGAATCCTGCTCACCGCCGCTGTAGCGCGAAATTAAGTGCAGCGAGGCAACCGGTACATATAATTTTGCCTGCTTGGCATATTCGATGGTTAAAAACTCGGTGGTGACGCCTCCGGCGTCGAGGGTTTGCAGACCTATATAGCGGCCTACACCGTGGTCGAGATGCACCACTGGCTGACCCACAGACAGTTCAGCCAGATTGCGAATAATCGCGTTTTCGTCGGTCGGTTTTTGTGCGGTGCGTAAGCGGCGCTGACTGATTTTGTGACCGAGCAATTGGGTTTCGGTAATAAACAGTAATTCTCCGTCGGGATTGTTCCAGCGGAAACTGTGCTCCACCATACCTATGGAGATACCAACCGGTTCGTGGCTGGTAAGAAAATCGTCGAAGTGCGCAAACTCCACCGGTTTAATCTGATACTTACTTAAGATGTCGAGCAGGTTTTCCCGGCGGCCCTGGGATTCAGCGCAGAACAGCACTTTTGCACCGCGATCCCGGGCTTCCGATAAGGTATTTAATAACGCCTGGGCGGGCTGCTTCTTTTGTGGGTTTAAAGCGATATTGTCGAGCTTTTCGCAATGCAGGTTGTGTTTACCGGCTGCATCGTCGAGTGGTTGCGAGGTCAGCGCCACCCGCGGCCATTGTTTTAAGCCAGCAAATAATTCGTTAACCGGTAAAAACAGCTCCATCGGTGCCAGTAACGGGCGATGTTTGTTGTAGCGATATTGCTCATAACGCTCATTCAGATCGGCCCAGAAAAATTCACAGGCATCGCTGACATCGCCATGTAGCATAATAAGGGTGTCGCGATGAAAGTAATCAAACAGTGTGGCGGTTTTTTCGAAAAACAGTGGGAGATAATACTCCACACCGCTTGGCATGGTGCCTCGGGTGATTTGATTGAACACCGACTCAGCACTGTTGCTGGCGTCGAAACGCTCTAAAAACTGCTGGCGAAACAGGTTGAGCGCGGCTTTATCGGTGGGGAACTCCCGGGCCGGTAGCATGCGAATTTCAGCGACTGATTCGGCGGAGCGTTGCGAGTCCGGATCGAACAGGCGAATACTGTCTACCTCGTTATCGAACAGGTCGACTCGGTAGGGATCTTTAGAGCCCATAGGGTAGAGATCGATAATACTACCGCGAATAGAAAATTCGCTGTGGCTCATTACCTGACTAACATGCAGATAACCAGCTTGTTCTAACTGGCGGCGGAACTGGTCGCGATCCAGTTGCTGACCACGCTTTAACAGCAGCAAATGCTGGCCAATATATTCAACCGGGGCCAAACGCTGCATCAGGGTGTTGATGGGCACAATAAAGATGCCACGGGGTTCCTGGGTTAGTCGGAACAGGGTTTCCAGACGCTGGGAAATAATATCCTGATGCGGCGAGAACGTATCGTAAGGCAAGGTTTCCCAGTCGGGGAATAAGGTAACCGGAGCATCATGCTGACTGCCCTGAAAATAGCGGATTTCTTTTTCGAGTTTGAGCGCTGATGGGGTATCGGCGGTTACCAACACGATAGGGCGGACGGCCTGCTGACTGGCCTGGGCAACGGCGAGCGCGCGACTGCTGCCTTGCAACTGCCCCCATTGTTGTTGGTCCTGAAAACCGGCTGACGACTTGGTTTTGGGCAGTGGCAAAGAATTAAGCGTGGTTGTCATGATTCCTTAACGATTCTTTTTTTGAGCGTTTAAGTTTTTTACTTGCAGGTTAAGCGTTTTTATTTTGGTTGCGCTTGCGAAGCTGCTGCGTTTGTAAATGCAAACTGGCTCTGACTAACAGTTCCTGATCCTGTTCGCGGATCCGGGTAAAAATGAAGGCTATATGGTAGCCATCCGATTCCTGCTGGCAAGTAATAACTTCGCCGTAGCAAAAAATCGCCGCGGCTTCTTCTGATACAAACAATTTAAGTTCTGCCAGAGTACCAACATCCAGTGCTGAAGGGTGGTTAATGATAACGCCACCGCCGCCGAACCTGATACTCTCAAAGCGATAATCCGGATCGTCCTGCTGATGTAAAATATACGACATCATCAAATCGATTTTGCGAGACTGATGGTTAAGGTAATTCACCAGTTCGGAAGCGTGATCACTCAGGTTGCGCAACGGGCGCAGCGCCTGGGATTCGATAGATGCCATCTCGCTGGCAATGCGAAAGGCGTAGGGCATGTGGTCTTCGAGTTGTTCGTTGTCTGGCAGGGCACAGTGCTCGTCGAGTTGACGCATATTGACCTTAATTGCGTGGCTGATTAAGAAAAACTCATTAAACTGAGCTTGTTTTTCTGCCAGGGTTAACGATTCCACAATACTCTCCAGGCTGACTTGTGTGCAGGGTAGCTTACACGTATTATGCACCGAGCTTAAGTCTTTGTTTATCATTAAAACGTACAACGTACCGTATTGATTAAGAGTAGTGTAGGGAAGGGTAAATACCAAGCCCTCACTGCCCAGGTACAGGTGAAATTTCATGGCCTATCCGCTTTCTGCCTATATTGCTCTGCGTTACTCCACAGCAGGTAAACACAACAGCTTTGTGGCGTTTATTAATCGCTTCTCGGTAGCCGGGATAGCTCTGGGGCTAATGTCGCTGATTATTGTTCTTTCGGTAATGAACGGTTTTGAAGCTCAGCTGCGCCAGCGGATTTTAGGCATTGTGCCACAGGTGGTTGTTCATGACGCCAGTGTTGACGAGGTACTGGAGCTTCCCTTAAGCGACGTGCGGGCCGCCAGCCCGTTCAGGGAAGCTGAAGGATTAGTGCAATCCCGACAGGCGCTGCGCGGCGTGCAGTTGCAGGGCGTTGACCCAGAAACAATGGCGCAACACAGCATTGTGAGCGACTACATGCTGGAAGGGAATTTTGAACGCCTTGAAGAGATTAAGTTTGGCGCTATCATCAGCCGCGCACTGGCTCAGGAGCTGAGTGTGAATGTGGGCGATCAAATCAGGGTAATGGCTGCCGGTGCAAGTGTTTATACACCATTTGGCCGCATGCCAAGCCAGCGCCTGGTGACGATAGCCGCTTTGTTTAACCTGGGCTCTCAGCTTGATGACAAAGTGATTTACTTGCGGCTTGACGATTTAACCCGGCTACTGCGCAAACCCAAAAACAGCCCGGCTGATGTACGCCTGTTTTTAAACAATGCGTTTAACTACCAGGGCGTGGTGGCTGAGCTTGAACAGGCGGGTTATTCAACCAGTAATTGGCGCTCACGCCAGGGGCCTTTGTTCGATGCGGTAAAAATGGAAAAAAACATGATGTTTTTAATGTTGCTGCTAATTATTGCGGTGGCGGCATTTAACATTGTGTCTGCACTGGTGATGGTGGTGTCGGAAAAAAGTGGTGACATTGCCATTTTACTCTCCCAGGGGATGACGGTAGCCACGGTGCGCGCCATATTTATGCTCAACGGTATCTTTAACGGCCTTAAAGGCGCATTCATTGGTGCTGCGCTGGGAATTGTAGCGGTTGTGTATATCAACGATATACTGGAACTATTGGGAATCTATCTTGCGCTGTCGGCCGATGGACCAGGCTTACCCATTGATATGCAATGGCACCAAGTGGTTTGGGTGACGCTGTTTTCCCTGGGATTGTGCCTGTTAGCGAGCTGGTATCCGGCGCAGCGAGCTATGAAAGTGCAACCGGCCAAAGTTTTACAGCAGGAATCATAAAAACTTGATTAAATGGTCAGGTTTTTGGGTTTTGCCGTGCATTGTGGCATAAAATTTTCTATAATCTTGTTCTTTTCTTTCGCTCGGTTACCGATTCTATGGATAAAGTCTTTATTACGTCGGCGGATCTGCTTCAGGATTCATTTCGACTTGCCTCAAAAGTGTATAAGGACGGCTTTCGTCCGCAATTTATTATTGGGATCTGGCGGGGCGGCGCGCCAATTGGTATTGCTGTACAGGAGTTTTTTGAGTTTAAAAAATTTCCCACCGACCATATTGCCGTAAGAACTTCTTCTTATTACGGCATTAACAAGCAAAGCAAAGAAATTCGCGTGCATGGCCTGCATTATCTGATTGAAAATGCTAATGCCGAAGACGCCTTGCTGATTGTTGATGACGTATTTGACTCAGGCCGCAGTGTAGACGCATTGATCAAGCAAATTAAGAAGCTGATGCGCCTGAATATGCCAAAAGATATCCGTATTGCCTGCCCGTATTACAAGCCAAAAAATAATAAAACAGACATCGTGCCTGACTACTACGTAAATGAAAGCGATGAGTGGCTGGTGTTCCCCCATGAAATTGCCGACATGAGTGAAGAAGAAGTACGCGCCGGTAAAACTGAACTGGCCGACGTTATGGATATTCTTTACGATAAAGAGTAATACATTTGCGGCGGCTAGATTCCCAGGCGGGATAAGGGGCTGATAACGCCATTTCCACCTTGTTGCAGAACATGCGTGTAGATTTGAGTTGTTCGCACATCGGCATGACCCAACTGATGTTGGACGGTTCGAATGTCGGCTCCAGCCGCCAGTAAATGCGTAGCGAAGGAATGGCGCAGCGTATGAGGGGTGACATGTTTGGTTATCCCTGCATCTGAACTGGCCCGCTTAACATTTCGTTGTAATTGTTTCTCATCGATATGATGCCGTCGTAGTTGTTTTGTTTCGGGATCTATACTCAGACGCTGAGAAGGAAACAAGTACTGCCATTCCAATGTTTTATTGCGTTGTTGGTACTTTTTACGTAATCCTGCTGGCAGCCAGGCTCCAGCAAACTGGGGTACGTTCAGATCCCTTAATAGTGTTTGTTCCACTTGCTCAATTTGCGTTTTCAATAATGGTATTAATGCCTCTGAAAGCGTTACTACCCGATGCTTTCCGCCTTTGCCAAACCATATTCTTATACACTTATAATCAAAGTCAATATCACCTGCTCTAAGGCGAACACACTCCATTAAACGAAGTCCACTGCCGTAAAGCAATGCGATAGCCAGATAGTGTTGTTTGTTTACTCGATTGAGAAGGGCCTTCACTTCATCCTGGGTTAATACTACCGGCAGCTTACGTTCTCGTTTACTGTTTAAAAACGTCATCTCCTCAGGTAAGGGGCATTCCATAAATTTATTGTATAAGAACAATAGAGCATTAAGCGCTGTAGCTTGAGTTGATTTTGCGCATTGTCTGCGGATAGCCAGGTGAGTAAGGTAAGCTTCAACATGTTCGGCATGCATTTGCTGAAGTTCGGTAAATTTATGAAAACGAATAAAATCGGTTATCCAGGTTAGATACGTTTCTATTGTGCGTTTAGCGTAACCACGAGTGAGCATAAACTCATAAAGTTGATTTAAAAATTTAGATTTCATTAATAAACGCGACAAGTAAAAAATGAGTCAAGAATAAGAGACAATAGATTGGTTTAAAACTGGCATAACGTAGAGATTTGTGACAGGTTGCGTGTTTTACCCCAAACCATAAAATTTGTAGGGAATGGTGTATTTTACGCACCACAAAAAACACCAAACCAGCCCCATACTTCTATGTTTGGGATTTTTAAGCTAATCTGGGTTAATAAATCTGTGAAATAACACCATAATAGTGGTTTTAATTTAACCATTTTGGTGTCTATTTAGTAGTTATGTGCCACAAGGAAAGTTATGGCTGATTCTTTAGATGTAGTATTTGAGTTTGTAGAACCTGCAATAGAAAAACTTGAGAAAAATGGCTCAGATAGCCTTTCTGAGCTGGAAACTACGATACTTTCAGTTTGGTTACTCGAAGCCGATGTGAATAATGGCGGCTTCAATCAATATTTTTGGAATTCATCAGGGAATTTCGCAAACCAAGTAGTAAGCTCACTTCATAAAATAGGAGCTGTAGAAACGGCTGGTATCGTAAAGGCCGCTTTAGCAAACTTTCCTAATTCAACCCCGCCGACAAATAGAAAAGAACGACAAAATACACTAGAGGCCTTGGAAGAGTCTGGTGCATTAAAACTTGATAGCTTAGATAGCGAGTTTTATGAATATCCTTGTGATTTAACTGAGTTAATGTATCAATATCTATTAAAACAAGGTGCGGTAGGTGGCACATAACAAAAAAATCATGTCGCCCGCCGGCGGGCTGGGACATAAACAGACAGGCGGCTTCGCCATTGTAGCCTGCCTGTTTGTGCCCCATATTTAGGTGTTATACGCCAAGGAAACTATGTTTATTCTTTCAAGTGATTGGGACAGTTCAAACAATGCAAGTGCGGTTGTTGAGGCTCACGCAAAATACAACAAGTACCTTGACCAAAATAAGTCTGCATTTCCTTCAAGTGCTTTTGCATTTGCTACGGCTAAATGGCATCACGACTTTTCAGATCATAAAGCACTTCATGATTCATGGTTAACTGAGCTTGTAGTATTGGAAGGCGGTAATTCTGGGGCACGTTCAACAAGTATAAAACTTAAGTTGTTGGGGGCTTACCAGGACGGCCACCTAAATTTGGTTTATGAAAATGTGAGTGCATATCAGTTAGGTTCAGCAGTCGCAGGACACACTTCGATAGACCGAGATGAAGTTAGATTGTCAGATGATGGTAATGTCGTTCATGAAATCATTTGGTGGCAAAGTGTCAAATGGCTAATTGAGTGCGAGGATATTAGATTTGATTGGGTTCCAATTGACGTTGGCGTATAACAACCCAATCAACACGCTCACTGCGTTCGCTGGGACGCATACACGCGGGGCGGCTTCGCCATTATGCCCCACATGTCTGCGCCCGTTATTGGAAAGTTAGCCATTACAAGGATGTTTTAAATGAAGGTAGTTTGTTTTTTGACAGTTTTTATGCTTGGTGGATGTGCGAGTATCCCGCTGAGTACAATGTTAGAATTCAGTTCTTTTCAAAAGAGTGATTTTGTAGCTCTTGAACCCGCAGACATCAAAGCAAAGATCATCATCGATCAGCCTGTCGAAATTGATATTGAGAAAGTTGATTTAGGGCTTGAACTAGAAACTGACCAAGGAAATAGAATTTATAAATTTCCATTATCGTTAATAGAAAGGCGCTCTATTCCAGCCAAAAAAGGCTGGCTTAGTGTTGACGAGGCCAAAACAGAATATACTTTCAATTTGAACGCAGAATCTGTTAAAAATTTTCAAGACGTCCAGCAATTACTGACGAATAGTGGTGGCGGAAAATTTACTTTCTCTGTTAACTCTGGGTTTGAAAAACTGCCGCTTGATCTAGAAAGTGTTAACTTATCAATACTTTTAAAGCTAAAAGATACCGAAGATTTCGTACCAATTTTCGAGGATGCTTCAATCGAAGTTGGGCGTGATGGCTAACAAAAAAATTATGTCGCCCGCAAGCGGGCTGGGACACAAACAGCCAGGCGGCTTCGCCATTATAGCCTGTCTGTTTGTGCCCCATATTTAAGTGTTAGGCAACAGGTCATCTGCATGTCAGTACCGCAAAATAAGACCGATCTTCTTTCTGCAATCCAGAAAGAACATAGAAAACTAAGCAGTGAAATTGCACTGATTCCTGCTGAATTCGTCTTGGACAAGACTATGGATGGACATGCCAAAGGCAGCAAAATGAGTCCTCATAACTTGATCTCGTATCTTGTTGGCTGGAACGAACTAGTTCTGAAATGGCACGCGAAAATTGCGTCAGGAGAAAAAGTTGACTTCCCCGAGACCGGATTCAAGTGGAATGAACTGGGGTCGCTAGCGGGAAAGTTTTACAAAGACTATGAAGGCGTTCCATTTGATAACTTGGTTGTGCGACTGAATTCCGCCAAGGATAAAATAGTTGAATTGGTGGAGAGCCATGACGACTCTGAGCTCTATGGAAAGCCATGGTATGAAAAATGGACTATGGGAAGGATGATTCAATTTAATACCTCTTCTCCATACACCAATGCCTGCGGGCGACTCAGAAAGTGGAGAAAATCTAGTCATGCCTAACAATTCATTCAAGCCGACGCCGCTTCGCGGCGCGGCTTAATTCAGGCGTTGGTATGACTCCCTTTGTCAACCCTGAACGAGTGCTTCCCTGACACTCTTTCAGTCCATAATTAGTTATCTTTTTCACTCAAATAAATGAGCTAACGCACCGGATGAGGCAGTAATGTCGTCGGTTGTTATGCTGGTATTCGTAGGTTACTTATTCGATGAATAAGCAGAGCTGACCTTACTCAATCCGCCGTGCCACCTTCTCATCAGTCTATGCTCGTGGGTCAATCACGGTTAAGTGATTGCCATCATAACGCCCTCGTAGGTTGTGCCACTTTCCGCGGCCCGATCCGAATGCGTTAGCTCAAACTCGTTTGTCATGCAGGTACCCGGCTCAGTCTTAATTTGGGATTAACCGGTGTGAGTACCACTTCTTTTGCGATTGCCCAGATGTAGGCTGCCATTTCCCTGGCAATGGCGGTAATGATGAGGTTGTAGTGTTTTCCTCTCTTGCTCATCCGCTGATAGCGTTTGCACAGGCGAAGCTGTGCTTTCCAAGCAATATCGACGATGTCTTTGGGTAAGCCTTCCTGCCTTAACTGTAACTCGGTGGAGACGTTTGCCGGGTATCGATAACTGTGCGCACCTTCAATCAGTAAACGCCTGGCTCTGCCGTTTCCGGCTTTAGTAATGGCTCCTAAGTGCCGCTTTCCACCTGATGATTGTTCGCTGGGAACCAGGCCTAAATAGGCCATGAGTTTTCTAGGATGGTCGAAGCGGTGTAAATCACCGAGTTCTGCCACGACGCCGACAGCCACCAACAATCGAACGCCGCGCATAGCCTGAATCGCTTTCACCACAGGATAATAACGCCATTGGTGAACATGATGAGTGAGTTCATTATCCAGCCGTTCTAATCGCCGGATACGTTCCTCAATGGTCTGAAGTTGTTCCTGCAAAACAATTTGCTGCGCCGGATGGGGCAATATCAATTCAGTGAGCCAGCGCAGGTGTTTCTTCGACCAGTTGGCTGTGCCTTCATAACGAATATTGTTTCGAAGCAGTAAGGCCTTAAGCTGATACTTCGCTTCTTTTAAATCCTTCATGGCCGCTTCACGAGCGCGGGATAAATCGCGAACCGCTTCATCTTCGGGCTCCGGGACATAGATTGGCGTGAGGTCTTCTGACTTCAATGATCTCACCAATTTAAGCGCATCCCGGCGGTCGGTTTTAATTCGCTCCCCAGGCTTTTTGGGAATAAGAGATGGCGCAACCACATAACAGCAATGCCCCAGGCTGGTAATGAGCCGGTATATCCAATAGCCACAAGGTCCAGCTTCATAAACCACGTGCAGAGTCGCGCCAGGATATTTCGATTCAAACTGACGTAGCAGCTTTTTAACACTGACCTTGGAAGAGGGGATACGGCCATAGTGAACAGGACTCGCCCCGCGTTGTTCTTCACAATACGCCACTTCATGAAATTCTTTGTGCGTATCCAAACCAATAAAAATCATGCTATGTTTATTCATGCTAGCCTCCAAATTGATTTAGTATTGAACAAACTAATTATGGCAATGGCTTTCAGCTAACCCACGAAAATGCGGAGGCTAGCATTTCACAGGGAGTCATTGTGTCTATGTAACCAAGGAGGTTTCGCTGGTATGGCAAGTTCACCGAAAGAGTTAATTGATTCGTGGTACGAAAAAGTAAGAAGGGGTCAAAAAGCACAATATGCCGCTGCCAATAAAGCAAGAAGGCTTTATTTCTGGTTGGGAATTCCCACTGCGCTTTTTTCAGCGCTAGCAAGCGGTTTTATATTTTATGGAATTGAAAAAATAGAATTTGGCATTCCCATTATAATTTCGATTTTAAGTTTGCTCGCTAGTATCTTTGCAAGTATTCAAACCTTTCTTGGGCCTAAATAACTGATCCTAACTCTGCTTCACCTTAGCCAATCCATGCTGGTTGCCTGGGAATGGCGATGCGGTCTCCATAAATCGCCGTACCCGTTGCAGCAACTCCCACATTTCTGTGCACCTGTGATTGCGAGTTACGGTTTCATGCAACGCATGCCACAGCTTTTCAATTTTATTGACCCAAGGGCTGTAGACTGGCTGGAACAGCAAGGTAAATTTGGGATTCTGCTTTAGCCATGCCTTCGTCTTTTTGCTTTTATGAATAATGTAATTGTCTACAATCAGCGTGATGGTTTTTGCCTTCCGGTACGTTTTTCTCAAATGCTCCATTAGCCGGATAAATAGCTCTGAGCATTTTGAGTGTCGACCCACGTAAAGCACTTTGCCTGTGCCGGTATTTAACGCTCCGGCCAGATAGTATTTTTCATTCTGTCCCGGCGTTGGCACTAACCGCTGCTTTCCTCTGAATCCCCAATCCGCACCTATTTTGGGATTCAGATGGATATCCACCTCATCCTCGTAAAATACCGGATGCTCTGCAGAACATTTATCTAGCGCCGCTTTAATCGCAGCCAGTTTCTCTTCTTTGTGCGGGTCTCTTATCCGCAAAGTAGGCGCCGCTCTACGCCAAACAATACCGAGTTCTGGCATCCACCGTCGTAAAGTCGAGCTGTGTACACGGATCCCGGTATTCTCATGAATTACCTTCGCCAGTAATTCCGAACTCCATCGGCTACGCTGATAACCGAGATCTTGTGGTGTCCATGGAATCAGCAAGAAGAGTAACTGCACTATGATGTCACCCGGCAAATAAGCCGGTTTGCCATGCTCGGCATCCTTTAAACCGTCTATGCCTGATTCTTCATACCACTTACACCAGCGATTAACTGATGAACGAGCTGCGCTTAGCAACTGGGCAACATCAGTTCGAGATTGCCCTTTGTGTACCAAGAGTACTGCATTCGCTCGACGACTGAAGCGCTTGTCCTTGCTATGTTGAACGATTTTCTCTAAACGGCGTCGCTCAGCCCGGTCAATCAATGATATTCTGTTCATGCTCAGTGTGGTTCTCGGTAATTTCTTTTTGGCGATTGATCTGATCGCAGAAATCACACTGAGTTCCCCCTATGGGGTGATCTGCACTTTGGAACAGTTATTTAGCAACATAAATGAACATGAAAAGTCAGCAAAATCGTTTGGGGAGTTGAAGAGGCGTGCTCAACTTGCCAAAGCATGCCCTCCCGAAGAAATTGAAGCTTGGCTTAAACAATTTAAAGAAGACTGGGATCGTGCTTCTGAGTTGTCGTCGCTTTCACCTAGTCCACTTTTCTCTAAAGATTCAAGGTAAGGTTACATAAAAATTAATATGCGGTTCTTAGGGTCTGCATCATTTAAATGTTAGGCGAAGGAATAACAAAATACTATGCTTGATTCATCCCAGCCATATAGATTTTTGTCGAAAGAAGAGTATCAACATATATGCGACGAATGTTTTCTTAGCCCGAATTCGTTAAGGATAGGGCTATGTAATAAATGCGATACAGAATTTGGTTTCAGGCTTCCTACGACACGTCCTGGTTTTCTAACTTCATATGAAGCTATGTGCAATTGCCCATACTGCGGTCACTGGGCCGGCTATCCTGAGTTTTTCCAAAACACGTGTAACGAACTAAAAGTGTTCGATACAACACTTGATTGTAAATGCACGGCAGGTTATTCGGTATTTGGAATCGCCGTATACTGCCCAAATTGCGCAGTAGTAAACACAAGAGAAATAACTTTAGAACAACTAGAGCATATTGAGAAGCGCATCCAAGCAACCGAAGACCCTTTGGATATTGAACTTTATCTTTTGGCCATCATTTCTCTATTCGATGGTTTTGGACGCCACAGTCTTTCTAAGTCAATAGCAGGTAGTGAACTCAATATTCACTCATTTCAAAATATAAAAGGCGCATTCAATAAGATAAACAACGAATATGGCATAGATCTCTTTAAATGTATTGATGCTGAATCTAAAGAAAATCTCGAGTGGTGTTTTCAAACAAGGCATTTAATAACGCATAACTGGGGAATTATCGATAAAAGTTTTAAGAATAAAACTGATGACCAGGCTGCGATTATTGGTCGTAGAATCAATGTATCAAAAGAACGTATTCTACTACTTATAAACTCCATGAGGACGCTATGCATACACTTCTTTGGTCATCTTGTATCATGACAACGCCTAACAAGGCGCGAATTCAACTCCGAAGTGCACCACTCGCTAAATTAGGCAGCCTTGCGTAATTCATTGAATATCGCGACAGGTTGCCTGAAGCCGAGACACTTTCTCGGCCTGGCATTTAATGCCCGTTCAATCTCAGCAATTTGTTTGTCCGTTACTGTTCGCAAATCGGTGCCTTTACGTATGTATTGGCGAAGCAAACCGTTAAAGTTTTCATTCAGTCCGCGTTCCCAGGATGAATAAGGGTTCGCGAAGTAAATATCCGTTTTAAGCTTCTCTGCGACCAGCTCGTGGTCACAGAATTCGCTGCCGTTGTCCGCCGTGATAGTTCGGACATGACTGCGATATTTCCACAACATGCCAACCATGGCACGGGCCACATCGGCTGCACTTTTCGCTGGCACTTTGCGTATCAGATACAGCTTACTTTTACGCTCTACCAGGCTGACAATTGCGCCAGTACCTTGCTTCCCCAGAACTGTGTCAGCTTCCCAGTCACCGAAGCGTTTTTTCTTGTCCACGATAGCTGGACGTTGCTCTATCCCAACGCGATTCGGGATAATCACACGCTTCGCGCGGCTACCATTACGGTATCTTCGGTGGCTCTGACGTAGCTGTTTATACAATTTACCGCCGCGTAATTTATCACGCTGGACGTAGCCATAAATCCATTCGTGACTGACGTGATGACCGATGATTTTACCTACACCAGTAATCTGCTCAGGGCTCCACTTTTCGTTAAGCCCGAACTCAACAAAGGTAATCGTCAGTTCAGATATCCTGTACTTTGCGGCCTGACAACGCCGTTTTAATGCCTTGGCCTGAGCGACTTCCGGTAGGTAATGGCTATCTCGAATTCGATTGCGCTTAACTTCACGACTAATGGTGCTGTGACTTACACTCAGACGCTTTCCAATCTCCCGATAACTGAAACCCTCGCGTAAGTAGGCTTCGATCTGGTATCGTTGTCCCTCGATCAACTGCTTGTAACTCATGGTAATACTCTAATTGTTTGGCGACTTTAGAATACCACCAACAGGCAGTTGGTCGTCTGTCACCCTTTAACCATGAGTGGTGCACTTATTATCTGAATTCGGGCCACATAACAGCAATGACCCAAACTTGTTATCAGTCGATAAATCCAGTAGCCACACGGACCCGCTTCATAAACAACGTGAAGTGTCGCCCCAGGATATTTAGATTCAAACTGGCGGATAAGCTTTTTAACGCTGACATTGGAAGAGGGGATACGGCCATAGTGAACCGGACACGCCCCCCGTTTGTTCTTCACAGTACGCCACTTCACGAAACCAGGTGTTGCGATACCCGGCATCGGTGACGATAAGAGGACAATAACGCTCAGGCAGTATGGCAGCCAATTCTCGTAGAAAGGGATTGTGACTGGCCGGAGAATTGTATTGTGAAAAAGGAAATACCCGCTCATAAAGGATGATCGAGGGCCCTTCAAAACTCACCGAGGCACGCAGGGTTTGATGGCGCATTTGCTCTCGCACATCAGATCAATCTATAAGAATTATCAGCATTGGATTAGCACCACAAAGGAGCCGGGCATGCCAGCGATAAATATCCCACCGCTCATGATACAACGCATGGTTGCCCAGCAAACGGTCAATACGTTTGATGTTGTGTTTTGCGGCAACTGGTCCCGATATATTTCTGCCAGTTCGGTCAATGATAACTGTTGGCCATCCAACAAGGATTGCACAGCAACCATTAGAGAGGAAAGCCGTTTTGATGTAAATTAGGGCATTGATTCTTAAGTAAATCATGTAAGATAGAGATATCACGCATGGTGTGTTGTTCTGGTATGTTTTTGGCGAAATAAATTAGATAAAATCGCTCCATGCGTGTCTATATTATTGAATCTGCTTTATTTTATGAGGGGATTCGTTAGAACAGGGCGTTAAATTTTCAATCGGGTTTAGTGTTGAATATTGAGATCGTAGAAAAAGCGGATCACTTTAAGCTGATAGAAGTCTGGGAAGCGTCGGTCAGGGCAACGCATGATTTTCTGTCTGAAGATGATCTACAGGAGTTAAAGCCGTTAATCCTGGGGCAGTATTTTGACGCAGTTGATTTAAGGTGCGCTAAAAAGGGTAACGGTGAAATCCAGGGATTCTGTGGAGTACATGACGGTAATATTGAGATGTTGTTCATCTCACCTGATGCACGCGGAAAAGGCATTGGTGCAATGTTGGCGGCCCATGCTATCAAAGAGCAGGGAGCATCAAAGGTCGATGTAAACGAGCAGAATGAACAGGCGGTAGGTTTTTATCAGCATATTGGCTTTAAAGTGACAGGTCGGTCGCCAGTCGATGGTCAGGGTAAGCCTTATCCGCTGTTGCATATGGCGCTATAAAAATTTAACAAGGCACGGCGACGTCTTTTTCGTTGCGGTTTCGCCTTCACTAAAAAGCCGCGCGTACTGGCGGCGTTAACTTCTTAGCAACCACCGGAGGAAGTAGGAATGAAAATGAATCCGCAAGATTTTATCGAGATGAAAGGCGTCAAGCCGATCCCTATGTTGACAGCATATACCTGCCCGGTTGCCAGAAGTATCGAGGAAGCTCAGGTTCCGGTGATTCTTGTTGGTGACACAGTCGGGATGGTCGAAATGGGCTTTGATAGCACTCGCGATGTCACCATAGACCATATGGAATACCACATAGGTGCTGTGCGCCGAGGTGCGAAGAGTACCCACATTATTGGTGATCTACCGTACGGAACAGATATAGATCCAGAAACAGCATTCACGAACGCACGGCGGCTTATCCAAGCGGGCGCAGACAGCGTGAAGCTGGAGGGCCCCAACCTCCAGGTCATCCAGCACTTGGTGAAGCACAATATTCCTGTCGTAGGTCATACTGGTTTGCTTCCCCAGACTGCCAAGAACTTCAAGCAAGTCGGCCAGTCCAGCCAGGAAGCAAGGCGAATAATGAATGAAGCTCAAGCAATACAGAATGCTGGTGCATTCATGGTGGTGCTTGAACATATCCCTTATTTGCTAGCAGGCGAAATCACCAAGGTTTTGTCTATTCCCACTATTGGAATTGGTGCTGGGCCTGATTGTGATGGGCAAGTCCTTGTGATCAATGACGCATTGGGGCTCGGCGACTACTGGCCTCCATTTTCAAAGCAGTACGCTTATGTCAGCAAAACCGTTCTAAAAGTGGCGAATGAGTTTTCTGAGGAGGTTGAGTCAATGCAGTTTCCTAGCAACATCATTCAGCTCACAGGTACCAACAGAAGTTAACAAATGGCTGTTGTCGAACACACCTACGCTGGCGCTCCGGTGGCTTTCAGCTAACCAACGAAAATGCGGAGGCTAGCATTTCACAGGGAGTCATTGTGTCTATGTGCCTCTGAGCCTGATGGATAAATTGCTATTTTTCGACTCAATGCATAAAATTAGCTGTTCATATTTTAAACAAAGGATGTTTGCATGAAAAAGTTCGCTCTATTTCTTATTTGGGTTATTGTTCTTTCTTTCACTTTTGTGTTTTTCGGCGGTTTTATAAACGGGCTTTCTAATCAGTATTTCTTCAACAACACTGAAATGGCTGTATCAATATCCATAATACTTGCATTATTTATTTCAGCATTAGGCGTGCATAAAAACTTGCTTCCTGGCATCCAGTCTAATTAATTAGCAAGCTTACGATTGCTTTGCGTGCACTTAACAGTCAAATGTATGGGACACAAACACGCGGCCTCTACTTCGCAGTATAGCCCACGCGTTTGTGCCACCAAATTAGGGAGTTAGGTCTTCCTGGAGGGAACAATGATTTCGGAAGCAGATTGGAAACATTTTAAACTCATTAAAGCTGCAATTTTAGATTCATGCTGTAAACAGGTTCTGGATGATGTTCGCGAAGGACTCGATGATAATTCCCTTTCAAATCACCAAAAATATCAATATTTATATAGGTTGATAGAGAATGGTGAGAAACGCATCACCACAATATTTGACTACAATGCCAGATCAAAAGCCATGCTCCAACTGGCCTTAATGAAATCTGAAGGCTTACTGGAACCTCAGCACATTTCAGGCTTTTCGATCGACCTACAAGAATTTATAAACAAGAAGGAGTAAGCAATGCAGGGCCTACTATTGGCACTCCTTTTGGTCGCTGGGACACAAATACGTGGGCGCTTCGCGATTATCGCCCACGTATTTGTGCCCCAAAGCTAAGCGTTATATTTTCGGAGCAACATGCCAATGAAATGGATTTTATTTGCCTTACTTCTCAGCACTACAGCCTAGGCTTCAACTCGTATTGTAACAGGTGAAGACTAAAGTAGTGGCTGATGGCTATCGCCTGTTAGGGGCCGGCTCAGTTCAGGTACAAGCGATTTAGCACAGAGTATTGATCCGCAACAGGCAGATGTCTAATTAAAGAGTGGTGGCTGCTGACACTGGTATAGTTCAGGGAAAGCATAGAAAGAGATAAAGAGTATATTGAGCACGATAAAAGCTTCTGCCTCAACTTGGATTTGGTTTTGTGGGTTATTGATAGTATTGCCCGTGTCTACGCGATAGATGAATAATTTTACAACGATCACTTTAGAGAGTTTGGTGAAAACTGTCCTATGATTCTTGTATTAAATCAAGTAGATTTAATACAGCCTGTAAGAAGTTGCGATCAAGAAAATAACCGACCGAGTAATAAGCAGTTTGACAATATTCATTATAAAGTCAAAGTAGTAGCTGAATGTTTTTCAGTTGATAGCAAAAGAGTTTTTCCTGTATCTGCATATGAGAAATTTAGTTCGGTTGGGTTAGTTGATCTTATTGTGGAAGTTTTACCCAATGAAACTAAGTTTAGTTTCGTAAGGGAAGCAAAAGAAGATAACGTCTCAAAAAAAGTAAGAAAAATTCGATACATTAGTTGCTGCTTTCTTGTCTTGGTTGTCAAGGTCGAAGAAAACTAACAAGAAAGAGTAGTGCGGAAGTGCAGATGAAACAGTGGCCACTATCGAGGGAACATAGTTGCGTTTAATAAAGAGTTCTCCTAATCGGGCAGCCGTAGGTATCTAGCGTCTAGCCCCACAACACCAAACCGATATATTCGATTGCATTGAAATGTTTTATAACTCTAGACGCAAGTATGGCGAAGCGAATAATATGCTTCCACTTGCTTATGAAAAGCTAGAAGAAATTGAACAGAAATCTGTCTAATAATGGCTGGTCGATTCAAAGTGGCTGAATAATTAAATTACAAACGGCTCGGCAAGTTGACATTTTTTCATTATAACAAAGAGCTTAATCATTGATACCTGTTACCAAAGCATATTTGCCAAACAAACAAAAGTACAAAGCATATGTTGATCGAATATTTGAGTCAGGTTGGCTAACTAATAAGTCTAGTCTGCTAAAAGAATTGGAAAGCCGCCTCGCACAATACCTAGGGGTTAAGCACCTGATCTGTGTAGCCAATGGTTCTTTAGCGCTTCAGGTTGCCTATAGAGCGTTGGACTTAAAAGGCGAGGCTATCACGACACCTTTTAGTTTTCCGGCCACTGCGAGTACGCTAGTATGGGAAGGCCTAAAACCGGTTTTTTGCGATATTCACCCGTCAAGCTTCAACGTAAATATTAATGAAATTGAGGCATTAATTTCTCAACAAACCAGCGCCATAGTACCTGTTCATGTTTATGGTAATCCTTGTGATGTTGAATCTATTCAAAACATTGCTGAGCAATATAACTTAAAAGTTGTCTATGATGCTGCCCATGCCTTCGGAGTTTCGATTGCTGATAATCAAGGCCGTTTGCAAAATGTACTCAATTACGGCGATATAAGTACTGTGAGTTTCCATGCAACTAAGCTGTTTCACACTGTTGAGGGTGGGGCTATCATTACTAGTTGTGATGAGTTGGCAGAAAAAATTCGTTTGCTTATAAACTTTGGTATTACTGGCGAAAATTCAGTTGCAGCTATAGGCACTAATGCCAAAATGAATGAGTTTGAAGCCGCTATGGGGTTATGCTTATTAGATGATATGAATAAGATTGCCGGGCAGAGAGAAGTTATATTCAAAGCGTATGAACGAGGATTAAAAGGGTTTGTTGATTTCCAGCGGTGGCACCCTAGTAGCAGAAACAACTATGCTTATGCCCCCATTTTGTTTAAAAATGAACAACAGTTATTAAAGGTGGTATCATGCCTAAAAGAGGTCGGTATTGCCCCCCGACGTTATTTCTATCCAAGTTTAGATACATTATCGTGCTTCCAAAGCTCTATAGATAGCAAGCTACAAGTTGTTCCTAAAAGCTTTTGTCATGTGTCGAATAACATCGCCAGCCGTATACTCAGTTTACCAATATACCCAGAGCTTGAGCGAAGCCAGGTTGATGCTATCATTTACAATGTGAAAACCGCTATTTCCAGTTAGCGTAATGAGTGGACTAAGTCTTGGTATAATGCAGCCTTATTTTTTCCCGTACCTGGGCTACTTTCAGCTTATTCATTCAGCGAAGAAATTCTTGTTATATGACTACGTTCAATTTCAAAAACGTAGTTACATGACTCGAAACTTTTTAGTTGACGCCTGTAACCGTCAACACCCAATAAATATTCCAGTAGCAAAAGCACCAAGCCATTCACGTATATGCGAAATGGGTTTGTCTGAAGCCTGGGACGCCAAGTATCTAAGTAAAAAAATAAAAACTATATACGCTCGCTCACCTTATTTTTATGACGTATATCCGTGTATCGATTACATCTTGCATTATGACACTCGTTCGTTGTCAGCATTCAATGGTTTTAGTATTAAACAACTTTGTACGTTGCTTTCAATATCAACCGCATTAGTAACCACCAACGACATAAGAAAAGAAGCTGAAATTCTGGAGTTTGACTTGTCGCAAATAAGACAAGATAAATCGGTACGTTGTGAGCGAGTGGGTAAACTTTGTAATTTGCTTGGTGCTGATACATACATCAATCCTGAAGGCGGCACGTATTTATATCCAAAGCAATACTTTCAAGAACGCGGTATTGACCTGAAGTTTAGTTATGCAGCACTTGGCGGGCATCGCAACGGGCACCCCAAACTAAAATATGCATCAATAATTGATGTATTAATGATGCACGGTGTTGAAAACACTAAAGGGATGCTGGCGCAATCTATTCTTGAATAACCACTCTACCTCTCTGAAATTAAAATGGCATATTTTGCCGTTGTCAGAACTGGTATTGTAGCAATTGAGGCGGAGTCTTTTGTTTAAATGTTATGGCTGCAGCCTTTCGATGGTCGACTTTATTTGTGATTGGGTAAGATGACGTTCTGAATTCACCGGGGCCGAAAAAGTGCTCGTCGAAAAACAACAATGTTCCTACTATATATTCTTCGATAGGCTGTTTAAGGTAATAATTTTTAAACGTTTTTTGTTTTACCCACTCCTGAAGAACCATATCACTAATGTCTTGTCGTTCAAATAACTCACTCCATTCTGCTTGGGTTAATAGGCTTCCAGCGAAAACATCCTGGCTCTTGCCCAGAGCTCTGTGTTTAAGTATCCACTTATCTTTATTATATGCGGCATCTTGCCATTTAACGCAATCATTTCGATAGGTATGCGAAGGAATGGTGTAGCGTTTAAACAACAACTTTTCGGCTTCAGTTAGATTTTTATTTTGTAGTACTCTATTATTCAATACTTCGAAAAAACGTTTGTCGTGTATCAAAAAAATTGTGCGCAAGTCGTTTAATACACCTGCTTTAATAAGATGAATGAGTGTATCATTTTTCAGAATTTTAAGTTCTTCAAATGCGAGCTCTGACACGACCAATGCACGATCTAGAGCCAACATATTTGGCTCAAGCTCTTTATAATTTATGAGTTCCACTGGTAAACCCATTCTTTCAAATATTGTTGCGTATATTTTAGACTCATTTCGCAAGTCAGAACCGGTAAGTACCACTACACGTTCTACGCCTTCAATATATTTTTCAATATGTGCGAAAATCTTTTTATATTCGTTTACTTGTTCTTGTTGAATTTCGTACTCTTCTTTGAAAAGAGAGTTAAAGTGTTCGAAAATTGCGGTTTCAAATATGCCATTAAGAGCAAACCTGCAGGTTATCTCTATAAGCTTAAACTGATTGTTATCATCTAACACGAAATCGGTTCTATAAGTCCCAAGTCGATAAGGCACATCACGTGTTAACGCCAAGATCTCGGCTACACGTGGCTCTACGGGCATTAGGTGCGCATACTCTTTATAGTTGAGCACA
The DNA here is from genome assembly GCF_058105165.1 of Alteromonas sp. ISO5. NCBI lineage: Bacteria > Pseudomonadati > Pseudomonadota > Gammaproteobacteria > Alteromonadales > Alteromonadaceae > Alteromonas > Alteromonas sp. ISO5. The sequence goes on along the minus strand of NZ_CM176572.1, from coordinate 4,581,044 downwards.
AAGTCACGGATAAGTTTCTCCATGATTTTTTGAATTTCTTTTAATTCACTGAATACTTTTGGTCGAATGACGAAGGGAAAGTCTAAAGTCCACTGTCTGAAATAGTCGTATTTTTCAGTCACGAATTGATTTACGGATTCTTCTAATGTCATATTGTAAAGTTGCATAACTGAATTATAATCTTTGCGTTATCTCGCTCGCATTAGCGATTTTACATCATTATATAGTGTTTAATTCATAACGAAAGCACTGTCATTGAATTGCAGCGAATCATTCTTTTTCAAGCTATTCTTTTGGGTTAAATTACAGAGGAAAGCGCATTATCTAAAAGAAGCAATAGAAGCTATTACTAAAATAATATAGTAGCATCTTTCAGGGCGATGCGCCGATTTTTGCTGGGTCCTAGAACAGGGCAAGATCACGAACATTTATTGACCAGCTGCATTTGAGCACTTTTTTAGTGAGTTAGAAGATCCTCGTCAGCCAGCGAAGGCGGCGCATTTATTCCCTGTAGTGTGTGCTTCTATCGCTGGTGCCAAAGGCCGGGAAGACATCGTAGATTCTGGTGATTTACACTTTGACTGGTTCAGCGAGAAAGGGCTATTCAAAAATCGATTGCCCCTACACGATACTATTGCTCGTGTCATATCAAGAGTGGATAGCGAGCAATTCCAGCGCTACTTTATAGGTTGGATGCAGTCAGTCGCAGAGCTATCAGAAGGCCAGCTAATTGCGATTGATAGTAAGCCACTTTGCAGTTCTTGTAATCATAGGTAATCAAAATACACTTCATGATGCCGTTCGCGATGAACTTGCAGGTAACATAAACCATGAAGTAAATTGCCTGGAGAAAAATCGTGGGCGAGGGAGGCGAAGCGAAAGCGTACTATGTTATGGACGCGGCTTTGTTAGTCGATAGATGCCCGGAATGGAAAGCGCAGAAAACGATAGGCGTTACGTTAAGTTATCGGCAGCCAAAAAACGGTAAAGAATCTTTGGAATACCGATACTACATCAGATCAGCAGCTTTGACTAAAGCACGCTTTGCTAATACAGTGCGTAGTCACTGGGTAGTAGAAAACAGTCTTCATTGGGTGCTTAATGTCTCAATGAAAGGGGATGAATGCCAGGTATATCGTGGCAATGCCGCCGACATACTGTCAGGGGCGAGGAAGCTAGCCTTGAATATGCTTCGCGCTCGGACAACCAGAAAAGTGAGTGTGCCATGGAAACAGAAGCGTGCGCATGGGAGCACTAATTACTTGGAAAAGATGTTAGCGGCAGGTTTGGTAGCGTTGAACGATATTTGAACGTTCAAGCCCTCGCCCTGGGTCCTAGAGAAGTCGTTTTTATCAATAACAAGTGTCGTTTACATGGACGTAGTGCTTTTAAATATAACGACAGGCACCTAAGATTGCGTCTTAAGATGAATAAGGTTAGTTAAACGGAGATTATGTTCATGCAAAAGGGCGCAAACATTTACAACAAAGGCATAGATACTAAATTTTTCTGTGTAGGAAGAAACAAAACTGGGACCACATCACTACAAAAAGCCTTTCAACAACTAGGCTTTACCGTTGGTGATCAGCGTCGTGCTGAAAAACTTTTTGATGAACATTTCTTTAATCATGAATTTGAGCCGTTTATAGAATATTGCCACAGTGCACAAGTGTTTCAGGATGTCCCCTTCAGCTACTATGAAGTGCTCGAAACGATTGATAAGGCATTCCCTCGTAGTAAATTTATATTGTCAATACGAGACAGCAGTGACCAGTGGTATGACTCATTAGTGAGATTTCATTGCAAAATAATGTGTATAGAAGGGCGATTGCCCAGTTGGGAAGATATTACTAAGATGAGTTATGTAAGTCAGGATTTATTTAGTAAGGTAATGACTTATAACGGGTTGTCAGCAGACGACCCGTATAATAAAGAGATTATGTGCCGTAACTATGAAAGACACAATAGATATGTCATTGACTACTTTAAGAATCGTACAGATGATTTGCTCATAATCAACTTATCAGAGGAAGGTGCGTACCAAAAGTTTTTGACTTTTGTAGGCGTTCAATCGTCAAAAAAAGAGTTTCCATGGGAAAATAGAACATGAATCAATTAGCCTATTAAATAAGCTAATTGATTATGGGTTTGCGGGACGTTTTGTGGATGATAAAAACGAACACTAACTTCATAGGATGAGTCAGCTAGTTGCTGGTTAGTAAGCTTCCGTGTGCAGAAACCAGGCCGGAAAATTTTTTCCAGTAGTGTTCAGCATACCTTTGCATTCCGATTCGTGAATAGTAACGATACATCCAAAAGAACGTATTCATATGATTCTCTCTTTTGTCTTTCTCTTGTAGCGTTGACCAGACACCTCCAGCGTGTCTCCTGTATGCCGAAGGCTGAATATCAAAGTGGTGGTGAGAGCTTCCGCGCTGGCCTAGATAAGAAAGAAAAAATGTGTCGCCATTTAATACCATACCTCTTTCAGGAATAATCTCTTGCGGTTGCTTTCTAAACATCCAGTTTAAAGGCAAAGACCACACTTCTCCTTTGATTAACTCCTCCCGACTCGCGTCTCGGTGCAGATGTTGAGGAAGATGTGATTCTTTTATTGTATTTCCATTTTCATCAATCATATAGGCATCGTGTGTTGATAACACGACATCAGGATTAGCATCGAGGTAATCAGCTTGAGTTTGTAATTTTTTAGGATCTACCCAAAAGTCATCTCCATCACAAACACATATATATTTTCCCAGCGCTCTAGAATAATTAAACTCAGGATTGATCATTTTTTTGCCTTGAGAAAATTGGTTTTCCTTCTGCAAAATAGGCTTAATTATCTGTGGATATTTTTCATGAAATTGCTTAATGATGTTTGAAGTAGTGTCTGTAGAAGCATCATCGTGAATTAGAATCTCAAATGGGAAGTCTGTTTGTTGGATAAGAAAGCCTGTCAGCGTTTTCTCAATAAAATGTCCATGATTAAAAGTAAGGCAACAAATACTCACTTTTGGTTGGTTGATGTTACCTTGCCATTTTGAAGTGATGTTTTTTTCTGGGGTTATTAGCATTAAAAACTTCTATACTGAACAGATTCGTGATCGTGAATGTTTTATGATAACAGCAACCATATAATATGCATACTGGGATGTTCATCATAATATTGATATAGAACTACCTGATGGTAAATATCCTAGGTAGGATAACGATAATTACAATTTTGAATTGAAGTGCATATAAATCAGTGTGTTACGCTTATTCAAAATGCAATTAGATTTGTGAATAGTTGATTACCTCTTAAAAATTTCTGGGGGATCTCCTCATAATTCAGGCATCCCGGTAACGTGAATCCGCTGAATGTAAAGGGCTATGGCCCAGCGAATTTCGGTCTCAGAAACGGGATGACTTCTCCACCGTTTTCGTACTTTCCTACCCAGTCTTATCAGTGAGAGCACGTGACGATGTCGGATAGTATTGGCTTGGAATGCCCATTGCTACTGATGCTTTTGAGCAATGATACCAATCAGGCGTAATAGCCAGTCGGCAAGCATTGCAATGAGCAACAACATATCGAAGCGCTAAGGGCAACGTGTTTTACTGTGTCGCAGCCCTAAGCCGTACTGAGGACTTTTGATATCACGGAAACTTTCTTCTATTTGCATTCGCTTTGCATAAAGGATGAGCGAGTACCCTTCAAAACTCACTGAGGCACGCAGGGGGGATGGCGTATTTTCTCTCGCACATCAGACCAATCTATAAGAGTTATCGGCATTGGATTGGCCTCACATAACATACGCGCGTGCCAGCGATAAATATCCCATCGCTCTTGATACAACGCATGGTTGCCCAGCAAACGGTCAATACGTTTGATGTTGTGTTTTGCGGCAACTGGTCCCGATATATTTCTGCCCAGTTTGGTCAATGATAACTGTTGGCCATCCAACAAGGATTGCACAGCAACCATCAGAGAGGAAAGTCGTTTTTGATGTAAATTAGGGCATTGATTCTTAAGCAAATCATGTAAGATAGAGATATCACGCATGGTGTGTTGTTCTGGTATGTTTTTGGCGAAATAAATTAGATAAAATCGCGCCATGCGTGTCTATATTATTGAATCTGCTTTAATTTATGAGGGGATTCGTTAGATGTAGGGGTTAGGCACCAAGGAGGGATCAATGAACATCTATCTACAACATGCTCACCATGATCATGATGAGTTTGATGAAATATCATCTGTTGACACACTCAAAGTATTGGAACAATTCGACCATTTCGATTGGATTGGTGAGATAGAGAAGGCAGATCAACTTCAAAAAGTGGCTCCAACATTCTCCGTTGAAAGTAATGATAAGACATTGCTAATCTGGGTATCAGGAGTCAAAACCAGTGCGCAGATACAGTTTATATCTGAATGTAATTACCCTGGAGAAGTATCTTCTTTATTTGGTCTTATTAAAAAGCAGGGGATAGTATCATTAGATACTCAGAATTTTTCAATTGAGCAAGCGAAGCAAGCTTTAACGCTATTTATGAATAAAGATTTTGAGTCATTGAAGGGGCTATACAATAGTGCCTAAAAAATCATGTCGCCCGCCAGGGCGGGCTGGGACACAAACACGCAGGCGGCCTCGGGAGCATCGTCTGCCTGTTTGTGCCCCTTATGAGGGGTTATGTTCAAGAATAGTTCGAGCTAGGGAGATGTAGTGAGTCAAGGTGTAGAATTAGACGTGGATATCAGCAAAGCTCATATAGTGATCCAGCGTCGCTATGAGGCTTTAGGCGCATTCAATGATTTGCTAATCGCCGTCTGGTTTCTGATCGGTAGCTTTTTCTTTTTAAATGAGTCGCTTGTTGAAAGTGGTACTTGGTTATTTATCGTGGGTAGTGCGCAGTTAATCATTAAACCTTTGATTAAACTAGTCAGCCTTGTTCATGTTAGTAAAGTGTTCAAAAAATCAACATGGCAAACATAGCCGGCGGAGCTTCGCCCGCTGCTATGAACGTTATGCAGTAAAAGGGATTTCATGAATAGAAGGAAGTATTTAATAGAGAACATTAAGGCAGCTCACAAGCACTCTATCAATCATAGAAACGACATTTTGCTCAGTAATACATGCGGTTGTTTTCATTGCCTAAAACTTTTTTCACCAGCGGATATTGAGCAATGGATAGATAAAAATGATAAAGCCATTGGTCAAACGGCTTTATGTCCGGGTTGTTCTATAGACTCAGTTATTGGTAGTCAGTCAAATTACCCAATAAACAAAGCGTTTTTAGCTGCAATGCAAAATTATTGGTTCTCTTAAAATGCACGCAAATGCCATTAAATGTTGGACGGACTATCCGCGAAACAATTTACTGCGTGCCATTGGATTCACTCTGTTTGGTTTAAGTACAGTAGATGTGCTGGTAGCGAGAATGCTCGCCAGAACAGACTCAACTTCGCTAAAAGAGGTCAAGACAGTAATTAGTAACAGCTTTACAACGCGTTGAGATTTACGGGGTTGGTGTTTTTGATTGCGGCATTTTTTGGTTTAGGGTTGGTTATTTATCTGGTGCTGTGGATGAGCATTCCTGCTTACTCCAAACGGGAAAAGCTATTACAGACAGCACTGGCCAGACATGAAAAACCAGAAGTTGACTATTCACAGCATTGATCAGGTAATCCAGACAGGAGCTTCAAGGTATGGCGGTTTTGTTTATTTTGTTAGTCGGGTTTGTCATTGCCGCATTGTTTCTTTTAGTCAAATACGCACGTGAAATGCGCGATATTGTGCGCGAGTCTCGTCTTGAAATAAAAGAGCTTAATGCCAATATTAAGACCTTAAAGCGTCGATTTAATGATTTAACTGATAGCGCGACCTGAGCCCGCTTACAAGTTACTTAAGAGCAGATTATGAAAAGTGTATACCGGTATTTAATTATTTTTGCGTTGCTGGTTGGTGCGTTGACGGCCTATAGCTATGGAAGTCAAACCGGCTTGTTTTTGTTTGTGGTGCTGGGGTTTGCACTGGAAGCGGGTTTTTGGTTTGGGTTATTTCCCATCAAACGGCGAAACCAGCATTGATTGGCTAGCCACTTAACCATCTGTGGTCAACCAGAGGTTAGTTGGCACTGTGAAGCATTAACCCGTGTTATGCGCTTAGCACAATGGATGTATACTTTGCTGTTGTTGCTGCCAGCCATTATCAGGTTGGCGGAAAAACTGATCAGCCAAACCGGTGGTTTTGCCAGTCGTTATGGGCCGCTTATTGCAATGGGCCTGCTGGCTATAGGCTTTATTGCGGCTGCCCGTAAAACCCCGGTGTTCAATCGGATATTCTGGCGAGGCACCTTTTGGCTGTTAAGTGTAGTGCTAGGTCTGGCTGGTATTTACGGCGTTATTCTGTTGGCTTTTGCGGGCAATATTACAGCCGGCGTTAGTCTGCTGATAACAGCGGTTGTTGCGCTACCGGCAATGTCTTCCCTGTACCGCTACTCAAGCGTATCGAGCAAAGTCTGGGTAAACCCATAGGGCCTGTGAGTCCTCATTAAACTTGAACAACAAGGATTGTTGTAATGAAAAATACCGGGTACACCTATCAGATAAAGCGTACCGGACGCGATTATTGCCAACTGGAAAATAAAGGGCTGGTGTTTTATCCGGTATTCTTAAGTGAGTTGGACACCCATCTCTGGCCGCCGGAAAACGGGAATAACCTGGCCGGTAATGAGTTTACCCTTGCCGTAAAACACTTTAGCACTAACGTGGAACTTTTGGTTTCTGTAGTGGGTGGTCGGGAGGATTTTGCTTATATGGTGGTGTAGCGATCATCGCGATAGCTTTGTTCCATTATCAGAAAACCGAAAACGCGGTGCGTTACTGATTGTGATCACCTTGTTCTGCTTGGTTGTCAGCTCAATGGCTATTGAACTCGGTGCGGCATTGTTTGATGGCGCCGGCTATGAGCAGGTTGCTCTGTTGCGGCAAGTGGTCGATGACATTTTATTCGTCACTTTTATTCTGGGGTTTTACCTTATCTGCCGAACCCAGCGTACACCGATGGATCTGTCAGCCAACCCTTCTACAAGTCTGCCTGAACTCATTTATCTCTGCTTACAATATCCGAATTGCACCGTTTGCAATAGGTGGTAGGCTGCCTGCACAGTACATAACTAAAAAGATAACGGTTACGTTTATGATCACACTGCGCGCGTTTGAGCCAGCAGATGTTCCTGAACTGGTTAAACTGCTGAATGATGTGGCAGTTACACGCTATTTATCAACCAAAATCCCGCAACCTTACACGCAGGAAGATGCCACGTGGTGGGTTCACGAGGGGAGCTTGTCAGCAATGAACCGGGCCATTGAGGTTAAAGGAAAGCTGGCGGGATGCATCGGGGTTAATTATGGCGAATTTGAATATGCCCGCAGTGGTGAGCTGGGATACTGGTTAGGGGCGGAGTTCTGGCGGCGCGGGATAGCCTCTACCGCCGCCCATCAGATGATTACGCAGGTGTTTACAGATACCAATATTGAGCGTTTGTTTGCTACGGTCTTTTCCGGTAACGAGGCCTCCATGGCGTTGTTGCGCAAGGTGGGTTTTATAGAAGAAGCGGTATTACAACGAGCTATTTTTAAAAACGGACAATTTTATAACAGTCATATTTTCAGCCTGCTTAAAAGGTCTTAAGCGAGTACATCAGGCTGGTTAATAACTGTACAGAATGGCCTGGATTGCTTACTCTTAACTTTTGAGTAGGTCAGGTAAACCACAGGAAGGTGTATGAAACAGTCTGAACTTAAACTGGTGCAGTCGGCGTTAACGTCGAGAGGCTACTATAGCGGCGGTGTGGATGGATTATCCGGGCCAAAGACCCGTGCCGCGGTGCATCAGTTTCTTAGCGATAATGCCGGGCAACTGAGCGTGCAACACTGGAGCGACTGGAACAACGCGCGCAAACGTGTGGCAGCTTTGCAGTTACTGGCGCTGCACAATCAGCTCGACGTGGGACCGGTAGATGGTTTACATGGCCCGCAGACTGAATCGGCAGCCACTTTGCTTCAACAGTTGTCAGCGCAGGGAGCTATTGCCCGCCAATTCAGCGACATTACCCCTGTTAGGGAAAACCCACATCAGTTTCCACTGGAAAATGAGGCAGACCTGAATGCTTTTTACGGCCAGCCCGGCAGTATTGAACTGGTGCGGGTAGAGTGTCCCTGGCTGTTGAGGCTCGATTGGGATCTTTCCACCACCACCCGTGTGATAGCCATCCATGAAAAACTCAGTGACAGCCTCGAGAAAGTACTGAATGAGGTGTACGAACATTACGGCAATGCCGGCATCCAACAACACGGGCTGAACCGGTATGGCGGCAGTTACAACCATCGTAAAAAGCGGGGTAGTGCTACCGCCTGGTCTACTCACGCCTGGGGCATAGCCATAGACTGGTTTCCTTCACAGAATAAACTGCGCTGGCGCAGTGATCGCGCCAGCCTTGCCGATCCGGCGCTGGATTTTTGGTGGCAAAGTTGGGAACGAGAAGGGTGGTTAAGCCTGGGGCGTAGCGAAGACCGCGACTGGATGCATGTGCAGGCGGCTAAGCGATAACAGGCCTGTAGCGGTTTGGCTAAATTTTCTGGCGTACTGGTTGCTCATCAGTACCGAAGATATGATTAACTTCCACATAACGCTACTTCACACAACGAGCTTATGAAAACATCTGAACGGCAAGCCATAATAGACTACAGCTGGGACATTCATGCCCAGGTTGAAAAGGCTTATCTTACGCACCCGGCAGGTAAAGGGGATGATGCCTGGCATGAGAAGCAACGTTTACTGCTGGCTGATATGGCGTTGCATCTGCTGCAAACGGCCATAGTGCCTGGCGACTTGCCCCTGGATAAACTGCAAAACAACTTGCATGCTATTTTAACTATCAGTGATCAGTTTTTACCGCAGGCGGGTTTAAAACAAGCGACAGAAACGCTTTATACCTCTGGCGACAATGATAACAAAAGTTGATCTGGTCGTCTCGCCGCGCTTTTTCGCCAGATGTGCCGGCACACCGGAGTAATAACTTTTGCCGTGCGTTGATGGCAAGTATATTGTTGGTGGTCATGTTTGAACCTACCTTTTAAATCGAGGCGCTTATGACAAACAATGCAATTGGTGCGTGTGTGCTATCTGCCGCCCAAATTGGCGACGGCGTAAGGCGCGTAGCTGCGCAACTCAATAGGCAGTTTGAGCGGGCGGTGGTGATTGTAGTGGTACCCGGCGGAATATTTTTTAGCGCCGATCTGCTGCGCCAACTCAATTTTGACGTGTTGATGGAAACTATTTCCTGTCCGCACACCCCAGGTGAGCGAAATAACGCATCGCCTATTGTGTTTCACCCCAATGTGCCGCTTGCCGGTGAAGAGATTATTCTGCTGGATGACGCTATTGAATCCGGCGCTACCATGAAGCGCCTGGTAGAGCATATCCGTTCCCACTATGCAGTAAACTCCATCAGTGTGGCGACCTTATTTGTGAAGCCGGGCCGGGTGGCTGTTGGGGCTCAGGAATATTACGGACTTGCCCTGCAAAGTGATGAGCTGCTGGTGGGCTACGGCTTACCCTGGGCGCATAAAAATCGCAACCTGCCATATATTGCACGGCTTGAGAGAGCGCCTGAGTAGTTTGTAAGTTATTGAATGTTATATGCTGTCATACTGTTGTCACCTCGTCTGTCGGGTGACTTTCGTCGTTAATTTGTGTTGCGTCAGGTAGTATTCAAGTCAAGTTTTACAGCGTGAGGAACACACTATGACAATTAAAAAATGGCTGAAATCACTACCCGAGCAGGAGCGTGCCGGGGTGACGACCTTACTGGCTTTTTGCGCCATCGTTGTGCTAATTGCTTTAGGTCTTACGGTTTTCGATATTTTGCGCCAGGCGCTGTGAATTTGACCTTGCGCCGGTAAATACTCGTTGCTCTGCTAGGCGGGTATCGCTATGGTAAAGCCCATTTTTTTACAATTGAGACCAATTATGCAGAAATGGTGGAAGGTAGCGATAGTCGGATTGATGTTGGTATCACCGTGGTGTTTAGCGGCCGAAGACGATGAATATGAGCCGGTTAGGCACATTGTTGTGTTTAAGTACAAGGAGGGCAGTACGCCCGCCCAGATCCAGCAGGTGACGGATGCTTTCAGAGCGCTGAAAGATAAGATCCCAGGCATTCTGAATTTTGAGTATGGCATTAATAATAGCCCGGAAAACCTCGATCAGGGTTTTACGCACATTTACCAGATGACCTTTAAAAATGCCGAAGCGCGGGATAAATACTTACCACACCCTCAGCACAGCAAATTTGGCGAGTTGTTGGGCAAGCTTGAGATCCTCGACGGTGTCTTTGTGGTTGATTACGCTATTCAACCCTAAGACCGCGATGCGGATTAAGTTGTTTGTAATAGCCCGGCTTCTTCACTAAAGTAAGGCCATATAGCCAGCAGTTTTGGGGTCATCAGGGTGATTAAAAAAGCGATAATTTGTGGTGCATTATGGTTGATGTGGTCTGCGCAGAGCACTCTAGCGGGTTATTCCTCTATTGTTGAAGCAACCGGCGAAAGCTGTGAAGCCGACGGAGGGGACGCACAGCGCCTGCAACTGGCCCTTACCGATGCCCGGCGCAATGCCGCCGAAGCGGTGCAAACCTCGGTAGACAGTTACAGCAAGGTAAACAACTATGTGGTGGTGGAAGACCTGATAGAGTCTTATTCCAATGCCTCAGTAGAAACCCTTAAAGTATTGTCCAGGCGGGTAAAGGACGGCTGTTTAACCGTAACTATTCGCGCAGAGGTCACGCCGCAAAAAAATATCGACCAACAGTTTGTCAGTGAAGAGCTGTTGGCCGACCCGACTATCCCCCTTACGGTAAAATTATGGTTGAGCAAAGCGCAATATGCTGTGGGCGAGCAGGTGAATATCTACCTGAAAGCCAACAAACCCTTTTTCGGTCGCCTGGTGTATACCATGAATGACGGTACCCAGGTGCAGTTATTGCCCAACCCATACCGCAGTGAAAACCATTTTCAGGGCCAGGTGCTGTACACTGTACCCGATGCCAAAGACAGCTTTTTGCTGGAAGTCACGCCGCCAATTGGCGTGGAACAGCTTACCTTATATGCCAGTACCTATCCTTTAGGTGAATTACAAACCTCTGCAGTATCAGGTATGTACCTTATCAATTATTCGCAAACGTCGTCTGATGTACGTAATCGCACCCGGGGTATTAAAATTACAGCGGTTAATCTGCCATCCGACAAGACCACAGTGCCGCAGAGTCTGCCGGAAGTTGCCGAGTTTGCCGAGGTGTCTGCCGATGTGGTGATCACTCAGTAAGGAGTTAATCATGCGCTTAACAGACTTAGTAGTCGTTATTTTCCCTGGCCTACAGGACTGTGTGTCTATTCCCTCCCACATGAATCAGTTTTCTGAAGGCAATTAAGCCGAAGTGGTGGCAGAGGTTACCGGCAGTCATTAAGCCCTAGGAGATCCGTGAATACGAAAAGTTTACCCAATGCGTCGATTATGTGCTGGCCCATCCGGATCCGGGCACGAGGTTTTATCCCGGGCTGGATTTTACCTATGTGAATAAACTGGAGTTTCAGGGCTATGTGCAGAGCTAGCAGGCTAAAATGCTGCTCGAATTCACTGGATACGAGGACGCTTTTGCTAAGCCGCAGGAAGCCCATACTCTGTTAAAGCAAAACACCTCTGCGGAAGTCAACGAGGGCCGCTTGTTCAGTTACCTGGTGGCACTCCTTGAGGTGCATGCTCTGTCGCTGATTTATCGAAACAAAAGTACCCGGCACAGCCGTATATCGAGGAGTTGAGCGGGCTAAACTACTACTCGCCGGGTTGTTAAAACTCTTTTGCGCGTTAAACAAACCGCGCTGGGCGATGTACAGTCCGGCGACGATGTAATTGGTTTAACTCACGGCTTTTTGTTTGCCGGCGCGGCCAACAACGTGGGCAGCTTATGGATGGTCGATGATGAGGCAACGGCGCGCTTAATGGTTAATCTGTACCACAACCTGCAAAACCAGAATAAGCAACAATCGTTGCGAAATGCCCAGCTGGGCGTTAAAAACCGTTATCAGGCGCACCCTTACTACTGGGCGGCGTTTTAGCAAACCGGGTCTGGCCGCTAACCTTTGGTGGCCAGCGTGTCAGAACAGGTGGGTTAACCCAAAGGTAACCAGCCCAAACACCACCACACCAATAAACACCGGCTTGCCGAGAGTACGGCTGTGATACCAGTTAATCAGCGTGGTTGCGCAACCGGCTACGGTGGCGACACTCCCCACCCAATCCTGACGAACTGGCACCAGAGAAACGCCAAACATAGCGGCAATCATCAGCGGCCCCAGCAGGCCCAGCCAGGTTGGCAGCGTGTTGGCCGTACCACTTTGCTGACGGGCCAGATGCCGACGAGTCCATACCAGGGGCAGGGCTCGAATCACAAATGTGCCGGCCGCGCAGAGTAATATAACCAGCCAAGTGTTAGTGTCCATGCTCAGCTCCGGTTTTAGGGAGAAGTGCCATTAAGGCATAATAAGCCAGCGCGCCGGCCGCGGCTGCTACGGGAATGGCAGCATTGCTAAACTGCAGCGCAGCCAGCAATAAGGCGCTGCCTATGGTGATCCCAAGTACAATAAACCACAGGGGCGATGTAAAGCGTGGCGCAATCAGCACCAGAAACAGTGCCGGCAGGGCAAAGGGCATAACCTCGCCTAGCAGTGGCCACCGTTGCGTCAGACTGGCACCGGCTACAGCTCCCAAGGTGGTGCCCAGTACCCAGCTTATCCAGGCCAGCAGGGCGGCGCCGGTATACCAGCTCTGGCGCGTTGCCATGGGTAACTGGGGTAAACGATTATGAGCCAGTGCAAACACCTGATCGGTGAGCCCGTGCATCAACACTATCCAGCGTCGTCCGGGGGGGAGCAGTGGCGTTAAATTAGGTGCGTACACCACGTGACGGGCATTAATCAATAGCGTCATCACCACGACTAGCCACAGTGAGGCGCCACTGGCGAGCATCGCCACCATCAGAAACTGAGATGCGCCGGCGTAAATCAGGGCCGAAATCGCAGTGGCTTCCCACACACTGAAGCCAGCCTGAGTAGCAATGAGCCCAAAGGAAATTGCCACCGGAATATAACCGCCCAGTAATGGCATGGCATCGCGCATGCCTTGTAACCACGGCGACAAGGAAAAAGCGCTGGTGGTGGGGTTATTCATGCTGTATGACCTGATGATAAATAATGGTGATTACAAACGTGGCACCGCGCTCATCGGTGGCGTATAGATGGGGTTGGTCGGCAACAAAGGTAAAGGTTTCCCCAGCGCTTAGTTGCTTGATATGGTCTGTTGTGCCTACTTCCAGTCTGCCACTTATCAGCGTTATGGATTCCGTGGTACCGGCGGTGTGTGGCTCTGCCTGCCGCTTAGTGTGCGGCGCTATCGACATCCAGTAGGCATCCACCTTCGGGTTATCCTGGCCCTGACCGATGAGCCTGACCTCCATACCAGTTTCACCAAAGGTACTGTTAACCGGCGCTACCAGTGCGCCAAATGGCATATTTAACTGCACTGCCAATCGCCAGATGGTGTCGAGTGTAGGATTTCCATTACCTTGTTCAAGCCGGGACAAATTAGACTTGGCAATGCCTGCATCGGCAGCCAGCTGCGATAACGACAGTCCCCGTTCGAGGCGAAGTTGCTGAAGGTGCTTGCCGAGGGTGATAAGTGATGCTTTATCCATATTTCGGGTTGGTGTCGGGTTGTTCTATATATCGAACGTTCTATATAAAGAACGACTGATTGTCAAGTAATAAGTGGTTCAACATCTGATCATATGCTATGAGAGGAGAGCTGTGAGAGGGCATAATTAATAAACCTATCCGAGGCATTAAGGTTGCTATTCAAGGCACCACGTAGGATGATTGCTGGCATGCTAATTTATCTGTTAAATCACTTATGCTAAAGATTTGGGTTGATGCCGATGCCTGCCCGGTGGTTATAAAAGACATTATTTTTCGGGCGGCAAACCGCACCAAAACCGAGGTAACGCTCATTGCTAATCAGTATATTCGCACGCCGCCATCAAAGTTTATAAACAGTATTCAGGTGCCCCAGGGGTTTGATGTGGCCGATAATGAGATTGTTCAACGCTGTAATGAAAATGATTTGGTGATCACCAGTGATATTCCGTTGGCCGATGAAGTTATCGCCAAAGGCGCCCAGGCGCTGAGCCCGCGAGGCGAACTGTTTACCCGTGAAAACATTAAGTCACGGCTTAATATCCGCGATTTTATGGATACCCTGCGCAGTAGCGGTGTACAAACCGGCGGACCACCGGCACTGGGTTCCAGTGAAAAACAGGCCTTTGGTAATGAGCTGGATAAGTGGCTGGTATTCAGGCAACGCCAGAATTAACCAGCTAAACCAAAAGGAGCTTTCTGTGCCGATGCCGGTTAAAAAGTGGTTACGTCAGTATGCGATTGCGCTTCCCGTACTAACCGGTATTTTTACCCTGTCGCAATACATTAAGGGCTATACGCTGAAAGATTCACTGAGCTTTGCGCTGTTCTGGGCCTTGATTAGCCTTGGTGTATTTGCTGTTACGCGGGCGTGGAACTTTCATCGTAACCAGTACTGCGCATTGTGTAATGATTTACCGGAGAAGAAGAATGATAATCAACCACGATGATCTCTCTCTGGTAACGCCCGGTATGGCCTGGCAAGCCTCTTATAATCGTTATATTGAAGAGTTGGGCGAGGAAGAGCGCTATCCTTTCCCGATGGATTTTGACCATCGCGATTTTGCGGCCATGCTGCAAAAAATTGCTGATTTCGCCGCGGGTGTGAATCTGCCGGATGGCTATGTGACGAGCACCACGCTGTGGCTGATTGCCGGGAATGAATTACTGGCAGTAGCCAATATCCGTCATACGCTTAACGATAACCTGCGCTATGCCGGTGGGCATATTGGTCTTGGCGTTAGGCCATCAGCCCGTGGCCAGTCGCTGGGTAATTATCTGATGCAACAATCTATCGACTTTGCCCGCCAGCAGGGAATCGGTGATGTGCATATTCATTGTTATAAAGATAACCTTGCCTCGCGGGGGATGATAGAGCACTGTGGCGGCAAACTGGAAAGTGAAGTCGACATGGATGACGGCACAGTAGTATGGCGCTACGTGGTAGAGGAAAAGCCTGCGACATAAAAAAGGCCGCTGAGTGAAGCGGCCAAAGTTGGGAAGAGTAAATTTTAGCGGGACGGGTTCGGACCATCCGGCCGTTCGCCCCGGTCTCCACGCTTGCCCTTGTGATGATCCTTACGGAAGTGTTTATCACCACCGCGGTCTTTACGGTGCTTCATCATAGCCTGCAGCATGGTGGTTTTCTGTTCTTCGGTAAAGACCTCCCAGAACTCGGTACGCAACGCCTGCTGACGTTCCCGCAAGCTTTTCAGCTCTGCTTGTTGCGCATCGGTAAGGTTGAGCTTTTTGGCCATTTTTTCCATCATTGGCGGTAGCAGTGGCATTTCGCGTTCTGCCTGCGGCTGGTTGCTGTTAGCGGCGATAGCCATGCCGCTGATGCCAGTGCCAACAATGATCGCGGCACAGGTAATAATACTGAGTTTTTTCATTAATCGTTTCATCAGGTTCTCCTGGTTAATTGGCTTCCCCGTATGAGGACGTATTGAATACTAAACCTTTAAAAGTCAGGTAACGTTAAGATATGCAAATGTGCTGTGAACATGTGAAAAGTCAGGCATTATTTACCTTAAGCAATAGATGTAGACAGTAGAAATATGACGATATTATTAATTGAAGATGATGCCGGCCTGGCGGAGCTGCTGACCGAATTTCTCGGTATGTCCGGCTATGAAGTTCTGCATTGTGCAGACGGTGAGTCAGGTCTTAACGCGGCTTTGCACTACGATCATATTGAATTAATTTTACTGGACGTTATGTTGCCTAAACTGAATGGTCTGGATGTGCTGAAAGTGCTGCGCCAAAACAGTGAAATACCGGTATTGATGCTGACTGCCCGCGGCGATGATCTGGACAAAGTGCTGGGTCTTGAGCTTGGCGCCGATGATTACCTTGCCAAGCCTTTTAACGATCGCGAATTGCTGGCCCGTATCCGGGCCATTATGCGCCGCACCAGGGATCGTAGTGAAACGCTTGGTAATAGCGTGGCAGGCGCGCGGGCAAAGCGAATTGAGCTGGGCGATTTACAACTAGATATACAGCGGATGGAAGCGCGTTGTAACAACCAGTTGCTGGAGCTTACCGGCAGTGAGTTTGCACTGCTTAAACAACTCGCCAATGCCCCCGGCGAACTGATCAGTAAAGATGATTTGTCGGAGCAGTGCTTAGGGCGGCGACTACAGGCGTTTGATCGCAGTATCGATACCCATATCAGCAATTTACGCAAAAAGCTTGGTGCGGCTGACTGCGCTTGTGAAATAAAAAGTCAGCGCGGCAGGGGATACGGGATTTTCAGCGGATGATAAGCCCCATTCGTAGTTTTAATGTCAAAGTACTGGGCTGGTTCTGGCTGACCCTATTGGTGTCGGTACTGTCGATTGCCATTCCTGCGGTGCTTATTCAGCAGTTTTCAGACGAAAATCACCTGCACGGCAAAGACCGCGAACTGCTCAATGGCATGGTAAGCCGTGTGGATGCCCTGATAGCCAATAGTGACGGGGATTTTCGACACCTTGGCCAGAAGCTAAATAAGTCTGACCGGCGCATGCCCTTTGAGTGGTTTGTGATTGATAGCGACCTTGAAATAGTGCTGAGCAGTGCGCCGTTGCGCAAGTCATTGCGGGAACGCTTTGATAACCCACGTTTCTGGTACTTTTTGCAAAGTGAGCACCTGCGCGATATTAATCTGGATTGGATCCGTTTACTCGGCCCGGGTGTGCTGCCATCGCGGCCCGATCTCAAGCTCATCCTGTGGCGGCCGGAACGGCCCCGGCCAATGGAAATTTTCCGCGCCATGCCATGGTGGAGTATTGTTGCTATTTTTCTGGTGGTTACCAGTGTGATGAGCTATTTGCTGGTACGCTCGATTGCTCAGCCCCTCAACCGCCTTGGCAGCGCGTTTACGGCAGTAGGGCGGGGACAGCTTTCGCACAAAGTCGAGGTGGATAACCCGGCGAGTGAGGATAAACGTTTTGCGTCCAATGCACAGTTTGCCCGCCTGTTTGAGCAGTTTAATGAGATGACCGCGCGGATTGCTGCCCTGATCCAGAATCAGAAACGCCAGAGTGCCGACATTTCCCATGAGCTGCGAACGCCTTTAACCCGACTGCAAATGACGCTGGCGCTGGTGCGCAACAAGTCAGATGACGCAGCCATTCTACCACTGCTGGAGCGGGCTGAGAGGGAATGCGAATTGCTGAATTTGCATATTCAGCGCTTAAGCGACCTGACGACCATGGAATCCCATGCCATTCAGCAGGGCCGCCAGTTACTCACCACAGAAGCATTACTTGGTGAATTATGTGAAGACGCCGCTTTTGAAGCCAAAGCGATGAACATTGCCTGGCAACATTCGTTGTGCCGAGCCACCTTATGTGTTTATGAGGAACCTTTTGTCACCGCTATCGAAAATGTAGTCCGCAATGCCTTTAAGTATGCCAGTACATCGGTATCACTGCGCTGTGAACGGGATGATGAGTGGTTTAAGGTGGTGATTTGCGACGATGGGCCCGGCGTGGCTCCTGAAGAGTTTGAGCGACTGACTAAAGCGTTTTATCGTACCGACAGTGCACGCAATTCTGATACCGGAGGATTAGGCCTCGGGCTTGCCATCACGGCTGAAGCCATGCGCCTCAACGAAGGCGAAATAACCTTTGCTTTAGCGCCGGCTGGTGGTTTGTGTGTAACGCTTAAGTTTCGCATTGCCACCCAGACAACACGAAACTAGCCAGGGTCTACTTACCGTCGATATAGAATTTATCGTGGAAGGTGTAAGCAAGACCCGGAAAGTAAATAATCAGAATGGTCATGGTCATGCCATTTAACATCCCCTCGGGAAACAGCAGTAACGGAATGAGGATGAGATAGGTGTCTTTCACCGTTGACCAGCTGTAAACCCCATCCAGTACATAATAGCCGCTCATCAGGGCAATTTTGAGTGTAATGGCCAACGCGCCGGGAATAAAGGCGCACAGAAAGACATAAATAAACAGATTTCTGGGCAGCTTGTGAAAAGCCAGCATAAACAACATGTAGCTAAAGGCGATGGGGGCAGCAATGCCAAGCATCCCGTTAATGCCAAACATGGCCCAGCTTTCTTTGCCTATTACGGTAGCACCCAACAGGGCAATGGTGGCAGCAATCATGGCGTAACGAAAGCCGAGAATAAGCGCGAGTGCTACCAACCACATAAAGTGCACGCTGGGACTCGGATCACCGGGCACACTGGCGCGAAAGATCCATAAAAAGAACACCGCGGCTGCGCAGCCAAACAGCATATGCTGTTTTTGTTTAGAGGCAACAAACTCGGGCCAGTGGATGTTGCGGACAATAAATCCCAGCAACACCACAAATAAACACAGCCCGACCAGTTGTAATGTGGTCATGGTTTATCCTTTGTAAGTGGCCCAGATTGGGGCATGGTCAGAAGGCTTTTCGATACCACGAAGTTCGTAGTCGATACCGGTTTCCTGCAACTTATTATGCATACTTTGAGTCGCCAGGATCAGATCGATTCTGAGTCCCCGGTTATCGTTAAAGCCTTTGGAACGGTAATCAAACCAGCTAAACTGATCGGTGCAGTCCGGGTGCTGACTACGGAAACTGTCGTAAAGTCCCCAGTTCAGCAGCCTGTTAAGCCATTCCCGTTCCTCTGGCAAAAAGCTGCATTTTCCGGTGCGTAACCAACGCTTGCGGTTATCTTCGCCAATGCCAATGTCACTGTCGGTATGGGAAATATTCATATCTCCCATGATCACCAGGTTATCTTCAGGTGTGTGTTCGCTGGTGACATAGTGCATCAGGTCGGCATAGAACTTTTGCTTGGCCGGGAATTTGGTTTCGTGACTGCGGTTTTCGCCCTGTGGAAAATAGCCGTTGAGCAGGGTAACTGGCTCGCCCTGGTCATTTTCTACCGTGATCATAATCATGCGACGTTGGGCGTCTTCATCGTCGGTAGGAAATCCATATTGCACCCTGTTTGGCGTTTGCTTAGTCATAAAAGCCACGCCATAGTGACCTTTCTGACCATGGAAATACACGTTATAACCCAGTGCTTCTACGTCGGCCACCGGGAACTGGGGATTATCGACTTTGATTTCCTGTAACCCCACTACATCCGGCTGGTGCTTTTCGATAAGGGCAGTTAACTGATGAATGCGGGCACGAATGCCGTTAATGTTAAAAGAGATGACTTTCATTGAATCCACGGATAGATAAACCTTCGATGCCGGGCATAGTACCAGAAAGCCAGCCTGAGCTTAACCGCCTGTTACGCTCGGGCTTACAAATTGTCAGAAACAGGTATAATCGGCGCAAACAATTCACTGAGTAACAACATGACGGCACAAACAGAACAGGAAAGTCAGCTTCCGGCCCGCGAGCGGGGAGAATTATTGGTTGAACGGGTACTGGAAACCCGCACTATCTGGGGGCTGATGGGCACCGATGGCTGGGTAATGGTCGATAGTGACACCCAGACTTGTCTGCCGGTATGGCCCGATGAAGCCAGTGTGGCGTTCTGGCAACGTAAGGATTTACCCGATAGTAAGCCCCAGGCCATCGCGCTGGATGAGTTTACCGGTACCTGGTTACCGGGTCTGAAAAAAAATCAGATTGGCCTGGTATTATTCCCCTCAGGCAATCTGCGCGAAGGCATGGTTACGTCGGCCGACGAATTACTGTTACAACTGACCGATGACGACGAGTAGCAACAATCTCGCCGGGCAACTGGCGCAGACTAAGGGATGGGATAATCTGTTACGGCAACTGATGCTGGCTGGCAAGGCACTGCATCCTCTAAGCGCAGAGGCTCGCAATGAGCACAGCGAGGTGCAGGGGTGTCAAAGCCGGGTATGGTTGCAGATTTCGGTGGATGCTAACCAGAATGTAGCGATGCTGGCCTGGTCAGACAGTAAAATTATTCGTGGCGTACTGGCGGTGATCCAGGAGAAAGTAAACCAACTTTCGCCTGAGCAAATTGCTGCCTTCAACTTTGATGACTGGTTTGCGTCGATTCAGCTCGAACGCTATCTGAGCCAGTCCCGGGCCAGTGGTATCGCCGAAGTGATAAGGCAGATACGGCGGCAAGCGACAGTCGCCGACTAATCAAATCTGCTCAGCCTGGCCGGGCAGGGTCAGAAACGTTTTATCGATACATTCCATGGCAGGGCTATTCAGATCGCAGCGAAAAGGCAGCAACGACGACATCAGGCTCACCTGTGCCGGGTTATCCTGATAACTGTGCCAGCAGGCGTGGGTATAAAGCATGCCCTGCCACAACGACGGCAGTTCCTTCGACTGGTTGAGAAACTTGGTAATGTGGCTGACAAAATCCTTGCCGCTGTGCGCAGAGATACGCCTGAGCACTTGCATACCTTCGTTTTCATCGTCGGGGACACCCTGTGAACGCCCCAGTGCCACTGATGCCGTAGCTTGGCCAAGCCCCTGGCAAAGCGCCATCATGTTATGTGGTGCCAGGCGTGACTGAGCGCCGGCAGCATGGCAGAAAGTGAGCAAAAGCATGCCCATTCCCAGTGTAAGGTAATGCCTCATTCGACTGTCCTGTTAGTGACCCTCATTGTGTATACGTGATTAACCTGAAAACTGATTAGCGGTTTTTAGCCTCTATCCACTGACTCATAAACTGCGAAGCACGCAGACTGTGATGCCACATCAGGCTGTGCAGAAACAAGCCCTGGCGAAATGCTGGTAAATCGTTACGGGCGGTAGTGATTTTCTTTAATAAGTCAGCTTGCGCCTGGCGCTGAGCGTTCTGGTAGGCCGTGATAACAGTTTTAGCCTGTTGACTGGCCTGTTGCCACTGCGCCTCTTCAAGGTAAAGTTTGCAGGCTGCATCGATAAACGCCTGTGGCGGCGTTAAGCTGACTACCTTACCGGGCCACTCTTCAGCACACGCAATGCCTTCGGCACCAATCTCTGTAGTGACACTGGGCGTAGCGTATTGCATGGCCGTTAGTAGTTTACCTTTGATCCCAGCGCCAAAGCGCAGCGGTGCCAGGCAAATTCGGGCGCTGGCCATTGCCTGGCCAATATTGTCTACCCAGCCTTTAATTAAAAAGCCTTGTTTAGCATTGTGTAGCTGGGTGGCTTTTTTCGGCGGATAAGCCCCGTAAATGTGTAATTCGGCGTTAGGTAACCGTGCCCGGATGGCCGGCCACAGTAGCTTTAACTGTAATACCGCATCCCAGTTCGGCGCGTGACGAAAATTACCCACGGTAATGAAATGCTGTCGTGCCAGGTAATCGGGCAACTCAAGCGGAACGTTCAGTGATTGCTGTAAAGGAAATAACTGCAACTGCTTTGCGGGCACCTGATAGTACTCAGTGAGCAGGCGGTATTCAGCCGATGAAATAATCAGGCTGATATCACTGCGCAGAATGGCGGCTATTTCGCGCTGTGAAAACGCATTATTTAATCGGGCGTCACTGGTTGCAAGGCCTTGCCTGACCGCTTCGTGACGGGCATGACGCACACTGTGTAAATCCTCGGTATTGAGAATATGCAGTGCATTGGGGCAGTGCTGTTTAACCCGAGCTGAAAATTGCTCTTCGGTCATAAAGCGGTCGAAGATAACAATCGCAGGGTTTAACTGCTCAACGAAGGTATCGAACGAAGCGTCGTTCAGACTGATCGAGTGCAGCGTACACTCGTGGAGTAAGTCGTTATCCATATGCAAACTGTCAGCTGCTGCGCTGGCGAAGTGGATGCTGTAGTCCCAGGCGGCAAACCGTTTTATCAACGCTGCCATATTCTGCCCGGCAGCGGAGGATTTTGACTCCGGCCACACGGCGCCAATTATCAACACCTTTTCTGTCATATCAGGCTCAATACTAAAAACTGCAAATATACCATGGCTTCTCCTTTGCGAACGAGCAAAGTCGGGTAACATAAGTAAACCTTTTTAGCGGCCGGATAATTTTTTTATGGCGCAATATCAGCATGTCATTGTGGGTAGTGGTTTAATTGGCAGCTTTCTGGGCGGCATTATTGGTCAGTCTGCCCGCGTGACTTTTATTGGTCGTCCAACCTGGCTGGAGCGGCTGGCTTCGGGCATAACCCTGACCGACTATGCTGGTAATGAAGCGGTATATAAAGCCCGCGCCGGGGCATGCCTGGTGGATTTACCGGCCCGAATTGAACGCAGCGTTATCTGGCTGACGGTTAAAAATACCGCGTTAGCTGACGTGTTGACACGTTTACAGCCGTTAGTAGCGCCGGACTGTATTGTCGTGTGCTGTCAAAACGGACTTGGCGCAGCGGCACTTGGCCGACAATATTTACCGGACATTCGCGTTTTACACGGGATTGTGGGTTGCAACGTGATGTGGAATGAATCGCTAAAGCAACTGCAAAAGACTACTGAAGGCGAGTATTACCTGGAACAGCCAGAGGCGCTTGATGCCGCCGCGGCGAATGCGCTGGGCGCGGTGCAGCACAAGCTGCTAACACTCTCCTGGCGCGAGGATATTGAAGCCGTTGCCTGGGCTAAGCTGCAGCTCAACCTGGCAAACAGTATCAATGCTATTGTTAACCAGCCGGTCAGGACCATGCTGCTCGACAGAGATTGCCGGCAGATTATTGCGGCGCTGATGGATGAACTGCTGGCGGTAACCTCGGCCCGTAATATCAAGCTCCCCAGGCTAACCCGGGTACCGGCACGCTATTTACCGGCCGTTTTACGACTACCTGACTGGCTGTTTAAGCGACTGGCCAGTGCCATGTTACATATTGAACCTACTGCGCGCTCTTCCATGTGGTGGGATTTGCAGGCCGGGCGTTTGACCGAAATTGATTTTCTCAACGGCGCAGTGGCAGAGCAGGGCTCCTTAGCCGGGGTATCATGCCCAATAAACAAAAGCGTGGCCCAGTTGGTGAAATCCCTTGAAACCTCGGCGCTAGTCGCAGCGCGATGCCCTTTGGACGGGAATACTTTGAAATTTGAGCTACACTTGGAATAATGGCGCCAATTTAGTGGCAGTGCCAGCCGAGATGCGCTATATCAGTAGAGCAGAGTATGGAAAGTGTTGTGAATAAGTATTGAAAAGGATTGCTTTCGCAGCAGAGGCTTTAATATGAAAAATGTGTCTGAAATTGCTTCACAAGCTATCGAGATATTCGTGTTACCTGAAGCTGTGACCCGGCTGAAAGCGTGCATGGATGATAGCGCTGCCAGCATGGATGATATCGGCGAGATCATTGCCTTCGACCCGGCGCTGACCGGGCAGCTGTTAAAAGTGGCAAACAGTGCGTTGTACAAGTTCCCCAACCGTATCGACACTATCACCAAAGCACTGCAGGTGATAGGCACCCGTGCCGCCTATGATTTGGCGTTAGCCTATGGTATTTCCCACGCGTTTCGTAATGTTGAAGCCAAAATTATTGATCTGGACCGATTCTGGGAGCAGAGCGTCAGTTGTGGTTTGCTGGCCAAATACATTGCTGAGCAAAAGAAACACAAAGAGTCAGAGCGGCTGTTTGTGTCCGGGCTGTTGCATAACATTGGTGAACTGGCCATGGTTTCCGTGTATCCCAAGAAAGCGCAACGCTGTACTGCGTTTAATGCCAGGGTTAAGCCTGCGGAGTTGCAACAGGCTATCTGTGGGTTCACCTATGCGGCTCTGTCTGCTGAAATTATTAAAAACTGGGGCATTCCCAAGGCTATCAGCCATCCTTTGGTTCATATTCACAACACCGACACACCGGCTACCGACCTGGATGTCCAGATCCTGCAGTTGTCGTATGTATTGGCACTGGATAACGTTAACACCGATGTTTATCCAAGCTATAACAATCTGCTACCCCATTTACATGAAACGCTGGGACTGGCTCACGAAGATCTTGAAGACGCATTGGACATTACGAATCTCCAATGCCTCAGTGTGATGAGCTTATTCAACCCCAGTGCCTTTATGCTTTACTGAAACCGAATAGTCAGGGCTGATAGTAAACCGATTGTTACGCAACAATGATTGCGCTTACATAAAATCGGCCGCTAATGCTGGTGTTTTACCAATATATGCCTTATTCCACCTTTGTCTAATTGTTAATCAAATAATTCGCCAATTGTCTGGCTTTCATTACAGTAAAGCAGGGTAATGTGGGCAGTGAGTATTTCTATCACCTTAAAAATCTTGCTATAGCTACCTTTGATTAGCCTGGAAAAATGGATAAAAGCAATACAAGTTAATGTTATTAAAGGAATTGTCATGATTAGTGATATATGAATCAGCTGTGCTCTTGGCGCTAACTAAAAATCACAATGGTGATGCAATTTATAGTAAAAAAAATGTTAATTTGAATTTACTTCTTAAATTTAATGTAATAACCTCTGTAAGCGCTTACATAATATTTTAATCATTAATGTAAGCGCTTACACTTTCGCGGCGAATAATAGCCGACAGGTGACGCAACATAAATTCCGTTTAGATCGGGGCTGAAGAATGAAAAACAAAACAATGCAACTATCTCGGTTGCTTGCTGCTATGACCGCGGCAACGCTGATGGGTTGTGGCGGCGAAAGCGCCAAAACAGAATCAGATTTTGCCACTGTAGATCCGGCTCAGCCGGTATCCGACTGGCAATTAGTCTGGAGTGATGATTTTGATGGTAGCGCGATCGATAGCGCTAAATGGACACACGAAGTAAATTGCACCGGCGGTGGTAATAATGAGCAACAGTGCTATACCGACGATCCGGTAAACTCTTATGTTGCCGATGGTATGTTGCATATCGTTGCGCTGCCCGCAGAGGAAGGGGCTGAGAAGCCTTATACGTCTGCCCGGTTAAACACCCGCTATAAAGGCGATTTTAAATACGGCCGTTTTGAAATGCGTGCCAAACTGCCTTCAGGTCAGGGCAGCTGGCCGGCTTTCTGGATGCTGCCTACCGACTATGTGTATGGCGGTTGGCCAAAATCCGGCGAAATTGACATTATGGAGGCAGTTAACCTCAAGGTTGCTGATGCTGAAGGTAATGTCGAGTCCAATATTCACGGCACGCTACATTATGGTCGTGACTGGCCAAACAATGTTAACTCTGGCAAAGCTCATGAGTTCCCGGCAGACATGAATCCGGCTGATGATTTCCACACCTATGCTATTGAATGGCAGGAAGGGGAAATTCGCTGGTATGTAGACGGTTATCTGTATGCCACACAGCGTAAATCGACTATCCGTTATAAAGCCAACGGCGAGGTGTCGGGGCTCAGTCATCGCGGTTGGTTTGCTGAATATTACGATAAGATCACTGGTGAGTTAACCACTTACTGGGACAACGCGCCGTTCGATCAGGAATTCCACCTGTTACTGAACCTGGCGGTTGGCGGTGACTGGCCTGAAAACGTCAATAATATGGGCATCGACGCGGAAGCGTTTGCCGCTGGCCAGGAATACGTTATCGACTATGTACACGTGTATGAGTGTGCTTCTGATCCGGACACCGGTAAAGGTTGTGAAACCATCCGCCCTGGCTACGAAAGCCTGGATGATGCGCTGGTTGAAGGTGAGGCGCCTATCCCAACACCACCATCAAGTGGTGTGGTACAAAACCTGACCATCTTTAACGATGCGGCGAACCCTGACTGGCCTGCCTGGGACTGTTGTGGTGGTTCGACGCCAATGATTGTTGAAGATCCGGATCAGGGGGCCGTATATGAATTCATGGTGGGTGCCTCGCCCACGGTTAACGGTTTTATCAGCCGTGATGAGTTTATTACCGACGAAAACGGTCAGGCTTCTCCTTTTGATGGCTCTGGCATGCTGGAAACCGGCGTGATCTCATTTGATATGAAAGTCGTGTCTGCACCGGCCAGCCCGGATGCTACCTGGTTATTCAAGGTTGAGAGCAACAACGCGGCAAGTGCTGCCGAATTGCCTCTGGCTGACAACCGCGACGGTGTAACGCCAGTTGTCGGTGAATGGCAAACCTATGTGTTCCCACTGCAGATGCTGGCAGACATGGGCTTGGATGTGAGCGCTATCGACGTGCTGATGGTGTTCCCATCCTGGGGATTGGGCGAAGGCGCAGTTTATCAGTTGGATAACGTTGAAATTAAAGCGCCATCACCAGAGGTCGTGTTTTTTGACGATGGTGAAAACCCGAACTGGGTTATGTGGGATTGCTGTGGTGGCTCTATGCCTACTGATGAACTTGACGATGATGACCATGGTCTGGTTGCCCAGTTCTCTATTGGCGAAGCGCCAACCGTAATGGGCTTTATTACCCGCGGTGCTAATGGTGGTGGAGACACCCCATTCGATGCCAGTGCAATTCTTGAAACCGGTGTGCTCGAGTTTGAAATGAAAGTGGTTGATGCACCGTCAAGCCCGGATGCAAGCTGGTTAATCAAGCTGGAATCCAGTGAGGGTGCCACCGCAGTAGAGTTACCAGTTACAGACAGCCAGGAAGGTGTTGCGCCGGTCACCGGCGAATGGCAAACCTACACATTTAAACTCTCAGATCTGTCTGCTGCCGGCCTGGATGTCAGTGCCATTGACGTCATCATGATTTTCCCTGCCTGGGGTACGGGTAACGGAGCGGTATACCGTGTGGATAACGCCCGCATTTACGATCCGTCTTCTGAAACCGCCAATGGTATCACGTTATTTGAAGATGTGGCCGCCGATGGCTGGTCTATCTGGGATTGCTGTGGTGGTTCTACCCCAACTGTTGAAATGGACGAAGATGACAGCAAAGGTGCCGTAGCGCAGTTCATTATTGGCTCGGAGCCAACAGTGATGGGCTTTCTGGCCGATGACGGCGTGTCTTACGATGCTTCCGCTTTGCTGAGCACTGGTGTGGTTCGCTTCGACGTGAAAGTGGTATCTAACCCGAATGATCCGGAGTCAACCTGGTTATTTAAAATTGAATCTACCGGTGCGACTACCGCCGTTGAACTGCCGTTGACTGACAGTGTGGAAGGGGAAGCGCCGGTGCTGGGTCAATGGCAAACCTACACCTTTACCTTGCAACGGTTATTCGATGCCGGCCTGGATATCAGTGACATCGATGTACTGATGGTATTCCCGGCCTGGGGAACGGGCGACGGTGCCGTCTACCGTATCGATAACGCAGAAATTGCTGCCCAGTAATGCAGCCGGTCGCAGGTGCCGCAGCCAGGCTGGCAGGTACCTGCACAAGGTAAAGAATAAAACGTGAGTATCGAACTATGAACTACACAATTTTTAATAAAAATCGTCTGGCAATAGCTGTAGGCTTGTTGCTAGGCACCACCGGCCAGGCAGTATTCGCTCAGGAAGCGAACGAGTCTGAAGAGCCGGCTGTTGAAATTATCGAGGTGCAGGGGATTCGTGGCAGTCTTATCCGTGCTATGGATATCAAACGCAGCACCCCGGGTGTAATGGATGCGATTTCAGCGGAAGAAATGGGTAAATTCCCGGATTCGAATCTGGCGGAATCACTGCAGCGTATCACGGGTGTCTCGGTAAGCCGTGCTAACGGTGAGGGCAGTGAAATCACCGTGCGTGGTTTTGGCCCGGGCTTTAACCTGATCACCTTAAACGGACGGCAAATGCCGGGAACCGGTTTCACCCGCTCTTACAGCTTGCAGCACCTCTCTTCTGAAGGTGTAAGCGCCCTGGAAGTATATAAAACCGCTAAAGCTGAACTGCCAAGTGGTGGTTTGGGGGCAACGGTGAACATCGTAACCTCAAAGCCACTGCAACAGCCCGGCCAGCGTTATTCGTTTATGGCCAAAGCCCTGCACGACACTTCCGTAGTGGAAGGCGATGATGTTACGCCGGAAATAGCCGGTGTGTACAGTAACACCTTTAATGATGACAAATTGGGTTTTGCCGTAAGTTTTTCTCATTATCAGCGTGACTTCCAGCGTCAGCAGGCCAATATTCAGGGCTGGCAAGCGAATGTGACGTTGCCGGCATTTAACGAATCAACCATGATCGATCCGCGCGCCGTGGATGAAGAGGGTAACCGCGTAGGTAACCACTTTTTCCCGAAAGACATGAACTACGGTATTGATAATGTAGAAAATGACCGCACCAATGGCCAGGTAACCTTGCAATACGCGCCTAACGACGATATTACCATGACGCTCGACTACACCATGACCAATGCGATTGTGGGTCTGGAAAGCGTGGGCTGGGGGATCTGGAATGAATTCGGCGGTAACATCAACGGCTATGAGTTGGATGAGAATGGTACAGCGGTTTACGCTGACATTGCCGGAAACGATGGCTCATTCACCGCATTTCGTGAAACTACCGAAGTGGATGCCAAGTCAATTGGTTTAAATATTGATTGGCAGGTAACGGACGATCTGAAGCTGAATATTGATTATCACGATTCCAGTAATGAAATCGATAATGGCGCGGATAAAGGCATGGGTAGTAATGGCCAGGTTATTCTTGGCTCGGATCAACTGATCACCAAAATTTATGATTATCGCACTGGCGAGGTCCCGCATGGCTTTATTCAATGGCAGAACGGTACCAACGAGTTGATGCCAAGCGAAATTGACTCCAACTTCAGCCAGTTTATTCATTCGCCGGGTGAATCAACGGTAGAACAGTTACAAATCGACGGTGAGTGGTTTAACTCGTACTTTGATATCCCAATGGCCGTGGTTAAATTTGGTTTTGCGCGCACCGAGCAGGGCATGAGTGGCACCAATGCCTGGAGTGGACTGCGAGGTGGTCCGGGTTTTAGTCCGGCTTTCCCACAAATTTTCCCGGACAGCATGTTTACCCGTCATGACACGGGGAGCTTCCTGGATGAATTTGCTGGAGGTGGTGCGGACTTAATGCCAAATTACTATTACACCTATGATTTCGACGAGGCCATCGCCAGGCAGCAAGCTTATCTTACCGAAGCGGTGGTAGGAAGTGACAACGTATTTGTCGCCGACGCTTACATTGACGGTATTGATGGCGACTCAATGGTAGAAGAGGTCACCAACAGTATTTATCTGCAAACAGAATGGGAGTTTGACGTTAAGGATTACCCTGTACAGGTTATTGCCGGTGCCCGTTACGAGGAAACTGATGTAACCAGCCGGGTAAAACAGCGGGTTGAGAAGCAGGTTAACTGGGTTGGCGAGTCAGAGTGGATCATGCAATACGAAGCTGGTGGTCTGGATAATTACCTGACTCAAACCGGAGAGCACGATGCCTTTTTACCGACCCTGGATATTCGTGTAGACCTAACCGACGACTTACTGGCACGGGTATCGTGGGGTAAAACCATGTCGCGTGCGCCTTTAGGTTACCTCGCCGGCGGTCGGGCTCTCACTGGCAGCCCTAAGCCAAACGCGCGGTCAGGCTCGCAAGGCAATACTAACTTGCAGCCGTATAAATCCACCAACCTGGATATCACCCTGGAATATTATTATGACGAAGCCAGCTATACCTACATCGGCTGGTTTAAGAAAGACGTCGATAACTTTATTCAGAACACTATTACCGAAACCACCATTGATGGATTGCACGATATCCTGGATGGTCCTCGTTATAACCAGGCGGTAGCAGATATTGAAGGCCGTGGCGATCAGGTCACCAGTAAGGCTATCTTTGAACAAATGCTGGCTAATGGCCACGGTAATGCTGACGAGCAGATTGAGCCTAACAGCAATGATCCGTTGATCGTATGGAGTGTAAGCCAGCCTAATAATACCGACGCTAAATCGGTTGATGGGGTTGAAATTGCCTGGCAGCACATGCTGGGTGAAACTGGTTTCGGCTTTAACGTCAATGCTACATTCGTGAGCGGTGATGTGGAGTTTGACATAGACAGTCTTACTCAACAGGCACCGCTCGCAGGACTGGGTGATTCAGCTAACCTGCAGGCGTTTTATGAGAAAGATGGCCTGTCAGTGAAAGTGACTTACGCCTGGCGTGATGATTACCTGTTAGGCGTTGGGCAGGCTCAGGGATCCGCTGATGCGCCACCACAGTTCTTTAAAGACTATGGTCAGGTGGATATGAGCATTAACTATGATATCAATGAAAATCTCACCGTGTTCTTTGATGCGCTCAACCTGAACAATGAAACTGAACAGGGCTACGGTCGTTATCAGGAACAATTCCTGTTTGCCCGCCAGTATGGCACACGCTATGCGCTGGGTGTTCGCTACGGATTTAACTAATCAGGTTCCCAACCAACTTATGGAGAGTTAGCAGTAGCTCTCCGCTGATTAGTTAAAGATTGCCGGGTTTGTTCAGACATTGTTTAACTCAGCCCGGCAATTTACCTTGCTAGCTTTATAATAATAATAAGTGCGTTAAAAAAATTTACCCGGCAGTTGCCGGGTTTTTTATGTTCGCACGCCGATGACGCTTAATCAAAGACCGCTATAGTTTGACGGCTAAGCGCGATAACGCGCGCTTTATCGTCCCAGATGGTCGCTTCTGTGTGCGCATAACCGCCGTTCGCCAGTTTGGTATCTACCTGATAACCAAACCAGGGGTTTTCG
This sequence comes from Alteromonas sp. ISO5, assembly GCF_058105165.1. Classification (NCBI taxonomy): domain Bacteria; kingdom Pseudomonadati; phylum Pseudomonadota; class Gammaproteobacteria; order Alteromonadales; family Alteromonadaceae; genus Alteromonas; species Alteromonas sp. ISO5. Next base: position 4,550,325 of record NZ_CM176572.1, on the reverse strand, counting down.
CTGCTAAGTGCCAGTGGCTGAACCAACTCAATATCCCAGCTTACCGTACTCACCGGTGCCGGTAGCTTGAGCTGCTGAATGATGGCCGGTGGCCAGGCATCAATGAGTGAAATAAGGTGGGTGTAGCTGAAATCGCTGACCGCTTGCTTAAACCGCATCCAGCCATGGTAATGGCTGTGCTTACTCCAGCTAAACGGGATTTGGCCTTCTTCCACAGCAATTTCGTAATGGCGAAAGAAACGCGGTGTCACCTTAGGGATTTGCGGAATAAATTTAGCTTTTTTGGGGAGCGTCATCGCGTGGTCAGGCAGTTTATCGACCTGTATTTTGGAGTTGCGATCAACGCCAAAACAGGCCTGCACGCATACGCACACTTTGTCATCCTGTTGCAGTTTTGCCAGGTATTGCGACATATTGCGTCCCGAACGCAGTTTCTCTACAACAAGTTCTACTGGCTTATCGAAACTCACCGGCCCGACAAAATTGGTGTGATAAGCACGTAAGCTGCGGTCCTTTTCAACCACCTGAGCCAGGGCATGGTGCAAGAAACATGCAGTGATACCGCCAAATGCGGTGCGCCCCTGGCCCCAGGTATCGGGCAGGCCGGGATGGGTCATCAGCCATTCGTTGTCATTGAGTGGGGTTACGTCGGAAGTCAGGGCTAATAGTTTGTCTATGTGCATACAGAGTTCAACATCAGATAAATAGGGTGGTATTATCACGGCTCGCTAGCCGCGTTTCGACTTATTCTTAATGATATTCAGCTATAAGTCTGCTTGTTAATGTGTATTTGTATCACAGGTGATGTTTGAACCCTAATTCTGTTACCCCCACTGACCAGCCTGACCGGTATCGGTATTACGTGTTGCTGATGCTGACGCTAGTGTACGCGTTTAATTTTATCGACCGTCAGATCATTGGTATTTTGTCGCCGTTTATTAAACAGGATTTAGGACTCGATGATGCCCGGTTGGGTTACCTTAAGGGCATTTATTTTGCCGTGTTATATACCGTTATGGGGATCCCGGTGGCCTGGCTGGCAGACCGATACAGCCGCGTCAATATCGTTGCAGTCTCGTTAAGTTTATGGAGTGGCTTTACCGCACTGTCGGGCCTCGCGGGCAACTACCTGCAACTGGCATTATGCCGGATTGGCGTGGGGATTGGCGAAGCTGGCGGCACGCCACCGGCGCACAGCATTATCGCCGATCTCTTTGCGTCCAAAGAGCGGGCCACGGCGATGGCGCTTTATGCGCTGGGCATTCCTTTTGGCATTATGCTGGCCTATTTGGCTTCAGCTTATGTACTGAGTGGCGGCGAGGCCAACTGGCGCTCGGTCATGATAGCGGTGGGAGTGCCCGGCATTGTGCTGGCAATCGTGCTGAAACTCACGGTTAAAGAGCCCGTTCGGCAGCAAACTGAACAAGACCGGCAACGGCCCATGCTCGATAGCATTGTTGTACTGCTTAAAACGCCCAGCTGGTGGGGAATGGTACTGGGCATCACGTTGTCATCCTTTGCTAATTATGCGGTGATTGGCTGGCAAATGGATTACTTTGTAAGGCGTTTCAGTGATGTGGATATTGTATGGTTGCTGGTCGTCTTTGGCGTGATTAACGGTACGTTATATGCCATTGGTGTGTGGGCCGGTGGCGTCATTGCCGATCGCTGGGGACGCAGCAACTCTGGGGCTTATGCGCGCTTGCCAGCCTTGGCTTTGTGCGTTGGCGTACCGGCCTTTTGGCTGGCTATTCACAGTGAGTCATTGTGGGTAGGAATTGCCGGTTTTACTTTGTTGCAGGTGACCAGCGGTACGTATTTCGGGCCATGTTTTGCTATGGCCCAAACGCTGTCTCCGGCAAATTGCCGGGCCATGTCCACCGCCTTATTCTTTTTTGTACTGAATCTGATAGCGCTGGGCGGTGGCCCCACGTTTGTTGGTGTAGTGAGTGAGTATTATACGGCCGTTCAGGGGGAACTGGAGGGCCTTGTGACTGCTTTTGAGTGGCTAGCCATTCCGTTTTTATTATCTATTATCGTATTTGGCTGGACGTCGTTACGGTTACCGCAGGATCTGGCTAAACGCCAGATCCTGCGGTAATGTCGCCGACTTAGGAAAGGGTGGTGGCGCCCACCGGCTGACCGAGCATTTCCCGGGTCACCAGAACCACGCCTTTATCTGAAACACGGAAGCCGCGACGGCGGTCTTCGTCGTGATCGTAGCCAATTACAGTGCCCTCGGGAATAATACAACCGCGGTCAATGATTACCTTGCGCAGTTTACAGTGACGCTTAATTTCTACGTCTGGGAGGATGACGGCTTCCTCAATCAGGCCATAAGAATGGACCCGGACATTTGAGAAGCACAGAGAGCGACGCAGGGTAGAGCCGGAAATAATGCAACCGCCTGAGACTACAGAGTTAATCGCTTCACCGCGGCGGTCGTGATCTTCCCAAACAAACTTCGCTGGCGGCAATTGCTCCTGATAGGTCCATATTGGCCATTTACGATCGTATAAATTGAGTGCTGGCACCGGCGCCACCATTTCCATATTGGCTTCCCAGAAAGAATCCAATGTGCCCACATCGCGCCAGTAAACGTGTTCGTTTTCGCTGCTTTGGAAAGGATAGGCAAATACGTCGTGGTCCTTGATAATGCTGGGTATAATGTCTTTACCGAAATCCCGTTCAGAGCCTGACGTTTCGGCATCACGCGCCAGCTGCTCAAACAAGAATTCAGTATCAAATACATAGTTACCCATGGAAGCCAGGCATAAATCCGGCTCGTTGGGTACCGGATCCGGGTTTGCTGGTTTTTCGGTAAATCCTTTAATGCGATAGTCTTCGTCGACCGACATGACACCAAATGCACCAGCCGCCTCTTCCCGTGGCACCTTCATACAGCACACGGTCATCTTGGCGCCGGTTTCCACATGGCGGGCCAGTAGGTTGGCATAGTCCATGCGGTAAATATGATCGCCGGATAATATCATCACAAATTTAGGCAGCTCATCGCGGATAATATCAATGTTCTGGAATACTGCGTCAGCGGTGCCTTCGTACCAGTTTTCCGAAAAGCGCTGTGATGCAGGCAAAATTTCCACTGACTCGCCCAGTTCCTTTTTGAAGTGCCCCCAACCGCGCACCAGATGGCGAATAAGAGAATGAGATTTATACTGGGTGACGACGCCAATTCTGCGGATGCCTGAGTTAATACAGTTCGAAAGCGGGAAGTCGATGATGCGGAATTTGCCGCCAAAATAGAGTGCAGGTTTGGCCCGCCAGGTAGTGAGTTCGTGTAATCGTGACCCCCGGCCACCGGCGAGAATAAGTGCATAGGTATCGCGGGTAAGATTACTGATATAACGAGGACTCTTGTCGGACATTCTGTTTCTCCATCGACGCGCTGTGTAGTAACGGCTAATACCTGCCGGTCTGCGTGACCGTATCCATTTTTTAAGGATAGGTTATTTGTAATTAAATTACATTATTTTTCACCATCTTACGCCTTGAATAATAAATGCTCAAGCGTCGACGGTGTAAATAAATATTAATTTTATTGTAGTGAAACTGTTAATCGAAAATGGCAGCCTGTGCAGACAAAATTGCAAGCTGGACTGAATAGCGAAATGACTGTTTAAGAGGTTTCTGCCGGAAAGATGAATTTCAGTGTGTTCAGATTATACTTAAAAGGTAGCAGATAACTGGTTATGAGTTATTAATGACGCTGAGTAAACGAGAACTATGCGTGATTAACAGCCAGGCACTGTGGGCTTCAAAAGGGATAGTTTACTAGTGTTGCGCCGGTTTTATTGACGAGAAGAACAGACAGGTCAGTTTCTCGCTCGGAGGGCGATAAACCTTTATTTGATTTAGTTCATACAAAAAAGGTTGTTAAACTCTCATTTTGTTAAATTAATGTTATAATTGGCCGGGACGGTTCTAATGGGAGACACTATGTGGGGCGGTAAATGGCTCATAAATCTATTTATTGTGGCTTTTCTTGTCATTCTGACAGGACTTTTTCTGCCTGAAGAGTATGAAGTTGAGCGTTCCATCGAAATTAATGCGCCCGCTGATCAGGTCTACGCTGCCATTGTTGATTTACGCAAATGGGAGCAGTGGAGTACCTGGTACCAGATGGATCCCAACGCCGTAATGACCTATGATGGGCCGGATCGTGCCATCGGGATGCGGCTGCGCTGGCGCAGTGACATTATTGGCCGTGGCAGTATCGAAATTACCTCCCTGCAGTTTAACCGCCAAGTGGTTTACAGCGTTGATAATGCTGAGCAAGGCATCAGTGCTAATGGGGAACTGCGCGTCAAACCGCTGGATGCTGGCACAGAACTCATTTGGACAAGCCGTGGTAATGTTGGACTGAGTATTGTTGACCGATACAAGCTTTTGTTTTTCGATGACAAACTGGGCAAGGATATTCAGGTTGGTCTGGAAAATATCAAAACCCTGGTGGAAAACAGCATGGGATAGCGGAAAACCGCCCGGTATTAGTCTTTAGTATTGTTGTGCAAGCCGGTGGATCTCAACCCGGAGTTTCGGCGTATACTACAGCCTAATCAATTACTAAGGCGGTCGAAAGTGGTGTCTTTCAGACCGGTATCTGCGCTGTGAACTCTGCTAAACGTCGCTTAATTGCCAGCCTTGCCAGCACGAAACTGGCCGATCTGCTGATTTCAGCAAAAACAACCTTACCAGCCCTGATGCTTGCTCTGGGGGCGCCTGCCTGGATGATTAGCTGGCTGGTACCCATCCGCGAGTCTGGTGCCTTACTGCCTCAGGCGGTCATTGGTGTGGTACTGCGCCATTATCCGGCGCGTCATCATGTCTGGCGGTCGGGCATGGTAGTGCAGTCGTTTTCCCTGCTAGTCATTACTCTTGGCGCTTTTTGCTACGAGGGCATAACCGCCGGGTGGTTTGTATTGGGTGGTTTGTGTTTATTGAGTTTCGGCCGCTCGGCCTGTTCGCTGACCATGAAAGATATTCAGGCTGATGTGGCGGACAAAGGCGATCGGGGAAAATTACTGGGGATTGCTTCCACAACCTCGGGCATATTAACACTCATTATCGCCGTACCACTGGTGTATTTTGCTGACAAACTGGGTGAAACTCTGATCTTTGGTTTGCTCATCGGCGCGGTCACAGCAATGTTACTCGGCCTGTTTATTTTATTGCCGGTAAAAACCTGTGTCGAGGCAAACGATGATGAAAAGCAAGGCAGCCATAGTTGGTGGGATTTCGATTCGGTGGTGTACAAATTTATTGTGGTCAGAGGGCTGTTTGTTCACAGTGCTCTGGTAGCGCCTTACTTTATGCTCGAAACCGAGCAAGATGCCTCCAGCCTGTTACCGTTTTATTTGGGAGCGCAGGCGGCTGCGACTATGTTGTCTTCCTTTGTATGGGGAAGTGTGGCTGATTACAGTGCCCGACTGACCCTGCAACTGGCAGGTGTGCTGGCGCTCATCGCTTGCGCGGGTCTGCTATTCTTGCCCGGCCATTCGCTGTGGATTTCCGGCGGCTTGTTTTTTGTGCTGGCAGTCGCCCATACCGGTGTTCGCACGGGTCGAAAAACCTACAGCCTGGATGTCAAAGACGGTCAGCAACGCACCGAGCTGGTGGCATTCAGTAATACTGCAATCGGGCTTATTTTGCTGGGTTTTGGTGCTCTTTATGCAGCATTGAAAGTGGCCTTTGACATCAATATTGTGGCAACGATGGCAACCATGTTGCTGGTGGGAATTGGGCTGAGTTTTATGCTGCCAAAAGAAAAGCAGGACACAGCCTGACCCGCATAGCCAGGCTGCCAACCGAACTACATCACATTGTGGTGTTTGGCCAGTAAGGCCCGCATTGTCCGCGACGCCGGCTCATGGTTGAGACGATTAAATATCTGGGTGGATGCCGCGACCAACGCATCAAGATCAACGCCGGTCTCGATGCCCATCCCATTGAGCATATACACCACGTCTTCGGTGGCTACATTGCCGCTGGCTCCGGCCGCGTAAGGGCAGCCGCCTAAGCCACCGGCGGCTGAGTCAATCACGCTTATACCATGTTGTAAGGCAACCAGAATATTGGCCAGCGCCTGACCGTAGGTATCGTGAAAATGGACTGCCAGTTTTGATGTTGGGATCGTTGTTAGTAAGGTGCTTAGCAAACGTTCAGTCTGCCCCGGCGTGCCGGTACCTATGGTATCGCCGAGCGAAATTTCATAACAGCCTTTGTCGAGTAACGTCTGGCTAACCGCTAACACGGCATCCGGACTGATTTGCCCCTCATAGGGGCAGCCCATCACGCAAGACACATAGCCACGAACTGGCAAATTATGCTGGCGGGCTAAACTGAACACCGGTTCAAAGCGTTCCAGGCTTTGCTCGATTGAGCAATTAATATTACGCAGGGAAAAGCTTTCAGAGGCAGCAGCAAATACCGCGACTTCATCAACGCCGGCCTCGATAGCCGCCAGCATGCCTCTCTCGTTGGGTGTCAGAGCGCTGAACGTAGCGCCTGAGTCCGACGGTAACCCCCGGAACACCTCCGCGCTGTCTGCCATTTGTGGTACCCATTTAGGCGAAACAAAACTACCGGCTTCTATACGTCTGAGCCCTGCACGCAACAGCCCATCTATAAACGCCAGTTTCACCGGCAGTTCGATGACCGAGGCTTCATTTTGCAAACCGTCACGAGCGCCTACCTCAACAATGCTGACCTGTTGCGGATAACTACTCATCAGCGACAAACTCCAGCAGGGCAGTGCCACCGTCAACCATATCGCCGGCCTGGTAATAAAATTCTGCTACCGTACCGTCGGCTGGCGCTTTTACGTTGTGTTCCATTTTCATGGCTTCCAGGATCAGCAGCGAGGTGCCTTTAGTTACCTTACTGCCAGGCTCGACCAATAGCTTAACCACCGTGCCGTTCATGGGAGCAACGCATTCGTTTTCGTGGGCATCTTCATGCTGGCCGAAATCCGGACGTTGCAAAGCAAAGGGCAGGGCGTTTGCTCCGTCAAACAGTACCCAGCCGTCAACGCTGTCCGGGCAAACGGTATAGCGGCGTTGGTAATTATCGACGGTCAGGTTAAGGGCTTCACCTTGCCAGTCGCCACTGACCTGCCAGTGATTGTCTTCTGAGGTTACGGTGAGATGATCGTCTTTAGCGGTAACAGAGAGCTGATACGCTTTATGCTGACACTGTACCGCCAGAAAGTACTGGCGCTGGTGATTCAACCGGAACCCCTTAAGCGATTCATCGCCCAGTGGCGCGGTATCAGACTGTATGGTCTGATACAGACAAAATGCCATAGCGGGCAGGTAATCCGGATTAAACGCCGGGGGGACCAGCGCCTCACTATGCTCGGCAATAAAATGCACCGTTAATCTGGCCGCAGCAAAATCGGCGTTTTCCAGTACGCGGTGCACATAGGGTAAATTGGTGGTAACGCCGGTTACCCGGGTTCGCTCCAGGCAATTGAGCATTTTTGCCAGTGCTGAGTCACGGTTGTCGCTGTAAGTAATCAGTTTGGCCAGCATGGGGTCGTAATGCACGCTGACTGTATCGCCTTCGCTAAATCCGGTGTCGACTCTTACCCCTTCGCTTGTAGCCGGGAAACGCAAACGTTTAAGTAAACCCGTTGACGGCAAAAACGCGTTATCCGGATCTTCGGCATACAGCCTGACTTCGAAAGCATGGCCGGTACAGCGTAATTGTTGCTGAGATTTCGGCAGCGGATGACCGGCGGCCACGGCAAGTTGCCAGGCAACCAGGTCTTCGCCACTGACCATTTCTGTAACCGGGTGCTCTACCTGCAAGCGGGTGTTCATTTCCATAAAATAGAAATCATCGCCGTCGAGCAAAAACTCTACCGTACCCGCGCCCACATAGTTTATGGCTTTGGCTGCAGCAAGGGCGCTTTCGCCCATCTGCTGACGCACCTGCTCGCTAATGTCAGGTGCGGGAGCTTCTTCAATGATTTTCTGATGACGGCGCTGTACCGAGCAGTCGCGGTCGTACAGGTAAACACCGTTGCCGTGCTGGTCGCAAAATACCTGAATTTCCACATGACGGGGTTGGGTTAAAAACTTCTCGACCAGCATCAGATCGTCGTCAAAGCTGGCTTTAGCTTCCCGTTTGGCAGCGTCCAGTGCCTCCTGAAAATCCGCTTCGGTCATTACCTGACGCATGCCCTTACCACCGCCGCCGGCAGCGGCTTTAAGCATTACCGGAAAACCGATCCGGCGTGCTTCGGCCAGTAAATACTCAGCACTTTGCTCATCGCCATGATAACCGGGCACCAGCGGTACCCCGGCATCTTCCATTATTTGTTTGGCGCGGGATTTAGAGCCCATGGCCTCAATAGCAGCGGCCGGTGGGCCAATAAAAATAATTCCTTCCTGCTCACAGCGTTTGGCAAAGACGGCATTTTCCGACAGAAAGCCGTAGCCCGGGTGAATGGCATCTGCGCCGCACTGTTTGGCTGCAGCAATGATTTTATCCTGCATCAGATAACTCTGACTGGCCGGGGCAGGGCCAATAGCGATGGCTTCGTCGGCTTGCTTAACATGCATGGCGTGCTGGTCAGCCTCAGAATACACCGCCACAGAACGGATATGTTGCTGACGCGCCGTAGCGATTATCCGACAGGCAATCTCGCCACGGTTGGCAATCAGTACTTTATTGATGTGTTTGGTGACTGACATGATTTACTCCTTTGACCCTGCAGGTAACCAGTTAGGCGGACGTTTCTGCAAAAAGGCATTGAGGCCTTCCTGACCCTGATCGGACACGCGGATCCGGGCAATCCAGTCGCTGGTCAGTTCTCGCATGGATTCGTCAATAGGTTGAGCGGCGACAGTATAAACCAGTAACTTGGCTTCGCTGACAGCCCTGGGGCTATTGTGACGCAGTGTATCGGTAAGTTGCTCGATGGTGGCATCGAGCTGGTCTTCGCTCACAGCTTCGCTGATAAGACCCAGACGACGGGCGCGGCGGGCTGTAAAGACTTCTGCGGTCATAAAATAACGTTTTGCGATGCGTTTACCCATGGCTTCGATAACGTAGGGGCTGATGGTGGCCGGCACCAGGCCAATTTTGGTCTCACTCAGACAAAATTTACTCAGTTTGCAGGCTATTGCGATGTCACAACAGGCAATCAGGCCTACTGCACCGGCGTAAGCCGCCCCCTGAACCCGGGCAATAGTGGGTTTAGGCAGGGTATAAAGGGTATGCAACATGGTAGCCAGGTTCATGGCGTCGGCGCGATTTTGTGCTTCGGTATACCCGGCCATTTTCTGCATCCAGTTTAAGTCAGCGCCAGCACTGAAATTTTTGCCGTTGCTGGCCAGAACTACCACTTTGACATCGGGATCTTCCCCGGCGCACTCAAAACTGGCGGTTAACCCGGCGATCATGTCTTCATTGAAGGCATTGTGCTTGTCGGCGCGATTAAGTGTAATACGCGCCACGCCCTGTTCGTTAACGTCATATAAAACGTGTTCGATCATCATTTTCCCCTACATTCTGAATACGCCAAACTGCGTATCGTCGATGGGTTTATTGAGACTGGCGCTTAATGCCAGGCCTAGTACCTTGCGGGTATCCACCGGGTCGATAACGCCATCATCCCACAGGCGGGCAGAGGCGTAGTAAGGGTGGCCTTGTTGCTCATAACTGTCGATAACCGGTTGTTTAACTGCGTGCTCATCCGCCTCGGTCCAACTGCTACCAGCGCGCTCGGCCTGGTCTTTTTTGACCTGCGCCAGAACGCCAGCAGCCTGCTCACCTCCCATCACGGAGATTCGCGCATTAGGCCACATAAACATAAACCTGGGGTCGTAGGCGCGGCCGCACATGCCGTAGTTACCGGCACCAAAACTGCCGCCTATCAGCACGGTGAGTTTGGGCACATTAGCGCAGGCCACGGCGGTCACCATTTTAGCGCCGTGTTTAGCGATGCCCGAGGCTTCATACTGTTTACCTACCATAAAGCCGGTGATGTTTTGCAGGAATATCAGTGGGATCTTACGTTGGCTGCAAAGCTCTACAAAGTGAGCCCCTTTTTGGGCTGACTCGCCAAACAGAATGCCATTATTGGCAACAATGCCTACCGGCATGCCGTAAAGATGGGCGAAACCGCACACCAATGTAGTGCCGTAGCGGGCCTTAAACTCATCAAAATCGGAGTCATCGACAATTCTCGCAATGACCTCTCTGACATCAAAAGGCTGGCGCAAATCCTGGGGCACGATGCCGTACAGCTCAGCAATAGGATAGCGTGGTGGTTTGACAGCTTTATTGGCCGTAGTCTCCGGCTTCTGGCGGTTTAGCCGGGCGACCGCATTGCGGGCAATATCCAGCGCGTGAAGGTCGTTATTGGCCAGATGGTCGGCCACACCGGAGACCCGGGTATGTACGTCGCCACCACCGAGCTCCTCGGCGCTGACCTCTTCACCGGTGGCAGCTTTCACCAGCGGCGGTCCGGCGAGGAAAATAGTGCCTTGCTCTTTAACGATAATGCTTTCGTCGGCCATGGCCGGGACATAGGCGCCGCCCGCCGTGCAGGAGCCCATGACAACCGCGATCTGCGGTATGTTCATTGACGACATCCGAGCCTGATTGAAGAAGATGCGCCCGAAATGGTCGCGATCCGGGAACACTTCATCCTGGTGGGGCAGGTTAGCCCCACCGCTGTCGACCAGGTAAATACAGGGCAGGTGATTTTGCTCGGCAATGGCCTGGGCACGGAGGTGTTTCTTTACGGTTAACGGGTAGTAGCTACCGCCTTTTACAGTAGCATCGTTGGCGACCACCATACACTCGGTGCCGTGAATAAGGCCAATGCCGGCGACTACGCCGGCACACGGCACATCTTCACCATACACGTTATGGGCGGCCAACTGACCAATTTCGAGAAACGGCGAATCGGCATCCAGCAGCACATCAATTCGCTCTCGGGCCAGCAATTTGCCCTTGGCTTTATGCCGGGCTACGTATTTTTCGCCACCACCTTGTAAAATGGTCGCGATGGTATTTTGCAGATCATCCACCACTTTTTGCATGCCTTGTTGGTTTTGTTTATAGGCATCGCTTTGTGGATTAACCTGACTGGTGAGTACCGGCATAGTGCCTCCTCTGGTGTCCTGTCGTTAATGGTGATGGTTGGCTCAGGCTGACTCTTTAAACAGCTCACGGCCAATCAGCATACGGCGAATTTCGGAAGTTCCTGCGCCAATTTCGTAGAGCTTGGCATCGCGCAGCAGGCGTCCGGTTGGAAACTCATTGATATAACCGTTGCCACCGAGTAACTGGATGGCATCCAGCGCCATTTTGGTAGCCAGTTCCGCCGAATACAGAATCGCACCGGCAGCATCTTTACGTGCTGTTTCGCCGCGATCACAGGCTTTAGCAACAGCATACACGTAAGCGCGTGCAGCGTTCATTTGGGTATACATGTCGGCCACTTTACCCTGCACCAACTGAAATTCACCGATGGACTGGCCAAACTGTTTGCGGTCATGAATGTAGGGCACTACTACGTCCATACAGGCCTGCATAATGCCCAGTGGGCCGCCGGATAACACCAGCCTTTCGTAATCGAGGCCGCTCATCAGCACGCGCACACCACCACCTTCTTCACCTAAAATATTTTCGGCGGGTACTTCACAGTCCTCAAATACCAGTTCACAGGTATTGGATGAACGCATACCCAGTTTATCGAGCTTTTGCGCGCGGCTAAAACCGGGGAAGTCTCGCTCGACAATAAAAGCCGTAATGCCTTTTGGCCCGGCGCTGACATCGGTTTTGGCATAAATCACAAAGGTATGGGCGTCGGGGCCATTGGTGATCCACATTTTATTGCCGTTGAGAATGTACTTATCACCACTCTTACGGGCATTAAGTTTCATGCTCACTACATCTGAGCCGGCATTGGGTTCACTCATGGCCAGGGCGCCAATGTGATCACCGCTGACCAGCTTTGGCAGATACTTTTCGCGCTGGGCGTCATTGCCGTTTTTGAAAATCTGATTCACACACAGGTTGGAGTGGGCACCGTAGCTTAAAGCAATACCGGCCGATGCACGGCTGATCTCTTCCATCGCCACAGTGTGGGCCAGATAGCCCATCTCTGAGCCACCGTATTGTTCACTAACGGTGACACCAAGCAGACCCATGTCACCCAGTTTTGGCCACAACTGGTTGGGAAAGGCATTGTCTTCATCTGCCTGGTTGGCGAGCGGGGCAATTTCATGGAGGGCAAACTGGCGAACATGTTCGCGCAGCATGTCGATGTCTTCACCGAGATCAAAGTTTAATGTGGGATAATGTGTCGTCATGGCTTAACCACCTCTTTTTTCTAAGTCGGCCAATTCGTCGCGACAACGCTTTTCTACTTCATCAAGCTCGTTCATGAGCATTTGAATGTCGTCGAGCTGTTGGCGCAGAATGGCGCGTTTTTGTTCTGTCATCTGTAACATGGCCTGTAGTTGCAGCATGGAGTTGGCATTGCTATCGTAGAGTTCAAACAGGTTCTTGATTTCAGCTAACGAGAAGCCCAACCTCTTACCACGCAATATTAGCTTTAACCTGACCCGGTCTTTGTTACAGTAGATACGTGTTTGTCCGGTACGCTTGGGACTTAATAAATCCTGTTCTTCATAAAAGCGAATAGAACGGGGTGTAATATCAAATTCTTTAGCGAGTTCACCAATAGAGTAGGTTGATTCATTATTTTGATTGGTCATTGCCGGTATCCTTCTTGTCACCAACCTTAAGGCGTGATAACTGTACTGGTAAAATTGATTTACGTTAACGTTAGGGTTAGGTTTAAGTGAATTTAATGTAACATTTATTTAACGTCAAATTTATGAACGTTACGGCTGACATAAAACCAAAGTCGTGTGTTTATTTTTTTATACAGGTGTAGGCTATGTGCAGTAGTAAGCTCGAGCAGGTGGTTATCTGTATTTGTTTAAATCTCAATTGAGGCAAGGAAACTATGAGTAAAGAATCTGTCGTTATTGTAGCTGCGAAACGCACTCCCATGGGTGGTTTTATGGGATCGCTGTCAACGCTGCCAGCCACTGATTTAGGCGCAGAAGTGATTAAAGCAGCATGCGGTGATATTGACGTTGCTGCAGTAGACGAAGTCATTATGGGCTGTGTACTGCCAGCAGGATTGGGACAATCACCAGCCAGACAGGCTTCACTGAAAGCAGAATTACCGTTATCGGCAGGCGTGGTAACCATTAACAAAGTATGTGGTTCAGGGTTAAAAGCTGTGATGCTGGCGTCTGACATGATTAAGTCGGGTAGTGCAGAAGTGATTGTTGCCGGTGGTATGGAAAGCATGAGTGGTGCGCCTTATTTGTTGCCTAAAGCGCGCGGTGGTTATCGCATGGGACATGGAAAAGTGCTTGATCACATGATGATGGACGGTCTGGAAAATGCCTACGACGGTCAGGCTATGGGCTGTTTTGCTCAGGCGACTGCCGACGCCGAGGGGTTGACCCGCGAAATGATGGATGAATTTGCTATTAGTTCATTATCGAAAGCCAACGAAGCTATTAACACTGGTACGTTTGGAGACGAGATTGTGCCAGTGACCATCGCAACCCGTAAAGGCGATGTGGTGGTTGATACCGACGAAGGCCCTGGCTCAGCTCGTCCGGATAAAATTCCGTCTCTGCGTCCGGCGTTTAAGCGGGATGGTACGGTAACCGCAGCTAACTCAAGCTCAATTTCTGACGGCGCAGCAGCGTTGCTGGTAATGAGTGAATCTAAAGCCGCTGAACTGGGTTTAACGCCACTGGCCAAAGTGGTAGCGCATGCGACTAACTCCATTGCGCCGGAAGATTTTACCGTTGCACCAGTAGGTGCCATGGAAAAAGTACTGGAAAAAGCAGGCTGGGGCAAAGACGATGTAGATCTGTTCGAGATCAACGAAGCGTTTGCCATGGTGACCATGCTGGCGATTAAAAAGCTCGGCCTGGACGAAAGCAAGGTTAACATTAAGGGCGGTGCCTGTGCGCTGGGTCACCCGATTGGTGCGTCTGGTGCCCGCATCCTGGTTACCCTGCTGCATGGCCTGAAGCAAAAAGGACTCAGCAAAGGTATTGCCTCACTATGTATTGGTGGCGGTGAGGGCGTTGCACTTGCGGTAGAGATGCTGTAAATCGTTAGCCGTGATAACACAGGGACTCTGTAGAGGCCCTGTGTTTGTTTTCCAACCAGAAAAACTGAATATTACATTGATTTTATTCGTAATTGTTTCAATGAGTTGATTTAAAGCACGTTGCAACGCATACTTGGTGAAAACAAGAATAAATGACATGGTGATGTTCAAATTACGAACAGTATTTACGCTTTGCTTTGTTATCTGCGCCGCTATTTTTGCAGGTAAGGCAAGTGCCAGCCCAAAATCGGTAACTTACTGCATTGACCCCGCTTGGGTACCTTACGAAATGCTTCGCAATAACAAGCATGTGGGGATTTCTGCCGACTATCTTAAGCTGGTGGGAGAACTGGCTAACCTCAATTTTAAGCTGGTGGAAACCGACTCATTTCGTCAGTCCCTTGAGTATGTGCAAACCGGCCGCTGTATGCTGATGTCGATGCTCAACAATTCAGCGAACCGCAATGTCTACCTTAATTTCAGCGTGCCATACTTTCAATCTCCGAATGTACTTATCGCCCGCGAAGCCAAAGTGATGTACCAAGGCCTGGAAGGGCTCAACAATCAACTGCTAGGAGTGGCGAAAGATTCCTTTCTGGCCGAATACCTCACCCGTTATTACCCGCAGCTCAGCTTGCAGTTGTTTGATAGTGAAGGGGAGGGGTTAAAGGCATTGAGCCGCGGTGACGTTGATGTATTTGCCGGAGCGCTGCTCAGCATCAATTCAGAACTGAATAAAATGAACATGCAGGAAATGGCAATTGTCGGCTATGCCGAGCCCTATAATTCGCTGCGCATGGGGGTAAACAAAGCGTATCCGGAATTAGTTGAGGAAATTAACGACGCTATCAGGCGTATTCCTGAAGCTGCCCGGGTGGATATTTATAAGCGTTGGAGTAATGTAAAGCGCCAGTACCATCAGGACTTTCGTCTGACTGTTCTGGGTATTGCCTGTGTGGCAGTCATTCTGGCTACCCTGTTCTGGCGACGAAATATCATGCGTAAATACAGTAGGGAATTACACTTAAAGCAGGAAGAAATGGAAAATCTGCAGTCGGTATTGCTGGAGAAAAACCGCATGCTGGAGTTTCTCTCTTCTCATGATACCGCTACCAATTTGTATAACCGCAATTTTATGTTGCATCGGGCAGAGGATGAAGTGTCTCGGTTTAACCGGTTCCATACTGCCGCAACGCTGATCCTGTTTGATTTTTCTACCCAGAATGTCCGGCCCAATCCCGGCGATAAACCATTCTCGGAAGAGGGCATGCGTGAACTGGCCAGAGTCTGTCTTCGCAGTGTACGTGAAGTGGATATTGCCGGGCGCTGGAGTGCCGAGCAGATCATCATACTCTGCCCGCAAACGCCTATTGCCGCATCGAAAATTCTGGCCGAACGGTTAAAGGATGCTATCGAGACCCATTCGCGGGATGACATCCGTCTGTTGCCGTTTTCCATAGGACTGGCAGCGTTACAGGAAGGAGAAATTTTTGCTGACTGGTACGATAGAGCGAGTCAGGCATTATATCTGGAACGCCGCCATCACAGTGGTAAGATTATGATCGCTGAAACCTGATAAAAAGTCAGATAAACATAAAAAAGGCAACAAAAAAGCGGCCTTTTTTATGGCTTACATTAGTGGCTCGTATTTCCACTGATGCATGTCATAGCTGATTTGTGCCCGGTCATATTCGCGTTCGGAGCGCCAGTTACGGTTGTTGAGTTTTACCGATACGCCGGAGTAAAGTTTCTTATTGGCAATCAGTTTAGCGGCTTCCTGATATTGTTGCTTAGCCTGGGACATTTCCACGGCTTTGCTTTCCATCCAGGTGAGTAAGTTGGCCTCGTTTTTAAGCATTTCCCTGGCCTCATCGACTTTGGTAAGCAAAGATTTAGGGACAACCCGATTATTGATATTGTCAATTTTCTGTTTGTGCCGTTCAGTATTCCCGCGGAGCTGACGAAGCAGATCCTCAAAACTGTCTTTACGTGCCTGGAGCTGATTAAAGCCCATGCTGAAATCAATACGCAAAGTACTGCCTGAGACTGCACCCACTGTACCTGCGATAACCGGGCCATGACTACTGATTTCACAGGCAAACAGATTACCCTGTGGATTCTCTGGTTGTCCCACCACAATCTGTCCACCGGTAATCACCCGGCAATGGGCAAGCTGGCGGCCCACATTGAGGTTGCCTCCACAAATAATATCGAGTCCCTGACCATGTTGCAGGTAAACGCTGCCGCCAGCCTGGATGGTACAGGTATATTCGTTATGATCATCTGACTGCTTACCCATGGCGCCTTCGGTTATGATCACGTCGCCGTCAGCCTGGATCTGCGCCGATTCGGCAAAGCCATTCACGGTGACATCACCTTTGGCTTTGACTATCATATTTTCGGTAATGTCGCCATTAACCAGTACAGAGCCCTCATAGGTAATGTGACCGGTACCGACGTTAACGCCCTGGCATATAAACGTATCGTCAATCTGCATGATTAGATTGTGGTATTTTGGCATGCCCGCAATGGTGGAGACCACCAGGTTTTCATCGTGATCGCTAAGCGCGGTGCCGCTGCCCAGGTTGAGTGGCACCCAGTCGCCAACTTTTGACGTTAGCACGTTGCCGCGTACATCATAGCCATGGCGACCTTTTCCGGGCGGTTCACGACGTAATACTTCTGCGCCGGCTTTTACGCAGACGATTTCACCAAGATTACGTAAATCGACTTTTTTATCGGTTTTGGCCTGGGGTTTGAGCACTCGTTCCAGCGCGTTGGGGACCAACGGCACTTGTTTAGACGAGTGGCCGTCGCGAGGGGGAAGGCCCTTGGCGATTTGTCCTTCGACATGACTGCCTGGCTCTGCTTCAGCGACTCGGGCCAATAATGAGCGAATGCGTTTTATGCCAACACCACGGCGGATACCGTTATTTTTTGCCATAAGCTGGACTTGTTCCGCCTGGGGCAATTTTCCGCCATGTGGGGCCGTGAGGATGGCATAGGCGCTCATGTTGTCTTCACTGATACGAAACTCAACTTCGGTGTGGCGTCGTTCGCCTACCTGTTCGACAACCTGTTGAGAACTGTCACGGGTTTTGAACAGGTGATTAGCCTTATCACAGGCCGTCTTGATGGCATTCTCTGACAAATAGACTTCATTAAAGCCCTGTTCACACAGTGCTTTGTGGACCTCTTCTGCCGAGAGCTCCTGTTCCAATTCGCCGGGAGAGATGGTTAACGTTACCTTTTCCCGGTTGGTATCAAAAGAAAAACTTACACCTTGCATTGCCATTCCTGTTTGTTAGCGCTTCGCGCACGTGAACAAGTCGCCATTATTATTATTCTATATCTGCAACTTTGGGTATTTCTGTAGCGGAAGAGCCTACACAAATACTACAAATTTTGTGCGTAATCGTATAACGCTTTCAATATCGCTTTGTGCTCATTATTTTCTGCATGTTGCATGGCCAGTTGCTCCAGCTCCAGCAGGTAAGCATCTATGGTGATACTGGCGGGAGAATCAGGCGCTGTCAATCTAAATTGGCGGTGTTGCTGCCACCGCTGGCTTTCTTCAAAGGTTAGGGTGTGAGGATAGTTTCTGGCCCGATAACGAAACAGTAGGGTTCTGAGTTTTGGATTCTGCATGCGCTCAGCAAGTACGCTAAGCTGCTCTGGCTGAGCCTGACGAACATCGTCGCACCAGTGTTTCTCTTCGTTAGTTAAAAAGCCGCCGCTGTAAAGTGCATGATCGGCATCGACTTCGCTCTCTTCATGGGGTTCATTATAGAGTTCAATTAACGTATCCCGCCAGGCAGTATCTTCGGCCAGACGTTTGTAATTATTCAGGCACTGCTCACGGTTAAGACCCAGGCGCTCTGCATTGTCTTCGGTCAGCGCCTTGGCGGTGGTGATAAAGGGTGAACGGTTAATATGGATAAGTTTGATGCCGGGACGTTGCTGGCCTTCTTCAAAGCTCTCCTGACGCGCATACAGCAGGCTACGCAGCGTGTCTGCATTCTCACTTAAGAGGGCTGCCGGGTCTTTGCTTAAATCCACACAGATAATGGCATTGGGGTTGGTGGGGTGCAGAGCAACCGGCAGGATCCACGTGCAGCAGCCCTGACTGGCGGGGATTTTAGACGAGACATGTACCAGTGGCGTAAGTTGCTGCAGGTTTATCTGTTTAATCACCTGGGCTTTCTGACGTAACGAAAAAGCATAGTCATATAACTTAGGCTGTTTTTCCTTAATCAGACGGGCCAGCGCAATGGTTGCCCGCACATCAGCCAGGGCGTCGTGCGCCTGGCCATGGTCGATACCGTTTGCCGCGGTGAGTAATTCAAGCTTAAAGCTCGGACTGCCGTCTTCCCTTAGTGGCCATTCAATGCCCTCCGGGCGGAGTGCGTAGCAGGCACGGACCAGATCAATTATGTCCCAGCGACTATTGCCGTTTTGCCATTCCCGGCCATAAGGGTCGTAAAAGTTTCGATAAAACAAATGGCGACTCACTTCATCGTCGAAGCGAATACTGTTGTAGCCCACCACGCAGGTATTGGGTTCGCTCATGGCCTGATGTACTTTAGCGGCAAAGTCTGCTTCGGTCACACCATCGCGCAGAGTGTGTTGTGGTGTCAGCTTGGTCACCAGTGCGGCCTGCGGATGGGGCAGGTAATCGTTGCTAATGCGGCACATTATATTAATGGGTTTGCCCACTTCATTGAGATCCTGATCGGTGCGGATGGCAGCGAACTGACTGGGCTGGTCTTTTTGCGGGCTGACTCCCCAGGTTTCGTAATCATGCCATAAAAATGTAAATGTATTATCTTGCACTATTACCGCCTATTTTTGCCATCAAAGCCGCGTTTCTTCTATGTTTCATGGTTGCCTTTGCATTCATATTGGCTATTTCCAGTTATTTCCGACTATTTACAATATGCAATAAAGTTGCGATGCTGTGTCGAAATGTCGAAGTGCAATGTTGAAATGGTAGAATCCTTGTGGCCCTTACAGAATCGAAGCTCCAAGCCTTACACGGAAAGAAAAACAAATCCACCAAATTGATCCCCGATAGAGACGGACTGTATATCAGTTGCGGCCTTAATGGCAAGCTAAGCTGGGTTTACCGTTACCGCTTTGAAGGCAAGCAGGGCCGTATGACGTTTGGCACATACCCGGCACTTAGCCTCACTGATGCCAGGGAAAGAGTAACTGGCTACAACCGGCTTATCATTGACGGCCACGACCCAAAACTTCACACAAAGAAAGCCAGAAGGGTAACTATTGAAGATTGCGCAAAAGAATGGCTTGAAAAGAAAGTTGCGCACTTAAAACCAAAGACCCAGACTCTTTATAATTCACACGCCAGCGTTTACTTCAAAGAATCTATGTTTGGCTATGACGTTCAGACGGCCAGGCGCGATGAATGGATAACCTATTTTGATAAGGTGGCCAGCCGCAGCAGCCTCGTAAACGCCGGAACGGTCCTTAAATCACTTAAGGCCATGCTACGGTGGTGTAAGCAGCGCTCAATCATTACTGATTCGGAGGTGTTGGATTTTAAAGTTGACGCGGTAGGCGCAAAGTCTAAAGTTGGACAGCGCCATTTGCAGATGCACGAAGTCGGGATCCTCTGGGGCTACTTAAACCGGTCCAAAGCCACCCCGGCAATTAAATCCTGTATTAAGTTATTAATTATTTTTGGCGCCCGCAATTCTGAAGTTCGCGAGGCTGATCGGTCTGAATTCGATTTAGAAAGGAGGATATGGACTTTGCCAGCTGAGCGAAGCAAAAACGGAAAAACCGTGCGCCGGCCGATACCATCCAAAGCAGAGTCAATAATTCGCGAACTTGATGATGCTTACGGTATGGGTGGCTATTTAATACCAGGTGAGCACCGCGGTACCTGCTTAACTACATCGTCAATCACTCGATTTATCAACCGGACCCGCGCCAACATGCTTAAAGAACACAATATACCGCCATTTAAAGCGCATGACTTCCGGCGAACGGTATCAACCAGGCTATCAGAAGTTGGGGTGTTGCCGCATGTTACTGAGAAGATGATCGGCCATGAGCTCGGCGGCATTATGGCCGTTTATAATAAGCACGACTGGATAAATGAGCAGCGCGAGGCTTACGAAATGTGGTGCGAAATGATAAGTAAAGCGGCGCAAGAAGAATCACGCCGCACTACTATGGGAGAGGCTTAAAATATAGGCGTCAACATCAACCGATGAATAACGAAGCTTTTGCCCGGTGAATAGGCGACATGGCTTCGGGAACGCCGGATCGTAATACTCTGACTTTGGATTGGTCAGGGCTCTAAAGGTTGCCTCACTAATTGCCAGCTTTGCAAATAGTTCATCCCGGCCCATAAAGTACGGGCCTTTGATTTCAATTTTCTTTTCTTCCATCTTCATTCACCTTTTACGCATTGCTTTACGCTTACGCTGCTTTACCTAGTAGCCGTTAACTGATTTGACTTTAGCTTTTGCGGAATTATCAACATAAAAGAACCTTACAGGGCGATTGGAAATATCGGTCTCATAATCCTCAATTCGCATGTTAGGTAAAATTCTTTCAATCATGAATCACTCACCCCCGCTTAGTTGTTGGCGTAACTTCCCAATCAAAAATACCTCTAAATTTTTAATTGCGTTGTCATCACCATAAACACATAGCCTGCAAGCCTTTTTTTCAGATTCATCGCCACTGTAATTGTAATCTGTAGACAATGAGTCTATTCCGCTCGTGATTTCTATATTTTCGTTATCAACTTTTTTCAGGCGTTTTTCCGCAGCTTCGGCGCGTCGTTCTTGCCGGCAAAGCTCATAAAAAGCTTCTGATGTTATAGCCATGGTTCCGTATGGCACGTATGGCAGTTGTCTTTTCTCCAACTCATCAATACGCTCATTAGCCTTTGCTAGTTGCTCTGTTAGTGAGTCGATAATGTCTTGCTGACTCACCGATGCGGTGTTACTTACTGTTACTCCGCTACCCATTATTCTTCTCCTTGCGCAGTTGCGAAATCCCTTGAGCCTTAGGCTTATGCTCAGTTAACTGCCCGCTTATATTCTGCTCATACAAAACAAAAACAGTATTATTGTGCTTTGCGCTTTGCCCCGTCTCTTTTGCTTCATCTATTGAGCCTTGGCAAGTGCTGCCAGTAATGTTTACATTAATTCCGTAATGTGAAAAAAGAGCTTGGCTAATAACTTCCAACGCTTCACTTTTACCTGAGCCAGTTTTTCCGCTTACTGTTATCTCTATTATGCTGCTTTTCATAACTTCTCTTGCTCCTTGCGTAGTTGTTCAATGTCGAATTTAATATCATCAACATAAACAATGTTGGAACTGTGTTGATAAGGAAATGGGATTTCTTTAGAGTTTTCATTCACCGCCAATTCAAGCGCCTTAATCTGCTGCTCGATGGCGAATTTGTTAATAGATAATTCAACATGCTTTTTAAACCATTCTCTTGACGAAAGGTCTGCGTCCGGGTCTATAAAATAAGCTTGTGAAGATAACAGGAGTGCATTAAATATGGTATCACTCTCCCAAACAGCGTTCTCTTTCTCTTCTTTCCATTTGTGAAACATACTTTTTAAACGCTTAATCTCTTTCTCAGCGGCTTCGGCTCGCTTTTCTAGCTCGCTCGCATATCTGTCAATGTATTCGAAAGCTGCGGTTTTCTTACTAACTTCTTTTTCCAACTCCGCAATCCGCTCACGCTGCTCGTTGATGATTTTGTTTAGGTCTGACATAACCCCTCCTAACAGCAATAAAGCGATGAATTTTGCCGGGGCGGCTTGAATGCCAACGCAGCGTTCCAGTTAGCCGGGTTTGGCTCCGGTTTAATTTTCTTGCGCCCGGCTTTAGTTGGTCCGCCGATAGCAATCACTTTTACTTTTCTGCCTGGAAGCGGGGTTTCCTCAGTTTTATAGCGCTGAGAATTTCGAAGACGCAGTAAAACACCACTGGCATAGCGAGGATTAAACCCCATGGCTTTTGATAGTTCGCCAGCTGTCCACCAACCACCGCGTCTAAGCATTAGCATTGCTGCCTGGTAGTTTTTGTTAACGGCTTCCATTATGCTGCCTCCTGATTTTGTAAGGCATCATATTGCTGAATGCCCCATACGAGAGCGAAGCAACACCAAGTAAACCGAATGGTGTATTCTTCGTTATTACACTCCCAAAAATCATCTAGTCTCAGACCGGCTTCGTTATCGTTGTCAAATTCACGAATAAATGAACATGCGCCATAACCGTCATTCTCAACGCATTCCAATTCATCTTTCAAGAAGGCAAGTTGTTCATTGCTATCGCAGTAATCATTAAGGTTGCTAACGAACCGATCCCAACTGAATTCTTTCACGCCATCCCGGTCACTGGCTTGAACCTTTTCAGACCAATAGCCACGATTAATGCCCCAGTCGGCACTCTCGTCCCGGAAGAAGTTGAACATATCCTCAGTACGGCAAAACATGTAACTTCCCATGTCGCCCGTATATGCCAAATGCCCGGGCCAAGTGATAATGTCAAAATATTGATTACTGGTACCAAGCTGTTTGAAGCGCAAGTGCCGATAAACACCGTCATCGCGCAAAACTGTTAAGTTGTGGTTGGCTACTTCTTTTAAAAACTGTGCCTTGTCTAATACGTAACTCATAAAACCTCCGATTCTTCATCCAACTTCAAGACAGAGCGCATGTACTCGGCAAATTGAGTCAGCAAGCTAACACCCAGCACTACATCAGAATCGAACTTCGCGGCTACCTGGTCTTTTGGAATGTCGGCGTTTTCTTCAATAACCCGATCAGCGAACTTAATACGCTTTAATGAGCCATCGTTATCGAATACTGCGCTAAATGCTTCGTCGTACTCGATAGCGACTTTCTGAACCAGCTTGCCAGCATCAAGGTGTTGCTGGATTTCTTCGCTATCAAGCGCCGTATTTTTGGCCTTAATGGTACTGCCGGTATCGTCGGTTGATTTAAGTTCGGTTTCTTCCATCAACTCAATCATTTCGGGCACATCATCGGTTAACCAACTTGTTAACTCAGACTGCAGAGACTGGCGAACTAACGGCGCTACAGGCAGGCTACCCAATGTTTTGCGCAGCATCGCCAAGAATGCTTCAGCGGCCGAATCACTGGTCGCGTAAACAATCACCAGGTTTCTTTCAGGGATAACCGTTCCACGGGTGTAGGAATGGTCAGTAAATGCCTGTGGCAATAACCGGGTTATGATTTCCTGCTTTAAATCCATCTGTGCTTTTTTGCCCACTGGTGAGCCCGTTTCGGCTTCAATGGCTTCAACCTTTTCGCTTAGCTCACGATTAATTACTCGAGAGGGGAGTAGCCGTTCTTCCATTTTCAGTGCAACAGTGTAAAAGCCATTGGCCACATGGCAGAGTAATTGACCCTGCGGTACCGGGCTGGCCCAGCCCATAGTTGATGTTTCCATGCTGCCACATGGGCGAAATGCCAGCTCAGTTAACTGGCTTTCAATTTCAGCCAGATTAACCTCGCCTGTCAGGTTGTAAAATTTAGCGTTCTTGAAAATCATTATGCTGCCACCTTTTTCCATTCATCCGCATCAAATTCTGGCTTTCTGTATTTCAGGATTAAGCCGTCCTCATCAACATTAAAAATTATGTAATCGCCGTAACCATTATCACCGTGACAAAGGAATTCATTGGGAACGTAATAACCACCCCATTTAAACTCACCGTCATCAGTGGTAACGAAATATTCGCCAGCATCGCAAACTTTAAAGTGAAATTGAGCAACAGTACCTTGCGGCCAATCGATAACCTTTCCTTCGTTCAGATCGATTCGAGGGGTCCAGATATCGCCATCAACAAAGGGCACATGCTCACTTTCTTCACTTTGAACGCCGTTCACAATCGCGTCTTTCCAGTAGCGAACTTGAGCGTCAACGCGCAATTCAAATTTACTCATAAGATTTATTACCTTTTAGTAAGAAAAGTTACAGGGAGCGGCCTAAGCCGCGTCCATTCCATCTATTCGCCAGAAGATTCGCTATTGAAAATCCTGTTAATAATTTCTCCAACATATGTGCTATTTATCTTATCTCCGTTAACATCAGCAAGGGCACAGATAAGGCCATTCATGTATGCTGCATCAACACCTGTCAGTTGATCTGTGAGAATCTTGTGGTCAGACATATCAACTTCGCTTATCTGCCACATAATTTTCAGCAATTCACCAGCTGTAATTCGCCATCCGCGATTTACGAATTTTTGAACTCGGAATATTGAAGCTATTGGGTAAAGAGACCCTGAATAGTAAAGAGATTGGCTTAATATTGACTCTAGCGCTTTTTGTGGCAATTCAAGCTTGCCGCCATCACTTTCATACCAGCATGTAGCGTGAATGAAGTCGAAATTTTTATGTATTTCTTCAGCATCACCAAAAAAACGCGTAATGATCTGAACTTTCCCAGATAGAGTGATAGCGTTACGGCTTATGAATTGTGGCTTGTATTTATCTTTCGGCTGTTCGTCAGTTGCTTCGTCGTCTGCCCACTCTTTAGACTCGTCAATCTCATCAGGGTTTTCACCAGAAACACCTTCACTTTGAACGACTATAATTACTCTGTCTTCAAGTTCGCCTTTGATGTTCTCTGATCTTTCCTCAACAACTGATATGCCTTCATAACAATGCAAATTACAGTAGTGTTGAGCAATAAGGAGCGCAGAATCTTTATCCTTTAGATAAAAATCAAAATCGTTTATTTGTTCACCGCGCAGCATGCTTGTAATGCATCCGCCACTAACGATAATCTTATTTTTAACCTTTTTTGACAATTCATCAGGCAGAGAAGAAAGCCAATCATCAATCTTAGACTTAATGACTTTTTTGATTGTTTTTGCTTTAGCTGGTCTCATTACGCCGCCTCACTGCTATGTTTCTGAATGTAATTATCAGCCCGGCGCTGAAGTTCTTCTGAGAACGGCGTTTCTTCGCTGGCCGTAATTGACGATACAAAGTTAATGATGCCGTTGATTTCCAGCATGCTTAGCTTACGCTTGGCTGTGTCCGGCTTTTTGCTGCCAGGGTGGCCCAGGTATTGCGTTGGCTTCGCTTCCGGTTCGCTTTCAACTTCTGACGCTTCATTGGCGGTTACCTCCTGTTTGGACTGTTTATCAACTTCGGCTTGCGCTTTAGCTGCTGAGGCTTGTTGCTCCAGCATTTCCTGATCGCGCTTAGCTGCCTGCTCTGCCGCCCGGCGTTCCTGTTCAGCTTTACGCTTAGCCGCTTCTTCTGCGCGTAACTTCGCCTCTGCTTCACGTTTTGCCTTGGCTTCTTCCTCAGCATGGATACGTGCGCGTTGTTCTTCCTCACGCTTGGCTTCGCGCTCTTTGTGGTCAGCAATTCTTGATTTAACAAGCGCCTTAAAGTCGTCAGTGGCCTTGAATGCAATTTGCTGCCAGTCGTTAAAGAGGAAGTCATAACCTTGTGCTTTAGTGGAAAGGCACAGCGCGTTACCCATGGCTAATTCAACGTACTCATTGATTTCTATTTTAGCCTGGGCCACTTCGCCAGCTGCTGCATCTTTGAGTGAATCAATGGTGCGCTTGCCTTTCATGGCATTGGCGATATTGACGGACAGAGCAGGCAGGTTAGCGTTGATTTTGTTTTCCGCCTCGCTCTTCGCGGCAATGATTTCCGCGTTTGCTGATGACATAACTTCGGCGCGGATTTCTTCTTTACGCGCTTTAATCTGTTTGCCCTCGGCCAGACGAGCCTGACGGATGTTCTCTGCGATAAAGCGCATATCTTTGACAAAGGCGTCAATGCTATCGATTTCACCCATTACCCGGTCGCAAGCGTCTTTAATATCGCCCTCAGCTTTGCTGAATACCTTTTGCCGGGCTTCGGCATTAGCGAAGTCTTGATCGCTTTCCAGCGGCTTCTGTGATTGTTCTACCAGATCGAGCGCGGCTTGCTTATACGCTTCAAGGTTTGATTCAAGTGCCAGGCCATTCATTTTGTAGTTGATGGTTGGCAAAGAAATGTCTGCTTTTTCAGCTTTAACTTTTTCTGATTTAGCTTCCGGCGTGTGCGCCATTAAATCTTTTGAAAACTGAGCCCAGCCTTTTATTAGTTTTTCACGGCGTTCTGGCACTGACTCATAAAACATATGTTGAAAATTGTTGGCAGTGCCATCACTGGTAACGAATAAAACCTTTTCCGCACCAGATACCAATAATTGATGCTCTAACTGCCAGTAGTAATGCGGCTCTAGAACATTGTTTAGCACGTTTTCAGCAAGCGTTTTGTTCCAGAGTTTGTGCTCGAAAAGAATATCTTCAAACATCGTAATGCCATCGAAAGAGGCGAGATAGGTTATTTCGTCATCAATGGCCACGGCAGGCAATAAAGCCTCACCAATCACCTGGCTGGCAATCGGCCGGGCCATTTCTTCGGCCTCATGGCCGCGCTCGAAAAGCCTAAGGGTGTAGTCGTCAACAATTGACGTCCAACCTTTCTTGTGGTCGAGTAGGTTGGTGCGACTGATGTTTTTGTGGGCGCCCATCATGGCTGGCGCTTCAGATGCTGTGAAATACTTAGCACGAGCTTCCAGCCATTCTTTGGTACCTTGAACTAAATCTAACTTTTTCATGCTGTTTCTCCCTGTCCGAGATTGCGGATCTGTTCTTGTATTTCATCAGGCACAGAAAACTCTGAAGAAATACTCTCGATAATGTCATCAGGCGTTGCTTTGCCGGCCGATATAAACTTGATCCATTTGGGTGAAAGTGAATCAAATTTATCCTGCGTGTATTCTGGTTTCTCTGATGAATCAGAGCGCTGAGGAGCCTCGTTAACAGAGCGCTCTTCTCGCTTCCCTGGCTCATCAAATTCATCGGGCGTATAAACACCCAAAATAACTTCTGGACAGTAAAGGCGAGCCCACCGCTTTGTGCCTACATAGGCAATCTGCTGGCGAGGGTCGCTTTTCCAGTTGGGGGAATTTCGGGTGGTGATTAAGGCGAGATCGACTTTTAACGAACGCGCCTCGCTTTCACTTTTAAACGTTGCTGACACCTCTACGCCCAGAACAGCTTCATTTTCCTTTCTCAATCCACTGGCAATGTAAGCATCCCAATCACCGTAGTATTTGAATTTCAACCGCTCTTTGATTGGAGCGTTGGCGATAACAACAGCATTAACAAGTTGGGCCTCATAACCAAGATTGCCGTTAACGATGTGCGTCTTTTGAGCGACAGCGAAAGGATCCATATTCCAGCGAGCGGATTGCATAACAATAGCCATGCAGTCAGCTGAGTTACCCTGAAGGTGCTTAGGAACCGTGCAATGCCCCTGAGCCATCATTTCAGAGAAAGCAATTATTTGAGACATTGCCTGGCTGTTAAGGATTAATCCTTGAGGTGTAACGTTAGTGGTTACACTGTGTTGGCTTTGGATGATGTCTGAATTACCCATGCTTCACCTCCCGGCGCTCAGAGTCAGTAGCGAGCGATAGGGCAAAGTTTGCTATATCCTGGGGGGAGCAGATTCCGCGCTGAATGACATCTATGATTTGAGCGCGAAGTTCTTTTGTTACCATGTTAGGTAACGTGTTAATAAATTTTTGTTTCATGGTATTATCCTCATTGCTGATTGGCCGCTTTCGTCTGCAAACAATGACGGCCGTTGGTTGAGGCCCCGTAACAGGGGCTTTTTACTTTTCAGGCCTGTCGTACTTTTCACCGCAATAACAGCAATGACTGGCTAAAATGCTAACCGTGTCTTTGCGGCGATTCTTGGTCGGCGTTCCGTCGTTTTTCATCGGTTGAAAGCTGTATTCGATTTTCGGGCTTGTCGGCGCGAACTCGCCCTGGCTTAGCATAAATGCTCTACCTTCCCAGTCCGCTTTCAAGTCTTCAGCATCTTTGGGTAACTGTTGTTTTACATGTTCTTTGACTCGCTCTAGTGTTTCTTCAAAACAATTGCACATCGTCTTTTATCTCCTTTTTTCAGTTTTGAAAGGGGCTTTTCTATTCTTCGTCGTCGCCGTGCATGCCTCTGGCTAACCAAAAGGCGAAAGCAAAGCCAAAAGCCGCGAAGCCTATAAAAATTAGGAATAATTCAAAGTAACTCATGCCACTTCCTTAATATCTGCCAACTCGTAGTTTTGCTGGTAAATAGCTTCGTACATTGCATCAATAGCCATTTCGTTGATTTTGTTTTTGTAATAACGCTGCGCGTCGATAGGGTCGGCCTCTAACTTATCGATCATTGCATCGAGTAAGTCCGTTTCTTCCGTAAAGGCTTCTTTAATGCCATGGCGAGTAAAAATGGCGTCACCGTCAACAGTTGTAATAACTGCCTTGCCGCTTGTTGTGAAGTTCTCATACGCCACCGCTACAACATCAATCAGGCTGGCATCGACGTACCAAGGGCAATGACGTTGCACTAAGCGAAATACCGCCATATCAGGGTTTAGTTGAATAGGGGCCGCAACCGGTGGGTTGCAGTGGCGATCGATTTGAGTTGTTACTGGGAAAGACGTCATCTTTATAACTCCCTTGTTTCGTTACGGGTTAACTAATGTTTCGATATGTGATGATTATTGACCAACATGAAAATAATGTCAACACGAAACGTGACAAAATATTCTCGTAATGTTATATTTGAGGGGAGTTGAATTGATAGGTGTATCTAATAGGGGTAGCATGGAAAGGACTGTATATAAAAACAGTTTTTCTTGTCTATCTACATTAGGGTTCTATCAAATGAAAAAAATAGCTAAGTCAATAATTTGCATTGTGTTGTCAACTTCTGGTTTAATTTTCGTAGGCGAAGCATTAGCCAGTGGAAATGGGGGTGGCAACGAGCCGCCGCCGAAAAAAGAGAAAGGGAGTGAGGCGATAACGTGCTCTTCAGCAATTCCGTTTTATTGTTTTATACAAACTTTAAGCGGTAATGGTGGAGGCAACGAGCCGCCAAAAAAAACGTTAAATGAATGAAGTTCTATTTGAAATAAATAAATGGTCGCTTGTCATTGAGGCGGCGGCCCTTTCAATAATATTTTTATTTAAGTCACTGAGAGAAACAGGAGGCTCGAAACACCATTCATTTGAATGGGTTGTATTACTTATGATTATCACATCTAGTATACATTTGTCTCTAGAGTGGCTCTCCGGGATCCTCACAAAGCTTTATCCGTCCCAATACTATGACTGGCAAGTCTGGTATCTTGGGATGGGGTTTGCTGACTTTGCCTTCGTTTATATATCAGTGTTTATCTGTACAAAGAAAAGGCTAGAGTATTCCTTTTTTAGCATGGCAGTTCTTTTGTCATTCTTAATTATGGGGTTTGTCCAGGTGGGTAGATACATAGATAGGGCAATTTTAAAGACTGATTACTTAGGATGGGTGATAAGCAATTTAATACCTGCTTTTAACGCAATAATAACAATGATGTGTGTTTATTATGCGCTGGCAGTTATAATATCGTTCACTAAAAACCAAGGAGTAACAAATGGCTAACGGACTGGAAATGGTTTTTGTGGTTTTAATATTTGGCACTTTTGGCGCAATCAAACTCAATGGATTAATAAAGCAATGGCGCATAGATTCTGAAATTAACCTAACTGCGAACTCGGAAAGGCTTCTTGATGAATATTACGAAATATATAAAACTCAACCAGATGACCAAATTGAAAGGCTCGTAATGTGGAGGAAGAAAGTAATTATGAATTGCGAGCAAAGATCTAAAAAAGCAAAGGACAAGTCAAGCTATAAAAACGTAACTAAGATTCAAATAAAAAGGTCTTAATTGAATTATGGGCTATTAAAATTGAAGCAAAAATTAATGTAGCCCCTGCTATTTCTATTGCGAGAAGATCTGTATTTACTACAGATCTAATTCCATTCGGGGAGTTTAGAATAAAAGAAAAGCCAAGGTTGCGAATTGAGCCACCGCTGTTTATTCCTACGAAAGGAGGGAATAGCAGTATCAAGAGCATAATCAGTGAGTAAGAATAACAGATGTAATGAATTTTTTGTTTCAACATCATTATTTCGATCTATTTCTTTCTGCAAAGAGCAAGGAAGTCTTCTATCATTTTGGATAGTGTTAACTTTGGTTCAACCTCTATCCTATTCATTTCAGCATAACCAGATATCAAATCACGCAAACTTCGAGTAGCTACGCTAATTGGCAATTCGTTTGACATCGGCTCGCCTGCAGCGTCACTTATAGATTTTCCATAAAGTACATAGAAACTGGCGTACGGCCCTAAAATGGGCTCTAGTGCTTTATCAAGCTGCATGAGTTCTGCAATGCCTGGCGTTCTGTGGCCAGTCATGTAATTAATCAGTCTGCTTCTGCTTTTCCATCCACAACGAAATCCGACAACATCGGGGTCAAGCCCGGTGCTTTTTACCAACTCAGACACTCTTTTTGCTATTAGCATTTTAAGCTCAGGATCTATCCGAGATTTAGTTGCCGCATCACTCATTATGTTCACTTTTCATTTATCAAAATAATATAACCAAAATTAACACAATACGTGTCATCCGGCAAAGTAAAAAAATAAATATTGCTTCTAATCGCTTGACTATTTGTCACGAAACGTGAAAAATGTATTTAAAATACGTGACAGGTGAAAGATAAGGTGAGCCAGTTAAGAGATTTCAGAATAAAGCATAAAATTTCTTCACAGTCATTGGCGAATGCTATTGGGTGGAGCACTGGTAGTCGCAT
Source organism: Alteromonas sp. ISO5 (assembly GCF_058105165.1). Lineage (NCBI taxonomy): Bacteria > Pseudomonadati > Pseudomonadota > Gammaproteobacteria > Alteromonadales > Alteromonadaceae > Alteromonas > Alteromonas sp. ISO5. The sequence continues at coordinate 4,519,389 of NZ_CM176572.1, read as the reverse complement.
AAGAAATTATGAAATAGGCTTCCGGACACCAAATATAAACGACTGCCGGCAGATTGTCGCTGGATTCAATAAGTTGGGTGTTGACTGTAATTTTGACGATGTATTCCCCGATCCGACGAGAGGGGAGGCAGCCTAATGCCAACCTCTGATCACTTTCTTAAAGCTCTGACCGTTTTTAGCTCCATGCTTTTTATTCGGACTCGCCGGGCTATTTCCTTAGAGTGGAAATGCGCATGCATAAAAAAGTACGCCAATGGGAAAATAGGCGTTAACCATAAAACATATTCGAAATTACCGGCCTCTATGCGCAGCGTTCTTTCATGTACTGCGAAAGCGACTACCGGTACACCTATATTTATATACCAGTACTTCAAGCAGGCCGCAGCGAAATACTTATCTTTCCGAACTAGCCGAAAGTGCATGGGTATTGCGCCCTTAATTAGTCTGTTGGCAAGCTTAGGTTTGATTTTTTTTGCATCAGATGGGCCGGTTTTCATAGCGCTACTAATTTCCTTTTTAGTCATCAGCGTTATCGATATTTTGATTCTGTCAATTCTCATACAGAGAAAAGGCGGTTAATCATGACTATACCAACCGACACCCAATACCGCTATATGGCCTACATCGATATTTACATGCGCCGGTTTGACAACTTTCCTACATGTAGGGAAATGGCTGATTCATTCAGCGTAAACCCGAATGCTGCCTGGGGTAACGTAGTGGCACTGGTGAACAAAGGCTTTTTAAAACAGGTGCCAGGGCGCAAATGCTACCAGCGCACCATCAAATTCAAGCAGTTCATGGCCAGCTGGCCGAAAGGCGAGGCCGCATGAAGCACGTAGTCAGCTTTTCAGGCGGCAGAACATCAGCTTACTTGGTTCACTTGATGGAGCAAAAGCGCATCAGTGAGGGCTGGGATGTTGAGTATGTTTTTATGGATACCGGGGCAGAGCACCCTAAAACTTATGAGTTTATCCGGAGTGTGGTAAAGCATTTTGGTATTCATCTACATTGTTTGCGCGGCAACTTCAATCAACCGGTGGGCGTAAGGCAGGGGCAGACCGTGGAAGTGGTCTCCGTGAATGAAATTGGACTGGACCTAATTAATGGCCCGTTTGCACAAATGATGAAAAAGCACGGTATTCCCACAGTTGCAAGCGCGTGGTGTACAACCCGGATGAAAGAAGAAATCAACACTAAGTATTGTCAACTGATGGGTTGGAATGAGCGGTCAAACTGGATTGGTTACCGCTCTGACGAGCCGGGGCGGTATTTTGGCAAAACGTGCTGGCAGCAACTGCGCAAGCATCGATTGCACAGCGCTGAACTGCACCATTTATTCAACGATGCGTTAAACGGTAGCGATTTAATGCAATGGCGTTTAGTTGGCTCAACTCGGGATTTAATTAAAGCGCGAGTTAATGCGCTTAATTCTGCGGGCTTACGCTATCTGTGCGAGTTGGAGGAAGTCGAGAAACAAGACGTTCTTAACTTTTGGGGAAAACAGACTTTTGATTTAGGTATCGACGAGCATCTGGGCAATTGCGTGTTTTGCATTAAAAAATCTGTAAACAAAGTAGCGCTGGCCATGCGCGATGAACCTGATTTACTTGAACTGTGGTTACAGGTTATTGAGAACGGCAACGGAAGGTTGAACGAGGGTTCAGGGTTTGAAAAAGGCGTAATGTACCGTGGTACAAATTCAATTCAGTCGATCGCTGAACATTTCGAAGGAATGAGCCGCGACGAGATTTTATACACCATTCGCAGCATGCGGGATACCAACGTTTGTGCAAATTCTTGTGAGCCGTTTGGTCAGATAGATTTATTCCAAGAGGTGGCCGCATGAACACGCTACTGGCGCTGTGGGTATGTGCGAACCCGGTAAACCTCGCGGCCGTCAATGATTTCAATGGTCATAACAACAATGCAGTGTCTTGCGCTAACGATTTTAGTGTATTTCAACATCATCAATCCTCCCATTTGTTGTACGAACAGCCTACCAGCTGTCCGGTGCGGGAAAAACTGAACAAGGGGATAGAAAACCATGAGAAGTGCTTTTATTTGGTGGCTGAAAAGAAAGTTTCCAGCCTTGGAGCGCAACAAGGAAAAGATTGCGTTTTTCGCATTTTGGGGCGTGGTATGCGCGCTTACCATTTTTGAGTCGGCGCAGTTGGCTGGTATTGAATAGCGTCTGGTATATGCGTAGCCCAGTTGTACTGAATTATGTGTCCTCATGCCTGTAGTTACCGGACAACTAGATCAGCTGAATATACAAGCCAGAGTTAAATGAGTTCTATTACAGCTGTTAGCCACGACAGTGGCGAAAGAGGGGCGATCACTCGAAAGAGTGCGTTTTGGGTAACTGCTTGGGAAGCACCCGTCACTTAAACGGCAATGCTACGGGTAGCGCGAAGTAGATTCAAGTAGCGTCCGTCAGGCGGTTACACCAAAGCGTTAAGGGTTGCACATTTGCGGCCGCGCTTTACCTATACATTGAAGAAGAGAAGGGTGTAGTAACTCCGCTAAACATGTTCGTCACTGTTAGCGGTAACCCATACGAACTAGGGTCATCAACCGAATTTTGATGCTCCGTTACAAGAAGGTCAGATTTGTACTGGCATGACGTAACGCCGGAAGAGGGTAACCGGCACTATTTAAATCGCGCTCAGCCCGTAAGGGCCGAACGCTAGACAATAAAAAACCCGCTAGGTCGGCAAACCAAATCGCGGGTTTCATATCAATCAGGAGTCATTATGACGCAAACTGCAGAAATATACAAATTCGAGAGGCCGGTTGTGATAGCTGATACAAGCGAAGGCTTTATTATGTTGGCTAACAGCATAAATGCTGAGCTTGGAAAGTTCGGAGTTTACAAGCTCAATGGTCGAGAAAGGGCTCTAATCGATTGCATTATTGAAAAGACCTTTGGCTACAAGAAAAAAATGGACTGGATTAGCGAAAGCCAGTTCGCTGAATTCATGGGGTTGTCTGAAGGTACAAAGGGCAATATCAATAAAATCAAAAATGGCCTCGTTGAGCGAAAAATATTAATCAGAGAAGGGAGAAAAATAGGCATAAATACTACCATTTCTGAGTGGCTCCCTTTTGAAAACCAGTCAAAAACGACTGAAAGTGAAACCAGTCAAAAACGACTTACAAACCAGTCAAAAACGACTAACCACCAGTCAAAAACGACTGAAAAACCAGTCAAAAACGACTCACACAAAATAAAAGAAAAACAAACAAGAGAAAATATTACAAAAGATAAGGCGAAACCTAAAAAACCAAACGTCAAATCTGAAGTGTTAAACCTTGAACTGCCAAGCTTCCTAAGTCATTCACTTTGGACCGAACTGGTAGAGCACCGCATCGAAATTAAAAAGCCGTTCACGCTCAGAGCTGCAAACATGCAACTCAAACAACTGGCTACATGGCACGCAAAAGGTCACGACATCGAAGCCATAATTCAAAACTCTATTTCAAACGGCTACCAAGGGCTATTTGAGCCAAAGACTCCACCGCAGCCCGGAAACTTCCAAACCCGACAGCAGCGAGTTTCTGAAAACAATCAACGTGTATTTACGGACTTTGTAAACGGAGGTAGCCATGATTGATTCTGATAGAACAAGATTCGCAGAAGCGCTTTATGGAACGCTGGAAGTGTACAGCAAAGAGTGCAGCGAAATGCTGGTAAAAATCTGGTGGGCAGCGTTAAAGCCTTACCCAATCGAAGACGTTTGCAAGGGGCTCACTCGGCACATAACGGACCCTGAACGCGGCCAGTACCCACCTAAGCCAGCTGACATAGTTCGATTCTTTGAGGTGTCGGAAAAGCAGGCGCTTGAGAATTTGAAAGGCCAAGCCGAAATGCAATGGCTAAACGTCATGAAAGCGATTAGCGGCTGTGGCACCTGGAGAACACCCAAGTTCAAGGATCCCATAACCGCTGCGACTGTAAATAGTTTAGGGGGGTGGCCACACCTGTGCAGCCTATCCATAAAAGACTTGGAATTCATGCAAAAGCGTTTTGTCAGCACCTATACAGACTTTGAACGCAGACCGATCGATCAACTTCCCAGTCATATCGCCGGGCTTGCGGATATCCAGAAGCACAAGGCAGAGCAGGGCGCAGCATTAAGCGCTATAGAACAGGGCGTAAAATCCCGGCAGAAAGGCACTTCACTGGAAGATAAAAGCAAAAGGGAGTCAGCGTAATGTCAAACGATACCTGGGCAACACCGCCAGAAATATTCCACGCGCTGGATCAAGAATTTTGCTTTGGTTTTGACGTTTGCGCCGAGCATAGCACCGCTAAGTGCCCTGAATACTGGACAATCGAAGATGATGCGTTAAAGCAGGATTGGACAAAGGCCGGTGGCACGTTCGGCAAATGGCTTTGGTGTAATCCTCCATATTCTAACCCTTTCCCATTCATTAAAAAGGCTATTGAGGCCCAATTGGCTGGGCGCGGCACTGTTATGCTGCTTAACCACGACTTGTCGAACGAATGGGGCGCTTACCTATTGCCATACGTTACCGAAATAAGAGTGCTTATAGCTTCAGGCAGTAAGGCTGATAAAACTTACCAAAACGGCCGCATTGGTTTTATTAAAAATGGCGTACCAGCAAAAGATAACCCAAAAGGTCAGGTTATTTTTGTCTTTGATCCTCACCGCATCGGTTATTGCCACACTACCTATATTGCAAAAACCGCTTTGATGGAGAAGGGCGCAATCGAAAGTAAGGAGCATGCAGCGTGAGCAACCCGCAACCAACCAACTGGATCCGCCCACCATACGCAAAGGAAGAAAGCGCCAGCGCTCAAATGCGTAAACGCAAGGAGGCACTAGACGCTGCCGAGGAACGGGCAAACAAACAGCCAGGAAATATCTTTGAGGATTTCGAACAGATGTTTAAGGAGTTGGCGTGAAAGATAAAATCATCATTTCTGCGCTGGTTATCGCCATTGCTTATTGCATTGGTGCCATGCTGGTAATTGCGGAGCTAACTACGGTTAACGGCTTGGCCGTATTAGCGGTGATAGCCACATGCTCGGTAATCGTTGTCAATCAGCTCTACCGGGCAATGGGTGCGCGCCGCCGGAGGTCTGAACGATGAAAGGTCAGTTTCGAGTCATCAACAGCCGTCAGTCACTTGAGGAAGCCATTCAGGAGCTGCGAAACAAGTGGGAGAATGATAAGTGGTTAATGATTCAAACCACAACAGAAAAGCAGCGTAGCCAACTGCAAAATAATTCGCTCCACTTGTGGCTGAGTATGGTTGCTGACGAATTAAACCGACAGGGTTTTGATGTGCGCCAGGTGCTGGAAATGTCGAAGCGACAGGAAATCACCTGGACCGCGGCAGCGGTAAAAGAGCACCTATGGCGCCCAGTTCAGCATGCGTACAACGGTAAGAAATCCACCACGCAGGCGAGCACAGCTGATTATCCGGCAATTTACGACATTTTGAATAAGACGCTGGCTGAAAAAATGGGGGTTTATGTTCCCTGGCCATGCAAGGAAAACATGGGGGCAGCGGCGTAATGAAAAGCAAAAAACTGCGCAACTCAGCGAGAGGGCAAGATTGCCAGGTTCGAATACCAGGTATATGCAACTTTAACAATGAAACAACCGTTTTAGCGCACGTCGGCAGTAACTCAGGTATGGGAATGAAACCGGATGATACTGAGGCAGCATTTTGCTGCAGCGCCTGCCATGATGCGATAGACGGACGATTAAAAACTAATTACAGCCGCCTTGAGTTGAAGTTGATGGCAAAAGAGGGTGCAGAACGCACTAGAGCAATCTGGTTAGAACAGGGGCTAATGAAAATCGCATGATTAAACTTGAGCTACCTTATCCACCAACTGTAAATCACTATTACGGCCAGGGGCCGAGAGGTGGCCGTTATATTAAGCCTGAAGGTAAAGCTTTTAGAGTTGAAGTACTGGCGGCAGCAATGGAGAAGAAAGTCTGTAATTACGTTACTGAAGAAATTGAGGTTGATATAGAAGTGTACCCGCCAGACAAAAGGAAACGTGATCTGGACAATATCAACAAAGCATTGCTGGATGCGCTTGAGTCTGCCGGTGTTTTCAAAGATGACAGTCAAATAGTCAAGTTAACCAGTACAAAATGTGATCTGCTTAAGGGTGGCAAGGTCATTGTTAGAATTTCTAAAAAGAAAGCGGCTTAGCCGTGCGCGAGGTGAAAAATGGCGTGTCCTGAAAAAGAGCTAGCGAAATTGACAACGAAATCAAAACAAATCGACGGCATGCCTGCGGGTGGAGTGCCTGACAATAAAATGGAGGTGGCCGCAATGCTCGCAATGGCCCATCCAAATACAGGTAAAAAACTGGATAGGCATGCTTATTATCTCGCCAAGCTGATTTACGCGGATGATCGTCGCTGCGGTTTTATCGTTAAAGCTGGCGTTATGAGCGTGATGATTCGTGCAGGTCTTAATGTAGAGATTGAAGCGGTATCCAAGCTTATCAATTGCGCCATTAAAGAAATTCAGCAACCCGCTATGCGTATGAATCGAGCGACCGGGGAGCAGGAAGTAAAGCCGGTCAGTAAAAGTGAAATATGTCGCCGCTTGAAAATAAATGGCAATAAGCTACCACCTAAAATCGACCAGACTTACAGCGCCATATTGCAAAAACTTTTTGAATGGAACAGCGAGGCACTAAGTCATTTGCGAGCCGCAATGAGTGATAGTGATGAGGATGCAGCCTGAAAAATAGTTTAAATTAATTTTATTATTTGTATTGACAAATAATAATTGTAGGTGTATCTTTAAACCATACCAAGACGGTATACCGGCTCAGCGGAACTGAGACTAAGAGGAAAAGAAAATGCTTACAGAATTTCAAAAAGAAAACCACGACTTTTGTTCAGAAGTTGAATTTCTTATTAATGATGCATTAGAGAAAGAAGGCGGCGAATGGGATTGCCAGTGCCACATCGAATCGAACAACACAATAGTATTTAAATTTCAAAATCGCTATTTAGCATGGAAAAATGGCGTAGTTGTCACAGGTTACACCGGTGGAGGCAACATTGTTAATGTTGGTTATGATTCTGATGATTTTTTAACTATGTCAGAAATGGCCGCCGCATCTTTTGTAATGACCATGCTGGGAATTAACCCTGACTCAGAAACATCAGAGCAGGTTAACCGAGAGTTTTTAGCTAAAAAGTGAGGGTTTCTAAAGATTGGCTCGGGGGTTCTCCCCGGGTCACCATTTCCCGCGATGGTGATCAAGCGGTGTTAAAGTTGCTCGGCGTATACAAAAAAACGGGTACAAAACGCCTAAATAACTCAAATCAATGTGAAACCATATCAAGAAAAATAGTTAAACTGCCGATCGAGGATACGCAATTAATATTAAAAACAGCATTAAATATGGCAAGGACAGAAAAGGGATGCTGGGTTTGGGATTCGTGCGATATTGGCGTTGCTCAGCTTCACAACACATTAATGGCCCAGACTGATGAATTTAATGACGAAATTGGGTTTTGAAATGACTAAACAACATCACAACTCAGGCAAGCGCCACGCTGCCAAGCCTGCGTCAGAGAAAGCCACAGCGCAGATACAAATGCGCTGTCACCCTGATGATAAGTCGCTAATTGTCGCCAACTTAAAACATGGTGAAACCATTGCCAGTTTTATGCTCGGCCTGGCTGTTGAAGAGGCTCAAAAAAGAGCAAAACAAAGTGGTTGACTATTTGCCGAGGTTTGCATAAGATTTCACCATACTCGCAGAAGTACACCAAAAGCCCCAAGGTTAATCCCTCGGGGCTTTTTTTATGCCTGAAGGAAAGTAATGTTTCAACTCAGTGAAAGAAGTAAACGCCATTTAGACGGCGTTAACCCTAAACTGGTTGAAGTGGTTAAACTCGCCATCGAATTAACTAAAGTAGATTTTGGTATTCCCGTTACTGGCGGTTACCGGACTCCGGACCAGCAAAAAGCACTGTTCGACGCTGGCAAATCTCAGAGAGACGGATATCAAAACAAATCACACCACCAAACGGGTAACGCGGTCGACGTATTTGCCTATGTAGACGGTAAAGCCAGTTATGATATGGGAGATTTAGCCCAGGTTGCCGCGGCAATGCTTGAGGCCGGTCACCGGTTAGGTATCAGTATTCGCTGGGGTGGCCTGTGGAAATCATTTGTTGATGCGCCACATTTCGAGATAGCAGAATGAACTGGGATAGCGTAGGTGGCTGGTTAAAAGAGAACGGCGGTAAATCTGCGGCCCTGGTGGGCTCACTACTTACCGGCAACGTTCCCGGCGCTGTAGCAGCTGGTATGTCGATGGTCGCAACTGCCACCGGTACCGACGACCCACAACAGGCGCTTGATACTTTACAGATGGACCCGGCCACTCACGCCGAATTGCAGCGCATAGCGATGGAAGAAGAAAAATCCATCCGGCACCACATCGCTGAAATGAAGCGCTTAGAGTTGGAAGATAATCAAAAAGCGCACAGCGAAACCCAGCAAACAATCCGTAACGGCGACAGCCAGGAGAGTAAAATACGTTGGGTGCGGCCAATACAAGCCACAGTCTCACTAATAGCGGGTATTGCATACGTATTTTATGCCGACGTGCCCAGTGAATTCGTCGTGATGACCCTGTTTGGATTACCAGGCGCGTATTTTGGACTCCGGGAAGTTGGCAAAGGGCTCTCAACTTGGAAGCAAAAGTTAAACTAATTGATAATTTTGTATGTATGAATATACAGCATTATGTATTCACTGCATCTCCTGTTGACAATCATCATGCACACTTTTAACGAACAACCAAAAGACGAAAAATCAATGATCGATAAAGCCAGCGCAACAACATACATTAGCGGGGCACTGACGGCTTTGTGGGGATTCGTCACCTCTCAAGAGTTCGGGATATTTTTCGGTATATTTATCGGTAGCGCTACCTATCTACTGACGTGGTGGTACAAACAGAAAGACTTGGCGTTCAAGGCGGCTGACGAGCGCCGCAAGCAAGAACTGCACGAGGCAACAATGCAGGCAATGGCAAATAACGCCCCGGGTAACATGAAGTAATAGTCATGATCGTCATCTTCGGCCGTAATAATCATTGGATTTCACGGTTGGTAAGATGGCGCACCGCCGCCGCTTGGTCACACGTTGGAATGATAGACGGTGACCACGTTCTTGAGGCCATGGGCCCAATCGGCGTTAAGTTCACCCCAATAGCAGAATTCGAAGCGCGTTACACTCACACCGAGCGCCGTTGTCTCCTTGGCAATATCGAAAAAGCAAAATCAAAGCTTGGCGCCCCATTCGATAAGCGCGGGCTCTGGGGAATTTTCTTTAGGCGTAAAAACTCACATGATGAGCACGGATGGTTCTGCAGTGAGCTAGTTGCATACGCTTCCGATGCCGTGAATGACAAATACGCACACTACATCACACCAATCATAATTTACTGGTTAAGTACAAGGCTCCCAAAATGAAAACCGAATTAACAGACAGTAAACCATTTGGCGGGCAACGCGACCTTGGCTTTCGCTTTGAGGCCAACAGCACAGGAACGGCAACGCTCGAATTTCAAAAGTCAGATGACAGCTGGGTGCCGGAAAGTGGTATCGACATGGTAACAAAAGACCAGCTGTTCAGACTTGACCTGTTTACCGACCAAAAATACCGCTGGGTAATTACTGGCCCGGGTAAAATGTTTAGAGAACCAAAGTAACCACTATGAGCCTGACTGAAATCAAAGCACAACCCAATCAAGAGCTAATTAGCATGCTCGAATCGCTGGTGGAAAAAGCAAAGTCAGGCGAAATGCAATCTGCTGCCGTCTGTATCGTGAATGATGATTGCAGTGTTGGTAATTGTTTTGTGGGTTCATTTCATCCCATTGCCCTAGTTGGCGAATTACGAGTTTTAGAGAGGGATATTATTGATATCTGCGTAGATACTCGCCGTAAGCCGTTATGGGAGTGTTGCGAGTAATGGCAAAGTTAACCTCAAAACAAGAAGAAGCCTGTCAGCAATTTCTTAATACTGGTAACAAATCGGAAGCATTCAGACTCGCCTATAACTGCGAAAAAATGAAGCCTGAAACCGTCAACGTCAAAGCGGTTCAATTCTTCAATCAGGATAAGATTAGGATAAGGGTTCAGGAATTGCAGTCTGAGCGCAACGAGCGTAACAAAATCAACGCTGATTACGTACTGAAACGCCTGGTTGAAATCGATGAAATGGACGTTTGCGACATATTTGAAGACGACCTGACCTCGCTCAAGCCTTTAAATCAGTGGCCGAAGGCCTGGCGAACCACTATCAGTGGTCTTGATATTCAAACGGTGATGGCTGGTGATATTGAAATGGTGTTACGTAAAATCAAATGGCCCGACAAGGTGAAGAACCTTGAGTTACTGGGCAAGCATATCGATATTCAGGCATTCAAAGAGAAACGTGAATTTGAAGGCGAGTTCACAGTAAATAATCTGATTGCTGAAATATCAGCAGAAAGCGGCGATAAGCGATCAGTTTTGCCTAAACATGCAAAATAAATGAATAGCTACCCAATAAAATAAAAAATATACGGGGTAAATACTTTTAAATCTGGATATTGATGCAAAATGACTGAGGAAGAGTTAAAGAAGAATCTCAGTGATTGGCGCTGGCGAATCAATAATCTGTATTACATAACAGATAAATCCGGCAAAAAAATCAAGTTCAAACTCAATGACGCTCAGATGACGTTTTTTGAGGGGATGCACTACCGAAATATCATTCTGAAGGCTAGGCAGTTGGGCTTCACGACTTTCACAATGATATTTATGCTGGACGCCTGTTTGTTTAACGACAATACCAGGTGCGCAGTAATTACGCATAGTCGTGATGATTCAATCAGACTGTTCCGCGAAAAGGTAGAGTTTGCGTACAACAACCTGCCACCAACACTACAAGCGATGATGCCGGCACAAATTGCCCGGGCCGGTGAATTGGTATTTGCCAATGGCTCAGCGATTGCTGTAGGTACATCGTTTCGTGGTGGCACGCTCACATATTTGCACATCAGTGAGTTCGGTAAGATTTGCGCCAAGTTCCCGCACAAAGCCAAAGAGATTGTAACCGGTGCGTTTGAGGCAGTGTCGAAAGACTGCGTGATCACCATTGAGTCAACGGCGGAAGGTAAAGCCGGTTATTTTTACGATTATTGCCAAGAGGCACTTAACCGGCAACGCAAAGGGGCGGATCCCGGTCAGATGGATTGGGAGATTTTCTTTTTCCCATGGCATGAGAATCCGGACTACTCGTTGGAAGATGACAATGTTGTTATCCCTGATAGATTGCTTGAGTACAAATACAAACTCGAACAAAAGTACGCGATACGACTCACGAACGGGCAGTTAGCCTGGTACACAGCAAAAGAAAAGTCACTCGGCGCTGATATAAGGCGCGAATACCCTGCGACTCCGGAAGAAGCTTTTGAGCAGTCCATCGAGGGCGCCTATTACCGCCGACAGATAAACGACATTTACGCCAGCGGCCGGTTAACCCGTGTACCGTTTGAGCCAAGCGCTCTGGTCCATACGTTTTGGGATCTGGGTATGTCGGACACCATGAGTATTTGGTTTGTTCAGCAGGTTGGCCGGGAGTACCGGATTATCGACTATTACCAAAACTCAGGCGAAGGTTTAGCGTTTTACAAACGTATGCTCGATGAACGTAGGGAGAAGTACCACTACAACTACGGATTTCACGTAGCGCCGCATGATATTGCGGTGAGAGAGCTCGGAACGGGTAAATCTCGACTGGAAACAGCCCAATCTCTGGGTATTGATTTTATTACCGCGCCTAAACTGTCTATTGCCGACGGTATTGAGGCAGTCCGAACCGTATTGCCGTTGTGTTGGTTTGATGAGTCAAGGACGGAAGTAGGGTTCTCTGGCCTGTCAGCCTATCGCAAAGATTGGGATGACAAGCACGGCGTGTGGAAATCTCAGCCCGTACACGATGAAGCGAGTCATCCGTCAGACGCGTTTAGAACATTTGCAGTGGCATTAAACGAAATCAGGGATCGCATGAACGAATCATTCCACACCGGATTTGCAGAGGTCCAGGTGCAAGACTCAGGAGGCTGGGCATAATGCTGCAAGTTAAAAATGCGTTGCAACTGCAAAAAGAGCAGGACGATGACAAAGACGCAAAGATTGATGCGCAGCGCGACAAACAGCCGCGTATTACTGATAATCTAGCTCAGCATGTATTAGCGTGCTGGCAGACGGCAAAAAACCATAAAATGGACATTGCCGATCGGTTAACTAATTGTCTGCGTCGACGGAAGGGCGAATATAGCCCGGAAAAGCTATCAAAAATCCGTAAACAGGGCGGTAGTGAGGTTTACATGAATCTCACCGGTACCAAAATTCACGCGGCAAAAGCCTGGCTGTCTGATCTGTTCGCATCCAGCGACGATCGGCCATTTAGTATTGAACCCACGCCGGTACCAGAATTACCCCCAGAAATAGCGCAAAACATTATTTCCATCGCAATACAAAACGCAATGCGTACCGCTGGCAGTCGTGAAGAAGTCATGGCGATGACTGAGCAGGTATTAAAGCAGCACGAAGACCGGATCAAATCGGAGATAAACGAAGAAGCCGAGGCCAGAATGGAGAAAATGGCCGAGCATATCGAAGATATGATGGTAGAGGGTGATTTCAGGAGCGAGTTTGATGCGTTCCTGGATGATTTAGTGACGTACCCATTTGCTGTGCTGAAAGGCCCAATCTATCGACGTGAGAAGCGGGTTAAGTGGCAGCAGGACAAAAGAACCGGGCAGCATACCCCGATTGTCGAAGATAAATTGGTTCGCAAATTTCGCCGGGTATCCCCGTTTGATTTCTACCCGTCGCCGTCCACGACCAAAATTGGTGATCACTGGCATATTGAGCACGTAAGGTTTACTGCTAACACCCTGGCAGCAATGCGGGGCTCTAAGGGCTATAACAGCCAGAATATCGTCATGGCCCTGCGTGACTATCGTCATGGCCTGCGTCAGTGGGTATTTAACGACTCAGAGCGGGAGCGGTTGGAAGGTAAGCGCAATTTCACTTTTCATAACTACGAAAACATTGACGGTCTGGAATTCACCGGCTGGATCCAAGGTAAGCAATTAATCGATTGGGGCATTCAGCAGCAAATTGATGACGAGTATGCCGAATACCCGGTAACCGTGGTCGTGGTCGGGAATTACACGATTAAAGCTACTGTAAACCCAGATCCAAACGGGCGCCCAGGGTATTACAAAGCCACATTCCGCGATGTACCAAATTCGTTTTGCGGTGAAGCGCTGGCTGAAATCATTGAGGATATTCAGGACTCAGCTAACGCTACAATGCGAGCGTTAATTAATAATATGGCAATTGGTGCGCAGCCGCAGGTGTCGGTAGATCTCGCGCAAATACCCCAAGGATTTAACGTAACAAACATTCACCCTGGTAAAATCTGGCAATTTAGCAGTAAGGGTTTAAATGGTGCCGGGCAAAACCGGCCGGGCGTCAATTTTTTCAGTCCTGACATTAAAGCTAACGAGTTGCTAACGGTTTATGAGCGTTTTGAGCGCTACGCCGACGATAAAAGCGGCATTCCTGCTTACGCGTATGGCTCAGACCAAGCGGCCGGTGCCGGTAAAACAGCGTCCGGGTTATCCATGCTCATGAATGCGGCCAGCAAATCCATGAAAAACGTGGTGCGAGGCGTTGACATTGATGTGATTGAGCCGCTGGTATCAAACCTCTATATCAGTGCCATGCTCGACACGGACGTTCCCGACGATATTAAAGGCGACGCCCAGGTGAAAGCGCGCGGATCCGATGCGTTGATGCACAAAGAGGCCACCGCCATGCGCCAAGCCGAGTTCCTGGCCAGCACTAATAATCCGACTGATATGCAAATTATTGGTCCTGAGGGTCGACGGGTACTACTCGAAAGCGCTGCAAAGTCGGCGGATTTACCGGCTAACCGGTTTGTTCCCACCGAGGAAGAACTTCGGCAAAAACTCGCCAATGAAATTGCCGCTCAACAGCAAGCTATGGGTAACCAGGCAGAGCAAGGGCAGCCGCAGTGATCACCGGATTTAACGAATCACAACTCAAGGCAATTATTTTCCTGCGTAACACCAAGCCGGAACAATACGCCAAAATTATTGAAATTATCGAAATGCTGGAAAAACAAAGCGTTGAAGCGCTCAAGTCATCCGGCAATATCGAACAAATGTTTAAGAACCAGGGGGCAATACACACCCTGGAAGAATTATTGACGCTGCTCAACGATCCGAATACCGCACTGGCTCAGATTGCAAAGTAACGTTAATCCTCCCGCAAGGGAAACACAAGGTCGCTACGGCGGCCTTTTTTTATATCCAATAACCGTGAACACCAGTCGGAATACCGCTAAACGCGACTCCATAACACTGACTCACTAAAGGAAAAGACAAGATGGGCTTACCAACGGCACTGCAAAACGCAGACGAAGAAGCAAACGAATTGATACGTAAACAGAGTGAAGGTGACAAGCCAACTCCCGAAGCCGGGAACACTGGTGAAGACGCCAAGCCGCCCCAGCAAAACAGAGCACCCGAGCCCAAAGCGCCGGATTCTGATCAAACCTGGGAACATAAATACCGCGTGTTACAAGGCAAGTACAACGCCGATACAAAAAAGTTGCGTGATGAACTGGAAGCAGCTCAGCAACGCACACCCGATACCGGACTGCAGCAACGTCTCCAGTCGCTGGAAAATGATAACACCCAACTGAAGCAACAATTAGAGCAACAGCAACAGGCGGGTAATCAGGACCTCAGCGGTGAGATTCAGTTGGATAAAGATCTGGTTGAGGAATACGGCGAAGAATTTGCCAAAGCCGTCGCACGACAAGCGGGCGCCGGCAATGCGGAAGTGAAACAATTAAGGGATCTGGTTTCAAACCTGCAAAACAAACTCGACAACAACGAGCGGGCTACTCAGGAAACAACCGCGTCAATGCGCGAGCGTGAACTGGTTAGCACTCTAAGTCAGTCGAAAATTGATTTTGAGCAGGTCAATACCGATCCAATGTTCCACGAATGGCTGTCAGAAATTGACGACGCCAGCGGCGAAACCCGAAACACTCTGATGAACCGCGCATATTCTCGCGGTGACATAAAGCGTACTGCGTACTTCTTTACCGCCTTTAAAGCCCAAGAGGGCTCCCGCTTTAATAACAATCCGCTGCAAGAACATGTCGACGTGACCAGCCGCGCCCCTGGGGATGCTGCCGGTGACGACAATGTGTGGACGAAAGAACAGATTGAAAAACTGTATGACGACTACAACAAAGGCAAGTTAAAGCGGCAAGAGTTTGAAGAGTGGGAGCGGAAATTATTCGCAGCCTATTCGGCGGGTACAGTTATAAGTTAAATCCCGCGTGGGCTGGCCATTAGGAGATTACTCTCATGGGTTATCCAGTCGCTTCCGGTAGTGTTAACTATTCATCTACTGGTGCAAACAACGATTCACACTTTATTCCTGAGATTTGGTCAAAGAAATTACTGACCAAGTACTACGAAAACTGTGTGTACATGGAAATCGCTAACACGGACTACGAAGGCGAAATCAAAGACTTCGGCGATAAAGTGAACATTCGGACCGTTCCTGATATCACCATCAACGATTACGAGAAAGGTCAAAATCTCTCGTATGAAGAGCCTGAAAGCGCGCCGGTCTCACTGACTGTCGATCAGGGTCATTACTTTGCATTTAAAGTAAACAGCGTCGACGAATATCAATCAGATATCAATCTGATGGATACGTTCTCACAGGACGGCGGCATGAAAATGAAGCGCCGTGTTGATAAGAATATCCTCGGCTCTATTTACGCTGCAGCTGCTGCGGTTAACGCCGGTGCAACCGCGGGTAAAGACTCAGGCTCGTTGAATCTGGGTACTGCGGCATCACCACTCAGTGTCACCAAAGGAAACATTGTTGATGTGCTCGTTGAGCGTTGTGGTGTTTGCCTGGACGAAACCGACACGCCGGATGAAGACCGTTACGTGATCCTGCCGCCTTCAATGTGTGCTCGCATTAAGACGTCAGAACTGAAAGACGCGAGTTTGACCGGTGACGGTAACTCAACTCTGCGTTCCGGTAAAATCGGCATGATTGACCGTTTGCACATTTACTCTTCACGCAACTTGCGTGTAACCAGTGGTGCGTATGACGTGTTATTTGGTCATAAATCTGCGCTGTCATTTGCAGCACAAATCACCGAAATGGAAACACTGAAAAACCCTAACGACTTTGGCGACCTGGTTCGCTCATTGTTCGTTTACGGCTTTGACGTGTTAATGTCTGAGCAATTGGGTCACGGTGTTTGGGAATTAGGCTAAACCCCGAAAGTCAATTAACAGCCCCCTTTATTGGGGGCTTTTTTGTTTAAGGAGCCATCATGGCACAAGTAAAACCCATTACACCGGGCGCTGTCGACGTCCAAGGTCAGGAAGCTGAAATTCCAGCCCCTGATTTTCTCAAATCAGCATCAGGCCGAGTATTTCAAGCTACCCCAGAATTAGTTAAGCAGTATCGAAAGGGTAAGTTTGGTCTGGTTGAGATTTCTGAGTCTGAGTTTTTAGCCCGCCAGAATAAGCAAGATCCTGCAATGGCTCGAAAGTCTGAAGAAAGCGCAGAACTGGCCGAAGAAAACGCCGCGCTCAAAGCCAAAATCGAGGCGATGGAAGCAGAAAAGTCTGCACCCAAAAAGCCCGGCCGACCGCCTAAAGCTGCTACCGGCGAATAATAACGAGGTTTACCAATGTCAACACGCAAAGTCATAGACGTTATTGATCAGGTCAGATCCACATTAGTGGATATTACCGGTACACGCTGGCCAAATACGGAACTGCTGAACGGTTATAATAATGCTGTGCTGGCAGTGGTAAATCTTCGACCGGATGCCAGCACCAAGAATATCGCGTTTTCGTTAACACCTAATCAGTCAAAGCAGACACTGCCTAGTGACGGTTTACGCTGGATGGATATTGTTAGCGATGTAACTACAGGCAATCCCGTGCGCAAAACCGACCGTCGCACCTTGGATGACCAAATACCGAATTGGCACAAGACAGAAGGCAGCACGGTAACAAACTGGGTCTTTGATGAACGCGATCCAAAAACCGCGTATGTTTACCCGCAACCGGCTACTGCCGCTGATTTGCAAATTGTTTACTCTACAGCACCTGCAGCCGTGTCCATTTCTAATTTTGAAACTGACACGACGACTATTGGTGTTGATGACAGCTATTTCAACGCTATTAAAGAGTACATGCTTTACCAGGCGTACTCGAAAGATGCTGATTATGCGGCCAATGCCGCACGGGCCTCGGCACATTACAGCGTGTTTGAGCGGGCGCTGGGTAATAAATCAAGCGTCGATCTGGCAATGAACCCAAGCCGTGAGCAGGGATAACGCATGACCCAGTTTAACGACATGCTGACACTGGTGGCACCTTACGCACCGAATGTCCCTGCGTTCACCGCTGCCAATGCTATTAAAGATGCGGCCCGGCACTTCTTTCGTGTGGTTCACGCCATGCAAGAGGAGGTAACTATTAACGTGGTTGCCGGCCAAGCTGAATACGCCATTGAAACGAGTAGTGCAGATACGGAAGTGGTATCAGTGCTCAGCGTCAAGCGGAGTGATACCGATGCGCTACAGTTCGCACAGCATGACAATATGGTCAACTATCAAGGCACTCCCAAATATTACCTTGGCAAGTTTGACCGAAAAGTTAAATTGGTGCCAGTTCCTGACTCAAGCGAAACGCTCACTGTCACCATCGCAGTTAAGCCTGCTTTCAACGCCACACAAATACCAGATTCAGCGTTTGACGAAAACGCCGAAGCCTTGCGGGCCGGTGCGCTATCAATATTAAAGCGCCATCCCGACACCGAATGGCACGCCCCTAACGAAGTAAGTTACTACGAACAGTTGTTCTCAGAAGCAATCAATCGCAAAGCCGAAGAAATCATGCTGAACAACACGCCTGGCAACATCAAACTGGATATTCCAGAGTTCTTATGAGTCTATATAAAACGGGTACCGTTTCCGTTAATAACGGGCAAAACACTGCTACCGGCAACGGTACATCGTTTATCAATATTGCCAATGTGCAGTTGGGTGATTTATTTACGGTCGATGGCAATAAGTTCTACGAAATATACCAGGTAGACACCAACACGCAAATCCGTATTCGTAATATTGTTACGGGCGGTGCATTTGCTGAAACCACCGTTACCAACGGCGATTACGCCATTGTCAGAAACTTTACTTCGCAAACCAGTGCAGAGATTGCCGCCAAGGTTCTTGCCGTACAGCAGAAATGGCAAAACCGTGAAGAAGAAATGACAGATTGGTTTTATACCCCGGATAACTGGGCAACAGTAACCAGTATCAATGGTGATGTGCTCACTGTCATGACGCCTAATGGTATTAATAATCTGTTAGGTACAGCGGCAGATAAAGATGTAACAACCAGTTCGACGGATAACACGGCCAACCGCTTGATGAAAGTAGGTGATGCTGGCCTGCTGAGTACCGGCAATGCTCCATCAATTGTAGCAGGCGCTACCATTTATCCCACTATGTTTGGTCGTGATGGTGATGCACCTAACGGTTACCCGGCGTTTGGCTGGGCGGCAGCCATCATTAATATGCGTTACAACGCCGCCCGCCAATCGCAGCTAGCGTTAAGTCACAGTGGCGGCGCACCTAGGGCCGCTTTCCGGACCATGCTCAGCGACAATGAGTGGTCTGGCCCGTTTGATTTTTATGGTGAACATAACTTAAACCTCAGGAAGTTCGCAACCGCTGCCAACGGTCGCGCGCTTATACATGGTTTCGCGACTACCGCTACCTCAGCTCGGTTTTATATTGAAATTAATGAATTCTCGGTACCAGCCGGTATTCAGGTTAATTCCGGCACATTAAGACTAAGAACGCCGCAGGGTACCGATGTTGTGACCGGTATATCCGGTGGGTTCTCCGTCAATGCGCTGTCTTCCCCGCGTATGCTCATTCTGGATTTAACCACATCCGGCCTGCCGGGCGGAAACGCGGACATCATATTGTGCGCCGATGGTACGACCACGGCCGAACTTGAATACACCATGTAAAGGATTGTTATGACGATTACACAAACCAACGACACCACGCTGTTAATGCAGGAAACCATTAACGGCAAGGCGCGCACAACCACGCTGATTGAAAACGCCGACACCGGCGACTGGGAAAAGCTCAACGGCGAAGTGGTGGACCTGACCGGCGAAACAGTTACCTGGTTAACTCAGAGTGAGCTGGATGCGCAGGCTGCGCAAGTGGCGGTTGAAGCGTTTAAGGCGGGACGGCTGGCCAATATTCAAAGTCTCACCGTGACCACCACGGCGGGTAATGAGTACCAGGCAGACAAAGATAGTATTGCCGCGATGACGGCCCGGGTGATTGCGCTAACCGGCGAACTGGATAGCTATACACTCAAATGGTCGCTGGCGCCCACCGGTACCGGCGTAATGGACGATGTCACACTGGGCGATTTACGCGAGGCGCTGTTACTGGCCACCGAACAAATCACTACCTACTGGGATATCAACGCATGAAGCTCATCGATAACTGGCAAAGCGCCTGGCGCTTATGGTCTTTTCGGCTGGCAGTGATAGTTCCTTTGGTAAATATGCTTCTGTATTTTTTACCAAAAATAGGGGTTGGACCCGGCTGGATGGTTATTATTAATGCCGTCATTGGTGTCGCAATCGCATTTGTTCGAGTCGTAAAACAAAAAGATCTTTCGGGTGAGTAGTGAGATTAGTCGTACCTACGTTTAAAGGGTTGGTTAATGCGGTATCGCCCAGGTTGATTGCTGAGTCTCAATCTCAGGTGGCAAGTAATTGTCGGGTACGAAACGGGAATATACGCCCTCTAAAAAGTAACAGTGCAGAAGGAACACCAGATCTTGCGACGAACGCAAAAACCATATTCCTGTATGGTGATGACTACTGGTTTAGTTGGGATGGTGATGTGAGTGCGGTTAATAGCCCTATCGCTCAAGATGATTATCAGCGCGTTTATTTCACCGGTGATGGCGAGCCTAAATATACGAATAGTGCGATCGCAACAGGTGCAGGCGTTCTGCCCTTTGCTGATTATCAACTTGGCGTAGATAATCCTGAGTCATTTTTGTTCTTGGTTACCTATCACGATCAATCTCTTGATCTTGATGAAGGTGATGACCCTGCGAATTACACCATCGAATCAGAAAGCGGCTATATCAACGTTGATACTGATGATGATGAAACCCGATTTTATGTGTGCACGTATGTTACGGCCTACGGTGAAGAAGGTCCTCCTAGCCCAATAACACCAAACATTGAGCTGTTCAGTTCCAGTGACGTGGTAACGTTAAGCTTTTACGATAATGGCGGGTTTGCCGATCAAAACATCACGCTACGACGAATTTACCGGACAGCCACAAGCGGCGATGCGACTGAGCTATACCTAGTAGATGAAATACCGGTTACCGATACGTCTTATCAGGATAATAAACAATCCTACGAATTAGGAGCACTACTGGCGACCGATGATTACGACAAGCCGCCCAGCGATATGCAAGGGTTGATTGTCACGACTTTTGGCGTAGCGATCGGGTTTGCGGATAACGCCATCATACCCAGTGAGCCATATTTGCCTTATGCGTACCCAACGGGGTACAGGCAGTCTTTACCTGACAATGTAGTCGGTCTAGCAGAAATGAGCGGAGGCATTGTTGTCGCTACTGATAATAAACCGGCAATCATGTCTGGTACACTGCCAGATAGCTTTACAGTTACCGTGCTGGATGCGGCGCTACCTTGCGTTTCCGGGCAATCGTTGGTTGATATGGGAGAGGCCGCGCTTTATGCCAGTCATGATGGCCTCGTTTCGATCAGTCATAATGGTGCACAAATAGTTACAACCACCTTGCTATCAAAGGAATACTGGCAGTCACTTCAGCCAGACACCATTCGCGCTTACCGATATGGTGAGTATTATGTCGCATTCTACGGTGGTACTGCTGGATTTGTTTTTGATTTGCGGAATGGTGATTTCGTTGAGCTTGATTTCTATGCCGATGCTGGATTTTACGATACGAAAAGTGGAAAGCTTTATCTTGTTGTGAATGATGCGTTGGTGAGCTTCGATAATGGCGAGGAGCTAACTTACACTTGGCAATCAAAGGACTTTGATTTAACTGATAGCATGCTGTCGTGTGTAAAGATCCGCGGCGAAACACTCGATAATACTCAATTTACTCTGACTGCAGACGGCATAAATATTCTCACGCTGTCACTATCGGGCGCAGATCAATTTTTCAGACTCCCTTCTTTCCGAGCTCGCCGTCTTTCTTTCACGTTAAGCGGGACTGATGAAATAGAGTCGGTAATAATAGCTACCTCACCAGAGGAATTACGCGTTGGCTAAAAAAGCGTTTCTTGGGGTTACGGGGTCGGCCAGATTTGAACGCCCTGACCAACAGCGTCATGTTGATTCTATTGCAAAAAATATCGCGGTATTAACTGGCCAAACAAGAAACACTCAAGATCGCGCTGTGCTTGTGCGCGATCTAATCAATTACGGATTGCTTGATAGCAGTGGCCGTTATGTGGGAAGTGTAGGAGGTGGCGGATCAAGCACTATAGTAGTGGGCGGTGGCAGTGGCCCCTCAGAGCCTGACGCAGAAACGCCAACCAAACCTGAGAACGTCATTGCGACAGCTGGCTTTACTACCATTATGGTGCAATGGGATACGCCAAGCTACGCTGGTCACAATTATGCAGAGATATGGCGAAATACTGTAAATTCGCTTGGTGATATGACTGATCCTCGCGATCCAGGTGAGGCTGTTCTGGTCGCAACGGTATCAGGCTCGCTTTACGTTGACGCCGTACTGCATGATACCGGTTATTATTATTGGGTGCGCTTCGTCAATAATGTTGGTACGGCTGGCCCTGTTCATAACTCATCCGGTGTCTACGCAAAAACCATGCGTAGTGTGCAGGATCAGCTTGACGAGTTTCAGGAAGAAAGTGAGCAGGCGTTAAGCGAATTTCAGTCTAGTTTTAATGATGCGCTTGCCGAACTAGGGCAGATTATTTCTGATACTGACGCTAAAGCTCAGGAGGCGTTTGATAAGTCACAACTTATTGATGGCTTAAACAGCGATGTTGGTACCCTGGCGGACGGTTTATTTAACTCGATAGTCAATAGCCATGAAAGCAACACAGATAAATTAGTCAGGCTGTTAAATACCCGCAATCAACTCATTGCTGATCTGACCACGGAAAAGAATACTCGGATATCTGAGTTGCAATCTGTCCGCGATGATCTTTTATCCGAAGAAACGGCTAGGCGTGAAGCATTAGAGCTTCAACATGCAGAGTTGACCACGTACTTTGATAATCAGACGGCATTAATATGGTCAGAGGCCAAGAGCTTATCTGATAGAATTATTGCCGAATCAAGCGCCAGAGCAAGCGCATTGCAAGCTATTGTAGATCAATATGATCAGAGCTTTGCTGAAATAGAGTCCAACTACTACACATCGACGGAAACCGACACGTATGTCGCCGGTGCGATTGAAACTTTCCGAAGTGGTTACCTTGCTGAAAATTATGCCACTGTCGCTGTTTTGACCACGGACTACTACACAAAGACGGATGCAAATAGCGCGATATCACAAGCTATAACAACGTTTCAAAATGGTTACCTGGCTGACAACTTCACAACTACGGCATTGCTTGAGCAAAATTACTACACAAAAACTACTGCTGACAGTGCTATTTCTCAAGCGATTACAGAATTCCAAACCGACTACGTTGATGTTAACCTGGTAACTAATGCCAGCTTAGAACTAAATTACTACACCAAAACTGATGCTGACCAAGCGATATCCAATGCGGTCGTTGAGCTAGCATCAACGTACATTGACCCAAACTTTGTCACCAATGCTACATTAACCAGCGACTACTATACAAAATCGACAACGGATATTGCCATTTCACAAGCTGTCGAATCATTAACATCGCAGTTGGCCGAGGCATCTTTTGCAGCAGTAGCAAACATCAATCAAACGTTTTATACCACTTCTGCCAGGGATGCGGCAATCGCCGGGGCTATTCAGGAATTCAACACTGAATTTATTCAGCCCAATTATGCAACGACAGCCTATCTGCAGCGAGAGTATTACACTAAGTCTGGTGTGGATGGAGCGATATCTCAGGCGATATTTCAGCTTGAAACTGGTTTTGTCGATGTGGATGAGTTGGTGTTATCTGTATTAGATGAGTCATATTACACGTCATCTGATACTGATAGCGCAATTTCTCAGGCTATCACTAATTTTAAGACGTCTTATCTTGATCAAAATTTTGTAACGTCGAGCGATTTGTCTGTTAATTATTACACCAAGTCGCAATCTGACACTGCAATATCGCAAGCAATCACTGAACACCGGACAAGCTATCTTGATGAAAACTTTGTTTCGGTATCAACGCTCACTAGTGATTACTATACAAAGAACGATGTTGATGAGGCGATAAGCCAGGCGGTATTAGAAACCGAGGCAAGCGTATCAGATGGTTTATTTCTGTCAGTAGCGAATACATCGACAACATATTATTCGCAATCTGCCAGGGATGCGGCAATTGCTGGTCGAATTGAGTCGTTTAAAACGGATTATCTGGATCCTAATTTTGTCACTGGGGCAGAGCTTACAAAAGATTACTATTCAAAGTCTCAGGCAGATAGCGCTATCGCGCAGGCTATCACAGAATTTAAAGCATTCACGGCCGATGACATTTATGCCAGCCAAGCTACGCTCAAGACAGATTACTACACGATCACACAGTCTAATCTGGCAATAAGCAGTGCACTAACCAATTTTCTATCAACAACAATATCGCCAACCTATGTTACTAATTCAGCGTTAGAGTTAAGTTATTACACAAAAACTGAAGCGGATACCGCTATTTCCAGCGCCATTACGGCGTTTGAGTCCAGCACTCTTAAGGACAACTATGTTACAAATTCAACATTAACAACAAACCACTATACAAAAACAGAGTCAGATACAGCGATAAGTACCGCAATAAGCACATTTCAAAGCGGTATTTTGCAGGAACAATACACCACTACCGCAGATCTGCAGGTTGCGTACTATACGAAAACGCAAGCTAATGAAGCCATTTCTGAGGCAATCACTTTATTTAATTCTGAAACCATTGAGCAGAATTACACTAACAGCGCCGACCTGGCACTTAACTACTACACCAAAACCGGTGCCGATACCGCTATTATCCAGGCGTTAACTACATTCAAGAGTCAAACGCTTGATCCTGCTTATGCAAGAAAGGCCACGCTGACCAATGACTATTACACCAAAACACAAGCCGATTCTGCAACGTCAACAGCGGTATCCGCGCTAAAGTCAGAGTTTGTAGATAACAATGGTGATATCACTAGCGCTTTTGCTGACAAAGTTAATCAGGTGGTGGTGACTGATACTGAGGCAGTTGCTCAAGAAATCGCGGATTACACGGTGAGTTATGGCGGCAACGATTATTCCATTTCACAAATCACACAAGTATCCGTTGATTTGAATGGTTCATACTCGGCGCAGTGGGGCGTACAGGCGCAAGTTGAAGACCTTCGGCATGGCATAGGATTTATGGTGCTTGATGGCAAAACGTCATTGACTGTTGCATCAGACAGGTTTGCTGTATTTAATCCCAGCAATGGGCAGTGGAAGTCAGTGTTTGGTGTGGAAGGCGGGCAGGTTTTCTTGAGCGAAGCTGTCATTGGAGCTGCATTTATCGGCACCCTAGCAGTAGAGTTAAGCACTGTATTTGAAGGTAATGTACTGGTAAATACACGCCTAGATGCTGCGAAGTTGTACGGCGCCAAATTAGAGGCGAATGAATTTTGGATTGAGAACGGCGGCTATTCTATGGCCTTTGATCCTGATAGTTCGCTTGCAATGTGGTTTGGATCAACGACTTACTACAACCCCGATACCGACACTGATAACCGCACGTTGGGTAACGCCAAGTTTGCCCTCACCAATACTGGCGAGGTGCGTGCCAGGAGTATTTCGATATACAACAATAGTAATCAACTTATGATGAACTCTAATGGCCTTTATGGAACCTACATTAGAGATTTAACGGTTGGTACTATTAAAATTATCGATGAGGCGATAACAAAGTCGACGCCCATCGAAACAGAGGTCCTAGTTGGCTCATCATTAACTGATGGAATTATTCTGGATACAACAATTAGTGCAGGTGCTACCGGGGTCGTTAATTCTGTTATTTCGATAATTATTCATCACACCGATCCGGTCGGCGGCGTGTCATCGAATATCACGCTAACCCTAGAGTTGTATGATGGTACGACAACTAACACACTGCTCGACTCCATGAGTACCACGACAACCGTTGACGGTAGTTATAGTTATCAGACGTTGCCAGTTTCAGTTGCAGCCAATATCAGTCAAACATCATTCAGATTGAGGCTAGTCTCCAACGGCAGTCAGACGTGGATTGAATATCAGGCGAAAGGCTATGTCATCGCAAACAAAAAGTAATTACTTCATCTGTGACGCGTCTACAGGAATGGTGGAAGTTAAAGTGTTTGGTCGCCCTGGTGACTTCCCGCTTCAGCCTGGCAAAACGATTGCAAAGTCTGAAGGCTATGCAATAAGTGATGCGTATTTTGACAGAGACCTTAATTCCATGATGCCTAAAAAACACTTTTCAGAAGGTGAATGGGTGAATGGTGAATTTGTTATCCCGCTTCCCATCGGTGCGGTGTTGGTTTGGCAAGGACAGCAATTTGTGATCGATGATGGCCAGGTTGAGATAGTCGTCGATCAGCCCGGCACCCATTTTGCCAAAGTGTATCATCCTCATTACTACGCAAAGGTTTATACCATTGAAAATCAAGACGCCAATTAACCCTGCTAAATTACGCAAGAAATCCTACATGCCTACTGGTGATCAGTTGGACGCGATTATAAAAACGTTTGCTCACTTAAAAGCCCAGGGTATTAATATCGGCCCTGACGGTGAGCGCTTAATTAGCCACTCCCGGCAGGTAAAAGAGAAATTCGCCAAACGGTAACCGAAACCACTAATACAACCCCGCATTGACGGGGTTTTTTATTATGAAAAAAGACCAGTTTGATAATTTTCAATTTCAAATAAATGCAATGGATCAGCGTTTTGGTGAGCAAAATACATTTACCCGACTAAAAAGAGAAATTGAAAGCCATTCAGCGTTTTGTGTAAGCACTGAAGCGTTTTGCTTTGTGTTGCGGCATATCGTTGACGCTAATAGCCAGCGGGGCGTATTTATTGCCCTGGGGATACATAACAACCCGGAAACAGCCGTTAATGATTTTCAGTCAATAGAGCGGATGGTAAAGCACACAGGCATGACATTTATTTTGTTTCGGTCGTATCGGAAAGGGTTTAAGCGGTTAGCCATAAAGCACGGCTTTGTTATCGATTCTGCATCAAACGGTGCAACTTACTACAGAAAAGAGGTTTAGATTATGGGTGGCGGCGGCTCTGAAATTGAAGAAACTCAACAAGAACGAGCGCTTGCGCGTGTCTCCATGAAGCAGTGGCAGAATTATTTAAACACGTATAAGCCATTTGAAAACGACTATATGGATAACGTCGACCGACTTAATTCTGATAGCCAATACAATCAGGCTGCCGGACTTGCTGCACTGCCAGTAGAGGCAGCATACAGCCAGGCGGTGAATGATACGGTCAACGGCCTGAATGCTCGCGCTATTAACCCCAACTCAGGAATGGCAAAAGAAGCAATGACTGGGCTGGACACCAATAAGCGTGGTGCGAAAGTCGACAATATCAGCCGGGCACAAGTAGGGCAGCAAAATCGCTACCTCGGCGAAATAGGCAATGTTGTGGCCATGGGGCAGGGGCAGGCAACCACGGCCGTTGGTGGTATGGCGGATATGGCCAGTTTATCCAGTCAAGAAGCTTACAACGACACAAGATTGGCGCTTAACAAGCGAGACCAAAACAGAGAATTAGCCGGGGCAGTGGTCGGGGCTGGTACGCGTTATGGGCTCCAGACCAGTAATTCAGGCGGTGGCCAATGAATTTTTATGACAATTTAAGAGGGCAGTACTCCAGCCAGATTGGTCAGGCAAGCGGCGGTTATGTTAGCCCTGACGATGATGATTATGCGTCGAAAACTTACGCCAACATTATTGACAGTCAATACAGTGACTACCTGCAGCGTTTTCAGCCTTTTGAGCAGCGCATGGTTGACTTGGCCCAGTCAAGAGAGTTGCTGGACGAACAATTGTCACGCATTTCTGCAAGTAACGTTGCGTCATTTAGCAATCCGCAAATGAGTGCAGGCAGCCTGCAAATGAGCCGCTACGGGGTGCAGCAGAATGCCCAGCAGCAAGCCAAGTCATCACGGCAAAACTCTATGCGGCAGGCATTATCATTGGCTGATGCAAAAAATAACACGCGCCTGGCAAATCAAGATCAGCGAATGGGATTGATTACCGGTGCGGCCGGTTCACGCTCAAACTTCAGCAATGGCACCTACGGGGGGTAATCATGGGATACGGAGTGGTAAATACAGGCATGGCTACAAAGCAAAGAGCTTTGTCAGGAATGCGTCAGTCGGCTCAATCCGAAACACAACGTAACATTGCCAATAAAAATATTCAAGCCGCCGATGCTGCCGCCAAGAAAACAAACGCCGGTGTTGGGCTGTCGACCGGCGCTACTATCGGCGCAAATATGGCCAGTGGTGTGGCCGGCGCATCAATGGGGTTATCAGCACTTGCCTCAGGCGGTATTGGTTTGGGTGCCGCGTTATTACTATCGGAGTTATTCTAATGAGTTTGGTTCAAGGGTTTCGCACCGGCTTTAACATGATGGACCGGCACTATCGCAATGAAGAAAGCGATCTGCGGTTTGACCAGCAAATGGGATTGCAACGCAAGCGCATGGGGATGCAGGAAGAGCAGCACGGCGCCAGCATGGAGAGAATGGGGTTAAATAATAGTTTATTGCAAAATCAGGCCGACGATCTGCCCAGTGCAAACGCGTACCGGGATGAAACTCGCGGTATTAATCTTGATACCATGAAAACCCAAAATCAAACCGCCAAAACGAAAAACAGTGCTGCCGAGTTCAATCTCAATTCAGCCAAAACGGATCGCGCCAAAAAGAACGCATTAGAGCGACTGAATATGTACAGAGCAACGGGTAACTGGGAAGGCTTTGATCAGGATGAAAGCTTTAAAGGCACCAATCTTGAGCTTATGCAGAACGAGTTAGGCAGGCAATATGCAATTGCACTCGGCGATAGTATTGATAAAAACGATAATACTGCCGCCATAGCTAACGCAAACGGTTTGTTTAAATCGCAACTAAATCGAAATGTCGGGAAAATGAAGGGCCGTGATGGCGGCGTGATCCGCGATATTTCCATTGTGGGGTTTGAGCAGTTGGATGGCGGTTCGACGAAGTTACCTGTTAGAGTCACTACCGATAAAGGGGCGTACACGTCATACATTAGCGAGATGCGCGGCATTGACCCTGATGATCCTGATAGAGTTTTTACAGGCGATGAATTACTTGGAACTGCAGCGGTCATGAGGAATATGGCTAAAACAATGGAAGGCAGCGGTGTTTACGATCAATTAAACCGAAGTGCTGACAGGGCGCTAGGGGTTCAAACGTCGAGCCAAGGAAGTAACGTCCCTGCGGAGGTGCAGACAATCATCATGTTATCGCAAATGACCGGGATAAGCCCAGAAGAATTAGTGCGGGCCCGCTATATGTCGCAGAAAGACCCCAGCGGAGCAACGCTTAGAAAGAATGCGCTTGAGTTAGCTCAAAACGATCCGCGATGGGAGGACGCGCAATACTCAGACAATCCGGCAGAACGCCAGCAGT
The DNA here is from genome assembly GCF_058105165.1 of Alteromonas sp. ISO5. Lineage (NCBI taxonomy): Bacteria > Pseudomonadati > Pseudomonadota > Gammaproteobacteria > Alteromonadales > Alteromonadaceae > Alteromonas > Alteromonas sp. ISO5. The sequence goes on along the minus strand of NZ_CM176572.1, from coordinate 4,490,308 downwards.
TAACCCAAAGCATCATACAAGAGTATGCCGGGTATTTGATGGCTGAAAATAACCAGCCTGCCTCACAACAAGGGCCGGCCAGTTCGCAAACCCAGCAGCCTGATGGCCAGTATAACCAAGTGTTACAACAAGCTGCCTCTGCAATTCAAAGCGGCAAAGATCGCAACGCTGTCATTCAACGCCTTATTGAAATGGGCGTTCCACAAGACCAAATTAACCTGTAGGTGATAAATGGCTATTGACCAGAATAACCCATTTGCTGATCTTCCTGACGCACAGAATAACCCGTTTGCTGATTTGCCAGATGCCCAACAAGGCGAATCGGGCATATTGCCTGCTTTGGGTGCCGGTGTTGATCAACTTCAAGAGTTAGGTTATCGCGCCGTAAAAGGCTTTACTGATGTTGGTGTGCCACAAGAAGAGCAGACCAACGCAATAGGGCGTGCTATCGGTCAAGGTGGCTCGTTATCTCAATGGGCCGATGAAGGCATAAGACGTAATCAGCAAGAGCAGCAAGCGTACTCGCCTACCGTAGAGTCTTACAAGGATATCGGCTCTGTCAGTGATGCTGCAAGTTATGTGGGTGAAATGACTGCTCAGTCTATCCCTATGATGGCCTCAGCGCTAAACCCTGCCGCATTGTTTGCCATGGGCGTGGGTATGTCGAATGAGGCATATGAGGCACAGCCAGAAGACAAAAAGCAACCTTGGCGAGCAGCCGCGTCTGGGTTTGGTCAGGCCGGATTAGAAAGGCTGGGCGTTGAATCCTCACTTGGCCGTGTGTTTGGTGGCGAAGGTAAAAACGTAATAAAACGCATTGGCCAATCTGCACTGGGCGAAGGCGTAACCGAAACGGGGCAAGAAGCGTTAGCGCAATGGGGGACTGGCAAGTCAATTGATGAATTTGAAAATCTGGACGAAGCATTTGTAGGAGGCGCTGCCGTGGGCGGCACCATCCGTGGTGGTACTGAGGCAGGTCAAGCGACTTACAAAAAGTACCGTGGTGAGCCAGCGCCAAAACTTAGCGACACCGAAGAAACCGACTTAACCGAAAATATCACGCCGGATCCGTTCGCACACATTCAGCCTGAACCAGATGGAGCGCTAAACACCAGTGATGTGACTGTTATACCCGGCGAAACCGCAGAGACCTGGCAACCTAACTGGCAGTTTGGTCAAAATGACATTCCATACCGTGGCCAGATGCAGCCTTATACCTACGAAGGTGAATACGAACAATACCGAGAAACACCTAATTCAGTGCCCGTTGGTGCTGCGTTTGACGCCCCGATAATCGATGGTCAGTTTGAGCGGCCACGTCGATTACCGGATCGCTCTGATGTGATTTATGGCGAAGATGGCCGGCCTATGCAGCAGGCCCAGGCATTCGCTGATCAGGTCAATGAGAGTGCGCAGCGTCAATTGCCTGACAAGGATATAGTGTTTTCCGGGGATAGCCGCAACGTGCAGGTTAAGCGAAATGGCAAGCCGTTTGGTGGTCGTCGTGCAGTTGAGTTGACGAAAGAGTTTCGCAGTGCCAGAGAGAAAGGACTAAATCCCACCGTAGTAAAAATTAATGGGGGTTATGGATGGACGGTTGATGGAAGCAATGATGAAACTCTGCAACAGCAAGGAGCAGCGCAAGAAATCTCGCAGTCTTCGATTGACAAACGCACCACAGTGAAAAAAGAAAAGTCTCCCGGAAACAGTGGAGAGGTTTATACGCCAGGTAGTAATCGTTTGTTGCTGGGGGAAGCTGGATCTGTTTCACCTGATCAGTTAATTGGAAAATCGAATCAAGGATATGAAGCAACTGGTGAAGACCAGTTGCTTACCGGTAGCAATGAAGATGCTATGGAAAGTGGAAATTGGCAAACAGGTACTGAACCACAAAACCAATCAGCAGTAATTGAAGCCGCCGCAAACGAGGCGGCTACCAGCCCCACTAATAACCTTCCTGAGCCCACGCAGGCGCAGAAAGAAGCCGGCAATTATAAGAAGGGTAAAGTAAAACTTCACGGCTTTGATATTTCCATTGAGAACCCAAAAGGCTCCACGCGCACTGGTATCGACCCTGATGGTAATGAGTGGTCTTCAAAGATGAAACACCATTACGGCGACATTAAAGGCACCACCGGTGCTGATGGTGATTCGATTGACGTCTTTATTGGCGACAATCCCGACAGCCAGAAAGTATTTGTTGTTGATCAGATTGATCCGGCCACCGGTAATTTTGACGAAGTTAAAGTGATGATGGGCTTTGATAATGTCGAATCAGCCAGAAAGGGTTATTTATCCAATTATGATGAAAACTGGAATGGCCTGGGCGAGATTACCGAAACCAACGTTGATGACTTTAAGGCTTGGACTCAGCGCCCACGTAAATCAAAGCAGCCTTTTACATTGCCAGTAGAGTCAAAAGCGAAAGGCCGCAAAGATCAGGTGATCGAGCAAATTGACGATTTTGGCGAAAAGCTTCATGGCGCCAGAAAGCATGTTTGGTCTGGATTTAGTGATGCTGTTAAAGAGGAAATGGACGTTTCAGAAGTTCCGCTTAGCAAATCATTCCCTGACCCTAACTATGAAAAAATGGCTCAAGATGGTGCAGATAAAAAAGTTCTCGGCTTCATTTCAATGCTGAAAGACAGCATTCCAAGCAAGCCTCGAACGCGCTATAAAATGCCACGATGGACTGAAACCGTAAATAAAGTAAGAAATACTGTAAGCGGATTAACTGATGGTACGTTAACAATCGATGAAGCAAAACGAAAAGTCCGGTCAATGGGTGGGAGATTTAGTGGTATTTCTGAGTCAGTTGACGCATTTGAAGGGGTTAAGCCTGAAGCGATAAAGAAAGCAGGTAAACGCTGGCGTATTGATTCTGGTAGCTTCAGCATGTTTCGTGGTGAAAAATACGATACACCAAAAACGAAATTCTTTATTCGCCGCGACGGAAAAGATTTGTATGACCTTTCATTCGATACTGAAGCGGAGGCAGTGAAATTCTTAAAAAGCCAACTAGAAAAAGAAGATGGCCAGCCTACCAGGCGGAAAACAAAAATATCTATTTATCAGGATCGATACGATAAAAATTATTTCCTTGGTTGGAAAGGTGCAAATGGCGTTCTGAGGATTGCTGAGTACGATAATATTGTTGACGCCAGAGCTGCTTTACGTGATAGCCGCGATGAAATAGAAATGAAACTGGCGAAAATGAAAGAAACGCCAGAAATGCGACGCCCTGAGAATAGAAAGCGTGTTGGCCCTGCTCGATTTGAGGGGAACGTTACACCAGAGTTGTTTGCGGAAGAATTCGGTTTCCGCGGGGTTCAGTTTGGTAATTATGTTGAAAACAAACGCCGGCAGCAGGATTTAAATCAGGCTTATGACGGGCTAATCGATCTTGCTGAAGTGCTTGGCATCCCACCTCGCGCGTTATCGCTCAATGGTAAATTAGGCCTAGCGTTTGGTGCGCGTGGTCGTGGTGGAAATGGCATGGTTGCAGCTGCACACTACGAACCAGGAAGAATGGTCATTAACCTTACAAAAAAATCAGGCTCTGGCTCCTTGGCGCATGAGTGGTTCCACGCGCTGGATAATTATTTTGCCACTGGCGCGACCGGCAAAGAGTCATATATGACTCATGAAAATCGATATAAACGCATTGATGGTATTCGCCCCGAAATGCGCGAGGCATTTATTAATGTAATGAACGCTATTGAAGATACATCTCTGCCTTCTCGAAGCGGTGAGTTGGATAAACGCCACAGTAAACGTTATTGGGACACTAAGGTAGAAATGTCAGCCCGCTCATTTGAGCGATACATTATTGATAAGTTGGATGACTCAAAACAGTCAAATGATTACCTAGCTAACATTGTGAGTGAAAAAGGGTGGAACGCTACTGACGAAGGTACTTATCCATATCCTACAGAATCTGAAGCTAAAAAAATTAATAAGGCGTTCGATCGATTTTTCCGAACTATCAAGAGTAAACAAACAGAAGATGGTAATGTCGCTTTATTCTCGCTTGACTCGGGTGTTGTCGGCAGTGGTACCGGTGATATGCCCATCAGTCGTGCTGATGCTAATAAAGTCATCGACCGGTTTACCGGTGGGCTCAGTGGCACGGCTCTGGGTGACGTTATTGTTTCCGGAACGTATGACGATCTTCCTCAGGAAATAAAAGAGGCCGCAAAAGCCCAGGGCGCTGAGTATCAAGTAAAAGGCGTATTCCATAAAGGTAAAGTGCATGTTGTGTTAGATAAGCATAGCAGTGAACTGGACATTGAAACAACGCTTTTCCATGAGGTTTACGGGCACCAGGGTATAGCAAACCTGTTTGGCAAGAATGTCACTAAAAAGCTAAATGAATTGTTTATTGCCAATGGTGGACTCAAGGGGTTGCGCGATACATCTAAGCGACACGGCATCAATCTTGACAGCTACATTGATGGCCTTGAGGGAACAAATATACCGCAGGAAATTAAAAACCGTGTGCTCATGGATGAACTGTTAGCGCACATGCAGCAAGACAATAAACCCAGCGTCAAACGTCTTGCGCGTGAAATACTTGGCATGATCCGCGCCGGGCTACGCAAGTTAGGGTTGCCCGGTCTTGCCAAGATCAAGGATAGCGATTTATTCTACCTACTCAGACAGGCTAGAAACGCGGCCCAAAAAGGCTCTAAGAAAAAAAGTGGAACCAGCTTTATGATTGGCGACAGGAACGGCGGAAAGGTTGATAGTATCACTTTAAAAAACATTAAAGAAAAAGGTGAAACTATAGAAGTATTTAGCATAAATGGGTTTGATTTTAAATTTGTTGATGAAGATAGTGGGTTTCGTTTAGCTATACCTAACAGTCTTCATTGGGCGAAATATAATGAGGATGGAGAATTGATAGGTGCGGGTAAAGATTGGATAACCTCACCAACAGAAGAAGAATTATCATCACTTAATAAAGCAGCTAAACAAGTTAGCGAAAAAGTCAAAGAGAATGAAAATAAGTTTAAAGACACTTTCATTAGATTCAACGAGCTTCCGGAAAGTGGAAAGTCAAAAAATCATGCCAATGGAAGACTTGAAGCAGGAGTAAGTGTATTCAGAGCAAAATTTCATAAATTAAAAGGCGCTTTTGAGTTTGATGAGTCAGGCAACATACAATCTGACGCCCACATGAGCTATGTCATTGATGGTGCGAAAGTCTACTTAGTACAAGGTGAAGAAGTTGGTAAAGGTTCTGACGGTGAACCTTTGCTTAAAAACCCCAAAATATTATCAAGGTTAAAGTACAACTCAACTTACAATGGATATGTACCAACAAATAACATCATGTTTCGCACCACCGATGATGCCGCACCGTTCACCTTACCAGAAGAAACCAAAACGGAATATGCCTTGCGTTTTATCCAGGACAAGTTCAACCGGGTTAAGCGTGCGCAGACAGAGATCAGGAAGTCTGGAACTGCTATTCCTGATAACGCTGACGTATATGGCAAGGAATCGCTGTATTACGGCAAGGTAGAGGAAGATTTCAGGCAGCTGGAGAATGACTACCTTGAACCCATCGCAGAGCGCATGGCAAAGAACAACATCGAGCAAAGTGAGTTGGATCTTTACCTTTATGCGCTGCATGCGCCGGAACGCAATGCGTATATCAACACTATCAACCCAGAAATGAATGCCGGCTCAGGCATGACTGATGCTGAAGCGGCCGGCATTGTCCAGGCGGTAAACCGGGATCCGCGCAGAAAGCAATTTGAAAAACTGGCCGGCACTGTCCGTGAAATGATTGACGCTCGCACTCAGCAGATGCTTGAACAGGGGCTTATTGATGAAGAAACCTTTGGCGGCCTGCAGAGTAGCTACGATCATTACGTGCCATTAAAAGGCCAGGCCAAGGATGAAGGCGGCAAGCCCAAGGGTACCGGTATGGGCTTTAATATTAAGGGTAAAGAGAGTATTCGCGCATTGGGCCGTAAATCAAAGGCTGAAAGTCCTTTGTTGCATGCCTTTGCTGATACTCAAAAAGCCATTACCAGGGGGCACAAAAACGAAGTAGGGAATGCGCTACTGGATTTGATAGACGTTGCACCCAACCCTGAATTATGGAACGTCTACACCACACAAGGACCAATGAAGCGCACCACCGACAAAGACGGAAAGGTGATTGAAGGACCAATGACTGTCGGTGAAATGTCAGCCCTTGCGGGTAACCCAACGTCAGAGTGGTTTGCCACCAAGCGCGGCGGTAGTCAGTATTTCGTTAAACTGGATGATCCGGTACTGGCGATGCAAATGAAAAATGTCGGCGTTGATAACGGTAATCGCATTACCCGTGCCTTGGGCATGGTTAACCGGTATCTGGCAACAGTTTCAACGTCTGCCAACCCTGAATTCATGCTGACCAACTTTACCCGCGATGTGCAAACCGCGCTGTATAACCTGGCAGCTGAAAGTGATGTGGATGACGGCCGCATTAAAGGCGTGGATATTAAATCCTTTAGCGCCGGCGTTATTAAGGACTTACCTAAGTCATTCATGGGGATACGCCGGGCGCTGCGCGACAACCGCACAGACACTATCTGGTCCGGTCATTTCGATGATTTTAGAAAGTCTGGCGCCAAGACCGGTTACTTTGATATGAAAGATCTGGAAACACAGTCCAGAGATTTAAAGAAAATGATGACGCTGCAGACTAAAAAAGGCATTGAGAAATATGCGCGTGATGCCTGGCAGTTCATTGAAGACTACAACTCCGCCGTAGAGAATGCCATTCGTTTATCTGTGTATAAAAATGCCATGGATAATGGCATAAGCAAGCATCAGGCAGGCGTTCTGGCCAAGAATCTAACTGTTAACTTTAACCGCAAGGGTCAGGGCGGCACTTGGCTTAACTCACTTTACCTGTTTGCTAACGCGGGCATACAGGGTACCGCCAACTTTGCTCGAGCGATTTTCACACCAAAAACCGTTAACGGAAAGCGCAAGCTCAATCTTGCTCAAAAGGCTGGCATTACGATTTCAGGCATATCCTTTGCCATGGCTTATCTCAATCGGCTGATAGCTGGCGAGGATGATGATGGAGAAAGCTACTGGGATAAATTACCTAATCATGTGAAAGAGCGTAACTTTGTGATCATGGTGCCGGGCGGCAAGGATTACGTTACCTTTCCAATGCCTTACGGTTACAACATTTTTGGTAACTTTGGCGTAGCTGCTGAATCCTATGTGAACGGGGGGGAACTGTCAGAGAATGTTGGTTTCCTGGTTAAAGCTATTATGGGGTCATTCGTTCCGCTTGGTTTGTCTGAGGGAAGTGATGGATTGGAAACCACTGTTAAAACGGTGATGCCGCAAATAGGAAAGCCAGCGACCGACCTGGTAACCAATACCAATTTCTTTGGCAGTCGCATTTACAACGACAGTAATGATCGCTTTGACACTAAAAAATCAGACGCGGCAACGTATTTCAAATCAACCAATCAGGCATACAAAGATACTGCTCTATGGCTCAATGAATTAACGGGCGGAAGCGAATACCGAGAAGGTGTGGTAGATGTTCATCCAGAATCAATCCGTTACATGCTTGAATACATTGGCGGCGGCGTGGGCCGCTTCGCAATGAACACAGCAGAAACTACAGCTCGAGCCACAAAAGGTGAATTTGAACCCAGTCGAACCCCGTTCCTTCGCCGCTTTTATGGTGAAACGAATGATTATGGCGACCAGCAAAAATTCTATGAACGATTGGATGAGGTAGAAACTATTCGCGCTGAACTTGACTCATTAAAAGGTAGAGATCGCCTTGAGTTTATGAAAAAGCACAAAGGCACTCTAAGCCTAGTGGAGCGGGCTAGGTCTACTAAAAAGCGATTAAAGGTCCTCCGGAAGCGACGCGATTATTACATCGAGAAAGAAAATAAAGTCAAAGTTGAACAAATTGAAAAGCAAATGGATAACGCCGTTGACAGGTTTAACGCTATTTACAACCGAAGGAAAGAGGACTAATCAACCGGGGCCTTACTTCCACCTTTAAAGTATATTACCCCCAAGTATACAGGGGTGTAGCAAACATAAATAATTGCAATGCCTGACATCACAAATAAAGGTACCTCAATAATTGAAATTTTACTTCCAGCGAAGTTACCAATGTATGTAAATATGCTTGTAATTATTGATGTTAATAGAAAGTAAATAAAATGGAGCTTTCTATTTCTAATGTTTGTAGAGCTTAACGGGTTTTTAAAAATAACTGAAAAAATGGTTATTAAAACTAAATTCATCGGTAATAGATACAACCCCCTTTCTACAAAGTAATAGAAGAATATTTCTAAGTCGCTCATGATAGCTCCTTTGTATTTGAGTGATTTATTTTTGCTAAAAATAGTGGATTTAGTTAATTGCTACCAAGGTAGTGGGTAGACATTAGTAACGCCGATAAAAGCCGGTATAACCAACCCAAATAGCAAAGCAATTACGTACTTAATTTTCCTTAGCAGTTGCCTTTTTTTATATTTACCCATCAACAAACAAGCCAATTAAATAACTAAATTTTGAGTATAGCGCAGTGGTGATTTATCCACCACTGCTGTTTTGTGTGCGCCACTTTTAGGAGTAAACATCATGGCCACTTATACATTTACCCAATCAGACGGTGAGATAGTTAACCAAGAATTGCTTTATTCTGGCCGTGAGGACCCTGCAACATCTTTGTCAGTTGTTGGTGGGCGTTTACGCAAGCTGACTCGAAATCCATACGGTTACAGCTTTGTAACTGCTCAGGGTAGTGCGGCCGACGAGGTTAGTGTAACTATTTATCCAAACGGCAGCCCTGAATCAAACGGTATTGTATTTCATCACCTGGATGCAAATAACCATTTTAACATTTGGATTAAAGGTGGTAATGGTCAAAACGAGGTCATTCTGGTCAGTGTAGAGAATGGTTCTCCGACCAGAATAGCCGGAACGGTTATACCTGATTTCAGCCCTAGTAAAACATATCGACTCAGGGCGGTATTTGACGGATCTGACATACAGATTTATGTAACAGACCTAACAGCCGAGACGGCTGAACAGCTCCTTATATCCACATCCTATGCCCATCCTAACAGCAATGTTGTAGCGAGTGGCCGGCACGGCATCGTGTTAACTGGCGTTGGCTGTGAGGCCGACGATTTGACAATAGAATCCATCCCAGCTGGACCAACTGTAACTAACAGCCGTCTAACGTTTAATTCTGACAATGATCTGCCTGACGGCAGTGTGTATACCCGGATAATTGATACCTCTAGTGACACTGTTGTTTTTACAGGCAACGTCACATATTCAGCAGGTAATGCAGTGGTTAACATCCCTGTTGGCACACTACCGCAGAATTCAGATGTATGGTGGATAGTAATGGATGAGGTAAACGAGTTATCCGCCAGCGTGAAATTAAAGTCTGTAGGTGTCTAAATGTATAATTATTATGGTCCAGCTAATAACTACGGTTCACAAGCTACATACGACCCACCTCAAGGGGCATTACCCTATCCGTATCCTGGACTGAAACGGTCTATTAATAAACTGGGCGTGTTATTCCGGCGCCCTTCTACTATGGCGTTCGGGAAAGAATTTTGGCCCTTCCCTATGTCTACTGCTGGTATACCTAATTGGCCTCATGAGCAATATCCAGTAAAGTTAGATAGCTCTACTGACCACGCGACTGGCGGTAGTACTGGGGGCATCTGGCTACGAGTATATGAAGAAGCTCTGGGGCCTATCACTGACGGTAATGCGTGGCATGAGTGGGACGATATTAGTGGACGTCCAGAGTTTGATCACATTGATAAAAAGACTAACCCAATATTTACTGGTAATCTGAATCAAACTGAAACGCCTACGCCTACGCTTATTGGTGGAGAAGTTGTACTCTCTTATCACGAAAATACTGCGGCAGGTGCATTGACTAATGATGCACAAACCACTTTCTACACTACAAGTGATAATGGTGTAGATTTTGTGGCAGGTACTCCGTCCTCAGTACGGTATGAGAATACTGAACTTCCAGGGGATGGACATTCTGGATATCTGCTCAGTGGTAAGAATCCATTCGATGAAATAGCAGCTAATTACATAGGTGTTGTACTACAAGGTGGTGCCTTTGTAGAAGACAATGCAGGCCGCTACATTGTAACGTCTGATGATGGTAAATTTTGGGATAGATACAAGTACTATCGTCGTAATGTTATCGACCTACAGCCGTTTAACTTTGGGACACAGACAGGCTCGCAGTATCCACTGGACCTGGTTCATACTGCACGCAAGGAAGGACAGTACTACCGGGTAATTGCACGTTACTTGCCTCAGCCAGCAGGTACAGGTCCAACTATGCGCCGTCCTTGTGAGCTATTAGTAGACCACGAGTTTCGCCCAGTGTCACCTCCTAACTTTTACTACGAGCCTGGCTCTTTTGGGGAGTACGACTACGACCAAGCTATGACTCCAATGGAGTTTGCATGGCGTGGTAAGTTTTATCTATTCACAGCCTCTACTGATACAGACGGATATTCTAGTATCGGTATAGCTGAAATAGTAGATGTTCCTCATACGTGGCAGTTGTTCTACCCATATGCCTCAGAAGATGTATTGTTTGAAAGTATTACTGATGGCGCCACTATAGCTCCGAATGCTACTTACTCTCACACAACCAGTACTAAAACAGAGGCATATCGTGACCTTACTAATCTGACGTTGCCTCAGACTAAAGATACTGCATCTGCGGAGTTCTCTACTACTGTGGACCTCGAAGCCAATGATATTACTCAAATTGACTTCGAACGTATTGGTAAGAACTCACAGGCGCGGCAAACTATTCGTTGTGGTCTGAAGGATGCTACTGGCAATCATGTATTGTCGATATTCTTCCCTTCACGAAGTGCAGCATCCAGTTCTACTGACGATATAGCCGTTCAGATGAAGGCTACTATTGATGGTAGCACTACTACTGTCAATGTCAGCGAACAACGAATTGGACAAGTTAATAACGTAGCTGGCCAGGAACGTGCTACTGTTAAATTTGACTTTGGTCTACGTATCTGTCCGTTCCAGAACAAAATGAGTTTTATGGCAGGTAGTGCTGCACTATACGATATCGACATTACTGGTTTTGACTACACTCAGGCTTTAGTACCCTTTATTGAAGGTGTAATCATTGATACTACTCCAGTACAGGATGAAGAAATTAGCTTCCATGCTGTACGGGTTCGTCAATATTCTAACGTTGTACCAACACAGCTTGAAGCTCCTACAATAACTACCTCTGTAAGCGGTAATACTATTACCGTGACTGCAAATCCTGTAGCAGGGGCGGCGGGGTACAGGTACTTCTGTAACGGTATCGAATCAGACACCGGTGTGTTTAGCGGTTTAGCGTATAATACAGCATATGACGTCTATGCTAAATCTGAGGGCCCTAACGGGCTATCTAACGCCAGCGCATTTGAAACGGTTTCGACAGAGGCACCGACAAACGATCTCTTTGCTATCGCCACAACGCCAAACAACAAACTGGATGACGGCGACACAGGCACGTTATCTGGTGCCTCATCAACTGGTGATAATCCTATTGTTAGCTACGCCTGGACGCAAACTAGAGGCGATACGATGATGTTAGCCGGGGCGAATAGCGACACCGCAACGTTTACCGTGCCTGCCGATACAGCCCCGCAACAACTGACGTTCCGCCTGACAGTGACAGACAGTGAGGGGGCCACAGCGAGTAGTTCAGTTAGTTTCTATCTCAATGGGTTTACGCTGGATGATGGCGGCATTATTCGCCGGCTGGTACCACGTCCTATAAAACGTGCTATTCGCTCGATGATATAATAATGGCGTTCAGTCAATTTCCGTTAAATGTTCGGAGCAGCTGCGAATATAAAACACTGCTGCGAACATTTAACGGAAAGTCTATTCAATTGTTACAATTTCAAACCTGACAAAATCAGATTCGTCTAACCTTCTACAGCAATCGCAAACACCGCCAAGGGTATTGTGTTTAGCAACAACAACAAAGCAGTCATCTTTATCAAAAAGTTTAATTACTTGATTATCTTCAATTTCTGGCAATTCATAAAAATCAATACTCATTTCACCACCAATATTTAACGGAAAGTTTAACTGTAAAGATACTTGGGTTTGTTATCCCCGGGTTCGTAAGTGTAACCCGCGGCATCCAGTTTCGCCCGGGCCGCATCGGCATCAAAATCCGCCAGGGTCACCGGCAGCCCCTCCGATAATTCTTCAATAAACCACCCCGGGCGAGCCTCCCAGCGTACAAAGCGTATCCAGCCAACGGGCTCACCGTCTTTGAATACGGTGTACGTGTTTTTGGTGGCCCACAGTTCGCGCATCAGTCTTGTTTCTTCGCCAGCTCAGCCATTTTATCCACGGCCTCGCCCTCATTGCGCAATTTATACCGCTTCTTAATGTCTTTCAGCGTGTCTTTGGTTTCGGGCAATACATAGGCATCCAGCCGCCTTTTTACTTTCAGCTGTTCCTGGTGATGCTTTAACCGCGCATTGGCAATGGTTTGCTGGCGTTCTTCTTTGCTCTGAGCCACTTCGTTTGATTGTTCCACGCTAAAAGCCCCGGATAATAATTAAAAGTTACACGGTAAACAAACTTTTGTCGAATCATTGTTTACACGGTAAACAGATTATACTATTATTTGTTTACACGGTAAACGGTTTTAAAAAGTGGTAAAATGCTTACTTACGGATCAGCCTGCAGCGGTATCGAATCTGCCTCACTAGCTTGGGAATCAATAGGTTGGAAGCCTACATGGTTTGCAGAAATAGAGCCCTTTCCTTGTGCGGTACTGGCTCACCATTGGCCGCAGGTGCCAAACCTTGGCGATTTAACACGTATTCACCAAAAGGTACTGTGGGGCAGTGTGCCTGCCCCTGACGTATTAGTCGCTGGCACACCTTGTCAGGCGTTTTCAGTGGCCGGATTACGTGAAGGTCTGGACGATGACAGGGGCCAGTTAACCCTTAGCTATATGAGGCTATGTGATGCAAACGACTTTATTCGACAACGAAACAAACAACCCGCCAGTATCATCGTCTGGGAAAACGTACCAGGCGTACTCTCAGACAAAGACAATGCCTTTGGTTGCTTCCTCGCTGGGCTTGTCGGTGAGCATGATGAAATTACCCCACCAGGCAAGCCAGCATCAGGAAAATCAGCCAAGCACTGGCGATGGGATAAAAAAAATAGCCAGCATATCCCAAAGTGGTCGCTCGGTGGTTGTATTGTTGGACCCAAAAGAACAGTCGCGTGGCGAACCCTTGATGCCCAATATTTCGGAGTGGCCCAACGACGCCGACGTGTGTTCGTTGTGGCAAGTGCTAGAAGTGGGTTTAATCCCGCAGAAGTACTTTTTGAGTCAGACAGCGTGCGCAGGGATATTGCGCCGAGCAGAGAAGCGAGGGAAGAAATTACCGGAATTGCTGGTGCAGGCATTGAAAGCAGTGTAGCAAGGTCGCTTCGCGCACAAGCTAACCACAGTCACCGCGCCGATTCAGATAATTTTATTATTGATACTTTTGATTATCAATCATCAGGTGAGTATGGCACTGGTGACGTTTCAGCGACACTTTCAGCGAGAGATTATAAGTCAGCAAAAGATTTAGTTGTTCACGGCACACAAGACCCAGGCACCAATAAATACGTAGCTTTTTCTTTAGGTCGCAATAATGGCGCTGAAAACGTTGTTTTTAATTCGGTGCAATCTGTCAGTTTGCGTGGCCGGGAAGGTGGCGCAACTGCTGAATTGGGTGGCCCGATATCACCCGCATTAAAGGCGAGTCAAGGCGGCGGGGATAAGCCTCATGTTTTAGCTTTTGCAGAAAACTCACGGGCAGAAGTCAGGTTTGAAAATGGTGACGGGCAGATTTCTGGTGCCATATCAACTGGTGGTGGAAAACCGGGGCAAGGAGCACCGAGCATTCTTGATAATTATCAGGTGCGACGCCTTACCCCGGTCGAGTGTGAACGCCTGCAGACAAGGCCCCGTTTGCTGGCAAGCCTGATCTGAAAGAGTGGGTAGAGTGGAAGTTAACAGAAGAAAGCTGGCAGCAATGGCGGGATGAAAACCCGGACGAAGTAACCAAACTTGAATCGCATTACGGCATTAAATAAATTTAACGGAAACGGTAAGTTATGGTGAAAACTGTTAGTTTATCTGGTTACTCGGATATTCACTATACAAATCCATTGATAGCGGCAGCTGTGGTAAAACACTTCAATCCAGTTGGTAAGATATTGGAGCCATTCAAAGGGGATGGAGCTTTTTTTAATTTAATGCCTGGATCTGATTGGTGCGAGATAGAGCAGGGGCGTTGCTTTTTTAAATACAGCGATAAGGTTGACTGGATCGTAACAAATCCTCCTTACAGCATTCTTACGGATGTAATGAGTCATTGTTTTGATATTGCGGAGAATACCGTTTTACTGTTACCACTATCCAAGCTTTACAGTTCTCAGCCTCGATTAATGTTGGTGAAAGAAAAATCTGGTGTAAAAGAAGAATTGATTTTTGGAACCGGTCGTTCAATAGGTTTTGATATAGGATTCCCGTTTGCCGCAATTCACTTTGTAAGAGGCTATCAGGGAGAGATAAAGAGGACTTGGGCAAATACCTTGGAAATAATGCAGGGCGCTGCATAGTAAAAAACTAAACCTTAAGGATGATTCATTTTGGGGTCATAATGGGGTCACTTTCTGTCTGTTTTAGTCGGGGTTAGTCTGTGACCACCTCTACACAACCCTGATAACAAGCGACTCAGGCCGACAGGTATTTTTGCTAAGCCGGTTCAAGTACGGTCCCGGTGCTAAAAGCGCGTTTTTATAAAATTGTGTCGAAATTGAGTTGAATATTTTTAAAATAGGATTGAAGCCCTTTGTTTATAGTGATGTGCTGTAATCATGCCAGAGGAAGGTTGCAGAACTGGTAGTACTCATGGTTTAGGTCGTTTAATCCGTAACGCTTTTGCTTT
Source organism: Alteromonas sp. ISO5 (assembly GCF_058105165.1). Classification (NCBI taxonomy): domain Bacteria; kingdom Pseudomonadati; phylum Pseudomonadota; class Gammaproteobacteria; order Alteromonadales; family Alteromonadaceae; genus Alteromonas; species Alteromonas sp. ISO5. The sequence continues at coordinate 4,475,264 of NZ_CM176572.1, read as the reverse complement.
TATAGCGACATCCTAACATGGTTAACTGGGGGAGAAGCCAGAAAATCCGTGTTCGGGAGGAAGTCCCGGTATCTCAGGTTGAATGATTCTGGTCGCCGCAGGCAATACGCAGTAGAGTAAATCACACAATGATAATAATTTGGGGGAACCATTAATGTTGAATCATTTATCTATGAAACCGCTTCTGGCCGCTTCTTTGTGCGTACTGGGCTTATCCTTTCAGGCCCTGGCTGCTGATGTTGCCATTGTCATTCATGGTGGTGCCGGCACAATACTAAAAAAGAACATGACCCCGGAGCGTGAGAAAGCCTACGTTGCGAAACTCACCGAAGCGGTTAGGAAAGGTTACGCGTTACTCGAGTCCGGCGTAGATGGTGAAACCGCTGTGGTAGAAACCATTCAGGTGCTGGAGCAATCGCCATTATTTAACGCCGGTATTGGCGCGGTATACACTTTTGATGGAGAACATGAACTGGATGCGTCCATGATGCACGGTGGGACACTCAATGCCGGTGCGGTAGCAGGCGTTAAAACCATCGCCAGCCCGATCGCCGCCGCGCAAGCGGTTATGGAACATTCTCCGCATGTCATGCTAAGTGGCAAAGGCGCCGAGGAATTTGCCTTGTCGCGCGGCATGGTGCCAGTAGATAACCATATTTTTGATACTGATCGTCGTTACAAAGCGTTGGAAAAAGCCCGGGAACGTATTTTAAAAGCGGGTATTGCTTATGGCGGTCAACAGGGCAACGAGCGCTTTGGGACGGTTGGAGCTGTGGTAATTGATAAGCAGGGTAATCTGGTCGCCGGCACGTCTACCGGTGGTATGACAGCCAAGCGTTATGGTCGGATTGGTGACTCGCCGGTTATTGGTGCCGGTACCTGGGCCGATAATAACAGCTGCGCGGTATCAGCTACTGGCCACGGTGAGTATTTTATTCGTTACCATGTGGCCGCAGACATTTGTTCACGGATGAAGTATACCGGCGTCAGCCTTGATAAAGCGGCTAATACGGTGATCAACGATGTGCTGGTTGAAGCCGGCGGCGATGGCGGTATTATCGCGATTGACCGTGATGGCAATATTGCGGCGGTGTTTAATTCAGCCGGGATGTACCGGGCGCAAATTGATACTGAGGGTAATCTCAAAGTTGGCATTTACAAAGAATGGGTTGAGTAAAACTAATACCGGGCATTGCTATTTTTTAATGCCCGGTATGCTTAACAAGGTGATACTAGTAGCGCTTCTATGGTAAACCGGCTTGCAGAAAATACCTTTCTATCCTCCTAAAATTCCCCATAATTACGACCAAAGTAGTGTTAATAAAAAGCTAACATTCCATTGCATTCTGAACTAGGCTTATTACAGGGCAAGACGCCCCTGAGGCTGTCTTAATAACCGGGCATTTGAGCCCCGTTATATAGCTGTAGTATGCGCTATCACCCTCTTGATAATAACAATCACGCCACAGCAGAGCGTAAGGTTTAATTGTGGCAAAGGAGGATTTATGGAATCGTTACTGGTAGGTAAATACATGAGTCAGCATCCGGTTAAGCTCACCGAGTCCATGCCGGTGGCTGAAGCGGTAGAAATGCTATTGCAAAACAAACAGTCCGGCGGACCGGTGCTGGACAGTGCAGGCGAGTTGTGTGGCTTTTTATCCGAACAGGACTGCATCAAAGCCATGGTGGAATCGACCTATTACCGTGAGCAGGTATGTCGGGTGGGTGACATCATGAAAACCCCCGTACTGACGGTTCGTGATGATATGTCGATTCTGGAAGTAGCGGAGAAACTGTTGGTAGAAAAACCTAAAGTGTATCCGGTCGTTAACAGTGATAACAAATTGGTTGGCTGCATTACTCGCAGTCAGATCCTGTTTGCCATCGATAAACACTTACACGCGGAATATCCCAAAACGGCCTGACAAGGCTGATAACGCCTGATTTATATAGCGATGCTGGCTTAATCAAAGACCAGCACACTGGCATTCGTGATATTGAGACTGGAAAAATGGTTGCGGTTCTTCTAGGATCGCTGCGGTTTTTAGTTTCCGGATAGTATCTGCTTTTATGTCAAAGCCTTCGCCGATCAGTGCGTTACTCAGTCAATTGCCGCAATGTCTCATTAAAGACAGGTTTCCTTTACGCCGCCAGTTACAAAAACTGGCAAAGGCCGATTTAACTAATGAGGGCAATCAGCAGCAACTTGAATACATCATCGGTCGAATTAATGCGTCGGTGGCAAAGTGCTCGGCACGCCAGACGTCTATTCCGGACATAGATTATCCGCCTCTGCCGGTCAGCGATCGAAAGGATGACATCAAACAGGCTATTGCCGATAACCAGGTTGTGATCATCGCCGGTGAGACCGGCTCCGGTAAAACTACCCAGATCCCTAAAATCTGCCTTGAGCTGGGCCGGGGCGTGGCCGGTACCATTGCACACACCCAGCCGCGGCGACTGGCTGCCCGCAGCGTGGCCAACCGTATTGCTGATGAACTTAATACCACCATTGGTGATTTAGTTGGCTTTAAAATTCGCTTTTCTGATCAGGTCAGCGATAACAGCCTGGTGAAGCTGATGACCGACGGTATGCTGCTGGCAGAAATGCAACAGGACCGTTTTCTTAATCAGTACGACACTATTATTATTGATGAAGCTCATGAGCGCAGCCTGAATATCGACTTTTTGATTGGCTATTTAAAGCAACTGCTGGCCAAACGTCCGGAGCTGAAAGTCATTATTACCTCAGCGACTATCGATCCTGAGCGTTTCTCGCGCTATTTCAATGATGCACCGATTATCGAAGTGAGTGGCAGAACCTTCCCGGTGGAAATTCGCTATCACGATCCTCAAGATGCCGAGGATGATGCTGACCAGGTAGAGCGTATCATCCACGCGGTAGATGAGCTGATGCGCGAACCACCAGGTGACATTCTGGTGTTTCTAAGCGGTGAACGTGAAATTCGCGATACTCAGGATGCACTGAGTCGCCGTCAGTACCGGCATACCGAAATCATTCCGCTCTATGCCAGGTTATCGGCTTCTGAGCAACAGCGGATCTTTCAGTCGCACAGCGGGCGGCGCATCGTACTGTCGACCAACGTAGCGGAAACCTCGTTAACAGTGCCGGGCATAAAATATGTTATCGACCCCGGCACGGCGCGTATTTCCCGCTATAGCGTGCGCAGTAAAGTGCAGCGTCTGCCTATTGAGCCTATCTCTCAGGCTTCGGCTAATCAGCGAGCTGGTCGATGTGGCCGGGTATCAGAAGGGATTTGTATTCGCCTGTACTCAGAGCAGGATTACGATGCCCGCCCGGCGTTTACGGATCCTGAAATTCTGCGTACCAATCTGGCGTCAGTTATCCTGCAAATGGCCAGTCTGGGCCTGGGTGACATTAATCAGTTTGATTTTGTGCAGCCGCCGGACAGCCGTCAAATTAACGATGGTTTTCGTTTGCTGGAAGAAATTGAAGCCATTACCCGTAGAAAAGGCCGGGTGGCGTTAACCAAACTGGGTCGGCAGATATCCCGCTTACCGGTGGATCCGCGCTATGCCCGAATGGTGGTGGCTGCCGGTGAGTTTAACGCGCTGATGGAAGTGATGGTGATTGCTGCCGGGCTATCAATTCAGGATCCCCGCGAGCGTCCTCAGGATAAACGGGCGCAGGCCGATGAAGCGCACAGTGAGTTTGCCGATAAAGACTCTGACTTTATTGCCTTATGGAATTTGTGGACGGCCTTTCGGGAACAGCAGAAGGCACTGTCGAACAGTCAGTTGCGCAAATGGTGTCATGGTCATTTTATTAACTACCTGCGCATGCGCGAATGGCAGGATATTGTTAGTCAGTTACGTAAATCTGTTGCCGAAATCGATTTGCGAATTACCAGTCAGGCTGCTGATTACCAGGCCATCCACCAGGCACTGTGTAGCGGTCTGTTATCCCATGTGGGCATGAAAGACAAAGACCGCGAATACCTTGGTGCACGCAATACCAAATTTATGATCTTCCCCGGCTCTGGTCTGGCTAAAGCGAATCCCAAATGGATTGTGGCTGCTGAACTGGTGGAAACCTCCAAGTTGTTTGGTCGGATGGTGGCCAGAATTGAACCGCAATGGCTGGAAGCACTGGGCGGGCATCTGGTTAAACGCAATTATGCCGAGCCCCACTGGTCGAAAAAGCGCGGTGCAGTAACGGCCAGTGAGCGGGTGACCTTGTTTGGCCTGCCGATTGTGGCGCAGCGTTACGTGACCTACAGCCAGATTGATCCGGCCACCTGTCATCAGCTCTTTATCCGCGAGGCATTGGTTAATGGCGAAACCAAGCTTCGTTATGCCTTTTTAGAGGATAATCAGGCATTGCTTGAGCTGGCTGATGGCTGGGAGCAGAAAACCCGGCGTCGGGATCTCATGGTTGATGAACAAATCCTGGTGGATTTCTATGCCGATAAACTGCCGGTAGAGGTGAACAATGACGCGGCTTTTAAAAAGTGGTTGAAGCAGCAGTCTTCAACCGACTTTTTACGTCTTACCGAGCAGGATGTGTTTCGCGAGCAACCCGGCACTTCGGCGGCCAATGCTTTTCCGGACGTTTGGCAGCAGGGTAATATAACCCTGCCACTGAGCTACCATTTTGAGCCTAACGCTGAAGATGACGGCGTAACGGTTAGCATTCCATTACCACTGCTTAATCAGGTGGCGGAAGACGGCTTTGACTGGCAGGTACCGGGCCTGCGCGAAGAGCGGGTGATCCAGCTGATAAAAAGTCTGCCTAAACGCCTGCGTCGCAACTTCGTACCTGCCCCTAATTACGCCCAGGCGGCACTGGCAGACATGCGTATACAGGAAGAAAAGTCCGGCAAGCCGATTAAGCTACTCGATGCACTGACCCTAAAACTGCTGAGGATGACAGGGATAAGAGTAGAGCCCGACCAGTGGCAGCCTGAGCAACTGGATAACCACCTGATAATGCATTTTGCTGTGCTGGATGCTGACAATAATGTACTTGGCCGGGGCGATGATTTGCAAGCCTTGAAAGACCAACTGCAAGGGCGGGTAAAAGAAACCTTTGAACAGGCTGCTACACCGGAACTTGAACGCAAGGATATCACTGCCTGGGATTTCGATAGCCTGCCTGTCAGCTTTACCCAGAAACACGGCGGCTTTGAGGTGCAGGCATATCCCGCGCTGGTGAATCATAATGGCCGTGTGGATATTGAGTTGGTAGCGGAGCAGGAAAAAGCCAATGCGCTACATCAGCAGGGGCTTAACCGCTTACTAATGCTGGGAATGCCATCGCCGGTGAACTACCTGGAGCAGAAGCTGCCCAACAAAGCCAAACTGGGGCTTTATTTTAATCCCTTTGGTCAGATCAAAGCGCTTATCGACGATTGTATTCTGGCTGGCATAGACGCGCTCAGCCATGAATACCAGGCTCAGCACGAACTGGTCATTCGCGATAAAGAAAGCTTCGACCGTTGTCTTGATCATGTTCGGGCGAACATTAACGAGTCGGTCCTGGCCATTGCACAGCAGGTAGAAACGGGGCTGACGCTGGCTCATCAGTGCCAGAAGAAAATGAAAGGGAAAGTATCACTGGACATGGTGGCTGGCCTCAATCACATCAAACAGCACCTTGGTACGCTGGTTTATCAGGGGTTTGTGGCTGAGGTCGGATTTGCCCGACTGGCTGATTGGAACCGCTATATTAAGGCGCTAGCCCGCAGGCTGGAAAAACTGCCGGTCGACCCCAATCGCGACCGCTTACAGCAAATTACCCTTGATAAAGTGGAGCAGGCCTACGCGACGGTATTGAACAAATACCATGCTGAAAAAGTGCCCACCGAGCTGGCGGCAGTACGCTGGATGATTGAAGAACTCAGGGTTTCTTTGTTTGCTCAGCAACTTGGCACGGCTTATCCGATCTCAGCTAAACGGGTGTTAAGCGTCCTTGAAGCCTATTAGTTGGTTAGACATGGGATTTTTTAAACCAACAAATAACGTTATTTTAAACTTAACCCTCGGGCTGGTCTGAAATTACATTGACAACTCACGGATGTCCCCCTATAAACTTGTTAGTAGTGGGGCGGTTTTGCCTTTCCATTTGCAGTTAAGGTGAGAGGAGAAGTAAGTAAATGTTAGGATACGATGATAAGCGCAACTTTTTCAGGATGATGGTGAACTCTCCGTGTCAGTTACAAATAATCGATGATGAGTCGAGCAGGACACTCCAGGCCGTATGTAAGGATATCAGTGCGACCGGTATGTCGCTGGAAGTCGATGAGCCGTCAATTGAAGTTGGTACTGAGGTGAGCGTCAGCATCGATTCAACCAGTTCACAAATACCCTCGTTATCCGCCGTGGCTAAGGTGGTGCGTTGCGTACCAGAGTCAGATAGCAGTTGTATTGTGGGTGTTGAAATCTCTGAAATGAAGTAAGCTAAAGGATATCGGTCTGAGCGCTACCTGCAGGGGCAGCGCTGGTGTTTACATCGTATGATGTACTGCTAAATGCTTACAGCACCACACATACCAGTCCTTTAAGATAATAGCCTTCCGGGTAATTCAGGCCAACCGGATGATCTGGTGCCTGGGATAAGTGCTCAAGAATTTGCACCCGCCGACCGGCATCCAATGCCGCATCCGCCACAATTTTCTGGAATAGCGACTGTTCCATTAAGCCCGAGCAACTAAACGTTAGCAAATTACCGCCGGGTTTAACGGCATGAATGCCGTACATGTTGATATCTTTATAGCCGCGGCAGGCCCGTTTCAGCGAAGCTTTGCTGTCGACAAATTTGGGCGGGTCGAGGATCACCATATCAAATTGCTGTTGTTGGCTATGGTAGTTGCGCAGCACCTCAAAGACATCGCCTTTTACCTGCCGGCATTGCTCCGCTGCAAAACCATTGAGTTCGATATGTCGACTGGCCATATCCAGCGCCGGTTGCGAAACGTCTACGTTAGTCACGTGAGAGGCACCGCCGTTAAGGGCATAACAGGCGAAGGTGCCGGTATAACTAAAACAGTTCAGTACGCTGGCCTGATTGGCATAGCGACTGGCTGCCAGACGGTTTTCTCGCTGGTCGAGATAAAAGCCGGTTTTATGACCTGTGTGCGGGTTAACCAGAATTTTTACGCCGTGTTCAACGATTTCTACTTCTTTGGGGATGTCACCATGTAGGGGCTGAATAAGCGGCTCAAGCCCTTCTTTGCTTCTCACATCCACATCGCTGCGTTCAAATATTGCCACATCCGGCAGTAGCTTTTGCAACGCCCAGACAATTTTACTGCGGTGTTTATCAGCACCGGCGCTCAGAAGCTGCAACACTGCAAGGTTGTTATACAGATCGATGGTTACGCCGGGTAAGCCATCGGACTCGGCCGCAACCAGCCGGCAGGCATTGGTGTTGGCCTGCTGCATAAGGCGTTGGCGAAGCTGCCAGGCTTGCTCGATACGACGCAGAAAAAACGCGTTATCAATGACTTCCTGTTGATCGAAAGTCCAGATGCGGACCCGTATTTGTGAAGATGGGGAATAAGCGCCACGGCCTAACCATGCGCCGTCAGCGGCGACTACGTCTACGGTATCACCGCTGCGGTAGCGACCTTTAACATGCGCAACGGCACCATCAAATACCCAGGGGTGATGACGTTTAAGCGATTTCTCGCGACCTTCTTGCAATATAACGGTAGCAGGCATACTCTGGCATTCTTCTTAAGTTCGACCGGCGCGCAGTATACTGGTTATTGCCGTTCACTGCACGGCCCGGTTTATTTGCCATGGGACTGGCTATGTCTTCTGCCGTTATTATCACTACTCATTTGTATGACATGGATTTTCAAACTATTCATCAGTTTATCCGTAACAGTTACTGGGCGAAAAACATACCCGCGGCAACTTTACAAAAGGCGCTTGAAAATTCACTGTGTTTTGCGGCGCTTGATACGCAGCAACATACCGTGGGGTTTGCCAGGATGATCACCGACAGGGCCACTTTTGGCTATCTGGCCGATGTCTTTGTGTTGCCTCAGTGGCGCGGGCACGGTGTGAGCCGTGAAATACTGGATGCGGTGGTTGCCCATCCTGATTTACAAGGGCTCAGACGATTTATGCTGGCCACTAAAGATGCTCATGGTTTATATACAAAATACGGCTTTACACCGGTGGAAGACGCCAGTCCGTTAATGCAAATCTGGCAGCCGGATATTTATCAATAATGAGTTTTTCCATGCAATTTATTCAACATACCGAAGGTAATATGGAGTCGGGTTTGTCGCAGCAAACCACTGATTTACCTGCTCCCACAACCACTCAGGTGCTGGTTAAAGTGTCCGCATTTGCGGTTAATCGTGCTGATTTACTCCAGCGCGCAGGGCACTATCCGCCGCCCAGGGGCGAAAGCCCGATTTTAGGACTGGAAGTGAGCGGTGTTATTGAGTCGGTTGGCGAAGAGGTGTCTGACTGGCAGCCCGGACAGCGGGTGTGTGCCATTGTTTCAGGTGGTGGTTACGCTGAATATGTGGCCATAGAAGCAAGTCACCTGATGGCAGTACCTGAGGGGGTATCAGATACTGAAGCGGCCGGCTTAAGTGAAGTGTTTTTAACCGCTTATCAGGCCCTGCGCTGGGTTGGTCAGATAGACAATGGCCAGAAAGCCCTTATTCATGCAGGAGCCAGCGGGGTAGGGCTGGCTGCCCTGCAACTGTGTAAATGGTGGGATATTAGGACCGCTACCACGGCCTCATCCGCACAAAAACTGGCCGCTTGTGAAGCGGCCGGGGCCGAATTACTGGTGAATTATAAACAGCAAGACTTTGTCGCTGAGCTCAAGGCACACTGGCCTGAAGGCGTTAATATGGTGCTGGACATGGTCGCCGGCGATTACCTTAACCGTAATCTTAAAGTGCTCGCCACCGACGGCACAGTAGTCTACCTGGCCATGATGGCCGGGCGTTTCGCTGACAAACTCGATATGGCGTTACTTTTAGGTAAGCGTGCCAGCGTACGCGGCACTACGCTGCGTAATCGCGACACAGATTATAAAGCACGGCTGGTAGAGGCCTTTAGTCGGAATTGTTTACCAGCGTTTAGCAATGGTGAATTAAAAGTGCCGATTGATACGGTCTATACAGTGAGTGAAATTGAGCAGGCACATCAACAGGTGCTGAGTAACAACACCAGCGGTAAGGTTGTCATCAGTTGGTAATTCAGTGCTGGCAATAACTGAGTCAGGTGTTTACTGCTTCAAATGTAATATGTTTTTTCAGGAGATGTTATGAGTGAACAATATGTTCCGCCAAAGGTTTGGGTAAACGACGCAGCCGGTGGCAATAAATGGGCTAACATCAATAGCCCCGAATCTGGTGCCCGTTTTGAGCGGGAACTGCCGGTAGGAGAGCATCCATTACAGCTTTATTCGTTGGGTACACCCAATGGCCAGAAAGTCACTATTATGCTGGAAGAATTACTGGCGGCCGGGATTACCGCGGCAGAGTATGATGCGTTTCTGATTAATATTGGTGATTCTGATCAGTTCTCATCGGGCTTTGTGGCGGTGAATCCGAATTCGAAAATTCCGGCTCTGGTAGATAAGTCCGGTGATAAAGAGGTAAATGTATTCGAATCAGCGTCTATTTTGGTCTATCTGGCGGAAAAGTTTGGTAAGTTCTTGCCAGCAGAAGGCCTGGCCAGAACGCAAACCTTTAACTGGTTGTTCTGGGCGCAGGGCTCAGCGCCATTCCTGGGCGGCGGTTTTGGTCATTTTTATGCCTATGCCGACGAAAAGCAGGAATACCCGATTAATCGGTTTGCCATGGAAGCAAAGCGCCAATTGGATGTGCTGGATAAGCATCTGGCTCAAAATACCTACATGGCGGGCGATGAATACACCATTGCCGATATGGCCATCTGGCCCTGGTATGGCTGTCTTGCACTGGGCTATCTGTATGACGCCGCAGAGTTTTTGCAGGTTCATACCTATATCCACGTGCGGCGCTGGGCCGAGCGGGTTCAGGCTCGCGAAGCAGTGCAGCGTGGCCGCATTGTTAATCGCACCTTTGGTGAAGAGTGGGAACAACTTCGTGAACGCCATGAGGCTGCGGATATTGATAAAGTGCTGGCGAAAAAGCCGGCCTGAGATGTCTGACCTAAAGCGCCCTGAACCGGGCGCTTTTTAGTGAATCACGGGTTATAACCGGTATCTTCTTTGGTAGGTGATTCTGCGGCGTTCCGGGCCAGATCATCGCAGCGTTCGTTTTCCGGGTGGCCACTGTGACCTTTTACCCAGTGCCAGTTAACCTCATGTTGCTGGATCACCTCATCGAGGGCCTGCCACAGGTCGGCATTTTTAACCGCTTTCTTATCTTTGGTGCGCCAGCCATTGCGCCGCCAGTTGTGGATCCACTGGTTGATGCCGTTTTTTACATACTGACTGTCGGTGGTCAGTTCTACCTGGCAGGGCTTGGTGAGCAATTTAAGCGCTTCTATAGTGGCCAGTAGTTCCATGCGATTGTTAGTGGTAAGCGTAAATCCTTCGCTGATCTCTTTACGGTGCTTGCCGTAAATCAAAATCGCGCCATAGCCACCAGGGCCGGGATTGCCTAAACAAGAGCCGTCGGTATAAATATGCACAGATTGTTGAGCCACGGATTCTCCTTTTTTTAACCTCAAGCGTGGTCACTTGGCAGTGGCTTGGTATACTACCGCAAACAGCACTAAGATAAGAGTGGTTTATGCGTCAAATTGTACTGGATACAGAAACAACGGGTATTGATCCAAAAGAAGGCCACCGGATCATCGAAATAGGGTGTGTGGAAGTTATCAACCGTCGTCTTACGGGCAATCACTTCCATGTTTATATCAATCCCAAGCGGGAAATTGAGCAGGAAGCCATTGAGGTTCACGGTATTACCAACGAGTTTCTGGCCGACAAGCCGGTATTTGCCGATGTGGCCGGTGAATTTATCGAGTTTATCCGCGGCGGCCAGTTAGTCATTCATAATGCGCCCTTCGACGTAGGCTTTATGGACCACGAATTTGCCATGCATGGCCCCACCGCGAGCATCAAAACCAAAGAAATTTGTGGCGTGCTGGATACCCTGGTACTGGCCCGTGATATGCATCCGGGTCAAAAAAATAACCTTGATGCGCTATGTAAGCGTTATGGTATCGACAACAGCCATCGTGAACTGCACGGCGCCTTACTGGATGCCGAGATCCTGGCCGACGTGTACCTGATGATGACCGGTGGCCAGACCGATCTGAATCTTAGCGGTAACAATCAGGCCAATACCGGTGGTGCTGAGGTGATCCGCCGAATTCCCCGTAACGGAAAAAAATTAAAGGTTATTCAAGCTACTGCCGATGAATTAACACAGCATGAGGCGCGTCTGGACCTGGTACAAAATCCAATCTGGCGCCAGTAAACCGGTGAATTTTGCCAACACAGGGCTAATTGGGTGAGCAGAGTATTACTGACAATCTTGAGTGTAGCACTGGCCTTTACGGTAAGTGCTCAGCAGCCAACAGAGCAGGAGCCTGAGCCAACTGCTGAGCAAACCGAGAGTGAATCACCCATTGCTCTCATCGGTAACGAATACGAGAACGGTATAAAGCTGCTCCAAAACCGTTTTCGTATTGATCATAATGTGAAAGAAGTCACCATGGTATTCTTTCGCGACTACGGTTCAGCGCCGGTGGTGCTGGTAAGGCCGGATGGCTCCAAGATATTCCAGTCGCAGGTAGAGGGGGATGACATCTTCTGGTTCGATTCTGACACTTACGACATGATCAGTATTAAAAATCCGGTACCCGGTCCATGGCAGGCGGTGGGGCAAATTGTGGAAGGCAGCCGGGTGATGGTGTTGTCTGACATTGCCTTGCATGCCGAGCCGTTACCACCCATTTTATTTTCTGGTGAAATTCTCAAACAAACGGCCTACCTGACCAACGGCGATAAGCCGATCGATTACAGCCAGTTTCGTGATGTGGTTGAGCTGACCATTGATCTGGTGAGCACGAATAACCCCAACTACGATAACTTCGGTGCAGATGATCAGCAAATTGCGACCTTTGAAGATAACGGCCGCGGCATGGATGAGGCGCCGCTGGATGGGGTGTTTACCGGACAGTTTAATCTGAATGTGCCAGCCGGTGAGTGGCAACCGGTTTTTCGGGTCACCACGCCTATGTTTACCCGTGAACAGGTCGACCCGCCACTCAGGCTTTATCCCAACCCCGTTAAAATAGACGTTGAACTCGACGGCGGCGGGAACGATTATCACAAACTGCTGATCGATGTAGACCGTGATCTGGTGGACATTAACACCTTACTGGTGGACGGTAAGGTACGTTATCCTAACGCTGACGTGCGCAACTTTTCGCTTACAGAGTTGGGTGGGGACGTTCGTGAATACCTTATCATTGCGTACGACTATGGCATTTTCAGGGTTAAAATGACCGCGTACGGCAAAACGGTAAATGGCCGTGATTTTATCCTTGATGTGCCTGAATTTACGTTTCTGGTGGCTGAGCCCGAATTACCCGAACCTGAAGTGGTGGAGTCAGCCGTCGAAAATAATGTGGATGAGGTGATCCCGGAACCTTCCGTGCAACAAGCCGAAGAAGAGGGCATGGACGATGATACCCTGATGTTGTGGCTGATTATCGTTAACGGCAGTATTGTTGGGGTTGGGCTGCTGGGCGCGGTCGTAATTATTTTACTGAAACGTCGTAAAAGCAAAGGCAGTGCTCAGCCAGCGAAAGCAAAGGCTGATGGGAAAGCGGCAGCTAAGCCTGCCGAGGCGGCGAAACCGGGATTCTTAGGCGGCCTGCTGGGCAAGTTTAAAAAGCCTAAAGAATAACCTGCAAGCGCCGGTTTTGCTGGCTTTTCGGTCAACGTGGCGAATTATCAGGCAAACGATCCAAAGAATGACATTTTCGTGAAAAAAACCGTTGACTCCTTTCGGGGTAATACGTATCATCTGCGCCGCAGTGAGGGACAGGGTAAAGTACTTACCCAAGTAACTTACTGAAATGATTGAAAATGTGGAGCGGTAGTTCAGTTGGTTAGAATACCGGCCTGTCACGCCGGGGGTCGCGGGTTCGAGTCCCGTCCGCTCCGCCACTTTTCAGTTGTGACTAAAGGCTTTATGGAGCGGTAGTTCAGTTGGTTAGAATACCGGCCTGTCACGCCGGGGGTCGCGGGTTCGAGTCCCGTCCGCTCCGCCATTAGCCTGATTCAAAAAAGCGTATACCACTACGCATACCGTTGGAGCGGTAGTTCAGTTGGTTAGAATACCGGCCTGTCACGCCGGGGGTCGCGGGTTCGAGTCCCGTCCGCTCCGCCATTTCTCTGTCGAGAATCAAATAATCCTTTTCTTATATCAGCAAGCTTATTTTATAGCTGTTTTCGCTCGTCTGCGCGATCCTCTCTGGCTTAACTAACTCTGTTATGCGCTAATTTAACGGTACTGAGCCCTGACTGGTTCTATACCTTGTCTGTCCTATCGAGTACACTTGCAAACCCATGATAATAAATATTATCGCTGCATTCAGTTAAGAGGACAGCATGGCAGAAAAAGCGGTATTGGTTTGCCGGGACGTCACCAAAACCTATCATGATGGTAACGAAAAAGTATCGGTACTCAGTGATGTATCATTTACCCTCGCCCGGGGCGAAAAAGTTGCCATATTAGGTAGCTCAGGCTCGGGTAAAAGTACCTTATTACATATTCTTGGCGGGCTCGATTTGCCTACCACCGGTGACGTGACCATTAACGGCCGTTCACTGGCTGGACTTAATGCCAATCAACAGGCCGCATTGCGTAATAATGAGCTTGGCTTTATTTATCAGTTTCATCATTTGCTGGCTGAGTTTAGTGCGCTGGAAAATGTCGCGATGCCGTTACTCATTGCAGGTACTGGCAAAGCAGAGGCAGAAAAGCAGGCCGGGGCGTTACTTGAAAAAGTCGGTTTAAGCCACCGTTTAAGTCATCAGCCGGCAGCGCTGTCTGGTGGCGAGCGTCAGCGGGTTGCCATTGCCAGAGCCCTGGTAAATAACCCGTCTATCGTGCTGGCCGATGAACCTACCGGTAACCTTGATAAGAAAACCGGCGATCAAATATATCAGTTGTTGTGTGAACTCAGTGAGCAAATGGGCACCAGCTTTATTGTGGTAACTCATGATATTGCCCTGGCTAATGCTATGGACCGGGTATTGCAACTCACCGATGGCTCTCTGGTAGCTCAGCGGAGTCCGCTGTGAACCTCAGCTTACAACTGGCGCGTCGTTTCCGACGCGGTAAAAGTAGTAACCGTTTTATCTCCTTTGTGTCTTTGTCGTCGACGCTGGGAATAGGCTTAGGCTGCTTTGTACTAATTATTCTGCTGAGTGTTATGAATGGTTTCGAACGCGAGTTACGCGAGCGTTTGCTGGCTATTATTCCCCATGCCGAACTCTTCTCGATTAACCAGCAGGGCATTGTGGACTGGCGGGTTTACCGACAGGTACTGGGCGAAGATCCCCGTATTAAGGAAGTAGAGCCATACACTAAAATTACTGGCATGATTCAACAGGGCAGTAAACTCAAAGCCGTTGAGCTAACCGGTATACAGATTAATGCGGCGATTCCGACGCGCTGGCAAAATGAAATCACTGAGACCGACTGGCGGCAGCTCCGGCAGGGACCCAATCAGGTGTTGCTGGGTAAGGGGATCCTCAACAAACTGGCACTCACACCCGGTGATAAAATCAGTGTGGTGATCCCCTCAGTCACAGAAGATTTAACGTTCGCAGCACCCAAGAATCTGTATCTCACTGTGGCAGGGAGTATTAATGTGGGCGGCGAGCTGGATAACCTGATAGGCATTATGCATCTTGAAACGGCATCTGAGCAGGCGGGTATCAAATCCGGCGCACAGGGGCTGCGTTTTCAATTTTACGACCCTTTTGCTGCCTATTCCATTATCCGCGAAGTTGGTTATGGCTTTCCTCAGGCGGTATATATGTCTGACTGGACCCGGACCCAGGGCCACTTGTATGACGATATCCGCCTGGTAAGAGTAGTGGTGTACATTGCCTTATCACTGGTTATTGCCGTGGCCTGCTTTAATATTGTTTCGTCGCTGGTGATGGCGGTAAAAGAAAAACAGTCGTCTATCGCTATTTTAAAAACCATGGGCGCTACGGATAATCAAATCCGTAATACCTTTGTGTTTCAGGGGCTATTAAATGGTTTTATCGGCGTCTTCTGGGGCACGTTACTGGCGGTGATCACGGCGCCGAATTTGTCGTTGATTGTGGGTAAGCTGGAAGACCTGTTAGGGGTTGAAGTGCTGTCGGGCGATATTTATTTTATCGATTTTTTACCCTCACAATTGCAGGTCAATGATGTGTTGCTTACGGTTTTAGTCGCCATTGTACTGTCGGTACTGGCTACGCTTTACCCAGCACAGAAAGCCGCTGCAATCCAACCTGCCCGGGCTTTACATTAAGTGGTTCTGCATCATTCAGCGGTTTGGAGTGCTGAGTCAGCCTTTTATGGAGATCCCGGATAACGCCTTTGGCGTTTCCGGGATACGGGAAGCGGCCTTTTAGGCTGCTTCTAACTACTGGTTCAACTCTTTATCTACCCAGAACTTAGTGCCCTTTACGGTAGCCTGTAGTGCGAGGCCGCTTTCAGTCATGCTATATACAGTGATGCTGCCTACGTAGCCTTCACCATCAATAGACCCACCTTTATTGCCCGCTTTGACCGTGGCATCGGCATTGCCGCCGGCAGTCCAGCCGTGCTCAATAAAATATTCCATCGACGCTTTGGTATGGAACACCATGACGATGCGATAATCCTTCGCCCCTAATCCAAGCCCTACGCCACCCTCGGCCATGTTCATATAGGTTTTACTGCCTGTGAGATTGTTATTCACCACACCATAGCCGGTACCGGCTGCCAGAAAAATCAGGTTGATGTTAGCGCTGCTGAATACTGCATAACCTGGCGCATTGGCCAGTTGGGCCCGGGTGTCCGGCTTTTCGCTGTACAGGCGTGTGAGAGCCTTATCCTGCATGGTTAATATTGCCTGGCGCTTCTGCGCCACCGTACCACTGCCCATAGATGCGCATGCGGTCAGGGCAATGATAAACACTGCAGACAATGAGTACTGTAAAATTTGTTTGAATTGTTGCACCTGAAAACTCCTTTAGGAAATCCGACTTAACTATAGCTGATACGAAGCAAAGCCGGAGAAGTTGATATTTTGCCTCGGAGATTCGACACCTGCTTAGGCGCGTTCCTCATTCCTATCAAAGTGTTCGAAGTCTACGTCTTCCTGTTGATGACCGGCGTTCGGATCATTAAAGATGGCTTCATCCAGGTCACCTTCTGATTTAGCGATGATGGTTGCTACGGTACAGTCGCCGGTAATGTTAACCGCGGTGCGGGTCATATCCAGTAAGCGGTCTACTCCGATGATAAGCGCAATCCCTTCAACCGGCAGGTTTACCTGTTGTAAAACCATGGCCAGCATGATCAGGCCAACACCGGGCACCCCGGCAGTACCCACTGACGCTAAGGTGGCGGTTAATACCACCATCACGTAGTCACCTAAAGACAGGTCTACACCGTAAACCTGGGCAATGAATACCGTGGCAACACCTTGCATAATTGCGGTGCCATCCATGTTGATTGTGGCGCCCAGTGGCAGTGTGAACGACGATACGGATTTACCAATACCCAATTTATTGCGCGCAGTTTCCATTGTAACCGGCAGCGTGGCGCTGCTGCTGGATGTACTGAATGCAAACAGGGCCGCATCACGCATTTTTTGTAGCAGGATTAGCGGGTTCATACCGCTGAAGACTTTGAGTAATACCGGGTAGGTAACCAGTGCGTGGATCACCAGCACTGCCAGTACCAGGAAGAAATACCACAGTAATCCACCAATGGTTTCCAGACCAATAGTGGCAAATAGCTTGGCCATTAGCACAAATACACCATAAGGCGCCAGATTCATAATAATAGTAACCAAGCGCATGATAACGGTATTAACGTCTTCGAAGAAAGCTGCCAAACGCTTACCTGCGTCGCCGGTCATGGCCATGGCTACACCCAGTAATACGGCAAATACAATGATTTGCAGCATGTTACCTTCGGCCATGGAATTGATCGGATTCGACGGGAACATGTCCACGATAACCTGTGATAAGGATGGCGCCTCTTTGGCGACATAAGTGGTTTCGCTTTGCAGATTAAGCCCTTCGCCGGGTGACACCAGCAAACCACCCATAATCGCCAGGGTAACGGCAATAGCGGTGGTCAAGATGTAAAGGCCAATGGACTTAGCCCCCAGCCGACCGAGCTTAGATGGCTCCGATAAACTGCTGGTACCGCAGATCAAAGAAACAAAAACTAATGGTACAACAAGCATTTTCAGGCTCGAAATAAAAATTTGTCCGAGCGTTGAAAATATACCTTCGACCAAAATGCCATACGTGGATACTTCCACTGAGAATATCGAAAACCGCAAATCTCCGCTATCATCAAATAGAAATTGAAGCAGCGCACCAATAATGATTCCGGCAACCATGCCGATAAAGATCCGTGCAGTTAAACTGTACTTGTGTGAAGACTGAGACATGTAAATTCCCTGCAATGTTATTTTATTTATAGTTCTTAGTTAGTGTGCCAGATTCATAGCAGTTTTAAATACTTAAAATGACCCAATAACGGTAAAGAGGTCCGGGAAGACGATGAAAATGCAATCTCTACGCTTAATAGCCGCCACATGGGCACTATTATTATTAGTTGCCTGTGGAGGCGGTGGTTCAGTTTCCAGAGAAGATAACACCGGGGACAACACACCCGATCCCACTTACTCGGTGAGTTTAGCACTTGCCGACAGTGACGGTAATACCAGTACGTCACTTACCGGTGACTCACCACTCACTCTGTCAGCAACCGTTACCGACAGTGGCGGTAGCCCGGTTGCCAACACTGTAGTGACATTTAGTTTTACCGTTGCCAACCTGGCACGCTTTTCAAACGATGTGGGCACGGCGCTGACCAACGATCAAGGGGTGGCAACCATTACCCTTATTGTGGGCGAGCTGTCTGGCTCCGGTGCGGTAGAGGCCGCGCTGGAAACCGGAGAGACGGCCCGCATTGGCTTTAGTTCCAGTGGCACCACGGCCAATGTGGAAACACCGGAATCCCTGGAACTGTTTGCCAGTCAGTCACAGTTGTCTTCAAGCGGCTCAGATGAAGTAGAAGTGTGGGCGGTGGTTAAAAACGCACAGAATATCCTGCTTGATGGTATTAATGTGACGTTCTCTGCCGACAATAATGCCGCTATTGCTGAAACTCAACCGGTTACCGACGAAAATGGCACGGCTGTAGTGATGTTGCGTACCGGTGGCGACAAGGAAAATCGCACTATTAACGTTACCGCAACGGTGAGTGGCGAACAAACGCTAACGCAAACGCTGAGCATCAATGTGGTGGGTACGGAAATCGAAATTAACGGCACCACGTCGGCAATCATCGGCGACAGTGTGAACCTTACCGTTAGTCTGCAGGACTCCGATAATGTTGGTATCGCCAGTGAAACACTGACGTTGCGGGTTGAAGATGAAACAGGTACCGATGTGACGGCTACCACGCTGGATGATGCGACACCGCAAACCAGCGCTGAGGGACGCGCTACGGTGGCCTTTACCGCGCCTGCTGCGGGCACCTTTACGGTATTCGCTAACGCTCTGAACACTGAAAGCAGCTTCGCTATTGAAGTGCAGCAGGATGAGTTTGTCTTTGTTAATGCACCGGATGTGAATGATGTTGAGCAGGATATTCCGCTCAATACCGATTACAATCTGCAGGTTAGCTGGTTACGTGACGCGGCACCATTTGCCGGCGGTTCAATAAGTTTTGCTATTTCGCGTGGTGCAGTGGTAAGCGCAGATGCGGTGACCGATGGCAGTGGTATTGCTGATCTTACGGTAAGTTCAGGTAATGCCGGACTGGCAACTATTTCAGCAACCGGTACAGACGGCGCGGGTGTGCAGGTCTCTACGCAAATTGAGATTGCCTTTATTGCTACCGATGCAGAAACCATTATCGTGGATGCTACGCCAGACTCGATTGGTCCTGACGGTCAGACCAGCACCATTTCTGCTGTGGTTCTGGATGCCGACGGTAACCGGGTGCGTAACAAGCTGGTTAACTTTGAAGTAAATGATGTGTCTAACGGCAACCTGACCGACGCTCAAAGCCGTACAGACCGCCGTGGTATTGCCACAACCGTTTATGAGTCTAACGCGGTGAGTACTTATCAGAGCGTAGAAGTACGAGCCTATGTGAACGATGAGCCAACGGTTGAAGATTCTACCTTACTGACTGTGGGCGACCGTCCTTTTGATATCTCTTTAGGTACTGGTAATCTGATTGAAGCACCGCAGCAGTCTTCTTACCGCAAAGAGTTCTCGGTATTTGTTACCGATGCTGACGCAAACCCGGTGAGTGGCGCAGCGTTAACCTTCAGCGCTACGCCGGTGGCTGAAACCACCAATGATGCAGCTTATGCTAAAGGTTACTGGCTATGGGATGAAGATGATTCTATCTACTACTCAGTGACAACCGCTGTCTGCGCGAATGAAGATTTGAACGGCAATGGTCGACTGGATGTGGGTGAAGATTTTAATGGTGACGGTCAGCTGACCCCGGGTAATGTTGGCGCTATCGATGCAGACGCCAGCACTGATGAAAACGGGCAGGCCCTGATAAACCTTAATTATCCGAAACAATATGGTGCGTGGGTGCAACTGGCGATTAGTGCCCGTGGTGAGTCATCAGGAACAGAATCGGTCGATTCAATGAATTACTGGCTGAGCGTGTCTACCGATGATCGCACCACCCAGGGGGCGCCACCACCATCAAGTCCATGGGGCGTCAGCGCGAATTGTGGTGATACCCTGTAAGCCGTGACTAAAAGTATTAAAAACGCCGGCAATTGCCGGCGTTTTTCTGAGCGAATGATTAAGCCTGCTGGAAGGGATAGACCGATCCCAGCTTTAATATCTGGGTAAGTTCATCCAGAGCGGTGCGAGACTCAACCAGCAGTTGCGGATCGCACAGATCCTGCTCGGTTAAGCGGTCACGGTAATGCTTGTCTACCCAGCTGTTGAGGCGGGTAAACAGCACATCATTCATAACGGTACTCGGGTTGACGGCGGCCAGTTCGGCGTCGGTCAGGGCAACGCGCAGACGCAGACAAGCCGGTCCACCACCATTGCGCATGCTTTGCTTTACATCGAAGTAATTAACGCTTTTGATGGGTGTATCACGGTTAACCAGCTCAGCCAGATAAGCGGCAACGGTGGTGTTTTCTTCACACTCTGAGGGCGCGATAATGGTCATGTTGCCATCGGGTAAGGTGAGTAGTTGCGTGTTAAATAGATAGGTTTTAATGGCGTCCTGCAGGCCAACCTCATCACTTTTTACCTTGATAAAGTGGAGCGGTTTGTCACCGAATTTGGCTTGTACCTCAGCCAGCGCGGCTTCACTATTATGGAAAGCAAGCTCATGATAAAACAGCACATTCTGATTACCTACGGCAATCACATCGTTATGGAATACGCCCTGATCGATGACCTCGGGATTTTGCTGGATATACACCACACTTTCGTCGCTCAGGCCATGCAGCCGGGCCACGGCCTGACAAGCCTCGAACGTTTGTCGGGCAGGGTAACGGGTAGGCTGAGGTAAATCATGACGGAAGGCATGGCGGCCGTAGACAAACACCTCAACGCCGGCATGACCATAGGCACTGCACAAACGGGTGTGGTTTGCTGCGCCTTCGTCGCCGAAATGATCGTTGTCGGGTAAGTGGGCATGGTGAGCAAAATATTTGCTGTTAGCAAAGGTCGCCTTAAGAATATTGCCCGTGACCTGTGGCTCCAGTGAACGGTGAAATTTGTTGGTCAGGTTAGCTGGTGTAAAGTGCACGCGGCCATCGGCGGTATCGGCACTGGGTGAAACGGTTGCAGCATTGGCTGTCCACATACTGGAGGCCGAGCAACAAGCCAGAAACACTTCTCTGGCCTGGGCCGCAGCCTGTTCAAGCACCTTAGCATCATTGCCAGCGAATCCCAGACGGCGCAGAGTAGCCAGATCAGGGCGTTCCTGCGGTGCCAGCACGCCCTGTACCATGCCCATGTCAGACAGCGCTTTCATTTTCTGCAGGCCCTGTTTGGCGGCTTCTTTAGGGTTGCTGATCGCATTCGCATTGGAGAAAGACGCGACATTGCCAAAAGACAATCCGGCATAGTTATGGGTCGGGCCGACCAGCCCGTCAAAATTCGCTTCACAATATTGCATGACAACCTGCCTTAATTTTTAGTCATTCGGTAAACATGTTGTTGAGCAAAAGGGCAGAATAACCTGATAGCAGCTATGATTACGCTATATATAAGTACAACTTTTTTTATTTTAGTGTTGTAATTTCTGCCGTTATTTGCGACAACCCGGCGCATTATACGTGTTTTAACTACGCTGCCAATCTGAGTGGTTAAAAACTACGCTATTTGGGGTGGGTGAAAAATAAACTTTACGAATAAGTATGAAGAAGAACTTGTTTTCCATTCACTTTGTCGATATATGTTAAAAAAAGAAGCGCCAGACTATGTGACTATAATTGCCTTATTTTCTTCCTGGTTTGCTATCTAAAATTTAATTTATTCAAAGGTTTAATTCTTATTTATGACAAAATCACTAGTCATAGTCGAGTCTCCGGCCAAAGCCAAAACAATAAATAAATATCTTGGTAAAAATTTTATTGTTAAATCTTCCGTGGGCCACGTA
Source organism: Alteromonas sp. ISO5 (assembly GCF_058105165.1). NCBI lineage: Bacteria > Pseudomonadati > Pseudomonadota > Gammaproteobacteria > Alteromonadales > Alteromonadaceae > Alteromonas > Alteromonas sp. ISO5. The sequence continues at coordinate 4,453,407 of NZ_CM176572.1, read as the reverse complement.
CGCGACCTGCCGACCAAGGCGCTCGGCAAGGTGGAGCCGAAAAAACCAGCCAAAGAACTGAAAACACTGTCTGAGGAAGCCAAGACCAAATACCTGCGTGAATACGAGTATAAAAAGCTGGTTGACCGCATGGGGGTCGATCCTCAGCACGACTGGAAAGCACACTATCGGGTATTAGAGGGTAAGGAAAAAGTCGTTAATGAGCTGAAAAAGCTCGCCAAGGATGCTGACACCATCTATCTCGCAACGGATTTGGACCGCGAGGGGGAAGCCATTGCCTGGCATTTGCAGGAGATCCTGGGCCAGAAAGGCAAAACCTATCAGCGGGTAGTATTTAATGAGATCACCAAAAATGCCATCAAAGAAGCCTTTGAACATCCGGGCGATGTGAATCAGGACCGGGTTGAAGCGCAGCAGGCACGTCGTTTCCTCGATCGTGTAGTGGGCTTTATGGTGTCACCGTTGTTGTGGAAAAAAATAGCCCGCGGATTATCCGCCGGACGGGTGCAGTCGGTAGCTGTGCGTCTGGTAGTTGAGCGCGAACGTGAAATTAAGGCTTTCGTGCCGGAAGAATTCTGGGACGTGCATGCAGACCTGACCACCGCAGCCAGTGATGCATTGCGCATGCAGGTAGTAAAAGAAGGTGATAAGCCTTTCAAACCGGTAAACAAAGCGCAAACCGACGATGCCCTGGCAGCGCTCAAACCGGCTGATTATGAAGTGGTTAGCCGCGAGTCCAAGCCCACCCAGAGTCGCCCGTCGGCACCGTTTATCACGTCTACCCTGCAACAGGCGGCCAGTACTCGTCTTGGTTTTGGGGTAAAGAAAACCATGATGATGGCGCAGCGGTTGTACGAAGCCGGTCATATTACCTATATGCGAACCGACTCAACTAATCTCAGTCAGGAAGCGTTGGATGCCTGTCGTGGTTATATCGATGACAACTTCGGAGCGAAGTACCTGCCTGGTGCACCAATTCGCTATGGCAGTAAAGAGGGCGCGCAGGAAGCTCACGAAGCCATCAGGCCGTCTAACGTAAATACCCTGGCAACGGCATTAAAAGACATGGAACGCGACGCACAGCGTCTCTACGAGCTTATATGGCGTCAGTTTGTGGCCTGTCAGATGACTCCGGCTAAATATGATGCCACTACAGTGAAAGTGAAGGCGGGGGATTTTGAGCTGGTCGCCAAGGGCCGGGTACTTAAATTTGATGGTTGGACCAAAGTACAGCCACAGAAAAGTAAAAAAGGTGAAGAAGATAAATTACTGCCGGACGTTAACCCTGGCGATAAACTGGCGCTTAAGCAACTGGATCCGAAACAGCACTTCACCAAGCCGGTGGCGCGTTTTAACGAAGCCTCGCTGGTTAAGGAACTGGAAAAGCGTGGTATTGGCCGTCCGTCTACCTACGCCAGCATTATCTCAACCATTCAGGACAGAGGCTACGTGCGCCTCGATAATAAACGGTTTTATGCCGAGAAGATGGGTGAAATTGTCACCGATCGCCTGATGGAAAACTTTGACGGCCTGATGAGTTACGATTTTACCGCCAACATGGAACAACGGCTGGATGAAATCGCCGAAGGCCACGAAAACTGGAAAGCCGTACTGGATAAATTCTACAGCGACTTTTACAGCAAGCTGTTGCTTGCCGAGCAGGAAGCTGAAGCTGGCGGCATGCGCCCCAATCAGGCGGTACCGGTTGAGATTAACTGCGACAAGTGTGGCCGTCATATGAATGTGCGCACGGCCAGTACCGGTGTGTTTTTAGGCTGCTCGGGTTACAACCTGCCGCCTAAAGAGCGGTGTACCAACACCATGAACCTGACCCCCGGTGAGGAAGTGGTAAAAGTCGACAATGACGACGAGCAGGAAACGGCGGATTTACGCGCCAAACGCCGCTGTCCCGAATGCGGTACGGCCATGGACAGCTATCTGGTTGATGAAACCCGCAAGCTGCACGTTTGTGGTAATTCGCCGGCCTGTCCGGGCACCTATGTTGAAACCGGTACGTTTAAAATCAAAGGTTACGATGGTCCGCTGATTGAGTGTGACAAGTGCGGCAGTGATATGGAACTGAAAAACGGTCGCTTTGGAAAGTACTTCGACTGTACTAACAGTGAATGTAAAAATACCCGTAAATTGTTGCGCAACGGCGAGCCTGCACCACCGAAGGAAGATCCGGTTGATTTACCCGAGCTCGAGTGTGAGAAAAGTGACGCTCACTTTATGCTCAGAGACGGCGCTTCCGGTATTTTTCTGGCGGCCCATAATTTCCCTAAATCACGGGAGACCAGGGCGCCTAAGGTGGAAGAGCTGGCGCGGTTCCGCGACCGGATATCGCCCAAGTTTTACTACCTGGCCGATGCACCGAAAACCGATCCGGACGGCAACCCGGCCATTGTGCGGTTTAGTCGTAAGACCAAGCAGCAATACGTCATGACCGAAGATGCCAAGGGCAAAGCCACAGGGTGGTCTGCCTGGTATCAGGACGGCAAATGGCAAGCCAAAGACACTAAGAAGAAGTAGGCAGACGGGATTATGGCATCATTACAGGACCAGTTGCTCAAAGCCGGTTTGGCAGATAAATCCAAAGCCAAACAGGCAAGAGCGGATAAACGCAAAAAGCAAAAGCTGAAAAACAAAGGCACTGCGGTTGGCGAGGACGAAAATAAGCTGGCCGCTCAGCAAGCAGCAGAGGCTAAGAAGCAGCGCGACCGGGAGCTTAACCAGCAGCGTCAGGCGGAACTTGAGAAAAAAGCCGTAGTAGCGCAAATTCGTCAGTTAATTACGGTTAATCAGCAGCCTAAAGGCAATGGCGATACAGTACTTAATTTTACTGACACCAACGTGGTGAAGCGGATGTATGTCAGTGACGCAGTGCACAAATTGGTGGTTGATGCGCGATTAGCGGTTGTCAGATTGGATGATGACTATGCGCTGATACCTACACCGGTTGCAGATAAAATTGCCGAACGTGATGCGAAAGTGGTGATATATCGCGCCGATCTTCGTGAAGAGAATAAAGAAAAGTCTGAAGAAGATGACTGGTATGCAGAGTATGAAATCCCGGATGATTTGACCTGGTAATAGCGTATTAAAAGTACTAAAAAAGCCCGCTTAATGCGGGCTTTCTAGTCATTAGCGTTATGGTAATAAATTACCCATGCTGATCGGGATGGTAGACGGTATCAGTTTTCTCTTGCGCTAGTTGCTCACCGCTTCTTGATACAAGTGAACATCGCGTTGCGGGAACGGAATGGTGAGGCCAGCTTCTTCCACCGCGGCTTTTAGCATAGGGCGGATGTCGAAGAACAGCGACCAGTAATCTTCTGTTTTAACGAATGCACGCACTAGAAAATCTACCGAACTGTTGCCGAGGTCAACCACTGCTACAACATTGGCTTCGTCTTGCAATACACGAGAATCATTGGCCAACACCGCTTCCATGGCCGCTTTACCCTTAGCAATATCGTCGGAATAAGATATACCAATAGGAATTTCCACGGCGCGAATCTTACTGGCGGTGTAGTTGGTAATATTGCCATTGGCCAATGGGCCATTGGGAATAATGAGTATGCGCTTGTCGAAGGTTTCCAGGGTGGTAACAAAGATACCGATGTCTTTTACAGCACCTTCTTCACCTTGGGCAGAAATATAGTCTCCCACTTTGAAGGGGCGAAAAATGAGTACCATAACGCCGCCGGCAAAGTTCGAAAGACTGCCTTGCAAGGCTAAACCAACCGCTAAACCTGCGGCACCGAGTATGGCAACAAAGGAGGTGGTTTCTATGCCCACCATGGAAGCAACACTGATCACCAGTAGTACTTTTAACGTGATTTCCAGCAAATTGGAAAGAAACTTAGCCAGGGTTTCATCTGGCAGACCTTTAATTGTATGCTTACGCACAGCATCACTAATGCGGCTAATAATCCATAGGCCAATAACCAGTACAATTAAGGCTAAAATTAAACGCCCGCCATACTCGGTGCCTAAGGTGATGGCCTTTTCGTAAAAGGTGGTAAGTTGTTGCTCTACAGAATCCATTTTATCTCCTTGATGGTGCTCTCTGCATTGGAGATTACCAACAAAAATAAATTTAGCTAGGGTTTGCTGACTTTTGGTGTACAAGTTTTGATCTATATGAAAGTATTTTAATCGCGAAACAGTCCTGCAGTCCTAGTGGTTCTAAGTCAAAGGGCTGTAACAAAGAGTAAAATGCATTCATGGAGACCCCTTCGAGCAGCGCTTGTGCGCCATTTATACAGCGTTGGGTGTTTTTGATTTAGGCCCACTAGACCTGCAAACACCCGCCTGGCCTGAATGATGTACACTAGCCGGCTACGGACTGCTGCAAAATGCCCACTATAGATCAACAGCCTCTAGGGCTTGTATATGATCTTTGAAACTCGACGGCGAATTTTTCGAGTGTAGCTTCACTGTGTTGAGTTGCCCACAAGTGAAGTATATCGGCAGATTCTACAATTGTTTAAGGCTAATCTTTATTTGATATGGCGGCCTCATCTTTTAGTATTGATGAAGCTGAAAGCACAATAGTTTTATGTGTCTATGATTGGGGGATGCTTTATAAGATTTGGCGCTGCCTGAACCGGGAAGAATTTATCAGCTCAGGCTTTGATGTATGCTTAGGGCTGGTCAGAGCGTTATCTTTTGCGCTGCAAGTTGCTCGTAATACGGTTGCGCCTGATAAAGTACACTTTTTAGCTCGTCGGGAAGTTGAGGGACTGGAGGCTCTGCCCGTGCAAACCCGGAGCTTTTCCAGACTTCCGGATACCAGTGCTCAGCCCACGCGCCATCATTGGGGTGGCCGCCTTCAGACCAGCTAAGCATGGCAGGATCCCAGGGTATACCGATGGCGTTGCAAAGCTTTTCCAGCATTACCGGCGGGTTCTGCCGGATATCAGACGAATCTACGACGATAGGATATTGACCTGACTCCGCGACTATTTTATTAAATAACTCGCACTGGGCACGGCTACCGATATCTTCCAGACAGGGTTCACCATTTTTTTTATGGTAGCTGGCGATCACTCTGGCAGGATGACGAATTAAAAAGACATTACACACGTCAGATAACCAGTCTAGCGGAAACGCTTCCAGCATATGATGGGGCATGTGTTTTTGATAGAACACCGGTTTATTGTCTGGCGTTGGACCAACGCAACGGTTAGCCACCGCCACCGGATCGGTTTCTTCACGTGCAAATATCTCTTCCTGCATTGGATGCACCCGGCCGCTGTGTTTCAAATAGGGCGCATAAAATGGCTCATCCCATACCGCACAATCGGCACGGGCGCCAAATGCATACATCATAGCAGTAGAGAGATTGCGTGGGCCTGACCACATGGCTATTCGCATAGGTAACTTCCTTTTTATCTGTAGCCGGCCATTGCTGAATGACCGATAACGCAAGCATAATCGCGCTGGCAGCACTATTTCAAGCTTATTTTCAATATTTTATACAATATAATATTTTGTTTTGCGAACTCGAAAATGCTAGGGTAACGCCATGATTTAGTTGCTTTTAATCGTTTATGCGGGGATGCGAATGTTGAACACCGTGTTTACAGGTTAAAAGGTTTGGACTGAAGTATACTTTCGGTCACAATAAAAATGCCAATAACAACAGCAATGAGGAAGCCATGCAGGAACACAAAGCGGGCGGTGCACACGCCTCCATCGATGACGAACGTAATCAGAATATCTTAATTTATATTAACGGAGAACTGGTGCCCCGGGAGCAGGCCAAAGTGTCGGTCTACGACAGTGGCTTTATGCTGGGTGACGGAGTGTGGGAAGGTTTGCGTTTACATAAAGGCAAATTCTCCTTTATCGATGATCACCTCGACCGCCTGTTTGCCGGCGCTAAAGCGCTGGATATGGAGATCGGCAAGACCCGGAATGAACTAAAAGAAGCGTTGCAGCAAACCGTAGATGCCAATGATATGACCGACGGCGTGCATGCCAGACTGATGGTTACCCGAGGGCCAAAGAAAACCCCTTATCAGGATCCGCGACTGAGCCTGTGGGGACCAACCATTGTGATTATTGCTGAATATAAGTCACAGGATTTAGCACCGGTGGAGCGGGGCATTAATCTGTTCACCGTACACGTACGTCGCGGGCATCCCGATGTTCAGGATCCACGATTAAACTCACACAGCAAAATTAACTGTATCACGGCAATGATCCAGTCTTACAAAGCCGGTGCCGATGAAGCCTTGATGCTCGATCCCCATGGCTTTGTAAGTACCTGTAACTCAACTAATTTCTTTATTGTACGTAAAGGCGAAGTGTGGACCTCCACCGGTGATTACGCGATGAAAGGCATTACCCGGCAGAAAACCATTGACGTGTGCAAGGCCAACGGTATCCCGGTATTAGAAAAGAACTTTTCCCTGGTGGATGTGTACAGCGCCGATGAAGCCTTTGTTACCGGTACCTTTGGCGCGCAAACCCCGGTGGTGGATGTGGACGGCAGAACCATTGGTGCGGGTAAACCTGGCGCTATGGTGAAAAAAATCCGTGAGCTGTATCACGCCATGGCGGAGGCACAATAACCGGCGGGCTTGCTAGTTCGTGGTCAGGCAGCTATCCCAGTAGGGGGTATCACCATAGAAATCAGCAGCAAAGTTGATAAAGGCTCTGACCTTACTCGCCAGCAGTTGTCGATGGGCATAAACCGCATATAAATGTAGAGGCTCGGGTTCGTTATCCCGCATAATGAGTCTGAGTCGGCCGGCGTTCACCTCTTCAAAGCAGATAAACGTGGGCTGCAGGACTATTCCCTGGCCTAACGCTGCGGTCTGACATAAGAATTCACCATGATTACAGCTTATCGTGCCGAGGCCGTGGTGAGGGCGCTGGTTTAAATACTGATGAGCGGCCGGGCTGTTGTTGTTATCCAGTAAGCTGTAGCGCAAATAGTTGTGTTCAATCAGGTCTTCCATGGTTTTTGGCTCACCATATTGGGCCAGATATTTCGGCGCGGCGCACATCACCAGGTTTATGTTGGTCAGGCGCTTGGCGATCAGTGATGAATTTTTCAGGTGGCCAATCCGCAGCGCTACATCAAAGCCCTCTTCAACAATATCCACTTTACGATCGTTAAGATGCAAGTCCACATTTACATCAGGGTACTGTTGTTGAAACTGATTAATCAGTGGCGCCAGGTGACGGGTAGAAAACGCCACCGGCGCACTGATGCGTAATAAGCCATGGGCTTTATGTTGCAAATCGCCTAACTGATTTTCCATGGCGTCGATTTCATCCAAGATCCGACTAGCCCGTGGCAGATACTGTTGACCGGCCTCGGTCAGGTGCACTTTACGGGTGGTGCGGTTGAGCAGGCGTGTGGCCAGATGTGCTTCGAGCTGCGAAACATATTTACTGATCAACTGGGGTGATCTATCGAGCTTATCTGCCGCTGCGCTAAATGAACCGCTTCGGGCCACCATCACAAATGCTCGCATGCCATCTAATCTGTCCATAGTCTTTATTATCAATAATTCGTTGATAATTACTCTATTTTAACCCTGTTAATAAATCAATATGTGGATAGTAAAGTATCACTATCGAGACGGAGCAGCACTGAATTATTTCCACATTCACCTAATACGATGAGAGATTTATTATTAAAGCATTCGTCACCAAGTTGCTCCGTTCAGATTGTTGGTGTCGCTACGCTGGTTTTACGGGGGTCGGTTGGTCTTACGCTGGCGGCCCACGGTGCACAAAAGTTATTTGCCTGGTTTGGTGGTTACGGTCTTGAGGGTACCGGTCAGTATATGGCGAGTCTGTGAATGGAACAGGGCTTCCTGATGGCCTTACTGACAGGCAGTGCTGAGTTCTTTGGTGGCCTGGCGCTAGCGCTGGGGTTATTGACCCGTCCAGCCGCCACAGTAAGCGCATTGACTATGGTGATTGCCCTCCTCAGCGCACATATCCAAAACGGCCTGTTTTTATCTAACGGTGGCTATATGCACTGGTACTTTTCGCAGTCACCGTTTCGTTGGCAATCACTGGTGCTGGCCGTCTGGCAATCGACAATGTTATTGCCCGCGCCATGACTCCGACGTAGACACAGCACCCACTTAAACAGCCGCCAGGCTTGAGCAGGCACCCTGCACAGGAGGAGACAGAATGTTAGTTGATGGAAAATGGGATGCCGATTGGCAACCGGTTCAGAACAAAGATAAGGCTGGGCGTTTTATTCGTCAGGTATCGTCCTTTCGGCATTGGATAACGGCCGATGGCTCACCCGGTCCAACCGGCGCAGGCGGTTTTAAAGCGGAAGCCGGCCGCTATCATTTATATGTCGCCTATATTTGCCCCTGGGCATCACGTGCTCTAGCGGTGCGAGCGCTAAAAGGTCTAACAGATCTTATCACGGTAAGCGTGGTGAATCCCCGCCTGAGCGCAGAGGGCTGGCAGTTTGGTGGCTATCCTGATAGTACCGATGATGAACTAAATGAGGCAACCTACATACACCAGATTTATACTCAGGTCGCGCCGGATTTTACCGGCCGGGCAACGGTACCGGTGCTGTGGGATAAAAAGCAGCAAACTATTGTTAACAATGAGTCAGCGGATATCCTGCGGATGCTCAATACGGCCTTCGGTGATTTGGTCAATACCGGGCCGGATCTTTACCCGGCAGCACTGGCTAATAAGATTGACGAGCTTAATGAAGAGATTTACCACAAGTTAAATAATGGCGTTTATCAGGCCGGCTTTGCTTCCAGTCAGGCCGCTTATGACGAAGCATATAAAAATGTATTCAGTACACTGGATAAGCTCGAAGCCAGACTAGCTGATGGTCGGCAGTTTGTTTTTGGCGATGCCCTGACCGAAACCGATATTCGCTTATTTGTCACCCTGGTGCGATTTGATACAGCCTACTACGGTTTATTTAAGTGTAATCGCCAACTGATCAGGGATTATCCTTACCTTAATGCTTATATGCATCGGCTCTGGGTGCTTGACGGTATTGCTGATACGGTAAACATTGATCACATAAAAGCGGGCTATTATTCCATTAAAGCGTTAAACCCTAGCGGGATAGTGCCGCGCGGTCCACAATTTTAGGAGATGTTATGCAAGCATCACAACAAGTGTTGTATATTTCCCATGGCGGCGGTCCGATGCCGCTACTGGGCGACCCAGGGCACCGTGCATTAACGGAGCATCTTGCGCAACTTGCAAGTACCATACGCCGGCCGAAAGCTATTCTGATCATCAGTGCGCACTGGGAGGCGTCGGTGGCAACAGTGACCACCAATCCGACGCCGGAACTGATTTATGACTATTATGGTTTTCCGCCGGAAAGTTACGCGATTAAATATCCCTGTGCAGGTGAGCCTGAATTGGCTCTTCAGGTCGCTGGAGCGCTCCGGACAAGTGGCATTGAAGTCGTGGAGGATCCTAAGCGTGGACTTGACCACGGGGTGTTTGTCCCGCTTAAAATTATGTATCCGGACGCTGATATCCCTTGTGTCCAGCTGTCACTGGTAGATACCCTGGATGCGGCCGTGCATATTCGCATCGGTGAAGCGTTGGCGAACCTGGATTATGACAATTTACTTATTCTTGGCTCGGGATTTTCTTTTCACAATATGCGGGCATTCTTTGCCCCTGATACGCCACAGACTCGGGCCATGAATCAGGACTTTGAAGACTGGCTCAAAGACGTATTGTCCAGTCAGTCGATAAGTGAAGCTGAGCGCCAGGATAAGCTCAAGGGCTGGGAGCAGGCGCCGGGTGCACGTTTTTGCCACCCCCGGGAGGAACATCTGATACCGCTACATGTGTGTTATGGCGCTGTGGGTCGCGCGGCCGATCTGACTGATAAAGTTCTGGTGCTAAACAAGCAGGCCGGTACATTTGGCTGGTTTAATCCGGTGGCGTAATAATCTGGTCAGCCAGACGAAATCTAACCTTGTCTGGCAGATACCAGTGCAATAGCTTGTTCAGTTTGCCGTTGCAACATTCGGTTAATTTTAAAATGCTGAGGGCTCCAGCCAGCTAAAAAGCGGTGAAAGTCGGCATTGGCCACGCAATAAAGCTGTCGCCAGCTGTCACACACCGCTGTACATTCCGCAGTCGCCAGTTGATTGCTTAAGACGCTGTGCAACTCACTAAAATAATAATCGAGACAGTCTTCGGTATGATTGAGCAGATCCTGCTCAGACAATACGCTGCCCAGAAAATATGCCACATCCTGAACGCCAATACCGCCTCCCACATACTGAAAATCGACGGCTGCGACAGCCTGACCGTCAGCACTGAAACAAAAGTTAGCCACCTTCGCATCGCCGTGGATCAGGGTACGATAGGGGCACTGCTGCAATAATCTATCGAAGGCTGCGGCAAAATGTTTAAGCGGCCCTTCTGCCATTTTATGGTATTCGTCGGGGCGGGTAGCCAGGTGCCAGTAACTGCCCTGGGACCATAAACCAGCAGGCGATTGATGAATAAAGCGGGCATGAAATGCGGCCATCCAGGCAAGTACGGGTTTACAAGCGTTGGTGTTGAGTTGCTGATGACGATAGTCAAACCCAGCGTTATTTAGATCGCTCAGTACCAGTGCCAGACGGGTACCTGTCTCGTTACTTTCTGCGTCTGAGGCTATCAACTGGGCAAGATTACCGTAATCTGCAAAGAGTGGCGCATAATGCGTATAGAAATATTGCTCTATCTCATATGAGCGCCATTTACGTTTAAGACTCTGCTGACTACTCCAGCCCCGCGGGTGGCTGAACCTTGCCGGCTGGGAAATCAGCTTGATGATTACGTTGGTCTGGAGAGCAGGCGAGTAACAGCGTAGCAGCTGGCCAAAATCACTCCATAGTGACTGCACCAGTTCAAACTGACTAATTTCTGGGTCCTGCAACAGGGTTTGTAACCAGGGTAAGGATGATAGTGAATTCATAATCATTACACCGCTTAAACAAAAAAGGCCAGCATGGCTGGCCTTTTAGATAGTGTTACCGTTTTACAGGCTGGCTGGACGGGTCGTCGGTGCCGACGCTGCCGCGGTAGCATTTGCCATGGTTGCCAGGCGACCAGATACCGACAGGGCAGGACGCAGCTCATCAGCTCTGCTAACAATGGTGATCTCTTCCGTTGACGCAGCCACTTGCGCTGGGTTGGTCATCGGGTGAGAGGCCGTCAACTTACCTAAACTGCTGGCCATGGCGACTTTAGCTGGCGCCGGGGGAGCAACGTTTGCCGGTTCAGTCTCGGCTACAGATGCCGACGATGATTCCACTGCTGCCGACTCAGTCACCGGCTCTGGCGCTGGTTCTGCGGCAGGGGTGTCTTCGGCTTTGCTTTCCTGCGCTTCGGCGACATCCGGTTCAGCCGCTTCAGGGGCAGCTTGCTCTTCAACTGCTTCGGTTGAAACAGGAGCTTGCTGTTCGACCGGCGCTGTTTCTTCAGACGCTTTCTCTACCGGGGCTTCATCAACGGTGGCCGGACTCTGGGCTTCGGCTTCCAGATTGATCTCTACCTGCTTCGGCTCTTCAGTCACAGACGACTCTGCTGCTTCAGTTGTTGCTACTGCTTCTTTTTCAGCATCTGCAGTCGCTGCTGGTTCAGGGGCATCAAACTGCAGTTCATCCTGCTGTGCTGGCTGAGCCTGAGTTTCATCATCTGACTTTTCCTTCTTACGACGCTGGCCAGCTGCTCGCGCGTGACGAGGAGAGCGACGGCTACGGCTACGAGAGCCTTTCTCAGCGCGCGCTTTGTCGTCATCGTCCTGTTGGCTGGCGTCATCCTGACCATCGGCAGCTTCAGGTTGTTGAGTAGCTTCAACTGTTTCGGCTGCTGACTGATCGCTCTCAACCGGAGCCTGAGAAGCCTGGGCTTTCTCTTCTGCGGTTGCAGGAGGCTGAGTCACAGCATCTTTTATTGGAGTTTCAGTCTGAGTAACCGGCGCTTCTGCCGGCGTTTCAGTTGCCGACTTTGCGACTTCTGCCTTAGCAGCTTCAGCAGCTTTTTGCTCAGCTTTTTCCTGAGTCGCTTTGGTTTGTACAGGGTGCTTGTCTGTACCGCCTTCTGCACGGATACTGCCTTTCAATTCACGGCGCTGACGACGCTCTTTGGCTGGCTTTTTACGGGCCGGCTTTTCAGCCGCTTCGTTGTCGGTTTGTTGTGCTTTGTCAGCCACTTCTTCGTTAGCCTTATCGGCTTTATCCGTTTGCGTTTTGTTACGCGAACGGTTACGACCACGAGGCTGCTTGGGCTTGTCCTGGCGTTTGTTGTTGCTGTTGTCAGACGATTTCTCACTGGTGTTATCAGTGGATTTATCGTCATTGTCGTTGCGGCGGTTTTTATTACCAGAGCGGTTATTACGACGTCTGTCATTAGTGCTGCGACGACGGCTGTTCTGGTTGTTATCACGCGGCTTGGCTTTTGGCTTAGGTTTTTCTTCGACTTGCTCTTCTTCACTGGAGAATAAGCCGGATAACCATTTGCCAAGTCCTGCCAGCAGGCCGGTTTTCTGCTCAACGGGTTTCTCTTCAGCCTTAGGCGGAACTACCGGTGCCTGGGTTGGCGCAATCAGTCCTTGTAGTGCCGGTTCTTCACGCTTAACCGGTGCGGTAACGCCAGGTGACGCTTCTTTAGTTTCTACTTCAGCCAGGCTGATATTGTAACTGGCGTCAGAAACCACATCGTCTGCACGGTGACGTAAGATCTGGTAATGCGGGGTATCAAGATTAGGATTCGGAATAATAATCAGGCTAACGTTATGACGCTTCTCAATGTTTTGAACTGCTTTGCGTTTTTCGTTTAGCAGGTAGGTGGCAACCGGCACCGGTAGCTGGGCTTCAATCTGACCGGTGTTATCCTTAATACCTTCTTCTTCAAGAATACGCAGAATCGACAGCGCTAAAGATTCTGTGCCACGGATGGTGCCATGACCGGAACAACGTGGGCACACGTTATGGGCTGACTCACCCAGTGACGGGCGAAGACGCTGACGGGACATTTCAAGCAAGCCAAAGCGGGAAATACGACCCAGTTGAACACGGGCACGATCCGGACGTACAGCTTCTTTCATGCGGTTTTCAACTTCACGCTGATGCTTCACTGGCGTCATATCAATAAAGTCGATAACCACAAGGCCACCAAGGTCTCGCAAGCGTAACTGGCGGGCAATTTCATCGGCGGCTTCAAGGTTAGTATTGAGTGCGGTTTCCTCAATATCGCCGCCCTTGGTTGAGCGGGCAGAGTTGATGTCGATAGAGGTGAGTGCTTCGGTCGGGTCAATAACAATTGAGCCGCCTGAAGGCAGGCGCACTTCGCGTTCGAAAGCCGACTCAATCTGACTTTCAATCTGGTAATGACTGAACAGTGGTACATCGCCTTTGTATAGTTTAACGCGGTTAGCAAAATCAGGACGTACAAGTTCAATGTGCTGTAATGCCTGTTCGTATACACCCTGTTTGTCGATCAGGATTTCACCCACATCGCGACGTAAATAGTCTCGGATCGCACGTACAATTACGTTACTTTCCTGGTGGATAAGGAACGGCGCAGGGCGCTCTTCAGCGACTTTGGAAACCGCTTCCCAGTGTGTCAGCAGAACACGTAAATCCCAGTCCAGTTCTTCGTAGGATTTACCTACACCCGCGGTACGAACAATCAGGCCCATGCCATCAGGCAGGTCCAGCTTCGACAGTGCGGCTTTAAGATCGGTACGCTCATCGCCTTCGATACGGCGAGAAATCCCACCGGCACGCGGATTATTGGGCATTAATACCAGGTAGCTACCTGCCAGCGACAGGAAAGTAGTCAGCGCTGCGCCTTTCTGGCCGCGTTCTTCCTTATCGATTTGAACGATAACTTCCTGACCTTCCTTGATGACGTCCTTAATGTTCGGACGACCTTCGAGTTTGTAATTTTTCGGGAAATAAGTGCGGGCGATTTCTTTGAGGGGAAGGAAACCATGGCGCTCGGCACCGTAGTCAACAAAGGCAGCTTCCAAGCTGGGTTCTACACGGGTTATCTTACCTTTGTAGATATTCGCTTTCTTTTGCTCGTGCCCGGGACTTTCTATATCCAAATCATACAAGCGTTGCCCGTCTACCAGGGCAACCCGCAACTCTTCTTGTTGAGTTGCATTGATTAGCATTCTTTTCATTGTATCTAACTCTGTTATTGCTTACAGCCGTTCAGATACACAATTAAAGTGACTGTGCAAAACCTCACCGCGCAACCTCACGTTGGGCAGGGATCTTGTTGTTTTGTCGTATTACCCTTGATTTTATTCGCTTTTTACTACTTCAAAAAAGCGTTTCTGTCTTTATTGGGTGTCGGGAACGACGGCCCTGTACAAGTTTTCTGTATCTGTGCACCAACCTGGACTTCGCGGGTCAGTGAACAATGTCAATTCAATTCTGTATAACTAAACGGCACATTATTTTTGCCATTGTCGCAAGTTTTCAGCTACGTGATTGTTCATCAACGCACGTTGTATTACCTACTCAATTGATAATTCCGCAATGGGGTAGTTTGGTGGCAATACAGACTCTGCGACCAGTTGTTTAACTTTTTAGTTTAACGTTATTTTAACAACGAGTCTGACGAAAACCTTTCGGTGTCGTTTCGGTTAAAACAATTTGATTATCGCACCAAAGGGTTGAAATAGGCAAGCCAAACGCGTAATTAGGTACTAATTAACCCTGTCTGAGGTTGATTTCCGAATATAATGCCGGGTTAAATGGCCTTTAATGGTGTAGTTTTTGTTTGCCCCCGGGTCGACTTAAGTGAATGTGCAGATGAAATACGTTAGAATCGCCGCCTATGAAAACAGCCGACGCTTCGACAGTGACAATACCAGACAATAATTCCCCCACATCCCAGGTTCAATTTATTGAAGTTGAACCCGACTTAGACGGGCAACGCATCGATAATTTTCTGCGTACCTTGTTAAAAGGCGTCCCCAAAAGCCTTATTTACCGTATTTTACGTAAAGGTGAGGTGCGGGTTAATAAGAAACGGGTTAAGCCTGAATACAAACTGGTAGCAGGAGATTTGATTCGGGTTCCTCCGGTCAGGGTGAGTGAAACCCCGCAACTGCCATCCCCTAAACTGGAAAAGATTGCCAGTCTGGAACAGCACATCCTGTTTGAAGACTCACATATTATTGTGTTTAACAAACCTTCAGGATTAGCGGTTCACGGAGGTAGCGGTTTGAGCTTTGGTTTAATTGAAGGGCTTCGCGCGCTGCGGCCAGAGGCTAAATTTATGGAACTGGTGCATCGTCTGGACCGGGATACGTCCGGCTGTATCTTAGTGGCCAAGAAGCGTTCTGCGTTGCGCCACATGCACGAGCAGTTGCGTAACAGCCAGATGGATAAACGTTACCATGCTCTGGTTGCTGGCGAGTGGCCTCACAATCGATTTAAAGTGAAGGCCCCATTACAAAAAAACATTTTGCAATCCGGTGAGCGATTGGTAAGTGTATCTGAACAGGGTAAACCTTCTGAAACCCGGTACCGTATTCTGCAGTCGTTCGACAATGCCACGCTGGTTGAGGCCTCGCCCATTACCGGCCGGACCCATCAGATCCGCGTGCATTGTTTACATGCCGGGCATCCCATTGCCTGTGATGATAAATACGGTGATGCGGAATTTGACAAACAAATGAAGCGCATCGGGCTCAACCGTCTGTTTTTGCATGCTTCCAGTTTACGGCTTATGCATCCTAAAAACGAGGAGATGGTGACCTTTAAGGCGCCCTACGATGAGCAATTAACGCACGCCGTTAACACGCTTAAAAAAGTATAAGAAAGCAGGGCATTATGACCAAACAGTACGAACTGATCATCTTTGACTGGGATGGCACATTAATGGATTCAGCGGCGAAAATTGTCAGCTGTATGCAAAAAGCAGCAGAGCGATGTGAGGTTGCTATCCCGTCAACAGACGCTGTCAGCCACATTATTGGCATCAGCTTAAAGCCAGCCATTAAGCAGTTATTTAATATCGATGATGACGAATTGGCTGAGCGTTTAACCCTGGCGTATAAAGAGGTGTACCTTGGTGCAGATACCACACCTTGCCCATTGTTTGCCGGGGTAACTGATATGCTTGTTGCCCTTAAAGATGCTGGTAATGTTTTAGCGGTGGCCACAGGAAAGGCCCGACGCGGACTCAACCGGGCCTGGGAGCAAACCGGTACTGGCCATTTTTTTACGACTTCCCGTTGTGCCGACGAGGCTGACTCTAAACCTTCACCGGACATGCTGTTGCAATTGCTCGAAGAGCGCGGTCTGTCAGCCGGGCAGGCGCTGATGATTGGTGATACCACCTATGACATGCAAATGGCGCAGGCTATTGGCATGGACCGGGTAGGGGTGAGTTATGGTGTGCACGCCCCGGTTAATTTAGCCAGGCATCACCCCAAAGCCATTGTGCATTCTATTGCTGAGTTGCACGGCTTGTTAATGATGCAAGGTTAAATCGAGCAGATTAATTTGCCAGTCAGCCAACATATCCCGCAATAGCATTACCGGCAGTCCAATCAGGGTGTTGGGATCCCGGGATTCAATTCTGTCAAACAGCAACACACCGGCGCCTTCGGCTTTAAAGCTGCCGGCGCAGTCGTAAGGTTGCTCTTTTAACAGATACCGTTCAATCACTGAATCGGATAGCGCAGAGAAGGTTACAAATACGTCCTCAAAACGGGTTTGTTCGCGTTGCCCGGCCTGATGCACCAGGCTGAGAGCGGTAATAAAGCGTACTTTATTCCCCGAACACAGCTCTAGTTGCTCGATGGCTTTATCCAGGGTGCCGGGTTTACCGAGTACGTGGGCCTGGCCGGTTTTATCGGTGATGGTAGCGACCTGGTCGCCGCCAATAATCACCGCATCGGGGTAATTGGCGGCGACTGCCCGGGCTTTTTCTGCCGCGAGACGGCAGGCAAGGGCATCCGGTGCCTCACCGGGTTTGGCTGTTTCGTCGATATTGGGGCTGATGCCGGGTACCTGAAAGCCTATATTGGCAAGTTGAGCTCTGCGATAAGCGGAAGAAGAGGCCAGAATAATCCTTGGTGCTGTCATAGTTATTCTATTTCTGTCGTCATGTTAATTACCCCTTTATAGCAAGCGAATCGTAAAAGAGTTTAGCGGATTTTAGCACAACGGTAAAAAAACGATTAATCCTTTGACAGTAAAGGGCTGACGCTATATTATGCGCGCCCTATGCAGAAAGTGAAATTACCGCACCAGGTCGAACCGGTCAAAAGCGCGTTAAAACGCTCAGATTATGAGGGAGTTATCGCGACCAAAGACATGGAGAGATTAATGGGTTCCGTCGTCAGCAGTGACGAATGGGTTGAAGTGAAAGTGCAGTTCGAAAAAGACGCGCAGGGTCTTACTGTATTTCATGGCACCCTGGACACCGCAGTAGTTTTACTCTGTCAACGGTGTAACGAGGCATTTGATTGTCCGCTTCATGTCGATTTTTGTTATAGTCCGGTGCAGGGACAACAAGACGCAGAAGCATTACCCGAAGCCTATGATCCGGTAGAGGTCGGCGACCACGGAGAAGTCAATCTTCTTCAATTACTTGAAGACGAGCTGATTTTAGCGTTACCGATTGTACCCTTTCATGCAGAGGAAGAGTGTGCAATCACCAGTGACGATATGCAGTTTGGTGAGATTGAACCGGAACAGAAGCAACCAAACCCTTTCGCGGTTTTGAAAGAACTTAAGCGAGACCAGGAGTAAGTTATGGCAGTACAACAAAATCGTAAAACGCGTAGTAAGCGCGGCATGCGTCGTTCACACGATGCGTTGACAGGCGAGACTTTGTCTGTCGATGCAACGTCGGGTGAAACACACCGCCGTCACCACGTGACCGCTGATGGTTACTACAAAGGCAAAAAAGTCATCGGTAACTAAGTTACTGGTGCCGACATTTTGTCTAAACTAACCATTGCGTTAGATATCATGGGGGGCGATCATGGTCCCCCTGTTATCCTTTCCGCCGTCCAAAAAGCAATTCAGTCCATTACTGATGCACAGTTTATTTTGTGCGGTGATGAGAACACTATACTTCCCGCGCTGGAATCCCTGACCGACGATCAACGCCAACGTGTTGTAGTTCATCACTGTGAACAAGTCGTTGAAATGGGCGAGCCACCGACCTCGGCATTACGTAATAAAAAGCAATCTTCCATGTGGAAAGCACTGCAGCTGGTTGAATCTGGTGAAGCGGATGCGTGCGTCAGTGCCGGCAACACCGGTGCGTTACTGACCATGGCATTCTATTTACTCAAGACGTTGCCCGGAATCGACCGTCCAGCGCTGGTTTCAGATATGCCTACCGCCAGTCATCACCGGGTATTTTTGCTCGACCTGGGGGCCAACGTAAATTGTACCTCTGAAATCCTGTTTCAGTATGGCGTAATGGCATCGGTTCTGGCTGAACAAATCAGTGGCATCGAGTCACCCCGTGTAGCGTTGCTCAATGTAGGGGAAGAGGACATAAAAGGGAATGCTCAGGTTAAGTATGCCGATCAGTTGTTCAAAAATGCCAAAGGCATAAACTACATTGGCTATGTAGAGGGTGATGATATCTTTACCGATTACGCCGATGTGGTTGTCACTGACGGGTTTACCGGTAACATTGCACTGAAATCCTGCGAAGGGCTGGCTAAGCTCGTTATTAATGAAGTAAAACGGCAGTCTCAGGCCAATTTTTTCAGCCGTATGATGGCGCGAATTGCCTTGCCCTTACTAAAAACAGTTTACAATCGTGTGAACCCCGACCAGTATAATGGAGCCAGTCTGTTAGGATTGCGCGGCATTGTCATCAAGAGTCACGGCAATGCTTCAGCAGAAGCGTTTTATTACGCCATATTGCAGGCCAAGCAAGAAGCTGAGATGAACGTGCCTGAAAAAATAAAAAGTAAAATAGAAACCGTTTTATTGGAGCAACTTTGAGCAAATACTCTCGTATAATAGGTACGGGTAGCTATTATCCTAGCGACGTACGTACCAATGCCGATTTAGAGTTGATGGTGGACACCAGTGACGAATGGATCACAGACCGAACCGGCATTAAAGAACGCAGAATTATAGGTCCGGATGAGACCGCTGCAACCATGGGGGCAGAAGCCAGCAAGAAAGCCATTGAAGCGGCCGGTATTGATGCGGCTTCCATCGACATGATTGTTTGTGCGACTACCTCTGGTCGTCATGCTTTACCCAGCACAGCCTGCGAAATTCAAAATATCCTGAACATCGATAATATCCCTGCTTTCGACGTAGCGGCGGCTTGTGCTGGTTATTGCTATGCCCTGAGCATTGCCGACCAGTATGTAAAAACTGGTATGGTTAAGCGAGTTCTGGTGGTGGGGGCCGATTGTTTGAGTCGGCATATCAATCCTGCGGATCGCACCATGGTTATTCTGTTTGGTGATGCTGCAGGTGCTACCATAGTCGAAGCCAGTGACGAGCCAGGCATTTTGTCTACACATATTAATGCGGCCGGCTCTTATAGCGATCTGTTAAAAATTGGCAATCCGGATAAAATGAATCCGGAGTCTATCCATGAAAACTGGGGCTCAATGAAAGGCAACGAAGTTTTCAAGGTAGCGGTGACCAAGTTATCTGAAATTGTTGAGCAAACGCTGTCTGCCAACAATATGCAAAAAAGCGATCTGGACTGGCTGGTACCACATCAGGCCAATTTCAGAATTATTAAAGCGACAGCCAAAAAGCTGGATATGTCGTTGGACCAGGTTGTGCTGACGTTGGAGAAATACGGCAATACGTCAGCAGCGACTGTGCCTACCGCGCTGGACGAAGCCATTCGTGATGGCCGGATTAAACGTGGACAACATTTATTGCTGGAAGCATTCGGCGGTGGTTTTGCCTGGGCTTCTGCTTTAGTTAGGTATTAACAAATGCCATGGTGAGTTGGCAGCCAACATCACCTGAATTAGAACAATTATAAGGATGCTTTATGACTCGTATCGCCTGTGTGTTCCCTGGACAGGGCTCTCAAGCGGTTGGCATGCTCAAAGAGCTGGCCGACGTACATCCGTCAATTCTTGATACTTTTGCGCAAGCCTCTGAAGCGCTGGGTTATGATTTGTGGGACGTAGTACAAAACGACCCCGACAGTAAGTTAAACGAAACTCAGGTAACTCAGCCGGCATTGCTTACGGCGAGTGTTGCTATTTATCGCTTACTGGAAGAGCAGGGTATTGCGCCGG
Organism: Alteromonas sp. ISO5; assembly: GCF_058105165.1. Classification (NCBI taxonomy): domain Bacteria; kingdom Pseudomonadati; phylum Pseudomonadota; class Gammaproteobacteria; order Alteromonadales; family Alteromonadaceae; genus Alteromonas; species Alteromonas sp. ISO5. The sequence continues at coordinate 4,433,150 of NZ_CM176572.1, read as the reverse complement.
AGTACATGGCCGGTCATAGTCTGGGCGAATATTCTGCGCTGGTGTGTGCAGGTGCATTAGATTTCGCTGAAGCAGTGAAGCTGGTTGAAGCTCGTGGTGAGTTTATGCAACAAGCTGTGCCTGCCGGAGCGGGTGCTATGTATGCCATTATTGGCCTGGATGACGACAGCATTGCTGAAATTTGTCAAGACACTGCCGTTGCCACCGGCGATGTGGTCTCTCCGGTTAACTATAACTCGCCGGGTCAGGTCGTGATCGCGGGTGAGAAAAATGCCGCGGAGCAAGCTGCTAACGCTTGTAAAGAAGCTGGTGCAAAGCGTGCGTTACCGTTGGCAGTCAGCGTCCCTTCACATTGTGAATTAATGCGCCCGGCAGCCGATCATCTGGATGACAAGCTGGAAGCCATCGCTATTGCCGCCCCGTCGGTAAAAGTAGTTAATAACGTGGATGTAGCGGTTGAATCAGACCCTTCGGGTATTCGCAGTGCTTTGGTTCGGCAGTTGTATTGCCCTGTTCAGTGGACTAAAACCGTGGAGTTTCTGGCCGCTGAAGGGATTGATACCATTATCGAAGTCGGTCCGGGTAAAGTCCTTACGGGGCTTGGTAAGCGTATTGTCAAATCTGTAAGTTATATTGCTGTCAATACACCGGAAACGGTGGCGAGTTGGCAGGCAGAATAATAGGAATTTTTTTCAAATGAGCGATTTACAAGGTAAAATTGCCCTGGTCACTGGTGCCAGTCGTGGTATTGGTAAAGCGATAGCAACGCAATTAGCAGCGCAGGGGGCTATCGTAATTGGTACGGCTACCAGCGACGGCGGCGCTGACGCTATCACCGAATACCTGCAGGCTTCCGGCGGTAAAGGCATGAAGCTGAATGTCACCGAAGAAGGTGCCGTGGATGCGCTGGTTAAAGCCATCAACGAGGAATTTGGCGCGGTTGAGATCTTGATCAATAATGCAGGTATCACACGTGATAATCTGCTAATGAGAATGAAAGATGAAGAATGGCAGGCGATAATTGATACCAATCTGACCGCTATCTTTTCATTGTCAAAAGCCGTTTTGCGTGGAATGATGAAGAAACGCTGTGGCCGCATTGTAAATGTTGGGTCAGTAGTGGGTAGTTCGGGTAATGCTGGTCAGGCTAATTATGCGGCGGCAAAAGCCGGTGTCATTGGTTTTTCTAAATCGCTGGCGCGCGAAGTAGCTTCTCGTGGCATTACGGTAAACGTTGTTGCACCTGGCTTTATCGATACCGATATGACCAAAGCCCTGAGTGACGAGCAGCGCGAAGCCATTTTCAAAGATATACCGGCAAATCGTTTGGGTCAGCCAGAAGAAGTGGCTGCCACGGTTGCGTTCCTGGTGAGCGACGGTGCGGCGTATATCTCTGGTGAGACCATCCATGTAAATGGTGGTATGTACATGGGCTAACTCTATTTGGGTGATTTTTGCAGTTTTGCATTGACACACAGACAGAGAAAGCCTTGAATGTTAAAATCTTGTTGATTAAACTTGGTTGGTTGCTGGTTTGACCAGATAGATTGTTTTAGCTGGTCGCTTGCAAGCGATAATATTGCAAAATAAACTAGCGACAATTTTTGTATCTAGTGACGTTAAGGGAAACCTAGAATTATGAGTAACATTGAAGAGCGCGTTAAAAAAATCATCGTTGAGCAGCTTGGTGTTAAAGAAGAAGAAGTAAAATCCGAAGCATCTTTTGTTGATGATCTGGGCGCTGATTCACTTGACACTGTTGAGTTAGTAATGGCGTTGGAAGAAGAATTCGACACTGAAATCCCAGACGAAGAAGCAGAGAAAATCACTACTGTTCAGTCTGCGATTGACTACATCAACGCTAATAAAGACGCGTAAGCTTCTTTTTTAGATGGTGAAAAACGGCTCTGTAACGGAGCCGTTTTTGTATGTATTGTTATAGCTCAACGTGCGCTTTCTGGCGCTATCGTTGAGTTTTTCTGATTAGTTCCAATGCGAGGACATTCTGTGACAAAACGTCGCGTAGTGGTTACTGGCTTGGGTACGCTGTCCCCTTTAGGTTTGTCTACCGACAAAACCTGGCGCCGAATTCTGGCTGGCGAAAGCGGGATTGGCGATATTACCCATTTTGATTGCAGTGACTATTCCACCCGGTTTGCTGGTCAAATTAATGATTTTGATCCGCAAGACTATATCGATAAAAAAGAAACCAAGAAAATGGACCGCTTTATCCAGTTGGGTATTGCCGCGGGCAAGCAGGCATTGCAGGACTCTGGTCTTGAGATAACGCCTGAAAATGCATCTCGCGTGGGCATTGCCATCGGTTCAGGTATTGGCGGTCTGGCGCTTATCGAAGAAAACCACTCTAAGCTGGTTAACAGTGGCCCTCGTCGGGTATCACCGTTCTTTGTGCCTTCTACGATAACCAATATGATTTCCGGTTTTTTGTCGATTATGGCAGGGCTTAAAGGGCCTAACCTGAATATCGTGACCGCCTGTACCACAGGTGTACACAACATTGGTGTAGCGGCCCGGACAATCGCTTACGGTGATGCCGATGCGATGCTGGCCGGTGGTGCAGAAGCGTCTATTACTCCGCTGGGTATGGCAGGGTTTGCATCAGCCCGCGCATTGTCCTCACGCAACGATGCGCCGCAGCAAGCCAGTCGTCCCTGGGACAAAGACCGTGACGGATTCGTTATGGGCGAAGGTGCCGGTGTAGTGATGCTCGAAGAATATGAAGCCGCTAAAGCCCGTGGTGCCACCATTTATGCTGAGTTGGTAGGCTTTGGTATGAGTGGCGATGCGTATCATATGACATCACCACCAGAGAATGGCGAAGGCGCTGCAGCATCGATGGTTAATGCTATTAGCGATGCCAAAATTGACCCGAGCCTGATTGGTTATATCAACGCTCACGGTACGTCCACACCGGCGGGTGACATTGCTGAAGTGTCGGCGGTGAAAAGCGTATTTGGCGATAACGCCTACAATGTACTGGTCAGCTCGACCAAGTCTATGACAGGGCATTTGCTCGGAGCTGCCGGTTCGGTGGAAGCGATATTCACTATTCTGGCCCTGCGCGACAAGCTGGCACCGCCAACCATTAACCTGGACGAACCAGGTGAAGGCTGCGATCTGGATTTTGTCCCGCATAAAGCCAAAGCTTTTGAGGAAGAGTACGCACTTTGTAACTCTTTTGGCTTTGGCGGCACCAATGGCAGCTTGATTTTCAAGCGTCCTTAAACTGATATCAACACTGTGCAAAGGGAGCCGTGGGCTCCCTTTTTCTTTGCTGTGAAAACCATGTTCTGCTGCGACTTGGTATTAACAGAATTGCTGATACAATACTCGACTGAACCTGACTAACCCGGTGACTGCCGAACGCGCTGTATGACTGATCCCAATGGACTGGCTCCACTGCAACAATTTGCCCTTAATGACAGACTGGCCAATTATGGTGACGGTACGTTTACCACCATGCGGGTGGTGGACGGCAAAGTCGCCTTATTACACCGGCATATAGACCGTCTGGTTAATGACAGTCAGACACTTGGCCTGACAGTCGAGGCGACAGCCATTCATGAGGTGATTGCCGTGGCGTTGCGGCAACGTAGTGATGGTGTATTGAAAGTGCTCATCGGTGCCGGGCAGGGTGGCCGTGGCTATGCGCGGCGGGCCGATCCTGAAATAAACGTTGCAGTGAGCTGGCATGACGTACCTGTGGTTTATCAAAGCTGGCAACAACAGGGTATCCATGTAGGTACCGTTCCGGTCACGCTTGCCAGACAACCTTTACTGGCCGGATTAAAGCACGCCAATCGTTTAGAGCAGGTTCTCATTAAGCAAGCCCTGGCCTATACCGACTTTGACGACGCTATCGTGACCGACACTGAGCAAAATGTCATTGAAGCAAGTGCCGCAAATCTGTTCTGGCTGGTTGGCCAGCAGTGGTTTACTTCATCGCTGGCGCTGGCTGGTGTAAATGGCGTTATGCGGCAGTTTATCCTGGCCCACCGGCCCGATATCAACATCATAGAACAGCAGTTAACTGAGATCGCTCACGTCGATGCGATGTTTTTATCCAATGCGCTGATGCAAGTCGTTCCGGTGAAAACCCTCACTTTAGGTGAATCCAAACGGGAACTGGCCATAACGCCGGTGCTTTCACTAAATAATTCACTGGCACCGGCTTATGCAGGAGAGTATGGTGCTGCGTAAACTGGCATTAGGATTAATCATTGTGGTGGGCGGTGCTATGGCAACCATGGGCTGGTTGCACCAGCAGTTTGCCAAACCGTTGAAAATAGATGAACGCCAGTTATTTACCCTGGCACCAGGTCAGGGTGCAATTGAAACGCTGATGCGCTTTGAGCAGCAGGGGTGGCTTCCCATGCCGACGCTGGCAGCCCGGTTGTGGCTTAAGCTGGTTTATGGCGGTCAGCCTATTCTGGCAGGGACCTATGCATTTGAGCCACCATTAACACTGGCGGATGCCTTCGAACTACTTTCCCGAGGGGAGGAGGTTCAGTTTGAGATTAGCCTGATTGAAGGGCAAACCTACCCGCAGTGGCTGGCAACACTTAAAGCGCACCCGCGCCTCAAAGCCGACCTCATTGCTAATGAGGAGGCGCTTGTTCAGCACCTTATTAATGAATGGCAACCTTACAGCGCTGAGCCACTGAAGAGTCTTGAAGGCCTGCTGTTAGCTGATACCTATCACTTTACTAATCAGACGCCAGCCAGCGAAATTCTCAAGCGATCGTCTGCTGCCATGCGGGATTATTTGCTGGAAAAGTGGGCTAAACGCGAGCCAGGATTGCCCTATGAGGCACCGGTAGATGTGTTAACCATGGCGTCAATTATTGAAAAGGAAACAGCACTTGCCTCAGAGCGGGCCCGAATTGCCGGTGTATTTGTCAATCGTCTTGAACAGAACATGCGGTTGCAAACCGATCCAACGGTGATTTACGGCCTTGGCGAACGGTTCGATGGTAATCTGACCCGCAAGCACTTACGTGAAGATAATCCTTACAATACCTACGTACATAAAGGGTTACCGCCCGGTCCAATTGCTATGATTGGCCGGGTGGCCATTGATGCGGCCTTGCAGCCGGCTCTGACGTCGGAGCTCTATTTTGTGGCTCGTGGTGATGGCAGCCATCAGTTTTCCAATACATTAGAAGAACATAATCAAGCGGTACGAGAGTTCCAGCTAAACCGAAAGGACGGACAACCATAGATGTCAGGTAAGTTTATCGTCGTTGAAGGCCTCGAAGGGGCCGGCAAGAGTTCAGTGATTGCACTGGTAGAACAAGCGGTGAAGGCTAAAGGCTTTACTACGGTGACGACCCGTGAACCCGGTGGTACGCCCATGGCAGAGGCTATTCGCGACTGCGTAAAGCAAAACTGGCAGGAAAACGTGGTGGAAGAAACCGAGCTGATGCTAATGTATGCTGCACGGGCGCAATTGTTGGCCAACGTAATTAAACCTGCCATGGCGGCAGGCAACTGGGTTATTGGTGATCGTCACGATTTATCCTCGCAGGCCTACCAGGGCGGTGGTCGCAAAATTGCGCAGACCACGCTGTCGGCGCTCCGTGATATCACTTTAAGAGGTTTTAAACCTGATCTTACCCTGTATCTGGATGTCGAGCCTGCTGTGGGCCTGGAACGTGCCCGCGGCCGTGGTGAGCTGGATCGCATTGAGTTAGCCGGTTTGGGCTTTTTCGAGCGCACCCGGGCCCGCTATCTGCAACTGGCTGACGCCGATAACAGCATTATTACCATTGATGCCATGCAGCCGATGGCAGATGTCCACCAGGATGTACAACGTACTCTGGAGCAGTATCTTTCATGCTAGTGTTACCGTGGTTAACCGAACGCTATCAACAACTGGTCCATCGTTTTCAGACCAACACACTGCATCACGGTATTTTACTCAGTGGCCCCAAGGGCGTTGGCAAACGCGAGTTGGCTGATGCACTGATGCAGGCGGTGTTATGTCTGCAACCTGTCAGTCAGGGCGCTTGCGGTGTTTGTCAAAGCTGTAAGCTTATTGAAGCCGGCACTCACCCGGACCGCTATGTACTGGAAAGTGATAAGCAACTCGGGGTCGATGCAATTCGTGAAGCTATCGGCAAATTAAATACCACGGCGCAGATTGGCCGGCATAAAGTACTGATCATTCCGGCGGCCGAGCGGATGACCGAAGCGGCCTCCAATGCCTTACTAAAAACCCTGGAAGAGCCCACCGATAATACTTATTTGTTGCTATTAACGCACCGGATAGCCGGATTACTGCCGACCATTCTAAGCCGCTGTGAAAAGCACGTCATTGCAACACCGTCCGCAGAGCAAAGTCTTAACTGGCTGGCTACCCAGGGACATGGTGAGGTTGAGCAGGCGTTACTCAACGCTTACGGTAACGCACCGTTGCGTGTTGCGCAGGCATTAACTGACGAAACGGCGCTGAGTTACCGTGATTTTCTCGACGGCCTCGAAGCTTTGCTGAGTAACAATCAGGATGTCACGGAAGTCGCTGCTAAATGGCAGGAGCATGCGGAACAGGTGATTTACTGGTGTCAGCAATATTATCATGATCAATACTGTAAAACGCAGCGTAAAGAACACTTGCAGTGCTATCGGCATTGTATTGCTTATGCTGTCCGGGTGCGTCACCCCGGGGTCAATAAAGTGCTACTGTTGAGTCAGATTTTTTCATTCCTGAAACAAGCCTAAGGAGCTTTTTTTGTTTGTAGATTCCCATTGTCATCTCGACCGCCTGAAACAAAATAATGAAGAGCTGGCAGAAACGCTGGCCTTCGCTCGTCAACGCGGGGTTGAGCATTTCCTTTGTGTGTCGGTATCCGTAAAAGACTACCCGCAAATGCTTGATACGGTCAGCGGTTTTGATGATGTGTCAGTCTCCTGTGGTGTGCATCCGTTGCACCAGGAAGATGCCTGCGATTACAACACCTTACTGGCTGCTGCCAGTAGCGATAAGGTGATTGCCATTGGCGAAACCGGACTGGATTATTATTACAGCGAAGATACCCGTGAGGTGCAGATCCAGTCGTTTATCGACCATATCAAAGTCGCCAACGAAACCAATAAGCCGCTGATCATTCACACCCGGGATGCCCGCGAAGATACCATCGCCTTATTAAACCAGTACAAAGCAGACCATACCATTGGTGTGCTGCATTGCTTCACCGAAGATCTTCCCATGGCGCAGGCGGCCATGGAAATGGGCTTTTATATATCCATTTCCGGTATCGTTACCTTCAAGTCTGCCGCTGAATTGCAGGCGGTGACGAAAGCTATCCCGCTTGATCGGTTGCTCATTGAAACTGATTCCCCCTGGCTGGCGCCGGTGCCCCATCGCGGTAAACCCAATCAGCCTGGCTATGTGGTAGAAGTGGCTGAGTTTATTGCCGAACTACGCGGTATCAGTGTGGATGAACTGGCAATAGCCACCACAGCGAATTTTTATCGGCTGTTTTCCGGCATTAAAGCGAATAGTTAAACGGCATGTCTGACTGGGGCGCGTTACTGTTAAAAAGTCTCGATAAAACCCGGGATATGCCGGAAAGCCGCTACTTTCAGCTGGCAACGGTAGACAGTGATGGCCTGCCGCATAATCGCACAGTGGTTTGCCGCGGGGTTGATGAAAACCAATCCCTTTTGTGGGTGGTAACCGACAGCCGCAATAAAAAAGTGCCTGAACTGCAGGGCAGTACTCATGCGGCGGTTTGTTGGTATTTTGCCAAAACCCGCGAACAATACCGGATGACAGTAAGCTGTAAAGTGGATACGCCAATTGATGACAGAGCATTATGCCAGCAGCATTGGGATCGTTTGTCAGTGGCAGCCCGCCAACAGTTTTTATGGGGAGAGCCGGGTAGTGAGCGGACAGCCCCAAAAAAATCTTTAATTGATCATAGTGCCAATACGGATGTATTACCGGCTCATTTCTGTGTGCTCACCTTACTGGTAGAGAGCGTGGATTACCTTAACTTGTGCGGTAACCCACAGCAGCGACAGTATTTTGAAAAACTGCGGGGGCAGTGGCATAGTAAAGAGCTTATTCCCTGATCGGTAAATGCTTATGGCTATCCGCTTTGTGCTGGGCGATATCACCAGCGCTACCACCGACGCTATCGTTAATGCGGCTAACCCGGCCATGCTTGGCGGCGGAGGTGTTGATGGTGCTATTCATCGGGCGGCCGGACCCGCACTCCTAAAAGCATGCAAAGCGGTAGCAGAGAAAGATGGCATTCGCTGTCCACCGGGAAAAGCGCGAATTACCCCAGGTGGTAAGCTGGCGGCCAAATTCGTTATTCATACGGTTGGCCCAATTTATCGTCAGGATCCGCATCCCGCCGAAACCCTGGCCAGTGCCTACCGACAAAGTTGCCAGCTGGCCATTAATAATGATTGTCGATCGGTGGCTTTCCCGGCGATATCCTGCGGTGTTTATGGTTATCCTCACCAGGAGGCGGCAAAAGTAGCTATTAACGCTTGTTTACAATTTGCTGCCACACTTAAGATTGATTTTTACCTCTTCGACCAGCCACTATTCGATTGTTTTGTTTCTCAGTGGCAGATGATTAAACATCAACAGCAGCAATAAAACTTTTTATGCGGCGTCTATGACTTTACTAAAAAACACCTGAAACGGAGTTTGTGATGCGTTTATACCACATAGTCCTGGTCGCCCTGCTGTTATTCACCAGCAGTTGGGTTCGGGCCACCGATGCAGCTGAATTTAACAAGCTTCATCAGTATTTAACTGCCTCTGAGGCAGACGGTTTCAGCGGCGCCGTATTAATTGCTGAAGATGGCGAGCTTCGTTTTAACAAAGGTTACGGAAAAACAGAAAGGCAGGGAAGTACGCCAATCACTGCCGATACGCTGTTTGATATTGGTTCGGTGACCAAGCAGTTTACCGCAGCGGCAGTGATGCATCTGGTGCAAGAGGGGAAGCTGACGACTACCACGCCAATTCGCGAGTTTTTTAATGACCTGCCCGAAGATAAACAGCTTATCACCCTGCATCAGCTTCTGACCCATTCAGCCGGGATTGCCAATGGCATAGGCGCAGGGGATTTCACGCACGTTACCACCGACGAATTCTTTAACCGGTTATTTGCCTTGCCACTCTATTTTTCCCCGGGTGAAGGCTACGCCTATTCAAATGCCGGTTACAGTATTCTGGCGCGGGTCATTGAACTGGTCAGCGGGATGAGCTACGAAAATTATATTCAAAAGACTCTTTTTGAGCCAGCCGGTATGCACCATACCGGTTATCTTAACCCGTTACTGGCTGACCTACCTGCGGCTACAGGCTATTTGTATGGCGAAGTCGAGACAGGCAGTACCCGGGATCAGTACTTTGCGGACGCTGCGATCGCCTGGCCATTGAAAGGTAATGGCGGGATCTTGTCCACAATGAATGACATGTACCTATGGGCACGAGCGCTGCAGAACGAATCAGTGTTGGCAGCAAAATACCGTGATCAGCTCTTTATGCCCCATGTGGCAGAAAACGAAGAGGGGACCAGCCACTATGGTTATGGTTGGGCAGTCATGCCCACACCCCGCCAGACTACCCTTATTGGTCACAATGGCTCAAACGGTACCTATTATTTTGACTTTCTCTGGTTCCCAGCCGAACAGACCGTCATTCTGTTTGCATCCAACGCGTTAGTAAAAAGTACCATGTCGCTGCCGTTTGATATTGAGGCATTTTTATTTGAGGGTGAGCCACTACCGGCGTTTGAGACCGGCCTGACCAGCGAGATTGTGCGAATTCAGTGAATACGGCAGGTGAGCCAGGCCAGAAGAAAGCTGTGCTATACAAACACTTCGCAAGTGTTATTGATGACAAGCGTACACTTAATCGTGCAGGTTTACGGTTAATGGATAAAGGGCGCTTTGATGACGCCATTGCGCTGTTATTATTCAACGTGGAGTTGTTTGCTGACGACGGTAATTTATGGGACAGCCTGGGCGAAGTCTATTTCGCGAGTCAGCAGTTTGCACTGGCAAAGCAAGCTTTCATTCAGGCCATTAAGCGCAAGCCTGCCGAAAACTGCTTCTGGTGTGAAAATAGTAGTGCGAAGTTAAAACAAATAGACGAAGTAGAGTGAGGGCACTACCGTTGCCTTCGCGATGGCAGGTTATGATGCACATGACTGACCGGGCTGAACTACTTTAAAGCAGGTAATCGGATGCTGAAATGCCTAAATACCGGTTCCCTCGTTAAAATGTTACGTGTAACATAGGTATTGGTACGGAACAACGTCTGTTAACAATTATGACCTATCGCGCTTCACTACAAGATATCGCCGATCAGTTGGGGATTACCAAAATGACGGTTTCCCGTTATTTTCGCTCACCAGAAAAGGTCGCCCCCGCCACGCGCGAGAAAATTGCCCAGGCGGTGAAGCATTCCGGTTATATCCATAACCGCGCTCCGTCGTTAATGTCGAGGGCGCTGAGTCGCACCATTGGTGTGGTGATCCCATCCTTATCTAATCAGGTGTTTTCTGCCCTGGTGGATGGCATTGAGACCATAACCAATGCAGAATCCTTCGACATTTTACTGGCTCACTCAGGCTACGACCCAAAAGTAGAAGAACGTAAGATTGAAATGTTGCTGTCTTATCAGGTGGATGGCCTGATACTGTGTGAGACCGAACATACCGACCGAACCCGCAGCATGTTAAAACAGGCAGGCATTCCGGTGGTGGAGTGCATGGAATTGCCGGAAGCGCCAATTGATATGGTGGTGGGGCTTGACCATAAAGCGGCCGCCTATAATGCAGTAAGCCGAATGATTACCAGCAACAAACAGCATATTGTTTATCTGGCGGCCCGGCTGGACCGACGAACCATGTTGCGCCAGCAAGGATATGAGCAAGCCATGTGGAAAGCCGGACTTACCCCGCAAACCGTGGCCACGCCTTTTCAGTCGAGTTTTTCTCAGGGAATGAAACTGTTACAACAGGCGTTGAATACCTTTGATAGAGTGGATGGCATTTTTTGTACTAACGACGATTTGGCCGTCGGGGCCATGCAATACTGTAGAAATGAAGGTATTCGGGTGCCGCATGATCTCGCGGTGATGGGCTATAACGGGCTGGATATCGGACTTACCATGCAACCTAAACTGACCAGTGTCGTTACTCCGCGTCAGGCCATTGGTATTAAAAGCGCACGCTTGCTTATAGATGTGATCAACGGCAAGGTGCCCTCTGATAAGCTTTTTGATCTGGGTTTTTCCTTCACCGATGGTGAGTCGCTCAGTTGACCCGTGGATTGAGCGCCAGCTGACGCTGAATGTCAGCCACCACTTCCTCGATGGGTAATTCGATATCAACGATACACACATCCTGTTCACTGGGATCCGGCCGTTCCAGAGTATTAAACTGACTTACCAGCATTTCGGCTTTCATAAAATGCGCCTGACGCGCTTCCATCCGCCGCTTAATGAGTTCAAAGCGGCCATCCAAAAAAACAAACCTAACGCGGCTGATATGCTGGCGAAAGATATCACGGTACTGTTTTTTCAGTGCCGAACAAACAATGACTACCGTGTTACCTGCCGTAACATGCTGCTCGGCTGTTGTGGCAATCAGCTTTAGCCAGGGGGCACGGTCTTCATCATTGAGCGCTTCACCCTGCGACATTTTAGCTATATTGGCCGGCGGATGCAGGTCGTCGCCGTCAATAAACCCGGCGCCCGCAGCTTCAGCGAGACGTTCACCAACCGTACTTTTACCACTGCCGCTGACACCCATCACTATAATGCAACGGGGGCCGGCATTTTTATCGATTGCTGTCATAGAGTCTGCTTGCGTTCTTGTTAAAAAAATGTTCTGCTAAATGTTATGCGTAACATTTTAGCTCGGCTTTACGGCTGTGTGAATACTTAATTTTAAAGACACTGAGATTTCATGGATATTGCGAGCAATCAAACTGACAATATTGTCTTACTGTTAACCGGATTGACCATGGTGTTACTCCTTATGGGTCTGATTATTGTAGCCAGGGTGCATGCGCTTATTGCGTTAATTCTGGTGAGTCTCATCACCGCTCTGGTTACCGGTATCGGCACTGCTGATGTGCTTCCTGTTATGATGCAGGGTTTCGGCAGCACGCTGGCTGCGGTGGCACTGCTGGTTGGCCTCGGCGGTATGATTGGCAAGTTACTGGAAAGCAGCGGTGGTGCTGATGTGCTGGCCCAGCGTATGATTAACCTGTTCGGACTGAAGCGCGCGCCGCTGGCTTTAGGCATTACTTCACTGCTGTTTGGTTTTCCGATCTTTTTTGACGCCGGTCTTATCGTGATGATGCCCATTCTGCTGAGTGTGGCCAGACGTTTGCAACAGTCAACTTTACTAACCGTGCTTCCCGCAGCCGGGGCGTTTGCGGTGATGCATGCGTTTGTGCCGCCACACCCAGGCCCGGTAGCGGCGGCAGATTTGCTCGGGGCGAATATTGGGCTATTGCTGATAGTGGGTACAGTGATTGCCATTCCCACCTGGTATTCTGGTAGCTACCTTTATGCCATGTATGCCGGTAAACGGTTTCATATTGAACTGCCCGCATGGTTTACCGATAGCGAATCGGTCAGCACCAGCCAAGGGCAACCTTCCTTTACCCGGGTTATCGGTGTTCTGTTATTGCCGTTTGGGCTTATCTGTCTCGATACGGTAGTGAATACTCTGCAGGTCGCCGGCATGTTACCCGAACAAACCTCATTTCTGAGCAGCTTGCGGTTGCTTGGCAAAACGCCGGTAGCACTTTTATTAACGTTGCTGATGGCATTTTTTTTATTTCGTAAGCAATTCACTCGTCAGCAATACGAAGGATTATGCAATGATGCGCTGGGACCGTTGAGTGCCGTTATTCTGGTCACCGGGGCTGGCGGCATGTTTGGCGGTGTGTTGCGTGCAGCGGGGATTGGCGATGCGTTTGCACAATTGCTGGTCGATAACGGCCTGCCGGTGATAGTGGCGGCGTTTGTGATCTCAGTTTGTTTGCGGGTTGCGCAGGGTTCGGCTACGGTAGCCTTAACGACCACCGCGGCTTTGGTTGCGCCTGTTGTGACTCAGGTGCCAGGCCTCAGTGCGGTGGATTTGTGCTGTATTGTTATTGCGATTGCTGGTGGCGCAACCGTGTTGTCACATTTTAACGATTCGGGGTTTTGGCTAGTGTCGCGGTTATTGCAAATGGATGAGAAAACGACCTTAAAAACCTGGACCGTTATGGAAACACTATTAGGTTCGATTGCCTTTATACTGGCGCTCCTGGTGAGCGCCATATTCTAGTCGTGCCTTTTTCTGTTTGGGGGAGGAGAGGGCAGGCCAAAGGAACTTAAAGCCAGTTCATAGGCGCCTGCCTGAACACCGTTCAATGGTGCATAGTTGGGCGCATTGCTGGGGATAAAACTCACAGCATTAAACAACCGGGGCTGAATTTCTTTTATGATCGCCGGAATAAACTGAGGGTATTTGGTCATCGGGCCGCCCAGAACAAACATTTCAGGGTTGATGACCGCGGCAATGGTTGCCAGGGTGCTGCCAATCTGTGAAATAGCGGTGTGGCCGGTTAAGTCTACGCCTTCTTCCAGGGCCTGCTGGAGATGATGGTTAGAAACATAATCCTGCAGGTTCTCCTCATTATTAACCATGATATGCCCAATTTCACCGGAGATGCCGGTTGAGCCTCTGATCAGGTGGTTGTCCAGATAGATACCTGCACCAATCCCCTCACCAAAGTAAATGAACACAAAATCAGAAACGTTTTTAGCGATGCCGAGGGTTTTCTCTGCCAGCGTTGCCCAGTTTACGTCGTTATCCAGGGTAACTGGACAGGCAAAATGCTCCTCAAGCAGTGCTTTGAAGTTAATGTCGTGGATAATACTGAACTTGGAGTAGGGCAGTGCCAGGATTTCTCCGGTCTGTGAATTAACCGGTACTGCCACAGAAACGCCAATGGCGAGTAAGGGCGAAGATTGATCCTGTACGGCCAGACGAATAAAGCGAAGAATAGCGTCAGCCAGTTCTGTCTGCTGCCAGGCCGGGTCAATGTAAAAACACTGATCACGAATCACTTTTAAAGACAGGTCGGTGAGGCGTAGCTGGATCTGTTTTACATCTACAGCAATGGCCAGTGTTAGCCCTTTAGCGGCGTTTATTTCATAAATAACACCGGCGCGGCCCTGTTTATTTTTGGTTTTTCTGCTGGTTTCTACCACCAGACCGTTTTTTTCCAGTCGCTGTGCCGATTCTGAAATCGTCGGACGGGAAATACCGGTTTTCTTGGCTATGGCGGCTCGCGTCATCGGACCGTGTTGTTTCAGACAGTGAAAAAATTGCCTGTCGGTCATCAGAGCGAGAGGTGTGCCGTTTTGTAGGGGGTTTGTTTGTTTCATTTTTATTAACACATTTCTCTACTGATTAGCTCAGTTTGATTATTATTGTAAGGCAACAAATGCATTTGTTATCGATATGTTAGCTCACCGTTGTAAAATATTTTGTTAATATACCTGCTTTGTAAATTCTTAAAAGGCTTTACCGGTATTTAGCTGCTGCTTTGCACTAATTGATAATAACTCAGGCACAAAATCCAGTATTACACAAATTATCACCATGGCTAAACCATAAAAAATAAACACAAATATATGATATAGAATAAATCTTTCTCTTACTCCTGCAGTTCCTGTCGCATCATTTAACAGTACAACACCTGTTTAATATACACCAAACTATTGGTTATTATTCATAAGGATTGTTTGTGAAAACGATTAGAATGATATTTTTTCATGAATTTTCACTACTGACATATAAAGCAAAGATCGCACCAAACCGGTTGAAAAAGTCATATTTTCATTAATTAGTTAAGCAGCTTTACAAAAAGCTTGCATTGTTACGAAAATGTAACTATACATATGGGGCGTTACAAACGGTTAACCTGATTTCCCGTTGTAACGATTCAATGCGGATTGAGAGAACTGTATTGAATTTAGCACTGCGTCACGGCAACAGCAGGTCAGCCTGCACTTAATCATCGGTTAATCGGTTGGGTATCAGATGACAGATGGTTAAGCCCAACGGCGCATATAAATAAAAAAGTGTTAATCTCATTGGAAACCAAATTATGTTTTATAAAAGCAAGCTAGCAACTGCTGTATCCGGGGCACTATATGTGATGGTCGCCACAGGCGTTCAGGCACAACAAGCGGAAACAGTTGAAAAGATCGAAGTACGTGGTGTTCGTGGCAGTCTGTCACAATCAATGAACGTTAAGCGTCAGTCTAGTGGTGTTGTTGATGCCATCTCGGCTGAAGATATGGGTAAATTCCCGGATACCAACCTGGCTGAATCGCTACAGCGTATCACCGGTGTATCCATCAACCGTGTTAACGGTGAAGGTTCTGAAGTAACCGTTCGTGGTTTTGGTGGTAACTTCAACCTGATTACACTGAACGGTCGTCAGATGCCAGCCGCAAACGTTGCCTCAATTACGGGTAATCCGCTTGACCAGGGCGCTTCTGGTACCACTCGTTCATTCGACTTCTCTAACCTGGCATCTGAAGGTGTTAGCGGCATTGAAGTTTATAAAACAGGTCGTGCAGCGGTGCCTTCAGGTGGCATCGGTGCAACCATTAACATCAATACTCTAAAACCACTGGCACAGGGTGATAACCGAGCGTCTGTTGGTGTTAAAGCGGTTAAAGACGAAAGTGGTGACGGCGTAACACCTGAAATGAGTGGTGTCGCTAACTGGGTTAACGAAGACGCTAACTTTGGTGTGTCAGTATTCGGTTCTTATCAGGAGCGTGATTCTGGTAGCCGCCACATGAGTGTTGAAAACTATCAGTTATATAACTGGGATGTTAACTCTCCGAGTACCTTTGGTCTGGTTCAGGGGGCTAACGTTACCAATGCACCAGCTCAGGGCCAACTGGTTGCAATGCCGTCTAACCTGGGTTTAGGTGTTAACCACGATAACCGTGAACGTATCAATGGTATGCTGACTGTGCAGTATGCACCAAGTGATGAAATGACCATCACTGCAGATGCGACTTACGCCAGCAACGAAATCCAGTCAACTTCAGTCGTTGATGGTATCTGGTTTGCCCGTCAGTTTACTGATATGGAATTTGACGGCAACCCGGTAGTTGCAACGCCTATCCGTTTTACTGAAGACATCGATGGTGGTAAAGACTTCTTCTTCCAGAACCTGGTTATGGGTGCAAAGGATGAATTATCATCGTTTGGCTTTAACGTGGATTGGTGGGCCAATGACTCACTGAACCTGCGCTTTGATGCGTCAGTAGCAGAAGCCAAATCAGGCGGTGCCGGACCATACGGTAAAAACGTAATTCGCTTCAATGTAGCGGGTGCGACAGCGGGTTGGCAAACCGTTGACTTCGGTCGAGCTATGCCTCAGGCAAGTATCGTAATTGACGATTCGCAGAAAGGTAATAACAACGGTATTTTCGATCTGCCTGACGTAGGTCCTCAGGTAACCCGTGCGATTTCATCTGATCAGACTTCAGATGTTAACCAGTTCCGTTTAGATGGTACCTGGGATCAGGGATCAGATATCAAACTTGATTTCGGTGTGGGCTACATGAGCACTGAAATGAATCAGGTTCGTTATGAAACTGAAGCTCAGCTAGGTGGCTGGGGTGTATCTGATGTAGGTAATATCCCTGAAGGTTTGCTTGAAATTGGTTGTACAGCGTGTGCCTTCGAAGATTTCGATATGAGTGGTGTACCGGGGGCCGATGGTATGACGGTACCTGCAGATGCAACCACTATTCCGCTGGGTAGTGTGTCATTTGTTGGCAATGCAGTGCATCTGTTAGAAGGGGTGGCGCCTGCTTATGGCTTTACGCCTGGTGAACTGCCAGCCGTTGCTTCTGACAACAACACTGTTAAAGAAGACATTATGTCACTTTACGGTATGGCAACGATGGACGGCGAAATTGGTGGCTTTGAAGCAAACCTGGTCGTTGGTTTGCGTTACGAGAAGACTGATGTTGAGTCTATTTCTCTACAATCAGTACCTGAGCAAATCATCTGGTTATCAGATAACGATTTCAGTATCCAATTGGGTAGCGGTACCGATGCACTGTCAGAGAAGCATTCTTATGAGGCACTGCTGCCGAACATCGATTTGTCAGTTAACCTGACCGATGATCTGAAAGCCCGTTTCTCTTACAGCATGACGCTGGCTCGTCCTGCTTACAACCAGATGTATACTGCTACCAGCGTTGGCGCGCCTAGCCGTCCAACTTACCTGGGTGGTCAGGGTTCTGGTAGCCGCGGTAACGCAGCGCTGGATCCGCTGGAATCAAACAACTTCGACTTGTCACTGGAATACTACTATGGTGAGTCGAGCATGGTGTCTGTGGGTTACTACCGTAAGGACGTAGATAACTTCGTGGGTACTCAACAGGTGTCACAGAGCCTGTTTGGCTTACAGGATCCAACCTCAGGTCAGCCTGGCACCGTTTCTGGTGATGCTATTGCAGAACTTGAAGCGCGTGGTATCGAGGTGACAGAGCGTAACTACTTCACCATGACTGCCTTGCTGTCTAATCCGGATGCATTCCCGGGTGGTGCAGATGACTTCGAGGAAGGTCAGGCGTTTGCAGATGATGTATTTGCAAATTACAGTGTGGGTCCGGTAGCGGGCGATCCAAACATGCTGTTTGAGGTCACTCAGCCGGTTAACAATCAAAGTGCACGTATCTCTGGTTACGAGTTAGCGTGGCAGCACTTCTTCGGTGAGTCAGGCTTTGGTTATCAGGCTAACTTTACCATCGTAGACGGTGATATCGGTTACGACGTAGGCGCCGATCCGGCACTTGACCAGTTCGCTCTTGAAGGTCTGTCAGACAGTGCAAACATTGTTCTGATTTACGAGAAAGACGGTCTGTCAGCACGTGTTGCTTACAACTGGCGTGATTCATTCCTGAGCGAAGTTAACCGCGGCGTATCTTCTGTTCGTAACCCGCTGTTTGTCGACGAGTACGAGCAGGTAGATGTTAACGTTAGCTACGAGTTCAGTGAAGATCTGACTGTTAGTATGGATATCATCAACCTGACTGAAGAAGGTCAGCGTCAGCATGGTCGAAGCACTAACAACGTGTTCTTCATCCAGGAACTGGACAGACGTTACGTTCTGAATGCGCGTTACACGTTCTAAGTGACGCAAAAACCTGACCGGTACACCCGTGCCGGTCAGGCATTTCTTTGTTGTATTTAAGTCACATTTGCCTGTCATCACAGCTAAGGGTAGGATGCAGACTAACCGTTTTTTCTTAGCTATTTAGCGAATTTTCCTATGTCTAACATTGCCGTTTTAAACAACGTTGATCACGCTGATATCAAGATCAGTGTCAGTGACATCAACAGTACCAGTGATAACGTCAACCGTTGCCAGATCTATGCTTCTGAGATCACTGAATTGCAAAAAGAATTTCCCATCCTTATTTATCGCGGTGAAGAGTCGGACACTCTGCAACTGCATGCGATTCTGGGGCTGGAAAAAAATGAAAACCTGTTTTTATCCGCAAGCGGATGGACAACCCGTTTTGTGCCGGCATTACTGGCCCGGGGCCCGTTTAGCATTGGCTACTACAAAAATGACAACGGCGAACCCACGGATCCTAAAATCTGCCTTGATATGGATGATGCAAGGGTAAACAGTAACCAGGGCGAAGCCGTGTTTATGCCGATGGGGGGCGAGTCACAGTACCTGCAATATGTCAAAAAGGCACTGCAAACCATCGAAACCGGCGCTCAATACAACCACACGTTATTTACGCTAATCAACGAACTGGATTTGCTAGAACCGGTGTCTATTCAGATAAAGTTAAGTAATGTTGAGCAGGTTAACCTGAACAACTATTACACGATTAACCAGCAAAAGCTCAGTGCCCTTGAGGGGGATCAACTCGCTAAGCTCAATCAGTACGGTATCCTTAGCTCATTATTTTTTATTCTGTCTTCTATGGGCAATTTCCAGCGTCTCATCGAGCTAAAAAACGCTAAGTCAGCAGTACTGTAATTAATTAAGGACGCATTACCATGACGGCCAATCAGGTACTTGTGTTAGAGGGGATTTCACCCGACAACATTCCTTTTGATGATCTTTTTGCATTAAATAAACCGGTGATTCTAAAAGGGCTGGTGGCTGGCTGGCCGCTGGTGCAGGCCGGCAGGCAATCGGTTGAGCATGCGATGGCGCAGCTTACTGAACATGATACCGGCCAGCCGCTGTTGGCCTACCGTGGGCCCGCGGAAATTAAGTCGCGCTTTGGTTACAACGACACCTGTACCGGCTTTAATTATACCAGTGAAAAAACGCGCCTGACTGACGTGTTGGCTCAAATCAAAGCAGGATTCAGTGCAGATGATCATGAATACCTGTATATCAATTCCTTGCGATTCGATCAGGGGCTGCCAGAATTAAGTAGAACTAATACGCTCAACTTTTCCCATCCGGAATTCAGTAATAACCAGCCAGTGCCTAAAATCTGGATCGGTACGGAGTCGGTGGCGGCGGCGCATTTTGATCAGCCCAAAAACATTGCCTGTTGTGTATTAGGAAAGCGGCGCTTTACCTTATTTCCACCCGAACAGGTGGATAACTTATACCCCGGTCCACTGTCTCCAACACCGGGCGGACAGGTAGTTACCACCGCCAACCTGGACGACCCTGACTTTGAAAAATTCCCACGCTTAAAAACCGCGCTGGAAAATGCCTGGATCGCTGATCTGGAACCCGGTGACGGATTGTATTACCCCAGTATGTGGTGGCATGAAGTCAGGGCATTCGACCGCTTTAACATAATGGTTAACTTCTGGTGGATGACCGCGAAAGCTTATCTTGGTAACCCCATGGACGTGCTGATGCATGGCATACTTACCCTGCGCGACAAACCGGCCCAGGAAAAAGCCGCCTGGCGTGCATTGTTTGACTATTATGTGTTTGGTGACGGACAACAAGTCATCGACCATTTGCCGGCGGAATGTCATGGCCCTCTGGCCCGAATGGATGAATTTTCGGCGCGCCGTTTACGCGCAATGTTACTGAATAATCTTAATCGATAAATAGGCTAGAATTGATGGTACAAAAGAAAACCCGTGTTGTTGTAGCCGGGGGCGGCACTGCCGGATGGTTAACTGCGTTTAGTTTAGTGACCCGTTTAGGTAACGTGCTGGATATCACGTTAGTTGAGTCTGATCAGATTGGCACTGTGGGAGTGGGGGAAGCGACCATTCCCACCATGTGTAATTTTCATCAATTGATGGGCATCGACGAACGTGAGTTTATGGCTGCAACCAACGCCACCTTTAAACTGGGAATTCAGTTTGATAACTGGGCGACCGAGGGCGACAGCTATATTCACTCTTTTGGTGAAATTGGTCAGCGTTCGTGGATGGCCGAATTCCATGAGTTTTGGATGGAAGCTGCGGCCAATGGTCAGCAGGATAGTCTGGAAGAGTATTGCCTGGAACTTAAAGCGGCCAAGGCGAATAAGTTCGCCACTAAGATTGGCAATCGGTCGCTAAACTTTGCTTACCACCTTGATGCTACGGCTTATGCCGCTTATTTGAGAAAGAAATCCGAAGCAGCGGGGGTTACCCGTTGTGAAGGCAAAATTCAGTCGGTGGATACCGAGCCCCAAAGCGGTAATTTAACCGGTTTGACGTTGGACACCGGTATTGTAATTGAAGGTGATGTGTTTATAGACTGCACCGGTTTCAGGGGACTGTTAATTAGTGAACATCTCGGTGTCGGTTTTGAAGACTGGAGTCACTGGCTGGCGGCCGATCGAGCTATCGCCATTCAAACCCAGTCTACCGAAGCGCCCAAGCCTTATACTATCGCCACCGCCCACAAAGCCGGCTGGCAGTGGCGCATTCCGTTACAGTCACGGGTGGGTAATGGCATAGTTTATAGCAGTCGCTTTTTAAGTGACGAGGAGGCGCTGGCAACGCTAAAGCAAAACCTCGACGGTGAAATGCTCACCGATCCCCGTTATCTTAAATTTAACACCGGTCGACGGGAAAAAGCCTGGCATAAAAACTGTATTGCCGTCGGGTTAGCCAGCGGCTTTTTAGAACCGCTCGAATCAACCAGCATTCACCTGGTTACCACCGCGCTTTTCCGCCTGATGAAGCTATTCCCGTTTAGCAGTGACCATGAATTGCTGGCTGAGCAATATAATCGCGAAACGCAAAAAGAGATGGAGACCATCCGCGATTTTATTATTCTGCACTACAACCTGACCAAACGTGCAGACAGTGATTTCTGGAACCATTATCGCACTATGGATATCCCCGAACCGTTGGCTCACCGAATGGCTATCTTTGCGCAAAATGGCTACGTGTGGCCAGACGATGTGGGACTGTTCAGAGTGGACTCCTGGGTTCAGGTAATGATGGGCCAGGGGCTAATGCCAGCTCAGCATCACGGTGCCAGCCGAATGTTACCGACCGACAACTTAAAACAGCAACTCAGTGCATTTAAGCAGTCGGTTAATAATGCGTTGGGCAAGTTACCCGCCCACGCCGACTTTATTGCCCGGTATTGTCCGACACGCGAGCCGGTAAAGTAAGGTCACAACATGCAAAAAAATGGGTTGTGGTGTAGGCGGTGTTACCGCAGGTTGGTTAACTGCCGGTAGTATTGCGGCCAAGAATCGCTGGCTGGCGAGGATAAGTATTACCATCCCATACAGCACCTGCTGGTTTAGGGCGGTCAATCTGGTTGAAGCCACGGCGCTGGGACTAATTGAAAAGTCAGCAGAGTGGATTACCGAGCAATTATCCGGCAGCCAGGTAGCTATGGTGGAGTTTCGCAAGCGCTACGATGAGATGACTGACGCACGGTGGGATGAAATTATTGATTATATAAACTGCATTATGTGTTGAGTGAGCGCCGTGACAGCCTGCGGGAGGCGTTGCAGTTATGGCAAAGTCAGTTTCTTGGTCTGTTAGAAACCAATATTCGCCAGGCACTTTTTCCTCTGCCAGTAAACAGTATGTATTATATGGCTTTGGGGACGCTCCCGGGACTGGCAGCCGGACGGCATTACCATCCTGCGTAAGCCGTTAATCGAACAGGAGCGCCGGGAGTTTATGCATAATGGCGATAAGTTGTTGGCGCAATTGCCCATTAACCGTGACTATTTTAACCGGCTTAATACAGTTAGCGCTTAGCGATAATGTAAACGGCGTGCACAATGCCCGGAATATAGCCTAGCAGGGTAAGTAGAATATTGATCCAGAACTGCGCACCAATACCCACTTGCAGAAACACGCCAAGCGGTGGCAGTAAAATTGACAACAAGATGCGTAGAATATCCATGGTTATTACCTTTTATCTGTGTAAAACCATGAATATTGCAAGTGGCTTGCCAGTTATTGGATCGTTAATGGCAGCAACTGGCCTGGGATGATTTCGACAATTTCTGTTGTAACGCCTGCCAGCCATTTCTCAGCATTAAACCACCGAGCGCTACGGCACATAAAGCGTAAACAGGCGAAATATCACCATGTTGGTGAGCCGACTGGCCAAGCGCAATCCACGATTGCAACGAAAACTGATTAACCAGTAGATTCAGAGCATATCCCAGCACAATACTGGCGCTCATTACACTGACGATATACAGAATGAGCGTTCGTTTGCCCATTTCCTTGGCTATCATACCCATTGTCGAAATATTCGTTGCCGGCCCAGCCAGCAAAAATACCAGCACCGCACCGGGTGACAGCCCCGCACTTAAGAATCCCACGGCGATAGGGGTTGAAGCCGTTGCACAGATATACATAGGAATACCAATCACTGCCATCACCAGCATGGCAATCAGTCCGTCGCCCCAGCGGGTAAGAAAATCGGTAGGTACCCAGGTTTGAATTACGGCAGCCAGGGCCAGGCCAATCAGTAACCAGACCGTAATATCAATAAGCAACTTGCCGCTGGAAAACTGCCAGATAGCGGCGACTTTTTCAGTAAAGCCTGGTTTATGCTGTTGAGGCACAGAGCTGTTATTGCTGTCACAACAAGAGGACGTTTTGCTTGCAGGGGTTGCTTCCGTTGTTTGGGAGCTGCAGCAGGATGTTGTGCTTACCGGTTGGGTTGGTTTACTGCTGCAACAGGATGCCGTTTTTTCTTCAACGGTTGCTTTATTACCACAGCCAGTATTGACTGGTGCTGCCTGAGTGTTAGCGATTGTATTCGTGGTTGCTGGCGCTTCTTTATCGAACCACTTCACCATCATACCTGCGTAGATAGCGCTGATAATGGCACAAAATGGACGGACAACGGCGAACAGCGGGCCGAGCAACGCGTAGGAAACAGATACTGAGTCAACCCCGGTTTCCGGCGTGGAGACCAGAAACGATACTGTGGCGGGTTTCGAGGCACCACTGCGGCGTAAACCCACCGCTGCAGGAATCACCCCACAGGAACAAAGAGGCAGGGGAGCGCCAATCACTGCCGCTTTACCCACAGCGCCAGTACTGGCACTGCCCATATGTTTTTGTAACATACTGATGGGGACGAGTTCATGCATCAGGCCGGCAACCAGCAGTCCGAGTAATAACCACGGCGCTGACTCTATAAATAATAATAAAAAGTTTTGTGTTAACAGGGTGATATCGCTCATGATGCCTCCATGGAATCCAGAGCCTGCAGGATAGAGCAGTGTTCTGCGCTCTCCGGACCGCCACAACAGGCAGTATGCAGTGTTTTTAGTGACATACGAATTTTCTCCAGTTCAGCAATCTTTTCATCCAGTTCCCGGACTTTGCGCGCAGTGACTTGTTTCACTTCTTCACAGGTGTGATCGTCGGGGTGCAGACGCAGCTCAAGCAACTCGCTGATTTCATCAAGAGTAAAGCCAACGGCCTTAGCCCGCTTGATAAATTGCAGGCGGGCTAAATCGTCAGCAGAAAATAACCGGTAGCCGGCATCCGAACGTAATGAAGCCTGCACCAGCCCCTTATTTTCATAAAAGCGCACGGTGTCGACAGTGAGTTCGGTAAGCTTTGCCAGTTGGCCGATTTTGTAATGTTTAGTGTTCATGCTCATAGTGTAAACCCTGGAGTTAGCTCCAGAGTCAAGCTTAGCATAATCTGTTTTTTATTGGGTTAGAACAGCAAGCAAATACCGGCTCAGTATAAATCCCGCCAATACCTGCGAATTATTAATGAGAGCCCGCCCAGGTCAGGCAATGCTGTCATAACGAATTCGGTAAACTTTACCGGCAATCACCAGCAGACTAAGAGTGCCGAATCAGGGCGCAGATAACCAGGTTATTACCCATTTAACCAGCGATATAGCAATATCATGTAAGAAACCACTACCCATATCAATGTGCACAATATGGCCAGCCATGAGGGGGCTACGGTGTTCACCGGTTTCATTACATAGCGGGACAAATAGTAGCTCCAGATAGGGTTCCAGTATGGCCAGAAAGCATCGTAAAATCCTGCTCCTAATCAACGTGTGAGCATATTTTTAAGTGAGTCAGGCGAGCCCAGAGGCACGCCGTTACGACGTCGGACGTAACGTTGTAAGGATAGTGAATAGGCCACAATGTTTTGCCCTGAATGAACAAGCCGGTATAAATACCGGCCTGTGGTGTTATGTTACCAGCCGCACTGGCGGTTTTTGTTTTGCTCATCCAGCCAGGTTTTCAGTGGCTGGAAGTAATTAACAATGGTGCTGGCGTCCATTTTGTCTGTGCCGGTAAGGGCTTGTAGTGCCTCCTGCCAGGGCTTACTCTGACCCATTTCCAACATGGTGTTCAAAGCAGCACCGGCTTCTTTACTACCATAGATAGAGCAGCGGTTAAGTGGACCTTCATCTCCGGCTATGTCGCACAAAGCCTTGTGAAACTGGAATTGTAGTATGTGGGCAAGGAAGTAACGGGTGTAGGGCACATTGGCCGGTACATGATATTTAGCACCGGGATCAAAAGCCTGGGCGTCGCGGGCTACCGGCGCCATCACGCCCTGGTATTTCTCGCGCAAGTTCCACCATAGCTCATTGTAATCATCCGGGCCAACTTCACCGGCCATCACTTTCCAGCGCCATTGGTCAACCATTAAACCAAACGGAATAAAGGCAATTTTATCCAGGGCTGTCTGTAGAAGCATGCCGATATCATTGGACGGATCGGGGATTTCATCAATCAGCCCAATTTCTTTTAAGTACTTTGGCGTAATTGACAGTGCAATGGTATCGCCAATGGCTTCATGGAAACCATCGTTAGCCGAGCCGCGATACAACAGCGGCTCCTGATTGTACGCGCGTTGGTAATAGTTGTGGCCCAGTTCGTGGTGAATCACGTTAAATTCTTCGCCGGTAATCTGAATACACATTTTAATGCGTAAGTCGTCTTTATCATCGACGTTCCAGGCCGAAGCATGGCATTGCACATCCCGATCGGCAGGTTTACTGAACTGAGAGCGTTCCCAGAAAGTCTCTGGTAATTGTTCAAAGCCCAGTGAGGAAAAGAATGACTCCGCTTGTTTAACCATTTTAATTTCATCGTAGTCCTGATCGCGTAATGCACCGGTTACGTCGGGGACTTCCATAGGCTCTTCGGGTTTTACCAAATCGTAAATATTACCCCAACTCTGTGCCCACATATTACCCAGTAGGTGGGCCGGGATAGGCTTATCCTGAGGGACTATGTCTTCTCCGTAGTATTCGCCAAGCTCAGCTCGGACATGGCAGTGCAGGGCATCATACAAGGGCTTCACCTGACTCCATAAACGGTCCAGTTCAACCGGAAAGTCATCGGCAGGCATATCATACTTGCTGCGCCACAGCTCACTGACGTTGGCAAAGCCCAGTTCTGCTGCACCTTCATTGGCGATCACCACCTGTTCGGCATACAGATCTTTCATGGGGACAGATACTTCGCGCCAGCCTTTCCAGTATTCCAGTAGCAGATCGGCGTCGCGGGACGTCGCCATTTCTGCGCTCATATCGACCAGACCGATACAGTCATTCTCGGAACGACAGTATTTTCCTTTACCATAAATGCCATCCAGTTCTGAACTAATTTGTGCCAGTCGTTCTGATTTCATCGGACTAGCCGGCGGTGGCATGGTCAGCGAGGTTCGCATGAGGTCAAGTTTACGTCGCAGATCTGCATCGACTTCCACTTCGTTAAATTCTGCCGCCTGCTTGGCCAGCTCGGATACCCGGTTTGAATAGAGTTCAGAAATATAGGCATTCACCGTGGCCGTATCTTCGTTGATATTGGTGGCATATAACCAGGCTGCCTTTGCTGCCGGTACTTGCATCTTCTCCATTTCACGCTGGGCTGCATCAACAAACATCGCCGCATCTTCGGCGGTATACAATGGCGATGTCTCGGTGGTTTCCTGTGGTGGTTCGCTGGCTGGCTGACAACCGCTAAGTGTGGCAACCAGACCCAGTGAAACCAAAGAAAGACGGGTCATTTTCATAAGGCTTCTCTTGTTTTGGGAATTACCGTTTTTGTAGGGGAAATTCCCTTGTTGTTATATTGTAATAATTTCAGGCAGAAAGAGCCCTAACAAACAAGGTGTATACTTCTTTCAGCACTGCTACCACTGTAATCACATTCCCGAATAAAGCCAAGTGATACAGAGCAGTTAGCAAAAGAGTGCGGTACCGGGATGGCAGAACAATATGTTGGGGTTGTCTATGCGGGCAAAAGTGTGAATACGAAATTATGATGTGGGAATGATTGGTAACGCGGCAGGCGCAGCTACATTCGCTTTAAACAACACTGCTTAAACTTTTTGCCGCTATCACAAAAGCAGGGATCGTTGCGGCCCGTTCGGAGTAAGCCGGAATCACTGTGCATGGTACCTGTGGTATAACGCCATTCATTATCTTCCACCACAAAGTCGCTGGTTTCGTGCATCAGGTATGGTTTATGGTTAATGGCGTAATAGGCTTTAAATTCTACCTGATCCGTTGTGGCGGAACTTTGTTGTGCGTCGGGTGACGGACTTACCACTGATAAAGCCAGCCATTTGGTGCCTGAAGCACTATCTTCTAACGTTTGCTCACTCAATGAGGCGCGTTGTTTTTTGGCGTAAGTTTTTAAAATATAGGCCCAGTTATTTAAGCAGTATGCACTAAAGCGAGAGCGCATCAGGGCTTGTGCTGATTCTGCTATTGTTGCTCCGGAATGCTTAGGTTCACAACACTCAATGTAAGGCTTATTACTACAACAAAAACACAACACCGGCTAATCCTGTTTAATGGTAATGCCAGTAGTGTAAGGCGAGACGCCTGTTTTACCAAGGACCTTGCAAGATATTACCGGCCGCCTTGTCATTTACTGAAACGGCCACTAACGACACTGCATATTGTTCACACAACTGTTTAATAGAAACCCGCTCTTCTGGCGTCAGAATGAGATCTTCAACATAAATAGAACGGCACTGCCCACTGGTAATCAGACGGCGGATCCAGGCTGGTACTTTTTCCTGGTCTGGTTTCTGTATGCGAATGGCGTAGTCGACATCTTTTTGAAAAGCCACGGAATTTGATAACAAATATGACCAGCCTTTTTGCGTGGAAGCTCGTTTCGCCACGCGCTGAGGAAATTGCAGGATGTTGCTTTCAGTCTCAAATGTTGTGGTTGCCATCGTCATGATTGTTTCCTGTTAATTTATACAGTGTATGGATATACAGTAATACTGTATAAAACAACATGCAAGTTTTTTTGCTACTTTTTTAATCGATCCTGTCAGACCGAGTGTTGCTTCTTCTTGTTCTTGCGTACGTTTCCAATAAGATGAGAAATGATCTCTGTTAAATACATGCTCTACAGCCATTCTTTGTTATTTTATTTTTGATTTTCCCAATTAAATGCGATTCGCAAGCAGGGCATTACGTCTTATTTTGATACCAATCGTCTGGCTTCGTGGGACGGTAAACAATGGCATGACCGTGAAATTGCCTATGCAGGCAGTCGGCTATAAGACCGTGAAGCGAGCTGTACAGGGTTAATTACGTTAGAGCCAGAAAATCCCCGGCATGTAGTGATTTCTACTGATGTTGATCCTTCATCAGGGACGCCATTAGGGGGCAAGCGTCAGGTGTTCTGTGCGACGGTAGAGCAACAAGGTGAGACTGGCTCTATTGTCTGGCAGCGCTTATCTGCCGACGTTAAGCAGCATAATATTCGCCCTATGGTGGCTAGAGGCGTTGAACACAACGTGATCATGTGGTTGCAGGGCCTGTACAATACATACACAAAATTATGATCTTGATGCTGTCGGTCTCATTTTCTGATAGCCCGTTTCAGATTTAGCTACTGTCAGCAACGTCTTTGCTTAATGTAATGTGTGTTTGTGAGATTGGTCGGGATACTTATCGCTGATAGGAATGCGGGTTACCCTTGGTTACATTTTGCTAATTGTATAAACAAGGTTTAGTTGCTTTACTCAGTAAGGGCACAACCTACGGGAGCAATTTTATGTCGACTTTTAAACGTATCATATTGCTGGCAGCACTGCTGTTGGGCGCCTTGCTCTGTTATCAGGCGGGGTTTGCCAGAGGCACTGTGTTACTGGTAATTCTAGGTATGTTACTGGAAGCCGGATTTTGGTTTGGCATCTTCAGGTGGGAAAAATCACAACTTGTGTTTCAACAGGGAAGGTGATTTACCGACCATGTTGAAAAGTCTGGCGGTATTTCGACGGTGACACCGACAGATATTTATTAAAATTGTGCCGTAGGGTCACGGTATTATCAAAGCCCGCCTGTTCAGCAATTTGTTCAACAGACAATTGGGTGGTTTCCAGTAGTTGCCTGGCTATTTCCAGTTTGCGTTCGCTCAGCCACTGATGGGGTGTCATATTAAACTGACGGATAAAGTGGCGATCAAAGGTGCGCCGGGTCATATTGGCTCTGCGGGCAATTTGCTCTACCGTTAACGCCTTTCCGCTATGTTTTACTGCCCAGTCGAGCACGTTTGCCAGGGCAGAATTGGCTGGTGCCAGGGGCTTCTGGACAAACTGCGACTGGCCGCCGTCGCGATGAGCAGGCAATACCAGCCGGCGTGCCACAGTATTGGCGTATTCATAGCCAAAATCCTGCCGAATAACGGCAATGCCCAAATCGATGGCTGCAGCACTCCCAGCCGAGCAGCCGATGCGGCCGTCATACCAGTATAAACTGTCATCTCGGTAGGTAATGTGGGGAAAGCGTTGCCTGAATTGGTCCGCGTAGCGCCAGTGAGTAATGGCGGTGCGTTGGTTAAGCAAGCCGAGTGCGGCTAACAAAAATGACCCGGAGCAAAAACTGATAATCCGGCCACCCTGCTGATAATGACGACGTACTTCCGCGGCTAGCAGCGGATCAATTTGCTCAATACCAACCGGAAAATTGGGGATCACTAATAAATCAGTGGCCGGGAGTTGCTCAACAGCAGGGCACTGAAAAGCCGTATTACCCAGGCCTGCCAGCGTTTGGTTTCCCAGGGTGACGGTCTGAGTTTGATACCAGTATTTAAACTCCGGTCGGGGCAGGGCAAATAGCTCTGTGGCGCAGCCCAGTTCGAATAACGACAGTGTTTCACAAAGCAGAATGGTGACTTTTATCATAGAAGCCCTTGATGATAATAGTGAGTTTGTCTAAAAATTATCGATAGTAGTCATATTAGACAGTTTTGGTAAGGTGATCCAACAGCGATAATTAACTTTCTATTAATCAGGGAGTTTTATTATGCTATCTACTGTTATTCGCCCCAGACCCGCGGCCAGCGAGGAAGCTTTAGCCCATTTCCAGCGTTTACTAAAGTTCGAAACCGACTGTTGGGACGTGCACCATGCACTGCATAACAATCTGACCGACTTTGTATTGCTTGATGTGCGTGCTGTTGAAGTGGCGCGGCAAGGCTATATTGACGGCGCTACATTTTTGCCTCATGCACAGATAAACGAAGATACATTATCTGTTTATCCTGCAGAGACAGTATTTGTGGTGTATTGTGCCGGGCCCCATTGTAACGCCACCGAGAAAGCGGCTATCAGACTGGCACGCTTAGGCCGCCCCGTTAAAAAAATGATTGGTGGGGTTACTGGTTGGTTAGATGAAGGTTTTGAGCTGACTCGTGACGAATGAAGTTCTGGTAAGGGAAGGATGCTTTTCAGGGCATTGATAAGTGACTGCCATTAATGGAAGCGCTGGCGGTTGTGAAAGCCAACGGCTGGCGCATCTATACCTGGGTGCTTTGGCAGACGAGTGGTTCACTGTTGCTATTCTGGTAAATTACTGTTTTATCACTGACCAGAAATATCACCCGCTTGCTGACTTCAAAGTTTTTAAACTGGCCACACGTGCCGGACAGTAAGGTGTCGTTACTCAGCCTGAAATAATAGGTATATTGGCCGCTGCCCGACAGCAGTGAATAAGAAAGTGCTTTATCTTCGCCATCCTGTAGTTTACCAAAGGACAACTTGTCGTTGCTCAGACCAATGTAGCCCTGGACGATGTCGCTGTCAGAACTATTCAGCAAACTGATGCTCGGCGAACTGATGAGATAAGCCCAATAGAGCATGGCGGCGCAGACACAGGTCAGGGCGAATCCTTTCAGGTGCATATCCGCCCCCGGCAGTGCTGGTTGGGACGGCATAAAGATAATGGGTGATTTGCCATATATTCAATCCGTGAAATCTGGTGAATGAAGTAACGAATATCCGTGTTATTTCAATAATATCGCAGTGATCGCTCTATAAATCAAGTTGTCCAGACTACTCAGGCTAACACATCCGGCCTCCTTATCGTCAGGTTGTGCTTTGTGGCGCCAACAAAGCGCTTATCATTCTCTTTGTTGGTAGTTCTGCCAGGCCTGCATGGAACCGATAAATACATCCACTTGCTCAAAGCCCTGTGCTAATAAGTAGCTGGCTGCTACCGTTGCGCGCTTACCACTACCACAAGCCAGTGTGTAGTGACGCGATTTATCCAACTGATGATATTTTTCCGGCAAATATCCCAGATAAATGTGCTGCGCATCTTTAAATTCGGTGTCGTTGACCTCTTCTTGTTTACGTACGTCCAGTAGCTGCCAGTGAGCTAACGGTTCTTTAATACGTTTACCCACTCTATCAGCTGTAACGGATTTTACGTGTTGGCGTTGGTAAGCTTCAACGGTTTCTGGTTTTGGTACCATGCTCAGGTAGCCGGAAATCTGCTGGTACCCCATGCGCCACAACTGTTCGGCGCTTTCAGTTGCTTGTTGATGAGAATCTGCAACCAGCGCTACAGGCGTTGAATCATCGAGAAACCAGCCGCCATAGGCGCTGAGTAAATCACCCGGCAGATTGAGACTACCCGGGTAATGACAATCGCGAAACTGAGCGTGACTTCTCACATCAATCAGTACGCCGGGTCGTTCAGCGCTCTTTTGCCATTGGGATTGAGCCTCAGGCGCTAACAACTGACATGTAGCGGCTGGAACAGGCGTATCCATCCCGGTGATATTAGACTGCTCCATTTTTGTAAAGTAGGGCGCAATATAGTGATCCTCTTTTAACTTACGTTCGATAAAGGCTTTTTTAGAGGTGCACTGGTAGCCCGGGTTTTGCCGTTTTTCAATACCAATGGTAGTAAACTCTCGCTCTGCCATGCCTGACCCACACACCGAACCTGCGCCGTGAGCAGGGTAGACGATGATATCATCACCCAGTTTCGCCAGCGTTTGCAGGCTGTCATAAAGCTGGCCAGCCATCTTCTCCATTTGCTCGGGATAAAAATCCGTGCGGCCGACTTCGCTGACAAATAATGTATCGCCGGTAAATACACCGATGGGCTGACTATCCTGTTCGTTGTCGATAGCCAACAGGCAAATACTGTCTTTGGTATGGCCGGGTGTAGCGATGACTTTAAGCGTCCATTTACCTATCTCAAACGTATCACCGTCGTTTGCCTGGCGGGCGTACTCAATTGGCTCGTCAGCGTTTTTACCATGGTAAATGGTAGCGCCGGTCTGGTTGGCCAGGGCCAGGGCGCCAGAGATAAAGTCCTCATTGCGATGGGTTTCGATGATAGTGGTGAGCCGGCATTCATGCTGGCCGGCAAGAGCCAGGTAACGGTGTGTGTCTAACTGAGGATCAATTACACAGGCTTCGCCGTCACTGCCAATCAGGTACGAAAGATGTGCAATACCCGGTGTTTTAACTGATTCAACAAACATAGGTTAGCTCCTCGTTGGTGTTGTGCCGTGCACAACGTGAATGTTTCACTTCACCCTAAGCTTTCAAATGTCATGCCGAGTTAAAAGTTTTTGAAAAACAGTTTGTTAGAGTATTTTTAAGCAGTGCCTCCTTAGCAAATAAAGAAATATTCACTTAATCCTATATAAAATTTACATAGCATTGCGGGATTAGCGTGACCGTTTCAGGCGCTGCTTCAGGTATTGCAGGCGGGGGAGTAATATCAGCAAGGCAATAGCCCAATAAAGTAAGGGTTCCTGCAAACCGGTTTTACGCGACCAGCTAAAGTGCAGCAGTACCAGAAAAGCCACACCATAAATGGTGTTATGCAAAGGTTGCCAGCGTTTGCCAAGACGCTGTCGGACGTTATTAGGAGAGGTGATGGTTAAAGCGGCCAGCAATAATAAGGCTACCATTCCCACTGTAATATACGGGCGTTTGATAATTTCACTCACCACCATAGACCAGTCAAATTGCAGTTCGAAGCTGATGTAGGTCAGTAAATGGATAACAGCGTAAACGAAAACATAAACCCCCAACATGCGCCTGAAGCGCATTAAGACCGGTGCTGGTAGGTACCGGGCAGCAGGACTGATAAGCAGAGTTATCAGCAACAGATTCAGTGCGCCAATACCGGTAAAATGAATCAGCGCTTTAACCGGATCGGCACTGAGGTTATCTGTGATCCCCAGATAAAAAGTGAAAGTCACCCAGCCGAGGATCACGATATGCATTAGCGCTTTAGTCAACGTAATCTGTCGCGCAGACAGCCTTAAAGTTTTATTCAGTAACTTCATCAAAAACTAATAGTAGCGGGTGAGATCCATGTTGGTATACAGCGGGGCGACTTCCTGATAACCATTAAACATTTCGGTATCGATACGGTTTTGTGAAAACAGGCCGCCCTTGGTGATCCGTCGCTCACTGGCCTGACTCCAGCGTGGATGGGCCACATTCGGGTTCACGTTGGCATAAAAGCCATATTCGTGAGCAGCCAGACGATTCCAGGTCGTTGGCGGCTCCTGATCGGTCAGGGTTATTTGCACTACGGATTTAATGCTTTTAAATCCGTACTTCCATGGCACTACCAAGCGAATTGGCGCGCCGTTTTGCGGTGGTAGGGTTTTACCATACACGCCAACAGACATAAGAGATAGCGGGTGCATGGCTTCATCGAGTCGCAGACCTTCCACATAAGGGTAGTCGATCCCGCCACCTATAAACGGATTGCGTTGGCCCGGCATCTGTTTCGGGTCGTAAAGGGTTTTAAACGCCACGTATTTAGCCGACCCGAGCGGGTCAGCCAGCTTAAGTAGTTTATTCAACTCAAAACCCAGCCAGGGGATCACCATTGACCAGGCCTCAACGCACCTCAATCGGTAAACCCGTTCTTCAAGGGGAAATTTGTTAAGGATGTCGTCATAGCTCAGGGTAATGGGGTTACGTACCATACCGTCAATTTTCAGTGACCAGGGGTCAACCTGCAAAGACTGAGCATTTTCTAGCGGATCATCCTTACCGGTTCCAAACTCATAAAAGTTGTTGTACGAGGTGACTTTTGCATAAGGCGTCATAGTCTCGTCGGTGGAAACGCTTTCGTTACGGGTAAAGTCCAGCGGCTCGGCCTTGAATGCCGGCTTGTCATCATCATCGAACCAACCACGGGCCGTTGCGGAGCCACTTAACAGCGCGCCAGCGCCAACAAACCCCATGGATTTAAGCAGGTTGCGCCGCGATGAGAATACCGTTTCGTCGGTAATTTCGCTGCTTTTGAAAGTTTGTGATGGTTTAAATCGTTTAGTCATAATGCCTGATTTGCTAAAACTAATATCTCTGGTTACGTACTTAGACCGCATTAAGCACAAAATAATTTCACTCATTTGTCACTGACTATGTGGGTTAGTCGTATTTGCTCTAAGTTGGCAAGGAACTTGATAGTTAATCACTATACACATTACAACCACAGAAATTTGACGCTTATGAGACTGCCAACCAAAACATTAATTGCAAAAATCGAATCATTGTCTGCGCAATTAAACCCGGAACAACTCAAAGAATTTTTAGACGTACTGGACTCCATGGCTGTAATGGTTGAAGACGCTAAAGCGATGCCGTCATCATCAGAAACCAGCGAGTTAAATGTGGTTAAACTGGCCTTGCATTAATAAGGTTGCTACTCCTCTGATTCGTCATTTTCAGCGGGTAGCTGGTTAAGACATTCAGCGTCGTTGGCATTATACAATATGCCAATGATATCGGTGTCTGCAGAGGTAATGGTGCGCCCGAGCAGGTCGGCAGTAACGTCCTGTAATAACTCTTGTCTTTGTAAGGCGACCATCTCCGGATGACTCACCTGCGGGTAGGTTATAAGCTGTAATCCTTCGCGCTTTAACTGCAGCTATGCCGCGGCAGGGGTGACTTTATCGTGGTGCGACGCATAGATAAACGCAGAACCCTGAAGGTGCGCAACACTCTACACTAACTCTGTATCCTGCTCAGTTTTGCCGGCCCGCTCATAAACGATATCCACTGCTTCTTCGACGGTTTGACGGGTGTAAAACTTGTTTTTATAAGCGGTATTCCAAAGTGCTTTTGCTGCTGAGCGGAAATTGGTCATTGGCGCAAGCAAGTATAGTTGGCCATTGTCATGTATAAGGACAAGTTATAGTTTTATGGACAATATCAAATACATTGCTGTTACTTCATGAGGCCTAAATGCGTGTATATTTGCGTAGTTTGCATCGGTGTATGCCCCAGTAACTCCTGAATAGTTCGGATATCGTATCCAGCGCGTAAAAGTTCAGTCGCAAATGTCTGGCGAAATGTGTGGCAACCGCCGTGTTTGTGTATTCCGGCAATCTGAATCGCTTTCTTAACCGCCTTTTGTAATGTACGAGTTGATGTATACCAGCGACGCTCGACGTTAAAGGTTTTGTCCATATCTTGATATGACAGAAGGGAACACATATTGCCAGCCCAGTGATTGTTCTGCGGCTGGGTATTTCTTCCGCGATGAATTAGGTAGCTCAACATATCCTTTACCCTGAATTAAGTCGTAATCATGCAGTGATTTCCTCCATTCTATTTGTTGAGACGGTGGCCGGATGAGTTTCTCAGAGAATAGTGTGACACGGTCTTGCCTACCTTTGGCGCATTTAACATGAATGGTTTTTAGGGTTAAATCCACGTCTTTTACTCTCAGTTGAACACACTCACTTATCCGAAGCCCAGAGCCATAGAGTAAGGATGCCATGAGGCGATGCGTTCCCTGCATCGCACGTAATATTTTCATGGCCTCCGGATGGGTAAAGACAACAGGTAAATTTGTTGGCGTTTTAGGGCGAGGAGTCGGGTCAAGCTGTCCCATCTCCCGTTCCAAAACATGCTTAAAAAAGAAATTAATTGCGTTAATGGCTGCGTTTAGCGTCGTAGCTGAATTTTTGCGCTTTGAAATATGTTGGAGAAGCTGGTTGATGTGCGCTGTACAAAGGTCTTGGGTAGGTGTAGCCCGATTATAATTAAGGAAGTACTTTATCCGGTAGCGGTAGGTTTGCTCCGTTCTTTTGCTGTATC
This sequence comes from Alteromonas sp. ISO5, assembly GCF_058105165.1. NCBI lineage: Bacteria > Pseudomonadati > Pseudomonadota > Gammaproteobacteria > Alteromonadales > Alteromonadaceae > Alteromonas > Alteromonas sp. ISO5. The sequence continues at coordinate 4,397,301 of NZ_CM176572.1, read as the reverse complement.
CCAGCCTGTTAACGGTAAAGGAAATCCGGTTAATAAGGTTTTGCCCCGACTCAGCGATTCGTATTTTTTTGTGGTCCATGTTTTGCGAACCTCTAAGTGTATGACTTGGAAGCGTAAAGCTGTACTATGATGATAGTGATTCATTTATATGCGAATCGTGGTTCGCATATAAGTAGGTTCGCAAAATATTAAGCGATGCCAGCGCAGTCACAGCAAGGGATAGCGTGAGTTAGTCCAGTATGATAAAAATTAATATGCGGTTCTTCGGGTCCGCATCATTTAAATGTTAGGTTTAATGGAGTAAATATGGCTGAACCTGATTATGATGGATATGAAAAATCTTTAGAAAAAGTGCTAGAAGGAGCCACTAAAGACTATTATTCAGCATATGTAGAAATTAACAGGCATCAGGTTACTGTTGGCCGTGCATATTTATGGGTTTCGGCTGCGTTAATTGGTGTTTATGCAGCCGCCTTTGAAAAATTCGGAAATTTTATTGTCAGTCATTCTTGCTCTGTAGTTATAGGTACTTTCGCATTTATTTTAGCTTGCGTGGGATTTGGAATATGTTTGTATTCAATACCTGCACGAAAGGGGTATATGGCTATTCCACAAAAAGGCTGGGGTGAGTTTAGTAAAATTGCTTATGACGAATTAGTCAAAACCGATACTAAAGTTTATGGGGCATTCCTGACACATCTGATATCCCGAGTAGATCAGGCATATGCTTATAATTTCAAAACAAACCAAAAAAGAGCTCAATTATTAAGAGTTACATCTTGGATACTAATCGCTTCTTTTTGTTTGGCGATTTTTGCAAGTGCAGTGACTCTAGTCGACGTAGTATCTAACCCACAACCAAAGGAAGTTAAAGTCATGAGTAACGAAGGTAAAGATAGCAACGATAACCAATCTTCTCAGCAAGCTGAACCAGCTCCACAACTTAAAGTACCTGAACCACCACCTTCTGCGGATATTGGTAGCGGAGGTTTCATTAGTACACATAGTGCAGAGCCAGCTGACACGCAAAACGTTGTCGTATCTACAGAGGACTTTAAACCTAACAAATAAGTTAACTGGGATTTAAAAAGCTTGGCTTCGCTCGTACCTCACGAATTTTAGCCAAGCTTTTAAACCCGTTATTTAGGCGTTAGGGCTCTCTGAAAGAAGAGTATGGAAGAATTTACATCCAGAACCACAAACTACCTTGCTTCGGTCGGTATCGAAGTGCCTGCGCATCTTCCGACAATTCAGGGGATGGATGAGGTCACGCCAAGAAGCGCGAAAGACGTAGCTGGAAGGCTCAGTGCTCTCGCTTATGTCATTGGTCTCGGTTTTGGTGCAAAAGGTAGCGATCTTTCGGAGCAACTTCAAAAGTACGACCTAATGTCCTTCGTAAGCGAACGCGAAAAAAGACTGCTTCGCGAAGAAGTTATTGGCGACCAAGACAAAGTAGATATGTCTTGGCAAACGGAATGTGCCCAGGCCCTAGCATGGTGCATTGGCCTTGTTGAACTCGACCACTTTCGTCACTATGATAACGATTTAGCCCAAAAGATTCCATTCAAAATAGATCCGAGTGAATTCATTAAAAGTGCCAAGCTGAGACCGGTTACCGAAATTCAAGCGCAGTCAGACTTGCTTTATAGAATGCACTGGTATGTGAGAAACTGCCGACTTGCTGGGCGAGAATGCGATCTGAGTGAAAGCATTGTCTCAGAGCGACGAAAAGCCATTGATTGGGCTTATGGTGTTGAGGAGGACTGGGATGAAGTGCCAATGGATACCTAGCCCTAACAATCGCAGGCACAGGGACAAAGTTTCCGCTGCGCTTCAGGCGGCCCGTGTTCAAGGCTTTGAATGTCCATTGTTTGTCTATTGAGGTCAGTCATCTCCAGCTATAGGTCGGCTGTGTACCTCGAAGCGGCAGTTCAATCGTCGGTGTAACTGTCAGATTGTGTATGGGAAGTACAGCCAATGATAACGCATGAATATTTTCAAAAGTTTAATCAGAAGCTAAAAAAACTTGTTCCACGTTGCCGGAGTTCTGGTCTGACCTAAAACGTTAAGTTTGTTCCACAATAAAGCCACCCAGTGGCCTATTCAGATGAAAATTTCCAGCACGTGACAATTAATCCACGCCTCAACAATCTTGTCGGTGCTAGAGTGCTTAAGTAGCAGCCACATCATAAAGTATATGATTACGCCAGCAGTATTGTAAAAACGCTTTATTTTAACTCAATGGCGTCTATCGCTAAGTGCATGGCAAGCGCGCCTTCTCTACCTTCTACTAAATCGTGCAAGCAATATTGATCGAGTTCAGCAATAAACTTGCTTGTTGCATCTTGAAGTATGATTTTTAGTCGGCACGCTGGCGAAATTACACACCTGTTAGTTGGAGAGGCAAAGCACTCAACCAACGCCACATCTTCTATTGTTAACCTGAAAACCTCGCCCAAGTTTATTAGTTTGGCCTCTTTTGCCAACCTAATGCCGCCTCCGCGCCCTTTTATACTAATGACGTAGCCATGCTCAATGAGCATGGTAATCACTTTTTTTAAATGGTTGAAAGACACAAAATAGGCGTCAGCAATCTCACTAGTTTTTACATTTTTATTTTTTCGCAGCGAAAGATAGATCAAAACACGAAATGCTAGATTGGTAAAAGTATTGATTTTCATAGATATCTAGAAAAAACGATTGACTTAATCGATAAGATTTTACCGCACCACAAAAATTAAATATATATTTAGAATGCACTTTAATATAGGTTTGGTAATAACTTATATTAAAATGAAATAAGTTGTCGGTATGATTATTCTTGGCTACATCGCTGCTGATGGGAATGGTATTAGGCGTAATAGGCGGAGGGGGCTCAATCCTTATCGTGCCTATCCTCGTTTATTGATGGGCGTTACGCCAGGCATCGCCACCGGCTATTCTTTACTTATTGTGGGGGCTACAGCAGCATTCGGCGCGGTAAGGTATTCCAGGTAAGGTTTAGTTGACGTTAAAGCGTCTATTTTATTTGCCATACCTTCCATCATTGCTGTTTACCTTTCACGGGCCTATCTAATGCCCGCCATTCCCCAAACCATCTCTTTCCAATCTCCCGATAACTGAAACCCTCGCGTAGGTAGGCTTCGATCTGGTATCGTTGTCCCTCGATCAACGGCTTGTAACTCATGGTAATACTCTAATTGTTTGGCGACGTTAGAATACCACCAACAGGCAGTTGATAGTCTGTCACCCATTAACCATGAGTGGTGCACTTATTATCTGAATTCGGGAGAGAAAATTATGAAAGATATGTGGAATGAACGCTACAGCACTACAGAGTATGCGTATGGTAAAGAGCCAAACACCTTTTTCGCAGAGGCCCTCACAAAATATCAGCCAGAAGGAAAAATTCTACTTCCTTGTGAAGGAGAAGGACGGAATGCAGTATTCGCGGCTAAAGCAGGGCTAGAAGTTTCAGCCTTCGATATCAGCGAGAAAGGAGCGCTTAAAGCGCTGGCTTTAGCAAAGAGTGAAGGTGTGTCTATTCGTTACGAGGTTGGCAATTTTCAGGATGCTCAACTAGAAGAAAGCAGTTATGACATCGCCGCACTTATATTCGCCCACTTTCCCGCTAATATACTTCATCTTTGCCATCGAAAAGTTGCGAAGGCTTTGAAAAGTGATGGGCTCATCATTATTGAGGCCTTCCATGATGAGCATCAACATTATCAAAATAAAAATCCTGATGTTGGTGGTCCTAAAGATACGAGTATGCTCTTTACAAGTGAAACTATTGAAAGAGACTTTTCAGATTTTTCAACTCTCTATCTGGATACGTGTCAGGTAAATTTGAGTGAAGGTCAATATCATAATGGTCTTAGCAATGTCCTGAGATATATTGGCAAGAAGAACTAAGTGAATTCTGTTTCGTTTAACGAATCAATTGAACAGTTTTGAGTCGCTACCATTACTCACTGACATCAGTAAGATGAACAAAGTAACGCATACGCTTCACGGTGCATTGTTGTAATTTCTTTAAGCACAATCAACTAATCCAATGCTAACAATCAAATAATTAGATTAGATTATTCTAATATATTCACATATATTTAATGTGTAAGTTAAATACACATTTAGACAGAAGAGAGCTTTATCATGACAACAGAAACTCAAAACAACGTAACTTTTCCACAATTAAACCGTCCTGCACCAGATTTTTGTGCAAAAACAACGCACGGTGAAAAATCACTTTCTGATTACAAAGGTAAGTGGCTAGTGCTTTTCTCTCATCCTGCTGACTTTACACCAGTATGTACGACAGAATTCATTGGCTTTGCTAACGCGGCTGACAAGTTTGCTTCTCTTAATACCGAGCTGCTTGGGCTTTCAATTGACAGTACGCACTCGCACATTGCTTGGGTTCGAAACATTAAAGAGAAATTTGGCGTAACGATCCCTTTCCCAATCATTGCTGATTTATCTATGGAAGTGGCTAAGGCGTACGGCATGGTTCAGCCTGGCGCAAGTGATACCTCTGCGGTTCGCGCAACCTTCATTATCGACCCTGAAGGTATTTTACGTGCCATGGTTTACTACCCAATGAGCAACGGCCGCGCAGTAAGCGAGTTTGTAAGACTTGTTGAAGCACTACAAACCAGTGATGCGAATAGCTGTGCAACCCCTGAAAACTGGAAGGTTGGTGAAGAAGTCATTGTACCACCCCCACACACTATCGAAGATGCAGAAAGTAGAGAAGCAGCAGGCTACAACTATGTTGACTGGTACTTCTGTAAAAAAGCGCTGTAACTAAAAATCACAAGCCGGTGGCATGAAGTTCATGCCACCGAATTCGAAAGTTAGGAGAGCATCATGCATATAGAAATTACTTCTTTCTTAGACGATGATAGTGAAACCTTTACTTATGTCGTTGAAGATAAAACGTCGTCAAAAGCGGTAGTCATCGATCCCGTTTTAGATTTTGACTACAGTGCAGGCCGTGTATATACTGCCAGCGCACAAAACATTGCAGACTTTATTGATGAGCGAGGCTTATCGGTAGAGTGGGTTTTAGAAACCCATGCCCACGCTGATCACTTGTCAGCCGCGCCATTTTTTAAGCGCAAATACGACGCAAAAATTGGTATTGGGGCACGTATCACAGAAGTGCAAAAAACCTTTAAAGCACTATTCAATCTAGAGAAAGAGTTTCTACCTAACGGCGCTCAGTTCGATAGGTTATTTGAAGAAGGCGAGATGCTTGAAGTTGGCAATATGCGTTTTCAGGTGATGCATTTACCAGGACATACACCAGCAGATATTGCTTATTTACTTAATAACGAGTCGATATTTGTGGGTGACACCTTGTTTATGCCTGATGTGGGCACCGCAAGATGTGATTTCCCTGGTGGCAGTGCAACTACCCTATATGACTCTATACATCGCATTTTAGCGCTTCCCGAAGAGACAAATATCTACGTTTGCCATGACTATCCTACTAAGCATCGGACACATGAATGCAAAGTAACTGTTGGCGAGCAGCGTGAGTATAACATTCACGTTAAAGATGGTGTTTCAAAGGAGGAGTTTGTAAAGATGCGCGAAGCACGAGATGCAACTCTAAGTATGCCTAGACTCATTTTGCCATCTATTCAAATTAACGTGAGAGCGGGTGAGTTACCGCCGCCAGAGCATAACGAAGTCAGCTATATCAAGGTGCCTATTAATCAACTGTGAGGTGAATAATAAAAACACCAAAGTTTACCTTAGTGAAGTAAAAACTGAAGTTGAAGAAGTGACAGTAGACGACCTAATGGTGGTACTTGTTGAATTGTGGTAAAAAACTAATCCACTTCACCCCATAATTTGCATCGTTTAATGACTCCTGCGGCTCTTGTGGCAGGAGAAAACGGAGTGATAGATGTGCCATTATTAAGTGTGATCAGGCGCTGGCATTTCAGCGATGGACTGTCACAGCGAGAAATTGCCAGACGAACTGGCTTATCCAGAAACACCATTCGCAAATACCTCAACAGTAAAATCGTTGAACCCAGTTATCCTAGGCGCAGACATCTAAGAAACTGGATGAGTACGACCAGTGGTTGTGCGACTGGCTTTGTAAAGAATCAAAGAAACCACGTAAGCAACGCAAATCGGTAAAGTTGCTGCATCGGGCTTTAGTGGCTCGTATGACCGGGTGGCGGCGTTTGTCAGGCTGTGGCAGAAAGAACAAAAGTTTCTGACGAATAAACAGGCCTATGTACCGTTAAAGTTTGCTCTGGGCGAAGCCTTTAACCGGTACCACCCAAAGGTCTGCGCGGGTGATTATATGCAGCCATTGGTGGTGGATCGCGAGGATTTGCGCGGGCTGATTACAGCCGGCAAAAAGCACGATAAGCTCGTTCGCCGTATCCGTCCGGCAATACCACCTAGCGCTTATCAAACTGCCATGGTAGCAGTTGCTCGATATCGGCGTCGGGCTTGCTGACTTCATCAAGGCATGTCATTACATACTCGAACACATTGAGGTCGTTGGCTTTTGCGGTTTCAATGATGCTATAAAGCACCGCACTGGCATTTGCGCCCGTGGCGGTTTGGCTAAACAGCCAGTTTTTTCTGCCGATGACGAACGGTTTAATCGCGCGCTCAGCGCGATTATTATCTATATTCAGTAATCCATCGAGTGTGTAGCGTGCAAGCTTTTCCCATTGGTTTAAGCAGTATTGTATCGCTTCACCTAATTTGGTTTTCGGCAGCACCTGTTGAACCGATTTCGCTAGCCATGTATGGAGCTGATTGAGTAACGGCAGGCTCTTTTCTTGTCGGGTGAGGTAGCGTTCTTCCACCGTTTTATCTTTTAACTGGGTTTCGATGCGGTAGAGTTTTTGGATGTGATTGAGTGCCCAATCCGCTTTGCCACTGCCTTTTTTACCCGCGCCTTTCTTCGCTTCCATAAACTTACGGCGGGCATGTGCCCAGCACCCGACGAGTGTGGCTTGCGTTTGCTCGTAGCCTTGATAACCATCCACTTGTAGGTAACCGTTATAGCCATCAAGGAAGTCTACCGCGCATTGCCCAGCTCGACTATTGTGATAGTCGTAGAGCACGATGTTAGGTATCGCTGTATCGGGGATATTACCGCTAGGTGAATCAGCGCCACTGGCATATAGCCACATATAGCTATTCACTTTCTCAGACTCAATCACCTTCAACGTGGTTTCATCCGCAGCGATAACCGGTTGTTGCAGCAGGTGTTGATGAAGTTGGTCATAAAGGGGTTTAAACAACTCAGCGCAGCGGATTATCCAGTCCGCCATCGTCTTACGGCTGAGTTCAATACCATGCTGCTTAAACATGGCCTCTTGACGATAAAGCGGTAGCCCATACTGATATTTGCTGGTGATGATTTGCGCTAATAAGCTTGGCGTTGCATAACCTTTTGGGATAACGCAGTGAGGCACAGGAGCTTGCTTTACCTTATTGCTGATACCGTCGTTCTCACAAGTACGGCACGCATATTTAGGGCGAACATGCTCAATCACTTTGACCTGAGCAGGGATAAACTGAAGCTTCTCTGACTTATCTTCACCGATGCGATGTAATTCACCCGAACAACAGCCACAGATTTTTTCTTCATCCGTAATATCGTGAACGATAACCTCACGGGGAAGGTCTTTGGGTAGCGGTTTACGTACCGGCTTTTTACGGGTGTAGCTAATCGTTTCTTCGGCGGTTTCAGCCTCAACAACCAGTTCTTCCGCTTCATTGAACAACTCACCTTGCCCAGGGTGGCCTTCGGTGCTTTTACCAAACTGCTTATGCTGGGCAATACGAAACTGCTCTTCAAGGTATTGATTACGAGACATGACTTGCGACAACATCTTTTTCAATGTTGCTGGATCGTCGGGTAAGTTTTCGATATCAATATTCATGACGTTATTATCATGCAATAAGCCACTGATTACCCGACATTATTAAGACCGTTTGGTGATCGATAATCGCGACTTATGATCACAGGTTATAAGCCGGATGTATTGTAGTGCAATGGCTGATGGCCTATGACATCGTAGCCCGATAACAGCCATTGTAGCTGTTGTTCACTCACGTGCAGTTGTTGCAATTCCGTCTCGACAGGCCACTTAAACCGATGCTTCTCGAGACGTTTATACCAGAGTGCAAAGCCCGTTTTATCCCAGTAGAGTATTTTGACTTTATCGCGCTTTTTATTGCAAAACACAAACAGTGCATCGCGAAACGGATTAAGGTTCATGTCTTGCTCGACCACTACAATCAAGCCATTAATGGATTTGCGGAAGTCGACGATATCCATGTATAGATAAATATCGGCAGGCTCAACGAACATCTTCATTCGGCCAATGCCTTCATCACAGTAGCAACCCAATGAGGACTCATGTTCGTTGGCACGCTCAATTGAGCGTCTCCGAGTTGCAGGAGAAGGTCGCCCCCCATTTCTTCGGTGTATGACTCAATCTTCGTGACTTCGCGTTTCACTTGAACGAACTTGCTGCTTGTTCGTTGAAGCAGAATATCACGACGCCTGGTATAGTAGGTTTGAACGTTAATCTGCTGCTGGCGACAAAACTCCACCGCAGTGAGTCCGCTTTGTTTTTGTTGCTCAAATAGATTGAGCCAATCTTGCACTTCTCTTCGTTGCTGCATGATCATTCTCCTTTGCATAAAAGAACACCATGCCGTAGCTAACTTATGAATTGAATGTGGGGATTACCGGACGCTCACCGTTCGCCAGTGGTTTAAGCTGTTGCTTGTCGGAGGACGTACTGAAGTGCCAGATGTTGTGATGTTGATTAAAGTTAAGGTTAGACTTCAGAGTCAACGAAAGATTTTCATTGTCGAGAATTTGTTCGCGAAGTCGTGTAACAAGACACAATGGTGAGAATTATCACAAACCGGCTCTTCAACGGTCCAGTCAATGCTTCCGGTTACCTGAAAGTCGCCGCCTTTGGCAATCTTATTGGCCAGCAACGAGGCACAGCAGGGCAGTGCTGCGATGAAAATGACAATTAAAAATGCAAGACGCAAATAGCGCATAAGAGGCTTCCTTGCCCATTACAATAAAAACTGTCGCTCCTGAATGCTAGAGCGACAGGGTATCCAGCACGCCGCCACGTTTAGGCACAAACATATTGGAATAAAGGCGGGCGGCAAATTCGTCGGTCATGCCAGAGATATAATCGGCAATCACGCGGTGGCCGTTGCCTTGTTCCTCGGCCTGAATCCAGCGTACACGTGTATTTTCCGGTAGCAGGCGGGTAGGGTCGGAGCTGAATGCTTCAAAAAGCTCCATTACCACCTGCTGGCCCTTATACTCCAGTAATTGCACCTCGGGTTTACGAATAACCTTACGATAAACAAACTGTTTAAACAGTGTCAGTGCCTCACTGTGGTGATGAGGCAATACGGCCTGATAACATAATAGCGGGTGGCTGAACTGCGGGTTTTCCTCGATGCAGATGGCCGTGATAAAACAATTAACTAAAGCGCCAATGGCGTTTTTACGCTCATACTGCTCAATGCTAAATAACCGGTCGCCGAGCTTGCTGATGGTGTCAGATAACCAGGGTACCTGTAGCTCAATCAGCGGTTTTTCCAGTTCTTCAGTGAATTCAGTCCGTTTTACCATGCCCATTACAATGGCGTCTTCTAGGTCATGAATACCGTAGGCAATATCGTCAGCCAGTTCCATTACGCTACAGTCAAAAGACTTATGCCGGGTTTTACTGTGTTTGCTATCGCTTTGGTTATACGTCATAAAGGCATCGCGCTCTTCAGGTTTGAGCGGTTCAAGTAACCAGTCGAAGAGGTTTTCATCGCAGCGGAACAAGCCCTTGGGCGGATGCCACTGTTCAGCTTTCACCTGACGCATGCGCAAATCATCTGCCGGTACAATGCCCTGATTGGTCAGCGTGTCGATAAAATTGGGGTATTTTACCAGCCCCAGTACACTGCGACGGCTCAGGTTCATCCCATGTTCTGCGGTATAGGGTTCCAGTCGTGTAACAATGCGAAACGTCTGGCCATTGCCCTCGAAGCCGCCGTGCTGGTGCATCATGTAATGCAGTGCTATTTCACCACCATGGCCAAAGGGTGGATGACCGATATCGTGGGCCAGGCAAAGGGTTTCTATTAAATAGGGATCGAGACTGACATAGTCGGTTAAGCGGGGAAATTTACCTTGCAGTTGCGCGGTGATCCCGGTGCCGATTTGTGCCGCTTCCAGTGAATGTGTCAGGCGTGTTCGGTAGAAATCACTCAAGCCAACGCCGAGCACCTGGGTCTTAGCTTGCAAGCGTCGAAACGCTGCAGAGTGCAATACTCGGGCTTTATCACGCTGGAAGGGAGAACGGTGATCGCCATCCCTTGCCTGGGTGCGTGGCAGGCGGCGTTGCTGCCAGTCGGTTTGCCAGTCAGCGTTGTCAGATAAATCGGATTGCGATGTTGGCATACTGGCTCCTGCTTTACTCGCCGTATTCTTCCTGGGTGATTTCATCCAGACTCAAAGAGAAGCTGGGGACATATTGCTTCAAAAAATAGTCAACTTCTTCGGAGTGGTAATCTTTAAGCATTTTATCCAGGCGCTTTTTAGCCAGCGTGAATTCACGGTTTCCGGCGCTAAGTTCTTCCAGTGTTTTTAAATAAGCGCAAATAACGTCCGCGGCTTTCACGATAAAGGCTTCGTCTTCACTATGATGTTCACCACTGATCAACTCTGCGTAATCGTCCCGGAAGGGCTCCGGCGCCATATCAATAAGCTTTTGTTCAGCGATTTTTTCGATTTTTTTATATTCTGCTTTTATCGCCGGGTTGTAATACTTTACCGGCGTAGGGAGATCGCCGGTAAGCACTTCTGACACATCGTGGAACATGGCCAGGGTGGCAATCCGATCGGGATTCAGCCGACCATCAAAAAAACGGTTACGAATAAGTGCCAGGGCATGCGCCACCATGGCCACCTGCAGGCTGTGTTCCTGAACGTTTTCAATGCGTACGTTATGCATAAGCGGCCAGCGATGGATCAGCTTCATCCTGGCCAGATGAGCAAAGAAATGGCTGTTGTCGGCCATTACTTTTTGCCTTTTTGACGGTAGCCGTTAAAAAAGTTTTCGATGCGATCCAGGGCCGGGCCAAGAATGTCGCTGTGCGGCAGAAAGACGAGCCTGAAGTAAATCCCTTCTTTTAAGTTAAAGGCGCTGCCATGCACCAGCAATATTTTCTCACTGCTTAATAAATCCAGAATCATCTGTTCATCGTTGGCGATATTAAACTTTTCGGCATCCACTTTGGCAAAGCAGTACATAGCACCGTTGGGCGCTACACAGGAAATACCGTCTATATCATTCAGGCGTCGGGCTGCCAGGTCACGCTGGATTTGCAGGCGACCGCCAGGCTTAATCAGGTCGTTAATACTCTGATAACCGCCCAGTGCAGTCTGAATTGCGCTCTGGCAGGGCACATTGGCGCACATCCGCATAGAAGAGAGAATATTTAACCCTTCAATATAATGCTTGGCTACCCGTTTGTTACCGGAGACCACCAGCCAACCGGCACGGAAGCCTGCCACACGGTAATTTTTCGATAAACCGCTGAAGGTAACAAAGAACACGTCATCTGCTAGCGAGGCAATGCAGGTGTGCTTCGCTTCGTTGTATAAAATTTTGTCGTAAATTTCGTCTGAATAAACTACCAGCTCGTGTTCGCGTGCGAGTTCAACTATTTGCTGTAAAAGTTCTTTACTGTACACGGCGCCCGTTGGGTTATTCGGATTAATCAGCACAATGGCTTTGGTTTTCTTGGTGATCTTGCTTTTAATATCGTCAATATCCGGAAACCAGCCGGCTTGTTCATCACAGCGATAATGCACCGGTGTGCCAGAAGATAGGCTGACCGCAGCCGTCCACAGTGGATAATCCGGGCTGGGTAGCAGCACTTCATCACCCATATTCAGCAACGCCTGCATGGCAATCATGATCATTTCACTCACGCCATTACCAATGAACACATCGTCAACCTGAATATTATGAATGTTCATTTGCTGGTAGTACTGCATCACGGCAACACGTGCTGCGTAAATACCGGTAGAGTCAGAATAGCCCTGTGATGTTGGCAGATTATGAATGACGTCTTTGAGGATATCGTCGGGGGCATCAAAACCAAACGGGGCAGGGTTGCCAATATTCAGTTTGAGAATGCGATGGCCTTCGTCTTCCATCTTGCGAGCCTGCGCGGCGATCGGACCGCGAATGTCATAACAAACGTTATCTAACTTGTGCGAACTGTGTACCGGTTTCATCTTAAACTACTTAAATTACGGGGCTTTCAGGGTATCGCATCGGACTATACGCTGTTAAGCAAATTTTGCGCTTTAGCGCAAATATATTGCATAAACTGTTACAAAAACCGACTTGAGCCAGTAAAGAGGAAGGGCTATAACTCAAAATAGTGCTTTTGAGAGATAAATATTGTTTGGTACGGGGGGTTCGGATATGCGCCATTCATATGTCGTTGTTGACCACAATGCCGGTGACCACAGTGCCGGGGTAGGGCATTACCCGGGTGAGAGCAGGGTATCCGTGAAACCTGTAGATGGTGCCATGGTGTGTTGTGGCATTTATGGTGTATTCGAACACACGGGCATCTGGGTTGATGGTTATATTATTGAACTGCACGGTAGCGGTCTGGTGAAAGCCGTTTCACCGCAACGATTTTTAAACGACCGCAGCGGTGAAAATATTTACATGGTCTGCGATAAAGATCTGCATCCGCTGGTAGCCGAAGGTTCAGCCGAGCGAGCCGTATCGCGGATCTTTACTTATATTGAATATCATCCCTGGGGCAATAATTGTCATCGATTCACCTTTGACTGTGCCACCGGGCAAAAAAGCTCGGTTTGTAGCTTCTATGATTTTAACCTAGCGTTGAATCGCTATTTTCACCGTCGGCTTTCCTGGCAGCCGGTACGCACCGGCCATTCGTATTAAAAGTTAATATTTTTATTGTTAATAAATTGTGAACTTTTGTGATTGGATCTATCGTATATATAACGGTGGGGAAGATTCTGAAGTAATGAACACCGGTTCGCTCAGAAGATCGGTAAATATCGTGGATAAGTGAATGTTCCCCTGTTTTGCGCTTAACAGTAACCACTGAGGGAAGTGAATTTATGTCACAACACTTTAAAGAAACACCCCAGAACGCCATTACCGACAGTGGCATTGCCAGGGTTATTCCCTGTAAGGAGCTCGATGTCGGCGACCCCATTAAGTGGTTGTCGCTGGGTTTCCAGGACTTATTAAAAACGCCGTTATTGTCAGTATTCTATGGCTTACTATTTGCTGTGATCCCCTGGCTGATTTCATTTTTAGTGGCCATGACCGGCTGGCATTTAATTATTTTGCCCTCAATCGTGTGTTTTATGCTGATTGGACCGTTTTTGGCGGCTGGATTGTACGATATCAGTTGGGAACATGAAAAAGGCCATAAGCCCACTTTATCTCATTCGCTACGCGCTATGCGCCGAAATGCGGTAAATGAATGGGGCTTTGGAATTCTGCTGATGATCCTGATGATTTTCTGGCTGCGTGTCGCCTCCTTAATCCATGCACTGTATCCACAACATCAGATCGAGAGTCTGGAAAGTCTGATGCCATTCCTGATCCTCGGTACTGGTATTGGTGCATTGTTTTGTATCGGCATGTTTTTCGTCACTGCATTTACGCAGCCCATCCTGCTGGAGCGTAAGGTTGATTTAGCCACTGCAGTAATGACCAGTATTAACGCGGTATGGGTCAATAAAGTGCCTATGTTTATCTGGGCTGGTATTATTTTCTCGCTCGTTGCCATTGGCTTTGTTACCGGGTTTATTGGTTTTATTGTGCTGATGCCATTGCTCGGTTATGCCTCCTGGCATGGTTACATTGATGCCATCGAAACCAAACGGCAACGTGAATACGCCTGATCCAGTTCTCAACCTCTCCTTCAATCTTAGTCGGGTAGCCGGGCAAATAGCCCGGCTGCCCGTCAGTTTCTGATGTTACTCTTCCCCAAAGCAATTGCGCGTTACTTAATGTCATTAAGGATTAAATAAAACATCCTGCTGATGCCGATTATCTCTCTGGGTGACTTTCAAAAAATCAATTTTTCATCGATTTTACATTATTTCTGTAATTAAATTACAGAGCGGGAGGGCCGAAAGGACGTTATTATCGACTTAAATTGTATAATTTTGTAAATAATTGTCTGGATCAAGCTAAAAACTTTCAGAATTGACCGTGTTTTTTAGAACTTTTTTGAATCCAAATCCTGATAGATATTCTGAATGATAATATTTATTTAAAAAATAACCAATTAAAACAATAGCATGATGTGTTGATTGGCCGTTAACATTATAATTTACGCTATTTTCACCAACCCTATACAATAATAAAACAGTAATTTTCTTTCAGTTAGGGCATAAATATAGTGCACCAACGAGAAACGTTCAGCGCAAATCGTTGGGCTGACACCAGAACTGATAAACAGCAATTTCGCTTTTCAGGTTCCGGTGGATACCAAAACAATCTGAGAGGATATTCAAATGACTAAAGTAATCAAATCAACAATCGCTGCTGCACTATTAGCAGTAATGGGTGTATCAACTGCTTCTGCCGACGTAACTGCTGAAGGTGTTCGTTTTACAGGTGACACTGAGTTCGCAGGTTTCTGTAAAGCCGTAGTAAAAGATGACGTTCGTCTGCTTCGTTCTTCTGTTTCTCGTAACATTGGTTTGATTGGTGCGAGCCAGCGTGAAGTACTGAAAGCAGTAAGTGCAAAAGACGGTGTAACTTGTAATGGTGTATCTCTGGTTGAGTTTTCTCAGTCTCGTGACGCATCTAACGTCTATCAATTCCTGACTGCACGCAGCTAATCGTGCCGGGAATCATTAAACGGGAACCGCAGTGGACAAAAAACCGAGTTCCCGTTTAACTCCTTCCTATTTTACTGCTTCAAGCTTACGCTTTAATCCAACGACTCACCTGAACTTTCGAGCGGAAAATCATTTTGCCCATACGATATCGTAACTTCAGTAACAGTACATAAGCCAATGGTACCAGGAACAAACTAGTTAGCGTAGAGAACACCAGCCCGCCGATAATGGCAATCGCCATAGGCGAGTAAGCCGGGCCATCGCCGCCGATGCGAGTACTGCCCATAGCCAGAGGCACCAAGCCGAGTACGGTGGTAGAGACTGTCATTAAAATAGGCCGGATCCGCGAGCTACACCCATCAACAATGGCTGGGATTAATTCTTCGCCTTCCGCGATGAGCTGATTAATTCTGTCAACCAGTACGATACCGTTGTTAACGACTATTCCCATCAGGATCAGCATGCCTATCATGCCCATCACCGACATGGATGTACCTGTGATCATAAACGCCCAGAATACCCCGGTGATACTGAATAACAGGGAAGTAATTACCGCCGTCGGTAACAACAATGATTCAAACAGCGCTGCCATAACAATGTAGATCATGCAGACCGCCAGCAACATATTCATTTGCATTACCGCGAAGGCTTCATCCTGACGACGGAAGCCACCGTCCAGCGTCCAACTGTAGCCGGACGGCAGGCTCATGTATTGCATGGCAGCCTCAATCCGGTCGCGGGCCTGCTCCATAGTGGTTCCTTCTTCCAGGTTGGCACCCACTGATAAAGCGGTTTGACGATAGTAACGGTTTATTTGCGCCAGTTGTGGCATAACCGTGATGTCGGCCACCATGTCCAGGGTAATATTGCGGCCCGAATTGTTGGCTAAATTGAGGTTTTGCAGCGCATTGAGAGATTCCTGCACCGATTTACCGTACATCAGTTTGACATTTACCTCGCCGGCTTCGCCGTAGCGGAACGTGCGCAGGTTATTACCGCGCAGGGCAGTCGCTATCAGACCGGATACCTGTTGAGTGGTGAGGCCCAGCTGATAGGCTTTGTCGCGATCGATTCGGATCTGCAGTTCCTGGCGCTCGCTGCCTATGTCGGCGCGGACATCGGTTAAGCCATCAACGTTATCCAGCACATGCACCACACGGTCGGCGATAACTCTGAGTTGGTCCGACGACTCTCCGAGCAGGGTGAGTCTGACACCACCGCCGTTACCTTCGTTCCACCGGAAGGACGGTTTGGCGCGCACAAACTTTGGCATGTTGTCGAGAATAAGGCGCTTCACTTCGCTTACCGGTACCGGCAAATCATCCTGCAGGGTAATACCAGACGTCGCCTGACCTGCTTCGTAATAGGTATACACCTGTTTTATGTAGAAGGCTTCCTGATTGTCATACAAATAACCTTCCATTTTATCGACGGTTTTCTCTACTTCTTCGAGGGTGTAATTCTGGCTGATATGATAGTTAAGCCAGATACGAGAGCGGTTATCATTACCTTCATCATCGTTGGAAATGACGCCCAGGGGAATAGCTGTACTGGCCAAAATGGCTAACGCGATAACTGAGGTTTTGCCCTGATTATGCATGGCCCAGCTTAGTATTTTACGGTAGCGGTTAATATAAGCTGCCGGTTTAGCATGATGAGCAGCGGGTGGCTTAACCTTTGAGGCCAGCAAGGGGATCAGCGTTTGCGCAATCAGCAGTGAGGCAAACAGTGAGATACAAATGGCAATGGCTACGTGCTCCAGAAAAACGGTGACATCAATTTTAACGCCCACAATATTGGGTAAAAATACAATGGCCGTAGTGGTGGTGCCGGCGATGACTGCCAGGCTCACCTTACCCACACCTAGCTTAGTGGCCTGTTCAGCGTCAGAATGGGTGGCGCGTTGCTGAAAAATGCTTTCGGTGATCACCACCGCATTGTCTACCAGCATGCCTACCGCCAGCATTAATCCCATCAGCGACAGAATATTCAGCGAGTAACCCAGTAAATACATCACGCCCAGGGTAATACAGATGGAAAAGGGCACAGATAAAACCACCAGCAGAGTAGTCGTAAGCTGGCGCAGGAATAAATACAGCACCACGATTGATAGCAGCGCGCCAAATAAACCCGCTTCCACCAGATTGGCTAAGGATGAAGTCACACTTTCAGCCACGTCATCCATTACGTACAGGTTAATACCATTAAAGGCCGGATCCTGCTTGGTTTTTTCAACCACGGCCATGACCTGTTCACTCACTTCTACCAGGTTACTGCCCGATTCACGGAAGATATTCAGACCTACCGCATAAGCGCGATCGAGGTGGCGGCCATTATTGCGCTCGGGTGTTTCATAATCCACCGTGGCAATATCTTTAAGCATAATTCCCGGTGCGACATAGAGCTGCTGGATATCGCGCATATCAGAAAACTGGCCCTGGGGATTAACGATAAATTTCTGGTCGTTGGCAAAAAAGTGTCCGGCCGTCATGGAGAAGTTGGCTTCGCGCAATCGTCTGCCCAGTTCGTTGGTATCGATATGCAGTGAAGTAATGCGCTCAGGGATAAGGCGAATGCTGATTTGCTTTTTCTCAACGCCGTAGAGTTCAACCCGGGAAACGCCCTGCACCCGCTCAATTTCGCCTTTCAGGTTACGGTCGAGGAGGTCATAGGCATTCGACAGGTCTCGTTCGCTGGATACCCTTAGCTGAAAAATCGGCATGTCGTTGGTATTAAACTTAAACACCATAACCCGTTCAACATCATCGGGTAGTTCGTCGCGAATAGCATCAATTTTTTCCCGGGCTTCAATGCTTTTGGCTTTGATATTGGCGTCCCAGTCAAACTCCACAAACACTTCGGCGCGGTTTTCAAAAGAAGTCGCCCGGAGCCGTTTGATACCTGACATGGTGGCAATCGCTTCTTCCACTGGTCGCGTGATCATCCGTTCAATTTCGGCTGGAGTGGCGTCACGATAGGGCACCTGAACTACCATTTGCGGAATATCAATGCCGGGAAATTTCTCCAGCGGTAACAAACGTCCCGCCGCAATGCCGAAAATCAGCATGGACAGGAAGCACATGCAAATGGTGACCGGTTTGCGCAGGGCAAAGCTGGTCAGAGTGGCACCAGCCTGAGCAAACTTATCCATAAACATTGTCTCCGGCAGTGTCGCTCACCGTTACGGCAAACTGTTTGCGGTCGAACAGTGAGTAAATCACCGGTAACAGAATAAGGGTCAGCAGAGTCGAAAACAGTAAACCAAAGATCACGGTGATGGCCATGGGGGTGCGCACCTCGGCACCTTCACCAAAGCCAATGGCCATGGGCAACAGACCCAGAATAGTGGTCAGTGTGGTCATGATGATTGGCCGTAAGCGACTATTAGCGGCGTCGATAATGGCGCTGCGCTTATCCTGACCCTGTTCACGTAACTGATTGATGCGATCGATCAGCACAATGGCGTTATTCACCACAATACCGCAGAGCATAATTAACCCGATAAACACCACCACACTCACGTTGGTGTTGGTGAGTAACAGACCATAAATAGCCCCGGCTACGGCCATGGGAATAGCAAACAGGATCAGCAACGGGTGACCCAGGGATTCAAACTGAGATGCCATCACCAGGTACACCATAAAGATAGCCAGTGCCAGCGCCAGCATCAGCGAGTCGAAGCTTTGCTGCATATCTTCGCTCTGACCAGCAATGGTTGCGCGTAATTGCGGCGGCAGGGCTACCTCACGGATGATTTGTTCGGCCTCAGCTACGCCCTGAGCCAGGTCTCCATAGCGCAGATTGGCTTCCAGTAATGCTACGCGTTGCTGGCCTACCCGGGTAATCTCACTGGGGCCGTTACTCACAAATACTTCGGCCACGGCATGCAGGGGCACCGGTTGTTCTGCACCCGGGTTAATGATGATTTGACTGATATCGTCAATCTGATCCCGCTGAGTATCGGCGGTACGAACCAGAATGTCGACTTTGCGGTCACGCATACTGTATTGGGTCGCCACTTCACCACCAATTTGCGCTGCCACCAGTTTGGCTGCGGTCGAGGCATCAAGCTCAAGGCGGGCGAGGGCGGCGTGGTTGAAGTTAATTTTGAGCTCAGGGTTGCCAATGCGCAAACTACTGGTCACGTCGGCAAAACGGTGACTGCCTTCCAGTGCCTGTTTCAACGAGTCGGCACTACGCTGTAACAGTGCTAAGTCATAGCCTTGCAGTTCAATTTGAATCGGCGCCGCAAAGGTAAACAGTTCGGGATAGCCAAACTTGCTCTGGACACCGGCTTGTTTAGCCAGGAAGTCACGCAGTGATTCCTTTACCTGAGCCTCATCTGCGTCTGTGGCATCTTTATTGAGCACCACGTTTAGTTTGCCCCATTGATCGCCGCCCTGGGAGGGCGCGGCACTGATCAGACTGCCGGTACCGGCCAGTGAGTAGGTACGGTTAACATTGGGCAACGATTCGGTGTAGAGCGCCAGACGGGTGAGCAAGTTGTCGGTTTGTTCAACACGGGAACCCGCCGGCAGGGTCACTTCAATGAAAAACTCACCTTGTGACATGCGCGGGATTAACTCCATTCCCAGGCGAGGGATCAGCAAATACGCAAAGGCGGTGACAGCAACAGCCACACCAAGCACCAACCAGCGGGTACGCAGAGCGGCTTTCAGACTCACATTATAAAGCTTTTCAATACCGTTAAACGCCAGAGTAAATAACCCGGTGAGTGGCTTAAAGATAAAGGACAAAGTGGTACTGATAGCGCGCCAGAGCGTGATAAGCAGGGTGGTCACCAGCATGGGAATAATACCGAATACCAGTTTAACCAGCATACGCAGCGGCCAGGTAAGGTAAAACACGATTTTGCGCCAGCCCTCAGGACGAGCGCCGGGAGCTGGCTCAAGTGCATCCTGTTCGGTAAAGCTGTCTTCACGGTGGGCTTTAGCGGCCAGTGCAGGAATAACAGTCAGTGCCACAATTAATGATGCAATGAGTGCAAACGAGACGGTCATAGCCTGATCGCTGAATAACTGACCGGCGATGCCTTCCACAAAAATAAGCGGTACAAATACTGCCAGCGTAGTGAGCGTGGAGGCCAAAATGGCACTGGAGACTTCTTTGGTGCCTTCGGTTGCCGCCGTCGCAGCGCTGATCAGACCCTTGCCGCGCTGTTTGTGTTTATCGATATTTTCCAGTACCACGATACTGTTATCCACCAACAAACCCACCGCCAGAGCAATACCACCAAGGCTCATAATATTGAGGCTGATATCGTTACCGTACATCAGATTAAACGTCGCGATAACCGATAGCGGGATCGACACTGAAATGATCAGCGTTGGCCAGAAGTCCTTAAGGAAAAGATAAAGAATAATCATCGCCAGAATACCACCGATAACGGCAGACGATTTTACATCCTCGATAGCCTGTTTAATGAACTCACTCTGATCGTACACCTTCTCCAGGGCGTAATCTGAGGGTAGCTGGTTCTGGATCCGCTCAAGGGCAATACCTACCTGGCGTGCCACGTCTACAGAATTGGCGTCACCTTCTTTGTAAATGGCAATCTCAGCGCCTTCCTTACCGTTAAAGCGACTGATGGCATCCCGCTCCTTGTAGGTGTTTTGGATGGTCGCCACATCGCGCAGGCGGATCGATTTGCCGTTCCGGTTGGCTATGTATAGCTCACCAATCTCATTCAGAGCGGTAAACTGATTCAGGGTACGTACCAGAAACGCCTGGTTGCCGTTATCGATGCGTCCGCCAGCGGTGTTGAGGTTTTCCTCTTTTAGGCGGGTGATAATCGTATTGATGCTGATATTTAACTGGCTAACCCGACGCTGATCGACCAGTACCTGGATTTCATTTTCCAGCGCGCCACCGATTTTTACTGAAGCAACACCTTCGATAGATTCCAGTTGTCGCTTAATTTGCTCATCGGCATAAATCCGTAACGACTTCATGGCTTCAACGGAAGGATCCGGGGTGTTAAAGCTCAGACCATAGCGCAAAATAGGGTCGAGGCTGGGATTAAACCGCAGTAAACGGGGTTTATCTACATCCAGTGGCAGTTGCAGGATATCCAGTTTTTCGCGTACCTCCAGGCTGGCGAAATCCATCGCGGTGCCCCAGGCAAATTCCAGAACCACATCAGACTGACCCGGGCGGGAAATCGACTTAACGGTACGGACACCTTTAACCGTGCCAATTGTCTCCTCGATGGGTTTGGATACCAGTTGCTCTACTTCAGCGGGCGCCGCACCGGTGTAGTCGGTGCGAATTGTGAGTGTCGGGTAAGCGAGTTCGGGTAACAGGTTTACCGATAACCGGCCTAAAGATACCATGCCAAATAACAGCACGGCGAGTGTGAACATGGCAATCGCGACAGGGCGCTTTACCGCAATATCAACAAGTTGCATAACAATCTCCAGGCGGCTATCAGCTGTTTACGACTTCAACTGGTGATGCATCCTTCAGATTGTGATGCCCGACGGTAACCACGGTTTCTGAGCCAGTCAGGCCGTTAGTAATTTCGATAAATTCCCCGTTTTCAAAACCGGTGGTGACATCAAGCTTTTTCGCTACGCCTTCTTCCACGACAAACACACTGGTTTGATCGTCGATGGTTAACAGTGCTTTACGTGGCAATAAGGTCGCATTGGCGTGAGTGTCGTAATCAATCGAGACTTCAGAAAACATACCGGCTTTCAGGCGGCCGTTAGTATTGGGTACGGTGAGGGTGACTTTAAAAGTCCCTGTGGTTGCATCGACTACCGGGCTGATCCGTTCAACGTAACCGCTTACGGTGGCATTGCCCAGCGCTGCCACTTTCAGACTGGCATTTTGTTTTGCTTCAATCGAGACCATTTCGCTTTCAGGCAGGTAAACTATGCCCTGTAAGGCTTTTTGCTGAACAATGTGAAACATTCTTTCGCGCTGGAAAGACTCAGTGAGGTTACCGACCTTGGCATTACGCTCGGCAATATAACCGCTGATGGGAGCGGTAATGGTGGTTTCTTTTAAGTCCAGTTCCGCCAGTGCCAGCACGGCTTTGGTAGCTTCATACTGGGCGGTGAGCTTATCAAAGGTATCATCGCTCACCAGTTTGCTGGAATAGACTTTCTTAATTTTGCTTAATTCTTTTTCAATGCCGGTTAGATCGGCGCGGGCTTTACTCAGGTTTAACTCGTAACGTTTTTTGTCGAGCTGGGCAAGCACCTGGCCTTTTTCCACATAGTCGCCTTCTTCCACGAAAATATGCTCAACAATACCCGATGCCCGGGCGACCACAAACGCTTCTTCTTTGGCTTCTAAGATAGCGGTGGTCTGATAGCTCGATGAAATATCACCCATTGTGACAGGCGTAGCTTCTACGGGAATGCTGACAACCACTTCTTCTTTTTGCTCAGCTTTCGAATCGGTGGCCTCGGCGTTAATACAGCCGGTTAAGGTCACGCTACTGGCCAGCAGGCTGGCAATAAGTAATGAGCTGATGTTGCGGTGGGTTTTTACGTGTTCCATCGTTTTACCTTGAAAGTATATAGTTATATACGCCTGACAGCATGCGCTGTGCCAGATTGTTAAATAAATTATAAATCCCTACAAAACAATAAATTAGCGAGCAGTTGTATCTTTGTGTAAGCAATTGTATCAATTTGGTGTGGCGGTAATAGCTAACTGTTGTGGTAATTGGTTATTTGTTGCGGTTTTTGGCTATTTTTATGCGGGTGGGAACAATTTAACCGCGCCATTCAGGCGCGGCAAAACAGAAAAATACAATCAATACGCGACAATTGTAGCCGGTGCTGTAACAATTACAGATCTGGTATTCATATCAATTTTGATTCTGCGTTTTTGGATTTGTCATGTCAGCACCGGTTAAATTAGTCAGCTTCTCCATGGCCTTGATTTGTATTCTTCTGGCCCTTAATTTTGGTATCCGCTCATCCATGGGCTTCTTCATGGAGCCGGTGTCTACCGAGTTTGGTTATGGCCGGGAAGTCTTTGCTTTTGCGCTAGCCTTACAAAATTTGTGGTGGGGGCTTTCGCAACCCATCGCCGGTGCCATAGCCGATAAATATGGCACCGGCAGAACTGTTGTCGCCGGTGCTTGTCTGTATGCCGCGGGACTGGTGGTAACGGCGACTACTGATACTGTTGCTGGTCTGAATACTGGCGCCGGATTACTGATGGGGATGGGGATTGCGGCTACCGGCTTTGGTGTTGTGCTGCCAGCCATGGCGCGGATGGTGTCGGTGGAAAAACGCGCTTTTGCCCTGGGACTGGGAAGTGCGGCAGGCTCTGCCGGGCAACTCCTCGTAGTGCCGGTGGCGCAGGAATTTATAGTAAGCTTCGGTTGGGTCAATGCGCTGTTGCTGCTAGCCGGGTGTTCACTGTTAATGGCCGTGCTTGCCGGTACGTTTCGTCAATCAGGTGGGGCTCAGCTAAGCGTTAATAAAGAAACTACCAGGCAGACGATGCTGGAGGCTCTGAAAGAGGCTTGTGGTTACTGGCACTACTGGTTGATTGTCGCGGGCTTTTTTGTGTGTGGCTTCCAACTGGCTTTTATTACCGTACATATGCCGGCTTTTTTAAGTGACAGAGGGTTTTCTGCCGACACCGCAGTGGTGAGTTTATCCCTTATTGGCTTGTTCAATATCTTTGGCTGTCTGCTATCCGGTTCCTGGTCGGGGAAATATTCCAAGAAAAACCTGCTGACCATTATCTATGCATTGCGGGCGATTGCGATAGCTGCCTTTATGCTGTTTGAAATGAGTGAAATGTCGGTGTACTTGTTTTCTGTTGTTACCGGTTTGCTGTGGTTAGCTACGGTACCGCCAACGTCCGGGCTGGTGGCGCAATTATTTGGCTTGCCTTATATGGGACTGCTGTACGGCATCGTATTTTTAAGTCACCAGTTAGGCTCGTTCAGCGGTGTCTGGCTGGGCGGCTATTTGTACGATGTTACCGGATCTTATGACGTGGTTTGGTGGAGTGCCTGCTCAATTGCGCTGGTGACCGCGCTGGTGCATGTGTTTATTGATGAGCGGCCGGTACCCAGACTGCGGGCGCAACCCTTAGCGGTATAATAAATGGTGGGCTGTTCTGAATTGACAGCCCGCCGCAAGATTGTTGTTAATCAACGATAGTGAAGCTGGTGGTGATATCCACATTACCTTTTAACATCAGCATCACCGAGCAGTATTTCTCGGCCGACAGTGATACTGCGCGGTCGACGTCTTTTTCTTTCAAATTGTCACCACTAACAATGTAATGAGCGTGGATCTTAGTAAACACACGCGGCGGTTCATCGGCGCGTTGTGCTTCCAGTTCACACTGACAATCATGAATGGTCAGCCGGCGTTTTTTAAGGATATCTACCACGTCGATACTGGAGCAGGCGCCGACTGCCAGTAATACGGTTTCCATGGGAGACAGGGCTTCACCGTTGCCATCGAGGGTTTGGCTGAAACCACTTTCGGTTTTTCCTGAGAAGGTGAGGGCTTGTTGCCAACTGACTGTCGCTTTCATTGTTATTATTCCACCAGGGTGACTTTTTGTTTATCCAGTTTAATTTTCTGTTGTTTATACAATGCGCCCAGTGCGCGTTTATATGCGGCTTTGCTCACGTTGAAGTGGGCGTAAATTTCTTCCGGCGGGCTTTTATCGGTTAAAGTGGAGAACCCGCCGTGCGCTTCCAGATCGTCAAGAATAGCCTGTTGCAGCGCATCTCTTCCGGTAGCATTGATCTGCTGCAGCGCCACGTCGATTTTGCCGTCTTCACGGATCTGTTTGATAAAGCCGGTGGTTTCGTCGCCTATGCGCAGCTTTTTAAAGGCGTCGCTGGCAAATATCAGCCCCAGGTGAGTCTGGTTAATCACCACTTTGTAACCCAGTTCGGTCTGGCCACATACAATCAGTTCGACTTCCTGGCCGGGCTGAAAGTAGATGCCATTCTCACTCAAAAACGGATGTAATTTGGTCGTACCTAACAAACGGCTGGTGGCTTCATCAAAATACAGATAGACCGGATACAGCATACCCTGATTAACAGGTTGAGCCTGATTCTGACGCGGTACCAGCAAATCGCGCGGCAAACCCCAGTCGAAAAAGGCAGCGAAATCCGTTACGCCCACCGCTTTTAAAACCTTAACCTGACCGGCAATAATTTTGGGCGTCTTCAGGCTCGCGGTTAACTGGCCGTTTTCACCGGTATACACCATTGCCTGCACTTCGCTATCAACCGCCAGTGGCTGCTCCACTTCTTCGGAAAGCACAATACTGCGATCATCTTCTGGGTGAGATAACTGATAACCGAAGGGAAATTCTCCAACCACTTTAAGCGGGTTAATCTGACCAATTTTTAGCATGGGGACTGACTTTTAAAATAAAACAAGTAACATGATAACCGATATGTCACGAAGAACTAACCGCTTATGATGTTAAATTGCGATTTAGGCGAAAGTTATGGCGCCTGGAGGATGCCTGTTGATGAACAAATTATGGTTCATATCGACATGGCGAATATTGCCTGTGGTTTTCATGCCGGGGATCCACTTACTCTGCAAAAAGCCATTGGCCTGGCGATTGCGCATAACGTGGCCATTGGCGCGCACCCCAGTTATCCCGATCTTGCTGGTTTTGGTCGGCGCAGTCTGACTATGGCCGATGATGAACTGATTGCCTGTTTGCATTACCAGATTGCCGCGCTGGATGGCATGGCCCGGGCACAGGGAGGCGAGTTGGAGTATGTTAAACCCCACGGCGCCTTGTATAACGACCTGATGCAAAAGCCTGCGCTAAGGCGCACGGTAATGCAGGCAGTTGCCAGCTGTTCTGTAGCGGATATTCCGCTGATGATCCAGGCCCATCCTGAGCATCAGCAGTTAAGCCAAGAGGCCGCAGAGTTTGGCCTGGTATTATTATTTGAAGCCTTTGCCGATCGTAAATACACCCCCGATGGCTACCTGATGTCGCGCAAGGAGGCCGGTGCAGTGCTCAGTGAGCAACAGGCCTTTGAGCAGGCCACCCGACTGATGGATGACGGTATTATCATTGCCAGTGATTACAGCGTGTTGAGCATGCCGGTGGATACGCTTTGTGTGCATGGTGATTCGCCTGGTGCGGTGGCTATGGCTGAGTCGCTGCGGGTGGCTTTAACCAAACGGAAACTGTCACACGTCAGACCGGGAGCGAACGCCTGATATGCAACCTTTTGGCCCTATTCGGGCGGTCGAAATAGCCGGTGAAGACGGTCTTATCTTTTATGCCTGCGGCGCTGAACTGGCCACGCAAAACCAGGTGGTTAGTGCGCTTTATCAGGCCCTAATAGCCCATCGTCCCCGCTGGTTAACTGAGCTGGTGCCGTCTTATAACACCCTTATGCTGGTGTTTGACATGAGCGAGGTGGATTACCACAACGTCTATCAGTTCGTTAAACAACTACCAATAACAGATGTCAGCAACCAGAAAGCCCGCACATTGCACCGATTACCGGTGTGGTACGGTGCCCCTGAGGCTAATGATCTGGCCCTGGTTAGCGATGCCACAGGATTATCTGCCGCAGAGATTATTAAACGTCATCAGCAGCCTGCTTATACTGTTTATGCGGTGGGGTTTGCGCCAGGCTTTGCCTATCTGGGGGAGTTAGATGCTGAGTTGGCTACGCCTCGTCTGGCCAACCCGCGCAAAGCCGTACCTAAGGGCGCTGTAGCAATTGCCGACCGGCAAACTGCGGTATACCCGGACGTCTCGCCCGGCGGCTGGCATTTACTCGGTCTGTGCCCGGTAGCGCTGTATAGCCCCGGTGCCAGTGAGCCAACCGTAATGCAGGCGGGTGATAAGGTAGAGTTTTATGCCATTAGTGAAGACGAGTACCATGCCTGGCTGCAAAAGACGGCGGAGTCGGCATCATGACTGTACGCTTTAACCGGATCGACTTAGCTGCCTATCCGGTGGACGCGGGCCGGCTGGGGCAGCTTCATCAGGGATTTTGCCAGTCTGGTCCGTTGGATCCCTATGCCTTTACTCTCGCTAATCTATTGTGCGGACAGCAAGGCGCTACGGCCGTCGAATTTATCGGCGGTCTGAGCGTTGAATTTTCCGCGCCTGCCGTGGTGAGCATAACGGGGCCAGCTGCTGAGATAACCCTGGATAAACAGCGACAGCAAGGCTGGCATTCGATTCAGGTTGCCGCCGGTCAGCACCTTAATGTGAATCCCGCACGTGTGGGCAGTAAGCATTATTTGGCCATTCAGGGCGGCTTTGAGTTTCCCGCTGTGGTAAATAGTGCCAGCATGGTAAAGCGTGAAAAGTTGGGCGGCTTACAAAACAATGGTAAACCGTTGGCGGTGGGTGATGAAGTGCCTGTTGCCAAGCGGGCATCAGCGCATAAACTCCCTGGCGCAATACCTGAGCAATTGCTCCCTGATTATCAGCCTTCAGTGCGGGTGGGGGTGGTGCCAGGCTACCAGCATGACTGGCTGAGTTCACTGCAATGGCAGCGGTTACTCAGTAGTGAATATACCATTACGCCCCAGGTCGACCGGATGGGCTACCGATTAGCCGGACCAGCCATTGCTCTGCCTTCACAGGCTTTATATTCGGAAGCCATTGCATTGGGAGCGATGCAAATTCCGCCCGATGGTCAGCCCATAGTAATGATGGCCGACCGGCAAACTCTTGGTGGTTATCCTAAAGCCGGGACCATTGCCCGATGTGATCTGAATCATTTCGCACAGGGCATTCCCGGTGATAAGATAACTTTTTATCAACTCGACGCCGACGATGCCAGAGCGAAATGGCTGCTGATGCAAGCCGCTATTCGACGCTGGCTATCTCTCTAGGTCTGTGGACCGGGCGCTTTCTCAACGAGATTCTCATGACCATAGCATATTTAAACGGCGAGTTTGTGCCGTTGGAACAAGCACGTATTTCGCCGCTGGATCGCGGTTTTCTTTTCGGTGACGGTATTTACGAAGTGATCCCCAGTTATGCAGGTAAAATGGTGGGCTTCAGCCAACATATGGCCCGTTTTGCCAAAGGCCTGGCGGCCATTGAGATTGATTATCAGATCGATAAAATTGAGTGGCAGGCACTCGTGCAGCGTCTGATTGATGATAACCGTGAAATCCTGGGCGATAACATCGGCGTTTATCTGCATATCAGCCGTGGCGCAGATACACGCCGCTACCATGCGTATCCGCAAGGCGTTGCGCCAACGGTCTTTGGTTTTGCTTTTGCCTTATCCGCACCGGTAAAAGCCGATCGATGCGCACATCCGGGAGCCAGTGTGTCACTGGCTGAAGATTTACGTTGGGAACGTTGTCATATTAAATCTACCGCGCTGCTGGGCAATGTTATGCACTTCCAGCAAAGCGTCAAAGAGGGAAATGCCGAAACCCTGCTTTATAACCATCAGGGCGAGATCACCGAGGCGAGTAGTAGCAATGTGTTTATTGTTAAGGATGGCAAAGCAGTGACACCGCCACTGGATAATCAACTGTTACCGGGCATTACTCGTATGCTGGTGCTTGAGTGCCTTAAACTGGCTGGTATAGAGGCTTCAGAAGAAGCAATCACCGTCGGTGAATTACTGTCCGCCGATGAAGTGTGGATCACAAGCTCAGGCAAAGAAATTTTGCCCATTGTAAAAGTCGGTGATAATCAGATCGGCGATGGCAAGGTTGGTGAAGTCTGGGAAAAAGTCTTTTCTGTGTATTCAGAACAGAAATTTGTGTTGTAACCGATGGGTGTGCTAACGCTATAAAAAAGGAGTCTGACGACTCCTTTTTTATTTTTAATCGAGGTTTTCACAGTTTTCGTCGAAACACTCGCCGTAAAGATACAAACTGTGATGGGTTAATTTCATCTTGTTGTCTTTGGCGATCTGTTCCTGACGCTGTTCTATCAGATCATCTTCAAACTCGACAACTTTACCACACTTCAAACACACCAAATGATCGTGATGTTCTTTATGACTGATTTCGAATACCGATTTGCCGCCTTCAAAATGATGGCGATTTAAAATGCCGGCATCGTCAAACTGATTGAGAACCCGGTACACGGTAGCCAGACCAATCTCTTCACCTTGTTCGATCAAAATCTTATACACGTCTTCTGCACTGATGTGTTGATTTTTTGGCTCCTGCAAAATTTGCAGGATTTTTAATCTAGGCAAGGTAACTTTGAGGCCAGCTTTCTTTAGTTCTTTATTTTGGTCCATTGGGTGCCTACATCTGGGATGCGAATTTCTCGCTATTATAGGTAACTTGAGCAGATTTGAAAGCCTAACAGGGTATAGAAAAGGGTGATTTCTATAAATAATGTCTATTTTGGGGTTAAACGTATAGGGTATAGACTATATTTAAAATAATGTGAATGAGATGGTGTGGGTTTTAACTTCCACCGCTGCAGGTTTGTAAGATCATTCTGAGGTCATCGTTTTATGACGTTCTGGCAAAATATTAACCTTGAGTCTTCTTATGTTGAGGCCGATTACAAGGTATGTTTCGCCTAAAGTCACTGTAACCTTTACGCTGCTATAATTAGTCAGTGGTGTTGCTAACAGGATTTCTAATGCCCTTAACAGTAGTGAATAAAATTATTCTGGGTTTTGCTTCCTTCGGTTGTTTGCTGTTAATTACCAGTATTCTTTCTTACTGGGGGTTATCCGGTATTCAGACATCCGCCGAAGACGTCATCGAAGAAAAGATGCCGGTGCAAACGTTGATGAACGAGGTAAATACACAAATACTCACACTGGCCACTATTACCGCCAATGGATATCACGTCAGTTCGTTGCCAGCACTGCAAAACAGCAAATCGCAATTTGCCACTCGTTCTGAAATCTTTGTGGGTCGACTCGACGAGCTGGCAAAACTACTGGGTAATGATAAACAAGCCACTCAGGCGATTGAAGCCAGTCAGGAATACGTTGAGCAAAGTCATGGCATGTACGAAGCATTGGAGCAACAGCTTATTTTCGAGGAGCGCATTACCGAACAGTCTGAAAAAGTGCTGATGATTGCCGATGAGGCCAGTGCACTGATGCTTGACCTGAGCTATCTCGATAGTAATGACCCGGGCATCGAAACGGTAATCGGTACCGGTAACAACATCGACAACAAGTTGCTGACGATGAATACGGCAATTGAAGATCTGGTGAACAGCCGCAACGCCGACGCGACAACGGCGATTGAAGAAGATTTAGCTTATCAAATCAGTAATCTGGAGGTTCATAAGGATTACCTCAACCGACTGGCTGAAACCGTCGATACCCAGGGCATTGTGGCCATGTTCAATGAGCAGTATGAGGCGTTTATCGCAGAACTGACCGGCACCAACGGATTAGTATGGATGCAGAAACAAAAGCTGGCGTTTACCAGCGAGAGTGGTGCACGTCAGAACGCCGCCAGCGCTGCGCTGAATGCTGCCCAGTCGACTATTGAATCGCTGTACGGGCAAGTCAATAAAAGCACACTTAGTGCCCAACAGAAAATTCTTGATACGGTAATGGGGGCGCTGGTGAAAACCGGTGCAGTATTTGTTATTGGTTTGATTGCTGCAGTGGTGCTTGCGGTGATTACCACCCGTAGCATAGCGCGCCCACTGGTAAAAATTAATCGCGGCCTGACCCAACTGAGTCAGGGTGATCTTACCCGTAAACTGGACGATAACGGCAGCGACGAATTTGCCGCACTGGCATCGAAAATTAATGCACTGACCGACAATCTGCGCAGTCTGGTAGGCAATATCCTGTCGCAGGAACACCGTCTGGAAGAGGTGACGCAATCAAGTATTGCGTTGGGAGAGAAAAGTCTTCAGCAAGTGGGCGAACAACGTAAGCAAGTACAGGTTACTGCCACCAATACTGAGCACGTGCGCGAAACCAGTCACCATAACCTTACTCAGATCACCACTGCCATGGACAAGCTGAGCCAGGTTGAAAAACAGAGCCAGAGTATCGCCGAGCTGGCTGAAAATAATCGCCAGCAAGTACTCGAGCAAGCCCGTCAGGCCGAAGCCTCAGCGCAGGTTGTTCACCGCCTCGACGAGAACAGCCGTAATATTGGTAGCATCCTGGATGTGATTAAAACCATTGCCGAGCAGACCAACTTACTGGCCTTAAATGCGGCTATCGAAGCGGCTCGGGCCGGCGAACAGGGGCGGGGATTTGCGGTGGTGGCTGATGAAGTCAGAACGTTGGCGAATCGTACCCATAATTCCACTGAAGAAATTGAAGCCATGATTGGCAGTTTGCAAAAGGACGCTCATCAGGCAGTACAAACCATCAACACTGGCCGTGAACAAGCGCAGCAGGGCGCTAAAACCACCGAGCAGGTAACCGAACAGGTGGCGTCAATTTCAGTGATCATTCAGGAGCTCAGTCGAATTAATAGTGAAATCGTAACCGATACAGAGCGACAGGATACATTACTTGCGGATGTTGCTGGCAGTTTACAGCGTATTGTTGAGCTGGCCGAACTCAGCGCTCACAGTACTGAGCGGGCTAATGAGTCTACCTCGAAAATAGACGTGGAAATTGCTGACTTGAAAAGGGCGGTGTCAAGGTTTAGACTTTAGTTTAAGGTATGCAAAGTTTTTAAAGGAAGAACAATGAAATACGCGCTTTTAACGGTGTTTGCCGCAGGCTTTCTGGTGGCCTGTGGCGCTACTGGGCCAACGACTACTCATGCCAACAGTGAATATGCACAACTGCCATTAACGGCAGATGTTCTGGCTATGTCCGAGTGGCAGGCGCTCGAACGTTTTCCTGCCCGCTATCCTAAAAAAGAAGCCATGGCGGCTAATACCGGCTGTGCAACGATCGAATATGTTATCTTGCCTGATAATACTATAGCTGATGTGCGGGTTGTCGATGCGTCGAGCCCACATTTTGCAAAAAGTGCCACTCAGGTTGTCAGTAATTGGAAATGGTCGGCGCTTCCTCAGGGCATTATTGAGCGGCCGGTAAAAACCCAAACCCGCTTTGAGTTTTGTCTTGAAGATGGGTCAGGGCAGTGCCGACTGGAGAAACTTGCTAAAAGAACGGTGTGTTCCGGCAATGATATGATTGCTTCGGTAGGAATGCGGGTAAGTCGGGGCTAAATTTCATGAACTAATGCTTTACAGGCACAAAAAAACGCAGGGCTAAACCTGCGTTTTTGCGTTAACTGACAAGCTTAGGCCAGTTCGGCCAGACAAAGCTCTTCGTTTAACTGATGGCACCAGGCGCGAACACGCTCGTCGGTGAGTTCCGGCTGACGGTCTTCGTCAATACCCAAACCCACAAAATGGGTGTCATCGGCCATACCTTTAGAGGCTTCAAAATCATAACCGTCGGTAGACCACTGGCCTACCAGGATAGCTCCACGGGCTTCAACGATATCGCGAACCATGCCCATAGCATCAAGAAAGTACTCTGCGTAGTCTTCCTGATCACCACAACCAAAGATCGCTACCAGTTTGTCGGTGAAATCAATTTGCTCCAGCTCAGGGAAGAAATCGTCCCAGTCACACTGGGCTTCACCGTAATACCAGGTAGGAATACCGAAGATCAGCAAATCAAACTCTGCAATTTGCTCTTTAGAGCTCTTTGCAATGTCGTGAACGTCAATCAGGTTCTTACCTAATTCTTTTTGAATTAACTTGGCAACATGCTCTGTATTGCCAGTGTCGCTACCAAAAAACAGGCCAACACTTGCCATATCTAACCTCTATCTACTTACTCTGAAAATGGTTACCCGGTTACGCCGCTGCTCTGCCAGAACAGCTGGATAATCCCTTTTGCAATAAAACCCATGGCTCCCAGACCCAGAACACCATAGGCGACAACCCGGCCAATCATGGGAACATCGTTCTTTTTCAATACGTCATGGACGGCAAAAATCATCAGAACAAACAGGACCACAAGCCCTAAGTCGAGCATGATGGATTCTATTTGTTCGTAATACTTCGCAAGCATAAAAAACCTTTACTGTATTTTCGCGCGCAAACTATACCACAGTAATACGGCTATCGCAGGCATTCTTACTGACTTTTGTGTCAAGTTTACCGGACTTCCGGCACAGCAGAGTGGCATCTACCGTCAGCTGAAACACGTTACAATCTGACTGGCCAGGAGTATATCACAACCGTCCTTTTTAAATGCAAATGTTTATCATTTGCAAAGTTAATGGTCAGGACGTTAACGCCCGTTCAACCAGGCCGTTGACTACCTGCGGTTTCTCGGCATGTAACCAGTGACCAACGCCTTCAACAATTTTGGCTTTAGCGTTAGGAAAATACCGACCGATGACTGCCTGATGATCGCGGTTGATGTAATCGGAATCACCACCCTTAATAAACGTGACATTACCTTCAAATGTTGCGGTGTCCGGAGCACAGAAGCCGCCTACGTTAGCGTAGTCTTTTTCCAGACCTGCCACATTAAATCGCCAGTGCCAGTGGCCAACTTCATTCTGATAAAGGCTCTTTAACAGAAACTGCCTGACGCCCGGGAGCTTAATTTCAGATTGCATTGCACGGTCAGCGTCTTTACGTCCGCTAATGGCACTGAGATCAACCTTTTTCAGCCCGGCAAACACCGCTTGGTGATGAGGCGGGTAGGTTACCGGTGCAATGTCCATTGCTACCAGTTTATCCACCCGGTCCGGATGGATGAGTGCGGTTAGCATGGCCACTTTACCACCCAGCGAATGGCCTACAATATGGCACTTATCGATTTGCAGGTTATCCATCAGTTTAATAACTGCGCTTACGCAATCGGGCAGCGTAAAGGTGTTTACCCAGGGGGATTCACCGTGATCAGGTAAGTCGATAGCGATGACATTAAAGGCATCGGTCAGGTGGCGTCTGAGTGCGGCTAAATTATCCAGATTACCGAACAAACCATGAATCAAAACGACCCAGGGCGCATTTTGTTCTTTACCGGGATACTGCTCATAATTAAGTGATATAGACATGTAAATAAAAAAGCGGGGAGGGTCCCCGCTATAAAAATTATATTGCGAAATCTTTTAAAGACTGGCCTTTTTCAAGAGCATCTTTAAATACTACAGGCATTCTACCTACGCCGGTCCAGGCGACGGTTTCACCATCAACCGTAATTTTATATTTAACCGGACGTTTTTTACCCGATTTACCCTTTGGCTTAGCTTCTGCCACGTCCTGTAAATCGGCTAAATCAATGCCGGCTTCTGCCATTTGTTTTTTAATTTCTTCAAGCTTGGCCTGTTTTTCCTGCTGGGCTTTAATTAACTCAGCTTCCTTCTCTTTTCTTTTTTTTATAATGTTATTCAGTTTTTCCTGAACACTCGTTAACTCTTCTACCGACAAATCCTTTACGGCACCTTGTAAACGTCTTCCATGAGTTAAAATTTCTAAAAACTCACTCATTAATTATCTGCCTTTGTTTAAAAACTACGGCAATTCTAATTTAAACTCGTGTTTTTTCAAAATTATATTTTACGCAATAATCGAATTACATATTCGGATAATTGGGACCACTGGCTCCTTCAGGTACCACCCAGCGAATATTCTGGGACGGATCTTTAATGTCACAAGTTTTACAGTGTACACAATTGGCCGCATTAATCTGAAACTGTGGTTGCTTATCGTCACCCTCTACTACTTCGTACACTCCGGCGGGGCAGTAGCGTTGCGCTGGTTCCGCGTAACTCGGCAGATTAACCTTTATCGGTATTTCCGGGTCTTTTAACTGCAAATGACAGGGTTGGTCTTCATCGTGATTGGTATTGGCTAAATAAACCGACGACAGTTTATCAAAGCTGAGTTTATTATCCGGTTTTTCATAGTTTATTGGTTGGCATTGGGCGGCAGATTTTAACTTTTTATAGTCAGCATCAGTATCTGTTAGCGTAACGAAAAGGTTGCCGTTAAAAATGTTTTGTTCCAGCGTATTAAAAGCGCCACCCAGTAGATTACCAAATTTATGCAGGGCAGGGCCAAAGTTTCGCGCTTTAAAAAGCTCTTTTCTTAAATCACTTTGCTGATAGGTTTGGTTAAATTCTGTGCAGAATTCCATAGTGGTGGTCTGGTTAATTTGATTAAAAATAACTTCAGCTGCCATTCTGCCCGACTTAATTGCCGTATGAATACCTTTAATCTTGGAAAAATTTAATGTGCCGGCATTACAACCTACCAGACAACCGCCTGGAAAAGCCATTTGTGGGAGAGAGTTAAATCCACCTTTGGTAATTGCCCGCGCACCATAAGCTATTCGCTCACCACCGTTTAAATATTGAGCAAATAACGGGTGATGTTTCATACGTTGAAATTCATCAAAGGGGCTTAAATAAGGGTTATCGTAATTTAAATCGACAATTAAACCGACATAAACCTGATTATTCTCGGCATGATATAAATAACTGCCTCCGGAGGCTTCCGTTAATGGCCATCCGGCAGTGTGGACCACAAGACCCGGCTGGTGTACGGCCGAGTCGACCTGCCAAATTTCTTTAAATCCAAGGGCATAATGTTGCGCTGTGGCGTTTTTATCCAGCGCAAACTTTTCAATCAGGGCTTTACCCAAGTGACCACGACACCCCTCGGCGAACACAGTATATTTTGCTTTAAGTAACATACCGGGCATGTAGCTGTCTTTTTCAGAGCCATCAGCCGCTACGCCCATATCGCCGGTAATAATACCGCCCACGCTGCCATCGTCGTTGTAGTGGATATCTGCTGCTGCAAAGCCAGGAAAGATTTCAATGCCCATGCCTTCGGCCTGCTCGGCCAGCCAGCGACAAACATTACCCAGTGACACAATATAGTTGCCTTTATTATGCATGGTTTTTGGCGTGATCAGGTTCGGCAGCTTAATACTGGCGCTGTCACTGCGTAACAGATAAGTGGCATCTTCGGTGACTGGCTGATTGAGGGGCGCCCCCTTTTCCTGCCAGTCGGGGATAAGTTCGCTGAGGGCGGCACTCTCCATCACGCCGCCAGATAAGATATGAGCGCCGACTTCAGAGCCTTTTTCCACGATACAGACTGATAATTCGGTGTCGGCCTTCTCAGCTTGCTGGGCCAGCCGGATCGCTGTGGCGAGGCCCGATGGACCTGCGCCAACTATCACCACGTCAAACTCCATTGATTCTCTTTCCACGGCCTTTCTCCTCATAGTCGGTTTTGATTTATTGTTCTCTGTAGGGACGTTAACTGGCAACCATATTTGCCACTATCAGGGCTTTTATTGCGTTGTGTCAAACTAAACCAGGTTGACGTTAACGTCAACTGCAAGTAAATTTTATGCTAAAGATGTTGCGAAAGTGTTGTTGCGTGAAATTGACAGTTGCTGTCATTAAAGTGCCATACTTATTGGAGCACGATCTAAGCAGACTAAACCGTAAAGGATGAAAGAGGCTTATATGAAAATACTGGTGCCGGTAAAACGGGTAATAGATTACAACGTAAAAGTGCGGGTTAAACCCGATCAATCAGACGTGGATTTAACCAATGCCAAAATGGCCATGAATCCTTTTTGCGAAATTGCAGTGGAAGAGGCGGTCAGATTAAAAGATAAAGGGATTGCAACGGAAATTATTGCCGTTAGCATTGGTCCAAAAGCTTGTCAGGAGCAGATCCGCAATGCCATGGCGCTTGGTGCAGACCGTGGTGTTCATGTGGAGTGCGAATCGTTTCCTGAGTCGTTGCAGGTTGCCAAAATTCTGGCCCGCCTGGTAGAGCAGGAATCCCCCGGCCTGGTGATTATTGGTAAACAGGCCATTGATACTGACAATAATCAGACCGGTCAGATGCTGGCTGCGCTGACGAAAATGCCTCAGGCGACTTTTGCCTCGGCAGTGGAAGTGGACGGTGATAGCCTGAAAGTGACCCGCGAAATCGATGGCGGATTACAAACGCTGAAGCTGAGTCTGCCGGCGGTAGTCTCTACCGACCTGCGATTAAACGAACCGCGCTACGCCAAACTGCCGGATATTATGAAAGCCAAGCGTAAGCCGCTGGCTGTCATGACGACTGATGAACTGGGGGTAGATGTTACACCTCGGGTTACGACACTTAAAGTAACCCCTCCTCCGGCCAGAAGCGCCGGCGTGAAAGTTGAGACGGTAGCAGAACTGATGGCAAAACTCCGCGACGAAGCAAAGGTGATTTCATGAGCATACTGATATACGCAGAACACGATAACAACCACCTGAAATCTGAAACCCACAAACTGGTAACTGCGGCCACACAGCTTGGTGATGATATTCATATTCTGGTTGCCGGGTCGGATTGTCGAGGCGTAGCAGACCAGGCTGCGTCAATTGCGGGCGTTAAACGCGTCATGCTGGCAGATAATCCGGTTTATGCTCATCAACTTGCTGAGAATACCGCTGACCTGGTGCTCGAGATTGCTGAAGGTTATAGCCATATTCTGGCGGCAGCTACCACAACCGGTAAAAACTTTATGCCCCGGGTGGCGGCATTGCTCGATGTGGTGCAGCTATCGGATATTATCGGTATCGAAAGCGCTGATACATTTATCCGACCCATCTATGCTGGGAATGCGATTGCTACCGTACAAAGCAGTGATGCAGTAAAAGTGATCACAGTGCGGGCCTCAGCGTTCGAGCTGGCTGAAGAAGGCAATAGTGTCGCAGTCGAAACGCTCGATACGGTGATTGAAAATACCCAGGTGACATTTGAAAGTGATGAGATGACCAAGTCTGATCGCCCTGAACTCACGGCCGCTGAAATTGTAATTTCCGGGGGACGCGGGATGCAGGATGGAGAGCACTTTGCCATGCTTGAACGCATAGCCGATCAATTGGGAGCCGCCGTGGGAGCAAGCCGTGCGGCGGTGGATGCGGGGTTTGTGCCTAATGATATGCAGGTAGGGCAAACCGGTAAAATTGTTGCGCCACAGCTCTACATTGCCGTTGGTATTTCCGGTGCTATTCAGCACCTGGCGGGCATGAAAGATTCAAAAGTGATTGTGGCAATCAATAAAGATCCTGAAGCGCCTATTTTTCAGGTAGCTGATTACGGTTTGGTAGCAGACCTGTTTGATGCCTTACCTGAAATTGAAAGTACGCTGGCGGGTTAATACCATCGCGAGCAAAAGTGCCCGGCAGGCAGGATGTCTGCCGGGCACTTTATTACACGCGAACAACTGAGTTATCGTCAAAACTCACTGGTGAAGGCGAATAGGCATCGGCTTCCCAGTCATTTTCCCAGTTTTCGTCGTCCAGTAAATAACGGAACTGGTATTCCGCTTCAGCAGGTAGATTAACCGTTTGTGTGAAATCGCCATTTTTTAGCTTTTTCATTGGTTCAGCCTGGATATCCCACGCATTAAAATCACCCACCAGTTTGGCAGTGTCGGCATTATTGGCTTCACTGGCTTTTAGTTTGAACGTTACTTTGCAGATCGGTTTGGACTTCAGATATTGTTTTTTCAGACTCATTGTTTTCTCTCCTGCTCAACAATCTGTAATTAAATTACAAGTTACGCTCAAAATGTCACCGTTTCAAGCGTTTTTGCTCGAAATGTGGTCACAAATTGACGGCGGTAACGTTTCAGACAATCATCAGTAACTTGTGCAATAAACGTCTAAGTAAATCGACACATTTATTAACAAAAGAAATAAGGCGTTTACCTGGCTTACTCCGTAAGATTAGCGTCAGAAAAGTTTATGTTAGCAGGCTGGCATAGATCAGCAGCACAATCAGAGTGGCACATTTATGAAGTTATCGTCTTTAATTAAGTCGGCGTTACCGATTTTATTACTTGGTCTGGCGCTTATAGCAGCGGGAATTATGATCCTGTCGAAAAAACCGCCGGAGAAAAAAGAGGTGGAAGAACTGGCGTTTTTAGTTGATGCGCAGCCGGTGTATACCGAACATGTGGAGTTTACGGTAACCAGTCAGGGCAACGTACAACCTAAACATAAAACCAGTATTGCTACCCAGGTGAGTGGCAGGGTGGTGGAAATTGCCGACAACTTTGTGGTGGGCGGTTTCTTTAATAAAGGCGATGTATTGCTTACCCTGGAACAAGACGATTACCAAACAGATCTGAGCCTGGCTGAAGCCGAGCTGGCGCAGGCCGAAGCAGCGCTGCAGGAAGAAATTGCCCGCGGTAAAGTGGCCGCAGAAGAGTGGCGTTCGGTGAATGGCGTGGTGCCTCCTGAACTGGGCCTGCGTAAACCACAACTGGCCAAAGAACAGGCCAATGTTAAAGCCGCAAAAGCCAAGCTGGCCAGAGCGCAGCGTAACCTTGATCGCACACAGGTGGTGGCGCCTTATGATGGCATCGTGATTGAGCGCAATGCTGATTTGGGTCAGTTTGTGGGGACTGGTGCTTTGGTAGGCGAACTCTATTCTACCGAAGTTGCTGAGGTGCGATTACCACTCACTGATGCGGATTTGGCCTTTATCGATCTCGAAAGCGGTATTTCCCACCGCAATCCGGTAACTCTGAACGCTATGGTAGGCGGCAAATATCAACAATGGCAGGGAACTCTGGTGCGTAGTGAAGGGGTGTTGGACACAACTAACCGGTTGATTTACGCGGTAGTAGAAGTGCAAGACCCTTACCTGCGAGATAACAGCGAGTTTAATGTACCGCTGCGCTTTGGTCAGTTTGTGCAGGCCGTGATAAGCGGTACAGACGCCCGTTCGCTTATAGTGATCCCTCGAAGTTTACTGCGTCTTGATGGCACGGTACTGGTGGTAGATGAAAACAACGAACTGCAAATTAAGCAGGTGGATATTGCCCGCTCGAGCCCTGAGTCGGTGTATATTTCCGCTGGTC
The DNA here is from genome assembly GCF_058105165.1 of Alteromonas sp. ISO5. Taxonomy (NCBI): domain Bacteria; kingdom Pseudomonadati; phylum Pseudomonadota; class Gammaproteobacteria; order Alteromonadales; family Alteromonadaceae; genus Alteromonas; species Alteromonas sp. ISO5. Next base: position 4,357,570 of record NZ_CM176572.1, on the reverse strand, counting down.
TGAGTGATGGCGACAAGGTAGTAAGAAGTGCCGTACCTAACCCTTACAATGGTATGCCGGTGCGATTACCCGAGCAGGACCCTGCAGATCAGGACGTAGCGGATGAAGACACTGCGTTAGAGACCGGAGCATAAGCTATGCAAGGATATAACACACATAAAGGTCTGATTGCCTGGTTTGCCCGCAATAACGTGGCGGCCAATCTGCTGATGTGGATTTTGCTAATCGGCGGTGTATTTGGTGCTTTTAGTATTCAAAAGCAGGTATTTCCCAATTTTGAGGTGAATATCATTTCGGTTCGCGTGCCTTACCTTGGCGCCGCACCGCAGGAAGTGGAAGAAGGCGTTCTATTAAAAGTTGAAGATGCCATTAAAGATCTCGACGGGATTAAACAGATCACCTCTACTGCCACGGAAGGGATGGGCTCTGTGACCATAGAGGTGGAAGAAGATTATGACGTTCAGGTGGTTCTCGATGAGGTAAAATCCCAGGTCGACGCCATTCCCAGCTTTCCCGGCAACACCGAAAAACCGATTGTTTATCGCACTAAATTTCAGCAGGACGTATTGTGGATTGCCGTGTATGGCGACGCCAGCGAGCGGGAATTAAAGGAATTTGCTAAGAATCTGCGCGATGATGTGGCCAATTTGCCGGGCATTTCCAGTGTACAGGTAGTGGGCGATCGCGACTATGAAATTTCAATTGAAATGTCGGAATATACTCTGCAGAAATACGACCTGACGTTTTCTGAAGTGGTGAATGCGGTGCGTCAGTCGTCGGTTGATTTACCCGGTGGTGCTATTAAGTCGGAGAACGGCAATATTCTGCTGCGCACGAAAGGCCAGGCTTATACCGGCTGGGAATTTGCCCAGATTGTGCTGTTAACCCGTGCTGACGGTTCGCGCCTGACTCTGGGGGATATTGCCACCATTGATGACGGTTTTGTGGAAGACCTCCAGTATGCCATGTTTGATAACCAGCCGGCGGTTAACGTGCGGGTAAAAGCCGTAGGTGATCAGAATGCGCTGGAAATTTCCAAACAAGTGAATCAGTACCTGGCTAAAAATAAAAAGGACTTCCCGGCTCACATTAAAGCCGATGCCTGGGGGGATTCGTCTTTTTACCTGGCAGACCGTCTGAATATGATGCTGGAAAACATGTTCTGGGGTGGGGTACTGGTGTTTTTAGTACTGTCACTGTTTCTGAAAATTAAACTCGCTTTTTGGGTAATGGTGGGGCTGCCGGTATGCTTTTTAGGTACGCTGATGGTATTGCCCATGGACATGATGGGCGTGTCGATAAACATGCTCAGCCTGTTTGCCTTTATTCTGGTGCTGGGGATAGTGGTGGACGATGCCATTATTATGGGGGAGTCGGCCTATTCGGAAATCGATGCCAAAGGCCATAGCACGGATAATGTGATTGCCGGTGTGAAAAAAGTGGCCATGCCAGCTACCTTTGGCGTACTGACTACCATTGCCGCGTTTTCGCCTATGCTGATGGTTTCCGGACCGTTTGGAGTGATCTGGAAAACCATCGGACTGGTGGTGATTGTGTGTCTGACCTTCTCTTTAATTGAATCAAAGCTCATTCTGCCGGCTCACCTGGCGCATATGCGCCTGCAACCATACGATCCGGCTAAAGCTAATCGTTTTCAGCGCTTCCGTGATTTTTTCAGTGAAGGCATTAAATCCTTTATCAAAAACATTTATGCGCCTTTCCTGGTTAAAGCGGTGAAGGCCCGTTATGTCACGCTGGCGGCGTTTGTTAGCATGCTGATCTTAACCTTCGGCATGTTTAAGGGAGACTGGGTGCGGTTTGTTTTCTTCCCGACCATTCCGAGTGACTTTGTGATGGCATCGGTGGAGCTGGAGCCGGGATCATCGTTATCGCAACGTGATAAAGCGCTGGATACCTTGCTCGATGCTATGTATCGCATGGACGAGCAGATTGCGCGGGAAACTGGTTCCGGGGTGATCAGCCATGCGGTGGCCTTTGATCAGGGGGCGCTGGGTGGCCAGGTGTTCGCAGAGTTGAGTAAAGGCGAATCACGGGATGTTACCGATACCGAAATTCAGCGTCGCTGGCGCGAATTTATGCCGGAAATACCTGGTGTGAAAACCCTGAATTTTAATGCACCGGGCGGTCCGGGCGGCGGCTCTGATTTAAGTTTTGAATTTAGTTCCAGTGACATTACTCAGCTTGAACTGATCAGCAAGGAAGTGAAAGCCGCTCTGGCAGAATATAACGGGGTGTCTGATATTAATGATACTTTTGCCGGGGGAGCTGATGAAATTCAGTTGCAATTGAAACCACAAGCCGAGGCACTCGGTATTACCTTGCAGCAGTTGGGTCAGCAGGTCCGTTACGGGTTTTATGGTGCCGAAGTTCAGCGCGTCCAGCGTGACGACGAAGAAGTAAAAGTAATGGTGCGTTACCCTAAAGAAGAACGTAACTCGATTGGTCATCTGGAAACCATGCGGGTGCGTTCACCTGCCGGTCAGGATGTGCCGTTTGAACAGGTGGCAGATATCGAACTGGGCAAGGGATACGACTCGATTATTCGGGTGGATGGCCAGCGCTCTGTAACGGTATCGGCAGCGGTAGATAAAGACATTGCCGAACCCAACGAAGTCACCATGGAAATGATCACCCGGGTGATCCCTGAAATCATGACAAAATACCCGCGGGTGGAGTTTAAGCTGCAAGGTAATTCCCGGGAACAAATGGAGGCCATGACATCGCTTGCTCAGGGGTTGTTATTTGCCTTATTCGCCATTTACGCGTTGTTAGCGATTCCATTGCGCTCTTATATGCAACCGCTAATCATTATGTCAGTAATCCCCTTTGGTATCGTCGGCGCTATTCTAGGCCATCTGATGCTGGGTCATGCAGTGAGTGTATTGTCGATTTGCGGCATTATTGCGCTGTCGGGCGTAGTGGTGAACGATAGCCTTATCATGGTTGATTTTGTTAACCGGGCGCGGCAGGAAGGCCATCGCCTGATGGACGCTGCAATAAGTGCCGGTACTCAGCGTTTCAGAGCGATTATACTGACCTCGCTGACGACATTTATGGGCTTGGTACCGATTATCTTTGAGCGTAGCCTGCAGGCGCAGGTAGTGATACCTATGGCCATATCTCTGGCGTTTGGTATTTTGTTCGCTACCGTGATCACCCTGATTTTGGTGCCCGCGTTGTACGTTATCTTGGATGACATTAAAAACGGTCTGACCAAAAATAAGCGCTCGGCACTGGCAACAGAGCCATCAGAAGGGATGATATCTAAATAGTCTCAACGGGCACATTTTTAGTGCCGTAAACGTAAGTTAAACAAACGCCGGCAGGATAACCTGACCGGCGTTTTCATTTATGCAGTGAACGGAAAATAACTCTGTTTAAAATGAACCGGTTTAAAATAAATCATAAAATACTTGAATGCTGATAAATTATACAGTACTGTTTGGGTGTACAGTATTTGAGGGCATTGTGATGAACACAGGTTTAAAAACACTTGATAACTTAATTGAACGCTTTGGTATTTCAGTAGGTGAAGGGCATGATGCTTTTCAGCAGGTACTGGATCTTTACGGCGGCGACAGCCGCGCCATTACAATGAAGCTGCCGTTTTGTTTTTATCAGATCATTGCTAATTTGCCGGTAAGCCGCCGGTTATCGTTACATCAGTTTTATCTGCCTCACCGTAAAGCCCGGTTAGCCAGCTTTTTAATTGACGAAAACGGCCATATTGTAGAGCAGGTGTATTACCAGCGTGACAGCAAATATGTAAAAGCCTGCAAAAAATTACAGTCGCTGGTGCAACGTCATTACTTAAAAGGCTGGGCTACCGCTGCCTGAGGCTGGCTTTCATAAATTTGTTACTAAAACCGTATAATGTAAGATAAATACCATTGTTATTTATTCGTAATATCGGATAATCACGCTTCTAGATAAGGAGTTGTGCGTGAAAGTTATCTTTTCACACGGTAAAGAAAGTGGCCCGTGGGGAACAAAAATACGGTTTCTGGCAAACATTGCTGAAGAAATGGGGTGCCAGGTCAAGAGCATCGACTACAGTGATACCCTCGATCCAGAGAAGAGGGTAGAAAGGCTAGTAGAAGCCATTCCAAAAGATGATCCCGAAGTATTACTGGTTGGCTCCAGTATGGGGGGCTATGTGTCTTTGGTTACTGCTTTACAACACCAGGTGCGGGGCGTTTTTTTGCTGGCACCAGCAGTGGCCATGCCTGGCTATAAAATTCAGGAGTACCCGGTATCTTGTCCGGTAACCTGTGTTCATGGCTGGCAGGACGAAATTATTCCGGCCGAAAATATCCTTAATTTTGCCAAACAACTCAATATTACCCTGCACCTTATACCTGGCGATCACCGCTTAAACGACTCTCTTAAAGCAGTAGGTGTATTGTTTAAACAGTTTTTGTTTGAGCGTTTGACCGATCAGTCGTGATTTCTGCTTCCTCACAGGTTACAGGTAGTGAGTTAAAATGCGCAGGGAAGTTTCAAAGCAGCAACAGTTGACCAGGCTCGGCATCGCCTTTGTTATCTTTGTACTTAGCAGTATTTACTATTACTATCGCGACGAAGCACAGGCTGAAAGCTTAAACGCACTGTTTAACGATACGGTATTTGGTATCCCGGACGTGAGTACCAAACTGAGTTTTTATTCTGAAACTCACGAACTGTTGACCATCAAAATTATCGCCACGGGGTTACCCGAACCGGCCAGAGAATATAAACCGCACTTGCTGGCATTTATTTGTTCACAACCTTCACTAAAAGCGATTCTGCGTGCGGGCAAGCCTGTTCACTTCGATATGAGTGCGCCAGACCGGGTTGAAGGCAGTCATGTTAATATGCGAATAGATGCAGCACGATGTCATTATAGTGATTAACGAGTTGAGATAGCCGGCCAGAGTATTGTATTGGCTCACTGACCATCAATAGCATTAAGTGGGCCTATGAGTTTATGATGACCATTCTTGTTGTCAAACTGGAACGGGATGCTGCATAGCTCTGGAAGAAGCGCGTGGCGAGGACGTAACCGGGATAGGGATATTCGTTATGAAACACATTTGTATCTTACTAATACTGGTGCCGTGGCTTGCCATCGCAACAGCTCAGCAGCCAGACGAAATCATTATTGATGGTGTAAAGCATCCGCTTAATACTAACCCTCTCGACAGCGTAATTGCCGAAAAAGACTGGCAAATCCCCAAAGAAGCTGAAATCTGGTCATCAAACGGGCGCGGTTACGTTGCACAGTGGGAAATTATCGCCGATAAACTGGTTCTTAATGACGCCGGTTATTTGCTGAAGGGGTATGGCTATGATGCCATCGCAGCAGTATTGTTGGATCACTGTTCAAAACCGAGCCTCCATTGGTCGCTGAATGGTATTCAGGTGCGCTAATTGTCCCAGATGGTCAAATGAACAGTTATGTTCATATGGGGTATGGTTCTGTTTATTCCCATTACCAGATCCTGCGCATAAAAAGTGGCATTGTGATTGAGCACCTGTCGTTTACCGAAGCTCAATTTAACGCCTACCAACATCGAAAATTTCAAGCATTTAAAGAAACTGAACAATTCCAGAAAGAGTGTAATGAACTGGTCAACGACAAGGAAAAATGGCCAGAGGAAGATGCTCTGGCATTTTTGCAGAGTTATTATGCCGAGTACTACTTGTCGCTTTAGGGAAACTGCGAATAAGCCCTGCAATTTAGGTCTGGATCGGGACTTTGTACTGCCAGCTTAACTTTTGAACGCCAAATTTCCTATTTTGGCCAATATACTACCGTTTTAGGCCGGATTTCGCCCCTAATCCGGGCCATTCCCGGACCTCAGACAGATTTAGGCTGTCGTCGCAACATCTGGTCAACTTTAAACACGTTCGCCAGAGTAAATAACATAGCCAATTGACTATCGTTTTTCACCAGTCCTTTGTAGCGAGCTTTGATAAAACCAAATTGGCATTTGATGATGCGAAACGGGTGTTCAACTTTTGCTCGGATACTGGCTTTCAGGTATTCGATATTGATGGCTGTTTTGTTCTTGCGGGGATGCTTCTTCAGTGCGCGGACTTTGCCGGGACGCTCAGCAATCAGCCATTCTACATCCGTACCTTCAAGTTCTTCTCGCTTCTCTGCGCCTTGATATCCGGCATCGCCAGAGATGAATTCCTCGTCGCCGTGCAACAGGTTTTTCAACTGATTCAGGTCATGCTCGTTGGCGGCGGTGGTTACCAGTGTATGGGTGAGACCGCTCTTGGCATCCACACCAATATGGGCTTTCATGCCGAAGTGCCATTCATTGCCTTTCTTAGTCTGATGCATGTCCGGGTCACGTTCATTCTTTTTGTTCTTCCTGGAACTTGGCGCTTCAATAATCGTAGCATCCACCAACGTGCCTTGGGTCATCATCACACCGCAATCCGACAGCCATTGGTTGACCGTTTTAAATAAATTACGAGTGAGTTTGTGTTTTTCCAGCAAGTGCCGGAAGTTCATAATCGTGGTACGGTCAGGAATGGCTTTATCCAATGACAGCTGAGAAAATTGTCGCATCGAAGCAATCTCGTACAGCGCATCTTCCATCGCTTCATCACTAAGGCTATACCATTGCTGCATACAGTGAATGCGGAACATGGTTTCTAGCAGATACGGACGGCGACCGTTGCCGGCTTTAGGATAAAAGGGTTCAATTACTTCCAGCAGTTGAGACCACGGCAACAAGTTGTCCATCCGGGATAGGAAAATCTCTTTATGGGTCTGGCGGCGCTTGCTGGAAAACTCACTATCGGCAAAAGTTAACTGGTGGCTCATAGGTATTGGTCGATGCGATTTACTATACTGCTATGATCTCACATCAGAGACTTATTCGCATCCTCCCTAGTGCCAATGGACTGGATTGATGGCATGGATTAATAAGTTTTTAATTGCATTTTCAAGTATTTTAACTATTCAATTATACATGTATATAGGTCGAAATTTTGATAAGCTTATGAAAATAAAAACTTTAATTGAAGGAGGAAGCGGGCTATTGTGATTTTTGTACTAAGTCTTTCATATGTTGATTAAATTCCTCTTGGGCATCAGCTAAACGAGAAACGATATACTCAAACTCATCAGGAACTGTAAAAAACATTTTTCCAGAGATAGCTTCCACATGATCTTTATTGACAGCGTGCAATCTTTCACCATCAGGGATTAGTCGCAATCCTCCGCTTAAAATGGCTTCAAAATCGACTCCTGGAGTGGACCATCTGTGCTTTTTCATTTCGATAACGGCCTGCATAGCCTCAGTTGTCGCAAGCGGATCTGCAAATTTGTTTTGTAGCAAACAATCAACATCATACCAATGACGAGCCAATCTAACAGGGTTTGGCTCTTTTGTTTGTGTAGAAAATTGATGAAGAGCCGTTAGTTTTTCCCACAAAATATAATCCTGTTGGAAAGCTTTAACATTTGCTCTGGGTAATTCCAAGCTACTTAATTCTGGACATTGAGTTAAGTACGTCTCGACATTCAAAGCTTCCGTGGGTTTTCCTCTGTTACGACCGCCAAATTCTAACAACACATGGTCGAGCTGGTAATCACTTGAGCCACGTGTGGTTCGTGGGAAGTGAATATCAATCTTTTCACCTTTGGAATCTTGCTCAATTTCAGCGTATAAACCTTCAATCTGGTACTTATCCAATTCTTGATTTAGACGTACTAAAAATTCATTGCTCCAGTCTTCTAGTAGCCTTTGTTGGTTATCTCTGAATTTTTTAGCTTGGCTATTAGATTTGGTACTTTGTTGCCATGCCTTTAATTCATCTTCTTCAGAGAGGCCAGATAAATCAGCCCAGTGGATTGAAAGATCGATGTCTTCAGAGAAACGCGAAATTGCATTCCAGCATTTACTTAATGCGGTTCCCCCTTTAAATGCAACTGAGACATTACCTAGCAACGACTCATCATAGAGTAGTCTTAGTATCTCCGTTACCCAAATGTCTTTTTCTAGAAAGTTTGCAGGTAAGCCGCCCGGATGCTGTTGTGCGCCAACTGTGAATATATCAGTTAAATCTTTATGGTTTTTATTATCGATATAAAGATCAAACAAATTCATGATGTCAAGGTTTGCTTAACGCTAGATAACTTGTTTTTCCAAGTCCTTAAGCTGCTGTTGTTGAGCAGTTTGTTTATCACTACCAATTTTTCTTCATGTGAAATATTGAGACGTTTGAGAGCTGTACTCAATTGTTGCTTCGAAGTATGTTCAGGAGATACGAACATTAAACCGCGTAACAATTCACCTTCAGGCCGATGCTGCCACTTAAGTTTGAAATTAGCCGTATGTTTGACCTGAACCTCTTGGTTCCCTACTTTAAATACACGTGAAGGTCCGGAGCTCCAAAATATTGTTTTTAATGGAGCTTGAGTTTGTAGCCCTAATCGGTAGGCGGACTCCAATCCCTGAGGAACCATCTTGTAATGATTAGCCTTAGCCCAAGTTATAGCAACATCTTCAGCTTTAGCTGCAATTTTAACAGAAGGGAGGGCCGCCAGTGGTTTCGGTCGAGAGTAGATGCCTTTCGCCACTCGAACAACTTGTCCCTCTTTTGCAAGTCTACTCATTACCTTTTGGACAGCCGTAACAGAGCCTAGAGAGTAAAACTTCTCTATCGCAAACGGTGTTCCTCGTTGCATACGAGATAACCTATTGTTGACTAATGCGGATACGGACATATCTATGTGAAATCTGACAAAGCTGCTCTATAGTGGATTTATTATAGGTCAATAATTATGTGGATTGCAAGACTGTTGGTGTCAGGATAACCAAGTGTCACATGTTGTTTTATATTTCCGCAGAAAAACACACTCTTAAATTGTTGGCGGTTTATAAATTGTACTAATTTATATGCAGGCACGATACTATGATCCAGTTATCGTGAGGATTTGTAGTTTTGAACTGTTGTGCTAAGGCAGCTTTAGACAAGGTATAGTCAGGCTTTACCACTGGATTTCTGCATTTGGTCAAAAGCGACATTCTAGCCCATGCATTTGTGCCGCCAAATTAGGGCGTTAGTTGCCTACAGGAAATTTTTGCTTCTGATGCAAAACCCTAAGAATATGAATTACGTCCTCTCTTACGAAGTACGAAACAATCATTGATACCTCCGGAATAATTAAAAGCCGTCCAGGAATTCCTGCTCTTTCGACGCCCATCAACGGTTGCTGTATCAGGTTTTCAACTTTAGTTTCAATAATGGTGTCAGTTTTTTCTGCAGCCAATGGATTAAATTCGTATAGAAATTCGAAAATCACTTCTCGATCGTCCAATGAGTCCTTTTCCCAAACGATCATTTTTTGGCTCTATTCCTAATTTTCATCTTTCTCGCTTCCATGTCCAAAGAAGCTTTTTCATGAGTAGTAAACTTACTCTGCCCATTATTTAATTTGCTAAACGCTGCGTTGACCTGTTCGGTAAGCCATTGGTCATGATTCATAACTTTGCGTTGCTGCTCAGCTAGTTCTTCAGTGAGCTCTCTACAGGCATCACTTAGAGTACGCCCTTGGCTTTCAGCCATTAATTGAGCTAGGCGTTTCGTTTCTTCGTCAACTCTGAATTGTATGCGGGTATCCATTTTCAACTCCGTTTCGGCGTGTGCACAAATGTTAGCACTAATTCTTCGCCTGATAAATATACTTCCGGGGCTATCTATATAGTCATCGGCTTGGCCATAATGTTATTGAATTTACGCATAATCTAGGATGGCGATGTGCACATGATTTTAAATACTTTGTTATAAGGTGAAGGTACTTTTTTCTTTTATTTAAAGACTGGCTCTGGACTACTGACCGCTTTTGTATCAATTGGTGTTGGCTTTTTGAACATATTGCGCGGTAGAGATTAAATTATTGAAATGGAATGAGTAATGAATAATAAGACTGAAGCCTGTAGTGCGACATTTTTAATTTTATTAGGAACTGTCCACTTCCCCTTTTAATAGAATCACTAAAAAAGCCCTGACTGAAACAGACAGGGCCTTTTAGTTACTATCGATTCTCAGCCTGATTAGCTGTTAATCACAGCCACCATGGCCTTGGCCAGAGCGTCGATATTGGCCTGGCTGATACCCGCCACATTTACGCGACTTGAATCCACGAAATAAACGCTGTGCTCATTACGCATTTTTTGTACTTGTTCCGGTGTAATACACAGGAACGAGAACATGCCTTTTTGATTGTTGACGAAGCTGAAGTCTTTCTGGGCACCATTAGCCGCCAGTTTCTCAACCAGCAGGCTACGCAGAGTAGACATGCGGTTACGCATCTCGTTAACTTCGGTTTCCCACTCTTGCTTAAGGGCAACGTCGGATAAAATAATGTCGACCAGCGCGCCGCCGTAGCTTGGTGGCATGGAATACATACCGCGGGCAACAGACTGGATCTGTGCCTGGGCGATTTTCTTTGTCGCGCTGTCTGCGGTAACAATGGCTGCTAAGCCAACACGTTCACGGTATAAGCCGAAGTTTTTGCTGCACGAAGCAGCGATGATCACTTCCGGCAGGTTTTCACACAGCAGGCGAACACCGTAGGCATCTTCTTCCAGACCATCTCCAAAGCCCTGATAGGCTAAGTCTACGAAAGGCAAGAATTCACGTTCTTTGGCTACTTCTACCACTTGTTGCCATTGCTCTTTAGTCAAATCGGCACCGGTTGGGTTATGGCAGCAACCGTGCAGCAATACCACGTCACCTTTTTCAACTTTACGTAACGTGTCCATCATGGCGTCAAAACGAATTGATGCAGTGGCTTTGTCGAAGTAGGGGTAGGTTTCCAGGCTTAAACCGGCATTGCCCATTAACGGAATATGGTTAGCCCAGGTAGGATCGCTGATCCACACTTTAGTGTCTTTATTTACGCGAGTCAGCAGCTCGGCAAGAATGCGTAATGAACCGCAACCACCAGGCGCTTGCACGGCTGCTACGCGATCGGCCATTAATACCGGACTCTTTTCACCCAGAATCAGGCCCAGCATGCCGTCGATAAAACCCTGTACGCCTTGCGGGGTGATATAGGTTTTTGACTTTTCTCGCTCAAGTAAAATAGTTTGCGCTTTGGCTACCGCAGATAAAATAGGGGTGTTGCCTTGCTCGTCTTTATAAACACCAACACCTAAGTCAATTTTATTAGGATTAGTATCTTGCTTAAACGCAGTAGACAAACCAAGAATCGGATCCGGGGCAAGTTGGGGTAGCACTTCAAACACGTTATGTCCTCTAAATGTACAGGAATCGGTTCACTAAGTTTATGAACAGTCCTGTGCTTTCACAAACTCAAATAACGGTGGTCGTGTGTTATTGTTCAACACTGATGTCAGTCAGACCACTTCATCATCTTCCGCTGGCACGGGAGTTAACCAGTCAGGTTGCGCATTATGCCATCAACTGCGGCAAATTCGAATATAAAAGCGGTTATTCCTGCACAATTTTCCACTGAAACTCTCGTGGTGGTAATAGCTTTCTGCCGTGGTCATATTCCTGCTCTATCCAGGTGACTTCATGGCGTTGATTAATCAACAGCAAGGTCGAACTGCGCGTGCCATAGTCGGGCGACGCAATAAAGATAGATGACAGGCGCTGTTCCCACTCAAGCGGCACACCGGTATCCGGCAGTTGGTCTGGTGGAGCCGGGGTATTATCCTGAAGTAAGTTAATCAGGGCATGATTATCCAGCGAGGTCGCCGTACTGATATACTCCTGTAAATTTGTTATACCGCGCCTTACTTTTGGCCAGGGGGTATTGAGCGCACTGTTAGAAAGCCCGTGAAAGCCTTGAGCCAGGGGCGTAAAACGGTTGATGTGATTATTATAAACCTGCAAGCGAGAGATATTCCCATACAGCAAATTGTAACCATTATAGGCGCCACGACTGGCGCTAAGCTGTTGGTCAAAAGGTGGTTGGTGAGCGTTGCGACTGAGATAATTAACCACCAGTTCTCCGCGGCTGCGAGCCTGTGTTTGCTCGCGGGCGGGATTGCGAATATTGGTCAGTGCAGCAATATCGCCATTACGATGGATACCCATCCAACTGCCACCAGCCTGTAAATCTTTACCGGCCAGCATCTGAGCAGGCTTATCCCACCAATGGCTTGGCTGGGTGGGGCGCTGATAAAACTCATCACGATTAGCGGCAATGATGAGCGGGTAGTCTTTATGCTGCTCAACGGCGACAAAAATAATACACATAACGTTTGTGGCGTACTCCGTAACGGTTACAATTACCCGCAACAGAATAACCGATTATTAGCGGAATATGCAGTCATTCAAAGCGCCACTACCTGAATCAGTCCCACAATATCCGGTTGGCTTGTGGGGAAAATGTTGCCGGTGGTGGCTTGATAATCGCGGCTGGACAGTACGCGGTAGTCTGGCCAATCATCCCAAAATGGTGCTGGCCGTTGGCCCCCATACCTCTAACTGGGATTTTATTATTGGTGTTATGTTTAAACTGGCACTTGGTCTTGAGGTGGCGTTTTTGGGCAAACATACCTTGTTTGAAGGGCCCCTCGGCGGCCTGATGCGCCGCTTGGGTGGTATTGCGGTGGACAGAAGTAAAGCCCACGGCGTAGTGGGAGAAGTGGCCGGGCGGATCAGTCGTTCAGAGCGGTTGTTGCTGGCGCTGGCACCGGAAGGGACGCGAAAAGCAGTGTATCCGTGGAAAAGCGGCTTTCTTTACATTGCACAAACCGCTAGAATTCCCATTCAGTGTGTCGGCCTTGATTATCAACAGAAAACGCTGGTTTTCGGGCCCGTCCTTACAGTATCCAAAGATGTAACGGTGTCGATGGAGTCGGTATACAGTTTTTACCGCACCATCACCGCTAAATACCCGCAGCAAATAATTACGGAGCCCAACGCGTGACCAAACCGGGAGTGACCACTCGTCAAGTACATGCCGACAGACAGCTAAATCATCCGGCCGATGGTGCCGTACATACCAGTACTACCAACGCTGTCTTATTCGAATTTGAAAAAACGCAAGATCTGGTGGATGTCTTCCAGGGTAAAAAAATGGGCCACGTGTACGGACGTTCATCATCCGGCTCCATGGCCGCGCTGCAAACTATTATTGCTGACATGGAAGGCGGTATTGCAACGGCGTGTTTTGCAACGGGGATGGCCGCGATTACCAGCACTATGTTGTCGCTGTTTAAAGCTGGCGATCACCTGATTGTGAGTCAGTATTTGTTTGGCAATACGCGCAGTTTTCTGGATACGCTGATAGACTTTGGTGTTGAACTCACTTTCGTAGATGTCACCTCTATTCAGGATGTGATTGCAGCAAGGCAAGTCAATACCAGGGCCGTGTTCACCGAAACCATTGCTAACCCGGTTACCCAGGTGGCGGATTTGCGCGCTATTGGTAAATGGTGTGAGGAACAAAAACTGATATTTATGGTGGATAACACCATGACACCGCCACCGGCTTTTGATGCCAAAGCGATGAAAGTCTCCCTGGTGCTGAATTCACTTACCAAATATCATGCTGGTCATGGCCAAGTGCTGGGCGGTGCGGTCACCGATATGGGGAATTTTGACTGGACGTCATTCAACAATATTAAACCGGCTTATCAGGTTGCCAATGAGCGCATGTGGGGCATCACCCAAATCCGCAAAAAAGGGCTGCGTGATTTGGGCGCTACACTGGCTGCACAATCTGCGCATCTTATCTCGGTAGGAATTGAAACCTTGTCACTGCGGATGGCGCGCAGCACCGAAAATGCTATGAAACTGGCCACCTACCTGGAAAGTCAGGACAAAATTGAACGCGTCTATTACCCGGGACTGGCGAATCACCCGCAGCACTATGTGGCACGTGAACAACTTGGTGGTTATGGCGCTATTCTGAGCTTTGATCTGGTTCCTGGGATAGAGCCTTGTGAATTCCTGGACGAACTTAAGCTGGTATTATCGGCTACGCACCTCGGTGATACGCGCACATTGGCGCTGCCGGTCGCTTCCACCATATTCTTTGAGAACGGTCAGCGGGAGCGCGCGCGCATGGGCATTACCGAAACCATGGTCAGAATGTCGTTGGGTATCGAAGATACCGACGATCTGGTTGCCGACTTTGACCAGGCGTTGGCAAAGTTTTAAACGCAACACTACGAATAACGTATTAATAAAGCCTGCAAAACGCAGGTTTTTTTATCTCTGCGTATGTGAGTATGTTGTTTTAATTCCTTGTAATAATTCGCTTTTATTATTGATGAGCAAAGTTGGGCTGATTCGCTCCGAATGACGCTAAAAATTATTGCAGCAATTTGTGAAAAAATTTGAACTTTAGGTGAATAGGCGGGACTAACTTAATGCAACGAGCAATTACGGGTTTTAATGTGTGAACCCTGTTGTTTAAGTGTGTTCCAAGTTGAGTGTGCATATTAGCCCCGCGGTTTGCGGGGCTTTTTTTATGCGCAAAGAAGGTTACATGGCTAATGCTTTTTCAACATCACCGCGGAGTTCTTTATCTGAAGGTTTTACAGAGCTCTTATAGTGCTTAACGATTTTACCGTTTTTATCTACCAGGTATTTGTTGAAGTTCCAACTTGGCTCTTCGCCAGTGGCTTTGGCCAGGATGCGATACAGCGGATCAGCATCGTCACCTTTCACATGGGTGGGCTCAAACATCGGGAATTTCACACCATAGGTTAACTCACATAGTTCGGCGGTTTTACCTTCGTCATCATCTTCCTGATTAAAATCGTGGGATGGAAAGCCCAATACCACAAAGTCTTCACCTTTTAGTTCGTCATACATGGCTTCAAGGCCTTCAAACTGTGGGGTAAACCCGCAGTAACTTGCGGTGTTAACAATTAACAGGGTTTTGCCCTGGTATTCGCTGCACAAATTGACGGTTTCCTGAGAATTGAGTTTACGTTTCATGAACTTTAATACGTCAGGGCAGCTGTTTGCCTGCGCGAATAAAGGAAGCGTACTGAATAACAATGCGCCAACTAATTTTTTCATTGCTTTATTCCTGTTGTTAGGGGTTAACACCAATACTCTCTGTACAGGCTGGTTGGATCAATTTGTCCGGCTCTGGTGTTAAAAAGACCAGCGAGTGAAAAACAAAGACAAATGTTTACTTCCTGTATAGATAGCTGGCTATAATGGGCATGAATTTATAACGAAGTAAATAATAATATGCGACATACTCTAATAAAAAGCGGTGTTTTACTGGGCTTGAGTGTTGTGGTTGCAGCCTGCAACAGTACCATGCCTGAAGCCGTTACGACAGAACCAACCGCCAATGTAAGCCAGTTTGCCAACGTGATTAAACCTCAGGCTCACCAGGCAACGCAGGCAGACGACAGTATCACCCTGGAACAGATAATGGCCGACCCGAAATGGCTTGGTCGACAGCCCCAGAGTCCGGGCTTTAGCCCTGATGGCAGTGTGATTTACTCACGTAAGCAGGAAGATACCCAGTTATATGACGTATACCGGATTAACCAAAAAAGTGAATCGGTAAAAATCGCTCCTAACGAGCTACACAAATATAAAACTGATGAAAAGGCCACCAGTCGTGACGGGCGATACACCGCCTGGAAATACGAAGACAGCGTGTTTGTACAAATGCCCGACGGTGAAATCGTGCGGGTAACTTATGGTCAGCCCCTTAGCAACATTGGCTTCCTAACCGATAACCGGTTATTTGCGCGATTATACAATACCTTCATCGCCATTGACTTAACCAGCGGCCAGCAAGAAAAGTTACTGAGTTGGGAGTTTGCTGATGTTCCCACTGCCAACCAACCACCGAAAGATTTTGTCGCCGCGGAACAGCAATCACTGATCCAGTACATCCAGGTACAGCGCAAAAATCGCAGTGACAAGTTTGCTCAGGAGCAGGTGATGCGTGCGCAAAGCCCGGCAGTAGCGCCTGCACCGGTTTATTTTGATGACAACGAACGGCTGGTGGCAGCAGAGCTGTCGCCGAGCGGTAAACTCGCCATCATTGTTACCACTGAGAAGGGCAGTCGCCGAGATGACTCTGATATCATGCCGCATTACATTCAGGAAGACGGTCGGATTGCCGCTATCAGTGTGCGTCAGCGGGTAGCGGATGCCAAGCCAGTCACGCAGACGGCCTGGTTAGTAGATGTAACTACCGGTACTAAGCATGAACTTTCTTATGCAGGCTTACCCGGCTATAACGATGATGTGCTGGCTGATGTGAAGCGCGAGAATGCCGCTGCCCTTGGCGAAGAATACACTGATAACCGTTTACCCAGGGCAATTGGACTGCTCAACAGCTGGTCTCGCAGCGGTCCGTCTATCCGCTGGCATCAGGATGGTTCACAGGTGGCGATGATCCTCGAAGCCTGGGACAACAAAGACAGCTGGATTGTTACCGTTGATCTGGCGGCAAAGAAGCTGGTCACGCAGCTGCGTCAACATGATGATGCATGGATCAACTACCATCACAATCAGTTCGGTTGGCTGAACCATTCCCATACGTTGTTCTATCAGTCGGAGAAGTCCGGATACAGTCATCTTTACCTGCAACAGCCGGGTGAGGCGCCTGAGGCGCTCACCAGTGGTCAGTATGTGGTAGATAACTTAACAGTGTCTAAAGACGATCAGTATGTGTATTTCAAAGCCAATAAAAAGCACCCGGGTATTTATGAAATTTACCGGGTGAATACCGAAACCGGTGAACATCAGGCGCTCACCGATCTGAACGGTCTGACGGATTACGTGCTGAGCCCCGATGAACAAACCTTGTTGCTTACGCATTCTACGGTAACTCGTCCGCCAGAATTATATTCAGTGGCCGTGAACGACGAGCAGCCCCCGCAGCGGCTCACCCATACTATCAGCGAAGCCTTCCTTGCCAAGCCCTGGGTTGCGCCGCAGGTGGTTGCGATTGAGTCCAGCCATACCGAGCAGCCCATTTATGCCAGGGTTTATTTACCTGAGGGGTATACTGAAGGCGCGCCACGCCGGGCAGTAGTGTTTAACCACGGGGCAGGCTATCTTCAAAATGCCCACCTTGGTTGGTCTGGCTATTTTCGCGAGTTTATGTTCCATAGCCTGCTGGTAAAACAAGGGTATGTAGTACTGGATATGGATTACCGGGCTTCACGCGGTTATGGTCGCGACTGGCGTACTGCGATTTACCGCCAAATGGGCACGCCGGAACTTGAAGATCTTCGCGATGGGGTTAACTGGCTGGTAGAAAATACCAATGTGGATCGTAACCGAATCGGCACCTATGGAGGCTCGTATGGTGGTTTCCTTACCTTTATGGCTATGTTTAATGCACCTGATTTGTTCCAGGCCGGCGCGGCGTTACGTCCGGTGTCAGACTGGGCGCATTACAACCATGGTTACACGTCCAATATTCTTAATACACCGGATGTTGATCCCATCGCCTATCGCAAAAGCTCGCCGATTTATTTTGCTGAAGGCTTGCAAAATCCATTGCTGATAAATGCGCCAATGGTGGATAACAACGTGTTTTTTGTGGATGTAGTGCGGCTGGTTCAGCGACTGATCGAACTGGAAAAAACGGATTTCGAAACGGCAATTTACCCGGTAGAGCCGCACGGGTTTGTACAGCCCAGTTCGTGGCTCGATGAATACCGCCGTATTTTCGAGTTATTCGAAGAAAACCTCTAGCCGAATGGCTACGCCTTGCGGCGGGCGGTGATAAAGCCCGCTGCATGGCTGCTTCCCCACATCAGAATAAACAGCAATACACCAGACACTGCGCCGTATAAATGGGCATCCACGGCGACGTTGGCATCAATTAAGCTGGCCACATCCTCGCTGCTTCCCTGTAATTGTTCAAACACTAGCTTGGCTGCTACGCCAGCCAGTAATAACCAGCCTGAGCGGACTTTATTAATGATATCCATGCAGGCTCCCCACACAAAAATGCCGTGTAAGGCACCGGAAAGCCCCACGTACCAGATTAATTGTGGCGACAGAAAATAAATGCCCAGGCTGGTGCCCAGACCACACCAGATAAACAGTTTGATAAAGGTTACCGGCCGGTAATGCTCGCCATGCAATGCCCAGAGTAAGGCCAGTCCAATCAGGTTTAAGAGCAGGTGGTAGCCGTTGGTGTGGATGAGGTTCCCGCTGATCAGGCGCCAGGTTTCCATGCTTTGCAACGCATAACGGTCGTAGGCCAGTAAGTCGGTCATCGACTGACCGGCAAAAAAGAGGGCAATGCAGACAATGGCCAGGATTAACGGGCCGAGACTAAACTGTGGTTTTAGTGGTAGCGCAACTATCATTGGAATTTATTGTTGATCAAAAGGCTAGGACGCTATCATAACGAAAATGCCCTACGAAACCTAATAAAGAGTCGGAGACAATAATGAGTAATATTCTCATCGAAACCCATGGTGCTATTACCACCATCACCTTAAATCGCCCGGAAAAGAAAAATGCCCTGACTCCGGAGATGTATCAGACCATGGCCAGCGTTCTGGTTAAAGCTAACGTAACCAATAGCTGTAAAGTCGTCGTTATTCGGGCGGAAGGAGACGTTTTCTGTGCCGGCAACGAAATCGCCGGTTTTGCCAATCATGGTGCCGAACCTCATCTGGCAGAAACCGTCAGCTTTATGAATGCGCTGCTTAACTGTAAAAAAACGGTAGTCGCCGAAGTTTCTGGCAAGGCGGTTGGCATTGGTACCACCATGCTGTTACATTGTGATTTCGTGTATACCCACACCGAAGCCCAGTTCATAATGCCTTTCATTAATTTGGGCCTGGTGCCTGAGTATGCATCAAGTTATATCCTGCCGCGAATGGCGGGCAGGCGTCGTGCCAGCGAATGGTTATTACTGGGTGAGCCCTTTGGTGCTCAGGAAGCCTATCAGTTTGGCATGGTGACCAAAATAGTCGAGCCCGAAGCCTTGCGGGACACTGTTAACAAAGTTGCCGGTAAGTTGGCCGCCAAGCCTGCTTACGCTTTGCTACAGTCAAAAGCACTAATTAATAACGAGGCAGAAGCCATTCACCAGCATCTGGATGTTGAGCTGGATGTTTTTATTGAAGCCATGGGCACAGAAGCTGCGCAGGAAGCTTTTGATGCGTTCCTGCATAAGCGACCAATTAACCCGGAAAAATTTAAATAAGAGGAAGATTCACCTTGAGTCGTAGTCGCACGCGCATTCTTTTTCTGGCAGGGTGCTTAACCCTGTCCTCCAGTTTTCATGCCCTCGCTCAGCAAACCCCGGCCCCCCGTGAAGCGGGTGAGCCTGAGGCTGCTACCGGTTATATCGAGAAAAAAGCCCGCATCAGTCAGGATTACATGGTGGTAGCCGCCAATCCTTATGCATCGTGGGCGGGCAAAAACATTATCGAGCAGGGCGGTAGCGCCATTGATGCCGCCGTGGCGGTGCAGGCCATGTTAACCCTGGTGGAGCCGCAATCGTCAGGTATTGGCGGTGGCGCTTTTATGCTGTACTGGGATAACAAAGCCAAAAAGCTGCACACGTTCGACGGCCGCGAAATGGCCCCCGCAGGGGTAAATGCCTACTGGTTTATGGAACATGGTAAACCAATGAAATGGATTGATGCCGTGGTTGGCGGAAAGTCAGTGGGTGTACCCGGGGCACTCAAGGCCTTGGAAACGGCGCACGGGCAGTTTGGAAAGCTCGACTGGCAGGTGCTGTTCCGCGATGCGATTAACACCTCAGAAGAGGGGTTTAAAGTTTCAAAACGCCTGGAAAAACTGGTGACCATGGCTGAGCAGTATCACAAGGGCATGAAAACCTTCCCCAGTACTGCTACCTATTTTTATCCTGCGGGCAAGCCATTGCAAGCCGGCACCACCAAAAAGAACCAGGCATTAGGTAAGACGCTGCGCAATATTGCTGAGCAGGGTGCAGACTATATGTATACCGGCGAACTGGCGGCAAAAATAGCTAAAGCGGTGCAAGGGGTAGAAATAAACCCTGGTGTATTAACAGCAGAAGACATGGCCAATTATAAAGCCATCGAGCGCAACGGCGTGTGCGGTGAGTACCGTAGCAAGCAGATTTGCGGTATGGCACCGCCCAGTTCAGGCGGCATTAACGTTTTTCAGGTACTTAAGCTACTGGAAGGTTTCGATTTATCCAAATACCCGGTGGATAGCGTAGAATTTGTCAATCTTTATACTCAGGCGAGCGCATTAGCCTACGCTGATCGTGAAAAATACATTGCCGACAGCGACTTTACCAATCTTCCTTATGGTGCGTTGATCAACGAAGGTTATTTGCATCGTCGGGCCGAGAGTATTGAAGTTGATAAACCCTGGCGCTTTGCCCGTCCCGGCGAACCGTTTTCTACCCAGGTCAGTCAGGGCAGCTCACTGGAACAACCTAATACCAGCCACTTTGTTATTGTAGATAAAGAGGGCAACGCGGTATCCATGACCACCAGTATCGAGTTTATGTTTGGTTCGGGCATTATGGTTGACGGCTTTTTGTTGAACAACCAGTTAACCGATTTCTCATTCTCGCCCTCGATGAACCGCTACCCGGTACCTAATCGCGTAGAACCTCACAAGCGTCCGCGTAGCGCCATGAGCCCGACAATGGTGTTCAATAAAAATGGTGATTTGGAGATCCTGGTGGGGTCACCGGGCGGCAGCCGCATTGTGAGTTATGTGGCACAAACCCTGATTGGTGTGATTGATTACAACCTGGATATCCAGCAAGCGATTAACCTGCCTAAGATCACTAACCGTAACGATTATACCGCGCTGGAAAAAGGCACGCCTATCGAAGCGTTACAAGGCCCGCTAGAAGCCCTTGGTCACAAGGTTAAAGTAGTTGACCTGAACAGTGGTCTGCACGGCATTCAGGTGACGAAGCAAGGTTATGTGGGCGGGGCAGACCCGCGTCGCGAAGGTGTAGCCGTAGGCAAGTAAAACGGCTTTTTACGGTAGGTATAAGAAAGGCCGGTAAGAATCACTTACCGGCCTTTTGGTTCAAGCCTTGAACCATCGTCTTCAGCAGGCGGATTCTTTACGCTACACTAACGGCGTTCAGTGCTTGTTCAACATCGGCGATGATATCGTCGATATTTTCAATACCCACCGAAATTCGCACCAGATCGGCACTGACACCGGCACTGGCCAGTTCTTCCTCGTTTAACTGACGGTGCGTGGTAGTGGCCGGGTGACAGGCCAGGGATTTAGCATCACCAATGTTGACCAGGCGTAATATCATTTGTAGCGCATCAATAAACTGAGCGCCGGCTTCACGGCCGCCGTCAATACCAAAACTTAAAATACCCGATGCTTTACCACCGGTGATCTTTTCGCAGGTGGCGCGATAGGGGCTGTCTGCCAGTCCCGCATAGTTTACCCAGCTAACTTTTTCGTGATCACTCAGGTAGGCTGCCAGTTTCTCTGCATTTTCGCAGTGACGTTCCATGCGCAGGCACAGGGTTTCCAGCCCCTGCAGGATCTGAAAGGCATTCATCGGACTGATTGCCGCACCGGTGTTGCGTAATGGGACTACCCGGCAACGGCCGATGTATGCAGCAGGACCAAGTGCTTCGGTATACACTACTCCATGGTAGGACGGATCGGGCTCGTTGAGCACGGCAAAGCGCGTTTTATTGGCTGCCCAGTCAAATTTACCGCTATCGACAATAATACCGCCCACACTGGTACCGTGACCGCCGATGTACTTGGTCAGACTGTGAACAACGATATCAGCCCCTAATTCAAAAGGGCGACATAAAACAGGCGTCGCTACGGTATTGTCAACGATTAACGGTACCCCGTGCTTATGGGCAATTTCGGCCAGTTTCTGAATATCCACCACGTTCCCGGCAGGGTTACCGATGGACTCACAAAATACCGCCTTGGTATTTTCGTCAATGGCTTTATCAAAGCCTTCGTAATCTTCATGAGACACCATTTTTACCTGCACGCCCTGACGCGGCAGAGTATGAGCAAATAAATTGTACGTACCGCCATAGAGCTGGCTGGTACTGACAATATTACTGCCTACTTCGCAGATCGCCTGCAGGGCATAGGTGATGGCTGCCATACCAGAAGCCAGCGCCAGCGCGCCAATACCACCTTCCATTGCTGCCACACGTTCCTCAAGTACCGCTGTGGTAGGGTTCATAATGCGGGTATAAATATTCCCGGCAACTTTGAGATCAAATAAATCAGCGCCATGCTGAGTGTCGTCGAAGGTGTAGGAGGTGGTTTGATAAATCGGTACTGCCGCCGCCTTGGTAGTGGCTTCAGACTCGTAGCCGTGGTGCAGTGCAATGGATTCTAATTTCATAGTGATAAATACCCTAAGATGTCCTTAATAAAACTCGGCCAACATGATGATTTATGTCAACCGCAGCTGCAACATGTATTTCACATTTACCCGATAATTAACCGCTTACCGGGCTGAATTCATTGATCTAAATCAGGCGGTGTCCAAACCAGTACTTTGGGAGGATTGTTGCAGTAAGTAGCTGTACTTATGCTTTCTACCAGACACGCTTTTTCGTTTACAAAACGAGACTAAAATGAGGAAATACCCATGAAAAAATCAGTTGTGTTGATGGCACTTGGTGCAGGCTTGCTGGCTACTAGTGTGGCCGCAATGGAAACTGAATCACAGGATGTGAAAATGATTAATCTGGCTCACCAGAGTGGTTGCGTTACCTGCCACTCTATAGCCAGTGGTGGCAGCGGCCCTGGTGGCTTAAAGCCTATTGGACCCGCCTGGCAGGACGTGGCGAAAAAATACAGTAACAATCCCAATGCCAAAGCGGCGCTGGTGACAACGGTTCTGAATGGTTCCAGTCCCTATGCCAGCCACTGGAAAGGCGAGGTGAGTGGCTTTGCGATGCCGCCAAATTCAGTGGTTATTAATAAAGAGCAGGCCAATGAGTTGGTGGGCTGGATATTACACTTAGCTGACTAATGTTCTGACTACCGTTGATTATCCCGGCTCCGGCCGGGATATTGGTTTATAAAAAGGGATCGGCCTGAATTTTATCAACCTTCCACTGACCGCTCACTTTTTTGAGCTCCAGGGTACGCAAATCTTCCACTTTATCGCCGTTGTATTGACCGGAGAAAAACAGCGTCACATTGGCGTTGTCTGCATATTCGGTTCTGCCCACTGACTGACTCGTTTGTGGAGTGACTTCCACCGTATCGTACTTAAGGTTAAACACATGACGCTGGACGTTGTTTTGCGTGTGATAGCGCTTGAGGATCCGGGCCATGCGATCGGTACTTAAATCCACCGCACGGTCAATGTTTTCATCCAGATAAACACCGCGAATAAACATGACTGCGGTGTACTCAGGCGTGTTTTCGTCGAGCATGCCGTAGCGGCCAATACGTTCTTCTTTCTCGCAGGCACTTAGCAGCAAGACAGAAAAACAGGTTAATAAAAACAATCGAATACGTAACTGCATAGGACTAATCACCAGCCTTAATTGATGCGTTACTGTAACTTTAGTCTAAGAATTTGGCAAACAGAACTAAAAACGGGGCCATCGGCCCCGTGTAATTATTGAGTTCAGGAAGCTGATTACTGCACTTCTTCCTGATCGCCGAAAGCACCGGCAAATAACGGACTCGATAGGTAGCGTTCTGTACCACTGGCAAGCAGCACAACCACGATCTTATCTTTATTTTCAGGACGCTCAGCGAAGCGTTTGGCGGCAACCACAGCGGCACCAGAAGAGATACCCGCCAGGATACCTTCTTCTTTCATCAGGCGGTGGGCCATTTCCATACATTCTTCGTTGCTGACTTGTTCTACCTCGTCTACCAAATCCAGGTCGAGGTTGCCCGGGATAAAGCCGGCACCGATGCCTTGAATTTTGTGTGGTCCCGGAGTCAGTTCTTCGCCGGCTTTAGCCTGCGTGATCACCGGTGAATCCGTTGGTTCAACGGCTACCGAGGTAATCGCTTTACCCTGGGTATTTTTAATGTAACGGCTAACACCGGTAATGGTACCGCCGGTACCCACACCCGCCACAAATGCGTCAACTTTACCGTCGGTCGCTTCCCAGATTTCCGGGCCGGTGGTTTTTTCGTGGATTTCAGGGTTGGCTGGATTTTCAAACTGTTGCAGTAACACGAACTTGTCCGGGTTAGCGTCAACAATTTCCTGGGCCGCCGCTACGGCACCTTTCATGCCTTTTGGCGCTTCGGTCAGTACCAGATTGGCACCCAATGCTTTGAGCAGTTTACGGCGCTCAAGACTCATGCTTGAAGGCATGGTAAGCGTGATTTTATAACCGCGGGCCGCGGCAACGAACGCCAGCGCGATACCGGTGTTACCGCTGGTAGGTTCAACAATTTCTTTGTCTTCGGTTAACACGCCGCGTTTCTCTGCGTCCCAAATCATGTTGGCGCCGATACGACACTTAACCGAAAAGCTCGGGTTACGTGATTCAATTTTTGCGTAAACATTACCACCAGTTACGCGCTTTAGCTTTACGAGTGGCGTATTGCCGATGGCCAATGAATTATCGTCAAATACTTGCATGGTTATTCCTTTTGTTTGTCTTGGCTCCAGCGCGCTAATGTTCAGGCTGACAAATCTCACAGAGATTATTGGTGGAGCTTATTTGGTTACCCTTATATCATTGTTATTAAGTCATAAAATGCAAAGTGATTTTTGCTATATGATATGGTTATTTTAATGGTTAATAAAAATAAGGATCCTAATGGCATTTCAAGGCACCGACAGTTATATCGCCAGCGATGACCTGCAACTGGCAGTGAATGCGGCGATCACCCTCGAACGACCCCTGTTAATCAAAGGCGAGCCGGGCACGGGCAAAACCTTGTTGGCCGAGGAGCTGGCTGCCAGTCTGAAGACGGATTTAATTCAGTGGCATATTAAATCTACCACCAAGGCGCAGCAGGGGCTGTACGAATATGACGCAGTATCGCGCTTGCGCGACTCGCAATTGGGCGATGACCGGGTACACGATATCAGCAATTACATTATAAAGGGTAAATTGTGGCAAGCCTTCGTAGCCCAAAAGCGCCCGGTATTACTGATTGACGAAATCGACAAAGCGGACATTGAATTCCCCAACGATTTATTGCTTGAGCTGGATAAGATGGAATTCTACGTATATGAAACCCAACAGCGCATTAAAGCGGATATCCGGCCTATTGTAGTAATTACCTCTAATAACGAAAAAGAATTGCCTGACGCGTTTCTGCGGCGCTGTTTCTTCCACTACATCAAGTTTCCGACTCCCGACGAAATGCGACAAATCGTGGAAGTTCATTTTCCCAAAATCAAATCACGGTTGTTAGAAGAAGCGCTCACATCGTTTTTTAAACTACGGGATATTCCCGGGCTGAAGAAAAAGCCGTCGACCTCAGAGCTGATTGACTGGTTGAAACTGCTGGTGGCCGAAGATATTCCACCCGAGGCGCTGCAGGATAAAGAAGGCAAGACCAGCATTCCGCCTCTATATGGCGCATTGCTTAAAAACGAGCAGGATATCCACCTGTTTGAAAAACTGGTCTTTATGGCACGCCGCTAATGCTGGTTGACTTCTTTTTTACACTCAGACGCTACGGGGTAAAAACCAGCCTGCGGGAACTACTGGATTTAATTCGGGCACTTGAGCAGCAGGTTATCTTTGCTGACGTGGCGGCGTTTTATCATCTTGCCCGTATTACGCTGGTAAAAGATGAGTCCCAGTTCGATAAATATGACCGGGCGTTTGCCAGTTATTTTGAAGGGGTGGAGGCCATCGACTTGTTTGGCGACAGTATCGATGAAGACTGGCTGCGGAAAGAATTTGAAAAGCGTCTGTCTGTTGAGGAGCGTGAAAAATTACGTCAGGAAGGCGGCCTCGATGAACTCATGAAAAAGCTTCGCGAGCGACTCGACGAACAAAAAGAGCGTCATGCCGGCGGCAACAAATGGGTCGGTACCGGCGGTACCAGCCCGTTTGGTGCTTATGGTGACAACCCGGAAGGCGTGCGTATCGGTCAGGAGAGTAATCGCCGTTTTTCTGCCGTAAAGGTTTGGGATAAAAGGGAATTTAAGAATCTGGATGGTAATGCAGAGTTGGGTACGCGTAACCTTAAAATGGCCCTGCGTAAGTTACGCCAGTTCGCTCGCGGTGCGGCCAGCGAGGAGTTAGACATTTCCTCTACCATTTCCAATACGGCAAAGCAGGGAGGTCTGCTCGATATTCATATGCGACCGGAACGGCATAATGCCGTGAAAGTGTTAATGTTCTTTGATATTGGCGGTTCCATGGACAGTTATATCAAAGGTGTAGAGGAGTTGTTTTCGGCTGTGCATGCTGAGTTTAAATACCTCGACTACTATTATTTTCACAACTGTGTGTATGAATCGGTGTGGAAAGACAATGCCCGACGCAACAGTGAGCGTATGGACGTGTGGGATGTGATTCATAAATACGGTCCTGACTGTAAAGTGATCTTTGTGGGGGATGCCACCATGGGGCCCTACGAAATAGCGTATCCCGGCGGCAGCGTTGAACACTGGAATGAAGAGCCAGGGGCGACCTGGCTAAACCGTATTAGCTGTCATTTTAGCCATTGTATCTGGCTCAATCCGCAGCCGCAGCAATACTGGGGGTATTATCAGTCTGTTGCTCTGATTAAGGAATTAATGGCAGACAAGATGTTCCCGTTAACCTTACAGGGCTTATCCGACGGCATTTCGGCATTACAAAAAAAGTAACAATTTGAATATTGCCCAACGAGGCGATAAGCGTATAAATAGAATAACAATAACAGGGAAATCGTGACATGACAGTCGAAGCATCACAGCAATCACCTGACAACAGCAAGCAGCAAAGCGAAGCGCCGGAGTCGTTGAGTGCTAAGGAAACCCGCGAAATTGTAACGCCCTACGCTTTTGGGGTGGCCGATGAGCTACTCGGGCAGCCACTGGCATCACCTATGCGGCGTTTGGTCGCCCAGTGTATTGATGCCACTCTCGTGGTGTTGTTAAGCACTGCTCACGCGTTGGTACTGGCCTTTTTTGTTGCAATTACGTTTTTCCGGGCCGGTAAACACCTGGCTGAAGGCGAGAAAAAACGTGGCTTTGCCCGTAAGATGCTGCGCCTGAGCGCGGCTTGTTTATTATTTTTTGTCACCTTTGTTATTGTTGAAGGGTACAACGAGGCGCCGCAAATAAAAGAAATCTCCCGCGATTCAGCGTTTGCGTCTTCGGTCCTCAATATGGCACAAAAATATGCCTGGCAGAGTTGTGACGGTGACTTTAGCTGTTTCGGCGAGGTGGCTGTTGGATTCGGTGAAGCTTACGCCAGTACCGGTGACACAGAGCAGGAAGCGATTAAAGGATTTGATGCGTTTCTGGCTGATAAAGACCTCACTGAGACACAGCAAAACCAGCTAAGAGAGCTGTTTGTTACTGAATTTGCTCAAAGCATTGCATCCGGCCCGGACTCAGACCGCGATGGCAGCAATGACGAAGTGCAGGCGGCGATCAGGGAAGGGCTGAACGCTGGTTCATTGGGCGTGATAGATCCTGACCAGGCTGAATCGTTACCAACGCCCCAGACGGTGTCTGAGCCAGCAGACGAACCAGCACTCAGAATTGGGCTGGGAAGAGATAACAACACCGCGAAATCTAACAGTCTTATCAGTTGGGTAGACGGCATCATTAAAGATCTCGGATTAGGGTTTGGTTGGGCGGCATTGTATTACAGTGTACTTACCGCGTGGTGGCGGGGGCATACCATTGGCAAACGTATTATGCGAATTAAAGTCGTAAAGCTTGATGGCAGCCCGTTAAATTTATTTGAAAGCTTTGGCCGCTATGGTGGTTATACCGCCGGGCTTGCCACCGGCTTACTGGGATTTTTACAAATTTTCTGGGATCCCAACCGCCAGACCATTCAGGATAAAATTGCTGAAACCCTGGTGTTGTATCGTCCGCCTGGTGCTATGCCCATTCCACAGTTAATCAGCGAACAACATTCTTCAGAGCAAGCCAGCGCGGAGAAACTATGAAGGTGCGGCTGGCATTGCTGGCTGCTGGTAGTGCCAGCCGTTATGGTGGTAACAAGTTACTGGCGGTTCACCCGGACAGTCAGCAACCGTTGCTTATTCATGTCATTAGCGAGTATAAAAAAGCGGGCATCACTGACATTGTGGTACTTACCGGCTACTGGCACGATGCTATTTGTGAGGTGCTGCCTACCGGTGTTAACCATCAGTATGTTAACGACTGGCAAGAGGGCATGGCCGCCAGCGTACGCGCAGCCGCCGCGCTGGATTTTAGTGGTTACGACGGGTTAATGATAGGGCTTGGCGATCAGGCCGGCATGAGTGCAACATTAATTCGCTCACTGAAAACAGACTATGCTAATAATCCTGTTATAACGGCAACCAACTGCCGGGGGATCATTGGCCCGCCAGTCATATTTCCACCCCAATCACTAACTGTACTAAACCAGCTACAAGGCGATAGCGGTGCAGGTAAGTACCTCAGAAAGCTGGCGTTAGTGTCTCCCAACAGCATCCAGACCCAGTGGGTCAACACGCTGACTGACATCGATTATCCGGCTGATTGGCATAAACTCGATTGATTTATCAGATCCCAGCCCTATATCTGGAGAATGAATCAAGCCAAATCAAACTACGCCTTAAGCTCAGCTATCCTGCCGGTGGTAATAGCTGTTGCGCTGCTCTGGGTAATCCAGTCGGCTGGGGTATTGTTTGAGCTACCGTTAAATGTGCTGGGTGTTATCCCACATGACTGGAGTCGATTGTACGGAGTGGTCACTTCAGCGTTGGTTCATGGTTCCTATGAGCATCTGTTCAACAACACGCTGCCGTTAATTGTACTGGGCGCCATGTTGCGCTATGGCTACCCGAATTCCCGATTAAAAGTGCTTATCTTTGCCTGGTTGGGTTCTGGCATCGGGGTGTGGTTGTTTGGCCGTGAGTCGGTGCATCTTGGCGCCAGTGGCGTAAGTCACGGTTTGTTCTTCTTTTTGTTTACCGTAAGCTTGCTGCGCAAAGACAAGCGCTCGGTAGCGCTAATGATGATTGCGTTTTTTATGTATGGCGGCATGATCATGTCGATTTTTCCGCGCGATCCGGGCATTTCTTATGAAGCCCATTTCTTTGGGGCGCTCGGCGGTGTGGTTGCAGCCCTGCTATTTTGGCGGCAGGATCCAAAACTGGCTGAAAAACACTACCATTGGCAGGATGACGAACCAGGTGGGGACGATCCGCTGATTGGCGATTTATGGCGTCGGGCGCGATATCCGGAGGGGCCGGCGGAGCCTGTGACTGAACATGGTTCACCCGAAGAGCCAAAACACCGGGCAGGGCAGTTGGACGGCCACCACAATATCGACCGTCATGGTCATCATCGTTATCATTAATTCATGGCAGCAACACCAAGATTAAAATAATCGCTGATCCCCGCCAGTATATTAGTGGTGGCCAGCGAGGCCAGAATGAAGCCCATAACGCGACTGATAATACTGGCGCCTGCACTGCCTATGAGCCGAATAATCACGGAAGACGCCAGCATCAGCACCAGTGTCATTATCAGAACAACCATCATCATGGCGGCGGTTTGCGCCTGCTCCCACAGTGTATAAACATTGTTTTTGGTTAACAATACGGCTGCCAGCATGGCGCCCGGGCTGGCAATAGAAGGCACGGCAATGGGAAAAACCGCCGTTTCCCGAATAGTGGCGGCCATTTTAATTTCCTGTTCGGGCTTACTTTCACCAAAAATCATCGTCAGCGCAAAAATAAACAGCACTATGCCACCGGCTATCTGAAAAGCCGCTAACGGTATATGCATAGCGGTTAAGATGATTTCACCGGCAACAATAAAAAACAGCAGTATTGCACTGGAGGCCATAAAAGCGATAAGTGCGATAAGGCGGCGTTGTACTGGCGTATGCTGCTTGGTTGCGGCGATAAATACCGGCAGGGTGCCGATGGGGTCGATAACCGCGAAAAAGTAAATAAGAACCGGTATAAAATCGATCACAGGTTATAACCAGCGCGGTACCAGGTTTTGGTAAGCCAGATAGCGGTCTTTGTAGCGGGCATTTAAAAATACTTCCTCTAATTGCGTTTGCTTGCGAAGTGCTGCCAGTCCAACCAGCATACACACCAAACTAAACAGGCTTGGTAAAGCCAGAAAAAATCCAACCTGAGCAATGGCGACGCCGATGTAGCCCGGATTACGGCTGATGCTATACAAACCGTGCTCAATCAGGGCGTGATCGGTATTGTTTACAATGCCACTGCGCCATTGCTGACCCAGTGAAAAATTAGCCCCCACGGCAAGCGTAAAACCAAGCAACAAGAAGCCTGCACCAGACCACTGCAATGGCGCTAAAAGCAGCCATTCCAAAGGCAGTAAATACTGAAAGGCCGCCGGGTTGAAGGCGATAACCACCGTTACCAGCCAGATGATGGCGCGAAATACCCTGAATGCCAGATGATTCCACCAGTGGCAACTGTAAGTGGGTCCCATGGTGACAATGGGCTGGTGCGTGCGTTTTTTATGCAGGATTAATACTGTGTAAAATACCGCTACAAAGGTAAAAAAGCCCGCCAGAAAATAACGTAGCAGGAAAAGATCATCCATACACCACTCCCATGTGAATCTGAATTTATGATTACCTATTACTATCAGTTGTGCAATTCAGGTGAGCTGAATGACACTCCTTTTCACCTTAAGATGTGGTGGCTTGAAGCCTTTTTTGCACAATATACAGCCGGTAGCCGAGCATGATTGCTGCGCTGGTCAACCCGGCAATAATACCTATCCAGAAGCCATCGGCTGCCATTGGCTCGCTGCTAAGCCAGTCTGTGCGACCTAAAATCACACCAATTGGCAGCCCAATCAGCCAGTAGGCGCAAAACGTAATATAAAACATGGCAGTGGTGTCTTTGTAACCACGCAGAACGTTGGCAGAAATCACCTGAATGGCGTCGGAGAACTGGAACAGCGCCGCGTAAATCAAAAGTTGCGATGAGATGGCAAATACCGCTTCGTTACTGGTATAAAGACTGATAATCAGTCCTTTGGCTAACAGGGTAAAGGTAGCGGTTAAACACGCAACGCTCAGACCGATGACAATAGCACTTTTCACTGCCACGCGAGCCTGACGAATACGGTGTTGACCAAGCCGGTAACTAACCCGAATAGAAATAGCCATGCCCATACTGAGTGGAAACATAAACATTAACGCCGAAAAGTTTAAGGCAATTTGATGGGCAGCTACAATATTGGCGCCAAACGGAGCAAGCAACAGGGCGATCACCGCAAATAAGGTCACCTCAAATAACACCGTCATGGCAATAGGCAGACCAAGCCGAAACGTTTGTAAAATGGTGCGCCAGTGAGGTTTGTGCCAGAGCAGGAATAACTCGTAACGGCGCAACCGGGGGGCCAGACTAATGTAAATTAAGGTAGCAATGGCCATCGCCACAAATACCAGTGCGGTGGCGACACCGCAACCCGCACCACCCATGGCTTCGATGCCAAAACCGCCGTACACAAACAGAAAGTTTCCGGCAATGTTTACCGCCAGGCCGATCACCGTGATGATCATGCTGGGTTTGGTGTGACCTAACGCTTCACAGTAATTACGTGACCATTGGTATAGTGCAAAGGCCGGAAACGCCAGAAACACGTAATACACATATTCGGTAGTGATCCCGGCAAGATTAGCTTCCATGGGAAACAGGTTCACGATGCTACCGGCGTAAAACGCGCCAAAGAATGGCACGAGACTTACCAGTAACAGTAAGTAGCCGGCTTGCTGAGTGGCGTTAGCCACATCATCAACGCTTTTAGCACCGTGTAAGCGTGCAATGAGTGGCGGAATAGCCAGCGCAACTCCCTGAATAAAACTCATAATAGGGATAGAAATACTAAATCCCAGAGCTACTGCAGCCATATCCACGGCGCTGTAGCGCCCGGCAATGATAGTATCGCTGACGCCCATTAGCATTTGCGTAATTTGCGCTATTAGTAACGGCCAGGCCAGCTTAATGAGACGGCGGCTCTCCAATGCAGTACGTGGGGATATCACCATCATTAATACAGCTTACCGGTAATGGAAAAAGGTTGAATATCTACCCAGTCACCGCTTGTCAGCTCATCAGCTTCGGCCGGGAGCAGCATGTAGCAGTTTGCCTGACTGAAGCTGGTCATCACCCCTGAGCTTTGTTTTGCCAGTGGCGTAACGATAAGCGTGCCTGCCTCATTCTGGCTGAAAACAGCACGTTGGAAATCCAGCCGTCCTGGGCGACGCTTGATATTGCAGGTAATTTGCGCCTTAAGGGTTAGACGATGGCCGTTACCCAGGCCGGATTCACCTTGCAAATGGCGAATGAGCGGTACCACTAATTGTTCGGTGGTCACGCAGGCAGAAACCGGGTTGCCCGGCAGGCCACAGAATACCGCGTTGCCTAAGCGGCCAAACGCAAAAGGCTTGCCTGGTTTAATGGCGACCTTCCAAAAACCAATCTCGCCCAGCTCATCGAGCACGGGTTTAACAAAGTCAGCATCGCCTACCGACACACCACCACTGGAAATGATCACGTCACAGGTTTGCTGAGCCTGCTGCAACACCTGCTTAAGGGTATCCGGCCTGTCCGCCACGATCCCCAGGTTATTAATTTGTACCTGCCAGTTATGCAACAGCGCCGCTACACCGGTGCGGTTAGACTCGTAAATTTGGCCCGGTTCCAATGGGTTACCAGCTTCGACCAGTTCATCGCCAGTGGCTAGCAGTCCAACGGTAAGCTTACGGTATACGTCAACCGAGGCCAGGCCCAGCGAGCTTAACAGCATGGTATCGGTGGCAGTTAATCGATGCCCGGCATCAAACAGATGGTCGCCCCGGGCAATATCGCTTCCCGTCAGGCGAATATTCGCCAGTGGCGTGGTGTTGGTTTGCAGCGTAATAATTTCGTCTTCCCGGCTGATATTTTCCTGAATGATCACCGCATCACAGTCGGCCGGGATAGGAGCGCCGGTCATAATACGAACACACTGGCCCGGCATGACTGGAGGGGACTGACTATCTCCGGCAAAAACAGAGCCGACCACCTCAAGCATATTGCCCGCATGGCCATCACTGCTTTTCAGGGCATAACCATCCATTGCCGAGTTATTGCAGGGCGGCACGTTAAGTGATGCAATCACTGGCGTGGCCAGAACCCGACCAATGGCTGCCTTTACCTCTGCTTTTTCGCTAACGCATACCGGCTGCGTATGGCTAAGCATAGTGGCGATTGCATCGGATAATGATAACCAGGGTGAATTAGACATAAGGCACTGACTCAACAAAATTTGTTGCGGAGTATAGCACTATCACGCGCGATATTTACATGCCTGCGACCCCGCGCTTTCATTCCTTTGCAGAGTGGTTATACCACTTGCTTATCATCGCCAGAATTTCGGCTTCTTTAAAGGGCTTGCTCAGGTGGTCGTTCATGCCCGATGCCAGGGCTTTTTGCTTATCTTCAAACATGGCTGCGGCGGTAAGGGCGATGATCGGCACCGCAATGCCCAACTGGCGTATTTCACGGGTTGCCGTATAGCCGTCCATCACTGGCATCTGGATATCCATTAAGACAATATCAAAGGCTCTCTCGCGAACCTCTTTGACCGCCTCCTGACCGTTATTTGCGAGGGTGATTTTCATGCCCAGACCGATGAGCTGTTCTTTTATGACTTCCTGATTAATCAGGTTGTCTTCAACCACCAGAATGTTGGCAGGCCCGGGCAGTTCCACTTGTGGACTGCTGCTGGAGAGGTTTTGATACTGAGCCCGTTGTTCGATAGTGGCCACAGTGACCGGTACGGTAAAGGTAAATTCCGTCCCTTTGTCTAATTCACTGCTGACATCTAACTCACCGCCCATGGCGGTGGTCAGGCGATGACTGATGGTCATGCCAAGTCCTGAGCCGCCATACACCCGGCTGGTGGAAGAGTCGGCCTGGGTAAAAGCCTCAAAAAGGACCGCCTGTAATTCCGGACTCATCCCGATCCCGGAGTCCTGTACATGCCAGCAAAGCAGGTTTTTACCGTTACTATCTTGCTGTTGCTCGACCATCAGGGTAACGCTTCCCTTATGGGTAAACTTAATCGCATTACTTAACAGATTGGCCAGTACCTGTTTAATACGCAGCGAATCGCCCACAAAGTACGCCTGTGAGATTTTACCAAACCGGCAGGTAAAACTGAGCCCTTTGGCTTCGGCCTGACCACGGAATAAGTCATCGAGCTGACCAATAATTTCACGCAGTGAGAAGGTGGTCGATTCGAGGTTCATTTTATTGGCTTCGATTTTAGAAAAGTCGAGAACATCGTTGATGATACTTAGCAGTAGTTCACCCGCCTGATGGATTTTGGTAAACCGGTCTTTTGCCTGTTCCGGCGTGTGGTCTTTAAGGCCCAGTCGGCTAAGGCCCAGAATGGCATTCATGGGCGTTCTGATCTCATGACTCATATTGGCCAGAAACTCACTTTTTGCGCGGTTTGATTTTTCGGCCTGCTGCATGGCTTCGTTTTGTCTTTGCTCTGAGAGTACAAGACGCTGGTTAGTGAGTGAGAGCTCCTTGGTACGCTTATCTACCTCAAATTCTATTTCATCGGTATAGCCGGCGACGATGACCATAAACCAGCCGAGCAGACCGGCAAACAGGGTGGCACTGGCGAGTAACAGGTGTACGCCCCAGGGCTGATAGATAAAGGTGTTTTCGTTAGCGATATACAATACCCAGCTTCTGACACCCAGCGATATTTCGTAGCGGTTAAGCAGAGGGAATTCGTTAGAGATCTGTTGCTCATTCTGGCTGGCTGAAGATAACTGCTGTTGCTGGGCAGGGCTTAGGTTTTTGCTGAACAGGATACGGCTTTCAGTACCGGCCATGGGGTCCATTAACAAAATAGCGTCGTTGTTTTCTGCTTTGCTAAAAGCCAGTGATGCCAAATCCTGAGCGCGAATAACGCCTGTGGCATAACCGTTTTGTAAGGTATTGCCCGAACCAGACTTAACTGGCAGGAACAGCAATACCCCAGCTTGCTGGCTATCGTCCTGTACCAGCATAATGGGTGTGGTGGGGTAAATCTCTTCGGTTTGCCAGGCAACCTTTAACGCTTCTTGTCGGGACGCCTGCGAATACACATCGTAACCAAGGGCTTTTATGTTGTCGGCAAAAGGCTCAATAAAGGCTACCACAACGTGCAAAGGCCGCGGCGTAAAAGGGATGAGTTCGCCGTTAGCATTACGCTCGGTGATTGTAAATTCGAGACTGGCGTTCTCTACCGCATAACTACCTTGAAGCAGAGACTGGAGATGGTAAACGTTATCGCCGGTTACCCGGATATTCCAGGATAAGCCCTGTAAAACCGGGTTTTTATCGAGAATCCTGGCGGTAAAACGGCGAAATTGCGAGGGTGTGAGATTGGGTTCGGCTTTTACCAAACCTTCAACCGAGTGCAGGATATTGGTGGCGTTACTGACACTGGCTTCCAGATTATTAGCCAGGGTACTGGCATTGTTATTAAACTCGGCGGCTTGCTTGTTGCGTTCCTCATTGATGGCCAGTGTGCATAATACAGCAACGAACAGTGAAAAGCCGGCCAGTGAAGCAATTGTAAAGCGGCTTCTGGGAAAAGGCGAAACGGCCAGACGGGGAAACAATGATAATAACCAGGGCAGGGTAAAAATAATCCCTATGGCATCGCCCGTCCACCAGCTTAACCAGGTAGATAACAGGTTTTCCTCGCTGATTATGCCTTGTTGGAGGAGCAACAGCACGCTTAAAGTACAGCCTACCAGCGTACTCAGCACAGCGGTAACAAACAAGAACCGGAAGATCACCGCGGGCTTGCGGTAGGTCATGGGTAAGCCGACAAACCGCCGCACCAGTAGATAGCCTACATGGGCCTGTAGTGTAGCGTAAAGTGGCAGAAGAAGCGGTATCAGCCAGTCGCTGGCTTCGTTACCGGCGCTTAGTCGAATATAAAGACTGATACTCAATGAACCAATAAAAACGCCAGGTAATGCCCGTTGGCCGAATGCCAGAACAGCGGCCAAAGCAAGTCCTGCTGCGGGCCATATGATAGTAGCCAGGCCCGGGGGAACTGCCATTAACTGTCCGATATATCCCAGTAGAAAATAGCCGACAGCGGTAATTAAAATGACTTCAGCTGTAAGCCAGCGTTGCCGCAACGATTTGGTGGATGTCTGCATAGGCCTCGTTGGCTAAAGTGGCTTATTAGCAAAGATAACAGGAAAGTGCATGGTTTAGAGTCTAACAGATAAGTGCGGGTTTTCTATGTACGAGGAGATTTACTTAGAAGAAAACAACAATTTGCGGGATTAACCGAGGAAAAAGGTGCCTGAGTACAACAGGCACCTGTTTAAGCAACGTGACGTTAACGTAACCAGTACATGGCAGCACTGGTGCCAATTAGCATTTCAAGGCCGTTTTCGCCCATTCGGGCACGCATACTTTGCCTGCTTGGCCGACCAACGAGCTGAGTGCCAGACCAGATCTTAAAGCCGTTGTGATCGAACTTAACGACCCGGTTTACATCGCTCGAGTCGTAATATTCACCAGATTCATAAATGACCAGGAACCATCCTTGTTCGTTCTCAGTAGAGACATCTACAACCACGTCAAGTGCAGCACTGGCCGTGGTGCGTTGAACTTCGGTAAGGATATTATCGTTGAGTTCGTACACGATGATTGACGTTTCATCCCCGTACGACCACTGCGTGAGTTCTGAGACGCAGAGCAGTTCAGGGGCGCTGTCGGTGTCGTAGTTAAACAGTTCCAACCGATCACAATGCTGCTCAACAAAGCTCTGCTCAGCAAAAGACGAGCTGGTGCGGGTTAACAATGACACTTTATCGCCATGACTGACGATGGCGACGTTTTGCGTGCCATCGTGATAAGCCGTGAAATCAGAAATGTAATTGCTGAACGTATAAGTGGCTAGTAACAACTGATTTTGCACATCGACCGCTTTTAACTGGTTACTGTCTTCGTAAACCAGGTCTTCGTAGCCATCATTGTTCATGTCAACAGCACGAATGATACCAATGTCGTTGTCATAGTCACCAGTATTAGACCACTGCACCGTGCCATCATAGAGTTGGATAACCGAAATCGCGCCATTGTAGAGCTCTGTGGTGGGGACAAAAATATCGCCGGCACCATCGTTATTGTAGTCAGCGGTAACCGCGCTGGTGCTGTTATCCCAGTTACTGGATAATTCGTCACCCACTGCAGTAACACCGTCACTATCCATGGTAAGGATCCGGCCACCGTCATAGCCGCTTGACGAACTGGGTACGAAAAATACCGCCTGCTCATCGCCAGGTAACAGGTCGGCCCAGCCAGCGGCGGTGAAGTAATCTAGCTCTACTGCCGTACGCTGCTCATTGGTAATGGGTGTACCGTTAGTGACATCTGCAGAAGCCAGAATGTCCTCACCCGTGGTGGAAATCCCGGTTGACCAGAACAATTCCAATTCGCCGTCATTATCGGCATCGCCGGCGGTGAGTGACACTCCACTAGCAGAAATCATATCGATACGCCAGTCGTTTACCAGTGAACTGCCGCTGAGAGAATAAGCGGAGATTTCACCCCGCTGGCAATCCGCAGTAATTAGTTCGTCTCTATTGTCCTGATCGATATCGTAGCTATACAGGTCACAAATATTTAAATCGTCTATTGAGGCTAACTGAGAACGGTCTCTGGCATCGTAAACGGTAACTGCTCCCCATCTGTTGGCTCCAAAGATTTCGGCAACGCCGTCGCCATTGATGTCGCCAGCAGCCACATGGTCGCTACCAAAGCCAGAGCCGTTGTACCACTGGTTTTCACCGGTTTCGAGATCGTAAACCAAGCCGGTATTTACAATGAGCTCCATGGCCCCATCGTTATCCACATTGGCTACCGCAAAATCATCCGCAACATCGACATTGAAGGTAAACAGCGGTGTATCCGGCGATGCGAAGGCTAGTATATCGAGCTGGCGTTCAGTGTCGCCATAATCGTCGTCACTAGAAAGAAGCAACAACTCCGGGATATTGTCGCCATTAATGTCTGTCACACGAGCCGAGATGATAAAGCGGTTGTTATCGCTATACACCGGATTGGCCGAGCCGTTGAGGTCGGTGATAGTGCTTACGCCATGTGCTGTGGCAACTACAATATCGGCTTTACCATCATTATTTACGTCGCCGGCCATGACATTTTTGATAGGGCCGGCCACGCCGATTTCGCCGCCATACATCCAGCTTTGTTCGTAGCTGGTGCTATTGACTTTAATAAGCGAAATACCTCGTGACGAATCCGTAGTCAGGAGCTCATTGTTGCCATCGCCGTCGAAATCGGCCACCCACAGCGAGTCGTTACTGTAGGGAACTTCAATGCCACTGCGAACGAGTATATCGGCGTTGTCTGATGTGGCTTCAATACTCACACTGTGCGTGTCGGTATTGCTACTGTCTGGCCAGCCAAAGGTAAACTCGTAATGCTGTTGCGGAAACAGGAAGTTATCCGGCACATCCCAGGTGATTAATCCGTCTTCGTCAATACTGGCGTTTGCCGGACCGGCTATGAGCGAAGCATTAGAAGAAGAGTCCCGCACATCCGGATCGACAATACGCGCCGAGAACTGCACCTGTGAGCCGGCACTTACCGTTTCGGGTACATTTTGCAGCTCAACCTGGGCAGGCGAGTCGCCTACCTGGAAAGAAGTCAGGCGGCCCTGAATGCGGTTAGCACCATCAGACACTACCATGGCCACTTCCAGCGTATCGTTGTGCACTACTATAC
Source organism: Alteromonas sp. ISO5 (assembly GCF_058105165.1). NCBI lineage: Bacteria > Pseudomonadati > Pseudomonadota > Gammaproteobacteria > Alteromonadales > Alteromonadaceae > Alteromonas > Alteromonas sp. ISO5. The sequence continues at coordinate 4,318,693 of NZ_CM176572.1, read as the reverse complement.
CGGCCGGCAGGATATTGCTGTGCTGATCTTCCAGCAACACGCCATTTACGTACCAGTTGTAGGTAATCTCAAGCTCGTCTTCGGGGGTATCCGGATCGGAATAGTAGCCCGGTGACACTTCTACGGGCGTTGTTGCAAGCACTTCATAGAAATACCAGTCAACCCCATATACCTGAGGCGGACGTGAAAGAATATCTAGGCTGACAAGTTCGACGCTGCTGATGTCATCGAACATCAGCGCATACCAGGACGCTAAATACGTGCCGGTATCCATGGTGCCGTCGTTATCGGTGTCTTTGTTGATCAGCAGAGTACTATCCTGAACCTGAACAGTGACGGTTGAGTCTGCTTCAAGGGTTAACAAACCTTCATAGCTGTTTGGTGGCAGTCCATCGTTGGATGCAAATGCCAGGTTTACTTTTCCAGCATCGCTGAAGTACAGCTCACCGGAAAGATCAAAACTGACAATACCGGTATTGTAGGAATAAGAAATATCAGCCTGTGAGTCCATTCGTAGGGACTCTGTTCCCATATCAAATGTGAGGTACTGGGTAGTTTCTACAGCATAATTGGTATTGGTTTCTTTTTCGCGGTGGGTTTGAGTGCCGTAGATAGCCACGGACTGGCCTTCGATAGTCCAGTTTAACCCGGCAAAGTTAACGGTATAAGCAACTTCCTGTTCACTCAGAGCGGTTACCGTTACGGCAACAGAGCCGGAAATTACCCAGTCGTCTTCGTTTTCACAGTTGGTGTAGCGAAGTGTTAAGTTACCTAGAAAGTTATCATCGACTTTACCATCATAATTAACCGTACCGCGGTAATTACACATAAAGGTAGCGTTTACACTTCCATCATTGCTCACTTCAGTAGTGAAGTCTTCATCGCCAATCGATGGAATATTAACGGGGGTTTCGCCTATTTCACCAAACATATCCAGCACAACACGTTGGATAAACGCTGGGGTCAGCTCGGCATCAGTAGTTTGCCCGCTGTAATTACTGTTAGCCAGCGAGCGCCCGGCATCATTCAACTGCGCAGCTGTATAATCTTTGGCGTTGGCAATGATTTGAGTGGGTGTAGGCGCTGGTGGCTGGCTGGAACCCGGACTACCGGAATCAGAACCTCCGCCACCGCAGGCAACCAAAATCATTGACGCGCCGGTAATGGCAAAGTGCTTAGTATATCTGAACATATTTCGTCCCTGAATAAAGATCATTGCCGAAGGGGCACGGCAACACTACAGAGAAGAAATTATAAGATTTTGCTACCTGATGCAATTATTGAATAAAAAAATAGTGACAAGCTGCTGAGTTGAATTCGCGGGTTAACTAATTGCCGAGATTGAAGAATACACCCACTGCAAGTTCAGCCCACAGATAAAGGAATGTAATTAATACCAGGCTGGCTACAATAAAACGTACCGGGCGTGTTATGTATTTAAAAGTAACTAGTAACGCGCTGCCGGCAATGAATAACAGACTGCCCATAATAATGAAGTCTGATACCGACCAGTTAACCTGCACGGTAAACAGGCCCGCAATAAAAGGGATGAGTAATAAACTCAGTGTGACCGCAGCAATATGCTTGATTGATAGCTGAGTAGCAGGGCTTGAAGTAAAAGTGCTCATGATTATCTCCCGAATTACCAGTCATTAACTTATAGCAAAATAGTGCCAATGCCTAAAGATTTAAACATTATGGCATGTTGAGGGTGTACAATCAGGTTGATACTTCATTGACATTTTGATGAAAAATAGTACGTTAGTTGTAGAAATAGTAACTTGAAGCTAGGAAGGCGGGTTTGTTAAACAAACTAAAGTTGTTGTCTTTATCTTTTTATTCACACTTTCTTGCTCATGCGCTGATAGCGTTTACACAAACGAAGCTGCGCTTTCCAGGCAATATCAACGATGTCTTTGGGTAAACCTTCCTGGCGTAATTGCAGTTCAGTTGAGACCTTTGCCGGATAGCGGTAGCTATGTGCCCCTTCAATGAGTACGCGCCTGGCCCGGCCATTACCGGATTTGGTAATCGCTCCCAAATGCCGTTTACCACCAGAGGATTGTTCACTGGGGACTAAACTTAAATACGCCATGAGTTTTCTGGGATGGTTAAAGCGGTGTAAATCACCGAGCTCTGTTACCAGCCGACAGCCACCAACAACCTGATACCCCGCATGGCCTGAATGGCTTTCACTACCGGATAATATCGCCATTGGTGAACATGATGAGTGAGTTCGTTATCCAGCCGCTCTAGTCGACGGATACGTTCTTCAATGGTTTGCAATTGTTCCTGCAAGACGATTTGCTGGGCCGGATGAGGCAATATGAGTTCAGTGAGCCAGCGCAGGTGCTTCTTCGACCAGTTGGCCGTGCCTTCATAACGGATGTTATTGCGCAGCAGTAAGGCTTTAAGCTGGTGCTTGGCTTCTTATAAATCCTTCATTGCTGCTTCACGAGCACGGGACAAACCCCGAACCGCTTCATCTTCCGGCTCCGGGACATAGATTGGCGAGGTCTTCAGGCCTTAATGACTTCACCAACTTCAGCTCATCCCGGCGGTTGGTTTTAATTCGCTCTCCAGGCTTTTTGGGAATAATAGAAGGGGCAACCACATAACAACAATACCCCAGACTAGTAATGAGACGATAAATCCAGTAGCCACACGGGCCCGCTTCATAAACAACGTGCAGAGTCGCGCCAGGATATTTAGATTCAAACTGGCGGATAAGCTTTTTAACGCTGACCTTGGAAGAGGGGATACGGCCATAGTGAACCTGACACGCCCCCCGTTTGTTCTTCACAGTACGCCACTTCATGGAACTCATTGTGCGTATCCAAACCGATTACAATCATGCTAGGTATGTTCATGCTAGCCTCCAAATGATGTAGTCTTAAGCAAACTAATTATGGTTCCGGTTGGCGCTCCGGTGGCTTTCAGCTAACCCACGAAAATGCGGAGGCTAGCATTTCACAGGGTGTCATTGTGTCTATATTTTCGTAATTCCGAGAGTTAAATAATGGGAGAAGAACTCTACTTTAATTATTCAGCCACTCTGAGAATATTTTCAGAGTCAGGCGTTGACTTCGAAGAAGTTGAAAGCAAGCTTGGAGTAACGTCGACGAGAAAGCACAGAAAAGGTGAGCGTAGATGTATTTTGCGGCTATAGATCAAGCAGTCATACAGCGGGTGTAGACGTATCGTACCGGGCATTAGAGATATTCAGGGAGCTAAAAGTTGATTGCAGCTTATCCATCATCACAACATAACAATACGTGCCAGTCAGAAAGTTTGTTCCATCGCCCTTTTTGTGGCGGTCGCTACGCTACCACAAAGCGCCATTCCACAAACTTCGTATTGACTAGAGAGGGCTGTTAGTGAGAAACAAGAAAATTATGTGGCAATATGTAAGGGTTCTATTTTCTTTCTTGATCCTGGGGACTCTGCTTATTCTATGGATTGACTCTTGGGCTAGCGGAACATTAGAGCCGTTAAATTTTTTTGGATACTGGACAAATCAAGGGAATATTTTAGGAGCAATTGCTTTATTAGTATCCTCAAAATATACGTTAGAGGAGCGGCCCTTTCATATTGAAATTATCCGATTCATAGCAACGGTGAATATTGTTATGGTAACTGTACTATATTGGTCATTTGTTAGTGGGGATGATGTTGGAGTACGCTTCCTTTGGGCAAATTATATGGTTCACCTTATCACCGGATCAATACTTCTAGTTGACTGGTGTATTGAAGGGCCTAAAGTCTCAGTTCAAGTATCGAAAGTTTATATAGCAGGGCTCTACCCCCTATTCTGGCTTGTTTTAACCGGCATCCGTTTTTTAGTAGATGGGTGGGTTCCATATGCTGTTCTCGAACCAGAAAATGGTTTTACGTCAATAGCGGTAATTTGCGCTATTTTTCTGATTTCATCATTTGTCTTTGGAGTAATCTTAATATCATTGAAACGATTTAGAATATTGAAACCATCATTCTATTCGCTTAATAAATAGCAGGAACAAGGGTTGAATAATTTAAAATTTATATTTAATGCCAAGCTCACTCACTCGCTTATCAAAATCCATAATATCTCTTTATGAAACAGAACATCGCATTCAGCGGCTTGTCCGCTGCAATGCTTTGTTAACAGCCTATTTCTTTCCGATGCGCGACAATGTCACAACCGACTATTGCTTCTTCTGGGGTTCGACATCGATAGTTTGTAACCGTTTTTTATCTAGTGTTTGCCGTAGCCGGCATTTGGTTTCTTGAGCTGATCTTGAAAGACCCGGCCACTTACCTGGAAACCAGTATCAATTTGAGCATTCATTCTCAAAATTTAATCGGCGATTTTCTATTTCTTGCTATGTGTTACTTTATTAAATAAGTCTGTCAATAATGGTAGCGGCGCATAATATGGTGCTATATGTTTGCCCCTTTGCTAAGCGTCAGATAATCAAAAAAGTACATCGCAGCCTTCGTAATGAAGGATTAATGAAGAAAAAATGAAGCTGGGAGCGAAAACATGACCAGGGTAACAGGAATAGGCGGCATTTTTATAAAAGCTGAAAATCCAGAGATGCTGCAGAATTGGTACAAACAGCACCTCGGGATTGATGTTCAGGTTTGGGGCGGCACATCCTTTAAGTGGGTGGATGATAAAGGAAAGCCTTATGCTGGCTCAACAGCTTGGATGATTGGTAATGGTGATAGTTTTACACCTAGCGAATCGTCTTTTATGGTTAATTATCGAGTCGCTGATCTTGCCGCGCTCTTAAGCGCTCTCCGACATGAAGGGTGTAATGTGCTAAGCAACACCGAAGAATCCGAATTTGGCAAATTTGGTTGGGTAATAGACCCTGAAGGAAATAAGGTTGAGCTTTGGGAGCCTCCCGTTGGAGAATAAAGCTTATCAAACTCAGGCAGGGTTTCAGTGTAGCCTTTGAAGCAGGGTAGAATTCAGGATGAATATGCGAATTTCACTGGAAGATATTGATAAATTGAATTATGTATCAGTCTGCGATTTAGACGTGGCCGACTTTCAAGAAAATTATGTAGCCTGCAACATGTGGTCTCTTGTCGAGTCCTTTTATAATGCCGGGCACACTTGCGAAGCTATCTATTGCGACGGAGAACCCGTGGGATTTCTCATGTAGGCTCAGGAAATATCGCCAAATATCCATTTGGCGGTTCTTGCTCAATAAGCACTTTCAGAATAAGGGCATTGGCAGAGTTGCGTTGTCTCAGATTATTAGTGCGATTAAAACAACGCTGAACCTCAAAGAAATCGAAATATGCTATAACCCGGCAAACCCGGTTGCTAAAGTGTTTTATTCAAGTTTTAGCTTTCATGAGGTTAGGCTAGACGAAGAGGGGGAAAATATGCTGGCTCTTATCAGGCTTTGACTCTACCCACTACACTGAGTGGCTGGCAAGAAAAGATACTCAGTGTAGTGGGCTTTGTCGCAGCAAGCCTGATGTCAGACAAGCTTTGCAGCCCGTTATGCGGGCGCTGTGTTTTTTGGGGAGTATTAAATGACGAAGACGGAATTTGCGGTCCTTACAAAAGGGTCATTGAAAGAGGCAATTGATCAGGCAAGCCTCCGCCTGGGGCAGGAACTGCCAAGTAAAAACATCAATCTCATAACAACAACACAAGTGCTTGCAGCAGGTTGGGAGGCTTCTGTTCACTATTTGGTCGATAAAATGTACTTTGGCGAAAACAAGATCCTTCCTTGCGCAGATTTGATTGTGGAGAGTGCGGAAGATGAAACAACGAATATCAGAGTTTTCATCGCCAGTTACCCTCCGGGGCCATTCGATTTAAATTGGTCAGGGGGTGTCGGACCTTATATAAAAGCAGTAGGTTCAGAACTATTGCACAACAGTATTTAAAGCCAACACGTCTGCTGCGCGAATTTAGGCTGTTAGCAATACATTACAGGGAATAAATATGGAATCGGTAACAAATTAAAAGTTATATCGAGGGAAAACATGGATAGCTGGCAGATCATTACGGTTTTAGAAAAGGCGATGTTTAGGCTGCGTTCGTTATTAGCAGCTATTTTTTTGGTAACGGTACTAGTTTATATACTGCTACAGGCGCTATTGCCCGGGTACCTGGAATTATCGAAATAACAGACAGCTAGAAAACCAACCTGTGGTATTAGCAGTACCAGGGAGAGCGTCAGTAAAACTCCAATATCGGTTAATAAATTTCTTCGGTTTATTGAAATTTATAACACAGAATTGCGAGATGTTTAGTTTACTGAGGGAGGGAAATACATGGAATTGGCATGTTATGGAACGTGATCAATGCAAACGAAAAAAGGCAAGATAAGGCATTTTTCATACCGGGGTAGGTATTCATATGTTAGGTGTTTATCCAGCCTCTGATCTGGAGTTTGTTCACTGTGTGCAAACCGAGCAGAAGTATACGTTTAACCAGCAGGATCTATATAAAATTATTGGCAGCACTTTCGATGCACTGGAGTCGCATCAGCCGGAATAGGATATTGGAGTGCCGATCCCAGACATTAAAAAGGCTCCCTGAGGAGCCTTTACGTTATCTATTGGCTTTTACGGTACTCTTCGTAATCCATATTGCTGAGCCACACTGTCTGGTACGGCTTTAATTGCACAAAGCCCAGAACATCTTCTATCTGGTCGCGGGTGATCAAATCAATCCAGTTGTCGGTGCCAATCAAATTCAGATCGGATAACAAAATGGATTGTTCTTCATCGGTTACGTTAGAAATACAGAAAATGCTTTGTCTGCGATTCAGGCTTTGACGCCAGTAACCAAACAGTGACGGACCCAACTGTAAGGTAAACTGCGTAGCGTTAGGGTGAAAAGCTTCCTGAGCCTTACGAATGCGGATCAACTGCGATAACCGCGTTAGCACCTTATGATGTTGCGAATAGGGTGAGTCCAGCTGTGATTCCAGTTCAGAGTAATCCCAGCGCTTGCGGTTAATCGAGCGGTTCTGGCCGGTATTCGCCACTTTATCGTAGTCGTTGGAGGTACCTAACAAGCTATGGATATACAGCCCCGGAATACCTTCCATGCCGAGCATTATCGCGTGAGCACACAAGAAGCGGTCGACCTGGAATTTATCCGGGCCTTTTACCGTGCCTTGCATGGCATCAAACAATGTTATGTTGATTTCATAAGGCTTTTGCTGACCATGCTCGCTGGAACGCCACGAAATACGGCCGCCAAAGTTTTGCATCGACTGCACCAGCGTACCGATTTCCTCGTCACTCAGCAGACCTTCCGCCGGGCGTAACCCAATGCCGTCATGGGAAGCAATAAAGTTAAAGTAGGTGGTACCGTTTTGCGCCGGTGGCATACTCATCATCCAGCTTTTCAGGTAAGTACAGTCTCCGGTCACCATGGTATTAACTAACAGCGGCGGTAGCGAGAAGTTATAAATGGCATGGGCTTCGTTAGCGTTACCAAAATAGGTCAGGTTTTCGCGATTGGGAATGTTGGTTTCAGTAATAATAATAATACTGGGATCCACATGCTCAATCAGCGTTCTCATCAGGCGTATTACTTCATGGGTTTGTGGTAGGTTAATGCATTTAGTACCAATGATTTTCCATAAAAAGGCCACCGCATCCAGGCGGAATAATTTGGCGCCGTTATCAATGTAATGCTTGATGATTTGAATAAAGGTGATCAGCACCTTGGGGTTTTTAAAGTCAAAATCCACCTGATCATGACTAAACGTACACCACACGTGCTGGGTACCACTAGCGGTTTCAGTTTCACGCAGTAACGGACTGGTACGCGGGCGGGTCACATCAGTTAAATCCGCCGTTGGATCGGCCGTTAAAAAGAAGTCACTGCCTGGGCCTTCGCCTTTAATAAAGTTGTCAAACCACATACTGCGGGATGAGCAGTGGTTAATCACCAAATCAAACATCAGGCCGTATTCCGCGGCAATGCGATGTACGTCCGACCAGGTACCCAGTGATTCGTTTACACTTGAATAGTTTATTACTGAAAAGCCGTCATCGGAGCTAAACGGGAAGAAGGGCAGGATATGTACCTTGTTTACGGTGTTTTTGCAGTAGGTATGTAAAAACCTGAACAGCGTAAACAACGGTGACTCGTGTTCGTTGATCACGCTATCACCGTAGGTGATCATTACGATATCCTGCTCGTCCCAATAATTTTGGTGCGGCTCGGGGATCACTATGTCATCTTCCTGGTTCAGGCCGATAGTGTTCATCAGCTCTGTGGCCAGCTCGCCAATCGGCGTGCTGGTGACCACATCTGCATAAATAAACTGAAGATGATGACTAATTTTCTCGTGTAAGTAATCCCAGCGTTTTGTCATTGATTATCCTTTAAATTCTTCTGTGTCAGCTTCAACCGCTTCGAGCAGGCGATCAAGAATGTCGGGTACCGCACTGGTTACGCGGTTCCAGCTTGGAATAAACGGAGTTTCCATTGGGTTTTCAAGGAAATGCTGACCCGCTTTCATAATGTTACTGGCAAACATTTCTACGGCTTTTTCTTCGCTGTGAATATCCAGTGACAGGCCGTTCATTACCGCATCGTTGTGGTAGGTTTCAACGAAGTCCAGGGCAATCCGATAATAAGTCGCTTTAATCGAGCGGAACATTTCATTACTGAACGACTGCCCCTGAGTAGCTAACTTACGGAACAGGGCTTTGGTAATATCGATAGACATCTTGGATAAGCCGCCTTGTTCGTTATTCAGCGACAGATCCTGGTGTTTATGATCGTAGGTTTCGGCAATATCCGCCTGACACAGGCGATTATGTGAATAGTTACGATGCATTTCCGACAGTACGCCAATCTCCAGGCCCCAGTCACTCGGGATCCGAATATCGTTAAGTACGTCGCGACGGAAGGAAAACTCACCGGCCAGCGGGTAGCGGAAGCTATCCATAAATTCGATGTATTCGTTGTCACCCAGTGTGCGTTTGAGCGCGCGCAACAACGGTGTTACCAGTAAGCGGGAAACGCGGCCATTGATTTTACCGTCGGCGACCCGGGCGTAATACCCTTTACAGAATTCATAGTTAAACTGTGGGTTAGCAACCGGGTAAATCAGACGAGCAAGTAAGTCGCGGTTGTAGGTAATAATATCACAGTCGTGCAGGGCCACGGATTCCGCTTTATTAGATGCCAGAATGTAGCCCATGCAATACCATACGTTGCGGCCTTTGCCGAGCTCTTTAGGAGCAAGGTCGAGAGCCTGTAGTTCTTCATCAATGGCTTTTAAGCGTGGGCCGTCGTTCCACAAAATTCGATGGTGCTGTGGCAACTTGCTGAAAAAGCCCTGGGCGTGACGATACTGCTCCAGATTGGCCCGGTCCAGTCCGATAACGATTTCAGACAGGTAAGGGACATTCGTCAGTTCGTCAACGATATGACCTAGTGCCGGTCCTTCAAGCTCTGAAAACAGTGATGGCAAAATGAGCGCCATTGGACGTTTCTGAGAAAAGCGTAACAGCTCAGCTTCGAGTGCTTCAGTCGAGCGGCTGGCGAGATTGTGTAGCGTTGTCACGACACCGTTTTGGTAAAAATCGGCCATGTGTCCTCCTAATCTTTCAATGAAAGCAATTGTGTAAGCATTTCTGTCCAGCCCTCAGGGCCAAGTTGTGTGCTGGTATATATATTATCTTTTTTATCCAGTGGAGGAGGCTCGTGCGTGGGCGATGCAATGCGCACGGCTATATCTGCCGCTTCCATCATAGCGATGTCATTCTTGCCATCACCTAGTGCAATAGACGTTGCCGTAACCGCCGATTGCCGTCGATACTCTTCCATAAACCAGCTTAGTGCCTTACCTTTAGTACAGTCTCCGGAAATATGGATGAAACGGCCGCCTTCCAGCGGAGTCGCACCACGTTCTCTGACTGATTCGATAAATTCGGCTTTGCGAATATCACTACCAAGCCACATTACCGGTTCGCCAAATTGGCGTTTGGCTGCTAAGCGGGCTTCGTCCTCGCTCAAACCGGTGGCAGCCATTAAGTCTTCGGTGCTCATTTCGCTAAAGTGAGTAAACTCTCCCGCAAAATCAGCTTTAACTATTTCAAGTAATTTTAACCAGTAGCCCTTGGAAGATATAAAGGACTTACACCAAAAACCATCCTGCCAAATGGTGCCGGCCGGTTTTTGTTTAAAAAAGCCGTGCGGAATATAAGCCGCTGCGCCATTTTCCACCACGAACGGGCCGTTCAAACCGATCTTTTCCCGCAGTTCGGTCATCTCCGCGAAGGTTTTGCTGGTATTTGGTATCACCGGTACTCCGCGCGCCGCAAGCGCATCCAGCGTGGGCTGGGCGGCGGCAAAGCTATAGGTATGATGATCCAGCAAAGTGCCGTCCATATCAGTAAAGATCACAGTACTTGATTGATCCATTAAACAGCCTTTTCTACATGAGTGATTTGACGGGTTTCATCCAGATGGTAAACGTAATTACACTGCGCCGGCAATGTTTCCAGGCTATGCTCTGTTAAGCGTTGATAATGCTGTATAAACCGCTCGATTTCCAAATCGGTCATAATGCCACTGTGCGTTTTATTTGAACCCAGTTTAGCAGCTAGCTTATGTTCCTGCTCTTTACGCCAGTTATATACCTGATCAAAAGAGGGCGCTTTGAGCATTACCCAGAACGCCATTTGTTCAAACAGGGTCTGGTAAGACTCAGCCAGCTGTTTATTAACATAATGACGCCAGGTTCCTAGTGGATCTTCGTCGTGCTCCAGTGCATTAACCGGATCAGCCAGCTGGGGCCTGGTTTGCGGTTTTACACCCCAACACCAGCCCTCAACCAGCACGATGTCTGGTGGCGAATGGATAACCGGCCATTCCACCACCGGAAATGGGTTGTCGGTAGCCTTGTTGAAGCGTGGAATAGAGACAGTACCGTAGCCTCGTAACCGGTCGAAAGTGGTTTGCGCCAGTGCAACATCGTGAGTACCGGGTACGCCCCGGGTGGCGAGCAGCGGGTGTACTTTTATCGCCAGCGCGTTGCGGCTCGATTTATCCAGGTAAAAATCATCCAGCGATAACGACACCACATTGAGCTTTTTGAACTCGCTGAAATAAAACACTAAAAAGTCACACAGCGTCGATTTTCCCGAGCCCTGGCAACCATTAACGCCAACAAAAAATGGCTTCTTTGCACTAATTTGGTGCTCATGGATTTCATCTGCCAATGGGATGAACCATTTTTGTGCAATGTCGCGGTAGCTATCCGGAAGTTGATGCGCCGCAAGAAATGTAGAAATGTCCATAAAGCTGCCTTAGTTATTGATGATTCGCACAGCATACTTGTAATTTTGTTACAACATCTGTGCCAATTCAGTCGATAATTACTGCTTAACGATCCCTTTTGGTTATGATTGCACAAAAAGCGATCGAAAGCAGGTGTTAGCATGCTTTAAGAAGCGGTTTATCCCTTATTCGCTATAATTACCGCCCGTTTTGGGGCTGGGTAACCCTCAATCGTTTTAGAAGGGTCTTCAGGGTCAAGAAAGTCAGCCAGGGAATGGTTGGTCATCCAACTGGTAGCGCGTTGCTCTTCGGTGCTGGTTACACACTCATCCACCACCTGGCAGTCGGTAAAGCCGAGCCGCTTTAACCACACTAACAGCGCTTTTGAGCTGGGTAAAAACCAGACATTGCGCATTTGTGCGTAACGGTCGCCTGCCATTAATACTGTTTGTTCGTCACCATTGACTACCAGCGTTTCTAGCACTAACTGGCCGCCTTTGCGTAATTGTGACTTAAGTTGTTGTAAAAACTCCATGGGATCGCGGCGGTGATAGAGCACCCCCATGGAAAATACGGTATCGAATGCGCCCACCGGTTGCATCTGTTCAATACCCAGAGGTAAAAAGTGAACTGGTGCGTCGCCGATAAAGTGCTTAATTGCTAAGAACTGGATAAGGAATAACTGGGTAGGGTCAATACCATAAACTGCGGCGGCACCTTCGCCATACATGCGCCACAGGTGGTAGCCACTGCCACAGCCTACATCCAGTACCTGTCGGCCTGCCAGCGGTGCGAGATGAGGCAATACCCGCTCCCATTTCCAGTCGGAACGCCACTCTGTATCAATGTGAATGCCGTGAACGTGATACGGCCCTTTACGCCATGGCATAAACTGTCGGAGCAATCCCTCAATCTGCTTTTGGGTATAGGTGTCGATGTCTGCTGCTGCCCCGATGGTAACGGACTCTTTAAAGTTCAGCGAACTGACATCAGTGGCAGGTAACCTGGCTACCAGCTTTTGCCACTTTTTAAACTCACCATGCAGCGCAGTGCTGTGCCATTCATCCATTTGCCGGGGCAGGGTATTGAGCCAGTGTGCCAAAGGCCCATTGAGCAGATCTTGATAGCAGGAGTGAAAAAGTTCAGACATAAATACTTAACCCGGGTTATTTAATTGCCACCAGTGACATGAAATTAAAACAGCGATACCACATTACTACATCAACAAAGCCCGCTTCTTTGAGTCGTGCCTGGTGAATATCAAACGTGTCAATCAGCATCACATTTTCAAGGGCTGCCCGTTTCTGGCTGATCTCAAGCTCGCTGTAACCGTTCTGGCGTTTAAACTGCAGGTGCAAATTGTTAATCACTTCGTTACCGCGGTCATCATCGTGTCGAATTTTTTCTGAAATAACAAAAATGCCGCCGGGTAACAGCCCGTCATAGATTTGTTTAATAATAGCGGCCCGTTCCGGTGGCGGAATAAACTGGAGGGTAAAATTCATGATCGCCATAGAGGCATTGGTAATCACTTCCGATTGCGCAAAGCCTTGTTTCACCGTAATGGGGTTAGGCAACTGAAAAGCGTCTACCTTGCGCTGACAACGTTCAACCATAGCGGCAGAGCTATCGACTGCAATAATATTGCAGTGGTTTTCGGGGCAACGGCGTGACACAGAAAACGATGCAGCGCCTAATGAGCAGCCCAAATCATACACGTTGGTATTGGCTTTCACGTGACTGGCCGCCAGTTGACCAATGGTTTCGATAATGGTTTGGTAACCGGGAATAGAGCGGCTAATCATGTCGGGAAATACATCTGCTACGGCATCATCAAACTGAAAATCGCTGACCTGCTCCAGGGGCGTAGCAAACAGATTGTCTTTATTCGGCACGATAATTTCTTCTTTATTAGCATTTTGAGCGGCAATTTTACCCGGTGACGGCAGAAAACCAAGCCTGCAGATAAAAATAATCGGTAATACAGCATTCTTTACTTCAATCGTTTAAACTTTAGTATTAACCTATACTGATTGATAATAATGACAGCAACCGAGGCTCCTATTTAATGAAGTTTATAATTGCCGACGATCATCCGCTTTTCAGGGAAGCTTTATCGGGCGCGTTAACGCCGTTATTTGAAGGACTGGAAGTTCTTGAAGCTGAATCGACGGATGCACTGATTGAACTCATTGACCGCACCAAAGAGGTTGACCTGCTGCTACTGGATTTATCCATGCCGGGCGCCAACTGGTTTGATACGCTCACCACAGTAAAGCAACGTTGCCCAGCATTACCCATTGTGATGGTTTCAGCCAATGATGATATAGATGTTATTTCACAGGCAATTACGCTGGGTGCAAAAGGTTATATCACTAAAGCAACACCAACCAAAACCATAGCCGAAGCAATTGATATTGTGCTGAGCGGTGAGCAGTGGTTACCGGCTGATATCGCCGAGAAAATGGCTTTCAACAGTGGCAATATGAATGACATGCTGGAGCGTTTTAAAGAGCTGACGCCGAAGCAGGTATTAGTACTAAAATACGTTCGTGCCGGCATGATGAATAAACAGATTGCCCACGAAATGAACGTTACTGAAGCAACAGTGAAAGCGCATATCAGTGCGGCGCTTAAAAAACTCGATATCAATACCCGCACGCAAGCGGTGTTGTTGATGGACAAGTTACAGATTAACTGATCCATTGTGATAGACACCCGGCTTCCTCTGGTGGATATCCACCGTCATCTCGACGGCAATATCCGCCCGGAAACAATATGGGATCTTGCCACTAGGCACAACATTTCACTTCCCGCCAATGATCTCGGCGAATTACGGCCGCTGTGCCAAATCCAGGATAAAACCGCTGATTTGCTGGCGTTTTTGGCGCGGCTGGATTACGGGGTTTCTGTGTTGGCAGGTACCGATGCCTGTTACCGCATTGCCTATGAAAATATGCAGGATGCCAAACAGGCCGGTCTTGACTACGTCGAACTACGGTTTTCCCCTTTTTATATGGCGCAATCTCATCAGTTAAACGTAGCCGATGTGGTGGAAGCAACCATAGCAGGCTGTGCAGACGGCAGCCGCGATTTTGCTATTCGACATAATGTAATTGGTATCCTTAGCCGCACCTTTGGTACGGTTGCCTGCACCAAGGAACTCAACGGCTTGCTGGCGCACAAAGACCATATCACGGCATTGGATTTAGCCGGTGATGAGCTGGGGTATCCTGCGCCGTTGTTTGTCGAACACTTTAACCAGGCTCGGGACGCCGGCTGGCACATTACGGTTCATGCCGGAGAGGCCGATGGCCCGCAGAGCATCTGGAATGCTATTGAGTTACTGGGTGCCAGTCGAATAGGGCATTGTGTGGCCGCTAAAGACGACGAAAGGTTGCTCGCGTATCTGGTGGAGCACAACATTGGCGTGGAAAGTTGCCCCACGTCAAATTACCAAACCGCAACAGTGGTGGATACCGCTAATCACCCTATGAAAGCCTTTTTAGAGGCGGGTGTGGAGGTTACCCTTAATACCGACGATCCAGGTGTGTCGGCCATTGATATTGGCGATGAATACCAGGTAGCCAAAGAGGTTATCGGGTTGAGCGATGAGCAACTGCGGCAAATTCAGATTAATGGCGTTAACCAGTCCTTTATTTCAGCCACAGAAAAACAGCAATTGTTCGAAATGGCGTTGAATCGTTAATTGATTATTATTGCAAATTCATTGACTAAACGTTTTTTCAGGGAAGCAATAGTGAATAAAACCATTGTGTGTTTTTAGTGTTGCTGCTGTGCGAATACCAAAAACGAACTACATGTTGATTGCAGCTCGGCTGAAATGGCCCAAAGAAGTTTGCAGGAAATGAGTAAAACGCTGAGTCACAAACAACCTATCCAGTTGTTTGCAATTCAGCTTGACAATGTGAAAGGCGCCGATAGTATCGCTAAAACTTAGGACAATACCAAAGAAATGACCATGGAATATGGCCAGGTGGGCAGTAAAATCGAAGGCCTGAATTTCTACCGGATCCTGGAGTTGGCTGAGCAATACTCAACCCAGGTAAGCCGTCAGTAAATAAACCGGTTATAGGGTGTTACCTGCTACAAGCTTAATCTTGTAGCAGGTACAAAAAAGGCACCTTAAGGTGCCTTTTTTAATGGGTCTGATGCTGGACTATCTTATTGCGGCAACCAGCTCTTCCGGAGCAAAATCATCTACAGCGATAATCTTAGCGCGGCCTTTTTCGGTGCGTTTGAGCAGCTCTGCTTCTGCTTCGCTGATAAGATCCTTCGCCAGGGCTTCTTCCGCCAGTTTATCGAGCTGCGTAAAGCTACGTTTTTCGCCCAGGGCACGACAGATATTGTCGAACACCGGCTCTGCTGCCAGGACATCTTCCAGGGTTTGCTCCAGCTCACCGGGCAGGCTGCCAGGCTCGCGGGTGAGGTACTGCCCCTGACCAAGACGCGTTCTGGCGGTACCAGGCTGTTGTAATAACCTGGCTATTTCATGCTCGGTGACATCGCTGGGTTTTGATACCCGGTGGCCAAAGGGGATAAGTTTTAATTTTAACACTAATCCCAGCCACTTAACGGGGAAGTTGTCCAGGAAATCCATCAGTGCGGTTTCCAGATTATAAATCAGATCCTGCATTACCCAGTGTAGCAATGGCAGGTCTTCATGCTGACGGCCTTCTTCGTCGAAACGTTTAAGGGTAGCACTGGCCAGGTAAATATAACTTAGCAGATCACCTAGTCGTGCTGATAAACGTTCACGACGTTTGAGCGTGCCGCCCAGAATCCCCATGGATAAATCGGTGAGCAGCGCCAGGTTGGCACTGTAGCCCTGTAGTAGCTGATAATAGCGGGCCGTGCTGTCTTTAAACGGAGACTGGTGGAAGTAACCACCGGTCAGCGTAAACCAAATGCTTCGGTAAGCATTGGCAAGGGCAAAGCCAATATGGCCAAACACGGCTTTATCGAATGCCTTAATCGCTTCCTGTTCATCGACAAGTGCAGCGGCCTTAATTTCGTCTAACACGAAGGGATGACAACGCATGGCACCCTGACCAAAAATCATCATATTACGGGTCAGAATGTTAGCGCCTTCCACTGTGATGGAAATAGGCATACCCTGATAACCGCGACCAAGATAGTTGTTTGGTCCAAGCATAATGCCCTTACCACCATGTACATCCATGGCATCATTCACGGTGACTCGCGAACGCTCGGTAAGATGATATTTACAAATGGCCGAGATCACCGAAGGTTTTTCACCCAGGTCGACACCCACGGTAGAGAAGCGGGTAACTGCATCCATCATGTAAGCATTACCCCCAATACGGGCGAGCATTTCTTCAACCCCTTCCATATGACCAATAGGAAGCTTGAACTGGCGTCTGATTCGGGCATAAGCGCCGGTAGACATCGCGCAGGATTTTGCGCCGCCGGCAGAGGTCGAGGGCAGGGTAATACAGCGACCTACCGACAGACACTCCATCAGCATCCGCCAGCCTTTACCGGCCATGTTTGCACCACCAATGATGTAATCCAATGGTACAAAAATATCCTTGCCACGTACCGGACCATTCTGAAACGGTGTGTTGAGCGGGAAATGGCGTCTGCCAACATCCAGTCCTTTGGTATCGTGCGGAATTAACGCGCAGGTGATACCCAGTTCTTTTTTGCTGCCCAGTAAGCCATCGGGATCGCACAGTTTAAACGCCAAACCAATAACCGTTGCAACTGGCGCCAGGGTAATGTAACGCTTGTCGAAAGTCAGGCGCATGCCCAGTACTTCTTCACCTTCCCATTCGCCTTTGCACACAATACCCTGATCAGGGATTGCACCGGCATCAGAGCCTGCTTCGGGGCTGGTTAAGGCAAAGCAGGGGATTTCATCACCACTGGCCAGGCGTGGCAGATAATGATTTTTCTGTGCTTCAGTACCATAATGCTGAAGCAGTTCACCCGGGCCTAATGAATTAGGCACCCCAACCGTACTTGAAAGTACGGCGCTGGTGCCAGCCAGTTTCTGGATAACACGGGATTGGGCAAACGCAGAAAACTCCAGACCACCGTATTCTTTTTTGATGATCATGGCGAAGAACTTGTGTTCTTTCAGGTAAGCCCAGACTTCGGGTGGCAGGTCCGCATCTTTGTGATTTACCTGCCATTCGTCAATCATGCCACAGACTTTATCTACCGGTCCATTGAGAAACGCCTGTTCCTCAGAGGTAAGGCGGCCCATGGGAATAGCATGCAGTTTTTGCCAGTCAGGTCGGCCGGAGAAAATCTCACCGTCCCACCATACAGTGCCTGCGTCGATGGCTTCCTGTTCGGTGGTCGACATCTCCGGCATCACCTTGCGGTAAAAGGCCAGCATTGGCTTGGTGAGGTAAGGGATTCGAATGGATGACACCGCAAAAGGGGCCATAACAACGATAAATACGAGCCAGCTAAATAGCCCGAGGGAACCAAAAATCGTACCAACCAACAGTACGCCGCCTGCAACAATAATGGCATTCATTAAGGGCAGGCGTTGATAGGCCGCCACACATAGTGACAGTATTACCAGTAACACCCATATAAAATCAGACATTTGTTCTCCTCGTCCAAGTACTCTGTTTTGAGGTCTGACCAGATATCTTAAAGCTATCCTCGCTGACGCGAAAAATCAAGTTATAGTGGCATGACAATGAGTCAGTAAACTGTCATTAAATAATGACGAAGCGGGAAGAGCGGCAGGATACTCGCGCAGAATAAGGGGGGCATGCAGGGCAACATGCCGCCGGCAGCTTAATCACTTCGTTTAATCGAAAAGGCTTTTAAGCGTAAGTCGCCTTGTTCATCACCGTCTTTAAATTGCTGTAAACGTACCAGCTGGTAGTTTAAATCCGGCGCAAACCAGGCTAGCGTGTAGCGGCTTTTCGAGTCGCGAACAATCTCCACCTTGATAGCTTCAATTTTGCCATAGGGTAAGTCGACGGTTTCTTTACCCAATACACGCATACCGTAATGGCGCTGCTGCCCCCGATAATTGATAAAGTCATAGCTTAAGCTTTCCATCCCGCGCGACAGGCGAATGGGCGCATCAAGGCGGTACAGCTGATTATCCAGCTCGCCCTGCCAGGGCAGCGCGAAAGCTTCGTCATCATTCTCAATTTGGATCTGCCCACCATCATCGCTGGGAAATTCCACTTTCAGGCTTTTGTCCGGGCCGGTACCGGTGCGTGAGTAATTATACTGTTGGGGAACGAGGTGATCGCCCTCAACCATGAATATGGAGTGCTCAAAGCGTTTATCCGACAAGAAGAACTTAGAGACTTTAGACTGGTAGGTCAGTGAATACAGGCCCTCAGATAATTTTTCCAGTGAAATTTTGGCGGAGCCGAGATTATCGTCCCATTTGTAAGCGTAATAAACCGCTTCAAAGGGTGTAATAAGATTGGTGGATTCTGATGGCGTGGTGTCGGCCAGGGCCGACACACAGATAAAGCCTGACAGAAGGGTCAGGGCCAGAGACTTAGTCGTTCGCGTAACCGTTGTCCGGAAGAACTTTACCATCTAATAATGCCTTATTGTTGTTCATTTTAAGCCGGCCACTGCAATACCAGTGAACCACTAGCGGGTAAATACTACGTTCCTGCTCCTGCACGCGTTGTGCCAGAGCTTCGGCGTTATCATCTTCAAACACCGGGACTTTACATTGAATGATGACAGGCCCGCCGTCAAGCTCGGGCGTCACAAAATGAACACTCAGGCCGTGTTCATCGTCACCATCGTCCAGTGCTCGCTGATGAGTATTTAACCCTTTGTACTTGGGCAACAAAGATGGGTGAATGTTCAATAGACGGCCGCTAAAATGTTCAACAAACTCGCGGGTGAGAATGCGCATAAAGCCGGCCAGCACTACACAATCCGGCTGATAGCTAGCCAGGGTGGCCAGTAACGCCTGATCATAAGTTTCGCGGTCTTCATACAGCTTGTGATCTAAACAAATGGCTTCGATGCCCGCATTGCGGGCCCGTTCCAGACCATATGCGTCAGGGCGGTTAGAGATAACACAGGCAATGTTTGCATTAATTTTACCAGCCTCTACCCAGTCGATTATGGCCTGAAGGTTAGAGCCATTACCAGAAATCATGACGCAAATGTTAGGTGTTGTACTCATGTGACTAATTGATCTCAACCTGATTTTCGCCGTCCAGCTCGGCAATTTCACCTAACAGCCAGGCTTTTTCACCGGCGTCGTTTAATACAGCCAGGGCTGCATCAACATCCTGCTCGTCCACTACCAATACCAGGCCAACACCACAGTTAAAGGTGCGGTACATCTCGTGAGTTTCTACATTGCCGTTATCCTGTAACCAGTTAAATACGGCAGGCCATTGCCAGCTGTTGGCATCTACCACGGCTTTTTTATCGTCTGGCAGGACGCGCGGAATATTTTCCCAGAAGCCACCACCGGTGATGTGCGAGATGGCTGCAACGTTAACGCTTTCGAGTAACTTCAGCACCGACTTTACGTAAATGCGTGTTGGTGCAAGCAGTTGGTCGATAACCGGCGAACCATTCAGATCAGCATTTACATCGGCACCACTGACCTCGATAATCTTACGGATTAATGAGTAACCATTAGAGTGTGGCCCGGAAGAGCCCAGCGCCAGAATTTTCTGACCAGCTTTTACCATGCTGCCATCAATCACATCGTCGGCTTCCACGACACCGACACAGAAACCAGCAATATCGTAATCGTCGCCGTGATACATCCCCGGCATTTCTGCGGTTTCGCCACCAATCAGCGCGCAGCCTGCCTGTTCGCAACCGGTGCCAATGCCTGATACTACGGCTGTGGCAGTATCCACATTAAGTTTACCTGTGGCGTAGTAATCCAGGAAAAACAGGGGCTCGGCGCCCTGAACAATCAGATCGTTTACGCACATTGCAACCAGATCGATGCCCACACTGTCGTGACGCTCAAAGTCCATGGCTAAGCGTAACTTGGTGCCAACACCATCTGTTCCAGATACCAACAGCGGATTTTTGTATTTTTCCGGCAATGAGCACAGCGCACCAAAACCACCTAAACCACCACGTACTTCAGGGCGGTGGGTACGTTTGGTTACGGACTTTATGCGTTCAACGAGTTGGTTTCCAGCGTCGATATCGACACCGGCATCTTTATAACTTAATGAGGTATTTTTTTCAGACACGGGTAAGCCTTGTTGCATGGACTGGTTTGAATGCGCGGATTCTACCAGTATCCGGGGGTAAGTCCAACGTGTAAGCAGGGTTTACTTGGTAAATTGCACCGATGATTAATCCTGCGTCTGTATAAATTGTCGCCAGTCAGTCCGCATATTGGTTATCAGAACGCAGATAAGCCAATAATTAAGGTGAAAAACGTGTTTAAATAGATAACAATAAACCGTCCGAAGGGCGTGCACCTTTATTGCTATTAACATGGAGTTTGCGAAGCTTTTGCCCGTAGCAGAATTACTTAATTTATCGAGAAAACTCTCGCAGCTGACTGCCGCCATTACCTTACTGGTAAGTAGTGCCTGGCTCGGCATGGCACACGCCAGCTCCACGGTTGAACTCGGTACCGGTAAGGTAGCGGTTGAGAATAAATCCAGCCGTGCGCTCAGTCACGGCACCGGCGAGGCACTGGAACAGTTGATGGTAAAAATTACTGGGCAACAGGATATCAGTGATTATCAAACCGTTGATGCCATTCGCCGTAATGCCAATCGTTACTTACGGGCCTACCGTTTCACAGAAGAACAGGGGGAGTTGTTTTTAGTAGCCGAGTTCGATCGCGAACTTATTGAAACGGAACTGGTAAAGCAAGGCTTACCCATCTGGGGGAGTCGACGCCCGGACGCACTGTTATGGCTTGCCATCGAAGATGATGAGGGTGAGCGCCGCATTGTTGACGACGGCAATCAGAGTGAACTGGCCAGAATGACCCGTCGCCAGGCCGAAACGCGCGGAGTGCCTTTGGCCTTGCCGTTGATGGATCTGGACGACACGCTAACCATTAATGGCTATGATGTATGGGGCTTGTTTCCTGAACAACTGGTAAATGCAGCCAGTCGCTACAACGTTGATTATGTGCTGGCAGCGCGCTTATATCCTAATCGCACCCGCGAGATTGTGTATCGCGAGCCAGAACAGCCTGATTCAACTCGTTTTATCCCTGAACCCTTTACTGTTCCCGCGCTCCGGATCAATGAATTCGGTGAGGTAACCTTACCCTTGCCGGCGGAAGTGGATGCGATTGAAATGTCGTGGCTAGAAAAAGAGTCTGCCAGCGGACCAGTGTTTACCCAGGACGAATTTTCAACCGTTGCGGCGCGTGCCAGAAAGGGCCGCTATTCACTGGATTATTTGTATCTGGCCGCGAATCAGGGCGCTTATCAGATCACTCACGACACGCTGATAGGCGACGAGCCTGAAGTGTTGCTAACCACCTTTATTAACGACTACGCCAATTACCTCGGGCAGAATTTTGCGATTTTACCTGTCGATGGCAACGCCGCCCAGCCCATTGATATTTCGGTGGGTAACCTGTCGAGCCTGGCGGGCGTGGTCGCGGTGCAAAATTATTTGAAGAACCTCAGCGTGACCGACAAAGTCATGCTGGTGAAGCAGCAGGGAATGGTGAGTACATTCCGCCTTAACCTGCTGGGCACAGAGCAGGATCTGCGCTCAGTATTATCACTCGATAGCCAGTTGCAGCCTTTGACCGATGCATTTGGTCAGCCTCTGGAAGGCATGCATTATTTCTGGAGTCAGTAGCCATGCAGTTGCCTTTACCGGTTACGCTTCCTGATGATGAGACCTTCGACAGCTTTATCCCTGGGGGAAATGATGAGGTGGTATCGTTATTAAGTTGTGTGGCCAGTCATTCGCCTGACTGGCGTGGCGAACCGGCACTGGCACTACTGGATGCGGCTTCTATACCACTCATCAACCTGGTAGGCAGTTCTGGCCGGGGTAAAAGCCATTTGCTTTACGCCACATGCCATCAGCTGGCGGCCCGGGAAATTCCTCATGCTTATGTGAATTTTACGGATGTGGTTAACCTGTCGCCCAAGCTGCTTGAAGCGCTCGAACAACTGCCGGTAATTTGTCTGGATAATCTGGAAGCTATTGCCGGTCATGCAGCGTGGGAAGAGGCGGTATTCGATCTGATTAACCGTGTAAGCGAAACGCGTATCGGCCTGTTGATTGTGGCGGCGCAGTCGGGACCCAATGCCAGTAATGTGCGACTGCCGGACCTGCGTTCGCGTATCAGTGCTGGATTAACCTACCAATTAGTGTCGCTAAATGATGAACAACGCGGTGAAGTGTTAAGCTCGAGGGCGCAGCAGCGGGGGTTGTCACTATCGGCTCAGGCACTGCACTATCTGCTTAACCACAGCCAGCGTGATCTGCCCAGTTTAATGGCGCTGCTCGACCGACTCGACCAGCGCTCATTGCAAGAGCAAAAGAAAATCTCAGTCGCTTTGGTTAAGCGAGAGCTGGCTGAAGATGCGGATCCTTCCGCTTCTTAGTACCTCAGATGATTCTCCCAGTGTCTGATTTGCAATGCCGGGCGGTAGGGCTTTTCTGAATCTTCCCGTCGCAGTGGTGAGAGCCGTTGCGAGTTGGTCAGTGCCTCAAAATCAAACCACGATGTATCGGCCTGCAGTTGAATAGTGTCCGGTAATTCAGCCTGGATCTGCGCTACATTCAGGTTGGGTAATACCCGTTCTACAGTGAATGCCGTTCTGGCCTGCAGAGTATCCTGATTAATGCGGTTGCGCTGGCCCCAGGTGATCAGTGCATCGGGATTGTTATTGTTACCAATCACGCCCACATCGGCACTCACCCCCAAACGATGCAGCATCATGAAACGTTCAAATAAAGTCGCATAATCTTCGCGTTCGGTATAATAGGCGTAAAACGCCGGTGCGGTATCCGCGCTGAATTCATCGGCAGCTTCGCTTGGCGTGTAATTACGTTGCGCGGTGGTGGCGGATTCTCCGCCAAAGGATACATCGGCCAGTGCGTCCAGTACCGACGAATTCAATGGATACTGGTTGTACAGCAAAGTGGACCGGGGGGCATTGTTCTGGAAGAAGCTGAGTGGGGTTTGCGTCTCAGCAATCCCGGCCCAGGAAGACGGCGGGAAAAAGTCATTGGCATGGGCCAGTTCATGGTACATCAACCATGACAGTGCCGCTTCCAGTTGATCCAGGTTACGGCTGTTATGGCTGCTCGCAGCCAGTGAGGCCTGAGGATAGTAATATCTGTCGTTCTTAACGTAGCGCCAGTAAATACCAAACTGTAAATCGTTACCAAAATCACTGCGGTAGTCCGGAGCCGTGTTTAAGGTATCCCGCTCCTCGGGCGTACGCCAGAAGTTCCTGGCATCAAGGTAAATGGCGCCGGTACGCACCCAGTAAAAGGAGGGGCGCACGTCATAGGAAATAACCACTGCCGTTACGCCGCGCAGCAGATTCAGCATATCTTCAGAGGTAGCTGAATTTTGCAGGAACTCAGCAAAGCGATCGCCCATCCACGGGTGCGACATCAAGGTTTTATCTAAAATGGTTTCAATGGTGGGGCTACTGGTTTGCATGCCAATTAATGGCAAGTCATTAAAGGTACAGCTGTTAACCAGCTGATTCGTGTACACACACTCTTTTAGCCCATCAGCCCAGGGCGTATCGGCCCGGTAAGGAATGAGGTCGGTGGTCAGATACATATCGTTTTGGGTGAAAATCCCATTACTGCTTACTGTGGTATCGTTAATCCCCACTAACACAGTATCACTGGCTGTGGTGCCATCATCAAAAGTCAGCGTGACCGCAAATTCCATGACGTCGTCTCTAGCCACTTCCGGTGCGGCAAAAAACGCACTTTGCAGTGGTCCGCCGGTGCTGTCTTCCTGATACACAATATCTTCGGCCTGAGGGCCGGCAAGTTGCTGCCATTGTGCATCGGTAATGATTTTGGCGGTGGGAGAGTCGACCCGTAAAGATACCCGGCCACGCTCGGTTGCCATATGGTCGAGGCGAATATTGGCCTGATTCTCCTCGTCGGATGCTACGGCATTGAGAGTGAAACTTAATGAGCGTTGGTCACCGTTTGTGGTGGTTGCCATCACGGTAAATTCGTACGTGCCGGTGGCAGGAATATCAAAGCCAACTGCCTGAGTATGGGCGGCGAGTAAATTAACGGCAGGGCCGCTGGTTTGCTGCCAGTTAATGGTGTCCAGGGGCTGGCTATCGTTGCTGAGCACAACAAATCCTACTGATGCCTCGACGCTCGCATCAAGTTCGCCGAACAGGCGCAGGTTATCTGCGGTGAGGGCCGGCTCAACTGCCGTGAATCCGGGCGTTGGAGTACCTGGTGTTGGTGATACGGTGCTGCCAGCATCATCGCCACTACCACCACAACCACCTATCAGTAACGCAGCCGACAATGCGGCCGCGCTGCGGTTGGTTAAGAGCGCTTTGAAAACCTCTCGCATTCCTCTTTCATCTCCTCTTTGAGCTTTTTCAGCCCCAGGCCCAGTTCCCGGCCGCGTAAACGGGCAAATACGCTGCAGCCGGTAAACATGCCGACTACCAGCACAACTTCCACTGCGGCAAGCCAACGTTCGTTGTCGACGGCGTAAAATACGGTGAGTCCATGGAGTAAATAATATAACGCAATAAAATTCGCCCAGGCATGGGTGTAAGGCTTAGCCTTAATAATGCCATGCAACGGCAATAATAAGGGTAAAACGTACAACAGAAAGATAAA
The DNA here is from genome assembly GCF_058105165.1 of Alteromonas sp. ISO5. Lineage (NCBI taxonomy): Bacteria > Pseudomonadati > Pseudomonadota > Gammaproteobacteria > Alteromonadales > Alteromonadaceae > Alteromonas > Alteromonas sp. ISO5. The sequence goes on along the minus strand of NZ_CM176572.1, from coordinate 4,293,627 downwards.
GACCAGTGAATACTGCTGATCAGTTGTTAAAAAAAGTTGCCACAGGGTGATCCAGACCAGTAAGCCAAGATGGCTGGTCAGTGCTAAAACGCGAAACCGTTGTGTCTTTGCTGACATGGGGATCATACTGCATTACCTTTTTCTGTGTTCATGGATGTCAGCGCGTTGGCCAGTTGTGCCAGTCGCTTGCCCTGAGCGTGGCAGAGCTGTTTTTCTTCATTGCTTAATGTGGTGATATTATTGGCCGCAAGATGCGTTACGCCATAAGGTGTGCCGCCGGTTGCTGTGTTATGGAGTGCCGGTTCAGAGTAGGGCAGGCCCGCAATTAGCATACCGTGGTGAATCAACGGTAGCATCATCGACAATAACGTCGACTCCTGGCCGCCATGCATACTGGATGTTGAAGTAAACACGCAGGCTGGTTTATTGATTAGCGCACCGTTTAACCACAGCCCACTGGTTGAATCGAGAAAGTGTTTCACCGGCGCTGCCATATTGCCAAAGCGGGTGGGGCTGCCAAGCGCCAGCGCACTGCAACCCTTCAGGTCATCCAGAGTGATGTAAGGCGGGCCGGCAGCCGGGTCGTCTGGTTGCTCAGCATGCGGATCCGATGAAATTGGCGGCACGGTGCGAATTTTTGCTGTTGCACCGCCTGCTTCGACACCCACACCGATGGCTCTGGCCAGTTGTTCGGTGGCCCCGTGACGGCTGTAATACAGGATCAGTACCGGCGCCATTATCAGAGGATTTCCAGCACGGATTCCGGGGGACGGCCAATGCGGGCTTTATCACCGTTAATTACCACCGGGCGTTCCAGTAGTTTCGGGTGTTCTGCCATCGCTGCAAACCGCTGTTGGTCGGTTGCGTCAGCGGAATTAAGACCCGCTTCTTTATATTCTGTTTCTTTTACCCGCATCATTTGCGTTACGTCGTCAAAACCCAGTTTTGCGAACAGGGATTTCAGCTCTGTCTCACTTAATGGCTCTTTTAAATATTCAACCACATCGGCTTCAATGCCTTTTTCTTGAAGGAGTTTTAGCGTTTCACGACTTTTTGAACAACGCGGGTTATGCAGTATTTTTATTTCAGGCATAGTGTTCTACTTATCCATTGTGTTGTTATGATAGCGCCAGTTGTTGTACTGACGGTTATCGGGTTGAACAGATTGAAAATTGTCGCAGATTATAAACGAATTACGCAACAACGTGGATCTTTCCGTGTTGTCATCATGGTTGTGGTTGGCATTATTGCACTGGCCGGCGGAATTGCTTTGCGAACCCTGCAACCACTGACAGTCAATACTGTGCAGGGTGATCCGTTCAACTGGCAAAGCGAGCAATGGACTGTAGTGAATTTTTTTGCCGAATGGTGTCAGCCCTGTCTGCGTGAAATTCCCGAGCTTAATCATGTCCACAACGCTCAACAGTTTCGGGTGCTGGGAGTCAGTTTTGATGAACTCGATAATGAAGCACTAAGTGGTGTGGTGTCCCGGCAACATATTCAGTTTCCGGTAGTGGTCAGTGAGGCGATGTCCGATTTACCGGTTTCCATGCCCATAGTATTGCCGACAACGTATATCATTTCTCCAGCAGGCGAGGTTGCCCTGACCATTCGCGGCGAAGTCACTCAGCAGAAACTGCAAACGGCCATCAGGCAGGCTAAGTTAAAAATGCTTTAACTTTTCCTGCTCGTCTCTGAATTGCTGGATGCGCGCCCGGATCCGCTGTTTTTCAAGGTGATCGTCGCCGGTATAGTTGTACGCATGTTGCAATTCGTCAATGGCATTAGGATACGCACCATACAGGGCGAGTAATTCCGCTTTGCTCTGATGCATACCTTTATAAGACTTTTCTGCTTTATAAGCATTACTTAACAATTGATAAGCCAGTTGATCCTGGGGATGGACCAGCAAATAATCGCGGATAAGCTCAATGGCGGCGTCATGGTTATCATTGGCCATGTAGGCATTGGCCAGGTTAAGCACCACCACGCTGTTACGGGGTTTATGTTCCAGCTCTTTTTGCAGCATGTTGATGGCTTCATCCGCTTTACCCATGGCCAGTGCAATGTCGGTGGCCAAATCAACGTAAAACAGATTGCCCGGTGTTCTGGCCAATAGTTGATCGTTAATCTGTTTGGCCTTGAGGTTTTCCTCATTAGCCAGGTAAGCAATGGCAAGCCCATAAAGGCCGGCATCCCGAATCGCAAAGGTGTCATTTTCGACGACTGCCTTAAAGTGTTCCAGTGCGTAGTCGGGCTCAAACTGATAACGGGCCAGCAAACGAGCCTTGGCCAGATTAAACGATAAGCTGGGGCGCAGCCGGACGTCCGGATAGCGGCGCATGCGATTGCGGGCATCGGCAATCCGTTTTTCAGTTAAGGGGTGGGTCAATAACCGCTCGGGTGGTCTGGAACTGGTGCGGTACTCCTCGGCCATTTTACCAAAAAAGGTCGAGGCAGCTTTCGGATCGAAACCGGCCTGATACAAAATATCAATGCCAATACGGTCGGCCTCCTGCTCGTTAGAGCGGGTGTAATCAATGTTCAACTGATTCGCCACGGCCGTAGAGGTTTGCATAGCGGCAATACCGGCTTCAGGGTTAGCCATGGCCAGTAGGATACTGCCCAGCATGGAAGCAATCTGTAATGGTGAACTGCGCTGTTGCGATAGTGCTCTGCGCGCCAGATGGCGCTGGGTAACGTGCGTTATCTCGTGAGCGAGCACAGAAGCTACCTCACTTTCGGTATCGGCCCGCGTAATGATGCCGGAATGCACGCCAACATGGCCGCCGTAAAAAGCAAACGCATTCATTACGCTGTTATTAATAATGAAAAACTCAAAGGGGAATTTGGTGTTTTCGGCTTGCAGGACCAGTCGGTTACCCAGATCCTGGATGTATTCGGTGAGTACCGGATCGTCAATGACCGGTGCCTGACCGCGCATTTGCCGCATAATGGCATCGCCAACCAGCATTTCTTTATCCAGAGTAAGGACCTCTGATGCGACTACGCCGATATCTGGCAGCGTGTTTTTATCGCTACCAATTGACTGGCCAACAGAGGAAACCGGCAACAAAGCCGTAGCTATGCCCATCGACACACCCAGGATACCGGATCGAAAAAATTGTCTCATTTTCCCTCAATTAAAGCCTGATACTGCTATATATACGACAATCTGACAGCATTCAGTTCCCTGAATTTAATAATATATTTCAGATTTGAACCTTTTAATGCCATTGCTTGAAGGCCTTGCAAGGCAAAACAGCAATGGTGCAGATGGTCTGATCACACCACATGGTGCGGCTGGGTGCAAGTTCTATGCGTTACAATTCAAGTGTTTGTCGGTATAGTAACGCTCTTTATTGTTGAGTGCCGGTAGATAGCTTTGGCGCCAGGCAGTGCTCTTACTGTTGGCGAAAATGCGTGAAGGAATGATGAATGTTTAGTGTTTTTGGGCGCTGGTACAAACGTAAGTTTTCCGACCCTGATGCAGCCATGCTGCTTATCCTTATTTTAATCAGCAGTGCACTGTTACTGTTGTGGGGTGACATGCTGATGCCCGTCATCGTGGCTGCGGTAATTGCATATTTGCTCGACTGGCCGGTGACCCAGCTAAATCGGGTGGGGTTGGGGCGTTCGCCAGCGGTTGGGTTGGTGTTACTGTGTTTTATATTAATCATGGTGTTACTTACCATCGGCCTGGTGCCCGTGATTACCAAGCAAAGCGTGAGCCTGGCTCAGGAGCTACCGATAATCTGGCAAAATGCCCAGTCTTGGCTGCTAACGTTACCGGATAAGTACCCGGAATACGTGCAGTTTTCGCATATCTACGAAATGATGGAAGGGGCTAATCAGCGTCTGGTGGATTTTGGTGAGCAGGCATTATCGGCGTCCATTGGTTCTATCACCAGTGTGGCAGCGTTATTGATTTATTTTATTCTAGTGCCGCTGATGGTGTTCTTTATGCTGAAGGACAAGCAGTATTTTACCAACAGTATTTCCCGGATCCTGCCCAAGGAGCGCCGCCTTATTGCCCAGGTGGGTAACGAGATGAATGTACAGATTGCCAACTACATTCGCGGTAAAGTGATTGAGATTATCATTGTGGGTGCGGTGTCATGCGTGACATTTGCGATTATGGATCTGCGGTACGCCTTGTTGCTGGGTGTACTGGTAGGTCTTTCAGTCCTTATCCCCTACATTGGGGCTGCAGTGGTAACCATCCCGGTTGGTGTGGTGGCAATGTTTCAGTGGGGCATTTCGCCGGAATTCTGGTACCTGATGATCGCCTACGGCATTATTCAGGCGCTGGATGGCAACCTGCTGGTGCCTATCTTATTCTCCGAAGCGGTTAGTCTGCACCCCTTGTATATCATTATTGCCGTACTGTTCTTTGGCGGGTTGTGGGGATTCTGGGGTGTATTCTTTGCTATTCCACTGGCAACGCTGGTTAAAGCGGTGGTTACTGCCTGGTCATCTTCGCCCGAACAACTGCATGCCAGCGAAGAAGCTTAAGTCTTCTATCCTGTTCTGTATCGCGGCCAGCGTCTGCTGGCCATATTCTGTGTTATCACAGTGCTTGTTTAAAGAGTGCCAGGGTTTGTTGCCAGGCACGTTCGGCCTGTTTCTCGTGGTAAACTTTTGAATCTGGCGGCGTCCAGCCATGCAGAGTATCAGGATATACCTCTATATGCGCAGTCAGTCCGGCTGCCTGATAAGCTGCTTTTAGCATCGGCTGCATCTGCGGTGAACGCTGATTGTCATTTTCAGCAATAGCATGCAGGGCCAGTGCATCAGATTCAACAATGGTGTGGTGAGGGCTATCCGGTTTATCTGTTGCCAGTCCGCCGCCATGGAAACTGGCAATAGCACCAATCCGCTTGGGCATGGCTGCCGCGACAAACATCGTGAACGAACCGCTCATGCAATAGCCCATCAGCGCACCCTGACGATTGGTATCTACCGCTGTCTGTTGATCGAGAAAAGCAAAGAAAGCTTTGGCATCGCTGACAACTGCCTGTTGAGTGAGCTTTTCGCGCATGGGTGAGAGTAACTGCCAGGCTTCTGGTGAGGGAAATTCTACCCCGTCAGGCAAGGCGGCGCCGCTGACATCCCGATAGAAAGGATTGACCACCAATACTGCATAACCCTGAGCAGCCAGGCGCTGTCCCATCAGATCAAAGGCTGCTCGGCGGCCTTTGATATCCGGCCACATAACTACCGCGGGATGACGACCTGTGTTTGGTGTTGTGAGTAAACAGTCTACGGTACCATGTGGGGTTTCAACACTCACCTCCTGCGTCATAATCTCCTCGTCGGCCACGGCAAACTGCGGCATAACGGCAGTGAGCGTGCCAAGCGCCAGTAGCTGATTAAACTGTCGGCGATTTAATTTTCCGCCTTGCTCGGTAAAAGACTGAATATCTTGTTCGGTAGATTTGTCACACATGGCGTTTCCTCAATTAGCGGAGCAGAGGGAACATTATACGCTGAAATGGCGGGTAAAGATTGCAGTTGTTAAAAGTGTAACGGCAGGCCGGGCGACCTGCCAATTGTTTAGGTTATTCGCCGTTATTCAGGTAATTAAGAATGACCAAGTGATGTTCTTTGGTTTTAAATTTGTTAAAGACCTGCTCAACATTGCCTTCTTCATCAATTAGGAAGGTGATACGATGGATACCGTCGTATTCTTTACCCATAAATTTTTTCGGCCCCCACACGCCAAAAGCATCGGCAACGGTATGGTCCTCATCGGATAACAGAGTAAAGTTTAACTGTTCTTTTTCAATGAACTTGGGCAGACGTTTTACCGCGTCAGGGCTGATACCCAGCACGATTACATTGTTTTGTTGCAGTTCATTCTGGATGTCGCGCAGCCCTTGTGCCTGTGCTGTGCAGCCTGGGGTCATGGCTTTAGGATAAAAGTAGACCAGTACTTTTTTGCCTTTGAGTGACTCCAGAGAAACCGGATTACCATCCTGATCGGGCAGACTAAAAAGCGGCGCTGCATCACCGGCAGAAAGCGTATTCATATTATTATCCCTTATGTTTATCAATAATATTGGATGTCAGGTGTAGTACCTGACACAGCAAATTCAGGTTATAGCGAAACTCCGGCATGGCAACATCGTCAGGGATATTTACCACGAGTTTAAACCGCATCATCTTGTGGCCGGTCTCATCATCGACACTGGTGGTCTGACGAAAGGCACTTATAGAGACGTACTGGTCGGCAAAAAAACGGGTAATGGCCTGGATCTGTCCCGGGTTATCCACACCATTAAATTCAACATCGTAAAGGTGAGTCAGATTTTGTTTAGTGTGTTCGCGAGTACGTTTCAGAATCGACAACAGATCACGGCGCTGGCACATTTCAGGGATACTGAGTTCTACCCGGGTGATGGCGTTATGGGTGCCTTCGATAATCATTGTTAACGAAAATTCCTGACCGTAAATAGCATGTCTGCTGTCAAGAATATTGCAATCTGATTCGCTGACCAGCGTGGCAATATCACTGAGAATACCCACCTGATCGGTACCTAAAATAACCGCAATTAACTGTTGTTTCATGGAACTGACTCATATTAAGGGGCGCAGATTCTATCATAGCCTTGGCCAAAGTCGAATCGGCCGTTGGTCTGATTTCACCAGCTTACAAACCGGTGGTGAGAGTTAAACTGTTTTAAAATACGGGCAGCGAAATTAAAAACCGTCATTTTCTGCTAATAATATGCAATCCGGGCGTTCAAATGCTTGTTTTTAACCAGTACGGCAATTACCATGTGCGCTCGCAAAAAGTGGAGAGAATATGTTTACCGGTAGTTACGTTGCGCTTGTCACCCCCATGTTTGATGACGGCCAAATTGATTATCCTGCACTGCGGGAATTGGTTGAGTTTCATATCCAACAGGGCACTCATGGCATTGTGTCGGTAGGTACTACCGGCGAATCAGCCACGCTGCCTTTTGATGAACATATTGAAGTCGTCAAACAAACGGTAAAAGCCGCTGCGGGTCGGACCAAAATTATTGCCGGAAGTGGTGCAAATTCCACCTCTGAAGCGATTTTTCTTAGCGAGCAGATGGCAGGCCTGGGCATTGATGGCTTCCTGAGTGTTGTGCCTTATTACAACAAGCCTCAGCAAAAAGGCATGATTGCCCATTTTGAGGCCGTTGCCGATGCCACCGACTTACCCGTACTCTTGTATAACGTACCGGGCCGCACCGTTGCCGATATGTTACCAGAAACGGTAGCTGTACTGGCGAAACACCCTAAAATTGTAGGCCTTAAAGACGCAACCGGCGATATCGCTCGTTTAAAAGCCACTCAGGCATTAGTTGACGATGACTTTGTGTTGCTAAGCGGCGATGACGGTACTTCATGTGAGTTTTTATGCGAAGGCGGCCATGGCGTGATTTCTGTTACTGCTAATGTTGTGCCGGCAGCCATTGCGCAAATGTGTGAGGCTGCGCTGGCCGGTGATAACGCCCGTTGTCGGGAGCTTAACGCTAGCATTGAAAAGCTGCACTCTGCACTGTTCATTGAACCAAACCCGGTGATCCCGAAGTGGGCATTGTATAAAATGGGCATGATGAAAAGCCCATTTTTACGCTTGCCGATGGTTTTACCGGAACTTGCGAGCCAAAAAAGCATCGAAGCGTTGTTATATGAATACGCTTTAATTTCAGAATAAGAGATAACTATGAATAAAAAACTGGCTTTGGTCAGCGGTATTGCCAGCCTTGTTCTTACTGCTTGTGCTTCACAACAAGAACGCGTGACGGCCTCCGGGAGTTACGAATACTTAAAATCGAAAGAACGCACACAGTTGCAAGTGCCGACTGATCTTGATGCGCCGGAATTTACCAGCGACTACAATATTCCGGCGTTACAGCAGTCTGCTGATACCACGTTAGTGGGACGTAACCTTGAAGTTGTGCCGCCGGCGCTGGTGATCCCGTTAGTACAGGGTTCCCATGTGGAAGAAGGCTCAAAAGGTGCCACGGTTCTTCTCGATCAGGTAAGAGATACAGAAACTCTGGATAAAACTATTTGGAATTCGCTGATTGGTTATCTCGAAGAGCGAGGCATCAGCGTAGAAAACTTCAGCCCGGAACAAGGCGAACTGGTTACCGGCTGGATGAACGTAGCGCCGACTTCTGAGGAAGAAGGTAACGGCGGTTGGTTTGACTGGTCATCTGATGAGGCCGAATTGAGTGGAAAGGGCCGTTACAAGTTTGACGTAGAATTGAAACCTCATGGACGTACTGCACAGTTAAGTGTTGCCTTACTCGATTATGAACGCGGCGATAAGTCTTTAGAAGACTTAAACGCGATGGAAAGACGCCGTGACGAAGTGATGGTGTTAAACCGGGTGATCAGTCATTACGAATACCTTAACCAACTGGAAACTAATCGCCGTATTGCACAAATCCGCCAGGGTCTGGACATGGAAATGGGCTTTGACGACGACGGGAACCCGGCGTTCGTGTTAGATGCTAATTACGATATTGCCTGGCCGCGTATCCAACTGGTACTGCGAAAACTCGGTTTCAACGTAAAAGATCTAGATAAGTCGAACGGATTGATTTTTGTGCAGTATACTGATGAACAGGTGAGTTGGTGGCGTGACCTGTTTTCATCAGACGATGCACAGTTGCTGGATTATGAAGACTATCGCCTGAAGGTGACGAAATTAGGCCCTAAAACGTCTATCACCTTTATGGATAATGAAAGCACACCATTTGATGCCAAACAGGTTGCTGATCTGTTCAAACCTTTTGAACAGGTAATGACTGAAGACGGCTTAGACATTTAATACGAGACCTATAATGGAAAAACGCGACGAGCTTTATCGCGGTAAAGCGAAAACTGTTTATCACACAGACGACAGTGACAAGTTAATTTTATTGTTTCGCAACGATACTTCGGCGTTCGATGGTGAGAAAATCGAGCAGTTGGATCGTAAAGGCGAGGTTAATAATAAGTTTAACCACTTTATCATGACCAAGCTGGAAGAAGCCGGTATCGCTACACAGGTAGAATCACTACTGTCTGACACCGAATCACTGGTTAAAAAACTGGACATGATCCCGGTTGAGTGTGTAGTGCGTAATGTCGCCGCAGGTTCTTTGGTTCGCCGTCTGGGTGTGGAGGAAGGCCAGTTACTCAATCCACCGGTGTTTGAATTCTTCCTTAAGAATGACGCGCTGCATGATCCTATGGTTAATGATTATCATATTGAGTCATTTGGCTGGGCAACCGCTGCGCAGGTGGCCAGAATGAAAGCCCTGACTTTCGCTGTAAACGATGTGCTCAAGGCATTGTTCGACCAGGGCGGTATGATTTTAGTGGATTATAAACTGGAATTTGGTGTAGACAGTGCAGGAAACATTGTACTGGGTGATGAATTTACACCAGACGGTTGCCGTCTGTGGGATAAAGAAACCCGCAAAAAGATGGACAAAGACCGTTTCCGCCAGGGCCTGGGCTCAGTGGTTGAAACCTATATTGAAGTGGCAGAACGTTTGGGCGTAAAGCTTTAATCGTGTTCTGACACCATAGCTATTTAAAATACCCGCCAGTGTGCGGGTATTTTTTTGTCTGTTATCCGGTCTGGTTTCGAATAAACACGAAATCACCCCGGCGCAGAATAGGCGCAAAGTGGTATTGAATTTAGCTAACAATATGCAACTATGGTTAAAAATGCTTTCTAGGACATCCTATGGCACTGATTAAACTGGTTTTACTGGCTGCATTGGCAATGACAGCCTTTGCCGCTAATTCGCTGCTTTGCCGGATGGCGCTGGTAGAAACCGATATTGACCCGGCATCCTTCACCTTCTGGCGATTAACCAGTGGTGCGCTGATGTTAACCCTTCTGGTGGTTACGCGTAACCGAAAACCGCTACAAGAAGGCAATATGGCTTCGGCTATAGCGCTGTTTGTGTATGCTGCCGGCTTTTCGTTTGCCTATATCAGCATGACCACAGGGGCCGGCGCTTTGCTGCTCTTCGGTGCAGTGCAGGTGACTATGATTAGTTGGGGGCTGTTTAAAGGTGAAAGAATGAGCGCGCTGCAATGGAGCGGATTTCTGCTCGCGCTGGTTGGACTGGTACTGCTGCTGCTGCCTAACGCGGCGGCACCGCAGCTTTCCAGCGCGCTGATGATGCTGGCGGCGGGAATTGCCTGGGGTGTATATTCGTTAAAAGGTAAGGGGGCTAAACTTCCCATTGAGGCCACCGCAGGTAATTTCATCCGCGCCATGCCGCTGGCGCTGGTATTGTTAGTCATCTTCTGGCCGGGAGGGGAGCTTCATACTGAGGGCATGGCTTACGCAGTTGCCTCAGGTGCGATTGCCTCGGCATTAGGATATGCCTTGTGGTATAGCATTCTGGTGCATATAGCAGCGATTAAGGCCGCGACATTACAATTATCCGTGCCGGTTCTGGCGGTTTTCGCCGGGTGGTTGTTTTTAGAAGAAACGGTCACACTCAGAATCATCTTCAGTTCACTGGCCGTTATCGGTGGTGTTGCCATGGTAATTTGGGTGAAAAAAATCGTCGCATAAGTGGTTTTTTATCATGCGGGGTTGAGTGAATAATGCAGGATAATGATCGCAGTGTTAATAGTGTTATCTGAAACACTTCTTCCTTGCCAGGCCCCGGCAACTATCTTGTTACGGCTGACCAATTCATTAATATTGTTGAGAAAGTAACAGAGTGAACCGTCAATGGGGTTAGCTCAGGGGCCGCTTATGACGCAACTAACATTAATACGGCTAATTCGGTCGGGACTACAGTCACTTATAGCGGCGACGGCGAGCTGGACAATGACGGTCGTATTGTATTTTCACCGGCGAGACAGATGTAGAGATAATTACATCAATCAGGATGTCATTCTGGCGGTCTTGGGTCAGAATTCCGTAAGCGCCTATCAGGGCCGAATATCCTGGGATAGTTTAGGGGCATGGCCAGTGCTACCATTCAGGAAGCTGAGTTGTCTGCCGAAAACCTGGAAGAAGATGTGAAAATTACCACGTCTGCAGCAATAAATGCTCCGCAGGATTACCATGAAGTTGCCAAAACCCCGGCCACAGCAGCAGACTTGGGGGCTAATCCCATTTCCCTAGGTCTTCGGCCTTCAGGAGAAATAGCATTATATCGTTAAAGGCTTCCCAGTTTAGGGACATCACCGATGCGGAAGATACTGGGAAAAATGTCTATAACACCAGCAAAAAAAAAGTTTGGTTATAAGTTCTCGTTCGAGATTAACTATTCTCTAGCTCTTAAAATTTACTTATTCATTAATGATTCATTGGATCCATTTTTAAAGGAAAATCAACTTTCACTAAAATGGTCTGGGGCGTTGTTTATTAATCGAAATGGATCAGATATGAAAAAGCAATATCTGTTTAAAAGAATCAGCAACTACGCGAAAAAACTTGGATGGCCACACCGTAAGGCGGCTTCATGTTTTCAGACACCTATTCGCTATCGAAGAATCAGAAAATGAGTATGAAACACAACTTAAATTGAATAATAATCCAAACGTTGCAAAATCTGCTGATCGGATTCATCCCAAAGACAAGTTGGGTCATATTAGTTCAGAATCACAACGTACTTACCTTGAATACTCACAAGCACTTGCAGGAACAGATAGGGTAGATAGACTGAAAGAGTCTGAAAAAATGAGGATAACTTGGCAGGCTCGTATTGAGCAAGAACTACTGTCGGTTAAACGAAACAAAAAGACTAAAGATTTTGATTTATAGATAATTTAGTTTAATTTATAATCGCAATAATTTGAAAAACAAACGGAACGATAAACAATAGTAGCCTAAATATGCTAACGAGGTAAGTTGGCTATATATATTGATAAGGAGATTTGAAAAAAGTTACAAAAGTAGGTATGTTCATCGCGTCATTAGTTTTGGCTACCAGTGTCAACGCGTATTCGTGCACTTGTACATCGGGGCAAATGACGGCAGAGATTTTCGACGACGGAACTGTTAAGTTGAGCTGTTGCGGTGGTGGACAGGTTCACTGTACTTTTTAAGTAGCGATTAAAAACGTGAATTATTGTTGAGCCTAGTTATCCACTACGCTCTTTATGTATGAAAACTCAAGGAATGATTCATATCATGACAAAAAAAGCACTTTTATCATATTCTGTTGTAGTTATTGCTCTAATAGGTTGTGTCAGTTACATTCTGTATGATCAGGAATCCCCTTCTAATCCCACTCAGAATTCCAATTCGACAAGTGAGCATGCCCAATCCAAATTAGAAAGACAAAAGCACATGTCAGCGCTCTCTGCTACAAAAATAGAGACAAACGAAACGCAAGAACAAGATGTTATGTTGATTTCTCAGGACAAAGATGAATCGACTACCGCCCAAGACAGAGAGCAAAAGAATCTAACTGAATCTACCGATGAAAATGCAATAAAGTGGGGTGATGCCTTTAATTCTATTGAAAGTGCGGAAGATCACTTTGTTAATGAAGATGGGCATTTGTTAAAAAGCGGGCTGGATAATTTTTTTAAGGCAAAAGACTTTAATGAAATAATGGATGCATTGGATGAAGTTGGCACCAATGAAAAGTCTGTTTCGCGAAAAAACAAACTGAGCGACTATTTTTATAAAGAATACGCCGATACTACGCACTCTGAACGCTTCTCGTGCGCCAATAAAATATGTGTTGTTACGTTTACTGGTGATGCGGAAGCTACTGAGAGTTATCAAAATTTATCGAAATTTAGTGAAAACTACATATTCACAAACAGTACGGTCAATGAATATGGAGAAGGTGTTTATAAAATGCTGCTGGTTGAAACCGATGATGCATCATCTTTGACTGTCAAGTCTAACTAAATAAAGCGTACTCGTAGAGTGAGTAGGCTTTCATTTAAGCTCTAAATTGAATATCAATCGAACCTATTCTTGCTGCGTATTATTATCCACTTGATATCGGAAATACAGAGGGGTTCTACCCCGTTTTTACGGACGGTTTAATAAAGACGTAAACTTGTTGTCTTGATTAGCAAGTCTACGTCTCATTCTCGGATTATGGAACCGTTCAACATAATCAAATATATCTGCTCTGGCTTCGTCTCTTGTTCGGTACTGTCGGTAGTTGATGCGTTCACGTTTCAACACGCCGAAGAACCCTTCACAGGCCGCGTTATCTGCACAATGTCCAACGGCGCTCATGCTGCTGGTTAAATTTTTCTGCTTCAGCAGTCGCTGATAATCGCCACTGGTAAATTGTGTACCGCGATCAGAGTGCAGGATCACGTTATGTTGTTCCTGGCGTTGCCATACGGCCATCTCAACAGCTCGCATCACCATGTAACGGTCCTGACGATGATGCATCGACCAGCCAACAATGAGTTTGCTGAACAGATCCAGCACGACACACAGATAGAGCTTTCCTTCCAGCGTGCCGACCTCGGTGATATCGGTCACCCATTTGGTTTCTGGCTCAAAGGCGTAAAAGTCACGTTTTAAATGGTTGGATAGTCCAAGTGGTCGCACTGATTTGCGCTTTGCACCTCGGCCCTTCTTACGCGGCCAACCATAAAGTCCATTCACAGCCATCAACCTGGCTACACGATTTAAACTTGCCTTTATCCCTTCAGCCAGGAGGTCTTCGTGCATACGAGGCGCACCAATAATGCCGCCACTGTCGTCATGGATTTCGCGCATTCGCTTTAGCAGTTTTGCGTTTGCCCGTTCTCGCGCACTCGGTTGACGCTCCACCCAAGCGTAATAACCACTGGGAGAGACGTTCAGACATCGGCACATAAGACGAACAGAGAAGGCTTCGCGGCACCGCGATATCGCCAGATACCTTACGGTAACTCTTTGGCGAAGAACGTTGCCGCTTCGCGCAAAAAATCCCGTTCCTTCTTAACTTTGGCAAGTTCGCGTTTCAGTCTTGCCATTTCCTCATCACGAGGGGAGCCGCTGCCTTTAAATGCTTGCTTTATCTTTGGACTGCTCAGCTTCACGCTTCCAGCGACTCAGGAGGTTGGGATTGATACCGATATCCAATGCAATCTGACGACAACTGGCATCAGGCTGCTGTGCTAGTAACACCGCTTCGCGTTTAAACTCTGGGGAATACTTTCTTCGTTTGGTCATAGACACTCCTTTCAGGCATAGTATGCCTCTTTATGGATGTGTCCGTAAAATCTGGGTAGAACCCGAGTCTATCTACCGCGCTTCGCTTGCTGATTCACTATAGTCGTAGGAAATTAATTTCCAACGACTATAGTGAATTATTCAAGTTCAATATTTATATCTGAAATAGCTATTGCACAACAGGGTAAGATCTCGTCGTCATCGATAAAGGCAAGAGGGTCTACTGTGTAGTTAATCTCCCCATATACTAACTTACAGCGGCATGCACCACAGAAGCCATCTCTGCAATGCGAATTAGTCGGTAACTGTGCTGCTTCTAGACTTTCGAGAATTGTAGAGCCTTCAATAAACGGCACATTTTTAGTGCCATTTACTGTCTTACATTTGATAATTTTTGACAATTTCTATAAGTCAAAATCATCAAAGTCTGATGATGCAACTTCCGAATCAATTTGAGAAATAACGTAGGATGCTATCTCTGACTCTTGAGGGGCCACTTGTACATTATCAGATATCAAATAATTGTCCATCCATGGCAGAGGGTTTGACTTGGATTCAAAAGGAGAATCTAATCCTATGGCTTTCATTCGCATGTGGGCAATGTACTCAACGTACTCACAAAGAATATTTTTGTTCAATCCAATCATAGAGCCATATTGGAATAGATATTCAGCCCATTGTTTTTCTTGATTTGCTGCATTCACAAAAATCTGAGTAGCTTCATGCTTCAGTTCTTCTGCAATTTCAGCCATTTCAGGATCGTCTTTACCTTTCGACCATAAATTAATTATGTGTTGAGTCGAACTAAGATGAAGGTTTTCATCTCGTGCAATTAAGCGAAGTAGTTTTGCATTTCCTTCCATTAACTGCCGCTCGCAGAAAGCGAATGTACATGCGAAAGAGACATAAAAGCGTATTGCCTCCAAGGCATTTACGGATTGCATACACAGGAAAAGTTTCTTTTTTAATTCTCGCAACGTAATATCGTGAATGTCCCCATCTACTTCAAATACGCCTTCTCCTCGTGTTTGATAGAGTTGTGTGGCAAAAATCAGATCATCATAATATTTAGATACATCTGTTGCTCTTTTTTGAATTTCAGAGTTCTCAACGATGTCATCAAAAACTGGGCTTGGATCTGAGAAAACATTGCGCAAAATATGTGTGTACGACCTGCTGTGGATAGTTTCAAAGAACGACCATGTTTCGATCCATGTTTCCAACTCAGGTATTGAAACAATAGGTAGGAACGCAATATTTGGACTACGGCCTTGTACCGAGTCGAGTAAAGTTTGATATTTCAGGTTGGATATGAAAATGTGCTTTTCTGCATCTGAAAGTTTTTGGAAGTCGATACGATCTTTAGATACATCTACTTCTTCTGGACGCCAGAAAAATGAGATCTGTTTTTCAGTTATTTTTTCGAAGATTGCGTGTTTTTGTTGGTCAAAGCGAGCAACGTTAACAGGATTTCCGAAAAACATTGGCTCAATTAGTTGATTATTTTTTACTTGGTTGAAGGTACTAAATTTCATCTGTCAAAACTCCCTTATGCTGCCAACTTCGATGGTTCATCATAGCAATTTAACGGGGATTTTAGCCTGTGAACATTTAATTCTGATTCCTGTGGTGCTACCTGAACGTTGTCGGAGATCAGGTAGCTATTCATCCATGGCAGCGGATTAGACGTTACTTCATAGGGCTGGCCCATGCCGATAACCGCCATACGCTGGTTAGCAATGTATTCAACATACTGACACAGAATTTCTTTATTCAGGCCAATCATAGAACCATGCTGGAACAAGTATTCAGCCCATTGCTTTTCCTGCTCTACCGCTTTCATAAAGATTTCTTTTGCTTCATTGGCGCATTCCTGCGCGATTTCAGCCATTTCAGGATCATCTTTCCCTTTGGCCCACAGATTCAGAATATGTTGCGTGGAGGTAAGATGCAGGTTTTCATCGCGGGCAATCAGGCGGATGATTTTGGAATTACCTTCCATGAGCTCACGTTCAGCAAACGCGAAAGTACAGGCAAAGGATACATAAAACCGAATGGCTTCCAATGCGTTTACCGAGTTCATGCACAGATACAGCTTTTTCTTCAGCTCGCGCATGTTAACCGGGTAGGGCTGACCATCGTTGGTATACATCCCTTCGCCCTGAGTTTGCCATAGCTGAGTAGCATAAATCAGGTCGTCATAATACTTAGAGATATCCGTTGCACGACGCTTAATTTCTTCGTTCACCACGATATCTTCAAAAATGCTGCTCGGATCAGTAAACAGATTCCGCAGAATATGCGTGTAGGAGCGAGAGTGGATCGTCTCGAAGAACGACCAGGTCTCTACCCAGGTTTCCAGTTCTGGCAACGAGATAATCGGCAGGAATGCGATATTAGGACTGCGGCCCTGCACCGAATCAAGCAGTGTCTGATATTTCAGGTTAGAAATGAAAATATGCTTTTCTGGCTCGGTCAGTTTTTGAAAGTCGACCCGGTCACGGGTGACATCCACTTCCTCCGGGCGCCAGAAAAAGCTAATTTGCTTTTCGATGAGCTTTTCAAAAATGGGGTGTTTTTGTTGGTCGTAACGGGCTACGTTAACCGGGTTACCAAAAAACATCGGCTCATCGAGCTGATTCACATTTTGCTGATTAAACGTGGTGTATTTCATGTTTTATTATCACTTCACTAGCGCAATAAGAAGCCCGGCAGGCGCCGGGCAAATGAACAATGGTTATATTTTACAAGCACCACCGGCGCAATCGTCGTCGTCTTCAATCACGACTTCCTGAGCGGCTGGTTTGGCTGCTGCGGCGGTAGTTGTTTCAACCGGGGCATCGGCAGCACCGTCACGGGTGTTATGGTAATACAGCGTTTTAACCCCCAGTTTGTAGGCGGTCAGCAGGTCTTTAAGCAACAATCGCATCGGTACCTTGCCATTCTCATACTTAGACGGGTTATAGCTGGTATTGGCTGAAATCGTCTGATCGACGAACTTCTGCATGATTCCGCATAGCTGCAGATAGCCATCGTTAGACGGGATATCCCACAGCAGTTCATACTGGTCTTTCAAGCGCTCATATTCCGGTACAACCTGCTTAAGTACGCCGTCTTTACTGGACTTAACGCTGATATGGCCGCGCGGCGGCTCAATACCATTAGTGGCATTAGAGATCTGCGATGAGGTCTCTGATGGCATCAGTGCTGACAGTGTAGAGTTACGCAAGCCATACTCTACGATGTCTTTACGCAGACTCTCCCAGTCAAGGTGCAGTGGCTCATTACATACTGCATCCAGGTCTTTCTTATAGGTATCGATTGGTAGTACGCCCTGCGAATACGTGGTTTCGTTAAACTTAGGACATGCGCCTTTCTCTTTCGCCAGGTTGTTCGACGCTTTAAGCAGATGATACTGCATGGCTTCAAAGGTTTTATGCACCAGGCTGTTGGCACTGAAGTCTGAGTACTTCACGCCGTTCTTCGCCAGGTAGTAAGCAAAGTTAATCACACCAATGCCCAGTGTACGACGACCCATAGTGGCATTGTAAGCGGCCGGTACCGGGTAATCCTGATAATCTAACAAGCTGTCCAGTGCACGAACGGCCAGGTCAGACAGTTCTTCAAACTCATCCAGTGATTTAATGGCGCCTAAGTTAAAGGCAGACAGCGTACATAACGCGATTTCACCATTTTCGTCGTTAACGTGTTCGAGCGGCTTGGTTGGCAGCGCGATTTCAAGACACAGGTTGCTTTGGCGAACCGGCGCCACTTTCGGATCGAACGGGCTGTGCGTATTACAGTGATCCACGTTCTGCAGATAAATACGGCCGGTGCTGGCACGTTCCTGCATAAACAAGCCAAACAATTCCATGGCTTTAATGCGTTTTTTGCGGATTGACTCGTCCTGCTCGTACTTAACGTACAGCTCTTCGAACTTAGGCTGATCGGCAAAGAAAGCGTCGTACAGGCCAGGCACGTCAGATGGGCTGAACAGCGTGATGTAGTCGTCTTTCATCATGCGTTGATACATCAGCTTATTAAACTGAACGCCGTAGTCGAGGTGGCGCACACGGTTTTCTTCTACACCACGGTTGTTTTTCAGTACCAGCAGTGATTCAACTTCCATATGCCATAACGGATAGAACAGCGTTGCTGCACCACCACGAACACCGCCCTGAGAGCAGCTCTTAACCGCTGTCTGGAAGTACTTATAAAAAGGAATACAACCAGTATGGAAGGCTTCACCGCCGCGAATCGGGCTACCCAGTGCACGAATACGTCCAGCGTTAACACCTATACCAGCGCGCTGACTCACATATTTAACAATCGCACTGGCGGTAGCGTTGATTGAATCAAGGCTATCGCCGGTTTCAATTAATACACAAGAGCTAAACTGACGGGTAGGGGTACGCACACCCGACATGATCGGGGTAGGCAGAGACAACTTAAAAGTCGATGTGGCATCGTAAAAACGACGCACATACTGCAGACGAGTCTCTTTCGGGTAGTTGGCAAACAAACAGGCCGCTACCAGAATATACAGGAACTGAGCACTTTCGTAGATCTCACCAGTGACACGGTTCTGAACCAGGTATTTACCTTCCAGCTGTTTAACGGCCGCATAGCTGAAATTCATGTCACGCCAGTGATCGATATAGCTATCCATCTCGGCGAATTCTTCCGGTGTGTAGTCTTCTAACAGGTGAGTATCGTATTTACCCATATCGACCATACGGGCCACATGGTTAAACAACTTAGGTGGCTCAAATTCACCAAACGCTTTTTTACGTAAGTGGAAAATCGCCAGACGTGCTGCCAGATACTGGTAATCCGGAGCTTCAGTTGAGATAAGATCCGCCGCTGATTTAATTAGGGTTTCATGGATCTCGGCGGTTTTGATACCGTCGTAAAACTGAATGTGGGCTTTAATTTCTACCTGTGAAACAGAGACATTGTTGAGTCCCTTTGCTGCCCAGGTAATAACTTTGTGAATTTTCTCCAGATCAATGGGCTCTTTTTCACCATTGCGTTTGGTGACTGATAAATTGTCATTCATTTTTGTGGCCGTATGTCAGTTAGCGCTATTCGCGGGGCAAGTTTGCACTGCCCAATTTGTTTTAAATTATTAATTTCGAAGGGATCCATTGGCGATCACTCCGATCCGTGAATGTTTATTCCGCCTGAGAAATACCTACATCAGTCGATTTTTTAAACAAGACTGCTATCGGATAAACACAAGATAGTGAGGTTTTGACTTTAATGCAACCCAATATCTGGTGCTTAATTCAGCGATCAAATGAAGGCCGGCAAAAGGTTAGTATTGACTAACCTTTTACGTTTGAACAAAGCAATATTTGACTGAATGCAAGCACTTTAGATTTTTTTTGCGATCGCTTAAAACAATTTATTCCGAATAATTAATTTTTATAAAAATGCGATATATAGTGCTCAATTAAAAATCAGGACACTATATCTTGTGTGTCGTCAAGATTTTTCACATTGCAAAATATAGTTGACGTCAACGTTCCGATCGGATAGTACAAACGCCTGATTGAAGGGATCATAATGCAAACCGGTGGCTGCTCGGGTAAACAATCCCGCCTGATCGGCTATTTTCATTAACTCAGACGGTTTCAGGAAGCGCTGGTACTGATGCGTACCTTTCGGCACCCATTGTAATACATATTCCGCTGCCAGAATGCCCATCAGATAGGCTTTAAGATTACGGTTTAATGTAGAGAAGAACACCTTGCCGCCAGGTTTTACCAGCTTGGCACAGGCACTGATAACCGAAGCCGGGTCGGGCACATGCTCAAGCATCTCCATACAGGTTACCACATCAAAGGATTCGGGCTGTTCGGCGGCCAGGGTTTCAACACTCACGCAGCGATAATCCACTTTAACACCCGTTTCCAGGCTGTGTAGCTGAGCAATTTCCAACGAGGCACTGGCCATATCTATACCGATAACCTCGGCCCCGCGTTGTGCCAGCGACTCCGCAAGAATGCCGCCGCCACAGCCTACATCGAGAATCTTTTTGCCGAATACCCCTTCGCATGTTTCCTCTATAAAGGAAAGGCGTAACGGGTTGATGGCATGTAAAGGTTTAAACTGCCCTAGGGGGTCCCACCAGTGGGCTGCGATTTCAGAAAACTTGTCGATTTCCGTTTGATCTACATTTTGCTGTGTTTCTGTCATGAGCGTGAGTTTTTATCTTACCTGAAGTTCAAAATCCGCTTTACATTACCGCAAATTGGCAATCTGCACATGGCTTATTTACGACCTGGTTTGGCAATCGCGCAAAAATTAAACGCTTAGGAAATAAGTGAAGGTAAGGATGCATTAATCACTACATAAATGCTGATTTGGGTGATAAACTCATTGGTTAATTAGAAGACCCCCAATGCGTGATCTAAGGGGATCCGGGCGCAGGATCGTCAGGTATCTGCAGGATTGCGACAAACTTATAATAAGGGACCAAGCAGTTTATGACTGATAACGCCAAAGAAATTCTCCCCGTTAATATAGAGGAAGAGCTCAAAACGTCGTATCTGGATTATGCGATGAGCGTTATCGTTGGGCGCGCGCTGCCCGACGTACGTGATGGCTTAAAACCAGTACACCGCCGTGTACTGTTTGCCATGAATGAGTTGAAGAATGACTTTAACAAACCTTATAAAAAGTCTGCCCGTGTGGTGGGTGACGTCATCGGTAAATATCACCCTCACGGTGATTCTGCCGTATACGATACCATCGTTCGGATGGCGCAGCCTTTCTCCTTACGCTACATGCTGGTTGACGGACAAGGTAACTTTGGTTCGGTCGACGGCGACTCCGCCGCTGCAATGCGTTACACCG
Source organism: Alteromonas sp. ISO5 (assembly GCF_058105165.1). Lineage (NCBI taxonomy): Bacteria > Pseudomonadati > Pseudomonadota > Gammaproteobacteria > Alteromonadales > Alteromonadaceae > Alteromonas > Alteromonas sp. ISO5. Next base: position 4,272,620 of record NZ_CM176572.1, on the reverse strand, counting down.
AAGTGCGCATGGCAAAAATTGCCCACGAGCTGCTTGCTGATTTAGACAAAGAAACGGTAGATTTTGTGCCTAACTATGATGGCACAGAGCACATCCCGGACGTATTACCAACTAAAATTCCTAATCTGCTGGTAAACGGGTCTTCGGGTATTGCTGTAGGGATGGCAACTAACATTCCACCGCATAACCTCACCGAAATTGTGAACGGTTGTATTGCTTTAATTGACGAGCCATCCCTGGATGTCGATCAGTTAATGGAATACATTCCAGGTCCGGATTTCCCAACTGCTGCATTAATCAGCGGTCGAAAAGGCATTGTTGATGCTTACCGGACTGGTCGCGGTAAAATCTACATGCGTGCCCGTGCTGAAATCGAAACCGAAGACAACGGTAAAGAGACTATTATCGTTACGGAAATTCCGTATCAGGTAAACAAAGCCCGCTTAATCGAGAAGATTGCCGAGCTGGTTAAAGAAAAACGTATTGAAGGCGTTTCTGCATTGCGCGACGAGTCTGATAAAGACGGTATGCGTATCGTTGTTGAAGTAAAACGCAACGAGTCGGCTGAAGTCCTGCTTAACCACCTGTATGCCAATACCCAGATGCAAACCGTATTTGGTATTAACATGGTGGCGCTGGATAACAACCAGCCAAAAGTGTTTAACCTAAAAGAAATTCTGCAAGCATTTGTTCTACACCGCCGTGAAGTGGTTACCCGCAGAACGGTATACGAGCTGCGTAAAGCGCGTGACCGCGCGCATATCCTTGAAGGCCTGGCCATTGCGCTGGTTAACATCGATCCGGTGATTGAGCTGATCAAAGCCTCACCAAGTCCGTCAGAAGCGAAACAAGCGTTAGTGGCTTCTGGTTGGGAGCTCGGTGATGTAGCAGAGATGCTGCAACGGGCCGGTAATGATGCCGCGCGTCCTGACTGGCTGGAGCCTGAATTTGGAATTCGTGATGGCAAATATTACCTGACTGAGCAACAGGCTCAGGCCATTCTTGACCTGCGTTTACATAAATTAACGGGTCTTGAACACGATAAAATCCTCGACGAATACAAGCAACTGCTTGAGCTGATTGCTGAGTTACTTCACATTCTGGGCAGTCCTGAGCGTCTCATGGAAGTGATTCGCGAAGAGCTGGAAAAAGTACGTGACGAGTTTGGTGATGAACGCCGTACAGAAATCACGGCGGCCAGCCACGATATTGATTTAGAAGACCTGATCGAACGTGAAGAAGTGGTGGTAACCCTTTCTCATGAAGGTTACGTGAAATACCAGAGACTGTCAGAGTACGAGGCGCAACGTCGCGGTGGCCGCGGTAAATCAGCCACCAAGATGAAAGACGAAGATTTCATCGAGAAACTGCTGGTTGCCAATACTCACGATCACATCCTGTGTTTCTCAACCCGCGGTCGACTGTACTGGTTGAAGGTATATCAGTTGCCACTGGCCAGCCGTAATGCCCGTGGTCGTCCGATTGTCAATATTCTGCCGTTGGAAGATGATGAGCGTATCACCGCGATTCTGCCCATTAAAGAATTTGAAGAAGACAAGTTTGTCCTGATGGCAACTGCCAACGGTGTGGTGAAGAAAACCAGCCTGACCATGTACTCTCGTCCTCGTTCAAGCGGTATTATCGCCGTTAACCTGAATGAAGGTGACGAACTGATTGGGGTTGCTATTACCCATGGTGACGACGACATCATGCTGTTCTCTGATGCCGGTAAAGTCGTACGCTTTAATGAGAAGCTGCGCGATTCTGAAACCGGCGCCGTTAAACTGGATCCGGAAACCGGTGAAGAACTGCTAGCGTTGCGTCCGATGGGTCGTACTGCGACAGGTGTGCGTGGTATTAAGATGCCTGATGGCCAGAAAGTGGTGTCGTTAATTGTGCCTCGTGGTGAGGGTGCGGTACTGACCGCCACCGAAAACGGCTACGGTAAACGTACGCCGTTGGAAGATTACCCGGCTAAGAGCCGCGCAACCCAGGGGGTTGTGTCAATTAAAGTCTCAGACCGTAACGGCAAGGTAGTTGGTGCGGTACAGGTAGATGAAAACGACGAAATCATGCTAATCAGTAATGCGGGCACGCTGGTAAGAACCCGGGTGAGTGAAGTGTCTACCGTTGGGAGAAACACCCAGGGGGTGAGACTGATCCGTACCGGTGACAACGAGCAACTGGTTGCATTACAACGCATTGAAGAAATCGAAGACGCCGAATTAATCGAAGACGAAGGCGGCGAAGCAGAAGCCGTCGATACCAACGCCGCACAAGACGGCGCAGATGAGTCAACGACAGACGAATAATCCTGCGTTAAAGGATACAACAAGCATCGCAAGCGGCTCTTAGTGCCGCTTGTTTTTTAGTGTATGAAAGCATTATTCCTCCAGTCGTAAGATTGCTGGTATGTAATAGTGCTTCCTGACAGTATTTAAGAAGCTCATGAAAAACGTATTCAATTTTAGTGCTGGCCCGGCCATGCTGCCGACCGCAGTGATGGCGCAGGCACAACAGGAATTTATTAACTGGCGTGACAGTGGCTGCTCGGTGATGGAAGTGAGTCATCGCGGTGCAGACTTTATCGAAATTGCCGCTACGGCCGAACAGGATCTGCGCGATCTGATGAACGTGCCGGAAAACTATAAGGTCCTGTTTCTGCAAGGCGGCGGGCGCGGGCAGTTTGCTGCGGTTCCGCTAAATATTTCAAATCAGGATGATATCTCTCTGCATTTGGTGAGTGGCTCTTGGTCTAAAGGCGCGGTAGCAGAAGCGTCAAAGTATAATAATGCCAAAGTGATTGGCGAGGTCGTCGATCATAACGGTTATCAGTTTATGCCGAAGCCAGCAGCTGCCGACATCGACCAACGCGCGGCTTATCTGCATTTTTGCCCGAATGAAACCGTAGATGGTATTGCCTACAAGTGGTTGCCGGAGGCCGGTGATGTGCCTTTGGTCGCAGATATGTCGTCGAATATTTTGTCTGGGCCGGTGGATGTGAGCAAATACGGTATTATCTATGCCGGTGCGCAGAAGAACATTGGTCCGTCTGGCTTATCTGTAGTGATTGTACGTGAAGATTTGGTAGGCAAGGCCCGCCAGAGCACGCCGTCGATTTTCGATTACGCACTGATGGCCAAAAATGACTCCATGTATAACACACCGCCTACCTTTTCTTGGTATCTGGCGGGGCTGGTATTTAAATGGCTCAAAGCACAGGGTGGTGTAGAAGCTATGGCCAGCCTCAATCAGCACAAAGCGGATACACTGTATAAAGCCATTGATGATTCGTCGTTTTACCGAAACAACGTGCATCCGGAAAACCGCTCGATTATGAACGTACCTTTCCATCTGGCCGATCCGGCGCTGGATAAAGTGTTCCTGGAAAAATCCAAAGAAGCCGGTTTAATGTCCCTTAAAGGTCACCGCTCAGTAGGGGGGATGCGTGCCAGCATTTATAATGCTATGTCTATTGAAGGGGTAGAAGCCCTGGTAAGCTTTATGAAGGACTTCGAGGAGCATCACGCATGAGTGCAGAGCAGTTAACGTTACAGCCGGTCAAAAAAATCGACGGTACCGTCAACGTGCCGGGCTCAAAAAGTCTGTCTAACCGGGCCTTATTACTGGCGGCGTTGGCAAAGGGCGAAACCCGCCTGACTAACCTGCTCGACAGTGACGACATCCGCCATATGCTCGATGCGCTCAAATTACTGGGTGTTGAGTACAGTCTGAGCAAAGATAAAACAGCGTGTAAAGTCACTGGTTTGGGCGGTGCTTTTGCTGTTGAAAAACCACTAAGTCTGTTTTTGGGGAATGCCGGTACCGCGATGCGCCCTTTATGCGCTGCGCTGGCCGCTTCTGATGTGACCGTTGAACTTACCGGTGAACCTCGTATGGAAGAACGTCCCATAGGCGACCTGGTTGATGCGTTACGGGAAGCGGGTGCAGATATTGAGTATTTAAAAAATGCCGGTTATCCGCCGCTTAAAATTAACGGCAGCCAGTTGACGGGTGGTGAACTGTCGGTAGATGGCAGTGTATCCAGCCAGTTTTTGACTGCGCTGTTAATGGCGGCGCCGTTATTCGCTGAAGATACGACAATCTCGATTAAAGGCGAGTTGGTCTCCAAGCCGTACATCGACATTACTTTGGATACCATGGCCAAATTTGGTGTATCGGTAGAGAACCAGGATTATCAGCGTTTTGTGATTAAAGCGGGTCAGCAGTATGTAGCGCCTGAAACCTTTATGGTGGAAGGGGATGCTTCATCCGCCTCTTACTTTCTGGCGGCTGGCGCTATTAAAGGTGGTACCGTTAAAGTAACGGGCATTGGCAAGCAAAGCATACAGGGCGACATTCGTTTTGCTGATGTGCTGGAAGCTATGGGCGCGAAAGTGGAATGGTTTGACGACAGTATCGTTATTCATGGTGCGCCGCTTAAAGGGATAGACATGGATATGAACCACATTCCTGATGCAGCCATGACGATTGCTACTACCGCGTTATTTGCTGAAGGTGAAACCTGTATCCGCAACATTTATAACTGGCGTGTAAAAGAAACCGACCGGTTATTAGCAATGGCCACGGAGCTGCGCAAGCTTGGTGTGGAAGTAGAAGAGGGGCACGATTATATTCGGGTAACGCCAGGCGCTACATTACAACATGCAGCCATTGATACCTATAATGATCACCGTATTGCCATGTGTTTTTCACTGGTATCCTTAAGTGATACGCCGGTTACAATTAACGATCCCGGTTGTACAGCCAAAACTTTCCCCGATTATTTCACCCGGTTTGCCACTATCTGTCATCGTTAAGACAGATTTAACCTCTACTATCTAATGTGCTGGTCTGAGGGCCAGCACGCGTTAGTTACAGACTTAGGTATTATCCCGGGTATTTATTGACGTGTATCATTGCCTATTTGGCTTACACGGGTATAATTGCCGCCGTTTTCGAGTTCTTATTAACATTTTATTAAATAACTGGAGCAGGTATGCATCCAATACCCGTAGTAACGGTAGATGGTCCGAGTGGCGCAGGGAAAGGCACACTTAGCGCATTGATCGCTGAACAACTGGGTTGGCACCTTTTAGACAGTGGCGCAATTTATCGTGTTTTAGCCGTTGCTGCTATGCACCATGACCTACCGGTAGACGACGAAAGTTCAATTGTACCGTTGGCCTCAGGGCTTGATGTGAGCTTTGAAACTGACAACGACCAGCGCCGTGTGGTACTGGAAGGTGAAGACGTCACCGATGATATTCGCACCGAAGAAGTGGGCGCTGCCGCGTCCCAGATTGCTTCGCTGGCGCGGGTGCGTGAAGCACTTTTACGCCGTCAGCGTGCGTTTCAACAAACGCCAGGCCTGATTGCCGACGGTCGCGACATGGGTACCGTAGTGTTCCCTGATGCCAATGTAAAATTATTCCTGACCGCCAGCGCTGAAGCCCGCGCGGAGCGTCGCTATAATCAGTTGAAAGATAAAGGTCTGGATGTTAATATTGCGCGCCTTTTAACCGATATCAAAGCCCGGGATGATCGCGATGCGAATCGTTCTATTGCACCATTGGTACCGGCAGAAGACGCTGTAGTGATCGATTCAACAGATTTGGATATAAACCAAGTCTTTGAAAGTGCAATGGAAATAATCAATTCCAGGCTGTAAAGCCGGGGCAGGTTAACCATTGCAATCGTTGTCACAGGAGGTGACGACTTTGTTTAATAACCCCACGTTATCTGGATCGAAATGTGGATGTCAACCTAAGTTAATTACTAAATCATATGACTGAAAATTTTGCACAACTTTTTGAAGAGAGCTTACAAGAACTGGAAACTCGCCCTGGTTCAATTGTAAAGGGTACTGTAGTTTCAATTGATAAAGACATCGTTCTTGTTGACGCTGGTCTCAAATCAGAAAGTGCTATCCCAGCTGAACAATTTAAAAATGCCGAAGGCGAATTAGAAATCGCGATCGGTGACGAAGTCGACGTAGCGCTAGACGCAGTAGAAGACGGCTTTGGTGAAACTATCCTGTCTCGTGAAAAAGCTAAGCGTCACGAAGCATGGGTTGAGCTGGAAAAAGCTTACGACGATAAAGCCACTATCAAGGGCGTTATCAATGGTAAAGTTAAAGGCGGTTTCACTGTTGAAGTTAACAGTGTTCGCGCGTTCCTGCCAGGTTCACTGGTTGACGTACGTCCGGTACGTGACACGACTCACCTGGAAGGCAAAGAGCTTGAGTTTAAAGTAATCAAGTTAGACGCCAAGCGCAACAACGTTGTTGTTTCTCGTCGTGCTGTTATCGAAGCTGAAAGCAGTGCAGAGCGTGAAACGCTGCTGGCTAACCTGGAAGAAGGCCACGAAGTTAAAGGTATCGTTAAGAACCTGACCGACTACGGTGCGTTCGTCGATCTGGGCGGTGTTGACGGCCTGCTGCACATCACTGACATGGCTTGGAAGCGCGTTAAGCACCCAAGTGAAATCGTAAATGTTGGTGACGAAATCAACGTTAAAGTGCTTAAGTTCGACAAAGAAAAGCAACGTGTATCTCTGGGCATGAAGCAAATGGGCAACGATCCATGGCAAGAAATTGCACAGCGTTACCCGGAAGGCACCAGGATCACTGGCCAGGTAACTAACCTGACTGACTACGGTTGTTTCGTAGAGATTGAAGACGGTGTTGAAGGTCTGGTTCACGTTTCTGAAATGGATTGGACTAACAAGAACATCCACCCATCTAAAGTTGTTAACCTGGGTGATTCTGTGGAAGTTATGGTTCTTGAAATCGACGAAGAGCGTCGTCGTATTTCTCTGGGTCTTAAGCAGTGCATCGATAACCCTTGGGAAACTTTCGCTAAGTCACACGAAAAAGGTGACAAAGTGTCTGGTAAGATCAAGTCAATCACTGATTTCGGTATCTTCATCGGACTTGATGGCGGCATCGACGGTTTGGTTCACCTGTCTGACATTTCATGGAACAAGTCTGGTGAAGACGCGGTTCGTGACTATAAGAAAGGCGACGAAATCTCAGCGGTTGTTCTGCAAGTCGACCCAGAGCGTGAGCGTATTTCTTTAGGCGTTAAGCAAATCGAAGAAGATCCGTTCAACAAGTATCTGACAGATACCAAGAAAGGTGCTATCGTTACTGGTACAGTTACAGCAGTTGATGCCAAAGGCGTTACTGTAAACCTGGCTGAAGAAGTTGACGGTTACATTCGTGTAGCTGATCTTTCTCGCGACCGTATCGAAGATGCGTCAGAAGTGGCTAACGTTGGCGACAGCATCGAAGCGAAGTACACCGGTGTAGACCGTAAGAACCGCATCGTAAACCTGTCTGTTAAAGCGAAAGACCAGGCTGACGAGAAAGAAGCAATCGATAAAGTGAACCAGCAAGACGACGCTGGCTTTGCGAATGCGATGGCTGAAGCTTTCAAAGCAGCAAAAGGCGAATAAGCTTTTTGATACATCAGGTATACGGTAAATGCCGTATACCTGTTGATGTGGCTGTTTGATGGATTGAATGACAAAGAGGTTTACACATGACCAAGTCTGAATTAATTGAGCGGCTCGCTGATCAGGCACGCCATATCCCGGCAAAGGAATTAGAAACAGCTATCAAAGAAATGTTGGAACAGATGGCGCAAACCTTACAAAAAGGTGACCGTATCGAAATCCGCGGATTTGGTAGTTTTTCTTTGCATTACCGCGCACCTCGTGTGGGTCGTAACCCTAAAACCGGTGAAACGGTGGAGCTGGACGGCAAGTACGTTCCGCACTTTAAGCCTGGTAAAGAGCTACGTGACCGGGTGAATGATTCAATTGCCTGATGAATATCTGCACAGATAAAAATAAAAAGCACTGTTAACAGTGCTTTTTTTGTATGTGAATGCTGTAACACTACCCACATTTTGCTATCCTGATTTTAATTTCTTCATTTAGGATTACACTTTTGAAAGGCTTGGCATTTTTACTCTGCATTATTGCGATTCTGGTACTGGCGATTGCCGTTGGTTCTCAAAATGATGCTGTAATATCAGTGAATTACCTGATTGCTAAGGCTGATATGACCGTCGCATCTCTGATTGCCATTGCATTAGGGCTAGGCGTTGTCGTAGGTGTTTTGGCTATTCTGAGTAGCTGGCTTACGCTCAGGGTTAAGCTAATGCGGGCACAGGCTAAGCTTAACAAACTACAGAAAGAATAAGCACTATGCTGGAGTTGTTATTCTTACTGCTGCCGGTAGCTGCCGGTTATGGTTACATAATGGGCCGAAACAGTGTTCGTCAGGCGCAGCGTAAACAATCCAGTATCCTTTCTAAACACTATTTTCGTGGTTTAAATTTCCTGCTTTCCGATCAGCCCGACAGGGCCGTGGATACGCTAATTAAAATGATTAACGTGAACAGCGATACGGTAGAAACACATATCGCCATGGGGAATTTTTACCGCCAGCGCGGCGAAATAGACCGCGCCATTCGCGTACATCAGAATTTGGTAAGCCGCGACGAAATACAGTCTAGCCAACGTGAATTAGCGTTGAAAGAGCTGGGCAGGGACTACATGCAGGCGGGGTTCCTGGAGCGTGCAGAAGGCGCATTTGTGAGCCTGCTTAACTCTGATAAGCATTTCGAATTTGCGCAGCAGCAACTGTTTGCCATATATCAAACTACCAAAGAGTGGGGCCGCGCTATCGAGCTGGCCGAAAAGATGCTGGCCGAGAACGACAGCATTCGTAGTAAGCTAGCCCATTTCTATTGTGAACAGGCGCAGCTTGAACTGGATAATGAAGACATACCAGCCGCACTATCTGTGTTACAAAAAGCTGTGAATGTGGATGAACAAGCCGTCAGGCCCTGGTTAATGCTGGGTGAAGTCACCTTCGATCAGGGGCGATTAAAAGAGGCTGGTGAATACTTAGTACAGGTCGCCAATCGCGATAAAAACTGGTTTATCGAAGCGGTGCCGCTGCTTGAACAGATTGCCAGTGAAACCGGTGACTGGCAGAAATTTGAAAGACTGCTAAACGATAACTGGGTACAAAGTGCTACCTTGTACCTTGCTATGGTGGATGTGTTCTCTAATAAAGGAGAAGTGCAATACGCGGCCGACTATTTATTTGAACAACTGCAGAAAACGCCGACCATGCGTGGCTTTCATCGCTTGATGCAGTTGTACTGTGAGTTAAGTGATGATGCAAATGCCAAGGCGACCTACCAGCAGTTAAGACAGCTGGTTGCCAAGCAAATTGAACAGCGCCCGAGATACCGATGTAAAAGCTGTGGTTTTTCCGGTCGCAAATTATATTGGCTATGCCCATCCTGCAAAAAGTGGGGGGTTGTTAATCCCATTAGAGGTCTAGACGGAGAGTAATGAGAATGAACCAAGCAGCCCGTGTGATAGTCGCATTGGATTTCGATGACGTCGATAAAGCCATGGACCTGGTAAGCCAGTTGGATCCCAGTGTCTGTAAGCTAAAAGTCGGCAAAGAAATGTTTACCCTGTTTGGGCCGGAATTTGTCAAATCCCTCATCGCTAAAGGGTTTGATATTTTTCTGGATCTTAAATTTCATGATATTCCAAACACCGTGGCTAAAGCCTGTAAAGCAGCGGCTGAGATGGGCGTGTGGATGGTAAACGTCCATGCCAGCGGTGGTAAGGAAATGATGATGGCAGCTAAAAAGGCCATTGCCGAATCATCACATCCGCAAACCAAACTGATTGCTGTTACTGTGTTGACCAGCATGGATCAGACGCAGTTAAACGATGTAGTTCCTGAAGTGACACCGGCAGAGCAGGTTAAAAAGCTAGCGCAATTAACCGCAGACAGCGGCCTGGATGGTGTGGTGTGTTCCGCTAAGGAAGCCGTAATGTTGCGCGAAACGCATAATGACAAGTTTCTGTTAGTAACACCGGGGATACGTCCGGTGGGTGCAGATGTAGGCGACCAAAAGCGTGTTATGACCCCCGTCGATGCTATCGACGCCGGTGTCAGCTATCTGGTGATGGGACGGCCAATTACGCAAGCAAAAAAACCACTAGCCGTGTTGCAGGCTGTTAATCAGAGCCTGTTGTAATCGCTCAAATAAAATAAAGGGGTCAGAGTTAATTAATGCTAATTTAATGTACTCTGACCCCTTTATTTGTTTAGTTGAATGACTCTTGTTTTCTAGGCGAGGGCATCCATGGCCGGGGTGTACTGAATTGCTAACTGATCGCCCAGCGCTTCAACCACAGCTTTATAGGTAACTTTACCTTCGTGAACGTTCAGGCCATTTAACAGGTGGATGTCTTCTAACATCGCCTGCTTAGGCCCTTTATTAGCTAATGCCAGACCAAATGGCAGGGTAGCATTGTTGAGTGCCATGGTAGAAGTACGGGCAACGCCGCCAGGCATGTTAGCTACGCAGTAGTGCACTACACTGTCTACGATATACACAGGATCCTGGTGAGTGGTGGCTTTGGATGTAGCAAAACAGCCGCCCTGGTCAATAGCCACATCTACGACTACAGAACCCTTTTTCATATTGGCAATATGTTGCTCATTAAGCAGTTTAGGGGCAGTAGCCCCCGGGATAAGTACTGCTCCTACTACCAGATCAGCAGAAGCTGAATAATGCTCAATGGCATCAACGGTAGAATAAACAGTTTTCACCTGACCATTAAAAATATCATCCAACTGGCGTAAACGAGGAAGTGAACGGTCCAGAATAGTGACATCAGCACCAAGGCCCAGAGCCATTTTAGCCGCCTGGGTACCAACCACACCGCCACCTATAACCAGCACTTTACCCGGCGCAACACCCGGGACGCCACCAAGCAGGGTGCCGCTGCCACCGTGAGCTTTTTCGAGGTAATGGGCACCGGCCTGAACCGACATTCTGCCCGCTACTTCACTCATTGGTGCCAGTAATGGCAGGCCGCCACGAGCATCGGTCACGGTTTCGTAGGCAATACAGGTTGCGCCGGATTCAATCAGTAACTCAGTCTGAGTTGGATCGGGAGCCAGGTGCAGATACGTATACAGGGTCTGACCACGGCTCAGTTGTTTACATTCCTGAGGCTGTGGTTCTTTTACCTTAACGATCATTTCCGCTTCGGCAAACACTTGTTCGGCGCTAGCAGCGATACTGGCGCCAGCTTCCACATACATTTCATCGGTAAAACCAATGGCTGTGCCGGCATTGGCCTCAACCATTACCTTGTGACCATGAGTCACAAACTCTTTCACCGCTGCCGGCGTTAAGCCGACACGATACTCGTGGTTTTTAATTTCTTTTGGTACACCAACTAACATAGTTATCTCTGCCTGTTTAAATTGTTGAGTTGCTAATGATGCTAGTATATCTAAAGGTTTTAAAATATATCTGCTGTAGTTTTTCTATTGCCAGTGTAATATTCTTCATAAAGGCCTGTCTGGAGAATTTAATATGTTAGTAAAAACACCAAAACACCTCGACAGAATAGACCGCAACATTCTTTCCATGCTGCAAAAAGACGGTCGGATTTCTAACGTTGAGCTGGCAAAACAGGTGGGGTTAAGCCCAAGTCCCTGCTTGGAAAGGGTAAAGCGATTAGAAACCCAGGGTTATATAAAAGGCTATCACGCGCACCTGGACCCACACCAGTTGGGGGCCGCTATGCTGGTGTTTGTGGAAATCACCTTAACCAAAACCTCGGTGGATATTTTTGCCGAATTTTCAGCTGCGGTTCAGCAGCACGATGATATACAAGAGTGTCACCTGGTTTCGGGTAACTTTGATTTCCTGTTAAAAGCCCGGGTAGCCGATATGTCGAGCTACCGTAAATTGTTGGGTGATACCTTATTGCGGTTGCCCGGTGTAAGTGCGTCAAGAACTTACGTGGTAATGGAAGAAGTTAAAAGTACCAATAGCCTGCGAATTAATACAAAATAAGGTCTGGATGGTATGATAAACTTTTGGGTCACCCGCTTCTGGGACCCGGGTGCGTGCGCAAATATAAAACCAATGACCGGCGTATTAATAACACCGGCAAAGAGAGATAGTTAGGGATATGGTGCGACTTTCTGGCGTTCAACGCATATGGGAGACAGGTATTATTATTGCCTGTGCTCTGGCGTTTTTTTTATTATTGGCGTTAGCCTCCTTTCACCCCGGTGATCCGGGTTGGAGTCAGGCTGGCCTGCAGAACGATGTCCATAACTGGGTTGGCCCTACAGGGGCCTGGACAGCCGATCTGTTCTTCTTTACCTTTGGCTATTTAGCCTATGCCACACCGTTTTGTTGTGCGTTTATTGGCTGGTTTATTTTCCATAATATCAAAACCTGGCGGGAGCTGGATTACCTGACGATTGGTTTGCGCCTGATTGGCGCAATGTTGATAGTGCTTGGCCTTACCGGCATCTTCAGTATTAATTTTGACGACTTGTTCAGCTTTACGGCCGGCGGCCTGATTGGTGATGTGATCAGTTCGGCGCTGATCCCTTACTTCAATGTAGCAGGCACAGTGCTGCTGTTGTTGTGTTTCTGCTGTGTTGGGTTTACCTTGCTGACCGGCATTTCCTGGTTACTGATCGTTGATAAGCTCGGTGAAAGTACCCTGTGGATAGGCCGTAAATCGATTGCTGCGCCGCAAAAACTGCTAGCGCTGAATATGCCAACCTTGTCGTTACCGAATAAATCGGCCAGTAAAGACAAAGATAAAGACAACGATGAGCTGAACATTACCAGTCTGCGGGCCGAGCCTCCCTCGGAAAACGTGGCTGAGAAAACGCCACCTAAGCAAAATACATCGGTTAAACCGGAACGCAGCGAACCGACATTCTCAATTCCCGATGAAATTTTCGCTACGGATGACGATGAAGATGACGATTTACCGCCCTTTATTGTGGATACAGACGATGGGGCAGGGGAGTCCTTCACAACAGACGAGCCTCTCGTAGCCACTGAGTCACCAATGGAGTCAGCGTCGGCGCAGGAGCCGAAAAAAGCGCCCTCAGCGGTGCCGGCACCGCCGCAACAACCGGCTGCCAGGGGAGCGAAACAAATCAGACCGCCACGCAGTGAGTCGGATGGTGATGAAGACATCGGCCCGATGCCATCGTTTGAATTGCTCGACCGGCCGGATAAAAAAGAAAACCCCATCACCCAGGAAGAACTGGATATTGTGTCCCGTTTGGTGGAAGAAAAGCTGGCAAACTTTAATATTGATGCGGCCGTGGTCGGGGTTTACCCCGGCCCGGTGATCACCCGCTTTGAAATCGACCTGGCCCCGGGTGTGAAGGTAAGCAAAATCACCAGCCTATCGAAAGATTTAGCACGGGAAATGTCGGCCACCTCAGTCCGCGTGGTTGAGGTGATCCCCGGTAAGTCGGTTATTGGTCTCGAATTGCCCAATAAAAAGCGTGAAATGGTGCGCATGAGTGAAGTAATTGAATGCGAAGCGTTTCAATCGAATGCGTCGGCACTTACCATGGTGCTGGGCGCGGATATAAGTGGCGATCCGGTCGTGGTGGACCTGGCTAAAATGCCACACTTACTGGTAGCAGGTACCACTGGCTCGGGTAAATCGGTTGGGGTTAACGTGATGATCCTGAGCTTGTTATACAAGTCGACTCCAGAAGATGTGCGTATGATCATGATTGACCCCAAAATGCTTGAATTGTCGGTGTATGAAGGGATCCCGCATCTGTTGGCCGAGGTGGTCACTGATATGAAAGAAGCCGCCAACGCCCTGCGTTGGTGCGTAGGGGAAATGGAACGTCGATACAAGCTGATGTCCGCATTGGGCGTACGTAACCTTAAGGGGTATAACACCAAAATCAAGCAGGCTATTGAAGCGGGCGAGCCTATTAAAGATCCACTGTGGCGCACCGAAGACAGTATGCTTGAAGAAGCTCCGGATCTGGAAAAACTGCCCTCCATTGTAGTGGTGGTTGACGAATTTGCCGACATGATGATGATTGTGGGCAAGAAGGTGGAAGAACTCATTGCCCGGATTGCACAAAAAGCACGGGCCGCAGGTATTCATCTGGTGCTGGCCACCCAGCGCCCGTCGGTAGATGTTATTACCGGTTTGATTAAAGCTAACATTCCGACACGAATTGCTTTTCAGGTGTCGAGTAAAATTGACTCGCGCACCATTCTTGACCAGCAAGGCGCGGAAACATTGTTGGGCATGGGTGATATGCTGTATTTACCGCCGGGCAGTCCGGTACCCACCCGCGTGCACGGTGCATTTGTGGATGACCACGAGGTGCACGCCGTAGTTGCCGACTGGAAAAAGCGGGGTGAACCGGAGTACGTTGATGAGATCCTTAATCCCGAGTCCACGGCTGAAGTGCTGTTACCGGGTGAGCAACCCGAAGGTGGCGATCAGGAAGTGGATGCATTTTACGATGAAGCCGTGGCGTTTGTGACTGAAACCCGCCGCGCTTCGGTTTCCAGTGTTCAGCGTAAATTCCGTATTGGTTATAACCGCGCAGCGCGGTTGGTTGAACAAATGGAACAAAGTGGTGTCGTTACCCCTGCGGGTCACAACGGTAACCGTGAAGTGTTGGCACCACCGGCACCGAGAGACTAACAGGAAGTCGATTATGAAATCATTGTTTAGCGGAGCGTTAGTGGCTCTGTCATTTTTCTCTGTATCTGCGCTGGCTGATGATGCTGAAGCGTTAAAAACAAAGTTAGCCGGGCTGAACTCCTTCAAGGCTGCATTTACTCAGTCGGTTACCGATGAAAAGGGTGAAGTCGTCCATGAAGCTACTGGCAATCTAACTATGGCTCGGCCGGATAAGCTTCGCTGGGAAACCCTGTCGCCGGATGAAACGGTACTGATAGCCGATGGGACGACCGTATGGCATATCGATGAGTGGGTAGAGCAGGTCACGGTAATGTCGCAGGCACAAGCGATTGATAATAACCCAATGGTGCTGCTCACCAGTAACGACGATGCTACCTGGGAACAATATACGGTTAATGCTACCCAACCCAACACCTTTTCCGTTGCGGCAAAGGCTGAGGGCGGTCAGATCCGTACGCTGAGTTTAAGTTTTGATGATAAAGGCCTGGCAAACCTGGTTATGCTCGACAGTCAGGGCCAGCAAAGCGCCATTACTTTTAGTCAGCGCGAATTTAACACGCCGATTTTTCCTTCGGCCTTTATCGCTGACGTGCCGGAAAGCTTTATGGTAGATGATCAGCGCCCATGAGTTTGTTTAGTCAGCAAACCTACGCGCCGCTGGCGGCCCGCATGCGGCCGGTTACTTTGGATGAATACGTAGGCCAGAGTCACCTGGTGGGGCCCGGGAAACCGTTGCGCAAAATGCTCGAATCGTCCCATTGTCATTCCATGGTCTTATGGGGCCCGCCGGGAACCGGTAAAACTACTATGGCAGAGCTGATTGCGGTTTATACCAATGCACAGGTAATTAAGCTTTCGGCGGTAACCTCCGGGGTTAAAGAAATACGCGCTGCTATGGATCAAGCTGAGCAGAATAAATCCATGGGCGAGCGCACGCTGCTGTTTGTAGATGAAGTACATCGTTTTAATAAATCGCAGCAGGATGCCTTCTTACCCTTTGTGGAATCCGGGGTGGTAACCTTTGTTGGGGCTACTACTGAAAATCCGTCTTTCGAACTTAACAATGCATTGTTATCCCGGGTACGGGTGTATATGCTTAAAGGCATTGATGACGAAGCCCTCGACGCTCTGCTCGACCGGGCTTTGGCAGATACCGAGCGCGGACTCGGCGAGCGCAACCTTACCTTGGCCGACGATGCCAGACATGCGTTGATTGGTTTATCCGGCGGCGACGGACGACGATTATTAACCTACCTTGAACTGGCCAGTGACTTTACCAATGAATCACAGATAAGCCTAAGTGATGTTGAGCAGGCGGTGGGTGAAAAGGTCGCCAGTTATGATAAACAGGGCGATACATTTTACGATCTGATTTCAGCGTTCCATAAGTCCGTACGGGGTTCTGATCCCGATGCTGCTCTGTATTGGTACGCGAGAATATTAAACGGGGGCGGTGATGCACTTTACGTTGCACGCCGTCTTCTGGCAATATCTTCTGAGGACATCGGCAATGCTGACCCACGAGCCATGCAGTTGTGTGTGAATGCCTGGGATGTGTATCATCGTGTAGGGCCTGCAGAGGGTGAACGTGCTATTGCCCAGGCGGCAGTATATTGTGCGCTGGCAGCTAAAAGTAACGCAGTTTGCATGGCCTTTAGTCAGGCTAAGCAGGATGCACGGGATAAGCCCGATTACCCTGTGCCCGTGCATTTGCGCAATGCGCCTACAAAGTTACTCAAGGAAATGGGGCATGGAGCAGAATACCGCTATGCCCATAATGAACCGAATGCGTTTGCCGCCGGGGAATGCTATTTACCCCCGGAAATAGCCGCTACCCGTTATTACGAACCTACGGAGCGCGGCCTGGAAAAGCAGCTTAAAGCCAAACGAGAATACCTCGACCAGTTAAATAACCAAAGCCAACAAAAACGGAACGGCTAATGTCACATACGCTTTCTATTTACCTGTTTATCGCAACTGGCGGCGCCGTTGGCGCCTGCTTGCGCTTTTTCTGTACCAGTTTAGTGGATTCCTGGTTTGGAAAAGCGTTGCCCTTTGGTACACTTGCGGTCAATATTATCGGCTCGTTTTTACTGGCCGTATTGTATGGGTTTATAGAACGTGGAGAATTAGCTGAGCAGCCATACCGGGCATTGATTGGTGTGGGGCTGTTAGGTGCCCTGACAACGTTTTCCACCTTTACTATCGAAACCCTTACCCTGCTTGAAAACGGGTTATGGATAAAGGCCCTGGCCAATATTTTATTGAATGTGTGTGCCTGCCTGCTTGCAGCATGGCTGGCAGTGGAATTAACCAAAGGATAAAGAAAAGAACATGTTAGATCCAAAGTGTTTGCGAACCGACATTGAAGCAACGGCAGTGCGCCTGGCCAGCCGTGGTTATAAGCTTGATGTTGACGCTTTTAATGCCCTGGAAGAAAAACGTAAGGCATTACAAATCAAAACCCAAGATTTGCAAAATGAACGCAACACGCGAAGTAAATCCATTGGTAAAGCCAAAGCACAGGGCGAAGATATTGCCCCATTACTGGCAGAAGTCTCTGATCTGGGAGACAAGCTGGAAGCCGCTAAAACCGAGTTAGACGAAGTGCTGGCAGCAGTCACCGCACTGATGCAAGGCATTCCCAACCTGCCACACGAGAGTGTACCGGTAGGTAAAGATGAAGATGAAAACGTTGAAATCAGCACCTGGGGCGACATCCCAAGCTTTGATTTCGAAGTGAAAGATCATGTGGACATTGCCGATGGCCTGAATAAAGGTATCGATTTTGAAGCGTCGGTTAAAATTACCGGCAGCCGTTTTGTAGTCATGCGTGATAAATTTGCCCGCTTGCACCGTGCTCTTGCGCAGTTCATGCTGGATACGCATACTGCGGAGCACGGCTATACCGAAATGTATGTGCCGTATCTGGTTAATGCAGACAGCCTTTATGGCACAGGTCAGCTACCTAAGTTTGGTGAGGATTTATTCCACACCCAGCCAGCCACAGAAGAGGGGCAGGGTCTGTCTTTGATCCCCACTGCTGAGGTGCCGCTAACCAATCTGGCGCGCGACGAAATTTTTGCAGCCAAAGACCTGCCGATTAAAATGACTGCGCACACACCTTGTTTCCGTAGTGAAGCTGGCAGCTATGGTCGTGATACCCGCGGCCTGATCCGCCAACACCAGTTTGATAAAGTTGAAATGGTTCAGCTGGTAAAACCGGAAGACAGCTTTAACGCACTGGAAGAACTTACCGGTCACGCCGAAGTGATCCTGCAAAAGCTGGGGCTGGCTTATCGTAAGGTATTGCTGTGTACCGGTGATATGGGCTTTGGTTCATGCAAAACCTACGATTTAGAAGTATGGTTACCCGCACAGAATACTTACCGTGAAATTTCATCCTGCTCTAACATGCTGGACTTCCAGGCACGCCGTATGCAAGCCCGTTTCCGTAACCCGGAAACCAACAAGCCTGAATTGCTGCATACCCTGAATGGTTCTGGCTTAGCCGTGGGACGTACCCTGGTTGCTATCTTAGAGAACTATCAGCAAGCTGATGGCTCGGTAAAAATCCCGGAAGTGTTGGTAAGTTATATGGGTGGCGTAACCGAAATTAAGTAACCGTTACTGAATGGACAAGGCCGCTAAGTTTGCGGCCTTTTTTATAAGCATTTCTTTGGTTTCGGCAAACCGGCCAGCTTTGTGGCCTGTTTGGCTGGGCCTTTGGGGAACAGACGTTGCAGATAGCGACTGTTGCCTTTTTCCGGCCCGTATTTGGCTGCCATCGCCTTTACCAGTGCGCGTATGGCCGGGCTTGTTTCATATTCCAGATAGAACTCCCGGACAAACAACACCACCTCCCAGTGAGCCTCGGTAAGCTCAATACCTTCCTGCTCGGCTAAGAACGGCACCATGTCCTGCTGCCACTGCCGGTAATCAAGAAGGTAGCCAAGTTTATCAGTAGGGTATAATTGCCCCTGCCATTCAAACTGAAAGTTGTCACTCATGGTAAGATGTTAATCCATTGCTGGTGTTGTTGATGAAGCTGGCAGAGTTTAACCGATGACACGGTAGTTTCCACCACAACGCCTCGTTCTGCACAATCCGTCTCCATTGCCATCAATGGTAACTTAGGGTAAGCACGGCGCAGCGCATTAAACGCATAAACACCGTCACCGCAACACACTACCAAATCAGTCGCTGTAAGACCGTTTAATAAAGCCTGCGTGCTGCTATCAAGATGAAACGAAGCATAACGTACAATCATTAAAAAGTTACCGTATGATCAGATTGCGTTAAGAGCTGATGCAATGCAGTCGCATCGAGTAATTCTAACTCTGCCTCTTCAATACCTAAATCGGCAACAGTTAGCTGCAGTGCGGTTAACGACGCCTGACAAACGTATACTGGCTCAATATCGTAGAAAGGTAATACTCGTGCTTGCTTTAATTGATTCTTGCGTTCTACCGGTTGTTGGTTTGCTAATAACTGCAGTACACCTTTACCGCTGAATACGACATTACAATCATGACCGTAATTGGTTGAGGCCAGCGCAAACTCAATACCATCTGCTGCCAATTGAGTAGCATAGGGGGCCTGGGTTAATAATACAGTGATAGTCGCCATTTAAAATTGCACCAGTTTTGTCGAGTTATGCAATAACGTAAAGAATTCGCCTAAGCCCACCTGTTTAAAAGGCTCAAATAAATTGTATTGAGCTAAACCCGCTTGTTCGGCCTGTTCGGCGTCCACTATACCCCGTTTACTGGCGGCACCCACACAAACTAATAATGGAATCGCATGCTCTGCAGCCAGGGTTTGCCAGGTTTTTGGGAGATCTATTTCACTGGAAGATGGATCCATAAGGCCGTTGGCATGATAGACACCGCCCTGGTAAAAGAACAGCTGATCGATAACCTGGCCTTGGTCGATTGCAGCTCGGCAAAAGGCCACGGCATCCAAACAGGCGGTTAATGACTCCGGGGAACTGGTGATTAACACTGATATTCGTTGCATAAAACAAAAACACCCCTTAACGGGGTGTTTTCTCATAACCGAAAGAGACGATTAGTCGTCGCCACCAAAGGCACCTAATAACTGAAGTAAAGATACAAACAGGTTATAGATGTTCAGGTACAGGCCAATCGTTGCACGGATATAGTTGGTTTCACCACCGTTAATAATGCGGCTGGTATCAAACAAAATGAAACCGGACATCAGAAACACGATAGCGGCGTTAATCGCTAAGTGAACGGCCGGGACTGAGAAAAAGATATTCGCAATTGCGGCAACAATTACCACCATCATACCTACAAACAGGAAACCGCCCATGAAAGAGAAGTCCTTCTTGGTGGTTAGTACATAAGCCGAAAGCGCAAAGAAAATTAATGCGGTACCGCCTAGCGCCTGTGCTATCAGGGCAGGGCCGCCGGGAATGGATGCATAGAAGCTAAGCATGTACCCTAGTGAGCCGCCGAGTAAGCCGGTAAACGCGAAGATCCAGAAAATACCGGATGACGAATCCGCTTTTTTATTCACAACAAACATGGTGATAAATGCACCGATTGTCATGATCAGAGACGTCATAGGTGAGATGCCAATAGCCATTGTGATACCAGCACACACGGCACTGAATAATAGTGTCATGGCTAACAGCATGTATGTATTACGTAAAACCTTATTGGTTTCTAAAACCGAAGGCCTTGATGCACTAGTATACACCGAACGATTATCCATTGTTTCCTCCAATAGGATAGGCAAATTTAAACAAAACCATAATACGCTATAGTTTAGTGCATTTGTATGGCTTTTAGTTCCGTTTTTCAATAGGTAAAAGCTATCACAGATAGGATTTAATGGTTTTTTTGTTAGCAGAAGCGAAATAATCACATTTTTGTATAAAAGTCAGACAAACAAATCGTTTTTTAAAATTAACCCTTTACAGTCATAAAAATTTCATTAAGATTCGCATCACTTCAGGAGAGTTGGCAGAGTCCGGTTGAATGCACCTGACTTGAAATCAGGCGAAGGGTCAAACCTTCCGGGGGTTCGAATCCCTCACTCTCCGCCATATTAAAGAAACCCGCACATGTTGCGGGTTTTTTATTGCCCGTCTTAAACCACCTACTTCAGTAGGTGGTTATCATTCATGAGAGGGCTTTGCCCGTATACCCACCCATGTTAAATCTCCCTTTGATTTTTAGCGAAGTCAAAAAGGAAATTAGCATGAGTAGATACGAGAAAGCATCGCATGTGTTCTGGCGATGTCAATATCACATAGTGTGGACACCGAAATATCGGTTTAGGATTTTGAAAAATAAACTAGGGAAGGATGTCTATAGATGCATTCATGTTTATTGCGAGCAACTAAATAACTGTTCCTAAGTGTAGATCACCCCATAGGGGGAACTCAGTGTGATTTCTGCGATCAGATCAATCGCCAAAAAGAAATTACCGAGAACCACACTGAGCATGAACAGAATATCATTGATTGACCGGGCTGAGCGACGCCGTTTAGAGAAAATCGTTCAACATAGCAAGGACAAGCGCTTCAGTCGTCGAGCGAATGCAGTACTCTTGGTACACAAAGGGCAATCTCGAACTGATGTTGCCCAGTTGCTAAGCGCAGCTCGTTCATCAGTTAATCGCTGGTGTAAGTGGTATGAAGAATCAGGCATAGACGGTTTAAAAGATGCAGAACATGGCAAACCGGCTTATTTACCGGGTGACATTATAGTGCAGTTACTCTTCTTACTGATTCTATGGACACCACAAGACCTAGGTTATCAGCGTAGCCGATGGAGTTCGGAATTACTGGCGAAGGTAATTCATGAGAATACCGGGATCCGTGTACACAGCTCGACTTTACGACGGTGGATGCCAGAACTCGGTATTGTTTGGCGTAGAGCGGCGCCTACTTTGCGGATAAGAGACCCGCACAAAGAAGAGAAACTGGCAGCGATTAAAGCGGCGCTAGATAAATGTTCTGCAGAGCATCCGGTATTTTACGAGGATGAGGTGGATATCCATCTGAATCCCAAAATAGGTGCGGATTGGGGATTCAGAGGAAAGCAGCGGTTAGTGCCAACGCCGGGACAGAATGAAAAATACTATCTGGCCGGAGCGTTAAATACCGGCACAGGCAAAGTGCTTTACGTGGGTCGACACTCAAAATGCTCAGAGATATTTATCCGGCTAATGGAGCATTTAAGAAAAACGTACCGGAAGGCAAAAACCATCACGCTGATTGTAGACAATTACATTATTCATAAAAGCAAAAAGACGCAGGCATGGCTAAAGCAGAATCCCAAATTTACCTTGCTGTTCCAGCCAGTCTACAGCCCTTGGGTCAATAAAATTGAAAAGCTGTGGCATGCGTTGCATGAAACCGTAACTCGCAATCACAGGTGCACAGAAATGTGGGAGTTGCTGCAACGGGTACGGCGATTTATGGAGACCGCATCGCCATTCCCAGGAAACCAGCATGGATTGGCTAAGGTGAAGCAGAGTTAGGATCAATTATTTAGGTTGTATCGTTATGGAATTGAATGTCCAAATCGACCATGTTCACTTAGTTGTAAAGGTCCCGCCCAAGCTATCCATATCGAATTTGATGGGAGCGTTAAAGGGAAAAATAGCTTTAAAACTCATCAGTAAATATCCGCATTTAAGAAAGAATAAGATGTGGGGCAACCACTTTTGGCAGAGAGGCTACTTTGTTGACTCAGTTGGGATAAACGAAGAGATCATAAGACGATATGTTCGTCACCAAGAGAAGGTTGAAAGACAAGAGCAAGCTCAGCTAGCCCTTGAATAGAAGGCCCCCTTTTAGGGGGTTAACGCAAAGCCACCTTCTTTAGAAGGTGGATTCTTTACTGCCTTGATAAAACTGATGAACTCAACAATGAGGGTGAGAACCCCCGTTGGTTCGACAAAATGACAGGATTACCTTTTAGCATAGGTTTCTGACTGCGCTAGTTTTATTAACCACTTTGGGGCAAGTGCCGCCGACGGCACGAGTGAATCTCGCACTCTCTGTCATCTTCGTTACTTATACCATTCTCAACATTACTCGCAGCGGTGTTCAGTTATCGTAAACTCAGCAGTTTCGCCATCTTCCCCATAAATTATCAGTTGCTCGCCATTCAGCGTGAAACTGAAATGGCGCATCCAGTTTAATTTCCCCACTTTATTTAACTGGTAGCGCCCCAGAGGTTTTGGGCATTTCATAAAAAATAGTGATAAGCTTTTCCCATAGCGCCGGGATCGAAGGTATAGACATACACGGTATCTTTAGCAAATGTTTGTTCGCGGTACACATAGTCAGCCGGTAAGCTGAATACTCCGCGAAACATAATCCCCAGTAGCAACATTGGTATCTACACTGCGACAATTAACCAGGACGAGATAGCGAATGCAGCTCGCAAAACGCCATGACTGATGGTGTTCTCAATAGTCTGATATTTGAAGGCCATTAAATAGACGGCCAATGAAACCATGCCCAGTTTAATAAAGATCAGGTAGTCTCTTAGTACATCCATCAGGGCAGGCGAATGCTTGTTTAACCCCCAGAGCGTTTCACCATGCATGCTTTCAGCAAAAGGTAGGTAAAGGCAAACAACAATAAGAATGATAAGTCTGGGCGACGCTTCCGTGTGTGGCAATGCAAATGGTCCTTCGGGCCTGGCATCAGGCAGATAATATTTATAAAAGTTATACGCCTTCGAGTGTTAAGGTTCAATAGTTCCCTAAAAGGGGCAGAGGCAATTTGGATGAGAACTAAACAACCCCCCTGGTAGTGCCGCTTTTCTAAGCAAATGGTTTAGTTACTTAAAGTTTCCCTTTACAGACACAAAAATATCATTATGATACGCATCACTTCAGGAGAGTTGGCAGAGTCCGGTTGAATGCACCTGACTTGAAATCAGGCGAAGGGTCAAACCTTCCGGGGGTTCGAATCCCTCACTCTCCGCCATATTAAAGAAACCCGCACATGTTGCGGGTTTTTTATTGCCCGTCTTAAACCACCTACTTCAGTAGGTGGTTATCATTCATGAGAGGGCTTTGCCCGTATACCCACCCATGTTAAATCTCCCTTTGATTTTTAGCGAAGTCAAAAAGGAAATTAACATGAGTAGATACGAGAAAGCATCGCATGTGTTCTGGCGATGTCAATATCACATAGTGTGGACACCGAAATATCGGTTTAGGATTTTGAAAAATAAACTAGGGAAGGATGTCTATAGATGCATTCATGTTTATTGCAAGCAACTAGGTTGTATCGTTATGGAATTGAATGTCCAAATCGACCATGTTCACTTAGTTGTAAAGGTCCCGCCCAAGCTATCCATATCGAATTTGATGGGAGCGTTAAAGGGAAAAATAGCTTTAAAACTCATCAGTAAATATCCGCATTTAAGAAAGAATAAGATGTGGGGCAACCACTTTTGGCAGAGAGGCTACTTTGTTGACTCAGTTGGGATAAACGAAGAGATCATAAGACGATATGTTCGTCACCAAGAGAAGGTTGAAAGACAAGAGCAAGCTCAGCTAGCCCTTGAATAGAAGGCCCCCTTTTAGGGGGGTAACGCAAAGCCACCTTCTTTAGAAGGTGGATTCTTTACTGCCTTGATAAAACTGATGAACTTAACAGTGAGGGTGAGCCCCCCATTGGTTTGACGAAAAGGCAGGATTGCGGTTAAAAGCACTCTATATCAACGTATTTTCTAAGCTTGAATGTTGTAAGAAAACACTGGCTGTACAGCATTATTATTTTTGTTTATTTCAACGAACAAAGGTGGTTATGTTTATACGTTTATCGGCAAATTAACATCGATTAAGTCTTACCTTTACCGGTGTTTTTGATTAATATGCGCTGTATTGGCACAGGAAAAGGTGCAATAGCTCGTAAAATAAGTGAGAGACGAGCAGGGTACAGGACACCTTTCAGTAATAATGACTAAAATAGCCGAAGTGAGTAATACATGATCAAGATAGCGCTAGTAGATGATCATGACCTGGTGAGAACGGGTATCAGACGTATTCTTGAGGATGTTGCCGACTTTTCTGTAGTATGTGAAGCAAAAGATGGTGAATCAGCCGTAAAGAATTGCAGGAAGCTTGCGCCTGACGTTGTATTAATGGATTTAAATATGCCGGGCATTGGTGGTCTTGAAGCCACACGTCAGATTTTACGCATTGGTGAGAGCATTAAAGTAATTGGTCTCTCCATGCAAAAAGAAGATCCTATCCCATCTCAGGTGATACAGGCGGGAGCCTTTGGATTTTTAACCAAGGACGCCGAGCCGGAAGAGATGATCAATGCAATATATAAAGTGGCCTCTGGTCAGAAGTATCTAAGCCCTGAAATTGCCCAACGCATTGCAATGAGCAAGCTGTCGCCGGTTAACGATAATCCTTTTAGTGATTTATCGGGGCGTGAGCTGGATATTGCAATTCGCATTACCCGTGGTCAAAAAGTACCTGACATCGCGGAACAATTGCATATTGCCGCGAAGACCGTAAACACGTATCGTTACCGCTTGTTCGATAAACTAGAAATCAGCACCGACGTTGAGCTAACCCACCTGGCATTACGCCATAAGCTTATTGAACTGTCGTAGTCGCTGACAGGGTTCAATGACAGAATTTGATTCTAACGCTTTTCTTAAATCGTTAACGCATCAGCCTGGCGTGTACCGCATGTACAACGCCGCTGATGAAATTATATATGTGGGCAAGGCCAAAAACCTGAAAAACCGGGTATCCAGCTACTTTAAACAAAATTTGGATAACCCCAAAACCATCGCCCTGGTGGGTCAGATTGCCCGTATGGATGTGACGGTGGTAAACAGCGAAACGGAAGCGTTTCTGCTTGAAAATAATTTCATCAAAAAATATCGGCCACGCTATAACGTACTGTTACGTGACGATAAATCTTATCCTTTTATTTTTCTCTCAGCTCACGAACATCCCAGGCTCGACTTTCACCGCGGGCCACAAAAACGTAAAGGCGAATACTTCGGGCCTTATCCTAGTGCCTGGGCGGTAAGAGAAAGTCTGCGTACCATGCAAAAACTGTTTCCGGTACGCCAGTGTGAAGACAGTTACTACCGCGCTCGCAGTCGTCCGTGTTTACAATACCAGATGCAGCGCTGTTCAGCTCCTTGTGTAAAAGGCCATGTGAGTGATGAAGAATACGCCGAGCAGGTACAACTGGTGCGATTGTTTCTGAAAGGCAAAAACCAACAGGTGATTAACTCCTTAGCCGATAAGATGGAAGCTGCCAGTGAACAGCTTAACTTTGAAGCGGCTGCCCGTTATCGGGACCAGATTGGTGCGCTGCGTAAAGTGCAGGAGCGTCAGTGGGTGGCAGGCACTCAGGACGAAATGGATATTTTCGGCTTTGCCTATCGGGGCGGGATGGCCTGTATTCAGGTAATGTTTATTCGCGATAGCCAGTTGCTGGGCAGTAAAGCTTTTTTCCCTAAAATACCCTCAACCACTACCGAGAGTGAAATCTTCGAAGCATTTCTGCTGCAGTTTTATCTGGCCGGTAATAAGATTATTCCAAAACAGATTGTACTCCCACAGGGCCTGTCAGATGAAACGGCTATCGCCGACCTGCTTAGTCAGGAAGCGAAGCATAAGGTGCGGTTTTACCGCGGTGCCAGAGAAGAAAAGAAACAATACCTTCAGTTAGCTCAAGCCAATGCTAAAAATGCACTGGATGCCCAATATGGTCAGCAAAAGTCGGTGTTTGCCCGTTATATTGACCTGGAATCGGCGCTGGAGTGGGACGATCCGATCCAGCGTATGGAATGCTTTGATATCAGCCACACTTCTGGTCAGCAAACCGTGGCATCTTGCGTGGTATTTAATCGAGAAGGCCCACTAAAGAGCGATTATCGCCGTTATAATATTGAGGGGATAACGCCCGGCGATGACTATGCCGCCATGGCTCAGGCGTTAAAGCGGCGTTATAAGAATGTGCAGGATGCCGAAAAAATCCCCGATATTCTGTTTATCGATGGGGGTAAAGGGCAGTTAGGGCAGGCCGAAGAGTTCTTTGCTGACTGGCCGCATGATAAAAAGCCATTATTGATTGGTGTAGCTAAGGGTACCACCCGTAAACCTGGTCTGGAAACATTGATTCTGGCTGACACCCACGACACCATCCCGCTCAATGCCGACCGACCCGCGCTGCATCTAATTCAGCATATTCGTGATGAGTCGCACCGGTTTGCTATTAGTGGCCACCGCAACCGTCGCCAAAAAGTCAAAACAACCAGCTCTCTGGAGTCAATTCCCGGCGTAGGGGCCAAGCGACGTCAATCTCTATTGAAATACATGGGCGGTTTGCAAGGACTTAAAAAAGCCAGCCGCAACGAAATTGCCAGTGTGCCGGGGATCAGCGACGAACTGGCCGAAACCATTTACGACCATTTGCATAACTAATAAGAGCAACCTTATATTAAATTTAATTGGCAGTTTCTTAATCGGTTGTATCGTGTGACAATAGTCACAATAAAAAGGAAAACCCTTCCGAGTAGTTTATGTGGACAATCCCAAATGTAATTACCCTAATTCGGGTAGTTCTTATTCCAATTTTTGTATGCGTGTATTTTCTGGACTGGCGGTGGGCCCATGAAGCCGCAGCATTTATTTTCTGGTTCGCAGCAATTACCGATTGGTTTGACGGCTATCTGGCCCGCAAGTTACAACAATCAACACCTTTTGGTGCGTTTTTAGATCCGGTCGCCGACAAACTTATTGTGGCTGCCGCGTTATTAATGATTACCCATTCTTACGGTTCGGTGTGGATTACTGTGCCGGCTATTTTACTGCTGGTGCGGGAAATTTATGTTTCTGCCTTAAGGGAGTGGATGGGTTCCCAGGGCGTACGTGACACCGTACAGGTCTCATTTATTGGTAAAGCGAAAACAACCGCTCAAATGTTAGCCTTAATTGGATTATTGTCGGGCCTGGAAGAATTTATGGGGTTCCCAATTTATTGGGTAACACTGGGTTATATATTACTGTATATCGCTACCTGGCTGTCAGTGTGGTCAATGATTAGCTATACAAAAGCGGCATTGCCGTATCTTTCAGGGCATAAAAAGTAGTATTTTTTGAGCTAAATGACGGATTTATGACCAAACGATTCGTTTTTGGTGAAAATAGCGTCGAATGTGGTTTTTTAGTTGTTGACACCTTCGTTAGGGCAAGTAAAATGCCTCCCACATTCGAAGCAGGACATACTGACTTGAACGGAACACAGCAACTCAGCAGAGTTTGCACCAATAGGTAAGTGAGCCATTCAGTAAGTTAACCTGTAAGAAAACAAAGCGGGAATAGCTCAGTTGGTAGAGCACAACCTTGCCAAGGTTGGGGTCGCGAGTTCGAATCTCGTTTCCCGCTCCAATTTCTCGAATGTTGCGTTTGCAGTAGACGGCCTCACGTCACAACGCAATCAAAGGCGGAATGGCAGAATGGCTATGCAGCGGATTGCAAATCCGTGGATCTCGGTTCGACTCCGGGTTCCGCCTCCATTTTTTAAGGGCACCCAGCCCGACCAGCACAGCAGTGCAACCCATGCCCGGGTGGTGAAATTGGTAGACACAAGGGATTTAAAATCCCTCGCTGGTAACAGCGTGCCGGTTCAAGTCCGGCCCCGGGCACCATTTATTTTCTTTATAATCCATTTTTATTAGCAGAAGCCGGAACGTTAACCCGATTCTTTTGATGTGCTATTCAGACATCACTTCCAAAACTAAATTATCCAAGGTTTAGTGATATTGATATTCATTCAGACCACTTCAGATTAGTTATTAAATTGTTAATGTAGTAATGTATTATAATAGCTTAATAAGGTTGAGTAGCTATTTAATACAGGATATGAAATGAAACAGTTCTCAATGATTTTGCCACTTTGCCTGGCCGCCGTTATTGCACCCAAGTCTGCGTTGGCTGCCTTACTGGATACAATTAAAGGGCCGGATAACCATCTGGTGGTTTCATTATCACTAACAGAAGGTAAACCTTTTTATTCGGTTACCTATAAAGGTGAGGTGTTTTTAGAAAGCTCGCCTTTGGGGCTGAACAGTTCGATTGGTGATTTTAGTCAAAAGCTTACTTTTATCGACAGCAAACGTAACACCATCCTGGAACAATATGAACTCGATAGGGCCAAGGTGTCTGAGGTTACGTATGAGGCGAATGGTTTAACCAGTCGTTTCCGTAACGCTAAAGGGGATGAAATAAGTATCACATTCCAGGTGACAGATAACGATATCGCATTTCGCTACCATATCACTTCTAATAATGATGCCACTCGTTTTAAAGTGCTGAGTGAAGCTACCAGTTTTAATTTGCCCGATGACGCAACAACTTTTATCACGCCACAGGCATTACCTATGTCCGGCTGGAACGGCACCAAGCCAAGCTATGAAGAGCCCTATACCTACGATGAAAAAATGGCAAAGGTATCTTTAAATGGTGTTGGTTATACGTTTCCTGCGTTGTTTAAGAATGGCGATAATGGCTGGGTGTTAGTCTCTGAAACCGGCGTCGATAGCCATTATGTAGGTTCTCGCCTGAGCGAGGGCAATGCGGAAGGCATTTACCAGATCTCGTTTCCTCAGCCGGGGGAAAATGCAGGTATTGGTGATACCTATGCTTCTATGGCCTTACCAGCCACCACCCCCTGGCGAACGATTACCGTGGGTGAGAATTTAGAACCTATCGTAGAGACTACAGTAAGTTACGATGTGGTTAAGCCCCTTTATGAAGCTTCCGAGAGCTATAAGATGGGCCGGGCAACCTGGAGTTGGATTGTCTGGCAGGATGACAGTATTAACTATGCCGACCAAATCAAATATATCGACTTGGCCGCGGAGTTAAATTTTGAATATGTGCTGATTGATAACTGGTGGGATGCCCGCATTGGCCGCGATAAAATGGAAGAGCTGGTGCAGTACGCCGCAGATAAAAATGTAGCGGTGATCCTGTGGTATAACTCAAACGGTTGGTGGAACGATGCGCCGCAAACGCCTCAGGATAAAATGAATACATCTATTGCCCGTAAACAGGAAATGGCCTGGTTACAAAAGATTGGCGTGAAAGGTATCAAAGTGGATTTCTTTGGTGGGGATAAGCAAGACACCATGGCTTTGTACGAAGGTATTCTCTCCGATGCCAATGACTATGGCATTGGCGTAACTTTTCACGGCTGTACGCTACCCAGGGGATGGGAGCGTATGTTCCCTAATTTTGTCACCTCTGAAGCGGTACTAGCGTCTGAAAATCTGGTGTTTAACCAACATTCACTGGATATGCATGCCTACAACGCAACCATGTTACCGTTTACGCGCAACACAGTTGCGGCGATGGATTTCGCACCGGTGTTTTTAAATGACCGCTTATCCCGTAGTCAGGAACAGGGGACAGTCCGCTCAACGTCGGACACGTTTGAACTGGCCACCAGTGTGCTGTATCAATCGCCGATACAACATTTTGGCTTAACCCCCAATAACCTCACCGTGCAGCCGCAATATGTGCTCGATTTTATCCGGCAGGTCCCATCAACATGGGATGAAACTGAGTTTATTGATGGCTATCCGGGAAAGCATATTGTGATGGCAAGACGTCAGGATAAAAGTTGGTACGTGGTAGCGGTTAATGGCGAAAAAGCCGCCAAAGAGCTCACCGTTACCTTGCCCATGCTGGCCGGAAAATCAGTTCAATTACTGTTTGATAACGAAAACAATAACACGCAAAGCAATAACGTAGTTGTGCCTGATAATGGCCGGATGTCGTTGTCGTTAAATGCCCAGGGCGGTGTTGTTCTGGTTGCCAGATAGCGACGTCACCATACAAACTCAAACTATTCACGATGTTCATAGCAATGGGCATCGTGGTCTTGCTGACATCTTTAAAACAGGTTTCTAATCGCTTTCGCAACTGGTAACCCAGTAATATCGTACGGGTTAAATGCAATTAGTCACTAAATCGGTTAACAATCGCTGATAATTTGTTATCCAGCAGGGTGTTGCATTGTTCCATGGTATGACTGGCCCTGGCAAAGTAGTCCTGATTAGCAATACGCACGTTGCCAGGCTGGATCAACTGTTCATTGAGTATGCTTACCAGTTGTAAGCAGGCCTGTTGTGCGCCAGTACTTTAAGCAAAGGAGAGTAAAAGCTCGCAGATTCTTGCGCTTCCCGGTGTTGTATGATTAGTGGTAATGCGCGTGCTTGTGAACCGCCGGATTGTTGTTTATGCTCTGAAATATATTAACCCTGCTGAATCAGCTTTCTTATGCAAGAAGAATTAAAACAAGCACAGGTTCTTTACGATACCCTCATTGAATTCGCAGTAACTTATAGCTTTCAGATAGCCGGTGCGTTGGTCATCCTTTTAGTCGGATGGTGGATCGCGACCAAAATCGGTAACTTGATTGAAAATATGATGGCTAAGCGTGATATCGATATTACGCTCAGCCGTTTCACAGGTGGTGCCAGTAAACTCATTTTTCTGGGTTTGGTGATCATTATTGCGCTTGGCAATATCGGGATTAGTGTAACACCGCTCATAGCTGCCGTTGGCGCGGTAGGTTTAGGTGCTGGCCTGGCTATTCAGGGCATGCTGGCTAACTATGCGGCAGGTTTCACCATCATTATCACCCGACCGTTTGTGGTTGGCGATACCATACAGGTATGTGGAGTGGCCGGCGTGGTAGATAAGGTGATGCTGCCGTATACCATACTGATAAACGAAGATAATGTTTCTATTCAAATCCCAAATAAATTAATAGTGGGGGAGATCCTGCACAATTCTGCTGCGCAAATGCTCATTGAACTGGAGATTGGCGTGGCATATGCCAGTGATATTGAGGGGGTTACCCGGGTCATTGCCGAGGCGGTTACAACAGTAGATGGCTTGTCTGAAGAAAAAGCTCCGGCCATCGGCGTAGACAGCTTCGGTGACAGTAGCATTAACTTTGGTGTGCGGGTATGGGCCGATCCAAATCGTCATTTTGAAATTCGTTATGCGTTGAATGCCGCCATTTTTGCAGCGTTACAGCAAGCTGACATCGATATTCCATTTCCCCAGCGCGAAATCAGAATGCTTTAAACTCGCTATCGCAATATCTGTCGGGCAGAGCACTTTGAGGTTTGATAGGGTAGCTCTATCAACAGTTATTTAAAGCAGGTGCGCTGCTGTGCAACACATACTTGATTATCTGCAAACCCATCACGATCAGAGTATTTCCCTCACTCAGCTGGCCAAAATAGCCGGCTACAGTCCTTGTCATTTTCAACGATTGTGTCAGCAAAAGCTGGGGCTCGGTCCCGGTAAACTCAATGAACTCATTCGTCTTCAGCGCGGCTACTTTTTGCTGTCTTACCGAGGGTGGTTATCGATTACAGATATTGCTTTTGAATGTGGTTATGCGTCATCGGATAGTTTCAGTCGTGCGTTTAAACGGGTAATCGGCTACACACCAAGTCAGTTTAAAGCAGAGGAAGTCAGTACAACGCCACCGTTGCAACCCTATTTACGTCAATGGAATGAGGAATCCAGTACTATGTCATCACTGTCAGAAGACGATTTTAACGCTTTAGTATCGATCAGCTCTTTGCCGCCAATGGAAATGTGCGCACTTCGCCATACGGGGCATCCGGCTACATTAAAGGGCAGTATTCAGCGCTTTATTAGCTGGCGCCGGGAGCACAAATTACCGCCAGCCCAATATCGCACGTTTAACTTTTTACATAACGATCCTACTACCGTCGCAGCAGAAGCTTTTTGTTTTGATTTGGCCTGTGAAAGACCCGTAAAACAAGTGGAATTGGAGGATGACATGCGTTTCGATACTATCCCGGGTGGACGTTACGCATGCCTCAAAGTCACCGGTGGCGATAAGGTACTGGAGGCTGCTGTTAATTTTATCACCACAGATTTTCTCGCCCAGCATAATGAGCAAAGCGGTGATTTCCCGGTAATTGTGGAACGGCTCAGTGTTTACCCTGAGGTCCCTTATCATCAGGCTGAATCCCATATCCTGCTGTTATTAAGTAAATAATTTAAAATATCAGCGGAATTTTGGCATAATCATCCAAAGCAATATCTCATATCACCCTTGTGCTTTTTACATGGGGTGATGCAGTCATTTTTTGTTGCACCTTGGGGAGATAGCATTGCCGCGACTTATTTCGGTAAACGATATTAGCGCAAGCAACTTAACTGGCTACGTTGTGTTGTTTGCTTCGATGACCAACCCGGTGTCAGGCCAGGCTGATGATCCGGCCGATGGATTTATTCCTGGTGCCATTAAGTTCGATTTAGACGGTGAGGGTAGCGATCACGCTTCGTCACTCCCGCACACTTTACCAGACCAGGCATTGCTTAGCGCATTGTTTGGAAAACTCGGTATAACTACAGACAAGCCGGTGTTGATTTATGATAACTCTGGCATGTTTTGTGCGCCCCGTGTGTGGTGGATGCTAACGGCAATGGGCCACAACAATGCAGCAGTGCTTAATGGTGGTTTACCAGCCTGGAAAGCCGCTGGCCATGAAGTCGTCAGTCAACCCGCCGAGCCGAGCCCTCAACATTTTGCCGCGACTGCCGAGGGATCGTGGTTCTGTAACACCGACAGAGTCCTTGCCGCGATTGAAACGTCGGCGATCTCTATCTGGGATGCCAGAAGCCGTCCGCGCTTTGAGGGCAGTGTCCCTGAACCCCGAGCCGGGTTGCGCAGTGGTCATATGCCTGGGGCGGTTAATGTGCCCTTTACTGAATTATTAGATAACGGCACAACCCTTAAGTCGCCCGCGGCATTAAGGGAATATTTTGCCGGCAACAATATCGACTTAACCAAACCGGTGATTTGTTCCTGTGGGTCTGGTGTAACTGCCTGTGTAATTGGTTTGGCAGCGCTGGAGGCCGGCGCACAACAGGTTACGGTTTACGACGGCTCCTGGTCTGAATGGGGCGGTAATCCATCATTACCTGTTGAGGTTTAATCATGACCAATACGTATAAACCCAGGGTCGTTGTATTAACCGGAGCTGGCGTGTCGGCAGAATCAGGCCTAAAAACCTTTCGCGATAATAACGGTTTGTGGGAAAATCACCGCGTAGAAGATGTCGCCACGCCAGAAGGCTTTGCTGCAAACCCGGCGTTGGTTTACCGTTTTTACAATGAGCGCCGGGCGCAATTGCAGCAGCCCGAAGTACAGCCGAACCCTGCGCACAAAGCGTTGGCCGAATTAGAGCAGGCGTTGGGTGAGCAGTTTTTACTGGTTACCCAGAACGTCGACGACCTGCACGAGCGAGCTGGCAGTAAGCGGGTCCTGCATATGCACGGTAAATTACTCTCGGCTCGTTGCTGCAGCACCGGTCGCGCGATCCCCTGGCATGACGACTTTGATGACACCACAGAGTGTCGTTGTTGTGTGCCAGGTGAACAAATGCGCCCGGATATCGTGTGGTTTGGTGAGGTGCCTATGCATATGGATGACATCATCATGGCGCTGGCCCAGGCCGACGTATTTATAGCCGTTGGTACATCCGGTCAGGTGTACCCAGCGGCCAATTTCGTGGCGATGGCTGCCGACAGCGGCGCCAGAACCATCGAAATTAACCTGGAACCGAGTCAGCAAAACAGTCTGTTTGAAGAAAAAATTGTCGGCCAGGCGGGAAACACTCTGCCGGAGTTTGTCGCCCGGTTTATCCAGGATTATTGCTGAGCGGATTGTTACTTATGGATTATCTGAGTGAGTTTATCACCATTGCGTTGGTGCATCTGGTAGCGGTCGCCAGTCCGGGACCGGATTTTGCAATTGTAGTGCGCAACAGCATTAGTTACGGCCGGCGCATTGCCATGTATACCAGTGTTGGTGTTGGTTTAGGGATCCTGCTGCATGTTGCGTATTCTCTAATCGGCCTGAGCGTTGTGATCAAAACAACTCCTTGGCTTTACTCGACCATCAGCTATTTGTCGGCAGCCTATTTGCTTTATCTTGCCTGGGGAGCGCTGCGTGCCGGCCCGTCGGATTCGGCCGCCACTGTCTCTACAACCGGTCAGACCACTGAGATTAGCCCTAAAAAGGCGTTGGTAAGCGGTTTCCTAACCAATGGTCTGAACCCGAAAGCCACCTTGTTTTTTTTATCACTGTTTACCGCCATTATCGATATTAAAACGCCCTTTGCTGTAAAGGCTTTTTATGGCATTTATCTGGCGTTCGCAACTGGGGTTTGGTTTTGCTTTTTATCTTATTTGTTAAGCACTTCAAGAGTCGCCAAACTGATCGGCGATAAAGGCTACTGGCTGGACCGTTTTATGGGAGTGGTATTAGTGGCGCTGGCAATACGACTGGTAACACTCTGAGACGGTGGTTAGTAGTTTGGGCCAGCCTGATGGCAATGCTATACTCCCCGGCGAGATTACCCGATGAGACGACATTTTGACCGACAATAATCAACCGCCTACAAACAGCTCCCGTCTGGAACGTGCTCTGGCTGGCGAATATCAGTTTAATATCCGACAATTGTTTAGCGAAGCGCAAAACCTCTACAAGCAGCATCTGGGCTTGTTGTTAAAAGCAACGGGCTTGCTCATGGCAATTGGTCTGGGTGCCATAGTGATAATGATTAACCTTTTGTCTCTGGACATGACATCGGTTGAAAGTATGCAGTCGGGTAACGCTGGCTTGCTTGACATTGCCATGCTGGTACTGATGACGCCGATGATTGTTGGCTTTCGGATGCTTGGCGTTAAATTGGTTAGTCATCAGACAACCAGTATCAATGAGCTGTTTCAGTATTTTCCTTATATTCTGGTACTGGTAACCGCTAATTTGCTGATCAGCCTGGTTATGCAGGTAGGTCTTAACCTGCTTATCCTGCCGGGGTTGTATGTCTACCTGGTAACCCAGTTTACGGTGGTGCTACTGGTTGAAAAACGCCTTAGCCTGATGCAGTCAATCATTCTTTCAGCACGGGTAACGAACCGGTATTTGGTGCCCTTCATGCTATTATTGCTCGCATTTATTATGATGTTTGTGTTGGTCCTGTTCACCATGGGACTGGCTATATTGTGGGTAGGGCCGATTTATTCGCTGGTAATGGGCCGTTTGTATGCCGATCTGTTCGGTTTCGATGACGAACCCCAATCATTACACCCAACCAAAGAGGATTCGATACTCGATGCATAAACGGGAAACCAGTAAGATCATCCTTATCGCAATAGCCATTATGGCACTGATTGTTGTTCTTGCGTGGATGACCGGTACCAGCGAGCCCGATATTCTGGATGTACCGGAAACTGAGCAGGCCGAACAACCCGTACCTGATTTTAAAGCGATAGAAGACACCACAGAAAAGAAAAAGGCATTTTTTGCCTATTTAAAACCTGAAGTAGAAAAGCAAAACGATTACTTACTGAGTTTGCGGCACTATTTGCAAACGTTACAGCGTCAGCTGGCGGCTGGTAACAGCCTGACAGAGGACGATAATGAGCGCCTGGATTGGCTGGCTGACGAGTATCGCGTGGATCAGGATTTACCGGCTGACGCGCAAATTCCTAAATTGCTAAATAAAGTGGATATTTTACCCGTTGAGCTGGTATTGATGCAGGCGGCGAATGAGTCGGCCTGGGGGACTTCACGGTTCGCCCAGCAGGGGTATAACTTCTTCGGCTTATGGTGTTACAAAAAAGGCTGCGGATTCGTACCGGCACGGCGCAACAGTGGTGCGATTCACGAAGTGGCAAAGTTTGAAAATTTATCGCGCGCTACCTACACCTATATGCGAAATATTAACCGTCATGACGCTTATCGTGAGCTACGTCATATCAGAGCCTCTTTACGTCGGGCACAATTACCGGTAACCGGCCTGGCACTGGCAGAAGGGTTAATGAACTATTCTGAACGTGGTGCCGCCTATGTTAATGAACTTCAGAATATGATCCGATACAACAAAGGGTTTATCACCGAATGAAACGTACCTTAGTAGCACTGAGCCTGTTCGCCTCCGCCTTTAGCGCCGGCGCTGAGCAAATTGAAGTGGAATATAAACGCTTTTACAGCCACATTAATAAAATAGGCGACGAAAATACCTCTGCTCTGCAGTTTGCCTTTGGCTTTTTGAGAGTTGGTACCAGTGATTTATGCCCCGTTAATCAGGCGACCATTGTTACTCAGAAGCAGGATATTCCCCTGACCGTTACGCCTGAACAGCGCTTCTTAGTGCCCAAAGAACGGGCGCTTAAGTTAGCGGATGCAGCAGTCGTAATAGATCTTGGCGAAGCCGCTAATCTATGTGATATGTCGGTGCAGATAGAAACTACCGCTGAATACATAAAAACCGAATACACTGCAGAAGATCTGGCCTATATTAAGCAACAATATGAAGCTTTCTTTAACGAAATGGGCGGATTCCTGTCGTTTATGATGCCTTCCGTTAAAGGCCTGACATTTCGTTTTAGTGACGATGAACTCGATGCGCAGGTGCCCGGTGCACCAGCAATTACTAACGGTATGTTAATGCTGGATAACGCATGGTTAGAGCAGGGGAAATCGCTAAAACTACCTGTTGAGCCATTGCGTATTACGGCCTTGGCAAAACGCTAAGGACAAGCTGAGATAAAGGTAAGGGGCTTATCCGGCCCCTTTTTTGTGATTAACTGATTTCTTCGTTTACTTCATCCGGTGCTTTGGGTGCCTCCAGTGCATCAGGATCCACTTCTGATGGCGATAAGACTTCATCTAGCACCAGTTGATAACGAATTTGTTCAGCCAGGCGTTTTACCACCTGTTCACCGGTTTCACAAAGCTCCGCACAGCGATGAAACTCCATTAACCCAACATCGGTCAGGGTTGGTTCAATCAAAATGTCAGGTGGCTCGCCAGCAAGACGGGAGCGCGTCACCCGGGCCTGAAGAATTTCCAGCGAGCTGCTCATCACACTCAAAATGCCAGGTGCCTGTTTACTGTTGTCTTTGGGTTCTGGTGAGAACCACTGGCGCACTACATCCTGACTTTTTTTGAAGAAATGTTCATTCTTTTCCTGGGTTTCTTCGTGCTTGGCGGTTTCCCGGGCTAACTGCAATGGTCTGAAATCGGCATTCAGGTTTACTGCTATGACAAAGTCAGCGCCTAACTGACGGCACAGGTTTACCGGTACCGGATTGACTACGGCACCGTCTACCAGCCATCTGTCGTTGTAGGCGATGGGTGAAAATAACGCCGGAATGGCGCAGGACGCCTGTACCGAATTACCGACATCGCCCCGATTAAAAACGACTTCGCGACCTGAATACAGGTCGGTGGCAACACAGGCAAAGGGTTTGTCCATAGCTTCGAAGGTAGGGGCGCAAAATTCGTCTGACAGCTTGTCAAAGACCTTCTGGCCGCTCGCCAGTCCGCCCCGCCGAATGCCAATCCCCATTAAACTCAGCGTTTGCCATTCGGTTAACGAGGAAGCCCAGGATTTTAATTCGTCAAGTCGGCCGCTGGCATAGGCTGCACCTACATAGGCACCAATTGAACAACCTGCCACCACGTCGATTTTAACGCCAAGTTTTTCCAATGCCTGGATCACGCCAATGTGAGCCCATCCACGGGCTGCACCTGAGCCCAGAGCGATGCCTATTTTCATAGTAACTTTATTCCGTCAGGTTTACGATATTGATGGAGTCTGCAGTGTCAGAGCGGTTCTCAGGTTCAAACTCGGGGGCATCGAAGGCGATGTCACCCTCTGGTTGTACTTCACCTGTTGCTTTTATGGCTTTAAAGTCATGAAGGTTTCTATCAACCAAATGCGACGGGGTAACATTTTGCATCGCCCTGAACATGGATTCGATGCGGCCCGGAAACCTTTTGTTCCAGTCCTGCAACATCATTTTGATGTTCTGTCGCTGCAAGTTTTCCTGTGAACCACATAAGTTACAGGGAATGATGGGAAATTCAACCGCAGCAGCATACTTTTCAATATCCTTTTCTGTGCAATACGCCAGTGGGCGGATCACCACATGCTTGCCATCATCACTAACCAGTTTAGGCGGCATGGACTTTAACTTGCCCCCATGAAACATGTTAAGAAACAAGGTCTCAAGCATGTCGTCACGGTGGTGGCCCAGCGCGATTTTTGTCGCACCCAGTTCAGTTGCTGTCCGGTATAAAATACCGCGCCGTAAACGAGAACAAAGTGAACAGGTCGTTTTACCTTCCGGAATTTTATCCTTTACAATGGAATAGGTATCTTCCTCAACAATGCGGTAATCAACGCCCAGGCTTTGCAGATAATCCGGTAAGATATGCTCTGGAAAACCGGGCTGTTTCTGGTCGAGGTTAACCGCCACAATGTCGAAACTGATAGGCGCTATTCGCTGCAAATACATAAGTACATCCAGCATAGTGTAGCTGTCCTTACCACCGGATAAACACACCATTACTTTGTCGCCATCCTCGATCATGCCAAAATCGTCAATGGCTTTGCCAACATTACGACGTAAGCGCTTTTGTAATTTATTAAAGCTGTATTTTTGCTTGGTTTGCGTTGCCGGCGAGGCACTATTGATGTGTAAACTCATGATAAAGAAAGACCCATATTGCAATGGGCGCCATTATACGTGAAGCAAGGATAGGCTGCATCCCCGAATAAGGCCCGGGACATACCGTGGCAGTAACGGATACCTGCCACGGAAACCGGCGCTTAGCTTACCGGGCTTTCAAAGCCGTCGGGTTTAATTGCCAGTACATCACAGTTGAGTTCATCGATGACATGTTCAGCGGTATTGCCGATCAGCGCAGCAGAGATGCCTACACGTCCAACTGTGCCTATGATCACCAATTCCGCATCAAGCTCTTTGGCAACCTGAGGGATGACCTTTTCAGGGAGTCCTTCTTTCACATGG
This sequence comes from Alteromonas sp. ISO5, assembly GCF_058105165.1. Taxonomy (NCBI): domain Bacteria; kingdom Pseudomonadati; phylum Pseudomonadota; class Gammaproteobacteria; order Alteromonadales; family Alteromonadaceae; genus Alteromonas; species Alteromonas sp. ISO5. Next base: position 4,233,131 of record NZ_CM176572.1, on the reverse strand, counting down.
CAGTTATCCAGTGGAATATTGTAATGGTTACTGTGTTTCTCCATTTCTTCCAGGTGGTGGTTTTTAACCGACGCATTGTAAGATTCAGAGTCAAATTCAGGCACCTCAATGGCAATATTAAGCGGCGTACCCGGATAGCAGTTAGCCAGATGCACATGACCGCTCAATAACCTGGCGTAATCAAGGGCTATGGTAGTAAGTCGGTCGTTTAGCTGAGCATGTTCGCGGTCTTCCGTACCCACGTTGACTGCCGCCACAATTTTGCCATCCTGAGGCCAGTCGTGCTCTTTAACCAATAGCACCGGCGCAGGGCACTTACGCACCAGATGCCAGTCTGTGGGGGTAAAGATCACGGAGCGTAAATCATCATGAGAACGGGTTGCTTTGACGACAATGTCGGCATTACTGGCGATAGCATATTTGATGATGGCTTCGTAAGGGCGGTTATTCCATTCCACAGCGGCCTCTATGGGCTGACTGTACTCTGCCAGTTGTTCCTTAAGCCAGACCGTTCTTTCATTCACAACCGCCTGACGCATGGCCTCACGCTCCTCACCGGAAAGCATGGTGGTCATTTCGTAGGAAAAATCGTAGATGGTCATTAAGGCGGTGATGGACGCGCCAGTTTTTTCAGCCAGTTCAATGGCTCTGGAGATAGCGGGCTGGTTTTCCCTTTCAGGTTCTACCACGGCCAGAATATTGCTGTATTCAATCATAACGACTCTCCAAAGGAAGTATTCATTAAGAGTGTACGACGTGAGCAGCTGTTTCTCCAGTTTCAGATTTGTCTGGGATCAAGTAATGATAAAAAACCAGAGAAAAACAGCTCACTAACAGATTAATTGATAGTGGTAGAGGGGATATCCATACTATGCAGTTTATTATCCATCGCTTCAAAATCGATGATAGTGATCAGTTTGCCGTCAACCTTGATAATGCCTTCTTTCTGGAAGCGTGTTAACAGGCGAGAGATAGTTTCAACGGTCAGGCCCAGGTAGTTACCAATCTCGTTGCGGGTCATACTCAGGTTAAACTGACGAGGCGAAAAGCCACGATCTTCAAAGCGTTTGGATAGATGCGCAAGAAAATAAATCAGGCGCTCTTCGGCGGTACGTTTATTCAGCAACATCATCAGATCGTGATCCTGCTTAATTTCGGCACTCATAAAGCTCATTATCTGATGACGCAATTTAGGGAACTGCACCGCCATTTTATCTAGGGTTTCATACGGTAACTCGCAAACCATCGCCGTTTCCAGCGCCTGAGTATAACTCTGATGAGCGTTTTCACGCAGGGCATCAAAACCGATAATATCACCAGGGAAATGGAAACCAATGATTTGTTCTTCGCCATCCTTGCTACTAACAAAAGATTTAAATGAGCCGGCACGCACTGCATAAAGTGAGTTAAATTTATCACCGGCCTTAACCAGTTTATCGTGCTTATGAAGCGGTTTTTTACGCTCGATAATATCATCCAGTGAATCGAGTTCGCTTTTATTTAACGAAACAGGCAGGCACAAATGGCTGAAACTACAGCTCTGACAATGAATCGAAAATTCTGAGCCTTTTGACATAGATTACGTCTCCGTGTGGGCGTCGTTTAATTATTACCGTTTAGGGTGCGGTAAATCAAGAAAACCCCATATATTATCAGGCAAATTGCGACCAATGACTTAGTCTTCGGGTGTTGTAGGAGCTTTAATAACCAGCCGGCTCCCAGACTTACGGCAATCAGCGCCGGAAAAGTGCCCAGTCCGAAGGCGGTCATTGTTGCCGCACCATATAAACCATCACCACTGACTAATGCCCAGGTAAGGGTTGAATAAACCAGTCCGCAGGGCAACCAGCCCCAGATAAAACCATAAGGAAATGCCGAAAGCGGCGATTTAAACGGAATAAATTGTTTAGACCATGGGCGAATGCGTTGCCACAGTCCGTTGCCCAGTTTTTCAAGGCGGGCAAGACCACGCCACCACTGGGCCAGGTATAAGCCCATGGCAATCAGCATTACGGCGCTAAGCAACTGAAATATCATCAGACCATGGCTTACTGAGGCACGGGCAACCTGGCCAAGTACGCCGGTTATGGCTCCGGCAATGGCATAACTGGTAATGCGCCCGAGGTTATAACTGAGTATATAGGGTAGTGGTGGCTGACTGCCTGGCACTGCTGCTCGCAAGGCGCCCGCAATGCCACCACACATGCCAACGCAATGGAGTGAGCCGGCCAAGCCAACTACAAATGCCGAAATAAAGCTGTAATCACTCATTATCGGTGTTAGCTTTATCCTGCGGTTTGGCTTGTTGCTTGCGTTCTTCTTCGGGTAAGTCGTCGTCGAACAGAATGCTGTAACCCTGGCGCTCAAGGTCCTGGAACTGATCGGATTTTACCGCCCAGAAGAAAATGCCCAGGGCCACCGCGACCAGAATAATTGCTAACGGGATCAGCACATAAATAATACTCACATTACCGCCTTACTTTAATAATCGGGTCGAGTTTGAAACCACTATGATACTACTTAATGACATACCGATCACGGCCATCCACGGTAACAGTAAGCCGGAAACCGCAAAAGGCAGGATCAACAGGTTGTATCCCAGCGCCCAGAGAATATTCTGGCGAATTTTACGCCGGGTTTTCGCCGCAATGTCAACCAGCGTCGGCACCGTAGTCAGCGATTCACTCAACAACACTACATCCGCTGCATTGCGGGCAATGTCAGTGGCATTTCCAACGGCAACCGAGACATCTGCACTCGCAAGTACCGGCGCATCGTTAATACCATCACCCAGCATCATGACCTTATGACCCTGAGTCTGTAGTTTCTGCACCGCCTGATATTTTTGTTCTGGTGTCAGTTCACCGGTAGCTACTGTCAGGGGCAGTTTAGCTGCCAGTTTATCCACGTTATGCTGGGTATCACCACTTAGTAGCACCAATTGGAAGCTCTTTAATCCGGCGAGCGTCTCGGCAGTATCGCTTTTTAGATTGTCAGTGACTTCATAGGCAGCCAGGCATTGGCCATCGCAAACTAAATACACATTGGCAGTCACCGGTATAACCGAGGGATCGGCCTGGGTAAATGTCGCTGATCCAAGCAGGTATTGCTTACCGTCTACCATGCCGCGAATACCGCCGCCGGCAGTGACCTCAAAATCACTCACCGCAAACTGTTCGCTGGCCGAAAATGCCTTGCTGATAGGGTGTTCAGAGTGGGATTCAAGGCTGGCAGTAACGGTGTAGAGGTAATCCGCTTGCGCAGGATTGGCAAACCACCGATCGGCAATGCCAAATTTACCTTCGGTAAGGGTACCGGTTTTATCCAGGGCGATGGTATCGATACCGGTTATTTGCTCCAGTGCATCGGCACGTTTAAGCAATATACCCTGTTTATTGAGTCTGGCCATCGCGCAGGTTAATGCCGATGGCGTAGCCAGGCCAAGCGCGCAGGGACAGGTTGCTACCAGTACCGCGATAGCAATCCAGAATGCCTCATCGTTACCCCGAACAGACCAGTAGACGAAGGTGAGGGCACTAATCAATAGTACTGCCATGACAAAATAACGCGAAAAAGAATCTGCCATTTGCGCCGCTTTAGGCTTGTTAGCCATAGCGGTGGACTGCAAACGAATTATCTGATTTACCAGCGCATATTTCAGTTGCTGATGCACTTCAATGGTTAACGTATTTTGCTGATTCACCGTGCCGCCGAATACCGCTGCGCCAGCGTCTTTAAGCACCGGCTCAAATTCCCCGGTGAGCATAGACTCATCAATGGCTGAAGCGCCATCGATGATACGCCCATCTACCGGTATCGTTTCACCGGCTTTAACCAATACTTTATCTCCCACGACGAGGTGTTTTGCCAGACAGGGTTCCACTTTGCCATCGTCACTCAACCGGTGCGCGGTGACCGGGATGTATTGCATCATATTGGCTGAAATCTGTGTAGCCCGATGGCGGGATCGGTGCTCCAGATAACGGCTTAACAGCAATAAAAAGATAAACATGCAGATAGATTCAAAATACACGTCACCGGTTTCCAGCAAGGTGGATTTAATCCCAGCAATATAAGTACCGAACACCGCGATAGTAACCGGCACATCCATATTAACGGTGCGGGCACTGATAGCTTTGATTGCCCCCAGATAGAAAGTACTGCCAGAATAGAAGACCACGGGTGTAGTAAGCACCAGTGCCACCCAGTAAAAATACTGGCGGGTTTCGGCTTCGATAGCGCCAAACAGATCAAAATACAGACCGGTCATTAGCATCATGACCTGCATGGTCATCAGACCGGCAAGACCAAGCTTTTTAAGAAATTGCTTCTGTTCTTTCTGGTAAGAGGCTTCGTGTTGATCAGGCTGGAAGGGGAGCGCTGCATAACCTATTTTTTTCAACGCTTTTAAGATGCCGCTCAGTTGAATAACGTCATCTGACCACGTGACAGCAGCCCGGCGTTCCGAAACATTTACGGACACCTGGTTGATGCCGTTTACCCTGGCCAGCTGCTTTTCTATCAGCCAGCCACAGGCGGCACAGGTGATACCTTCTACTGTGAGCTGAATTTGTTTGTGGTTACCTTCATCGATTACGAAGTCTTCCTGCAGGGAAGGATCGTCATATATCGCCAGTTTGCCCAGTGTGGCCTGAAATTCGGTATCGCCGCGGGCGGCCGGCTCGGTTCGAAACTGGTAATAATCTTCCAGACCATTCTCGACAATGGCTTCGGCTACCGCCTGACAACCGGGACAGCACATAACGCGATCTTTACCGAGTATGGTGGCATGATAAGGACTGTCAGCTTCTGCCGGTAAGCCGCAGTGATAGCATTCAATGGTTGTCACGTTCATTAGGGAATGAATCGAATCTTATCTTCACGGGGTAAAGATATTTCCTGCTGTACTTTCCAACTATCGTCGACAGGCGTTAGCGACACGCGCCATTTACCGCTGGTGTCCTGCTCGGTAAAGCCTCGATAAACGCCGTTTGCATCACGGGTTAACAACAGCGAAAAGTCTTTTTCCTGCAGTGTGACGTGGTAAAAGTTGAGTTTCAGGGCGTTACCGGTAGTGGGTATACCGCTGTGAAACTCCAGCGCAATCTGGCCATCATTAACCGTTAAATCGGTCATTATCCGCAACCGGCGGGCTTCTTCGACCTTAGCCATACTGGCGTTAATCGCTTTTCCTTCTTTGTAATAATCATCAACCACCAGAGAATCTTCGGTATTGGTCGCAAAATTAACCAAGAAATAGGCCATTACAAACGATGAAAAGGGCACGGCTATAAGAAACCACGGCCAGAAGTATTTGTACCAGGGTTTGGTATCTGTTTTTTCCATTACTGCATTCCTGATGAACTTTATGGAACCGGTTAATACGAATTCGGATAACACCCGAAAGGGTTTTATCCGAATGAGCATTACCATTGTGTTGAATAAAAAAGCCCCGTAAAAAACGAGGCTTTTGCATTATATTTTAAAATCTTAGTGAGACAAACTGTACACGTAAGTAGCAACTACGTGAATTTTGTTGTCACCCAGTGTTTTCTTGAACGAAGGCATAACACCGTTACGACCATAGGTCAGTGTTTCGGTGATAGCGCGTTCAGAACCACCATACAGCCAGGTATTATCGGTCAGATTAGGGGCACCAAGCATTTGGTTACCTTTTCCGTCCATACCATGACAGGCCGCACAAGCCATAAAGCGGGCTTTACCAGCTTCTGCCAGTGCATCATGATTTTCGTCCACTTCACGACCACTCAGGCTCAGTACGTAAGCTACCGTTTCTTTGATACCTTGCTCGCCCATGGCATCGATCCATGCGGGCATTGCTGCGTTACGACCATTAGTCAGGGTTTCTTTGATCTTGGCACCGGTACCACCATACAGCCAGTCGTTATCAGTCAGGTTCGGGAAGCCGGTATTACCACGGGCATCAGAACCATGACACTGAGAACAGTTCTGCATAAACAGGCGCTGACCTACTTTAACCGCCTCTTCATTGTTTACCAGCTCTTCAACCGGCACCTGAGCATAAGCTTCAAAGATTGGGTCAAATTTTTCTGCGGCATAATCAAGTTCGCGATCATACTCAACAATCAGGCCCTGCTCTTTAGCATCGATACGTGCCTGAGCTGACTCTTCTAATGAACGTACGTCCTGGTTAGAACTTCTCCAGCCCCAAAAGCCTTCGAAAGAACCTAATCCCGGGTACAGAGCGAGGTAGAAGAAACTCCATACGATTGTTGCGTAAAACAGAATGGTCCACCATCTTGGCAGCGGATTGTTGATTTCAACAATGCCGTCAAACTCGTGTCCCATAGACTCGCCCTCTGGGTGACCTGTGTAATTGGTCAGGTTCCAGCGAAGCAATATATAACATCCGACGATGGACCCCAGTGTGATCACGGAAATCCAAATTGTCCAAAACATGCTCATGAGTGTTAACTCCCGCTATTCTTTCTTTGATTCTTCTTTGTCTTCGTCGGCAAAGGGTAGGTTAGCGGCTTCGTCGAACCTTTTCTTGTTACGACCGCTGAATGCCCACCATACAATGCCTATAAATATGACGAAGACGATGACAGTAAAAATGCTGCCTACAGTACCCTGGTCCATATTATTTCAGATATGTGCCAAGGGATTGTAGGTATGCAATAAGGGCTTCCATTTCGGTTTTGCCTTTTACTGCCGCTTGTGCACCTTCGATGTCTTCCGCTGTGTAAGGCACGCCTAGCGTCTGGAAAACTTCCATCTTCTTGGCGGTGTCTTCACCGGTCAGCGTGTTTTCTGCTAACCATGGGAAACCTGGCATGTTTGACTCAGGAACAACATCACGGGGATTAATCAAATGAACACGGTGCCACTCATCACTGTAACGGCCGCCAACACGGGCCAGATCAGGACCAGTACGCTTAGAGCCCCACAGGAAGGGATGTTCCCATACAGACTCACCAGCAACTGAGTAGTGACCATAACGCTCAGTTTCAGCACGGAATGGACGAATCATCTGGCTGTGACATCCCACACAACCTTCACGGATGTAAATGTCACGACCTTCTAATTGCAGGGCAGTGTAAGGCTTAAGGCCTTTCACCGGCTCCATTACCTGCTGTTGGAACATCAGCGGGGTGATTTGAACCATCGCACCAAAGCTGATAGCAACTAAGATAAGAACAGTTAACAGACCAACGTTCTTTTCTACTATTTCATGTGGATTACGCATGTCTACTACTCCTTATGCCGCGGCTGGTTCTGGAACCAGGCTACCTTTCGGTGCACTTACTGTTTTGTAAGTGTTGTAAGCCATGATTAACATACCGGCAACAACGAAGCAGCCACCCACGAAACGTACAACATAGAAAGGTTTAGACGCTTCCAGTGACTCAACAAAGCTATAAGTCAGGGTACCGTCAGCGTTAACTGCACGCCACATCAGACCTTGCAGTACACCAGACATCCACATTGCTACGATGTATAGAACCACACCAATGGTCGCGAGCCAGAAGTGCACGTTAACCAGTTTGGTCGAGTACATGGCTTTCTGACCGAACAGGTGCGGGATCAGATGGTAAATAGAACCAATTGATACCATGGCAACCCAGCCCAGTGCACCAGAGTGTACGTGACCTACAGTCCAGTCAGTATAATGTGATAACGCGTTAACCGTTTTGATTGCCATCATCGGGCCTTCGAAGGTAGACATACCGTAGAAAGACAGTGAAACAATCAGGAAACGCAGCACAGGGTCGGTGCGAAGTTTATGCCATGCGCCAGACAACGTCATGATACCGTTAATCATACCACCCCATGATGGTACGAACAGGATCACCGACATAACCATACCCAGAGACTGAGTCCAGTCTGGCAGGGCAGTGTAGTGTAAATGGTGAGGACCAGCCCAGATATACAGTGAAATCAGTGCCCAGAAGTGAACCACTGACAGACGGTACGAGTAAACCGGACGTCCGGCTTGTTTAGGTACGAAGTAATACATCATGCCTAAGAAACCTGCCGTCAGGAAGAAACCTACCGCGTTGTGACCGTACCACCATTGCATCATAGCATCTACGGCACCAGCATACATCGAATAGGATTTCATGAATGAAACAGGAAGCGCCATACTATTACCAATATGCAACACCGCAACCGTCAGCATAAAGGCACCCAGGAACCAGTTCGCTACATAAATGTGCGACACCTTACGAATAGCAAGGGTTCCAAAGAAGTTAATGATGTAAGCAACCCACACCAGGGCAATCAGTATATCGATTGGCCATTCCAGCTCAGCGTATTCCTTACTGGTTGTGTAACCAAAAGGCAGTGTCAGCACTGCTGCAACGATAACGGCCTGCCATCCCCAGAAGGTAAACGAGGCGAGCTTATCGCTGAACAAGCGAACCTGAGACGTACGCTGAACGATGTAATATGAGGTTGCGAACAATGCACAACCACCGAAAGCAAAAATAACGGCGTTGGTGTGCAAAGGACGTAGGCGAGAATAGGTTAACCATGGAATGTCGAAGTTCAGGGCCGGGGCAAATAATTGCGCTGCAATAAATACCCCAAGGCTCATTCCCACAATACCCCAAATAACGGTCATAATGGTAAATTGCCGTACAACTTTATAGTTGTAATCTGGCTGTGCTTGGCTTATTTCACTCATTGTAATGAATCTTCCACTTCTTTTAAAAAAGGGTTTCCAACCGTGATACTTACGCATTTCAGGTGAGGTTGCGGACATCCCCTGAAGCCTATAGTTTATGGTTTATTGTCTACAGGCCAGTTGGTACCGCGGATAATAAAGTTTTTAATAATAAAAAGATACCATAAACTGGGGGCGCTTGATCCTAGTCAATAAAGAAAAACTGAGATTTACAAAATAGTGATATCAATGATCAAAAAATTAACATTTGAATGGTTACACAAAGTAAAACATGTCGTTGTTTTTGTGGTAATTCTGCTAACCGCTGCAGTTATTGCAATGGTGAATATTCTTGATGAGAATAATAACTATAAACATGATAATAAATCGTCATGTTGGCTGGCTGGCAATTCTTGTGAAGTGGTTCTACCAGAAGGCGCAGTAAGGATAGTGATGGACCGCTTGCCGACAATTGAAGAACAAATCCCGCTAACGGTAACACTGCCTGAGGGGTTACAGCCAGAAACCGCCTATATCGAAGGCGTGAACATGTTTATGGGTATAATTCCGGTACCACTGAAGCAAACTGCTAACGGGCAGTGGCAGGGGTGGTTTATGCTGGGTGCTTGCTCAGAACCTACGATGCAATGGCAAATGGTGGTAAAAATAAAAAACCGGCCGGAGCCGGTTTGGGTATTTTTTACCACGCAGATGTAGGCTACATCTGAGATTGCAGATAATTAGGTAAACCGAGGATTTTAATCAGCTTAAGCTGTTGTTCCAGCCAGTGCGCGTGGTCAACTTCGGTGTCGTCAAGCAGTTCCACTAAGAAGTCACGCGTAACGTAATCCTGAACATCTTCGCAGACGGCAATGACTTCTTTTAATTTGGCACCTACTTCGTATTCTACACGCAAATCGCTCTCCAGCATTTCCGGCACATCTTTACCCACTTTAAAGCCGGTACGTTGGGTCATGTCCGGAGCGTACTCAAGCATCAGCATACGATCGATAAGCTTAGTGGCATGACCTTTCTCATCGTCGAATTCGTGATTGATGCGCTCATACAACTTATTAAACCCCCAGTCGAGGTACATTTGTGCATGAATGAAATACTGATCCATCGCCGCGAGCTCATATGAGAGCAGTTCGTTGAGGCCCTCAAGGACTTTTTGATTACCCTGCATTAGTCATCTCCCATTACTTGTGCTTGCAGATAGTTCTCGATTCCCATATTTTCAATCTGGTATTCCTGGGTTTCGAGCCAGTCTAAATGTTCTTCTTCATATTCGAGTAAGGATTCAAGAATATCGCGACTCACATAATCCTGCTTCTCCTCGCACAGAGCAATGGCCTTGCGGAGAAGGAGAAGCTGCTCTTCCTGAAACTTTTTATCACACTGAAGCATCTCTTCGGTGTGCTCACCGATATACAATTTACCCAGCGCCTGAAGATTGGGCAGACCTTCCAGAAACAAAATGCGCTCGATGAGTTCATCGGCTTGCTTCATGTCTTTAATCGACTTTTTGTAGTCTTTCTCGTTGAGCTCCTCCAGGCCCCAGTTTTTATACATACGGGCATGAAGGAAGTATTGATTGATCGAGGTCAACTCACTGGTTAACACTTCGTTTAGTATGGCAATTACCGATTTATCGCCTTGCATAATCTGATTCCTGAGAGTTTAATGAGTTAAGTGTAGGCACTATTGTACGACATATCAAGTTTTTCCATAAAAAACAGTCACATACAAATGATAACGATTATCGGTTTGTCCTTTGTTAGTATTTGGCGCAATACCTTGATTACTCAACTAAAGACAAACTTTCCTCGGCAAAACCCAGTCCGGCCTCAGTAAAGAAGTTAAACACCTTATCGACACCGTTATCAGACAGGGCGGATACTTCGTCCTCATAGCGGGCAATTGCGGCTATCTTTCCGCTATAACCTGCGTTTTTTAGCTGCTTGGTAATGTTGATGGCATCTTCTATGGACGGCAAAGCCAGCAGCACCAGCTGAACATGCCGGATATCCAGATTCTCCCACAGATCGACGTCTTCACCATCGCCATTGATCACATTCATGCCGTCCTTACGCATAGACTGTATTTTGGCACGATCGGCATCCATTCCCCACACGTGGGAATCCGCCAACTTGTTTAACGAGGTAAAGGCGCCAATTCCAACCCGGCCCAGGCCAACAACAAGAATTTTGGCCCGGGTAATTTCGGGATAAATATCCTCCTTTAACCGTACCGGGCTTTCTAACTTCTTAACGTGACCTTTAATGCGTTGATAAATGCTGTGTGAATAGCGGTAAACAATACTGGTAAAGATAAATGAAATTGATGTCGCCACTGCAAGTACCACTAACCACTTTTCACCCAACATGCCAAGGCTAACTGCAAGTGCGCCAACGATTAGGCCAAATTCGCTGTAATTAGACAACACCAGGCCGCCAAGATAGGCTGTTCGGCCGCGCAGCTGCAAACGTGTGAATAGCCAGAAGAACAGCATAAACTTAATGGGAATAATCAGTACCAGCAGGCCTGACATCATTAGCATGTTGATATCCGGCAGGGCAGTTAAGCCAATCGATAAGAAAAAGCCAATCAGGAAAAGATCTTTAAAGGCCAGCAGTGACTTAGCCATTTCAGACGCTTTCGGGTGGGGGGCAAATAATAACCCGAAGATAAGTGCTCCCAAATCGCCTTTGATATTGACCAGTTCAAATAAATGATAACCGCCCAGGGCAAATACAAACCCGGTCAGAGGTAGCAACTCGCCGTGCCCGGACTGGTTAAGCACGCGCTTTAAAACAGGCATTAAAGGAATAATTAACAATAACAGTGGCGCCCACAAACTGGGGATTTTACCGGTTGCGATGACCAGAAAAACCACCGCAAAGATATCTTGCATAACCAGCACGCCAATAGCCAGCTTGCCGTGGCGGGTTTTCGATTCGCCCGCTTCTTCAAGGACCTTTACGACACACACGGTACTGCTGAAAGACAGGGCAAAAGCAATCAGGGCAGCAGATTGCCAGTCCATTTGGCCCGTTATAGCACTCATTACAGTACCAGCGCCAATCAGAAACGCGGTAATCACAACCACCCACAGCAGGGTATGAGCAATACTGCCGGCCCAGACTTCTCGTTTGGATAAATCTTTTAAATTCAGCTTAAGGCCGATGGTAAAGAGCATAATGGTAATGCCCAGATTGGCGAATGTAGTAATAGCAGGGGTGGCTGAAAAGCCAAACGCGTTAAGCAGAAATCCGGCAACGAGATAGCCAACCAACGGTGGGATGCCGATAAGTTTTACGCCCAGGCCACATACAAAAGCGAAGAGTAAAAATATATATTCCATTAAATGCTATCGAATTACTGATTTCCTACAAAATATCACGATAGTTCAATAAGTGGCAAAGTTACTTATGTAAAAATACGTGGCAACGTGGCCGGTATGCCAATGTCTTAATCGGATAGAATCACTATTGAGTGACCAACCCGACAAACAAACTGTATTGGTGGTGACTGGGCTACAAATAAAGGGGAAAGACCAAAGTTCAGCTTGAGCGGGCTTCGGCCATTCTCTTGCTGTGCTCCAGAATATTCAATTCCTGCAGCAACTCGTATTCTCGCACCTTAATGGTCCCCAGTTCAAAGGTGATTTCCCGTTTGCGTTCGATAGGATCGCTCGCCAATGGGGAGTGGTGAACTTCCGCCTTATTTAATGGGGTAACGTTGGAGTATTGCTCAGAGGATGAGAAATTACGCTCAAACGCTCCGGGTATGTATGACGATTTCTGCAAAGACAGACTCTCTGTCGGGCTGCCGTTTTGATCACGATAAGCGGCCATTGACTGCTCTTGGTGTGCGTTAATTTCGTTTGCTCTGTCCATCGCCCGCAATTTACGGGCAAATATTTCCAGACCAACACGATTAACGGTGACGCCGAGCTCCTGGCATTGCTTGTACGTAATGTCGTTGTCTCTGTAATTGTTCTGACGAACTAATCGTTTTACGGTTGCTAATTTTTCCATTTTTGCGCACTTATTATTTTATCCGGCTGTTTGATACCAGAATTTATCGTTATGGATTATTATGATTATAAAAATTGTAAACTAACCAATCCAGTGGTTGGTGTTACAGGTGATTAATTGAGCACGCATTGCTACGAAAGTCAAATAATTGACGAAATATTAAGCACTTTTGCACTTGTAGTGCGTTTAATTGTATGATTTGTGCTGTAAAGTTACTTGACGGAATAAGGTGAAAGTTAGTTGTCGGCAGTGAGTAAGAGAACGTCAAAAAACCGTGCTATCACCCGCGTACTCCTTATCGAAGGGACAGTAAACTTGGTACTGTGCCTGGTAAAAGTGGTTATCGGGCTAATTACCCAGTCTTCGGTGATCCTGGCCGATGCATTACATTCACTTACCGATTTAACCAATAATATTATCGCCGTGGTGGCCATGCGTATTAGTCATAAGCCACCAGATCATTCTCACCCCTATGGTCATCAGAAGTTTGAATACCTGGCTATCTTTATTTTAGCGGTGCTGCTGAGTGTCGTCGCTTTCGAACTTGTCGCTTATGCTATTGAGAATCATGGCCAGATAGTGCAGCAGAGCTATGCCGGGCTGATTATTCTTGTTCTGGCTATTGTGGTTAATTTTACGCTAAGTCAGTGGGAAGGGGCACAAGCAAAAAAGCTAAAGTCAAAACTACTCGCGGCAGATGCCAAACATACTTTTAGCGATGTGCTGACTTCCATTGCCGTGCTGGTTGGCTGGCAACTGGCCGCACTTGGCTATTACTGGCTGGATACGCTGTTTTGTTTACTGGTGGCGGTATTGGTTGGCAAACTGGCCTGGGAGCTTTTTCAACAGGCATTGCCGGTACTTGTTGACGCTGATGTGACAGAGGAACTGTTTACACCGGCACAGCTTGAGGCAATCGTCAGTGAATTTAAGCCGATTGACCGGGTGACTGCTATCCGTAGCCGGGCTATGGGGGAGCAGGTGATATGTGATTTAACCCTGCAAATTAACCCTGAACTATCACTCACTGCGGCGCATACCCTCTCTCATGCGTTCGAAGACCGCCTCAAAGAGGCGTTTGATCTGTATGATGTCATCATTCATATCGAACCGGCCAAATCAACATAATCAAGGAGTTGGTGTGCGACAGTTAATTTTTACCTATCTGATAGCAGCGTTGGTAGTTAGTGTTTTACTGAGTCTGTGGCTCCCATTTTTATGGTGGTTGATAGTGCTCACCGGCGGGTTACTCGGTGTGGCTTTGTACGATGCCCGTCAGCACAAGCATTCTTTATTGGTTAACTTTCCACTGATTGGTCGCATGCGGTGGATCATAGAAGATTTCCGGCCTTTCTTTCAGCAATACCTGCTGGAAACCGAAACCAGTGGCCGCCCAATCAGCCGGATGTTTCGCTCAATTGTGTATCAGCGTGCCAAGGGCAGTATGGATAGCGTGCCGTTTGGCACCCAAATCGATACCTACAAATCTGGTTACGAATGGATTGGTCATTCACTTTCTGCATTAAGCGTTGACGAGCTCGATGACGATCCCCGGGTTGTCATTGGCGGGCCGGATTGTAAACAGCCCTATGCAGCCAGTATCCTTAATATTTCAGCTATGAGCTTTGGCGCCCTGAGTAAGAACGCCGTGCTGGCGTTAAATAAAGGCGCTGCACTGGGCGGTTTTTACCAGAACACCGGCGAGGGTGGTCTTACCCCTTATCACCTTGAAAACGGCGGTGATATTGTGTGGCAGATAGGTACAGGCTATTTTGGCTGTCGCACCAAGGATGGTGGTTTTAATGAATTGGAATTCGAAGAAAAAGCCAACCTGCCGGCGGTAAAAATGATAGAAATTAAACTATCACAAGGCGCTAAACCCGGCCATGGCGGTATCTTGCCGGCTCATAAAAACAGTGAGGAAATTGCTGACATTCGTGGCGTAACCGCTGGTGAAGACGTTATTTCACCGCCGACCCATAAGGCTTTCACCACACCGCTGGAAATGCTCGAGTTTATTCAGAAACTACGTGAATTGTCCGGTGGCAAACCTATTGGTTTTAAACTGGCATTGGGCCGAAAAAGTGAGTTTTTGGCAATCTGTAAGGCCATGAAGCAAACGGGTATCACACCAGACTTTATTACCGTGGATGGCGGCGAAGGCGGCACTGGGGCAGCCCCCTTGGAATATTCGAATTCTATTGGTTTTCCGCTCAGGGAAGCTTTGGCTTTTGTTGATGATGCCCTGGTGGGGTTTGACCTTAGAGACCGAATTAAAATTATTGCCTCAGGTAAAATAATTACCGCATTTCAGATTGTGAAAAACCTCTCCCTGGGGGCTGATTTATGTAACAGTGCCCGGGGAATGATGTTTGCTATCGGCTGTGTGCAGTCTTTGTCTTGTAATACCAACACCTGTCCAACTGGTGTCGCTACGCAGGATCCAAAGCTCTATAAAGGACTGGATGTGAATCACAAGAGTCATCGTGTGGCCATGTTCCATAAGAAAACCATCCTGGCTATGGTGGATATTTTGTCGTCTACCGGTCATAGCAATACCGAGAACCTGAATCGTACGCACATATTTCGCCGGGTCGATCAACACACCGTATTACGTTACGACGAAATATTCCCGTTAATTCATCCGGGAAGCTTTATGGATGAAGACGATGCGCCTAAAGCATATCAGTTACATTTAAAAGAAGCATGCGCATCGACCTTTAAACCGGCGAATACCCTGGCTGAGGTGGATCATGAAACCCAGTCGGTTTAGCAGCGGTGTATAAAAACAGTTTTGCTGATAACTTAATATATTGATAAATATCAAATAGTCATCGTGCAGATGTACTACACTAGGGTAAACAAAACAGCCAAACAAGGAGGCTGACAATGAGTGGTTATAACAGCGTTTTAGTTGCAATTGATGTATTTTCCAACGAGCACAACAAAGTGGTGGAAAAAGCACTGGAGATGGCAGGTTCACCGGGCAAAATAAACCTGATTTACGTTGCCTATCCGCAAACTAATTTTGAGCCCTATGGCTTATTCTTAGAGCGGGATTTTTCCGAAGAGGTGCGCGAACAGGCCCTCAAGAAACTGCAGGGCATTGCCGATGGACACAGCATTCCCAGAACTCACCTGCATGTGGCGATAGGCTCAGCTCCCGAAGAAATCCATGAGATGGCCAAAAAACTCAGTACCGATTTAATCGTTATGGGCACTCATGGCCAAAGCGGTGTGCAATTACTTCTTGGCTCCACTGCCAATTCCGTGCTGCACGGTATCGAATGCGATTTGTTGGCCGTTAAAGTATAAACGTGGTGCGCACAGTCGGATGTGCTGTGCGCTAATCTATCGTTTAGTTTCGGTTGCCATAGATTGACCGGTGTTGAGGTGTTCGGCGTTACGACCTGCCATGACTGCTTCAGCACCTTCCTGCTGTAAGTTTAGTGCAGTAATAGGGAATGGAATAACAATATGCTCTTCGTTAAAGCGCTTGTGGAGTGCTTTGATGAACATTGACTTTACAAAGAAGCGATTAAAATACTCCTTCGTTCTTAGCATCACGGTAAAGTTAATGCTGGAATTATCGAAAGTGTGGAATACCACAAAGGGATCGTAAGTCTCTACCCCCCATTCGTGCTCGAGCAATACCTGATTGGCCACTTCTAAAGTGATTTTCTCTACAAATTCCAAATCAGAATTATAGTGTACGCCCACTTCTACCGGCACTGATAGTTCTTTTTCCGGATAGTAGTAATTGATGATTTTCGATTGCGATACTTTGCCGTTGGGAACAATAACGATATTGTTTGGCAGCATTTTTATCCAGGTTGAACGCCAGCCAATTTTGTCCACAAAACCCTGTTCGCCGCTTTCCAGTTCGATGAAGTCACCAATACGGAAGGGCTTGTCGATAAGAATTTGCACGCCCGAGAAGAAATTTTCCAGGGTAGGTTGCAAAGCCAGCGCAACTGCCAGGGAAGTGATCCCCAGCGAGGCAATTAATGGGGTAACAGAAATACCCAGGGAGCCCAACACCAGCAACACACACAGACCAATAAGCAGCGCTCTGATGGCGCCACTCGCTATACTGCGGGTGTTATTCAGCAACGGCGAGCGGGAGGCATAAACTTTAATAGCGTAGGTGATCCAACGTTCAACAAACAAAATAAGCGTAATGATGACCATTGCCTGGATAACATGGCCGAGGATCTCAGTATCTTCTTTAGGCAACGCGCCGGTGATGGTTAAGCTATAGCGAGCCAGCCACAACAGTATTGTGAATATTGTCAGATTAAGTGGTGCGTTGAGGGCGAGGACCAGCACCTGGTAAAAGTGATTGTGCTCGCTATCCTGTTGCTGCATCTGAGCGCGCAAACGCACCAGAAAAAGGCGTTTTGCAATGTATAAAACCACTATAATAGCAAGGCAACCGCCGGCAACCATGCTTTGCTTTGTTGTCAAAACATCAATAAATTCCATGACTTAAGATTCCCTTAATCTAATTGCACTACACTATAGAAAATGAACCAATTCATTACGCTGCAATCTACACACCATACATTCATCATCGTGGCCTGAGATTGTGGTATAAATTAGCCTGGCGTAGTGCGCAGTGAAGTTATGGAGCAGTAATGTTTGTCACCAAAGTTACCGGTATTAAACGGTTATATTATGCAACCTGGTATTCACTCAAAGGGCTGAAAGCGGCGTTTTTGAGCGAACCCGCTGTACGCCAGGAACTGGCCTTGCTGGTAATTGGTGCCATGTTAAGCTTTTGGTTGGATGTGACGGCGGTAGAGCGAGTGCTAATGGTTAGCAGCCTGCTGTTAATCATTATTGTTGAACTGCTCAATAGTGCCATAGAAGCCGTGGTGGATAGAATAGGCCCAGAAATTCATGAGCTCAGCGGCAAGGCGAAAGATATCGGCTCGGCCGCTGTTTTTGTGGCGATCATGCTGGCTTTATTTTGCTGGGCAACCTTTTTGTATCCGTTAATTATCAATCTTTTTTAAACGGCGCAGGTCTTTAAACCAATAGGCGCCACCTGCCGCCACAGCCATAGCACAGGCACCACCGAGTAAAGTAGCTCCAACAGGCCCTATGACTGCGGCAACGGCACCAGCGCGAAAATCCCCAAGCTGGTTTGAAGAGGCGATAAAAATGGAATTGGCCGCACTGACCCGGCCGCGTAGCGCATCAGGTGTGTTTAACTGCACAACAGCGCCACGAATGACCACGCTTATCATGTCGGAAGCGCCGTAAACGAACAACGCGCAGGCCGCAAGCCACAGGGTTTCAGAAAGGGCGAAAGTGATAATGGACAAAGCAAACACCCCCAGTGAGACAAACAGGGTTGGACCGGTGTATTCGAATTCGGTTTTAAACCGGGATAAGTAGATGCCCATTAATACCGCACCTGCCGCTGGCATGGCACGCAGAAAACCCAGCCCTTCAGGCCCCACGTCAAGAATATCTGCTGCGTACACCGGCAACAGTGCGACGACACTGCCGAAAAGCACAATCAACAAATCCAGACTTAGACTGCCGAGCACAATTTGATTTTGCCTGACAAAACGTAAGCCGCCGAGTAAATCTCGTTTTCCTTTGCCTGTATTGGCTGCGCCCATGGTAGGGATTTGGTAAAAGCAGGTGAGGGTGGCAACAGCGGCAGCTACCAACAGCCAGTAGATATTGCGATCTAACAGGGCAATCAGAATACCTGCCACAAATGGACCTACGGTAAGCGCAATATTCCACACTGTGCTGGTGATGGCTACGGCCTGATTTAAATGATGAGACGGTACCAGATTTGGTAGCGTAGCCTGTAATGCCGGCGACATAAACGCTTTACCACAACCGTGTAGGCTGATTAACGCCAATAGTAACCACTTGTTGAAGTCCGGCGTCATCATTAGCAGCGCAAAGCCACTGAGTACCGCCAATTGCATGGTAGCACCAGCCAGCAGAATTCTGCTGCGGGAAATATGGTCGACCGCCCAACCAGTGATAGGAAATAATAAATACACCGGCACAATCTGGAACAGGCCTACCAGCGCTAAATCGAATGGATCGCCTGTGCGTTCGTACAAATGCCAGGCAAAAGCCACTGCCATAATAGACTCGATGGCACTAAAGATACCTCGTCCGAATAAAAACCAGACAAAGCGGGGGGTAAATACCGAAGATTGCGTCATTATTGAAATTACATATAGGGGCAGGGCGTTAAAGCCATTTAAACAATTGCGCCATGCTACCAGATCACCATGGCACTTTGGTGTAAGTTTGGACAGGACAAACAGATTTTCAGTTAGAATTGGTTAAGAATAACCCAAAAAGGCGCAACCTAAACAGTGTTAGGTTGCGAAACCGGCCGGGAACAGCCAATGAAACCTTTAATACATTTTGTAAGGCAGGAATTTACCTGACATGACAACGTGAACTCTGTCGCCTTTGGGGTCTTCCTCGCGCTGCAAATCCATTGAGAAGTCGATAGCACTCATGATGCCGTCACCAAACTCTTCGTGGATAAGCTCTTTGAGGGTGGTGCCATAAACATTCACCAGCTCATACCAACGATAAATTAGTGGATCAGTTGGTACTTCAGTGGGTAAAGACCCTTTATAAGGGGCAATTTGTAGCCAGGCTACGGCTTCATCACTGAGTCCCAGAAGTGCACCTACACCTTCAGCCTGCTCTTTAGTCATGGCCATCTGGCCTAAACACGCCGCGGTGCTCCATTCTTTTGACTGACCTACAACTTCAGCAATTTCAGACCACTTAATTCCCTTGGTGATTTTGGCAGACTGGATCATTGCAGTAACCTGGGTACGATCGGTAATCATGATGTTAGCTTCCTGTATTGGGTTAAACGATATTAAGTTTCGGACACAAAAAAACGCCCATGCTGTTACCAGCAAGCTGGCACAGCATGAGCGTCTTTGCTCAAACACATAGACCGTGTTTATGAATCAATTTGTTCATAAAAAGGAAGCATTAACGATGCCATATCAATAAAGTTTTATTAAACAACGGTATAGGTGATTTGGATAGGGCACGATAATGCGCGAATGATCTATAATGGCGCAAGATACCTACCTCTAAGCACCACGTTAGCGCGAAACTCTCGCTGATATCGCAGTTTCTTTAGCCCTGACTTAGATTGCCAGCTTTTTGATATTTCTTTAAGAAACATATGGCCAGCAATGAACCACAAAAACATGTCATAGAACACGTTTTGTCGGTGCTCTGATAATTCCTGTCGCCTGAGCGTTAACACCTGGTCTTGCATGCCTATTAAGCTGGCTGGTATTGCACTACTCTAATGAACACAGGGCCGTTCGATGCGTGTGGATTATCTGGTCCGAAGAATTGATACCAGTCGATTTCTAATTGGGTTGAACCGTCATTATCCAGAACAGCCTGCAGGTGTTCTTCACCATTATAACGGTTGAAAAGTTCACTTAATGTGTTCAGATGCCTGTCGTAGTTCTCTAGCATTCTATTTCTGCTTGCAGGATTTTCTATTTGCGCAATTGCAGCGAAGATCAGTTCAGGCTGACGGCGGGTTTTAAAATTATATAGGGATAAAAATTCGAACAGGCTCCTTTTTTCAGTGGTACCGCAGGATAACTGACGTTCGCGGTAATGATTATCAAAGTGCCACGCTTTAAACTTTTCTAACGTCAGCAATCCTTCGCAATGATTAGCTCGTTCGTAAACTTCCTGTAGAGCAAAAAACACCTGAGAGCTGCCAGGAGCTGGCTCGTTTTGCAAATATTCGTGCCATGCGTTTAATGGTTTATCCAACAAAGGTGCTACACCGATGGCTCTGGCATGAAAATAGTGACGCTGTGGAACTGATTCGGTTGTCAGGTTATTCAGAAAAATAGTACTTTTATTAGTCTGAATATATTCATAGTCAAATTGCCAGATACCGCGGTAATAATTAAAAACCTCGGTAAGTTCGGCGGCAGTGGCAGGGCGGTTGGTTGCTTCCAACTCGTACATGATGGCCGGCGGGTTAGATTTGATGTCTTTAGGAAAGAGCATGTTCAGGGCAAGCCAGGCAATCATTACAGACAACAAGATGCCCAAACCAAGAGCAAATTTAACTTTACCACCGTCTTGCTGATCGTTAAGCAAAGTGAGTTTGTCTTTGATGATGATATGCATGAATGGCTGCCTCCCAGATGCCTTGCATGTTCTTATTAGTATTAAAGTGAGCCTGAATGACTCAACCTCTCATACCATGTAAGCACATTTTAACTACTACATTTACGCAAATATCGTTGATTACTATACAATTGAGGCCGCTGTATAGTAGGTTTGTGTTTTGTTTGGGTCTGCGGTTTATATATTTACGAAGCAGATTCGTTATCGTCATTGCCAGTGAAGGTGCAGATTTTATGGATATTGTTTTCAAAATGGTGGGAACGGGGAGTTCAGACTCCGACACAATGTTTAATACAGGTGCCGCAATAGTCAAAGCGTCCGGAGCCTTTTTGATTGACTGTGGATTCACCATTAAAAGCGCCTTGAACGCCTGTAGCATCGGATTCGACAATATATCCGGTATTTTCATCAGCCATGTGCATGGTGATCATGTATTTGGTTTAGAGCGCGTTGGCTACGAATATTTGTTTCGGCTGCAACGAAAAGTGCCCCTTTATTTAAAACGCGAAATTTATGATGAGTTGTGGCACCAGACCCTAAAAGGTTCAATGGGTAGAATTGGTGAGGGTGACGCCACACTGGAAGATTTTTTTGATGTGCGGTTTATTGATCAGAACCAGTTTAGCTTTGAGGGCGTCAATTATGAGGTCTTCGAAGTGTCGCATACGCCCGGTAAGCCGTGCTATGGCATTTGTATTAATCGGAAAATACTGTATACCGCAGATACCCTGGCCATTCCGGAAATAGTAAAACATTACGATTACGATTTTTGCTTTCATGATGTGTCATTGCATGAAGGTAACCCGGTGCATGCAAACCTGAGTTCATTACTGGAATATCCCGATAGCGTAAAACACAAGATGCTGTTAATGAGTTATGGTGATGACTGGCCATCATTCGAAGGTGTTGTGTCAGAACATTTTATGGGATTTGCTAAACAGGGAATGAGCATTGAATTATAAGACGTTTCATTGCGTATTTACCGAACCGAAACATTCAAGATTTTCGGTTATCATTGGTGAGGATAAAACGCTTTACTTTGTGTACTGGCTGGAACTTAAAAAGCTGGGCATAAGGCACCTTGGAGCTGGTGAAGAACTATGTGCCCAATTTTTACCTAAGCCAAAAAAGACTATCGAACGCGGTTTGGCGTTGGAGTCGGCAGTCTGTTTTGATCAACCCAGCGAATTTCCTGATTTTGAGTATTACGTAGGCGAAAAATTCAGTCAGGAGCAGTTATCGTTGCTCCTTCAAAAGGATGTCCCTTTAATTGTTTTCAAACAATGCAAGTTCGGCTTAGTGAATATCGAAGAGTTAAAGCTTGCCAGCCACTGCGCTTTTTTTGACTGTGATTTCGTTGACGATTTCAGACTAATAGCCTGCAGCATTCCGGGTAACCTGTGGTTTTGTAGTAGCAGATTTAGCAAACATTTCAGTTTAAAATCATCCAATATCGAACATAACCTGCATATGGAGTCCTGCGATTTTAGCGGGCCGGGAGGGGTATCTTTGCGCGGCCTGTCGGCTTCTAATGTGTATCTGGATTTTGGTGTGCTGGGCTGTGAAGACATTATCTGGTTCAATGAAGTGGCAATTCCCGGTGTAGTTTCAATAGGTGGTACCTTTCACAATGATATCGAAGTTATCGGTAATCAGGACCAGGAAACGGAAACGAACAGGGGAGTAATCACCGGTTTTTATGCCGGACGGGAACTCTATGATTCTGAGACCGCTAATACCACAACCCTAAATGGCAAATTAAGGGTTAAAGACTCTGATATTAAAACCGTTTTCCTAAACAACACCACAATACAAGACTGTTCCATCAGTCAATGTAAAGCAGACTCCATTAACCTGACTGATACTACGATAGTTAAAGACCTAAGCATTTCTCATGCAGTTTTTGAAAAGCCCGAGATAGCATCTCTGTGTTTGCAGCGCACTTCCATAGAACGTCACATGCGACTTTTCAACAATCATTTTGTTGGCAACCTTGCGCTTCAAAATTCAACCATAGACGGCAATGCTTATATTGAAGACAATCTACTTGAGGCATGTAAGTTGCAGCTTAACCGACTTAGTGCGGCAAGGCTGGTGTTTCTGCCCATTCACGAAATCTACGTTAAAAAGCGACATTTCCCGCTTTCACTGGAACCCAGGCAGTTTATCGTTCAGGAGCAGGATGCGGATGATAAAACGGCAGAATTATATTGTTCATTAAAGAACTGGTTTAGTGATACGGGCCAACTTGACGCCGAGGATGACGCATACTTTTTTATGCGTCAGAAGCAACCTCATTTCGCAGCAACCCGGTTATTGTTCGGTCATGTTTTTGGTTGGGGCGTGAGACTCAGAAATATTGCTATATCGTCGTCCCTGATCATTTTACTGTTTATGTTTTTGTTCCGGCTGTTTCAGCCTGATATGAGCTGGCATGCTTCGCTTGCGTTGAGCGTTCAGGGATTTACCGGAAATTTTTTTGGTAAGTGGCCGGATTATGAACCCAGCGGTCATATTGCAGCACTAACAGTTTTGGAATCCGTTGCCGGAATTGTTTTTATTACCGTCTTTATAGGTGCATATATACGTAAGTTGTTGCGGTAAATGAGAGTACAAAGCTCATTGTTTACTGGGAAATCTGGTGCCCAATTTAGTAAATAACGCAAAGTAGTTCGTTTATAAAATAATTTCATCTCGCAGCGATATTCATACTATGGCTGGTGAATTTACATCCCCTTAACAGTGATCCTGTCGGTCTCGGGAGAATTCACTGAAATGTACATCAGCAGGAATAATGAGATGAAGTTTAACCAGAAGGTTTTAGGTGCGGTGCTGGCATCCGTATGGCTGGCAGCATGCACAGGTACAAATAGTTCAGTTCACAGCGAGGTCGCTAAAACCTGTACATTACCCTCTAAGTTTCATTGGGAAGCCAGTTCTGCACTGGTTTCGCCTAACGAAGGCATATTCGGTATTAAAGATCCTTCAGTGGTTTACTACAACGATAAGTACCATATTTGGGCCACTATAAATGATGGTCACTGGAAATCGGTGTATTTCAGCTTTGCTGACTGGCAAAAGGCGTCTAAGGCTGTTCAACAACCTATGGATGGTACAAAAGTGGGCAACACGGTTGCGCCCCAGGTATTTTATTATCGCCCGCATAACAAGTGGTACAGTTTTACACAGTGGGGGCGGGGCTATTCAACTACCAGCGATATAACGGATGTTAATAGCTGGACAGCCAGAAAAGACTTTTTGCAGAATGGCCCTCCTGTTGAACAAGGCAAGCCGGAACTCGATTACTGGGTAATTTGTGACGATGTGAATTGTCATTTGTTTTTCTCAAGGGATGATGGTGTGCTTTATAAATCCAAAACCTCCAGAGAAAACTTTCCAAATTTTGTGGGCTATGAAGTGGTAATGGAAGACCATCGCGGTAACGGCAATAGTTTCTTATTTGAAGCGGCCAATGTATATAAAGTAGATGGTACTGATCAATACCTGTTGTTGGTAGAAGCCTATAACAGTGAGGACGGTGCTTATGGACCGAGATATTTCCGTTCGTGGACAGCTACAGATTTAGATGGGCCATGGACTCCACTGGCTGATACCGAACAAACCCCCTTTGCCGGAAATGCCAATGTAGACTGGGTCGAGGGTAAATGGGCAGACGGGATCAGCCACGGTGAAATGATCCGCTCGGGCTATGATGAATACCTCACCATTGACCCTTGTAATTTACAGTTTGTATTCCAGGGTGACTCCGGGCCATCGCTTAATGGTGGTTACGGTGGTGAACCTTATAAGCTAGGCGTATTACGCCTTAAATAACCAGGTATTTATGGAGACCTGGTAAATGGGCAGTCTTGCTATCAGATTATTCTCCGGATAAAAAAGGTTATCGCACCGAAAAACGGATTTGTAGATGAGAAAATGACTGAAAAAACTATGGTATTGATTGTTAACGAAACAGAACCCCAGAAGGGTTCTGATTGAATGTTTGCCCAGTCATAGTGTTTCCAACCAGGTTGCTTAAGCCTTGTATCAATTAATAAAAGCTCAGGTTAAGCGATTTTTCTGCGTCTACGCACATCAGCCAGACTCAGTAATCCTAAACCAAAAATTGCTAACACAGATGGCTCAGACACTTCATTTGTTGTGGTTGAACCGTTCAAGGCAAAGGGAGCTCAACGGTAAGTTGATTACCG
This sequence comes from Alteromonas sp. ISO5, assembly GCF_058105165.1. Classification (NCBI taxonomy): domain Bacteria; kingdom Pseudomonadati; phylum Pseudomonadota; class Gammaproteobacteria; order Alteromonadales; family Alteromonadaceae; genus Alteromonas; species Alteromonas sp. ISO5. The sequence goes on along the minus strand of NZ_CM176572.1, from coordinate 4,208,052 downwards.
CTATCATTCAGAGTTGTAAACAAACCGCCTGAAGCGGCTTGTTGTGCGTTGCCGGTACTGGCATCTGATACTACTGGTGTCCATGGGCCTGAGAAGGAGTCACTTGTTAAGAGTTTAATAATATCCTCTGTGCAAACATTGCTTCTCACTTTAGATAATTCACAGTAAAGGTAGTGTTGCGAATGCTCACTACAATTCTTTACGTTGAAACTTTATCTGGTTATTTGGGGTGATGAATGCCATTTTGTAGGTGATTAAATCATGATTGTATAAAGTCTTGTGCAACTTTGGCTAGGTATAGACACCCAAGACGTCAACTTGCCTATCTTTACGTTCTTGCCGTTTCTCTACCCCTTGATATCCGGCATCGCCAGAGATGAATTCCTCATCGCCATACAGTAAGTTATTCAATGGGTTCAGGTCATGCTCGTTGGCGGCGGTGGTCACCAGCGTATGGATGAGACCGCTCTTGGCATTCCCCCAATATGGGCTTTCATGCCGAAGTGCCATTCAGTGCTTTTTTGGGTCTGATGCATGTCCGGGTCGCGCTGCTTGTTTGTTCTTGATGTAGCTAGGCGCTTCAATAATCGTGGCATCTGTCAGTGTGTACCCTTCGTCATCATCACACCGCAGTCCGACAGCCATTGATTAACCATTTTGAATCGTTTGCGCGTCAGCTTGTGCTTTTCCGCCAAGTGCCTGAAGTTCATGATGGTGGTACGGTCGGGTATGGCCTTATCCAGTGACAGTTGTGCGCACTGGCGTATTGACGCAGTTTCATATAACGCATCCTCCATCGCTTCATCACCAAAGCTATACCATTGCTGTATACAGTGAATACGGAACATGGTTTCTATGAGTAGGAGCGCCTACCGTTGCCTGCTTTAAGGTAAAAGGGATCAATCACTTCCAGCGGTTGAAACCACGGCACAAATTATCCATTCGGGATAGGGAAACTTCGCGACGAGTCTGGCGACGTTTGCTGGAAAACTCGCTATCGGCAACAGTTAACGGTTGGCTCATGGGCATTGGTGATTGAGATTTACCATGCCGCTATGATCTGATCTCACATCAGGGTCTTATTCGCATCTTCCTTAGCTTAAATTGTTTTATTCCCATTGAATGTAAACGGTATTTCTAAGGTCAACAGCCCCTAGTGATCTATCTGTCGAAAAGTCATTCCAGTCAATGAAGTACAGGTTTGACCACAATTTAAATGCGCAATTGCGATACCGGTTGCGCTTTCCTGTTACCACCACTGCCAACTCTGTCTGTATAAATCTACCTTGCAACAAGATGTTTACAAAATAAAAACAAACAACCCTATTAATTAAGTGGTGAATTTAATGAAATCTAATCGGTTTGAAGCAGTGCATCGCTATCGCGAGCACCGATTTTCTAGGCTAGCAATTGCTATGTGTTTGTCCGGAGTAATCTCGACATTATCACCAGCAGTAGTCGCTAAAGAATTTTCACTTGGAGAGGATTGGCAAGGCACATTTGATACTACAGTAACTTACTCGGCAATGCTCAGGTTGAGAGACCCTGACAGAACTCAAATGGAAATTGGAGCAGATGGTATCCCGGTATTGCCAGCGGTTACTGTTGCTACTGCTCATAACCCTAATGCTGATGATGGGAATTACAATTTCGGTAAGGGTGATATCGTAAGTAATGTCATCAAACTCGGCTATGACTTTGAGTTAAAGAATAAATTAGAAAGTGGCAATACTATAGGTTTCTTCAATCGAGTGCTTGGTTACTATGATCAGGTGATAATGCATGAGGGAACAGATTACGATGGTACTAATGAGATTTCAAATAGCCATGTGTTTGTCGGGGAGTCGCCATATGACTTTAGTGACGAAACAAAAGATATGGCAGGTAAAAATATTAGAATCCTGGATGCTTTTGCATATTTTCAGGGCTTTATTGGCGAGACCGCACTCACGGTTCGGTTAGGTGATCAGGTAATTAATTGGGGAGAGAACGCCTTTATTCAGTCGGGTATAAGCAACGCAATTAATCCAGCTGATATTACTCAGGCTCGATTACCCGGCACTGCTGTCAAAGACATCCTTTTACCTCAGGGGGCATTATTTACAAGCGTCGGTCTCACTAATTCGCTGACTGTTGAAGGGTATTATCAATACGACTGGCAACCTACTATCGCTCCGCCTACAGGGACGTTTTTTTCTACCAACGATTTTATAGCGGAAGACGGCGGTAAAGCTATCCAAACACCGGCAGATGAAGGGCACCCAGCAGAAGGGAACTCGGGATGGCTACGTGGACCGGATCTGGATGCAAAGAATAGTGGTCAGTGGGGCCTTGCGGTACGTTGGTTTTCAGAAGCGCTCAACGAAACCGATTTCGGTTTTTATATTGTAAATTATCACTCCAAACTTCCCTCTGTTGGTGTGTCCGGACCACCGACAAATGTAGATCCAAATGCTTATTACAATATCGGCTATCTTGAAGATGTTCGTCTTTACGGTATCAGTTTCAACACCGTGGCATGGGAAACCGCTTTCTCTGGTGAGATTGCCTACCACGAGGATACTCAGGTGCAAACAACACAATTTGGTAGTCCCGCTATCGTTAAAGGAGTGGCGAATCCCGGAACTCGAAATGGTTTGGTAGTTACACCGGAGAATGTTGTCGTTGCTCAATTAACTATCAATAAAAACTTATCGACTACCGATGGGTTCAGAGATTTGGCTGACGCTGTTGGTTTTATTATTGAACTTGGGGCCGTTTATACACCAGGCCTCAAGGATGGCGAAATCTTTAGAGGCCCAGATGTAGCTGATCAATTTGCGTGGGGTTATAAAGGCCGCCTTAGTCTCACCTATTTTGATGGCGTAGGCCAATATGTAAGGGCTCTTTCTGGCACTGACCTCGGCGTTAACGTCAACTTTTCCCATGATGTAGACGGTATTTCAGCCATCGCAGCAGGTAGTTTCACAGACGGAGCTAAATCCTTCGGCGTCAATATCAGTGCGAACTGGCAAAACACACTAGAAGCCTCGTTTGGGGTCAACTACTTCTTCGACAGTATTGTGGACGACAGAGACAATCTGTCACTCGCTATTAAGTATATGTTTTAAAGAACTTAAGGGTAAAAGATGAAAAATTTTCGAAACGTTGCATTCCTATACATATCAATTTGTTTGAGTAGTAGTGCCAATGCGGCAGTCACCGAAGAGATGGCTAATCGGCTTGGAAATACATTAACTCCAATGGGAGCCGAAAAAGCGGGTAATAGTGACGGCTCTATTCCTGCCTGGGATGGTAGCGGTATCAAGAATATTCCCGCTAACTATCAGGGGCCTGGAAGTATTCACCCGGATCCTTACATAGATGAGAAGCCTTTGTTTGTGATTGATGCAAGCAATTACCAGCAATATGATGACGCGTTATCGGTAGGGCAAATAGCGCTGTTTGAGGCTTATCCGGAAACTTTCAGAATGCCGGTTTATCCTACTCACAGAACAACCACATACCCTGACTGGTATGTTGAGAATACCCGCAAATTAGCAACAACCGCGGAATTAGAGACTGATGGTAACGGAGTAAAGAATGCTCACGCCGGGATTCCGTTTCCTCTCCCACAAAATGGTACTGAGGTTATCTGGAACCATTTACTGCGCTACCAGGGGAAGTATCAAGAGCTTTCACTTACTCAGGTAACTCCGGATATTAATGGTCGGTTTATCGAGGATAAAATTGACAGATTCCAAGTGTTTCCATACTACATTGAAAATGATGAATCCGGTATCCTTACCAAGTTCCTAGCCTCACAAACGGCACCGGCCAAAGTTGCGGGCGATACATTTCTTGTGCATGACTACATAAATCCTAGCGAAAGTAAGCGCAATGTCTGGCGATACATCTCAGGTCAACGAAGAGTCCGCCGAGCGCCGGTCTTTGAGTATGACACACCCGTACCGCCTTCATATGGTTATAGAACCATGGATGACTTCGACATGTATTTTGGCGCACCAGATAAATACAACTGGACCCTCATTGGTAAAAAAGAACTGTACATTCCGTATAACAATTATCGACTGCAAAGCGAAGATATTTCTTATGAGGAACTGATAACACCCTTCCATATCAACCCAACCTATACGCGCTATGAAAAGCACAGAGTGTGGGTGATAGAGGCTAACCTTAAGGACGATGAACGCCATATCTATAAAAAGCGGGTGATGTATATCGATGAAGACAGCTGGGCTGTGGCGATTATCGATAAATATGACGAGCGCGATCAGATCTGGCGTGTATCGTTTAACTACTTGAAAACATACTGGGAGGCTCAGGTTACCCACGAAGCACTCCAGGTGCACCATGATTTAATTTCTCAGCGATACAACGCTCTGCCACTCGTAAATGAAGAGGGCGGTACCTTTAATTTTGATAAACCTATTCCTGAAGAAAAGTTTTTCACGCCAGACTCATTACGCCGCCTGGGTACTCGTTAAATAGCACTGTTGCGCTTTCTGTGCAGGCGCAGGCACAAAGCCTGCACTGGGCAGAGGCGTAATTAGAAATATCCCAGGCTTAAAAAACAGCTGTCTTTATTCGGAACATATTATGAAAACCATCTTAGTCAGAATGTTTTTACTGACTTTTTGTTTGCCGGGTGCGGCTTTAGCAGACCGGCAAAATGAACCAGCAATAAAGAGTGAACATGCAATTCACTCCTTTCTGTTTGATGCGGAAACCCGACACGGATTACAGGTTATCGCAGGTGAACGAGGACATATACTTTATCGAGAACATTCTTCAGAGCCATGGCTACAATCATCAGTGCCAGTGAGAGTAAATCTCACGGCTGTAAGTTTAGGAGACCCCGCAAAACTTTGGGCTACAGGACATGATGGAATAGTGCTCAGCAGCAGTGATGCTAAAGTTTGGCAAGTGGCTCTATCAGGCGAGACTCTGGTTAATCTTGCAAATTTGACAGTAGAAGAACGCTTGTCATTGCTAGAACGGCAAGACCCCAACTCGGATCTGATTTACGACCTGCAATTTATTCGAGATGAAATCGCATACAGCTCAAAGGACGGTGGAGCTGCGAGCCTTTTTGATATTCATATGCAAGCGTCGGGAATTGGCATCATCGTTGGCGCTTTAGGCTGGGCTTTCAAAACCGAAGATCACGGCGTCAACTGGACATTTATTACTCCAGACTTACCAAACCCTGGCTTATTACATTTATACAGCACAACCGCAACACCTGCTGGCATGATGTTTATAGCCGGAGAGGGTGGGTTGCTTTTTCGTTCGGTAAACGGCGAGGAGTGGGAGAGTGTTTCATTGCCTTACGATGGCACCATTTTAAAGGTACACGCTACGGATCGTAATGGAGAGCTTTATTTGTTGGGGATGGGAGGCAAAATTCTTCACTCCTTAGATGACGGGAATAGCTGGTCTCTAATTCAATTAGAAACGTCTTCGGTATTGCAGGGGATTTGTACGCTATCTGACGGTGGCGCGATTGTAACCGGTTTAGGTGGACAGGTTTATTACGTTGAGCGTAATTCCCAAAAAAATATTCCATTTGCTGGTCGCCAGCATTTATCAGCTCCAGTTTGTACTGATCGCAACTTTCACGTTGTCGGACAAGGTGGCATTTATCCATTAGCAGTTCCCTCTGCTTTCATGCATTAAGCAAGGATTTTTGATGACTTCAACAACAAATACAGAGCGATTTATAGAGAGAACACTGTTTAATCACAGGAGGTTTGTTCTTTTCGCAGGTTTTCTGATCACTGTGTTTCTGGGCTACAACGTGTCTCAGCTAAAGCTGGCACCTTCGTTCGAGAAAATGATCCCCCTGGAGCACGAATATATTCAGACATATCTCAAACATCAACAAGATGTACCAAGTGGCAACAGCATTCAGATTGCTGTCGCGACGGAACACGGCGATATTTTCACACCTGAGTACTTAGAAACACTTAGGCAAATAAGTGATGATGCGTTTTTTATTTCGGGCGTTGACCGAGCAGCGATGAAGTCGTTATGGACTAAAAACGTAACCTGGATTGCTGTTACAGAAGAAGGATTCGATGGTGGAATTGTGATTTCAGACGATTATGATGGCACTGAAAGTACAATTCCGTTAATTAAGCGTAACGTGATGCGATCCGGGGTCATTGGTAGCCTGGTGGCGAATGATTTTAAGTCAACCATAATTCAGCTTCCCATATTGACTGTCGATCCGCAAACTGGAGAAAAACCCAATTACAAGCAACTCTCAGATCAATTAGAAGACCTTCGAGAGAAATATCAAACTGCAGATATCTCTCTGCACATTGTCGGATTTGGTAAGTTGGTAGGTAACCTAATTGACGGGGTTGGGGCTGTTGCGATGTTCTTCGTGATTTCAGTATTGCTAACATTGGCTTTACTTTATGCGTACTCGCGATGTATCAGGGCCACCATACTCCCTGTATTTTGTTCAATTCTGGCGGTTATCTGGCAACTTGGATTACTCAATGTACTCGGATTAGGGCTGGATCCGTATTCTATCCTGATTCCTTTTCTTATTTTTGCTATTGGTGTGAGCCATGCGGTTCAGATTGTCAATGCTGTGGCCATAGAATCAGGTCGTGGTAACAATAAAGAAGATGCCGCCAGACTCGCATTCAGGGATTTGGCTGGTCCAGGGTTGTCTGCCTTATTGAGTGATGCTATCGGCTTTTTAACACTTTTGCTTATTCCGATTATGGTTATTCGAGAACTCGGAACAGGGGCGACCGTTGGTGTACTGGCACTGGTACTGACCAATTTGGCTATTCTTTCGGTATTATTTTCCTATGTCGGTATAAGCCAGCGTGGCGTGGAGCACGCTACTCATCGTGAAAACAAACCGGATAAACTGGCTGACTCGTTGTGTATGGTGACCACCAAGCCGTTTGCCCGATATGTTGCAATGATTGCAATCGTCATTCTGGGACTAGGGCTTTATTACAGCCAAGATCTTACTGTTGGTGATCTTGATAAAGGGGCGCCTGAGTTTCACGCTGACTCCCAATACAATCAAGATGTTGGATTTATCGTTGATAACTACACGACCAGTTCAGACATGCTTGTACTGATGGTTGAAACCGGAGATTACCAGTGTGTTGCCTACGAGACGCTGGAAATAATGGACCGTCTGCAGTGGCGTTTAGAGCAACTCGATAGCGTTCAAAGCGCAGAGTCCGCGGTTAATCACACCAGTAAGATGAGTGTATTGCTCAATGATGGGCAGCTTAAATGGTATAATCTGCCAAGAAACCAGAAAGCAATATTCTCAAATGTACAGTCTTTGCCGGAAGGGGTCTTTTATAATAACCCTTGCGATCTTAGCCTGATTTATGTCGCTCTGAATGATCATAAAGCTGATACGTTAAACGAGGTTGTCAGTGCAGTACAAAAATTCATGGACGAGAATAATGACGAGGAAGTGCGTATCTTACTCGGGGCGGGTAATGCAGGTATAGCTGCTGCGACTAACCAGGAAATAGATCGTTCTCAAACACTTATTCTGATTGCCGTTTACAGTGTCGTCACGGTGATGGTTTTACTTACATTTAGGTCCTTTAAGGCTGCTATCTGCATTATTTTGCCGTTAGCTCTGACTTCTGTTCTTGGTCAGGCTCTGATGGCGCAGTTAGGGATTGGGGTCAAAGTTGCGACTTTGCCAGTTATCGCCTTAGGGGTTGGTATCGGCGTCGATTATGGTATCTATATATTTAGCCGGACTCAATACTACCTTACTCAGGGACTCAGTCTGCGCCAGGCTTACGACAATTGTTTACGTACAACGGGAAAAGCCGTCACTTTTACAGGACTGACTCTTGCTTTGGGCGTATGTACCTGGTTTTTTTCACCGATAAAGTTTCAGGCCGACATGGGGCTGATGCTTACCTTTATGTTTCTCTGGAATATGTTGGGCGCCCTTACTTTGCTCCCGGCTCTGCTTTATTTCCTAAATGAGAATCAGCAGCACGACGCTGACTCATCTGTTTCAGATTTATCCTAGGAGTAATTCACATGGAAAAGTCACGTTTAAATTTTGCTTCTTTCCTTAGTGTTGTCGCTGCAGGTTTACTGGTCATAAGTCAACCTGCCAATTCGCAGACGTCAAAGACAGACAATCCTAATGTACTGTTTATCGTTGTCGATGATCTTGGGTATTCAGATATTGGACGTTTTGGCGGAGAAATTGACACTCCGACCTTAGATGCTCTGGCCGACGAAGGAATTCAGCTCACCAATTTTCATACAGCACCAACCTGTTCGCCTACCAGAGCTATGCTGCTTTCAGGAAATGACAGCCACCGAGCCGGATTGGGCAACATGGCTGAAGTACTTCAACCTAATCAGAAAGGGAAGCCGGGGTATGAAGGTTACTTGAACAGGCTGGTTGCAACGTTGCCTGAAGTGCTTCAAAACAATGATTATCATACGTATATGGCAGGGAAATGGCACCTGGGTCGAAGCGAAGATCAAAGTCCGGCTGCCAGAGGCTTTGATAAGTCATTTGCTCTTCTGCAAGGGGGCGCGAGTCATTTTGATGATCAGAAAGGGGTGATTGCCAATGATCCTATAGCGCTGTATAGAGAGGATGGGAAACTGGTATCGGTGCCTGAAGGATTTTTTTCCTCTCAGTTTTATACTGACCAAATCATTCACTACATTGACAGTAATGCTGACAGTGGAAAGCCATTCTTTGCTTATGCTGCGTACACTGCTCCCCATTGGCCGTTGCAAGCACCAGATGAATATCTGGATAAATATAAAGGCTTGTATAAAGACGGTTATGAAATAATTCGAGAGAGTCGCCTTAAGCGAATGAAAGCAATGGGTATTATTGCGAATGACATCGATGCTCATGTAAAGATTGACGGCCTTCCAGACTGGGATGATTTATCTGAATCAGAGCGAATCAAGGAGCAGCGTAAAATGGAAGTCTATGCTGCTATGGTGACAAACCTGGATTACCATATAGGTCGATTATTGGATTACCTATCCCGAACCAATCAATTGGAGAACACTCTGATTGTTTTCATGTCTGATAATGGTGCAGACGGCAACAGTCCAGCCCCACTACCAGGCAACAAAACCTGGATTGAAAGCGAATTTAATAATGAGCTCGCTAATTATGGTCGCCGTAACTCATATATTTGGTATGGACCTCAATGGGGGCAGGTGAGTGCTACCCCATTCAGTTTGTTTAAAGGGTTTACGGCACAGGGAGGGATTGTTGCTCCGGCTATTGTTAAGCTGCCTGGTAAGCAGGTACCTAAAGGAATACAGTCTCAATTTGTCAGTGTAATGGATATCATGCCCACGGTGCTTGATGCACTAAACATTGAACAACCTCAAACACGTTTCAATGGCAGAACGGTATTTCCTATTCAGGGGCTGTCTGTGCTTCCACAGCTTCAGCATCAGCAAAAACTGTCTGCACCGCGTCAGATAGGCTGGGAGCTTTTTGGTCGTAGAGCAATGAGAAAAGGTGATTGGAAAATTCGTTACCTTGAACCGCCTTTCGGAACAGGTCGGTGGGAACTGTTTAATTTGGCAGTGGATCCGGTTGAGCAGCGTGACCTCGCTGACGTTAAACCTGAGAAACTGGCTGAGCTTTTAGCCGCCTGGCAGGTGTATGTTGAAGAGAATGGCGTGTATGTCTCGGACTTAGAAAAAATGAAGAAAATAGGCTACTCGTTTAAAACGTGTTTGTATGAAACTTGCGTAAACTAATGAAAATATGAATTTTATTTATTATTTATATTTTTCAACGTGTCAGAAGGTTTCTCATCAAACATAGACTGATACAGGGCCGCGAAGTGACTGGCATGGCAAAAATTGAATTGTTCAGCCACTTCGCCAATATTAACCTCACCTGGCTCACTCGACAGGAGTATGTTTCGCACAGCATTGAGTTTTTGCTGTGTAACATATTTCATTGGACTCAGGTTGTAGTTTGCCTTGAACGCATTCTCGAGAGAACGTCGACTCGATTGAGTCAAACTAACCAAATCCTGAACGGTAATTGAATTTCGAATATTAGCTTCGATAAACTCGACTGATTTTTTAAGATGAAACGGAAGCAATTTACGCGTACAGAAATGGTGAGGTGAAGGCAAGCTAGACGACAAGCTTTCAATTAATAACTGTTCCCAATGTTGCTGTACCCGGGAATTATCCAGTAAATCGTTACCTGTATAACTTTGTTGAATAATACAGTTTACCAATGCAAGTAAGTCTGCAATTGCACTATTGTGTTGATTTAATAGAATTTCGTCATCTGTGAGGCTCAGAGTCTCTGAAATGTCAAAGTAATCTCGGATGGATTGCGAATCAATGGTGATGACAATGGCTTTTGTTTCTAGTTCCCAGATAACGTCGGTAAAGGAACCGGCAGGAAAAAGAAAAACTTGCCCCAACGAAATAGAGCGACCGGTGCGGCGGCTGTATACTTTCCCCAAAAGTGGCACAATCAAACAAAAATGTTTAAGTGACACTGAGCGGGCGAGCATCTTCCTGCCCCACATGGCGGCGCTTAGCTTGGACTTACCAACAGATTGGGAGGTCACCATTATTTCACTGGTCTGGCGAGAATTGAGGGCCATAAATTCTCGTTCTTCAACCAGGTTGTTGATAAGTGTAACAGCTTCATCCAGATCATTAGATTGCAGTAAGGTATTTTTCTGAAATGGAAGCAAAACCGGCGAAGTGTTCATTTACTTATTTCCTGAACAGTGGTTTTTACAATAAATTAACACAACGTTTGGATTAAATTAATGTTTATTTCTCATCCTTGTAAGAAAATAATTAAAGATAATGAAGACCTTAATCATTAGAGTCGTTAGGGCAGTTGTTGGCTACCTGTTTAGAGTGACTGCCTCAACCGTGCACTCTGAGTAAAATATTCGCGTAAAAAAGGGATTTTAGCGAGAATTCTATTCCACTTAAGTAAACCAGCTAAGAAACGCTTTCAGGAGCGGTAACTTTAGGACTCAATTAGTGGTTATTAAACCTACCCATAAAGGCACGGCTATTTCATCTGGATTGTATTAAAGCACCGTATGTTGGGGGGAGGGTAACTTCAAACCACTTTAAATTTAACCATGTGCGGAGACCTCAAGACTTTTGAGGTCCAAATCGAAATCCCCCTCGAAGCCAAGCTACCGAGGAATGGAAACTTCCCACCAGAAAGATTTGGACGAGTAGTTTATGTTTATTCATAAGCTACTCCAAGTTCCCTTATGAGTAGCTTACTACCGAAAGTCCCAGCCATGTAGAAATTAACTTCCATTAGGAGAGATTGGCTATGTTTTACCGTTTTAAATCTGTGGAAAGGCAAACACTTGCCGGGAGAGGCCTACCGGTTAATGGTTATTTAGTGGTGACAAGGCTTTTTCAGGGAAAAAGTCACCATATTTACTGTAGGAAACCTATGGTATGTCTCTTGCTGTCTTCGCGATAATAAGTCAGTAAATATACTCGTTACCAGCAAGGAAGAAGACAATGACTTCAATCAATTTAAGTACGGACGCTATTCATTATCGCCAAACAAATGCCGTCAGCGCTGATTTTTTAGAAAACAAAAACAGTGAATTTCAGTCAATTACCCAGACGCCTGCCATCGAACAGCAAAAGCAGTCCGGCTTATCTTTGTTGCAACCGGGAGTCACAAACATGGCTTACAAAATGGGGACACTGCAGGAATTGCCGGAATCCGATAAAGCCAGAATGTTGACCATGAAAGATAGCATGGAAACACTGCGAAGCATTGAACAGAGCAGGCTTGACTATGAAGCTAGCGGCAAATTGCGGGAATTAAGCGCACTGGTTCGGGTGAACGGCGAAGTGGTCGCTATGTTTGGGCAGCAGGGGCAAAGCACCTCAAGAAATTTTGTTGCCGGAGATGTCAAACAAGCCAAAGGTGACCTCAATGCCCTGATGGATTTGCTGAAAGAAAAATACGGCAGTGATGTGTCGATAGAAACCTTTTCCCCCGGTACTGCTCCTACAAATGCGGAAGCCTTTGAATTATTTAACGGTATGAGTTACAGCAATTTTGTCGATTCAGAAATTAACAGCAGAATGGAGGCGCTGACCAACAATCAAAAGCTGAGTATGCAAAGGGAGGAGGCAGAACAAAAACGCCGTATTTTATACGAACAGGTGCCGCAAACTGCTGTATTTAAAGTGGGCGACAGTATAGTTGGCAGCCTCAATGAAAAAGGCTTTGTCGATATTAATGCCAATATTCTCGAACAGGCGGATGCCAGGGGCATAGACAGAGAGGCTTTACAGGCTTTTTACAGATACAATGAGATGAGCAATACTGATAGCGACAAGATACAAGCCATGCTGGAAGATATTTTTGGCAGCGACGTTAATGTGCAGAAATTTAGCAACAACGATATGCCATCATTGGGCACTGTCCGCAATGACGCCAGGGCCAGAGTGTTACCCTTATAAAGTGCAGTGGTGGCAACGTGTTTAAAGCCGACCAGATATTACAACGACAGCCAAATTATTGGTTCTAGAGTGAGCTTGGTGGACATTTTCGAAATGACCGCTTTTAACCAAAAGCAACCGTGACAGAAGAGTGTGTTGAAGTCGCCAAGAAAATCTCTTGCTGGCGGAAAATCTCGTCTTGTGTGGCAATAGTCAGTAGTGATGACTGCCACTTAACTTGAGAATCTCTGCCACTGAGATCGACTGATTATCAATGACTTATAATTTTGTCGAAAAATTTACTGACACATAAAATGAGATTTATTTTTTTAATAGAAACCGGACTTCCACATATTGTCGGATTCAAAGGCATGATAACTATTAGTAAGAAGTGACAGCGGGCGGTAAATCTAACCCCTATATTGAATTTAATCCATCAATATTTCTAGAAAGAATGGGGCTTTAATATAAATACTCTATATGCAGGCACGATACTATGATCCAGATTAGCCCTATGACTGCTTTGAGCGATCTGCGGACGTCAGGCGGGCTGATTGGAATCGTCAGTTAAAGACAAGGAGCGGACGTTCTCAACTTCAGCTAGGTCTCGAGTATATTGCGCTGAATCCCTGTGATTGGTTTTGTTATTCATTCATCAAAGCATCGATTCTATCTTTTTGCTCTGAAGTACAGTTTTTACTGGTTTTTAATACTTCCAACCATTGTTGATCTGAACTCCTGAAAGGGAATCTTCCTGCTTCACTCAACTCATCAATAATTTCATCGATATCGACTTCATTTAACCAGTCTATTTTTTTAACGAATACTTCCCATGTCCCCCAACATTTACCAAGTTTATCGGGGCCAGACCATCGCAAAATTTCAACTATATGATCTATTCTTTCTTCAAATATATCACTTTCAATTCCCGGAGAAATTTTTAATATATTCATAAACGGCTTTTCTGCTGAATAAAAATCCCAAACTCCGTCTGACTTCGCACAAAGCTCCATCACAGCAGCATATAGTTTTTCTTTTACGTTATTGTTTGGATATCCATCTTCATTAGTCATCCATATGACAGATTGTATCATCTGATCTATTTCACGATAGGACATCCTGTTTTCAGGAGTTAATAATTCTTTACCAAACTCTTGATATAAAATTTGATTGGACAGGATCTCCACTAACGCTGCCACTGCTTGATGTCGAGAATCCTTGTTGCTAAATATACTAAGGACGTCGTCACTTGAAATACGCTTTCTATCGGATACTTTATCTACTAATCCATCAAGCCTTTCTCGAATATTTTCATGCTCATCAAAAAACCTTTTTGTAGATTTTTTGTAAGATTTAAACTCTTCCGCAAGGTCTTCTAAAAACTCACTAATCTCAGCTTTAATTATGAATATGTTCTTGTTCTCGAATAACAACTGAGACTCTTTGTAAACATGTTCACTCACACTTGGGTGAACAATCATGTAGGCTGCTGGCTTATCTTTTCCAAGGTGAGCAAAGACTTCGTCATAGAGAAATCCAATGTTTGGGTCTGTTAGGCTGTAACCAATAAAGATTGGTGAAGCCTCTGAAAAAAGGGTGTATATTTTTCTATTGAGATAGGTGTCTTCTCTCTGGAACGAAAAATATTGACTCTGTGTAACAACAATACTTTCTGGCCTACCAATATCACCGTGAATTTTAAAAATGTTTTTCCTTGTCGCGGATATTTGAGGGCATTTGTCTTTTCTAACGACGACATTAGGAATTCCGTCGAAAATAGTTTCTAAAAGATTATCCCAGTTTGTAGTAACTAGATTATTTGGCGCAAAGGCTCTGAACCTCCTTAACCAGTCAGGGTCATCTACCTCTTTTTTGAGGTCTATCAGTGACTGCGCGACAAGTGAATTAAACTTGTATTCGTCATAGTCGCAATGAGTTATTGCGAAAGAGCATAGTAACTCAGCGGCTTTTAGAGGGTTTTTAACATCAAGCTCGAGAGGATAATTAATGAATTCACTTATTTTTATGAGAACAGCTTCCCAACTTCCGTATCCAAAATTGTACGAAAAACCAGATCCAATCCATAAAAAGTAATTCTTGGAAAAGACGGAAGCGAGTAGACTAAACTTAGCGTTGTCAGATAGTTGAGCTATACAACTCATTTCAATTCCTTTTGCAAAAGCCATTTTAACAGGCTGGTGAATTTTTTATTGGAATGCTTATTAAAGTTGAACTAAATCGTGCATCTTCGCGATTAAAAAATATCTACAGCAGCATCGTCGTAACACTCGTTCCCACCGAATAACCATGTTTTGTGATTTCAGTAGTAAAATTGTCAATGTCAGCTTTAAGTACGTTTCAGCCCCACGGCTTCAAAGGCAACTTGAGACAAATTACGGACTGTCAGCTTTAGTCGTGCTTTATTTTTGAAAATGTCAGATTGAGTCGTCCCGAAATCGCGGTTACTAATCCAAATTAATTCATAACTCGTCATCATAAAAGTCTTCAGGAACTTGTAACTCGCTAATTCTATCAATAATCGATTCGTCGGTTATTAATTCAAAACCTAACGCTTTTGCTTTTCTAGCAACTTCGGTACTAACGTCATTAAGAGTGAAAAGAATTTTAATATCGCAATTGAATACATCCCTTTTTTCCATTTCATCATAAAAGGTTAAAAAGTCATAAAAAGGTTCTTCTTCTTCAGATGAAATACAAAATAACAAAATGTCTGTAAATCCATCTATACCACTGAACTTAAAATGATTTTCATTGCGGTAATATATGAAATCTAACTTTTTTAGTGTTGACTCTAAATGGTCTAACAACCTTTGAGTGTCATTAGATTGAATTGCTTTATCAAGGCGGTCACCGTTATAGACATAGCTACAACTGTCATCTACATTAGGTTCATTTAGGTTTAAATTAAACACGTTCGATAATGTATCTGATAGACTGGTGTGGTGAGTAATTTGAACGCTTAAACTTTTTGCAAGTTGCTTCGCTGATTTTGTAAATGTTGAGTTAGTCACAACAATCGCTGATTCTGCATTGTAAAACCCTTTAGCCGCTGACACTTCCTGAACAGCCTTATTTCCTACAGTTCCACTGTACAACTTGCATTGAACGACACAAACGATACCTTCAAATTCAATAACTACATCTGCTCCTTGATCCCCTGAACCTTTTGTAACTCGGCTTGATAAACCGAGAGATTGAATATAAGAGCTAATTAATTGTTCGTATTGATAGGGATCTGTTACGGAGTTTAAAGAATCTAGTAGTGGCTCTTTATCCAGAGGCGTAGCTTGCGCTACCGATGAACATGCAGAATACACACCCTCATCATTTAATGGATCGTCTAATAAGTAAATAGGCAAGAGACTTTTAGACTTGAAGAATGCTAAAGCTCTCGGATCTATGTATTTTTTTAGATGAGCCTTAGCTTCCCAATGTTTTGATTCTCCGAAACGTCTCATTTCTGTATAAAAAGCTTCGAGGACTAAATCTCCATACTCATCAGTGTAGACGAGTTGTTGGAACTTCAACTGCAACGGCTTCACATAGTTATTTTCAAAAAGGTAATCAACAATAACGCTATCACGAATTGCTTCTGCTATGAGTTCACCAGAACCCAATAAGGAATGTTTCTTGTTAATAACTGAAGAGACATATTCAATTGCTTGCTCTAAATCAAAAGCCGTTAAGTTGTCTGACAAACGATTGTTCTCGATTTCTAACCTTTCTTCCAGCAACTCAAGTAAATCCTCAAGCATTTGTGGTGACGTTGAGAAAGTTGACTCAATTGCTCCAATAAAGTCCTTTAACAACTTAATCATAAATATCCTTAGTTTTATTGCATTAACTATTCTTATACTAACGCAATATACAGATTATCTTATACAATTAAAGCCAATACCTTTGAACATAAGTCAGCTGTTGTCTTAGCCTGCTTTTTTAAAAAAACGGCTCGATTAATAATGTCTATTGCAATAGCACGGTGGATTATTTGCATGATTTTGTTTAAATGCTTGGGATACACTGGCAAGCAATAAACGAAGCGGGTTGGGAAACTCAATACTCAACTCATTGGCGTCCTTGCCGTGAATTGGCATCACAGTGTGTAGATGATTTTCATGTAAATCTACTGATCAATAGGGTGGAAAGTGCATAGCACCAAGGTCCGGTTCACGTACACAGCTGCCGTCCAATCAAGAACTAATGAATGGCAGCCACTGGCATGAAAAAGACTCTTGCTTTCGTAAGTGTGGAGGTCTGCAATAACGCTGAACAGAACTTTCTTAAACAAAGCGTAGCTTATTTTTTATTCATAATGAAAGTATCATTATGATAGTTTCATTATGACTTTATCATGATAGGCTTGAATCGCCGCTAATGCGGCTCAGGCAACTACTTCGTGACGGTGCAACTAATAGCCATCAGGTGAGCTTTCTCGCTATGTAATGTTATCGAATCTCCTATTTGTCGATTGCTAGCGTGTTCTCAGTCGGTAGGCTTTAAGTGTAGCGGTTCAATGTAGGAGAGACTCAATTGACCTGGCGCAGTACAAAGAGTTAACTGCTCGACGTGCACTGGATGGATAGCCACACTGACGCTGCTACGCCATGGTCAAAGATATCGGACAACGAACAATCGCAGCGCCGCCAAGCCAGTCGAAACGAGAGAAAACCTCTGCTTGATGACTTCTCGCTCTCTCTCATTACTCATTCGAATTCGCAGATAGTCAATTATTTCGAGAGATACTATCGGACTTTTTGAGAATGGGTCATCAGAATATTTGAGAGTGCTCGTCCGTTTAGATGATAAATTGCAACATACATCGTGGCACCTATCATCACCGCTAAAGGCAATAAAAAATGGCTTCTTCGAGCATTGTATTCTTCCGTTAGGGTGTGCAGCGAGTTGTTGCATAAAATACAACATCTCAACCTGCGCTAAGAAGGAATATGCACTTATTGCATATTCCTTCTTAGCAATATTAATCATCACATAGACAAGCCTGGGCTAAAGCCACCCTGCCTGGGTAGCAACAATAAGCAATACAAGAAGCACAACCTGCTACGCACCCATAATTTCTCAGGGTGACGCAAGATATACATCGCGCCTGCGACGATCACGGCAAATGTAACTATCGGTGGCATCAGCGTGGAAAAATTATCCCAAATTTCCTGGAAGCTAATCATCGGTTCTGGCCTGCTGCTTTGCAAAGTGAATCTCGCGATGAAACCGACAAATGTCGCTACTGTGCCGCTGAGGACAATAGAGTTGAATGTTATCCATTCGCCCATTCATCGGGTTCCGATGATTTTAATTATAACGAATTCGTTATAATTAGACAGACGATGCAGCGGGATGCGCTCAATATCATCTCGTCCTGTCGCGCTCTCGCATTAACATTATTACTGGCGGACGGGCAATTCCAGAGAAGGTATTACAGCGTGGTATGTTCGAAAATGGAACCAACCACGGGTTTCCGGCAATGAGCTAACGCATTATGAGGCTAATCGGGGGAGAAAAGGTATTTACCATAAAAGCCGTTGTTCGATATTGGGAGCTTCATGGTTTTGCAGGCCGACTACGTTGCGAAAGACTTGCTAAACACTGTTTGCAAAGTTTAGCTACTTCTCCAAAGACCGGAGTAACCTAAAATTCGTTACATCTTATCCTGGCTCGACTGGCTCCTCCTTAGGGCTAGAAGACATCTGCTCACAATGACGACTCTTCGTTAGCAGGAAACAACAAAAGATATAACCTAAATTGTATATTTATGAAGCCTTAGATGAGAAGTTGCACAGAACTTATATTATTGGAGCCAAAAGAAGGAGTAACTATGAAAACCTATGATGATTACCTGAGTGAAGTAAAAATACTCATAGCCGCTGGTCATAATCGTTTCGATGTCCTGAAAGCTCTCCATACGCTATATCTGCTGAATGATGGTGACGAAAGTGATGATGATGAACTTCGTAATCTTATTATGGATATCGAGAATAAAAAGCATGAGGCACTGTTCAGGTAAAAGGCGATTATAAGTGCATTGTAGCTGTTCTTTATTAAGCGTCCGTAAAAACGGGGTAGAACCCTGGTTTAATTCATGTGCTGGTCCCACAGTTTATAGAAAGATTTATTTCGTTCATTGTCATCTGAATAAAGTCTGCAATCGTAGTAATCAATTACGGTGATGAATGAACATGTGACGATATTATCTACTGCTCTTCTTATATTTCTTAATGAGGTCCAATTAATAGGGAACTCCCCAGTTGCAATAGCGGCCTGGTGAAAATTAATAAGCTTATCAATTCTATCGTGAATTACGTCCGGCTCTACTTTGTATTCACTTTTTTGAGTTTCAGCATACTCGTGCATATTATTCCGCACTTTATCAAATAGAAGGGGAGGTTCTTCAACTTCAAATGCTAAGTCAGTTGCTAATGATTTGAATTTCGATGCATAGTTTAGACAGAAGCCTTTAGCGATGTTGTCATCATCTAGGTTATGTGAATCATCAATTGCTATATCAGAATCTAAATATCTGACATTGGCGTGCTGGTCAAAAGTAATCTTATAGGGGATATTTGCTTCAAATACACCGGCGCTAAGACTGTCAATTATAAATCCTCTTTGACGTGAGATTCTTGTGATATCTGGCAAAATAGCAGCTTGAAAATTAACGGAAGCAATACTCTCCATATCATTCACGTCTTTTTTGCTTACCATATATACGATACCGATTTCTCCATCTTTAGGATTCGAGGATGCGAAATAAAGAGCGGTCAAAGGGTCATAAGTGATATCAAGTAGAGGAGGATGGAGGCAGGCTTCGCTCTTGAAGTGCTGCATAAATGCAAGTTCTAAAAACTCAATGTCTTCAGGTTTTGCAGCACAAAAAATGTCATTGTAGAGTGTGAAGTTATTGCGTAAATATTTTCTGAAATGCTCTATGCGGTAATGTCTTTCGCGTCTTAGTTCTTTAGAAACATACTCAGCATTATTAACAGGCCTGTCCATAGGTGTAATATTTTTGTGTTTAACTGATGATAGACCTCTAAAAAAACGTGTTATTTTTGCATAATCATGTGATGAATCTAAGAGTTGTATTAGGTGATATTTTCCTGGTTTATTATGGAAAATTTCATTTCCGAATCTAAATTCATAGTTTTTAACCCTGAAAAGTCCAGCGATTCCACTCAAAATTGCAAATGCCGCATCATAAACATTATTAAAATGCGCTTTGGGCATGAATTGACTAATAAACTTGTGTCTTTGGAATAGTATATTAGCATTATTCATGTGGCATTTTTCGAATTTGGCAATCTTATTCGCCTTATTTTTCATTCCTTCTTCGTTATTGTCCGATGAGTTTTTATCAATTTGGTTTAATTCATCCCGACGAATTTTTATATATTCATCTGGGGATCTGATATGGCTTGTAAGGCCGAAATAATAGTCACTTCTAAAATCATTTGCCCGTATAAATGTTTTTAGAAGTTCATAAGCTTTTTTTGACTATTCAATTTCTGGCTTATTCATTACTCATCATCCTTGAACAGCGTTCATCCATGGATACTTTATGCTTATTTCGACATACTATCAATTTAGCTAAGCTGGTTATCTGAGAGGGTTGGGTCGAAAATAGGCATAAGGACTTGGGCAATCGCTTGTTGGATCACGCGATCAACGATTGTTGGGATCCCTAATTGACGTTTACCGCTATAAGGTTTATCAATCTCAACGCGTTTCACAGGTGAAGGTTGGTATTGGCCTGAGCGAAGCTCAGTCATAACCAAGAATCTCCTTGTGTAACAATATTGACACGATCTTTCGCAAGCGTGCGCATCATTCTGCGATAGGTAAGATAGTCTTTTGTCTCACCTCTAGCTATAGCTATACTTGCTCTGCGCTCTCGATACGTTCTGGGCATAATATTCTGTCCTTGATTCCAGTGGTATGTAGCGGGTTAAGTTTCTCTCCGCCTGCTTTTTTAATTAGTCCCTCATAAATCGTAAGCTATAAAATACATGTATCAGCACTGCGACTAATTCTTTAAAAGTTATTATTAAACTAGACACTGTTGAAATAATAGCCAATCTGTTTTATTTTTATACTGTCACTTTGAGCTGTAGTGAAACAATAAAACTAAAATTAGCCTTTTTTAGCACTACATGGATGTTTAAAAATGACCAAGATATTCACCATCGGAGATAGCATCTCTCAAGGTTTCATGTCTGGCTGCGCGGCCAATACACACCTCAGTTACAGCACCATACTTGCCGAAGCTCTCTCAGAACAAAATTATCGTTACTACCGTTGGGACGATAGGTACAAGACTAAAATTGATTTAGAGCGCATTTTACGAGCGTTAGAGAAAAAATTTGGGACGAATATTCGTGGCCTTGAATGGCTAGGAGTTCTATCTGTCATCAACAACGTTATTGACCAAGCTGAAGACTACTATGAGAGAGGTGAGGGCCAGATAGGTAAACCGGTTGGCAGCCCATTTGACTCTCAAGGGTTTCACAATATTGCTGTCGAGGGCATGGATGTAGGTGACGCATTTATGGTCACTCCTAATTCCTGTCGAAAAGCCGTGGAGAATGGTGACGGAAGCGGTGATGGTTACCTTAGTAGTGTTAGTAATCCATTCTCTCGAAATGCATATCGAATATTAAACCCTGAGGGAAAGACTAAAGAGGATGTATACGGAGACTTTTCAGCGGTAGATTGGCTAGAAAAATGTGCTTCCGATGAAGGGGTAGAAAACTTATGTTTATGGTTAGGTGCTAATAATGCGCTAGGGACTGTTCTTGGGCTTAAAATAAAGCCAACACCAAATGATCCTGTCAAAGTTCTTTCTGCAAACAGAAAAGACCGTTGTGGCTGGAACCTTTGGCACCCAAATGACTTCCGTGCTGAGTATAAGGAACTACTTGAAAAAGTAGTTCTTGCGATGGAAAACAACCAACACAGTGACTGGAAGGTATTTGTAGGTACGGTGCCCCTGGTCACCATTGCTCCTTTAGCTAAAGGGATGGGAGAACAAAGAATCATTGATGACCCATCACGACCAGGTAAAAAAGCTTTGTACTATGAGTTTTATTCTTATTTCCCTTTAACCCCCAAATCTGCAAAAGAAACTGGTCAATTTTTACCATTTAGAGACGCCGTTTTCATTGATAAGACAATTGTGAAATTCAATGAAATCATCAAGGATTTGGTGAAGAAGAAAAATGATGAGCTTGGAGTAGAGCGGTTTCATATTGTCGATATTGGTAATGCTCTAACTAATATGGCTTGGAAAAGAAATTTAGGACAACCGAGTTATGAATTGCCAGAGGAGCTTCAGTTCGATTATCCACCAATTGATACCAAATACTATGATACCACACCAGATGGAAAAATAGCGTCTGGGGGGATTTTTAGTCTAGATGGAGTCCACCCAACAGCTATCGGACAAGGAATTATAGCTTGGGAGTTCATGAAGGTAATTGAATCGGCACGTCCTGGTGTTTCTCTGAAAAAGCTAGACTGGAATGCCATAAAAAAAGCAGACAGCCTCAGAAGTAAACCAATCAAAATTATGCAGGAACTTTACGAGCATGATGACTTGATAAAGTTCATTGCCTCCATCGGCAACATTATAAATATCAGAGATTAAACTTTAAAAAGCGGTTTGGAACATTTTTTAGTAAAGGATTACCATGAAGACTCCTAAAAATTTATTAGTTTTAATTGTACTACTACCGATATCGTTTTCGACTCTAGGCTCATGTGATTTCGGCCCGTATGTGGCTAATACACCAATAAAAATCACATCGACTGGTCTCTGTCACGACGAGAATTCAAGATACTTTAAAGGTATTACTAGCGGATATGCTAACCAATATCAAACTATTGCATCATGCATTGAAGGAGGTTTTAGCGCACCCAAAAACCACCCAGATTTGCCTCCTGAATTACAGACAAAAGCCGCTCAAAACCGAACTTCAATACTCGCAGAAATCTCTTCAGGAGTTGACCCGTTTGAGAGTAGACTTCGCTGTTCGTCTAATGGCCCAGCTTTGGCCGCCAGCGTAACAGCTACAAATACTCCACCAACAGAGAATCCATCTCCAGCAGATGTTGTCGAAGCGGCTAAGGCAGCCGCTAGTGCTGAAGAAGAAGAGAAAAAGGCAGCCAACTTTGGAGGTTTCGACTGGAATCCTGCATTAGTGATGCTTGCTTATAATGATACGATTTTAGACGACATATCAATTGAGAAAGCAAACGAAAGCGACACTGAGGGGACGATTAGAGTTGGTAAACAGATAGATTACCAAGCAGCACTGATGTTAGAGGCTCACTATTATTTCACGTTTAACGAATCCGGTAAGAATAAACTAGGAGTGGGGCCATACGCTTCGGTTAGTTTAGCGACTCAAGAAGGAACTGACTTAGGCTCTATTTTTGGTTTGGGCGTAATGTTTGGTGCATATCAAGGTGAAGGGAAATCATGGAACGTTGGTATTGGCTATTTTAAAGATACTGACTTTACAAAATTAGTAGACGGCTTAAAGCCAGGGGATTCTACAGCCATACAAGATTCTGGAAAATTGACGGGAAAACATGATGTAGGTGGATGGATGTTGACATTAACAGCGACGTTTTAATAGCAAGTTTATATGAATATAAATAGTAGATATTTTTTTATTTCAATAGTTTTAACGTTTTGGAGCGCAGTAAGCAGTGCAACAAGTAAGGAACAATGCCAATCTCTATGTAGTGATTTGGTGAAAAAATTTCCAACAAGTAATGATGAAGATAATTTAATTAGAACTTGCCCGTTTGATTGGAAATATAATACCAGCCCACCAATTATTAGAGTGCCAATACCTTTTGAAATAGGAAGTGAAACAACAAAAGATTTAGCAAAAAGATCTGCGATATCAGATGAAAAAAATGAAACAAAAGAGTGTTTAAAACTAATAGATTCCGGGGACTATAAGTGATTTCATCTGAATTTGAAGTGATTTTTCTCGCTATCGGAAATTTAATCTTGATATCTTTTGCCATACCAGTTATGACATTTATTGTTATACTTTTTTTAAATGGCGCAAGAAAACGTTTCAGGAAAGATAAAATAGAGTTCGGTTTTAACTATTTTATCTTGTCAGTCTCCTTGTCATTTGCATCTGTAATATCAGGCTATATGGCTGGAAATTCAAGAGAACCAGTCATTGATGCAGTAATACCTCTTTTGGTTACTTTGATGGCAAGTGTTGTTGCGATCAAAGGTGAAAACAAAAAAAGTAATACTTTGAAATTGTCGTATTTTCTTTTTTTGATAGCATCGATGTTGTTTTTAGGTGCTAATTTTGGTTCAGTCAACCGTGAACATAATAGTAAATCTGCGAGGATAACAGACGCGGCCGTGTTGTTTCAACAATGTATAGATATAAAGACGGCGTTAGCCAAAAGATTGCCTGTGGACGAAGTAGACGGCTTTGATTGCAAAGTAGGTGTCTTTGGTACTAAAGATCAGAAGTAAAGAGGCTGTTTTTTGCTTATATATCGTTAATTTTGTCTTTGAGAGAAGAAATATGTCAAACATACCCGCAGAAATCTTATATACATCAATGATATTAGGTTTAGTTAGTGTCTCAGTTACGGCCTACAATAATCATAGAATTGCGAAAATGAATAATAAGCTAAAGAAGGATCTTGAAGATAAAAAAAATGCACTTAATATCCAAATATCTAAACTTAGTTCTCAATCACAAGTAAATCTAGAAGAATTAAAGGATAAATATAAGAGAGATTATTTGGACATTATAAATCAAGGGAAAAGTGAATTGGAGACGCTTAAGGCACAGTTAGAAGTTGAAATATCTAAACAAAAGATGTGGATTAATTTGAATGAGGAAAATTGGAAGAGAGTTCATAGCTCAATCCTCGATCTCAAGGAGATCGGTTTTAAAGCAATTAGCACATTTAAAAAGTTGTTAGAGAATGGTCATGAGATATCTGATAAAGAAATGTATGCCCAAAGTACAAAAGCTTTGGCTGAACATGCAAAATTTAGTATTGCGATTACAAAACTAAGGGCTGAAATTAGAAATGAAGATTACGATAGGCTTATCGGTCTACTTGACTTTCTTATGGAAATATTTTTTGATATCGGGAAAAAACTGGAAGAGAGAAAACTTCAAAAAGTTCAAATGAGAAAAATGTTAAATGGTTTAGTTAAAGATGAGAAGACTTTTGAAACATTAGTTAAACATTTTTTGCAGCCAGGAACCGGGCGGATTAAGCTTGTTCAATCTAATAATAATTCCAATAGCCCTGATCTCGAACATAAAAATTAAGATTAAGAAATTCACTTGAATATTTAAGTCAATAAAACAATCAAATTAACTCAGAATTACAGCTAATTTAACTAAAAGACGCCGAAATGTGGCTTGAATAGGCCACCACAACCAGTTGTCATTACAGTCAATCGCATTGGGATTTGGGATATTAATCCGTGCTCGGCTATTAAAATGTGTTGAAACACCAGTCGATACTATACATAGCAACATAGACGCTCTCTATCCTCTGCCTGATATGCCGTATTCCATGTTCAAAAAACTATTTAACGGAGGATGAAGTCGGCCTCTCGCTTAATCGAACGGCCGGTACTAACTACCCTCTAAATCAGAGTTCCTAAGACAACCTCTCAATATCAAGTTTTACGTAGCCGCGGTTGTTATCGTACATTGCCCAGGCATCGTTAGCGAAGCAATATAGATAACCTGATTTTTCTACGGAAATGACTGCAGAGTCGCCGATGATTTCGATTTGTGGAGGAGGTGGATCGCCATCATTTCTCGGGCTTTCTTGATTAGCAATTACGCCTATTAACGAAAACCAGTCTGCTTCTTCAACACGCTTTGTTACAGAAATAAAGTCGTCGTTATGCTCATTATTGCGGACCCGGTTTAAAGCTGTCTCGAACCAGCCCAGTACCGTACCGAGCATTTGAACCAGCTCACCCACATGAAATTTACCGTCATTCATTCCTTTCGGGGAACAGGGTATTGTCCTATCGACCCATTCACCTTCAGCTGTACATTCGTAAGTGCCTTCTTCCAAATAAATACCAGTCCAATACCAACGGTGTTTTGCATAGATATCGACACTAACTTTGTTATCTATAAACTCACGATGAGGTAAATATTTACCTTGCTGAATAGGGGGGGTATTAAACCTGTCTCTGGCGTAATCACTAACATCGCAGCTACTAAGAATATTAGGGAAAGCTCTTGGCAAACTACGTAACACAGTCATGACGCCGGAGTACGAATTATGTAGCAGGTCCAGAGGGTTTGGATCTATTTGCTTGATCATCTCATCATCAAACAATAACTTATGGGGCAGTGCTTTTAGCTCTGTGATCATCCATTCAAGTGTACAATCTGAAAGGCCTGTTTCCTTGTACCCACCACCAATATCAGAATGCACACCCGGGAACCATACTTGTTTCACGTCACAAGTAGGCGGTATCACAGACCAAAGTGTGGGGCTAAAACTACTTCTACGTTCATCTAGCGCGACTGCATGGCGAGCGAATTTAACATTCTTATTTAGCTTCGTATTGTGAAACTTATAGTTCTCAGGTCTATCGAACATGTCCAGTATAGCTTTATCATCGGGAATGCCCAATGAGCCTACAGTATCCCAAACGCCTATAAAATAAACGCTGTCAGTTTCAGGGTGAAATACGTAGTCGGAACTCGTATCCTCCTCTTTATACGCTTTTTGAAATAGGTCATCGACAATATCTTGTCTTGAACTGTCCGTATTAGCCTGTGTCTGTTCAAAATCCATTAAACCTTTTAAAGCAATTAGGCCGCCTAAGCTTCTGGCAGTAAATGCTCCCCGGCTGAAGCCAAATAAAAAAACCCGGTCACCGGGTTGATATTTATCGCTCAGCCATTGGTAACAATCCCGGATATCTTCATTCAAACCAATGCCAAGTAAACCTCCAGTAATCTGGTCTATGAAACCTTCGGTTCCAACACCCGCCTGATAGCGAGTGAACTGGTTTGTACTGTCTGCTTCAAGAGATGAAAAGAGTTTATAAACATTCGTCGGTGCTGGAGATTCGCCGTCCATGTTATCTGCTGAATTCCATGTTCCATCACAACAGACAACTAAGTTTCTTCCTTCAGACATCGCATCTATTCCTTTTGGTAAATGACATTATTAGCCAGAAATCGGCTGTTATAATTTAATTTACAACTGCTCATTTTATAGCCTGCCGATTGCATAATATCAATCGCTAAATCTGAATCGTGGGAAAAGCTGCCCAAAACGACGGGTCTCAGACCCCAACACACTGTTAAGGATAAAAAATTTGGTTATGAAGTGCACTGATACTAAGATAATTACTCTATTACAAACGTAATTGAGCAGCTAGGGAATAACAAAAAGGAATCAAGAATGAGCAGTTGGTCACCGGAAGTGTTTAAACAATACTGTGAAATAGTAATCACTCAAATACTTGTAAAACTAATTTCGTTCACTTTCATCTTTGCAGTTTTAGTTATAACAATAATCGTAATTTTTTACATGGTCTTACCTGAAGAAGTGGTTGCTAGTATTTTTCAGTTGGAACAGTTTACTAAGCCGCCGATTAGTATACCCGAATTCAGATAATAAGTGCACCACTCATGGTTAATGGGTGACAGACGATCAACTGCCTGTTGGTGGTATTCTAAAGTCGCCAAACAATTAGAGTATTACCATGAGTTACAAGCAGTTGATCGAAGGACAACGATACCAGATCGAGTCCTACTTACGCGAGGGTTTCAGTTATCGAGAGATTGGAAAGCGTCTTAATGTGAGTCACAGCACCATTAGTAGAGAAGTTAAACGTAATCGAATTCGAGATAGCCATTACCTACCAGAAGTCGCTCAGGCCAAGGCATTAAAACGACGTTGTCAGGCCGCAAAGTACAGGATATCTGAACTGACGATTACTTTTGTTGAGTTCGGGCTTAACGAAAAGTGGAGCCCTGAGCAGATAGCTGGTGTAGGTAAAATCATCGGTCATCACGTCAGTCACGAGTGGATTTATGGCTATGTCCAGCGCGATAAGTTAAGTGGTGGCAAGTTGTATAAACAGCTACGTCAGAGCCGCCGAAGATACCGTAAAGGTAGCCGCGCGAAGCGTGTGATTATCCCAAATCGCGTTGGCATAGAGCATCGTCCCGCTATCGTGAACAAGAAGAAGCGGTTCGGTGACTGGGAAGCTGACACGGTTTTAGGCAAGCAAGGAACGGGCGCGATTGTTAGCTTGGTGGAGCGTAAAAGTAAGCTGTATCTGATACGCAAAGTGCCAGCGAAAAGCGCAGTCGATGTGGCCCGTGCCATGGTTGGCATGTTGTGGAAATATCGCAGTCATGTCCGAACTATCACGGCGGACAACGGCAGCGAATTCTGTGACCACGAGCTGGTCGCAGAGAAGCTTAAAACGGATATTTACTTCGCGAACCCTTATTCATCCTGGGAGCGCGGACTGAATGAAAACTTTAACGGTTTGCTTCGCCAATACATACGTAAAGGTACCGATTTGCGGACAGTAACGGACAAGCAAATTGCTGAGATTGAACGGGCATTAAATGCCAGACCGAGAAAGTGTCTCGGCTTCAGACAACCTGTCGCGATATTCAATGAATTACGCAAGGCTGCCTAATTTAGCGAGTGGTGCACTTCGGAGTTGAATTCGCGTATTAGTATCATGGATTTGCATTGCATTGCATTTTCGGCCTTGACGCTGTCACTTTGGGTGTTTCATGTTACTTCGGTGATATATATTCAGGATCCTTGGATAGTTAAATCAATTTGGCTAACAGGTCTAGCTTCAATACTTGGCACAACTGGTGCTATCTATGCGAATAGTATTTCAATAGTGGAAGACCATGAATTGGAAGGTATATGGCATCTACGCATTTGGCATAGAGGCTATTATCTAAATGACAAACTTGAAAATTTTCATGATCAAACAGGGAGAATTAATCAGTCAACCGTCAGGGCCTTGTTCAAGTGGGATAAAAAGAATTCAGCTTACGAAATAGTCACGTTCGGAAACGGGCCACAATTTAAAATATCTGAGTTCAACTTAAACAAAGAAATAAATGTTGGAGTCTACTATTTCCCACGGTTCTACAAAACTCCCGCGGACTCAGAGCTGGGTTCTATATATCTAGCAAGCAGACCAGTCGATCTAAGTTTCAAAAACTCGGAAAAGTTAAAGGAGGCGGGGCTAAGAGAATTTGAAATGTATTTCCAACATGAAAACGAAGAGTATTCACTGAAGTTTAGACGGGCATCTTTTAATTGATAATTTTGTATTTTCCTTTTTAATTTGGGGGTTAAAACAACTTCTACATGGCATAGTGCTTTTACACCGTTCCATCTCTAGATATTTCATGGGGCTGATCGGCGGCTTCACGTACTGAGCAGCCTATGGTGAGGCAAGATTTTCCTGAACGTGGTTCTCAGCAACAGAAACCACGTGAACCAATCTAAGTAGCAAATAGTAGCGAATAATTACAGTTTTTTCCGTAACTGTGCTTTGTGAATCACAAAAAATCCTGCGGCACTTAACAGCAAAACATGCATAAACGCCAAGAAAACTGCTAACCAGATCATTTCTTTCCCTTTGATTTCGGCTGTCTGCTGAGTACATAAGCTGTACCAACATATCCAATTAACAGCGTTGCGATACTCAATGTAATCACAATGACCTGTATGCTATCCATTCTTCTTACTCTTCCTCCATTCTCGATAGCCAATATGAGCTGTAAAGACAGTCAGACCTACAACAAAAAGAGATATACCGATAATTACATATAGCGTCATTTCACCTTCGAAATTTTGGATGCTGATTTCATAATTCCTCAGGGTGACGGTAAACATAAGACACACCCGCCACAATAACCACAGCCAAAATTAACATGGGAAGTAGAGAGAGGAAAATGGCCTATAACTCGTGGATGATACTCATTGCGGTATTACCTCCGGTGTATTACTCGTTATTAGTTAACTATAATAGCACTGAATAGGCAACACTATAGGTGATACATGACACTCGACGGCTTCATCATCGGCATAATCGGATTGGCGGTTTTACTGGCATTTGCGACCTGGGTGTCCTTCTCAGGAGGTGAACGTTAATATGAACGATTACGCAGTGATAGGTTATTCAATTCTGACACTCGCGATAGTTGCAATTTTTACTTACGGCATCTATTCCAGAAAAAAGCACAGTTTACGGAAAAAGAAGACTTCGAAAAAATAGAGAAAGCTGGTGAAGCAGCCTGTTACGATGCCAATGTTTGAGGTGCACAGACTTGCCAGAGAGCACGGTACAACTGTTGTAATTGGAGTTGATGGAGTCACAGTTGAAACGCCACCCTAAACTGACGCCCAGTTAAAAGAGCGACAAGCTAAAATCAAGAAATACAGCC
This sequence comes from Alteromonas sp. ISO5, assembly GCF_058105165.1. Lineage (NCBI taxonomy): Bacteria > Pseudomonadati > Pseudomonadota > Gammaproteobacteria > Alteromonadales > Alteromonadaceae > Alteromonas > Alteromonas sp. ISO5. The sequence continues at coordinate 4,178,068 of NZ_CM176572.1, read as the reverse complement.
GATAAAAGTACACACAAATAGTGTACTTTTTGAGTTCCGTAAGCTGTCTTATACAAACAAATGGACAGTGTCATGTCGAAGGTTTCGTGTCGGGGATTGCGTCATGAAAAACCCCACATCTAGTCGTAATGTCTACTTCTGACAATTTCTCGTCTCGGCAGACACTGTTTAAGGCTCAAATGAGCGAATAGCGGACATTAACGCCGCTCTTTGGGGCAAATTCGGAGCGCGGCGGAAATTTGTCCGGCAGCAGCGCCTTGTTAGCTTTTACCTTGGCGTGTGGTAGAGCATAACTGCCAGCTTTACGACTCTGTTTCTATCACCATCAAGATGAAACTCGTAGTTAAACCAGGTTTCATCTTTTTCATCAATGTACTTGAGAAAATTGGAATGCTTTAGAGATGCTTCTTTGGCAGTTTCAACCGCACTGGTAAAGTCTTTGTTCGGAACAAACATAATAACCGCAGCCTTTGAATCCCTCCACGTAAGGTAACCCAATAGCTGACTAATTGTGGCTAAGAAGCTTTTTTCACCTTTCCAGAATTTGCATTCACCAATAAATACATTTGAGCCTTCATGCCTAAGCAATATGTCTGTCTTACCAGTTTTATTAAATGTTTCTCCAGTTGCAGAACCTTCAAAATTTGGCTCTAGCATCATTAGAAAGTGATCTCTAAGATGCTCTTCTTCTTTTCCAGCGTACAAGCTAGGCAGCCGCTCAAATACCTTTCCCACATCGTGGATTAATTTCAAGATGTCTATATATGTAGACTGATCAAGGCTTGGCTCTTGTGAAAAGCCCGCCTCCTGTACGCTTGGCCTATTTAAAATAGGTTTCTTTCGCTTCTGTGGCGCAGGAATAGAGAATGTTTCTGATGTCGCACTAGATTTTTTTATTGGAACACCTAATGAAGCTAGCACTCCAGTGCTCTTTTGAATTCTCTGTTTTCGCATATTAAATGCATTACGAATATGTTGTTCCAAGCTAGCGTTCGCTTTTTTCACCTCGGCTTTCACGTTTTCATATTGCTGCATGATATTTCTGATGTTTTCGTCCTTTCTACGAACTATCTCATCAGCGTTATCTCTGAAGTTGACTATTTCAAAGCAAAATTCATTAGGACTAACCTCTATCTCCATGGTCCACATAATTCTATTACTGGGCATGCAGTGTAGTAACTGAATATTGCCACTTATCGGAACATGAAATTTAATCACATCCTTTTTATAGGATTTACCTGAATAGACTTGAAAATCGCGAGGAAAACTCTCGGCAGGTATCATATGTTCGCTAGAAGAAGCGTAGATGCTTTCAACATGAATTTCTAAATATTCGACAGTCGCCTCTGATACTTTATGGGCCACATAATCATCTTCGTTAACATTTAGAATGTAATCATCCCTTTCGGATTCAATAGAGTGAGCCAAATTCGATTTGCTCGCCTCAAGAAAGTCCCTTAGCGCTCTTTCTCCGAAAACATTACTTCTTCTCATATTTCCCGAAATCTCCATGAAAGCTAACAGCATATTACTAAAACATCATAGTAACACTCGCTTCAGTTGAAAAACCATATGCTGTATTTTCATGGGAAAGGTAAAATGTCTGCTATACGTACAAAGCAGTCCGTGGCAAGCCAGTACCACGATGTCCGCTTATGACCAATGGCAGAAATCCAGTTTTATAAGATTGAATGACTGCTCATTGTCTAAAGCGTAAGTCCAATTTTTAATAAGTAACTGTCTGATAGTGTAAGAGCCATACTATTCAGATGACCCGTTCACTGATTTACATTTCTCATTCAGGGAGCGTATTCTCTGTTATCCATTCTTGGTATGGAAAAGAGCAATCTGTCTTTCCGACTCAAATACTAAACGTTTTACATCTTCGAACATCACAAAATCACCCGTTTGGTCATAAGCAGGCTGCTTTAAAAGCCCTTTTCGTTTTAGACTGATTAATCTGGGTTGAGTAATACCGAGTATCTCTGTTGCTTGTTGTAACGTTATTTGAACATCTTGCTTTTCACGAAAGACTCGTCTTGCCCATTGGTTAAGTTCTTCAGGCTCTACATACAAGGAAGTCAAAAGGCAAGCCATAGGCTGATAGGTGACACCCAACGCGTTATCCTTCATCGCAATGAGGACATCACAGATGTCGATACCGTTGCGTAGGAGAGTAACTCTCTGGTTTGCTAAACTATCCCTATTGTTCGGGGGAACATCTTCATGATATTTGCCTAATAATGTCAGTAATGGCGAAACGCTGTATAGTGATGAGGACGTACTTCTTCGCCCATTCGATGTCACAATAATTTGCTTTTCTAGCAACCGGTCAAGACTCAGGCTGGTTATCCTAAGCACTTTAATGAGCATTGATTTATTTAAAATAAATGGTGAGTCATAATTCACGCTCAATTGCTTTTCATTTGAAGAAATCAAAAGCTCTGAGTCGTTGTTCCAAATACTTTTTAGCTGGGCCGATAAAAAGAGTGACTTGGCCTGGATAAAACTACTAGGCAAAGCCGTTGGTGATGAATAACGTACGTGTTCATTCAACTGTTCGTACTTGTCTGGCTGATTCAAAAAGCGATATCCCCAATCAACAATAGTTTGATAAGGCGCTTGAAAGCTTAGCTTATTACGGTTTAAACCTATCGCATTCGGCCAGCTGTGCCAGACGTAATAGGCCATGATACAGTCGAGCGTCTGCTGCTCGTCCATGCAATGCTCAGTAGATAAAGATTTCAGCTGTTTACCACATAGTGGGTTAGCGCATTTCGCTGAGAGTAGGTGTAAATCCCATGAGAGTGATGAACTGCAATAAGAGCAAGTGTCTATGAGAGATGAACTATGTACGTCGCAGTGCGCCCTTGAGGCACTTTGCCACTCATCTTTCAGATATCCAGTATCCCTAATGCAGTCAGGACAGACTTTGGGTGATTCCACTCGTAATGATTTAGCGAATGGAAGGTTATACGTTGTCTTCAAGCCTCCTGGTGGTAGGAGTGCATCCAATTCGGGGATATTTCCTAGGTTACCCGCGGCAAGGCGTTTAACAACCGGTACTGACAGGTAGTGAAGAACGTTTTGGAAGCCATGACGCTTTAATATTCGTAACGTGTAACTTATTCGTGATTCATTGGGCAATGATTTAGGGAAGATACTTAGCTTCAAACGCTTATCCCCACAGGATGGTTTGAGCCACTAGGCATATTAGCCGTCTTACTGATGTTATTTATTTCATCAAAGACTTTTGCGTCGGAAATATCTTCAAGGTCAAAGTAGTTAGTGTCGCTTTTACACTCAGTATCAAAATTTTCTCTCACAACATGGATAAGTTCTTCAATGGTAGAGCATTGCTGACAGTTTTTTTTGAGCAATAGGTCACGCAGGGTGCTCATGTAGCTCTCGTAATAGTAGGCAAGGTAAAGCCTACAGAGGAAAGATTTATGGGTTTGAAACGTGAGTGGAGGAAGGCAGCACCGGGCGATGTACCAATTAACGCAGTTCAACCATTCTTGTTTTTTAGGGCGTAACAATCGTAATGGGATAGGGCGACGCATTCTTCGCGAAAAGTGCTCGGTATCGACAAGTTTGGGAGCTGTTTTTCCAAAAGTCATAAAGCGCTTTGCGCTTTCCGTGCCCATCATCACAAAGGAGCATTGTATTTCTTCACAATCTAACACCCAGCAAAAGAACTTAATAATTCTCTGAAACTCAATACCATCGTAGGTTGTCACTAGCGCCTGGATTTCATCGAAAATTATTAATTCAACTTGTTTTTCTTTCAATAGATGTATGAATTGCAATTCTAAATCGGCAGAAGTGGCACTGCGTTTTGGCACATCACTGCCTAACGCGACGATGAGTAGCTTAAGTATTTCATCTCCGGTTTTCTTGGGTGACTTAAACGAAAAATGAAAGATAGGAATAGTGGTTAACTCATCGTTTTTGATTGGCGGGTAGCGCTTAATGTAATGCTTAGCCAGAAAGGTTTTGCCTTGTCCAGAGTCAGCATGGATGAGGACGCCTTTCTTAACAGCGTCGGTTTCATAAAACACACCGTGAACGCCTTCGATACCCTTAAGTGCATTCGAAGTTGATGGTGACAGGAAGATGTCCATTAGCTGATAATTATTCATAGTTTTATTCTTGGTCTAATCAGAAAAGGTCTGGTTCATCGTCAGATTCGAACTTCGACAGCGGTGTGACTTTGCCTTGTGCAAACTCTTCATTTTTTATAGACGGCTTAGTGATTGCGTGGGCGTTTTCGTTATGCCTTGGTTTCATGATCTGCTCAATTAAGGTCGTACCTTCTTCCGAAGTGCGTTCAGGCATGTTTTCTACCACTGGACGCTCATTTTTCCCTGGTTCGTCTGAAGATGAAACTTTTGGCTTTGGTCTGAATACGGTTGATAAACGAATTGACCGGTCGAAATCAGCGTCATTAACGTCATACCTAATTTTACTGAGTATAGGTATGGTATCCTGATCTTGTTCGAGTGCTTCATAAAAGCTTACAGGGGCTAGCGATTCGGCAATATCCGCTATCGTATTGGTTAAAATAATTTCTTTTGAGGTATTGCCATCAGTGACGACCGCCGTTACCGTCCGACAATCAAACGGATCGTAATGAAGGTCACAAGTGAGCGATTTCGTTTTACCGACATACTTTGTATGTTCCAGGTAAAAAGCTTTTAACTCATCACTATAGAAATCCATTTTATTGCTTCGAACGGAGCCGTTATGATTGATGACAGTATTGGCTTTCGCTCGTTTCACATGAAAGGCACGGCTCATACTGTCGTAATCCATGCACAGTAAATCTGGCCGCTTGGCCGTTTCACGCAGCCACACTTCAACCGGTGTACTGTCGTTTAATGCTTTGTGTGGTGTGTTGTTATAGCTAATCACATATTTTGCCAACGCTTCTTTAAAATCTGATTCATAAATGTCAGCTATTTTTGCTGAGTCAAACGAATCGCCTTCAGCAGAATTCAATCGCTTTCCGTTATAACTGATGAAGCCAATAGTCTGTTTATTGTCGTCAGGGTAATAAACCCTGAAACCTTGAAAGAATTCGATTCGAACCTTGTCATTCAGTGCTTCAACGAAAGGCTTCTTCTGAGGTGCGTTAGATGGCGCAAATGTTAATTGCGCCCCCATCCGCTGTGCCGCTTTAATCATCAGTTCATTGTTGAAACCGCTACCATTGTCGAATATCAATACCTTAGGTAATCCTTTGCAAGGATTGTTAATGTCCGGTAAGACGCAGTGTCGCAACAAATTAAGGACATCTTCAGATTGCTCTGAGCCGTAAGTCATCATTGTCGAGAGTATCGCTCTGGTATGGACATCAATGGCGAAATAAAGACTAATAGGACCAATCGGTTTGCCTGTTTTATCATCGCGCAGATACATGTTAGCAACCATCCTGTCAGCTTCCACCCGTTGAAGCGGCGCAACCGTACGGATTTTCTGTTGGCAGGTTAACAACAGTCTATTTCTGATTTTAGGCGGCAATTCTTTATTTTTGAGTAAAGTGTCTAATGTAGCCATCTTGGAAAGTCGCCTGTAAAACGTACGCTCTGAGGCAGGGTGGAGTGACGCATTTGATTTACCGGCTTCTAATGCATCTGAACGATAGGCCTTATAGTGGTTTTTTATGATATTCGACCCTGAATCACTAAATATAGTGGCTACAAAATGTTCAAGGTGCGCTTCTGTCGCTGGCGTAAGTTTGTTACTCCGGCTTCTCTTAACACCACAGAGAGCATCATTGTCTTGGGATTTTTTATTCCACTTGTACATCCACTTACAAATCGTCGATTTTCCTGGGAATGCCTTGCCATGAAACTCAGGATGGCGTGCAAGAACTCTGGACTTGAGTAGTGAATACGTATCTTCACGTGAGTATTTATAACCTTCCTGGACTAGCTCATTTAATACAGTGACAATTTTTAAACGTTCGTCTCGTTGTTGTATTTGATACGGCTCAAGTTTTATGTGTGAGGCTTGGGTTACATGCCTGGTGAATAGCTTTTGGCTCTTGATTTGCTCCCTTAATTTTTCGCGAGATAAGATTCGTTTTGATGTCTGAATTTCATCGCCAGACATCATCACCGAGTCTGAATCAGCAAATAATATAGACTCAATATTGCCATACTCATTGGTGAATTGAGTATTTGATAAGGGAAAGACGAAGTCAGCACTCATAAATCACCCCGTGACAATACTAGTGACGTTACCAAATCGCGATTAGGAATCTTATATATTCCTTGAGCAAGCAATGCCATCGCGTCCTGAACGGGGGCGTTGGAATGGCCTTTAAGGTAGCTAATGAGTTCACCGAATGAAATTGTTGTTGGAAAGGAGAGCGCTTCAATGTTTTTTGGAAGCCGTTTTGTGCGAACACTATTTATGCGTGCACAATTCTGAAGGTAAGATTGTTCAGATTGGCCGATTTTAGGGGCATCGACGATGTCATATTCCCAATTATTGGTAAGCGCCAAATTTCGAAAATGAGCGAGCTTTTCACCCAATCGTTCGCTAATTGCACTCAGGGAATGAACTTCAACATATTTCGTAGTGCCATCATTCATAACGACCAAGAAATCTGGCGTATAACGACGTTCTTTCCCGTCAATAGTGAACCAGAAGCTAGCTGGTTGCGAGGTATATTGCCTCACATGCTGACTAAACTCACATTGATAGGCGTAAAGTAATTCTGCGAAGGATTCAACTTTAACAGTAAAGCCCATTTTATAAGAGCAAAGGTGGATCGTATAATGTTGCCGTGAATAACGGGGGATGTTTCTGCCTTTCATATCGCACCCCACGCCATGACATGACTTGTTGTGATGAAGCGCGGAAAAGGAATATGCCGCGAAACCAGGTTTATATTATTAGTCCATTTTTGTGTCGACGCGTCCAAGCAATGGTGTGTAGTGATGTGTTTCATCAGACTTCCATCCAAAAAATTTTCGCCTTCAACAACGGGCTTCTTTACTTGATATATAGATAAAGAATGCTAAGTTTAAAAGTTAACCCGTTAGCAAATGAACTCCCCTCGGCGGGAGACACTTCATAACTGTTTTTTTAACCAGTTCGCAGCAGTGTAGCCAATATCAATGGTTTACGTTGAAGTATTTTCATCACTTTCCGGTTAAAATTTGACCACTCAATCAATGAGTTGCAAAACCTTGCGGGATAAGGGCTAGAGGAGAAAGGGCATATTCTTTTTAAAGGTTTTGTGATTATTTTTTATTCTCAGGCACTCACTTTTTAAAAGTTTAACACCTCCTTTTTAAGAGTTTCATGTCTAGTCTGAAACATTTTGTTACATTTTAGCGGCGTAATGCAGGGCCAACACTTTCCAATTTCACTCCTTCAGACCAGTATTTTAATGGTGTAAACCAAAGTAAGGTTAAACTTCTATTCTTACTCAAGGAGTCAGACCAATGTCCCTATCTATTAATGAATATGAAGCACTATTTCGTGTGTACATGACACTCCCCATCCGAGCTTTCCTTACTTATGAAACTGAAGAAGTAGGGGAGTTTCATCAAGAAATTCATGCAATTGAGTTATTATCTGGTAGAGTTGTAAACATAAAGGATATAAACACGGACAAGTTGAGTCTGGGGTTTGATAGGGAGGTGCCAAATGAGAATGAATCAAGTCGCGAGCAAACTTTGCTTACTCACCTTTTTATGCCTCTGTTTCAACGCCCTAGCTGATCATCCAGGAAGCTTTTCTTCCGCTAAGAAAATGGCTGAAGAATTAGTTTATTTTGACCACCTAAAAACCTTTTATTGTCAGTGTGATTTCGTTTTTGACGACGCCAGCGATATCGATGGTGATGGCGATAAAAAGGAAACCATGGTCATGCCAGCATCCTGTGGCTATACGCCACGAAATCCCATTACCAGCACCAACAAACCAAACGCACGGATTTCACGCATTGAGTGGGAACATGTTGTTCCAGCAGAAAAACTTGGTGGTCATCTGGATGGGTGGATGAACCCGCAGAATTATCCTCAATGCCAGAAATCAGATGGGAAATTTCTGAGCGGCCGTGATTGCGCGTATAAAGTCCATCCTGAGTTCAAAAAGGCTCACAACGACCTCATGAACCTAGTGCCAGCCATTGGCGAGCTAAACGGCGACAGGTCAAATCATGCCTATGGTGAAATTCCTGGTGAGGAGAGGGTATATGGCAAGTGTGATTTTGAGAATGATTTCGCTATGGATACTACTGAGCCATCCAATGAAGTTAAAGGGGACATTGCACGGATTTATCTCTATATGGCGAAAGAGTACAGCGTAACTTTATCTGATGCAGAAAAGCTCCAGTATTTATATTGGGACAAATTAGATCCTATGTCCGAGTGGGAGGAAAAAAGATTGAAACGAATTAAAGATGCACAATGTGTGGAACCAGTCTGTTCAGACCAATCCAGCTATCAAATTAATTAAGTACAGGTACTTTGTGACTAGACTACAGAATGAAAACCTACTTGCGTTTCCAATTAACATAGGTGCCACACTAAAGCACCTCCGTCAGGATATGAGAGATGATTGGTTTTACGATGCTGTTCGTTATGAAGATCTCTTATCTAATGGGAAAAACCTTCATGAAATACTATCTCAAAATCTTGAGATAAATCATGGTGAATACAAATCTGGTTATAAAGCTGTCTATGATGTTCCGAAAAGGGCGTTAGGGCTTCGCTATACTTTAGAATTAGATTTTTATGATAGATTTCTCTATCAGGCAATTTGTACGTACCTAATACCATACTTCGACCCATTATTATCTAATCGTGTATTCAGTCACCGCTATAATAAATATGGAAAAGAAAAGTACCTTTTTAAGCATAGGATTGAGCTATGGAATTCCTTCGAGAATATAAGTCAACTTGCTCTGATTGACGAAAAGACTCTATTAGTAACAGACCTGCTCAATTATTTTGAACAAATATCGATAGATGCAATAGAACATGCATTTGTGAACTTGATCTCTGAAATTCAAGGCAGTGGAGCTGATAAGAATAAAGTTAGAAGTGCGATTAGTACGTTGAGGACTCTACTTGAAAAGTGGTGTTACAGTGAAAGACATGGCTTACCGCAAAATAGAGATGCATCCTCATTTATTGCAAATGTGGTACTAGATGCTGTTGATAAGAAAATGGTCGAAAAAGGTTATGATTATTTTCGTTATGTTGATGATATTAGAATAATATGTAACGACGAACATCAAGCAAAAAGAGCACTAAACGATCTCATATTCGAGCTAAGAAAACTTGGCTTAAATATAAACTCTAAGAAAACAGTTATTCTTGATAAGTATAGTGAAAACATTCAAGAGTTTTTTCCAAGCTCTGATGACACAATGACTCTTATTGATACTATGTGGAAGTCTAAGAGCAAGAAAGTTATAGCTCGATCTATTCCTGTATTATTTGATTTTCTGAATAAACAGATTGAAGATGGAGAAACACAAAGTCGACCGTTCCGTTATTGTATTAACCGATTCAAAACACTTATTTCGTCAAATCTGTTTGACTCAAAGTCAATTTTAGCAAATCAAATCGCCGACACATTAATCAAGGAGTTTGATAGGCAACCAGTTTCAACTGACCAGTTCTGTAAACTATTGATGCAACTTGATCTTTCTGAAGAACAAAACCAATTAATAGCCAATTTTGTTTTGGATAAAGATGTAGCGATCCACGGATGGCAAAATTATCACTTAATTTTGCTATTGGCATACAAGAAATTCCATTCAATTGAGTTGGTAGAACATTGTAAAACTCTAATAGGACAAAGTATAAATCGACCTGAAGTCCCTGCGTGTTTCATTTATCTTGCATCGATCGGGCTAGAAAAAACTGTAGAAGAATTCATTCCAGTCTTTCAAGAAACTTGGCCATATCAACATCAAAGATACTTTTTAATAGCTCTTCAAAATACACCAAATGTAAAACTTAAACCTATGTTCGGGAAGGTTGGTTATAGGCTTCGAGGAACTGTATCAAGACTCAAGAATAATAAAAGTTTCCGAGGCGATACTGTGTATCTCAAGGATTTCGATATGACAACTATCGATGAGATCTATGATGAGTTATCACCATATGAGTAATAAAAAAGTAATATATCTCACGTACCAGAAAGATTTTTCCGAAAGTGGAGAGGATAGATATTTTATATACGATGGTGAAGCTTTCAGTGAAGTATCTTCAGAAAAAATTGTAGCACTTGATTGCTTACTTGTTACACATGACTATTGGTTAATTTCTAGCTCTTTATTTAAGAAACATTGCAGCTTGCCAACCAATATTATTGATGTCGTTTTGTTATCCAAAATTGTTATTGGAGTAAAATCAGTAAGAGGGGATATTCAGCCATGGGACATATCAAAAACTATAAAGCCTTTATATAAATCAGCTGACGACTTTGAGCAGTACATGAGTATGTATTATCGGCGAAATGATTTGCTACATGACGTGTATATGCTCTTTGCACATAAGTTAGCTGAATACTATGAAAAAGTAACGACATTAGCTTCAAATTTAGGTGAGCTTGAAAGGTTTTACAGCCTGGAGCTACCGCTTTTTAACATGTTAACGCTTTCGGCTTGCAGAGGTATTCGTATTAATAATGCTTTACTTCGTGAACTTAAAGACAATCTTAAATTGGATTATTACAGGAAACTGAAATCGTTCGCAGAAAAGCATAATGTACTTTATGAAATACCGAATAATGACGAAATTAAGGAAAAGCTGGTAAAGGTAGGTTACAAAGTAGAAGGTTATAGTCTTGATTTTTTACTAGATTTATTACCCTCAAAAGACGGCTTTTCCAGTGATTTAAGAAGTTTGCAAAAAATTCATAAAACATATCGGGCGTTTAATTCTATATCATACAGGTATCATCGATTGACGCCCATAGTAGAATCTCATTGGACATCTACATCCAGAATCTATCATCGGTCGCCAAATCTACAGAACATATCTAAACAATACAGGAATATTTTCATACCCGATGAAGGGATGATGCTTTGTTATATCGATTATGATCAGTTTGAAGTTGGTATTATGGCTGCTGTTTCAGCCGACCCAAAAATGAAGCATATATATGAAAATAAAGATACTTATACTGATTTTGCTCTTTATGTATTTAATGATAAAAGAATGAGGAAAACGGCTAAAAAATTATTTTTATCTTATGCTTATGGTATGTCAGTTGAGAACATTTCTATTGCTGTTAGTGAAATGGGTGGAAGCCAGAAAAATGCAAGTGACTACTTCTCAGAGTTCTCTGTCTTTGAGGCTTGGAAAGCAAAGGTCGTTAGTGATTTCTCACGTGAAGGAAGAGTTTCTACAATTGCTGCAAATAATCTCAATAGGCAATCGAATTCAGAGCCTACAGAAAAAGAGAAACGTAGTGCCGTTAATCATGTAATACAAGGCACTGCGACATATATTTTCAAAAAAGCTCTTTTAGAGATTTCAAAAATTAATGGACTTCAAATCTTAATCCCTATGCATGATGCAGTATTATTTCAACATAATAACGAAGTAGTGCCAGATGAAGTGGTCAAAATTTTTGAAAGCGTTATGACTACTGAGTTGTTTGGCAAGGTTACAGGAAAGGCCTCAATTGAATCATTCTACGTAGAATAAAATCGGAAGGCTGATACATACTTTAGTTCCAGAAATCTCTTGCTGGCAGAAAATCTCGCTTTGTGTGGCAATCATCAGTAGCAGAACAGGGAAACTATCATTCAATAGCTAATTTAACATAATATACATTATGCGCAGTAAGGTGTATGGACGGTTGAGGGGGCTTGGCTGACTGCTCCGTAGACCTTATCTGGCAAAAAATTCTCACCCGGTCCACGGAGCTGCACTCATTTTCTATGTTAATACGAATACATTTATAGTGTTACTGCTCCGCTGAATTCCCTGTATACGTCAACCATCCGCAAAAAATGCGACAGCTCTATTTGTGCGAGTTGATCGCGGCTTGTTAGCAATTCTCTTTCACTATCAAGCAAAAGTAAGAAATCAATCTTACCCGCCTTATATTGTGAACGGGATATGGCGACCGCCTGCTGACTGCTGTCAAACTGACGCTCGGCATTAGCCAGTTGTTCGCGACTCAACTGATAATTGTTTAACGATAACTGCATATCGTTTACCGCATTGATCACGGTTTGCTCGTATTGTGCCATGGCGATATCCGCGTCAGCTTCGGCCATTTTGATACGGGCTTTTACCGCACCCATATTCAACCCAGACCACTGTATCGTCGGAGCGGTATTCCAGCTCTCACTGGCATTGTTTAACGCAAGTCCCGGTGACGAAATGAATCCAAGGAAGCCACTGACTGTCAGTGACGGATATAAATCGGCTTTATTGACACCTATCAGTGCGGTACTCGCAGCCAGGTTGCGTTCAGCGCTTGCCACATCCGGCCGAAATTTTAAGTAGTTGCTGTTGTCGGCAATGGAAGCCGGCTGGCTTAAGCGTGGTAGCGATGCAGAACTACTTATTTGTAGTTCCTGTACCGGTGTTGCCAGTAACGCAGCCAGTGTACTTTTAGCCGTAGCATAGGCGATACGAATAGCCGGAATATCTGTTTTAACACGATATATCTGTGTATCGATTTGAGCCATTTCTAGTCTAGTGGCGCTACCTGCGTTCATTTGTGCCTGAATGATGTCTTTGCTTTGTAGCAAGAACTGCAAATTCATCTCAGCGTAAGTCAGGCGTAGCTGCGCGCCTCGGTATTGGCCGTAACTCTTTACCACCTGACTAACAATGTGTAACCGCGCGTCTTGCCACAACAGAGCAGATTGCTCGGCTCGCGCTTTAGCAGCTTCAGTAGCACGCTGTAATTTGCCAAATAAGTCAGTGTCCCAACTGAGGCTTAGTCCGTTGGTAAACCCTCGCATTGTTATACCATTATCCTGGCTGAGCAATGAAGCATTTCTCGAGGCCTGATAACCGCCGGATACTGTACCATTTGGCAAGCGGTCGGCTTGTGATCCCGAAAATACCGCATAAGCCCGGTCAACGTTGGCGGAAGCCTGAATAATAGTGCGATTTTCGGCTAGTGCCTGTTCAATCAACCTGCTTAGCTGGTCATCGTTAAACCTATCCCACCATGTCGATAGTGAAAACACTGGCTGATAGCTTTTCTCCATATTAACGGAAAGAATCTGTTGAGGTGGTTGGTAATCAGGACCAACCGTACAGGCTGATAGCACACTGGATAACACCAATGCACTTATATAATGGCAGTGTTTATTCATTGGTTGTTTCCTTATGTGCAAGTTGTGCCGGTGCAGCATTCACCGAAACTCGCTTTGCCAGATAGTAGTAAAATAACGGGGTGAGTAAGAGCCCGAATACGGTTACGCCTATCATGCCAGAGAACACTGCCACTCCCATGGCCTGGCGCATTTCTGCACCGGCACCAGAAGAAAATACCAATGGTGCAACGCCCATTACAAAAGCAATAGAGGTCATTAATATTGGGCGTAAACGCAGTCGACCGGCCTCTAAAATAGCATCCACTATGGTCATGCCCTGATCCTGTAACTCTTTAGCGAACTCAACAATAAGGATGGCATTTTTGGTTGCCAGTCCTACCAGTACAATGAGGCCAATTTGGGTCAAAATGTTGTTATCGCCACCATAAAGCAGCACGCCGCTTAACGCTGATAATAATGTCATCGGAATAATAAGCACTATTGCCATCGGCAATCGAACGCTTTCGTATTGGGCAGCCAGTACCATAAAAACAAGCACTATCACTAGCGGGAAAACCAACAAATTGGCGTTACCCGTGAGGATTTGTTGATAAGTAAGCTCTGTCCACTCGTAGGTCATGCCGTTAGGCAATGTTTCGAGCAGAATACGCTCAATAGCAGCTTGTGCTTCGCCGGAACTAAAACCGGGTGCCGGACCACCGTTAATTTCGGCAGTAGTAAAACCGTTGTAATGCATAACACGATCAGGTCCGGCAATATCTCTTACCTGTATAAACGAGTCCAGTGACACCATTTCACCATGGTTATTACGCACTTTTAACTGCCCTATTTGCTCAGCAGATGCGCGAAACTGTTCATCAGCTTGCATGTTGACCTGAAAGGTGCGACCAAACAGGTTGAAGTCGTTTACGTAAGTTGAGCTCATGTAACCTTGCATGGTGTAGAATAACTGATTGAGATCCACGCCTTGCTGTTTGGTTTTATCCCGGTTAACGGCAATGTCCAGTTGCGGAACATTAACCTGGTAGCTGGAGAATACTCCGGCCAGTTCAGGCGTTTGATAAGCTTTTTGCATTACTTGTGAGGTAATGTCGTTAAGCTCTTTAAAGCCATACCCTGCCCGGTCTTCGATTTGCAAGCGAAAGCCGCCTATGGTTCCCAGTCCCATTACCGGTGGCGGTGGGAATATCGCCACAAAAGCTTCTTCAATGCTGCTGTACTGGCCGTTTAGCTCTGCGGCAATTGCATTTGCCGACAGGGAGGGATCGTTGCGGTCATCGAAGTCAGACAGCATGACAAACACAATGCCACTATTCGTTGCATTGGTAAAACCGTTCACACTCAGTCCGGGGAAGCCAAGCGCTGCTTCTACCCCTGGATGGGCCAGCGCAATAGATGTCATTTCTTTAATTACACGGTCGCTCCGGTCCAGTGATGCGGCATTGGGTAATTGGGCAAAAGCGATTAGATATTGTTTGTCCTGCGCCGGAATATAGCCCGACGGTGTGGTTTGAAACTGCAATCCGGTGATGCCTACTAACACAATATAAAGTGTAACAACCAACGCGCCACCACGAATAACCTTTTTAACCACAAACCCGTAGCCTCGGGAAAGTTTATTAAAAAAGTGATTAAACGGGGCAAATAGCCAACGGCCAAATAGCGTATCGATGATCCGGCTTAAACGGTCTTTTGGGGCGTCGTGGCCTTTTAATAATAGTGCCGATAAAGCCGGGCTCAGCGTTAGTGAATTAATCGCAGAAATAAAGGTAGAAATGGTAATGGTGAGCGCAAACTGTTTATAAAACTGGCCGGTAAGGCCGGTCATAAAAGCGGTTGGAATAAACACCGATGCCAGTACCAGCGTCGTAGCGACTATAGGGCCAGTGACTTCTTTCATTGCCTTAACTGTGGCATCAAACGGTGATAACCCCTCGCTAATATTTCTTTCAACGTTTTCAACCACGACAATGGCATCATCAACCACTATCCCTATGGCCAGCACCAAACCAAACAACGATAGCGCATTGAGTGAGAAACCCATCAACTGCATAAATGCGAAGGTACCAATAAGTGATACGGGCACGGCGACCAATGGAATCACTGAAGCCCGCCAGGTTTGTAAAAACAAAACAACAACAATCACCACAAGCAAAACAGCTTCAAGCAAGGTTTTGACTACCGCTTTGATTGAACCTTTTACAAAAACGGTTGGATCGTAAGCGATTTCGTAAGTGACCCCTTCAGGGAAGTTGTGTGAAAGCTGCTCCATGGTAGCGCGAACATCATCTGAAATCTGAATTGCATTCGATCCTGCGGCCTGAAACACGCCCATTCCCACCGCGGGATTATTGTTAATGGTTGAGCGCAACGCATAGGAATCGGCCCCCAGCTCTATGCGTGCAACATCTTTTAAGCGGCTAATCTCACCATTATCGCCGACTTTGATGATGATATTTTCAAACTCTTCAACGCTGTCCAGGCGCCCTTTCACATTCATCAGAATATTAAAATCGGCACTCGCTACCGGCTGAGCGCCCAGGCTTCCGGCCACAACCTGTTGATTTTGTTCGCGGATAGCATTCGAAATCTCTACAGGCGTCAGGTTTAACGCCGCCACCCGTGAAGGATCAAGCCACACTCGCATACTGAATTCGCCCGCACCAAACTGGCGAACCTGACCAACGCCTTTGACTTTGGCCAGCTCATCAATCACGTTGAGTGTTGCGTAATTAGCCAGATACAGCATGTCATAGCGTTCATTAGGAGAGTATAGATGCACAACCAGAGTAAGGTTTGGTGAGGCCTTTTCGGTGATCACGCCGAGTCGCTGTACTTCTTGTGGCAAGCGCGGTAATGCTCTGTCTACGCGACTTTGCACCTGGCTTTGCGCTAAATCCACATCACTGCCAATGGCAAAGGTAACGGTAAGTGTCATACGGCCGTCTGCGGTAGATTGCGACGACATATACAGCATATTTTCAACACCGTTTATTTCTTGCTCCAGTGGTGAGGCTACGGTTTCGGCTATAACCTGAGGGTTAGCCCCCGGGTAATTGGCAGTTACCACAACAGTAGGCGGAACCACTTCTGGATATTCAGTAATGGGCAACTGCCATACGGCGATGCCCCCGGTAATAATAAATAGCAATGACAGTACCGATGCAAACACCGGCCTGCGTATAAAGAACTGAGAAAACATCCGAGTCGACTCCTACTGACCAGCTAGAAAGGTATACGATGCGGTTAACGCAATTTGCTTCTGATCGAGTTTACGTTGAGCCGTCTCGATAGCAGCAATGGCAGCAGGGTTTGCCATCGTGGTTACATCAGGTGTGATTTGAATACCCGGCATCACCCGTTGCAGGCCACTAATAATGATGTTGTCGCCGGATTCGAGGCCCGCTTTGACAATGCGCAGGTCGCCCAATGACTCGCCCAGTTTTACCGGGCGGTATTCGACGATGTTTCCCTCTCCTACTACCAGCACAAACTTGTTGTTGAGATCAGTACCAATGGCTTTTTCGTCGATCAGAATGCCATCATGCGTTGGCGTGCCAGCTAGTCGTAGCCGGGCATATAAGCCGGGCATCAGGTTTCTATTTGGATTATCGAAAGTTGCTCTTAACGTGATAGAGCCAGTTTGTTCACTTACCTGGTTATCGATAAAGTCGATGTAACCGGAATAACCAAAGGCAGTATCACCCGCTAAAGCCATTGATACCGGCTGGCGCATTCCGCTTTGCGACTCAGTGAGTTCGTCGCGAACATAATTGAGGTAGGTTTGCTCATCCACGTTAAAATACGCGTACATTTTACTGGTTGAAACAATATGGGTAAGTTCGCTTTGCCCGGCTGTAACATAGTTACCCTGGGTAATTTGTGCACGCGATACACGACCTGATATTGGCGCTTTTACCATGGTGTAAGATAAGTCCAGCTCAGCACGTTTTAAGGCTGCTTTAATCGCAGCAGCATCAGCATCTGCCTGTTGCACAGCCGCATGACGATTATCAAGAGCTTCCTGCGATATCGCGTTTTGACCAATCAGTGTTTTGCCGCGCTCAAACTCCGAACGAGCTAAATCAACTCGGCTTCTTGCACTGGTTAATTGTGCTTGTAAACGCTCTACTTCTGCCTGAAATGGAGCAGGATCGATTTGTAGTAGAACCTGACCTTCTTTTACTGATGTTCCCTCGGTAAACAGTACTCGCTCAATATAACCTGAAATACGCGGTATCAGAGCAACTGTTTCAGGTGCACTTAATCGACCACTGAACTCATCCCATTCACTTAAGCGTAAACTGACGACTTCGGCCACACTAACGGTAGGAGCACTCATAGCAGGTGCCGATTGCTCATTTTTATCTGCACTGCAGCCAACCAGAACAGCCGTAGCCAGAACACTTATAATGATCAATGGGGCTTTGTTTAATGGAAACATAATCACTCCTTTTAATAAAAACAAACGGGACGGCATCAAGTAAACGTGACCTTGGGCCGAATCCTCGAACGAGTTGAATACTATTAAAGGAAGGTCATTTGGTTAATATCTGATCCTTGCTGTTGATTGCACGATTCTGCAGCTACTAAAGGATCGTGCAAAGGTGCGCGAGAATCGTGCAAGTGAATAAATATAATAGAGGTCCGCTTTAGAGGCTTTTACATAAACGCCTGTATGCATACAGGTATTTACCGCTTTCCTGATCCTACAATAATGCTGATTGTGCAATTCTATTCAATGATTGCATGATTCTACATATTTTAGGGGCTTTCTATAGGCGATAAGAAAATAGCGGTTATACTAAACCCGTTAATTCGGGGGATTTATGGATCAGCAACTCAAACAATATCAAAAGTCGTTAATCGCGCTGACGGAGCGAGTTAGCACTGAAGAAGGCTTCAACGACACCAATGTACCAGGTGTCAGAACGTTACGCAGTTCGTCTAAAACCTGCAATAGTCCGACTATTTATGAGCCTATGGTGTGTCTGCTTTTACAAGGCAGCAAAAATCTGTACGTGGGTGATCAGAAAATTCACTACAACGAGTTAAGCTATCTCATTATCCCGATTATGATGCCGGTCACTGGTGAAATTGTGCAAGCTTGTGAAACCAGCCCCTATATCGGAATTAGTGTATCACTGGATTTGCGAGAATTGTCTGAACTGCTGATTGACATGGCCGAACACAAATCTGAACCCTGTCAAAAAAGCTGTATTAAGATGGTCGATGCCGATGTTGAATCCATGTCAACCTTTGCACGCTTGCTCGCGTTACATGATTCACCGCAGGATATTCCGATCATGCTGCCAATGTTAAAACGGGAACTGATGTACCGTATGCTTAAAGGCCCTGCCGGTAATCAACTTCGACAGTTTTTGTTATATGACTCCAACGCTAACCGAATTAGTAAAGTCATTGAAATTATTCGTAAGAATTTTAATTCACCGCTAAAAGTGAAAGATCTTGCTGATGTAGTGCATATGAGTGAGTCAGCGTTATACAGCGGCTTTAAATCGATTACTGCAATGTCCCCGCTTCAGTATCAAAAACATATACGCCTGAATGAAGCACGTCGCATTATGCTGTATGAAGGCATTGAAGCTTCTGCAGCAGGCTATCAGGTGGGCTATGAAAGCCCTTCACAATTTAGTCGTGAATACAGCCGGTTGTTTGGTGCGCCCCCCATTACCGACATCAACCGGGTTAAACAGAATCAGTCATTGGCAACGGTATCCAGTTAACTCAGCAAACATCCCTGCTCCTTTCAGATTGAAAACATGTAGTATGCTATTCAGAGAGTGCAGTACGCGATCTACAACGTTGTTTGGGAGCATTCTGTGTACCTGGCAAAGCATGGCGGAGAGTAACAACATAGTGTGATTAAGTGAAAATCCCTTGGTATTTATACCGTCAGCATTGCTTTACTCAGTTACAGCGTTTGAAAAGAGATCTTACTGGTGGTTCGAATCTCTTCCGCCATCACCAGTAAGAGAGGGTCCAATTTATTTACCTATTTTTTGTGCTAGATAACGCCTCGTTCTGCAAACACAGATTTAGCTACTGAAGCGGCGTTCAATGCGGCTGGAAACCCTGCATATACCGATATTTGTATGATCACCTCAACAATTTCATGCGGCAGACACCCGACATTAAGTGCTGCATTTATATGTACTTTTAGCTGAGGAGCTGCATTACCCATCGCAGAGAGTGCTGCAACGGTGGCGATTTCTCGTGATTTTAAGTCTAAGCCATCTCGGCTATAAACATCCCCAAAAGGAAACTCTATTATGTAACGTCCTAAATCTGGCGCAATATCACTCAAAGCGTCAATAACGTTCTCGCCAGCCTCCCCATCTATTTCTTTAAGTTTTTGCCAGCCTCGAGCATATCTGTCACTCACGTCGTTATTCATTTCCTGGTTCTCCCTAAAAGTTGGTTTCGGCAGGATTGAGCAGCCATCTAAAGCGAGATGGCCATAACAAACAGCAATTAGGATTGTCGACGTTTTTAGAAAACTACGCCTTGATTTGTTTGGCATTTCCTTGTTTGTCAGCACCGTAACACCATTCATTGCTCTACCGTGACTCTTAGGCTACAGCTTAGAGTTTACTCTCAGTCAAGCATTCTTTTTCCTCCAGCTCGGATTGATAAAGATTAATCTTATCTTTAAGTTTTTCGAGATGTAGTTGCTGTGTTTGAATCTGCTCACTGAGCTTTGATGAATGGGCCTTGAGTATGGCATGTCGCGAAGCTAGTGTGGCTTTCCCCTGTTTGCGCAACTCCGCATATTCGCGTATTTGTTTAATCGGCATCCCTGTGTCTTTCAGGCGTTGGATAAATTCAAACCAAACTATATCTTTTTCCTGGAAATACCGGTGTCCACTCGATAATCGGTGAATATCATCCAGTAACCCCACCTTGTCATAATAGCGAATGGTATGAGGACTAATATTCAGTCGCTTCGAAAATTCCGATACATTCATAATGCTCTCTCTTTAACGGCTAGTCATACATATTATTACGTTAATCAGGCCCTGAGTGCATACAGCCCGTGGTATTGCCGATGGGATAGTTATTGTAAACGTTGTGTGACGAGCCCGGTATTAAGCAGAAGCGTTATTGCCTGCGCTCGTTTATTCACACAGAGTTTCTTAAAGAGTTTCTTGAGATGAAATTTCACTGTGTTTTCTGAGATGCCAAGCTGATTGGCAATTGCCTTATTTGAAAGCCCCTCACATAACAAATCTGCAAGCTGAGATTCGCGATGTGATAGCACTAATGCGTTTTGATGTCGAACAGCGCTTCGTTCAGATTTTTGTGCTCTGTAAGCTTCAATTAACTGACGAACCATTGGGTTGCACTCGTGCCAATAATGATTGCGTATCTGTCCGATAATCCCTTCAAATGCGTCGGGTAATAACATTAACACTTGCACCAGATTATGTGTATGCACCTGCTCAAGCAAAGCAATTGCTGTGCTACAAGCTTGTTCAGAATAACCTTGGCCGTGTAAGCAAACACATTTTAGCCCTTGTGAATAAGCAAACTCAAATGGCGCATGAATGTTGTGTGACTCCTGACAGCTGTATTCTGCGTATTCGCAGGCTTTGCTTAAAAAGTGCTTTTTATAGAAATACAAACACAGTGCATTAGCCAATGTGAGTCTGATTGACCAGTGTACAATGGCATCTTCCTGCTTTAACAATCCTTCCCAGGGCAACACTGAATCTGGCAGTTCATTGGTTAACACCGCCACTTTTAATGCTGATATATTGAGGTATTGACGCAATACGGTAAACCGTCTTTTACGCGCAACAATCAACCCTCTTTCAATATGCTCCCGGGCCTGTGTGACATTATTATTCAACAGAGCAATATCTATCGCAGCCTGATAACAAACAATATATAACTCCACCCAACAATCCATTGATTCCAGTACTGGCAAGCATGAGCCAAGCGCCTTGCTTGCCTCCTCCTGCTGGTTTTGCTGGTAATAAACCAACGCCATACCAGCCTGCGACATATATTTAAGTCCGGTATCAAGTCCAAATAGCTGTTTAGACATGTCTTCTGAACGTGTAAAAATATCTTTCGCTTCGTCTAAAAAACCGCGGTATAACAGGCTCAGACCACAATGAATTAACAGATAGTTCACCCCCACCTGACACTGTCCGAGTTGCATCTGAGTAATGGCCTGGCGAGCGTAGTGTTCGGCTTTTTTAAACTCACCAATATGGTTGAAACTAATCACTACAAACGCCAGGAGAGTTGCATGCCGGACGTAGTCGTCCTCTTGCAGCGTACCGATCAGCGCCTGACACTCTTTGATCCTTGCCAATGACATTTCTTCACTACGGTAAGTCGATAGCAACACATCAATAGTATGGACATCTTTATGCAAATCATTGCCGGGTTCAATGCCTTCAACCAATTGCCTGGCGAGTTCAAAATACTCCAATGACGCATACAACTGACCAAACTTAATGGCCAGGTAGCTTTTTAATAAACTTAGGGTTACCGAAGACGAAATAATATCGGTAGAAAATTGATTGACCAGAGACTCTGCAATCCCAATTCCTTTTGTCATAACAATTTGCCACCCTCCCCCTTGCTTTATCAATTCTATGGCATGCTCGGGTCTATCCGCTTTAATAGCCTGTTTAACGGCTTCTAACACTTCATCTCGTATCACATACCAGGCGGATGCTCTTAAGCGCATGTCCCTGATAAAGTGACTGCCATATGTCTGCAGTGCTTTTTTTTGCAAAAATGACGCAAATAAGTGGTGAAAACGAAAAGAAAATTGGGCTTCATTGATCGGCAATAATAGAGCGTACTCCGTAAACAGCGGTTGCAGAATTTCCAGGCTGTTGTCACGTTGCAGCATGTAATCTACCTGCTGTGCACTAAATCTTTCCAGAAAGCAAATCCCCAGAATGATTTCCTGCGTTTCATCAGCAAGTGAGCTAAACACTTGTTCTTCTAAATAGCGATTGAGCATTTCACTACTGCCAGCAACGATATCACGGTAATTGCTTTGCGGGCGCTGACGATACCATATGCTGGCAAGCTGGGCTGCAACAGGCCATCCTTCCGAACGCTCATAAAAGGCATTCAGATCCTCTTCATTCATAATTTCACCCAGTAATTCCTGTACCTGAGTCCGGGAGAAACGTAAGTCACTGGTTTCAAGCTGCAAGGCCGTTCCTGACACTATTAAATGGCCGATATTCATGTTCGGGGTGACTCTTGAGCCCAGCAGTAAGTGGAGACCGGTTGCCTTGATGCTCAGTAATTCCTCGACAAACTGAAGTATCCGCCGCGAACGAATATGATGAAAGTCATCAAAAATAAAGACCACAGGCCTGGAATACTTAATCAGGGCATCCAGAATATCCTGACTAAAGTTATCGAGCATCTGACTGTTTGCATTGTTGCTCGATTGAAGTGATGTCCAGCTAACAATATTCAGATGGGCCATTGCAGCACTGATCAATCGGAAAAACTGATTTTCCTCGTTATCTGAACTTTCCAAAGAAAACCAGGCTACCGTAACATCACTGTCCTGCGCTGCTACATGTGCCGCATATTGCGACAAAAATGTTGTCTTACCATACCCTGCGGGACTTACTACCTGGGTTAGCAACAGCGGTCCGGCGGTATCAATTTTAGCCATTAGATCACTACGCTGACAGACCTTTAAGTGCTGTCTGGGAGGTGTGAATTTTTGCTGAATCAGTGACGAGTCCTGCATAGCGATGGAAGCGTATCTACCTTGTATGACGGCTGGGTTTAGCCCATTTTATGTAACTACCCAAACGGGTAGTGCTGATTTTATCCTACCCCTTCGGCTTGTAGTCATCAACCACTTATTTTCATACGCTTGCTTTCAACCGGTTGTGGCATAAACGATCGCCCCAACCTGCGAAAAATAATATATGAGGATAGATCCATGCACACATCGCCCCATCCTAAACCCACAAAGCTGCGCATCGCGATACTCAGTGCGTTATTCGGCGCTAGCGCAACTTCAGGCATTGCTCTGGCGCAAGAAGCGCCGCAGGATAAAAAAATGCTTGAAGTTATTGAAGTTACTTCACGTCAACGGGTAGAAAGCATTCAAAATGTGCCAATTGCTATCACTGCTTTTGGTGCGCTGGAAATTCAGGAAATGGGGATCGAGCGGCCGTCGGACTTTATTGGTTTAACGCCCAATGTGACATTAACCGAAGCGCAAAACGCAGGGAGTAGTTTCATCACCATTCGGGGTCTCTCTCAGGTAAGGAACGGCGAATCGCCCGTTGCCATTTCGGTTGATGGTGTTTTACAGGTGAGTCCGAATCAGTTTAATGCCGAATTGGTTGATATTGCCCAGATTGAAGTCCTTAAAGGTCCACAAGGTGCCTTGTATGGCCGTAATGCTATCGGTGGGGCAATTAATATTACCACTAAAATGCCGGATGACTTTACAACCGGTTTTGCCGAACTCGATTTAGGTAACGGTGGACTACAAATGTTAACGGCCGGTATCTCTGGCCCGGTAACCGAGAATTTCAGGTACCGTGTTTCCGGCGCGGTTAAGACTTTCGATGGGTTAATCGATAACGTATATCTTAATACTCCCGTTGATTTCCAGGATGAGAGTAGTGCCAGAGGGCGTTTTGTGTGGGATATTAGCGATACCTTTAGCGCGGATCTAAGACTAAACTATATTGATACGGATGGTGGTGCACTTAACTATGTGTATCAGCCCTTGTTCGGTATAGATGACGCCAATGATACTACTGTGGATATCGAGGCGAATAACCTGGGCCAGAACGAAAGGACGATTTCTTCAATCGCCTTAAAGCTTGACTGGCAGGTGGCGGTAGGTACCGCTACTTTTACCGCAGCACAGGACACCATCGAAGAATATATTGCCGGCGATCAACTCCCCTACTCTCGCTACAACTCACTCACTTCGCTGTTTGGCGAATATGTGCTGGACGGCACTCAGACTCAGTATCTGGATACCAACGCCGATAGCTATGAACTCAGGTTTACCTCAGATAGTGATAGTCGGCTACGCTGGATTGCGGGTGTGTATTCCCTGCAAACTGATCGATTTATCTCATCGTCTACCGGCTATGATCTGGGATTAGGTATCAATCGCATACAACGGGATCCCGGCTTGGCCACAGCATCTAATCCGCTGACCAGCTTTTTAGCCGATGATAACGACAATACTGCACAAGCTGTATTCGCCCAGATTAACTATGATCTGACCTCTACTACTGAAGTGACTGTCTCCGGCCGGTACGACAAAGACGAACGTGAGCAAACCAATAAAGCGCCGCTGAGTTTTGACACTAACAGTGGTGAAGTACGCAAGGCTGAGTTTTCAAAATTCCAGCCCAAAGTTTCAATCGTTTATAAAGGTATTGAGAATATCAGTCTTTATGGTTCCTATGCTCAGGGCTTTCGCAGTGGTGGCTTCAATCAAAGTGGCGTTGGTGAAGCAGCTGAGAGTGTTGGCCTGGTAGGCGTCAATGATTTATACAAAGCCGAAGAAACTGAAAACGTTGAGATTGGCCTGAAAGCGAAACTGCCAGCATTAAACGCCCAGTTTAACGCCTCTGTGTTCCACAATACCATCGACAATCAACACTATTACCTGTTTGTTGGCGATGTTGGCGCCCAGGTACTGACGAATATTGATGAAGTTGAATTGTCAGGTGGTGAAATTGAATATAAACAGCAAATAACCAATGCGTTGTCATTTTATGTCAATGCCGGAATCACCGATAGCGATATCAAGGCCTATTCACTTGAGCCGGCAGCCATCGGTAATAAAGCGCCTTATGTAGCCGACTACACCTTTAATACCGGGTTCAGCTATTTAAAGCCAGTTTTCGATGGTTGGAGCGGCTCTTTCAGAGTGGACTGGGAACGTCGGGGGGCACAGTACTGGGAACCCAATAACACGACTCAGCGCAGCGCATTAAACCTGGTCAGTAGCCGTGTTGGGTTGTTAAGTGACGATGGCCAGTGGAGTGTTTTTCTGTGGGCCAAAAACCTGCTTGATGAAGAATACAACGCTGAGTACGTTTTAGGTGGTTTTGTTCAACCTGGCATACCACGATCGTATGGCGTTGAGGTTCGTTGGGATTTTGAGTAACACGATGCAATCTATCAGCTTGAATACCGCCTTTGAAACTCGCCCCTTAGCCCAGGCTTGCGAAGTGTTGAATCAACACCTCGCAAGGGCCTGCCCAGTGGGGTTGTTTACCCTCAGTAAAGTAGACGATGAGCGGCAATTGGCGACCCGGGTTTACTCATCCAATGAAATCGTTTATCCGCTATCCGGTACCAAGTCATATCCGCAAAACGCCTGGACTGATAAAGTCATTAGAGACAAACAAATCTTTGTGGCGAATTCACTGGCGGCGATTAAGGACGTTTTCTTCGATTACGAAACCATTGCTGCGTTGGGGCTCGGTGCGGTAATTAATCTGCCGGTAATGATCAATAAGCAGCTAATAGGTTCAGCGAATATTCTCGCCGCCGAAGGACAGTATGGCCCTGCTCAAATCAATACCCTGCAACAATTTTACCCGTGGTTTACTTCAGCCCTGTTACAGTATTCGTTAGATAAAGGTATCTGAATGATGAAAAATTATGTCTCCACCGATGTGGGGGGAACGTTTACAGATTTGGTACAGTTTGTTCAGGATGAACAGGGACACCAGATAATAAAAACGTCCAAATCAGACACAACACCGCCAAATTTTGAGCAAGGCGTGCTCAATGTTATACACAAAGCCGGAATAACACTATCAGATGTCACTATGATGACTCATGGTACAACGGTCGTCATTAATGCTCTAACTGAGCGCAAAGGCGAAGTCACTGCATTAATTACTACTCGTGGTTTTAGGGATGTGTTAGAAATTGGGCGCGGTAACCGCCCCGACTTTTTTAATCTTAACTACTGTAAACCAGAACCCTTCATTCCGCGCAGTTTGCGCTTTGAAATCACCGAGCGAATCAACCATCACGGCCATATTGAAACACCATTGGCATCGTATGAGCTTGACGCGCTAATCGTTCAACTCAGTGAACAACAAGTGAAATCAGTCGCCATTTGTTTGCTGAATGCTTATTGTAATCCGGTGCATGAGCAACAGCTCGCCGATATACTAAAAAAGGCCAAACCGGACTTGTCTGTGATTACGTCCAGTGAGATATGTCGGCAATGGCGCGAGTATGAAAGAACCAGTAGTACAGCCCTTGCCGCTTATGTTAAACCCACTGCCGAGCGATATTTACAGCACCTTCAGGATGGCCTGCATGCCGATGGATTTAACGGCAAGCTTTACGTCATGCAGTCGAACTGTGGCGTAGACACACTGGCAGCGGCTAAACAAGTGCCTATTACCATGGTTGAGTCGGGCCCTGCGAGCGGTGTAGCAGCAGCTGCATACATTGGCCGTTTGATTGGTGAAACCAATATTATCGCCCTGGATATTGGCGGTACAACGGCAAAGTGCAGCTTAATTAGTGAAAGTGCCCTGCCCATTACGTCGAACTACTACATCGAACGTAACCACAAAAGCGCAGGCTATCCCATTATGGTACCAGTGGTTGACCTGATTGAAATTGGTAATGGCGGCGGTTCCATCGCCTGGTGTGATGAATTTAACCGTTTACATGTGGGACCTCAGAGCGCTGGAGCCAGCCCTGGCCCCGTTGCTTATGGGCGAGGCGGTACCGGCATAACCACTACAGACGCTAATCTGGCCTTAGGTCGCATTAACCCGGACTTTTTCTGCGGTGGTAGTGTGACGGCCGATATGTCGCAAGTCGATAAGCACCTTGACCAACTCGCGCAACAGCTTGACTTATCTGCAGATGAACTTGCCCGGGGGGTCGTTCGTATTGCCAATAATAATATGGTTAATGCGTTGAAACTGGTCTCGGTAAACCGTGGCCACGATCCGCGGGATTTTGCGTTGGTTGCCTTTGGTGGGGGCGGTGCTATGCATGCAGCGGCGCTAGCGAAAGAATTAGGCATGAAAAAAGTCATTATCCCGGCTAACGCAGCAGTGCTCTCGGCATGGGGAATGTTGGTATCAGATTTACGCCGCGATAAATATTTAACTTACATAACACCCTGGCAAGCACAAACACTGCCGCAAATATCTGAACAGGTAGAGCAGCTATGCCGTGAATTATTACACGCCTTCAACGCCGAGAATATCCGCGAAGATCAGGTTGAGTTTAAGGTTTATGCGCGTCTGCGATATCAAAACCAGGAACACGCCATAGAAGTTGAGATGGCGCGAACTCTTTCGTCTGATCAATTACAACAGGTAGCCAACAATTTCCACCAGGCCTATGAACAGGAATACTCCTATCGTTTGGACGTCCCTATAGAAATGATTGGTCTGCATGTTTGTGCCTCTGTCGATGTCGGCAAAATTATGATGATGCCGTTGAACAAAACCGGCCTGGACATTACGCAAACCATTAAAGGTGAGCGTTGGGTCGATTTTGATGATGACGGCCGCCATAAAACAACCCTCTACGACGGTGATTTAATGGCTCCAGGTATGCAACTGACCGGCCCCGCTGTCATTGAGCAATCTGGCACAACAATCGTTATTCACCCCCAGCAATGTGCTGAACTTGATGAATATGGCAATGTCATTATTTATTTGCCCGAGGAAGTTTAATTATGAAAATTGACGCGATCACGCAGGAAATTATTCAAAGTTCACTGCGGGCAACCAGTGAAGAAATGTTCTTAATGATAGCTAAAACCGCCATGAGCCCAATTATTTATGAGGTGCTGGATATGGCGACAGCAATAACCACCGCTGAGGGGGAACTGGCCAGTGCAGGCTCAGGGATCCCTGCATTTGTTGGAGCTCTGGATAAAACGGTGCAGGTTATCATTGCTAAGTTCGGCCTTGAAAACATTAAAGACGGTGATATCTATGTGACGAATGACCCCTATTTCGGTGGCGTCACCCACCTCAATGATGTGATCTTTGTTAAACCTGTCTTTGCCGAACAACAGTTAATTGCATGGACTGCGAATATTGCGCACTGGAATGATGTATCAGGAAAATCCGCTGGTTCAATGAGTCCGGATGCCAGTGATATATACCAGGAAGGGATCCGTATCCCGGCAATTAAAATATTTCAGGACGATCAACCTATTGATAGCGTACTGGATATTATTACCCACAATTCACGTATGCCTGACTTTTTGCAAGGTGACTTATGGGCCCAGATTGCTGCACTTCGGCTAGGCACTCGCCGTCTGCAAGAGCTGTCTAAAAAATTTGGTGTTGCCCTGTTTCTTGCTGCGCTAGACAACTATCTGGACTTCGGTGAAGCGAAGGCAAGAACAGCAGTTTGCAATCTGCCTGATGGTACCTATCAACTGACAGAGCCACAGGACGACAACAGTCAGCTGGCTGTTTCTATTTCCGTTAATAACGAGCACCTGACCATTGATTTAACCCAGGCACCTGATCAGGTGTCCGGTCCATTGAATTTGTCCCGCGATGGTACCCTGCTGGCCTGTCGAATGCTGTTATTATCGCTGGTTGGTGACCGCGATGTAACTAACGGAGGTTCGTTCAGAAACCTTGAGGTAATTACTCGTCCGGGCTCTATTTATGATGTTGAGTCACCCGGTGCCTGCGGCATTTATTTTGAGACTATGATCCGTCTTAACGATGTATTATGGCGGTGCCTGGCTGAGCAAATTCCAGGCGCGTTACCGGCAGGCAACTTTGCATCAATATGTGCCACCATTTTAGGGGGGCAACACCCTGATAGCGGCCAGCATTATTCGATAGTGGAGCCCGAGATGGGGGGATGGGGAGCAAGTGCTATGGGCGACGGCGCTAGTGCCGTATTTTCGGCCATGCATGGTGACACATTTAATTGCCCGGCAGAAATTGCCGAAGTCCGTTATGGCGTAGCGGTTGATCAGGTTGCACTCAACCCCGAAGAATGCGGAGCTGGCGAGTACCGCGGTGGCAAAGGTATCGTTGTGGATTACCGTATTAAATCGAACGATAGTTTCTTAACCTGCGCTTATACCCGCTCTGTTGTGCCACCCTGGGGTCTCAACGGTGGGTTCGATGGTACGACAAACCGAATAGAGATTTTGCGTCCCCAACAGGCCCCCACCCGTCATGCCATGGAAAGTGAGCTCAGATTGCAGGCTGGTGACACAGTACGAGTGATTACGGCTAATGGCGCTGGCTACGGCGATCCGAAAAAACGCAATCGAAAAGCACTTCAGGACGATATTCGAAATGGCTATATTTCAAAGGACTATGCAATTGAGGTGTACGGCTGGTAACCGCTGTAAGCAAACTTCACTCGCCAGAATGAATGCCCTTATCCAAGGGCATCAGCGACAATAAAGAATAGCCTTTCTTAGCTACGGTCTTTTAGGTGCATTTAAGGCAAAACTAGCAAGGCCATACTCGTTAATGGCGTCGAAGGCTTCTATCGATAGATCCGGGTTTTCTAATATGATCAATTTTCTGCCGTATAAATTGTGTTCTTTAAGCGTGGCGGCGTAATATTTTTCAAAATGCTCACTAAATAAACCTTGTGCTATCGCTCTTTGTAGCCCCAACTGTAAACGTTTATGAATTCTGGGATGATTCACACTCACAAAAGCAAAGTCAGCCTGCGGGTAGATAATTGATATATGCTTATCGACCTTGAGTTCATACTCCTGATAAGTTACCAACTCCTGATCAACCTCATGCATGCTTCGTAAAAAGCAATCAAAACGTCCTTTATGTAACATAAGGAACAATTGTTCGTACACAGGACTATGCATAACCTTTAGCCCATTGTATTCCAGTATTTCTCTGTCCGGCCAGTGCGAACCTACCCCAACAACAATGCGATTATTCAGAAAGTCAGTTAATGATGTTATTTTTTTCAGCGACCTGGCGTTTTTATTTTGCAAACACACTCTGAATCCGAGTAATCCTCTGTCCAGTGGAACATAGATTGGTAGGCCCTGCCTTTCACGTTCGCTGCTAATGCCTGCAACCATTACGTTAAGGAGTTCACCTTCTGCCAAACTAATAAATGCCCGACCTTGTTCAATCACCCGGGATGGTCGTATTGTGTAAGGTCCGAATTCCGGCTCACTTAATTTGGCAGCCATCTCTATAATCTCAATTAACGCGGTTTTTTCATAGGTTCTGTGCCAAACGACGATATCATCAGCACCATACGCAGAGCGCGTTGCAATAAATATAAGAAAAAGTAAAACTATCGTTCGCATCATTGTTTATTCTGGTGATTAACGAAACTGAATATCCCATACTGATTTATGCTCTTTAACGCACCTGAAGACAGTAAGGGGCTATGTAAAAATAATATCTTGCGCTCGTAGAGTTGATTATCTGCTATCAGTTTTCTGAAATATTTATCATAAATCTCCTGAAATGAGCCGTCAGCATAAGCTTGTTCAAGCCCAAATCGAACTGCCTCAACAAGAGCCACCGCATTTTTACGAAAATACAGTATGTCAGCTTGAGGGTACACCAATACAAGGTCGGTTTCGATATGGAGATCATTAGCCTCCGCTAATTCTGACTGAATCTCAAAAATACTTCTCGAATAACAAACGTTTTGGTTTTGTCTGGTATATTCGAGGCGTTCGGCATGGGAATTTAGTTCAACTATAGGAATGTTATTTGACCGCAAAATTTCACTATCGGGCCAATTCTCGTCAGTGACGATTTTTAACGATAAGTGCTTAAAGTCCGCGTTTTTATTGACTAAAGAATAGGCCGGTTGGGCGGCTTCGTTGATAAGGCAAAGTCTGACGCCTAACAATCCACGTTCAAGGGGGAAATACAAAGGAATAAGGCCTTCCTCGCGCGCTAAATTTGTTGCGGATATCATGGCATCAAATCCGGCTTCATCATTCTGGAGCCGTTCAAACGCTCGCTGATAACTTTTAGCGTTGGCAGGTATCAGTTCTATTTTACCAAACCGGGATTCTGCTTTAAGCAACGCATTGGATATCTGCGCTTTGTAGACGTCAAATTCGAGATTGTCTGACCACAAATACAATTCGCGAACTTTAAGCTCTTCTGATAACGCATTCAGGCACACCGCCATGTTGATTATGACCAGGACTAGAGCCCGAATCAAACCTGTCAGCCCCCACTTTTTTTGTGAATGTCGGTTTTTTTTGCAGTTCACCGGGCTAGTCCATAATGTAATAGGCTGGCTATTAATTATATAACATATTAAAACACTTTAAATGTAAGCGCCGGTTATCTCACTTAGCGCTTAGCAAACAGCCATGGTATTAGTTCTTCGATATTCGTATCTGGCTGGCGAAGTAACTCCAGGCTTTTTTCCTGTTGTTGTGCGTAGCGGGCTCGGCGTTGCTACGTGGCAGAGTTTCTGGATATGATTCCGTGCCCAGGTGGCTTTACCACTGCCTTTACTATCAGTTCCTTTCTTTGCATTCATGAACTTGCGTCTAGCATGGGCTCGGCAGCCAACAAATGTGGCCTGTATTTGTTCGTAGCCCTGATGCCATCAATTTGCAGATAACCGTTATAACCGGCAAGGACGTCAACGGCGAAATAGTGATATCCATGCAAGTACACATAAAATCAAAGCTCTGTTGCGATACAACCTGTTTGCACGTTGGCGGCAGTACTGAACTATCTTCATACGCCCAGATGGTCCAAATGGGTAAAAGAGCATTATATTCTGTGTTACAAAACATTCATTTTCGCTAACGTTAAACAACATTATTGCTGAAGATGTACTTTAAGAATTTCATACAGCTCGGGGCGTTCTGTGGCTATCTCTTGAACGCTCAATCCTTCTAACGAATGCGGGTATTTTAACCACTCCCGGGTTTCATAGAGGTAATAATCCGGAACCAGGTTCGTTTTTTTTCGCGCGGGTTTGTAATACGGTACCGCAACGCGAATATCTTGTGGTGTGTTGAGTCGGCACAGGTCGTTTATTTTTTGAATAATGGCTTCAACGGAGCGACCACTGTCAAAGACGTCATCCACAATTAATAACTTGTCCTGATACTGGATATTTTTAACCAGATAATTTAAGCCATGCACTTTGACTACTTTAGCCTGATCGTCAATGCCCTGGTAGGATGAAGTCCGAATAGCGATATTATCGGTTTCAATACCATGAAACGCCAGATATTCCTGAACGGCAATGCCAATGGGTGCACCACCACGCCATACGGCAATGATAAACGTTGGCTCGAATCCGGAGTCGTAGACTTTGGCCGCCAGTTTAAATGAGTCGTCCAACAATTTCTGCGCATCTAAATATGTTTTGCTTTTCATCACTTATCTCAAATAAAAGGTATTAACTATCCGGCTAGTCAAATGCTATGGTAGCTTTAACATGGCATTGTGTCACATTGGAGTTGCTCATTGGAAAAGCGTTATCTTAAAGAACAGCAAATTATTGAAGACTCTTTTCGTTTAGGTGTTCAGATATTTGAAAGTGGTTTTCGTCCCACCTTTATCGTCGGTCTCTGGCGCGGTGGCAGTGCTGTGGGGATTTATGTTCAGGAATGCTTACAAACCCTGGGGGTGCAAACCGATCACATCGCGCTGAGAACCTCCTATCCAGGGCTGCCGGAATATCATAATATGGTCGAAGCGCCTGAACGCATAAGAGTACATGGTACTCAGTATCTCATTGAAAACCTGAATATTGATGACGGTTTGCTGATTGTTGATGACGTGTTCAGCTCGGGCCATAATATCACTGCCGTGATTAATCGCCTGAGTACCAAGCTTAAACGAAACATGCCCGAAGAAGTCAGAGTTGCTACGCTTTATCAGCGAACCGGTTATAACCGCACTACCCTTAAACCGGATTTTTGCCTGCATGAAACCTCAGACTGGCTGGTATTCCCCTATGAATTAAAAGGGCTCAGCCACGAGGAAATTGTCGTCAACAAGCCTTTTGTTGCTCCGTATTTACGCACTTAAGTGGCGGATATTAAGGTAATTCTTTAACGGCGTGTTGATAACCTCTACTTCCGGGCTGCCATTTATCTTAAGGGCCGTTGTAACAATAGACTTTAGATTACTGATACGAAACGTCTGCAATATTGAGGTTAGCCAATCTGTTTGTCAGTATGCTTCTCTCGACTAACGTATCGCCTATATAGCTGCGCCATTCATCAACATAGCTTATTTCCAGACATTCCGGAAAGGCCCTGAGATCCTCAATATCCTGCTTAAAGTCTTGGCGAAGCTGCGCTTCGTCGAGTAAATAGCGTAGTGATCTCGCTGTTGTCGGCGGCTTCCATTGACTTTACCCGCGTCGCGTTTGCTCTCATCGCCTGCTGCGCATAAACTGCTCAACTGTATCAACCCAAAGCGTAAAATGTGACTCATCCGTGGCCTTCAGGAGCTTTCGCAGGTGGCCGCCAGTACGCTATATAAGCGGTTTATATCTATTGGTTTACCAATATGTTCATCAAAGCCCTGTTGTAAATACTTCTGAACATCATCTGCCATAACATTAGCGGTAAGCGCAATAACGGGAATGTGTGGGAATTTTGCTTTAATTTCTTTGCACGCCTCTACCCCATCCATTACTGGCATTTGAATATCCATTAATACCACATCGTATTGACCTGCTTCACGGATTAAGGCATCAATAGCTAACTTGCCATTTCCCACCGTGTTAAAGTTCGCTTTGGTTGACTCAAGCATCGATTCAACAATAGTCTGATTAATCATATTGTCTTCCGCTAAAAGTACTTTTTTACCGGTCAGATCCGGCGCTTCGTGATCCACAGGAGACTCAACATCAGTCGCCAATTCAGCCTTAGGTAGGGGTAACTCAACCCTCACCTGGGTTCCCTGCTTTTCTTTACTCATTATCTCCAGGCGTCCATTCATCATGGTTACCAGACTTTGTGTAATCGACATTCCAAGCCCGGTACCGCCAAACTTTCGGGTGCTGGAGGTATCCGCCTGAGTAAAACGGTCGAATATTTTCTTCTGCAAGTCTTCACTCATGCCAATGCCAGTGTCCGTGACACTAATTACAATTTGCGGATGACTTTCCGCTGTATAAGACATACTCAATCGAATAGTGACCGAGCCTGACGGGGTAAATTTAACTGCATTGGATAACAGGTTAACGAGGATTTGCTTAACCCGTACAAAATCCCCCCGCCAACCATCCTGAAAAGCGTTATCCACATCTACGGATAAGCGAAGTCCCTTTTCCTCTGCCAGAGTGGCCAGATCTGATACCGCTGAATCGGTAATTTCTAATAATGAAAATACCTGTTCCTCGAGGGTAAGTTTATTCGCTTCGATCTTTGAGAAATCGAGAATATCATTAATGATAGTCAGCAGGTGTTTGGCTGAAAAGAGTGCTTTACTTACCTTTGCCTTGGTTTGCCTGTTAAGCTCTGAGCGGTCCAGTACTTGTAGTGTTCCCAGCACCCCATTCATAGGCGTGCGGATTTCATGGCTCATATTGGCAAGAAACTCACTTTTTGAACGATTGGCGCTGTCAGCATCTTCCAGGGCTTTTGCCATTTTCATGTTGTGTAAGCGGGCACGATACAACATGAATATAGCCATCATAATAATGACAACCAGAAAAAAGCTGATAATAAACAGTACTACCTCAACTGTGTATACGGGCGGTTTCTTATTAACCAGTTCTATCTCCGCAGGTAATGAATCTTCATCTATTTCCCACAACTCCAATTGCTGCGCGTTTAATTGCATACTAACGACATTATTAATTGTTGGAGGGAGATCCACGCCTCTGGCCAGGGCTACAGCCGTATCCGCTATTTTTTCCGGCACAACTACCGCTCCACCGGCATAACGATCGACATTGTGGGCGAAAATGGTGAAAACCGGGTGCTTTCGTTGTGTGGTTAACCATGCATGAACAACGTCCCAGCTTCGCTCATAATACTTATAATTTATGTAGATAATCGGTGTACCAGCCCGGCTATCGCTCAACGCCGCCATAGTCCGGTTGGGATGTTGCATTGGATTATAATATTTTATGTTGATGTTAGGCGGCACATTGGAAAGAAAGTTTTGCACTAGTCCTTGATCCTGTTCCAGGCCATGTGAACCATGCACCAATATCATGTCTTTTGTATCTGGTAACACCATCAGTATCTGTGCAAAGGATAATGTCGGTTCATAATCCGAACGTATCAGCGTACCGGTGTTAGGTTGCCAGTCGATATGTAGGAAAAATCGTTCTGCATTGGCGAGTATGGATGGGTTGGTATCAGTAAACACGCTGGCGTGTCGACCGATAGAGATCAGTCTTGAAAAGGTAACGTTATCTCTACCCTGAATAAGGTTCTGAAGCTGGTAATTAAAATTACTCAGAATTGTCTGCCGTACTTGCGAGCCTAATTCGCCAACGGAGTCGGCGTAGTAAGCAGGTACCGTTAACACTAAAACGTTTTCTGAGGCAGACACCTGATTCATTAAACGGTACATCATTTTTACTTCAAAGTCAGACTCATTGAACGAGTTAACCAGAATAACACTATAATCGTCCGTTTCACTGCCAAGCGTGCTGGCTGAAATCACCAAAAACAACAAAACAAAGAACCGCAAACCCATCATTAGCTAACACTCTATACAAGCTAAGCCCGGGCTGATTTTGCAGACCTAAGGCAATAAGCGCTAGATTAGCCAATTTCTGCAACTTTGTTAATAAATATACTAGCCGATTCACTTTTCAGGTCTCCGCCTTCTTCTAAGAAATTGGGTCACGGGTAAATTATTTACTTTGTACAGTGTATAATATCGATTTACCCGGTCGGACTAAGAAACTCGATTACTATGGCGAATTCACTGCCTTTTCTGGCTCACTACCCCAGGCATCTGCAAGACCAGATTAAACAACTCCAAAGTGCTAATAAACTTGGTGACTGGTTACGTTCCCGTTACCAGAATCTGCACAGCATTAATAACGATAAAGCGTTACGTGATTATGCGATGGGGATTAAAAATCAGTACATGAAGAAAACGCAACCTTTGAGTAAGGTAATTTACGACAATAAGATCCACATCGTTAACCATGCACTGGGTCTGCATTCCTACGTTTCGCGGGTTCAGGGCGGCAAGCTGAAGAGTAAGAATGAACTGCGGGTGAGCGAGCTATTTAAAAATACGCCGGAAGCTTTTTTAAACATGATAGTGGTGCATGAACTAGCTCACCTTAAAGAAAAAGAGCATAACAAGTCGTTCTATCAGCTTTGTCAGTATATGTTACCGACCTACCACCAGGTTGAATTTGACGTGCGTGTATACCTTACAGAACTGGATGCCACTGGCTACGTATTTTTGCCACCTTTGACCGGAGTTTAACGATGGATTTTGAATTTCTTACCGATGTGACCGGAGCGCCACTTGCAAAATGTGATGTGGAAAGCGAATACTTTGGTGACTGGTTAAGCCATGATATTGGCGCAGACAGTGCAGCTGTTGCCGATTTACTTACAGCCGTTAAGAAACTACTTGCCAGGCAACAAATGGAGTTTGAATACACAGGCAAAATTTATCATCTGGTGATTGCCGACGACGAAGTAGAACTCTTCCTTAACAACACCGAACTGAATCACAGTGAGTTCGATGACGATACGGCAGAAGGCCCCGTTTCTGGTTGTGGTCTGATGGACTTTGCTAATCTGTTGGAAAACTGGCTGGCATTTATCCGCTAACGCCTTACCCAAGGTGTTCAAATTGTACCCGTTTTTCTGTGGCTGATCTGGATTGGAGTAGTGAACAGGATTATGCATAGCTCAGATTGGTATTGTGTTAGCGCCAGGTAAGACCTGGCAACGTGAATAGCCGTAGCCCCGGAAAATGAGATTGAGCATGGTGTCATCAGTATTTTGCTGACTTAGGTACATGGCCCCAACAGATAAGCCAGAAGCTGGCCCCTGATTAAGGGCTTTTCTGAGTGTATCGACACCCGATATTCCGGCGGCGCTTCATCGGCGTTTCGATAATACTCTTCAGTGAGCTCCTCGTGCCTCAGTACAATAACGTTGGGATGCGCCAGGGTCTGAAGTACTGTCGTGGGTATGCATTTCAATCCAGCTCAACAGTGCGGCGATCAATAGCTCCATATCGGGCCAAACCAATAATTAAAGGTATTATCATTACGTTTGAACTGATGAAAAAAGCCGGTTATCAAAGATAAACCGGCCGTTGAATGTGGTTGGAAAACATTCAAAATGGATTAGGTATACACACCTAAGAAACTTTCTGGCACATGTAAAGACTGAGAAAACGCGGCATGATCGAGCTCGTCCATAGTCCAGGTTAAAAGCGGCATATCAGGGTAATAAGTGTAACCGTCACAGAATACTTCATTGCGATTACCAGACGGGTCAAAATAATAAACAGTTTTAACCTGAGTAACACCATGGCGGTCATTCATTTCTACTGGTATTTCATACTTACCAATTAAATCTGCCGCGCGAATGTGATCTTGTGAATTCTCCAGCCTAAAGGAAACATGATGGATCAGTCCCGGAGTGGGGTTTACACCAAACGCGATGTCATGGGCGCGGCTCGAACAGCTGACGAAAAATAAAACCGTGTTTCCGTCGTTATCAATAACCCGTTCGGTGTAGCTAAATTCAAAGACTTCGGTGAATAGCTTTAGGTTTTTCTCAGTATCTGGCCCAACAATAAAAACATGATCAAGGCCATTGATGCGAAAACCACGGCATACCTCATCATCGGGAATTACATCCGGATTGTGCGTACCCAGTGAGTTACCTACCTGCTCTTTCTCAGCATATAAATGCATTTCGTGACCTGTAGGCAGGATGAATTTGAGACGTCTGCCACTTTTCGGATACACCCCAGCTTCAATACGTTCAACTTCAATTCCAAATTTGATAATTTTACTTTCCAAATCATCCAGGGTGGCATCGTCGTAAACTTTAAAAGCAATATGATCAAGGCCCGCCCTATCGGTCTCACGCAACACCAGGCTGTGATGATCATGCTCAGCCCAGGCTTTAAAGTAAACCAACCCATCGTCGTCGGTCATCATTTCGTGCAAGCCCATCCGGCTTCCATAATGTTTTTTGGATTCGGCCATGTCCAGTACCCGCATTTGAACTTCAGCCAGTCTTAGCACACCACGCATTGACATATTTACCACCTTATATTTGTTACCTATTTAAGGCTATGAAATGAGCAAGTCTCAAGTTGTTAAATTGTTGTTTCGCCAATTAGCTGAAAACAGCGAGCATACAACCTCTAGTCGAACGGCAAGCGATTGATATATTTAAACTTGTTAAGTAGCTAAGATAAAAACACTGTAACTACTTGTTAAACATGCCTACCATTACAAAGCCATACGTTAACATTGTGTAAATTTACACGGGCTTTGACTGTCTTGGAAATACCTTTTACTCGCAGTATTTATACCCTGAAGGTATTCTCCCTTTTGTTAGTATGGTTTTTAGGTATGGAAAAGTGACCCCCATCGCTCCCCTCATTATTATGGAATTGTCCACGTTAGCCTTTTTTCAGATATGTGCCGCCTCCGACTTTCAGTTGTACGTTTACTTACAGAATTCTGCTTGTAAACAAACTACCGGATTTTAGAATAACTTTGATTCTGCAAGGCAAGGAAAAGTACAACATGATAGTAAGACTAATAGTGCTAGCCACAATAGTATTGTGGCACGGGGCGACAACGGCTGATGAATTAATTCTCAATAATTTCACGGTTGTATCTGCTCACCTAAAAGCAGCACAGACGAATACTCAAATTAGAATAATTGATGGCATTATCACCGAAGTTACCACTGAGCCACTGCAGCAAATTGGCCCTGATGCCACTATTATTGAAGGTAAGGGTAAATACCTTACTCCGGGTATCATGGACAGTCATGTGCACGTAAACAGTGTTCCGGGTATTGGTCTTCTAGGCTCAGCAAACGCCAATCGTTATGCAAGCATGGTAGACGAGTATCTGACGCAACTGCCAAGAAGCCTATTGTATTTTGGTATCACTCAGGTACTCAATTTAGGTGACAGCGATGGAGAAGAAAGCTTTACTGCAACTGAAGATCACCCGGATTACTTCACTTGTCAGCCCATTCCGGTAATCGGCGGATACCCCCACCTGTCGGCAGAGTTTACCCTGCAACATGCCAGCTACTTTATTATTGAAGACCCTGATAAGGTTACTTTGCCAGACAATGTCGATGCTGCCCAACATACGCCGGAAGCTGTGGTAACTGCTATAGCAGAAACGGGCTCACCGTGCATCAAAATATACATAGAGGATGGTTTTGGAGCGGCATCAGACTGGCCACTACTCAGCAATGACAGCCTTCAGCGAATTCGTCAGGCCGCAGACAAAGCTAATCTTCAGGTGTGGGCCCATGCCAATGCTATCGACATGTATCAGATTGCCTTAAACCATCAGGTGGACGGTATCGCCCATGGGTTATGGAACTGGCAATGGCTGGCCGAGCCGAATAATCCGCCGGTAACCGCTACCCTCGACAGGCTGATTAACATGGATACGGCCTATATGCCCACTATCCAGGTAATGCTGTCACTTCAGGGGATGTATGATAGTGACACGCTCAGCGACACCAGACGGCAAAAGGTGTTACCCGCAGCGCTGCTTCAATGGTATTCAACGTACGAAGGCCAGTGGTTTAAACGAGTGATCAGTGAGGATTTTGGTGGATTGCCCGACGTCAAAGTCTTTGAGCTGAGCGGCTATGGAGTGAACCGGGCTAAGCAGGCAGCAGCCTATCTTGCTACGATGGACCATCCGCTGCTATTGGCTTCAGATTACCCGTCAAGCCCTTCTTTTGCCGCGGCTCCGGGGCTCTCAACTTTTTATGAAATACAACAAATGGCCGATGCGGGAATTAGCCCCTCACAAATCTTTGCAGCAGCAACAATAAATGGCCCCAGGCAATTTGGACTGGAAAACCAGTATGGCACTATTGAGCCGGGTAAAGTGGCCAATCTGCTTATCTTGCGCCAAAACCCTAAACTGGATGTGACCCACTGGCAAACGATCGAAACCGTAATCCTGCATGGAACCCCTATCCCTCGTGAGTCACTGGCCGTTACCCCAAACCCGGGGTAACCGGCTCGGAGTTAAAACAGTGACAACAGTCCTTCCGCACCGACCATGACGATTTCAAAGGCAATCAGTATAATAATGATCCACTCTAAAAAAGAAGAGTGTTTGTGCTTCAATTCATCGGCCAGCATATCGAACAGTTCGTGAATAACGTTAAGTTTGTTCGACAACAGCTCCACCCGGGGGCGAATATCCAGATACTTCGCTGCCGTGTTGTAAGCAAGTTCGTAAACCGGGTATTCCCAGAAAAACTCCGGCGTATCAAGCAGGTTATAATGCAAAAATATGTCACTCTTGGTACTGAACAAATGCCCCCGGATACTGGCAATCTGGCGCCGTCCCAGTTTGATTGAACCGGTCTCGGCCAGTACTTTGGGTAAATGACTGTACTCAGCAATTGTCAACTGGGCCCTGAGTTCATAATCATTCAGCTTTATGGATTGTGCCAACGCATGGCTTATTGCCAGGCGTAACAAAGGATCATCTGTAGACAACAAAATATGGTCTTTCTGTAACTTGACTTCACCATCGCCAACAGTAAACCTGAAATGCTCCTGATGTTCACCTGCCAGTAACTCGCTGTGAATCTTTAGGCGATGTAACAACGATAAACGTTCATCTTCGTCAATCCCCCAAAAAACGATAACACCATAGTCAAATACCCAGACTTCGCCACCTGGCAGCTCAATCAGAGAGGCATCACGGTAGCGAGTACCGATATCAATAGCGTAGTCTGAAGTAAGTTGACTTTCTGGTAGTGCATAGACCGAAACACGGTCATTAGTAAATTGCATGTGTTTAGGAACCTGTAAATAAGAGCGCGGCGATTATGCGCTTTATTTACCAATCCAACTACCAAATTCAGCACCTAAAAAATTGCTCTTTAGGACAAATAGTTTTCATTAAAAAAATGGTCAAAATCGGCTACTGGAGAAGTAGCATATTGCCGTATTTACACCATCATCACAGCCGTGTTATTCACTACTGATACCCGTTCACTACGCGCGATTAAAACTGAAACGAACGTTTCATCGCCTCAAAATTAACGTTGCTATAGATAAACTATCAATGCATCGATGAAAATCCACTCCACGTAAAATCAATAACTTAAGTTTACCTGAATGGTTACGCGTAACTATAAAACAGCAAAACAACACACCAGAACCAGGCGAATCGTCTAAAGTGGGCTCAGCAGAACTGTACCTGCCAGGTTCTCTAACTACCAGATAGGGTTAATATTCAAATGAATATATTCAGTAGGAATAGACAAAAAGTATCCGGCTATTACTCGGCTATTCCTGACGAATAAAAACACAATAATACTGCCGGCAATCAGCAACACAGGCAGCATAAAAAAATGAGGGTTACCCGTAAATCGGATAACCCTCAGCAGTACGAAAATCAGAACGATTTAACTACTCAGGCGTTGACATCAACCACGATCCTGCCCTGAACCTGACCAGATAAAAAGGTCGGCGCAACCTCAAGTGCTTCGGCTAACGTGACCTGTCTGGTAATAGCCGCCAGACTCGACTCGGGAAGATCCTTAATTACCCTGGCCCAGGCTTTTTCACGCACGTCCAGAGTCTGGGTTACACTGTTAATACCCATTAGTTTAACGCCACGTAAAATAAACGGTGCTACAGTAGCCGGAAAGTCCATACCCTGGGCCAGACCACAAGCGGCAACCGCCCCTTCTGACTTCGTTGCTGCACAGGCATTAGCAAGTGTATGACTACCAACTGAATCAACCACCCCAGCCCAACGTTCTTTAGCCAGTGGACGACCTGGTTCACTGAGAGTCGAACGATCGATGACTTCTTTGGCACCCAGGGCTTTTAGCGTATCCGCCTGTTCTAACCGACCTGTAGAGGCAACTACGTCGTAACCAAGGTTCGCCAGAATCGCAATAGCGGTTGTCCCTACACCACCATTCGCACCAGTAACCAACACCTCGCCCTTTTCAGGTGTAACGCCCTGCGATTCAAGAGCCATCACACACAGCATGGCGGTATAACCTGCAGTGCCCACGGCCATAGCGTGCTGACTGGATAGGCCCGCTGGCATCTTTTGCACAAAATCAGCGTTGATCCGGGCTTTTTGTGCTAACCCGCCCCAATACTGTTCGCCCAGACCCCAGCCGTTCACCAGTACCTTATCGCCGGCAGAGAATCTTTCTGAACGGCTTTCAATCACCGTACCCGCCAAATCAATACCAGCTACCATAGGGAACTGTCTGACTACCGGACTTTTACCAGTAATGCCCAGCGCATCCTTATAGTTCAACGTGCTGTACTCGACCGCTATCAGGACATCCTCATCTGGTAATGCCGACTCATCAAGTTCGGTAATTTGTGCAGTGTAGTCCTGGTCGTCTTTATTAATATAAATCGCTTTAAACATTGTGCCCTCCGGGGTTAACGCTTGATAGTAAGTTGATGGATAAAACCATCGGCAAATTTTTGCATTGGTGAGCTGGACTGCATGACCTTCGCAGTCAGAATGGCGCCTTCCCAACCAATCCAGAAAAACTCAGCTTGCTGTAAACAGTCTGTCTCCTGGTGAATTAAACCCAGTACTCTGGATTGCTCCAGATTTTGCGCCAGCATGGAAGTCCAGTTTTTTAAACACTGAGCCAGAGGTTGCTTGAAAGACTCCGCCAGAATTGGCATTTCCTGGCCAAAGTTACCGATTAAACAACCTCTGCTAAACCGATACTTTTCCATCCCATCAATGGCCTCACTAACGAATGCTTCAATTCCGTTGAGAGGTTCTGAGGGCTGAGAAGCCAGGCAGCGTCGTAGCTTAGCGCAAAAATACTGGTCATAACGCTCTATCACCTGCAGGCCAAAATCGTCCTTATTTTTAAAGTAGTGATAAAAAGAGCCCTTTGGCACTCCTACCCGCTTGAGGATCATATCGATGCCAACAGTGTTAAAGCCTCGCTCTGTAAGAATAGCCATACCGGCTAACAGAAGTGCCTCTTTTGTGTCTTCAAAATTTCTGGCTGATTTAGGGGGTCTGCCCCTGCGTATTTCCTGCATATCCCACTCTTTTAGACCGATCGTCTAGATATTATAGACCGATCGGCTATAAATAAAAGAGAACATCGCAAATAAAAAGCTATCTCACTGTATAAAAAGGAAATTATTCCGTAACAAGGAAACTCTTATAGTGTTCCAGCGCGCGCTGTGATTGGGGAGAAAGAAGAGGATTTTGAAGCTTAATAATATCTCTGCCTTTGAGTATCTTAAAGGCGGATTGGGCGAAGGGTTGCTTATTGTAAAGCGCAGTGAGACTACCATCTTTTAACGCCAGGTCGAGCCCTTTATTGAGCCTTTCGGCGAGCATCCGATTGCGCTTATTAACGAAAAAATACATCGGGGATGGATAGTAAAAACCTCTGCCCGGTTCAATCATTAACGGCGCGTTCTGACGAGATGACAATTCGAATTCCACTTCCATGACAGAACGGGGAAAGTAATCGGCCATTTTCGACTCAATTAATTTAAACATCATCGACATGGGCACTTCTTTAACGCGATAACCGTTAAATGTCATAATATCAGTGTCAGGCCAGCCAATTCCCTGCACGGATAAACTTTCTTTTAATTCGCTTACAGGCTTTTTGAGATAGACGTTTTTATTATCGGGGTGAATAAGAAAAACACGATAGCCGAGCAAGCCTCGTGCAATCGGGAAAAACACGGCCTGATTCGCTTCTTCCCTTTCGATTGATGTTACCGCCCAGGTAACATCGGTTGAGCCCACTTTAACCTGACGAAGGAGCCTATCCTGATTGGCATTAAACGGATCCGGCACAATTCTGAAAGGTAAACCGTTACGTTGGGTTTTATTCAGCGCCAGGGTAAGCACATCTACAAAATAAGAATGGATAGTATTGTCGTCAAAAACCCGGGCTGGGATCCGGATATTTTGAAACTTTCCATCCTCGTTTGCTGCGCACACAATGCTGCTAACCATAGTCAACACCGCAGGAAACACAACCTTGCTTAACTTAACGCGTAGAAACGATAATTTCGTGAAAAACACTGTGCCCGTTTACCTGTTAAATGCACTATTGTTAAGCCTAGAAGGCGAATGCTTAAAAATACAGGTGAACGGGTGATTAATATTTAAAAATACTGACTATCAATCGCCTGGTGGATTTTCACCACGCCGAACTGAATGTCATCAATGACTTCATGAAGCCTGTCCTGAGCCAGCTCACGGGTATCAAGTTTTTGTAACTCCTCAGATAACGCTTCGACTTGCTGTGAAATATTATCTGAGTTCGGCAGTTCCAGCAGACACTTGCCAATTTGCATCAGGCCGTGCTGAAGTGAACGCGGGAATTGTTTGTTATTAATCAAAAATTCCAGCACATCGGCTCGGTTTATCCTGATCCGCATTTCCTGACGGTACATTTGATACGCGGTCAGTGACTTTAGTACACCCATCCACTGGATATTCTCAAATGCCGATTGTTCCGGTGATAGATCCGGTAACAGCGACGCCGAACG
Source organism: Alteromonas sp. ISO5 (assembly GCF_058105165.1). NCBI lineage: Bacteria > Pseudomonadati > Pseudomonadota > Gammaproteobacteria > Alteromonadales > Alteromonadaceae > Alteromonas > Alteromonas sp. ISO5. The sequence goes on along the minus strand of NZ_CM176572.1, from coordinate 4,133,077 downwards.
CACATCAATAATACGAGATGTCATATCGGTACGTTCCAGATGGCGGCCGAGTCGCAGAAAGGCATAGCCTTCGCCACGCAGCATGGTACCACCAAGCAACCCGGTAATGGTTTGGTTAGCAACAATAATACGGTGCAGGCAGTTGAACCGGTGTCGACGGGTTAACACGCTCTGTCCATCGGCTTTGGCAGCAATATACAGGTTGTTAATTTGCTCCCAGGCTTCCGAGGGGATAATCTCACGAATTATCCGCGCATTTTCACGCACTGCTGCGAGGCAATTGATAATTGATCCGGGGTTGGCCGTGTCAGTCACCATAAACTTAATCACGCTTTTTTCATCGGCTTCTTTGTAGAGATCGTAGAACACATCACGGAACGACAACATGTCGATGATGGGTTCCCAGCCAAGAGTTACATTGCGTGGTAAATCGAGTAAGAGGTGGGTGTTTACCTGAATTAAACGAGCGGTGTTTTCCGCGCGTTCCAGATAACGTTCCATCCAGTAAATATGATTTGCTACCCTAGATAACATCGTTAGTCGGCCTCCATGTCTACAATCCAGGTATCTTTACTGCCACCACCCTGTGAGGAGTTGACGACTGTAGAGCCTTTTCGCATAGCCACCCGGGTAAGCCCGCCGGTAGTCACGCTAATGTCATTGCCGCTTAAGATAAATGGCCTGAGGTCGAGGTGCCGGGGTTCTGCTTTGGTGCCGATAATGGTGGGTGCAGTTGATAACAATAACATGGGCTGGGCCACATAGTTACGGGGATCGCGACGGATCAGGCGGACAAACTTTTCTCGCTCGGCTTTAGTGGCGTGAGGCCCAATCAGCATGCCATACCCCCCTGACTCGTTGGCTGGTTTAACCACCATTTTTTCGATATTCTCGATGACGTAATCCCGCTCTTCCTTATTAACACACTTATAGGTGGGTACATTCGGCAGTAACGGCTCTTCGTCAAGATAGAATTTAATGATCTCAGGCACGTAAGCATACACCACTTTATCGTCGGCAACCCCTGCGCCAGGAGCATTGGCCAAGCCAACATTCCCGGCTTTCCAGGCCCGCATCAGGCCGGGCACACCGAGCATGGAATCTTCCCGGAAAGCTTCAGGATCGAGAAAGGCATCATCAATACGGCGATATATCACATCAACCCGTGACAGGCCGTCTACGGTGCGCATATACACAATGTCTTCATCATCTACGACTAAATCACTGCCCACTACCAGTTCGGCTCCCATTTGCTGAGCCAGATAAGCATGTTCAAAATAGGCAGAATTATAAATACCCGGCGTCAGTACTACCACCTCGGGTTGTTCTATGTCGCGCGGCGACAGCTGACTAAGCATGTCATATAACTGAGACGGGTAATCATCTACCGGCAGAATGTTATATTTTTCGAACATATCCGGGAACACCCGCTTCATTACATGGCGATTCTCCAGCATATAAGAAACGCCTGAGGGTACCCGTAGGTTATCTTCAAGAACATAAACGGTACCGTGATGGTCTCGGACCAGGTCTGAGCCACAAATATGGGCCCATACCCCGTGTTTAGGTTTGATGCCCATGCATTCAGGTAGAAAGTTCTTGGAGGCTTCCAGCAGGCTTTTTGGCACAATGCCCGCTTCAAGAATGCGCTGCTCGTTATACAAATCGTCAATAAACATGTTGAGTGCTTTGACACGCTGCTTGAGGCCTTTTTCAATTTGCAGCCATTCTTTTTTGTCGATAATGCGGGGAATAATATCAAACGGCCAGGCTCTGTCGATTGAGCCCTCTTCTTCGGTATACACCGTGAAGGTAATACCCATGACATGGATAGCGGTGTTGGCGGCGGTTTTATATTCTTCTAATTCCTGGTCAGTAAGGTTACGCAGGTATTTACAAATTTCCTCTGCAGCAGGGCGCGGTTTATTTGCAACGCGAATGAGTTCGTCGTAAAACTCTCCTGCCCTATAATTTCCCCATCTTATTGCCATCTACAATCCCTAGAGCTTATTTTCGGTATACAAAATACCATCTAAGCGACTTTTGACCGAAATTGCAATGAAAATAATAACAAATTGATGACAAAATGATCTGGAAAAATTGCCTGAATCCATCCATTCTATCTTTATTGTTTTGTTAGTGTTTTCAGAGAGTTTCCATTGACTTATTGTTTAGCCGTAAAAGTAAATCGCGGATTAGTTTTTGCTTCAGATTCCAGAACCAATGCCGGCGTCGACTACGTCGCAACGTACAGCAAGATGCGTCGTTATTGCTGGCCTGGTGAGCGGGTCTGTGTACTCATGACATCCGGCAGCCTGGCGACTTCTCAGGCAGTGATGAATGCAATCAATCGCGATCTCAATGACCCGGACGCTGACTTCAGTCTGCGTCATGGTAAACAGCTTTATGAAGTGGCGCAGTACATCGGTAAGCTCAGTCAGGAAGAGCAAACGCTTCACGAAAAAGCGATGGAAAAATCCAATGCCAGTGCGGAGTCTAATTTTATTCTCGGCGGGCAAATAGCCGGTCAGGCAGCAGAGATTTTTCACATTTATCCGCAGGGTAATTTTATTAGCGCGTCGGAAGATACGCCCTACCTGCAGATTGGTGAAACCAAATACGGCAAGCCGATTCTGGATCGCATCATAGCTAAGAGCACCACACTGGAAGATGCCGCTCGCTGCGCCATGGTGTCATTGGATTCCACTATACGCAGTAATATCTCGGTGGGGCCGCCCATTGAACTGGCGATGTATCAGGATGACTCCCTCGATGAGCCCTTTCACAATACTTACACCTTAAACAGCCCGATGTACAAATCTATGAAAAAGCAGTGGACTGACGGGCTGCACCGTGCATTTGAACAATTACCCCGGTTTGACTGGGAAAAGGTTAAAGCGGACGAACCAGCAAGTGAATAAAGTGGAGTTTTTCGCGGGTCTTGGTGTTGATTACAAATGGATAAGCATCGTCCAGTCCCATACTATTATTCAGTGAGTTAAGCAGGTTGGTAAGCTTGTCCCAGTCATCAATTAAAGTATCGAAACTCTCTTCATTGTAACTTGCAGTATAGGGATGATCGGCGTTTAGCGGGTTAGAGAGCAACCGGTTTTCTAAACTGGTTTCGTATTCGTTGGCCGTTTCCAGAGTATCCACCATATGCAGGTAATGCGCCCAGGTTTCGGCCCAGTCTTCCCATGGATGCATACTGGCATAGGCACTTATACAGCGCTGCTGCCAGTCAGCAGCAGGTCCGTTTGCATAGTAGTTTTCGAGACTTTGCTGATAGTCTTTTCGCTCGTCACCAAATAGCGCCCTGAAGGCCTCAATATACTGACTTCCTTTGATCAGGACATCCCAGTAATAATGACCCGACTCATGGCGAAAATGGCCAATCAGGGTACGATAGCGTTCGTTCATTAACTCGCGCATAGCGAGGCGCTTGGTTTCTTCGGCTTCTTTTAGATTGATGGTGATCACACCATTGCTGTGCCCGGTTAACACCGTATTCTGGACAGTGAGCTCCCGGTTGTATAGAGCCTGCGCGACTTCATCTTCGAGAAACCGAAAAGATAAACCGCGTGGGTTATGGCGTTTGCCGACAACCGGCAATTCAAGCTTATACAGGGTGTAAAGCAAATGACGTTTGGCCTGCTCCATACGAAACCAGAGCTTGATGTTGTCAGGTTTGGACAAATCGGGAATGGTGTCGGTGAGTTGGCAGGATGGACAAAGGTTCTGAACACTTTCAATCGGTACCAGCCAATTGCAAATATTTTGTTTTGCATAATTGCTGCACTGGCGGTAAGCCAACCCGTTATGGCCTGCTATCCAGTTACCGTCTGCATCAATGTCGCAGGAGGAAAGCACCTTGGCATCCGACAAAAAACCCACCGGGCGCTGGCAGCACAAACACTGGCTATTGGCGAAATATAAGGTGTTTCCACATTGACAAGTATATGTTTTCAAATCTTTTGCTTCTGTTCCGGTAAACTTCGATTAGCTTACTAGGGCTATAGTAGCAAAGGATATCACAGCAAAGTAATGTCAGTTTCATTACATGATGATTATTTTGCGATGGTGTGTCGTGAACGGGCACGACTGCACCGTTTAGAGCAGTACTTCACTTCCGGCCAGTATTTTTCCCATTTTTTACGCCACACGAACGGGCGCTGGCAAAATGGGCAGATTTTACTCGGTAAATCCGCTTTACGCATCATCAATGGCCGATAGCAACAGCTCTGCCTGTTCCTGCATGGCAACTATGGTGTCCTGAGACATCCGATCGAGGGTTTTGTAAATCAACCCCATACGGTGATTTTTACTCAGTTTATCACGGTGCTTAATCAGAAAGTCCCAGTACAAATAGTTAAACGGGCACGCATTTCTGCCCGTTTTTTTAGACACCGCATAGCCGCAATTTTTGCAGTAATCCGACATCCGATTAATATACTGACCGCTCGCCACATAAGGCTTACTGGCCAGATTACCACCATCAGCAAACAGGACCATGCCATTTACATTGGGCATTTCCACCCACTCAAAGGCATCGGCATATACCAGCAGGTACCATTCATTTACTGCTTCCACAGACAACCCGGCCAGCAAACTAAAATTACCAATCACCATTAAACGCTGGATGTGATGTGCGTAAGCGTGGCGTTTGGTATCACCTATGCACTGACGCATGCAATTCATATTGGTATGCCCGGTCCAGTAAAAGTCCGGCAACTTGCGCTGGTGGTTAAAATAATTCTCCTGCTGCAAGCCCGGCATACAGTACCAGTAAAAGCCGCGCACATATTCGCGCCATCCCAGGATCTGGCGGATGAAACCTTCCACTGCATTAAGTGGCGCATCGCCATCAAAATAGGCTTGTTCTGCTGCTTTTAGTACTTCCATGGGCAGCAACAGACCGCAATTGAGGTAAAACGACAAGTGGGAGTGAAACAGCCACACGTTACCTTCACGCATGGCATCCTGATAATCACCAAACTGGCTAAAGCGCTGGTCAATAAACTGTTCTAATACCTTCAACGCTTCGTTACGAGTCACTGCATAATTGAAATCTTTGGCATCCCCCATATGGTCGGCAAATTCGGCGTCTACGAGTTCAATGACTTCACTGGTGATAGCGTCCGGTGACACGGTATAAGGTTTGGGCGGCGACACAGCTGTCGGCAGCGCCTTGCGATTATCCTGATCGTAATTCCACTTGCCGCCAATGGGCTTATCCCCTTCCATCAGCAGCCCGGTTAGTTTACGCATTTCCCGGTAAAAATACTCCATGCGCCATTGTTTTCGCCCGTCGGCCCACTCACCGAATAGTTCAAGGGTGGCAATAAACCGATCGTCATCGCAAATCTCCACCGGGATACCTAACTGGTGTTGCCATTGTTGCATGCTCTTAAGAACGCGGTATTCACCAGGATACGTCACCATAACCTTATCGAAATTGTACTGTCTGCAGGCATATTTAACTTCATTGAGCAACGAACCCTGATTGTCCTTATCATCGTAACGCCGGTAAATGACATCGTAACCGTCCTCGCTTAACGCTTTGGCAAAGTGGCGCATAGCCGAAAACAACAATACAATTTTCTTCTTGTGGTGCTTCACGTACGTGGCTTCTTCGCGCACTTCGGCAAGCAGGATCTTATCCTGTGATGTATTGCTATCTTTCAGGCTGGATATCTCCCGGGAAAGCTGGTCGCCCAACACTAAACGCAATACCCCGGCCATCAGTCCTCCTTGGTATCCGCGTAAGCATCAAGCGCGCGTTGGCGTGATTGCTTGAGGTCGGCAATGGGCTTGGGATAGTTGCCTCCCAGTTCTACACCGGCTTTTTTCAGCACGTCTTTGGGGGCATCCCAGGGTTTATGCAGATATTTGTCCGGCATTTTAGCAAGCTCAGGGCAATAAGTTTTAACATAACTCCCCTGCTTATCGAATTTTTCGCCCTGTAATACCGGGTTAAATATGCGGAAATATGGCGCGGCGTCGGCACCAGAGCCAGCCACCCATTGCCAGCTGGCCGAGTTGCTGGCCCGGTCGGCATCGACCAGACAGTCCCAGAACCAGCGTTCGCCTTTGCGCCAGTCAATCAGCAGATTTTTCACTAAAAACGAGCCGACAATCATTCTTACCCGATTATGCATGTAGCCGGTTTGCCAGAGCTCGCGCATGCCGGCGTCGACAATGGGGATACCGGTTTTGCCTTTGGTCCAGGCGGTGTATTTATCGTCCTGATTGAGCCATTTAAACTTATCAAACTGACTATTAAAATTTTTTGCGGTAATGGTAGGAAAATGAAACAGCAAGTAGTAACTGAATTCACGCCAGCCCAGCTCGCTTAAAAAACAGTCCAGGTCGCTATTCCCTTGATCGTCAAAGGCATTTAGCAGTGCATACCACACCTGATTGGGCGATATTTCACCAAAATGCAGGTGTGGTGATAACCGTGAAGTGCCACGTACCGATGGTATGTTACGTTGATCCTGATAGCCATTTGCAGCGTGTTGAATAAATTCGCTGAGATTGTCTGCTGCGCCTTCTTCGCCGGGATTCCAGTACTTCGAAAACTCACTGTCCCAGTTTATCTCTGGCAACAGTCCGGCACCATCAATGCTGTGCCCCTCATTTGCCACATCAGCATAGGTAATACGTTCGGGCGCAGAGTACGGATAACGCGGCGCAGAAGCTTGCAAGCAGCCTTTACGATAGTAAGGTGTAAACACCCGGTACACGCCGCCGTCCTGCTTACGAATACTCATTGGCTCCCATAACAGGGAGCCGTTAAAACTGCTTACCAGGCAATCGCGGTCGCGCAGGGTTTGCTTAATCTCTTTATCCCTGCCAATCACAGCCGGCTCGTAGCAGCGATTCCAGAACACCGCCTGAGCGCTGAATCTATCCACTAATTCACAGAGGATCTCCTTTGGTTCACCGGTAAAGCATTGCAGGTGGCCATTAAGGCGCTTATTCAGTGAGACTAAGGAATGATGAAGCCACCAGTTCGAAGCTCCACCAGGCTGGTCAGCCTCATCGAGCTCTGTGTCGAAAATATACACTGGTACCACGGTGCCGTACTCAACCGCCCCGAGCAGGGCCGGGTTATCGATAACGCGTAAATCCTGCCGGAACCATACAATACATACGGGCTGAGTCACTTTGTTGTTCCTTTTTTAATCGTTGTTATGAATGTGCCCTGCTTTGTACGTAAAGCGCCTGAAAACGATCGCAATCGTGGTCATGGATTGACAGTTAAATTAGCCGGTAAAACAGGCGGGCTATTTATTTTAAATTTTCTCATCTATGCTTAAATCCATATCGATAAGGACATCGTAAAGACTGCTATGAATATGACTTCTTCTCAAACGGGCCTGTATTGGTTCAGACACGATTTACGCCTAGACGATCAGCCGGTATTAACAGAGCTGGCCTCGCGTTGCCAAAAGCTGTTGCTGGTGTATTGCATCGACGAAGATTGGTTTACCGCCAATCAGTTTGGCTATTGCGCCATGGGCCATCATCGTCAGCAATTTTTGTATGAATCACTTTATGCGCTGAATCAACAATTGGATAACTACCAGCAGACGCTATTGGTAGTTAGTGGCGAGCCAGTAGAGGAGATAGCTCAGCTGATAAAAGCATACCAAATCGATATACTCGGTGTTGCTGAATACCCAGGGCTCAACGAACGAGAGCAGCTTAAGCTACTTACGTCAAAGTATCCCGGGGTACATGTAATCAGCGGCAGTAACAACAGTTTGTTCCGCCCGGCAGACCTGCCGTTTGAAATAAACGCGATGCCGGATAAGTTCAGTCCGTTTCGGAATATAGTTGAAAAAGCCATTATACCCCACCCACCTACAGAGCCTGTCGCGCTGCTACCGCCGCCGCCGATTGCGCTGCAAACGGACTGGCCATCGCTGCCCTTACAGCGAGGTAAATCTTCATCTTTTAATGGTGGCGAGCATGCAGCGATAAAACAGCTGAAATACTATTTTTTCGACAAACACCTGATTAGCCAATACAAAGAAACGCGCAACGGCCTGGACGGTTGGGATTATTCGAGCAAATTTTCAGCCTGGCTGGCCAACGGTTGTATTTCTGCCCGCCGAATATATGCACAATTAAAGCGGTTTGAAGCACAGCACGGCGCAAACGATTCTACCTCCTGGCTCTACTTTGAATTGCTGTGGCGAGAATTTTTCTGGTGGCTGCAAATAAAACATGGCGCTCTGTGGTTTGCCCCGGGCGGCATCCAACAGCAGTCACTTACAATCATCCCGTCGTCATCTTTGTTGGTCGACTGGCAACAAGGCACCACTGATAATGCCCACATTAATGCCTGTATGCGTCAGCTGAATGCTACCGGCTATATGTCTAACCGAGCCAGACAATGGGCTGCCAGTTATCTGGTTAACGAACTCAGTGAACACTGGCGTTATGGGGCTGCCTACTTTGAACAACAACTCATTGACTACGACGTGGGAGCTAACTGGGGAAACTGGCAATACCTGGCTGGTGTAGGCAGCGATCCCCGGGGCCTGCGCCATTTCAACATTGAAAAACAAGCCCAGATATACGATCCCAACGGTAAATTTACCCATCTCTGGTCCTGATCCCGTAAGGCTGATACCTATACGTTAGCGGTTGTGATCCTTAAGCCACTCGTTTAACAGTTTTACCTGACCACAACGGTAAGCTGCGTACATTAGCCGAATTGAGTTTGACAGCACTTCGCTGTCATTCCAACCGGTCTTCTTTTGTATCTCTTCATAACAGCTTAATGCTTCGGGGGTCACATAGCCCCTGACCTGACGTTTACCGGCTTCACGTTGGCGTTCGCGGAAGCGTTTTTGCTTATCAGCATTAGCACGTGGATTTTTGTTAGATTCTGTCATGATACCCTGTGTTTAGTAGATAATTTTGTCGTGCAACAACGGCCGTTTAGTTCCCTGAATCAACGGTGGTCACTAAGGTTATGCACCACTTTGCGCATTTTAGCCTAAAATTAAAGTATATCCTTGCCGGATGGCAAAAAATATACTGTTCAGAGTTGTTTAGCGTACAAGTGTTCGCTAAATTACGCACGTTAAAAATAATCGATGGGAATACAATGACAACGAAACAATCCAGTTTTAATAAAGAAGACCTGTTAGCCTGTAGTCGCGGCGAAATGTTTGGACCGGGTAACAGCCAGCTTCCGGCCCCTAACATGCTTATGATGGACCGCGTCAGTCTGATCACTGATGAAGGCGGTGAGTTTGGTAAAGGCCAGATTATTGCTGAATTAGATATCACTCCCGATTTATGGTTTTTTGACTGCCACTTCCCTGGCGATCCGGTAATGCCAGGTTGTTTGGGTCTGGATGCTATGTGGCAACTGGTAGGTTTCTTCCTGGGCTGGAGCGGAGGTCCGGGCAAAGGTCGTGCATTAGGTGTTGGCGAAGTGAAGTTTACCGGCCAGATCCTGCCAACGGCTAAAAAGGTGACTTATAAAATTCAAATGAAGCGTGTGGTTAAGCGCCGTTTGTTTATGGGCCTTGCTGACGGCGTTGTAGAAGTTGACGGCCGTGAAATTTACGCAGCGAAAGACCTCAAAGTCGGTCTGTTCCAGGATACCAGCGCCTTTTAGGATAAGCCGGTATTTTTTGCGGATAGTTTATGTGTTATTGGTTTGGCCAGGAAAAAAGCCCCGTTTACGGGGCTTTGACTCAAGAGATGTTAACGAACCACCACACCTAACTGGCGGTCTTCCATGGCTTCTCTGTACCCGCCTAACCATTCAGAGCGAGTATCGCTCGTTTGAAAGGGACATATTTCCTTAGAGCGACCGCTGATTCCTGCCTGATAGCCTTTAGCGTGAGCGCGAGTCAGTTTATCTCTTTTTTGTCTTTTCATTGAATAGCCTCTTTTGTTGGGTTAACAGTGAACAGAATAGGCCAGCAACTCAATACATAATCAGTGGTAGTGTGGCTTTTTCTGAGCACTTATCTATTAGATAGTGCAAGGCATGTTTTGGTTCAATAGCGATTCGTTTTTTTTATGCTTGACAAACTATAACAGTCTGAAATACCTACTCATTTTATATTACAATTTTTTTTCATAATTGTTTCAGCATTTAAAAGTAATTGGTCTAAAAAGCATGGCAAGTTGGTACAGGTCAAATTGCAACCACTTCTTAACTTTAACTTTTCTTTATAAAGCAAATAGTTAGAGTTTAATTTTATGAATATTCGGGGTATTGATTAACGACACCAGCACAAAGCTCAGCAGCATGAGCAGATACCATGAACTTAGCTTAGCTAGCGGCACCATTTGCCATTGTTCATGCTGATTAGGGTATATCCAGATATTCGCAAATGTCGCAATATTTTCTGCAAACCAAATAAACACCGCTACCAGAAACCAGCCCAACAGCAATGGCATATAGCGATACGTTTTGATGATCCGGAAATAGATACGGGTGCGGAAAAACATCACCACGGTAATGGCTAACAACAACCAGCGAAAATCCTGGATAAAGTGATGCGAGAAGAAATTAATGTAGATCAGGCAAACTAAACTCACGGTCAGACTTTTTGGTGGATAATGGGTATATTCAAATTCAAATATCCGCCATACGCGGGCTATATAGCTCCCCACGGCACTATACATAAAGCCGGTAAACAAAGGTACATTGCCTATACCAAAAACATAGGCTTCTGGATACGTCCAGGAACTAATGGCATCTGAAGTCTTGAATAACTCCATTATCGTGGCCACCAGATGAAAAATAATGATGACCAGGGATTCCCGAAGCGTTTCCAGTTTAAATGTCAGCAGGAAAACCTGAAACACAATCGCGGCTATAAAGATAAAATCGTACCGGTGTAGACTATTCAGGGGATACCAGAGATTCGTAGCTATCATGATCCCAAGCAAAAACCCGCCGAAAACACAGGCATTAGCCTGCTTAAGCCCGAATATCCAAAGTTCCCCGATAAATTGTTTCATGCGTTGCTGGTATTATTTTTTTAGTCTGCGCAAAAAAACACCCGGCTAATGGCCGGGCGCTTTGAATTGTAAACGGATCAACCGGCGTCTATTTTTTAACGCGACGGCGGAACACTGCCAGCAACGATAACAAGGCAATGCCATACCAGCCTGCTGAGGCTCCCTGGCGCTCGTACGGTGGTTCTTCGACACTGTCGCACTGTTCAATGCTGCCGGTACTGTTCGGCGTAAGCTTAACAGCGACAACACGGTCTGTCTCAACAGTATCACCGGCATCGGTTAATACTTCATCACCAGTAATATAGCGCTGCGTTGCAATGTAACGGGCATTAGCGATAATTTCATCATTATCGTTAATATCCATAGCGCTTACCAGCGTGTAACGCTTGCGCTGTTCACAGGACAACAGGGTATTAAGATCAACAAACTCACCGACATTCATGTCGTACATAAAAGCACGTAACTGACGGTTAGTCTGCACATCTGACTCGTATTCCCCGTCACCTACAACAATGCCGTTATTGTTGATAGCACGTGGAGTGACCGCTGCGGTCTGGAAGAAACCCTGCGGATATTCCGCCTCACCGCTGTCGATGTTATAGATAAACATCTGGTTACGGGCCACACCGTTCTTTTCACGTAGCACAGAGCCTACAACCCAGTTATCGTCGTTGATGTCTACCGCTGAACTGCTGAGATTGTCTTCCCGGGGTAACAGCTCTGTGGTTTCACCGTTGGCAAAGGTAGCAGCAACAATATTGGGATAATAAGCCGCCCGGCCGCCAGGTAACGTGTAAATAATACGCTCACCGGTATGAGAAGTTCCCACAGCTATGCCATTATTGTTGATTGCACGGGCCGTACTGGTATAACTCGTGGAGTCTTCATCTTCTGCCGGCTCAAACACCATACCGTACTGGGTGGAAGACAATACGTTACCCTGAGCGTCCAGTTGCCAGGTTACCGCACGGCGGTAACTGCCAGCCGTGATACTTCTGGTCAGGTTGTAGATACACAGTTCAACCGGTGTTTCGCCTCGGGTTTCATCATCCAGACATTCATCGATATCGGTTTGATAGGCTTCGGTAAGCGAAACACTCCCCCAACCGGCTACTTGCAAGGATGCGTTAATGGCAAAGGCTTCACTGAAGCCATTAATCCCCGTATCAGTTGGCATAGTGGGTGGTAATGCCGTGGTTACACCATTGGCTTCAACGAAAGCCTGGGTCAGTGTATCGTTTACAATATAGGTAAATTCATCGCCGTCTTCGTTGGTGTAATCTACTTTGAAAAATGGCGTGCTGCCGGCGCCAACGAAGAAATCACCACTCACCGAGTCATTAACCTCGCTGTAAGCACTGCGGGTGTAATCCTGGTAGGTCTCATCAATGACGTCGAAACCGGGAATGACATCGGCGGTTACCGTATCACCATGGTAACTGCGATAAGTTGCTAACGACTGAATCGTAATATTTATACCGCTGCTACCACCGCGACCGTTGACGATATAAGCATACAACGCCTGATAGTCGGCATTGCTGAAAACGCCCTGCTGGACGGCTTCAGGATCTTCAAATCGACCGGTAAATGCTTCGTTTTCAAAGTCCAGAATAGACAGGTCGATAGGCGGGTTATATTCAGACTCACTCACCACCACCATGGTGCCCGTGTTATCGATGGACTGGGCAAAATTAAAAAATGATTTATCCTGAACCGGCGCCAGGGTTAAATCAAAGGTTGCTGCAGTCGCTAAAGGCGATACCGCAACGGCAGTGACTGCGGAGGTTGCAAGGATTACTGCAGATGCAAGCTGTTTTAGTTTCATTCAAAATCCTGTTTACTGCTGTCAATCTTCCAGCATACTTTCTAGTTCGTCCCAGCGCGCATAAGCCTGGGATAATTGTTCTTCACTCTCAGCTAGCGCATTGAGTACGGCGCTGGTCTGTTCACTGTCCTGTTTAAAAAATTCAGGATCATTCACCAACGACTGTTGTTCTTCGAGCTGTTTTTCCAATTTCTCAATAAGCGCGGGTAAGTTATCGAGTTCGCGTTGATCTTTATATGATAACTTTTTCGCCTTGCGCGGAGAAGCCTTTGCAGTCGGACTTACTTTTTCTGATTTAGTTTCATTTTTTACCGATTTAGCGGAAGAAGAAATATAAATGGACTTCCCCTGCCCGGCATACCAGCTTTCTATATCAGAATAACCGCCAACAAATTCTTCTACTTTGCCGTTTTCGGTAAACAGCAAACTGGAATTTACAACATTATCAACAAATTCGCGATCGTGGCTGACTAAAATTACCGTGCCTGTGTAATTAATCAACAATGTCTCGAGCATTTCGAGGGTTTCCACGTCCAAATCATTGGTCGGTTCGTCGAGAATAAGTACATTACTGGGTTTAAGCATTAACCGCGCTATCATCAGGCGGTTTTTCTCCCCACCGGATAAAGATTTCACCGGCGCATTAACTCGCTCAGGGGTAAAAAGATAGTCCTGCAGATAGCTTATAACATGTCGCGGATGGCCGTTTACCATTAAATCGCGCTTACCATCAGCCACTACATCAATCACCGATTTTTCCAGGTCCAGGCCCAGACGATGTTGGTCAAAATACGCCACTTCCAGATTGGCACCCTGTCGACTGCTGCCGGATACCGGCGTAAGCTCCCCTAACAACAACTTGATTAAGGTACTTTTACCACAACCATTAGGGCCGATAAGGGCAATTTTATCGCCTCGCAATACGGTTAAATCCAGATTGTTAACAATGGTTTTACCTTCAATGGCATAGCTTAAAGCCTGGGTTTCAAACACCAGCTTACCAGAACGGGCAGCAGTATGCTGTGCCATGGCAGCATTACCGGTCAGTTCGCGGCGGGCAGCGCGCTCTTCGCGGAGCTTTTTCAGTGCCCGCACGCGACCTTCATTGCGGGTACGCCGGGCTTTGATCCCCTGGCGGATCCATACTTCTTCCTGAGCCAGTTTTTTATCGAATTCAGCCTGTTGGCTGGCTTCCACTTCGAGGTCGTGGTCTTTTTTATCCAGGTACGCCTGATAATTGCCCGGATAGCTGGTGAGCTGCCCGCGGTCCAAATCCACAATGCGAGTAGCCATGGCGCGAATAAACGCCCGGTCGTGGCTGATGAACACGATAGCGCCCTGATACTGCTGCAAACTCTGCTCCAGCCAGCGGATCATTTGTACGTCCAGGTGGTTAGTCGGTTCGTCAAGTAACAGGATATCCGGCGAACGTACCAAGGATCGTGCCAGTGCCGCTTTACGTCGCCAGCCACCAGATAGTGATGCCAGCGATGCATTACCATCCAGTTGTAACATGGTCAGCGTCTGCTCAATTTTTTGCTCAAACTGCCAGGCATTCTGAATTTCGAGCTGCTCCTGTAGCGACTGTAACTTGTTGAGGTTTTGTTCACTGGGATCGTCAGTAACCAGCTGAATTTGCTTAAAGTAACCTTTAAGAATATCGCCAACTTCGGCCAGCCCTTCGGCCACGTAGTCAAATAAAGCGATATCAGTGGTTTGCGGCGGATCCTGCTCCAGACGGGCAATAATGGTATCCCGTTCCACAATGCGCTGGCCATCATCGGGAATAACGTCACCGCTGATCACTTTCATCAGGGTGGACTTACCACTACCGTTGCGGCCAACAATACACACCCGCTCACCCGGTTGAACCACCAGTTCAACACCGTCGAGTAGGGGCGGTGTGCCGAATAACACAGAAATATTTTTTAGTTGTAACACACTCACTTCAGAAACAGCTCCAGTTCATCGAGCGTAAACGGCCAGCCCAGTTCGGCGCCGCTATCGTCACGCTTTAATACCGGTATACGCACCGCATACAGATGATAATGTTCGGTATTGTCACGGATATTATGTTTGGTAATTTGCAGTTGCTCGTAAACGGATGACTGCCTTAGCAACGCATCCGCATCGTCACATAAACAGCAGTGTGGGCCGGTAAAAAACGCTATCTTCATGATAAGGTCAGTACATAACACTGGTGAATATTACTGTGGCGGGCAAAATCCTGCGGTATGGTTTGCGCCGAGATATTTTCAACCGCTAAACCCAGCTCTGCCATCGCTTCATTGTCGAGTTTAAAGCCGCGCTTGTTGTTGGAAAATACAATCGTACCGCCTGGACTAAGGCACCGGCGAACCTGAGTTAGCAACATAACATGATCTCGCTGCACGTCCCAGGTAGTATCCATTCGCTTGGAGTTAGAAAATGACGGTGGATCAACAAATATCAGATCGTATTTACCATTGTGACCGACTAACCACTGCAAACAATCAGATTGTACAAAGTGGTACGCCCCGTTGAGGTTATTCAGTTTAAAGTTGTCTTTCGCCCAGTTAATGTACGTGTTGGACATATCCACCGTAGTCACCGAGCGGGCGCCGCCGAGTGCTGCCGCCACCGACACACTGCCAGTGTAGGAAAACAAATTCAGCACGTCTTTGCCGTTGGCCATATGACGGACTCTCTGGCGGGTGATCCGGTGATCCAGAAACAGGCCTGTATCCAGATAGTCCGTGAGGTTTACATAGAATCTGGCGCCGTTTTCCCACACCACTTTCCGGTTACCGGTGGTATTCACTTTTTCGTACTGCTGTTTGCCTTTTTTCTGCTCACGTACTTTGAGCATGATTTGCCTGGCAGGTACTCCTGTGACCGCTGGCAAATACAGTAGCACTTCCTGTAGGCGACGGCGGGCTTTCTCTGCATCAATGGTTTTCGGTGGCGCATATTCCTGCACCACCAGGCAATCATCGTACACATCGATGGCCACGTTGTACTCTGGCAAATCGGCATCATAAATACGGTAGCAGTTGGTATCCTGCTGTTTGAGCCAGGGTTTAAGCTTTTTGAGGTTCTTTTTCAACCGGTTAGCAAAGTCGTTGTCATGACTATCACCGAACTGCTGGCAGTTATTGGCGTCGAGCTGGTAATTCACCAGTTTACACTCGAGTTTACCGTTCATCAGGCTATATTCTTTGTTACCGCGCAGCTTTAACAGCCGCAGTAATTCACGGTTACTGCTTAACAGCGACAGCCGCCAGCCCTGCCAGTGTTGTTTTAACTGCTCGCCCCACTGAGCGAACAAAGGAATAAGTTCGGTAAGCTCACCTAAGCGCTCGCCGTAAGGCGGGTTAGATACCAGATAACCCGGTTCGGTAATCGCCGCCGGCGGGGTAAATTTGGTCGCATCCGCCACGTTAAACTCGATGAGTTCAAATACCCCTGCCTCATTGGCATTTTGTTTGGCAATGGCGATTAACTTACGATCGATATCACTGGCGAACAGTTTAATGTCCGGCTGAATTTGCGCTGACTCGGCTTCTTCTATCAATGCCTGCCAGTCACCCTCACGATGACCCAGCCATTTGCTGAAGCCCCAGCGAGGACGGGCAAGGCCTGGAGCTTTATGGATCGCCATCAACGCGGCTTCGATTACCAGCGTACCGGAACCACACATGGGATCCAGTAACGGTTTGCTCATATCCGCAGTCCAGCCACTGCGCATCAGCATGGCTGCCGCCACATGTTCTTTTAAGGGTGCCAGACCGGCATCCTGACGATAGGCCCGCTGATGCAGGCTACCACCAGAGAGCTCAATACCAATAAGCACTTTATCACGGTGCAAACGGCCACTGATGACCATATCCGGAAAGTCGCGATCGACATTGGGCCGCGATGACTCTTCTTCATAGAAGTGATCGACAATCGCATCTTTAATTTTAAGTGCGCCAAACTGCGTATTATTAATGGCTTGACTACTGCCATTAAACTGCACCGAAAACGTGTTGTTGACGGCAAAATGCATCGACCAGTCGATGTCACGGGTACTGTCGTACAACGCCTCAGCCGTGCCTGCGTTACCTTCGTTTAAGATCCAAATCACCCGGTTGGCAAGACGCGACCATAAACACACTTTGTAAGCCGCCTGTAGGTTGCCTTTTACTCTGACTCCGCCACGGGCAATGGCCAGCTCGGCGTCAGGGCAAAGTTCGCTGATCTCCTGTTTAAGCAGTTCGTCGAGACCGCGACTGGTGGTAACTAAAAATCCGGGCTGAGAGTGTGAAACTGACATTAAAGGCCTTCAACCAGCTGTTTAACTAACGCTGGTCCCTGATAAATAAAAGAAGAATACACCTGAATAAGCTCGGCACCGGCGGCCATACGGGCTTTAGCACTGGCGACATCGTGGATACCGCCTACCCCAATAATGGGCATTTTACCGTTAAGTGCCGCGTGTAATTGTTCGGTGATCAACTGGCTTTGATTAATCAGTACTTCACCACTTAAGCCGCCAGCTTCATTAGCATACTCCAGACCCTTCACCGCTTCGCGATCCAGTGTTGTATTGGTGGCAATCACGCCGTCCATTTCTGACCTGATCAGCGATTCGGCAATGCCATTAACTTCGTCAAGGGTTAAATCCGGCGCTATTTTAATAAACAACGGTACATACTTTCCATGCTGCTGTGTCAGAGTGGCCTGAGCTTTCTTTAAGCCACCAAGCAGAGCTTCCAGCGCTTCACCGTACTGCAGATTTCGCAGTCCCGGCGTGTTTGGCGATGAGATATTAATGGTGACATAACTGGCGTGTTCATACACTTTATTGAGGCATTTAAGATAATCATCCAGCGCATTGGCTTCTTCGGTATCTTTGTTCTTGCCAATGTTAATGCCCAGCGCACCGTCGTAACGGCTGGCTTTAACCTGCTCAACCAGATAATCCACCCCCTTATTATTAAACCCCATACGATTAATGATGGCGTTCTTTTCCGGTAAACGGAACAATCGTGGTTTGGGATTACCTGGTTGTGGGCGAGGCGTTACGGTGCCCACTTCTATAAAGCCAAATCCCATGGCGGCAAACGCATCAATGCATTCCCCGTTTTTATCCAGACCTGCGGCAAGTCCCACCGGATTTCTGAAAGTCACCCCCGCAACGGTAACCGGTTTGTCCGGTGTATTCACCGAATACAAGGCTGACAGCGGCGTGCGCTGGGTACGGTGTAACCATTTAATACTGAAATCGTGGCTTTTTTCTGGTTCGCAGTTAAGCAAAACTTTTTGGATCAGACTGTACATGAAGTGTTCTAACGCCATAAATTAAAGCCCCGGCTGGTAATTATACCGGTCGGGGCTGTGAAGATATTGTATGCAACCTGCCACTGACTCAGGTCAGTGGCAGGCAGGTATCAACCCATGGTTGCGTAGTTTACTGGTTCGACTTCATGCTTAAAAGCATCAATTCACGCAGAGCAACAGAAAACTTCGCAAAATCGTGGCTCGAGCTGGTTTTAAACTCACTCATCATATGATACCAACGTTTTAGCAAGGCTTCATTATTTTGCATCCAGTTCTCCAAAATCGCATCCGCATCTTTCGATTTACCGTTGCCGGCCAGTAAGGTAGCGACAATCGAGCGCTGCTGCCAGTCGAGCTCTTCACGGTAGGATGCCCGCGCCAGCGCCTGCCAGTGGTTACCCACCGGTTGATTATTAATTTGCTCGAGGAACCAGTGCAGTTCGAGGGTTGAGCCTAACTGATAATAAAGTCGCCCCACCACATCAATGCTGTGAGCTCCCTGCTCTACCACCTGAGCTAAATCCAGGGCGCTGAACAAATTGCTGAACGCGGCTACCCTGGCAGCAATATCCTGAGGGACGCCTTTTTCTATCCACTGTTGAGTGCCTTTTTCGAGCTGGCTAATCTCCTGTTGGACCAGATAATTCGATAAGTTTTCGCTCAGGTCATTCACCGCCGGCTGATATTTTTCAATACATTGCTGAATATCATTGCAGTTGTCACCATGACGAATATACCAGCGGGTACCACGACGCATCAAACGACGAGCCGACTCCAGCATGGCCAGTTGTACCTTGGCATCCACTTTATTGTCGAGGCTTTCTATGTCTTGCCACAACTGGCCAATACAGAAGACCCCTTTAATAATACTGTAGGCATTAGTGATTTCTACAATATCCGCACCAGTTTCTTCCTGCATGCGGTACACAAAGTTCGCCCCCATGTCGTTGACCATATTATTGGTTAACTTGGTGGCAATAATCTCCGCGCGCAATGGGTGCTGTTGCATCTGCTCAGCAAAGCGTTCGCGCAGTACCGGCGGGAAGGCACTGATCAATAACTTACCGTGATACGGATTATCAGTGAGAGCCGGAATATTCAACTGGTCTTTCAGCACCATTTTACCGTATGCGGTAATGACACTCAGTTCTGGCCGGGTCAGACCGCGATTCTGTACCGCGCGGTCGGAGATTTCATCATCATTAGGAATGAATTCCAGCTCGCGATTCAGTGCACCATCCCTTTCAAGACCATGTATAAAGCGCAGTTGTTCCTTAAGGGAGGATACGCCGGTCATCTCAGTTACCGAGATAGTTTGGGTCTGACGGTAACAATCCTGTAGCACTATTTTAGCTACATCATCGGTCATTTCATACAACAGGTTATTTCTTTGCTTAACGGTCAGATCACCATTGCTCACTAATGCATTCAGCAGGATTTTGATATTGACTTCATTATCCGAGCAATCAACCCCACCAACGTTATCGATAAAATCGGTGTTCACCCGACCACCATTCGCTGCGAATTCCATCCGCCCCAGCTGGGTAGCTCCCAGGTTACCGCCTTCACCGATAATTTTGGCTTGAATGTCGCAACCATTCACCCGCAACGCGTCGTTGGCTCTGTCGCCCACATCACTGTGACTCTCTTTCTTGCTCTTCACATAAGTACCAATGCCACCATTCCAAATCAGGTCGACAGGCATTTTAAGGCAGTTGTGAATAAGCTCTGTGGGCGTCATTGAGTTCTGACGGGTGCCCAGCCAGGTTTTCATTTCCGGCGTTAAGGTGATGGACTTAGCTGCCCGGCTAAACACACCACCACCTTTAGAAATTAATGATTTATCATAATCGTCCCAGGTCAGGCTGGGGTTTTCAAATAACCGTTGACGCTCTTTATAGCTTTTCGCCGCATCCGGATCCGGGTCGAAGAAGATATGCAGGTGGTTAAAAGCCACAACCAGGCGGGTATGTTTTGACAACAGCATACCGTTACCAAATACGTCGCCTCCCATGTCACCTACGCCAACACAGGTAAAGTCCGTGGTCTGACAATCAATACCAATTTCACGGAAATGACGTTTAACCGACTCCCACGCCCCACGGGCGGTAATGCCCATTTTTTTGTGGTCATAGC
Source organism: Alteromonas sp. ISO5 (assembly GCF_058105165.1). Lineage (NCBI taxonomy): Bacteria > Pseudomonadati > Pseudomonadota > Gammaproteobacteria > Alteromonadales > Alteromonadaceae > Alteromonas > Alteromonas sp. ISO5. The sequence continues at coordinate 4,112,811 of NZ_CM176572.1, read as the reverse complement.
CGATGCTACCGCCAGAGGCAAAAGCGTCGCCTAACCAGAAGTCATATTCTTCTGATATACCATTAGCAATATCCGAGAAGGTCGCCGTGCCTTTATCGGCTGCCACCACCAGATACGGATCGTCCTCGTCCAGGCGCACTACGTTTTCAGGTGGCTTGATAACGCCGTCAACAATGTTGTCAGTAATATCCAGTAAACTGCGGATAAACGTGCGATAACAGGCCTTTCCTTCCTCAAAAATCTCCTGACGACTAGCTCCGGCCGGTAGTTGCTTGCACACAAAACCGCCTTTGGCGCCAACCGGAACAATCACGGTATTTTTAACTTGCTGTGCTTTCACCAAGCCAAGGATCTCGGTCCGGAAATCTTCCTGGCGGTCAGACCAGCGTAAACCGCCACGGGCAACACGCCCACCACGCAAATGCACACCTTCGATTTTCGGGCTGTACACAAAGATTTCATACTTCGGCAGCGGTAGTGGCATTTCCGGGATGAGCTCAGGTAAAAGCTTGAACGACACGTATGGTTTATCGGAACCGTCTTCAGCTGGTTGGTAGAAGTTGGTCCGTAAGGTCGCGTTTATCATATCGAGGTATCGACGGATGATACGATCGTCATCCAGATTACTCACCTGATCCAGCGCGGCTGTGATTTTATCCTGCAGGGTTTGCTGGCGTTTTTTATTAGGTTTGCGGCCCGGGTTGAAGATCAGTTCAAAGTAACTGATCAGCATTTCGGCAATATGCGGATAGTTCGACAGCGTATTGGCAATATAATCACGACTGAAACTGCTGCCGGTCTGGCGCATATACTTAGCAAATGCCCGCAAAATGGTAACGTTACGACCAGTGAGCTCTGCACTCAGTACCAGACGGTTAAAGCCATCGTCTTCCAGATCGTTATACCAAACCTTGGCAAAGGCATCCTGGAACAACTGCTGAGCTTTGACCATGTCCAGATCGTTACCGCTTTTATGCAACATGGTAAAGTCCATGACCCACTTAAGCTTGCCATCCGCACACTGAATTTTATACGGGCTTTCATCGATAACCCGCAGACCAAAGTTTTCCAGAATCGGTAACACATCGGATAAATGAATAGGTTCAAACAGGTGGAACAACTTAAGCTTTACGACCTGACTGTCGGACTGCTCTTCCTGTGGACGGTAAAACAACATACTGAGGTTTTCTTCGGGCGTCAGTTGTTCCAGCTTTTCGATATCCACCAGTGCCGCACTGGGCAGATTATGCTCGGTATAGGATGGCGAAAAAGCATTGAGGTAGTCGCGCTCCAGCATTTTTGCTTTGGCTTCACCATAGGCCGAAGATAACGCAGACGACAGGCGGTCATTCCAGGTTTTGGTTAACTCAATAATATTCTGCTCGATATCCTTCACGTCTAATTCCGCATTGTTGTCTTCTACCCTTGCGATGTAGTGAGTCCGGGCATACACCGACTCTGAGAAAAAGGTGGTAAATTCCACTTCCCCACTGGCATTAAGCGAACGCTTTAATAATGCCTGGGTTTCTTTACGTAACTGGGTGTTATAGCGCTCCCTGGGCACATAAACCATACACGAGAAGAAGCGGCCAAAGGTGTCTTTGCGCACGAATAAGCGGGTAATGCCGCGTTCCTGCATCTGGAAAATACCACGAATGATCTCGGCCATTTCCTCTTCCGACGTTTGCAGCAACTCATCCCGTGGATACGTTTCCACAATGTTGTTAAACGCTTTAAAGGCATGGGTATCCGGATCAAACTCCGATAATTCGCAAATACGACGGATTTTATCTGACAGCAACGGAATATCCTTGGTGCTGCTGTTATAAAAGCTGGCTGAGTACAAGCCAAGGAACCGATGCTCGCCGGTCACCTGACCATTACTGTTAAATTCCTTGATGCCCACATAATCCATATAGGCAGGACGATGAACCCGCGAACGGCTGTTGGTTTTGGTCAGCAGTAACAGATGCTGACTTAATGCTTCTTCCCGCGCCGTTGCCGGTAGATGAGATAACAACCGGGGTTTATCACTAACGGAATTTTTCATCAGCCCCAGGCTACTGTCATTATCCGGCGTCCACCTATGGTCGCCCTCAATCGCGCTGACCGAATAATAGCGATACCCCATCAGTGTAAAATTATGATCACTCAGCCAATCCAGGAAACGCAGTACGGTGTCTTTGTGCGACTTATCAATCGGTAACTTCTTCGCTTTACTGACCTGACCGGTAATGGCTTTGAGTCGATCCAGCATAGGCTGCCAGTCTGCCACCGCGAGTGACACTTCATCGATGGTGGAATGTAATTCGTTGGTCAGCTGTTCCAGATCAGCTTTACTGGTCTGGCGGTCCACTTCGATGAACACAACGGTTTGGCGCAGATTGCTGGTTTTATTGGCATCCAGAAAACTGACAAGTTTATGGTTGTCATCACGCTCAATGTTCATAGGGCTGTGGATCAGCATGTGCGCCGTGATCCCCAGACGATTTAACGCCATACGAATAGAGTCGACTAAAAACGGAACATCACGAATAATGAGTTCAACGATGGTATGGCTCGATTTCCACCCATGCTTTTCTATTTGAGGATTAAACACGCGCACGTGCGGCGAGCTGGCATCGAAATTGGCAAATGCGTTCCACAAACTGAGTGTGGCACCGTATAAATCGCTGTCGTTACGATTTTCAAGGTCGTCCAGAGAGATATTTTTAAAAAAATGTCGTCCAAAGGTGTGAATATGTTCACGGCTTTTGGCATCTACTTTTTTGTCGATAAGTGAAAAAACATTCTCAAGCAAAACTGAATAGCGCTGAGAGTTAGCTGTCATGTGACCTACCTAATGATGAATTTTGTTAAGTATAGAATGTACAAGCATATTTTCTCGAAAATATGACAGAATTAAAAGCCCTGTTTTTACATAACATTTACATTTTGGGTAAGTATTCAGATTATGCAAATAAAAAGGAGCCTTAACGGCTCCTTTTTTGGTTACTTATGCGAAAAAATTTACTTTTCCGAACGATTAAACCACAGCAGTCTGGCCAGTGCTGGCAATACCACAATAGCACCCAGCATATTGACCAGGAACATAAAGGTGAGCAGAATGCCCATATCCACCTGGAACTTCAGCGATGAGAACACCCAGGTACTCACGCCTATGGCCAGGGTTATACCGGTGAACAGTACCGCACTACCCCGCTCTTTTAGTGCTTCAAGGTAGGCTTTCTCTACTGACATGCCCTGCTTAATCAGGCCATTCATGGTCGACAAAATATAAATGCCGTAGTCCACACCAATGCCCACACCCAGCGCAATCACCGGCAGCGTGTAGACTGTCAGGCCGATGTTCAGATAGGTCATCAGCGCCTGTGCTAACACTGAGACCACATACAACGGTAGCACCACGGAGATGGTGGCGCGCAGTGAACGGAAACTCAGCAAACACAAGATGATCACAGCACCAAACACATACATCATCATCGGCGTTTGCGCAGCCTGCACCGCTTCATTAGTGGCCGCCATTACGCCGACCGGCCCTGACGCCAGACTAAAGCGGGTATCTTCGGTCTGGTATTCCTGCCTGAAATCTTTCACTGCATCGACCACCCGGGTAATGGTTTGCGCTTTATGATCCTCCATAAACAGGATGATAGGCATTACCGAGCAGTTTCCGTTTAGTAAACCCGAAGACGTTGGCACCCGGGAAATTGCCTGCACCAGTGTTTGCTGGTTGCGCGGCAATACCTGCCATTTCGGGTTACCTTCGTTGTAGCCGGCATTCACTACCTTGGCTACCGACGCAAGAGATACTGCAGACTGCACGCCTTCCACATTGGTCATCTTCCACTGGAAATCGTCAATGGCGCGCATGGTTTCGTAGCTGGTACAGGCCTCCGGCGTAGTTTCCACCAGAACCGAAATATAATCCACTGTTACTTCAAAACGATCGGTGATCAGAGCGGTGTCCTGGTTGTAACGTGAGTCCTGATGCAATACCGCAGCCCCGGCCTGTATATCACCAATCTGCATTTGTTTAGACTGAACAAAGCCCAGTACAAACAAAATACCGGTGACCAGTACGATAGTAATGGCGGTGTTTTTGCGAGTACAAACATCCAGTACATGCCATAGACCTTCCGACTTGGACTCTTTACCGGCAAACCGATCCAGATAATGGTCCGGGAAGCGAATAAAGCTCATTAGCACCGGCAGTAAAATAAGGTTAGTCAGAATGATGACTGCCACACCCAGGCTGGCCGTGATCGCTAGCTCGCGAATAATGCCAATATCGATGACCAGTAAAGTTAGGAACCCTACCGTATCAGATAACAGCGCTATACCGCCGGGGATTAATAACGCACGGAACGCGGTCATCGCCGCCTGTTTGGCATTGTTACCTTTAACCACATTTTTCTCTACCGCATTAATCATCTGCACGCCATGACTCACGCCTATGGCAAACACCAGAAACGGCACCAGTATCGACATGGGATCCAGACCAAAACCCAGTGTGGTGAGTAAGCCCATTTGCCAGACCACCGCGATAACCGAACACATGATAGGTAACACAGTGAGCATGATATTGCGTGAGAAGAAATACACCATAAAGGCGGTTATCACAATAGCGATGGCAAAGAACAACACCACAAATTTAGCGCCGGTCGCCACATCACCAATCATTTTGGCGAAGCCGATAATGTGCACGCTGACCTGGTCATCTTCGTACTGACCACGAAGCTTAGTTTCCAGCTCATCGGCCAGCGCCAGCGTGTTGAGCGCTTCACCGGTTTCCGGATCTAACTCCAGAAGTTGCGCTGTTACCATCGCGCAGCGGTAGTTATTAGAGACCTGACGGCCAACAATCTTGGCTTTTTCAATATTGGCGGCAACGGTATCCAGCGCTCTGGGGTTAGAAGAATCGAAATCAGCCGGGATCACCGGACCGCCAGCAAAGCCCCCTTCAACAATTTCGGTAAACCGTGTTGAAGGTGAATACAGCGAGACCACCAGTGACCGGTTCACACCGTTAATGAAAAACAGTTCATCGTGCACATTTTTAAGCGTGTCAAAGAAGTACTGATTGAAAATGTCACTGTCTTTGTCGCACACCGCAACCAGGACGTTATTTGCCCCACCAAAATCCTTACGATGCTCCATGTAAGTTTGCATATATTCATGGTTTAGCGGGATGTTCTTTTCAAAACCGGCATCAAGCTTCATACGAGAAGCCTGGAATGCCAGCACCAGTGTGGCAAAGATGAAGAGGATGATAACCAGCGGTCTATTATTAAAAACCAGACGCTCTGAAAGTTGACTAAAAGAAGACATAACTACACGTTAATCCAAAGAAAGTGAATAAATGCCGTCAGCGGCAGTAACAACAGTTTGCCCATCGACGGACACCGCATTTAAGAGCGCAGATTTACTCTCAGTTTGTGAAACGCTCACCCCAACGGCGGGTTCACAATTATTGGTTGGTGCAGCATACGGGTCGAATGAGGATGTTTGTAATGGCAGCGTAGCTTTAACCATTACGCCGTTATTGCCGATAAAAGAGAGATGTTCCTGTCCGCTTATAATCGAATTTAACGTGGCTGTATTACAGGTTTGCAGCGTCTCCCACTGTTCACCTTCTTCACTGACCAGAATGTTGCCGCGTAGGCCCGCTGCTACCATTAACCCTGAATCCAGCTGCACAAAATCAAAAAAAGAACCGGTATACTCTGAGTCCAGACGCTGCCAGCTCTGACCATCATCATCACTTATGGCCAGTAATCCGGCTTCACCCGCTATTAGTAACGTACCGCTCTGGCCACGGGTGATACGGTTTAAATGAGGCAAAATGGAGTTTAACTCCATTTGATAGAATTCTTCGTCTTCCTTACGGATTTCTTCCAGATACTCGCGATCGTAAGGATTAAGAAATTCTGCATGGCGTACACTGTTCCAGGTGTTACCCCCATCGCTGGTCTGATAAAACAAACCATAAGCGCCAATCGCTATGCCACGACGGCTATCAAAAAACATCACATCCAAAAACGGACGTTCTAATTCCGGCTGGTGCATTTGCACCTGCCACTGCTCACCGCCATCGCTGGAATACAGAATAATGGCATCATGACCAACAGCCCATATGTGCTCCCCGACCAGGGTAACAGCGGTTAGTGTGGATTGAGTAGGAACGGTAACCTGAGCAAAGTCGCTGTCGGCACGTTTAATTAACACATGACCACGTTCTCCCACAGCGACGGTGATATCGCCGGAAGCAATATCCAATAACAGGGATTCTTTAACAAGTGGTGCCTGATAAGACTGTTCTGCATGCAATGCAAAAGAAACCAACAACAGTAGCACCGAAGAAATGGATTTACGCATTAAGACGTTTAGCCTCCGGAAGGTAATATCTGGTTAAGAAAACGGTTGGCCAGGCCAACCGTTGTTCAGAAGTATTATCTCATGCCTTCGCGGCGTAATGCCTGAGGCGTGAACTCGGCTTCTCTTGGGTTAATCGAGAAGTCGTACATTTTCTCCTCGTTATCCAAACCTATTGCCAGGTAACGACGCGAGTTCAGATCATGGTATACGTCCAGCGTAGACCATTGAGTCGGAACCTCGTAGTAATTCACACCATACGCCACAGCGACACGGTACAGCTCACCACGGTTGTCGTACATATCGGCCAGTTGGATCTGCCAGCTGTCTTCATCAATGTAGAACACGCGTTTTTGATAAATGTGGCGTAAGCCTTCCTTCAGGGTCGCTTCAACCACCCACACCCGATGTTTTTCCCAACGGGTTAAATCAGGATTCACGTGATTGGGTTTAAGAATATCTTCGTAACTGACTGAGTTGCCATGCAAGGTGTAGTTGTTATAGGCAACGTACATTTCTTTCTTGCCTTTCAATTCCCAGTTATAACGATTCGGTGAACCGTTAAACATGTCGAAATCATCGGTGGTACGTAAACCATCGGCTGCTGTGCCTGGTGTGTCATAGGCAATATTTGGTGCCAGACGCACACGACGCTGACCAGTATTATAAGTCCACGCCTTACGCGGCTCTTTTACCTGATCAAGCGTTTCATGCACTAATAGCGCTGTACCCGCCAGACGCGCCGGCTCAGTCACTTTTTGTTTGAACATAAACAATACGTTGTTTTCCAGTAAGCTCTCTGGCGTAGCATTTTCCTGTGAATACTGAATTAACAGCTGCTCGTCAAAACCAATGACGTTGTAATCACCGCCAGCAGTCACTGCTGCCTGACCACCGTTACGTTGAACAGCCGGGCCACGATAGCGAGCAATATGGTTCCAGATCGCTTCCAGGCCATTGGCCGGAATTGGGAAAGGAATACCTACTGCCGCGCCAGCCATACCGTTACCGCCATCCAATAAGGTAGCGCGAGTGGCGTTTGCTTTAGTCGCATCATAGACAAACTGTGGATTTGACGCAGAGCGATGGGTCTTGTATACCGGCAATTTAAAGGTGTCCGGATAAGTTTCGAACATCTTCTTTAACCCTTCTGATAACTGATCAGCATACTGCTGATAGTTTGCAGACGTAATCACAAATTCCGGGGTTTCACCCGCGTACGGGTCCGGGTGGAAATCACCGGCAGTATATCCAGCTGGGGCAGAGGTAATCCCCCCGGTCCAGGCCGGAATTGAGCCATCGGCGTTACCGGCTTTCTCACCACCGAGCGGCGTCAGCTCGGTGCCTAGTTTAGCGGCTTCGTCCGCTGTTACTTTTGCCTGTACAGGCACTGTCGTCAGCGCAACCGTCAGGGCTGCTGCAATAATTCCAATTTTTTTCATCATAACAAATACTACTCTTTTTTAGATTGCATACTTGATGTTGAATGATACAAAGTCGCGATCAGCCAGTAGGTTAGTGGTACCAATGCCACCCCAGAATGCACTATAAGAGGCTGTTGCAGACCATTTACTCAAGTAGTCAAAAGTGAATGAAATATTGGCTGATTTGGTGTCCTCGGTGAACAGGAACAACGGATCAGGTGTTGTACCTTTTACATCATGTGAGAACGTCATTCGCGTACGTAAGTTAATACCCGCGAACACGTTATTGTGATCAGCCACTGCCAGTAATCGGTAACCCCAGGCATCATCCGTAGCAAATGGGTTGGTTTCAGGTCCGTTTGATAAGCCTGTATGCAAACCGGTGCGCGGATTACCTGTTTCGGTTGGCTCCAACGACGGAGTGCGGCCGGTACCCGGTGCATTAAGACGCACAACAGAAGGATCCGGGAAATCCATGATATTCACATAGCCTGCTTCACCCAGCAGGATCAGGTTGTCAGTTCCCAGTGCCGGACCAAATACATGCGACACGGTAAACTGCGCCTGCCAGGTATCCGAAAATACATAACCTTGCGCGGTTTCGCCCGGACCGACTGCACGGCCGATGTTGTTTAACTGGGAAATTCCGGCCAGGTCAGGACGCAACCCCGCGTTTGCTAACTGCTCAGGCATACCCATATAAAGTAATTCTACGTCATCGATCTGCAGCGGCTCATCCTGACGATAAGCAAATTCACCCGCTACCGCAGTGGTCCCTACATTGGTGTTAAAGCTAAAGCCGTACAGCTTTATATCTTCCGGATAATAGAATTTAGCCTGGGTGAACGCCTGTAGCTCAGTGATATTATCGCGATTGATGTTATGGATAGCGATGTAAGCCAGGTCTTCGGCAATTGCGGCGCTGGTAAAGTTCGAGGTTTTACCAGAGATCAAAGGACGCTGACTATGGTAGTTAATGTGATAGAAACTCATTTCAGTTTCATTCAGGGCTTCCGCGAACCAGGTTAAACGTAAACCGTACTGACCCTGATCATCGGCGTCTTCGTGAGCCGCATCACTGTAACCACGAATCGCCACCTTGGTTGGATGAGCAAGGTAAGCCTGACTCAGCACCGCCGGATTACCGCCCGCACGCAAGGCATCACCAAGACCGTTCAATGAAGACAACAGGAAGTCCAGGTCGATATCCGGGTTACCGGTAAAACCAAGCTGGACATTGTTAGCCTGTCCGCCCTCACCCGCGAAGTCGTTGGTGGCGAAGTAACTACCGGCAACCGGTAACCAACTGCGTTCCCATTCATACTGATAATAAGCCGATACGCTTACATTCTGGGTTAAGCCCAATTGTGCGAACACCATGCCTACCGGAATAAACACTTCTTTAAGTTCTGCACCAGGCGTACGTGCACGAGTTACATCCACAGGGTTAGTGGTATTAATACCATGCTGAATAAAGGTACTTTCACCCCAGCTCACAACCTGTTGACCAACACGAACCGTTAACGGGTTATCGCCAATCCACCAATCGCCATAAAAGAAGGCATCCAGCAAACGGACGTCAGTACAAAGTAATTCTTTTGCTTTTGGATCATCACACAGTTCAGTGTTTTTACCGGTAATGGGGTTATCCCACGGACGGTCGTTGTCCATTTGCTCAAAATCGTAGAACCAGAAACCCCGGGCGAAAAAGCCAACATCGCCGTAACGAATGTCTAGTTCATGGTTACCTGAAATTTGCGTTGAGAATGCATCGCCTGAATCATGCGCCAGGTTACCCAGGTCGCCATTACTCGAATAAGCACCGTCAGCCATCGCCCAGACATCGCCACTGGGGTAGATAACATTAGTCGCAGCGTTATAGCCCGACCAGTTAAACTGAGGATGGTTACTATTACCAATTAAACTGTAGTCGCGGTCTTCAACACGAATACTGGTAGCGAGTGTCAGGTTAGTATCCAGCGATACGGATACATCACCAAAGTCCCATGAAGCGGCGCCAGCCGGTAGCGAGGCGGCACCTAGAAAGGCAAAAATTCCAGCTGCGATAGGCGATTTTTTAAATGCGCTAAGCCTGGTTATCATAATTTTTATACTCCTGATTCAACAGTAACCTGCTGATAAAACGACAAACTCATCGGTTTATTTAACAAAATGATTACATCATTTTACACAGATGGCAAGAACTAATCGTACCAGTTGAAAAAAAGCCGTGTTTGTAATCAGTTAGAAAAATAGAGTCTGGTAAAAACGTTCTTAACCGCTTGATAGTTATAGTTCAAATTCAGGCGATGCGCTCAAAAGATTTAATTTTATTTTGTGCGCTGACCACGAGTCTGAAGCGGCCATAAAAGCCTCGACTATCAATAAATTGGCGAATGCGACCTGAGGGTACCTGCACCCGCTCACCAGAGTCAGCGGTCAATACCACCACGGGTATTGAGCCGCTGTAAAGGAGCTGGCACTGGTGATATGGCTCATTGACCGAAAAAAAATACACTTTATCGGTGTTATGAATCATGTCCGTAGGCCAGTGCTTTGCTGACTTTTTCGTAAAGATCCTTACTTAATGAGACTTCATCAAGTAAGCGAGATAATTGCTGTCGCATCAGAGCCTGACGTGATGTAGCAAAATGTTGCCATTGAGTTAAAGGTGTCACTAACCGGGAGGCAACCTGTGGGTTGGTTTTATCCAATTCCAGCAGGTAGTCGGTCAGAAACCGGTATCCGCTGCCATCATCAGCATGGAAACCGGCAGTATTATAAAACGCAAAGCTGCCTATCACCGCACGGACCCGGTTAGGGTTTTGCTGACTGAACTGCGGATGCTGTCGTAATAAGGTCAACTGCGCGAGTATATCGCTGCGATCACAGGTGGCATGCAGACCAAACCACTTATCCAGCACCAGCGGATCATCACGCCAGCGTTGCTCAAACTCGTTCATCAGATTATTAAACAACACTAAATCGAACTGTTGCGCAGCTTTTAACGCCCCTAGTGTGTCTGACATGTTGTCTGAAGCGGAGAACTGTTCGGTGATCAACGTTTCAGCCAGTGGCAACTCGGCCAGTAGCGCCAGCACTACATTCTTACATCGCCGGGAACTGACCTGCGCAGGCTCATATGCAAAGGAGTCCGATTGATTGGTTTGGTAAATCACCAGTAACAAGTCAGACATAAACTCTGCCAAATCATGACTAAAGGTTTGTCTGGCTTCATTTAATGCATGCACATCGATATTGTCACGACTTTGACACAGCGTCTCGAAACTGGGTACCACCAGACATTCACCGAGAATTTCCGGATTATCCTGGCTGGCTTCAACGGCTTCATACAGCCCTTGCCAGATAGCTTTTTCAATGCGTTGCGGGCTGCCCTGATAATATTGCTCGATACACCAGTCATACAACTGGCCAATAGCGTCCCATCGACTAAAAGCATCGGTTGCAAAACGGAAGGTGTGCAGCCACTCCAGTGGCGTTAAATCAGATGTAAGTTTAACCGGCGCAGAAAAATTGCCCAATGCAACAGGCGTTATATCGCCGCCCTTGCCAGTGAAGGTAAGTTCGATCTCTGACTTATCGAGAATAACCAGATTATCGCGGAACATACCACTGTCAGGCGACACGTGCTGTCCGTCTGCGGCCAGAAACTCAATTTGCAGAGGAATATACAAGTTTTGTTTTTCGGTCTGGTCTGCGGTGGCAGGGTTCTGCTGGCGCAGCGAAACAGTGAGTGTATCACTGGCGGCATCATAACGGCGTGTTACTTCCACCCGAGGCGTCCCCGACTGACTGTACCAGCGAGAAAAATGACTTAAATCAATATCGGTGGCCGACTGCATTGCAGAAACGAAATCATCACAGGTAACAGCCTGCCCATCATGACGTCTGAAGTATTCATCCATCCCTGCTCTGAAACCTTCAGCCCCCAATAAGGTATGCATCATCCGAATGACTTCTGCGCCCTTATCATAAACAGTAACGGTATAGAAATTATTCATTTCTATTACCTCATCCGGGCGAATAGGATGACTCATGGCACTGGCGTCTTCGGCAAACTGGTGCTCACGCATTACCCGCACCTGCTTGATACGGTTACTCAGCGGTGAGCTCATGTCACTACTGAACTGCTGATCACGAAAGACCGTCAGGCCCTCTTTCAAACTTAACTGGAACCAGTCCCGGCATGTTACCCGGTTACCTGTCCAGTTATGAAAATATTCATGGGCAATCACCGACTCTACATTAAAGAAGTCTTCATCGGTAGCAGACGCCTGATCGGCCAGCACAAACTTGCTGTTAAAGACATTCAGCCCTTTGTTTTCCATGGCACCCATATTGAAGAAGTCCACCGCGACTATCATATAAATGTCGAGGTCATATTCGAGGCCGAAGACTTCTTCATCCCAGCGCATGGAACGTTTCAAGGCTTCCAGGGCAAACTCACCACGCTGGCGTTTACCTTTGTCTACAAACAATTCCAGTGCTACCGACTTACCGCTTTGGGTTACAAAGGTGTCGGTTAGCTGATCAAAACTGCCGGCTACCAGTGCAAACAGGTAGCTTGGCTTTGGAAACGGATCCTGCCATAAAATCCAATGACTGCCGTCGGCATTACTGCCCTGTTCAATGGGGTTACCATTGGCCAGCATGGTAGGCAAGCTGGCTTTGTCACCGGTGATCTTAACGGTAAAACAGGCCAGCACATCCGGTCTGTCCAGGTAATAAGTAATACGACGAAAGCCCTCTGCTTCGCACTGCGTACAATATACGCCGTTAGACAGATACAGCCCTTCCAGTGCCTTATTCTCAGATGGATTAATTTGCGTCACGATACGCAGGGTGAACTCATCCGGTACATCATTCAGCACCAGGCCGGTATCGGTTTGCTGGTAATCGCCGAACGGTAAATCATCAATAGCCACTTCAAGCAGTTGCATATGTTCGCCATCAAGCGCCAGAGCGGCTGAGGCGGCGCCCTGTCGTTTCACTTTTAATTCACTGACCACCTTGGTTGCAGTGGGATCAAGAGTAAAATCCAGCGCGATATCAGTAATTGTAAACTCGGGCGCGCGATAATCTTCGCGTCGTTTAGCCACTAGCGTCATTTCATCTCCTAACAAGATGTTTATTTTGCAGCAGTCACAGACTCTGGTGGCTCAATACGGAGAATTTTAATTCCCAGGTAAGCATAGATCACCGCCAGAACAGGACTGATTAAATTAAAGAAGGCAAAGAAAATATATTCAAACGGATGCACCATTAATACACCATGCATATAAGCTCCACAGGTGTTCCACGGTATCAGTGGTGATGTAATCGTGCCGCCGTCTTCCAGACTTCTGGATAAGTTTAGCTGATCCAGACCGCGTTTGGCGTATTCATCCTTATACATACGACCGGGCATCACGATGGCCATATATTGGTCAGAAGTAATGAGGTTAGTGCCAATACAGGTAAGAATAGTGCGGCTTACCATGGCACCAGCGGTTTTAGCGCCATGTAAAATGGCACCGACGGCACGGGTGAGTAATCCTACCCGCTCCAGCACCGCACCGAACGACATAGCACACACTATCAGCCAGATGGTATTGAGCATGGAAGACATACCACCGCGGCTCAACAGGCTGTTCAGGTTGTCGTCGCTGGTGTTAAAACTTACGCCGTCGAATAAGGCGGTCCAGACCACTTTGAGCGCACCCACAGAAAACGAATCCGCACTGTCTTTCATGGCTTGAATGACATCGGGCTGAAAAATTAACGCCCATACACCACCCAGCAAAGCGCCAATTCCCACCGCTGGGAAAGCCGGCATTTTACGCACTGCCAGTGTCAGCAGAATGACCAGCGGTACCAACATAAATATATTGATGTTGAAGGTATCATCCAGCAATACCTGCATCTGCTGGATTTTCTCGGCAGACTGAACACCGGATTCACTGAAACCAATAATAACAAACAATATCAACGCCAGCACGAAACTGGGTATGGTCGTCCACAGCATGTAGCGAATGTGCTCAAACAGATCGGTACCTGCCACCGCCGGTGCCAGGTTGGTAGTTTCTGATAGCGGGGAAATCTTATCGCCAAAATACGCGCCAGAAATAATCGCACCGGCTGTAATAGCCGCCGACATATCCATCCCGGCAGATACGCCCATCAACGCTACCCCCACGGTGGCTGCAGTGGTCCACGAACTACCTATACTCATAGCCACTACGGCGCATATAATACACGAAGCAGCATAAAACATACTGGGATTGAGCAACTCTAACCCATAGTAGATTAAGGTCGGTACCGTGCCGGCCAGCATCCAGGTACCTATCAGCGCGCCCACAACCAGCAGGATAAGACAGGCCCCCAGCGACACTGAAATGCCCTGAATAATCCCTTTTTCAATATCATGCCATTTGTGGCCGTTCTTCATACCAATAATAGCGGCCAGGCCAGTGCCGATTAACAGCGAAACCTGATTGGGCCCGTAAGACGAATTATCGGCGAACAGGTATACCGCCGTGCCTAACATCACAATGAGTGAAATTACCGGAATAAATGCGTCCAGTAGCGTTGGTTGTTTTATTTCTCTGGTCATTATTATTTCCTTATGCAACCGAACGATAGAACATCAGCAGAATGACCAGAGGGCAAACAAACTTCACGTACCACGGCCAGATTTTCCAGAATAAACGCTGCTCCATGTCCGGCGCACTTACCTTAAGCTCTGCCAGAATCTCATTACGTTTCCAGACCCAGCCGGCAAAAATACACAAAGCAAAGCCCAGCAGTGGCTGGCTGTACTTGGTAGTTAGCGTAATCACGAGACCGAATAACGTAGAAAAGTTAAAGATAATCAGTGCACTGGCGGCAAAAATGACCAGGGTAACAATCATCACTGCTTGAGGACGGGATAGGTTGCGGCTCTCAGACAGGTAAGCCACCGGCACTTCCAGCATGGAAATAGAGCTGGTTAATGCAGCAATAACCATGAGTGCAAAAAATACCGTCGAAACTACGATACCAATTGGTCCGATAGTATTAAATAAAGCTGGCAGTACAGTAAAAATAAGCTGATCTCCAGCAATCAAATCGCCGTTGGATGAAAAGATCTCTACCCCATTATTTAATGCTACATACATAGCCGGAATAATCAGCATACCAGCAATAATGGCTACACCGATATCCACCAGAGCCACAGCGGCCCCAATAGTGGGTAAATCTTCCTTATTACTCATGTAAGAGCCGTAAACCAGCATGGTACCCACACCCAGTGACATGGAGAAAAATGCCTGTCCCATGGCATCAATAAGCAAATCAGGGTTAAGTACCAACGAAAAGTCCGGGACCAGATACGCAGCCCAGCCTTCGCTGGCGCCAGGCTGAAAGCTCACATAAACAATCAGTATTCCCATCAGAATAAACAGGGTTGGCATCAGACGCACCGACCAGCGCTCTATACCGGCTTTCACGCCGCCGAGCACGATATAAGACGTCAGACTCAAAAACAGTGCACAGAAAACCAGATTAGTACTCAGTGAATAATTGGTAAGCCAGTCGCTGATCGCCGGAGGAACCACCGGGCGACTCGCCGATTCAGCAAAAAAGGCAATCATCCAGCCGCCAACAATGGCATAAAAGGCCAGAATCAATGACACCGTAATACAGCCCCACAGGCCGGTAAGCCGACCCAGTGGGTTGCTGGTAATCTGACCCAATGAGTCGACCATATTGGCCCGATGAGCGCGGCCAATAACCAATTCTGCCATTAATACCGGATACGCCAGCGCAAACGCCAGCAGCAGGTAAACCAAAACGAAAGCCGCACCGCCATTGCTGGCTACCTGGGTTGGAAACCCCCAGATATTACCCAGTCCTACAGCCGACCCCGCAGCTGCCAGTATAAATCCGATACGAGAAGAAAACTCACCACGAGCCGCCATACACGTTGTTCCCTTTATTATTGTTTTATATTTATTTTACTACTGTCGTTAGTATTTGTGTTTTGTGTGTCTGATGCAATGAAAAAGGGCTGACAGTGCTGCCAGCCCTTTATGAAGCGAACGTCTAACCGCGGGTTAGTGCGTATTTCCCCGTGTTTACCATGTCGAGGGTAATGTTAGCGGCTTCCGTGAGGTACGGATCCAGTTCTTCAAGCTCTTCAGGCAGGTCCTCAAGATCTTCAACAACTGGCAGCCCCATGCGGGTCAGTCGCTCATTAGCACGGGCCAGTGCTTGTTCTTCATTCTCTTTTTTCTCTGCCAGTCGTTCTGACTCAACCAGAGAAATAAAGTCTTTATCTTTATTTTCTTTATATTTTTCGATGTCCTGCTGGATGTAGCCAAACTCGGGATCCTGCATGATGCGGGCATTGTGTTTAGCGGCCAATACATCCAGTGCACTCTGAGTATCACCGAAGGTAGTGTAGTTAGCACGCTTGATGCTATCCCATGGCAAAGCATTTTCTTCCTGACTTTCGCCCCACTCTGCCGGATCGATTGGCGATGGGAACGGAATGTCCGGCACTACACCTTTATGCTGCGTGCTGCCGCCATTAATACGGTAGAACTTAGCAATGGTGTACTGCACACTGCCCAGCGGGTTTTCATACAGGTCGTAGATACGTCCTAACCCTTTATGCTGTTGTACTGTGCCTTTACCAAATGTTTGCTCACCGATGATTAACGCGCGGTTATAATCCTGCATGGCTGCGGCAAAGATTTCTGATGCCGAGGCACTGTAGCGGTCAACCAGTACAGTTAACGGGCCCTGATAGGCCACTTTACCATCGGTATCCTGATTTACGCTCATGCGGCCGCCTTCATAGCGAATCTGTACTACCGGCCCCTGCTCGATAAACAGTCCTGAAACCAGCGTCGCTTCTGACAGCGAACCACCACCATTGCCACGCAAATCAACAATGACCGCTTTAACATCTTCTGCCTTGAGCGCGTTAATTTCCTTTAACACGTCAACGTGAAGATTATTGTAGAAGCTCGGGATAGAGATAACGCCCACCTTTTCATTCTGATGCGGGCCTGAATCAGGCACAAACACTTCAGATTTGGCAGCACGATCTTCCAGTTTGATTTTGTCACGAATTAAAGTGATTACCGACACCGTTGTGCTTTCGGTTGCGCCCTTTTGTACCTGCAGCCGAACTTCACTGCCTTTCGGGCCTTTAATCAGCTCGACTACGTCGTCCAGACGCCAGCCAATAACATCGACAAACTCTTCGTCTTCCTGGGCCACACCAATAATTTTATCTTCCGGCTTAATTGCCTTAGACTTATCAGCCGGACCACCCGGTACGATGCTCTTGATGACGGTAAAGTCATCTTCGCTCTGCAATACTGCACCAATACCTTCCAGCGACAGGTTCATGTCCATCTGGAAACGTTCGGCGTTGCGTGGTGATAAATAACTGGTGTGCGCTTCGATGCTCCGGGCAAATGAGTTCATTACCGTTTGGAATACGTCTTCGCTTTGAGTTTGCTTAAGTCGTTTAATGGCACGCTCGTAACGCTTGGTAAGCAACTCTTTGATCTTATCCTGCTCTTTACCAGCCAGTTTAAGGTTCAGCGCATCGTACTTAACCCGTTGACGCCATAACTCGTCAAGCTCTGCCTGATTCACAGGCCAGGCGGCTTCTTCACGGTCGTAATAAAACTTGTCGCCTTCTTTCTCGAAGTTAAACTCATCGTCGAGCAGGGTTAAGGCATATTCGTAACGGCCAATGCGCGCTTCTAGGTTGCGATTGAACATATCGTAAGCCACCTGCAGGTTTCCGCGCAGAATGGCTTCGTCAAATTCATCCCGATGCTTGTTAAATTCAGCAATATCGGACGCTAAAAAGATATTTCGATTTCCGTCGAGAGACTTGAGATAGCGGTCGTACACTTTCTCAGATAACGTATCATCCAGTTTGATCAGTTTGTAATGTTCACGGGTGAACAGCGTACTGATGCGCTTTGCCGCGGAGGAATGCTGCGGCTCTTGCTGGAGAATGGGCAGATCTTCGACACTATTGCCAGATGTAACCGCTCCGGCTCCTACGCTTAACGCAAGAATTGCACTGGCAACGGAAATGCGAAGTATATCTTTCATATTACTACCTCTTGGAACGTGCTAAACGCAGTGTTTGCGGATTAACCTTTACTACCATCCCCGTATCCAGTTGAACATGCACACCGTCTTTTGCTACTTCGGTAATGACCGCGTGCATCGGTGCCTTGCCTAGTTTTACTGTCACTGACGTACCAACGGTTAAATCAGCATCAGACAGTTTGGCCGGGGGCGTCTTAATTGGTCTGCTATTTTTCGTTTTAGTTCCGTTATTATTGCGTCCAGCAGGCGATTTACCCGCTTTATCACCGCTATTCGCCGCAGATGAACGGCTATCTTTCTTACGATTTGCCTGTGCCGCCTGCTTACGCTTTTCAGCAGCTTTGGCTTTGCTCTCGTCAAGTTGCTTTTTGGCGTGTTCTTCGTGTTCTTCCTCTATCGCCGCATCCTGATTGCCGTCCAGATCAACGCGAAAGTTCCCTTTCTTGATACTGTACAAATAGCGCCAGCTATTTGTGTAATGGCGTAAGCTCGAGCGCAGCAGCGTTTTGCTAACGCGCTCCTCTTCAGCGAGGCGCTCAGCAAGATCCTGAAAAATGCCAATTTTAAGGGGTTTGGCTTCACCTTCTAAGGTAAAGCAATTAGGAAATGTCTCGGCAAGAAAGGCGATAACCTCTTTGCTGTTACTAAACTTCTGTGATGATTCCATCAATGTCAATGTGTGTCAGTGTTAATCCAGATTGTCTGCATCATCCCAAGTTGCTAAGAGATGGTCAACCCAATCAAGCAAATCATCATCATTTACGTACAATAAATTGTCATCCTGATGCCAAATTGACCAGGTATGGGCCAATATTTTCTCTAAACGCTCGGTTTCGATGTCTTCTTCGGCGCGATCATAGAGCATATGTAACAAGGTATTGAGCCGTTCTGCGGCTTCATCCGGATCTTCAAACACATCTTCCATATCTTCCCAGGTGGCCAAAACCACCTGAATATCCACCATGTGCTTCATGATAATTCCGCCACCAGCGCATCCACAATGGCCACTAAACCCGCTTCATCAGCCTCGCTGAAACGGGATAACTTCGGACTGTCGATATCCAGTACACCAAGCAATTCACCGTTAACCATTATCGGGACTACAATCTCTGATTCCGACGCTGCGTCGCAGGCAATATGACCGGCAAATTGGTGTACATCATCTATCCGTTGAATGGTATTGGTTTGCGCTGCCGTGCCGCAAACGCCCTTCCCCATAGGGATACGAATACAGGCTGGCAGCCCCTGAAAAGGCCCCAATACTAATTGCTCTTCTTTATACAGGTAAAACCCGGCCCAGTTGACGTCTTCCAGATTGTGATAAATCAGTGCGCTTAGATTGGCCAGGTTAGCAATTAAATCGGGTTCGCCGGCAATCAGGCTTTTTGCCTGTTCCAGTAGCTGAGGGTAAAGGCTGGTGTTATTCAAAATACAACTCTCAATTAAAAAACGCTAAGGCCGGCGAAGTGTAGCAGTTCCCTCAAAAAAGGTTAATCGGTGAAAATCGCCCGGGTGATCAATTCTCGATTGCGAATGTAACATTCACCGAAGCAGACGTATCTGTCTGGCCGGGTAAACTGAAGGCATCTTCTTGTTGAACACGCATTCTTACGCCTACTGGCGGCTGGTTGTAAGACATGGATTCACTAATCGAAATGACACCCGCGATAGTAACGCCCATCTGTTTAGCGATAAGGCTGGCGCGCTCTTTAGCATCTTCCACTGCGGCAATTAACGCGTCGCGGTATACCTTTTCGGGATTCGAGTTTATAAACTCAAACTGATCGATACGGTTAATACCACGCTTCATGGCCCCATCGAGAACAGTATCGTAGTTTTGCAGCTGATTTGAGGTTACGCGTACCTGCCTGCTCAGCACAAATCCCTTATGTTCTCTGCCATTAGATGTATGTTCATACCACGGGGATAAATTAACAGACATTGACTGTATGTGCTGTTCGGCAACGCCCTGAGACAACAAAAAACTCACCACGGCATTCAGTTTGGCATTGGCCTGTTCGTTAAGCTTACCCACTACCGCACCACGCTCTTCAATGACCATGGTTAAGGTATAAGCATCTGGCGAAGCAGCAATAATTCCCTGACCAGACACCTGTAAGGTTTTTTCATCCGCCTGGGAATGAAAACTTAACGCCAAACCCAGCGCCGCAAAAGCAATGACTTTCCAATTCATAAAACAACTCCAGTTATAATGACCCGCGCAGTATGACAATAAAAGACTTAACCCAACCTGAACTGTTAACCGAAAAACCAGTAACTCACCACTATTGCCGTGGCAATACCGGCTACGTCGGCCGCCAGACAGCAGGCCACCGCATAGCGGGAGTGTTTAATACCTACTGCCCCCAGATAAACCGCCAGCACATAAAAGGTGGTTTCGGTAGACCCCTGCATCACCGACGATAAACGTCCGGCAAAAGAGTCTGCGCCATGATGCTGCATGGTTTCGATCATCAGGGCCCGGGCTCCACTGCCGCTCAGCGGTTTCATTAACGCGGTTGGTAGCGCATCCACAAAGCGCGGGTCAAAGCCCATCCAACCGGCCGCTGTGGCAATCATCTGAACCAGTATATCCATTACGCCGCTGGCACGTAACATGCCAATAGCAACCAGCATCGCCAGCAGAAACGGAATAAGCGATACCGCGACTTCAAAGCCCTTTTTGGCACCGTCGACAAATTGCTCATAGGTATTATTACCCACCCGCCAGCCGGAAATCAGTACGCCAACCACAAAGGTAAACAATAGGCTGTTTGCCACTATAGCCGACTGACTGGCCAGCTCAGAGGCGGCCAACTGGGCAAAATATAAAATGACTGCCGCCAGTAAACCAAATACACCAACCAGATACAGCAACACCACACGGTTAAACAGGTTAATACGCTGAACCAGACAAGTCACAATTAGCCCCGCCAGCGTTGATGCACTGGTGGCCAGCAAAATAGGAATAAACACATCGGTAGGCTGCGCTGCCCCCTGCTCGCCGCGATATAAGAATACGGCAATGGGAAATAAGGTGACCGACGAAGTATTAAGTACCAGAAACAGGATCTGGCTGTTGGTCAGGGTATCTTTTTTCGGGGCCAGCGTTTGCATGTCCTGCATCGCCTTGATGCCAAACGGCGTGGCCGCGTTATCGAGTCCCAGTAAGTTGGCCGACATATTCATAGTGATACTGCCCAGTGCCGGATGGTCGCGGGGAATGTCAGGCATAATGCGACATAAAAACGGTGCCAGCACTCTGGAAAACTTTTTGATTAAACCCGATTTTTCAGCAACTTCAAAAATCCCAAGCCAGAACGCCAGCACCCCTATCAGGCCAATAGCAATATCTACACTCAGGGTGGCCATGCTGCTCACAGCATTCATAACATCCTGAAAACCACCGGGGTTTTCGCCCCACAGGGCCTGATACAAGGTAGCCAGAAATGCGCTGATAATAAAGATAAGCCAAATTCGATGCAGCATAGATGATTAACCTGAGTAATAAATAAACAACGGGCGGACAGGTTAAACCTTAAGACAGGAAAGCAGAGAGAGCAGACGTTGATACTGTCGTTCTCACCTTTCCGGGGCAAACCTGGCACGACAGGTTAAGATAGTAGCGTTAAAGGCTGGCAATTAACAATTTTTTATTATGCCAACCTTCATATTCAGGAATTTTTTAGTCGTACAACAGCTGTTATTTTAAAACGGTTTTTAACGCAGCCAGGCAAAAATCAACGTTTTTGTCGGTACAAGCTGCGCCCATCAGACCTATCCGCCATACTTTACCGGCAAATGCACCTAAACCTGCACCAATTTCCAGATTAAAGTCGTTTAGCAAACGACCACGAACTTCGCCATCATCAATCCCTTGCGGAATTCGCACGACGTTTAATTGTGGCAGGCGATAGTCCTTATCGACAGCCATCTCCAGGCCCATTGCCTCGAGGCCTGCAACCAGTTTATCGTGTATTGTCGCATGACGCTGCCAGGCATTTTCCAGACCTTCCTCGTACAACATAACCAATGATTCATGCAGTGCATAAATACTGTTAACCGGTGCCGTGTGGTGGTAAGCCCGCTTACCGCCCTGTCCCCAGTAACCGACAATCAGGTTCATATCTAAAAACCAGCTTTGTACAGGCGTTTTACGGCCTTTAATGACCTCAAGGGCCTTATCGCTGAATGAAACCGGCGAAATACCCGGTACGCAGCTTAAACACTTCTGCGAACCCGAGTAAATAGCATCAATCTCCCAGTCATCCACTGCCAGTTCAATGCCACCTAATGATGTTACAGCATCAACTATGGTCAGACAGTCGTACTGACGGGCCAGTGCACACATTTTCTCGGCGTCATTGCGCACCCCGGTAGAGGTTTCAGCGTGCACAAAAGCAACGATTTTGGCTTCAGGGTGTTTTTTTAACGCGTCTTCGAGCTTATTCAGATCCGTTTGCCTGCCCCAGTCGTCTTCTACCACAACTGCGGTTGCACCGCTGCGCACTACATTCTCACGCATACGCATGCCAAACACACCATTAATACACACGATAACCGTATCACCCGGCTCAATCAGGTTAACAAACGCCGCTTCCATTCCCGCCGAGCCCGGTGCAGATACCGGCATAGTCAACGCATTTTCCGTTTTAAAGGCATACTGCAGCAGCTCTTTGGTTTCATCCATCAAGCCGATAAAATCCGGGTCGAGGTGACCCACGGTACTGCGAGCCATGGCATTTAACACACGAGGACTAACGTCGGACGGACCCGGGCCCATTAACGTACGCTGTGGCGGAATATGACTGCTGTATGATTTCATCGATGATACCTGCTCAATAAAGTAAACCTGTGGACGTTATTCTGGCAATTCGGTCACCAAACCACAATCGCAGATTCGGGTGATTAGCTGATTATCATTATTCACACAGTGAATAGGGGAGCCTACATTTAATACACGAAAGTATATACAACAATTTTAATACGCATTACCTGTGGATATATAATGTACAAACTGGTTATATATTGTTCATTCGTTGTTAATTATGTTGTCAATTACTGGCGTAACTAGCTGGTTAGTATCTATAATCGATTAAAAATGGGACAGAACAAAAAAATTGTTTATATATTGAACGATTTTGAGCTATGATTAAAAATCTACAAAGACGATTTGTTCACTTCTCCCTTTGTAAAAGTTAGCGCACGGCTCAGCAATGAGCCATTCCCCTAGGCCCGGAGCTTTTTAAGTTCTGGGCATTTTTTATGGGCGACAAAAAAGTTTACCGGCGCAGCACTGCCAGCGCCAATACCGCCAGCAGTTCATTTTCTCGTAAGAGTACGCCGCGAGATCGCGGGATCAGTCGGTGATCCGCATCAGACCTTCCTGCATGGTTGACGCCACCAGCTCGCCCTGTTGGTTAAACAACTGTCCTCTTACCAAACCTCTGGCACCGCCACTGGCCGGACTTTCCATGACATACAGTAACCATTCATTCATGTTAATCGGGCGATGGAACCACATGGCGTGGTCGATAGTGGCAATGGCCAGGTTACGGTCGGTAATTTGTACCCCGAGCGGCTGCAGGGAAGTACTTAAGAAATGGTAGTCACTGGCATAAGCGAGAACCGCCTGATGCATGGCCTGAGAGTCGCCAAGGGTTTCATTTGCCCGTAACCAGGTATAACGCTCAGGCTTATCATTCTTAGACGTAAATGAACGCACTGCGTCGACGGTACGAATATCAATGGGGCGATGGTAGCTCAGCGCTTCGCGCATTCTACGGCCGATATTGTCGTAGTTGCGCTCGTACATTCTGATATCAGGCTCAATCTCTTCGGGTGCGGGCACATCAGGCATATCCGCATACTGATGCTGCATGCCCTCTTCCGGTTGTTGAAACGAAGCTGTCATATAAAAGATATTACGGCCATTCTGTATGGCTTTGACCCGTCGGGCAGAAAAGCTCTTGCCGTCACGAACAATTTCAACGTCGTAAACCACCGGCTGCTTTGCATCACCGGGTAACAGGAAGTAGCTGTGAAAAGAGTGTGCTACACGGCCCTCCGGCACGCTTTCCCAGGCCGCCTTTAATGCCTGACCTAGCACCTGACCACCAAATAAAGCTCGAAAGCCCAGATCCCAGCTCTGGCCACGATAAAGTCCCTTTTCCAGGGTTTCTAATTCCAGTAAAGAGGCAACTTTAACTTCGTTTTGCTGTTCCAAGAGTAACTCCAAATAGATAAACAGGTATGTTCACTGACCAACAAGACTGACTACCGCGTTCGGGGATTGCGAGGATAAAACTTGTCGGCACACTTTGCCCGGTGCTCAAAAAAACGCGTGTCTTTGTAAGGTAACTTCATAAAACCACAGGTGCCTTCACCTGTTAGTAGTGGCAGTGAATCAATGATTTCTTTCAGTAACGCATTAAACTCATTTTCCTTCGTATGATCAAGCAAACGATAGTAACTATGAATTTTTAAGTGTTTCTCAAGCGCCTCAAAAATGATACAGCCAGTATGATGAATACTATTTAGCGCTTTAATGGCCTGCATGATTTGTGACGGCAATGCGAGAAATTCATCCGGGTCGTCACCATCTTCGAAGTAAGAATGTACCCGGCTTTCTGACGTACTCAGTGACACACTGGATTTTTCATAGGGGATGACGGTAGCCGCACCAGCCACGAACGGCGACGTAATATGCGCCCGTTCAATATGCAGGGTGTTTTTGGCATCAAATAAACAACACTTGAATACACCCTGGCGATGAATAGCGCGGGCCAGCGTGACAACGGTATTCACAGCATGCTTGAAGGCCTGCTCCTTACCAGGATCCTGCAAGTTCAGGCTTGAGTCGATGTACACGCCTTCAGGCTGCCAGTGAATGACCAGGCCGCCTACCACCGGATAACGAGCCAGGCGACTGACCGCAGCTAAAAAGCCTTTTTCGGTAGCCCCCATGCCATCCAGGTAATTTTTATAATAACGCTCAAACTGCGCGTCATTTAAATAGTTTAACTGGCTAAGCTCATCAGACTGCTGCTCACTTAGATCGTTCTGCTGACGCAGAAACGATTTTCGGGAACTGTATACCACCGATTCAATATTCTTTCGCTCTTTAGCCACCCAAACCGGTAACAAAGATTCGTAGTGTTCTGCGGTATCATTGGCAAACACCAGGTTTTCCAGCAATTTAAGGTGCGACAGTAAGTAATCCCCGCCGCTGTGCTGTGCTGTTATACTGTCGCTGAGCATATAGGTAAGGATGTCTGACAAAATTTTCGGTAACCCCAGCGAGGATGGCGGGATTACCTGATGGGCAAAGCGGGCCGACTGCCCAGATGCCAGGGCATACAGCGTGCCAGCCAGCCCCTGCTCGTCGAAACGCGGGCTAGAGCGTTCGCCATTGAGCTGCGCATCACCGATAAAATAGATATCACCGAGACGGGCATTGGTTTGCTGGATATCACCCGACATTAGATCCAGTACATTATTTTGCACCGGCTGAAGTTGCTCATCAAGTTGGGCATAGACACTGGAGCCCCAGTCAATCAGGCTGAGTCGTTCGTTGTCTTCATCCCAGACCAGGTTAGAAGGTTTAATGTCGCCGTGAACAATAGGCCGGTGTCCGCCGTCCAGCTGAAACTGGCGTAAATACAGCAGGATTTTCCCCAGCTGCACGGCCATTTTCACAATGAGTCGCGGCCCGACAGGCCCTTCCCGTAAACTGTATTGCTCAAGGTCGACTCCCGGCGCCCGCGCCATCATCAGGATGGATTGCCTGCCCCTTTGGTAAAACTCTTTCACTGCCGGGATATGAGGATGGTTTAGCAGCCCCTGCATAAAAGCCTCTTCCTCAAGACGGTCCTGAATGCTCACCGGCAGTGTAATGCGGGTAAACTTGAACACCAGCTCTTCACCGACCTGATCACGCCCGCCAAAAGCAAAGCCGTATGCACCTTTGCCAATCAGGCTGATATCGGTAAACCCCAGACTTTCGAGCTGTGCAATACACAGCGCAATCCAGTCTTTAAGCTTTTTGGCATCCGCATGAGAGAGCAGATACACCGACTGCTCTTCAGGTATATAAAAGTGACGGATGCCTTTTCTGGTCATGACTCGGTATGATTAAGCCACACCACATTGTGCTGGCATTGCGTGCCTAAACGCGGGCATAGCTCAGTCAGGCTGTTGGTTAATATCGTGTCGATTTGCCAGGCGGGATTAATAAAGCACACGCCAGAGCCATACATACCGGTATCGGCGTCTTTATCCTGCGCCAACAGTTCTACCTGCAGCACATTGTGATCAAGCCGGGACAGGGTTTGGCACATTGCTTCTGATTCACCTTGCTTATCGCCAGCCCGAGCCGACAACAACGGATACCAAATGAGTATTTGCGCTTGGGGCCAGCGTTTTAAACACACTTTTACCGCGTCTATCACCGCTTGATATTCGCCGCGTGACTCATAAGGGGGATCGATGAGCACCGCACCACGATTGGGCTTCGGCGGCGACAATGCAACCAGACCCTCCAGGCCGTCGCGAAAGTGACTGTGGATCTGCCCCTGCCCTTTATGACGTTTTAACACCCCTTTCAAGTTAGCAAATTCACCTGGGTGTAATTCCATTACGTGCAATGCGTCGTTGGTTCGCAGTAAATCCGCTGCCAGAACCGGTGACCCCGGGTACTCATTGTTATTGCGGTACAGCGCCAGCGCCGCCAGATATTCGATTAACAGCGGATCCTGCGGCGAGAACTGATCCAGCTTAACAACACCGTCTTTATACTCACCGGTTTTATTGGCCTGCTCAGAGTCGAGGCTGTAACAGCCCGAGCCGCCATGAGTATCAATCAGATTAAACGGCTTGTTTTTTTGCTTCAGACGATTAATGACCGCCTGCCAGCAGAGGTGTTTAAGGATGTCGGCATGATTACCGGCGTGATAACCGTGTTGGTAACTCAGCAAAATAGTGCTCTCTCTTGAAACCTGTTATCAGGATCTGCTGACCGCAGATACAGGCGAAACTTGCGCGAATCGCGCAAGTTTATCGCCCGGTGCAGCAAGATACCAGTGCCGTAAAGGGTTAACGTAGTTTGCTTAACATTTTGAGCGGATTGGTCAGATAATCCAGCCATAAATTATTAAATCTCACCATGGTGGCACCATCTATAACCCGGTGGTCGGCGGACCAGCTTACCTGCATTACAGACTGACTGATGACCTGTTGCTGTGCATCAAAACGCGGCAACTGCTGAATTTTACCCAGCGCCACAATGGCCAGTTCAGGATAATTGATAATCGGCGTGGCCGTAGTACCACCCAGTACACCCACATTGGAAATGCTAATGGTCCCGCCTTTCAAATCATTACCGCTGACCTTACCCTGCTTGGCATCGACAACAATGCGCTGCATGGCCTCAGCAATTTCAAGCACACTCAGGTTCTGGACCTGTTTAATGTTTGGCACCAGCAAACCGGCATTACTGTCTACCGCAAAACCAATATTATGATCATCAAAGTAGGTCATGGCGTTGCCATGCTCACTCAACCGGGCATTAAACTGCGGATACTCAGTTAAGCATAATGACAGCGCCTTGATGAAAAACGGCATAAAAGTCAGCTTAATATCAGCATCGGCAAATTGTGCCCTTAATGATGCTTTTAGCTCAATAAGCGGATCCATCACCAGATCATCCGACACAGTAAAGTGCGGGATCGTACTCACCGAGCGAACCATCTGTTTCGCCATGGCTTTTTGCACCGGGGTTAATGGTACAGTCCGGCTTGCCTGTTCAACCGCAGCCGGGATGGCTGCGCCGTGTGCCGTTTGCGGCGGCGTACCCTGATGATCTTGTTGCAGCGCATTGAGTACATCCTGTTTGAGCACCCGGCCTTTTTTACCTGTTGGGGTAATGTCCTTCAACACCAGATTGTGCTCTTTTGCCAGGCGGCGGACTGCCGGACTGGCCGGGACCTTCCCCTCAATAACCCTGGGTGGCTCAACACTGCCTTCCTGAAAACCAGTGGGCACAGTTTTGGATGCCTGCACGGCTGTTTGATAACTGGCTGTAGTTGCGCCTGAAGATACGCTTGCACCCTCCTGCTCTACCGATAAATCGAATAAAGGCTCATGCACTTTGGCAATCTGCCCTACTTCGTGATAACGCTTCACCAGGGTACCGGCATGCTTAGCGGGAATTTCCA
Source organism: Alteromonas sp. ISO5 (assembly GCF_058105165.1). Taxonomy (NCBI): domain Bacteria; kingdom Pseudomonadati; phylum Pseudomonadota; class Gammaproteobacteria; order Alteromonadales; family Alteromonadaceae; genus Alteromonas; species Alteromonas sp. ISO5. The sequence continues at coordinate 4,084,676 of NZ_CM176572.1, read as the reverse complement.
CCACCGCTTTGTCGGTCATCACTTCAACAACCACATCATCTTCGGCGACAAAATCCCCGGCATCAATGTGCCATTTTACGATTTCACATTCGACAATTCCTTCACCAATGTCCGGCAGAATAAAGGTTTCTACTGCGCTATCCGCTGTACCGGACGAGTGCATCTCAACCGCTTTTTCTGGTGATTGAGGTGATTCCGCTTCTTGCTGCGAAGAAACTGTGCTTCCTGCTCCTGCAGGTTTCAGTTCAAATAAAGGCGCGTGCACTTTTGCTATATCACCAGGCTTGTAATACAGCCGCGTAATAACGCCGCTATCAATGGCAGGTATTTGTACGGTGGCCTTATCGGTCATCACCTCTGCTACCGGTTGATCTTCTTCAACCGTATCACCCTCACTGACAAGCCACTCGAGTAATTCACACTCGACAACGCCTTCGCCAATATCAGGCAAAATAAAATCTGTCATATTTACCTCAGTAGTTCAGCATGCGTTTAAGGGCTTCGTAAGTCTTGTATTCATCTGGCATGTATTCTTTTTCGTGCGCCAGCGGATACGGCGTATCGAGGCCGCAAACCCGGGTAATGGGTGCCTCCAGATATAAGAAGCACTGCTCCTGAATATGCGCGGCAATCTCGCTACCAAATCCAGACGTTACCGGCGCTTCATGGTTAATTAGCAAGCGGCCGGTTTTCATCACAGACTCCGCGACGGTTTGCGCATCCCAGGGTAAAATACTTCGTAAATCAATGATTTCGCAGGATACCCCGTCATCCAGCGCCATGGCTGCAGCTTTTTGGATAATCTCTACCTGTGCGCCCCAGGCCAGCAAGGTAATATCGTTACCTTCCTGAATCACCTCGGCTTTGCCTGGGCCAATGGAATAATCTTCCTCCGGCACCTCGCACACCGAGGCGCGGTAAAGGCGTTTGGGTTCCATAAATAACACCGGGTTGTCATCGCGGATAGCCCCCAGTAGCAAACCCTTGGCCTGGTAGGGATCGCGCGGCACAACCACCTTAAGGCCAGGGACATGACTGAAAAACGCTTCCGGTGACTGCGAATGATAATGGCCGCCCGCTATACCTCCACCGTAAGGGGTTCTGATGGTGAGTGAGCCACACGAGAACTGACCACCAGAGCGATAGCGAAACTTAGCCGTTTCATTCACTATCTGGTCAAAAGCCGGAAAGATATAGTCACCAAACTGGATCTCGGCCACCGGCACACTTCCCTGGGCCGCAAGGCCGTTGGCAAAACCAATAATACCCTGTTCAGTAAGCGGCGTGTTAAAACAGCGGGCTTTACCAAATTTTTCCTGTAAATGACTGGTGGCCCGGAACACGCCCCCAAAATGGCCTACGTCTTCACCAAACACCACGACTTTGTCGTCTTCGGTCATGGCAGTGATCAGGGCCTGATTAATTGCCTGAAGTAAATTTAACTTTGCCATTACTTTCCTACCTCGCCCGATGTTTTAGGATATTTATCCGGGTAGCGCTTGATGTGCTCCAGTAATGCTTCCCGTTGTGCTTTAAGGTGCCATGGCACTTCGCTGTATACGTCTTCGACAATATCGCTTATCGGATTAACCGGGACTTTTTCGGCCGTTTTAAGTGCCTGCAGAATGTCGCTTCGCACCTCTTTGAGGTAGTTTTCGGTGTCGTCTTCCTTCAGCCAGCCTTTAGACATTAACCACACTTTGAAGCGCTCTAATGGATCCTTCAGGCGCCACTTTTCTTCTTCTTTTTTCGAGCGGTAACCGCTCGGGTCGTCGGAAGTAGAATGCGCAGCCAAACGGTAGGTCATGGCCTCAATCAATACCGGTTGGGAGGCTGATAAAGCCAATTCACGGGCTTTCATTGTGGCACTATAGACAGCAAGTGGATCATTACCGTCTACCCGAATTGTTCGCACACCATAACCAATACCCCGTGAGGCTATACCGTCACCGGCAAACTGCTCCTCCGCCGGGGTGGAAATAGCATAACCATTATTACGGCAGAAAAAGATCACCGGGCAATTAAGCACTGCTGCCATATTAAGGCCGGCATGGAAATCACCTTCAGAGGCTGCGCCCTCGCCGAAGTAACAAATAGTCAGCGCATCATTACCGGCCAGTTTCTGACCGTAAGCATAACCAGCTGCCTGTGGGATTTGCGTTCCCAGCGGCGATGAAATAGTCATAAAATTAAGGGCTTTATCACCATAGTGGATAGGCATCTGACGCCCTTTATTGGGGTCAAGGTGATTGGAAAACATCTGATTCATAAATTGTGCAGAGGTATATCCGCGAAATGCCAGGGCTCCCTGCTCACGATACTGACTCATGATCATATCATCCGCCGATAGCGCTGCGGCACTGCCCACCACTGCGGCTTCCTCACCGGTGCTGGCCAGATAGAAACTGATCCGGCCCTGACGCTGAGCGGCGACCATGCGCTCATCCAACATACGGGTATACAGCATGGTGTGGTACATTTTAATGGCCAGTTGCTGATTCATTTCTGGCTCTTTGGCTTGAGGATAAACCGTACCGTTTGCATCCAGAATGGCCAGCATCGGAATATCCAGTAACCCATTTTCTATTATCCTGACATCATGTGTCATCGACACATTGCCGAGGTGATTTCTGTCGTTCATAGGGTTCCTCTAAAACGCCTTATTGGTTATGTACACTCTAGTGCAACCTAAGCAGGAGCGTCCTGCCGAATTAACAATATGTTTACGTTTTATTAAATTAATCATCCTAACTGGATCCCCAAAATTGGGATGACTATTTTAATCTTCAAAAAACGGGGCAATTCAGGCTAAGTTCAGACGAACTATTTAGGATAAAACGGTCCAAATTACTGACATGGCACGTACTTACGATAACGGGCATTACATATCCCGCGCGGCTGTGATAAAAAACAATCCCGACAGAACAAGGACATCGTTCTTTTCACTATGGAGTATTAATGTGAAGCAATTATCGTTGATCACGCATGCTGTTAGTGCCATTTTACTGGCTAATGCCTCTGTTGCAGCCGCCCAGCAGATCGCGCCGACATCGGTCAATAAACCCATTCATCGGCTCAACCCGACAACAAATCAGATAAAAACCCAGGTTGATGGCAAACAAACTTACATTATTCAGTTGCATGAGCCTTCGGTTGCCCAATATAACGGTGGCATAAAAGGTTTCATGGCAACTAATCCGAAAACCAGTTTGCAGACATCGCGGGTAGCCAAAGCTAACCGCAGTAAACTGGATGCTTCAGCCAGTCATGTCTCGGCCTACCGTGAATATTTACAGCAGCGACAACAAACCGTGCTGAGTAAAATTGCCCAAATCACTGGTCAGGCTAGCGCCACCCGCCAGTTGCAGTTTGCCATTAACGGTATGGTGCTCCAGTTGACGCCAGCGCAAGCAGAAAAAGTCAAAGCGCTGAGTGGAGTGAAGTCGGTAAAGGCCGATCGCAAACTTAAACTCAGCTCTGATACCAGCCCTCAACTGACCGGCGCAACCGGCGTTTGGGCCGGGGCAACACTGGCAGGTACCAATGCGCAGGGCGAAGGTACGGTGGTGGCCATATTTGATACCGGTATCAATACTGATCATCCCTCTTTTGCTGCCACCGGCGGTGATGGTTACACCCATACCAACCCCCTCGGCAGTGGCAACTATCTGGGAGACTGTGCTGGCAGTTATCCGACGTTATGTAACGATAAACTGATAGGTGTTTACAGTTATCCACTCATTACCAATCAGTACGCCGATACCGACGTTTTTCCTCCGGGCTTGCCCCGTAACGGTGAAGACTATAACGGTCACGGCTCCCATGTGGCGGGTACGGCAGCAGGTAATATTCTTTATGACGTTCCCTCTGTAGGACTAGCGTATGATCTGGAAGAAAGTGACGGCTACGCCGGAGAATTTACCTTTGACCAAATTAGCGGTATTGCGCCTCACGCCAATATCATTTCGTTCCAGGTCTGTTTACCCGGCGAAAACGACGATGAATACAACGGCTGTTACGCTAGCCTGGCAGTAACGGCTATTGATGATGCAATCGCCAGTGGTGTGGTAGATGCGATTAATTATTCTATTTCCGGTGGTGAGGAAGTGTGGGGGAATACCCTCAGCGAAGCCTGGTTATCGGCAAATAATGCCGGTATTTTTGTGGCCCATTCGGCAGGTAATGATGGCCCGGACGCTTCGACCAGCGATAAGCTATCACCCTGGCTTACCCCTGTAGCGGCCACCACCCATGGCCGGACCCTGGATCTTTCAAAATCCATTGGCAGTTTTACCGGCGGCTCCGGCGCTCCGGCAACGATTAGCGGGCAAAGTAATACCGGTGCTATCACGGCAGACATTGTGTATGCCGGCGACTACCCTAACGCCAACGATCCAAACGGCGATCCTGCTCAGTGCCTTGAACCCTATCCGGCAGGCACCTTTAATGGTGAGATAGTAGTGTGTGATCGCGGCGATATTGCCCGCATTCAAAAAGCCATTAACGTAGCCCAGGGTGGCGCAGGTGGTTACGTGCTTTCTAATGTAGAAGGCGACGCCGAAAACGTTGTACCCGACGTATATGTTATTCCCGGGATCCACATTGCCGCTGCGGATGGCGACCGGTTAAAAACCTGGCTCGCTTCAGGCAGCAATCATCGTGCGACCATCACGGCAACAGCAGGCATTCGATCGGTAGACAGTACCCTTGCCGATAAGGTAGCAAGCTTCTCTTCACGCGGTCCCAATACACAGTTCAGCACGTTATTACCTATGGTAAGTGCGCCAGGCGTAGATATTTACGCAGCCTATTCTGATGAGCATTATGGTCATGAAACCACCGGCCCTGCCCCGGCAGACTATGCCTATCTGGATGGCACATCCATGGCATCGCCCCACGTTGCCGGTGCAGCACTGCTGTTACGCGAGTTGCACCCGGACTGGAGTGCTGACGCCATCCGCTCGGCACTGATGATGACAGCCGAAACCGATATTGGTATAAATGGCACTACCGCCCAGGCCAACTGGCTGGATATGGGCGCTGGCCGTATTCAAATAGATGCCGCAGCCAATGCCGGCCTGGTAATGGAAGAAACCCAGGCCAATTACGAGGCCGCAGATCCGACCATTGGCGGTGAGCCCAAAACGCTTAATATACCAGCTCTGGTAGATAACAACTGCCTGATCGAATGTACCTGGCAGCGCACTTTTACCGCAACCCGTAATGGCACCTGGACATTCAGCCTGGATGATATGGATAGCGGCCTGGTTCTTGAAGCCCAACCTGCCAGTATGACGCTATCAGCAGGTCAGTCACAAACCGTGACGTTTACGCTCAGTGCATGGAACGTGGTCGACAATGACTGGGTATATGGTGACGTACTCATTAATAGTAACGATGATAATCCCCAGCATATGCCCATTGCGGTGGTCGCTTCCAACGGTAACTTCCCGAACTTTGTGGAGCGAACCAGTCGACGTGATGCTGATTCGGCGGTCCTTGAAGACCTGCTGGCTATCGAAATTACCGATTTCGCCTATGAAGTAACGGGCCTGACCATGGGCACTAAGGTGTCGGGCAATGTTGCCGAGGACAGTGACCCCAGCGACTTTTATGACAACCTGAATGACGGTGTGTATACCCTGGATGTGGTGGTCGACGAAGGTACCCCACGGTTTGTTGCACAAACCACCGCATCGAGTGCGCCGGACCTGGATTTGTATATTGCCTATGACAATGACAGTGATGGCATTTTTGACGAAGATGAGCTCCTTGCCATTAGTGCCGGTTACAGCTGGAATGAGTACATTAGTATTGAGTCGCCACTGGCAGGAAACTACCGTATTTATGTTCACAACTTTACCGGTAGCACCCTGCAGCAAGACAGCTTTACCCTCGACTATGCCTTAGTAGGCAACAGCAGCGACGGTTCTCTTACCATAGACGCCCCCACTTCGGTAGCTTTGCGTGAGCCGTTCGACATGCGCTTATTATGGTCGCTGGACAACAGTATTCCGGGCGATCGCTTTTACGCCAGTGTCGCTTTGGGTAGCAGTGCACAAACGCCGGACAACCTGGGCATTATCCCGGTCGATATTATCCGTGGTGAAAACGACGTACAGCTGGCAGTGGATGGCAGCGATCGCGTGTCGCCGGGTGATACAGTGGATTACACGGTAAATGTGCTGACCAATACCAGTACCGAAGATCGCAACTACGAAATTGACGTGACCATTCCCGATGGCACCAGCGTAGTTGCTGGCAGTGTAACCGATGGTGGCGCCGTAAACGGCGATACTATCAGCTGGTCGATTACCCAGAACGTAACCGCTGGTATATCCGGCTATTCGGTTACCACACCCGTATCGGACGGTCACTGCCGGGTTGATACCAACAGCAATGGTGGTTACATCGACTTGTCAGCGCTGGGTTATCAGCCCCTGCAAAGCACTGGTGGTGAGCTACTGGCCGCCTTCCCGGTACCGGTTAATGTATTAGGCGAACAATGGAATGGCATTGCGGTGTCTTCCAAGGGCTTTATTACGCCTGCATCCGCTGCCGTAACTCCCTTCCCGGCTATCAACCGAATGCTGGCCGATGAATCATACGGCAGTGCAGTATTAGCGCCTCTGTGGCGTGACTGGACTTTTAGTGCTGACGCAGGCTCAGGGATTACCGTAGCGACCCTTAATAATGGTGCAACGACGGTTGTTGAATGGAAAGGCTTACAATCTGGCGATTATGGCGCTGATATACAGGTTATCCTGAATCACAATGCTGGCCCTGGCGAGCCTGCTGTAATTTATGCCTACCAGAATGTACGCAGCGGCACGGAATCTTTAGCCGGCACCGTAGGTTGGCAGAATCGGGAAGGTAAACTGGGCTCCACCCTGGCCTTTAATTCTGCTAATGCCAATAGCCCTGACGGCGAAGTGGAATCGCTTATTCAGTCGGGTACGGTGTTGTGTCTGACACCACAAACAGCCACCACAGCCACCGGACCAACGACCCTTGATTTTAGACTGCAGGTAGATACTGATGCCGAGCTGACTGGCTCACTTCCAGTGACCGTTACCTCTCAGGTACCTAATATACCAGGTACCCAGGAAGAAATTGGCGAAGTGAATACTGAAGTGCAAATGCACGCCGCTCCAGAACTGCTGATCGACGGCAGTAAACAGGCGAGCATTAGCCTGACAGAATTACAAGCGTCAATATTGCCAATCTCGGTTACCGATGCCAATGGCGACAATGTAAGCCTGAGTGTTCAGCAGCTGAGCGGTCCGGCAGCGGCAATTAATGTGGCGGGCGAAGTGGTAACGATAACACCCGCTTCAGTTGACGCTGACACCGCGTTGCGTTTGCAGGTAACGGCCACCGATGAGTATGGCTTTACCGACACCGCTACCGTAGACATTACGGTTACCCCGAATCAGCCACCGGTACTGACCGTTACAGCACCATCAAGCGTGCAGGAAGGCTCAACCATCACCATCATAGCCAGTGCAACAGACCCTGAAGATGATGAGATTGTGTTTATGATCAATGGCGTTCAGGGCTCTACCTTTAGCTCTACCGCACCGGATACCGACGATAGTACCTCAGTAAGCTTTACGGTTACCGCTACCGACGGTCAAAACACCGTTACGGAAACAGTGACGGTTACGGTCACAAATCGACCCAGTGGCGGTGGTGGCAGCCTGTCTCTGGTATGGCTCGGTGGATTAATTATTGCGTTAGTCAGCCGCCGCAGAAAGCGGCTCCATTAACCAACGCAGTACATATGCCAAAGGGAGCTGTTAACAGCTCCCTTTTTGTTCTAGAACACTCTTAAAAAGCGGGAAGCCGAACACAGACAACTTCTCGAACAAGATCATGCCGCCTGCGTGAGTATTTCCGTTAATCGCTTTTTTTTGCTTACAGGCCTCATACCAGAAACCACTGGCAACCATTACCACACCAAAAATCATCATTGCAAAAGGAATTCACATAGGTAAGGAGAACCGGTGTAGGTTTGATAATGAAAAGAAGCAGGCTATACCGGTAAAACTAAACCAGAGCAGCATAAAAAAGCTAACCAGCAAATGCAGTCGCATAGTCACATTAATATGACAACCACTAGCGGCGGGTTTAATTTTGCCTTCAATAACCGCTAAGGAAGAGCTCTGTTAAGCAATGTTGCGCATTAGCTTAACATCGTACTGGCCTGCCCGCCCTTTAAACTCAAATCCAAAGGCCCCCGTATGTTGTTGTAGCCGTTGGGTTATTTCTGTCGGGGAAAACGGACTATTCAGTGTACAGGTATCGCGGGGAATGAGTTTAATTGTCGCGGGGAGTAAAGCCATTACAGCTTTTCGCTTTCTGAATAGCCGTCTGATGTTCGGGTTTTAACGGCAGAGTTTTAAAAGGACTGATATTGGCACCGCCCGTATTGCCAACAGGCACCAGGCCAATCGCGGTTTTTGTGGCAGCGCCGATTATTCGTACAAGCTGACCAATACATTCGCGCAAGTTCTTGTGTCGCAGAGCCCACAGTAACATGAGCCAATGGACCCGAATATGCCACCAGGTGGATGACTGACCTAACACATGGGCATTCTCAAGGTGTGTAAAAGCCTCGTTGAATCGGCCTGCTGCTTGGTGAGATTCAGATAACGCTATTTCTTGCTGTACATCACCGGTGATATTTCGCGTAAACTGACTAAGCATAATTTTGATTAACCGCCCTTTTAATAAAATAAAACTGACACCAGACCATTACCGGCATCGCTGCAAAGCTGTATAGCAACCAAATATAGGCCCCTGACTGTTGACCTGCAAAGAGCAATGCAACCAACGCATAAACCAGCCAGTAAATAAGTTGAATTTTAAGACTCACCGGCAACGTTAACACCACAATGGTATCTAATACCCCGGCTTTTTTATAACCAGAACACGCCTTGTAGACGCTCAGTGCCCCAACATGAAACACCACCAGTGTTGCAACGTAGGAGGCAAAGGTCACTATATTCAAATAATACGAATAGCCCAGAAAATACATCGGTAACACCGTGGCAGCTATCTGCAAATAGAAACAGGCGATATAGTATTGGGCTTTCTGCTTCTGACTCAGCGCCTCATTGGCTAAGTCTGCGGCCAGTTGGTTAGTATTCCAGATATTCATTTTACTTCATTCCGTTTTTTAACTTACGGTTAATTACTGAATGCCGAAACACCCCAGTAGCGGTTGGATTTTTGCGTTTGGGTTAACCCATATCGACGGAGATGTTTTCTTATATGGAGTATTAAATAGCCATGTGAAAATACGATGACTTTACCGTGTTGCTGCGCAATAGCTATGAGCTCAATGGCGGCTAACTGTGCTCGCTTTCTGGCCTGAACATAAGACTCAAATCGCCCCTTTTTACCCAGCGTCCATAGCACCCGGTTAAGATAAACCCAGTTCCATGCCCGTAGTGTAAAAGGCAGCTTATAGCGGGGAATATCCATTTCACGAAATAACGTCGATTGATACTGTGGCTGACAACCGGAAAAGATTAAGCAGCTATGCACCGCTCGAGGCAGATCACTCGAGACAAGGTAATGACCTTTATACTTAGCCTGGCTAGTCTTACAGGGCAGACTCTGCTCTGAAACCTCTGAGTGATTGTAATTTTTCACCCAGTTGGCAAATCCCGCGGCATTCAGTGGCACATTGTTGGCCCTTTGCGGTCGACCGTGACGCACTAATATAATTTCCACTGCTTGCTGATACTCCCTTATTAGTTAATAACTACCTCAAGTAGCGCAGTTTTATACACCGTGAGCCAGGAAAACTTTTTGAGTTTTCTAAGTTCTTCCGAATCTTCACCGGGCAGTCACCACTTAAAGAAGCTTTGCCTCACTCTCTGACATCCGCTTTGCCTTTTCATCTTTTTCGTCCATTGACGTCTCCGCGAAAAAACGCAGCAGTTAAATTGCCAATAACGCCTGGCATTTAAGGTCCCCGTGAACAAAACAAACGATATTCAACGCTTTGTCAGGTATCTTTACCACTTAAAGCTGACCATTGCTGCCAGGCACCTACCGCAAAAAGGCCGCCTATAAACAAACATATACCGGAACTAATTAACCAGAATGTCAGACTGTTTTCCGGGAACATAGGCATTAACCTCAGAAAGAAAACGCCACGAAATAAAAACATACCGGCAATAAGAACTAACGCCAATTTTGTTAACGGTAAGCGTTTAATTGTTCCGGCACCCGACAGCCCATAAAGCGTCCAAATCAAAAGTACCAAGACAATGGCAGACGTCACTATTGTTGGGTACCAATGCCCCTGCTCTGCCATCCGGGCCATCTGCTCACCAGCCCCAAAAAAGCGATACCAGTCGCCTCCAAATAGAATACAGCCCAGATGAGCAAGTGCAGCTACAAAACAACCTAGTGCCGCAAACAGAAGATATTTATTACTGGCAGAATGCATCTTTCCTCCCTGAATGCCAAACGCCCTATTTAGGGTCACAAATACACCGCTAAAAACGACGTCTCCGCGTAATTGTCCCGCAGACCGTTTGCAATGTTGCGATATCGACGGCCTGTTCGTGTAACAGCTCGCCCTGACGGGGGACATGATTTTTTAGGTGCGACTTCTATACACAAGTACTGCATTATTCTTTTTTTAAACTATTTTGTAACTTATAGAAAAACAAATAAAAAAAGCAAAAAAACAAATTATTTGGGATTGCTATAACAAAGAACGTAGCCCAAAAATGATTGAACCCATGATAGAGTAACCACTTTGCCCCCGGCCAATATAAAGCAAAGAATAACTCTTCTAATGGGAACGTAGCACATGTACTAAACATTGATGTGATTGGATAAAGAAGCACTATTTCTAAAATAATTGCTATCAATATCTTCCATAATAGCTTCAAATTTACGCCAAGCACCTAACGCCCCGATTAAGTAATGAGCAACGCACTGCATAAAGCTACCGCATTGCACCTTAAACACAAAACTCACTGCAAACCAAAACTGCCACGCGTTGCGAATTTGCTTGAATTGGTTGTATGCGTTTACTCCAAGATTTCATAGTGACGTTCAACATTAGCTGTCACTTTACCCCAATGAGAAGCTTTCACTCTTTTCTGATGTTGTTCAAAAGACGCTTTATCCGCGAATTCTTCATAAACGTCGAAACGAAGAGAACTTTCCGAATTTTGAGTGACACTAAACGTGATACAGCCAGTTTCTTCGAGAGTAAGGCGTTTATGGTTTACCAACTCTCTTTTTACTAATTCAAGATCCGACTCAGGAACTAAAATAAAGCCTTTCAATGTTACTTTTGACATGAATTTCCTTTTGACGCATAGCGATCAGGGTAAGGGACCAGCGCTTTTTGGCGGCCCTAGCGACCGCAGGGAGCGACCTTGACCCGCTTGATACTTATTGAGCCTTCTCCCCAGCTTAGCCAAATTGGCTAAGTTGGAAGGCGACCAAACCCAAAACGGAGAAGACTCAAAGCAATTTTATACGAACTTATATCCTTTTTACTGCGGAATCGATCTTCATGCACGGATGCTCTATCTATGCATTCTTGATGAACGTGGCGAAGTACTGGTTCATAAGAAGTTAAAAGATTCACCCGATGAACTCTTCAAACTGCTTTCCCCGTATATCGGCAACATTTAGGTGCGGAATGTATGCATTGCTGGTACTGGCTCAGTGACTTTTGTGAACATCACAATATCGATTTCATACTCGGCTATGCCCTTTACATGAAGGCCATTCATGGTGGTAAAACCAGGAACGATAAAATTGATACATATAAAATCGCGAAACTCATTCGGGGAGGTAATTTCCCCTTAGCTTATGTTTACCCAAAAGAAAAACGCGCAATCCGGGAGTTATTACGGCGGCAGACGCACTCCATGCGGGGCTATTACCCAGACCCGCAAGTACAACGTCGTGTGGATCATGTGTGTTAGCCTTTTGTTGCTCATTAAATCCTAGGGCGGATTTTCCTTTTAGCCATTGTTTGTAGAACTATTTCAGTGGCCACAGCAACCGATACAAAACCAATAAGAACAGCAATGACGTGATCAGAATTTTTTGAAACATAGTCCAATGCCAACAGCATAGCCACAGAGCTAAACAATGCAGCTAATACAACAAGTAGTCTTGACGCTCCTGTCTCAGAAATTAGTTTCAAATGGCCAATGTGAGTGACCGTATGAATAAACAGAATAGATATTGATCCAATCGCTGCTATTTCTGACAGGTCAAATAATAGTAAAGATAGGATAATGAAAACAGCACTAATAACGAGCCCTTCACGACTATGGGCTATCGGTTTACCAAATTCAGATGGCAGTTCACCATCTTTGGCCAATTGATAAGTAATATTGGTAACGGCATATAAATTAGCATTGATTGCTGATGCAGTAGCAACTAAAGCGGTAATAGCGACGACAGTGAATCCAACCTGGCCAAATACAGGCATTGCCGCTTGTGCCAGAGCAAAGTCTTTTGCAGCAATCACTTTATCGACTGGTAGGTTTCCAAAAACCGCAAAAGCAATGGCAACATAAAGAAGCATTACAAGCAAAATCGACAAAACCATGGCTTGTGGTAATGTTTTAGCGGGGTTTGGCATATCCTCCGCAGTATTGGTGATAACCCTGAAACCTTCATAAGCAAAGAAAGTAATAGCCAAACTAAAAAATATATTAGATACCGGTGGATAATGCTGTGTAGCTAATAGTTCAGGTTTAAGGGCTATAATCCCTGCAACAGATAAAACAGCTAAAACGATAAATTTTATACCAACCGTAACTCTTTCCCAAACAGCTACATCTTTTGCACCTTTAAGGTTGATAAGAACAAAGAAACATACAATGCTGATTGAAAAAACATGGTGTAAATAATTGTTTTCACCATTAAGTGGAAAAAATGTCGCGGCATAATTACCAAAGGCTTTGGCGATGAGACTGATTGAAACTACGGCGGCGAAATACATCATAACGCCCATGCTACCTGTAAACGTCCCCACCCCAAAGGCTTGAGATAAATACTCAATAATGCCGCCAGATGAGGGATATCGAGCACCCAATTTACCTAGTGAGTAACCACTAAATAAAGCAATAATCCCACCGATAATAAACGAGATGTAAACGGCACTTCCTGAAATGCTGCTGGCTTCACCTAATAGTGCAAAAATGCCAGCACCAACCATTGCTCCAATACCCATAGCAACAGCAGACCAAAGTCCTATTGGTTTTTTAGATGTGTGCATTTCTTTCCTTCTTCGATTTATGTGAGGCTAACGCCTAAAACAGGTGCGTCGTAAGGCGTCACCTGGATTTACTTGTGTACGCCTAGCACGGGCATGAACTAATGAGGTGAAAGTCCTCTGTAGGAAGATCACCGTTGTTTAACACACTGTTATTCAACGCTAACTACTAGCGAATGGCAAGGGCTAAATCGTGAGAGATAGTCTGGAGGAAGCCGCTAGCAAATCTGCGAGCTGATGAACAAAAACATCATATGAGGCGTAGGCTGAAGGTGAGTTGGCACAAAACAACGAAACCATGTGATCTAACGGCCACCGTAAATGATGCAGCAGTGCAGAGATAGTGCATGCTCTTATCTGTGGTGGGACTGGCCTTCCAGAGATCTGCTCTGCGAGCGATCGGTAAATACCAGTAAGGCTCTGGTATACAAGTGCATTGGCGCAGAGGAAAGGCATCATCCACTGCGAGCGAATTCGATGCAAACCGATAGCGCTGTCACAGGTAACTGGGGCGGTGATAGAGCAGAAGTCAGCAGACGGCATAGTAGCCAAATGCCCAGCGTAATGGTTGGGACACGGTGAATCCGGGTGCCGGCCCGCCGGAACACTTATAACAAAGGAGGAGCCTTGTCAGACTTGAACACACGAATGCCGTCCGGTAGTGACGTGACTCAGCGTACTGATGAGCAGCCAGCCTTTAGTGCAAATCTACTCGAACTGATCCTTAAGCCTTCGAATGTTGTGGCGGCCTGGAAACAAGTTCGAGCCAACAAAGGGGCTGCTGGCATTGATGGCATGACCGTTGATGACTTCCCCGCTTGGGCAAACGCCGGAAACTGGAAACGTATTATGATTGAGCTTCGCTCAGGCCAATACCAACCTTCATCTGTGAAGCGCGTTGAGATTGATAAACCTGATGGCGGAAAACGTCAGTTAGGGATCCCAACTATCGTTGATCGTGTGTTCCAACAAGCGATTGCCCAAATCCTTACGCCTGTTTTCGACCCAACCTTCTCAGATAATAGCTTTGGGTTCAGGCCAAATCGAAATGGGCAACAAGCCGTGAAACAGGTAAACAACATTATAGAAACGGGACGCCGTTTTGCCGAGGATGTTGTTCTGTCTAAGTTCTTTGACCGCATTAATCACGATTTACTCATGACCTACCTTGGCTACAAAGTGAAGGATAAGCGATTACTTAAACTGATTAAACGCTACTTACGAGCTAAGATAATCGATAACCAGTTATATGGTGAGAGTCGAGACGGTGTTCCTCAGGGCGGGCCATTATCGCCGCTGTTGGTAAACATCATGCTCGACCCGTTAGACAAAGAGCTTGAGAAACGGGGTCACAAATTTGCCCGGTACACGGACGATTTTACCATACTGGTAAAGACGTGCCGTTCGGGTGAACGCGTGCTCAACAGTATCAGCAGATTCCTGTGCCACCGCTTGAAGCTGGTTGTTAATACAACCAAAAGCCACGTCGTTAAAACCAGTGAAAGCAAATTCCGTGGATTTACCTTCAAGGCAGGCCGCATTCAATGGCACCCGAAGACCCTGATGAAGTTTAAACAACAGGTTCGATGATTAACGAACCGCAACTGGGGCGTATCGATGCATTACCAACTCTCTAAGCTCAGCCAATATCTTCGAGGCTGGATAAATTACTTTGGAATCGCCAGTGGATATCAACGCTGTGTAGGACTGGATCCGGCGCAGAGTAGGAATGGCTTACAGGCGTCAGTGGCGAAAGCCGCGCACCAAGGTACGAAACTTAATGAGACTGGGCGTGCATGATCAAGTTGCGGTGGCGTGTGGTATCAACAGCAAAGGGCCATGGCGAAGTGCAAAATCCCCGGGGATCAATCAGGCACTATCACTTGTTTACCTAAAATCCGAAGGGCTTTATTCACTACGTGATGGATGAATTGCGCTTCACTAACCTAAATGAAACGCCCTGTGCGGAGTCGTCTGGGCCGACATTTCGGTGCAGGGTGTTGTGGGGGCTGGAGGCTAGACACCTCCGGCTACCCGATTACATTTTTATTTTGAAAATGCAGACTTAATAATTGAAAAGCCCACAAAGCCTAAGATTGCACCTGTGAACTTGTCGATGTAGAAGGCTAACTTTGTAAAGTTACTTCTTATTTTTTTCCTAGATAGTAGGAAAATGATAGCAGTATCCCATAAGAAAACTACAAGCGTCATCCATGCACCCAATACAAGTTTAAAGGTTATACTTACATCATTTGTTAAGACAACAGTAAATAAGCTCAGATAAAACAAGAGGTTCTTGGGGTTCAGGATTCCTGACATGAACCCAACAATAAACTCTTTCAGGAAGCTAGATTTACCCGATTCAGGTTTATCACTTTCTAAGGACAATTCAGCATAAGCATCTCTTTTGGCGCGAAGGGCCTGAAATGCGAGAAACATAAGGAATAGTCCCCCAATAATTTTCAAGGTAACCATAAGCCAAACAGAACTTGCCAATATTGCACCAACTCCAATTAAGCACAAAGCTATATATAACGCGTTAGCACTTGATATGCCAGCAGCCACACCGACGGCCTTACTTCTATCGTTCTTAATTGCACTTTTCACAACGAGGACAAAATCAGGGCCAGGACTTAGCAAGGCTAAAAAATGAGCTAACGCTACAGTTAAAAACATAATTATTAAGTCTGATTCCATATTTTACCCTTATATTGAACTAGAATCGGTGCTGATTAAAAATGTAATGCCCCAATTTGGGGAAATTATGAGTATTTTGCCACAAAGTGGCAGCAAGTAATTTTCCCAAGCCAGCTTGCTGGCTGAACAAGATTGGTTTGTTATATGCCGTTAAGCTCAAATCTGCCACTAGAATATGCGCGGATTTTCTTTGCTGCCCTATGAGAAATAATCATTTCTTTAAACATATGATTTACATATGGATCATCCGAGATAATCCTGAACCTTGAACCCAAAAAAGACCTAATTTTGAAGCTCTTTAGTTCGCTTATATTTAATGTTAAACCAATGCTTGGAAACCTTGACAGAATTGCTATTTGAGATTGGTTGACTTTAATCACTACATTAAAATTTATACCGTTCAATGATATGACAGCCCAAATGGATTTGCCTTCAAAGTTTTCAACAACATTACGTTTTGGAAAATTACTCGCAACTAAATGGCTCGCTCTGAGAACTAATATTGCGCTCAGGATTCCGCAAACGGTAGAAACTTTTTCAAGTATTGTCACAAACTTCCCTATTCAAAGGCATGTCACGCCCTAATTTGGTGGCACAAACGCATGGGCTATACTGCGAAGCAGAGCCGGCGTGTTTGTGTCCCAGCCCGCCCTAGCGGACGCCATAATTGTTTGTTGTTAGGCACGTGCCGACCAGATCTCATTTCTCTTAAATGCGTAAAAGTAGATAGCAATAAAAGGAATTGATACAACTAGATCGCGAATTCAACTCCGAAGTGCACCACTCGCTAAATTAGGCAGCCTTGCGTAATTCATTGAATATCGCGACAGGTTGCCTGAAGCCGAGACACTTTCTCGGCCTGGCATTTAATGCCCGTTCAATCTGAGCAATTTGCTTGTCCGTTACTGTCCGCAAATCGGAGCCTTTACGTATGTATTGGCGAAGCAAACCGTTAAAGTTTTCATTCAGTCCGCGCTCCCAGGAAGAATAAGGGTTCGCGAAGTAAATATCCGTTTTAAGCTTCTCTGCGACCAGCTCGTGATCACAGAATTCGCTGCCGTTGTCCGCCGTGATAGTTCGGACATGACTGCGATATTTCCACAACATGCCAACCATGGCACGGGCCACATCGGCTGCACTTTTCGCTGGCACTTTGCGTATCAGATACAGCTTACTTTTACGCTCCACCAAGCTAACAATCGCGCCCGTTCCTTGCTTGCCTAAAACCGTGTCAGCTTCCCAGTCACCGAACCGCTTCTTCTTGTTCACGATAGCGGGACGATGCTCTATGCCAACGCGATTTGGGATAATTACACGCTTCGCGCGGCTACCTTTACGGTATCTTCGGTGGCTCTGGCGTAGCTGTTTATACAATTTACCGCCGCTTAATTTATCACGCTGAACGTAGCCATAAATCCATTCATGGCTGACGTGATGACCGATGATTTTACCTACACCAGTAATCTGCTCAGGGCTCCACTTTTCGTTAAGCCCGAACTCAACAAAGGTAATCGTCAGTTCAGATATCCTGTACTTTGCGGCCTGACAACGCCGTTTTAATGCCTTGGCCTGAGCGACTTCCGGTAGGTAATGGCTATCTCGAATTCGATTGCGCTTAACTTCACGACTAATGGTGCTGTGACTTACACTCAGACGCTTTCCAATCTCCCGATAACTGAAACCCTCGCATAAGTAGGCTTCGATCTGGTATCTTTGTCCCTCGATCAACTGCTTGTAACTCATGGTAATACTCTAATTGTTTGGCGACTTTAGAATACCACCAACAGGCAGTTGATCGTCTGTCACCCTTTAACCATGAGTGGTGCACTTATTATCTGAATTCGGGATTAGGCACAATAAATTCATCCCATGTGCCACCAAGATCGCTGTAAAAGTTCCAATGTTCTTCGATAAGAGCTATTGGTAAGAATAATTGCCAAAACGTCCTGTTAATCACTTTAGCGCCAATTGCGTAAAATATAACACCGAGTGAAACCACTATAGAAACAAAATGGCTCAGATGAGTTAACAGAGAACTTTCATCAGGGTCAAAATACCAAAAGACCATCAACCCCAGATATGGGACTCCATAAAGCAGCCACCATAATCGATACAACTTGAAATCCGTAATGCTGAACATAAGTGCCTAGAAACAATGACTCCCTGTGAAATGCTAGCCTCCGCATTAAATCAATTTGGAGGCTAGCATGAATAAACATAGCATAATTTTTATCGGATTGGATACGCACAAAGAATTTCATGAAGTGGCGTATTGTGAAGAACAGCGTGGTGCTGTACCTGTTCATTACGGGCACATCCCCTCTTCAAAAGTCAGCGTTAAAAAGCTTATTCGCCAGTTTGAATCTAAATATCCTGGCGCGACTCTGCACGTTGTCTATGATCGGAATTTATCCCGTGTTCGCGAAGCGGCAATGAAGGATTTAAAAGAAGCGAAGTATCAGCTTAAGGCCTTACTGCTTCGAAACAACATTCGTTATGAAGGCACGGCCAACTGGTCGAAGAAACACCTGCGGTGGCTCACTGAACTGATATTGCCCCATCCGACCCAGCAAATTGTTTTGCAGGAACAACTTCAGACCATTGACGAACGCATTCGTCGACTAGAGAGGCTGGATAACTCACTCATCATGTTCACCAGTGGCGTTATTATCCGGTAGTGCAAGCCATTCAGGCTATGCGGGGTGTCAGATTGCTGGTAGCGGTTGGGGTCATTGCTGAACTCGGTGATTTACACCGCTTCGACCATCCCAGAAAACTCATGGCGTATTTAGGTTTAGTGCCCAGTGAACAATCCTCTTGTGGTAAACGGCATTTGGGAGCAATTACCAAATCCGGTAACGGCCGAGCAAGGCGTTTACTCATTGAAGGGGCACACAGCTATCGTTATCCGGCAAATGTCTCTACCGAATTACAATTAAGGCAGGAAGGCTTACCCAAAGACATTGTCGATATAGCCTGGAAAGCACAGCTTCGCCTGTGCAAACGCTATCAGCGTATGAGTAAAAAAGGCAAACATTACAATCTCATTTTTACGGCAATCGCCAGAGAAATGGCCGCCTACATCTGGGCAATCGCAAAAGAAGTGGTACTCACTCCGGTTAATCCCAAATTAAGACTGAGCCGGGTACCTGCATGATAAACGAGCTTGAGCTAACGCATTCGGATCAGGCCACGAAAGGTGGCACAACCTACGAGGGCGTTATGATGACAATCACTTAACCGTGATTGACCCACGAGCATAGACTGATGAGGTGAAAGTTCTCTGTAGGAAGATCACCGTTGTTTAACACACTGTTATTCAACGCTAACTACTAGCGAATGGCAAGGGCTAAATCGTGAGAGATAGTCTGGAGGAAGCCGCTAGCAAATCTGCGAGCTGATGAACAAAAATATCATATGAGGCGTAGGCTGAAGGTGAGTTGGCAGAAGACAACGAAACCATGTGATCTAACGGCCACCGCAAATGATGCAGCAGTGCAGAGACAGTGCATGCTCTTACCTGTGGTGGGACTAGCCTTCCAGAGATCTGCTCTACGAGCGAATTCGATGCAAACCGATAGCGCCGCTACAGGCAACTATGGCGGTGATAAAGCAGAAGTCAGCAGACGGCATAGTAGCCAAATGCCCATCGTAATGGTTGGGATACGGTGAAGGCCTGACCCTGAAAATCAATTAGGAGCCTGTGCAGCTCACTTGTACTGTATCCGACCGGATTTAGGTACAGTGGCGCAAAATCAGAAGCCATAATTGGGGCATGAGGGAGCTAATCGGCCATCATGTTTTAAATGTTTTCAGGAAACGCCCTGTGCGGAGCCGCATGCAGGGTGTTGTGGGGGCTGGAGGCTAGACACCTCCGGCTACCCGATCATATGCGCCAGTGTTACTAACGACACTTATAACCTTTAGTTGAAACCTCTTTGACATTACCTTTGCCACAATCTTGTAATGCTAGTTCTGCGTTTTTCTTAACAAGTGCAGTTGAATTGGTAGAGTCGTAACCAGATTTTAAAGAACATGCACTCATAAAAACTGTAAAAGTGGTGATAAGTGTAACTTTTGAAATTTTCAATTAAATCCTCCGTGATTATTGCACATAACGCCCCAAGCTAACGAATCTCCTCATAAATTAAAGCAGATTCAATAATATAGCCACGCATGGCGCAATTTAATCTAATGCATTTCGCCAAAAACATACCAGAACAACACACCATGCGTGACATCTTTATCTTACATGATTTACTTAAGAATCAATGCCCTAATTTGCATCAGAAACGACTTTCTTCACTGATGGTCGCTGTTCAATCTTTGTTGGATGGCCAACAGTTATCATTGACCGAACTGGGCCGAAATATATCGGGACCAGTCGCGGCTAAACACAATATTAAACGTATTGACCGTTTGCTGGGTAATCAAGCCTTACACAACGAGAGGCTGGATATTTACCGTTGGCATGCCCGACTTCTCTGCGGGGCGAATCTGATGCCAATAATTCTCATTGATTGGTCTGATGTTAGAGAACAAATGCGCCATCAAACTCTACGTGCCTCGGTGAGTTTTGAAGGGCCCTCCGTCATCCTCTATGAGCGGGTATTTCCTTTTTCTCAGTACAACTCACCAGTCAGTCACAATCCCTTTCTGCGTGAACTGGCTACCATATTGTCTGAGCGTTGTTGTCCTCTTATCGTCACCGATGCCGGCTATCGCAACACCTGGTTTCGGGAAGTTGAAAAGCTTGGTTGGTTTTGGCTTGGGCGTGTCCGCGGTGAAGTCGGCTTTCGTGAATATGGCCAATCTACATGGCGTAGCAACAAGTCTTATTATCCCTCGGCTAACGCTAGAGCGCGTTACCTGGGCGTCGGTGAACTAGGCCGCAAAAGCCCGATTAATGCTTGTTTACATTTGTATAAAGCTAAATCCAAAGGACGAAAAGACAACCGCTCTTCCAAAGCAGGGCGTCATCACAATGCACAACAAAACTATCGGGATAGCAGTAAAGAGCCCTGGCTACTGGTAACGAATATCCCCGCGGAATCACTGTCCTCAAAGAAACTCGTCAACCTCTATGCCAAGCGAATGCAAATAGAAGAAAGTTTCCGCGATATTAAAAGCCCTCAGTACGGCTTGGGCTCCGTCATAGCAGAACACGTTGCCCTAAACGCTTCGACATACTGTTACTCATTGCTATGCTCGCCGAATGGCTTTTACGGTTGCTCGGCATCATTGCCCAAAAGCGTCAATGGCAGCGTGCCTTCCAGGCCAATACTATCCGACATCGCCCCGTACTCTCACTAATAAGATTGGGCCGGGAAGTCCGAAAACGACGGCGGGATTACCCCGTTTCAATCTCTGAAATTCGCTGGGCCATAGCTCAGTACATTCAGCGGGTTCACGTTACCGGGATGCCTGAATTATGAGGGGATCCCCCAGCGCCCACATAAGGGGCAATTACCTGTTGGCTACAATACCAAGCGAAGCGCAGGGAGCCTACAGGTAAGTGTCCCAGCGCAGCGCGTTAATGGGCTTGTTAGGTTTAAAGCTTCTTGTAATACACGTCTATTTTATGCTCAACGGCCTTGAAGTCACTTTTGATTTTGAGAAAACAAACTTCTCTGATTTCTTTTTCTTCGTAATCTTTTCCTGCGACCTTGGTTGCTGCCATAGTACTAGAAGTGGCACAAAAACCGATATTGTCAGTTAAGCGCACACTCGTGTTTTCTAACGTAGATCGTGGTGTGGAGTTAGGTTTATTCATTTTTCTCATGATCCCAACCATTTGTTGCCCTGTTACCTTGCGACTATCACTACCCATACCTGGGACATGCATAGTTTGGACTATTTCATACTCATCAGTGAGCCATTGGGAATATTTACCAGCATCATTGCTCATATAATCTGATTCAAATGCAAGATAGATAGACTTTAATTCGTCATTTGCAAAGGCATTTACGCTAATAAATGCCAGAAGTGAAAAAATATATTTCAATGTTTACTCCTTTAAACCTAAAACTTCCAAATATGGGGCGCAACCACGTGTGCAAGAATGGCGAAGCCGCGCACGTGTTTGCGTCCCAGCGAGCGGCAGCGAGTGACATAATTTGTTTGTTATAAGCCATTGTTAAAACTGCCGTGCTTAGTCTTTTTATAGTTTAACCACATTGCAACGGAAAGAACAAAACCACCGATTAATATTAGAATGGCCCTGTTTGTTTGAGTTGGCTGAAGTACGGGCGCGAGTGTGTTGAGCCATAATGGGAAAAAGAAGGCAAACGGAATAACCACGCCGATAAATACAGCAAAAAAGAGATAGCAAATTGCGTTGTTAGTTAACCCTGCTGGTCTTGGCCAACCGAAGCGAAGGTTTAACATTTTGTGACCTTTAACTAGCAAGTTTACTGCAACCAAATAGATGGCAGCGCCAATTGTAAAAATGATTATTTCCATGGGCTTACACTGGTTTATAACTTCCCACTAAGGGGCGCTAATACATGGGCTAAAATTAGGAACGAAGTGACGCAGCCCATGTATTAGCGTCCCAGCGAGCAACGCGAGTGCCTTGAGTGGTTTGTTAGCAACCGCCCTTTGAATTTGGTACGATTGTAAGATTAACACAAGGAACAAAAGAAAAAGAATGGTTAAATTCCACCCTAAAAAAGGAACTTTATTGTGTTGTGATTTTTCTGTTGGATTCAAGGCCCCAGAAATGGTCAAAATTAGACCAGTGGTAGTGGTATCTCCTAAACTGCCAGGTAGGCCGGAATTATGTACAGTCGTCCCAATCAGTTCTGTTGAGCCTACGCCACTACAGCAATACCATCACAAAATGAATATCGATTCGCTCACGCCTAGACTGCAACAAACTGATTGTTGGGCCAAGTGCGACATGATTTATACCGTTGCATTAGAAAGACTAGATAGGCTTAGAGAAAAAGAAAAATCAGGTAAAAGGGTATATCTAAGTAAGCAGATCACGAAAGAGGATCTTCAAGCGATAGAAATCGCCATTTTAAACGGACTAGGCCTCAAAAAATTCTTGGGATAAGAAAAAGCCCAAAGAACATAGTTCTCTGGGCTTGTGTTCTTGACACTTGCTGGATAAACCAGAACATGGCCTAGGAAGCTTGTCATCGCCGAATCCTAGGTCAGCTACCATTACGGTAGTCTCTCTAGCCGGATAAACCGGAACAATTAAATTGTAGCTACAAATAGACTTGTTGTAAACGAAGAAGTTCACATTATGTGTATAACAAGGTTGCTAACGCCCTAATTTGGCGGCACAAACGCGTGGGCTATACTGCGAAGCAGAGCCAGCGTGTTTGTGTCCCCAACATTTGTTTGTTAGGTTTGGACCAATTTTTTCATACAATTTGGGCATTTAGCTATTCCGATACCAGCATTTGTATTGAATGTAACGAGTGTTTGCTTGCATTCTGGACATCTCCAGATATATCTATAGACGACGAAAGACATTGTAAATACAGAAACCCACAATACACATTCCCCCAACGTAGTAGGTAGTTTTCTGAGTTCAAATGGTAACCTACCAATCTCTAAAATAGGTGTCAGGAATGCAATCAAAAGGTGCAACAAGGCCACCAAGACTAATGCCAAGGCCAAGAGCCATTTTCTACGATAAAATGATCGCAAAACTCTTTCATTTGCAGGCCGATTAACAAAATATCCTAGAACTAATACCACAAATAATATAAAGCCTGCCCAAGAAAAACTTGGATCAAATAGCATACTGCCAGTCAATAATTCATAAATAGCGGGAATGATCACTAGTAGCGATATCATACCTATCATTACGAACACTAGATTGAAAAAACTGCGCAGAAATTTCATACAAACCTAACGCCTAAATATGGGGCACAAACAGGCAGGCTATCATGGCGAAGCCGCCTGCCTGTTTGTGTCCCAGCCCGCTTGCGGGCGACATAATTTTTTTGTTAGGTGCGTGCATATTTAGACCTAATGAATATTATCGATGAAAAGACAATTGCCCATATTAAGCTATTGACCAACAGCAAAGGAAAGATCTGTATACTACGTGGCTCTATTAACTCTAAAGCGATAAACTTTATAGGCATAGCAAATACTTGCCCAATAGAATTCATTAGCAGGTCAAAACCTGATGGAGATTGCTCGCTTATCGCATTGTTTAAAAGCCAACCACTATTGTAAATCATTAATGCAATGGTCAGCGCAAAGTGAACAAAACAAATCAGAAACGTCCTTTTAAAATATTTCATCCAACTAGCACCTAACTACTAAATAGACACCAATGTAGTATGTTTAGAACAGTCATTTTGGTGTTTTTTCACCCTATTTTATTTTCAATAACTTACTAAAAATCCTAACCTTTCAATTGGCTATACATTAATTAATGTACTTTACGCTTCACAAAATACACCACTTTTAGCAAATTACCAGATTTGGTGTACTTGAGCATCAGCTGGCTTTTTAAGGTTACGCGCCTTCCATCCGTAGTTGGTTAATCCGGTTGGAGCTCATATGGCTCTCCGACAGGCTGATATAGTGAAGGTTTATTAATGGGCTGTATCGTAAACTGATGGCGTATTCTCGGTACTAATAAGTCTTCCAGTGCCTGTGGGTCGGTGGTCTTTGCATTCAACCATCGCTGCAGACTGTTATCTTTTGGCGATAGCATTAATGGTGTGGACTTTTGGTGAACACCTATTAATTTATCATGTGGCGGCAACGTAACCACCGAGCACGAGGTTTCGACAAACTCATTGCCGTGACTGTCGTGACCGTGCCATTCACGATACAGACCACCCATGGCGAGTTGTGCATCAGGTTCACCAATCATATCGTAGTATATGGTTTTAGTGCCGGCCTTTTGGGACTCACCAAAACCGGCTACCGGAATAATGCAGCGATGCTGGCGGTAGGAATGATAACCCGCGCTCCGAGGCACATTAAGTTTATCATATCGCGTATTGAACGATGTGTACCGGGACGGTTTGAATTGCATAATGCCGGTGCTGTGCTCTGGTTCCAGTAATAACCACCAAATGGCATTCCGCGCTACCCTTTTACCCTTTTGTTCCAACACAATGGTTACTCTTTCGGTAGCGCGTACAAACCGGCTGAATCGCATTCCCTCTTCCGGCCAAAAACTGATTTCCAACTGGTCGCATAACTGCCTGACACCAGGACTATCGGTCACGTTTAACCGGCCACACACAGTACCACTCCTAATAATAACGGTGTTGCCAGAGTCATTATCACATTTTGTCCCATCGCCGCTAAAAAGGCCTTATCGGGTTGTCCAAACTGTTTAGCCTGTTGATAAATCTGCCAGCCAGGTAGCATCGGTAATAAGCAAATAAGGCTGTACCAAGGCAAACTAAAAACCACTACGGTTAACACCACTACCAGTATAGTAAGCAGCCATTGCACCAAATACAATCTGGCAGAAAACGCGTAACCGTATTCAATAAGCACATGGTTTCGGCCATGCTCCGCGTCACTGGCAGCATCCGGAAATTGATTAAGTAGCAACAGGTTGTTCGTTAGCAAGGTGGGGATCAACGCCAACAGCAGCATGGTTAAATTATGCGATCCGCTGACGGCCACATAGCTACCGTAAGACATTAGAATACCAAAGCCTAATCCTGGCGCCACCAGGCATAACCAGGGATAGCGATTAAGCACTGGTGTATAACTCACCACAATAACAACACCTAGTACTCCCATACCCAATAATGAAATCCAGGCTTCTGGCGTATGCTGTAATACCAGTAGTCCCGACACAATGGTTAAAACGAGAAAAGCAATACCTATGTATTTTACTAACCCGGCCACCGATGGCTGGTTTACCAACGCCCCGCTGCCCCCGCTGAAGGGCGTCCGGTGGGTGGCAAAATCCAGTTTACTGGTGCAATCCACATATTCATTCAGCATGTTAACGGCAATGTGAGCACACAGGCCACACACCACAATTAAACTAAATAACAACCAGGAACCGTCTATATTTAAAAAGTTAACAAAACCGAAGCTGAGTGTCAGACAACTCACTACCAGCAATAAAAACGGGGGACGCATGGTTTTAACAACGGTAGATAGAACGCTCATTCCCTGCTCCTGTGCAGTCGGTTGGTTAATGATCTGCTGCAATAATTAGTAACGACGATTGCGCTAAACTTATAATATGTCGAGTTGATGGCACTTTGATGGATACTCTCCTTTCAACCAGTATCGAGTTAAACAAAGTCAATATTTTACTGACGCTGTTGTTTAGTATTGGCTGGATAGTTATCGCTAAACCACTGCAGTTGTACCACAACAGCAGTATCCGTTTTGCGCTGGCCAACCTGTTATTGGCGCTGGCTCTGTTACTCGACTTTCGTCATCCCGACAATCCCACACTTCTTTTGTGGGTGATTGCCGATATCATATTACTGATTTCGTTTATTATCTATAACCTTGCACTTCGTCATCTCTTTCGATTAACCATCGATTCTAAGTGGTTTAGCTTAATGATTGTCCTGGTGAGTGTGGCGTATACACTGTTTTTACCCGGCTGGATAACCCCTGAAACGGTGGCCGTACTGAGTTTGGCTATGGTTATTTTAGTGATGCTGGCTACCCTGAAAATGAAATTTAACGCCCTGCACGCAACTTTTTCTGCCAAAACTGCCAGTATTCTATGTCTGGCAGACGTGCTTATCATCACATTGGTGGGTAGTGAACTTACGTTTTGGGCATCTGCGGTGCCCATCCCGCAAAACAGTTTATTCTTTTCGCCTTATAACCCATCGCTGATGTTATGGATGCAGGTTGTACTGATTATTTTGATCAATACCACGGCGATGGGCACTACTATCTCGCGGTTAATTGTTCGCATGAAATACCTGGCCGAGCATGATCAGCTTACCGGTATTATCAATCGCAGGGCCTTTCAGACGCAACTGGAATACCAGTTCTCGCTTTTTCAGCGTTATCAACGGCCATTCAGTATCCTGATGCTTGACATCGATTACTTTAAACTGATCAACGATACCTTTGGACACAGTACTGGCGACAAAGCCATTATGCATACTGCCCAACATCTTAAACAACAAATCAGGCAATCCGATCTGGTCGCCCGTTTTGGTGGGGAAGAATTTATTATACTGTTGGCCGATCAGTCTTTAAGCGAAGCTAAACTCATTGCCGACAATATATGTCATTCATTAAGCGAAACTAAATGGGACGATGTCGCCGACCCACTCACTATCAGTATTGGTTGTGTGGAAGTAAGCCAGGCCCGGGATCCGGACCAACTGCTTAAACTGGCCGATGATGCGCTGTATCAAGCCAAAGCCAATGGCAGGAATCAGGCCGTCATGGCTGGAAACAAAGCACGCTATCTGATTTAATCCTGCTCGTCAGGTTCATCATCACTGGTATCGGCCAGACGTTTATTTGGCTGTACACCCAGGGCCCGGAATTGCTCTACCTGACGCACCAGGTTGCCTCGGCCGCTGGTTAATTTATTCAGCGCGGCATCGTAGTGTTTCTGCGTGCTTTCTACCGCTTTGCCAATTTTTTCCATATCCCCCACAAAGCCGGCAAACTTATCGTACAGTCTGGCAGCATGCTGAGCGATTTTCTGGGCATTCTGATTCTGGTATTCGTACTGCCAGATATTGTTAATGGTGCGCAGCGCTACCAGCAGGTTGGTCGGCGAAACCAGCATAATATTGTTATTTAAGGCCAGGGTAACCAGTTCCGGATCGCTTTCTACCGCTAATAAAAACGCAGGTTCTACCGGAATAAACATCAGTACGTAGTCGAGCGAGCGAATCGCTTCCAGTTCATGATAATCTTTTGCGCCCAGCGCTTTAATATGGGTGCGCATCGAGTTTACATGCTCTTTTAACTGACGTGCCCGCTCGTCGTCATTGTCACTGTTAAAATAGCGTTCGTAAGCGGCCAGGCTCACCTTCGAATCAATAATCACATCTTTGTCATTCGGCAAATGCACCACCACATCAGGTTGTTGCAATTTACCCTGTTCATTGCGGGCCGATACCTGAGTTTCAAATTCGTGGCCTTCCCGTAAACCGGACTCTTTGAGGATCCGCTCAAGCACCACCTCACCCCAGTTACCCTGCTGCTTATTATCACCTTTCAAAGCACGGGTCAGGGCTGCAGCATCTTCGGTAATTTGTTGATTTAATGCCTTCAAGCCAAGAATTTCGGTTTTCAGCGAGGCGCGTTCCTGTCCCTCTTTAACATACTGATCAGTCACCTGCTTCTTGAAGCCTTCAATCTGATCCTTTAACGGGTTCAACAGTGCATCCAGGCGGGTTTTACTTTCATTACTGAAACTTTCAGCCTTTTGCTGGAAAATTCGGTTGGCCAAGTTTTCAAATTGTTCCTGTAAGCGTTTTTCGGCTTGTTGCAGGGTGGCAAGCTTTTCTTCGTGAGACTTCTCGGCCACATCAAAAGCTGCCTGACGGGCGTCACTGGCGGCTTTCAACTGTGTATAGTCGGCCTGCAGGGTTTTCAATTCGCTTTGTAATTGCTGGCGCTGTTGCTGTGCTTCAGGTAACAGCGCCGCTTTGGCAGATTGTTCCTGTAGCGCTGTTTGTAGCGAGGAAAGCTGCTGTTTAAGTTCAGTCATCTCTTGCAGCGCGCGATTTTGCACAGCATCCAGAGATTGCTGAGTCTGTTCCAGCTGCTGGGCTAATAGCTGTTGCCCGGCTAGCGCCTGTTGTGCCAGCACCTTGCCCTGAAACCGGCCAATAACTAAGCCAATAATTAACGCCAGCAGTGCAGCGCCGACAGGAATAATGATATTAAGGTGTTCCATTACCAACCTGAAAAACTTCAATAAAAAACGGGTAACTCATGTTACCCGTTTTTGGCTTCGGCATAAGCGAAGAATTGCTTATTCGGTGTTAAATGCTGGTTATTTAGACAGTGCTTCGTCCAGTTCTGCAATTCTGGCTTTCCAGATAGCCGGGCCGGTCTGGTGAGCATTGGCACCGGTAGAATCTACCGCCACGGTTACCGGCATATCTTCTACTTCAAACTCATAGATGGCTTCCATCCCTAAGTCTTCAAAGGCCACCACTCGGGCTTTCTTAATGGCTTTAGAGACAAGGTAAGCTGCCCCGCCCACTGCCATCAGATAAACTGACTCGTGTTTAGCAATAGACTCAACCGTTGCAGGGCCGCGTTCGGCTTTACCAATCATGCCCGCAATACCGGTTTTTTCCAGCATCATGTCGGTGAATTTATCCATTCGGGTAGCAGTAGTCGGACCTGCCGGACCAACGACTTCGTCACCCACGGCATCTACCGGGCCTACGTAGTAAATAAACTTACCGTTCAGATCCACGCCTTCCGGCAAACCTTCACCATTTTCCAGCATGGTCTGAATGCGTTTGTGAGCGGCATCACGGCCAGTTAACATCTTACCGGACAGCAGCACGGTTTCGCCTACTTTCCATTCTTTGATGTCTTCTTTGGTCACCTCGTCCATATTCACGCGGCGAGTATTTTCGCTTACTTCCCAGGTGACTTCCGGCCATTCTTCCAGTTTAGGCGCTTTTAAATCTGCCGGGCCACTGCCGTCGAGATAGAAATGCGCATGGCGGGTTGCCGCGCAGTTCGGGATCATTGCCACGGGCTTAGAAGCGGCGTGAGTCGGTACCGATTTAATTTTCACATCCACCACGGTAGTTAATCCACCCAGCCCCTGTGCGCCGATACCCAGTTTGTTTACACGCTCGTAAATTTCCACCCGCAGCTTTTCATCGGTGGTTTGTGGGCCGCGTTCAATCAGTTCCTGAATGTCTACCGGGTCCATCAGACTTTCTTTGGCCAGTACCGCTGCTTTTTCGGCAGTACCACCAATGCCCAGGCCAAGCATACCAGGCGGACACCAACCAGCGCCCATGGTGGGTAAGGTTTTCAGTACCCATTCAACAATATCATCGCTGGGGTTTAACATTACCATTTTAGACTTGTTCTCAGAGCCACCGCCTTTGGCTGCGATCATCACTTCAATTTTATCGCCTGGCACGGTGTCGATGTGCACTACTGCCGGCGTATTATCTTTGGTGTTCTTACGGGCACCGGCAGGATCTTCAACAATAGAAGCCCGCAGCGGGTTATCCGGGTTTAAGTATGCACGGCGGGTACCTTCATCAACCATTTGCTGAACGGTCATGTCGGTTTTGTCCCAACTTACGCCCATGCCAATTTTCACGAAACAGGTAACAATACCGGTATCCTGGCACAGTGGACGTTTACCCTCGGCTGACATACGTGAGTTAATCAGGATTTGGGCCATAGCATCTTTTGCCGCCTGGCTTTCTTCCTTGAGATAGGCCTGTTCAACAGCCTTCACATAATCAAGTGGGTGGTAATAGGAAATGAACTGCAATGCATCTTCGATGCTATCGATAAAGTCTTGTTGACGAATTACGGTCATGGCGTCCTCTTATTTTTAGGCTCACATAGTCATCTAGACGAAGAAACCGTATACTACCGCATGTCGACAACTGGCACCATTAAAACCATCTGCGACTTTGGTGGAGTGAACGCACTCTGCCGGCAGCAGCAGGCTTGCCGTTAATTTGTTAGTGATATATACAAGAAAAGAACTGAATGCCACAGCCCCGATTTTCATTCCCGACAGAGACGCTGCAAATCACACCGGTAACACTACCGGCCAGAACACCACTGCAAGCCGTATTTCAGCATGTTGCCGGAGACAACTGGAGTCTTCTGTACGACTCTGGCAATTCTACGCAGAGCAACAGCCGTTACGACATCGCCATGTGGTCTCCAGCCCTCACCATAACCACCAAAGCGGGCACAACTGAAGTTCAGGCGCACGGTGAGAGGCTGGAAACCATTGCCTGTACAAACGAATCACCGCTGGACACGGCAAAACGTTATTTTAACGCGTTTCAGCAAAGCATTACCCTCGGTGCCGTCAATCAGCATTATGAAAAGCTACCTTTGGTGCTCGGACTGGCCGGGTTTTGCAGTTATGATCTAGGCCGCGATTATGAAACCCTGCCGGCTTTCAACCGCGATGAATACCAGTGCCCTGAAATGGCACTGGGGATCTACAACCGTGCACTGATTCATGATGTTCAGGACGACTGCTGGTATTTTTGTCACACCAGTGACATTGCCATACCTGATTTCAATCAATGGCTAAATAGCACGCCAAATTCCTTTACTATCAAAGGTGGCTGGCAAAGTAATATGAGCCAGGCGCAATACAGCGAAGCTTTATCAGCTGTGCACAACTATCTGGTGGCCGGTGATTGCTACCAGGTGAATTTTGCGCAACGCTTCACTACCCACTACGAAGGATGTTTATGGGCAGCTTACCGGACACTCACCCAGGCCAACAGCGTGCCATTTTCTGCGTTTATGCGTGTCGCTGGCAGCGCCGTACTGAGTTTGTCACCAGAGCGTTTTATTCAGTGTCGGAGCGGTATTATTGAAACCAAGCCGATTAAAGGCACCCGGCCGCGCTTTGCTAACCCGGTGGAAGATGCCACCAGTGCCGAGTCGCTGTTAACTGCCGAAAAAGACCGTGCCGAAAACCTGATGATAGTGGATCTTTTGCGAAACGATATCAGCAAACACAGTGTGCCTGGCAGCCTGCAGGTACCAGAGTTATTCAAACTTGAAAGCTATCCGGCAGTGCATCATATGGTCACCAGGATCACCAGTAAACTGGCAGCAGACAGTCACCCGCTGGACTTGCTTGCCGGCTGTTTCCCCGGAGGCTCCATTACCGGCGCGCCAAAAATTCGCGCGATGGAAATTATTGAAGAGCTGGAGCCCAATCGCCGTGGCATTTATTGTGGTAGCTTTTTGTATCTGGGCTTAAAGAACGATCTGGACTCAAGCATTTGTATCCGCACCTTGCTCGGTGAGCAAAATCAACTGTTCTGCTGGGCTGGTGGTGGTATTGTACTCGACTCCGATGCCGCTGAAGAATACCAGGAAACCCTTGATAAAGTGGCCCGCATCCTGCCAGTACTGGAGGCCTGTTGTGAATAAGGCCGCTTTTCTGCACCGCTTCCATTCGTCGCCGCCACTTGCGGTTGGTGACGATTACCCGCTTTCCTATGCCGGGCGTGCAGCAGGTGTTCTGGTACCGCTTATCGACCGACCTGAGGGGCTAACGGTGTTACTTACTCAACGGGCCTTGCACCTGGCCCACCACCCCGGGCAAATTAGCTTTCCCGGCGGTAAACAGGAAGAGCAGGATAAAGATTTAATCGACACGGCCCTGCGTGAAGCATGGGAAGAGATAGGCCTGCCCCGGCAGAATTGCCAGGTGATCGGTGTCATGCCTCAGCACCGCACTATCACCGGCTTTTGTATCACCGCCGTAGTAGCCATTGTAGAACCTGAATTCGATATCATCATCGACAGCAATGAGGTCAGCGACACTTTTGAAGTCCCGCTGGCGTTCCTGCTGGATACCAATAATTACATTACCGAGCACTTTCATCGCGGGCCACTCACCAACCCGATTCACTTTATTCCCTGGCAAAACCGCATGATTTGGGGCGCTACCGCTGCCTTGTTGCGTAACCTGGCGTCAATTTTTACTGACAACCCTTAATTGCCACGCACCAAGTGCCCGGCTTATTAATAAATATTCTCATGCTACCATTAGCTTAACTGGTTTGTACTGGTGCCCGTACACGGGCAGAATGGAAAGATAATTACAATAATGGTAAACGCATCTAATGATTAGTGTATTTGATATGTTCAGTGTGGGCATTGGCCCATCCAGTTCGCATACAGTTGGCCCGATGAACGCGGCGGCAGAATTTGTTGATCAACTTAAAAGCCAGCAACTTATCGGCCGGGTTACCCATGTAACCACCGAGTTATTCGGCTCATTAGGTCAAACCGGAAAGGGTCACGGTAGCGGTAAGGCGGTTATTCTGGGATTACTCGGCGAGCGCCCTGAAACTATTGATGTCGACAGTATCGACACCTGGCTGGCAGATATTGACTCTAACGAATCCCTCTTGCTCGGTGGGCAAACGTCGGTTCGCTTTCCGCGTAGCAAAGCCATTGTCTTTCATCGGCGTAAAACCCTGCCTCGGCACGCTAACGCCATGGCTTTACACGCCTATGAAGGTGAAACCCTGTTGTTGTCACAAACGTATTACTCCATTGGTGGCGGTTTTATTGTGCGTGACGACCAGTGGGATGTGGCCAAACAGGAAGCTAAGCAACTTAGCAATACCGTGCCTTTTAGTTTTCGTACCGCAACCGAGTTGCTGAGCTTGTGTAAAGAGCAGGGATTAAGTATCAGCGCGTTGATGCTTAAAAATGAACAAGCCCTGCATCCGGATAAAGACATAAAAACCCGCTTGCAGGACCTGTGGATGACTATGGATGCCTGTATCGGACGAGGTATTGAAAGTGAAGGTATTTTACCCGGCGGACTAAAGGTGATACGCCGCGCCCCCTCGCTTTACCACCGTCTGATGACCGAATACAGCGGCGATCCCATGCAACCTCTGGACTGGGTTAACCTGTTTGCCCTGGCCGTTAATGAAGAAAATGCCGCCGGTGGTCGAGTAGTAACTGCGCCTACCAATGGTGCCGCCGGGATTATTCCGGCGGTGCTCAAATACGTCGATAAATTCGTTAGACCGGTTGATAAAGACATTGCCAGTCGCTTTTTATTGACCGCCGGGGCAATAGGGATTTTGTATAAAGAAAATGCCTCGATTTCCGGTGCCGAAGTGGGCTGTCAGGGTGAAGTGGGCGTAGCCTGCTCGATGGCGGCCGGCGCGTTAACCGAAGTGCTGGGAGGGAACATCGCCGCGGTGGAATGCGCTGCCGAAATAGGTATGGAGCATAATCTGGGTCTTACCTGCGATCCGGTAGGAGGCCTGGTTCAGGTACCCTGTATAGAGCGTAATGCTATGGGGGCAATCAAGGCCATTAATGCATCACGCCTTGCACTACGCGGGACTGGCGAACAAAAAGTGTCTCTCGATAAAGTCATCAAAACCATGCGTGATACGGGTGCTGATATGAAAACCAAATACAAGGAAACCGCCCGCGGTGGTCTCGCGGTAAATATTATCGAGTGTTAGCATTCCCCACAGGATTGGGGGCGCCGCCAGGCTTTATATTCATGGCACGGTTATGCAGCTGCTACGCCAGTCGTAACCAGTGCGGCGCTCGCGGTGATTCTGATCGTTTCTGTTTTTCATCACATCACTGAACCTGTCACTTTAACGGCGATATAAAAACTCACTGCTCAAACAAATCCTAAAGCGGCTGCCAGAACGGTCTGTTTTAATGCCACATCGCCTTCCTTGAGACACCCGTATGTTAATGATTGCGGTACATCGCAGGTTGCCGGTTGGATTATTTCACCGGTAGGGTATGTCCTTTAAACATCCGCTCTACTTCATCGTTGTTTTTCAGCATCATCGCCTTCTCCACTTTGTCTTTGGTCAGATGCGGAGCAAAACGCTCGATAAAGTCAAACATGTAACTGCGCAGGAAGGACCCTTTACGGAAGCCGATTTTGGTGGTGCTGTATTCAAACATATGGCTAGCATCTATTTTGACCAGATCGGCATCGAGCTCTTCACTAACCGCCATGGAGGCAATCACGCCGATGCCTACCCCCAGTCTGACATAGGTTTTAATGACATCAGCATCGGTTGCAGTAAACACTATTTTCGGCGTTAATCCCGCTTTTTCGAAGGCATGGTCGAGCTCTGAACGGCCGGTAAACCCAAATACGTAAGTCACTAGCGGGTACTGTGCTACATCTTCTATCGTGATGGTGTTTTTCTTGGCCAATGGATGGTCTTTATTAACAATGACACTGCGATTCCAGTGGTAACACGGCAGCATCACCAGGTCGTTGTAAAGGTGTAAGGATTCGGTGGCTATGGCAAAGTCGGCCTCGCCTTTGGCTGCCAAATCGCTGATTTGCGACGGTGTGCCCTGGTGCATATGCAGAGAGACTTTGGGATATTTGTTCATAAAGCCTTTGATCACATCCGGTAAGGCGTATCTGGCCTGGGTGTGCGTCGTGGCAATATTGAGTTTGCCCTGATCAGGCAGGTTATGTTCGCGGGCTACTGCCTTAATGCTCTCTACCTTATTGAGGATCTCACGGGCAATATTGATCACCTCGTTGCCCGCCGGTGTCACGTGGGTTAAATGTTTGCCGCTACGGCCAAAGATCTGTACGCCGAGCTCATCTTCGAGCATTCGTACCTGTTTACTGATGCCGGGTTGTGAGGTAAATAAGCTTTCAGCAGTGGCTGATACGTTAAGGTTATTGTTCTGTACTTCGACAATGTATCTTAATTGTTGTAATTTCATTGTATATCCACGCGTAAACCTGACAACCGCCAACGCACACTCAAACGCTATAACCCAAGCAGAGTGTAAATCTGTGCTCAAGCTAATCGCATGCTTATGCAAAAGTAGAGGAATTAGTTATTATTATGTTGGATACTAGCATAAGCAAGTCTGAGAACAATTGGAAGTAACAGAAATGACAACCCGCTCTGAGAAAAACAACAGCGCCGAGCTCACTACCGACTCACAGTTTGATTTTTCAACTGTACTGGCTGCCGCCGTACACGATATGAAAAACTCACTGAATCTGTTAGTGCAGTCTGTTGAGCAAATCGTTTCCACACTTCCGCCGGAGCTCACAGAGACCCGCAGCCAGATTGTAGATTTGCACTACGAAGCCAATCGCATGAACACAGGCCTGGTGCAAATATTATCGCTTTACAGGGCTAACCGTGAAACCCTGCCGGTGATGATTGACCAGAGCTTTATCAATGAATTACTCGAAGATATTGTGTTATCCAATCAGCTCTATGCGAGTCAGAAGAATATTACAATTCAAAATCAGTGCACTGATGAACTCGCATGGTATCTCGACGCTGACCTCATGTATTTGTTAATTAATGATGTTTTGATCAATGCGCTTCGATATGGTAAATCAGACATTATTATCAATGCGTATCAACAAGATGGCTATTTAGTTGTTAAAGTAGAGGATGATGGCGACGGTTATCCTGACCATATGCTGGTTACTGTTGATACCAAACCTTCAGATTTTAACGTAACTCAGGGCCGCACCGGCCTGGGATTATACTTTGCGCATCTGATTGCCAGAGCGCATTCACAGGGCGAAAAACAGGGGTTTATTACCCTGTCTAACGGTGGAACTCTGGGTGGTGGCGTATTTGAAGTTAAAATCCCCTGAGTTCGGGCCGATAAACCAATAACAACGATAAAAGCAATACACAGACGGGAAGCACCGAATGACATTTATAATCATAATTGTACTGATAGTAGTGCTGGTAGTACTGGCCATTGTGGTCAATGCCTATCAACAGTACAAAGCGAAGATCGATGCCGAGCGTCGGGCCGAAGTGGCAAAGCAGCGCATGATCATCGATGAAACAGAAAATGTCCTGATGGCTACCTCACAGATGCCTATCTCCCAGGGACTAATTAAAATATTGCTTAAACGGATTGAGCGTGCCCTGCAGATTACTTACGAACTCAACACCAACTCACCTGATATTAAACAACACCTTGAAGACATCAGTGCACGAATCAAATCGATAGATCTTGAACCGGAAAATAGTAACCAGTTTGCGTTGCCTGAAACTGATAAAATGATCATCCAGTATATCCAGGCAGTTAAAAAACTCCGCGTAATGTTGCGCACCGAAAGAAGTAAAGGCAAGGTTGATGGCAGTACCTACCTGGAACAAGACAAGCGACTTGAGCGGTTACAGTTAAGAGTGAATGTAGAAACGCTAATACGCCGTGGTCGTGGTGCTCAGCAAACCAATATGCTCGGCTCTGCCCGACAATACTACGAAAAAGCCATTGCAGCACTTGAAGCCCAGTCCCAACCGGATGAGTTTGTGCAGTCCCGGCTGGAATGGTTAAACCAACAGTTAAAAGGCATTCAGGAAAACCTTAAAAACGCCAATGCTCAGGACCGCGCTAAACGCCGGGAAGAAGAGCGTGATGAACTGGACGAATTGTTTGCCCCTAAGAAAAAGTGGTAATCCGTCTGCAGCTTGCACAGGCGTAACCGACGTTTAAACAGCGTCTGATTCGCTCCAGAGGTAATTTGTTACCCCTCTTAACTTTTACATTTTCGTTACACGTATTCTGTGCTACCGTCAGATTTTTAAAACAGTCCTTCGGAGTTGTACATGGCATTTGGCCGACGTCATTTTTTAAAGTCCAGTGCAGCGTTAGCCACCCTGGCCGGCTCACCTCTGCTGTGGTCCTGTTCTGACCAGAAAACCACAGCTAACTGTAACAGCGGCGCTGAATATGGTGTCCAGCTGTATATGTTCAGAGAAAGCTTCGCCAATGATCCGACAGGCACGCTGGCACAGATAGCCGCTATGGGGTTCTCTCAGGTCGAACCCTTTGGCTTAGGTGGCTTTATTGGCATTCCCGGTGCGCCATTTTTCGGCCTGTCGCTAAACGAAATCGCCGCCACACTCAACGCCGTCAATCTTAAAACACCGACTGCCCACGTCAGTGGTAAACTGGATGACCTGAATCATACCAATGAACTGGCCACTAAACTGGGCATCGACTACTTTATTGAGCCGCTGGCAGAAGAATTGCTGGCTTTTAACAACGGTAAAGTAAGCATCGCCGTGCCGGATACGGCCGATAAGGTACTGCAGATGGCCGACAGAATTAATCTTCGTGGCAAAAAGTTCCACGATCAGGGGTTTGGCTTCGCTTACCACAACCACCACATGGAATTTGCAAAGGTTGAGGGAAAAACGATTCTCGATTGGCTTATGGAGAACACCGATCCGAACTATGTAAAACTGCAATTAGATCTGGGCTGGGTGGCCGTTGCCGATATTGCACCACTAGAAGCGCTTAAAAAATATGGCAGGCGTGTAATTAGTTGTCACATGAAAGACCGTGATTACAGTATTCGGGTCAGCCCGGATGAAACCGATGAACTGATGCCTGATGCCAGAGGCATTACAGGTTAAAGCCCCCGGTCAGGGCGGAATCGACTTTACGCCTATTCTGACCCATCTGGATGAACTGAATATTCTGAACCGGTACGTGGAAGTGGATGTTACGGCGAAACCTTATGAAGACGCCAAATTTGGTCTGGCCCATCTGCAAAACGTTTGTCGCTAAACACGCTCTGATTGGGCTGCATAGGCCCAACCTTCATTCTAACGCGGCTTTGGCAATCGCTAAGTCTTCTTCAGCACTACCACCAGAAATCCCAATCGCACCTAGTTGAATGTCGCCTGAAAAAATGGGCACACCACCATTAAATCCCATTAAGTTGTCGTTCGATAACTCAAATCCCGTGAGCTGTTCATTGCGAATCAGCGCACCAAGCTGGCCAGACTCCAGAGGAAACAGAGCTGAGGTACGGGCTTTCTTAATGGCAATATCCACCGAACCAAGAAAAGCCCCATCCATGCGTTCAAAGGCCACTAAATGGGCTCCGCTGTCGACAATGGCAATACATACTGTTATGCCCAGCTGTTCAGATTTACTAATAGCCTTGGCAATATGGCGTCGTGCCGCCTCAAGAGTCATGGGGGTCGTCATAAGCATTCCGTAGTAGTTTTTTGCTTACCTTGCCCAATTTAAGCAACTGATTCAATTTACAAATTTGTAGGGTAATCGGAAACAACCTGATGCCAGAGCGTTTGTGCCGCCACCGCCATAACACCGCGATTAGCCCTCACCATACCGACCCGTTTTACCAGCGGGCTGTCCTCTATATCCCGGCAGATTAGTCCCTTGCGTAACATTTGCTCAAGACATAAAGACGGTACCACTGAAATTCCCAGGCCATGAGCAATCAACTGACCAATGGTGCCGTACTGGCCAGTTTCCGCCACAATGTTCAACTGCCCATACTCGGCCGTCATTTTTTCTGTCCACTGACGCACACTGGAGCCACGATTCGGTGAAATAAATGGCTGGCTGACAATATCTTCAAGCGTAATAGTCCGACTGGCACTGAGTGAATGATCAGCCGGCATAACGGCGACAAAACGATCGGTAAACAACGGAAAAAACTCCAGATTATCGTTACTCTCCGGTTCGAAACAAAAACCAATGTCTGCCCGACCAGACAGCACAGCCTGGAGAGTCTCCTCCATAATCACATCCAGTATCCGCACCCGGATATTACTGAACTGCTGATGGAACCGCACCAGAATACCCGGTAGTTTGGACTCAGCAAAGGACGGCATAGCCGCGACAGACAGCCGCCCCTGAGCCATGGCAAACAGGTTCTGAACACCTTCTACGGCGTCATCCCAGTCGTGGAGTAGTCGGCGAGCATGGGGTAAGAAGGTTTCGCCTTCCGGAGTGAGCTGTACCCGCCGCGTTGTGCGGCTAAAAAGCTGACCGCCCAGTTGCTCCTCCATTTTTTTAATTGAGCTGGATAACGCTGGCTGAGTAACAAACAGTTTTTCCGCGGCTTCGGCAAAGGTGGCAGATTCAGCCACACATATAAAAGCCTGCATATTACGGTATGAGATACTCATATTAATAAATTTTTCTTATTAAAAGTGATATTTAATTAATTTTACAAAATTTTAACTCTGATTGATACTGGCTTCGTTCATTACTTAAAGGAGAGTATGTTATGTCTGGTTTCGATAAAGTCGTATCCAGTTACGAAGCCGCGATGGAAGGGTTAGAAGATAACATGACCGTCATCGCCGGTGGATTTGGCCTGTGTGGTATTCCCGAGGGCAGCATTGCCCAAATCAAAAAAATGGGCACCAAAGGGCTGACAATCGTATCAAATAACTGTGGTGTAGATGGCTTTGGTCTGGGCATTCTGCTCGAAGATAAGCAAATAAAAAAGATGATTTCATCTTATGTGGGCGAAAACGCCTTGTTTGAACAGCAGTTGCTTAACGGCGAACTGGAAGTCGAACTCACACCACAAGGTACGCTGGCAGAAAAAATGCGTGCAGGCGGTGCCGGTATTCCGGCTTTTTATACGGCAACCGGATACGGTACCCCGGTAGGTGAAGGAAAAGAAGTCAAAGAGTTTAATGGTCGTCCCTATATTCTGGAAGAATCCATTACCGGTGACTTCGCTATAGTTAAAGCGTGGAAAGCTGACCGTTACGGTAACTGTATTTACCGCCACACGGCACAGAATTTTAATCCAATGGCCGCAACAGCCGGTAAGATCACCGTAGTGGAAGTGGAAGAAATCGTCGAACCGGGTACATTAGATCCGGCTCACATTCATACGCCGGGCATTTATGTGGATCGGGTTATCCAGGGCACGTTTGAAAAACGTATCGAACGTCGCGTAACGGCTAAATAGGAGGCAGTCATGGCATTAACAAGAGATCAGATTGCGATGCGCGTGGCGCAGGAGTTTCAGGACGGTAATTATGTCAACCTGGGAATTGGTATCCCTACCCTGGCAGCGAACTACGTACCAGACGGTATCAGCGTAATGCTACAGTCAGAAAATGGCTTACTGGGTATGGGCCGTTACCCTACCGAGGAAGAAGTTGACGCGGACATGATCAACGCGGGTAAAGAAACCGTGACGGCTATTACCGGCGCATCCATTTTTAGCTCAGCAGAAAGCTTTGCCATGATCCGTGGCGGGCATGTGGACTTTACCGTGCTGGGTGCGTTTGAAGTGGACGTAAATGGTAATATTGCCTCGTGGATGATCCCAGGTAAACTTATTAAAGGTATGGGCGGCGCGATGGACTTAGTAGCCGGTGCGAAAAACATTATTGTGACTATGACCCACGCCGACAAACACGGCAACTCAAAGTTATTGCAGGAATGCACCCTGCCGCTGACCGGCGTTAACTGTATTACCCGTATCATTACCGACTTAGCGGTACTGGAAGTCAAAGACGGCGCGTTTTATCTGCGCGAACGGGCTCCTGGCGTTTCGGTAGATGAGATTAAAGAAAAAACCGCGGGTAAACTGGTGGTAGAGGGTGACGTGCCGGAAATGGCCTTCGCCTGATTATAATTCGCTTGAAAAAGGGGCAACCGGGCATACCGACTTGCCCCTTCTTTTTGGCTTGTGACTTTACTCAGGTACGTAATCAGGGATAATAGGCGCGGATCTAAACCGGAGCGAACCAACCTTGTTAATTACTGACTTACCTGTACACCATACCCTTATCAGCCGCATAGAAGATAAAGGCTTTACCGAACTCACTGAAGTTCAGGAAAAAACCATTCTGCCGGCTCTGCTGGGTAAGGATATTATTGCCTCTTCCAAAACTGGCTCAGGTAAGACTCTGGCGTTTTTAATCCCTGCCGTGCATCGCTTGCTCACGCAAAAAGCCTTAAGCCGACAGGATCCCCGCATCCTTATCCTCGCCCCTACCCGAGAACTGGCCAAACAGGTCTTTGGTGAAGCAAAATGGCTGTGCCAGAAGAAAAACCTCGCCACAGCCTTAATTGTGGGCGGCGATAATTATAACGATCAAACCAAGGTGTTGCGCCGCAACCCGCCTATTATTGTCGGTACGCCAGGCCGGGTAGCCGATCATTTAGAAGATAAAAGCTTTTTTATTAACGGCCTGGAAATGCTGATTTTTGATGAAGCCGACCGCATGCTCGATTTAGGCTTTGCTCAGGCGCTTAACCTGATTAACCGCAAGGCCGATCACCGTAAACGCCAGACCATGTTATTCTCGGCCACCATGGATCATGTTGAACTGAACCATGTGTTGGACTCATTGCTCAAAGCACCGGTACGGATAGCCATTGGCAGTGCCGCGGCAGAGCATACCGACATAAGCCAAACGCTTTATTTTGCCGAGAGTATTGAGCACAAAGATGCCCTGCTGTGTGACCAGCTAATCAATAACACCTACAACCAGGCCATTGTATTTACCGCCACCCGGGATGATGCTGAGCGACTCAGCACCATGCTGGGTGAAAGTTTACCTAGTCGCACGTCTCAGCCACTGAGAGGCGATTACGCGCAGTCAAAACGCTCATTGGTGATGAATGAATTTGCCCGTGGCCAGTTTGATATCCTGGTAACCACTGATGTGGCCTCACGAGGTCTTGATTTGTCCAAAGTGGGGCTGGTGATTAACTACGACATGCCGAAACACCCGGAAGAGTATATCCACCGGATTGGTCGTACCGGACGGGCAGGAAATCATGGCGCAGCCGTATCGTTCGTTGGTAAACGCGACTGGCAAAGCTTTTCGGCATTAAAGCAACAACTCGCTTATCCGTTAGAACCACAGCAGCACGAAATTCTGCCTTCCAGATTTAGCGGCATTAAACCTAAACCCGCTAAACCCCAAAAAGCAGCGAAAGCGGGTAAATCTGCAGAACAGAATGCAGATCATCCGGTTAAAAAGGCCCAACGGGTAAGAACCATGACCGGTGAAGATATAGGCCATATGCCGATGCGCAAAAAGCCACGCACCGATCCAAAAGAAGATTAAACCCACAGCACTATTGATGAGTGAACATGTAAAAAACCATCTCCAGAGGAGATAGTTTAAGGTTGACAAAAAAAGCCGCTCAAAAGCGGCTTTTTTTATTCTGCGTAGGACTTAGTATTCCCACCAGCACTCCTGCCACCAGGCAAGAAATTCTTCAAAGTCGATATACCCATCGTGGTTTTCATCGATAAGTTTAAAGCCCTCTTCTACGTGACTGACTTTGGTTTTAGGTGAAATTACCGTCAGTAATTCAATAAATTCCTGCAGGTCGATCTGACCGTTACCATCACGGTCAAAGAAGCTAAAATCTTTTTGAATCGCTTCTACTTTTTCGGGTGTTAATTCAGTAGACACTGTCTGATTCCCTGTCGGTTTCCAATAAGACGGAGTGTAACCTCAGGCCCACCTAATGTCTATGACTTAACTTGTTTTTGCGCCTGCAAAGCACGTAACCGTTGCTCTTCTGCCTTAGCCTTACGGCGGGCTTCCATGGCGTCACGGGCTTCAGTGCCAACGTGCTCTTCGTTACGCTCACGAGCCAAATTGATTTGCTTTTCCCGTTCACGAAAACGTTCAATCTGCTCGTCGCTGTGAGTACCAAAACAATGTGGGCAGCTTACGCCACTTTCATATTTATCGCTCAGCTTATCGGCTTCGGTGATAGGTAAACGACAAGCGTAACACTGGTCGTAAGCACTCTTTTCCAGATCGTGATTAACTGCTACGCGATTATCAAACACAAAACAGTCGCCTTCCCACATGGTCTCTTCTTTCGGTACATCTTCAAGATACTGCAGGATACCGCCTTCAAGGTGGTACACTTCCTCAAAC
This sequence comes from Alteromonas sp. ISO5, assembly GCF_058105165.1. Lineage (NCBI taxonomy): Bacteria > Pseudomonadati > Pseudomonadota > Gammaproteobacteria > Alteromonadales > Alteromonadaceae > Alteromonas > Alteromonas sp. ISO5. The sequence goes on along the minus strand of NZ_CM176572.1, from coordinate 4,041,353 downwards.
CCCTGCTCTTTAAGATAAGCGGTGGATTTTTCACAGCGGATCCCACCGGTACAGAACATGGCGACCTTTTTATTTTTCGTTGGATCCAGATTTTCCTTCACGTAATCAGGAAATTCCCGAAAAGTTTTGGTATTGGGATTAACCGCATTTTTAAAGGTACCGATTTCTATTTCATAATCGTTACGGGTATCAATTAATACCACGTCAGGGTCGCTGATAAGGGCGTTCCACTCAGCAGGTTTTACATAGGTCCCAACGGTACGACGTGGATCAATGCCTTCCACACCCATGGTAACGATTTCTTTTTTCAGTTTTACTTTAGTGCGGTAAAACGGCTGGGTCTCGTGAAATGAAATTTTGTAAGAAATCGGGTTAAAGCGTTCATCGCTGTTTAACCAGGCCAGCAGGTTATCGATGCCTTGCTGCGTACCGGAGACGGTGCCGTTAATACCCTCTGCCGCCAATAACAGAGTGCCTTTAATTTGATTCGCTTCCATCATATCGGTAAGCGGCTGGCGAATAGCTTTATAATCTTCAAGCGCGACGAATTTGTATAGCGCGCATACAACATACTGACTCATATTTTTTAACCTTTGCGAGTTGGAACGTAAAACCAGAGCAAAAATGCGCGCGGAATATAGCAAAAAAATCGGCAGGCGAAAACCCGGCCAGGTGATCTAGCCAGGATTAAACGACAATAGCCTGGGAGGCAGGAATGGTATCAGCCAATAAGGTAGCGTCAGGCTCTCTGATTTGCGACGTTTTTTCACTCACCCAGTCGAGTTGAGTACGATACGGGCAATTTTGTTTTACTTCGGGTTCCAGCCGCTTACTATTGTTATGAAAACTTAACGGATCCGGGCTGATAGCCTGCCACAGGCGAATGTGCTCATTACTGAATGCCTGGCTAAGACCCGCCTGCCACTGCAAATAGCTATTTACGTGTTCAGATGTCGATGCCAGAGGGCTGCGGCGGTAATGATTTAATCTGGCCGGAAAATCCGGGTCTTCAACCTGGTCAGGTTGTGAGGACCACCTGACCGGCTCATCTCCCCGGGCCTCACTGATAGCCAGATATAGCGAAAACAACGCAGCACTGCCACCTACCGCTTTGTTGAGCGGCAGCGTCGAAGTGGCATTCTGAACATCAATAGATGCCTGGTTAATGTTATCTGGTTGCAAAATCATTCATAGGTATTAACGACTTACTAGCTTAATCGGCACATACCCATTATCCTTTAGTATATTATCGAACAGTTTCGCGTTTAATGGGAGCGGCCTTTGGGAGTGCCCTATCAGGACGTTAATATTCTGATTGTAGAAGATCAGCGTCCCTTCCTTATTCTGTTAAAAGGATTATTAACCAACCTCGGTGCCAAGGATGTCATGACGGCAACCAGCGCCGACCAGGCGATCCGCTTTTGCCGCAATCATAGAGTCGATATTATTGTGTGTGACCTGCATCTGGGCACCAATAAGAAAAACGGCTTTGAGCTTTATCAGGAGCTGCAATATCGCAAATTGGTATCCGCTGGCGCAGTATTTTTGCTGATCAGCGCCGATGCCGCACGCCCTATCGTGTTGGGTTCGCTGGAACATAAACCCGATGATTATCTGCTCAAACCGTTTTCCCAGGCGCAGCTCAAGAGCCGGCTAAATAAATCCTGGCAACGTAAACAGTATTTTTTAAAGGTACTGCAGGCAATGAGCAAACAGGAGTACGCGGCGGCGATTGAGGCGCTCGATAAACTAAAGGATATGCCAGCTCCCTATCAGCGTATGGCCTTGGAAATCCGCCTGGAAATCCTGTGGCATGAAACGCAATACGAGAAAGCGCTGTCGCTGTTAAACAGTCACTCCGACCAGTTACCTACGCAATGGGCGCAACTGGCCCTGGGTAAAACCTACCTGGCCATGCGCAAATTGAATGATGCCATTCAGTGCGCCAACAAAGTACTGACGCTGAACCAGTTTGATCCAGAAGCATTGGATATTCTCGCTCAGGCAAAATCCGCATCCCAACTTCCCGAAGAAGCGCTGGAAGATATTCGCCGTGCTATTAAAAACTCACCGTATTCTCTGCAACGTCAAATCCTGGCCAGTCGCATCGCCAGGGAGAATAAGGACTATGAGTTACTTACCGAAGCCACTAAAGCAACCTGGCAGTTGTCAAAAAACACCATCTTTAAACAGGTTAATTACTGGTGTAATCATATTTCCAGTCTGCTTGATGCGGCGGAAGCTGCAGAAAGTAAAACCCAGCGCCACCGATTTCAACAAGAAGCGTTACTACAGTTACAGCGTGCCGGCCATGATGAAGCGCTGACCCGACTCGAAGAGCCTTTTAGTCTGGATATATTTGATCAGATCATGCATGCCCGGGTGGATGCTATAGACGGCAAACTCATTAACGCCAAGCGGTCGCTTATGGACAGCCAGATGGCCATTGAAAAACAGTTCGACTTATACCCGGCGTCGCTCGCGCCCTCAAGCATGCAGTTGATGGTCGACCTGGGCGAATTTGAAGAAGTAAACCAACTGCTACAAACCCTTGCCAGCCAAAACACCGAACTGGATGACAGCAGCCGCATGCTGGTGAGCTCCATGTCGAAACAGGTGAAGGAAAGCGAGCAACAATATACTCATATTAACCGCCGTGGTATCCAGCTGTACCAACAGGAAAAGTATGCCGAGGCAAAAGCAGCGTTTAACAGCGCGTTAGAACTTTCTCCGGTAAACGCTGGTATTGCGCTAAACTTATTGCAATGCCTGATTAAACTGATCGGTAGCGGCGGAAAAGATGACGGCGCCATGATCAGAGAGGCTCGTCAGGTGTATAAGATACTGAACCATGCGCCCATGCGGGAGCAACACCAGAGCAAGTTTGACGGTTTAAGGGATGAATTGCTGCGCTTAGGCATTACTACCCTGTAGCCACACTATTTACCGCTCCTCACAAAGGATAAGATGTTATGCAAAAACACTGTTTATTTATCACTGCAGTTCTATTCGGCTCAGGTTGGTTGACGGGTTGTGCGAGCCAGTCCAATCTGTGTGAGGATATCCTTGAAGTAAAAGCTCAGGCTCAGCAATGTGAAGTATTACAGAAAGCCATCAGAAACCCCAAAAACCCGCAGATGGCCCTCACCGCCCGGCAAAGATATGAAAATGAGTGCGTTAATTTTCGCTACTACCGGGATGATTACGACACCATTTGTAAAGGCGGCGAGCAACCCATTGGACAGCCAGCCCCGACACCGGTTAACAAGGATAACTAACGGGCACCGCGACCCAGAGCAGCCATCACTGAGCCGCCAATCACCATCACCGCGCCCAGCACAGCCAGCGCTCCTAATGGCGGCTGCTCAAAGCTGCTGGGATAAAAATACTCAGCCACTGCAACAGAAATAAAGGTAAACACTGGTGCTGTGGCAATTACTGCACTTACCCGCGAGGCATACCATACCCGCATGGCTTCGGTGAAAGCGCCATAAGCCACAAAGGTATTTAAACAACAAAACAACAGCGCCCAGCCTTGCACCGCGTTCATGTCGCTAATAGCCTGCAGATGCGTAAACGGCAGCAGCATCATGCTGCCGATGATATAAATGATCAGCGTGAGTTGCATGGCCGACATGGTCTTCATCAGAGACTTCTGACACAGCGCATAACCAGCCCAGGTAACAGCAGCGATTATAACAAACACAACGCCCAGCGTATCTTCGGTTTCAGAGGCGATGATCTGCGGCAATCGCTGATTGAAAAACAAACCAAGGCCGAGCAGCAAAGACGAGGCGCCCCAGAGTTGCAAGCGACTGAATTTTTCTTTATACAACACAATACCACCGACCATTAAGGCGAAGGGTGCGACCTGCATGAAAACCTGCACACTGCCCGGACTGAGGTATTTGAGTCCCATTACGTTAAACACATAATTAATCACCAGCATCAGCGTACAGCCAATGGCCAGAGTGATAACCGCTTTGGGATAACGAAAGAAATTAGGAATATGCCGACGATAGAAAAGCCAGCCACCTACCAGGACAGCGGCCGCGACAAACCGATAAATCGTAATGGTCTGACTGTCCATAACCTGCAGGCAAATCTTTAGAAATAAGGGTAATACTCCCCACAGCACTGCGGTAACCAAAGACAAACAAAAGCCATAGAGCGGCCGGTAATTGCTTTCCAACTAATCATTACTCATGAGGTATTCAAAGTCCTCAATCATATCCTCAATCTTACTGATTAGCTTTCTTTTTTGCTTTTTATCCAGGGTATAAAACAATTCTTCAGCCATTTTTGCATAGGTCCGGGTATTGTCATCTCGCAGTTTAATAAAGGCTTCACTCCGAAATTTATCCGGATGGGTCATCAGGGCGACGAAATCCTGTTTAAACGTTGGATTAACCGCCCGATTGTCGATCATTTGCCGTGCCGCCTGCTGGAAATCCTGACGATAAGTCAGCCACAATGCCCGGGTGCTGGTAAACTGTGACGCATAGCTTTTAACGATAGCTTTCTGGCTACTATTTAAGCGACCGATAAACTCGCTTACCCCCTCTTCAATATCGTCCAGTCGCTCTTCGGCCTGCTCTTCAGATGAAAGCGCTTTAAACTCCTCAAGGGATTCACGAATGTCGTCGTTTTCTTCACGCAATTCTTCAAACAGCGTACTAACCTGATTGTCAGTTAACTCGGCGGCCATGTCAGCCAGTTCCGGACTAACGCGATCGCGCAGTCGCTCCCAGTGCTGGCGACTGTCTAGCAGATGTAGCTCGATTTGTCCGGCGCTGAGCTCTTCGCTATCTAAATCTGCTTTCAGGGACTTAAGGTGCGCGATGTACTTACCCAGTTCTTCACTACGATGCCAGCTCTGCCAGTCGGCAAAATATTCATCGAATAGTGCTTCCTGATTATCCGACAACGATACGTAATCATCGATATACCAATGAATTAACCAATCAAGATTATTATAGGTAAACTTTGTCGAGCAGCCGCTCAAAAAAATGATGATCGCAATCAACAAACCTTTTTTCATTGTCACTTCCTGTCAATTTACACTTGGCACGCGTAGCTATACCTGACAATCTATCATTACGTGCTGGTAGCTGTTCCCGATCGTTGGGCTTTATATTTCAGCTCTGTGCCACCAAACTAACTGTGATTTTGCACGGTATAACAGCATAATACTCAAACTTCGACTGCATAGGCGATGACAAATTCACACGGCGTTACCCGTGTATTTGTATCAAATTGTAAAGGAACGCTTTATGACCAATAAACGAATTGCGGTACTAACATCCGGCGGCGATGCACCGGGGATGAACGCCTGTATCAGGGCGGTTGTGGTGGCTAGCGAAGGTGCAGGACATACTGTTATTGGCTTTGAACATGGCTTTAATGGCCTGCTGGCCGCCAACTGGCGTAAGCTGGACAGTAAGAAAGTACATAATATTATTCAGCGCGGCGGCACTATTTTGCGCAGTGCCCGGTGCAAGGAATTCAAACAGGACGTGTCAGCCAGACTGGCCGCCAAGCATCTGGATGAGCTTGCCATTGATGCATTGCTGGTGATTGGTGGTGATGGCTCTTTTCATGGCGCTAAGCACCTGAGTAACTTCTGGTCCGGACAGGTCATTGGCCTGCCTGGCACCATCGACAATGATATTTACGGTACCGATGCAACCATTGGTTACTACACGGCCATCGAAACGGCCATGGACTCGATTGATAAGGTCAGGGATACCGCCGATGCCTTTGAGCGCATTTTTCTGGTTGAGGTAATGGGCCGCCATGCCGGATTTCTCGGAGCCAGTGCCGCGCTATCGGGGGCAGCAAACTATGTCATTTTACCCGAGTTATTTACCGACACAGACACTACGCTCAAGGATATTCATCAACAACTCTCCATCCACCGTCAGCGTTATGGGCACGAGAGCTTTATTATCGTGTTGACTGAAAACCTATGGCCTGATGGCATAGTGGATTTAGGCATACAACTGGAAGAGCTGACCGGCGGTGAAGTGCGACCGGTAACACTTGGCCATATTCAACGCGGTGGCTCACCGGTAAGTCAGGATCGCATGCTGGCAACGCTGTTGGGGGTTAACGCGGTACGCTGTGTGGAACAGAATAAAACCGGGATTATGGTTGGCTTGCAAAACAACAATCCGGTAGAAGTCGAACTGACACAAACCTGGGAAAATCGCAAGGAGCTGGGCGACACGCTGACCCATACCATGATAACCATGCTCAATGAGCGCCATCACTGGGGTATGGCAACCTGAGTAAGACGCCTATATTCTAAAAAAAGTGGCTTTGCGTTCCTCCATAAAAGAGAGCCCTATTGCAGTCGATGAAAGAACAAGTTTTGTGCCCTTCTTCATGTTGTCATCGTCACTGGCATTTCGCGGTATGAGGAACGACACGCCATGAATGGCGTGGCTGGGATGAATCACAGGGACGTTTGTTGCGATGGGCACTATTATGCTGCCGGCGACTCCGGCAACAATCTTTAAACACCTTTCTTTGCTGGCTTAATCCTCTACTGCGGGAAAGTAATAAAGTCACATACCAGACTAGAAAATAAACCACGATGATCCGTTGTCAGCTGGGCATCCAAAGAATTAAAGTAACATACTCGAATGCCAACTATTGCAAAAACCGCACTTAGTTCGAGTATTATAGTTGCATACTGAAAACGTCTCTTCTTGGTCAGGAGCGGTCATTCCGAAAAGACCACCTAGCCCACTCTAGAACTAATAATTTTGCTAAAGCGGACATCAACGCCCCAAGCAGGGGCAAGTACATGCAGGCTAAAATACGGAACGAAGTGACGGGAGCCTGCATGTAATTGTCCCGCTGACTTGGTTTGTATGCGTTACTACTGAGGCCACTTAAGGCCAAAGTTGCTAAAGTCTGAATCCGATTCCTCGCAACTACCAACTGATAAAGAAAGTGTGAACTCTGCTTCCCCTAACACCTCAGCCAACTCCGGACTTGCGGGTTGAATTCGATGTAGCCAGTTATCTTGAATTGTCGGATGCGGAGGCTCGCTTCTTTTGAAAATATATTTCTCATTTTCAAAGACTAGAGTGCCGTGAAATAAGGCAACATCGTCCTCACCTTGCTCAGTTTGCGCCCACAATAGTAAAGCCAACTTTTTGTTTAGAGCTTCCATGTTTCTCCGACGCATAGACACAATGACTCCCGGTGAAAGTGCTAGCCTCCGCATTTTCGTGGGTTAGCTGAAAGCCATTGCCATAATTAGTTTGTTCAATACTAAATCAATTTGGAGGCTAGCATGAATAAACATAGCATGATTTTTATCGGATTGGATACGCACAAAGAATTTCATGAAGTAGCTTATTGTGAGGAACAGCGTGGGGCGAGTCCGGTTCATTATGACCGTACCCCCTCTTCCAAGGTCAGTGTTAAAAAGCTGCTCCGTCAGTTCGAGTCGAAATACCCTGGCGCGACTCTGCACGTGGTCTATGAAGCCGGGCCTTGCGGCTATTGGATTTATCGACTGATAACAAGTTTGGGTCATTGCTGTTATGTGGTCGCCCCTTCTCTTATTCCTAAAAAGCCTGGTGAACGAATTAAAACCGACCGCCGGGATGCGCTTAAACTCGTTAGGTCATTGAAGTCAGAAGACCTCACGCCCATCTATGTCCCGGAGCCGGAAGATGAAGCGGTTCGCGATTTATCCCGTACTCGCGAAGCGGCAATGAAGGATTTAAAAGAAGCGAAGTATCAGCTTAAGGCCTTACTGCTGCGCAACAATATTTGTTATGAAGGCACGGCCAACTGGTCGAAGAAACACCTGCGGTGGCTCACCGAACTCATATTACCGCATCCAGCGCAGCAAATTGTTTTGCAGGAACAATTGCAAACCATTGAAGAACGCATTCGTCGGTTAGAAAGGCTGGATAATGAATTAACTCATCATGTTCACCAGTGGCGTTATTATCCGGTAGTGAAGGCTATTCAGGCTATGCGGGGTGTCAGATTGTTGGTGGCTGTTGGGGTCATTGCTGAATTGGGCGATTTACATCGCTTCGACCATCCCAGAAAACTCATGGCCTATTTAGGTCTGGTTCCCAGCGAACAATCATCAGGTGGAAAGCGGCACTTAGGAACCATTACTAAAGCCGGAAACGGCAGAGCCAGGCGTTTACTGATTGAAGGTGCGCACAGTTATCGCTATCCGGCAAATGTCTCTACCGAATTACAGTTAAGGCAAGAAGGCTTACCCAAAGACATCGTCGATATTGCCTGGAAAGCGCAACTTCGTTTGTGTAAACGCTACCAGCGTATGAGCAAGAAAGGGAAACACTACAATCTCATTATTACGGCAATCGCCAGAGAAATGGCAGCCTACATCTGGGCAATCGCAAAAGAAGTGGTACTCACTCCGGTTAATCCCAAATTAAGACTGAGCCGGGTACCTGCATGATAAACGAGTTTGAGCTAACGCATTCGGATCAGGCCGCGGAAGGTGGCACAACCTACGAGGGCGTTATGATGGCAATCACTTAACCGTGATTGACCCACGAGCATAGACTGATGAGAATGGCTGAGCGGTCACCGGGCCACGGCGGATTGAGTAAGGTCAGCTCTGCTTATTCATCGAATAAGTAACCTACGAGTACCACTGGGGCGACACTCGCCATAACAACCGACGACATTACTGCCTCATCCGGTGCGTTAGCTCATTTATTTGAGTGAAAAAGATAACTAATTATGGACTGAAAGAGTGTCAGGGAAGCACTCGTTCAGGGTTGACAAAGGGAGTCATACCAACGCCCCAAGCAGGGGCAAGTACATGCAGGCTAAAATACGGAACGAAGTGACGGGAGCCTGCATGTAATTGTCCCGCTGCCTTGGCTTGTTAGCTGACTACCCAATTAATCAAGCAAACGCATAAGCCGATAATGCAACCGATGAAGGTAGCTTTGACGCTGCCTAAAAATAAAATAAGGCCACTATATCCTTGTTCTGGCCCAATGGTTCGCTTATGCAGTACGTCAATAAGCATAAAACCATTCCACACAATATACAGTAAGGCAATTGCCGAAAAAGAAAACAGTACCACTGTGCTCAGGACAGATTGACTTAATTCAAAGTCATTTCGGCAAAAAAGGACGACTCCCAAAAAGCTAATCAAAAGTGGTATTGATAAATAAAACGTGACTTCAACGCTATCCTTTATATTTCGGGTGATTTTTCCATCTTCAAATAAATAAGTAACGAATATAAAAATCATCGAAGTAAGTGTACAGATTGCTGCCGCTAATATTACATCGTTCATTCAATCTTCCGTGAGTCAGCTAACATCCCACTAAGGGGCGATAACACATGGGCTAAAATTAGGAACGAAGTGACGCAGCCCATGTGTTAGCGCCCCAGCGAGCACCGCGAGTGCCTTTAGTGTTTTGATACTCATTGAGCCTCCTCCCTATCAGCATAAACAGAGTTTACCCTAATAGGCGACCAAACCGAGGGAGAAAACTCAATGAACTTTTATACTAATACACATCCTTACTATTGTGGAATCGATCTTCATACACGATTACTGTATGTCTGTATCATCGATAATGAAAACAATATCCTAGTCCACGAAAAAATCGACGATTCACCAGAGAAGTTACTCGCACTGCTAACCCCCTATTTGGGCAATATCGTGGTAGGAGTGGAATGTATGCACTGCTGGTATTGGGTCTCCGACTTCTGTGAAGAGTACAATATTGATTTTATTCTCGGCCACGCTCTTTACATGAAGGCTATTCATGCAGGTAAAACCAAGAATGATAAAATTGATGCACTGAAGATTGCTAAGCTTATCCGCGGTGGCAACTTTCCGTTAGCTCACGCCTATTCAAAAGAGCACCGCTCTATCCGTGATGCGTTGCGCCGTCGAACGCATATTATGAGAATGAGTGCACAACTGAAAGCTCATGTAGCCAGTACGATTAGCCAATATAACCTACCCGCTCTCGAAGCCCGGTTAAACCTGCAAAACTCACCCGACCGCCAGAAAATGCATCACTTTTTCCCTGACGAAGCTGTGCAGAAAAGTATGGATTTAAATCTCAATATCATTAGCACCATGGTGCATGAGCTGTATAAAATGAACATTATGTAAAAATTCAGGCGCAAACGCATAACGCTCGTGACCTGCATATTCTTAAGTCGTTTCCAGGCATTGGTAAAATCCTTGCTCTGACTATTTTATATGAGGTCGGCAATATTCAACGCTTCCCTTCTGTTCAGAAATTCGCATCCTATTCGCGGTTAGTAAAATGCAAAGCAGAGTCCGCAGGAAAATCATACGGTACCCAGGGAAATAAAATCGGCAATGCACATTTGAAATGGGCCTTCAGTGAAGCGGCTGTGTTGTACCTGAAAGGCAATGACAACGCCAAGCGCTACCTGGCTAATCTGCAAAAGCGCATGAGCAAAGCTAAAGCCTTATCGGCTTTAGCTCATAAAATCGGGCGATGTATATACTTTATGCTGAAAAACCAACAGGTGTTTGATGAAGAACGTTTTTTAAACGGGTAAGTCGCACAGTGGCATGAGCTTTAGCGTATAACTGGTTAAACGACGAGTATCGTCTTATCGCACAATACTCTGCACTCAGCAGCTTCGATAAGTATACCAACAGCTCATAACCCGTTGCGTTTGATTAGACATGCCACTGTTGCGCATTATTACCTTTTTCAGAATTTGCTTACACCTTCACTGAGCCCGCTACTAACTGGCGTAAAGCAGCCACTTAGCTTTGAATAGGACAGAGGAAGGTTAACCGATGAATGTCTAGTGCCGTTGCCAGTCAGATGGAATTGATAAGTGCAACTTTAAGAGCCTCTATATGTGTTTGACGTAGGCAATACGCCTAACATCGACCATGACAGACGAAGTAAACGGATTCTATCAGGGGCTATGTATTGATCTTGAAATAGTGGTCAAGGGGCTATCTTTTTTCATTGACAGCCCGGAGGCTCATATGTGTTATATGCCAGGCTTAAACAAAACACGGTCCAGTTACTGACTAAATGCGCAATTATTGGCATAAAGATACCTTGGTATTTAACCCTTAGGTACACAAAGATAATGCCTGATACGCAATTAAACGCTAACGCTATCATCGAGTTACTCATATGCATTAATGTAAAAAGCAATACCGATGCAATTATTGCGATATTTTGATTGTATTTAGCGAGTACAGTATCAAATAGAAACCCTCTGAAAAACAACTCTTCAGATATAGAGACCAAACTGACAGCAAAAAATAAATAAATCGATGCAAGAATAGTTCGTTCGGGAGGATTGAAATCTAAAACAGCCAAAATAACTAGCGATTTATAAACGACCATACTGACTATAACTATTAATGTCGTCTTTGCCACCCTATCCCCAAGTTGGATTTTACGCTTCTGAAGCAAGCAGCCGATTACAACCGAAACAGCCAAACTTACGCCATGCAAGAACATAGAAGAAAGTTCGCTAGAAATAAAACTCTCTAACGAAATCATTAAAAAGCAATAAACAATGATACTTAATAAAAGATAAAGCACCTGAGCCACTCCTTTGGCATAACGCCAGCCATTAGCCGCGCGAGGTACGAGCGTCGGCTGGATGGCCTTGTGTACGCCCAGCATGGGCATGTACTAATGAGGTGAAAGTCCTCTGTAGGAAGATCACCGTTGTTTAACACGTTGTTATTCAACGCTAACTACTAGCGAATGGCAAGGGCTAAATCGTGAGAGATAGTCTGGAGGAAGCCGCTAGCAAATCTGCGAGCTGATGAACAAGAACATCATATGAGGCGTAGGCTGAAGGTGAGTTGGCACAAGACGACGAAACCATGTGATCTAACGGCCACCGTAAATGATGCAGCAGTGCAGAGACAGTGCATGCTCTTATCTGGGGAGATCTGCTATATGAGCGATCGGTAATTACCAGTGAGGCTCTGGTTTACAAGTGCCTTGGCGCAGAGGAAAGGCATCATCCACTGCGAGCGAATTTGATGCAAACCGATAGCGTCGTCACAGGCAACTATGGCGATGATAAAGCAGAAGTCAGCAGACGGCATAGTAGCCAAATGCCCAGCGTAATGGTTGGGACACGGTGAAGGCCCGAACATTTAGAACAAAGGAGGAGCCTTGTCAGACTTGAACACACGAATGCCGTCCGGTAATGACGTGACTCAGCGTACCGACGAGCAGCCAGCCTTTAGTGCAGATCTACTCGAACTTATTCTTCAGCCTTCCAATGCTGTGGCGGCGTGGAAACAGGTACGAGCCAATAAAGGGGCTGCTGGCATTGATGGCATGACCATTTATGACTTCCCCGCTTGGGCAAACGCCGGAAACTGGAAACGTATTATGATTGAGCTTCGCTCAGGCCAATACCAACCTTCACCGGTGAAACGCGTTGAGATTGACAAACCTGATGGCGGAAAACGTCAATTAGGGATCCCAACAATCGTTGATCGTGTGATCCAGCAGGCGATTGCTCAAGTCCTTACGCCTATTTTCGACCCAACCTTCTCAGACAATAGCTTTGGGTTCAGGCCACATCGAAATGGGCAACAAGCAGTGAAGCAGGTAAACAGCATCATCAAAACGGGACGCCGTTTTGCCGTTGATGTTGATCTGTCTAAGTTCTTTGACCGCGTTAATCACGATTTACTCATGACCTACCTTGGCTACAAAGTGAAGGACAAGCGATTGCTTAAATTGATTAAACGCTACTTACGAGCTGGGGTTATCGATAACCAGTTCTACAGTGATAGTCGAGAAGGTGTCCCTCAGGGCGGGCCATTATCGCCTCTACTGGCGAACATCATGCTCGATCCGTTGGACAAAGAGCTAGAGAAACGGGGTCACCAATTTGCCCGATACGCAGACGACTTTACCATACTGGTAAAGACGCTCCGCTCGGGTGAACGCGTGCTCAACAGTATCAGCAGATTCCTGAGTAGCCGTTTGAAATTGGTTGTTAACACAATCAAAAGCCACGTTGTTAAGACCAGTGAAAGCAAATTCCTTGGATTCACCTTCAAGGCAGGCCGCATCCAATGGCACCCGAAGACCCTGATGAAGTTTAAACAACAGGTTCGACGGTTAACAAACCGCAACTGGGGCGTGTCGATGCATTACCAACTCTTTAAGCTCAGCCAATATTTACGAGGTTGGATAAATTACTTTGGTATCGCCAGTGGATATCAGCGATGCGTTGAACTGGATCATTGGATCCGGCGCAGAGTGAGAATGGCCTACTGGCGTCAGTGGCGAAAGCCGCGCACCAAGGTCCGAAACTTAATGAGGTTAGGGGTGCATGTTCAAGCGGCAGTTGCATGTGGTATCACCAGCAAAGGGCCATGGCGTAGCGCAAAATCTCCGGGGATCAATCAGGCGCTATCACTTGATTACTTAAAATCCGAAGGGCTTTATTCACTACGTGATGGTTGGATCGCGCTTCACTATCCTAAATGAAACGCCCTGTGCGGACCCGCATGCAGGGTGTTGTGGGGGCTGGAGGCTAGATACCTCCGGCTACCCGATTGGGCAGCACTCTAGGTCGATGCCTTAAGGTTTGGCCCGCATCAATTTTAACTCGATATCCTTGATCCACTCGCATTCAATGCCCCTGTTTTCGCGCGCCTGCCTTATCATTCTGATATTGTTTGCCGTAGTTTCCGGCTCCCACTGTTCGCGCACTGATGCGACGGCCATTCCTAAAGAGGACTGCGCGTCTTCGACATTGTCAGATAAAACGGATACTTCAAGCTCTGTAGCGTAATCCCAGTAATCTGGCCTTTTACTAGCCAGGCGTCTTTTAACTGCATAAGCAACTACAGGCATAAGTTCATTTCTTCTGGGATCAGGAGGGTCTGAACACTCCATGAGCGTTACCGCGTTGATTCCTGGATATGCATCTCGCCAGTCCGATTCAAAACCTTGGAGATAAGCATCTATAGCCTTATTCAAGAAGCCACGAGCAGCCGGGTTCTGCTCCTCACTAGCCTTCAACCATCGGTCTTTATATACACGACCTAGAATTCCGTTGGTTTCACTACTGGGGCCATGACACTCAATCACTTCTGCCAACACCCCCTCAGCATCTTCATGCCGTCCAAGCCGGTTCAGTGCAAAACCTAATTGCTCTTGCACAAGTATCGTTTGCTTGAGGGGCGGGGACATCTTAATAACTAGATCAACCATGCTCTGCCAATCTTTTACTGCTCTGTAAGAAAGAAACAGATCGATAACAATCGCGGGATCCGCGTCCACCACATCAATTTCTCTCTCAATGTTTTCAACGGCAGAACGACCTTCTTCGCGGGCTCTCCTTAGCCGCTCTTTCATGGTCTTTGAGTACTCTACAATGTCCCGGAAAGCATCTGTTTTTAGTCTTTGAAGGTCCGGTCTCGGCACATCGGTTAACAGTTGATACAGTGGGCTGTCATCTGCAGGGTCACGACACGCCTCAAGCCTTTCAGCTAGCGCGTGACGGGTCTCCTCGGGGTTCTCTGGGAATCCGTATTCATCGATGTTATAGAGAATCGCTCTTAAAGGTGAAACATCAAAAGGTAAACGCATGCCACTTCCGGCTACCGGAACCGTGCTGTATGGTCGCACACCATGCCTTATCCCCAATTCATAAAATACGTTGGCGTTAGCGGTCGTGAGGTCTGCTACCGCATAGTCACACATCATAAGCCGCTCAAACATCGGTTTATGGATGATCCCACCGATGACCTCTTCGTCCGCTCTGATCGGCTCTAAATTGGCATCCGTTATTGCAGGAGCAATTATTTGATTATATATCGCATCAAACTCAACGACGCGGCCACTCTCATCAGATTTTCTCCCGAAGGGCATTAGCACGAAGCAATAGGGTTTCATCATCTATCCCTTTACCGTGTCGCTAGGTCCTGAAGTTTTGCCTCGCTCCAGCTGTATAGCTGGATATTGTTCTCTTCGAGAACTTTCGGTTTGGCACCGTTGGTATCTTTTAACCGAATTGCGTAGACAGGTTTTTTGTTGTCTAGAGTCATCTCTACCTCTTCACGAACCCATCGACTCTGGTGCGTTTTTTCGCCAACAAATACTATTGTACGAGACGTTCCGTTCATTGCTTTTGATATGGCTTGACGTATCGTGGCAACATCTTCCGTTTTCCACCGCTTTAAAAGATCTTTCACTCGGAAATTGAGATTCTTGTAGTCGGGGTTTACGGCTCGACCTTTAATAGTCAACACAACGCCTCGGTCGGCCTCGGTAAAACTAAAAAAACATACATTCGGCATTTGATTCTCCTTGCATAGTTTGTTGTCTTAAAACGGCTGATCTGCCCAACTTTTAAATAAGGGGCGC
This sequence comes from Alteromonas sp. ISO5, assembly GCF_058105165.1. Taxonomy (NCBI): domain Bacteria; kingdom Pseudomonadati; phylum Pseudomonadota; class Gammaproteobacteria; order Alteromonadales; family Alteromonadaceae; genus Alteromonas; species Alteromonas sp. ISO5. Next base: position 4,025,961 of record NZ_CM176572.1, on the reverse strand, counting down.
AGACATGTGGGCTAAAATCCGAACGAAGTGAGCAGCCCACATGTTTGCGTCCCAGCCCGCGCAGCGGGCGAACTTAATTTTTTTGTTAGCTGCCAACCACACCCGCAGCTACAAAGATAATTAATAAAACCACACCAGATGTGTAAGTTGTTAAACCTAAATTGCGACAGTTTTTACATAACTGGACTAATTTGTCATCCGGTATTTCAGCGTATTTTTTGTTTAAAATAAACTTTTGAAAGTTCCAATCTACATCATCAGTGCCTAGCATTAAACTTGCAGCATCAAGGCTATATTTTTTAAAAACTTCATCATGATTTTGTTTTAAATAAGTTCGGATTTTTCTCAATTCAATACCATACATCACAGTACATATTACAAAAATAAGTATGCAGAGAAATGCAATCAGAGTCACGTAATCATCCTTGGCAGCTAACACTAAGCTTTGGGGCGCAGGCACGGGGATATAATCGCGAAGCGGCCCCGTGTATGCGTCCCAACGACCGAAGGGAGTGCCAACAGCGTTTTGTTATATTTCACTTAGTGCACCAGTCTCATTTAAAATGGGTTGTGCCCACCTATAATATTCTGATCTGTCATCAAACCAAGGCCAAAAACCATCAGTAGTTGGCCATATCATTTGTAACATATCAAATTCATCACCATCGTGTAGCCACAGCCCCCAGCCCAAATACTCTTCGTAATGTGATTTGTCTACTTTTATGAAGCAAACATCAAAGCCACCAAGAAAATCTGAATAGTATTTACCAGGTTCAAAAACTTCACCTGCAAGTAAGCGATTTTTATAGTTATTAATAATAGAGTGAGCTAAATCAAGCTTGAGACCGACAATAATTAAATCCGGTTTACTTTGTTGTTTGTTGATTCCAATCGAATAGCTGAAGCAGGGCTCTCCATCACCTTCCATGACTGTTAATACATGACATCCAAATTCTACGATGTCTCTAAGTGCCTTCTCATCCCTTTCGTCCACTAAAATCTCCGTGAAATATAACACCTAAATATGGGGCACAAACAGGCAGGCTACAATGGCGAAGCCGCCTGTCTGTTTATGTCCCAGCCCGCCGGCGGGCGACATGATTTTTTTGTTATGTGCCACCTACCGCACCTTGTTTTAATAGATATTGATACATTAACTCAGTTAAATCACAAGGATATTCATAAAACTCGCTATCTAAGCTATCAAGTTTTAATGCACCAGACTCTTCCAAGGCCTCTAGTGTATTTTGTCGTTCTTTTCTATTTGTCGGCGGGGTTGAATTAGGAAAGTTTGCTAAAGCGGCCTTTACGATACCAGCCGTTTCTACAGCTCCTATTTTATGAAGTGAGCTTACTACTTGGTTTGCGAAATTCCCTGATGAATTCCAAAAATATTGATTGAAGCCGCCATTATTCACATCGGCTTCGAGTAACCAAACTGAAAGTATCGTAGTTTCCAGCTCAGAAAGGCTATCTGAGCCATTTTTCTCAAGTTTTTCTATTGCAGGTTCTACAAACTCAAATACTACATCTAAAGAATCAGCCATAACTTTCCTTGTGGCACATAACGCCGCAAACTAACGAATCCCCTCATAAATTAAAGCAGATTCAATAATATAGACACGCATGGCGCGATTTGATCTAATTCATTTCGCCAAAAACCAAGTAGAACCACACACCATGCGTGATATCTCTATCTTACATGATTTGCTTAAGAATCAATGCCCTAATTTACATCAAAAACGGCTTTCCTCTCTGATGATTGCTGTGCAATCCTTGCTTGACGGGCAGCAGCTCTCACTGACTGAACTGGGCCGGAATATCTCCGGACCAGTTGCGGCTAAACACAATATTAAACGTATTGACCGTTTGCTGGGCAACCATGCGTTGTACCAGGAGCGGATGGATATTTACTGCTGGCATGCACGTTTGCTGTGTGGGGCAAACCCAATGCCGATAATTCTTATAGATTGGTCTGATGTAAGAGAACAAATGCGTCATCAAACCTTGCGTGCCTCAGTGAGTTTTGAGGGGCGCTCCGTCATACTCTATGAACGAGTATTTCCATTTTCCCAATATAACTCACCGGTCAGCCACAACCCCTTTCTACAAGAATTGGCTGCCATACTGCCAGAGCGCTGTTGCCCTCTGATAGTGACGGATGCCGGTTATCGCAACACCTGGTTCCGGGAAGTGGAGAAACTTGGTTGGTTCTGGCTTGGGCGTGTCCGTGGTGAAGTCGGCTTTCGTGAACATGGCCAATCTAAATGGCTCAGTAATAAGTCATTTTATCCCTCTGCTAACGCCAAAGCACGTTACCTGGGCTTCGGGGAATTAGGGCGCAAAAGGCCTATTGATGCCTATCTACATTTGTATAAAGCTAAATCCAAAGGTCGTAAAGACCAGCGTTCTTCGAAAGCTGGCCGTCATCACAATGCACAACAAAATTATCGTGATAGCAGCAAAGAGCCCTGGCTACTGGCAACCAATGTTCCTGCCGAATCGCTGACCTCAAAGAAGCTCGTCAACCTCTATGCTAAGCGAATGCAAATAGAAGAAAGTTTCCGCGATATCAAAAGTCCTCAGTACGGATTAGGGCTCCGTCATAGCAGAACACGCTGCCCTAAACGCTTCGATATGCTGTTGCTCATTGCTATGCTTGCCGAGTGGCTGTTACGGTTGATTGGCATCATTGCTCAAAAGCATCAATGGCAGCGGGCCTTCCAGGCCAATACTATCCGGTACCGGCCGGTTCTATCACTAATAAGATTGGGCCGGGAAGTTCGGAAACGGTGGCGGGACTACCCGGTTTCTATCTCTGAAATTCGCTGGGCCATAGCCCAATATATTCAGCGGGTTCACGTTACCGGGATGCCTGAATTATGAGGGGATCCCCCAGCGCCGCAAATCACCGGCAAATTGTAGCAATGTGAGGCTTGTGCTATTCATAGCACAAATGAACGTTGCGGAAATTTGTCCGAGTGAATTTGTATTGTTAGGTTTATTCTTTCCATTCACACTCAATTTCTTTGTCTAACTTCCCTGACCACGACCTAAACTTAATAAGATTTGCATATGGATACTCGCCATTATCAACAGGAAACTCTTCTTTTGGAAGCAGTGTTGACCCACACCACTGATCATCGTGCCAGTAACTTACTACTGCGTGTGAATCACTTACTATTTTTCTAATGAAAGTAGATGCATCATCATCTTTCATCTCCGGGTCAATTTCCACAAATTCATAAAAGTGAGCGTGATAAGCATCAAAGGAAACCGTAAGCTCATCTTGATACGTATACACTCTCAATGGATTTTCCACGTTATTCGAAGGCGGCATTATCTCGATTAGGAAATAGACCTCACCATTATATTCATCTGTGCCAGAATACTCCTCCCATTCTGGATACTCTCGCAATATTTGAGCTGACATTTCTTTTGAATATTCACTCAACTCATTGGACATAATTTCGTAAACCTAACAATTTAATAGTGCGCAAATCGCGCATATTTCTGATTTATAATCGCGCACTTTCCTGATTGAATTAGTTTTAACAAAGTTGATAACTAGTTGCCACTGTTATTAAAAATAAATGTTGTTAATTTTTTTAGCATGATAAAAGTGCGCAATTTGCGCATTTTCTTGAATATGGGGGAAACTACACTACAACTGTATATATAAACAGTTATTTTGGTAAAAGGATTTTATGAAAACACATTCGCCGTTTTTGAACGCTGTTGCTGATTACATGCTGAGTCGGCATTATTCGCTTAGAACCGTTGAAACCTATTTAAAATGGATAAGTTCTTATATTCATTTTCATGATAAACGTCATCCTGCATCAATGGGAAATAATGAGGTGACAACTTATCTGGATCATATTGTACTCAAAGGTAATGTATCACCTCGGACTCAAGCAACTGCATTGAATGCATTAGTCTTTCTATACAAACACATCATTAAGAATGAACTTTCGTTAAATTTGGATTTTATTCGGTCTAAAAAGCAGCCCAAATTACCCGTGGTGATGACGCCAGATGAAGTAAAACAACTGATGAGTCATTTATCCAAACGATATTACCTAATTGCAGGGTTAATGTACGGTAGTGGTTTGCGGGTCATGGAAGCCGTACAACTTAGGACGAAGGACATTGATTTTGACTATAAATGTATTCAAGTCTGGAATGGAAAAGGCAACAAGCATCGAATAGTTACACTAGCGACTGAGTTGATCCCATTACTTAGGAATCAAATCATGCAGGTGGAAGAGTATCTAAAGTTGGATTTGCAAAATGATCAATATGCGGGTGTTTGGATGCCAAATGCGTTAGCACGTAAATACCCATCAGCCAACAAGTCACTGGCTTGGCAATATTTATTCCCATCTTATAAATTAAGCGGAGATCTAGAGACAGGCGATATACGCCGTCATCATTTTCATCATACTTGTGTTAGAAAGGCGATAAAAAAGGCGCTTAAGCAGACTAATATTACTAAGCCTATAACCCCTCATACCTTTCGCCATTCTTTTGCTACACACTTGTTACAAAGTGGGGCTGATATAAGAACTGTGCAAGCTCAGTTAGGTCATTCAGACGTTAAAACCACTCAGATTTATACTCATGTTTTACAGCAAGGCGCAAACGGTGTCGTTAGCCCTTTGAGCAAAATTTTCTAGCTTGTTTTGGGGCAGAACTGAGTTAGCTTAATGTCTGCTTTGAAGAAATATAAATAAAAGTCAGAAGTATAGTGACCGTCCGCAATTCGCTCTAAGCCGTCTTGAGCAGTATAAATCTATATTACTCAGCATGGTGCTGGGTCACTCTCCGACCTCTAAAGGCATAGCTCTACCATTAAAGACAGCCACTTACCGGAGTCCATGCATTAGGGCTTACATCTTCATAGCCGCTTTTACCTTATCACGGTGACTCCGACTCACTTTGAGCTCGGTATCGTTATTGAGGATAAGGTGATACTCACCGCTTATGTGACTCACCAGTTTTTTCACATAACGAATATTAGCGATAGCTGAACGGTGAACACGCACAAACAATTGCGGGTTTAATTCCTGTTCCAGTTCTTTCATGGTTTTACGCATGATATGCATACCGTCCAGGGCGTGCACGCACATGTAATCACCTGCCGCATCAATCCACTGAATATCGGATACATTTACCCGAGTGACTTCTGAGCCATCTTTAATCGCCAGTACGTCAGGATAAGGATTGGTTTCTACCGCTTCGCCGCTGGCAAGCTTACGTAAAATTTCTTCGCAATCGTCGCCAGTTAACTCAGCGACAAGGTTAACCAGCTTTCTGGACTGCTCATCCTGGTTCTGGGTGGCAAAATATTCCCGAACTTTCTTAATGGCGGCACGCAAACGCTCATCATCGGCCGGTTTAAGTAAATAATCGAGTGCGTGAACATCAAATGCTTTAATAGCGTAGCTGTCGTAGGCGGTAACAAAGATAATCATTGGAATTGGCTGTTTCAGCTCTTTGAGCTTATTGATTACCTGAAAACCGTTTAGCCCGGGCATTTGAATGTCGAGGAAAACCAAATCCGGTCGGTGCTGAGAAATCATACTGACTGCGTCCAGACCATTCTGGCATTCAGCAACCACTTCTACATCGTCAAACTTTTCCAGCCGCAAGCGCAGGCCACTGCGGGCTAAAGGCTCATCATCGACGATCAGGGTTTTAATTTTTTGCTGACTCATTTAACTATCCTTTACATCATAAGGAATACGAACACTAACGCGTACTCCCTGCGGCTGATTGTGTTCAACCGTAAAAGCAAAATTCCGATTATACAAAGCGTGCAGGCGTTCTTTTATATTGGGCAAACCCACGCCACCGGTGCGGCTTAACTGACCATCCAGAATATCTGCCCCCGGCCCGTTATCGGCAACATCAAGGAGCAAATCGTTACCAAATCTGCGTGCATCAATGGTGAGCTTGCCTGCATGTTCAAGCTTAGAGATCGCATGCTTGATGGCATTTTCAACGATTGGTTGCAGTATCATACTTGGAACCATAGCATTTTCGCAATCTTCTTCGATATTCCAAACCACTTCCAGTCGTTCGCCGAAACGCACTTTTTCAATCTCTAAATACAACCGTAATGCTTTGATTTCCTGACCTAAAGCCACCTTTTTGATCGGGTCGTTATCGAGCGAATAGCGGAGGAAATCACTGAGCCTTGATACCATGGCTTCGGCCGTATCGTTATTCTTCATCAGAATAAGGGTAGAAATGGCATTCAGTGTATTAAACAGGAAATGAGGATTTAACTGATAACGCAACATTTTAAGATGTGCCTGATGAGCCATAGTGCTGGCTTTCAGTGCATTTTGTTTTTCCCGTTGCAGCATTTCAAAGTTTTTAATACCGAAATACAAACCGCTCCAACAACCAATCATGATCATTGAGTCGATGGTATTGCTGAAATACATATACCAGGCATCGGGCCTGAAGCCGTGCTTATAAATTTCCCAGTAGTTTACATTCTTCACCACGGCCCACAGCAGCGCTACCGCGTAGGAAGCCGCCAGAACGGTGAGCAGTAATTTAACTGCACCCTGATTTCGTGCCCAGCGATAAACGTAGCGCAGTGGAATAGTTAAAATCCAGCCGGCATAGGAATTGAGGATAATAATAAACAGGAAAATCGGGCGAACTTCATGCAAAAACGACCCAATATAATAAACCACAGCAAATCCCGCCCACCCTGCGGTATGTAATACCCAGAATAAACGTTCGTTGTTTTCAAATAGTCGCTGCCACTTCAGCACAAAGGTACCAGATTGTTTTATCATCTACTGCATTATACGTGTATTTATGAGGGTGGATAATGACTTAGTCGTAATTGATTTACGATTTATCGCACTATTGTCATACCTGAGGATAGCAGGCAATGCGGACCGTACAGGCTTTGCGTAGTAATTGCCACATTGCCGGGAAATTAATAGCTAATATTTAAACGTTTGAGCCAGCTACCCCATACCCAGGCAGGGCCAATCAGCAGAAAACGCAAATCTGTGAAAAACGACGGCCGCTTACCTTCAATGGCATGACCAATAAACTGCAAAATCCACATGCTCACAAACACCCCGACACTCACCTGCCACACCGGCACCACCGATTGAGCTATTTGTTCAATGATGAGGAAGCAGGCAATGGTCAGTAACGTCATGGCTGCACCAATAGGGCCAGACAGCAGGAAATAGTAATACAGTACAGGGACAGCAATAATATGCGAAAAGTTAATCCCGAATTGGTCAATAAAGCCAGGCACTGGTATAGACCAGACTAACCCGATGACTGAAAAGTAGATGGCCGGCACGGCCAGATTATGAATCATCTTGTTGGTTGGATTCATGTGGCTTTCTGAATATTCGTTAAATAGCCGTTCAATGTCACGCATACAAATTGTCCCCGTTTTCCTGTCAGATACGAAATGAGGCAGATTGTGTTTGCATTAATGCTCTCTTTCCGCCGCTGGTACAACCAGCGTAACTCCTATCCTAAAGCTCAACAATAAAACGATCCAACAATTTTTTAACAATTTGTGCATTGGCGGCAAATTGAACGCCATAAAACACCCGCGTTTGTGTGGTACTGCTGTTTTTAATGATCCCTTTGATCACGTTTTCTTTGTCTTCGGCAATTTTTAGCTGGATAGTTTTACCGTTTTCAAGAATGGGGAATTCAGGACTGGATTCCAATACGCAACGACACCCCTGAAAGGACACATCAACAATCATGCAGTCGGTGCTTAGGGTTTGTTTTTCATCACTGGCACTCATACTGGCCTGGATACCTGGCGTCCAGCGCTTGTGTTTGCGCAGCGCAAGGGTTTGCAGCGATTCCGGCATAGCCACAAAGAGGATGGGCACCGGATGAGTAATGACTTTTATTACCCGGGAACGAAAAGCAATAACCTTGCCTTCATCACCTTCCAGTACGTAGCGTAAAACCACTTCATTGTCTGGCACCAGCACATCGCGCAGATAGCCCCAGCGGGTTTCACTGGGAACCTGAAATAACAGGCAATTTGGTACATCGGCGCCAATATAGCTGGTTTTTACCCGCTTTGGTGCGGTGGGTGTAGAGATTTGTAAATCCACCACACTGCCAGGTATAAGCGACTGTAAGCTATTGATATCAGAACTACTAAGCAGGATCTTTTTTTGTTTAGGCATCATTTAAAACTGAATCGCAATCACTATAGCTATATAATCACATTTTCAGTATTTCACAACTATTCATGTCCATCCTTGCTACAACGGGATGCAAGAAGAGGTATCTCCCATGGCGCAACAATCGCCCGTCCTTCAGTATTCTTTATCGGTAAACTCAGTAAGCCAGCATTTGTTTGATGTCACTTTATCAATCCCGGCTATAGATAGTGAACACCTCACGCTGAACCTGCCTGGTTGGATCCCGGGCAGTTATATGGTGCGCGACTTTTCCCGCAACATCGTTAATTTTTCAGCGACCAACAGCGAAGGAAAGACCATCGAAGTTACCTTACTGGATAAACAACAATGGCAGTTAAAGACGGCCGGCGAGGCAGTAGAAATAGCCTATCAGGTGTATGCCTTCGATCTTTCAGTGCGCAGCGCCTACATCAACGATGAATATGCCTTTTGTAACGGCACCAGCGTCTTTGTTGGCGTTGCCGGAAAAGAAAGCCTGCCTTGCGAGCTGGTAATCCACTGCCCAGTCAGCAAACCGGACTGGCAAATAGAGACCACATTGCCTCACCTGGAGGACAATCGATTTATCGCTGCAGACTATGATGAACTTATCGATCACCCCATTTTTATGGGTGAGTGCACCAGTGCCGACTTTGAAGTGGATGGCGTAACCTTTACGCTGATGTTCAGTGGTACCACAGAGTACGACCTCCCTCGCCTGTGCGCAGATCTCGAGAAAGTCTGCCAGCATCACTTATCTTTATTTGGGCGGCCCTACCCGATAAAACATTATTTGTTTATGACATTAATCGCCAATGAGGGCTATGGTGGTTTGGAGCATCGCAGCTCAACGGCACTGCTATTTCCCCGATTCGAGCTACCGTTACTGGGTGAGCCGGAAGAACTAAGCGACAGCTACATTAACTTTATCAGCCTGTGCAGCCACGAATTATTCCATACCTGGCATGTTAAGCGAATCAAGCCCGATGTCATGGTAGTACCGGATCTTAGTCAGGAAACCTATACCGACCAGTTGTGGATTTACGAAGGCTTCACCAGCTTCTATGACGATGTCACCCTGGCTCGCGTGGGTGTTATCACCCCAGAGCGCTACTTCAAAATTGTTGCGCAAAACCTGACCCGCCTGTACAAAAATGCCGGACGGTTTAAGCAAAGCATTGCCGAATCGAGCTTTTATGCCTGGAACAAATTTTATAAGCAGGACGCTGGTTCGATTAACCATATTGTCAGCTATTACAATAAGGGCGGTATCGTAGCACTGGGGCTGGACTTATTGCTACGACAGCGCAGCCAAAATCGTTACAATCTGGATGACTTAATGCTTTTGCTTTGGTCAGAATTCGGTGATGAGCAAGGCACCCCGGCCGACGTTATCGAGCTCTTATGCCGAGATAAACTTAAGATAGATGTAAAGGATTATCTCGACGCTGTAGTCTACGGTACAGAGGATGTAGCGCTGGATAGTTTACTTGAAACAATCGGTGTTGGTCAGACACTGCAAATACCACTTTCCCTGCAGGACAAAGGTGGCGATGAGGCAACCGGCCAAGCTGCAATCCGCTATGATTTTGGTGCCGTCATAAAAGATGCCGAGATCGGAATAGTGATACAGTCAGTGCAGGAAAACTCAGCTGCCTGTGAGGCCGGGTTACAGATCGACGATAAGATTATCGCGGCCAACGGCTATGTAGTAACCGTTAAACTGTTGCAAAGATTGCTCAGCATTACCAGTGACAGTCAGTTAGGGCTTAGTGTCATCAGGGACGGCCGGCTAATTAGTCTGACACTGCCACTATTGCCGGCTCGTGAACAAGGCTGTGTACTGAAGATCACTAATAAGGATAAAGCAGCGGCGTGGCTGGGGCTGTAAACAAGCACATTGCTGAAAGCTAGCGGGCTGGCACCAGTAATGCCGGATCCAGCCGTTCACTGAACCAGTTGATACGCCAGTCAAGGTGGGGCCCGGTTGCCCTGCCAGTGGCGCCGACCTCGCCGATTTTCTGGCCCTGTTCCACCATCTCACCCGGCTCAACTGTAAGCTTGCTTAAGTGCAGAAACGTCGAATTAACGCCCAGGCCATGATCAATAATGATGGTGCCACCGGAATAATATAAATCAGGGTGCGCCAGGGTCACTTTTCCACCAGCCGGTGCGATCACCTCTGTACCGGTGGGTGCGCCAACATCCACACCATAGTGCGGGCGTTTAGGCACGCCGTTAAAAACCCGCTGACTGCCGTAAACACCGGTGATTGGCCCCTCGGCCGGCCAGATAAAGTCAACGGCAAAATCCGTTCTTGTGCTACTGGTTTTACGAGCCTTAGCCACACGCCAGTTATCATCTTTAATGCGTTCCAGGACACTTTTCGGCGGCGTTACCATGGCTTGCGGAACACCTTCTATGTGTTGTGTAGGGTATTCCCGGGCGGCCAGTGTGAGATCTCGGGTCTGCGTTTCGCCCGTCGGGGTTTGCCAGCGCAACGCCTGGGTAAGTTTCGCATCACGGCCAAAGCCCACCACAAATTTACCGTCTGGCAACACGTTAACTGGCTCATCATTCAGCCACACTGCACTACCAGGCGTAAGTTCGCCGCGCAATAAACTGCCCTGAGTTAACTTTCCGCGTAATTCAAGGGCATGCAAAGTACTGCTAATGCACAACAGACCAAGCAGCAAACCGCTAAGTTTAATCACCTATCATGGCTCCCTTACCAACCCCTTCATATGCCATTACGCAGCATGAATCATCCGGCAGACGCTCTTTTTGCTGGGTGTAAATAAACTGCGCCAGGCACTCCACAGTTGAATCTGTTTCGATGATTTCACAGATTGATGCCGGTAAAACTATCTCAAAATAGCCCTGGGCTGCCTCGTAGGCAAAACACACGTGCTCATCGTAACTGGCTAACCGGTGCTGACATTGCAAAGCATCGGCACTAATCTTATCTTCCCGTGATGCGATATAGATATCTTCCCAGCGCTTAGCCCAATAGGCTTCGCTTTCCAGGTCCTCACTGCCATTGGTGATGATATCCACCCGTGAGCGGTGGCCGTGTGCGATACGCTGGCAATTACCATCGTGCTTTTTAAGGCCATGGGTATAGTGATAAAACGGTGTGTTGATCACTTCCGTGCGTAACTTGATGGTAAGGTTATCCACGTTATCCGGCAAATGAGTGGCAATCACCTCACGCAAATATTCGCTTACAGACGCCATGGTAATCGTCGGCGCATAAATAAACGCGTAAGCTTCTGCCGGGCAGTACATCTGAATCGCCTGTTCATTAGCCAGATCAAAGCGGACTTCCACTTGTTCTGAGTCTTCATCACGGCGGATGTGAGCCTGCTCACTCTCTGCCGGGACCAGCAGCTTATGATCTATGTATCCGTCAATCAGGCGTTTCAGGTTCTTTTTCACCACGCCGAAGTCCTGGATCATACTTTCTTCATTTAATGTGCCATCCAGTAGCACATCCACAATCCAGCTCTCCCCGACCATGCCACGCTCCGGGCACAGGTAAGAGAAATCCATGACGGTGAGGTCGTTTACAAATAATTGCATTGTGTCTCGATTAATCTTTAACAGGTTGACGGCCCACCGACTGCGAGTCGCCCAATAATCTACTTAGTATACCAGCGATAGCAAAGTGACTGTACCGCTACCCTAAACTTAGCTGTTGCGTTTTAACTGGTCTTTTAAATTCGGCGGGATCCCTTTAATCGTCAGCGTGTCAGAATCCGGGTGATAGATAATACGGTCACCCAGTAATTTCCGGTCAAAACTCAACGATACACCGCCCCCCTGACCACTAAACTTAGCCAATTGTCGTATCGCCGCCGGGTCTGGCTGGACTTCCGGCTCAATGGGCGTCTCCAACCCCTGGGTAAACTGCGCAAAGTCCCGTTGGTTATCTTCATCACGGGGTAACTTTTCGGCCAGTTCGCTTATTCTTATGCTATCACCGCTGTCTATCTGTTGTTTAAAATAGTTGGAGACTTCCGTGCGATGGGCGGTTTTCTCTTCGGCATCCAACCCTTCACTGGCCAGATAAGTTTCTACCGAGCTGATCAGCTGTTTATTTTGCTGCTTCACGTCGACCTTTTCCTCGCAGCCAACGAACTGCATGAAAAAGTCAGAGACCTTACGCCCCATGCGCCCTTTTATAAAACTAACGTAGCGCTGCTGTTCCGGCTGAATGCGGTACTGGGTTAAATCAATCCGCACCGCCAACTGCATTTTGGCCAAATCCAGATGTTCACGACTGTTGAGCTCCAGTTGTTGGTTAATCTCCACGTGGGCCTTGGTATTTAGCAGGGTAACCAGTAAATACTGGGTGGCCAGGTACTCATAATGGACAAATAACACAAAGCCGGTTTCGACCTGACCAGTCTCTACAAGCGATTTCAGCAGTAAATCACCAGCCGTTTTGGTAAAGGGTACGAAGACGTTGTCACTGTCAGACGGTGAAGCTTCGTGATGGGCAATATAGCCATTCAATGCTTCAGAAAAGCTGGCATCGTCCTTTTCTGCTTCAATAAAATGTCCTACCCCTTTGCCAGGTTTACTCACAAAGGTGTGATGTAATTGCTGGCCCAGTTGTTCCAGCGCCGGCGTTACCGGCAGGCAACCTTCCCGGGGGATCAGTTGCATTTTACCTTCGTTATTAACGATAAGCTGATGCACGACAAAATGATGAATCAATATACTCATGAATTACCCGTGTCCAATTCGTTGCTGAATGATGCAGTTTTTTGAATGAATGATTGTTATCAGATGCACAACGATTATAATCGCTTTATTGCCAAAAACTTTGCTTTTTCAAGCGATTTAACGATAAGAGGCGTAAAATGCCCCAACAAAGCCGATACAGTGATGCTGAATTCGAACGTCTGATGAACGACGTTATTATGGTACTAGAAAAACACGGTGCAAGTCGTGATCTTTCTTTAATGGTACTGGGAAATGTGATTTCTCATATTTTTGAGCATAGGGTATCCCCTGGCAATCGCGAAGCGATGGTTGAACAATTTGCCAGCGTGCTGGTAAAAAGCGTGAAAGGAACGGCCTGACCCCCATGATTTTAGCAGAATCCCCACGGCGTCAACGGGTAACAAAACTGGTTAACTGGGGTCACTGGTTTGCACTGGCGAATATTGTCATTGCCATTATTATTGCCTCTGTGTTTGTTATATCCTCGCCTGCGCCGGGTACGGTACTGGGTACCTTTTACCTGTTTGCCAACTGGTTCGGGCACATCAGCTTTCTGACCTTTTTTGCGTTTGTGATTTTTATCCTGCCGCTGTGCTACCTCGATGTCTCCCAGCGCTTTATAAAAACCATTGCCTCGGCTGTATCAGCGCTCGGGCTGGCATTAATGGCTTTTGATGCCCTGCTGTATAACCGCACGGGCTTTCATTTAAGTCATAACTCCGCGTACCTGATTAAAAACGAAGCAGAAGCCCAGCTGTTTCAGTTTAGCTGGCAACAGTTTCTGTATCTGTTGCTGTTGTTTGTGGTCTGGTTTGGACTTCAGTTGATCCTGGCTAACGCCATTTGGAAACGTATCGACCGTTTAATGCACTACCGCATTGGCCGCCGGGTCGTGAGCTTTTTTGTGGTGTGTTTTGTGTCTGGCCATGCCATCCACGTATGGGCCGATGCCCAGCTTTATCAGCCGATTATTAAACAGGACAATATGTTTCCGCTGTCCTACCCGGCCACAGCAAAAACCACCATGTCGCGCTACGGGCTACTGGATATCGAGCGCTATGAACAGCGTAAACAATTGCAGTTTGACCCGGATATTCATCAGGTTAAATACCCGTCAGATCCGGTGTATTGTGCCCTGGATTCGGATAGACGGGCACTGTTATTAGTGCAAATTGACGAGGCCGATATCAGTCAGGCAATGAAAGAAGCTGACCTGCGCCATATCGACAATTACTTTACCACCTCAACCAGTATGGGCGGTTTAATCACCAGTACATTGTACGGGGTACCGGAGCTGTATCAGCAAAGCCTGAAAACTACCCAACCGGTATTGTTTGGCTTAAGTGATGCCTATGGCCTGAGTACTGAGCTGTATACCAGCTCAGACTCACAGCTTAAAGAACAGTTTACTCAGCTTTCTTTCAATGAACAGTTAAGCGGTTCGGCCAATATTGTGGTGGCATTTGCTGACGGCGGCACACTCACCCGTTTGCTGCAGCGCAGCGATTTAACCAACACACTGGTAATGGTAGCAACGGGTTATCAGCAATCCAAAGGAAAGCTGTATACCAATTTAGCAGTTAACAGTGAACTGGCCAGTACTGAAGATCTCGTGCCAACCCTGCTCAGTGCGTTGGGTTGTAGTGCGCCCTCACAGTTCTACTCCACCGGGCAGAACTTGTTATCACCAAAGCGTGACTGGTTAGTCAGTACCTCTGGTGAAAAAATCGTGGTGTTCTACAACGACCAGCGTATCGACGTACTGAGTAACGGTAGTTACGACATAACGCATATCAGTAATGAGATGCGCAGTGACGATCCGCTCAACGTCGATTTACTCAGTCGGGCGATTAAACACCTCACCCGCTTCTCACAGTAAAGCTAAAAAAATAGCAGCCAAATGGCTGCTATTGTTACATCTGCCTGAAGCGAGGCTTAATCCCTGGCAAACAGGTTAAAGATACTTGAGAAGTCTTTATCAGCATTGTCCTTCTGACCCTGATGCAACCGATACAGCGCCTGCGCTGCAGAGGCCATCGGCGTCGCCGCGCCAACCTGGGCGGCGGTATCCATGGCCAGGGTGAGATCTTTATTCATCAGTTTTACCATAAACCCCCCCTGATAGTCATTGCTCGACGGCACGTTGTCCATCACGCCGGGGCAAGGGTTGTATTTCTGCAGGGTCCAGTTGCAGCCCGAGCTTTGCAGCATAATGTCCGAGATCACCTTAGGATCGAGGCCATTGGCAATAGCCAGTTGCAGCGCTTCGGAGGTGCCCGCCATAAGCACCGATAGCAACATGTTATTGCAGACCTTGGCAATCTGCCCGGCCCCCAGATCACCGGCTCGGAACAGGTTCGCGCCCATCATCGACAGCACCGGCTTTGCCCTGTCTACATCGGCTTCCCTACCCCCCATAATAAAGGTTAGCGTGCCGGCGGCTGCACCACCCACGCCACCGGATACCGGTGCATCGATAAAGGCAATACCGGCCTGTTTTGCCTGCTCTCCCACTGCTATCGCGCTTTGCGCATCAATAGTACTGCAGTCGATTAGCAACGCACTTTTACTGACATGGGCCAGCAACCCGTCCTGGCCCAGATACAGCGATTTAACATGCGCAGCGGCCGGTAACATGGTGACGACTACGTCGGCAGAAGCCACTGCTTCCCGGGGCGATCCTGCCTTGTGCGCACCGGCTTCAACCAGTACTTCGACCGCTTCCGGCATCAGGTCAAACACGGTAACATGCTGCTTATGCTTTAACAGGTTACGAACCATTGGCCTGCCCATGTTACCCAGTCCGATAAAGGCAATTTGTGTCATGATTATTCTCCGGATAAAGTTAGCGGGGATTGCTCCCAGGGGCTGGTGAAATGCTGCTCAACAACGTCCTCAGGGACACTGTCTACATCGGTAAACCGCCATTTTGGCTGTTTATCTTTGTCGATAAGTAACGCTCTGACGCCTTCGGCAAATTCGCCGGACTCGGCACAGCGACAGGACATGATCAGTTCCATTTCAAAACATTCAGCCAGTGAAAGTGACTTGCCCCGACGGGTTTGTTGCCAGACCAGATGCATGGTAATGGGCGAGCCTTTACTAAGAGAATGCTGCGCTTTACTTAACCACTCGTCCTCATCAGTTGGCATGGCCTGAATAGCTTTTACCGCCTCACTGGCGCTTTGGCAGTTCTGCAACGCCTGGTCGATGCGGCTGAGATGAACAGTCAGGTTTGCCTGCGGGCGCTCACCAGCCGACAGTTGGAAACGCTCACACAGTTGGTCTAACTGAGCCGTAACCTGCCCGTTCTGCCAGTGCGTATCACTCAAAGCTTGTAGCAACGCAGGCAAAAATTCATCGGCCATGATGTAATCGCCTAAACCGATAAACAGCCCGTCGCCAGCATTTAACGACGCCCCGGTCAGACCAGCAAACAGCCCGGTTTGACCCGGTGCGCGAGACAGAAAATAACTGGCCCCGACATCAGGATAAAGGCCAATGGTGATTTCAGGCATTGCGAGTCTTGATGAGGCGGTCAGCAAGCGGTGACTGGCACCTGCCAGCAACCCTATGCCACCGCCCATAACAATCCCTTCCCCCCAGGCAATGATGGGTTTCTCGTAGGTGTGTATGGTGTAATCAAGGCGGTATTCCGTCGCAAAAAATTCGGCAATAAACGCCGGGATCTGATGACTCGCTGACTGCATGGCCTGATACATAGAGACAATATCGCCACCGGCACAAAACGCCTTGGGGCCGCTGCCGCTTATCACCACCAGTAATACGGAGTCATCCGTTCGCCAGGCATCCAGTTGTTGTTGCATCGCCATGGCCATATCCAAATCCAGGGCGTTAAGCGCCTGGGGCTTGTTTAACCGCAGGTGGCCAATCTGGCGGCCACAGCGGGTTGGCATAAGATTGCTCTGAAGTTTCTCTGTCACCGTTTTCTCCTAAACAAGTTCGCTACCTTCCTGCAGCACACTTCGACTGATAATCAAGCGCATGATTTCGTTGGTGCCTTCGAGAATCTGATGAACCCGAACGTCCCGCACGTGGCGCTCAAGAGGATATTCTTTAATATATCCATAACCGCCATGGATCTGCAGCGCATCATTACAGACAGTAAAGCCTACATCGGTAGCAAAGCGTTTTGCCATTGCACAATATGCGGTAGCCTGGTGATCCTGCTCATCGAGTTTGAATGCAGCCAGCCGTACTAGTTGTCGTGCTGCAACCAGTTCAGTGGCCATATCCGCCAGTTTAAACTGCAACGCCTGGAAGGCTGCCAACGGCTTACCAAACTGTTGACGTTCATGCATGTAGTCGCGCGCTGTGTTTAACGCCTGTTGCGCCGTACCGATAGAACAGGTTGCGATATTAATACGGCCGCCATCCAGTCCCTTCATAGCGAGGGTAAATCCCTGTCCTTCCTCACCCAGCAGATGACTGGCCGGAATGGTTACCTTGTCAAACGTGATCATGCGCGTGGGCTGAGCATTCCAGCCCATTTTTTCTTCCGGCTTACCGTAGCTGATCCCCACAGCGTCAGCCGGTACTGCGAACGCCGAAATCCCCTTAGCACCATTATTGGCAGTTCGGGCCATCACAATGAGTAAATCGGTACTACCTGCTCCGGATATAAAAACCTTACTGCCGTTGAGCAGGTAATGGTCACCCTGCCGCTCTGCTTTGGTGGTCAAGCTGGCTGCATCTGAGCCGGCCCCCGGTTCAGTTAAACAATAGGAAGCCAGCTTATTACCACTTACGAGGTCTGCTAACCAGGCTTCTTTCACCATTTCCTGGCCGTAAGACGCCAGCATCCAGGTCGCCATATTATGAATGGTTAACATAGCCGTGGTGGCCGTGCAGCCCATAGCAAGCTGTTCAAAAATAATCGATGCATCCAGGCGACTTAGTCCCAGCCCGCCGTCTGCTTGAGGAGTATATAGCCCACAGAATCCCAGTTCACCGGCCTGACGTAAGGTGTCTACCGGAAAGGTGTGGTCTTTATCCCACTGCGCAGCGAATGGCGCCAATGCCTGTCGGGCAAACTGTGCTGCCACATCTGCAAACGCCTGTTGGTCTTCGTTTAGATTAAAATCCACCGACTGTCTCCCTAGCGTAAATTAATCGTCAGGTTCGGGCCAGCCGGAATACTGTCTTCAGGCCAGCGCGAAGTAATGGTTTTGGTTTCGGTATAAAAGCGGACGGCCTGCTTGCCATAAGCATGCAGATCGCCAAAGAAGGAGTTTTTCCAGCCGGTAAACGAGAAGAATGGCAGAGGTACGGGAATAGGTACATTAATCCCCACCTGACCAACGCTGACTTCAGACTGATATTTACGGGCGGCGGCACCACTGGCGGTAAAAATGGACGTACCGTTACCGTAAGGGTTGTCGTTAACAATAGCCAGCGCTTCATCCAGAGAATCCACACACAAGCAGCACAACACCGGGCCAAAAATCTCTTCCTGATAAATGCGCATGCTGGTAGTCACATCACTAAATACCGTAGGGCCAATCCAGTGGCCTTGCTCATAACCTTCAACAGAGGTGTCTGAGCCATCCACCAGGCAGGTAGCGCCCTCATCTTTACCAGACTGAATAAGTGCCAACACACGCTCTTTGGCAGCAGCACTGATAAGCGGGCCGAAACCAGCTTCTTTATCATCCCACACACCGGGTTTGACTTCGGCTATGGCACTGGCCAGTTCGTCAATCCACTGTTTTGCATCGCCGACAAACACCGCTACCGAAATAGCCATACAGCGTTGTCCGGCAGCGCCTACTGAAGCGCCAACCAGATTATTGATCACATGCTGCTTATTCGCGTCAGGCATGACTACGGTATGGTTCTTAGCACCGGCAAAACACTGGGCCCGTTTCATATTGGCCGTGGCGGTCTGATAAACGTGTTTACCTACCGGTACTGAGCCAACAAAAGAAACCGCTGCGATATCCGGGTGATTAAGCAATTGGTCAACCCGCTCACGGCCACCGTGAACCACATTCAGCACACCGGCCGGCGCGCCGGCTTCCATAAATAATTCAGCCAGTAATACTGGCGTTTGCGGATCCTGTTCGGAAGGTTTAAGCACAAAGGTGTTACCACACACTACCGCAAGCGGGAACATCCATAACGGGATCATAGCCGGAAAATTAAACGGCGTAATGCCCAGACATACCCCTAAAGGCTGAATAACACTGTACGTATCGATGCCCCTGGCGACGTTTTCCACCGTTTCCCCCATCATCATGCTGGGCGCATTCATGGCCTGTTCGACGACTTCAATTCCGCGCCAGACATCCCCCATGGCATCCTCAAACACTTTGCCGGTTTCTCGGGCCAGTACTTTAGCGATGCGTTCCTGTTCGCGCTTCAGGAGCGCCTGATAGCTCATCATCACCCGTGCCCGCTCGGTAACCGGCACATTTTTCCAATAGTTAAAGGCCTTTTTGGCCGCGGCAACTGCTTGCTCGGTCTCTTCTGCTAATGCATCCGGTACTCTGGCGATCACTTCGCCACTGGCAGGATTGGTGACATCAATCGTCTGTTGACTAGCGGAAGTTTTGAATTCGCCGTCGATTAAAAGTTTAACGTTTTGCATGACCGTTTATTCTCTGTCGTTAGTTTTCTCCTAACGCTATAGCATGACTCCGTTTACGTAAACGTAAGCAAGCGTGAAAGGTGCGTTAACAATGTAAATAAATTGTGACATCATTACCTTTACCCATACCTATTATCGAATTTACGCTTTTATTTTAGGTCCCTGCTGATATGCTTAAGTCAGGTAACACTGACGAACAGCGGTAGATGAATGGTGCAAAAAATCAGAGTCGCGATTATCGAGGATAATGCGACAGCCCGGGCCACCATTCGTAGCCATTTAATTGCCATGGGTAATTTCGAGGTGGCAAGCTTTAGCACCGGCAGTGAGTTAAAAAATGTGCTGCGCAAGGGGCATTTCGAACTTTTAATTTTTGATTTTCATCTCGGTCAGCGTCGCAACGGTGTTGAATGGGTGCAAGCCCTGCGGCAAGCCGAGTTTATCCGCCCAAGTACCGGCATCATTTTTCTCACCGCCGACAGAATGCCTCAGACCATCGGCCAGATTATTGATATTCACCCTGACCTGCTGCTACTCAAACCCTATACTATTAACTCACTGCAACGCGGGCTCAATCATTACCTTGAATATCGCGAGCAAGCGAATAAAGCACTAATGTACCTGGATGATGGTTACTGCGACCGGGCTATTAATCAGGTTCAACAGCAACTTCAGACGCCCTTGTCAGCCAGACTACGTTCCGATCTTGAAAAACTTCAGGCCAGGCTGCTACTTCAGGTTCATCAGTATTCAGCGGCGCTCGCTATTTATCAACGGGTATTACAACAATCCGATAAAGTACTTTGGGCCCAGTGGGGCAAATTAAAATGTCAGTTTTTAATGGGTAACTGGCCCGACTGCCAGGAATCACTCGATGCCATGCTCGATACCCTGCTGACACGCGATAAGGCCTTTGAATGGCTGGCCTGTTTGTCTTTCGAACAGGCGGCCTATGAGAGAACCGAATACTATCTGGATCATATTCAGGACAGCGAACTTAGCTTGCCGGCCACCCGACTGAAATCCATGACCTACCAGAAACAAAACCGGGTGGTAGAAAGCATCGACTTACTACAAAAAAAACGTGAGTACAACCGCTCTACCAAAGAGCGTTTCGATGAGTTTACCTTCGAACTGGCAGAGTTTTATCTGAGTATTGCCCAAAACAGCCCGATGAATAACCGCGGCGAGAGTCTCACTCAGGCCAGAAAACTGGCCGGTGTAGCGGCTCGTAGCCAGGGCGATTCGCTGGTGATACAGCGACATGATTATCTGCTGGCTTACAGCTATGTGCTGGAAGACCAGGGTGACAAAGCCAGGAGCCTCACTCAACGCGAACATATGCAGGTATTTAATCGCAGTTCTGCCAACACGTTAATTATGGCAGCCAGAGTGTTCAGTGCGCTGGGCAATGAAACCCAGGCATTGTTTTTACTTGATATGGCCACAGTAAAAAGTGAGTTGGGTGACATGCCGGCAGAACAGCAAACGCTGCAGAGCCGGTTGATTGATGCTGAAAAAGAGTCAGGACTGGCACACAGTCGTGCCGATGTATTTAACGAACAAGGCCAGCAACTGTTTGTTAAAGCAGCTTATCAGGAAGCACTCGCCGCGTTCTACCATGCCCTGCAACTGCGCCCTGCGCTGCCGGCCATTGCGCTGAACATGTTGCAAACGCTGCTGGTTGAACAGCAAAGTAGCTACCGAAGCGTATTGCTGAATGATTTGGTACGGCAGATCCAGTACAGTGAACTGTCTGAAACCAACCAGCAGCGCTTTGCCAGATTACAAAAGAAATACCCGCAAATTAATGAGGTATTAAAGGCAGCGACTAACGCCAGCGCCGCTAACCCAGTAACCCCGCCTTAATCCTGATGTAAACGGGTTAATAAGCTCGACGTATCCCAGCGACCACCGCCACTTTTTTGCACGTCAGCATAGTACTGGTCAACCAGCGCGGTCAGCGCCAGCGTTGAACCGTTCTTGCGGGCTTCATCCAGGGCTATCGCCAGGTCCTTACGCATCCAGTCAACCGCAAAGCCAAACTCATATTCGCTTTTAATCATGGTTGTCGCACGATTCTCCATCTGCCACGACTGTGCAGCGCCTTTGCTGATAACGTCAATGACGGTGCCACAATCAAGGCCGGCCTGCTCACCAAAGTGCAGGGCTTCGGCAAGCCCCTGAACAATACCAGCAATACAAATCTGATTCATCATTTTGGCCAGTTGGCCGCTGCCATGACCACCAATCAGCTGACTGTGACGGGCATAGGCATCCATTACCGGCTGTGCCCGGGCAAAGTCGCTCTCTTCGCCGCCGGCCATGACAGTCAGCTGACCATTTTCCGCACCCGCCTGGCCACCTGAAACCGGCGCATCCAGAAACGCTGCACGCTGTGCTTTACAGGCCTCAGCAAGTTCGCGGGCAAGTTCGGCCGACGCGGTGGTATGATCGACCACCAGACAACCTGCACTGGTACCAGCGAGAATGCCAGACTCGCCATACACCACCTGACGTACATCATCATCATTGCCGACACATAAGAAGACCAGTTCAGCGCCCTCTGCAGCTGCACGAGGCGTGGTAGCTATACGACCACCGTACTGACTGTGCCAGCTTTCGGCCTTACTGGTGGTGCGGTTATACGCACACACGTCAAACCCCTTGGATTGCAAATGCCCTGCCATGGGGAAGCCCATTACCCCCAAACCAATAAAACTCACTTTCATTATTTTTCCTTAGTACCCGAATAAAGGTGAAAATGTTGCGCTGCCAAGTGTAACACGGTGACCATTTTTTGAAGCAAGCTTAACTTGACTGTATAACGCATCCTAATAGTATTAGCGTAACAGGGAAAGACAACAGGATTGCAAATGACTCCTCCACCACGCGTTGCCATGTTCAGTGCTCAACAGTACGACATTCAATCATTTAAACAGCATCCGCTATATCAACATATTGACCTGACCAGCTTTGAAACCTCACTGGGGTCTAAAACCGTTTCGCTGAGCCAGGATTTCGATGTGCTGTGTGCATTTGTTAACGATTGTCTTGATAACACGATTTTGCAGCAATTGAGCGATCAGGGCGTAAAGCATATCGCGCTACGGTGTGCCGGCTACAATAACGTGGATACGGCTGCCGCCGAAGCACTCGGTCTGGCTGTTTCACGGGTGCCCGCTTACTCACCCGAGGCCGTAGCCGAACATGCGCTGGCGTTGATCATGACCCTAAACCGCAAAACCCATAAAGCCTACAACCGGGTCAGAGAAGGCAATTTTAACCTCAACGGCCTGCTGGGCTTTACCCTATGCAATAAAAACGTAGGTATTGTAGGGACCGGCCATATTGGCGCTGCACTGGCACGCTTACTGAGTGGTTTCGGTTGTGAGATTTATTGTTACGACCCCTACCCTGATGAAGCGCTTATTCAGCAGGGAGTCAAATACACCAGCCTCGATACCTTGTTTAAGGAATGCCATATTATCAGCCTGCATTGTCCCCTCAATGAACAGAGCCATCATCTTGTCAATGCTGAGTCGCTGGCCAGCATGCGCGATGGTGTAATGCTTATTAACACCTCCCGGGGCGGGCTGATCGACACCCACGCAGTGATTGAAGCGTTGAAAAAACACAAAATTGGCTATCTAGGCCTGGACGTATACGAAATGGAATCAGAGCTGTTTTTCCGCGATCACTCCAGCGAAATTATTCAGGACGATGTGTTTGAACGTTTGCAGACCTTTCACAATGTGTTGATTACCGGCCATCAGGGCTTTTTTACCGCTGAAGCCCTCGATCAGATTGCCGAAGTCACGCTACAGAATATTCTGGCACTTGATAATGGCACGGCCGACAACAGCCGGTTTGTGGTATTACCGGATTAAACCGGGCGTTTTTCCAGCCACAAATGAAAATACTTACCCAGCCATAAATAAGGCTCCTGGTGGCCATATTCACGTTCAGTAGCCAGGAGTTCGTCATATTTGGAATCGGCCATGTCGCGGTCACGAAGGTAATCATGGAAACAACGGATACCCCGCATAGAGTGCACTATAAAGCCAAGTTGTTGCACTTTTTCTATCACCGTTCTGGGCACCAGCGGTTGTTGAGGATTTAACCGCACCTGATTCTTTACTTTCATACCGCGGGCAATGTAATCAAAATTACCATACACGGCATTACTGAACAGCGCCGCATCACGGTTGAAAAATGTCAGACTGAGGCGCGCACCCGGTCGCATCCGTCGCGCCAGCACGCTAAGCGCTTCAAAGGGCCTGGCCAGCCACTCCAACACGGCATGACAGACCACCACATCAAACTCGCTAAGATCGTCAATGGCAAATAAGTCGGCTTGCCGGACGGTGATGCCGGGAGCCAGTTGCTGACGGGCAAGGGTTAAAATATCTTCAGATATATCGGTCAGTGTCAGCTGATGACCAAGTCCCGCAAGGAAAGCTGACATCACACCTGTTCCCCCACCCAGTTCAATAATATTCTGAGCAGGCTCATCAGCGAGCACTTCGTTTAACACATCACAGAGCAACTGATGGCGTAAACGGCCCTTGGTGGTGCCGTAAATATTACGGTTAAACTTTTCCGCGAGGCCATTAAAGGATTGATCTTTCAACGGGATCGTCTCAGGCAGGATTATCAATATCGATGAAGGTCACCTTCAGACCAAATTCGCCAGCCAGGTGCTCGCCCACCGCTTTGACGCCATAGCGTTCGGTGGCGTGGTGTCCGGCAGCAATAAAGGCGATGCCCATTTCACGGGCGATATGAATGGTCTGTTCCGACACCTCACCGGTAATAAACACATCGCAGCCGGCCGTTGCGACCTGTTCAATAAAGCTTTGTCCACCGCCGGTGCACCAGGCGACCTTGTTAACCGGTTTATTTGCTTCGCCTTCACACACCACCAGGGGTCTGTCTAGCTTTTGCTCGATTAATAAAGCCAGTTCATTCAGGGTCGTTGATGTCTCGCCCTGGTATACGATGCCTGTTGGGCTTATCGCTTCTAAAGGTGCAACATTCCCAAGTTCAAACAAGGCACCAAGTTGCGCGTTATTGCCCCACTGATGGTGCATATCAATGGGTAAATGATAAGCCAGCAGGTTAATGTTATGCGCCAGTAAACTGGCAATACGGCGTTTTTTCATGCCTACCAGGACTTCGCTCTCGCCCTTCCAGAAATAGCCGTGATGGACCAGCAAGGCATCGGCACCGGCCTCAATAGCCGCATCGATGAGTTGCTGCGAGGCGGTCACCCCGGTCACTATGTGTTGGATATCCGCACAACCTTCGATTTGTAAGCCGTTGGGACAGTAATCCCTGATGGTCGCGACCTGCAATTCCTGATTCAGATAATCAACAAGTTGAGTCGTCAGCACTATTTATCCCTCGTTTTGATAGCCGTCACCACTGATCCCCTGGGCAACGAATGGAAACAATTGTTCAATCACGTCTGCAATATCAATGTCTTGCTGGTAATCTGCCTTGGCAATGTCCTTAAGCGCCTGGCTAGATGCCATGGAAAACACAAAACTGCCGATGGCAAAGTGTAAGCGCCAGAATAACTCATCGGCCGGTATCGCTGGTAATGCCGTACGCAGCATAGCCAGAATAGTTTGTACTGTGTCGCCGTAGCTACCCATGATAAAACGGCGCAAATGGCCTTGAGACTCGGTATATCCTTTACCCAGTAACTGCACAAACATTTCGGTGCCGTTAGGCTGCACTGCATTGAGATTGAGCAATGGGCCCTTGAGGTTTTGCAACACCTGATCCACCCCTTTGCGACCAACGCTGGGAACCAATTTCGCCAACGCCTCATCAATTTGCGGCATCATGACATCAAAGTAACGTTTGAGTACTGCCTGGATCAGATTTTTTTTACTGCCAAAGTGGTAATTCACCGATGCCAGATTAACGTCCGCCCGGGCGGTAATTTCACGCATCGAAGTTTGCCCGTAGCCCTGCAGTGCAAACAGGTATTCGGCCGCTTCAATAATTCGCGTTTTGGTTTGTTTACTCATTTACGACTTTTTAAACCATTGTGGAAGTTGACTGACCATTCGCATTGCCGCCCTTTCAGCTCCCTGAGCAAAAGACATACCCAGCTTCTCGGCAACGTTTTTCTTCTGCATAAATTTAACGGCAAAAATATCCCGCTCCGGGTAAACATTCATGATGTAATCATCGGAGGTACTGATGCCGTCTATCAGGCCTAACTCTAGTGCCTGACTGCCGTACCAGTATTCACCTGTGGCTACTTTAGCAATGTCCAGGTCTTTACGGTTGGTACTTACCCAGTCTTTAAACATCACATGCACGGCTTCAAGCTCTTCGCGGAATTTTTCCCGGCCTTCATCGGTATTTTCACCAAATACCGTGAGAGTACGTTTGTATTCTCCGGCGGTGTGCTGCTCGTAATCAATGTCATTTTTCTTCAGTAACTTGTGGAAGTTAGGCAGTTGAGCCAATACACCGATAGAACCGATGATGGCAAACTGGCTGGCAACCAGGTGATCAGCCACACAAGCCATCATATAACCGCCACTGGCAGCGACTTTATCAACGGCAACGGTAAGCTTTAATCCTTTGTCACGAATACGCTGTAGCTGCGCTGCAGCCAATCCGTAACCATGCACCACACCGCCGCCACTTTCGACTTTAACCAGCACTTCGTCTTTTTCTGTTGCAATACACAACACTGCAGTGACTTCTTCGCGCAGTTTTTCTACCTCGTGAGCATCCATCGAGCCCTTAAAGTCGATAACAAAGAGCTTCCCATTGTCATCTGCCGGTTCTTTATTCTCTTTCTGCTTTTTCTTTTGCTCTTTGGCCAGTTTCTTCAGGCTGGCTTTGTCCAGCGTCACCTGTTGAGCATAGTGCGTGATATCTTTTAACTGCTCACTCACTGAATGAATTTCAAGTTGCCCTTTGCCTTGTTTTTGTTTTGCCGCAGCACCAGCTGCCAAGGCCAGAACAATCACAATTGCGGCAACTAACGTCACTGCCTTAGCTAAAAATAGTCCGTATTCGTATAAGAATTCCACAAATGCCTCTTGTGTTATTGTTTGTCTGATTTTTTCAAGCTGAATCATACCAGTGATCGTCTTCGCTGACGATACACAAAGCCGACTCAGGCTCAGTAGCTCACCCGCCAGACAAAAATAAAGCCAGCTTAGCTGGCTTTATTGGATTGATGATAGTGAGGAGGCGTTAGTTCGCCACGACATCGGTATTAGTGATGGGTAATACCTGCGCTTTAGACTGAATAAAACCACCCACTTCTAATTGCATCTCGCGGGTTACCGCAGGATCGGCAGCCGGGCTTAAACTTGATGCATGAGCACCACTGTTAAAGCGCACCTGGCCGCTTACCGTACCTGTCTGTGAAGAAATAGTTGAGGTAACCTGCTCAAGACCAATCATAGCAGCCATTGGATGCTGACCAGCCAACGGTAGAGATGTGACCACAGGGTTTACCTGATCAGGCAGATTCTCACCGCCATCACCCACTACCGACATAAAGTGCACTGGCGTAGTAGCACCCAGCATACCGGCATAAGCTGTTGGGTCGCCTGCGTCCAGTATAGTTTGCGCAGCAAAGTTAAACTGGGCAAACAACGCCTCTACTTCTGCTTTGGCACTGTCGTCCAGCAAGGCAACGAAGTCGGTATAGGCCTGACGTAGCTGGGCTTCTGTTGCGTTTTCTCCATACACCTGTCCGACGTAAGCAACAAAGTCTTCCGAAGATTCAGTTAATAACAGGGCTTTGATCAGCGGGCCGAAATCCGGTGACTCCATCAGGAAGGTAGCAATACCGCTAGCCGGTGACTCAAGCGAGGCAGCATTAATGGCAAACATGCCGTCAAGGGTAGCATTACCCAGTGTACTGTTTGCCATAGCAGCAAAGTTAGCACCGGTAATGGCACCTAACGAAACGCCCATCACAGACACGTTTGAAACATCCAAATCTATGGACTGCGTCGCCGTCATATCAGCCACCGCATTTAAAGCAAGGCGTAAGCCCAACAGGTCAGCCATGCCCTGACGCACATTATCGCGGGCAGTAGGCAGTGAAGCGAGATTCATGAAATGAGTAGGTGAAACGTAGGTTGCGCTAATGTCATCAGCACCGTCACCGTCGACATCAAATCCGCGACTACCGTGCAAGGGTAAATCAATAGCAATGGTGGCAATACCGTGCAGCGACAAAGTACCGCTGATCGCCAGCATTTGCTCCTTCGTACCGGTAATGCCATGCACCAGCATCGCCACTGGCCAACCGGCATCAGGTTTGCTGATTGGGGCTCCCAGCGCAGTGGCAATGGCCGGATCAGGAATGGTTACCTGCACTTCCAGTGGATTTGCCGCAATGGTGGTTTGTGGGATGGGGCTGTAACGGGTAACGTTACGCGCATCATCAATCATTTCGCCGTTCACCCGCAGGTCAGATAACCCCACCTGAGTACACATTTCGTAGTTTGGACCCGGCTCAGCCATGGCTAATACTTCAGCCGGCGCACCGGCCAGAACAATACCGCTGTCACAGGCAGCATGCCAGAAGTCATTAACCGGTGCGAGTGGATTCGTCATTGACGGTACCGGCAGGTAGTACGGCAGCGAAACAGAACCGGTGTAGCGCTGAGCTGCACAGAATGGGCCAGCTTCGGCAGCAAAAGACTGAGAAATACCCGCGGCGACGGTTTCCATGCCACCCCAGTAAGCACTGAGTTGGCCGGATAAGGTACCAAAAATACCATCACAGGTTTGCAGCAGGCTGAAATCTGTAGCATCGATAGCGGCCTGAATTTGCGCGGACTGCCCTTCTTTAGCCAGCGCGAGGGCACCATCAAGGGTAGCACTGTTGATTAAACCCAGAGCCTCCATGGCATTATCCGCACCAGCCGCATCCTGCACCTGAATAACTGGTAGCGCGGTTGCCGGATTGCCCTGACCCGTAGTCAGAATTTGTACCAGATCAGCAACCAGCAGTTGTTTAACCGTGCCCATCACATTGACTGTTGACTGGGTAGTGAACGCAGACACATAAGTGATGTCTTCGCGCTCATAACCCGCACCCAGTAATGGCGTGATATACGAGTTTACCAGCGTTTGTAAAGTCAGTTGGTCTTCGGTAGCCAGTGGTTCAGTGTTGATATCCTGGCGCACCAGATCCCACGTGGTAGACCCCTGCACAGCCTTACCGGAAGTGTCTTTCAGATCGGTGGTCATTACCAGCATATAACCAGACGCGGGTTTAAGTGGCTTAAGGGGTACAACGCTTACGGTGTTATCATCAACCAGTGACAATACGTAATCAACGCCATAGGTAAGCTGATCGCCCAGCTTACAGCCTGATGAAGGGATGGCCGCTGCCGCACAGTCCGGATCGCTCTGATCCAGCCCCAGCGTCGCTTCGAACAAATGAATGCCGGCAGACAATGTAGAGGCATCAAGTGCCACGCCAGAAGCTGTTTGCACATCAATTACAAATGGATGCTGAATAGACCAGCCATCGAGGATATTCAGGGCATTTTGCGGATCGCCAAAGTCAGTAGGATCAGCTACCGGAATGTTCAGTGTGTAATCAAAGAAACCATCATCACCAGGTAACATTAATAAATCGTTTGGAATATTCAACTCGCCGTTGGCCGGATCAAATACTATACGAGAAAATGGCGTCTCGACTTGGGTTTCATTATTAATGTCGTCAATGGACTCACCGCCACCGCAACCGGCTAACCCCAGTGCCAAGGCCACACTGGTGCTAAGGATTAGTTTTTTCATTATATCTCCCTACAAAACGGATTTTTGTTATTCTGGCTCATGATAAGACCGACAGCTTTTTTGTGAAGGCTAAATACCTTGATCGCTGGGCAAATATCGAACAAGTACGACCAGTTACTAAACACATATTATTTTCTTTACGATGATTTTGCAAAATATTGTTAACTTTTTGTAACCCATTCTTGTAATTAACTGTAAAAACGTCAATTTATTCATCTATCGTAGTCAATTATTTCAACTACGTAAAAGAATCGGTTTACATAAAACAGGATATTTGTATCATCACAGCACTTTTGCACCCTAATTGCTGGGTATGATGAGAAAGTTTAGCAGGAAACTTGATTTATGAACGACTACATCGCACCGGACCACTTACTTCGTGGTAAAACTATTCTTATTACCGGGGCCGGTGACGGCATCGGCCGACAAGCTGCTATCAGCTATGCTACCCATGGGGCTACCAGCATTCTGTTGGGTAAAACGGTTAGCAAACTGGAAGCGGTTTACGATGAGATTGTAGCAGCCGGTTTTCCGGAGCCGGCGATTATACCGCTGGATTTAAATGGCGCAACCCCAAAACACTATCAGGATATGGCTAACACCATCAGCGATCAGTTTGGCGTGCTGGATGGCGTGTTATTTAATGCGGGCAAGCTAGGCCACCTGAGTCCCTTCGCACACATCCCGGTGGATGAATGGCAACAGGTCATGCAGGTAAACCTGAACAGCACCATGTATATGCTTCAGCCACTGCTTCCTCTGTTACTCAAAGCTGAGGACGCTTCGGTCGTCTTTACCAGTTCCTCAGTGGGTCGCAAAGGGCGGGCTTTCTGGGGCACCTATTCGGTATCCAAATTTGCCACCGAAGGGCTGATGCAGGTATTGGCCGATGAGTACAAAAATAAACCACTGCGGTTTAACTGTATTAATCCGGGCGCAACACGCACGGCCATGCGGGCTAAAGCTTTCCCTGCCGAAGATGCCGATACGCTGAAAACCCCGGCCGACATTATGCCCCTGTACTTGTATCTGATGGGTGCCGACAGCCATGAGGTTAACGGTCAGTCGCTGGATTGCCAGCCCAAATAACCCGGTAATCACTTTGACTACTGGTTACAAATACGAAAAAGCCCCGTACAGCGGGGCTTTTTAATACATAAAAGTCATTTCCGGCACATAACTGACTTAATCGCCAATCTTAGCCCAGGTGTCACGCAGTCCCACCGTCTGGTTAAATACCAGTTGCTCAGACGTGGAGTCTTTATCCAGACAGAAATAACCGGTACGCTCAAACTGCCAACTGCCTACTTCCGGTACACGGCCAGGCAAACCAGGCTCTACCCATCCTGATTTCACAATCAGGCTGTCCGGGTTAATAGCATCAACAAAGTCATCTTCCGCTGCCGGGTTGGGTACGTTGAATAAACGATCGTATAACCGGAACTGTGCTGCCTCGCCGCTGGCGACATCTACCCAATGGATAACACCTTTTACCTTGCGGCCATCTGCCGGATCCTTGCCCAGCGTGTCAGCATCATAGGTACAGTAAACCGCGGTCACATTACCCTCTGCGTCTTTTTCGACGCGGTTGGCTTTTACGACATAGGCATTACGTAAGCGGACTTCTTTATCCAGTACCAGACGCTTAAACTTCTTGTTGGCGGATTCGCGGAAATCTTCTGCTTCAATCCACACTTCACGGCCTAATTTTAGGTTACGCGTACCCATGGATTCATCATTAGGATGATTCGGCGCAATCAGGGTTTCAGACTGACCTTCCGGGTAGTTTTCAATGATCAGTTTAATCGGCTCAAGTACGCCCATAGCACGAGGTGCATTCACATTAAGGTCATCACGTATACAGGCTTCCAACATGCTCATTTCAACCATGTTGTCCATTTTGGTAACGCCGATACGCAAACAAAACTCGCGCACAGAACCTGGTGTGTAACCTCGACGACGCAGTCCGGCAATGGTTGGCATACGGGGATCGTCCCAGCCTGCCACATGCTTTTCTTCCACCAGTTGAATAAGGCGGCGTTTACTTAATACGGTGTATTCCAGGTTTAAACGGGAAAACTCATACTGATGCGGTGTGCAATCGATGGTGATGTTTTGGATCACCCAGTCGTATAAACGGCGGTTATCCTGAAATTCCAGGGTACATAAAGAATGGGTGATCCCTTCAATGGCATCCGATATACAATGGGTAAAATCATACATCGGATAGACACACCACTTCTCGCCGGTTTGATGATGATGGGCAAACTTAATCCGGTAAATCACCGGATCGCGCATACACATAAATGGCGACGTCATGTCAATTTTAGCCCGCAACGAACAATGCCCTTCCGGGTACTCACCAGCAGTCATTTTAGCAAATTCCTGCAGATTCGTTTCAATGCTGGTGTCGCGATACGGGCTGTTTTTACCTGGTTCGGTCAGTGTGCCGCGCATCTCGCGCATCGCTTCCTGGGTACTGAAATCCACATAGGCCAGGCCTTTTTCGATCAGTTCCACGGCAAAACCATGCAACTGATCGAAATAATCAGAAGAGTAACGCGCCTCACCATCCCATTCAAAACCGAGCCATTTCACATCCTGCTGGATGGAATTTACATATTCAATGTCTTCCTTGGCCGGGTTGGTATCGTCAAAACGCAGATTGCAGCTGCCCTGATAATCTCTGGCAATACCAAAGTTCAGACAGATGGATTTAGCATGCCCAATATGCAGGAAACCATTTGGCTCTGGAGGGAAGCGCGTTTTGATGCTCGTGTGTACCCCGTTAGCGAGGTCTTTATCAATAATTTGACGGATAAAGTTGGTCGGACGGTGTTCAGTCTCGGCCATTCGCGGTGCCCTCTTATTATAATGTTAAGTTAAATACGTGATGAAGCAGCAGAAAAACGCTATGCTAATACTACTTCGTGTTTAACAAAAGTATATCACTGTCTTAGGGGTGCTAACCAACACTACTTACAATTCAGTGCAATAAAACGGGTATCGTACAGATATTAATCAACGCGGATCCATCGGTTAAATAATATGAACTATAATAACGCGCATGAAGCATAAACCGACCTCTTTTGACATTGCTCATCTTGCCGGGGTGTCGCAATCCACTGTCTCCAGGGCATTGAATGACAGTCCGCTGGTCAATATCGCGACCCGCCAGAAAGTGCAGGAAATCGCTCGCGAGCTCAATTATCAGGTAGATAAAAACGCCAGTAATTTGCGCCGTCAGCGCAGCGGTACCATTGCGCTGTTGCTGTTTGAGGATCCCACTTCAGACGATTCCCTGGTTAACCCGTTTTTTCTGGCTATGTTAGGCAGTATCACCAAGGCCTGCGCCGCTAAAGGTTATGACCTGCTGGTGTCGTTTCAGAACCTGGAGAATAACTGGCAGGCAGAATACGAAGACTCGCATAAAGCCGACGGACTGATCCTGCTTGGTTACGGTGACTACCGCTCCTATGCCGGTAAACTCAATCAGTTACATCAGCATAATACCCATGTTATGCGTTGGGGTGCGCCCGTAGAGCAATGGCCCGGGATCTCGATTGGTTGTGATAACTTTAGTGGCGGACAGTCCATTACCCGGCATTTACTTTCCCATAACTACCAGACGTTCGCTTTTATCGGCGATATCGGTGACAAAGCGCCTGAGTTTCAGAGTCGTTTTGATGGTTTTCTCAGTGCTCTTGATGAAGAACAACACAGTCATCAACAATATGATGCTATCTCTTCTGAGGAGGCCGGCATTGAGGCGGCTAAACATCTGCTGAAAAGTACTTCTGCACTGCCCGATGCCATTGTATGTGCAGCAGATATTATAGCTGTGGGTGTACTTCAGCACCTAAAAGAGGCAGGGATTCGGGTGCCTGAGGACGTTGCAGTAGTTGGTTTTGACAATATTCAGTTAGCAGCGTTTACCAGCCCCGGACTGACCACCGTACAACAAAACACTGCCCAGGCTGGCGACAAACTAGTGGAAAACCTGTTGCTGGCGATAGATGGCCAGCTAACGGATGACCATCTATTGCCGACTAATCTGGTGGTTCGTCAGTCCTGCGGTTGCGACATTAAATAAAACCGTCCACCTTGCCATTACTGACGGGCCATCTGGTTAAGTAAAGCCTGAGTAAATGCCGCGTTGCTGATCGGCTGATTGCGTGTAAACACCCTGACTGAATGGGCCGGAACCGTACTGGTAAGTGTGCCATTTTGTGTTTCTGCTACATTACCGGTCAGTTGCTCCTGCCACTGACCGTTTTCAACAAATTCAGCAGCGGTCATGGTTGCCGGCGAATCACCTTTATTAAGCATGACCAGGGCAACCTGCGTATTACCATTTTCCACCAGCACCCGGTAGAACATGGCCTGATGATCGTTCATATCCAGAGTATATTGCAGGCCCCGCTGCAAGGCCGGCGTGGTTTTGCGCACCTGAGCAATGGCGGTTAAGGCCTGACGAATAGGGTTATCGCGCTGTTCGTTTAATAAAGCTTGTCCAATGAAGTTACGGTTACCAGCGTGCTCCGCGGTACCGCGCATAAAAGCAAATTCAGACCCCTGATAAACAACCGGGATACCGCGGGCTGTAAACAGCCAGTTATGAGCGTCGATAAACCCCTCATCACTGGCATTCATTCGCGCCATATCATGATTATCATAGAAGGTCGTGAGCTCATAAGGGTTATGATATGGGCCGTGGGTAAGGTAAAGATGTTCAGCTAAATCGGCAAAACTGCTATCGGCATTTTCAAACACACTGACCATGGCTTTTTGCAGCGGGAAATCCAGCACCGCAATGCCGCCATTTTTGGGTTGAGTATGCTGAGCAATAAAATTCGCGTCGTACTGAAAGCTCTCGCCAAACATATAAAAACCCGGATGCTCAGCGCGGATCCGCTCTGCCATAGTGCGCCAGAAGCTATGAGAAACATGGCGGATGGTATCGATTCGGAACGCGTCAGCACCCTGCTCTATCCAATACAAATAGCTGTTGATCAGGTAATCCTGCACTGCCGGGTTATGCTCATTGAGATTGGATAGCTTTACCAGATCCGGGTAAGGATGAAAAAAAGCATGCAGTGGCTCCGTTTCCGGCGACAGCGCCTGAGGGGCCAGATTCATGTGGTCGGCTACCAGCTCGCCTTCAGCATTGTATAATTCACCGTATCCGGGCTGATCAACCGGCATTGTCCAACTGGGCGTACCATGATTAGCAACAATATCAAATACGGTTTTAAAACCCTGGCTACGCATGGCACTGGTAAACTCAGAATAGCTTAATGAATCACTGACCAGATGTTCGTCGGGCTTATAGAAATTGGTTGCCCAATAACCGTGATACCCGGTTTTACCGCCGTCTTTAAATTGTCCGCCATAGGTGATTTGCTCATCACCGGTGAAAGCTTCATCCGGATTATCCAGTATCGGAGATAACCAAACAGCGGTAAAGCCCATGTCGGCAATGTAATCGGCATTATTTAACACGCCCTGTAAATCGCCGCCCATATAGCCGACATTGGCAAACTTGCCGTCAGGGCCGTTGAGGCGCAATTCCCAGGTTGGGTTTTCACCGCCTTGTTGTTCATGGTTGTTGGTGGGATCGCCGTCCACGAACCGGTCGGTCAGAACAAAGTATATGGCTTGGCCAGCAAATGGCTCTTTCGTACCATAGATTTCTTCCTGCACCACTTTCTCAGTCGTGCTGCAGCCAGCCAGTGATAGAGCAAGCAGCACTGACGCTGCGGGCATAGTGAATTTCATAAAAGCCATTATCCTGTGGTACTGACACCGAATCCTGAAATTAAAAACATCGCCAGTACCCCAGCTAGCAACGGCGTACCGGCGATAACAATGATAAAAGTCTCATCATTGGAAAAAGGATGCAGAATCTGGCTGTTACACTTTGTCACATTTGCGCTTTATTACGCTGCCTAACAGCCTGTTAACAATGATTTAAATACTAACGGGAGTTGGCTGGAACGCCAACTTTGTGCATACGTATTCACAGGGTTAATGCCTGAGGGCAGACCGATTTTTACAGGTACGAATATTGCTTAACTGATGATTAATTTTAAATTTTAATGCTGTAGTTGGTAAAGCAGATTTGCCTGATACGAGCTGCTTTAAAGGAAGATATTTTGAATACAGGCTGGTTATTATTCGCTGCGATTTTAGTTTTTTGTATGCAAGCGGGCTTTTTATGTTTGGAAACGGGCAAAGTACGTAGCAAAAACAGTATTAATGTGGCGGCGAAGAACCTCTCTGACTTTATCGTCTCGTCCATATTATTCTGGATATTTGGCTTTGCCATCATGTTTGGTCAGTCCAACCTGGGTTATTTCGGAACATCTGAGTTCCTTTTTGGTGCAAACCACTCTCCCTGGCAGTACAGTTTCTTTTTATTCCAGATGATGTTTTGTGGCACAGCAGCCACTCTGGTATCCGGAGCTGTGGCCGAACGAATGTCCTACCGTGGTTATCTGATCATTACCATAGTGTTGTGCACACTTATTTACCCCTTCGTCGGTCATTGGGCGTGGAGCTCGTTGTACTCAGCACACAACCTGGGTTGGCTTGAAAGCCTGGGCTTCGTTGATTTTGCCGGCTCAACCGTAGTGCATTCGGTAGGTGGCTGGGTCAGTCTTGCTGCCATCATCGTGCTTGGAGCACGAGCCGGACGCTTCGATGATAAGCACACATTTCCAGCAGGTAGTAACCTGCCCCTGTCGGTCCTGGGTACCTTGCTAATCTGGCTTGGCTGGTTTGGCTTTAATGGTGGCAGCACCCTCACCCTCAATGAGCAGGTACCGGTTATTCTGGTGAATACCTGCCTGGCAGCGGCTTTTGGCGGGCTCAGTGCCAGTGCCCTGTTTGTTTTTCGGCACCGGTTTCTGGATGTCAGCATAATGCTTAACGGCGTGATAGCCGGACTCGTAGCAATCACCGCAAGCGCTAATGTTGTGATACCGGCATCAGCGGCATTGATTGGTATTATCGCCGGGTTGGTGATGTACGGGGGCGAGCGCCTGATGTTAAAAATGCGTCTCGATGATGCCCTGGGTGTTGTCCCTGCACACCTGTTTGCCGGTATCTGGGGAACGCTGGCAGTGGCGTTTTTTCATCAGTCCATCAGCCTCTTTTCTAACGCTTTCTGGGGACAGTTAGGTAGTCAGCTGTTCGGTATAACGGTAGTTGGCCTGTTTAGTTTTACCCTTGCCTGGCTGGCGTTGAATTTAATTAACCGGTTAATTCCGCTGCGGGTTAGTGCTGAGCAGGAATACCTCGGAATGAACGTGACCGAGCACAATGCCACTACTGAACTACTCGACCTGCTCAATTCAATGCACATCCAGGAGCAACAGGCAAACTTTAACCAGCGGGTGCCTGAGGAACCGTTCACCGAGGTGGGTCAAATTGCCCGCCAGTACAACCGCGTTATTGAACGCGTTCAGCATGAAATGACACAACGGGATTCCCTGTTAAGCGATTTTAAAAGCAGTGAAAAGCGCAAAAGCGCGATCCTCAACTCTTCGATGGATAGCATTGTTACGATTAATCTTGACGGTAATATTATCGAGTTTAATCCGGCCGCAGAGCGGACATTTGGATGCTTACAGGCTAAAGTTATCAACCGCAACTTTATAGAGCTGTTTATCCTGGAAAAGGATCGCCCTTCTGTTACAGAGAGCCTGCAAAGTAAGTTCGTGACGTCCAGTGGTCTGCTGATTAACCGCCGTAATACCCTGACTCTGCGCCGTTCCACCAGCGATACATTTCCTGCCGAGATCACCATCACCGGCACCACTTTTGGCAGCACTGTCAGCAATGAATTTACTCTCCATATTCGTGATGTGACGCGCCAGCGTCGATTACAGGAAAAACTGCGGGAACTGGCTTACAGTGACCCGCTGACCGGATTATTTAATCGCACCTATTTCCTCGATGCCTTGCAAATTGCACTGCGTAATATTCATCAGGACACAGATTCAGTCGCCGTTTTTTTTCTCGACCTGGACCGCTTTAAAAAAATTAATGACACGCTGGGACATAAAGCCGGTGATGAGCTGCTCACCGAAGTCGCTGCCCGCTTAATCAACGTGACCCGCGAAAAGGATACTATCTGTCGTTGGGGTGGTGACGAATTTGTTATCATGATGACTGGCAGTCACGATGAAACCTCTGTGGTTAACAGCGCCACCAAAATACTCCAGGTGATGCGTGAAGCGGTACACTTAGGTGGCCGGGATCTAAAAATTCCGACCAGTATTGGTATTAGTATTTCCAATGATGCCAATTGCCAGCCCATGACGCTGATCCAGCAAGCGGATATTGCGATGTATAATGCCAAACAGGCCGGCCGGGATAACTTTAAAATCTTTGAACTCACCATGGCCCGCGATGCATCAGATCAATTTAACTTTGAACAGACATTACGCCAGGCTATCCAGTCTGCCCGGCAGTTTGTCATGTTCTATCAGCCTAAACTAAATAAAAACCGCGAACTGATTGGTCTTGAAGCACTGGTTCGACTCGAACTCAGCTCCGGCAACTTTACTTCTCCGGCAGAATTTATTCCGGTTGCCGAAGAATCGGGACAAATTATCGCGCTGGAAGAACTGATCCTGCGTCTGGTTTTTAAGCAATTGGCAAGCTGGCATAGCACCTATCCCCTGACGCCACGGGTTTCGATTAACCTATCGGGAATTCATCTGCTGTCTGACACATTTCTCCCCTTTCTTAACCAATGCATGGAGGAGTATTCTATTCCAGGCGCCTGGATTGAGTTTGAAGTAACCGAAAGCGTGTTTCTTACCGATATTGAGCGCTGTATTCAGGTCTTGCAAGTGTTGCAAGAAATGGAAATCGCCATCTCCATTGATGATTTTGGTACCGGCTATTCTTCGCTCAACTATCTAAAAAAACTGCCAGTGGATGTACTCAAAATCGACCGATCGTTTGTGCTCGAGTGTGCCAGTCAGAAGGAGGATGCTAAAATTTGCTCTACCATCATTGAGCTTGCCTCAACACTTGGGCTGCGTACGATTGCTGAAGGCGTAGAGACTCAGGCCCAGTTTGAGTTTCTGGCAACCCATGGGTGTGACAATTTTCAGGGTTATCACTTTTACCGGCCTTTGTCTGTAGACCGTGTTGATGGATTACTGGCCGCTACCCTTGCGTTACCGGAAACCAACTAATCCAGGCGCAAACGATTATTGGTATCGCGACTGTTACGAATAAGCTCTACCGAGTTATCGTAATCACTTTTAGCCATTCTGTCATACAGCAACACATTAACCGTGGCAGCCAGGTTGAGACTATTAAAGGTCGGGATATACACCACATGATCACACCTTGCGACTAACGAATGCTCCATACTGCCGTCTTCAGGACCAAACAGGTAAAACGCATTATCCGGATGAACGAATTCGGGCAAGGGTGTTGCACCCTCCACCAGTTCAACCCCTACCACAGTGGCGCCCGATGGGATAACCGTTTCAAGGTGGTCAACTCCTACAGTAGGGATCACCCGGTGGTAGGCTTTAGTATCAGCATTAAATTCCTTGGCATGACGAAAACGCTGGCCGGTATAAAACACACTACTAACGCCAAAGCACCCCGCAGCGCGTAAAATACTGGCAACATTGGTAGCAGATTTCGGGTTTTGTAACCCAATGGAAACGGCACGATACACGCTGAACCTCCTCTCTGAAGAAGGGAGCATTTTAGTCGTCTCAGGCAAAATCACAACAACCATTACAAGCCAATAACGCTGTGATAGCGTTAAGATGAGGTCGGGCAATTCCTACAGACAGTCAGGAAATTTTTGCCTGTTGGTCGAATAAAATCAGTACCACCCTCAGCCTCAATCTTAATAAAGATATATTTATCTGACACTTACAAACAATAGACGGAATAGCCAGGCGGTATGAATCCTGCAACCGGTATTGCTCAAGTATCATCATGTCCTGATAGTAACTGACAAAATTTCAGCGACATTGATTTATCAAGGATAAGGGTAATCAGGGGCTTAATATGACTAAGCAAACTATTTTCGAAGAGGGCAAAAATTGCTGGCAGCAAACACAGGCCTGCTATTCCAGCCCACTCATCGACTGTGCGAACTACTACCGGGCCTTGCATTCAAGTATTTGTAAAGCAGAAAAGCAGCTTATTATTGTCGGCTGGGATATCGACAGCCGCATACGTCTGCTCCATGGTGAGGAAGAAGAACAGTCAGAAGCCCCTTCACGGATTGGCGACCTGATCAGGTGGAAAGCAGAGCAGAATCCCGACCTCAAAGTCTACCTGTTACGTTGGGACTCTTCTTTTGCATTCTTTGATCAGCGCGAAATGTGGGCGCTTGAAGTATGGCAGGATAAAACGCCGGAGAATGTGCAGGCTATCCTCGATGACTCCATTCCAATGGGCGGCTCTCAACACCAGAAAATCGTTATTGTCGATAATGAAGTGGTGTTTTCCGGCGGTATGGACGTGGCATTGCACCGCTGGGATACCCGTGAACATAAAATTGATGAGCCCGGCAGAAACGGCCCGGACGGGGAATATGGCCCGTTTCACGACGTTCAAATCGTGTCCAGCGGTCCGTTGGTAAGACATTTTGCCGAACTGGCGCACTGGCGCTGGAATCGCATTGCCGAAACCCCTATCGAGTCCATTCCCTTTCCTGACAGCGACACAGACGGCTTACCAAGATGCTGGCCTGAGGGGGTGAAGCCCTGTTTTACTAATGCCGACTGTGCGATCGCACGGACCATTCCGGAAATGGAAGATACTGAGCTGGTGCAGGAGGTGCGCCACATGCTGATTAACCTCATCGGCCAGGCAGAGAAGTTTATCTATATTGAAAACCAGTTTGCCACCCGTGAAGAGATTGCTTATGCCATTAACAAGCGCATGAAAGAATGTCCTGATCTTCATGTAATCATCGTTAGCTCCTATGATCCCAAAGGACTGTTTGAATCTGAGGCCTACTGGGCCAGTCGCATTACCTTCAAAAATATTATTGAGAAAGACATTGATGACGACCGGGTGATGATGACGTACTCGTCTATCCGCGATCAACAAGGTCGTATGGCTTACAAGCGGGTGCACTCAAAGGTGATGACCATTGATAACCAGTATCTGGTAATTGGTTCTTCGAACCTGAGCAATCGTTCAATGACACTGGATACAGAGGTCGATTTG
Source organism: Alteromonas sp. ISO5 (assembly GCF_058105165.1). Classification (NCBI taxonomy): domain Bacteria; kingdom Pseudomonadati; phylum Pseudomonadota; class Gammaproteobacteria; order Alteromonadales; family Alteromonadaceae; genus Alteromonas; species Alteromonas sp. ISO5. Next base: position 3,985,392 of record NZ_CM176572.1, on the reverse strand, counting down.
GTTTTTCATGGCAGTACGGAAGAAAACCAACGCTGTATCGAATTTGTCCGCAACGACCTGCTGGCTGAACATACCGGCCGGGAAACCGACCAAATGCAGGCTCTGATCGACAGTAATTCACCGGTAACGGCCATTATGGAAGGTCAGTTAGCCCACGGCTATGTGCTAACAGAGATTGATGACAGTGAATTTACTACTGCGTCGGAAACCAATGTATTTCGCAGTATTTCCGACCCGGAAGAGCCGCTCGGCCCGGCAATACCGGATTTCCATGGTAAATTCAGTGCCATTACCAATCCTCGCCGCCGAACCATTATGATTAGCCTCGGGGTCATCATTGTGGCCTTAATAGCCGGTGCGCTAATCCTTATCAGTAACACAGTGCCCTGGCTCGATGGCGACCGTATTCAGGCTTTCCTCGAAGAAAGCCGCGGCACTTATTTTGCTTTACCGACCGTGTTACTGGTGTATCTGGTGGGTGGTTTGTTGTTCTTCCCGGTTACTGTGCTATCGCTGGCGGTGGCTGCAATCTTTGGCCCGATATGGGGCCCGATCTACGGCATTATGGGGGCACTGCTCAGTGCGGGTACCACGTTCCTGTTGGGTAAACTGCTAGGCAATGCCGGGCTGCGCAAACTGGGCGGCCCTAAAGTTGAGGCGGTTGATGAGAAGCTGAAAAGAAGCGGTATCATTGGCGTTGCGGCTATTCGTATGCTGCCAGTGGCGCCCTTCAGCCTGGTAAATCTGGTGGCCGGTATTTCATCCATAACCCTGGTGCAGTTTTTAATAGGTACCTTTTTAGGCATGGCTCCACAAATGGTGGCCAAAGGTCTGGTGGGTGACTCTATCATGCAAATTTTCAGAAACCCGTCAGCAGAGACTGTTACCTATCTGGTCGTTGGTCTGGTGTTCTGGCTGGCTATGATTATTGGCTCGCAAAAAGCGGCCAAAATGTATCAGGCTAAAAAAGATGAGGCAAAAGAAGAATCTGAAGAATGTATCGCTTAATTAGCTATAATCTACACAGTGGTGTTGGCCGGGATGGGATTCAGGATTATGCCCGTATCGGCCGCTTTTTGGATGAGCAGGATGCCGATTTTGTGTTGCTACAGGAAATGGATACCCGGTCGGCAGAGCGGGACGTTAATGATGACATCAGTGCGATTAGTGCCGACGGTAAGTACATGCTGATACCCGCGCCAACGGTGACTACCCAACATGGCTGGTATGGCAATGCCATTCTCACCCGCCACCCGGTTTTGCACCGCCAGCAATTTGATATCAGTGTGACGGGCCGCGAACCACGCACCCTGCAACACGTTGTAGTAACACTGAACAAACAGCCACTAAATCTGCTGAACGCCCACCTGGGACTCAAAAAGAAAGAGCGGGCGTATCAGGCCAGACGATTACACGAGATCATGCTGTCTGTTAGCGAACGTTACCAGATCCCGGTATGTCTGGGTGGTGATATGAATGAGTGGTGGCTAAACACCCGGTTGTTCAAACGTCTTGATCACACTTATTGCCAGCTACGAACGGGGAGAAGCTTCCCGAGCCATCTGCCCCTTTTCAAACTTGACCGGTTATGGGCCAGTCCTGAACTGACGGTAACCCATAGTGATCGGTTAACGGATAAGGCCTATCGCCACTACTCCGATCATTTAGCGGTTAAAGTGGATTTTGAGATTAACTCGCCTACTGAATAAAGTAGGCGACGACCCTTAGCTTGCCTTGCTCTTCGGTAAGGACCAGTATTTCGCTGAATGAACTGGACTTTTCGAACTCACTGGCAAACTTCAGCACCCAATATTCACCGTCGGGCAGACCACTGAATTGCTGGCGTTTGCCATAACCGGTAAGGCTGCGATTCTGTAACTTGCCCAATTTGCTGCGGGTGCCCATGAGGACCTGGTTCCACCGGGACGCATCTATCCGTTGCTTAAAAGCCTGACCGGCATATTGCCAGGTCTGGTAATAACGGCCGCTATCGAGCAGTTCCAGCCAGGTATAAGCAGGCGCCAGATCCATCTGAGGCTCATTCGCATAAGACGGCACAACCACTATCAAACACCAGCCAACTAACAGTAAACGTGCAAACCTACGCATTTTCATTTCCCCAAAAAAAAGCGCGCCGGAAACCAGGCGCGCTGTTACGGTACAACAAGTCAGGGTTATTTCGCAATAACCGTCAGGATGGGTTGGGAAACATCCGGTCCGGTTACCCTGAACTCGTAGGTTCCGGCAGCCAGTTCAATCATCAGATTGTTGTTACTTGTACCCAGAACTTTACCAACACCCTCTTCGATGGTATTGGTCAGGGCATCGTCCGGATTGCCCAAATTCACAGTCGCCCAGTCTTCTGAGGCCACCTTAAACTCAGTAGCGCCACCGCCTAAGGTAATATCAACGGCATAGACGCCAGCCCCCTGATAGATAAGCTGATCATCAGTACCCCACCCATTCATGCCACCGCGCAGATACACAAGGGTGTTACCAAAGAATTGCTCATTGAAGACTTTGAGTACAGGTTCAGCCTTATCGTTGGCATCGAGGACAAACACATAGTCACCGTCTTGTTCAATGGTCAGTACCAGGTTGTCGTTGGTTGCTGCCAGATACGTCGGCTCATCTAACACAACCTGCTTATCGGCATCTGCCCCTGATAACGCTCCAAGATTAACGCTACTCCAATCTTCTGAGGCGACCTTAAACTCGTAGCTGCCGGCGGTGAGTGATATACTCACCTGATACTGACGACCGCCCTGATACAGCAATGGTGTGTCTGTTCCCCAGCCGTTAAAGCCTCCCCGCAGATAAACCTCGGTTCCCGCATAAGGTTCTTCATTTTCGACCGTTAATACCGGTGCCTGCGGATCGCTGGCATCTACCGTAAACAGATAGGTTGCATTGGTAACCGGAGTAAAGAACAGGTTATTGTTGGTGGTTCCCAGCGCCACCGGTTCGCCCTCAACAACGGTCGCTTCAGAGGCATTGGCAGCACCAAAGTTAACCGTTGCCCAATCTTCGGAAGCAAACTTAAACTCATACTGGTTACCTGCGGTTAACTGGGCGGTAGCGGTATAGATACCGTTGCCCTGATAACTGAACTCACCGTTTGTGCCCCAACCGTTCATACTACCGCGCAGATAGACTGGCGTATCCCCATATGGCACTACATCCGGAGCACCGGCTGTGGCATAACTCGCCAGACCATACCCCTGGACCCCGGCCTGAGGTTTAACAAATACCGCAATGGTCAGCGCCGGTACAGTGAAACTACCGTTACCAGATTCATCTTCAGTAAAATAGGCCCCTCTTACAGTCGTATCGTAAGAGCTTTGCTGGACCGGGTGCAGCATAAAGCCGGCAGCGGTATTCACGCTCAGGCTCTTTTCTTCATAGCCGCTATTGACCACTACCATCACCGCATCGTAATTGGCATCGATATCGGTAAGCTGGTTTTCTGCCTCGCTGTTATAGCCATCGTCAATGCTCATGGCGATCAGGCCAACCTGCTGACGGGTACCCAGATTATGAAACCCTACACGGTGCATAATGTCGTCAGCGGTTGTGAGGCGGAATAACGGACTGGTCTGGCGAATGGTCAGGAATTCCTTAAACACTTCTGCCGCCAGTTCTATTTCCGTCATGCTCGCGGCCCGTTCAGGTGATGACACAAATTGTCCCATTTCTGACCAACGGGCCTCGTTTTTCTCGGCTAGTGGTAACCCCACGTTCCAGTTATTGGTTTGCATGGTAAAATCAACATAATTAAACCAGTCACCAGAGTCATAGCTGTCGCGGTCCATGGATTTTGAGCGCAACATATCACCGCCCATTTGTAGAAATGGAATACCCTGGGATAACAAGGTGATCCCCATAGCAGCATTTTGCGCCCGCACTCTTTCGTGGAGGGTTAACGACTCAGGTAACACATAGTTAAGTTGGTCCCACAAGGTTTCATTATCATGCTTAGACACATAATTGATAATATCGGCCGGGTCTTTGGCATAGCCTCCCAGAGCTGATGCTGTGGTTGCACGACCACCGGAAGTATTTAAGACAAAATCAGCGAGTGTACCAGCCATCCCCATTTTGACCCGATCCTGCTCATACAGTGCAGATTCACTGTCCGGGTTAAAAATGTGACCATAGCGAATGGCATCACGCAGACGGTCATTGTAAGTACCGATTTCCGTACCGGCCATATTCAGTTGGTTGGCCTGCTCGTAGCCACGGTCAATCTTATTCCAACCCTCACCGTAAAAGTAGCTGTCAGGATCAATCGCCTGAATGGCATTACGTAAGCGCACCATGCTGTCTTTGGTTGACTGACTCATAATGTCAAAGCGGAAAGCATCAAACTTGTATTCACTAGCCCACATGGACAGGGAATCCAGCATGAGTTTTTCCATCATGACATTACGCGGCTCGGTATCCTCACAGCAGGTTTCACGCACAATCGCGCCGCTATCCGTCTCATAACGATGGTAATAACCGGGCACGACTTTATCGAGCACCGATTTGGTAAAAATACCCGATGCATTGGTGTGGTTATACACCACATCAAGGGCAACCCGCAGGCCTGTTTCGTGTAGCGCCTGCACCATTGCACGCATTTCAATGATCCGCTCAACACCTTCAGCACTGGACGCATAGCTGCCTTCCGGCGCATTGAAGTGGTGCGGGTCGTACCCCCAGTTAAAGCTATCCACACTGCGCAAATCCTGGGTCAGCGCCTGAGCACTGCCCGCCTGCGAAAGCGGGTCGTAACTGTTGTAGACATCAAGCAAAATACTGCTGGGGTCTTCTTCATTACACACCTTAGCATCCGGCTTCTTGACGCACAGCTGACCCACCGTATCGTAGATGTCCACGGTATTGGCCGGATCTTCATCGATGGTGGCAATATCATTACTGGGCAAAATGTGAAAGTGTGTTAATCCCGCATCTACCAGTGTCTGTAAATGATTAACCGGATCGCTACCCTGTTCAGTAAAGGCCAGGTATTTACCACGGTTGGCTTCACTGGTAGACATATCGCGAATACTGAAATCGCGCACATGTCCTTCGTAAATCACCGCATCCTCCGGATGAGCAATCTCAGGGATCCAATGGGTATCCCAACCGTCCGGTTTCAGCGATTCATCAGTTAAATTCACAAAGCGTGAAAAACGCCCGTTGGTTGATAATGACACCGAATACGGATCGGTCACTTCCAGCGTGGTAATTTCGCCCAGTGATGGATAAAACACAGTGACTTCGTAACGGTAAAGTTTGCGATCCAGCGATGCGTCTCCGGCATAGGACCATACGCCTAACGCGTCATCCAGGGTCATTGGATAACGGTTAGCTAAGGTTTTATCATCATTGAAGACCAGTAAGTTCACCTCAGTTGCCGTGGGTGCCCACACTGATGCCGTTATACTTTCACCGGCGTAGACACCTCCCAGCATGGCTTCATCAGCGTCATTTTCACCCCGGGTATATAGCTGGTCGAGCACGTTTGCATGCTGTAAACCTGTTGCTGCCAGCAAGGTACCATCACTGGCATAGCCACCCACAACCACCTGGGTTTTAAGTACCGCTTTGGCCTCGTCACTACTCCACTGCCCTTCAAAAGCTGACAACGAAGCCAGATGTGGCGCAATGGCAACCTGCTCTTCGGTGAGGCTGGTTGCGCTGAGTTCAATGGCTGTGCCGTTGAGACCGTTTTCTACCGTGGTGGCTAAATCCGCCGCCGCAGAATAATGCAGTTTAACCGTTTCAACGCCATCCGGCGCATCCCACAATACAACCTGGGTATCGAGCCAGTGTGCCGCCGCCCCCTCAATTTTTACCGGTTGCGGGCCCAGCGACAGCAAAGGAAATTCAAATACTGTAGACACACCGGACAGCGTGAAATTCATCCGCGTGAACGTATCATCATCCTGATCAAGAGGCGCCTGGAAGTCGCCTCCGCCCATTTCTTTGCCCGCATCGTCGGTACCTTTATGAATAATAAAGTTATGGCAGGCGCCCGGTGTACCAGCTACGCCAGGTTTCAGCTCCAGTATCCAGTAAGCCCCGAAATTAGGGTCGATACCGGAAATCGCCCGACCATTTGCCCAGTCGGTATCACCATCGGCATAAGCATCACAGGCATCATTATTCCAGGTATGCAGTTTCCAGCCATCATAAGCACTGTCTCCCGGGTCATTAGTGGCACCAACGCCAGCCCGGTTGTAATACAAAACGGCCTGATTGGCAGAAGGGAAATACACCGGGTCATCCAGTGTTGGATCAGCGCCGACCACACAGGCACTGTTGTCTTCGTTAGGTACGGTGGGTGGATCACAATCAATAGGCGGTTTTTCCACGCACATCATGCCTGCTTCGTCGGGCACCAAAGGCGCATCACACACCAATAAATCATTAGATCCTGAGTCGGTGCCAGAACTGCCACACCCGGTAAGGGTAAGCACCACTATCACCATTAAGCCAGCCAGTATTTTATACAGCATGCCGGTAGATACTGTGGGTTGAGTAAAGGTATTCATAGCGAGTAAGTCATCCCCAGGAAATATTGGGTTCCAAAGAACTGAATGGTTCCTGTTTGTTCAGGCGAGGTGAAATAGCTTTTGGTGGGTTCATCGGTCAGGTTATTTATCTGGAACAACACACTTACGTTGTCGTTGATTTCGTATGACGCCTGATAGTCCACCACTAACTCTGAATCAAAATTGACGGTTTGATCGTTGACCGCGACCTGCTTGGAAACAAACGCATCGCGGTAGCGGCCTGACACCCGGGTTTCAAACCCTTCGTATTCCCAGAATAAGGTCATCGTAGCGACGTTTTCTGACAGGCCAGGTAACTGACTGGCATACACGCCATTGCCCACGGTGCGCTGTATTTCACTTTCGGTATACGAGTAGCTGGCATTAACGCCCAGTCCCGACCACATCCCCGGTAAGTCACTGTATATCTGGGTATAAGCCAGCTCTATACCACGAATGTAACCTCCACGGGCATTATTGATAGCGGTTTCATAGCGACCATCGGTGGTGGGCACCGTAACGGTAACCTGCGCGCCGGTACTGTCTACCACTGGCTCTGGCGCCTGGCCCGGATAATCGGCTTCGTAAAACACCGGTACAGTCACTGAATCCGGTACCACAAAACCGTTGCCTTCAAAGTCATAAGGTTCAATGGCAATGTTTTCGATAAACGATTCAATGTTCTTATAAAAACCCGCAACTACAATCGCGCCATCACTGTCGTCAAAGTAGTGCTCATAGGAAATGTCATACTGAGTTGCGTAAAACGGATCCAGGTAAGGGCTGTTATTTGACGATCCCGAAATGCGCGCCTGCTGGTTAGATAAGGTAATCTCACCAGAGTCGCGGTTCTGGGTGGCGCTGATTAACTCAACATTGGTCGACGCATTGGCCGCAAAGCGATTGATCGGCGCACGCCCCATTACCCGCGCAGCGGCAACACGAAGTTGCGAATTATCAGTAAGTTGGAAATTTAAGTTAATCGACGGCAGTACATCGGTGTACTCGTAAGTGAGTATGGCCGGCCGATAGAAATTATTGATGTAGCCAAGCTCATCGACAATATTTTGTGCCCCTGCAGTGGGGTCACTGACCTCAACATCCTGCCCGGTCTCGGGATCTTCCACAAACATGGTTGCCCGCTGCAGCGTGGTTGAGCTTTGTTTGGATTTTACATAGCGAACGCCGATATTCCCGGTAATCGGTAACCCGCCGATTTCGGTATCAATATTGGCCATCAGATACGCTGCGGAAACCGTTTCAAACACGTCACCACTTTCCAGTACCGACCATGCAGTGGACACAGTGGCATCATCGGGACCGTTAATCACACCTGGATCCCCTGCGCCCCAGGTTTGCGCGGGTTGCGGGATCCCGGAGGGAAACCAGGCTTCCAGTGCTTTATCCAAATTAATGGAAAGGTAATTGGGAAAGTAAGCAAAGTCGCCCTGCCAGCTCACCACCTCGGCCAAATCATCCGTCAGACGCAGCGGCGGCTGGCTCGAGGAAAATGCCTGGTCGTTACCGTATTCAAACACTGAGCGATCGTTACTGTAGGTACGGTCTGAGTAGCGGGCTCCAAACTCGATGGATGAGATGAAGTCCGTATCAATAAAATACTGGAAGTCAGCCCGGTAGGCATCCAGTTCATCACTGTTAACATAAGGATAAATACCATACTTACTGACCATGACCCGGTCCGGATCGGTAAAGGCATCGGCCTGATTAAACTGTAAATCCGGTAAGTCCTGACCATTAAGCAGATAGGAAATCTGAATGTCTTCATCAAATCGCGGACTGGCCGCGGTGGCGTCATCACCAACTAGGGACCACAACAGACCATTGCGGAAGTTGCTGTTGGCTTTTGATAAAGCTATATCAAACTGTGCAGAAAAATTATCAGAGATTTGCCAGTCGGCATTGATACCGTAACTTTCCACTTTATCGAAATCCTGATTATCATCATTGACCAGTTCGATACGGGTTTCGCTGCTATCGGAACGCACGAATGTGCCGCCTATGACACTGTTATTGACGACCACAGGATTGTAGATTTCAGTATTAACGCCACCGAGTTTTACCCGAAAACCCCGGGCGAAGGCTTCTGAATCAAATTTGGATATAAAGGCATCAGCTTTTAAAGTGAAGTTATTCAGTGGTGCCCATTCAATGGCTGCGACATAACCGTTTCGGGTTTCCTCTCCCCCCTTGTGTTGCATTTCAAAGCCTTCGGAAATACGTTCACACTCCAGGCACTGATCTTCCCGGGGGACATCAGAATTGGGGTTATAATTCTCTTCATCACCGGCCAGGCCATCAACATCAACTTCGGCGTTATAGGCAAAGCCGATAAACTGAGTAGAAACACTGGGTTGATACAATCTGGCGTAGCCGAGGGAAACTCCCAGGGTGTCATCTAAGAACTTACCCTGATAGGAAAAGCTCAGTCGGTGCCCGAACTCCTCTGCATCAGCCACTTCATTAGCACGATCGTTAAACATACCGCGCACGTTGGCATTAAAGGTATGTTTGTCATTCTTGGCTAACGCGCTGGCGGTTTGTAACTCAACCGTACCGGCCACCCCGCCCTCAATCAACGATGCTTTGGGTGATTTATACACTGCCGCTGAATTGATTAATTCCGACGGGTACTGATCAAATTCGATAGACCGACTGCCACTGGTAGATACCTGTTCCCGACCGTTCAGTGTCGAGAAGACAAAATCCCCGGATAACCCCCGAATATTGATTTCCGCTGCCTGGCCACCGGTTCGTACCGCGGATATCCCCGGTAAGCGGGTCAGGGCATCAGCCATACTCACGTCGGGCAAGCCGCCCAGGTCGTCGGCTGAGAGTTGTTCTGAAACGGTATCACCAAAACGCTTTTGATTGAGTGACTGAATAAGACTACTGCTAAAACCGCGCACCTCAATGCGCTCTATAGCTTCGTCCTGCTTTCCCTGACCACTGTCTTGCGCCAAAAGCGGATAACTAGCGAAAACCAACCCACTGGTTAATAGTGCCAGAGCGATAGCACTGGGTTTGAACGTTTTCATGTTTTCCCCATTATTAGTTATGTTGAGAAATGTTGTGCAACATTTCGCCGGTTTGATTACCGAACTTCATACTAATTGCTGAGTGAAAAACTGAAAATGTCATGCATACGTATTCAGTTAACTTTTTTACATTTATTTCACAACTGAATTATAGTTATATACGAGAAGATCCATTATGAGCCAATAATTTAAGTATCTTTTTGATAAATAATAAAAAAGCCCGCATATCGCGGGCTTTTTTCAATCATCATTTGTTAACACAACGGTGTTAAACCAGCGCTGATTACCAGCCAGTTTGCTCGCGCAGTGCTTTACCGATATCGGCCAGAGAGCGAACAGTTTTTACACCTGCTGCTTCAAGGGCTGCAAATTTTTCATCTGCAGTACCTTTACCGCCAGCGATAATCGCACCAGCGTGACCCATACGTTTGCCTGGAGGTGCAGTAACACCGGCAATGTAAGACACAACCGGCTTGGTGACGTTTTCTTTAATAAACGCAGCCGCCTCTTCTTCAGCTGTACCACCAATTTCACCGATCATTACAATGGCTTCAGTTTGTGGATCGTCCTGGAACAATTTCAGGATATCGATGAAGTTTGAGCCTGGGATCGGATCACCACCAATACCTACGCAAGTAGACTGGCCGAAACCTTCGTCAGTAGTTTGCTTGACCGCTTCGTAAGTAAGCGTACCTGAACGTGACACAATGCCCACTTTACCTGGCTTGTGGATATGACCAGGCATGATACCAATCTTACACTCTCCCGGTGTAATCACACCCGGACAGTTTGGACCAATCATGCGCGCGCCTTTGGCGTTTACGTATTCTTTAACGTAAAGCATGTCCAGCGTAGGAATACCTTCAGTGATACAAACCACTAATTCGATACCGGCATCAACCGCTTCAACGATTGAGTCTTTACAGAAAGGTGCTGGTACGTAGATAACAGAGGCTGTGGCGCCAGTTGCTTCCACCGCTTCACGAACGGTGTTGAATACAGGCAAACCGAGGTGCTCAGTGCCGCCTTTACCTGGCGTTACACCGCCAACCATTTGCGTACCGTAGGCAAGCGCTTGCTCAGAGTGAAAAGTCCCCTGACCGCCAGTGAAACCCTGACAGATAACTTTAGTATCTTTACCGATCAAAACTGACATTATTTGCCCTCCGCAGCTGCAACAACTTTCTCTGCTGCATCAGTTAATGATTCTGCAGCGATGATATCCAAACCAGAGTTACCCAGCACTTCACGGCCAAGCTCTGCATTGGTACCTTCAAGACGTACAACAACCGGCACTTCAACGCCCACTTCTTTAACCGCGCCAATGATACCTTCTGCGATCATGTCACAACGTACGATACCGCCGAAGATGTTAACCAGTACAGCTTTCACGTTGTCGTCGGACAGAATAATTTTAAATGCTTCCGCAACACGCTCTTTGGTCGCGCCGCCACCAACATCCAAGAAGTTAGCCGGACTGCCGCCGTGCAGGTTTACGATATCCATGGTACCCATGGCCAGACCCGCACCGTTAACCATACAGCCAACGTTACCGTCCAGAGCGACATAGTTCAGTTCGTACTGAGCAGCATGCGCTTCACGGGCATCTTCCTGAGAAGGATCTTTCATGTCCTTCAACTTAGGCTGACGGTACATTGCGTTGCTATCTACGCCCAGTTTGGCATCCAGACAGTGCAGATTACCGTCTGCTTTGATAACCAGCGGGTTAATTTCGATTAACGCCAGGTCCAGGTCTTCAAACATTTTTGCCAGGCCTAAGAAAATCTGAACAAATTGCTTAACCTGTACGCCTTGCAGACCCAGTTTGAACGCCATTTCACGCGCTTGATAAGGCTGAGGACCAACGATCGGGTCAATTTCAGCTTTGAGGATTTTTTCCGGGGTTTCTTCTGCAACGGTTTCAATTTCAACACCGCCTTCAGTAGACGCCATGAAAACAACGCGGCGTGTGCCACGGTCAACCACAGCACCTAAGTACAATTCGTTTGCGATATCAGTGCAAGATTCTACTAAGATCTTGCTTACAGGCTGACCGTTCTCGTCAGTCTGAAATGTCACCAGGTTTTTGCCTAACCACTTTTCAGCAAAAGCGCGAATTTCGTCTTTGGTTTTTACCAGCTTAACACCGCCAGCTTTACCACGGCCACCAGCGTGGACCTGACACTTAACAACCCATTCGTTACCACCAATACGGTCAGCAGCTTCTACTGCACCTTGTGGGGTATCTGATGCGTATCCTTCAGAAACAGGCAAGCCGTATTCTTTGAATAGCTGCTTACCTTGGTATTCATGCAAATTCATGGTGTTTCTTTCCGATTTTTATTTAAACGAAAGCCATTTACTGGCTCGACTAATTCCCAACTGGTATCCGTCCCCAAATACCAGTATGTGAAGATGATACATGAGTATCATCTTCACACATAGTTATGCTACAAAAGTCTTACACATCAAGAAGTAGACGTGTTGGATCTTCCAGCATTTCTTTCACGGTGACCAGGAAGCCGACCGATTCTTTGCCATCGATGATCCGGTGGTCGTAAGACAACGCAAGATACATCATTGGTAAAATTTCAACTTTGCCATTAACGGCCATTGGACGATCCTGAATCTTGTGCATACCCAGGATGGCACTTTGTGGCGGGTTAATGATAGGCGTAGACATCAGTGAACCAAACACACCACCATTGGTAATAGTGAAGTTACCACCTTGCAGTTCAGCCATCGACAACTTGCCATCACGGCCTTTAAGTGCCAATTCCTTGATACCTTTCTCGATACCGGCCATACCCAGGGTATCTGAGTCTTTCAGTACCGGCGTAACCAGTCCGCGTGGAGTGGAAACCGCGATGGAGATATCGAAGTAGTTGTGGTAAACAATGTCATCACCGTCCAATGATGCATTCACCTCAGGGAAACGTTTCAGCGCTTCAGTTACCGCTTTCACATAGAAAGACATGAAACCTAAACGAATGCCGTGACGCTTCTCGAAACCTTCCTGATACTGCTTACGCAGGTCCATGATAGGTTTCATGTTAACTTCGTTAAACGTGGTTAACATTGCGGTAGAGTTTTTCGCTTCCAGCAGACGGCTAGCAATGGTTTTACGTAAACGCGTCATCGGTACACGTTTTTCACTACGCTCACCGGCAGGTACTGCAGGCGCTTCTTCTGAAGCCTTGCTGGCTGGTGCCGGCTTGCTGTCAGACTTCAGGTACTGCTCAACATCTTCTTTAGTGATGCGACCGTTTTTACCTGAACCTTTTACTTTAGCCGGATCGACGCCTTTTTCTGCTAACAAGCGGCGTACAGACGGGCTTAATGCATCGCTGTCACCGTCGTCACTGCTTTCTTCACTGGCTGAAGTTGCCGGAGCAGATGCACCAGCACCTTCAGTGAATTTCGCAATCACTTCTTCGGCTGTAACCGTCGTACCTTCTTCAGCCAGAATTTCAGCAATCGAGCCATCTGCCGGCGCAACGACTTCCAGAACGACTTTATCGGTTTCGATATCTACCAGATTTTGGTCACGGCTGACTTTTTCACCAGCGCCTACATGCCAGGTGGCAATCGTTGCATCGGCAACTGACTCGGGCAGAACCGGTACTTTGATATCTACGGTTTCACCGCTGGCTTCATCAGCAGTTGGTGCTTCAGCCTTGGTTGGCGCAGCATCAGCTTTGCTTTCTGACTTGCTTTCAGATTTGGCCGGTGCAGCACCGCCCTCTTCCAGTTTAGCAATCACTTGTTCACCCAATACGGTGGCACCTTCTTCATCGATAATCTCACCGATAACACCATCTGCAGGGGCAACAACTTCCAGTACCACCTTGTCTGTCTCAATGTCTACCAGGTTCTGGTCGCGTTTTACACTGTCCCCGGCTTTTACGTGCCAGGTTGCAATCGTGGCGTCGGCAACTGACTCGGGTAGAACCGGAACTTTTATCTCAATTGTCATCTCTGTTCCTTATTTTATCGTGAGAGCGTCTTCAACCAGGGCTTTTTGTTGCTGGTTGTGAACGGATAAATAACCTACGGCAGGCGACGCTGAAGCCGCACGTCCCGCATATGTTAATTTGGCACCATCTGGGATCACCTGCCAGAAGTGATGTTGGCTACAATACCAGGCACCCTGGTTTTGTGGCTCTTCCTGACACCAAACCCAGTCTTTTACGTGGCTGTACTCGGCCACAATCTTTGCACATTCTTCCTGCGGGAACGGATACAGCTGTTCCAGACGAATAATGGCAACATCGGTTTGTTCGTTTTTACGGCGTTGATCCAGCAGGTCGTAATAAACCTTACCAGAACACATTACCACGCGTTTAACGTCCTTTGCTGGCAGCTCATCCACTTCGCCAATTACGTTTTGGAAAACACCTTCGGCTAACTCTTCCAACGAAGAGACGGCCATCGGATGACGGAGTAATGACTTAGGTGACATAACAATCAATGGCTTACGCATTGGGCGAACCACCTGACGGCGGATCATGTTATAGACCTGGGCCGGCGTTGACGGTACACAGACCTGCCAGTTGTGATCAGCACATAATTGTAAGAAGCGTTCAAGTCGGGCAGAACTGTGCTCCGGCCCCTGGCCTTCATAACCATGCGGCAGTAAAACGGTTAAACCACACAGACGGCCCCACTTGGCTTCACCAGAACTTAAGAACTGGTCAAATACCACCTGAGCACCATTGGCGAAGTCACCAAACTGGGCTTCCCAGATTGTCAGACAAGTAGGTTCTGCTGTGGCATAACCATATTCAAAAGCCATTACCGCTTCTTCAGACAGCACCGAGTCGTAGATCTCTATGGCTTCCTGATCGTCACTGATGTGCTGTAGCGGCATGTAGGTTGATGCGTCGACCTGGTTATGTAACACCGCGTGACGATGGAAGAAAGTACCACGCCCGGAGTCCTGACCGGTCAGACGAATGCTGGTACCACCTTTCACAATCGAAGCATATGCCAGCAACTCAGCCATCCCCCAGTCGAGACTACGCTCGCCGGCAACCATGGCTTTACGATCGGTGTAAACCTTATTTACCCGAGACTGTAACTTAACATCATCAGGGTACGTCACCAGACGCTCACCCAGTGATTTCAGTTCTTCAAGGCTCAAACTACCGTCATAGGGCGTATCCCAGTCGTGGCCCAGATAAGGGCGCCAGTCAACCGAATGCTCGGTCATTGGGCGCCATTCTTCAACTACGCAGGCACCGTGATCCAGAGCGGCTCGGTAGTCTTCAACCATTTTGTCCACATCCTGCCTGGACGTCACACCTTCAGCGATTAGCTGCTCGGCATACAGTTCACGAGGTACCGGATGCTTCTTGATTTTCTGATACATAACCGGCTGCGTGGCATTCGGCTCATCAGATTCGTTATGACCATGACGGCGGTAACAAACTAAATCGATAACCACGTCACGTTTAAACTTATTACGGAAGTCCAGCGCCAGTTTCGTTACAAATAACACCGCTTCCGGATCGTCTGAGTTGACGTGGAAGATAGGTGCCTGAACCATCTTGGCGATATCCGTACAGTATTGCGTAGAACGGGTATCTTCAATCTTCGAGGTGGTGAAACCGACCTGATTGTTGATAACAATACGAACCGTACCACCTACTGCAAACCCGCGGGTTTGTGACATATTAAACGTTTCCTGCACTACACCCTGACCGGCGATGGCCGAGTCACCGTGAATAGTTACAGGTAATACTTTCAGTGCGCTATTTTCACGACGGTCAAGACGGGCGCGAACCGAGCCCATGACTACCGGATTAACGATTTCCAGATGCGATGGGTTAAATGCCAGTGCCAGGTGAACGTTACCGCCAGGGGTGGCAAAGTCAGACGAATAACCTGCGTGATACTTTACGTCTCCGGCACCCAGAGTTTGGTCGTGCTTACCGGCAAACTCATCGAACAGTACCGACGGGTTCTTACCCAGCACATTAACCAGCACGTTAAGACGACCACGGTGAGCCATACCCACGACAACTTCTTTAGTGCCTTGTGTGCCGGCTTCTGTAATCAGCCCTTTCAGCATTGGTATCAGCGCATCGCCACCTTCCAGTGAGAAGCGTTTGGCACCCGGGAATTTTGAGCCCAGGTATTTTTCCATACCGTCAGCGGCAACCAGGCCCTTAAGGATACTGACCTTGGTATCACGCTCCATTTGAGGACGTGCTTCAACCGACTCGATACGTTGTTGTAACCAGCGTTTTTGCTCCGTATCGGTAATGTGCATGTATTCTGCACCGATAGAGCTGCAATAGGTTCTGTTCAGTGATTTAAACAGCTCGCCTAATGGCATGGTTTCCTTGCCGATGGCGTATGAGCCAACGTTGAAAACCGTGTCAAAATCCGTCTCGGATAGATTGTGATGCGACAACTCCAGGTCTCTGACCCGTTCCTGTTTCCACAATCCCAGCGGATCGAGGTTGGCATGCTGGTGCCCACGGAATCGGTAGGCATTGATTAACTGTAACACCTTAACCTGTTTCTGATCCGACTGATTGCTGCTCGTTGTGGTAGCAGACCCACTGCTACAACGGGCCAGTGGTCCCAGAGACGCCAGTTTACGGAACTGGTCTTTGATAAGGCTATGGTTACTTTCTAATTCCACACCATCCACTTTGGGTAAAGCGTCAAAGGTATCACGCCAGGAATCAGAGACACTCTGCGGGTCGTCAAGGTAGGCTTCGTACAATGCTTCCACATAGGCAGCATTGGCTCCAGCCATGTGCGATGAGTCCCACCACGCTTTCATCACGCTTTCTTGCATTATTGTGCCTTGCTAGGTTGTCAATAAAACTATCAGGTCGGACGTCTTACCCGACCACATTTACAAAAAAATAGCCACCCCGTAAGGATGGCCATTTATGCATTTCTCACTTGTTACTCAAAACAGTAATCAAGTTAATTGCTAAACAGCCCGTTGTAAAAGCATGGACTTAATATGTCCAATCGCTTTTGTAGGGTTGAGTCCTTTAGGACATACACTTACACAGTTCATGATGCCGTGACATCTGAACACGCTGAATGCATCATCCAGATCGTTCAATCGCTCGTCTGTTGCGGTATCGCGGCTATCGATTAAAAATCGATAAGCGTGCAACAAGCCAGCTGGTCCGATGAACTTATCCGGGTTCCACCAGAAAGATGGGCAAGATGTTGAACAGCATGCACAAAGTATACACTCATAGAGTCCATCCAGTTTAGCACGCTCTTCAGGAGACTGCAGATGCTCTCTTGCCGGCGGCTGTTTGCTGTCGTTAATCAGGAACGGCTTGATTTTCTCGTACTGAGTATAGAACTGGGTCATATCAACCACCAGGTCACGTACAACCGGTAAGCCTGGCAGTGGACGAATAACCACTTTACCAGAACCCAGTGCCGATAACGGTGTGATACAGGCCAGTCCGTTTTTACCATTCATGTTCATGCCGTCAGAGCCACAAACGCCTTCACGACAAGAACGGCGGAACGATAAGGTTGGATCCTGTTCTTTTAAAAGAATCAGGGCATCCAGCACCATCATATCCTGGCCTTCTTCAACGTCCAGGGTGTAATCCTGCATGCGAGGTGCATTATCCACCTCAGGATTATAACGGTATACCGAAAAAGTTAATTGCATGATCTAACCCCTCTTAGTATGAACGTACTTTTGGCGGGAAGGCTTCGCGAAGCTTAGGCGCCATATTGACATCACGTTTAACCATGGCTTCAGTTGCCGGGTTGTAAACACTGTGACATAACCAATTTTGATCATCACGATCCGGATAGTCAAAGCGGCTGTGTGCACCACGACTCTCGGTACGGAAGTTCGCAGCAACAGCGGTGCTATAGGCGGTTTCCATCAGGTTGTCTAACTCTAAACACTCAATACGCTGGGTGTTAAAGTCGGCGCTCTTGTCATCCAGACGAGCCACTTTCAGGCGCTCACGGATTTCTTTAAGCTGGTTAAGCCCTTCGGCCATGGCATCGCCTTCACGGAATACCGAGAAGTTTAGCTGCATACATTCCTGTAAATCTTTCTTGATTTGAACCGGATCTTCGCCCTTGCCCTTCTCTGAACCTTCCCAACGATTGAAACGCGCCATGGCAGTTTCCAGATCAGATTCAGAAGCTTCGCGACTTGGCGTCATTTCGTCCAGTTTGTGACCTAAGTGCAGACCAGTTGCGCGACCAAATACCACCAGGTCAAGTAACGAGTTACCACCTAAGCGGTTAGCACCATGTACTGATACGCAGGCAATCTCACCACAGGCAAACAGGCCATTAACGACTTTATCATTACCATTTTCGTCGAGCGTTAAGCACTGACCGTCAACGTTAGTCGGAATACCGCCCATCATGTAGTGACAGGTTGGAATAACCGGAATCGGCTCTTTAACCGGATCAACGTGAGCAAAAGTACGAGAAAGCTCAAGGATACCAGGCAGACGTGATTCAAGTACGTCTTTACCCAGGTGGTCCAGCTTAAGTTTGATGTGCGTGCCCCACGGACCATCGCAACCACGACCTTCACGAATCTCAGTCATCATCGAACGGGCAACGACGTCACGACCAGCCAGATCTTTGGCATTTGGTGCATAACGCTCCATAAAGCGCTCGCCATCTTTGTTAAGCAGGTAACCACCTTCACCACGACACCCTTCAGTTACCAGGGTACCGGCACCGGCAATACCGGTTGGGTGGAACTGCCACATTTCCATGTCCTGAACACAAACACCGGCACGCAGTGCCATGCCCACACCGTCACCGGTGTTAATGTGTGCGTTAGTGGTAGATGCATAAATACGACCTGCACCACCAGTCGCCAGAACAACGGCTTTAGATTTGAAATAAACTACTTCACCGGTTTCAATGTCGATAGCAGTACAACCTACCACGTCACCATCCTGGTTTTTCACCAGGTCCAGTGCATACCATTCGCTGAATACTTTAGTTTTGTTTTTGACGTTTTGTTGATACAGCAAATGCAGTAACGCGTGACCGGTGCGGTCAGCCGCGGCGGCTGTTCTTGCGCCCTGCTCACCACCGAAGTTTTTCGACTGGCCGCCAAATGGGCGCTGGTAAATTTTACCGTTCTCGAAACGCGAGAAAGGCAGACCCATATTTTCCATCTCAATGATGGCTTCAGGTCCGGTTTTACACATATATTCGATGGCGTCCTGGTCACCAATGTAATCAGAACCTTTCACCGTATCGTACATGTGCCATTCCCAGTTATCTTCATGGGAATTACCCAGCGCTACCGTAATCCCTCCCTGGGCAGATACAGTATGCGAACGGGTTGGAAACACTTTTGATAATAATGCACAGGATTTGCCAGACTGCGAGATTTGCAGTGCTGCGCGCATACCTGCGCCGCCGGCGCCGATTACGACAGCGTCGAACTCATGAACGGGTAAACTCATTTTACACTCCCCACAAAACAAACAAACCAACGGCCACGTATACGAACGCGATAATATTCAGTACGTACTGAATGGTAGCGCGCAAACCGGTTGGCTTAACATAATCGGTTAACACCTGCCACAGACCAATGCGAACATGGATCATGATGGAAACCAATGCAGCGAGGGTGAATACTTTCATCGCCATACCAGAGAATAAGCCCTGCCATACGTCGAACGTGATTTCTTCAGTAGTGATAAAGAATCCGGCCATGAAGAATGTGTAGACTGCGATAATTACCGCCGTTGTGCGTAAAGAAACGTAATCCTGTACACCATTACGCTTGATGCTTGCCTGATTAGTTACCATAACGCAACCCCTATAACTACTGTCAGTACCACCCACAAACCCATAACAACTTGCGCGCTTAAGTTACCAGACTCAAGCTCTTCCCAGTGACCCATATCCATTATGCCGTGACGGATACCGCCAAGGATGTGATAGGTCAGCGCAGAAGCTGTGCCGATTGCAATGATCTTTCCAATCAATCCGTCCATTAAAGCCTGCACGTTGGCGAAGCCTTCTGGAGATGATACCGAAACGGCCCATGCCCAGATCACAAACAGCAGCGCAAAAAACATTGCGACGCCGGTAGCGCGGTGGAGAATTGACGAAATAGCAGAGGGAGGAAATTTAATGGTGTTAAGGTCTAAATTTACTGGTCTTTGCTTTTTCACAATTTTTGCCTGTTTTATCCGTAGGGACAAATCACTCTCGTGTTGAGTCCTGACAGAGTGATTCTGATTGTTACTAAGTTAATTTTCTCATCCAATGAGGTGTTAACATTTTGTGAATATTTTATTACTTAATTAACAGAATAAATATTCAGTTAATTTAAGTAGGCCAGAGTATATCCACGACCTATTATAATTACAATTTTTTGTGTGGTATTAGGACATTAGTCTTAGGTCGTAGAAAGGATAAAAAGGCTTGATCCTGGGTACTACATAACCAGTATAATCTCAGGCAATCTAGAATATTTATGTGTAATATAAGTAATAAAATTGACTTGTTACTGCATAATAAAGTACAAATACGCCACTTTTCCCACCGGATTGCTCAAAATTGAGTAACATCCCGATAAAGAAAATTCTGAGGAGAGCAACTTATGGCAGATCAAAAAGCCATTCTGAAAGCGGGCGACAAGGAAATAGAGCTTCCTATCTTGTCTGGTACAGCAGGACAAGATGTCATTGATATTCGTGCCCTTGGTCAACACGGCTATTTTACTTATGACCCTGGTTTCCTGGCGACTGGATCTTGCGAGTCTTCCATTACATTCATTGATGGCGCAAAAGGTGTTCTGTTACACCGTGGCTTCCCAATTGATGAGCTGGCACGCGATGCAAACTACCTTGAAGTTTGTCACATGCTTCTGCACGGTGATGCACCAAACAAAGAAGAATACGAAGAATTCAAAAACACTATTAAACGCCACACCATGGTTCATGAGCAAATCCACATGTTTTTCCATGGCTTCCGTAACGATGCCCACCCAATGGCGATGCTTAACGGTACGGTAGGCGCGATGTCTTCGTTTTATCACAGTGATTTAGACGTGCATAATTTCGATATGCGTGTACGTTGCGCTCATCGCCTGATCGCTAAAATGCCTACCCTGGTAGCGATGTGTTACAAGTACAACATCGGTCAGCCATTTGTTTATCCTCGTAACGACCTGAGCTACGCGGCTAACTTCCTGAATATGATGTTCTCCGTCCCGGCTGAAGATTATAAAATCAGCCCCGCGGTTGAACGTGCTATGGATCGTATTTTCACACTGCATGCTGACCATGAACAAAACGCTTCAACCTCTACCGTTCGTTTAGCAGGTTCTTCAGGTGCCAATCCTTATGCCTGTATTGCCGCCGGTGTCGCATCTCTATGGGGCCCTGCGCACGGTGGTGCTAACGAAGCTTGTCTGAACATGCTGGAAGAAATCGGCTCAGTAGACCGGATCCCTGAGTTTATCGCGCGCGCGAAAGACAAAAACGACCCGTTCCGTTTAATGGGCTTTGGTCACCGGGTTTACAAAAACCACGATCCTCGCGCTACTGTAATGCGAGAAAGCTGTCACGAAGTACTCAAAGAGCTGAACGTTCAGGATCCGTTGCTTGACGTAGCGATGGAGTTGGAACGCATTGCGCTTGAAGATCCGTACTTTGCAGAGAAGAAACTGTTCCCGAACGTCGATTTCTACTCTGGTATCGTACTGAAAGCAATCGGTATTCCAACTAACATGTTTACCTGTATCTTTGCCCTGTCTCGTACGGTTGGCTGGATTTCACACTGGCACGAAATGATGTCTGATCCTGCACAGAAGATCGGTCGTCCGCGCCAGTTATATACGGGTCACACTCAGCGTAAATATACGCCAATCAAATAAAGTTAATTTATTGTTTGCAAAAAAAGGCTCGCGATGCGAGCCTTTTTTATTACTGAATAGATACTTAACGTAAATTTAACTTATGAATTTACTTTATATTTACAGCCATTGTGTGCGCAATTTTAACTTATTAGGTATATGGAAATCTGTGACAGATTTAATAATCCACAGATTAGAAATTTTCGTAATAAATTTTAATCATTTATTATAAGTAAGGTGTTTCCATAACAATGCAACCCCTCATAAAACAATTAGGTTACGCCGGTTTGCTGCCTTTTATTGGTTTAAATGCTTTAACACTCACTGATATCCTGCCGCAATCCCTGGTCTATCTTTACTTTACTCAGTATTCGGCCGTCCTGTTGTCGTTTTTTGGTGGCGTGCACTGGTACGATGCCATTAGCAGCAATAAACCAGCCCATCAAATGTATGTCGCTATGTTGCCGACCATTGTAGGCTGGCTGTGTTTAACCCAAACCGGCGCGCCTTGGGTGTTAGGCGTATTAAGCATAAGTTACCTGTTTATGATGTTTTACGACAAACAGGTACTGACCCTGCCAAAAGAAATGGTTGTTGCCTACACGAAACTGCGTATGCAGTTAACCACGGTGGTTGTGTTATCCCACGCGTTGATGATTTTCAGCCGCTAAGTCGCAACAAATTAATCCTTTGAAATAAAAACACCAGCCGAAGCTGGTGTTTTTAATTGCATGCTTTATTCACTCTGGATGGATTATTCGGCTCTGATTAAATCCAGTAGTTCTTTGGTTTTTTCTTCAACTAAAGCAATGTCACCTTTTGATTCAACATTCAGACGAATCACTGGTTCAGTATTGGATTTACGTAAATTAAACCGCCAGTTACCAAATTCCAGGCCAATACCGTCGGTTTCATCAATTACTTCGGCCAATGGCTGGTATTTTTCAAGAACACGGGCCAGCGCCGCATCAGCGTCTTTTAACTTACTGTTAATTTCACCAGATGATGGGAACGCTTCAATCCGTTCTTTCACCATGGATGCCAATGATTGCTGACGGGTACAGATAAGCTCAGCTACCAGCAACCAGGGGATCATGCCTGAGTCACAATAGGCAAAGTCGCGGAAATAATGGTGAGCACTCATTTCGCCGCCATACACGGCATCTTCCTGACGCATCCGTTCTTTAATGAAGGCATGACCCGTTTTACATTTAATCGGCGTACCACCAGATGACTTAATAATGTCTTCACTGTTCCAGTAAACACGTGGATCATAAATGATTTTGCCTGGACCTTTATTAAGAAACGCCTGGGCGAGCAAACCCACAATGTAATAGCCTTCAATAAAATTACCGTCAGCGTCAAACAAGAAACAACGATCGAAGTCACCATCCCAGGCAATACCAAAGTCTGCCCCGCTTTTGATTACCGCATTAGCGGTATCAGCGCGATTTTCCGGCAATAAAGGATTAGGAATACCATTAGGGAAAGTGCCGTCTGCATTGTGATGCACTTTCACAAACTCAATCGGTACGTCTTTCTCATGCAGTTTTTTCTCGATGGCATCCAGCGCCAGACCTGCAGCACCGTTACCTGCGTTGGTTACAATCTTAAGCGGGGTAAAGTTATTGATATCAACGTAAGATAAAATGTGTGAAACGTAAGCATCCATATTTAAATGGCGATGGTATTTACCGCTTTCTGTCAGAATGTCCGTAGCAATGTGTGCTTTACCGTTGAAGAACGCATCCGCGTCGATTTTGGCACCTTTAGCATAAAAATCTATACGCTCAGCCACGTAGTCACTGTCCAGCGCTTCGGCGCGGTCTTTTATAGCATTCAGACCGGTGTCACCACTTATGGGCACAGATCCGGCCTTAACCAGCTTCATCCCATTGTAATTAATCGGGTTGTGGCTGGCGGTTACTTCGATTCCGCCATCGACGCCGAGGTGTTTAGTGGCGAAGTAGATTTCTTCGGTACCAGCCATACCAATGTCGGTGACATCTGCACCACCATCAATCAAGCCGGCACTCAGTGCCAGTTTCAGCGGTGTGGAAGTGAGACGAACATCACCGCCCACCACTACAGATTTAGCCGATAATTCTTCTGCAAAAGCAAAACCAATCCGGTAAGCGACCTCTTCATTAAGCTGAGTGTTTAACTCACCACGGATATCATAGGCTTTGAAACAGGTAATCGATGTTGTCATAGTTGTTTTTACTCAGCTTATTTTGACTCGGTTCTACCATAGCGATCTGAGAAGCGGACAATGTCGTCTTCGCCCAGATAAGCACCCGACTGCACTTCAATGAGTTCGAGCGGAATTTTGCCCGGATTTTCCAGCGCATGTACATCACCAATCGGAATATATACCGACTCGTTCTCGGTCACCAGCTGGGTTTTCTCACCGATAGTGACATTGGCAGTACCCGATACCACAATCCAATGCTCAGCTCTGTGGTGATGCATCTGGACCGACAGTTTTTCGCCCGGCTTAACGGTAATGCGCTTAACCTGGAAACGCTTACCGTTATCGATTGAATCATAGCTGCCCCATGGGCGGAACACTTCACGATGGAACTGGAACTCAGGGCGCTTTTCAGCTTTTAACTTGTTCACGACATTTTTAATGTCCTGCACTTTGTTTTTATTGGCCACCATAACGGCGTCTTTAGTTTCGACCACCACCACATCATCAAGGCCAACTACGGCTATCAAACGCTCCTCAGCATTGATATAGCTGTTGTTAACACCTTCTAAAATGGCATCGCCGACAATCACGTTACCGCTTTCGTCTTTATTATCTGCGGTTTCCCACAGTGATGACCAACTGCCTACATCAGACCAGCCAGCATCCAGCGGCACCATGGCAGCCAATGCCGTTTTTTCCATCACGGCATAATCGATAGAATCGTCAGGACAGGTAGCAAAGATCTCCGGGTCGATGCGGATGAAGTCTAAATCTTTACTCTCTGAAGCAATTGCCTGCTCACAGATAGCATACATTTCTGGCGCATGCTTTTTCAGTTCAGCCAAGTATACGCTGGCTTTAAACATAAACATGCCGCTATTCCAGAAGTAGTTTCCGGAATCAACATACTGTTGCGCAGTGGCAAGGTCTGGCTTCTCGACAAATTCATCCACCTTCATGCCAACACCAATCGCCTCACCGCCTTTAATGTAACCATAACCGGTGTGAGCCTGATCGGGCACAATACCAAAAGTCACCAGGTTACCATCCATCGCCAGCTCGTTAGCTTTACTAACGGCGGCCTGGAAACCGGCAGAGTCTTTAATCAGATGATCGGCAGCCAGTACAAGTAATACCGGATCATCATCAGTTTGCATGGCATGCAAAGCTGCCAGCGCTATCGCCGGGGCTGTATTACGTCCAACAGGCTCCAGGATAATGCCACCATGATCGCCGCCCATTTGACGTAATTGCTCAGCCACTAAAAAGCGGTGCGCATCATTACAAATCACAATGGGGTTAGCAGCACTGCTACCATCAAGGCGCTGTAGTGTTTCCTGCAACATGGTTTGTTCTGAAGTTAAAGCGAGAAACTGCTTAGGCAAGGCTGCTCTGGATTTAGGCCATAAACGACTGCCAGAGCCACCGGCTAATACGACTGGTTTCATGTTGGTTCCTGTTGATTGCGGGAGCGAACTACAAGCAGTGGTTGTCTGCTTATTCCCTTATTTATTCCTTAATCCATGTTAATCAAGGACTGCAGGGCAATCAACATTCACAGCGCAATTTATCGAAATAAATTGGCAGGACCGACTAGTCGACGGGAAAATGGTTATTTTCCCGTCAATTCGTTAACTGTATTGTCATTATTTAAGCGGTTAATTTACCTTGTTGGTAATCGGAAATGGCCTGATGAATTTCTGCCTGGGTATTCATCACAAAAGGACCGTATTGTACCACCGGTTCACCAATCGGTGCCGCAGCAACCAAGATTGCTTTACCGGCCTCGACACTGCTAAGTTCTACTGTTTCGCCGTCATTCAGTACTGCCAGTTTGCCGCTGCCGATGATTTCACCGCTAACCTCCAGGCTGCCTTCATAACAATAGATAAATGCACTATGACCTGTCGCTACCGGAATAGTCGCCAATGCATCTGCCTGCCAGTGCAGATCGGTAAATAATGGCTTTACTCTGGCCGTATTCACCGGTCCGCTTACACCATTAAGTGATCCTGCCAGCACTTTCGCCTGCATTCCCTGCCCCACGGCAACGGTTTTTACCTCATCAGGTTGAATATCCTGATAGCCGGGTGCAGACATCTTATCTTGTGCCGGTAAATTTACCCAAAGCTGAAACCCCTTAAGCACACCGTCTGTCTGCTGCGGCATCTCTTCATGAATAATGCCCTTACCGGCATTCATCCACTGGATACCGCCGTCTTCAATAATTCCCTCATTGCCCACTGAATCCCGATGGCGCATTTTACCTTTCAGCATGTAAGTCACCGTCTGAAAGCCCCGGTGCGGATGCGGCGGGAAGCCGGCAATATATTCATCGGGTTTATCCGAGCCGAAAAAGTCGAGCATCAGAAACGGGTCGAGATTCGGTAATAAACGCTGGCCGATAATCCGGGTTAAGCTCACGCCAGCCCCGTCCTGGGTCGGCATTCCACTGACGAGTTGTTTAATGGTTCGGTTTGTCATTATTTGCTTACTTCCATAAAGACAGATCGGGCCCTGCGGGAACCACCTGTGTGGGGTTAATCATTGTGTGACTGTAGTAGTAATGGCGCTTTATATGTTCCATGTTAGTGGTATCAGCGACGCCCGGCATGCGGTAAATGCGCTTCATATAATTAAACATGGCTGGATAGTCACGAATTTGCTTACGGTTACATTTAAAATGTCCATGATACACGGCATCAAATCGCACTAACGTGGTAAATAAACGAATGTCTGCTTCGGTCAGTATACCGCCCACCAGAAAAGGTTGTTTTTCAAGGCGAGCTTCTACTTTGTCCAGAGCGTCGAATAACGCATTAACAGCCTCTTCATAAACCTGCTGCTCAGTGGCAAACCCGGCTTTGTATACGCCGTTATTGATGTCGTTATACACCCATTGATTGACTTCATCTATGTCAGCTTGTAAAGCCTCGGGGTAATAATCAGTGTGGTTGCCGGTGATATCATTAAAGCTGGTATTCAGAACCCTGATGATTTCAGCCGATTCGTTATTCACGATTTTTTCAGTCTTTTTATCCCACAGTACCGGCACCGTAACACGAGTGCTTATGTCTGCCTGCTGGCGCAAATAAATTTCATACATAAACTGGTGGCCGTACAACGTATCCCCGGTGCTGCCCTTGTGAGGCAGAAAGCTCCAGCCTTTATCCAGCATTTCCGGATTAACGACCGAAACACCGATATGGGCATTGAGGGATTTAAGCTCTCGCATTATCAGGGTGCGGTGTGCCCACGGGCAGGCCAGAGAGACATACAAATGATAGCGACCGCTTTCGGCCTGAAACTCGCTTTCCTCACTGATGGTGTTTCTGAACAACGAATCCTGACGCTCGAATCGACCGCCGTTTTTGTCGGTGTCATACCATTTGTCGTGCCATTTGCCATCAACTAACAAGCCCATGATGCTCTCCCGTGTAAGATAAATGTTTGCGTGCTAAGTGGAACACACATCTGTCTAAACGGTTTAACGGAACATTTGGATTGATTGTTCTATGTTTTAGAACAGTCTGTTAATTATCTCATCAGCAATGGGCAAGGCACTGGTGGCCGCTGGCGATGGTGCATTGCCAACGTGTAATGCGTGGGAAGATTCAACAAACTTAAAGTCGTGCACGAGTGCGCCATTACGATCGACAGCCTGAGCACGGATCCCTGCGCGATAAGGTAAAAAGTCCGCCGCGGTAATGCCGGGGCAATAACGACTCACCAGCTTTGCATAGTGTGTTTTAGACAAGGATGAATATAACTCTTTGACAGCAGCTAGCTTATACCGCCAGAGTAGCTTCCACACATCACCGTGGGCAAAAAGATGTAGCCATTCAGCATCAGTACTGAATAAACTGCTATAGGCTTCCCGCCCGGTGGTCAGTACGGCGTTTGGCCCGACAGTGGTGTATCCACCCACCATTCGGGTTAAGTGAACCCCTAAAAATGGCATCGCCGGATCCGGCACCGGATAAATTAAATGGCGGGTGATGTCATCGTATTTGCGCTTTAAACGGTAATACTCCCCTTTAAAGGGTAACATCCTAAAGTCACACTCGAGCCCCTGCATTCGGATCAGTTCGTCGCTGTATATGCCGGCGCAATTGATTAATTTAGCCGTTTTCACTGCGGTTTTGCCCTGTGGATGAGACAACCGTAACAGCACTCCGTTACTACTATCCTCTATACTCTCAAGCTTATGTTGATAATGGATCTGGCAACGGCCATGGGCGCTTGCCTGTTGTAACAGGCAAGCAGTAATAGCTTTATAGTCAGTAATACCGGTTTGCTCTACGAAAAAGCCCCCCACAGCATTGATGGCCGGTTCGCGGCGTTGAATTTCAGTCCCAGTAAGCCTCTGCGGTCGCAGTTCATTCTGCACACAACGATGATACAAGTCTTCAAGAGCGGTCAGTTCAACTTCACTCGTTGCCACGATAAGCTTGCCGCATTGCTCATGGGGCAAGCCAAACTTTCTGCACAATTCAAAGGTGTGTTCCAGTCCGGCCCGACAAAAACGGGCTTTATAGCTGCCCGGTGCATAATAAACCCCGGCATGAATGACCCCGGAGTTACGCCCGGTTTGATGGGCTGCGCAGTCACTTTCCTTATCAAACAGCATTATACGAGCACCAGGCTGGCGCTGACTCAGCTTATAAGCCACTGCAGCCCCAATGATACCAGTACCAACGATGGCAAAATCACATTCAGACATGGGTATTCTATTGAAAAATGCTAAACTCACCCCGATAGTACCCGTCCCATCATTAACATCAACCAAAAAGGGTCTGAAATGTTTGATTCACAGCGCTTTGGCGGTGTTGCCCGGTTATATGGCGAGCAACAAACCAGGCACATTGCCGGGCTGCATATTGCCGTTATTGGCATTGGCGGTGTTGGCTCGTGGAGTGCTGAGGCGCTGGCCAGAACGGGCGTAGGTCAGATTACCCTGATTGATCTGGATGATATCTGTGTCACCAATACCAATCGCCAGATCCATGCCCTCAATGATACCGTTGGCCAGGCCAAGGTTAGGGTGATGGCAGAGCGTATCAGTCAAATCAATCCGGCTTGCAAAGTGAATATTATCGAGGACTTTGTCACGCCCGATACGGTTATGGAGCATCTGGCCGGCGATTACCATGGTATCATCGAGGCCACTGATTCCATCAAAGCCAAAGCCAGTATTTTATATTACTGCAAACGCAATAAATTACCGGTTGTTACCGTCGGCGGCGCTGGTGGTCAGGTTGACCCTACACAGATAACCTGCGCCGACCTGGCTAAAACGATTCAGGATCCGCTGGCAGCAAAACTACGTAACGAATTACGTCGTAATTACGGATTTTCTAAAAACCCTAAACGACGCTTCGGTATTGAGTGTATCTATTCTACCGAACAACTTCGCTACCCCCAGCCCGATGGTTCAGTCTGTCATAACAAATCCCTCACCGATGGCAGCACGCGTCTCGATTGCGCTTCCGGTTTTGGTGCATCGGTTATGGTGACTGCATCGTTTGGCATGTTTGCCGCCGCCAGGCTTATCAATAAGCTCACCGGTATTTAGGGACAGCGCCGCTCGACATTTAACGCAGGCTACCGCACAATAGCCATAAAAGGAGAGCCATTATGCAACAACACGAACTAGAACAACTGATGGCAGACAGCGCAAAAGACGCTGTCGGTACCAGTAGGGATATGTTTAACATTGAGTTAGACTATAGCGCTGAGAGCATTGAGCTAATTGACAACCTGCTACTGGCTTTTATCGACCGCTTCAAGGATCAGGCCCTGGAAGATAACGCCGTATTTACGCTTTGCAATATTTATGGTGCTTACATTGGTGAAGTAATGCGCGGTCTGATCGGCGGTACCTGGCGGTATGACGAGTCCGATAAAACAGCGCCTTTTGTGGTGCTGGACGTTGGTGAATATTCTTACGCCTTTGCCGGAATCTGTTATGAACGACTGGTTAACGACAGCCAGGTGAGTGTTAAAGCATATTTCGATCAGGCGCTGACTAATAACACTCAATAATTTATTCTTTTGCTCGATCCCTGACTGGCGGCTGACGCCAGTCATGTAACATAATGGCCAGATGATGGCTGCGGTTGACCATATACATTAACGCAATCATCAGCAATGCCACTGCCCCAAGGTAACCGTTAAACTGCCAACCGGCGCGCTCCAGAAAAGCGCCAATCAACACCAACTGGCCTAAACTTCCCAGACTGCAAAGCGGCTTTATCAGTAAAGGCCAGCCTGTGTACCCTCGCTTCCACAAATGTTCCCTGAAGCTCATTAGCACAATCACCAGCAGAAACGGTAATGTCACCACAATTTGCAGCCACAACACGTCACTGTGCGGAAAGAAAATGCGATAAAGTCTGTCAGACTCAGCCGGAATAGCGGTAAACGCCGACACCAGCAACAAATCGCGACAGGCTATCGCCAACATCCAATAAAACCATCCAGGCGGCAGTACCGTACCAGCGTCGTCGTAATGTTTGAGTGGTAAAGGGATCATAAACTACATACAAAAACAGAAAAAATATCATCAGCCATGCCGGGACGCTCTCGGGTAAAGTCAGAGATCAACTATTTACCAGGCAACATACCACTACCAGGCAATCGCGTCAGTCTATCACATCATTCGCTCTGGCCAGAATGCCAACATACCAGGTTGGCTTTACTGTATCTGATGAAAAAACTGAATACTTATCCCAACCACCCGCGTTTTTTGTTTTTCGTCCAGATGGCGGACTTAGAAAGATATTACTCGTTGGATGAATTCAACAATCTTTTTGGGTATAATCTGCGCCCTTTTGAAACTGCCGTCGCACACCATCAGAGTTCACTATGACCGTTGAGAAATTTGACCCCAAACAAACCACCACACTGGAAGGACCTAAAGCGGTGTTAAAGCAGCAATCAGAAATGACGACAAACGCTGACGCTGCGAAAGCCAAAATTGGTTTTGTGAGCCTCGGCTGCCCAAAAAACCTGGTGGATTCTGAACGCATTCTTACTCAGTTGCGCACTGAAGGGTACGAAGTTGTGCCCACCTACAATGATGCCGCGCTGGTGATAGTGAATACCTGTGGCTTTATTGACGCTGCCGTTCAGGAGTCACTGGATACTATCGGCGAAGCCCTGGCTGAAAACGGCAAAGTGATTGTTACCGGGTGTCTGGGTATCAAAGAAGATGAAATCCGTGAAGTACACCCCAATGTCCTGGCGATAACCGGCCCTCATGCCTATGAGGAGGTGGTCAATCAGGTCCATGACCACCTGCCCAAACCACAGCATAATCCGTTTGAGCACCTTATTCCGGATCACGGTATTAAACTGACGCCTCGCCATTTTGCCTACCTGAAAATCTCCGAGGGCTGTAACCATCGCTGCACGTTCTGCATTATTCCATCCATGCGCGGCGATCTGGTGAGCCGGCCTATTGGTGAAATTCTCGACGAAGCCCAACGCTTAAAAAATGCCGGCGTTAACGAGCTACTGGTGATCTCGCAGGATACCAGTGCATATGGCGTGGATATGAAACATCGTACCGGTTTTTGGAACGGTATGCCGGTGAAAACTCACCTGCAGCAATTATGTGAAAAGCTTGGCGAAATGGGAATGTGGGTAAGGCTTCATTACGTATACCCCTACCCCCATGTAGACAACCTCATCCCGCTGATGAACGAAGGCAGGATCCTGCCCTACCTGGATATCCCCTTCCAACATGCCAACAAGCGCATCCTGAAATTAATGAAGCGTCCCGGCAGTTCAGAGCGAACTCTCGAACGTATTAAGCAATGGCGTGAGGCCTGTCCGCAACTGATAATTCGCTCTACATTTATCGTAGGCTTTCCGGGCGAAACGGAAGAAGAGTTTGAGGAATTACTCGAGTTTATGCGCGAAGCACAGCTGGATCGGGTTGGTTGTTTTGCCTACTCGCCAGTTGAAGGGGCCGTAGCTAACGATCTGCCTGATCCGGTGGACGAAGAAGTTAAACAGGCGCGTTTGGCGCGCTTTATGGCTGTCCAGGGTGAAATAAGTGCCGAGCGCCTGAAACAGCGTATTGGTCAGGAATATCAGATAGTCATCGACTCAGTGGATGCAGAGGGCGCGGTTGGTCGTTGCTATGCCGATGCACCGGAAGTGGACGGCGTGGTGCACTTAAACGGGGTTTATGATGTCACCCCCGGCCAGCATGTCTGGGCCGAAGTCATTCATACTGATGAGCATGACATGTGGGCTGTGATGTCTGAAGAACAGGATGAAAGCGAAGGTGAGACGGAATAATCCGTCTCAATAAATCTCTTACCAAGGCAGCACATCACCTTTAGCGTGAATAAATTGCCCGGCATTCGCCATGGTCAGTTCACTAATCCGGGCAACCAGACTGGCCGCGGCGGTATCAGCGTCAACATCACCATTGCCGCCAACCATTTCTGTTTGAACAAATCCGGGATGAAACAGGCCTACTGCAATACCATCGGCTTTCAGGTCATTGGCCAGGGAAACGCCGGCGGCATTCAGCGCCGCCTTGCTCATGCGGTAGCCGTAATAACCACCGGACCCATTGTCCGCCATTGACCCCATGCGGCTGGTAATGAGTGCCACCTTACTACCCGTTGAAAGTTGTTTTAGCAAACATTGGGTAACCAGTAGCGGGCCCATGGCATTCACCCTGAATTGATAATCGATGGTATTGGGCTGCCAGTCACTGATTGCCTCATTGGCCAGCACCCCGGCATTATTAATAAGAATATCAATATCAACATCGCCTAAGGGCGCCAGTGCTTGCGGTAAACTATCCGGCACGCTGACATCCACGCCACTCATGACCTCAGCGCCGGTAGCATTCAACGCATCAGAGCTGTTGCGACACAGGGCATAAACCGAATGGCCGCCTGCCAGATACTGTTTCACCAACGCAAGGCCAATGCCGCGATTGGCTCCGGTAATAACAACATTCATAAATACTCCTTATGCGCTTTTTGCTCACTGTAAACTCTTCCTGCCTAGTTATCTGCTGCCAGGCTGGCCAGCAGATTAGTCAGATCATCTGGTGTATCTATACCTACCGGCGGCTCCGACAATGCGACTTCAATATGAATAGCATCGTCATACCATAAAGCTCTTAACTGTTCGAGCGACTCAATTTGTTCTAATGCAGACGGCTCATAACTCACGTACTGATTAACGTAACTTGCGCTATAAGCATACAAACCAATATGACGATAATACAAGTCGGGATCCGCGCTCACCGGCGGCTGCATCATGGTATCGCGAGCAAAGGGTAACACTGAGCGGGAAAAATACAGCGCCTTACCCGTTGCAGAAAAGACCACTTTAACAATATTAGGATTAAATACATCGTCTTCGTGAGCAATGGGAGTGCACAGCGTTGCCATTTGCATAGCAGGGTTCGCCGCCAGGTTAGCCGCCACCTGACGGATATTATCCGCCGGTACAAATGGCTCATCGCCCTGTACATTCACAATAATAGTGTCATCGGCAATCTGCTCAGTCTGGATGACTTCGGCAATACGCTCGGTACCTGAAGTATGGGTGGTTGCAGTCATCACCACAGAGGCAAACTGCGCAGCAACACTGGCAATGCGTTCATCGTCGGTGGCTACTATGACCTTACCTGCGCCTGCCTCATTGGCCCGGTCAACCACATGTTGCACCATGGGCTTGCCTTGAATATTTGCCAGCGGTTTACCAGGGAAGCGACTGGACTGATAGCGGGCGGGAATGACAACCGTAAAATCCATGGCCAAGATTATCCTTTTTTCAGTACTTCGAGGGCTTCCAGCGAAATAGCCGTGGCCTTCTCTTCCAACAATACCGGAATGCCATCATTAATCGGATAAACCAGTCGGTCATAGCGGCAGACCAGGCCGGGCACATTATTGTAGTCTGTGTACATCAATTTTCCCTTGCACACTGGGCAGGCTATTATTTCCAACAGCTTTTTATCAAATGCCATGGTGTTTCCTTTGTTATTTTTGTTCAGCGTGCGATACGCTGAATGAGCTGAGTATAAAAGTCTTCGGGTAGCATCGCATCCACCGGCTGATACCAGCAGTTATCATGGGCATACGCAACCGCCTTTACTGCATCTTTTTCGGTCATAATTACACAGCCAGACGGAATATCCTGTTTACCGATAGCATGATGATCGGCCAGCGCAAGGCAATGATCAAGCCTGACGCCCATCTCTTTTAACTGGTTGAAGAAACGACTGGGATCGCCAATACCAGCCATGGCGGTGATAGGCGTTTCCTGTGACAGTTCTTTAAGCTCCCGCTGTAACTGAGGTTGCAGTACATTAATCAGTTTGCCTGGCTGTAACGACATCTTAACTGGTGGCGGCATATTGCTGATTTCCGGCAACGCTATCGCCTCGTCCGACTGATTTAAAACTAAAAAATCAATGGTTTTGAGTCGCCACAGGCCTTCGCGCAACGGTCCCATAGGCAATAGCTGCTGATTACCAAATAAACGTCTGTCAGCCACCACGCACTCTACATCCCGGCCAAGCGCGTAATGCTGCAAGCCGTCGTCACTGACGATCACTGTACAGCCTCGCTTTACCAGTTGCTGTGCTGCCCGGGGTCGGTTGGGGTCGATAACCACCGGCACACCGGTGCGCCGGGCAATTAATAAAGGTTCGTCACCAACCAGGGGGGCTGTATCATTTACGCTTACCTGGTATGGAAACTCGCTGGTTTGGGCCCCATAACCGCGGCTTACCACACCGACTTTATAGCCGGCCTGTTGAAGTCTCTCGCAAAGCGCTACCACCAGCGGGGTTTTGCCATTACCGCCTACGGATAGATTGCCCACCACTATAACCGGCACTGGTAGCGCTACGGTCTTTTTGACACCCAGCCTGAACAGCAGTCTTCGTAAGGCTGACAACAAAAAAAACAGCAGAGAAAAAGGCAATAGCAGCCACTGATACCAGCGCCCTTCATACCACATACGGTTAAGCGCTGACATCACTACTCTCCAAATTGCAGGGCGTGTAACTGCGCATAAGCGCCACCCTTATTGAGTAGTTCCTGATGCTTGCCCTGTTCGATAATCTTACCCTGGTCAATCACCAGGATCTGATCGGCATTTTCGATAGTGGATAAGCGATGGGCAATAATAATACTGGTACGATCCTGCTGTAGCGTCACCAGGGCATCCTGGATCATTCGCTCCGATTCAGTATCCAGCGCTGAGGTTGCTTCATCCAGGATTAACACCGGCGCATCCAGCAGCAGTGCTCTGGCGATGGCCACGCGCTGACGCTGTCCGCCGGACAAGGCTGAGCCATCCTCGCCAATCATGGTATCCAGACCATCGTCTAGCAAATCAGCAAATTCCATAACGTGTGCCAGTTTGGCCGCCTTTTCGATGGCCTCTCTGGAAACACTGTCAGCCACGCCATAGGCAATGTTATTGGCAATAGTGTCGTTAAACAATGTCACCTGTTGTGATACCAGAGCTATGTTCTTACGCAGCTCTGTAAGTTTAAACTCGTTTATATTCGTGTTGTCGAGGGTAATCTGCCCTTGTTCTGGCAAGTAAAAACGGGTCAGTAGGTTAGACATTGTCGACTTACCGCTGCCAGAACGCCCTACCAGCGCAATACTGGTACCTACAGGGGCGTCCAAATTCATCATATCAATGGCGGGAGTATGCTTACCCGGATAGGTGAACGTCACTTGATTAAAACGAATATGCCCCTTTATTTCATTAGCATCGAGGGTACCAGTGTCTTTTTCAATTTCTTCATCTAACACCGCGAAGATACTCTGGCAGGCGGCCATGCCTTTTTGAAACTCACTGTTCACGGTAGTCAGCTGTTTTAAGGGCTTAAGCAGCATCACCATATAAAATACGATGGTAACAAAAGTACCCGCTGTGAGTTCAGCCAGCATACCCGGCGTACTGGCAATATAAAGTACCACGGCAAGGGCAACAGAAGCGATCACCTGAATACTCGACACACTAAGGGTTTGAGTGACGGCCAGCTTCATGGTTTGCTGGCGATTGTTGTTATTCTTTTTAGCAAAACGCTCCTGCTCTTTTTGCTGTCCCCCAAACATTAAAACCACTTTATGGCCTTTTACCACCTGCTCAACCGCACTGGTAAGGTTACCCATGGATTTCTGAATATTGCGGCTGACTATGCGAAACCGTTTAGTCACAAAAGTGACTATCACAGCCACCACGGGCCCTACGAACAAAAACACCAGGGATAATTGCCAGGACAGGTAAAACATCCAGGCCAGGATCCCTATCACCAAGGCACCTTCACGGACCAGTATCGCCAAAGATTTACCCGCTGCGCGAGCTACCTGGTCGGTATCGTAAATAACTTTGGAAATCAGATTGCCTTTGGCATGCTGGTCGTGAAAACTCACCGGCAAGTGGATATATTTACTAAACAGTTGCTGACGCATGGTCATAACCACCTGAGCCCCAATCCAGCTTAGTGCGTAACTGCCCATAAAATTAAAGATGCCACGCAGAACAAAAACCGGCACGACCAGGTATGCAGCCATGCGTAAATAACCGTAGTCCTGATTGTTCAGTGACCGGTCGATAACAGGCTGAACCTGAGAAATCACAAAAGTATCGAGTGCCGAGTAACCCACCATGCCTAAAAATGCCAGGATAAAGGCGAGTTTGTAGGCTTTCAGATAGCTAAAAAACCGTTTTACTGGTAATGCTTGAGCGTCATTCTGTTGCATAGTTCACTGTTTACTATAAAAATCGGCGCCATTGTACCTGCTATACCCATGACACACCAAAATTATCGATTTACGTTATCAAAACCGTCTGAGCGGAATGTCTTTATGTATGGGCAGATTACTCGTTTACAAACGATTTATGATACCAGCGGCTGTGCTGACTATTCCGATAAGCATAATGACTAATTCCGTCACGACTGATATCAAACCGTAAATAACCGCTCTGACTGACAAGTGAAATCTGGCTGCCGGCATTCCGGTAGCGCTCTACAACGTGCCCATGAGGAAAGCCCCAGCGATTCAGCCAGCCCTGAGAAAATACCACAAATTGCGGCTTTACCTGTGCGATAAAGGCTGGTGAAGATGAAGTTTTACTACCGTGATGCGGCGCCAGTAAAATGTTTGCAGTCAGTTCCAAACTCACATCAGGCAGGACTAACATAGCCTGCTCCGCCCTTTGCTCGATATCGCCGGGCAGTAGCACGCTATAGCGGCTATCCGAAATTTTAATCACGCAGGACCCATCGTTATCAGACCAGCCTTCTTTAGCCTCCGGTAAGGGCCATAACGCCCGCACCTGCAGGCCCTGCCACTGCCAGTTGGCTCCCCAGTGGCAATCATCCTTAGGAGTGACTATCGAGATCTCAGGATACTCTTCGCGAATAAAATCAATTCCACCGGCATGGTCATTATCAAAATGACTGATAAATACCCGTTCAAGTTGCAATCCCCGGGTTTGCAGGAAGGGACGGATAACCGCATCAACGAAGTTAAACCCTGAGGCAAAGGCCGCACCGGTATCAATCAAAATAGCCTTGCTGTTGCGGCTGAGAAGTGTGGCATTGCCCTGCCCCACATCAAAGACATGTAGCTGCCAGTCATTCGTTCGACTAACGGCTGGCAGGAAACCGCCAGAACAAGCCAGAAGCGTAACAATAAGCAGCAATAAACGCCCTTTAAAAGACGGAGCTAAAACAAGCAATAGCCCTATCACACTGGCCAATAATAAAGTAGAAGAAAATACCGGGAATGCTGCATAGTCACCCATAAAGCTGGCCAGTTGCTGAAGTCGCTGCATCAGCCATTCGAGCACCACGGAGCAACCATGCAACACGCCGGCAGTGATGGGATGATTAACCGGCAGAATGATGAGCAATAGCAATCCCACCAGACACAAAGGGATCACCAACAACGACATTACCGGAACGATCAGTAAATTCATCAGTGGTGAAATCAGACTCACCTGCCCCATTAGCGCACCCACCAAAGGTGCCATAAGGAAACTCAGCGTTACCTGGAACAGCACTACTCCCCTGATCCAATTGCCGCCACCGGATGACTTACTCCACCACCAGTGAAACCAGATAATAATGGCCACCGCACCAACACTAAGATACAACGCCGCACCGTAAACGGCCATGGGGTCTAGCAAAATACTGACAGTAAGCGTCAGTAACACCAGTGTTAGTCGCGACAACCGTAAGTTAAGCAAATGCAACACAGCAATTATCAGCAGCGCACTATAAGCTCGTAAAACGGCTGTTTGCCAGTTGGCCAGATAGGCATAAAATCCACACATAGCAAGTACGAGAATAACAGCGGTTAAATACAGGCTTTTGGGTAAGGCAAAGGTTAACCAGGCAGAAGCCGCGATACAGCCTTTAAACACAATAAGTATTGCGCCTGCCACTATCATCAGATGTAAACCGGAGATCGCAAACAGATGGGCAGTGCCAGTTTGCTGTAACATTTGCCAGTCCAACTTGGAAAACCCCTGACGCTCGCCGAACAACAAGGCCAGCAGCCACTTTTCGCCCTGCAGTTTTAATGAGGTTAGCCTGGACTTTAACCGATTGCGGATAGACGTATCCGGCGCTATCAACGTAATGCGTTGACCCCGCACGTAGCCAGTTTTGACTATCCGTTGACTGACATACCAGCGCTGCATATCAAAGCCAGCCGGATTCGCTATGGCCCGGGCCGGTTTGATTCTGGCAGCAATGCGGATACGCTGGCCAGTGGTAAAAGCAGCCTGCGGCCGGTAATAGTGTAACTGTATTGCCCACTGCTCATTCCAGGCATGCTGATCCACGATATTACTGGTCAGGATTAACCTGTCGTAGTCGGCAAAGCGCTGATAACCAACAATTCGTCCCTCAATTATGACATCTTGTTGAATTTCACCATCAAGCTGTTGCCACTTGAGGTATGATTGCCCTAAACTCGATGCCATAAAAAGACCGGCAGTTGCTGCACTCACTGCCACCCAAACAAAGCGTAACGGTTTTTGCCATCGTTTTGCGTTATAATATCCAGCTGTGAGTAATGCCATGGCTGAAAGTATTATAAATGCCAGCGCCAACGGCAACCCGCTGTGGGGCAGTTCTGACCACCAGCGACCTGAAATCACTGCGCCGCTAAATGCTGTCGCCGCAGTTGTTAGCATGCTTGTATTCACCAGTGACTCTGTTTTGAGAAAAGATTGTTAGAGATATGCCGAAGAAGTTTATAAAACGCTATTTGCCTGATCCCCATTCGATAAAGCAAAATCGGGCCTTAAAAATCTTTGGCAGCATTCTTCATGAGCCCAATTTATGGCATCTTAACCGCAAATCCGCATCCGGCGCTTTTGGTATTGGATTGTTCTTTGCGTTCTGGCCGGTACCTTTTCAAATGTGGTTATCGGCAGCCACCGCAATCCCCTGCCGGGTGAACCTGCCACTGTCTGTGGCGACAGTCTGGATAACAAATCCCTTTACCATGCCGCCCATATTCTACGGTGCCTACCTGGTCGGCTCTACTGTCCTTGGGACCAAGTCTGAGGCTTTTCACTTTGAACCCACCTGGGAATGGGTCGTGAGCTCACTATCGACTATCGGCCCCTCTTTTTTACTGGGCTGCGGGATCTGTTCGGTGGTATTTAGTTTAACCGGATACTATACGCTGAACTGGCTCTGGCGATTCTCGGTTCGCAAAGCCTGGCAATTGAGAAAAGAAAAACGCCGGCAGGCACAGCAGAACCAGTAACAAATGAAGTGTGATTAGGTTTCATTCCAGTTTATCCCATAAAAGATCGGTAATATTGAAAGCGGGACCCAACTTAAATTTGACAGCCAAGTTGCAGCCCTGCGACCTAGATAAACATTGCTTAATACGACCAGTGTAGATCACACAGGTATCGCCTGCTCGTGGTCATAAGTGCACATCAACAAAGTTAATTTTTGGCCGCAAAAAGCAGCAGACAAGACTTTCCGTAACGTATCTGCCGAGTTTAGATATAGAAAATACCTCACTTACCTCAATTTGCTTATTCATCGAGCCTTAATTCCTATAAGAAATAAAGTACTAAAATAGAATAGCAAAGATGAAGGTGTATTAACTGCATAACAGGCCTCTTTCTGACGTGTGAATACCCCTTCAAATCCAGGATTGGTCAGTTGAGCTTTATCAGAAGAGAACAAACAGCGCCTAAGCCAAACCAATAATCACCTGATACCAAGGGCAGTAGATAGCTTTAATTTGTCCTCTACACAAGGCCATCTCTGTACTTCTGAAGTGGCAACCGAACGCCGGGCACAAAAAACGGGACTAAAAACAACCTACTAAACGCTCACACTCATACATCTTACGCTGAGCCAGTAGTGACTGGCTCAGCCCATACCAAGCACCATCCTGGATACCGCCCAGTTTTTTCCGCTTTTACGGCAATTTTTTGCCTTACCCGCCTGTATCAGTCCCCCGGCACCAATGACATCCTTGGTTGGCCAGGCGTAAGTGACACCATCCGTCCTGCATTTACCATGCTGTTCCCTAACAGGGAGCAGCAGCCTGCAAAGCGGCAATGTCTTTTATTTGCGCAGTCAATACCGGACTTAACAGACTGCTACTGAGTAATTTGGTTTTACCCAAAAGTATGAAGCAGATTCCTCGTCGGGAATCTGGCATAGAAATCGCTGATGTGATTGTGGGATAAAAATCATTTGAAATAGACATGGCTGAAGGATTAGAAATGATCAATACCATAAACGAATTTAGCGACGCTTCAGTTGCCCTTTTACAGAGACGTCAACTTAATGAACAGGACATTTCAGGATTCGCCGATATTTTAGCCGACGCTGAGCAGCACAAAGGTTCAGCGAAAGATTTCCTCCAATCGTTGTCACCCGAAGCACTTAAACTCGTACAAAA
Source organism: Alteromonas sp. ISO5 (assembly GCF_058105165.1). Classification (NCBI taxonomy): domain Bacteria; kingdom Pseudomonadati; phylum Pseudomonadota; class Gammaproteobacteria; order Alteromonadales; family Alteromonadaceae; genus Alteromonas; species Alteromonas sp. ISO5. Next base: position 3,944,791 of record NZ_CM176572.1, on the reverse strand, counting down.
AGCCAATAGTTTAGCCAATCCTATTCACATAAACGCGTTGAGTAGTGAGGGTGCACAGAATCTGCTTAGTCAACCTGATGGCTCTGATCTCGTTGACTTGAATAACGACGGCATAGTTGAAGTAGGCCCGGCCAGAACGTTCCATTTCCCACCGGTTAATGCGCCAGCATCGGTAAAAACGGCCTGGGAAGAAGCTACCAAAAATTTAGCGCCCTTCGAAAAAGCCACGCTTGAACTGACTATGCATCATATGGTTTATGGGGTAAATCTTGATATACCCGGCGCTGAGAAAAACCCGGTGCTTCCGCCTGAACAACAATGGAACAGCACAAATATCCAGTTGCTGGAAAACTATGCACGTTCCAATCTCGAGTTCAGAGTCAATATTGACGGCTGGACCCCATACAACCAGCAATTAAAAATGGTTTACGACAGCTTTTTTACCACCCTTGATGCCGGTGGCAATAATACGTCACAACCCAGTTTTACCACAAAGCAACCGGCGGTAACTAATGCACCTGCAGTGCTACCTTCTGACACCGCGAACTCCGAAGGCGAAACTGCATTAAATAAAACAGAACCAGAGGCACACCAACCAACTTCACTGCTGCATGAAGTAAACCAGTTAATTTTAGCCGCCAGACTCGGTATTGATCGCGAAAAAATAAAAGAACTCGAAAAAGAAATGGAGGCCGTTCGCAACGATACGACGCTTAGCGCTGAGCAAAAGGCCAAAAAATTACAGGCGTTGCAACAAGAAATTGAACAGTTGATTGAAAAGGCTAGCCAACGCGCAGTGGAAGAAGAAAAACGCAAAGCAACGCTGGACGCGACAACGGCTATACAGAAAGAACGTTTAAAGATCACATAGCTGAATTAAACACATCAATAACCGCCTGTGATCCGGACCTGTTAACCTTTGCTGTGGACTTTAGTAGCCGCTCAACAGTCCCTAGCACCAAAAGGAATTGAGATGCTTAACCTGTACAGGCCTACAGGACTCAACCATGCAGATACCGTTTATAATCTGCCCGGGCGGCTCTGCTGCAACAACGGATGGTGCATCAACAACGACAGCTTGCCTGGGACAACACCCCGGTAAATGCCATCTTCAAGGTCAATGACACCATTATCGCCAGCTCTGCAGGCGATACGGTTAATCTGCATACCAATAATTTTCTAACAATGATGGATAACGTAGGTGTTAACCGCGAAGAAACCCTGACGCTTTAGCCCAATACCATTGGTCAACCAGTGAACACTCAATCACCAATTGGCGAGCCTATTTAGTTCAAGCTTAAGCGGTGAATATCCTGCGGAAAATTCACGTCCAACAAGGAATCCCGTGTCGGCCACGGCCGAAGCTCAATATTGGCAGAGTTATAATCCTCAGGGTAAGCCCGTATAGCGGTAATCCAAAGACTAAGCGTTATGACTGCCCGGACATACTATTGGCAATGTTCAGCCCTACTGGGGCGTTAACGGGTTAAGTGCTCTGGAAAACTGTCAGAAATGAGCAAACCTGACTGCTGATTATGTTAACACGTACGTATAGCGCTTTTACATTTTAGATACTGTGTCTGGCCGTCGCTGATGCGGCCATGTGTTTGCGTCTCAACGAGCGAAGTGAGCCAGTTAGTTCAGCGCCTTGGCAGGCGCTACATTTTTACAACTTCGCTGCCTGGCATAATAGCTCTTTAAGATAAGCATAGTCTATTTCATCAGCGTTCTTGAAATTAACATGCCTTCTATATTGACCAGAACCTTTGAGAATTTTGCGTTCGTCTATGAGCTTCAGACCATTGCTAAATGACAATTGAACATGCGCCGAATACACGAAAACACCGCAAAAGTGGCCTTCCTTTTCCTCTGGTTTTAATGTGAATAGTGCTCCGCCGTATTTGCTGACTCTTGAGCTTTGAGGTACACAAGACTGGATGAACGCTTCCAGCTCATTTGCAATAGAGAGCAAATCCATTGTTTTATTTTCTTCCATTAAAACTTCCTATTCTCAGAATGTGTAGCGCCTGGCATTTCAATAACGGGCGCAGGCACGCGGGGCATAATGACAAACCACCCTGCGTGTATGCGTGCCAGCGACCGCAGAGAGCACCAACTGTTGTTGTGTTATACGTTAATGACTTACAGTGCAAATATCATAACCAGGGGGATATCGGCACCTGGAGAAAACAAATGGCTAAAAATACCAGCATTACTCCTGGAACCATTTTGATCGCTTTATCGCTTGTCAAACACAATTGGTGCAACGCCCGCGCAACAGGCGGGAACTTGCCTGTTCATTACGACGCTATAACACACAGTGTGTAGCTTATTGCTGTTACAGATACTATTAGTAAACACAGCCGGACAACGTCCGGCTACTTAATTATAATAATCCGTTATCCGTCAGGAATGCCATTAAACGCGTTTCATCCCACACTTCCACATCCAGTTCCTGGGCTTTGGCAAGCTTGGATCCGGCTTTTTCCCCAGCCACCAAAAAGTCGGTTTTTGCGGATACGCTGCCCGCTACCTTCGCACCCACCTGCTGCAGTAATGCCTTAACATCATTACGCGACATTTGACTCAGCGTGCCGGTGACAACACAGGTTTTGCCATCGAGCACCAGGTCCGCTTCGTCCGGTGCTTCAATCTCAGGCCAGTTTAATCCAGCATTCAGCAACCCTTCGAGCACCTCAGTATTGTGCGATTCATTAAAGAAATTAAACACATGTTCAGCGACCACAACACCCACGTCCTGCACTGCCTGCAAATCATCCAGGCTCGCGCTTTGGATCGCTTCTAAGGTTTGAAAGTGCAAGGCCAGATTAGCGGCAGTGGTTTCGCCCACTTCACGGATCCCCAATGCGTACAGAAATTTTGGCAGTGTGGTTTGCTTAGCATTATGAATTGCCTGCAATAAATTTGCCGCCGATTTATCGCCCATCCGCTCCAACTGAATCAACGCCGGGAACGTCAGGCTAAAAATATCCACCGGCGTCTTTAACAGGCCGGCATCCACCAGTTGCTCTATCAGCTTGTCTCCCAGTCCATCTATATCCAGCGCTTTGCGTGATGCAAAATGCTTCAACGCCTGTTTACGTTGGGCAGGGCAGATTAACCCACCGGTGCAACGAGCCACGGCCTCATCGGCCAGCTTCTCCACCTGGGAATTACATACCGGGCACTGGGCAGGAAACTGAATCTCCCGGGCGTCTTCTGGTCGCTTGTCTGCCACCACTGAAACTACCTGCGGAATAACATCACCCGCCCGGCGGATAATCACTGTATCGCCAATACACACGCCAAGCCGTTCAACTTCATCCTGATTATGTAAGGTAGCGTTAGAAACCGTGACGCCACCAACAAATACTGGTTCCAGGCGGGCAACCGGCGTAATCGCACCAGTACGTCCTACCTGAAATTCGACGTCGAGCAAACGGGTCATCTCTTCCTGAGCCGGAAACTTTTGCGCAATAGCCCAGCGCGGCGCACGGGCAACAAACCCCAGTTGTTGTTGCAGGGCGATATCATCCACCTTAAACACTACGCCATCAATGTCGTAAGCGAGACCATCACGGCGCGACAGGATTTGCTCATAATACTCTACACAACCACTGGCTCCTGTAGTAAGGCCAATATCCGGACACAATGGGATCCCCCACTCAGCCAGTTGCTTCAGTCGTTCATGGTGACTGGCGGGTAAGGTAAACGTGTCTGGACTAACAATCCCCAGCGAGTAAGCATAAAACATCAGCGGGCGTTTAGCCGTAATACGGGAGTCCAGTTGACGTAAGCTGCCGGCTGCGGCGTTACGCGGGTTAGCAAACACCTTAAGTCCGGCGTTGCGCTGATTTTCATTGAGCTTTTCAAACCCATCTCGAGGCATAAAGACTTCACCACGCACTTCAATTCGTTCGGGTAAGTCTGCACCACGTAATTTCAGTGGCACATTGGCAATGGTTCTGACATTGGCGGTGATATTTTCACCTACCTGACCATCGCCCCGGGTGGCGGCACGAACCAGAATGCCATTCTCATATAAAATCGAAACAGCCAGTCCGTCGAGTTTTGGCTCACAACTGTAGGCAAGGGTGTTATCTGCTTTCAGACGATCGAGCAAACGTTTTTCAAAGGCTTTCAGATCGGCTTCTTCAAAGCCGTTGTCCAGCGACAACATAGGTACTTCGTGGGTGACCTGCTCAAAAGCCCCTAGGGGCTCGCCGCCTACCTTCTGAGAGGGAGAATCGGGCGTAATAAACTGAGGATGCTCAGCTTCCAGCGCCTGTAGCGCCTGCATCTGACGATCGTATTCACTGTCGGGGACACTGGGATCATCCAGCACATAGTACTGATAGTTATAGTCATTGATTTTCTCGCGCAATGCTTTGAGTTGCGCGATGACGGTTTGATCACTCATGGGAATTGCTCATTTGATGTTGTACTACCGCCTGCTAACAGTAGTACAACGAATTCAGAATAGTTAACTTAGTGACGGGCTATCATGCGCTTGCGTTCAAAGTCGCGGATCTTTTCAACATATTGCTGTAAGCCCTGCTTGGATAACACACTACGGCGGCCGTCGAGTACCTGAGCGTTAAACTCATCGGCAATCTTACGGGCAGCATTATGCATCATATTAAACACCTGATGCGGATCACCTTCTATTGGTAATAACATAAACAGCGAAACGCCGCGGGTTGTGAAGGTTTCAAGGTTATCAATGTCAAAGTTACCCGGTTTGAACATGTTAGCTAAACTAAACAGCACCGGGCCTTTCCCATTGGAATTAACATGCCGGTGGAAAATATCCTGATCGCCAAACTTAAAGCCCAGGGTTAACAGCATAGGTAATAATGCAGCGCCACTGATCGGTGCATCTTCCGGGGCCCGCACATTGAGGATCAGCACTTCAGGCTCTACCTGAGCGGCAGGTTGTGGCGTTTCTGCCTGGCTTGCCTTAACCGAATCGTCAAAATCAATTTGCATTTGGTCTTCGTCACCAAAACGCGGTTCCTGGCGTCGTCGGCTGGCCGGGCGACTGCGCTTTTTCTGTGTTAGCGGAACCGCTTCTGGCGTCTTATCCGTCTTTTCGTCGGCAGCTGAGGCGTTAGGTTCTGGTGGTGCGGGCGGAGTATCAAGAGCAAAGTCGTCCTGCTCGTCGCGAGGTGCTGGCTCAGGCTGAGCAGTGTCTTCTTCTTTCAGCAAAAATGAAGGTGGCGCAGGTACTGAGTCAGGCAGCTCGACCACATTGTCTTGCTGAAACTGAGGTTTAGGATTGGTGACTACCGATGCATAGAGTTGTTGTTTCGGCGCCTCGGCAGGCTCACTTTCGTTTTCATTAGTTCCAGTTGTCTCATCACCTGAGACAGGATGCTCAGCGACATCATCGTCAACGGTTTCTGTTGAAGCTTCATCCTGCCGGGCGGCGAAAGCGTGCTCTGGTTCTTCGACACCGGTCGCCGAATGGCGAACTACCCGTACCTCGCCAATGCCGTACTCATCAAAATCGTCGGCAGATTTCGGGTCTGTTTGTTCGTCGTCCATGTCGTCATTCTGCCAGCTTTCAGGCTCAATACGACGTTGTGGCTTTTTGGCCTGGCTGTTTTTGCGGATATTCCATATGCCATGTGCCAGCACACCAAGGATAAAGAATCCACCCAGTAGCAACAATGACAAACGTAATTCTTCTTCCATCGACTTCTATCGCCTTTTAATTTATGCGTCTACCATGGAGACCGCTTCATCAACATCCACAGCAACCATGCGCGAAACACCTGGTTCTGCCATGGTAACACCCGTCAGGTGACTCGCCATCTCCATCGCTATTTTATTATGTGATATATAAATAAACTGTACCGATTTCGACATCTCAGAAACCAGGTTACAGAAGCGCCCGACGTTAGCATCATCCAGTGGCGCATCCACTTCATCCAACAGACAAAATGGTGCCGGATTAAGCCTGAAAATTGCAAACACCAATGATAATGCGGTTAATGCTTTTTCTCCACCGCTAAGCAGATGAATAGTGCTATTTTTCTTGCCAGGCGGACGGGCCATTATGGTAACGCCGGTTTCCAGTAAATCATCATCGGTTAAGGCCAGATAGGCTGAACCGCCACCAAAAACCTTGGGGAATAGCATTTTGAGATCTTCATTCACCTGTTCAAACGTCTGACTGAAGCGGGAACGGGTTTCCCGATCAATCTTGCGTATAGCGTTTTGCAGCGTTTCAAGAGCTTCGTTAAGGTCATCAAACTGTGTGTCCAAATGAGCTTTACGTTCTGCCTGAACATCATATTCTTCCACTGCTGCCAGATTAACGGCACCGAGCCGCGCAATGGCAGCTGAGGTTTGCTCTAAATCCCGCTGCCAGTTAGTTTCACTGGTTTCTGCCGGCAGGGTTTCCAATACCGACTTTAGTGTGACACCAATTTCATTGAGTTGTTCCAGAATCGCCGTGCCCCGAACCCGATAGCCTTCGGCTTCGATTTTCAGGCTATCGAGCTGTTCCTGACGTTTGGCAATATCGCCAACGATGGCCTGCTGCCCCTGCATCGCCTGATTAAGCAGCTCTTCAGCATGCTCCAGCTCCTGTTGCAGGGTATACCGCTGCTCTTCAAGCGCCGCTTTTTCGGCCAGCAAATCCTGCAGTTGCGCGGCTTGTTCGGTTTGTGGCTGATTAAGCGACTGTTGCTCTTTCTCTAGCTGGCCGGCGCGCTGCCCGAGACTGGTAAGTTGCTGACTTATACGCTGCTGTTGAGCATTCAACGATTGCTGCTGATTCCGGCTCTCCTGCAGTTTGAGGGCCGTCTGGTGCAATTCACGGGTATTCTGCTCGTACTGGCTACGCTGGCTACTAAGCTGTTGCTGTAACGTTTGTTGCTTATCCTGCAGTCGTGCCTGGTGCTCAGCCTGTTCTGCCAGCTCCATCTCATAGGTTTCCAGCCCTTCATTCAGCATCGCCAGTTCCGTGGCTTCTTCTTCGAGCTGCTCCTGCTGACGGCCCAGTTCATCATCCAGACGCTGACGCTTCTGCGCCTCCTGGCGTTGTTGATCGCTTAACCAACTCAAGCGCTGAGTCAGTTGCTGGCGCTGACTATTGCGCTCATTCAAGCCGCCCTCATCGGCACTCACCTGCTCACGAGCCTGCTCTATAGAGTTTTGCGCTTCGCTTTCCTGCTCCTCTAGCGTGGCAAGTTGAGCTTCCTGAGCGGCGATAGTATCGTTGAGTTCCTCGATTTGTTCGGCACGCTGTAATACGCCCTGCTCGGTATCCTGCTCACCATAGCGAATCCAGTCGGGGCCGAACCACTGGCCATCATGTGTGACGATTAGCTCACTTTCACCCGCCTGTTGGCGCATTACCAGCGCTCGCTCGGTATCTTCAGCCACCAGTATCTGATTAAACTGATGGGGTACCCATTCATCTTCCAGTAAGTCGGCTACGCTACCCGGCTGCTTATCACACGTTAAAGCTGCCAGGCTAAAATACTTCAGGCCTGCACTTAAATTGCGCTGATTTTCAGTCAGTGTCGTGAGGCTGTCGCGGGTCGCCAGTTGCGCATCACCAAGCTCGCTAAGTACATGCTCCACAATCACCGCGGCGCCGGCTTTTGGGGTTAACTGCTGCCACAGCGGTACCACGCCCTCAGGCTGAGGCCCGGTTGGGCCGGCGGCTTGTTGCAGCGTTTCCAGCGCCACGCGACGGGATTGATTTTGCTGTAACTCAGCGCGCATTGACTGGGTTTGTTGCCGCGCCTGCTCATAGTGGCGCTGTGATTGTTCCAACGTCTGTCTGGCGTTTTGCACCTTATCCTGCTGTTCAATAATCTGCTCTGCCAGTATTTCCAGCTCAAGTTGCAAATCGTCGATGGCCTGCTGATGATCGGCCTGGGAAAATTCCTGTATCTCGCGCTCCAGCTCGCCAATTCGTTGTTGGGTGCGCATCTGCATTTGCAATAACGATTGTACTTTACTGTGATGAGAGTGCACTTGCTGCTTTAGCTGATGATACTGTTGGTCGGTATGCTGAAAATCCCGCTGATGCTGATGAAGAGTGGCCTCCACCTGGTCACGCGTAACCTCCAATTGCTCACAGGCAGCCTGCTGAATCTCATAGGCAGGCTCTAATTCTACAATCAGCGCCGCCTGTTCTTCTGCCTGAACAGTCAGCAATTTTTCCTCTTCACTCAGGGCGGCTTGTTGGGTCTGGATATCGCTCAGCTCGCTATCAATTTGCTTCAGGCGTTGCTGGTTATGCAGGGCAGACTGTTCCAGTCGGGAAATCGTGGCACTCACCGTGAATAAATTTTGCTGTAGGTGATCGAGCTTTTGCTTACAGTTTTGCTGCGTATCCCGGTATTTTTCGATACCGGCCTCATCGCCTCGCTGACGCGCTCTGAGCGCTTCAATATCAGTATCCAGTTGCTGCTGCGTTTGTTGAAGTTTTTGCAGATGGTCATCGTGCTTCAGCCAGCGAATGGCTGCCAGCTCACTTTTCAAAGAACGCTCCTGTGCTTTAAGCGTGGTGTATCGTTTGGCAGCTGCCGCCTGACGCTGCAACTTTTCGAGCTGTCTGGCGAGCTCTCCACGCACATCTTCGAGGCGTTCGAGGTTGTCCTGGGTATGACGGATACGGTTTTCCGTTTCTCGCCGACGTTCCTTGTATTTGGAGATACCGGCGGCTTCTTCGATGAATACCCGCAACTCCTGGGGTTTGGACTCAATGAGCCGGGAAATCATGCCCTGCTCAATGATAGCGTAGCTGCGCGGCCCTAAGCCCGTCCCCAAAAACAAATCCGTGACATCCCGGCGACGGCATTTACTGCCATTCAAAAAGTAGGTGGATACTGCATCCCGGGTAACAACGCGTTTAATCGACAATTCATTGTATTTGGCATACTCACCGGCGATCCGGCCACTGGCGTTATCAAATACCAGTTCAACACTGCACTGCCCTACGGGCTTTCGGGCCGACGACCCATTAAATATCACGTCGGTCATGGCATCGCCACGGAGATTTTTCGCAGAACTTTCCCCGAGCACCCAGCGCACCGCATCAATCACGTTGGATTTACCACAACCATTCGGGCCGACAATAGCTGTCATATCGCCGGGAAATGGGATCGTTGTGGGATCAACGAAGGATTTAAAACCGGCCAGGCGGATTTTCTTAAGACGCACTGCAGCACCACTCGGTTAGAAGAGCGTTATTGATAGCGATACCCGCTGATCCTGTCGATAGCGTTGAACCGGGAATTCTCAATATGCGCACACGATGTTGTGGTTGTTATTATAAGTTGAATGTAACAAAGTTCATGAACTGTAACAATTATGAATTCACAGCGCGATCCCAGGGTTTTATACTGTGGGTGTTTGAAAGTATGTCATTTTTTATCACCCCCTTCTCAGATAATGACATGTTCTTTTCACCCGTCAGCAGGAGTTTTAATGGCACAACGTAGCGGTATAGGTTATTTCGGGCAAGGATTTGATTTAATTACCACAAAAGGCTTAAAGCGCTTTGTTTTTATTCCTTTGATGATCAACTTGGTGTTATTTTCAGTGGCCTTTTATTTTCTGCTGGGTGAAATTCAGTCTGGCGTGGATTATCTCATTGGATTTATTCCAGACTGGCTGGGTTGGCTGAAGACGTCTATCACCTTTTTACTCTGGCCGCTGGCGGTGATCAGTATTTTACTCAGCTTTGCACTGATGTTCGGTACACTGGCCAACTGGATAGCGGCGCCATTTAACGGATTACTGGCTGAAAAAGTTGAACGCCATCTTACCGGTCAATCACTCGGCGATGACGGCATAATGGCCATCATCAAAGATATTCCCCGTACGCTGGGCCGGGAAATCACCAAGCTGGTTTATTATCTGCCCCGCGCTATCGGCTTTTTACTGCTATTTTTCTTTTTACCGGTGATCGGCCAGATACTGTGGTTTTTATTTGGCGCCTGGATGATGGCCATCCAGTATTGTGATTACCCTTTTGATAACCACAAAGTGCCATTTGGCGAAATGCGCCACCGGCTGGGTGACCGTAAAGGGCTAAGCTACTCGTTTGGCATTGCCGTCAATGTGATGGCGATGATCCCGATTGTCAATTTTCTGGTGATGCCGGTTGCCATTTGTGGTGCCACCGCCATGTGGGTAAACGAATACCGATCAGCTGTACTCAGTCAGCGCTGATATTCTCTGCCAGAGCTTCTGCCGCCGGGTCGGCTGCCAACCCGGCTCGCTGCTGGCGGAAAACATCCAGCCAATATGAGGCTTTGTGGGTATTGCCTGATTGTTCAAAATGCTGAAACAGATTCATGGCGATAGGACGTTGTGCCCTGGGATTGTTCAGTAACGAACTCCAAATCGACAGGTAGATTGGCGGAATATATTTAATGTCGTGATTTTCCATAAAGGTGATCCGATCGCTGGGTTTAAAGCTCGCAACGCCAATGTTATTGCAGGTACGCGACGGGTAAAGGGTGATTGGGAATTCGATAGATTGCCAGTATTCAATATTACTCAGTGGTGCATAAGTCAGTGCGCCCAAAAACACCAGATTAGGGGCCGATTGGCGAGCACAATACTCTTTAGCAAAGCTTTGGGTTAACGGATACTCATCGACAAACCCTACGAAATGAGCCAGTTCATGGACAAATACACTGTAGGTATCACCTACATCGAGATACATGACGCCATTATTAACGTTCGCCTTGCCTGATTTGGCCAGCACTACTGCGTGGGTAAAGCCTCGCTGTCTGACCACCGGCTCCAGCGCTTCAATGTTACAGCCCAGGCGCCCCTGGCCCTGCCAGTTAGCATCACAATTCAGTGACTCGCGGGCCAGCCAGATTGGCTTATTAACGCACAAGGGTAAAGACTTAAGCCGTTTATCTGCTAAAAATTGCTGGTAAATTCGATTCGCCTGCACCATCTCAGCCAGGCCGGTAGCGAAAGGCTGGATCAGCTGCCTGCATTGCGGTGAATTACCGCTACCCGGTGCAGCCGACAACGTAGCGATTGACTCTGGCTGATATTGCTGCAACACGGCTAACACACTTTCTGCCTGCTCGTGTTGCTGATCAGCTGCCTGTTTAAACAGTTTGTAACCTTCTTCTTCCCGGCCCTGCTGCCAGCGAATATAGGCCAACTGGAATGCGCTCTGACTGTCTCGGCTGGCGGTTTTTTGCAACCAGGGCTCAGCTTCATTTTGTTGTTCGTGGAGCAAATACCAGTCAGCAAGGGCTGTTTGAGCGACAAAGTAATCCTGTTCAGCCGCGGCTTTTAACCAGGTTTCGCGATGAGCAAAATCATCCCGGGTTAGTGCATATTCATACTGAGCTTCAGCCACCCCGCCACGCGCCGCCAGACGCACCAGTCGCTGGGTAATTCTTGGGTTATCTTCCAATCTGGATAGTGTCAGTGCGGCCGGTGAATAGCCGGATTTGATAAGCATTTCCAGCCAGTACTGATTGCGCTTCGCCTCAGCAAATTCCAGCAGGCGCTGCTTGGCAGTCAGACTATTTTGCTGTACAGCAACCCATAACAGCGGCGCGGGCTTGTCGGCCTGCTCGGCGTTAGTGAGCAATTGTGAAGGCAAATGGCCACTGTCTGCGGCGATGGTCAGTGAGGTAAACACCGCCAGACAGGTAGCTCTGAAGAACATCATGACTTAGTCAGTAACCGTGTTTTGCCTCAGGCGTTGCAGCTCCAAGCGTGCATAACGGTGCTCAACGTATTCATACACGTTGGTACTGAGGGCAAACTTAAAGTAATTGGAGGCCACGCCAGGCTGATTGTTTTCCTCGTGATACTTACCCAGATAAAAGTATGCTTCACACAACCTGTCGGTCAGTTCTTTCTCGCTCGAAATGCCGTTTAGCAGCGAGTCGAGCAGTTGCTTCTCGGTCTGCTGACCCAAAAACAAGTCTACCAAGCCCGTGGCCCAATGACTGTCAGGCAGGTTGTCCCGGCGCTGACTCAACTGCTGTTGAGCTGTTTGCGGGGCGAGCTCTAGCTCTGCGAAATACGCCCATAACACTCGGAATGGATCATCAGGCGCCTTGTTGGCAAATGTCGCCAGGTCTGACACCGCTAAGTCGGCGCGACCGCCGTAATATAACGCAATACCGCGGTTTAAAAAGGCGAAATCATAGCCCGGGTCAATATCCAGGGTTGAATCAAACGCTTCATAAGCGCGACTAAACTCTTCCTGCTGCACCATATGCACACCGAGGGAATTATAAGCTTCGGCCATATCCGGTTTAAAGTTAATCGCCCGGTTATAATCAAACTGCGCCAGTCCACCCAGGCCCACACTGTCGTATAACATTCCACGTTGAAAGTGCAACTGAGCCTTGTCTTCGTCGGTTAATTCGGCATTGGAGAGGATTTGCCCGAATCGAGCGATAGCCACCTGCGAACGAATACTCAGGGGAGCAGGTTCCGGTACTAGCAAGTTCCCCATTGTAGTTTGCTGTTGTTTTGGTGCAGTTTGTGCGCAACCGGTAAGTACTAAAACAAAAAAGATAAGACTCAATCGACTAAGCATGGTAAATATAATTCTTTCCTATTCGCCGCGTTTGATACAACTATAACAGAAGTCAGACGCTAACATGTATTGATGAGTGAGACTATATCAGTTCTCACCGGATAGTAGACAAAAATAACGACAGTTAAGGAAGCAGTAAATTGTTACAACAGTTAAAAGATGCCGCACTAAAGGCCCAGAAAAACGCCTATGCCCCCTACTCTAAGTTCAGAGTTGGCGCGGCAATCGTTGCCGAAGACGGTAATGTGTATTACGGCTGCAACGTTGAAAACGCCGCCTTTCCACAGGGACAGTGCGCCGAAGCGTCGGCTATCGGTACCATGATCACCGCTGGCGCCAAGCAGATAAAGCAAATTTTGGTAGCCAGCCCCAATGATGATTACTGCTATCCCTGCGGTGGCTGCCGCCAGAAAATCGCTGAGTTTGCCAATGCAGATACGCCGGTGTTTATGCTTACCGCCAACGGCAAATGCATTGAAACCACGGTGAGTGAACTGCTCCCCCATACCTATAGTTTGCCGGAGGAGCAAAACCGGGGTTAAGCTTTTTTAGCTTCTTGTTTTGCATTAAATGCCGCCAGTTGCTCGTCGGTGGCGGGCAGTTGGTACTTTTCCTTCCACTCGCTGTAGGGCATTTTATAAACCACTCGTCTGGCTTCGTCATAGTCGATTTCTTCGCCACGTTCTTCCGCGGCCTTGCTGTACCATTTAGCCAGACAGTTACGGCAAAAGTCAGCCAGAATCATCAGTTCGATATTCTGAACATCTTTATGTTCATCCAGGTGGGTAATTAAGCGGCGAAACACGGCCGCTTCGATTTCAGTTTGTACGGATTTATCCATGATATTTTTCCTAAGTAGTAATATTCATGCATTAAAAAAGGGGCCTACAGCCCCTTTATACTTACTAATATCGGTTTCCGATTAAGCGTCGTCAGAAGACTCAGGTTTAGCTGGCTTTTCTAACAATTCTTTAATGCTTAAACGCACACGGTTCTGGCGGTCAATTTCCATCACTTTTACGTCAACCATCTGACCTTCAGACAGATAATCTGTAACCTTGTTTACGCGCTCGTGAGCGATTTGAGAAATATGTACCAGACCTTCTTTACCTGGCAGTACTTCAACAAATGCACCGAAGTCAACGATACGGGTTACTTTACCGTTGTAGGTCTTACCTACTTCAATTTCAGCGGTAACCTGTTCGATTTTAGCAATGGCGATTTCTGCTTTTGCACGCTCGGTAGCAAAGATCTTAACTGTACCATCATCTTCAATTTCGATGTTAGTGTCAGACTCTTCAGTAATGGCACGGATCATCGCGCCACCTTTACCAATAACGTCACGGATCTTATCCTGATCGATTTTCAGGGTGTAGATACGTGGCGCAAATTCGCTCATTTCTTCACGGTGGCCACCGAGTGCCTGGTCCATCACGCTCAGGATATGTAAACGGGCTTCTTTTGCCTGTTTAAGCGCAATCTGCATGATTTCTTTAGTGATACCTTCAATCTTGATATCCATCTGCAGCGCCGTAACACCTTCCGTAGTACCGGCTACTTTAAAGTCCATATCACCTAAATGGTCTTCATCACCTAAGATGTCAGACAGAACCACAAAGTTATCGTCGCTCTTAACCAGACCCATGGCAATACCGGCAACAGATGCTTTGATTGGTACACCGGCATCCATTAACGCCAGTGACGTACCACATACAGATGCCATCGAAGATGAACCGTTTGACTCAGTGATTTCTGATACTACGCGCACTACGTACGGAAATTCTTCATCAGAAGGCATAACTGCCTGAATACCACGCTTGGCCAGACGACCGTGACCAATTTCACGACGCTTAGGCGAGCCAATCATACCGGTTTCACCTACGCAGTACGGAGGAAAGTTATAGTGCAACATAAACTTGCTGTCACGCCTACCGGCTAACTCGTCGATCATCTGAGCATCACGCTCAGTACCAAGGGTAGCAACAACCAGTGCCTGCGTTTCACCACGGGTAAATATCGCAGAACCATGAGTACGCGGTAGTACACCGGTAGACACGTTAAGGGCACGAACCATCGTTGGATCGCGGCCATCGATACGTGGCTCACCTGCCAAGATACGTGAACGTACGACGTCACTTTCAAGCTCATGAAGCAGATCGTAGACTTCTTTTTCGTCCTGCTCTTCATCAGCTGCCAGGATTTCAGCAGCGGCTTTTTCGCTTACCGCAGTCACGGCGTCTTTACGCTCCAGCTTGTCAGAAATCTGATAAGCAGCAGTCATACCTTCAAGGGCAAGGGCTTTAATTTTGTCTTTCAGGCTGGTGTTTTCCTGCGGAGCAACCCAGTCCCATTTCGGCGTGTTCACTTCAGCAGCAAACTCATTGACCGCAGAAACGACAGTTTGTAATTGTTCGTGACCGAACATTACCGCACCAAGCATCACTTCTTCAGACAGCACGCTGGCTTCTGATTCAACCATCAGTACCGCACCTTCGGTACCGGCTACCACTAAATCCAGCTGGCTGGCTTCCTGTTCGCTGCTACGGGTATTCAGAATGTATTCGCCATCTGTATAACCCACACGCGCCGCACCGATTGGGCCGTTGAATGGGATACCAGAAATGGCCAGCGCCGCTGACGTACCGATCATTGAAACAATGTCGGTTGGGATTTCAGGATTAGCAGACACTACAGTCACTACTACCTGCACTTCATTTTTGAAGCCTTCAGGGAATAATGGACGGATTGGACGGTCAATCAGACGTGCAGTCAGGGTCTCACTCTCAGAAGGACGACCTTCACGCTTGAAAAAACCACCGGGGATTTTACCCGCAGCATAGGTTTTTTCCTGATAGTTAACGGTCAGAGGGAAAAAATCCTGATCGGCTTTGGCTTCTTTTTTACCAACTACGGTAACCAGTACAGACGTATCATCCATGCTGGCTAATACTGCAGCGGTTGCCTGACGGGCAATCACACCCGTTTCTAAAGTTACAGTATGCTGTCCATACTGGAATGTTTTTGTAATAGGAGTCACTATTTGTCCTTTAAATCTTTCTTTAAAATTCTTCGCTATTAAACGCGGCCGTTAGTATAGCGGCGTCAAGGTGCGTTTACCAATAACTAATCACTGATAAGTCAAAAAATTCAGTCTGACGAGCAATTGACGTATTTTTAGCCCATCCTGTGGCGTCTTTTCATCAATCTGTCATACTCATCCGTAACAGTACTGTTTGCCAGGTCGACAGACCTTGAAGGATTGAGGGCCGGTCATGTTAATATTACGACTCAATAAAGCAGGTGCGCCACAAGACTGGCTCGACATTTATCAGGCTGCTCGTTACTACGCCCAGAATAAAGTACTGTTTGAACTGGGTAATCATCACCGTACCCTACTCGGCGGCTGGAACCGAGAAGGCCAGCAAAGTCAGCTGCGCATCAGTTCGATTATCGCCTGCGATGGTAAAGTGGTACAAAACGGCAAAATTGCCCTGAGTAACCGCTATTTATTCCGTCGCGACAACTACCTGTGTTTATATTGCGGCAATCAGTTTCGTTCCGGACAACTCACCCGTGACCATATTATCCCGCGCTCAAGAGGCGGTAAAAACAGCTGGCAAAACGTCGCAACTGCCTGTGCTCGCTGTAATCATCAAAAAGGGGCCAGAACACCGGAAGAGGCCAATATGCCATTACTGGCAGTACCTTTCGCTCCCAATTTGTATGAACGTTTTTACCTGATGAACCGGCGTATACTGGCAGACCAGATGGACTTTCTGAGTCATCACTTCAGCCAGCGCCGCGCCTGGTTGTAAGCTAGGCCCGATCTGTGCCAACGGGTGGCAGGCCGCCCCTTTTCTGTTCTGCTTTAATGGTATCAAACCACAAAGACAGCCAGTCTGCCCGGATTTTCTCTTCCAGCAATAGCGACTCGTCAGAAGGACAGAACAGCCCCACTTTCACCACAAATTTTGCAAAATTATTGGTTTCAATGTCGATCACAGGATCAATACTAATGAACTCAGCATCCAGGTTACGTTCAATCCAGCTTTTATAGCGGTCCGCTACATCCCGAAAATGACTACAGTGTTCAATCGCCTTCGCTCTGAAGTCGTCCAATAGCTTATAAGGATTAACCAGCGGCTCCAGGGTTAAGGAAAATTCGTGCAGTCGATAACGGCGCAGGAAGTTAAGGTTCTTCACTACCTGTATCATCAGTTGATTATTAGGTACATATACGTGTTTACCCGTATAGCCATAGTGTTCTGAATCCACTTCCAACAGCGTGGTTTTGGCCCAGTCCATTTCAACCACTTCGCCCACGTTATCGCCTAATTGTACCCAGTCGCCAACCCTGAACGGACGCGTTGTCATGTAATAGATAAAGCCCATAAAGCACTGGATCATCTCGCGGGTAGCAAATACGATAGCCACCATAAATGCCGCAATGGACAAGGCCAGACTCTGGACTTCTGTTGACCAGAGCATTAACAGCAACACCAGCAGAATAGCGTTGCCTAACTGGTCGATGATATTAATGGAATGGCGGCGGTCATCGCCGCTCTTTTTACTTTGTCGTCTGAGCAGCCGGATGGTAATGCGCTTGCAACCAAGAAACACCATTATCAGTAACAGTGAGGTTAGTAATTTATATGACTGGGTATAGTCCAGAAAAACGCGCCAGGCTTGGTCGATTACATCAGGCATCGCCATGAACTCAATATCCTCCAACAAAAAAGCCCACCTTATAGGTGGACTTTACATATTCGTAGCAAAGCGTGGCAGGTTATAGTAAAAAACTCAACCTTACCACGCCGACCATCGGTTACCCGTCGATATTATTCGCGGATTTGTCCGGTGCCGGTAACCACGTATTTCTCAGTAGTCAGCGACTCCAGCCCCATAGGTCCATAGGCATGCAGTTTTGTGGTGGCGATGCCGATCTCTGCGCCAAGGCCAAGCTGGCTGCCATCATTAAAGCGTGACGACGCATTAATCATTACCGCTGAGGCATCCACGGCACGCTGGAAGTGCTTCGCCGTATCCATATTCTGAGTACAAATCACTTCGGTATGGTGACTACCAAATTTGTGAATATGCGACATTGCTTCGTCGTAGTCTTTAACTACCCGGACAGCAATCTCCAGGCCAAGGTACTCTTCGCCAAACTGATCATCACCAATTATATCGACACTATCGAAATATTTAGCCGCAGCATCGTTGGCGTGAACCGTAACCCCTTTCTCCTGACACATTTTATTTACCCGTGGCAGAAAATCACCGGCAATCGCCTGATGCACTACCAGACCTTCCAATGCGTTACACACACCAGTACGCTGGGTTTTACCATTGATAAGTAGCGACAACGCCATGTCCAGATCGGCTTCTTTGTCCACATACAGGTGGCATACGCCTTTAAAGTGCTGTATTACCGGCACCTTACTGTTGTCAGTCACATAGCGGATCAACCCTTCACCACCACGCGGAATTATCACGTCGATGGTATCGACCTGCTCCATCAGTTCCTGCATTAAGGCGCGATCCGGATCCGGGATCACACTGATTAACGCTTCAGGTAAATCGTGCTCACGCAGTACCTGCTGCAATAAACCGGCAATAGCCATACTGGTTTGCAGGGCTTCTTTACCACCGCGCAGGATTACGCCGTTACCTGATTTAAAACATAATGCACCGGCATCTGCGGTAACATTCGGACGAGCTTCGTAAATCATACAAACCACGCCGAGCGGCACACGCATTTTGTTAATTTGCAGACCGTTAGGACGCTCCATAATCGAACGCTCCTGTCCAACCGGATCAGCCAGTTCAATAATGGTTTCGATGCCTGCCGCCATATCTTCGATACGCGCTGGCGTCAGGGTCAGGCGGTCTAACATGGCATCATCCAGACCGGCTTGCTTACCCTCGGCAACTTCTTTCGTGTTGACCTTAACAATCTCGTCCTGGTTGTCACGAATGGCTGCGGCCATAGCAGCGAGTACTTTATTTTTGGTTGCTTCATCTAAAATTGCTAACGTCTTTGCAGCGTTAGCTGTGTCGTTGGCAATTTGTGTAATTAAACTCATTTGTTCTCCAATACTGCAATGTGCTGTCCTGAGATAATCGGACCGGTTTTTTCTTCGAATTCCGATGCGAACTTCTGGTTACCTTCATTGGCAATGAAGTTTAACAGACAGCTACTATAATTTGATTTAGCCTTGGCCAGTTTTACGCCATCTTCACGACGGACTAAAATGGTATCGCCTACCGAAAACTCGCCTTTCACGTCAAGAATTTCACTACTGGTGAGAGACTCAACACCTTCATCTAAATCGTCGCTAAAGGCTTCTTTAATCACGACCTCACCCTGCGCATTCGAGGTGTGGGTCATCCAGTGCACGTTTTCTTTCATTGGCTTCTCATGCGCCTGGAAGTGCGTACCAGGGTTTTGCCCTTCGAGCATCAAATTAAACGACAACTCGGTAAAGCCGTTAATGATAAAGGTATCAATACCATGAGAAACCGCTTTTTCAGCGGCTTCCACTTTGGTGCGCATGCCACCGGTACCAACACCATCTTCAGCGGCACCGCCCGCCATGGCATAGATACTTTCATCAATTTTATCTACCCAGGATAACAGTTTCGCATCGTCGTGTTTATGCGGGTTTTTATCGTACAATCCATCCACATCAGAACAGATAATCAGCGCATCAGCATCGGCTGCTGCGGCGACCATCGCTGAAAGGTTATCGTTATCACCCACTTTAAGTTTATCGGTGGTCACCGTGTCGTTTTCGTTAACGATAGGTAACACACCGTGATCAAGCAAACTGTCCAGCGTTTCACGAATACTTACATAACGCTCACGGTCACGTAAGTCGGCATGAGTCAGTAACACCTGCGCCGACGGAAAGTCGAACAGTTTATCCCAGGTTGCCATCATTTCGGTCTGACCAGCGGCGGCCATGGCTTTTTTAATGGCAATATTCTTTTTAGTTTCTTCCGGGAATAAGTGCGCTCCTGCAGCCACCGAGCCTGAGGAAACCAGCACAACCTGGATACCCTGCATCCGGCAACGGACGACAAATTGCGCAATACTCAAAAGATAATGACTACTACATCCCTGACGGTTAGGTGCAATCAGTGCACTCCCAACCTTAATGACAATGCGTTTCCAATTTGAACGATTCATATTTCCTATCACCTTAAGATAATTCTGCTAAAACTTTATTTGTTTCGGTAAATTTCGCCTGCACGTCCTCGTGCGGCTCTTCACTGAAGATAATCACACCCCAGATAGTCAGTGAACTAATGATAAAACCAGGGACAATCTCATAAACCACGCTACTTAGTGTGGCACCGCCTTCAAGTACCGGCGCATAGATCCAGAACAATACCGTAATAGCACCGCTCAATATGCCTGCCAGCGCGGCTTTATGCGTTAAATTTTTCTTGTATAAACAAAACAGCACCAATGGACCAAACGCTGCACCGAAACCGGCCCAGGCATTACTCACCAGCGATAAAATGCTGTTCGACGAATCCCACGCCAGCAACAGCGCTACCAGCGCGACACCTGCCACACCATAACGGCCTATGGCTACAGTTTGTTCTTGCGTGGCTTCCTTTTTACTCACCACGCGATAAATGTCTTCCGTCAGCGAGCTGGCGGAAACTAACAGCTGCGAAGAGATGGTACTCATAATTGCCGCCAGAATCGCCGCCATCAAAAATCCGCTGATCAGTGGGTGAAACAGGATGTCAGAGAAAATAATAAAAATTGTCTCTGCATCGGCTACCTGTAAGCCAAATTGATTAGCATAAGCAATACCAACAAAGCCTGTACCCAGTGCACCGATAATGGTGACTAACATCCATGACATGCCAATATTGCGTGCTGTTGCAATGGCTTTCACTGAACGAATCGCCATAAAGCGCACAATAATATGCGGCTGTCCGAAATACCCTAACCCCCAGGCCAGACTGGACACCAGACCGAGTAACGTAAGTTGCTGCCACGATTCACTCAGTGACGGTACTGATTCCAGTGCCGCGCTGTTCATTTGCGCCAGGCTGTCAAATTCAGTAAAGGCCACAATGGGCACTAAAACCAGGGCTACAAACATAATGCAGCCCTGCACGAAGTCGGTCATGCTAACTGCCAGGAAACCGCCCAACAGAGTATAAGACACCACTACCGCCAGCGTTATTACCAGACCAGTCTGATATCCCATACCAAAAGCGCTCTCGAAGAGCTTACCGCCCGCCACTAAACCAGCCGACGTATACAGAGTAAAAAACATTACAATAATGCCAGCTGACACCATTCTCACACTGGCATTAGACTGACCAAAACGTTTCGCGAAAAACTCAGGAATGGTCAGCGAGTCATCAGCCACTTCGGTGTAAACGCGCAACTTCGGCGCAACCAGGAAGTAATTTGCCAACGCACCGGCAACCAAACCAATCGCGATGTACATAGCATCAAAACCGGTTAGAAACATCGCACCAGGCAATCCCATCAGCATCCATCCGCTCATATCAGATGCACCAGCAGATAACGCAGTTACGTGAGGGCTAACCTGACGGCCTCCCAAAATGTAGCCGGAAATGTCACTGGTTGATTGCTTGTATGCGAACAAACCAATGCCCAGCATAACTGCAAAGTAAATCGCTAGTGAGATGTAACTTTCAAACGCCATAGAAAAATATTGCCTTAGTATTTTTTGTCGTTAACTGATTATCGATATTAATTAGTGGTCTAATTATACGCATATGAACATTTATTACAAGGGCGAAGACTGGGAGAGGGAGACGTAAAATCCATTAAAACAGCGATATACAAACCGTATAAACGTCTTTCACCTGTATTAATGCAAGCAATAACAACTTACCAAAACAAAGCTAATTAACATTGATTATTATAGTTTTTTATTTAATTCCCGATAATTATACGTGCTTAAGATTAAAAGCATACTAAAATGAATTGAATAACCATCTTTGTACAATTCGTGAAATTTTTATTACGGGTCTAAATATTAGAGTTCATTTTCATTTAAGCGGCTAGCGTCGCTGGTTTATTCACCGACTGGCGTACCGACATCACGATACCTTCACACCAGCGCTGGAATGCCGCGGATTCAGCCGCAGAGTAATCAAGCCCCAGCCACTGGCACTCTGCGCCGTGGGACGCAAAGCTCACCTGCATCGCCAGTTCAATATTCGAGATATCATCATCCTGCGCAACGGTGAACGCTGCGACAACGTCACAAGTGGCGAGTAAAGCTGGCTGACTCTGCCGGAAAATCAACTCAAAGCGTCTTGCCAGCGGACTATCGCCGTTGGCCGGCAGCTGGAATATCACGCCCTGAAGGTGTTTGGTTTTGTCGTCCTGCCTGACAAGATCAGAATGGGTGAGTAACTGCATTTTAATGCCGCTGTTGCCAAATTGGGTGCCGAGGCGCTGAACACGCTGACGAACCGCCTCATTCCACTCATACAATACCACTCCGACAGATACCACCGCAGGCAGGTAATGATCCTGAGTTACTCCCCTACTTTCCTGCTTGCCAGCATTCGCAGACATCGCTAAAGACTCACTCACTAAATACTCTCCTTCCGAAACCGGCCGATGATTTATCACCTGTCGTTCTGCATAAGTCATTGCGATATCAACTGCAAGCCCAACGCCAATTCAGAAAAATAATAATTAGTCTTTAACTTTCAATCAGATAAAATTTACAGCCATAACAAGCGTTGCAAACTTACCGCCGGTTATCCCCCAGAACTGCCTGCCGGTGTGAAAAATATTCACACCGGCAGTTCGCCAAGCTACCAGCTGATTGGTTTACGCTTTCGGAAAAACATCCCACTCGGGCTGTCTTCATCGAGACTGGCCAGCCAGATAGCGGTATCTGCGCCCTCTTCAGCCGTTAGCGGCGCACTGGAGCCGCCCATTCGGGTATGTACCCACCCCGGGCACATAGCATTTACTTTGACGTTTTTACCTGCTGGCACTGACGCCGCCGTTTTCACTGTCAGCGCATTCAGAGCGGCTTTAGTCACGGCATAAGCTGGTGGTCCCCCGAGTTTCTCGGCAAAACTGCCGTATCCGCTTGAAACATTAACGATGCGACCAAAATTGTTCTCCAGCATGGCGGGCAAAACAGCTTTAGTAAGCATGGCAGGACCTTTAACATGCACATCGAAAGCCGACTGTAAGTCTTCTGCAGTAAGCTCTTCAAGATCATCACTGTGCATAACCCCGGCGTTGTTAATCAGGATATCAATATCTCCAAATACCGCCACAGCACGCGTTAGGGCGTCTTCCATAGCCGCCTGTGCCGTGATGTCCATCACGATCGGGTGAACATCGCCATTGAGGTCTGTACAAGCCTGTTCGGCTTCTTCTTCGTTCCGAGCTACCAGTAGTACCTTGTGACCCAGCTTAAGCAAGCCCTCAGCTATTGCAAAACCGATCCCACGGTTACCTCCCGTTACCATCGACAAGGGTGTCATAACTTCTCCTTTGTGGTTTGGAATGTGTCACTGCCATTATTACGTTGAATTATGGCTTCAACGCGTTGGCTTAGTAAAAAGATCATAGGCATAAGACATGCCCAGATGCAGGCAAGTAAAATCACCGTAGGATAAAACTCCAGGCCAAAGGTGACTGCCTGTAACTTCATACCGGCCACATAGCTAAGCGTACCGCCGACTGCGCCGAGCCAGGCAGCTAACCAGTTGTGTTCGCTGAGGTAGGCCAGACTGTGTCTGAGCGTAGAGGCAAAGGCGAACCAGAGCAAAACCAGCCAGTAAGGGATCGGTAAGAATTGCCCGGAACCGGTAAAAATGTACACACCAAACATTGTCAGCAGGCTGTCGGTAATTACGCCTGCAGTTGCTGTAACCAGCACTACGGCGAATTCGGTCAGTGACTCCCTGGCCATTGCAAGGTGAGCAATCAACAATGCTGTAACCACCCACCAATATTGATTCTGGTACAGGATAAGCAGCCACCAACTGGCCTGAAAACCGATGAAATTGATAAACTTAAGCAATCCTTCACCCCACTGAAATTAGCCGTACGGCACAATACTTGTATCTACGGTACTAACGTTTTAATTAAAATGCTGTTATTGATACGGCGCTTACGATTGTGGGTTCACTGAGGGAGAGAATAACCAATGAAGATGGTTAAGTATTATCTGCTGGCTGGCATTTTACTCTGTGTCATTGCGGCCTATGTGCCCTACTGGTGGATAAATGCAGTGATCCTGTGGACCGCGGCATCGCTATTTGCCGTGTCTGTGGCTTACCTTACCCATTACCCTGAATTATTCAGAAAACGGGCGGACGGACGGATCCCAATTTACGTTCGTTGGCTGTTCATTCCTTTTCTGCTGGGTGCGCGTTTGTACAACTTTTATGCGCGAAAAACGGATAAAGTGCCGAATATTCAGAAAATTGAAGAGCAGTTATATCTGGGAACAAGACTGGTTAGCAACGACATTGAAAAACTCAGCAACCAGGGCATCGACTGTATACTTGATGTCACCGCAGAATTCGACAGCCTCGACTGGACCAGTTATCGCTACGATGTGGACTATCTGAATATCCCTGTACTTGACCACACCAGTCCTACCAATGAACAGCTTCATCTGGCACTTAACTGGATTGATCAGCACATCCGCGATGGCCGCAAAATTCTGGTTCACTGTGCTTTGGGCCGAGGGCGCTCGGTGCTGGTAATGGCTGCATACCTGCTGGCCCGTAATGATGCGCTGTCAGTGGTTGATGTAATGAATAAAATTCAGTCGGTGCGGGCCACGGCGAGACTCAATAAACGGCAGTTGAAAAGCCTCTCGGCGGTTAAAAAACGCGGCCGTTTAAGATTGAATACCCAATTGGCACTCATCGCCAATCCGGTAGCGGGCGGCGGCAAATGGACGACTTACAAGGAAGAAATTCTTTCCCATTTAAACAGTCAGTTCAGGGTCACTATTTTCGAGACAACACCAGAGCTTAATGCCACCTGGCAGGCACACCAGGCAATAACCGCTGGCAACGAAATTTTGATTGCCTGTGGCGGCGATGGAACCGTAACAGAAGTTGCCACGGTAACCCGTGAACACCAAAAGGTGCTAGGCATCATTCCTCTCGGCACCGCCAATGCGCTAAGCCAGATTGTGTATGGACTGCGTAGTAAGCTTGCACCCATCACTCGCGCCTGTGAAGTAATTTGTAAACAGCAATATACCCCGGTAGATACTGCAGAATGTAATGGTAAATTAATGCTACTGGTCTCTGCTATTGGCTTTGAGTCTCAAATGATTGAACATGCTGACCGTGAGGAAAAGAATAACGGTGGTCAGATGGCTTATCTGGAAGGCTTATGGAAAGCAATGAACACCAGTAGTCCGCAAAAGCTAACAGTGGTGCTTGATAATGAAACCTTTGAGCTCAATACCCCTTCATTTGTCATTGCCAATGCGGCCCCTCTCAGCACCGCACTCGCTCAGGGCGGAAACCTTCCGGATATGACTGACGGTGAACTGGATATCACCTGGCTGACACCTACTGAAGATGACATGCCATTATTTACCGTGGCTGAGTTGGTATTCGGCAATGAGCAATCGAAGAAGTCGTCACAAATTATTCATCACAAACGGGCTAAGGAGGTCAATATAAAACTCCCTGAAGAGCAAACCTACGTGATTGATGGTGAAACCTACTCTGCCAACGAAATCACGATTAGCTGTCAGGCCAGGAATCTGAATATACTGGCCGACAGCAAGCGTTTTGATGAAAGCTATGAGGTCAGTGAATAGCATTTCCCGATTACATAACCAAGGGTAAAATTTACCCTTGGCCTACCCCCTCCACTCCCAAAAAAACATAAACACCCTTTTAAAATCCAATACTTATCTAAAGGCATAAGTTTTGCAGCTATCAAATAGATGTTAGCAAACGGTAATTATCAAACTGCGAATAGTAAACCGTAACTTGCAGGGTGACACTCAATGATTACTCCCCAACAACTAGTCAGGAGCAGCTTATGAACATTTTTGAAGCATTGCGTCAGGATCACGAAAAGCAACGTTTATTATTAAAGATATTAGTAAAAACCCACGGCGACACAGCCGCTCGCCGCGAGTATTTCGATGAACTTAAGGATGAATTGGAACGTCACGCCACCGCCGAAGAGCGCCACTTTTACGTACCGCTGATGGATAATGACAATGCTGTTGAGCTCTCGCGTCACGGTATTGCCGAACACCACGAGATTGATGAATTAGTGGAAAAACTCGATGGTACAGAATTTAGATCACCCGCATGGTTACGTTATCTTAAACAACTCAAAGAACAGGTTGAACATCATCTCGATGACGAAGAGCAAGAATTTTTCCAAATCGCCGGTCGTATATTAAACGAGAAGCAGAAAAAAGCGCTGGCTGAAACTTATCGTGATGAAATGAGCGAACTGGCGTAACCGGAGAACGCTATGAACATGCTGAAGCTGGTGATCTATCTGATGAGTGGTATCCCCTTAATAACACAGCTATTTTTGCTACTCTCACCATTACAGCGAAATACCTACGGCTTGCTTATGGCAGGCCTGATGTTAGTGCTGATCCTGATAGTTCTGCTGGTTACCCTGACACGCTTCGTATGCCGGGCTCATAGTAATTCGGCTTAGCCCTGATGTGACACAACCACAGTGTAGCGCGGATGAACCACCTCCGCTACAAAGCCTAACAGAGTGAGGATCAGGTTTACTGCCTGCTATCCGGCAACTTAAATAGACCGAAAGCGGCGGTAGCAGCAATGTAAGCAGTAACTGAAGATAGTAATTCATTAGCTTCATCGCTTATCTCAGTACTTTTCAGGCATAAAAAAACCGCCATATCGGCGGTTTTTTTGTTTGGTGCGGAAAGCGGGACTTGAACCCGCACGGCCTAAGCCACCACCCCCTCAAGATGGCGTGTCTACCAATTCCACCACTTCCGCAAAATCGTTTCTATATGCCCTTAGTCAGGCGTATTACCAGTATTATCTTCAACCGGTACGGCCGGTACGTCGCTATCAGACGGTGCAGCCTGCTGAGATGCCGGTACTTCCAGATTCTCCCACTCATCAGGGGCTTTTTCCTGACGGGCGGTAATATTACCTAATAACAAACTGATAACAAAGAATGCTGTCGCCAAGATACCCGTGGCACGGGTCATAAAATTACCTGAACCACTGGAGCCGAATACGGTATTGGAACCGCCAGCACCAAATGAAGCGCCCATGTCGGCACCTTTACCCTGTTGAATCAGCACAAAGCCAATTAACAGCAGTGCTACAACCAGGTATGCAACCAAAAGCACTTGATAAACCATTTTCTATCCTCGCTAGCCTGCCGCCTGGCAAACTTGTCTAAATTCTTCTACTTTCAGACTTGCTCCGCCTATTAAACCACCGTCGATATCCGGCTGAGCAAATAATTCTTTCGCATTCGATGCTTTAACGCTGCCACCATAAAGGATTTGCATCGTCGAAGCCAGGTCATCACTGAAGTTAGCCAAATGGCTGCGTATAAACGCATGAACTTCCTGTGCCTGTTCAGGTGTTGCCGTAACACCTGTGCCAATAGCCCAAATAGGCTCATAGGCAATTACTGCTTTACTTAACTGCTCTGCACTCATAAGGTTTGTCAGTGCATCAAGTTGGGCCGCCAAAAAGCTTTCTAACTTACCTGCTTGGCGGGTTGCCAGGGACTCACCGATACAAATAATGGGTGTCAGACCACTCGCAATCGCCTTCGCCGCTTTTTGGGCAACCAGTTCACTCGACTCGCCATGATCATCACGTCGTTCAGAGTGACCGACAATGACATAATCGCAACCAAGCTCAACAAGCATTTGTGCGGATATATCACCAGTATGAGCACCATTATCCAGCTCACTCAGTGTCTGACCGCCTATCGCAAAATCAGACCCGGAAAATTCTCCGAGATAACAAGCCGGTGGGCAAACAATTACCTGTACCGCGGCGCTATCAACACCATCCATTAGTGTTGAAAATTCTTTCACCAATGAACGGCTGCCGTTCATTTTCCAGTTTCCAGCTACGATTGGCTTTCTCATCTATCGTTTTCCAACTGTGTTTGACTTCATCCCGGCGTCAAAGCGGGCGTGATATTAACTATTCCCTTACGATTATACAAGTAAAAAACCGTAAAATATTGAGCTAAAACAGACTAACTGGACACATTACGAACAGCGTCGGCGATTTTCTCCGCCCAGGTCGTAGAAGCCAGTTCATCATCCGACTCAACCATAACCCGAATTAACGGTTCAGTACCACTCTTACGCAGCAAAACCCGGCCCTGTTTACCCAGTGCGTTTTCTGCTTCTGCTTTTGCGGTCAGCACCTCATCACTGTTTAATGGATCGCTATCAGGGTTTTCAAAACGGACGTTGACCAGGGTTTGCGGGAATTTGTCAAAACCACTGGCTAAATCGTGCAATGTCATATTGGCGCGCAGCATGGCTGAAACAACCTGCAGGCCGGCTATAATCCCGTCTCCGGTAGATGCCAGGTTGAGGTTAAGTACGTGCCCTGAGTTTTCGCCACCGATAGTCCAGTTTTTCTGCTGCAGTAATTCCATCACATAACGGTCACCCACCTTTGAACGTTCAAAGGGAACACCCAGCTTATTCAACGCTATCTCAAGGCCCAGATTACTCATCAGGGTACCCACTACACCGCCACCATTGAGTCTGCCACCTTTCAGTGCATCACGAGCAATAATAAATAACACCTGATCGCCATCAATCACATTACCCAGATGATCCACCATCATAATGCGGTCACCATCGCCGTCCAACGCAAAGCCCAGATCAGCGTTGTGTTCCAGCACGGCTTCGACCGTAGCACGCATGCTGGTAGCACCGACCCCTTCATTAATGTTGAGCCCGTTGGGATTGGTCCCCAACTCTATCACCTCTGCCCCCAGTTCAGCCAGCACATTCGGCGCTATGTGGTACGTGGCACCGTGTGCACAGTCGACAACCACTTTTAGCCCCTGTAAGGATAACTCGGATGGAAACGTGCCTTTACAGTATTCAATGTACCGCCCCGCCGCATCGTTGATACGACTAGCTTTACCCAGTTTGTTTGAGGCAACACACGTCATCGGTTTGTCCATCATTTCTTCAATGGCTATTTCGATATCGTCATCGAGCTTAAACCCATCGGAAGAGAAAAATTTGATACCGTTATCGTAATAAGGATTATGCGAAGCACTAATGACTATCCCGGCCTCAGAACGAAAGGTTTTAGTCAGGTAGGCAATTGCCGGCGTCGGCATTGGCCCCAATAAACCACTGTTGATACCCGCAGCAGAGAGGCCTGCCTCCAGTGCAGATTCCAGCATGTAACCGGATATCCGGGTGTCTTTACCTATCAGAACCTTATTTGTACCTTGGCCGGCCAACACCTTGCCTGCCGCCCAGCCCAGTTTAATAACAAATTCCGGGTTAATGGCACTTTCACCCACTTTGCCGCGGATACCATCAGTACCAAAATATTTTCTAGCGCCCATAAACTATTTCCTAATTATAATGTATTGATATAGCTGGCAACTTTCACAACATCAGCAGTTTCCTCGACGTCGTGCACTCTTATTATTTGTGCGCCTTTCAGCGCCGCAATGGCTGCCACAGCTAAACTACCTGCCAGCCTTTTATCTACGGGCTGACCGGTTAAATTCCCTATCATGGATTTGCGCGACATGCCCACCAGTAACGGCATATTAAACCGGTGAAATCGCTCAAGCTCATTTAATAACTGATAGTTATGTTCAAGAGTCTTACCGAAGCCAAACCCCGGGTCAAGCAGGATTTTGTTGCGACTAATACCAGCGGCTTCACAGGCCGCTATTTGCTGCGTGAAAAAGGTTTCAACATCACTCAACAAATCCTCATAATGGGGATTGGCCTGCATGGTTCTCGGCTGCCCCCGCATATGCATCAGACACACCGGTACGCCAAACTCGGCCACCACTTCTCGACAGCCGGCTTCCTGTAGCGCCCGAACGTCGTTAATAATATCGCCCCCTGCTGCCAGCGCTTCGCGCATGACTGACGCTTTGCTGGTGTCAATGGAGATCACGATATCAGATTGTGCCCGCAAGGCCGCCACTACGGGCACTACCCGTTCGAGCTCTTCCTCAAGGCTGACAGGTGGCGCACCGGGTCGGGTTGACTCCCCGCCGATATCAATAATAGTCGCGCCGGCCGCTTCCATCGCCCTGGCCTGCTCAAGCGCAGCTTGCAGAGTATTGTGTCGCCCGCCATCGGAAAACGAATCCGGCGTAACGTTAAGGATCCCCATGACCTGGGGTTGAGAGCTAGATAAGGTTATCGATCTGATTTGCATAACGGATAATAGGTCACAGTAAATACAAAAAAGCGCCGGGATTACCGGCGCTTTTAATTAATTGGCCTGGGCTTAGCCTGGCAGGTCTCCAGGTTTACCTACTGACGGTTTATCAACGCCATCATCGGTAATTTCACCTTCTTTGCTGGGTGTGCCACCACTAGGCTTATCGCCACTTGATGGACGATCATCCCAACCGGCTGGTGGCCGCACGTCGCGACGCAACATCAGGTCATCAATCTGCTTTGCATCAATGGTTTCGTACTTCATCAGTGCGTCTTTCATTGAGTGCAGAATATCGATGTTTTCTTCAAGGATCTGCTGGGCACGGTCATAGTTGCGATCGATGACTGACTTAATCTCAGCATCAATGGCTCGGGCAGTATCATCAGACATGTTTGATGCCTTTGACATGGACTTGCCCAGGAACACCTCGCCTTCTTCCTCGGCGTACAGCATAGGCCCCATCTTGTCTGACAGTCCCCATTGGGTCACCATCTTACGGGCAATGTCCGTGGCACGTTCAATATCATTGGACGCACCAGTGGTGACTTTTTCAGAACCATATATAATTTGCTCAGCAAGACGTCCGCCAAATAAGCTGGAAATCATACTTTCCAGGTGTTGTTTGGTATGGCTTACCCGATCCTGCTCTGGCAGATACATAGTGACGCCTAACGCGCGACCGCGTGGAATGATTGACACTTTATATACCGGATCGTGCTCTGGTACCAAGCGCCCCACAATTGCGTGGCCCGCCTCGTGATAAGCAGTCATGGTTTTCTCTTCTTCAGACATCACCATAGACTTACGCTCAGAGCCCATCATAATTTTATCTTTAGCTTTCTCAAACTCTTCCATCGATACCATTCGACGGTTCGCCCGGGCAGCAAACAATGCGGCTTCATTTACCAGGTTGGCCAGATCGGCACCAGAGAAGCCTGGTGTTCCACGGGCAATTACCGATGGTTCAACGTCGTCAGCAACCGGTACCTTACGTACGTGTACTTTAAGGATCTGTTCACGACCGCGAATATCCGGTAAACCCACCACAACCTGACGGTCAAAGCGACCAGGACGTAACAGCGCCGGGTCAAGCACATCCGGACGGTTCGTCGCCGCGATGACAATGATACCTTCATGACCTTCAAAGCCGTCCATTTCCACCAGCATTTGG
Organism: Alteromonas sp. ISO5; assembly: GCF_058105165.1. Classification (NCBI taxonomy): domain Bacteria; kingdom Pseudomonadati; phylum Pseudomonadota; class Gammaproteobacteria; order Alteromonadales; family Alteromonadaceae; genus Alteromonas; species Alteromonas sp. ISO5. The sequence goes on along the minus strand of NZ_CM176572.1, from coordinate 3,913,628 downwards.
TTGAGGGTTTGCTCACGCTCGTCGTGACCACCACCTAAACCGGCACCACGCTGACGACCAACGGCATCGATTTCGTCGATAAAAATAATGCAGGGTGCCGCTTTGCGTGCCTGTTCAAACATGTCGCGAACCCGTGACGCACCAACACCAACGAACATTTCAACGAAATCAGAACCTGATATAGTAAAAAACGGTACTTTCGCTTCACCGGCAATCGCTTTTGCCAGCAGGGTTTTACCGGTACCAGGAGGGCCCACCATCAGTACGCCTTTAGGTATTTTACCGCCCAGCTTCTGGAACTTGGATGGGTCGCGCAGGAAATCTACCAGCTCAGACACATCTTCTTTAGCTTCGTCGCAACCGGCAACGTCGGCAAAAGTCGTTTTGATTTGGTCTTCACTGAGTAAACGCGCTTTGCTCTTCCCAAATGACATCGCACCACGGCCACCACCGCCTTGCATTTGTCGCATGAAGAAAATCCACACTGCGATAAGCAGCAGCATCGGGAACCACGAAATGAAAATTGACGTCAGAATTGACGGCTGTTCAGGCGGCTCGCCCAGCACACGAACATCCTGTTTCACCAAATCTGAAATCAATTGGTCGTCAAAATACGGGATGTAAGTCTTGAAGGTTTCACCTGAACGCTTCACACCACGGATTTCGTTATTGTCACTGCTGATGCGGACCTCACGAATGGTGCCTTGTTTTACTTCCTTTAGAAATGTGGTGTAGTCAGTTTGTGCCCGGCTAGATTCGCTGGGTGAAAAACTTTGGAAAACCGCCATTAAAACTACTGCGATCACCAACCACAAGATTAAGTTTTTTGCCATGTCGCTCAATGCTACCAACCTCTGTAAATATCATCCGGTCCCTAAAACTACCGGTGAGTGTCTCAAAAACGCGATATCCAAGCCTACTACACTTTATAGACGCTTGCTACCTAATACGCTTCTCTGCAACGCGCTCCGGGCAGTTCCGGCACGCCTAATCTAACGGTTCAGACTGTGTTTTATTAACGCTTAAAAACCACCCGAACGTTCCCCGCTGTTACGCAATAAGACTACCAATCTGTTGTCAGGTTCCAGTCATCTACTGCGCAAACCCTCTGTTAGCTGTGAAAACACTTTATCCAGAGGAATCTTGCTCCACTATCTTTAACAACCGTGCTATCTCGTCCCTTTCTACGGCTTAACCAATCATTCTGTTCAATGCGAAGATTAAAAGTATTTCGCGTATTCCGCCTTGCCTGTTAAGCGAGTCAACCCAATAACTAAACGAAATGGTCAATTAATCAACGGTTAACCCTGGCCTGAGACGTCTTTTTTGTCTTTACCACACAATCTCATTAGGATTGTAGTCGAGATGGCGTTAGAATACGCTTTTTCAAGACAGACTTTGCACTTAAATTGTAAGAAAAACTTAAATAATGAAACTTTCAAATAAACAAAAGCAATTCCTTAAAGGCTTGGCCCACCCGTTAAAACCCGTTGTTCAGCTTGGCGGCAATGGTTTAACAGAAGGTGTACTGGCTGAAATCGACAACGCGCTGAATCATCATGAATTAATTAAGGTAAAAGTCCCATCGGATGACCGTGAAGAAAAGGCGCTTATTATGGACGCCATTATTCGCGAAACCGCCAGCGAAAAGCTGCAGATAATTGGCCACACGCTGATTCTGTACCGCCCCAGCGAAGAGTGTAAAATTCAGTTGCCAAAATAAGAAACCTTATCACGTCCTGCACATTCCCTTTCCGTAAACGTCAGGTAAAATAAACTTAACATTTTACTAACAATAAACGGAGTCGCAATGCAGATAGCCAACCATACCGCGGTGATCACCGGTGGGTGTTCAGGGCTGGGCCTCGCGGTAGCCAAACAACTGGTGTCAATGGGCGCTAATCTTGTTCTCATCGATATCAATTCTGAGGCCGGCGCCAAACAACAAGCTGAGTTAGGTGCTGACAAAACCCTGTTTATCAATGCCGACGTAACCAGTGAGCAAGCCATTACTGCTGCGCTGGAAACCGCCGTGGAACGCTTTGGTGCAATTCATTTTTGCGTAAACTGTGCCGGTATCGCCCCGGCCGAGCGTGTGCTGAATAAGCAAGGGGAGCCCGCCAGTCTGACACGTTTTAATCAGACCCTGTCAATTAACCTCAGTGGTACGTATAACGTAGCCCGGCTAGCCGCAGCACAGATGGCAAAAAATGCGCCACAGCCAGACACTGGCGAACGCGGCGTGATCATCAACACTGCTTCCATTGCTGGTTACGAAGGGCAAATTGGTCAAACTGCCTACGCAGCAAGTAAAGCGGCAATTATTGGCTTAACACTCCCGATGGCGAGGGACCTGTCGAACCTGGGGATTAGGGTTAACAGCATTGCACCGGGTGTGATGGGTACACCTTTGCTTACCGCCATGCCTCAGCCAGTGCAGGACGCACTGGGAGCGAATGTCCCTTTCCCAGCCCGCCTGGGGCACCCTGAAGAGTTTGCTCAACTGGCGCAGCATATTTGCCAGAATAGCTATATTAACGGCGAAACGATCCGTCTTGATGGCGCATTAAGGATGCAGCCTAAATAACTCCGGGTAAAACTGAATTAACGGGCTGCTTACCAGCCCGCTCGAAGCCACCCCGTGTTTATTCTTCTGCCCCGTTTACCGTACAGGCAATCTGATACAAGCGCTTAACCGCCAGGTCATTAATGGTATTTTTGGGATAACGCCCGCGACTTGAAAGCACACCGGCTTCTTTCTCCATCAGTAACTCCAGCGCATCATCAACGGTTTCCACACTGTATATGGCAAACTGGCCTTTTTTCACCGCATCCACTACGGCTTTATCGAGTACCAGGTGACGAACATTGGATTTGGGTATAATCACCCCTTGTTCACCATTTAAACCTCGATGCTGACAAACATCGAAGAAGCCTTCTATTTTTTCATTAACGCCGCCTACCGCCTGCACTTCACCATACTGATTAATCGAGCCAGTAATCGCCAGCGACTGACGAGCAGGAATGTCGGTAATGGCAGAAATCAGCGCCACCAGTTCGCCTAATGAAGCACTGTCGCCGTCGATGTGGCCGTAGGATTGCTCAAGCGCAATATTCGCTGATACCGTCAGCGGGAAGGACTGCGCATATTTGTTGCCGAGATAACCGGTGAGTAGCATAACCCCTTTAGAGTGGATCGGCTGACCAAGCTCGACTTCCCTTTCAATATCCACCACCCCACTGGCACCGGCATAAACTGTCGCGGTAATCCGTGCCGGCGTGCCAAATGCCGTATCACCAATATCCATGACCGTAAGGCCATTCACTTTTCCGATGGCCTTGCCTTGCGTTGCAATGAGTACCTGGCCTTCCTTTATATCGTTAAGTAGCGAAGTACTCACCCGACCGGTGCGACGCTTTTTAGCCATCAGAGCCGAGTTCAGGTGACTTAAATCAATGTGTTTATCACCCACTTTCATACAGAAATAATGGGCCTCATTGAGCAATTCAATGACATCGGCAAAATGCGCCGACAGCTTTTCCTGATGCTCAGCCATGCGTAACGAATATTCGACCAGCCGGTACATAGCGGGCTGGGTAATTCCCGTCAGGCCAAGCTGAATGATTTTCTTGCGCACCCGGCCAACAAAATCAAACAGGTTTTGCCGGGTCGCGCTGATTTCATGATCAAAATCAACCAGCACCCGAAACAGCTCATTAAACTCTGAGTCATAATCCTGCAAGGTGTAGTAAAGGTCGCGGGAACCCATCAGGATAACTTTCACTTTTAAGTCTATTGCCTGGGGCATCAGTGTCATGGCACTGGCCATACCTACATCCTGTTGCGGTAAGTCCATTTTTAACTTACCAAACTTGACCGCCAGTTTAAGCGCTTCCCACACGTAGGGCTGATGTAGCAGTTGATCCGCGTCGAGCAGCAGATAGCCGCCGTTGGCCTTGTGCAGCGCGCCCGGGCGGATCATTTTATAGTTGGTGTACATTGCCCCGCCCAGATGCGTGTACTCAATTAAGCCAAACAAATTCTGATAAGTTGGGTTAGGCTCATACACCACCGGCGCACCACCCTCCAGACTATGGGCACAGATAACATTTGGCAAAAAATGCTCTTCGAGGATCTCCCGGCGGTCCCGTTCATCCAGCTTTTCAGCTTTGGGTTCTTCGGTCAGAAAAGCAATCACCGCTTCAATCAGGTGAGACTTCAACTGTCGCAGGTGTTTCAGTACCCCAAGGTCACCAGAATACTTATGCTCCAATTCCTTAAGCAGTGGCCGAATGCCGTGTTCTGCAGTATCCCTGTTCAGCTTGCGTAACTGCTCTGAATTTTCCCGCTTCCACACGGGTAACGACAGCAAACTCTCGCTTAGCCGGTTTTCCAGTTCATCGATTAACTTGTAAAAACCTTCGCGCTGCTGCTCGGTAAGCTGCGCAAATTCACTGTCATCAATGGGTTTATTATTAACAATGGGGGCAAAGCTAACGGTTCCCTGCTCTTCATGCATGGCCACTGAATTGGCCTGGGCAAAGCGTTCTACACTGTTGATAGCTTCATCGTATTTTTGCTCGAAATGTCTGGCAATTGCCGCTTTTTTACGCTGATATCCAGGGTTATCAAAGGCCGCCGGAAAGGTATCGAGCAATTCATCCACCAGATTCGCCATATCCCGGGCAAATTCCCGCGCACCGCCAGGATGCATGCGCAGCACCAAAGGCTCACGCTCTTCTTCAAAATTGTTGATGAAACACCAGTCGTCCGGCGTGGCCAGTTTACTGACATGCCGTTCGATGTATTCCTTAACCAGGGTGAATCTGCCCGTGGCATGCTCGCCCATCACATACAGGTTATAACCGGTAGAATCAATATTTAAACCAAAAGTGAGGGCTTCGCGGGCCCGTTCCTGACCGATAAAGGTCGAATTTAACGCCGCATCGTCTTTAAGCGCCTGATTGATGGCCCGACGATTTATATTAGGGGTGAGCTGTATGGCAGGTAACCGCTCCCAGGTCATAGCTATATTCTTCTTTATTTACTCTCACTACAGTGAATCCTGAATCCCCCTGGCTGTCAAACCCTAAACTTGTGTTTGCTCAATTTCCATACTAGTCTGACGCATTAATTCATATCCCTGCGATCGCCCCCCCACATGAAGTCACCAGCCCTGTTTACCCTGCAGGCGAACGCCGGAGATGGTTTTTGTGGATCCGGAAAAATGACTCAGCATAACCGGTGCCCTGAATCCCGTGCAGGGTATAGCGTAGTTGGTTCGCTGGACTATGTGTTCGAATCAGACCAGAACGGTACTCGGATTCCCCTCACTTATCGTGTACAAGGCTCCCCCCGATGGCTTAGCTTTAGCAAGCTGGCGTTCGTTGTAGCTCAGGTGCAGGGTTTACAATTACAGGGCCTGGCAAATTACCTCGGGAACGATTAAATTACGGTCAATTAAGCCAAATATTCTGCTTCATTGGGTTCAGCCTATTGTGACATACGCCACCGCTAAGTTATTCTATTAGGTTATTATACCCATAATCTGCTGGTGGTAGTGTTCAGACTCCTTTTCACACCTGCTGCCGGTACAGTTGTTAAAGTTAAATAAAGCGGAAGCCTCAGGTAAATGGCCGAAAATCAGTACAACCCACAAGAAATCGAAAGTGCGGTGCAGCAGCACTGGCAAGACACCAATGCCTTTAAGGTGACAGAAGAGCCGGGTAAAGAGAAGTTTTATTGCCTGTCTATGTTCCCCTACCCCAGTGGCCGCCTCCACATGGGACATGTGCGTAATTATACCATCGGTGACGTAATCAGCCGTTTTCAGCGGATGCAGGGCAAAAATGTGCTGCAACCCATGGGTTGGGATGCCTTTGGCCTGCCGGCCGAAAATGCGGCGATCAATAATAACACCGCGCCGGCCAAGTGGACCTACGCCAACATCGACTATATGAAAAACCAGCTTAAGTCGCTGGGCTTTGGTTACGACTGGGACCGCGAAGTAGCCACCTGTAAAGCAGACTACTATCGCTGGGAACAGTGGTTTTTCACCCGCCTGTATGAAAAAGGCCTGGTATATAAGAAGAATTCAACCGTTAACTGGGACCCGGTAGATCAGACTGTACTCGCCAACGAGCAGGTTATTGACGGACGCGGCTGGCGTTCAGGTGCAGTCGTTGAACAAAAAGAAATCCCCCAGTGGTTTATCAAGATTACCGATTACGCCGAAGAACTGTTACAGGATCTAGAACAACTGGAAGACTGGCCGGAACAGGTTCGGGCCATGCAAGCCAACTGGATTGGTCGCTCAGAGGGCGTCGAAATTACCTTTAAAATGGCTGAAGAGGTCAATGACGTCAGCGATTTAACCGTTTACACCACGCGCCCGGATACCTTTATGGGTGTCACTTATGTTGCGGTGGCTGCACAGCATCCGCTGGCCGAGGCCGCTGCACAGAGCAGCGCTGATGTAGCCTCATTTATCGACGAATGTAAAAATACTAAGGTCGCCGAGGCAGAACTGGCAACCATGGAGAAAAAAGGCTGTTCAACAGGCTTTTGCGTCGTTCATCCATTAACTGGTGAACAATTGCCGGTCTGGATTGCCAACTTCGTATTGATGGATTACGGCTCAGGCGCAGTGATGGCGGTACCGGGTCACGATCAGCGTGACTGGGAATTTGCTACCCGCTACAACCTGCCCATCAAACAAGTAATCGAGCCGCAACAAGGCAGCAATGTTGAGTGTGATCTAAGCGCTGCAGCCTTCACCGAAAAAGGCGTACTGATTAATTCCAACGACTTTGACGGACTGGAATTTGACGCTGCTTTTAATGGTATTGCCGATAAGCTGGTTTCTTTAGGTTGTGGTCAGCGCAAAGTGAACTACCGGCTGCGTGACTGGGGCGTGAGCCGTCAGCGTTACTGGGGTGCTCCGATCCCGATGCTGAATCTGGAAAACGGCGAATCGGTTCCGGTTCCAGCCGATGAACTGCCGGTCGTGTTACCTGAAGATGTCGAAATGGATGGGGTTACTTCGCCGATTAAAGCCGATCCTGAATGGGCTAAAACCACTTACAACGGCGAAGCGGCGCTGCGCGAAACCGATACTTTTGACACCTTTATGGAGTCTTCTTGGTACTACGCGCGCTACAGCTGTGCCACTAGCGATGATGCCATGCTGGATCCGGCCAAGGCGAATTACTGGCTACCGGTCGATCAATACGTTGGCGGCATCGAGCATGCTATTTTGCACCTGCTATATTCCCGCTTCTATCACAAACTATTACGTGATGAGGGTCTGGTTGAATCTGACGAACCATACAAGCGTTTGCTTTGTCAGGGCATGGTGCTGGCTGATTCCTATTACAGTGAAGACGAGAAAGGGAAGAAAACCTGGTACTCGCCTACTGAAGTATCCACCGAAAAAGATGACAAGGGCCGGATCGTCAAAGCCTGGCTAACCACCGATAACACGCCGGTTCAGCACGGCGGCATGACCAAAATGTCGAAGTCCAAAAACAATGGCATCGACCCGCAACAGGTTATCGATCAGTATGGTGCCGATACGGTGCGCTTATTTACTATGTTTGCAGCGCCACCGGAGCAAACTCTGGAGTGGGTAGACTCAGGGGTAGAAGGCGCTAACCGCTTCCTGCGCCGCGTATGGAAACTGGTTAATGACCACCTTGCTGCCGGCACACCACAAACACTGGATGTTAAAACGCTGGATAAATCCCAGCAGGCCCTGCGCCGTGAGCTGCATAAAACCATCGACAAGGTCAGTGATGATCTGGGTCGTCGTCAGACGTTTAATACGGCGGTAGCGGCGATCATGGAGCTGCTTAATCACCTGCAAAAAGCACCGCAGGAAAGCAGCCAGGATATCGCGTTAATGCGTGAAGCGGTTAATAGCATTGTCTTGCTGTTGAATCCAATCACCCCGCATATATGTCATTACCTGTGGGCCAAACTTGGCCATACCAACAACATCGAAACAGCGCCGTGGCCGGTGGCTGATAAAAACGCGTTGGTTGAGGACGAAAAGCTCATCATTGTTCAGGTTAACGGTAAACTACGGGCTAAAATTACCGTCTCAGCCAATGCCAGTAAAGACGAGCTGGAACAACTGGCCAAAGACCAGCCCAATGTAGAGCAGTTTACCGAAGGCAAGACCATCCGTAAGGTCATTGTGGTACCAGGTAAACTGGTGAATATCGTGGCTAACTAATGCGCAGTTTGTCCGCTATCAACAAAACACTGATCCTGATGATAACCACACTGGCTTTGGCCAGCTGTGGTTTTCATTTGCGCAGCGATAAAACACTGCCAAGCGACACCGACTACTTGTACGTTCAGGCGACCAGTCAAAATGCACCGTTGGTGAGAGCGCTGGAAAATCGCATGAATGTGTATCAAATCAAAGGCGGCCCCGAAGCTGCTCCCGATCTTGAAAAAACAACGATTACCCTGCGCCTGCAGCCTGAGTCTCTGGACCGCCGTTTACTGTCGGTATTTGCCACCGGTCAGGTCGCAGAATACGAGCTGATATATGGCGTTCGCTATACGGTGTTGTTTCCCAATGGCGAGGAACTGAAAACCTCCTTTGAAGTACTGCGGGAATATCAGGATGACCCCGATCAGGTACTGGCAAAGTCGCGCGAGCTTAACCTGGTACTAAGTGAAATGCGCCTGGAAGCGGCTGACCGTATCATTCGACTGTTATCCAGTCAGTACGCGGGGCTATAGTCAGGTGCAGGTTTATCCCGAACGCTTCAGGCAAACCTTAAAAGAGGGTCTTAAGGGCTGCTATCTGGTTTTTGGTGATGAGCCACAGCAAAAGTTTGAAATTCTGCAGGCATTAAGAACGACAGCCAAACAACAAGGCTTTGATGAGCGCACGGTTCTGGTGGCCGACGGCGAATTCAGCTGGTCACGTTTAATCGATGCGACCCAGAGCATGTCGCTGTTTGCGGCCCGCCAGTTAATTGAGCTCGAATTGCCCACCGGCAAACCTGGCACCGAAGGCGCCGGTATCCTTACCGATCTGGCCGGAAACTTATCGAGCGATACGCTGCTCATCATCCATGGCGGCAGAATTGGCAAGGACGTGCAGCGAACCAAATGGTTTAAAGCCCTCGACGCCATAGGTGTATTCACCATTTGCTATCCGCTGGAAGGTGCCCAGTTGCACAAATGGATCCAACAGCGCCTTCAGGCAGAGTCGTTTCAGTTTTCTCCCGCCTGCGTGAAGCTAATCGCAGACTTTAGCGAGGGCAACCTGATGGCTGCCGCCCAGGAAATTGAAAAACTGACTCTGACCTATCCTGATAAACAACTGGACGAGGAAAGGCTGGCCAGCGCGTTGGTGGATCAGTCGCGCTTCAATGTTTTTCAACTGGTGGATATCATGCTGCAGGGCGATCGTACCCGCTGCGTCAAAATACTACAGCGGTTGGAAAGTGAAGGCATTGAACCCAACATTATCATCTGGGCATTAATACGGGAATGGCAGACCCTGTGGAAGCTGAATCATTTACAACACAGCGGCCAGACAATTACCTGGCCAAAACTGGGGATCTGGAAAAACCGCCAGGGTTACTATCAACAGGCAATGCAACGCTTGTCGAAACCTGACCTGACGCTGATTGGTGAGCAGCTTACCGAAGCCGACCAGCTGTTTAAGCAATCCTCTGTAGTCAGGCCATATATCAAACTTTGCCATTTATGCCTGTTATTCACCGGTGTGCCACTGGCGCATATGGCGTTTGCTGAAAGTACAGATATCATCTGATGCTAGCGTTATTAGGGGGCACCTTTAACCCGCCACATCAGGGTCATATAAAGGCGGGACTGGAAGCCATAAAGGAAATTGGCGTTGCGCGGCTGGGATTATTACCCTGTAAACTGCCACCGCATAAAACGGCGCCAGAAACGACTACGGCTCATCGATTAAAAATGCTCGAGCTGGCCTGTCGGGATGAACCCGCGTTGTACGTTGAGCCGCTGGAGTTGTCCTTGCCGGCCCCCTCATACACGGTAAAGACACTACAGCATTTACGCCACACCCTGGGCAGTGAGCCATTGTTTTTTCTGTTGGGTGAAGATTCACTGTATAATCTACCGAGCTGGTATCATTGGCAATCGTTGACAGACTATTGTCACATTGTAGTTATGCGGCGACCTGCCTCTGCCGGCGAACCGGGTGAAGCACTAAACGCATGGCTTACCGGGCGTCTGTGCACGCAATTAGAAACGTTTTATAACCAACCCTCCGGGCTGGTGTATTATACCGACAGTCAGGACTATACCGTGTCTTCCACGCAATTACGGGATGCGCTGTCTGCCAGGCAAACAACTGACCGTGTGGTCGCTGACTGGCTTAGCCCGGCAGTACTGCACTATATTAAACAACATAAGTTATACGGCACCATTTAAGGTGTCAGTGAGGAGAACTTTTGCAACACGAGCAACTCAAAGCGTTTGTCTTAGACAAAATTGACGATATGAAAGGACGGGATATCGTTGAATTAAATGTAAAAGGAAAATCAACCGTCACTGATACCATGGTTATCTGTTCGGGTAATTCCAAACGCCATGTCAGTTCTATTGCCGAACATGTTCAGGTAGAAGCCAAGCACGCCGGTCATGCGCCGTTAAATGTTGAAGGCAAGGAAACCGGCGACTGGGTACTGGTCGACTTAGGCGATATCATTGTACATATCATGCAGGATGAAGCCCGGGATTTTTATCAGTTGGAAAAGCTTTGGGGTTAACTCCCCGGTCGACACGGAGTTAGTAAACTGTGCGCATACAGGTAATTGCGGTTGGTAATAAAATGCCAGACTGGGTGAGCACCGGCACCAACGAGTTTCTGCGCAGGTTTCCGGCAGATATGCCGGTGACGATTACCGAGATCGCGCCGGGCAAACGGGGAAAAAATGCAGATATTAAACGCATCCTGCAAAAGGAAGGCGAAGCTATGATTGCTGCCATTGGTAAGTCCGATAAAGTGGTCACGCTGGAAGTCACCGGTCGCCCCTGGGACACGCCTGCCCTGGCCCGCCAGTTAGACAGCTGGAAAATGGATGGACGCGATATCAGTTTGCTCATCGGTGGACCGGAAGGCCTTGCTCCGGCATGTTGCGACCTGGCAGAACAACGCTGGTCATTATCCCCTCTCACGTTGCCGCACCCCTTGGTACGAATCATCGTCGCCGAATCTCTGTACCGGGCCTGGTCTGTTACCCAGAACCACCCCTACCACAGAGAATAATGCATGCCGATTAAGCGTCAGACCATCCGCGACCACACGGCTGAGGCAAACTTGTTTGCCCGCCGTGCAGTGATTGCCGGGTTGGTGGTATTTGCCCTGCTGGCAATGGTTGTGAGTAACCTCTACTATTTGCAGGTAGAGCACTTTGAGGATTACCAGACTCGGTCAAATGGCAATCGAATTAAAATATTGCCCATTGCCCCTAATCGCGGACTCATATACGACCGTAACGGCGTGTTGCTCGCAGAAAACCGGCCGGTATACAGCCTGGAAATTATCCCCGAGAAAGTCGAGAATCTGGAACATACGCTGATCTTCCTGCAGGCGCTGATGGGGATCACCGATGATGAGGTGGAAGATTTTAAGCAATCCCTGCGCGGACAGCGCCGCTTTAAACCTGTGGCGCTACGCACCCGACTAACAGAAGAGGAAGTGGCTCGCTTTGCCAGCCGCAGCCATCGTTTTCCAGGTGTTTCTATCGAAGCGCGTCTGGCCCGGTACTATCCTTATAAAGAAATACTCACTCATGCGCTGGGTTACGTATCTAAAATCAATAAAAAAGACCTGCAAAAAATCCAGGAGGCCGGCGAGGAAGCCAACTATGCCGCGACCTACGATATTGGCAAACTGGGGATCGAGAAATACCACGAAGACATTCTCCACGGCGAAGTCGGTTATCAACAGGTGGAAGTCAACAGTCAGGGCCGGATTATTCGTACCCTCGATGTACAGCCTCCCACACCGGGTCGCGATATTGTACTGAATATTGATATTCGTCTGCAGCAAGCTGCGCAGGAAGCACTGCAGGATCAGCGCGGGGCTATCATTATTTCCTCGGCACATACCGGCGGTATCCTGGCAATGTATTCTAACCCCAGTTATGACCCCAATTTGTTTGTTCATGGTATCAGTAGTAAAAATTACTCGGCATTGCTCAACTCGCCAGACCGACCGTTAATTAATCGCGCCACGCAGGGGCAGTATCCTCCGGCTTCAACAGTTAAGCCGCTATTGGGATTACTGGGGCTCGAGACCGATACGGTGACACCTGAATACTCGATTACCGATACCGGTCAGTACCGTTTGCCCAATGTCTCTCATGTTTGGCGCGACTGGCGTAAATGGGGACATGGCGAGGTAAACATGACCCGCGCGGTCGAAGTATCCTGCGATACTTACTTTTATGATCTGGCCTATGAAATGGGCATCGATAGTATCAGTGATTACATGTCGGAGTTCGGCTTTGGCGATTATACCGGTATCGACTTATACGAAGAGAGCGACGCCAACATGCCCAGTCGTGGCTGGAAACGGGCACGCTTCAATCAGCCCTGGTACATTGGTGATACCATTGCGGTAGGCATTGGCCAGGGATACTGGACAACCACCCCAATTCAGCTGGTTCATGCCACTAATGCGCTGGTTAATTACGGTGCCCGGTTTGTGCCGCAGATCCTGCAGGGCTACCGTGGGCCCGACGGAACGATGCAACCTGAACCCCTTAAATTCTTGCGCCCTATCGATATCGTTAACCGCGATAACTGGGATATCATCCAGGATGCCATGTACCAGGTGGTAAACGGTGAACGTGGTGGTGCCCGCTTCGCTTTTGCCAATACACCGTACATTTCAGCCGGTAAAACCGGTACTGCGCAGTTATTTTCGGTTGCTCAGGGCGAAGAATATGAAGCAGAAAAAGTCGACGAACGCCTGCGCGACAACGCGATGTACATTGGCTATGCGCCCTATGACAAGCCAGAAATAACCGTGGCCGTGGTCCTGGAGAACGCCGGCGGCGGCAGTAAAAATGCAGCCCCTATGGCACGACTGATGATGGATGCCTATTTCAAATTGTATCAGCCTGAACTCTTTACTGCAGAACAACAGACTAACGGAGGGTTGTCCCAGTGAAGCGCAGCACGTTAAGAGAAAACCATATCAGTTTTTGGGATCGGATCCATATTGACCTGCCGTTACTGTTCGGCCTGTTGGTACTGATGGGGGTGGGGCTGGTCACCATCTATTCTGCAGGTGGTCAGGATATGGCGCTGATTGAGCGCCAGGTAGTGCGACTCGGCATTGCCATCGGTGTGATGGTCGTGCTCGCCCAGGTACCACCCATGGCTTTCAGGCGATTGAGCATTTACGCCTACGGCGCCGGTATTCTGATGCTGATAGGTGTGCTGGTGTTCGGGGATGTCGGTAAGGGGGCCCAGCGTTGGCTTGACCTGGGATTTATTCGTTTTCAGCCCTCTGAAGCAATGAAACTGGCCGTCCCCATGATGGTAGCCTGGTATATCAGTAATTTCACCCTGCCCCCGCGGCTGCCGCAGATTATTATTGGTTTTATGCTGGTGGTGATCCCCACTATCTTAATTGCCAAGCAACCGGACCTCGGGACTTCCCTGCTGATTGCCAGCTCCGGGGTATTTGCTATTTTTCTGGCCGGGATGAGCTGGCGGCTGATTGCCATAGTGGCCGGCCTTGGCGGTGCGTTTCTGCCTATCATGTGGTTCTTCCTGATGCAGGATTATCAAAAGCAGCGGGTTACCACTTTTATGAATCCGGAGAGTGATCCGCTGGGTGCTGGTTATCACATTATCCAGTCTAAAATTGCCATCGGCTCTGGCGGGCTCGAAGGCAAAGGCTGGTTGCAGGGTACCCAGTCGCAGTTGGAGTTCTTACCGGAGCGCCACACCGATTTTATTTTTGCCGTGTTCAGTGAAGAGTTTGGCCTGACCGGCGTGTTACTGTTACTGGCTATTTACCTGTTCATAATTGTACGCGGCCTGATGCTGGCGGTACGTGCCCAGAACGCCTACAGCAAATTACTGGCCGGCAGTATCACGCTGACCTTCTTTGTCTACGTGTTTGTGAATATGGGCATGGTATCGGGTATTCTGCCGGTAGTCGGGGTGCCTTTACCACTGGTAAGTTACGGTGGCACATCAATGGTGACTTTATTAGCCGGATTTGGCATGCTTATGGGCATCGGCACACAAAAACGATTATTGTCGCGCTAATGACCCGGTATTCACTCTTACTTAGCCTTTCTGTTACGCTGTTACTGAGCGCTTGTCAGGCACCGTCACGCTATACTCAGGCAACCGATTCAGCACCGGATTTTATTTATCCGGAGCCGCCCATGGAAGATGCGGAGCCGAAGTATGAACCCTATCGGGAACAAAACAGCTTACCCTATGAGGTACTGGGAAAATACTACCGTCCGCTGAAAACGGGCAAAGGCTATACGGCCATGGGGAAAGCCTCATGGTATGGTCAGAAATTTCATGGCCACCTCACCTCTAATGGTGAAGTGTACGACATGTTTGGTATGACAGCCGCCCATAAAACCCTGCCTCTGCCCTCCTACGTGCGGGTAACCAACCTCGACAATCAGCGCCAGGCCATTGTACGGGTGAATGATCGTGGCCCGTTTCATTCTGAACGGATCATTGATTTATCCTACGCTGCGGCTAAAAAATTGGGTTTTCACCAGCATGGCACCACCCGGGTAAAACTCGAAGTTATCCACGTCGACAGCGACGAGATGGTCACCGTCGGCACTGAACCGCCAGTACCCTACGCGCTTTATGCCGGCGAGTTACCTGCCGAGGATGTATTGCAAACAGCCAGTCAGGCCCCCATTGATTCAGGCCCGGATCCCCTGGCAACCGAACAAAGTGACAGTACGGCTCTTAATGACATTGCTACCAGTCAGGGTTACTATATTCAGGTGGCTGCGCTGTCTGATGCCGAACGCGCTAAAAAGCTGTCTGACGGACTATCGTCACTGTATCAGGTGCCGGCCGAGTTTCCACTCATCGATGATATTTACCGGCTACGACTCGGACCTCTCACCGACCGTTTTAAGCTCAATATGTTACTTGATGAACTCAAACAAAATGGCTATCCGGGGGCGTACAAAGTAGCGGCCAGTCTGTAGTAATAAAAATCACAGAAAATGTCCCGCAGCCTCATTGAAATTAAACTTTTTGCCCCGACTCTAGTCCAAGCCTACGGCATACGTTAAAATGCCGTTGATACAACAGATTTTCGCTTTCAACTCAAACGGTAAAACCATGCATAATAAAATAAAGCGCGCTAAACCGTCTTTCCTGTCTGCCTTGCTACTCAGCACTGTCCTTTTACTCAGTGCTTATTGGCAAACCGCCAGAGCTGCGGTTGTTATTCCACCGCCCCCTTCCGTTGCCGCTGCCGGCTTCGTGCTACTCGACTATGAAACCGGCACCAGTATTGCCGAACAGAATGCCGACATGCAGCTGGCACCTGCCAGTCTAACCAAAATTATGACGGTTTACGTTATTGGTAAAGAGTTGCAGGCCGGGAATATTTCGTTAGATGACGAAGTGAAAATTTCTGAAAATGCCTGGGCAAAGAATTTTCCGGACTCATCGAAAATGTTTATTGAAGTGGGCACCACAGTCACCGTGCACGACCTGCTACGAGGCATTATTGTACAGTCTGGTAACGACGCCTGCGTGGCCATGGCAGAACACATTGCCGGCTCTGAAAGTGCGTTTGCCAGCATGATGAATGCCCATGCCGCCAACCTGGGAATGAATGCCAGTCATTTTGTTAACGCCCATGGCCTGCATGATCCTGATCATTACACCTCACCACGCGACATGGCGACGCTTTCTCGTGCGCTGGTTAAAGAAACTCCTGAGATGTATAAAATCTACAGTGAAAAAGAATTCACTTACAACGGCATTAAACAGTACAACCGCAACAGCTTACTTTGGGATCAGAGCCTCAACGTAGACGGCATAAAAACCGGCCATACTTCGGATGCCGGTTACTCGCTGATTACCTCTGCCACTCAGGGTGATATGCGCCTGGTATCAGTGGTAATGGGCACTGACAGTGAACGTGCACGTAAGGTTGAGAATAAAAAACTGCTGCGATATGGCTTTCGTTTTTATGAAACTGTCACCCCTTACAAAGCCGGCGACAGCTTTGTTTCGCACCGTATTTACATGGGAGATCGCGACACGGTGGATTTAGGTATTAACCAGTCAACACCGATTACTATACCGCGCGGCCAGGTGGCAAACCTGGAAGCAAACTTTGAGCTGGATAAGAATCTGGAAGCACCTCTTGCTAAAGGCGAAGTAGTTGGCACCCTGTATATCCAGTTAGAAGGTGAAGACGTGGCTCAGTACCCATTAGTAACATTACAAGAAGTGAAAGAAGGTGGCCTCTTCGACAGGTTGCTCGATTATGTAACATTACAGTTAGGTCTGAATGATTAATTCCAGATAATCGCTTGTATCATACATGCATCTGGTGGTGTACGGCACGAATTGGTAGAATTCGTGCCGTGCTATTTTGAGAGGTAAGCAAAGTGACTAAATTAGACACTCGATTTGACGAACTGCTGGACTTCCCCACGGTTCAAACCTTTAAAGTGATGGGCATTGCTCACGAAGATTTACCCATGCATGTGGTATCCTGCCTGCAGGAACACGCACCGGGTGACTATGCGCCAACGGTAAAGCCAAGCGCTAAAGGGAATTACCACTCTGTATCGATTGCCGTAACGGTAACGAGCAAAGAACATATGGAATTAATTTACACCGAACTGGCCAAAATCGAATTAGTGAGAGTTGTACTTTAAGTGACAGACGCCGTTAATAAGGTCGCCCAGGATAAGGTGATTGTCAGGCAGTTGGGCAAGCGAGCTTATGAGCCGGTCTGGCAGGCCATGCAAACCTTCACTGATCAACGCACTGCTGATGATGCCGATGAGGTATGGCTGGTTGAACATGAACCCGTGTTTACCCAGGGTCAGGCCGGTAAAGCTGAGCACATTCTGATGCCCGGTGATATACCGGTGGTTCAGGTCGACCGTGGCGGACAAGTGACTTACCATGGTCCGGGTCAGTTGGTTATCTACCTGATGCTCAATGTACGACGCCGAAAAATGGGTGTCCGCGAGCTGGTAAGTGCCATGGAGAATGCTGTAATAGGCACACTGGCAGATAGCAGTATAACGGCCTATGCCCGACCCGATGCCCCCGGCGTATATGTTGACGGTCAGAAAATCTGCTCATTGGGATTGCGCATCCGTAAAGGCTGCTCTTTTCATGGTCTGGCACTTAACGTGAACATGGACCTTCAGCCATTTCAGCGGATAAATCCTTGTGGCTATCAGGGAATGGCCATGACTGACTGCGCCCGCCTTGGTGGGCCGGATAATATTCAAACAGCGACAGAGTTGATGCTGAGCCACTTACAGGCCGAACTCGCTCTGCCAACTTTGCAAACAATAGAAGGCTTTAATGAGTAACGTAAAGGCAAAAGCCGGAGTTAAACTCCGCGATGATGAAAAGGTCAGGCACATTCCGGTTACCATCGTTCCTACCGAAAAAGAGGAAATGCTCCGTAAGCCGGAATGGATCAAAATTAAGCTGCCTCGCACCACCGACAGAATTGATCATATCAAGAATACCCTGCGCAAAAATAACCTGCACTCGGTCTGTGAAGAAGCAAGCTGTCCTAATCTGGCAGAATGTTTTAATCATGGTACCGCCACGTTTATGATTTTAGGCGATATATGTACCCGTCGTTGCCCGTTCTGTGATGTTGCCCACGGTAAACCATTACCTCCAAGCGCCGAGGAGCCGCTTAAACTGGCCACCACCATTAAAGAAATGGCGCTGAAATATGTGGTGATCACCTCGGTAGACCGCGATGACCTGCGAGATGGCGGCGCTCAGCACTTTGTAGATTGCATTAAAGCCATTCGTGAACACAGCCCGGCAACTAAAATCGAAGTACTGGTACCAGATTTTCGTGGCCGTATGGACCGCGCGCTGGAAATTTTCAAAGACGCGCCACCAGATGTGTTTAACCACAACCTGGAAACCATTCCACGTTTGTACCGCGAATGTCGTCCTGGCGCCAATTACCAGTGGTCACTCGACTTACTGAAAAAATTCAAAGCCCAGCACCCTGACGTGCCAACTAAGTCTGGTCTGATGATGGGCATGGGAGAAAGCCAGGAAGAGATAGCTGAGGTCCTGAAAGACCTGCGTACGCACGATGTGGAGATGCTGACACTGGGCCAGTATCTGCAGCCGAGCCGTCACCACTTCCCGGTAAAACGCTATGTGCACCCGGATGAATTTAATTCACTTGGCGATACCGCTAAAGCATTAGGCTTTACCCATGCCGCGTGTGGCCCGATGGTACGCTCCAGTTACCATGCTGACCGTCAGGCGGCCGGAGAAGAGGTTAAATAGCCTCTTCTTTTCCTGCATATTCTATCGAATACATCGCGGCCTGGCGACGTCCGGTTTTTTTCGCCTGATACATGGTGAGAGCGGTGCCACTGATAAGCGAGTACGGTTTCTTTCCTACCTGTTTGGTATCGAATACACCAAAACTGTCAGTTAGTCTCCGGTCATCCAGTTGAGCGACTCCGTAGCGTTTACAGGCGACGATAGGACTCATATAAGTGACCAGGTGACATAGAGAAACTCCCTTGCCAGGCTGGCGATGATTGGCATTACCAAATCAACTGACCTTAACTTCAGACAGACTAATTTCTAATGCATACAGGCGCAAAACTCTGCCACGGTATACCGGTAAATGCAGTGAATTAACTTACCATTGTCGAAGAGTATTCGTATACCCGGTTACGGCCGTAGTGTTTTGATTGGTAAAGCGCCAGATCAGCGGCAGCATAGAGGTTTTCAAGCTTATAACCGGTTTGAGTAGAATTGCTGACACCAGCACTAACCGTTAATTTAAACTGGTACTCGCTCATCGTTGATTGAATATTTTCAATCGCAACCCGGCAGCGCTCGGCAATATGCATAATCTCGCCCTCCGGCTTACCGGTAATCACTGCGCCGAACTCTTCGCCCCCCAACCGGCCCACTATAGCATCTTCGCCAACACTCTCTTTGATAACTTTTGCGGTTTGAATTAATGCCCAGTCCCCGACCTGGTGGCCATAGGTGTCATTAATATTTTTAAAATGGTCAAGATCGAGCAGGATAAGACCAATCAGACTACCGTTTTTCTGCGCCTGAGTTAATTTATTGGTTAAACAATCGGTAAAGTGGCCACGATTGGCAATCTGCGTCAGCGCGTCAGTTTCCGCAAACCTCTTTAATTGTGACTGCACTTTACGGCTGCGATACGACCAGAATAACAACGAGGACAACAATATCGAGACAAGAGCCAGTGCCAGTAATGAATTCTCCAACCGCTCGTTAATGAGCATGGATTCGGCTTTTAACAGTTCATTCTGTTTATCCAGTAACTCAATTTCATTTTGCTTGGCATCGATGTCAAAACGCGCCTGCTGGATGGCAATTTCATCCGCCAGTTGCTGTTGAAAAAGGTTTTGTTCTAATTGCTGACGGGTCGTCAGGTATTCATAAGCCAACTTATAGTGCTGCTCACGCTCGGCCAACTGGCGCAGTATATCATAAGTATCAACCAATGGCTGGGGAAAGCCATTACGAAGCTCTACTTGTAGCGTCTTGTCGGCATAGAATTTGGCATTTTCATAATCTTTTCTGGTATAAAACACTGATGCGAATAAATAATAAATTTCTATAAGCTGACCATCTGCAGGTAACTTTTTGGCTTGCATCAAGGTAGTGGTTAATACAGTTTGTGCTTCAGGGAACCGTTGCTGCTGGATTAACCATTTGGCCTTCAGAATACTCAAATTAATCATTGAGTACTGCTGACCGGCATTTGCGCATTGAGTTTCTGCTTCAGAAAACTCGCTAAGGCTCAAATCATCCAGCTGTAACTTCACTTTACTGGCAACAATAACCAGGTAAGTGCCGCATTTTATCCGCGGAATGAGCACTTCACTTGAAAATACTCTTTCGGCAAAATGTAACGCCGTTTCCGGCTGACGGATATTTAAATGAAAATGGGCAAGATTCAGGAAGGCATCAGGCTTATATGGGGACTCAGGATGCTCCTGTAGCAATGCCAGCAGCTCCTCTACCCGCTGCAAACCACTTTTCCAGTCGCGGATCACCCCTTGCAGATTGATCATCGACCCCAGAATACGAACCTTAAGCTCAGCTTGTATTGGCTCGTTTAAAAGTGCCTCATAGCGAGCAATTACGTCAGAAAGCTCACTATCCACCGTGAGAATAAGTGCTTGCAGGTAACGGTAATAATAGGTCTCGTCCTCGTCCAATGAGGCAATCGGAATGTCGGCAAGCCTGGATTTAGCCTTTTCATGATCAGCTAACCTTATACTGTCGATTGTACGCAGATCATCGATATATTCCGAAGAAAACACTGGAGCGCAAACACACCAAATAATACCGATCCAAAGCAAACTTCGCATTTGAACTAACTACCTTACTTTGTAAACCGTTAAACCTGCTCATCCTCAGGTGGCTCATCATCGTCAGGTTTAGTGGGTTCAGTTGGTTCATTAATAGATAAAATCGGATTATTCTTAGCTGACCCTATGGTTTCGACTAATTCATCCAACTCAGCGCGCTGTGAAGGAGTCAAATCGGATATATCAAAATTCGGATCCATACCGAGTTTTTCTAACAGAGAGATTGCACCCATTGCTTATTCCTTATGCTGTCTTTTATTCATCATCTGTATTTCTATCACGCGTCGCCGCATAAATCGACTTTAATCTTATTACGATTTCATCATTTGGGACCAAACGATGTCCGGGAGGGATCACAAGGGTCGAAATCAATGAAACATCGGCACCTGGTAATTGATCCAACCGAAACCAAATAATTTTGGGTTTCTCAGTCGGTAAAAATGGTGATTCATAAATCGCTACCTGATGTGAAGGCTCGTAGTATGCCAACAACATTTCTACTAAAAGTTCCCGTTCCGCTGGCCCTGTTAACCGTGGTGTCAACGACACATCCCCGGCATGTCCCAATTGCCACATTATAACATAGGCGCTGGGATCAAGCTGGCGTTGATAAAACATAAATTGACTTGCTTCAAACTGCTGACAGCCATAAGCTCCCGGATCAATGCCCATATCAGCATACAGACAAGCATCTGCGGAAATACCCGGCTCCATCCAGGCCTGATAGCCTTCCTGTAGCGCTTGCTGGATACTGTAATGCGGCACTTGGGCAAACACGCCAGGGTGACCGTAAAATACGCCAACAACCCGCTTGTTATCCCGCACTTTGGCAAGTATTGCCGCCTGCATTTCCCGGTAAGTGTTACGGCGGTCTTTACTGTCGCCATAAAAATGTTGAAGGGATTGCGTCCTGGGGTTCATTGTGGCTATCCATTGCTCGATAATAGGATGACAACTGGTAAACACCACATCGGCCTGCTGGATATGATTTTTACAGCGCTCTGTCATATGTGCCCCGAGTATCATGCCAGGGCCCACACACACTAAAGATCCTTTATTATTCATTTATTTACCTGTCATTATTGAGTGAGTTACCTGTATTATCAGTTAACTTTCGGCCAAAGTGAACTCATCAATCCAATGTTTAACACAATAAGCATTTAGTCTGGCGCTCCTCCCTTGTTACAATCACGCAAATGACAGCAGTTTATGGTAAGACCATGCGTAAACAAATTTACATTGCCTACACCGGCGGCACCATCGGTATGCGGCCTTCCTCCCAGGGCTACGTGCCGGCAGCCGGTTTCCTGGCCAAAACCCTGGCCTCAATGCCGGAATTTCATCGCCCGGAGATGCCGCAGTTCACGCTGCGTGAATATGACGAGCTAATGGACTCATCAGACATGAGCCCGGCCGACTGGCAATTTATCGCCGATGATATTGCGGCGAATTATCACAAATTTGATGGCTTTATCATCCTTCACGGCACTGACACCATGGCGTATACCGCCTCGGCACTGAGCTTTATGTTACAGGGCCTGAGTAAACCGGTGATTGTCACTGGCTCGCAAATTCCGTTAGCAGAGCTTCGCTCCGATGGTCAGGTGAATTTATTGAATGCTTTGTATATTGCCGCCAATTACCCCATCGCTGAAGTCAGCCTGTTTTTTAATAACAAACTCTTTCGTGGCAACCGCAGTCGCAAGGTGGATGCGGATGGCTTTGACGCCTTCGACTCCCCCAACTTCCCACCCCTGTTGGAAGCGGGTATCAATATTCGGATAAAGGCTGGAAAAATGGCAGAGCCTGACGACGCCGAACTGAAAGTGAGCAAAGTGACCGCCCAACCCATTGGTTTGGTGAGTCTGTATCCGGGTATCTCGCCTATGGTGATTGAGAATACCTTACAACAACCGGTCAACGCGCTGATTTTGCTCAGTTACGGGGTGGGCAACGCCCCCCAAAACAAACAATTGCTGTCTCAGTTAGAAACCGCCGCTGCGCGACAAATCGTAGTGGTTAACTGCACCCAGTGCTTTAAAGGTCGGGTCAATATGGGCGGTTATAAAACTGGCCACGGCCTTTCTCAGGCAGGTGTTGTTTCTGGTTTCGACATGACACCGGAAGCCACATTGGCAAAATTACACTACTTACTCAGTCAGTCACTGTCATTCGACGAGCTTAAACGCCAGCTTGGCAAGAGCTTACAGGGTGAGCTGAGTAACTAACAGGAACAGAGAATCATGCAGTATTCAGGAACCCTCAGAAAGATGCGCGTCAGCACTGATGCCAACCACGTGGCCCACTACGAACTGCCGGTAGGTGACAACTCAGTCACCATGAATCCGCTGATCGGTAAACCGGTCAACGTCGTGCATACGGGCAATATTTATTGCACCCATTGCCAACGTAAAACCAAAAAAAGTTTTAATCAGGGGTATTGTTACCCCTGCGTTATCTCACTGGCTCAGTGCGATACCTGTATTATTAAACCAGAAAAGTGCCACTACCACGAAGGCACCTGTCGCGAGCCTGAGTGGGGAGAAGAAAACTGTTTTTCCGATCATTTTGTTTATCTGGCCAATACCGGAAACCTGAAAGTGGGCATTACCCGCCATGTCACCGATGGCATATCCAGCCGCTGGATAGATCAGGGCGCCAGCCAGGCAACCGTCATGCTAAGAGTGCCCGACCGCCTCACCAGCGGTAAGGTTGAACAATTATGTACGCAGTATATTGGCGATAAAACCAACTGGCGGACCATGCTGAAGGGACAGCCTGAACAACAGGATTTAATTGCCCTCAAACATCAAATGCTCGGAAAACTGGCGGATGATTTAGCTCAAATCACCGCAGACAAAGGGATACAGGCGGTGACTACGGTGGATGATGTGAGTCATGAAATTGGCTACCCGGTTGAGGACTATCCGGTTAAGATTAAATCCATTAACCTGGATAAAACCCCCGAATTCAGCGGTGTGTTAACCGGGATAAAAGGCCAGTACTGGATGCTGGACGGTGACCGGGTGATTAATATTCGTAAGTATGCAGGCTATGAGGTGGAATTCAGCGCAGATTAACCGAGCCCAGGCAGGTCTGACGAACTCAGACCTGCCTGCTTTGGTCAGACTTCCTCACCTTCCATCTGGCGCGCTAAATCGTCAAGTTCGCCCAGGGTAGGATCAAAGTCTTCCGTTTTAATACGATAGCTCACTTTGACATGGTGGTTTGTCTGGCCGTATTTTACCACCAGTTGCTCGGCGTCAAAGTGTTTCACCGTATTTAAAAAACGGTAAGCCAGCGGCTGTGTGGGAAATTTATATTCAACACTGTTCTTCACAACTTACTCTTCTCCGTGTAAGCCAAAGTGCACACACACGTCAAACAATCGTTGTCTGAAAGGCTGCGTGTCGAGCTTGGCCAGCACGGCCTGACTGGCCAACAGCTCACTAATCAAATGGTAAGCCGATGGCAGCGACTCGCCATTAAGCTTTGCCTGCATCAGTTGTAGTTGCACGGTAGAACGCAACGAGCCATCCGCTTCTGGTGAGTCCAGTTGTGCCAGTACTTCAAGGGTGAGTAACGTTTTAAGCCACTCCTGGGGTTCGTCGACGCCATTTCCCTTAAACCACAAAGACGGCAACTTCGGGTAATCTCCATTCAAAGCTGAAGCTGGCTGTTCAGCGGATAGCAACTGCTCCAACATTTGCTCCGTGGCACTGGCAAAGGCATCATTCAGTTGTTGATCAACCAAGGTATCCAGCGCTGCCTGCACCGATGCCAGCTCTTTAGTCAGCGTCTTTTGAAGCTTACTGTCGTTCAACTCTTTTAAGGCCAACTGGCATTCATCAAGCAAGTGCTGAATATCGCCAGGTGAGCTCTGCTGACTCTCCATTACTTGCTGAATCTGCTGCAGTTGTTCACGCCACTGGTTAGCGGCCTGTGACTGGGCTGCTTTCTGCTCAGCCTGCACTGACTTAGCCTTGTTAAACAGGCTGTCGTTAGCCGCCTTAAACGCAAACCACAGTTTCGACTCAAAGCGCTTACCCGCTGGCCCGATAGTTTTCCAGCGGGCCTGGAGTGCCTTGGCCTGAGTTCTGGCCTGCTGAATGTCGTCGAGCTCGTTGAGAGCGTTAACCTGATCAATGAGCTCTTGTTTAGCCTGACGGTTTTGTTGTAACCATGGAGTAATCACCTCAGTCACGGCACTACAGGCCTGATCCCAGGCTTCGCGTAACTGACGGTAACGCTCGCTGTCGGTTTGTCCAGCCTGCTGCCACTGCTTTTTCAGGGTTTCAAACTGTTGAAACTGCTGCGCCGGATCATCTGATTCGACGGCTAACGTCAGTATCTGGTCAACTAATTGCTGACGCTCGGCGGCGGCTTTATCGTTTTGTAATTCCAGTTCGGCGTAATAGCGGCGGCACGGCTCAAAAGCCTGCTCCAGTAATTCGTCAAAGCGAGTATTTAAGGCCTGATCTTCCACCGTATTTGACTCACCCAGACTCTGCCACTGCTGCCTGAGGTATTTGATTGAGCGCGCCCTGCCCGGCATATCATTCTGGCTTTCTTGCAGTAGCGCTTCGGCCTGCTCGATAAGTTCCGGCTTACGCGGTGCGGCCAGATAAATCTGCCAGCCTTCCAGCCGGGCAATTTGCTCCCGAGTTTGTTCAAAACGTTTCTCAAGCATGGCCCGGGTATCAGACGGTAGGCTCTGATAATCCTTTTCAAGCTGCTGGAAACGCGCCATGGCTGCACGGTATTTGCCCTGCTCCACCATGTTATTGATGATGTTAATATGCTTACGACAGTGCTTGAGGTGGCGCTGCTGGCTCGACTGGCGCTGTTGTTCGCGGACTTTCAATTGCTCCAGCAAAGTTTGCCATTGAGAACGTAAAAACGCCGGAACAACGGCCATCGACGCTGTTTGTTCCCGCCAGCTGGTTTTGATCTCGTTAAGCTGCCAGGTGACGCTGTCATCTTCCAGCCACTGCTGCCAGGCGTGTAATTGTGTTTGCAGCGCCGCGACCTGGCGCTGTAAATCCGGCAGTCGATCCCAGATATGCCGGTAACTCTCCAGCATGCTTTCAATTTCTTCCGTCGGCGTGGCATATTCCTGTAACGCTGCCAGCGCTTTTTCGGCTTTCTCAACAGCCTGCTGAAAAACCGTGACTTCACCCAGAGTCAGACTGAGTATTTGTTCGCCCTGTAATTGCTTGTGCAGTCGTTTCACTTCTGCCACAGCCTCGGTACAGGCCTGTTGGGCTTCTTTATGAGCAGCGGCCCGCTGCTGTGCCTCAAACTCTGGCTTAAGCCGGGCTAACAGCGCTGAAACGCGTTCATTGAGCGACGTTAACTTAGCTTTATATTCTTGCCGTGTATCCTCATCGAGGCAGTCAAAATCAGCTTTTAGGGCCTGATACTCCTCGTTGAGTGAAGCCTGGTCAGCACTGATCTGCTGAAAGTCGGATTTATCCAGTAACGCTAGCAGTTTCGATAACACCAGGGTGACTTCCCGGCCCAGTCGAACCGGTTTTTGTGTCAGTTCCTGTAAATGCTCAAGGCGCTTTGATAAAGCCTGTTGCACAGTTTCATCGGTTGCTTTACGCAACAGCTTTTGTAATAAATCAGAATCCTGGCTTTGTTCGATAATAGCGAGTTTTAACGCTAACTCAGGGGTCGCTGAAAACAGCTGTTGGGTAAAACTGCTGCGTCCCAGATCGTTAAGAATATCCAGGCAAAAGGTTTTATCCTGATGCAACTCTGTCATCAGCGGCAGACACTTAATCACCTGCTCCGCCGGGGCAGATTTGAGCAGGTACTCTTTGATTTCCTGCTGACTGATCTCAGCATTACCATCAATCAGGGCACATTCAACCCTGGCCTGAGCAGCAGTGACTAGCCGCGGCTCTTTGGCAATCTGTGACATTTTCAGCCACAGAGCAAAAGAGTTAAGCTTTTCCAAGGCCGCCAGACTGACTGCCGTGGCCGAATCATTAAAGGCTAATTCATGCAGGATGCGTCTTTCGTTAGGCGAATCTGGCGATAATTTTTCAATGGCTTTAATTCTTGTGTCCGGATCATTACTACTATGGGAAGGCGAAAAAAATCGACTAAATATCATCCTGTTTAAACCGCGCAATGGATTGTTCATTAGACTGGCTTTCGCGTAATTCGCGACGCAGCTCACTTTTGCTCTTGTGGATAATCTCGCCACTTTCGCCAACCGTCATATGTTCGTTGGATTGAGCGACTCTGGCCTGGTACAACAATACCGCCTGCAGACAATTTTCTTTTTGTTCGTCAGACAGCACCTTGCCATCAGGCCATTTACCCGTTTCGACTGCCAGGCGCAAACGTTCGTAAACGTCTGGCGTCATGGCTGCGAGAAGTTGTTCTACATTCATTTACTCGACCGTTTTAAAAGCACAATTCGCACGCGATTGATGCCATACCATAAAAAACCGATTACACAGGCCATCAGGGCTGCGGAATGCTGAGTGTCGCCTGGCGATACCCCCCCCCAGTACATAAAGCCGAAACCACCAATAAATAACAGCATAGCGAGCATAGACTGGTTTTGAATACTGTGCATTTTCTTAAACCGTTTCATGTTTTCCTTACGCTCGATATCCTCTACCGAGGCTTCGCCGTAAGAAAAATCGCAGTTAGGGCAAGTCTTGGCTTTATCTGACATCTTCTTACCACACGACGGACAATCAATTAACGCCATTCTATCTCCTCTAATCGTTTTTTCCGGATGTCTGACTGCCAGCCTCGCAGACCGGCCAGTGAAAAAACTATCACACTTCGCGCCTTTGCGAGGCACAGTTAAACACCATATCAAAAAGCCAGGCATCCCCCCTGGCTTTTCAAACAATGCCGGCGGCGTCAGTGTTTTTACTGACAAAAGCCGGCTCTGGTTTACTTTTACTTTTCGTTCTCTTTAACACGCTGCCAATAATGATCGACAGTCTCTTTCATCTCTTTACTCAGTAATAAAATACCGAACAGGTTAGGCAGGGTCATTACCACAATTGCCACCGCTGAGAGTGCCCACACCAGGGTTGTATCAGAGAATGATGCCCAAACAAACCCGGCCACATATATTACCCGGTACGGCATAATTGAACGTGGCCCTAACAAATAAGTCATGGCACGGTCACCGTAGTAAGACCAGGCAATGGCGGTTGAGAAGGCAAATAACAACAAGCCAATGGATACAATGTACTGACCGAAGTCACCAAACCAGCCACGGGTAAAAGCAATAGTCGTCAGCGAGGCGGAATGTACCAACGACTTTCCCTGAATAATCAGGTTTTCTTTCAGCGGCTTGCCGTTTTCAATCTGCAGGGTACCAGAGAATGGATCTTCGCTGCCCACCAGGTATTGAACGTCCTCGGCAACAGAACGGGCGTTGATCAGCGTGAAGCCACCGGTTACAGCAGAACCATTTACCACTGTAATCGCACCGGTATAACTTTCTACTTCGTTGCCATCAACACTGTTTAAGAAACCGTAGAGTTGCGACTTATCGGCTTCGGCTTTGTCGGTATACTCACCGGCCACAAACACCATGTCAGAACGGTCAAACACGTTTTCGTGCTTTTCTTTCCAGACACCAGACGACAAAATCACCAGACCCGTAATGGTACAGATAATAATGGTATCGATAAACGGCTCAAGCAATGACACCATCCCTTCCGACGCCGGCTCTTTGGTTTTGGCCGCCGCGTGAGCAATTGGCGCTGAGCCCTGCCCGGCTTCGTTAGAGAATAATCCCCGGTTTACCCCGCGATTAAACGCATAAGCCAGTGACGCACCAAGGAAGCCCCCTGCTGCCGCTGAACCGGTAAAGGCATCACTAATCACCGACATAAACGACGGCACTACATTCTCAATATTGGCAAAAATCACTGCCAGCGCACCAATAAGGTATACCACCGCCATAAAGGGGACAACCCGGGCAGTAAACGCAGCAATACGCTGAATGCCACCGAGAATAACCAGTGCCAGTAAAATACCCAGTACGCTTCCTACGATCCATGGTTCAAAACCAAAGGTGGTTTCGATACTGGTGGCAATGCCGTTACTTTGTGGCAGGTTACCGGTACCAAAAGACGAAATAACCGTCGCAATAGCAAAAGCAACCGCCAGCCATTTCATGTTCAGACCACGATCCATGAAATACATAGGGCCGCCTGCCATGGTGCCATCTTCGGTTTTTACCCGGTATTTGTGTGACAGCGTGACCTCAACAAACTTGGTTGTCATGCCTAAAAATGCCGTTGCCCACATCCAGAACAACGCCGCCGGACCACCCAGGAAAATCGCAAACGCCACACCACTGATGTTACCTGTTCCTACCGTGCCGGATAAGGCAGTGGTGAGTGCCCGAAAGTGTGTGGTATCGCCCGGATCGTCGTTATGATCGTACTTGCCGGTAACCACTTTCCACGCATGTTTAAAAAAGCGAATTTGCGGAAATTTAAGATAGATCGTAAAAAACAGACCGACGCCTAACAGCACAAAGGGAAACCAGTCGGCTCCCCCGAGCATCCCGTCAAGCGACGTCAAAAAATTAAACAAGCCTTCCAAACCAGTTCCCCTTGTTGTTAATGTTTATTGTTGTTATGTCCTTAAACTGCCAACCACGTTGTACGCGGCGACCAGGATATCTTCGCCAAACTGCTGGCATCGTTGCACAGACCAGCCGAATAATGGATCAGGTAAATTATTATTATCTTTAAAAGGCATTTCTATCGTATAGGCCAGACATTCAAACGCTTGACCTACTGCGTTAGACGCAATAGTCAGGTCAGCTTGTCCGGGTTTGTCCTTGGCATAGCCAAATTCATCCTGAAACTCAGGCGTGGCCATCAGTAAGGCATCTTTAAACTGATTTTCCAGCGCTTTGAGTTTATCGTTGTAAGCTGGGATCCCCTCGCCGCCTGCTACAAAGTTATACGGCAGCGCTTCGTCGCCGTGCAAATCGAGATACATGTCGACGCCAAATTCACGCATGGCATTCAACACGTAATACACTTCCGGGCTGCGCTCAAGGGTGGGTGTTTTCCACTCGCGGTTAAGGTTAGTGCCCACGGCATTGGTGCGTAGATGCCCACGGGCACTACCGTCAGGATTCATGTTTGGCACAATGTAAAACACTGCTTTTTCCAGTAGTGCCCGGCTCAGACCGTCCTGTTCATCCAGTAAACGGGCGATAATGCCTTCGGCACACCACTCGGCCATACTTTCACCCGGGTGTTGGCGCGCGGTGATCCAGATATTACGCTTGTCTTCTGCGGGTTCACCAATCACCAGCATCGACATGTCGCGGCCGTCAAGGGTATCCCCCAGATACTTAAGCTCACAAAGTGGTGAACACTGCGCATCGGCTAACAGGTCGAGATGGCGCTCGTAGCTGTACGGGATAAAGTAAGCAAAATAAACCTGTGGCTGCTCCAGCGCAATGCTAAAGGTAAGACTATCGCCGTTAAAGTCACTGTCGACCCGAAACCAGGTCTGGCGGTCATAGGAGGCCAGCACATTGTATCCTTCCCAGCCTTTTGGATAAGCCGAAGAAGCCAGATCACTGATGTGCAGGGTATGTAGTCGGTTGACTTCACCGGTCAGGCGAAAGTGAAACCACTGATAAAAATCGGATTGATTGTCTTTATTGATCGCGAGCATGATGTCATCAGGCTGCTCGGCACGGATTACGCGGATATTACCGCTGTCAAATAGGCTGGAAATCTGCATCTGTCGTTATAGTTATCTGTTTTATTTGGGTGTGCGAATAGCAGTAATTTAACACAGTCGAGTTTAACAATACTATGCACTTAAACGGGGAAAAGCGGATTTTTATGGATTCTGGCTAACTATTAGTCAGTTAAGCGCGGATAAAAAACGGCACCACTAAAGGTGCCGTTTAAAGCTTGTACAATTGTAGTTTAAGCTGGCAATGTCGGCACGGTAATGCCGGCCATATCCATCGCCACACGCATTACCTGGCAGCTGTAGCCAAATTCGTTATCGTACCAAACATAAAGGGTTAAGCGATTATCCGCGACGATGGTTGCCTGCGAATCAACCACCGACGCCGCACGAGTACCAACCATATCGGTGGATACCACCTCGGTAGACGCCGTGTAATCAATCTGATGCTGCAATGATGAGAACAAAGCCGTATCACGCAGGAATTCATTCACCGCTACTTTGTCAGTGGTTTTATTCAGATTCAGATTCAGAATCGCCATCGACACGTTAGGTGTAGGTACCCGAATAGCGTTACCGGTAAGTTTACCGGCCAGTTTTGGATACGCCTTGGCTACAGCCTTGGCGGCACCGGTTTCGGTGATAACCATGTTCAGTGGTGCGCTGCGGCCACGACGCTCGCCTTTATGATAGTTATCAATCAGATTCTGGTCATTCGTGTAAGAGTGGACCGTTTCAACGTGACCGTTAAGAATACCGTACTCTTCATCCAGCGCTTTAAGTACCGGCGTGATTGCATTGGTGGTACAACTTGCTGCCGAGACAATGGTATCAGATTCAGTAATATCGGTATTATTTACGCCGTACACGATGTTTTTAATATCGCCTTTACCCGGCGCGGTCAGCAGGGCTTTAGCGGTACCTTTCGCTTTAAGGTGCAGGCCCAGGCCATCGCGGTCACGCCAGATACCCGTGTTATCAATTACCAGCGCGTTGTTAATACCATACTCGGTATAATCAATTTCATCCGGGCTGTTGGCGTAGATAACCTGAATATAAGAGCCGTTGGCTTTCAGAGCGTTACGTTCATGATCGATTGTAATACTGCCGTTAAATGGCCCGTGTACTGAATCACGACGCAGTAAGCTGGCACGTTTTTCAAGGTCGCCGTCACGGCCACCGCGAACCACTATCGCCCGTAAGCGCAACTTGTTGTTTTGTCCCTGACGCTCAATCATCAGGCGCGCCAGTAAACGACCGATGCGGCCAAAACCGTATAGCACAACGTCCTGTGGTTCATGATCATCTGATTTATCAACCACCGCGGCTAACTTATCCTTCAGATATGCGGTAAGATCAGTTTTATCAACGGCACTGCCATAATGGAAATCAAACGCCAGTTTACCAATGTCAATCTGGGCTGGTGCCAGTTGCATGTCATTGATGGCTTCTAAAATGGGGTAGCTCTCGCGCAGGCGCAATTTAATGCCTTCGTGCAGACGGACTTTACGATGAGCTTTGATTACATCAATCGCACTGGCGTTTAGCAGCGTGCGACCGTACACAGAGATTTCGATAGACTTATTACGGTATAATTTACCGATAATCGGTAACATCATTTCTGCGTATTCCTGGCGCTCCTGCCAGCTGGATTGCAATTCTTGCTCAAAGGGTTGGTTCATACTAGTGCCTTCATCAAATAAATCATGTATAAAATTGACGATGTGTACAGGAATATGTGGTTGTACGTCAGAACACTCTCACCGCTTATTCCCGTCGGCAGGTATTCTAAATAATCGAAGAGGTAACTCCAAATTGTTGAAAAATTTCAGAAAATCAAAAAAAACAATAAAACAGCGGTATTTATTAAGTAATTTTTCCACACTTTTAAAAGGTGTTGCTTATCTTGCTTCTGCACTGTTTATCACTGCGTGTGGCGATTTATTTGCGCCCAGCATTAAAACTATTTGTGAGGATTACCCGCATTTTTGTGCCGATTTGAACACCGATGGCTGGTGCCGGGCAGAACGTTCAGAAATCATTCGTCATCGATTTAACTTCAAAGACGATGACAGCGACCGTCCCAAATTTGATTTACTGGTTAATTATGAAAACTACGAGTCGTGTATCACTAAAGCATCGCAAATAGAATACATCAAATACCGCGATAAAGAGTTTGCCCGTAAGGAAGCCACGGTTTCCATCAACAAAGCATTAAAGCAATTACAATGGCAAACCAAGAACTCATCGGACCCTTATATCTCTTATTATCAATGGTCTAGATTCGGCTACGAGGATGCCAGAGCGCGTTTTGTGGCGGCTGCCAGACAAGGTGTGTTCAGTGAACCGAAGTACTATATCGACCTGGCCAGCATTCTGATTGCCGATGATCCACTGGCAGCCCGGGATGCCCTGTTTATGGCACTAAGTCAGTACGCCAACGTTGAGCAGGAAATTGACGGTCATATCACCAGTATGCTGATGTCGCTGTCGATGGACATTGAAAATTACCGTATGGCGTATGTTTGGACCAAGGTAACCAATCATTTTGCCGACAGTATCGATAACAGCCAGTTGACGGCATTAAGCAATCAGTACAGCTTACCGGTAGACATTCTCGATCGACTGGCAGACGATATAACCGACGCAATTGAAGCCCGGAACTTCGACGCCCACGCGTTGAAAATTGATCGTCTGTGATGGCATATTTGAAATTTAATTACAGAAAAAAACTTCATTTTTTTTCAAATATTGGTTATTGCGTCCAGAAATAGCACGAATATTTTTCAGCAGGCGAGCCGATTTGTGGCCGCCTGCTAAAAGGAGTCCGTAATCTAGTCCGGATTAAAATCCAGACTGACAGAATTAACACAATATCGCTGACCGGTAGGCGCCGGGCCATCGCTGAAGACGTGACCAAGATGGGCATCACAGTTTTTGCAATAAATTTCGGTACGTCGCATTCCGTGACTTTCATCAAAGCGATAACCAACATTGTCATCGTTACTTTGGGAAAAGAATGATGGCCACCCACAGCCGGATTCAAACTTACTGGTATCGTCGAACAGTTTTACGCCACAGCATTTACACACGTAGCTGCCACTGCGTGACTCATACAATAAGGTACCGGAGAAAGGCCGCTCAGTGCCGGCAAGGCGGGTAACCCGGTATTCCTCGTCGGTGAGTTTGTCGCGCCATTGATCGGTATCAGTCATAATTCCCTCCTCGCACTGACAGGCTTGCTACTGGATAAGCTGTAACGGACGAGATGGATCACTCCATTCAATATGGTATTTCTCTGCGGCCGGTTTATCGGTGCGCGAGAAAGTGTGAGCGCCAAAGAAATCCCGTTGCCCCTGTAACAAATTTGCTGGTAGCACCGCCGTGCGGTAAGAGTCATAGTAACTTAGCGCTGACATCATAGCAGGACAAGCAACGCCCTGTACTGCGCTGAGCGCAACGGTGGCCCGCCAGTCCGCCTGATAGGTAGCAATTTGTTCAGCAAAGAACGGATCGACCAACAGGTTGGGCAGGTTGATATCCCGATCGAATGCATTGGAAATAGACTGCAGGAATACGGCTCGAATAATACAGCCAGCACGCCATATTTTGGCAATTTCAGCAAAATGTAGTGTCCAGCCCTGCTCTTGTGCGGCCGCGTTCATAAGCTGGAAGCCCTGGGCATAAGCACAGATTTTGGAACAATACAGCGCATGTTCCAATTGATTAATTACCGCTTCGCGCTGAGCTTCGCTAACCTCTGCCAGTTCCGGGCCGGTCAGCACCTTAGCCGCCTCAACCCGTTCGGATTTAAGCGCCGACAGGCTGCGGGCAAATACGGCCTGGGCGATAGTTTGGGCCGGGCTGCCAGTTTGCAGAGCGCTTACAGCAGTCCACAGACCAGTACCTTTCATCCCCGCTTTGTCGAGAATAACATCAACCAACGGCTGCTGTGTTTCAGGATCTTGCTGGTCGAGTACTTCCGCGCTGATTTCAATTAAGTAGGAGTCCAGCGGGCCCTGATTCCAGCGTCGGAAAACAGCGGCAATTTCGCCAGGCGTCATACCCAGCGCGACACGCATAATCTGGTAGGCCTCACAAATTAGCTGCATATCGGCATATTCAATACCATTGTGGACCATTTTAACGTAGTGACCCGCACCATTAGGGCCAATGTAAGCAGCACAGGGCTCGCCATGTTTAACCGGCTCTCCGGGCGTTGCCGTTTCAATAGGCTTACCGGTTTCAGGATCGACCTTGGCAGCAATAGCACGCAACATCGGACCAACGCGTTGCCAGGCTTTTTCAGACCCGGAAGGCATCAGTGAAGGACCAAAGCGGGCGCCTACCTCACCGCCGGAAACGGCAGTGGTAAAGAACAGGAACTTATCCGCAAAGCGTTGTTCACGCGCTACTGAGTCACTCCACAAACTGTTACCGGTATCGATGATTACATCATCGCTATCAATGCCGGCGGCGATAAGTTGTTCACATACCCTATCCACCGGTTTACCAGCTGGAATTGAAAGTAAAATAACAGCGGGAGAAACCAATGAACTGCGCAGCGCTTCGAGGGTATGCACTGATACGATCCGGGTGGAATCAGCACCATTTTCGTAGCGGTCCTGAGCAACAATGGCATCAATTCGTTTAGCGTCCAAATCAAAACACGCTACCTGATAACCATGATCAGCCAGGTTGAGCGCCAGGTTTTTACCCATAACACCTAAACCAATGACACCAATATCACATGAATTATTCGGCTGAGAACCGCCACTATTTTGCATCAAGAAACCCTCTACACTTCGATGGGTGGGCATAATACCATCGCCTTACGGAATGAAAAGCACAACCGGCCGATTAACGCTATTTTGTGCCACTCAACAGCTCTGGCTGACAGCCACTGATGATGCTGGTTAACCGTTACAACAGCCGGCTTCAGACAGATACTGGTAGTATAACAGTGTTTAGCGGCCAACTTCGAATTTGCCGCTGCCGGCGTTCGCTAGCGTGGAAAACTGGTATACCGGAACAATGCAAAGGAATACGCCGCCTGTAAGAACAGATGCTGAATGCGCAGGCTGGGTTGCTTGGCCGGGTGACTGTAACGGGTATCCAATATCAAAGACCAGGCGCCGTTAGGCGATTTTAACGGGGTATTAAACTTAATATTCCGATCGCTGGCGTTAAAACACAGCAGCCAGTGTTCACACTTATCGCCTGCTTCCTGATGGCCAATAATTTCAACCGCAAAGGCTTTATTACCGCCGGCCTGCCAATCGTCATCCCCTTTGCCGGAACCATCAGGCTTATACCAGTTAACTTCAGAGATATTGGGATGTAACTGATAAGTATCGTCTGGCAGATACATTCGACTCAATAGCTCAGACTGCTGGCGAATGGCAATGACCTGCTGGCAGTAGGCCAGAAAATCCTGCCGGTACTTATCCAGTTCCCAGTCATACCAACTGATTTCATTATCCTGGCAATAGGCATTATTGTTACCCTTCTGGGTGCGACTCAGCTCATCACCGCCCAGAATATGCGGCGTGCCCTGGGAAAACAGCAAGGTGGCAAACAGGTTACGTTTTTGCTGCGCCCGCAAGGCCAGAATCGTTTTCTCCTGAGTTTCCCCCTCCACACCGTAATTGGCCGAGAGATTATGGCCGTGACCATCGCGATTTTCTTCGCCATTGGCGTCGTTATGCCGTTCGGCATAGCTCACCAGATCCTGTAACGTAAACCCATCATGATAGGTCACGTTATTTACCGAGGTATTGATGGAACGATAGCCTTTATGAAACACATCGCGCGACCCCATCAAACGCGTAGCAAAATCGGCTGTCGTGCCGTTATCACCGCGCCAGAACGCCCTGACACAGTCGCGAAATTTATCATTACACTCCAGCCAACGAGCACCAAAGGTGCCAAGCTGGTAGCCTCCGGGGCCAATGTCCCATGGCTCAGCAACCAAGACCGCAGACTTTAATACCGGGTCCTGATAAATGGCTCGAAGCAATCCGGCAAACACCGAGAATTGCTGAGGATCTCGTCCCAGACAGGCGGCCAGGTCGAAACGAAAACCGTCTACGCCAATGTCGCTTACCCAGTATCGCAACGCATCCATGATAAGCGTGGTCATGATAGGATGTGCCGAGTATACGGTGTTGCCACAGCCGGAGTGATTACTATAAACCAATGAGCCTTTTGCCGTTTGTTCCATCAGATAGGCCTGATGAGGAAACATGCCTCTGAAACACAACACCGGGCCGTCTTTACCGCCCTCTGCGGTGTGGTTGTAAACCACGTCGACTATAACCTCCAGGCCTGCCTTATGATATTCGTCTACCATGGCCTTACACTCGTTAAGCGGATCGCTGTGAGCATAGCGTGGCTCAGGGGCAAAGTAATTTACCGGATTGTAGCCCCAGTAGTTAGTCAGCCCTTTTTCGGTAATGTAAGGTTCAGGCATAAATGATGCTAACGGCATAAACTGCACTGAGGTGATACCCAGCGACGTCAGGTGGTTGAGCACCGCCGGATGACTGGCGCCCAGATATTTACCCTGTTGTTCCGCTGGAACCTGTGGATGGCGCTGCGTGAGCCCCTTTACGTGGGTCTCATAAAGAATACGTCGATGTTTTTCAATGACCGGCTTCGGTGGGCGAGATGCGACCTCAGTTGCGGCGACCACGACCCCTTTCGCTACCATAAACTGGCTGTCACCCTTATACTGGCGGGCATTCCAGTGCATTGGCCGACTCAACTGCCTGGCGTAAGGATCGATCAGTAATTTATCGGTGGGTGAATAGTGCAGACTCTCGCTACCGCGGTCAACGCGATAGCCATATAGCATACCCTCGCCCACGCCTTTGATCCGGGCGTGCCACACATCCCCGGATTTCGCCGGCATGACAATCTCATCAAGGGTTTCTTCGGTGTCCGCGTGAAACAGGCACAGAATAACCGCTCTTGCGTCGGTACAAGTCACCGCAAAATTACAGCCATCTTCCGTTAGCGTAGCGCCCAATGGAAAAGGACTGCCTAAATTTACCTCCCTGGAGGAATAATTCCGTGCGCCGCTCAAGGTCACTCCTTGTTAAATACGATGAATAAAGTTGCCAGTGGGGGTAAGTTCACATTAATCGAGTAAGGCTGTTGATTCCATGGTACCGGTTCAGCCACACACTGCTGCGGTGTTGCAGCGCCACTGCCCCAATATACGCGATCATCGGTGTTTAATACCAGTTGGTATTCTCCCGGCCGCTGCACGCCAAGGCGAAAGTTTTCCCGCGGTGCAGGTGTCATGTTACTAATCACATAAACCTGCTGTATACCAGTTAAGCTGTGACGCACAAAAGAGAACACACTTTGTTCATGGTTATGCAGGTCAATCCAGTCAAACCCGGCTGGATCGTGGTCCTGTTCATGTAAGGCTGGCAAAGCCTTGTAAAGGTGATTTAAATCACGGTAAAGGCGTTGTATACCCTGGTGCTTGTCAAAGTCCAACAAACGCCAGTCAACCGATGCATCATGATTCCATTCACTACTCTGGCCAATTTCATTGCCCATAAAATTGAGCTTTTTGCCCGGGTGACCAAACATAAAAGCGGCATAACAGCGGTGATTGGCCGCCTGCTGCCATTCGTCACCAGGCATTTTACCGATCAGACTGCCTTTGCCATGGACGACTTCGTCATGGGAAATCGGTAACACAAAATTCTCGTCAAAGGCATATACCATGCTGAAGGTCATTTCAGAGTGGTGGTAAGTACGATAGGCCGGATCCTTGCTGATATAATGCAAAGAGTCATGCATCCAGCCCATGTTCCACTTAAAACCAAAGCCTAGCCCGCCATCAAAAACCGGCCGTGACACTTTCGGAAAGCTGGTAGATTCTTCGGCGATCGTCATCGCGTGCGGGAAATGACGATAGACTTCCTCGTTCATCCATTTCAGCAGACTGATTGCCTCGAGGTTTTCATTACCGCCGTGAACATTGGGGATCCATTCGCCATCTTCCCGTGAATAATCCAGGTACAACATACTGGCCACCGCGTCGACGCGCAGACCATCAACGTGAAAGTGCTCGAGCCAGTACAGGGCATTGGCAACCAGGAACTGTCTCACCGTATCCTTACCAAAGTCATAGATACAGGAGTTCCAGTCGGGATGCCAGCCGCGCCGTGGATCGGCGTACTCATACACATGACTGCCGTCAAAACGGGCGAGACCATGGCCATCTTCCGGGAAGTGTGCCGGTACCCAATCAATAATAACGCCAATATCATTCTGGTGGCAGATATCAACAAAAAACTTAAAATCGTCAGGCGAACCAAACCGACTGGTGGGAGCAAATAAACCCACCGGCTGATAGCCCCAGGAGCCATCGAACGGAAACTCAGAAACCGGCAACAACTCAATGTGGGTGTAGCCCAGTTCAGTCACATAGGCGACCAGTTGTTCAGCCAGATCGCGGTAACTGAGATAGCGCTGCTCAGGGTTACCCGGCCGCTTCCACGAGCCCAGATGCACCTCATACACGCTCATGGGAGTCTGGTATTTATTCTGCCTTGCTGTTTTTTCAAGCCACTTTGCATCCTGCCATTCATAGCGTTCGTGATCGTAAATCAACGACGCATGGGAAGGATATTGTTCGGCATAAAATCCCAGCGGATCGGCTTTGTGCGGTAACTGATGACCATTAGCATCCTTCACCTGATACTTGTACCGCGTACCATCAGCAAGACCGGGAACAACCAGCACCCAGTACCCCATATCGGTTTTTTGCATTGGGTGGCAGCGCCCGTCCCAGCCGTTAAAGTCGCCAATCACCGATACCGCCGAGGCATTTGGTGCAAACACCGCAAATCTTATGGCCTGGCCGCTGAATCCGTCGCGTTCCAGGGTAATATGCTGCGCCCCAGCCTGACGGTAAAGGTTTTGCGGCTGATGATCAATAAAGTGCACAGCATGATAGGCTTCGGTCTGAAACTGATACGGGTCAGTAACCAGCGATTCACCGTCTTCAGTGGTAACTTTCAACTGATAGGCAGACGTGCGGCTGAGCCCTTCAATGACGCCATTGAACAGCCCGTCTCCGTTTATAGATGCCAGCGTACCCAGCGATTCAGCCGACACTGCATCGACCACTTCAACGGCCTGCGCGCCTGGTTGCCAGTACTGCACAAAGGTATTCGTGCCATTAAATTGCGGGCCTAACACGGCGAACGGGTGCTGGCACTGTGCCTGGGCTAACTGTCCTTCAAATTGCATTCCTGACTCCTACTTCATTTGCGGCGTTGCGATTAACTTACGTTCTGTCCTGTTAGCGATCGGTGTTTTGGCGACCGGCTTCCTGACGGCCCGCTTCAATGCCAGCGGCAAGCGCCTGAATATCCTCATCGGCGAAAATGCTTTCAAGATTGCGTGATAGCTTACGTCGCCAGTTTGGATACTCCATAAACGTTCCCGGAATATTGACCGGTTTATCCATTTGTAGCCAGTCTTCAAGTTGCAGGCTCAGTAACGCACTGCTGCCATAGGCCATATGGGTCTGCAAGGCGAAGTTGAGTTCACGGCTCATACCAGTGACATTTACATCTCTACCAACTTCATCCCCTGCCCGACCATGGCCGTGCAGTGAGTTAAGAATTTCCTGCTTATCTTCGTGACGGGAAGCATACAGGGTTTGTAGCACATCGTCGTCGGTATACAAGCCTAATTGCTTACCCAGTTCCAAATCCAGGCAATGCCAGTAGCCAATCAGGGTTGGCATATCATGGGTGGTCAGGGTAGACATACTCTGCTGAGGATAGTGAGCCGGTGAATAAAAACCGCCGTCCTCAGCCTTTTCAAAAAAGAATACGCGATAAGAATACACGCCGTTATCAGCCAGTACCTGACGAATTTCTTCCGGTACAGTTCCCAGGTCTTCGCCTATCACCATCGCCTGATGACGATGACTTTCCAGCGCCAGAATGCCCAGCAAATCTGCCAGCGGGTAATACACGTAACCACCTTCTTTAGCGTGATCTCCCTGACATACCCACCACAGGCGTAACAGTCCCATGGCATGGTCAATCCGCAGCGCGCCGGAAGATTGCATATTGCTGGTAAACAGATCAATGATCGGTTGATAGGCCTGTTGATAGAGTATTTCAGGATCCATCGGTGGCAAGCCCCAGTTTTGTCCGAGCGGACCAAGAATATCCGGCGGCGCCCCCACACTGGCAGCGGTGCAATAAAGGTCTTTATTACCCCAGATTTCGGCACTGCCCTCGCTTACCCCCACCGCTAAGTCACGATAAATCCCTACTGGCATACCGGCAGCAATAGCAGCCTGATTGGCTGCTTCGAGCTGCTCTGCCGCCTGCCATTGCAGGAACATGTAAAACTGCACGCGCTTTTTGTGTTTTTTGGCAAATTTTGCCACCGCTTCATTGTGGAAATCGCGCCAGTTTTCCGGGAATACCGGCCAGCCCCAGGCATCCTTACCCTCATTTTGCAGGGATTCCTGCATGGCATCATAAGTGGCCTGCATCTGAAGGCTTTCACCACCGGCCTGAATAAAAGCCTTAAATTCACGGTTTTGTTTGCTGTTCTTCTTCAGGTAAGCGTTGTAATACTCATCAAACAAGCTGTTCAGTGCGGCCATTTTAAGCTCTGTCACCAGGCTGTAGTCGACATACTCCACGCGTCGTGCTGTTTCGAGGCGAGCCTGAAAGTCCGCCGCGTTCACCACAGCCTGTACTGCAGCACTGTTATACTCGGGTAATGCCGTGACATCTATATAAAGAAAATTTAACCAGCGTCGGGAAGACGGTCCGTAAGGGCTGCACGCTTCAGGATTTGAAGGATAAAGCGCATGAATAGGATTCAGACCGATAAATCCTGCGCCCTGTTTGGCGGCTTTACTGACTAACTGGGCCAAATCAGAAAAGTCACCAATGCCCCAGTTATTTTCGCTGCGCAAACAATAGAGTTGCACACTCAGGCCCCACAACTTTTTGCCTGCCGTGATGGCCTCAGGCTGATAACAGGCAGTGGGGGCTACGATATAGCGCATGTCTGCGATAACGGTTTGCCCTTCACACAATGAGATACCATGGTAGCCGCAGGGCAGTTGCTGTGGAAGTGCTATACTGTATTCATGAAATTCCAGGTCATCAACAACGCCAACATTGAGCAACGTTTGATCAACTGGTATAACTGTAAAAGTATGGTTCTCGCCTTCTTCGAGGTCGATATTAACGGTGAATTCCGTATTGACCGAAGCCAGTGGCAAGCGTAGGCGAATTTGTTTTTCGTCATCATTGCGCTGCACACAAACCGGATCGAGCAGCTGAGACCATACCGTAGCGATTTCCGTATCGAGCTGTTCAGCTATCACTGATTCGTTACTGATGTCATACCCGAGAGCCTGAAGAAGTTTCGCTTTACTGGTTTCGGAAATTGTCGCTGGGTTACCCCATGCATCAACGTATTGGGTTTCTACGCCCCGCATTTCGACAAGCTTTTGCAAAACCTGATTAGTCATAGTTGTTCCTGTGTGTGAGGTTCGCCTGAAAAGCAAACCGTGTGGCATAAGCCATTTAACAATACTCTACATTATTGTTGAAGATGTTCAGACGTAAAATTGAATACGTTTGCATTGGCAATTCTGTAATTTTGCAACAAAACTAGCATAAAGTTTTGCCTTGGGTGTAGTTTTGATCCATACTTTACGTAATTATTTTTCAATCTATTAACTAACGATACAGAGGCATGTTATGACAATTCGCGTCGGGATCAATGGGTTTGGCCGCATCGGACGACTCGTGATGCGTGCTGCACAAAGCAGACAAGATATTGAAATAGTTGGTATTAATGATTTATTAGACCCAGATTACATTGCATACCTATTAAAGTACGATTCGACACATGGCATCTTCGACGCTGACGTAAGCGTTGATAACGGCCATTTGATCGTTAACGGTAAGAAGATCCGTGTTACTTCAGAAAGAGATCCGGCCCAGTTAAACTGGTCAGAAGTGGATGCCGACGTTGTTGTCGAATCTACCGGTTTATTCCTGACGAAAGAGACCGCCAGCAAGCACATCGAAGCCGGCGCTAAGAAAGTAGTCATGTCTGCACCTTCAAAAGATGACACACCGATGTTTGTTATGGGTGTAAACCACGACAGCTATGCGGGTGAGAGCATTGTTTCTAATGCATCCTGTACCACTAACTGTCTGGCGCCAGTGGCTAAAGTACTGAACGACAAGTTTGGTATTGTTGACGGTCTGATGACGACGGTTCACGCCACCACTGCAACCCAA
Source organism: Alteromonas sp. ISO5 (assembly GCF_058105165.1). NCBI lineage: Bacteria > Pseudomonadati > Pseudomonadota > Gammaproteobacteria > Alteromonadales > Alteromonadaceae > Alteromonas > Alteromonas sp. ISO5. The sequence goes on along the minus strand of NZ_CM176572.1, from coordinate 3,870,957 downwards.
AAAACCGTTGATGGCCCGTCTCATAAGGACTGGCGTGGTGGCCGCGGTGCGGGTCAGAACATCATTCCTTCATCAACTGGTGCAGCAAAAGCGGTAGGTAAAGTCATTCCTGCCCTTAACGGTAAGTTAACCGGTATGGCGTTCCGCGTGCCTACGCCTAACGTATCTGTGGTTGACCTGACCGTAAACCTGGCCAAACCAACCAGCTACCAAGCCATCTGTGAAGCCATGAAAGCCGCTTCTGAAGGCGAGCTGAAAGGCGTTCTTGGATACACCGAAGATGCAGTAGTTTCCACTGACTTTGTTGGCGATGCACGTACAAGTGTATTTGACGCTACCGCAGGTATTGCCCTGACCGATACTTTCGTGAAAGTCGTATCCTGGTACGACAACGAATGGGGTTATTCAAACAAGGTACTTGAACTGGTTGCTCACATCAGCAAGTAATCCGTTCCGCTTGTGATGAAAAAGGTGCGATTTTTATCGCACCTTTTTTATTTATCAGGCAAGATAAGCGTTGCCGCGCCACCTCAGAATGTTCGACATCAGCGCGTTGCGGTTAGTCTGACTGGCAAAGGTGTATAATTCTGCTCATTGCCCGTTACACAGCGTGGCCAGAAGTAAATTGAGGTGACACGGATGTCAACAACAATAAATGGCATTAAGTACAGACTTAACTGACCAACAAACAGGGTCAAGGGATATCACGAATGAATGACCAATCTTACCAAATAGAAGAGAAAGACGGTAATCGCTTCGTTACCGTTTCCAACGCATCAGCAAATTGTCGTATTAGTCTGTTTGGCGGACACGTGCTGTCGTTTATTCCCAGCCATGACAACCGCGACCGCTTATGGGTTAGCCCGGTAGCCGTTCTTAATGGTGAACGCCCTATTCGCGGCGGTATTCCGCTTTGCTGGCCCTGGTTTAGTGATGCCCATGGCAAAGCTAAAGGCGATCTGCCCTCACACGGTTTTCTGCGCACCCAGATGTGGGACATCTGTGAGTTTAACTGCGACGGTACGACCTCTGAGATGGTACTGACACCAGCCACAACTCAAGGGCCCGGATTTACCTATGACTGCGCGGTAAAGTTACGCCTCAAAATAGCCAGCGAGCTGACAGTTAGTCTTGAAACCACCAACCTTGAAGTACAACGGGCATTTACACTGAATTGCGCCCTGCATACCTATTTCGATGTGAACAACATCGCCGACGTGGTGCTAGAAGGCTTCTCTGGTGAATATAAAGACAAACTGGAAAATTGGGCAGTAAAGCCGACACCAGCGCCGTACACGTTCAGTGGCGAAACCGATCGGATCCATCAGGAGTCGCCACAAACGTTAACCATCGTCGCCAATCAGACGCCTTATATTACTATTGGCTCAGCCGGTCACGATAGCATTGTGGTGTGGAATCCCTGGCAATCAGCTGCCAGCATGAGCGACATGGATGCTTTCGGTTATAAGCAAATGCTGTGTGTCGAATCCGCGGTAACTAATGGCACGACCCTTAATCCGGGCGATGTCCATACGCTTACTCAGGTAATTAGTTAATCAGTCTTGCCGCCGAGAAACATAAAAATAGAAGCATGAAAAAAGGGTACGTCCGAAAACGTACCCTTTTTGTTTTCTGGCAAAAAATACTATTTGCTGGCGTTAGCTACTGCTTCTTTGGCCAGTTGGGTAATGCGATCCCAATCGCCGTTATTGATAGCATCATCCGGCGCCAACCACGAACCTCCTACACAGCGTACGTTCGGTAACGCCAGGTATTCGTTGTAGTTATTCGGACCAATACCGCCGGTAGGACAAAATACCGTTTCAGGGAAAGGACCACTGATAGATTTAATGGCTTTAACACCACCAGACGCTTCAGCCGGGAAAAACTTCAGGTAAGTATAACCAGCGTCTTTGGCTTTCATCAGATCAGAGGTTGATGAAATACCAGGAATAAGTGGGATTTCAAAGTCGTGACCCGCTTTTAACAGGTCATCAGTCATACCCGGGCTGATTGCGAACTTAGCGCCCGCCTCTACGACCTGTTTTAGCTGCTGAGCATTGGTCACTGTGCCAGCACCGATTAACGCATCAGGAACTTCATCTGCAATTCGTTTAATTACATCCAGCGCAGCCGGTGTACGTAAGGTCACTTCCAGTACTTTAATACCACCTGCCATCAGAGCATGAGCCAGCGGCACCGCTTTTTCCACATCTTCAATAACCAGTACCGGCACTACCGGACCTGCGGCGAAGATGTCTGCAGGTGAACATTTCCAATTAGTCATAAAATCAACTCGCAATCTGTTGTTGTAAATACGCTGATGCGCCTAATAATCCGTGGTCCGGTTCATTAATCAGGTATGTCGGAATATCTTTAACGTAATGTTTCATGCGTCCTTTGGCTTCAAAACGGGCTCTGAAATCACTGTTGACCAGAAACTCCGTGAAGCGGGTAGCGATGCCGCCACCAATAAACACACCACCGGTTGTAGCCAGATTCAGTGCCAGGTTACCGGCGAAACTCCCCATGATCCGACAGAATTGGGTCAACGCTGATAAACAGACTTCGCACTGCCCATTTAATGCCTGTTCAGTCACCTGAGACGGATCGGTAATTGCGGGCTCTATACCCTGATGCAACGCCAGAGCACGATAGATATTGACTAATCCGCGACCTGATAACACATCTTCGGCAGATACCCGGTCAAGTTCGTTTTGCAGATGACGCCAAACTACGATGTCTGTTTCATCCACCGGTGCAAAGTCTACATGACCACCTTCGCCGTCGAGCGTCTTCCACCCTTCAGCAGTGAGCATCATGTGCTCAACCCCTAAACCGGTGCCGGCACCAAAAACTGCAACGTTACCTTTATCAACAGACTGACCGGTGCCAATCTGGACAAGTTGTTCAGCGCCTAATACCGGCAGTGAGTGGGCGACGGCAGTAAAGTCATTTATCACATGCAAATCGTGAAGTTCGAGCTGCTGCTTTAAGGCGCGCTGCGAAAAAGTCCAGCTGTGATTAGTCATCGCGACTTCATCACCGGTAACCGGACAGGCAATGGCAATACAGCCGGCACTGAAGGTTTCGCCGGTATCTGAGAAATACTGTTTAAGAGCAATATCAATGCTGGCAAAGTCGTTACAAAGATACTTCTTAATATTGCTCAAGCCGCTTTCGGTTATTGTGGCAACACGAATGTTCGTGCCGCCCACATCTGCGACAAACCAGGCGCTCATACATTTTGCTCCTGCGTGTAAAACAGTGTACAGGCACCTTCTTCAGCACCAGAAATCACACCACGCATACCACCAAATAATTCGCGCCCCATGCCTTCATGCTGCATGGTCAGGTCTGCTACTGCCGGGGTACGTTGCGCCAGTGTCGCTTCGTCAACGTGCAGCGTCAGAGCACCCGTTTTGGTATCCAACTCAATCATGTCGCCTGTTTCAACTTTTGCCAACAGGCCACCTAAGAAAGCTTCTGGTGTGACATGGATGGCGGCCGGTACTTTACCGGATGCACCGGACATACGGCCATCGGTAACCAGTGCGACATTGTAGCCACGATCCTGCAGTACACCCAGAGGTGGTGTTAAACGGTGCAGTTCTGGCATACCAATCGCAGCAGGCCCCTGGAAACGTACAACCACAATACAGTCTTTATCCAGTTCACCAGACTTGAACGCGGCGTCCAACTGGTATTGGTCTTCAAATACCACGGCTGGTGCTTTAAGCGTACAATGCGGATTACGCAGTGCAGATGTTTTGATCACTGCCCGGCCCAGGTTACCTGACAATACGTTCAGGCCACCATCAGGTTTAAAGGGTGCTTCAACACTGGCGAATACTTCAGTGTCATGAGATTTAACCGGGCCATCACGCCAGGTAATTTCACCGTCTTGCAGTGCGGGTTCCTTGGTATATAGCTCCAATCCGTCACCAACGATGGTTTTCACATCGTTATGGATAAGTCCGGCATCGAGTAACTGTTTGAACAACAGCGCCATGCCGCCTGCCGCCACAAAGTGATTAATATCAGCAGAACCATTCGGATAAATCCGGGTTAACAGCGGCACCGCATTAGACAGCTCTGAAAAATCATCCCAGGTCACGATAATGCCGGCGGCACGTGCAACGGCGATAAGGTGCATGGTGTGGTTAGTTGACCCTCCCGTCGCCAGTAATGCCACAATACCGTTAACAATAGCTTTCTCGTCAACGATATGACCGATTGGCGTGTAGTTATCGCCCAGCGCAGTCAGGCGTGTTACCTGGCGTGAGGCGGCTTTGGTCAGCGCATCACGCATTTCAGTGCCTGGGTTAACAAAAGATGAACCAGGTAAATGCAGCCCCATCATTTCAACCACTAGCTGGTTACTGTTAGCGGTACCGTAGAAAGTACAGGTGCCCGCTGAATGGTAAGACTGGGACTCTGCTTCAAGTAATTTATCGCGGCCAACCTTGCCTTCAGCAAAAGCCTGACGAACCCGGGCTTTCTCTTTATTAGGCAAACCACTTGGCATCGGGCCGGCTGGTACAAATACAGTAGGCAGGTGACCAAAGCACAACGAGCCGATTAGCAAGCCGGGCACAATCTTGTCACAGATACCCAGCATCATGGCACCGTCGAACATGTTGTGAGATAAGGCAACGGCTGCCGCCTGGGCAATCACGTCGCGGCTCATCAGACTCAGTTCCATGCCCGGGTTACCCTGGGTAACGCCGTCACACATGGCCGGTACGCCACCCGCGAACTGTGCCACACTGCCCACTTCTTTAACCGCTTCCTTAATAATCTGCGGGTATGTTTCATAAGGCTGGTGTGCTGACAGCATATCGTTATACGATGACACAATCGCGATGTTAGCTTTTGTCATGCTACGCAGATCTGATTTGTCACTGGTGTTACAGGCTGCAAATCCGTGCGCTAAGTTACCGCAGGACAACACGCCACGGTGTGGCCCCTGTCCCCGGGCGCGCTCGATTTTTGCCAGATAGGCCTGACGGCTGGCTTTACTGCGCTCAATGATGCGCTGCGTAACTTCGTTTACCTGTATATTCATTACTGACTCCTACGGTGCCCATTTCAAGGTCACTTGTACTGCGTTAATCACAGCAACAATTGGCTTTTCAGTGGCCGTGGCATTGGCAACTGCGTCTTCAAGTACCTGACGTTTTTTATCACCGGTCAGGTGTAGATAGATATTTCGGCTGGCTACAATAGCCGGCAGTGTCAGCGACATACGCTGATGCGGGGCGGTAGTCGGCTGCGTAGCAATACACACACGACCGCTGTTCATGGACAGGCCATCTTCGAGTTGTTCACAGCATGGGAACAATGAAGCAGTGTGTCCGTCTTCGCCCATGCCCAGGATCAGCACGTCAAATGGCTGTGACATCGCTGATAAACGGCTTTCGCAGGCTACCGCAGCGTCGGTGGCGTCGGCCTCAGCCGATTTGATCTCGATAAAACGCGCTGCACGGGCTTTGCCGACCAACAGGTTTTCTTTGACCAACCGGGTGTTACTGGCATCACTGCTCTCTTCAACCCAGCGTTCGTCCACCAGTGAAACATCGACACTGGCCCAGTCGATATCGGTTTCACTCAAAGCTTTAAACAGCGGTAACGGTGTACGACCACCGCTGACCATCAGACTTGCCCGCCCGCGCTGAGCAATGCCCTCGGACAGCTTTTCAGCGACCTCTGCAGCAAATTCCTCATTCAGCGCTTCAGCACTTTCATATAATGATTGTGTTAATGGCATATTATTTTTTCTTTGTGATTTTACTTTCGTACCAGCTGCGGTCTTCACGAGCCAGCAATCCAATCGAAGCCACCGGCCCCCATGTGCCTGCCTGATAAGGTTCTGGCGGTTCATTACTGGTGCGCCATGCTGCCAGTATTGAATCAACCCAGGTCCACGCCTGTTCAATTTCGTCACGACGTACGAACAGCGCCTGGTTGCCAAGCATCACTTCCAACAATAGTTTTTCATAAGCATCCGGTATCCGGTCGTCCGAAAACTCTTCCGAAAAACTCAGGTTAAGCTTGGATTTCTGTAAATCCATTGACCCTCTGCTGGTTAGCCCTGGCACCTTGTTCATTACGGTGATTTCTACACCTTCATCAGGTTGCAGGCGAATCACCAGCTTGTTCGGTGGTAGTGCGCTGAAGCTTTCCGTAAACAGGTTGTGTGGCTGGCGTTTAAAGTAAATAACAACCTCAGACACCTTGGTAGGCAGACGTTTACCGGTTCTAAGATAAAACGGCACACCAGCCCAGCGCCAGTTGTCGATTTCGGCTTTAATCGCCACGAAAGTCTCGGTTTTACTTACCGTGTTGGCGTCATCTTCCTCGAGATACCCCGGGACTTCCTTGCCTTTAACAAAACCAGCGGTGTACTGACCGCGTACGGTTACGTCATTCACATTACTGGCATTAATTGGACGTAAGGCTTTAAGTACTTTTAGCTTTTCGTCCCGAATGCTATCGGCGTTAAGGTTTGCAGGCGGCTCCATGGCAACCAGCGAGAGAATTTGTAACAGGTGGTTTTGCACCATGTCACGCATCTGACCAGCATCGTCGAAGTAACCCCAGCGGCCTTCAATGCCCACCGACTCCGCCACTGAAATCTGTACATGATCAATGCAGTTGTGATCCCAGTTAGTGGTAAAAATAGAGTTAGCGAAACGCAACGCAATCAGGTTAAGTACCGTTTCTTTGCCCAGGTAGTGGTCAATACGGTAAATCTGGTTTTCATTGAAATATTCAGCCACCTGTTCATTGATGACTTTTGACGATTTTAAATCATGGCCGATAGGCTTTTCCAGCACCAGGCGCACGCTTGAGTCAATGATATTACAACCATGTAAACCGCGGCAGATGTCACCATAGATGGCTGGAGGGGTGGCCAGGTAGCAAACCATGGTGCGGTCCGGGTTAACATGAGACTCTAATGTTGCGTAGCTGGCGATATCTTTCATATCGATTTGCGCATACGCGAGTCTTTCTTTAAATTTGTCCCAGGTGTCTTCGCAAACCGTTTCACCGGCAAACTCAGCCAGTGCATTCTTGACTTCTTCAACGTAATCTTCGGAAGTAAGCTCCTGACGAGCCACACCTACAATCGTTGTATCCGGATGCAACAACCCTGCTTTTTCGAGTTGGTATAAAGACGGCAGCAGTTTGCGCCTAGAGAGGTCACCTTTGGTACCGAACAACACAAAATCGCAGGCTTCAAAAGAACTATCCATCACCATGAATTTGGCCTTATTTCAATTTATACAGTCGGCTGCTGTGTTACAGCATGCCATCGTGGTAATTTGTTGTCATATAGTTAACAACAAATGTAGTAAAATTACAACTTTTGTTTCGCGTTTGAATTAACAAAAAAATTCCTTCTAAGATTCTCAGCCTAACCTATGAGTGGCGAGGACTTAATCGTGTAAGTTTAGCCTAAATATAACCAAAGTAGTAATCTATAAAAAGGGCCTGCAGCCCTCTTTTTACCCGGCCGGCTACTCGATGTATAACGGTAACGTTTATTCAAACCAACAGTGCTTTTTGCTCGATATGTAAGTAAAATTAAGCCTATCCACCCACCATTAGTCATACAATATTAATTTTAAAGCAACCGCCATTTTATCAAATGTGATCATCCTGAAGTTTAATTTCGAGATGAAATACCGCAAATCATGTTAATAAATTACATTTTTCTTGTACGATCTTTCATATTCAGTAGTATAGCGCCTGGGAGAACACACATTTCACACTCAGTGTTATTGAAAATAATATGAATATTTTAGAGAAAATCACACAGCACAAATCTGCGTTCAGCAAATCAGAGCGAAAGGTGGCAGAAGTGATACTGGCAAATCCTCAGTCGGCGATTCATTCCAGTATAGCAACTCTGGCTAAATTGTCAGATGTTAGCGAACCAACGGTTAACCGTTTCTGCCGTCGTCTTGACACTAAAGGCTTTCCGGATTTTAAACTGCACCTGGCGCAAAGTCTGGCCAACGGTACGCCTTACGTTAACAGGCATGTAGACGAGAGTGACGGCCCGGATGAATATACCAATAAGATATTTGAGTCTACCATGGCGTCGCTGGAAGTTGCCCGTCAGTCAGTTTGTGTGAACACCGTCAACCGGGTGGTTGACCTGTTAACCCAGGCGCAGCGTATCTCGTTTTTTGGCCTGGGTGCATCAGCCTCAGTAGCCCATGATGCACTGAACAAGTTTTTCCGCTTTAATGTCCCGGTCGTGTATTTTGAAGATATTCTGATGCAGCGCATGAGCTGTATGAACTGTAATTCAGGCGACGTCGTTATGTTGTTTTCACATACAGGCCGCACAAAAAGTCTGGTTGAAATAGCCCAGATAGCCAAAGCTAACGATGCTACGGTAGTGGGTATTACATCGGCTGACAGCCCGCTGGCTAACGAGTGTACCTATGTTTTATCGCTGGAGGTGCCGGAAGATACTGATATGTATATGCCCATGGCCTCACGAATAGCTCAGTTAACCCTGGTAGATGTGCTTGCCACCGGATTTACATTGCGTCGAGGCAATAAATTTCGTGAAAATCTTAAGCGCGTTAAAGATACGCTGCGCGGATCCCGTTACGAAAAACGCGGCAACGAAGGCTGATCATCCCGAAGCGGGTCGATTACCCTACCCGCTTTATGTTGCCCCGCAAAAATTTTAGCGTTCAATCATCCCCCTGTCATTCCCCTTCATTCGCTCGCCTGTTCAGCGGTCAGCGGTTCATTTGTGTTACTTTTTATTGCCACAGCTGTTCGGACCATCATAAAGAATCTTTAATCAACCATTCACAATTTGGTCAAATTCGTCTACTATTTTGTAATTAAATTACGAAATAGATTTTCAGCTATACTTAATCACTGGTTGTCCCACATAAACTATTAACAAGCGATAACACACATGACTAGAAGAACGAAAATCCTGGCTACCTTAGGGCCTGCTACAGACACGCAAGAAAAAATTGAAGCGATTATTGCCGCCGGTGCAAACGTAGTACGCATGAATTTTTCCCATGGCCAGGCCGAAGATCATATTGAGCGCGCCAAGCGTGTCCGAGCAGCCGCAGCCAAGCTAGGTAAATACGTAGCGATTTTAGGCGACCTGCAGGGGCCGAAAATCCGGGTTTCACGTTTTGCCAACGATAAAGTCTTTCTTAATGAAGGCGACCCGTTTGTTCTGGACGCAGAGCTGGACCGCGACGCCGGTAATGAACAACAGGTTGGTATCGATTATAAGGCATTGCCTGACGACGTTAGCACAGGCGATATCCTGTTACTCGACGACGGTCGAATCCAACTTGAAGTAACCGGCGTTGAGGGCCGTAAAGTGCTTACCAAGGTGACCGTAGGCGGCAAACTGTCAAATAATAAAGGTATCAATCGTCTGGGCGGCGGTCTGTCGGCTGAAGCGCTGACCGAGAAAGATAAGCGCGATATTCTGACGGCTGCTGAAATTGGCGTAGACTACCTGGCGGTTTCGTTCCCTCGTACTGGCGCAGATTTAAACTATGCCCGCGAACTGGCCGAAGCAGCAGGCTGCAAAGCTAAAATTTGCGCCAAGGTTGAACGCGCCGAAGCCGTTGCGACTGAAGAAGCCATTGACGACATCATCAGCGCATCCGATGCGGTAATGGTTGCTCGTGGCGATTTGGGTGTGGAAATTGGTGATGCCGAGCTGGTTGGTGTACAGAAAAAACTGATCGCGCGTTCTCGTCAGTTAAACAAAGTAGTGATCACGGCAACTCAGATGATGGAGTCGATGATTGAAAGCCCAATGCCTACCCGCGCTGAAGTTATGGACGTCGCAAACGCCGTGCTTGACGGTACCGATGCGGTAATGCTGTCAGCAGAGACTGCGGCAGGTAGCTATCCGGTTGAGACGGTAAAAGCCATGGCCCGGGTTTGTGAAGGCGCAGAAACGCACCCAAGCGTGAAAATCTCCAAGCACCGTATGGACGAGTTATTTGGTTCTGTACACGAGACTATCGCCTTATCAGCGGTTTATGCAGCCAATCACCTGCCGGGCGTAAAAGCCATTGTAGGTTTGACTGAAAGTGGCAGCACGCCGCGTTTGATGTCGCGTATCACCACTACCTTGCCTATTGTTGCCATGTCCCGTCACGAAGAAACGCTCAACCTAATGGCTTTATACCGTGGCGTAAAACCAGTTTTCTTTGACTCTCGTGACAGCGCACCCGGGGAACTGCGTAAAGATGTCGTAGCTCTGCTGAAAGAGAAAAATCTGGTGGAGAACGGTGATATTGTAATCCTGACCCACGGTGATCGGATGGAGACTATTGGCGCCACCGACGCGATTAAAATTATTGTGGTTGAATAAGTACAATAAACATAAACAGAAAACCGGTGCTTAGCACCGGTTTTTTTATGTCTGCAATACATCACAGAACTTCACGTTAATCGTTCAGCTTAATTCATGTGGGTAAAAAAGTCGTCAGCAAGCAACTCAGGCTTCAGAGGCACATCCTGGGCCGGTGTGCCAAGATATAAGAAACCAACAATTTCATTGTCTGCAGACACACCCAGCCCTTCTTTTACAATATTGCAATGGGCATACTCACCGGTCCGCCACATGCCCTGAAAACCCTGGGCCACAGCAGCCATTTGCATGGCCATGGCTGCACAACTAGCCGATGCGAACTGTTCTATCTGAGGTACTTTTTCGTGATCCTGATAGGCCGTGGTGATCACAATAATCATTGGCGCTCGGGTGGGTAATTGCGGTGCGCGCTGAATTTCACGCTCAGTTTTATCGTTATCGATAGCTGACTGCTCAAACAAAGCACCAAGCTTGTCGAGCCCTTTACCTTCACAAACAATAAATCGCCATGGCTTAAGAGCCCCGTGGTCCGGCGCCCGCAACGCGGCTCGTTTAATGTTTTCCAATGCCTCACCTGCTGGCGCTGGCGCGGTTAGTCTGGGTTGTGAGCGACGATTGATAACGAGTTCCAGTGCATCCATAGTGCTCTCCTTCTGGTAAAATAAATAATGTACCGTGCTGATACGGGCTATTTCACAAAAAGACCAGCATACTGACAAGTGGTTTTAGTGCAATCCCCGCAAAATAATTTACTGGTGGTGAAAATGCCGCGCCAGATAATAATCAACACTCACATAACGCCCACCACCGAAGCAGAACAACACCATGAGCATAATGAAATAGGTCGCGGCAAACTCAATCCCGTTATTCAGGATCACGAAATTACCACTAGAGGTTAACCATTCAATATACCCATATTCATTAAGAATGGTCTTAGCTGCGGACAGCTTCTCTGGAGCCGCCATGACAGACTCATTCACTAACAGTGTGCCATCTGCCAACCAACTACCGGCATCCGCGATGGCCATCCAGCCATGCTGCCAGTGCACAGTAGTCATAGCCACCACCATGGTGATCATTAACGGTATGGCTGTTAACCGGGTAGCAAAACCTGGCACTAAAAACGCAGCTCCAATAAACTCGCTTAGCGCTGCAAGTCCTGCCAGTAAAAATGGCAGAGGTAACCCCAGCCCATAGTCCGGATTACCAAACCAGTCTACCGTACTGTCGAAGTTAGCCAGTTTCTGCCAGCCCGCCTGGGCCATAATCGGTGCCAGATATAACCTTAAAAGTAATAAAGGAATACCGCTTAGAGATACCGCCATCCCATTTAATTTAGTATTTAACTTACGGAGAATTGCGCTCACCACGGTTTACCCCAATAATGCCAGTTACGATCAAGACCGTGGGATAACGTTATTTCTTTCAATCTATGAGTCGTTTTTCTCAGTTAATGCAGAAAGGCCAGCGCAAGGTGAATTACAAGCAACGTCAGGGACGCTTGCTTATGAGCCTGTCTGATGAACACCACAAAGCGATAGCCAAATTGATTCAGCACTGGCTGGATGAAAGTGGTGAGACATCCCCTCCGGCTTCTGCAACCGGAAAACGTCATAGGTAAAGGCAATAACATTTCATTACAAAATTAACTCGCGATAATTTTTGGAATCGATAACATTAGGTTGTTTAGTCAATTAGGTAAGTAGTCAGTATGGCCGAAAAAAGTAAAAGCTGGACCAAAGCACTGTTTGTAGGGTTATGGACCGCCCTGAATTTTTGTCGAAAATTATTTTTCAATGTGGTGTTTCTGGTCATTATTATCGGCATTATTGCCGTTGCCAGCCGTGAAGACAGCGTCCCACAGGTAACTCCCGGTAGCGCCCTCATGCTTACCCTGAATGGCGCCCTCGTTATCCAGAAAACAGCCGTTGACCCGGTTTCAGAGTTTATTCAGGAAGCGTTTGACGAAGAGCCGGATAACCCGGAAGTGCTGGTTCGCGATGTGGTTAAAGTGCTTGAAAACGCCAAGGCAGATAAGCGTATTAAGGCCGTTGTACTTAACCTGCAGGGCTTACGCGGCGGCGGCCTGGATAAGCTGCGTACCGTTGCTGAAGCCATCGATGACTTTAAAACCTCAGAGAAACCAGTGATTGCGGTAGGCGACTACTATTCCCAGGCACAATATTACCTGGCGGCCCATGCCGACAAAGTATACCTCAATCCAATTGGCGGTGTGTCTATTGACGGTTATGCCAACTACGGTATGTACGTCAAACGTGCCCTGGAAAAGCTCAAAGTGAATATGCACATTTTCCGCGTCGGTACTTTCAAATCAGCGGTAGAGCCTTACATTCGTGAGGATATGTCAGACGCAGCCAAAGAAATGAATGAGCGCTGGCTGAATCAGTACTGGGAGCAATATAAAGCAGATGTTGCCGCAGCACGGGGGGTCGACATCAATAACTTTGACGAAAGTCTGCAGGAAATGCTGGATAACTTCGAGCAGGCCGGCGGCAATTCGGCCCAGTACGCGATCCAGAAAGGCTGGGTAGACGAGGTCAAAACCCGCGAGGAAGTGCGTCAGGAAATTATTGCACTGGTTGGCAAAGACGACAACAACCAAGCCGGTTTCAAACTCACCACCTACCGCAATTACAATCGGGTAATCAATCCGCCTATGCCCATGGTTGCCCATCAGGGCGATAAAATTGCGGTGGTCGTGGCTAAGGGCACGATCATGGACGGTGAACAACGCGCCGGTAGCATTGGCGGCAACAGCACTGCACAATTATTGCGTCAGGCCCGCCTCGATAACGAGGTAAAAGCGGTGGTGCTGCAGGTTGACTCTCCGGGGGGCAGTGCATCGGCGTCTGAAATTATTCGTCAGGAAGTGCTTAACCTGCGTAGCGCTGGCAAGCCAGTGATTGTTTCAATGAATACTTACGCGGCTTCCGGCGGTTACTGGATTTCAGCCTCGGCAGACAAGATATTCGCCAGCCCGAGCACAATAACCGGTTCCATTGGCGTGTTTGCTGCATTGGCTACCTTTGAGGATGCCGCAGACTATCTGGGTGTCGATACCGACGGTGTCGCCACCACGGAAATGGCCGGATTTTCAACCTTGCGTGGTATTGAACCGCTGTATAAGCAACTTATTCAGCGCAGTATCGAAAGCAAGTACCGTGAATTTATAACGCTGGTTGCCAGCGAACGCGGAATGGATGTCAGTGCCGTTGATGACATTGCCCAGGGCCGAGTGTGGATTGGTACCGATGCGCTGCAAATTGGTCTGGTAGATGAACTGGGAACGCTGGACGATGCCGTAACAGCCGCCGCCGATCTGGCGGGTGTAGAAGATTACGACACCGTTTATGTTACCCGTAAGCTGTCTGAGAAAGAGTTGTTCTGGAAAGAATTTTTTGGGCAGGCGGTCATTTACGCCCTGAAGCTGAATCTGATCGATAACAACAACATGCTGACTGGTCTGGTGCGTGAAACCATGGCGCAGGTTGATCTGATTTCATCGCTCAACGATCCACAGAACATTTACACCCTGTGTGTCAGCTGCCGGGTCATGGATAACCATTGATATCCGCCAGCGATAAGCAGTTAATCAAAGACCGCCTCGCAGATTTATATCTCGAGGCGGATAGCTATTTCGAGCGAGCATTTGCGCGTCCCATTCTTACCTTCAGACGCAGTGGCCGACATGCAGGCACGGCGTTTTTACAACAGAACCGGATAAACCTGCACCCGGTATTGTTTGCTCACAATAAAGACGCTTATTTCTCCGACGTGCTGCCCCATGAAGTCAGTCATCTGTTGGTTTACCAGTTGTTTGGACGGGTGAAGCCTCACGGTAAGGAATGGCAAGCCATGATGCAGGAAGTCTTTAACTGCGTCCCCGAAACCCGCCATGAATTTGATTTGACACCGCTAAATATACCTAGCGTGCGCTATCGCTGTGAATGTGGTGATGTTGAATTAAGTATCCGCCGTCATAATGCGGTAGTACGTGGCCAGCGACAGTATCAATGCCGCCGATGCAGACAGGTATTAGAGCCCTCGGCTTAAAACCACTGGCGGGTAAAAGCTTTGTCTAAGTCTTCAAATGCGGTTTTTAGCAGGCGGGCTAATTCACGATAACGGGGCTTATGCTGGGGATTTTGCACTGCACACCCCTGAGCCCGCATTTTAGTAAGTATTTCCTGATACCAGTGACGTAACTGTGGAGGCAGGGTCTGATTAGATCGTTTGCCCAGCCACAATAACCCCTGCATTGGCATACTCAGGAAAAACGCTCCTACGGCAATCGCCTGGGGCAAGTAATCCGTACCAAAGGTATTGAGCATGGTGGCGCAGGCCAGTACAGCTACTGGGGGCATAAAGCGCACCGCAAACCGGGTAGCCGCCACAATACGGCAATCCGGAAACAAGCTATAAAGCTCCCGTTTTAACGGCCAGGTTTTCATATATTCCTGACCATCTTTAAGCATAGTGGTAACTGACTGGGCCATAGTGAACCTCGTGACTGAAAACCGCAACCTTCGGTGGCTTTAACGTAGCAAGACTAGATGCCTGATTACTAATAATAGTCCGGAATGTCGAAAATGGTTTATTTAACGATGAATTTCCAGACCGCTTTTAAGATAATATCACAGCCGGCTATTGAAAGTATTCGATTCGTCCGCACAATGACTCTTAATAACGTATGATTGCAGGGCGGCAGGTAATCTGTAGCATACGCAACTGCGTATAACTGAGCTTATTATAACGGTGCAGTGTTATTGCAAATAACCTTTCACCTACCGCATTAACCAATATGATGTGCTTGTCGCGTACTGCTGCGTCAGGCATTAACTGGAGAAAAACATGGCAGAAAGCAGACACGTTCGTCTACTCATTCTTGGTTCAGGCCCGGCTGGTTATACCGCCGCTGTTTATGCAGCCCGTGCAAACCTGTCCCCTACTCTGATCACCGGTATGCAACAAGGTGGCCAGTTAACCACGACCACCGAAGTAGAGAACTGGCCTGGCGATCCGGAAGGTCTTACCGGACCTGACCTAATGGTTCGTATGCAACAACATGCCGAGAAATTTAATACCGATATCATCTTTGACCACATTAATAAAACAGACTTAAGCAAGCGTCCGTTCACCCTTTATGGTGATAGCGGAACTTATACCTGTGACGCCCTAATCATTGCTACCGGTGCGTCAGCAAAATATCTGGGTATGCCTTCAGAGCAGGCCTTTATGGGTAAAGGAGTGTCTGCTTGTGCAACCTGTGACGGTTTTTTCTACCGTAACCAGAAAGTGGCCGTCATCGGTGGTGGTAACACCGCTGTTGAAGAGGCGTTGTATTTGTCTAACATTGCGTCTGAAGTACATGTTATTCACCGCCGTGATAGTTTCCGTAGTGAAAAGATCCTGGCCGACCGTCTGCTTGATAAAGCAGAAAACGGCAATGTAGTTCTGCATCTTAACCGGACCCTCGACGAAGTGCTTGGTGATGAGATGGGCGTGACCGGGGTACGGATTAAAGCAACCGACTCTGATGCAACCGAAGAACTGGACGTAATGGGTCTGTTTGTTGCCATTGGTCACAAGCCAAATACCGACATCTTCGACGGTGAACTGGATATGCAGGACGGCTACATTAAGGTGAACAGCGGCACGAATGGCATGGCCACACAAACCAGTGTTCCAGGCGTATTTGCTGCCGGTGACGTGTCAGATCACATTTACCGTCAGGCAATTACCTCGGCCGGAACCGGCTGTATGGCGGCGCTTGATGCGGAGCGTTTCCTGGACGCACAGGAATAGTCCTGACTGGCGGTGACTGCAAAACCGCCGCCAGCCATGCTTTTTGCATGATTTCTCTGCCCTACCTGGATCCTGACAGCCCCTTTCCTCCGGTCGAACATGCACTGGATGATCCTAATGGACTACTCGCTTATGGTGCCGATCTTTCGCCTGGCAGATTACTAACTGCTTACAGTCAGGGGATCTTTCCCTGGTTTAGTGAAGGTGAGCCCATACTGTGGTGGAGCCCGTCTCCTCGTGCCATTATTCCACTGGAGTCCTTTCGTGCGAGCACCAGTTTACGCAAACTCATGCGAAAGCAACGCTACAATATCACCCTTAATAAGGATTTTGCTGCGGTAATTCACCAGTGTGCACATATCCCGCGTATTCAGTACGGCCAGACATCAACCTGGATAACCAAAGACATGATTGCTGCTTATCAGGCGCTACATGAATTAGGTTTGGCTCATTCGGTTGAAGTCTGGAAAGATGATGAACTGGTGGGAGGCCTGTATGGCGTAGCGGTGGGTAAGGTATTTTGCGGCGAGTCGATGTTTCACTGTCTGCCGAATACATCCAAACTCGCGCTGGCTTATCTGGTTGATCATATGCAGCAACACGGCGGTGATTTTATCGATTGTCAGATGCCCACGGAACATCTGATGAGTCTGGGTGCAGTGAGTATTGAGCGCGATGGGTTTATCTCCCGCCTGTACCGTAACAACCAAACCCTTGATAAGGACGGCTATATTTGTTCAGATTATCAACGTACCTGGTGCGCTCAAGATTTAAGTGAATAACCTATATGAAATTTGGCATTACCCAAACATTCGACTGCAGCTATCTGCCTGATAAGGAAGAGCAACTGCTGGTATATGTGGGAAGTGATTCAGATTGCGCTATGCATTATCCGCAGCTTATTCAGGCCGGATTCCGCCGCAGTGGCGAACAGGTATACCGCCCTTATTGCCAGCAGTGTACTGCCTGTCATTCTATTCGGCTACCGGTAGCCGAGTTTGCACCATCGCGAAGCCAGCGACGCATACTGAAAAAAAATAAGGCTTTCAGGACTTCTACCACTACCCAAACCAGCGAAGATTACTACCCGTTGTACGAGCGTTATATCACTGAACGCCACGCAGACGGCAGCATGTACCCGCCGAACCCTGCACAGTTTGAAAGCTTTCTGGCCTGTGAATGGAATTCTCCCCTGTTTGTCGAGGCCTATGATGGCGACAAGCTAATCGCAGTTGCGGTAACGGATGTCATCGATACCCACGATCAGCGCGATGGTTTTTCGGCGATGTATACCTTTTATGATCCGGATTATCATCATCGTTCGCTGGGCACCTGGATGATCCTGCAGCAGATCCATCATACCCAGGCACACAACAGGCATTACCTGTATTTGGGGTATCAGATAGATGACTGCAATAAAATGAACTACAAACACCGGTTTTTACCCCACGAACGCTATTTTAATCATCAGTGGCAGCGCTTTGAAAATGCGCAGCAGGTAAGTGAAATGGCTAATCGCGGTAACGATTTGATGGTTGATTTACTCCGCTAGTCCAGCAATTCGCCAATAAGCTTATTTAATCCTTTACTTATATCTATGAATTGGTTAATGTCTGCGCGGCGAAAAATTTGTGATTAATTGAGGTTATTGCTTTAGATGGCGAAAGAAGATTGTATTGAAATGGAAGGTACGGTACTGGATACCCTGCCAAATACCATGTTCCGTGTTGAATTAGAAAACGGTCACATAGTGACTGCGCATATCTCTGGAAAAATGCGTAAAAACTATATCCGCATTCTGACCGGCGACAAAGTGACTGTGGAAATGACACCCTATGACCTGACTAAAGGTCGTATTGTCTATCGCGCGCGTTAATTCATACCGGCCTACGCCAGCTTACGCGATAATGTGATAAGCATAAAAAAACCCGAACCAAGTGTTCGGGTTTTTTGTTCATGGTCGTCAGCGTCTAACTTAGTCACTGGACTCAGTTGCTGACTCGGTCTGGTCTTCAGAGTTATAGACAAACACCAGTTTATCGTCTTCCAGGTCCACTCTGACATCACCACCGTTGCTCAACTTACCGAACAATAGCTCGTTGGCCAACTCTTTCTTCAGCGACTCCTGAATCAACCGTGACATTGGGCGCGCGCCCATTGACTTATCGTAGCCTTTCTCGGCCAGATGCGCTCTCGCGGCCGGTGACACCTCCAGTGAAACGCCTTTGGTATCCAGTTGTGCCTGGAGTTCAATTATAAACTTATCCACCACCTGCAGAATAACATCGGTATCAAGGTGATTAAACCAGATAATCGAATCGAGGCGGTTTCTGAACTCCGGTGAAAACACCTTGTTGATTTCACTCATGGCATCGTGACTGTGATCCTGCTGTTTAAAACCAATAGAAGTACGGATAGTTTCCTGCACACCTGCATTGGTTGTCATCACCAGCACTACGTTTCTGAAGTCGACTTTACGACCGTTATTGTCGGTTAACGTACCGTGGTCCATGACCTGCAACAGAATGTTGTAAATATCACTGTGCGCTTTTTCAATCTCATCAAGCAGTACCACCGAATACGGGTGTTTGATTACCGCATCAGTCAGCAGACCGCCCTGATCGAAGCCTACATAACCAGGAGGCGCACCAATCAGGCGGCTCACGGCGTGACGCTCCATATATTCAGACATATCGAAGCGCACCAGCTCTACGCCCATAATCTTCGCTAGTTGCTGAGTCACCTCGGTTTTCCCTACGCCGGTAGGACCAGCAAACAGGAAAGATCCAATGGGTTTCTCTTCAGTACCCAGCCCCGCGCGAGACAGGTGAATTGCATCAGACAGCGACTCAATAGCTTTATCCTGGCCAAATACCACCATTTTAAGGTTACGGCCCAGATTCTTAAGTACTTCTTTATCTGATGCAGATACCGATTTTTCCGGAATACGCGCCATCTTGGCAATGATTTGCTCAATCTCGCCGACATTTATAACTTTCTTACGCTTAGACTGAGGTAACAGGCGCTGGCTAGCGCCGGCTTCATCCATTACGTCGATAGCTTTGTCTGGCAAGTGACGTTCATTAATATACTTGGCCGACAGCTCCGCCGCCGCCTGCAGTGCTTTTTGCGTAAAGCGCACGCTGTGGTGCTCTTCATAGCGTGATTTCAGGCCCTGCAGGATCTTGGTAGTGTCAGTTACGCTTGGCTCCACCACATCGACTTTCTGGAAACGACGCGCCAGGGCACGGTCTTTCTCGAAGATACCCTGATATTCCTGGTATGTGGTTGAACCAACACAACGCAGTTCACCAGAACTCAACTTCGGCTTGAGCAGGTTAGAAGCATCCATCACACCGCCTGATGCCGCACCGGCGCCAATAATAGTGTGAATTTCATCGATGAACAGGATGGCGTTTTTATCTCGCGATAACTCTTTAAGAATGCCTTTTAAGCGCTTCTCGAAGTCGCCGCGGTATTTGGTACCGGCCAGCAGGCCGCCCAGGTCTAACGAGTAAACTGTGCACTCTTCGATAACCTCAGGTACCTGTTTTTCTACAATGCGGTAGGCAAGCCCTTCGGCAATCGCGGTTTTACCTACGCCAGCCTCACCCACCAACAGTGGATTATTTTTGCGACGGCGACATAAAATTTGAATCGTCCGCTCCAGCTCCATGTCGCGGCCAATAAGTGGGTCGATCTTCCCTTCCTGCGCCTGACGGTTCAGGTTAGTGGCATATTTCGCCAATGCCGAGCCGGATTCCTCACCTTCAGCGGCTTCTTCACTGGCTTCATTGGATTCAGGCGCTTCGTCTTCTGCTTTGCTCACGCCATGGCTGATGAAATTCACTACGTCCAGGCGGGTTACGTCAGATTTTTTCAGTATATATACTGCCTGGCTTTCCTGCTCACTGAAAATGGCCACCAGGACATTAGCGCCGGTGACTTCTTCTTTACCCGATGACTGGACATGAAAAACGGCACGCTGTAACACACGCTGAAAACCCAATGTTGGCTGAGTTTCGCGATCGCTGGCCTGATCATCGAGGATTAACGGTGTGGTATCCTTCACAAACTCTACCAGCTCGCCACGGATATTATCGATATCTGCGCCGCAGGCTTTGAGGGCTTCCTGAGCAGCAGAATTATCTAACAAGGCCAACAGCAAGTGCTCAACCGTCATAAATTCATGACGATGCTCTCTTGCGAATACAAAAGCCTCGTTTAACGTCTGCTCTAATTCTTTATTCAGCATATACATTGCCCCTGTTAGGTTTATAACTCACGCCTGCTCCATCGTACACATCAATGGGTGTTGATGTTTGCGGGCATATTGATTGACCTGCATGACTTTTGTTTCTGCTATCTCAGCAGTATAAATGCCACATACAGCCTTGCCCCGGTAATGAACAGTTAGCATCAGTTGGTTTGCTTTTTCAGCATCCATCCGGAAAAAACGCATCAAAATTTCTACCACGAAATCCATTGGCGTGTAGTCATCGTTATTCAATAGGACCTTATACATCGGAGGCGGTTCAGTTTTCTTCCTCTCCTGCTCGAGTAAGCGTTCCTTATCGATACTTATGGCGTTACCTTTACTCATAATTTAATCATAGTGCGTCTGCAAGCAATTTATCATCTTTTTTACCATTAATTTGCGCGGAAAAAAAATAAAATGCACTTGCATAATGCGGTCAAAATATCTACAGTTTTAATATGTTTTGTGAGTGACGCACAAGACTAGCTGTCCCATGCCTTATTGTATTGTGGGGACAGTTTCCCGTGAGTTCAAGGATTAAGAGGAAGTCGATGTATGGCGGTTGGCAAAGTTAAATGGTTTAACAACGCGAAAGGGTTTGGATTTATTGTGCCCGAGGAAGGTGGCGAAGACATATTTGCTCATTACTCAACAATACAAATGGAAGGCTATCGATCATTAAAAGCAGGTCAGGAAGTTACTTTTGAAGTTCAGCAGGGTCCTAAAGGGCTGCATGCTGAAAACATTGGTATTGTCGAGGACGAAGAGCGGTAGCGCATCTCCCCAAGAAATAGATTAAGTAACAAGCCTTACCCGGTAAATCGAGTAAGGCTTGTTTGTGTAAATCAATCAAAAGGGTTTCATAAATACGGGCGGTGGTTGCCTGACGTTTTTATCGCTTTTGTCTTATGCGGCGGTACCTGAAAACAAATTCCCGTCGTCCACTAAGTCTATTAAATAACCTCGGATAATTTAATCCACCAGGAGTGGCAGACTCAACCGTAACCGCGACTCCCCTTTATTTTGACTCCGACTCTATGATTGTCGACAATACAAAAGAGCTCACATTGTCGTACAAACGAATCCACAAACCCGGGTTGTCATCCAGTAACCTTGCCAGTTCTTTTTCATCCTGGGGCAATGAGGTTTGCATTACCTTTACGTAAGTTTTGATCTTCGTCGGGGCCGTATCATCATCCACGACCGACTACCCTTTTTTTTACACCCGGTATGGCCGCCGGCTTTGAACTTGCTGATATGGGGCTTAAATATGGAACTGCAGATTGGAATAATACCGGCCATATGATGGCTCTGGCTCCGGGAAATGGTTTGATCTAAGCCAGATGAAAGGCCTCATTGGCTTCCGGACCGTGACCAATCAAGAAAATATCCAGACCACCTGAACGGTCTAGTATGGTCAGATTTATCGGTTAGTGCCCCTTCAAGATCCGGCGTATCGGTTTGCATCGGCGTGACATTTTTGATTTTATAAAAAATCGCTCCGAGGATCCGTTCAAAATCACGCCCGAAGCTTAAACCATTTGCCATTACCAGCGGTTGTATTTCCACCCAGTAAAGAATCCACCTTCTAAAGAAGGTGGCTTTGCGTTAACCCCCTAAAAGGGGGCCTTCTATTCAAGGGCTAGCTGAGCTTGCTCTTGTCTTTCAACCTTCTCTTGGTGACGAACATATCGTCTTATGATCTCTTCGTTTATCCCAACTGAGTCAACAAAGTAGCCTCTCTGCCAAAAGTGGTTGCCCCACATCTTATTCTTTCTTAAATGCGGATATTTACTGATGAGTTTTAAAGCTATTTTTCCCTTTAACGCTCCCATCAAATTCGATATGGATAGCTTGGGCGGGACCTTTACAACTAAGTGAACATGGTCGATTTGGACATTCAATTCCATAACGATACAACCTAGTTGCTCCCAATAAACATGAATGCATCTATAGACATCCTTCCCTAGTTTATTTTTCAAAATCCTAAACCGATATTTCGGTGTCCACACTATGTGATATTGACATCGCCAGAACACATGCGATGCTTTCTCGTATCTACTCATGTTAATTTCCTTTTTGACTTCGCTAAAAATCAAAGGGAGATTTAACATGGGTGGGTATACGGGCAAAGCCCTCTCATGAATGATAACCACCTACTGAAGTAGGTGGTTTAAGACGGGCAATAAAAAACCGGCCGAAGCCGGTTTTATTCATATATCAGAAATTAAGGCGGTGATTAGGCGCCCAGAATTTCATTAAAAGTGGCGCTCGGACGCATGGCTGCAGTCGTTTTTGCTTCATCAGGCAGGTAGTAACCACCAATATCCTGGGGCTTGCCTTCAGTCGCACCAATTTCACTGATAATGGTATCAATGTTGGCTGCCAGCTTGTCGTAAACAGGACCAAATTTCGCTGACAGTTCTGCATCATCCGTTTGCTTAGCCAGCTCTTCTGCCCAGTACATTGCCAGATACACGTGGCTACCGCGGTTATCCAGCTCGCCGACTTTTCGCAGTGGCGACTTACCGTTGTTAAGCAGAGCTTCAGTTGCTTTATCCAGTGCTGTGGCAATCACTTTCGCTTTGTTGTTGTCGTGTTTGATAGCAACATCTTCCAGCGATACCGCCAGAGCCAGGAATTCACCCAAAGAATCCCAGCGTAAGTGACCTTCTTCAACAAACTGTTGAATATGCTTAGGTGCAGAGCCACCAGCGCCCGTTTCGTACAGACCGCCACCGGCCATTAGAGGCACGATAGACAGCATCTTAGCACTGGTACCCAGTTCAAGAATTGGGAACAGGTCAGTCAGGTAATCACGCAGTACGTTACCGGTTACAGAAATAGTATCCAGACCACGAATCGCACGTTCCATTGAGTAGCGGATAGCACGTACCGGCGACATAATTGAAATATCCAGACCGTCAGTGTCGTACTCTTTCAGGTAAGCCTCTACTTTCTTGATAAGTTGCGCATCGTGAGCGCGTTCGTCGTCCAGCCAGAATACCGTTGGCATGCCGGATTGACGGGCGCGGGTCACAGCCAGTTTTACCCAATCCTGGATTGGCGCGTCTTTGGCCTGACACATACGCCAGATATCGCCATCTTCAACTTCGTGCTCAATCAGTACGTTACCGTCCTGATCAACTACCTGTACAATACCGTCGGCTTCCATTTCAAAAGTTTTGTCGTGTGAGCCGTACTCTTCCGCTTTTTGTGCCATCAGACCAACGTTTGGCACCGTACCCATTGTCGTTGGGTCGAATGCACCGTGCGTCTTACAGAAATTAATGACTTCCTGATAGATAGTTGCGTAAGTACTTTCCGGAATAACCGCTTTAGTATCATGTGGCTTTCCATCCGGACCCCACATCTGACCAGAGTTACGGATCATCGCTGGCATAGAAGCATCTACGATGACGTCGCTGGGTACGTGCAGGTTTGAAATACCTTTATCTGAATTTACCATCGCCAGTGGTGGGCGATCGGCGTAACATTTGTTGATATCACGCTCAATTTCAGAACGCTGCGACTCAGGCAGAGTTGAAATTTTGTCATAAACACTGCCCAAGCCATTGTTAGGGTTAACGCCCAGCTCGTCGAACAGTTCGCCGTATTTTTCAAATAGCTCTTTGTAGAATACTTTTACACAGTGACCAAATACGATGGGGTGAGACACTTTCATCATAGTGGCTTTTACGTGCAGCGAGAAAAGAATGCCGGTGTTTTTTGCATCTTCGATTTGCTCTTCGAAGAACTGGCATAGTGCATTCTTGCTCATAAACATACCGTCGATGACTTCACCAGCCAGTAAGTCAACTTTCGGCTTAAGCGTTTTCTTGCTGCCGTCTTTACCGGTAAATTCGATACTAACGTAACCTTCTTTCTCTACTGTTACCGACTTTTCACCTGAGTAGAAATCGCCGCCGCGCATGTGCGCAACGTGAGTTTGTGATGCCTGACTCCACTCTCCCATGCTGTGTGGGTGTTTTTTCGCGTAGTTTTTAACCGCGGTAGGTGCACGACGGTCTGAGTTACCCTCACGCAGAACAGGGTTTACGGCAGAACCCAGCACTTTTCCGTAACGTTCACGGATATCTTTTTCTTCATCGCTTTTAGGATCTTCAGGAAACTGCGGCACATTAAAGCCCAGTGCATTGAGCTCTTTAATGGCTGCGCGTAACTGTGGAATAGACGCGCTGATGTTTGGCAGCTTGATAATGTTAGCTTCTGGATCCTGAGTCATTTCGCCCAGCTCGTTCAGGGCATCTACAACCTTCTGGTCGTCGGTCAGGTAATCAGGGAAACAGGCCAGTACACGTGCAGCCAAAGAGATATCGCTCACTTCAATATCGATATCAGCTTCGCTGGCAAAGCGACGAATAATAGGTAAGAACGAATAGGTGGCCAACATTGGCGCTTCATCGGTTTTGGTATAAATAATTGTAGACTTACGGTTGGTCATTATGTACCTCAATAGTTGCAGTAGCTGGCTGCGTTTTTTCCATTCAACAAATTCCAGCCGCTTTTTTCAGATCATGATGTTCTGACAAGAGACCGGATCTCGTGATTTTCCTGCGTACCTACATGTATCAACCTGAAGGGAGTATCGATTCACGCACGCAAACACTCAGTATCCACTTTACTGAGTATTTAATTCACTAAATTTACAGGTTGACGCTGGCCATGTAATGCACATGAATCATAAGGTCTTTAGTATAGGGTCAAGCGGACCAGTTACAAGTCATACCTTTGTCTTAATTACGAAAAAATGATTAATAAACTAGTTTTCATGGGAAATCATTCAACAAAGTGAGCAAAAAACCATCACTGGCAGGTTCGCGCTGTGCTTAAACAACAACTTTGATAAACTGTTTACTCAAACCAAACCGGCCGACGTTTTTTTGCATGACATCAACTGTAATTCTGTTCAATAAACCCTATATGGTGCTTTCTCAGTTCACTGACGCCGAGGGCCGCGAAACCCTCAAGGACTATATTCAGGTGCCCGATGTTTACGCGGCCGGACGACTCGACAGAGACTCTGAGGGGTTGCTGGTATTAACCGATAACGGCAGCCTGCAACATAAACTCGCCCATCCCAAAGCCAAAACCAGTAAGACTTACTGGGTACAGGTGGAGGGTGAAGTCAGTGATGCCGCTATCGAAGCACTCCGCCATGGGGTGGAATTAAAAGATGGGCTGACCCGACCGGCCAAAGTACAGCGCATGGCTGACCCTGCGGTGTGGCCTCGCACCCCGCCTATTCGCGAACGGGCAAGTATTCCTACCACCTGGTTGTCGATCACCATCAGCGAAGGCCGTAACCGCCAGGTTCGCCGTATGACGGCCCATGTGGGAAACCCCACTTTGCGACTTATCCGCTACCGGGTGGGAAACTGGACGCTCGATGGCATTGCCAATGGTGAATACGTCAGCCTGCCTGGCCCGCCAATGAAACCTGTCGATAAGGTAAACCGTCGCCCTGCCCGACGGAGCAAGCCCAAACAACGGCAAAAAACACGTTGAGCGCCGCAAAAAGGCGCTTTTTGAGGTGCCAAAAGTTGCATTTTCTGGTAAACTCCGCGCCCCGTAAATAACATGAGAGTGCACGGTTAACTAATGTCTCAGCTTGCCGATCTGGCCCCCAATAAACAAAAAGTCATCGTCGGTATGTCCGGTGGTGTGGATTCTTCTGTTTCTGCTTATTTGCTCCAGCAACAAGGCTACGAAGTTGAAGGCCTGTTTATGAAAAACTGGGAAGAAGACGACAACGACGAATACTGTGCCGCAGCTGAAGATTTAGCCGATGCCCAGGCGGTTGCCGATAAACTGGGTATCTACCTGCACACCATCAATTTTGCCGCCGAGTACTGGGATAACGTGTTTGAGTATTTTCTGGCAGAATACAAAGCCGGCCGCACGCCAAACCCGGATATCATGTGTAATAAGGAAATCAAGTTTAAAGCTTTCCTTGAGTACGCTGCCGAAGATTTAGGTGCCGACTTTATTGCCACCGGCCATTACGTGCGCCGTCGCAAAGTTGACGGTCATTGGCAAATGCTGCGCGGCCTGGACAATAACAAAGACCAGAGCTATTTCCTCTACACGCTGGGCGAAGAGCATGTTGCTAAAACCCTGTTTCCGGTGGGCGACATCGAGAAACCACGGGTTCGGGAAATTGCTGAACAACAAGGCCTGGTCACCGCTGGTAAAAAAGACAGTACCGGCATTTGTTTTATCGGCGAACGTAAATTCAAGGATTTTTTGAGTCAGTACCTGCCAGCACAACCCGGTATCATTGAAACCGCCGAAGGCGTGGAAATTGGCCAGCATGAAGGGTTGATGTATCACACACTTGGACAACGTAAAGGCTTGCATATTGGCGGTCTGGCCGAGTATGGTGACGATCCCTGGTATGTGGTAGACAAAGACGTTGAACGTAATGTGCTTATCGTTGGTCAGGGCGCCAACCACCCACGCCTTTACTCTGACGGTCTGATTGCCAAGCAATTACACTGGGTTAACCGTACGGTACCCACAGCACCATTTCGCGCCGCAGTGAAAACCCGTTACCGCCAACAGGACATTCCCTGCCTGGTCACGCCCATTGGCGACGATCAGGTGAAGGTGAGCTTTGACGAACCACAAAAAGCGGTAACGCCCGGTCAGTCAGCGGTATTTTATCAGGATGAAGTCTGCCTGGGTGGCGGCATTATTGAGAGTTATCTACGCTAATGTTGGATACAGCCATCGAAAAACAACTGGGTCTGGCAGGTGTTTGTCAGGCCGCGCGACTAGTGCAGTCGATTGCCCGTACCGGTGAAGCCGATAAACAGGCCGTAGAGGCCAGTTTATCAAGCATACTGGTGACCGATTCAGACACCACACAACAGGTGTTCGGCCAACTGGAAAATTTAAAAACCGGTTTTCAGGTTATTGTTGCGCAGTTAGGCGATCATAACTCTAAAAAAGATACCGAACTGACTCGCTATATCGCCAGTGTTCTCGGACTCGAGCGAAAACTGGCGCGCAACAACAAAGCTATGAATGAGCTCGGTGAGCGTATTTCCCATGTGCAACGCCAGCTGGCGCATATGGATTTTGAAAGCCCGCAGATTTTATCGTCGCTGGCGAGCATTTATTCAGACGTGATCAGCCCGTTGGCACCCAAGATTCAAATTGCCGGTAATCCAAGTTGCCTGAGTCAACCACTCAATCAACACCGGGTTCGGGCCCTGTTGCTGGCGGGTGTTCGCGCCGCCGTATTGTGGCGACAATTGGGCGGTCAGCGCCGACAGATTTTATTTAAACGTAAAGCAATTCTACGCAGTGCCCAGCAGGCACTGAGATTAATGAACTAATTGAGGAGCAAAAGGTGGAACTATCCCAATTAACGGCGATTTCTCCGGTCGATGGTCGGTATGCCTCTAAAACAGGCGAGTTACGATCTATTTTTAGTGAGTACGGCCTGCTTAAATACCGGGTTGAAGTTGAAGTAAGATGGTTACAAAAACTGTCTAAGCTGGACGGTATCACCGAAGTCCCTGACTTTTCTCCTCAGTCACATAAACTGCTCGACAGTATTGTGGCAGAATTTTCGGTAGACGATGCTCGCCGCATCAAAGAAATCGAACGCACCACCAACCACGACGTAAAAGCAGTCGAGTATTTCCTCAAGGAAAAAGTCGCTGACAATAGCGAATTGAACGCTATTAGTGAATTTATCCACTTTGCCTGTACTTCAGAAGACATTAATAACCTGTCTCATGCATTGATGTGCAGCGAAGCCCGCGATACGGTTATCCTGCCTTACTGCGATAAGTTAATCGATGCCCTCAAAGCCCTGGCTCGCGAATACCGCAGCATTCCAATGATGGCGCGTACTCATGGTCAGCCGGCTTCACCAACTACCATGGGTAAGGAAATGGCTAACGTGGCCGTGCGCCTGCAACGCCAGCGTGAGCAAATCGCTGCCGTCAGCCTGCTGGGTAAAATTAACGGTGCGGTAGGTAACTACAATGCGCATCTGTCGGCTTACCCTGAACTGGACTGGCATACGATTTCTGAAGACTTCGTGACCAGCCTGGGCATTACCTGGAATGCGTTTACCACGCAGATTGAACCACACGATTATATCGCAGAGCTGTTTGATGCCATTGCGCGTTTCAACACTATCCTGCTGGATTTCGATCGTGATGTCTGGGGTTATATTGCACTGGGTCACTTCAAGCAAAAAACCGTCGCTGGCGAGATTGGCTCATCGACCATGCCGCATAAAGTGAACCCTATCGACTTTGAAAATTCAGAAGGCAACCTTGGCATCGCCAACGCCATCTTCGACCACCTGGCAGCGAAACTGCCGGTATCGCGCTGGCAGCGTGACCTCACCGACTCAACCGTGTTGCGTAACCTGGGTGTAGGTGTTGGCTACGCGGTAATTGCATATCAGGCCACCCTGAAAGGGATCAGCAAGCTGGAAGTAAACGAGCAGAGTCTGCGTAACGAACTGGACAACAACTGGGAACTGCTGGCGGAACCTATCCAGACCGTTATGCGTCGTTACGGCATCGAAAAGCCGTATGAAAAACTCAAGGAGCTGACCCGCGGCAAGAAAGTCAATGCTGCAGTGATCGCAGAGTTCATCGATAACCTCGAATTGCCAGACAGTGCAAAAGAGCAGTTGAAACAGCTGTCTCCGCAGGCCTATATCGGTGACGCAATCCGTCTGGTAGATCAGTTACTGGGCGACTAACCGTTTGCTACGCTTGGCAACTCCCACTAAAAGGAGTTGCCAGCTTGCCACTTTTAACTACCCTTCCTGTTTCGCAGCGAACCACAGAACAAGTCAGACTGACGCTCAGGTTAACCTTGCTGCTATTTACGGTTGCGATGCTACTGCAACTGCCGGCACTCTATTATTATGCCCGCCCGGAATCCTTGCAAAGCTACAACTGGCTGTGCCATTTCCTGGCCCTGTTTGCGTTGTCCCTGTTACAACGCTTCATTACCCTTAACTGCTTAAAGGTAACGCTATTTACCCTCTACTACAGTTACCTTACCTGGGTTTTATTATTGTGGCCGGGGCTATCTAACACCCATTACTATTATTTGCTGGCTGTGGTGATTAGTGGCTTTGTATTCACCCGCAGTGAACGCCTTGCACAAACCGCCGTCCTGACCGGCGCAGTGTTTCTATTCAGCCTGTTCAGTATCCTTCACTATCAGCCCCAGCTTGAGTTTGGCATACTAAGATTAACCAACGACCTGACGCTGGGGGCATTAAGCCTTGGTATATACCAGGTACTTCGCCAACAAGCACTTAACCGCTGGCACGGGTTGCGAGGGGCCCATCAGTCATCGCTGAGTACCCTCAACCAGTTATTGCCGAAGGATCCAGAACAACCAGCCAGTTTCTGGCAACCCGGCAAAACCAGGCGCTACCCTTTTGCCTGCGTGCTATTTGCCGATCTCCGTGGCTACACCAGGCTTAACCGGCGTTTTGGCGACCGTATCACGCTGAACGCGCTGAAAAACCTTTACCTGCAAATTGATACGCTATGCGACCGGTATCCGGTTGAGAAGATTAAAACCAATGGTGACCAGTATATGGTGGTGAGTGGTTTAAAGCCTGAAACTGATCGCCAATGTTGTTTGAACATGTACCATTTCGCCTGTGCTTTGCATCGAATCATTAATCGCTTCAGCGAGATCCATCATCTCAGTTGTACCGTGCGCATCGGCATCGCGACGGGCCCGCTTACAGCGGGAATTATCAGTAAAACCCGACCCTATTTTGATCTCTGGGGCGAAACCGTGAACCTGGCAGCCTGCCTGGAACATCACGCCGTTAGTGAAAGCATAGCGGCATGCCCCGATACCGTGATGCATCTGCCCAATCACCTGATAGCCGGTAAACAGCCCCTGGCCAGTGTGAAACACCCCGAAACCCAATACTATTACCAACTGGAAATCACATAACAACCTTCGGCTTTGGCTTTTAATCCTCCGCTAACCCGGGGATAATGGTGTAAACGTAAAACGATAAAGATACCTGTGCTTAATTTAGATATTACTGATTTTTTACAGCATAACTGGCAGAAGAAACCCGGTGTTATTCGTAACGCTCTGCCCGACTTCACTGATTTTATTGATGAACATGAATTGGCAGGCCTCGCCATGGAACCGGAACTGGATAGTCGGATTATCAGTAAACAGGCTGATGCATGGTCAATTCAGCAAGGACCTTTTAACGATTTTTCAGCCTGTCAGGGACAATGGACATTATTGGTTCAGGGAGTGGACAGATACCTTGAAGAAGCCAGTGCGCTCATGGACAAATTTAGTTTTATTCCCAACTGGCGCGTAGACGATCTGATGATCAGCTACGCGGTGCCCGGTGCTGGGGTGGGACCGCATGTCGACCAGTACGACGTATTTTTAGTCCAGGGAAAAGGTTGCAGACGCTGGCGGGTAGGTGCACCAGAAAACCTGACAAGCACCCAACCGGTTAAAGGGCTTTGTCAGGTAGAAACTTTCACGCCGATCATTGATTGTGAGCTGCAGCCTGGCGATATTCTCTATATCCCGCCAGGCTGGCCTCATGATGGTGTAACGCTGGCAGAAAGCCTCACTTATTCAATAGGCTTTCGCGCCCCGGACCAGGTTCAGCTGGGTAACTATCTCGCCGAGCATTTACAAACCCAGCTATCCTGCTCAGCGCGATACACAGATACTGAGCGCAATATGTCTGACTCCCCCGCCGAAGTGGATGTCAGGGATTTAAATGCGCTAAAGGGCTTACTCCACCGCGCTATCGACGACGACCAATTCAGTAAAAGTCTGGTAACCATGCTCAGCGAACAAGGTCTCGAAGCCGACATTAATGAACCGGTAGACAGTCAGGTATTGCAGGATCACCTCGCCAGCGGAGGGAAACTGGTTAAATTAACCGGATGCCGACCACTATTAAATAAACAATTTCCAGACTGTTTGTTCATTAACGGTGAAGTCGTTAATTTTGCGCAACAGAATTATCACGTGATGCGCCAACTGGTTAGCCAACCCGACATTAATCGTACCGATATGACGCCCGCCCCGGACGAACTGGACATTTTTTGCACATTCACTACACTGGTAAACATGGGGTACTGGGAACTCTGACCTGAAAATCAGCTATACAGGTGCAGACACTCCACCGGGGTAACGGGGTAATATGCTGGCATTGTGGTCAGCATGGCGACAAGGGGGTTAGTATGGCGTATAAGGTCCAGCAAGTTCTTTGGCAAGAAGCCTGTGAACAATTAAAAACACTGAGAAAAGCGGTGTACGTGCTGGAATGGCAACTTCCTGAAGCTACAGAATTCGATGACCTGGACAGTAAGGCAGCGCATGTCTTGCTGTTTTGTGATAAAAATACCCCGATAGCCACGGGTCGCCTGACACCAAACGGCGAACTCGGGCGAATAGCAGTGTTGCCCGGGCATCGCACCCTGGCAGTTTATAAACTCTTGTTTGCCACACTCTTAAAGCACGCCGAAGCGCAGAATATCAAACAAATTCAACTACAATCAGAGCTTGCCAGCGTTGAGTTTCACCGCGCGAAAGGCTTTAAACCGGTTGGCAAAGTGTTTATGGAAGCCGGCATTCCCATGCAGAAAATGGTCTGTAACCGGCAAAACTTTGATCTGCCGGATGTGCGCCATATTCACTAGTGGCCATCCAGGCTGGCGTCAAGAATTATCCCCAAAGACCGTCATTTTCCTGCAGCGAGTAAATTTTCTCTGCCCGATCAGCAAGTAACTGCGCATATGACGTCTGGCTAGCATCGGCTTTAACGTTATTTTGCAACAGATTTTCAGCTTTAATTTGCCAGCGCATGGAAAAATAACGCAGCGCACCGCGGGCATCCTCAGCGTTACCGGCCAGGGTAAAATCGGTTGGTAGATCACCGGTTAGTACCCAATACATCTTGTTATCCATGGCTTTTATTTTCCACACCGCAACCAGTGGTGCAAGATAACGGCATTCTTCGGTCAGTACGGTGTCAAAGAGCACGCCTTCCTTTGCCAGAAACTGATTTGCTTGCTGAAAGGCTTCGCGGGCCCAGGTTTGGATTTGTTCTTCTGTGAGTTGTTCTGTCATAGTGCTTATGTTCTTTTAGTTAGACACTGCAATAACACTTGCAGCGGGTGCTTTGGTTTAAACTGGTCGATACGATTTACCTGACTGCGGCAGGAATAGCCGCTGGCCATAATTTGCTGCGCTTGATAACGGGACACCGCCTGCTGCCAGCTCATCTCATAAATGCCCAGCGAATTGGCTTTATTTTCGGCTTCATGACCGTAATTGCCGGCCATACCGCAACATCCTACTTTCACGATATCAGTCTTTTGCCCTACTCTGGCAAAGATATCCTGCCAGATTTGTTCAGTTTTCGGTAATGCGGTTTTCTCGGTACAGTGGGCAAACAATGCCATGACCGGCGCGTCAGAGGAGGTATCGCCACTCTGCCAGGTAGACTCAGGGAGTGTCGCCAACCATTCATGGACAGTCTGCACAACAAAGTCGCCGCGCGCGGCGCCAATAGCTTTGTACTCATCCCGATAACACAGCACCAATGGCGTATCGACCCCGACCATAGGTATGTTAAGCGCCGCAACCTGATTTAAAAACGCGGCAGTGTCGGTAGCGGTTTCGGCAAATTTCTGCAGAAAGCCGGTAACGTGGAGCGTTTTGCCGTTGGGCTTAAAGGGCAATAATACCGGCGTTTTACCCAGCGCTCTTATCAGGCGGCCAAAGTCAGTAACCACCTCTGCATCATAATAGCTGGTGAAAGGATCCTGCACGATTAACACATAGTTGTCGCGCTGGTCGGCATCAACCTGCTCCAGTTCGGCCAGGTCAAATGTTTGCATGACCTCCTCTGCCTGCTCGGTCAGAGTGGGCACTGACAAAGGCGGTGCATCCACATAACCGGCTACCTTTTCGAGCAGCGATTTTGCCAAACCGTTATTCATCAGGGCATTGCTGACCTTCGGCAATTTAGCCATCAGCGGAGTAAGCGATTCCACATTGGCCACCAGATGATGTTTCAGCGGACGCAAATAGCGCTGATAGTAAACATTTAAAAACTGCGCTCTGAATTCTGGCACATCCACTTTCACCGGACACTGGCTGGAACACGATTTACAGGCCAGACAGCCGTTCATTGCTTCCAGCACTTCATGGGAGAAGTCTTCCGTACCGGCCCGGGAGTTTTGCCAGCGCGTTAGCCAGCTGCTTTTATACTGTCCGTCCATTAACGCCTGATGATCCACGCCCTGGTTCGCCAGCAAACGCAGCCACTCTCGAATCAAACCGGCCCGGCCCTTAGGGCTGTGCCGGCGGTCACGGGTAATTTTGCTTGAGGGACACATGGGCGACGTGGTGTCGTAGTTAAAACACAAGCCGTTACCGTTACAGTCCATGGCGGGCTTAAAGGTTTCTTTAAATGCCACTGGTATGGTGCGGTCGAGGGTCGCGCGTTTCGGATCACTCACCTTAACCAGTTCATCATCACTGTCTATAGGTGTACAGATTTTACCCGGATTCATTTTATTGCCCGGATCAAAAGCCGCTTTAATGCGACGTAGTTCAGCAAACAGTGATTCGCCAAAAAACGCCGGGCCATATTCGCTGCGGAAACCTTTGCCATGCTCGCCCCACATCAGGCCGCCGTATTTGGCTACCAACGCCACTACTTCGTCGGAGATCTGATGCATCAGTTTTTCTTGTTCTACATCACACAAATCGAGCGCCGGGCGCACGTGTAATACGCCTGCATCCACATGACCGAACATGCCATACTGCAGGCCATGGCCGTCAAGCAGGGCACGAAATTCCATAATAAAATCGGCCAGATTTTCCGGTGGCACCCCGGTATCCTCGGCAAAAGGAATGGGTTTTTGGCTGCCTTTAGCGTTGCCCAATAAGCCAACCGACTTTTTGCGCATTGCGTAAATTTTATTGATATCCGCTTTGTCAAAAGTAAGCTGATAGCCAATAACGCCATATTCGCCTTTTTCAGCCGACGCTGTGAGCTCTTCTTCTAACCGGGCAATGCGCTGTTTAATTTCGTCCAGATCGTTACTGTTATACTCAACCATATTGAGGCCAAGCATTTCCTTGCCCGGAACATCTTCGATCAAGTTAGCAATGGAGTGCCAGATGATATCGGTGCGGGCCAGATTCAGCACTTTGCTGTCGACCGTTTCCACCGAGGTCGCCTGCGCGGCAATCATGCGCGGCGCATGGCGTAAGGCAGACTCAAATGAATCATATTTAATGTTCACCAGCGCCGTATGCTTTGAAATTCTGGTCAGCGATAACTTAGCTTCGGCAACAAACACCAGCGAGCCTTCAGAACCGGTGATCAGTCGGCTAACATCAATTAACTGCTTTTCTTCATCAAAAGCATGTTCTAAATCGTAGCCGGTCAGAAACCGGTTCATACGCGGGAATTTGGCCAGAATATCTTGTCGTTTGCCACGACAAGTATTGAGCACCTGGCGCAGAATACGCCCGTGGGTGTCACTACGAGTAGCTTGCTGCTCGGCTTCGGCAACGGATAATGGCTGGGTTTGTAGTATTTCACCATTGGCCAGTACCGAGGTCAGGCCCAGTACGTGATCACTGGTTTTACCGTATACCAGGGAACCTTGCCCTGATGCATCAGTGCTGATCATCCCGCCTAGAGTGGCCCGGTTACTGGTAGATAAATCCGGCGAAAAGAAAAAACCATAAGGGCGTAATGCATCGTTTAAGGCATCTTTTACCACCCCGGACTGAACCCTTACCCAGCCCTCTTCCGGATTGATCTCCAGCACTTTATTCATGTGCCGCGACATGTCCACCACAATACCGTCGGTCAGGCTTTGACCGTTGGTGCCGGTGCCGCCGCCCCGGGCGCTGAATTTTACCTGTGGATGCTGGTTAGCCAGCTCACCAATAGTCTGTAAATCGTTAATCCCTTTGGGATGAATGACTGCTTGCGGTAATTTCTGATAGACCGAATTATCCGTAGCCACCGCCAGACGGCTGCCATAGCTGTATTCAATGTCGCCGGAAAAAGCGGATTTCTCCAGACGCTGAAGGTAGGTTCTGTAGTCATCAGAAACGGTCGATTCAACTGGTACAACAGGTAAATTCAAAGCTACGCTCTCACTGGTGAATAGGCGGCTAAGTATACCTAGGCTAACGCAGTGTCTCCACCGTTACTGACCGATTTTTTATTACCATTTACTCGGCTATATTCCCTTACCGCTTGCAATTAAATTTAACGAATTATAAGGTCAGGCTATATAAAGAAAATTTCTGCAGGATGTCGTCAATGGCGTTTTCATCGAACCTCAACCCATGGGATCGTTCTATTCGTGGCGTAATTGGCATTTGCGTAACTGCCTTTGCACTATTCAATGGTGATATCATCGGTGATGTGTTTATCGAGGTTTTGCTGGGTGTCTTCGGTTTACTGAATCTGATTTCTTTGTTTTCAGGCTGGTGTCCTGTTTACCATCTGGCAGGCATTAACACTCGCAAACACTAAACAACATCGCGATACCTATGCAGCAAATTGCCAAAATAAAACAGGACAAGTCAGTTAAAACAAGGCTGATTTGGGCGTGTTTGTGTGTGGCTCTGCTGGTGTCGGCTATCTACGTAACGGTGTCTTACCGGCTGACAGCGGATATTACGGTTAGCTCTGAATTAAAGGCCATGGCGCATATCACCAGTCTGGTCAGCAATGAGCTCAGTCAGGTAAACAATACCTCTGACGTCGATTCCGTTTTAACCGAAATTCTGCTTTCGACGGTCGATACTCCGGCCTTCATCAGCGTAAAAACGTCATCGCAGCAATGGCATAAGCAACTGGCGTTGTCTGCTTCTGAACGGGGCAAGTTACTCGGGCAAATCGCCAATGCAGCAAACAACGTTGAACCTATTGAAATGGATGGCAACACGTACCTGTGGCAACGACAACAGATTAATCAGTTTACAGTAACCTTTGTACAGCGGACCCAGGCACTGGATATCACCCTGGGTTTTGTGGCCAAACGACTGCTAATCACTTCCATTATCGTGTTCTGGATAGCGGTATGGCTGGCCCTGACCCTGGCCTCATATATTGCGAAACGGGTAGAAAAAGTGAATGAGTCTTTGGCATACATCGCCACCCACGACTCTCTCACCGGACTCCCTAACCGCTTATACCTCATTGAGCTGCTTGAAAACTCGCTGGGTCAGGCGACTGACGGCGCCGACACGCCGGTTGATGAAGGCTGTTTATTAATTATTGACCTCGACCGCTTTAAAGAAGTAAACGACTCCTTTGGTTATGCGGCAGGAGACAGCCTGCTAAAAGAAGTCGCCCGGCGTGTAAAAGAGTTAATCAGTGCACCTGTCGAACTTATCCGCACTGGCGGCGACGAGTTTTTTATTTGGGCTCCCGGCTTTACTATTGACCAGGCTAAGTCGCTTTCTTTAGAAATAGTCAACTCCTGTAATTCCCCTATATTAATTAACGGACTCACCGTTAACAGTGGTGCCAGTATTGGTATCTCTCACTATCCAGGCCAGGCCAATGATACCGCCGGGTTAATTGTCTGTGCCGATACGGCCATGCATAAAGCTAAGGCGATGCGCAGTGGCTGGCAAGTGTATGACAATAAACAAATCGCCGATTATAAAGATATACTGCAACTCCGTGCAGAGCTCAGTGATGCCCTGACACAGCAACAAATCATTCTGTACTACCAACCTAAAGTTGATTTAGCCAGTGGCAATGTCATTGGCGCAGAAGCGCTTTGCCGGTGGCAGCATCCGCGATTGGGATTACTCGGCCCGGCTGAGTTTATTGACCTGATTGAACATTCCGGCAAGGTTCAGGAGTTTGGCCGTTACATCATCGCTACCGCAGCCGCTCAGGCTCAACAATGGCACTTAGCCGGACTGCTGGTGCCGATCGCCATTAATCTCTCGCCTTACAACCTGCTGGACCCAGGGCTGGCAGAATTTATTGGTGAAACGCTCACACGCCATCAAATCCCGCCGCGTTTTTTTGAAATTGAACTCACTGAAAACGAAACCTGTATCAACATTAACCATATCCAGACTGTCCTGGCACAAATCCGTGAGTTAGGTGTGAGTCTGGCGATTGATGATTTTGGCACCGGCATGAGCTCACTGGCATATCTGTCTGAACTACGGGTGAATGTGCTGAAAATTGACCGGACATTTATATCCGACCTGACCACGAACCAGGGCCATCGGGCAATTATTGCCGCGGCAGTTACGCTTTCTCAGTCCTTTGGCTGCAAAATGGTAGCAGAGGGCGTTGAAACCCGGGAGCAGGCACAAATGCTCTACGATATGGGATGCAGAGCAGCACAGGGCTTTCTGTATGCCCGCCCCATGCCGGCTCAAGCTTTTCATGACCTGCTGGCGCAAGCCAAACCGCAATTTAAGGCGTAGACAAACGTTGGGCGCACAGCGCGATATATTTTATTACATTTAGGATTTTGTTTCCGGGCCATAACTGGGTAAACTAGTGTTTATTAATTAACCGCTGGCGTCCAGATCAATGAAGAAGACCGTCCGATTAAGCCTTGGTGCCATACTTTTCCTGACCGGGATTGTGCTTACTCTGCTACCAGGTTCAATTTTGCTGGTGATTGGTGGGTTAATGCTGCTCAGCTATGACTTGCCAAGAGCGCGTACGTGGTTGCGTTTTTTTCAGAATCAAATGGCCCGCTCTGCCCGCCGCCTGGACCAGTTATTACTCAACCGCAAACTCAGCAGATCACGTATCAGGTAACTAAGCTCTGAGGATCTCGGCCAACTATGATTCGCCCTATCCCACCGACACAAACACGCTAACACACGAAATCTCTAGCTGGATAAGTTGAGAGGTTAGTTATTGCCGCATAAAACGGAGAATGTGTCCTTTAAAAACGGTGTCCAGATAAATCGTATTGTCAGGTTTAATTAACGACGATTGGTAACCAAATCCCATGAGCTTTTTGACGAGCTTATTTTTCCTTCCCCGACCTGGATCAACAAGAATAACTTCACACTGTGGTTTCGCGTGCGCATGAATAAAATCTGACAGCAGCGCTATATGCTCATCTTCGTACAAAAGATCACTACCAATGATTAAATCAAAGAGCCCTAAACTATCGTTATCATCTGCCCACCCCGTCCGCTCAAAAGGAATTGGCGTGTCACCATTGAGGCTGGCGTTTCGCTTTAAAAAGAGTTCAGCTTCAGGATGATAATCCGTGGCAGTAATATCAGCATGTTGCTTGTTCAGGAGCAAACTGCTCAAAGCCATGCCGCAACCGACCTCTAAAATGCGCCTGGAGCCAATTTTGATGGATTGCATATGGTGAGCCAGTACTAAGGCAGACGGCCAGATGACACCGAATATAGGCCAGGTAGCAGAGGATATGCCCAACTCACTGGCTACACTTTCAGGATCATAAAACTCTTGTTTATCCCGCAAAGTGCAAAGGTGAATATCGGTTTTCCCAAACTCAATGGTTTGGTAGCGTAAACGCAGATTTGTCATTTGGCTATCTCAATGATTGAGCGCTCAGCCAGCTATCGGAGATAAATGACAAAACGAAGAGCCTTTAGAGTATAGCGATCCCCGTAAATAGCAATGAATTTAATTTAACTGGATGAAGTAGAAGGAAGTTTTTCAACGGCCGTGCTCTCATCCACCCGGCCAGCACCACCTACAGTGGAACCGTGTCTACACGCACAAAAAAGCCAGCTTACGCTGGCCTTTTCATTACACCCACTGGTTATCCTAGTTTTTCCGCCAGGTACAACCAGGTTTCTACCACCGTATCCGGGTTAAGAGATACGGAGTCAATGCCCTGCTCTACCAGCCATGCTGCAAAGTCTTCGTGATCAGACGGGCCTTGTCCGCAAATCCCCACATACTTACCGCGCTTTTTAGCGGCCTGAATAGCCATAGCCAGTAATGCTTTAACCGCGTCATTGCGCTCTTCAAACAAATGGGCAATTAATCCTGAATCACGGTCCAGACCCAGGGTCAGCTGCGTCATGTCGTTAGAGCCGATGGAGAAACCATCGAAGATGTCGAGGAACTGGTCAGCCAGTAACGCATTGGAAGGCAGCTCACACATCATAATAACGCGTAAACCATTCTCGCCTTGCTTAAGGCCTTGCTCAGCCAGCAGTTCGATTACCTGACGACCCTCGTCTACGGTACGCACAAACGGGATCATTATCTCAACATTGGTTAAGCCCATTACATTGCGAACGCGCTTAATGGCCTCACACTCGAGCGCAAAGCAGTCACGGAAGTCTTCCGATACATACCGGCTGGCGCCACGGAAACCCAGCATCGGGTTTTCTTCGTCCGGCTCATACTGATAACCACCAACCAGATTGTAGTATTCGTTAGACTTAAAGTCAGACATACGAACAATCACTTTCTCTGGCGAGAACGCCGCGCCGATAGTGGAAATACCTTCTACCAGTTTCTGAATGTAAAACTCTTTAGGCGACTCGTAACCGGCAATCATATCGCTGATTTCTTCTTTCAGCTCCTCTGGCTGAGTATCGAAATTCAGCAGTGCTTTAGGATGCACGCCGATCATGCGGTTAATAATGAATTCCAGACGCGCCAGACCGACCCCTTTGTGTGGAAGACGGGCGAAATCGAAAGCACGATCCGGATTACCCACGTTCATCATCACCTTAGTAGGTGATTCTGGCATGGAATCAATCTGTGACGTGGTGACATCAAACTCCAGTTCCTGATTGTAAATATAACCGGTATCACCTTCTGCACAGGATACGGTTATCGCGTCGCCGGTTTTAATGCTATCCGTGGCGTTACCACAGCCTACCACGGCAGGAATACCCAGCTCGCGGGCAATAATAGCGGCATGACAGGTACGGCCACCACGATTGGTAACAATCGCCGAGGCTTTTTTCATGATCGGTTCCCAGTCCGGATCGGTCATGTCAGTCACCAGTACATCGCCGGCCTGGATCTTGTCCATCTCATCGATGGAACCCAGTACTTTGGCTTTACCTGCACCAATCTTGTGACCAATTGCCCGGCCTTCACAGACAATGCCTGCTGAGCCTTTAAGCTGGAAACGTTCAATAGTTTGTGCATCTTCGCGGCTGCGGACGGTTTCAGGGCGCGCCTGAACAATGTACAGCTGCCCATCAGCACCGTCTTTGGCCCATTCGATATCCATTGGACGGTCGTAGTGTTTTTCGATGATTTGCGCTTGTTTAGCCAGTGCCATCACTTCATCATCGGTTAATGAGAACGTTTTGCTGTCTGCCGGGTCGATATCAACAATAGTGACCTGGTTACCATGGCTCTGATCTTCAGAGTAAATCATCTTGGTTAATTTGCTGCCCAGGTTGCGGCGCACAATGGCTGGCTTGCCGTTATCCAGGGTAGGTTTGTGAACGTAAAATTCGTCGGGGTTAACGGCGCCTTGTACCACCATTTCACCAAGACCGAATGAGCTGGTAATAAATACTACGTCTTCGAAACCTGATTCGGTATCGATGGTGAACATAACACCAGACGAAGAGATATCACTGCGGACCATGCGCTGCACGCCGGCAGACAATGCTACGCCTTTGTGGTCGTACCCCTGGTGCACACGATAAGAAATAGCGCGATCGTTAAACAGGGAAGCAAACACATGCTTAACCGCTACGATAACCGCATCGTAACCTTTCACGTTAAGGAATGTTTCCTGCTGACCTGCGAATGAAGCATCCGGCATGTCTTCCGCGGTGGCAGAAGAGCGCACCGCAAATGATGCTTCCTCACCGGCGTCACCCTGCAGGGTAACAAACGCAGTGCGGATTTCTTCTTCGAGTTTGCCCTGGAAAGGGGTATCGATAATCCACTGGCGAATATTTTTGCCTGCTTCGGCCAGTGCCGATACATCGTCTACGTCTAGCGAGTCGAGCACTTCATGAATTTTAGCTTCAAGTCCGCTTTGTTCTAAAAATTCATTAAACGCGTAAGCTGTTGTTGCAAATCCTCCAGGTACTTTTACACCCGCGTTCGCCAGGTTTGAGATCATCTCACCCAACGAGGCATTTTTACCGCCAACACGATTCACATCGTGCATGCCTAACTCTTGATACCAAAGTACGTATTCTTGCACTTTACAGCCTCCAGCTTGTCACTTTTTCTTTACGTTCACTCAGCGCGAACTTGTAGGGTAGAGGTTAAACCATCACTGATTTTAATTCAGGCTGGCTTTTCCATAGGGAAATTCTAAAATGCCGATTATAAGAAAGTAAAATTTTATTTCATTTCGTAATAAATTTACGACAAAGTTAAGGAGTTGTTGTGCGCACTGCATTTTACATTTCGGACGGAACTGCTATTACTTCAGAGGTGTTTGGCCACGCTTTATTGTCACTTTTCCCAACAGAATTCAATCACAAGACAATTCCTTTTGTTGAAACTGAAGCACAGGCTTACGCCGTAATTGAAAAAATATCTGAAAGTTTTCAAGATACCGGGGAACGACCGCTCGTTTTTTACACAGTTGTAAACCCCGATGTTCGGCGAGTCATCGCAAGATCTGTGGGAATTAACTACAATTTTCTCGACCAATTTGTAGCGCCACTGGAAAAGATCATTGGTGTACCATCAAAACCAGAAAAACATCGCACTCACAGTATTCATGAAAAAACTTATGATATTCGTATAGAAGCAGTTAACTACGCACTGGCTAATGATGATGGCTCAAATCTTAAGGATTATAAAGAAGCAGACATTATTTTAGTGGGAGTATCGCGCTCCGGTAAAACACCAACCAGCCTTTATCTGGCCCTTCAGTACGGCATAAAAGCCGCCAACTACCCGTTTACCGAAGAAGATATGGGAGACATGCTAAAACTGCCTCCGGCCCTGCGCCAGTTTAAACAAAAACTGTTTGGCCTGACTATCGAGGCATCGAGACTCAGCCAAATCCGCTCGGAACGCCGTGCAAACAGCCGCTATGCTTCGATTCAGCAATGCCGTATGGAACTTCGTGAGGTGGAGAATTTATATCGTAAAGAGAAAATACCGTTCTTAAACAGTACCAAGTACTCCATTGAGGAGATCTCAGCAAAAATACTCGCTGAGACCGGCCTGCAACGACGTAAATACTAAGCGCGAAAGCGTTTCAGCAAAGGGCCAAGGTGCGCTTCAAACGGCTGCCAGCGGCCCTGCCCTTTACGGTTAATCGGTTGGCGAACCTGTTCTGCGCTGGGCG
Source organism: Alteromonas sp. ISO5 (assembly GCF_058105165.1). Taxonomy (NCBI): domain Bacteria; kingdom Pseudomonadati; phylum Pseudomonadota; class Gammaproteobacteria; order Alteromonadales; family Alteromonadaceae; genus Alteromonas; species Alteromonas sp. ISO5. The sequence goes on along the minus strand of NZ_CM176572.1, from coordinate 3,828,164 downwards.
TTTTAATCAACCGGTCGGTCTGGTGAAAGTCCAGGCAAGCTTGTTGGAAAGGCACGCCAAGGTAATCCAGCATACGCCTAACCTGGCCCTCAAGATCATCCAGCACATCTTCGTGCTGAACGCGCAATACCGCACCGGGTAATATTTTATCCCAGTGATCCATGAGCTTTTCATAAGCCTGATAATAGCGCGACACGTCTTCTAATCCGTAAGAAAATTCCTGCCCTTCACCAAACAGTTGCTTAAAGTTACTAAAGCAACAATCCAGCGGGTCACGGCGGGCATCGATAATTTTAGCATTTGGCAAAATACGTTTAATAAAGCCCACATGCATAAAGTTGTTGGGCATTTTATCAATAAAAAATGGTGCCGAATTGCGGTAGTAACGGGTTTGCTGAATATATTGTTTGCCCAGCTCATAGCACTGCTCAGCGGATAGCTCAGCAATTGAATAAGGATAAGGCTTACCGCTTTCACTTAATTGCGCCCCGACAGAAGAAGCCAGACTAAGGATATTATGCAGCTCCATGGTGCCATCAATATCAGAATGTGACGCCAGGATTTGCTCCAGTAAGGTAGACCCTGCCCGTGGCATACCAACAATAAAAATAGGCTCCGGTGACGGGAAACCGCCAGCAAGGTTAGCAAACCCCTCACCGCGACAAGCGTCTGCCTGCGCAGCCATCGCTTCTTCGGTGCGAGCAATATCGTAGCCGGTAGAGATAAGTTTTAAGCGATTGCCTTTTTCGTAGTAGGTGAACGATTGTTCAAATTGCCCGGCATCCTCAAACCCTTTACCCAGTGCAAAACACAAATGAACACGGTCTTCAACACCGATGGATGACTGTGCTTCAATATCAACCATATCCTGCAGGGATTTATCGTCAAACCTATAAGATTTCATGTTAGCGAGGCTCCAGTAAGCATCGCCAAACTGCTGATGATAGTGTGCCGCCTTGAGGTACGCCTCAATCGCTTGTTGTTTATTACCGGTGGTTTTGTATGCATGGCCTAATGCCAGCCATACGCCGGGACGATCCTCGTCGACGCTCAGCAAAGCACTAAAAATAGCGATGGCGTCTTCCGTGCGGTTAATCCCCAGCAGCGCATTGGCTTTGGCCATCAGAATTTGTAAGTTGTCCGGATAGGTAGCCAGCTGTTCATCGCTGATTTCCACCACCCGCTGATGTTTACCAAGCTTAGCCAGCAGGCCAAGATAAGCAATCACCGCTCTGAGATTATCCGGATAAAGTGCAACGCAGCTTTCTAACAAAAACTCTGCATCGTGATAAACCTTCAGTTGAATACCCAACTCTGCCAGTAACAGCATCCCTTCGGGATGATGCTTATGTTGTTGTAAAAACTGACGGCAGACTTTTTCTGCACTAGCGAGCTGTTTTTCATACATCAGATCATAAGCCCCCAGAATGGGAGGCGGTAATTGCTCCAGATGGGCAATATGCTGCATTGCCAGTTGCTCGGCAGTGCTATCCTGGTGCTGACGGTAAATGTTGAGTAATTGTTTCCAACTATTGATCAACGCCGGATTGTAATGGGTCGCCCGAAAAAATGCGCTGGCGGCTTTGTCCTGTTGATTGAGGGCCAGATAATTATAAGCCTGTTCCTGATAAGCCCGACCATGTTCCGGCCGCAGATTTAACAGTTCATCAAGCTCCTGCAATGCCTGATTGAACTGATTTGCCATCCGCTGTGTTACAGCTGATAAGTAGAAAAGTTCGATCCGCAGTGCAACCGGTAACTCAAGCGCTTGCAAAGCGCTGATTTTTCCCATTGCTGCATTGAGGTTTTTGCTTTGCAGAGACTGCTTAATTGCCTGAAACTGGTTTGAAAAATCTTGAGTCATAACGGCTGCTGTATTTTTAACTGATGACGAAAAAGGCAGGCTCACGCCTGCCTTTTAGTTCTTATTATTTATTAATATCAGTTATTAATAATAATCGAAAGAGAAACGAACGCCCACTGTGCGAGGACGGTTAGTCACCACTTTTGGTGTGAACTGCTGGGTATCGATGTTCAGAATAGCCGACTCATCGAACAGGTTGTCGATAAATAGCTCCACTTTCCAGCTGTCATCTGTCATGCCCACCGACACGTTACTGATCACGTAGCTTTCCTGCACGTAACGACCACCGCGGAAGGTGTTACCGTCAGCGTCGGGGTAAGACACACCATCGAATACCGCCGCTTCGTCTTCAATTTTCAGCCCTGAACCCGCACCGTAGATAAGTTGAGTGGCATCTTCCATTACATAGGCATCCATGACCATGCCGGCTAAACGATCACCGGTATAAGCTACTGATGCATTCACAAAGCCTTGCTGTCCACCATCCAGTTCGAAGTAGTAACGCGCGTTAATGTTACCCGAGAAATCTGCCGAGTATGGCAGTTTAGCGCCAACCCCTGGTGCAATACCTTCAAGCTCCGAATTGATGCTGGTAAGCTCTGTGTCCAGCCAGCTGAAAGCCGAGTTAATCACCAGGTCATCGGTTGCCAGCCAGGTAATATCGGCATCAATACCTTTAATTTCAGCATCACCCACGTTGTCGGTAAATACCAGAAAGCTGATGTTAGTCGGGTCGAAACGCGAGGTCTGCAGATCGGTAATTTCTGAGTAGTAAGCCGTAGCGTTAATACGCAGGATACCATCGAGGAAATCACCTTTCATACCCACTTCATAGTTATCCAGCGTATCTGTGGTGGAGTATACCGGTACCCGGAAGTTCTCGAACGCTGGCGCGCCTGATGGGTTAGCTGCTGCATCTCCCCCTAAACGGTTGGTAACCGGCGGACGGAAACCTTCCGAGTAGTTAGCAAACAGCAGCAGGTCTTCGCTGGCTTTCCAGTCCAGGCCTACTTTAATGATGGTATCATCCACGGTCAGTACGCCGTCGTTATCCAGCAGGTCCACTTCCAACTGACCATCGTCAATGGCATCAACCACACCTTGACCATCAAGACCTAAGTCTTTGTACACATTCGGGTCGGTAACGCCCTGCCCATAGGCTTCAAGACGACCGGTTACGTCACGGGTTGAGGTTGCACCGCGGTAAGTATCATCAATCTGATACCAGCGCGCGCCAAAGCTGGCGGTTAAGGTATCAGTCAGGTCATATTCCAACTGACCGAATACCGCAACCTGCTCGATGGTATGGGTAATGTCATTCACAAAACTGATTTCTGGTGAGAACGGCCCGCCGCTACTATTTATGCCGCGATCACCGGCCAGACTGTTCCACGGGCCAGAGAGGTTTTCAAAGATTTCCGGGCTGGCAATTTTAAACTGACCTACCGACGCGACTTCCTGATCGTCATAAAATAAACCAGCCGTGATACGGAACGGCGCATCGAACTTGGTATCGATACGGAATTCGTGGGTCATACGAGTGCTGGTAGTGTCTTCTTTATAATATTTGGTTGGGTCCAGACACCGGGCATCGTTCGGGTTATCCGGTGTGTCATAATGGGTACACACATAGTAGGCTGAGTACAGGCCACCGTTGGTATAACCAGTGTAGTCGGTCAGTGTATCAATTTCACGGTCTAAATAACCACCGGCATACACCACGTCGAGCTTGTCCAGACGGCCATCTATTGTCCAGGTCGTTAAACCAAACTCATCTGAGTTTTCGTCGGCCTGAAAACGCAATGCTTTGTTTTCGCCTACCGTTGGGTCATAGGCAAATACACCCTCGGTATCCAGCGTTTGCTGGGTGTGCTGAACCAGCAAATCCCAGTCTGAATTAATGTGGTAAGACAAACCAAAGCGGGCACCCGCATAGACCGCGTCATTAAAGTTATCTTCCACGTGCTCACTGTTACGCGGCGTTATCACCGAAGCTTCACTGCGGGCAAAACCATTCACTTCTCGTCGGTTATCCATTGCAACCGGATCTACACCCATGCCTTGCAGCGCCAAACCATTATAGCCACCGGATATTCGGTCGATCACCACCGCACTGCCGATATAACCACCATTATTGGGATCATTTTCGATGTTATCAATCCAGCCGCCCTGTTTGTCATTATAAGCAACCACGCGCAGTGCCAGGTCATCGGTTGGCGTGATATTGATATACGCTTCAACCGTATTGCTCATATCACCGCCTTTAGTGGTGGCAATGGCTGTATCAAACCCGGCAGAAAAACCGGCGTGGTCTGGCTTACGAGTAATTAAACGCACCGTACCGGCCTGTGAGCTGGCACCAAACAGGGTACCCTGTGGCCCCGGCAGTACTTCTACACGTTCAACATCGGTGGCAAAGATATCCAGGTTACGACCAGCCATAGAAACTGGCATTTCGTCCTGATAAAACGCAACTGATGGCTGTAGTGCCTGAACTGACGACAGCGTAATGCTGGATTGCGTGGTGGCTGCACCACGGATATAAATTTCGTTCTGGCCTGGGCCGGTGCCCTGGAACACCACGTTAGGTAAAAACTCTACGTAGTCCTGGAAGTTGTCGATACCCATGTTTTCCAGGGCATCGCCGCTTAAGGCTGATACCGCTACCGGCACGTCCTGGATAGACTCAGTACGCTTGGTGGCAGTCACTTCGATGGTTTCGATCGAGGCTTTCGATTCGCTTGCCTGGGCAAGCACGCCATTAGATGCTAGCGCAGCGATGACTGCACAACTAAGGTGTGTTTTTCTCATAAAACAATGTTCCTAATTTTTTTGAAGTGAGCTGAATTATTTATTATTGATTCATTTTTATTGCTATATAGCCTAGCAGAAATAATATTAAATTTCTGTACTAACTATTAATCGACCAATATTTCGAGATTAACGGGGATTTCTCTACGTAAATCAACACAAGCTGGATCATACGTTTAATTCCACACTAATTATTCGTAAGAAAGTGTTTTGACGCATTGATTTGCTGTATATTGTACGTAAATTGTTTTATTTATCGTAAATTAACAGGATATAACTTGAGTCAGACAACTACGCCCAAGCACGAAAATCCGGCACCAGCCAAGCTGAATAAACCGGTCTTTTACGCAGCCTCAGGCGCCATCCTAATGCTGCTGCTGTTTGCAGTAGCCATGCCTGAAACCGCAGAAACTCTGTTTTCAACCATGCAGGCCGCCGTGGTGGAAAACGGCAGTTGGTTTTACGTATTTACCGTAGCTGCCATCCTGATATTTGTTGTGTATATCGGGTTCTCAGAGTACGGTGAAATCCGCCTCGGCCCGGACCACGCCAAACCGGAATTTACGATACTCACCTGGCTTTCCATGTTGTTTGCTGCCGGTATGGGTATTGGTTTGATGTTTTTTGGCGTTGCTGAGCCGTTAATGCACTTTATGGCGCCGCCCACAGCAGAAGCTTATACTGTTGAGGCGGTAAAAGAAGCCATGAGAACCACCTTCTTCCACTGGGGCCTGCATGCCTGGGCAATCTATGCCGTAGTGGCTCTGGTGCTGGGTTATTACGCATTCAGGCACCAATTACCCCTGACCTTGCGCTCTACCCTTTACCCGCTGATTGGCGATAAGATTTATGGCTGGCAAGGTCATGTAGTGGATGTTCTGGCTGTTACGGCGACTATTTTCGGCATCTCCACATCACTGGGATTTGGCGCGAGTCAGATAAACGCCGGTTTAAGCTATGTGTTTGGCATGCCCAATACCACCTTCACACAAATGGCCCTGATGATGTTTGTGGTAGGTCTGGCCATTATCTCGGTGATGACCGGCCTGGATAAAGGTATCCGACGCTTGTCTGAAACCAACATGATACTCGCGGTAGTTTTACTGGTATTCATTTTAGTACTGGGCCCGACAGTATTTCTGCTACAAGCCTATTTACAAAATACCGGCGCGTATATGTCGGATATCATTCGTAACACCTTTAACCTGTTTGCCTATGAAAAAACCGACTGGATCGGCGGCTGGACTATTTTCTATTGGGGTTGGTGGCTTGCCTGGGCGCCATTTGTTGGCCTGTTTATCGCCCGTATTTCATTCGGCCGTACGCTGCGTGAGTTTGTTCTGGGTGTTCTGTTGATCCCCACAGCCTTTACCTTATTCTGGATGACGATTTTTGGTAACGCTGCGATCGACATGGTGTTTAACGAAGGTTTCGATAAGCTCGCTTCGATGGTGAAAGACGATACCTCGGTTGCCTTATTTGTGTTTCTGGAGCATTTCCCGTTTAGTGGTTTTATTAGCATTGTTGCGCTGCTAATGGTGATGGTATTCTTTGTTACGTCCTGTGACTCCGGCGCTATGGTGGTTGATATGCTGTGCTCCCATGGTCGTAACGACACGCCATTATGGCAACGTGTATACTGGGCTCTAGGGGTTGGACTTGTTGGCGCTGTTTTGCTTTATGCTGGCGGACTCAATGCATTACAAACAATGACAATTGTGGCAGCATTGCCGTTTTCAATTATTCTGTTGGTAGCAATGTATGGCTTGCTAAAATCATTGCGTATTGAGAAGCACAAACGGGATAGTCTGGCGATTACCGCAATGCAAACTGCAGTGGTTGAGCATGACAAACCCTGGAAAGAACGTTTAGGTGAAATTGTTACCTTCCCGAACGAAAAGAAAGTGTCTGGCTACATGTTACGCGTGGTTTACCCTGCTCTGCACGAGGTGTGCGAGGAATTTAAACGCCGCCAGTATGACGCCAGCTTACAGTCCAGTGATACTCACGTTGAGTTGACGGTATTGGTTAATGGTCAGAATGACTTTACTTATGCGGTATACTTAACTGCAACCCAACAACCCGATTCTACGCTGACCAACGAAGCGCCTGAGGATGCTTCTGCGATCCAAACGTATTATCGTGCCGAAGTCCACCTGTCAGAAGGTGGTCAGGATTATGATCTGATGGGTTGGTCGAAAGACGGCGTGATTAATGATGTGCTGGACCAATTCCAGAAACATCAACACTTTTTGCATCTGCTCAATTAATGCATTCAGGAGTATTACTATTAATGCGTAAAGAAGAAGAGTTACTGGTAGCGTTACGACGTGTAATACGGGCGGTAGACTTACGCAGCAAACAGTTGAGTAAAGATGTGGGCATTACCGGCCCACAGCTACTCGTATTACATAATATCGCAGCAAAACCAGGCATAATGGTAAAAGAAATTGCCGATGGCATTAATTTAAGCCCGGCAACGATTACCAATATTCTTGACCGCCTTGAGTCGCGCGATTTGGCGCACCGAATCCGCAGCACTCAGGACAAGCGCAAGGTAGGTGTTTATCTTACTGAAGCTGGTGAAAAGGCGGTGTCTACGGCGCCGCGGCCATTGCAGGAGCATTTTGTAGAACGCTTTAACCACTTAGCGGAATGGGAACAGAGCCAGATGATAGCTACTATGCAGCGTATTGCTGCCATGATGGATGCTGAATCAATTGACGCCTCTCCGGTACTGGCAGTTGGTACACTCACCGAACGCCACGATTGAACCTGGCCGCTGAGCGATGAACCTGCACGAAAAAGGCCGATTTAATCGGCCTTTTGTTTATCTGCTTTTAAGGTATTGGGTCGGCCGCCGGTAACTTTATCGGCACGCCCTTCCTGGATAGCCTTTTCAGCACGGCGCTTACGTACTTCTTTAGGATCAGCAATCAGCGGCCGGTAAATTTCGATGCGATCACCATCCTGCAATTCTACCGACGGTTTACACACACGGTTCCACACACCCACTTTGGCCGTTTTCATATCGATTTCTGGGTGAATATCCGTAATGCCCGATGCCAGGATCCCCTGCTCTACCGTTGAGCCTTTCGGTACTGTGAGCTCAATCAGCGACTGCTTGGCGGGCGTGGCATAAGCCACTTCTATATTAATGGGTTCATCCATCAGGCGTACACTACTTTAGCGCGTTGGGTAAATGCGTTAACCATGCTGGCGGCAAGTGAATTAAACACCTTACCAAACGCCAGCTCAATCATTTTGCTTTTAAATTCAAACTGCAGGCACAGTTCTATTTTACAGGCCGACTCCGACAACGACGAAAAGGTCCAGCCGCCACTCAACTGCTTAAACGGCCCGTCCACCAGGGTCATGCTAATACTCTGAGCAGGATCCAACACGTTCTGGGTGGTAAACCACTGTTTTATCCCCGCCTTGGAAACCAGCAATGCCGCCTGCATGGCATTACCCTGTTGGCTGACAATTTTGCTGTCGCTGCAGCCGGGCAGAAATTCAGAGTAAGACTCAACATCATTAACTAAATCAAACATGGATTGTGCGCTGTAAGCAACCAGAGCGCTGCGCTGTATTTTCGGCATACGAATTTTGTACTCCTGCAAGTTGCCGCTGAGTTTACCATAAAATTTATTTTGAAAATAAGCTGTTGTGGATCACATAGAAAGGCAGCAAATTTTTCTCGGGCAGCGCAGGAAATGCGAGACAACATTTATGTAATCAGTATAATAGCCGCCATGAAGAAAAATAAATCCAACAGCGGTACCATCGCGCTCAATAAGAAAGCGCGTCACGATTACCACCTCGAAGACAAAATGGAAGCCGGCATTGCTCTGCAAGGCTGGGAAATTAAAAGTATTCGGCAGGGCAAAGTGAATATCACCGATAACTACGTGATCATCCAAAACGGTGAAGCGTATCTTGTAGGTGCCCGCATCACGCCGCTTAATCAGGCCTCAACGCATGTTGTTTGTGAGCCTGAGCGTGCCCGTAAACTGCTGCTTAATCAGCGCGAAATCGACCGCCTTATCGGTGCGCGAGACCGCCAGGGTTACTCCATTGTGGCCACCGCCATGTACTGGAAAAAATGCTGGGTAAAGCTGGAAATTTATCTGGCTAAAGGTAAGCAGTCTCATGATAAGCGCGACACTATTAAAGACCGCGACTGGGAACGCCAGAAAGCCCGGGTGATGAAACACAAAGCTTAAAGTAATCTGTAACAACAGGGTGCCATGGCACCCTGTTTTGTTGTGGCTAGTGTAAGGTTTGCGTAAACCACTCCACAGTTAACTGCAATAGCTGTTCGTCTTCGCCCGCTTTTTCATCCAGCACATTAAAAATATGACTGGCATCTTTAATGATAACGGCCTGTGCCGGATAAGCCTGTGTTGCGTTAATTAACCTCAATGCGTTTTCAGCCGGAACCACCTTGTCGGCACTGCCAGCGATGGCCAGCAACGCCCCATTATAATCCGCCATATTGGTGAGCGATTTATTGGCCTTCATTTGCTCGAACCACGCCACGGAAATATCCAGCGGTGCACGCCACGTATATTCCTGCGTAACAAAGCCGTCACGTTTAGCCTGTTGGTACATCTTATCAAACATCGGGCGAAACGCGCCCACACCATCTCCGGCTACCGAAGACCAGGCAACAAATGATTGAAACACTGGCTGCTGAGCAATCAGTAACTGAGCAATCAGCCCGCCCTGGCTAAAGCCGACAATCCCCAACTTTTGTTTATTCACCTGTGGCTGTGACTGCAAATAGCTCAATGCCACGCCCGCATCGCGAACGGCACTGTTAAGCGTATACTTACGGTAGCTCACCGGGCTATCGCCGGTACCGGCAAAATCAAGACGTATGGAGCCAATACCCATTTTTCCCAGCGCTTCGGCCAGGCGCGCATAGAGATTTCCTACCTCATTTTTATGTGACGCGGTACCATGTAATAACACCACCGCAGGCACCGCTTGCTCAGACTCAGGTAAATGTATGATGGCAGGGATATCATACTCGCCATTATGTAAACGCAATAAAGACTCACCTGCAGATGTAGCCATCGGCAGTACACTCATCATCACGGCAATTAGCCAGACTTTCATGAAAAAGCTCCGAGAAAACAAAGAAGTTTATAACCTATCATGAAATGACCAGGTAGGCTGTCAATTAATCCGGCTGGCGGTACGCCCGCACAATGTCTGCCATCACCGCCAGACCAATTTCTGCTGGCGTTTTACTGCCAATGTCCAGGCCGATAGGCATGTGGATATGGTTTAACTGTTCATCTGTGAGCTGCCCTACCCGCTGTAAGCGCTCTGCTCGCTTGGCCGATGTGCGTTTAGAACCCATCACGCCAATGTAAAAAGCGTCGGTATGCACCGCTTCCATCATGGTCAGATCATCCACTCGCGGATCGTGCGTTAACGCCACCACGGCAGTATGGCTGTGTACATTACCAGGTTGCATAATGTAATCGGCAGCAAAATCTGGCACAAACCGGCAACCTTCTATATTGCACAATACCTGCTCTGCTTCGCGGTGTTCACAAATAATCACTTCAAACCCCAGCGACTGGGCATAACGAGCGCAATATTCCGCTACCGGGGAATAGCCCGCAATAACTAAACGCCTGGCCGGTCCGATACGCAGTGCGACATGATGGGACTCAGGTTGCCAGCTGACAGCCGGAGTATGTTCTGTAACCTCAGTTAGCCGTCTTTCACCAGAGCTGGTGTTAATTTCACGCACCTTCACATCCTTGCCCAGCAAGCAATTCAGGTAACCAGCGAAGTGCACTGCACCGACCTCGTCAGGGGTGATTTTTTCTACCAGGACATCGAGGATCCCGCCACAGGGTAAACTTATCGATTGCTGAGGTCCTTCCTCGCCATAACGCACAATTTGCACCGGTGCGCTAAACTCGTTATCGCCAAGACGGGCCAAAAAATCATCTTCCACACAGCCGCCAGATAATGAGCCTACCCAGTCATCACTGGCAGTAGCCGCAAACAAACTGCCCGGCTCACGGGGAGAAGAGCCCCAGGTCGCCAGCACCGTACAAAACCAAAACGGTTTACCCGCTGCTAGCCAGTCATTCACCCGGCTTAATACCGAGACATCCATGGGTTGCATAATACTAACTTCTTAAGATTACTTATTGGTAATGTAAGCAATTCAGCGAAAAACACCAACAAAGATTATATCACTGCGGTAAATCCAGCGATAATCAGCACTTAGCTGCTCAGCAAAGCAGCAACCAGCTTCCATCACCGCGTTAATATTTGTACTTCCCCCTTGAATACGTTAGTATCCGCCCCATATTAAACAGTGTTCAGAGGGCAAATACTCTCTGGTTTAATAGTAACGATCTCCGGGGCTGATTAGGATTCGACAGGATCTAGGAAGCTGGAGGTGCATGCAGAGGAGCGGTTTGCCTCTTAAAAAGCCGCATTTAAATAGTCGCAAACGACGAAAACTACGCACTAGCCGCTTAATAACCGGCATAGGCCCTTCCACCTAAGCTCTGTCTGCTAGCCAGGATTTTGGAAGGTCATATAAGTAGACTAGCGAGGGAAACTCTCCTGAGGTTGAACCGCGAAATAGTATCAGGACAGCTACCAGGAACCCTGTTTGTCGGGGTCTAAAGTAGTTAAATAAAAGACAAACTAAGCATGTAGTACCAAAGGTAGACATTTTCTGGACGCGGGTTCAAATCCCGCCAGCTCCACCAAATAAAGAAAGCTTGCCAATCGGCAGGCTTTTTTTATTTGTGGCGATTGATTGGGTGCTGAAGACGATCCCGGGTTCACCAAAACGTCCGGAACGTTTTGGGACATGCTTTAGCATGGTCCGCAGGACGCAGACCATGGATGGTCTGCGCAAATCCCGCCAGCATCACACGACAACGCTCTATTCAATGTATACCGATAGTAATCAGAAACCCTAGGGTACTCTGATTGCTATGCCTTACCAGATTTCACATTAGAGAATAAGCGCTATTGTGAGAATATCCCTGCCCCACATAATAAATCAGCTTCAAAGCGCATAGAAGATAGGGAAACCGTATACAAATTTGCTATCAGTATGAATGACAAATCAATTGCCGAAAAATTTCTAAATAGCAAAATCATTCAGAAAGCTTTTGATACAAGCTGTGACTATACTATTCATGATTACTCGAATATCTGGTTTAAACATAAACAGCGCCGGTGGTCACACACTACAATAAGAGGATATACCCAGAAGTATAATTCTTATATTAAACCTAACTGGGGTGATTTGAAGCTAACCGAATTTAAAGCCAGCATGTTCGATGAGTGGGCATCGGAAAGTTTGCTGTCTGGTAAATCCATTAGCGAAACCCGAAATGTACTTAGTCAGATTATAGACGAGCCTATTTCGATGGTGTAATCGAATCTAATCCAGTTGAACGCATCGAAAGATACAAGCAAGAAACCATTGAGCCAAAGCCTTTTAATCAATCTGAGATCCAAAAAATACTTAAAGCTTTGCTGCCCCCTTACAAAGAGTTTTACCAGTTTGCATTTTATACCGGCCTACGAACTGGTGAATTGCTGGGGCTGCGTTGGGAAGACGTTGATATCCGAAATCGCCAGGCACATATACGAGTCAACATAACTTCAGGTAGAGAAAAAACACCAAAAACTGCCGGAGGTATTAGAACTGTAGAGTTACATGAACTTGCTGTTCAAGCAGTTTCATCGATAAAATTCTCAAAGTTCGTTGATTCCAAAAGGGTTTTCATTGACCCAAGGACAATGAAGAGTACAAATATGCTGACGGGTTACGAAAATATGTTTGGAAACCCACTTTAGAAGAACTAAAAATACCGTATCGCTATCCGTATCAGTGCAGACACACATATGCATCTATGATGCTTTCTCAAGGCAAAAACCCAATGTGGGTCGCAAAACAAATGGGACATGTAGATTGGGGGATGATTAGAAAGGTAGAGCACCCGAGGGTGCTCTTTTTTATTACTTCAAATGTTTTTAGCTTTTTTTACTTGCAAGCACCAGGCGTGCGGCAGGCGCAAGATGTCGGCACGTGGCATGCATGGTCTCCACAACGCGCGGCTGCATTGGTCATTGAACCGAAAAGTTCCTCTGTGGGATACTTGCCAAAGTTCGCCTCATATAACGCTATCGTCTCATCGAACGATTCTTGCAACGCTCGCTGATCATCATCTCCATAAATTCCAAAATAAGGGTAATGGTGAATGAAATAACCAAATACGGTGTCGCAATCATTTTTATAAGACATCGTGTCCAAGATGTGCTCATGCCAAAATTTATCAACCAGTTTGCTAGGCACCAGTGCCACCTTAGGATGGAGCAATTTTAAGAAAAGTAACTTTTTATATTCCTCTTCCGCAAAATCACACATCTCATCAGTCCAGGTTGCTTCGGATGATTTTGTAAGTTTCCACTTAAGCTTTGTGAAATCTAGCGAATTAACTAAAGACCATTGCTCAGCATTTGCATTAACCGAAGCAACGTCGTTTATGCCGTTGAGTTCTGTTGATTTGCTTTCTGATAGTAGATTCATCTTATTTGCTCCCCTGCTGTTTTTGCTTACTGCGATTACCGTGTTTCTGGTCATATTGACGATTCGTTCCAGATGTACCTTTATTAGGGTTCTTCTGATTAGTCGAATTATCTTGTGGTTTGATTTTCTGTTTATGGGTCATATGAATGTTTCCTGTATAAATGACTTGTGTAATACGACGATGTATTACCTTCGCTTTAGGAAACGGTGGAGGTTCTTTCGTTGAATGAGGCTATCGGGAGTGTAGCCTGCATGAGCTTGCTTGAAGATAAGACGGTATTTCCCTAACTTAAACCGTACGAGGTGCTTCGCGAGTTTTAGTTGCTGCCCCCCTAAATAAGCGTAATCAATACCAGCTTCCAAGGCTTGCTCAATTAATATTGCTTTGTGAAGATGCTTGCGGCAATCCGCCGCTTTATACTGGCTGAAAAGTGTGTGTAATGTTGTCATGACTACCTCCTTTGAATTGGTGATAGCCATGCTCTGCTTGTGCGCCGCACAAACAAGCGTCACTTCAATATTTTTTGAAAATACTCCCAAGCTTCGGCTGTTTCTGCTTCCATTGCTTGAATATTCTTGTTCAAAGCTTCTACAACCGGAAGACGAATGACAGCAAGTTTTTCCAGCTCAATCAGCTCTTCTTTGGCCTGTTTATATTGCTTGTCGTTAAAATAGTTTTCAGCCTTTTTATAGCGATTCAAATACTCTTCCCAAGGAAATTCTTGAGAGTACATTGCTAGCATTGGCGTAATATCGTAGGGGTCATTCTTGTTTACAGAAAAGGGCGAAAAGAGCCTATCGGTGAATAAATCAAATTCATCTGACTTTAGTTGCTCAATAATTTTTTGGATATTTTCCCTCACAACGCCTAAGCAAAAGAACTCCAGATATTGCTGATTAGCCAGCTCTCGTAATTCATCAATCCATTTCTTAGTCATTCCTGTTTTTACATAGTCCTGTAAGAAGGATTTGGTAACTCCTGTATGTCCATTTAGCAAATACCAAATACAAAGAATATTCCTGACGGCGTTTCTCTTGCCTATGATTAAAGGATGTTTGTTTTGACGGATACCAGTAATTTTTTCATTTACTATTTTTGGTCTGTATAAATTAGCACCATCTTTTTTTGTGAAGATAGTATTTAAAGCATTGCGTATAGGATCAGGAAGCTTTTCTGTATTGAGACTTAGCCTGGCAATTTCCAGAAATGACTGAACTTCAACATCACTCATCAGTTATAAACCTCTTTGCACAGTAAGTGACGAACCTCTCTGCGATCTAATTCAGTAACCGGACTTTGCCTAATTATATCAATCGCTTCTTCACCTTTAATACATCGATATATTTTTCTGTAAGCAATTGAACCATTAACATAACCTACATTCTCATTATGGTAATGTTCGTAAACATAATTAATTGCACCGACACACTGCCCTATCAAAATAGATTCAAGCTTTGACAATGACATAACTCCTAGAAAGTTACGCCTGTCCTCATCGACTTCGTTACATGATTTAACAAGATTGAGCTTTTCCGTTTTTTTCAGGTAGGTAATCGCTAAACATTCGCCTAGCTGCATTAGTTCTTTCTTATTGAAAAGGACAAAGTTAGCTTCCTTCACACTTTCTAGATGAGAACAATCCGTAGGTAGCGTTTCCTTTGTATAACTAGGTTGAGTCACAAAGAATAATACAAGTATTATTAGATATTTCATTAAACCTACTCCTTGCCAATTCTCTTGTAAGCTCTAACAAAAATAAGCAACGTAAATACCCACGAGAAAAATGTCATGGTGTCTGCTAACACCCCGTTTTCGAAAAGATAAAATGCAACATCAACTTTTTCGTCTGGATAATGCACGAGGATAACAATTGTTTCTATCGCAACCAGAAACATCGAGAATCTAAATATATCTATCAATATTCGATTAAAAGAGTTGGCAACAAGTGCTAATTTATATCTGATATCAAAATCAGTTACTTTCACCGTTACAAGCAGCTTCAGCTTGATTAATGTCAAAGCTACAATACCAAGCATGAACAGCTGCTCTAGTAATGCGGCATCATTTACTTCACCTAAACCAGGAACATTTTCCTTTCTGAGAGAAAAGTAAAAAATGAAATAGAAAAAAAGGAGCGATATCGACATCACCAAACTAGTAACGTGTAGAAAAGAGTGGAGATAGGATATTTTAGAAGCTTTGAATAGATAAACGCCTTCGGGATCAAATAATCTTAGCTTTCGCCTAGATTTTTTAATTAATTCGGATTCAGAGTCACTTAAATTAAAAACCTGGCGATGTAAATCGCGTTCCTCAGTAGCAGCTTCACTTGAAACGTGCTCTCCCGATGATTCTGTCACTTTGTCATCAACAATAATAAAATTCGGTTGAGCATCTACTTCCTCTGCCATTAATAAATTTCTCCATTTTTCAATATTCGTTTATTACCAAGACTGGATTATCATAAACTTCAATAACCTGAACTTTATAGAATTCCCGAATTCAGATAATAAGTGCACCACTCGCTAAATTAGGCAGCCTTGCGTAATTCATTGAATATCGCGACAGGTTGCCTGAAGCCGAGACACTTTCTCGGCCTGGCATTTAATGCCCGTTCAATCTCAGCAATTTGTTTGTCCGTTACTGTTCGCAAATCGGTGCCTTTACGTATGTATTGGCGAAGCAAACCGTTAAAGTTTTCATTCAGTCCGCGTTCCCAAGATGAATAAGGGTTCGCGAAGTAAATATCCGTTTTAAGCTTCTCTGCGACCAGCTCGTGGTCACAGAATTCGCTGCCGTTGTCCGCCGTGATAGTTCGGACATGACTGCGATATTTCCACAACATGCCAACCATGGCACGGGCCACATCGGCTGCACTTTTCGCTGGCACTTTGCGTATCAGATACAGCTTACTTTTACGCTCTACCAGGCTGACAATTGCGCCAGTACCTTGCTTCCCTAGAACTGTGTCAGCTTCCCAGTCACCGAAGCGTTTTTTCTTGTCCACGATAGCTGGACGTTGCTCTATCCCAACGCGATTCGGGATAATCACACGCTTCGCGCGGCTACCATTACGGTATCTTCGGTGGCTCTGACGTAGCTGTTTATACAATTTACCGCCGCGTAATCTATCACGCTGGACGTAGCCATAAATCCATTCGTGACTGACGTGATGACCGATGATTTTACCTACACCAGTAATCTGCTCAGGGCTCCACTTTTCGTTAAGCCCGAACTCAACAAAGGTAATCGTCAGTTCAGATATCCTGTACTTTGCGGCCTGACAACGCCGTTTTAATGCCTTGGCCTGAGCGACTTCCGGTAGGTAATGGCTATCTCGAATTCGATTGCGCTTAACTTCACGACTAATGGTGCTGTGACTTACACTCAGACGCTTTCCAATCTCCCGATAACTGAAACCCTCGCGTAAGTAGGCTTCGATCTGGTATCGTTGTCCCTCGATCAACTGCTTGTAACTCATGGTAATACTCTAATTGTTTGGCGACTTTAGAATACCATCAACAGGCAGTTGATCGTCTGTCACCCTTTAACCATGAGTGGTGCACTTATTATCTGAATTCGGGCGGAATCAACCGTATATTCTAAGAATCTACTTGTCGGAAATTCGTAAGCAGGTAAATCCCATGCAGTGTCGTTCCCACTCATAATCAAATTGAACATTCTTTCTCCAAAGGGCTAACGCCGTACTAAGAAACTGAAACTGCTTGGGTATTGACAATGAAGGAGCACAAACCAAGCGTTTTGCGTCCTTTTAAGTAACTTGTTAAGCATTCTTTTTCATCTGAACATCTATATACGTTATTAGTTCGAGCATCGAATTTTGATAGTCCGAAACCAGCTCTTTTTTGATTCCTGTCTCATGCACTGTGAATGGAGCAAACTGCTTCATTTGTTCACAATGCTTTGATAAAATTTCAGGCTCAATCCAATTTGGAATCAAATAATTTTCAGGTAATGATAACTTGAAAATTAGTTCGTTAGAGTTATTCTTATAATTTTGAAACTGCTCCCATTGTTCTGGCATCTCATTTTTCATATTAACCAGGCTACATTTGGAACCTTCTAAATAAGACTTAAAATCCTTAACATAGAACACATCGTAAAATATTTGATTCAGTAAATTTCTAATACGCCCCATCTCTTGAAATTGTGCTTTAGACAACTCAGATTTAAACACATCCTTTCTTTTAGAGATTAGTGCGTAAACCGATAACAGTAGTGCAAACAATCCAAACAAGAACTGACCTATTTTCCCTAATATGTCTGCAATCTTTAAAACTTCATCAATACTCATCTGAATGCCTAACAACTTATTACTGAGATTTCATAGTAACATTCGTTTCCACAGAACAACATTCTCTGTGTTTTCATGTGAAAAATAAAATGTCTGCTTCCCGTACAACTAAGATATAATCCTCCGACTCAACAGCAGGTCCGGTAATTGGTCAATCCTCGAAGTAACAAGCTAGAGTTATTCCTTTTTAACTTCGAATGCATAAGATAAAGAACTAATATCGTATCACTTAGTCCCAATAACAGAATTTATAATTAAACAACACTCAATCAATCGGTTTTTAAGATTTTCAGACGCGAGTTCAGTGGAACTTTAAGCAGGAAATCGAAGTAACACCTCAAGTAACATTAAAACCAATAAAAATCAGCATAGTCTTTAAATAACAAATAGTTAATAGAAAAATTCAAATCCCGCCAGCCCACCAAATAAAGAAAGCTTGCCAATCGGCAGGCTTTTTTTATTTGTGGTGATTGATGAGTATTGAAGACCAGCTCTAGTCACGCATCAAAGTGAATAACGAATCGACAACGTCCCCGCGTTGTATTCATCGTTTATCTCAAAACCAACTCCGGCAGCCATACCCGAATCAAAATAATAATGCGCGGTAAATTCAACACCGCCGGTACTTTCTGAATAGGACGGGCCTCGATCTATGTACTTGTATTTAACATCTGTTTTCAAGCGCTGAAAAAACCACCCCGTACACCGCCAGCAACACCATAACCGTCTTGATAACCATTGCCCAGGCCATCCTCGTTCTCATAGGTGATTTCTGCATAGATTGCCCAGTTCTCAAACACATAAAATTAACTGCCGAAGCCTGAACTCAGGTTGTTATACTTTAAGTCATACCTGTCTATGCTCTCGGTTAATCTCATATAACTCCCGGTCACGTACAGGTAGGGCAAAACGGTAAGGAGCCTCTTAGCACTACACCTGATGGCGTATTGTCGTTTCTGTCCAGGCGCAACTGTGAATAAGCAAGTTCTATATAGTCAAAATCAGGCTGGTCGACAGCAAAAGCAGGGGATACAGTCAACGCCAGATAGGCGTATGAAAATTTCTTCATTCTATATCCATATAGATTAAGTATTCAGTCCGTTGCTGTTGAAGATACAGGGTGATTGGGTCTGTGTAATCCTCTGTAATGCCTTAAGCTTTCCATCCCTATCGGCTTCTACGCGGGGCAATTAAGCCTTTAATCACCCCTAATGTGACATCGGGATTACTCGCCCAGCGCTTCATCCAGTACTTTGGCGAATTCCTCATAGCTCATATTCGACATCAGTTTGCCGTTTACTACAAAGCTTGGTGTTGAACGAATTCCATCGGCTTTAGCATTTTGCTTATACCAATTAACCAGTCTTTCAGATTTGGCATCATCGCTTAAGCAGGCCTGCAGTTGTTCGTCATTCAATCCCACTGATTTACCCAGTGTGACCAACTCATTAAGAATAGTATTCCCATCGCGACTGGCCATCCACTCTTGCTGTTGGCCAAACACTTTGTCTACATATGAAAAGTAATCCTCGGTGTCACCTGAACAACGGCCAATCATTGAGGCAACTAATCCAAACTGATCGAAATACACTTCGCGGAAAACAAAGCGGATTTTGCCGGTATCAATGTAATTTTCTTTTAGTGGCTTAAACGCATTATTATGAAAAGAAGCACAATGCGGGCAGGTAAAAGACGCGTATTCTACTACCTGTACCAGAGCCATGGCGTTACCCTGCGCCATGTCTTTAACAGTAGCTTCAGCCGGATTTATCACTGCAGAATTCGACTTAGGGCTGGCCGGAATAGTGGTAACAGGAGCACTGTTATCCTGCTCATACACCATAAAACCAATACCCAATGCCAATACCAGTACACCAACGGCCAACAATAATACCCGCGAATTCATTTTTACCTCTGAAATTAAACTAGATACAAACCGTAGATTACCATCATCCGGTGGCTAATCAGAAGGGTGTTTAACCCGGCGGCGATTTTATTTGCCTCACACGTGAAATGTAATCATTATTGTTGCGGCCTGCAACTGGTCCAATTTTGCGCCCGGCCCGTAACCATACATGAGACATAAACGCACCCAAGGAGGCAACTATGTTTACGCAACAACCCGGTATTAACGATTTGTTTGTACAGTTAGGTTTACCATCTGATGAGCCGGCTATCGAAAAATTTATCAGTGAGCATCGCGGACTCAAGTCAGCCCAGCCGCTGGCCGACGCCCCATTCTGGAATGATGCTCAGGCCAGCTTTTTGCGTCAGGCGCTGGCTGAAGATGCCGAATGGGCGGAAGTGATAGACGAGCTCAACACCCGCCTGCACTAAGTTGTTACAGGCCTTTATCCGGCAGCGCTACTGTCAGTAACGCTGCTGTTGCCACTGTTCGCTATAATTTGTACATTTATTCTTGCATGATCTGGCACTATACATAGGCTTAATGCGTTACTTATACTAAAGTAACAGTAATAAACTATTATAAATGTATAAAAAAGGGCGAAGTTTACGCTATGACACAGTGGTTTTGGCACACTTACGATGTAATTGAAAAAACGTTCTTTTACACTCTCACCAGAAAGATAATCGGTAATATCAGCTTTTTGTTCTTGTTCCAGCTGGCAAATTTTTACCTGTTCTACGCACTCATGAGCAGCCCTGCTGAAGCGCAGGACAGTTATCAGTTTACGCTAATTACGCTGTTTATTTTGAGCACCCTGAGTTTTGCCTTTACCATTTTTTACATGCATCACCTTATTGTGAAGCCGGTTAAAGCCCTGCTGAACACGCTTAACAATATTAATCATACCCAGGGCGACCTCTCTACCCGGCTGCCCGCTTTTAGCTGTGATGAGTTCAGCGAGCTATCTGCCGCCTACAATAAGTTTGCGCATAACCTCAGCGAACTGATTGAACGGGTTTACAAAGATGCCGAACGTTCCAGTGATGCCAATAAGGAAGTCTGCGCGCTGGTCAAAAACGTTGATAGCCAGGCCGCCACGCAAAAGCACCTGAGCGACAACATCAGCCAGTCGTCACAACAAGTGAGTCATAGTATTCACGATATAGTGTCGGCCTCAGAACAGGTTTCCACCACCAACAGTCAAAATCAGGCCAATGCCACCACCGCCAATCAAACTCTGATCACCTCGAAACAGCAAATTGAGCGTATTACACAGTTGCTTAACCAGTTTTCAGAAACAGTGCGTGGGTTACAGAACAACGCCGACAATGTGCGCAACATTCTTAAAATGGTAGAAGGCTTTGCTGATCAAACCAACCTGTTGGCCCTGAATGCCGCCATTGAGGCAGCACGCGCCGGCGAAGCAGGCCGCGGCTTTGCGGTGGTGGCCGATGAAGTGCGCAGCCTGTCGGCCAAAGTGGCTGATGCCACTCAGCAAATCAGCAGTTTTCTGAATGAAATGGAAACCCTGGTGGGCGAAACCCAGCAAGAGTCCAGCCGTTTAATTGATGCGTCGGGTCAGATGCAGCAGAGTATCAGTGATACCTCTTCTACCTTTGAGCAAATGATGGACGACTTCAAACAAAACATGCAAGCCTTTCAGCTGATTATGAATTCTGTAAACGTACTGGAATCACAACAGGCCCAGGCCACCGAAATTGCCGGCCAAATCACCCAGCTCAGTATGGATATTCAGCACTCCATGGCCGCCAGCGTGGAGCAGGCTGAACACGCTCAGTCGTTGGCCAGTTCAACTCGCACGGGCCTGAGTCAGTTTGTGGTAAGTTAAAGCAATCCAAAGGACACATTACAGCGTATTGGTGGCATTAGCAGGAGAGATTGCATGCCATCAAAACACCCACTAACAGATGCTACCTTGTCGCGCGTTATTGAAATGGCCTGGGAAGACCGTACCCCCTTTGAAGCCATTGAAAAAGAATATGGCGTGTCTCAGAACAGCGTGATTAAAATCATGCGCAGTGAACTGAAGCCATCCAGTTTCAGGCTCTGGCGCAAACGCACTGCCGGGCGCACCACCAAACACCTTAAGCTTCGCTCGCCCGATATCAACCGCGGCTACTGTCCTACCCAGTACAAACAGCGCTAGTTACTTTTGCGGCTATCTGTGATTAACTCAAGCTCTGCTGGCTTGATGACATAAGGACATCACAGATGATCACATTGTATGGATTTGGCCCGGGGCTAGGCATGTACGACCCCAGCCCTTTTGTACTCAAAGTCGCTGCGTTTTTACGCCTGGCAGATATCGATTATCGCTACAGTGGTAACGTCAATTACGTGTTTAAAGCGCCTAAGAAAAAGTTGCCTTATATCGATGATAACGGCACCATCGTTTGCGATTCTACGTTTATTATTAACTATCTCAAAAGCCATTACGTTGCTGATTTCGACAGCCATTTATCTCTCCCGCAGCAAGCAACCGCCACACTTGTGAGTAAGTCGCTGGACGAAAATTTTTACTGGTGCCTGGTGTATTTCCGCTGGGCCGATAACGCCAGTTGGCCAGCGGTTAAAACAGCGTTGTTTGGTAAGCTGCCCTTGCCGCTTAGCATCATTGCGCCGCTGATTGCCCGTCGGGGGGTAACCAAACAGATTTATCATCAGGGAACCGGTCGTCACAATAAAGAAGAGGTACTGGGTATTGCCAGACAAACACTCGACGCGTTATCGGTAATGATTGGCGACAACCCTTTTTGCCTGGGTGATAAACCCTGTTCACTGGATGCCACCGTGTATGCGTTTTTAGCCGAAACCATTCTGGTGGAGCTCGATAACGACCTTACCCGTCTGGCTTGCCAGTACATTAACCTGAGCGACTATTGTCAGCGCATTCAGCAGCAGTATTTCGCCCGGTAAACATCGTGTTTGGTTATTTGCCAATGGGAAGCTGTGTGGCCAGGCTGCTGGCCAATAATCCTACGGCAATGGTTAAGGCAAAGCTGGTTAAGGTGCCGAGTAACACATATTCAGTTAGTTTTTTATCTTCACTGTGGCGCAAATCGCCAAAGCGAAAGACCGACTTCGCCGCCAGCAGAAAACCAATTGCGGCAAACTGATTGAGCAAAATAAAGGTGAGTACCAGAACCCTTTCCAGGTAGCCAATATTCTGCCCGGCAGCCTGCAATGAAGTTTCGCTTTCATCCGCCGGTTTGTCAGCCTCCATAGCGTTACTCCATGGCGCAAGAATTTGCCTGATAATAATCGATACCGGCCGCAGCACCACGAGGTAACCGGTGATGATGGCCAGTGTCTTATAGTTAAGCGTTTGCTTCAGCCAGGCACTTAATATGGTTTGTTCCGGTTGCCAGACTAACAACACCACAAACGCTATTACGAGCAGGTGGGCCAGTTGATCGGCTAAAAATGCTCTCATGGATGGGCCGGCGTAGGACTTCAAACCATCGATTACTATATGCGAACCACCCAGGAGCACCGCATAAGCTGCCACCTTAAGTGGATGAGTATCGGTTACCAGCGCTAACATCACTGCGGCAATCAAGCCATGGACAGCTCCATGCCAATATAAACAGGGCGCCGAGAAATGACGCTCAGTGCGCTGCGATATCCATTGTAAAGGCTGCAGGTAAAAATCAGCCACTACGTGACCCGCGATCAATAACACCAGCAGCGTCATAGTAGTCATGGGGTAAAATCCTTTTTCACCTGGTTGGCAAAATACACCAGGTAGTCTGTGATCAAATGGTACTGACTGGTGTTTAATATACGCGTAACGTTACTGCGCTTTTTATCCAGCACTCTGGCCAGATGTTCATGGGATTTATTATCCGCCATCAGATAAACAAGCACAACCTGGGCCTGGGTGGAAGTTAACCGGTCCAGATGGCTATCGAAAAACCGGGTAAGTAATTCACAGTGCTGATTAAAATGATGATTGGTACTGGCAATAGTCAGGCCCCGCCCTTTCAGGTGATCCAGCCCGTGACCAGATAATGAATAAGCTTCGCCGGTAGCCGTTTTCACTGCCTGACCGCCCGTTTCGCCGGTACCAATGCCGATACACTGGCGCACCGCTACTGACGGCTCGCCACTGCGCAGGGATAAATCAATGAAAGTGGCTAATTGCGCTGCCAGTGGCGCCGGGGCGACTAACTGAAAGCTGTCGCCACGAAAAATATCAAACTGTGCGTCGTAACGGGCCCGCAGTTTTTTAAGTAATCGCTCCAGGCTTGCCATTACCTGCGTAAAGGCTTCGGCCGAAAGTTTACTGGAACCCACCAGATCTCCCGTAATCACTGCAATAACACTGTCATTTACCGCTGTTTCGCTGCTTTTCATGCATATTCCTCAGCGTTAGCTTGTATCAGAAATTAATCACCCAACCAAAAGTTACTATATTTAATCACATAAATCAAAGTGATTATATTTAGTAACAGTCAACCGAGTAAGCGCTGAGCAAACCAAAAACTGGCGAGCAACGCTATACATAGCGAACCACCGCGTTTAACCATAGCAGTGATGCGGCTAAAACGCCGGATCGATGTCATTATCCCGAAGGCCGCTAAAACAATGCCGAGCTGGGCAATTTCCACCCCTACATTAAAGCTCACCAAAGCTCCAATATATCCCGACGATGGAATACCGAGGTCCTTGAGGGCCTGAGCAAACCCCAGACCATGCACCAACCCAAAGCTAAACACGAGCAAAAACCGCCAGCTCAAACGCGGTGTAAATAACAGGTTTTCCAACGCAACCCAGGCTATCGACAGCGCAATAACAGGCTCTATGATATGGCCACTCACCACAATTGCACCATAAGTGGCTAAACCCAGCGTTACCGTATGGGCCAGTGTGAAGCCGGTAATCAGTAGCCCTAGCTGACGTAGAGACGCTACGCCTAAAAACAGCCCCAGCACAAATAAAGCGTGATCCCAACCATAAGGCACAATATGCAGCATGCCCTGCTGAAAATAGTTTAACCACAAAGCAACGTCAGCACTTTCTAGCCCGCCGCTGTGTGGCTGTGAGGTGAAATGAAAAGCCGGGCTGGCCTGATTCCGCACCAACCAGCGACTTAACGTACGCTGCTGAGCGGCGTAGTCAATATTCAATGCGATGGGTTCTTCAAATTTGAAGTCGTCAGTAAATATCGCGGTCAGGGCACTGTCTTGGTAGCCTTCAGGCAGGCTCAGGGTAAACACAAACCGGGTCATCGGCCAGGCCAGTCCCGAGGTGAAATCCTCAGCCGGCGCATCAGGCCATTCAACCGACCTAAACTGCCAGTGCAACTTTTGACTGGCCAACCTGATCTGGCTGGCCTGTTCAAGCTCAGCAACCAGTTGTATAAAACGCTCGGCGTATTGCGGCTCAGCCAACCGGGTTAATGCATAATAGGCTTCCCCACCCTCCATGGCCTTGGTTAAATCAACATCCAGCGTCACCACTGCCTCACCGGCTTCACTGATAACCACGTCAACCCGGGTCATATTAAGTAAATGCGCCTGCGCTACTCCGGGCAGCCAGAGCAGCACAAGCAACAGGATAAAATAACGTGTCATGGTGGCCACTGCTTACCAGATAATCGCGTGAGTATTGCCTGTGGTCACATCCACCAGTCCGCCCGGATTGCCTTTATAAGGAGCTACCAACTGCCATTTCCAGGGCGCTGCGGTTAAAAAGGCAAAGCGCATTCTTTCCGGTAAGCCTTTGGCATTGATCCACGCCATTTTATCGGCCTCATGGTGCAGGTTTTCCATCTCTGCCGCGACTTCATTTACCGGCCGTGCTGTCATTAAGCCACCAATATCCAGTCGTACCTGAGCCACCACTTTACCGTCGTTAACCAGCGCCCAGCCACCGCCCATATTGGCCACGGTATTCGCCGCCAGCGCCATAGCATAATCATCGTTCCCCATGGTCCAGATATTATGTAAATCATGAGACTGTGAACTGGCTAGTGCAGACCCGGGGGTTTTCGGCCCGACGTTTTGCCAGATCATTTTCGACACCGCAGCCGTACCATGATAGCGGTCGACCACGGCAACCTTAATCAGGCCCGCTTCCGGGTCAGCTTTAACGGTACCATCCTCAGCCACCGGCAATTCTTTGGTAATAAAAGCCGGCTCAAACCAAAACGGCTCCAGAACTGCTGCACTCACGGTTTCACGGCCTGCAGGCGCATTAATAACAAAATCTGCCGCTATGAGTTCCCGGCCCACATTCATGGTATCAGTGGCCCATTGTGGATAGGCTATCTCGGGAATGGGTAACAGGTATTCGCCATTATCAGCCGCCAGTTGACCATTGGCATAAACCCGCTCTATTGCTACGGTTTGTGGATCAGATAACAACACTACATCGGCGTAGCGGCCGGGGGCCAGTGCGCCCACCAGGTGGTCAATATTAAAGTGACGGGCGGTGTTATAGCTCCCCAGTTGATAGGCGATTTCAACCGGCACCCCCAGCTCAATGGCACTGCGAATATTATAATCCATGGAACCAAGCTGTAAGGTGGCAAACACGTCGCGATCGTCGGTAGTTACTGAGATATTACTCCAGTCTTTCAGGCCAATCTCAAGCAGTTTGGGAAATAACGAGTCCATTCCCGCCTGTTTAATTTCCAGAAAAACCCCACGGCGCAGTTTCTCAATGCCTTCGTCGGCCAGTCGCACCTCGTGATCAGAGGCCAGACCGGCCGCCGCGAATGCACTGATATCGGTTTGTGAGGTAAGGTTCATGCCATGACCTTCCACCACACCGCGATAATCATAAGTAGCTTCGATCATTTCCCAGATGCGTTGATGCCCACCGTTGTCGGCATTGATCACTGCCGACCAGTCCATCACTTCACCGAGGGCAACGACCCGTGGATCATAGGTTAAGAAATCCCGCATTTCGTTATACCCGTAGTAACCACCGCCAGACTCGTACACAGTTGGCGGTGTGGCCGAGCCAATAGCCGGAAAGATTTTAAGGGTACTGCCTTTACGTTCAGCCTCGAGCCAGAACTCGGCGTTTCGATTGCCTACCACGTTGGATATTTCGTGGGAGCCTTCCACCGTCCAGGTATTGCCGTGAGGGATCACCAGCGCGGCTTCATACTCCGGAGTCAGGTAAGAGCTTTCAATGTGTTTGTGCGATTCACCAAACCCCGGTACCGCCCAGAGCCCCTTTGCATCATAGGAGCTCTGCGTTTCGCCCGGCCAGGTGCCGGTATCGCCTACCCAGGCGATTCGGTTATGCGCAATCACGATATCCTGAGCCGGCAACCACTCCTGGGTAAACACGTTAAGCAAGGTTACGTTTGCAATCACCAGTTCAGCAGGTTCCCGCCCCAACGCAACCTGAGTCAGTGCCTGGCGGGTTTTCACTTCCTCTTTAAATACATGAGGCTCAACCGGTGCATCGGTATCTGCCGCAGCTTTCTGCTTAACGTCATTGTGGGGAGAGCAGGCGCTAAGCAGAACACTGATAAACAGCGTCGCAGCAAAACGATAACGGGTGGCAGACATAACAATACTCCTGACTGGCAAAGTGATAAGTGGAAACGAGTAACAACGACGGCATACAACTGTTGTTTTTATTGACAGAGTGCAGCGGGCTAACAACTATGAGCAAGGGGGTAGCAATTGTGGTGCCAGATACCTGACCAAACAGTCAAACCCGATCTGTGTGGCGATACACCACTACCCCCACCGCAACCGCGCTGGCAAAACTGAGCCCCGTGCACCAAATGTTGACATCCTTGCACTACTCGCTGGCAGCTATATTATTTGGCTGGGCAATATCAGCCAGCGTCAGGTTTACCAGCCTCTGAATAGCGCAGTTTCAAATGCAAGCGGGCGTAACCGGCACCCCTACCCTGCGAATTTATAATTCGGTAAACAGACCAAAGATAACGAGCCAAATGGTAGTTTTATTCGCCAGTGGGCCCTGGAAATTGCTCACCTGCCCAACGAAGATCGTTTTGCGTCCTGGCTAATACCGCCACTCACACAGATGGCAATGGAACAACCGGTACCAGAGCGATACCTGCCCCCTATCACACAACCTGATGAGGCTATTACCCGGCACCGTGAATGTTATGGCGTTGGCGAAAAAGAGATAATGTGAAACGGCCAACAAGACGACTCCTGCATCGCCATTCTATACCTGCCAGCCAAATGAAACCTAATGGCTAAGTGAGGTGCTGGCGTGGAGTTGCGACTGATCGCACTGACTCAGAGTAAGTCTGGCTGGTGCTAACTCAATGCCCAGTGGCGCCGCACGACTGAGCAGTTCCATGCCCAGAATATTGTGGTCATTGTTCATCACGGCAACGCTTACATTGGTAAACCGACAATCGTTGCTCAGGCTCAGCAGCGGCACATTATAGAGCTTCACCTTATGCTGACGACCATTCGCCAGTCTGGCGATAACCAGACCATCTTCTGTGACCTGTTGCGTTTGTCTAATGCGGGCAAAGGTTGCCTTGTTAAGTACGGTAAGCGAGGAGCCCGTATCAATTAAAAACAGGGTATCAGACTCGTTATCCACCTGACTCTGCAGGTAAAGGGTGCCGCCGTCACTGGTGGTCAGGGCAAAACTGTTGGCCTGCGCTGCAGTAACCGGAGCAAGATTAATGCTTACCAGTACTGCCAGAGCAGCAAATAGCTTTTTGACTGGTTTAACGAACATAAACATTCTCACTCACTGACTAATTCAAGACCAACCCAGGTAGGTTCGTCTTTTTAAAGACTTAGACAGGAGTCAGCAAGTTAAGCACCAAAACGTAGGTGATTGTTTTAACTCGCATACGCTCAGCGAGCCCTCTATCAACGCCCAAAATAAGTGCTAGCCCGCACCAATATTTAACAAATTCAAACAACCCTTATCAAAAAATTAACCATGCCTACCAATATTGATAGTTTAAAACTATCACGAGATGGTATTACTTTTTATAAAAGGCTTAATTACACTCAGGTTGCCTATAAAAAATGCTAAAACTGATTAGATCTTCAAGGACACTACAATGAAATTATCAATTTTGCCACTTCTGGCCATATCCTGCATCTCGTTTACCCATTCTTCAGCTCAGGGTGCACCAGAAGTGAACAACAGCGATACCACGATGGTTGTTGAACGCTCGGGTAAACCGCCTTTTAAGCGTACCTTTGTACAAGCCCGCACCGTAGATGTGGCCCAGTTTGAAACCAACGCAAAATGTGAAAACGTCAAAACCGTTACACTGCGTGGCAAACCACCGTTTAAACGCTCTACCGAATGTGTTCGGATAGTGGACGTTGCACAATTTGAAGTTGGCGCAGAGCAACCATCTGTCGATTTCAGCGGCAAACCTCCCTTTAAACGTCACTAAATCTCCCGTGACGGCTTAGTCCGGGCTTTACGCCCGGGCATTCTTTACAGCAATCGTGATCTCTCCTACCCCTTTATTCGTTTATACCTGACAATCAACACAAGTTATTTCATCAATCGTCTTCGTGCCGGTAGGGTAAATTAACGGGGATAACAAAATATACCGAATGGCATCATGAAGCGTGCTCTCGTGGTAGAAGGCGGCGCAATGCGTGGCATCTTTGCCGCCGGCGTGCTCGACAGTTTTCAACAGCAACAGTATTACCCTTTCGACCTGGTGGTTGGTGTCTCGGCAGGCGCAACCAGCGCTGCAGGCTATCTGGCCGGCAATGCTGAACGCAACCGCCGTATTATTTTTCGCATGGCCACCCAGCGGGATTTTTTTAACCCGCTGCGGTTTGTTATGAAAGGCCATATGACCGATGTAAAATGGTTATGGTGCGCGCTATCCGCTTAACATCGATAAGCTGTGCACACAACCGCCGCTAATGGTAACAATAACCAATATGCATACTGGTTGTGCCGAATATCATCAGGTGGTGGCGGAAAATCTGGATGAACTGATGGAAGCCACCTGCGCCCTGCCTCTGGTGTATCGCACGCCGCCACAGTTAGAAGACAACTTTTATGTCGATGGCGGCGTCGCCGATGCAATCCCTGTAAAATATGCTTATCAACAAGGGTAGCCCGATATTACCGTCATTTTATCCCAGTCCCGGGGTTATCAGAAACCAGAAGAAAAAACACCGTGGATGACCGATAAGATGTTTGCCGATTACCCCGCTCTCATCAACACCATCCACCAGCGCAGTACCATCTATAACAACACCCTGGCGTTTATCGCCAATCCACCGGCTGATTGTCAGCTCCAGGTAATTGCCCCACCGCCTGACTTTCCGGTAAAACGGCTAACCATGAATAAGGCCAGACTAATAAAAGGTTATCGTATGGGCCGTCAGTGTGCGCAGCAATATTTCAGAAAATTTACGCAGGCCGCCTAAGCAAGCTGACTGATAGCATACTCCAGGGTAAACAGCACACCGCCTATCAGGCCGCCAACCAGAGTGCCGTTTATGCGCACCTTCTGCAGATCCTTACCTATATTCAGCTCAATCTGGCGCGCCATGTCTGTGGCATCCCAACTTTCAATGGTACGGCGGATATGATCGGTAAGAAAATCGGCCAGTTCCGGGGCGATATAGCGGGCCGCGACGCCAATATGATGATTCACCGCCAATTGTAAATCGGCATCTGCCAATAACCGCGCGCCACTATCCCTGAATAAACGGCTAAGCCGGGCCGCCACCTGCCCCTCAGATTTAGCCAGATCAGCACTCAACCAGTCATGAATATCCTGCCAGATCCGCTGCAAATAATTGTGCAGCGCGTCGCTTTCCAACAACTTATTACGAAAATCCTCGAGCTTTTGCTGCGCAGTAGGATCCGTTTCCAGCCCGTCAATAAAGCGCGTGATTTGCTCGTTTAACGCCTGGCGAACCGGATGCGCCGGATCATTATTAATATCCTGCAGGGTATGACTCACCGCGCTGACCGCGATTCCCGCTCCCTGCTCACTTAACCAGCCGGAGGGTAGGATCTTCTCCAGCCGGCGATATTCGGTTTTCAACCAGATATTCAGCTTTTCAGCAATCAATGCCTGGGTGTCCTCGCTTTGTAATGCCCCGGCTAACTTCTCAATGAGTTTGTCCACCAGTTGCTGATGGCGATTATTTCGGGTCATCACCCGTAGTGACCCCGCCAGTAGAGCGGCCATGGGGAGCTTTCGCAATCCCCGGTCTACCGAGCGACGCAGCGCTTGCTGAATCGGAGTGTCGTCAATCACATTAAGCAAACCGGTCAGACTGTCGGCCACATAATGAGCGAGTCGCGTGGCATTATCGGTCTGAGCTAACCATAATCCCATGGCTTTGGCCGGCGAACTGCGGGCAACCAAAGCCTCAATGGCCTGTTCATGGAAAAACTTCTCTTTAACGAATCCTGCAAGATTAGCCGCAATCGTACGCTGATTGCGGGCCACAATATTGGTATGTGGAATCGGTTTAAACGCCGGGATGGGTCGAAACAACGCACTCACTGCAAACCAATCCGCCAGGCCGCCCACCAGCGCCGCTTCGGCCATCATTTTAACTAACCCCAAAACGGTATGGTTGCTCAGCGACGGCTGCAGGGTTTGCCACAGGCTTATACAAATAAACAGCGCAGCCGCGCCCAGTAGCCAGAGTCCCGCCTGTCGTTTTGCCTGGGTTAATTGTGCCGCTTTATCCATCGCTTTCATCTCTTTTCGGGATCTGTTGCTGATACTGATGTATAGGCACATAGCCACTACGCAAGGGAGAACGGATTGATTTCAACTATTCATTTATATCTTTATATTTTTCAGAAAGATATTTTCACCAACCCCTATCCAATTCCGCATCCTGCTCGTTTGGCTTATGACGGCTGCTTTTAATCACTTTGCAATATGGCAGTCAAACCACTACAAGGAGATACGGAATATGAATACAAAATATCACTGGAGCTTAGGTCCGTCGATGATTGTGCTATCACTGACTCTGGCGCTTGGCGGCTGGGTGGATGACGGCGATACCGGCCCGCCTGGAATGGACGGTGCTGACGGTAATAATGGTACAGATGGCGCCCCGGGATTACCGGAAGGCGTATTCTTAATTGCCAATAATGGCGATGCGAATCGCGGTACCGTTAGCCGGGTCGATCAAAATGGCACCATGCTCAGCCAGTTCACCAGCCAAACAGCTACAACCAAAGCGCCCGATTTCGGGCGCTTTTTATTTGTGCTAATGATTTATCTGTACAACTCCACTATGCCGTTTTTCCCCACTCCTATACAGCCCTTTTCTGCCTGACAGGCCAGGCTCCAGATATTGCGTTGGCTGATGATTTGCCATTCCTCCACCGCAGGCTTAAGCACGGCAACGCCTTCAGGATTACTCACCCAATATTCCACACCTTCGGTTGTAGGCAATAAGGCTGAGCCATACACGGCGCCTTTAAGAGGTAATTCAGGCAATGCTTGCCAGTTGCCTCTATCGATGTCATATAGCCAGGTCTTGGCCGGCTCTCCGGCAAGCTGAAGACTGCCGCCACTGGCAAACACGGTGTTAGTTGTTGCCTGCACGGAGAAAATCCCACCGGCCTCACCGCCGGCAATTGGGCTTTCAATGCTTTGCCATTGATTTCCTTCGAGTAATAGTAAACGCGGCGTTTTGCCATTGCCGGTGCCTATGACAATTCCTCTTTCAGGAGCGTCATTCAGGCAGGTACCACTGGAGGCAAATCCGCCTTCAGAAGACTGCGCTTTCATGGGCAGAGACTGTCTTTGCCAGTTTAATCCGCCATCTGTGGTCGCCATCACAAACAAGCCCTGCCCATCTGAGTCGCCATACAACCAGCCCATGGTCAGCGAGGTCATATAAAAGCAGTCATAAAATGTGCTTTCCTGCTCCCCCTGTGACACCTGCTGCCAGTGCTTGCCATTATCATCGCTGACAAACACAGCGGAGTCCCGTCCTTCCCCGGCACTCATCACCACCAGGCGACCATTGTCGAGCCGTTGATTATCACGAAATTGCCTGTTGTCTGAGCCCGGAGGGGGTGGCACCTGCTGCCAGCTTTCACCATCATCCCTGGACATATAAATTCCGCCGGCGGTTCCTGAAGCAATGGCGTAACTCTGTTGCCAGGTGACAGCCTGAAACGAGACATTATTGTCTAACTGATGAACGGCTACACCGGCTTGAACCATGGGATGCAAGCTGGCAAAGCACAGCGCGGAAATGATGCTTGTTTTCATAGGCTGGGGCAGAAATCCTTGGTTAAATTTGCTAACATTAAAATTATCATACAATTAAAAAAGCTCGACATGGCAAAGCCAAAACCCATTATTGAAATAGTCACTTATGGTATTCACACCAAGTGGGATGCCGACGCCAAAGCATTGCCTAAAATCAAGACGTTCACCAATCATATTCCATTAGAACTGGATATTGAATTTGGCTTTATTGTTAACATAAAACGGGCCAAGAATCAGCAAGTTCGCTATTGCATCTACCATCCGGACATCCCAGACGAAGACGGCGTGCCCATGCCCCCTTTCGACGGCGAGGAATACATCCGCTCTAATGACTGGGATTTTTATCTCGGCGATACGCTCTGGCAGCCGCTCGACAATAAAGTGGGAGACTGGCGGATGACCCTTGAGCTTAATGGCCGGTTGATTGCCGACAAAACGTTTATAGTAGAAGATGACCTGCCCTACGACGGCGCGCAATTCTGGCAACGGGGCAAACCCAGGTTACGCCGTTAAAAGTGTAACGGCGTATTGCCTTGTTTTCGGGCAGATTTGCACCGTTGTGACACATCCGAGCGCTCACAAGGAATAATAATCCCTTTTGAAACAAATGGTTAGAATATCGTCTATGAGGGAATAATACTTGCAAAACTCATCCGAATGATCTCCATAAAACCCGATAAATACCATCTAACAAGAATACGGAGTATGTATGCAAGCATTTATCGAAGGCATGCCAAAAGCAGAGTTGCATGTCCATATTGAAGGCACACTGGAACCCGAGCTCAGCTTTGCCCTGGCTAAAAAAAATAACATCGAACTCCCCTACGATACCCCTGAAGCGCTGATCGCTGCTTACGATTTCCACGATTTACCCTCTTTTCTTACCATTTATTATGCCGGCATGAGTGTGCTGATCGACGAAGCCGATTTTTACCAGTTAACCTGGGATTATCTGGAAAAGGCTGCCTCGCAAAATGTGGTATATACCGAGATATTCTTTGACCCTCAGGGCCATACCAGTCGGGGAATAAGTTTCGATACGGTCATTACCGGGATAAGAAAAGCCCAGATGGCAGCAGAAGAAAAACTGGGGATCCGCAGCCAGTTGATTATGTGTTTTTTACGCGATATGTCGGCCGAAAGTGCGATGGAACATCTGATAATGGCCAAACCGTACCTTGGCTGGCTGGTAGGGGTGGGGCTTGACTCCGATGAGCACAACAATCCACCGGTGAAGTTTCGTGAGGTCTTTAAACTGGCCAAAGAATGGGGTCTCAAGCTTACCATGCACTGCGATGTAAACCAGAACAACACGCTGGAACACATCAGACAGGTTATCGAGATAATTGGCGTGGATCGCATTGATCACGGCGTAAACTCGCTGGAATCAGAGCAACTGTGCGAACTGATCAAGAGCCATAAGCTGGGTCTTACCGTGTGCCCGGTGTCTAATCAGTTTGTGGTGCAATCATTAACTTCCGATGAAATTCGCCAGATGCTGAATAAAGGCATGCTGGCCACCATTAACTCAGATGATCCGGCTTATTTTCGGGCATACATGAATGAAAACCTCATTGCTCTCCAACAAGAAGGTAACTTCAGCCGCGATGAGCTTAAAACGCTGATGGCTAACGCCTTTACCGTAACCTGGTTACCCGAGGACGATAAACAGGTTTATCTGGATCAACTTAACGCCTATTGTTAAGGACGACCACAGGTAGCAACTCCTGAAGCAATTTATTAATGAAGAATAACGCTGGAATTCATTAGTAGATGGCTTTAGGGTACTGCACCAATGTAATCGTCTTCTTCAGTCACCTTATGTGACCTCTGTTCAAGGAGTTATCATGAACCTGCCTTCCCCTTATTTACTTTTTATCGGCAACGCCACGGATCCGCTCAGCATTAAAATGGCCAAGAGCGCAGCAGACTGGAGCCCGGACATGTGTGTGGGAGAATACTCCCTGCCCGGCTGCACTGTGAGCACCGGCCTGCCGACCATGACCATTGAAGAAGGTGCAGATAGAGGCGCTAAAGCATTCGTACTGGGTTTTGCTAATAGCGGTGGTGTGCTCGATCCGTTACTGATAGCGTCGATTATTACCGCCCTTGACGCTGGCATGGACATTATCAATGGTCTGCACGATAAACTGACCGATATTCCTGAAGTGGCCGACAAAGCGGATGCGCTCGGCCGTCGCCTGATAGATATCCGCCACCCCACTACCAAATTTAAAACCGGTACCGGTGTAAAACGCTCGGGCAAGCGCCTGCTTACCGTCGGAACTGATTGTTCGGTGGGTAAAATGTACACCACACTGAGCCTCGCCCGAGGCATGCAAAGTCAGGGCATGAAAGCCACCTTCCGCGCCACCGGACAAAGCGGCATCCTGGTTGCCGGTGAAGGTGTCGCTGTAGACTGCGTGGTATCGGATTTTATCTCCGGCAGTGTCGAAGCACTCTGCCCGGCTAATGACGACGATCACTGGGATTTAATTGAAGGCCAGGGCTCGTTGTATCACCCGGCATTCGCAGGGGTAAGTTTAGGCCTGCTGCACGGTTCACAACCCGACGCACTGGTAATTTGTCATGCTCTGAATCGTGACCACATGCGGGCTCTGCCCGGTCGTCCGCTGCCGGGTCTTGAACAGGTTATTGAAATGAATCTTACGGCCGCGCGGATCACTAATCCAGACGTTAAAGTGGTTGGCGTTTCAGTCAATACCTCGACGGTTAGTGAGGAAGAAGCGTTAGCTTATTGTCAGGACATTACCAGACAATTAGGACTGCCATGTGTCGATCCAATTCGCCACGGCGTTAACGCACTGGTGGAGGCACTAAAATGAGTCTGACGTTTAAAGCCTTTGCTGAGTCATTTCCGCTGGCCCGGGAATTCCGTATTTCGCGGGGAGCAAAAACCCAGGCCGATGTGATTACAGTGGTCGTCAGTGACGGCCATTATTACGGCTGGGGAGAATCCGTCCCCTATGCCCGCTACAACGAGTCAATCGACTCGGTGCTGGCACAACTTGAAGAGGTCAAAGCTGCCTTTGCCCATGTCGGAGACACCACAGACCTGCTTTCATTGTTACCAGCCGGCTCAGCCCGTAACGCACTCGACGCCGCTTTGTGGGATTTACAAGCCAAAGTAAAAGGCAAGTCGGTGGTCAGCCTCGCCAACCTGAGGGTTAGCCAACGCTGCACAACCGCACAAACACTCAGCATTGACACGCCCGAAGGCATGAAAAACCAGGCGCTGGCAATAAAAAATGCCCCGCTGATTAAAATTAAACTGGATGAACATCAGGTGATTGAACGCCTGGCTGCCATACACGAAGCCTCGCCGCAAAGCCGGTTGATTGTCGATGCCAACGAAGGCTGGCAGGTAGCGATGCTCAATGAATTGCTGCCGGAGATGGCAAAACTCGGTGTTGCGCTGATAGAGCAACCAGTTGCCGCCGACGCTGATGAACAACTGGCAGGCCTGAATAGTCCGGTTATCCTATGTGCCGATGAATCCTGCCACGTGAGCGCAGATATAGAACGTTTGGCAAAGTATTATCAGGCGGTCAATATTAAGCTGGATAAAACCGGCGGCCTAACCGAAGCGATTCGCGCTTACCACAGTGCTAAACAGCACAATCTGCAGATCATGATTGGTTGTATGGTAGGCTCCTCGTTGGCCATGGCACCAGCCTATGCCCTGTGCGCCGATGTGCAATTTGTCGATTTGGACGGGCCCTTACTGGTCGCCGAGGACCGGGCTGATGGATTTACTTTCGACAATGGCCGTATGGTGCAGCCGGAACCGTTTTTATGGGGTTTACCCGGCCAATACGGGCAACAAGATCTGAGCCGGTTATGGGGCGAACTACCGGATTAAATTTGACGTCCCGCAAGCTGTAGCAAGATGTGCCATTCGCTGTCTGTTACTGGCATCACAGACAAGCGATGGCCCTTTTTCACCAGGCCCAACTCGGTAATTTGCGGGCAGTCTTTTATCACGCTTAACGGCAATACCTGGGCAAATTTGCTTACATATTTCACATCCACACTGTACCAACGTGGCTTCTCTGGCGTGGCTTTCGGATCGTAATAATCTGACTCAGGATCAAACTGGCTGGCATCGGGATAACCTGCTTTAACCACTTCAGCAATACCTGCAATCCCCACCGTTTTACAACTGGAGTGATAAAAGAATACTTTGTCACCCACGCCTACCTCATCACGTAAAAAATTACGCGCCTGATAATTTCGTACCCCATCCCAGGGCTCGGTTTGGTTCGGCCGGTTGATTAAATGGTCGATACCAAACACATCCGGTTCAGATTTAAACAGCCAGTATTGCATGAGTGTTCTCCGTATTTGCCAGGCGCAGAGTATAAGTCAGAGGGGATCACAATTCAGCCCTTGAGAAAGAGAAAAAACACACAATATATAAGCAAAAGCTTATAGGAGTAATAACATGAGTGCCGTCCATATTGTTTGCCCCCACTGTCAGAGTCTCAATCGCAGTCCTAGGGCACGCCTTCAGGACAACCCCGTCTGTGGTAAATGCAAACACGGATTACTGCCAGCACACCCGATTGAGTTAACGCAGGCTGACTTCGCGCGCTTTATTGCTAAATCAGACCTGCCGGTGATTGTGGATTTCTGGGCCGACTGGTGTGGCCCATGCAAAATGATGGCGCCAGCCTTTTCCCAGGCGGCGACACAGTTACAAGGTAAGGCCATCTTCGCCAAAATTGATACCGAGTCTAACCCTATGTTAAGCCAGCAATTTGCGATTCGCAGTATTCCTAGTCTGCTGGTGTTTAAACAAGGCCGTGAAGTCAACCGCCAGGCCGGCGCTATGTCAGCAGGACAGCTTATTCAATGGGCGCAACAGGTCATCAGATAACAGACGTTATCGGCGTTATGAAATTTGCTTCACGGCTGATGGGCTTAATAACTCACCTGGCTATTTTCGGTCGTGGATGTTTGCTATAATTCATTCGTTTTCACAACCCTCTGAAGAATTCCATGCAAGCAACCATAAAAGCCGATCGCGGCCTGTTTTCTTATCCTAAATACTGGGCACACTGCTACGGTAGCGCGCCTTTTTTACCCATGTCCCGGACCGAAATGGACGAGCTGGGCTGGGATAGCTGCGATATTATTCTGGTCACTGGCGACGCTTATGTCGACCATCCCAGTTTTGGAATGGCCATCATCGGTCGCTTGCTGGAAGCACACGGTTACCGGGTGGGCATTATTGCCCAGCCCGACTGGCAGAATAAAAACGACTTTATGAAGTTGGGCAAACCCAACCTGTATTTTGGCGTAACCGCTGGCA
Source organism: Alteromonas sp. ISO5 (assembly GCF_058105165.1). Classification (NCBI taxonomy): domain Bacteria; kingdom Pseudomonadati; phylum Pseudomonadota; class Gammaproteobacteria; order Alteromonadales; family Alteromonadaceae; genus Alteromonas; species Alteromonas sp. ISO5. Next base: position 3,790,114 of record NZ_CM176572.1, on the reverse strand, counting down.
ATATGGACTCCATGATTAACCGCTACACGGCGGATAAAAAGCTACGCCACGACGATGCCTATACGCCGAATAACGAAGGCGGCAAACGCCCCGACCGGGCGGTAACCGTTTATTCCCAACGCTGCCGTGAGGCGTTTAAGGATGTTCCCATTATCATCGGCGGGATCGAAGCCAGCCTGCGCCGTATCGCCCACTATGACTACTGGTCGGAAAAAGTGCGTCGTTCCGTGCTATTTGATGCCAAAGCCGACTTATTGATGTTCGGCAATGCTGAGCGCCCATTGGTGGAAGTGACCCACCGGTTGGCGGCAGGCGAAGCCATTGGCGATATTACCGATGTGCGGGGCACGGCTATCATTGTTAAGCAGCCGCTGCCTGAGTGGCAAGGCGTTGATTCCACCTCCCTCGACCGCCCTGGCAAAATCGATCCTATCCCCAGCCCGTATATCATGGAACCGGATTGCGAGGGTGAAAACGAAAATAAAGACAGTCAGCCTGTCTCAGAAGCCAAGGCAAAACCGATTGTGGTGCAACCGGCCGAGCGCCGTAAGCCCTGGGAACAGGTGTATGTAAAACTCCCGGCATTTGAAGTAGTGCGTGATAACAAAACCCTGTATGCCCACGCCAACCGCATCCTTCATCAGGAAACCAATCCGGGTTGTGCCCGGGCGCTATTGCAACGTCACGGCGACCGGCATATCTGGATTAATCCGCCCGCCATGCCGCTGGAAACCGAAGAGATGGACGCGGTATTTGATTTACCTTATCAACGTGTGCCCCACCCGGCCTACGGCAATGCGAAGATCCCGGCTTACGATATGATCCGCTTTTCGGTAAACATCATGCGCGGCTGCTTTGGTGGCTGTACCTTCTGTTCTATCACCGAACATGAGGGACGGATTATTCAAAGTCGCTCGGAAGACTCAATCATTCGTGAAATTGAACAAATCCGCGATACGGTACCCGGCTTTACTGGCGTAATCTCCGATCTCGGCGGCCCCACTGCAAACATGTATCGTTTGCGCTGTAAAAGTGCTAAAGCCGAAGCGACCTGCCGTCGCCCGTCCTGTGTGTATCCGTCTATCTGTGCACACATGGACACCGACCACAAGCCGACCATCGATTTATACCGACGCGCCCGTGATTTACCGGGTATTAAGAAAATTCTGATTGCTTCCGGCGTCCGCTACGACTTAGCGATTGAGGATCCTAACTACGTTAAAGAGCTGGCCAAGCATCACGTAGGCGGCTACCTCAAAATTGCCCCGGAACATACAGAGGATGGCCCGTTAAGTAAGATGATGAAACCAGGCATGGGCACCTATTATCGCTTTAAGGAGTTGTTTGATCAGTATTCCAAAGAAGCGGGCAAGGAACAGTACCTTATCCCTTATTTTATTGCCTCCCATCCTGGCACCACAGATGAGGACATGCTGGCGCTGGCTATCTGGCTGAAAGAAAACCGCTTTAAGCTGGACCAGGTACAAAACTTCTACCCCTCGCCTATGGCAACGGCCACCACGCTGTATCACACCGAGGTTAACTCGCTGCGTAAAGTGAAAAAAGACAGCGAATCCGTACCGTCGGCGAAAGGTGAAATTCACCGTCGTTTACACAAAGCCATGCTGCGTTATCATGATCCGAAGAATTTCGCACAAATTCGCAAGGCCTTGATTAAAATGGGTCGTGAAGATCTTATCGGACGTGGCCCGCAGCATTTGGTGCCACCCGAGTCAGCCAGCGAAAAACGCCAGAAGGCCAGTAAGGCCCGCCGTGGCGAGCGCGCCATGACAAAACATACCGGCTTTAAAAATGCCGCGAGTCCAAATCCTCGCAACAAAAAGCGACCGTATAAAACCAAACGAAACGACCAGCAAAGTCACTAATTAACCGGGCGGGTATTCCCGCCCTTTTTGTCGATTATCCACACCAAAACCATGACCTGAATCAAGGTAACATCGTGGCTGCCAAAGTAAACTTAAGCCAGTGGAAAGACCACTGTTAACAACCAGATAAGAGCTACTATGAATATTGAAAAACATGATCTCGTCCATGAATTCCCTGATCATCAGCACACTATTCGTCATTTAAAAATGAATGACCGCTATTTCGCCAGATTATTCGAACAATACAACGAACTCGACAGTCTTATTCGTAAAATGGAAGAAGGTGCAGAGCCAACGTCGGACGACATTTTAAATGACAAGAAAGCCGAACGCGTGCAGTTAAAAGACGCTCTGTTTACATTTATCAAAGAAGCCGAATCCATTAACTAATTCTAATAAAAGTAACACCCAACCGTTCGCCGGAGTACTTTTGCTCCGGTTTTTTATTTACCAATGAACATTCTTATCCTAATCGAATAACCAGCCTGATATTAAATCGAAAGCACTAAAAAGCAAAAAGACGTTTCCATCCCTTTGCTCCTGCGTTCTTTGCACCGGCTACTTACCGGTTGTCATACTTACACTTATCTCAACCGGCACATTGCGACTGGCAGTAACGTCCTTAATGTCGATAATCGCACGAAGGTACGTGTATTTTTTCAGCAGTGCATAGGTGTCGCTGGCCCCATAGTAACGGGCAAAAGCAGCGAGTTACCTACCATGATAAACCAGCCCGTTTGCCAATACCCGGTAAGTCGATGTGTTTATCCGGCTGGATGGTGTCAGCTCCCTCACCGCTTGTCGCAGACCAGTGCTCTCATCCTCAGCAGCGTTTCGGCAAACTGGCATCAGATCTTTCTCTAACGCTTTTGGATAACTTTCGGCCATGGCGGTGCCACATACTGTTGATAGCGATAACACCGTCGGGCCTACTGGTAAAACGTCACTAAAATTATCATTGTCCTACACCTGAAGTGGTTTGAATGGTTATTTCACTGGCGATACAACTGCTCAGACCCTATGAGTGCAGGCCGGTATCGAGCCGTTCGTCGCTGACAAAATCATGACGGTTAGATGTCAACTTTTACTAACCTTTTTTCATTAACTTAGTGAGTAACCATCATTTATTCGTCATGCCTGTCATTTATTTTTCATTTCCTCTGCTAAACGTTATAAACAGAAAACGGGTACTGCCACCACAGGGTGATGGTGACCGGTTAGACTTGCTAATAGAAAGTGAAGGTGAGATCGTTACCCGCACCGATATGCGCACATCTATCTGTGGGCACAAGGTAGTTAGCAAGGACAGGATAAGCCACCGGGTCTATCGGCTAACAAAACAGCTTGAATCATCGTCTGAACCATCCCCATGGCAAATTGAAACGATCCCAAAACGGGGTTATCAACTCCCCCCACCTTTGAACCCAAACACCATTTTCGCCAGTGGCTCCATCGCTGGAAAGACTGACTCCATGACATCAACCGCTAACCCTATTCAACATTTTATTCCCCTGTTTCTTACTACAATAAGTTACAGTCTCTTACAATTCGATTCGGTCATTTCGCCTGTAACACTGTCTGGCCAATCGCTTAATGCGCTAAGATAACAAATCGACAGGCAACGCAGACAAGGTATCATCATGGCTGAAAATGTATTACGCAGTGCGAGCTTTAACCCGAAAGTGAAAACTTACTGGCTTATCAGCCTGTTGATTGTCTCCGGGCTTACCGTCATTGGTATTCCGCTACTGCTAATCTCTATTCCCTTAATGTTGTTTATCAGTGAGAGAATGCTGCGGGCAATGTCGGCAGAGCTTACCGAACGAAAACTGGTGGTGAAACGTGGTGTATTATTCAAAGTGGAAAAGTCTATTCCACTGGAGAAGATCACTGATGTAGCCATGAGTCAGGGGCCATTAATGCGTGCCCTTGGGCTTTATAGTTTGAGCTTCGAAACTGCGGGGCAATCAGGCCAGGGCGCTTTAGTTTCCATGCTTGGCATCGACGGCGCTGCAGATTTTCGCGAAGCTATCCTCACTCAGAAAGACAATTGTTCTTCACCGTCGCGGGCAGATAAATCGCAATCTGAGCCGCACTCCTCAGAACTAACTGAGCTTACCGAGAGTGTAAAGCGTATCGAGTCTATGCTGGCGCAACTGGTTAGCCAACAATCGTCCCGATGAGGGATGGCGCAAAATTGCTTTAACCACTCTGACTGCCTCATTGCACAGCGGATAATCCTGTTTGTCATAATACGGTTATCTGTCTGTAACCTTTAGTTCATCCATTTGTCTTTGTATTACATTAAGTTGCGGCCTGGCTTCGTAATTATAAAGGATATACTAAGATGAAATTTACCCCAACAGCCATAGCGGCAGCCGTGTTTACCGCTTCGCTTGGCAATGCGTTTCCAGCTATCGCAGACATCGCAACAGCTACCGCTGAAAACAATGACGCAAACGCCGACTACATGGAAGAAGTCACCGTTACCGCGCAAATGCGCGAGCAATCAGTCATGGAAGTGCCCGTCACTATGGATGTCATTGGCGGCGAGTATTTAAAGCGCACCAATACTCTGCAACTGGATCAACTGGCCCGTGTTTTACCCAACGTGCAAATTCAGGAACAAGCAGTAAGCCTGCCCTCTTTTAATATTCGCGGCGTCACCGACGATGTGTCTTCCGTTTCAGCAACGCCGCGCATTTCGGTTTACCAGGACGGTTTTGATATCAGTAAAAAAACCGTAGCGAGTGTGGCGCTCTATGATATTGCTCGCATTGAGGTGCTCAAAGGCCCGCAGCCTACATTATTTGGCGTAGCGGCGGCTAATGGTGCCATGAGCATCCACTCTAATTTGCCAGAACAAACTAACGAAGGAAATGTTCAGCTGGGTTACAACAGTGAAGGCGGACAGGAAGTCGCCTTTATGCTGAATCGCTCAGTCAATAGTCGCAATGCGTTTCGTCTTGCTGGCTTGTATCGGGAGATGGACGGTATTGTTGAAAACCAGGCCTGTACAGACAAAGCCTACTACGGCAAAGCCAACACCTACAACCATAAAGGTGAGGCGGTTAATTGTAATAGCGAGGATTTACAAGGCGTGTCTGTTCAGGCTTTACGCGCCACATGGCGGACAGAACTGGAACAGCTTGAGGTAATTGCCCGCGCATCAATGGAATACAATGACCAGCCAGGGATCGCCTTTAAATCAGGTTCTATTGCGCCAAATGGCGGTGACACCAGTCCTTACAGCGCAGCTGAATTCAGCCTTGGCGATGAATTAGGTATCGAAAGAATGCTACAGTCTTACGATATTGCCGCCACCTATGACTTCAGCAGCATGCTCAGTGTTCGCGCCGACGCTTTCTACAAAGACGTCGAAGTGGAAGAAGGCTTCGATGCTGACGGTTCAGCATTACGCATTCAGGATGCCTTTTTTGAAAACGATGCCAAACTCAAAGGCAGCTCGGTACGCATGGTATACGATAGCGCCGACCTATCGGGTTTTATAGGGGCATCGATAAGTCAGGATGATTCGATTTTGCCTTATCACGTTATGGTTGATCCCTGGGTTCGCGGCACCTTTGATGCGGTACGCCAACAACTTGAGACCGGCTCATCCATTCCACTTAACCAGAACATTGCTACCGATGCATCGCTGGCAGAGATTCAGGCACTGCGCAGTATGTTGGTAGGCGCACTGTTCAATGAGGACGGCACGCCAATCTCAAACCCAGATTACCCGCCAATCCTGATCCAGGGGCCTTATATTTTTGAAGCCGAACTGGATATTGCTTCCTATGTGGCAGAGGTGTCCTACTACCTTACTAATGCACTGAACGTTACCGCAGGGATTCGCTATATCGATGAAACCCGTAAAACCCGCAATACCTACACCACTGATGCTGGTGCATTTACCTTTGAGGGAGAAGGCGACTTTAGCGATACCTTACCGCGACTGGCCGTTAGTTATGATGTGGCGAATAACTGGAATCTGTATGCCAATTACGCCAAAGGCCGTCGCTCTCCGGTTGTCAATGCGGATGCTGGTGGGGTGTCTATCACCAAAGCCGAGATCGTCGATAGCTATGATGTGGGGGTAAAATATCAAAGCGCCGATTTAACCTTTAGCAGTGCCTTGTTTACCTATCAGTACAGTGACTATCAGCAGTCTTATACCGATCCTGAAACCTTACAATCATTCACTGTCACGGTAGGCGACTCAACCATGTCAGGCTTTGAGGCAACCATGGCCTATCATCCCGATGACAGCCTGCAGATAATGGCATCATTGGGATTGCTCGACGCAGAATTTGCCGACAAGACCGCTGATGGAAGCCCGTTTGATTACGCAGGAAATAAATTCAGATTAGCCCCTGAGCTAAGTAGTGCGTTTAACATCTATAAGCGTATTGATATAGACACCTGGTCGTTGGACCTCAACTGGACCACGACTTATCAGTCGGAAGTGTTCTTTGAAAGCAGTAATTACCCGGGATCATCGCAGGATGCCTATGCTTTAACGGATATTGCCGCCAAGCTTAATCAGCAAAATTCGCCATTTGCGTTTGAGGTTTATGCTAACAACTTGTTTGATGAAGAATATCTGATTGATGCAGGAAATACGGGCGGCGGCATTGGTATTCCAACCAACGTTCGTGGTATGCCTCGGATCATCGGTGTCAGAGTGTACGTCGACTTCTAATCGCCCTTGGTTATAAAAATACCGCCCGCGGCAAACGCAATGGGCGGTATTGTTTGTTAGGAGCAGTTTTTATAAACTCTGCGGCGTAAATTTTACGGTGTGCTCTGCTGCAACCCTTGCATCTGGCTGTTTAATGGTATCGACAAATACCCAGGTTGCCGTGGCTTCCTGATGAGTAAAGTCAACGGTAAGGTAGCCACGCTGGTGCATGTTACAGTACTCCAGGTCATTGACCAGTACGGGTACATCCCGGGCTACGTTGGTAGCGGTCTCATCATCCATACTCAGATAAGTTTCCATACCCGGCGAAGTGACACTCGACACACCGAGTTCAACTGCCACCCTCTTCCCGTTTTGACTCGTCAGCGCGCTATACCACGCATTGTGTGTATCTCCCGCCAAAGCAATAACCGGCTTTTTACAGGCCGCGAAAGCCTGCAATACACGTTCCTGTTCAATAGGGTAACCGTCCCAGGCGTCGAGGTTATAGGCCATCTTGTGCTGCAAAGCCTGAATCTCATTTTCAGATAAGCTTTCGCCGGCTTCCTGGCGACGTTTAAGTGCCGCAAGGCGTTGAATATTCGCCGCTATTTTATCGCGTGGCAAACCGGAAAATGTCGTACTGGGAAAGTACATTCGAGCCATTAATAATTGCTGACCGACCACCTGCCAGAGCGCTTTATCCTCAGAGTCTGACAAAGTATTAACAAACCAATCAGCCTGGGTTTTGCCCATAATGGAACGCTCGGTTGCCATAAGATCGGTTTGAAAACGGTTTATGTCGAAACCGTTTTCGCCTTGGTAATCCTTGTAGTTAAGTTGTTTATCCCGGCCAATAACCCGGGTATCCAGCATGTACAGATTAACCAGATCGCCAAATTGAAACTGACGATAAATCACCGGATTGGCTTCACCCTGTGGGGGGCGAATAGGCAACCATTCATAATATGCCTGAATGGCCGCTCGGCGTCTGGCGAAAAAGTCGCCCTCATCCGAACTATGATTTTCAGCACCGTTTTTATACGTATCGTTAGCAATTTCATGATCATCCCATACCACGATAAAGGGCTTGTTACGATGGAGTGCGAGTAAACCTTTGTCTGTTCTGTACTTAGCATAACGCTTGCGGTAATCCGCCAGAGTATATAACTCACCCTGATTATCCGGTGCAAAGGTGCGACCTAATTCGGCAGCGTGCTCGGTGGCATAGCCATCAGCCGGGTATTCGTATATATAATCACCAAGGTGCAACACAAAGTCGATAGTCGGATCTTGTGCCGCCAGTTGGTAAGCGGTAAAAAATCCAGCCGGATAGTTTGAACAGGAAAAAACACCCAGTTTTAGTTTAGCTAAATGCCCCGATGGCAGTGTGCGGGTTACGCCGACCTCCGACCCTCCCTTCGACGTTAAAAACCGATAATAATACGTAGTAGCCGGAACAAGATTCTTAACATCCACTTTAACAGTGTAGTCTTTGCTCTTACTCGCTGAGATATCACCACTGGCAATGATTGCCGAAAAATCGCTGTCGGTAGCAATCTGCCAGCGTACTTTGGCTCGCTGACCTGTTGTTGGCACGGCCCGGGTCCAGATAATGACCGCGTCAGACAGCGGATCACCACTGGCAACACCATGGGTAAAATCCACTGCCGTTTCAGGCAGCGTCTCAGTAGTTGTGCACCCGGCTAATCCAGTACCAATCAATAAGCTTGTGCCGGTCAACGAGGAGTAGGTTAAAAATTGTCTGCGATCCATAATATGCTCTTATCTTAGCTGATTAATTTTCTACAGAGTAACAACGCTTTATGACGATAACATGGCGCAGAACAGGCGTCTGACGATTGTTGTAGAAATGCTGCATTCTCAGCCAGCTGATTAGCAAAGTTTATGGCAGGCAGCAAAAAGCGGGCTGTCGACAGCCCGCTTTTGGATGATAACAGAGATAAAGTCAGCTACTTCAGGCGACGGCGGCCTGCTCTTCGAGCTCTTCTTCTGTCTGATGAGACAACAGATATTCAAAGGCAGCCAGTGAAGCTTTCGCGCCCTCACCTATGGAGATCACAATCTGCTTGTAAGGCACCGTAGTCACATCGCCTGCGGCGTAGATACCGGGCTCAGAAGTATTGCACTTACTGTCGACCACAATCTCACCGTACTGAGTCAGATCAACTACGTCTTTCATAAACTGACTATTGGGCACCAGGCCAATTTGTACAAATACGCCGGCCAATGGTAACGAATGCGCTTCGTTGGTCGCTCTGTCCTGATATTCAATAGCGCTGACCTTACCGTTTTCCGCCACAATCTGTTTAGTTGCCACGTTTTTGATAATGGTAATGTTGTCACGCTTTTCAGCCTGATCAATCAGCACCTGATCAGCTTTCAAGGTTGGCATGAATTCAAACACGGTGACCGACTTAACAATACCGGCTAAGTCCAGTGCGGCCTCGATACCTGAGTTACCACCGCCAATTACTGCCACGTCTTTGCCTTTAAAGAACGGGCCATCACAGTGCGGACAGTACGCTACACCATTACCTACGTTCTCTTTCTCGCCGGGTATCCCCAACTCTCTCCAGCGGGCTCCGGTTGCCACAATCAGTGACTTAGTTTTTATCTGTTCGCCTGACGATAGGGTCAATGTCTTGATATTACCTTTTTCGATGTTGTCCACGCGAACGTGCTCTTTTAAGGTGATATCGTAATCTTTCATGTGTTCTGAAAGGTTACCAACCAACTCGGGTCCGGTGGTTTTAGGCACAGATATCAGGTTTTCAATACCCATGGTGTCTTTTACCTGGCCACCAAAACGGTCGGCTACTACGGTCACTTTCAGGCCTTTCCGGGCACTGTAGATTGCCGCACTCACGCCTGCCGGACCACCACCGATAACGGTAACGTCCTGCAGGGGTAATAACTGACCTTTGTTCGCCTCTTTCAGGCTCGGGTCGAATTCCAGTAATTTGTCGATCAGTGTGGCAGCGTCTACCTTGCCGTTTGCAAAGAGTTCACCGTTTAGATACACACTGGGCACACCCTGAATATCGCGCTCTTCTACCAGCGATTGATAGAGGCCGCCGTCAATCATCTCTGATGAGATATTCGGGTTAAGCAGCGCGAACTGGTTGAGTGCCTGGACGACGTCCGGACAGTTGTGACAGCTCAGGCTGATAAATACTTCAAATTTTAGTTCTTCCTTAACACCTTTCACTAATGAGGCGACGCTGTCATCAATTTTCAGTGCGGTGCCTGACGCATGCAGCAGTGCCAGTACGAACGAGTTAAACTCGTGTCCGCCTGGGATCCCGGAAAAACGAATACCGGTATCTTCACCATCAGCTTCCAGTAAAAAACTGATTGAGCTGCGTAGTACGCCATTTGTATCACGTTCTTCCAACTGGATCTTGTCACTCACTCCTGCCACATCAGACAGAAACTGCTTCAGCTCGTCTCGCTTGCTGTGCTCGCCGGTTTGCAGAACAAATGTAATGTTTTTCTGCATCGACGCGAAATAACCTTTTAACGCCTTTTTAATATCTTGCGTAATCATACTTAATTCTGCCTTAGATAATGTGGTTGAGGAAATGTGCGGGCCATGGCCCGCACCGACATTACTCGTTGGGTAAAACGGTAATTAAATTTTACCTACCAGGTCCAGTGATGGAGCGAGGGTTTCTTCACCTTCTTTCCATTTAGCCGGGCATACTTCGCCTGGGTGAGAAGCAACATACTGAGCTGCCTTAACTTTACGTACCAGGTCGTCTGCGTCACGACCGATACCTTCAGCAGTGATCTCCATCGCCTGGATGATACCGTCCGGGTCAACTACGAAAGTTGCGCGGTCAGCCAGCCCCATATTTTCACGCATACAGTCGAAGTTACGGGTAATTTCGCCTGTTGGGTCGCCGATCATGGCAAACTTGATTTTACCGATCGTTTCTGACGTTTCATGCCATGCCGCGTGAGTGAAGTGGGTGTCAGTTGATACTGAGAACACTTCCACGCCACGGGATTGCAGCTCTTCGTATTTGTCAGCAACGTCACCTAACTCAGTTGGACATACGAAAGTGAAGTCAGCCGGGTAGAATACAAATACTGCCCACTTACCCGCGATGTCTTCGCTGCTTACTTCGATTAGTTCACCATCTTTAAACGCATTCGCTTTGAAGGGTTTGATTTGAGTGTTGATTAAAGCCATTTACTTTCTCCTGAAGTTAGGTTTATTTAACGCTTTCAATAGTAACCGTGTAACTACTTTAACCTGGTGGGATTTGCCACCCGGGTTAATCATACTCACACTGTTGATCCGCAGTTAAGGTTACGAGAATCCAACCGTTACGGATTGTTTCTTTCTCGCTTCCGTTCGACTTGGGATAAGAATAACGACTGACGCTGAAGATTTATAATTGGATTTGTTGAAAGTCTGATTCGGAAAAAACTATCAGAATAACTTTTTGAATAGGATTTAATCAGAAAAACGTAAAACCCGCCTGAAGTTAGCGGGTTTTCTGTGATGTTTATTGCGGGGTAGCGTGAACGGCAATTTCTTTGAGCGACAATGCGTTAAGGTATTCATCGCATTTTTGCCGCTGATTTGCAGGCAGCTTGGTTTTGCTGAGCAGGTCGGCAGCACTTACAGCAAATTCGTGCTGGCTATCTGATAAGGGGTCTTTCTTATTGATCTGCACCAGTACTTTTAACAGACTCAGGGCTATGGACTTATCGTGGGGCGATAAAATCATCGCCTGGCAAAGATTATTGTAAGCCGGGATGATCCGGTTTTCGCGATAGTTTACTGCCGCCATTTCTTTTAGTTCTTTAGTCGTAAATTTAATTTCGCGACGTTCAATTTCTTCACGTTTGAGGTATTCATCCACCACCTGACTGGCCAGTGTATCACCCGCCAGTTGCGCTCGCAGAGTATCGAGAATAGCCAGACAATCTTCTTTCATGCCCAGTTCATGATAGGCCTTCATTAAATCCAGGTTATCCTCCAGATTCATGACCGCTTCAGTCTGCAGCTTTTCTTTCAGCAGTTTTTCGGCATCGCGTTTATTATTTCTCAACGACTCTACACGGGCTTTAATAACCAGTATCTTATTGGCCAGCGCGGGCTCTATAAAGTCACCGCGGGTTAAGCTTTCAATCTCTTGGGTTATCTGACGCAGCAGTTTCTCCGACTCTGTGCCCGAAACAGTCGCAGCCAGATCAATCATAGTGCGAACCACGTTAAGACCAAGTTCGGGTGAGTCGTGAATGGAATTTCTGGCAAATTTAGCCATATTCTGTACAGCCGACAACTGCCCGTATTTGTCACGGTTTAGCCGCGCCAGATCCCACAACTTTTTATTCCGTTCAATATTACGGGGGGCCAGTTTACTCGCCGCTTTCACTTGTTCATAGGCAACGTCAAACTGTTCTTTACTAATATAATATTGTGCCAGTAAATCATAAGTTAAGAACCGCGTATCATTGCGCTGCAACAAATCTTCAATCAGCAGCTCGGCTTCATCAATTTTGTCCTGCTTAAACAGGGTTTTGGCCAGGCCGATATGAATCCAAGCATGATCGTACTCTTCTTTAAGCTGGCTAAAATAGCGCTCGGCGGTAGCATAATCTCGCAGATGAATCAGACATTCGCCAATCATCCTTTTCAGGCGAGGATGATATTCGGCTACGGCCTCATCTTTAAGGCTACGCTCAGCATGGTATATCGCCGCAGCGTAATCACTGTTATCCATACAATGCATGACTTTATGTAATTTACGGCGGATATTCACCAGATAATTAAAGCGCTGCTGGACCCGGCTGGCATCCAAGGGTTTTACCCAGAAGTCATCAGGTTGCAACTCGATAATACAGTTAACCAATTCCATACTGGTTTCTGCACTTAAGAACACTACGGTTGATTTGTCGCCGATATAGTTATTGTGTTTGAGCTCTTCAAACAGATGGAATCCGTCTTTATCGCTACTCACATTAAATGCCAACAGGACGACGTCGAAGGTGTCTTTTTGACACAAGCGAACCGCATGAAAAGCATTTTGTGCGCTGCTCACCTGCTTAACACCCAGCTCTAACAGGGCCGATTTGACTAAGTCGTGAATAAGCGCCTGGTTATCCACAACCAGAACTTTTAACTCATCAATTGCTTTCGGTAATGGGATTTTATCCATTGTCACTATCACTTAACACGAAATTGCTTTCCTTGTCTGTGTAATGCCCGGCTTGCGACAGCCCTGTATTAACCACGTCTGCCACTGCACGAAGCCCTAAACCAGAGGGTATGTATTACCTGATGTTATCCCGAATTTTATAAAACTACCATACTGATATTTATCAACAAAGACTTATTTAGCCTGTTCTATACAGGCTCTGTGTTTTATCTCGGCGGGTCGACCCGTTGTGCGGTGGAATTGTTCACCCTGAACCAACCCGCAATTGAGAACCGATCGCGCCTTGCAGGCAGTACTTCATGGGGAAACTCTTCACTAAGAAATATCACCATCGTGCCAGCCAGTGGGGTTACTGAAACAGCGTCATCCAACGTTGTCGGTGGGTAAATCACCAGTTCACCACCGTCTTCCTTTGCCCAGCCAGAATTCAGGTAAAAAACAGTCGACAGTACCCGGTTAGACTCTCCCTGAAACGCATCCAGATGACGCTTGTAGTAACTTCCCGGAGGATAATGGGCAAAATGACTTTCATAGGAAAACAAGCCTAAAAACAGCCGCTTATTGAGGTACACTTTAAGACAATCCATCCAGTTGAGCCACGCTGTAGTGACCGCTGCAGTCCCCTGGATCCAGCATATTTCATCGGTGCGAACAAATTCGTTCTGATGAAACTGCCCTGCCCGACCAATACCGGCAGGATCAAAATTTATAGCATCCCGGGCATAGGTTGCCAATCGGGTAGTCAGCGCCGGTGGCAGCGCCGCAGGAATGATGCTGTAACCTTGCTGATAAAGGTCGTCAGCGATTCGTTCAAATAGCTCTTGTGGGGCTGCAGAGCCCGCCAGCGCATGATTTTCTAAAGAAGTACTCAACAGAGAGATTATCCAGATTAAACAGGCGCTTTAAATATACTGAAAAAGGCAATTAGACAAGTTATTTTTTATTCAGCAGGGCTATTATCTTCACTTTAAACGGCTAAAACCATTGCTGCTGATCAATCCATTGATTATCAGTGTATAGGACTGTATTAACTGGAAAACTTGGAGTGCATCACCGGTGCATGCTATGTTGCCAACAGACCAAGTCATTTTTGAGAAAGTGGAATGAACGACGAATTATATACCGAAGATACCGAACACCATCTCGACCTTAGACACCTTACCCTGGACGACTATCAGGATGTTAAGGAGCTTATGGATGATGTCTACCGTAATGTCGGCGGTGCCTGGCCCTATAAAAACTATAAAGCCCAAATTACTACCTTCCAGGATGGCCAGATTTGTATTGAAGATAAAGGCAAGGTCGTCGCCTTTGCCATTTCAGTAATTGTGGATTATGACCAGTTCGGAGACAAGCATTCTTACGATGAAATTACCGGCGATGCCTACCTGACAACCCATGATCCAAACGGTGATGTGCTCTATGGTGTAGAGGTCATTGTCTCACCTGAATACCGTGGTTTACGCCTTGGCCGCCGCCTGTATGAAGCGCGCAAAGAGTTATGCCGTAACCTCAACTTAAAATCCATTATGGCTGGCGGACGCATTCCCAACTATGCAAAACATGCTTCTGAAATGTCGCCCTATGAATACATCGAACGGGTAAAATCAAAAGATATTTTCGACCCTATTCTGACCTTTCAGTTATCCAACGGGTTTGAAGTTAAACAAATCATGCAAGCTTACCTGCCGGAAGACAAAGCATCCAAAGGCTATGCAACGCTACTGCAGTGGCACAATATCTATTATGAGCCCGGCAACCCACAACTGATTGGTGGTAAAAAGAGTTCAGCCAGAATTGGCTGTGTGCAATGGCAGATGCGTTATTTCGAAAATGTGGAAGAACTTATTCAACAGGTGGAATATTTTGTTGATGCGTTGTCTGACTACGGCTGTGACGTAGCGCTATTCCCGGAGTTCTTTAACGCGCCACTAATGGGCCTGGCAGAATCTGAGTCATCCATTGATGCTATCTGGCATCTGGCCGAATATACCGACGAAATTCTCACTGCTACCTCACTATTGGCGGTATCTTACAACATTAATATTATTGCTGGTTCGATGCCGGTAATCGAAGAAGAAGAGTTGTATAACGTCAGTTACCTGTGTAAACGTGACGGCACCATTGAAACCCAGTATAAACTGCACCTAACACCGCACGAGAAGAAAGACTGGATAATGAAAGGCGGCAATTACCTGCGCTGCTTTGATACCGACTTCGGCAAAATCGGTATCTTGATTTGTTACGACGTGGAATTCCCGGAACTTGCCAGAGTCTTATCGGAGCAGGAAATGCAGATCTTGTTTGTGCCGTTCTGGACCGATACTAAGAACGGTTACCTGCGGGTCCGCCGCTGTGCCCAGGCCCGGGCCATTGAAAACGAATGCTACGTAGCCATCGCCGGAAGCGTGGGTAACCTGCCAAAAGTGGATAATGTTGATATTCAATACGGGCAAACCGCGGTATTTTCGCCTTCTGATTTTGCCTTTCCGCACGATGCCATTGTGTCGGAAACCACACCTAACACTGAAATGACCCTGATTGTAGACTTGGATCTGGATAAGCTAACGACCCTGCAAAATGAGGGGTCGGTACGTAATTACCTTGACCGTCGCCGCGATCTTTACCGGGTAGAATGGCTAGGTGGCGAAGACTGATCATGCTGCATAAAATTACCGTGGTATTAGTGATGATTGTTGCCTGGCCTTTGCAGGCGGGCAACGAGACCAGCTCTTTTTATCAGCGCTATGATGACGAAGCCAGGGTAGTAGAGAATACCATCGCTCAGGCCAGGGAGAATCAACAACTAGTTGCCCTGGTGCTGGGCGCTCAATGGTGTCATGACTCGCGAGCGCTGGCCGGTTATTTTAATGACCCGGCGCTGGTCTCGGCAGCCGAAAACATAGCTTTGCTGCCTGTGGACGTGGGCTATTTAGAAAATAAACAAACATTGCTGAGCCAGTTTGGCTATCCTGCGTATTTTGCTACCCCTACACTGCTGTTGATTGATCCAAAAACCAGGCAGGTGATTAACCGCGCAAGCTTACCAGCCTGGCAAAGCGCACACGATGAGTCGGCCGAGACGCTGCACGACTATTTGCAATCACAACAGCATTACTGGCGAACCCAGTGGCAATCTGCCCCACTCGTGCCGGAGATTGAGGCATTTGAAAATCAACAAGCCGGCAGATTGTATGAGCATTACCAGCATCTGGGAAAATTACTGGCCAGGGAAGACAGCGGCCAGCCAACGCCTGGCCTTAATTCCCGGTGGCGTGCAGTAAAGCAATACCGCATGGCGTTGCAGTCTGACCTTATCAGGCTGCATCAGGAGGGTAAAATTGGGGATAAAACACCCAACTATTCACCAATCGACTGGTAATCTGCCAAAAAGTACCCGCTAACATTGGTATTGCACAGAAATTAGCGATAACATCAGGGGATAAGGGCCTAGCGCCCGTTTACATAAATAATTATATCGCCACAGTTGTCATTAAGAGGGAATATGGCTAATAACTCGCGCAACGATGACTTTCCCACAATCAGACTCGACGAAGAAGACCGTCGCGGATATCAGACTAAAACGGCGCCGGCTCAACGCTCGGTGAACACTTCACAGACATCGGCTTCCAGCGAACCAGCAAAAGTCAAAGGCGGCTCAGGTTGGGGCGTGGTTGCCCTGTTGGTGGCCATCGTAAGTTGTGGTGCTGCCGGTTATTTATTTACCGTCACTCAAAAACAACATGCGACGCTGCAAAGCGCAGAGCAACGGATCCAACAGTTGGAAAATAAACTGTCAGCAACCGGCGAGGAGATTGGCGAGTCAACCGTAGCTTTGCAGGTTAAAGTCACTGAGCTGACCAACAAAACCGCGGAGTTATGGGAACAAATGGACAAGCTCTGGGCCTCAGCCTGGCGACGTAATCAAAAAGAGATTGCCGACCTGACCGATAAAGTCGCCGGGGATAAAAAGGATCTGCAGGAGTCAGTGTCACAGGTTTCACGTAATCTGGATAGCCAGAAAACGCAGTTGGCCACCCTGAACAGTAGCCTAGAGACTGTTTCGGATGAAATGCTGGCTATTAATGTTCAAATGGAGCAGGTTAATGCTAATAGCAGCTCACGCCAACAGGAAATTAAAAGCCTGAGCGATAAACTGGCACTACTGGAGCAACGTAATAATGCCCTGTCCAGCCGAATCGCCTCGCTGGAGTCTGAAATTCGTGAACTGGCCACCAAAGTAGTCAGTTCTCCCTCGGCAAGCGTGCCCGCCTCACCTGCCGGGTCTACCGGCGGTTAGTAGCCGACCGTTCACCGACCTCATCAATTTACTTTCACATCAATAACGCCGGATTCTGTCCGGCGTTATTGTATATTTTTAAACCATTCAGGCTGATTTTGCGTAATAATAGCTTTTCATGCTGCACCGCAGCACTTTTCAGGGATGCACTTCATGAAATCCGTAAAATTATCCTTAGCTTTGCAGGGCGGTGGCGCTCACGGTGCTTTCACCTGGGGCGTTCTTAACCGCCTGCTCGAAGAATCCTGGCTCACCATTACTGGCATCAGTGGTGCCAGTGCCGGTGCCATGAATGCCGTAATGCTCGCCGAGGGCTGGCGTAAAAACGGTCGCGAGGGCGCCAAGCAACAGCTGGCGGATTTCTGGTATACCGTGGCTAAGCATAATGTAGGGTTCGAACTCCCCGGAGAATTCAAGAATTCTGTTACCAAGTGGTGGCTGAGTGCGTTCCAGTTTCTTTCTCCCTACGATATCAATCTGCTGGACATCAATCCGTTACGTGACATTGTAGATAAGCAGGTTGATTTTAAAGCCTTACAACAGGCCAATCCTCTGCCCTTGTATATTGCTGCCACGGAAGTCAGCACGGGTAAACTGGCTCTGTTCAATACACCGGAACTGACCACCGACCATCTGCTGGCTTCGGCCTGTTTACCTAACGTATATAAGGCTATCGAGATAGATGGCAAACATTACTGGGACGGCGGTTACGCCGGTAACCCGGCGATATTTCCACTGATGAACGAATGTGCAGGTAAAGATGTGCTGATTGTCCTGTTACAGCCGTTAGAACGCGAGGAAGTGCCCAAAAGTGCTGACGACATCAGTGAACGTATTACCGAAATTGGTTTCCACAGCAACTTTATGCGTGAAATGCACGCCATTGCCAGTGTTAAGCGCCTGGTCAGTGGTAAACGGTTCTTACTGGGCAGGGTTGAGCGACAAATAAAGCAGTTGCGAACTCATCTACTGACCAACGGTGAGCTGCTCTCCTCGTTGGGTAGCGCCACCAAATACGACAACCGCAAAACGTTTCTCGAATGTTTGCGTGATGCGGGTGAGGAAACCACTGAGAAATGGTTAGCTGACAATGCCGACCACCTGGGTAAGAAACCCAGTTGCGATATTCAGGCGATGTTTGATTAAACGAACCAAGTATGAACTGCAGATGCATAATCGATAAAACCCCTTCAAAAAGCCGGTAGACCGATGGCGACGAATTTCTCCTCCAAGGTATAATGCTCTTTTTTTAGGAAGACGCACAGACCAGACTGTCTGGACATTGATAAGGTGTAATCGGAGTTATTATGTTGGATGTTATTATTTTAGCCCTCGCGCTTAGTATGGATGCGTTTGCTGTGTCGATTGGGCTGGGCTCTAAACATGTTATCAGCGCCAGAGCGCTTTCTCTGTCTGCCGCGCTTTATTTTGGCATATCCCAGGGAATTATGCCCTTAATCGGTTACCTTGGAGGGCAAGGACTATTTGGCCTGATTGGCAACTTTGCCCATTGGATTGCCTTTGTCCTGTTACTGTTTATCGGCGGCAAAATGGTATTTGAGGCCTTATCTGAAGGAATTGGAGAAGATATCGCTAAAATCACATCCAGAGTAATGCTATTGCTGGCTATTGCTACCAGTATTGATGCTATGGCCGCCGGATTCTCGCTAACATTAATCGATTTCAACCCTTTCCTGGCATGTCTGATAATCGGTATAACTACGTTTATTTTTAGTTTTCTGGGTGTACATATCGGAGCTAAAACTGGTACATGGTTGGAGAGTAAAGCGGAACTTGTCGGCGGTGTCGTGCTTATTCTGATTGGCTTTAAAATTCTCTTAGTCGGTTAATCTCCAGTTAACAGACTATAGTTGCTCTCCTGACCATTTCGTTATTAAGGAAAACGTCGTGATGAGTATTACCTCCGCGAAATTAAGACTGGAAACGCCATACTTTACAGAATGCAAAGATTTCTATGCTGCTTTAGGGTTTAAAATCATAGAGCAGTGGTGTGAGGAGAACGATCAGGGGGCGGTGCTATCTCTGCCTCACCAACATTCTTTTCAGATCGAAATTGCGTATAAACCAGACTCATTACTAAATCCTGCTTGCAGCCTGCAATTTGAGGTTGAAGATATTGTTCAACTGACAGACGCTTTACCATCAACAATGGCCAGGAGTAAACCGGTTCGTCGTTGTTGGGGATATATTTACGTCTATCTTACAGATCCTGCCGGTAATCGGGTGGTTCTTTATCAAAAATAACCATACAGTTTCGCTAAAACCTGTCTGCGTATTTCCATTTTGCTTCACCCTGCCTTGACCCCCGCTGCTCTAACATGGTTGTCACATTTAACCATACAGGTAACGACCATGACTTTTTTTCAACACACTCTCCGACGTCCTGGAAGAATTTTTATGCTAATACTGATGGTAGCGCTAGCAACCGGCTGCGTTACGAAATCTGCACTGCCAGTTACAACAGCAACCGAAGCCGCCACTGTTATTATTTATCGTTCCGGTGAATTGCAGGGCAGCCTGACCGATGTCTATATTGGTTGGGATGATGAGTACTTTATTTCACTGGCACCGCAGCAGCATACCCAACTGTTTATTACTCCGGGGTTTAAGACTTTCAAAATTCGCGCTCACGCTGACTGGAGCAATGAACTCGCCATTGAGCTAGCCCCACAACAAAAGGTCTGTCTGATAGCCGAAGTGAATCCGCAAAATGTGGTGGGCCTTAACTGGGTAGTATCCGGCTACCAACTGCGACAGCTTCCCTGTGACTCACTAACGCTTTGAGGGCAGGCTGTTGTTGGCCTGTTTTATTTAACCTGGAAAAGCGGTAACTTATCTTTGAGTAACCTCTATTGAACATTACAAGGATTGTTATGTCGGTCGTTTCGGGATATTTAGTTGCCGCTTTACTTAACCTGGCCAGTGTTACCCCGGCCTCTTATCAGAAGCCCGCATTTTTGCACAACCACTCCTCTGCCGTAGTATCGCTATACCAGACGCTCAGCCAGTACAGCAACAGTAAAGATGAAGCTTCAGAGGTCATCCAACAAGTGAATAGTCTGCTTGCTTCAGGGGTTGAGTTAAAGCTTGCTGATATGGTGGTGATAAGTATGGCGATGCAGAGCGCCATCAACTATCAACCGGAGCAGGTAGAACAAATTTACTTTTCGATAAAGAGTCGTTACAAGCATTCCCGCACGTTAAGAAATTATTTTTTTAGTTGCACTTTATCCGGCCGGCAAAAATTACGTTCAACCATAAAAGCCCTGCGTTACAGCTTGTCTATGCCGAGCGAATTTGAGGAAGAGTTGTCTTTTATAGGCCATACCTCGGATGATGAGGAGCTACTATCACTGGCTAACACCCGATACGGTGAGATCAGCTATGAATCGGTGTATCAGGCTTTTTTGTATCGTGCTCTGACAAGTAATCCCCTCGAGCATCCAAATACCATCGCACTATTGTTACGAAACCTGGCCCTCGCCCATAACCAAATTGGCAGTAAGAATATTGAACGACGGCTGATTGTACTTATCAGGGAGTTGGAAACAGAGAACGTTTTACCCCATTTAACCAACGGCCCTTCAGTATACAGCTACCTGACCCCGTAATAGTTACCGTTCAGATACAAAAAAAGCGCCATTCAGGCGCTTTTTTGCGTTGGTCAATCGCTGATTAGCGACGCAGACCAAGACGTTTGATCAGATCAAGATAACGCTCTGCGTTTTTACCTTTCAGGTAATCAAGCAGTTTACGGCGCTGGCTAACCATGCGCAGCAGACCACGACGTGAGTGGTGATCTTTCTTGTTTGATGAGAAGTGTGATTGCAGTTTATTGATGTTGTGCGTTAACAGTGCAACCTGTACTTCTGGTGAACCAGTATCACCTTCTTTAACGCCATATTCAGCAACGATGCCTGCGGTTTCTTCTTTAGTTAGTGACATAATTTTCTCCTGTTTTTTAAACTGCCCGACCGATCACTAATTCAGTCAGACAAAACTGAGCGCGTATTATACTTGGCATATCCCCATGCGCAAGTCATTTTACGTGTTTACTACTCTGCACTGTAAACCACGCTGCGTCGAGGGGCAACAAACACCTGATCAGCCGGCGCTTTTTGATCTTTAGGTGCACAGACCCCCTCCCCGACCCCCAGAAACCGGGCAGGTGTGGTGCTATTATCGTAAATACGATACTGCTGGCCTTCAGCAAGCTCATCGGTGTGCAATGGCGTGACGCTCTGGCCATGCTGCAACCGGTGAGTCTCAGCGGCGGATAGCTCTACAGCGGGTAAGCTTTTCACAGCGGTGTCCATAGGCAACAACAGCGCATCGATAGCCTTGTAATCGCGCTCGGCAATTTCCTGCTCGACCATCGCTTCGAGAGCTTCAACTGAAATCATATTCGGCGTGGGATAATCAGCTACTTTGGTTCGGTGTAGCCGGGTGACATAAGCGCCACAGCCTAACTGCTGACCAATATCATCTACCAGTGAACGAATGTAAGTCCCTTTGCTGCACCTTACCCACATATCTACTTCGGGTAAGTCCACACGCGTGATGTCCAGTTCAAAAATGGTGACATCCCGTGCTTCACGAGGTACTTCAATGCCCTGTCTGGCATAATGATAAAGCGGTTTACCCTGATATTTTAACGCCGAAAACATCGATGGCACCTGCTTGCTGCGGCCTAAGAAAGACAAACACGCAGCCCGAACCTCCTCTTCATTACACGAGACATCACGCTCTTCAACGATCTCACCATCAGCGTCGGAGGTTGTGGTACGAATGCCAAGACGGGCAGTGACTTCATACTCTTTATCGGCGTCGAGCAAATACTGAGAAAATTTGGTGGCTTCGCCTAAACACACCGGTAACATGCCGGTCGCCAGCGGATCGAGTGCACCGGTATGGCCAGCTTTTTGAGCCTGATACAACCAACGCACTTTTTGTAATATTTGATTTGATGAACCACCAAGCGGTTTATCAATTAACACAATGCCGTTTACTGCCCGGCCTTTGCGTTTTCTTGCCATGCCTGATTATTCCTGCTCGTCGTCGTTGTTAGACCGTTCTTTATCACGGGCGATAGTTTCACTCACCAGGTTAGAAATACGCATGCCTTCGGTAATCGACTTGTCTTCAAAGAAATGCAGGTGCGGCACCGCACGCATACGCAGGCGTTTGGCTAACAAGCTGCGTAGAAAACCGGTATTTTCAGCAAGTTGCTTCATATGAGCTTTGGTTTCCTGCTCGTCACTGTTGTAAAAAGTGATAAAAATTTTCGCATGTGCCAGATCCCGGGAGACCTCTACATCTGAAAGCGTAATAAAAGGTAAATTACCTACCCGGTGCTTGTATTCATTTTGCAGCAAACTGGCCACTTCTTTGTGGATTTGCTGGGCAACCCGATCAGTTCGAGAAAATTCCCGAGCCATAGTTACTCTCCTCTGTTTTGCAATCTGTCCTACTTTTAGTGTAGCGGACTATTGCACAGACAAAAGCGGGGGCTTCAGAGCCCCCGCTATACATTAGTTATTCGCTGAGCTTAGATTTCACGTTTAACTTCAACTACCTGGAAGACCTCAATCTGGTCGCCCACTTTTACGTCGTTGTAGTTTTTAACGCCGATACCACATTCCATACCGTTACGAACTTCCTGAACGTCATCTTTAAAGCGACGCAGGGATTCCAGTTCACCTTCATAGATAACCACGTTATCGCGCAGTACACGAATTGGGTTACTACGCTTAACAGTACCTTCGGTTACCATACAACCGGCAATCGCGCCCAGTTTCGGTGACTTAAACACGTCACGAACTTCGGCAAGACCCATGATTTCCTGTTTGAACTCTGGTGCTAGCATACCACTCATGGCGGCTCTCACTTCGTCAATCAGGCTGTAGATAACGCTGTAGTAACGTAAATCAATCTCTTCGGCTTCGATAACGCGACGTGCAGTGGCGTCAGCACGAACGTTAAAGCCAACGATAATAGCGCTTGATGCGGCTGCTAAGCTGGCATCTGTTTCAGTAATACCACCTACACCACTACCTACGATGTTCACTTTCACTTCGCTGGTAGACAACTTGGTCAGTGATTCAGAGATCGCTTCCACAGAACCCTGTACGTCCGCCTTAAGCACGATGTTCAGTTCACTGACATCACCGGCTTCCATGTTAGCAAACATGTTCTCAAGCTTAGCTTTTTGCTGACGGGCAAGTTTCAGTTCACGTTTCTTCTGATGACGCTTGCCAGCCACTTCACGGGCTTTACGCTCGTCTTGTACTACCAGAGCGTCTTCACCCGCAACCGGCACACCAGACAGACCTAAAATCTCAACTGGTGTAGACGGACCAGCCACTTTTACGTCGTTACCGTTTTCGTCACGCATGGCCCGAACACGACCATACTCTTCGCCACACAACAGGATATCACCGGCTTTAACTTCACCTTCCTGTACCAGTACCGATGCGATCGGCCCACGGCCTTTATCCAGACGTGATTCAACCACAATACCGCGGCCTGGCCCAGTCGGTGTGGCTTTCAGGTCAAGGACTTCAGCCTGCAGCGAAATAGCTTCCAGCAATTCATCAACGCCCATACCGGTTTTAGCAGATACGTTGACAAACTGGTGCTCACCGCCCCATTCTTCTGAAATAACTTCTAACTGAGACAGTTCGGTTTTAACCCGATCCGGATCAGCCGCCTCTTTGTCCATTTTGTTAACAGCAATAATCAGTGGTACGCCTGCAGCACGGCTGTGTTGAACCGCTTCTTTCGTCTGTGGCATCACACCGTCATCCGCTGCAACAACCAGTACAACTATATCAGTAGCTGTAGCACCACGAGCACGCATAGCGGTAAACGCGGCGTGTCCAGGCGTATCCAGGAATGTAATTTTGCCGTTGTCAGTATCTACGCTGTATGCACCAATGTGCTGGGTAATACCACCGGCTTCACCGGCCGCCACTTTGGCGCGACGAATATAGTCGAGCAGTGACGTTTTACCATGGTCAACGTGACCCATGATGGTAACTACAGGCGCACGTGTGGTTTTATCACCGTTGCCTGAACCCGCTAACAATTCATCTTCCAGCGCGTTGTCGTTAACCAGCTCATATTTATGGCCCATCTCTTCCACTACCAATACGGCAGTATCCTGATCAAGCACCTGGTTGATGGTTGCCATTTCGCCCATTTTCATCATGGCTTTAATGACTTCCTGTACCTTGATTGCCAGACGGCTGGCCAGTTCACCAACCGTAATCGTTTCGCCAAGTTTGACCACACGCTCAACTGGCGCCGCAGGCTTATTAAAGCCTTGCTTTAAGCTTTCACTGGCTTTCTTATTCGGTTTCTTACGACGACGTGAGGAACGCTCAACCTGCATATCTTCCTCGTCTTCCGCTTCCTGAGCGTAACGGTTTGAGTGCATGTGCACTTCTTCGGCTTCTTGTTTCTTACGACGCTCTTCTTCTTCTTTCCAGCGACGTTCGTTTTCTTCAGCCAGTTTACGCGCTTCTTCCGCGGCTTTCTTCGCGTCTTCTTCCAGTTTACGCTGCGCTTCTTCTTCCTGCTGCTTGCGTAAACGTTCTTCTTCCTGACGCGCTTCTTCCTGTTCCTTTAGCTCTTCTTCTGACAGCTCTGACTCAGCTTCTGCACGAGCAGCAGCTTCCTGCTTGGCTTTTTCAGCGCGGCGGGCTTTCTCTTCTTCAGCCGCTTTACGGGCTTCTTCCGCTTTACGGGCTTTTTCTTCAGCGGCTTTACGCGCTTCTTCTGCCGCTTTTTCTTCCGCTTCACGCTTCAGACGGGCTTCTTCTTCGCGACGCTTGGCTTCCTCTTCTGCCTGGCGTTGCTCTTCAATATCCGTACGTTTCACATAGGTGCGCTTCTTACGTACTTCTACTTTTACTTCTTTTGACTTGCCTAAGTTTAATGTGCTGGTCGTTTTACGTTGCAGCGTCATTTTCTTAGGTTCACCACCATTGGTGCCACCATGCTGTTTGCTCAGGTGGTCCAGTAGTTTGCGTTTCTCATCTTCAGTCACGTTCTCACCGGCGGCTTTTTTAATGCCGGCGTCGCTAAACTGACTCACTAACCGGTCAACGCTAGTCCCGATATCACTGGCGAGTTTTTCAATGGATACATCTGCCATTACGCGTTTTTCCCCTTGTCGACCTTATTCTTCGTTGAACCAGACTTTGTTTCGTGCAGCCATAATCAATGCACCGGCTTTCTCTTCGTCCAGTCCTTCTACATCACTGATATCATCGGTGCCCTGTTCAGCCAGCGCTTCCAAATCGATGATACCTCTACTTGCCAGAACGTACGCCAGGTGCTTGTCCATACCTTCAAGGTTCAGCAGTTCCTCGGTGGGTTCTGAACTCTCAAGCGATTCCTCGTTGGCCAGCGCCTGAGTGGTCAGTGCTGCACGTGCACGATTACGTAATTCTTCAACGGTGTCTTCATCAAGGCCATCAATGGCCAATAATTCGCTGACTGGTACGTAGGCAACTTCTTCTAATGAAGTGAAGCCTTCTTCAACCAAGACACTTGCGAAGTCTTCGTCGATGTCCAGACCGTTTACAAATACCGCCAGAACTCTTTCGTTTTCTGCCTGGTGTTTCTGGTTCAAATCTTCGATGGTCATTACGTTCAGTTCCCAGCCAGTCAACTGACTTGCCAGACGAACGTTTTGCCCACTACGACCGATAGCCTGAGCCAGGTTATCGGCTTCTACTGCTACTTCCATGGTATGCGTGTCTTCATCAACCACAATTGACGCCACCTCTGCAGGTGCCATTGCGTTGATAACAAATTGCGCCGGATTCTCGTCCCATAACACAATATCGACTCTTTCACCGCCCAGTTCACCCGATACAGCCTGTACACGGGAACCACGCATGCCCACACAGGCCCCAACCGGATCAAGACGTTTATCGTTAGTCTTAACGGCGATTTTGGCGCGTGAGCCGGGGTCACGGGCGGCGGATTTAATTTCTAAGGTTTCCTCGGCGATTTCTGGTACTTCCAAACGGAACAGTTCTACCAGCATTTCCGGGTGGGTGCGGCTAACAAATAGTTGTGCACCGCGGGCTTCCGGGCGGATCACATAAAGCAAACCGCGCACCCGGTCACCCGGGCGGAAGGTTTCGCGTGGCAACATATCGTCGCGGTAAATAACGCCTTCTGCGTTGTTCCCCAAATCGATAATGATGTTGTCACGATTGACCTTTTTAACTGTACCGGTGACCAGTTCGCCAACTTTATCTTCGTACTCGGCGACCATCTGCGCACGCTCAGCTTCACGTACTTTTTGTACGATTACCTGCTTCGCCGTTTGGGTTGTGATGCGGTCGAAAGCGATCGATTCGATCTGCTCTTCCACATAATCACCTACTTCAATCTCAGGTTCATCAATCTGTGCTGCTGACAGCGTTAACTCTGCAAACGGGTTTTCCTGTTCCTGATCGTCAGGAATAACCAACCAACGGCGAAAGGTATCAAAGTCTCCGGTCTCGCGGTTGATGCTGACGCGTACTTCAATTTCGCCTTCGTTTTTCTTTTTCGTGGCACTTGCAATGGCAAATTCTAACGCCTCAAAAATCTTTTCTCTTGGCACTTGTTTTTCATTAGAAACGGCTTCTGCCACTAACAAAATTTCTTTATTCATTTTTGCCTCACTGGTTGCATGCTGTTGGGCACGCAGTTTAATTCCGTATTATTCGAATGTTGGAACCAAATTACCTTTTTCAATCCCGCTGACCGGCAATTTAAATTGCTCGCCATCGACCTCGATAGTTAACGTGCCACTTTCACACGCCAGTAATTTCCCCTTGAAATTGCGTCGGTTATCCAACGGCAATGCCATTCTGACAGCGACGGTTTCGCCTACCACCTGAGCATAGTGCGCCTCTTTAAATAACGGACGGTCCATACCAGGCGAAGAGACTTCTAAGTTGTATTCAGTATTGATTGGATCTTCCACATCCAGGACCGCACTGACCTGATGACTAACATCCGCGCAATCATCTACGTTGATGCCATTCTCATGATCAATGTAAACCCGCAGGATTGAATGTTTACCGGCACGGACAAACTCCACCCCAAGTAATTCAAACCCTAATGCTTCTACCGCCGGATTCAACATTTCGCTTAAACGTTGCTCTAGCCTTGACAATCCAAACCTCCAAAAACGAAAAAAGGGCATAATGCCCAATATACTGATACCTCGCTCGGTATCGCTTTGTGCGTGAGACCGAGCTAACAAAAAGCCCCGATTAAACGGGGCTTTTTGCAGTAAAAATTCGGTCCCTTTTGCCCACATCAGGCAAGGTTACTATTGGTGCAATACAACAATAAAACCCGTAAGGCGTAGGTGCTGGTAATCACAAATTACCGGTACCAGCCATAATCTGAGACGCATTATACTGCTTGCTTGTTGATTTAGCAACCGGCAATACCGCTTCAGACTGGATTGTCACGATAATTTAATCTTCCCGCCAACGTTCCTTAATGCTAAGAATTTCCTCAAGATTTTCTTCAAGCAGAGCAATCAGGTGCGGTTCGAAGTGCTTGCCGGCTTCACTTTTCATTACCGACAGGGTCTTTTCTACCGTCCAGGCTTCCTTGTAAGGACGCTTACTGGTTAGTGCATCAAACACATCCGCCACAGCAACAATCCGCCCTTCGACCGGGATGTCCTCACCTTTCAATCCACAGGGATAGCCGGATCCGTCCCACTTTTCGTGGTGGGTCATGGCCACAGATTTGGCAACGCGCAGCAAATCAGAATCCGCTTCGCCGAGGATTTCAGCGCCAATTTCCGGATGTGTTTTCATTACTGCAAACTCTTCTTCAGTCAGTTTGCCGGGCTTCAGCATAATGTGGTCGGGAATTCCGATCTTACCAATATCGTGCATCGGCGCTGCATGCAGTAACGTTTCAGATTGCTCTTCACTCAGGCCGTAAGCCAGTGCCAGTAATTTGGAATAATGACTCATACGCAGCACATGCATGCCCGTTTCGTTGTCTTTATATTCTGCTGCCCGTCCCAAACGCTGAACCACCTGTAAGCGGGTTCGTTTTAACTCATCTGCCTGTACCAAAGATAAGTGAGTTTTTATCCGCGCCTTGACCACAGCAGGTGAAATGGGTTTAGTGATATAGTCCACACCGCCGACCGCAAAGCCTTCTGTTTCATCCTGCTCCTCACCGAGTGCCGTGACAAATATAACCGGTATTGCCCTGGTCAGTACGTTTTCCTTTAGCACCCTACATACCTCAAAGCCGGTCATACCAGGCATCATCACATCGAGTAAGATGAGATCAGGTAACTGAGCTTCGGCCACCCGCAACGCTTCGGTGCCATTTTTGGCAAAGGCCAGCACGTAATGCTCACCCAGCAGGTGCTTGAGCACCCTAAGATTTGCCGGTTCATCGTCAACGACTAAGATAGTCGGTTTTGGTGCAGTGTTATACATCGTTGTTATTCGTCCAGTTTGTCGATCAGCACTGACAGCAGTGTGCTCGCCTGTTCAAATTCAAAATCTTCTATGGCATCCAGTATCAGCTGAATTTCATTGGTATAGCGGCTGTGTAAATAACCACTAAGCGATTCCAACTCTGATTCTTCAATCCGATTATTTTTAACCGAATGGTCGATACGCTTCAGTATCGCTAACAACTCGTCGGTACTGACTTGTGCTGACTGTTGCAGGACACTGTTATGTTCAGCCTGCACGGCTTGTTCTACTTCCGAGACAAGGCTGAATAACTGCGCAACAGTTTCCCCCGGCGCCACCTTATCATAGCAATTCTGCTCAATATTTTTGCAAGCGAGCATTATTTTAATCAGCCCCAGGTTGCCGGCCACGCCTTTAAAGCGGTGTACCACCGCTTTCAACTCGGCAAAATTCTGCTGTTCAGCCAGCCTGCTAAAGGTTTCACTGGCCAGCGTAATATCGTGGCAAAAGCGGTTTATCTCTTTCACCAGCTTATGTGTGGAACCCCATAAGCTTTCGCCACGTGACCAATCGATGAGGAGCGCTTCCTGCGGTTCCGTACGCATAGCTACCGCGCTACCCTGAATGCCCATCACTCGCGCAATTTCATTACATAACACAGGAAAATCGATGGGTTTATTAGCAAAGCCTTCCATGCCCGCATCGCTGGCTGATTTCTTATCCTGCGCCAGCACACTGGCTGTCAGGGCAATAATCGGAGTGGCCTTAAGACCGTTGGCCTTTTCAAATTCACGCCGTTGACGGGCAGCTGCCAGGCCATCCAATACCGGCATTTGTAAGTCCATCAATACCACGTCGTAATGATGACTGGCCATCAGTTCGAGCGCTTGCTGACCATCCCGGCCGATATCCACACTGTGCCCACCACGTTTTAGCAGCAGGTCGAGCAGTTCTATATTCTGTTCAATGTCATCAACAATCAGGACCCTTAATGCCGGTAATTGAATCGCTTGTAAACGCTGAATGTGACTGGTGCCGTCAATAGCCGTAAGTGGCAATATAAAGGTAAACTCGGAGCCCTGCCCCGGCTCGCTACGGACCTCGATTGTGCCGCCCATTAATTCAACCAGCTGTTTGGAAATAGTGGTGCCTAACCCGGTTCCGCCAAAGCGCCTCGACATGGATGCATCGGCCTGAGCAAAGGCATCGAACACCCGTTGACATTGCTCTTTGGTCATACCGATCCCAGTATCATTAATGGTAAATTTCACATGACCGTTATTTATCTGGCTGACCTGCAGGCTCACCTGCCCTGATTCGGTAAATTTCACCGCATTACCAATTAAATTACTCAGCACCTGGCGGATACGCTCCGGTGCCCCGCGATAGCCCTGCGCCAGGTGATCGCCCAGTTTAACCTGCAAATCGAGTCCCTTGCGCTTTGCTTCCAGCCAGAAGGTAGAAATAACCGTATCGATTTCTTCACTGAGAATAAAGTCAACAAACTCCAGTTCCAGCTTACCTTTATCCAGCTTGGCACTGTCGAGGATGTCGTTTAATAAATGTAATAAGGACCGGGCGGAGCGGTTAATTGTCGATAAATGTTTATGTTGTTCTGTGTTAAGCGGTGTATCCAGCAGGATATCGCTGAAACCGATAACGGCATTCATTGGCGTGCGAATTTCGTGGCTCATATTGGCCAGGAAAGCAGATCGAGCTGCCGCAGCCTGCTCCGCGGCATCCTTAGCGACCAGCAATTCATCTTCCATCTTGCGACGATCGGTAATATCCATAATAAAACCATCGAGCCACAGGATTTCATCGTTATCATCGCGAATATACCTACCGTGCTCGCGCAGCCAACGAACCTCACCGACTTTATTATAGATACGGTATTCCATACTGTATTCGGCTTGCCCAACCAGCGCCGCTTCGATACTTTCCATATCATCGGGATGGAATAAATCAACAAAGCTGATCGTCGGATTGGGGATCAAAAACTCGTCAGGGCTATAACCGGTGATCCGCTCAACGGCATTACTGATAAACACCATGGGCCAGTCATGCTTATTTAAACAGCGATAAGCGATGCCCGGTATGTTGGCGATCAAGGAACGGAATTTTAGCTCATTCTCACGAATGACCTTCTCCATAGCCAGACGCTCACTGATATCGGCGATAAATAAAATAAACAAAGACTCACCGGCCACTTGGGTACGCGACATACTGATCCGCAGCGGAACCAGCTCACCGTGACGGTTATAAGCTTCCACTTCGCGGCTATTGCCGATGAGCTGAATGCCTTCAGGTTCTTCGGCATATTTAAAAAAACGGTGGTTGTAAAGGTGGCGACGATCCTCGTGTAAAAACTCAACCAGCTCAGTCCCTACCAGTTCCAGCCGCTGCCAGCCCAGAATAGTACTAACCGCTTCATTTACCGTTTGAATCACACCTTCATCATTAATGGTCAGTATGCCCTCAACTGCCGATTCCATCAGGCTTATCATTCTGCTCTGCGAGCGCCGAGCCTCGGCTGAGGCCTCACGGTATTTCACCAACAAACTGATACCCAATACCAGAGCAATCATAATGGATGCAATAAAGGTGACACTGGCCGCGAGATAAAATGACATTTCTGATGGCTGATCTGACAACTCCAGTCCGGGAGGACTGACAAATCGGGCGGCCGCCATTCCGGTGTAATGCATGGCTGAAATAGCACACCCCATTACCGATCCGGCCAGAATATTGGTAGTTAACATGGTCAGTTTATTCGGCAACAGACGCTGCAGACCGTGCCTCACCCACAATGAAAGCATTGCCAGTAGCACTGCAACAACCAGAGACAGTAAAAATATGGGCAGGTTGTAACGAAGCAGCGGCGCCATATCCATCGCCGCCATGCCGATGTAATGCATGGCGCCTATACCGGCCCCGACTAAAACTCCGCCACCAACGATTTGCTTGCTACTAATGCTTTGCTGCGTCAGTAGAGTCAGTGCTACCCAGGCAGCAGCAATGCCCGGTAGCATCGAGATAAGGGTGGTAAACCAGGTGTAAGAAACGGGTGTGCACAGTTCAAACGCCAACATGCCGATAAAATGCATCGACCAAATTCCGCTGCCCTGGGCTAAAGCGCCTGCTGCCAGGAGGCCGCGACGTCCTCGGGAGGTATTAGCGCTTGCAGCCTGCGTAGCTACCTGAAATCCCATAAACGAAGCAAACACGGCAATCGCGACAGATAAAAGCACTAACCAAGTGTTATATTCGCCCACCAGGAGTAGGGAGGTATCAGGAATGGAAAACAGGTCCGTGATAAACGGCATTAAAGTAGGCCTTAATAATGATAATACGACGTCGCTAACCAAGCCTGCCTGCTTTTTGCCAGCCTGTTATCAATCAATAATAAATACTGTCCCTTTGTCATAAAGATTGCCGCAAATTCGCCATATTTGTCAAACATCCGTGAAAAAACTATCCAATTCACCAACAATAGCTTTATAAAGATAGTTTATTTAGCCGGGCATATTATCCACATTAAATTTATAAAACAATAGGTTATATATAATTTTTGGTTTACTTATTCGCAAGATTCAGAATTTTAAAGGCTACCTTAAACCTCTGCTCAGAAACGCTTTAATTATACACTTCGCTTTTTAGCTTCTCTTTCACTAAATTGTGCTCAATGCTTAATCCCAATCCCGCACTCCCGGCACCTCTTCGTTAGATGAAAAATGGATCAAAGACTTTAGGCAGAATTTCCTCGGTAACGCCGACACGGTAAATAACTCTATTGGATGTCAAAACGGCTATAACCTGTGTAGTGACGCAGGATAAAATGTCACCGTAATATTAGGCGGAATCTGAATGGTGAAACCTGTGATTGAGTCTGTGTTATCCAGGCTTTGCGCAGCAGTAAAGTTGTTTACTCGCTCGGCGCATATAGTGATGTGCACTGGCAGACACACTTTTGGCTATACCCAAACACTGAGCAAAGAATTCGGCATCAGGTCCCACTCTTGTATTTGTTAAAGACTTCATCGGGTACATCACTTAATAACGTACAGTTACCAATATTCATGCCCAGAGGCGTACTAATCTCGTCAGATATACCGGCAACAAGACCGTTCATGGTGTCTTTGTTCACGGCTCTGTGAGGTGCTGACTGCGGATACTCGCGCTTAGCTGCCGACTACTTATTTCTAATACTTCATTTAGCTAAACTGAAAGCCAGTTAAACAACAAATAATAAGGCAGCCTCAGAACGGAAAGACGGTATCGGTGTTGATAGGTATAACCTCTCATCCTGGCGATATAGCGCAGGTCAACCGATAAGGCCAGGCACATCGTTGCGGCGCCCTGTCCCCTGCACCTTTCATACAGTGTTTCTATTTCTACCCGGTGTGCGGAGCAGATTTTCTTTAACCCACTGACAAAACACCGCGATCCGTTTTTGTTTAGGGTTATTCTTTGAATACACCAGGTGTGATTTCCATTTCACCGGATGTGGAATATTCAACGGGACAACCAGTTGACCAGACCTGACATACTCTCCAACCATAATGTCAGAGGCCAGCATAATGCCATGCCCGGCCAAAACTGCACTTAAGGCAAGGTCGCTGGAAGTCACTTCCGTTTTTGTCAATTGCCCCGGGGTTACCTCAACACCGGCGTATTCGAACCAACTTTCCCAGTCTACTTTGTTTTCAAAGGCCAGACTGAATAACCTGGCACTGACAACTTTGTGAATATCCGTTAGCGGATGCTGAGCAAGATAAGCAGGCGAACAAACCGGGTATACTTCACTTTCATCAATTCGCTCAACAACCAGTGAATCATCCTTTATCTGCGCACTGGAAGTACTGAAACGGATGGCCACATCTATACTGGCATCGTGCAAATTTTCAATCCGGTTAGAGCCCTGAACGTTAATATTAATTCCGGGATTGAGCTTAAAAAAATCAAACAGATGAGGTACCAGCCATAGCGCACAAAATGCCTGAGTTGAGCTGACTTTAAGCTCACCTTCGAGTGGCGCTTCCTGAACCTGATTTAACCCCTCTATTACTTCGGCAAACCCATTTTGGCAGGCTTTGAGCAAGATCTTTCCGGGTTCGGTTAGCGCCATTCGTCTGGACTGACGATTAAATAACTTCACATGCAAATTGCTTTCAAGTTGCCGCATTTGCTGACTCACCGCCGCCTGAGAGATACACAGCTCATCAGCTGCTTTGCTGTAACTCTGATGGCGGGCTGCCACTTCAAAGCACATCAGATTATTTAACCAACGCAAACGTTTGTCCATACACCCAAAAATATAAGTTTAACTTATATCAAATCTTAGTTTTTATCATTGGTGAAGTACAGTAAAACGCATAACAATCCTCAACCATATCAACGCTGAGGGTTTCAACATGCAAACAACAGAAAAGGCTACACAAGCAGACCACGACGTTCAACAGGATGCTGCGCTATCCAAAAAGGCAAAACTGTGGCAATTTTTGAGCAAGATAGGAAATAAGCTTAACTTATCACAATGGTGCCATATGAAATAATGACTGAGCGGTTTAGACAGTAAAAACTGAGTGTCATCAGCGGAGTGATTGACAGACCTAGCAGAAGCATTGCTCGCAAGGAGACTGAAAATTGCACCACCTTTCTCGAGGGTAATAAAAAGCCCCGGCATTTACCGGGGCTTTCAAGGTGGTTGCGGGAGCAGGATTTGAACCTACGACCTTCGGGTTATGAGCCCGACGAGCTACCAGACTGCTCCATCCCGCGTCTGAAACATTGCACGTTTTATCGTGATATTCTTAGCGACGCATTACTGCGTTTTACTCTGGTATCAACTGCCTGTTTACACAAACGCTGATTATTTGGTTGCGGGAGCAGGATTTGAACCTACGACCTTCGGGTTATGAGCCCGACGAGCTACCAGACTGCTCCATCCCGCGTCTGAACTGGGTTGAACCGGACCGCGTGTTTTCGCTGTGCCGTTCAAGTGGTGCGTATTATACATAGGGATTAGAGGTTGGCAAGACCTGTTTGGTGAATTGTTTCATTTTTTTGACCAACCGGTTAAATACCCACCACAACGATTATTTACCACACGATTTATTACGCATTTATTTAAAATACAGATTCATTTTTTGCGCTAGTTTAAAATCCAGTTCACTGAGCCCGCCCACGTCGTGGGTGGTTAACCTGACTTCAACCTTATTATAGACATTAAACCACTCGGGATGATGTTTTAGCTTTTCTGCCCAAATAGCAATTTGTGACATCCAGCCAAACGCCCCGATAAACCCCTTGAAAGTAAACGTACAGGTAATAGCATCACCATCCCGCTGCCAGAGACTCCCCTCTGCTGAGGTTGTATTTAAGGCGGCCAGTTGCTCTGCGATGTCAGTATCATTTAGCTTAGTGGTCATATGGACTCCTTGTTTGCTGATGTCGCTTACTACCTTAGCGAATGTCATCTGTCCCACAAAGGCCTGGCGACTTTATTTATACTGTGCACTGTAAAGTAATCCATGCAGCAAGGTAATCCTTTCGCGTTTAGCAGGAAAATTTTACTCACACGATTTCCTCTTCTTAGTCGACTAAAGATACATTTACATTTAAATCATACGCTTAAGCTTCACATACCGCTGGTGCAATGCTTGCAGTACTCATGCAGATGATTAATCCAATGACTCATAGTCTGTTTGTGGAGAATTATGAAAGCACTGCAACTCGATACTTTCTGGCAACTTATTAACGAAAAGCTTGAACGATGGGTTGAAGCAAGCATCAAGCACCTGCCAAATATTGCCGTAGCCATATTCATTGCCATGGCTTTTGGGCTGTTAGCCAAAATGGTGGGTAACCTCGCCCATCGCGTGTTATCCCGAACCTTTGACTCCACTCAAATTGTCGGGCTGCTAACCTCAATAATTAAGGTCGCCATTGCAACGGCCGGTATTTTTATCGCGCTGGATTTTATCGGTTTACGCGGAACCGTCACCTCATTACTGGCCGGTGCCGGTATTGTTGGTCTGGCGATTGGCTTTGCTTTCCAGGACATTACCGAAAACCTTATAGCCGGAATTGCCATGGGGGTGCGTAAACCCTTTCAGATTGGTGATGTGATCGAAGCCGAAGGTGTATTTGGCAACGTAGAAGCCATTAACCTACGTAATACTCACGTTATGACATTTTTCGGTCAGCGAGAAATTATCCCCAACAAAATTCTGTTTCGGAACATCCTTACCAACTATAGCGTCAATGGGCATCGTCGCATTGAAGTACCGGTTGGGATCTCCTACGCGGACGATCCTCAGCAAGCAGCCGAAGTGTTAACGGACGCCATTAATGACCTTGATTTTGTGATCAGAAAAGATGAAACCGGTGTGTGGGCTGAATCTTTCGGCGACAGCAGCATTAATTTGCTGGTCTGGTTCTGGATTGACTATCCCGGCGAGCCTGGTTTCCTGGCAGCCAGACATGAAGCCATAATCTCAATTCAGCGTGCGCTGACTGAAGCCGACATTCTTATCCCATTCCCAATACGTACACTGGATTTCGGTGCCAAGGGGGGTGAAAAGCTTAGTGCCATGCTCAACGAGCACGCTGCCAAGCAAGGTAAATCGCGTTCGAAACCAGAATCATCATCGTCGGGGCATGACGCCGACGATAACAATCACAAGCAAAAATCCAGTGAACCTGACGAAAACTAGGAGACTCAACATGTTAAAACGTAAATTAAGCTACTGTGCAATATTTAGTTCAATTCTGGCCCTCGGTTTCCTTGGCGGTTGCGCCACCTTAGAAGGCGTTGGCGAAGATGTTCAATCGGCCGGCGAAGGCATAGAGGAAGCGGCTGAAGAAGCATCTAACTAATTTTAAGGCATCGATACTGACAGGCCTGCGTAACTCTGATGGGTAACGCAGGCTCCTTACTACTGGTCTGACAATCACCACTTGTAATAGAAATGTTGATTTTGCATTAATTTTAGTAATAATAGTGACATCACATCAACTGGTTGGTCTACTCAATGAATGTAAACCGAATCGATCTAAACCTCTTTGCCGTATTCGACGCTATTTATACGGCCGGTAATCTGACTAAAGCGGCTGATATTCTTTGCATCACCCAACCTGCCGTCAGCAATTCGCTGGCCCGACTTCGCGACTTACTGAATGACCCCCTGTTCGTCAGAACCGGCCACACCATGAGCCCTACTCCGGTAGCACAGAATCTAATCGGACCTGCCCGGCAAGCGCTGGCATTATTAAGAACCAGTGTGCTACAGAGTCGGGAGTTTAACCCGGAAGTGGCAGAAAAAACCTTTCAGTTTGCTTGTCGCGATCTGATTGAAGCCAGCATATTGCCGCGTTTGATCGCCAAAATAGAAGCACAGGCTCCCGCTATTACTATCACTAATTATGACATTGATAAAAAACAGGTACTGAATGCGCTGGCCAGCGGACAGCTCGACTTTTATACCGACAGTGAAACGCTAACCGATCAGTATCTGGCACGTCATAAAATAGCCGAAGATCGCCTTGTAGTAGTTGGCCGCCCGAAACACCCCGCTTTTTCAGACCCTATGTCGATGGAGAGCTTTCTGTCCTATGGGCATATTAAGGTTTCACCGCGGCCGGAACAAGCCAGTGAAGTCGATATTGAACTGTCAAAACTTGGTCACCAGCGTAGAGTTGCCATGCAGAGCCATCATTTTCTGACCATTCCCAGCGTGTTAGTGAAAACCGATTTACTGGCGTGTTTACCCTTCCATTTGGCAAAGCATTATAATTTGGCGGTGAGTGAGCTCCCCTTCACTATGCAACCTCTCGATTACTACGTGTACTGGCATGTTAGTGCTAATGAAGATCCCGCCCATCGTTGGGTTCGCCAGCAGCTCATCGACATTGCTCAGGCATTTCTTTCACCGCCGTTGAACAAACGCGCCGCCTGAGCAGCATAAATTGAAGGTCTTACACCGTTTTGGCAGGCCTTCAACTGGTATCCTTCCCCACCATCTGGCAAAAAACATTTTTTTTCGCGCTGCATCACTTTATTGAAATACACTTTAATTTCAATAAATTAAAAGACTTCCCTTATAAGCATAAATGATTTTCGGTATGAATAATTATAACTATGTATCGACCTCACAATTTACCGCTGCCCGTCGCGAGGCTTTAATAAACCTGTCAAAACAAACAACTGATTGACCACCTAACTTAACTTTAAATTTACCTTTCAAGGAGCTAACCATGTTGAAAATTGTTAAGACCTCTTTGTTTGCTTTAACTGCATCGCTGGCATTTACCGGCACAGCGAGTGCTAATGTAGAAGAAGCACTGGCCAACATCTGTACAATTGTAAGTGCTGATGACAAAGGCGAGCTACGCAAAAAAATGCGCGCGGTTCAATCAGACTACCGCTTAAAGCTGCACGATTACTACTCTGGTATTTCTTGCAACGGTCAGAGCCTTATCCGCACGGCGCTGCAAAACAACGCTGTAGAAGTGGGTACCTTATTGGTTAAGAAGATGCCAAGCCGTGATTTAGGCGAACCAGAACAGGATGGCAAAACACTGCAAGCCTGGATTAATGAAAATGGTCTGCAGGATCATGCCATTGCCAAAGAACTAATGGACCGTCTGTAAGACGGCCCGAGTACCACTTTCATGATAGCCATGTAAACCGTTCAACATGGTTGCAGGGAATTTAGCAGTCCCCTGCATTTAGAAGGCGCCGAGAGGCGCCTTTTTTCTTTACACTGCGTACCCGCTCTCACCGAATCAGGCCTGCACTCTGATTTAATAGCTTTTTCCACCCTCAGATAAGGTATTCAAACGGATACCAATGTATCAACTAGACTGTTTTATACACCTTATACTTTAGGTTTAATAGACTTAACAAAACCAAGCAAACAAAATTATTTCCCTTAAAGGCTGCTAAAACTAACGAGGATTACCACCATGTTGAAATTTGCTAAAACTGCTGCACTTGTATTAACTGCTTCTTTTGGTATTAACGCCACGGCTCACGCTGACGTCGAGGAAGCCCTGGCAAACATCTGCACTATCGTAAGCGCTGATGACAAAGGCGAGCTGCGTAAGAAAATGCGCTCGGTTCAGTCTGACTACCGCTTAAAGCTGCATGACTACTACGCAGGTATTTCCTGCAATGGCCAAAGCCTGATCCGCACGGCGCTGCAAAATAACGCTGTAGAAGTGGGTACCTTATTGGTTAAGAAGATGCCAAGCCGTGATTTAGGCGAGCCAGAACAGGATGGTAAAACACTGCAAGCGTGGATTAACGATAACGGTCTGCAGGATCATGCCATTGCTAAAGAAGTGATGGACCGTCTGTAAGACGATAGTCCCCTTTTTCATGATAACCATGTAAGCTGTTCAACATGGTTGCAGGGAGCATAGCAGTCCCCTGCATTGGAAAGGCGTCGAAAGGCGCCTTTTCCCTTTCCGAATCAAAAATAATTTTGCCAACACCATGATAATAAACACTAATTAAGTCCATCGATGAGGGTATTAGAATAAATACCAATGTATCGGCTCCGCTGTTTAAGCCAGTATCACTTTTCGGTTTAATAAGACCAACAAAACAAACAAAAATATTATTTAACGTTAAGACTGCTAAAACTTAAAAGGATGATTACCATGTTGAAATTTGCTAAAACTGCTGCACTTGTATTAACGGCTTCTTTTGGTATTAACGCCACGGCTCACGCTGACGTCGAGGAAGCCCTGGCAAACATCTGCACTATCGTAAGTGCCGACGACAAAGGCGAGCTGCGCAAAAAGATGCGCGCGGTACAGTCTGATTACCGGTTAAAGCTGCATGACTACTATGCAGGTATTTCCTGCAATGGCCAAAGCCTGATCCGCACGGCGCTGCAAAACAACGCCATCGAAGTGGGTACGCTGCTGGTGAAAAAAATGCCAAGCCGTGATTTAGGCGAGCCAGAACAGGATGGTAAAACATTACAAGCCTGGATTAACGAGAACGGCCTGCAGGACAACGCTATCGCCAAAGAAGTGATGGCTCGACTATAAATCACGTCAACGAATTCATGACCGCCATGTAAACAGTTCAACATGGTAGCAGAGCTCCGGGCTCTGCGGTGAGGCGCCTCAGGGCGCCTTTCCTTTTCTATGAATACCATTTATCCATAAATATTATACAGTTACGCAATTAACGTATAATCTGAAATACTAATGTATGATTTCTGGTGTGTATTCCCTTCTACAACTAAGGTCTAATAAATACGTTGCTGACCGAGATTACTAAAGCGAGCGTATTATGAACATCAAAAACGTCATTCTGACCCTGCTGACCAGTGCATTTTTTTCAGGTGCTGCGATTGCTAATGAGCATAACCCGTCAGCCGCTTTTGACAGCGAGAGCACGCCACAGTTGGTAAAGAAGTTACGAGCCGATGCATCCCGCTTACCTGTTGGCCAGTTACTTAACAAGTACATAAAACAGAACAGCAAACAAAATACGCCATTTTCTGCGTCCTCGGCCTTGTCTCTAATTGGTGCTGACCACCAGCCAGGACAACAGGCAGGCCGTTAACCCCTCGGCCCTCGCGGCACTGTACCAACGATTAGTTATCTTAATTTGTTGCATTCCCGGACTACCCCTTCGGGCTAATTCTCACTACACTATGCGCCAATTACTGCCGATAAAAAGTCAGGGCCTTCTATGCAACAACGTAAATCTTCGTGTCACCGACGAACGTTTGTACCAACTAAATCATTGCTGGCCAGTGCCATACTCACAGCAACAGCGTTTGCGCAAACCTCTCCTGTTGACTCTGCCCCAGGATTAGAAACCATTGAAGTTACCGCACAAAAGCGCACTCAGAACCTACA
The DNA here is from genome assembly GCF_058105165.1 of Alteromonas sp. ISO5. Lineage (NCBI taxonomy): Bacteria > Pseudomonadati > Pseudomonadota > Gammaproteobacteria > Alteromonadales > Alteromonadaceae > Alteromonas > Alteromonas sp. ISO5. Next base: position 3,749,672 of record NZ_CM176572.1, on the reverse strand, counting down.
GGAAGTACCGGTAGCCGTTACCGCAATCAGCGGCAATTTACTGGCTGAAAAAGCCAGTTTTGATATTTTTGATATTGAACGCAGTGTCCCTACCCTATCAGCATTCCAAAGCCAGAGCGCGACTAACAGTTCATTCGCGATACGTGGCATTGGTACATCATCGCAAAACTTTGGTTTTGAATCGTCGGTGGGGTTGTATGTGGATGGCGTCTATCGCGCCCGGCAGAACTCAGTCATCAATGATCTGGTCGATATCCAGTCGGTGGAAGTCCTGCGCGGCCCGCAGGGCAGCTTGTTTGGTAAAAATACGCCTTCCGGCGCTGTGGTGATTAACACGGTTAATGCTGATTTTGATGGCCGGGGTTTTCTGCAACTGACCGCCGGCAACTTCGATACGCTAAATATCAGCGGTGCAAAATCCGTCACGCTGGTTGATGATGTGCTGGCGATGCGCGCAAGCGGCTTTAGTTCACGTCGCGACGGCTGGGTAAACGACCTCGCACATCCGGGTGATCCATTGAACAACCGTGACCGATCAGGTTTTCGTCTGCAAGCATTATACACTCCCAATGACGCCATTTCGGTAAGGGTCATTGCCGACTACGCAGAGCTCGATGAACGTTGTTGTGCGGCTCTCACCTGGCAGGGTAATGCTCAAGCTAACGACATTGCCGGCAAGTATGGCACCGATAGTCTGATCGCGTCACCACAAGTGGGTGGCCGCGTATTCACTCAGTCCGCGTATTTTGATTACACCACGGCACTGAGCAGTTCTCCCCGTTCCGCCATGCAGGATCGCGGGTTGTCAGCGCAGATAGACTGGCAAGTCAGCGACTCCCTCTCGTTGGTCTCTGTCAGTTCACTGAGAAAGTTTGATAGTTTCGACTACATTGACTCTGATTTCTCCGATGCTGAGTTATTATCGACTACCAATGATTCGGCCCAGCGCGCAGTCACCCAGGAGCTTCGACTACACTACACCACACAGACACTTTCTGCGATCGCTGGTGTCTTCTATTTCCACCAGCGCCTCGACCTCGATTTTAACAATATGATTGGCAACGATTTTCCGGCTTTTTTTGCCGCCAGCGCAGCCCAACTTCAGCCTCTTATCGACGGTATTAACACTCTTAGTACGCTAAGCGACGGTCTGATAGCGCCGGTCGCGCCTGCTACACCCGGCGGCACCGACTTCCCGCACAGTGCCGATCAAACACAGGACAGCTTCGCTGTCTTTGCTCAGACCGACTGGACCTTCCTACCACAATGGACCCTGACTACCGGCATCCGCTGGACAACTGAGGACAAAACACTAAAAGGTGAGTACAGCGAGATTGGCCCCGGCATCAATGGTCTGCCAACGGCTCCGGAAGATATACCTAATCCTGCCGCTGCGGTACCGGCACTAACCAATATTGCCACCGCCCTGGCTACCATGCAGTTACCCAGTGCAGATTCGCTGGCCGCCTTAGCCCCTTTTCAAAACCCGGGCTGGGGCTTTTATTTTTTAAACACGGCCTCCATTTTGCCCAGACCCGCCATGCAGGCATCATTGTCGGACGATAACCTTTCCGGCACGGTTAAAATCAGCTACCAACCCAATGACGAGCGCTTGATTTACCTTTCCTGGGCCAACGGTTTTAAGTCTGGTGGCATTAATACGGATAGAATTGGGCCTGGATTTGACCCGGTATTCAAAGCCGAAACGTCGCGTTCATGGGAACTGGGACTGAAACAGGAATTCCCCCGCTACGATTTACGCTTTAATCTGGCTCTGCATAAAACCGATATTGACGACTTCCAGGCATCCACATTTACCGGCACGGGGTTTAACCTGCAGAATGCCGGCAGTATTGGCACAAAAGGTGTGGAATTCGATCTGGTCTGGCTGCCGGTGTCATCTACCCAGTTAACGTTCAATTTCGCCCGCACGCTGGCCACCTTTGACGAATTCGACAATGGCACCTGCTGGGTTGCCTATAGCTGGCATACCGGCATTGACGACCCTGGTCGTCAACACCCTGATGATCCTTACTGTTCTCGTGCCGGCGACCGCGTCGGTTTTGAACCCCAAACCCGTTATACACTGGGCCTGGAGCATTATATTGATGTGTTTAGCTTACCAACCACTTTGCGGATTGATTATCTGTACACCGGTGATCTGTTTATGGACGACACTAACGATCCATACAAACATCTGAACAGTTTTGATCTGGTTAACGCCAGTTGGATGTGGGAATTACCGGATTGGGACAGTCAGCTGATTGTCTGGAGTAAAAACTTGTTTGATACCGAATACGTGGCTAAAAATGGCTTCGATGTACCGGTTCAGGCCGGTAAAATTATGGCGTATCCCGGTATGCCGCGAACTTATGGCATCACGCTGAGAACCCATTTTTAACCAGCCAGTACCAGCCGCCCGGTGAAAAACACCGTTCACCGGGCTATTGGATTCCACGCCGAAGCTTTTTATTGAACGAGATCAAAACGTCCCACAGTACAGACTGTATGCTACTGACTATCAGGAAACACCCGGTTTCCCTTAACGATAAACAGATGAACTCAGGCTATGCAAACTATCGATTTTTTTGACCCGGCGCTACTTAATAAATATAACATCAATGGTCCAAGGTATACCTCTTACCCTACCGCTCTGGAATTTAATAGCGATGTTTCTGACGCCACCCTGGTGACGGCTGCGCAAACCAGCCCGACACAGGACTTGTCTTTATATGTGCATATTCCTTTCTGTCACTCACTGTGTTACTACTGCGGCTGTAATAAAGTGGTTACCCGACATACCGAAAAGGCTGACCGTTATCTTGACTACCTGAGTAAGGAAATTAGCCTGCGGGCAGCGGCATTCAGCCATTACACTGTTCACCAGTTGCATCTTGGCGGCGGGTCACCAAGCTTTCTGTCGCCTGAGCAACATCAGCGTCTGATGGCTTTGTTAAGAGAGGCATTCAACTTCAGTGATGATGCCCAGTGCAGTATCGAGATTGATCCACGTACGGTAAACACTGACTACGTCAGCGCTCTCGCTGCTGTTGGCTACCGTCGCCTCAGTATCGGAGTGCAGGACACCGACTACAATGTTCAACAGGCTATCAACCGGGTGCAAAGTACCACACATATTGCCAGCCTCGTGGACCATGCCAGACAGGTCGGTTTTGAGTCGATTAACCTCGACCTCATCTATGGTCTGCCCCACCAGACCGAGGACACGTTTAAAACTACCCTGGCAGCAGTAAAAGCCATGGCTCCCGAGCGAGTCTCGCTGTTTAGCTATGCACACTTACCGGAGCGTTTTGCCGCACAACGTAAAATCAAAGATGAATGGCTACCTTCACCAGAACTGAAACTGGCATTAATGAAGCAAGCGATGGCAACACTTAGTGAAGTGGGCTACGAACTCATCGGTATGGATCATTTTGCCAAAGCGGATGATGAACTGGCCATTGCCCAGCGTAACGGCGAACTCCACCGTAATTTTCAGGGTTATACCACCCGGGGAGACCTGGATATGCTGGGTTTAGGCGTATCTTCCATTTCTGCGGTGTTCAATATGTATGGCCAGAACCCCAAGACTCTCAATGAATATTACGCAGCGCTCGATGAACCCGCCGACCTCACTACCAAAGGGGTATTGCTTACCCGCGATGATATGTTACGCCGTCAGGTGATTATGCAACTGATGTGTAACCTTAATCTTGCTATTTTTGATATTGAGTCAGAATGGGAGATTAATTTTAACCAGTATTTCGCTGATGCGATAGCCGCCCTCGACCCCTTTATTGATGATGGTCTGGTGTCGGTAACCGCTCAGCATATAAGGGTGACACCAAAGGCAAGATTACTGATCCGCATAATCAGTATGTCTTTTGACGCTTATCTGGCCAGGCAGGTTCATCAACGCCGCTATTCAAGGGTTATCTGATTTGTCCCCAGGCTTTAAATAGTCGCCATCGGCATTGGCTGCCAGGGCATCGCGGCCCTGAGTCATGAGTTCATCCAGGCTGTAACCGGAGTCACCATTACAGCTGGCAACAGACGATTTAAAACGAATATTTAATGGTAGTTTAGTGCCGTTACGATACAGGTAATTACCCATCGCCTTATTGACCCGTCTGGCAAGCTCGATGCTTTTCAGTTCGCACACATTGGGTAAACTTAACGCAAAGGTTGCGCCACTGATTCGACAGCATTTAGCCAATGGCAAGTCGAGCTGCCCGGCGATTACCCTGGCAACGGCCTGAATCGCCAGATTCCCCTGATGAAAGCCCTGATGCTGGTTGATATCGTCAATACCGGCAATTTTAATCAGCAGTATCGAAAACGGCATACTATTTACCTGACAATATTGCAGATGCTCACTGACTTCTGTTATCAAATAATGCTCAGTCTTCATGCCGGTTAACGGATCATCGTAACCGGTATGGAATATCGAATCCGCAATAATTTTGCTCTTCAGTAAGTTTTCAGCACGCTGTTTAAGGGTATTGCTGATAACCGGCTTTTTGACAAAATCATTTCCGCCGGCTATCCAGCAGGCTTCCTGAACATTGCGTTCAACAGAAGAGGTGATGAATAAAATAGGGATTTTAACAAAGTTGTTGTTGGCGCGGACTTTTTCACAAAACTCTAAACCCGACATTTCCGGCATCTGGATATCCAGCACAATCAAATCAACCGGATGTATCGCCAGAAAATTAAACGCTTCCTGAGCATTTCCTGCCGCCTCACAATGACAGATGTCGCTCAATACCGCTATTAGCATTAATCGTGTAATCTCATCGTCATCGACAACCAAGACTGAGCATTGGTCGATGTGTTTCACTACGGTACTCCGAAACCACTTTTTTATTACGTTATATACCCACTTTTAACAAAGCGCTATACGACTTTAGTAGTCATTATTTTGACACATTGACGATTTATTGACACCTCATCGTTTTTCTTCGCTAAAACGTTTAAATTCAGCCAGCAAATCACAAAGAAATTTCGCCCCGGCAACTGCGGAGTTATCTTTCAATGCGTGTGCGGTAAAACGCACGGTTTCACGGTCCATGGCAGCAAGTTTGGGCTGACGCTCACTTATGTACAATGTCTGCAGTTTCTTCTTCAGTGCTTTATTATTATCCAGGCACGGTAGTAGTTGTTCTTTTTGCCAACTCGCTTGCACCTGGCGCTCATTAGCCCCATCATGCTCGCTAACTATTTTTCCTGGTATCAGGCCACTTTAAATTTTTGGGTAAATTCAGTGGCGTCATAATACTTTTTCACTCTCACCTTTCAGCACGTTAGCAGTCTTCGCAATAATCGGATTAGCAGCGTGTTTTGCGCCTGCCTGACCTCGTCGAATCGCAATGCTTGCATCGTAACCATTCATTGCCGGCATATTGCAGTCCATCAATACCTTATTAATGGCCTGATCATCAAACAGCCGCCGGTAAATCATCCGACACCGGATGTCATTGGGATGAAGTAGTGCCTACTAGCAGGCGTGCTGATGACATACCGTGTCAGGCCAGTGTTTGCTGACCACTAAAATATGCCCACACCCACTGCCCCTCATGCAGCGAATCGAGACGGACATCGTAATTATCAACCAAAGCCATAAGCGTCTGGCCTTCACAGTCAATTGACACCGTACTTTGCATGGCGGAATAGGGTTGTATCGTTCGCACCACGCCATGCAATCTGTTGGTCTTTATGACACCCGTTTGCTCGGTAGTCAGCAGGACTTCTTTGGCCGGCACTAACACTCTGACAGCGTGATCGGTTTGGCTCTCATACTCTCCGGCCACGCTGAGTTCACTCTGACCAATCATTACACGGCTGATGCCTCGTTTACTCCCCCGGATGACTCCGTGAAGTACGCTAATCAGCGGCAACAGAGTGCCGGCGCCCGCAAAGCGCACTGGATTTAACATCTCTTGGAGAGGCCCACTGGCTACACAGTGTCCTTTTTCAATCACCCCAAGGTGGTCACAACACAGAATGATGTCATTGATTTCATGGCTCACCATAATCACTTTGGTACGCTGACCAATATAGGCTTTTAGCTTTTTTAAAATTCGAAAACGCAGGGCACGATCCATAGCACTGAAGCTTTCATCAAGCAGCAGTAACGCAGGCTTAGCCAGCAAGGCCCGGGCGAGCTTTACCCGCTGAAGTTCGCCGCCTGAAAGCTCGTTAGTATGCCGGGTTAACAACGCCTCACACTCACACAACGCAACAATGGTATCCACGTTTGCATGTTGCTGATTGTGGCGAGCCACCAGTTCAATGTTTTTCGCCACACTAAGCGCCGGAAACAATGGCGTTTGTGCACTGACAAGCACGGTATTTCCGGCGTTTTCCAGATTAATATTCTGCCACTTCCCGCTTACTCTGGCGGTTGTCTCGAAACCTGCCAGGGCTTGCAATAAGGTAGATTTACCCGCACCGGAGTGCCCGGTAATGCCCAGCCATGACAATTCTGCCTGGGCAGACAAGGCCACATCCAGTGCAAACTGGCCGGCTCGCGCCGTTACATGACATTCCATTTAAGCCTCCTGTGTCCTTGCAGCCAGTAAAGCGCGATCAGCAATAACAAGGAAAACATCAGCAAGGCGGCAGCCAGTTGATGAGCACTGCCATAATTAAGCGACTCCACCTGATCAAACAACGCAATCGACACTACCCGGGTTTCCCCGGGAATATTCCCCCCAATCATCAGCACCACGCCAAACTCGCCCACGGTGTGGGCAAAACTCAATCCGGCTGCAATGAGTAAACTGGGCCTGATGGCCGGTAATACCACCTGCCTGAAGCGGACCTGCCAGGGCAGATTCAGCATTTTTGCGGTGTGTAAATAGTGAGGATGCAGCTGCGTAAAACCGGCATACAATGGTTGCACAGCAAAAGGAAATGAGTAGATGACCGACCCCAGCACCAATGCTTCAAAAGTAAACGCCAGGCGTTCTCCTGTCACCGCCAGCCAGAACTCGCCAAACAGACTATCGGGTGCAAAAGCCAGTAACAAATAAAATCCCAGAACCGTAGGTGGCAGCACCAGCGGTAAGGCGACACAGGCCTGAACCACCGCTTTAAAGCGGCTGTTCCAGCGGCTTAGCCACCAGCTTACCGGTATGGCAACCAGCATCAGCAGTAGTGTCGATAACCCCGCTAATTGCAGGGTTAACCAGATTGCCTGAAATTCCACGTTTATTCAGTTCCTTCTAACAGCCGCTGTGTAAGCGGGGCATAACCCGCTCCGGCCAGTTGCAACTGAACCCGGGAACTGCGCAGATAATCTGCCAGTTGCATTGCAGCTAATCCGGCATCGCCTGTACCTGTGACAGCAAGTTGCTGAATAATCGGTGTGTAGTCATCTGGCACTGATTTGCAAACCAGTTGATAAGAGACACACTGAGAAGCTGCGATTAACGCCACATCCACATTGCCGGTTTGCCAAAACTGCAACGTTTGCTGAATGTTCGTGCCTCGAATCAGTCCGGGAGCCAGTGCTTCCCATAGCCCCGCTTGCTCGAGTAATTGTCTGGCAGCGCGGCCATAAGGCGCAATCTCTGGCTCGGCAATGGCAAGCCTGATATCCGCTGTCAATAAACGCGGATCGGTTATGCCATCCACATCGCCTACTAATGCCAGATGGCCAATCGCATAAGTTGCTACTGCAGACTCGTTTACCCTGCCAGAAGCAATCAGTGCCTGTGGACGTTTACTGTCTGCTGATAAGAACAAATCATAGGGAGCTCCATGTTGAATTTGCGCAAATAATGCGCCGCTTGAACCAACACTCACCCTGACGCTGATACCAGAGACAGCCTCAAACTCGGGTAACAGCTGTTGCAAAGGCGCCGCAAAATTGGCCGCCACTGCCACATTAATAGTTTGCCCGGCCAACGCAGAGTTAACCATACTAATGATGCAAAGTATGGCAACCGTCAGCTTGAATAATTGATGCATGGCAGGTTAGTTGTCCTCTTCGTCGGCCAGCCAACGCATTGCGGCGTCATGGTCGGTACCTTTAGCGGCCACCCAGTTTGATGTATCGCCCGTCCATTCTTTTTTCCAGATAGGCACCGATTGTTTGAGCATATCCATCATGTACGACGCCCCACTAAAGGCATCCTGTCGATGCGCCGCACAAGTGCCAACCCAGACAATTTGCGCCTGATTTGGCAACCTCCCTACCCGGTGCACTATGCCGCCATTGGTAAGCTGAAAACGGGCCATTGCCTGCTTAAGTAATTGCTGCAGAGCGGACTCAGTCATCCCCGGGTAATACTCCAGCTCGATACCGTCGATGGCACCTTCGGCGTTATAGTCTCTCACCCGGCCGGTAAAGGTGACCACGGCGCCTGACTGACTGGCTTTATTATGTTCACACAGTTCGTCATACAATGCCTGTTGACTAAAATCGTCTTCACTGACCCGTGCAAACATTCTAACCTCCTGTAACCGGCGGGAAGAAGGCCACTTCATCGCCCTCAGACACGGCCATGCTGCCGTCGCATAACGTCTGATTGCACGCGCAGAGCACGTTAACCGATAGGGCTTCCTGCCACTCTGGACCTCTGGCTATTAACGCTTGACGCACGCCTTCAATGGTCGCATCAGCCGGTACCGCCATATCCAACGATTCGGTGCCGGTAACTTCCCGGATCTGAGCGAAAAACTTAATCTTCATCACGACTCCACTGACCGCTCTTACCGCCCTGCTTATGCAACACTCGCACATTGGTTACTATCATAGCCGGATCCACCGCTTTGCACATATCAAACAGGGTCAATAGCGCCACATTAACGCCAGTCAGCGCTTCCATTTCCACGCCGGTCTGGCCATTCAGCTTGCACCGACAACGGGTAATAATGCGATTTTTCTGCCCGTCCAGAGTAAACTCGATATCCACTTTACTCAGCGCTAAGGGATGACATAACGGGATCAGGCTGGCGCATTGTTTTGCCCCCTGAATACCGGCAATTCTGGCCACTGCCAGCACGTCGCCCTTGGCAGCACTGTTGTTTTTAACCTGCGCCAGCGCCTCGGCACTTAAGTGTAATTCCCCTTCAGCGATAGCTTCACGGGTAGTCACCGCTTTATCGCTGACATCCACCATGTTGGCTTCGCCCTGTTGGTTCACATGTGATAATTGCATAACTAGTGATCGCCCTTTAAATGGCCAACAAAGTTACATGGCTTAAAACTGGCATCCAATTGTGAACGAATAATACCTTGCCAGGCCGTTTTGCATGCCCCGGTTGAGCCAGGCAGGCAGAAGATTACAGTACGGTTAGCAAAGCCGGCCAGCGCCCGTGACTGAATGGTCGAGGTACCAATTTCCTGATAGCTCAGGTAACGGAACAACTCGCCAAAGCCGTCGACCGTTTTATCAAACAAAACGCTAAGCGCCTCAGGTGTTGAATCCCTGCCGGTAAATCCGGTACCGCCGGTCACCAGAATGGCTTCCACCGCAGGGTCGGCAATCCATGCCGATACGATAGCCCGTTGCTGATAAATATCATCAATAACCAGTTTGCGGTCGGCCACACGATGGCCAGCGTCAGTAACGGCCTCAACCAGATACTGACCAGATGTATCGGTATCGAGTGTGCGGGTGTCTGATACAGTTAAAATAGCAATTGCCAGTGATTCAGAAGCGGTAGTCATGATGATCCTTAAAAATCTGCTGCGACAGGACTGTCGAATTGGTACATTATGCGTTGAAATATAACAGGATAAAAGTCTAACCATGGCAGATACGCTAAGCTATCCCCAGGCGGTCACTTATAATCGCCATATTGTGCTGCCCCAGATTGACCTGGCAGGCCAGGAAGCACTACTCAATGCCCGGGTGCTGATCATCGGTATCGGCGGGCTGGGTTGTCCGGCTGCGCAACTGTTATGCAGCAGTGGCACAGGTCAGCTTACCCTGGTCGACGATGATAAGGTAGAAGCGTCCAACCTGCCCAGGCAGCTACTGTTTAACCGCGCTCAGGTCGGCCAGTTTAAAGTACACGCCGCCCGCGACAGGTTACACGAACTCAACCCCGATTGCCGCATCAATACTGTTACCACAAGACTTGACGATGAAGCACTTCAACGAACCATTAACGAGCATGATCTGGTGCTGGACTGCACCGATAATGCGGCCAGTCGCCAGCAAATAAATGCCATGTGTTACGCGCAGCAGCGTCCGCTGGTAAGTGGTGCGGCCATTCGTTTTGAAGGTCAGTTACTGGTGGTTGATCCGCTTAACCACAGCCCTTGTTATCAGTGCATTTCCCGGCTGTTCAGCGAACAAGAGCTGTCCTGTGTGGAAGCTGGTATTTTTGCACCAGTAGTCGCCACCATAGGCACTCAACAAGCACACATTGCCTTGCTATGGCTCATCGGCAAGCAGGTTTTACCCGCTGGCCAGCTACTCACTTACGACGGCCTGTCGCTCAGCTGGCAACAATTTACGGTGCCTGCCGATCCGCAGTGCACGGTTTGCCAACACACTAAAATAACCAAATAAAGAATCGTTATGCTCAATCAGGTAAATAAACAACATATCAAGGTCGCCCAGAATGCATCAGGCCGTAGCATGAATGTGCCGGTCTATCGCATTAAAGGGCAGCGGCCGGGGCCGAAAGTGTACATCCAAAGCTCTATTCACGGCGCCGAAGTTCAGGGTAACGTAGTGATCTATCACCTTATTCAGTGGCTGCAGGCGATGCCCATTTGCGGCGAAATTGTGCTGGTACCCAACTGTAATCCGGTGGGCACCAACATTAAAGCCGGAGAATATACCCTTGGCCGGTTTGATCCGGTCAATGGGACAAACTGGAACCGGGGTTATTATTACGATCCCGATCAGATAGCAGCCTTTGTTAACACGGTTACAGCAGAAGAATCGGTGACCTCAGTCAAACAGCGCTTTCGGGATCATTTGCGCACTGCCATCGCCAGTAAGCTCGCCAGCCCCTGGGGGCTGGGCCTTGCTCAGCAGCTTAATCTGCGGTTACAACAGTTGGCTCTGGATGCCGATTTTGTGCTGGATTTACATAACGGGCCGGTTTCAACCCGCCACATTTATATTCCGGAGTATGCCCGCGAAAGCGCAAAAGCGTTTAACTTTCCTCATTGTATATTTATCCCCAACGTCTTTGCCGGGGCCCTGGATGAAGCCACTTTTTGCCCCTGGTGGACCCTGACCGACGCCCTCAATAAACGGGATAACCGTGATATCGATTTTGGCATTGAGGCGTTTACGCTGGAAATGGGCAGTCAGGAAGTAATTGATTTTACCGAGGGTGAAATTGATGCCCGCAGCATTATCAGTTATCTCACCGTGAAAGGCTTATTACCCGAAAGTCAGGTTAAGCCGGCGGCCATGGATCGCATTGGCGTAACGCTAAAAGATTATAAAACTCTGTTCACCCGTTGGGGAGGCATGGTGGAATATTGTGCTCAGCCCGGTCAGCACATAAAACAGGGCGAGTTACTGGCCCGCGTGCTGAACATCGACGAACTGGATAATGATAAAGGCAGTCATGACATCCACGCCCCCTGCGATCTGATCCCCATGCTGCATTTTCCTTCAGCATCGGTGCTCAGTGGTACCCAGCTGTACAAATGTTTCACCGAGTATGATTACCTCACCCGGCAACAGGACGCATAAAAAGAGGGCCAAACAGCCCTCTTCTGATATACATGAAATCACTTGTTCAGATTGGCGAGCCCGGTGGCAAAGGCTTCACTTTGAAGTCCATCTGCCAGTCGCCGGTATCAAGGTAATGGTCCAGGTAATGCTCCAGTGCCCGGTAGCCCGGCACTTCATCTTCATCTTCCAGCCACTCTGTCAGCGTCATCAGTTCTGCGGTAATCGCCAGCTTCACTTCCGGTGACGTGGCTTCATTTTGCAGCGACTGCATGACGCTTTGTAACGCAACCATTTGCAAGCGGGCCACCAGATTATCACTCGGTTCAGGCTGACGATAAAAATGCACTGAGAAAATTTTACGGATCAAATCATCAACACCAGGAATACTGGTCTGGCGGCTGTGTTGATAAGCCAGGCGATTTAATCGCTCAGGGTGTAACAGTAGTGCCAGGCTGAACGCCGCAGCGCTTTCCGCAGCGGAGATCGGATCGAACACCCGGCCTAATCGGCCATTGAACTGTTCGCGGGTTTCTGCTTCTTCAAAGATCGGCGGTGTTATGAGAGTTAACAGACGCTCCGGCATTTTAAGCACCTCCACGCTCGACGCATCAATTAAACGCATCATCGCCTCAACCTGGGTTTCTGAGGGGACCAACTTAACCCCCATGGGCTTATCGAGATCGCCTTTATTCTCATAGAAGTAGTGTACTCCACCCACCTGTTTGGCCACGGCTTCAAGCTGGTAACGGTGCAACAGATACACCGGCACCAGTGCATTTTCCAATGACGACAGGCTGCGTCCTGCAGCAATAGTATTGAGGCCCATATTGGCCAGTGCAATATCACGAACCTGCAGCAAGTGATCGTATTCAGCCAGCGGGTTAGCTCCGTTATCCCACATATGGCCATCGGATGACCCGTGACGGGATGCTCTGGCATCAGCGTCAGACTTATATTTCAGTCCGGCCTCACGAGCTTCCACTACCATTGCCTGCAGGGCTTCTGCACTATCTGTGCCCTCCGTAAAGTCCTGATAACCGTAAGCAATGACATAATTATCCCATTCTCCCATGCCGGTATCATAGGCATTAGCCAACGATAGCTGATTGCCTTTAATCTCAATTTTGGGGTGCGGATAATCCATCACTGATTCACGGCCATTTTCGCTGGCGGCGAAGTTGTGGGCGATGCCCAGCGTATGGCCAACCTCATGAGCAGCCAACTGACGAATGCGTGCCAGCGCCATTTCTTTTTGCTCTTTGGTTGTCTCGCTGTTACCGCTAAACGGACTGGTTAACCCCAGCGCTATGAGGTAATCCTGGCGTACCCGCAGTGAGCCAAGGGTGACGTGACCTTTGATGATTTCACCGGTGCGCGGATCCACTACAGACGAGCCGTAAGACCAACCACGAGTGGCTCTGTGTACCCAGTTGATTACGTTGTAACGCACATCCATTGGGTCAGCACCTTCCGGTAATACTTTTACCTGAAACGCATTTTTATATCCGGCCGCAGTAAACGCCTGATCCCACCAGCTTGCGCCTTCGCGTAAGGCACTCATTACGGGCTCCGGGATCCCAGGGTCGAGGTAATAAACAATCGGCTCAACGGCTTCACTGACCATTGCAGCGGGATCTTTTTTGGCCAGCCGGTGACGGCGAATATAGGCTTGCTCCAAAGGTTCAGTAATGGGCGCAGAATAATCCTGCCAACTGTGTTTCCAGTAGCCGGAAAACGGGTGGAATTCACGCGGCTCATAGCCGTCATCGGGCAAGGCGATAAAAGAATGGTGCATGTGCACACTGACACTGTCGGCATCCGGTGTGACCTGACGTAAATACGTACCGGTCCCTTTGCCACCAAAGGTAACCAGTGCTTCCAATTCCGTATTTAAAGGGAACGCTTTGGTGCGGGGCAGATACACGCCACTGCGTTGCGGGTCAGCTTTAAAACTGCCTTGCTGACGGCTTTTTAAACGTTCTGCCACGCCGTGAATATCGCTCAGTAACTGACTGGTATAGTCAATTAATACGCTGTCATCATCACTGGCAACAATCGTGAAGCCAGCGATAACCGAATCGGCAAACGCTTCATCGATACTGGCTCGTTCGGCCGGGTTATCGGCACTTGCCCGGTACTCGGTATTCAGTTGCTTGAGCAGTAGCTTATTGCCGTAACGCTCAAACTGCACCAGGCGCGTGGCACCCAGTTGCCCACGATCCAGGCCAATATCATTGGAGCCCACGCCATGGGGCAGACTAGACTGGAATAACAGTGGGTCATCGAGCGCCTCGATTTGCAGGTAAACCTTATCGTCTTCACTGCTGTAGTACACGGGAATAAATCCCGCTTGCTTTTGCATATCTTTGGTAAAGGATGCGATGGTCTTCGCCCATACAGGCGAAACGACCATCAGCGCCAGGCTGGCTAGCAGAATATAAACGCGCAAAGGATTCCCTCCGGTTTTTTACATTTTTATCAGTGTTTTCTTGACTATTACGCTACCCAAACCAGAGGCATAAATCCAGTCACGACTGACCAAACCGCCATAACCGCCGACCAATCACGCATGGAGTTTGTTGATTTATCGCAAACAATAAGATGCCGTTCAACCAGTTGTGATCTGGCTTGATCTGTATCAAGGAGCTATTTGCCGCCTGTCGTTACTCTGCTCTGCGATACGCTACACTTAGCATTGTTAACTGACACAGAGAAAGCATGGGTCTTAATTTTCAACAACATGATTTTACAGACACCCAACGTGCACTGTTCGACCAACGGGTGCAGGCACAACTGTGCGAAGTTAAACACGAGCTCAGTCGGGACTGCTACAACCGCGACGAAGTCAGTCTCGGTGCGGAGTTAGAGTTTTATCTGGTTAATCGGCAGTTCAACCCGGCGCCTATCAATGAAGCCATTCTCGGTAAAGCCCGTATCGATGGTCTCCAGGAAGAGTTAAATCAATACAACCTGGAGTTTAATCTTGAGCCGGTCAATGCAACTGGCAAACCCTTCTCCCAGCTTCAACAACAGTTAGACAAAGCCAGCCGGGTGGTCGACCAAACCGCCAGTCTTTTCGATGGGCACGCCATGGCAATTGGCATACTACCTACCCTGGCCGGCAGTCATTTAACCGAAGACTACCTTACCAACCGGCCCCGTTATAAAGCGCTCACCCAGGAGCTCAGCGAACAGCGTGGCGCGCCATTCGACATTGATATTCATGGCCAGGATGTGGTGAGAACGACCTGTGATGATGTCACGCTGGAAGGCGCTAACACCTCTTTTCAACTACATCACCGCATCGCTCACAGCCGGTTTACCGATTGCTATAACACCGCCCAGCTTATCTCGCCGTTGGTGCTGGCTCTGGCCGGAAACTCGCCCTTCTTTATGGGCAAACGACTATGGCAGGAAACCCGTATTGCGCTGTTTAAACAAGCTATCGATTACCGCGATACCCAGGCGACCCAATGGCGTCAGCCAGCCAGGGTAAGCTATGGTCACGGCTGGTTACGCAACGGTATCATTGATTGTCTGACCGAAAGCGTTGCCCTTTACCCGGCGGTGTTGCCTGTGATCTCAGAGCGGTTAATCGGGGCCAGCAAACTTTTTGCCGAACTCAATTTACATCACGGTACCGTATGGAGCTGGAACCGTGCAGTGTTCGAACCGGGTGAAAACGGTCATGTTCGGATTGAATACCGCAGTCTGCCAGCCGGCCCAACCAATCAGGATATGCTTGCCAATGCCGCCTTACAGATTGGACTGGTTGAGGCACTGTCGGAGCACATTGAAGAGTATTTACAGCGCCTGCCTTTTCGCTATACCGAATATAACTTTTACCGCTGTGCCCAGTCCGGCCTGAATGCACAAATTCTGTGGCCACAAAAGCATCAGCATCAGCTGAAGGAATATAAGGTCACCGCAATTTTGTCAGATTTAATTGGCAACGCAGACGATGGACTGGCAAAAATCGGGGTCAGCCGCGAAGAGCGGGATCATTACCTTGGTATTATCGAGCATCGCCTGGCCGCACGGCAAACCGGCGCCCTGTGGCAGTTAAACACCTATAAAACCTTAATGAATCAATATTCTGAATCAAAAGTACTTGGCGAACTGTGTCGCCGGTACTATCAACTGAGCCACAGTGGTCAACCTGTGGCCTATTGGGAGTAGCAATGGGAACCGCCAGATTAGCCACACCTGCTCTGCCCGGCTTTAAAATACTGCATGCGCCGACACCACAACAAATCCCTGACTCCAGCGTCAGCTTTCTGCAGATGCTGGGCGGACCGGCGATTATCTTTGTGCCCGGCAGAACCCGCCGGAAACGAGCGATCACAACCCTGTTACACGGTAACGAACCGTCCGGCTTTCAAGCCTTACACCGCTTGTTGAAAGAAGGCTTTAAACCCTATGCCGATACCACCTTTATTGTGGTTTCAGTGGATGCCGCCCTGCATGAGCCTATGTTCACCCACCGGGCGTTGCCGGAAAACCGTGATATTAACCGTTGTTTCAAGCCACCCTATACCGATACGCAGGGTATACTGGCCAAACAGATACTGGATTATCTGGTGGATTTAGCCCCCGAAGCCATAGTTGATGTACATAATACCTCCGGCAGCGGACCAGCTTTCAGCGTCTCCACCCGACTGGGTACCGAGTATACAGCCCTGGCTTCGCACTTTACCCGGTGGTTTATCCATACCGACATTGAGCTAGGCTCGCTGATGGAAGTGCCTTTTTGCTGTCCCATCGTTACCATCGAATCCGGTGGTGCCATGGATGAGCTGGCTACCTTAAATGCCTACAACGGCTTACGTTCTTACCTGATGGCTGAGGATGTCTTTGCCCCGCGTCAGGATATAGAGCTGCTCGAACAGCCCAAACGTCTGGAGATTCATCGTCATGCCACACTGGCTTATGCAGAACGGCCAGTATTCGGCGCCAATGTCACCATCCGCCAGGATATTGAACAACGTAATTTTGGCATTACCCGGCCAGGAGAGGTATTAGGCTGGCTCGATCATGCTCGCTTAGAACATTTCAGGCTGTCAGGCCAGCAACCACAGGAGTTCCTGAGCGACTATTTTTGTGCCGATAACAGCGAACTCACCGTCACCCGCCCGTTGAAATTTTTTATGGTTACCACGCGTAGTGACATCGCCAAATCCGATTGCTTGCTGTATTTCGTGGATATCAATAATCAACTGACCACGTCCAAACGACAGCAGCACCTCAGTGAGGTGCCACTTAGCGATTAACGCCAATAGCCTCAGCAAGTAGCTGTGGCAAGCCCGTTTTGCGCTGCTGACGGCGGGCCACCACGTCCTGCAAAATCGCCTGGGTGGTCACCAGCACTGCGCCGGTTTTCGCCCGGGTCAGGCCGGTATACACCAGCTCACGGCTGTACAGGCTGGCAGCCTGACGGGAAGGCGCTTCCGGCACCAACAATAATAACCGGTCAAATTCGGAACCCTGAGATTTATGAATAGTCATCACATACACGGTTTCATGCTGGGGCAAGCGCATAATTGGTATTGCCCGGAATAGACCATCTTGCCCCGCGAACCAGGCTTTTAGCACTCCACGTTGATCTGGCCAAATTAAGCCGATGTCGCCGTTGTACAGGCGCTGGCCATGATGGTTTTCGGTGATCATGATTGGCCGGCCTTGATAGAAGCCGCGGGTATCGCCTGGCGACAATAAGCGTTCAATGCGCTGATTAAGCGCCAACGCCCCCCACTCTCCATGCCTGAATGGTGTTAGCCAGCGTCCGGCCTGCAAATGACTCATTGCTACAGGCAGTGAATCAGCCTGACTAATGGCCCCAAACCAGTTTACTGCCAGTTGATTAAAATGGTTATCCAGCGCGTTAAAACTGCTGGTAGCTACGCCTTCAACATCGTGCATCTGGCTGGCTTCCAGTGCTTTTAACTGAGGCCACACCGCATCAATCTGGCCGATATTCATGGCGCTGGCCACCTCAGCCAACTGACCACTGAAGCGCTGCGCCACGCGCAGGGCGAAATGCATGGCCACCGGCCTGTTGTCAGCGCAGACGGTTAGCGGCGGTAAATGCGGGCACAACCGGGCAAACTGCTGCGCAGAAGCTTCATCAACACCGCCCGATGAATCACTATCCGCTAAGTCAGACTCCAGCGCGGCAATAATATCGCCCAGAACATTTCCCGCCTCTACCGACGGTAACTGTTTCGGGTCGCCCACCAGGATCACCCGGGTATGCGGTGCCAGTGCCCTGAACAGGCGGGTCATTAAGGCGAGATCGATCATTGAGCTTTCGTCGACAATGATCACATCCGCCGGCAGCGGGTTATGCTGAGTAAACCGGCTTTGAATCCCCCAACGCGGCATGCCCAGTAACCGGTGCAGCGTCATGGCGGGCTGTTGTATGGCGGCGCTGTACTGCGATAGTGTCGGATGACCGGCGAATTGTGCCAGGGCGGCATCCACTGATTCAGTGAGTCGTTGGGCTGCTTTACCGGTAGGTGCTGTGAGCACCACATTTAATGTGCCCCGCCAGGCCACCTGCAACGCCATCAGTATGCGAGCGACGGTATAGGTTTTACCGGTGCCTGGGCCGCCCGATAACATGGCAAAAGAGCGGTTGATACACAGTGCGGTAGCCACCTGTTGCCAGTCCTGTTGAACACTTTGCTGGACTGGGTACAAACTTGGCCAGGCTTGCAATAACGCCGCCATCTGCTCTTCAGTTAATGGTTCTGGTGTGCTGCGCGCCGCAATGCTCGCAACCAGTTGCTGCTCGAATTGCCAATAGCGGGCGGTGTACAGGCGTCCGTTATACCAATGCAGCCGCCCGGCCATCCCAGGGTGTTTAACCAACGCTTGGGCTTGCGATAGCAACTCATCCTGCTGAGCAAATATAAATCCGCTATCGGGCTCATCACTATGGGCAAAATAGTGCTCACCGGCCAGCTCGCTCACTACCAGACAGCTGTTGCCCATCCGTTGGGCCCGACTGAGCGCCAGCAATAAACAAAAGTCGGTGTCATTTTCGCTGCCGATGAGTGCGCTAAGCTCCCGGGCAAAGAAGTAATCAATGGCTTCAATATCCGCCAGGCGCGCGGTACATAAGGAATAACTGGCAAACATCACAGAGCCTCCTGCATCACGTTACCGGTTAGCGCCAGTTCCATTTCGCCGATCAAATCCGCGGATAATGGATGGAAAAACACCCCGGTGCCGGGCGGAAAAGCGCCAGACATACCGCGCAGGTAAAAATACGCCACGCCACCAAAATGGGTGTCCGGATCATAGTTCTCAATACGCTGAACTAAAAAGCGGTGTAGTGCCACACTGTAAATCAGATACTGTAAATCGTAGTAGTGCTGCTGGTTGTTTTGGTTAAGTTTGTACGGTTGATAATCGTCGGGGCTGTCACCCAGCATGGTTGACTTATAGTCAGCCACAAAATAGCGGCCATCCACACAAAAAATCAAGTCGATAAAACCATGCATCATGCCCTCCAACCTGACGCCTTCAAGCACCGCGGGTAAGGCTTCAGCGCCATGAGACCGGCGATGTTGCTGTAAAATCCGGCCAACGGCGCGGCGATCAGCGTTATGCAGAGGAAAATAAAACTCCGCTTCGCGCAGGGTATCGACCATGGCTAAATCAGCCAGTTTCACTGTACCAGCCCCGGTGAGTTCAAGGGGCGTTGTCAGCACCTCGTCGAGCCAGCTAAACAGTGCGTCACACTCGGCTTCGTCTATGCCATAGCGACGGGCAACTGCAGTACCGGTTTCCGCCCAGTCCGGCGCACTGAAATCAGTCACTTCCAGTATGTCATGTAATAAATTACCGCTTTGGGCACCCGCTTTAAGCTGAAAACGCAGCGCTTCACTCTTTGCGGTCTCTGGCAACGTATTGTTCTCTGCCGCCACCGCTTCTGCCTCACGATGGCGGAATGCGGTGTGCACCGCCTGACGGGTAATCGCTGAGAACGAGTACAGTCGCCAGTTATCTTCCAGGGTCCGTTCAAAGGTTGCGCATTTAAGTTTAACCGCATCAATTTGCGCCGCCGGCAAGGCCTCCTCAGACACCTCACTAATCAGTGCGGTATGACCGTCGCCTTCCTGTATCAGTGCTTCTATAGCACTACGCCAATCATCAAAATCCGCCCGGCGCATCATTTGTCCCAACGCCGACTGGTCGCTGAGCTTATCTTCCCCCACGCCCAGATAACAACGGTGAGAAGCCCGGGTGATGGCCACATACAATAAACGCATAGATTCCGCTTCCCCTTCGCGCCGCACCCGCATCAATACATCCGGGGCTGCGCCAAGCGCCATTTGCTGCGCGGCGCTGTGCGGATCGTAATAGCGCAACACCTCTGACTGACTGTTACCAAACTTCACGGGGTCTCGGTATTCACTGGCAAAAGGCACAAACACAATGGGGTACTCCAGGCCTTTTGAACCGTGCTGGGTGACTATCTGGATCAGCCGGGCATCACTTTCGAGTCGTTGAATGTGTTCCTGTGCCTGCTCTGGCTGACGCACCTGACGGTGCAACCAGTTAAGTAAATGACCGGGTTGGTTATAAGTTCTGGCAGTCTCTTCGAGCACTTCAGCGAGATGCTGATAATTGGTCAGGCTACGTTCAGCCTCTTGTTGGTGCGGAAGATAACTGTTTTGCAGCATGGCCAGCAGCAGTGCCATGACGCCACGCCGGGTCCAGATTTCTCGCCACTGGGCTATCTGTAATAACAGTGCATCCCAGTCACTGGCGTATTCATCGGTGAGCAGCGTCTGGATCTGCTGGCGGTCGAGCCCCAATAACGGACTGGCGATAATCCCGTTGACCAGACGCAAATCATGGGCGTGCCAGATAGCATTCAGTACCATAAGCGTATCAGCCGCTTCCGCGCTGGCAAACAGGCTGTTGCGGTTCGACAGATACACTGAGGGCAAGCCCACCGTCTTTAAAGCATTCTGGACAATCGTGGCTTCTTTGCCGGTTTGTACCAGAATTGCAATGTCGGCGGGCTGTACATTACGCTCCCCAAGCTGCGCCTGAGCCAGCAAACGTACCACTTCTCTGGTGAGTAATTCTGCCAGGCGCTGGCGGGTAGCGCCTTTACTGTTACTGGCGTCTTCGTCGGGTTCATCGGCGATAAATGTCAGCGCGCTTCGGTCTGATGCAGCATCTTTAAGTGGCGTCTTAGCCGCTTTGGCGCCACTACTGGCATTTACCGGCTCATAAGTGATGCCAAAATTAAACAGGTCACGGCGCTCCTGATTCATTGCAGCGCCCCAGAATAACCGGTTGTAGGCATCAACCATGGGCTTTACCGACCGCCAGTTGGTATCCATTACCCAGCGATACTCTGCCTGCTCTGCGGCCTGCAAATAGGTAAAAATATCGCCGCCACGAAAACCATAAATGGCCTGCTTAGGGTCGCCGATCATCAACAAGGTGGTCGTCCCCTGAGGCAGGACATCCTGGCCGGGATACACATTAGCCAGAATGTGATACTGATCGGCATCGGTATCCTGAAACTCATCCACCAGTGCTACCGGATAGCGCTGGCGCAGTTGCACACACAGCGGTGAATCCGGGGTGTCTATTTGAGCGGCCAACAGGCGGATCAGATCGTTAAAGTCCACCGTACTTAACCGTTGCTTTTGTTTGCTGACATAATCACGCACAAACGCTACCGCCTCACAAACCACCGCATATACCGGCGCTTTCTCAAGTAACGCCTGGCGCGATTTAGCCAGTTTATCGAACGCTTTGGTTAAGTCGGTACGCAAGGTTTTAGCCGGTTCAACCAGGGCTTTCGCCTCGGCAATGCCCTCGCGCTTGGCACGGTAGCGATTGCCGTTGATAAACTTACCTAACTCTTCGGGGATCGCGGTTAACGGGCCGTTTTGCAGCCAGTCCAGGATCACCTGCCATTCTCTGGCCCGTTCTGCATCCTTACCAATAACGGCAGTTAAAAACAGCGCTTCATTATTCATCAATGCGGTATGCAGCGCTTTGGCCTGTGGCTGATATTGCTCAGCCAGGTTAACCAGGGCCGCATCGAACTGTTCATTAATTTGTCGTTCCGTTGCAATGTGCGGTGGGTTAGCAAACTCCATTAACGGCAGAAAATCACGCAACAGCTGCTCAGGCGTATGCCAGCCATGACTAGCTAACTGCGCAAAGGCTGCCTCATCGCGGCTGACTTTACGGATAAAATCTTCACAACCTTGTAAATACATCGCCCGGGTATCGGTCGCCAGGGCCAGCTCCAGCGGTGCAGCAGAGGTAAACGCCATGTCGGATAGCACGTTATTGCAGAAACTGTGAATGGTAAATACCGCCGCATCATCCAGCTCCAGCAGTGCCGCCTGCAATAAGGCCAATGCCTCCTCGGCAGCAAGTCGCTGGTAAAGTACGTCGAGCACCGGGTCCGATTCAAAGGGCTCATTGCAGTTGCGGGCCTGCCAGTATGCCAGAGCGTCACGCAGCGTGGCAGCTATACGTCCGCGAATTTCTTCGGTAGCGGCTTTGGTAAAGGTCATCACCAGAATGTGTTGCACGGTGAGCCGTTGTTCAAGCAGGCAGCGTAAGTAAATCCGCGTAATATTAAAGGTTTTGCCGGTACCTGCGGAGGCCTCAATAAGATGGCGTCCGCTAAGGGGCAGATTAATGACATCCAGATGCTGTGTGGTCATTGTCTTCCCCTTTTAAAGTTGCTCAAAAAAACGCAGTAGAGGTCGGCCAACTGCTCTAACGGCAGTTGCGAAGCTGACGGAATATAGTTGTAAAACCAGTTAAAATATCCGTTACTGCCTAGCTTGCTGTAGGGGTTGTTGCTGTCGGTGATATCATCCCAGCGTTTGGTAATTTCTTTACTCTCATACCAGTCATCACTGTCGGTGTTCATGCCGGCATATTTGTAAAATGCTTCGGCCACCGCCAGGTAGAGCAAACTCGGCCCTGCTTCTATTTGCTTCATTGCGTCAATAAACCTGTGCAACTGTGCAGTGGCCTCATCTGCCGTTAAAGGTTGATAGGTTTCTGATTTCAGTGCCAGTGGCTGTTTCTTCCAGTCGATATAATGCAGGGTCAGTGGCAACGTAGCACCCTGGCTATTGGCAATCAGCATGGTCAGCCAAGCCGTTAAACTACGCCTTATCTGATGCTGTCCGACATGATAAGTTACCAGGGTCTCATCCTGTTGATAACAGGTAGCATACAATTGCCATTCATTTAAACTCACCCGGCACGCTAACAGGTGCTCTTCACCACCGGGCACTGCCTGGTTGAGCAGGGTTGCAGCCTCCTGCCAGGCAGCCACCTCTGCACGGGTGATGGGGGTATCAGGCAACTCACCGCTTAACAAAAACGTCGCCGTGAGCTGGTCAGCACTGGTATGTGCCGAGTTGGTCACCAGTTCATCCACATACTGATAGCGACTGAGCGTATTGGTTTCAAAGGGCTCACTGTCTTCTAACAGACGGTTATCGAGTTCCAGTCTGAGGCCCAGCTGTCTGGCCAGCCAGGCCAGCGGATCATCAAAACAGCGGGCCATGTCGTTAGCACTGAGTTGGCGGGTCTGATGGCGGGTAGCCGACACCTCAATGACGCTGTCGGTTTCTTCATTCTGCAGGCCAGCAATGGATTGCGCCAGTCGGTACCACCCTTTGCTGTAGGCGGGCCGCGCGCTGTTAAACACCGCCGGACTAAACGGGTGCAGAGGCAATTGTCGCACCGCTTCTGAGGGCCAGCTGTAGGCTTGACCAAGAAAGTCCATTAATTCCTGCAGTACCAGACTGGGCTGTCGCTCTGCATTATTTAATGCACTGCGCCCCTGAAAACTCAGATAAAGTGATTGACGGGCTGAAATCAATGCTTCCAAAAACAGGTAGCGGTCTTCCTGACGGCGGGAGCGATCGCCCAGGCGTCCGGGATGACGCGCCATGATATTGATACTGCCCGGTGGGTTACTGCGCGGGAAATCCCCGTCATTGAGGCCTAAAATGCCAATCACGCTAAATGGAATGCTCCGCATAGGCAGCATGGAACAGAAAGTAACCTGTCCAGTCATAAAATGATTACCGGCATCCGGGGTCGCGAAACGTTTGGTTAAAACATCGCGCACTTCAGCCAGGCTCAGCACGCCGGTAAAACCGGCTTGCTGGCATTGCAAGGCTAAATCGGCAATGGTTTTACCTATACTCTCCCAACTGTCGATATCGTCATTGCCCGGGATAAAGCAATCTTCCCGCAGGGTGTTTAAATAGACCTGCCAGTCGTCAGCAGTTCGCGGCCGGGCCAGCTCACGATTGTGGATCTGCAGTTGCTCTACAACCAGCATCAGCCTGCCCAGTTCAATACTTTCCTGCCCTTCTACGTCTGGTACTGTTACACAGTTGTCCAGCAATAACGTGGCATCTTCGCTAATCATTCCCAGCAACAATCGCTGTAAGCCCCAGTGCCAGCTGAACATGTCACTGTCGATGGCAGACACGGTAACTTCAGCTTTATGCCTACCGTCCAGCCCCCAGTGGATATTCGCCCGCTCCAGCCAGTACTCGATGACGGTGAGACTCTGTTCGGTCAGGCTGAATTTGCGTTGCAACGGCGGCAGACTCAGGTATTCAAGAATTTGCGTAACACTGAAACGGCTGTCGGGTAATGATAATAGCGACAAAAATGCCGCCACCAACGGATCGGCATCCAGTGGCGAACGATCGGCGATGGTACAGGGCAGTCTTGGCGAGGCATCATCATCACTATTGACCGTGCCCACTCTGGCAAAGACCGCTTCGATAGCCGGCGCGTACTCTTCAATGGCCGGGCACATCACCAGAATGTCCCGCGGTTGTAGTGCAGGCTCTTCAGATAACCGGTGCAACAAATAATCGTGCAGTGACTGCACCTCGCGCAGCGTACTGTGAGCAGAATTAATCAGGATGCTGTCATCCCCGGGTGTCCAGCGAAAATCCACTCCGCCATTACTTGCTTCAAGAATGTCATGCTGTACCTGACTTAACATCGACGTCTGAGATGACTGTTCATCCGGGGCAGGCATATCGAAGGCGCTGATCTCGTAGCTTTGCAGTTCGGTAAGCTGATTAAACAGATCCCGCCCCTGTCGGCCCAGGTTCGCCAGCAAAGGATTTTCCTGCGACTGTTCTAGCCAGGCCGTAATACCCTCTTCACGGAGCAATCGTGCCTGTTCACCACGACTGGCGAGATTGCCCCAGTAGTTAACACAGGGGTTTAAATGAAACAGGTGCACATCCACCCATTGCGCCAGCGCATCTAAAAAAGTCACGAACTGCGGCGCCATAGTGTTAATGGCAAACAGAATAATGCGTTTCGGTAACGCTTTACGCACGGTCTGGGATGGCTGTTGCAGGGCCGTTACCATTTGCTCGTGTAAACGCGCCGGGTGAGCAGGCGTATCGCTCACCAAGAGTCGCCAGATATGGGCCTGCCAGACTTCATCGGCGTCTTCTGCCACTACCTGCTGATGTTGCTCCCAGGCCAGTAACCAGTCAGGCCGGTATAACAGATATTGCTCGAGTAAATCAGCCAGAGCCACTGCCAGTTGCAGGGTTTGTAAATGGCCGCTGCCATTGGCCTGACTTTTATCCAGAAACTGTAACACCCGCGACATCGCAGGGTGACCCAGTTGCTCAGACTGGGTAAGCAAGCCGTAGATCCGCCAGCGCAGGGTTTCCCGCCGAAACGGTGACTCGCGGGGCACTGCATCGGGCCCGAGCACCGCTCTGGCGGTATCCCACATAAAGCGGACCGGTAAAGGATAGTCAATATTCATGGCAATACCACGACTGGCGGCCAGTTCCATACTTAACCAGTGTTGCATGCCGGGGCTCTCTACCAGGATCACGTCCGGACTCAGACCTGCTGCGGGTTGACGGTCGAGTAAAGTGGCCAGCAAAAAGCTTAAATGTTCGAGTTTATTTGACGGATAAAGAGTGAGCACAGCGTCGGTGTTCCTGTTACCGAATGAACGCCTAGTATGCACTTTAAGGATGAATTTAGAAATATGCGGAAAAATTAACTGGCCAAAATATGCGCAATGGGCTATATTAACGCGCAACAGAATTTGGACATAAAAAAACCCATACAGACCTCAGGACACGAAAAATCTGTATGGGGAAGGTTACGGGCCTTATTCTGACAACTTTGAGCCGGCGTTGCCTGGCACCGGCCAAAGTTAGCGCCAGAATCCAGCGCAGTTAACAAACATGGCATTGCAGAATAAATGCCAACATTTAAAAATTAAAAAAAATCAAACGCTTACGAATTTTACCCAAATCGTATAAATTCTAATGTTTCCTCATATTGGTGCACGCGCTCATTAAAAGTGCATCTACATTGCGCTTTTGCGGCATGAAATAATGATTTTGCCTTCTCGAGCGTTCATCCCGCTTATCCGCCGTGATAGACTAGCCGCCTGTTTGTCAGGACTACAATCGATGCTGGCCATTGCGCATTGCCGCTCCGCCAGGAACCCCAAATTTAGGTAAATTATGCTTACTCAACAACAATTAAACACCATGTTGTCGCTGCAGAATAAAATGAACTGCAAAGTAAACCCACAATGGTTAACCGCCGGATATGGTTATTTACGCGCCGCAATGGTGGAGTCGGTAGAGGCAATCGAACACCATGGCTGGAAATGGTGGAAAGCACAACACAAAGATCTTCCACAACTGCAAATGGAACTGGTTGATATCTGGCACTTTGCCCTGTCGGCCAGCATTATTGATTACAGTGGCGATGTTGAAGCAACGGCTCATGCACTGGCGGCCCAGCTCGCTCAGCAAGCCGAGCCCATGGTCACCTTTGACGGTAAAGACTATGCCATAGAGCAGCAAGCGTTACTCGATAACCTGGAATTAATGGCTGGTCTGTGTGCCGCAAAACGATTCAGCGTACCATTGTTTATGTATATTGTTGAACAGTGCGAAATGACCGGTGATGAACTCTACCGTCAGTATGTCGGTAAAAACGTGCTGAATTTTTTTCGTCAGGATCATGGTTACAAAACCGGTACCTATCAAAAAACCTGGCAGGGCCGTGAAGATAATGAGCATCTGGTGGATGTGCTTGATGCACTTGATATCAACGACCCTGATTATGCCGATGAGGTTTATCAGGGCTTACAACAGCGTTACCCCTCCTGAATACTGGCACCATACTCTTGGCGGGTATGGTGCATTCCCTTTTACTTAGCGGTAGTTTTCCGCGACGCGCTCATAACGCTGGCAAGCGGCGGTCGTTTCTTCACCATTAAGCAAGTCATCGCAGCCCTTTTCCGCCATGGAGTTCAGGCACGCCGTTGCCGGTTCAACGATTTCGTGATTTTCTCCCATTGTCGAGATAGACATGTATTGCTTGCACAACTCCCCCATCATATTATCAAGCATCGCTTCCATAGCCGGCGGTAAATCTTCGCTGGCGGCCATTTCCTGCTGCAGGCAGACCTTACTTTTTTCACAGAGCTTTTTGGCGGCCGCATTTAATGCCGCAAGATCAGCCTGTGCCCCGGCGGTAAAGCCTGATAATAAACATCCTAAAAACAATCCTTTGCTGCGTGTCATACTATCTCCTTTGTGCTTAGTTTGAATGATGTTGCCAGACGACTTTGTCAGTATAGGCCTGATGAATCACTTCTGGAAAGCGTTCCTCAAGTACATGACGTTTCACCTTAAGTGTCGGCGTCATTAAATCATTTTCGATGGTCCAGGGCTCTGCCATAACAACCAGATGATCCAGCCGCTGATGGCTTTCAAGCCCGCCATTAATTTTACTCAGCGTGTGTTGCAATGACGCCGTAATCTGATTTTTTGACTGTTCCTGCGCTTCTTCTGATAACACCAGTAACGCAATGGGCTGAGGTAAACTCGCCCCTGTTACACAGACCTGCTCAATAACACTGTTTTCCATCAGTTTGGCTTCAATAGGCGCCGGCGTGACGTACTTACCTTTAGCGGTTTTAAAAATATCCTTAATACGACCGGTAATCGAATAGTAACCATCACTATCAACGATAGCTTTGTCTCCGGTGCGCAAATAGCCATCGTCGGTAAAGGCTTCGGCCGTTTTCTCCGGGTCGAGGTAATAGCCCATCATATTGCCCGGTGACTTACTCAATAATTCCTGTTGCTCAGACAGCTTGAGCGATACGCCGCCCCAAGGGAGACCTATGCAACCGATTTTATCTTTACGAAAGGGCAGACACGCCGTGCCCAGTGCGGCGTTTTCTGTCATGCCCCACCCTTCACAAATTTCGATCCCGATCTTTTCAAACCAGGCGGTGATCACCGGCGGTAAGGGCGCTGACCCACTAGCACATAACTTGGTTTGCGATAGCCCGAGTCCATTGCGAATTTTGTTTTTAATCAGGCCATTGACTACCGGTATACGTAACAAAATGTTGAGTTTAGTTTGTGACAATTTGTGCAGGATACCGTGCTGAAATTTGGTCCACAAACGCGGTACTGACACAAATAAAGTGGGCTGACAATGCTGAACATCACGCTGAAATGTCTCCAGTGACTCAATAAAATAAAGCGTCATACCCGATTGTAACGCCGCCATTTCAATTAATGCCCGTTCGGTAATGTGCGCCAGCGGCAGGTAACTGAGTAGCCGGTCTTGTTCACCCAACGACAGATCCATTTTGGCCTGGGCACCAGCCCAGGCCATAGCGCTGTATGAGTGCATAACGCCTTTCGGGCTGCCGGTACTGCCTGAGGTATAGATAATCGTCATTAGCTCATCAGGCTGCGGGGTTGGACTTTCAGTAAAGCTGTCACAATGGCTGAACTCTGTCCAGCTATAAGTGGTTTTCACTCCCGGGTAGGGAAAGGAAACCGTGGTAACCTCATCATCTATGGCCGCCGTCTGTTTGGGGCCGTCATCCAGTTTGCCAACAAAAACTAATTTCACATCGGCATGCCTTAAAACGTAACGAATGGTATCTTCCCCGGCCGTGGCAAAAATCGGCACAGACACATGCCCGGCCAACATGATCGCCAAATCAGTCATCAGCCATTCGGCACAGTTTTTGGACAAAATAGCAATACGACTACCTTTATCAAGGCCCATATTGCTAAGACGCCAGGCAAGTTTGCGCACTTGAGCGGCTACCTCAGCCCAGGAATAGCTGCGATAGTTCCCCTCTACTGGTTGCACCAGACAAGGATGATCCGGACTATGTTGTTCGCGGTAGTAAAAACATTCGAGGGGCGACATAAGTTGAGAAGTTGTGGGGGCTGCAGACGCATCTGACATTGTCGTTTCCACCTTTTATATCTATTGGTTATTATTATTTGTAGAATACTTAACAAAGACTTTACAAAAACAAGAGCCATAAAGCTAACGAATTGTCGTTAAATAGGTTAAAACAGCTGTTTTAACCGGGCGGAATCAGTCGTGGTTTACGGCGACTGAACCCGTTTTTATTGAATCATCAACGATATCATGTTGATCTAATCCCACTCAACGAAACAATCGTCAGGGATAAAAAGAGGAAGGTTATGAAAGTCACTATTAATCAACAGGAGTTTGACTATCAGGGGGATCCCAATATGCCGTTGCTTTGGTTCATCCGTGATGAACTGAAGATGACCGGTACAAAATACTCTTGCGGTATGGCCCTCTGTGGAGCCTGCACAGTGCACCTTGACGGCGAACCTACCCGTTCCTGCCAGCTTCCCATGGCAGCGATTGGCGATAAGGCCGTTACCACTATCGAAGGACTCTCTGAAGACGGCTCGCACCCGGTACAACAAGCCTGGCGTGAACATAACGTGCCTCAATGTGGTTACTGTCAGAGTGGTCAGATGATGCAGGCTGCCTCGCTGGTCGATAAACAACAACCAGTAACTGACGAAGAGATTGAATCCCATATGTCGGGCAACATCTGCCGCTGTGGTACCTACCCACGTATTCGCGCTGCGGTTAAATCAGCGGCGGAGTCTATAGCTGTAAAGGTGACCAAATGAGCGATTCAACGATTTCCCAATCCCGCCGTACGTTTTTAAAGCGCACTGCCACTGCATCGGGCTTTACGCTGAGCCTGGCATTGTTACCAGCCACCCGTGGGCACGCCATGTTTGCCAATCCGCCAGAGTCAGACAGCTTTGCCCCGAATGTTTTCATCAGTTTTGCCCAGGATGGTAAGGTTGACATTACCTGTCACCGCTCAGAGATGGGTCAACAGGTTCGCACCAGTATCCCGCAAATAATGATCGAAGAACTCGGCGCCGACTGGCAGCATGTCTCCATTAAGCAGGCCACTGGTGATGCCAAATATGGCGATCAGAATACCGATGGCTCACGCAGTGTACGTCGCAACTTTCAACGGTTACGCGAAGCCGGTGCCACCGCGGCCCTGATGCTCTGTACGGCCGCCGCCAAAGGCTGGCAGGTCGACCCATATGAATGTGAGACTCAGGCGCATTTTGTAGTGCATATCCCCACAGGCCGTAAGGTTGCCTTTGCCGATGTAGTCGCGGTAGCGGCCAGATTACCGGTGCCTAAGCCAAGTGATTTGAAACTGAAATCCCGGGATAAATGGACACAAATTGGTAAGGCAGTGCCCAGCGTTGATTTAACCGACATGACCACCGGTACCGCCATGTATGGCCAGGACGTGGTTATGGACAACATGCTCTATGCCGTTATCCAGCGCCCCCCGGTGTTATTCAGTAGCGTAAAATCCTCTAATCAGGCTGAAGTGAAAAAAATGGCTGGCGTAGTGGATGTTATCGACATGCCAGCAGCCTCTGCCCCGGCGCTGTTTAACCCACTGGGTGGTATTGCTGTGCTGGCCACCAATACCTGGCTCGCCTGGCAGGCCTGTAACGCACTGAAAACCGAATGGCAAACCAGCGCTCATGCCAGCTATAATTCCGACGCCTACCAACAGGACTTGTTGGACAACGCAGCCAAACCAGGCGAAGTGGTCCGTAAACTGGGTGATTTTGAACAGGCCACGGCCGACGCCACTACAGTAGTAGATGCCAGTTACTATGCGCCGCACTTGTCTCAGGCACCCATGGAACCGCCAGCCGCAACCGCTGTTGTTACCGAGGATAGTGCTGAAATCTGGGCCTGTGTACAATCACCACAAACCGCCCGCCAGCAAGTGGCTGGTGCGTTAAAAATGCCAGTCGAAAATGTTACTGTAAACGTCACCTTACTCGGCGGTGGTTTTGGTCGCAAAGCAAAACCAGATTTTGCTGTGGAAGCTGCTCTGCTCGCCAAACAAGCTGGCCGTCCGGTCAAGGTTGTCTGGCGTCGTGAAGACGATATTAAACACGGTTACTACCATTCGGTCAGTGGTCAGCGCTTAAGTGCAACGCTGGATGACAATAATCACGTTACCGGTTGGTACCACAAAACCGTATTCCCACCGATTTCATCAACCTTTAATGCGGCAGCCAATAAGCCCAGCGATGGCGAACTGGATTTGGGTCATTTGGATACTCCGTTTGATGTACCTAACCTGCAGTTGGAGCGCGGTGAAGCAAATGCCCATGTACGTATTGGCTGGATGCGCAGTGTAGCCAATGTCTACCACGCGTTTGCCAAAGAGTCGTTTGTGGCAGAACTGGCTCATCAAACCCAAACTGACCACAAGGATTTCCTGTTGCAACTGATTGGTAAAGACCGGCACATTGATTTTGCCGCCAGTAACGCTAAATACGGCAACTATGGTGACGACCTCAACGACTACCCGGTAGATACCGCCAGACTGAAAAATGTCATTAATAAAGTGACTGCCATGGCAGACTGGGATAAGCGCGAACAGCAAGGCCGTTATATGGGCCTGGCGGCACACCGGTCCTTTTTGAGCTATTCAGCGGCCGTTATGGAGGTGAAAGTAAACAGTCGTGGTGAATGGACTATCCCTAAAGCCTATATAGCCATTGATGCCGGTACCGTAGTCAACCCCGATCATGTTAAAGCCCAGTGCGAAGGCGGTCTGATTTACGGTATCAGCTGTGCCATAGGCCAAATCACCGCACTTAATGGTGAAATCACGCAGAGCAACTTCCACGACTACCTGGTAGCCCGCATGCCACAAACCCCTGTGAGCATTGATGTGGAGATCATCGAAACCGACGCCCTGCCGGGCGGCGTGGGTGAACCACCAACACCGCCTGCGGCCCCTGCTCTGGCAAACGCTCTTTTTGCGGCGACCGGGCAAAGATTCCGCAACTTACCGATTCCGTTGAATATTAAAACCGCCTGACAGCGAAACACTAAAAAGCCCGGTAACTCACCGGGCTTTTTTTGCTTAAAATGAACGAGACATTAATCTGGCGGCAACCAGGTTTTGCATAAGCACCGCCTGATATCCTCAGCATTCACCGGCCGCGAGAAGAAATACCCCTGCATACGATAGCAGCCATGATTAAGCAGATACTGAACCTGCTCAGTGTGCTCGATACCTTCGGCAATACAGTCCATTTTCAAACTTAATGCCAGATTAATTGTGGTTTGCACCAAGGCATTTTCATCCTCTGTTTCTTTCACGTCATCAATAAAGCTCTTGTCGATTTTTAACACATTGAGCGGGAAACGGCGCAGGTAACTTAACGATGAATAACCGGTACCAAAGTCATCCAGAGCTAGCTTAAATCCGGCATCACGGATCCGCTTGAGTTCATGCAGAACTTCATCAGGTTTATCGATCAAAACACCTTCAGTAATTTCGAAACGCAAGGCTGAATGAGGCAGCTTCGCTTCTTTAAGGCGTTCTTCGATGTAATCCAAATCAAAATGCGTTTTAAAGTGCAGCGCCGACAGGTTTATTGAAACATAACCCGTGTAGCCTTCCGCATACCACAGCTTCAGATCGTTAATAGCGTTCTCGGTAGCTTTCCGCGTGAGTTCGATAATATGACGCAATTCTTCCAGAACCGGTATAAATGCTGCCGGTGATATCCACTCCCCTTTATAAAAACAGCGCAATAACAGCTCAACCCCTTCGGTTTTGCCGGTATTCAGATTAACAATAGGTTGATAGTAGTTTTCAAATACCTGCTCTTCATAAGCAGACTTCACCCGGTTTTCCAGCGCCAGTCGCTCAATCGCACGCACATTCATTTCCTTAGTGTAGTAAATAAAGGCGCTAAGGGTATTCTTCTTCGCCGTATACATGGCGACATCAGCCTGCTTCAGAAGCTCAGCCGGGTCAGTGGCATCGTCAGGAAAAAATGAAATTCCCACCGAACAGGACACTCGCAACACCTCTTTACCCAGTGCAATGGGGGTTTCGATAGACTCGATAAGCTGTGCCACAAAACTTGATACCGCTGACTCGCTCTCAACCTCCTCCATCACGATGACAAATTCATCACCGCCTAAACGGGCAACCGTATCACTCTTCGAAGCCTGATTAAGCATGCGATTAGCAATCACTCTGAGCAGCTTGTCACCATAGTCATGGCCCAGGGAATCGTTAATCCCTTTAAAGCGGTCGAGATCAACGAATAACACGGCAACAGTGTGATTATGAGCCGTGGCGGAATCAATGGCGTGCTCAAGGCGGTCAAGCAGCAAACTGCGATTCACCAGACCGGTGAGGTTGTCAAAGTTGGCAATTTTCACCAGTTTGCGTTCGGCATTTTTCTGTTCGGTGATATTGGAAATCACCACCAGATAATGCGTATCCTGGCCCCCTTTTTCGCCCGTCATACGATTAATATCTATCAGCACATCGTACTGACGTCCGTCGGGTGTCTGAATACGTTCTTCCCCTTTCCATACAGTGTCGTCGCTGAGCAGTTTAAGGTGGCCTGAGAGTTGTGCTTCCAGCTTTGGTACCTGTTGATAAACCCGGTAAAGCTGGCGATCAAGCCGCTCTTTATCACTGATACCAAAGGTCTTTTCGAAGGCCGGGTTGGCCGCTACCGGTAAGTGGGATTCATCAAAAATAACCACCCAGTCACTGGTATGGCGAAAGGCATTACCAAATAACTTAACCTGCTGCTGGGCCTGCTTTAACCGCAATAACTGCAGCTGGCGACTCATCAGATACGCGCCTAGCAATCCTACTACTACGAGGGCATAAATGGTATATGCCAAGGGAGAGCCAAACGGCGGATATGGCATATGGATAGTCAAACTGGCCGGTAACAATGTCCGCTCGCGAGCCTGTGAAACAGGCATCACTTCAAAACGATAATCGCCCGCCGCTAAAGAGGGCAGGACAACCCGGGTATCCTTGGTAATATCTTCGCTGAGAACTTGCTTTCCCTTAGTTAACAAATACTTATACTTTGCATCTCTGTCTTCATGATACAGCAGTGAAGAAAACTCAATGGTTAAGCCATAGTCATCATGAGACAAATTCAGGTGCGTATTAGCCAGGTTCTGCTTAGGCAGATTCAGGTCGCGGGACGATAACTGAATACCGGTGATTACCATTTGCCGGGATTCCTCCGATAACAACTGGGACCGCTTAATCTGATTTAATGTGTGCGGCTCAAAAAACACCAACCCTTTTGGAGAGCCGAATACTATGCGGCCATCTTGCAACTTTGCGCTCGCTCCCTGATTAAACTCGGCGATACTGAGTTCCCGGCCATATTCATACTGAGTAAAGGTAAGCTCAGTTGAAGAAAAACGGTGTATCCCATTCAAGGAACTAAACCAGAAATAGCCGTCATCATCTTCCAGTAAGTCAAATAATACAACCGCCTGACCCAGCGCATCACGCCCAAAATGATAGCGTTCCTCATAGGTTGTGGCATCCAGGCCAACCAGTCCATATCCGGGATACCCTACCCACAATACGTGGCCGTCGAGGTTGACCACGTCGGGCCACAATTCGGTATTGACCAGTCGCTCAGGTAAACGGTGCAATTGTCGGGTTTGTTGGGTGTGAACGTTGACTGCCCACAAGCCATCGTACGTGGCCATCAACATTTCATTGGCGTTAAGTGGATTAATCCCGATAAAATTCATCACCAGATTGAACGCTATCTGGTCCTCCAGACGATCCAGCCTGGTCAGCGTCGCGGTCTCGAAATCGTAGCGGTAAAAATGATTGGCAGAGAAATACAATTCGCCATCAGGCCCGAATGAGGCACCGGCCACGTAGTCAATTTCCTCATCACTGAGCCCAAAATCTAATCGTTCGTAGTCACCACTTGCTTTATCGAATAGCAGCATGCCACTGTAAGTTGAGAGTAATAATTTACCCGGTTCGGGCGCTGGCATGATATTAACAATGGTGTGAATACTATAAGGTTCTGGTATACCATCAGCAACAATATAAAACTGGCTATCTCCGCTGGCAGGATCGTAGTGGGTCAGGCCATTATCTGAACCGATCCACAATGTCTGGTCGTTGTCCTCAAAGATTGACCAAATCACATTATCACTGAGCGGTTTTTTGTTACCCTTATTTTGCACGGTCTTGAAATTAAAACTGCTCGGCGACCAGAACAATGCCCCGTTAAAATAGGAGCCAAGCCACAAATTGTTATCAGAGGTCAGTGCGATTGAGCGAACGTCGGAACGCGAAAGGGCCACATCGCGGGTTGCTGGTTCTAACACGTAAGAAGCCTGCCATGCACGATCCTTTCGCACCAGTTGCAATAAACCAATATCTGAACCAATCCAAACTAAATTACTGTTTTGAGCTTGCATCTCCCAGATATTACGTTCCGGGATAATCAGTTTGCTATCCTTCACCAAACCATCGCCCCGATACGCCTGCTCTAGCGACACCCAGGGCAAGCTAAACAAGCCCGAAACCGTCCCCAGCAGAAGTACCCCCGTATCATCCAGTAACAGCGTTTTAGTGTTGACATTATCCAAATTAAATTCCACATCGCTGCGATGCTCAATTGGTCTGAAAGATAGCTGTTGCGCAGAATAATCAGCCATCATTAACCCTTCAGAAGAGGCGACTAACAGCATGTTATCAACCAACATCATGTCCCTGAGATAGGGGATCCGTTCCTTATCCTCAAAATCTATCTGATATAACACTTGGTGGGTGTCATTGCTATTGTCATAGAGAACCAAAGACTGACCAAACAACAACAGCATATCGCCGTTAGTCAGTTCGATAAACTGTTCAGCGGCCTGATAATACTCCGGAAATTCCAGCTGCGGCAGTTCTACTACAGCCCTGAGCTTATTGGTGGCCAGATCAAGTTGATAAAGGCCGCGATAGAACGTGCTTATCCACAATCGGTTTTTGCTGTCCAGAAACAGGTTCTGAATAGGCGTGGAAGCCAGCAATCCATCCTCGCCGGCAATATGCTCTACGCGGTGCCCATCAAACCTGTCCAGACCGCCTTCGGTAGCGATCCACATAAAACTATCATTATCGATTAGCAGATCCTGAATGCTGTCTTGTTTGAGCCCTTGCTGAGTTGATAACACCGTCCCCAGAGGATTGCTTACCAGCGGTTCGTTGTTCAGACTAGCCGCGAGGGTAACTTGCGGGATACCAGACAACAGACAGCAAAACAGCAGACAGCGAGACATTCTGCAAAACAACCAACTACTAACCATTAAAATATTCAACCTTCCCGTTTGCCCGGTACATCATTATTTGTTCCTGGAATTTTGACGCTTG
The DNA here is from genome assembly GCF_058105165.1 of Alteromonas sp. ISO5. Classification (NCBI taxonomy): domain Bacteria; kingdom Pseudomonadati; phylum Pseudomonadota; class Gammaproteobacteria; order Alteromonadales; family Alteromonadaceae; genus Alteromonas; species Alteromonas sp. ISO5. Next base: position 3,713,384 of record NZ_CM176572.1, on the reverse strand, counting down.
TAGGCTTGGGCATACTTGTAGACTTGGGCATATAAGCTTTCTCAGACCTAATAGTCATAGCATACAAACGTCAGTATTTGTATTCGGAACATCTGTAAAACGTGGGTTGGGCGCGATTTTATGCATTTTTGTAGAAAATAGCACCGGTAAATTGTCAGTCGGCGGTAAATAGTCAATTATTTGGTATTCATCAGGCATTTTAAGGTGCTGGTAACATGACCACTATGGAACTAAAATCAGGACTGGTCGATAGCAATCCGACCCACTTTCACCCTTGCACGGCGGATCCCGGGTTGTGGTGCGAGCAAGTATAAATCGCCATTTCGGCCCTCGTAAGTGCGCTTTACCCCCATATCCCGGGCAACAGCGGCATGGGCTTCAAGGTGCTCCGGCTCACCGTGCACCGGGATGGCAATCTGTGGTTTTGTCCACTGATACATCAGCTTCAATTCTTCGACACAAGGATGGCCACTGGCATGAATGGGCACGTCGCTGTCTTCAGATAAAACAACCTGAACGCCCTTTTTACGTAGCTTATCAAGCAGGCGCTCAACTGCTTTTTCATTGCCAGGAATGACAATACTAGAAAAAATCACCGTATCTCCGGCTTCCAGTTCGAAGTTGGGGGAGGCATCTATGGCCATTCGATTAAGCGCCGCTCTGGGCTCGCCCTGACTACCGGTTGCCACCACCAGCACCTCATCCGGGGGCAGGTAACCAATATGCGCCTTCTCAAGTAGGTCGAAACCGTCCGGCCAGTAACCGGTTTTCTTGGCAACGCCATGCATGTTTTCCAACGACCGCCCTAACAACGCCATATAACGACCGGTTTGCTGAGCAATTCGAGCCAGTGAAATCAAGCGCGCAATATTGCTGCCAAAACAACTCACCACCACCCGACCACTGCAACGTTTGATAACGGTATTCAGGCCTTCTGCACAGATCCGTTCGGAAATGGAAAAGCCGGGTTTTAGCGCGTTGGTAGAGTCGCCGACCAATGCCAGTAATTGCGTTTCACCCAGTTGCCGGTAAAGATTGGCGTTAAAGGGTTTGCCGCTAATCGGCTGCGCGTCGATTTTCCAGTCGGCGGTATGAAAAACGGAGCCTGCGGAGGTGGTGATCAGCAGCGCCTGAGGTTCAGGAATCGAATGGGTAATTGCCAGCCAGGATAGCAGAAAAGGCCCGACGGTCAGGGTGGCATCAGGACTTACTATCTGAACCGGGACTTTGCCAGCCAGCCCCACCTGCCCCAGTTTGCGATGTAAAATTTCTGCCGTAAACGGCGTCGCAAAAACCGGGCAAAGTAAGCGCGGCCACAATGCTGCCACCGCACCTACGTGATCTTCATGGCCGTGGGTAATGACCAGGCCAGCCAGTTGCTCTCGTTGTTCCACTATAAACGCAGGGTCCGGGGCCACGACATGGTGTCTGGAACCAGCATTCTGATTAAGATAGGGCGCCACCAGAGGTTCATCAAAGGTGACACCACAATCCACCATCAACCACTGACCGTCATGACCATACAAATTGAGATTCATGCCAATCTCACCCGTTCCGCCCAGGGGTAAAAACCATAAATCATTTGCACCGGGTATTAAGGTTGAAAAGCTTGAAATAGTCTCCTCCTGAGCGCTTTGCTGCCTGATAGTTGTGGTCTGCCAAATTGGTCAGTCACGGCACAGCCGTCATTGCGAACGGGCACCTAGGCAATGACAAAAACGCGATTATGGTGATATTTACCGAGGATGTTATTGACCTTAATCAGCAAAGCCAACACACCCTGGTTATTATTACGATTATGGTGCAGCTCAGGACAGCTTGTCGGCAAATTCTTCCGGTGCCATAAGCTCACTTTCCTCAGCCGGCATGGGGGCAATAATGACGTTGAGAAAGTCCTTGGACAGGCCTCCGGTCCAGCGTGCCAACCAGACATCCAGACTAATCGCTTTGGGTTCACAGTGCGCCCATTCCTGATCGGCCCACATACTGGCCAGGCTGGCCGTCGGCCAGATCGGGACACCTTCTTCATCATCTGAGGTCAGCATCACGCAGCCGTCGTCATCATTGAGGATAAACAGTTCTCCTTGCTTCTTTACCGTTGCAAAAAAGCTAGCCAGGCGTTGGTCCGGATTGAGGTTAATAAATTCGTCGTCTTTCAGCATTATAGTTCTCTTTCTATTCAATTCAGGCTGAGCATTTCGCCCTATTATGCGTCCTGCGTAAAGTGCTGACTCACCACACTCACTACATCAGGCACAATCGATCGTCTGACAGACTTCATGTAATACATATAAAGCTTGCACTGCGCATGAGTAAAATGGTCAATACAGCGCACATTTTCCAGTCCCCACTGAGACCAGTCCAGGCCAACCGGTAACACTGCAACCCCACCCTCTTGCTGCAGCGTGGCCAGGGCCAGTCGCAGAGAGTTAGTGGTAAACTTGGCATCACGATATTCGGCAAAGCGGGTCAACAGCTCGTCGCGGGCCTTACTGCCCCAATCTATCGACACAAACTGCTCCGCCCCGGTGTCCACTTCGGTCTGATTAATACTGAATAACCCCAGTGGCATGGCCTTTAACAGCTGCCCGGTAAACTCTTCCGACTTCAGCGGCTCACTGGAAAAAGCAATGTCGATACTGCGGTCATGCAACTGCCGGGAAATCTGCTCAGACGGCAGCACCTCGGCTTTAATCGCCCACTCGGGAAACGCCGCGTGGATTTGCCGGAGTAGTTCAGGCATCCAGATTTCGTTATTCAATTGGCCGGCACCACACACCAGATACTCACCGGCTTCGCGTTGCAATTCTTGTTTAGCTTGTTGCAAGGTGGTACTCAGCTGCTCGGCATAAGGCAACAATCGTTCGCCGGCTGGCGTGAGCTGGATACTGTTACGGTGGCGCACAAATAAAGTCGTGTGGAAATATTCTTCCAACTGCTTAATTCTGGCACTGACTGCCGACTGGGTTAAATAAAGATTCTCGGCCGCTTTGCCGAAATGACGTGTTTTAACTACTTCTACAAATGTGGTCAGAAAACGAATGTCCATGCTTATACGTACTATGACTCTCGTCCATACGCATAAGCTGGCACAAGTTTTCAATAAAGTAAAATAAAACGTGCCGGGCTGGCCGTTTTAATCGGCGCTCAGTCCAAACTATCGTACTGAGAACGTCGCAGTTTATCGCGCCGCTGCATAGCTTTTTTCTTGTCTTTCATAGATTGCTGACGTTTGTGGTCCTTGCGGTGATCGCCACTATCTTCGTCATCTACCGAGTCCCATTCTTCCCGTTGGTAACGATAGTCTTTGCTCATTGTCTTCTCTGGATTGGTTGAACACTAACTCACTTATTATTCCTCGCTGCTTAAAAATAGGAAATGAATAGTTTTTATCGTCACGACAAACTTTATTTCTGAGTGTTTTTTAACCAATTTGTATTTTTCCTCATTCTCCAGACACAACTCAGAGAAGCTCATCCCAGCGCTATCAGGGGCTGTAAAGCCCTTAACATAGCTGGTTTTTAGCGCGCATTCTCTGAATTGAAAGATGGCAGTTTTATGAAACAATTTTTTTTATTGTGAAGGTAAAAATTTTTTGTTTTTCATTTGCGGTTTTATAAATTAAAAGTGCACGAAATTACTCAACCAAGAGAATTCGTATCATGAAGACGACAGATATACGTGTACCAGCGAAGCAATTTATTGACCGCCAACACTTTCCTTACGGTTTCCGTAAGTCAGGTGACTTTAGTATTCCCGAAGCCGACGTGCTAAGCGCGTATGGTAAAACCCTGGCCGGTTTGGAGTCTGGCGAACTGAGTCCGGAAAATGCCGAAGAGCAACGTTTCATTGCAGTGCTGAAAGGTGAACAGCAAGCCAGTAGTCTGCTGGAAAAAGCCTGGTTGAAATACATCAAGCTGGCGCGCAACCGCAAACAATTTTATACCCTGCATAGTTCTGCCAGTAATCAGTCTGACTATGATGAGGATTACTCTGACGACGAGTTTGACGTAGCTTAACCGTCGCCCGTATACCCGTCATTCAGCATACACCCGTCGGCAGTCATCGACTGCCGGCTATCTTTTTTCAGTTCTCCTGTATACACTCAGAGCAAATATGTGATCACGCCCGCTTGCCGGCGTAAGAGTGATCCGTCCGATGCACCACACCTTATAAATTGGTGTCCGGTAAATCTGGTCAGTAAAGCAAGGAGGTTATTATGGAAACGCGTTTCTCACAGTTAAGCCATTATTCAATTCACGCGGCAGACGGCGATGTTGGCGGCTGTCAGGATGTCCTGATTGACGATGCTCAATGGATCGTCAGATACATCGTTGCCGATACCAACACCTGGTTGCCGTTAAGTCGCAAGGTAGTTATCACGCCGATCTCGATTGAAAGTTTACAAGCCGAAGAAGAAACTCTGGCCGTTTCTCTCACCAAAGAAGCACTGAAGAACAGTCCTACACTTGAAGAACACCAGCCGGTGTCCCGCGAGTACGAATCGTTGCTATACAAGTATTTTGGCTACGGCTACTACTGGACGGGCCCGGGTGCCTGGGGCGAGTATGCTCACCCGCTGGAGTTAGTCGATAATTTTAGCCAGCAGCATGCAGAGGTAGATGAAGACAATTCGCACCTGCGCTCCTGTGACGAACTCACCGGCTATACCATCGCGCTTCGCGATGGTCAGGCAGGCCATGTGGAGGATTTTCTGATCCAGCTGCCGCAGTGGTCAGTCACCCATTTAATCATCAATCTGAACGACTGGCTGCCCGGCGGTAAACGGGTAAAAATAGACTGCCGTCATATCAAACAGATTGACTGGGCAGGTCACGTGATAGAGCTGGATATCAGTAAGAAAGAACTAGAGGGTGCGGTGAGTGCGGACTAATCGTCCGCACAGAAAAAACCATACAAAAGATGCATGATTTGAATAATGCGGTTGTCGACCAAACGATAATAAATGGTTTGCCCGCTGCGGCGGGTTGCCACAAACTCAGCCTCGCGGAGCAATGCCAGGTGTTGCGAAAGTACCGGCTGGGTTACCGGCACATCGTCGAGCAATTCGGTAACCGAACGCTCTCCTTCCAGCAAAGAACAAAGCACCATCAACCGGGTCTTATTCGACAATTGTTTTAGAAATTGCTCAGCTTCTTCGGAGCGGCTCAGCATTTGCGTTGGATCCATAGCTTTTACCTTGTCTTGTTCAGGCTCACTGCACGCTATGGGTATATTGAACTTCAAACTGGTCGCCTAAGCAAGTAATGGTTATGATTTGATATCACAAAATTGGCATTAGTTATCTCATTAACACTTGCTGTTGACAAGAACAACCCTCAATATTAGCTTTAACTAATATTATTAATTTTATACAAGAGGTCATCATGCTATTAACTATCCCGGAACGTTTAGCGGCCATTGATCCGCCGCCCAGAAAAATTACTGCAGCAGAAGCTGCCAGAGAGCGAGCCGAGCTCAATGGCTATGTGATTGATGTCAGGGAGCCTGCGGAGCATGCTAATTCCCCGGCCAACGGCGCGATTAATATTCCCCGCGGTGTACTTGAAATGAAAATACTGGAACTGGTAAAGGATCCTGGCACGCCGATTTTCCTGCACTGCGCCTCGGGAGCCCGAGCTATGCTTGCCGCCGAGCAACTGGCAAAAATGGGCTACCAGCATGTAGCCGTAATGACGTGCGATGTACCGACCATTCAAAAGGCGTTTAACTAATTTACTAACCGGTGTAAGCTCGCAAAAAAACAATTAGCTGACCGTTTAAGGCAGTTTTTAGTGGAGTTTATCCGGTATGTTAAAAGCAACCCTTGAACAATGGCGAATGTTTAAGGCCGTCGTGGAAGCCGGCGGTTTTAACCAGGCTGCCGAGCAGGTTCATAAAAGTCAGTCGAGCATTCACCATGCGGTACAAAAACTCGAGCATGCCCTGAACCTTACTCTGTTTCTCAATGAAGGGCGTCGTGTCGCCCTGACCGAAGCCGGCGAACTCATGTACCGCCGCGCCTGTTTCCTGCTGGAAGAAGCCCATAAAGTCGAAAGTGTAGCCAGCAGCCTGACATCGGGCATTGAAACCTACTTACGTGTGGCGGCGGATATTATTTTTCCGCCGCACATGCTCTATCACGCACTCAATAAAGTTTCCCAGGAGTACCCGTTACTGCGCATTGAACTGATGGAAACGGTCCTGAACGGCGCTAATACCTTACTTAAGGATGGTGAAGTGGATATCGGTATTTCCCCGTTTCCCTACCCTAACGGCTTCAGTGAGGATCTTTGTGATATTGAGTTTATCGCCGTTGCCCATCCCAGCCATCCATTGCACGAATTAAACCGCACCCTGAGCCTGGATGACCTCAAGAGTTATCGTCAGATTGTGGTTCGCGACTCCTCCACGGAACGCAAAGCCGAATCCGGCTGGCTGGGTGCAGAACAGCGTTGGACCGTTAGTCATGTTCGCACCTCTATCGATATTATCAGTCAAGGACTAGGGTTTGCCTGGTTACCCCTTGCAATTATCAGCGATAAACTTGAGGATGGCAGCTTAAAGCCATTACCCATGGAGCAAGGCGGATTACGCAAAGCGATTCTCCACCTGTGCTTTGCTGACGGCGATCGGCTTGGTCCTGCTGCCCGGGCTTTCATTGGTGAGTTACGTTATCAAACCTTGCTGCTGCCCAGCGCCGACTCACTGGATAATAACTAACCTTACAGTTATATAAAAACTGATGATCTAAATGTAACCCATTGACGTAAAAGTGAAATTGACCAAATAATCAACATACAAGGATGCGACCATGTTAACTGTACTTTTAGTGGATGATGACGCAGAGTTTACCGACGTTGCCTGCACAATCATCGAATTTCTTGGTCACGAAGTACTAACCGCGTCTACTCTCGCCGAAGCGCGAGAGTGGCTTTCTAAAGAATCATTTGATCATATCCTGCTGGATTTCATGCTGCCTGATGGGTCGGGTCTGCACCTGTTGGAGTCCCTGCAACCCGAGCAACATCCCCGCGTAACACTTATTACCGGTCACCCTTCAGTCAAAGGGATTATCAAGGATATGTGCGGCCCGAACATCGATTATCTGGTTAAGCCCATTCAACGGGAAGATTTAGAGTTGGTACTCCAGGGCAAGAAGCAGCCTGCCAGTAAGCGCTCAACCTCTGCCATTACTAAACATTTTGGCCAGTTGATTGGTGAATCTGCGCCCATGCAGGAGCTTTACAAACTGATTGGCAGGGTAAGTAAAACCAAAGCCAACGTGATGCTGCTGGGTGAAAGTGGAGTGGGCAAGGAAGTGGTCGCTGCAGCGATTCACGAAGCGTCTGATTGTGAAGGCACCTATGTGGCCACCAACTGTGGCGCGTTCTCAAAAGAACTTATCGGCAGTGAGTTATTTGGCCACGAAAAAGGCGCGTTCACCGGTGCGGTAGGTCGCAAGGAAGGCGTTTTCGAACAAGCGGAAAACGGCACCCTCTTCCTCGACGAAATTACCGAAATGCCTATCGACATGCAGCCCAACTTACTGCGAGTATTGGAAAACAAAGTGGTGATCCGGGTGGGCGGCACTAAGGCAATGCCGGTAAACTGCCGGGTTGTTTCGGCCACTAACCGCAGCATGGAAGAGATCGCAGAAAGCAAGGTACTGCGCGAAGATATCTATTTTCGTCTCGCCGTATTCCCCATCACAATTCCTCCGCTGCGAGAGCGCAAGGAAGATATTCCTTTATTGGCTGAATATTTTATTAACCAGCTCAATGAAGAAAATGGCAGTCAGTTCCGCTGGCAGCCCGTGCAGCTGGAAAAACTACAAACCTATGACTGGCCCGGTAATGTTCGCGAATTGCGCCATTTTGTACACCGAGCTGCCATTATGAGCGACCCGGAAGGTACCGATATCGAATTACCCAAAACTATTGAGTCCCCCTTTGCCAAGAAACAGACTCTGTCGACCGGACTGAAAGCGGGCAGAACCATTGAAGAGGTCGAAAAGGAGTTAATTTACGCAACCTTAGAAAAGGTGGATGGGAATAAAACGACTGCAGCAGAAATGCTTGGGATCAGCACCAAAACCCTGTATAACCGACTACATGCCTACGGCGACATAAACAGTGATTCGGAATAAAACAATATGGATGAAGGTGAATTTTCACGATTACAAAAGGCGGTGCACGACGCGCGCCGCCCATTAAATCGCATAACCATGCAGTCAGAACTGATTAAACTGGCTCTCGAAGGTGCCGTACCAAAGGATAAAGCCCTGGCGGCACTGGATAAAATTATAGCCGGCAGTAAAGACTGCAGCGACAGCCTTAGTGACCTGGTGGCGCAATTTTCTCCCGATACAAACTTCGAAGGCAACCCGTAAAATGAAGACCATTATCCGCAATACAGCTTCGTCGATATTGCTGGTTACCCTGGTTATCATTGTTATTGCCGCTAACTCCACCTACACCATTCACACCATGGATGAGCTGGCCTCACTGGAGCGGCGGTTATTTACCACCAATCAGGTGATTAATTCCATTAATACACTTCACCTTGCAGTACTCAGAACAGAGTCCGGTCAGCGCGGTTTTTTACTCGCCGACCGCGAAGCCTATTTAGTTGACTACGAGAAAACACTCAATAAAGTCAACAACATCATCGAGCAGGTAGAAGCCAACGCGATTCGTTCGGATTTTACCGAACAGGAAGTGCGGCTTCAGCAATTGATAGATCTGTCAAAAGCCAAGCTGTCAGAACTCATTGAAACCGTCGAACTGGCACGTCAGGGCCGCAAAGAGGAAGCCAACGCTATTTTTCAGTCTGACGTTGGACTAGAGCTGTATAACAAGTTTGAAGATGTTTTTGTTCAGATCGCCGCAGAAGAACACAAAGTGCAGAAACAGCACATAGACTCGTTACTCAAACTCCGTTCAGACTCAGTCACTAATCTGATTATTTCCGCACTAACTACCGGGCTGCTGGTAATCAGTATCTTTATGTTATTACGCATGAATATCCGTGAGACTATCAGACACAGACGCGAATTACAGCAACATAACCTGGTGCTCGAATCACGGGTGAAGGAACGTACCTTAGAGTTGCAGGTTTTCGCAGAAGAATTGTCGCGCAGCAATCGTGAGCTGGAAGATTTTGCCTTTGTTGCCTCGCATGATCTGCAGGAACCCTTGCGCAAGATTCGCGCCTTTGGAAACCGCATCAGCACCGGCTATGAACATGTACTGGATGAGCGTGGTCAGGACTTTCTGCGCCGAATGCTCAATGCCGCCGAGCGTATGTCCATGTTAATCAGTGATTTGCTGTCATTTTCCCGGGTGACCACTCGCGGCAAAGATTTTGAGGATACGGATTTAAATGACGTCGTCAGCTCAGTGTTGGAAGATCTCGAAATCACTATCGAAGAAAAACAGGCAGAAATTCAAAGCGATTCATTGCCGGTGATAAAAGCCGACGCCTCACAGATGAACCAGCTTTTTTTAAATTTGCTGTCCAATGCATTGAAATTCACCAAGCCAGACCAGCCACCGGTTATTACGTTGCGGTATGAGGCCGTCACTGAGGACGACGCCGAAACACTCCAACTGTTACCTGGATTGAGCTGGTTTAAACTCACCATACAGGACAATGGCATAGGTTTTGAGCAAGACTTTGCCGAGAAAATATTTGCCCCGTTCCAACGCTTACATGGGCGCACAGAGTATAGAGGTACAGGTATCGGCTTAGCGGTTTGCCGTCGCATAATCGAACGCCATAACGGCACCATTGCAGCCTTTAGTGAGCCCGGCCAGGGAGCAAGATTCGAACTGTACCTGCCTGAAGACGGTCAGCCGTTTACCAATTTGCAACAACAGGGAGTGATAAGTCATGCCGAACAATAGCTTACCGGTAACCATTTTAATGGCCGATGACGACGAAGACGACAGATTGCTAGCACTTGATGCGCTAAAGGAAGGCCGGGTTCTAAACAACTTACACTGCGTTGAAGATGGTGTTGAACTGCTTGAGTACCTGCGCCGGGAAGGTAAATTTGCCGATCCTGCTACCTCTCCACGACCGAGTTTGATTTTGCTAGATTTAAACATGCCCCGCATGGATGGCCGTGAGGCGTTACAGCATATCAAAGCCGACCCTCATTTACGCAGTATTCCGGTTGTGATCCTAACCACCTCGAAAGAAGAGGAAGATATGATCCGCGGTTACGACCTCGGTGCCGCCTCTTACATTACTAAACCAGTCAACTTTGAGGGTCTGGTGGATCTTATGCGCGCTATCGGTCGCTACTGGATAGAATTTGTTGAACTCCCCCACAATAAATAGGCATTAGTGATCCATGACTGACCATGTACGCATTCTGCTGGTTGAAGATGACGAAGACGACTATTTTTTGACCGCTGACTCGCTGTCGCAGTGCAAGTCGCCGGTGTTCGAACTGGTATGGGCCAAAACGGGTGAAGAAGCTATTGAACAATTGCAAACGGACGCATTTGATTTATGCTTGCTCGATTACCTGCTGGGTCAGGAGAACGCCATGGACGTACTGGAAAAGCTCAAAAGCCTGTCAGTAACGATTCCGGTGGTGGTGCTTACAGGCCAGGCCGACAGTATTGTTGACGACCGGGTAATGCGCGCCGGTGCCGAAGACTTCTTAACCAAAGCCGAAGTTGACACGCCGCGTTTTATGCGGACCATTCGCTACGCGCTGGTGCGCCGCGAAATCGAAACCGAAAGATTGGAACGTCATCGCATCGAGCAGCAAAACAAGGCCAAGGATAAATTTCTCGCCCATCTTGGTCATGAACTCAGAACACCACTGGCCTCCATCCTCGGTTATACCGAGCTGTTACTGGACAGCCCCGGCAATGAGCGAATTAACGCTGAACTCTCAACTATCTTAAATAACAGTAAACATTTACTTAGCCTGCTCAACGACTTACTGGATATGTCACGGATCATGGCTAACAAGTTAGATCTGATGCCACAAACGCTTAACCTGAACGGTTTTTTAACCGATCTATACAGTCTGATGGTTATGCAGGCCAGTGAAAAAGGCCTAGTATTGACGGTCAACGCCAATTCGCTCATTCCCGAATACATTGAGGCTGACCCAACCCGACTGCGACAAATCCTGATCAATCTTGTTAACAACGCGATTAAATTTACCGACACTGGCGAAGTGGCGATTAATGTTGAGTTCGACAACGACAACGAGCGAGTCTGTTTTGCCGTCAAGGATACCGGTATTGGCATGCCGGCAGACAAATTGGACACCATTTTTAAGCCCTTCGAACAAATTGAGGATTTGATCCATGCCAACCATGGTGGCGCTGGTCTCGGCCTGGCTATCTCCAATGAATTAGTCAGTCGTATGGGCGGCCGGATAAGGGTAGAATCCACCCATGGCGAAGGCAGTCGTTTTTGGTTTTGCATTAATGCTGAAGGCAGCACCGAACAAAACCTGATCCGCCTGAATCTCGAGGCGCCTGAGCGTCCTCCGACACAATTTAAAATTAACCAACACCTCGATGGCCGGGTGCTCATTGTTGACGACTTACGGGAAATACGCCGTCTCACCGGCCGCCTGGTCAGTATGAGTCAGGCTCAGGTAACCTACGCACAGAATGGCGCCGACGCACTAGAAAAGATACGCAGTGCAGAACATAACGGAGAGCCCTTCCACCTGGTACTCATGGACATTCATATGCCGGTTATGAATGGCATTGATTGCTTAAAGGCCATGCGCTCCTCTGGCATTCAAACGCCTGTGGTAGCCGTTACGGCAGCCAGTCGTAAGGGACTCAGAGAATCGTTACTGGCTGAAGGCTTTGACAACGTGATTGCCAAACCTATCGACCGTAAAGATCTGAGTGAGGTGCTCAGCACCTTTTTGCTGCCGGCCTCCCAGCCTTCCGCCCCTAAACAGATTAGTACGGCTGAGCAGAAGTCTTCTTTACTGGTCGTTGAGGATGATGAGGACGCGGCCGAATTAATGTGTCTGCTGCTGAACTCATTGGATTACGAAGCGGATATTGCGCTTAATGGTCAACAGGCACTGGAAAAGATTGCCCATGCCCCGGAACATTATGCCCACGTACTTATGGACTTGCATCTACCCGATACCGATGGCTATGAACTGACTGCCGCAATCAATGAAGTCGCCCCAAACCTGAACGTGACTATTATCAGCGGCGCAGAGCCGGATAAAGCTCGCCTCGACGGTTTACCCATTGCGCAGGTACTACTGAAGCCTGTGAGTAAAGCTGATCTGGCAATGCTGAACTTTTGCAGGTAAAACTTTGCAAGTTTTACACTGCCTTCTTCCTTCATCATTACCCTCTCTCACAAAAATTAAAATTAATCCAAATATATCAATAAGATAAAATTAATCACGTTAATGGCATAAGCGTTGCAAATCCCTCCTGTAAGCACAGGTTTAATTCTGTCAGTAACGGTTAATCGAAGCGTTTCAACACCCGGTTTCTGACGATGACGCAAACAGGAAAACAACATGGACATACAACTATTATTCAGATTATTCAGCGATGCAGTGTTGATCAGAGCTTTGGTATTCGCTGTGGTAACCACTTGTATGCTAACCGGTTGCGCAGGCTCCCAGTTAACAACAACGCCTTACCAGGCTGCCGGGTCGGCCCACGAAGCAGGTTACTCATCACATCGCCTGTCTGAAGGTAAATATAAAATTCTTTACAAGGCCAATAGCGCAACCAGTGAGGAGACCCTGGAACAATACAGCCAGCAACGTGCAGAAGAGATTGGTTTGGAGCGTGATTACCGCTGGTACCGCATTGTTTCAAGCGAGGCTGTGACTATGCCATCTATGACCAACCAACAGGTATTAACTGCAGCCCCTCAGTCTCAGACTGTTGATGGTACAGTTACCGGCGATATCACCGCTACCAGTTTACCTTCTAATCAGCAATGCACGGTATCCGGATGCGAGCAGGTGTCTACGCCCAATCCCGTTTCAGCCGATACGTCTACAGCTGACATGAAATACTATGCCATGACTGTCCAGTACGGTCGCTTCGAGCCGCTCCCCGAAGATGCTATCCGATTGAGATAAGCGCTTCCACAGGTCAAACAAATAAGGTGTAACTATGATTATGTCGAACACCGGAAAATGTGCCATCAAAATGTTTAAAGACCTTTTTAATCAAGGCGCTGAGCTATACCAAACCGCTCAGCAAAGCAACCAGCAGCCGCAGCAACGGGCGTGCCTGCGGGTGCTGCGAGCTGAAAAGCTTCGCGCCCTGCGTCTGATGGAGGCTGAGAGCAATAACGGGCATGATTACGCTCTGTCGGAACAGGTAAAACAGCAGTTCCAGTCGATGCTAGAGCACTACCCTTCAATTCGTCATGTCCGCGATTTCATCGAAATCGAGCAACGATTGCTGGCGAGCCTGAAAGAAAACCTGAGTTCACTGACCCCTTCTCCGCTGTCTTTGAACCTGCGCACCATTACAACCCGCCATCAGCAGTGTCTGGAAAAACTCAGTCACGAGCTTGCAAACCAACCGGGTAAGTAATCCGCCGCAGTGTCATTTGTATATAGAACTATCACATGGGCCAGTGACAACAAGACCTGCTCCAACGCCACAAATTTATCGCGACAGTTACGATTTTATTGAGTAAGCTACTGATACTTAGTTAGTCCTGCCTGTATTTATCAGGAGTGACCCAGGGCCGTCAGTAGCAAAAGGAAAACAACAACATGGAAGCAAAAAACGATGCCCCATCAACGGATAAGCAGGGCTTGGGTGGCTGGTTAATTTTAGTTGGGCTGGGCGTGGTATTCACGCCTTTTCGGCTGCTAATGAATACCTTTCCCGTTTATGAGCCACTGCTACAAAGTGACGTATGGGATGCACTAACCAATGCAGACTCTGCCGCATATCATCCTTTATGGGGGCCTTTACTGATCGGTGAAATTACCTTTAACGTCGGGCTTTTTCTGGCATCCCTTTATTTGATTTATTTGTTTTTCACCCGACACTGGCTATTTCCCTCTTTCTACATTGGCATCGTGCTGACTTCACTGGTGTTTATTCCGGCTGATGCCTGGTTAGTATCCATCGTGTTACCGCAAGAGCCCATGTTCGATCCTGATACCACCAAAGAGTTTGTTCGCACGCTAATTGGTGCACTTATCTGGATCCCGTATATGCTGATGTCAAAACGCGTCAAGGCAACGTTTATTAAAGAGGATGACGACACCGCACCCGCTTTGCCTGCAGTCTCATCAAACTGATATGACAATGGCGCCGTTCAGGCGCCGTATGCAATTAACCCGTAAAGGGGAATCAGGGATTTTTTAAATTTGCCTGATTAGCGTTTTCCACCCAGTCCAAATCCTTGGTTTGTTCATCCAGTGTTCCTTTGGCATCTTCTAAAAAGACTTTGCAGAAATAATCCACACAGGGGTGCATTTCACGGTAACGTTCCAACTGAATTTCCATTTCTTCCATGGCATTGGAAAACTCATGATTTGATTTGGCCAGCTCATAATCACACTTAAGATAGGCACACAATACATCGGCCGCCTTGGCCAGGCGCACATGCACGTCATTTTTATCCTGTAGTATCAGTGGCTCATAGCATGACTGAAGCGGCTCAGGCAGTGTTTTTATCAGCATCTGCTCAAACCGTCGTTCGAGCTTTTTGATCGCCTGGGTCGTTTCCGGGTCGTGATATTTCACCGGGCTTGGAATGTCGCTCATACCGGCAATTTCACTGCCTTCATGAAATATCGCCATGGCAGCTACCCGATCGGGCTCAATGGTTTCACCGTAGACTTCCCTGGCAATCACGCCAAGCATATGGGCAATCACCGACGCTTCATAAATGTGGGTGGATAGCATTTCAGACTGAAACTGCGCCATCAGCGGCCAGCGTTTTACATTACGGGCGCGCTGCATAAGACCAATAAAGGCGGAATGACTATTAGCCATGAGTTCTCCGGGTGAATTATAGCAATGATAAACCGATCCTAAAACGTATCGGCAGTGATGTCAGCCTAACACAGCATCGTAGTCTGTAAAATATGCACTAGTGCTTGTAACGAATTATCAAAGACGCTGTACCAGCGACAGCGAATATTAATTTTCATATAAATATCAGTGATATAGATTTTGGCACAAGATAAGCATATACCATTGTGACATTAGATGAAATTAAAGGAGACATCATGTTAGGTTGGGCAATTACATTTTTTATCATTGCCATCATCGCAGCAGTTTTCGGTTTTGGTGGAATCGCCGGTGCAGCAACTGGTATCGCGCAGTTTCTGTTCTTCTTATTTGTAGTATTACTGGTTATCTCTTTGGTTGCTGGCGCACTGCGCGGCAAAGCCCCAAGAGCTTAGTCAATCACAAACTCAATAACCAATCAGGGAGATTATTATGAAAACGTTGAAATTACTTGATGTACTTAAAATGACTATCATTGCTGCCTTCGCATGTTCAGTTATCGCGTGTGGCGACGGTGAAGCAGAAGATGCCGGTGAAGCTATCGATGAAGCGGTAACCGATGCCGGTAATGCCGTGGAAGACGCCTGTGAAGATGTGAAAGAAGGCGTGGATGCAGAAGACGACGACTGTTAATCTGCACGCTAAACAAAAGGGCAATGTGCCACGACAAACGTGGTAGCACATTGCCCTTTTTAACGGTTAATGCTTTTTACTTTTTTTATCCAGCACGCCCATGGCGAACGCGGAAATCACAAAGGTAAGATGAATAAGCACGTACCACATAAGCTTTTCATTCTCGGTATTCTTCGCGTTCATAAAGATTTTTAGCAAATGAATCGACGAAATCGCCACAATCGACGCTGCCACCTTGCTCTTTAGTGTGCCGGTATCCAAAGTCCCCAGCCAGGCCAGTTTTTCTGTCCCTTCTTTTAAATCGATGCTGGATACAAAGTTCTCATAGCTGGTAAACATCACCATGATGATCAGGCCGGATACCAGAGCAATATCAATCAGCGATAATACGACCAGCACAATATCGGTTTCACTGATTTCCAGCACATGGGGTAGGAGGTGAAATATTTCCTGAAAAAACTTGATCCCCAGGGCAATAAGCGCCAGCGACAAACCAAAATAAATCGGTGCCAGTAACCACCGCGACGCGTACATCATACGCTCAATTAACACTTCCAAACCGGCCTCCTGCGTTGGAAAAACTTACTTGTTAGACAAGAGAAAGGAATGCCCGCAGCACACAATGCTGATATTCGTAAGCGTGACTGAAAGTCAGCGGCTCTGGCGGTTCCTGAGGTCGGTGATTTTACCAGAGCCGTAAATTTTGAGGTATCATTTCTTTAAAATATTACCGCCCCTGAGGTAATGCTAGCCAGACCGTTTTAATCGTCATTGATAACAATGTCCATCCACACCAGCCGGTGATCGGAACTACTCTGCCGGTCTTTAACCAGCCGGTATAAAGGCGAAGTTTTTCCAGGCCAGAATACACCACCACCCTGCACTGTCAGCCCCTTTTCAGAGGGCAACACATAATCAGCACGTGCCCCCCAGTAGGCGGTAAAACGGCTGCTGTAAGGCGGCTCAGCTGAGTCACTACCGCCTTCACTTTGCGGGATCACACTGCTATTAACCAGCGGATGTTCGGTTAATTGCTCAATCACCCCCGGACGGTGCTTATCACCAATATCAGCAGCATTAAAATCACCGACCAGCACAAACCGCTGGCCCTCAAATCCGCCCTTTTTGCCATTGTCGTCATAGATATAGTGAGCCCGTTCAGGTGATAAATAATCAGCCATCAGACGGATCTCATCATGATTTCGCTTGCCGTTGCGATCTTCAGGCCCATCAAAGTTAGGTGGCGTGGGATGCATGGCTAGTATGTGTAACGTCTTGCCGTTAATGGTAACCGGAATATCCCAGTGTGATTTCGAGCTGAGCCTTAACGCCGCCCACTCTTGTGACGTAAACCAGGGCTCGCGGGAGGCCGGCTCAGTGATCTGGAGCGCACCGGGCATATCCCGCCATAAAAAGTGCTGAAAAGTACGAACCGCTGCCACATCAATCGGATAGCGCGAGAGCAGTGCCATACCATACTGACCGGGGTACATCCCCCAGCCGTAGGCATCACCAGCATTACCGGTTTTCTCGCCGTTATTGTCCAAATCAAAAGGCGTAGCGACACCAGTGTTAACCGGCGCAATATACTGATAAGGATAATTAATCGTTGCCTGGCCGTGCTGACTTTTATTCAGGTAGTTGCTGACAAACAAAGAAATGGCTGTGGGCGTTGCATTCGGGCAATAGTCAAATTCGTTAAGCAAAATAATATCCGGTGCCACCCGTTGGATAATTTCAGCAATATTGCGAATTTGCGGATGATCGCCTTGTTTTAATAAGGTCAGTAACACATCAGCGGCGTTTTCTGAGGCTCCCTTCGGTTGGTAATTACTGGCCTCCATACTGACATTGAACGTTGCGACACGCACCGTATCGGCGTAACTATAGTGCAGGGAGAAAATAGCCAGTAGTAGAGTAAAAAGTGTTTTGTTCATAAACATGGGCGATAACAAAAAGAAAGGCACAGTGTACGCTAATTCACAGCAAGAAAATAACCCTACCACTATGAATAAGTTAAGGAAAAAGCCATGCTCATTTTAAAGCCTAATTGCGAAGGGTGTGATGGTGATCTACCGCCCTATGCTACCGTTGCTATGATTTGCTGAGCAATGAATGCCCGAATTGCGGCGGCTTTAAGCAACGGCCAGCTCGTCCCAAATCGGCTCGCCGCGAGGAAGGAAGTCAGCCAGGTTTATCAATCCGCTTCCACGAAGCACATGAATACCAGCCAGAGCGTAAACAATAGCAAAGCCTTTGCGGCGCAGGTAAAAAATATTCCGCCCTGGCAGCGTTAACCGAACGACGAATTAAATTTCGCCGATGTATTCACCCACCTCAACGACTTCAAACTGCGCGCCGGGTGAGCCCGACACGTACACAGAGCATTGCCCCCAGGACGACGGGATATGCCATTCAGATTTGCTCACTGCGGTATAACGGGAAAGCTTATTGTCACAGCGGATTTGTACTTCATCCAAATCACCTGTGGCGATATCAAGTACAAAGGCGTTGCGGCTGAGCTGATGAAACACCCGCCCTTCTTCGTCAATGCTTGCCTTACGGATCATAGGTTCGTTCCCCTGCACCAGCGCTTTTACTTTTTCAGCATAAGGTGTCAGTTGCGCCAGCTGTTCCGGTTTGTCATCAACCAGGCTTGCCAGCTTTTCATAAGCTTTCATGGCTTCGTTATACTCACTTTGGGCGATGGCCAGGACAAACTCACGCTCAAGCAAATACTGAGTCGTCGATGGACGAAAAGACTCGGTATCTACAGTCAGTGCGCGGCGCACACTTTTTAGTTCCCGGGCCATATCATCTGTGGCTTTGGCATAATAGGAGTCGGCCAGCCAGAAGTAAGCACTCTCTGTATGATTCCATAGCTGATCGTCTCTCATTTCGGCGATTAATTCTGCCGCCTGCGGTAAATCTTTGTTAGTGATAGCCTCTGCAACGTCTTTATAACGACGCATAAATTGGCGGGTAACCCCCGATGAACCGGCCAGCCTGAAATCAATTTGTACCATATTTCTACACTGCTGAATGGCCTCTCCATCCTGCATTGCCGGACTGTACTGCCAGCGTTTAACCGCTCGCAGCGTGGCTTTCTCGAACGCTTTTAATCCGCTGGAGTCCTGCACAACAGGGTCTTCCACTTCGCCCTCTTTGTTGATCACGAAACTCACCTTAACCCAGCCTTCCTGGCGCTTTCTGGCCGAAGAGACCGGATACTGAGGATCTACCCGTTTGAGCGGCTGCGCGCCAATAACCGTAGCGATATGTTCAGCTAAGGGGATCTCTGACTGAGCCTTAGATTGAGCCAGTAATGAACTGGAAAACAACGCGAGTACGAGGGGAGCAAGCGGGTAATACAATGGTCTGCGCATAGCATCATTCCTTCCATAAAATGACTTAATAAACATAACCATAGCTGAATTACCTGACGCCTGCAATGACGCTTGCCTGATGTGTAGTGGTTACACATCCCTCGACCAGCGTAGGAACAGGCCCAGCGACATCAGCAATAAACTGGCCGCCACAACCACTGCCACCGGATAAAACAAATTACCGGCAAGATCGAGCTGGCTGTACTTGATAATCATAATCAGACCTTCCAGCACCAAAGCTATTACTACTACACTGACAAAGCGGGTTACCGTGCGACGAATAGACATAAACAGGTCGTCTTCCTGATTATGCCGGTACTCCTTAAAGATCCCCATGGCCAGCTCGTAGGTCGCCAGCGCAATAAATAAATCATTGACCGCTTTAATAACCGCCGACACAAAGTCTTTGTCCGGGGCGAAGCCCTGGTAAAAATGCAGCCCGGCCATCACGATCATTGTGGCTGATACGCACATAAAAAGCCCGGCAAAAAAGCGCGCTGAGATATCTTTCAGCCAGCCATTGCGCAATACATCAGACATTGGTTTTATCTCCTTGCGGTTGAGCCGGAGCAGACTGCGTCGCCACCAGCTTGTTTAATAACGCGGGCAATAAGGTGAGGTCGGCCACCAGCGCCATGACCATGGCCAGTGCGGTTAACAAACCAAAGTACACACTGGGCAGAAAATCAGAGAAACCGAATAATGAAAAGCCCACAGCAATCACCGTAGTGGTCATCAAAATGGCCAGACCGCTGTGTTTAAAGGCTTCTTCGGCGGCCGCTTCAGCCTGTCCCTCGCCCTCTTTTAACCCTGCCATGTAGCCGTGAACAAAATGCAACGTATCATCCACCGCAATCCCCATAGCGATAGCGGCAATGGTTATGGTCATGATATCCAGGGGGATCCCCGCCCAGCCAATCACGCCAAGAATAGCCAGAGTCGTTAATACATTGGGAAGCAGCGCAATGAGGGCAACCTTAAGCGACCGGAAAATCGCCAGAAATACCAACCCCAGTGCAATGTAAACCAACCCTAAAGTGGTAATTTGCGAGTCAAATAGCCGACTCAGAATATCCTGATATAGCACGAACAGACTGGTTAACTGATAGTCTTCGCTTTGCATACCCACCGTAGCCAGGTCCTGTCTGAGGTTATGCAGAAACTGCTCGCGGTCGAGTCCCTCGGTGGTGTCCTGCACGCGAATCGCAATGCGCAATCGCTGGTCCTGTTCAGAAAAATAAGCCCCTACCAGTTGATTAACGACCTTCTCATTGAGCAAATAATAAATGCTGGTAAGTTCATATTCAGTGAGCGGTCGGCCGTCATTAAGCTGTGTGGCCAGCTCCGTAAAATTGGCCAGCGACGTCACGCTGCCTGTAGCCTCAAAAGCGGTTACAGCTTGCTGCACTAACTGCAGTTGATTAACACTGTCGGCACTGATGATTAATGATGGATCATCCGGTTTATCGGTCACATCCACAATGATGTCCAGCGCCGTGGTGCCGCCAAACTCCTTATCAATATAAGCCAGCTCCCGGTGTACCTGTGTGTCATCGGCAAAATAATCAATAAACGAGTTTTCTACATTAAGCCTGCTGATACC
Organism: Alteromonas sp. ISO5; assembly: GCF_058105165.1. Classification (NCBI taxonomy): domain Bacteria; kingdom Pseudomonadati; phylum Pseudomonadota; class Gammaproteobacteria; order Alteromonadales; family Alteromonadaceae; genus Alteromonas; species Alteromonas sp. ISO5. The sequence continues at coordinate 3,692,748 of NZ_CM176572.1, read as the reverse complement.
CGCACTCAGAACAACAAAGAGTAGCGCTACCCCAGCAATGGTCACACCTGGCTTATGCAGTGTCAGATGCTGACTGCGATGCAAAATTGAACGAATAAAAGCATAATCGGGGGCTTCGCTGCCTGCAGGTAACAAAGCTAACATGGCAGGAAAAAGGATAAGGCTTACCAGTTGCGAAATCACCATTGCGATCAGCATCATTAATCCAAAGGAAATAACCGGCTCCAGGCCGCTGAACAGCAACGCGGCAAAGCCAACACTTGTAGTTAGCGAGGCAAAAAAGCAGGGGCTGAGTTTATCTTTGAGCATCAGTTCAACCCGCTTATGCTGCCCGCTATCGGAGTGTTCACGGGCAATATAGCGGTAGCTGCCAAGCATATGGATCATCACTGCCAGCGTCAGGATAATCTGCAACGCGACAAAATTGGCCGAAATCACCGTGGCCCGTAAGTCTGCCCAGCCCAACGCGCCGATAGTCAGGGTCACGCTCAGGCCACAGCTTAATAGCGGAAACACCACCCACTTAACCCGGCGAAATAAGATAGCCAGTAAAAGCGCCACCACCAGTGCGATGGCAAGCCCGAAAATCACCAGATCAGATTTAATAATATCAATCAGGTGCTGCCCTACCACGTAAGAGCCACCCAGATAGGTATTTGCCCTCTGGTTTATTGGCCGGGTAATTTCATTTAGCTGTTCAATCTCTTTCTTGCGGGTTTGGGTTAGCTTTTCCCGTAATGGCTCAGCCTGCGCTTTAAGGTTTTCAAGTTGCGCTTGCTCATCTTCACTTAGCTCACGGTTAAGCAGGTGCGCCTGAATGGCCGTGATTTGCTGGTCAATTTTCACCAATTCTGGATTGGGCTTAAACACTATCTGAATAGAGGTCGCCGTGTTGTCTCGATTAATCAGTAAATCGGTAAAAATAGGATGTCCGCTGACCAGTTTTTTCATCTGTTCGGCGGAGTAACGCTGTTGTTGCCAGGTGAGGTTGCTGACATCGGTCTGTCCGTTCAATGCCGCCGCACTGTCGATAAGGGGCACCGTTAAGATAGAGGTGACACTTTCCACCCGTGGGATCTGTTTAATTTCCTGCTGTAAGCGGCTCAGGTCGCTGAACGTCTGGTTGCTGAACACGCCGTGCTCACGCGGCTCGTAGGCGAGCAGGATAAACTCGTCGGGATTAAAGGTTTGCTGGGCAACCTGCGTCTGAATATACAGTTTGTTATCTTTCACCAATAAGGTGTCAGCCGAGGCGGCAATCCTGAACTTGCCGACGCCGGTTAAGGCCAGAGCCAGCAAAGCAGCAAAGGCAACAACCACCGCCCAGCGCCAGCGCACAATGCCTGTAGCAAGATTATTGATCAGTGTTTTCTTCATACATCGAATCCCTGGCCTGTCCCTGTAGATACTGATTGCGGAAGTACAAGTAGGGGTCCTCGGCGTTTTGATACAAATTCTGGTAGGTTTCTGACTGGCCGGAAAAGTCGTCCACACCATCAAAAGCTCTGAGCTGATAGTTTTGCGGTGAGTCTGCCACCTGATTTAGCGGGTGGATAAAGCCCTCCGTTAAAACCGAAAAGCCGCCTCTGACATCGCTTTGACCAAGTAACGGTAGCACCAGATAAGGGCCCGAACCGACCCCATAGGTTGCCAACGTGTCACCCACCGAGCGTCTTTTCGGCTCAATCTCAAACCAGCTTGTGGCCGGATCGAATAATCCAAGTAATCCAACCGTTGAATTTATTAAGAAACGCCCCAAATTCGACCCCGCATCAGACACTTCACCAGAGAAAAGGTTATTGAGGAGGTTGAGAGGTTCGCGTAAATTGGCAAAGAAGTTTCCTACTGAGGAGCGAACCGGCTTCGGTACAACAGCCTTATAACCGTCGCTGACCGGGATTAATACATATTCGTAAGCCTTATGATTGAAGGCAAATACAGAACGATTAAATCCTTCCCATGGATCGTAATACTGTGGGGAACTGGCCGGGTTGTTTACCGGCGCGTTGGCCACGGAGACTATCGCAGGGGCAACATTGAGTTCGCCCTGGGAGGTCGTTATCGTCACCGCTTTGCCAGCACTTAACTGTTCCGACGCCGATGCTTCAGCCGAGGCGTTGCCCCGGTTCTTAGCACTCTGCTCTGCAGTCTGGGCTGGCGGCGGTACTGAAGAGCACCCGGTCAGCACCAGTAGCGCTGCCGAGAATACTACTTTATAAAACATAACTGCCTTGTCCGGTCTTCATCTGATGATGGCGTAATATGTTACGGGCCCGCTGCACCGCATCATCACGGTTGTATTGCCAGTTCTGTTGCTCATAAGCGCGCGCCTGAGTGATATAGAACATGATTCTTCTGAGTCGCAACGCATGCATACGGTTAGCACTGTCAAACTGCGTTGCGGCAACGCTGGCTTCAAGCTCTGCAAGCGCCTCTGAGTGCAAACTTGCCTGCATAGCTGCCTCGCTACTCACCCACCCGGATACGGAGCGGTTGACGGATTGAGATACTGTTGTTGTTTGACTGGCTGCCAAAACACCGCTGCAAACCAGTAGAGATCCTAATGCCCATTTGGTTAAACTTCGCATCGCTATCACCACGGTTGTCTGATTGATTCGTGCTCGCAGTGAGAAGACTAATCGCCCCCGACCACGTCGCTGCTTATCATGGATTTTGCACCGGTAGCGCAAATGGCTACTTATTCTTCTTCCTGCTCATCAGTTGCTGGCAGGTTAACCTCATACTGGCTCGGATGTGACGCTTCTTCATAACGCGCAAACCAGTTAAAAATACCAGCTGTTGTGTTAATAGCTGATGAGTTGTTATCGTTGTTGCTCATGTGCAGTTCCATGCAAAAAAAAGCGGTTGATCAACAAGACCAACCGCAGACAGATTTATTCGGATTCGACCACCGAAAGCTGGTCGTCTACTGATTTAACTTCTGAGGCGTTTTTAGCAATTTCCACTGCCAGTGCACGCTCAGCTTCACTACCTACAGTACCTTTGAGAGTGACTTCGCTGTTCTCAACATCCACATCGATGTCAAGACCAGAAATGTCGGTATCCATAAGCAGACGGGATTTCACTACGGTAGCAATCTTGGCGTCGGTAAGATCGCTGGCGGTTTCCTCACTGATCATTTCTTCATCATCGTTTTCAATGATGGTCAGACGATTATCGACTGACGCGACACCGTCGATGCCAGTCACCAGTTCCTCGGCCAGCTTCTTATCCACGCTGCTGTCCACTTTACCAGTCAGGATGATTACGCCTTCCTGTACGTCGGTATTGATGTCGAAAGAATTCAGGTGGGTATTAAAAAGAAGCGTCGCTTCTGCTTTACCATCTATCCAGGCATCCTTGGCCTTGTCTTCCCACTTTGAATCAGCTAAAGCCGGACTCGCTGTTGATGCCGAAATGACTCCTACAACCAATAAAGAAAGTACTGAACGTTTCATAATGTCGCTCCGATTGAAAATTCGAAGTGACTATTGCGATATTCAGGCCAAAAAATCAAATTATTGATTTTATTAAATTTATTTAAATTAAGGGAACAATGTAGCCCGCTAAAGTGTAGCGAATTCTCGACACTGTGAAGATTTTACCTAAAAGTATCTGGTCAGTTGATGCCTGCGATCGCTTTTACCGCAGCACAGATGTTTTCGCGCTTCTTAAAGTAACTCAGAGCAATCAGACAGTTATCTTCCGGCCAGATAGCCTGCTGCAACAGAGATTTTTCATTTGCTGTTAACTGACTGTCGTCGAAGTAAATGGCGACCGCCTTTTTATTTGGCGTCAGCACGTGGGGTTTGGTATCGGTGATCAGGTTGTCGGCAACGAACAAAAACCGCCGGGCAACGGGGTCCTGTACCACACCAATCGCATTCTGATAGTGAATGACTGATGGCCAGCCTTCCGCTATGCGGCTTTGATAGAAAATCAAAAAAGTGAATAACAATAATACCACTAAGGTCATAATGATAAAGGTTTGCGACAAATCTGGCGCAACGGTTACCAAACCACCAATCACCGCCACAAACACCACCCAAAAGCCAAATACTCTGCGTAACACATAGGGCGACACACCCGAAATAACTTTGGCGTGCTTAATTTCCTGAGGCTCTAACTCCAGTAGAGCTACCTGACTTTGTGAGTTCACTTTAAGTGCTTCAGCGGTTGACCTTGTAATGTTGATATATTACCTAAATAACCGGCTCGTACAATGATTATTCCGCTGTAATCTAACGCCTACCCTATGTTTTTACAGGAAATTATGACAATTCAATCAACTCGGTTACCTAATTGATGGGCATTTAAGCAAAGATACCTCACCTTTGCCGAATCCAACGACAGCAATGTATGAAGCGACTGCACCGGCGGCGCTTAAGCGGACCCCGTTGAATCCGGTGACTTTTTGACCTGCATCAGTATGCATTTTCTGCTCTTCGTTACACTGGTTGTATGCCTGAAGCCAATGTACCGGCCTCAGGTGTTTCTTCTTTGGTGAGTCCATTCGGATTCATTTATGCATTTTTAGAAACAATGTGTTCTTCATTAAGCATATATCGCCACTGGGTTTATTCGTACATTACGTGGCTGATTTTTCGTACTCAACATAATGGTTTTTCTATGCATGCATTCAACTTAAAACCCCTCGCTGCAGCAGGGTTAACCTCGGTATGGCTCACCGCTCCGGTTGCCGCCATCGAAATTTATCATCAGGGCGAAGGCGATAATAAAGCCGTGGTCTCTATTGGTGGTTATGTCAAAATGGACATCCGCCATGTGAATGGCGACATCGCTTATCAGGATTACTGGGTAGCCAACTACCCTGGCGGTGAGCCTACCGACACGTCCCATACTGGTTTCAATGTACGGGAGTCGCGGGTTAATCTGAACGTCGATTACGGCGATATTACCGGTTTCGTGGAAATCGACTTTTACGGTGGTGGCGGTAACGAAATCATTAGCAATTCCTCCAACCCCCGTTTACGCCACCTGTATTTTACCTATCAGAACTGGACAGCAGGTCAGGCCTGGAGCACCTTTATGCCGGTCCGCTCAATGCCCGAAACTCTGGACTTTGGCGGCCCGTTCATTGGTGAAGCCTTTATGCGTGCGGTGTTGGTTCGCTACACCTACGGCAACTGGGAATTTGCTCTGGAAAACCCCGAAACCTGGGGCGACGGTGATATTGGCACACCATCGAGCGCCATTGGCTTAAGCGGTGACGATGCCGACCCGGATGAGTCCATCCCTGATTTTGTTACGCGCTACACCCATACCGCTGACTGGGGCTGGATTGCCGTTGCCGGTATGCTCCGTCAGGTCGATGAAGGCGGCATTGATGAAACCGCTGTTGCCGCCAACATTGCCGGTTACATCGGGCTATTTGAGCGTGACGATTTTCGCTTTCAGATCACCGGCGGTAAACCGGGTCGCTATGCCTCTGCCGCCATGACGCCGGACATCGTGACCAATCCGGCTACCGACGAAACCGAAGTGGAACAAACCCTTGCATACAGTTTTTCCTACCGTCATCACTGGAGTGAAAGCCTGCGCTCAACCGCTTACTACGGTACAGCCGAGACTGATGTGCTGGAAAAGAAACGCTCACAATGGGGAATCAACCTGATAAAGCAGCTCAATAAACACCTTAAAGTGGGTGTGGAGTACGGTAACTACGCTATTGACGATGAGGGGATCCTCGCGGTGGATTCAGATTATCTACAGGTTTCTGCGCAAATGTCGTTTTAAGCGAAATACTGCTTTTTACGCTGCAGCGCCTGACGGAAATGCTCGACCAACAGGTTGAGCTTTTTGTCGGGCTGTCGTGAGCCCGGGTAGACCGCATATATGCCTAACTCTTTGCCAACATAAGGCGACAATACGGACACCAGCTTGCCAGCCTCCAGTTCCTCATGGATCAAGGCGCGGGGTAAGTAAGCCAGTCCGAAGCCGGCCAGCACGCCGTGCTTGAGGGTATCGAGAGTGTTAGTCCGATAGCGCCCTTTTACCGCCATCAGTTTATCTTCGCCATCCACCCGAAATAACCAGGCTTCAGGTTTAGTGCCTTCATATTTATACAGCAGGCAATGGTGCTTCTCCAACTCATCGGGGTGTACCGGTTCGCCATAAGTTTGCAGATAGTCGGGCGTAGCACAAACTACCCAGTTGGAGTCCACCAGCCGTCTGGCCACCAGCGAAGAATCAGCCAGATTGGCCGTACGGATCGCCAGGTCAAAACCTTCATCAAGAATATCCACTACCCGGTTAGTCACCCTAAGCTCCACTTCAATGCCCGGGTATTGTTCGCAAAACTCGACTAATGCCTGGTTAAGCACCAGATTGGCAGTGACCACCGGCATGGTAATTTTAATCCGCCCGCGAATATCGCTGCTATAACCTGCTACCACGTCCTCAGCGTCTTGCAGAGCCTGCTGGGCCAGCTTAGCCTTTTTATATAATGCCTGACCGGCATCTGTCAGACTAAGCTTGCGGGTTGTGCGGTAGAGTAACTGCACATTAAGCGCTTTCTCCAACCTGGCCACCCGTTTACTGACCACCGACATGGTAATTTCATACTTTGCCGACACTTTGGAAAAAGACCCTTCTTCCACCACATGGACAAACAATAACATGTCATCTGCTTTCACCATTTTACGTGCCCAGCCTCGTTTATTTATGCAAAAAAGGAAACAATCATATTGGATCTGAATATAGATTAACAGTCAGTACAGTTGTAGAGTCCACTGGATAAACTAAAGTCTGTTACATCATTGCTACACCGCCGAAACATGACACTTTGATAGCAGGCCGCAAGAATAAAAATGTACCCTATCCGCTCATCACCCCGGGGGGATACTGAATCAGGAGAAACACTATGAGTAATGTCGCGCTAGGCTTGCTGGCATTATTACCCATCGGGCTATCCGCCCTGCTGTTACTTGGCTTGCAATGGCCTGCCAGAAAAGCCATGCCCGCCGTACTGGCGGCCACAGTATTGCTGGCCTTGTTAGTCTGGGATATGAGTGGTCTGCGTGTGGCAGCTTCGATTATTCAGGGGCTCATCGTGACCGTTTCAGTCTTGTGGATTGTGTTTGGCGCCATCTTCCTGCTCAATACCCTTAAACATACCGGTGCCATTCAAACCATTCGTCAGGGCTTCGCTCAGGTGTCACCAGACCGCCGCGTGCAGGCAATCATCATCGCCTGGTGTTTTGGCACTTTTTTAGAAGGCGCTTCAGGCTTCGGTACGCCAGCCGCCATAGCCGCCCCGCTGATGGTAGCTCTGGGGTTTCCGGCGCTGGCCGCGGTAATGATTGGCATGATGGTACAAAGTACGCCGGTCTCGTTTGGCGCGGTGGGAACACCGATCATTATTGGTGTTAATAACGGGCTCGACGCCGCCACAATTAGCCCGCAACTGGCTCAGGCAGGCTGGAACTGGTCGCAGTTTATTCAGTTGATCACCACCCAGGTCGCGATTATCCATGGCATCGTTGGCACCTTGATGCCTCTGCTAATGGTCATCTTCCTTACCCGTTTTTTTGGCCGGCACCGCAGTTGGAAAGAAGGCTTTGCTTTGTTTCCTTTTGCCTTGTTCGCCGGGCTCATGTTTACCCTGCCCTATGCCCTGACCGGCATTTTCCTGGGCGCTGAGTTTCCCTCGCTTATCGGTGGCTTATTCAGCCTGTTTGTTGTGGTTAATGCGGCCAAGCGCGGCTTTCTGATGCCCCGGACACCATGGGACTTTGCGCCGAAAACCGAATGGCCGAAAGCCTGGCTGGGTATGCTGGACATTCATGCCAACGATTATGTTGGCAAACAACCCATGTCACAGTTTAAAGCCTGGACGCCCTATGTACTGGTGGCGCTGCTATTAGTGATTTCCCGGGTATCAGGCGAAGTTAAAGCATTGCTCAGTGGTCTTAGCATAGGTATGACCGACATTCTCGGTGAAAACGGAGTGAGCGCGGACTTCAGCCCCCTTTACCTGCCCGGCGGCTTGCTACTGATTGCTGCGCTGGTAGCCATTGTGTTTCAAAGTCACGGCCAGAGCCGGCAACATACTTTTATCACGGCCTTAAGAGAATCCGGAAAAACCATTGTTGGTGCCGGATTTGTACTGATGTTTACCATACCCATGGTACGCCTGTTCATTAACTCCGGCGTTAATTTAGCCGAACTGCCCAGCATGCCTATGAGTAGTGCCCTGTTGTTTGCCAATCTCTTTGGCGAAGCCTTCCCTTTAATTAGCCCGACGATCGGTGCGTTAGGGGCCTTTATTGCCGGCTCTAATACAGTGTCGAATATGATGTTCAGCCAATTTCAGTTTGAGGCGGCAATGAGCCTGAACCTGTCGCCGGCATTGATCATCGCCGGGCAGGCCGTGGGCGCCGCTGCAGGCAATATGATTGCTATTCACAATGTAGTGGCAGCCAGTGCCACGGTGGGATTACTGGGTCAGGAAGGTACCACCCTGCGCAAAACATTGTTACCAACGTTTTATTATGTGGCATTATCCGGCGCTATCTTAATGCTGGCGTTATATGGTCTGAATATAAAAGGTCCGTTAGGCTGACAATGCAGTACGGTTTGGCAATAATATTTTATCCGGGTCTGAGTACAGGAGCAACACAATGAGTCATTCCCCTATCCTCTCACAATTTATCCAGCTGCTCGGTGAGGACAAAGTAGCCACCGGCGATCGGCGTACTGAGCACTACCGCTCAGGCTGGCGTTCCGGCTCAGGCACAGCATTGGCAGTGTTATTTCCCGATACGTTACTCAGCCTGTGGCACGCCCTGCAAGTCTGCGTTGATAATAACTGCATTATTATAATGCAGGCAGCAAAAACCGGTCTGACCGAAGGATCCACGCCGAGCGGCGATGACTACGACCGCGACGTGGTAGTTATCAATACTCTGGCCATGGATAACCTGGTGGTGCTGGGCAATGGTGAACAGGTACTGAGCTTTCCGGGGACCACCCTGCATAAACTGGAAACCACACTTAAACCTCTGCGCCGCGCTCCGCATTCGGTCATCGGCTCATCCTGCTTAGGCGCTTCCATTGTGGGCGGCGTTGCCAATAATTCGGGTGGCGCGCTGGTTAAGCGTGGCCCGGCATACACTGAGCTGGCACTATTCGCTCAGGTCACCGCCGAAGGCAAGCTGGAGCTGGTCAATCACCTGGATATAGAACTGGGTGATACGCCCCAGGAAATACTCACTAATCTGGAAAGCGGTAACTTTGATCACGCCACCACGGCCAGCGACAAAAAAGCCAGCGCATCGGATTACGCCGAGCGATTGCGCGATGTAGATGCCGATACCCCCAGCCGTTTTAATGCCGATACCAGCCGGCTTTACGAGGCCAGTGGCTGTGCCGGTAAACTGGCGGTATTTGCCGTTCGACTCGACACTTTTGCGGTGGCTAAACAAGAAAAAACCTTTTATATCGGCACCAATAACCCGGATACGCTAACCCGGCTGCGACGCCATATCCTCGCTGAATTCACTCACCTGCCGGAAGTAGGCGAATATATTCACCGCGATATTTTCGATATTGCCGCCAAATACGGCAAAGATACTTTTCTCAGCGTAAAACATCTGGGTACCAACCGGTTACCCAAAATGTTTGCCCTGAAAGGCCGTATCGACGCGGTGCTCAATAAGGTCTCTTTCGTTCCTGATTTTCTCACCGACCGCCTCATGCAAGGCTTATCTGGATTGCTTCGCGAGCACCTGCCCGACCGCATGCTCACATACCGTGAAAAGTATGAACATCACCTGATCCTCAAAATGAGCGATGAAGGCATTGCCGAAGCGCAGGCGTTTTTACCGGCCTTTTTCGAAAACGAACAGGTAGGCGGCTTTTTCGAGTGTACCGAACGCGAGTCAGGCAGTGCCTTTTTACACCGTTTTGCCGCGGCTGGCGCCGCCGTGCGCTATCAGTTACTCCACCAGAAAGAGGTCGGGGAGATTCTGGCACTGGATATTGCCCTGCGCCGCAATGAGCATGACTGGGTAGAGAAACTGCCCGAGTCGCTCGCGAGTAAAATCGACAAATCACTGTATTACGGGCATTTCTTCTGTCATGTATTCCATCAGGATTATGTCCTGAAAAAAGGCGTGGATAGCAAAGAGGTGAAAGCAGAAATGCTACGCATCCTGGACAGTCGCGGCGCCAAATACCCTGCAGAACATAACGTAGGTCACCTGTATAAAGCGGAAGAGGGGCTCGCCGCCTTTTACCAGCGTATTGATCCCACCAACACGTTTAATCCCGGTGTGGGCAAACTGGAAAAACACAAACGCAATTGTAGTTGCTGCTGATATGTGGTTTTCTGGCGCTTTTGGCCCATTACGATTAGTTTGTGATACAACAAGCGAGAACGCTACACAAATGGCTGATGCGACTGGTCGGTGTGCAGTTTATTCTGTAGGCCGTCGCCGGCTTGTATTTGGTTTGTCTGAATATTCATGGCGAACCACTTACCCACCCGCTGTCAGTGTCTCTTCAGCTTAAAGACGTCACTTATTCAACGGCGCAGCATATTTCTGATTACCCGGATGCTACCGATAGTAAACTGGTCACTTTATTGTTATAGCCAGTATACCGTTTCCGTTCAGTCGCCGGGCAGCATGCTATTTACCTGGTTGACGCCGCAACCGGCGCGCCGCTGGATTTACTGAGTCAGGCTCAGGCCAGGGCTATTGCCGGGGCGCTTACACGGGCACAGCAGCAATCAACAATATTTCTCCCTTACGCTCCCGCAAGGCCAGCGGTGGTTAAACCCTCTATGGGTGGTTAGTTTCGACGATATGGCCTCATCCACCTTTCATATCGGGCAACAAAGCGGCCGGATTATTCGCCGCCAGTAACAGTTTGCCGTGGCAAATCAGTGCTGAACAAGTGGCCACTATAGCCCGCCAGGCTTATGCCGGCAGCGCCCGACCCAGTGAACCAGTATTGCTGCAACCGCCAATTGACGACTTGCCCCGTCAGCAAAATCCGCTGATCATCATTTTTGCCATTGCCTCTAACCTGTTGGCATTCAGTGGCGACAACCTGTTAATTAACCGGTTGCGCGTGCATCCGGACAAGCCCCTCCTGCATGCTAACAGAGAATTTTGCTTTCTCAGCAGAGCCTGACAAGCTGGCGTCCCGCGCAGACCAAACCGTGTTTGATACACTCGCCAGGCATGACATCCATCGGCCTTGGGAATGCGGCGGTGCGGGTACCTGTGATAAATGCCCGTTACAGTGCAGCTCTGATATCCCTGTCAATCACATCGCAAAACACCATCTCAATGAGCGACAACTTGCTAAAAGGATCCGCTTAGGCTGCCAGCAACAGGTGGGTAAATGCCAACAAATCAAATTGCGTGAACGTTAATGTCCTGCTTCTGTAAACCAGCCAATGCGACAATATGCCGCATTGGCTGAACAGCCGGTTTCGTTATCATTAGGTCACTTAGTCAGGCCCCTGATATTAAATAACAACTTTAGCCTGACACTGACACTCAGGAGCTTTAATGAAACACCCACAGCACGGCAGGTTTTCGCGCAGCCGACTGGCACTCGCCATCACATTGTCTGTTAGCGTTCTTAGTGACTTCGCTTATGCCAACGCGAGTCCGGCGGAAACTGATATTGAACACATTACGATTGAGGATCATACCGGTCATATTTTGTCAGGTCATACCGCTGTACTGAGCGATACCGAAATTGAACGCAAAGGTGCCGCTAACGCTGACACCGCCAGTTTGCTGCGTGGTTTAGCCGGCGTCCATCTCAATGCCGCTGGCGGTTTATCCAGTCTGCCAGCAATTCACGGCCTGGCCGACGACCGCCTGCGGGTGAAAGTAAATGGCATGGACCTGATATCCTCTTGTCCAAACCACATGAATCCGCCGCTATCCTACATGGCACCAGGTGACGTAGGCTCGTTAACCGTCTATGCCGGGTTATCGCCCGTCAGCGTCGGCGGCGACAGTCTCGGTGGCTCTATTATTGTACAGTCGCTGCCACCTGAGTTTTCATCTGGCAGCGCGGCAACGTTCTCCGGCAAGGCTGGCGGTTTCTACCGAAGTAATAACCATGCCCGCGGTGCAAACCTTTCGCTGCAATATGTTTCAAAGACTACCCTGCTCAGCTATACGGGGAACTGGAGTGAAGCCAATAACTACTCAGCCGCCGAAGCATTTAAAACACAGACAACCACTGGCCGACCGAATCACCAACTTGCCCTCGATGAGGTGGGGTCCAGTGCCTATGAAAACCAAAATCACAGCGTACGTTTTGCCTGGCAGGCCGATCAGAATAACCGCCTTGATGCCAGACTGAGCTATCAGGATATGCCTCTGCAGCTTTACCCGAATCAGCGCATGGATTTACTGGATAATGAACAAATCAACCTCAACCTGGCATGGCATCGCGACACTGATTGGGGTCAGGTAACGACCCGTGTCTACCATGAAGAGGTGGACCACATGATGAATTTTGGTGCTGATAAACAATTCTGGTATGGCAGCAATGCCATGATGGGAATGCCCTGCACACCGATCCGTTTTATGGGCGACCCGGAGGGCACCTGTGCGGCCGGAATGCCCATGTACAGTGAGTCAGACAACAATGGCCTGACCGTAAAAGCCGATTATTATCTGGCTGCCAATGATGTTCTGCGTGTTGGGCTGGAGCTTCAGCAATATAGTCTCGACGATTACTGGACGCCATCGGGTGGTGGAATGGGCCCCGGTACGTTCTTAAATATTAATGATGGCCAGCGTGATCGCATTGCCATTTATGCTGAGCGTGAACATGCAACCGCTGCTAACTGGTTACTTATGTATGGCCTGCGCTATGAAAATGTAGCCATGCAAACCGGTGAGGCAGAAGGTTATGCCATGGGTGCTAATGCACCCGGTATGCAAATGATGGAAGCCTTGGCTTTTAACAATGGCTCACGCAGCTCCACCGACAACAACTTTGATGTCACGCTTGTAGCGCGCTATCAGGCGAGCCGTGAGCTTAATGCTGAGTTCGGCTACGCTCACAAGGTGCGTTCAGCCAACTTGTATGAGAAATACACCTGGTCGTCATGGATGATGGCTGCCGGTATGAATAACCTGGTTGGCGATGGCAACGGCTACGTGGGAAATGCGTCATTGTCACCAGAACAAGCCCATACTATTTCAGCGAGTATCAGCTGGCAGGATGAGCAACATAATTCGCTAACCGTTACCAGTTACTATACCTACATTTATGACTATATCGATGCAGTAGCGGCCAATATGATGTGGATGCCGGATCAATTTAACGTATTGCGCTACGACAACCAGTCTGCCCGCATCTATGGTACGGATGTAAGTGGCACCTGGCATATCAGCCATGGTAGCAGCGGCCACTGGCAACTCGATGGCAGCCTGAGTGCCACCAGTGGCGAAAATAAAGACACTGGTTCTGGGTTATATCAGGTCATTCCTTTACAAGGCTCATTAACCTTATCACATCGGTTGGATGGCTGGCAGAGTAGTCTTGAATGGGTGTTAGCAAGTAACAAGAAAAAGGTGTCTGCGATCCGTAATGAAATTGAAACCGCAGGATATGGCTTACTGAATCTGCAGGTGAGTCACCAGTGGGCTTCATTTCGCATCGATGCCGGTGTTGAAAACCTGCTCGATAAGTTTTACTTCAATCCTACCGGCGGCACCTACACCGGCCAGGGCATGACCATGTCTCTCAATGGCATTCCCTACGGGATAGCGGTGCCGGGTATGGGGCGTGCGGTTTACGCAGGGTTTCAGTGGCAATTTTAAAGGTCTGAAAAGAGGTGTGGCGGCTTGGCTTAATCGTTGTTGCGGACGATAAATGCCACACCTTTTCTTTTTTGCTCTCTTGCGCCCGGTCAAACCGTCTTCGCAAAACTCCGGTATACTAGCCCACAATGATTTAATTTGGTGCTAACATGCTACTGCTGTTGTTTCTTCTTATTTTTGGCCGACGCCGTATTCCTGCTGGTTTCACTTTGTTTCTGGCGTTACTGGAGATCGGCCTGGTCAATATTTTCATCGCCCTGAACGGGGCAGCCAGTAATCCCTTCAGCAGTATTTTGCTGGTACCACTGGTGTTGAGCTTGATGTTGCTGCCTTTTAAAGCTGGCTTTGTGGTGTTGGCTGTCAGTATCGTGGGGCAAAGCCTGCAACTCATTGTGCCAGCTGCCGACCACCACTCAGCTATGATGCAAAATCATGCCCAGGGAATGGTACTAAGTTTTGTATTAACCAGTTTACTGGTCACCACTGTGATCTTTTATTTTCGCTTACAGCTGGGCGCAAAAACCGCGGCCATTCAACAGCTTCGTGAACGCCAGCTCAGAGACGAACAGTTACTGGCCATCGGCACTGCCGCAGCACAGCTTACCCATGATGCGGCTACTCCGGTGCAAACCATGCGGTTGATTTTAGAGGAACTCGAGGAAAGCCTCGACGATAGCTTACTTATTGAGCTTGAGGGGCAGTTTACTCAGCTCGAAACCTTATTGAAAAACTGGCGTGACGTGGCGGACGATGTTCGCGAATCAAGAACCAGCTTGTTTGAAGCCGCCGCGTTGATTACTTCAATCAGGCATTTACTGCTGCTCGCCCGCCCTGAAGCTGAAATCAGCTGGCCGCCCCGGATAGATGTGACAGACAGCGTTAAAGGCGACCGCACCCTGATCCCCGCTCTGGCCAACATTGTGATTAACGCTTGTGACGCTGCTTCAGGCAGTGCCGTAACGGTGAGCGTGGACGCTGAGCAATCCGTTTTTCGATTAACTGTCACCAATCCAATAAATAAAGACAACCCTTTCCCTAAGGAACTGTTAGGTTCCCGCTTTATTCACAGTGAGTCGGGGTTTGGTGTAGGCGCGGTCTTATCGAACGCTACCATTGAAAAATGTGGCGGCAAGGTCAGTTGGGAGAAAAGCAGCAATCTGGTAACAACGTTGATTGAACTGCCCTTGGCTAATCAGGGAGAACCCAGGGTTGACTAAGCCATTACTAATTATTGATGATGACACGCGACTTACAGCGGTTCTGGCACGGCGCTTTGCTACAACGGGGAATTATTCAGTAACGACCTATGCTCAGGCCAGTGAAGCCCTGGCAGCGCCAGCCACGCCCTGTTATGGCATATTACTGGACATGATGATTGGCGACGAACTGGGTCTTGAGTTTATCAGTGCACTGAAAGCCCGCTATCAGCCACAACACCTGATCATCATGACTGGCTACGCCAGCATTGCCACCACGGTAACCGCAATGAAACGCGGGGCCACGGACTACCTGGCGAAACCAGCCAGCTTTAATGAACTTATCAGTAAACTTGAGGGACAACCAGCTACCACAACAGCTGAACATAAACCGCTGACTGCGGCACAAGCCGAGTGGGAACATATTCAGCGGATCCTCGCCGAGCATGACGGTAATATTTCCAGAACGGCAGAAGCGTTAGGTATGCACCGGCGCAGCCTGCAACGTAAACTGCAAAAACACTCGCCAACAAAAAAATAAGCCCCGGCGAAGCCGGGGCTGCAGACTGACTAGACAGCCTGTGGGGTATAAACGGTAATCCGTGTTACCAACACCCCGATAAGAGCCCCTTTTGCCAGGGGCTACAGCTCACAGAGGGAACATCTGCAATTAATTTTTGCTCAGCAAATCTCGTTGTTTGGCCAGTTGCAGGTTTTGCGAAACAATACGCTGCTTGGTTTTTCTCTCATTGGCCAGGGTTAAATCAGCAATACATGCCGGAGTGTTATCGGCCAGGCAGTGCATCACTGCACGGTTGTTAAGAGCGAATACGTTGTTGTTGCTGGCATCAACAGCTTCATCACAGTGCGCTTTTGCACTGTCTAAGTCACCAACCGCTACATAAGCAACACAAAGGTTATTCACCAGCGGTAAGCGGTTTACACTCACACTGGTACGAGCCAGTGTTGCTTTAGTACGGGCAATACCTTTAGCAAAATCGCCCTGTTCAATTTCGCGAACGCCATTCACATCGCGCATACTGGTTTTTAGTTGAAAAGACTCGGTGGTAACCTGGCTGCTTGCCATTACGCCACCAGCAAATGAACAACATACAGCAACGAGCAACGGCTTTTTGATACGGTTAATGAAAGGCATAGTTTTTTCCTCAACACAACGAACAGTTATTTGTTAGCCTTATCCTCTGTCGACATGCACAAACTTGCTTGTTAACCAAAAGGCCACTACTTGTTTAAATTTCGATTGAGTATGTAACACGACTCGCTAAGCTGCCTGATGAACAACAAATTAAAACCTAAAGAATAACTAATGGTTTATTTATTTCTTTTTTTATAATGAGTTACAATAAAATCTAATGAAATTCCGGAGACCTAAGGTTGTCATTTAATCCCCCACCCGGCAAAGGATGCTTTACCATTAACGCCATCGTGGTGGATATTGGCGATCACACTATCCGAACAGGCAGGGATATTCGGCGCATTGAACCGAAAGCCATGCACGTGCTTTACCTGCTTGCCTGCAATGCCGGCGACACGGTGGAACGTGGTGAATTATTGCGCGATGTCTGGAACGGTCGGGTGGTAGTGGAAGAAGCATTAACCCGGATCATTTCTCAGTTACGTCAGGCGCTTGGCGATAGTCAGCAACGCCGGCTTATTCAGACCGTGCCGAAAAAAGGCTATCGATTACGTGGTGAAGTTAACTGGCAAACCACCCCGCCACCACCAGAACCCGCCCCGTCGCCAGATAGCACAGAATCTGTGACGTCAGGAATACCTGCTCAGGAGGCATTAGAGCCTCCTGCAGACCCGGCACCAGCGACACAACCTGCACCACAAAAAGCGCTTTCCGCTGCCCCGGTAGTCAGCAGAAAGGCCTTGTTTGTTGCTGTTGTCCTATTTGTACTAGTGGCGGTTGTGGTGTTTACGCTCACTAAAACAGTCACAAACGATACCATCGAGGCCGATGTACAACGCATTTCGGTAGCCGTGTTACCACTCAGGCAACTGAGTAATGATGATGACACGCTTTATTTTGCCGACGGTATTACCGAGGAGCTCACCAATTCCCTCACCCGCAACAAGAATCTCGACGTACCATCGCGCTACTCTACTCTGGCGGTCACCAATTCAGAGCGTAATAGTTTGTCTGATGTGGCTCGGTCGCTGGGCGTACGTTTTCTGGTAGAAGGCAGCGTCAGACGTATAGATGACGAATTTAAAATTGCTGTTCGCCTTATCGATGCAAAAACTGACCGCGTGGTGTGGTCTGAAAGTTACACCAATACAGCGTCCAGCTTATTTGCCATTCAGCAAAATATAGCCCGGCACCTGAATGAAGCACTATTGCCCCTGGATAATGAAGCTGCGGTAACTCAGACATCCTCGCCAGACAATATCGAAGCTTACCAGTACTATCTGCGCGGTAATTACTGGCTGATGAACGGCAAAACCAGCGAGTGGATCTATAAATCTGAAGCTGCCTTCCAACAGGCGGTAGAGCTCGCACCTGATTTTGCCGCCGCCCACGGCAAGCTGGCGTACCTTTATGCCCGTCATGATTTTCATGACGCCTTTATGCCCCGCGAAGAAGCGTTGCAAAAATCCGCAGCCGCCATTTCCACAGCATTACGCAGCAATCCACACGAAACCAATGCGTTACTGGCCAGCGTGATCATTGCTACCGCCGCAGGCAATTTCAGTTCAGCGGAAACCACATTGAATGGCATTCTCGATCGTCAGCCTAATCACGCTACCGCCCTGTATATCTATTCTGAGCTGGAGCTGGCCCGTAACCGTTTTGATGCCGCTCTTTCCCGCGCACAGCAGGCCTACGAGCTTGATCCGCTCTCCCCATGGATCAACGTTAATCTGGCCATAGTGCATTTCTGGCGCAATGAATACCAGGTAGCACTTAAAGCGGTGCAAAACGCCATTAGTATCGACAGCAATTATACCTGGGCCTATGTCTGGCAGGCGAAAATTTTACATCGGCAGGGGCAATTAAGCGCGGCAGTAGCCAGTATGCTGCAATCAGCAGACATCGACTCAGCCTCAGGAGTCAACTCCGCTTATACGGGCCTGTTATATCTGGAGCTGGGCGATAAAGAGCAGGCTGAGCAGTGGTTCAGACACACCGCAAGCTTACTGGGTGACACGCCCCACGCCAGATTCTGGCAGGGCTTACAGCGCTTTACTCAGCCACAACAGTCAGCTGATGTCGCCCGGCAGTTAATGCTTGAATTACCCTTACTCGACAATCGAATTTTTAGCCTGTTGCCTCTGCTTTATCAAAACTACCTGCAAAGCGGTGAAAGTGAGGCCGCTATCAGCTATTTACGAGGTCGGATTGCCGAACGGATTGCCGAACGGATTGCCAACACGGCGCCAGAGGTAAATATACACAATTTCCGTTTCTATGCGGCGCTGCAGGCTTTAACGCCTCTACCGGATGCGACGTCTGAAGCCCTGCAACAATTGGTAGCGACAATTGGTGATAACGCTGCGCCACTATTGATCTACCCTTTGATGAGCGGGCAACAGAAAACATCTTACTCCGCCAGTAGTCCAGGCGGCTGGATCGATTACTACTGGCTTATTGAAGCGGACAATACGACTGAAGACATCCGTAAGAAACTACTCGAACAGCACCAACAAGCTGCTAGCCAGCGGGCATTACTCACACCTTAGAAACCCGGTGGTGGCTTACGATGGCCCGTTGCCTGTTCGTAACTATAAGACAACCTGATGAGAGTTGATTCGGCAAACAAACGACCTACAAAGCTTATCCCTGCGGGTAAACGCTGCTCACGGGTGAATCCCATGGGAACGGTAATGGTTGGCAGGCCGGTGTGCGGGGCAATATGCTGACTGTTGTCCCCTTTATGCCCCTCGGTATCCGCAATTTTGCGCGGCGGAAAACTCCAGGTAGGATAAATTAGCGCATCAACACCCGCTTCATCCATAGCCTTTACTACTTGCTCACGAAAATGACTATTACGCGGATTGGTGTAAAGATCACCGCAGTCCTGCCCCTGATTTTCCGGGTCCAGCATATACTCCAGAGATTCTTTTATGGGCACCGAATACAACTGTGCGTCGTAAATCGCCTGCAGCGAATCATAACGGGAAACGTTTGCCACAGAGTTGAGGTAACCATTAACGTCACTGACAAAAGTATTACACCAGTTATCTTTAATCAGGCTGGCATAATCGTCGATAGCTACGGTGATCACCTGCGCACCTCGCGCTATCAGGTCGCTCACTGCCTGATTAAACAGCGTATTAATTTCGTCATCAATGGTGGCGGTATCGGTGTAATAATGTAGTACGCCTATGGTTGCTCCTTGCAGGCCATCGGCCTGCAAGGAGCTCAGATAACTGGCGGGACGCTGTCCCTGGCTCCTCGCCGTGATGGGATCGGCTTCATCATAGCCAGCAATCACATCCAGCACGCGCACCGCATCTTCAACCGTGCGAGCCATAGGGCCACCAATATCATTGCGTAAATAAAGCGGAATAATACCATCACGACTGGTTAAGCCCATGGTGCTGCGGATCCCCACCAGCGCATTATGAGAGGCTGGTCCGCGAATGGAATTGCCTGTATCGGTGCCCAGCCCTACTGCCCCCAAATTGGCAGCAACTGCAGCGGCGGTGCCGCCACTAGAGCCTGCCGGGCTACGTGATAGATCATACGGATTACGGGTTAATCCTGCCACAGAACTCATGGTCCAGCTCGGGCTGAAGGCCCACTCGGCCATATTGGATTTAGCTAGTACGATGGCACCAGCCGCCTTTAAGCGCGCCACCTGAAAGGCATCATCGGGCGGCGTAACGCCTTTCAGCGCTACCGAACCACCGGTGGTTTGCAGCCCACGGGTATCATAATTGTCTTTCACAATAACCGGTATGCCATGTAACGGCCTGAGTTTTCCGCTGCGGGCAAACTCGGCATCCAGGGCTCGGGCCTGGACCAGTGCCTGCGGATTTACCGTGACGATAGCGTTTAAAAAGCGACTTTGGTCAAGCCTGGCAATGCGCTCCAGGTACTGTCTGGTTAGCGCCTCTGCGCTCAGCTCGCCAGCCATCATGGCCTGATGAATATCAGCTATGGTGGCTTCCTGCAGGGTAAATTCCGATATTATGGGCGTTTGCGCTGGTTTAGGGTTATCAGTTGTTGTCTGGCACCCGGCGATACACCAGCAAATGACAAGTAGTAACGCAAGCTTCATAACGTCTCCTTTACCCTCAATCAGTGGCAGGTTAGTAAACCGACCGTTTGCCGGTTTGTGGCACGGGCGTGACCAAATCCGGCTTAAACGACTCAGCCAGTGCTGCCGAAGCATTCAGCAATAAACCGGTATCGGTGCCTACGCCTACAAACATCGCTCCCAGCTCAATATAGCGTAAGGCCAGTTGTTGATCGCCAATCAGTATGCCCGGCGCTTTACCGGCCTTTACGATTTTAGCAATGCAGGCCTCGATAACCTTTTGCACCTCATCATGCCCCGGATCGCCAAGGTAGCCCATGGATGCACTTAAATCCGCCGGGCCGATAAAAATACCATCCACCCCGTCGACTTCTAAAATAGCATCGAGATTTTCCACACCGATCACCGTTTCAATCTGAATCAACACGCAGACCTGATCGTTAGCGGTTTCCAGATAATCTTTAGTGCGGTTAAATTGCGACGCCCGGGCCAGCGGGCTGCCAACACCGCGGATCCCTTCTGGTGGATAACGGGTGGCAGCCACCACTTCAGCAGCCTGTCCGGCCGTATCGACCATGGGCGCCAGAATGGTTTGCACACCCAAGTCCAGAATTTGCTTTATACGCACCGCGTCCGGCCACGGCGGGCGCACGATGGGCACTGCTGGATAAGGCGCAATGGCCTGCAATTGCTCAAGTATGGTGCGCAAGTCATTGGGTGAATGTTCCGCGTCGATGAGCAGCCAGTCAAAGCCAGCACCAGCGAGCAATTCGGCGGTATAACTATTCGCCAGTCCCAGCCACAAACCAATTTGTGCTGTGTCACCGGTGATAGCCTGTTTAAATGTATTTATCGGGGCAGGCATAGGGTACTCCTGATTGTCAGAGCCAGTCTTACGCTGGCTTCATTACAGATAAAGATGGTTTGCACGAGTGATTGGACTTTACCTGTTCCCCAGTATACGGAAATTCACCACAATGTTGAGTCTGTTAGCAGGCTCACTGTGTGATTTATCGCAATGAAAGTAAAAATGATGCCGATGGCAGCGATAACACCCCGACGATATCACTTCAGCAACATTCACTCAGGTTCAGTAATCAGAGCAACTAGCTCCCGTCACTACCCTGCATATAACAACGGCTCCCCTGGGCATTATTGGTCAGGGGTTTCTGGCCCGACGTATTGTTGAATTTCATCAGGGCGAGCTAGCCGTGACTACGTCCCCTGGCAATAGCGACAACGATTTTAGCGTTTATCTCTCACTGCCCCGTCCCAACAACATTCCCTCCGTCTCAGAGTGCGGCTATGCCCAGGCTAACTTCTCGTTGTATGCGCCCAATTTAACGACAGATCTTCTTTTCATACAGCTTTAAGCCGGTAAGATGAGACGCTAAGGTTTCTTTGCCTGCTGGCATCATGCCAACAGGTCACAACACGTAAGGATAGGTTGTATGGATTTAGGACTTAAAGGTAAGCATGCCATTGTCTGCGCCTCTAGCCGTGGCTTGGGCCGGGCCTGCGCTCAGGCACTGGCAGACGCCGGGGTTAATCTGGTGATCAACGGTTTGAATGCAGAACGACTGGCCTCTGTAGCTAAAGAAATGAGTGACGCAACCGGCGTCACAGTCACGCCGGTTGCCTGTGACGTCAGCACACCTGAAGGACAGGCCAAACTGCTGGCGGCCTGCCCGGCACCGGATATTCTGGTAAATAACAATGGTGGACCACCACTCAAAGACTTCCGTGAACTGGATAATGAGGCCATGGTGGACGGCATAAACATGAACATGCTAACACCGATTAACCTGGTGCAGCAGGTGCTTGATGGCATGGTTGAACGTGGTTTTGGCCGTATCATAAACATTACGTCAATGACGGTAAAAATGCCGGTTGCCGGACTGGATCTTTCCAGTGGAGCCCGCGCTGGCCTGACGGCTTTTCTGGCCGGTATCGCCCGTACTGTGGCCGACAAAAATGTCACCATCAACAATATCTTACCGGGTTACTTCGCCACCGACCGTTTAGATGGCGTTTTAAATGCGGGCATGGGTCGAACTGGCAACGACAAAGAAACGGTAGCGAAAGAGCTCGCCGCCAAAGTACCCGCCAACCGCTTTGGCGATCCTAAAGAGTTTGGCAATACCTGTGCTTTTCTGGCCAGCCAGTATGGCGGCTATATCACCGGGCAAAATATTCTGCTTGATGGCGGGTTAAATCCCAGCGCATTTTAAAATTAAATGTGAGACTGACCCAGCGAACCAGGCCAGTCTCACCCTTGCCTCATTGAATCATTCAACAGACAATTAGGGACCCTTTAAATACTCAGGTTAACCCGAGTGATATCCACAATCACTTATTTGGCCGCTTGATAATGTAGGGACGCTGACTGAACTCATCAGCCGAGAGAGTCACTTCAACCGGTTCTGCCTTACCCATAAACCGAACCTTAACGGTTACCGGAGCCAGTTTCGGCGCAGCAAAGTAAACCGGGCGTGCACTTTGCGCATTATACCCACCGCCAGTTGATACCATTCGGGTACCCAGGACCTCGCCAGCCTGATTATAAAAACGTACTTCAGCACCAGCCTGGGTATAATGCCCTTTACTGTCGGTTACCAGAATCGACAACATACGGGCTCTAGCCTCATCATCCAGATGACTGCGGAACACAAAATGGCCTCCGGTATCGCCATAACCATCAGTGACCGACAGGTCTAATGCACCATCATTGTTGTAGTCGACCCACTCAACACCATGATCACCGGCTGTTACCAGTTCCGGGAAACGTTCGTCCACTGTAAAGCCAGTCCCGGTATTGTGATATAACTTGCCGTAAGGCTCTGAAACACCATCAACTTTGTGGTAACCCACAGCAATTAAGTCTAACAATCCGTCATTATCGTAATCACCCCAGGCCGCTGCCACCGTATGATCCGGATCCTGAACACCCATGGCTTTACCTACTTCGGTAAAGCTACCATCACCATTATTCTGGTATAGCAGGTTTAGGCCATAGGTCGCCACGTACAAATCCAGACGACCGTCATTATTAAAATCACCAACGGCACAACCTACGCCACCTTCGACGCGGGAGCGGCTGCTTTGCTCCATACCCAGCTCTTTGGCTATATCGGTAAATATTCCTTCATCATTTCTGACCACTGCATCGGTCTGACCGTTTTGATTAGCCAGGAACAAGTCCAGATCGCCATCGCTATCGATATCAAACCAACAGGCGCCTACCGTCCAGCGTACATCATAAATCTTTGATTCAGATTTAGCCGGGATAAACTTACCGTCCTGATTATAAAACAACGCGTTAGCGCCAGCACGGTCAGCAGCATACACATCCAGCTGACCATCGTTGTTGACATCAACCCAGTTGGTTTGCCGACTGATGCGACCGTAATTAGCCAGGCCTGTTTCAACGCCGACTTCTGTAAAGCTTTTACCCTGTTCGTTATGCCAGACATAAGAACGGCTGGCAAAAGGATATTCATTGGAGCCGCCGATAATATCAAGATAACCATCGTTATCATAATCGCCCCAGGATACGCCGCGAATTTGATCACCGGAAACAGGCAATCCAAGCTTAGCGCCAACGCTAACGAACATCCCGTTGTCGTTGCGGTACAAGCGGACTTCGCCGCCTTTAATAGAAATCAGGTAATCCAGATCACCGTCGTTATCATAATCACCCCAGGCCTGGGATACCGAACCTTTCTGGGCAAACACGTCTGCTTGTACCGAGCTAAAACTCTGTGTTGTCGCCGCCTGAACACAGGCGGCGAAAGTGGTAGCAACACAGAAACTAATAATTGTCTTCTTCATGTGTTGTTCCTATGGTTGAGTCAGCACTTCTTTTGCTTCAGCATTCGCTTCAATTTCGCTGCGTTGCAGCCATAACGTCCGATACTCGTCGCTATGCAGAAATTGCAGTTGATCTGAATAATGGTGCGAGCCCTTCTGACGTGAATTGCCATACGCCATCATTCCTTTTGCTTTGATTGGCGTTGAGAATTCAACCATAGACACCCAGGTCTCACCGTGATAGGGCTCACGAATACCGTCGCCATCCGGATCCATCCAGGTGATCACATTAAACGCACCTAAATTACCGAAACCACCGTGACCAGGTAAATTAACGTCTTCAATAATGAAGCGGTTAATGTCGCCAAAGCGCGGATCAATCCTGCCATATTTTTCTTTGGTTTTCGCGATCGCTACCCGCAGCATGTCCACGGCTTCCGCAGCGTCATTTAGACCCACAGGTGTAGTGATTGGTGCATCCAGAGACCATGGAGTCTTATAATTGTCTTTGCCAAGGAAACGGGGAGGCGGACCAGAAAACTCAGTGGCAAAGGCTTCAAACAGCATGCCTGCCCGGTTGTCTTCGGCGAATGTACGATCCCACTCAGCCAACAGTTTAACTGCAGCCTGCATGTCAGGGTCTTCATCATCAGCGGCAGCAGCCAGCAACTCATCCAAGATACGATCAGCCATCAGCGCATAAGTAGACGTTTTGATCTCTTCAAAATCATCAAAGCTTAATTTGTCGCGTTCCACCATCATTTTTACTGCTTGTTGAGCTCGGAACGACATAGGCCCCTTCACCGCAACATAATCAGGAAAATCTTCTGGTTTATAAACAGGTGGATAGGTAGCGACCCATGGTGGATCATTCGCATTTTGCACAAAGCCACTGGGCGGATTAATGACCTTAGGTAATTCGTCATAACTGTGGATTTCATTCCAAAGGTATTCAGAAGTATCCCCCGGCACAAGCCCTTTCCAGAAAGCCATATCGCCTTTATCACGTTTGGGTAAGATACCATTATCGAGGTATTCGATGTTACCGGCTTTATCTGCATAAGTGATATTAAAGGTAGGTATTTGCAGGCGCTTCATGATGGTCTGAAACTCTTCAAAATCCTTGGCCTGCAGCATATCAAAGTACTGTTGCAGCATGCCGGGCCGGTCAAGACCCGCTACTCGCAGCGCTATAATCTCACCATCATCCCGCTCAAATACGGCTCCGTGAACAGTTTTCCTTACCAGCAGTGATTTTTCAATCGTACTACCATCATCCTGCAGAACTTTATAAGTTTTACTCTGTGACTCAAACTCACGCACTTCGCCGTCGAACACATACCCCCCATCTTGTAGAGTCAGATGATAAGACGTTGCGCCCAGCATGCCGTTTACGGTATTGGAAATCCCCATATTCTGATTAAACGCAAAGCGAATAACCGGCAATCCCACCTGGGTTGCACCGTACATTTCAAAATCCGGACCAATCAAATGTGCTTCATAATAGGTAAAGAACCCGGTTACCCAGGGTAAATGTGGGTTTTGCAACAGCAACGTATTACCACTTTTGGATTTTTGTGGCATAACAGCATAGGTATTAGATCCAGATTTCACCGGTGGCGCAGCATTTCCTATCACTCGTCGCGGGTTCGCCACATAAATAAAATTCATCAGCCGATGAGCGTGGGTCACCACGTCCACACCAGTAACTGGCAGTACTTTTAGCACCTCAGGATCAATTGTGTCTCCATGCTTTGTGGCATAGTCATTAATCCCCTGCGCAAAAGCATCCAGGTTTTGTTTGAAGGCATCAGATTGTTGGTCATACCATTGTTTACCACGCTCAGGTACGTCATTGCCGAGTAACCATTTGTCGGTATCTTCGTATTCTGAACCCCAGTACTCAGCACCGCGGGCACGGGCCTGGCCATATAATCGCAGCACTACATCGCCCTGGCTCTTGGCCTGAGACCAGCCAAAGCCGTAAAATACCGCTGCGGCATCGCTTCCATAGATATGTGGGACGCCAAATTTATCCCAGATTATTTCTGTACCGTTTACTGGTTGAGCCGTTTCTGTGGCCTGAGGTTCTGCAGAACCTGAAGTTGAAGCATCACAGCCAACTAATAACAGACTCAGCAAACTACCGAGTAATACTAGCTTTCTTATGTTAGTCATAATTGAATTCTTTGTTCCTAGAAAAAGAGAAAAGCGGGACTTTCCGGCCCCACTGACGAAGCTCATCCGGTTACCAGGCGTAGGCTGCTCTCAGATACCAGCTTCCACCCGTGAATCCATAGGGTGAATAGGTATCGTAAAAGCCTGTACCAAAGGCATTCATCGAACGTTCTTCAGGATAGGTATTGAAGATATTATTCGCCCCGGCAAACAGCTCAACACCGTTTTCAAACACATAGCCAGCTTCTAAATCAACGATCCACTGAGTCTCATTGTCTCGATCCTGCTCTGCTGTGGCGGCGATGACTTTCCATGGGCCAAACAAGGTTGCACGGGCATTCATTAACCAGCCATCAACTGCATAATTGGCCGAAAATGTTGACTTGTAATCGGGTACTGCATCGGTATAAGTACCCAGACGTGCACGATCAAATTGTTCAATCTGCGTCCCATCGGCTAACACTAAACCCGATAATTCTTCCGGGTTATCATCTACATGCACTACGTCTACTGTGTTGTAGTTAAAGGCGCCGCTTAACGTGATATCACCGTACGCGAGTTCGGGCGACCAGGTTGCAACAACATCAACACCACGGCTTCGGGTATCAATGGCATTGGTAAAGTAGTTCACTGCGCCCAGCGATTGGTCAAACCCTGCGGCATCAAGAAGCAGTGAAATTTGGTCACCAATTGAACCACCACCCGCTGCTGCACGGGTATCACCACGATTAAACTGGGTAGACATTGCAATACGATCATCTACATCGATCTGATACACATCCAGCGTGACCGAGAGATTAATGGCCGGGTTGAATGTCAGACCTGCACTGAAGTTTGTGGATTTTTCAGGTGTAAGCGGCTCTGCGCCAAGCGCACGGGCTGCTGGTGCAGTTGAAGGTAACGTCTGGCGCAAAACGATAGTTTCTGCATCCCCATCATTGTCCAAATCAACGAACTGGCCACGACTACCACGGAAACCAAGCTGCTGAATACTGGGGGCGCGGAAACCAGTACTGGCAGAAGCACGGAAAGCCACTTCATCGCTGATTTCATATCGTGAATTCAGTTTAAAGAGTGTCTCGTTACCGGCAGAGTCCGTAAAGCTCTCATAACGCATAGCCCCTGCCACAAATAATTTATCAGTAACGTCCCATGATACATCGACGTAACCGTTTATATTGTTACGCGACACATCGTTTTCTGCTCCAGGTTCAAAACCAGGAAAGCCCTGAGCTCCAGGCGCAGCGCCTGTATTTCCATCGACATAACTCAGTTCTTCACCGCGGACAATTTCAAAGCCTTCATAGCGATATTGCATACCAAACGAAAATTGCATGTCACTGCCATCAAGCAGGATAGCGCGTGTCGCATCAAACTGGGCAATCGCCTCATCAGCGTTCATTTCACCCAAGAAAAATGAGGTGGGACTGGCAACACCCAGGCTGGCATTAAGCCCCTCAAGGTTATGCCAGTCTGCTTTATCAGAACCATAGCTGGCCGATACATCCCAGTCGAAGCCCATGGCGAACACTTTCACCCCGGCAACCACTTCAAAATCATCTTCGCGGATCTCTTCAACCGGACGGAAACCAAAAGGATAAATCTCCGGCACATTACGCGCATCAGTTGGACGACGATAGGTAAAAATCAATTCTGAATCACGAGTAGCGTAGGTTGCAAATAAGTACACCTGAGCCGCGTCCAGATCCATACCTGCGTTTAAAGCAAAGGAATTAACCGTTTGTGGAAAATTACCAAAGTTCTTGGTGATCAGACGATCCATGGTGTATTCACGTGGGTCGTAGCTGCCATCGTCCAACTGAGGAAAAAAGGCCAACCCACCATCTTCCGGCAAAGCTACCGGGCGCGCACGGTTCGAGATCTTCTTATCGTTAAAGTCATAGGAGACGTTGACAAAAGCATCATCACCAATGTTAAAACCGCTGTTAACGCCCAGTGTTTTAACTTCACCATCACCACGGTCAAAGTTAGCGCCAGTACTGGTAGTCACCTTGCCGCCTTCATCATTGTCTTTAAGGATAATATTAACCACACCAGAAATTGCATCCGAGCCGTACTGTGCCGAAGCTCCATCCCGCAATACCTCGATACGCTTTATCGCTGACGATGGGATCATATTCAAATCCACACCTGCAGAGCCACTGAACAAGCCTGTACTGGTGTTAATTAATGATGTTTTATGGCGGCGTTTACCATTAACCAATACCAGGGTTTGGTCTGGATTTAAGCCTCGAAGTCCGGCTGAAGCGATAAAGGTTGCAGTACCTCCACCAGCGCGCTGCGGCAGGTTTAAAGACGGAACCAGGTAACGTAAGGATTCAAATAAGCCAACTTGTCCCTGACGTTCCAACTGTTCACTGGAGAACACGTCGATGGGCGTTGGACTTTCGATTACTGAGCGCGGACTACCACGAACACCAGTGATAACAATACTCTCAAATTCACTACCTGCTTTGGTTTCCTGAGCTTCTTCAACTTCTTGTGCAGATAATTGTGAGGATGCAAGTGCAGCAGCAACTGCCGCACCGACTGTAAGCGTTCCCTTCAAACCTTTCACTTTCATTTCTTCTGTTCTCTCAAAGTTGTCAGAAGAAGGCAGCTGCTGTTTTTGTGCCGGGTTCTTTGGTTTTACTACCAGAGTAGAACCAGAATGAACGATCCCCTGTAAGGAGGTATCGGCTAACAACTTATTTAAGCCCTCTTCAATAAGGTAATGACCTTTTAATGCGTTGGTTTTGCATTCGGCCACCAGTGTTTGCGGGAAAATTAATGCTAATCCGGATTGCTGCGCAAAACGTCGCAACCCGTCACCTGCTGACAGCTCAGGTATGTCGAAAAAAATCGCGTTTTGCACTGCAGACGTCTGTGCTCGCACAGGAGATAATGCGACACATTCAATCAGCAGGAAAAACGCTATTAATGTACAACCCTTACTAATCAACTAATTTCCCACTCTGGGCTAAACCGCTCATTGGTCTGCTAAGACTAAACAGTCTCCACCTTTGATGACTTAGCCTTACCTGTTAAGAGAAATGAAAAGAAAAAATCCACCACTCCAAAATGAAATAATTTATAATATTTTTATTTGAAGCCAAAAAATTGCGCCTACAATCATGAAGATTTCATGATGTAGTAAGCATTTTCACCCACTTTTTTGACCCTGAGACCAAGATTCATCTCTAATGAGGTAAATACAGTTTCAAGATTATCAATCGGATAAAAACCACCGACTCGCAAGGTTCGAATTTCGGGATCGGCAATGACGATGTTGTATTTGGTATATCGCGAGACTTCCTCAACCACCGACGACAAACTCTCATCGTCAAAGGCCAGAAAACCTTTTTTCCAATAAAGCTTTTGAGCCAGTGATACCTCATCTTGCTGAGTTACAGAATCAACGGCTTTCTCATTAAAAATTACCTGCTTACCAGCCCCAACAACAACCGAAGTACGCGTTTGAATAGGTGGATTTGTAGAGTGAGAAGAATCGGGCGTTTTTTCGCTGGCATTGACTCTAACCGTACCATGCGAGACCAGAACGTTGACCTGATCGTTGGCTACCCGCACTGAAAAGCTGGTACCCAGCGCCTGGACATCGCCGTTTTTAACCTTAACAACAAACGGGCGGGTTTTATCCGGTGCAACGTCAAAGTTTGCCTCACCTTTGAGCAAATTAATCACCCGACGCTCAAGAGTATAATCGACATCGACTACCGTATTAGTATTTAGAAAAACTTCGGAACCATCGGCTAATTCAAGATTTCGCTGTTGTCCAACGTCGGTCAGAAAGTGCCCATTTGTCGATAATGCCGAAGAGCGTTCCTGAACATACACAGTTGTAGGTATCGCCACCGCAATAACTAAACAAGCTGCCGTTTTTAACGCAAACTCTCTAAACCTGCTCAGTTTCTGTCTTATTACTGGTGAATCATTAGAGAGGTTTTCTCTACCGGTCTCTCGTTGGCCGATATCAGACATTTTGTCCCATAGTTTTGCCAAGCGGATAAGCTCTGCTTTATGGGTCGGATCAAGCGCTATCCATTCATTTAATGCCCGTTGCTCGTCTGCATCAAGCTCACCACTGTCCATTTTGGCCACCCATAGTGCAGCAGTCCGGCTTACCGAATCTTCTGTGGATGGAAAGTTAACCACCTGAGTCATTATTTGTTACTCTGCTTTTGCTTGTTATCTACATTGTCTTTTTGCTGAGTCGCCATCGTTAACGCCTGACGCACATATTCGTCGCACCGTTCGAGCCCTTTGGCTATATGTTTTTCTGCGGTACTAACGGAAATATTCAGCATGACAGCAATGTCTTTAATTTTAACACCATTTATTAACCGGAGTTTAGTCACCCGCTGGCACTGTTCCGGTAACAATGCAATTGCTTCGAGCAACAGCTTTTGCTCCTGTTGCTCAGATAACAGCTCAAATGCATCCTTATCATCACTAATGAGAACCGAGTCGGCAGAATCCTCTATATATTCG
The DNA here is from genome assembly GCF_058105165.1 of Alteromonas sp. ISO5. Lineage (NCBI taxonomy): Bacteria > Pseudomonadati > Pseudomonadota > Gammaproteobacteria > Alteromonadales > Alteromonadaceae > Alteromonas > Alteromonas sp. ISO5. The sequence goes on along the minus strand of NZ_CM176572.1, from coordinate 3,661,998 downwards.
GTTAATTTTGTCGATATTTTTGAGTTTTCACGCACTGCCAGATTTTTGGTTGTTTTAAATAAATAGACTTTAGGCAATTGGATAGGTGTGGAACGATCTGCGGCGTAAGTCTGAAGAAACGCTTCCTGCAATATATCGTCTACATCACTTTCTTTTCTTAAGTAACGTTTAACCACTCTGACAAGTGACGACTTACATTCTGTAAATACGGAAAAGATGGACTTTTTGTCCAGCGATTCATCTTGCATAAGAGTTCCTTGCAACGCATCTGCCATCGCATAACGATGTTCAGACTCAATTTAATACCGCATCGCAATGATGCAAAAAGGCAAGGTCCTAAGTCATTCAGCCAAAGGCAGAATGTTGAAGAAAATTAGAATGAAATCGCATAACTGACTGGGTAATTTTTCGAGTTATTGTTATTACTTCTTATCAGATATCAATCGGCGGGTTATTGTTATTATTCCCAACCGGCGCACTTCTAAATCGATTTCGCTCATTTAGAGTAACCCGAGATTTCATCGGGATGCAATAACTCAAAGGGCAAATATAAGGTTATTTTGACAAAACTCTGGCTCGCCCTACAACTTTTACAAATTCACCACGTGAACATTGCAAATTACGCCAATACCTGTTGCTCAAATCATAAAAAAGGGGGCCACCGCCCCCTTGAAGTACAGAATACTGTTAGCTCGTAGCGGGCAGCATATGTCGATTACGCATCTGCAGGTAGCTGAGGACCCACATAATAAAGCCTCCCACAAACAACATTGCAGAGGCGTAACCGGTTTCGTTAAACGTAGCGCCGGATGCCAGCAAAGCGCCCCCTACCCAGGGACCAATAGCGTTCGCGGTATTAAAGGCACATTGCACCAGCGCACCAATCATGGCGTGCCCGGTGGGCGATACGTCCAGTAACATCGACTGAATCACCGCAGCCAGACCAACGCTGGCACCGAGCAGGAATACCGTGACATATAACCACCAGATATTCGCTGCTGCAAACACGTACATGATAGCAATGGCCACACTGCATAACAGGGCAATACCCGTAGTAGCTAACGGCGAGTGATCGGCCAGTTTACTGATCACAAGGTTACCAATTGTGGTGCCAATACCAAACATCATCATGGCAATGGAAATGGTCACTTCCGGAGTTTCCGTTACGTTGATAATGGTGTCTGCCAGATAAGTGTAAATACAGAACACACCGCCGAAGCCGACAAAGATAATCCCGGAGATAGACCATACCAGTTTGTTTTTCAGTACGCCGAACTCTTCCCGCAGGCGGGTTGGATTGGTTACCGGGCTGCTGGGTACCAATCGGTAAATCAGGTACATGGTGATCAACGCCAGAATCGCTACGATTGCCATGCAAACACGCCAGCTAAGGTTCTGCCCGACCAGGGTTGCCATGGGAACACCCACAATAGTGGCAATGGTGAGACCCGCAAACACTTTAGACATATAGGTAGCCCGCTTACCCTTTGGTGCCATGCCGGATGCAACCAGCAACGCCGTACCAAAATAAGCTCCATGGGGTAATCCGGACAGTACCCGGTAAACCACCAGTTCGGGTAAGGATGAAGCAATCGCACTTAACCCATTGCCCAGCAAAATCATTGCGGTAAACCCAATTAATGCAGTGCGACGATTGGTTTTATTGGTCAGCAGCATGAACAATGGCGCCCCAATCACCACGCCGATGGCATAGGCACTGATCACGTTACCTGCCAGCGAGGGAGTGACGCTGAATGATTCAGCGATTAAGGGCAGCATGGACATTGCCGAAAACTCGGTCAGTCCAAGAACAAAGGTGCCGAGCGCCATAGCCAGAATAGGCCAGACCGCCGCGCCCTGTTTAATTTGTGGTGCAGACATAAACAACCTTAAACACATGGCCGAAGCCAGTTAAATAAATGAGTATGCGCCTGTTTAAACTGGTGTTATAAACCTGGCAGAGTAAACGAATAAAACGCGAGTGTTTTTGTAGGAATACAGAGCCAACCGTGCACTGCTTTACCAGCGTTATCTTATCCGGATGGACTATTGCTTTTTTTGTTTGATGGCTTGCATTATACGTTATGTATGCAAAGTAATTCTATGTTTAATACGTGTAACTTATGCCATTTTTTACTTGATTCAAGGCCTCGCAAACAGTCTTTACAAAGCCGCTTCTTTCCATTTCCAATTATTTGATAAGTTTAACAACCAGGAGGAAAATGATAGCCTGTGGTAAGACTTGAATAATGCCGGTAAAAGCCTCATTTTTTAACCTGACTTAATTATGTACCGGACCCTGAATGTCTACTGAAGCCAGCTCGTCGTCCTGCCGTATCCTGTTATTGTTTGCGCACCCCTCGCAGGCGAGATCAGAGGTCAACAGTTTGCTGTTTAACGCAGCAAAGCAGCACAAGGCGGTGACGGCGGTAGATTTATACGCCGAGTATCCGGACTTTAATATCAGTATTGAGCGGGAACAACAGCGCCTGCTTAAGCACGACGTCATTATTTTTCAGTTTCCCATTTACTGGTACTCCACCCCGGCATTGTTAAAAGAATGGCAGGATCTGGTGCTTGAATACGGATTCGCCTATGGCAAAGGGGGCGATGCACTTAAGGGTAAGCAATTCATTTGTGCAGTGTCGGCCGGCGGGCGCGAAGAAGCTTACCAGACAGATGGCTTTAATCATTTTACCCTGCGCCAGTTACTGCAACCACTGGAACAAATGGCCAGTATAACCCAGCTAACCTACCTGGCCCCTTTTGCCTTATTTGGCTCACGCACCGCTAAGGAAGAGCACCGTATTACCCGGCACTCGGCACTATGGACTAAACTGCTTGATACCCTGGCGCAAGGCAAACTTGATCTCAATGTAGCCCGACAGCTTGAAAACCTCACCCGCTATTTTGACGAGCAGGACCTTCACCAATGACCGGTTACTTTCTTCAGGCGTTTATTTATTTACTGGCGGCGGTTATTGCGGTGCCGGTGGCCAAGCGATTTGGACTGGGTTCGGTACTGGGCTACCTAGTTGCCGGCCTGATTATTGGTCCGGTGCTCGGTCTGGCTGGCGAAGAAACCAACGCCATCCAACATTTCGCCGAGTTTGGCGTGGTAATGATGCTGTTTTTGGTGGGGATGGAACTTGAACCCAAAGCGTTATGGCACATGAAGCTGCGCTTACTGGGCCTGGGCGGGTTACAGCTGCTGCTAACCACGGCCGTTATCACCGGCATTGCCGTTATAGCAGGCCTTAGCTGGCAGGTAGCACTTACCATAGGTCTGATCTTTGCGCTGTCCTCAACTGCCATTGTATTGCAAACCTTTCAGGAAAAAGGGCTGCAACAAACCGAGGGGGCCAAGGGGGCTTTTTCCATTCTATTATTCCAGGACATCGCCGTTATTCCTATGCTGGCGCTTATCCCACTGTTGGCGTTACCCGAGCTGGCGAGCGCTATCAATGAGACTGCGGGTCAGGGCGCTGGTCACGGCGATAGCCTGGTTGAGGGTCTGCCAGGCTGGTTATACGGTTTAGTTATTATTGCCTCCATAGCGTTTGTCACCGTTGGCGGCCATTACCTGAGCAGGCCCCTGTTTCGCTTTGTGGCATCATCGGGACTGCGTGAAATTTTTACTGCCACTGCGCTAATGCTGGTTATCGGTATTGCCGCTTTAATGGGGCTGGTTGGTCTCTCCCCTGCCCTGGGCGCATTTCTGGCGGGTGTGGTGCTGGCCAACAGTGAATTTCGTCACGAACTTAAAGCCAATATTGAGCCGTTTAAAGGGCTGCTGCTGGGACTGTTCTTCATCACTGTGGGTGCCGGTATTCACTTTGCTACGCTCACTGAAAATTGGCTACTTATCATCAGTATCACCCTTGGCGTGATGGTGTTAAAAGCGCTGGTACTGTTTGTGATTGCTCTGCTGTTTGATTTGAAAGGCAGCAATCGCTGGCTGTTAACTCTGAGCCTCGCCCAGGCCGGTGAATTTGGTTTTGTATTAATTAGCTTCGCGGCCCAGAACAATGTACTGGCCACCGATTTGATTGCCTTACTGCAACTGGTGGTTGCCTTGTCGATGTTTTTAACGCCGGGACTATTTATCTTATTTGAACGGGTGATGATGCCGCGCTACATGCGTGGCAGCGGCAGCCGCCAGCATGACACGGTCGACGATAAGGGCAGTGTGATTATTGCCGGCATCGGCCGCTTCGGGCAAATCGTTAACCGCTTACTGGTAGCTAACGATTTTAAAACCGTGATCCTGGATATTCGCTCAGAGCAAGTTGACCTGATGCGCCAGATTGGCACTCAGGCGTACTTTGGTGACGCATCAAAACCAGGCATGCTTGATACCGCGGGCATTGAACAGGCCAGTTTAATGGTAATCGCCATAGACGACCGGGAAAGCGCTGTTGAAATGGTGAAGTACGTAAAACTAGCCCATCCTGAGCTTAAGGTGTTGGTGCGTGCCTTCGACCGTGGACATGGTTACCGATTACGTCAGGTTGGCGCTGATTACCTGATTTCCGAAACTTATCATTCGGCGCTTGAAATGGGCGCTCAGGCACTACGTTCACTGGGCGTACACCCGTTTCAGGCAGAACGGCAAAAGCATGCTTACCGCGATATTGAAGCCCAGCAAAGTGACGTCCTTTATGAAGCCTGGAAAGACGATGCCAGTGGCGAACGTTTCGATAATAACTACCGTGAACTGTTTATGGAATTACAGCAACTTATCGATGACGCGCTGAAATCCGATCTACACGACAACCATTCCAAGCGGCGAGGCTGGACACCGCCGCCGAAAGGCTATGCCGAAGATCAGTTAAAAAATCAAAACGACTAACAGCAGTTACTGACTGCTAACCTCTGGTGGCTCTACAAACATATTTAATTCACCTAGCATCTGTTTTAATACCCCGCTTTGGGCAAACTCCCCGAGCTTTTTATTGATGGCATTAAACAGGGGTTTATGGCCCGGGTGGCAAATTAAGGTATCGCGCATAGTCAGCGGAGAATACTCTTCGGCATAGGGCAGCTCAGACACCCCCAGTTCCTCGTAGGCAAACAACACATCCGGATAGAAAGAAAAGATATAATCGACTTTATTATCATTCAGCAATTGCACATTTTCCGTCTCGCTGCTGACCTCAAACAGGTGCATAACGCGGTCGGCGATTCCCTGCATTTCACTGCTCAAAGGCGTACCACGAACAATGCTCAATACAGCATGGTTGGGGATATCACTGGCCTGCCGTACTATATGTTGCTCATCGCGAGAGATCACTCTCACCATGGCCTTATTTAACGGCACACTGATCAGCACATCCTGCAAGTCGAGGCTGGCATCCTCTAAGTCAAAGGTCGTAATCCCCGGCGCGTAACAGGCAAATTGTTTCTTCACAAATCCGCGTTTGGCCCTGGACATGGGCATTACAATGATCTCAACCTGGTCAGCCAGCCCGCTTTCATCCAATGCTCGTTGGAGAATATCATGGTAAACCCCGGGGCCTTCGTGTTCGCCAAAAATGTGGAAAAGCCCTGTCAGCTGTGCACCAACAATGACTTTTTTAGCGCCTGTTTCACCTGCCACGGGCCGGGTTACCAAAGCGGCGAAAGCCACTAGCATTATCAACAAGTATCGCAACAAATCTTTCTTCCCGGGCTGCTGTAATAAAAAACTGTGTTACTAAACTCTATGCACAGGAGTGATGTGCTGCAAGCTGAACAGCCCAAATATCCTTCATCCTTTAGGATAAGAATCGGTTGGGATGCTAATTAGATAACACCTGCTGGCGCAGTTGTTTTGGGGTTTGCTGATACCAGCGTTTGAATGCACGGGTGAAGTTACCGGCGTTGGTAAAACCTAGTCTGTACCCTACTTCACTAAACGGCAAATGACCTGTCTCTACCCACAATAGCGCCTGCCGACTGCGCAAGGCATCCACCACAGCCTGGAAATTACAGCCTTTATCGGCCAGTCGTCGCTGCAAGGTTCGCGAACTGAGTCCAAGGCGTTGTGCTGCCCGCGAGAGGGTTAATGTGCCCAGTGGCAGATGATTCAGCAACAATGACTCCAGTTGACCACGCAGATCGCTGCGGTCAAAGCGCGCTAGGTAATCGGCTACCAGTGTATCATTTTGTGCAGCGAGCTCCGGACTGGCAGTTAACAATGGTTGATGCATAACCGCTTCATTAAAAGAAATCGTGTCGAAGGCTGCGTTAAAAAACACCGGGCATTTAAACACACGCTGCCAGGGCGTTGGATCAGCGGGTTGCGGTCGACTCAGCGACACCTGTAACGGAACTAAGCCAGGCTCGAAAATGTGCCGCGCGGTAAGCATACAAGTACCCATGAATGCGTCGGTTTCAGCCGCACACCACTGCTCAACCGTAAGACTTTTATACAGGCTGATATCGACCTGATTATTTGATTCACTGACTTTTAGTGAACCGTAGTCGGCAAACATCCGGAAATTGACTGCCAGCCGCTCAAAGCCTGTCATCAGGGTGTTACTGGCCCAAATGGCAAACCCCAGGGCCTGCCAGGAGGTGGGCCGGACAAAGCGGGCGACCGTTAGCCCTACGGCTTCATCCTGAGTCAGATTTTCGACCAGTCGCCACAAGCGATTGAGCTGAGCAAGCGAGTAGCGGGTTTCGGGTTGGGCCGCCTGGACAGGATCCATCCCAACGCGTCTAAGCAAGCTTTGACCATCGAGCTGATAGGCATTCATTGCCCTGCTGATAACCAGCGACCAGCTGCCGATAACACTATGAGATTGTGCAATAAAGGAGTCTTTCACGGGATAGTCCTGAAGTTTTCAGACGCGAGGCATGCCGTCAAATTTATCTTTCCACGCCAATAATAAATCTTAACACGCCAACCTCTTGCTTGTTAACGCTTTTAAAACAACACTGTTACATAATAACCCGTAAAAACACCGGAGCCGTGTGATGCCTGTAAAAATTCTTCCAGGGGCAGAAAATGCCCACGCTTACCCACTCCTCATCAAACAAATTTTTGCGTCAGCCGGCCGCTTTGAACCAGACAACCAGATTATTTACCGCGGCGAACAATCCTTTAGTTACAGTGAATTTATCCGGCGGGTACAGCAACTGGCCAACGCGCTGAAAGCTGCCGGGGTGGAAGCCGGCGATACCGTAGCGGTGATGGACTGGGACAGTCACCGCTACCTTGAATGTTATTTTGCTGTGCCCATGCTGGGCGCCATTCTCCATCATGTCAATATTCGTTTGTCACCAGAACAGGTGGCCTACACCATGAATCACGCAGATGACAAACTGGTGCTGGTACATGATGATTTTCTACCGCTCGCCGATCAACTGGCCGGACAGCTTCCTTCCGTGCAAGGATACATTCGGTTAAGTGACGGCGGTACACCGCCTGCCACACCCAATATAGCCGTGCTTGGCGAGTATGAGTCATTGCTGACGGAACAAAAAGGTGAGTGCGATTTTCCCGACTTTGATGAAAACAGTGTTGCCACCACATTCTACACCACGGGGACTACCGGTAATCCCAAAGGCGTATATTTCAGCCATCGTCAGCTAGTGCTACATACTATCAATATGGTAGGCATGCTGGGCAGCTATGAAGGCTTGCCACTGCTACGCTCCAATTCGGTTTATATGCCCATCACGCCGATGTTTCATGTGCATGCCTGGGGCGTCCCTTATGCGGCAGTGATGCTTAACTGCACGCAAATTTATCCGGGCCGCTATGAGCCCAACCTGTTGGTTGATTTGATTAAGCAATACAAAGTGAATTTTTCCCACTGTGTACCCACTATTCTGCAAATGTTACTGGGCTGTGAGAATGGTCGTAAAACACGTCTGGATGGCTGGAAAATCCTTATTGGCGGCAGTGCGCTGCCTAAGGGTCTGGCTAGCGCAGCCATGCAAAAAGGTGCCGATATTTATTCCGCCTACGGCATGTCGGAGACCTGCCCGCTGCTTACCATAACGCATTTAAATAAAGCTCAGCGAACACTGCCGACCGAGGAACAACTCAAATACAGAACCCTTACCGGTGTGGCATCAAACCTGGTTGATCTGCGCATTGAAGAACCCTCTGGCAAACCCGCTGCGCACAATGGCATTGAGGTGGGTGAAATCACCGTGCAAACGCCCTGGCTTACCCAGGGGTATTACAAAGAGCCCGCCAAACAAGAAGAGCTTTGGGAAGGCGGACGTCTGCATACCGGTGATGTAGCCAGCGTGCATCCCGATGGCTTTGTAGAAATTAAAGATCGTATTAAAGACGTTATTAAAACCGGCGGAGAATGGCTTTCGTCTATCGAACTGGAAGATCTTATCAGTCAGCATCCGGATGTCGCGGCAGTAGCCGTTGTAGGAATGCCTGATGAGAAATGGGGAGAACGTCCCCACGCCATGGTTGTGGCCAGTAATGACGCACTGAGCGCCAATGATATTCAGCAGCATTTGCAGCAGTTCGTTGAATCGGGGCATATTTCAAAATGGGCAGTACCCGAGCACATCACCCTGGTTGATGATATTCCCAAAACCTCCGTGGGCAAAATCAACAAAAAAGTGATCCGAGCCACCCTGGCAGGCTAAGCAACCCGCGGGGGCCTGGCTCCCGCAGGTTGGCTATTTCGACTCAATATAACCAGGCGCTATGGCCAGGTTATCCACATCTCGTAACGTAAAGCGATTCTGTAACCACAGTTGATACTCGGCGCCTTCCAGCGTGCCACGCTCCGTGCAGTCTACATTCCAGCGGCGCAACAAATACCCCGCCATGGCAGCCCGTACGTTTATCAGCAACTGGCTATTTTCCATACCGTAATCCATTTCAATGGCGGTGGGAAAGCTCACGTTCTTCGGATGCGGTACCAGTTGTAACGGGAGCATCCTGTGCCATTCGCTGTCAAAGTCAACCAGTTCATTGGTGACTGGCGCTGATTTCAAGGTGACCTTACTGACCCGGGTTAGCACAAAATCCCGGAAACTCTGACTTTTGCGATCAAATGCGCGCACATGCCAACGCAAGCCATTATCCACAATCGCATGCGGCACCAGCTCCCGGGCAGCGGAGCCGCTCGATAAAGACGTATAAATCACACTCACTGCCCGATTATTCAGAATAGCCTGTACCAGTTTTGCCACGATAAATATATCCGGCACGTTAAGGCTCGACGGTGCTTCCACCGGAAAGTGAATATCGCCAATGGCATCAAACCCATCAGAAATATCATTAGCCAGTTTGGTTAGCGTACGCTGCGCATCATGCTCAAATAACGGCGTAAACTGGCTGGTTTGAAAATAGCGTTTTTCCCGGGAGTCATATTCGAGGTTGTCCGGCGCCATCTCTTTATACAAATTAAAATCACGGGAGCCTGCCGACAAACCCACTTCAAAGCGGTTGATCAGATCCTGACGGTAGATCGCCCCTTTAAACAATAAACAAAAATCAATGTAGGCCAAACGCTGACGCTGGGCAAAACTTATACCTGCTAACATCCTTTCGTCTCAAATAAGACTGCTCAATGCACCAATATGGTTTATTTTGATTCGGTTGTAAAGCGGGCAGAAATATTTCCGGCTCAGGATAGTTTGGCCTGTGGCAATTTACGGTTGTTGCCATCCTATTTGCGGTAAGCATCTGCATAAGCGTCTGGCCGTTGCCGGCATATTTGGCAGCGGTGCCGAGTTTAAGGGGAATGCCCCCTTTGCTGGGGGAGCGATATCAGGCCTGGCTTCAGCTTGCCTCTACAGCTGATTTAAAGGTAGTCCAGCACTGGCTGCAGTCAATGTACTAATTAGTGAAAAGATGGAATAGATGCCGGACAACACTCACCAACAGTGAACTGTGCCGATGCCCTTCTTCCTTAAGGGTTGCGAGGTCAGACGCGGTAAACAACCTGCCATCCTGAAAAACCAATTGTGGCTGTCGCATTGTTTCCGGCTCGGTGAGCGGGTTGTTGTTGAACACCACCAGATCGGCGCGATAACCGCTTGCCACTCTGCCCAATTCGTTACTGCAGTTTAATACCTCTGCTGCATTGATGGTGGCACTACGCAAAACTTCATTTACAGGAATGCCGGCATCAATCATCAACAGCGCCTCGCGAATAGTCGCCGGCCCCGGCACGCCCACCAGGGCCCCGGCATCGGAGCCAAGCGCCAGGGTTACGCCCTGTTCATAAAGGCTAAACGTTAACTCATTGAGATAGTCATCCACCTCGCGGTTATACTCGCCCACTTCCGCTGAAGCCCCTAACCAGCGGTCAAAGGAAGTCTGCTCATATACCACTCTGGCAAACGGATTAATCGCGTTTAAATCTTGCTGCGCCAGATAAGCCTGTTTTTGGGTACTAAGTAAGGTGAGTTCCTGATTAACAGCCAGTGTCGGGACCAGTGGTATCTCATTACCACGCAGAAAATCAGCGGCGAGCTTTACTTTTTTAGGGTTACGTTGCTGATGTAAAAAACCGTCGAACACTTCTTCCACATGTTCAAAGCTTGCCAGGCTCGCATGAGCAGCCAGATTTTGCTGCATCAGGTCGTAAGACGGATGTCCGGCCACAGATACGCCCAGTTGCATCGCTTCGTCAAGCACCGCTTCATACACGTCGGCGTGGAGCCCTTCGTACACTTTGATAAAGTCATAGCCTTCGCTGATATAATTGCGCACTGCCTGACGAGCCGTTTGTGGGCTATTTACCCTGAAGTGGGATAAGGGATCGCCCTGCTCCACGCTGTTAAAAATGGGTGACGAGAGCACCAGATGACTACCAAACCACTCACCCTGCTCAAGCTCGTTACGCCACTTTAAGTGATAACGATAACCGCCCATATTACGTAGCGTGGTAACCCCGGCGGCGAGCGCCATTTTGGCGTAGCTGCGGTCAAGCACGTGCACGTGTAAATCTATCAGGCCAGGCATTACAAAGCGGCCATTACCATTCACTACCGGTAAATCCTTGGGCAGTGGCAATGCTGTTGATTGCACCGCCTCAATCAGGCCATCACGGATGATGACTGCCTGCTCAGTCAGTACCGAGTCATCTTCAAGTGTCAGCACGTTTACATTGGTAAGAATATGGTTTTGTCCACGGGACAGGGTTAAGGCGGTGCTACCATGTTCGTAATGAACATAAACGGCCAAAGCAGTCACCGACAACAATAGAATACCGCTGATCAACAATACCGACAGGCCAATCGCTTTAATAGGAATTAACTTAACGTTTGAGGTTTTCATTGCATGCTCCAATGTAATATGTATGGAGCTACTTTGCGCCAGCACTGGCCTGTGAGCGACCAGAATCAGGATTCTGCACCCGTTAAACGTTATTTTGGACCTTTAGAAATTCTGTACCCAGGATCTACTTTCCCGCCCTTAGCGGCATAAGATACTGACCAGGTGTTTTGCCGGTGTGTTTTTTAAATACGGCATTAAACGACGATTTAGAACTGAAACCGGCATCCATAGCAAGATCAAGTAAGGTTTTCTCTGGCATTGATTTGGCTAACTCAGTCACCCGCTTGATACGTAGTTGATTAATGTAATCGGCAAAGCTCATGCCGCCACCGGTATTAATTGACCATGAAATGTCTTTTATCGTAAGGCCGGTATAACTGGCAATATCCTGCAAACAGATGCGCGGCTGACAGTACCATTGTTGTTCGCGGATCTGACTATCCAGAGCCTGAAAGATAGCTGCAGCCTGACTGTCTTCGTGGGGCGCAGGCTCGGCAGCGGTTTGCTCTACCTCACTGAGCCCGTTAAACAACGCCGGTTGCCGAATAAGCCCGACGATGGCAACACACAACACCAGTAAAAACGCTACCTGATCGAGCAAATACCAGCTACTACGAAATGGTTCGGTGGTAATCCCCTGCAAATTCACCCGCACCATATCCAGGATCAGCAGCGTGAGCAGTACCACCAGCGTATTGAACAGCCAGTGTAAGCCTTTCCTTTCGGTATCGGCTTCACGTTCAGCCATTGCCGCGTGATAGCGTCTTAACCACCTAAGCGCCAGCGCAAAGTAAATCACCTGACTCAGCGCACCAACCAGCAACACCCATTGCAGATAGAGCGTTAAAGGCAATGCCATCAGAGTAGGCAGGAAATGTGCGCTGTCGCGCACAGTTAAGGGCTGCTCAGGTACCAGTAACACGCGCACCAGAAGATAAAATATGGGTCCCAAAGACAGACTGAAAACCGGCGTAACGTACCAGTCAACCGCGCCGGTATTAAGTTCTTCGTAAAGATTAAAGCCAACCATCAAACACTGCATGAGCAGCGCCAGGATGAGGCCGTTATAACGCCTTTCCCCCGCAAGTAAGGCCACACCCAGTAAGCCGGCAAACAGACTTAATACTTGAATGATATTCACCGCTTGCAGGTGGAATTCGGCTAACAGCACGGCTTGTCCCTCTTTGGCTTGCTTAGTTGTGGCATTCCTTTAATGCAGTACACCAGTTTAACAAAAAAGCGCCAGACAGAGACAGTGCTATGTCGGAGAGGATTATAGTTTCATGCTGAAGAGGTCTTCTTGTGATCAGGCGCGAACCTTTCGATAAAATGGACATCAATGCCCACATCTAGCGAATCCCCTCATAAATTAAAGCAGATTCAATAATATAGACACGCATGGCGCGACTTTATCTAATTTATTTCGCCAAAAACATACCAGAACAACACACCATGCGTGATATCTCTATCTTACATGATTTGTTTAAGAGTCAATGCCCTAAATTGCATCGAAAACATCTTTCCTCTCTAATGGTTGCTGGGCAATTCTTGTTGAATGGCCAGCAGTTATCATTGACCGAATTAGGCGGAAATATATACGGGGTCAGTAGTCGCAAAACACAACATCAAACGTATTGACCATTTATTGGATAATCATGCGTTGTAGCAGACACGGTGAGATCGTTATCGCTGACACGCGCGTATGTTATGTGAGGCCAATCCAATGCCGATAACTCTTATAGATTGGTCTGATGTACGAGAGCAAATACGCCATCAACCCCCTGCGTGCCTCAGTGAGTTTTGAAGGTCGCTCTGTCATCCTCTATGAGCGGGGATCAATTTAAAAGCGCTATTACATTTCAGCGTTATGTCTACAACCTTAACGGATAACGACAAGTAGCCTGGGGCTGTTGACATAGCACTGATTAGCACTCTGATTTTTTGCCGGTGAAAACCGGCGAAAAAACGTTATTCGTAATGACGTTCCATCCACATAATCTGCATTTTGAGGTCGTTGATTTCTTTCTTTGCATCGGCTAATTCGTCAACAATCGAACGATCCTGGATTGCGTTATCATCACATGCGTTATTCAGAGCATTGCTATCTTGTTGTGACATAAGGATTTACCACGCTTTGTAGGGACTAAGAGTACGAATAAATGTAATTCTACACGAAAACATACAACACATACTACAAAATCTCCCAAAAAACGTGCGAATACCGAGCATTTATTTGATAAATAATTGGAGGTCCAAGCTATAATCTCACCCAATCGTTCTGTGTTAGTCGGCGAATACCACATTAACAAAAAACATCAAAATACTGTTTTTAAAGCATAATTTTATTTAATGAGAAAACATCCCGCTGTGACGGGATGTTCTACTGAAAGAAGTCTTCTCGTTATGTTGTTAAAGCCACCATGTAATAATAAATGTAACTATCCACCAGACTTTCAAACCATCATCATCTCAACATGCACCGTCAGCTTTGAGGTTACGACTAGTCACCCATCGCTCTGGTTGAGAGTGAGGGAAATAGCGGCTTACAGCCTCATCGACGTTAAACATGACTCTTCTACTCTCTCTCCCTACTACACCTGTCCTGGCATACCGATAAAGCCTGGTAACTGTTTAATGCGATCGATCCAGGCCAGAATATGGGGGTAATCATCCAGAGAAATGCCCCCCTCGGGTGCAATTGCTACGTAAGGCATCACGGCGCAATCGGCAATGGTTGGATGACCAAGCGCCAGCCAGTCATGCTCAGCGAGGTGATCGTTCAATAACGTCAGGATACCTGCTGAAATATCCAGTGCGGTTGGCTTATCAAATTCAAAACCAAATTTATCCACCAATCGGGCTATATTGGGGCCGTGTTGAATCTCGTTAGCGGCGGTAGATAGCCATTGCTGTACTTCGGCCATTTTCTGCGGTTCGGAAGGTAACCAACTTTCTAAATCATACAGGCGGGCAAGATAAACCAGCATTGCCTGCGAATCACGCAATACAACTTCCCCATGTTCTAACACTGGTAACTGGCCAAATGGATTTAGCGCCAGCATGACTGAACTTTGGTGTTCGCCGGCCATAAAATCCACCGGCACAATGTCCAGCTCAATATTCGCCAGGGCGGCAAACAGACGCACTTTATAACAATTTCCGGATAGCTCAAGATCGTACAATTTCATGCATTCTCTCCATGTTAAAAGAAGGTTAATTCATTCAAAGCCACCTTAACTTGTCTGTTTTTCGCAAAAAATATGCGATATTTGATTTCTGTAAACCGTTTTTCGCACTAATAAGGCCAATATGGACAAATTAAAAGCCATGAAAGTCTTTGTTGAGATTGCCGATAAAGGCAGCTTAACGGCGGCAGCGAACAGTCTTGAAACGTCACTCACTTCAGTAGTGCGCACACTTGCCGCGTTGGAAGACCACCTGAATGTGCGTCTGTTTAATCGCAACACACGGCAAATCGCCATAACCGATGAAGGGCGTGAATATTATCTGCGCTGCCGCACCATATTGGCAGAGGTGAATGACGCCGAAAGTATGCTGATTGATCGCCAGACTGAACCCTTAGGCAAAGTCACAGTGACTGCCCCGGTTACGTTTGGTAAACGCCATGTAGTGCCTAAAATTAACGCCTACCTCAACCAGTATCAGAAAATGCAGGTAAACCTTGTGTTACTCGACCGCCCGGTGGATATGCTCAGTGAGGGAATTGATATAGCCGTACGCATTGGTCGTATTGGCAACCATGATCTAGTGGCACGGCAGTTGGGCTCAATGCGTCATGTGCTGTGCGCCAGCCCAGACTTTCTGGCCGATCAGGCAGCGCCTGAACACCCACTTGATCTAGCCGGCCGGTCCTGTGTGCACTTAAGCGTGCTGGATAATCCCCAGGACTGGCATTTTCAACATGGCATTAAACTGATGTCGGTTGCTATGCAAAGCCGCTTAATCACCAATCAGGTAGACGCAGCGCTGGACGCCTGCATTGCCGGCGTGGGCTATTGCCGCTTTTTACATTATCAGGTGAGTGGCGCGGTTAAACGTGGCGATTTACAGATTTTGTTGCCCGACTATGAGCCTCACCCGTTGCCAGTACACTTACTTTATGCACCGGTAAAGCTACAAACCAAACGCCTGCGCTCCATGACCGACTGGCTCACCCAGTCGCTGCAGCAGGATCTCACCGACATCGCTCAGGGCGGCCAGCCATGAGCAGCGCGACGGACTCACTGTTAGCAGAGATTCGGAACTGTACACTCTGTGCCGGTCATCTGCCCTTTCCTCCAAGGCCAATTGTGCAAATTGAGGCACAGGCGCGTATCTTAATTATTGGCCAGGCACCGGGAATAAAAGCGCACGACAGCACCAAACCCTGGAACGACGCCAGCGGCGACAAGTTACGCAGCTGGCTGGGGGTCACCCGCGAGCAGTTTTATTCGCCGGCTTTTACCCACCTGCCCATGGCCTTCTGTTTTCCCGGCTATAAAAATGGCGCCGATGCGCCGCCCCCTAAAATTTGCGCCGCTACCTGGCACACCAAAGTGCAAACGCAGTTAAAACCAGCCCTAACACTCTACATTGGCCGTTATGCGCAGCAGTATTATCTGCCCGAACACAATACCCTTACCGCGGCAGTAAAGCTCACCACACAGTCACCAGGTATTGCTTACGCGCTGCCGCATCCTTCCGGGCGTAATAACCGCTGGCAGGCCCGCAACCCTTGGTTTGAGACTCATTCGCTAGCCGTATTGCGCCACAGCGTTGCAGCGGTGTTAAGGTAAGCTAACAACCGGCCCGACAAAAAAGTAAGGTAAAGTTGTTCGGTATACTAAAGTTTAGCTAAAATGCGTAGGTAACGGATAAATCCGACAAAAGAGTGTTTTTTCAGGCAGCCCAACGCATCGCATTAAAACGCTGATGGCGTTAACTTTAGTAGTATTCATGAATAAAAATCGCTATCGAAAACTTGTTTTAATTTACCTGCTGACAGGCGTTTTATGGATTATTGGCAGTGACTGGGTACTGGCTCAGTTCCTCGGTGATTTTGAAACCACCTACATGATTTCCATGCTGAAAGGCCTTGGATTTGTGGGTCTGATGTCTTCCCTGCTCTACGTGCTGCTAATGCGATTGAACTACGCTGAGCACAAGGCACAGGTAAACCAATCGCCGGATCAGTTGTTTTTAAGCCGTATTCCTAATTACTTTTTCGCCATCCCAATTATTACTTATGCATTGGAGCTAAGGGAACAGACGCCCCTGCCACTGTGGATAAGCGATAACCTCAGTAACGTGCTTGGCTACTCTCAGGAAGAAGCCAATACGCTGCATTGGTGGCAAAACCGTATTCATCCGGACGACCGCTTACGCGCTATTGAGGAAAGCAAAGCCATTATGACCCGGGGCGGTGGCGATCATTATTATCGGATCAAACATGCCCGTGGCCATTACGTTTATTTCCACGATGAGTTGCGGTTAATTCCCAATTCGAGCCCGCCACGCTTTATAGGTATCTGGCATGACGTAAGTACCGAGGAGAATGCGCTGGAGCAGGTTCAGGAATATTCCAGCAAGCTTGAGAAAATGGTGCTTGGTACCGTTACGGCCATTTCACATATGGTGGAATTGCGCGACCCGTACACGGCCGGCCATGAAGCTCGGGTGGGTGATTTAGCGGCTGAAATAGCCCGTGAAATGGGCCTCGATATGGATATCCAGTATGGCCTTCGTATCGCCGGGCTGGTGCATGATATTGGTAAAATCAGCGTCCCCTCGGAATACCTTACCAAACCTACCCGACTAACCAAGTCGGAGTATGAAATCATTAAGACCCACGCCAGTAACGGTTACAGCATTCTTAAAAACATTGATTTTCCATGGCCCATCGCCGAAGTAGCTTATCAGCACCATGAGCGCATAAACGGCAGTGGCTATCCCCTAGGGTTGAGCGGTGATGAAATATTGATAGAGGCAAAAATCATCGCCGTAGCTGATGTGATTGAGTCCATGGCTACCAATCGCCCCTACCGCCATGCCCAGGGAATCACAAAAGCGCTGGATGAAATTCGCCGGAACAAGGGCGTACTATACGACGAAAACGCGTGCGACGCCGCCCTTAAACTGTTTGAACAACAGGGCTATCAACTCGCCATTTAAGCGGTATTTAAAGCAATAAATACAGGGCCAGTAACAGCGGCCCTGTCATCCATACTGGCTTATTGAAGCACTTCAAGCGCCGCATCGATTGCCAAGTCTACCCCCTGAGTGCGATCAGACCTGGTGAAAAAAGGCACCTCAATATCTACCGGCACGCCAACTCCCTCATACCATTCATCATCCGGCGACAGATACACTTCGTTGGATAACCCCAGCTCGTGCTCGCCCGGCAAAACCCACTGCATTATGTCAGAGAAAATACCGTGGGTCGCCTCACCAACCAAGGTAACATGGGGCAACTGCTGCATCGACAAACTAAACGTCTCGGCTGCAGAAGCCGTATCGTTGCTCACCAACAATGCCACAGGTTTGCCGGTATAATTTACATGCTCGCTCGGCGTAATATAAGAAGCTTGTGTTGCCGTTACACCCGCCCCATCCCGCGCATATTTTTTATAGGCCAGAAATTTACTTTCGGTAAAGCGACTGGCAATGGCCAGGCTGATATAATCGTTGCCGCCTCCGTTATATCGCACATCGATGATCAGGCCATCCGTAGCGGCTAAATCGGTAAGTGCCTCATCCAGTGCTTCATTAAGGTTGCTCAGGTTAGAAGTGGTTTGGGTCAGATCGTCGCTGTCCTGACTTGCCGTTGAGTAATCATGCATGGAATCGATGCGCAGATAACCTGTATTGTTAATCGCAAACCATGTAATTTGCTCTGACTGATCCTGTTCTATATCTGATGTCGCGTAGCTCAGTACCGTGTTAATTTCCTGCTCCAGCGCGTTGTCGACATAAGTTTCGATGTCAGCCACAATTGCACTGGTCATTTCACTTTCCTCCAACGGAAAGCGCAGGCCGTTGGCCAGGGCATACTCCTTAATCAGATTGGTAGTATGTAGCGGCTTGGTAAATGCCCGAATGATAGTGCCATCTGAGGCGACCCAGGAATTGTGCGAATCCGCTAGCGGCAATAACGTTTGATAAACCGCCTCATACAAGGTGTTATCCTGTCCGGTGATCTGGCTTTCCTGAGCGTAGGTTAATGCTGACCAGTCAACGTTCATTCGCGCAAAATTCACGTAATACTCCGCCATTATCTGGCTGTACAAAGCAAACAACTCCTGATTACTTAAGTTAGCTTCAACGGTTAACGGCGTTCCTTCACATGAAGCGGGTAGCTGAGTGACTTTTTTCAGCTCACGGGTTGGTGCATGAAACGTCTGGGTGCCGGTACCTACAAACCACTCCAGTGCATCCTCGCTGTTATTGAGTGCCACACTGCGGGTGAGCTCTGCAGTGGAAAGCTCGTCAAAACTGTCCTGTAAAATACAATAATCTGACGTGTACCGGTAATATTGTGCACTGTTGTCATCCACTACCAGCACATCCCCATAAGCGGATGACGCCCAGATCCCCTGGTAAGTTTCAGCAATGGCGGGTAGGCTGGGGGTCGGCGCAACAGACTGGCTGCTACTGCCACCACAAGCAGAAAGGCATCCTGCGGTCACCATTACCGCAATGAATGTTAATTTGCTGGTCATAATATTGTTCCCTTTATTGTTTACATGAGTGTCGGATAACGCTTTCATTCAACGTCATGACACCAGCTTGCGTGCAACAGGGTGAAAACAGGGTAAAAAAACTGAATTTACTCTCAGGCCGCGGGCTTACGACCAATGTGATTAATAAAACGCCACATCGGCTGGACAGGCCAGCAATGTTTCTTTATATTGCGCGCCTTTAATGCCTTTTCACTGGCGTCCGCCAATTTTATCTATCCCGGGATCCGTTTTGATTACTACCGCCAACATCACTATGCAATTTGGCTCTGAGCCACTGTTTGAAAATATTTCTGCCAAATTCGGCCACGGCAATCGCTATGGCCTGATTGGCGCTAACGGTTGTGGTAAGTCCACCCTGATGAAAATCCTGAGCGGTAAGCTAATGCCTACTGCTGGCAACGTGTCGTTGGCCCCGGGCACCAAACTGGGCATTTTGAACCAGGACCAGTTTGCTTTTGAAGACATGAGCGTGGTGGACGCAGTGATCATGGGCGACCGTGAGCTTTGGGAAGTGAAACAGCGTCGCGACGAAATTTACAGCAAAGCCGAAATGACCGAAGCAGAAGGCATGGAAGTGGCTGAGTTGGAAGTCCAGTTTGCCGAAATGGATGGTTACACCGCAGAATCACGCGCCGGTGACATCCTGATCTCTGCCGGCATTGAAGAAAGCTATCATTTTGGCTTGATGCGCGAAGTAGCGCCGGGGCGCAAGGTACGCGTGCTGCTGGCCCAGGCCCTGTTTGCCGAGCCGGATGTGCTGCTGCTCGACGAACCCACCAACAACCTCGATATCTATACCATTCACTGGCTGGCCGAAGAGCTTAACAAGCGTAAGTCCACCATGATTATTATTTCCCACGATCGCC
The DNA here is from genome assembly GCF_058105165.1 of Alteromonas sp. ISO5. Classification (NCBI taxonomy): domain Bacteria; kingdom Pseudomonadati; phylum Pseudomonadota; class Gammaproteobacteria; order Alteromonadales; family Alteromonadaceae; genus Alteromonas; species Alteromonas sp. ISO5. Next base: position 3,642,142 of record NZ_CM176572.1, on the reverse strand, counting down.
ACTTTTTAAACTCGGTCTGCACGCATATGGCCGATATTGACTACGGCGAGCTGCGCATCTACCCGGGTAATTATGACGCTTTCGTGGAAGCAGCGGCACTGGTGCAGGAACAACTGCAAAACGAGAATGCCAAGAAAAGCGCTGAGATTGAAGAGCTGCAAAGCTTTGTCGCGCGCTTCTCAGCTAACGCCTCAAAAGCTAAGCAGGCCACTTCACGAGCCAGACGGCTAGAAAAAATTGAACTGGCCGACATTAAGGCTTCCAGCCGTCGTAAACCTTATATTCAGTTTAAGCAGCATAAAAAGCTCCACCGTTTAGCCATTACCCTGGAAGACCTGGGACACGGTTACACCAAAGAGCACTTATTCAGCGGTGGTAACCTGTTGTTGGAAGCCGGTGCCAAACTGGCTATCATTGGTGAAAACGGCGCCGGTAAAACAACCCTGCTTAAATGCCTGATTGGTGATGAAAGTGCTAAGGAAGGTACCGTAAAGTGGGCAGAAAATGCCGCTGTGGGTTACGTTCCCCAGGATAGTTCAAAAGACTTTGCCAACGACATGACGATGTTTGAATGGATGTCACAATGGCGCCAGCCCAAACACGACGACCTGCAGGTAAAAGCCATGTTGGGCCGTCTGCTGTTTGGCTCCGACGACTTTAACAAGAAAGTCAGCGTGTGCTCAGGGGGTGAAAAAAACCGCCTGTTGTTTGGTAAAATCATGCTCCAGGACATTAATGTACTGGTCATGGATGAGCCTACCAACCACCTGGATATGGAGTCTATCGAGGCGCTTAACATTGCCCTGATGGCCTTTGAGGGCACGGTCATCTTTGTAAGCCACGATCGTGAATTTGTTGAATCACTGGCCACCCAGGTGATCGAGATTAAAGACAAACAGATCACCCACTTCGACGGCACCTATGAAGAATTCCAGGCGCACCTGGGCAATTAATCGCTACTGGTACTGGCTTTAGGTGCAAACCGGGCCAGTACCGTTACCAGCAAGGCGGGTAAAAATGTCACACTCAACAGAGTCGACACAAAAATACCGCTGAGCACGATAATTCCTACCCCACGGTATAACTCCGTCCCTTCTCCGGGGAGCACCACCAGTGGTGCCAGCCCGAAGATGGTAGTACAGGTAGACATCATTATTGGCCGTAAACGCACTTCCACCGCCTGTTTTACCGCACTGTGCAAGCTTTCGCCCTGAGCCAGTAAACGCCGGGTCTGATCAACGATTAAAATGGGGTTATTGACTACCGTCCCAAGCAGGATCAAAAAGCCCAGCATGGTGATCATATCAAAGGGCTGATAAGCGCCGCCGAGCATGCCTGATACGGCGTTATAGGCAATTAACCCCAACAGTCCGCCCGCCATACCCAGTGGAATGATGGTCAGAATAAACACCGGGTAACCCCAGTGATTAAATATGGCTACCAGTAACAGATAACACAGCGCAATGGCAATCATAAAGTTTACCGATAAGGCTTCCTGAGTGGCGGCAAGCTGATCAGCTGCACCGGTGATACGGGTATTCACGCTTTGCGGAATAGCGCCGCTGTTTCTTAACTCAGGCAGTAACTTATTTGTCACTGTGTTAACGGCTGTTTCAAGGGCCACTTCCTTAGGTGCAATCACATAAACTGAAACAGTGCGCTCGCCATCAATGCGCCGCACCGTATCGCTGCGTTTACTTTCCAGCAACGTAGCCATAGCGTTTAGCGGCAAAATGGTGCCCTGGGGAGTAAGGATGGGCGTGGTGGCCAATTGCTGAATGCTTTGCTGATTACCAGCATTACTGAATAAAAACATATCCACCTGGTCGTCATTGAGTAAAAACTCATCCACAAAGGCCCCGTCACTCACGGCGGCCACCGAGTACCCAAAATCATCACCGTTCATGCCGAGTTCGGCAAGTCGCTGCCAGTCAGGACGAATTTCAATAAAAGGTTGTTCAAGGGTCAGCGAGCCGGGGTCAGAATTGATTTGCGGATTATTAAAATAGGACTCGGCTTTGTTATATAACGCATTGGCCGCCTTATACAATGCGTTAATGTCACTGCCGGAAAAGTCCACGGCCACCGCACGGGTGCCGCCGTCGTTACTGGAAATAATCGAGCCTTTAGTAGAAAACGCCCGCATACCGGGGTAGCTTTCAAACTTCTCGTTGATGAGTGCCATCATATCGCCCACTTCGTCCGGGTTGACTGGCATCGTCACCATCCATACGCTGCCGATACTCACCCGCATGTTATAAAACTGCAGGGCCGGAAATTCTGCTTCGCCGCGCCCATAAGCGTCCGGGTCGGCATTTACAAAAGGCGTAAAAAATGCCCTCAGCTCATCGCCAATCTCCTGCATGGCCGATAAGTTGTAATCCGGCGGTGCGGTCATGGTAGAAAACGCTTTCGGCTCCTCGCCTTCTGGCAGATACTCTGCCGCAGGCATCAGCCACCAGGCGCTGCCCAAAATCAGCAGCCCCCCCGCCACGACAATTGCCAGCGCCCTTGCTCGCGAAGCAATAACCGTAGAAACCAGTCCCAGACATTTCGATGTAAACCCTGTTTGGTCACTGACGTGGTTATCTTCGGGTTTGGGCTGGCGAGCCATAGCCACCGGAATAACAAAAATGGCGGCTAGCATAGAGGCCAATATCGCCCCGGCAATCGCAATGGCCACATCAGAGTAAAGTTGCCCGGCTTCCTGTTCTATAAACAAAATAGGCGCAAACACTAAGATGGTGGTAACCGTAGAGGCCAGCACCGCCGGCCACACATCCCTAACGCCTTCCACCGAGGCCTTAAACTTACTCAGCCCCTGACGCCGAAACTGCACAATGGATTCGAGTACCACAATAGTGTTGTCCACCGTCATGCCGATGGCAAAGGCCACCCCGGCCATGGAAATTACGTTGATGGTGCGGCCAAATGCCAGCAATGCAATAAACGCGGCAATAGTGCACAACGGAATACCCATAACACCAATGAGCGTTGATCGCACTGAGCGCAAAAAATAAAACATCACCAGAGTCGCCAGCCCCGCCCCTAATGCCAGGTTTACCATCACGTTGCGCAGCGAGCTGGAAACATAGAGCACGTCGTCGGTAAACAGCTCCATTTTAAGGCCATTTGGGCGCAGCACCTGTTCGTTAAGTTTGTCAACAATAGGCAGGATTTGCTGCTTAATGGCAATCACGTTGGAGCCGGTTTCGCGGCGTACCGCGAGACCAAGGTTCCGGTCACCGTTGGCATAGGAGAGCTGACGCCGCTCAAAATGATCAAGTTTGACTTCGGCCACATCTTTCAACAACACATTGGTATTATTGATGCGCTGTATAATGAGGTTTTCCAGCTCATTTAGCTGCTCAAAGCGTCCAACCACACGTAGCAAATAACGGCTTTTGTTGGCTTCGATATCACCGGCTGACGAGTCCTGATTACGTTGGACAATGGCATTGCGCACATCAATCAGGCTGATACCGCGCTGCGCCAGCTTTGCCGGGTCTACCATTATCTGCACCTGGCGACGGGAGCCGCCGCTGATTTCAATTTGCGATACGCCTTCAACGCTTTCCATTTGCGGGCGAACAACCTCGTCGGCAAAGTCGTAAAGCATATCGATATCCAGTGCCATAGGATTACCCTCAGCCGGGATCAGCTGAAAGTACATAAAGGCGTTATTGGAGAAGGAATCGGAAAATAGCTGCGGCTGGTCGACATTTTCCGGGTAATCGGGTACCTGACTCAACGCATTGCTGACCCGGATTAAAGCTTCATTAACATCCACGCCAAAGGGAAATTCAAGTTCCACCCGCCCCTCGCCCATTTCGGCATACGAGATCATGCGCTTTAAGCCAGTGGTATTGCGCAAGTAGCGCTCCTGCTCAATGAGAATTTCTTTTTCGATGTCTTGTGGTGTGGCACCCGGCCAGCCAGTTTGAACAGTGATGGTTCGTACTTCCAGATCCGGGATCATCTGTACCGGAATCGACAGCGCCGCCACAATCCCCATGATACAGCTAATACCGACAACCACGGCAACCAGGATGCCGCGTTTTACCGTTGCCTCAATCATTGACTTCAGACCTGTTGGTGACGGTGACCGCCGCCTCGTTATACAGTCTCGATATACCTGACGTGGCGTATAACTGCCCTTCGCTGACATTGGCCACCAGCACCGCATCACCTTGCTGACGGATAATGTTCACCAGTACACGCCTCGCCTGGTTATTGTTAATGGCAAACACGCTGGCACCGCCATCGGGGTGCTGCCTGATAGCGCTGGCCGGTAACCATAGCTGTTTGTTTTGCAGTTGCGGTAACATGATTTCGGCTTCAGCGGACATCCCTACCAGTAAGTCGGTGTTTTCAGGCAACGCGATGTGCGCGGTAAAGCTGCGGCCCTGACTGCCTGAGGCGGCAACCAGGCGTTCCAGCTTGCCGGGAATGGTGTCGTGCATGCTGGTATCCGGATAAATACTGATGTCGCCGTTAAAGTTGGTAAAGTAACTATAGTATTCCTGCGGCACTTCGATGCTGAGACGTTTCGCCTGCTGAGAGACCAGCCCCAACACGGCGGTAGTAGGCTCCACCCACTCGCCCACGTCGACATCCCGCTGATAAATAACGCCATCAAACGGCGCTGTTAGCGTATGACGGGCTACAATTTCTTTGCGCAGGGCAAGGGTTGCCTTTAGTCTGGCCAACTCCGCTTTAGCGTTCGCCACTTCGGCTTTGCGCTGCTGAAACAAGGTTTTGGCGGCGAGTTGTTGTTGTGATAGCGCATCCACTTCGGTCAGCAGGCGCTCTGCTTCGTTATAAGCAACCGTACCCACTTCCAATTCTGCTTCGGCTTGTTGACGGGCCAGCTCAGCAAGTGTGCTGTCGAGTGTCAGTAGTGGCTGACCTTGCGTAACATGATCGCCCACCTCTACAAACAGTTTATCGACAAGTCCGGCCTGCAGCGGCGCCAGGAAAGCGTCGTTAGCAGAACTTACCGCGCCACTTAAGGTAATGCTCTGATATTTCTGGCTGGCCACCGGATAAGACACCGATACTTCAATGGGCGAGTCCTGCGCGCCTGTCGGGCAGCTAAGGCCCAGACAAACCAATAAAATGAACAGGTATTTTACACAGCCGTACATTGCGCCTCCGGTGTTTCCATCACTGTTTACCGGGTCCGGCCCGGGTACTTTATTGCAGAGTGCAACCGGTTACACAACAGCCACCCCTTAACTCTTTGGTTAGTACCTGTGCTGATTGAAAATAGATCAGTGATGTAACAGGCCATTCACTGCAAAACCCTGTACTAGCGAGCTATGTACTTTGTTGGTGGGAAGTAAAAATAGATGAATGCCGGGCCACAGGCGCGATCCGGCACGATGAGGCGAATAAAATCAGGCTATTGCGCTTTGCGCTAAGCTATCTACCGACAGTTCAACGCTATGTTCGATACCCTTTTCGCAATAAGTGACTGATGCCACCAGTGAAGCAAAATCAACCGTTAGCAGTGCCGCAGACTGCGCAGCCTGCCAGGTAAGGCGCAGGACATTTTCTTGTTGCGTAACGGAAAATTCACCTGCCAGGGCGGTCAGTGAATTACGTAATTTAATCAGCGCAATTAACGCTTTGACGACGGGCTTCTCAAGCGCCTCACTGACTGCCTTTTCATCCAGATAGGGACGATTGATGTCTCGGCCCACATTGGTTTTGGCCAACAGTGCCATATCATTTTCGGCCGCAAAGAGTCCGGCATAATACACCTGAGGAATACCCGGCGAAAATATCTGTACGGCACGGGCAATCAGGTAAGCCTGGTCATTAGCACCCAACGCGTTGTAATACGTACAGTTTACCTGGTAGAGGTCGAGATTACTGGCCGCTGCACCGGTGGCCTCCCGGCTCTGACCATTGCTGTTTTGGTGAATTTGCTCGACCAGTGCGTCAATTTGAGCGGCATTGAGTAAGCCGGGCTTGTCACCTTCCGGGCCCACATCCACAATGCCAATTCCGTCGTGAGTATCCAGCACCGTAACACAATTGCGCGGCGAAATTTGTAACCAGTTAGCCAGTGCTGAGGGATCACCACTAAACAGGCTATGCAGCACCAGTGGCGGCATGGCAAAGTCGTATACCATATCGCAACGTTTGGCGATTTCGATTTGGGTTTTGTAATAGCTGTGTATCTCAACCAGGCACTTCATTTTGCGGCTATGGGCCTGCTGGCTCAGGTCTTCGATAAAATCAAAGGTTTCTTCAAGCATAAAGCAATTGGTACCCGGCTTTTTAATGGCGTAGCCAGCCGCATCCAAACGAATAAGATCCACATTATTACGTTCAAATGCCGTTAGTATTTTTTCAAGATACCCCTGACCTGCCTCAGAGCTAACATCGATGTCGATCTGATTAGAGGTAAAGGTGGTCCAGAACGGTACGGTTTCACCATTATGCAGCGTGATATCGGTAAAGCACGGCGTGGGGCGCGGACGATAGATTTTTGCGATATCCTGATGTTCATCAGTTGCAAACACTTTGTCGCGGGTCAGAAACAGCGGCCAGAACGGCGATGCCTGACCATTGACCAGCACATCCTGAAACTGTGGGCTTTGTGCCGACATATGATTCACGATCATATCGGCCATGATGTCCATGTTTTTACCCAACTCACCTACGTCCTGCCAACAGCCTAAGCGGCGATCAACTTCGGTATGGTCGATAGGATCAAATCCGGCATCCTCACCATCGATGGGATAGAAAAAAGGTAACAGATGCACCCCGTCAAACACGCCTTTTAACTGTTCGTTAAACAACGTATTTAACGCCTTGATGTCACCACCGCCTAACCGGTCTACGTAGGTAATTAACTGGACACCATTTGAACGATTCATAACACTACTCACAATAAAACTTAATCGATTAAGTTAAATAATCGGACAATTCACTCCATTTAGCAAGTGTTATTTTAATGTTAATTACAAATGTCTGTTCTACTGTGTTCGCTAACTCGCGGAAAAGTGTGAGAAACTAAATAGTGAATAGCAGTTAACGGAATATTGTTAATAAATACAAAACTATATTACCAGCCAGTGCGGACAATTAAGCGTACGTTTAGCTCACCCAAAGGTAATTGCCAGTAAAAATGCCTTGCTACTGCCATAAACTTAACAGGCTCTTCGCTGACTTAATAATTTAGTTAGCTTAAGAACGTGTCACCGAGTTCTGTATTGCAACGTGCATTGGCGAAAATGACTCTTCTGTCTGGCTGATGTTAACTATGGCGTTCGACAATCCTATTGGTTACTCTTACTTTCTTGTTTTAACTGCCGTAAACCTTCGTCAAATAAGGCAATTTTAGCTTCCACGTTGTCGACTTTGGGCGAGAAAGCCACATAGATATCACTGATATGATTCAACTTACCTTTGCGAATAGTGTCCTGCGGTAGTTGCATAGCAGCCAGAGTATAAGAAGCCACGTCGTCGAACATAATCGCCATATGCACCTTGTTTTCCAGCAGCATATTGATAATTTGGCGCTGGTTAGCCACCCTCACCTCTTTAAATCGCTTTCGATGGGCTTCAAAACTATCGCCGTATTCATAGCCGGTAATCAACGCGATGCTCAAGCCGCCGGGAAACTGATCCACGCTGGCATAGTTAAAGGTTGAGTCTTTGGGGTAATAAAACGAGGCTGTAGCCTGAAACAAAGGCTCGGAGCCAAATACAAATCGTTGCTGGGTATTCTTTTGGAGGGTGACGTTATACGCTCCGTCTACCTGACCATTCTCGGCCATTTTTAATGCTCTGGCATAGGGGACCGGAATAAACGTGGCAGTAGAGCCGCTGTAAGAAAGTGCTTGCTCGATGATATCGCGCGACAATCCGCTACCATTCGCCATGGCAAACGGCGGCCAGCTGTTTTCAGCAGCAAACGTAAATGTTTCACCGGCCACCACACTGCGGGATAAAGCCAAACAAGTGATAACCAGAATCCAATGCTTTTTAATAGATGAATACAAGGGCGACACCTTTAAATACAACAAGTAAAAAGAAAGCCACATCGGGCCGGTATTGATAAGCCCCCCGGCAACTCCAGCCTATAATAGCCCTACCTCATTGATAAAACATTATAAAAATGTAGTAATGTTGGCTCAGCGAGTCACAATAAAGCATGAAAAAGTGGCGCTAACGCACGTTATCATTCAGGCCTGCTACTCTCACTGGCTAGTTTTTAGCTCCTAACGGAAACACCTCAAATGTTACCCCTTCAGCACCGGATTGCATAAAACTGCGAATATTGGCGTGGTCTGTGCCATCGGGGTTACCCAGCACATCGTCCCGGTAATAACTGCCGAAGAGTGCCAGGGTTTGTTCGTTGGTTAGCTTGAGGTATTGCCCCAGTGCCAGCAGCTTACAGGATCCATTGTTCTGGTTTGCTTCATTTTGTACTTTTCCGTTGGTAAACGCCGTGGGCGTAAAACGAAAATTTTCATCGATAAAGGCAATAACATCATTAAACATGACGTGTTCCGGCGCGTTATCTAGTTGTTCGATAAGTGCCTGCTGATTGTTGTAAGCCACTGGCGTCTCCACTGAATAGTCACAAATTTGCGGGATAATTTGCGCGCTATTAAACCAGAATACCTTTTCTATACCTACCTTGAATTTTTGATCAAAAGTGTCCATCTGACAGTACAGACACAGGTAAACAAAACTAATTCCACACGATCAGGCAATAGCAAAACAGGATTAGGCAGGCGAATTTCCCATTGCTTCATGCATAATACTTCGCACGCTGATAAAGCACTTTCTAAAGACCAAAAACAGAGGTAACACTATGAAAACAGTTGGCTACGCTGCATTCTCAGACGATGCTCACATGAAACCTTATCATTTTGAGCGCCGTGATCTGCGCGCCAATGATGTTGCAATTGAGATTTTATACTGCGGTGTATGTCACTCTGATTTACACACAGTAAACGGTGACTGGGGTCCGCAACCCTATCCTTTAATCCCTGGCCACGAAATTGTTGGCGTGGTAACCGCCATCGGTGATGATGTAAAAAACTACAAAGTAGGTCAGAACGTAGCGGTAGGCTGTATGGTAGACAGCTGTCAGGAATGTGACCAGTGCCACAACCATGAAGAGCAATACTGCCGTAATGGTATGACCGCCACCTATGGTGCACCGGATCGTATCTCTGGTGAAACAACACAGGGTGGCTACTCCAAACACATTGTAGTGCGTGAAGAATTCGTGCTGAACGTGCCAGAGGGTATGGACCTGACGAAAACAGCACCAATTCTGTGTGCGGGTATCACAACCTTTTCGCCACTTCGTACCTGGGGCGTTAAAAAAGGTACTCGCGTTGGCGTAATTGGCTTAGGTGGTCTTGGTCATATGGCAGTTAAACTGGCCGCCGCCATGGATGCCGAAGTGACGGCTATCAGTCGCTCCAATAAAAAAGCAGCAGAAGCGAAAGCCATGGGCGCCAAAGGCATTCTGGTGTCTACCGATGAAGATGCAATGAAAGCGGCTGCAAGCTCTTTTGATCTGATCATCGACACTGCTCCCGTTAAGCATGACGTGGGGCAATATGCACCACTGCTGGATATCGACGGCACTCTCGTTATCGTCGGTCAGGTGGGCCCAATGGAAGAGCTGATGACTCCACCATTAGTATTGGGTCGCCGCCGGGTAGCTGGCTCGCTGATTGGGGGTATCAAAGAAACTCAGGAAGTACTGGATTTCTGCGCTGAACACGGCATTTATCCAGACTGCGAAATGATTAAAATGGATGAGATTAACGGTGCATTTGAAACCCTGGCTAAAGGCGATCTGGCGCACCGCTTTGTTATCGATATGGCGTCACTGAGCGCCGAGTAAACGCTGGCTGTTAGATTGCTGTTTTCAGCAACTCGTTCAAAAAAGCAGCGCTTATTGCGCTGCTTTTTTACGCCTGGAGTTCAGAGAACTATACGCCCTGAGCAACCATAGCGTTGGCGAGTTGCCTGAAGGCCGTAATGTTCGCGCCTTTGGCATAATTGACCTTATCGTCTTCTTGGCCTTCTTCGGCACAGCGGTCATGAATATAGGTCATGATGGCTTTGAGTTCGTCATCGAGCCGGGCGAAGGTTTTACGCTCAAATGCGGCATTTTGCGACATTTCCATACCCGACATAGCAACCCCACCCGCATTAGCCGCTTTGCCCGGAACAAACACTATGCCTGCATCGGCGATCAGCGCTTTGGCGTCGTGAGTAGTAGGCATGTTGGCGCCTTCCAGTAAGTATTGACAATGGTTGTCTGCCAATCTCTTTGCCGACGGCTCATCAAGTTCATTTTGCGTGGCGCACGGCAATGCTACATCGCAAGTGCAACCCCATGGTTTCTCACCGCTAAACCAGCTCCCACCGCGCTCATCAGCCAGGGCGGTAAGAATATTCGCCTCGTGCATGCGATTTTCAATGGCCCAGCGAATATCAGCGCTGCTCAGGCCTTCTTCCTTAATAAAGCTACCACGACTGTTAGATAAACTGATCACAGTGCCTCCCAGTTCAGCGGCTTTTAACGCAGCATGCAAGGCCACATTACCGGCACCTGAAATGGCTATTCGCTTACCTTCAATCGCGTCATCGTGATGTTTGAGCACGCATTGAAGCATGTAAATTAAGCCAAAGCCGGTGGCTTCAGTTCGCACATGGCTACCACCAAAATCGATGTCTTTACCGGTCAGGCTGCCGCCGAACTCGTTGTGCATACGGCGGTACTGACCATATAAAAAGCCAATCTCGCGCGCGCCTACATTAATATCGCCAGCCGGTACGTCAGTGCGCGGCCCGATATGACGCTGCAATTCCTGCATAAACGCCTGACAAAAGCGCATAATTTCATTGTCGCTGCGGCCTTTCGGATTGAACTCCGAGCCGCCTTTCGCGCCGCCCATGGGCAGGCCGGTAAGCGCATTTTTAAACGATTGCTCAAAAGCAAGAAACTTCAGTACCGACTCGTTCACCGTGGGATGAAAGCGTAAGCCACCTTTGTAGGGGCCAATAAGCCCGCTGTGTTGCACCCGCCAGCCACGATTAACTTCCACCTCACCTTTGTCGTTCATCCAGTGTACGGCAAAATGCACTACCCGCTCTGGCTCACTCAGGCGTTTTAGCACGTTATAGCGCTTATAGTCAGCATGTGCGTTGTAAATCGGCATTACATCGGCGGCGAGTTCTTTGGTGGCCTGCAAGTATTCCGCATGGTGCGGGTACCGATTTTCAATCCACTCGTTAAACTCGTCTAAATTCGATTTCGCTGTCATACCAATCCTTTAAATAATATAAAACACCCGTTTTGTACTGGTTATTGCCGGTGTATGATCATTTTTGAGTGCTCTGAAAGATGATATTAGTTGCTTTCTTAGCGAATACTCAGCGCCCTTTATTTATCCGCAGCGGCCACGATGGATTGGCAGGCCGACGTTTACACCTTATACTGATAGCCTAGTTTTTCGACAATTGTGAATGCACCGTTTCTCGCCGGGTATTTTGCAAACAAAGTAGTGATGATTGTGGTGCGTGCTTTGTCTATTTCTAAACGCCTTTTAACACCGTTGGGTCTACTCTGGCTTACGGTAGTTGTTTGCACTACCGCCCACGCCAGCGTGAACCAATGGCAATCCCACGCGCAGCCGGTTTTTCTGTCGCCGTTAGGAAGCTCCACGACCCTTGAAGGGCAAATCGATACCGTGCTGGAAGACCAGCAAGGATTTATCTGGCTGGTCGCAGCCAATGGTTTGTGGCGCTGGGATTCAAAATCACTGGTGCGTGCACGGTTCAAAAGTGTGGATGAAAAAGCCCCCACGCCTCAGGTTAACCAGGGATTTAGCGATGCCAAGGGCCGTATCTGGATTGGCACCAGTAACGGCTTGTACCGACTCATCCCTGGCACTAACTCATTTACACCTGTCGCCTCCAGCCTACTGCAGGACATACCAGTGCAAGCGGGCGCTGCGCTAAGTTTGCCACACACTGACATTCTGGTTATCGCCAGTGATCGGGCGCTTTATCAGTTTGATACGGCATCAGCGCAACTCAGTCAGCTACACATTTCGACCGATGCCCGGATCCACGCCCTCCATGTTAACCAGGCCAATACGCTTTGGGTGGGTACCGACACAGGCTTGTACCGCAGTAAACTTAACAATAGCCGGTTTGCACCACTCACCGCCGAACCAGGCTTTCCTGAAGGTATCAGGGTCAGCGCTATTACCAACACGGCGAAGGGAAACCTCGTGGTAGGCACCGCTGCCGAGGGCTTATTTGTTAAGTCTGAAGGAGCCGGTTTTATTACTTACTCTCTCGCTCAGGATGACAGCCCGTGGCTGTTTACTGTGACAGAAATTCGCCCCGATGTGCTACTGATTGGTACCTTTGGTGATGGGCTGATTGAGCTTGATTTAGCCAGTCAGACAACTCGCCGTTTCAGGCACAACCGTTTATTACCGGCCAGCCTTAGCGATAATAACGTCTGGTCATTATTGCGCGATTCCAGAGGATTGGTGTGGATAGGCAGCGGTGCAACGCTCAATGTCTATGATGCCGGCAATATTGCCGTTGCACATATTTTTGGTGATAGTGGACGACCCGGAGGCCTGATAAACCGCAAAGTACATGCGGTTCAGGCTATAGGCAATAATCTGATTGTGGGGTCCGGCGAACAAGGGCTGGAAGAGTTCACTGCACAACAAGGCACCATCCGGCAACTTTGGCAAAATGGAACGGACCCGGTGGAAACATTATTTGCAGATCCCTCGGGTAACCTCTATGCCTCGGCGAATTTTGCGTCGGTGATTATCCCGTCAGACAATAAACAGCCTTTAGCGCTTACTGTAGAAGGCAGGAGCGCGTCCACTTTCACTACCGCTCTGGCCCGGTCGTCTGACGCGCTTTGGATAGGGGGAACCGATGGTTTATGGCAACAACCTGCGATAGCAACTAAGCCTACCGTTCAGTTACTGTCAGAGCGTTTTAGCGAGCGCCGCGTGGCATCGTTGCTGGCAACACCCGATTCACTCTGGGTGGGAAGCTGGCAAGGCTTACTGCGCGGCAGGCTTACCAATGGCTTGCTTAAAAGTGTTGATATTGAAACGGTAGACCATCCGCGCCTGGCACAGCAATTTATTGCCGACCTCTATGCAGATAGTCTTGATCAGCTTTGGGTGGCAACCAGCGGGGCGGGATTGTTTGTGCTCACCACCGATAACCGTTGGCTTGAATTCAGCACGGCCGTTGGCCTGCCAGGCGACAACGTAATGGCCATCGCCGGCGAGAGTGATAAGCAGGTATGGGTAGGCACGTCGCGAGGGATTGCGGCCATTGATATTGAGCAAAAGCTTCTGCGCGTGATAACCGCCGGACCAGCCGCCGTAAACAGCCCCTACTCCCGTGCCGCGGCAACGACGACAGCGGCAGGCGACCTGGTGTTCGGTGGTAAGAATGGTCTGACCATAATCGCCCCGGGGTCACTGCCCCGCCAGACAATTCCATTGTCCCTGAACTTTACACAAATGGAAGTAATGACCGCGGATAACCGTAAAGTCTATCCGGCGACCACACTGGATCACATTGAAATCAGCGCGCTGCCCAAACGTGTTTCCTTTGAATTTGTAGCGCTGGACTACCTTGATCCGGAACATTTGCAATACCGTTATCGCCTGGCCGGTACCGAAGATAACTGGTCGCAACTTGATGCCGATCACCGGATTGTGACTCTTACCGATCCCGACCCGGGCGAGTACATACTGGAGCTGCAATACTCAGACAATGGCACTACCTGGCAGCACGCATCGCTCAGCCAACGATTTACCGTGCTCCCTGCGTGGTATCAAACTATCTATGCGAGCATGGCCAGCCTGTTACTATTGGCCATTGCCATTTTTGGCGTACATCAGTTAGGCCTCCGTCATTACCGCCACCGCCAGAAGGTGCTGGAGCAAAAAATTGCCGAGCGCACAGCTGAACTGCTATCCGCAAATGAGAAACTCAGCGAACAGGCGGTCGCTCTGGAAAAAGCCAGCTTAACCGACGCGCTGACCGGCTTACATAACCGGCGTTTTTTAAGTCAGAACATGCAGCGGGATATCAGCCGCGTTCACCGGTATTACAAAGACTGTGAAGCCACCAATACACGCCCGCACCATCAGTCTGATATGTTATTTTTTATAATCGACCTGGATCACTTCAAACGCATTAACGATAACCACGGTCATCAGGCCGGTGATGCGGTGCTGGTAGAAACCCAAAAACGCTTGTCGGCCATCTTCCGCGACAGTGATTATCTGGTGCGTTGGGGTGGCGAGGAGTTTCTGGCAGTGGTGCAGAATACACCGCGGGAAGAGGCCTGCCTGCTGGCCGAGCGTATAATCAATGCAGTGAATGCAAGCGATATGAGTATTAACGGACAGACCCAGTTAAAGGTGACCTGCTCGGTGGGTTTTGCTGCATATCCGCTACACCAGCAACGCTATACTTTTTTCGACTGGCAAAGCACCGTCGGCATAGCGGATGCTGCGTTATACGGTGCCAAACGCCGCAATCGCGACACCTGGATGGGCATAACCGGTATCCGGTCAACGCTACCAGACAGCACCCTGGAGCTAATTAAACAACAGCCCACGCGCATCTTCGATCATGCCAATGTACGGGTTCGCCAGTGATTCAGAGTCAGCGATGCCGCTTGATATGCCGAATGGCAAGTATATCTACCGGTGTATTACGGCCCGGTACTGATAACGAATAAGGTGTGCCAGTTCGGCGAAGCCAGGGATTAAACATGGAACACCATGGTTTTATGCTAATAGCGCTAATTGTGGTGTTGGGTAATTTTACGGTGACCACCGCACCACGATTCATTGATTTTCAGGGGGATGCCCGCAAAGCCATGCTGCGAGGTGGCTTATGAACAAGCTCAGACCCCAGGAGCCAACCCCACTTTCACCCTGTCAGATAGCAACTGCCACAAGCAAACCTGATATTCCAGGCCTGCAGCCTTGCGACCTGGTAACTCAACGTTAGCTTTAAACTTCACTTCCTCTCCCTTCTCGCTTGGCCAGGAATAAATGTGCTATGCTCAATCTTGCTGGTTGCGTTGTACAGTGCAGTCATTCGACTTCAACAACCCATGGGGTAAGACTATGCCCAAGTTCAAGCATCCCGGCGTTTTTATTGAGGAAATCCCCACTATCAATACCAGTATCGTTGAAGGTCCCACTGCGATACCGGCGTTTATTGGCTATACGCGAGTCGCCTCGCGCCAAAAGGATGGCGACTTACACTTAGTCCCAACCAAAATCAGCTCGTTTCGGGAATACTGCCAGTTCTTTGGCGAAAGTGAAGCCGAGTCTTTGCATCTGGACCTGACATCCACTCCGGGCGGACCAGTATTGAAAAGTACATCGCCAGTATTGCCCCGCCAGATGCTGTGGTATGCCATCAGGCTATTTTTTGAAAACGGCGGCGCTCAGTGCTACGTAGTCTCTACAGGTAATTATCAAACCCCGCTAACGCTATCGGTCCTGTCTGACGGCGTGTGTGCCGCAGCGAAGGTGGATGATATTACCCTGTTGATTGCACCAGAAAACGTACTACTCGCACCAGCCGACTACCAACAAGTAGTCAATTTGATGCTCTCGCAATGCGACAGGCTAGCCGACCGAATGGCACTGTTCGACCTGCCCGACGGGGATAAGACGATGAACACATCACTGTTAGGTACCAACCGCGCCTACTTCGGTAATATCCACCTTGATTGTGGCGCGTGTTATTACCCTTTTTTAACCACCACTCAACGCTGGCAGTCTGCCCAATACCATCAACACATTACCGTTAGCGTCGATAACGGCAAGACAGCGCAACTCAGCCAGATAAAAGCTGACGACCCTAAACTATTCAGGGGCATTGAACCTCTTCTCGCAGATCTGTTTGTTTCCTTACCGGCGTCGGCGGCGGTAGCGGGAGCAATCACTCAGGTCGATGCCTCTGAGGGCGTATGGAAAGCCCCCGCTAATGTGAAATTGCGCGGCATTAGCCACCCTGTGATAAGCCTTTCTGATACTGAAAATGAGGCGTTAAATACCGATACTGCAACCGGTAAATCCATCAATGCGATTCGTGAATTCACCGGCCGCGGAATTCGCATTTGGGGGGCTCGCACGCTGGCTGGTAATGATAACGAATGGCGCTACATAAGCACCCGGCGTTTGGTCAACATTGTACAAGAATCGGTGCAGAAGTGGCTAAGCCGGGCTGTATTTGAGCCCAACGACGCCAATACCTGGGCCCGGATTACGCATTCAGTTGAGCACTACCTCATCAGCTTATGGAAACGCGGTGCGCTAACCGCCTCAACGCCTGATGATGCCTTTTATGTGCACTGTGGCCTGGGTACAACCATGACCGCCAATGATATACACCAGGGCTTAATGAACATCGAAATTGGCATGGCGGTAATCAGGCCCGCAGAGTTTATAACCCTTCGAATTCAGCATCATTCTCAACAAGCCTGACGCCTGTTTAAGCTTTTTATTAGTACCTTGCATTGTTCGCTTTTCATGCATAAAAAATAGCGTATATTACGCTCAAACAACTGCACCAGATTATTACCGCTCTGGTTTAAAAAACCGTTACCAATCATCGAAGAAGGATCCCCAGTGACAGCGACGCCATGTTTAAAAGTGTTGATTATCGATCACAATACCCCCCGACTGATTACCACTCAGCAGTACCTGGAATCGGTGGTATCGGTACTCGACCGCAAGGATTTGTCATTAGAGTTCCTGGCGGTTAACTCTGAGTCAGCGGCGGTAACCGAACTCGACAGTGATGGCGACATTCAGGCGGTGTTACTGAGCTGGGAAACCCTGGGCGACGCCCTTCGCGACTCATCCATAATTGATGCAATTAAATCCCGTCGCCTGGAAGTGCCGGTGTATGTTACCGGCGAAGATGAGGTAGGGTTTGATATCGTCAGTCGCTCAAGCAAAATTGAAGCGTTTTTTGCGCTGCACGACATCGCTTCGGATCCGGAGTCATGCCTGGCGTATATCATCAATGACTTTGACGATCGCAGCGAAACCCCGTTCTGGACGGCTTATAAAAAATACGCAGTCGAAACTAACGATTCCTGGCACACGCCGGGGCATAGCGGAGGTGCGAGCTTCAGAAGCTCAAGCTATATCAACGATTTTTATAAGTTCTTTGGCCGCAATATGTTTATCAGTGATCTGTCGGTGAGTGTGGATTCTCTGGGCTCTTTATCAGACGGTACCAACGCCATTGGCAAAGCGCAGAACCTGGTAGCCAATACCTTTGAGGTTAACCACTCTTACTTTGTGACCAATGGCTCTTCCACTTCCAATAAAATTATCCTTCAAACACTGCTTCGGGAAGGGGATAAGGTAATTGTAGACCGAAACTGCCACAAGTCGGTACATTATGGCATTGTGCAGGCCCGCGCCCTGCCCCTGTACCTCGACAGCATCCTGGATCCCAAATACGGTATTTTTGCACCGCCCTCACTCAGCCAGCTAAAAGCGTTTATCAGCGACAATAAAGACGCCAAACTCGTTGTACTGACTGGCTGTACATACGACGGCCTGCTTACCGATTTAAAGCAGGTTGTGAAGTTTGCCCACCAGTTCGACATTAAGGTATTTATTGATGAAGCCTGGTTTGCCTACTCGCTGTTTCATCCGCAATATAGAGAATACTCCGCTATTAATGCCGGTGCAGATTACGTTACCCATTCAGCTCACAAAGTGGTTTCGGCGTTTTCGCAGGCCTCATACATTCACATTAACGATCCGGACTTCGATAAAGACTTCTTTAGAGAAATTTATGCCATTCACACCAGCACATCCCCCCAATATCATCTGATTGCCTCACTGGATGTGTGTCGCAAGCAACTCGAAATGGAAGGCTTTAAGGTTATCAATAACCTCCTTAATCACGTACGAGAGTTTAAGGAACAGGCAGCTAAATTTAGTCGCATTCGTATTTTAGGGAAGGACGACTTCAGACAGATGTTCAGCCATTTTGAGGCCGATAATATTGGCCACGATCCGCTTAAGATCCTGATTGATATCTCCGCGCTTTCCTACTCCAACCAGGAAATCCATCGCTTCCTGATGGACGAAGTCGGCCTGGAAATAGAGAAATTTACGCATAGTACACTACTGGTATTACTGACCTTTGGCGGGATGCGCTCTAAAATTGTACGCCTGTATAACGCGCTCAATAAGCTTGATGCCGGGCATGTATCTTTACGTAAAAGTAGTCGCCAGAAAGAACTGCCCAATAAGATCCCGCCCATTAGCCTGGCCATGCTGCCTTCCGATGCATTCTTTGGTAAACGGGAAACGGTCCCCCTGCAAGACAGCGTAGGCCGGATTGCTGCGGCGCTGATCACCCCTTATCCACCGGGTATCCCGTTGCTGGTGCCGGGGCAAACCATAGAAGCCGAACACATCAATTATCTTAATGCGTTGGCGAGCCAGAAGCTCACTATTCAGGGCCTGATTGACGGTGATATTTACGTATTAGAATAGTAATTGTTCGGTAGCCGGGCGTATAACCGGCTACCGCATTACTCCCTCACTCTGTTTGGCACAATCTATAATTCTGTTATTCGCTACAAAATCATTATTTTCATACTGATTACACCAATAGTCAGCCAAATATGAACTATATTTATTGATGGGCTTAGAAAATACTGGTCGCTAACAGCTGATTAAGTATCTTTTATTACTCCTAAGTCGTATTTAACCCATACTAATTGCTTCAGAAAACATGTATTTTGATTAAAATTTAAGTTATTTGAAGTGACGGATAAGCAGTAAGCATCACTGACTACTGTAATGAACAAAAAGTGAAACGAAGTATGAACCTAGCGCAATTAGTGCAACAAGCGGAATCCGTCTTTGTATTACCTGACTCGGTAACTCGGTTAAAAGCCTGTATCGAAGATGATTCATCAAGCCTCGACGACGTGGCAGAAATTATCAGCTTCGACCCCTCGCTAACTTCACAGTTACTGAAAATTGCCAACAGCGCGCTGTATAATTTCACGTCGCCCATTGAAACGGTGACTAAAGCCGTACAGGTGATTGGTACTCGTGCCACATACCACTTAGCCCTTTCCTACGGCGTATCACACACCCTGAAAACGGTTGAAACCACCATCATCGATATCGACCGCTTCTGGGAACAAAGTGTAAGTTGCGCTTTGCTGGCCAGGCACCTGGCAGAGAAAAAACGTATCAGAGAATCCGAGCGGTTCTTTGTCAGCGGTTTATTGCACAACATTGGCGAACTGGCCATGATTAAAGTGGCCCCCGACATGGCTAAGCGTTGCCTGAATACCGATAAAGACACCTCTTCGCTCTCTCTGCAAAAAGAGCTGATGGGGTTTACTTACTGCGACTTTTCTGCGGCACTGATCAAGGATTGGGGTTTGCCTTCAAGCATATACCGGCCTATTTCTATGTTGATGGAAACAGACCTTTCCCAACTGGATACAGACGCACTTATTGTAAAGCAGGCATATCTGTTGGCGCAGGACAACGTTAACGCTGATATAAACGTGGGTTATCCGCCCGCAGGTCCGGCACTGCTGGCAGCATTGAAACTCACAGAAAACGACACCGAAGAAGCCTTGGATGAAACCAACATGCAACTTATCAGCGTTATTCAGCTGTTTAATCCAAGCGCGTTTAATATCTTTTAATAAAAATGCCTCTGCTAACGCAGTCTGTGCTATAGAGATAGGCAACGTTAACGACCTGATGTAGCAGAACATGGACATTCTGAAACTTCGTCATTACAGCCTCTTCTTTATTCTTTTGCTGCTGACAGGCTGTGTCACTACAATTGGCAGAAACTTCCAGAAGCTCGAAGAACCTCAGTTAGTGCTTGGCGAAACAACCGCTCAGGATATCATCGGACTGCTGGGAAAACCGACCACCACAAACACCCACAACCAGGGTACAGCCTTTAACTATATTCATCATAATCGCAATGCTAAAGCAGTTAACCCTAATGAAGTGGCATCCCGCTATCAGACTTTTAACTTTAACAACGAGGACACGCTGATTGGATATCAGTTTGGCAGTTCTTTTGTCGAAGACACTACTCCGTGTTGTTCAGTAAAGTCTAAAGACTATATGGACGATATGTTAATGAACGGTAGATAAAGAAGTTCATTATGTTTTGCTTTCGTGAACATTGGCGACCAGACAAGCGCACAGTCAGAAGCGTATTCAATGACGTTGTGTTCTTATAGTTTGTTCGTTGTCATTGTCATGCGTTCTGACTTTCGTTGCATATGTCGGGGACACTCTGAGCCGTGGCTATAGGGCGTCAGATTGACGTGCTGTGAGTGAGCGGAAAGTTTATGGCCTGAGTTCAGCCAATGAGTTTTTCTGACGGTATGGGGGTACGGGGGGGAAATGGGGCTTCATCATTGTCGATTTGGCCTCTCAGATTTTTGTAGCAAAATAGGGTAACTTATTTGAATTTTGTTTGCAGCAAGGAAAGCTGGTCGTCAATGGTAGTTAAGCCGAAGTTTTTCCTCATGTTTGACAAGGCTTGCATTTTACATTTCATATAAGCTTGCTCAATGTGATCTATATAAGTAGGAAAAAGTGAGTCGGAATGTCCGGAAGTGAAAGCAATGATGTCCAAATATCCTTTATCGGCTTTCAATTGAACGAAGTTTTTTGCATCTAGTAACTTTTGCTTGTCACGTTGAACTTTACGCTGTTCTTTATCTGTAGCGCCGTACGTCCTTTTGGCGTATAGCTTTCTGATGCCCTCAATCACTTCATCTGCCTCATAAGCAAAAGCGCATATCGTTGGTTGCCAGTTATTCGCTAAGCTATATGCTGTCCTGAATGTAGGTGTCCATAGCCCTTCATGAGCAACCTTGTTTCTTATGGCTTTGCCTACGATATATCGGCATTGTTGGTCACGAGAGAACGTGAAGCTTGAGACCTGCGGCAGAGCATCAATGACTTCCTTTATTGCTCCAGCATTAATGAAATAACTTTGAAGCTCCTTAGCAGCCTTTATGTACGAACTACTTTTGGTATCTTGAGGCTTTTTAATTTCCTTCACTGCATCAACCGCTTCCAACGATACCAGTATTCCTTGGAGTACACGGAAATAGGTCATATATAAGGCTTTCTGCTCATCAGAATCATAAGCCTGTATCTGCTCAAAATCTTCCACCTTACCCCCGATGAATTAGCAGTTGGGACCACTCAGCGGTTATCTCCTAACGACTTTACCCTGATATCGAAATATCTTCTTAGCTTCAAACAACTTCTCAAGTTCTCGCGCAGTTTCCCTGCTGTCCGTGTAGGTAATCATCAGGTAACAGTCATCCTGTAAGAACTTTTGCCTACCTTCTTCAGTAGTCAGGTCGTAAGCTGGTGCTATTGAACTATCGAAGTACAGGTGCTTGGCTAAGATGGAACGCGTTGACCGAACATCACTTGGTTGTATGTCTGTACCTTCGTGCTTGAACTTCAGGTACTTCTGGGACGACTTAGCGTGTTGCCTGAGCCTTGCTCTTAACTTTGTCGCTATGCCAACCTTCAGTGGAATACCGTCATCAGTATAGATTCGATACACACCTGACCTGTTAAGTAACTGGTCAACTTGGCTGAGCGCACAAACCTCTGCGTCATAGTCATGGTTAACTGACAGTTTACCTCGTGGCGTTAGCTTACCGTCTGTCAGTACCAAACCTTCAGTAGTTGTGTAGCCATACTGTACTGCTTGTTTCTTCAGGTCTGATGCCATGCCTAATCTTAGCTTCCCGCTATTCAATCAATAATATGGGGTACAAGTGGCCTGTGTAAAGGCTTACAGCGCTAAGATAGGTTTAAGACAATCTGCTTCATGTATCTTCTCAACGTACCGCCAGAGTTCGCTCTTATTCTTGTACTTACTGTACAGGTTGTATGTTAGTGACAACTGCTTATGTCCTGCGAGCTTGGTAGCCATTTTAGTGCTGCAACGCTTTCTATCTAATCTCACTTATCCACTGGCTAAATTTTGCTAGCGTTGTTTCATGACGTCTTTTCAACTTCAACTCATCACACATTACATCAACGGGAGAATCTGGACTCTTCGCAACCGCGTACTTGGCTAAGCCTAGCGCTTCTTCATATGCCAGCTCACTCCATTTCCTATCAAAGCCAAAAACATCCACGCCCCGCCACTCAATAAGATTAACTCGGTCTTCCGGTGACAGCCACAGCGTTGGAGAATAGCCCTCGT
Organism: Alteromonas sp. ISO5; assembly: GCF_058105165.1. Lineage (NCBI taxonomy): Bacteria > Pseudomonadati > Pseudomonadota > Gammaproteobacteria > Alteromonadales > Alteromonadaceae > Alteromonas > Alteromonas sp. ISO5. The sequence continues at coordinate 3,619,807 of NZ_CM176572.1, read as the reverse complement.
TCTCATTAAATCCTGCGAATTGCTCGACAATCTCACGTAGATACTCGATCTGCTTTTTACTAGTCCTGGTTAGGCCATGAAGGTTGGCAATTTCCAAAGCCAATGAGTGAAGTGTTATTCCAGGACGCTCGGATAATACTTCCTTGACTAGTGAAGTGAGTCGCTTTTTGTACTGAGGTTTGAAGTAATCGGCAGCATTTAAGGTAGTATCCTGTAAAGCTTCGGTTTCACCTTCTTCAGTAAGGCTCTCGTCAACAGCCTCACCATTCGTATTTTGAGCCAGCACATTTGTTTCTGCTTCTGCTTCTGCTTCTGCTTCTGCTTCTGCTTCTGCTTCTGCTTCTGCTTCTGCTTCTGCTTCTGCTTCTGCTTCTCGCAGTGTGGCTAGCTCTCTTTCCTCTTCAAGAATTTCTCGCAGCTTAACATCAACTTTGTCTACCGCTGACTCTGGATCGACAAAGTAGTCGGTAGACCACAGCCTCACTATATTCCAACCAAGGCTTTCCAGAACAATCTGCCTTACTCTGTCTCGATCTCTAGCGGCTGGTGAACCATGATAGGTAGCGCCGTCACACTCTACGCCAGCGATATATTTTCCTGGCTTGTCAGGATGCAGAACTCCCAAATCAACCCTGAATTTACTCACTCCTACCTGGGTCTGTATTTTCCAACCTTTCAAACGTAATGCCTGTGCAACCGCCTCTTCAAAGTCACTATCGAACTGATCGACACCATGGTCAGCAGAGGCAATTTCAGCAAGCGCGATTGGGCCTTTCTCAGCGAACTCTAAGAAGTGTTTTAAGTGCTCAACCGCTACAGAGTTGGTTCGACTTAAATCTATCATCGAAGAATCAAAGCTTGAAAATACGACTACCTCGGTTGTTGCTCGGGTAATAGCAACATTTAATCGGCGTTCACCACCGCTCTTGTTAAGTGGCCCGAAGTTCATGCTCATCGTCTTCGCTTCAGGTTCAGTCGGCCCGTATGCAAGGCTGAGCATAATCACGTCTCTCTCATCGCCCTGCACTGACTCAAGATTTTTTACAAATACAGGATCTCTGTTTTGACCGTCCTGGAAATATTTCTCTATAGAAGGGTGCTGCCGTCTTGCATCGTCCAGCAAATCCTCAATGGTGCGTTGCTGGTCAGTATTCAGAGTTACCACACCTATAGATTTGTTGCGCTCATGCTTATCCAGCAGTCTGCGAACAATTTCTTCAACGACGGCTTTGGCTTCGACGGTGTTATTTCTGCCCTTACCCTTCGCATAAATGCCGTTAACACGGTGAAGAGAAACTGCTGATTCTTTGGTTTCTGATGATGGATACGTCATCAGCGAATTCTCGTAATATTTGCTATTTGAAAAGGCTATCAATGTTTCATGCTTGCTTCGGTAATGACCCATTAGACGCTTGAGCGGTAACCTTGCTGCCAACGCCTGATCAAGTATTGATTCCAAATCCTCTTCGTCAGGATCGTCTGAATTACCCCCCGCAGAGAAGAAATTAGTCGGAGGCATCTGCTTAGGGTCTCCAACAATGATCACATTCTTGCCCCTGGCGATAGCACCAACAGAATCCCATGTCGTCATTTGTGAAGCCTCATCAAAGACAACCAAATCGAAGCCTTTAAAATCAGAAGGCAGGAACTGCGCGACAGACAATGGCGACATCATCAAACATGGGCATAGATCCAATAGTGAGTCACCGAGCTGATTGATTAAGGCTCTGATGGGAATGTGGCGTGTTTTCTTCTGAAGCTCTTTCGCGAGAACACCAAACTCTTTTGGATTATCTTTTGCGTCCTTAACAGGCTTGCTCTCGGATGCCAGCGCTACAATATAGTCACTGGTAATTTGAGCCACACGTTCATCAAGCTTTTTAAATGTCTCTATCGTTTGCTCGTGTGTAGATGCTTTGAATTGACGAAGCTCATGGTCGGCGTCAATTAGCAACGGAGCAAGCCAATAGCAGAATGCGCTTCTGAATTGTTGACCCAGCTCTTCATTATTAACTGAGCCGTTTTCAAGCGCTGAACACAGAACCTCAAGATTAACCGATAACGCCCGTTCTTTAGCTGATTGCCATTCACACCAATTTTTTAACTTATTCGCATTTGCGTTTATATCCCCTAGGCTATGTGAAACAGCCTGAAGCGACTCATTGCCGCCTACGGACACCCCCATCTCACCAAGGGAGGCGTTCGCACTTAGAAAAGCATCAAGGGCCCTTGAATAAACATTAGCGGTGGCAAAGACTTTTGACTCTTCTAAAAACTCCCTACCATCCACAAACCATTTTTTAACAGGGATCAGTATCTCAGTTGGATCGTCAGTTAGAGCCACAAGTTCTGAAATATTTCGTCTGATTTCGCTGCCCACTTCTGCCTTTTCCAGAAGAGATTCAGAGGTAGTTGCCCATCCTTCCCAGATGGAATATTTTTCAACCTGCGAAAGCTTGCTTTCAATATCTGACTTTTGCTTCTGGCAAAGGTCAATCTTTTCGATGATAGATAAGTCAGTTATCTTTTCGATGCCCAGAGAGGCTGCTTCATTGTTGATCTTCCGCTTATTGAAAAAAGCCTTCAACCAACCCGATTCAGCTTCTTGTGCTAATTGCTTCCACTGTTGAACAGGCACTTTAGATACATTTTCGCTGGTAACACCGTGGGATATTTCACCAAGCGAGCTATCAAACTGCGCTTTTAAACTTGCCAACTCATGAATTAGTTCGACACGCTCTTTAGCCCCACTATCGACGGCGAATGCAATGTTTTGCTGAAGAGCCAACTCTGCTAAGTAATTAACATTTTTCAGCGCTATAAGGTTTGCAATAGTTTGATCTATACTCTCCAGAGAAAACAGAGGAAGCAGTTCGACCAGGCTCTTTTCTGTAGCCTTTAATTTCTGCTGCCAGTCATCAATTGACATCAGAAGTTTCGATTGCCAAACGTTAGACCATTCAGTGGCGGTAACAAACCTGAATGCAGCTATATTAAGGTCGCGCACATCCGAAAAAGCCAGAGCCAACTGTTCAACCAACTCTTGTGTCGAATACAGCTCGCTTTCAGACTTTATGGGTGCCCCAGCGACATCTTGCGGCCAGCCGAGTTTTACTTTCAATGAGTCATTGTTCAGTGCAACCGTCGATATTGCATCCCGTGCAGATACCCCAAAATCGGATTTACGGTGCAGTGCTCTGACATAGTTGTTTAACTGTTCTTTCTTTTGTTTCAGCTCAGATACTGTTGCGTCCCAGGTTCGTGAGTTAAGTCCTTCTCGCTTCTGCCAGGCACTGTTGAGTTGCTCCAATACGCCTCTTTTATTCGCTTTGTTACTGTGCAGTTCAAGACAAAGGTGATCTAAACCCACTTTTTGAAGACGCCGATAGACAACATTCAGTGCTGCCATTTTCTCAGCGACGAAAAGTACCTTTCGCCCCTTGCCAATATTATGCGCGATGATATTTGCAATAGTTTCAGACTTCCCTGTACCTGGAGGGCCTTCAAGTACAAAATCTTGAGCTTTAGCAGAGGCATCGACAGCCACAAGCTGCGAGCTGTCACAGTTAAGCGGCGTATATATTTCGGCGGGATCTAACTTCTCGTCTATCTCTTCTCTGTTAACAAAGTTACTTTCCTGTGGATACGGTTCTCTTGGGTTATCGACTAAATGTTGAACAAAAGGATTTTCTTTCAGGTCATCAAGTCGATCACGCAGATCTCTCCACATCAAATATTTCGCGAATGAAAATGAGCCTAGTACCAGCTCTTCGACAAGTTCAAATCCGGCTTGCTCTTTAACAGCGTCCCGCACTCTCTGCCAGACAAATGGCACATCCACACCACTATCATCTTCAGGTAATTCATCTTTGAACTCGCTAAGATTTATGTCGTGCTCAGATTGCAGAAACTCAATTAGCGTGAGATTGAAAATAGGATCTTCTTCCTGTAACTGTTCCACGTAAACAGGAGCACGTGCACTGCGGCGAGTGAGTTTTACAGGGATCAGCAAAAGCGGCGCTTTGTAGCTTCTCGAATCTTCAGGATTTTCTTTCCACTTTAGGAACCCTAAGGCTAAAAACAGAGTGTTTGAGCCGCCCTCTTCGAGATCGTTTTTCGCTCGTCTGAACAACTCCACGGAGTTTTTTTCCAGCTTTTTGGCTGGCTGATTCGCAATCAAAACCTTATTCTGAATTTGATTGAGTGCATAATCGCGGTGTACATCAGAACCTGTTTGAAGCCTAAACATTTCACTGTCACGACTTGGATCAAAGTGAGGACTTTCTTGCGCAGAGAGGAATTTGAATTTCGTGCCGTCGGCGAGCATGTCTTCCATCTCAGCAATATCTGGACAGTAAAGCTTGATAGCGACGGCTCTGTCACTAAAGTTCAGAAGGCTATTTTTCTTTGTCAGATCTAGCAGTTTCCTAGACCATGTATCAATTCTTGTCTCGGGCGTTTCCTCAACCACTTGCTCGTCTTTTCTGACGGGAGGCAAAGGCGGAATGACTGGCAGAACAAGCTCTTCAGGACTTCCTTCTGATGTTCTTTCTTCCTTGGCTTCTTCAACTGTTGATAAAGGCTTTATAGACTGTGCCCTAGCCTGAGCAATATCGATGACCATGACAAACTCTGACTCGTTTTCTTCGGCAAGTAGTTCTCGCGCATGGTCTCTGGCCTGTTCAAACGTGACAGGGGTGTCATTAGTAATTAGCGTTGTTTCAAATAAGACCAAATCCCTGTTATCGACACGCTTTCGAATATCCTGTGGATCGTCGTTTGTGAGAATCGGCAGTTTTTCATCGATTAACCAGGCACCAACAAACGCATGCCCTTTTGTAACAGCAACAACAGAATTTAATCCCATCGCTTCAATACAGCTCGCAAACAACAATGAGGAATCGAGACAGGCAGCCGTCCGAGAATTGCTTATATCAGAGGCCAACCTAATCCTTTGTCCAGTTTTTGCAAAGCCCAGCGGGGGACTGACATATGCCAGCTTCTCTTTAAAGATGACATTCCATAGCGCGGCAAGCATCAGGTACGGCTTTTCTCGTGTATTCGATTGATACCCATCCACGACTCGCCCATAGCCCCCCTTCTCTAACGCCAGTGCACACTGCCTGACGAGAGATTCGACGTAGACACCGTTTGGCTTTACGAAAGCGGCTAATAACGCAGGCTGTCTTTCTTCTCCACCCCAGAAATTTGCTGGCAGTACATCCAGTTTAGGGTGTTGCTCTGCTAGTACATTTTGTTTGTCATCAAGTAGGGAAAATGAAAGAACATGCGTAATCTGTTCAGTTATCCCGAAAAGTTTGTCGAAAGGAAAACGAAGCTCTTTTACCTTAATGCTTATAGATTGGCCTGGCTCCAATCGATCAATCAGCCAGGTTTCTTCATTCATCCATCCTTCAATACCAGCCAGCTTAAGCACCAAAGAGCTGTACGAAGAAAGCTCTCGCTCTTCATCCTTGGGATAGCTGATACGGATAGATTTTAAAACGGGATAAGCATTTTGCTGAGCAGCGAGTGAAAAGGTGGACGTTATATCAACTGCTAACTCAACATTTCCAACAACCGGAATTTCGATACATGCATCTTTCATTTTTCGACTCCCTTCGAACAACTCCCTTTCAGAAAGAGGGATATATGTTCATTTTTACCCGCTCATTCTACGAAAGTCCAATTTGAATTAATAACCACCTACCGAAAATGTTGGCAAACCTATCATGCTTTTCTTCGAAAAAGCTCAAAACACAAACTCTAACAGAGTTTGAAAAACAGCTTGAGCAACGCTCAATAACGATTGCGCAGTGAGTGCTGTGTGAAACACAGGTGCTCACGTAGCAGAGCAGCGACGAGTCGCGTCAGCTCTGCTGTGCAGAAGGTTTACTACAACGAAGTTGTTTGTGTTTTCTGGCTAGAAAATACATTAGCTAAGCGAAGCTCGGGCATAATGCATAGCATTGTGCCCCACCCTGCCGATTTATCCTCGTGTGAATCTATTTACTTTCGACGTAAAAAAACAGGAGACAATATGAACTACGTTGAAAGAGCAATTGAAAAATCACTGACGCATATCATTGTAGCGGGAGCTTCAGATCCAGGCACTTTGGGTATGCAAATAGAAAATGCCGTTCTGGCAATTCTCGGGGCTTTTCGAGTTTCCACTAAGAGCGTATTACAGCGCCACCTGGGACTTAGTCGAGAGGCAGTGAACAAACTCGTAAATCGCATGAAGAAAAAGCAGCTAATTACTTTGCACAGTTCTTTTGCGAACAGTGATAAGGGGTTTATTTTACTCACATCACAAGGCATCAGAGAAGCTGAGTTTCTGTTGAATAGAGAGCTACACCTTCGTTCTGATTCGAGCAGAATCAATGAGCGAAATCTGATACATGACCTTTCGGTACAAATAGTGATTTTGGATTTAGCGAAACGTCAACAGATTACCGGATTCGCATCAGAGAAAGACCTCGCGATACTACTTGAAAATCGGGGCAACGATCCGCGATTGGTCGATGGATTAGTTGTAGATGCTGACACAGGATGCACTGTCGCCATTGAGATGGAGACATCGAATGCAAAGAATAAGGGTAACGGCAAGCTCCGAGAGGGTATCCTTTCAAAATATCTACAGATTTGCGAGGCCGTCTGAGATAACAAATCCGTTAGTGACAAACATTTCATTCTTATGTTCGTAGATATAGTCCAGAGTTTCTGGATTGAAATACCAGCAAACACGGAATTTGTCAGGCCACTCGGTACGTGTACTGCGTTTGAATTGATGTATAAACGTGATTTGCAGATCAGTGTTATTTGTCTTCTTAGTCATAGTTAAGTCCTCAGTTGGTAAACCTCAGAGATAACTAGTTTCGTATCAGGAGAACTTTGCTACTTCAGACCTGCATACATCTCGAATACCTGCAAAATAAACCTAGTGGATTGAATGTTGAACCAAGAAAACAATGATGTGAATCGTGAGACTAACAACTACTGTATATTGTGACAATTATGGGACAGTTTTGGGACGCTCTTTTCAAGAGCAATCAATGATTAGGGTAAGTCATTGAAAAATAGGAGAGATTGGTCGGTGTGAGAGGATTTGAACCTCCGACCCCTGACACCCCATGACAGTGCGCTACCAGGCTGCGCTACACACCGACCGAAAGAGCCGCTAAGTGTACTCATTTTTTTATCGAATGCAATGCTATATTACGATATCTGTGGTTAACTGCTTTAATACTCAACAGTTAAGGGCGTTATTGATTACGTTTTACCGGTTAAGCTGTCCTGATTGCCGACTATTTCGACAGGAGTAAATTTCACCCATACATCACCAGAGGCAACATCGAAAATGATTTTTCGATAGCCCGACTCGCCTACATGAGCCACTTTCATATCAATTTTGTTGGCAAGCAGAAACTCAAACGCCACCTGCACGTTTTTATCACCGACCGGGGTTTTCTGCACCGATGAAAAAGCGTTGGGGGGCGCATTTTTCAGAATGTTGCCTCCGCCGAAGATCTTGGCTTCAAACTCGCTTAATGAAATCTGGTAACGGGCTGCTGAACGTTTGAATAATCCAAAGCAGTCACTGCCGTACCGAGGGTTTAGCTTGTCATCAATTTCATTTTCCCTGGCCGGTAACGCAAAGTGGCACATGCCGCCGATTCGAAGCTTTGGATGCCAGAGAGTCACTGATACGCAGGAGCCGAGCAATGTATGCAGCTCAAGGTTTGCTTCGCCAAAGCAGTAATCACCGGCATGCAAATGGACTTTTTTGTCTGGTGGCATTACACCGCCCGTAATAATCGCGCGCCGATATGATTAAGCGGCAATAACAAGTCGGTGCCGCCGCGCTCGTAGGCTTCTTTGGGCATGCCATATACCACACAGGTTTCCTCGTCTTGGGCACAGGTCCAGGCGCCCGCCTCTTTCATTTCAACCATGCCATTGGCACCGTCATCACCCATGCCGGTTAAAATGGTAGCAATCGCATTATTGCCAGCATATTTGGCTGTTGAGCGAAACAGTACGTCAACCGATGGCCGATGCCGGGAAACCAGCGGGCCATCTTTCACTTCCACGTAATAGCGTGCGCCACTGCGTTTTAATAACGTATGTTTATTCCCGGGAGCAATCAGAGCCTGCCCCCGCAGCACGGCATCGCCGTTTTGGGCTTCCTTGACTTCTATGCTGCACAGGCCGTTTAAGCGTTTGGCAAATGAGCGCGTGAAGCCTTCTGGCATGTGCTGAACAATAACAATACCCGGGCAGCCTAGCGGCATCGTCTGCAGTACTACTCTGATCGCTTCAGTACCGCCTGTGGAAGCACCAATAACAATCACTTTATCGGTGGTTTCCACCATGGACGATGAGTATTGCGGGGCAATCACCGCATCGGCGTTGAGCTTTTTAGTCGGTGAAGCCGCCTGCTTACTAAGCTTTTTAAGTCGCGCTCTGGCTGCGCCTTTTACCGCATCGCAAATTCTCACCTTAGACTCTTCAAGGAATTTTCGGGTACCCAGCGTCGGCTTAACAATAATATCCACCGCCCCGGCTTCCAGCGCCTTAATGTGAGTTTGTGTGCCATCGCCTACCAGCGAAGAGCAGATAACTACCGGCACCGGGTGCTGCTCCATGATTTTATGCAGAAACGTTACTCCATCCATGCGTGGCATTTCGACATCAAGGGTGATCACGTCAGGCCGTTGTTGTTTCATTTTCTCGACCGCCGAGAACGGATCGGCGGCGGTAGCGATCACTTCGAGTTGTGGATCAGAACTGATCACTTCTTTCAGGGCTTGTCTGACTAACGCAGAGTCATCAACAATTAGTACTTTTATCTTACTCATTGTGTGCAACTCTGATAGATAGTGGGTTGGCATTTATTAAACCGTGCATTTGCATCTAATAAGGCTTCTGAATGTCCGATGCACAGCACCCCACCAGGTTTAAGGGCGCAGTGAAACCTGTCGGTAAGGTACTGGCGGTCGTTGTCGCAAAAATAAATCATTACATTACGGCAAAAAATTACATCAAAGCGCTGTCGTAACGAACCAAAGTCATCATCGAGCAGATTAAAAAAAGCAAAGCTGATATGGCGCTCAACCTCAGGTGCCATACGCACACGGTTATCATGTTTATTACGGGCTCTGAGCAAGTATTTTTTGCGCAGTGCCATCGGCACCGGAGTAATGACATCATGGGGGTAAACCCCACGCTTAGCCTGCTTCAAACAGGTTACCGAGATATCCGTTGCCCAAATTTCAAAGCGCAGGTTTTGCCATTGTCGTTGCAGTTCAAGCATTTCCATGGCCAGGGTGTAAGGCTCATGGCCGGCTGAACACCCGGCGCTCCAGATCCTAACCGGTTGCTGCAGCCGGTGTTGATTACGCAACAAAAATTCGCGTAAAAAAGTAAAGTGTTCAGGCTCGCGGTAAAAGTCGGTTTTATTGGTAGTTAACGCATCCAGTAAATTAAGCTTTTCACTCTCACCCTCCTGTGATTCCAGGGTGTAGCTGATGTAGGCGTGCAAAGAGTCAAACCCAAGCGCTTTCTGACGCTTTCTTAAGCGGGTTTCCATCAGCGATACTTTCGATACCGGTAACTGGATCCCCGCCGTTCCCTGAACAAATTCAGCCACCTTTTTACGATCAGGTTCCCGCAGTTTGTCGTACAGCATGGCCGCTACCGCTTACTCATTATTAGGGTTATCACTGCTATCCGTCTCTTCGGCTACCAGCGCTTCATCACTCACCACATCCAGCATGGCATTAAACTCCTCATCAGCCATCACTTTCTGGACGTCGAGGATCACGATAAAGTCACCTTCGTGCTTGCCCATGCCACTGATAAACCGGTTGTTCACCCGACTGCCAATACGTGGCGGCGCACTGATTTCGGTTACAGGTAATTCAACAACTTCCCGCACCGCATCGGTTAACACGCCTATGGAGACTTTTTCGCCGTCCAGTAGTATGTCGATGATCACAATGCAGGTGTTTACCGTGATATCGGCCAGGCTCATATCGAATAACCGTCGCAAATCCAGTACTGGTACTACCTTGCCGCGTAAATTGATAACCCCCAGCAAAAATGGCTGACTTCGGGGTACACGGGTGACTTTACGGTACTCAAGTACCTCCTGAATTTGCCTGATATCCACACCATACACTTCGTCATCAAGTAAGAAAGTCAGTACCTGTATACTGATGTGCGATGACAGTTCTTCATCATGGGCTACCTCACTCTGCGCTATGGTTTGCTCACTCATAATCACCTCTGTTAGTAGCGTACAAACTCGGTTTTATCATCGCTTAAATCAATATCCACTCCACTACTTGTCGCCTCCGGCATTTTGGCCACATTACTTTGTCGTTTGGCGCGTGAGGGCGGATTACTGTTGCCGCCACCAGAGGTGCTACCAGCATTGCGAGCCCCACTGTGCTTATCCAGCTTAAAATACAAAATGGTGGCGTTCAGTTGATCAGCCTGCGCCGAGAGTTCTTCACTGGTGGAAGCCATCTCTTCTGCTGCAGCCGCAGATTGCTGAACAGTTTGGTCAAGCTGTTGCAGGGCCTTATTGATTTCGCTTGCACCAGCGTCCTGTTCACGAGATGACGCACTGATTTCCTGAACTAAATCGGAAGTACGCTGAATGTCAGGCACCAGTTGCGACAGCATAGTGCCGGCCTGCTCTGACACTTCTAAACTACCTTTGGCCCGGGTAACGATCTCAGCGGCTGCTTTCTGGCTGCGTTCGGCCAGTTTACGTACTTCTGCCGCCACCACCGTAAAGCCTTTGCCATGCTCACCGGCCCGAGCGGCTTCAATAGCAGCATTCAGTGCCAACAGATTAGTTTGGCGGGAGATTTCTTCAATGATGCCAATTTTATCGGCAATGTCTTTCATGGCTTCTACGGCTTCATTTACGGCGACGCCGGTTTGCTCTGCATCGGTTGACGCTTTACGGGCAATTTGCTCTGTTTGCTGGGCATTATCCGCAGAATGTGCGATGTTCGACGCCATTTCTTCCATGGAAGACGAAATTTCTTCCAGTGAAGCGGCCTGTTCGGTGGCACCCTGCGCTATCTGCTGGCCGGTTGCGCTGGATTGCGTGCTGCCTGCAGCAACGTTAGAAGAGGCTTCAATTACCTCACCTACAATGGATTTCAGGTTTGCATTCATGTTCCTCAGCACGCCGTAAATGTCGGAGTCGGGCGTGTTATTGTCAAAATTAGCAGTGAGGTCGCCATCGCCAATTTGCTGGGTAATTTTACTCACCACATTCACCCGCTTAATAACCGTCAGCGCAATGGCTACTGCGACCACTAACGATATAACCAATGCCACAATCAACTGCGTTCTTGCCGATGCATAGGTGGCATCGCTGAGGCCTTTATCCGCTTCCAGCGCCGCATCGTTTACATTCACAATGTCAGCCAGTAAGCCTTCTGCTTCATCCAGCAAGGCACGCCCATCAGTGGCAGACATGGCGAAGGCTCTGGCATTACCGTTTTCACGGCTTAAACTGCGCACCTGGCGATGCAGTTCATAATAGGTTTCAAACTGCTGTTGAAATCGATTGAGTGCGTTTTGCTCGGTGTTACTGGTCAGTAACGCGAGCTGACGAATTTGCTCGGTCAGATTCACCTCAATAGTTTCAATGGCATCAGCAAAAGCATCCATTTCGTCCTGTGTGGTAGCCAGTATGATGTTTTTCTCGCCGCGCTGGATTTCAACCAGATTGCGGCTAATCTGTGCCGCCAGATTTTGTTTCGTCGCCAACGATTTTATCGTTGCAATAGTGTTAGCACTGGTAATCTGCTCATCGAACATCTGAACCATACTGTTAATAGCGAGTTGAGCCCGATCGAAGGCATTTCGGGCTTCTCCCTGACTGAGTGATTTAGCCCGAGTGTTAGAATTTAGCCGTGCCAAATCCTGTACCTGGCGACTGAGTTGCTGATACTTGGCCCATACTTCACCAAAAGCGTCGAGTTTCTGCTGACCGGTCACATCAACCAGATCCCGTAACTGTTGGCGCTTACTTTGCATTTGCTGCTCGGTCTGCTCGATATAAGTGGCGTAGCGATCCATATCTGCCTGCGTCTGTGCCAGGATCAGATTTTTCTCGGCCCGGCTGATGGCCAGCAGGTCCTGTCGGATACGAGCCGCAATTTTTACTTTTTCTGCCGACTCATCCACTATGCTGTTTAGCTGACTGTTCATGCCGGATAACGCCGAAATACCCAGAAAGTTAGTGGTGGCCATAGCAACCAGTAAAATCACAAAGGCTGACATTATTAGGGCTTTTAAGCTGATGCGATTCATGACTGCATCCTTATAGGTTGAGTAGTATATTCACCAGGTTCGTTTGCGGACACGCTGTCTATCAGCGCTACCGGGTCGAGGATCATCGCGACACTGCCATCACCCAAGATGGTGGCACCGCTGAAACCACTGACCCCCTCGTAAAGTTTGCCTAACCGTTTAATCACGGTCTGGTACTGGCCGATGACCTCATCGACACAAAACCCAAAACGTTCGCTGCCTGAATGGGTGATCACCACCTGCTGGATAGGCGGCTCATCACCAGGGACCTCAAACCACTCCCTTAAGCTGAGATAAGGGATTTGCTGGCCCCGCAGTTCCACAATGCGGTGACGGGTTTTCGCATGCGTATTGGCCTGAGTCAGCTCGATGCATTCTTCTACATTATTAAGCGGTAATACGTAATATTCGGTGCCTACCGCTACCATTAACCCCTCAATGATTGCCAGCGTCATGGGTAAGCGTATAGTAAGTACGGTGCCTTCGCCCACAGCAGAATCGATGGACAGCTTACCGCCAAGTTCCATAATTGAGCGCTTCACCACGTCCATACCCACGCCACGTCCTGAAATGTCAGACACTTTCGCCGCGGTGGAAAAACCCGGCTCAAAAATAAGCTGATGAATTTGCTCATCGGTGAGCTGGTCTTTGCTGGTGATCAGTTGCTTTTCTATCGCTTTGGCTTTGATTTTGTCTTTATTTAATCCCCGGCCATCATCCTTTATGGTGATCACTACCTGGGAGTCGGCATGACTGGCCGACAGCAGGATATTACCAGTTGGCGTTTTACCCAGGGCCACTCTGTCTTCTGTGGGCTCTATGCCGTGATCGATACTGTTGCGAATAAGGTGAATAAGCGGATCGGCGAGTTTGTCCAGCACCACTTTATCCAACTCGGTATCCGCGCCCTGAGTGTCCAGTTGGATAGATTTACCTAACTCTGAAGAGAGGTCGCGAACTAAGCGGCGAAAACGGCCAAAGGTACTGCCGATGGGCATCATGCGAATACCAAAGGTTTCATCCCGCATTTGCGTGGTAAGCAACTCCAGTTCTTCGGCAATCCCCTCAATAGCATCATTATTCACTGAATCTGATACCTGATTTAACCGGGCCTGAACAATCACCAATTCACCCACCAGGTTCATCAGAGAATCAAGCTTTTCAGCCGGTACACGCACTGTTGCCTGCGACTTACCTGCCTGTTTTTTGGCTTTCACCTGACGGGTGAGTTGCTGCTCCTTAAGAGCGGCTTTAACCTCTTCCTCCTGCACTACGCCGTGCTCTTTGAGCAGCGCACCAATTGCCGGTTTCTCGTCCAGCGCTTCATCCAGTGCTTGTTTCGCTACATTGCCCCGGGCCACCAGCAACTCGCCCAGCTTGTCGGCGTCTTCATCTGTATCGTGAATATCAATCTCATCAACCTGAACCTGCCACTCATCCGCGACGAACATAAAAGCATCCAGCAAGGTATCTTTCGACGCCCTGGTCACCAGCAATAACTCCCAGCTCAGATAACTTACCTGGGGCTCCAGTTCATTAAATGCGGGCAGGTTTTCGTGCTTACAGATCACCTCGGATGTGCCTAAGCTGGTTAATTCGCGTAGCACTGGTATTGCATCAAAGCCATTCTTGAAGCTGTCCGGATCGGGCCTGAAACGAACCCGGTAAATGGCTTCCTCCTCAGCCGGTTCGGCCTGTACGTCAGGTGCCTGAATAAGGCTTTTTCGAGGGTCGTCTTCGGGCGCGATCTGGTAAAGCCGCTCCAGCAACTTTTCGCTACTAATAGTTTGCCCCGCACTGAATTCGGTATCTTCCAGCATCTCAGCCATCAGATCACCGGCATCTAAGAAGATTTCGATAAACGTTTTGCTAACATCCAGCTTACCCTGGCGGAGTTTATCCAGCGCCGTTTCGAGGTGGTGGGCAAAATCAGTAAGCTGCTGAAAGCCAAACATACCAGCGGCGCCTTTAATGGTATGAATAGCGCGAAAGGCGGTATCGATGGCTTCACTTTCCTCCGGCTGTTCTTCCAGTTCAAGCAGGGCTGCTTCCAGATTTACCAGATGTTCCCTGGCCTCGATCTGAAATGTTTCCAACGGCGCAATCACAATGCTTCCCCGGTGTTTGCAGTGGTATTGTTTAATTCGGCTCCCAGCAGCGTTAACGTGGCTTGTAGTTCATCAGTCACATTTGTAAGGTGCACAGGATTCGCTGTATTTCCATGGTGGTACACAAAGGCCAACAGTAACTGCACACCGGCGGCATCAATTTCCGAGGTTTTCTGCAAATTCAGTGTTACAGGTCTGCCAGTGTCAACACTCAGTAGTGCTTCATGAATAGCTTTCACCTCAAAAATGGTGACTGACTCCGGCAGCACAATGGTATCTACGGGTTCGCCTTTAAACTCAAGTGGCATAAGCACCTCCTAAGTCAGCATTGCAATAGACTTTAACAACAACTGCGGCTGAAACGGTTTAACCAGCCAGGCGCGCACTCCCTGTTGTTTGGCCTGTGCTTTTAAATTTTCATCGGTTTCGGTGGTCAGCATTAAAATGGGTGTAAACTGATACGCCTCTGTTTTCCTGACTTCTTTAATAAAGGTCATGCCATCCATCACCGGCATGTTAACGTCGCTGATAATAAGGTTGACCTTTTTACCATCAAGATGCCTTAATGCTTGTTCGCCGTTCTCTCCTTCTAGTACTGTAAACCCGTTGGTTTTCAATACCATACTAACAATCTGTCGCACAGAGGCTGAATCGTCGGCAATAACAACTGTTTTGGTCATTCCATTTCTCCTGGTTACAGCGGTTAGGTTACGAATTCTGTTGTGTTACTTGCTGAATGCGTTGGGCAATACCGGAAAGTTTAGAGTCTATCGTCATGCCCTCTTCATAGACCCGGAAAATTTCATCGGAGTAGCCTTCCACAATGGTGAGAAGCACTTTTTCCTGCTCTTCGGTTAAGCCATAATTGAAAAAATTATGCAGAATGTCCTCTTGCATCCTGGCCATAATATCGACGTTTTTCTTTTTCTGATGGGACTGCAAACCGGATAAACTGGCCAGAGACTTATTTGTCTCAACCAGCACTTCATCCAGCTCGTGGAGGATAGAAAGCGCTTTCAGGCGGCTCACGGCGCCTTCCAGGATCACCGCAAAGTGATCCCGATAGCGGCCGCATTTTTCATCGTCATCAACCGGCATGTTTTTTATCAGTTGCGAAATCATGCCATAGCTGAGGATCAGTCGCTGACCACGCTGATGAATACGACCAACTTTCTGAAATGTAGTAAGTAGCTGAGTTTCAAGCGGTAAAATGCTACCGTTACTAGAAGCGCTGATAACCCCGGTTGGCGTTTCTATTTGCACCGAAGTACTTAAACCAAAGCCCGCAGCGGTATCAACTATCAACTGCGCCAGCGAGTTGACTGAGTCGCACTTAAAACTCTCGCGCATAAAGTGAATGATGCTGGCTTGCTCTCCGGCATTCACAATTGCAGTCATTGCCGTATCCATAGCCGCCTGTTTTTCAGCTTCCGCCTGCTCCAGTTGGCAGTCTCTGCTGGCAGCCAGCTTAATTTTACGCACCACTTCCTCTAGCGCCGCCTTGCCGGTAATGAAATCCGACGCGCCGGCATCATAGCCTTTCAGCTTATCGGCTAAAGACGCTTCCTGATTCATTAAAATCACGTCGGTATGTTCAGCGCCGGGCTGTAGTTTTAGTTGTTCACAAACCTCAAAGCCAGAAGTATCTTCCAGTGCGGTTTCGATCAAAACAACACAAGGGGCTTTCTCTTTTTCACGAACGACTTCAAGCGCCTTCTGGCCACTGAAAACCTCCTGCACAAAGAATTCGTTCTCTAACGAATTAACCATCCCGTGCAGATGTGAGCGGGGACTTTCAACAAGTAATATTTCGGCTCGCTTTGCATTCATGGCATAGATTCACTTAAGTTCATTCAAGTAATAAAACTAGCAGAGATCTTTAACCTTGCAAGCGAGTCAATTCTTCAGCATAAAATATAGATTGAACACAAATATTTACACAGAAAAAGCAGTTCGTTATATAACCACATCAGTAAAATTAGGAGTTAACACCCGAATAGCGCTAGAGAGCTTATCCCTTGAAGGAAGGTTTTTTTATCGGTATTGCTGTATGAATTAAGCACATAACAAAAAGCGCCTGACACTGCAGTGTCAGGCGCCCTAGACGTTTCTGTCGAAATCAATCAGCTTTACAATTGTTTAAATCGTATAGCTGCACCGCCTGCAGCCGCCAGGTGCAAGGTTAAAGAATCTTGGTTGGTCACCTTCCGTTTGCTGATATCAATGTCATAAGGATTGGTTTGCCAGTTAGCTTTTTTACCATCCTTGTAAATTTGCGCTTCATAGGTCTTACCGGGTGTCAGAAAACTCAATGGCACAGTAATTTCCCGCGCATCTTGATTGGTAATTGCACCTAAATACCAGTCGTTACCACTGTATTCACGTGCTTTTCGTTCCTGACGGGCGATCACGACATAATCGCCTACTTCGCCTTGTAAAGCACGGGTTTGCTCCCAATCGGTCGGGACATCTTTGATAAACTGAAACGGTGCCATTTTCGCCTCGTAATTTTCCGGCAGATCCGCCGCCATTTGAATCGGGCTGTATAACACCACATACTCGGCTAACTGTTTAGCAATGGTGGTTTGCGGGCGCATGTATTTCACCCGGCCATGCTCTTCGGTCCCCCCTTTAATTGGCGGATAATCCAGGTCGAAGATGCCCGGTGTAAAGTCCATCGGGCCAGAGAGCATACGGGTAAAAGCCAGCATTGGCACGTGTTCCGGCGTATTAGGTGCCGCCCAACCTGAGTTATATTCCTGGCCACGTGCACTTTCCCGGGCAATCCAGTTGGGATAAGTACGGCGCAAACCAGTATCTTTTACCGATTCATGGGTATTAATAGAAATGCCGTATTTCGCCGCGGTGGTAATGTTGTTAATAAAGTGATTTACCACTGGCTGGCTGTCGGTGTATTCCAGGCGTTGAATGCCTTGCTTATCGGTGACTTTTAAACTCTGACCATGAGCAACGTAACCGGTTTTGATTTGCTCCACACCCATCTTCTGATACAGCGCGAAGCCGTCTTCCATTTGAGCTTCATAATTAGTAATGCCGCCTGAGGTCTCATGATGGCCAATAAGCTTAACGCCCACTTTTTTACCGTGGTCGCTGACTTGTTGAATATCGAAGTCAGGATAACTCTGGGTAAAGGAAAACAGTTCGGAGTTTTGGATCCAGTCGCCATCCCAGCCTAGATTCCAGCCTTCCACCAGCACACCGTCGAAACCGTGCTTCGCCGCGAAGTCCATGTAGCGCAAGGTATTTTCAGTCGTAGCGCCATGCTTTTCACCTGAGCCCCAGGTGTATTTCTGAATATGCATCCCCCACCAGATCCCAATGTATTTACCCGGGTTAATCCAGTCGACATCACCCAGTTTATTGGGTTCGTTAAGGTTTAGTGTGAGATAGGAATTGATTAAACCGGCCGCATTTGGCGCTATTTGTATGGTTCGCCACGGCGTGGTAAAGCTGCCCTGTTTGCGTACTTTAATGCCGTCTGCTCGTGGTGCTAAATCAGCTTCAAAGCGCCCCAAGGCCTGCCAATCAAGGCTCATACCAGCATAGTCCACCAGCGCGGCCTCATGGATAGCGAGGTGCGTACCGTCTTCCAGTTTAATGGTCATGGGTGTACTGGCTTTACCCACGTCCTGCAGGCGGGTTTCGCGATACAGATATTCCTGGCGGTCGTAGCCCTGCCCTGGGATCCAATAGGCAGTAGCCGTATGTGAATCGATAATGGAGAACTCGGTCATTTCGCGGGTAATATCCCGCTGCCCGTCGGCTTCAACGTGGTAGCGAAAGCCTATACCGTCGTCAAACACGCGAACCTGTACCTTGAAGGCATTACCGGCATCGTTTTTATCAGTGAATTTAACCACCAGTTCATTGTAGTGGTTGCGAATAAGGCGTTGCTCGCCCCAGGGTTGCTCCCAGGTACTGTCTTCGCTGCTACGGCTCACTTCACTCACTTTCAGGTGACGGTAAATTGAGTTAGCTTCAGCAAATGCAAAGCCCAGTCGCGCCGGACGCATGATCTGTTTACCGTTATAGTCCACAGTATACTGGGCATAATCGTTTTTATCGGTGAAAGTTAATTTAATATCGCCGTCTGGTGACGTGACAGAAAAATCTGTTGCCTGCGAGCAAAAACTCAACAGTGAGAGAGCAGACAAATATAAAGCGGTAGCCAAGCGCATAGTTGCTTCCTTAGATGGTTTTGATATCCACTAAGATAGCAACTTAATCGATTAAGTAAAGTTATAGATGTAAATTTTAAACAATAAATTTACAAATAATTATGGGTCTTTAAAAAAGACCGAAAGTTGTAATCTATTCGCTGTCGTCTTTTCCGTCTGCGGATATACGACTAGCCACGGCACCTGCCTGCCCTTTGTACTTGGCGTCGATACGGGCATTGTAGGGTTTTTCTGCCGGCTGACTGAGCACTTCGAAACTTAGTGCACCGATTTTCATGAGGGGACGCAACGCCAGAGGTAGTTTACCGCTGTTGTAAAACTCCAGCACAATATTACCCGACCAGCCAGGGTCAATACGATGGGCGGTTACATGCACCATCAAACCCAGACGAGCCAGTGAAGAGCGACCGTCCAGCCAGCCTACGATATTGTCTGGCAAGGTGACCGATTCATGTGTAATGGCCAGTGCCAGTTCTTTAGGGTGGAGGAAAAAGGCTTTGTCTTCCGGCAGTTCAATTTCGTCGCTCATGACCGATTCAAGGGCTGCCTGAACCTGCGATTTCGGACCGCTTAAATCAATGTAAGGCGCGGCGTGATCTTCAAACACCCGAAATTTATTGCCCAGACGAATGTCTACCGTTAATCCGCTTATCTGATCGTAATCGGGTTGTGGATCGATTTTGATTTTGCCGTCTTGCAGGTACTGATAAATATCGCGATCACATAAACGCATGGGAGGTATATCCTAAGCCTAAACCGGGGCGCTATTATGCGGCTGCATCGCGCCCCAGGCAACGGGTTTTCATTGATTTTAAACGTTTATGATCCACATTTGCCCTAATCAGCCATCAGTCAATGGATTAAACGCAATGGGATCGCCTTTGATATTTTTACCCTGATCGGCTGCCACTGGCACGGTTGTCGCCAGCTCTAATGACACAGCCCTGGCCATTTCCCGGTAAGTCTCAGCGAGCGGACTGTCCGGTTCGCCAACCAACAGGGGCAGGCCGGAGCCGGCGTGTTCACGAATACGAATATCCAATGGCAGCGCACCAAGCAACGGCAAATTGTAGCGTTCTGCCAACACATTGCCGCCATCTTTAGCAAAAATATAATCTTTATGACCACAAGCGGTGCACTGATAAAAGCTCATATTTTCCACCAGCCCGAGTACCGGAATATTGACTTTGTTAAACATGGCTATGCCTTTTTGTGCATCGGCAATGGCCAAATCCTGTGGTGTAGTCACCACCACAGCAGCGGTTAACGGCACTTGTTGTGCCATGGTAAGCTGGATATCGCCCGTCCCCGGCGGCATGTCTACAACCAGGTAATCAAGCACCGGCCAGCGGGTTTCATTAATAATTTGCGACAGTGCTTTACTGGCCATAGGCCCGCGCCAAACAGCGGCATCTTCCGCCGGCACCAGATACCCGATGGAATTCGCCACCATACCGTGGGCCTGCAACGGCTGCATATGTTTATTATCGGCGGTTGCCGGACGTTCGCTGCTATTTCCCAGCATAATAGGCACCGATGGGCCATAGATATCGGCATCAAGAATACCCACTCTGGCCCCTTCCTGCATCAGTGCAAAGGCCAGATTGATGCTGGTAGTCGATTTACCCACGCCGCCTTTACCGGATGCCACCGCAATAACATTACGAATGTTAGTGATGACAGGTTTGGTCGTTTGGCCGGCCTGAATTTTGGTTTTCAGGGTGACCGCTGCGGTAAGCTTGTGCTGGTTAAGTGCATCTTCCAGCCCGGCTTTGATAAAGGGCCACTGGGTTTGATTCGCAAAGGGAAAACTGATCGTGAGATTGCCATTTTCTTCACTACACCAGGGCAATACGTCGTCTTTATCCAACACACAGTAATTGCTCAGATAATCGACAGCACACTGAATTAGCGGTGTGGATTTGGCGGACTTTCGCGAAAAAAACATACAATACCTGCAAATTTATCGGTTAGATGAGATTAACTCATACAAAAACAATGCAAAAAAAGCGCTTTTCCGCTAGTATTTGCGCCATTTCCATTAGCAATTAGCCGAACGAATTATTCTATGTCTGAACAGAGTCATCTGACTAACGGTAAGCGCCGAATTCTGGTAACCAGCGCGTTACCTTATGCCAACGGATCTATTCATTTAGGTCACCTGCTTGAACATATTCAAACCGATATCTGGACCCGTTTCCAGCGTTTACGCGGTAATGAATGTTACAGCGTTTGTGCCGATGATGCACACGGTACGCCGGTAATGCTCAAAGCCCAGGAGCTTGGCATCACGCCAGAAGAAATGGTGGCGAAGACCCGCGCTGAGCATCATCAGGATCTCAGTGACTTTTTTGTTGATTACAACAATTACTATGTGACCCATTCACCGGAAAACCAAGCGTTCTGTGAAGAAATCTACAATCGTCTGGATAAGGCGGGTTACATTTCCAAGCGCACTATTAATCAGTTGTTCGACCCGGAAAAGAATATGTTTCTACCGGATCGTTTTGTTAAAGGTACCTGCCCAAGCTGTGGTGCAGAAGACCAAAACGGCGATAGCTGCGACGTGTGCGGTGCTACTTACAGCCCCACCGAAGTGAAGAACCCTCGTAGTGTGGTGTCTGGTGCTACGCCGGTACTTAAAGAGTCTGAGCACTTCTTTTTTGACCTGCCGCAGTTTGAAGGTATGTTAAAAGAGTGGATCCGCTCCGGTGCAATCCAGGAAGAAATGGCCAACAAGCTGCAGGAATGGTTTGAAGACGGTTTACAGCAGTGGGACATTAGCCGCGATGCGCCGTACTTCGGGTTTGAAATTCCCGGTGCGCCGAATAAATTCTTCTACGTTTGGGTCGATGCGCCGGTAGGCTACATGGCCAGCTTTAAAAACTTCTGCGACAGCAATAACGTGGATTTCGATAGTTTCTGGAAAGCCGATTCCGACACCGAGCTGTACCATTTCATTGGTAAAGACATTACTTACTTCCACTGTTTGTTCTGGCCTGCCATGCTGGAAGGAGCCGGCTACCGTAAACCAACTGGCGTGAACATTCATGGTTTCGTTACCGTTAACGGCGCGAAGATGTCTAAATCCCGCGGCACCTTTATTAAAGGCCGTACTTATCTGGATCACCTGAACCCGGAATACCTGCGCTATTACTTCGCCTCCAAACTGGGGGATGGCGTTACCGATATCGATCTTAACTTTGAAGACTTTGCGCAAAAAGTGAATTCTGACCTGGTAGGTAAAGTGGTGAATATCGCCAGCCGCTGCGCCAGCTTTATTACCAAGCGTTTCGACGGCAAGTTATCAGAAAACGTGCTGGAACCTGAACTAGTGAAACAGTTTCAGGATGCCTCAGAAACCATTGCTAACCTGTTCGAGAAACGTAAATACCATCAGGCTGTGCGTGAAATCATGATGCTGGCCGATAAAGCCAACCAGTTTATCGATACCAACGCGCCGTGGGTCACTATCAAGCAGGAAGACAAGCAACAGTTTACTCACGACGTTTGCTCGCTGGGGATTAATCTGTTCCGTATTCTGGTGACCTATCTGAAACCGGTATTACCGGTACTGGCCGAGAAAGCAGAAGCGTTCCTGAACGATGAGTTAACCTGGGACAGTGCGCAAACAGTGTTAACTGATCACGCTATTAATAAGTTTAAGCCAATGATGCAACGCGTAGAGATGGATAAGATTAACGCTATGGTTGAAGATTCAAAAGAAAGCCTGGTTGCTGAACCGAAATTAGATCCGAACAGCCCGCTGGCCAAGGATCCTATCAGCGAAGAAATCACCTTTGATGACTTTGCCAAGGTCGACTTCCGTATCGCTCGTATTGCTAACGCAGAGCATGTTGAGAAGGCTGACAAGCTGTTACGGTTAGAACTCGACCTTGGCGGTGAAACCCGTCAGGTATTTGCGGGCATTAAGTCTGCCTACGCACCAGAAGACTTAATCGGCAAACACACCGTAATGGTTGCCAACCTGGCACCACGTAAGATGCGTTTCGGCATGTCTGAAGGCATGGTATTAGCCGCTGGCCCCGGCGGAAAAGACCTGTACATTCTGGAGCCCCACGAAGGTGCCCAACCCGGCATGCGGGTTAAGTAAGATAAAACTCAAGTTTTTTCTTAACCCGGAAAGCTCAAAGGGCTTATCCGGGATCTTCTGAGAAGCGACACAATCGCCCCGGCTCCCGAGCCGGGATCACCCATAAAAACCTGACTACCTCAAAACAACCCATTCCTAGAATCCTGGCCTCAGCCGGGATTTTTTATGTGTATTTAAATTAACCAGACTTTTCAGGCGATCCCCGCCCAAAAGCATACGGGGATGACGGCGTAAGTACATAGGGGGTTGAGGCAATTTTATTGTTGGCCGGAACTAAACTTACTTTCGGTCAATCAGCGGTTTGAAGAACCGGTTACCCTTGAAGCCGTATCGCGCATACTGGCGCCTACAGCAGAGAAGCTAGGTTTAACCTTCCACTTTGGTTTTACCGTGGTCATTGGAATAGTGCGTTTACGGGCCATCAGTACGTAAACCGATGAACACCAGGGGCAGTATCGACTGCACCATTGTTGCCAACCGGCGGGCTGGCCTTTGTGATGACTGGCAAACAACATGGAAAACAAAATATGCCGGTGCTCGACAATTTCAAAGCCAAGTAATTGCAACCAGTCCTTTATCCGGCCAGCCGAGAAAAAACGGGCCTGGTGCAAAATATTGCCCTTTTTGATGGGCAGAAAGCGCACCAACCCGGTCAGACTATAGGGGTTAAAACCGCTGATAATCACATACCCGTTATTGGTAATTGTACGGTCTACCTCGCGCAGTATTTCGTGGGGGTCCCTGGCAAAATCCAGTTCATTGGCCAACAAAAAGCCATCGATACTGTTCTCGATGTAGGGCAGATTATCGGAATAGGAAATCAGGCTACTCGCTTCGCAGGCGGTTTGGGTTTGCGTTACCTGGTTGCGAATGGCGCAGCCTGGCAGGTCTATTTCGCTACTCAGATTGCCCAGTTTTACCAGGTTATAGCCAAACACCCGCTGGCTTAACTCATCACAAACGCCCTCGATAGCCTGTTTTAGCTCTTCGCCCCCCGGTAATTCAGACCAGCTTTGTGGGTAGCGTAATGGTTTGGGGTGGAACGCTGATTTCATAAACGCCTGATGTATGTAAACGACCGGGATTAACTGTTCGCATGTATTGCATGCAACCACACAACTTTATAGTATCTGACTAACCATGTACAACTTACGGACTGGACTATGCCAACCGACAGTTTTCCGGCGACTCTTTATGTTACGCCGATCCCCGCCTTTAACGACAACTATATTTGGTGTTTACACAACGAGCAATATGCTGTCGTGGTGGATCCGGGTGATGCTGACCCGGTACTGGCATTTTGTAAAGAAAATAATCTGGCTCTGGCAGCCATTTTGATTACCCACCATCACCACGACCATACCGGCGGCATTACTAAACTAAGCGCCACGATAAAAGATTTACCGGTAATCGGCCCTCGCGGCGGCCACATCAGCGGCATTACTAAATCGGTTGCCCAGGGCGACTTGGTGAAGCTGCCGCTGATTAATTGTGAATTTAATGTACTGGAACTCCCTGGTCATACACTGGATCACATCGCGTTTGTTGGGCATAACGCGCTGTTTTGTGGAGATACACTGTTTTCAGCCGGTTGCGGACGTTTGTTTGAGGGAACGCCCGGCCAGATGCACCGTTCATTGAACAAAATTAAGCGTCTGCCGGCTTCTACTGTCATTTACTGTACTCACGAATACACCCAGGCAAATGTGAATTTTGCCCTGGCTGCTGAACCCGAAAATAAAGCGCTGCAGGAGTACGACAACTGGGTAAGAGAAACCCGAGCACTAAATACTCCCACCCTGCCCACCACGCTTAGCACGCAACTGGACATTAATCCCTTCTTGCGCTGTGACTCTCCTGATGTAAAAAAATCAGTCGCGAGTCACTCAAAAGCGGAACTTATCGACGAAATAGCCGTCTTTACACATCTGAGACAATGGAAAGATAATTTCTGACTGTTGAAAAAGTGGTTGGGCGCGGATGTCGCCTATAGTATTAGCTTCAACAGGATGCATTGAGGCGTGAATTTGCGTACACTGGTATGCTGTTGAATTACCTAAGGGTTCGTTTCTCAATGAAATTAAAGTTGTCTGCACTTCATCTTATCGTTGTTGCTTCGCTCAGTGGTTGCCAGTTAACTGAGACAACTGAGCAAGCCGAGAATGAATTACAGGACAACCGATCAACCTGCGAAATTGCCCATACCAATATTAACGACCAGGCCGATTGTGAGCTGGCCAATGAAGGCGTTATTGAAGTCATGCACCCTACCGAAGAGGTAGAAGTAGATATTTCACCGGTAGAGGAAGCCGTTGAGCCGGTTGTCATTGAAAACCTGTGGTTACGAGCCAGTAATCAGTTTGCGTTCGACATTCCGGATAATAGGCGGGTAGCGGTGCAACGCGACTGGTACCTCAAACACCCGGCCTATATGGAACGGGTATCCAAACGCGCCAGACCCTTTCTGTATTACATAATTCAGCAAATTGAAGCCCGCGAGATGCCTCTGGAACTGGTGCTGCTACCAATTGTGGAAAGTGCCTTTGATCCCTTCGCTTATTCTCATGGCCGGGCGGCAGGCATGTGGCAGTTTATTCCCGGCACCGCAAAGCGCTTCGGCATAGAGCAAACCTGGTGGTACGACGGCCGTCGTGACGTGGTAGCGTCTACCAACGCCGCCTTAGATTATCTGACCTATCTGAACAAAATGTTTGATGGTAACTGGTTACACGCTCTCGCCGCCTACAACAGTGGTGAAGGCCGCGTGGGTAAAGCCATCAAACGAAATCTGCAAGCCGGTAAACCTACTGATTTCTGGTCTCTTGATTTGCCACGGGAAACCCGCGCTTACGTGCCGAAACTACTGGCGCTGGCAGATATTTTAAAAAATCACGACACCTATGCGTTCAGTTGGCCTGAAATCGACAACGCGCCGGTCATTGCCACTGTCGATACCGGCTCTCAGCTGGACCTCGCCTTTGCCGCCGAACTGGCCGGCATGGAACTAAAATCGCTACATGCGCTTAACCCCGGCTACAACCGCTGGGCTACCGATCCCGATGGTCCCCATCGCCTGGTATTGCCACTGGACAAAGCTGAAGGATTTACCGCACAACTTGCACAGGTTGACCGTAAGGAACGCCTTAACTGGGTACGCCATAAAGTAAAATCAGGCGATAGCCTGTTAAAACTGGCGAAGGAATACCACACCACCGTTGATGTCATTAAAAATATCAACGACATGAAAGACAACATGATCCGCATTGGCGATCACCTCATGGTGCCGGTTGCGCTTAAGAAGCTGGATGCCTACACGTTGTCACAGGATCAGCGCCTGGTGTCTACGCAAAATCAAAAACGTGGCAGCTACCAGCTCACTCATAAAGTGACTGCAGGTGATACACTTTGGGATATTGGCCGTAAATACAAAATAAGCACCCGATCGCTAGCGAAATGGAATGGCATGGCCCCCACTGATCCGCTTATGCCGGGTAAAACGCTGGTGATCTGGGTAGATGAAGCCAGTGATGAGCAGAAGCGTGACGCAATCATGCGCACATTAACGTATACCGTAAAACGCGGTGATTCACTGGCACGGATTGCACAAAAATTTAATTTACGCACCAGCGACATTAGCAAGTGGAATAACCTGAATCCGAAGAAGTATTTACAACCGGGGCAAAAACTAACCCTACACGTGGATGTGACACGTTTACGCAATGTAGGATAATCGCTAACGATACAGAGGGCCCATGTTTAGGATAAACCGGGAAAATCTACGCAACAGCCATGAGGGCCCCTGGCTACTGCTCGACATCATAATGTTGGGGTTGTTGCTGCTAAACCTGCTTTTTTTACTGTTTGATGGTTTGTATAACACGGCGTTTATTCGCGATACGTTAAGTGTATGGTCGCCGGCGTTTGTTAGTTTCTACGACCCTATCCACCGCAACTTTATTCTGGTCGATATGGTGTTTATTACCATCTTCTTAACGGAGTTTTTCGTTCGCTGGATTGTCGCCATAAAGACCGAAGAATATCTGCGCTGGTACTTTTTCCCGTTCTTACGTTGGTACGATCTGGTCGGCTGTATTCCGTTAGGTGGCACGCGGATATTCCGCTTTCTGCGGATATTTTCTATTCTGTACCGGCTGCACAAAAATCAAATCATCGACCTCAACGACACCGGCATTTATCGGTTCTTTTCGTTTTATTACGATGTGTTTGTGGAGGAGTTAAGCGACCGGATTGTGGTAAAGGTTCTCACTGACGCGCAACAGGACATTGCCGCTGGCTCACCGCTAATCGACGATATCACGCAAAACGTATTAGCCCCCAGACGACCGGTAATTAGTTCCTGGATGTCCAATATCGTTAACCATCTGGGTCAGTCAATCAACGACAGTAAACATGGCGATGTGATCCGACGACATGTAAAAGAAAGTGTCGGCAAAGCCGTGCGTGAAAACGCTCAGGTGTCTACCCTTTCTTATGTTCCTGTAGTCGGCCGCAGCATTGAAAATACGCTGGAGAACGCGGTAACCGATATTGTTACCGCGTCTATTGTTAACTTGCTGACCGACCTGCAAGCGCGTGATATTGAAGACTTCGTTAGTTCCGGTCTGAAAGATTTTACGCCGGAAGAACAAAATCTGGATAAAGAGTTTTTGCTGGTAGTGAATGAATGTATTGAAGCCATTAAAGGGCATGTATCGCAGCAGCGCTGGAAGTCACAGCTCATCGAGAAACAACAGCAGAAAAAAGCAGCAAAAATGAAACCCGTGGTAGACGATAGCGATGTTGAACAACCTTGAACTTAAAGTGCCGCCGGTCATCGTGTTTATTGCGGCGCTAGCACTTACCTGGTACTGCGCCACCCTGAGTATAATGCCATTGCCTCACCCACTACGTCCCTTCGGTGTTGTAATGTTTGTGGCCGGTGGGCTGATTGGTGTGGCGGGCGTCGTGGCCTTCCGGCAGCAACGCACCACCGTAAATCCCCACCGACCGCAAAATGCCAGCAGTCTGGTAGACAGCGGCATTTTCGCTTATACCCGCAACCCTATGTATCTGGGCCTGATTGTTGGCGTGGTGGGTGTAGCCTTTATGGTGCGCGACGCCTCAGGATTTGCCTTTGCCCTACTAACCATGGCATACCTGCAACGCTTTCAAATTATGCCGGAGGAACGCGTCATGCTTGACCTTTTCGGCGACGAATTTACCGCTTATTGCGAGCGCACTAAGCGCTGGTACGGGCAACGCTAGTTACTCAGTACCAGTTTACTCACTTCGTTTTCGGTCATTAATTCACCCAGTGTTCTAAGCGCACTGAGCCTGGTGGCAAGGTCACGATCAATATAATTAAACCGCAAACAATTACGGTACTTTCCGGTGGCGGAAAACATCTGGCCGGGCGCCAGGATAATCCCGCGCTGTTTGGCCAGCTCTGCCAGCCTGGCTGCATCATAGCCCTCAGGTAACTCTACCCACAGGATAAACCCGCCCTCAGGAAAACTCACCCGGGTATGCACCGGAAAATGCGCTTCGATGGCTTTGAGCATCGCGTCCCTGGCTTTGCGATAAGACTGCCTCATCGCCCGTAAATGCCTGTCGTAACCACCCTGGCGGATAAAATTACCAATCGCCAATTGCGGTAATGTGGGGCACATAGAACTACTGACATATTTAATATGGGTTACTTTATCCCGGTATCGCCCCGGCGCAATCCAGCCAACCCTGAAGCCCGGCGCCAGGGTTTTCGAGAAAGAAGAGCACAGCAAAACCCGGCCATCTTCGTCAAAGGATTTAAT
Organism: Alteromonas sp. ISO5; assembly: GCF_058105165.1. NCBI lineage: Bacteria > Pseudomonadati > Pseudomonadota > Gammaproteobacteria > Alteromonadales > Alteromonadaceae > Alteromonas > Alteromonas sp. ISO5. The sequence goes on along the minus strand of NZ_CM176572.1, from coordinate 3,591,234 downwards.
GGTTTTGGGGCGAGGATATTCAAAGGCGATATCACCATAAATATCATCTTCGATTATCGCAATATCGTATTCCCGCGCCAGTTGATACAGGGCCTGCTTTTTCGCAAGCGGCATGACGTAGCCTTGAGGATTATTAACGGTTGGCGTGACTAATATCGCTTTAACCGGCCATTGATCCATAGCCAGTCTGAGTGCTTCAATACTCATACCATCCCGGGAGTCAGTAGGGATTTCCAGCGCTTTTAAGTTTGCCGCTTTGATGGCCTGCATGGCACCATAAAACCCTGGTGATTCCACCGCAATCACATCCCCGCTTTGCGCAACTGCCCGTAAACAAACCGACAAAGCTTCCTGACAACCAGAGGTCACGACAAAGTCTTCTGCATCGAGCTGGCATCCGGTGGTAGCGGTCAGCCTTGCCAGTTGCTGACGGAGTCCCAATTCACCCTGCACATGACCATAAGACATGCCATCCTGCGGGCGATGCCGATTTAGCTCGTAGATATTTTTTAGCAGTGGCTTGAGAGTGGATGAGCTCATATCCGGCATAGCATGCTGAAACTCGCAGCTGGCCTCTACGCCATGGCCCATCAGCATGGCCAGTACATCTTCCCATAGCGACACGTCCATAGGCCGTTGCGGCGGTTTCGATTCTTTGGGTCGGGCTATTCGCTCTTTGGCACCTGCCACAAAATAGCCCGATTTTGCTTTGGCGGTAACCAGTCCTTCCTGCTCCAACACCCGGTAGGCTTCCTGTACGGTGGAAATACTTACCCCGTGCTCACTGGCGAGTTGGCGAACAGACGGCAGTTTATCGCCCGGCGCAAAATAGCCCATCTGAATGTGTTCTTTAAGCCGGGTGGCCAGGTGCAAATATCTGCTCATCTACGTATCCGCCAAACATCAAAACCATACACTTGCAAATATATCAGGAGTTTTAGATGCATAACCATACAGTTTAAGGGAATTTCCACCATACAGCCGATTAAATTAGAGATCTGTATGGCTAGTTACCTTATTAATTGCATCTAAATAAATACAGATAGATACCGCATGCTATAGCAACAGCCTGTGCTGTAACGTTAATTTAATCACTGACTTTTCAGGACGCATTTTTATGGAAACCTCACTCTTGCTGGGCATAGCTACCTTTGCCTTTATTACTTCCGTCACTCCCGGACCGAATAACATGATGCTGCTGGCATCAGGGGCACAGTTTGGATTTACCCGTACGTTACCGCACATGCTGGGCATCGTGTTTGGTGTGTCCATGTTGTTGCTGAGTGTACTGTTGGGGCTGGGTATGCTGTTTCAGCTTTATCCGGTAATGTACTCAGTGCTGAATGTTGCCGGTGCGGCGTACTTACTCTGGCTGGCTTTCAAAATTGCCTCAGGTCCGGTTACCGGCATCAACATTGATAATGGCCGGGCAACACAACCTTTCACCTGGTGGCAGGCAGCGTTATTTCAGTTTGTAAATCCCAAAGCGTGGATGATGGCACTGGGCAGTGTGAGCACGTTTAGCTTACCCGGTAATGACTACGCTGAATCCGGCGCGATAATTATGCTGGCCTTTGCACTGCTCGGGTTACCAGCAATTTCACTCTGGGCGGGCACTGGGGCAAAGTTACGGGTGTGGCTGAATAACCCACGTCGGCAAAGAGGTTTTAACCTGGTGATGGGCGCCGCCACCGCAGCGACATTATTGTTGATTGTGGAGGTTTGATCAGGAAGTTATCAGAGGCTGTTGTGTAAGCTCCTCGATATCAGGTTTGGCGATCCCGGATACTTGCCACGCAAACTCCGGGATGACAAATTGACTAATCAACCTTTTGCGTTACTGGCGGCGCCAGGTCGTACCGCCAGCGCCGTCTTCCAGCACAATGCCCATGGCTGTAAGCTTGTCGCGCGCCGCATCGGCTGCGCCCCAGTCTTTGGCTGCGCGAGCATCATTGCGCGCTTTGATAAGCGCTTCGATTTCCGCTACGTCATCGTCATTGCCCGACTGCATAAAAGCTTCCGGATCACGCTGTAGAAAGCCAAGAATACCACCAATACCTTTTAACACTGCAGCAAGCTTGCCGACTTCTTCCGTACCGGCATCGCCCTGTGATTTATGTTTATTTAAATCGCGGGCCAAATCAAACAATACTGAATAGGCTTCCGGCACATTCAGATCATCATTCATTGCCTGTTCAAAACGTTCGAGGTATCCGCCATAACTTAAGTCAGTTACGCTGTCTACTTTCACACCGCGCAGCGCAGTGTAAAGTCGCTCAAGAGCCGATTTAGCCTGGTCGATATTATCCTGGGAATAACTCAGCTGACTACGATAATGGGCCGACATTAAAAAGAAACGGAGTATTTCAGCATCGTGTTCTGCCAACACATCCCGCAAGGTAAAGAAGTTCCCCAGAGATTTCGACATCTTCTCGTCGTTTACCTGTACCATGCCAGTATGCATCCAGGTATTCACATAGGGCGTGTCGAATGCACAGCAGGATTGCGCTACTTCATTTTCATGGTGTGGGAAAATTAAATCCGAGCCTCCGCCGTGAATATCAAAGTGCTCGCCAAGGTGCTTATGGTTCATGGCGCTACATTCTATATGCCAGCCAGGACGACCTTCACCCCAGGGTGAAGCCCAGGCAGGCTCGCCCGGTTTGGCGCTTTTCCACAACACAAAGTCCAGCGGATCATCTTTACCCGCTGCTACTTCAACTCGCGCACCAGATTGTAATTGCTCCAGATTCTGCCGACTCAGTTTGCCGTATTGGTCAAATTTACTGACATCAAACAATACATCGCCGCTTGCAGCCTGATAGGCATAACCTTTAGCCACGAGCTTTTCAATAACGTCGATAATCTCATTCATGTGCCCGGTGACCCGCGGTTCGACATCCGGCTTAACCAGATTCAACGCGGCAAAATCTTCGTGCATCATGGCAATGGTACGCTCGGTGAGCGCTTCGGTTGTTTCGCCGTTTTCATTGGCCCGGGCGATAATTTTATCGTCCACGTCGGTGATGTTACGCACGTACTTCACATCGTAATCGAGATGGCGCAGATAACGTACCAGGACATCAAAACTGAGATACGTACGGGCATGGCCCATGTGGCTGAGGTCATATACAGTTATGCCACAAACATAGAGTCCCACCTTCCCTTCTACCAGCGGCTGAAAACGCTCTTTCTGACGGGTTTTGGTGTTAAACAGTTGCAACATATCCTATTTTCCTCATTAACCAGTTTGGGTGGCGAAGTTTAGCACTGTAATTACCGTCTGACCACGCTCTGCCAGCAGTTATAACCGCATTTTCAGGGGAATAAACAATTAGGTCCTTCAGAGGGGTTTTCGCATTCTGGCATTTGGGCTACCATTAGCGGCCTATATAGCCAAAAACTAAATTAAGGTAAGGTTAAATACTATGGTGACGTTTAAAACAAATCACGGCGACATTACCCTGGAGTTGTATGCCGATAAAGCACCGAAAACGGTTGAGAATTTTCTGTCTTATGTGCAAGACGGTTTTTACGACAACACCATTTTTCACCGTGTGATTGATGGCTTTATGATCCAGGGCGGCGGGATGACACCGGATATGGAGCAAAAAGAAACCAAAGCGCCTATCGAAAATGAAGCGAACAATGGTGTTGCTAACGAAGCCGGCACTATCGCGATGGCACGTACTAACGATCCGCACTCAGCCACTGCGCAGTTTTTCATTAATGTGAAAGACAACGACTTTCTCAACTTTTCCAGCGAGAGCATGAATGGCTGGGGCTATTGTGCATTCGGTAAAGTAACCGAAGGTATGGATGTCGTTGAAAAAATTAAAAATGTAAAAACAGGCAATTACGGTTATCATCAGGATGTGCCGGTTGAAGCTGTTATCATCGAAAAAGCAGTGATTAGTGAATAATCTGCACAGTGCAGCCTGATTGCTAACACGCTACGGGGAGTCTGCAGGCTCCCTTTTTAATGCCTAAAAGCTAATATTTAATGCCGTTTACTTATTTTATTGCAGACATACATTTAAGCGCTGAGCGTGCCGATATCACCGAGTGTTTATTAACCTTTCTGGAGCAGGATGCCCCACAGGCAGAAGCGCTCTACGTGCTCGGCGACCTGTTTGAGTTCTGGTTGGGTGATGACGATGTTACACCTCTGTCTGAACGTGTAGCCAGTGCTTTTAAGGCATTATCGGCGACTACGCCGGTGTATTTTATTCACGGTAATCGCGACTTTGCTATCCGTGAAGGCTGGACCACAAAGGCGGGAATGACCCTGCTCCCGGAACAACAGGTGATTGACCTGTACGGTACGCCAACCTTGCTGTTACACGGCGATGAATTGTGCACGCTGGATATCGAATATCAGAAATTCCGGAAAAAAGCCCGAGGGTGGTGGTGGCCGCGCCTGGTAGGTGCTCTACCGCTATGGTTACGCCGCAAACTGGCTAAACGTGGGCGCAAAACCAGTCAGAAAAACCAACAGAACCTCACTGCTGAAATTATGGATGTTACCCCCGATGAAGTGGTTTACGTAATGGTAAAACACAACGTTCAGCAGCTCATCCATGGCCACACTCACCGGCCGAACATTCACTCTTTAACCGTTAACGGCAAACCCGCCCACCGCATTGTGGTAGGCGACTGGTATACTCAGGGCAGTGTATTAAGGGTTAGTCCGGTAGATGTGCGACTGGAAAAGCGACAGTTTTCAAAAATAACAGATTGATTCGCTAGTGGCTTACAGCACGCTTTTCGGCAATCGGCAGGCCTGCCCCCATCCAGTTTTTAAATCCGCCTTCTAAGTGACAAACATTATCCATCCCCATCTGTTGAAGCGTTAGAGTGGCCAGCGCAGATCGCCAGGCAGATTGACAGTACAGAATCAACAGACCAGACTGACCAAACACTTCCCGGTAATATGGGCTGTCAGGGTCAACCCAGAACTCCAGCATGCCCCGCGGCGCATGAACCGCCTCAGGTATCATACCGTCGCGCTCTAATTCACGAATATCTCTGATATCAATGAAACAGGCTTCACTTAACTCGTACAGCTCCCGGGCTTCTTCTAACGGGATTGTTTTTATTTGCTCCATCGCTTCATCGAGCAATGTTTTATAACCTTTACTGATCGCCATCTGCACTATTCCAGATTACTAAAACTCAGAGTCTAACCAGCTGACAGATACCCGACAACAAGACCTTAGTGGTATAGTCGAACTGGCGGTTTACTACTGATGTGCTATAACCAAACGAGGTGTCGTGTTGGTTATACGGTCTCGGCACCATTCTGTTTAGGACGACCTCGACATCAGGGAAGGGGACAATGTCGATATTTCTGTTTACCCAGGCGTATTTTATTTACAGCGTTCCCATTATCGTTGGGTTGATGCTGTGTACTATAGAAAGCCTGTTTCTGCTGCGCGGCAAATCGTTTTTTGGTTTACTTGATATGCCGCAGCTCTGCGCTCAGTCGGTGCCCAGTCGCTATCACTTTATACCGCACACCCTACGGTTATACGAAGTAACAATGGTATTCTGGTTTATGGTGTTTTTGATCACTTTCGGTATCAGTGGCATGCTTATCCAGCGGTTGTACTTTGCCTACTGGCATGCGTATGCCCCTCAGGCCGTATTGTTCACAGTTACTCTGGTGGTGGCAGCCATGACTACTGCCGTAGTGATTCACCATCTGGCACCACATTTACGCAGTTATAACAGCCTGCGAGCCCGTGAAGAATTTGCCGGGCGCATTGCCACCATTATTGACCATAGCGAGTTTCTTGGTGACAAGGTCCGTGCAACGGTATTTGACAAAAACCACCGGTTGCTAACGATTACCGTTCAGGCAATGGAAGCCAGCGAACGCCTGCATAGCGGTGATAAAGTAGTGCTGGTGAAACGCACCGATGAAAGCTGGCTGGCCACCCGTTATGTTGTACCGGTATCAAAAAGCCAACAACCAGGAGTTAAAGCACTTAACCGTTAGTCCTAATGCCTGGCTAATCTATCGACAGCACTGATGATTTTTTTGGAACCCGTAGCGATTTCACTCATCGATGCCTTCGTTTCCTCAACACTCCCGGCCACTTCGCTGAGCGTATCCAGCCCTTGTTTTATGGTATTTACAGCGTGTTTGGTTGACTGGTCGTTGCGTGAAAAGACGGCCATGATTTCTTTGGTCGATTCGGTAGTGCGTGACGCCAACTCGCGCACTTCATCAGCAACCACTGCAAATCCCCTGCCCTGATCGCCGGCCCTGGCGGCTTCGATAGCAGCATTAAGTGCCAGCAAATTGGTTTGGTCTGCAATCGCGCTAATGGCACTGACCATTTTATTCAGCTCTGTGGATTGTTGCTCCAGTTCACTTATTTCAGATGAGGCTTTAGTCATTTGTTCAGTGAGTGAGACCAATGACGCCACGGTTTCTGTCATTAGCTGCTGCCCTCTATCTGCCTGCGCACCGGTTTCAGCAGACATCGAGGACGCCAACTCCGCCGCCTCTTTTACCCGGCGTTCATTGTCCACCTGTTGGGTGACATTACTGGCAAATTTAATGACTTTGTATACTTTTCCGTCATCATTTATCACCGGGTTGTAGGATGCTTCAAGCCATACCGCATTACCGTGTTTATCGACCCGCTGAAAGCGTCCGGAAATAAACTTGCCACGGGCCAGTGCATCCCAGGTTGTCTGATAATCAGGGTCGTCAGTCACCTCCTTTGGACAAAAAATACGGTGATGTTTACCGCGAATTTCATCCAGTGAATAGCCGGTGGTTTGCAAAAATAAGGAATTGGCTTTCAGGATCACCCCGGACGGTTCAAACTCAATGATGGCCATAGAACGATCAAGCGCCTCAAGAATGTCTTCATTACTCTCTGAAGAATAAGTGTCCACGGCCAAACGAGAACCAAGTACATCCAGATGATCACACCCCCCCTGAGCTGAAAAATGCGGCTGAACAATGAGCTGCACTGAAGCGTGAGAATCCTCAGCTTTCAAATTGATACTACCGGACCAGTGATGGTGATTTTGAATGGCATCAGACAAATTGCGCAAGGATTTGGATTTATGCTCGTTGTCGGCAACGATTGCTATAAATGGCTCGCCGATTAATCTGCCTGAGCGAGAGCCGAATACACTTTCATTTTTACTTCCGCATGTTTGTATCACGCCGCCGGGCGTTAACTGCCAGTGCAATAGATCTTGTTTAAGGTTGTCTGACGCGCGTTTATATTGCACAAGCTCGGCTTGCAGGTTGACAATTTCCGTTTTCAGTTTCTGATTGAACATGGATAACCGGACTATAGAAATACTTCAACTCAGTATGGCACAAACCAAAACATGTGCCATTTGCCTGCTTAAAATTTTATTCGGTTAAATATAGGAGAGACTGAAAATTTATATAAACTATTTTTTTATTGTAGGGGCACCACTGTGAAACTTAAAATCCTCATCCGGCGAGGCTATCAGCTTAGCTTCTACCTCGCCGAAAAATACCACCCGCTCAGAAATATCAGCGCCAGCAATGTCTTCTGCGAGGGTGAGGTAATCCTGGTAATGCCTGGCTTCAGAACGCAGTAACGATACGTAAAAATCCCCTAGCCGCTTATCAACGTGCGGGGCTAAAGCGGCAAAGCGCTCGCAGGAACGGGCTTCAATGTAGGCACCACAAATCAATTTATCGATAAGCGCCTGCGGCTCATAGGTGCGCACATGACGTAGCATCCCCCGGGCATATCGACTGGATCCCACCGACTCGTAGGTGATGCCATATTCATCCATGATTTCCAGCACCTGATAAAAATGGTGCAGCTCTTCTTTAATCAGCATGATCATTTTATCAATGAGATCCTGACTATATGGCGCGCCGGATTTAGGCATCATGGACTTGTGAAGTTTTTCGTGGTTGGCCAGTTCACGCCAATCGCCTTGCTTACGATAGGTGAAATCCTCGAAAGGCTTTAACCAGGCGAGCAACGCCTCACCACTTTCTTTATCAACAGCATATTTGCGGATCAGGTACATCGCAGATTGTGCTGCTTTAAGTTCGCAAACCAGATGATCAAGTAACACTACAGGCAGGTTATCCCGTTTCGTGGCCTCGTCTATCCAGCTCTGTGGCGTGGGGCACTTTAAAAATGCATTAATGGGTGATAATAATTCATTCACCTGAAATTCTCTGACCTTATGTCGGTATGGTTAACAACAAACCAGGATAGTTTATCACACCGTGCGCTACTGAAATTAGTCCCATAAAGTATAATCTTCCGGTAATTGAGAAATATTCATGGCTACCGAGGTTTTCAGATATAGTATCGGTAATCTGGAAAATCATCTGGCCAATGACTTAACTCGTTGAAGTAGTAATATTGATGAAGCACACTATTCATATCTTCTTGGCCTTAGTATTGCTAATTCTAACGATTACCGGAGTTGATTATTTTGTTGGCTGGCATGCCATTGTGCGTGGCTTTAATCATTTACCAGGCCATTATTTATGGGCTGCAATGGCATTAATGGTAGTGTCCTATATGCTGCGCACCTGGCGAATTCAGATGAGTCTGGCAATAAAAGGACACTTTGCTGAACTGTTTAAACTGTCACTAACCCATAATATCCTGAATATCCTGATGCCCATGCGCACCGGCGAAGCCAGCTTCCCTATTTTTATGAAAGCGCAATTTAATGTACCTATGCTAACTGCCTCACTGCATCTTCTTATGTTCAGGTTACTGGATTTACTTAGTCTGCTTTGCATTGGCGGAGTGGTGCTGTTATGGCGAGACGTACCTGTATTATCGCTCACCATTTCCGGACTGTTTATCATTGTGATCAGGTATAGTGAACTGCTTAAATTGCTTGCCCTGCGATTACTTCGCCATAGCCATCAACCGGTACTGGTTAAAATCAGGGACACACTCATACAACTTCCCGCATCGGGGAGAACCTATTTTACCATCGCAGTGCTGACACTCTGTTCCTGGCTGAGTAAGCTAACGGCGTTTGTTTTAATTGTGTTAGGCATATCGGGATTGTCGTTCCATACCGCGTTATTGGGCATTGTTGGAGCTGATCTATCATCAGTGTTACCCATCCACGGAGTAGCAGGCAGCGGCACGTTTGAAGGCGCGTTTATCCTGGCGGCAGAAATTAAGGGTATCAGTCACCTCAAGTCCAGTTTTCCACAGTTACTTGAAGCCAGTGTTCAGTTGCATGTCTTCTTGCTCGGCAGTGCCACATCAATCTATGCGATGAGTCTGCTGCTGGCCTTATTCATGCTATACCTCAAACCATCGGGTGTGGCAGAAAACAACCGACCTTAACCGCCCTCACTTTACCGGCTGCGGATTTTGTCCTGCTCTGTTTAATTTATCACCAAAATATATTGACTTAGTTTTCGCTTTGGATAAAACTGAAAAATGTTTACTATTTGTTAAATAAATAACAAATTAAAAACATTGTCAGCACTGAGGGAAAGATTATGATCCTGAACCACCTGTGGGGTATATACACCCATCCAAAAGAAGAATGGCAAACTATTGATAAACGCCACGAAAACTACTTTTACGCGTTAAGTCACATAGCCATCATTGCACTGATCCCAGCCATTGTGGGCTACTACTCGGCGGCTCATTTAGGCTGGAGTTTTGGCGCAGGTGAGCTCATCAAACTCACCCAGCAAAGCGCTCTGGCCATGAGTGTCGCAATGTATTTTGGCCTGATTGCCGGAGTTGTTGCACTAGCCGCCCTGATGCATGAACTGGCAAAAGCGTTTGATACCTCACCTACGTACAGTCAGTCTCTTGAACTGGCAGCGTATACTGCAACGCCATTGTTTATGGTTGGCTTCGCCGGACTGTATCCCGAATTATGGTTTATTATGTCAGTTGGCCTGGTAGGGTTATCCTATTCGATTTACCTGTTGTATTCCGGTGTACCAATTATGATGCACATACCAGAAGAAAAAGGCTTTATCTATTCGAGCTCGGTGGTTACATGCGGTCTGGTGCTGTTAGTCATCCTGATGGCGAGTTCAGTGATTTTATGGAGCATGGGTCTGGGCCCTATCTACATGCACTAATACACGTTTTCAGAGCAATAAAAAGCCGTTCATATGAACGGCTTTTTAGTCTCTGCAAACTAACTTACGCTTCGAAGTTATGCATATCCAGGTTAGATAATTCAGCCTGAACGACCGGCGCCTTTCTGGCCTGATCGTTACGGGCTGCATCAATACGTTCCAAGTACGCCTGGTCTACGTCGCCGGTAATATAATTACCATCGAAAACTGACGTTTCAAACCGTGAAATCTGCGGATTTTCGTGCTGAACTGCTGCGACCAGATCTGAGATATCCTGGAAAATCAGACCGTCGGCCTGGATAAGATCGGAAATCTGGTCAATCTCGCGGCCATAAGCAATCAACTCGTTAGCTGATGGCATATCAATACCATACACATTAGGGAAACGAATTTCAGGTGCTGCAGAGGCAAAATACACCTTCTTCGCGCCCGACTCACGCGCCATCTCGATGATTTGGCCGGAAGTGGTGCCACGAACAATTGAGTCATCGACCAACAGAACATTCTTACCTTTAAACTCAGACGAAATTGCGTTCAGCTTACGGCGTACCGATTTCTTACGCTGAGTCTGGCCGGGCATAATAAACGTGCGGCCAATATAGCGGTTTTTCACGAAGCCCTGACGATAGGGTAAATCAAGAGTAATCGCAATTTGAAGCGCCACATCCATGGAGGTTTCCGGAATTGGTATTACTACGTCAATATCCAGATCTGCCCACTCGCGGGCAATTTTTTCACCGAGTTTCTTACCCATGTTAACGCGTGAGGCGTACACTGAAATACCATCGATGAACGAGTCAGGACGGGCAAAGTAAACAAATTCAAAAATACACGGCGAAGTCAGTGGCGCCTGGGCACACTGTTGGGTAAATAACTCGCCCGCTTCAGTAATAAATACGGCTTCGCCCGGTGCTACGTCACGAATAAACTGAAAGCCCACTGCATCCAATGCAACACTCTCAGAGGCAACCATGTATTCTTCACCCATTTCGGTAATGCGCTTACCCAGCGCCAGGGGACGAATGCCATTGGGATCGCGAAAAGCCACTACCCCAAGACCAATGATTGCCGCCACACAGGCATAAGCACCACGTGCTTTATTATGAACATTGGTGACAACCTCAAAAATATCTTTTGGCGACACAGTCAGTCCGGTAGTGCGCTGTGATAACTCGTGGGCAAAAATGTTCATCAGAATCTCTGAGTCTGATGTGGTATTGATATGCCGGCGGGCTATCTTTGCGACTTCGATTTGTAAGTCGAGGGCATTGGTCAGGTTGCCATTGTGCGCAAACGCCATCCCGAAGGGAGAGTTTACATAAAACGGCTGAGCTTCTGCCGAACTGGAAGAACCAGCCGTGGGATAGCGACAATGGCCAATTCCCATATTCCCTGTGAGGCGCTTCATATGACGGGTGTGAAACACGTCCCGAACCAGTCCATTGTCTTTACGCAGATTAAATACACCGTTGTCGATCGTCATGATACCAGCCGCATCCTGACCACGGTGTTGTAAAACGGTTAAACAGTCATAGAGCGACTGAGCAACTGGTGTTTTACCAACTATTCCGACAATACCACACATGTAGGTTACCTATTTAAGCGGGAGTTAAAAAACTGGAGCTGTCTTTTACGTAACTAAAAAACCACTCAATAATAATTGCAAATTCCGGTACAAGAACCGATTCATCCCACCAGTCTGATGAGGCTGAAGGCGTAAACGTATCCAGGAAAAATAATAGCGCACTGACTATCAGAATACCGCGCAATGCACCAAAAACTGCGCCAAGTGCTCTGTCGGTGCCAGACAAACCGGTTACCTGAACCAGTTGGCTGATGGTGTAATTCAGCAAGGCTCCCAACAATAAAGTCGCCACAAAGAGAGTAGCGATGGCCGCGCCGTTACGGATAAGTTCGTCACTGATGCGCGTAAAATAGACGGCCAGGTCGGCATAGAACTGACTGGCGACAAACATGGCGGCAAACCAGACTGCCAGTGAAATAGCTTCTCTCACAAAGCCACGCACCAGACTAATTAGCGTGGAAAGCGCTATCACACCTATAATCGTGTAATCCAGCCAATTCATTTGAAGATTCTTACCCGTCCTGTTAACGATGCGTAAAGTCACCATGGAGGTTGTCTAAACAGCATCGCATCAAATTCGCGCGCATTCTACCAGAAGTCTGCCTGATTACCAGTGCCGAAATTTTATGCAGTCACTGGTTGTCAACTATTCTGTCCTGAGTGTGCCTGTTGGTTTAACTATTTACGTTAAAGCGGGTTACTTTACCTCGTAAGCCGGTCAGTTCCTGAAGGTGTGATAATGCCCCATCCAGTTCCCGTTTGTTTAGGTTGGGTCCCACAAAGACTTTGGTTAACGGCCCCGAACTGGTTTCTATTGGCCGACTAAACGCCCGATAACCCGCATTTTCCAGTTTATCGAGTAATTGTTTAACGTTTTTCTGATGCCTGAAACTGCCAAGCTGGATCACCCAGCTGTTATTTTGCTCTGATTCTTTCGGCGCTTCCACCACGGTCTGGCGGGCCAAATCATCATTAGGTGAGTTGTTTACCTGTGCCGTTGTGTTGCTATTTGTCCCGGTCGCAACCTCGGCATTTTGCTCAGGCTTATCAACCGGTTTTTCGTTAACAATTTCAACTGGCCTTTGCGCTGAAGCAACTACCCTCTCGTTGGGAAATGGTTCGGGATTAACAATGGGTTTCTTCGCTGGTGCTGCTGGTACATTAACAAACACGTCACCATTGCTGGACTTTTTACCATCCAACATATCTGGCAAAATGATAACTGCCACTGCTACCAAAATAACAGTGCCTACCAACCTGTTCTTTAACGCTGCCGCCACTACCTGTGATCCTGTTATGAGTTTTGTGTATTGTGCGGTAACGCCAGGATATCTGCAACTGTATGAAAAGAGCCAACGACTAAAATAAGATCTTCGCTCTGTGCATCCTGACGTGCAGCTTCATAAGCTTCGGTCACGGCCGGGAACAAGCGCCGCTGAGTATTTTCCGCGGCTGCCGCCAGTTTTTCTGCTGCTAATCCGCGAGGACCATGCGTGGCCGCCAGGTACCAGTGCGGCGCGAAACGCTTAAAAGGTGCCAGCGACGCTGCTGGCGCTTTGTCGTTAAGCATCGCCACCACAATATGTAACTGCGCAAATGTTTTGCTATCGAGCCACTCCGCGAGTGATTCAGTGGCCTGGGGGTTATGACCCACATCCAGATAAGTAGCCGGCTGTGCGACAATCCGTTGACGACGCCCGGGCAACCGGGTGTTGGCAACAGCCTGTTGCATGGACGTATCACTGACGGTAAAACCAGCATGTTTGAGCACGGCCAGCGCGGTGGCAACATTGTTCAGCGGAATTGCGGTATCGGTAAGTGTAAGCGCTTGCTCTGCGGCCTTAAAGGTAACATTACCATCGGTACTGCGAGCAATGCTAAACTCGTCATTACGCCACCAGGCATCGGCATTCAGGGCCTCAACCGCATCGCGTAAGGTGTCGGGTGGCTCAGGTTCGCCGATCACCACTTTACCGCCATGGCGAATAATACCGGCCTTTTCCACGGCGATCTTTTCCCGCGTATCGCCCAGCCAGTCCTGGTGATCAAGGCCAATACTGGTTATCACCGCGCAATCCGGAGGAATAATATTGGTGGCATCAAGCCGGCCACCAAGACCTACCTCAAGCACTACCACATCGAGTTTTGCCGCCATCATCATCAGCATGGCGGCCAGCGTGCCAAATTCAAAGTAAGTTAAAGTGATATTGCCACGGGCCTGTTCTACTCGTTCAAAAGCATCACAAAAGGCCGCGGCTTCGGGTAACGCGCCATTAATACGAACACGTTCCCGGTAGTCGAGTAAATGCGGCGAGCTGTATACGCCCACTGACTGCCCCTCAAGGAGCAAGGCGTTTTCAATCAGCGCAGACGTGGTGCCCTTACCATTGGTACCACCAACAGTAATCACCCGTGAATCGAAACGAATGTTAAGTCGTTGCGCCACTTCGTTTACACGATCCAGACCCATATCAATGGCGCTGGGATGAATGGACTCAAGATAATCGAGCCATTGCAACAGAGTTTTACGCATAGGAAATAAAAAGCCCTGAGTTAATCAGGGCGATGTAATTTAGCCAGAACACCGTGCAGTTTATCGCGCATTTCGCGGCGATCCACAATCATGTCGATAGCGCCTTTCTCCAGCAAAAATTCACTGCGCTGGAAGCCTTCAGGCAATTTTTCACGTACGGTCTGCTCAATAACACGAGGGCCGGCAAAACCAATCAGTGCTTTAGGTTCTGCCACGTTGATGTCTCCCAGCATGGCCAGACTTGCTGATACCCCGCCCATGGTCGGGTCTGTCATCACAGAAATATACGGCAAGCCTTTCTCGCTCAGCTTGGCCAGGGCCGCTGAGGTTTTGGCCATTTGCATCAGTGACAGTAATGCTTCCTGCATCCGCGCACCACCACTGGCAGAAAAACACACCAGCGGGCAATTAGCGGCAATGGCCGCATTCACCCCCGCGACAAAACGAGCGCCAACAACCGACGCCATAGAGCCGCCCATAAACGCAAACTCAAAACTGGCAACGACAATCGGCATGCCTTTCAATTTACCCTGCATCACGATTAACGCATCTTTCTCGTTAGTCGACTTCTGGGCAGCTGTAATACGATCTTTATAGCGCTTGGAGTCTTTAAACTTCAGCACGTCCTGCGGCTCAAGGTCACCAGCCAGCTCCTGGCGATCACCCGCATCGAGGAACGCATCCAGTCGACGACGGGCACCAATACGCATATGGTTGTCACATTTCGGACAAACTTCCAGTTGCTTTTCCAGATCCTGCTTATACAGCACGGCCTGGCAGCTATTACATTTCGTCCATATACCTTCAGGAACGTTACCTTTGGTGGAAGTTTGTGTCTTTGGAAGAATTTTTTGTATCCAGCTCATGCCAGAGATGTCCTTTTAGCTAGCCTGCAAACCCCGGCTTTTTATACTTGTTCGTGCCCGGTACAGGATGATGAAATAATAAACGATGGATTATATCCGCATATGGCGACATATTAGAGCATATTCAACGCAATAGCGAAAAATAAAACTGGTCTAAGAAGTACGAATATTTATACGTATAAACGGGTTTATTGGTATGGCCTAATGAATTGTGCTGTTAATGTCATCAATGAGCTGCCAGATAACTCATCTGCGTTTAATTATCCGGCAGAAACAGCGGACCAAGTACTGAACGCGGCAACCCGAAGGCGGCGGGATAGTCCACATCCACCAGATACAAACCATTGGGTTTAGCCGTTGCCGCTGCTTGAGTGCGGTCTTTGCCAGCCAGCAAAGTAGCAATCCAGTCGAGGGGCTGATGACCACTGCCAATCTCAACCAGCGACCCGACGATATTTCGCACCATATGATGCAAGAATGCATTGGCACTAATATCCACAATCACATAACACCCCTGACGGGTAACGGTCACTTTAGTAACGTTGCGAAAAGGTGTTTTAGACTGACAAAGAGATGCTCTGAAGGCACTAAAGTCCTGTTCACCCAGTAAGGCCTGAGCCGCCTCATGCATGCGTTTTTCGTTCAAATCACGATGCACATGGGTTACGCCATGGTGCAAAATTGCAGGGCGCATTTTATGGTTATAGATAATGTAGCGATAACGCCTGCCAGTAGCCGAAAACCGCGCGTGAAAATCGTCGCTTACCTCACTGCACCACTTCACCGCCACGGAGTCTGGTAAATTAGCATTTACGCCCATAGTCCAGGCTTTAAGCGGCCGCGCCACATCACAGTCGAAGTGCACTACCTGACCGGTAGCGTGTACACCTGCATCGGTTCGTCCGGCGCACTGTACCTCAATAGTTGTATTGGCTACTGTCGACAGCGCTTTTTCTAAATAGCCCTGCACACTGGGCACTTCCTGCTGTCGTTGCCAGCCAAAGTGCTGGGCACCATCATATTCAATACCAAGGGCTATTCTGGTCATGTCTTCTGTTGCTTTGCGTTGCTATGAGGCGCGTAAGTTTACGTAAAGCGAGGCCGTTCGGCAATCAGGATAATCATCGCAGATAACTATTTACCGGCAAGAGCCGGGGCAAAGCGTCGGCCCTGCCCCGGGATTTAGCGCTTACTGGCGAAAATCCACGCCACTGTTGGCGGCATACCAGGCAAACAAGGTGTATATGGTGGTATTCACTTTCAGGGCTTCCTGATCCACTTTATCAAGGGTATCGTTGTCGGTGTGATGGAAGTCGAAATAATCGAGGCCATCCGGCGCAAAGTTAAACGCCGGCTGCCCCGCTTTACCCAGCAAGCTCATGTCCGACTGACCTTTGGCGGTATTAGTACTCGCTAAACCAACGCCCATAGGAGCCAGGTAGTTGGCAAAATCACGCACCGATGCCAGAGCTTCAGGCCCTACTCCTGGTTCCAGCTCATAAATACGACCGTTACCAAAATCCCATTCGGCACCCAACATATGCCGCGACATTTCTGCTTCGTGTTGTGCCACATAATCGCGCACACCTACCAGACCAATTTCCTCGGCAGCAAACAAAATAACCCGAATAGTTCGCGCCGGACGCTGCTCCATTGCGGCAATGTAATGCCCGGCCGCCAACACGATGCCAATGCCGATACCATCATCGATAGCACCCGTCCCCACATCCCAGCTATCAATATGGGCACCCAGGGTAATCAGCTCGTCAGGCTTTTCAGCGCCGGTAACTTCACCAATGACATTAGCAATAGTGACCGTGTCACCCGTTGGGCCGCTGGCGCTGGTGTTTAGTGAAAACGTGACTGGCTGCTCACGGTGTAACATATTTTCCAGCAGATCCGCGTCAGGATTAGACAACGCCACCGCCGGTATTTTTGCCACACCTTCTTCGTAGCGCATCATCCCGGTGTGCCCAATGCGGTCGGTGTCTGTGCCGACCGAGCGCATAATAAACGCCAACGCCCCCTTTTTAGCCGCAACTGAGGCCCCTGCCACTCTGGCCCCAACTGCTTTGCCATAGCCATGGCCATCGATATGACGTTCCATCCGGTAACCCACATAAGCAATTTTGCCTTTCAGGCTACCTTCCGGCGTGGCCTGTAGCGCTGTTAAATCGTCAAAATAGGCCACTTCGGCGTTAATGGTTGCGCCATTGGTACCGACACTACCGCCCAATGCAATAGCCACTACCTTGTGGGGATAAGGCGCGGTGATGCTGGCGGTCAGATCGCCGCGCTGCCACAGTTGCGCCTGGCTTTCTTCGACCCACACTTTATCAAAACCTAAGGACTTCATTTTAGCCACCGCCCAGGCTGTTGCAGTATCGGCACCCGGCGTGCCTACCATTCTGGCGCCTACTTCGGTGGTTAAGGATTCGACAATATCATAAGAAAGAGTGGATGAACTGACATCCTGTTTAATGATGTCGAGTACTTCGGTTTGCACCGTCTGCCGTGCATTTAATTGCGGCGATGCCAGCCCGACGGCAGTAAGACCAATTGCCGCAGCCAACAGCGTGACTAATGTATTTTTCATTATAATCATCGTCCATAATTTAAGGTTTTATTTCCCACAATTAGTTTGCGTTAAATACAGAATGTAAACTATGCGGATGCCATGACTTGCCGAAAAATTATGATTAGGGATAACACCGTCCAAGCCGGTAGAACTCATTTTCATTAATCAGCGCAAGGGTACCCTGTAGAGGGTAGTAAGTTCACCATCAGAACTTTTAAACGTAAACGTTTGCGCGGTAAGTTCAATGATTTCATCACACCAGAACTCGCCAACGATGTCGGCGATGGGGCTGGATTCGGTAATAGTAAGACAGGAAAAGGTGCCAAACTTCACCTTTACGTCATAGTCAGCCCGTACTTTATAGGTGAAGTCAGTTTCGGGATAAGTGCCCCACGATACCAGCGTGCCATCCTCCAGGTATTTATCGTAACCCCAGAAGGTTTTGCCGCCATCTTCAGAATTGCCCCAGGTACCAATCAGTAATGATGTGTCAATCTGTCTGGCAAAGGCGCCACATGCAAAACACAGCAACATCCCGCAGAACAAAAAGTTCCTCACTGGCTTATCCATTACATTGCCTGCTTTACAAGGTTTCGATGAGTTTTTTGGCTTCTGCCTGTTGCGCTTCAGAGCCTTTGTTCATGACTTCTTCAAGCAACTCTTTGGCAGCTTCCGGATCATCCATTTCAATATAAACACGGGCAAGGTCCAGATTAGCGTTCTGACCTGCGTCTTTATCAATATCGAACACGTCATCGTCGTCACTCACGCCACTGAACTCAGACAAACTAACATCAAGGTCCAAATCCCTTTCATCTTCTGCATCCGGCACATCGTCTGCGTCCGCCATCAGGGTTTCCACGTCTACGTAATCGTCTTCAGTCAGGGAACCTTCTTCAGCGCTTGCGGACTCCGCTTGTGCGGTTTCCGGTTGCTCACTGAACAGCGCATTGAGGTCAAGATCCGGGTTATCCAGCGCCAGTTCTTCGATTTCGTCTTCCGGCTTAGCTTCGTCCTCGTTATCAATAGCGCCGAGCAGCTCGTCAAATTCGCTGTTATCCAGCTCATCCAAAATGGCGGCCTCTTCACCAGAATCACTGTCGTTAAGCCATTCATCAAGACCCGGAACATCCTCCAATTCATCGAAATCACCAGGACGTGAGGAAGTCTCTTCCGACGTTTCACTCTCTCCAGGCATTACGCCGTCTTGTTCTTGTTCCAGCTCAAAACTGTCGATTTCGTTCTCAAAATCTTGCAGCGCCTGATCGAGAATGTCGTCATCGAGATCGTCCGACTGCTCAGCCTCAACCGATTCTGTTTCACCGGATAACGACGGAATGTCATCCATCATCTGCCGATCAAATTCGGCGAGGGCTTGCTCTAACGCGTCATCGTTCAGGTCATCACCATTGTCGGAGTCGCCATTCGACTCTGGCTCTGGCTCTGGCTCTGGCTCTGGCTCTGGCTCTGGCTCTGGCTCTGGCTCTGGCTCTGGCTCTGGCTCTGGCTCTTCAGTGTCGATGTCGGATACCGCCGGCGCAATCTCTTCAGACATTTCTTCCGGCTCTTCTTCGGTGGTATCTTCCACCGCAACGTCCTCATCACCGCTATAGGTTGGTTGCGCGCTACCCAGTTCATCCAACTCTTCGGTCAGCGCCTGGGTTTGTTCATCATTTTCGGCAGCTTCCTTTTCTTCGTCGGCACTCAACTCTGCCAGCAGGTCGTCTGTTAACGGGTCGTCAAAATCATCACTGTCTTCCGCCAGGGCTTCATCAGTGTCAGGCGTTTCCTCTTCATCCGCTGTAAGAGGTGACTCATCAGCTTCAACCGCCACCACATCGTCGTCATCTTTGCTTTGTTCAAGCTCACTGAGCAACTCCCGGGTCAGGTCATCTTCAACATCTGATTCATCGAAATCATCAGCATCAAGCGAGGTACCTTCAGCGGCTTCGTCCTCTTCCAGCTCACTTTCAAGCTCTTTTAGTAATTCGTCTGTCAGGTCGTCATTGACCTCCTGCTCAAACTCCGACTCATCAAAATCCTCTGCGCCTGATTCAGCCACAGCAGGTTCATCCGTCGAGTCTTCTTCTTCCGGTAACTCCGCTTCCAGTTCAGCAAGTAACTCATCGGATAACGGATCGTCAAAAGCATCAGCATTTTCGATATTATCAAAATCTATTTCATCAAGATCTTCGGTAATCTCATCGAGACTCTGGAGCTTTGACTCATCACTCTCGCTACTTTCAGGTGCGATGGAGTCGTCCAGCAGATCGTCGTCATCTTCATCATCCAGATCGCCCGCCAAATCACCCATCATTTCGATTTGATCCATCTCACTAATAATACTATCAGTTAAACGGTCGAGAGCCTGTGACTGCTGGGTGATTTCATCATCCAGTTTTTCAAGCATTTCATCCCCTACCGGACCATCATCTACCGGCAGGTTGGCTTTATCTTCTTCACTGAGTTTATTTTCTTCCAGCAAATCATCGATTGAGATTTCCGGCACTTCTTCCTCGTCGGTCTCATTGGATTCGCTGGTAACTGGGGCCCCTTGCTGTGCCGCTAAAATGGCATCGATATCATCGTCATCGGTAATGTCGCCGCTGTCGTCTTCGGCATCTGCGGACGGTTCAGACTGATAGACCTGCTCCGGGTCTTCAAGCAGCGCGGCTAGCTCCTCGTCTGAGGTTTGCTCTGGCTCTTGAGGTTCATCGTCTCCGGCTTCTGCAGAAAAGTCAGCCAGATCATCATTACCTTCGTCCTCGTCGAAGTTATCGAGTAAGTCATCGTCATCTGACAAATCGATAGCATCGTCAGATTCCTGGTTACTGAATTCATCATCAAACAGACTATCGAGGTCATCCTGATCCAGCGCGGAGTCACCCTCCTCGAAGGACTCTTCTTTGGACTCATCGGGCACCAGCATGTCATCGTTCAGGTCGGCAAAGCTGTCGTCGTCATTAAGTGACTCTTCCAGTTCCGTCGACAACACGTCATCGAGCAGATCGTCATCGTTAAACAGCTCTTCATCCGACAGTTCATCATCACCAAACTCAGACTCCAGTGCAGTGGACAGATCGGCAATACCCTCCTCTGGTTCAGGCGCAGTTTCTTTTGGCGGCAGGGTAATTTCTTCTTCTGGCTTTGATTTGCGTTTCATTAGCCAGACAATCAGTCCGGCAATCGCAGAAAACGTTAACAAGCCTGTTCCGGCAATCAGCGCCATAGGGCTGGTTAAGGCATGCATAAACGAATTTGACTGCTCTGCTTCTTTAGCTGCCTTTTCGCTTAAAATCAGTTCACGCAATTCGCGCTGCAATGCAAGCTGCTCATCAACCTTCACGTCAACTTCATCATCAACGCGACCGCGCAAGGCACTCAGGTCTTCATTGATTTTCTCGATGCGCTCGTAAAGCTTACGGTTATCGTCCAACAACATCTGAACACTGTCGATGGAGGTGGCGAATTGATCACGCAGTTCTTCAAACTGGCGGGCCTGAGAGGCGTCTATCTGACTGAGCTGTTGCTCCAGTTGGGTTTTGGTTTGGGTCAGATCATCCTGATTAACCAACGGTACCGGCGGCTTAAGGTTATTCAGGCTATCGCCGGGTTGATTGGCCATGCGGGCAAAGGCAGCGTCATCGGCTTCGGCTTTCTGACGGGCTTTTTCTCTGTCTATACGGGCAATATAGCGTTCGGATGGCAGTTTTAAGGTGGCGCCGTCAACCATCAGATTCAGGTTGTTTTGTTCAAAGGCGTCCGGGTTGAGCTCATAAATTGCCACCATCACCTGGTAAATAGACAGGTTAGGATTCTGACGATAGCGGCTGGCTACCCGCCACAGGGTATCATTCCCGTCGATAGGCCCAAACACTACACCAGAATACTGGTTTGTGGCGTCTTTTGGCCCTCTGAGAGGCGTATTTTGTGCGGCAACCGGATCGCTGACTAAGCTGATCAACATCATCAGTAGTATGCAGCCGGTTAAATGCAATTTCATAGCGTTCCTTTTTTGCCCTCAAGCGTCATGTGCCGGATGTCATCATCCCTGTTCACATCCGCGGTGCCAGCCCTTACATTAGCGCGCTAAGGCTGGCCTGTTTGTTGTTATGTTGGCAATTTCTCCCCCGTAACTGCTGTGGGGACGGTCTTGGTGATTAACCTTGCCAGGTTTATTTCACCTTGTTCGTTGTAAGCCTTTATCAGCCAATTTGTGGCTCTTTACACTTACTAAAATATAAACCAGTTGCCCGAGTCGATCTAGAAAATGTTGCAGGCTGATGACCTTTAAGACGTTTTTATAGACCTAAGTCTAAAAGCATCCTACGCTTAAACCAACAAAAGCGGGAACCAGCCCGCTTTTGTGTTATCGACCAAATTGGTCATAAGTTTAGAACGCTCAGCGCGTTAGCTTACAAATAATCGCGAATCAATACTTCGGCAATTTGTACACTGTTTGTCGCCGCACCCTTACGGATGTTATCAGACACGACCCACATGTTGATACCATTTGGATGCGTGATATCGTTGCGGATACGCCCTACGTGGACTTCGTCATTGCCACTGGCACTGCTCACCTGCGTAGGGAATTCCTCGCGTGCCTCATAAACTTTTACACCCGGCGCGTTGGCCAGCAGTTGCTTCACTTCTTCGGCATCAATTGGCTGACGGGTTTCAATGTGGATGGCTTCACCATGACCAAAGAACACCGGTACACGCACCGCCGTAGGGTTCACCAGAATGGTATCATCACCCATGATTTTCTTGGTTTCCCAAGACATCTTCATTTCTTCTTTGGTGTAATCGTTGTCCATGAAGACATCGATTTGCGGGATAGCATTAAAGGCGATCTGGCGGCTGAAAGCTTCCGGCGTGATTTCACGCGAGCTCAACAGATCGGCCGTTTGCTTTGCCAGTTCTTCCATCGCCGATTTACCCGCGCCAGAAACAGACTGATAAGTACACACATTAATGCGCTCAATGCCTACAGCGTCCTGAATTGGTTTTAACGCCACCAGCATCTGAATGGTTGAACAATTCGGGTTTGCAATAATGTTTCGGTTACGGAAATCCGCCAGTGCATGGGCGTTTACTTCCGGTATCACCAGCGGGATGTCCGGCTCATAACGGTAATGTGAGGTATTATCGATTACGATACAACCAGCTTCCGCAGCGCGCGGAGCAAATTCAGCCGATACACTGCCACCGGCAGAGAAGAAACCAAACTGTACCTGGGTCCAGTCGAACTCTTCGGCATCCAGCACTTCTACTTCTTCGCCCTTAAACGTAATCGTACCGCCGGCAGAACGTTTACTGGCTAACGGATACAGTTTTGCAACCGGAAACTTCCGTTGTTCCAGAATTTCAATCATGGTCTGACCAACCAGACCGGTGGCACCAAGAACGGCAACGTTAAAGGCTTGTGACATAGTAGGTTAAGCTCCTAATACTCTAACTTGGCAGGTATCTGCCCTTTAAAAAAACTGACTTTTTCTGTTCTGTCGTTATTTTAGGTTAAAGCCTAATTTTGCAAGTTGCGTTGCAATCGCTGAGTTCGGTTGCAGCGAGCATTCCACCGTATGGCCGGCTAATTCGCGACGAACTCTGTACTCTTTTCGCATGGCAGTAAAACTCGTTGGCCCTGCCAGCCCCTGACGAAAATTATTATTGTCTTCTTTTACATCGTATACCGACAGCACGAGTGCTATGGCGGGGGCGAGATTGTCGCCTCGATCGCTGTATAATTCAAGGTCTACGTGCAAATTTGGCCGTTCGGGTAAAAATTCATCCAGTGATTTCTCCGGTGTTTGTCCGGCCAGCCGACAAATGGCTTCATACACCATTTGTGTACCCGAGTATTTTCCTTCCAGGCTGTGCCCGGCAATATGTGGTGTCGCCAGCCACAAATACTGCAGTAAATCGTCATCAATACCCGGCTCATTAGCAAACACATCCAGCACCACCTTAGGGCCATCGCTCGCTATTAAACGTTGCTTTAACGCCACTTCGTCTATTACCTCACCACGACAAGCATTGATCAGCAGTTGATTAGCGCTCAAACGAGCCAGCACCTCTGCATCAATCATCTTATCGGTAGGGTGAGCACCGTCCGGTACAAAGGGAACATGCAAGGTGATCACATCACAGGTCAGAATTGTCTGCCAGTCTGTAAAATCTCTGTCATCCCCCTGCTCTGCCAGCGGTGGATCGTATAACAGATAGTCGATGCCCAGGGAGTCAAGTAAGCGCGTTAATGCACTGCCCACATGCCCGGCTCCCACAATACCCACCCGGGCACTGTGCAGATCGCAAAAGCCTTCAAGGTGGGCATTACACAGCACGCTTAACACATACTCAGCCACCGCCTGTGCATTGCACCCGGCTGCCGACATCCAGTGAATGCCCTGAGCGTCCAGATATCGGGTATCCAGATGATTAATACCCGCCGTGGCCGTACTGACCAGGGTTAGCCGGTTAGCACAATTAAGCAATTCAGCCGTAACCCGGGTAGTCGAACGTACAGCCAGTACGTCTACGTCGACCAGTTGCTCAGGTGTTAGCGTGCCAACATCGTAACCTGACGCTTCACCAAAGGTACTAAAATATTCCGCTGCCAGCGGCAGTGAGTTTTCGTAACGTATTTTCATGGGATGGGATTTTATCGCAAGTTCGCGAGGAACCGAAAACCTATTCATTGCGGTTTAACAACAAATGGGAATAACAGCCGGAGCGTCCGCTCCGGCTGATTGATTGCGCTTATTTCTCGAAGCGTTTCATTACCAGCGAAGCATTGGTACCACCAAAACCGAAACTGTTAGACATTACAGTGTTCAGTGTGGCTTCACGGGTAGCGGTTACCACGTCAAGGCCAGCAGCCGCTTCGTCAAGGTTATCAATGTTGATCGAAGGCGCGATAAAGCCGTGCTTCATCATTAACAGGCTGTAGATAGCTTCGTTAACCCCGGCAGCACCTAATGCATGGCCTGTCAGCGACTTGGTAGAGGCCAGCGGCACTCCGGACTGCCCGAAGACTTCCAGAATAGCGGCGAGTTCTTTTACATCGCCCACAGGCGTAGACGTACCGTGAGTATTGAGATAATCGATTGGGCCTTCAACGCCTTGCAGCGCCATTTGCATACAACGCACCGCACCTTCACCGGATGGTGCAACCATGTCGTAACCATCAGAGGTCGCGCCATAACCGACCACTTCTGCGTAAATGGTGGCGCCACGAGCCAACGCGTGTTCGAGTTCTTCAACCACCACCATACCGCCGCCGCCAGAGCTGACGAAACCGTCACGATCGGCATCATAAGTACGGGATGCGGCTGCCGGGTTGTCATTAAATTTGGTCGATAACGCCCCCATAGCATCAAACTGACCAGACAATGCCCAGCTTAACTCTTCACCGCCACCGGCAAATACCACGTCCTGCTTATTCAGTTGAATCAATTCAGACGCGTGGCCAATACAGTGAGCACTGGTGGCACAGGCGGAAGAAATGGAATAGTTAACACCTAAAATTTTAAATGGCGTGGCCAGACAGGCAGAAACAGTAGATCCCATACAACGCGGAACCATATATGGCCCTACCCGCTTAATGCCTTTTTCTCTGATAACGTCTGCGGACGCTACCTGGTTAAACGACGAACCGCCGCCCGAGCCTGCAACAATACCGGTGCGAATATTAGATACCTCATTCGCTTCCAATCCGCTGTCGGCGACTGCCTGTTGCATGGCAACGTAAGCATAGGCGGCTGCATCACCCATGAAGCGCATGGCTTTGCGATCGATATGTTCTTTAAAATCGATATCCACATTGCCCCACACCTGGCTGCGCAGGCCCATTTCTGCAAACTCTTCGGAAAAGGTAATACCAGATTTGCCTGCTTTGAGTGAGGCGGTAACTTGTTCTTGATTTGTGCCGATACTGGATACAATACCCAGCCCTGTAATAACTGCTCTTCTCATAATTATCCTTTTGCGTTAGTGCCGCATATGGTAATGATTTTGTGACACTAAGTGGTCTGCTCTTTTGCGACCCTGTTCTACGTGATTTAGTAGCAAATTTCCACCACAATCCAAGATTTTTACTATTGTAGTGCATTTCGACCCTGATGTCGGCTTCAGGTTCGATTTCTGTCATGCATTGACTAATACTGTTATTATAGCGTGCTTTAAACGATTAACCCGAAACGCCACGCCATGAGTAAACGCCTGCAATCTGCCAACGTCCATTTTAACGAGTCCGGCACGCCCGTGGCAGACAGCTTTGATGATGTCTATTTCTCTAACGACAGCGGCTGTGATGAAACCTTACATGTATTCATCAACGGTAACGATCTCGCTGAGCGCTGGCTAAACTGGCAGGCACCACATTTTATTATTGCCGAAACCGGTTTTGGCACCGGTCTCAACTGTATTATTGCCATGCAGCAGTTTAAACAGTTCAGGGCTAACCATCCCGATCACCCGCTCAGGCGATTATTTATTCTTAGTACCGAGAAGTTTCCGCTGGTCGAGACGGACTTACAAAATGCCCTGGCCGTTTTTCCTTCGGTCAGCGCCGAAGTGAATGCGCTGATCGCACAATACCCGCCAGCTCTGGGAGGCTGCCACCGCATGAATTTCGACGCCTGGCACACCAGTATCGATTTATGGCTCGGTGACGTACACGAATTATTACCACAATGGCACTGCCCGCAAAATGGTCTGGTGGATGCCTGGTTCTTAGACGGCTTTGCGCCCAGCAAAAACCCGGATATGTGGACCGACGTATTATTCAGCCAGATGGCGCGCTTAAGTAAAACCGGCGCCACCCTGGCCACCTTTACCGCAGCCGGCGTGGTAAAGCGCGGCTTAAGGAACGCCGGCTTTGAGATAGCCAAGCGCAAGGGCTTTGGTCGCAAACGGGATATGCTCACCGGCGTGTTGACTACCCCCCCAGAGCGCAGAGTGACCACGCCCTGGCATTACCGATATCCTGATACGCCTGCCACTCAGGCACAACACATTGCCGTTATCGGTGCCGGACTGGCCGGTTCAACCCTGGCACTGGCGCTTTGTCAGCGCGGAATCAGGGTGAGCCTATTTGGTCAGGCCCCTACCCCCGCTGATGGTGCATCGGGCAATCGGCAAGGCGGCTTTTACCCACAACTGCAGGCCGATCAGAGTAATCCTGCCCTGATTCAGGCCCACGGTTTTTTATACGCCAGGCGATACTACGATGCCCTCGCAGCAAAAGGACTAAGCTTTACCTGGCAGCCTTGCGGTGTATTACTGCTGGGATTTAATGAAGAGGTACAAAAACGCCAGCAAAATCTGCGGCAAAAAGATCGGTGGCCGGAGCAACTCATTCAGCCGGTAAACGCCGCAAAGGCCACTAAGTTAAGTGGTATTGATATTCACGGCGACGGGCTGTTTGTGCCGCAAGGAGGCTGGCTATGTCCTGCCGAAGTGGTTGCCGCTCAACTTGATGCGGCCCGCAAAACCGGCTTACTCAGTGAGTTTTATAAGCAGCGCGTGACGCTATCAGAGAATAACCCAACAGTACTGCTTCTGCAGGATGGCAAACCGGTTAAGGCAGACCGGGTGATCATTGCCGCGGGTCACGAATGCGCCGAAATGGCCGAACTGGCGCATTTACCACTGCGACCGGTGCGCGGCCAGGTAGAAGCGGTCCCCGAGCAAACACCACTTAACGAGTTAACAACCGTACTCTGTCATAAAGGTTACTTAACGCCTGGCTGGGATGGCCGTCATGCCCTTGGCTCAACCTATGTTAAAGGCGATACCAGTACCACCAGCAAAGAGCAAGAAAGTGCGCAGAATCTTGCCACTCACGCCAAAGCGCTGGCTGGCTATGACTGGGCTCAGTCGATTCAACATGATAATACCGCCAGGGCGTCAATACGCCTGGGCAGTGCTGATCACCAGCCTGTGGTTGGTGCAGTTATCCCACCTCAAAAAACCACCGAGCGCTATCGTGAATTGTATAAAGGCAAGCACCACGGTCAGTACGAAGTGGCCACCGATGAACAGGCGTTGCTGGTGCTGACCGGACTGGGCTCCAGAGGGTTAACTACGGCTCCGCTAATGGCTGAAATCCTGGCCTGTCAGCTTTGTCATGAGCCGTTACCGATGAGCGAACAGTTGTTGCAAGCGCTGGCCCCTGAACGGTTTATGCTGCGAACGTTTAAGCGCCCGCCACAAGCATAGTAGGGTTACTCGGTGTCCAGCACCGGCGCCATTGGCACCAGCGACGTCACCACAAAAGCAGGAATAAACACATTGGCACTGGCTACCACACGCTGCTTGTCGATGGAGATGATCCGCGCATTCACATTCACCCCGCGCGGTTGCTCCACCAGCGTGCCGGTGAGGATATGATCCATTTCCAGGCGTTTAGCAATGCGCCGCCCTTCCCGGCTTAAAGCCAGATCACCGTAATCGGTCACATCCAGGCTATTAGCCAGTTTGAAATCTACCACGCCGAGTCCGTATTGTTGCAACTCTGCAATCAGGTATTCAGATAGCTGATTGCCAAGCACCGTAGTTTCACGCAAAGAGCGGTTAAGGCGCACAAAACTGGCGATGCCGATAAGTTCATCGGTATTCACCTGCACCGAGCCATCCATTAATGCCATAGCCAGACTGGCCGCATAATCATTTAGTGCCTTATGGGTAACCCCCGGCGTAAAGCCGGTTTGCAGTGGATCCCGATAGCCCCGCACGTTTTGCTGAACCCGGTGCATTTCAATGTCGCGGGAATCCGGTCGGTACTCCAGGCCGCTGTCTTCAGGCGGGCGTACCTGCGCCTGCCCGGCCTGAGGTGGCACTTCATCATCGTTACCAAACCAGAAATAACCGCTTTTAGGCTGGCTGGCGCAACCGCTGAACAGCGCTACGCAAAACATACAGGCCAAAAACTGACGCATGATTACCCCCGGCTTAATTTGACACCATCACGCATGCCGCCGCGCTCACTGCCATCACTAGGGATCAGCGCGTCTGCCACGTAAAACGGTATCAGCATTTGGGCGCTGGCTACCACCGCCCGCGACTGAATACCAATAATGCGGGCATTCACCATCACGCCACCCTGATGTTTGGCCATGGTGCCGGTGAGCACATATTCCATGGGTAAACTGGCATCGAGCTCCAGATAATCGCGGGTAAGCACAAAATCGCCCTCTTCAGTGATGCGAATAAAGTCTGTAGCTTTGTAATCAATCACCGGGATACGAAATTTATGCAGCTCATGAACGAAGGACTCGGCCATTTGCTGACCGAGCAAATTGGTTTGCTGCAGATCGGAATCCAATAGCGCAAAATGCGTCACCCCTACCGGCGTTTTATTAGTAACGTATTCCATGTTGGCAATCAGGTCCTGGGTCAGGGCCTTTACGTAATCACCCACGTGCTTGGTTAAAGGACGACCTTTATAAGCCCCCTGAACACTGGAGTACAACGGTGGCTGACCCAATGCCCCAAAGCTATCGACGTCTTCTGCCATCATGGGTTGATGATTTGAGCGATCGGCTGCAGTGATGTCCACCACATTAAGCGATGGCATTTTTTCAGGCTGAGTGGTTTGCACCATTTCCTCATCCATACTTTGACAGCCTGCCGTGGCAGCCGCCACCAGAAGTATGCCAAGTCTTGTTGCCCTTACTGCCCTTTGCATAATGATTACCCTTTATTCTCTGTACGATATAGCCGGCCATTACGGGTTGTCACCTGCTCATCCAGCCAAAACAATTCTGCCGGGAAAAAGCGCGTTGCAGCTGCTACCACATCGCGGGTCCGGGCATTAATAATGCGCGCGTTAACCATCGCTCCTTCCTGCTGATAAACCAGCGTGCCAGTGATGAAAAAATCGACCCGCTCTATCGCAGATAGCTTGTCAATATCGCGCGACAATACCCTGTCAGACTTTTCTCCTACTATTATATCGTTCGTCAGCTTAAACTCTTGAGCGGTAAATCCACGTTTTGTGGCTTCAGTAAGGATCCCTTCTTCCAACTGATGACCGAGTAATTGCAACGGATGCTGAAAGGTTTCATCGTAAGTCAGCGAGTCCACCGGCACAAAACCGGTAACTGCGTAGCGGGTTTGCCGGGCCGGGCGCACATTAGCAAACAGTTCATTGGCCAGCACATAAGTGTGATACTCCACATTACCCAGCGCAGGCACCGGCACCTGTTCGTTAGTCATTTCCATGTCCGGTGGTGCAGAGCTGCAGCCGCTCAGTAACCCGGTTGCCAGCAGCGTGGTAAGAAAAGTCGTTCGCAGAATATTTTGACGCATAATGGGATCCAGCCTGTATTTACAAGTCAGGTTTTGCAATTATCGCACCAGATTATATCTGCCGGGTATAAAGGGATTCGCCGCTTACAGGCGGCAAGGACGTGCCGGAATTTAAACGCCAGCCAGCAATTTTTGCCACAATGCCGTCACCGCCTGTTGGTCGGCCGGTTCCAACTCGTTGTTGGCGAAGGCCTGCTCGAGGCTCTGTTGCATGGTGAGACAGAGCTTTTCCACTGAGGCCTGTTCATCCAATTCGAGCTTACGTGCTTCTACCGCAAAGTGCCCTTGCAGGTAACTGGCAATAAACAATTCATCGTCATTGCCATGATCTACCACGCCGTCCAGCGCACTGTCGATTTTCTCTACGGCGTTCACGAATTCATCGTTGGCTTTAACCTGTTGTTGCATAGTGTCTCGCTTATCATCTGTTAATTTATTGCAGCGGATAATACACCCGGCCATCGTACCCGGTAATCACAGCAATGATTCCCGCCAGTTCGTCATCCAGGCGCTCGTCACCGCTGTCGCTTCTTAATGGTCGGCCATCAAGCTGCTGAAGTTTTTGTTTGGTAGCGGCAATCCAGATATTGTCGCGGCCAATGGCTCGCAGCACCGCCGGGCTGAGTTGTTGGTTTCCCCGGCCAAACACATGCCCCTGACCACCGATGGCGGTAATCACCAATCGGGCCGGTGACTGGCTGACCAGCGCTAGTAACTGACTGGCGGTGACATCGGCGGCAATCACCTCGCCATTTTTTATCACATCCACGCCCAGCAGGGTATTTTGAAGACCAAGGCGTGTCATCACCTCAGCCACGGTAGAACCTGAGCCCATTACGTACAAGTGTTCGTCATCATCGGCAATGAGTTCACTCAGGTATTCGGCAATCTCGTTAATGACCATGGACTCGTCTTCACGACCGCCCATTTTAACTGACTGTACGTAGGTGAGTTCGTCTGGTACCTGCATTTCGCCATAATGCTGAGCGCGCACCTTACCCTCGCGAAAGGCGCTTTCATCAATATCGCGTACCTCGGCCTGACGCACACTCACCAGTTCACCGGTCAGCATTTTGGCCACGACCTCACCAGCTGCAGAGGGCGTTACTGCGTAGACACCGGAATGAATTTTCACCCCGGCGGGTACACCAAGCACTGGCACTTTGTCTCCCACAATACTGCATACATTGCGCGCCGTACCATCACCACCGGCAAAGAGAATCAGGTCCACATTGTGCGCGACTAACTCGCGCACCACGTTTTCGGTATCGGCCGGTGTTGTCTCGGCGCTTTGGCTGGTATAAATAACGCTGTAATCCAGCCCCAGGGCGGCACAACAGGTTTCCCCCATTTCACCGCCGGCAGTAAGTATTGAAAGGTGAGGGAAGTCTGTCAGTTTACGCAACGCCCGGGTCATTTTCTCGTTGGCCAGTTTGGTTGCGCCCGCCGCCAGCGCCTGCTGCCGAATAGCCTCGCCGTCACTGCCTTTAAGCGCCATGGCACCGCCGATCCCGGCAAAAGGATTAATCACCACGCCTAATCGAAAGGTTTTACTCATTGGGGGTACTCCTTATTCAGCCAGGTCTGACTTAACACAGGCCCGTGAAACGTCTCTCGCAGCGCATGAATAAAAAGAGTGGCCCGGGGCGGAAAGCCGGTGTTTAAATAGGTCAGCAACTGTGCCCGTACCCGGCGGGTAAACCCCTCACGATCCGGCTCAGCGCCATTTAAGTTATCGGTACTGACCTGAAAGCGTCGGTTGGCGGCAATGGTCATGGCCCACTCAATGGCCTGGGGTTTGACTTCGACCTGCTCAAACTCCCGCTGCTGAGTGGCATCACGCCCGTCAGGACAGTACCAGTAACCGTAATCTTCCAGCAACCGACGCTGCTGACCGGCTATACACCAATGTGCTATTTCGTGCAGTGCACTGGAAAAATAGCCGTGGGCAAAGACAACCTGGTGGTAAGGAGTGGTGGCATTAGCAGGCAGGTAAACCGGCTCATCGCCGCCTCTGATCAGGCGCGTGTTGAACCGGGTAAGAAACGTCTGGTCGAATAATGCCATTAGCGGCTCAACGTCAGGATCATTATCGTATTTTATGGCTGGTGCCATTGTCTGCTGCATACAGAGTTCAGTTTGTGATAATCGTTATTTAATGGCCGCGCAGAATAGCAAAATCTGCCAGCACGGGCCAGATTTGTCAGCGTGTTTAAGGTATTATAAAGTCAATGTACAGCGTAGCAACAAGGACGCCTTGTGGTAGAACAAATCATTGCCCATTTACGCCAGGTGAATGCCCGACGCAGTCTGGCAGAACAAATGCAGTTATTAGCGCCTATTCAGGCGCTGCAGGAATGGCAATGTCAGAGATTGCTCGCCACCCATGCCGAACTCGCACAAAAACCGGCCTACGCGAAAGCCATGGATTTTTTTGTGGAAGAACTTTACGGCCCAAAGGATTTCAGCCAGCGCGATGCCGACTTAATGCGGGTCATTCCAAAACTCGCCAAAGCCTTGCCGAACAAAGCGATGCTCGCCATTGAGCAGGCGCTGTGGCTTAATGCCCTGTCGTTCGACTTGGATATGACTATGGCACAATCGCTTGGTGACGCACCACTGAACAGAGAGAATTATGCCCGGGCTTACCGTGAAGTGGGCCGTGGCGATGACCGGGCCCAACAAATTCAAATAGTTGCGGGATTGGGTGAACAACTGGCCGATGTGGTGAAAATCCCGGGCATTGGTCTGCTGATTAAACTTTCCCGTCGACCGGCGAAAATGGCGGGACTGCTGAGTATGCACGAATTCTTACAGCGGGGATTTGTGGCTTTTAAAGATCTCGGTAACGTAAACGCCTTTATTGAGCCGGTTATCGCTACCGAAATAGCGCTGAACAAACAGTTACTCGACCCTGCCATTAACCTGACTGAAGAAAATCCACTCCCTTATGTCTGACACCCTTAACTGGCAATACCCGGCCCCCTTTATAAAAACCTGGGAAATACAGCCTCAGGATATTGATCACTACAATCATGTTAATAACGTGGCCTATTTAAGCCAGCAGGAAAAACTCGCTTGGGCACATTCTAAAGCGCTGGGGCTGGGATTTGAACATTATCAACAGGCCGGTCGGGGCATGGTGATCTTCCGCCACGAATTACATTATTTAAAACCGGCTTTACTGGGCGACACGCTGCACTGCGCCACCTGGATCACCCAGTGCGACGGTAAAATAACGCTCTCCCGTGAGTTTCAGTATATTCGCGAAAGCGATGGCGAAACGGTGTATCGGGGTCACACACAGTTTGCCTGCGTAAAACTCGCTACCGGTGCCCCCACCCGTATGCCAAAAGCGTTCATTGATATTTACCTGCCAGCTTGTCTGGCCAGCCAGGCTAAATAAATCATGTCGCGCTATGGCCTGGTTGCTTCGGTTTGTCTGTTGCTATCCGTTAGCCTTAACATTTATTTGCTTTGGCCAGCCCCTGTGCCCACAGCTGCTGAGCATGCCCCTCACAAACCAGAAAATACGGCAACGGCAACGGCAAAAAGAGTGACTAATCCACCGGGTTTAACAATGCAGCAGTCAGCACCAGCTTACCAGGCCGCGTCTGACCTGCCAGCCCCGCCAGCAACCAATATCGACACCGTTCGCCAATGGCTTGAACAAGGCGACTTTGCCAGGGTAGAGCATTTTTTAATTGATGCGCTGCGCACGAGTCCTGAGTCGCCCCAACTGCTATTGCTGGAAGCCGATTATATTCTGGCTACCGAGCCGTTAAGCGTGGCCGTTAGTCATCTTTTCGCTTTACAGGAACTCAGCCTGTTTAACCGCGAGCAACGCAAAGAGCTGGCAAGCCGTAGCGCAGAGTTAATCGAAAATACCATCAGTGCGCTGTATAACGCCGGCGACTGGGATATGCTGGCCCAATTTTTAGAGCCGTTATTTCAGCTCAATAGCACCGATGAGCTGCTTACGCTCAAACTTGCCGAAGCCTACGCCAGACAGCAAAAGTTTACGCTAATGGAAGACATACTGGCGAACCTGAGTATCAATAACGCCGGTGCCCGCAGTTTGCGCCAGCGGTTTCTACCGGGGCAAGCACCCTCTTTAGAAAAGAACGAGGAAAACCCCGCTGGTGCAAAACAGCCCCCGGTAACCCGACTGGCCCTGACCCGCTATGGCGACCAGTATATCGCAGAAACTGACATCCTTAACCGCCCTGCAGCGCTACTACTGGATACAGGAGCAAGCAGTACCGCTATCAGTTTTGAGCTGTACAAAACGCTTAGGCGATTTAATCAGATCCCTGTAATTGGCTTGTTTGATGTACGCACCGCAGGCGGCCCAATCCGTTCTCCATTGGTGCGAATAGACAATATGACACTGGGCCCCTATAAGCTAAGTAATATTGGTGTGTTTGTGATGCCTGAAGCGACCTTGCAGCAAGCCGACGGTTTATTGGGCATGAACGTGCTAAAACAGTTTCATTTTCAGCTTGATCAAACCACTGCTGAACTGTTGCTAACACCACGCCAGTGAGACGTTACTTCCTTCCATAGCGACCACAATAGCCGCTGTAGCCGGCCAGACCATTACCCTGACCATCAAACCTGTACCGTTGACGGTTAATCGGCACTGAGCTCTTTCGCCGGTGAGGGAGCAGGTCAAAAAGACTTTTCCAACAGTATCGCCGCTATTGAGGTCCACGGTGAATAGAAAGTTATCGTCCAGCAGCAACTTATCGATCCGTTTCCCCCAATTGAGCCGATTTTGGCACGGCCAGTACCAAGCCATTGATTATACAAATTGCCTTTACGCTGCGAGCTCGCTTACTTGGCTGGGTGGCAGAGATTTCTCTTACCAGTGCGCAGAAACAGGTTGTTCAGGTTAATGGTATGCTGGCACGAGCTACCGCCCCGCCTGCAATAACAAAAGTAACGCCGTACACTGGTTAACCCGGGCCTTCGAACCGGGGTTCAGGGGTTATCCGTTTATCACTCAGTACGTCCCTATTTCAAGCCGCACAAAGACTACCCGCCCATGCAACATTGGCTGGAAAAATAGTTACCGAATGGCGCAATACGTCCGAATTTAATCACTAGCCCCAACGCTTACCGAACCAGCCTGATGCACCGTCATTTTTGCCTTCTATTACACTGATTTACGGCTTATCATTTAGTGGTAGGATTTACCGCATGTGGTTCACCTACAAGCTAGCTCAAACTAATCCTTACACATTTTACTGCCTGATAGAGAGTTTATAATGATAACAGACACCCGACAGCAATTGAGTAAAATCACCATATCATTGCACTGGATCGTTGCCCTGCTAATGATCGCCTTGCTGGCCGTTGGCATTTACATGACCGAGAATAAAGATTACAGCCTGTATGGCCTGCATAAATCCTTTGGTGTCATCGTACTGGTGCTGGCGCTGGGCCGGGTTTACTGGCGGATGAAAAACGGCTGGCCACTCGCGGCCGGTCACTATAAAGCCTGGGAGCATACACTAGCCCATGCGGTTCATTGGGTACTGATTCTGGGTACTCTGATTATGCCCATTTCCGGTGTCATCATGTCGTCGATGGGCGGCCACAATGTACCACTGTTCGGTATCGATTTGATCCCGGCCAACCACGATCCGGCTAACCCACAGGATGTCATTCCGCGCAACGCCGAACTGGGTGAAATGGCAGAAGAAGTGCACGAAATCGTTGGTTACCTGCTAATTGTCTGTATTGTTCTGCATATAGTCGGAGCCTTAAAGCACCATATTATCGACAAAGACGGCACCCTGATGCGTATGAAGGGTAAGAAAATTGACGTAGAATAACGATCAGGTGATCTGTCGAAAAAAGCAAAGTGAATCACTTTGCTTTTTTCACTTTAACAATAGCGGTTTTATGATTGAGGCTAACGTTCTGCCTGACATAAAACAAAGCAAGATTGGCAAATTAGAAGTCGGCTTTTCCCTGCCAGAAACGTCAAATTAATTTATTAAAAAGGTCAGATGCGTTAACTTGCTACTGGCACATAGTTTAAGAGCAGCGCCAGTTACACGGCTATTGACAGGGTTTTCCCTGCTCGATGTGGTGTTTTAAATCGGGTTCCAGTGCTTTATTCCTTCGATATCTCAGACTTTAGCGCCAACAAATTTGTTACGCCCAAATCCATTCAGGAGCTTCGTCTCCTTACTCTGCACAGTAAATACAACCTTGGGGGAAGCGAAACACTTCGCCAGACCCTCAACGACTTTTCAAAATTACTTTCATTTGAGCAGTGAGTTAAAAGGGAAGTGGACAAGTTGTAATATTGAACTTGTGTTCAATACGGTGCAATTCAGCCCGAAATTTAAACTATCGTAAACAAATGAACTCGCCGCTTAAATTACCCTTTACACTAAAGTTCTATAAAAATAATGCCTGTTACCAATGTAACCGTTACGGTTAAGCCACTACATTGGCTGGGTGCGTACTAACGATTAGCAAATCCAGCGTACCTTCGGTTAGTTGTCTCTTCAAAAATTGCTCTATGACATGGATTTTAGTTGTGTGCTGACGAGCAACTAGAAATCAAAAAAGTAAAAATATTCCAACTTAATAAGTGTGCAGCTATTTATTTGGACAGTTCGCTGAATATGTTGTGCAAATAAGGTGTTTTCATGACCAAACTAAGTGGTTTTCGTCAGCGACTATTATTGTTGGTAGTCATAATAATAGTGGGATTCTGTATTGTTATTGGCGCCTCACTCTTCGCCTTTCATCAACAAAATTTAGCAGCAAGTACACTAACAAAAACCAATCAACAATTACTTACGCTGGAGCAACTGCGCAGCCAGATAAAAGCGGTACCCAGCGCCAATAAGACAGTTTTTGATACAGAGAATGTCAGGCAATCGGTTACGCCATTACTGGTAAAGCTAAACAACGAAAGCGTAGCATTTGGCCCTGCACTGACAAAGGCCTTCGACAGTTGGGCCAGCAGTATAGAAAGAGTGCAACGAGAGCAGCAAATACTGGGTACTGATAATGATAGCGGTTTACGTAATGATCTGTTCATCGCGATCGATTACCTGAAAGCCAATATTCATACGCATATGGTGAGTAAGTTCAATGCGTTTGTTGATGCGCTCGGCCCAATGTTAGAAAGTTACAACCCTGCATCCGTTGAGTTGGTCAATAGTGAATATCAGACATTTGATGAATTTTTTGATTACATCGGAATGCGAGGGGACTTCGACGATCTGCTCACGGAAACTCGTATTGCGCTGGATGGCGTCACGGCATCCGTGTTGAAATTACATTCAAGTCAATCGTCAGCACAATCGTCGTTAAACCATTTGCAGGATTTGTTACATCAACAAGAAAAACGGTTGGCGCAACAGCGCAGTGTTGCCAGTAATCAGGCCACCAAAATCACCGTTTCAGCTCGTATAGCCATGCTGACTCTGGGGGTTGGTGTCATGGTCGTTTGTTCATTCATATTATGGTTAATCTGGCGCCATGCAACAAGTACACTGGCAAACACAGTGACAACTCTGGAAAAAATAGCTGACGGCGATCTCACTCAACAACTCCCGGTCAACCTGCAGCGGAACGATGACTTTGATCGTCTGGGCAATACCGTGAACCATTTAACCGAAAAACTTAGCAAGGTATTGTCTGAGGTACAATCAGCCAGTCACGCTTTAAATGATCGTTCATCAGAACTTCATTACACATTAAATAAACAAAGCGAAGCAAGTGAAATGACAGAGCGCGAACTGGGCCAGGTATCAGAGGCTATCGATCAAATAACAACCACTGTAGAACAAATGGCATTGTCTCTGGATGAAACCAATCAGCTCTCAAAAGCTGCCCGGGAGGAGTCTAATCATGGTGGCGAAATTATCAATAATGCACTGGGTTCTATGGAAGGACTCTCCAACATGTTTGATTCGCTACGACAGCAATTAGACAAGCTGGATGCATCATCGAAAGACGTTGATGGTGTTACCGCAATGATCGGCGGACTTGCCGAACAAACTAATTTACTTGCGTTAAACGCCGCAATAGAGTCGGCTAGAGCCGGAGAAGCCGGGAGAGGTTTTTCTGTTGTTGCTGATGAGGTGAGAGCCCTCGCGGAAAAAACCGTTGCCGCAACCGCCAACATTAACGAGATAACACAAGAGATGCAAAAACAAGTCAATCAACTCCTGCAGAATATGCAGGTAAGCCAGAATCAGGTAACAAATAGCCGAAATCTTGGCGATGAAGCAATAGTTGCCATGCAGCGCATTACAAAAACGTTCCAACACGTTAATGATAGAAATCAACAACAAGCTGTTTCAATTGAGGAAGTGGCGACCACCGCAAAATCGAATTCACTAAGCCTGAAGCAGACAGTGCAGCGAGTCTCTGACGTTACGCAGACGCAACATAATATTAAAACATTCGCGGCAAATGTTACTCAGTACGCCAAAGGGCTATACGCCGAGACCAGCAGGTTTCGTTGCCATTAGCGCAACATTTCATGAGTCAGCAGCGAGAAGCTGCTGTCCCAATAACGACTAGCAACGCCAGTTAAAGGGCCATAGCGACCTTTGTGCCCTGCTCTATGGCCCGTTTGGCATCGAGCTCCAGCGCTTCATCAGCGCCACCAATAAGATGGTAAGGTAAGCTAAGACCTTCTACCAATGCCCGCTGGGGCTCCTGACCGGCACAAATGATCACGTTATCAACATCGAGCACCTGCTGTTCTTCGCCCACTGTGATATGCAAGCCGTTATCATCGATTTTGTGGTACTGCACGCCTGGGATCATTTTCACCCCTTTCATTTGCAGACCCATACGATGCGCCCAGCCGGTGGTTTTGCCCAGGCCCGCCCCTATTTTGCTGGATTTACGTTGCAGCAGGACAATTTGTCGTGGCGACGGCTCAGGCTGTGGCTGTATCCCTTCCACCCCGCCGCGGGCAGAGAATGTCATATCAATCCCCCACTCGCGCATGAACGTGGCGATATCCTGACTCGGTACAGACTTACCGTGGCTTAAATATTCTGCGGTATCAAAGCCAATGCCACCTGCGCCAATAATTGCCACTTTAGCGCCTACTGTTTTTTTATCCCGCAGTACGTCCAGATAGGTCATTACTTTACCGTGGTCGATACCTTCGATATCCGGCGTACGCGGCACTATACCGGTAGCCAGCAATACTTCGTCAAAACCATGTTCGTTTAATGTCTGGGCAGTGACCGGCGTATTGAGTCTGACATCCACGTTGAGTAACTCTAACTGACGACTGAAATAGCGTAAGGTCTCGTAAAACTCCTCCTTGCCGGGGATTTGCTTGGCAATATTAAACTGCCCGCCTATTTCACCGGCTGCATCGAACAAGACCACACTATGGCCGCGTTTGGCTGCCGTGGTAGCCGCAGCCAGACCGGCCGGGCCTGCCCCCACCACGGCCACTTTTTTCGGTGATTCAGCCAGGGTCATTTTGTACATCAACTCATGACAGGCAAAGGGATTCACCAGGCAGCTGGTGAGTTTGCCATCAAAGATATGATCAAGACAGGCCTGATTACAGCCAATACAGGTGTTAATTTCATCGCTGCGCTGAGCTTGTGCTTTGTTCACGAATTCGGGATCGGCCAGGAATGGCCGAGCCATCGAAACCATATCAGCATCACCGTGAGCCAGCACCGACTCGGCTACTTCCGGCGTATTTATACGGTTAGAGGTAATCACCGGTACACTCAGGGCCTTGCGAAATTTAGCGGTGACCCAGGTAAAAGCCGCCCTCGGCACCTTGGTGGCGATGGTAGGGATACGCGCCTCGTGCCAGCCGATACCGGTATTAATAATAGTGGCACCGGCTTTTTCGATGGCTTTGCCCAGCGTGACAACTTCCTCATAGGTTGAACCACCCTCTACCAAATCGAGCATCGACAACCGGTAAATAATAATAAATTCTTCACCCACAGCCTCGCGTACACGGCGCACCACTTCCACCGGTAGCTTAATACGGTTTTGGTAATCACCACCCCATTCATCACTGCGGTGGTTGGTTCGCGCAGCAATAAACTGATTTAAAAAGTAGCCCTCAGACCCCATAATT
Organism: Alteromonas sp. ISO5; assembly: GCF_058105165.1. Lineage (NCBI taxonomy): Bacteria > Pseudomonadati > Pseudomonadota > Gammaproteobacteria > Alteromonadales > Alteromonadaceae > Alteromonas > Alteromonas sp. ISO5. The sequence continues at coordinate 3,551,156 of NZ_CM176572.1, read as the reverse complement.
TCAACGCCATCATAGCCGGCAGAATGGGCCCGTTTGGCCGTTTCAACAAAGTCGTTAATCTGCCCGTCAATTTCTTCGCTGGTAAGCTCGCGGGGTTTGAACTGATTTATAGGAGCTTGCAACGCAGAAGGTGCAACCAGATTGGGGTTATAGGCATAGCGCCCCGTATGCAGAATTTGCATGCAGATTTTGCCGCCGTTAGCATGCACCGCGTCGGTGACCATTTTATGATGTTCAACCGCTTCGTCGCTGTCGAGCATTTTGGTTTTTATATGTACGCCACCTTCCTGGTTAGGTCCGATACCGCCGGTTACCATCAATGCCACACCGCCTTTGGCCCGCGTAGCATAAAACTCAGCCATGTTTAAATGACCGTTAGGCATTTCCTCCAGCCCGGTGTGCATTGAGCCCATTACAATCCGGTTTTTTAACTCGGTGAACCCCAAATCCAGCGGCTCGAATAAATGCGGATACGCCTGGTGTTGATTAGCAGCGGTTGTCTGCGACATGAGAACCCCGTTTATTAACTTTTCATTAAACTGAACAGTGTCAAGATAGCATTGAATTTGACACTGTCAAGATAAAGATTATGCTAGTCAGCAATTGTGACAATTTTCAGGACGCTCCATGCCGTCACCCGGCACACAAACCTATCATCATGGTGATTTACGTTCTGCATTATTAGATGCGGCTACCGCCCGTATTGAAAATCAGGGCATTGAAGGGCTTTCATTACGCAAGCTGGCTGATGACGTAGGTGTATCGCGCTCAGCGCTTTATCACCATTTTCGTGATAAAAACGCCCTGCTTAACGCGGTAGCCGCCAACGGTTTTGCCAACTGGATTGCTATGACCTCTGAATCTGGCGGCGATGAGTCTGTACCTGCACCGGAAAGGATGAAGCAGTTTGTGTATGGGTATGTCCATTGGGCTGTGGAACACCCGCAGTTGTACGATCTTATGTTTGGCCGTCCTATCTGGAAAAACGATCTGGCTGACGATGAGCTCAAAGATGTAGCCTATCCGGCGTTTCAGTATATGCTGAGATTAATTACCCACTGGCAGCAACAGGGCTTACTGTTGGCCGATAAGCCAGCACTGCGCCAGACACAGGTCATCTGGGCAACCTTGCATGGCCTGGCAAAACTGGTAACCGACGGCGTGTACGCCGATTCCAGCCATATCGATGAGATGTGCGACTGTGCAGTGCTGATGTTACTGCCTAAAAAATAAAGGGGTCAGAGTACATTATTGCTAATAATGTACTCTGACCCCTTTATTTCTTGATTTTTACTGGTCGGCGCGGATCCACTCGGCTGCGCGCTCGGCGATCATAATGGTAGGCGCATTGGTATTGCCTCCGACCAGCGTTGGCATTACCGAGGCATCAACCACCCGCAGACCAGCCACATTGCGCACCCGCAACTTATTATCCACTACTGCCATAGGGTCATCATCGGCGCCCATTTTACAGGTACCGACGGGATGATAGATGGTTTCGGCCCGTTCGCGGATGAACGCAGCGATATCTTCGTCCGAATCGAGGCAGTGCTCACCAATACTCAGGTAACCATCATATTGAGCAAACGCTTCGCTCTTAAGTATTTTCTGCGCCCACTTCACCGCATCAATCATCACCGCAAGATCCGCTTCCTCAGTCAGGTAATTAGGCTGGATGGCGGGATGATCGGCCGGATGATTACTTTGTAGCGTAATTTCGCCACGACTCTTGGGATACAACGCGCAAACATGTAAACCGTAGCCAAAACCGTGCACAAAATGCCTGCCGTGGTCCTGAAGAATGGCTGGCAAAAAGTGAAACTGAATATCCGGCGATGCCTGGGCCAGGGAAGAGCACACAAAACCGCCGCATTCAGCCACGTTAGAAGAAAAAATGTCACCCCGTTTAAATAAGTAACGACAAGCTGCTTTGATATAACGTGGCAACATTCTGGCCGCAATGGGGTAACCAAGATGCTGCTTGCTGCGGTATTGAACAATGGCATCCAGGTGGTCCTGCAGGTTTTTGCCGACACCAGGCAAATCCTGCTGCACGTATATGCCTTTGTCTTCAAGTTCGTCGGCCGGGCCAATCCCCGATAACATCAGCAGATGAGGTGAATTGATTGCACCAGTGCTAAGAATAACTTCGCGGGACGCCATTAAACGCATGGCCTTCCCCTTACACCTCAGCTGTACGCCGATAGCTCGTTGTTGTTTGACGAGCACCCGCTCTGCCAGCGCAGAAGTGATGATAGTGAGATTTGTTCGCTGTCGGGCGTCAGTGAGATAAGCTTTCGCGGTGGAACAACGCTGCCCGTTACGTTGAGTAACCTGATAGTAACCCAGCCCCTCGCGGTCGCGGCGGTTAAAGTCATCTCTTACCGGCAGGTCTACGTATTCAGCCGCGTTAACAAACGTATCGGAGACTTCGGCGGTATGGCGCAGATTATTTACATCTAGCGGCCCACCTACACCGTGATATTCATCGGCACCACCGCAGTAATTTTCTGCCCGCTTAAAATAAGGCAGCACAGATTCAAAGTCCCATCCATCGGCGCCTTGTGCCGCCCAATGGTCGTAATCTTCGGCCTGACCGCGGATATAACACATCGCATTTATTGAGCTGGAACCGCCCAGGGTTTTACCGCGCGGCCAGAACAGCTCTCTGTCATTCAGTGCGGGTTGAGGTTCGGTGTTATAACCCCAGCCGATACTGTCGAATCGTGCCAGTAGTGATAAGCCAAACGGGATATGGATAAACGGGTTGCGGTCACTGCTGCCGGCTTCAACCAGACATACCCGAATCAACGGGTTTTCCGTTAATCGCGCGGCGAGCACTGCGCCGGCAGAGCCGGCACCAATGATCACATAATCAAATTGTTGAACAGGTATATGCATTATTCACCCGTTGTTGAATGGTTATATTCTGGCCAGATTAAAGCAACCGCCACCAACTGATTGTACCAGTTGAAATTAAGCTACGCCATTGTCGCCAGCGACGCAAAATATTTTATGCCTTGAGCCGTTATAAACAGCACTGTTATGATTTAGCGCAACGATGGGTTTAGCCCACTAAACTTTGCAAGGATTGATGTTTGTTACCTCCATTAAGCTGGCGCGATAGAGTGAATGCTTTGGTCGGGTATTGCCTGATTAAAAGCGGCCGACTGCAGTACGATATATTTACCGAACAAGAGCTTAATGCACTCATCGCCCCGCACTTCCCCTTTACCGAACCGTTGGCCGTGCCCATCGGGGAAGGTCACTTTACCTGCCTTGAGGCGCAGCTCAGTATGCCGACATCCACCAACCGGCTAACCTTACAGATCCTCTGTGCCATTGAAGTAAAAGTAATGGGTTCGCGAATCTATAAAGCCCACACCGTTGCAGGCATCAGCGCATTGCCCAATTACTATCCGGCCAGTTGCTCATTACATCTTACCGATACACGGGTCGATTTTATTCATTTGCTCAACGACCAGTACTCACTGGTAAAAGACACTCAGTTTATTATTGATAAATTACTGCCTTTACCGTTATCCGGGCTGGGCTCCTTACTTGGCCAGCCGTTGCGTTCGGCACTGAGTCTGGTGTCGGCGGGCTCTACCGATCAGGCACTGGATTACCTGAAGCTTTACTTGCATGGCAACACCCAGCGAATTCTGGATTACCACAAACCCAGGCTCGCCAAAGAGTTAATCGCCAGGCTCGATGAACGCGCGTTGGAATACACCATGGATGACGCTCACTGGCGGGAGTTTTTATTTGCCCGCTATGGCAAACGGGTAGCCGTGGAAGAAAAACAACTGCGGTTTTACTTTACTGAACAGCCGTGAGCCAAGAAAGACTACCCTGAGCACAATAAAGACAGCCTTAAGCCTGTGCATACAGATTTCTGTTAGGCTATACTTCACGATGTCGAATAACGGTTAGGAGAATATTGATGATTGTCGTCAACCTGACCGGGCTTTGGGCTAACTAAACCGCCCTTTTACTGCCCGGTTCTAATACCGGGGCCTTTTGCCCCCTTAATGAAAACATTAACGTTAGTTAAGGGTTAGTTATGACTAATTTTCAATTTCTGGCCACTATGGGCTGGACTCCCTTTTTTCAACAACAACTCACACTTGAAGAGTGGGAACAAATAATCCCTGTCAGAGTCACTGAACAACATAAATCTCAGCTGACTGTAGCAGCCGATACGCATACTTTTAATTTGCCAATCACGCCCGCCATGCCTCCACTGGTAGTTGGCGACTGGATATTGCTAAATGAGCATCAGCAGTTTGTACGCTTGCTCGAGCGATATAGCTGCTTTAAACGCAAATCTGCCGGCACCGGTCAGGAGTGGCAGTTAATTGCGGCGAATATCGACACAGCTTTTATCGTCTGTTCGATGAATGAGGACTTTAATCCCAGTCGCATTGAACGCTACCTGGCGCTCACAGAAGCGGCCGATGCAGAACCGGTGGTAGTGCTAACCAAGGCTGACTTAACCGATGAGCCCGAATGCTGGCGCGACGATGTCCGCCGCATCGATAAACAATTGCAGGTGGTCACGGTTAACGCACTGGCCCCCACCTGTATCGATGCGTTAAGCGACTGGCTCAAGCCCGGAAAAACAGTGGTCATGCTTGGCTCATCAGGGGTTGGCAAATCAACGCTGACCAATACCTTGCTGGGTGAATCCCATCAGGCTACGCAAGGAATTCGCGAGGAAGATGCCAAAGGGCGTCATACCACTACCGGACGTTCACTGTTAGCATTGCCGCATGGCGGACTCATTCTCGACACTCCGGGCATGCGGGAATTACAGTTAGCGGATTGTCATGATGGTATTACCTCGGCGTTTGCTGATATCCAGAAGCTCGCCGCAGAATGTCGGTTTGCCGACTGTCAGCATGACCGGGAACCTGGCTGCGCAGTGCTTGCCGCCGTGGAACAAGGCTTACTTGATCCACGACGACTAGCCAACTACCAGAAATTGCTCCGCGAAGATGCGCTCAACTCAGCCTCACTGGCACAAAAAAGGGCAAAGGATAAGGCCTTTACCCGATTTGTGAACTTTTCGCAAAAAGAGTCGCGAAAATTTAAAGGCCGCTGAGGCATCTTAAACGCCATTGCCATTGAAAAGCATCAGTCGGGCAAGACTGATGCTTTTTGCTATTAAGCATAATTGCGCCTGCATCAATATCTCTAAAGAAAACATTGATTTGTTTAATCTGTGAGCATAACGTAATTCAGCATAACCAGAATAAGGAAAAATAATGCGGTTACTAACGACACTCACTTTGTTAACCGGCCTGCTCACTGGCATGCCATCGCAGGCAGAAAATATCGCCCTGGTGGGCGGTCGACTTATCGACGGCACTGCCGAACGCCCGTTGCACAATAGCGTGATTTTGGTAAAAGACGGCATCATTGAACAAGTAGGCACAGTGGACTCGTTACCCGTGCCCGCGGGCTACCGTATAGTCTCCACCGAGGGGCACGATGTGCTGCCCGGTTTATGGGAAAGTCATGCCCACATAATGCTCACCGGTCACGCCAACTATACACACTGGCAGAAAGCTTATCGCGACCGTCAGGTGGATGAAATTATGCCTGCCTCACTGGTGCAGTTGTTGCTCGCCGGCATCACCAGTGTTCGCGACCTTGGTGCTCCCCTGGAAGACTCTGTAGCCATCAAGAAAAAACTCGCCAACGGGGAGATTCCCGGCCCTACGCTGTATACCTCAGGCCCTTTCTTACAGGCCGAAGTCCAGGACTGGCAAAAACACTATCGTTGGGAAATCACCACCGAGAGTGAAGCAAAAGCCGCCGTGAATCGCCTGCACCAGGCCGGAATGGAAATTGTCAAGCTCATCGACCATGATGATATGCCGCGGGCGGTAGCCCAGACCATTGTAAACGAGGCGCACCGACTCAACATGAAAGTAGTCGCTCATGCTCATAAACCGGATGAAATTCGCGTTGGTGTGGAAATAGGCATTGATAATTTTGAACATACAGGGCTTACCACTGCGCCGGGATACCCGCAGGATGTGTTGGATACACTGGTAGAGCGCACCGCCACCGGTATTTTTGACGGGTTATTATTCTGGACGCCTACCATGGAAGGGCTATTTACCTACCCGGATTTGGTGGCTAACCCTGAAGAGCTCGACGATGCGTGCTGGAAACGGGGTTTGAAAGACGACACCATTGCTGATATCAAACAATCGATAGCCAAACCAGGTCATCTCAATTACATGCAGCTCACGCCGCTCAGAACCCCTACGATTAAAAATAAAATCAATCAGTTAAAGCAAACTGGTGTAATGATGCTAGTAGGTACGGACTCGGGGATCCCGATGAAGTTTCACTGTCAGTCTACCTGGCAGGAAATGGCGGTCTGGGTGCATGACATGGGGTTTGATGCCATGGACACACTGCGGGCCGCAACATACTGGCCTGCGGTAATGATGGGCGTTCAGGACCGTTACGGTTCAGTAACGCCGGGCAAGGTAGCCGATATCATCGCCGTTCGTGGCAACGTACTTAAATATATGAATTTAGTACGGGATGTCGACATGGTCATGAAAAATGGCGTTATCTTTAAGCATAATGGTGTAGTCGATGAGGCCTTATTGAGCAACTTTGGCAAATACTGATTTAAGCCACATCATTTTCAGATAACAACGCTGCTTATCGGCCTTAGCTTCACGAAATGTGCCGATAGCAGCAGGGTAAAAGCACATTTTTAGGTACAGACATTGTTAGTGAGGCTATCGATTTGTCGCAGCAATGTGACGACTGTTACGCCCCTTATGACATGTTAAAACTGTGCTTAAAACTAAACGCGAAATCACTTTCGCCATGCTCCCGTAAATGAAGTAAGTGCTCCTCGGCTTCCCCCACCGTTGGGATATGCCCTTCCTCTATCCACCACATCACGTAAGATGCACTGTCGAGGGGCTCAAACCATTCTTTTTTGCGTTTCAGAAAATCAATATGATGTGTTTTAAACATAAATTGCTTTAACGAGACGACGTCCTGCCATACAGACATATTCACAATCAGCTCAGGATCATTAAAAATAGAGATACTGGTGGCGTTGCCGGTGTCGTCTTTTAAGCGCCAGATAAACCCTGGGCTATTTTCCGCAATGGCATTGATCGGATCGAGATTATTCACAAAGTCTGCCATCCCGATAGAATCCATAGGGTATTTGGGCCTGGCGATGTTGAGTTGGGCGAGATGCATGGGTTTTCCTTAACAACTTAGTGACATCTCGTTACTATGTGGGCTGAGAAATGATTCCACAATATACAGAGCACACAAAATGTCAGTTTAGCTGTGTTCCCGTTGCCATACATGAATAACAAAATCCGCTTCCACCTGCTCTAAATCGGCGAACCGCGCCTGAGCTTCATCCTGCGGTAGCCGCCAGTAATAAGGTGTCATTTCAAGTAATCCCTGGCGAGTTTGCTGGTCGGATAAATCCACCGTAAAACTTAACCGTCGCTCAATCACCTGACTAAAACCTGGCCGGTTCGAAAACTCCACCTTGTGCTGTCTCGGGTTATCGTAAATGGCCTGCTTGATTGACCATAAATGATTATCGGCCGGATCCACCGTTATCAGCAGGCCACCTGGAGCAATCACCCGTTTATACTCGGAATCACTACCCGGCGCAAATACCTGTAGCACCACGTCCTGCGAAGCATCGTCAAGCGGCAGATGGGCACTACTGGCTACCGCGAAATGACAGTTTTTGTAGCGTTTCGCCGCCAGATCAACTGCATGTTTAGCAATATCGCAGCCAGCTGCTTTAACCGTTAGCTCTGCATCCTGTAGCGCCTGGACGATGTATCCAAGATAACTGCCCTCGCCACAACCGGCATCAAATAAGCGCACTGCCGATTGCACTGTATAGTGCTCCTGAATAATCTCCACCAGCGCTGCCATCAGTGGCTGATAGCCTTTTGCATCATGAAATTGCCTGCGGGCATTGACCATGGTTTTGTCATCGCCGGGCTGTCTGGACTTTTTATTCTGCACCGGCAGTAAGTTTAAATAGCCGGATTTGGCCTCGTCGAAGGCATGACGATTTTCACACCGCCAGGTGCGCATCGATTGCTGTAAAGGTTGCTGACAAAGCGGACAACGCCACATAGTTATACCTCAGTAAAACAGGAGCGGCAATGCTACTAGTGATCGCTGACAATGGAAAGCGGCACCTCGTCACTGTGCTCACCAATGTCGTCGATACTCAGGCTCGGATCGTCAACGCTGGCTTCCAACATTTCGAAGGCTTCACTGCAATAATCCGCCAGCGGTTGCAGCGATTTAATGTGCTGATTACAACACACCATACCGATATTGGCTTTACCGTTGTATGTCATGAGGGTGATGTTAACGCCGCCCCCGGGCGTTTGTGTGGAAATAGGATAACAGGCCAGAAGTTTACTGTCTTTGAAGTATTTTTGTCGTTTGGGACCTGGAATATTTGATACCAGCACATTGGCTATAGGTTTTACCCAGTCTGACACATGCAACCATTCAAATACCAACGCGATGGCCTGGATAACAATGGTATAACTGCTGAAAGCTGAAGGCCGGGCCCGCTGGGCGGCTTGTTTAACAATGCGATGATGGTAAATAATCTGGCGAAGGCGCAAATAAGGATCGCTCTCATCATGAGCTAACTGCACCGGCACAATGGCAATACGATTGCCGGTGGTTTTTTCGCCGGGCTTTCTTAAGTTTATGGGCATATTGGTATACAGCGCACGGGTAAATACATGGCCGTGATCCTGTAACAACCGATGAATACCAATATCAAAAGCGGTGAGTAATACTTCGTTAGCAGAGGCTCTGGTGCGCCGGGCCAGCGCCTGCACGCGGGCAAAGTCCAAATCAAAGGTCGCTACTGTCCGTCCCGCTTTGACCTGTCCGGTAAGCACCGTACGAGTGCCGGTAAAGGGTACCGGCATATAATGGCGGTTAATTCGAATCAGGCGTAACAGTAAGCGGGTAAAAATCACCAGCAAATCCTTACCGGTAAGGAGCGATTCCCATAGATTCATCCAAAAACGTTTCATGCGCTTGTACTGCGGGCGTTTTTGATGCCGCAGCCGCTTTAAAGCCCATACCGGCACAAAGCCGGAGCTTTGCGCCTCATCCAGATAACCGGCCTGAAACCAGCGCACCAGGGTAGCGCCATCGCCATACAAATGATGAACCCGCGCATAAATAGCAAACACCTGCTGGGTGGTGGAATACAAAAAGTGGTATTGCCAAAGCGGCTTGTCCGGGTCGAGGCGGGTTTCATGCATGCGGGCAATAAACTCATCCAGTGCCTGACGGTTGTGAACATCCTCCACCTGATGAAGTTGTACGTGATAATCCATTTGCATATGCTTAACGGGCTGCAAACCCAGAGGCCAGATAGCCACGGCTTTTACCCGGCAGTTAAACGGCGGGCAGGCCCGGGCAAAACCCTGCATGTCTTTATGTAAGGCACTCACGTAGGCTTTGGGATCACTGCCCTCTGGCATTTCAAGCAGTTGCAGACAGCCCACATGCTTGGGATTGGCTTTAGACTCGGTGATCCAAAACGACCGGTCCAGAAACGACAATTTCTGGCTCATACCTCCCCCTTGGCGGCCGGCAACATGAGATTGGCCATGGAGTGATGCTCAATGGCTTTACGTAGCTGAGCCACGGTTGTTTCTTTTAAGCGAAAGCGGGGCAGCAGCGCCGTCATCATCAGGCTTAAAGCGTGAAACTTTTGCGCCTGAGGATCATCGTTGTTGCGCAGGTCATCGTATTGATTTGCCTGAGTCAGGATCATAATAATCAGATCCACCATTAAGCGCTGTTCAGCGGGGCTTGCGAGCAATGCCTTCTGCGCCGCAAACCGTAATAGCAGTTTGCTTAAACTCACCTCCAACTGCCTTATTTGCTGTTTGTGCCAGTGTTTTACTTTAGGATACTTCTCGGCCAGGTCGGCCGGGCTGCGATACATGAAGCGAAACAGTTGTTGTTTATCCAACACAATGGCAATGAAATAGAAGAAATCTTCTGCCTGCACCTTTTCCAGTGTGGCCGGGCGTAACAACGTTTGCATAGCTTCGCTGTACCAGTGCACCAAGCCATCAATAATTTGCTCTTTACCCTTAAAGTGGTAGTACAGATTACCGGGACTAATATCCAGCTCCATGGCAATATCCACCGACGTTACGGCATTTTCGCCCTGTTCATTAAACAAGGTGAGTGCGGCGGCGAGGATACGTTCTGCGGTTTTACTAGCCATAATTCTGTGCCCTAGCCCATCATCAGCAGGTAAAGTTGCGCAACACCCGCAGCCATGCCAAGCAAGGCCCCGGTGACAATCAGTTTCCACTCATCCTGTTGATAGGCCGGTCGCAGTACGCTTTCAAATTCCTCTGATCGCAAGGCTTGCAGACGCTCACATAAATCGTCTCCTACCCGCAGGGCCTGATTGGCATAATCAAAGGCGTAAAGCAGATATTTATCGGTGTCTTCGAACAACCGCCTGACCGCCATGGATTTCATTTTGAAGTAATTTTCCGAACCGACGCCCAATGCAAAATAAGGCTGCGCAATGGCGACATAGCGTTCGATAGCATCGTTCACGTGGAGTTCTATCAGTTCCAGCAGTTGCGCGGAGCCGGAGCCATGCAAAATCATATGGGTGATATTTTTTGAATTAATCAGTTTGCTTTCAATAATGTCAGCGTATACCCGCGACACCTCTTTCTGGCGTTTAAGGAACATGCCCTGAATGGTAAAGCCCATAACACGCACCGGGCGCTTGGGTTCAAAGATGATTTTAATGGCAATCCAGTTAGTGGCATAACCCACCAGTAAACCGCCTAAAGGCAGGATCCACCAGGCCTGGTACAGATACCATAAGGCCATAGTAGGCAGACCAAATAAAAAGCCAAAGTAAAAGCCGGAACGCACAATAAAAGGAAACTCCCGCTCACCGGACCGCAGAAAAATCTCGTTAATCAGCTCAGGAGAGTTAACCAGCTGTGCTACCACCAGTTCTTTAATATCGAGGATTTCATTGACGTTATGCTGGAAATCCTCCACCATTTTGCTAACCACATAAGGGATGTCGTCTTCAATGCGGCGGTACACCAGATTTTTGCCCTGCACTGGTAAAGCGGCCCATAGCTGCGGTGCCGATTCTTCCATCACTTCGTTAACGATTTTCCGTACCACCTGCTGCAGACGGTGTTCAATGGCATTGGTGAGCGCCTGAGGGTCGAGCCGACTGGCCAGCTCTTCAACGCTGAGTAACTTACCGAGTACCAGTTCTACCTCAATCTCGGCCATTTGCCGACGTTTGGCCGGAATCAATCCCTGCCAGCCAAAAATCGGCGGGATCCCTACAAACTTGAGCGGATAAAACATCATCTTTACCGCCAGATAGTTGGTGATCCACCCCACTAACGCGCTAATCAGCGGGATAGACAGCAAACTTAAGGTTTGTACATTCCATTCCATGTTGGTGCTACAAGGCTATTGTTATCATTGTCAATGCTCAGGCTACTTTGTGGTGTGCTATTGGTCAAATTAACTTTGTTTATACATCGGCTTAGATCAACTTAAACCGTTTCGTCCGGTTATTTACCTCTGATGACGTACTATCGCCATTCCCGTGGTCCAATAAATTAGTTAGCCGATTCTAATTGTGCACTCTACACTGCCAGTATAGGCGCAAATACCGGAAATTAACCAAATCAGTGCCGGGGGATGTATGACCGTATTTCAATCTAAATTAGGCGAACTGGAACGCGCCATTGAGCATGCTGGCAGTTATCAGGCATACAAGGAAGCCTGCGAGGCCCATGACGCTTTGTCAGGGGCAGACGACTGGAAAGCCAAGGATCCCTGCCGTTTATATGATTACCGTTTAATCCGCAAACGGGTGCAGCGTATCAAGTTTGCCCAAAGTCAGGATGATATCAGCGGCTTAATGTCTATTCTTCACGAAGGGCTCCACGGCAATTTAGGTAACATTGCGAACCCCGAGTTACTTGGCCATTGTAAAATTGGTACTAAACAGCTGATTGAAGAGTTTATTACCCAGGTCGTCAGTGCGCTGGAGCAAATCTATCACGCCGATGAGGACCATATCGATTTTTACGACAAGCTGTCCTTTTTTGAAGAGACGGCGCACGCTTTCGGCCGCAGTTGTTTAATGTTGTCTGGCGGTGCCGGGCTGGGCTTTTTCCATTGTGGGGTGGTGAAATCACTGAATGAGCATAACCTTCTGCCTACCGTTATATCGGGCGCCAGTGCAGGTTCAATCATTGCCGGTATACTGGGCACCCGCACCCACGACGAATTACTCGAAGCGCTAAGTGCAGAGTTTATTTTTGAACACTTTCAGAACTGGCGATTATGGGGCGGCCTGGGCCGGAAAAGCATACTGGACAGCCGGGCACTGGAAAATACGCTCATTGAACTGTTCGACCTGACTACTTTTGAAGAGGCTTACAAGAAAACTGGTCGTCATATCACCGTTACCGTGTCGCCGGCAGATTTACATCAGTACTCAAGGCTTTTGAATGCAAAAACCTCCCCGAACGCCTTAATTATGCAGTCTATTCGCGCGTCCTGTGCGGTGCCGCTGTTATTCACATCAGTACAGCTAAAAGCCAAAAGCGCCACTGGCGACATTGTGCCGTATATTCCCAACCGCCGCTTCGCCGATGGTTCGATTATGGCCGATTTACCCTTTGAACGCCTTGCCAGGCTATACGGCGTAAACCATAGTATTGTGAGTCAGACCAACCCCCTGGCGGTACCGTTTTTGTCATCTTCACGTACTCAGGCTAAAACGCTCTCAAGCATGACCTTCCGGCATTTACGCCAGCTTGCCAAAGCGAATAGCATTTATGCTTTCGACATTATGGAGCACTTAGTCCCTAATCGCAGCAGCAAACTGGCGCTGCATAAAGTTCGCTCGGTGATAGATCAGCAATATGTGGGCAATATTAATATCCTGCCGCAAAAGCAGTTACGCAATTTAATGCAGGTTGCCGCCAATCCAACGCTGAGCAGTATTCAGGAACTTATTGCCAGCGGCGAAAGGGCCACCTGGTCACAATTGGATGTGATTGACCGCAATACCCGGATAAGCGAAACCCTGCGCAGTAAGCTAAGAGCGCTGAAAGCCCGGGAAGCCCGTTTGTTTGATCATACGCCTGAGGGTATTATGGAATAACCTGTAAAAAAATAGTTGTAAACCATAAGGATTAAGGTTTGACACTCAAACATGTGTACTTGATTTTCTGCGTAGCAGGCGCTGCCTTGCCGCTTTCACAATTTGTGCCCTGGCTCATAGTTAACGGCGCTGACCTGCCACTGTTTTTTGAGCACTTACTGGCCAACCGTATCAGCCGCTTCTTCGTGTTTGATGTGGTAGTTTCTGCACTGGTGCTTATCACTTTTATCGTTGTTGAAGGAAGACGCCTGGCCATCGAAAAATCCTGGCTGGCGGTATTGGCAACGCTCTGTGTAGGGGTATCTTTAGGACTACCGCTATTTTTATACCTCCGTCAGCTAACAATTGATAATCAAACTTAAGCGCCTGTTGCGCCAACATAATAGAAAAGTATGTAACACCGGATTCTATTGTGTCTTCATCAACGGCAAATTTTGGAGGCCAGGGCATCGAAATCATAGCTTTACTGGTGCCTGGCCCCGGCAGAACACAGATTCGGGAATGCGAAGCTGACAACAGACGACATTGCAGCGCCGCTCGTCAGCGCTCACGCCCTGTAATTGCAACACGCCAGTGCTGTAATCTCGCGCCCAGGGGGCCAGGCTTTGTTCGGTTAACCTGATGAGTAAGAATATTGACGCGTCTTATCAAATATTTCAGCAAGTCTTCTGTTAGTATGAGGTTTCCCTTGTTCACTGTAAGGCAGCAACACGTTTATGGAACGCGTAGCTATATTTGTTGATGTGCAAAATGTGTATTACACCAGCCGTCAAACCTATCGCAAGAACTTCGATTACAACGCTTTCTGGCGCAAAGCCACCGCTAACCGAGAGGTGGTAAAAGCGTTTGCTTATGCCGTAGAGCGCGGCGATACCAGGCAGCGTGAATTTCAGAATATCCTGCGTGCCATTGGCTTTGAAGTAAAGCTAAAACCCTTTATCCAGCGCTCAGACGGTTCTGCGAAAGGCGATTGGGATGTAGGGATCACCATCGACATGATGGATGCCGCCAGTGAAGCCGACACCCTGATCCTGGTGTCTGGTGATGGCGATTTCAGCATTCTGTGCGACCGGCTTACTCAACAAAATCAAAACAAAGTTGAAGTATATGGCGTACCGGCGCTTACCGCGGCTTCACTGATGCAGTCCGCCAGCGTATTTACCCCTATCGATCAGCAACTGCTATTGGGGTAGACTGGATGTGGAATTAACCAAAAGAAAAGGAATTTACCATGCATAAGGCACTCATAATTATTCTTGCCACCCTCGGTTTAAGTACCACCGCCGTTGCCGATTCTGGGCAGCGTGACACCGTGGAAGCCCTGTTAATTGCCTCCGGGGCAGATAGCACTCTGGATGCGGTTTATGCTCAGTTTGACGGCGTGTTTGCCAATATGGCAGAGCAATTTAAAATTAAAGAATCTGAGCGGGCCAGCTTTAATAAGCATATGCAAAAAGTCAGCCTGATGCTTCGAGAAGAAATGAACTGGGAGACGTTGAAAGCGCCTATGATTGATCTTTATATGGCCCATTACACCGAACAGGAATTACAGGATATGCTGGCATTTTACCAATCTGAAACCGGTCAGTCGGTAGTGAAGAAAATGCCTGAGGTCATGGCCGCTTCCATGCAAATAACTCAGCAACTGATGCAAGACGTTTACCCCAAGATTTTGCAGATGTCCAAAGCGTATGCTGATGAACTGAAAAACCAACGAGCTGCGGATTAAGCATACATATCGTTGCTCTTAGCAATAACGAAAACCTGTCTTGCTAACAGAAAAATTGACGACCAGTAACCTCTATTTTTTACCAGGCATAGTAAAGAATCCACCTTCTAAAGAAGGTGGCTTTGCGTTAACCCCCTAAAAGGGGGCCTTCTATTCAAGGGCTAGCTGAGCTTGCTCTTGTCTTTCAACCTTCTCTTGGTGACGAACATATCGTCTTATGATCTCTTCGTTTATCCCAACTGAGTCAACAAAGTAGCCTCTCTGCCAAAAGTGGTTGCCCCACATCTTATTCTTTCTTAAATGCGGATATTTACTGATGAGTTTTAAAGCTATTTTTCCCTTTAACGCTCCCATCAAATTCGATATGGATAGCTTGGGCGGGACCTTTACAACTAAGTGAACATGGTCGATTTGGACATTCAATTCCATAACGATACAACCTAGTTGCTCGCAATAAACATGAATGCATCTATAGACATCCTTCCCTAGTTTATTTTTCAAAATCCTAAACCGATATTTCGGTGTCCACACTATGTGATATTGACATCGCCAGAACACATGCGATGCTTTCTCGTATCTACTCATGTTAATTTCCTTTTTGACTTCGCTAAAAATCAAAGGGAGATTTAACATGGGTGGGTATACGGGCAAAGCCCTCTCATGAATGATAACCACCTACTGAAGTAGGTGGTTTAAGACGGGCAATAAAAAAGGCCGGTGATTAACCGGCCTTCCATCAGTATCTTTTATTACTCCCCTTCGGCGGGAGAGTCCTTACTCGCCGTTTTGCGAGCTGTCGCCGACTTGGCTGTTCGGCTAGCCGTTGTCCGTTTAGTGGTTGTGGCTGTTTTTGCCCGGGTGGTTTTCGGCTTGGCTTCTGATTTGCTCTCGGCCTCTGCCGCTTTGGCTGCAGCTTGTTTAGCGGCCAGTAACGCCACCTGTTCTACCAATAAATCCACTTTGGCCGATAATGCCTCAATCTGCATTGCCCGTTTCTGTTTGGGCGTGGTAAATGTTGGCATCCAGTGATGCAGAGGCGACTGACGCCATAGCTCCAGCCACTGTGATGGATCAACCGTTTTACGAATTTGCGCTTCCACCTCAGCGCCCCGGGCGGCGAGCTCGTCCAGTGTTTTTTGTGACTCATCCACCTTATGCTGCACCTGCTGATTGGCCGCATTGAGTTGGTCAGTAAACAAGCCTAAGCCTGCTTCGAACCAGCCCATAATGGGTGATGTCGGTTTTTTATCTGACATGATAACTCCTTAGCTGATGGGCAGACATCGCTGCCCGCTCAGTTGTTACTTGTTTGCTGCCAGTTTAGCGACCGCTTCAGTCAGTGCATCCACTTTCGCAGAAAGCTCTTCAATCTTCTGGTCGGTGTCGTCGGTATCCAGCCCCAGCTTCTTACGAACGTCGGCTACGCGACTTTCCACTTCACTGGTAGTTTCTTTGAATTTGTCTTTAGCGTCTGATTCCAGGGTCTCACCCTTAGACACCAGATCCTCAAACATCTTATTAGCGTCTTTGGTCAGTTTTTCATACTGGCCCTGCGCCTCATCAACACTCTTGCCATAAGCCCCTAAACCTGCCAACCAGATTTTACGGGCGAATTCTTCAGCTTCGCTGATTTTGCTTTTGATATCGTCTTTAGCTGCCATGATTTGGTCTCCTTTTGCTAACTGTGTATCAGTGTAAAAGGAGAATTTAGAAATCACATACTAAAAACATTTTTATTGGCGGGATTTGTAACAATACAGATCAAAAACGCCGCGAGTGCGGCGCTTAATCGACGAGGTCCTGAGGCATGGTATCACGAACTTCATTCCATACCCGCCCTGAAGCATAACCGTATTCGCGAACCACGGCAGGCACTGATTTATAATCGCCCTGCTCAGCCACTTGCTGTAATTTGGCGTAGAATTCTTTGGCTACATCGCGAGCACGGGGATCCGAGAAAAAGAAACCGCCGATGCGTGAATACAAACCACGAAAACCATTCATCATCAGTACAAATACATTGTTGCCGGAAGCCAGGGCTAAATCGTGGTTTAGCTGATAGTCAAAATGCGCAAACGCTTTACCGTCTTCCTCAACATCTTTATACCGGGCAATTATTTCCGCAGACTCCTGTGGATTTTTACGGATGGCACCGCGAATAAATACCGCGCTCAGATTGGTCCGGGCTGCCAGCAGATTATCAACCAGTTCGGGAATTCCATCCTGATCGAGTCGGGCCAGGGTTTCAAGAATGTTGAGCCCGCAGGTTTCCCAGAAATTGTTCACTTTAGTGGGTTTACCATGCTGGATCGTTAACCAGCCATCACGCGCCAGACGCTGCAATACTTCGCGCAAGGTGGTGCGTGTAACGCCGATAAGCTCAGACAATTCCCGTTCAGCGGGAAGAATAGTACCAGGAGGAAAACGCCCACTCCAAATCGACTCTACGATGTATTCTTCGGCAAAACCAGCCGGACTTTGTGCCTTGTATATCATATTTGCTCGCCACTGAACGTTTTTGTTATTTTCAAACTGATTGTACCAGATGAATTTTCATAAGCACAATGAATAAATCGCCGCTAACCGGCAAGTCACACTTAACTCAGACATATGCGGCCGATTGTAACAGTTTTAAAGACGAAAACAGCATAAGAAACCAGCCCAGAGCGATAGCTTGCCGTTTTGAGCATTAAATGTTGCCCAAATCCATAAACAATTCTCAGTTAGCGCATTTTTTAAACAGCTGTGTGAATATGGTCTGAGATACGTCGCTTTATACTTCCTGTCGTGATAGTTTTCGGTTAGTCTTTGCAGACTTAGACGAAAAGTGTCCTAAAAACAGACATTCACATTCAAACTGTCACCCTGGAGGTGACAAAAAATTATAAAACTCGTCTATTATTAGCTGAGAACAACAAATTAAGCCTGTGATAAAAAAGGAAATTACTCCATGCAAACCTCTATGACCATGGCGATCTATAAGAATTTTCTGGGGCATGCGCCAGACTGGTACAAAAAGACTATTATTGGCTGTTTAATTGCTAACCCTCTGATTTTCATGCTCGATCCCTTTCTGGCCGGTTGGTTACTGATTATCGAGTTTATCTTTACCCTCGCTATGGCGTTAAAATGTTATCCCCTCCAGCCCGGCGGGCTGTTACTGATTGAAGCGCTCTTCATAGGCATGACAACCCCCCAACACATGATGCATGAGATAGAGGTGAACCTGGAAGTGCTGTTGCTGCTGGTATTTATGGTGGCCGGTATCTATTTTATGAAAGACCTGCTGCTGTTTTTGTTTACCAAGCTGGTTATCCGGGTACGTAATAAAACGGTTCTGTCACTCGCGTTTATTATTGCCTCGGCATTTCTTTCTGCGTTTCTTGATGCACTGACTGTGGTAGCGGTAATCATTGCCGTTGGCCTGGGCTTTTACACCATTTATCACAAGGTCGCATCGGGCAAAGAATTTCATCACGAACACGACCACACCTCTGACGATAGTGTGGCAGATTTAGGCTCAAACGATCTGGATGACTTCCGCGCCTTCCTGCGTAACCTGATGATGCACTCGGCAGTCGGTACCGCGCTGGGTGGTGTAATGACCATGGTCGGTGAACCGCAAAACCTGATCATCGCAGATAAAGCTGGTTGGAATTTTGTGGAGTTCTTCATCCGCATGTCGCCCATCACTATTCCGGTATTCCTGATGGGTATTCTCACCACTGTATTACTTGAGAAAACCAAATTATTTGGTTATGGCGCCAAGCTGCCAGGTGCAGTACGCCAGATTTTGATGGATTATGATAAGTCTATGGACCAAGCCCGTTCAGTTCGTGATAAAGCGCGCCTGGGTGTGCAAGCCCTGATTGGCGTATGGCTGGTTGTCGGCCTGGCAACGCATATGGCGGCAGTTGGCTTAATCGGACTCTCGGTTATCGTGCTGGCCACCTCTATGAGCGGTGTCATTGAAGAGCACGCTTTGGGTAAAGCCTTTGAAGAAGCACTTCCCTTTACCGCCCTGCTGTGTGTGTTTTTCGGTGTGGTGGCGGTGATTATTGAACAGGGTCTGTTTGCGCCGGTTATCCACTGGGTACTGAGTTTTGAAGGCACCACGCAGTTGGTAATGTTCTATCTCGCCAACGGGGTGCTCTCGATGGTAAGTGATAACGTCTTTGTGGGCTCCGTATACATTACCGAAGTCAGCACCGCACTGGCCAATGGCGAAATTACCCGCGACCAGTTTGACTTACTGGCAGTCGCCATCAACACCGGCACTAACCTGCCAAGTGTGGCTACCCCGAATGGTCAGGCCGCATTCCTGTTCCTGCTGACCTCCGCTATTGCACCGCTACTGAGACTGTCATACGGACGCATGGTCTTTATGGCACTGCCCTATACCATTGTGCTGGCAATTGTGGGCTTACTAGCCACTTACTGGGGATTATCGGACGCTACCCAGTGGCTTTATGACATACACCTCATAGAACATCACACTGGCATCCCTGGTGCCGAAAACAGCGGCCATTAGGAGCATTACAAAGAATGGGATTGTTGAATGGACTAAGTAGCTGGGCAGAACAGAAGTCTGCCTGGCTGGTGCTCTTCGCCACTTCGCTGGCATTGGAGTGCACGGCGCTTTATTTTCAACACGGTATGGGCCTCGAACCCTGCATAATGTGTATTTACCAACGTACAGCAATGTGGGGCATTGTGCTGGCAGGCCTGCTGGTGCTGCTGTTCAACCACCCGCTCACCCGCCTGGTAAGTTATGGACTGTGGGGATACAGTGCAGTAAGAGGCTTTATGATAGCTTCTGAACACATTGAAATTATCGAGTCGGACGATCCGTTCTTTGGCACCTGTGAAATTTTCCCTAACTTCCCCGAGTGGGCCCCACTTCATGAGTGGCTACCCGCCATTTTTGCCGCCAAGGGTGACTGTCTGGAAAACAGCTGGCAATTCCTCTCCATGGGTATGGCCGAGTGGATGCAAATCATATTTGGCGCTTACTTTGTTGTTTTAATGGTTGTGCTGCTAGCCAGAGTTATCGATAAGAAACTCTTTTGATCGACCTTACCACCCTGCCTGTCAGACTGGCTCCCATTTTTACGGATGCCGGGCCGGTCAAAATTATCCGCGTTCATCACAAATACGCACAGGCCTTATCGGAAGCTGGAAAACTCGCTTCCTCCTCCGTTAAGCCCTGGATGGGTTCAGGTTTAACTCCCACTACCCTGCGTCATGCTGAATCCCTCATCGAGACATTAGAACAGCAACGTAAAATCGGCTATGGCATTACCTACCTGATGATGTGGAATGAACAGTGCCTGGGAATGGGCCTGCTTAACTACATTCATCCGGTGCATCTCAACACCAACCTGGGTTTATGGCTGGTTCCTGAGGCCAGAGGCCGGGGCCTGGCAGTTAAACTGTGTGAACGCCTGATAGAAATTGCCAGACAACCTTTAGGCCTTAACCGTATTGAGTATTTCACCCTGCCCGATAACCAGCCCAGTATTAAACTTGCTCACGCCATTGGTGCCAAAAAAGAAGCCCTCTGCAAACGCCGCATTCTCAATCAGGATGCCCTGCTCTTCAGCCTATTGCTCAACCACTAGTTATCGCTAATTTATCCACACAAGTAAATAATGGCTTCTGCTTTAGACAAAGGACGTTCAAAAACAAAAATTGTAGTTCGGCTTCGTTTGCTAAATAACGGATCCTAATTGTGTTACATCTTCTGCAGTCCATGCTTATCACTCGGAAAAAATTAGGCTGTCTGCATAAATCGCCTCACTTGTAGCAGCAATAGCCTCTTTGTTGATGATGTGGAATTTTGCAGACGATCAAGTATCGAACAGTCAACGCACATCACTATTTGAACAGGGTGGTGAAATTATGTACAGTTCAATGTTGAGAGTTCAAATCATAGCCGTTAGAAAGGAGTCAGAATGGCATTCCCAAGTGTATTTATTAGTTCGACATACTTAGATTTAGTAGAAACAAGAAATGCTATTTTATCATGTTTTAATGAACGGCACTTCAACGCTGTCTCAATGGAGCGGGGAGGGATTAGTTACGACCATAATAAACCAATGGATTATTCTTGTTACGAGGCCGTAAAAGACTGCGACATGATGGTATTAGTCATTGGTTCTCGTTATGGTTCAGCGGTCAGTGACGGCATAAGCTCCACAGATGGTAGAACAATAAACTCAATTACGAAACAAGAGTATTTGCAAGCTAGGGCTGTTGGGATAAAAATACTAACTTTCGTAAAACAGAGCGTAATCCACGAGTATTACACCTACACTAATCAACCAAAGGCACAGCGAAAGCACTTTCAACCAACGTTTATCGATAACTTAGCTATTTTCGATTTAATAAAGGAAATAAAGTCCCTTAGCCATAATAACGAGCTAATTCCGTATGTCGAGTCCATCGAGATAATCGATAAAATTGAAAAAGAAATAGCACATTTGGTACAGAAAGGCCTGAGCAATGCCACGCAAAATGATCCATTAAAAAAAGTTAAAATTAATGCATACAAGCTATTTTATGCACGCAGAACAAAAAACATGTCTTTGACTGAACTTGCCAGAACTGTTGGAGTGAAAAGAGCTCATATTTCCAGCTTAGAGTCTGTCAAAAAAATAAATCACGACGATATTAATGAGCTGCCTTTTAGGGAATGTGATCAATTAATTTTAGAAAAGCTCGAAGATGTGCTCGAATGCCGAGGTTTGTTATCTGTCGGTCAAGACGACGATATGCTTTCTCATTATGTGAATTATTACTATATAAATAGAGGCAAAAAAACCACGAAGAATATACGGGGAGATCAAACCTTTGACTTACTACCGAAAAAAGCTGTGGTATTCGATTTCGATGGAACACTCACCAGAGCAAAGTCTAGAACAACATGGGAAATAATCTGGGAAAAGTTAGGCTACACCGTAAATGATACCAATTACTACCACAGACAATATAATAATAATATGATTTCACATGAGCAGTGGTGCCAGATAACGTGTGAAAAATTCATGGATCGAGATTGTGATGAGTCTTTGCTTAAAAGTGTTGCTAAGTCAATTGAACTAGTCGCGGGTGTCAAAGAATTGATCACAACGCTGGTCGAAAATGATATAGAAGTGCATATTGTATCAGGCTCTATTGATTACATAATTAGGAGTGTTCTGGGAGACGAGTTGTTTCAAATGTTTACTAACATCGAAGCTAATGAGTTCAAATTTCGAAATGGTAAACTATCTGATATTAGGGGAACCCCTCATGATTTTGAGGGCAAGGCAACCTACATCAAAAAACTGATTGCGCATAGAAAATATCAGCTATCGGATGTTTTGTTTGTAGGGAATTCTAGTAATGATCATTGGGCCTCGCTTTCAGGAGTAAACACTCTATGTGTGAACCCGCATTTTACTGATGGAAATGATGAAAAGGTGTGGGTGTATTGCATAAGAGAAATGGATAACGCAGTCGAAATTCTGTCGTACATTAATTTGAATAACATGGATATTTGACGCCTCGCAAGAAGCTATTTATGTTCTTGTTTTTGGGTGTCCTTTAAGGCTTGAGTACTTAGACGTACATAGCTGAAGATGACTGGCACTAATAGACAAGGTAAGTTCAGCGTCGCCCTCGGTTTTTGACGTGTTCCAATAGATTCACACTGCTACCTCTATTTTTCTCAAAGTAAATGGAGATACACTACATCATCTGAATACTTGTATTTGGTGCGAGCTAAAGCTTAATCTTTAACTTGGTGCACAAGACTTTTTATTAGGTCAAATAGTGCGAAAAATTTTTATATCTACGGCGCATCCACTGCGACTTTACCAAAGGATTCTAGTCGTAAATACTTGGAGGGAAATAGCTTTGTAGGCATTTTCTTTTTTAATAATTCATGAAAGTTTTCGTCATGTGTCGTCACAATAAGTTGCTTATCGAACTTAATTGTTAACATTCTGAAGAGGTCGATAAGACTAAGAGTGTTAATAGAGTCTATTGACTGGACAGGATCATCAATAAAGATGCAATTAACTGGGTTACCCTCACCGTCAGTTAACGTAAGCGCTCTCGCCAAGAATATGCTTAAAGCCAACACATTGATCTGTGCTGAGCTAAAATTCAACACTGGTGAAACATTCATTGAATCATCGGATGTTTTAGCCTTAATAAGCAGCTTCGGTTTATCACCATCGGTTTTACACTCGAAGCAAATATTTTTGAATTCAGGGTGAGGATCTATGGCCTGATAAAGCTGATTAATTAATTGAGTTTTAAAGAAGGCATCAACCTTACTTTGAATGTATTGCCCAAGAGTATCGATATCGCCTTGCAACTCACTAATAATTCCATCAAGAACCAACTCTTTGTTTTCCGCGATCTGATATTTCTCTTCTAATGCCTTTAATCCTTCAACTCCAACTAGCGCCTTTGCTAATGCTTTCGCTGTTTCCAAGCTTGAAATTCCTGTTGAATACAGTGCAACATCTTCGTCAAGTTCTTTAACTTTCTGAGTAATAAGTTGACTAACCTGTTCCATATCCTGCCTATGCTGGGCAGAACAGTTTATGTCTTCTATTACCCGTTCAAATTGTAGAACCATTTCGGACAATTTTGTCTGTTTTTTCCTCAAAGAGTCTTTTTCTTGTTCTAATTCGGATATAGAAGTCACTAGAAATTTCTTAGGAAGTTTCCCTTTCAATTTCTGAATATCCTCTTTCGTGCCTTTAACTGAATCGGATTCTTTTTTTCTGGATAAGTTAACTCTCTCTATTTCCGTTATGAAGGCTTGGGCTAACTTTTCTTCAGAGTCTAAGTTTTGCCACTTATTACTTTCTAGAAAGGTAATAAATTCATTATACGAGTTGAGTCTTTTTCTTAGTAGGGAAACTGTTTGGTTTTGTTTTTCCAGTAAGCCTTTCGAATGACTTTCATGTTCGACTAAAGTCCCAATCTCATCTTCTTTTTTAGAGATATCATCTTTGAGTCGTGTTGATTGCTTCTCTAACTTATTTAGCTCTTTGGTTAGATTCGATTCATAACTCAGTTTGTTTTTAAATGATACTTTTTCATTTAATGAGTTCAAATCTTCTTTTGTTTTGCTCTGCTCTTGTACAAGTCTTGAGCGAGAAATGTCGAGTCCTTTCTTAATATCCCGTTCCTTTGCAAGCTCTCTATCTAACTGTTGCAGAATGTCAAATCTTAGTGCATCAAATTTGTTACGAGCGTTTTTATTTAATATTTCAAGCTCTTCTATTTGCTTATTTAATGCGGCACTCTCTTCCGACAACGCCTGTTCTCTGTTATGATAACTTGGGTTTTCTTTTAATTTCGTTTCTAAAGCAGAGAAATCTGCATATGAATGCTGACAAACTGGACATTCGGATTGCTTGGTATGAAGAATTAGTTCATGAGCCTGAGTAATAAGTTGCTGTAGTTGGCTGGAATGGATTTGAACTTGAGCCAACTCTTGTTTTTTTCTCGTCAATAGTGATTGTTTCTCATTAATACTCTCGGAATATTTCTTAAAGAGAGACTTTTGCTGCATAATTTCAGACAACATATTTTCCGCAATAATTGACTCATATTCAGCAAGATTCGCACTTTCTATTGATAAACGATTTAATGCTAGAACATTCATCTCTAGCGTCTCGATATCTTCGATATGCTTTTTCTCTTGTTGTTTTAACTCCCCTAGTTTTTGGACAAGTTCCTTTTCCCTTTTTTGTAGTGAAGTTATTTCTGCGAAAGTCTGATCAGAATTTTGCAAAAGTTCTAGCTGTTCATGAAGCTCCTTGTTCGATACATTAAATTCTTTTAAGAGCCTTTTATGCTCTGTCCTATAACTCGTCAGAGTGGAGATTCTTTGCTCTTCTAGAGTATTAAGTTTCTCTTTTTCAAGCAATTTAGAATCATAAGTTTTCTTTAACTCAAAATATCCACTCACCTGAGCTTCATTTTTTCTGAGCTTATTCAGTAAATCCACATAGTTCTTTTCTTCTTCTAAGAACTGGGCTTTCAGCTTTTCTAGATCATCAATAGACTTCTTTCTATATTGTGAATCATTAATCAGGGCAATCTCTTGATCAGTAGCCCTTTTATCTGCATATGCAGCTTGATAGGTATCCAACTTTGACAGGTGCTTTATCAACTCTGATTTAGTCGAAGACGCTTTGCTTTTAAGGTTTTCTATAGTGCGAGTTGTGCTTATAGCAGATTGTTCAAATTGGTCATACCGTTCTTGCGTAAAAGGCTGCAATTCATCAAGAATGTTAAACTCGTCCTTGTTTAATATACTGTTTACTTGTTTCAAGTGCGTGTTCAGGGCTGAAACATCTTTTTTCTTATCATCGTAAATTAACATCTCTCCCGCAATTCGAGTCTTATCTGTTTCAACCTCTTTTTTCTCTTTCTCTGCTTCATTTTTTGCTGCAATTAGCGATGCTCTATTTATTGTAATTTTCGATAGGTTTTCTTCATTTTCGGCAAGTTTGGAAAAGCGCTCTTCCGGGTCAGTCTCTCTGAGTACGCTATCTATGGCTTCCTGATAAAGCATGGCATGTTGGAAAAACTCTGTTCCTGCTGTGGATTCTCCATCAAATTTATAATCGCCCCCCCCAATGCGAGGATTTCTGTATTCACTTTGGAAAGCTTCGTTTTGGCTATCTACTTCAACAGAAATAGCAGTTTCGAGTGAATTATCTGCAAATTTGTTTCTGATAACGAATTGCCTTTCACCAGTTTGATTGCCTTCTTTCATTTCCTTATCATACAACTTTTCAATCTGCTTCATTCTTGAATAGCGATGTATTTTATTTGTAATGGCAAAATCGACCGCATCACAAAAAGAGGTTTTACCAAAGCCATTGGGGGCAAATATTGATATGAAATTAGCTGGATTCCCCGCTTCATCAGAAAAGACAAAAGTACCGTCTTTGGCATGATGGTATGACTTAAACGCCTGAATTTCGACTCGTTTAATCTTCATTACTTAATCTCCTTTGCAACTCTTCTTTCAACCAACGCTTCCTTTTGTCAGCGTCATCTCTGGCACGAGAATTGGTTAATTTGAGTTCACAGACTCTATAACCAAAGCTTCCTTCATTTATTGCAAAGCTGCCGGCTGCTTCCTGTTGCAGTTCAATATTTACATCTGCTATTAACAATTTGTTGCTTAGAATGCTGGACAAAACTTGCTCACTTTGAGTTGGCTGTAAGTCATCTGGAAGTTTAATATACAGTTTACGCATAGCGATCTTGTTATTTTCTAACTTATATTGGGTTTCAGTATCCAACTGCTTTTTGCTAGCAAAAACAAGGTAGATATTCCAAAGCTCAAATTTGCTTATGTCGGTAGTGATATAGTCATAATTAACTTCATGTACCACGTTTTCCCAGTTATCCTGAATAAACTGAGCTGTATCAGATATGCAACAAATGCAAGTGGCTGTTGCATTTGTGGAAAGTTCAACATTAAATGTAATAAACTCCGCATCAAAATCAGAAAAGCAGGGAAGTGCTAACTCTTTGCGTTTAAAGATAAATTGTTTATCACTCATCTTCTTGGCCTTCATTTAATATGTTGACATACTCATTCCTAACCAGTTCTTCAATTTGATCTTTATGATCAGTAAGATTCAAGCTCTCAAATTGCTCTTCATTGTTTTCTATACATGCTTTATTTAAAGCATCCCAATGAAATATCGGATTATCCATTGCTTTATTTTTAATAACTCTATCTATTAGATTGTGTCTATCTGAACCTTCAGTAATATTTTTTGGTGTTCTCTTAAGTTTTTCTGGTATCCGAGCACTTGGAGGTGTACTTCCCTTCGATAAAATAATAATCTTAGCTGTCTCTTCTAGCTCTTCAAATGAAGTCTGGGCAATATAGCGCCACCAAAGAAGTTTATAACTCAGCTTTTCATGGTCGAAAATCAATCTATAGCCGCTGAAAAGATTATCTAAAAACTCCTCATGAACTAACTCACTCCCTGTCCTTTCAAAATGAATAACAAATTGAACAAATAAAAACTCAAGGAAACTGCTCCAAATATTATTGTCAAAAAGATCTTCATTTTTTTGCTTGTATGCGAGCAGAACACATCCAAATTTTTCGATGATGCTATCAGGGTTGATTTCAGAAGATGTGTGAATTTGATTTTGATGAAAATAATACTTAGCTAATTCTTTAACACATTCAATTCCATCATCATCAAGCAATTGGACTGAATTAAACAATTTGTCTTCGTGGTAGCTAAAGCTTTTAAGATACGGAGGTTTTATCTCAACCAACTTGTGTGATTTTATAGTTTCTTCAACTTTTTTAAATATGTATCCATAGATATGACCATCATTCGAAATGGCTGCTGCCATCCGGTTTTCTATGCCTACTAATTCAACTTTATTTGTCTTATCATTGAAGAAAAATATTCCGCAGCCTGAATAGCCTTCAATATCCTCAAATATTGCTTGAGACTGGTTCCTAAACTCTAAGAGTTCATTTTCACGAATATCATGGAGTATTAATTCATACGTCGATGGCTCACTAGGCAATCCCTGCTCTGGCTCTCTGATTCTCGGGTGTCCGTAAATTGAAACTGACATTCCAATACTAAGCTCATTATAAAAGTATCCAAGTTCTAGCCCTTGCTGAAAATCCACTTTTAGTATGGCGAGGTCGCAACCTTCTTCCTGATGGAAGTATCGTTCCTGAACAGTTATTGAGTTACCATTATTGTCGAGAACAGAAATATCTGAGATCTCTGGAAATTCGGATTCTTTTACTACATGTTTTGCTGTTAGTACATAGCTATAATCTTCGTTAGCAGGCTGAATCAAAACACCGCTGCCTTCAGCTACTTTTACCACATGTCGTTTGGCAACCTGCCTTAATGCTTCCGTCATAGTTCCAATTCGTTTTCAATTACCTTTAGCTTAAACCCTGCTTGCTCTAGCTGCTCTCGTTCTTCACGCTTGAACATGTGCTTTCTAGGACTATCATAATTAAAATAAATAGTGGCATTTGGAAATCGCTGATGGATGCGAGCAACAGTTCGCTTATCTGGGAGCCCGTGGGCACTGCCATCAGTAGATATAATAAAGTTTTCAGCATCTATCAGCCGCAAAAACTCGGGGCTTGTATTATACTGACTGCCATGATGAGACAATTTTACAAAGTTCACTTTTAAAGGGTTACCTTCCGAATATTGCTTTCCATTTGCATCTTTTAATCTTTTTATTTCTTCAACAACAACGTCATCGTGGGCATCTCCGAGCAAAAGCATACTTTTGCTTTCTAGTTCCAATAAAAATGCTATGGAACTGCCATTGTGAATCGAACTGTCATCTCTGAACTCATCTGCTACTAAGAGCTCGTCAAAGGTCTTTGTATAGTCTGTTTTTTTTCTCGATGTAAGAGATTCAGGTTTCTCTCTTCTCCATTTAACTAAAAGTTTCTCCAGCTTTTTTTCTGTAGGAGAAAGAATGGAAAATTTAGCCCCCCAATGTTCATGAACGTCATTAGCTTTGATAATTTCTCGATGCCAGATATCCAACTCAGTAATTGTTTCCTCAAAGCTCACTCCTTGACGAATGCTAGTATAATTATCTGAATCAGATCCTGTCGTAGCTTTATCAAAGAAAATCTCATGTGTATCGTCATGCTCTTTTTGAAAATATTCATCTATGAGCAAACCTGAGTTAAACCATACATTGTCACAAAGCTCCCTCAACAATTCGCCATGTTTGAAAGCTTTCAAGAGACCACCAATATGATCATCGTCAACATGTGTCAGCACCAAAAGATCAATCCTTTGTCCTTTTTCCTTGACGTTAGACAAAACTTTGAATAAATCTTTCTTTAATGAGCCTTGCTTGTAGGTATTCGACTTACCACCATCTATGAGAACATTTTTTGTGATGCCCCCATAGAGCCACGAGAGTAAAATAGAGTCGCCGTTGTTGGCCTTGAGAATTTTGATATTCATAAGTTAAATATGGGTCGAATATAAGTAATTGTAATTTTGAACATATTTACTCATAAAGCAAGAAAACAATAGGGGAAAGCTAGCTAAATTAAACTAATCGATACGACAGTTATTATCAAGCCGCGAATTCAACTCCGAAGTGCACCACTCGCTAAATTAGGCAGCCTTGCGTAATTCATTGAATATCGCGACAGGTTGCCTGAAGCCGAGACACTTTCTCGGCCTGGCATTTAATGCCCGTTCAATCTGAGCAATTTGCTTGTCCATTACTGTCCGCAAATCGGAGCCTTTACGTATGTATTGGCGAAGCAAACCGTTAAAGTTTTCATTCAGTCCGCGCTCCCAGGAAGAATAAGGGTTCGCGAAGTAAATATCCGTTTTAAGCTTCTCTGCGACCAGCTCGTGATCACAGAATTCGCTGCCGTTGTCCGCCGTGATAGTTCGGACATGACTGCGATATTTCCACAACATGCCAACCATGGCACGGGCCACATCGGCTGCACTTTTCGCTGGCACTTTGCGTATCAGATACAGCTTACTTTTACGCTCCACCAAGCTAACAATCGCGCCCGTTCCTTGCTTGCCTAAAACCGTGTCAGCTTCCCAGTCACCGAACCGCTTCTTCTTGTTCACGATAGCGGGACGATGCTCTATGCCAACGCGATTTGGGATAATTACACGCTTCGCGCGG
Organism: Alteromonas sp. ISO5; assembly: GCF_058105165.1. Lineage (NCBI taxonomy): Bacteria > Pseudomonadati > Pseudomonadota > Gammaproteobacteria > Alteromonadales > Alteromonadaceae > Alteromonas > Alteromonas sp. ISO5. Next base: position 3,521,466 of record NZ_CM176572.1, on the reverse strand, counting down.
CTACCTTTACGGTATCTTCGGTGGCTCTGGCGTAGCTGTTTATACAATTTACCGCCGCTTAATTTATCACGCTGAACGTAGCCATAAATCCATTCATGGCTGACGTGATGACCGATGATTTTACCTACACCAGCAATCTGCTCAGGGCTCCATTTCTCATTCAGCCCAAACTCTACAAAGGTAATCGTCAGTTCAGATATCCTGTATTTTGCGGCCTGACAACGTCGTTTTAATGCCTTGGCCTGAGCGACTTCCGGTAGGTAATGGCTATCTCGAATTCGATTACGTTTAACTTCTCTACTAATGGTGCTGTGACTTACACACAGACGCTTTCCAATCTCTCGATAACTGAAACCCTCGCGTAAGTAGGCCTCGATCTGGTATCTTTGTCCCTCGATCAACTGCATGTAACTCATGGTAATACTCTAATTGTTTGGCGACTTTAGAATACCACCAACAGGCAGTTGATCGTCTGTCACCCTTTAACCATGAGTGGTGCACTTATTATCTGAATTCGGGAGATGAAGCAGAGTTAGGATCAGTTATTTAGTTATCGCTAATTTATCCACACAAGTAAATAATGGCTTCTGCTTTAGACAAGGAGTGGAAGTTACCTCAGCCGACGCGTAGCTTTGGGGAAAATGGATCCGCTTGTTATATTGCTGGATTAAGTCTTAGATGGCCATATCTTTTACTGACAGTCTGCCATTCTTTCTTAGTTTTCGCTCCACTAAATAGGCGCTCAATGCCGCTTATTTACGTTCAAAAGCATTAAAATCACGTTTGAACAGGCCTTTACGATATGAGCAACTACACTTGACAATAAAATGGCTACAATTTACATTAAATTTGCGAATTGATATGGACTCGTTTTTCGCATTACAATAATTATTTAAGGAATATCATGAAAATCAATATGTTTTTCTTTGCATTATTATTTTCTACTTCTATCTATGCAAATACAGAAAATTCAACTCCAAAAGTTATTCATTCTAACGCTTATGAAAAGGCTCTGTCTCAAAGTTTAGCTCCAGTAAAAAGTTTAAACGACCTGTCAATTGAATTACAAAAATTTGACTCACCAATAAACACTTTGTCAGAATCGGTGAGAGTCGAATTCTTGGACTCTTTGATTTTTAGTGATAGTGGACTAGCTAGTTTCAATTATAAAATATTGGAATCGGAACTTACACCGACAGAAGTTTATAATCTATTATCACTATTCGGATTGCAACGGCTAGTTCCAATGTTTGATAACGCTCGGATTGTAACTAATTCAGACTATTTACTTATGAACAATCCAGCGTTTCTATCTAATGAGAAAGAAACTAACTCTGGAGTTACAACTTCTAGTTTCGATTCTGGCGTTATTGGTATAGGTGCAGACCACGAAGGTTACAAGTGCGAATCGCGTGGCACGTGTGTTCGTGACAGTAATCGTATATGCACATCCAATTGCTAGAAATATTTTAAAGCCATATACCAAGATATACTCTCATTTCGGTCCGCATTTAATTTATAAAATATTTAATTAAAATGAAAAAAATCACACCGACATTATTCTTGGCATTTTCAATCAATGTAAATGCAGAGTCAAATTGCAAAAATGAAATTGATAGTGAGAAGTATTTGGATTATCTTTCAGAAAGGTTGAAATCAATTGAGAAAATTGTTGATACAAGCCAAAGAAAAGACCACATACCAATGGACAAAGGTATAGAGGTTTCTCGTGTTTTTGATAAATGCTTTGACCTTGCTATAAAAAAAGATTTTTTAAAAACTCTATCAAACCATGAATTAAAATCCGTACAAGAACAACTATATGATGCATATTATTTAACTTTGAAAAATTTAATAGCTGAAAAACTCCTTTTGATTATAGATGAAATTAATGAAAGAGCTGAATATCATGATAACATCAAACCTATTATTTTAAAAATAAGTAAACTGGCGTCTCACGCAAGAGACGTTGAACTTATCGAAAAAATAAATTCTAATTACAATTTATATATAAAAACCACCAAAATAGAAGAATTTAAGGATAAAAAAACTCACACAATTATCGAGAAAGGTGAAGATGGAAAGTATTTCTCAAAGAGCTATAAGTTTTCTGAAAAACTGCTGGTTATTGTGAGCTCTCCTTTTTGTAATCCTTCAAAGAGGTTTGCCGATTGGTATAGAAATGAAGGTAAGTATAATTTATTAAGAGATACAAAAACCTTATTTTTGCTGCCGCAATGGATTCCCTTTGAAGAAGATTATGAAGTATTTTCAGATTTAAATTATGCAGTGTCATATAAGAATGCTGATTGGAATGAATTAAAATATTGGGGAACCCCTTCATTTTATTACTTTGAAAATGGCGTTTTGATTAACACAGAAATTGGCTGGCCTTATGGTGAAAACGGACAGAGAATCAAGAACATGCTGAACAAATAAGAAAGGTCAGAACAAGTCCCACTGTTGAATTAGTCGATGAGCAGGGTAAACCATTTGAATTCATATTCTTTGGAATGAAAGCGCTCACTCAACTATTAGAGAGGCGAACGTCGCCTAAGAACTTCTTACTCGTTACGCAAAGAATGAACTGCCCACTGCCCACTTCCGCTTTTCGCTCATAGTTGAAGCTGGAAGACTAAGTTGTGAAGGTCCGGTTTACAAAGCCGACCGTGGAAAACCGGTATCAAGATGGCCGCTCCTTTGACCAATAAATGAAATTGCTTGCAGAAAAACTAATCAAGTAGATATAAAGATGTCGTAACAGGGGTTTATTTTTGAAGCCTGGAGCGTATAAAGCTAATCAGGGAATAACTAACCAGGCCAAAACACATAAGGGCAACAAAGCCTGCCGGGTACGCCATCAACAGCATCCCTTTGTCCCAGCCATACAAAGCCATAGTGGTACAGATAACAGCCAGCGATAACTCGATGAGCAAACTTTCCCAGTTCAACCGATAGTCCGAATCGATGGGGCGGGCGAAGAAATTAATTTTATAGGGCATAACGACACTCCTTTGTGTTAATACCAGTGATAGCAAAATCTGCCAGTGCTGACCAGTTTAATCGATGAGCGGCATTAATGGCCCTCCCTAGTCTAGGTCTTCCAATGGCCAGATAGCGATATACTCTTCGAAGTTGTCCAAATCAGCGTCTGATTCAGGCACGGTCTTACCGCGCACCGACATTCCTTCCCGGTGCATCGCCGTTTTCTTACCGCGATTTAGCAGTGGGTGCCACGACGGCAACCCGCGCCCCTCGTGCAGGCGCCGGTAAGCGCAGCTCGTAGGCATAAAGAAAATATCTTTGAGGTTTTCTTTGGTTAATTTTACGCAATCCGGGACCAGTTGCTGACGTTCGGCATAGCGTGTGCAGCTGCAGGTTTTGGTATTAAGCAAATCGCAGGCAATACTGGTGTAATGAATGGTCTCATGATGCTCCATATAATCCGTTGGCGCGGCTTCTTCGGCATCATCGTCGTCGATAAACTTGTGCAGGCAGCACTTGGCACAACCATCACAAATCGCCTCCCACTCTTCACGGCTCATGTCATCGAGTGACTTGGTTTCCCAAAAACGGTCGTCCATGTTACTCCCCAACCTGTGTGCGAATATCAAACCATGGCGCCATCTTAAGTTGTAGCTGATCTCCAGGTAATAATGGCCCAACCCCCTTGGGGGTGCCGGTTAATACAATATCACCGGGTTGCAGGGTAAACACCTCAGAGATAGCGCACAGCAATGAACAGGCATCCCGCATCATCATTTTGGTGTTGCCCTGCTGGCGGACTTCGCCATTGATTGTCAGCGAGAAATCAAGGTTACCGAGAGCGGCGGAATTGTCCAACGGCGTAAAGCTGCTAACCGGACATGCCCCGTCAAACGCCTTGGCGCGCTCCCAGGGTTGCCCCTTGTCTTTCAGTTTTTGCTGTACATCACGCAAGGTTAAATCGAGCGCCAGGCCAATGCCATATACCGCATCGACTGCAGTTTGCATGCTGCTGCACTGACGCAACGGCTGACCAATTAACAGAGCAACTTCCAGCTCGTTATGACACTCCCCCATGTCGGTAGGGATAACCAGCGGTTTGCTGATCTCACACAGTGCGGTTGCAGGCTTCATAAATAACAAAGGTTCAGCGGGCACTTCGTTGTTTAATTCCTGAATGTGGTCGAGATAATTGCGGCCCACACACACCACTTTGCCAACCGGCAAGTCTATGTGTTCGCCCGATAAGGAGGTATGGTGATACATGTTATTTCCCCTGTTTGATACGTTCTGACAAATAGCTGACAGACACACCAAAATAACTGGAGCGGTTCCACTTCATCAGCGTATGGAAGTTTTGATAAACCAGGTACAGGCGGCCGTTGTTACCATCGGGCATAATTAGGGAGGCGTTAATATCCACTTCGGGCAGGTCTTTACCATTAAAACGGCGCACACCCTGCTCCTGCCAGAAAGACAGAGGTTTAAATTTAGCCCGGTCAAGTCCGGCCAGGGTGTAATCAAAATCACTGCTAACGCTAACCTGGCGTCCCCAGGTCTGGCTATCCTGCCAGCCCTCGGAAGCCAGGAAATTGGCTATTGAGGCAAAAACATCTGCCGGCGTGCCCCAGATATCCTTGCGACCATCGCCATCGTAATCAACGGCGTACTGCAAAAATGAAGTGGGAATAAACTGGCTCTGTCCCATAGCCCCCGCCCAGGAGCCGTTAAAGTCCTTCAGGGGAATATGCCCCTCCTGCAAAATAGTCAGCGCCGCCATAAACTGCTTTTTAAATAACGCTTCGCGCCGACCTTCAAACGCCAGTGAGGCAAGTGCAGAAAGTACCGGGTAACTGCCCTGAATACGCCCAAAGTTTGACTCATTGCCCCACAGCGCCACTATAAACCTTGGCTGTACACCATATTCCCTGCCAACCTGTGACAGCAATGCCTGATGCTCTTCCATTAGCGTTACGGCCTGTTTTACTTTCCAGTCCGGCACCCGGGTTTTCAGGTATTTATCCAGCGTTATCTTTGATTCCGGCTGATTTTTATCGGCCTTAACCACCGTAGCGCGGTAGTAAATAGTGGCAAACGCATTTTCCACAAACTGACGGCTAAAGCCAGCGTCAATAGCATCGGCTTTAAGCTGGGACTTATACTGTTCAAATGCTTGTTGTTCGTCGGTCTGCTGAGCAAAAACAGGATTGAACAACAGCCCCGCACACAACAATACGAACCATAATCTACGCATACATCGCCCCTTAAGACTTAGGTGATGTGGATGACAGGCCAAGCTCAGTACGGTGAGCCTCCAGCCAGTTTTCTTCCTTCGATGGCATTTGCAGATAAAAGCCAGGCTCGTTCATGGCTTCCAGTAATGTTTGTTTATCTACACCACCCAGAACTTCACGTTTATGCACTGGCAGCATCATCACTAACTGAGGGGTGCCGAAGCGGCTCATCAGCGCTTCAGGCACGGCGGAGAAATCATCTTTGTTGGGAATATAAAGATACATTCCTTCTTTTCTAGCGGTTTTATAAACGGCAATCAACATGGTGTTTTTCAATTATTATCTTCGTGTAATATCGCATTAACGACAGGGCTGAACAAAGGTTCACGCCATCCGGTCAGAACGTCGGGGATTAGCCCCATAAGGCGGCATTCATCAACATTAAACCACTTGTATTTTAGCAGCTGATTGAGCTGTTTTTTAGAGGCCAGCACTTCTTCTGTAACACCGTGCTCTATCGCCATTTCGCTCACTGCCTGTTTAAACCTGGCTAGGGTTTGTTTATACGCAGGAAAGTCTATCAAACGGGATATACGCTCAATATGCTCACCTGGTGGCGTATTATCGAACTCCTGTAAACCAGCGTTCACTACGTTGAGGATCATATCAGGATTCAGGCGCCGCTCCTGAGGCGTTAAACTCTGTATACGGGCAAGCGCCGATTTTGATTGCGGCATCCGCAGTGCCAGCTCATATAAGTGTGGCTCTTTAAATACAAAGTTTAGCGCCATATTGCGCTCTCTGGCCCGGCGAACACGCCAGGCAGCCAGATGTTTCAATACGGTGAGCTGCTGGCTGGATAAACGCCAGGCATTTTTGATCTGTAAATAGGCAAATTCTGGCGGCAGGCTGGCTTTTTTCTTTTCGACCAGGCACGCCGATTCCGATAATACCCAGTCTATTTTGCCTTTCGCCTCAACCATTTCGTACAGTTGATGGAACGCTGGCAGCAAATAAAGCACGTCATCGGCAGCATACCGGCATTGCTTATCACTCAGTGGCCTCGCCAGCCAGTCGGTACGCGACTCCCCTTTTTCCAGTTCGGTTTCCAGCAGCATTTCGATTAACCTGGCATAACCCATGGTGGCGCCCAGGCCAAGCAGGCTGGCGGCAAACTGGGTATCGAAAATAGGCGTGGGTACCTCATTAAAGGTGGTCAGAAAGGCTTCTAAATCTTCCGAACAGGAGTGCAATACCTTCATCACATTGGGGTTGGTCAGCAGGCTGACCAGCGACGACATATCCTCAATGGCCAGCGGATCGATAAGCACCAATTGGTGTCCGTCATAAAGCTGCACCAGACCAAGCTCGGGTGTTAGCGTGCGGGTTCTGACAAACTCCGTATCCAGCGCTATTGCCGGTTGGCGTGCCGCTCTGGCACACACCTCATCAAGGGTTTCCTGATCCTGTATGTAAATATAATCCATAAACTAAAAAAACCGGCACAAGGCCGGTTATACTCTTTAAAATCGGGCCTGACGACGCGCCCTAGTCTCTTAGTTCACGTCGTAATATTTTACCTACATTGGTTTTCGGTAATTCTTCTTTAAACTCTACGTGTTTAGGTACTTTATACCCCGTCAGATGCATGCGGCAGTGTGAAATCACGGCCTCAGCAGTGAGTGAATCATCTTTTCTGACAATAAAGAGCTTAACCACCTCCCCACTTACATCGTGGGGAACACCAATGGCGGCGACTTCAAGCACAGCATCATGCATTGCTGCCACTTCTTCAATTTCATTCGGGAATACGTTAAACCCGGAAACCAGAATCATATCCTTTTTCCGGTCAACAATGTAGAAATATCCTTCTTCATCGCAACGGGCGATATCACCGGTGGCTAACCAACCGTCTTTAAGTATTTCTTCACTGGCTTCCGGGCGGTTGTAATAGCCTTTCATTACCTGCGGGCCTTTTACCCACAGTTCACCGGATTCACCGGCCGCCACTTCATTGCCGTTATCGTCAATTAACATGATGTCAGTAGATGGAACCGGCAAACCTATGGCACCTTTATAAGCTTCGAGTTGAGGCGGGTTAACCGCAACCACAGGCGAACACTCAGTTAAGCCGTAACCTTCCAGCAGCACGGTACCGGTGACTTTTTGCCATTTTTCGGCCACCGGACGCTGAACTGCCATGCCGCCACCCAAACCAAATTTAAAGTTAGAAAAGTCCAGTTCGCTGAACCCGGGCGTATTGAGCAACCCGTTAAATAAGGTATTCACGCCCGGTAAAATGGCAAAAGGGTATTTTTCCAGTTCTTTAACAAAGCCTGGCATATCCCTGGGATTAGTTATCAGTAAGTTCGGACAACCGAATTTGAGGAATAACAAGCAGTTAGCTAACAGAGCAAAGATGTGATAGAGCGGTAATGCGGTGACTACCAGATCCTTGCCCGGTGTGATGACAGTGGATAATATCCCTGACACCTGTTCCAGGTTAGCTATCATATTGCGGTGCGTTAGCATGGCCCCCTTTGAGACCCCTGTTGTACCGCCGGTATACTGCAGAAAAGCCAGGTCTTCATTAGTGACTTCAGGCCGTGTATAGGTGAGTTTCTCGCCGGCTTTCAGTGCCGACATAAAAGACTTGGTCCCGGACAGGCGGTAAGACGGTACCATTTTTTTAACGTGCTTAACGACAAAATTGACTACCCAACGCTTTGGCGCCGGCAACATGTCTGCCAGAGAAGTCAGCAGTACTTCCTTAATACCGGTGTCCGCGATGACTTTGTCCAGGGTATGGGCAAAATTTTCGACGATGATGATTGCTTTAGCCTGACTGTCGTTAAGCTGGTGTTTTAATTCTCGCGCTGTATACAGCGGGTTGACGTTAACCACGGTCATTCCTGCACGCAGGATCCCGAACAGAGCAACCGGATACTGCAACAGATTAGGCATCATGATCGCGATGGCATCGCCGGGCTTAAAGCCGTTATTCATCAGATAGGCCGCAAATTGCCGGGACAGGCTGTCGAGCTCACTGAAACTGATTGTCTGGCCCATATTGATGTAGGCTGTTTTGTCACCATATTTTGCTACAGACTCGTCGAGTATGTCGATAATGGAGGTGTAACGGTCCGGATCGATTTCCGGCGCTACTCTCGAGTCATAATGATTAAGCCAGATTTTTTCCACCAAGCTCTCCTGTCACCTTAAGTCTCTCGATTGTTCTTGTTGTTTGCTACTGCTGGGTCAGAGCACTGGTCTGACGTGTAACATATAGTATAGGATGATCAACAAAAGATAAACGCTGTTATTTACATTTCTTCAACAAACTGACAAATCGCATTGCTGACTGCTGACGGATTAACCATATGGAAGTGATGCCCACCTGAGAATAGTTCAAACCGACTGTTTTTCAACCAGCTTTTGCGCTTTTTGTAGGTCGTCTCCATTTCCTTAAAGCTGTCTGACGCACCGCCGATCCAGACCGGGCATTCGATGGCCTCCATAAGATTTTGCGCTTGTGATTCGGTTAATCGTAACGACGATTTGGTGCGCAAACGGGGATCACTGCGCCAACCGCTCAGGCCATCTTCCCGGACGGTTATATTTCTGCGCAGAATAGTCGCTGCGTGTTCAGCAGCAATGTCGCTCATTTTGCAGCGTGCGGCCACCGCAGCATCCAGATCTACCTCCCTGGGGGTACCAGTGCGGCCAGGCTTTGGCAGACGAGATAATATTGATGTCCGCAATTGCTCTGTGCTGGTCTCAGCGGGCATTGTCAGCGGTCCACAGGCATCAATCATGGCAATGGCACTTACCCGCTCCGGGAATACAGCGGCATAAATACTGGCCAGGATACCTCCCAGGGAATGGCCGACAATCACAATGTCCTGCCAGTCTTCAGATACCACTAGTTCATGCAGATCCTGTATATAATCCATTTGGTTATAGTGGGCACCCGGGGGGCGGTGATCGCTCAGGCCGTGTCCGGGCAGATCGATGGCAATATACTGAAACTGGTTCATTGACGGCGCCAGACAAGCCATACTGGCGGCATTATCTAAAAAACCATGTAACGCCAGCACCACCCGGCCTTGCTGGCCATTGGTCATGCCTCTGACGGTGCCCGACGATATTGAAAACTCACACGCTTGCATTACTACTCCCTGGGGGCATTGCCCTGTGACTCATAGACATTGAGCAGCAGTTTAGCAGCGACGAGGATAAATGTAGAACCTTTGTTGATACAGACAAGATCGCCCGGGGCAGAAGTTTGCCGCACACCGGGCTAAAAGTTGCCGCAAGCGGCAACTGATTACCTAAGGCTCGAGTCGGCGCTGAGCCTTGTTTCTGGGACTTGGCGGTTGCGGCCTTGGTTGTGGGCGCACACTCGGACTTGGGCGACTCGTGGCAGGTGGCCGATAATTATTCTTACTCCCCGACCAATAGGTCGGATCCTTGTAAGTGCGGATCATGCGTACGCTCGGGCCAAATCGCCACGGACTCCAGTAAGGATGATAAAACGGTGAATACCAGCCAGAGTAAAAATCAAAGAAGACCGTCGATGTATCGTACTGTCTCTGGCGACGCCATTTGTAGTAATTGTCGACCGTTAGCGACGGAAACATATAGGGCTGTTCGCCAACCATACCGGCCATTGGCTTACCCACCTTGCCCAGAAAGGTCACAGTGCGTCCCTTTTCAAACATGATGGGATCAACAAACTTATTAATGACCGCTTTAAACCGACCCGGAGTTTCTTCACTGGTATTTGGCTTGCCATAGTGATTCAGCGGGAAATACACTACTTCAATAAGGGTTTGCTCGGGTTTATTCTCGACATTAGTAATAATGCCCCCCCAACGAGCGCTTTTACCCAGAATATCGTCACCCGCTACCACTGCCTTGTTATATCCCACCAAAGGCGTTTTTTCTGGTACCTGTAAGGGTTCGGGAACAACTGCACAAGCCGACAGACTTAATGCAAAGATAACGACAAATGCACGAACTAACATAAGGGTTCCTTGCTTTAGCAAAACATGAAAGAGCCATCCGGCTCATGGTTCATTTAAACTGATCCCAATAAGCCGGTGGCTCCGTGCCTGACTTATCACTCATACTGACCACATCTTACCAACGGATCAGTATGGTCGGGTCCAATCCTGAAATACTCTAACTTAGTGTAGAAGATTAAACTGAATAGAAACTGAATTCAGCTTGATTCATCGACATGAATCAACAAGTTACTGATTATGACAATGGTAATCAAGGATAGTTTAGTCAGGCAGTAGCCGGATTAAGCATAGAGGTCGACCCCCATCATTTCGCGAATAGCTGCCCGCCTGGTTTCACGTTCATGACTGGCGTATGCTTCCAGGGCCAGAATAGCCGGGCCCTGGGGCTGATCGTAGCCAGACGTTCGACGAAACGACTCCGCCTGAGCACGGGTTTTATCATCGCCGGTACGGGCCTGAACAGCATCTAGCTGGATTGCCGTCGCTTTATCAACACGCTCCACCGCTGCGGATTTTGCCGCAGGTTTAGGCTGCGGAGCATTGCGCTCTACATTGGGTGTGATTAATTGCTGACGAATTTCCATGAAGCAGATAACGCCTGTCGGTTGCCAAAATACTGACGGCCAAATGGGCTGTCGTGAGTTAAACTCAACGTACAGCAAATATCACGCCAGTCCTGGGCCCGCACTTTAACGGCCAGGTAGCTTTTTCCAGGTAACCGTATTACGTAAATATTCGGGAGTAATGGCATCAACCGCCATGCCCTGTCCTGCATTCAGACTTTGTTCCGCCAAGGGCAACATAAATCTCGCATAAGGGTAAGACACAGTTACAGACTGGCCATTAAGCCGTTCACTTAATGTCGGATAGGCCTGCCAGCCAGTGCCGGCCGCCGTCATTGAGGAGATATTAATTTGCTCAGCAACGCTCTCAGGTGAAGTCACTTGCTCTTCACCCACCAACGTCGCTATACCCTGGTGATTTTGATAATGGCCAAAATACACTTCGCCCATACGGGCATCAATGGCCACGGCAACGTCATTAACGTCACCGGCATTTATCACCTGCTGTGCCATAGCAGCCAGCGTACTCACCCCGGCAACAGGGAGCTGGCTGCCCAGAGCGAGCCCCTGAATAATACCGGTGGCAATACGCACTCCGGTAAAACTGCCGGGACCACGGCCAAAGCCCAGGCCATCGAGTGCCGATAAAGAAGCGCCAGCCTCTTTCATCACCGCATCCACCATGGGCAGAATTTTCTGACTGTGCTGTTGCGGACAAACCTCGTAACGGGTAAACAGTGACTGATCAAACTGTAAGGCAACCGAGCAAGCTTCGGTAGCAGTATCAATAGTTAAAATGTTCATGGGTTATTCTTCTGTAAGGTGTTCTGTTTGCTCGATATTAGCCAGAAATTTTTCAACTTCACTCACGTCCCGGGTACGCTTCATTGGCGGTAAACTACCAAGGAAGGTCTGGGCATAGGGTTTGGTGACCAGGCGATTATCGCAGATTACCAGCACTCCGGCATCTGCCGGGTCGCGAATCAGCCTGCCCGCGCCCTGCTTCAGGGTAATAACCGCCTGCGGGATCTGAATACTACCAAACGGGTTACCGCCTTTTTTACGGCACTCTTCCAACCGGGCCTGAAGCAGTGGATCATCCGGTGCGGCAAACGGCAGTTTATCGATCATTACGCACACCAGATCATTACCGCGCACGTCCACGCCTTCCCAGAATGCACCAGTGCCAAGCAGTACTGCCGACGGATCAGACAAGTAAGCTCCTAACAAAGCCTGCTTGGACGTACTGCCCTGCACCAGCACCGGATTATCAATCTGTTCCTGTAATGCCGCAGCCACTTCCTGCAACGCAGCATGGCTGGTAAACAGTAAAAAGCAACGCCCGCCGCTGGCTTTAATGAGCTTTTTGGCAATGGTAACCAGTTGCTTGCGCATGGTCGGCATGTGCGGCTCGGGTAAATACCGAGGCACGCATAACATTGCCTGACGTTCATAATCAAACGGACTGTCGAGCATCATGGTTTTGGCTTTTTCCAAGCCCATACGACGCTGAAAGTGAGTAAAATCGCTATCCACCACGAGCGTGGCCGAAGTAAAAACCCAACCGCGATCGTCAGACTCAACAAAACGGCGAAACTTTGCTGCAATCGACAGGGGCGTCATATGCATCACAATGTGGCGCGGCGTGGTTTCGTACCACAAACTCATCCCGTCGTGCTCTTTGGTGGTAAACAGTGCCAGTTTTTCACGGCTCTGAACAATACGATCAAACAGGTTATCAAGGTCTTTGTCGCGCCCGATATGCAGTTTACAAATATCGTATAATACGCCCACAGCATCTTCGAGGCGGCTAACCTGGGTTGCCACTTCCTGGCGTTCCATGGCCTCCAGCCAATGGCCACGCTGAGGTTTATCGGCAAACAGCAAACGTAAATCTGCCGCTTGCATACGCACTTTTTCGCCGGCTTTTTCCAGTTGGTCGGCATCTTTTAACACCGTACGATACAGCAGGGTGATCTCTTTACTGATTTCAGTTAACTGTCGGGTTGAGATGGCCTCACCAAAGTACTCACTGGCGATTTCCGGGATCTGATGCGCTTCGTCAAAGATGATACAGTCAGCTTCGGGAATAAGCTCACCAAAGCCAGTGTCGCGCAATGCCATATCGGCAAAGAATAGATGATGGTTGACCACAACGATATCAGCTTCCATAGCGTTTTTACGCGCCTTAACCAGGTAACAATCTTCATAGTCAGGGCAGTCACGGCCCAGGCAGTTATCCACGGTTGACGTTACCAGGGGGATCACCCGCGCATCTTCAGGCAGGGTTTTCACCTCGCCCATATCACCGGTTTTAGTGGTATTAGCCCAGGCCCGGACTGTTGATAATTCGTTCAGTACATCAGATTCCACCAAAGTGGAATTCCCGCCGTGCTGAGCCAGGCGATGCAGGCAAAGATAGTTAGCCCGGCCTTTTAGCAACGCCGTTTTGCGGTTGCTGGCGAGAGCTTTTTTGATAACCGGCAGATCGCGGTGAAATAATTGCTCCTGAAGGTTTTTGGTTCCCGTGGAAACAATCGCTTTTCCCTTCGACAGCAACACTGGGGCCAGATAGGCAAAAGTTTTTCCGGTGCCGGTGCCGGCTTCAACAATTAAACTGTCGGCATCGTTAATGGCGTTGGCGACGGCTCTAGCCATGTCAGTTTGCGCCTGACGGGGGTTAAACCCCTGAATTGCCTTAGCCAGCAATCCCGAGCCCGAAAATACATCATCTAAACTGGGCATGTTGTTCCTGAGTGAGTGCAAAAGGGCCATTATGCCAAAGTTTTTACAGCTCGTCTGTGGGTCTGTTAGATCAGGGGAAAGTTTGCCGACACAAACACCCGATAAGCCCAGGGTGGCAGACTCAGATTATCGGTTTGGGCTATCCTGGTACATGACGCTTTAAACAGGTCAATGTATTCATCGCGATACAGATTTTCGTAAAAATCTACATCAGCGGTGTTTGCCGACAAATTGAGTACCACAAACACTTTTATATTGCCTTGCATGCGAACAAAACTAAACACCTGCTCAGGCAAAGAATTAGGCACCTGTATCATACGAGCACCATACTCACCATTCCAGAGCGCTGGAACCCTTTGCTTCAGATGAATAAGTTTACGGTACAAATCGCCAATTGGGTGAATCTGCCACTCGATGGGATCGCGTTCAAAAAACGCCAGTCTTTTGCTCTCTCCCGCTTCCTGACCATTATGAATAAGTGGCATGCCTTCCCCCAGCACCGACAATACGATCGCTGCTTCAAGGCATTCACCAAACTGCTCATACTGGGTTCCGTCCCAGGCATTTTTGTCATGGTTGCTGACAAAAGTCATGCGGTAGGCTGACCTGGGCCAGGCTCTTTCGTTCCATGAATAGTATTTTCTGAGCCTGTCTACCGGTGCTCTTTGGTGAGCGATATCATGCAGTGCGTCATTCCAGCTCCAGGCGTAAGTCATATTAAACCCGTCACGATGCAGGTCGCGATCTTCCCATTCAGCGAGCAGAAAGACCGGTTTAATTTTATCCAGCGCTGTACGCAGTTGGCACCAGAAATCATTGGGTACGTAGCCGGCTACATCACACCGATAGCCGTCAATATCAAACGCTTCAACCCAGTAAGTCATGGCCTTTATCATATACTCGCGCAGGCCCGGCTGATCGTAATCAAACTCAATGATATCGCTCCAGTCCCACCAGGGCGAGGGACGAAAATCACCTTTGTAATCCCGCGCATACCAATCGGGATACTCCGTAACCAATCGGTTATCCCAGGCACTGTGATTCGGCACCCAGTCGAGAATCACCTTCAGTCCCAACCCATGGGCTTCACGGATAAGTCGCCGAAGACTATTCTCGTCACCAAACTCAGGATTTATCGCAAGATAGTCTTTTACGGCGTAAGGACTGCCCAACTTACCTTTACGATGTTTCTCGCCAATCGGATGAATAGGCATCAGCCACAGGATCCTAGCTCCCAACCCGGCAATATGAGCCAGTTTTTCGGTGACTCCATCAAACGTTCCGAGCTGACTAAACTGACGAGTATTGACCTGGTAAATAACAGCGTCCTTGCTCCATTCGGGCTGCGGGAGGGAATAAAGATGTGCTGGGGAATAAGCCATTGCGTGAGGATCCGTTCACTATTAAATAGATAAAGTCACCATAGCAGACTTGCAAGCTTAACTTAAAGGGCAGGACCAAAGTCTATACTAATTAGCTAATGGGTAGCGTACAGTACAGGTAACCGTCACACTGTTTACACAATGCTCAACATGCCCAATAACAACACCCAGAGGGCAAAAAACAGTTTCACCTGTCTGGGCGAGAAAAACAGTACGACGTACCGTGCCAGGCGGCCACCAATCACGGCACCAGCGCCAGCAAACAAGACAACATACCAGTTTACAGCGGCGCTAACTAAGGCACCATAACCAACCGCGCCCCAAACCGTAACCGCTGAAATAATCACCGCCGCACCAATCGCCATAGTGACATCAAAGCGTCTCACAATCAGATAAACAGCAATAAGTTCACCAATCCCCACCGACAAATATGCGGTAATAATGCCGCCCAGAAAGCTAATAACGGCGAGCCAATAGTTATCTGCCACCATTAAATGACTCCGCGCCTGAGCGCTGCTTAAGCTTTTCGACGAGGCCATGATCGCCAACGCCAGTAAAATAGAGAAAGCCCCGAAGCCGATGTGTAACTGGGATGACACCGCCGAAAAACTCAGGTGAGGCGCCAGGTAGTCAAACCCATACTGCGCCAGCCATAATCCGGCCAGGCCAAAAGGAATGCTACGACTCAGTACTGCCGGAAGTAACAACCAGTCAGGCTGCTGACTTTGAATATGACGGTAAAACTGCAGCCAACTGATAGCACCGGCGGTCATTCCGCAGCACTGGATGGCAAAACTGGTGGCAATGACCGCCTGCGGAGAGAATGCCAGTTGCTGAAAAAAGGGCACGAACACTACCCCGCCGCCGGCCCCCGTGGCATTGGCAAAGACAGCGCCGACAATACCCAGCAACAAGAACCCACCATACTGAGCCAGGACTACTGGTAACTCAATTCCGCCAACAATAATAACCAGGGATAACCACAACACGGCCAGCAGGCTCAGCCAGGGATGGGCAATGAACGTCTTCTTCACTTTTACAATCAATTGATTTTGACCGGCAGCACTTTGCCAGAATCTCTCGTTGAAGTCGAACAACCTTTTATCAAAACTAACATTTTTACAACATTTACCCGCTATACTAAAATCGACAAAGTTTGGGTAAACAACGCTTATGGTTTCGGTAAAGCATCAGCCACATTTTAGCCTTATCAGTTTGCGGCCTAACCGTTCCGCCGACTGGATCCATAATAAATGGCTGATGGCAGGTATGGCAGGCGTTGTCCTGGTAATCGCTACCATGTGGGCATTTTTCGGCATATGGATAGTATTTCCCTTCGCCGGTATTGAGGTCGGCTTGCTATGCTACCTGCTCTACCGGGTTAGTCATAACACCTACCGAACCCAAACCCTGTCATTTGAAAAAGATTATGTACATATTCAAAGTAACCAGAAATCATCGCAAACCGTCACGCTTAACCGCCATGACACACACCTGGAAATGTCAGAAAGCCCGCGCGACTGGTACTTGCCCGAACTGGCATTGGTCACCCCGGAACACTGTGTTACGGTTGGCGAATTCTTAAATCAAGCCGATCGCCACCAGCTTTATGAGGAAATAAAGAACATTGGTATCCCGGTCTGGCGTCACCACTGGTGGAAACACTAATTATTGATATTACAGGTCCCCCACCGGCTGTTGTAAGCCATTAATCATTGCCGGATAAGCACGTAGCAGGTAGATTAACGGTTTTATTCAGGGACACCCAAGCATGCTGAAGCATCTGTGCTGGCTATTTTTATTCACCTGCGGGTTGGCAAACTCCGCCTCGGTCTGGCAAGTGAGCAAGGCTGGCAACACTCTTTACATTGGCGGGACGCTGCATATTTTAAGTCCTGAAGACTTTCCTCTGCCCAATGCCTATGGCACCGCCTACAATCAGGCCGACAAACTGGTGTTTGAAACCGATATTGCCGGGCTCAACAGTCCGCGTTTTCAGCAGGACTCACAGGCCAGACTAACTTATGGTGACGGAACACAACTAAAGGACGTTTTATCGAAGGAAACCTACCAGGCGCTTAAGTCACACTTACTGGCCCGGCAGATGGACATAGCTGCCATGGCTAATTATACACCGGCTCTGGTTAGCATTACTCTGAGTTTAACCGAATTGCGTTTAATGGGATTAACCAGTCAGGGCGTGGACGAATTTTACTATTTTAAAGCCATGACCGACGGTAAGGAACTCGACTGGTTTGAATCACCTCAGCAACAGTTGGCATTTATTGCCGCACTGGGTGGCAAAGACGAAGATGAGATGATTCGCTACGCGTTGGATGATGTGAAACAGCTCCCCGAGGCACTAGGCGAGCTCAAAAAATACTGGCAAAGCGGCGATATGGAAGGCTTATATAAAAGTCAGGGCAAAAGCTTTCGCAAGGATTTTCCGGATATCTATCAGCAACTACTGGTACAACGAAACGAAAACTGGCTCCCTGGCATCGAGACCATGCTCGATACCCCGAAAACGGAATTTATACTGGTTGGCACCATGCATTTATCGGGTCCGGACAGCGTTTTGGATATGCTAAAAAAACGCGGCTATTCGGTGCAAAAACTCTAATCTTATTGATTAGACAAATTCAATATACACCTGATTACGCCCCTGTTGCTTGGCTTTGTACAAGGCGCTGTCAGCGCGACTAAACAAACTTGCCGGGGTATCATTGTGACTGATAGTAGTAATCCCAAGGCTCACCGTGACGCGTACTTTTCGCCCCAGTTCAACTATTTCCCTGCCCTGCACTAAGGTTCGTAATTCTTCAGCCAAGGTAATCGCATCAACACCGGTTGTATTATGTAAATAAACAGCAAATTCTTCGCCACCCCATCGACAGGACACGTCACTGTCACGCAGTCGCTCACGAATCACATCAGCCACGATTTTAATCACTCTGTCACCCGTGCTATGTCCAAATGTGTCGTTAACATGCTTAAAATAATCGATATCGATGACAACCATAGAGCCTTGCTGTAACTGACGTTTATTGAGATCACACTCCATAGCTAAAAAACTCTCCATAAACCGGCGGTTTTTCAGCTTAGTCAAAGGGTCATGTATGCCATCTTTGTGTAACTGACGAAGTGCGGAAAGAGGACCGGAGAAGGCCTGCTGCAAACGCAGAAACCGGTCTCGCTTACTGTTACACTCATCCACCTGTAATAAGATGGCGACAGGCTTGTATGTAAGCTGCGAACGCAACATGGCAAAATAGCCCAGCAGACTTTTTTCCGACGCCACTTGGGGCAATTTTCGGGCTATATTACAAGGGTGTAAACCTGAGACAGATAAACCATGACGTATCATTTGCGTAAACGAACCAAATACGCCTTTTTCCTCATAAAAGTCAGACAGGTATACGCCTTCAACCAGCTCAGGCAACAACACTCCACAGCGTTTGTTCAACTTCGCAACCCGGCCTGAAATTCCCACCACCAGGGCAGGGTTCTTAATATTGCTCAGGACAGTTTCAATGTTAATGTGCTTATTGAGTAATTCAATCGCATCATCAGACATTGAAAAACTCCTTGTAGGTGGCAGGTAGCTCGTCAGCAACTTCAAGCAGAATCGTAATCTGACATTGGTTGTCACCACGGGCAATAGCTTCGTCAATCGACACAGCTGCATAGTTATGGCTATCGGCGACGATCTTCCCAAACACGCCGGATGTCATATTACACATCGCCGTATTGCCAACAACCTGTTTGCCAAAAGGACAACAACGATTACGCAACACCATTTTGCTGGCCGTCACGGATTCAACATAAAAGTCACCACCAATTCGACGCTTTAAATCCACCAACAGGTTAGCCAGTTGCGTTGGTGAATAACGTCTGTGACCCGACGAGACGCGATAAGCATCCATGAAAAAGTCAGCCAGACGGTTAGCAACCAGACCAATAAATGCTCCACTCTCCTCAGTGCCGATTACCTGTTCCAATACATCATTTAAATCCAGCAGGCATTTTCGGTAAAAGTCCTTTTGTTGAATATCGATATCAAGTTCTGCAAACTCTATGATATTACGCTGACCCATGCGGCTATCCTTTTTGGTAATGTCAATCCAAGCATTAGTTTATCCAACACGATACGATTAACGTCTTTATTTAAAGACTATACTAAAGGTGTAGAACAAAACCTGGCAGAATACCAGCCAGCGTTACAAGCTACCGAACGCAGACAGTACCGCTCTGATTTGTTATGTTGCCAACTAATGGATAATACAAAACTATCGGCCGAGACAAGCCACTGAACTATATCGAAAACTCGACGTTAAAGGCCTGCTTTGCGGTCTTCTTCACGTTTAACCAGTACAAAGGTGAGATACATTTTGGTTGGTAGCGATAAAATCATCCCTATAGCAACCAGACAGGCACTAATAACGATGCCGGTAACGCCCATCTCTTCAATAGTCTGGCTGTACATGTGACAGTAAATACCAGCCAGAATCAGGCTGATGCCAATGCTCATAATAATTTTAAGCAACAAAATTAACTTTTGGTCGGTCATGACTCACCTCCGGTATATATTCTTAACCTAATATACTTTGCAGGTACTGATGTTGATCTGCATCACCGATGCCCCACCCTGAAGGCGCTAAATCGGAAACCGCCAAAACCATCTCGCAATTGTGATTCTTATATAAAACGACTAGCATGATAATGGCGATAAAAAGAGAGTTTTTTACTTATTTATGAACTTTAAAAATGTAACGACTTCAGAGTTACCATTATTTGTTATTGAAGAGAATGCTAAAACACTGTCCTGTGAAGGCTGCCGTAATGGCGAGGAATTAACGTTCGATTTCAGTATGGCATTTCAACCATTAGTAGATCTATCCGCAAAAGAAGTATTCGGTTATGAGGGGTTGGTGCGCGGACTTAATAATGAACCCGCAAATACCATTATTGATAGAGTCACTGCCAATAATATCTATCGCTTCGATCAGGTATGCCGGGTCAAAGCAATTGCTTTAGCAGCTAAAGCAGGGCTTCGCAAAAGATTAAACATTAACTTTTTACCTGGCGCGGTCTACAAACCCGATATCTGTATACGTACCACTTTAGCAGCAGCAGAAAAGTACGGCCTGCCCTGTGAAAACATTACTTTCGAGGTTGTTGAGTCTGAGCACATTCCTGACACCGCACACTTAAGACAAATTATCGAATACTATAAAATGTTAGGCTTTGAAGTAGCACTGGATGATTTTGGTTCTGGCTTCGCAAATTTAAACTGGCTGGCTGAGCTTGAACCAGATAGTTTAAAAGTTGATATGAGCTTGATTCGTAGAATTGGCTCCTCCACACGGAAAAAGCATATCCAGCCCTCCTTGTCTTCGCTGTGCAGAGATTTAAATATCGGAATGCTTGCCGAAGGGGTAGAGACCAAAGCAGAAAGAGATACTCTGGTCGAACTCGGTATCACAAAACAACAAGGCTACTATTTCTCCCCTCCCCGGTTCGAGATGTTCTCTGATGTCAGCCAGGACAAATTCCTTTAGTCTGGCGGAGCTACAGCAGGAGCCACAGAACCACAGGGCAGGCACTCTCATTTCTTCAATAGCGTCTAACCTGGATCAGCTCTGCCAACAGCAACAGTAATCCGGTGTTCAACGGTGACTTCCCTAACCATCCGCAGCGCTTTGCAGCCCTGCTACCACCGAACTATCAGGGCGCTCCGGTAATCTGAAATGCAGACCACAATGCAGGATGAGGATATTTTTCTTTGGTTTTCATAATCGCCTGCCTGAGTGCCTGCGCTTTCGACATGGTTTTTAAGTTGCGATAAAAATCCCCCATTAAGAATGCTGTGGAGTCATCTGACACCGCCCATAAACTCGCAACAATCGACTGAGAGCCCGCAAATAAAAAGCCGCGGGTTAGCCCTACAACATCATCGCCGCTTTTTATTTCGCCCAAACCGGTTTCACATGCTGAAAGCGTAACCAGATCGGCATTTAATCTCAGTCTGTACAATTCTGAGACCGTAAGGTTGCCATCTTCCCCGTCTCCTGACGCCAGCAACATTCTCGATTGTAGTGGCACTGCACTGTTAAACTCACCGTGTGAGGCTAAATGTAAATAGCTAAACGATGGCGCATAGGTTTTAAAGTTTGCTTCCGAAGCGAACTGTCTCAACAAAACTTTAGACTCATCCCAGCCTTGATCAATCATCAACGTTTCATTCTGAGCGCCAGGTAAATCATATTGCGCATTGCCTAAATCCGGATTCCCCAGCGCCAGCAAATCGAATTTATTGTTCACTCGCTTATTAAGGAACCGTATCACCGAGGCGGATGGCAAAAACCGTAGAGTAAATCTATCGATTAAATAGCTGTCGCCCGACGATAACGCAGAAAAAGGAATGTAATGGAGATTGCCATGAGGGACAATGGTGAGGATATCTCCTTTTAACAAGGGCTCTACCGGTTTGATTAACTCGCGGTATATCGTCACTGATGCCTCCTCATAATCGGGCAACCGTGATTCAATACTCTGTCGAAATGCCGTAATCGCGTTTTCTAAGTTAGCTGTATTAAGTTTAACGGCCTCAACACTTGCCTTACTGAGGACAAACGCATAGTAAGTATCATTTGCGCCATAAAATTCTAATAAACGTTCTGTCTCTTTAAGTTCCGCCTGAATATCGTTTATCTTAGTAGGCTTCACTCTGGTTAACGAACTCAGTTCATCTGAGAGCTTGTCTACTTCGGTATTCAGTGACTGAATCTTTATCCCGCGACTATTTGTGCCGCTTACGTCACGAAAACTCACTGCTAAAGACGCCATTTCCAATTCTTTTAACTCATCCAGTAGTTGCTTGGAATGAGCCGCGCCAAAATCTTCGTTTGCCGCCAACATATCGACCAGCGCCCTGGCTTTAGAGCGCTCAACGTACTCAAATGCCAATTCGAATTGCTGCTGCTCAAACAGCAGCTCAATGAGCGCAAAATAAACCGCTTGCTTATCACTAACAAAACCAATTCTGCCCGCTTCTGTGTTAATGTTTTCACGATGGGATTCGATTTCTTCGATGGATTCGGTCAGGCAGCGAAGTGCCGCTGAAGGATTATTCTGTACTTTGTAGATTTTCGCCAGGTCGAACAGTATGGCCCATTTCAAAGAGCCGAAATTCTTCAACTGCGGGCTGTTAATCAAACTCTCATATTGCTCCTGCGCCGTATCAACGCCGCCCATTTCGTAGGTGATTCTTGCCACCATATAACGGCGGGGAAAAGTGATAAATTCACGATCGCCCTGACTTAGGTAGTCTTTATCATTAAACGCAAGTTTAGTGAGAACAACGCTAGGAAGCACTATGTTGCTGAGTAAGCCCACAAACTCCACTTCGCCCGACTTTTTAAGTTCCGTTAGTGCCGGCTCATATTGCTCCAGCGCAAAATACGATTTTGCGAGGTTAAGGTGAGCATTTCTAGGATTCGGATCTTCTATCTGACCACTTAAAAACGAATTAGCCTCGTCTACTTCGTCAACAAGTCTTTCAAGTTGTGACAAGTATAATTTTGCATCCTGTTCTTTATTCAGCAGCTTGGCGGCAATCACAGCACTGGATAATGGCTCATGTAACAAATCCAGCCTGAAGTCCTGGTATCCGTACCAGCTTTTGTCGAAATCTTTGAGCAACGTAACAGCATGCATCGCGGTATTGGCCTGACGCAATGCTTCTTGGGCATCACCAAGGTCAAGGTAGGCTTTTGCAAGTAAAGGGGCGATATACGCTTTGCTTTGTTCAGTGTTGAGCTGATAGGCACCTTGTATGGTGGTAAAGAAGCCCGTTTGGGCAACCTGATTTTCGATAGTACTAATACAGTCAAAAAAAGTGGTGTAGCGTTTTAATTCCAGATAAGCCCGGCAGGCCTCGAGTATTATTTTAGGATGGCGATACTGCTCATTCGCAAAAATGCCTGTATTATTCTCGTAATCAATCACCAGTGACTCATACCTGCCATCGAGTACCTGATTTTCGAAGTTTTGATAATCCTGAACTGACGCACACCCTTGAATTAACAAAAGTAATAACACTAATTTGGCAATGCTTTTCATGAGAATTCTTAATACTGTTTTGTGATGCTTACCCCCCTACTATTTCCTAAACATCACTGAGGTTCAACGGTAATGGCAAAAATATTTTCTATACACCTTGGCCAATTTCTCTGTTTCTCACTCATAAAAAACCCGCCATCAGGCGGGTTTTATTAATTTGCTTTACTCAGCAATTATCAAATTAACTACTACCAGATTATTTGGCCGCTTTACGCGCTTTAGCTTCTTCGATAACTTTGTCAGCAACGTTTTGCGGACAAGATGAGTAGTGGCTGAATTCCATAGAGAACTGACCACGACCTGACGTAATAGTACGCAGGTGACCGATGTAACCGAACATTTCTGACAGAGGAACGTCTGCCTTAATGCGTACACCTGTTGCACCAGCTTCCTGGTCTTTGATCATACCACGACGACGGTTAAGGTCACCGATAACATCACCTACGTTGTCTTCCGGGCTGAACACGTCAACTTTCATGATTGGCTCAAGAAGCTGAGGACCGGCCTTTGGAATAGACTGACGGAATGCACCTTTTGCTGCGATTTCGAACGCGATTGCTGATGAGTCAACGGCGTGGAATCCACCGTCAAACAGTTCAACTTCAACGTCCAGAACCGGATAACCAGCCAGAACACCTTGACCCATCATAGACTTAAAGCCTTTTTCGATGGCAGGGAAGAATTCTTTCGGTACGTTACCACCCACAACGGTAGAGGTGAACGTAAAGCCTGAGTTTTGCTCGCCTGGCTTGATGCGGTAATCAATCTTACCGAACTGACCAGAACCACCAGACTGTTTCTTGTGCGTGTAGCTGTCTTCTACCGGAGTAGTGATAGTTTCACGGTAAGCAACCTGTGGCTGACCAACTTCCAGTTCAACGCCGTAAGTACGCTTCAGGATGTCTACTTTGATGTCTAAGTGCAGCTCACCCATACCTTTCAGGATGGTTTCGCCAGAATCTTCATCGGTTTCAACCTGGAACGATGGATCTTCTGCTACCAGTTTACCGATAGCGATAGACATCTTCTCGTTAGCGCCTTTATCTTTAGGCTTAACAGCAATTGAGATTACCGGCTCAGGGAAGATCATTGGCTCAAGGGTACACTCATTCTTCGGATCACACAGAGTGTGACCAGTCTGAACGTTCTTCATACCTACCACGGCCAGAATGTCACCCGCGTGCGCTGAAGTAAGTTCAGTACGTTCGTCGGCGTGCATTTCAACCATACGGCCGATACGCTCTGTTTTACCAGTTGCTGAGTTAAGGATAGTGTCACCCTTGTTCAGTACACCAGAGTAAATACGGATAAAGGTCAGGGCACCAAAACGGTCATCCATGATCTTAAACGCTAATGCGCGGAATGGCTCGTCTGTAGAAACGGTTGCTACTTCACCAGTAGGCTCACCCGTTTCAGGGTCAGTCAGATCCTGTGGATCAACTTCTGTAGGTGAAGGCAGGAAGTCAATAACCGCATCCAGTACTAACTGAATACCTTTGTTTTTGAACGCCGAACCACAGTAAGTCGGGAAGAAAGACATATCGCGGGTACCTTTACGGATACAACGCTTCAGGTCTTCTAAAGACGGCTCTTCGCCATCCATGTAAGCCATCATCAGGTCGTCGTCCTGCTCAACGGCAGTTTCAACCATTTGCTCACGATATTCGTTGGCTTTCTCAACCATGTCTTCAGGAATGTCTACGATTTCGTAGTTTTCTGGCAGGCCAGAGTCATCCCAGATGTAGGCTTTCATATCGAGCAGGTTAACAACACCTTTAAACTCGTCTTCGATACCGATTGGCAGGGTCATTACTAACGGGTTAGCCGCCAGTACTTTCTTAACCTGACCAACAACACGGTAGAAGTCTGCACCCATACGGTCCAGTTTGTTTACTAAGATAACACGTGCAACTTCTGATTCGTTAGCATAACGCCAGTTGGTTTCAGACTGAGGCTCAACACCGCCTGAACCACAGAATACACCGATACCGCCGTCGAGTACTTTCAGTGAACGATAAACTTCAACGGTGAAGTCAACGTGCCCTGGAGTATCGATGATGTTCATGCGGTGATCTTTCCAGAAACAGGTGGTCGCAGCAGACTGGATAGTAATACCACGCTCAGCTTCCTGTTCCATAAAGTCAGTCGTTGACTCACCGTCGTGCACTTCACCGGTCTTATGGATTTTACCGGTAAGTTTCAAAATACGTTCTGTAGTGGTCGTTTTACCCGCGTCTACGTGGGCGAAAATACCAATGTTTCTGTAATGAGATAAGTCTGCCATTAGTTCACTTTCGTTGGTTCAGAGTAAAAAAAACGGCGCGATTATATAAGATTTCCATACCGGATTTATAGTCCTTTATGAAAAAAGACTAAAACTTATCCAGCGAAAACTCGGCCATTTTCACCTAACTTACTGTTTTAAATAAAATATAAATCAAATTTCGCGGGTCACGGCAACCGTGACTTCATCCCGGTTGTGATAGAGATGACGAATAACCATGGTTGTATTAATATTCGCTGACGCTAATTGTGATCCCACCGCTTCTATTGCGGCGCGTACGGTCTCATAGCGACGTTTCATTGGCAATTTTAAATTAAAAATTGCGTGGGTTGCCCAATTTCGGGTTAACCAGTTCGCCATCAGCGCCGCCACCCTGTCGGGTTTTTCAATCATATCGCAGACCAGCAATTCTACATGGCCCATCTGCGGACGATACTTAAAACCGTCTTCGGCGCGATAGTCTACCAGACCAGTGGCCATCAGGTCATCTGCCATTTTACCATTATCCACCGCTTCGACGTGCATATCACGGCTCACCAGTTGATAAGTCCAGCCGCCGGGGCAGGCCCCAAGGTCAACCGCCCTCGCACCAGGACGGCAAATTGCCTCACGCTGACGGGCGGTGAGCATGGTTAACAACGCCTCTTCCAGCTTAAGGGTAGAACGGCTTGGCGCTTTGGCGGGAAACTTCAAACGGCAAATACCGTTCTCAAAAGGACTGCGCATTTTTGCCTGACTCACACCTACGAAACAGGCTTCGCCAGAGGTAAAAAAGACATGCAGTGCCGGCAGATTAAGTTGTTCCTTGCGGGTTAGGTACTCTTTGGCGCGTAACGCCTGGCGCAAGGGCACTGCAAACTTGCGGCATAATTTAGCCAGGACTTTGCCATCTTCGGTATCCGGGTAGTCCACAAACAAGCTGCCGCAGCGGCTGATATTGCTTTGCGCTAAGGCGTGTAACATCGGTCCGATACGATCGGATTTGTCTTCGATGGCTATACTGGCCAGCACTAAAAACATCTGGCGGGGAAAGATGGTATCACTGACCGCCACTTCACTCATAAATTGCTCGGCGTGTTCCGGCGCATGAAACTGAAAGCGAATAAACCCCTCACCGACTTTAAACACCGGATAACCATAAAGCGCTTTTTGTGTTGCCCGTTCGCTTAGCTCATTACCGGTGTCGACTTCATAACCTGGACGGCAATATGCGATGATACTGTTTTGTGCATCATTCATTACCGGTCATCCTCCCGGCTACCTTTAGCGCCTTTTATCACTCCGGTCACCAATGCTACCCAACCAAGCATCAAGCACAGTCCTCCCAGAGGGGTTACCGGCCCCAGCCATTTTTGCCCGGTTAGCACCAACAGGTAAATACTGCCACTGAACAAAACACTGCCAATAATGAACATCCATGCAGCACGTTTTCGCCATAGCAAGCTTGCCTGAGCGCCCAGGCCACCCAACAACAAAACCGCCAGGGCATGGTACATCTGATAACGCACGGCCACTTCAAAGGTCGTCAACGCACTGGTATCAAGAATGTTTTTCAGGCCATGGGCACCAAACGCACCAAGCATAACGCCCAACAGAGCCAACAGTGTGCCAATTAATAAGTGCATTCTCATACAACAGCCTCAATAAACTGCAGCGTCAGCTTCGCCGCCGTTTCAATATGTTCGTTTTGACTGTAACCACTGGCTTTGCGCGGCTTAAAGCTGTGGTCGCCATCCGCCAGAAAGGCAGTTTGTACTGCGGAGGACAAACCATAGTTCTCAACCTCTTCTTGACGGCCAAAGGTGTCACGTTCGCCCTGTATAATGAGTAACGGTTTGTGTAATTGCGTCAGATGTGCTGTGCGGAGTTTTTCTGGCTTGCCCGGCGGGTGAAAAGGATAGCCAAGGGCCACAGCGCCCAGGGCTTTGGATTGTTCAAGGATCAGCGTAGCCACCCGGCCGCCCATACTTTTGCCCCCAATAAACAATGGCAAAGCCGGCCACTGAGTTTGCACATCTTCTATAACAGCCTTAAAACAGTCTTCCAGCTTAGGCATTTTATCCGGCGGCCGCTTCTTGCCGGTATCTTTAATGATTTCCATATACGGAAAATTAAAGCGCAGCACATTAATATTACGTGCCGCCAGTTGCGCAGCCATGTCGACCATAAACGCCGAATCGGCCCCCGCACCAGCTCCATGAGCTAAAACCAGGTTGGCTATCGGTTTAACCGGCGTATCCACATACCACTCAGACAAACGCTTGTTCCTCTTTAACTAAATTTACTACCCACTCACGAAACGCAGCAATCTTACCCATATCGCCCTGCCCTTCATGATACACCAGATAATAGGCGTCGCGACTTTCCAGTTTCTCCTCAAAAGGCATTATCAATCGACCCGCGTCGAGTTCAGGCTTCGCCAGCACCGAATTGCCAAGGGCAATGCCCTGCCCCAATGCGGCGGCCTGCATAACCATCATGGAATGGCTGAAAACCGGCCCCTGATTAACGTTAACCCCGGCCACCTTGAAATGCTGCAACCACATTTTCCAGATAGCACGACTGGAATCATGCAACAGCACATGGTGCTTCAGATCCGAAAGTGTTTTCAACGGTTTACTCCCCTGAAACAAGCTGGGCGAGCAAAGTGGTGTTAAAAATTCGGTGTGCAGTTTATCAGCCTGAATGCCATTCCAGCGCCCGCGCCCGTAGTAAATTGCAACATCAATATCATCGGTCAGAAAGCCTTCGTCGAAATCGATAGCCTTAAGACGCACATCAATATCCGGAAACAACTGGCTGAACTGACTGATTCTGGGTACTAGCCACTGACTGGCAAAACTCGGCGGTGTAGCAACAGTGATTGCGCCCTTGCTTCCTCTGGCCAGCAGGCGTTCGGTGGCATCCTGGAGGTTTTTAAAAATGTCTTTCAATTCCA
The DNA here is from genome assembly GCF_058105165.1 of Alteromonas sp. ISO5. Taxonomy (NCBI): domain Bacteria; kingdom Pseudomonadati; phylum Pseudomonadota; class Gammaproteobacteria; order Alteromonadales; family Alteromonadaceae; genus Alteromonas; species Alteromonas sp. ISO5. The sequence goes on along the minus strand of NZ_CM176572.1, from coordinate 3,493,184 downwards.
AAAAATACGCCTGCCCTTCTTCGGTGAGCAACAGGGTTCGATTACGCCGGATGAACAATTTCAGCGATAAGAAATCTTCTAATGCCTTAATTTGATGGCTCACCGCCGCCTGGGTAACAAACAATTCGTCGGCCGCCCGGGTAAAACTCAGATGACGTGCCGCGGCTTCAAAGGCCTTGAGGGCATTCAGGGGAGGTAAACGACGCTGCATCAGGCACTACAACCAGGATGACTGGACAATAAAAAGAGCATAAGTTTTTCTAATCCAAATAGGGTAATTTTTTTCATTTTTCAGGACTGCTAAAACTGTCTATTATTCACTCGAAATTTGAAAAATCTTCTTTCAACGCAGAAGGTTATCAAAAAGTAAAAATGTTAATTTTTAACATTTTTACTACAAACAACTTTATTAATTTATTTAGGTGTGAATATGAAAAAACAACTTACAGCAGTCTTCATGCTGGCCACTATGGGCTGGTCAGTCTCCACTTTAGCAAATGAACTGCAGGCGTCCCAATTACAGCCTGTTAACACTGCCATGGTTTCAGTTGAAATCAGCATCGATCAACCGGTTCTTAACATTCAGTCAAGTATTATCAACCAGGTTAACGAAACCCTGCAACAACACTCAGAAAATAATGGCTCTATGCTCATCGCCCGCAAGAGTAATCTGATGTCCAGTCAGGAAGCAACCACTCGTACCGAGTAATACCTGGCCTTCACACCTGGCAAATGCTGTGCTGAGCTACACAGCACAGCATTTCAGGTCTTCTCTTATCTGTTAGTCGTTACTGAGCACTGGTATCTAACGGCGCAAACTGTTTAACCAGATCATCCACCGCTTTCATTTGTTCCAGATATCCCTCTAATTTTGATAATGGCAATGCACATGGACCATCACACTTGGCTTCATCCGGGTTCGGGTGCGCTTCAATAAACAGTCCGGCAAGACCCAGCGCCATACCACTGCGCGCTAATTGCGCAGCCTGAGCACGTCTGCCATCGGCCGATGATTCCCTGCCACCGGGTTTCTGCAACGCATGAGTCGCATCAAATATAACCGGTGCATAGTCTTTCATTGCATCCATGCCCAGCATATCAACAACCAGGTTGTTGTAACCAAAGCAGCTGCCACGCTCGCAGAGGATAATGTTGTCGTTGCCGGCTTCGCCAAATTTTTTAATTATATGGCGCATTTCGTGGGGTGCCAGAAACTGCGGCTTCTTGACATTAATGACGGCGCCGGTCTCTGCCATGGCAACCACCAGATCAGTCTGCCGGGCCAGAAACGCCGGAAGTTGGATCACATCCACCACCTCGGCCACCGGGGCAGCCTGATAAGGTTCATGCACATCGGTAATAATGGGCACATTGTATGTCGCTTTAATTTCTTCAAAAATCTTCAAACCTTCGTCCATACCAGGACCACGATATGAATGTACCGACGAGCGGTTAGCCTTGTCAAAAGACGCCTTAAACACGTAGGGAATATTCAGTTTACTGCAAACTTCCACATAGTGTTCAGCAATCTGCATGGCCAGATCCCTTGATTCCAGCACATTCATTCCGCCAAACAGAACAAAAGGCTTATCGTTGGCAACCGTGATATCCGCCACGCTTACCTGATTAATTTTAGTCATAAACAATTTCCGGTTATAAGAAAAACACCTGTTTGGTGACCGCGACTTTGGCGGTTAAGCCCAGTACGATAAGCGCAGCTAAAAATGCGCCCCACTTGGCTGATGGCGTTTTAGCCCGCTTCAGAGCCATCATGCCCAGGCCAATATAAGCAATCACCCCAATGACCTTAAAGGTTAGCCACCCATTGACAAAGGGATACTGAGCGAGAATGACGCATAACCATATGGCACTAACCAATAAAACAGTATCAATAATGTGGGGGACGATTTTAACCCACTTTTTTTGCAGAAATTCTGGCTTCATCTGGCCATATAAAAAGCGGAAAACAAATAGCAAAATACTCAGAACCACTGCCGTCAGGTGCAGGTGTTTAGCCATCATGTACATAGAACTAGCACTCCTTGATTTATTGTTGTTATTACCGGTTAACCGGCGTAATTACTCTGAATCGCCTCGAACCTGTCGATATGCCTTAAAAACAGATCAGTTAACGCCGGGTCAAATTGTTTGCCTGCTGCGCTTTTCAGGGTTTCCATCGTTTTTTCCAGCGGCCAGGCAGGCTTATAACTGCGTTTATTACGCAACGCATCATAGGCATCCAGAATAGCCAGCATGCGGCTTTGTAAGCTTATGTCATTACCTGCCAAACCGTCAGGATAACCCTTGCCATCCCACCTTTCATGATGGTGACGGGCCAGTTGCGCAGCCAAACGGATCACCGGCCGCTTGGAGTCTTTAAAGATCCGATAACCAAATTCTGCATGCTGCTGTATCTGATGATACTCCTCATCGGTTAACGATACGTCTTTATTCAATAATGAATAAGGTACAAAGGAATTTCCCACATTATGCAGCGGCAGCGCGGTCAGGTATTGTTGGATTTCTGCCGCGGGCATTCCTGCCAGCCGGGCAAACAACTCACTCATCTCGTTTAAACGCTTGGCATGAAACTCGTCGGTTTCGCGGTTATCCATGGCGTCACCCAACCGCTGCACAATCTCATAATGTGTCTCATTGAGTTCAGCGCTGTCGAGCAGGTGATCAAACGCCAGTTGCACATTTTCGGTAAATTTCTGCACCAGTCGTTGGTCGATATCGTTGACGGGACGGGGTAAGCCGGTTAGAAACAGCAGCGAGCCATGATTTTTATCACTGCGGCAATAAGCCACCAGATGCTCCTCTGCATAGACTACCTGTTGTTTACGAAGTGCAGCCTGACACAGCTGATATTCAAATTCGTTCAGAGAGTCTTTCAGGCGATAGCCTTCTTTACCGGCATACTCGCCGTTACCGGCAAAAATGTACAGTTCACCAGCCTGGCTGACCGGTTTCGGCAGTGCCACGGCGGAGGTAATGTATGCTGCGTTTTTACCGCCCCCCAGAATAGAAGCCAGTTGCTGGATAAGCCCGCGCATAAAGCCTTCCAAAGAACGTGATGAAAATAAATCCGCAGATGCATCGATGATTTTCTCAAGGCCTGCACGGGCCTCTTCAATCACGATAATGTCACGGTACGAGCGCAACGCTGCGATAATGACGGTAAATAATTTTTGCGCGGTAAGCTCTGTTTTGGACTTATAATCATTGATGTCGTAGTTAATGATGACATCTTTTTCCGGCGCCTGACCAGGCTGACCGGTGCGCAGAATGATGCGCGTGAAATGGTTTTCCAAATCATTACGAATAAACTCGGCGACTTTAAGACCCGCGTCATCAGACTCCATCACCACATCGAGCAACACAACAGCAATATCACTGTGTTCGCGAAGAACACGTTTAGCTTCTTCGCCGTCAAAGGCGCTCATAAAAGTTAAAGCTCGGCCATTTAACGTAAAATCGTTTAGTGCCAGCTTCGTAATGGCGTGGACTTCGGGTTCATCGTCAACGATTAAGACTTTCCAGTAACCCACCTCTGCCGATTCAGGTTCGTCATCGTCAGCGACAAATAAAAACTCGTCATCGTTCATTCTGCATTTCCATCCTGTCTGAGCATTTCATTTCCCTTAAGCTTATGTACAAGCTAGGATTTTTGCCACTGAGCGAGGGTGACTCTTGGCAATCCGTTAAGATCGTCAATCCCCCGGCAAGCACTAAATCCTCTTTCCTTGAAAAGCACGTTTATCGACTCATGCTGAGTATACCCATGTTCTATTGACAACCAACCACCTGGCGTTAAAAAATCAGGTGCCTGGTGGATAATAGTCCGGATATCTGCCAGTCCGTCCGTTCCGGCAGTCAAAGCGGAAACCGGTTCAAAGCGCACATCGCCTTGTTGCAAATACTCACTGTCGGATTCTACATACGGAGGATTGGTTATGATCAGGTCAAACCGGCGGTCTGCAGCAATATCATCAAACCAATGGCTAAGCAGCCAGTTTACCTTAAGCTCACCGTTCAGCCGGGCGTTTGTCGACGCCAGTTCAAGGGCTTCGGCGATGCGATCAACCCCCGTAATATGCCAGGCGGGCTTTTCCGTTTTTAAGGCCAGAGCAATCGCGCCGGTACCGGTGCCAAGATCGCAGACGCTGGCTGATTCAGATAAATCAAGCGCCAGCGCGGTTTCAACCAGCAACTCCGTTTCCGGCCTTGGGATGAGTGTTGTTTCATTGACCCTGAGGGTCAGTGACCAGAAATCACGGGTACCGGTAAGATAGGCCACCGGATATCCCTCACAACGTTTGGCTACAAGGTTTTTAAAACGAATTTGCTGGGCAGCGGTCAGGACTTTATCAGGCCAGGTAAACAAATACGTGCGCTGACAATCCAGCACCGCGCAAAGCAGCACCCTGCTATCGACTGCCGGAGACTCGCCTTTATGCAGTTCAGCTGTCGCCCAGGCCAGCGCCCGGGCAATAGTGACAGGACCGGTATCCTCGCAATCCACAATTAGTCGTCGGCCAGAGAGGCCAGCAGATCGGCCTGATGCTCCTGACGGATAGGTTCAAGCAACAGGCCGAGGTTACCTTCAATCACTTCGTCGAGGCGGTACAGCGTAAGATTGATCCGATGGTCTGTTACCCTCCCCTGCGGAAAGTTATAGGTGCGGATGCGCTCAGAACGGTCACCACTTCCTACCAGATTACGACGGGTTGAAGCTTCTTCAGCCGCCCGTTTGTCTTCTTCGATCTGATTTAAGCGAGCTGACAATACAGACATCGCTTTGGCTCGGTTTTTATGCTGCGAACGCTCATCCTGACACTCGACCACTACGCCTGAGGGTAAGTGGGTAATCCGAATGGCTGAATCGGTTTTGTTCACGTGCTGACCACCAGCGCCAGAGGCCCGGAATGTATCGATACGCAGGTCGGCAGGATTAATTTCGATGGCTTCGGATTCCGGGATTTCCGGCAATACCGCTACCGTACACGCCGAGGTATGCACCCGACCCTGGGATTCAGTTTCCGGCACGCGCTGCACCCGGTGCCCGCCCGATTCAAACTTAAGTACGCCGTAAGCGCCATCGCCGGTTACGTTGGCGATGACTTCTTTAAAGCCACCATGCTCACCTTCGTTAGCGCTGATCATCTCCAGGCGCCAGCCCTTCGCCTCTGCGTAGCGGCTGTACATACGAAACAGGTCGCCGGCAAATATGGCCGCTTCGTCACCACCTGCACCGGCACGGATTTCCAAAAAGCAGTTACGGTCGTCATTCGGGTCGCGGGGTAATAACAGAATTTGCAACTCTGCTTCCAGACGTTCTGTTTCCTGCTTGGCCGTTTTCATTTCTTCCTGGGCCATTTCACGCATTTCTGCGTCATCTTCGCCCATCATTTCTTCGGCAGAGGCCAAGTCTTCTTCAGCCTGTTTATACGCATTAAAACCCGTAACCACGTCTTCTAACTGGCTAAACTCTTTTGATAAGGCGCGAAATTTGTCCTGCTCGCCGATTACACCGGGATCGCTCAGCAGCGCCTGCACCTCGGCAAAACGTTCAACCAGATTTTCCAACTTAATGACAACGGATTCTTTCATACTTTTCCTGAAATAAAATACAGATTATCTGGACTCGTCACTGTCCAGTTCAAACACACGGCTCAGCCACTTAGTGGTGCGCTGATCAACCTGGGTCGACGCATCCCGCAACGCGCGGGTGGGCGAGTGCAATAAGTTATTGGTTAACTTGTAGGCCAGTTCTTCTACCACTGCCTCGGCCGCTTTGCCTTCCTGCAATTGCTTAAGGGCTTTGTCGACCAACTCCTGGCGTTGCAGATTGCCACGGTCACGGTACTGTTTAACCAAATCTACCGTCTGGCGGGACTGCTGCCACTGTAAATAGCTCACTACCTGCTGCTGAATAATTTTAACAGCTTCTTCGGCCGCCTGCTCACGGGAGGCCATGTTTTGTTGCACGATGTGCTGCAAATCATCCACGGTATATAAGTAGGCATCACCTAATTCATTGACCTGGGCCTCAATATCACGCGGCACTGCCAGGTCGACCATAAACATCGGCAGGTTACGACGCTGTTTGAGCGCATCCTCCACCATCCCTTTGCCGATGAGCGGCAACTGACTGGCAGTAGAACTGATTACGATATCGAATTTGTGCAGGGTTTCTGGCAACTGACTTAAAGTCATCACCTCAGCGCCAAGTCCTGCTGCTAATGTTTCGGCTCGGGCCCGGGTACGGTTTGCTACCGCGAGTTTTTGTACTCCTTGCTCCTTCAGGTGCTGAGCGACCAGTTCGATGGTTTCACCGGCACCAACCAAGAGTACTGAGCGCTCTGGTAGACGGGCAAATATATGTTTTGCCAACTGTACTGCCGCAAAAGCCACAGATACCGCATTGGCACCTATTTCGGTATCGGTTCGCACCCGCTTCGCCACGGCGAAAGTATGCTGGAATAACTTATCAAACTGCGTATTCACCATGCCGGAATGCTTGGCATTATTATAAGCCTGCTTGATTTGTCCCAGTATCTGCGGTTCGCCCAATACCAGAGAATCCAGGCCACTGGCCACCTTCATCACATGTTCAATAGCCGCGGCCTGCTCATAAATGTACGCATTGGCACTTAGCTGGCTGGCATCGACATTATGAAAGTCAGCCAACCATTCAATCAGTTGGTCGGCGCAGCTTGTCTCACTGGACACATAGACTTCGGTGCGGTTACAGGTGGAAACAATTACCGACTCATCCACGCCGTTAAGGTGCTTTAATGACGACAACGCCTCAACCAGCGAATCCGGTGTAAACGCTACTTTTTCGCGCAACTCTACCGGAGCAGTTTTGTGGTTAATTCCGAGGGCAATCAGGGTCATGAGGTTCGTTTACGGCTACAATGGAGCGGCATTGTACGAAAAAGCCAAAATGATTGAAAGTGTCGATAGTTCTATGTTCAACTATCACCTTAATAGATTTTACAGGTTAATCCGTGTTTCGTCAGGTTTTCATCGTTCTGCTTATAGTCCTTCTCAGTGCCTGTGCCACACGACCACAGGCTCCTCAGGGCCAGATCAACTTACCGGCTCAGTTGCTTAAACTCGATGCCATTAAAAAGTGGAACATAAATGGCAAACTGGCTCTCAGGGAGCCAGAGAAATCCGTTAGTGCCACTCTTCGCTGGCAGGTCAGCGATCCGCAATTTACGTTCAGGCTAAGTAACTTTCTGGGGGTTACCCTGGTGGATATGGAACAAACTGCCGGAGGCGCCCGTCTGGAAGCGGATGATGAAGTTTATACTGACCCATCAGCCACAGCTCTGCTATATCAGACCACCGGCTGGGACATACCACTGGATCAGTTACTCAGTTGGGTGAAGGGCGTGCCTCGCGCAGGCGACGAATATACCCTGAACGACAACGGTTTGCTCAAACAGCTCATGCCCGGCTGTCGTCAGTGTGCGGGCTGGCAGGTCGATTATGCCCAGTACGGGCGGGTGGACGATGTTTTCCTGCCACATAATATAAAACTGACCAATACGGCTCAGCCTGATCAGTGGATAAAAATAAGAATTTCGCAATGGATACTCAAGTAACTCCCGACTGGTGGCCGAGTCCGGCCAAACTGAATCTGTTTTTACACATTACAGGGCGCAATGATAAAGGTTATCACCTCTTGCAAACGTTGTTTCAGATGCTGGACGTGGGCGACTCCTTGGCGTTTGTCCCGAATCACACCGGTGACATTCGACTGATAACCCCCATTTCCGGGGTAAATACTGAAGATAATTTAATCTACCGTGCAGCCAGGTTATTACAGAACCACGTTAACGCTCCACAAGGCTGCGACATTTATATTGAAAAACAATTACCTATGGGCGGAGGTATTGGCGGCGGCTCGTCCAACGCGGCCACCACATTGGTTGCATTGAATTATTACTGGCAGTGTGGTCTGTCCACTGAGGCGCTAGCTGAATTGGGCCTGGAACTGGGCGCAGATGTACCGATATTTGTACACGGCAAAACCGCTTTCGCCGCTGGCGTGGGCGAACAGATCCACCCGGTCAGCCTTGATGAAAACTGGTATCTGGTGGTGTTTCCCGGGGTAAACATCAGCACTGCGGAGGTATTTTCGCATCCCGATTTACCGCGTAATACCCCACTCATTGACTGGCAGCATTATACTTTTGATGCAACGCAAAACGATTGTCAGAAAATTGTCTGTAAAAGCCAACCGGAAGTTGCAAAATTATTACAGTGGTTGTTACACTACGCACCGTCGAGGATGACAGGCACAGGCGCGTGCGTATTTGCTACATTTAGTAACCCGGATCAGGCAAAGGCAGTGCAGCAAGCGCTTCCTGAAAACTGGCACGGATTTGTTGCCAAAGGCGTAAATACTTCACCGCTTCAATTAAAATTACAACAGATGTCCTGAGCCATAACGACTAACATTGATGGGGTATAGCCAAGTTGGTAAGGCAGCGGGTTTTGATCCCGCCATCCGTAGGTTCGAGTCCTGCTACCCCAGCCACCTCCTACTTAAAATGCACCGAGGAAACACTTGTGCCAGACATGAAGCTCTTTGCGGGTAACGCTGTTCCTGAACTAGCCCAGAAAGTTGCCAATCGCCTCTATACAAAGCTTGGAAATGCCACCGTCGGCCGTTTTAGTGACGGCGAGATCGCAGTAGAAATTCATGAAAACGTCCGTGGTTCGGACGTTTTTATTATCCAGTCTACCTGTGCACCCACCAATGATAACCTGATGGAACTGATCGTGATGATCGACGCACTGCGTCGCGCATCCGCCGGCCGAATCACTGCGGTTATCCCGTACTTTGGTTATGCCCGTCAGGACCGCCGTGTGCGCTCAGCTCGTGTACCGATTACGGCTAAAGTGGTTGCTGATTTTCTGTCAAACGTGGGCGTTGACCGGGTACTGACAATTGACCTGCACGCAGAGCAAATCCAGGGATTCTTCGATGTCCCGGTAGACAACGCATTTGGTACGCCAATCCTGCTGAACGATATGTTTCAGCGCGATTTCGTAGAGCCTATTGTCGTTTCGCCGGATATTGGCGGCGTGGTTCGGGCTCGTGCTACGGCTAAATTACTTAACGATACCGACCTTGCTATCATCGATAAGCGTCGCCCTAAAGCTAATGTTGCTCAGGTAATGAATATTATCGGTGACGTTAAAGACCGTGACTGTATTATTGTGGATGACATGATTGATACCGGCGGCACCTTAGCTAAGGCGGCAGAAGCCCTCAAAGCACACGGTGCGCGTAAGGTTTATGCCTATGCTACTCACGCTATCTTCTCGGGTAATGCAGCAAATAATCTTAAAGAATCCGTGATTGACGAGATTATTGTAACTGACAGTATCCCGTTAAGTACTGACATGGCTGCCATTGGTAAAGTGAAACAACTGACATTATCAGAAATGCTGGCAGAAACGATTCGTCGTATCAGCAACGAAGAATCTATTTCAGCGATGTTTGAATACTGAAGATTAAGGTTGCTTCCTCAAAAGCCAGCATTGCTGGCTTTATATTGCCTGGAATTTCCCCTTATTCGAGGCAAATCAGTGAGCCGTTGCTATAGTTAAATCATGTTGGTAAACCGACCTTCTCTTTACATGGTATTTTCCCGCTCACTGTTTAGTATCATTTTGTTTTGCCTGATGCTTTTTCCCGGTGCAATTACTGCTTCCCCACAGGTTCCGGCACAGCCCCAAATCACTAACCTGGTACCGAACGATTTGGACCACACCCATTTAAACGAAGGCATGTATTATTACGAAGCCTTTAGTAAGATGTCGATTAATGAGGTCCGTGCATTGCCTGAGAGTGAGTGGCAATTTCACCCTAATTCATCATTGTTTCTGGGTACCCGCCAGTCTTACATCTGGATAAAAATTCCGCTGCGAATCATGCCCGAGGGGCCGGCAGACTGGATTATGACCATTGACTGGCCATTGGTGAAGTCGATCGACTGGTTTCATTACAGCGAGCCCACGCAAACCCTGCTCTCGACGGGCCAGTTTAGTGACTGGCAAATACCCGCCAATTCACCTGATGAATTTCCCTTTGCCATTCCACTGGCGTTACGCAGCGATACCACAACCGTCCTTTATCTGCGGATTTTACCCTCTGAGAAAGCTTTACTCCCGGTGACATTGTGGCAGCAGAAACAATTTACAGCTCATCAGTTGCAACGCAACTGGTACCTCGGCTTATTCTACGGCGTGCTATTTGCCATGTTTAGCTACAATTTGTCATTGTTTATCTTTGTGCGCCACCGAGCATATGCTGCATACTTCTTTTATGTGGCCAGTATGGCTGCTTACACATTAATTATGAACGGGGCCGGTATCGCCTGGTTATGGACTGGCTATACTACATTACTGACCTACGCATACCGCATACTGGTTCCCATCAGCTTTTTTGCTGCCTTAATGTTTGTCCGCCAGTTTTTACAACTTAAACAGCGCGGGCCGTTTTTAAATCGCAGCAGTCAGTTGGGAGGCTACCTGTGGCTGGCTATAATCCCACTGGCGCCAGTACTATCAACATCCGTATTAATTCCCGTGATCGATGTTTTTGGGCTGATTAATTGTCTGTTTGCTATAGGCGTGTCGGTTTACCTGTGGTTTAAGGGAGATACATCGGCTAAATACCTCACGCTCTCCTGGTTTGTGCTGATCACCAGCACAGTGATCCTGCTCCTCGGTCTGAACGGCTTTACCCCCTACGTTATCGAGTTACATTACATTCAGAGTATTGGCGTAACCATCGAAGTGCTATTACTGTCGATGGCCCTTGCAGAACGTATCAACCGGGAGCGAAAAATGCGCTCCGAAGCCCAGGATATCGCGCTGCAAATGTCCACTGAGGCAGCTAAAGCAAAAGAAAGCGAAATGGCTGCCCAACAACGCGTGCTCGGGATGGAGCGACGGATTAAAGAGGAACTGTCGCTGAAGGTGAACGAGCAAACGCGGGAATTAAAAGTGGCGATGCGAAAGCTGCAAATCATGAATAAAGAGCTGGAACGACTCAGTTTAACCGATCCGTTAACGGGCCTGGCCAACCGGCGCTATTTCGATAAACGGTTTAATGAGGAAATTCAGCGCGCTAAACGCAGTCAATCACTGATTGGCATTATGATGCTGGATATCGATCACTTCAAACGGATCAACGACTCCCTGGGTCATCAGGCCGGCGATCATGTGATTCAGTCACTGTCGGCACTGATCCAGCGGGTTAGTGGGCGCGCCAGCGATCTGCCAGCCCGGGTAGGCGGTGAAGAATTCTGTCTGCTGGTCTGTAATGAAACCGAAGGTCGAGTGGTTAATCTCGCTGAGTCTATTCGTCAAAGTGTTGCGGCCGATCTGGTGATATACCGTGACGAGCAAATACACTACACCATCAGTATTGGCGTATATTGCGTTGTCCCAACATCAGGCACAGACCCGGAAACTATAATGAAGGAAGTGGATGACGCGCTTTATCAGGCCAAAAATGAAGGCCGCAACCGGGTAGTTATACGCGCCCACCAGGCAGCAGAGAGCGCTGATTCTCCGCCAGCCTCAGGGACAAAACCTACGTCTTAAAAAACGGCAACAAGACAGCCTTAAACCACTGCCAACCTTCAAACAAGGACATGTGCGCTAGCCCATCCATTTCCATGAGAGGCCTTACTAATGGCAAGCTGATTACCCTAAACCTGGTAATGCCCGAGCTGGTATGTCACGCCGTATGTTTGAAGGCTCAGCCGCACGCACAAACTTTCCCGGGTAATTCATTGCCCGTTCAGGCGATGCCCTGCATACTGTTTATCTGACACGTTAATTATACAAGGGAATGATCAATGGGAACTTGCCGTGCATTACTCTTAGCCATAGTCATGGCATGCGGGCTGACTGCCTGTGCCGACAGTAAGGAGTCTTCGCCAGTGAATAAAGACAATGACCCCAAGACCAGTCCGGCTTCGGCGGTGTTTACAGGCACCATAGTTTATAAAACCTTTGAAGGCGGATTTTTTGCGTTTATCAGTACCGACAATAAACGCTATACCCTTCGCCATTTACCCCAGGCTTATCGCCTCGACGGACTGATAGTAGAAATCACTGGCAGTGTGAATAAAGATATCATTACCACCACGCAGTTTGGTGACTTACTCGAAGTGGATGCCGTGAAAGTGCTGGATGACAGCCAGGCCAGGCCACCGGAGTCCGCCCCACCCAAATTAAAATCCCTTTGAGGTTTGTATCTTCTGGCATCGGGTGGTAGAATTCGCCGCCTTTTAATTTAGGGCCGGGTAGTATTTTTTGCCGTTTGAGGCTGATTTACCCTATTCATGGCAGATTTTGGTCGCAAAAATCTGTAAACATCAATTATTTTTATTTGGAGACATCTGATGTCTGATGCAATTTTTAATCTGGATGCAGAAGTCCGTACTGACCTGGGGAAAGGTGCGAGCCGCCGCCTTCGTCATGCTGACAAAGTTCCTGCTATCCTTTACGGTGGCGAAGAAGCGCCTGTTTCTTTAACGCTTGACCACAACAAAGTGATCAACGCTGCTGATTTCGAAGCGTTCTACTCACACGTTCTTATCCTGAACATCGGTGGTAAGAAAGTTGAGGCGCTGCTGAAAGACGTACAACGTCACCCGTTCAAGCCTAAAATTACTCACTTGGATTTCCAACGTGTAATCGCTGGTCAGGACGTACACACGTCTGTGCCAATCCACTTCGTCAACGAAGAGAAGTGCCAGGCCATTAAAGACGGTGGTATTGCTGAACACCACGTAAACGAAGTTGAAATCACTTGTCTGCCTAAAGACCTGCCTGAGTTCATCGAAGTAGACATGGCTAAAGTTGAAATGGAGCAAACCCTGCACCTGTCAGATCTGACTCTGCCAGCAGGTGTTTCTTCTGTTGAACTGGCAAAAGAAGACGAAGCACACGACCTTGCTGTGGTAACTATCAAGCCAGCGCCAAAAGCGCCAGCCGCTGACGAATCAGCAGGTGAAGAAGACGACGCTACTGAGGAATAATTCCCTTGGCAGACATTCGTCTTATTGTGGGCCTGGGTAATCCAGGCCCTGAATACGAACAAACACGCCACAATGCGGGAGCGTGGTTTTTACAAGAACTCGCATCGACGTTTAATACTTCTCTTTCTCCTGAAAGCAAATTCTTTGGCAAAACCGCCCGAATTACCGTTGCTGGTCAGGATATCCGTTTGCTCTACCCCACCACCTTTATGAACAAAAGCGGGCAGTCTGTTGCTGCACTGGCCAATTTTTATCGTATTGACCCCTCACAAATGCTGGTTGCTTTTGATGAGCTTGATTTACCTCCCGGCGTTGCCAAGTTTAAAATGGGTGGCAGTTCAAGCCAGAACGGTATTCGCGATATTGTCTCGCGGATGGGTAACAACCGTGAATTTTTGCGCTTGCGTATAGGCATTGGCCATCCAGGCCATAAAAGCAAGGTAACCGGCCATGTGCTGGGTAAGCCCGCGCAGCAGGAAAGAGAAGCGATAGAACAAGCAATTGACGAAGCAGTTCGTTGCACCGAAATTTTACTTAAAAACGATTTGAAAATGGCGCAAAATCGCCTTCATAGTTTTAAAGCAGATAATTAACTTCAAATTTTCAAGGGCTCCATTATGGGATTTAAATGTGGCATTGTCGGCCTGCCGAACGTCGGTAAGTCAACGCTATTCAATGCATTAACCAAAGCGGGTATCGAGGCTGCAAACTTTCCGTTCTGTACCATTGAACCCAATACCGGTGTGGTACCGGTGCCGGATCTGCGCTTAGACAAGCTGGCAGAAATCGTTAATCCCCAGCGTGTAATCCCCACCACTATGGAGTTTGTGGATATTGCCGGACTGGTTGAAGGCGCATCCAAGGGTGAAGGCCTGGGTAACAAATTTCTGGCCAATATCCGTGAAACCGACGCTATCGGCCATGTAGTACGTTGTTTTGACAATGAAAACATTGTTCATGTTGCCGGTAAAGTGAGTCCTAAAGACGACATCGATATCATTAATACCGAGCTGGCACTGGCTGACCTGGAAACCACCGAGAAAGCCATTCACCGTGTAGCCAAACGCGCCAAAGGCGGTGATGCGGATGCCAAGTTCGAGTTAAAAGTGCTGGAAAAAATTAAACCCACACTGGACGAAGGCAATCTGTTACGCTCACTGGAGCTTAGCAAGGAAGAACTGGCCGCCATCAGCTACATGAACATGCTCACCCTTAAGCCAACCATGTACATCGCTAACGTCAACGAAGACGGCTTTGAAAATAATCCGTACCTCGATGAAGTGCGCGCCATTGCCGAAGGCGAAAACGCCGTAGTGGTTGCCGTATGTGCCGCTATTGAGTCAGACATTGCCGAACTGGACGATGAAGACCGCGAAGAGTTTATGGCCGACATGGGCCTGCAAGAGCCAGGGCTTAACCGTGTGATCCGAGCAGGTTACAACCTGCTGACGCTACAAACCTATTTCACTGCGGGCGTTAAGGAAGTCCGAGCCTGGACCTTCCCTGAAGGCTCAACCGCCCCTCAGGCGGCGGGCAAGATCCACACCGACTTTGAAAAAGGCTTTATCCGTGCTGAAATCGTCAGTTACGACCACTTTGTAGAGTTCAACGGCGAACAGGGTGCCAAAGACGCTGGTAAATGGCGTTTGGAAGGCAAAGAATACATCGTTAAAGACGGCGACGTTATCCACTTCCGCTTCAACGTATAAATTCGATTGGTTTAAGCCTGTAAAATTTAATTAAGCCCTCGCTGATGAGGGCTTTTTTATTGCCTGTCAAAAATAAACAATCCGTTCTTAATCCCCCAAAATAAGGTTAAAATACCGCCTGCCAAGCCGCTTTTGACTGAATTTCCAGCGCTGGCGCACAGATATTAGGCAGTTGAACAAATGTGTTAAAAAAGGGGTTGACGACCCAACGCCATATACGCATAATACGCGCCACTTCCTGAGAGGGAAGTGAAACAATCGGAGGCTACGTAGCTCAGTTGGTTAGAGCACATCACTCATAATGATGGGGTCGCAAGTTCGAATCTCGCCGTAGCCACCATTCTCGCAAACCCAGTTTATGGGTTTTTTAATGTGCGAGACACTGCGCGGAAGTGGTGGAATTGGTAGACACGCTGGATTTAGGTTCCAGTGCTTCACGGCGTGAGAGTTCAAGTCTCTCCTTCCGCACCATTTGGGGTATAGCCAAGTTGGTAAGGCAGCGGGTTTTGATCCCGCCATCCGTAGGTTCGAGTCCTGCTACCCCAGCCATTTTTCGTTATGTTGATTTCATATCAGCTAACACACCCAGTTGATTGGGGTATAGCCAAGTTGGTAAGGCAGCGGGTTTTGATCCCGCCATCCGTAGGTTCGAGTCCTGCTACCCCAGCCATATTACAAAACGCCAGTCTGATGACTGGCGTTTTTGTTTTCAGACTTCTCACGATTTGCGGCTTGCTTATGTTACGTTTTTGTCTTTGTTTTTCAAAGATATCATTTGCAATGCCTGACAACCTGTCTGTGACACTGCTCAAACTATTTTTAATTGCCACAGAGGCTATTTCAGCGCCGGTTTGTACCAGACAGCCCCAGCAAAGGCGCTCGGTTCCACATCAGCGCAAATTGCGCGAGCTTACTATGCAGTAAACCCTGGCAGAACAGCATCTGTTTATCGTCGTAGCGCCCAAAGCAAAATTCAGCTATGAAGCCGGTGGCCGTCACACCTGGATTGTTGAGCAACTTGAAAGCCCTTATCACGACGAGGCCTTCATCAAAGGGGCTCACTGCTCATCTGGCGCAGCACTACCCCATCGATACAACTCGCATTGATGCCACCGGCTGTTCCGGTGGAACACATATGAGCAGCCGTCTGGCCTACGATCTGGCAGAGACACTTGCCGCTATTGCCCCCATTGCAGACGTACGTTTTACCAAAGACTGGGCGCCGGGCAAGGCCATGCCGGTACTCATCTACCATGGCACCAGAGGCCCGGTGAATCGCTATCAGCATCAGCCGGATTCCCCCTCGTTACTGGCACGAAGGTGTAGAACCGGCATGGCGCGAATGGGTTGAGTTCAAAGCCAGTCAAACCAGCACTGTAACGGTTATCTGGCCTGGTAATCCCAAAGCCGGGGTCCTCGCGAAGTACGGTTTGGGCAGCACCGATGATTTGGCCATGACCGAACTCATCCGGGCATTTTTGAAGCAATATCAGCGCCACCCACAACCATAAGTGACGCTAAGCTACCGAGTTCCGTGTTGTTTTTACTTTACAGTATACGCTCAGACCGGCACACTGATACGCAACCTTGTAATGGTGAAGTCAAACATCGGTGACAAGGTATTAGTGTAATCTCCTTCCACATAATAATTAAACAGGACTTCTTCAGTGCTCAACGACATCGTTGCGTTTATCAATAATATTCTCTGGGGTAACGGCCAGGTTCTTATTTATATGCTGCTCATTTGCGGCGTATGGTTTACCGTGCGACTTGGCGGTGTGCAAATCAAACACTTTGGCCATATGTTCAGCCTGTTGAAAGGCAGTACCAGCAGCAGTAAGGAAGGGATAAGTTCATTTCAGGCCCTGTGTACCAGCCTGTCGGCTCGGGTCGGCACCGGGAATCTGGCAGGCGTGGCGGTGGCTATTTCACTGGGCGGTGCGGGCAGCATTTTCTGGATGTGGGTGATTGCCCTGCTGGGTATGGCAACCGGTTTTGCCGAAAGTGTGCTGGGCCAGTTGTATAAGGTTAAAGACGACCATGGCGAGTTTCGTGGTGGCCCCGCTTACTATATTAAGCAAGGGCTGAATAAAACCTGGCTGGCAGTGGCGTTTTCGCTGTGTTTATTTTTAGGTTATGGCTTTATTTTTTCCGCCGTGCAGGCCAATACCATCACCGATGCGCTAAATGCCGCCTATGACATTCCCACCAGCTATTCAGGCATTGTAATTATTGCCCTGGCAGCGCTGATCGTGGTGGGCGGATTACGCGGTATTGCCCGCTTCGCGGAGTGGGTGGTGCCTTTCATGGGCATCAGCTACGTACTTGCCGCCCTGCTCGTTTGCGCTATCAATATTACCGAGCTGCCAGCGATGCTGATGAATATTATTCAATCTGCTTTTGGTTTACAGGAAGCAGGCGCCGGAGCTATGGGCGCGGCGGTAAAAAACGGTATTCAGCGTGGTTTATATTCAAACGAAGCGGGTTCTGGTAGTGTTCCTCACGCCGCTGCGAGTGCTGCGCCTAATCCGAATCACCCGGTATCTCAAGGCTACATTCAAATGCTCGGCGTCTTCCTCGACACCATGGTGTTATGTACGGCCACGGCTTTTATTATTTTACTTGCGGGCGGCTCTAGCAGCGATCAAATGGAAGGGATCCGTTTAACCCAGGCGGCCATGGAAACCCACATAGGTGCCGGAGGCGCTGATTTTGTTGCCGCGGCTATTTGCTTCTTCTCATTTACCTCGGTAGTAGCTAACTACGCCTACGGCGAGAGTAACCTGCATATGTTTAAGCTCGATAATAAAGCTGGCCGGATTGTGTATACCTGTGGTTACCTGGCCATGATTTTCTGGGGCTCCATGGCGGCCTTACCGGAGGTCTGGGCGGCAGCCGATATGGCGCTGGGCCTGATGTCAGTGATTAATATTATCGCCATTATGTGGATGACGCCGACCATCGTCAGCATTAGTAAAGACTATTTCAATAAACGCGAGCGTGGTGAAACACCGGAATACAAAACCGGTGACTGTGAAATTCAGGGTAAAACCGAAGACGGCATCTGGTAATAACAAATGGGCCTGAGATATCAGGCCCATTTCTGCCCTAGACAGAATGCCACTCATATTTTGCAAACGCTTTATCCACCGGGGTATCGGCCAGATGGTTGATATAATTACTCATCACCTTCTGCGCCAGGATCAGAATGATTTCCAGTAATTGCTGCTTACTGTAACCCGCATCAAAAAAGGCCTTGAGTTGAGCGGTGTCCGGATTGCCCCGGTTAAGCAGAATTGCTTTAGTGGTCTCACGCAACACCTCAAGTTGCTCCGGTAACGACGTTTTATTTCTTAGTGCGTCGGTAATACTGTCGTCCACTTTCATACTTTTGGCAATGCCAGTATGCGCCGGTACACAGTAATGGCATTCGTGCTCCACATTTGCCGTTTGCCACACCACAGTGAGCTTTTCAGGACTGAACGACGTATTCTGAGCCTGAGTGTGTAAAAATTTATAGCTCAGCAGCACCGCTGGAGACTCAGCCATCACCCCGTGTAAATTAGGGATCATGCCAAATGAGGCAATGGCGTCTTTCAATAGCGGCTGTGCCGCCTGTGGCGCACTTTTCATAGTGTGAATGGTAAAATCTGTCATAGCTGTCCTTTATTTTTGGAGAATGAAGCTTTACCATAGCGCCATTATGAACGATCGTTCAAATCAAGTTTAAGCGATCGTTCAAGTTATTATTTATAAGGTAGATGAATGGGTTATCCACGCGAAGAAAGTATTCAACAGGCAACCGAAGTCTTCTGGCTAAAAGGCTATCTTGGCACTGGCATGCGTGATCTGCAGACTGCACTGGATAAGCGTCCTGGTAGTATTTATGCCGCTTTCGGCAATAAGGAAGGGCTGTATCTTGAAGTGCTCAACCATTATACCAATGAACTGCATGGTCAGATTATGGCCGTGGCAAACAGTGGTACGCCGCTACAACAACTGCGTGTATTCCTGCGTTCCCCTTTAACGGTAGACGACAGCGCCGCGCATAAAATTCAATGTCTGATTGTTAAAACCCAGGCCGATTGGGCAGAATTACCCGACGGCGTGAAAAGTTCATTGCAAGGGGCGCTGGCAAACCTTCGAGAAGCTTTCCAGGCGGTGGTGACGAAAGCTAAAGAAGTGGGTGAACTGGCCAATGACACGCCGGTTGAACGGGCGGCTATGTGGTTACAGGGTCAGTTTATCGCCATGCGAACCCTGGCAACCAGCGTGGAGTCACCGGCGAGTTTGAGCTGGATGGTGGACAAAATTGTCAGTGACTTGAGCGGCGGCTGGGCGCAGTAATATCTTCACCGTCCCACCATAGCAGCTTAAGTCACCAACATTTTGATTAACTGGGCAACCAGTAAAATCATCAATAACGGCCAGAACCAGCGGGTCAGTTTCGACATATCTTCACCGCTCATTCGCCATTTCGACTTTTCCAGCAGTGGCACAATAATAACCAGTGCCAGAAATAATATGCCAATAATGTAAAGTATGGTCATTAAGCTAATCCCATTGCGTATTTAAGTACCTGCGCCTTAATTGGCCCGGCATGTTGCGCCAGTTTTAGCAAGCCATTGCGCAGCCATTTTAGCGGCGTATGATCATTACTGAAGGTGGTATAAAACCCATCCATGGCAGACATCATCAGCGTGTTATCCCGCTGACGAGGCTGCTGGTAACCTGTGCGTAGGCGAGCAGCAAAGTCTTCGCCATTCACCTGGCCGTTAGCCGTTTGAGCCAGCAGACAGGCGACATCTTTAAACCCCAGGTTTACGCCCTGCCCGGCCAACGGATTAATGGTATGCGCTGCATCCCCAATTAAGATAACGCCCGGAACAACATACTCACTGGCATGTCTTCTAATGAGGGTGAAGGCGGCTTTATTCAATACCGTAAAGTCATCACCTAATGGTGGGAAGTCGTTTTCGATTGCCTGCTTTAGCTGGACTGGCGATAATTTTGCCAGTGCGGCAAGCCGTTCCGGGCTATCGTACCAGATAAGCGAGGCGTAATTTTCGTGCATCGGCAATAATGCCCGGGGACCATGCGGTGTAAATTGCTGCCAGGTACAATCGGCAACCGGCGCAGTAAATTCCACAATGATGCCCATGGCCTGCTGGGCATACTGCCAGCCTGAAATACCAATCCCAGCGAGTTGGCGCACCTGGGATTCGGCGCCATCGGCCCCGATCAGCCACTTAGCTTTAATTTCGTCACCGGTTTCCAGGGTAATAATAACAGCTTCATCGACACTGTCAGTACGCTGAAAACCCGCAATATGTGCCGGTGAATACCAACTAACGTTATCAAAGGCTTTCAGTGCCTGATGACAGCCTAACTGAATCAGCCGGTTTTCCACAAAGTAACCCAGGCGTTCAAAACCAGCATCACTAGCTTTGAAGTCGGTTCGACAATCCGGCCGCTCCCAGACGGATAACTCACTGTAGGAACGTACTCGCATGGCTTCAACATGTTGCCAGGCTCCCAGCGCGCGCAATAAGTCTACTGACGCCACACTGATGGCTGACATGCGTAAATCCGGCGGCTGTGAAAACTCATAAGGTTGCGGCGGACGCTGTTCTATAATCGCTACCTGATAACCCTGCTGAGCCAGCCCTAGCGCTGTGGCGGCACCCACCATACCAGCGCCATTAATACAAAAATCAAACATATAGGAATCCTGTTTATGTTCAGCGATTATGCCCGAACTGAACTGTATAGCAATGTGCGTTTTATATCAGTGCCTTGTGTCACTGTAAAAGTGTTACGTAAACTTGCCTTGGGCTGGATCGAAAAAGCGCTAAAATCCCGCTCAGACCGGTTCACAAGGGTGGCGATCAGGGTTTATAACAGTTAAAATACGCGGCTATTTTGACCAATATCGCTGCGCGCCACGGGGTTAGCTTGATTATCCTGACTATTTGCGCCAGCCCAACGTGATTATCGAATTGTTATGAGTAAAAAGCTGTACATCAAAACCTGGGGTTGCCAGATGAATGAGTATGATTCGGAAAAAATGGCCGATCTGCTCGATTCAACTCACGGGTATTCGCTGGCTGAAGAAGCGGAGCAGGCCGATGTTATTTTGCTCAACACCTGCTCTATCCGCGAAAAAGCCCAGGAAAAAGTATTCCATCAACTGGGCCGCTGGAAGAATCTGAAAAAGACCAACCCGGATCTGATTATTGGTGTGGGCGGTTGTGTGGCCTCCCAGGAAGGCGACCACATTCGCCAGCGGGCGCCTTTTGTAGATTTAATTTTCGGACCGCAAACCCTGCATCGCCTGCCTGAAATGATCAATCAAATCCAGGCTGGAGAGACGTCGGTGGTAGACATTAGCTTTCCGGAAATCGAAAAGTTCGACCGCCTTCCTGAGCCGCGCGCTGAAGGTCCAACGGCATTTGTGTCCATTATGGAAGGCTGTTCCAAATACTGTAGTTTCTGCGTAGTACCCTACACCCGAGGCGAAGAGGTCAGTCGCCCGGTGGATGACGTACTACTCGAAGTCGCGCAGTTAGCTGAACAAGGCGTACGTGAAGTTAACCTGCTCGGTCAGAACGTGAACGCGTTCCGTGGCGAGCATCACGACGGTTCGGTCTGCCGTTTTGCCGAGCTGCTGGAACTGATTGCCGCCATTGATGGTATCGATCGCATTCGTTACACCACCTCACATCCGGTGGAGTTTACTGACGATATTATTGCCGTATACGAAACCGTGCCTGAACTGGTTGATCATCTGCACCTGCCGGTTCAAAGTGGCTCTGATCGTATTCTGAACCTAATGAAGCGCGGTCACACTGCCCTTGAATATAAGTCAAAGATCCGCAAATTACGGAAAGTGCGCCCGAATATCAGCATGTCCTCGGACTTTATTATCGGCTTCCCTGGCGAAACCGATGCAGACTTCGAAGCCACCATGGATTTAATTCAGGCAATCGATTATGACCTGAGCTTCAGCTTTATTTATTCGGCGCGCCCGGGCACACCGGCGGCGGATGCCGTGGACGATGTAAGCGAAGACACCAAAAAACAACGTCTGTATTTGCTGCAGCAACGTATTAACCAGCAGGCACTGCGCATCGCCCGCAATATGCTGGATACTGAGCAGCGCATTCTGGTGGAAGGCCCATCGAAAAAAGACATTATGGAGTTACAGGGGCGTACCGAGAATAACCGGGTAGTTAACTTCCCGGGTACACCGGATATGATTGGTGAGTTTGTGGATGTTAAAATCACCGATGTATTCAGTAACTCGCTGCGTGGCGAGGTGGTTCGCCGCGAGGCTGATATGGGCCTGCGCGTGGCCGTGTCGCCACAAAGTATTTTAGCCAAACATCAGGCCGAACTGCCTGATGATCTTGGCGTTAGCCAATTTCAACCTTCAATTTAAGAGGCAGTAAAGTAACTTGAGTAAACTGGTAAGTAATGAAGTCGTGCTGGAACCGGAAGATAATAAACGGTTATCCAGCCTGTGCGGCCCGTTCGACGATAATATCAAGCAAATTGAACGTCGACTGGGCGTCGAAATCACCTACCGCAACAACTTCTTTAAGATTGTTGGGGAGCCTCAGCAAACCAAAGGGGCCGGTGAGTTACTTAAGTTACTGTACATTGAGACGCAGCCGATTAAAGGGCTGATACCGGATTTACCACCGGAGCAGGTGCATCTCGCTATTCAGGAAGCCAATTGCCTGGAACGCGAGGAATCCGGCCAGTATGGCAAGGAAATCAATATCAAGACCAAGCGCGGCGTGATTAAACCACGTAATCCTCATCAGGCGCAGTACGTAGCTAATGTGGTCAATCACGATATTACCTTTGGTATTGGCCCGGCGGGTACCGGTAAAACCTATCTGGCAGTGGCCTGCGCAGTAGATGCGCTGGAACGTCAGGAAGTACGTCGCATTCTGCTTACCCGCCCGGCGGTTGAAGCCGGTGAAAAGCTCGGTTTTCTGCCCGGCGATTTATCCCAGAAGGTCGACCCTTATCTGCGCCCCCTTTACGATGCACTGTTTGAAATGATGGGCTTCGAGAAAGTGGAAAAGCTCATGGAGCGTAATGTGATTGAAGTCGCCCCGCTGGCTTATATGCGTGGTCGTACGCTGAATGATGCCTTCATTATTCTCGATGAAAGCCAGAATACCACCGTGGAACAAATGAAAATGTTCTTAACCCGTATCGGCTTTAATTCCCAGGCGGTTATCACCGGTGATATCACCCAGGTGGATTTACCTCGAGGGGCACGCTCTGGCCTGCGCCATGCAATTAATGTGTTACAAAATGTGAATGACATTTCCTTTAACTTCTTTACTGCTGGCGACGTGGTTCGTCACCCGGTAGTCGCGCGTATTGTGCAGGCTTATGAAGATTACGACGCTGAGCAGGAACGCATCCGGATTGCAAAAAAAGCAGCCCAGGAGCAGGGAAGGCAAGATAAATCCGACGAGAGTGATGACTAAGTGAGCGCCATTGTTGATTATCAGCGAGCCTTTGATGGCAACGCTGAACTTATCGCTTCCATTCCGGACGAAGCCCAACTCACCGCGTGGGCATCTTTGGTTCTTAACCATCTTGAAACCGGCGAAAAAGAACTTACCGTAAGGTTTGTTGATAACGACGAGTCGCAATCGCTTAACCACGAATACCGTGGCAAGGACAAGCCAACCAATGTGTTGTCTTTTCCCTTTGAATGCCCGCCGGAAGTGCCGCTTAACCTGCTTGGTGATTTGGTTGTTTGTGTGCCGGTTATCGCTACAGAAGCTGCTGAGCAGCACAAAGCGATTGGCGATCATTACGCCCATATGATTATTCACGGCACCCTGCATTTATTGGGATACGATCATATTGAAGAGGATGAAGCGCAGGCCATGGAGCAACTTGAAATTGACCTGTTAGCCAAATTATCCATTGACGACCCGTACCAAGACGATTAACTTTGCAAAAGACGCAGGCGCTTTTTCATTGTTCATTCGGGCCGTAAAGCCAACAATAAACAAGAAACAGACCCTATAACGCTAATTAGACACGGACATTATGAGCGACGATAACCCCCACTCTACCAACGGCTCCTCGGGAAAAAGCTGGTTTGACAAACTGAAGCTGTCATTCTCCGGAGAGCCGCAAAGTAAAGAAGACCTGGTTGAGGTCATCACCGAAGCCGAACAGCGCGAACTGATCGACCCCCAAACCAGAGAAATGATCGAAGGCGTTATTGGCGTCAACGAAATGCGGGTCAGGGACATCATGATCCCACGCGCTCAGATGGTTACCATCGACATCGACCAGCCGGTTGAAGAATTTCTGCCTGTCATGCTCGACAGCGCTCACTCCAGATTCCCCGTTATTAACGAAGATAAAGATCACATCGAAGGCATTTTATTAGCCAAGGATTTGCTCCGCTATGCGTTTATTAATAACGATGATCAGGCTTTCCATTTGCGTGATGTGTTGCGTCCGGCAGTCATTGTACCTGAGAGTAAACGGGTTGATGTCTTGCTTAAAGAGTTCCGCCAACAGCGCTATCACATGGCCATCGTGGTAGATGAATATGGCGGTGTATCCGGCCTGGTGACCATCGAGGATATTCTCGAACTTATCGTAGGTGAAATTGAAGACGAATACGATCTGGAAGAGGACGGAACTGATGATATCCGTCCACTTAATAAGTACACGTATTCAGTTAAGGCACTGGTACCGGTTGATGAGTTTAATCGCTTCTTCGAGACTAAATTCAGCGAAGAGGAAGCCGACACTATTGGCGGCATCGTATTAAAAGCCTTTGGCCATATGCCTGCCACCAGTGATGAAATCACGATTGACAATATCCAGTTTAAAATTACCAACTCGGATAAACGCCGGTTAATGCAACTGAAAGTGACCCTGCCAGACCTGGAGTAATTGGCGTGAGAAAGTGGCTTCCTTTAGTGCTGGTCTTATTGGCCGGCACGTCGTTAACCATGGCCTATGCCCCTTTCGACTTATGGCTGATCACGCCTGTCGCTCTGGTAGTAGCGCTACGTCAGTTACTCCTCACTGATACCCCTAAAAAAGCCTTCTGGTTGGGCTGGACCTTTGGCCTGGGCTGGTTTGGTGCCGGGATCAGTTGGGTGCACGTGAGTATTGCCGATTTTGGCGGTATGCCACTCATCGCTTCGGTGCTGATGATGTTTTTATTATGTGCCTACCTGGCACTGTTTCCCGCATGCAGTTTTTACGTTGCCAAACGGTGGGTAAAGCCTGCCCTGCTGCCGCTGCTGCTCCCTGTAATCTGGTTTATCGCTGAATGGCTCAGAAGCTGGCTACTGAGCGGTTTCCCCTGGTTATCTTTAGGTTACAGTCAGCTCGACAGCCCGCTTTCTGGCTGGCTACCCATGGTGGGCGAAACCGGCATGACATGGTTAATAATGACCATGACAAGTGCACTGGCACTGGCCACCCTCACCAAACGTTTTTTACAGGCCATTGCCATTACCGGCGCGGTGACAATTGCCGCCCTGCTGCTAAATACGGTTAGCTGGGTTGAGCCACAACAACCTGTATCTATTGGTATGGCTCAGGGCAATATAGCTCAGTCGTTGCGTTGGGTACCCGAGCAGGACGCGCCGACCATGAACACTTACCGGGAACTCACTAACCTGATATGGGATAACGATGTGATCATCTGGCCCGAAGCCGCTATTCCAAAACTGGAGATACTGGCCCAGGACTTTATTACTGATATGAACGCCGAGGCGGCCCGCCACGATACGGCCATCATCACCGGTGTGGTTAACTATAACTTTGAAAGCCAGGAAGCTTGGAACAACCTGATTGTGCTGGGTAAAACCCATGCTGACGACGAACAGGGCCAGTACCGTTATTTTCACGGCAACCGGTATGCCAAGCATCACCTGCTACCGATTGGCGAATTTGTCCCTTTTGAGGACTTACTGCGGCCGCTGGCTCCTTTGTTCGACTTACCCATGTCATCATTTAACCGCGGCGACTTTCAACAACCCAACCTGCTGGCCAATGGCCTGCACCTGGCCCCGGCCATTTGTTTTGAGATTGCCTTTCCGCGTCAGGTGAGAGCCAACCTTTACGCCGATACCGATTTTATCATCACCGTTAGCAACGACGCCTGGTTCGGTCGCTCCCACGGCCCTGCTCAGCATTTACAAATTGCCCGTATGCGAGCCAAAGAGCTCGGCATTGGCGTGATCCGTTCTACCAACAACGGTATATCGGCCTTTATCGACCATCAGGGTAAAGTTGTCGCGCAGTTACCGCAGTTTGAAACTGCAGCCTTATCAGCCAAGTTGCCAACCGTTTCAGGCAGCACGCCCTACCGCCGTTGGGGCGATTTCCCGCTGTGGGTGTTAACCGGTTTGCTAGGGCTGGTTTTCCTCATTATGAAACTGCGCGAGCGCGGTGCACAGCGCAACTGAGATTTCCTCGCTCAATAGCGCCGCTTAATCGCGATTAAGCTATACCTTCTGCTGGCTAGCTGCTAGTTTTGAATCTTAAGCTTTGACATTCCAGGGGACTCAATGAAAACGATAATAACACTCCTTGCACTGACACTTGGCGCTTCTGCCGCTGTTGCTAAAACCACGGTACTGACTGCCGACCGTATGATCGATGTAGAAGATGGCAAACTCATCAAAAACGCCGTAGTGGTAATGGAAGATAACACCATTGTGGCGGCTGGCGCCAAACGCTCGGTAACCATTCCCACTGATGCCGACGTGATGGAACTTGGCGATTACACCCTCATGCCCGGACTGATGGATATGCACGTGCACCTCACCTCTGATGCCACCAAACACGGTTATAAGCGTCTGGCGGATTCCTTACCCCGGGTTACCCTGACCGGCGTAAAACATGCCAAAGCCACACTCATGGCTGGCTTTACCACAGTGCGTAACGTGGGCGCCCCTGGCTTTGCTGATGTGGCCTTAAGAGATGCGATTAACGATGGCGACATACAAGGGCCACGGATGTTTGTCTCCGGCCCGTCTCTGGGCGTAACCGGCGGGCACTGTGACAATAATCTGCTGCCTTATGAATTCCATACCGTGAGTGAAGGCGTAGCCGACGGCCCCTGGGCAGTGCGCGAAATCGTGCGTCGTAACATTAAATACGGCGCCACGGTGATTAAATTCTGTGGCACTGGTGGTGTATTATCGAAAGGCACCAAAGTGGGCGTTCAACAATACACCTTCGAAGAAATGCAGGCACTGGTAGAGGAAGCCCACATGCGCGGCTTAACCGTTGCCACGCATGCGCACGGCACCAGTGGCATTAAAACCGCCATTAAAGCCGGTGTAGACTCAGTAGAACACGTTAGCTTACTGGATGAAGAAGGCATTGAGCTGGCGCTAGAGCATGGCACTTACTTCTCGATGGATATTTACGTTACCGAGTATATTTTGAGTGAAGGCGAAAAGGCTGGGATCTTAGAAGAAAGCCTCGCCAAAGAACGTATTGTAGGAAAGCGTCAGCGCGAGAACTTTCAAAAGGCGGTGAAGGCCGGGGTAAAAATGGTGTTTGGTTCAGATGCCGGGGTTTACCCGCACGGCGACAACGGCAAGCAGTTTGCTCGCATGGTGCGCTTTGGTATGACACCAATGCAGGCGATTCAGGCGGCCACGATTCATCCTGCCACGCTGCTTAAACAACAGGACACGCTAGGCAGTATCAGCGTCGGTAAAAAAGCCGACATTGTGGGTGTAAAAGGTAACCCGCTGGATGATATTTCGCTGCTCGAAAACGTGGGCCTGGTGGTTAAAGATGGCCATATTGTGAAATCTGTATATATGTAATCTTTTGATTTTAAATTGATTTTCAAAAATCCCGCCTAAAAAAGCGGGATTTTTTTATGCACGCTATTGAAAAAACACCCGCCGCACATATCTCTTTTACTGTCGGGGCTTAATAAAAAGACCGACGGAACCATCGCCGCTAAGCGGGATGGTGTTAAACCTAACTTTACATATTGCTTAATTGCGAGGATATGACTATGCGTACTATCGATCTATCTCCACTTTACCGTTCTTTTATTGGCTTTGACCGTCTGGCATCGATGATTGATGCAGCTTCTCAAAACGGTAATCAAGCTACGTATCCGCCTTACAACATTGAGTTACTGGGCGAAGACAAATACCGAATCAGCATGGCCGTAGCCGGCTTCAGCAAAGACGATGTATCCATCGAAGTGCTGGAAAACGCGCTGACTGTGGCCGGTAAAAAAGACGCCGAGGAGAGCCAGGATGAGGAACAAAAACGTCAGTTCCTGCACAAAGGCATTTCTGAGCGCAACTTTGAACGTAAGTTCCACTTAGGTGATCACGTAAAAGTAACCGGCGCCAACCTGGAACACGGGCTACTGAGTATCGACCTGGAACGCGAAATTCCGGAAGAGAAAAAGCCACGCCAAATTGAAATTGGCAGTGCATTACTGGAAAACAAACAGTAACCACTAAGACATTATCTCCCTGCTAAGCGGCGCTAAATGCGCCGCTTTTTTATTGCTCAATCTGTAGTAGCTCATATTTAATCTGACTGACCGCTACAGACCTTGAGTTCAGCGCTTTACTCACCGGAAAATGACGAGCGCCAGCGAGATGTTTTTTCCGGTGAGTAACTTGTTAAGTTTTAGCATCCCAAACTTCAAATTTATTGCAATCAATGACAATCGCTTGTGTGTTGCTAATTGGGCAAAGATCTATTTTCCCTTCATAGGTAGAGATGATTCTTTCGACTGACTCTTTGAATGGAAAGTTTGTATGATGAGGAACCGGATAAAAATCAATCATGCCTAATGATGAAAACGTGCCAATGTTCGACGCAGCAGTGAAATCATCCATGTCTCTTACATAGTCAATATTGCGTGAAAGCACAATGGAACCGGCAGACTCACCAATATACATTTTCCCTGAATTTATTTGTTCAGATATGACTTTATCCGCGCCTGTTCTTTTCAGCTCTTGAAGCAGAAAGAAAGTATTGCCACCAGTAACATAGATATAATCATTCTTTTCGAGCGTACTAACTATTTTTTCCTTGGTTGCCGTTGAAACTTCAAGCTCGTCAACAATTAGCCCGTGTTTTTCAAGAGCCTTTTTGCCAGCATCCACATAAAATTTAACATCTTCAACAAGACTCGCCGTTGGTATGAATGTAACAGTTTTGCCTGCACATTTTTCCTCGGCGAACTTCACGAATAAATCGGCTACATCCACGAAAGACGAAGTTAAAAACATCTTTTTCATTACACCTCCTTTCTACCCGAACACTTCTCTAGAAACTTAACCCTCCGTTAACACGCGCACAGACTTTGTGGAGTGTAGCGTAGAATGACGATAGCCATACGCGAAACGGAGCAAAGTTTGTGCATCGTTGTTTAACGGCTTGTTAGCTTTATTTGCCGTCTTTAACATAGGAACCGATATCTACAGAATAAAAATAACCGCCATCATGAACGGGGGAAGGAAAATCTATATAGATATATGTTCTGTGAACTCGACTTGCCGGAACTACCATTTCGTAGACCTTATCAGTTTTCTCTTTATCTTCCGAAGGAAACATGGGTATACCTTTGGGCCGCAACGGAATAATGGATTCAACGCCAGAAGTATCAAGCACCTCGCTCCAGAAACGTTTTCTCTGATTCTGTTCCTCGGGAGAAATAGGTGCTGACGTTGTAATTACCCAGGCTTGCTTGGACGGAAAGGAAACAGCGCTCAATCTCACAAAGAACATTTTCCCATTTTTATCCGCTGGTACCACATACACCTTTATCTTGAATTCGTCTTCAGTTTCAGGGGATATATAGGCATAACTACTCCAACTTGCATGAGCGAGAGAGCAAAAGATAAAAATAAGGGGCGTTAATAAAATTCTAAACATGAGTAGAAATTCCCAACGAAAGCTAACTATTCAATAACGGGCGCGGGCACGTAGGGCATAATGGCGAAGCCGCCCCGCATGTCTGCGTCCCAGTGAACGAAGTGAGTGACTTAATTTTTTTAGGTTACATGTTTTATAGGCCTTATTTGCCAAACACCTAACGAGAGTACCCATCGGTATGAAAAATAACCACAAGTAGGACATGCTTTACGAAACGAATTAAACCATTTAGGCGGCTGTTTTAACGAACTTTTAATCAGGTATATGCCCAACAGTAAACCGATAAAACCAGGTATATGCGGAATCATTGATCTAACTATAGCGGTAGAAATTGTACTTGCTAAAACCTTGGGATCTCCGCTTGAATAAACCTGTACAGCATCCAGACAACCGAAAGAAAAATGCAAGAGTGCTAACAAATATAGCAACTGAAGTAATGTACTTAAAACAACTAAAAATTTATGCATTTCCTTTGCTACCTAACACCTGAACCTCATTGAGGGTCTAGTAACGGCTTCACAAACCGCTCGAGCATCTTCGCTTTTATTGGTTCTCACATAAGGCATTACATGCTGAGGTGGCATGAGTTTGACGCCATGAACCTAGCTTTGATATTTCACGAGCCCAATAATGTAAACTACTGAAGCCGCCATTTCTACAATACAACTCGGTTGTTGCGCTAAAAATGAAAGCAGCTTACTTCTAGATACTTTCTTATTAAAAACACTCTTACCAAATGTAGTGATCCCGCATACTTGAAATACATTTTTAGCGATATCAATACCAAGTGTCGCGACTTGCTGTTTCATCGCTTTCTCCTAAACATTATCTCAGTAACTAGAGTAGTTTAGGCGCATCCATTCCATTAATTTAATAGTGCACAAATTACGCGTTTTTCTACCAAGCATGGGCTCGTTTTTATCCATAGTGCCAGAAGAACGATATCTCTTAAAGTCAAAGTAGGTAATGCCTATAAGATGGCGGAGCTCATTTCGCAAAGGACGAAAACGCGCAAGTGGGTCGTTTTCTTGAATATAGCTGAGCAAAATGAAGATAAGCCCCCTTTTTAAAATCACGTCTCTGAATACATGTTGTTAAGGCAGTATTCTCTAAGGACCGTCTCTACCTATTTGAAGTGGAGAAATACCTGGAGCAATGACAGCGGTTTTAGAAGTATGGAAGCCGCGCAGCTTCGCGTTGTTGCACTAGCAACAGAACTTATTCCTTTTATCAGAAATCAAATTGCACAGGTTGACGAATATCTGAAACTGAGTATTCAGATGTTAAAACCACTCAAATTTATACTCATGTACTTCAGCAAGGTGTAAACGGTGTAGTGAGCCCGCTGAGTCGATTATCGAGGTAAACCACTTGAATTCATCTGCTTTGCAATGGAAACAATCACTTAACTTTTAGAGAAGCGAGCATCGCCTATAATCTTAATACCCGCCACGCAAAGAATGCGAAGTTAAATGTCCGCCCTTCAAGCTCTAAACGAATTCAGATACCCCATATATGTGATATTTGAAGAGGCTTTTTCTGACCGACAATGCGGCCTTTGTTCCAAGGTGAATGAATTTGAATTGCCATAAGTTGTCTTCCATTTAGCAGGAAACTTAGGCATGGCAATCAGATTGATTGGCATAGCTCAAAGTCGGCGACAGACAAACAGCAGATGTACAAGGATGTGATTTTCTACTTCTGATTTTAGTCAGAAGTGGATTTTAATCTTGATTGGCAACCGCATCCCTATCTCCACCATACGACACTCTGGCTTTATTATTTTCTGGTAGGAATTTATTCTAACCCATGCATATAGAGCTTGCTAAGTTGAGTCGCGGACATCTCCGGTAAGGGGTTGTCCGTCAATTCTTTATTGTGAAAGATTTGCTGCGCCACATGTCTGCCAATATTTTGCGCACTCGTTGTTTTATGTATGCGCTTCGTATAAAAATCACCTAACATTTTGTCTAACGTCGAATGGCGGCTTAACAACCTGGATAAATGCCATGCATCTTCAAGTGCTTGGCAAGCACCCTGGCCTGAGGTTGGTAATGAAGCATGCGCAGCGTCTCCAATCATGACCAGGTTTTTGTTGTGCCAGTAAGGTAGAGGGTCGATATCATGCACGAATATGCGCTTAACAGAGCTTTCTTCCGAGCAATCTAATACCTTTTGGATATCGTCAGGCCAGCGGGCGAAACGTTGATGCATTTCATGATGCCAACTTTTTTGTGTTCTTTTCTTATCGATCGAGCATGGCCAGGCAGCCGCCCAATAGCAGAATTGATTATTTACAGGAACGATCCCAAATCTTTCTCCACTGTCGCGATACTCCTGAATCGTTTGGTTTGAATGAGTTTGTTTTAATTTACTAATCCCAATGATATTAACAAAACCTTGGTATTGCGGAGCAATAGTCTTTTTATACAGTATCTCGCGGACTGGAGACTGGAGGCGGCCGTCACAACCGACAACCAAATCAAACTGTTCCTGAAGTTTTGGGATCTCTCTAGCGTGTATATTGTGATTAAAATGTACCGTTATGTTCAGCTTATTCAGTTGTTCAGAGAGAATGTGGAGCAGATCACGTCTTAGAATACTCAAGGTCGGGAATCCTGTGGCAGTATTCAGTTCCTCAATATTAAACTCATTCTTCTGAACGCCTTGGCGATCATACTGGCACATTAATCGGGGCCTCCCAGCCTGCCCGATAAACTTGTCCAGCCCACACAATTGTTCAAGTACAAAGGTACCATTAGGCCAAAGGGTGGTGCCTGCACCGGAGCCAGAAAACGTAGTGTACTTTTCAAACAATGTTACGTTAATACCTTGCTTTCGGGCCAGGATTGCCAGAGACAAGCCTGCGATGCCACCGCCGATGATGGCTATATTCTTCACTGTTTTCACTCTTAATGTCCTGTATCGAAGTATAAGGCAACCTTCTCAAATTTATACAGCAGGATAAACATGGTATTTTTACTTTAACAATCCCATAAAATGAGACAATTATGTTAGATAAGGTTGAATTGAAGTGGTTATTGAGTTTTAACTGCGTATTTAAATCAGGTAGTTTTAAACTGGCAGCAGAAAAACTCGGACAGCCTACCTCGAATGTCAGCAGACATGTGGCATTATTAGAACAAGCCCTGAATGTTCGCTTACTCGAGCGAACTACACGAAAGATGGTAGCCTCAACAGCGGGTAAACAGTTATACCACGGACTTTCACCATTAATGACGGCTATGAGTGATACGCTTGGAGAGGTTCACCGCTATGGAAATAGCATTGCAGGCCATTTGAAAATTGTTGCACCTGATTTACCTTTTCTTGCCGATGCCATTGCACAATTTTGTGCTCAACACCCCAGAATTAATCTAAGTTATGATACGCAACTCAATCCCACTGATAGTTTGATGGAAGGGTTCGATATATTATTTAAATTTGATCGCGGCCGGCTGGAAGACTCCGGTTGGATTGCAAAAGAAATTATACGCCTACCCAGCTGTATTGTCGCAGCACCGCAATTGCTGTCACACCATGTAAAACCTGAATCACTGAAAGAACTCAGCAATTCCCCCTGTATTACGAGTTTATCAGTGTTGCAAGGCATGCCATGGCGCTTCAAAAATGGCCTTACGATTAATGTTTCATCGACCTACAAAGTAAATAGTGGGCAAATGGCAAAAGCAGCCGCGTTAAATGCTTTAGGCTTTGCGATATTGCCCCTGGATGCTTGTCGTAATGAGCTGGAAAGCGGTGAACTAATCAAAATAGATTTGCCCGAAGAACCTGATGATTTAGTCTTGTATGCATTTTATTCGGGCAGAAAGTACCCGTTATTGAAAGTGACCTCATTTATTGATTTTCTTAATCAGTCGCTGAGAAAAAGCACTACGCTAAATAAATAAACGCCTATTAAATCCAAAGTCGGAAGTGGACATTTAGCATCAACGCCAGAACTTATACGAGGCCAGAGCTTTGCCTGTTCTGGCCCCACTCTGCGTATGCATACTTATACACAATTCGCTAGTTCTTCCAGATGAAAATCGTTAAAGTCTGTTAATCGACTGATCTTT
Organism: Alteromonas sp. ISO5; assembly: GCF_058105165.1. NCBI lineage: Bacteria > Pseudomonadati > Pseudomonadota > Gammaproteobacteria > Alteromonadales > Alteromonadaceae > Alteromonas > Alteromonas sp. ISO5. Next base: position 3,459,371 of record NZ_CM176572.1, on the reverse strand, counting down.
AGGTGAGATATATTGTATTTTTTATTTGAAAACTCTGACCAGTGTGGGACTGCGACAGTCTTAATATTCGCCTTTCTGGCAGAGATGATTCCGGATAACGAATCTTCGAATGCAATGCACTTTGAAGGGTTAACCTTTAATTTTTTTGCGGTCGTTAAATAAACTGCTGGATGCGGCTTTCCTTGAACTTCGTGCTCCGAAGACGATGTACAATGAAAATACTTAGATATACCAAGTTTATTTAGCACTACCGGAATTAATCTGGCAGGAGCATTTGTCGCCAAGCCTATTTTCAGACCCTTTCTATGAAAAAAATCCAGGACTTCTTTTACTCCATCCAGTGACTCACCCTTCTCAGTAATAAGTGTTGCTACACGGTCAATAACTTCATGTTCTACTTGTTCTAGACTTTTACCCGCCCAAGGAAAATGGCTAAACCAAAATTCAGTGACTTCTCGCGTCGTCATAGAGGCAGTTTTAGCAGAAAGCTTCTTACATACATTGACACCGACAGATGAAAAAACCTCTTCTTCGGATTGTTTCCACAAAGGCTCTGAATCAATAAGAGTCCCGTCCATATCAAAAATTACTGCTTGTATCATATAAAATCCATTAAAACTGTAATATCTATCTGATGAGCCGTTATCATTTTTTCTAGTTGGATATCAAATTTCATTAAATAAAGCAATTGGCGGGATGCAAGGCGCTAAAGGTACTTTACAACTGATATCATGACAGAAAGGGCCTGACGGGGAATTTTGTCAGTAGCGGACATAGTTGCCCTTATCAATTCTTTGACTAGCTCATACACTATTCCCTCGCTGCGCTAACAGCGTGTTATACCGACCGTGCAAAATCAGCTTCCTTGCAGGCGCGGTTAGCGCATACGGTCAGAAAATCCAATGTCCGCTCTGCGTACCCAAGAAACTTGTCAGGTTTGATCTCGCTTCTGTTTTTGAGTAATGGTGACTAATCCACTTAATCTGCCTGCAGCGACAACTCCACACTGCTCGACTGAGACTGCAGATGCTCCCGACTGTTAAGTAAAAAAAGCCGCCCGGCTTCTACCTGAGCCTGATTAACCAAATAGGCTTTCACTCGCTTGCCGCGCTCCTGAGCCAGTGCCGTCAGCTTATTTTCGGTAATAGAAATACTGTCTCTCAAGCGATTGTACATCGCAATATGCAGGGCCCGCGTGACCTGCTGTTCGGTGACAGGTTCGTCGTTATTATTTTGCAGTTGCGCCCGGATCCGCTGTTGTTCGTCCTGAACAGAAACCGCAAGCGTTTCGCTGAACAGGGTTTCCAGGGCATTCGCCAGCGGTCCTTCAAGGGGGACATTACTGGCAGTCAGATTATCCGGTAAAGTATCCAGCTCACTGCGCTCAAGTAGTTGCTGGTGTAGTTGCACCACGGCCAGTTCCCGGGCGTCGCTCACGGCATCAACCGTGCCCTCAATACTCACCCGTAAACCCGGTCGCTTATTGAGCGCTTCGGCCAGCATGGTAAGGCGTTGTGTAGCTTGTTCATTAAGTGAAACCTGGCCAGCGGTAAAATCGACCCGGTTAAGTTCATCCTCACTGCCCACCAGGCTGGCCAGAAAGGTAAATGGCGCGGTCACGGCTTTGGTGATCAGGTTGCCCAGGGCATTTAAAATAATCGACCCGAAACTGAAATCCGGATTATCCAGATCGCCCGACACCTCAAGACCCAGATCGATCACCCCATCGTTATCCTGCAGCAACGCTACAGCAAGACCCAACGGCAAACTCAGCGCCTGTTCGGAATCGCTTTTTCTGCCCAGCGTGAGTTGATCAATGACCACATGATTGTCACCTTCTAGCTCACTATTTTTCACCTTGTAGCTTACATCCAGCGACAATAACCCCTTGTCGATGTAATACCCCATGTAAGTGCCTGAATAGGGGTTCACCGAGGTCAGCTCTGCGCCCTCGACGGCAAAGTCCAGATCGAGGAACAGCGCTTCCAGTAAGGGGTTAATTTCGCCCTTGAGGGAAACCGGCGCGTAGCTATCTATTTTTCCGTTAATCGCAACCTTAGCGGCACTTCCCGCATCAGAGGTAAGTTGCTCAATAGATCCATTTAACGACTCAATACTCGACGCAAACTGCGGTGTTAAAGACTCATCGGCAAAATAAGCACTACCGTTAGTCAGGTTAATCGCCGCAATGCTGATTGCCAGCGGTACCGAGCCCCCCTCAGCGTTACCGATTTCCGGCGCATTGTCAGAAGACGCTTCCCTGTCATTTTTGACTGTTTCACCACTACGTAGAATGGCACCGATGTTGGTTCGTTTTTGCTCATCGATAAGGATCTTCGCATAGGGCGCGGTAATATCAACGGAGGCGATATCCAGCGTATTTTCATCACGACTGAAACGCAGATCGGCGATGTCCAGAGTTTGCCATTTTACTAATGGCTCGTAGTGCAATCCATCCAGAATGGTCAGGTTGGCAACGCTGGCATCGCCGCTCACCCGCAATGTTTTGCCGCTGTCGGCGACTTTGTAGCGGGTAGTGGCAGACAGTGCGCCCTCCGATAAGGATAGGTTTACGAAAGGAGCCAAGTAAGACTGGACCTGTGACAGCGCGATATCCGAGAGAGTGAGTTCACCGGTAACTGCCTGAGTTGCCAGATCGGCGCTGCCGCGAGTGACTATTTCCCCCTGAGCAGTCTCGGGAATAGCCTGAGAATTACCGCTGATAGTCAGTGAGACATCATAGTCAACTGGTGCTGAGAAGTGACTGTCTATTTCACTGGTCGTCACCGTTATCGGGTGTACCCGCCAGTACATGCTTTGCGCAATGGCCTTGTCTTGCAGTTGAATATCGCCCTCGCTAATCGCCAGCTTACCCAGCACAACCTGCCATGCGGTTGCGGCCTCGGATTGTGAGTTAACGTCGGGTTCTGTATTCGTTTGAGCAAAACCGGCCGGCATCAGGAGACTAACAAGGTCCAGTCCGTCATTGTCGTACACGCCATTGATATAAGGCGCTTTAAGATTCAAACTGGCAATCTCCACACGTTGTGAATTGGTGTCGAGCTGCATATCGGTTAAGCTAAAGGTATCCAGCGAGATGCGTTGACTCGCTGTATCAGACAGCGCCAGTGAGTGAATGGCCAGCTGGCCGTCACTTGCCATGAACCGCACCCCTTGCTGAGTTTCACTTACCTCATAGTCCACCGAGAAATCCAGGGTACCGTCGCTTAACCGCGCTTTGATAATATCATCAGACAACGGCCATAACGGTGGCAGCGCGAGCTTTTTTATCACTACTTTGCCGGTTAAGGCCAGTGGTGCCAGTTGAAACAGACCATCCACGTACAACATGCCCCCTTCCGTTGTGGTCACATTTACCTGATACAAATTATCCGGACTGCCGTCGTCCTCGCTTCGCGCAGTATCCGAAATCGTGGCGTGAGTATCCAGGTTAATCAGTTCCAGCGCCAGGTCGGGATATTCCAGTTCTGCACCGCTCACCCGGTCATAGACTTCCAGCTTGCCATCCGTAACGCTCAGCAAGCCAAGGCGCAGGTGTGGAATGCTGCCTTCATCATCAGGTTCCTCTTTAGCCTGTTCAGATGCCGATTTTGACTGGACATGCCGAATGATATCTGAAAAGTTAAATTCCGTGGTTTCCCCGCCCTGTTCACGGCCTAACCGCGCATAAGGGCCGTTTAAATAAAAATGTTCGAGGGTTGGCGTAAAGGTTAATACGGTGCGCCAAAATGCCGCATCGGCCTCCAGTTGCGTAAAGCGCACAAAGTCATCGCTTTGGTCTGCCTCTGCAATACGAAAGTTAGTCACCCGCACACGTAACAGGAAAGGATTAATTGAGATGGACTCAACTGTCACTTCACGCCCGAGGCTTTGTGATAATGCATCAGGCAATTTAGACGTTAACACATAGGGCGTCACCAGCCCCAGTAACAACGCATAAAGCAAATAAGCCAGCAGGCACCATTCACTGACACGCAACCAGCGCGGTTGGTGGTGATAACCCTTTCGCCAGGTATTAAGCTTGCTCATAAAAATTCATTCCTGATTCCCCCTGTAGCGGCGGTTTGCGGTGCTTCTGCCTGTCACTGCAGCAACAAAGCGACTGGCTAACAATTTGACAGACGGCACCACTGCCGGAGACTAAATGCCGTCATGACTGGTAATGTATCAGGCATAGCCTGACAAGTACGTTCGCTTACCTTATTACCTGTAGCTTTGGCCATTTTTCCAACCATTGCTTGCTGGCTATTCGCTGCTCAAAGACTGCTTTACTGCGACGTGGATTATACGTGAGTTTGCCTTCAAGCAAAGATTGAACCCCAAAAGGCGCAGCCAGTTCCAACTGGTAATAGTCATTCAGGCGCACACCCACAGCCGTCTCTTTTTCTGGCCAGTAACGCATGGCGTCGGTACTGTTTTGATAAGCCGGCTCCTGATTGCGGTGATGCATCACGGCCTGATTTTTAACCTGCCAGTTTATACCAGGCAACGTTTTTGCCAGTTTCTTTTCAATGTCTTCAGATACTAACTGTTGTTGCTTGTCATAAAAAATAACATCCACATCATTGAGCGGTGTAGGCGTATAGCGGTGCATGTGATCCCAAACCATATTGCGCACAAATCCGGCGGCAATAAAACAATCCGGCAACTGCAATGCCTGTACGGTCTGTAATAGTTGCATGCGCTGCTTGTCACGGCGCAGCATGGCTTTAATCGTTTTCATCGGTCACCATACAGCCAAGTCCGGTGAAATGTTGCTGAGTTTTAACGACTTTTGCTGTCACAACCTAACTCTTTAAACCGCTGCCCGCTCTGTACCGAGGATAACGCATAGTCACTAAAGTGAATATCCCGAATCATCAGGCAACCACCGTAATGTTGTTTATCAATGGTGTGTTTGCGGCCAAACTCAATAACAGTGAGGTGATTATTACTAATTAAAATACCGAACGGTTCAAGACGTGAAGGGCCACGGTTAAAGGCCAGTAAGCAAAGCGCGATCACCAGGTTAAGCCCCAGGAGCACCACTACAGTCTGACATAGACTAGCGTGCGTATTGAGCTCCAACTCAATTACCAGTGCCATCGCGATCAGTTGCGCTACAAAAAACTGAAAGAAGTGCACATACAAGCGATTAAAAAAACCTACAAATCACTTTGCATGGATTCCGTTCACTATTTTCCTTAGCAGAACACTTTCTGCAACACCTATCCTAATACAATGGCAAACTTTAGAATAGTCGGCACAAGATTACGGTGTAAACCCCGATAAAGTGGATAAATTCCTCTCAAACACTGATGCAGAATAGTTTACACTGGACTTATCTTTTTATACCCCATTAATCAACAGGAACATAAAGTGCCCTCAATGCAGTCAGGCGCTGACAGCCAAGCCCCATTATCCTTTGCAAAATTAATTAAACTACTCGGTCCGGGTGTACTCATGGCTACGGCAGCCATTGGTGGCAGCCATCTGGTGGCTTCGACGCAGGCCGGGGCCAAATTTGGCTGGCAACTGGCTTTGCTAATCCTCGTCGTTAACCTGTTTAAATACCCGTTCTTCCGGGCCGGGGTCAGTTATACCATTAGCAGCCGCAAAACCCTGCAGCAGGGTTACCTGACTATGGGTAAGCCCTACTTACTGATGAGCTTTGCGCTGAACGGCATTTCCTCCTTCGTTAATGCCGCAGCACTATTGTTGTTCTCCGCCAGCTTGCTGGGCTACTTTATTCCGTTTGATGTGGCTTTGCCCTGGCTGGCCGCGGTATTACTCATCGTATCACTGGTTATCCTTCTGGCCGGCCATTACCACGCACTTAATCAATTGGCGAAGCTTATTATGATAGCCCTGGTCATCGCTACCATTTCGGCCACTGTGATCGCCTGGCAGCAAGGCCCGGTAGCACCTGCCGAGTTTGAGTCGCCGTCTCCCTGGACCTTAGCGGCTATCGGTTTTCTGGTGGTCACCATGGGCTGGATGCCCGCCCCGATTGAAATTTCCGGTATCACATCGTTATGGCTAAAAGAACAATGCCACGAAGCCAAGGTGACACCACAATCGGCCTTATTCGATTTCAACCTTGGCTATCTGGTGACATTACTGCTGGCGTTAATGTTTTTGGCACTGGGCAGTCTGGTTCTGCATGGCAGCGGGCAGGAACTGGCCAGCGGCGGTATTGGCTTTTCTCACCAGTTAGTGGATTTGTATGCATCCACCATCGGCGAGTGGTCCCGTTATCTGATTGCTGTTATCGCTTTTCTGTGTATTTTTGGCTCAGCCATTACGGTGTACGACGGGTACTCTCGGGCGCTGGCGGAATGCTACACCCTGCTAAAAGGTAAGCAGGATGTGTCTGATAGCGTGTTTGCGGTATGGCTGTTACTGGTAGCTGCAGCCAGTTTTGCCATGGTATTGTTCTTCCAGTCTGCCCTGCTGGCGATGCTGGGTTTTGCCATGACCCTGGCCTTTATGACGACTCCGGTATTCGCCTGGCTGAACTACCGGCTGGTCAACCGTCACGATATCCCGGAATCACTCAGAGGCGGTCCTGTGGTACTGTGGTTAAGCCGGGCCGGCCTGGTTTATTTGTTTGGCTTTCTGGTTGTCTTTATTGTCTGGAAATGGTTCCTCTAACCTCATCAAGGTATCAATAATGAAAAAACGCTACACCTGCTTCCTGTTGCTGGCCTTGTCTTTAAGCAGTTTTTTAACCTACGCAGATGCGTTTCGAAGTATAGAGATAAGCACGTCACAGCAGGCCTTACCACCTGTCATGATCCAGGGGCCAATGCCCATCGAAGCGCAATATTTCGCGTCGTTACTGAGCAATGTCCGCACTGAAAAAGCAGGCCAGGCGACGTTTTATATTGGTACCTACAAAGGCTACCCGGTTGTCGTAGCACAAACCGGCAAAGGCCTGGAAAACACTGCGGCCGCTACGGCCATTGGTATTGAGCGTTATCACCCAAGGGCCATTATTAACCAGGGTACATCTGGTGGTCACGATCCTGATTTGCAGGTTGGCGACATTGTTTTGGGTAAACGAAGCGTCAATGCAAGTAATTATAAAACGCCTTTTCGTGATGAAGGTGAGGGATCTAAGCCGCTTGAATGGTTACCTATGGATTTACTCGCCTCCGAGGGCAGTGCCGGCGAGGGAGACTCCGCCAAAGATGCTGAACGTATACGTTACTATCTTGGCGATGCTGAATTACTCGCCGCGGCCCACGCGGTAGAAGATCAGTATAAGCGTGGTAAGGTAGTGGAAGGCACTATCGCCAGTGGTAATTTCTGGAATAATGAACTCGACCGTATTGCCTGGCTACATGATAAATTCGGGACCAGCACTGAAGAGATGGAAACCGCCTCAGCAGCTCAGGTTGCCCACAGTTATGGCATCCCTTTTTTGGGGATACGGGTACTTTCCAATAATCTGACTAACGGCGGCCATTACGACCCTTCTACTGCCACCAATTGTCAGGCATTCGTTAAGCAGGTAATGGAACAGTATATTAAGCATAATAAAGGGTAGCACTCAGAAGCTACCCTTTGCTTTTATCCTAAACAGGGTTCAGGCCGGTGAATAAGGCAATGATGACTGGTGAGCAACAATTCTTAGTTGACCGGATTTGTCTTTAACGTAGGCAAAGGTGTATTCGACCTTGGTTTCCCCACCATTAGTGTCGGTAAAATAATAATTCCCCATGGCCACCGCCATGCTGCAGCTATTGTTAATAATCCCAACATTATCAAATTTCACTTTGGTATAAGGCTTGATTGCAAAGCCTTTATCTTCTGAGTAGGCCTCATTGCCGCCAACAAAGTAGGATAATGCCGCGTCAAAGCTCGATCTGAACTGCACCTTCGCAGCCAGCGTCGGTTTAAATAACACGCTGCTCAGGTCGTATCCGTACATATCCTGAATAAAGTCCGCCGCGGCCGTTTTATAGTCCCCATTGGATGAATACACCGAACCGATGCGAACAATGCCATCTCCCCAAAGTTTCTGAGCCTCAACCACTTCGCGCTCTGATATACAGGTGTCCGAATAGAGCAGACGATTATCTATAACCGACGCAGGCACACCGTTTGTCGCGGGCTCATTAGTAGCGTTTTTCAATTGCTGAGACTGTGCGGTAGCGCACCCTGTTAGCACGACCGAAGAAAACGACAGAACAACTAACATTTTTAAGTTCAATTTTTGCATAACATTACTCACTTATTCCGAGGTTGGATAACTAACCAGTGCTGAATAATCACCGCCTGTTCTACATAAATAAGCGTATTGTTTAAGCCTGAATAAAGCTTGAAAGGAAGATTAAAAGAACATTAAAAAGCAAAAACCGGGGATTCGGTCGTCTGAACAAGTGCGTTAACCTGCATCAATAAACTTTTGAAGAGCGCTTTTCGTATACCTTTTTGTGCCTATACTAAATATGTGGAGCAGTAACCTGTAATCGTTGGAGTCGTTGATGTTAAGACAACTGGTGTATCGGAGTCGGACAACCCATAAGATGTTTGAGCAGGATATTGATAAAATCGTCGCTGACTCAGTCCCCTTCAATAAAGCCAACAACGTAACCGGTTTATTGCTGTTTGATGGTGAATTCTTCTTTCAGATCCTCGAAGGTGAAGGCAAAACCATTCACGGTCTGTTTGAACATATTAAAACTGACCCACGTCATACCAATATTGTAAAAGTACTAGACAGTGCCTGTTCCCAGCGCGAATTTGGGAAATGGAATTTACGGAGCTTAGTTTTAAATCCAGATAACCAGTGCTACTGGTTGCCACAAGATCTGACCGTAAGGCGCGACAGCAGAATATTTTCGCTACTTAACAGCTTTGCTACCGGCCGTTGGCGCAGTTGCGTTTCGGCAGAAGACAAAGCTTCGCTTAACTGTAAAATTGCCACCAGCGCAATTACGCTGGAGCCCTACCCTGCCAGTCAGATTCAGTTTGCCTTTCAGCCGATTGTCGATACCCGGCTTGGCGTCATCTCGTGTTACGAAGCATTATTACGTAATCATAAAGGGGACTATCCAGAGCAAATCCTGGCCGATCTGCCCGAACAACAACGATATGAATTCGATTTAAAATCTAAGGCGATTGCCATCACGCAAGGAGCAAAACTATTACAGCCTGGCCAGTCTTTATCGGTTAATTTACTGCCGGGCGCAATAACCCAGAAAGAACAGGTGGTAAATGAATTATTGCGCTACCTGAAGGAAGGTGGTCTGCAACCAGAACAATTAGTATTGGAGATCACCGAAAGTGAAATGGTGAAAGAAAGTGACACTTTTTTTGCCGTAATCGAAGACATTCGTGCCACGGGGATCCGCCTGGCACTAGATGATTTTGGCGCGGGTTACGCCGGCCTTTCGTTACTAGCAGATTTGATGCCGGATAAAATTAAGCTGGACCGCGCCATTACCCGTGGTATCCATGAAAATGGCCCCCGTCAGGCCATACTGCATTCGGTATTTGAGTTTGCCAACGCTACTGGTAGCCATCTTATTGTAGAAGGTGTGGAGACCTTTGACGAATGGCTATGGCTGAATACTGCCGGGGTGCGCAAATTCCAGGGATTTTTGTTTGCCAGGCCACAGTTAAATGGTGTTAACGCTATTCATTTTAATGCCTGTGCTTTAATTAACCAATAATCAGGCCAACTGCACAGGGTGCGCAATTCGCCCGGTCTCCTACTTATCAATTTTACCCAACATTCCGGCCAGGTCATCTATTCGGGTAACCGTATCTTTCACCAGTTTATCAATTTCATTACTGGCATCCCGTGAATGCGAAGCCAGATTTCTGACTTCGTCTGCCACCACAGCAAAGCCGCGCCCTACTTCACCCGCCCGCGCTGCCTCAATAGCCGCATTCAGCGCTAACAGGTTGGTTTGCTCAGAAATACCGTTGATAGTGCCAATAATATTGCTGATCGTCTGGCTCACACCCAGCACGCCTTTCATCGCTTCCTGGGTTTGATTGACCGCAATCCTGCGGGCCGTAATATCAATGCCAAATAATACGTATTGGGTAATTTCATCCTTAAAATTCTTCAGAGCGCAAATCCCGGCATCCAGTGACAAGAGGAAGTCACCCTGACCAAAATTGATTTGCAATTTAATATTGCCACTATCCTGCAATTCCGTTTTTTGTTGCGCCGTGAGTGCATTTAAAACATGGTCAACAAAGGCCTGCTGAGTGGCACTTGAACCCAGTTTGCCCGCCAGCAGATCACTGGGGGTTTTGAGTTGACCGTCTTTATCAATGTCGATTAACACCAGTGAATTGTCGATAGCATTGATTTTTCTAGTGAAATCAAGTGCCATTTGTTTAACTTCGGTAATATTAGCCTGTACCGAGATATAGTTTTTTACTTGCCCCTGCTCGTTAAGAATCGGCGTAATGGACAGTGACACCCAGTAAGGCTCTCCGTTTTTACTGTAATTGAGAATCTCGTCATAAAACGGCGTATGGTCATGCAGGTTCTTGCGAATGCTGGCAATGGTGTCCTTTGATGTTTCCGGTCCCTGTAAAAAACTGCCTGGTTTCTTACCTTTTATTTCCGCCAGTACGTAACCGGTTAACCGCTCAAACCCTTTATTTACGTAGACAATTTCACCCGCCGGATTGGTTATAATCACTGAATTATCGGTTTCATTAGCCACCATAGAGAGCATTTCCCGCTCTTCGCGCATGAATACTTCCTGGGTCACATCTTTTACAAACGCGGTATACAGCGTTTTGTTTTCAAGCCTGACTTTCGACAACGATAACTGACCCCACAGCACTTCACCGTCTTTTCGTTCGATTTTAATTTCCCGGCTGGTCCCCACGATTTTATCCTGCCCGGTTTCGCGATTGGCATTCACATAACTATCGTGATTTGCCTGGATGGCTTGCGGCACCAACATTTTAACGTTTTGTCCGAGTACTTCCTGACGGTCATAACCCCAGAGGATTTCAGCTGCGGCATTAAACAAGGTAACGCAATTATGCTCATCGATGCAGACTACCGCATCCAGCGCCTGCTCGAGGGTTTGCGCCATGGTTTCTCTGGAGTCCCGCTCCTGCGAAATATCTCGCACAAAGGCGGTGTAATGAATTTGCCCGTTGAGCGAGATTTTAGATAATGACAGCTGTACCCACAGCTTACTGCCATCCTTACGTTGTAACTGTACGTCCCTGGAGCTACCCACAATTTTATCCTGACCGGTCTGGCGATGGTGGTTTACAAAACTATCGTGATTAGCGCGCAATTCATGAGGCAGTAACATAGCGACATTTTTGCCCATGACTTCGTTTTTTCGATAGCCCCAGATCTGTTCTGCGGCACGGTTAAAAAAAGTGACCTTATTTTTTTCGTCAATGCTGACTACCGCAATAATACTTTGCTCGAGGGCCTGAATAGCCTGGTTGGTCTTCGTCTTCTGTTGCCAGAACATACAATACTCTACCTGTAAATTGTTTCTACATCAGGTTAGTGTCTGCCAGACACTAAACAGCACCTGACCGGTAAATCCGGACTAATCGAATGTGATACGAACAGTTTAAACGGTGCCTTCAAAAAGCGTAGTCTAAACTGTGCTCTTTTTCGGAAAAATGCGTATAAAAAGCAAAATAATGGCTAAGTAAGTTTATGTATAAGCGAAAAATCTACCTGTTTGGGATCACCTCCGGGCTCATAATGATGATTGCGCTTTGCTTTACGGCTGCTTCCTCCTACCTGACACAAATCAACCTGGAACAGAGCAATACAGCGCAAACCCTGCTGGCAGAGCATCAAAAGCTAAGCAGCATTTCTTATCGCATGTTTAAGCAGCTCACCGATGAGCTCATCTTTGGCGAAAGTGCCAATCAGGCCATCATTCGTAATAAGCAAGCGCTGATTGCACAGTCCTTAGAAAAAATCAGGCGTCTTGAGTTACAGCAACGGCAGGCACTAGGCAGTAGAATGACGGCTGGCAGTATTGAAGACACCGATGAACTGGCGGCGCTCATTAACGCCATCACCAACGAATTCAAAGCCATTACTGCCACTTACAATGATACTCCGCTTGATCAACAGTTCCGTCTGCAATCCCTGCTTGAAGTGAAAATCGATAACGAATTCCGGGAAGCCATCAATGCCGCAGTGGTGCGTCAGGGTAATGTGGTATCGGCAATCAATGCCAAAATAGAAACACTAAATACCGCTATCGTGTGGTTTGCCGTTGGTATAGCACTATTTGCTACGCCGTGTATTATTCTCGCCTGCTACTGGCTGTTTAATCAGCTCTACCAGCCGCTTACCATTATCAATAACGGTACTAATGCCATAGCAGCAGGTGATTACCACCAGCGGTTGCCCGAAACGCTGGATACTGAGTTTTCTCAACTCGTCAAATCACTCAACCTGCTGGCCTCAAGACTGGCTGATCACGAAATGAAAGCCGAACAGTCTCGCAGGCAACTTGAGTTTGAGGTCGAACAAAGAACCCGGGAAATCAGCCAGGTGAATGAACAACTCACCAAAGTCGATTCCCGGCGGCGTCAGTTTCTTGCTGACGTCTCCCATGAGCTCAGAACACCGCTTACCATTATCCGGGGCGAAGCTCAGGTAACACTGCGTCAGTCCTCTGCTTCAGAACAAGTTTATCGGGAAACCCTCGACTCAATTCTGCTTCAGGCTGTCAATCTTAGTGAGCTGGTAGATGATTTATTGTTACTGGCCCGAGCCGAACTAAGCCGGTTAAAACTCGACACCGCCTGTCAGCCACTTGGCGACTTTTTACAAAATCAGGTGAGCCAATGGCAACGTCTGCACGAAGATCGTCAGTTTACGCTTGATATAGACAACAATGCCAAAGCGTTGCAAGTGAGTTTTGACCATCAGCGTCTTAAACAGGTAGTGGCAATCATCCTTGATAATGCATGCAAATATTCAGCGCCGCATATGCCGGTTAAAGTGTCTCTTAAACAAATAAACGCCAGTGCCTGCATAGAAATAAAGGATTTTGGTGAAGGGATTTCGCCTTCAGATATTAATCATATCTTCGAGCGTTTCGTACGCTTTAAGCATAAATCTGAGGGACTAGGGCTCGGTCTGGCTATCGCCAAAGCGATAGTTGAAGCACATGGTGGCGAAATTCAGGTTAACTCAACACCAGGAGAAGGCACCTTGTTTCAAATTGATTTGCCAATGGATGTTGTTTCATGAAAATTTTGATTGCCGACGATGAACTCTCTTTAGTGAACTTCCTGTACCGGGGTCTTACTGCAGAGGGCTTTGAATGCATTAAAGAGACTGCACTGCACAACCTGGTTGACCTGGTTAAACGGGAGAAGCCGGATCTGCTGGTGCTAGATCGGATGTTTGGCGAGAACGACAGCGTTGATATTCTTCCCGCCCTTAAGCAACCAGGCCATGGGCCTTTGGTTTTACTGTTATCAGCTCTTGACGATATTGGCGAAAAAGTGAACGGACTGGACAAAGGTGCAGACGATTATTTATGTAAACCCTTCGATTTCGACGAGCTACTGGCCCGCGTGAATGCATTGGGAAGACGCCACCGAGCTCAACCCGAAGCACAAACCAGGCAATTACGGTTTGCCAACATGGTACTGGACTTAGAATCAAAGCTGGCAAGCATTATTCACAATGGGAGTGCAGAGGAGCTTACCCTAACCAATATTGAGTTTAACCTGCTGAGTTATTTTATAGAGTCGCAAAATAAAGTGCTTACCCGGGAACGTATTTTAAGCCGTGTATGGCAAAGCAATAGTGACCCGCTGACTAACATCGTGGATGTCTATATCAGCAGACTAAGGCACAAGCTACCGCCCTCAGCAGGTCTTGAGATCACCACAATTCGCGGCAATGGCTACCGGTTAAAAAACCTTAATCAAGCATTACCCGGCCAGTGAGCCTGGATTACTCTATCCACAACTCGTCAATAAGCGGTGGTTCAGAGTGATTGCTGAAGGTGATGTTTATCACAATATCGTCGCTGGTATTAGCGTATCTGGCGACAAAAATCAGCCTTGGGTTTCCCGCCCGGTTAACCGATGCTATCAGCCGTTTTGATTCCAGCTTACCCAGTTGAGGCGTAATTTGTTCAAAGGCTTTTTGAAAACCTGCAGGGGTAATTCTGGCCGCCAGCGAGTCCGCCATCACCGCGCGAAAAGCCTGGTAATCGCCAATTTCATGGGCCTTTAGCGCTTTATCAACCACCGGCATTAATAACGCTAACGCCGCCGTTGCGTTTTTCCCATAACAACCAAAATAATCTTCTGGCTGGTTGTTAATATGGTTCATTGACTCTCCTTATGTGGCGCTAGTAGTGTCTCACGCTGCGGTGATACACGCTGCCCCCTGACGATTTCCACCGGTCCCGACCTGGGCTTGCCATCCAGCAGAATATTGCTGAATCGCACCGGTAATCCCATAGCCGTATAAAAATCTTCATCGTCCTGTATGTGAAAGTGCAGATGGGGCTCACTGGAATGGCCACTGTGGCCGCAGCGAGCAATGGACTGACCCGCCTGCACAATATCGCCAAGTTTAACTGTAATACTGCCCGCAATAAGATGGGCATAAAAACCGTACTCATTCTCCGCATGTTTAATAACAACATGGTTACCTGCAATATGGCGGCACATGAAATCTGCTACACCATAGCCAACGGCCGGCGCATCACCAATATTATCGGTGACACAAACCACTTGGCCGGCGGCAGCGGCAAGAATAGGCTGTGCGTAACAGTAATAATGACTGAGTTGATTACCTTTTCCCTGATGACGGCAAAAGTCAGCGTCGGCTTTCACAAAGTCATAAGCATAGCGTTGGGTAAGAACATGCCACGAATGGGATGTCTCGGGGCTAAGGCCACCATTATAAATAAGCCACTCACCGTCAAATGGCAGTTGATACCTTACTTTTAACTGATAACGGGCAATCGGTTCAGGACGTTGTTTAAGCCGCTTGCTGATTTCAGCCTGCCCTACCAGTTGACGAATCTGTCCCCATAACAGCCAGGGGTTAAAAGCAGAAAGCAGCAGCGTAGGTACAAAAGTAAAGTACATCCCCCATGCCCCTACTTTTGCTATAGGACCACTCACCGGCCATTGGCTAGCGGGATGCGGCGTGGTCTTTACCGACCGGTGTTTACGGGATAACCATTGACTGACCAGGAAATAACAGCCCAGATAAAGCAAAACACTTCCCCACCCGGGTAAATCGCGCTGTAAGCTATAGTTGATTCCGAACTCTATGGCTGCAGTGAGCACCAGAGCCAGCACAATAGACCAAAGCCACTCCCAGGGGTTATCGTTAGCAGATTCCTCTGGTTGAGGTTGCTGCCTGGTTGGTTTCATCACTTTCCCCCCTTTGCAAGGCCGTGCCGCTTAGGCTCCCAGCATCACTTGCTGTAGTGCACCCGGCAAGTTCAAAATTGTAAGATTTTGTAGAGTAAAATTTTTGCAAAATAATTCACCCCTTTTGTGTTCGCCAGTCGTTATACCCAAAACCAGGGAGTACTTACTATGCAATTAACCGCAAATCCAACCTTCGCTACCAGTCAATATGTTCGGCCATTTGGTCATTTGATACTGGCCGCACTGGTGACTTTTGGTCTGTTTGTGATGATGGCCAAATTAATAGAACAACACGGCGAAGCCCCGAAAGTTGAAGACCCGGTGGTTATCGACGACTTTTTGCTGCATGTGGAAGAACCGGTCACCAATACAAAACAGCCGGTTAAACCCATGGAGAAAACGCTTGAGCAACCGCCCTCGCTACCAGAGCCGGTTGAATCCGATCCCGGTCCGAATGAGATTAGCATTAACCTAAACCCGGTAATACCCAGTAATCAAATAGCCATTAATAACGACTTTCGACAACAAAGTGATACTTCGGCCCGACCTATTGTCAGGGTTAATCCCAGCTATCCGGCCGATGCGGCCAGACAAGGTATTGAGGGTTGGGTACAATTGACATTTGACCTGACTCCACAGGGAACAGTCACGAATATAACCGTAGTGGATGCAGAGCCGCTACGCATTTTTAACCGGGAAGCCAAACGAGCGCTGGCGAAATGGCGTTATCAGCCACAGTTAGAAAAAGGTGTACCTGTTGGACAAACCGGGTTACAAGTAGTACTCACCTTCAAGCTAGAGCAGTAAGGACCAAAGGTGGGGATTGCCAAATTCGGATTTCTACGCACTTTTCTGAAAACGGGAACAGCCACAAGCTGTAACGAGTCATTATTCAGACGCTATCGCCAGACAGGTGATAGCGCTGCCCTTAGCGCACTTTACAATCAACACTGTAATAACCTGTATTACTATCTGCTGGTGATGAGTGATCCCAATACAGCGGCGGACGTTACCCAAAAGGTCTGGCTTAAGGTAATGGAATCCAGACAGGATTATAAGGACAAGGGGCGTTTTCAGGCCTGGTTATTTACTATTGGTCACCGAATGCTTATCGACGAGTTCAGACAAACCAAACGCTGGCACGCCGATACTGATCCGGATACGTTAAGCACTACCGCCCAATTCAGCGACCAGGAAACCGATTTTCACCAGTTGTTAAAACAACTCCCCTTTTCACAGCGGGAAGCTTTCTCTTTGCAGCAGGAAGGGTTTAGTCTACAGGACATCGCCACTATTTGCGGTGTGCCGGTAGAAACAGTAAAAACACGCTTGCGATATGCCCGCGACAGCCTAAAAAAACACTGGAAATCATCATGAACGAATCCGATCGTCAAGATCCACTGCAACAGGCATATCAGGATGCAAAGCAACGTTATCCGGCCCCCGGGCGGATTAAACGGGCCGTGCTTGAACAACGGTCATTCGGCCATCGTTGGCACTTTTTACAGCAAGTCAAAGCGAGACTGCCCGGCCGCGAATGGCTGGCCCTGGCCGCCGCGATGGGCTGCTTACTGCTGCTGGTGAATGGCACGCTGTTTGTTCAACAGCCGATGCCTGAGAATAAGATAATAGCTCTGCAAGTAGAATACCATGGCTATCGGGACGACGTAGCCGGCCTGCCCGACTATCGCGAAAAACTCACCCTGTATAACCGTGAATTTAGCCGACAGTTAGCCACCTTACATGTGTTTTATTCACGTCCCGCCATACTTGCCAGTCACCAGGGCAACTGGCTTTTCACTGATTGCAACAATCAGACTATCACGGTTTCACCTGAACTGATTGATGATTTGCGTGCACTGCAGCGGGTCGATCCGACGCTGGTTGATGGCACTTTTGTGGCGCTGGCCTTTGATAAGCAAGGCAGACTGATAAAAATTGAACAGGCTTCCACAAAAAGTTGCTAGCCTGCCCGTGGCGGCTATTTTTTGCTGGTCAATCGCGCCACAACATGGTTTTATAACTTTTCAGACTAAAGAGGCAAATGCGCAAGCAGCTTTACCGGCAAGAGGATACTCACCATGAACAACCTGTTTCAAGCAATCGACAATAAAGACACTAAGACCTTTGCCGGCTTTTTATCCGAACATGCCTCATTTCGCTTTGGCAACGCACCAATCGTAGAAGGCCGGGCCAACATTGCTACGGTAGTCGACGGCTTTTTTGGCAGTATCAAAACGTTATCTCACAACGTTACAGAAACCTGGTCGACCCCAACCGGGGTGATTTGTCAGGGATCCGTCACCTATACCCGTTTTGATGACAGCACACTGACCATACCGTTTTGTAATATCTTTAAGGTTAATGACGACCTGATCGAAGAATACCTCATTTATGCAGATGTCTCGGCCCTTTAACTGATTGCCTGTCAACGCGCCAAACCACCCTGCTGTGGCGCGGCGGCCCACCGTAAAAAAATGCATGCTTTTTGCTGAACAACTGTGCTAAGTTTATTTTCTACCAATTGTACTTAAATAAAAACAAACAAGATGAGTACAGATCAGGAATTAATAAAAAAACATCAGCCTGTGATCCAGGCTTTAATACCCTATCAGCAGCAAGGTAGACTGCTGGAGGGGCTAAACCGTTTTTCATCACGCCTCAATGCTCAGGCGAGGCAAGTCATTAAAGACGAAGTGATCCGCTTAACGTCACAAACCGACGCACCGGCAGATAACTCAGCCTTCGCTCAATTCCCGGTAAAGCGCTTTTCGCATTTTGGTATCGAAATGACCCTCGATAAAGTGGGTACTGAGATATTACAAAGAGAAACTGCCCGCTACATGGAGCAGTACACTGTTGGGGTGTTTGAATCCATTACCAACTCAGCCCACTATCAGGGCTTGGTACAACGTCAGTTACGTGAAAAAATTATCAGGGCATTCACGGTTCAAACGCAGACGTATCAGGATATTCAGTTTAACAACGACCTTTCCGTAACACCCAACTTCTCGGTGACTACTCCGGCTTATCAAAATAGCAGAACCGTTGCTGTTGTTGCTTTAAGTGCAACACAACTGACTATCGCCTGTACCCGCTCGCCCAAGTTTACTGCGGTAACAGACATTCCGGTCAACTTCCCGCCTATACCCGGCTTGTGTTCAGCCACTAAAGTGATTCATTTCGACTATGTAAAAGTGGACTATCACGCCGCCTCTCAGCGCCATCATGCGGTGTTACAACTGGCGGAACAGGACAAGCAATGGCAGGCCGTTTTTCAGCAATACCTTAACCGCGTCATGTTACGTTTACCCCTTGAACGTGACCTTGAAATTGAGCGTTCGATGCAAGCGCTCGACCGCGATAGAATTGTCCAAAGTGCGCCATGGTTGCCCGTTTTAATGAAAAAAGACGGCGCGACACTAGCCCCCAGAATGGTACTTCTTACCCCGGTAAACACCCAGCGCAATCCGGCTTATCGAAGTAAACAGTTATTACCAGGTAAAACGGCGCTGCAGCGGATTTTGCAAGAACTTAGCGCTTTTAAGGAAGCCTTTGTGCTGCGTCTGACCATTGCTCAACAGAACAACGCGCCGGTATCCTTGTGTACCACCGTACGTCAGTTGGAGCGACAGGATCTGCTGGCGAACTTTATTCAACTCGGATTAGAAAATAACAGTCTGGAACTCTGGCAGTACCGGTTGGCAAAGATTAGCCGTGACAGTCAGGAAACGGCGTGTATTCTGCAGGATATGTCTCATCAGGATAACAATGATATTTTGTCAATGGGACACATTCTGTTCATGCGCTCCATCAATGAGGCTATTGGCCCGTTACAATTACTCAGCCCACCCAAAAAAGCGAAACTCCCCCGCCAGTATATTGATAACGACAGTCAGTATCCCCTTCGTTTCGTAATGAATGATGATATCGACCGGCGCAAGGAACCGCGCTTCAGGATTGAAACCGATGCCCAGGTTAAAGTAAGCCTGATGAGCAGTTATGCTGCCACGGTGAGGGATTTTTCACTAGGTGGCATCCAGCTCCATATCCACGACTGTCATGAGGTCAAGTTACCGCCCGAGGTAAAGGTCACTATTGTCGACTTCAAGCTTAAATCACAACGTTATAAAGTGCTGGATTATAATCAGCAAACCGGGGTGTTGCGATTGCTCGCTATTACCACCGATAACACGTCAAAAGTGCTCAAAAAGCTCAGCTCAGCATCGTCACTACAATCCAGTTTTGAAAACATTATGCTGCAGCAATCCCTGTATTTCCGCTACATGTGGGAAGTCGTTAGCCGTCATTATCCCAACGCCGCTTTACAAGTGGTCACTGGCAGGCAAATGATCTACCGTATGAAAACCCTGTACATCACACAGCAAAACAACGACCTGCACCCTTTTGCAGTGTGCGACCATAATGCGCCGCTGCACGGCTTCTTTGCTGACATGGGCAAATCACCACCCGACTCTGCGGTGCTGCGCAAATTGTTACAACAGGCCGAACGTTATCATCTGGCAATCCACTGTGAACGCAAGTCTGATAACAAACTTATCAACCTTACACAGGTACAGTGTTTTGAGTCTTCATTACGGCAAAAAATAAAGCAGTCATTGGAAGATGGAGAAACCCAGTTGTACGTAGCGGGGATTGAATGCCAGAAAACCGAATCTGTTACCACCCCGATGACAAAGCAGCGTCTTGCGTTATTGTCGCGAATTGACCTGGACGTCTATGAAAAATTACTGACGTTGCAGCAAAATTATTCCCATGTCATTCATATTATCGATATGTCGGCGTTAATAAATGCTTTACTCAAAGGTTCTGTGGTTCCGGATACCAACAAGGAAAATGCCAAGAGTGCGGCATCCGGCCAAACCGCTACATAATAAAATCGACAACTCCGCCGTCAACTCGTAATGCACTCCCTGTGGTAGCTGACGCCAGTTTAGAACATGTGTAGGTAATCATACTTGCCACTTCTTCCACCGTTGCCATGCGTTGAATCACTGAAGACGGACGATTTTCCATGACGAACTTCACACCGGCCTCTTCTATGGAAATCCCATTTTCTTCTGCCGATTGTGCTAAGAAAGCCTGCGCCCCCTCGCTAAGGGTTGGCCCTGGCAGCACTGAATTCACTGTTACACCGGTGCCTGCCAGGCGTTTGGCCAGGCCTCTTGATAAACCGAGCAGTGCTGTTTTACTCACGCCATAATGGATCATATCGCCTGGAATATTCAGGGCAGACTCAGAGGCTACATAAATAACCCGGCCCCACTGGTTATCCACCATGGCAGGCGCATAATGACGGCTCAAACGAACAGCCGACATCACATTGACATCATAATACTGTTGCCAGGTATCATCATCGGTGTCAAAAAAGTCCTGAGTGCCGTAAATACCCAGGTTGTTTATCAGAATATCAGCAGCCGGTACCGCATCAATAAGCCTATTACACCCTTCAGCAGTGCTTAAATCCGCAGCAACACCCTGCACATCTGCACCGGCAACCACGTGTTTGACTGCCTCAACTGCCTGGACGACTTTATGCTCGGTACGGCCATTAACGATAACTTTTGCACCGCACCCGGCAAGTTGTTTGGCGACGCCCAATCCGATACCTTCGGTTGAACCGGTAATAACTGCGACTTTCTCATGTAAATCAATTTTCATATGCTAAGCTCCGTGTTTGTAGGGTCTGGGGGTTATACGTTGAAACTTAATTTTTTGTCATAGGCGGTTATGGAATGTCTTATTCTAACTAATCGAATAAAGGCATCCATAAAGAGTAATGCGTTTTGGCATCTGGCCAGCCTAAATAACTATTGCATAGCTTTGTGCAATGTTGCTAATGTGAGACCTAGTGTTTAGAAACTGCTTGGTAACTATTTCAGGCAGTTCAATGCTTTGGGTTGTTTAAAGCACACAAAAATATGATTAACTCCAAACTGTTTCTAAAAATAACGCTGTTTACGGTGAGCTTTACCAGTACCGCTGTGGCGACTGCAAAAACCGTAACGCTGGTTGATGAACAAGGACGGCCGTTTATTAGTGCCGTTATCAGCATGAACACCGCAACGATAGACGAAGCGATGCCGTTGGCTCCATCTGAACAACCCGCCATCATGGACCAGATAAACCGTCAGTTTGAACCCACTACACTGGTGATTGAGCAAGGCCGAACGGTAGTATTTCCCAATAGCGATAATATTCGCCATCATGTTTACAGCTTTTCACAGCCCAAACCGTTTGAAATTAAACTCTACGCCGGTGACTCCGTGCCACCGGTACAGTTTGAAACCCCCGGAATTGTGGTGCTGGGGTGTAATATTCATGACTCCATGCTTGGCTTCATTTACATCAAGGATAGCCGTCCCTCGTGGGAAACCGATCAAAACGGCCAGGCAGAAATAGACACCGCGCAAACTGAGGTTATTGTCTGGCACCCTGATCTCTCTGTTAACCACCTTAAACGCCTGCCCTATACGCTAAGCAACGACGGTGTTCCTGTCACTATCACCCTACCACGTGTTGCCCCACTAGAGACTTCCAAGCGAGTGTTTGGCAACAGTAAGTTTAAGCGCCAATGACCGTTACCCTACGTCAATCGCTGTTCCAAATCCTCTTTATTGGTATTTTTTTCACTGCGTCAATGATCCTGGGTAATGTCTGGACGGTCACTTCAAAAACCGCTTTTAATCAGGTTACCAGGAATATTGAGGTAGCCAATTCTGTGCTTGAGCAATTGTTGCAAGACCGCAGCGAGCAATTACTTAATTCGGCTCGGGTACTAACCGACGATTTTGGCTTTAAGCAAGCGGTTGCCACCGGCGACATTCCAACCATTCAAAGTGTTTTGCAAAATCACGGGCAGCGTATTGAGTCGGATTTTATGATGTTGACAGATTTATCCGGTAAAGTACTGGAAAGCCAGCCCGGCTATTTTGCCCGCGGCACCAAGTTTCCCTATCCAGACATCATTAATCAGGTACTGGAAAACGGCGGCTCAGAGAATGCAGTCATTGTAGACGGTAGCCTTTACCAGATGATTATGTTGCCGGTATACGCTCCCAACCCAATTGCCATTGCCGGCATTGGTTTTATGGACGGCGATGACTTTTTAAAGCAGGTCAGGAAGATCATTCAGGCCGATATTATCGTTTCATCGAAACGCTCGGTGAATGGCTCATATGTGGTATTACACAGCAGCTTGCCTTACATTAAAGCTCAGCGCGTTGTTAATACCCATCAACAAACACTGAACTGGTTTGATGTAACGTTTTCAAGGGATATTCCCTTCCTGACCCGAGACATTAAACTTCCCGACACACTGGATAACGAAGTCTCCATTACCCTTGCCGTGGATGTGTCGACCCATTTTGATAACTTTACGCAGTTACAGTTTAACATTCTGGGTATTTCATTACTTGCCATTGCCGGCTCTATGCTGCTATCAATGTTTATGGCCAGCCGCGTTAACAAAACCGTAGCCAGTCTGGTGAATACTGCGAATAATCTGGCTGACGGCAATTACGAGCAGGATGTAAACGTCTCCGGCCACCTGCAGGAAATAAACGAACTGTCTGACGCTTTTGTGCGAATGAAAGACAGTCTTCAAAGCCGTGAACAGCGGATCCTGATGCAGTCCAGGCTAGACATGCTTACCCGCCTGTATAACCGCAGCTACATGGAAGAGCTTATCCAACAGCGCCTGGATGCCGGGGAATCCTTACAGGTCATCGGGATCAATATCCGCGACTTCAGAACGATTAACGACCTCTACGGATATTCCAACGGCGATACCTGTATCATCACTACTGCCGAGCGGATAAAACGCTGGCGCGGCACCGCTGCCCGCTTATCCGGCGGTGAACTGGTGTGGTTTGCTAATGAGCCGCTCAGCGATGAGCAGCTTGAAACGTTTCATACTATTCTGGAGCAACCGGTTTCCACTCAGCAGCTGGTGATGCCCATTAGTATGGTGTTTACCGTGGTTAACTGCCCCGTGGATGCTGACAATGCGCAGGATCTTTTCAGGCGCATGAATATTCTGCTTGATGAAGCAGAACTGGGCTCAAACTGGCTGCTGCAGTTCAGCTCGGAAAAAGAGCAGCGTTATCTGCGCCGCCTGAGTATCATCACCGAGTTAAAAGATGTACTGCAAAGCGAACAAGATGAGTTATCGTTGGTTTACCAGCCTAAGATCAGCCTTAAGACCCGTCAGGTGAATGGGCTTGAAGCCTTGATACGCTGGAACAGTCGACGACTTGGTTTTATTCCGCCGGATGAGTTTATTGAAATAGCAGAACAAGCTGGTTTTATAGAACAGGTAACTGATTGGGTGCTCAACCGGGTTGTCGCCGATATCCAGACCCTGCGTAAACACGGGATAGTAATTCAACCGGCAGTCAACCTGTCGACTCAGGATATCCAGAACCGTCCATTGCTTGAGCGACTTATCGCCTTACTCGATGCCAATGAATTAAGCGCCAACGATATCACCCTTGAGATCACCGAGAGCGATCTGGTGGCCGATGCCAAGATCGCTATTGATAATCTGCAATTCCTGCAGGACAAAGGCTTCAGTATCGCCATCGATGATTTTGGCACTGGTTATTCATCGTTAGCCTATTTAAAAAATTTGCCGGTTTCAGCAATTAAAATTGATAAGGCCTTTGTACTCAACCTCAGCACCGACACCGAAGACCAGCAAATTGTGCATACTGTGCTTAGCTTATCGAATATATTTGATTTAGAAGTTGTGGCTGAAGGCGTGGAAGATGCCAACGCCATGGAAATTCTGGCTGACTGGGGTTGCGACACCGCGCAAGGTTTTCACATTAGCCGACCATTACCATTGAGCGGATTGATAGACTGGCTGGCTTCATCTGAATATTACCAACAGCAGGAAGTTTTGCGTGCGACTGACAACACTAATTAGCAGTACCCTTATACTCTGCACCGGCCTGGCATTTGCCGGAGACGGTAAACTCATAGGCACCGCGGGCCTCAATCAACTGGAAGGCAGCGGCGGTGGCGGTATCGTGCCATGGGCTACCTTATCAGGTTACGATACCCAGGACGAAGTGTCTGCCAATGCTTTTATCACTCAGGTTAACCTTGATGATTACCGGCTAAACGTGCTGGGCGCCAGCGTGTCGCTTTATGACCGCGCGGAATTCAGTGTGGCGCGCCACGTGTTTGATCTGACCACCCTTGGCGGCGAAATAGCGCAAACGGTTTATGGTGCAAAATTCAAACTGTACGGCGATGTTATTTACACTGACTGGCCACAAATAAGCGCTGGCCTGCAATATAAAGATCTGGAAGACACCGTCGTAGCGAACTTAGTGGGCAGCGAGGATTCGTCAGGCACTGATGTATACCTGGCAGCCACGAAGGTGCATTTAGGTGCCGCTGGCGGCTATAACCTGGTATGGAATGTCACCGCCCGGCTTACGAAAGCTAACCAGCTGGGATTGCTGGGCTTTGGCGGACCCGAAAACAGTGATTATGAACTGATGCTTGAAGGCAGTATTGGCGTATTATTTTCCCGTCACTTCGCCGCGGGTATCGAGTATCGACAGAAACCTGACAACTTAAGACTCGGTGAAGATGACTGGATGGATGTTTTTGTCACTTATATTCCTTCAAAGAAAGTTAACTTCACCCTGGCCTGGGCGAATTTGGGCAGTATCGCCGGTACCACTGGTCAGAAAGGCTTGTATTTATCGGTGGGAGGTCAGTTATGGTAAAACTCCTGTTACTCATTGCTTCTTGTGTGATGATGTTGAACGGCTGTGCCAGCCGCTCAGCGTCACTCTATGATGAGTTAGGCGGTCGGGCTAAAATCAACGAAATCGTTGAAAACTTTGTGTATGAAATAGAATATAACGACACTATTCTGCCCTATTTTGCCGATACCGACATCAACCGGTTTATGGACAAGTTCGCCGAGCAGCTTTGTGCATTTTCAGGTGGCCCATGCACGTATAGTGGTGACACCATGGAACAGGTGCACGGTGGTATGAAAATTACTGAAGCACACTATAACCTGACCGTTGACTTGTTTATCAACGCTATGAATAAGGCCAATGTACCGTATCCTTTGCAAAATAAATTGCTCAATCGAATGACGCATACCCGGGCGCAAATGTTGAATAAATAATAAAGAGTGTGTTTATTACAATTATCTCTTTTATCGGTCCTGGATACGCAGGGCTTTGCTTTGATCAAAAGCGGTAACCCATTATACCAAACACGTTAAAACCTGCTTAGCAAGCGCCTCTGCAATCTCTCGCCGGGAACTCGGAAGTGACTTATGGATCAGAGCATAGCCCTCAATGTAGGGTAATAATATTGAAACGGCTAACTGCGCTTGGGATTTCCCATACTGCGACCACATCTGTACACTTTTGTCAGCGAGCATCTGGTAGTGGCTGGTTAGCAAAGCGTCAATGTCCTGATTGCGCATTGAAAGCGCCCATAATTCTCTGTACACCAGACAAGCATCACTGATTTGCTCAACCTGACTTAAATTAAACTCAATAAAACTAACAACCTGGCTGGGTAAATCATCAGTTTTCTGCTGATGAATGAATTCTTCCAGCAAGTTGTCACACTCATTAAAGTAATAGGTCGCCATCCCCATCAGAAGTGCTTGCCTGTTATTAAAATGATGCTGAACATTACTTAAGCTTTTACCCGCTTTGGCTGCAACCTGTCGCATTGTTAACCCTTCAGCCCCAACACCTTTAAGGAGTTCTAAACCTGCAATAACAATTTGTTGTTTGGCATTCTCACCACTTTTAGACACGTAAAGTTCTCATCTACAGACATTTATATTTAGTCAGATTAACACGCTTGACCAATTAGGTCGACTGACCTAAAATAAAATAGGTCAACCGACCTAAAAGAGCATCTTTTAAATGAAAAATATTTTAGTGATCAATGCCAACCCCAAGTCTTCAAGCTTTAATAAAGCGCTAAGTCACACATACGCCACAAATGCCTCTGGTTTACATAACGTGCGTACTGTGCACATTGGCGATCTTGAGTTTGATTTAAATTTAAAAGAAGGTTACGAGACCACCCAGATACTGGAGCCAGATTTAAATGCGTTTCAGCAAAATATCCAATGGGCTGATCATATTGTTATCGTCTCACCGGTTTGGTGGGGAAGCGTACCAGCAAAGTTCAAGGGCGTTATAGATCGTGTGTTCCTACCGGGTTTTGCCTTTAAATACAATGCGGGTAAAGCCATCCCTGACAAATTATTAACAGGTAAAACGTCAGAGCTTATTGTAACGATGGACACCCCGGTTTGGTGGTACCGTTTTGTTCAGGGTAATGTGGTGTATAAACATTTAAACAATACGATCCTCAGCTTTGCAGGCATTAAAAATACCGCTGTCACCTACTTTGGCCCGGTCATAAACAGTAAACCCAAACAGCGTGAACGCTGGCTTGAGAAAACACAGCAGCGCGCAAAAGCAATATAAGTAACGTACCGTGTGCGTTGAACAAGAAGCTCCAGCCTGACATCAAATCGCAACACACAATGCTGAGAATAACGTATAGCAGGATGTCGAATGTCTTGGCGTGGAGATAATTTCGTTGGTTGAACACCCGAAGCTCAATTAGAGGCTCGGTAGTGCTACAAGAATGTATTACTTACATACATTTAATTCTACACAAACAAAAAAGCCCGTTGCATTTGCAACGGGCTTTGAGAATGTGGCGCGTGTGGATGGGTGAAGCCGGTGCTTTTATGGCAAGCCAACAGTTTGGCTTGCCCCGGCTGAACGCCCTCCGCTCTGACGGGGGGCTGGAAATCCTGACACACCGCAGAAAGCAAAAAAGGCTTGCATTACTGCAAGCCTTTTTTTTAATGTGGCGCGTGTGGAAGGATTCGAACCTCCGACCGCCTGGTTCGTAGCCAGGTACTCTATCCAGCTGAGCTACACACGCGAAGTTTTAATTTAGTGAGTGGCGCGTGCGGAAGGATTCGAACCTCCGACCGCCTGGTTCGTAGCCAGGTACTCTATCCAGCTGAGCTACGCACGCGCTGATACACTAAATTAAAAATGGCGGAGAGGGAGGGATTCGAACCCTCGATACGCGTAATGCGTATGGTTCCTTAGCAGGGAACTGGTTTCAGCCACTCACCCACCTCTCCGTCATGTGGGGCTGCATTTTAATGACATGCGGTGGGAAGTCAATGCTTTTTTAGATAAATACATTTCGTATGCCGGGATTTTAAACAATCACTATATTTTGCCTAAAAAGCACACATTTACTGCCCGAAAAAGCACCGTTTACAGCCGTTTTCACCCATCTTCTACAGGGCGATGAAACCACATCAGTGACTCAATTTACTCAGCACCAATAAAAAAGGCCGGAAAAACCGGCCTTCAAAATGATAAATGACCAAAAAAACTGGTCTTACCTCTGATTATTTACTTATTACCATCAGGCTGACCGCCTTTTTCTGCCTGGATCCGCATATAAATTTCTTCGCGATGCACCGAGACTTCCTTTGGTGCATTTACACCAATACGTACCTGATTACCCTTAACGCCTAACACGGTTACGGTGACATCGTCACCCACCATCAGTGTTTCACCCACACGACGAGTTAAAATAAGCATTCTGTTGCTCCTGGTTCCTTGATTACATTGCCTCCAAGCGATCTTCGACGCCTTTCACTCCGTAAAAGCGCTTTCGGTGGGATTAACGCTGGTGTCACGACAACGTTAATCTACCAATACTTGCATTATAGCTTATCTTCTAACCAAGCGTTAACAGACTGTAACGCAGCGGCTAAATTTTCTGGCTGACTACCGCCAGCTTGTGCCATATCAGGCCGGCCACCGCCCTTACCGCCAACCTGTGTAGCGACATGGTTAACCAGTTCACCAGCCTTCACTTTGCCGGTTAAGCCTTTAGTCACTCCAACAATCAGACTGACCTTACCATCTGCGGGCACACCCAGCACGATGATGCCTTCACCAATGCGGTTTTTCAGATCATCAACCATACCGCGTAACGATTTGGCCTCAACACCTTCAAGCGCTGCAATGAGTACTTTGTTGCCCTTTATATCCACTGCATTGCCAAGTAGATCAGCGCCTTGTTGACTCGCCATCTTTTGTTTTAGTGAAGTAACTGTTTTTTCTAACTCTTTTTGTTGAGCCTGAAGTTGCGTAACTTTCTCTGTGAGGCCACTGGCGTCGGTTTTTAACAGCCCACAGGTACTGCTCAGTACTGCCTGTTGCTGTTGAACATAGGCCAGTGCGCCCATACCAGTTACTGCATCAATACGACGTACACCGGACGCGATACCGCCTTCGGTGACAATTTTAAACAAACCGATATCACCGGTTTGCTTAACGTGGGTACCACCACAAAGTTCGGTAGACACCGGCCCCATTGAAACCACACGCACTTTTTCGTCGTACTTTTCGCCAAACAACGCCATGGCACCGGTCTTTTTGGCTTCTTCCAAATCCATCATCTGCGTGGTTAACGGATGATTGTCCTGAATATCCTGGTTAACCCTTACTTCAATTTGCGCCAGTTGCTCCGCGGTGACCCCCTCGAAATGCGAGAAGTCGAAACGCAAACGCTCAGCATTCACCAGTGAACCTTTCTGCGTTACATGGTCGCCAAGAATGTCACGCAGGGCAGCGTGCAATAAATGTGTCGCACTGTGGTTCTTCTTGATTGCACTGCGCTTGACATCATTAATTTTGGCCACTGCTTTGTCGCCTTTATTAATGGTGCCTTTTACCTTACCGCGGTGCGCAAAGGCATTACCCATTTTCTGTGTATCGGTAACGAAAAACTCGCCATTAGCCACTTTCAGTACACCGGTATCACCTACCTGACCACCCGATTCGGCATAAAATGGCGTTTGGTCCAGTACGACAACTCCTTCCTGGCCATCGGTCAGTGCGTCACAAAAACTGTTACCACTGATTAGCTCCACCACATTGGCATCGCCTTCTGCATCGGTGTAACCGGTAAAGGCCGTTTCGGAGTCAACTTTTAATGCACTGTTGTAATCGGCGCCAAACTGGCTGGCGTCCTGAGCACGCTGACGCTGTGCCTGCATGGCCGCCTCAAAACCTTCTTCATCGATCTTATAGTCGTGTTCGCGGGCAACGTCATTGGTTAAATCCACCGGGAAACCGTAAGTGTCATAGAGCTTGAAGACCAGTTCGCCAGGCACGGTGTCGCCTTCCAGTTCGTTAAGCGCATCGTTCAACATATTCATGCCTCGCGACAAGGTTTTGCTGAACTGCTCTTCTTCTACGCGTAATACTTTCTCGATAACTGGCTTTTGGTCGGCCAGTTCAGGGTAGAAACCACCCATTTCCTGGGTAAGCGCATCCACCAGCTTGTAGAAGAAGATGTCATTAGCACCCATTTTATAACCATGGCGTACCGCTCGACGGATAATCCGACGTAATACATAACCACGACCTTCATTACTGGGCATTACGCCATCGCAGATTAAGAAAGCGCAGGAACGGATGTGGTCGGCGATAACCCGCAGCGATTTGTTATCCAGATCGGTCGTGCCAACAATTTTCGCTGCCGCATTGATCAGATTTACAAACAAATCGATTTCGTAGTTACTATGAACGTTCTGCAAAATGGCTGAGATACGCTCCAGCCCCATACCAGTATCAATAGACGGCTTAGGCAGCGGCTCCATGGTGCCATCGGACTGCTTGTTGAACTGCATGAAAACCAGGTTCCAGATTTCAATAAAACGGTCGCCGTCTTCTTCCGGTGTGCCCGGAGGACCACCCCAGATGTGCTCTCCGTGATCGTAGAAGATTTCCGAGCAAGGACCACAAGGACCGGTATCACCCATCGACCAGAAGTTATCCGAGGTTGAGATGCGGATTATTTTTTCTTTCGGTACACCGATGGTGTTTTCCCAGATATCGAAGGCTTCGTCATCTTCAGAAAACACAGTAACCAGCAGTTTTTCTTTCGGCAGCCCCAACTCTTCGGTTAAGAACGTCCAGGCAAACTGAATGGCTTCTTTTTTGAAATAATCGCCAAAGCTGAAGTTACCCAGCATTTCGAAAAACGTATGGTGACGTGCGGTATAACCCACATTTTCGAGGTCGTTATGCTTACCACCGGCGCGAACACAACGCTGTGACGATACCGCCCGGGTATAGCTGCGTTTTTCGGAACCCAGGAAAACGTCCTTAAATTGGTTCATACCCGCATTAGTAAACAATAACGTGGGATCATCTGCTGGTACCAGTGAAGAACTGGAAACAGCCTGGTGGCCATGCTGGCCAAAATACTCGATAAATTTGCGGCGAATATCAGCAGTTGATAATGTCATTGAAATCCTGAAATCCTTAGTTAACCTGTAGAAGCTTATATGCAGCCTGTGTGCAGTGAATTCAAGTTAGTTCGACTAGTAAGCACATGCCTGGCCACATTATTATGAGGGCGCAACAATACCATGGTTAATGCTGTTTTGTTAAGCAATCCACCGTGAAAACAGGCGAATCGTCAGCATAGAAAATATTGATTAAGGGCAGCGGGCAGACTCTGGCTATTCGTGGTCGTCGTCGAAGGCGTGCTGAATATGGTCAGAATAAAAGCCCCGATATTGTAAAAAGCGGATTTGTTTAAACTTTTCCTTGTCTGATGCCGGTGGTTTGAGGCCAAATCGCTTGCGTCTTACCTGCCCGGCAAGCAAAAACCAATCGGTGTCATTTTCGAGCATCGCCTGTTCCAGCAGCGATTCGTCAATGGCAAACTGCTGACACTCAGCCTTTATCCTGGCCGGCCCCTGCCCTTTGGCAACGCCGGAGCGTACTTTCATTTCGGCAAAACGGGCATCACTTTGAACTCCGGCTTGTTTAAACTCTTCTAACACCGGCGCACAATCATCCATTGCAAAACCTTTCTGTGATAATTTTCGTAACAATTCGTGATAAGCATGCTCTCGTCGTGAAAGCATGCGGGTAATCGACTCTATAATGATTTTACGTGGGTTATCTGTCATTTTACCGATGATTTTTTAGAACTTAGTGCTCAATATATGCCCGGTATCGTACCAGCTATGACGCTTTACTGCCGGCAGGATATGCCATAAGACTATGCCAAAACAAGCCGCGGATAATACGCTTAAATTTACTCTGCATCATAGCATCAACGAAATTGATGCGTCGCAGTGGCAGACGTTAGCAGAGCAAGCAGGCCCGTTTTTGCAATATCAATGGCTTAAAGCACTGGAAAATACCCGGTGTGTCGATAACCACACCAATGGGCAGACCGGCTGGCAAACCGCATTCTGGAGTGGCTCGCTAAACGGTGAGCTCAAAATAGTGGTGCCAGGCTATTTAAAAACTCACAGTTATGGCGAATACGTCTTCGACCATAGTTGGGCCAACGCCTATCATCAGCACGGTCTGGACTATTACCCAAAATGGATTGCGGCCATTCCGTTTACTCCGGTCACCGGTCCTCGCATACTCATCGCCAACGATGTCTCTCGTGCTCAGTGGCACAGTCTGGTAACTCATATTAGCAACTGGGCCAGCGCCAATCACTATTCATCCTGTCATTGGTTATTTAACCCAACTGAAACCCAGGCCGATTATGCTCAACTCGGGTTTAGCTCACGCTACAGCGTACAGTTTCAGTGGATGAATCGTGGATACGGCGACTTCGATGACTTTTTGTCACGACTGACTTCGCGTAAACGTCGCAGCATCAGAAAAACACGCAAGCGCTTTACCGCTCCCACCATTCAAATTGAGCGCTTGCAGGGTGAATTATTGAGCGCTGAGGATATGGCCTTTTTTGTCCATTGCTATCAGGATACTTATCTCAAGCGGAGTGGCCACACCGGCTATTTAACGCCGGCTTTTTTCGATGAATTGTTTACCCATTGCCGGGACAATATCATGCTCGTGAAAGCCCGTCACAATGACACAGCCATTGCGGCGGCGTTGTTTTTATTTGATGACACCGGACTGTACGGGCGCTACTGGGGTTGCCTGGAAGACGTTGATGAACTGCATTTTGAATGCTGCTACTTTCAGGGCATTGAGTTTGCTATAGAACAAGGCTTACCGCTGTTTAATCCTGGCACCCAGGGCGAACATAAAATCCTGCGCGGCTTTGAACCGGTTTATTGTGTATCCCACCATAAAATGCACGATCCGAGGTTTCAGCAGGCTGTGGCAGATTTTTTACAGCGGGAAAAACCGGTTATCGAAGACTATTTCAATCAGGCCCGGGATGTATTACCTTTCAACGCAGACTATTTAAACGAATTTGTAACACCAACAAGTAATAACGGGGCACCAATACCCCCCGAAAAATCCTAACACAGAGACAGATAATATGAAGTACACATTGCTCGCAGCTACCATTGCTGCATCATTAGCCTTGACGGCTTGTTCCAAACCAGAGAGCACCACTCAAACAACAGATTCACAAACCGAAGCACCGGCAGCCAAAGCAGAAATTGGCTCATTTGGTGTCGATCTGACCGCTCGCGATGAGAGCGTAAAACCCGGTGACGACTTCTTTATGTATGCCAGTGGTACCTGGTATAAAAACTACGAACTGCCCGCCGATAAAACTCGCTTTGGCGCGTTTAACGCCCTGGCCGACCGCAGCGAAGAACAGGTTAAGCAAATCATCGACGATATTATGGCGTCGGATAACTTAACCGCTGAGGAACAGCTGGTTCACGACTACTATAAAGCGTATATGGATACTGAAACCATTAACGCTAAAGGCATTACGCCAATTAACCCTACCCTGACTGACATTGAAAATCTGTCGTCAGTAAAAGACCTTACCGAGTTCTTCGGCGAGAGCTGGCTGACCGGTGCATCTGCCCCGCTTTACGGTGGCCTGTGGTACAACCGTCTGGATCCGAACGAGTATCAACTTAGTGTTGGCGTTGGCGGCCTGGGCTTACCCGACCGCGATTATTACCTTAACGATTCAGAGCGCTTCAGCAATATCCGTGATGCCTACGTTAAGCACATTGCCCAAATGCTTGAATTTGCCGATGAGGAAAACCCGGAAGAAAAAGCCCGGACCATCCTGGCCCTTGAAACCAAAATTGCCGAAATTCAGTGGCCACGTGAAAAGCGTCGTGACCGCGACCTGACCTTAAACCAAATCGAGCGCAGCGCACTGGCCGACATCTATCCTGATTTCGACTGGAATGCCTGGTTAGATGCCATGGGCTTTAAAGCGCCAGAACTCAATATTTCGCAACCAGAGCCAGTTAAAGACGTTATCGAAATTATCAACGATACGCCTTTGGAAGACTGGAAAACTTACCTGACCTACCACACTATTTCGAACAATGCGTCGATGTTATCGGATGACATCTACCTGGCCAACTTCGACTTTTATGGTAAAACCCTCAACGGTCAACAAGAGCCTCGTCCACGCTGGAAGCGCGCGCTTAGCGCCATGTCTGGCACCACTTCGTTAGGCTTTGCCATTGGTAAAAGCTATGTGGATCGTTTCTTCCCGGAAAGCTCTAAAACACAAATGGCTGAGCTGGTAGAAAACCTGCGCGCCTCACTGGGCGAGCGTATCGACGGCCTGGATTGGATGGGCGAAGACACTAAAGTCAATGCCAAAGCTAAACTCGCCGCATTTAATCCTAAAATTGGTTATCCGGATGAGTGGATTTCCTACGAGGGCCTGGAAATTACCGATAAGGACCTGCTGACTAACGAGCGCAACATCAGCAAGTTCTTCCATGCCAAGCAAGTAGAAGAAGAGCTGGAGCCAACCAATCGTGAACGTTGGGGCATGACGCCACAACGAGTCAATGCTTACTACAACTCATCGTTCAACGAGATTGTATTCCCGGCGGCTATCCTGCAACCACCGTTCTTCGATCCAAACGCTGATCCTGCAGTTAACTACGGGGCTATCGGCGCCGTTATCGGTCACGAAATGGGTCACGGCTTTGACGATCAGGGCTCCAAATCTGATGCTAACGGCATCCAGCAAAACTGGTGGACCGACGAAGATCGCGCTGCGTTTGAAGCAAAAACCGACATGTTAGCTGCGCAATACAGCGCCTATGAACCAATCGAAGGTAACTTCGTGAATGGCCGCAACAGCCTGGGTGAAAACATTGGCGACGTGGGCGGCTTGTCGATGGCCTACCACGCTTACAAACTGAGCCTGAACGGTAAAGAAGCGCCGGTGATTGACGGTCTGACCGGTGACCAACGCTTCTTCCTGGCCTGGGCTCAGGTGTGGAAGGAAAAACGTACCGAACAAAGCATGCTTAACCAGTTACGCGCCGGTACTCACTCGCCGGGTCGCTACCGTGCCCTGGCACCTCGTAACCACGATGCCTGGTACAAAGCCTTTAACGTACAGCCAGGCGATGCACTGTACCTGGCACCAGAAGAGCGCGTTAAAAT
The DNA here is from genome assembly GCF_058105165.1 of Alteromonas sp. ISO5. Taxonomy (NCBI): domain Bacteria; kingdom Pseudomonadati; phylum Pseudomonadota; class Gammaproteobacteria; order Alteromonadales; family Alteromonadaceae; genus Alteromonas; species Alteromonas sp. ISO5. The sequence continues at coordinate 3,424,521 of NZ_CM176572.1, read as the reverse complement.
CTGGTAGTAACACTAACGCATCCAAAGCAGCCTGCGGGCTGCTTTTTTATGGCTGGGAAAATATCCCCGACACGAGGGTTGCCGACTAACAGGTTTGCTTCGCTTGTAAAATTTTGGTAAACAAAGCAAATAAGATTCACTCCTTTCAACGGCGCGATGTCGTTACCTGAAAGTGGTTCTTTAAGACGTCAGAAGCATGGATTGCCGTTTTGACACCCTCAGTATTCTTTAGTGAAGGTTCTCCCTCATGATAGCGAAGTTCCGCCCGGGTTTTCTCGCCGCGCTAACCGTACTCTTGTCAGTTAGCTCTAATGCCAGCACCAACAAGCTTAATAATACAGCTGCAACAAATTCAGCGATGATAAATCAACATAACCACCTTACCGAAACTGAAAAACAACAGGGCTGGCAACTCCTCTTTGACGGTAAAACGCTCAACGGCTGGCACGTTTTTCACTATCCGGATACGGTGCCAGCGTGGACTGTTGAGGGCAATCTGCTGACATTTAACCCAGCGGCCAGAGGTGCCCAACACGGTGACTTAGCCACCAATCAGGTATTTGAAAACTTTGAATTAAGATTTGAATGGCAATCCCCTGAAAATGGTAACAGCGGGGTGTTTATCAACGTTCAGGAAACACCTGATAGCATAACGCCCTGGCAAACCGGGCCCGAATATCAGCTACTTGGCGTAGCTCACGGCGATAACGCAGATCCCATCAAACGCTCCGGCGGCATCTTTGGCTTTGCCTCTACGCTAACCGCCTCAGACTTTCTGGCCAGCAGTGACTGGAACCAATCTGTCATTAAGCAGCAGGATGGCAAGGTGGAGTTTTATCTGAATGGCAAATTAACCGCCAGGGCTGACCTTAACAGTGAGCAATGGCAGTTACAGGTAGCCCAGTCAAGGTTTAAGGAACAAGCCGGCTTTGGCGCCTATACCAAAGGCCATATCGTGCTGCAGCAGTGGACGTCACTTATTTATTTCCGCAACATTAAAATCAAAGCACTTTAGTGGATTGTGATGGCGGGAAGACATTCAAAGCTTGCCGCCCATACTTGAAAAACGCTGTAGTAAAAGTTGCATGTCAGTGCTGCTTAAGTAGCTTCTCCAGCCATTCAATAAACAAAACGTTGTGTCGGGTAATCAACCTGCTTTTGTTAGCGATGTAATAGCAGAGAGCAGAGTCGCTTGGCTTATACCCCAATTCCATGAGTAATCCTGCTTTCACGTAGTCCCGGGTCAGGGTTGTTGAGCAAAATACGCAGGCGTTTTCCAGCAAAGCCTGTTGAATACCGAATAATTCCTGATCGAAATAGCGTACTTCAAACTGCGTGCGCAATAAACCGTTATGGTTTAACCAGACTTGCAGTGGTACCTCAGGTAATGTGCTGTTTTTCCACCGGGTTGTATAAATTGTTATTGGCGCAGTCTGACCCGGCTGAGTGGTGAGCAATGCATTGCCAAACAGGTTAAACCGTTCCCGAATGAGCACATCGCCATCTGCCTGCTCTGCCACGGCACCAAGCCGTATAGGCAGGCTGAAGTGGTCGGTACCAATGTCTTCACCACTGATTATGTTCACTTTACTGCGCGGGTGTTGATGATAATAGCTCTGCAAAGCTGGTAGCAGCACCAGGGCGGCAAAGGATGAAGTGGTCGCCACATTGATGTGTTTATCCTTTTGCGAAATGTTATTAAGCGCGGCGTCAATCGTTTGAAACCCCTGATTGGTAGCGACAGCTAACTCTTTCCCGGCCGCTGTAAGAGTGACTTTTCTTGTCTGCCGCTGGAATAAGCTCACATTTAAACGCTGCTCAAGATTACTAATGTGGTGGGACACCGCGGTAGGCGAAATAGATAACTCAGCAGCGGCAGCCTTAAAACTGCCTAGCCTGGCTGCAGATTCGAATGCCTTTAACGCAGGCAGAGAGACTTGCATGTTGTGCTCCTGCTGATAGATAAAATTAAACTAGATGAATATTACTCATCTGTAAATGCCTTTTACTCGTTTGTCAGTGGATGGGTAACGCATAACAATGACCGCAACAATTAACCCACAAAGGTAGTTATCATGAATGTAATTTTACACGTAGATTCTAGTGTCAGAGCCATTACAAATAGCAATCCCGAGCACGATTCCATTTCTAAAAAGATGGCCAGCCAGTTTATTAACACGTTTCAGAAAATGGCCGAAATAGATGAATATACCTATCGTGATGTTGGGGTCAATCCACCTCAGTTTATTACCCAGGATTGGATTGGTGCGGTGTTTACCCCGCCGGATAAAAGAACCACACACCAACAGCAACTATTAGCCCAGTCGGATGAGCTAATCGATGAGGTCGTAAAGGCCGATATCATCGTCATTTCTTCGCCTATGTACAACTACGGTATGCCAGCCCAGTTAAAGGCCTGGTTTGACCAAATCGTGCGTATTAATAAAACTTTCGACTTTGATTTAGCCCGGGGCGATCAACCACTGGCGCCGCTACTAACTGGAAAGACGTTAGTGATCATTACCTCTAGTGGCGAATTTGGCTTTGAAAAAGGAGGAATAAACGAACAATCGGGTCACTTAATTCCGCACCTGCGGACACTAAGCAAATATCTGGGAGTTTCAGAAATTTATGAGATTGCTTCGGAATATCAGGAATTTGCCGATGACAGACATCTGCAGTCATTAAAACGGGCCAGAACAAAGGCTAACCGCATAGCCTCACTGCTGGCCGATAAAATGAAGACTGAACGATGCTAACTGAGAGCAAAACTACACAGCTCGCCCATCACACTATGACACTTACCTGCATGCAGGTAAGTAACGGCGGACTGCCTTTCTCCAGCGTTGTTGTTGACGAGTATGGCGAAATTGTAGGCGAAGGCGTTAACGAACCACTCCTTGGGGCAATAACACGTGGGCTATAATACGGAACGAAGTGACGGGAGCCCACGTGTAGAGCAATCCAGAGTCGGCTAAACAGCCGTCCCCGTAAGCGCTACGACTTTAAAACGCCATGGGAATTAAAGAATGAATATCAATAATCAATGTTGCACTTCAGACTTGATACTAAGCCTGTTAACTATCATCTAGTTGCCAAGATTGAAATCACACAACTTCGAACGCTTGTTGCAGAAAAATTACGATTTTCTGCGACTGCATACATAAAGCCACCGGAACTTTGACAGTTGGAACATGTTATTACTGCTTATTTGTCTGTAACTACCTGCTTTTCTAAGTTAGAAATATCACTGCACCGGTAACATGCTATCGATGTAGTAACGCGCTCTTGTGCAAGGAGGAACCCCACCGATTACAGCATTTAAAAAAGTAGTGCAAATATTAGTAACAATCTCATAACGCAATATCGTTCCTATAGCTTATCCAGCCGATCATTATTAAAAACAACCATAATAATTTGATTTTATTACAAAATAATCAATTTAACAGAAATCATGGCCCGCCCCAAAAAGGTATTGAAATATATACTTCAGTATTAATAAACGCATAATGATATATAGTTATATTATTGACACATTATAACTTTTGAATGCATACTCACCACCAATGTTAATTTATTATTAATCTCTGCAGGGCAGCATTAAACAAAAGCTTTGCTTTGGCATACTTTTGTTTACGAAATGGAGTTTCGAAGACGCTACGTTCTTACGTCGCAAGATAACTTAAGATTATCGTTATCCAACGTCTCTCCTTATCCAGCCCCACAGGCAAATACAAAGTTAACAGCAAACCTAATTACTTGAATCGTTCTTAAAGCGCTTTTGCATTTGCTGTGAAAGCCGGGGGATACAGAACACTACTTGCCGTAAATACTCCCGAGGATTTGCCCAGGTAGCTTCAGGTAACAACAAAAAATATAAGTAAAACGTAAATCGTCATCAGCCTCTATGGCTGGGGTTCTAATCATCTCTTTTAAAGGGTAGTAGATGTAATGATAAAAAAAGCTCGTTTAGCAAGCCTGGTTGCTAGCACTCTTTTGGTTTCAACAGCGCACGCTGATATTAACTTCAATGGTTTTGCCTCTATTATTGCTGGCCAGTCCAGTGATTCAAGCTCCATTGATTTTGGCTACGAAGAAGACTTAACGTTTAAAAATGAAAGTCGCTTTGCCTTGCAGGCAAATGCCGATTTAGGTGATGGCCTTACTGCCACTGCGCAACTCATGGCAAAAGGCGAAAATGATTTTGACGTAGAGTTTCAATGGGCATACTTAAGCTATGCGTTGACTGACGAATTAACGGTAAGCGCTGGTCGTCTGGGCACACCGTACTATCGTTATTCAGACTTCATGCACGTTGGTTATGCTTATCGCTGGATCCGTACACCACAATCAGTTTACGGCCCAACAGGCGAAACTTTTGAAGGCGTAAGTGCAGTATACCGTTCTGCAATTGGTGATTGGGATAGCGCAGTGCAAGTTATTTACGGCAACAGCGATAGCACAAACGTAGAACTTCAGGATTTGATGGGTGCAAACTGGGAATTAACTAAAGACTGGTTGACTGCTCGCGTTGGCTACTTTGTTACCGATATTACCTCTGAATCCAGCAGCACGTACCTTGCCACTGTTGTAGATTCTCTTGAGTCTCAAGGTTTATCTGATATCGCCGATGAACTGCTCATCGAAGAAGACAATACTACATTCCTGGAATTTGGTTTGGGCATCGACTGGAACAACTTCTTGTTGGATGCAGAGTACACTGTGTACACCATCGACGACTCCCGTTTACCAGAACAAACACAGTATTACGTTTCAGCTGGTTACCGTTTAGATCAGCTCACTTTCAGCCTGACTTACGAAAAATACGATACTGAAATCCGAGATCAAGGCGACTTAACTGCAACGCCAGCCGACTTATACCTCGACCCAAGCGACGAGAATTCTGGTTCGTTACGCGCAGCAGTCGCATATCTTTACAATTCAAACCTGTATGAAGTTGATACTTATTCAGCAACCATTCGCTATGACTTCCATCCAGCTGCTGCACTTAAAGCAGACTACACCACTCGTTCAGTTGCTAACTACGATATGGATGTAGATATCTTTTCTGTCGGTATTGATTTGGTTTTCTAAGGGGTGTTGAAAATGAAAAAATTAATAAGTTCACTGGCATTACTAACTTTATCTCACTGTGCCCTGGCCGACGTAGCGATTGTTGTTAATCCAGCCAATAGCAGTACCATTGATAATCAGGAAATCACTCGAATCTTTTTGGGGAAATCGAAGTCTTTCCCTGACGGTTCTCAGGCACTTCCAGTCAATCAGGCTGAAGGTACCAGTGCGAGTGACGAGTTCAATGAAAAGGTTCTGAACAAAACGTCAAGCCAGCTTAAATCATACTGGTCAAAACTGGTATTCACTGGAAAAGGTACTGCGCCCAAAGAAGTGCCCGATGATGCAGAAGTTATCAAGCTTGTAGCCTCAAATCCAAATGTAATCGGCTATGTCGATGCAGCAAAGGTAGATGGTAGCGTAAAAGTTATCGCAACTTTCTAAGTAGATACGATGCACTAACTATCAATATAAGGCACTTCTTGAACGAAGTGCCTTGCTTATTTAACTGCAACACAGGCTATCACCATGCAAGCGTTAAAAGATTTAAGTGTTTTTATTAAAATCAATATTATAACGGTCATCGCAGTTTTGGCCTTTATTATTATCTCAGTGATCTACGCAATGACCATCACTGAAAACAACCGTAACCTGAATGAGTTAAAAGACAAACTTTATCTCATCGTACAATATTCCACCGCCAATTCGTTCTTAGTTAAACGGGTAGACGAACTATATACACAAGCAGTGTCTTTTGCAGATGAAGATCTCATCACCCAGGCAGATAACCAATTTGGTGAATTAAAAGAAAACTTTGCAAAAATTCAGCAGCTTGATAAGCAAGCAGATATCTCCAGTTTACAGCACTTGCTTGAACGCTATCACGATATATCCAAAAATATCGCTGTAGGTTTTCTCAATAATTCCATCGACATGGCAAAAGTCCAGGGACAAATAAAACAAAAAGCCGATTACTATGAACAGATTCTTAAAGCGTTGGATCAATACAAAAAAACCTCGGACACCCGATTTTCTAACCTTGCTGAATCCACCCAGTCCAGATCAGAAGACGCATTATACAACAGCATTATCATCGCCATCGTACTACTGGGCATTATTGCTTCTCTTAGTTTTGTGATCAGTAAAGAAATAAAATCTTCAGCGCAAGCGGCGGCTGATACACTGGATATTTTGGCACGTGGTGAGGGGAACCTGAATTCTCGCCTTAAAGTGCTTAGCCAGGATGAGATTGGCACACTTTCGCGTAACTTTAATAACTTTGCGGATACTTTGCGTACATCAGTGCAAAATGTAGTGAACGTTGTACAGCCATTACTCGATAACTCTACTCGCCTGGTACAGCGGATGGACGAATCGGAAAGAGCCATTGGCAAGCAATCTCAGGATGCAGAAACTGTTCAACAATCAATGGAAGAAATGAAAACCAGTGTCGGTGATATTTCTAATTCCGCTAGTGATGCTGCAGCAGCAGCCAGCAAAGCAGAACAGGAAGCTCAGCAAAGTCTTAGAATATTAAAAAGTTCATTAGCAACATCAAGCGAACTCAGAGCAGAGATTGACCATACTTCAGACAAAATCAACAAACTGGCCAGAGACACACAAAACGTAAATAAGATTCTGGATGTGATCACGTCAATTGCAGAACAAACCAACCTGTTGGCACTCAATGCTGCTATTGAAGCCGCGCGCGCCGGTGAGCAAGGCCGGGGGTTCGCAGTTGTGGCCGATGAAGTTCGCGAGCTGGCCTCAAGAACATCAAAGTCGACTGTTGAAATTCGAGAACTCCTCCAGATTCTGACAGAAGCGGCTGGCGAATCCGTAAGTTCAATGGAGCTGGCTCGAACCAAAGCCGAACAGAATCAGAGCTTTGCCAACGAAACGGGTGACTCGGTTAAGCAAATAGCCGAGCAAATTGAAGTTATCAACAGTTTGAACACGCAAATAGCCACGGCAACAGAAGAGCAAAGTATGGTTGCGGTTTCAGTGGTCGAGAACATTATTGAAATGCATCTGTCGTTTGGAGAGACCAAAGAAGCGCTAAATGCTATTCGAGAAGTAGCCCGTAGTTTACATCAGTTATCTGATGATCTACTTGATGCCACTTCTAGGTTTAATCTTAATTAATAGCTATTTGCCCGTTTGTTAAATAGCGGGCAAATTCCATACAATGTGATAAATCTATACAATTGTCGACTTTGTTCCCAACAGAATATAGCGCATCTCTGATATAAAGAATTTCGCTTATTTTCGATGCACTTAAACCGTATGGTATTTACATTAGGAAAACAAGTTTGATTTATTCGCCAGCAGGCAAGGTACTAAATAAAGTTAGCCTTATGTTTTGCTCTCGCTTCGATTAATCAAGTCAGTTTCGCTAAACAGACCTTAGTGCCTGTAAACCATGGCCTCCTGAGGAAGACAAGCAGTTAGCAGGCGGCTTTGATACGAGCTAGAACTCAGCTTCTTCGGCCACTTTTGCCTGACGGATCAGTTGGGTAAACTCCCCACGGTAACCATAATAATCCTCGCCTTTGTTTGCCAACGCCAGGTTAAACGCATCATCCAATGTCCAATGGCCGGTATACTTGCCGTCTTTCATTAACTGGGCAAAGCCAGCCACCGAAGTGGCAAAGTTAACCTCCTGCATTACCTCAGGCGCAGCTTTAGCGGATCTCATTATCGGTTGCTCCAATAACTGCGAACTCTCCTCTTTCGGCAATTTATATCGAATTTTTAAATACCCCAATTCTGCCGATGTATCACTCGCGGCGCTACTGTCGTCATTGGTATAACGGGATTCATCAAGGTAACTCCCCGGCTGGCCGTTAAGGGTAATCTCATAGATTGCCGTTACAGCATGACCAGAGCCAATATCACCCGCATCCACTTTATCGTTATTAAAGTCTTCTTCTTTCAGGGCTCGGGTTTCGTAGCCCAGTAACCGGTATTCGTTAACCACCGCAGGATTAAATTCAACCTGGATTTTGAGGTCCTTGGCAATGGGAAACAGTGATGACGTAGCTTCTTCCACAAACAGTTTCTGCGCCTCTCCCAGCGTATCGATGTAAGCGGCTACCCCATTGCCGTTTTGCGCCAGTGACTGCATCAGCGCGTCTTTATAATTGCCTTGACCAAAACCAATAACCGATAAATAAATGCCGCTCTGGCGTTTACGCTCAACAAAGTCTGTTAGCTGTTCTGGGTCTGACAGACCAACGTTAAAATCACCGTCTGTAGCCAGCATAATGCGGTTAACCGCCTGCTCATCAAAATTCGACTCGGCCAGTTGATACGCCAGTTGCAGGCCTTCGCCGCCAGCGGTGGAGCCACCGGCTTTGAGCTTATCCAGCGCTGCGATGATTTTTGCGGCCTGCTCCACTTTTGTCGGTTCGAGCACGGTCCCAGCAGCGCCTGCATACACCACAATGGCAATGGTATCGGTCGGTTTGAGCGTTTTCAGCAACAACTTGATGGATTGCTTCACCAGCGGGAGTTTATCGGGCGCGTTCATCGAACCCGATACATCCAGCAAAAATACCAGGTTGCTATCAGGCTGTTCGGTTTCCTCCAGTTCATATCCCTGGATACCAATATGCACCAGTTTGCGATGCTCGGCCCAGGGCGAATCATGGACCACCACGGTGGGTAAAAATGGCCGGTTCGCACTGGTAGGTAACGGATAGTGAAAATCAAAATAATTGACCATTTCCTCCAGCCGCACGGCGTCTTTCGCAGGGAGATAGCCACGGTTTAATTGTTTACGCACAAAGCTGTAGGAGGTGGTATCCACATCGGCTGAAAACGTAGAAACCGGTTCATCGGTAACCCGCTTTACCGGGTTGGCATCAAACGGCTCAAAGTCATCCTGATGTTTTGGCTGGACAGGCGCAGGCATTGGTGCCATCAGGCTGTTCTCTACCGCGAGCGACCTGACCATTTCGGCTGCCAGTTGGTGCTCGCGCTGTACTTTCATGTATTGTGCTTTTTCGGCTTCCTTGCTGGCCTGTCGCTCAGCGGCAAGCTCTTGTTCGCTGGGACCTGAAGTACAATTAACCAGTGCAACTGCCATAGTAATTACCAAGGCGCTGCGACCAAACCTTGTTATTGTCATATTCCGCTCCATGAGGTCAGATGTAGTTAATAAAGCAACGATATCAGTTGTAAGTTAACTGTAAGCTGAATAGCCGGATAAAGAAAAGGCAAGCGAACACGCTTGCCTTTTCTGATAACGTTAACGACAGCAATCAGCGGATTGCCGGCAACCGATGTTTTTCATCTACCAGTCTGGTCAGGCAATTGATTACCTGTAAACTGTTTTGCTCAGCCAGACTCATGTGATGAATGATACCTTCGAACACATCGTCGTTGCGTAACCAGTCCTGGGTGACATATTCTACGGCTTTATGCACATTCTGGTGCACCCCTGCATGGTAACTCTCCAGCTCCCGGTAAGCCGTTAGCCCGCTAAATATCGCTTTACCGATGCCCTCGTAATACCACTTCCCTAAACGGCAGGACATGTGATCAACTTTTACCGCATCAGCCTCTTTACCTTCGGCATCATTTTCCATGGCAATATACCCGTTCTGCATGTAAATGATGTGATCGAGTTTCACCAATGAGGCAAATGAACTGTCTTTAGCCTGGCCTATCAGTGTAATCGTATCCTCTGCGGCTTTCGCCACCGACTCAAAATTAGTGTAAAAACTCGCTACCTCATCACCGATGTCTTTGGTGCTCTGCGCAACCTCCAGCGTTTGTGACACCATGATGTCTATTTTGCCGGTCAGGTTAAAAATAATATCACTGATTTCTTCGGTGGATTTACGGGTACGATCCGCCAGATGGCGCACCTCATCCGCCACCACAGCAAACCCCCGACCCACTTCACCGGCCCGGGCAGCCTCGATAGCGGCGTTAAGTGCCAGTAAGTTGGTTTGCTCTGCAATGTCGCCTATCAGCTTCACGGTTTCGGCAATTCTGCTACTTTCCTGGGCTAACAGACTGGCGGTTCCCTCTACCGACACCATGCGTTCATTAACCTGTTCAATGGAGAGCTTTAGCTCTCCAACCGTTTTAGAACTGCGATCGGCACCATTTTTGCTCTCTCCGGCAATATTCACCACATCGTCCATTTTTTCAGACAGTAATACCATCTGACTTTGGCTGTCTTTGAGGTTATCCAGCAAGTTACTGGTGTTCAGTTGGTGCATTTCGCTAAGCAGACGATTTTGCCGCGCAAAGGTATCGGCTTTTTCCATCGCCTCAATGGCTCCGTTAACATTGTTCATTATCTCAGCAAATTCACCCGGCAGACCTTTTACCAGGCCTTTTCGGTAAAACTGCCTTTTCCCTGCCCTTTCGAAGCTGTTGGACAGTTCTTTAAAATTAGTTTCTACGATGTCGAGGAAGTCGTTAAGCTCCCAGGCCACCTTGCTCACTTCGCCCAGCCTACCAGTTTGAGTGACTCGCACGTGAGTATTGCCCTGATTCGCTTCTTTAAGGGTTAAATGAATGGCACTCAGCGCATCCATGTGGTGCTGATGATAGCGATAAGCGTAAATTGCAAACACCACCGCGATAATCGGCGAACTCACACTTACAAATCCTACGCCGTTAGCGATGATGCTATACACTGCGAGTACAGCGGTTAGCACAATAAATACCACACAGCTTATTAAAAACTTCTGCGATAAGAAGGGAATGTTTTTACTAGCGTTTTCTTTCATGATAGCCATTCCCTTAACAATGCTCTTCGTACAGTCCAATCACAAACTCTTCGTAACTCAGGCCAGTTTCGTTTTTGACGTGCTCCTGTAACCAGTTCCAGGAATCGGTTGGCGCTGTTTCTTTACGGCTGCGCTTTTCCAATTCCAGCATTTGTCGGTAAACCAGCTCAATCCCCCCTAGTGCGGCTCTTGGCGCCTGACGGCGAACAGAGAAAAAACCTTCCACATTGCCTTTATTAAAGTCAGGAGTGACGTTCGCAAACACCCAGTAAAAATTGCCATCGGATGTCAGATTTTTAACAAACCCAAAGAATTCTTGCTTGGATTTCAGGGTTTTCCACATTGCGTGATACACCCCTCTGGGCATATCCGGATGTCGAATGATGCTGTGTGGCTGACCGAGTAGTTCACTCTCAGCAAAGTTGGAAACCCGCATAAAGTGCCGGTTTGCGTAAGTCAGGTTGCCGCGCAAATCGGTTTTACTTACGATAAGTTCGTCGGCAGAAAAGGTTACTTCTCTGGCATTGGCAGAAACTGCAATCACATTCTTCTCACTTCTTTTATCCCTTGCCCGTCATAGCCCGAGGCTGACGACAGCAAGTGCCCTGAAGACATCATCAGACGCGGTGCGACCTATTCTGTACTTAAAAAATTAGTTTAATATCAAGCGTTTCACAGTGTTAATTATATCATCATCGAGGCCGGAATATTAACCGCTAATCGCGCATGGAATCATTGCGAAATATCCAGCACCAGTTAGCTATGTTTGCGCCAGATAAGGCAGAGGTTGTTGGCCGGCATATCAATAATATCAGTAAGTTGCAAGAGCTCGCCAGCCCACAGCAATAGATCTTCGATGGATTTGTAGCCGCCCAGTCCTCGTTCCAGCAAACTATAATGAAAGGCTTCATTACTGGCACTGGAAAAGGCGTTTTGATAAATAAACGGGCCATACTGGCAGAATACCCCACCATCAGGTAACAACTTGGCAATACCCGCCATCATTTGTTGAACTTCATGAGCAAACATGATGTGCGCTGTGTTAGCAGAGTAAACCGCATCGAAGCCACTTTCAGGGAAACTATCCTGACCAATATGAAGTGATATAGGTGCCGACAGGTTTGGCAAGGTCACTTCGTTTACCCAGGCGTTGATACCCTGATGATGCACAGGCACATCACTGGTTTGCCAATGCAGATGAGGCAATCCGGCAGCAAAATGCACGGCGTGTTGCCCTGTACCACTGCCGATTTCAAGCACTTTGCTGGCCTGCTCAAACGCATCACGAAGCACCGCTAAAATTGGTCCTTTGTTGTTTTCGCAGGCCTGACTGAAGGGCTTGGACATAACCGTTAATCGCTCAGGTTAGGTGACAGCCATTTTTCGGCCGTTTGCAGATCCCAGCCTTTACGCCCGGCATAACTCTCCAGCTGATCAGGTTGAATTTTCGCGACCGCAAAATAACGGGCTTCTGGGTGAGAGAAATACCAGCCGGAAACCGACGCACCTGGCCACATAGCGTAACTTTCAGTAAGAGTCATGCCGGTATGTTTTTCCGCATCGAGTAAATCCCAGATAAGCTGTTTTTCAGTGTGTTCAGGACACGCAGCATAACCGGGAGCCGGGCGAATACCCTGATACTTCTCGCGGATCAGGGCGTCGTTATCCAGATTCTCATCCGGGGCATAACCCCAGAACTCTTTACGTACGCGCTCATGCAGGTATTCTGCAAAGGCTTCGGCCAGTCGATCAGCCACGGCTTTCACCATAATGGCGTTGTAATCATCGCCCTGTGCATCATACTGAGCCGCTAGTTCGTCTTCGCCTATGCCGCCGGTAACAGCAAAGGCACCAATGTAATCTTTAATGCCCGAACCCGCCGGCGCAACAAAGTCACTTAAGCAATAATTAGCACCTTTTGGCTTTTGCGTTTGCTGACGCAGGTGATGGGACACGCCAAGGGTTTCGGTTCTGGATTCATCGGTATAAATCAGCACGTCATCGTCCTGACGATTGGCCGAGAATAACCCCAGAACCCCTTTTGCTTCAAGACCACCGTTGGCAATCAGGTTATCAAGCATCTCATTGGCATCATCAAATAACGACTGCGCCTGCTCCCCTACCAGTTCGTCGGTTAAAATGCGCGGATATTTTCCGGCCAGTGACCAGGTCAGGAAAAACGGCGTCCAGTCGATGTACTTACGCAAGGTGGCTATATCCGCCGAAACCGGGGTAACCCCGAGTTTGTTAGGCGTTACCGGCGATACACTAAAGTCCGGCACATGTGCATTGGCACGGGCCTCTTCCAGGGTAACTGGCTTGGAGCGCGGCTTTTTACGCGCATGCTGATCGCGTACGATGTCATATTCTTTCGCCAGTTCTTTGGCATAGATATCGCGGGATGCTTTATTTAACAGTTTCTGGCAAACACCTACCGCGCGGCTGGCATTGGGTACATAAGCCACCGGGGCATGGTAATTCTGCTCAATTTTCACTGCGGTGTGGGCTTTAGAGGTCGTTGCGCCACCAATCAGCAGTGGCAGATCGAAGTCCAGCCGCTCCATTTCTTTTGCTACATGGACCATTTCATCTAGCGACGGCGTGATAAGCCCCGACAAGCCAATCATATCGACGTTTTCTTCTTTGGCTTTTTGCAAAATGGCCGCGCAAGGCACCATGACGCCCATATCCACTACTTCAAAGTTATTACACTGCAGCACTACACCGACAATGTTTTTGCCGATATCGTGAACATCGCCTTTTACCGTGGCCAGCAGGATCTTGCCGTTGCTCTTAGTATCTTCAGACTTCTCGGCTTCAATATATGGTTGCAAATACGCCACGGCCTTTTTCATTACCCGGGCTGATTTCACCACCTGTGGCAGGAACATTTTTCCTTCCCCAAACAGGTCACCGACTACGTTCATCCCGTCCATTAACGGCCCTTCGATCACGTGCAGTGGCTTTTCTGCTGCCTGGCGGGCGGCTTCTGTATCGTCCTCGATAAAATCGGTGATCCCTTTTACCAGTGCGTGCTCCAGCCGTTTGTTAACCGGCAGGTCACGCCAGGCGAGATCTTCTTTAACCACAGCCTTACCATCACCCTGATACTTCGGTGCCAGTTCCAGCAGTTTGTCGGTAGCTCCGCTGTGACGATTTAAAATAACGTCTTCGACGGCATCACGAAGTTCTGCTGGAATTTCATCATAGACTTCCAACTGGCCGGCGTTAACAATGGCCATGTCCAGACCTGCACGAATGGCGTGATAAAGAAAGACCGAGTGCATCGCTTCACGCACCGGATTATTGCCGCGGAATGAAAAAGAAATATTCGATAGTCCACCAGACACGTGTACATGGGGACAGGTCTGGCGAATCACCCGGGTCGCTTCAATAAAGTCTACCGCGTAATTGTCATGTTCTTCGATACCGGTAGCTACCGCAAAAATATTCGGGTCAAAAATAATGTCTTCAGGCGCAAAACCGACCTTTTCTACCAGCACCTGATAGCTGCGCTGACAAATTTCAATTTTACGCTCTTTGGTGTCGGCCTGGCCTTTTTCATCAAACGCCATAACCACCGTTGCTGCGCCATAACGCTTAACCAGTTTGGCCTGGTGAATAAAGTTCTCTTCACCTTCTTTGAGGCTGATTGAGTTAACAATTGCCTTACCTTGTACGCACTTTAAACCGGCCTCAATGACTTCCCACTTAGAAGAGTCAATCATAATTGGCACTCGACTGATATCAGGTTCCGAAGCAATCAAATTAAGGAAAGTCTGCATGGCCTCCACCGAATCCAGCATGGCTTCATCCATGTTGATATCGATAATTTGCGCGCCGTTCTCTACCTGCTGGCGGGCCACATCGAGTGCCGTTTCGTAATCACCCTCGAGGATCAGACGTTTGAATTTGGCAGAACCGGTGACATTCGTGCGCTCACCGATATTAATAAAACTGGAAAACTCTGCTGACACGACTATTCCTCAATGCACGAAGGGTTCTAAGCCGGAAAGACGCATCTTCGGCTCAAGTTTAACGATACTGCGGGGTGGCACACCGGCAACCGCATTAGCGATGTCGCGAATATGATCTGGCGTGCTACCACAGCACCCGCCCACAATATTCACCAACCCGGACTCAGCCCATTCTTTAATGTGCTCAGCCATTTCTGGTCCTTCCATATCATATTCACCAAACTCATTGGGCAAACCGGCATTAGGGTGAGCAGACACCAGACACTCCGCGACATTGCTGATCTCTTCAACATACTGACGCAGCAAGTCTGGTCCTAAGGCGCAATTCAAACCAAATGACACCGGTTTAATATGACGCATGGAGTAATAAAAAGCTTCGGCAGTCTGACCGGATAAGGTGCGCCCTGAGGCATCGGTAATGGTGCCGGAAATCATTACCGGCAAACGCAAATTGAGTTTTTCAAAAACACTTTCAACCGCAAAAGCGGCAGCTTTGGCATTGAGTGTATCAAAAATGGTTTCAATCAGAATGAGGTCGGCACCGCCTTCAATCAGTGCTTCACAACTTTCTGTATAGGCCTCGACCAGTTCGTCGAATGTTACATTGCGCTTACCCGGGTCATTAACGTCAGGCGAAATCGATGCTGTACGGCTGGTCGGGCCGATGGTACCGGCTACCACGCGTGGTTTCTCGGGATTCTTTGCCGTATATTCATCACAGGCTTTGCGGGCCAGCTGTGCAGCCGCCACATTGATGTCTCTCGAAATGGCCTGCATATCGTAATCGGCCATGGAAATGGTCGTGGCATTAAAGGTGTTGGTTTCGATGATATCCGCACCGGCCTCAAGATACTGACAGTGAATATCATAAATAATATCCGGCTGGGTGATCACCAACAGATCATTATTGCCTTTAATGTCGCAGTGCCAGTCTTTATATTGTTCACCGCGATAGTCCTCTTCTTCCAGCTTGTGCTGTTGAATCATGGTACCCATGGCACCATCCAGGATCAGAATGCGGTTAGCGGCCAGATCAAATATCTGTTTGTCTGTGTATCGGCTCACGTGCTACCTCTTGCGCTGGTCTTTTTCCACCAGCTGATTTAAATCGTACGGCGTAGTCTGATAAACGTAATAGTTTATCCAGTTAGTAAATAGCAAACTGCCATGTGCGCGCCATCTTACCACGGGGGGCTTGCCCGGGTCGTCATCCGGATAATAGTTACACGGAACTTTTGGTTCTAAGTCAGCGTTAAGATCTCTAACGTATTCGTCGTTGAGCGTCTCAGGATCATATTCCGGGTGACCGGTTATAAACACCATTCGCTTATCATCCGAGGCTACCACATAAGCACCTGCTTCCTCTGATTCGGCAATTACGCTCAGGCCAGGTATGCTGTTGTATTGAGCAGGGTCAATGTAGCCATACCGGGAATGCGGCGCATAAAACTCAGAGTCAAAGCCCCGTAACAGCTCGTTGAGCGGATCATTAACGCGATGGCGAAACACGCCGGATAGCTTCTCTTTCCTGAGTTTTCTCTGAATGCCGTGAAAGTGATACATTGCAGCATGTGCGGCCCAACACAAATACAATGTTGACTGTACATGCCGGTTTGCCCATTCCAGAATGGTTTTCATGGTGTCCCAATAGTTCACGTCCTCATAGTCGAGCAGTGCCAGTGGTGCGCCGGTTACAATCAGGCCGTCGTAGCGTTTATCAGCAACGTCGCTGAAGTCATGATAAAACGCATCCATGTGAGATTGTGGGGTATGTTTAGGCGTTAAATCATTGATGCGGAGTAAATCCACATTGATTTGCAACGGCGTATTGGAAAGCAGCCTTAACAACTGTACTTCGGTCTCAATTTTATTCGGCATCAAATTGAGAATTGCCACTTCCATGGGGCGAATATCCTGACTCGCCGCTCGCTGACTATCCATGGTGAAAATATTCTCACCCAATAACACGTTTTGTGCGGGCAGATTTTCTGGGATCCTGATTGGCATGGCAACTCCGGGAAATATGATTATGCAGCTATTGTCGCTAAAGTAGCACTAATGTCAACATCTTTACGTCTAGACGTCTAAACGTTTAGTTATATCCAAAGCGGCGTTACCCGAAGTGTATGTGATTTCTCGTCACCTTGCCGTCTAATACAGACTACGAACGTCAAGCTTAGGTACAAACTAAAAGGAGCATGTATCGATTAGATATAAGTCCGCACAGAAATTTTGCCAATGGCAGGTTTTTGCTAGAGATTATTTGGGCTGATGGAGATTCATTAGCAGTTGAACTTCTGCTAAGGGGAGATCACAATTATGCATCACTTCTTCAACGCTCGCGCCTGACTGGATCATTTCAGCGGCGCGTTGATACAAGCGGCTGTCAGGATCCTGTTCACCCAGGGCTGTGAACTGTTGCTGCAGAGCAACCAAAGCCGCGTCAGTCTGTTCGGTATTTTTGGCAACCACCAGACTACGCGCCTGAACCTCTTCAAGCGTGCTGGCATTGATATGGAGTTGCTTTTTCAGCGCACTGAGCTGCTGCTGTTGCTGCGCCAGCGCCTCGGTCAGCCGTGCATTGCTGCGACGACTGACAATCCAATTCACGGTGCTACAGAGCACCGATACACACAAGGCAGCTATTGCTATCAGCAAAGGCAGGTTAACGTCCATGTGAAGAAAAAACGGCCGTTTGGGTTACAGACTGCTTAACTCGTCCCACTCCTCATCGCTGAGAAGTTTATTGAGATCAACCAAAATAAGCAGTTCACCGTCGCGGTTACTGACACCCTGGATAAATTTGGCACTTTCCTCAGTGCCAACGTTAGGCGCACTGTCGATTTCTGAAGACTTGAGGTAAACCACTTCGGCAACGCTGTCTACCAGAATACCTACCACCTGTTCATCAGACTCAATGATTACCACGCGGGTATTATCGGTGACGTCTTCCGGTGGCAAACCAAACCGGGCGCGGGTATCAATTACCGTTACCACATTACCGCGTAGGTTGATAATACCCAGCACGTAATCCGGGGCGCCAGGTACCGGGGCGATCTCAGAATAACGTAAAACTTCCTGCACCTGCATTACATTGATGCCATAGGTTTCATCGCCTAACCGATAGGTTACCCACTGCAATACCTGATCGTCGACATTGCCTGCGTTATTATTTCTGTCATCACTCATGCACTTGGCTCCACTTGACTATAGTACCTGGTCTTTACTGCCCAAGCCGTTATTCAGCATTGATATTAGTTCATCAACATCCAACAATGCACACATTTTATCTTTTACCATACCGGCGAGCCAGGGACGCTTTGCATTCGCCTGACGCCATTTCACATCATCTTTGTTTAAGGTCACCGTATTGACCAGCTTCTCACTGGCTAACCCCCACGGACTATCACCTAACATGATGAGATACTGATAGTTTAGCTTATCCGCCAGAGTTTGGTCGTATTTTTCCGGCATAACCCATCGCGCCGTGTCCACCACGTTTAACTTTTCTTCCCGGTGCAGCATTACGCCCATAAACCAGGCCGGTTTACCGAATAACGGACCAATCTTGGTCAGGTTATGAATACCACCAAGGGTAATTAGCGGAACAGCCAGTGTCAGGCCTGCAACCTCAAAAAACAAAGCCTGAAAAGCGTTATCAAGCCGTTCTTCCAAAGGTTTTAGGGGCACGCCCGGCGGTGGCACCGACAACTGCTCTTCAACACTCGCCTTCACTTCGGCAATCACATCTTCGGCCGGGATAGCCTGTTTGGCTTCAACCGCTTCTTTCACTGGCTCAGGCGCCTTCTCCGGCGCCTGAGGTGACAGTTCTACCGTTGCCTTTTCCAACAGCTTGGCGGTGCGCGCCGTTACGTCTGTCGGATCTTCGACATCGCGTAATAAACTGCTGAGGTATTCTTCCATCACCTCTTCTTTAGCAAACGGTGTATCTTTGCTCATATTAGTCACTATCCAGGACGTTGAGTAATTTCTCGTAGGCGAAGACACCCCGAGCTTTAGGATACACTATGGATGCCGGTGCCTGCATCTGGCTGGCGTCACGGAATCGGGTATCCACAGGTATCATACCTTTCCAAATGTGTTCTTTGTAGTCCAACAGCAATTGTTTCTGGGCTGCTAAGGCCGCATTGATCCGCCGATCGAACATGGTCGGCACTATGGTTGTATCAAAATCCCGGGACAGGGTTTTGCTCATAATTTTGAGTGTATGCATCATCCTATCCAGCCCTTTAAGGGCTAAAAACTCAGTTTGTACCGGCACTATCACTTTCTGGCATGCCGCCAGCGCATTCACCATAAGCACGCCCAGTACAGGCGGACAATCTATTAACACGTAGTCGAATTGCGACTCGATTTGTTGCAGTGCTTTTTTAAGCACTAGTCCCATACCAATCTGGTTGCCCAGTGACCGGTCTAAGGTGGCCAGGGCCATGGTGGATGGCAAAATAAACAAGCTATCGAGCTTACTGGAACATAAACAATCCAGTACCTTATCGTCACTTAAGCCGGAAGGATTAGCAAAAATATCATACACCGAGGTGGATAGCTCTTCTGAGTCAATGCCAAAGTAATAGCTCAGCGAGGCATGAGGATCCATATCTACCAGTAGAACGTTAAAACCACGTTTTGCCAGTATTCCGCCCAGAGTGACCGTCGTGGTTGTTTTGCCGACGCCACCTTTCTGATTGGCTATGGTCCAAATTTTCAACGCTTTTCTCCCGCCTGCCAGTAATTATTGATCAGGACATTTCGGTTTTAATGCATTCACCAATGTCATTAATGTCAATATTCACTTCGGCAAGTCTGTCGACCGTTACCGCTTGTGGCATCCCATACACCACACTGCTGTCTTTATCCTGCGCCCAGACCTTCGCGCCCAGTGACTTCAGTGTCCGGCACCCTTCCCGACCATCGGCCCCCATACCGGTCAGAATGAGCGCCAGGGTATCGCCACCATATATTTGTGACAAGCTGTTGAAGGTAATATCTACACTGGGCTTATAACCGATATCCGAGGAATTTACCTCTTTGATAACAATATAGGCCTGACCTGCCCGCTTTTCGACTTCCATTTGCTTACCGCCCGGGGCCAGATAGGCACAGCCCGCCTGCACAACCTCGCCGTGTTCAGCCTCTTTTACCTGGATCTGACAATGCTGGTTCAACCTCTCAGCAAACGCATGAGTGAAGGTACCCGGCATATGCTGAACCAAAAATATCGGGAAAGGAAACCGGGCAGGTAGATGGGTTAACACCTTTTGCAATGCAACGGGGCCGCCGGTTGAAGCGCCAATTGCCAGGCAACGATAGCGCTTGCCACTACGTTGAACCTGCGACACAACATCCGGTTCAACAGTATCCTGATTACCACTGAGTAACGTCGAGCTCCTGACAAAGTTCGATTTGGGCGCATTAGCCGGCATTGGCCTTGCGGGTTTGGCCGGTTCCGGCGACGCTTTTTTTAGTAAACTACCGGGGCGCGGTGTGGGCCGGGGTCGCAATGAAGCAACGGGTGCCCGGCGCGCCAACAAACGTACTTTGGTTCTTAACAGGATTGCCGCATCACTGCGATCTTTGGCGATGTCTTCAAAACGCTTGGGCAAAAAGTCCACCGCACCGGCTTCCAGTGCATCCAGCGTGGCTGTTGCTCCTTCATGGGTCAGCGAGGAAAACATGATAATCGACACCGGGCATTCGGTCATTATACGCTTGACTGCTTCAATGCCGTCCATCAGCGGCATCTCAACATCCATGGTGACCACATCCGGACGCAGTGCTTTCACTTTTTCTAAGGCTTCGCGCCCGTTGGCGGCTTCGCCAACCACTTGCAGTGACCGGTCTTCGTTCAGAATATCTTTGACCCGACGGCGATAAAAGCTGGAATCGTCAACAACCAGGACTTTAAAAGCCATTCAATAACAATCCTCTTCTCTACGCCTTTATTTGATCGCTTTGCGGGCGTATCGCTTAAGCAGGCTCGGAATATCTAAAATCAGTGCAATACCACCGTCTGAGGTAATTGTTGCCCCGGCCATACCAGGCGTACCTTGCAGTAAGGCATCCAGAGGTTT
This sequence comes from Alteromonas sp. ISO5, assembly GCF_058105165.1. Classification (NCBI taxonomy): domain Bacteria; kingdom Pseudomonadati; phylum Pseudomonadota; class Gammaproteobacteria; order Alteromonadales; family Alteromonadaceae; genus Alteromonas; species Alteromonas sp. ISO5. Next base: position 3,403,629 of record NZ_CM176572.1, on the reverse strand, counting down.
AATGACCACCTCTTCCTGACCAATTAAGGCATCCACCACAAACCCCACCTGCTTGGTACCCATTTGCACCACCACTACGTGACCTTTATCGCGCTCAATATTTTTGGGACCACGGATCAGCCACTCGCCAAGGAAAAACAAAGGTATCGCCTTAGAACGCACTATCATGGTTAACTGACCATCAACGGTGTTGGTCTTTTTGATATCCATGTTAATGATTTCGCTAACCGCGCCCAGCGGTAACGCAAAGGTTTGCTTGCCTACCACGATCATCAGCGTAGGCAGAATCGCCAGCGTCAGCGGCACCTTGATTTCCAGACGGGTACCACGCCCCAGCTGTGAATCAATATTCACGGTGCCATTAAGTTGGTTAATCTTGGTTTTCACCACGTCCATACCAACGCCACGCCCTGAGATATCACTGATTTCCGTTTTGGTTGAAAACCCTGGCGCAAAGATCAGATTAAACGCTTCAACATCTGACATACGCGCTGCGGCATCAGCATCGAGTACGCCACGGGAAATCGCAATGTCTTTCAGTTTATCGGGGTCCATCCCTTTACCGTCATCTTCGATGACCAGTAATATGTGATCCCCTTCCTGCGACGCTGAAAGCTTAACTTTACCCATGCGGGGCTTGCCGGCTGCCTGACGGTCGTCGGGCATTTCAATACCGTGATCTACCGAGTTTCGCACCAGGTGAACAAGCGGATCGGCTAACGCCTCTACCAGGTTTTTATCCAGATCGGTCTCTTCACCTTCCAGTTCAAGGGTAATTTCTTTCTTCAGGCTGCGCGCTAAATCCCGTACCACCCGGGGGAAGCGACCAAATACTTTTTTGATTGGCTGCATGCGGGTTTGCATCACCGCACCCTGCAGGTCGCCGGTCACCACATCAAGGTTGGCAATCGCTTTAGACATTGATTCATCGTTAATGCTAATGCCCAGACTCAACAGTCGATTACGTACCAGTACCAGCTCGCCTACCATATTCATGATCTGATCAAGGCGGCGGGTATCCACCCGTACCGTTGTTTCAGGCTGTGGCGCTGCGGGCGCTGCTTTTTTCTCTTCTTTTTTAGCGGCAGGTTCTGCCGCTTTAGCCGGTGCTGTCGGTTTACTCTCGGCTTTTGTCGGCGCTGGCGCCTTAGCAGCCGGTTTAGCCGCTGGCGCTTCGGCTTTAGTCGGTTCGGGTTTGGTATTTTCGACTTTCACCCGTGGCTTTTCAGCAGGTTTCTCGTCTTTAGGTGCTCCGACGCCCGGGCCTTTGCCCTGACCGTGTAATTGATCGAGCAAGGCCTCAAATTCGTCATCGGAAATTTCTTCATCGCCTCCCGACTCTGCAGTCGGAGCCGGACTGGCTGGAGGCGGGGTCGCTGGTGTAGCAGCCTCACCGCCAAACTGTCCTTTACCGTGTAACTCATCGAGCAACGCCTCAAACTCATCGTCGGTAATGTCTTCATTACCGCCGCTGCTGGCAGTTGGCGTTGGTGTCGGTGATGGCGATTTAGCCGCCGTCGTGCCCGGCGCACCACCGGTGCCATGTAACTCGTCGAGTAAAGCTTCAAACTCATCTTCTGTGATGTCTTCAATCAGTTCTGATGGGCTGCCGGTTTCTGAGACGTCTTCTTCCAGCTCGAAAGTCTCTTCTTCTGCCACTGGTTCAGGTTCAGAAGCTGGCGCTTCGTCCTGAGTGTCGCCGAAGATATTTTCACCTGGGGTTTCCGGATGACTCAATTTATGCAGTGTTTCAACCAGCGCCGCATCAGCCGCTTCCAGCGGCTCGCGCATTTTGACCTTTTCAAACATCTCGACCACAACATCAGTGGCCTGCAGAATGGTATCCATTAGTTCTGGTGTTAGAGATCGCTGACCATTACGCATTACGTCGAAAACGTTTTCCGCACCATGGCATATCTCAACCAGTTCGGTTAATGACAGAAATCCGGCACCCCCCTTTACAGTGTGATAGCCCCGGAATATAGCATTGAGAAGATCCTTATCCTCTGGATTATTCTCCAGGTCAACTAACTGCTCCTGGAGTTGCTCAAGAATTTCTCCGGCTTCAACCAGGAAATCCTGCAAAATATCTTCATCGACATCAAAAGACATGTATCCGCTCCCCTAAAAACCCAGGCTGGATAAAAGGTCATCCACATCATCCTGGCCAGACACCACATCGTCGCGCGATTCAGCATCAATAATTGGCCCTTCAGCAACAATCGCCTTTTCGACCTTCGGCGGCGAAGTTTTGACCGCTTTTGTCGCTTCTGCGCCGCCGAACACTGTAAGCATATGGACCAGACTGTCTTCTACTTCTTTAACCAGCTCTATTACACGCCGGATAACCTGACCGGTTAAATCCTGATACCCTTGCGCCATCAGCACTTCGGTGAGTAGTCCCATCATCTTATCGGCATCCGCCAATGAAGACTCAAGGTGTTTATCCAGGTCAAGACACATTGATTTAAACTCGTCGAGTTCGATTTCGCGGTTCATTAATTTTTTCCACTCAGGCATCAGGCTGTCTAATTGCCCTTTCATGGTCTCCACAATCGACATGCTCTGTTCAACAGCATCCATTGTAGTATTAGCCGCTTTTTCGGTTTCTTCAATAACGTAGGTTAATCTTGTCTGCGCATCTGGGATATCTTCGTTCGCTAAACCGGCGATACGTTCATCCAATTGAAAATTGTTTAAAGAATCATGCAACTGACGGGTTAGCTTACCCACCTCAGCGAATAATTCGACAGACTCTTTCATGGTGACAGCGTCAAGCAGTGCATTAGCAGAATCAGTATCACCTTCTTCCAGAAAGGTTACCAACTGCTTCGCTTCATCCAGCGTAATGGGGACTTTCTTATTTTCAGTCATCCAGTTGTCCTCGGTGGTTAAACACGTTACTGGATTAACCTAAACGTTCAAAAATCTTTTCTAATTTTTCTTTTAGAGTGGCGGCAGTGAACGGTTTAACCACATAGCCATTTACGCCCGCCTGGGCAGCCGCTACGATTTGTTCTTTTTTCGCCTCAGCAGTCACCATCAGCACCGGTAAGTGCTTCAGACTGTCGTCCGCACGAATCGCCCGCAACAGATCAATGCCCTGCATGCCTGGCATATTCCAGTCGGTTACCACAAAGTCAAAGTCGCCCTGCTGCAGCATTGGCAGCGCAGTACTTCCATCATCGGCCTCCTGAATATTGGAAAAGCCGAGATCTTTGAGTAAGTTTTTGATAATACGTCTCATCGTAGAAAAATCATCTACCACGAGAATTTTCATATTCTTATCCAAAATTGCCTCCAGTGAGGATAGTCATATTGTTAGTATAGTTAATGTTACTCACCAGTCTGCCAGGACCGCATGCGCGCTTTTAATTTTAACATTGCCTGGCTGTGAATTTGACTGACCCGTGATTCACTTACCTCGAGAACCTCGCCGATTTCCCGCAGGTTTAATTCTTCGTCATAATACAAGGATAGTACGATCGCTTCACGCTCTGGTAATGTAGTAATAGCATGCGCCAGCGCTTTTTGAAATGAACCTTGCATTAAATCTTCCAACGGCGAATCCGTGCCCCGCGACTCATCCGTCGCGATCACGTCTTCAGACACGCCTAAATCTTCAATGCCAACCAGTTTGCCGGCATTGACCTCTGATAACATCTGGTGATATTCAGGCAGCGACACATTCAGCTTTGCAGCAATGTCGACATCCCGTGCATCCCGCCCGGTCTCGCGCTCTACTTGCGAAATCGCATCAGAAATGGCCCGGCCATTCTTATGGACCGACCGGGGCGTCCAGTCGCCTTTGCGGATTTCATCCAGCATGGCACCGCGTATCCGAATGCCAGCAAACGTTTCGAAACTGGCCCCTTTACTGCCATCAAAGTTTTTCGCTGCCTCAAGCAGGCCAATCATACCGGCCTGGATAAGGTCATCAACAATTACACTGGCTGGTAGCCGCGCCATTAAATGGTGAGCAATACGTTTTACTAAAGAAGCATGTCGCTCAACCAGCTGCGCTTTATCGGTTTGTTGTTTGTACGCTGCAGCTTTGCTATTCACGCTATCTCCCTGCCACCTTCGACGCGATCAGTTGCTCAACGAAGAACTCAAGGTGTCCGCCAGGCTGCGCCGGGATAGGCCAGGTCAGGGCTTTTGTTGCCAGTTGACCAATGGCTACCGATGCCGGGGATGATGGGAATGCATCAACAATGGCGGTTTGCTTACGGACCGCCCGGCGAATATTTTCATCAAAGGGGATGGTTGCCACTAATTCCAGCGCCACATCGAGGAAGCGACCGGTAACTTTGGACAACTTACTGAATAATTCCTGCCCCTCGCGTACGTCCCTGACCATATTGGCGACAATCTTAAAACGGAAAACACCATGATCGCGGTTAAGGATTTTAATCAGTGCATAGGCATCGGTGAGTGAGGTTGGTTCGTCACATACCACTACCAGAATATCCTGGGATGCTCTTGAAAAACTCAACACCATGTCTGAGATACCCGCGGCGGTATCAACGATAAGTACATCAATTTGCGAGCGCAGTTCACTGAATGCGCGAATGAGCCCCGCGTGCTGAGTGGGCGACAGTTCGGTCATTGACTGGGTACCAGAGGTCGCTGGGGCAATTTTAATCCCGTGAGGGCCGGTTACCAGCACTTCGTCTAACGTGCATTCGCCGGACAACACATGAGACAAATTCTTCTCTACGCGTAACCCCAGCATCACGTCTACGTTGGCCAGGCCAAGGTCTGCATCCAGAACCATGACCTTTTTGCCTTGTTTTGCCATTGCAATGGCGGTGTTAAGAGTAACGTTAGTTTTACCTACCCCGCCCTTACCGCCAGTAACGGCTATCACCTTAATTAATCGTGATTGATTCATCTTTCGTAAGCTACTCGCCTGGTCTTCAATCATACTGCCTGTGCTGTGTTTACATCGGAACTGCTATTAGTATGATTCAAACCATACTTTTTATAAAGCTTTGCTGCTAAAGAGATTATAGATTTCGCATTAGCAACGTGAATATCCTCAGGCACCTGTTGGCCATCGGCAACATAACTGACCGGCAATTGCGCTTCAATTACATTACTGACCACTTCACCTAAACTATAGCACTCATCCAGCTTTGTGATGATACATCCTTGCAAATCAATACTCTTATAGGCGTTTATAATATGCTTAAGTGTAGCCTGTTGCGTGTTACCCTGCACAACTAAATAGTTGTTTACCTGCTGACCGCTCACCTGACCGAAGGTCGCGAGCTGGCTAATCAGGCGGCTGTCGCGCTGACTGAAGCCTGCAGTATCGATTAAAACCAGACGTTTATTACGCAACTGGAACAGTAAATCGGCTAATTGTTCGCCAGACTGTGCTTTACGAACCGGACAGCCAATAATTTTGCCGTAGGTAGCCAGTTGCTCATAGGCGGCAATCCGATAAGTATCGATGGTTATAAGTGCAACCTGGTCGGCACCGTATTTTTGCGCATAACGGGCGGCCAGCTTGGCAATAGTAGTGGTTTTGCCGGTCCCGGTTGGCCCAACCAGTGCAACCACGCCTTGTTGCGTGAGAATATCATCATTGTTGGTGGTCAGACGATTGGACAAAAGTTTTAACAGATATAACCAGGCCTCCCTTTCGTTACAGTCTGCCGGTGTATAAGTCACCAGTTGGGCAGCCAGTTCCCGGCTAATTCCCATATCGCAGAGTTGCTGATGCAGGTAACGCTGTTGCGGTTTAAAGCGGGAATGTTGCTGTTGCTGCATATCGGCCAACTGAAACTGCAGCACATTGCGTAATGAAGCAATTTCAGCACGAATATCAGCCAGGCTGCCACCATCGGTAGGTTCTGCCTCATCATCGGTTACCGTCAATGGTGAAGTCTTTTTCGCTGCCGGCGCCTCAACTGGCGAAGGATTAGCCGGAGCGCGTTTCTCGGCTTCGGCATTCGCCGCTTCCACTCGCTGGGCGACGGCCGCTTTTTGCTCTGCCTGCTTTTCCAGCAAGGCACGCAGGGTATCCGGGCCATCATCGCCAATAATTTCACTTAATGTTGGCAAACTACCTTCGCTCGGTTTCGTAGCGGAGGCTTTGACCTTTGGCGGTACCGACAATTTAGCCACCGGCTCTTTATCGTAGGCTGCAACCAGTTCAATGCCGTCAGCCACTTTGCGGTTTGACATGATCACCGCATCACTACCCAGTTCATTTTTTACCTGGCTTAATGCTTCGCGCATATCTTTGCCAAAAAATCGTCTAATTTTCATAATGACCTCTTAGGTATAGGGTGTCTGTCAGGTTACTGACCGACGGAAGAAACAATGCGCACCTGCTTGTCATCCGGGATTTCCTGGTACGACAAAACATGCAGGCCATTCACTGCATTCTTTAAGAATCTCGATAATACCGGACGTAACATGCCCGAAGTGAGTAATACCGCTGGCTCTCCGGCCAGCTCTTGTTGCTGACCGGCCTGTTGCAAGGATTGTTGCAGGCGCTCAGCCAGACCCGGCTCAATACCGGCACCATCATCACCACCAGCTTGTAGCGACTGATGTAACATCTGCTCTAATTCAGGTGCCAGGGTAATGACCGGCAGTTCCGCACCGCCGCTGTTAATTTCCTGCACAATCAAGCGTTTCAGAGCAATTCGTACCGCAGAGACCAATACGTCAGGATCCTGACTCTTCGGCGCATATTCGGTCAGTGTTTGGACGATAGTACGCATATCACGAATAGGTACGCCTTCGTACAGCAGGGTTTGCAACACTTTTACCACGGTAGCCAGTGACAACAGATCTGGTATCAGCCCTTCCACCAGCTTCGGATTATGCTTGGCCAGCATATCCATGAGTTGCTGTACTTCTTCAAAGCCCAGTAGCTGGTAAGCATTGTTGGTTAATAACTGGCTAAGGTGGGTAGCAATCACAGTGGCTGCATCGACCACGGTATAGCCCAGTGTTTGCGCATGCTCACGCTGCGCCGGTTTAATCCATACGGCATCCAGACCAAACGCAGGATCACGGGTGGCCCGCCCCTCGAGCTTGCCAAACACCTGGCCAGGATTAATCGCCAGTTCTTCATCGTGGCTGACTTCGGCATCGCCAATGGTTACACCAAGCATGGAAATGTTGTAAGCGTTGGGGTCGAGATCCAAATTATCGCGGATGTGCACCGGTGGGATCAAAAAGCCCAGTTCCTGAGACAGCTTTTTACGCACGCCTTTAATGCGTGTCAGTAATTCGCCGCCCTGGGTTTTGTCCACCAGCGGAATTAAGCGATAACCAACTTCCAGGCCGATGGTATCGACATGCTGAACATCATCCCAGCCCAGTTCTTTTATCTCTGCCGGTACATTGTCTTCAGTATTGTTACTGACTATCGGTGCCGGTGGTTGCTCGGCCTTGCGTTTTTCAGCATAGCTTTGATAATACGCATAGCCGCCGGCCAGGGCCGAGAAGCTCAGGAAAGCCAGATGAGGCATGCCGGGCACAATGCCCATGACAAACAGGATCCCGGAAGAAATATACAGCGCCTTTTTATTACCCAGCTGCGTGGTGATTTCGCTGCCCATCTCCTGGCTTTCATTTTCACGCGTCACAATAATGGCGGTGGCCACTGACAGCAGTAATGAAGGGATCTGCGCCACCAGACCGTCACCGATGGTCAGTATGGTGTATACCTCAAGCGCATTACCAAACGACAGGTCATGTTGGATCATCCCTATAAACAGGCCGCCGACGATATTGATAAGCATAATAAACAGGCCGGCAATCGCATCGCCCTTTACAAATTTTGACGCACCGTCCATAGAGCCGTAAAAGTCGGCTTCAGCGGTGATGTCTTCGCGACGACGGCGGGCTTCGTCCTGGTCGATATAACCGGCATTTAGGTCCGCATCGATGGCCATTTGTTTACCCGGCATCGCATCGAGGGTAAAACGGGCGCCCACTTCGGAAATACGACCGGCCCCGGCAGTCACTACTTTAAAGTTAATAATCAGTAAAATAGCAAATACCACGACGCCCACGGCATAGTTACCGCCAATCACCACCTCACCAAAGGCTTCGATCACTTTACCGGCCGCATCACCGCCTTCGTGACCGTAAAGCAGAACGACCCGGGTCGACGCGACATTCAGGGCGAGACGTAACACCGTGGCAATCAGCAGTACCAGCGGGAAGATACCGAAATCCACCGGCCGGTTGGTCAGTACCGCAACCAGAATAATCACCAGTGACAGAGCGATATTGAAGCTGAACAGCACATCGAGCAAAATCGGCGGCATGGGTAGAATGACCATACCCATAATGGCCAGCAAAACCAGAGGTACGCCTAAACCCTGGCTCAACTGTTGAAGCCGGGTTTTATCAACACGCTGCAGATATTCTGTTAACACCATAACGAGACGTTCTCAATAACCGATTTTTGACACTAAAATTCGCTTACAGGGACTATTTCAATCCCCGTGCCAGCTTTTTGCGTCTGCGGCTTAAGTGCTCGAATTATCACCAATATTTAGTATTGGGTCTTAGTGGCCGGCTTAACCGGCCTTTCAACAATGAGAATTTGGCGGATTAATAACGCATATCAGGTGGAATAGGCAGGTTACGCGACAGTGGTTTGGGTCGTTTGGCTTTACCTGCTTTATATTTCTTAAGCTGGAAGACGTAAGCCAGTACCTGGGCCACCGCCATAAACAGTTTATGGGGGATTTCTTCATCCACTTCAGTGGTGTGATAAATCGCCCGGGTCAGCATGGGAGACGGGATTAATGGCACATCATGAGCGGTGGCAATTTTACGAATATGCATCGCCAGTTCATCGGATCCCTTGGCAATAACCACCGGTGCCCGTACGCCGTGTTCGTCATACTTGAGCGCCACAGAGTAATGTGTCGGGTTAGTAACCACCACATCAGCTTTAGGCACTTCCTGCATCATTCGTCGCGCCGCTGCCTGATATTGCAGTTTACGAATGCGCCCTTTTATCTGCGGATCCCCTTCGGAGTTTTTGCGCTCATCCTTTACCTGTTGCTTGGTCATTTTCATTTGTTCATTGTGTTTATACGACTGATAAGGCACATCAAATAAGGCAATGGGGACCATGCCAAGGGTGAGCAGAAAGAAGGCCCACTCGATCATATCCAGGGCATGGAAGATATTCAGCGGGTAAATCTCCTGATCCAGGTGCAACGCTTCATCCTGAAACAAAGACAGGGAGATCAGCGCCATAGCGCCGATAACGAAAAACTTGGCAATGGCCTTCAACAGCTCAACCAACCCATTCACGCCAAACATACGTTTTAACCCACTCAGAGGATTAAGTTTGGAAAATCGAGGCGCAGCGGAATACCAGGTAAAATTATACCCGCCCAGCGCGATAGAGCCGTAGATACCGGCAATCATTGACACAAACATAAACGACAGCACCGGCGTACTGACCTCATTTATTGCCACCCCCCAGGCTGAAAACATATGAGTAGGATCGTAGGTTTCGTCACGTGACAGGGTAAACACCCGTCCCGAAATGGCAAACATAGCTTCAGCGATAAAACTACCGAACAACAGTAGCATCAGACTGCTTGCCACCAGCACCAGTGTGGTGGATAGTTCCCTAGAACGGGCAATTTGCCCTTTGCTGCGGGCATCCTCTAGTCGTTTCCCCGTGGGGTCTTCTGTTTTTTCTGAAGAATCAGCCATCGTTGCTCAGCCTTATCAGCTTGGACAAATCAATAGCAGCTCACACATAAACTGTTGAGCACGTTGCCATTGATTAGCGAAGTGAGTGGAAAAGTTATCCAGCGTTAACCAGATAATGATTAAGCCCATAATTTGGGCGATGGAAAAACCAATGCTGAAGATATTAAGCTGTGGCGCGGCTTTGGTCATTACCCCAAATGCCAGATTAACTATAAGCAGCGAAATAATCGGTGCCAGCGCCAGGGTCAGAGCCGCCACAAACATCCAGCCGGCCCAGTGGGCAATATCGCGTAATTGCTCAGCGGCAAACCAGGCCTCGCCAATGGGAAAGGCTTCAAAGCTCATCACAATCATTCTGATCATGGCCAGATGACCGTCCATGCCCCAGAACAACAGCGTAGCCAGGATCAGATAAAACTGACCAACGGCCGGTACGTTAATCCCGTTCACCGGGTCAACAATGCTGGCAAAACCGAGGCCGGTTTGCATTGCAATGACCTGCCCGGCCAGTACAAAGGTGTTAAGCACCATCATCGACAAGAAGCCTACGGCAATGCCGATTAACAGCTGTTGGATACCTATCACGAAGGTGCCTAAATCAACCATCTGGGTGATAGGTGTAGGCGGAACCACCGGCATGATCACCAGTGTCATAAGCATGGCCAGCAGGGCTTTGACCTGCGGTGGTATAGATTTGGCGCTCAGGCCAACCATAGCGGCAAACATGCCGCTGATGCGCATAAACGGCAGCAATAAATCAGCCAGAAACTGATTGATGGCGGCCAGTTCGACTTCCATTTAGCCCACCACCTGCGGAATTTGCTCAACCATATGGAAGGTAAAATCCATCAGCTTCTGCACCAGCCAGTTCCCCCCCCAGCTTAGCGCCAGCAACGTAACAATTAAACGCGGCAGGAAACTCATGGTTTGTTCATTGATAGAGGTGGCCGCCTGGAAGACCGCCACTACCAGCCCGACAATCATGCTCGGCACGATAACCGCCGAAACGAGCAGGATCACCATAAACATCGATTCACGCAATATTTCAACAAAGACCTCTGGGCTCATCGCGCTAGACTCCCATTCCGAAGCTGGTAGCCAGGGTGCCAAAAATCAGGTTCCAGCCATCCACCAGCACAAATAACATGAGCTTAAAGGGTAACGACACGATCATCGGTGACAGCATCATCATCCCCATCGCCATCAGAATCGAGGCGACCACCAGGTCGATAATCAAAAACGGAATAAACAACATAAAGCCAATTTGGAACGCCGTTTTTAATTCACTGGTCACAAATGCCGGGATAAGGATGTTCAGCGGTACTTCGGTTGGATCGGCATACTTACCTTCCTCACCGGCAATCGACACAAAGGTTTCTAAATCCTTGACCCGGGTTTGCGACAGCATAAAGGCTCGCATAGGCCCCTTTGCCTTCTCAAAGGCCTCCATGGAGGTCATCTCTTCGTCCAGATAAGGCTGTAAGGCGCGAACATTAATTTCATCGAAGACCGGTGTCATAATGAACAGTGACAAAAACAGGCTCACTCCAACCAGGATTTGGTTAGAAGGTGACTGCTGCAGACCAATGGCCTGACGCAAAATTGACAGTACCACGATGATCCGGGTAAACGAGGTCATCATCATGATAAACGCCGGGATCAGGCTCAGCGCAGTCATGATGAACAGCGCCTGAAGGGTCATGGTGTAATCCTGGGTGCCATCACCATTGTTAGTGACGGTCACCGCCGGTATACCTTGCTGAGCAACCGCTGGCAGTGATAACAACAAACCACCCAATAGGACTATGACGATGGCTTTCATTTTATTTGTCATCGCTGCGGTCCTTCATACCCGGATTCATTTTTTGCGCCATAGCCTGTACCAGCTTTTGTTTGAAAGCCGCGCCACCACCGCTGCCAGCGACATTACCAGTAATGCTTTCCAGGGGGTTTTCGAGTTTGCTGAGATGATTAATGTTTTGCGCCGTAACACCTATCAGATGTTGCTCATCCCCCACCTGTAAGACCATTACACGTTCGCGGGTGCCTGCCGACAGGCTGGCAATGACTTTTAACTGACCGGAACTGCCGGGAGTGACATTAAACCGACGCATGACATAAGCGAGGGAAAATATAATCGCGACAATCAGCAACAATGATAGAAAAATTGACAGTACCGAGCTGGGATTGGTGATGGAGTTGGCGGCGTGCGCCTCACCACCATACAGCGATGAAATCAGGGAGACAAAGCATCCCCCTGTTTTGAAAGGAAATTTACCTGAGCTTTTTGATTCTCTCGATTTGACTAATAACATCCGTTAACCGAATCCCGAACTTGTCGTTGACCACTACTACTTCTCCATGAGCAATCAGCGTGCCATTTACAAGAACGTCTAACGGTTCACCTGCCACCCTATCGAGCTCAACCACCGAGCCTTGGTTTAATTGCAGCAGGTTTCGGATACTAATCTGGCTACGGCCGACTTCCATGGAAATGGTAACCGGGATATCCAGAATGGTATCGAGTTTCTTTTTCTCTTCCTGGGTAATGGGCGCGTCATCAGACAGTTCGTCAAGTTCAGCTACGCGGACGCCGTCGTCGTCACCCCCTTCGCTTTCGGACTCAGCGTCGGCCTGTTCAGCCATGGCTGCAGCCCAATCGTCCATACCGTCTTCTTCACTCATGATCTCGCCTCTTATCTCTTAACTTGACTTGCGATTACAAATCTTCTTCCAGTACCTGCAGCTCGGCATCGTTATCGATGATCCGGCCACCGCGGGTAAGTAACTGTAACTCAGACTTCACGGAGGTAGGTCTGGGTATCTTCTCAGCAATCTTCAACGCCAGATTTTCCCTCGACCGACCAAGTTTGGCTCTGAATGTGGGTAAATCTTCAATCAGCACGGTAATATGCTCAGGCATCTCAATGGGGATAATATCGCCGGGCTTGAAGTTCATGACATCCCGTAATGAAACATCAAAATCCAGCATGTGCGTGCTGAGCTCCACATGCACATCCATAATTTCATCCCGCAGCGCTTTACTCCAACGTAGATCCGTATCTTCCTTATCACTCTGCACACCGGCATCGAGCAGTTCGCGGATGGGTTCCAGCATTGAATAAGGCAGTGACACATGAAAATCGCCACCACCGCCGTCCAGTTCAATATGGAATGAACTGATCACCACCACTTCCGTTGGGCTGACAATGTTAGCCATAGCCGGGTTAACTTCGGAGTCAAGGTATTCAAACGACACATCCATTACCGGCGCCCACGCTTCCTTGTAATCCTCGAAAATAATTTTCAGCAGCATCTGAATAATACGCCGCTCAGTGGGCGTAAACTCCCGCCCCTCAATTTTCGCATGGTAACGGCCGTCACCACCAAAAAAGTTATCCACCAGAATAAATACCAGGCGCGCTTCCATGGTTATCAGGCCGGTACCTTTTAATGGTCTGAAACGCACCATGTTCAGGCTGGTTGGTACAAACAGAGTATGAATGTACTCACCAAACTTAATCATCTGAATGCCATTAATCGACACTTCCGCACTACGGCGCATCATATTAAATAAACTCACCCGTAGATGCCGGGCGAATCGCTCATTCACAATTTCCAGCGTTGGCATTCGGCCACGAACGATTCGATCCTGTGATGAAAAGTCATACTCAAGCGCCGACGAGTCACCCGGCTCATGGGCGACTTCTTCTTCCTCGACGTCATCTACCCCGTGGAGCAGCGCATCAATTTCATCTTGTGATAATAAATCGCTCACAGCGAACTCCTGCTATTGCATAACGAAGTCGGTAAACAGTACCCGTTCAACCACTTCACCACCAGAAATGTCCTTCAGCGCGTTCTGCACCGCTTCCAGGGCATTGTCTCTTAACTCAATTTTACCCGGCTCTGTTACCAGGTCATCAGCGTTGCTGGCGCTGAAGGTTTGCAGCAAGGTACCTTCGATTAAAGGGATATGGGTTTTAGCCTTTTCTTCGTTATCGGTACCACGCACCATTAACTGAACCTTAATCTGTACCAGTCTGTCACGGCCGGAGCCCGGCACGTTAAATACGATGGGCCGCGGCATAGCGACATACAATGCGGTACCCACGCTGGCGTTGGACTCAGGCACTGCTGCCGCCTGCCCACCGCCTTCAGCCGCCAGTTCCTCCGCGGCGGTTGGTTCATCACCACCGGCAAATAAGAAGAAGTACGCTGCACCACCTCCGCCAACCAGCACTACAGCGATGATGATGATCAGCATCAGCTTGCTTTTTTTACCGCCGGTTTCTTCAATCTGTAATTCTTCAGCCATTTTCCAACCACTCTCACATACACAAATTAGGTGTATTATGTCTGCTCACCAATAAATGGCAACGGCAAACGCTATGTTTTCATTAAACATAGTCGTCAATCAGGCCGTTTGCAGGTCGGACAACGTGAGTTTCCTGACTTTTTGTCTCGTCGTCAGCCGATTCACCAAAGCCACCGCCCTGCTGACCGGCAAACTCTCCGTCACCGGCTTCACCACTGTTTTGCTGACTGACAAAGGACTCGCCTAAATCCAGCCCCTGCTCCGAGAACATATCCCGTAATCGCGGCATCGCTTCGTTCAGCGCTTCTTTGGCCTGCTGGGATTGCACCACAAAACTTACTGAGGCGCTGTCGCCAGAGACATTAAGGCGAATTTGCATGCTCCCCATCTCGGGCGGATCAAGACGAATTTCAGCCATCGACTGACGACCATTTACCATCCAGCGGATCTTCTCGGCGATTTGTTGCTGGCCCTGTGTCTGCTGTACATTGACCGGTTTATCGAAAACTGATTGCTGCTGCATGGATTTAAGGGTATCACCGTGCTGCTGGCGGCTTTCATGAACCAGCACGTCCCGGGCTACTGTGATCAGTTCGCTTAGCTGTTGCTCCTGACCCTGACTCATGCTTGCCATAGACGCCAGATGAGTCAGTTGCTGAACATCCTGCATCACAGGTAACACTATATTCTGGCCATTCTCCGCTGCCACATCCTGCACGGTTTGCTGCACCAGAGCAGCCAAATCAATACCTGGTTGATGGCCTTGTTTTAACTGAGCACGCATTTCTTCCAGGCCGGTAGTTAACTGGCTGCGCATTTGACTTAACTGGGTATCGGTGAGTGCCGGATTGGCTTTGCTGGCACTATCGGTCATGACCTGCGCCAGCGCCCGTAAGGTCTCATCATCAGTTTCGCTGAGCATCGATGTCAGGGCATCCAGGTCGGACACTTTGGCTGCCACGTTGTCAGCATTAACATTCGCCTCTGTATTCGGTGTTTCGGCATTGTGCTGAGCCTGACGCATAAGGCTTACCAGCAGTGTAGCCTGATGGATTAGCGCCTCATCTGTTGCCTCTGCCACGGCAACAGGATCTTCAGCCAGTTGCACATTTGCCGCGGCGATTTCAGGCAACAGTTCCTGTTCACCTTCCTCTGCTGCCGGCCTGGTGTCACCGTTTACGTTCTGACGCTCGTTGGGAAGTCCCTGCAACAAGGCCATGGCCAGTGCCAGCAGGTTTTCTTCTGACATTTGCGCATCCTCGGCGTCTTTGTCCGCCGACACTGCCGCCATAATTTCAGTTGCCGCCAATAACGTTGGATCCTGATTAGGTGGGGTATTTTCAGTAACCTCTTGCTCATTAGCTGCGCTGGCTTTCACCTGCTTCACTAATGCAAGTAAATCGGAGAGTACCTGTTCGGCACCACGCATTTGTTGCAATGGCGAGGCCTGCATATCCCCGGCCAGGTCCCCTGGCGTGAGGCTATTCAACCAATCCTGCAATTTGCTCAGCACGTCACCGTCTATGGGATTACCAATGTCGGTTGGCAGCATACTGATAAGATCTTCGCTACTGAGTGGGTCTGTGGCGGTTGCCGATTTATCACTGGCTGCGGCAAGCTTATCCTGCAGGGCACGCACGGCATCAACCAGGGCAAGGTAATCCGTTTCGCCATCAGTCCGTGAGGTAGTATTACCGCCCAGCAGCATGGCAATATCCGCGATATCATCCTCTGCTGCGGCAATATTGTCGATTCGCTCTTGTACAGTCTGGGTAGCAGAAATCTGACGCTCGTCGGCCGCTACCGGCTCTTTAGCACCACTAGCCATTTTATCTGACGTGGCTTTTGCTTCGCTGTCTGACTGGCCAGCAGATTCGCCAGTTGGATTGCCAGTTGGATTGCCAACCGAACCATCCACTGCATCGCCTTCGGGTTTAGCCGTACTGTTGCTTGCAGCGGGATCCTTTGCGCTCTCTTGAGTTGGCGTAGTCTCTTTATCAGCGTTACTTTTTGCCTCGGCAGCTTGTTCGTCCCCACGCTGGCGATTAAGTACCTCAGCAAAACTATCCTTTGCCGGCGCACTTTTGCCTGACCTTGCCGCTCCCGACGGGTCAGGGCTGACAGGTAATACAGACTCACTGGTTTGAGCCGGATCACGGCTGGCAGCACTTTCCGGCAATGTCTCCGGGAAGGCGGCAATTTGTGATCGTTGCGTGGCAAGCTGTTGCATCATAACCGAGTCCTCAATACCTAACTGCTTGAATTTGATGTGCTGTTACATCAGTATTAGTCGCTTCAATAATGATTTTGCAAAGAGTGCGCCACTTTTATCAGAGGCGGGATCAGGAGATAGAGCGGCGTAGCAGGCGCTGGGTAGCCAGTTCATCCATCATCTGTTGTTCGATGCGATTATCAATAACCTGTAAGCTCTGGTCTTTCTTTTCGATGAGTTTTTCAACGGCCTGGCGGCGGCGCTGCTGGGCCAACCACTGAGTACGACGTTGATCGGCCGCCATTTTGCACTGGGCAATGACATGCCCCTGTTGTTCACAGGCTTTATCCAGTTTGGCCACGAATGACAGGCGCTGCTGGTAATGGTGCGCTTTTACGCCACCGCTGCCATCCTGTTGCAGTTGCCGCACATAATCCATGCGATACTGCTGTAGGCTGGTCAGTTTCACACGTTGTTGCTGATGATAATCCTGGGCTAGTCGAAAGGCATTTAGGGCCTTATTTTCTTTTTCCAGTTCCATCCTCAGAACCGTAGCGAGTTGCTCTATAGAACGGGTAATGTCTGTCCGGGCCATAAACCTTAGCCTTTACCTAAACCGCCAGCCAGCTTGCTCATGGCTTCCAGACTTTCATCGTAGGCCGTCACCTGTTTCATGCCCTGTTGCAGCAACGCTTTGATGGCGGGCTCAGCATTTATGGCTAAATCTACCCGTGCATCGGTGCCCCGGGTGTAAGCGCCAAGGGTTATAAGATCGCGGTTCTGTTGATAGGTTGAATAAACCTGGCGGATACGACGAGCCTGGAACAAGTGCTCCTCGCTCACAACCTGAGGCATCACACGACTAATGGATGACTCAATGTCAATGGCCGGGTAGTGGCCGCTTTCAGCCAGTGAACGAGACAACACAATGTGGCCGTCCAGAATGGCCCGTGCGGAGTCGGCAATCGGATCCTGCAAATCATCGCCTTCTGTCAGTACAGTGTAGAAAGCCGTAATAGACCCCTGATTTTCGCTGCCATTGCCCGCGCGCTCAACCAACGCCGGTAACCGGGCGAACACCGAAGGAGGATAGCCTTTTGTCGCCGGGGGCTCACCCACGGCCAGCGCAATTTCGCGCTGCGCCATGGCATAACGGGTTAAAGAATCAACCAGCAACAGCACATTCATGCCCTGGTCGCGGAAGTATTCGGCGATAGTGACGGCCGTTTCACAGCCCTTTAAACGCATTAGTGGCGAAGTATCAGCAGGGGCTGCCACAACGACAGCGCGCTGACGTTCTTCCTCGGTAAGGATATCGTGAATAAACTCTTTTACCTCACGGCCCCGTTCACCCACCAGACCAACCACAACCACATCCGCCTTGGCACCACGGGTCATCATACCCAGCAATACACTTTTACCCACGCCACTGCCGGCAAACAGACCCATTCGCTGCCCCACGCCTACGGTCGTGATCGCATTAATGGCCCGCACACCCACGTCCATTGGCTCGGCTATCGTGCGCCGGGCCAGAGGGTTTATGGGCGGTTTAGTGGTAGGCACCCGTTCTGTTGCGTCAATCGGGCCCAGCCCATCCAGCGGCTGACCATTGCCATCCACCACCCGGCCAAGCATTCCCAGTCCGACTGCCAGACCACTGTCTCGATTCAGCGGCAACACCCGTGAACCGGGAACAATACCGCGCACCGCTTCCGTCGGCATTAAGTAGGTAATATGATCGCCAAAGCCAACCACCTCAGCCTCTATTTCACCATCAATGGTTTGCACCATACACTGACTGCCGACAGGTAATTGACAACCTACCGCCTCTAGGGTCAGTCCGATCCCCCTGACCAGTTTACCGGCCGCCACAATCGGTGGCGACGGCACTTGTTTTTGTAGTTGTTGCACATGGGATAACAGACTAACTGTCATCTGATAAGCCTTGCTCTAACAGAAATTTATCCAGCACATTGCGGCTGCGCCGTTCAATGGAGAGATCCACGGCATTGTGTTGAGTAACAATGTCGCACCCGCCGCGCTCCATGCCTGGGGCATCAATAAGCGTCCAGCCTCGTTCCTTAATAGTGTCGGTGCCAAAATGCGCCTGGACCAGCTGGATATCTTCAGGGTGCAGATGAATGCTGTACTGGTTTTCTTCAACTGGCAGTGCCTTAAGGCCTTCACTGAGCGCCTGCAAAATAATGTCTTCGTTGGTTCTGACTTCCGTTCTGATTACCGAACGTGCCAATGCTACAGCCAGTTTAACGATTTCTTTGCGAACCTGTTCATCAACCTTGCTTAACGGTTCATGGAGCTGTGAGACCAGTGACTCCCACAATTCGGTTTGCTGGCTGATTTGTGCCTGTCCTTGTTCCAGGCCCTGCTCAAGTCCGGCCTCATGACCGCTGGCCAATCCTTCCTCGTGCCCTTGTGCCTGTCCTTCGGCTTTTCCTTCGTCGTAACCGGTTTGTTTGCCTTCACTATAGCCTTCTTCGTAGGCGGCCTGGCGAATGGCTTCTATTTCCTGTGCGGTCGGCGGCTTAATTTCTTCCGGCTCTTCAGGCGGCTCATATTTCCAGTCGCTGCGACGATTCAGGGCATTCGTTTTGCCTTCTTCGGTCGGCTCTGGTTGTTCAACATGGGGCAGATCCCAGCCTTTCGCTTCTTCAAGCTCTGCGACCGAGAATGATTTATAGGATTTCATAGCTTACCCTGTTAAAGGAACTCTTCACCGCCACCGCCGCCAAGCATGATTTCGCCGGCGTCGGCTAATCGGCGAGCCACAGACAGAATTTCTTTCTGCGCTGTTTCCACTTCGCTAATCCGCACCGGCCCCATGGCTTCAAGATCATCCGTAAGCATTTCTGCTGCACGCTTCGACATATTATTGGTGATCTTATTCTTGAGCTCTTCGTCAGCGCCTTTAATCGCCTTAAGCAGCGAATCCTGCTGTACTTCGCGCAGGATAGCCTGAATACCGCGATCGTCTACATCCACCAGGTTGTCGAACACAAACATCAGATCCTGAATTTGCTGGCTGAGTTCTTCGTCCTGTTCACGGATAGCATCCATTAACTGGCCTTCGATATTGGTATCCAGGTAGTTCATAATGTCGGCAGCAGACTTCAGGCCGCCCATTTTGGCCGCCTGCGTGCCGGCCTGACCGGCAAACTGTTTCTCCATGATCTCGTTGAGTTCCTGTAACGCAGCGGGTTGAACTTCTTCGAGGTTGGCGACCCGCATCAGTAAGTCGAGACGGACTTTTTCCGGGAACTGCGACAATATCTCGGCAGATTGTTCCGGCTCCAGGTACGACAATACGATGGTCTGGATCTGCGGGTGCTCGTTGCGAATAATACTGGCCACCTGTTTGGAGTCCATCCATTTCAGAGAGTCCAGACCTTTGGCACCGGAACCCATCAGGATCTGGTCGATCAGGTTTGCCGCTTTGTCTTCACCCAATGCGGCAGTTAAGGCCCGTTTCACAAAGTCCTGGCTCTGGAAACCAATAGTTGAGTAGTTCTGAATTTCTTCTATAAAATGTTTATGCACAGACGTAATTTTAGGCTGTGTCATATCATCGATACGGGCCATGGCCGCACCGAGTTTTTGTACCTGTTTAGGCTCCAGATGTTTAAGGATCTGGGCAGCGTCTTCTTCCGACAGGCTCAGTAGCAGGATCGCGGCTTTCTCAACGCCTTCAAGCTTACTTACGTCGTAGGTTTGTTCTTCTTGTGTGGCCAGTTCTTCTGCCATCTCACGACCCCTTAATTACTCATCCTGCAACAGCCAGCCCTTGACTACCTGTGCAGATAGTTCAGGTTCATTGGCCACCAGTGCACGTACCGCTTTCAACACGTCTTCATCTTTATGCAGATCCGGTAACATCAACGAGCCATCAGGTGCAAAGCCAACCTGCCCCGCATCAAACTCACTGGATAACATGTTAATGGTATCATCACCCAGATCCAATCCTTCATCGGCATCGAATTCATCAGAGCCCTGGCTATCCACCGGATTGATCAGCTTCGACAACATTGGTCTGATGACCGCAAAGATCAGCGTCATAACGACCAAACCGCCCATTACCCATTTAAGTATAGGCATAAAGAAAGGTTGTTCCCAAAGTGGTAATTCTTCCACATCGCCAGCGTCAATTCGGCTAAATGGCATACTGACAACTTCCAGGCTATCGCCACGGGTAACGTCAAAACCAATACCGCCTTGCAATAAGCGACGTATGCTGAGTAACTCTTCCTGACTGCGCGCCTCGCTGGTCACGGTGCCATCTTCGGCGGTGTTTTGCTGGTAGTCCACGGCAACCGACACACTCAAACGACGGATCACGCCGGTTTGCTGCTTGGTATGACTAATGGTGGTGTCCAGTTCGTAGTTACGGGTCGATTCCTTAGTGGTGCGACCGGGCACCGGGGCAACCTGGCCATTACCCACCGCGTTTTCCGGGATATTGGCGTCAAGCGGCGGCTGATTACTGATAGCGCCGGGAATACCCGCTGCTACCGAGCCTACTGAGTTTTCCTCAACCACCATTTCACTGCGCACTGCAGGTAAGTCCGGATTATAACGACGCTGGGTTTGTTCCACCGCGGTAAAGTCCATGCTGACATCAACCTGGGCAGTGTAGTTGCCAATGCCCAGTACCGGAATCAGAATGGCATCGATCTTTTCCTGGTATTCACTTTCTCGCTGACGCTCGATTTCATATTCTTTACGCGCTCTGGCACTTACAGAATTCTGCGATCCCGAGTTAAGTAAGCGGCCGTTGCTGTCGGTTACGGTTACCCTTTCCGGATCCATGCCCTGCACCGCTGATGCCACGATATCAACCACTGCATCCACTTCTTCACCGGTAATCGCCGAACCGCGAGTGGCAGTTAACACAACGGTAGCACTGGCTTTTTTCTCCCGTCGGGCAAACACATTCTCTTTGGGCAACGCCAGCAGGACGCGGGCTTTTTTAATGCTCGCCATATCTTCAATCGTTGCAGCTACCTGCATTTCACGGGCATGCTTCAAGCGTTCCATTTCGACCCGCTGTGAGACCCCAAATCCCATGTCCTGCATGATGATATCACTGCCAGCCTGGTCGGCTTGGGCCAGACCCTCACGGCTCATACCCAGTTTAATTTTCTGATATTCGTCGACCCGAACGTTAACGACATTGCCTTCCAGCTGATATTCAATCTGGTTAGCATCAAGATAATCGAGAGTTTCAATCAGTTCTTCGGTGTCCATCTTAGCCAGCGGACGGAAATCAGGCTCCTGAATAAACAACACCACAAAGATGGCAATGGCCACGCTGATTACCAACACAACAACCAGCGTCATCTGGCGCACCATGTCGGTACTGCCAATAGTGTCCATAAACCCGGATTTCTGCTCGTTATCGGAATCCGCCGCGTCAGAGACGGCCAGATTTGTTCCCGTTGCTTCAGCCACAGTCAGTTACTCCACTACACCGGCATATTCATGATTTGTTTGTATGCTTCAAGCACTTTATTGCGCACCTGCACGGTAGCTTCAAATGCAATCCCCGACTTCTCTTTGGCCAGCATCACTTCGGCCAGACTGAGGGATTTATCACCCATTTCGAAACGCTGGGTCATTTCTTTGGATTCAAGCTGCATACTGTTTACCTTTTCAACAGCATTACCCAGCATCGCGGCAAAATCACTTTTTGACGTATTTAACTCGGTAGTGATTTCAAGATTTTGCTGTGGATTAACGTCCAGACGAGTCTGCGCGATCATAGCCTGCATTTCCTGATACAAACTGTTGGCTTTAACGTCCATAACGGCTCCTGATGTGTGTTGTATGCCTGTCCGATGGTGCCGGATTTATGGCTTTAATTGTACTTACAGCGATCTACAGCAAGGACCAGACCAACTTTTATTATTGTTTAATATCAGAATGTTACGTATCAATGCCAAATTTATGACGGCAATCAGGCACAGGGCCACTGGCTACAAGAGGAGGGATTGCAAACAGGGCGCTGAAATAAGCGCCCTGCAATAGTAGAAAAAACCGTACTATCAGGCCGGTACTTCGATGCCTTGCTCACGCATGCGAGCCAGTTTATAGCGCAATGTACGCGGGCTGATGCCGAGCTTTTCGGCCACGTCCTTGCGTTTACCCTTGCAGGAAGCCAGGGTATCCAGAATGATCTGGTGCTCCTGGTAGCGCAGCTCCGAGCCCAGCCGGCTATCATCTTCTTCATAATCTGCTTCACTGGCAGAAGCAAAGGACTGCCCGCTCATAGGTTCGATCATCAGATCGCTGGCATCAATTACCTCGGATTCACATAGTATCAATGCTCGCTGACAAACATTTTCCAGTTCACGGACATTACCCGGCCAGCCATGCTGTAACAGTTTACTGCGTGCTGACGCACTCAATTTTAACTGCCCTAATCCTTGCTGAGCAGCATGACGATTGATCAGGTGTTCGGCGAGAGGAATAATATCCCCTACCCGCTGTGCCAGTGGCAACCAGGTGATTGGAAACACATTCAGTCGGTAATATAAATCCTCCCGAAATTCGCCCCGGGCCACGGCTTCTTTAAGGTCGCGGTTGCTGGTGGCAATCACCCGCACATCCAGTTCAATGGTTTTGCGAGCACCCAGACGCTCCACTTCTTTTTCCTGCAGGACACGTAATAACTTAGCTTGCAACGCCAGGTCCATCTCGGTGATTTCGTCGAGCAGCAAAGTGCCCCCCTGTGCTTGTTCGAACTTACCAGGACACGCCTGCACTGCGCCGGTAAATGCACCTTTCTCATATCCAAATAAGGTAGCCTCCAGCATATTTTCAGGAATGGCCGCACAGTTAATCGCCACAAAAGGTGACTGACTGCGCTGCGAATTGTCATGGATATAACGGGACAGCACTTCTTTACCCGAACCACTTGGTCCCAACACCATCACGGTTGCCTCTGAGCGAGCTACCTTACGCGCCAGTTGCAGTAATTCCAGGCTGCTACTGTCGCCTACAATGGGTTGTCGAGACTCTACTTTTTGCGCCGGTGCGTAACGTCCAACCAGATTCAACAGCACTTCTGGAGCAAAGGGCTTGGACAAATAGTCCGTCGCGCCGTCGCGCATGGCACTCACTGCGTCATCCACCGTGGCATAAGCTGTCATCAGCAGCACCGGTAAATTGGCATCTTTGCTTTTAATCGCTTTTAATAGCGCCAGGCCATTCATTTCACCCATCTGAATATCACTTACCACGATATCCACAGACTGCTTACTGAGCAGCATAATCGCCTGCTCAGCTGAATCGGCGGCGACCACCTGATAATCAGCCAATAACAGCGTATCTACCAGCGCCTCGCGCAGGCCTGCATCATCTTCGACAATCAGTACGGTTGTTTTAGGCATGAGTTATTCCTCTGGTTGAGTGTCGGCAATCACCATTTCACTGGCAAATGCGCGGGGTAACATAATTGAAAAAGAGGCGCCTTCATCGGCCAGGTTTTCCACTTTAATACGGCCCTGATGTGCTTTGACGACCGATTGCACTACTGCCAGACCAAGGCCGGTGCCGTGCGTTTTGGTGGTATAAAAAGGTTCGAACATTTTGTCTTTCAACGCGTCAGAAATGCCCGGCCCCTGGTCGCTGATGGTGATACACAGCCAGCGATTAAGCACACTGAATTGTACGGTAACATCGCTGCCCTTCGGACTAATCTGACTGGCATTCTGAATAAGGTTAAGTAAAGCCCCCTGCAATGCGGTGAGATTGCCGGTGATCGATGCATTAATATGCTGGCCCTTGAAGACAACAATCTGGTCCTGGCCCTGGGTAATGGTTTGCGCAGTAGGCGCAATTGACTCGTACAACTCTTGAACAGAGATATCATTGACGACCTGTTGCTCACCACTTTTGGCAAACAGCAACATATCATTGACCTGGCTTTCCAGTTCTTTGAGCCTGTCCTGCAGTTTATGCGCAAACTGCACCCCTGATTCGGGCTGGAGGTTTTTGCGGGTCAGATTCGCCGCATACAGCATCGCCGCCGACAACGGCGTACGGATCTGGTGAGCCAGTGAAGCAACCATTTTACCCAGCGAGGATAACCGCTGTAAGTGACTCAAACGCGCCTGCAACTGGCGGGTTTCGGTGAGGTCGGTAAGCACAATCAGCTGACCCGGCTCATTGACCAGCGGGGTAATAGACAGCTTAACCCGACGACCATCAAACAATGACACTTCGTGACCATCGTCGGCCCGAGGTTTAAAAGAGCGGGCAATAATAGATCGCCACAACTCGCCTTCCAACGGTTCGCCAAGCAACAAAGACGCCTGTTCGTTGGCTTGCCTCACATACCCTTTACCATCCAGCACGATAACCCCGGCAGGCATAACCTGTAACAGGTGATTAAGACGGGAGGCTTGTTGTCGTAAGGAGTCGAGTTCCTGCTGCGGTGATTGAGCAGATTCGCGTACCAGCGATAAATCGGCCGGTGCCTGATGACTTTTTGGCGACTTTATCGATACTTCTTCTACGGTATTGGCAACACGACTATTTAATGCCATACATTCCTCGTCAATTTGCAGACACTTGTTGGACTGCCAAGGGTTTTGCATTAGTCGTGCCAGAAATTTAGATTTTAAATTTCAATAAGATAAGTGAATTTTAACGACATTTTTGCTGTCAATATAATGACAAATGTAGGTTCACGGCGATTATCAACAATAAAAGGGCTAACCGAAGGGTTAACTCTTTCTGAGGCCAGCCGTATTAGTCACGCTGAATATTATACTTGCGCATCTTCTCAACCAAAGTGGTTCGGCGCATACCCAGCTTATCCGCAGCCCGGGCTACTACCCATTCCTGCTGATCGAGGGCCTGCTGGATAAGATTAATTTCCAGCTCTGAGAGATACTCTTTAAGGTTTACCCCTTCGTCCGGCAAATAGCCATTGATAGCGGGTTCAGGCTCTGGTGTATCGTCATCATACCCTGCCGACTCGGCAAAGAGTTCGTTGAACGCTTCCCGCTCCAGCACTTCTTCCGGATAATCCGGTTCGAATCGCTCCATGTCACCATACTGATATTTCTGCGGCAGATCCTGTACATCCACAATCTGGCCCGGATACAGTATCATTAGGCGTTCAACCAAATTAGACAGTTCGCGAACATTACCCGACCAGGGGTGTTCCATCAATGAGCTAATCGCTCGCTCGGTAAATTTCACCGGATCAACGCCATCGCCCTGAATGCGGCTGATCAGTTCCTGCAGTAATAATGGAATGTCTTCGCGACGTTCCCGCAGAGCAGGACTATCGATAGGGAAAACGTTAAGACGGTAATATAAATCTTCGCGGAACTTATCCTCGGCAATCATCTTTTCCAGATCGCGATGCGTTGCTGCGATTATTCGTACATCACATTGCAAAGGCCGGTTACCACCCACTCTTTCAAACATTCTTTCCTGCAGAACGCGCAGTAATTTAACCTGCATCTGCAGCGGCATATCACCGATTTCATCGAGAAACAGGGTGCCGCCTTCGGCCAATTCAAAACGCCCTTTACGGGCACCAATAGCGCCGGTAAACGCACCTTTTTCGTGACCAAAAAGCTCACTTTCCAGCAACTCACCAGGAATAGCACCACAGTTTACCGGTATAAACGGCCCATCTTTACGTTCTGACAGGAAATGTACATTACGAGCGACCACTTCTTTACCAGTACCCGACTCTCCCAGAATAAGCACTGTAGCTTCGGTGGGGGCAACTTGCTCCACCAAGCGGCGGACACCCTGAATTTGCTCGCTTTTCCCCACCAGACTACGGAATAACCGTGTTTTGGTAGGTACAGCCCCGTTGCGTACCGGGTGGCTACGAATGTATTCCTGGCAGCGATGTATTGCCTGAGTGAGCGAAGGGTACGTAATTGGTAAGGTAATATGACCAACCAGATTGCCTACATTTAAACTGGGCTGATCTGCCATATTTAGCGCAACAAACGGATGCTGAGGATAATTTTTGATCAGCGAAAGGGCGTCATTGCCTGTCTCAACATCGAGGATCACCGCAATGGGTAATTTATTTTCCAGCAACGTTCGCGCTTCAGACACCGAAAGTGAAACACACGGCTCCCCTAAAAATGTCAGGATCGTGTGCAGATTCTGTTTTAATGCATTGTTATCACTAACAAGCAATATATCCTTCATTCAGTCCCCAAACGCTATTGTTATATTTACTAGTTTATACCAAACCACGATTTTGTGTGCGCGACTGTCAAAAATCGGACACAATTTTTACCAACATCAACATTCCAACCTTCCGGGCTGGTCAATATTAAATGATTGGCAGCAATGCAGCCTGGCGGCCGACACCAAGGGTTGATATTACCGATTTGCATAGCTCAGTATGCAATTTGGTAAAGAGCGCTGTCGCAATTGTAGCTGTAAGAATGTGAATCGCAATGAAAAAAGCAGAATATTGGCAATAAAAAAGGCAGGTAAACCTGCCTTTGTTGTAAATTTGTGCGATTTAGTTATTCAACAAACTCAATACCTGACCCTGTTGCTGGTTAGCCTGCGCCTGAACAGTCAGTGCCGCCTGGTTTTGCACATCATTGGCTGCCTGCTGAGAGCTGGCCTGTGCATAATCCGTATCCTGAATACGACTTCGAGCTGCCGCCTGATTCACATTGGTTTCGGTAAGGTTACGTGCAGTAGACGCAAACTGGTTTTGTACTGCGCCTAACTCACCGCGGGCACCATCCACTGTTTCAATAGCGGCGTCTGCTGCGGCCAGTGAATCTTCCAGTGATTGCGAAGTTATGTCTACAGAGAGAACGCCCGACAACTCGCTGCCGATATCACGGGTGCCTACACTTATTTGCTGACCCGCCTGACTGCCTACCTGAAAATCAATTGAGCCACTATCCGACAACAGGGGCTTACCAGCGAACTCGGTTTGTTCAATGGTCTGGGAGATATTCTGCTGTAGTTGTGATATCTCTGACTGGATAGCCTGACGATCGGCGTCATTGAGAATACCGCTGCCTGATTGCAGCGTTAACTCACGAATACGGTTAACGTCGTTATTTATGCCTTCCAACCCGCTTTCTGCAACCTGGGCAAGCGAAATACCATCATAGGCATTGTTCACAGCCTGACGACCGCCTTCAACTTCAGACGTCAAGCGGTCGATAATTTGCTGCGCGGCAGCGCCATCTGCAGCACTATTGATTTGCTTGCCTGACGCCAACTTTTCAGACAATTTATCCTGGCGCTGCTGGACTTGTTCAAGCAACGACAATGGCTTATCTGCATTAAAGTTAATCATACCTTTCACCTCTCGTGTAAGTTTAGCATTTGTACAAACATTAGCCAACCTAAAGCATCACCTGATAACGCCGATAATGTATGAACAAAGATACCTATGTATACTCTTGAAACAAGCTAACCGGCTCAGTAATTTTAAGGAATCCAGCTAACATGAAAACTGTTGTTACCTATGGCACTTTTGATCTTTTCCATGTTGGCCATGTCAGATTACTTAAGCGCCTGAAATCGCTGGGAGACAAACTGGTGGTCGGATTATCTACCGACGAATTTAATCTGATGAAGGGTAAAAAGACCATCATACCTTTCGCCGATCGCCGGGAAGTCCTTTTGGCATGCCAATACGTGGATGATGTGTTTGAAGAAAATAGCTGGGAACAAAAACGAGAGGACTTAATCAGAGAGCAGGCCACCATTTTCGCCATGGGTGATGACTGGGCCGGTAAATTTGATGGCTTACAGGACATCGTAAAAGTACTCTACCTGCCTCGCACCCAGGACATTTCCACTACCGAACTGAAAACTGTTATGAATCAAATTAACGATGAGAAACTGCGGGAAATCCGCAATGTAGCTTCTCACCTAAATGCGTTAATCGAAAAGTTCTGACAGCGTATTTTGTAGCGCGACAATCACCCGTTCTACCTCCTCATCAGTGAGGTACGGATGCATAGGAATACTAAAACAACACGCCGCTAACGACTCCGCTACCGATAAATCACTCAATGGTAGCGCTGCGTTGGTAAAAGCCGACTGCTGGTGCATACAGGTGGCATAGTAGATAGCGGTAGGAATTTGTTGATGCTGCAAAAGGTGCTGCAGCCTGCTGCGATTGACTGATTGGGCCTGCAGGGTGTATTGCGCCCAACTGCTTGTCACGCCCTTATGGCAGACAGGGGTCATCACCAATGGGCTATTTGCCAGCCCGGCAGCGTATAATCGGGCAACGTGCTGGCGTCGCTCAAGCTCTGCTGGAAACAGCGCTAATTTTTCGAGCAGGACAGCCGCCTGCAAGGTATCCAGACGGCTATTCATGCCGACTCTGACGTTATCGTATTTGTCTGCCCCTTTACCGTGTACACGCAGCGATTTTACCAGCGCCGCATAATCATCATTATTGGTAAACACGGCACCACCATCGCCATAACAACCAAGGGGTTTGGCCGGGAAAAAGCTGGTCGTGGCAATGTCACCAAAACTACCGGCTCGTTTACCATTTCGCTCGCCGCCAAATCCCTGGGCCGCATCTTCAATGATCCGTAGATTGTGCTC
This sequence comes from Alteromonas sp. ISO5, assembly GCF_058105165.1. Lineage (NCBI taxonomy): Bacteria > Pseudomonadati > Pseudomonadota > Gammaproteobacteria > Alteromonadales > Alteromonadaceae > Alteromonas > Alteromonas sp. ISO5. The sequence continues at coordinate 3,374,791 of NZ_CM176572.1, read as the reverse complement.
TTTCGCTATGGCCTGAATATGTTCGTAGGCTGCCGGCTGGCCAAACAAGTCAACTGCCACAATCGCTTTCAATTTTAATGCTGAGCTGGCATGCACCTGGCGGATGGTAGTCGCTAACTTCTCGCTATCCAGATTAAAGGTACGCGGGTCAACATCGGCAAACACCGGCGTCGCTCCAACAAAAGCCACCGCTTCTGCTGAAGCAAAAAAAGTAAAGGTGGGCACTATCACGGCATCGCCCGGCCCAATGCCCATAGCCATCAAGGCCAGTTGTAGGGCGTCGGTGCCATTGGCACAGGTAATTGCGTGCTTTACTCCAACATAATCCGCTAATTGTAATTCAAGTTCGCTGACTTCCGGACCCATGATGTACTGGCCATGGTCAAGCACGCCGGCGATTCGTTGATCAATGCGCGTTTTTGCAAACTCGTACTGGGCTTTAAGATCGATAAACTGCATCAAAGGTTTACCTTGCTGACCTGGCCACCCGATAAACGATACGTAATCTGCTGATGAGAGCAGACCGCCTGAGCATCACCGGACAAGGGCAAGTCGAGACGCTCGCCAAACTCACTCATCCAGCCTATTTGTCTGGCGGGTACACCAACCATTAATGCGTAGTCAGGCACGTCACGCTGGACAACTGCACCAGCACCGATAAACGCAAAGCGCCCTATAGTTACTCCGCATACGATGGTGCAATTAGCTCCCAGTGTCGCACCGCTTTTCACTAACGTGTCACGATATTCATCTTTACGGGTAATGGCGCTGCGTGGATTGTATACATTGGTGAAGACCATGCTTGGCCCGCAGAACACGTCATCCTCCAGGGTGACATTATCGTAAACCGACACGTTGTTCTGAATTTTACAGTTATCGCCAATGACCACCGCGTTACCAACAAACACGTTTTGCCCCAATGAGCATTGCCTGCCTATAACCGCCCCCGCGCAAACATGAACAAAATGCCAGATCCTGGAACCTTCACCTATTTGCGCGCCTTCATCAACAATGGCAGATGGATGGGTATAACTGTCGGTCATAGCGACGCCATCAATTGTTGCAAACAAGGATGGGCGCGTGATGGGGCCGCTTCGACTACGTTGCCCCGTTGAATCTCGCTCACTGTCGTTACGCAATGCCTGGCATCTTCGATACCATAGCCCCGCCCGGCCAGTATTTCCTGATAGCTAACCGTGTGCAGGTCGGTAAACCCCTGGGAAAATTCAATCTCTTCGCCATCGACCGTTATCGAACGATAGGTGCTTTGCTGGCCTTTGACTGAATCGGGCAGATCATCCGCGTCAATAGACAAAAACCACGGCACCCGGGCTTTATCATATTCCAGATAACCGCAGGCTTTTTTATCATCAGCATAATAGAGTTCATTACACACCAGTTCACCGAACATAAAATGCAACATGTCAAAAAAGTGCACGCCAATATTGGTCGCTATACCGAAAGACTTTCTTGGATCGCCTTTCCAGCTTTCCAAGTACCATTTCCCACGGGAGGTAATATAGGTTAACTCTACATCGTATTTTCCGTCACGCACTTGGCGCTGTACCTTGTCTTTAAGAGCCAGAATGGCGCTGTGGTGGCGTAACTGTAAAATGTTAAACACCTTGCGGCCGGTCTCCTGCTCGATCAGACTTAGATCATCAAGCAGCTCAATGCTCGGGACCAAAGGCTTTTCACAAATGACATCACACCCCAGACGCAATCCAGCAGCGATATGGGCATGGTGTAAGTAGTTAGGCGAGCAAACTGATACATAATCGAGCTGCGTTTCAGGCTCCCGCTTCAGTTTGTAGGCATAATCGTAAAACCGCTCAAATTCAGTAAAAAACTCACTCTGTGGAGAGATACTGTCGATTATGCCCACCGAATCGTTTTTGTCGTAACACACCGCCAAATGATTACTCGTTTCTTTAATCGCTTTCATGTGGCGCGGGGCGATGTAGCCGGAAGCGCCGATTATGGCAAAATTTTTAATAATAGGCATGCTCATGCTGAAGTCATTCTTTTAAGCTTTAATAACAGTGGGTAACGGCGCTTTATACTGCCCGCGCGTATCAATAATCAGCTTACTGTGCCGTGCAATTAAATCATAGTCAAAAGCATCGTGAGCGGTGGCCAGTACCACCGCATCGTAACCGGCTAGGGTGTCGGCAGTTAACTCAACACTACTCAACGCAAAATTGTACTTTCTCACTTTTGGCAGGTGCGGTACGTGAGGATCGTTGTATTCTACCCTGGCGCCTTTATGCAACAGCATATCCAGCAGCGCTAGCGACGGCGATTCGCGCATATCATCCACATTCTTTTTATAAGCCATCCCCAATAGCAGGATACGACTGCCATTAATGGCTTTTTTATGCTGATTCAGGGCATCCGCCACTTTATCGACCACCCACAATGGCATCGCTGAGTTGACCTCACCCGCCAGTTCAATAAACCGTGTATGCACGCCGTATTCCCGCGCTTTCCAGGTTAAATAAAACGGATCAATAGGTATACAGTGCCCCCCAATACCCGGTCCGGGGTAATACGCGGTAAAGCCAAAAGGTTTTGTTGCCGCAGCATCGATGACCTCATGAATATCAATGCCCATTTTATCGGCCACGATTTTCATTTCGTTGACTAGACCGATATTAACGGCGCGGTGAATATTTTCCAGCAACTTGGTCATCTCTGCGGTCTGGGTGGATGACACCGGTACCACCTGATCCACCGCTTTTTCATACAATGCGATGCCCTGTTGTAAACACGCAGGGGTGCAACCGCCTACCACCTTGGGAATAGTTTGTGTGGAATACTGCGCATTGCCGGGGTCCTCCCGCTCGGGCGAATACACCAGATATATATCAGTACCTACGACTAAACCACGCGCTTCGATAATAGGTTTTAGCTCTTCATCGGTTGTGCCAGGATAAGTGGTGCTCTCAAGGGATAGCACCTGTCCCTGGCGTAAATAAGGCACAATACTGTGCATGGTATTAAGCACATAACTCAAATCCGGTTCACGATACTTATTCAGCGGTGTGGGCACACACAAAATAACCGCATCGCACTGACTGATCAGCGAAAAATCCATGGTGGCATAAAAACCGCTGGCCACCATCTGTGCAACCCTTGCATCAGCGATATGCTCAATCCGAGTGGTCCCGCGATTAAGTTCAGCCACCACACCGTCGGCAATATCAAAACCAATTACCTGACTGCCTAATTCGGCATATCGCAGTGACAAGGGAAGTCCCACATAACCTAAGCCAACTACTCCAATTCGAGCCTGGGTGATATCAGACAGTGTATCAGTTGCCATCATTTACTCCGCTTGAGGCAGGTTTCCCCATTAAAAGGGCGTTAAGCTGCCGTTTTATTCGGCGAACACTTCGTTATCGGCAGCATTTGCAAAATCGTAAAGTGCAAGTGTAACAAGGATAAACTCAGAGCGTTATCGCAAGCGCTGCAGGAAATCACTCTTTTAAAACTAAAACGCCCGGTGATTCTGGTTAAGAATCACCGGGCGTGGAGCGATATAGCAGGCTTACATCCCAAACAAAAACTTAAAGGTATCTGTAAAAAAAACACTGGCAATAAAGCAAAAGACCAGGTCTTTTTCCTGCAACGATTAACGTTGTAAATTTTTTGTTATTTAAAACCTGTAACAATTGCTCAAATACTCATTTTCGGTCGCTGAACCACAAATATGATGTAATAGTTATTACACTTTTCATCAGCTGTTTTATAACAGCTCATGTAGCGTCAGGGACTAAGCGTAATAAAATGGCTAAATGCACACCAGTACCTGTATATAAATGATTTATTTAAAGTAACACTTACATTTAGGGTACGCTATACTGATTCGGACAGATTCACCAATTCCTGCCTCACTATGATAAAGCAGAACGACGTAATTAAAATATACTAAACAGAGCGGGAATTCTTACTCACCAGGATGCGCCATGAAAATACAGTATTATTTTAATCAACCACTTGAAGTTTCGTGTATTAAAGACACTTTTGAAGCAAGCTTTAAGCAACAGTTAAGCGCTGAATACTGGCGCTGGCGATTTTTATCTAATCCCGTGTCAGATAAAGTTTATATTGCCTATTGTATGGACGGAGACATCCTGGCGGGTTATTACGCTGTCTCACCAGTACGTCTAAACGATGGAAAGCGTTCTCACATGATTGCCCATTCCAACATGACAATGACCCACCCTGATTATCAGGGACAAGGCCTGTTTAAATTGCTGTCGGATGGCATTTTTAAAGAACTCAGCAACGATGGCTTTATAGGCGTATATGGATTTGCCAACCATAATTCCCATTATGGATTTCGCAAGCATATGAACTGGCAGGATCTTGCAGCCCTAAGTAATTTCAGCCTGGATAAGAGCCAATTAAAGAAGCAGGTGACAGACTATGAAGTCAAAGGAGCAGTACTCAATGCCGACATCTACAATACCACGCCCTGGATAGCTAACGCCCGGTATTGTTTTAACCGAGACGATAACTACTTTAAATGGCGCTTTATTGACTGTCCGAATCAGTACAGCATGCTGCAGGTTTCAACAAATGATCAGGTTGTGGCAAATGTTGTTTATAAGGAATATCAGGGAGCGCTGGACGTGATGGAGATCTACTTTCGCGGGTCTGACATCGACCTCCTTACTGTTTGGGGTTCGATTGCCACAAAAGTATTCGAAATGGGATTTAGCAGTATTAATATATGGTCTAATTTGCATACCGATGAACACCTCGCATTGGAGAGGGTTGGCTTTACTGAACGCACATTTGCCACATATTTAGGCGTAATTCCATTTAAAAACTGCCCTGTCAAAACCGATAATATTCGGGACTGGCATTATCGCTTTGCCGATTCGGATGTGTATTAAGTGGCCAAAAAAGTTCTCGCATTTACTGCCATTCGGTCGGACTATGATTTGTTATCCGGGGTATATAAACTGCTTAACAAAGATACCGCTATCGACTTCCGACTACTTGTCTCAGGTGCTCACCTGTCCAGGGTATTTGGCTATACAGTAACGGAAATTGAAAAGGATGGCCTCGATATTCTACTCCGCATTGAATCACTGCTTAACTCAGATTCACCACAAAGCCGGATTAAATCAGGTAGTCTTTTACTGCAAAACGCTATCGATGTGGTGGCATCTTTTGCCCCTGATTTGATCATCGTCTGCGGTGATCGGGAGGATGTCTTAATCGGATCAACTATCGGGGCATACCTTGGTATTGAAGTCATGCACTTTTTTGGCGGAGATCAAAGCGAGCATGGCTTTGTTGATAATAAAGTCAGGCGTGCCACATCGATGTTATCCGACTATCACATGGTCACGCTAAACAGCCATCGCGACAGACTCATCGCTATGGGAATCCCCGCAGGGAGAATTGTGGTTATTGGCAATCCCGCATTGGATAGATTTACTACTTCAGGAACGTACAGCAGAGGTCAACTGGCTCAAAAATTTGGCTCAGACATGATTGACAATGACTATGCTTTGGTTATTTTTCATCCCTTTGCCGAGGAAGATTATTCTATTACCGAACAAATTTCTAACCTTGTGTCGGCATTGAAACAAAGCAGACTCAAAATATTTATCAGCTATCCTAATGTCGATCCGGGCAACGAAGAAATTATCTCAGCGATTGCTCAACTAGCACATGAGCCTGGTTTTTATGTATACGAGAATCTGTCACGGAATGAGTTTATTTCTCTGTATAAAAACGCCAGTGTGATTATAGGTAACTCTTCATCTGGCATTCTGGAAGCAGCCACTGTGAGGTTACCTGTGGTAGACATTGGTAAACGTCAACTTGGCCGTGAACGCGGCGCGAATGTAATAGAATGTGACTGTTCAAAGAAGGCTATCATCACTGCAATTAATGCCGCCTGCGCCGATGAGTTTCGTCAATCAATTGCTGAAATTGAAAACTTGTACGGTGATGGTCATAGCAGTCATCGCGCTTATCAACAGATCATTGCAGTTCTTCACTCACAGTAAAATTGGAATATTATTAATATGCGTAAAGTACTTGTAGTTGCGGTACACCCTGATGATGAAACACTGGGTGCAGGAGGCTCGCTATTAAAACATATTGCTAATGGCGATGAGGTGTACTGGCTGATTGTTACCAAGGCAAGTACTTCACTTGGGTTTACTGATTCATTTATTCGAGCCAGAGAACAGCAAATAGCAGCGGTAAGTGCCGCCTATGGCTTTTGCCAAACCATTGAGCTTGGGATACCAACCACACAGGTCGATCAGATATCTAGGTCACAATTGGTTCAGCAAGTTTCTAATGTAATAAATGAAGTAAAACCAGAAATAATGTATGTACCGTTTTATGCAGACGCTCATACCGATCACAGAGTCACTTTCGAAGCACTAAGCTCAACATTTAAAAGTTTTCGTTATCCTTTCATTAAACGGATACTGATGATGGAAACCCTGAGTGAAACTGAGAACGCTTTTCCTGCTGAACGCTTGAGCTTTACTCCAAATTACTTTATCGACACCTCTGAGTATCATGATAAAAAACTAGCCATACTCAGCCTGTATGAATCAGAAGTTCAGCAGGCTCCCTTTCCCCGTAGTATTGAAGTTGTCAGCGCATTGGCCACTGTTAGAGGAAGCTTTATAAATACCCACAAAGCAGAAGCATTTTCTTTAATCAAACACATCGAATCCTGATCTGCACATTGTTCGAGTGATTACCTGCTCAGGTTTATCTCAGGTATCCGAGTCGGCGCATGTTTTCCGCACATGTTGCAGCGACCAGTTCTGTGCTTTGCTCGTCGATGGCACTTTTTCTAATCATCAGACTTTTATCCACTGCGTCGAGCTTTTTATTAAAGCTGGAATTACCGTGCCATTCACATCCATAGTCACTCAGATGTTGGATACCGGCTTGAATTTCGATTCCTAAGAAATTACTGATTCGAACACAGGTTGATTGCTTTTCATTGATAAAATCTTCAAAGCGAATAACCAATAAGTCATCACAAGCATACTCAAACAAACGGTCTGCGCCCCGATTCCAGGACTGAACATAGGCTTCGATTTTATTTTTAAACGCGCCACCTTTAAAGTTTACGCTGCTTATCGACGCCACACAGTGAATGGGATTTCGCACAATAGCGATAGCTTTGCCTTTAACCTGCGAAATAAAAGGGCCGATATTGTGCTCACAGGCAGTGACCTTGGCCCCCGCATACACATCACCCGGGTTAGCCATTTGCGCACAGCACTGCTCCACCAGTACTTTATAATTGACCTGTTCAGCCTTTTGCAAACATATGCGGTACTTTTCGGCCAGGTTAGTCCGTTGTGCATCGCTAAGATTTTTGGCATTCAGGATGGTTGCCAGGTTGGTCTCCAGTTCCTGCTGAATTAAATTAACAGTGTCTTGACTTATGGTTTTCTCATAATCTAACGGATGGATAATGCCATGCTGATTACGAAACAGTACCGTGGCGCGATCTCGGTGCACCGAAATATCTGCCTGAGCGTTAAGAAAATTAGCCAACAAGGTAGTGCCGGAGCGCATCTGACCGCACACTAGTAGTGGCGTCGAAGCGGACTTAATCACGGGTATATCCTGCCATCTGATAGTAATATTCCATGTTTTCAGCCTGTTCACTGGCACGGCACAAGCGTGTGCTGTCATTATCAATAAAGGCTTTCACCTGCAGATACACACCCGGCTTAAACTTCTCATCATACCAATACGTCATGTCGCAGGACGCAATAGCGACTGAGCCGGTCTGCTGAATTTGCAGCTTTTCCATTGGCCGGAAAATATAGCGGTGATGTTTGGTTAAAAATTCAAGGCTCCAGCGCCCCGGCGCATCCCAGTTGCCGGTGTAGGCAAATAGCGCCCCCTGCGCGGTAACGCCAGCCCCGGCAAAGTTGGTACTGGCCTGATGCCAGTCCGCCGAGCCAGCGGTAAAACAGCTTAGCTGAGCAGGCTTACCGCCAATAAAAAAAGCCAAATCCACCACGTGAGAAGTATTGGCCACAAACATTTTATTAAGAACCGCGGTAGATTTTTGCACCCGAGTGACCACACTCGCCCATTCTGTGAGCTCGTAATTAAGAGATGTCAGCCCGCCATCCTCGGCAATGCGCCGCTCAGCTTCCAGTACCGATTCATAAAAGCGTCGGTTATACGCAATAAAAATCGCCGCCTGGTTTTCCAGTTCAGCTAGCCGCAGGGCTTCACTTATCGTCAGCGCAGCCGGTTTTTCAACCAGGATGCGGGGCACGCCAACATTTACCAACAGCTCGGTATTTGCAGCCAGCGAGGTTACATCCGTAGCTACGATTGCATGGGTAGGCAGCGCTGGCCCGGTGTTAAGATACGTCTGCAAGCCGCCGCTTATTGCCGCTTCGCCGGTGGCGTTAGCAAAGCTCTCGGCCGATGTTGTGCTGCGGGTAATACAGGTAAATGGCACCTCCTGTGCGAGTAATACTCTGGCATATTCGATTGCCATATTACCGGCACCAATTAACCAAACCATTAAATTCCCCTTTTATTGCGAGCTTTGACTATTAAGAGATTGGGCAAACGCTCAGTTTATTGTCCAGATGCTGCTGAAAATGACCGGTTAAAACACCAAGATAAACTTTATGAATGACCGCAGATTCGCCGTACACCGGTAACCAACTATCGCCTCGTTCTAATATATCGGCAGCAACGATATGAGTTAACTGACTTTGCGGGCTCAGACTAAACGCCATTACTTGCGTGTGACCGCTTAGCTTATCAGCAATAACCGCACTGCGGTTTGTTTCACTGATTTGTACCGACCAGTGTGGCGACTCAATCTTAACTTCAACCGATACTGCTTCTGTATCGTGACACTGAATAACCGCCTGGCCTTTTGCCGAATTGGCGTTCAAGCTGCCAAATACCTCATAGCAGCCTTTACGTTTAGTCGGCTCACAGTTTGGTTGCAGATTAGCGCCTATTTCCAGCGATGCATACTCACCGGTAAGAAAAGCAAATAAATCCATAAAATGAATACCATTGCAGGCCAGCCCCCAAGCACTGCCCGCCACACTGAACTCAATATTATTCTCATTGGTAAATAAGGTTTTTAACCGTTGGTACGCCGCATTCTGGCGCCGAGCGCAATTCACCCAGGCGTTGATGCCATGCCGCGCAAGTAGCTCTCCGGCCCGAGCAATGTGCACAGCGCTTTGAAACAGCACTTTTTCAAACAGGATATTAGCGACTGTATTGCTATTCACCAGTGTGTCGAATACGGCAAAGCGGACATCAGCGTTGGTGGCAATAATAGCTAAATCAAAATGCAACCCTTGGGGCATCTGAGTAGTAAATGCCAGTGTAACCTTGCCCAGGGTCGTTTCCTGCGCGCGCTCGCGGGCCATGGCTAACGACGCTTCACTGGGGTCGACCACCGTAATGCTCCAGGCCTCCTCCAGTAAAGTTAAGGCTTGTAAATGCCGACTGCCAATCTGGCCAGCACCAATAAGAAGTAGTTTTTTCACGGTTAAGAATTGTCTTTAAATGCTATCTTTGAGTAGATTCCCACGGGCATGCCCGTGGTACTTACGGTTACAGCTTACAGCTGATGCAAAACGCAAAGCTTCACAATGTTCCAAAGTTACGCAATGCGTTTTGCTTGTTCTCATTCATCCACGGGTTAACCCGTGGTGTTCTGTTACTTCGCAACCGAGCACATAAAAAGCGCTGAGTAACTACAGCGCTTTAATATCAAGCTGGGCCTGATTGAAATCATCGATGCGGCCAATATCCAGCCAGTAATCTTTTATCTTATAGGCCTGCACGTTCCATTGGCGTTTGATGCACTCTTCAAACAGCGTGGTCATATCCAGCTTATTCGCATCGATAAGTTCGTTAACCACTTTGGCCGACAGTACATAAATACCGGCATTTACCGAATAGTTGTATACTGGTTTTTCCCTGATGGTCTGAATCGCATTACCGTGGGTTTCAATCACACCATACGGAATCTGCGAGACATATTCGCGCACACACATGGTGGCATCGGCGCCCTTTTCGTTATGAAACGTAAGCACTTCCTCAAAATCCACATTGGTCAGGATATCACCGTTCATGACAATTATATCGGTACTGATGGCACCCTGCGGCAGTAACGACAACGCGCCGGCGGTTCCCAGGGGGTTGGACTCGTGCAGGTATTTAATTACCACATCCCATTTTTCGCCAGAGCCAAAAAAGCCTCGGATTTTGTCGGCCATATAATGGGTCGAAATGTAAAACTGTTTAAACCCGGCATTAGCAAAGTTTTTCAGCGTAGTTTCTAAAATCGGCTGTTCGCCAACCTTGAGCAGCGGTTTAGGGCAGTTGTTGGTTAACGGGCGCAGACGCACCCCTAACCCACCAGCCATTAACAACACCGGCGTTTCAAGCTTTTTCTTGTAAAATAAATCGTGCACAGAGACCAGACCACACAGCTGGTTCTTGGCATTCACCTTGGGGATTGCCACCAGCTTATAGCGGGTCATGAGATCGGTTATAAATTCCCGGCTGTCAGCCTCGGTAACCGTAATCGGCTTCTGGCTCATGATCCGGGCCACTTCAACATGCATGGAAATGTTATTAAGCATGGCCCGGCGAATATCACCGTCGGAAACAATACCCAGCAACGTCAGCTCATCGTCTACAACGAGTGCGACTTTGAGCGCGGTATCGTTAATCACACTCAATACCGAATGAATAGAATCGCCAGGCTGAACACAAGCGTTGCGCCAATCTATCATTTTTCTATCCTTCCCAATTAGTTTCATCACATACACCGCTTATCGGCTGCCAGCTCCAAACATTTAGCCTTGTTGATGGCTAAGCACAGCCTGTGCCAGATAGAAGTCGTAAATATCATCAATATCAATGGCGCTCGTTTTATCCACCTGTATGGAAGTCACTGAGCCGTCGAATAATCCATTTGCGGACGTAATAAATTCTGGTGTTGTGACATAAACCACTGGCACAATATCGTAAACAATTGGTGCATCCTGGCGACGAAAAACGTCACCCGTTGGTTGATTAACCAAGGTTGCTAAGCCATGGTCGTCTAACCTGACCATATTAAAGTAAGGATTGCGATTCGTTTCGGCTATTGTAATACAGATATCAGCCTCAGCCTGCTCATACTGGATAAGCGCACTCTTAACATCCTCAGCTTTACGCAGCGGACTGGTAGCCGGAAGGCTGACAAAGCGATCAAATGGCCCGACATGCTCGGTGACCCAGGTTACCGCATGGCGCCATGCATCCCACTCTTTTGCTGTATCTGTTGCCAGAGCTGCTGGACGCTCAATCAACGTTGCCGCTGTTGTTTTAACCACCTCTGCAATATGACCGTCGTCGGTAGATACATATACCGCATCGAAATCGGGCAAGCTCAGGGCCATTTCGACGGCATATAAAATCAGCGGTTTACCGTTAAGTGGTTTAATATTTTTGCCGGGTAAGCCTTTGGAGCCACCACGGGCAAATACAAATGCGTAGGTTTTCATGGTTTCACTTTTTAACTGGTGATTGTCTGATTTGCGGCAACATCGTGACGTACTGTTGTCCCCATACCTATGATGGCATGATCGCCAACGGTAATCCCTTGCCTGAGAGCCGCAGATGCGCCAATAAATACATCATGGCCGCTGGTCACTTGCCCACACAGCAGTGCCCGTGGCGCCAAATGGCTGTGAGCCCCCACGATACAGTCATGTTCTATCACTGCTGCAGTATTAATTATACAGTGTTCGCCTAAGACAGCGTTGGTTTGCACTACCGCCTGATGAAATATCTGTACACCTTCACCAAGCGTGGCGGAGGTGGATATTACAGCATGAGGTGAAATGACTGACGCTATCGAATAGCCCCATTGTTTAAATTTACGATACAAGTCGTGTCGTAAGGTTGAAAATGGCATAAATCCAACGCCAATGACCACGTCTGTCTCCGCCGGCATGAAATGCTTTATTTCTTCGTCAGTAGCAAAACAGTTTAATGAATTAAAGGATTCAGAACGAGATGATTCCGGCGCAATTACGGCTACGACTTCACGCCCACACAACTGCAAAATATCTAAACATACAGCCGCGTGACCTCCACCACCAATTAACACTACAGGTTTATTCGACAATGAGTTCTCCTGCCTGATAGTCCCGGCTCGCTACCCGCCCCAGATATTGCCAGTAATATTTAGGAGCAACCCCCGTCCCCGGACGCTTTACAGCAAGATTTGCCGGACTAAATACTTCACCCTGTTTAATTGACTGGTCGGCCACCAGACTTTTACGCCCCACCTTAATGGTTTCAAGCTCGGAGCGTGTGGGCAATTTTACGCTCATGCCCATCGCCCGCTCAGTCATTCTCACCGCGTTAACCATCTTTTTGAGATCGCTGGGTTCAAGCGAAGCCTTATGATCAGGACCGGGTAAATTCCTATCCAACGTAAAATGCTTTTCCAGCATACACGCTCCGACAGCAGCAGCCGCTACGGGGACGATTATGCCATCACTGTGATCTGAATAACCAACAGGTAAACCAAACGCTTGCTTCATAGTGTGAATGGCATTTAGATTAATTTCATCGACAGGGGCAGGATACTCGCTGGTACAGTGCAATAACGTTATTTTTTCTGCCAGAGCGCGCTGCCCTTCATCACAGACATAAGCTTCCATGATTGCGTTCAAACTAGGTCGCGCCCGCTTCTCGGTTATCAGCCCAAATGCCAGCGTAGCTAACGCCTGTTCGATATCGGCAAGCGTTGACATGCCCGTAGATAAAATAAGCCTACAATCAGAATGGGCATGCGCAAGCAAAAAAGGTAGATTAGTAATTTCGCCTGAAGCTATTTTTAGCTGAGGCAAGCCAAGATCTTCAATCAGGAACTGTAAGCTATCATAATCAAACGCGCTGGATAGAAACCCGATATTTTGCTGTTTGCAATAGTCCACCAGTTCAAAATGCGTATCGTAGGATAGTTCTAAATTTTTCAGCATTTCAAATTGATTCTGCCGAGTACCTAAATTCCTGGCCTGATAAGCAGCCATTTCGGCCTGCGGCGTGACCAGTTCACTCGCTTTAAATGTCTGAAATTTCACAAAATCAGCACCAGAGTTAGCAGCCTCTTCTATCAATTGAAACGCCAGATTTTTGTCACCATTATGATTTACGCCGGCTTCGGCAATTATGCTGGTCATTGTCATGCTCCACGCGTATTGCTTTATTATCGGAAAAAAGACCGTAAACTTAATACCTGTGCTTGTGTATTTACGGTAGTCTGTTAGTTTTTATACCTGCTATCAAAACGCAGAATTTATGTATTTTCTAACACCGGCGAACTGGGAATATTAACCACCCGTTCAGCATAATAACGGGCAACAGATAAATCCCCATAAACACAATGTTGATACATAGGCAAGGTGGGCAGCAACTGCCATACCGGCCGGGTCATCACACCCGCGGCATTGGTTTCGAGTAGCAGATGTTCGCGCGCAGCTTTATCTTCACAAATTATGGCATTTAACCAGTAATTAGAGGTGGCGTAGTCGGGCTCCTGTAAAAACTGATACTCACTACCAGCAAAAAACGCAGCATAATCACTGGCCAGCGCTCGCTTGCGCTGAATAAAACCGTCCAACTGCTCCAGTTGCGCACAGCCCAGCGCCGCATTCAAATTAGGCATTCGGTAATTAAACCCAAGCTCATCATGATAAAACTCATAGGCATGGGGTACTTTGGCAGTGGTAGTGATGTGTTTGGCTTTTCTGGCGCGCTCAGCATCCCGGCTCAACAGCATGCCCCCGGCGCCGGTGGTAATGATTTTGTTGCCATTAAAGCTTAATACGCCCATATCGCCCAGAGTGCCGGTATGCCGGCCGTGATAGCGTGATCCCAAACTCTCTGCGGCATCTTCAATTAAGCACAAATTCCAGCGCTCACATAAATCGATAAAGCCATCCATGTCCACCGGATGACCAAAAGTATGCATGGGCACCACAGCCCGTATCGCCTGCCCGGTTGCGGACAAGCAGCACACCCCCCGCGCATCAATAAACGCAAACTCAGCCAGAAAGTCGGCCGTTTTGTGCGGGCATAATCCCAACCCTTCAGCGGCGATATCCACAAATACCGGTTCGGCACCCAGGTACTTTATGGCATTGGCGGTAGCAACAAAACTTAATGGCTGGGTGAGCACCAGGTCGCCCTGGCCAACACCGGCCAGATAAAGCGCAGCATGCAGTGCGGCGGTACCATTTACCGCAGCAACTGCACCACCGGCGTTGGTATAAGCTTTAATATCCTGTTCAAATTGCATGACATACTCACCCACACTAGACACAAAGGTACTGTCGATAGTGTTACTGACGTAGGCTTTTTCATTACCGTTAAACTGCGGTGCATGCAGCGGGATAAAGTCAGTAGTGTGATAGATTGACTGTATATAGTCAACAATATGCTCAGGTTTCATAGGCACCAGCGGCTACATTTTATCATCGAGGTATTTGCCCAGTTCATGATGGGCAAAACCTGGGATTAAATCATTAAACAGCACCAGTAAATCCTGCTTACGCCATTGCTCGGCAGCCAATAACCGGGCGATTTCAGCTTCAAAGGATGCCAGCTTGTTTTCATCAAACACCAGCTCGTTGGCGACAATGCCCACGTTGGCAAATTTATCAAGCAAGACCGTTTCGGCATCGGTGTAAAATTCTTCAAAGGCTTTTTCACCGGTCGTATCGCTTAAGGTAAACAGGCACGGCCACTGCTGTGTTGCCGGCAGACTGCCTGCCAGTGAGCGGGCTTCATCTTCACTGGCGCATTCAACTGCTTTATAACCAAGACTGCTAAGAAAATTAACCGCTATATCGGCAAAGGACGTAAGCTGTAGTTCTGCCGATAATTTAGGAAAAAACAACTCGCGGTTTTGCCCCAGTAAGCACGACATTAAGCACAGTTCACCGGACTCCTGCGGCGTAAGGAAATACCGCTTTATATCTTTAGGTGCAACAATGGGTTGCTGTTTTAACAGTCGCTGGTTAAAGCCATGGAGCAAAGAGCCGTCGGAAAACGCGACGTTAGCAAAGCGCGCCGACGAAATATCTATTTGCCCGGCATAGCGTAACAAAAACATCTCCATAATGCGTTTGGAGGCCCCCATCATATTGACCGGATTGGCCGCCTTGTCAGTGGATACACAAAAGTATTTCTTAACCCCTTTAGCGATCGCCTGCCGCACGGTTTTTTGAGTCGCAAAAATATTAGTGTTGATCATACGCATCAGCGTATAGGGATCTTTTTCCGAGCGCACATGCTTCAACGCTGACAGGTTGAGCACATAGTCATAATGGCCATCGGCATTAAAAAATGCATCATACTCCGGGGAATTAATATCCAGCGCAAAAGTACGGAATACACCATCAGTATACCCCACGGAACTGCGCAGATCGCGAACCAGTTCTACTAGGTTATTCTCGCTGATATCGACCAAATCCAGTTTGGCCGGGTTTCGTTTAAAAATTTCTTTGCTGACCGCCTGGCCAATAGTACCTGCCGCCCCTAACACTAAAAACGAGGAGGACTCGACAATGCCTTTTATGTTGTTTTCGTTGGCTGCGATGTCGTCTGTAAATATCGCGTTTGAGCGTCCAATGACATTCAGTATGTTTAGCACCCGTAGCCTGCCTGCTTTACCAATCAGATTCATTTAAGATAACATGTATCGGTCGAAATTCAACAAAATCAAGGCTTAATGTAATATTGTAGATTGTTGAAAAATATAACAAATTAAGAGAAAACAGGGAGATAACGTGAAGGCCATTTTTATCATTCGCGGCCCGCTGCATGCCATTAATGTTACCGAGGCAGTAAAATGCTTCGGAATTCGCCAGGCAATCTGCATACTTTATTTGTCGCACAAGCCCGTTGGTCAGAAACACGATGAACAATGTTCAGCAATTCTCGCGCCTGTCGGCAATCTCTCACTGATAAAGATTCACACCCACGAATCCGCCACATTAGCACAGCGAATTGGTTGGTACGGTGAACATATTAATGCCCTTAAAACGTTTGATGCAGACCTAGTGTTCTTTAGCGATATCCGCGTGCAATGGCAGAAAGACCTTGTCACTACCCTAAACAAAAAAACCTATCTGATGGATGAAGGAGCTTTCAGTATTATCGCGCACAATCTGCTTGCTACCCGAAAACGCTTTTTCCATTTACCAGCAGGGGGCACCTCGGCACGGCGCACATTGGCACTGGAGATAAAAGCACAGTACGGCATAGTGGAGCAGGATGACTATCCCTACCACTTTTTTACGTTTTTAAAAGACCTTGCGCCCATTGAGGGCGTTGATATAGCCGAGAATCCTTTATCAGACACCAGGCGACAGTGGCCGGCGCTGGATCACTGCCGTCACGTTATTGTGGGCTCTAACTTTTGCAATACCTTTAATCTGGCAGAGCAGCATTATTGCGATCTGGTTGCTCAACTGGTGTTAGCGGATAAGCAAAATATCTATATCCCGCACCCTGGCGTATCAGACAGCACCATCGAGTTACTACAACAGCAACTGCCCGCACTTATGATCACCCGCCTACAGCAACCCATAGAACAATGGCTGGCCGGTGCGGCACTCCCTCCAGCAGACATATCGTCTTTTTACTCGGCAGCGCTTTGCACCATTGATGCCTGCATGCCACAGCTAACCCTGCGCTGCTATAAACTCCCCGAACAGGTGGTTGAAATGATTAACCAGCGCCCGGTATGGGGAATCGACAATATCGAATTTAAACAAACGATCCCCTGGATTTACGACTATCTCGCCAGACACAATGCGGTGATTGAAATCGACTAAATAAACCAACACAACTTAGCGCTATTTATGCAACAACATTGCTTTTCATGTATTTTTTTAAGCGTAATAGCGCAAGCAAACCAATTCGGGCTATGTTTAGCACAACATTCTATGTAGTCTAAAGGACCAATGGTTACAGCCTCAGGGCCGAAGGGCGACTGAGACACCGGTTGCAGTTTCTCTGTTTGGCATTATTGAATACGAAAATATAAGCCTGAAATGAGTAACCCTTGGGCTCTATTTAGAAGAATACAACCATTTAAATACAGGAAGTGACAAGGATTTTAACACCATGTACAAAACACCGTAGAGCTTAGCTGTAATTCCGTGTTTACGGAAGGTTTCGATAAATCCAGCAACCTTGTCGCAACAAAAGCCAATATTACTGGCGCAGGCGATTGCCATTTATTTTCCTATAGATCAGAGCAGCCCATGGCCGCGTTTCAATCCATAAAAACACCTTATCATATTAATAAATTTCTGCCTTAAGCGGATCACCGCAAAGGCGGTTAAGCCAGTCATCGACCTCGGGCATTCTGGCGATCAGCGACTGATACTCGTTTAAGCAAAACATTTTACGCTCACCGCGTTGTAATAAATCAAATAAAAAAGCGATTTTGTCGGGGTGCCCTTCGCGACATAGCTGCACACTAAAGTGCACCATCAACTCGGTATCAAACAACTGGCATTGCTGCTGCTCAATCACATCATGCATATACAGTGACTCTATTAAAAACTGCGATTCGTGACGAAAACGGTGCACCAGATTGTTACTAAACTCAGCCGGAAAACGCTGCTGTAACTGGCGTAAGCGCGGTTTATCGAAAGGTAAAAAGCCGTGGCTGGGGCGATAAAACTCAGGGCTTTTCCTGATCATCTGTGCTGCCTGATAGATGCCCTGATCGTACAAGCTGTTCACCGGCCAGCTTTGGGTGATGTGTTTATCAGCATAAATCACCGGCTTACCATCTTTAAAAAAGAAATCAGGCTCAACGGCACTGCTCATCATCACATCATCATTACCTACCAGGTAGCAGTCAGACAATTTATCCAGATACATAAGTTGAGTGGCAATACTGCGGGAATTGAACGTTGGCAGATACTGACTAGCCCCGGCGAAGAGCTCGGTATGATCGATAATTTCGATGCGGTCGGTTGCCAGCAGTTGGGGATCAAGAAAGGTCGGAACCTGCTGATCGGTAACAAGGTAAATCCTGTTATACCATGGCGCATGTGTCACAATAGAACGTAAACAGTATTTGAGTTCATTAAACTGCACAAACCGGCGATCATCGGTCGACTGTTCTTTGTTTTTATCCGATTCTAACTTGAAGTCTTTGAGGTAGCGGTGCTTTTTAGCCTGATGAACAGGATCCTGACCATCGACCCAAAAAATAACAAAATCAATCTTTTCTGCATTGTCAGTCATATCTTCGCCTAGCGGTTATGATTATCAAAGCGGCGTACCGCCTTCAAGCATACTCAGGTTCCATTGCTTAATCGGTGTACGCCAGCTCTCGCCATAATGCCCTGCCAGATAGCCTTCGGTATCCTCGGGCACGATCAGGCGATGGCTACGAAAGCGATAACTCCTGCGATAATGCATAAAGCGGCTATGGGTGGTAATACCGCGTGATGCCAGCACAAAATCCATGCGCTCATCATCGATGTATTTAACAAACAGATCCACACTGGGTAAGCCAGTGTTAGCATTAACCGGACTAAGCTTAACGGAGCGGATATCACCTTGTTTAACTGCGCCAAAATCATAGGTACTGGTGTAACTGTTAGCCTGCCACGCTGCGCCGGTCAACTGGCGTAATGCATGTAAAATATCCTCCAGCTCTGCCATTACCTGCGCCATATCACTGCTAAGTAACGCCAAATCCAAGTCGTCGTCCCAGGGGATCAGTGCATTATCCCGGTATACGCCTAACAGCGTACCGGCATCCACATAAAAGCTGATGTCGCGCTGCTCGAGTTGTTCGCACAGCAGACCCAGTACGTCTTCAGCGACCGAGCAGTCGTTGTGTTCAAAATGGAAACCTTTAATCTGACAAGCCGACAGCACTTTAATTGTGGCCGCATCTATAGCAAAGTCGTTAATTAACTGTTGCTCAATTTTCTCGAAAAATTCACTGGCGATATAAATAAAATCAAACGACAACTCAGCCAGTTCACTGGTATGTAATACCGGCAGACCATCAATGTCGCTTCCGGCTTTCGCCTGGTTATTATCTAAAAAGCCGGCAATATTTACATCAGTAAGCTGTTTGGCTGCCGCCTCGCCGGCCTGACCTGCACCAAATATATATACGGTTTTCTTCATGTTGCAGCGCTCCCTGTTCACGGCGTGATGGCTTAGCGGTTACTTAAGTTCGAGCCCAAGGCGTCTGGCAAAGTCAGCTTCCATACTGCGCTCATAGGTGACTAATAACAGATCCTGAATCAACCCTTCACGCAAGCACACCCGCCCACGCGAGCCGAGGTCATCAAACACGTTAGCATCGACCGCGAGCGGATCACGTGGCACCGCAATCACACTGGGAAAATCAACATATTGCTCAAAGGCGGGTAAATCAACGACCCATGAGGCTAAAAATTCTCGATACGCATTATCCATCGACGTTAAAAATGCCAGCTTGGGAATAACGTACTTAAACGCTTTACCCAGGGTAAAACAACGCAATGCACTAAAGCCTATTTTTTGTAGGCTGGCAAATGGGTATTTGCCGTCAAAAAAGTCGTTGAGATGCTGCTCGCTACTGATAACTTCGGGGTAAAATACCGCTAACGTACCGGGCGCGGGCGTCTGGCCACTAAGCTCGTATTGAAATGGACTGTTATAATATTCCAACGTAAACACCTGCTCATCAAACTGCCCTTGCACCAGAGCTGTAGCGCCTAAGCAAGGCGAGGAAAGTACCTTTACCTTCAGCCCATTGGCACCACCGGAAATTGCCTTAGCGATGGGTTCTGCACCGGCCGTTTGTATATACGCCACCTCCCAGTAGCTAAGTACTTTTCGGCTAAGGAAAACCCGCTCTCGGTGATTAGCCATAGAGCTGGCAAGGTCAAACACTGACAAAATATAATGCTGCTGCGCTGCGCATTGGGTTAAAAAAGCTTCCCAGAAGTCTTTAGCCTGTTGCAGGGTTTCCAGCTTAAGGCTGGTTTGACTTACCAGCTTACTAAATACCGAGTTGGCGTAGTTGACAGTACCATAAAGTAAGTAAAACAGTAGAGACTTGCCGTTGCTATAAGAGGCAAAGAGCATGTCTTTCTGCCTGGTGATAAGTTCTTCTGCATCGGCGGCTGCAGTAATTGGCTGACGGATCAGCTCGAGCATTCCATTTAATTCAAACTCAAGGTTTTTGGGCTGATATTTATCTGCGAACCGCTCTTTGTATTCGGTAAATTCAGGCGCAGGTAAGAATACACGCTGATTTATCGCGGCCAGTGCCGAGTCTTTATCCGCCGCAGAATTGACCAACAAAATATTCTCGGTTTGCAACGGGCTGGCCCCTTTAATTCTCGCACCGTCACTAGTGTTATAACAATCGATTTTCTGATTATTCAGAGTTTGTTCCAGAATCTCTTTTGAAACCTTAAACTCATGTTTAGTGAAGATGGTCTTTTTAAAATTACCCGGCACGACAATAGAGGTATTGTTCTTCTCTCGGTAGTTGTAGGCTTCTTTACCGTCATTATTGTAATAGCCCGACAGACTGGAGTGATGCTTATTCTGATCAGCAAAGCCCAGGTCCACCCCAAACAGATACATCTGGTTAAAGCCCATTTGACTAAACACATTTACCGCAAAGTTAGACACCGTTGGAAAAGCAAATTCCAGCTCTTCGTATTTTTTTCTATTCAGCACGTTCAGGGCGCACGCCGTCGAAGACTCTCCAGCCTTAAAGGCAATAAATACATTAGCAAATAATGCGCAGGTATCCGGGTGAATACCGTTACAGCTAATAAGAGTAATTTGTTTAAGGTAATCAAAATCCCCTACCCGGCAGATCCAGTCAAAGGTGGAACGATTTTGTTCTATCTCGGCATGAAAATCCGGGGTAATACTGTTTTTATACAAGGGCATCAGGGCGGTGCCGCATGACACCACAATCGCTCGCCCCTGCCATTCCTTGATAGCGCTAATGGCGTCATCAAGGGACGGGCCGTTACCC
Organism: Alteromonas sp. ISO5; assembly: GCF_058105165.1. NCBI lineage: Bacteria > Pseudomonadati > Pseudomonadota > Gammaproteobacteria > Alteromonadales > Alteromonadaceae > Alteromonas > Alteromonas sp. ISO5. The sequence goes on along the minus strand of NZ_CM176572.1, from coordinate 3,353,697 downwards.
ACAATAAAGACTGCTACGTCCTTATCCTGCGCGGTCAGATATTTCGCTGGTTTGGCCTGCAGCAGCGGATATCCCTGGCTGATGATTTCGGTAGTGTGAGCAATACCATAACGGGCATGGTCGTAATATTCGCCCATAGAGATAACAATTTGCAGTTGCTCACGTAGTTGCACCAGCGCCTGTACCAGATTCGCATTGTAATAGGTCTGATAAAAATAAGTACTGGCCAGAATATACGGGCCGACCGAATAAAACTGCGATAACAAATCGCGGAATAAGTGCGTGCCATCATCACCGATGTTAATATATATTCGACTATCATTTTCATCGATGGTGGTCAGAATGCCCTGCCAGTCGATAGCAAATAACGAGGCATAGAAGAAGTCACGGTTGGGTTCACACAGAAACAGCTTTTCCACGGTCTTTCCGTCGAATAACGCCTCAAGCTGATAACCTAGGCCAATACCAAACATGATCATTGACTTAACGGTTTCCGGTAACTGCCCCGCCTCGTCGCTGACATCGCGGAGCAATTTTTCAGTATTGGCAACAAACTGATAATGCAAATACTTCTTTAGTTTGGTGCCGTTGTAACCCAGTACCAGACCATCTTTTTGCGGATGGTGATTGAAGTGCTCAAAATGGGTCAGTGCATCGTCCCTGGCGGACTCCCCATTAAACGCCACCAGTGAAATCTTTTGGATCAGGTTAACGTCACCATTATCCCGTTTTACTGGCAGCCAGTCCTGCGGCTGGTAGTTCTTAAACTCTTTATAAATCGCCGGAAAGTATTTCTTAAACGCGGCCAGATTATTCACAAACTGCTCGTCATCGGGGCCCACAGTCTGATACTGCTCCAGCGTAATGCTCTCAGACCAGATAGGCAGATACAAGTTCGGCTCGTTATGCATGGCGTACTTAAAGCCGTCTTTCTGCAACTGCGCCCAGGATTTATGCCTGAGACCATAATCCACGGCATCAAACACGGTATGATTATAGTGCTTGTAAAAATAGAAACCGCCTACCGGCACATGGGCGGCCAGTTCTTCCATATCGCTTAACAGATCGCGTCCGTCTTTACCTATTTGCAGGTAAACTGATGTTCCCTTAGCATCCATTGTCTGTAGCAGTTGCAACCAGTCGGTGGTCAGAATAGAGCACTGAAAATACTGCCGTTCAGGTTCGTATACGATGAGATGTGTAATCTGGTACCGCTCAACCAGCTCGCGAATATGATAGCCCAGGCCAAGACCAAACACGACCAACACATTAACGTCTGGCGGTAACGGCGCTAAGGCCTTATGCTGCTGGTAACTGGATAACGCGGTCAGTTCATTGGCACTGTTATCAATCTCAGCAGCAGCCTCCCCGGTCAGGGAAATATACGGCGCATGGCTGGTAAACAGGGAAAATTGCTTGTAAATTTCCGCATCAGGGTTAAGCCCGTACATGGTTCTGCCGGTGCCATAATCCACAATATTGTACTGGGCGTTTTTATTGGCAAATATGGCAATATTCTGTGTGGTGACATCCCGCACATCAGCTACCAGCGACGGAATATACCGGGCAAAGGCATTTACGCTACGCCGGTGATTAAAAACAATCTTTTCAGAAAGCTGCTGTTCCAGCTGATGTTGTAATGCTTCATCTGTTGCCAGATGCAGGCGGATATCTTTTAACATCCATTAACCTCGGTTAGTTAAAGCCGTTGTTGTCGTGCGTTTAATTAACGTGTCTGCTTACCACTAAATACGCTAATTAAATCCACACCATCCCATTTTTCGTTAAATTCCAGCGCTTTACCCAACGGAACCAAACGTTTGCACTGCCCCTGCGCCGGTAGCAATTCCGTCTGCGGAATTCCTGCGTAGCTTACCGTTTGTAATTTTGCTGAGCAGGCAATCTCATCCATACAGCCGATATCCTGTTCCAGCAATAAACCGTGACCCCTATGGGCCTGCAGCATAGCCGCAGTCAATGTTTTGACTTTAGCGCGTGCCAGCGCTCCCATACTCAGTACAGATGCAAATTTACTGCCACAGTCCTCGGCTATGAGTTGCAAAGTAAAGCCTGCGGCCAGCGTTTGTAACAGAATGTGCTGTTCGACCTTGTCACTGAGCTCCAAATGATGAGTCACGCTGCGCATTTCTTGCTGCACCGCCTGCCAGAATTGAACTTGCAATACTGACACAGTGTCCAGCCAGTAGAGTGCTTTCGGCGAAGAGCAGGCCTGCTGACCAAACGGTAAAACGTCAGCCAGCAACGCTTTGGCCATAGCAGGAATATCACTGCGGGCATCCAGTTTCAGCACAGCAACCGAGTAACGATCCGGAAAACAAATCTGCGGCGTTTGCGGGGCTATCGCCGATATAGCGGCAACAGCTTTGTCGCCGCCCCAGATCACCCGTAGATCGCTCCACTGACTTAACGCTGCAGTAACGTCCTGATCAGACGCCGGGTATTGCACCACGCCAATCAGCGGTGCCATCGTTTTACCTTGCGGCGATGCAATAAACGCCTTTAACAGTTTAATCAGCAACCAGGTAACATCACCGCTACGCTCACTTACCCGCACAATATTCTGATTACCACAAAGTACCGACAACAACACCGAATACATAAATACGGTATCTACATTTGCCGGTGCAATATGAAAAACCGTTTTAGCCTTACCTGCCGGCATTTTGTGAGACTTTGCTGCTGCCAGTTGTTTAACATGAGTGCCACGAAACCAAAATCCCAGCGCAATGATTTCCGGGTACTGCCTAGCATCAGGATGCTTGAGCAAATATCCCGAAAACTGTTCCACGGCGTCAAGAATATCTACCTGCCAGGGATTTACTGGCGTGCCGGCTGATTGAGTAAGCGGAAGATGCCAGATTACATTGGTAGCAGTTTGTGTATGGGCCAGCGCCTGATTAGGAGAATGTATCACTGCATCCCTTCACTTGAGCTCTTGGCACCCGGCCGTGCACCTTAAAATATTTCCCCAACCGGCCACAGGCGCAATCATCTTCGCCAATAATCGTGCCGAGATCCTCTGTCAATATGCAATGGCCGGGGTAACTGGTTGGTAACACCGAGTTCACCTGAATTAATCCCTTTTCACCGTTATCTACCACATTCAAATCGGCTGGGTTGCGAATAAGCACATCCGACCAAACCGGCGTATGTAAGTGGCCTTGCTCACACTGCATATAAATGGTGCCGGTTTGCTCTACCATGCCGTAATAGTCGTGCACACTTACGTTGCCCAGGGTATTTTGGATAGTCGCCTTAAACTGCGCGTCGCTAACCGCTTGTTCCTGCATTTTCTTCCAGCCACCGCCGTGGATCAGGATGGCATTGGTTAAATCAACAGTGAGCCCCTGCTTTATCATCGCTTGAATAAACTGCTGCCAGACGATGAACGTAAAACCAAATATCAGTACGGGCTGCTCACTGTGCTCGGTAAAAAACGCCTGAACTTTATCCACGTCTAGTTGCATTTCATCATCCAGCGCGTAGCAATGGTGGCGACCAAAAAAAGATAATCCCTGTAGCCCTGCCGCTCTGGCGGTCATTGCACCGGCTTTTTTCACCGTGGAGGGGGCATCGATTAACAGCATCGGCCGCCGCTGCTTACCCAACCAGCTTTGCAAAATCTTGACCAGTACCTGACTCTGGCGCTTGGCCGACGGGCCATCCAGGGTTATTTTTGAAGCTTGACCGCTGGTGCCGGATGAACGCATTTGTCTGAACACTTCGGACTCTTCAATACTGGCCAGTTCAAGATCCTTAAACAACCTCGCCGCTACAGGCACCTGCCCCAGGCTTCCGGCACGGCTGAAATCAAACGCCTGGCAGTCAATTAATTGCTTATAGGCCTGGCAATGCTCGTAATGATGGGCACTCAGGCGCGGTAGCAATTCATCCAGCATGGCTTGCTTTTGGGCACTGGCCAGGCCATAAACAGGCAAATCAAATAAGTCAGGCGGATAGCTAAACATGTCAGGTCGCCCCTTTTTGTTGCTGTGCCAGATGGGCGTAATCAATCTTACCGTTGTCCAGCAGCTCAATAGTAACATTCGCCCTCAGACGGATATTTCGTTTCGGAATAGCCAGCGTTTTTACCAGAATGTCGGTGAGTTGCGCGCTTTGCTCGCTGGACAGCTCGCCGCTATAAATTGCGATAAGCTTGTCATCTTCACCCATCACGCAGGCCGCTAATGGCAGGCTTTGCTGGGCAAGTACGCTCAGAAACGTCTGTTCCACTACATCCAGATTAACCCGTTCGCCGGCAATTTTGATCATTCGTTTGGTGCGGCCGGTAATCGTATAATCACCCTCGGCGTCACACACCGCCAAATCGCCGGTGGCCAGCCATTCTGGTGGTGAAAAGGTGGCTAAATCGGCCGCCTCGGCAACGTAGCCCAGCATGACATTGTCACCACGATAGCAAAGCTCCCCCTCACCATCCGGTCTGGTGACGCCTGTCAGTTTAAATTCGCCTCCGGCAATCGCCTGCCCCATGGCGCCAGGCTTTTGTAATACCTTTTCTGGCGCCAGGTAAGCCATACGGGCGGTGGCCTCGGTTTGGCCGTACATGACATAAAATGCTTTATCGGTTTGTTTGGCGTACTTGGCCAGGCTGGTCACATGAGCCTGAGCCAGCTTACCGCCAGCCTGAGTAAAGTAGCGTAGTGCTGGTAACTCCATGCGGGTAAAGCGCAGTCGAAGCAGCATTTCGTAAAAAGAGGGTACACCAGCCAGCGACGTTACCGGACGGCTTTTTACGAGTTCCCAGAACGCTTTATCAAACACGCTGTGGCGGGTAAAGCAGATAGTAGCGCCCGCTTTGAGATGCGTATGCAATACCGACAACCCGTAGGAATAACTGAGCGGCAGGGTAGCCAGCGTAATATCCTCTGCCGCAATGGGCAAGTAGTCTAAAATGGCATCACAGTTCGCCATCAGGTTGCGTTGTGACAGAGCCACGCATTTACCGGCGCCAGTGCTACCGGAGGTAGATAATAACAAACTTAGCCGGGCGTCGGTTGCCAATGGTTCGTTATGCAAAAGCGTAACGGTGCCATCGCCTACCACTACACTGGGAGTTAAAGCCTCTGCATACTGCTCACGGGTGGTCAACGAACACTCGGGATTAAGCAGTAGCACCACATAATCCAGACTCAGCGCAGTGAGGTAATCCACCACACTGGTGATACTGTTATCAATAAGCATCATCACCACCGGGCGATGAAGGGATACAATTTGTTGCCAGTTCCGCGCCCGTTGCTCAATAGCTTCACTTAGCTCGCGATACGTTAGGCTGTCGGTGTCATCTATCAGTGCCACGCGTTCTGAATGACGGTGGGCTTCAATAAACGGGATCACCAGCTCTGCATGACTCATGGGCAAAAGTGTCCATCAACAGGTAGCACATGCCCGGTGGTATAACCGGCCTGCTCGGAGAGTAAATAGAGTACGGCGTCAGCCACTTCTTTAGCAGTGCCGGCACGCTGCAGCACGGTGCGCTGCAGCACTTTTTGTCTGGCTTCATCCTCGTAATGTTCTGTCAGGGGGGTATCGATAAATCCAGGGGCCACTGCATTCACCCGAATTCCCACCGGAGCCAGTTCTTTCGCCAGGGATTTGGTTGCGCCAGTCAGGGCGGCTTTACTGGCCGCATAAGCGCTCATGCCTTTACTGCCTTGCTCACTAACCTGCGACACAATATTAACGATACTGCCTCGGCGCAACCGACTCATTAACCGGCTGGCCAGTTGCATATGCTGATAAGGAGCGAGAAAGTTAATATTGAGCTGCTGTTTAAGTTTGTCCATGCTGGTTACCGATAACGGCGACTCCAGCATCACACCAGCATTATTCACCAGGCCAAATAAAGGCGGTGCCTGCCCATCCGAGACCTGGCGCTGCAGTTGCCGGAAGATGACTTTCACCGCATGCTCGTCGGTCACGTCGTAAACCAGCGGCCGTAATGCTTTACCAAAGGTTTCCTGCATGGCGCTGAGCGCATCTTCGTTGCGACCGCCAGCAAACACGGTGGCACCGCGTTCTATGCAAGCGGCCACAATAGCCTGACCGATGCCGCCGGAGGCCCCGGTAACCAGTACAGACGCACTTTGTAAACCAGTATTAGGCGAAGCTGACATCGTATTTTTGTAAAATCAGTTTAGCCTGGGCCACCGAGCTCATGTCAATAATGTCATCGGTATCCAGCATCACATCAAACACATTTTCCAGCTCCGCAATTAATACCATGTGCGCCGTTGAGTCCCACTCAGGGATGGTATTGTATGTGAGTCCGTCGGTTACTTTTTCCGGCGGGATCCCCAGTGCATCACTGAAGGCTTGTTGTAATTGTTGTTGCGTATCCACGTGTATCTCGTTCCTTATTTTGCGTTGCGAGTGCGTGATAAAAACTGTTTAATCGGCGTCGTGGCCCGACGGTAATTTTCCACATCCAGTTCCAGCACCGTCAGCTCTTCATCTTCGACAATGGTATAACCGAGTTTTTGATTGTAACTCATTGCATTGTGATTACTGCGTTTAACCACCGCCCGAAAACGTTTGGTGCCCAGCTGGTCGAAGCAGAAGTCGTACATGGCCAGTGTGGGGGCAAAAGCGACAATATTGCCTTGATAACGCCGTTCGCCAATGTACAAGCCGGGCTCAAGTAAACTGGCCAGCGCCACGGCTTTACCGCTTTCCAACGATTTAACATTGGTAGCGCCAATTAACTGGTCACGAAATTTAATGACCCAGTGCAATTGTTTAGGGTCGAGGTGCGTTTTTTTGAACCACGCCTGTTGTTGTTCTTCACTGATAGGTTCGTCTGACAGCATCTGCCGGCGAATTTCGTCCTGATTACGCCAGTTGCGCAGCAAACCCTGATGGGCTTGTGTCATCGGTAATAACTCTACCTGATAGGCACTGAGCGAAAAACGGTTTACCGGCTCGTCACTCAACATACTATCCCGCCTGATCGTTGCGCCACTCGGCAATAGCAGCCAGCAGTTGCCAGGCACCATCGGAGACCGCGACGTCAGAAGCCGCCCGGGACATGGCTTCAAGGCGGCTTTCATCCAGCCAGAGTGATTTTACCCTGGCTGTCAGAGCAGCCATATCAAGATTTGCTTCAGCATCCATGACTTCACACCAACCCTGCCCGCTAGCTTCATCGCTGGCCTGGTGCTGATTAGCGGCCACCGTCAGTAACACCGAAGGTGTAAAACAGGCCGCCAGCTCAAACTGACTCCCTCCTGCGGCAACCACGGCAAGACGGGCATTAATCCATAAATCGGCCATGTCCTGACAGTTGTGTACGTGCTGAATCGCGCTATCACTCTCAGCAATAAAGCGAGTTAATGCGTTAAGCGCATCCGCCGCCATGCCCGGGCCGGTCACAACCCGAAACGGCGCATCCGGCAGCGCTTCGGCAAGTGCTTCAAGCACTGGAAGGGTTAACTCGGCAGGATCGCTGCCGCCCATATTAATAGTCAGGCTAAAGCGCTGATTCAGAGGAAGTGGCTGAGTGACCGAAAACTCTCTTCTCAGTAAACGGTATCTGGCCCCTAAACATAGCATGGCGGCCGGATTTGCCCGGGAGTACTCTTCACGCCAGGCTTCACCGGCAGGGTTACACAAAATATCGGCATACTGAAAACCCGCTTGGCGGATATCATCGAGCAACACCAACGGCGCTGCTGCGTGACTCACCTCACGCAGCAGCGACTCGCTAAAACCGTACCCATCAAGCACAATAGCCACCGCTGCATACTCTTCTGCCAGAACGGTTAACTGACTGGCGAGAGCCTGTTCGGTATCGGCGGCTAAAATCTGCCGACCTGTCCAGTCGTGGCGCTCAATAATAAATTGGCGGGCGGCCTCGTTCACTACAAACAAGCTCTCCAGCCCTTGTTCCCCGGCTGCCTGGGCAAGCGCCTGGCAACGCATAATATGGCCAATGCCTGATTCACGGCTGCCGCCAGTACAAAAAAGCACAGCACTCATTCGCCGATATGCTCCCAGCTAAGGGCGGTCCCTTTGCGGATAAACCGGCTGGCTTTTTTATGCAGCACGGAATCCCAGTGCTTTGGTGCCAGGCCAAAGGCCGGGCGGACTATCTTCAGGTTGTTCGGGCCAAGCGGTTCGCCCGGCTGAATATCCTGGCTCACATAAATAGAACGGCGATATTGTTTGGCTTTATCTTCTGCCACGGTACCGCCGTACTTCACTTGTCCTAAGGCCTGCCAGGCGCGTTCTGTTTCTGTTACCAGCGAGGCGAGTTCCTGTGGTTCCAGTGAAAATGCCGCATCTACGCCGCCGCCGTTGCGATCCAGCACAAAGTGTTTCTCTATTACACTGGCACCCAGTGCCACACTGGCCACCGCTGCGCCAATACCACCGGTATGGTCGCTCAGGCCCACTTCGCAACCGAAGGCATCGCGCAAATGAGGAATGGTATTAAGATTGGTGTTTATCGGCTCGGCCGGATACGTACTGGTGCACTTAAGCAGGATAATCTCTTCGCAGCCCGCGTTTCTGACGGTCTCTACAGCCAGCTCAATTTCACTCAGGCTGGCCATACCGGTAGACATGATCAACGGCTTGCCTTTGCTGGCAGCCTTTTTGATAAGCGGAATATCAGTTAATTCAAAAGAGGCTATTTTAAAACAGGGGACGTTGAGATCGTCTAAGAAATCCACCGCCGACTCATCAAAGGGCGAGCTGAACGCCAGCATCCCCAGCGATTTCGCATAGTTGAACAGTTCACAGTGCCACTCATAAGGGGTGGCAGCTTTCTGATATAAGCTATACAGGCTGGCGCCGTGCCAGAGACTGTCGGTTTCTTCGATAACAAAGCCGGCTTCCATGACATCAAGTGTCATGCTGTCGGCAGTGTAGGTTTGCAGTTTGATTGCATGTGCGCCACTCTCTGCGGCTGCTTTGACCATGGCTCTCGCAGTATCGAGCGACTGGCTGTGATTGCCACTTAGCTCTGCGATCACGAAAGGTGCGGTATCACGACTGATTTCACGGTTGCCAATCTTTATTTTACTGGTCGGTCCGCGGCTATGCATCACTGTCCCCTTTCACATAAGCCAGGTACATCAGCTCGGCGCGAGTCCAGTCTTCCAAGGTATCGATATCCTGTACCAGATGACGTGGCAATACTACCGGAATACTGTGCGGAGCAAACATTGGCTGATGGGCTAACCAGGCGCTGCTGTGCCCCCAGTAGAACTGACCGGCATCATGGTAGCACTCTTCCAAATCCTGCGAGCGCTTGCCCATGTTATTGGCATCGACCGGTTCAACCCCCTCACCGGTCAACCGAATGGCGCGCTGAATGGGAAAATCAAACGTGCTTACCGAAAAGGCGTAGTGCATAGCCGGGGCAGCCTGCAGACGAGCTAAACCATCGGCCAGAAAGTCAGCTTGTAAAAACGGAGCGGTGGCATAAATGCAGCACACAAATTCAGGTTTTTCAACGATTTCGCTGTAGCCCTCTATTGCATGGCGAACTACCGGTGAGGTGCCGGTATGATCATCAGAGAGCGCATTTGGCCGTTCGATGATTAAGGTGGCGCCCCAGGCTTTGGCTACCCGGGCAATTTCAGGCGAATCGGTCGATACTACAATATCGTCGAATACACCGGCCTGCTTCGCCGCCTCAATAGAATAAGCAATTAATGGTTTACCGGCAAAAGGCCGGACATTTTTTCCTTTGATCCGCTTACTGCCACCACGGGCCGGGATCACTGCAATATTCAAGATAATACCTCGCTTAACTGCGTAATAACCTCCATTTGGTTATCGGCAGACAGAGCTGGAAATAAAGGTAAAGTCAGCGCACGGCTGTAGTAGTGCTCAGCATTGGGGAACTGTCCGGGTTTGAAACCCAACTGCTGATAATAAGGATGCAAATGAATGGGAATATAGTGCACATTCACCCCAATCCCCCGCTCTCTAAGCGCATTGAACACCTGCTTACGATCATGGTCAGTCAACTCAATCATATACAAGTGCCAGGCACTGTTAGGGTCGAGCACCGGCCTGATCACCGGCAGATCAGCTAATGCTTTGTGGTAAACCTGTGCCAGGGCATATCGCCGCGCCACAAAGTCATCAAGATGTTTTAGCTGAGAAAGCCCCAGAGCCGCATGAACATCGCTCAACCGATAATTAAAACCTAATTCAAACTGAGCATAAAACCAGGGTTCATTCTGATGAGCATCCCCCAACATAGCAGAGTCGCGGGTAATGCCATGGCTGGCGTAGCGGCGCAACAGGGCTGCCAGTTCGTCATCATTGGTCAGTACCGCACCACCTTCGGCACTGGTGATAGATTTAACCGGATGAAAACTTAACACCGTCATCGCTGAATACTTGCCCGCGCCCACAACATGACCCAGTGCATCCTTCGCCCCCAGCGCATGCGCGGCGTCTTCCACCAGGGTAATACCAAATGGCTCGGTAATAGCCGCAATTTCAGCCATATCACAGCTACTGCCAGCAAAATGAACCACGATAATGACTTTAGGAATTTTATTAGCTGCGGCGGCAAGGTGCAGTTTATCCACCAGTGATGCCGTGCATAGATTGCGGGTGACCGGATCGATGTCCACGAAATCGACCTCTGCGCCGCAGTAGCGGGCACAATTGGCTGACGCCGCAAAGGAATTTGGTACGGTCCACACCACATCGCCGCTTGTTACACCAGCGGCCAGGCAAGCAATATGTAACCCGGACGTTCCGCTATTACAGGCAACAGCAAACGCCGCGCCGGTATAGTGACACAATGCCTGTTCGAATGCCGGTACCTGCTGGCCCTGGGTTAAAAATCCCTCTTCCAGTACCTGGGTAACGGCATCAATATCATCGGGAAATAGGGTGTGCTTACCATAGGGGATCATACGGTGCTCTTATCCAGAACCTGCAACTCATCAATCGACAAAAAGTGCGGGTTGGTGCCGGAATGATACTCAAATTTATCGCTCACCGGTTGGCCCAGCTCAGATAACCGGTTGAGCTTGTAATTAATATTCTTATCAAAAAAGACAATCGCCGGGGCAATCACATAATGATCTTCAAACTCAATAGTGTGATGAGCCATTTCTTCCGGCACCATCACCTCGTGTAATTTCTCACCCGGTCTGATCCCCACCACCTTATAATCTGGCTTGCCACTCATGGCAGTGACTAAATCGGTAATGCGGATTGACGGGATCTTAGGCACAAAGATTTCACCGCCCTGCATGCGTGAAAAGCTTTTAACAACGAACTCCACGCCTTCATCCAGTGTGATCCAGAAACGGGTCATTTCCGGGTGCGTAACCGGTAACTCATTGCAACTTTCAGCCAGCAACTTACGAAAAAAAGGCACCACTGAACCTCTTGAGCCCACTACATTACCATAGCGTACTACCGAAAAACGAGGCCCCCTGGCACCGGAGATATTATTGGCGGCAACAAATAGTTTGTCTGACGCCAGCTTGGTGGCACCATATAAATTAACCGGATTTGCGGCTTTGTCGGTAGATAATGCGATTACCCGTGCCACATCATTGGCAATGGCAGCATCAATGACATTTTGCGCGCCGTTGATATTGGTTTTAATACATTCATTGGGGTTGTATTCCGCCGCTGGCACCTGCTTGAGCGCTGCGGCGTGAACGACATAGTCGACATCTTTCATGGCTATCTTCAGGCGCTCGTTATCCCTTACATCGCCAATAAAATAGCGCATACAGCTGGCATTAAACTGTTGTTGCATTTCAAACTGCTTGAGTTCGTCGCGGGAATAGATAATCACTCGCTTTGGCGATGCATTTGCCAGCAGATAGCTGACAAAGCGTTTGCCAAATGACCCTGTACCGCCTGTGATCAGTATTGTTTTTCCATCAAATAGTGTCATCGTATCCACCGCTCTTTAATCAGTTATTGAAGTAGTCAGACTGGCACTAATGATGTTGTTGTAACGCATTGTGTGTCCTACAAGTCGCCGCTGCCAGTGTCAAGAGTTCGTCGTTCCGGCTAATTAAGTCTAGACCATTGAACATTTAGCAACAACAGTGCCTAAATAGACACCGGCGTCGTTACATTGCAGCGGTTTCAGCCAAAAAACCATTCATAACAGATGGTTATAACTATCTTGTGAGCAAATATAGTCATTAGAAGGCAAAAAATCCATTTATAACTGCTGAGCAAAGTAACAAATGGTGCTTATTTATACTTTTTAATGGCGGCCTGACTTCGAATAAAGTGACTGGCAGCGTCTTTCGCTGATTTTAATAATAACAGTGCTTCTTCTTTTAACTTGTTATTCGCTTTTAATTCTTCGCGCGCGAAGGCCTTTGCAGAAGAATCATCGAAATCAGCAAGAAGTTGTTGCACTAGTTCATCACGCTGCACAATGAGTTGAAAAAAATCAGCGTAGCCCGACGACTGATCGTCAGGCTGCTTCAGCACTTCAATGATTTGAGAATTGATATTGCTTAACGCGTCTGGAGTGAGATGATGATTTAAGTCGTTTATATTCACACAGCTTGACTTTTTTGACGCTGGGCCTCAAAAGCTTCCTGTTTTGCTTCTTCAGGAATTTGCACCCAAGCATCGCGAATGGGAGTTAATAGATTAGTCACTTCATTCAGCATCTGCAAACTATTCTTAACGTGCGCTTCATTGAGACGCTCAATCATAAATTCGTACAATGCATAGAGGTTTTCGGCTGTCTCACCGCCTACTTTTACATCCAACGTGTCACGTAAATTCATTAGAATCGCCGATACCCGGGAAATATGCTGCGACTTTAATTCATATTCTTTTCGCTCCATCGCCCCTTTTGCATAGGCGATGCGGTCTAGCGCCCCTTGCATTAACATCAGCGTTAATTTATGCGGATCAGCACTAGCGATATCCTGTTTAAGATTGCCTTTACGGTATGCATTAATTCCGGTGAGTGCCATGAAAAGTCCTCGTAATATTATGTCAGTTACTAACCTAATGCTGCTAACAATGCAGAACCGGTTTGATTGAGTCTTGATACGGTTTGATCGAGATTTAAATATTTGTCTCGCAGAATTTGCTCGTAGTTAAGCATGCGCATATCGAACCTTTCGCGCTCATCGGTCAGTTGCTCCTTATCATCTTTAGCCGATCGCTCTCGCAAACTAATTAATCCGCTGAAGGACGTATACTCTTTAGTCAGCTCATATAAACGGACTGCAATCCCTTGATCTTCATCGGTAAATAGACTCGCGATATCATCGAAATTGTCTTCTAGCGCGTCGGCCAGTCGCTCTTCACCTGAACCGAGGCCAAAATCAGTAGCCGGAATTTCAAGCTCTCCATCAGAGTTAAGTTCAACACCTAATGCAAACAAACTGCCCAGCGATGAATTATCCACGCTGGACCCAACAACGCTGGCCAAACTATTACTGATCCCTCTAAGCAAAGAGTCCCCGGCTAATGCCCCGTCTTCCTCCAGATCCGACTCCCCATAACGGGTTAAAGATTTGATATCGGCAATGATTTTATTGTAATTATCCACAAAATCACGGACTTTAGTTTCCAAGCCCTCACGATCATAACCAATTTCAAGCGTCGATGTTTTTCTCGTTACGCCATCGGTGTCCAAAGGCGAAACGCTGGAGGCTTCAAAAGACACGTTCTGGATGGTGTTTTCAAACTCGTTTGTGGTACTTTCAACCGCAATGCCGTCAATAGTAGCCATGGCGTTAGATGCAGACTTTACCGGGCTAAGGTTGGTATTGGTTTCGGTTGAATCTGTGGTGGTTAGCAAATCAAGTTCCGCACGATCACCATTGTTAACGATAACCAGATCGTTACCATTACCGGTCACATCGGATGAGAACACTAATTTTGCACCACCAGCAGCTGTGCCGGTGTCGATAATATTGGCATTCACACCAAAGTTACTGTCGTTGTTATTAATCGCTTCACGCAACTGGGCAAGTGTCATGTTTTGCGTGACATTCACTGAGAAGCTTTGACCCGTATTATTGATTTTGAAAGTCATGGAAGTACTACCCATGCCATCTGTTAATACTTTGTCTGTCGACGAACTGAATGCCGCATCAGCCGTTTCTATACGGGAACCCGAAGCCAGTTGCGATACAGCAATCTGATAGCTGCCACGTAAAGCCGAGTTGGCCGCTTCGGCAGTAAATATTTCGTTTTCTTCGGAAGGATGCGAAATGATAGGTTCGCGGCCGTTAATGTCGGAGTCCCGACGCATTTCGTCGACGGTGTCCTTAAAATCAGACAGTTTGGACTTAATTTGACCCAAGGCAGAGATCTCCGCCTGAATTTTTTCTTCTTTATCATTTAAGCGCTTTTCTTTTGGCTCGCGCTCAGCAGTAAGGAGCTGCGTGACCAGGTCGTCAAGCGCAAGCCCGGAACCAACACCTAACGATTGAATAGTCATAGCTCACCTCTACACTTGTTTATTAAACAACACCCCCACACTACTTCCGATGTCTTGTTGGAGATCTTTAATTCTTTCCGCTAACCTCAACACCTCGTCCGACGGGATTTGTCTGATAACATCGCCTGACGTGGAATCTTTAACAGTCACTACCGAGCGGTTGGTGTTTTCATCAACAGAAAATGCCAGGTTACGATTTTGCGTTTGCAAAAACGACTGAATTTCCTGTACTGCACCGTCCAGTTCCGGAGCCTGTTCCTCTCGATTATAGTTATCGGCAGATTTTTGCTCAGCTTGAACATCTTCTGCTTTCGGCTGCACATTTTTTTGTGCTTCCTGCGAGGAACTATTCAGGGCGACCTGGTCCGACTCAAGCTCGGGTTTTGACTGCTCTTTAGGTATATTTCCAGCAAAATTCTGGCCAATTTGTGTTGGTGAAATTTCCACAACTAACCCCCTGTTTTAAAACGCATTAAACGGGCCTGCTTACGCGGATGCCCGTTTACCCGTTGACTTAACCGGCAACGTGTTGCCGGTTAACTTTCCAGCTATTAACCTAACAGCGATAATGCTGTCTGTGGACGCTGGTTAGCCTGACTCAGCACTGAAACAGACGCCTGTTGAATGATCTGGTTACGAGTCAATTCAGCCGTTTCTGCAGCGAAGTCAGTGTCACGAATTCGCGAACGGGCAGCGGAGACGTTTTCAGAGATACTGCTTAAGTTACGAATAGTTGACTGGAAGCGGTTTTGCAAGGCACCCAGGTCAGCTCGTGCACCACCAATGGTGGAAATAGCTGAGTCAATTGAGGTCAATGCAGCCGATGCACCACTAACAGATGACACAGACAAATCAGATAGAGACAACCCAGATGTACCGTAACCACCACCGGCACGTGACAGGTTTACAGAAATAGTCTGACCACCGTTTGCCCCGACCAGGAACTTAGCTGAATAGGTACCGCTTAACAGGTCAACACCACCAAACTGGGTGTCAGTAGCGATACGTGACATTTCAGTTTTTAACGCTGACACTTCTTTTTGCAGTGCCACACGGTCAGCAGAACTGTTGATACCGTTTTGCGACTGAACTGCTAACTGACGAATACGCTGTAAGCTGGTAGTAACCTCGGATAAGGCACCTTCCGCTGTTTGCGTGAGTGAAATCGCATCGTTTGCATTTCGCACAGCCTGGTTAAGGCCCTGAATTTGCGACGTCATACGATCTGAAATTTGCAGACCGGCGGCGTCATCGGATGCGCTGTTGATTCTGAAACCTGAAGACAGACGCTCAAATGATGTGCTTAGCTTGTTGCTCACATCGAAAAGCTGACGCTGTGCATTCAGGGCCGAGACGTTTGTATTTACATATAAAGCCATTATCTAACCTCCTGGGCTTATACCTGTAGCCGAATCCCCGCGGACTCTGCTAAGCTATAACCTTTCGTACCTGATTTAGCACTGAATCATTGGTTGCGATATTCATCACAGCAACAATTGCTAAATCACCTCATTTTTGTAGCGCCTCTCACAGCCACTACGCAATTCATCAAATGAATTACCCCTCAACTAAAGGTATCGGCCCAACCTTGAGAATCTTTAGTTTTTTTTCGAAAAAAATTTAAATAAATTCAAAAAATATTTTAACGCATTGATTTTAAATAAATAAACCTATCTATTCTTTTGGACTTTGCGATTTAAACATGGCTAAAAGCGCGTTTTTAAGCCCAACCAGGTTGCTTTGTAATGCGTCGGTGAGTAAAAATCTGTGGGTAAGAGTTGGCAGGTAGATATACGTCGCGCTTCAATCGCCCCGACCAGTAATGATTTAAGGTCGGCGCAACCATAAGGAAGATATCAGGCGGCAAAGTTATCCGCCCGGGCGGCATTCACTGGCAAGCATTCTCCGCTTTTGCACATCAATAGTTTGTCGTGTGTCATCTGCCGGTCATTGCGGAACGGTTCTCTGCGGATGAGAAAGCTATGAGCAATAAGGGATATGCCGTTAATGACAACTAAAAAAGAAAAACTGGCATCAGTGTTGCAAAACAACTCGGGTAAGTGACGGGAAACGATTCGGTAATAAAAATAAAAAAGGCCGAGTCAAATAGAGACCCGGCCAACTTGCTCACGTTAGGAGTTTGAGCAAATTCAGTTTCAGTCGGCTGGCAGAATAGTAGAAATATACTGGCCTCTCAACCTTAAATTCTACACTCTCAATTCTGTTAGTCGGCGTTTTAATCCTTGTGTTGGTGGCCTTTCGGCCGCCATCCCTGGCAAGGGTTGGCCTCTCAGTTCCTACCCTCTATGGTATTTCTCTTAGTCTAGCCCAGTAACGACAATGCTGCCTGCGGTCGCTGATTCGCCTGGGACAGTACCGTTGTACTTGCCTGCTGTATGATCTGAAAGCGGGTAAGTTGTGCCGTCTCGGTGGCAAAATCTGTATCCCGGATGCGCGATCTTGCCGCTGATACGTTCTCGGAAATATTACTTAAGTTTCTGATGGTTGACTGAAAGCGGTTTTGAATCGCCCCTAAATCAGCCCGTTTGGCATCGATGGCAGAAATAGCTGAATCTATGGTGGTCAGTGCCGCTGAGGCAGTAGCCGCTGAGGCAATCGACAAATCACTCTGACCATTGGTCAGTCCCGAGAAGCCGTAGCCGCCAGTACGTGAAATATTCACGCTGATAGTTTGTCCGGCGTTGGCGCCGACCAGGAACTTAGCGGAATAGCCACCGGTAAGAATATCTACCCCACCAAACTGGCTGGTAGTCGCAATCCGTGAGATTTCAGTCTTTAACGCTGACACTTCTTTTTGCAGGGCCAAGCGGTCTGCAGAGGTATTGATACCATTCTGGGACTGGATAGCCAGTACCCGAATGCGCTGCAGCGCGGTGGTGATCTCCTGCATAGCCCCTTCAGCGGTCTGGGCCAAAGAGATGCCGTCATTGGCGTTTCTCACGGCTTGATCAAGGCCCTGGATCTGGCTGGTCATGCGGTCAGAGATTTGCAAACCCGCAGCATCATCGGCTGCAGAGTTAATGCGAAAGCCTGAAGACAAGCGTTCAAAAGCGGTATCCAGCCCGTTGCTCGAGCTAAACATCTGGCGCTGGGCGTTCAGAGAGGACACATTGGTGTTAACGTATAGACTCATGGATTACTCCTAACAGTTAAAGTTAGCGTTGTTGTTTTTATTGGTTTCAACGCAATTCAAAAATCACTTCAACGTGTTGGCACAGCCTATGCATTAATTATAACGTCAGTGATAAAAAACTGACGCTTTGCTTGGCGTATGCCTGGTTAAGCAGTGCTAAATTGAGCACAAGCTCATGCTGACTGCAGGTATGATGTTCAGACCTCATACCTCTCACTACCTCCTGGCTTCATTCCTGTCAGTCGGCAGCTTAGCTCAACACACAAAACCCACTGGTTTTGTCATTTAGCGTTAACCAAATACCACGTTGTCTTGCAAATACACTCTACTCACCGGTCGATTGCAGTCTGCCCCCACATATTGCAACTCGACCGTTTTTATTTCTTATCTACTCATCGTTATTCGATTACCGAATGCAGTCTGCCCCCGCTTTTTGCATTCGTAAGCTTATGCATAGGATTAACCTTGCAGTAGCTGTAGTGCAGCCTGTGGCCGCTGATTCGCCTGGCTCAACACCGTGGTACTGGCCTGCTGTATAATCTGCCAGCGAGTCAGTTCGGCGGTTTCTGTTGCGAAGTCGGTATCTCTGATGCGAGATCTCGCAGCCGAGGCATTTTCGGAAATATTACTTAGGTTTCTGATCGTGGACTGAAAGCGGTTTTGAATCGCACCTAAGTCAGCCCGTTTCGCGTCGATGGCTGAAATCGCCGAATCAATCACCGGTAACGTGGCTGATGCCTCACCGGCCGTTAATACACTGGCATTATAGCCGTTCGTCAGGCCTGAAAAGCCGTAACCGCCAGAACGCGAAAGGTTAAAGTTAATAAATTGTCCCGCCTGCGCTCCAACCAGGAAAGCCGTTGAGAAGGTACCAGTAAGAATGTCACCACCAGCAAACTGAGAGGTAGACGCGATACGCGAAATCTCGGTTTTCAGCGCCGACACTTCTTTTTGCAGGGCCAGACGGTCGGCTGAGGTATTGATACCGTTTTGTGCCTGGATAGCCAGCACTCGGATACGCTGTAATGCGGTCGTAATTTCCTGCATGGCGCCTTCAGCAACCTGAGCAAGAGAAATACCATCATTGGCGTTTCGAACGGCCTGATCCAGACCCATAATTTGTGATGTGATACGATCTGATATTTGCAAACCAGCCGCATCGTCTTTGGCGCTGTTGATCCGGAAACCGGAAGATAAACGCTCAAAGGCGGTACTCAAATGGTTATTTGAGGTAAATAGTTGCCGCTGAGCGTTCAGCGACGACACATTCGTGCTAACGTATAAGCTCATTTCTTAATCTCCTAACGATTTTTGTATTACCCAGGTTTTTATTGTTTTTGTTAACCTGGTCTGGCCGATCATGTTGTTGTTATTGGGCGATCAACCTGGCACTTTTGCGTATTTATTTTTATTATTCGCAGTGCCTTTGTAATAGTTATCGTGCGGGCAGGAGAAATCCTTTAGCCTTTTTTTACTAAATTTTATTGAGCTTATAAATCAATTAGTTAAAAACAATAAAGCGCCGGACTTTCGTCCGGCTAATGCTCATTTTTAATTGAGAGTGAGCTTACTCCCGGTGTCAGGCGGTTACCTGGTTCACTACCTCCTGGCCCCATTCCCTGACTTGGGTGTCATAACGGATTATCCTAATAGCTGAAGTGCAGCCTGAGGACGCTGATTTGCCTGTGACAAAACAGTGGTACTCGCCTGCTGGATAATCTGGTTACGCGTTAGTGCTGCAGTCTCTTCCGCGAAATCAGTATCTTTGATTCGTGAACGGGCTGCTGAAACATTTTCTGAGATATTGCTCAGGTTACGGATAGTGGATTGGAAACGGTTTTGTAGGGCACCTAAGTCAGCACGTACACCACCGATGGTAGAGATAGCGGCATCAACTGAAGCCAACGCAGCTGAAGCGCCAGATGCAGACGATACTGACAGCGAACCTACACTCAGGCCCGAGGCACCGTAGCCTCCGCTTCGAGATAGATTCACCGAGATAGTCTGACCACCATTAGCACCAACCAGGAACTTCGCAGAGTAAGTACCGGTTAACAGATCCAATCCGTTAAACTGTGAGTCGGTTGAAATACGTGAAATTTCGGTTTTCAGTGCCGACACTTCTTTTTGCAGTGCCAGACGATCAGCTGAGCTGTTAATACCGTTTTGTGATTGAACTGCCAGTTGGCGAATACGCTGCAGAGCCGTTGTGGTCTCGTTTAGCGCGCCTTCGGCGGTTTGCGTTAATGAGATTGCATCATTAGCGTTACGTACAGCCTGGTTCAGACCTTGGATCTGAGAAGTCATACGATCGGTAATTTGCAGACCTGCGGCATCATCAGCAGCCCCGTTAATACGGAAGCCTGATGAAAGACGCTCGAAAGATGTGCTTAAGGCATTAGATACATCGAACAACTGGCGTTGTGCGTTTAATGCAGACACATTGGTATTGACATACATAGACATAAAGTCTCTCCTACACTCTCAATCCAGCCAGAGCTGGCTACCGGGTAACCCGGTGTTTTTCAATTTAAATAGTAGTCATCAATACCTTGAGGGGTAATTGACGAACTGGCTCTCTCATCATGTTTATCGACCCTTGCAAAATTCCCTTTAATAAAAATTCACTATTTTTTTCTCAGGCGGCAAAAAGTTGCCTGACTGTTCGTGTTAACGTACTGTCAACATAAAGAATTTACGTTGAAAACAAGGTTATGAAAGTACAATTGAGCCGCCTGACCCGGATATGTCGAGGTCATACTCATAATGCCTTTGGTGATTTAGTCTTTTTTAATGGAAGGTTATTGGCTTGCTATCGGCAGGGAGCTCATCATATGAGCGATAACGGCATTATCGTGGTAGCCGAAATTGACACGTCAGGCAAGCCATTCCGCTTTCAGCAACTAAGCAGTCCGGGCGGCGATCTGCGCGATCCGCATTTTTGTAAGGATGACGACCGGCTCTATCTGCTTGCACACCAGCGCAGGATAAGCCCCCTGAAACCGGCCAAAACGTTTAGCTGGTTCAGCAATGACGGCATAAGCTGGTCCTCACAGCACGACCCGGGGCCGGACCACTGGTGGCTGTGGCGCGCTACCACTTATCAGGGGCGCCACTGGGGGATTGGCTATCACCGACCATCAGAGCAGCTGAACTTATACGCTGGTAATTTGCGCGGCAAAATGCACAGAGTCGTCAACGGTTGTATGTCTAAATCACGTCATCAGTTGGGCTACCCTAATGAAACCGACAGCTACTTTAACCAGCAGGGTGAAATGATTGCCGTTGCGCGACGGGATGCCGACACATTTACCGCCCAACTGGGGCGCAGCAAGCCACCTTATACTCACTGGCAGTGGCAGGATCTGGGGGATTATATTGGCGCGCCATCATTGTTGCCGCTTAGCAATGACATGGCCTTGGTGTGCGGTCGTCACTTTACCGGCCGCAAGCTGGTCACGCAGTTGTGGTCGTTGAATACTATAACAGGCAAATTAGAAAAATTATTGACATTACCCAGCGGCGGCGACAACAGTTACCCGGGTATAGCTCGCAAAGATGGCAAGCTGTATATTGCCTATTACTCCAGCCATATTGATAACCAGAGCAGGATGTATCTTGCCGAACTTAATTACGAAATGTAATTAAACAGCGACAAGTTAGAAATTCGCGGGAAGGTGGTCAATGCTGCCGTGAGCGCGGTCTCTTGCTTCGCAAATTCAGCAGAGGCTTCGGCATAATCCACGTCCTGGATAGTGCTGCGAGCCTCTTTGATCGACACTTCCAAATCAAGATTGGTTTCATAAACCGATTGAGCCACATTCCGCCGGGCACCAATAGACGAGGTTTCAAACGCTATTTTTTCCAGACCGTTGTCAATGCCTACCAGGGCATCACTTAACGCTTCACGATAGGCGGCGTCTCCCACCTGCTCGTTATTCAGCACCTGCTGCAAGTCATAAAGGGTGGTGGCAATATTTTTCTTTTGCGGTGCATCTAACTGAAAATCCAGTGTATTACCGGCCCCGCCCTGCAAGTTAAAATCGATGCCGGCAAAACTAAATGGCTCACCAGAGGTAAAGTCTTTTGTCGCGACTACGCTGCCCGTACCGAGATTCTGAATCTGTACCTGGTCAGGCGCAGTGATGGTAATGCGAAAATTGTTATTGGCAGCGGTGAGCGGATCGTAATTATTTTTATAGAAGGTATCAAAGTCGCCCTGCCCGGCCACCAGCGCTTCATCCACAGTGATCCCGGCATTGCCGGTAATGGTGAAGTTGCGCCGCGCCGGCACATCTTCGAATAGAGATTGCCCTGAGGCACTGCTTCTCACCTTTACACTATTGGAGAGCTGTACGTCGTTGCTGCCACTATCGCCCTGATACGTATAAGCATTACTGCCGCCTCCGGCATTCAAAACGAAAGGCTGTGACTCAGACTGATAGCCCGAAAAATAATAGTCACCTTCGGCGTTTCGCGAGTTCATCAGATCAAACACTTCGTCTTTGATCTGGCCGATTTCTGACGCCAGGGCTTTGCGGTCGGCATAAGATAATGTTCCGTCACCGGCCTGGATGGTGAGCACTCGTGCACGGTTAACTGAATCGGTAATATTACGCAGAATCGTTTCCTGTTGCTCCAGCGAACCGGTTACCAGGTCATTGTTGCGTTGATATTGTTTTAAACTGGCCAGCTCTTCGGTCATGCGTAAGACTTTGGCAGTGCCAACCGGATCGTCCGAGGGTCGGTTAATTTTCTTACCCGTACTCAACTGCTGCTGGGTGTCAGCAAGCCCTGACTGATTATCCATAATTGCACGGATATTCTGATCATAAAGTTGATTAGTGGAAATACGCATGGCTGTTACCTGACCGACGATAAAATAGTATTAAACAATTCCTGGGCGGTGCTCAGAATTCTGGCTGCTGCAGCATAAGACTGCTGATATCGCACAAGGTTTGCAGCCTCTTCATCCAGACTCACGCCGGACACCGAATCAAACCACTCGGTGGACTGTACTTTCATGCTCTCGGCAGCCTGTAAAGCAATGCTAGCAGAGGCTGACTCTTCACCTACACGGCTCACCAGAGTGGAGTAACTCTCATGCAGCGTGCGCTGCTCACTACTGGAATTGGTACTCAGTTGTACCAGCGACGCTTGCTTCAACGAGGCTAATTCCAGAGCATTCTGGTTATCAAAGCTACCATTAGTATTGTAGCTAATTGAAAATGTGTCGCCGGCAGCGGGGATCCCCTCAAGGCTGATATCGTAACTACCATTTAAACCGCCACCCGCCTGGCCCAGCAGGCTATTAAAGTCCGTAGCTCCGGTAACGGTAGATAACACCGTTCCGCTGCTATCAAGCACTTCATAGCTGTCAGCCGCAGTAAAACGAATTTGCGTGGGCGCACCGCTGTCCAGGCCCCCCGCACCATCAAAGAACGATGTGGTGACATCGGTATCGTACACCTGAGTATTCACTACCGAGGCATCGCCGAGATTATTGTTGCCTTTATCACCACGTACCGGGCTGGCAAAAGCTAAATCTTCAGGCCGCGTGGTGGCCATAGTAATATCGGACGCGCTGTATTTTACCGGCTGAACCAAAAACTGATTCCCTACGCTGTAACCACTGGCCGACTGAAATTCAATTTCAATGCCGCCCGGAATTTCAGTATAGCCGGCATTTAACGTGATGTTACTGAACAGCACCGGCTGGTTATTTTCATCCAGCTTAGGCGTACCATCGCCATTTAACAGCTCCACCGACACTTCACTGGGCACGCCGGCCCCTGTAACATTAGTAACAGAAACACGAATATCTGCATCGGTAAGCTCGTTGCCCTTACCAGGCGTAAACTGACCGGATAAAGCAAGCGTAGGCGGCGTATTGCTATAAGGCAGGCCACTCAGTTCCGGCAGCGTGAATATGTCACCGCCCAGCTGAAAATCCAGGTCCATACCCAGGCGATTCTGCGAATTAACCGCATCGGCAAAGGCCACAGCCATCTGACCAATATCACGCTGCGACGGACCTAACACCTCATCCCGATAGCGAAACAAACCACCCAGGGCGCCACCCAGATCTTCCTCAGCAATATTGATATCGGTATTGGGTTTGCTGCCGGAAAAATTGGTCGCCAATTCCAGTTGCTTTTGCATGAAATCGGCATTATCGCTAAGCTCAAACAGGTTAAAACTGCCGTCTTCCAGCACCAGCGATTCGCCACTGGCCAGGTTAATCAGCAAGGAGCCATTGGCATTCTTACTTTCCCGCACGGTGATATCCATGATCTCCGCCAGATCGGTAATCGCTTTATCGCGCTCATTAAGTAACGCTGACGGCTCACTGTCTTTAAAATTGCCCTTAGCCACGAGGATGGACTTATTGAGATCGCCAATAGATTCAATCAAACTGTTGGCGTGCTTCACCATACTGCTAAATTCAAGATTGAGCTCTTCTTCTTTGGCTTCCATAAAATCCGCAATGGATGACATACGACGCAGCAATGCCTCCCCCTCAGATAACACCAACTGGCGCGAAGACAGATTCGTTGGATCGTCAGCTGCAGTCTGCACAGAAGCAAAAAAGTCGCTGAAACCGGTAGACAGGGAATTAGCTTCATTAGCCAACAGATTATCGATAGCCGAGGCCTTTTCAGAAAACGTCTCCCACTCGCCTACCAACGTGGTATCGCGGCGTAACTGGTTCTGCGCAAATTGATTAATCACGCGCTCGGTGGTAGCCCGGCCCACGCCACCATAAAGCTCATTGCTTACTGAAGTCCGCTCACGGACATACCCTTCAGAGTTAACATTAGCAATGTTATTACTGGTAGTCGCCAGCAGCCGGCTGCTGGCATTTACGCCGCTGGTTGCAATAGAATATAAATCGACATTACCACTCATAAGCACGCCCTCGCCTGACCGGAAACTATCACGCTGTAGTCGTTAATCATGGCAGGTAGCTCCGCAAAGAATCACTGTTATAAACAGCCATCACCTTCTCGGCATACTGCGGATCCGTTGCATAACCGGCATCCTGTAATGCTTTAAAATACGCTTTGGGATCAGCGGCGTTTTCCACTGCTCCACGATACCGTTCCTGGCCACGAATAAATTCAACATAGTCTTCAAAGCCTTGCTGCAAGTTATCGTAAGAGCGAAACGCGGCGCGCTGCTGACGAGCCACGGTTCCATCAAACTCCATGGTATTGACTGTTGCTGACTTACCCTGCCAGTTGCTATTGGCTTTGATACCAAACAGATTATTAGCGCTATTACCACTGCCATGATGAATAACATGTTGACCCCAACCTGTTTCCACTGCTGCCTGTGCCAGTAATGCCTGGGGCTCAATGCCCAGCTCTGCCGCCGCTTTGCTGGCGGCTGGCCAAAGTTGTTCGACGAACTCCTGAGGGTTATTGAACGCAGCAGTCTTAAAGGCTTGTTGCGATTGCGGGTCGCTGAGTAATTCGGCGGTTTGTTGTGCCTGTTCAATGCGAAATTCGCGTTGTCGATTCAGCGAAGCCAGATTGCCGTCGTTGCGCGCCACACTGGCTGGAATGTAATCGTTAATATCATGCTGCCCCAACTGCTGAACAATGATTTCGGCAAGGCCAACACCTCCGCCGCTGGACAAATCCTGGGCGAGTTGTTTGTCGTGCATATCACGATAAAATTTGACTTCTTCGGTATTAAACGGACTGTCTTTATCTGCCATAGCGTCCTGGGCTTTGCGCATGGATTTCAGCATCATCTGGACAAAAATCGCTTCAAACTGCTGCGCTGCTTCTTTGAGCGCTTTATCATCTTGAGAATAGGCTGCCTCGCGCAACCGGTTCAGACTGGATAAATCATGAACGTTGCGGGCAGACTCTAATTGCGATTTTGTATTGAGCACATCCATCAGATCACCACCAGTTCGCCCTGTAAAGCGCCGGCCTGGCGAAGGGCTTCAAGAATTGCCATCAGATCGCCCGGCGCTGCGCCCACTTCATTAACCGCGCGCACCAACTGGTCCAGGGTAACGCCCGGCTCGAATTTAAACATACGACTGTCAGCCAGATTGACATCAATAATGGACTGCGTAGTTACCGCTGTTTCACCGTCGGCCAATGCATTAGGTTGCGTAACCTGCTGGTTCTCGCTAATGGTTACGGTTAGGCCGCCATGCGTGATAGCCGCTGGTAACAAGCGAACGTCACGACCAATAACAATGGTTCCTGTGCGGCTGTTCACCACAACGCGTGCCGGCGCATCTGCCGGGGTAAATTCAAAGTTTTCCAGGGTCGCCAGAAAACCGACCCGTTGACCCGGATCGCGGGGCGCTGTCACTCTTACTGAGGCAGCATCCAGCGGCTCAGCAATGGCATAGCCTTTTTCAGGCTGTGCCCCTAATCGCTGGTTAATCACATCGGCCAGCGCTTTAGCGGTGGAGAAATCCGGGTAATGCAGGTTAAGAGTGAGGCTGTCACCACTGGCAAATCCGCTGGGAACAGCCCGTTCTACCAGCGCGCCATTGGCAATCCGACCCACGGTTGGCGTATTCACGATAATGCGCGATCCGTCACCGCCCTCAGCACCAAAACCGCTAACAATCAGGCTGCCCTGAGCAACCGCATAAATATTACCGTCCACACCTTTCAAGAAGGTTTGTAGCAACGTACCGCCCTGCAGACTGCTGGCTTCACCCACCGAAGACACTGTCACATCAATAGTCTGACCAGGTTTGATGAATGCCGGTAACTCGGCATGGACGGCCACTGCTGCAACGTTCTTAATTTTGGGTTTAATGTTAGGGTCCAGACTGATACCAAAATTGGTCAGCATGGTTCTGAAACTTTGCTCAGTAAACGGGCTTTGCTCGCCGGTACCGGGTAAGCCCACCACCAGACCATAGCCAATTAACTGGTTACTACGCACGCCCTGAATACTGGCTACGTCTTTGATCCGCTGGGCATGAGCGCTGGTAACCAGACTCAGACAACACAGTACAACACTTAAAAATTTACCCATGTTCCCCCCTAGAAAGGCCACCATTGTGATGAAAAGAATTTGGTCAGCCAGCCTTTCTCCTGAGAGCGGGCAAAGCTACCTGTACCACTATATTGGATGCGGGCATTGGCAATACGGGTAGACAGGATTTCATTTTCCGGTGAGATATCCGAGGCGCGGATAATGCCGGTTAAGCGAATGTACTCATCACCGTGATTTAAGGTCAGCCATTTCTCACCGCGTATCACCAGGTTCTGGTTGGCCAGCACATCAACGACTGTGACCGATATACTGCCATTCAGACTGTTACTTTGATTTGCCTGGGCATCACCGGCAAATTCGCTGGAAGAATTCACGCCCAGCTGTATTGACTGATTACCAATGTTCAACGCATTGCCACCTAAACCAGTGATGGGCTGCACGTCTACGCCGGTTTCTTTAGACGTAGTAGTCCCCGCCGATTTACTGGCATTGGTGTTTTCACTGAGGGTGACGGTGATGATGTCGCCCACCCGCCGGGCCGTCACATCTGAATACAGACTATTCGCCATACGAGGGCGAAACAGGCCGCCATCCTCGACGATTTGCTCTCGCGGCATCTCCGGGATTACCGGCGCGAAGGATGGGTCATTCGCCTCAACACGATCAGGCGAAGTACTGGCACAACCGCTAAACAGTGCAACACAAGTAAATACCAGTAAAACACGCATCATGGGATCACCTTAGATTAAAGCTGCTGTATAACCTGACCGAGCATCTGGTCAACCGATGAAATGACTTTGGAATTCATTTCATATAAACGTTGGCTTTCAATCAGATTTACCAACTCTTCGGTGACATTAACGTTGGACGTTTCCAGGGTCCCCTGCACGATGGTGCCCAATCCCTGCAGACCCGGTACACCTTGCAGTGGCGCGCCGGATACTGCCGTTTCCACATACAGGTTCTGACCCACTGGCTGTAAGCCGGTGGGGTTCACAAAATCAGAAATATTAAGCTGTCCGAGCACCTGGGGTTCCGCCTGGCCTCGAACCGATGCAGATACCTCACCATCCTGTGAAATGGTAATTTGCTGGGCATCTTCCGGGATTGCAATTTCAGGCTGCAACAGGAAACCGGCCCCCGGGGTAACAATTTGCCCCTGGTCGTTTAACGTAAACTGGCCATTACGGGTATAAGCAATGGTGCCGTCCGGTTGCAGGATCTCAAAAAAGCCGCGCCCCTGAATAGACATATCCAGTGCATTGTCGGTGGTTAACAGGTTGCCCTGCGTGTGGGCTTTTTGCGTGGCGACCACTTTAGAACCGGCCCCCACCATTAACCCTGACGGCAGTTCAGTATCAGCAGAAGAGCGTCCACCAGGCTGATTGATGTTTTGATAGAGCAGATCTTCGAAGATCGCCCGATCTTTCTTAAACCCAACGGTAGACGCGTTAGCCAGGTTGTTGGATACCACCGCTACGTCGGTTTGTGCGGCATCAAGTCCGGTTTTACTGATCCAAAGTGCTGGATGCATAATTGTCTCTCCTCTGCCTTGTTGGTTGCTGGCGGCAAATAATTAAATAATGCGTAATAGCATGTTACCGCGCGTATCTAGCGTGTCGGCTTTTTTCATCATTTTGACCTGCAACTCATAATGACGCTGCAGGTGAATCATACTGACCATCTCTTCGATGGCGTTCACGTTCGAACCTTCAAGCATGCCGGTCATGACCGTTACGGTTTCATCGGCCTGGGCATCAGTGCCGTCTTTCTGGCGGAACAAACCATCGTTGCCACGCTCCAGATTGCTGTATTCAGGGTTCACTAACTTGAGCCGGCCAACTTCTTCAGTCACTGCCTCGGGAGCGCCCTGAGGGCGAATCGAAATGGTACCGTCGGCGGCGATGGTCAGATTATCCAGCGGCACCGGCAAAAACAGCGGACCAGCATCGCCCATCACCACATTGCCATGTACATCTTCCAGAACCCCGTCCTGACCTAACTGAAAATTACCATCACGCGTATAGGCTTCATTACCCTGTCTGTCCTGCACGGCAAACCAACCATCGCCCTGAATGGCCACATCGAGATCACGATGGGTCTGAATTAACGGGCCGGATTCGTAGTTGTTAGTGGGGCTTTCGGTCATGGCGAACACCCGGGTCGGCAAACCTTCGCCGTATACCGGCATCGACCTTGCCTGTTCGAGCTGCGCTTTAAAGCCATTGGTTTGCGCGTTAGCCAGGTTGTTGGCGCGTAAAGACGTGCCAACCAGGTCCTGATTGGCGCCACTACTGGCGATATAGAGTAATTTATCCATGACTGCCTTTTGACGCTTTAATGATAATTACTAACTATACTGCAAAGGTAGTGCCAAAACGGCGAACGGACAGATTTACAGGAGACAAAAGAAAGGCCGCATGGTGCGGCCCTCGGGATTGAACAAGTGACTATCGGATATTCAGAATCGTCTGGTTAAGCTGGTTGTTGACTTCCAGCGCCCGGGAGTTCGCCTGGAAGTTCCGTTGAGCAATGATCATGTCGATAAGCTCAGTGGTCAGGTTTACGTTAGCCTGTTCCAAAGCGGAGGAATTGATCTCGCCATAAGTACCGGTGGTTGCTTCACCTGCCAGAGCTTCTCCTGACTCTATAGACTCTTTCCACTGCGTATTGCTTTGTTGAGTCAGGCCCTGTTCATTCGCAAACCGAACTAAAGCAACCCGTACTACCGGTTCAGAAGTACCATTGGAAAACGTCGCTCTGACCAGACCGTCTTCACCAATATCCACACCGGTCAAACGGCCTACCGGCAAACCATCCTGCTCCAGTGAGGTGACTTCAAAGGCTGAAGCGTACTGTGTAGGCTCATTGATAGTTTGTCCACCCAGCGGATCCAGGTTGAAATCGATAGAGATGGTTTGCGTCTGATCGGCACCACCGGTCAATGCGATGGCAGAGTTTGCAGTACCGTCATCTCCTAAAGGCACAGTGGTAATGTTACCAGCCGGGACTTGTGAGGTGAAGTCACCACTCTGGTTAAAAGACAATCTGGCTGGCAACCAGGGTTCAGTAGTACCCGGGTTTTGCGGATCATCCCTTGTTGGCAGCGGCACACTGTTGTCACCACCGGCAATATCCACCGGCGTATCATCAACCGTGGTAAACATGAGCCAACTGTTCTGTTGGTCAGGACCCGCTGGTGCCGCCTGGTCGGTACCATCTTTCACAAAATAATAAGTCATAATATGACTTTCACCCAATGAATCATAAACGGTTACCGAGGTTGCCGCATTATAGGTGAGTGTATCATCCGGGTTAAATGATGCCGGATCCAGGTAATCATCATTCGCTGGCAGGTTCATACGCATGCTGACTTCCTGCGTAGCCTGAGGTGAACCTGACGAATCCGGGATACGCACTGGTTCGGTAGTACTTAACGCTACTGACGAACTGGTACCGTCCGGGTTAACCGGAAAGCCCAGCAGGTTGTCACCGCTGCTGTTTACCACGAAGTTATTTTCATCCAGCTTGAACTGTCCGGCACGGGTAAAAGAGAAGTCACGTGAGGTGATCTCTGGTACTGTGGCAAAGAAGCCATTGCCGGTGATCGCCAAATCCAGTGCAGTATTAGTAAACTGCAGACTACCCTGGCTGAACTGTTGGGCAACTTCCTGAGTAAGCACACCATCGCCCACTTTGGTTTTACCGCTGGCTAACAGTGAAGCAGCATAGACATCACCAAACTCGGCCCGCGATTCTTTAAAACCTACCGTATTAACGTTGGCAATGTTGTTTGCGGTAGTGTCTAAATCTTTTTGTGCGGCAGAGACGCCACTTAATGCAATATTAAAAGACATGTGCTTTTCTCCTACTAACTGCCGATTTGAATGACGTCGTCAAGATTGATACTGACATCACCCTCTAAATTCAAAATAACGCCCTGGTTACTGCCTGCCAGGCTTACGCTGCTCACGTGCCGGTGAATAGCAGTAGAAACCGCTACCCCTTCACCATCTACCTGGCCAGTTGCACTGACCAGGTATTCGCCGGGCGGCATTAAATTGCCGCTGCGATCGGTGCCATCCCAGTTGAACTCAATATTGCCGGCCCCCTGAGTGCCCGCATCGATGGTTCGGATAACTTCACCATTACCATTGGTAATAGTGATCTCCATATTCTGTACCGTCTGATCATTCACCACAAAACCGCTGATACCGGCACCTTCACTGCCCATATAGCCAACATTGGCTTCAACCAGCACATCCTGGCCAATCAGACTGGAAGCCTGTAACGCCTGGTTCGATGTCATGGATGTCGCAAAGCTTTCAAACTTCTCGTTGAGTTTGCTGATACCATCGGCCGTTGTGAACTGGGTCATCTGCGAGACCATTTGATCATTATCCACTGGTTTGGTGGGATCCTGGTTAGCCAGTTGCTCAGTTAACAAGGCAAAAAAGTCTTCCTGAGATAACGACTGTTCAGAGCCATCAGAAATCTTTACCTTTTCTTCCTGCCAGTAAAGGTCATTATTGAGACCCTGCGTGTTAGATATCGTACTCACGTTAGTATCCTCTTAATGACCGCTACTACTGACCACGACCAAGGGTTAATACCCGACGGAAAATGCGTTTGGTGGTATCGGCTAGCTGTACGTTAGTTTCATAGGCTTTGGAAGCAGACATCATATCGGCCATTTCTTCAACAATGTTGACGTTAGGCTTATAGATATAACCATTTTCGTCAGCCAGGGGATTATGCGGTGCATACTCGGTTTGTAACGGACGGTCGCTCTCAACGATTCCCAGTACCTTGACTTCCGAGCCCTTGCTGTAATCATTGGTTGCGCGATTCAATTCGGCGGCAAACACAGCGTGGCGGGCACGGTACGTATCCTGTTCGCTACTGCTAACCGAGTTGGCATTGGCAATGTTACTTGCCGTAGTGTTCAGACGCACACTTTCAGCATGCATACCTGACGCAGAAATTGACATAACATCAAACAGACTCATTGACCTTGACCTCCACTAATTGCTTTCTTCATGCCTTTCACTTTGCCATTTAAAAATTCAATGGTGGCCTGATAACGCATGCCTGTATCTAAGAATTCATTACGTTCACGCTGGACTTCGACGGTATTGCCGTCGCCGGTATCCGGCTGAGAGGGGATCCTAAAGCCGATGTCTGTTGATGACACCATGCCGCCGCTGATGTGCTTTTCATGAGTACGTGTCATGGACTGGCCACTGGAATTCTGAGCGCTGGCCATTGCTTTCTGAAAATCGATGCCGCGGGCTTTGTAACCCGGCGTGTTGGCATTTGCCAGATTACCGGCAATCACTTCCATCTTGTCGTTGCGGATTTTCAAAGCATTCTGATGAAAACCCACGAGCTTGTCTAAATTAATGGCCATAGCACTTCTCCTCTAACGCAGAGAATAAAGCAAACTAAGTGCCAACAAGACAAAGAGGTAGGAAACGCAACAAAAGAAAAGACTAACCAGTTATTTTAATTAGTCTTTTTTAGTGTAGTACAAGCCAGGGTTACACTTGACCATGCGGTAACACTCGGCCGCTGCGGCCACGGATTCCGATGCGCCGAGAAACAGGATGCCGCCCGGATTTAGTTGAGCGGCAATTTGTTGCAGTATTTTTTGTTTCAGTTCTGTAGAAAAATAAATCAGTACATTGCGGCAAAAGACAATATCGAATTTGCCCAACGAAGAATAGCTATGTAACAGGTTCAGGCTGCGAAAACTCACCATACGACGCACTTCAGGTTTCACCTGCAGCATACCGCTGGCGTGCTGCTGGAAATATCTTTGCCGGCGCTCAGCAGACAAACCACGGGCCAGAGAAAGCTCATCGTATACGCCCTCTTCACACTTACGCAGCATATTACTCGACAGATCCGTTGCCAGAATCTCAGCAGATAACGATCCGCTGCCGGGATTGTTACGCTGATATTCCAACAGCGACATGGCGATGGAATAAGGCTCCTGGCCGGAAGAACATGCCGCACTCCAGATTCGAATACGCCGTTGCCGGGTGGCAAGTGTCGGCAGAATTTGTCGGATCAATAGCTCAAACGGATAGCTGTCCCGAAACCAGAGAGTCTCATTGGTGGTCATGGCATCGATAACCTGCTGCAGTAATCCGCGATCGCGACCGGAAATGGATTGCCTTAACAGTTCGTCAATGTTGGTTAATTGCCGCTCGTGCAACAACCCGCCTAAACGACTGCGCACTAAATACTGCTTATTATCGCCAAGCACAATACCGCACTGTTGTTCCAAAAACTCACGAAACTGGCGGTACGCGTCAGGCGATACATCCTTATTAATCAATCAGTTAATGCTCCATTGAATCAGTTAATGCTCCATTAATCATGCTTCAGGGCCCAGCCATTTCTGCACGGCAGAGGCCAGTTCGTCAGGATGAAATTTGGCAATAAAGTCGTCAGCACCCACTTTCTTTACCATTGCCTGATTAAACACACCACTCAGCGAGGTATGCAGAACCACATGCAGTTTTTGCAGCTCTGGCGTATTTTTAATCTCGGCCGTAAGGGTGTATCCATCCATTTCCGGCATTTCAATATCAGACACCAGCACCCCGACCTTGTCGGTGACATCGCCGGTTTCAGCGGCAATCTCTTTCAGTCGCTTGAGTGCTTCCAGGCCGTTTTTGGCCATTTCAATTTCAAGCCCCAGCGTGGTTAACGCCCGTTTCACCTGATTTCGCGCTACCGAGGAATCATCAGCGATAAAAATAATCTTATCTTTATGGGCATCGGTATTCAGCGTAGAGGCCACTTCCTGGCTAACTTCGGTATTCAGCGGTGAAATCTCATTAAGAATTTTCTCAACGTCGAGAATTTCGACCAGTTCACCTTCGACTTCAGTAACCGCTGTGAGGTAACTGGCACGGCCAGTTCCCTGAGGCGGCGGCATGATGGCATCCCAGTTGGTATTGATAATGCGTTCAACAGCACCTACCAGGAATCCCTGAACTGAGCGATTGTATTCTGCGATTACAATAAAGGAAGTTTTGAGATCTTCGATTCTACGGCCGCCAGTGGCCATACTTAAGTCGATAACCGAAATGGTCTGGCCACGAATATGGGCAACGCCTCGTACCAAGGGATTGAGCTTTGGCATAGATGTGAGAGCCGGACACTGCAGCACTTCTCTGACCTTAAACACGTTAATGCCGAATCGCTGCCGACCGTTTAAGCGGAACAGCAACAACTCCAGCCGGTTCTGGCCGACCAGTTGCGTGCGCTGATTAACCGAATCTAAAATTCCAGACATACTTCACCTCGATATTTCAATGTGGGCATAGAGTTTGCGTGTTTCCTGTTTAACAGAGGTGGCGTCAATAAACTGTCGCGGCTGTTCTGATTAGCAAAACTCGCTGATTTATATTTAATAATAGTCAAAATGAAAACATCTGAACATGAAAATATTGAAAACATTACTTTTGCCTGCGCGCCTGGCTTTCATATTGACTACAGGTATCACCTTAGCTCACTTTGACGCAATTGCCCAACAAAACGCTAGCACGCCGCACGAGCGCCTGACAAATGCGGTTAAAGCGTTTCTGGAAAACCGTCTGGCGCCGACCCGGGAAACCGATTTGGCGGATAATTTAAGCGTCGAAGTAACGCCCATAGACAGTCGCATTAATATACCAGAATGCACGGTACCTTTTAGCTTTGATGTGGATCCTGCCACGCTGCAGCAGTCATATCTCAATGTACGGGTAAGTTGTGATAGCAACAACTGGTATTTATTTTCCAGTGCCAAAGTGACCCGCACCCGCACTATCGTCGTCACGGCCAGTATGATTAGCCCGGATACAGTCCTGTCGGCAAGCCATTTATCGCTCGCTGAGGTCGACATTAAGCAGTTGCGGCACACTCCTTTCACGTCACTGAATGACGTCGTAGGAGCACGGCTGAAATACCGGGTCAGAGAAGGTCAGCCGGTGCAAAGTAATATGCTATGCTTTATCTGTAAAGGTGATAGAATCACCATTAGCGCCAACGCGGGTGCTATGAAGGTAAAAACCTCTGGCATCGCCCGTCAGGATGGTGTGATTGGCGACACCATTGAAGTGGTGAACAGCAGTTCTAACAAGTCTGTCATTGCTGAAGTTGCCAGCACCCAGGAAGTCGTGGTGAATTTGTGATAAGGTTGCTATAAATACCGCGTTTTTTGATGTGAAAAATACGCAATTGAGCCTAAAGAAATTCTGCCTGCAGCCGATATATATATTGAGGTCTAAAAGGTAGTGGAAATTAATTATGGCAATTAACAACATAAACAATGGCTTACCCAAAGCGCCTGTTGACAACAACAAGGTCAACAGCCAGCAACAGCCACAACAAAATAAGACGGCTGCGCAGCAAGCGGCCACATCTGTAGCTCAGGCTACTAATGTGCCGCGTCAGGACTCAGTGTCGCTGACTCAATCTGCACAGCAATTAAATCAGGTACAGAAGAAAAGTGCCGAAGCGCCTGTGAACCAGGAGAAAGTCGATAAGCTTAAGAAAGCCATCCAAAGTGGCGAGTACAAGGTTGATCCGCAATCACTGGCGAAAAAGATCGCACGCCTGGAATCGGAGATTTTTGGGTTTAAATCCTGAAGTAACAGATAATGACGGCAACACTCACTGATCAATTAACGCAACAGACTGACAATCTTGCATCACTCAAGGCGATGCTGGACAAGGAGTTGCATCTGATTAGCTCCAGGGATGCCGAAGCGTTAATGACGCTGCTCAAAGAAAAAGAACAATTGCTCGGTGCTATCCAAAACCTCGACGATGCCATTAACCCACAGTTGCAGACGCTTCAGCAAGAAGCCCCCCTCACCGAGGACATTCAGGCCCATATCGACCAGGCAAAAAACTTGCTCAGCGAGTGCCAGTATTGTACCGAAGTTAACCAGCTTGCCGTTGAGCAAGGTCAGTTACGTTTGGTTCATTTGCGTAACCTGATGATGGATGTGCGGGCCAAAGAGTCCCTGACCTACGATAAAGCTGGTAAAAAGAAAGGCGGCTTTTCTGGTAAAGGCGTCAGCGCTTAAGTGTCTCACTGTTCTACTGATTTTCTTCAGGTAACTTGATTAGGTTATCTGCCCCATTTGTCCACCAGTTTCCCAACAGATATTGGCTTCCGCCGTTAACCGACGGGTAAGCAGTGAATTTAGCGTAAAAAAACGAAGCACTGAGTGACAGAGCACGGCAATATTCCTGACGGGCGTATAACGAGTTCCATGTTACCTCACCTCTCCCTGAGTGAAAGCGCTGGATAAGCGCTAAACCAGCGCTGTTAAGAAGTTTTCAACAACCGGAATTCTCTTAATAATACTTCACTGTTTTTAAGCGTTGTGGCCGGGCTGTCGACACATAAATGTTATACACCTGCTGCATGTCGAGTTCCAACTCAGTTGCGTAGGTATCCTCTCCCACCGGATAAGCTTTCACTACCTTTGCGCCGCGGATCACTCCTTCAACGGAGGCCTGCAACTGCGCATTGTTCACAACCATGTTAGCCAGTGACTGTTGGCCATTTATGCGTTGCCCGTAGACCTGTTCAGCCAGTTCACGGTAGGCATCGAGTTTTGATGCTTTCATTGCCATGATATTTTTCTCTGACTCGGAGCCACCATGCTGTGATGCTATTGGTGCATACCCCACCGCGGTTAGCACCGGGTATTCGTCAGGTGCAACGGTTTCCCATTCGACATGCTTATCGAACATGGATGTGCAGCCACTGATAAT
This sequence comes from Alteromonas sp. ISO5, assembly GCF_058105165.1. Taxonomy (NCBI): domain Bacteria; kingdom Pseudomonadati; phylum Pseudomonadota; class Gammaproteobacteria; order Alteromonadales; family Alteromonadaceae; genus Alteromonas; species Alteromonas sp. ISO5. Next base: position 3,317,323 of record NZ_CM176572.1, on the reverse strand, counting down.
AAACAGGCAGCCAAACAACCCAAGCGCCTTGTTAATGTGTCTTAAAACCGTCATAAAACCACCGTATTTTTGTGCAGTCTGAACAGTGCTATTGCCTGCCGTGCGAGGCAAGGCGGACAATCACTATGTACTTGTCAAACGATAGCAATATTTATGCCCAATGACCGAATGAATTTTGGGAACGATATATGCAAAGCTTCATACAACAAAGGCTTGGCGAGTCATTGGATTGACACCTTGCATACCGCTCCTGTCATCAGGGGCTTTTTGTACCAAGGTCGCAGCAAGACAGTGCCAGCGAAGAACAGCGCATTGCAACAGCAAAGTAAGTGGTGAGAGAAATAGCAATGAAGACAATGTACACACTGATTACCCGGCTAACCGCCTTTTTGTCGGCGATAACCTGCCTGCTGTTGGCCCTCACTGGGCAAAGTTATGCCGTCTGGTATGAAACCCAGGGGCAATCAGTGGTATTAAACGGCAATAAGGTCCAGGCGAAACATCAGGCTACGGAAGAAGCACTGCGTCAGGCAATGTTATTCGCCGGCGCTTCGGTGCGCAGTGTTCAGCAGCTCACTGATGGCTTACTCAACGATGATCGCCTTGAAGTCAGCGCATCCGGAGAAATTCGCCAGTTACAGCTTATCTCAGAAACCTGGCATGAAAATGCGGTAACGGTGCGGATCCGTGCTGACATTTTCCCCAGTCAACAACAATGCTCCGCCGCCCCCTTCAGCAAAACCATTGCCACTAGTTACTTCCCGCTACTTGAGCGCCAGCATGCTCAGGATGGTCAGGTTCAGGAGCTGGGTCGTTTGGTCACCGCCCGGTTAAAACGCGAATTCGATCAATCAGCACAACATGCTGTGATCAGCAGCGTCGAACCCTATGTGGTGCACTGGCAGTCCAGACAAATTCGCGATCAGGCCACGGCCCTCGCCACCCAAACCAAAAGTCAGTTTGTTCTCACCGGTGTGATTGAGGATCTCAGTGTTTACCGGCCAACAAGCAATACGTTAGCTTTCTGGCGAGACGACACGGCAACCCGGAGTTTTCGCTTGAAAGTGGAGCTTATCGACGGTATTAACGGTGCACCGTTGTTAGATAAAACTTATGAGACCGAATCGGAATGGGAGTTCGATCGCTTCGCGCAACTCGATGCGTCTTCCAACCAATTCTGGCAAAGCGCCTACGGCCAGGCCCTGCAAAACCAACTACGCCAGTTACAAAGCGATGTAGACTCGACACTGGCCTGCGTCCCGGCAACAGGACGGGTGATCAGTATCAACGGCGGCAATGAGCTGAGTGTTTCACTGGGTCGCCAGCACGGCCTGAAACCCGGCGATACCCTGTCGATATATCAGATTCAGGAAGTTACCGACTATCGAGGGGTTAAATTTACCCAGTATCACCTGTATCCTGAAGAGGTGACGGTGGTCGAAGCCTACGCCGATAACGCAAGGGTGAAAGCCGCCGAAGAGGGCTTTCTGGCCAATATTCAGCCAAACGACTTCGTTGCCAAGCGTTAGGGCTTTAGATTTTCGCAGGCCTATCTATAATAGCGTTTCGTGTCCCCATAGTTTAACTGGATAAAACAAGAACCTCCTAAGTTTTAGATCTGCGTTCGAGTCGCGGTGGGGACGCCAACCAATTGCTACAGCTTCGATAAGTACTGAACTTTAACGCCAGTCACGCGTAATACTAATAAGAAACTTAGTGGTCGGGGGATTTATGTGGGACGACGATCAGGATTTTGAACAACCGGATACCTTTCAGGATTTCCTGCAACAAGTCGGTGATGTTAAACCGATAAAATCTGACGACAAGGTTCATCTCCAGCAAACCCAGCAAGCTATCGAAAAACAAATGCGCCGGGAGGCCTTACTGGCTCAGAAGCCCAAAGAAAGTCCGTTAACCTTTGAAGGGGTGAAACCGGTCAAGCCGGACGATTTTCTTGAATTTAAGCAGGCCGGAATACAGGATGGTGTTTATAAGAACCTGCGCCAGGGCAAATATCCTATAGAGCAAAAAATTTCGCTGGCAGGGCTCTCATTGCGGGACTCCAGCGTAACGCTGTATCAAAAAATCAATGCTGCCCATGAACGTGGCGTGAGAACCTTGTTGATTCAACACGGCAAGGGAGAGCAAAGTCAGCCCTTCCCCGCTTTGAAAAAATCTTACGTAAATCACTGGCTGCCGCAGTTTAATAACGTGATTGCCTTTCATACCGCCCAACCTATGCATGGCGGGCTTGGTGCTACTTATGTGTTATTGAAGAAACACCCTAACCAAAAGATGATAAATCGCGAAAAGCAGGCAAAACGATAACCTGCCATAAATGACATAATTATCGTTAACTAATTAATTTTTATTAATTATTTAGAGGTATTTTGTTGAACTTCGGTAGCTGTTTCAGCTGACTGGGCGGAGGTTCCAAACGCTGCTGTAACGATCATAAGCAGCACTGCAACAGCCACGCCGGTTAAGCCGAAACCTTTTGAAGAACGATTCATATTCGTCTCTTATTATTTCTAGACCACTGTAAAATTGAGCACAGCGATGTTAACTCATCCCCTACAAGTCCTTGTAACCACACAGCATTCCATACTGCTTGCACTACTTTAATGCAGTAGAAGGGCGCTGGCAAGGTGTCTGGACAAATATTTGACACCTTACCGTCATTTTTTTGAAATTAATCAACAAAACGCCGTGCGTTGCGGAAAATTCGCATCCACGGTGAGTCTTCCTGCCACTCATCAGCACGCCATGAGTTCGTGACAGCTCTGAATACCCGCTCAGGGTGTGGCATCATAATGGTACAACGACCGTCGTCGGTAGTCAGCCCGGTTATGCCCATCGGTGAGCCATTCGGATTTGCCGGGTACTGTGTCGCAACTTCACCGTAGTTATTCACATACCGCAGTGCTACCTTGCCCTGCACAGACTGCAGATCAGCCTCTGTGGCAAATTCAGCTCGACCTTCGCCGTGAGAGACTGCAATCGGCATTCTTGAGCCCGCCATATCGGCAAACAATACCGATTTGGATTGCTGAACCTCAACCATGGCAACCCGTGCTTCGAAGCGCTCTGACTTATTGGTGACAAAGTGCGGCCAGTGAGTTGTTCCCGGGATCAGAGATTTAAGGTTAGACAGCATCTGACAACCATTACAAACCCCAAGGCTGAAGGTATCGTCGCGGTGGAAGAAACCTTCAAATTGTTCACGGGCACGCTGATTGAACAGAATGGACTTTGCCCACCCCTCACCAGCGCCAAGCACGTCACCGTAAGAGAAGCCACCACAGGCCGCCAGGCCGTTGAAGTCTTCCAGCGCAACGGCACCCGACAGCACATCGCTCATGTGTACATCGATGGCCGTAAACCCGGCCCGGCTAAAGGCTGCCGCCATTTCCAGATGAGAGTTCACCCCCTGCTCACGCAGGATAGCAATGCGTGGCTTGATGCCCTTAGCAATATAAGGTGCAGCCACATCATCGTTGATATCGTAACTCAGTTTGGCGTGCAAGCCAGGATCCCTGCCGTCTTGTTTGGCCTTATGTTCTTCGTCTGCGCATTCAGGGTTATCCCGTAAACGTTGCATGGCGTGTGTGGTTTCGGCCCACATTGCACGGTAAGTAGTTCGTGCTTCGCTAAGTACAACCGCTCCACCACGGGTAAATTCGATGGTATCAGTGGTATTTAATATACCTATTTTATGCACCATCTCACCCAGACCATTGGCCGCGAATACCGCAACAACGCTCTCCACATCGCCAGCAGAGACCTGCATTACCGCCCCCAGCTCTTCGCTGTATAGCGCCGCCAGATCGTCATCGCCCAGCGTATCAAGCGCCACACTCACACCGGTTTTACCAGCAAAGGCCATTTCAGCTACGCTAACAAATAAACCACCGTCAGAGCGGTCGTGATAGGCCAGTAGTTTGTTGTCTGCCAGTAATGCCTGCACGGCGTTAAAGAAATTAAGCAGTAATTCCGGCGCATCCAGATCAACCGGCGTTTTACCTAACTGGTTATATACCTGGGCCAGACAGCTGGCGCCCAACCGGTTTTTACCTGCGCCTAAGTCCACCAGTAATAAGGCCGTCTCGCCTTTGTCGGTGCGCAATTGAGGGGTAACAGTTTTGCGAATATCCGTCGCCGCACCAAATGCGGTGATCACCAGTGACAGCGGTGCTGTGACCGACTTATCCTCACCGTTGTCTTGCCAGGCGGTTTTCATCGACATGGAGTCTTTGCCCACCGGAATGGTCAGACCCAGTGCCGGGCACAATTCTTCACCCACCGCTTTAACCGCTTCATACAAGCCCGCGTCTTCACCCGGATGTCCGGCTGCCGCCATCCAGTTCGCCGACAACTTAATGCGTTTCATGTCGCCAATGTGGGCGGCAGCGATATTGGTAATTGACTCACCTACTGCCAGTCTTGCCGAGGCAGCGTAATCGAGCAAGGCTACCGGGGTACGTTCACCCATCGCCATCGCTTCACCATGATAGGTGTCAAATGCCGATGCTGTTACTGCAACGTCCGCAACAGGTACCTGCCACGGGCCCACCATCTGGTCGCGGCTCACCAAACCGGTTACGCTACGATCGCCAATAGTGATTAGGAAAGTTTTCTCGGCAATGGCCGGTAAGCGCAGCAGCCGCTCGGCGGCATCGGCAACGCTAATTTCAGCGCAATCCAGTTCAGCAGAACTGTGCGTGGCGCTGGCCACATCACGATGCATTTTAGGTGGTTTGCCTAACAGAACCTCCAACGGTAAATCGATAGGTTGATTATTAAAATGCTCGTCATTCAATAACAGGTGTTGTTCTTCAGTAGCTTCACCAATAACAGCAAAAGGTGCGCGCTCGCGCTGACAAATGGCTTCAAACACAGCCAGTTTATCCGGTGCTACCGACATTACATAACGCTCTTGTGATTCGTTACACCAGATTTCCAGCGGCGACATGCCCGGCTCGTCTGACAATACTTTACGCAGTTCAAAGCGTCCGCCCCGACCACCGTCGTTTACCAGTTCCGGCATTGCGTTGGATAAGCCACCCGCGCCCACATCGTGGATAAACTGAATAGGATTGTCTTCACCTAACTGCCAGCAGGCGTCGATGACTTCCTGACAGCGGCGTTCCATTTCCGGGTTATCTCGTTGCACCGAGGCAAAGTCGAGATCTTCACTGGACTGCCCAGACGTCATGGATGACGCTGCACCGCCGCCCAGGCCAATGTTCATTGCCGGGCCGCCAAGAACGATCAGTTTAGCGCCAACAGTAATTTCACCTTTTTCGACGTGATCCTGGCGAATATTACCTAAACCACCGGCCAGCATAATGGGTTTATGATAACCACGGACTTCGGTGCCGTTAAAACTGTTTACTTCCTGCTCATAGGTACGGAAATACCCTAACAGATTAGGACGACCAAACTCGTTGTTGAAAGCAGCACCACCAAGTGGCCCATCAATCATAATATCCAGTGCGCTGACAATACGGGTGGGTTTACCGTAATCGACTTCCCATGGACGAACTGCATCAGGCAGTTTCAGGTTCGATACGGTAAAACCAACCAGACCGGCTTTTGGTTTAGAACCACGACCGGTAGCGCCTTCGTCCCGAATTTCACCACCGGAGCCTGTTGCAGCACCCGGAAACGGTGAGATTGCGGTTGGGTGGTTATGGGTTTCCACCTTCATCAGGATAGCAATATCTTCGTGATGGTAAGTGTATTCATGTGACTGTGGTTCAGGGAAGAATCGGCCAGCCTGCCAACCTTCCATTACTGCGGCGTTGTCTTTATAAGCAGAGAACACATATTCCGGGCACAGTTCGAAGGTGTTCTTGATCATTTTAAACAATGACTTAGGCTGTACCTCGCCATCGATAGTCCAGTCAGCATTAAAGATTTTATGACGACAGTGCTCAGAGTTAGCCTGAGCAAACATGTACAGTTCGATATCGTTAGGGTTACGCCCCAGCTTCACAAAGTTATCAAACAGGTAATCGATTTCGTCGTCTGCCAGTGCCAGACCCAGAGTTTGGTTAGCCGAGACCAGCGCGTCTTTACCGGCGCCTAAAATATCCACCGAGCTGAATTCACGGGGCTGATGCTTATCAAACAGCACTGACGCGTCCTGTGGCGCAGCAAATACGCTTTCCGTCATGCGGTCATGGAGCGCCGCAGCTACGAGCTTACGCTGCTCGTCTGTCAGCGGCTGTGCCGCTGTTACATAAAACGCACACCCGCGTTCAATACGGCCAATAGCAGTCAAGCTGCAATTATGGGCAATGTCGGTGGCTTTACTTGACCACGGCGAAATAGTGCCGGGACGGGGCGTAACGAAAAAACATTCGCCAGTGGCAGCTTCCTGTGCCTGTTTCGGTCCATAGGTTAACAATTTATCCAACACCGATAATTGTTCTTCAGTTAACGCCTGCTGCGTATCAACTAAATGAACATATTCGCTGTAGAGGTGGGTAACGTCGACACCGGATTGCTGCAGTCGTTGGATTAATTTAGCTGTGCGGAAGTCAGATAACGCCGGAGCGCCACGTAGGACCAACATAGTTTGCTACCTAATTTGTGAGAACCGCCGGGTAGAAAACGCCAATCTGCCGTCGGTCCTGGTTGTGAACTGGTTTGGCGCGGATTATAGTGGAAAAGCGGCGGCTTGATAACCAGCTAGGGTTATTCAACCGTAATTTTTTTACCCGAATAACCCGATTTTGTGGTTTTGGCACAGACAGCAGTAATAAAGAATAATAATGAATCCCCTACCTCACCGTATAGCAGGCAAACTTGTTTTTATCACCATCGTCACTAGCTGGATACTGATGACCAGTGCCCGGGCGCAAACTACCCTCAATACCGTGCTACAGGAACAGGTGTTGAGGGTTGGTCTGATCAATGACAGACACCATTACCATGTTACCGGAGAAGGCCCGACCGGTTTTGATTACGGCTATGCCCACGGTCTTGCTGACTATCTGGGGGTTGAGTTAAAGGTAGTGTCGTTTTACAACGAAATAAATCTTTACAAGGCACTTATCAATCACGATATCCATATAGCTGCGCCACGCTTCCGGTATACGGCTGCGAGCACCGGAAGGGTGACCAATGGCCCGGTACTGTTTACCGCAAAGCTGATTCGTTTAATGCCCGAGAAAGCTGACCAACCTTGCTCTGCACTTGAAACTCAGCAACGACAAGTATTACCTTACTTAAAGGAAACCGTAACAGCGGTTACTGGTCTCACCTGGCAACAATCGGATAGCGCGGACAGCGTGACGTTACTAAGTATGCTAGCAAGCCAGGCACAATCCTGCACAATACTCCCCGACACCTGGCGGTCTGCGCTGGCAGGTTATTTTCCATCGCTACAAGAAGAACAACTGCCGGATTCCTCAATTAACAAGCAATGGCTGGTTCGTGCCGAGGACATGGGGTTACTCAGTAGTTTATATGAATATACTCATTTAAGCCGGGCCAATGGTTCTCTTGCCGTGCTCATTGCCACTATGCTTGAACCTGAAAAGGTGGTCGAAAAGCCCGATCCAAGAGCCCTGGTCGAGCATGTAAACACCCGTTATCCGGCTGTACAGCTTGCTGTTGAGAGTACAGAGAGCACGCTGGACAGCGCGTACATAGCCGCCATCGATTACCTTCTGAACAACTGGCGTGCAGCACAGAATGAGCAGGCAAAAGAAAGCGAAAAACCAATCGCCAGGCTGACTCAGATAGGCCGCAAAATCGACGCGTTGCAAGCGCAATTGCCAGCCAGGATTCAGGGAGCTGATCGCACCTGGTTTATCCTGGCTGCCTATTATCTGGGAGCAGAGCATATCGACGATGCCAGACAACTCACCATTCAGGCCGGAGCAAACCCGGATTTATGGGTCGATGTTAAACAACAGCTCCCCTTGTTGCAGACCGATTATTCAACAACTCGCGCAGGATTTGCCAACGGCGACCAGGCTGTTGCTTTTGTGGATCAGGTACGCTACGTAGCAGAAACGTTAACACTGTTAATGAAAGGTACTTGATCTTTTGTCATATCACCTTCATATACGTCTATTAGAGTGATCAGTGTAATCACCGGGTTGGAAGAAGACAAATAACGCAACCCATTAATAATTACGGAGATTAATATGAAAAACACGAACAGAAGACGACATCAGATGCGTAAAACAAGCCAGAAAATTTTTCAAAGACGCCGTCAGTTTTTGAACTTTGACCTGGTACAAATGGCAAAAGCAAACTAACCCGCCGCTTTTGCCGCTTTCTTTTCTGCCCTTCGCCGTCTGAAAAACTCAGAAATAATTCCCCCGCATTCGTCCGCTAAAACACCACCGTTTATTACAAGCTGATGGTTTAGTTGTGAATGCTGACAAAGCTGCATCACACTGCCAGCTGCCCCCGTTTTGGTATCAAATGCGCCGAAAACTAACCGATTAATGCGGCTATGTACCAGCAAGCCTGCGCACATTGGGCAAGGTTCGAGTGTAACGTATAAGGTGGCATTAATTATCCGGTAATTCTCAATGGTCCGGGCCGCCATGCGAATCGCTTTCATCTCCGCGTGAGCGGAAGGATCGTGATCAACGATAGGCGTATTATAACCCTCACCGAGTATCTGATTGTCGGCAACGACCACAGCACCTACCGGAATTTCGTTCATCGCTTCGGCTTTTGCCGCCAGCGATAACGCATGACGTATCCAGTACTCGTCTTGATTAACTTGCTCATTCATTAGCGAAAAAACTCAATTAAATGGTCAAAATAGCGATAATCATCGCTTCACCTCTCCATAATAAAAACATAACCAAATGTTTTTAAAGCACTTTATCTTTCTGGCGAAGTAATTGCTATACTATTCTCAAACGATGCTAGTCGTCGCATCACCCACACCGTTATATCGGCATGGTAACTGCGACGTAAAGCGCCTGATTATACGAAACTGATTAACTAAGGGAAAATACTATGAGCTTTTGGACCGCAGTAGTTGTGATCGTTGCCATTTTAGCTGGCACCATCATTTCCACATCTAAGCATAAGGCAAAAAATAATCACGCCGATAATGACAAAACTAACGAGTTGAAAAAAGAAATTGAAACGCTCAAAGCTCGCATTGTCACCTTAGAAAAAATTGTTACTGACCCTGGCTACGACCTGAAAAAGCAATTTAAAGACCTCGAAGACGACCGGGTTGCGTGATTTTTCCCTATCAGTAATAACACCAGCAGTAATATGCTGGTGTTAAGTTATTAACGCTTCACGACCTAACGCCCTATACGAAACGCGGTACAATAACAAATTTCACCGGCACCAACTCATTGGTAAGCAATCCCTCATTTACGGTTGATTATAATTCCACAACCGGTGCAGTAACCATTAATTTCTAACCTGTTAGCGTGTTTCAGTAACCATCAAGAAGGTAACGCTCGGCGCGTTCGATACGTCTTGGCTTACCAGCAATAACTAAAATATCACCTGGCATTAGCCGTTCCTGCCAGCCCTCGGCGGTAAACTCCTGGCCACCGCGTCGCACCGACTTTATTTTCACCTTATCAATCATGCCAGTCAGTTCATGCAGTTGCTTGTCTACCGCAAAGGCGTCTGTGCCCAGTGCTATGGCATGGATAAACTCCAGTTTATCGGCCGTGTTATAGCTGATTTCGGTAGTCTCGCCCGGGTAAAAACCGTGCAGATGGTCGTAGCGCCCCTTGCGCTCTTCACGTACCCGCTTAAGAATTTTTGACATAGGCACCCCGGCATAATGCATCACCTGTGAGATGAGCATCAGGCTGCCTTCCTGAAGTTCCGGTACCACCTGGCTTGCCCCGGCGCTATAGAGCGCTTCCAGTTCCACATCACGCGGCGTCCTTACCATAACATCAACCTCACCTTTTACCTGACGCGCGGCATTGATCACCAACTTGGCTTTTTCTGCCTCAGAAAAAGTCACCAAGACCAGTTTTGCCTGTTCTAACCGAGCGCTTTGCAGCAGGTCTTTTTGCGTGGCGTCGCCATAAATTACATGCTCACCGGCACTACGGCTCTCAAACACCCGGATCGGATCAACATCAATAACCAGATACGGTACGTCTTCCATATTGAGCATTCTGGCAACCGATTGCCCTACCCGTCCAAAACCACAGATAATCACATGATCACGCATACCGCTCACATCAATCTCCGGCACTTCCGGCTCGATTTTACTGTTCGCAGTGGGGCTGAATCTCTGTGCTAATTCAAGGCTATGCTCAACTAACCAGGGCGTCAGTGCCATACTAATGACGCCCATGGAAATCAGAATGGACGACTGAGTAGGACTGATCACTGAGTGACTACTGGCCAGAGAGGCGATAACAAAACTAAACTCCCCGACCTGACATAGTTTTAACCCTGCCGACCAGCCGTCAATAGATGAAATAGAAAAGACACTGGCAGCCAGACGTACCAGCACCACCTTGGCTAGCATCAGCAGAATAACGCCAAGCACGATCCAGTGACCGTAACTCATCAGCACCGAGAGTTCTAACTGCATTCCAACAGTGACGAAAAACAATCCCATCAGAATGTCACGGAAGGGCCGGATATCCGCTTCCAACTGATACTTGTACTGACTTTCACCAAGCATCATTCCGGCCAGGAAAGCGCCCAAAGCCATAGACAGACCAAAGGCATAGGTAAGCCCGCCTGCCAGTAACGCTACCAGAATAGTAGTCAGCACAAACAATTCATCGGTACGGGTGCGCGCCACTTCTCTGAAGACCCAGGGCAGTACCCATTTACCCACTGACATTAGCATACCCACAACCAGTACGCCTTTTACCAGCGCCATGGCCAGTGCCATCGCCAGGCTGGTTTCTCTTTCACCCGACAGCAACGGAATAACGATCAGAAATGGCACCACAGCGAGGTCCTGAAAAAGCAAGATACTCACCGCCAGTTGCGTGCGGACATTGTTCAATATGCCCATCTCTGTCACCTGTTTAATGACAATAGCAGTGGAACTGAGCGCCAGCATGCCGCCAATCACGATGGCCGCCGACAAGGTAGTTTCCACCAGCATCCATACCGCGACTGAGCCCAGCACGGTGGTCAGTACCATCTGCATCAGCCCGGCGCCAAATACCAGCGAACGCATCGCCATCAGTTTTGGTAATGAAAATTCAAGACCAAGGGAAAACAGCAGAAAGACGATGCCGACTTCAGCGGCCAGGTGCATATCTTCAGGGTGAGAATAAAGAGCAAAACCACTAGGCCCGGCAATGATACCGGCAAATAAATAGGCGAGGATGGGCGGCAGATGGATCCGTTTAAATAAAGCCACACTCACCACTGCTATAAGCATTAACAGTACAATTTGAACGAAACCGTGTTCTACCACCTAAATTCCCCGCAACGCATTTTGGGCATGTGTTTTGCTTAAAAAATGGCAACCATACCATTAAGTCTAATCAAAGCACACATTTTCACAAGTAACGACATATTTTTGTCATCCTTAAAGTGAAGTAGGTGCCGGATGTTGAGTCAAGGGGCAGCACTTGGATATTTCAATGATTCAATTTGAACACGCTACTACAGAAAGCGGCTTTTTAGGCGGTGCTGAGCCTGAAGTACTGACCAGTGAGCAGGTCAATACCGTGCTCAACCAACTGACCTCAACGATTGAAATTAATACACTGGTGTCACTCTATTTTACAGAGGTAAACAGATACTTGCCTCTGGTCGGTCTCGATTTGTCCGAGTTTGATAACGCGTTGAACGCAGGTCTGCTTAACAGCGAATTTTCAGTTAGCCTGCCGATCAGTGCCATTCGCCTTGACCAGGGCAAACACGCAGCTTTTGTGCGTTATATTTTTGACGAAAATTTGTCTCCATCCCAGCGCCGTGTTCTGGCCACATTACATCAGTTGTTTACCAGACCGCTCATACACGCCATTGAATTTCAGCGTTTACGCCTGATGGCAACTAAGGACCCACTAACCAATCTCGGCAATCGCAACGGTTTTAATGAAGCGGCTCAGCGACTGATTAACCGCCATACCCGAAACGGCCAGACCTTTGGGCTGCTGGTAGTGGATCTGGATAACTTTAAACAGGTGAACGACAAACATGGCCACCAGCAAGGTGACGAAGTGCTGAAAACCACAGCGGCAATACTGACCGACACCATTCGGGGGCATGAAGAAGCCTACCGTTTCGGCGGCGACGAATTCTGCTGTTTACTGGATGTCAGATGCTCAAGAGAACTGTCAGCGATTGCCGACAGGATCCATGACGCCATGCACGATCACCCGCTGCTTAAAACTCATAAGGTCACCTGTAGTATAGGCGGCTCCATACTGCGTGAAAATGATAGCATGGGCGATTTATTCGACCGCGCCGACAAAGCGCTGTATGAGGCAAAAAAAGATGGCAAGGGCACTTATCAGGCAGCCTGAGACGGCACCAAATTGCCGATGGTTGACTGCCGGTTTGCCACTGTCTATAACGCGTAAAGCTGTATTAGGAGCCTATGTTGCCCCGTTGTAGAAAGAGGTAATACCTGACCCTTCCCAACCAATGCCAACGGTTGTTCTGCATCACTCAGTAGTAACCAGTCACCACGCTCCCAGGGCGGCATTTTCCATTGTTTAAACCATTGTTTCAAAGGTTTGTGATGTACCTCCCCGACCGGTTTAACCGGCAAAGACAATACAGGTTGGCTTAACGAAAAACAGCTATTGGCAACGGTTAACGTTGCAGTGCACAAAGCCCCATTGTCTTGTTCGCCAACAAGCAGCTTCTGCTGCTGTGGTTCGATAACCACCTCTTCTTCAGCACTAAACCGGACGGTTTTGAAAGACCATGGAAGCCGGTTTGAGTCGAAGCAGTAAAGGGTATCCTGATAACGGCGTAACTGAGTGCTTCCCAGGACAATGTGAGGTTGTGCATCGGGCCTGGCTGCCAGCATTTGCTGAATTTGCGTCAGTTGCTTTGTACCCGGCATGACTACGTTGTTGAACTCAAGCCAACGGCGCAGCAAGGCACGTTGCCAGGCAGGCGAAGCGGCGTTTAATCCACTCACAGAGATACGCTCAGGCTGACCACACAAACTTTCAAGACGCTCGTCACAGGCTTCATCAAGCAGGGTCTGCTGCTCGGCACATAAGCTGGCACTGCGGGAAACCGTCTGGCCAAACGAGGGCCAGCGCTCTAACAATGACGGCAGCACACTGTGCCGCAGAAAATTGCGATCGAAGCTTTCATCGCGGTTTGACTCATCCTCTATCCAGCGCAGACCATTTTGCTGTGCATACGCCAGAATTTGCGCGCGGCTCAGGTTTAGCAACGGTCGACTAACGGCTACTGAGTGCATTACGCTGAAGGCCGGAATACCCGACAATCCCTTAGGCCCTGCCCCACGCTTTAACTGAAGTAGCACGGTTTCAACCTGATCATCCTGATGATGGGCGGTAAGAATAACACGTTTTGCCGTTTTCGCATGGCCGGTTAAGGCTTCGTAGCGGCGTTCACGGGCACAGGCCTCCAGACTTTCTCGGGCGCGAGGTGTAACCTCAACAGTAATCGCTGTAAAGCTTACGTCGAGGTTCTTACAAAACGCCTCACAAAACAATTGCCAGTCACTAGCATTGACACTCAGGCCATGATTCACATAAACCGCATCAATGTCAGGTAAAGCAAGTGCACCGCTGCGTGACAACCGCATAAGTCCATGCAAGAGCACGACGGAGTCGAGGCCACCACTTAAGCCAACGATCAGCTTTTCGGGCTGTTCGCGACCCATCAGCGTGCTGAGATGTGTACTTAATGCAGAAAAAACCGGATCCATAAACGGGACTTTACCAGATGAAAAACGACGAATAAAAAAGGGCCGTTGCCGGCCCTTTTATTAAGTTAATCGATTTGTTATGCCCTAGCAATAACCAAATGACATCAGTCGCTCGTAGCGCTCGTCCATCAACTTATCCAGTGGCAATGACTGTAACTGGCTCAATTGCTGTTTCAGAGTCGCTTTCAGATTAGCTGCCATACTGTCGTGATCACGATGAGCGCCGCCGAGCGGTTCTTCCACAATGGCATTAATCAGGCCCAGCTCTTTGATTTGCTGCGCACTCACGCCCATGGCTTCGGCAGCCTGCGGGGCTTTATCTGCACTCTTCCAGAGAATAGAGGCACATCCTTCAGGCGAGATGACCGAATAGGTACTGTATTGCAGCATATTCACCCGGTCGCCCACACCAATTGCCAATGCACCACCCGAACCACCTTCGCCAATCACGGTACAGATAATCGGCACTTTAAGTTCGGCCATTTCTTTTAGGTTTCGGGCAATGGCTTCACTCTGACCACGCTCTTCTGCACCAACACCCGGATAAGCTCCGGGAGTGTCTATGAGAGTAATAATCGGCAGATTAAAGCGCTCTGCCATCTTCATCAGACGCAGTGCTTTACGATAACCTTCAGGCTTTGGCATCCCGAAATTACGTTTAATCTTTTCCGGTACGTCACGGCCTTTCTGATGACCGATAATCATCACCGGCTGGTCATCTAACTTTGCCAGTCCACCAACAATAGCCTTATCGTCGGCATAGGCGCGATCACCTGCCAGCTCGTCGAACTCATGAAATGTGCGGGTCAGGTAATCCAGCGTGTAAGGACGCATTGGATGACGCGCCAACTGAGAAATCTGCCAGGCGCCGAGATTAGAGAAAATTTTGCCGGTTAACTCGGCACTTTTCGTGCGCAGACGGGTGATCTCTTCTTCGATCCCCACATCAAACTCACCGCCCTGATTTACCAACCGCAGCTCTTCTATTTTTGCTTCTAGTTCGGCTATTGGTTGTTCAAAATCCAAAAACTGTATACTCATTACGTGTCCTACTTTTACTCCCCGATTGGCCTGACCTTCACCGATTAATGAAAGGTCAGCCTAACCGACTGCTCACCCAGGCACTGTTTTAATTCGTGCAATAACTGATCTTCGGGTGTAATAAACCAGTGTGCGTCACATTTTAATGAAACTGCCACATCCGGATGTAAAATATCTAACTGAACCGGGCAACTACCACCCGCATAATTACGTAAAATCGACTGCAACGATGATAACTTATCTGGTTTACACCATTGCGTGTCGACTTGCAATGCCAGGGAACGCGCATTTTTCTCACGCGCCTGAACAATATCCATAGCATCCCGGGCGGTGATTGTATTGCCCCCCGAGAAATCATCAAAGCTGACCTGTCCCTTGATGACCAAAATACGATCAGGTTCGAGCACTGATTCAAAAGTTTCATACATTTCAGGGAAGAACCTGACGTCCATTCTAGCACTTTTATCGTCAAGTGTAACAATTGCCCAGCGCCGCCCTTTTTTATTGGTCATTACCCGCACTCCCAGCACCAGACCAACGGCCGTAGCCATCTGATCCTTGCCGGTCGGACGCAGGTCAACCAGGCGTCCGTCAACATAATTACGGACTTCTTCGGCATATTGATTAATCGGGTGACCGGTTAAATACAGTCCCAGGGTTTCTTTTTCCCCGTCCAGCCAGACTTTCTCTGGCCATTGGGGGACTTCAGCAAACGCCTGAAGCACCTGTTCAGGCTCAGTAGTCAGCAGGCCGAACATATCGGACTGACCAAAAGACTCCGCTTTAGCATGCTGGTCTGCCGCAGCAATGGCCTCCGGCAGCGATGCCATAATAGCGGCCCGGTGCGGACCTAAATTGTCCATCGCACCAGCGAGCACCAGCTTTTCCAGTACCCGCTTGTTAACCCGCTTCAAATCAACCTTAGCGCAAAAATCAAACAAATCTGAAAACGCACCCTGATTCTCGCGGGCTTCAATGATTGCTTCGATTGGGCTTTCACCCACGCCTTTAATGGCACCGATGCCGTATACAATGCGGCCCTGCGCATCAACGGTAAACTTATAACGTCCTTTATTGAGGTCCGGCGGCAGAATCTCCAGTCCCATACGGGCACATTCATCCACCAGGGTCACGATTTTATCGGTGTTATCCATATCGGCCGACATTACCGCAGCCATAAACTCGGCAGGATAATGCACTTTCAGCCATAATGTTTGGTAGGAAACCAGTGCGTAGGCGGCCGAGTGAGATTTGTTGAAACCATAACCGGCGAACTTTTCCACCAGGTCGAAAATTTTCATCGCCAGATCAGGGTCGATATTATTGTTTTTCGACCCTTCCGCAAAAACTGCCCGCTGTTTTTCCATCTCTTCGGGTTTTTTCTTACCCATAGCCCGACGTAGCAAGTCAGCGCCGCCCAACGAGTAACCGGCCATTTCCTGAGCAATCTGCATTACCTGCTCCTGATAGAGGATAATGCCGTAGGTGGGCTCCAGAATTTCTTGTAAACACTCGTGCTGATAATCAGCATCAGGGTAGGAGATTTCCTCCCGACCGTGCTTACGGTCGATAAAGTTATCTACCATGCCGGATTGCAAAGGCCCCGGACGGAACAGGGCTACCAGTGCGATGATGTCTTCAAAACAGTCCGGTTTAAGGCGTTTAATCAGTTCTTTCATGCCGCGGGATTCAAGCTGGAATACCGCGGTGGTCTCTGCGGCCTGCAATGACCGGAAACTCTTTTTGTCTTCTAACGGAATGGCCGCAATATCAACGTCTTTGCCCTGCCCTTCCTTAATCATATCCAGCGCCCACTGAATAATAGTCAGGGTTCTTAACCCCAGGAAGTCGAACTTAACCAGACCGGCGGTTTCCACATCGTTTTTATCAAACTGGGTAACCGGGTTCTTACCTTCATCATCACAGTAGAGCGGTGAGAAGTCGGTGATTTTGGTGGGCGCTATGACCACGCCCCCGGCGTGTTTACCGGCGTTTCGGGTTACCCCCTCGAGGATGCGCGCCATATCGATAAGATCGCGGACTTCTTCGTCCTGCTCATAAAGCTCGGGTAAGCGTGGCTCCGCTTCAAAAGCTTTCGACAACGTCATGCCCGGATCGGGTGGAATTAACTTTGAAATGCGATCAACAAAACCATAGGGATGACCCAATACCCGGCCCACGTCGCGCACCACCGCTTTTGCTGCCATGGTACCAAAGGTGATAATCTGCGATACCGCATCACGGCCATAAAGTTCGGCAACGTGATCGATTACCTCGTCCCGACGGTCCATACAAAAGTCAACGTCGAAATCGGGCATAGAGACCCGTTCGGGATTCAGGAACCGTTCGAAGAGGAGGTCAAACTCAAGTGGATCCAGATCAGTAATCTTCAGCGCATAAGCCACCAGTGAGCCGGCACCGGAACCACGGCCTGGCCCCACCGGAATGTCATTGTCCTTACTCCACTGGATAAATTCCATGACGATCAGGAAGTAACCTGGGAAGCCCATCTGATTGATTACGCCCAGTTCAATTTCTAGTCTTTCGTCGTAGGCCGGGCGCTTTTCCTCGCGTACTTTTTCATCCGGGAACAGAAATTCCAACCGCTCTTCCAGACCTTCTTCAGACACCTTTACCAGAAAGTCCTCAGTAGTCATACCGCCAGTTGGAAACTGTGGCAGGAAGTACTCGCCCAGACGCACGGTTACATTACAGCGCTTAGCGATTTCTACCGTATTTTCAATAGCCTCGGGAATGTCCTCGAACAGCGCGACCATTTCTTCGCTACTGCGTAGATACTGCTGTTCACTGTAGTGTTTCGGGCGACGTTTATCATCCAGCGTATAACCATCATGGATACTTACGCGTATTTCATGGGCATCAAATTTGTCACGGTCTATAAAACAGACTTCGTTGGTGGCTACTACGGGTAAACCTCGTTCTTCCGCTAACGCAAAGGCGGCGTGGTTGTAGTCTTCTTCGCCGCGTCGCCCGGTGCGAACCAGTTCCAGATAGAAACGATCGGCAAAATGGGTAGTATAAAATGCCAGGTTGTCTTCCAGCATTTTAGGGTTGTTTTTAGTCAGCAACTGGCCAACATCGCCTTTGGTTCCACCAGAGAGTACGATAACGCCCTCGGCATGTTCCGCCAGCCATTGTTTATCAATCATAGCCCGATGATGGACGTGGCCACGCAGATACGCCTTCGAAATCAACAAGGTGATATTTTTATATCCCTCATTGTTCATGGCCAGTAGCGTGAGGCGGAAAGGCTCGTCGACAAAGTCTTCACTTTGCACCCAAAAATCGGTGCCTATGATGGGCTTTATACCGCGGGAGTGCGCCTCTGAGTAATATTTTACCAGGCCACACATATTCATCTGGTCGGTAATAGCCACCGCCGGCATACCCAGCTCTTCCACTTTGGCCAGAATAGGTTTGACCTTATTCAGACCATCCATCATGGAAAAGTCACTGTGTACCCGTAAATGAACAAAGTTCGCTGACATTTTTTATTAACCTTTAGTTGTCACCGAGGATCCTGCAGCAGTAAGTAATGCCTGAACCGGTTTAAAACTTTTGCGATAACACGATAATACACCGTTGTCGGCCAGCGCTGCAAAATGCGCTTTGGTCGGATAGCCTTTATGTGCGGCAAATCCGTAGGCAGGATATTGCTTATCCAACTCCAGCATATCGTTGTCCCGCTCCACCTTAGCCAGAATGGATGCGGCAGAAATTTCAGGATGCAGGCTGTCGCCTTTTACCACAGCTTCAGCTGCATAAGACCAGGGCGGTAATCGATTTCCGTCCACCAGCACGTAGTCTGGCGTTAGTAACAGATTATCTACAGCGCGGGTCATGGCCAGCATGGTAGCGTGCAGAATATTAAGTTTGTCGATTTCGGCCGGCGTTGCACGGCCAATTGCCCACGCCAGCGCTTTTTGTTTAATTTCAGCCGATAACGCGTTGCGTTTTTTCTCACTGAGTTTTTTAGAATCAGTTAGCCCCTCTATGGGATTGTTCGGGTCGAGGATCACCGCAGCGGTGACGACATCGCCCACCAAAGGGCCCCGGCCAACTTCATCCACACCGGCAATAAAGTTACTCATTGATAACTTCCAGAACGGCTTCTGCCGCTCGTTCATCGGCGTTTTGTTTTAACGACTGGTGCAACTCAACAAATCGCTCCGTTAACGCCGTGGTATCGGCGTCAAACAAGTTAAGCAGTTCACGGCAAAGTCGCTCGGGATTCACATCTTCCTGCAACAACTCTGGCACCAGAGCTTCGTTAGCCAGAATATTCGGTAATGAAAAATACGCCGGTTTATATAACCGCATCATCATTTTGTGCGTTAACCAGGACAGTAAGTAAGCCGATACCATAGGCCGCTTGCACAGCATGGCTTCCAATGTGGCAGTTCCCGATGCCAGCAGAATCACATCACTGGCTATCATGGCTTCACGGGACTGCCCCGCCAGCACCATCACCCGACTGTCTTCCAGCCAGGCCGGTTTGCTGACTTGCAAATATTGCTCAATTTGTTGCAAACGTCTGTCATTAGCGGCCGGGATCACAATCTGGCAGTGAGGCTTTTGCTGCCATAGTTGCTCTACCGTATCGGTAAATACCGGCAGTAATTTCGCTACTTCACCGCCCCGGCTGCCGGGCAGCAGAGCCAGACACTGGCTATCGTGACTCAGGCCGAGCGCGTTTCTGGCTTCAGCCTGATCCGGACACAGTGGAATAATATCGGCCATGGTATGACCGACAAACCGATAAGGAACCTGGTATTTATCGTAGACATCCTGCTCGAAGGGAAAAATCCCCAGTACCCGGTTTGTGGCCCTGGCAATCTTAAAGATACGTTTTTCCCGCCAGGCCCATACGGTAGGACTGACATAGTGGACGGTTTTAATGCCATGCTGTTTTAGGGCGGTTTCTACACGCAGATTAAAGTCGGGCGCATCCACACCGATGTAAACGTCCGGAGGGTGCTTTATAAAATGAGCAATGAGTTCGTTTTTGACTTTCAGAATGGGCCGGATGCTGGATAACACCTCCACCAGTCCCATCACCGATAGAATTTCAATATCAAACAGACTGATGCACCCCGCCGCCTGCATGTGCTGCCCGGCAATGCCTTCGAATATCGCGTCCGGATAGCGCTTTTTCAGCGCGCTGATGAGTCCGGCGGCGAGCACGTCGCCGGACGCTTCACCGGCGACAACGGCAATGCGTAGCGGTCTGGTTGTCATCGCTTAGCGCACGATGCCGCGTTCTGACTCCGTCAGAAACGTAATTAACATGCCAACTTCGGGATGGCCTTCAGCCATCTCAGTCAGTTTTTTAATTGCTTCTTCAACCGTATTATTATCGCGGTAAATCACTTTATACGCGCGCTTAATCGCCATGATGGTTTCTTTACCATAACCACGACGACGCAACCCTTCAGAATTGATACCTTGCGGAATATATTTAGTGCCACTTACCATTACGTATGGCGGAACATCGCGTAATACAATTGCGCCTCCTCCCATAAAGGAGTGAGCACCAATTTTACAAAACTGGTGGATTGCCGTAGCGCCGCCCAGTATCGCGTAATCGCCAATGTCGACGTGGCCAGCTACCATCACGTTATTCGCCATAATCACATTATCGCCAATCACACAGTCGTGAGCGATATGCGCGTTAACCATAATCAGGTTATCAGAGCCAATACGGGTAACACCTTCATCTTGCACCGTACCACGGTGAACCGTCACGCCTTCGCGGAACACATTATTATTACCAATGATCAACTCCGTACGCTCACCAGCATACTTTTTATCCTGGCAGTCTTCACCAATTGAGCTGAACTGATAAAAATGGTTACCCTGACCTATACGCGTAGGTCCTTTAATCACCACATGTGATTCAATGCGGCAGTTGTCACCAATAACTACCTCATCGCCAATAATAGAAAACGGGCCTACTGAGACATTTTTACCAAGGGTCGCACCAGGGGAAATCACCGCAGTTTCATGAATCACGTTAATTCTTCTCTCTCATTGCACACATAAACTCTGCGCAGCAGGCTTCTTCACCGTCGACACTCGCGACGCCTTTGAACTTCCAAATCCCACGACGCTCTTTAACCAAGCTTACGTCAAATTCTAGTTTGTCGCCTGGCGTTACCGGGCGCTTAAAACGCGCGTTGTCTATTCCTGCGTATAAATATAGCTTATCGTTTTTACCTATGGTCTTAAATCCCAGTACCCCGGCGGCCTGCGCCATTGCTTCCAGGATCAATACCCCCGGAAAAATCGGATAATCAGGAAAATGTCCGGTAAAACAAGGTTCGTTGAGGGTAATGTTTTTATACGCTTTGATGCTAACACCCAGTTCATAATCCGTCACTCTGTCAATAAGCAGAAACGGATAACGATGAGGTAGCAAATCCATAATTTCACGGATTTCGATAGTATTAAGTGGGTTGGCCAAAAATTATCTCCTTCGACACGGTGCAAGCAGACAACTCCCTTGATGGTGACTTTGTCGCTATAACTTCATATGGGCGGCAACCTTACGCGTTAATCACTTAAAAACAAATCAGACCAACACACTGCGCTGGCCTGATTGATTAAGAGTAGATACTAGTTGTTGCTGTAAGTACCTGCTGACTTACAGAGCAGAATTAAACGTCGGCTCTGTATTTACCAGCCACTGATTAGTTTAATTTGCTCAGCTGATCCAGGACTTTTTGTGACAAGTCGTTGCTTTCGTCTGCATAAACCACAGCCGGTGCATCAAGTACCAGATCGTAGTCGTTGTCTGCAGCAACTGAATCAATTGCTTGCTTGATAAGCGCTAAGATTTTGTTACGCTCTTCATTCTGCCGACGCTGGATATTTTGCTGAAGTGGCTGCACTTTCTGAGAAAGTTGCTCACGAACAGTCAGAATTTTCTCTTCCAGTTCTTTCTTCTCAGTAGCGCTCATGGTTGCCGCGTCACGCTGCAATTTCTCAGCATATAACTGACCATCACGTTGTAACATGTTGACTTCGTCAACCTGCTCTTTGAATTCCATAGAAATGGCATTCTGGATCTCAGCCGCTTGCGGCAGCGCCTGAAAAATACCTTGCACGTTTACCACGCCGATTTTTTGCTCTGCCATTGCTGCAGAACTAAACATCGCACTACCTAACATTGCCGATGCAATTGCATATTTTGCCAACTGTTTCAAAAGGTGCTCCTTTTATTTTCTGGTCTGTGCCAGCTACTATTAAAATGTTTGACCAATATTAAATGTAAAGAATTTCGCATCATCACCTTCACGTTCTTTAATAGCCCGCGAGAAGCTGAAGACCATTGGGCCCATGGGTGAAATCCATTGTACAGAAATACCTGCTGAACTGCGAAATAAAGACCAATCGGAATAATCCAGCAGTTCGTCTCGACCTCTGTTATCTAACTGCAGATACTCGTTATAGTCAAACTCTGTATCCCACACGTTACCCACGTCAACGAATACACTGGTGCGAACCGAGTTAGACGCATCTTCTTCCACGAATGGTGTAGGGGTAATCAGCTCAAGGCTACCAAGCGCCATAGCATTACCACCTAAACTGCGACGTGAAAGCACGTAGGAATCGCCAGAAGGACTGCCAGGAATGACGGTACCATCCGGTAATGTAACCGTATTTGAACCACTTACACGCTGTATCCCTCTGGGTCCTACGGTGTTGTTCTCAAAACCACGTAAAGTATCGGCACCACCGGCTGTGAAGTTCTCGGTAAATGGCAGGATCTGCTCGTTACCGTTGATATCGCCGTAACCATTACCATACCCCAGTCTGACCTTGGTCAGCACCGACCAGCGCTGATCACGGCTAAGCGGGAAGTAAAAGCGGCCGTCGTAAATGGTTTTAAAGAAGTTCACGTCTGAGTTCGGCGTGGTAATACTAAATGACGCACGCTGTGATGAACCAGCCGTCGGAAACAAACCACGGTTTAATGTGCTGCGACTCCAAGCTACCGAGCTTTGCAAGCTGGTATAGTTAATGGGCGCATCCGGATTCTGATCGTCAGTAAACTGCCCGTAGAACCGGTTTGTTTGCTCATAATAACCCCGGTTAGACAACTCTACGTCTGAGTAAGTCAAACCAAAGTTAATACGATTGAATTCGTCAATCGGGTAACCAATATTTGCCCCGACTGACCAACGCTTGGAGTTGTACTGAATAACGTTAAAGCTGGAACCATCAAACTCACTGAATGCAACCGTGCCACCCAGGCTGATACCGTCAATGGTAAAGAAAGGGTCAGTGTAAGACAACTGCGCCGACTTTTGGTACGACACCGTACTCACGTTAACACCAATACGCTTACCGGTCCCCAGGAAGTTATCTTGCTGAATCCCAGCCTGCAGACCTAACTTAGTCTGATCGCCATAACTGATACCTGCGTTGAATGAACCGGAGGGTTGTTCTTTCACTTTAAACTGCACGTCAACCTGATCGTCTTTACCCGGGATACGTACGGTTTCAAATTCCACCTCTTCCATGTAGGTTAAACGCGACATGGAGTTTTTCGAGCTTTCCAGCAGATCGTTGGATAACCAGGTACCTTCCATTTGCACCACATTCTGACGTAACACTTCGTCGGCAGTAATGGTGTTACCGTTAAAGTTAATTCGACGTACATAGATACGTTTCCCGGGATCCACCCGTAGGGTCAGCTTAACGGTTTTATCTTCGTCGTTAATTTCCGGTACGGTGGTAACCGTAGGATAAGCATAACCAAAGCGGCCCAGGTATTTACTGATAAACTCTTCGGTGTAAGTCACTTCCGCCTGGTTGTATAACTCACCCGGCGTAAGTGGTAATACCCGTTCAATGTAGTTTTCGTGGCCCAGCATTTCGCCCACCAACTCGACTTCTGAGATAGTGTACTGCTCGCCCTCGGTGACATTCAGTGAAATATAAATACCGTCTTTCTCAGGGGTCATGGCCACCTGGGTGGAATCAACATTGAAACGCAGGTAACCGCGGTCCATGTAGAAATTGGTCAGGGTTTCCATGTCACCCTGCAGTGTTTGCTGCTGATAACGGGTTTCTGACAGGAAGTCATACCAGGCAGTATTGAACTGTAACTCAAAATCTTCCAACAGCTCCTGGTCTGAGAACAGCTCATTACCCACGATATTGATTTGTTTGATATCGGCGGCATCGCCCTCTTCAAACAATAACTTCAAATCCACCCGGTTACGCGGTAATGGCGTAATGATTGCGGTGACGTCAGCGTTATACTTACCAATACTGTAAAAGAAGTCTTTCAGGCCATTCTCAATGGACGTCAGAACGGTTTTATCCAGTGGCTCACCCACCCGAATATTACTCCCGTCCAGACTTTCCTGAAGCTGTTCATCTTTAATGTCATCGTTGCCGTCAAAAATAATGTTACTGATGGTTGGACGTTCGGCAACCTTGATTATCAGCGTATTGCCATCACGCATTACCTGAATGTTTTCAAAGTGTGTTGACGAATACAGAGACCGAATCAACTGCGTAATTCGAAATGAATTGACTTCGTCACCTTTTTGCACCGGAATGTAGGTTAGCGCGGCGCCCAAAGCAACTCGCTGCAGGCCTTCAACCCGGATATCTTCTACGACAAACTCACTGTTGCCTGAAGCAGCGTTGGCTAAGCTAGCACTGGAGCATAACAATCCGGCTACTACTAACTGATTAAACTTCATCTATTCTTTTTCTTCCTGCTGCGTTCGCTTATTCTTGCTGACGTCTGCATTCTTACGACAAACGTGTAATATCATTAAATATGGCAATGCTCATTATGGTAAATAACAGCATGGCACCAATTCTAAATCCCCACTCCTGAACTTCCTCAGGTACCGGGCGGCCAGTAATCCACTCAATGGTAAAGTACATCAGGTGACCGCCATCTAGCATTGGCAAGGGCAGTAAGTTTACTATCCCCAGGTTCACACTGATCAGGGCCAGAAAACTTAAAAAGTAAACCAGACCGTATCCTGCACTGTTACCCGCACCCTGCGCGATAGCGATCGGGCCGCTCAGGTTTTTAACTGATACATCGCCGGTAATCAGTTTCCCTATCATTTCGACGCTTAAGGTCATTAAGCGCCAGGTCTTATCAACCGCTTTACCTACCGCATCCAGCAGTCCGTACTGGTGGGTAACCACATAACCTTCAGGCCATGGTTCGGCAAAAGGACTGACGCCCAGGTAACCGTCCTGCCCCTCTGGCGTATCACGGCGCCCAATTGTGGCAGAAAGGTCATAGGTTTGACCAGCCCTGTTTACCCGAATCTCTACCTGTTCACCCGGGCGGTTCTTAATTTGGGCAACAAAATCTTCCCAGGCAGTCACCGGTTGTCCATCCAGCGCCACAACCTCGTCGTTCTGCTGAAGGCCGGCATCACTCGCCGCAGTCTTTTCGGCCACGTAAGCAACGGTTAATGTTGCTCCAGGCCTGAATGGTGAAATTCCCAGACTGCGTAAAGGAGACTCCGAATCCGGATCAAAGTTCCATCCGGTAATATCTAAAACGCGTTGGCGGGCACTGTCACTCTCTGAAGCTACGGTCACCGGCATGCTTTCCTGGCCAATGTATGACATCAGTTCCAGATTCACCGCTTCCCAGTCCGGCGTTTCCCTTGAGCCTACGGCGATAATTTCCATATTGCCGGTCAGGCCCGCTTTCGCAGCGATGCTATCAGGACTCACCTCGCCAATGACTGGCTTAATGGTGCTGATACCAATCAAAAACATCACGTACAAGGCAATCGCGGCAAAGATAAAGTTAACGCCCGGGCCCGCTGCAATAATGGCCATTCGCTTGCCTACAGACTTGTTGTTAAACGCCTGTGAGGCCATTTCAGGTGGCACTTCATCCACCCGTTCATCGAGCATGCGCACGTAACCGCCAAGCGGAATAGCTGCCAGGGCAAACTCGGTACCGTGCTTATCCACTTTGCTCCAGATTGGCTTACCGAAGCCAATAGAAAACCGTTTTACGTACACACCACACAAGCGCGCAATGTAGTAGTGTCCCCATTCATGAACCGCGACCAAAATACTCAAGGCAATAATAAATGCACCGGCATTACGCAAAAATTCAAACACGCTTTAACTTTCCTCTATCATTGCTATTGCGGCCAGTCTCGCCTGCTTGTCTAATTCGAGCACCTGTTGGATGGACGAAACCGCGGTTGGTTCAAAACGATTTAGAATTTCCTCGTTTATTTGTGCGATTTGGTTAAAGCTTATGCGATTGTCCAAAAATGCCTGCACTGCAATTTCATTGGCGGCGTTCAGTCGCGTGGTGGCGGCCTGGCCACTGCGACAGGCTTCAATTGCAAGATATAAATTAGGGAAGCGATGGGTATCCGGAGTCGAAAAACTCAAATCACTGAGCGTAGCAAAATCCAGCGGTGCCACACCGGCATCAATTCGGTTGGGATACCCTAATCCATAGGCAATCGGTGTACGCATATCAGGATTGCCCATTTGTGCAATCACTGAACCATCAACATACTGCACCATGGAATGAATGGTACTTTGTGGATGCAGCACCACCTGAATATCGTCTGGCTGCAAACCAAACAACCAACAGGCTTCAATAAATTCCAGCCCTTTGTTCATCATGGTGGCTGAGTCTACCGAGATTTTGCGCCCCATATCCCAATTAGGATGGGCACATGCCTGTTCGGGTGTAATGTCAGCAAAGGTCGACAGTTCTCTGTCACGGAACGGACCACCAGAACCTGTCAGCAGTATTTTACTGATACCGGAGGTGCTTAATTCAGCATAGTTAAAATCTGCCGGTAAACACTGAAAAATGGCGTTGTGTTCACTATCGATGGGTAAAATCTCCGCCTGTGACTGTCTGGCGGCGTCTAAAAATAATGCGCCGGACATCACCAGCGACTCTTTATTGGCCAGCAATACCCGCTTGCCGGCTTTTACTGCCGCCAGGGTTGGCACAAGTCCGGCAGCGCCAACAATAGCGGCCATCACTGAATCGACTTCCGGGGCTGAGGCGACTTCTTCCAGCGCTCGTTTCCCACTTAACACTTCGGACGACAGATCATACTCAACGGCCAGTCTGGTAGCCTGTTCATAATCATCATCGCTGGCAACCACCAGATATCGGGCGTGACAGGCTTTTGCCTGTTGCACCAGTCTTTCTACCTGACGGTGCCCCGTGATCGCAAACACCCGGTATAAATCCGGGTGACGGGCAATAACATCCAGCGTACTTTGACCGATGGAACCGGTCGCACCAAGAATCGTAAGCGTTTGCATCAGGCCATCCAGGTGACGTAGCAGTAGGCAAATATCGGAAAGGCTGCAGTCAGGCTATCAATGCGATCCATCAGACCACCATGACCAGGTAAAATCCGGCCGCTGTCTTTAATGCCTGCACAGCGCTTAAACATACTTTCATTCAGATCGCCCAGCGCAGAAACAGCTACGGTTAAACCGCCAATTAACAAATGCAGCCAGATACGTGAAGTTTCTACCTGATAATGCAGCGCTGCAAAGGCAATAATCGCAAAAGACGCCATGATGCCACCGAACAGCCCTTCAAAGGTTTTCCCCGGCGACACATTCGGACGTAGCTTATGACGGCCGAATTTGACGCCCACAAAGAAAGCACCGATATCGGCAGCCCAGACAATACCCAGTACGTAAAAAATCAGCGATGCACCGTAAAACGTATCCACATCGTAAAGGCTGGAACGCAGGGCAACTACGGCTACCCAGGTTGGAATGAGCGTTAATACACCAAACAAACAGCGAATCATCCAGCTTTGACGCCAAAACGCCGAATAACGGGGATACGCAAGGATCATAAAGAATGAAGCCAGCCACCAGATCACCGCGACTGACAGGATCCAGTGGTAAAGCTCATTAAGCGCGCCCTGGAACCAGATAACATTGACATCCACAATGCTAATCAGAGTAAGACAACCCACCAGCAGCAGTAAACCAAAAGCCACTTTATAAGGCCGGGCGGTAATACCGGACATATTTGCCCATTCGTAACCGCCCAGAGCGACCACACCGGCAATCACATATTGAAAGATGTGAATGGGTAAAAACAAGATGGCCATAATAGCCAGTGGCGCCAGGATCAGCGCCGTAATAATTCGTTGCTTTAACATGCGATGGGTCTTTTATAAGCTAATTGCAGGCAGCTGGCAGTCATTAGGAGTTTGCAACCTCTGTGGTCTCCACCTGCTCGCCAATAAGGCCAAAGCGGCGCTGACGCTCACTGTAGTCCTTAACGGCCAGGTAAAAGGCCTCTTCGTCGAAATCAGGCCACAACACATCAGTGAAATACAATTCTGCGTAGGCACACTGCCACAACAGGAAGTTACTGATACGATGTTCACCACCGGTTCGAATCAACAAATCGAGCTCAGGCAACCCTTCAGTGGACATATGCTGATCGAACAGCGCCTCGTCAATCTGCCCGGCACTCAGGGTGCCTTTGTCCACTTTATCTGCCAGTTGTCTGGCGGCATTAACGATATCCCAACGGCCACCGTAGTTGGCTGCAATATTAAGCACCAACTCTTTATTGTCCGCGGTCATCGCTTCAGCTTTGTTGATTTTATCAACCAGTTTGCGATCAAAACGTGAGGTATCGCCCAACACTTTTAATCGCACCCCGTTTTTATTTAAACGTTTAGCTTCGCTGTTTAATACCAGGTTAAACAGATCCATTAAAACACTGACTTCTTCTTCCGGACGCTTCCAGTTCTCGCTGCTAAATGCAAACAAGGTGAGTGACTGAATAGCGTTTTTGCGCGCAAAACGCACTGCAGCTCGCACTGACTCCACACCGGCGCGATGCCCGAAAGTACGAATCTTCCCTTTCTTTTTGGCCCAACGTCCGTTGCCATCCATAATAATGGCCACGTGCTTAGGCATATTCAACAACGCCAGTCTTTCGTCCAGCGTTGTATCGTCAGTCTGCGATCGCGACATGAGCTTATTTATACTTCCATTAACTCAGTTTCTTTATCAGACAGCATGTTATCAACTTTTTTGATAAATTCATTGGTCAGTGTCTGGATATTTTCTTCACCCGCGCGACTTTCGTCTTCGCTGATTTCTTTTTCTTTGAGTAATTCTTTGATATCGCTGTTGGCATCGCGACGAATATTACGAATCGCCACCCGGCCTTGTTCGGCTTCGTTACGTACCACGCGGATCAGATCTTTACGACGTTCTTCGGTCAACGGTGGCAATGGAATACGAATTGTCGTACCAGCGCTCATTGGGTTTAAGCCCAAATCGGCCTGCATGATGGCTTTTTCTACCGCCTGAATTGAGCTCTTATCAAAAACGGTTAATGCCAGGGTACGGCTATCTTCTGTGATAACGTTCGCTAACTGACGCAGAGGCGTGTCGACACCGTAATAAGGTACCTGAATACCATCCAGCAGACTTGGATGTGCACGGCCTGTGCGGATTTTGCTTAACTGACCTTTTAAAGCAGTAATGCTTTTGTCCATACGCTCACGCGCATCTAATTCAATTTCATCAATCACGATTTCATTCCTGTATTATTATTCAGTAACACTCTCGACATGGTCGATTAACGTGCCTTCAGGTTCGCCCATCACGACCCGCTTGAGACAACCGGGCTTGTTCATATTGTATACTCGGATAGGTAAGCTATGGTCACGTGCCAGCGTGAAGGCCGACAGATCCATCACTTTTAATTCTTTTTCCAGTACGTCCTGATATGACAGCTGCGAGTACAGTTTCGCTTCGGGGTTTTTCACCGGATCATCACTGAAGACACCGTCAACTTTGGTGCCTTTCAGAACAGCGTCGGCCTCAATTTCGATGCCACGTAAACACGCAGCAGAATCGGTGGTAAAAAATGGATTGCCGGTGCCGGCAGAGAAAATGACCACGCGACCTGATTTCAACAGGCTAATGGCTTCGGCCCAGTTGTAGGCATCACAGACACCGTTGAGGGGAATAGCAGACATCAAGCGGGCGTTTACAAAAGCACGGTGCAGTGCATCACGCATGGCTAGACCGTTCATAACGGTGGCCAGCATGCCCATGTGGTCGCCCACAACCCGATTCATACCCGCTTTGGCGAGCCCTTCGCCACGAAACAGGTTACCACCGCCGATAACCAGTCCAACCTGAACACCCAACTCTACCAGTTCTTTAATTTCCTGGGCCATGCGGTCCAGCACTTTGGGATCAATACCAAAGCCTTCATTCCCCATTAGCGCTTCGCCGCTTAGTTTAAGCAGAATGCGTCGGTAGGCGGATTTTGGTGCGATGCTCATTGTTGTTTTTTCCTCTTGATTCGGCTTGGGTCATATTTTGTACACAAACTATGAGCCAAACCGACTTAATCGGTCGTCATCTTCAGGTATAGTCGGTGCTTTGCTTTCAGCTATAAAAAAGCACCTCGGAAGAGGTGCTCGTAGTGTATCCGACATTGGCCGAATGCAAAAGTCAAACCGCTAATTATTTCTTAGCAGCTTCCATTTGCGCAGCAACTTCGGCAGCGAAGTCTTCAGACTTCTTCTCGATACCTTCACCTACTTCAAAGCGAACGAAGTTAACAACGTCAGCGCCGTTAGACTTCAGTAATTCGCCTACTGAAACAGAAGGATCTTTAACGAAAGGCTGGCCAGTCAGGCTGATTTCGCCGGTGAATTTCTTCATACGGCCAACAACCATTTTCTCAGCGATTTCAGCTGGCTTGCCAGACTGCATCGCGATTTCGATTTGGATGGCTTTTTCTTTCTCAACAACTTCCGCTGGAACTTGCTCAGGCTTAACAAACTGTGGGCTAGAAGCGGCAACGTGCATTGCTACGTCTTTCGCCAGGTCTTCGTTACCACCGGTTAAGATAGCGACTACGCCGATACGGCCACCGTGCACGTAAGCACCTAAGTTGTCACCTTCAACAGTCAGTACACGACGTGGAGAGATGTTTTCACCGATTTTAGCAACCAGTGCGTCACGTACGTCGCTTACTACGCCACCGTCGATTTCAGACGCATTCAGCGCTTCGATGTCGTTCAGACCTTTTTCGAATGCTGCATCCAGCAGTTTGTTACCAAACGCCAGGAAGCCTTCGTCACGCGCTACGAAGTCAGTTTCACAGTTCAGTTCAAGCATGGTCGCTTTGCCCGCTTCAACTTTAGTCAGGATGACACCTTCAGCGGCGATACGGCCAGCTTTCTTAGCGGCTTTAGCCTGACCAGACTTACGCATGTTTTCGATGGCCAGTTCGATGTCACCATCAGTTTCAACCAACGCTTTTTTGCAATCCAGCATGCCGGCGCCAGTACGCTCACGCAATTCTTTTACGAGTGCTGCAGTCACTGCCATTTTCAATTCCTCAGCAATATTTAAATTCAGAGTAAAAGGGGCGAACGCCCCTCTTAATTAATTCTTAATCATCGATCAGATTCGATCGGTACAACTAGTCTGAGGCTCAGTTGAGCCTCAGACTAAGCAAGCAGATTACTCAGCTGCTTCAACAAACTCGTCTTCAGCTTGTACTTCCAGGTTGCTGTTGCGACCTGCGCTAACTGCGTCAGCAGCGGCGTTTAAGTAAAGTTGAATAGCACGAATTGCATCGTCGTTACCAGGGATGATGTAATCAACACCATCTGGGTTTGAGTTAGTATCAACAACAGATACAACCGGGATACCCAGGTTACGGGCTTCAGTTACCGCGATGTGCTCGTGATCGGCATCGATTACGAACAATACGTCAGGCAGACCGCCCATGTCTTTGATACCACCCAGGCTGCTTTCCAGCTTGTCCATTTCACGCTGAAGCATCAGCGCTTCTTTTTTGGTCAGCTTTTCGAAAGTACCGTCCTGGCTTTGCTGTTCAAGATCTTTCAGACGCTTGATTGACTGACGAACAGTTTTCCAGTTAGTCAGCATACCGCCCAACCAACGCTTGTTCACGTAGAATTGGTCACACTTCTGTGCCGCTTCTTTTACCGCTTCACCTGCTGCCCGCTTAGTACCAACGAACAGAACTTTACCTTTCTTGGCAGAAACGCCAGACAGGAAGTTAAGTGCTTCGTTGAATAAAGGAACAGTTTTTTCCAGGTTGATGATATGAACTTTGTTACGAGCACCAAAGATGTATGGTTTCATCTTAGGGTTCCAGTAACGGGTTTGGTGACCGAAATGCACGCCGGCTTTCAGCATGTCACGCATAGAAACGTTTGCCATGTTTAATTCCTCAAATGGGGTTAGGCCTCCATACACCCTTTGTATCGATCCGCTATTGCAATAAGGCAATGCAGACACCCCGATACGCCGTCACAGTGTATGTGTGTTTTAATTTAAGTAATGTACTTCTTTGAAATAACTGAAGTGATTTGCGGCGAACCAAAGTCCACAGAAATATTCGGGTTAAATCAAAAAGCGCGCGCTTTATACCATGTAGCGCCCCTTATCTCAAGTTAAAGTTAGATTTCAACCGGGCAAATAAGCTATTTTCATGGCGCTAAAAACGACAGGCGCTATACACGCGCAGCGGTATTCGCTAACATACAGCGTTTTAAAAATGACGCGAGTCAGGTAAGCCTTATATCCGTCATTCATTTTATTGTCTAATTCAAAGAGGACTCAGGTGGCAGCAATAATTAAAACCGCTGAAGAAATCGAAAAAATGCGCGTAGCCGGTAAACTGGCTGCTGATGTATTAATGATGCTTGGTGAACACGTGAAAAAAGGCGTGACCACCGAGGAGCTGAATACCATTTGTCATGACTACATAGTAAATGTACAACAAGCGATTCCAGCGCCACTCAATTATGGCCATCCTCCGTTCCCTAAATCGATTTGCACGTCAGTCAACCATGTAATCTGCCACGGTATTCCAGCCGACAAAAAGCTGAAGGATGGCGATATCGTTAATGTTGATGTCACTGTCATTAAAGACGGCTACCATGGCGACACCTCCAAAATGTTTATGGTTGGCAAACCCAGCATTCTGGCTGACCGTCTGGTTCGGGTTACTCAGGAATGCCTTTATAAGGCTATCAAGGAAGTAAAACCGGGTATGCGCCTTGGTGATATTGGCCATATTTGTCAGACTCACGCTGAAGCCCACAATTATTCTATTGTTCGCGAATACTGTGGGCATGGAATTGGCGCAGGCTTTCATGAAGAACCCCAAATCGTTCATTATGGCCGTCCCGGAACGGGTGACGAACTGGTGCCGGGCATGTGTTTCACCATTGAACCCATGGTTAATGCTGGCAAACGCTATTCAAAAATATTACCCGACCAATGGACTGTAGTAACCAAAGACCGCAGTCTTAGTGCTCAATGGGAGCACACCCTGCTGGTCACCGAGGATGGCGTTGAAGTACTGACCCTACGGGATGATGAAGATCTCGAAAGAGTTTATCACCACAGTTAATAAATAATGCCGCCTCAGGGCGGCATTCGCTTGCTTAGGCAGCAAAAAGTGCCGGGTTAGTCCTAACGGATTAATTCACAGAGAGTGTTCTGAAGTATTCATTGGGTGAGTTGTGAAATTAAAATCGTTATGTGAAGAAATCGCTAGCATTGACTCTGTCGACGACATCAAATCAATTAAACAACTGGTATCTCAAAGCTATGAGTGGTTAGAGTCAGCCTTTACTCTGCACCCCATCGACGAACTGGTGACGGGGCGCGCACTATTTATCGATACGCTATTGCAACGCTTATGGTCACTTTACGGCCTGGCTAACGAAAAGGGCCTGGCGCTTTGTGCCGTAGGCGGTTACGGCCGTGGTCACTTACAACCCTATTCAGATATCGACCTGCTGATTGTCAGTAAAAAACCGCTCAAGCGCGATGTGCAGGAAAAGGTTGGGCAGTTTATTACCATGCTATGGGATATAAAGCTCGATGTTGGTCAGTCGGTGCGTACCATTAAAGAAACGGTAAAACTGGCCAAGGATGATATTTCCATCGCCACTAACCTGGTTGAGAGCCGCATGCTAAGTGGCTGCGACCAGACCTTTGTTGATATGTGGCATGCCGTAAACGAAAAAGATACCTGTTGGACCAGCAAAGCCTTTTTCACTGCAAAATACGAAGAGCAGAAAGCCCGTCACGCTAAATTCAATGGTACGTCCTACAACCTGGAACCCAACATCAAGGAAAACCCGGGCTGTTTACGCGATATACAGTCAATTGGCTGGGTCGCCAAAAAGCATTTTAAAGAATACGATGGCAAAGGCCTGGTGGGCCATGGTTATTTCACCAAGGATGAACTCGATGAGTTAGTAGAATGCCGCATGTCGCTGTGGCGGCTACGCTTTGCCCTGCACCTCGTGGCTGGTCGCAGTGAAAACCGTTTATTGTTTGACTATCAGCCGGATGTGGCTGCCATGATGGGCTATGGCGACGACAGCAAAACCGCTGTTGAAAAAATGATGCGGGCCTTTTTCCGTACCGTACGTCGGATCAGCGAGCTCAACCAGATGCTGCTACAGCGTTTCCGTTATGACATGCTGAACCAGACGATTCAAAGCCGTAAAACCATCAACGACGATTTTTGTTTGCTTGACGGTAATATTTCCCCCACACATAACAATGTGTTTGAATCGCCTGAAGATATTCTTGAGTTTCTGAAAACCATTGCCGACACACCTGAGACTCAGGGACTGGATACCAATTGTATCCGCCAGTTGCGTAACGCCCGCCGTCGTTTCCAGTCAGCCTATTATGTGGAACGACCTGCATGCCGCAAGCTTATTCTGGAGCTGTTTAAACACCCGCACTTTTTTGATTTTGCGTGGGATATAATGCACCAGTACGGCATCCTGCAGGCCTACCTGCCGGAATGGGACCATATTGTGGGAATGATGCAGTTTGACCTGTTTCATGCCTACACGGTGGATGAACACACTCACCGGTTGGTCAAACACGTTAATCACTATTTTCAGCCGCACAATACCGAGTTTCCACGCTGTGGTCGCATAGTCCGCAATTTCGAGAAGCCGGAGCTTATTTATATTGCTGCAATCTTTCATGATATTGCCAAGGGCAGAAATGGCGACCACTCCACTCTGGGAGCCAAGGATGTAGCCATTTTCTGTGAGGCTCACGAGATAGAAAAAGCTGACGCTGACCTGATTGCCTGGCTAGTTGAAAACCACTTGCTGATGTCGGTGGTAGCGCAACGCCGGGATATTTACGATCCGGATGTAGTGAACGACTTTGCAACGGCCGTGCGCAGCCAAACACACCTTAATCTATTGTATGTGCTGACCCTGGCGGATATTCGTGCCACCAACGATAATCTGTGGAACGACTGGAAAGCATCACTCTTGCGAGAGCTTTACAGCATGACGCAAAAAGCCCTGGATAATGGCCTGCAATGCGGTGTGACCATGCGCGAGAGGGTAGACTCCCACAAAGCCAAGGCGCTAAAACTGCTGACCGCGGCCAAAGCAGATGCAAATCGTTTAGACACCTTATGGTCGCGATTTGAAGATGACTATTTTGCCCGTTTCAAGCCCGAGCAAATCAGCTGGCACAGCCAGGAAATTCTGGCCTTTGAGCTGAACCATAAAGCCGGTGAGATGCTGATCAAAACCAACAATGACCTGGCCAAAGGCGGTACCGAGTTACTGCTGTACGGCGAAGATCGCCCTGCCCTGTTTGCCCAGATTGCCTCGGTTCTCGATAGTCGTAACTGTTCCATTCATGATGCGCATATCGCCGTTACTCGCGACGGCCATGTGTTTGACAGCATCTTAATATTAGAAAACGACGGTTCGCGTATTGAAGGCGAATCACGACTGCGCTCCATTGAACAGGCTATTGCCGAACAATTATCTAAACCCGGACGCAGTCACAACAACACCCGCAAGCTTTCCCGCCAGCACAAGCAACTGGATGTACCAGTTAAAGTGCGCTTTTATTCGTCACAGGATGATGCCACATTAATTGAGCTGGAAGCATTGGACGCGCCCGGAATTCTTGCTAAAGTCGGTCACGCTTTCGTAGACTGCAATCTCACATTAAAATTAGCCAAAATTGCCACTATCGGTGAACGCGCGGAAGACGTGTTTATCGTGTCAAATGAGCATGGCAAAGCCCTGACGCCGGAAGAACAGACGACGCTTAAAAAGCGGATATTGTTTAAACTCGATCAACTTGAAGATATCAACATACCATGACTGAATTAAAAGCCATTATTGAAGCGGCCTTCGAAGACCGCGCAAGTATCACACCTTCCGCTGCACCTGCTGAAGTAAAACAGGCAGTCAGCGATGCTATAGCCTTGCTCAACAGCGGTGAAGCACGTGTGGCCGAAAAGATTGCCGGTGAATGGGTTGTTCACCAGTGGCTGAAAAAAGCAGTATTGCTGTTTTTCCGCCTGCACAATAATGACGTAATGGAAGGCGCAGAAAGCCGCTTCTACGATAAAGTGCCTTTAAAATATGCCGATTACACCGCCGAGCAGTTTGCGGCTGATGGCGTTCGTATCGTGCCACCAGCGGCTGTGCGTACCGGTTCATTCGTGGGTAAAAACGTAGTGGTAATGCCTTCTTACGTTAATATCGGTGCATTCGTTGACGAAGGCACCATGGTGGACACCTGGGCAACCGTTGGCTCATGCGCACAAATTGGTAAAAACGTTCACTTGTCTGGTGGTGTTGGCATTGGTGGTGTTCTGGAACCGCTGCAGGCGAACCCAACCATCATCGAAGATAACTGTTTTATCGGTGCCCGCTCTGAAATTGTTGAAGGCGTAATCGTTGAAGAAGGCGCAGTCATCTCAATGGGTGTATACATCGGCCAGTCTACCCGTATTTACGACCGTGAAACCGGCGAAGTTCATTATGGTCGCGTACCTGCCGGTGCGGTAGTCGTGCCAGGCAACCTGCCAGGCAAAGATGGTAAATACAGCCTGTATGCTGCCATCATTGTGAAAAAGGTGGATGCCAAAACCCGCGCTAAAGTTGGGATTAACGCTCTGCTGCGAGGCGCTGAATAAACGCTTACCTGTTATTTTTAAAAAGGCGCCGGTATGGCGCCTTTTTACTTTAGCCTAAGCAGATACCGCATTTGACTTACCATAACGACGTATTTTATTAGCAACGGGTTTTTCGAAAAAATAAAAAGATAAGTGGGAAAGCAACATAGTTATAGACAATGCTAAGCCTAATCTTAAATACATATTTAAATCATCTATAGCGACGAAATACGTCAATACCGGGTAATGCAATAAGTAAAAACCGTAGGAAATCTTACCTAGATAAACAAAAAACTGATTATTTAAAATTGACATACTGGTCGAATTTAAAATTACGCACATAAAGACACTGTATACCAGTAGCCAGGTCAATGGGTCACCCCATGTTTTCCAGAAGAAATCGTCGGTATAAACCAAGCCGACTTTACCCCGAAGTTCAGGCAGGTTGATACACAACAAAAGAAGTAAGGGTAACCCAAACCAATTAGCAGCTTTACGTGCCGAAACTGAATCTTTAATCTTATCTAAGACGAAGGCTGAAAAAAGCCCCAAGAAGAAAGCAAAACCGTAGGTAGAGATAATGCCTAACAGCTTTGGTTTCACAAAAAAGTAAAAATAAGCGCTGGGAAAAACGGTAAGCAACGCGTAAAGAGTTAAAACATAGGCATTACATCCGAGTTTATACAATCCCCAGAAGCCAATAAAAACGACATAAAACTGCACCTCTACGGGTATAGTCCAAAAAATGTATGGGGCTTTAATAAGCATAAAAGCTTCAATGGTTCGATTGAGTTCATTAAACTTAAAAGGGTAAGTAGAATTCGCGTTGCCTTCTGTGAATTGTGTTATCAGCACAGAAATCATTAATAAGGTGAAATATAGGGGTAAAACACGACCTATCCTAGCGAATGCATATTGTTTGATATTGTTTCTAGTGAACTCTTCATGGATATATATATGAGTCATCAAAAATCCACTAAGAAGAAAGAAGAGCATGACACCAGTTTGCCCAAAACCATTTCCCAAAAATTCTGGTAAAAGTGTTTCATTCGCCGCATGAGACACAAAAACAATTAGAGCTGCAAAGCCTCTTAACCCAGTGAGTTTATGGAAATATTGCATATTACTAACACTTTAATATTGAAGTTAATCGTAGGCTTCATATGGATTTAAGCCGTTTCTAGCCGATTTAGACACGAATACTCTTGCGGGTAAATAAACCACTCACTCAGAGAATGCGTTGTCCAGATAGCATTCGACACAGATGAATAGGCCCTTGTTACAAGATTAACGCAGCTTCTGATAGTAAACATTTATAACATCATAGCGGCTTGATGTCTCCGGCTAGCAATTTTTTAGCGACACTGCTAAGGTAAATTTGTAAACAAGGTGTTTGCGCATTCTCGTTAAGTTTAACGGGGCAAGGAGTACTGCGTGACATCAGCTCGTGAGCAAAATTAAGGAAAATACTATGCAATTCCCACAAATCGTCAACGCCACATCATTAGCGTTACTGCTGGCATTCAGCCAGGATGCTAGCGCCTATTCTGGTGCTACTGAATCCGCAAAATACTGTGTTGACGACGACTGCAAAACACAACTCCGTAATCTGGTACAACTGGCCAGAAATGGCAGCGGCCGGGCAGCAGCCATTGTTGCCATGGCCTATGCTTCCGGCGATGGCTTTGATAAAAACCTTGAGAAAGCCGAACACTATATAATCCTTGGCGCACGCTATCGCGATCCAGTTGCCGCATACCTCATGGCGGATTGGTTACGCAATGGATTTGTACTCGACCAGGACATTGCCAAAGCCGATGAAATGCACGATCTCTCCATTAAATATGGTTATGCGCCGGCCATGTATGATAAAGCTCTGAATATTCTAAAATCCGGTGATAGCGAAAAAGCGGAACAGGCGGTGGCTTTACTCGAGAGCGCTGCTGAACAAAACAATATGAGAGCGATGTTTCTGCTGGCCCGCATGAAAGAATCCGGCACCGGCGCCACCAAAGATGTGGAAGGTGCAGTGGATTTATTTCAGCGTTTAGCCCGGGCCCGACATCCCGAAGCCATGGCATACCTGAAAGAGCTGGCCGAGCGCTCAGCAAATGCTGAACAGGATTCAGCCATCCTCGCTAATCTGGAATTAGATCAAAACATCGAAGTCATCGAAGTCACTGGCCAAGCCTTTGAAGTGACACTGGTACTCGATGGCCTGGTGGATTCGCTGGTGAGTAGCGGTAAGTATGATCAAAATTCAATTGGCAGCCGGATCCGCGGTGTGAGCTGCAATGAGTCTATCAAATGCGGTAGTATACAACCCAGCGATGACCCAGCGGCCAGCACGGTATGGGAATTAATTACCGGACATAAACGCTGGCAGCAATAGACGTGTTAGTAATTAGCCAGGGATAGGTTTAAGCTGCATTCAAACAAAGGCGCTATATGGCGCCTTTCGCGTTTTCGTCTGCTACCTTAATCTTTCTGAGTTTCCCGGGGCTGCTCCGGTTGAACAGGCATTTGTTTATCGGTTGATTTACCAATCCCCTGCCAGTGCTGTTTAGGATTAATAATAACTGGCCGGGTGAGCACCAGGTTATTGGGGTAAGCAATCTCTTCGTCATCTTTGGTAATTAACCGTGTGGTGAATAAATTGATGTCAGCGATATAGCCTTCCATATAATTATCACCATCGATGATTCGAATAAAGTTGCCCTTGGTATAGGAATTCTGAAACAGCAATACGAAGTAAGAGGTGATGTTACTCAACAAAGACCAACTGGCAAAGAGCGCAACACCGGTAAGCGCAATGATAGACGTTGAAAGCACAATCAGGCCGCTAAAATCAACGCCCCATACCAACAATAACACCGCAATGGTGATAACGCCGGTGATTAATCTGGCAGTGTGATAGGTTTTCTTGCGGGCCTCTTCACTCAGTTTGCTACTGGTGGCCAGCTTTTCGATTTGCGGCAAGAGTAACCGGTTCACGAGCATGAAAATAATCAGCACCAAAACGGTCACAATCAGATTAGACATGTAAAACGCTGCCCAGTCAGTAAAACGGGTAAGCACATCATTCATAGCAAAAAGAATCCTCAGGCTCGTTTAAATATGACCTTGTTTACAAACGTGTACGAACACCGGATACCACAAAAAGGTAGTGTCGCTACAGAAAAGCATCTCACCGTGATGGAACTAAAGGCGCCAAACAGCGCCTTTACAAAGAAGTTTAAGCAATCAGTTTGTCCTGAATGCCTTTGAACCAATTAAGTACATCCTGTTCAGGCTCCAGTGTTTCCATGGCATCCACTTCCAGCATATCAGCCACCGGATAGCCTTGCAGTTCGGTTAACAGTTCCTGACAAATTTTGCCACCACCACAGTAAGAATCACCGTAACTGCTGTCACCTAAGGCTGCTACCGCAAAGGGCTTTTGTTCTAGCAGCGGGAACTGCGTACGTAACTCATCAATGGGAAACTCCAGGTTGGGCGGTAAATCGCCGGCACCAGTAGTGGATGTGATCACTAACAATGCTTGAGGCTCAGTAAAATCACTAACATCCGGATCCTTAAATACTTCCGCATCTATGCCTTGATCTTCACAATAAGACTGCACTTCTTCTGCTACATTTTCGGCATTACCGTAAACCGAACCGACGATGATATTCAGGGTTGCCATGGACCTACCTTACTTTATTGACTCCAGGTTAAAAACGGCTGCCAGCTTACCAATAACTGCTCTATTTCGCTATCGACTTGCGTCTTAATAGTTAGCCACTCACCGCTAACCGGGTGGTAAAACCCCATCGACACGCACACCAGCATAAGCCGGTGACAGGCAAACTGGTCACGTAAGAATCCGTTGTGTTTGCCGTCTCCGTGGGTGGTGTCGCCCACAATAGGATGACGTAAATGCACCATGTGCCGCCTTAACTGATGTTTGCGACCGGTATGAGGTGTCAGTCCGAGCCAGGAATACCGTGCGGAGGCATAACGCCCTACCGGAAAAGGCAGTTCATAGTGGGCCAGAGGCCAGTAATCAGAGTGAGCGGTTTGCGGCGCGACCTCCTGTGTCCGGTTGGCATCGGCATATTTATCCCAGCGATACTTAAGTGCGTAATCGATCATTCCGGCCGATTTCACATACCCCCTGACCAGCGCCCGATAAGACTTCTGCATACCGTTACGCATCATTTGCGCATTCATTATCGAAGCCGTTTCGCTATCCAGCGCAAATAATAATAAGCCAGCTGTCGGCCGGTCCAGCCGGTGCAGCGGATAAACATGCTGGCCGAGCTGGTCGCGCAGCAACTGCACCGCGAAGCGGGTTTCGTGTTTGTCTATCGGGCTGCGGTGCACCAGTAACCCCGCCGGCTTATAAATGGCCACAACATGCTCATCCTGATACACCACTTTCAACTCGGTGTTACCCATGGTGAGACTCACTCCAGCTGTCGAATCGAGCCAGCACCCGTTGCACAGGCAGATAACTGCCCTGCCAGGTGACTTCGGCCATGGGTTGAACTTGCATGGGCGGAGGTAAGGTATTGCTTTCCAGCAATGTCTGTAAACGCGGAATAAAAATAAACTGCAGCCACTCCTCAAAGTTAAGCGTGTCACAGGCGAAGGGCTGCTGGCTGGCCAGCGCTTCCGGCGACGGCGTGACCGACGACCACAATCCCGCCGCTTTTAAAATCTCTTCCAGCTCCAACAACAAATTTGAGCCCAGCTCAATGGATTTGAGGTCATGAATCATTACGCGCTTACTCCAATGCCTGTTACACTATCGGCAAATTTTGTCATAGTAAAAATCAGCATGAATTCAAAAAGTATTCACTCGCTGAGCGAGTTTTTATTACATGCGGGCACGGATTATCGCATTTTTGACTTAGGTCGTGGAGTTTATCCAGTTGCCTCGCAAACATTTTTAGATATCGAAAACGGTAAAGTATGCCCTCCCCGTCCTCGTCAGCAACACGCCTGGTATGCAGTGGTGTTTTGGCAAACCAATCCCCAGGCCCAGCGTTATATCTGGTTTGTTAAGTTTCCGCTGGATGAACAGGGCTTATTGATTCAGGCTTCGCGGAACCACTTTTTACAAATCATCGTTGATGCACTGGGCAATCAGATTGCCGGTGAACAAGGCAGCGATGCACTGCCGGATAACCCTTACACGTTCGTACCCAGTCAACAGCTGATGGCACAGTTTTCCGCCATTGCCCGCCAGACGCTTAACGACGCAAAAAGCGACGCCCTCGATCAAGCCCGACAATACCTGCAGGCTCCGGCCATTATTGATTGGCAACAGCTCCCGGTTCAGGCCATTGCCGACCTCGCGGTAGCAATTGATGATAAGCAGGCTGCCCACATTATTGAACACTTCGGACACTTTAGTGAGCCGTTTTTAGAGATGTTATTCAGTAGTCTGGAAAGTGTATCGCTGCCTGAAAACCTGCAAGCCTTCTTTATAGAGCAACTCACTGCTGTTGCTGAAGATGAAGCTCAAAAGCACAACATGCTCGGGTTGCTCAGAGCGTTAAGCACGCCAGACTATCATCCGCAAATCAATAATGCGTTGAATGAACTGTTAGACAAAATATCGCAGCCCGATATCCATTTACTGAGTGTGATCGCCGGGCGACATGATGCGCAGTTAGATACTTTAACCGCCCAGCGTTTTCTGGAAGCTGCCGCCAAAGCCGATGCCGACGGTGGCTATCAGCATGAATTGTTTATTGGCCTGTTTAGCGACTTGGTGCAAATTCCAACGCTACGCCGTACTATGCTTACCCTGGCCCGGGCACATCAGAATAATCCATTAATGCAGGCTCCGTTAAACAGCCTTTTTAACAAGGCAGGATAAGATCCGGTGAATTTATTTGATGTATTGCTCTTGGTGTTACTGTGCGCGGGCGGCGCTTTCTTCTGGCGCATCCGGACGATTTCTGAGTGCGCAAACCAATATCTGCAGCGCTATTGCGAACAGCAGCGTTTACAGCTGGTGAGTGTGGCCAGAAAAACCACCCGCCCAATGCTCTACCGGGGCAAGCTGGACTGGCGCAGTGAGTTTTTATTTGAGTTTTCATCCACCGGCGATGACTGTTACCAGGGCTCGTTGCTGCTAAATGGCCTGACGGTGGTCAAAACCGAAACGCCACCACATCGCATTAATACTTACTAAATATTACCCATAAAAAAACGGTGGCACGGCCACCGTTTTTTTATGGAATTTTGAGACTCCCTCTCAGCGTTAGTGCAATTCTAAGCTTTGCTTAAAATCCCGCACGCAATTCCGTCTTTTTCTGCTTCACAGCAGATCACCTGTCCTTAGGCGTATCCCTTTCCATTTTCCGTAACAATCTTTACTTCCTGTAAAGTATTCTCCGTTCCTGGAGTTGTCCCTGGCCTTCCTGGCTCATTCCATTCCTGCTGGCATCCCAGCCTCTTCCTTAAATCCTATTTGGTTTATTCCTTTAAACCGGATTCCCTTGGTCTTCCTGACATCGTCATCCTGACGTGGTTTCCTGTTGCCCTTTGCTGGCGCGCTTTCTTCCTGAAAGCTATCTCCCTGATAGGTGTCTTCCTGACAAGTCGCATTTCCTTGCGACACATGTAGATTACCCTTCTGAGAAAAACCTGCCACCGCTAGATTCCATAAAATCGACTCATTTTCATTAATCTCATCTGTGACAGATTCAATACTCTATACTTTTCATTACCTTAGCCAAAAGTATAAAATCAGACCGGGCAAAACAAACCGCTTATTCGTACATTTTTGTAGGAAATGTCTTACAATCATACCAGCCAGCTATAATTCAGTTTTAAACCTGGGAATTTTGCTTCCCGATGAGATTCTCCGCATATTCAAACTTTTAAAAGTCTGATAGCACTTACTTCTGGTTAGGCCTGAGTTCTTAGACACTTTCCCTATTTTTAAAAGCTGCTGGACATACTCTGTTTGTAACAAGCAACAGTTGCAGGTATGCCGACGTTTGGGATAGCGGAGCATATCGATGTATTGAAACATCGCCTGGCGTGCATGATCTCTGACTTGTCTTTAATTCGCCTTAGATTTTGTTTCTTCAGGTGACTAAAGAAACTTTCTGCTACCACATTATCACGGCAGTTTCCTCGCCGACTCATGCCGGGTTCATTATCAAGTGAACCAAGTTACTTTATGAAGCTGCGGTTGCTGTATGGTAAACCTTCGGAATGAAAATAAACGCTGTTGTGTGGATTACTATGCTAATAAGCTGCTGTGAGTGTATTCATTATCAGGGGGCATAAACAATCGGTTTTAAGACACGTCTGTGAAAATGATGACCACCGCGAACTTTACTAATACAAGCGTAACTATATACTGCTGATATCAATATAGATTTAAAACTAGAAGTGTAAATGTCAATGTGGAAAAACAGTCTTATCTTTCTCGCCTTTATTTTCACTCACTTAGCTCACGCGGAACCTAAAAATATTATCGTGATCCTTGCCGACGATCTGGGTTGGAATGACACAACCCTGTTTGGCAACGACCGTTTTTTAGAGACGCCAAACATAGAGAGATTAGCTGAACAAGGAATGCTTTATACTCACTCCTATACAAACAACCCTCTTTGTTCACCAAACCGAGCATCAATTTTAACCGGACAGACA
The DNA here is from genome assembly GCF_058105165.1 of Alteromonas sp. ISO5. Taxonomy (NCBI): domain Bacteria; kingdom Pseudomonadati; phylum Pseudomonadota; class Gammaproteobacteria; order Alteromonadales; family Alteromonadaceae; genus Alteromonas; species Alteromonas sp. ISO5. The sequence continues at coordinate 3,272,744 of NZ_CM176572.1, read as the reverse complement.
CCCGCCAGACATGGCTCAATCCAGCCACTACATCATTTAAATAATGTAAGGTTGGTTGCGGATCTCCCCAATTCGGCTGCCAGTAACAAAATGTCAATTGCGCCGCACACGGTTACCCGTCTGGATACGTCCATTCCTACCCTCCCCTCTATATTAAAACAACATGGATATCAAACTGCACACTTTGGTAAATGGCACTTGGGTGCGAGTCCATACAGCCCGCTTGAGCATGGCTTTGATATTGATATTCCACATTTTTCCGGCGCAGGTCCGACAGGCGGATTTTTAGCACCATGGAGTTTTGCACCAAATCTACAACCGCAGACTCCCGGAGAGCATATCGACGAACGTTTAGCGACAGAAGCTGGCAACTGGTTGGCGGAAGTAAGTCAGAATGGTCCTTTTTACTTAAATTTTTGGGCCTTCTCCGTCCATTCACCCTTCGACGCTGATCCCGATTTAGTCGAGCATTTTATCGAAAAACGCTCCCCCTATAATATTCAACGGAGTGTTGTTTACGCCGCAATGGTCAAACATTTTGATAATGCTATTGGCATATTACTGGATAAGCTGGAAGAACTTAATTTAACTAAAGATACCGTTATTATTTTCAGTTCTGACAACGGCGGCAATATGTACAGTGTGCTTGGTAATATTCGGGCCACCAATAACTTTCCATTGCGCGGCGGAAAAGCAACGGACTTTGATGGCGGCATTCGTGTTCCCACCATTATAAGCTGGCCAGGAAAAACAACGCCTAATTCAATATCCTCGACCCCCATACAATCGGTGGACTTTATGCCTACACTGCTAGAAGGGTTGGATATTCCGCTACCAACGCATTCCGTAATCGACGGACAAGATATTAGTGATACCTTTACAGGCGAAGCACATGGCCCTCGTCCACTGATTAATTTTTACCCGGTAAATGCTGTTGTACCCGACTGGCTACCACCGTCGGTAACGATACAATATGACGGCTGGAAACTGATCCGCAGTTTCGAATATGGCCAATCCGAAAGGCACTTATATTATTTATATGATCTGAAAAATGATGTTGGGGAAACCACAAATCTAGCATCTGAGTTTCCCAGTAAAGTTGATGAATTAGATCTCCGGCTACAACAATATTTAGATGAAGCTAATGCAGTGGTACCAATAGCCAACCCCAATTACAGGCCTGGTTCCTTTGACTATTCCTCTATCGGCACTCCGGCAGAACATTGGCGTCTCCCTGTTGTTGAAGCTGGCAATGCCCCGCCTCAAATTACAGCCTATGCATCTGAGCAACGAATTTCTGAAGGTCAGCAAACTTCAATCCGCTTTTATGTAGAGGATGATGGCAACAATGCTTCGCTAAACTACAAGCAGGTAACGGGCCCGGCCGTAGAATTAAAACAAACAGAGCCGGGGACACTTCTTATTACCGGTCCAACAGTCTACACCGAGTCAATTATTACATTAGGCTTTGTGGCGAATGATTCTGTTAATACTTCGGTGAAGCATGTTGCTGTTTTTGTCGAACCTGTGGAGTCGCCACCAACGGTTAATGTGACGTCTGACGCCACATCAGTTGATAAAGGGAAGTTAATTCAGTTAAACATTACCACATCAGATAAAAACAGGGAGCCACTAACATTAGCCGTGAGCTCGGACACTTTACCTGCGTCAGTACTAACACCACCGCCGCTTCAAGGTCGTTATGACATTATGATTCCAGCGAATTATTCGGGCGATACGGCAACAGTAGTGTTTACTGTCTCAGATGGAACATCGCAAGAAACAACCGATTTTACTTTTAGCGTAAGTGCTCCTGATGTGGTGGTTGATAATACAACATCCGGGGGAGGCTCTTTGAGGTTCTGGCAGGTATTTCTATTACTGATGATAGTTTGGGGCCGACGAACGATTAAAGCCAAAAGCTAGTTAGTAATTCAGTTCATAGGCGGGCTCCCAGAGCCCTGACCTATCGCTACGATTGCCTTTTGTACCCTTTTATGGCTTTCGCAGTTACCCATACAAACTATGGAGTTACCGTAACAACCAGCTATGACATTTTATTTTAAATTGCTTTAGTAGTTCTATTAGATCAACTAATTGACACAGCAACGTGTTGTCACGGGCGGTAATGGCAATAGAAAACTTGTTGCGGGCCAACAATATTTTCTTTGCCTGAGGTTATTGATGATGATTGTTTTTTGGCTGAAACATGATTATCAACAATATTGCTTTTAAGATAAGAAATGATGGAACTTTGATGCTCGGCGAATAACCGGATTGCAAAAAAAAACGGTGGCAACCGCCACCGTTTTCTCATGGAATTTTGAGACTCCCTCTCAGCGTTAGTGCAATTGTAAGCTTTGCTTAAAATCCCGCACGCAATTCCGTCTTTCTCTGCTTCACAGCAGGTCACCTGTCCTTAGGCGTATCCCTTTCCATTTTCCGTAACAATCTTTACTTCCTGTAAAGTATTCTCCGTTCCTGGAGTTGTCCCTGGCCTTCCTGGCTCATTCCATTCCTGCTGGCATCCCAGCCTCTTCCTTAAATCCTATTAGTTTATTCCTTTAAACCGGATTCCTTTGGCCTTCCTGACAAGTCGCATTTCCTTGCGACACATTTAGATTACCCTTCTGAGAAAAACCTGCCACCGCTAGATTCCATAAAATCGACTCATTTTCATTAATCTCATCTGTGACAGATTCAATACTCTATACTTTTCATTACCTTAGCCAAAAGTATAAGATCAGACTAGGCAAAACAAACCGCTTATTCGTACATTTTTGTAGGAAATGTCTTACACGTTAACGGAAATGCGTGTCACTTTGGCGTAGCGTGTCTCCGCGTTATGGTTTATCAGCGGGCATTACGAATACTTCTCTGACACAGGCTGTTTTGCTGCTCGACAGCGCATAAAGCACGGCTTCAGCAATGTCCTTTGGCGCAATTTTGTCCTCTTTCGGTTCATCAAAAAATGGCGTGTTAACCATACCCGGGCAGATGGTTGTGCATTTCCCGCCCCACTCACGCATCTCTTCGGCCAGGTTCATTCCGAAACCATACGCGAACCATTTGGTCGCGCCGTAAACTGAGCCTTTCAGCGTCATTCTGCCCGCAGCGGAACTGGTCAGCAGAAAGTGCCCTTGGCTCTTTTTCAGATAGGGCAGACTGGCTTTCGCGGTAAACAGTAAGCCGTTAACATTAGCGCCTAACATACCACTCCACTCTTTCACGTCGCCCTCTTCCACCCCGGGTGAGTTAACACCGGTTCCGGCATTAGCGAACACACCATCTATGCTACCGAACTTAGAATAGATATCTGCAAAGGCATTTCCGAGCTCATCATAATGACTCACGTCGGCTTTCACCGCATAAGCATTCTTTTCGCCCAGCTCATTAACCAGCTCTTTGAGTTTATCCAACCGCCTAGCAAGTAACGCCACCTGATGGCCATTTTCCACCAGTAGTCTGGCTGTTGCCTCACCAATACCGCTAGATGCACCGGTGATCACTATTACCTTTGAGTTGATTTCTTGTGCTACTGACATTATGACTCCTGCCTGCTAATCCAACTTACGCTACCAGTTCACTGATTTTGCCGACAAACGCGGGAATATCGTTAGGATTTCGACTGGTAACAAGCTTACCATCGTGAACAACTTCGTTGTCTTCCCACGCGGCACCGGCGTTCAGCAAATCGGTCTTGATACTCGGAAATGACGTGACTTTGCTGTCCCGGGCCAACTCAGATTCAACCAATAACCATGGACCATGACAAATTGCACCGATAACTCTGACACGGGTTTCCGCGTGGGCGCGTTTGATAAATGATACTGCCTGTTCATTATTGCGCAGAATGTCCGGGTTAATCTGGCCGCCTGGCAACACTATCGCGTCATAATCACCAGGTACAGCAGCGGCAACTTGTCCGTCAACAGCCACTTCCTCACCCCATTTGCCCTGATCCCACCCCGTTATTGTGGTTTGATCATCGATAGAAAGTACCTCGACCTCAGCCCCTTGTTCAGCAAGCATTTGTTTGGGTTTAATTAACTCACTCTGCTCAAAGCCACTGGTTGCTACAATGGCGACCTTTTTTCCTTTCAAGTTAAATTGATTGCTCATAAAAACACTCCTGTGACAAATTAATTTGGCGTGACCGAGGTGTAAGCAAAATCCAAACCAACCAATAACCACATGATTTTATTAAACAATAATTACAGAATACGTTTGAAAGCAGTAATAAGAAAGAGACTTTTGCAACGGCTTTGAAGAATTTACACGACGTGCCCGGCATCAAATACTGTGCGATGTCAGGTTCAATTTATGCGGATTTACCGCTATAAAAAAGCAACCTATGCTGCGCTGTAAACAGCATAATGTAAGCAAGAGATTCAATACTTATCTTCGTAGCAGGTGCTCTATTATGGTCAAATCTTATCGTCCGGTTTTAGTTTGGTTACACTGGTTGATGGCTCTTATGATAGCTACGGTATACCTTGCAATGGAGTTTATTACCCTTTATCCCAAAGGCACACTGGGCAGAACAGTAATGTTGTCCACCCATTATCTGTTAGGCCTGGTGATTCTGATTTTGGCTGTAGTACGGCTATGGCTTTGGTGGCGTAGTGAGCCGATTGAAAAAGAGAACCATGGCCGTTTGCAGAAAAATGTGGCCCGGCTGGTATTTGCCCTGCTCTATGGCCTGATGATCATCGTCCCGGTGATCGGCTGGATAGATGTTGGCATGTGGGATGTCTCAGTGTCATTATTCGGCTGGCAATTACCGCAAATTGCCGAGCCGGATAAAGTCATGGCAGAAGAGCTCTCGCAAATTCATATTTTGATGGCCAAAGTGGGATACGGACTTATCGGACTACATGCCACTGCGGCACTCTATCATCACTTCATTCTGAAAGATGCCACGTTAAAACGGATGTTGCCGCGCTGATTAAACGCGCGGCAACCAACAAAGCATAGCCAGACGAATCAATTTTCCGCAAAGACCGAAACTACGCGACTACAGCCTCTCTGACCATGCCAGCAGATTAACCCTGCGGCTCATCTTAATGGGTAATATACCGCACAGCTACTCAATATTTCGAGTGGTACCAGATACCGAAACCGGGCTGCCTGCTTCATCAGATAAGCTTACCCTAATGACTGAAGGTGAACCCATATCTTCGCCCTGACGGATAGTAAACTGTCCGCCATGGGGCCAGTCCACATCCCGCAAATACCCTGCGAATGCAGCGGCAGCAGCACCTGTGGCGGGATCTTCTAACACGCCGCCAGAGGCAAATGCATTTCGTACTAAAAACTCTCGTTCTTCATCGATATAAACCAACATGATCGTAACCAGTCCAAGCTTTTGCATAAGTTCCCTGCCAGCAGCCAGTGAATATTGCATCGAAGCCAGAGTTTGACGTTTTTTGAGGGGCACAACGATATGATTGGATCCGCCGTGAATAAAAGCGGGTGCCAGGTCATCGGCCAATTCTTTTTCAGTGAGACCAAACAAGGCCAGTACCTGTTCCAGCTCATCTGCCTGGATCGCTCTGCTGCAGGTGCGCGGTGACATGAGTGTAACAGCAATCCCATCAGACGTTTGCTCTGCGGTAACCGAAATTTTGGCGCTGTTTATCGTTAAATGATACTCACCAACACCGGCGTATTCGTCTAACACTGCGCCTAAGGCGATGGTAGCATGACCACAAAACGGTACTTCTGACTCAGGTGAAAAGTAGCGAACACGCCAGGCAGTGTTATCGTCTGACAAAGAGTAAGCAAAAGCCGTTTCAGAATACCCCACCTATGCCGCAATATAGCCCATTTGGCCTTCATCCAGCGGTTCATTAAGTAGCACCACCCCTGCCGGGTTGCCTCCTTTGTCACCCGCAGTGAATGCGGCTATGCGCTGTATATTCACTATTGCTCCTCAAAAAAATTGTTGTGGCTAAGCACCTTTTAAAAGAATATCAACACACACGGCGCATTTCACTGCCCTATAAAAAAGCATACCTATGAATTTACCTTTCAATTACCGCTAAATTTATTCTATAACTTTCGGATGAAAGCGACTCATGACAGCAACTATTGATTACCTCAATAAAGCCATCTTAACCGCATTTGATGACAATGCCCGTTTAAGCCTGGCAGACATTAGTAATATAGTGGGATTATCAGACCCTGCCGTAGGCGAAAGAATGAACCCCCTCAGGCATAAGAGCGTTAACAATGGCTTTGGCGTCAGGCTGGGATTGGATAAAGTATTGAGGCACTGGTACGAATTAAACCCAAATCCGGGCAGATTAGAAAAGTCGAAAAACGGATTACAAACGAACCACGCTTTATGGCGTGCGACCGGGTGACCGGCGATGATTGCCTGATCGCCCGCCTGGCGTTACAGGATATTGCCGAACTCGATGACATAATGTTCCCATTATGAATGTGCCGATACCAATACGTCGATTGTGAAATCGTCGTTGTTCGAGCCCCGGTTGCTGCAGATTAACGTGACACCTTAATACGCTAATGATTACTGCCACGCCCGCTGGATGATCGAGTAGTAAGGCGGTTTAAGCGTGCCACCTGTGAATCAGCTTCGCTTTTTATCAATCGTTCAGCATTCATACCATCGAGCGGCTCCATAGCATCACGCTGCAGATACCCGTCGGCAACCATCGACAGATAGCGTCCGCAACAGACCCGGAGAAAAGACGTAAAGTTGCCAATATCATGATCCGCATCCAGCGATTCAAGATACAGTTTAGAAATTAACTGGCTGATACTCAACGAATCACGACACGCAATTTCCTGCAGAATATTCCAGAAGAAGGTCTCCATGCGGATAGACGTAACAACCCCGTCAATACGCATTGATTTGGTTGCACTCTGCCATAACGATGGATCAGCATTAATAAACAATCCGCACATCAACCTTATCTCCCATCATTCGCCTTACAATAATGCCATAAACTGACTCAACAATGCCGGGTGAGCGGGCCACGCAGGGCCAGTAACCAGCTTACCATCGGTAATGGCCTCGTCCATGTTGAGCTTTTCGTAAGTCGCACCGGCCAGTTTAATTTCAGGCTCACAGGCCGGATAGGCAGACACTTTCTTACCTTCTAGTACCCCTGCTGCCGCTAATAACTGTGGGCCATGACAAATTGAGCTTACCGGTTTATCTGCGCTAAAAAATGCCTGTACCAGGGCGATCACCGCAGCATCCAGCCGAAGGTATTCAGGCGCCCGCCCGCCGGGGATGTAGAGGCCATCATAATCTTCGGCTTTCACTTCAGCGAAAGTCGCATTAAGGGTAAAATGATGCCCCGGCTTTTCAGTGTAAGTCTGGTCACCCTCAAAATCATGAATAGCGGTTTTCACCGTGTCCCCGGCCGCTTTGCCAGGACACACTGCATCGACACTGTGTCCACAAGCCATCAGCGCCTGAAAAGGCACCATGTTTTCGTAGTCTTCCACAAAGTCGCCGGTGATCATTAAAATTTTGCCCATAGTGTTACCTCGTTTCTTTCAGTAAACAGCAGATAACACCAGTCAAACACAGAAAGTCTGCGAGCAGGTAACAGCATAATACTACACACCGGGTTGTCCGGTATTACGGGCCGGGCTGCGTACCCGGCCCCGGTATTTCATTTTTCAGTTGCGCATTGAAATAGGCAACACTCAGCGCCTCCGCTTTTTTATTTACCGTAACGGTAGTGTTTGCTCTTAAATCCAGATAGCACTTAACACATGACTCAAGGGCCGGAGTCAGTGATTCCAGACACGGTGTGGCGACGGTTGTTTGCAGTTGCGCGGCAAACGCCGGGAGTCGTTTTTCGATCGTGCGTACCCCGGACGGTGTGAGTCCGGCTTGCTGAAGCGCCAGCGGCGCAAGCACTACCGTACGTAAGAACGATAAAAATTCCAACGCTTCAAAAAATTCGCCCCTGGCAATTTTACCCGTTGCGTAATGCAGCCAAATCCAGAACCTGTCTTCAATCCACTGAATATCCGGCTGGGGATAACGGTAATCAGACTTGGCATAAATTTCAGTGAGACAATGATTTCGTTCCCACAGAACCTGAGTGTTATCAACTCGCTGAGCAGCGTCAGTTAAGGACACAAATTTATAATCCACATGAACCAAATCCGGTTCGTAAAGCGCGATTATCAGTCGCGGCTCACCAACATGTTCGCCTGTGAACGCCGCTATATTCCCCGGGATACTGTCTACCAGCTTAAATCGCTCACCCATCACTTCACTATAGTTTTCAGGCGTTATGGCAATCACCAGATCCAAATCGCTGTAATCATCCATACGATTGCTGGCAAACGAACCACTGGCGCCGATACCCACAATCCGTGGATCCGCAGACAATACGTTGACAATCTGAACCAAAAGACGCTGATGAGCCGCCGGGAGAGTGCTTGGAAATTTCATATTTTACCTATCAGGATTGATGTTAAGAACTGCGGTGAGCAGTTAGTGCGGTAAAATTAGCGCAGCATTACAACATAAGGGATTTTGTTCCGCGATTCAATTAACCGGGCTGATTTATCAGGGCAAAAATTAACGCCGCCGCTTAATAGAAACGCTATCACATACCGGTAATAAGCACTTAAATTGCAGTCTAACACCATGATAGCGTTGCAATTAATAAGAACAAGAAATCATGCGATAAGGATTATCCGTGCGAAGATTGGCTGTTGTAATAGGCATTGGCCTAGTCGCCAGTGGCCTGTGTTTTATGCCACAACGGAGTCAGTTGATATGCCTGCTATTCCTATTGTCAATGCTTCCGGCCAGGTTACCATTGATTCACGTCCGCAGGAAAATGTGCTTTATAGTTTCTAGTAGATTCTGAAACCAACTTAACAATTATTTACAACTCGTTAAATAATGATCGAAAAAACACGTCGCAATTTATACGCAAAAAAGCCATAAACGAACAAAACTCAATCACAAAAAGAAGGTTTCAAACTGTTTTCATAATTTCACCTAAAATAACATCGCTTCACTAATATCAAAAGGCAAAAGTAATCCATTGTTTTAATTTAAAAAATAAAAACCTCTCTTCTACAGTCAGAATTTAAAACTAAAAAACAATAAGTACCACCAAATATAACTACGTATTAAATTCAATACCAGATTGTCATCAAAAGTATAATTTTCGAACTTCACCACCTGCACTATATTTAACCAATCTTTAACGATTAAGTTCAACTTGTACCCGGGATACTCATGCAACGCAGCTCAATGCTACTGTTTAGCATCAATTTTATTATCGTTTTATCTGGTTGTTCAATTTCGCCAGCGCCACTGACTCTAAACGAAATTCAACAAACTCATGATGAAGATAAAGGCACAATTCTGGCTGCCAGCCAACCGGTAACAGAAGCTATTTCTTTGTCTGAAGCGATTTCCCGGGCACTAAAAAACAACCTTGACCAACGGGTCCTCACGCTCAAACAGTCGCTGGCCTCCAGCGAACTGACTGCCGGCAAATTTGACATGCTGCCAAAGTTATTGGCAGAAGCGGGCTATGACTGGCGCAACAATTTCTCGAGCCGGTATGAGGCCGACTACAGCACTCCCCGCGAAGTGAACCGCGAACGAGATACCAATATCTCGATTGCGCCGGAGCATCGCACCTATGATTTAGGTTTATCCTGGAGCCTGCTTGATTTTGGAGCCAGTTACTACACGTCAAAACAGAATGCAGACCGGCTGCTGGTAGCTAATGAAGAGCGTCGCCGCGCCATGCATATCCTGATTCGGAAGGTACGTGTGGCATACTGGAAAGCGCTGGCCAGTCAAACCTTGTCATTCAAAGTTGCAAAGACAATCGAAGAAGCAGAAGCTGCACTGGATAAGTCTAAAAGCTTGTTTGCCGAAAAAGTCACGTCACCAGAAGAATCACTGCGCTATCAGCGAAACTTGCTGGAGAACCTGCGGTTGTTGGAAAGCGTTAACCGTGATTTGGCCAGCGCCAAAATCGAACTTGCCAGGCTGATGGGTTTAATGCCCGGTACCGTTTTTGAACTGGTGGAAGAAACTGAGCAGTTTGCCCCACTCACTGTAGACGTAGCAAATCTGGAACAATATGCCCTGCTGAACAACGCTGATATGAAACAGCAAATGTTCAACGTGCGTATCGCTGCCCTTGAGACCCGTAAAACTTTACTCAAGATGTTTCCTAACCTGACATTCAATGTGGGAACACATTACGACACCGATTATTACCTGGTAAACAGTGCTTGGAATTCTGCAGGCACCTCACTCAGTTTTAATCTGATGAACCTGTTTTCTTATTCTTCACGCAAAGAAGCCGCTGGGAAAACTGAAGCCATTGAGCTGCAAAAACGTATCGCGTTACAAATGACCACACTCACCAAGGTCCATCTGGCGGTTCACCAGTTTAATAATGCCCTGATGCAGTACCACCGCTCTGACGACCTGTTTGCTGTCGACTCACAATTAGAGCAGATAGCGCTGAGTAAAACAGAAGGCAACATGGCGGGTAACCAGCGCCGGATATCTGCCAGTGTCACAACCATACTCAGTGAACTGAGACGCTATGAGGCTATGTCCAAATATGCCGAGGCTCTGGGGCTGTTGCAAACCAGCCTGGGCGATGAGCCGGTTATTGGTAGTGTGGATGAAATGGATCTGAACGAGTTAAGTAAAATAATAGAGCAGTGGTTGAGCACGGATGTAAACCAGATAAGTCTGCCTGAAATTCCTGTAGTGTAAATGCTCATGAAAACTATCGTTTATGTATACCTGATGTCCACTCTGATGCTGGCATTAGTCCGTTCTGCCGTTGCACAAACGCCCGCTTTTACCTTGGCGGCTGAAGAGCTCAGAGCGCAAATTACGGCACAACAGTTTGCCACCCTGAGTGCTGAAATGACTGGCAGCATTAAAACGCTTCATGTACGTGAAGGCATGTATGTACAAGCAGGACAACACTTGGTTGAGTTTAACTGTGACGCAGAAAATGCCCGATTAGATAAAGCTCGCATTGAGGCCCAGGTCGCCCAAAACAAACTCAAGGGCACCAATCGCATGGCAGAAATGGAAGCCATAGGCTTGGTAGAACTGGAAAATAGCCGTCTTGAAGTTATGAAAGCCGAGGCAGAGGTTTCATTATTAAACGCCGTTATTAGCAAATGTATACTGACTGCCCCCTACTCTGGCACCGTGTCAGATAAATTTGTTAACGCCAATGAATTTGTGGAAACCGGTAAACCCATTCTTGAACTGCAGAATAACGAGTCGTTACGAGTGGAATTTATCGCACCGTCATCTTGGCTGACGTGGCTTACAGCCGACTATCCGCTGTCGGTATTTGTAACCGATACCCAAGCGACTTACTCGGCCACCATTAGCTACACAACCGGCAAAGTGGATGCACTGAGCCAGTCCATAAAGGTGTTTGCCAACCTCGAAAATGCGCATACCGAGTTACTGCCCGGAATGAGCGGTCGTATTAATATCACGTCGCCCACCCAACAACTAAGTTTTAACAAAGGATCTGGGGAGACCTTAGATGACTGATCGTAGCAATGCTGAAAATTCACGCCCAGCATTAGACATTTTACAGTTAGAACAGCGTCTGATGTTTGATGGGGCGGCGGTTGCCACAACCGCCGAGGCGGCAGCAGAACCCGATACACAGCTGGACGATCCCGTTCAGGATCGCGGCGATTCTGAGGCCCCGGAAAACTACTTTCAGCTTGCCGTAGCACACGATAAAACCAACCGGGCAACGGAGCTGGCTACGGCGCAAATCAAAGCGTTTCTGCAAAATGCATCAGCGGACGATCTGTTCGCCATCTTTAGTGCCGATAATAAGCGTATTGATGTGGCCTGGCTGCAATCCATGGAAGCGACCCGACAGGACGTGCTTTCTGATGCCTTGGATGTGCAAGTCACGCTACTCGACAATCAGACGCTGAATGGCGCACTAGGCGCTTTTTCTGCCACCGGTACAGACGGTCAGCCCACAATTTATCTCAATGCAGATTACATTGAACAATTCGGCGCAGAAGCCTCGACCCGCGTGCTGGTTGAAGAATATGGCCACCTGCTCGATAGCTTAATCAACAACGGTACAGATACCCGTGGTGACGAAGGCCAGCATTTTGCCGACGCAGTATTTGCCACGGATACCCGTCAGGCCAACGAGAATTCCCTGAGTGAAAACGATCAGGGCTCAATGACCATTGATGGTGAAACTCTCGAGGTTGAGTGGGCTACATATTCCTTTGTAAATGCTTACGCGATGATTCGGGACACCGACGGCGACGGCCTTATCGATAACACCGAGAATTGGGTAGAAAAAGAGCAGGAATCACATAGCATTATTATCTCAGACGGTAACTACAGCAACGGTCTTGGCAATGTTACGGTTGATGACAATAACTACGATAGTCAGTACTTTAGCGGTAATGACGTATCGGCAATCGGGATCAACATTGGTGGCACCGACTACTATGGCTGGATAAGCCGCCCGCTGAAGGTTCAGGGAGAAGTTAAAGGCTTCTATTTCTGGACCGACGCCGACTTTACTGACCTGGCCACTGCGCAGGCAGATGGCAACCAGGATGGTGATAATGACGTCAGTGATAATTTTGGTTTTATACTGGTTGTTGATCAGGCCTACTTTGATAGCCTGACAACCTCTAACCTGAATGTTTCCACCGGAGCCGAAGCGGGTACCTACAGTATAGCTGAAGTAAAATCGTCCTCGGATCGGGTAGACTCACAGTTAAACGAACTGGTCGACTTGCAGCCTGCTAACAATGATCCCGTTGCTACTAACGACGATAACACTGCAGCGGTAGAACTGGGCACCGACCGGGACGAGTCGCCGGTAAGAATTATCACTGCTGGTGTGGATGCAACCGGCAACGTATTAACCAATGATACCGATAGTAACAACGACTCCCTGACAGTAACCGAAGTGGCCGCTTCAGTGCATGGCGGAACCACTAACATCCCAGCAACGGGCTCAACCGCAGTAACGGGTCAGTATGGTACTTTAACGATAAGCCAGGACGGTGCTTATACCTATGTTGTGGACAATACTAACGCCGCGGTTGACGCGTTACTTGGTGGCACAGCATCTGAAACCTTTACCTACACTATCGCAGACGGAAACGGCGGTTATTCAACGGCCAGCCTGACTATTACCATTCAGGGCAGCAACGACGCCCCTGTTGCAAATGACGATTATAACAGCGCCAAAGAGTCAACAACCCTTGCCGAATCTGGTTTTACTTCCACCGGCTTCACCGCAACCGGCGATTTACTGGCTAACGATACCGATGTGGATAGCAGTGACACACTAACAATAACCGGCCTTTCCGCGCAGGGTAGCGCAGATGCTGCAACGGTAACCGTGAATACCGGTAGCTATCAGCTTACCTTTAGCTCAGCGGCAGGCGCTTCACTTGGAAACAAAGTAGCAGCGGGCGATGAACTTTATATCGATTTAACCAACACCGGGGGTAATGTTACTTACAATGCGTTGTACTATTCTGCTGATAATGGCGCAACCTTCTCTCAGGTAACGGCCACCTCTGCCCCGATTGAAAATGCTGATGGTACCTACGGGATCCCACTCAGTCAGACACCAAATTATTACTGGAACGGATCGGATTATGTTGCAATCAGCGACCCACAAGCCTTTCTGGCGACCTACTCATTTGTGTCGTTTGAAGATTCCACCTCACAAACTGAAAACGCCTCGAAGGGCGCCCAGGCACAACTGCAGTCAAGCGCTACAACCGGCAGCACCGAACTGACCGGATTAACCAACATTGACGGTACTATCGGCATTGGCATGACCGTAACAGGTACCGGTGTGCCAGCCGGCACCACGGTAACGGATGTGACCTACACCAATGGCGTCGTCACCTCGGTATTATTAAGCAGTGATAAGGTTACCAGCCCGGCCGGTACCAGCTTTTCTTTCTCGGCAGGCAGCGGCGCCACCGGTGCAACTTATCAGGGTGCACATGGTGAGTTGATGTTACAGGCTGACGGGTCATACACGTATACCGCCAATACTGATAATCCGGCGATATCAGAGGGCGAATCGGTTGAGGATATCTTCACTTACAGCATGCAGGATGCAGCCGGCGAAACCAGTGAAGCGCAACTGATCATTACCGTTTATGGCGCAGGCCAGAACGACTCTACTGCGGTCAGCGATAGCACCACTGCAACTGAACAAGGTGATAATGGCAACACCGGCGCGGTAATTACCAGCGGCGTTGATCCTACTGGTAATTTGCTCAGCAATGATACCGGACCGCTCAGTGCCACTGAATTTGTGGTATCAATCGCCACAGATGGCAACTCCACGTTGGTAGGAAGCGGCACCACCAACCAAACCATCACAGGCAACTACGGCACTCTCACTTTGAATGGTGACGGCTCATACAGTTATGTGGTCGATAATGCAAACAGCGTAGTCAATGCGCTCAACAGCCGTCAGTCCCTGACCGAAACATTTACCTATGTGGTGGGTAATGATCTGGGTAACGGTTTATCCAGTTCACAACTGGTGATAACTATAAATGGAGCAAATGACGCGCCGGTAGCCGGGGATGACTCACTCAGCGCCAGTATCGGCAATAATGCCGGCGGTCAGGTGTTCAGTAATGATTCGGATGCAGACAACAACGATCCCCAAACGGTCATCGCCGCTACGGCCGGCAGCTTTGATGATGTTACCCAGCCATCGCTGCCAAGCGAAACCCTGGTAGATAACTCCGGGGTAACAGTTGATGGGAGTTACGGTACCTTAACCATAAATGCAGATGGTACCTACAGTTACGCCGTAGATGCGGCCAATAGCACCGTAATTGGCATGACGGCCGCTGACTCGGTGACTGACACTTTTACCTATCGCATGGAAGATGCCGCAGGTGTAATTTCTGATGCACTTATCACAGTAACGGTTTACGGCAGTAATGATGCGCCGGTTAACCAGTTCAACAACAGCTCAAACTTTTCATCCGGTGTTGAAACTGCCAAAAACACGCCCTACAGCTTTTCTGATTTAAATAACAGTCTTATCGAAGTAACCGACGTGGATGGCGATCTGAGCCGCGTCATTCTGGCGGTTGATAACGGCATATTAAATGTTACCGCAGGCAGTGCATCGATTACCGACAATGGCACCGGCCGACTGATTATCGAAGGCAGCCAAACCGCCATCAATGCTGCACTGGCTACCTTACAATATACCCCGGACACCGACTTTGTGGGCTCAGACTTCCTCACCATTTTTAGTCAGGACGGGCAA
The DNA here is from genome assembly GCF_058105165.1 of Alteromonas sp. ISO5. Taxonomy (NCBI): domain Bacteria; kingdom Pseudomonadati; phylum Pseudomonadota; class Gammaproteobacteria; order Alteromonadales; family Alteromonadaceae; genus Alteromonas; species Alteromonas sp. ISO5. The sequence continues at coordinate 3,257,418 of NZ_CM176572.1, read as the reverse complement.
AACCTTTACGACAGCGACAGTATTGCCATCACGGTGCCCGAGGTTTATTCAGGACTGACAGTACTGGAAAGCGACCTGGCCAGCGGCAGCAATGCGGCGGGCACGGCGGAGTCAGGAGCGATAACCCTGACAGCGCCCACAGAACAAACCTTTGTTTCCGGCCAATCAGGCTCAGGCATTTACGGTACCTGGAGCCTTGATGCATCCACCGGTGAGTTTTCTTATACACTTACTGATAACGCAAACCACAGCAGCGGCAGCATAACCGACGCGATCACCGTGCAGAGCTACGATGCCTTTGGCAATGTCGTCAGCCACACCGTTAATGTTGCGATCACTGACGATGCGCCGGTTGCCAATGCCGATCAGGTCAACATCACCGAAGGTACGGCCAGCTCGCCGTCGACCGCTGTTACTGGTAACGTTATTGTAGCCAGCGCAACCGGCGACGTTAGCGACACTGCAGGTGCCGACGGCCAGTTGGAAGTGACTCTGGTAAGCAAAGGCAACACAGCGCCCTTAACTTCGGTGGCAGTAAATTCCACCAGTAGCAGCAATGGCACAGAAGTAACCGGTGATTTTGGCTCACTAACCATTGGCGCGGATGGCAGTTACAGCTATAGCCTGGACGATAACAACGCAACTGTTGATTCACTCGACAACGGCGACCAGCTCAGTGAGGTTTTCAGCTATCAGATCACCGACGCGGATGGTGATACCTCAACAGCGACCTTAAACATTTTGATTCTCGGCACCACTGATAGCACGCCAGGCATAGATTTAGGCTTAACTAAAACGGTAGACAATATTTCACCGAATTTAGGCGATAACGTCAGCTTCACGTTAACCGTCAGCAACTCTGGTCCGGATGCGGCGACTAATGTCATGGTCACCGATCAGTTACCGGCCGGCTTTACCTTTGTGAGTTCCGACGGCAGCTACGATGCGGCCACCGGGTTATGGAGCGTGGGTAGTTTAGCCAGTGGTGCGTCAGCAACGCTCACCATTGTCGCCACCACCACCGACAGCAGCGCGGTGACTAACACCGCCTCGGTCACAGCCGATCAGACTGAACTGGATAGCAGTGATAATACAGACTCCGCCACGGTGGATGCCCAGGCCGTGGATCTGGGATTAAGCAAGACCGTGGATAACACCTCACCGAACTTAGGTGACGACGTGAGCTTCACGTTAACCGTCAGCAACTCTGGTCCGGATGCGGCGACTAATGTCATGGTCACCGATCAGTTACCGGCGGGCTTTACCTTTGTGAGTTCCGACGGCAGCTACGATGCGGCGACAGGATTATGGAACGTGGGTAGTTTAGCCAGTGGTGCGTCAGCAACGTTAACCATCGTCGCGACCACCACCGACAGCAGCGCGGTGACTAATACGGCCTCAGTCACAGCCGATCAGACTGAACTGAATAGTAGTGATAATAGTGACTCCGCCACGGTGGATGCCCAGGCCGTGGATCTGGGATTAAGCAAGACCGTGGATAACACCTCACCGAACTTAGGTGACGACGTCAGCTTCACGTTAACCGTCAGCAACACCGGCCCGGATACCGCCACTAATGTGGTGGTCACCGATCAGTTACCGGCGGGCTTTACCTTTGTGAGCTCCGACGGCAGCTACGATGCGGCGACAGGATTATGGAGCGTGGGGTCACTGGCCAGTGGTGCCTCCGCGACCATAACGATTGTCGCGACCACTATCGACAGCAGCGCGGTGACCAATACCGCCAGTGTCACGGCCGATCAAACTGAACTGGATAGCAGTGATAATACTGACAGTGTCAGCGTGGATGCCCAGGCGATTGATTTAGCATTGAGCAAGACCGTGGATAACGCCTCACCCAATCTAGGCGATGACGTCAGCTTTACCCTGACCGTCTCTAACACCGGCCCCGATGCCGCCACCAATGTGGTGGTCACCGATAAGTTACCCGCGGGCTTTACCTTTGTGAGTTCCGACGGCAGCTACGATGCGGCGACAGGATTATGGAGCGTGGGGTCACTGGCCAGTGGTGCGTCAGCGACACTCACCATTGTCGCCACCACCACCGACAGCGGCGCGGTGACCAATACCGCCAGCGTAACCGCTGATCAAACCGATCTGGATAGCAGTGATAATACTGACAGTGTCAGCGTGGATGCCCAGGCGATTGATTTAGCATTAAGCAAGACCGTGGATAACACCTCACCGAACTTAGGTGACGACGTCAGCTTCACGTTAACCGTCAGCAACTCTGGTCCGGATACCGCGACAAATATGGTGGTGACCGATCAGTTACCGGCGGGCTTTACCTTTGTGAGTTCCGACGGCAGCTACGATGCGGCGACAGGATTATGGAGCGTGGGGTCACTGGCCAGTGGTGCCTCCGCGACCATAACGATTGTCGCGACCACCACCGACAGCAGCGCGGTGACCAATACCGCCAGTGTCACGGCCGATCAGACCGAGTTGGATAGCAGTGATAATACTGACAGTGTTAGCGTGGATGCCCAGGCGATTGACCTGAATATCAGTAAAACTGTGGATAACGCCTCACCGAATGTAGGTGATGACGTGACCTTCACGTTAACCGTCAATAACACCGGCCCGGATGCCGCCACCAATGTGGTGGTGACTGATCAGTTACCCGCCGGCTTTACCTTTGTGAGTTCTGACGGCAGCTACGATGCGGCGACAGGATTATGGAGCGTGGGTAGTTTAGCCAGTGGTGCGTCAGCGACACTCACCATTGTCGCCACCACCACCGACAGCAGCGCGGTGACCAATACCGCCAGTGTCACGGCCGATCAGACTGAACTGGATAGCAGTGATAATACTGACAGTGTCAGCGTGGATGCCCAGGCGATTGATTTAGCATTGAGTAAAACCGTGGATAACACCTCACCGAATGTAGGTGACGACGTCAGCTTTACCCTGACCGTCTCCAACACCGGCCCCGATGCCGCCACCAATGTCGTGGTCACCGATCAGTTACCGGCCGGCTTTACCTTTGTCAGTTCCGACGGCAGCTACGATGCGACCACCGGATTATGGAACGTGGGTTCATTGGCCAGCGGTGCCTCCGCGACCTTAACGATTGTGGCGACCACTACCGACGGCAGCGCGGTAACCAATACCGCTAGCGTTACGGCGGATCAAACTGAACTGAATAGCAGTGATAACAGTGACTCCGCCACGGTGGATGCCCAGGCCGTGGATCTGGGATTAAGCAAGACCGTGGATAACGCCTCGCCGAACTTAGGTGACGACGTCAGCTTCACGTTAACCGTCAGCAACACCGGCCCGGATACCGCCACTAATGTGGTGGTGACCGATCAGTTACCGGCCGGCTTTACGTTTGTGAGTTCCGACGGCAGCTACGATGCCACCACCGGACTATGGAGCGTGGGTTCATTGGCCAGCGGTGCGTCAGCAACGTTAACCATCGTCGCGACCACCACCGACAGCAGCGCGGTCACCAATACGGCCTCAGTCACAGCCGATCAAACTGAGCTGGATAGCAGTGATAACAGTGACTCCGCCACGGTGGATGCCCAGGCCATTGACCTGAATATCAGTAAAACCGTGGATAACACCTCGCCGAATGTAGGTGATGACGTGACCTTCACGTTAACCGTCAGCAACTCTGGCCCGGATACCGCGACAAATGTGGTGGTCACCGACCAGTTACCGGCCGGCTTTACCTTTGTGAGTTCCGACGGCAGCTACGATGCGACCACCGGACTATGGAACGTGGGTTCATTGGCCAGCGGTGCGTCAGCAACGTTAACCATCGTCGCGACCACCACCGACAGCAGCGCGGTGACCAACACGGCCTCAGTCACAGCCGATCAAACTGAACTGAATAGTAGTGATAATAGTGACTCCGCCACGGTGGATGCCCAGGCCATTGACCTGAATATCAGTAAAACCGTCGATAACGCCTCACCGAACTTAGGTGACGAGGTGAGCTTCACGTTAACCGTCAGCAACACCGGCCCGGATGCCGCCACCAATGTCGTGGTCACCGATCAGTTACCGGCCGGCTTTACCTTTGTGAGTTCCGACGGCAGCTACGATGCCACCATCGGACTATGGAGCGTGGGTTCATTGGCCAGCGGTGCCACTGCCACACTCACTATCGTCGCGACCACCACCGACAGCAACGCGGTGACCAATACCGCCAGCGTGACCGCCGATCAAACCGAACTGGATAGCAGTGATAATAGTGACTCCGCCACGGTGGATGCCCAGGCCGTGGATCTGGGATTAAGCAAGACCGTGGATAACACCTCACCGAACTTAGGCGACGAGGTCAGCTTCACGTTAACCGTCAGCAACTCTGGCCCGGATACCGCCACTAATGTGGTGGTCACCGACCAGTTACCGGCGGGCTTTACGTTTGTCAGCGCTAACGGTAATTACGATGCCACCACCGGCTTATGGTCCGTAGGTAGTCTTGCTAGTGGTGCCTCCGCGACCTTAACGATTGTGGCGACCACCACCGACAGCAGCGCGGTGACCAATACCGCCAGTGTCACGGCCGATCAGACTGAACTGGATAGCAGTGATAATACTGACAGTGTCAGCGTGGATGCCCAGGCGATTGATTTAGCATTGAGTAAAACCGTGGATAACACCTCACCGAACTTAGGTGACGACGTCAGCTTTACCCTGACCGTCTCCCACACCGGCCCCGATGCCGCCACCAATGTCGTGGTCACCGATCAGTTACCGGCCGGCTTTACCTTTGTCAGTTCCGACGGCAGCTACGATGCGACCACCGGATTATGGAACGTGGGTTCATTGGCCAGCGGTGCCTCCGCGACCTTAACGATTGTGGCGACCACCACCGACAGCAGCGCGGTAACCAATACCGCTAGCGTTACGGCTGATCAAACTGAACTGGATAGCAGTGATAATACAGACAGTGTCAGCGTGGATGCTCAGGCGATTGATTTAGCATTGAGTAAAACCGTGGATAACACCTCACCGAACTTAGGTGACGACGTCAGCTTCACGTTAACCGTCAGCAACTCTGGTCCGGATGCCGCCACCAATGTCGTGGTCACCGACCAGTTACCGGCGGGCTTTACGTTTGTGAGCTCCGACGGCAGCTACGATGCGGCGACAGGCTTATGGAGCGTGGGGTCACTGGCCAGTGGTGCTACCGCGACGTTGACTATTGTGGCGACCACCACCGACAGCAGCGCGGTAACCAATACCGCCTCGGTCACGGCGGATCAGACGGAGCTGGATAGCAGTGATAATACTGACAGTGTCAGCGTGGATGCCCAGGCCGTGGATCTGGCATTAAGCAAGACCGTGGATAACACCTCACCGAACTTAGGTGACGACGTGAGCTTCACGTTAACCGTCAGCAACTCTGGTCCGGATACCGCGACTAATGTCGTGGTCACCGATCAGTTACCGACCGGCTTTACCTTTGTCAGCGCTAACGGAAATTACGATGCCACCACCGGCTTGTGGACAGTGGGTAGTTTAGCCAGTGGTGCCTCCGCGACCTTAACGATTGTGGCGACCACCACCGACAGCAGCGCGGTAACCAATACCGCCAGCGTGACCGCCGATCAAACTGAGCTGAATAGTAGTGATAATAGTGACTCCGCCACGGTGGATGCCCAGGCCATTGACCTGAATATCAGTAAAACCGTGGATAACACCTCACCGAACTTAGGTGACGACGTCAGCTTCACGTTAACCGTCAGCAACTCTGGTCCGGATGCGGCGACTAATGTCATGGTCACCGATCAGTTACCGGTGGGCTTTACGTTTGTGAGCTCCGACGGCAGCTACGATGCGGCGACAGGATTATGGAGCGTGGGGTCACTGGCCAGTGGTGCCTCCGCGACCATAACGATTGTCGCGACCACCACCGACAGCAGCGCGGTGACCAATACCGCCTCGGTCACGGCCGATCAGACCGAGTTGGATAGCAGTGATAATACTGACAGTGTCAGCGTGGATGCCCAGGCTGTGGATCTGGGATTAAGCAAGACCGTGGATAACACCTCACCGAACTTAGGTGACGACGTCAGCTTCACGTTAACCGTCAGCAACTCTGGTCCGGATGCGGCGACTAATGTGGTTGTGACGGATCAGTTACCCGCCGGCTTTACGTTTGTGAGTTCCGACGGTAGCTACGATGCGACCACCGGACTATGGAGCGTGGGTTCATTGGCCAGCGGTGCGTCAGCAACGTTAACCATCGTCGCGACCACCACCGACAGCAACGCGGTGACCAACACGGCCTCAGTCACAGCCGATCAGACTGAACTGGATAGCAGTGATAATACAGACAGTGTCAGCGTGGATGCTCAGGCGATTGATTTAGCATTGAGTAAAACCGTGGATAACACCTCACCGAACTTAGGTGACGACGTCAGCTTCACGTTAACCGTCAGCAACTCTGGTCCGGATGCGGCGACTAATGTCATGGTCACCGATCAGTTACCGGCCGGCTTTACGTTTGTGAGTTCTGACGGCAGCTACGATGCGGCGACAGGATTATGGAGCGTGGGTAGTTTAGCCAGTGGTGCGTCAGCAACGTTAACCATCGTCGCGACCACCACCGACAGCAGCGCGGTGACTAACACCGCCTCGGTAACGGCGGATCAGACCGAACTGGATAGCAGCGATAATACCGACAGCGTCAGTGTCGATGCCCAGGCCATCGATCTAGCATTAAGCAAAACTGTGGACAACGCCTCGCCGAATCTCGGCGATAACGTCAGCTTCACCCTCACCGTTTCCAATACCGGCCCGGATGCGGCCACCAATGTGGTGGTCACCGATCAATTGCCGGCGGGCTTTACCTTTGTGTCAAGTGACGGTCACTACGATGCCACCACCGGACAGTGGTCCGTAGGTAGTCTTGCTAGTGGTGCCTCCGCGACCTTAACGATTGTGGCGACCACCACCGACAGCAGCGCGGTAACCAATACCGCCAGCGTGACCGCCGATCAAACTGAACTGGATAGCAGTGATAACAGTGACAGTGTCAGCGTGGATGCCCAGGCCGTCGATCTGGGATTAAGCAAGACCGTGGATAACGCCTCGCCGAATGTAGGTGATGACGTGACCTTCACGTTAACCGTCAGTAACACCGGTCCGGATGCCGCCACCAATGTGATGGTGACCGATCAGTTACCCGCCGGCTTTACGTTTGTGAGTTCCGACGGCAGCTACGATGCCACCACCGGACAGTGGTCCGTTGGCACTCTTGCCAGCGGAGAATCGGCGGTTTTACAGATAGTTGTTAGAACTACCGATACCTCAGAAGTGGTTAACAGCGCCAGTGTATCAGCAAACCAAACCGATACGGATCTGACCAACAACGGTGACTCGGCATCTGTTGATGCCGATCCCGCCTATCACACTGCGCCGGTTGATACAGGCGGCACTGTGCCTACAGGAGCTGGTGCTGCAGCCGTGGTAAACAGTAGTAGCAGCTCGTCGGGAGACAGCGGTGGCGCAGACTTTACTCTAACCGGTGAGCAGTCTGGCAACGACCAAAGCAGCGCCCTGTCCTCTTATGATACCGCTTCAGCGGAGTTAGTTTTACAACGGGATATCCCGGAACAATCGTTTGCTTCGGGCCAGAGTATTTCTGTTGTGATTCCAACCGACACTTTTGCCAGCACCGACCCTAATATGGATATCGCGCTTACGGCCGTGATGGCGAATGGCGAAACGCTCCCGCAATGGCTGTCTTTCGACAGTACCAAGGGTGAGTTTTACGGTATTCCGCCGGCAGAATTTAACGGTAGCCTGATAATCCGCGTGATTGCCCGGGATGCGCTGGGAAATCAGGTTGAAACCGTCATCACCATTACCGTTGCTAATAGTATGGATGTTTCTGCAATGGCCGAACAACCAATGGGGCAAATGCGATTTAGCGAACAATTACAAATGCAAAACCACTTTGTCTGGAAAGCAAAGCGTGATGCATTAATACAACTCGCCCGCTCAGCAGAAAGTTAAGCAGTATTTATCGACTGCAGTTAAACCGCGTCGGTGCCGGCGCGGTTTAAAAACCGGCTTCCCGGCGGAAGATGGCCGCGGCGTAGCGCAGATGATCGCCTAACCAGGACTGCGACTTACCGTGAATAACCACCTGCCCGCGAAGCTCGTTGGGTAACGTTATACTCTCAGACTCCTGAGGACTCAGAACTACCTGATACAACGCATCCTCCGGCACTAGCTGGGAGTCCTTTTCCGCTACCACCAGATCCCCGCCATATAAAGCAGCCAGAGCGCCATCTGTAAGGTTTCGTGTGGTATCAGTATCAATTCTGACCACGCTTAACGCCAGGGGTGCGATAACACCCGACTCCGCATAAAACATTGCCTTATCCCCAACACTAACACGCTTAACGCTGGTTTGGTCGAGATACACATGCGCTGACACGCTGCTCTCATCAAGAACCTTGCCCAGAATAGTGCGTTCGGCCACCCAGTCTCCCTGGGTAAGCTCCAGTTCGGAAGCAACAAATTTTCCGCTGACTTTAGCAGACAATTGTAATTGTGCTAAGCGGGCTTCAATCCGCTCTATGTCGAGTTTCACATTGGTCAGTTGGGACTGCAAAACCGGTAAGCGCTGGCGCTCACGATTAACTAACTGACTAAGCGTAATTTGCTGCTCAAGCTGCTCTTGCTGTTGTTCTAACGATGCAAGTTCAAAAGATAAATCGGGGGATTCAAGCTGTATCACGCGTTCTCCCTGATTAACATGCTGTCCGGAGGGAACTGCCACATCAACAATTACTGCCGATGCGGGCGCAGCAATATTTTGTACAACTGGCAGTTTTATCAGCCCCTGGGCTGCGATCCTTGGATCCCAGGGTATGATGGCAATACCAAGAATCAGTAACAACACAAAAGCGGTTTTAACAAAACGTGAACTCGCCACTATTTCTTTCCTCATTTCAAACCAGGCGCTCAATTCAGACCCAATGGGTTTGCCAATAAACCAGTAAATTTCTACTGCCGCCAGGAGCGGTCCCAGCGGTTTCGGAAAATACCAGTACACCATCAACGCAATCCCCAGAAAAGTGATTAACCGGTAAAGCCAGATGACGTAACAGAAAGCCAGCAGGAAGCGGTAACGTGACGGTGAAAAATGCTCGGGTACAGAATGTTTCGGCCTGAACAACCATTCCCTCAGGCGCCAGCGTCCGAGGGCGAAAGCACGCTGATGAAGGTTTGGCATTTCCAGCCAGTCCATCAGCAAGAAATAGCCGTCAAAGCGCATAAACGGCGATACGTTAATCAGCAAAGTGCTGATCCAGGTGGTGGTCGCCAGCAGAAATGCGCTATCTCTTAACACGCCGGCAGGAAGCAAAGCCCACAGCAGTGTCGACCAGGCCGCAATGGTAAGTTCGGTGCGGATGCCGGCGGCACCCACCAGTAAGCGCTGACGCCTATCGGCCAACTTCCACACATCATTCACATCGGTGTAGGCCATGGGGAACATAACCAGAAAGGCGAGTCCCATTCTCGGCACGTTGCAGCCAAAATGCCTGGCAGTAAATGCATGCCCAAACTCATGCAGCAGCTTAACCAGCACCAGGGTAACACCATAGGACACCATCCCGGCCAAACTAAACATATCAACAAAGCTATGGGTAAAACTGTCCCACTGTCGGCTAAGTTGGATCAGGCCGGTAAACAACACCAGCCATGTCAGTAATGTAAAGTAACGACTGCCCAACCAGCGAACTTTATTGAGATGGCGGGCTAACCACCGATCGGGATTCCATAACGGAATCCGGAAAAACAAATAACTGTGAAACAACCGTTGAGCCCAGTGTTGCTGCCGGGCCTTAAATCGCTCGCATTTTTGTAGTGTTTGGGCCTGATGGGTATGCAGCACCAGATCATGCTTAACCAGAAAGTCTGATACTTCCTGCACTTCTGCCACCGACACCTGTAAAGCCGTTTCATCTTCGATACTTTGTACTATCTGGGCCGGCTGCCTGAGTTGCCAGCGGCACATTATTTCAAAGCTTAACCAGCCAATCTGAAAGTACAGGTTGCGCGCTGGATCATAGATGGTCCAGGTTGGGGTGCCCGCCCGGTTATAAGGGCCAGCATAAAGCTTAAGATCATCCCGCATGTGCGGCAGTAAAGCCCCCCTGTTAGCCGTTGCTGACATGGTTATATCCCTAGCCAGCCGCGTAATGCCGCCCAGGGCCTTCTCAGGATCCAGTAAATAAGCAGGGTTCGGTCACCGTCAATTCTGGCTGTTCCTTTCTGTCCGATACGTACCGGATCGCCCGATTCGCCTTCCAGTGTGGCGCGCATGCGATAAGCATAAATGCCATCTGGTTGTAGCTCCGCCTCGTGCGACAGATAGGTTAACGAGGCCTGAACGGGCCGGGTGGGATCGGCACTCAGAAAAACCGTCACTGGCGCAGCATCCGAAAACGCTATCAGATCGGCCGGGGCGACCCATGCTTCTACCTGCACCTGTTTTTCATCAGCCAATTTAAATATCTTTTCACCGGTAACTACCGGCCGACCAATCCATTCAGACACATCATCAATTAATACCAGCCCGTTCTGAGGGGCACTAATAACACTGCGCTGCTTTAAGGCTTCAAGAAACTGCACATCGATTTCTTTTTCTTCGATACGGCTTTTTAAAATCGACAGCCGGGCCTTACTTTCTCTGTCAAACAATGCATTTTGCGCCTCCTGTCCATATTCAGCGCGGGCAGTTTCCAGTGCTTGTCTGGCCGAATCCAGTCGGCTCAACAGTTGGATTTGATCAAATTCTACCAGTGCGTCGCCAGCACTCACGTGCTCATTCGGTGTGACCAACAACTTATCAATTATGCCGTCCATAGGCGCTCTGATTATGGTTGGTGATAAAGGAATAATCTCGGCGGGCGCCAACACTGATAAACGAACTGGAATACAACAAAAAGCAACGAGCAGACCGGCAATCATTAACTTGTGCTTCTTGCCAAACAGGTGTTTGCGCCAGAATGACAGTTTATCGCTCTTCGTCAGTGTGTTTTTATCCCTATAAATATAACGCCAACTATCTATCCATTCTTCCATTAATGCAATGTCTTCAGCAGACATCGGCGTATCCTTCGCTATCAACAACGTGCTGCCCGAAACCTGGGTCCGCGATTCAATAGTAAACACGGTAAGGTGTGGCGGAAGCCAGTCCTGCCATTGCTGATCGTTGCCAAGCTGTCGCAAATCCACCGAGAAGTGCGGACTTTTGGCTTGTTTTGGTAAACTTTTAAACCAGTTATCCAGCCACTGGACGAAAGGCGCCTGTGCATCAAAGTTGGTTAAGGATGAAATACACTCAATGCCCCTCGCCTCAGAAAAAAATGCCGCATGGCGATAAGGAATAAGTTGGTGGGTTTCATTGACTAGTATAAAGCGTAACTCGGTAGCATCGAGCGCATCCCGCGCACGTTTGGATAACGCAATCAGTGTTGCTAAAGAAACCGCAGTATTGGCTTGCACAGCGCCCATAAAAATGACTGAACTATTTGAAATACAAAAAGTATAGTCGAAGTCATGGGCCATAACAGAGATAATTCACTGATACCTGACAAACGGTGCCGGGTTAACTTTATCCCGGTGAATTGCAACTGATCGAATCAGCCTTTTAATTTCACGTTTTGCCACAATAGTATTTGGTATGCAAACTAACAGGTATTTTCATGACTGAACCCTTTCCCCTGTCGCTCCTAGACCTTGCTCATGTCGCCGAAGGCAGTTCCGTACGCGAGGCACTGCTGCGCAGCCAGGCTATAGCCCAAACCGCTGAGCAGGCGGGTTTTACCCGTTACTGGCTGGCTGAACACCATGGTATGCGGGCGGTGGCCAGTGCCGCGACGGCAGTGTTGTTATCTAGCGTGGGCGCAATCACCAACCGTATTCGTATTGGCTCTGGTGGCGTTATGCTGCCTAACCATGCACCGTTGGTGATTGCCGAGCAATTTGGTACGTTAGCGGAGCTGTATCCCGATCGTGTAGATTTGGGGCTTGGCCGTGCCCCTGGCACTGACATGGCGACCGCCAAAGCGTTACGTCGGGATATTCAGGGCGATGCCGAGCGCTATCCCGAGGATGTCGTTGAACTTCAGCGATTGCTGGGCACACCTGAAGAAGGCCAAAAGCCTATTGCTGTGCCCGGCGCCGGCACCAATGTGCCAATTTGGTTACTCGGTTCCAGTTTATATTCAGCTCAGTTGGCAGCCCATATGGGCCTGCCCTTTTCCTTTGCCTCGCATTTTGCGCCGGATATGCTTAACGATGCGATCAGTATTTACCGGGCGAACTTTAAACCCTCTGTGCAACTGGCCGAACCTTATGTTTCTGCCGGCGTTATGGCGGTTATTGGTGAGACCGATGATCACGCCCGCCAGCTCTTTACCTCAGTTCAGCAGCAGTTTGCCAATCTGCGTCGAAATGCTAACAAGCCAATGCCGCCGCCGGTGGAAGATATTCGCCTGGAACTTAACGAAATGGAAATCCGCGGTATTAACAGTACTCTGCGCTATGCTCTGGTTGGCGATAAGGAAAGAGCCGAGGACCAGTTGAACCAGTTTGTCGCAGCAACCGGCGTAGACGAAGTGATTCTGTCTTTTCCCATTTACGAACAACGGCTGGTCCTGCAAGCCATCGAAGCTGCAGGCGCGATGAACATAAGCGCTCCTGCTACCTAAAAAAGAACTGCGACAACTGCATTACGGGTCTATTATTCACCGTGAGGTTCGTTCTCCTCTGATAATGAACCTTGAAGACAATGGTCAGTTACATCTTGCATATGGCATTGGCGTTAACACCATCATTATTCATTGGATGAAGTTAAGTTAAGCGGCGAATCAGCAGTTTCAAGGCTCACAACCACGCCGCATAATGTCCGGCTCGCCATGACACTGGTCGTAAAAAGATACAGGACTGACGGATATACGTTTGCGTCCTCTTATTAATTTCTGCTTTACTGTACGCTATAAAATACAATCAAGCTGCCAGTCCCGGAACCAGGCAGGATCAGGAAGTGCTATGGCTGATAAGTCTGTACAGAAATATACCGCCCCTGCCGGTGGCTGGGGGGCCCTGAAGAGCGTAACCAAAAGCTGGATTGCCAGCGAAAAGCCGCTGAAAAACCTGCGCGCAATGCTCAAAACCAATCAGGATCATGGTTTTGACTGCCCGGGCTGTGCCTGGGGAGAATCGCCGGAAAACGGCCTGGTTAAATTTTGTGAAAACGGTGCTAAAGCGGTTAACTGGGAGTCTTCAGGCCGTCAGGTTGGACCGGCATTTTTTGACCGCTACACAGTATCTAAACTGTTAGAGCACAGTGATTACTGGTTGGAAGACCAGGGTCGGCTATCGCACCCCATGCAGTACGACCCCACTACAGATAAATATGTAGAGATTAGCTGGGATGATGCATTTGCATTAATTGCTCAACATCTCAACCAACTGGCCAGTCCCGATCAGGCTGAATTTTACACCTCCGGACGAACCAGTAATGAAGCGGCTTATCTATATCAGTTGTTTGTGCGAGCGTTTGGCACTAATAACTTTCCCGACTGTTCCAATATGTGTCATGAGGCCAGTGGCCATGCCATGAAGCAATCCGTGGGCGTAGGCAAAGGCACCGTGGTTTTCGACGATTTTGCCAAAGCCGATGCGATATTTGTACTGGGCCAGAATCCCGGCACCAATCACCCGCGCATGCTCGAACCGTTACGAGAAGCGGTGGAACGTGGCGCTCAGGTAGTATGCTTTAATCCGCTCAAGGAGCGCGGCCTGGAACGTTTTCAGCATCCACAACATCCTTTGGAAATGCTAACCAATGGCGATGCGCCCACCAATACCGCTTACTTCCGCCCGGCATTAGGCGGCGATATGGCAGTCATGCGCGGCATTGCCAAATGCCTGCTTGAATGGGAGAGAGAGGCCCAGACCAATAAACACCCTGCCATTTTTGATCATGACTTTATTAACCGGCACACTACCGGACTTGACGATTACCTGGCCTTAGTCGAAGCCACCTCCTGGCCAGACATTGTAAAACAGTCCGGCCTTAGCCAGGAGGATATCTATCTGGCAGCCAGTATGTACTGCCGGGCAGAGCGGGTGATTATGTGCTGGGCTATGGGCATCACGCAACACAAGCACTCGGTTGCTATCATCCAGGAAATTATTAACGTGCAACTCCTGCGCGGCAATGTGGGTAAACCGGGGGCCGGGTTATCACCGGTGCGAGGCCACAGTAATGTGCAGGGCGACAGAACCATGGGTATCGACGAAAAGCCGCCGCAATGGCTACTCGATGCACTGGAAAAACGCTTTGAATTTTCGGTTCCCCGTGCGCCCGGTCACAACGTGGTACAAGCTATTCAGGCAATGGAACAGGGGCACGCGAGAGTCTTTATTGGCATGGGCGGCAACTTTGCTCAAGCGACTCCAGATACGCCTCGCACTCATGCGGCTTTAAAGCAATGTGATCTCACTGTTCATGTGAGTACCAAACTCAACCGATCTCATTTAATTACCGGTAAAACCGCGCTTATTCTGCCTTGCCTGGGCCGTACCGAAGCAGATATTCAGGGCGGCCAGCCGCAGGGCGTAACGGTAGAAGATACCTTTTCGATGGTACACATTTCCTATGGGCAACTGCCTCCGGGCTCAGCGCTGTTGCGTTCAGAGCCAGCCATTGTAGCCGGTATGGCCAAAGCCACATTAGGCAACCACCCGGTGGACTGGGATGCACTGAGCAGTGATTACAGCCGCATCCGCGATCTGATTGCCGATACCATTCCCGGTTTTACCAACTTTAATCAGAAGTTATCGCAACCCGGCGGGTTTCACTTACCAAACCCGGCTGCTTCCAGAAAATGGCGCACGGCTGATAACAAAGCCGGCTTTGCCGCTATTCCATTACCCGGGCAGTTACTGCCAGCGCAATTGCCCACAGGGGAGACACCCGACCTTATTCTGCAAACACTGCGTTCACACGATCAGTACAATACCACGGTCTATGGTCTTGATGACCGCTACAGGGGGGTGTTTGGCCAGCGCTATGTTGTTTTTATTAACGTACAGGACATCGCCCGCCTTGGGTTTAGTGAGGGTGATAAGGTCGACATGATTTCGCTCTGGAATGACGGCAGGGAACGCCGGGTGCAGGGTTTCACTCTGGTGGCCTATGACATTCCGCAAGGCCAGGCGGCCGCATATTTTCCTGAAGCCAATGGACTGGTACCGCTGGAAAGTTATGGCGATGAGTCATTCACCCCGACCTCTAAATACATAGCCATTAAACTGGCCAAAGCACAGTCTGATAATCGTATTGCGGTTACTCAGAATTAGCCGGCATTGTCCCTGGCTGAGCTGTGATACACCCTGGGAGCGCTGTGGTGAGGTAAATGAATCAGATTAAGCTGATACCGTTTAGCCCATTCCACAGCCATCGTGGTGGGTGCAGACAGCGTCACCAGCGTTGGCAGGCCAATGCGTATGGCTTTTTGCACCAACTCAAGCCCACATCTACTGGTTAGCACCATAAAACCGTTGCTTAAAGTAGTTTGTGATAAGGCCAGCGCACCAATCAGTTTGTCCATGGCATTGTGACGCCCGATATCTTCACGACATAGTGTAATGCAACCATCGTTAGTGACAAAAAAGGCAGCGTGCTGGGCACCTCCCGTATAGAGAGCCTGCTGGAATTCGCGGACACGATGACGCAAATGGGTAAAGGCGCACACGTCGGGCAGCCGAGCAGGCGGTAACACCGATAGTTCGGGTAAAGCAGAACTGAGTGCATCTGTACCGCATATACCACAACCAGCACTGCCGGCCAACTGGCGTTGATAAGACCTGAACTGCCATTGCGCGCGAGGGCTAAGTTGCACATCGGCAACCCCCTGCTCGCTATCAAACTTTACACTGATACTACGAATCTGACCTGACGAATCAATGACTCCCTGGGTCAGGCTAAATCCGACAACAAAATCCTTAACGTCATCGGGACTCATCATCATTACTGCATAACTGATATCGTTATAACTGATAGCAAGGGCGCATTCTGTTGGCAACGCACTCTCTTCTTCCAGAGAGGCTGCGCTGACGGTCTGGTAGCGATACACTTCGGCTGATTTCAATCTGTCTGCCATCGACACGATCCCCTGTTGCTCATTTACCAAGGATGATAGTACAGCATAACGCCGTTAGACAGCGGATTTTAGGCACTTGTTACAATGGCAGGCAATCCGACGCACAAAATTCAGCAGTTTTCAGTAGACATAAAAAAACGATGACCGAAGTCATCGTTTTCTTTGAATTTTGAGCATCCTTCTCAGCGTTCCCTTGCGACTAAAATCGTCCCGATTAAAATCCGTATACGCCCCTTTCCTTCTTTTCTCACATCATCCTGCGTGAGCTGTTCTCCCTGAACAGGTCCCTTTCCATTGCTCCTTCTTGCACCGTACATCCTGCTACAGCATTTTCCATCCCGGAATTGTCCTGATTCGGCCTTCCCGACCTGTCCTTTATCCTTAAACAGAATTCCTTACCCTGTCTTACTCATCCTGAGTAATCCCAAGTTCATCCGTGTGTCTTCCTGACTCGTCGTGTTTCCGTGTGACACGTTCATAATACGCTTGTGAGTGAGGAACGCTAATCCACTGTCGGATATTTTTGCGTCAACGTTGCCGACCAAAGCTTACAAAAATAAATTTATTTTATATTTTTCATGATGTTAAAAATTAAGCGACGTTTTTAGCACAGACAAAATCTACCATATCTCACAGCTTTGTAAGATATTTCGTACAAAAAGAAAGGGGAATTGTCTTATCCTTTTGGCTAAGTTCCAAACATCGAAAATCTGAGTACTCAAAGAAACAGTCATGGAGCTTTATAATGTGGGATTAAAAGTTTGCATATTCTGTCTGCAATTCGGTATAAGTATAGCTAAGTGTTGCGGTAGCGCCAGAACAGGCCCTTATTAATCAACAGGCATGTATGAAAACGGACTTTATTAATGACCTCATCCAATCCCATCAATAAAGAAACATTAATACATGGTGTCCTGGCCGCTTTAAGTGTGGGCTCGATACTTTGGATAGTGAGACAAGAAGTCAATCTGTTGCTAATGCTCGGTGTTTTTAACCTGGTTTGGATAGTGAAGTGGTATAAAACCATGCCCGACGCCACGGTAATGGATCCGGTAAATTACGTAACATTTAACAACGGTCATATTCAGTTTGGCTCAACCTCAATTCCGGTCCACAAAGTTACACGAGTGGCGTTAGAAACCACGGGGGAACATTGCTACTTTTGCCTACCCTATAATCCAACAACACCGGGAAATCCGCCGGGCTTTGCTTTTCCCGCCAGCAAAGCAGCGGAGTTTAAACGCTATTTGCAGGGAGAACTTGGCGATATCCACTTTATTTATTAGACAGTGTGCCCATTAGAGAGTGGCGCAGGAAAATAGATAAGTAATAACAGCCCTTTACGCTGCGCACAGGAAGTTGCAAATTGTATGCTAACTGGCAAGCAAGTTACCAGTCAGAACACATTCCATCATCCTACAAAACAATAGAAATACACATATTTTTCATGAACTTAAAACATTTTGAGCGGTAAGTTTTAGTTTGGCACCCGTTTTGCTAAATATTGTTAATTAAAAAAATGCTAAAACAGTAGCGATTACAATAAAGTTGTTGTTAAACAGCTATACAAGCAATAACGCATTAATAACTGTTCGATTTCGCAGTAAGGTAAAAATATGACACGTACACAAAAAATATCCAGCGGCCTTCTACTCACACTTGCTATCACAGCACCGGCCTTTGCACATACCGGTCACGAAACGGTTCAGAATGCTTTTTTGGCTGGTTTGTCGCACCCCATGATGGGTATTGATCACCTTATTGCCATGGTAGCGATGGGCTACTGGGCGTCAGGTTTTGCAGGTAAACAATGCAAGGCCATGCTTGCCGCATTTTTTGCATTATTGATTGGTGGTTTTTCATTAGGCTTAGCAGGTTTCAGCTTTTCGTTTATGGAAACAGGCATCGTCCTGACATCCGTAATCACCGGCTTACTTATAGCCACACGTAAGAACGTAACTCAGGGCCTGGCGGTTAGCCTGGCGGCCTGTTTTGCAATGTTTCACGGTTTTGCCCATGGTCTTGAGACCGCCGGCTCCGTCCCTTTTCTGTTTGCTTCAGGTTTCCTCGTTACCAGCGCCACACTGGTAGCGACGGGCTTTGCTGTGTCGAAACTGGTCTCGCGCAGTATCCCTACAGCAAACAGAATTATTGGGCTGGTTATTGCAATGATGGGAGTATCGTTGTTTTCAATTTAGGTGACCCACACCAATTATTGAATGCCATGGGCAGGAGCCGGTCTTAGGAGCGGCTCCTTTTTCGCGTTATTAAAACCTACAGATTTATATGATGCTGCGCTGACAAAATGTAAGCCAGCGCATGCCTTCCCCACAGGTTAGGCAGGAACAACCTTAACCTGTGATCCTGAATCGCCAAGCAATATCAGGGATCTCCCTAAAAATTCCTACATTAATCATCGCACTATACCGGAATATTGCTATAAGGTATTGTGATCAAATAATTATGTAAGGGCTTCAAAGATAAGTGAATCTGCCTGTTTCTGTGAGCCCTTTAATATAATTTCTCGGTGCTGATAAGAAAACAGAAAAAGACATTCTCGCTGAACTTACAGCCCTTGTTTTTGAAAAGGGACAGCCATCAACCATGGATATTTTTACCAGGCAGAATCTTTTAAAAGGATCTTTAACTTCTGTAAGGCTGGCTGCTCACGACGAATTAGAGCTGTCTGGTTTAATGCGCCAGGATGAACAGAATAAGCTGAATCTTAAAATGAAAGAGAGCGGTTTGCCTTCGCTCACCACAATGCATAATAAAGCATTCAGAGACTTTCTTAAAATCGCCAACCGGGGCATCATCACAAAGGAACAAGAATACAGATTGGTGCGCTCTGTTTCAGAAAAAACCATGTTAAGCCGGGAACAACAGTCCGTTGCTCATAAATTACTGGAAAGTTACGAACAAACACACAGCTAACAAAAGATTATGTCAACGCTAGCAAATCCGCGGCAGTTGCTCACCCACCAGCATATCTAAAATGCGCTCTCCACCGAAGTGAGTTTTTACCAGTACGCGGTTATATTTCGATTCAATGACTTCACCAATAATGGCTGAATCCTTGCCGGCCGGGTGATTTCGCATCGTCTCAAGCACCGCCTCAGCATTATCGGCCGGGACCGCCGCAACGAGTTTACCTTCATTGGCAAAGTACAGTGCATCAAGCCCTAGTATTTCGCAAACGCCACGTACGGTCTCTCGCACCGGGATCTGTTCTTCCTGCAGGCGAATGCTCACTTCCGAGGACTCGGCAAACTCGCATAATACAGTAGCCACTCCGCCCCGGGATGCATCCCGAATTGCATGAATATCCGGGCATTGCGCCAACATGATTTGAACCAGTTCGTTTAACGCCTGGCAGTCAGTTTCTAATGTCACATCAAGCACCAGATCGCCACGGGCATTGAGAATTGCCGCACCGTGATCGCCAATCAGGCCGTTAACAATAATTTTATCGCCTACCCGGCAGTTAGACGCTGAAATGTTTACGCCTTCGGGAATAACTCCAATACCACTGGTATTAATAAAAATTTTATCGCCTTTGCCTTTTGGCACCACCTTGGTGTCGCCAGTGACGATGGTTACCCCCGCCTTATCAGCGGCGGCTTTCATTGACGCTACCACGCGCCGCAGTAACTCGACATCGAGGCCTTCTTCTAAAATCATACCGCAGGACAAATACTTTGGGATCGCGCCAGACACGGCTATATCATTTACCGTACCATTCACCGCCAGCGATCCAATATCGCCACCCGGAAATTCTACAGGGTCAACCACGTAAGAATCGGTGGTAAACGCCAGTTGTGCGCCACTCTGCATTAATTCGGCCAGTTCAAAGCGAGCCTGATCTTCCAGTTGTTCCAGGTCGGGATTAGCAAAGGTCCCCACAAATACATCTTCAATCAGATCGCGCATGGCTTTGCCACCGGCGCCATGAGCCATAGTGATGGTTTTGGCCCGCAGGGTCCGTTTAGGTTTATTCATACTGCTTACTCGGTTAGTTCCACGGCTTGTTTTATGTCGATTTTGCCGTAGCTGTAGTACGCGGAACAGGCGCCTTCAGTAGACACCATCAACGCGCCGATAGGCGTTTCAGGGTTACACTGATCGCCAAACAATTTGCACTCCCAGGGTTTAAGCACGCCCTTAAGCACTTCGCCACACTGGCAGGCTTTAGGATCGGCTACATGAGCCGGCTCTACAGCAAATAAGCGTTCCGCATCAAATCGGGCATACTTTTCCCGAATACGTACGCCGGAATGATCGATGGACCCCAGGCCCCGCCACTCGAAGAATTCGCGTAATTCAAACACTTCCCCGACTGCCTGAAGCGCGTTGCTATTGCCCTTTTCAGGGACGATTCGCTTGTACTGATTTTCCACCAGAGCCTTACCATCTCGAATTTGCTCAACCACCATCAGCATGGATTGCAGGATATCCAGCGGTTCAAACCCGGCAATTACCAGCGGACGCTTATAGTGGCTGGCAATAAACTCATAGGGCGCTTTGCCAATCACCATTGACACATGACCGGGACCTAAAAAGCCGTCTATGACCATATCCGGCGAGTCCAGAATTGCTTTGATAGTGGGAATGATAGTGATGTGGTTACAGAACAGCGAGAAGTTACTGATGCCTTCCCGATTTGCCTGCAGCAGTGTTAAAGCCGTACTCGGCATGGTGGTTTCGAAACCCAACCCGAAAAAGACAACGTTTTTATCCGGATTTTTACGGGCAATATCCAGTGCATCCATAGGGGAGTAGACCATGCGTACATCGCAGCCATCAGAATTGGCTTGCTGCAGGCTTTTCTTCGAGCCTGGCACGCGCATGGCATCACCGAAGGTGGTAAATATCACATCGGGCTGTTCGGCAATCGCGACACAATCGTCAACTCTTCCCATAGGCAGTACACAGACCGGGCAGCCAGGCCCATGCACCATTTCTATTTTGTCTGGCAATAATTCTTCCAGTCCGTAACGAAAAATCGAGTGCGTATGCCCTCCACACACCTCCATTATTTGTAACGGTCGTTGCACGGTGGTGGGAATTTCCTCTACCACAGCATGGATGCGCTCAAGCACTCGCCGGGCCATTTGGGGATCGCGAAACTCATCAACAAACTTCATTCTTCCTTCTCCTGAGACAACCGGCTGTCAGCCAGCAGGCTGTGCACCAGATCCCATAAAATGTGATAGCAGGCCAGGTGGCACTCCTGAATACGGTGAATACTGTCACTGGGTACGGTAATACAAACATCGGTTAGCTGTTGTCGTTGCAGCTCACCAGCAGTTCGGCCGGTAAAGGCAACAACACTCAGATCCATGGCCCGGGCTTTTTTGCAGGCTTCAATTAAATTGGCTGAGTTCCCACTGGTTGAGAACACCACCAGCGTATCACCGGTATTGGCTAGCGCGGATAACTGCCGGGTGATGACATGCTCGGTACCTACATCATTACTCACCGCCGTCATCATCGCGGTATCCTGAGATAGATTGATGGCTGGCAGTGCTCTGCGACCAGTCGTAACCGGGTGCATAAACTCTACTGCCAGGTGCGCAGCATCACAGGAAGAGCCTCCATTGCCTGCCGTTAATAATTTTCCCTGCTGCGCATAAGTGGCCGCAATACGTTTTGCGGCCGTAAGCAAGGTCTCGCTGTGGCGGTCAAAAAATGCCTGCTTCACAGTGATACTGTCATGCGCTTTAGCCTGAACAGAGGCTACCAGGACACGTTCCAACTCGTCGTTACCGGCGGGTTTACTTGCTGTTGTCTGGCCGGTAAAGGGGTACAGA
Source organism: Alteromonas sp. ISO5 (assembly GCF_058105165.1). Classification (NCBI taxonomy): domain Bacteria; kingdom Pseudomonadati; phylum Pseudomonadota; class Gammaproteobacteria; order Alteromonadales; family Alteromonadaceae; genus Alteromonas; species Alteromonas sp. ISO5. The sequence goes on along the minus strand of NZ_CM176572.1, from coordinate 3,235,430 downwards.
GCCGACAAAACTGACTGGTTATCGTTGGGATCGCTCATCACGGTTATCCCTGAGCACCCTGCTGCATCGCGTCGAGCTCTTCCTGCAACTCACCAATCTCAGCAAGAATTTCCAGCGTCCGCCGGGCCTCATCCTCGTCGATAATGCTCATGGCAAACCCTACGTGCACCAGTGCCCAGCTACCAACTAAAGAGTGCAGGTTACCATCAGCAGGCACCACACAACTTAAGTTGGCCTCGCGTTTAACACCAGAAACCTGAACAATACCGGTTTGCAAGGCTTCATCGCTAATAGCGATAATCTGGCCGGGGATCCCTAAACACATACTGATACTCCCCTCAATGCTGTTTACTGGTTTCTGAATCGCCTGATTTCTCAAGCTCGTAGCGCTCTAGCTTCGAGCGCAACCCTACCCGTGACAAACCCAGTTCCAACGACGCACTGCTCTTATTCCAGCGGTGGCGGATCAGTGTCTCGCGCAGAATGCGTTTTTCCAGCAATTCGACCTTTTCTTTGAGCGTGCCTTCAAGGGCAGCGAACACTTCGATATCTTCATCTTCGCCGCCAGGAGCAGCTCTCAGAACCCGCGAATTCAGTAAGTCAGCGGTCAGCCATTCGCCCTCACACATTACCAGCATCCGGCGTACCTCATTTTGTAATTCACGTACGTTACCCGGCCAGCTGTAGCGTTTCATACAATCGATGGTTTCTTCGCTAAAGCCTTTCACCGGCTTGTCGAACTGATGCATGGCAGTTTGTAAAAAGCTGTTCGCCAGCACCGGAATATCAATGGTACGACGAGACAATGCCGGCAGCTCCAAAGTGACTTCGGCTAAGCGAAAATAAAGATCCTGACGGAAACGACCAGCACGAACCTCTTCTTCGAGGTCACGGTTTGTTGACGCAATTACCCGCACATTGATCTTACGGCGTTGTTGCTCACCCAACCGGCGAATTTCACGTTCCTGCAGTACTCGCAACAATTTAACCTGAAAAGCCGGGCTGATCTCGCCAATTTCATCAAGAAAAATGGTGCCGCCGTCGGCCTGTTCAAATAAGCCCACATGGTCGGTAATCGCGCCGGTAAATGACCCTTTTTTATGACCAAACAGTTCAGATGCCAGCAGTTCATCGGGCATAGCACCACAGTTTTCTACCACAAACGGCCGGTCTGAACGCAAGCTGTTGTAATGCAGCGCCCGGGCAAATAATTCCTTACCCGCACCGGATGGGCCGGTGATGAGCACCGAGACGTCATAAGGGGCAATTTTGCTGACCTGATCACAGACCATATTCAGCGGACTTTGCGCATGGCGCTTTATTTCCTCGAGCTGAAAGCTATTACGCAGATGGGCCTTTTTCTCATTAACCTGTTGCTCGGCCTGCTCTTCAGTAAGACGCATCTCCATATTCAGCAGCGCGTTTTCGCTTTGTAGGGCACACATCCTGCAAGCGCTGCGGATAATCATTAACAGACTTTCCGGGTGCCAGGGTTTAGTGATGTACTGCAAAATGCCGGCTTCATTAAGCCCTTTAATAATATCTTCTGAGTCGGTATAGCCAGACAAAATGAGCCGGGCAACCTGAGGCCAGCGATCCCGCACTTCGGTTAACAGCTCCACACCGGTGCGATCCGGCATGCGCTGGTCGCACAAGATCACCTGCACGTCATGGCTTTCCAGTAAATCCAGCGCTCCGTCGGCGCTGTTAGCGGTTAATACGACAAACTCTTCATCCAGAGTTCGCTCAAGGGTTTCAAGCGAACGGACTTCATCATCAACGCATAACACAATAGGACGTTGTGATGTGGTCATTATAAAATTGCCTTAAACTGCTCTACCTGTTGCTGCAGAAAATGAATGCGCGATTCAATGATGGCTGCCCGTTTGGTGTTGATCCAATCGAGCCACTCCTGCATCCCCTCGCCACTTTTGGCTGACAGCTGAATAATGCGGATATCAGGATTAACCTGTTTAGCGTATTGAATACACTTTTCCACATCAAAATCCAGGTAAGGCAACAGATCGGTTTTGTTAAGGATCATCAGTTCAGAGGCATGGAACATATCCGGATACTTCAGCGGCTTATCTTCGCCTTCAGTCACCGACAGAATCGACACTTTTGCCGCCTCGCCCAAATCAAAAGACGCCGGGCACACCAGATTACCTACATTTTCAATAAACAGCACGCCGCCGGTCATCCCGGAGAAACTATCCATAGCATGGCCCACCATATGGGCATCGAGGTGACAACCTTTACCGGTATTGATCTGGATAGCCTGAACGCCGGTTTCGCGAATGCGGTCAGCATCGTTGGCCGTTTGCTGATCCCCTTCAATCACGCCTACGGTGTAGCGGTCTTTTATATGATTAATGGTTTCAGTGAGTAAAGTGGTTTTGCCTGAGCCCGGGCTTGATACCAGGTTGAGCACAAACAACGATTGCTGCTCAAAGCGTACCCGGTTTTGTGCGGCATACTGGTTATTCTTACCCAGAATATCCTGTTCTATTTGCACCATACGGCTTTGACTAAGGCCAGCCACGTGGGCATGAGCTGGGCCTTTGCCGAAGTGAATGTTATCGCCATCACTTTCAATACCGCTGTGGTCATGCTGGTCTTCATGACTGTGCGCGTGAGAGTGTGAATGGCCGTGACTATGTCCACCATGATGGTCGCTATGATGATGATCATGCTCGTGATGATGGTGATGCCCGTGTGCATGAGTGTGATCATGACTATGCCCGTGGGCGTGACCTTCATGCCCTTCTATTTTTACTTCACCTTCTGAACAACCGCAAACCGTACACATGTTTATGCCACCTCTAGTTCTTTTATTCTCATTTCTTCGCCCTGCGTTATCTGTAAGTGATAACTGCCACAAACAGGGCAACTGTCATAGCGTTGCGTGACCGGGACGGTATCCAGACACTGCAAACAGAAGGCTTTTCCCGGCATTTTTATAATGTGCAGGCTGGCGCCTTCGGCCAGACTTCCTCTTATTACCGCATCGAAACAAAACGTTAGTGCGTCGGCTTCGATGGTGGCGAGCGGGCCGATTTCGACCCACACCGCTTTGACTTTTTCAAACGACTGGCTCACTGCCTGTTCTTCTAATACCTGCAGGATCCCTTCTGCAATAGACATCTCATGCATGGATTAACTCCAACTGCCACGACACACAAGGGTCGAGAAGTTTTATCAAGGTTTCAGCCACCGGTGTTACCTGATCCCTGGGTAAATATAACCCTTCCAGCATGGTTTTGAGACTACCCTGGGAATGAAAATTCCACTCGGTGGGCGCAATAATCTGGTAATTAGTCACGTGATTGCGGTTATCCAGTTCAACTTTATGTAACAGCCAACCTCTGGCAGTCTCTACTACCGAACAACCGCGGACGCCGGTTCCTTCTGGTTGATGAAACTGATGCTGCCGGCCAAGTGCTCTGAGCCGCATCGGCGCTGTGGTAATTTCACGGTAAAGCGAGCGCAGGCGACTTTCAATCACAAATCCTCTGCCATCAATGTGTTGCCGCGCCCAACAGCCGGTTTCAGCGGCCCCCCCGTTAACCGTTGGCTGATGACAAAACTGTTCCGCTTCCGCAGCCTTTAATGATGTCAACACTGCCATCAGCTGTTGCGGCTCAGTTAAGTCTAACGTTTTTGCAGCCAGTCCTAACGGGTATTCACCGCAGGCTTTCAACAACTGACACACCTCTGCTGGCAATCCCATCGTTGCTAACGACGCTTCTCCCCGGTTGGTCGGCAACAACGGTTTAATGACCTCTTCCAACTGTCGGGCCAGATGCTCAAGCGCAGGCTGGCAGGTCGCCTTACCAGAGGTTGTCGAAGCCAGGGTTAAACTCCAGTCAAGCTGCTTACGACACTGATTAAACCAGTCCACCACATGACTCATCATGGATTTATGTGGTGGCGCCCAGTTGGTCACCCAGCTAAACACCTGTTCCCGTAAAGACTCCGCAAATAATAACGTATCCCGGGCTTGTTTTAGGACCGACGTTTCGGTCACACCAGCGGCACTCTCTGCGGCTCTGAGCGCGGCGATTAACTGCCCCATACCGCAAATATAAAAGAGCGATGGCATCATCGCCAGCACACGTTCTACCGGCTTTTCCCTGAACAGGCGGGTAACCGCAAAGGGACGGGTACTCTTAATCTCAACCGCTTTGATATGGTCGCGGTTATAACCAACGGTAACCCGTATGCCGCCAGTAAGCGAATTCACGCCTGTGTTTTGAGTGTTGCTCGCGACAGCCAGTTCTGCAGCAATATTCATGGTCTGCTGTCCTCACGCCGAGCGAAATTGCCGGTTAAAAATGCCCGACGACTCACTTCGGGCGTCTCTTCATCAGCTTCGTTTTCAACAGACTGGCGCATTTCGCTGTGCACCGTGTAGCTTTGGTGACGTTCTGAGGGCGCGTTGTTGTCGGCATCAAACAGTGCTGCCAACACTTCCTGCGCGGTTTCCATGGCCATGCTCTGGGATGAGAATTCAAACATGGGTGAAAACACGGAGCAGGTTGCGAAATCACCACACTTGCGGGCATAAGCACGAATAAATTCATACTGGCCAGAAGGTAACCTCTGACGAAATTTAGCCCCTACCAGTTGAGCGTTTTGATGGGACTCTTCGCTTGGGAGTAACAGGATGTTCATACACCAGGGCGTAACGATAATACCCAGCCAATTGTCTTCCCATAATAAAAATTCGGTCGCATCCACTGCGAGCTTATTGTTGTACACCGGCAGGCCTGCCATTTTGCGGGCCACCGATTCATAGAAAGCGACAACTGCTTTATCGTTTGACACTGTTAGTCCTCTATCACCATGAACTGATCGCGGTCACCATCGCATTCAGGACAACGCCAGTGATCGGGTAAGTCGACAAACGCCGTTCCCGCTGGAATTTGCCAGACCTCATCACCTTCAGCCGGGTCGTACACATACCAGCATATCTTGCATTCCAGTTTAGCCTGCTTATCAATCCGGCTGGCGTCACCTAAATAACTACCTTCAAAGCCCTGAAAACTCATTTTTGAATTCCTATACCAGCGCAGTACGAATTTCAGACAGACGGACGGCTGAATCAGTCAGATCCTCGGGTGCTGCGCAAGCCACTGCAGGTATTGCCACAATCTCCAGGGTGTCCAGGATTAGTTGGTCGGTACTGTTGTAATACTGTACACGCCATAAGCCCTCTACCTGAGTTGACGTGATCCGGCAGTTACCGTAACCCCGGGATAAGATGGTGACACAGCCAGTGCCTGTGGTTTCTGTCAGACAATAGTGATCTTCCGGTGAAAACGGCAGTAAAGAAAGATTAATGACATGTGATGCCATGCCCTGCTTACGCTGATAGTCCGCTGAGATATCTGCAATTTCTACCAGTACAGAAGGCGCATTCAATAGTCCTTCCGGCAAGCTGGCAATACGGGCGGGTAAATCCACTTTGGTGGCAAATGCCCGCTCTTTAACGCATTCGGGGATTTCTGCCACCTCAATGGCTTCTGCCGTTACGTTGCCCTGCTCGTCAAAGGTACGCAGACGCCAGATGCCCGCCATCACGGTTTCCTGAATTCTGACTGGCTTATCGCCCTCAATCAGAACACTAACCTCACCTTCGCCAAGAATTTGATTAAGCAGGTTTAAATCTGCTTCCGGTAACTCAGTAAGCGTCATAATACTGCGCTGTCCGTTTTCATTGATCTGGCCAAGCATAAGCTGGATATCGGCGAGGATACTCATGGCCCGGGGGCAGCGCTCGAGTTCACTTTCTTGCGGAAACGATGGCATATCATAAGTATTCATTTCCGACGGCATTTTCATGTAATCAAGTACCATGTCGCCTTCCGACTGGCTGCCCGGCCCGATTGGGACATTGACGATGTTTATACTGTTATCACGCATGTTGTTCCCCTAATGTCCGCAACTTTTATTGAGTGGATTAAACACTACTGGAATACCGATCCCTGGATCCGGGCGGGGCTCCAGCGCCAGGATTCGATTGATTTCGTGGACGTAGTCATCCCAGTTCTGCACCTTGGTAATGGCGTCGAGATACTGGCCATGCTTAAGAAACACCAGTGCCGGCCAGGCCATAAAGTTGTAGCGTCCTCGGCACGCGGTCTGAATATCTTCAGACACTACTGCAGGAGTCAGTTGGGGGAACTGTTTGATCAGTTCCGGCAAGATCACTGCGACATCCAGACTCTCGGGAAAACGTTTGGGATCTTCGGTTAGAAACAATACGCTAAAGGGTGTTTGCTCAATAAAACGCTCGAAGTTATCATCGTCGAGTAAGGGATAGCCCAACTCGTCGAGAAGACGATTAATCAGCGGTGAGTTCATAGTGTTCTCTTATTTTCTGTTATTTTAAAAGCGGTTTTAAATGCTCAGGCAGTTCTGGCTCTCGCTCGACAAGGTCTTTAAAGCAATCTTCCAGATCGACACTTTGCCCGGACATTACCCGCTCAATAGCGCTGACAGCCTCTTCCACCTGTTGCGCCCGCTCTTCAGTCAGCACTTCCCGGGCAGCGTCTAAAAATACTAACAACCAGTCACCAGCCTCTACATCGCCTATCAGCGAGGTATCAATCCAGCGCTGCTCTGCACCGCGCTGACAGTAAGCTTTATGGCTGTCGGTGTGAATAACCTGAAACGGCACACCAATACACATTACTGAGTAATTTCCCCTGCGGTAGCACTACCGATAACCCGACTATCGCCAGTGCGGCAGGCCGCATCTTCATCTGGCCGGCCTTGTTCATAATCGCTAAGATTCAGCTGACCAGGCGCTAATGCCTGTGCAGCGCCAGTGCTTCGCTCTGCCACTACGCCAAAACGCGCCATATATTCGAGCGCTTTCTCAATTGCGGGCTGAACCTGTGCTTTCACTTCGGATCGTAAGCTCCCGCCAAAATCTTCAAGTTCTGCAGGCTGACAACCGATAAGCAGCAAATCTGCCGGATAATTGCCGGTAAATTCAGCCATGGCGAGCACTTCCTGAAAACCGGTCTGATGCAGACTCATCTGTTTAGCGCCCATAAATTTAGGCACTTCGTCGTTGTAGATGGTTTTTAAGGTGCCTGGTGCCAGGCCGTAATCAATAGCGTCGAACACCACCAGCACATCGGCTTCCTGAACATGCTGTACCAGATAAATACCCTGGGTACCGCCATCCATGATCTTTACGTTTTCACCAAATTCGTAATCCTGGTTGAGCGTCTCAACACAGCGAACACCAAACCCCTCATCAGCCCATAACACATTGCCAATGCCTAAAATAAGTATTTGCTTTTCATTCATTTGATTTTGCACTGCCGTAAAACTCGGATTGCCAGGCGCTTCCGTTAATTACATTTCATTTACATGTAACAAGTAGCATGCCAACTTATTAAAAAATGGCGAAGCGCCTTACGGCGGGGTGTCACGGGGAGCGTTACAATTAACCATAATAAAAAAGAGGAAATAGATGTGACGAAAATACCTACCTATCGGAAAGTTACTTACCACCTTCGTTAATGAAGCGACGGCTGGCATCGTACAGTTCCCAAAGCTGTTGTTTTTCCAACCAAAACATTGGGGTAGTCTGAAATTGTCGGGCGAGTCTGATGGCGGTATCGGCAGAGATAGCACGCTGCCCCCTGATAATCTCGTGTACACGTCTTCGGGATGTACCGAGAAGTCTGGCCAGCTCAGACTGGCTGATATGCAGGGGTTTAAGATAGCAACGTTCAAGAAAAAGACCGGGGTGTTCAGGCTTACGACTACTCAGGCAACGGCTGCTCACATTGAGATTGAAGGCTGTCATCAGGTTGCTCAGAAAAGTAAACAAAATGGGTTAAAGAAAAAGAGACGCAGGCGGGGTCAACCATTGCCTGCATCCCTTTGAGAAGCCTTAATCCGGCTTATCGTCCTTAAACATCCGCCAGCCACTGATCATGGTGGAGATCAGACTTTGACGTGACATAATGTCTTCACGAATAGCCACATACACATGGATCATAATAAAGGTGACCAGGTACCACATGCCCAGGCGATGCCAGGTATGTACATCCTGACTCTGTCCGAACAGCGGAATCACCCAGCCAAACAGCGTATCCTGCCAACTCCCCTGCCCGGCGCCTTCGCTGTAAAGCGCAAAGCCGGTAAAGATCATAAAGATCATGCCGAGGATAAAGAAAAAGAACATGCCGAGCTGTGCCAACGGGTTATGCCCGATATATTTCTTAGGCGTCTTTTCCATAAACAGGTACCAGCGCACCTCATGCCATACCTCTTTCCACCAGGTTTTTACGAAAAACTTCGGAAAGAACAATTCACGGGAATGATGGTTACCCACCAGCGCCCAGTACAACCGGCCGATAAAACCAATTGTTACCACATAAGCCGCCGCAAAGTGGGCAAAACGAATGTAACCCATCAGGAAGTTATCGCTGGCTTCACCCGGTAAGGTGGGTAATGGCTGGCCGATAAAATATCCCGTCACGCACAGGGTGATGATGGAAAACACCGTTATCCAGTGCCATAAGCGCACTGGCGCTTCGTAAACGTATACCGCCGTTTGCCGACGGGTAATGACCTTTTCATCACCACTATGATGATTATCAGTCAGATGCTCTTGGGGCACCGTTTTGCTTTCCACTGACGTAGACATAGGTTGAGTCTCCAGCGAGAGTATTTCATCTACTCTCTTAACGAATTTTCACTTTAGTCAGCTCCTGACCATCTTCACTCATTACGTGCGTGGAACAAGCCAGACACGGGTCAAAGCTGTGAAGCGTTCGCAGGATTTCAACCGGCTCATCAGGACGTTCCATAGGCGTATTGAGCAACGACGCCTCAAACGCACCAATGTTACCTTCTGAGTCACGGGGAGAACCGTTCCAGGTGGTCGGTACCACCGCCTGGTAGTTCTCAATTTTGCCGTCTTTAATCTTGATCCAGTGACCCAGCGCACCACGGGGTGCTTCGTTGGTACCCACCCCTTTCGCTTCTTTAGGCCAGGTTTTCGGATCCCATTTTTCAACATTGGCGGTAGAGGTATCACCATTTTTGATGTTGTTAATCAATTGATGCCAGTCAGCCAGCATCGAGTCGACACACAGTTCAGAATCCAGTGCTCGCGCCAGCGTACGACCCAAGGTAGAAGGTAGGAACTGCTTTAAGCCAAGGTCCATACCCGTGGCCTGATTAAACGCCGAAAGTGAGCGGTCGACCTGTTCCTGAACGTACTCTTTGCCGGAAGCATAAGCCACGATGTAACGTGACAGCGGGCCCACTTCCATGGCATGACCTTTCCAGCGAGGGGATTTGATCCAGCTGTACTTAGCGCTTTCATCCAACTCTTTGATGTTAGTTTTGGTGCCCTTAAAGTTTGGTCCCAGCTCAAATTTCGCTTCTGTTTCACCGTCCCAGGGGTGCAGACCTTTAGCGCCGTTGGCATACTGATACCAGCTGTGATCAACAAATTCCTGAATTTCGTCCGGGTTACGTACATCTACCGGATGCACTTCGTCCCAGTTGCCGTTGATGATCGCCCCCGCCGGGATCAGGTCGGTGGATTTATCACCTGGCACCACGGTGTGTGTGCCATAACTCAGTACGTTAGACGCTGACAGACCACCGCCATACAGCCAGTCTTTGTATAAAGTGGCAATGGCGATGACGTCGGGAATATAAACATTTTTAATAAATGCTTCCGCTTCGCGAATACGCTCCAGCACAAAGTTCAGGCTGGTCATATTTACCGGTGCACCCGATGAACCGGTACCGTCGAGATTAATCGCACAAGGCACACCACCGACCATGAAGTTAGGATGTGGGTTTTTACCGCCGAAGATCGTATGGATCTTGACGATTTCTTTTTGCATATCCAGCGCTTCAAGATAGTGAGCTACCGCCATCAAATCAGCTTCCGGCGGCAGTTTATAAGCCGGGTTACTCCAGTAACCATTGGCAAATAAGCCTAGCTGGCCACTTTCGATAAATTTCTTAATGCGGGTTTGAACGTCGCGGAAATATCCCGGACTGGATAGCGGATGCGAAGACGAAATTTTCTGCTGTAGGGCAGAAGTAGCTTTCGGATCGGCTTTCAGCGCATTAACCGGGTTCACCCAGTCCAGCGCATGCAGATGATAAAAATGCACCACGTGATCGTGGATATTCAGTGTTTTATCCATCAGGTGACGAATAAGGTGCGCATTTAACGGAATATCAATGCCCAGCGCATCTTCCACCGCACGCACACTGGTGAGTGCGTGACAACCGGTACACACCCCACAAATACGTTCAACGAATGCCCAGGCATCACGAGGATCACGGCCTTTTAAAATGACTTCCAGACCGCGCCACATGGTGCCGGTGGATACCGCATTACGAATAATATTGTTGTCATCGACATTCACTTCGCAGCGCATGTGACCTTCAATGCGGGTCACCGGATCCACCACAATCCGACGGCCTGAACTGTCGAGTAATTTAGCATTTAACGGCGTATTCATTATTATTGTTCTCCCTTATGCTGCGCGCGTTTCACCGCACTAACCGCAGCATGGGCAGCAATCGCTGCACCTACACCACCGGCAACGGCAGTGCCTACTTCATCAGCGTTCGATTCGATACCGAACTGGTTAATATCGGTCAGACGGTCATAGAAGGAACCTTTATCCCAGAAACCATCTTCCGAACAGCCAATACAGCCGTGACCGGCCTGGATGGGGAAGGACGTGCCTTCGTTCCAGCGCACTGTGGAACAGGCGTTATAAGTTGTTGGCCCTTTACAGCCCACTTTGTACAGGCAGTAACCCTTCCGGGCGCCCTCGTCATCCCAGTGCTCGACAAACTGACCGGCATCGAAGTGCGGACGGCGGTAGCATTTATCGTGGATACGCTGGCTGTAAAACATCTTCGGACGTCCCTGACGGTCTAGCTCCGGTACCTTACCGAAAGTCAGCATATAGGTGATAACGCCGGTCATTACCTCCGCAATGGGTGGGCAACCCGGTACTTTAATAATGGGCTTGTCTTTAATCACTTTATGAATCGGTACTGCCTGGGTCGGGTTCGGACGAGCCGCCTGAACACAGCCCCATGAGGCACATGAGCCCCATGCAATGATGGCCGCAGCATCTTTTGCCGCATGTTTGAGCTGATCAAGGAAAGGCTTTCCCCCCACAATACAGAACATGCCGTCTTCATTGAGCGGCGGATTACCTTCTACAGCAAGGATGTATTTGCCCTTGTACTTCTGCATGGTCTCTTCAAGAATGGCTTCAGCCTGATGCCCCGCTGACGCCATTAACGTATCGTCGTAATCCAGTGAAATCATCGATAACACAACGTCCTTCACCAATGGGTGAGCAGAACGAATAAACGATTCAGAACAACAGGTACATTCCAGTCCGTGCAGCCACAGCACGGGAGTACGTTCCTTGGTTTCCATGGCATTGGCAATACGTGGTGCAAACGCAGGGCCCAGTCCTAATGCAGCAGCAGTTAAGCTACAATACTTCAGGAAACTGCGACGGGTTATCCCCTGTCGCCGCATGACTTCGTAAAAGGTCTCTAATTGGGACATTCGGTCCTCCGGCAGTGATACCGCTGAAATGACACTTACCTCACATTTGCACGGCCAATCGGTCTTGGTTTTAGTTACGATGTAAGTGGCGTTCAGCTATTATTTTTCTAATGACACAGCGTGATGTTTTTTTAAGTACGCACAAGCGTGAATGCAAACAACAGACCAACTACAAATAACCATTAATAACAATAAGTTAAAACTAAAAAACAGGGAGTCGCATGAAGACTACTTACCACTAGACAGGAAAAGCGGAAAGTCTGTTTACACTGTGTTAACGACCTTTCCAGGCCGTAGGGGATGGGTTTTAAGAATGACCGGATAAACCAATAATGTTGATTTTATTTGGCTGTTGCCATGGCGACTAATGCCTGACCAAAGGCTATTCCGCCATCATTTGCCGGTAGTTGCTGATGCGTTAGCACCTTAAAACCGGCGGTTAATAATGCACTGGTCAGCGGCTCACTGAGCAGTAGGTTTTGCATCACACCGCCCGATAGAACCACTGTGGTAAAACGATGTGAATGACTTAAGGTTAAGGTCATTTCGGTAAGTGCTACAACCAGTCCTTTATGAAAAGCCATTGCCATAGCGGCTTTGCTGCGTCCCTGCTTTAAATCCGCCAGTAGTTGTTGCCACAACCCGAATGTAACGATCTGGCTATCTTTAATATCCAGTTGATAAGGCTCTACATCTTCCTGACAAGTTGTCGCCAGCGTTTCCAGTCTGATGGCGGCCTGCCCTTCGTAGGAGATGTGAGGCGGCGCACACCCAAGGGCTGCGGCCACCGCATCAAACAATCTGCCTGCAGAGCTGGTCATCGGGCAATTCATTTGCATCGACAGCATTTTTTCGAAACTTTTACACATAGGATCGGCAAACTGCGGGCAAACCTCCGTCATCTCAGCCATCTGTTCTGCACTGAAGCTTAGTCTTAACTGAGCATACAAGGAACGCCAGGGAGATTTGATTGCCTGAGCGCCACCAATTAAAGGCACCGGCGCTAGCGAGGCGACCCGTTCCATGGCAGCATAACCGCCATATAAAAACTCACCGCCCCACAGGGTCTCATCGGTGCCGAAACCGGTACCATCAAGGCAGATCCCAAGTACCGCATCACCCGCCAGTGGATAGCGATTATCGCCCAGACACGCGGCAATATGAGCATGATGGTGTTGTACCTGTGACAAAAGAGCGCCTTGTTCTTCCAGGCTTACACCGTGTTTTGTTGACAGATACTCCGGGTGCATGTCACACACATAATGCGTTGCCGCGTTATCATATAACTCACGATAAAGCTCAAGGGTATGCAAATATTCATCGAACGTGTTGGCATCATACAGGTCACCAAGGTGCTGGGTAATCACCGCCCGGCCATCCTTAACCAGACACAGCGTATTCTTTAACTGACCGCCCAGCGCGATAAGCGACTGCCCGGCAGGAAACCCTACCGGTAACGGTAAACTGGTCGGCGCGTAACCGCGGGCGCGGCGCAGTACCTGAACCCCGCTTTCCCTGGCGATGACAACCGAATCATCCAGCCGGTTATGAATCGGCCGGTTATGTAATAACAACAGATCGGCAATATCATTCAGTTGGTCCCGTGCAGCCTCATTGGTAATAGCCTGAGGCTCTCCGGAGCGATTGCCACTGGTCATCACCAGAGGAAAGTCCACCTCCGCCAATAACAAATAATGTACCGGTGAATAAGGCAACATCACACCTATCCTCGCGTTATCCGGAGCAACGGATGGTGCGATAATCGGATGTTGCTCAGGCGTTCTCGGCTGCGCTAGCAGCACCACGGGCGCCGCAGGATGAGTCAGCAGGGCTTCGTCTTGTTTAGTCACGGTGGCAAAGCCCCGGATGGTATTAATATTGGCAGCCATCAGCGCCAGCGCTTTATGAGGACGTTGTTTACGCTCGCGTAAACGTTTCACCGCGTTTTCATTGGTCGCGTCACAGGCTAAATGAACTCCGCCGATCCCTTTAATCGCAACAATCTGTCCATCGCGCAACGCTTCACCCAGCGCATGAAAAGGCGCTTCGCTGGCTAGCCTTTCACCATCTGGAGTTTCCAGCCAGCAGTGTGGACCACAGTCAGGACAGGCATTCGGTTGCGCATGAAAACGGCGGTCTGCCGGATTCTGGTACTCCTGTAGACAAGCCTTGCAAAGGGTAAAATCGGCCATCGTGGTGGAAGCCCGATCGTAGGGTATTTTGCGGATGATACTTAGCCGCGGGCCACAATTGGTGCAATTGATAAAAGGATACCGGAACCGGCGATCGCCAGAGTGATTCAGCTCTGTAAGGCAGTCAGGGCATGTAGCGGCATCCGGTGCACAACCGGTCGTAACGGTACCCGACTGAGATACATCAATTTCAAAGGATGAAAATAAAGGCAAATGCAGCGTCTCATGATGTATTGCATCGATCCGGGCCAGTGGCGGTAGCTGCTGCGACATTAGTTCAGCAAACTCACTGGCCTGCTGCGCATTACAGTTAAGCTCAATGATTACACCACCAGCGTCGTTATAGACCCGGCCGGTGAGCTTTAAATCTGTCGCCAGACGCCAGATAAACGGGCGAAAGCCTACGCCCTGAACAATCCCGTTAACGCGTAAGCGCATTCCCTTGCTATCTGGCATTAATGCACCGTACAGGCCATACAGGGATCGAAAGAGCGAACAATATGTTGCACCGACATCGGCGTTTTTTCGCCAGCCATTACTGGCGCCCCTACCACGGCTTTTTCCAGCGCGCCTGGTTGTTCGTACTGATCACGTGGCGAGAAATTCCAGCTCGTCGGCGCGATGATCTGATAATTACTGATCTTGCCGTTTTTTACTTCCAGCCAGTGGCCCAAAGCGCCTCGGGCCGCTTCAACCAGGCCAACACCTGAGGCCTCGGCGGGCATATCACCGTGATGACAAAAGGGTGCCTTGGGATCAATTTGCTTTATCCACTGTTCCATTTGCCCTACCACAATGGCTACTTCAAGTAGTCTGGCAACCACTCGGCTTAACACATTGCCACCGTGGCGGCTGGCCATATCACGCACCAGAGGGTGACCATTAACCACTTGTCGCGCCAAAGGACCGACTTCTACCACTTTCTGCCCTAACCGGGGAGCCTTACACCAACTATATCCCGCTTCATTATCGAGCGTAGGCTGGGTAATTCCCTTTGCTGGGGGATGCGGATGGTCGCTGTCACTCATCCAGCTATGGGAGTGATCTTCGGCTATGCGCCCAATATCCAATGGGCTTGTCTGGCCATTTTGATAACTGCCAGCTGCCCACATGGGCTCATCAATCGCACCATAGGCACCAAAGCTGAGGAAATGATCCGTTGCCCGACCAAGCTGGTGTAACTGCTGTACCTCAGCCACATGCAAAAAACGGCGAAAGTCAGAGCTGTGCCAGGGCTTTTGCTGATGCCACTGCCACAGTTCGGCCTCGCTTTTAAGCTGACTGATGGTGGTCAGGCTATCGCCAAACAAAGTACTTTCCAGAAATCGTTTAAACCCGGCAACGATAGCCAGTAAACGCAGGCGCTCTTTGGGCTCAATCGCTTTGGCTACGCCCCCCGGTTGTAAACTCAGGGTATGTGGCCACTTACCGGCCATAAGCCCCATCAGGTGCAGAAAGTCAGCTCGGGCTGGTAACATTTGGGCCGCGGCGGAACCTGCAGTCGCTTTAAACCGGGCCTGGATATCACCAAACCAGGCAGCGCCAGCGTAACTGTCGCGGGCAAAATCGGGCATAAAAAACAGATAAAAATGCGTGATAAGATCGGTAATATTCTCACTTGCCAGTACCAGATTAGTACACAGCTCGCCGTTTTTCGGCATATTCAGTCCCATGGCATCGGCTAACGCGCGGGCACTGGCCACCGACTGGGTAACCGAACAAATCCCGCAAATCCGCGGCGTATAAACCAGTGCATCCATGGGTTTGTGACCCAGTAAGATTCGTTCAAAACCACGATAAAGCGGCGAGTTCACTTCGGCTCGCTGAACTTTACCCTCCCCGGTTTCCAGGGTAATTTCCAGGTCCCCTTCCACGCGATTAAAGGGACCGGCGACAATTCGGTTCATACTGCTACTCTCTGACTGTACATACTGATGGTTCAGCCTTTACGTTTATGAATGGTGGGCGGGTAAATTAACTGTTCGGCAATCGCATTCTTTTTTAAGCGTTCAGGCGTGGCCGCTTTAGACAATTGCGCCAGGGCTACAAACCAGGCCTTGGGCATATCAGTTGGCAGGCCAACCGGGATCCCGGCAATTTTCGGCGTTTGGCAGAAGCTGTGCCCAGGCTCTTCAAATTCAGGCGCGGTACAGTTGATACACGGGTAACCACCATTAGTACAGGAACCCTGACCATTCCACGGCCGGCTATTACAGTCAGCATGAGCCTGGGTACCTTTGCAGCCCATATTTTCCATCATGCAACCGCGGTCGCCCATGTCCACGGCACTGGCTTTATATTCATAGAATTCATTGCGGGAGCAGCCGTGATGCACCAGATGATCGGCATACATACGTGGCCGACCAAATTTATCGAGTTGCTCATCATTGTGCTCACCCAGCGCAATACTCATCAGCGTTTCGGTAACCCAGTCAGGGTGTACCGGGCAACCAGCGATATTAACCACCTGTTCGCCACTTTGCGAGGTGAAATCCTTGCCCAGCAAACCGCCTGCCATTTCGCCGTCAAATTGCAGACCAGTGGCATCAGTATCATTAGCCCCTGCTGCCGTAATGCCGCCGTAGGCCGCGCAACTGCCAACAGCAACCGTGTAGCGAGCAATGTCCGCCAGCGCTTTTACCCATTCAATCATGGGCTTGCCGGTACCGCCCATGATGTGGAACTTGCCAGTGCCCATGGGGCCGGTCATCATTGAGCCTTCAATACAAAGAATATCCAGCGCAATGGCGCCGCTCAGAATGCCCTCAAGCATGGCAATACACTCATCACCGGTAGCTTCGCTTAACGACGGATGCCACAGCAGATTGATGCCGGCATTTTCAAACAGGGTCAACACATCGGGGGATTCGGCATTGAGTAACGACATGGAACAACCGCCGCAACCGCCGGATTGCAGCCATAACAAATTAAGCATTAGCGGACTCCCGGTAGGGTAAAAACAGGCTGGCGATAGCACCGCCTTCGGTATGATTGTCGATGGACAATTCGCCATTATGTTGCGAAACGATACCATAGCTAATTGATAACCCCAGGCCTGTTCCCATACCAACCGGCTTGGTTGTATAGAAAGGCTCAAAGATTTGCGGCGCATCATCAGCGCTGATCCCCGGCCCGGTATCCTTTATCGTCAGCAACACGCCGTCTTTGTCTACACTGGCATTGATAGTTAACCTACGAAGCTCGGAAGCGGCCATGGCATCCACCGCGTTTTCAATCAGGTTTACCACGACCTGATGGATCTGGCCTGCATGGCCATAGGCTTCCAATGGCCGGGGAATATTGTCAATAACCTCAACCGCATAATCATTTTCTTTCATTATCCAGTGTAAAGCGGTATGCACCGCATAACTGAGGTCGAAAGACGCCTTTTCTGACACCTGCGCTGATGAAAACTGACGTAAATCATTAACGATTTCTTTTACCCGGTCAGCGCCTTCCATCGTGCCATCCACCAGCGAATTGAGATCCTTGATGGCTTTTTCCAGGCGCATGTTTTCGCGCATTTCTCGCAGTGTGTCGCGGCTCTCGCCATTGGCTACTGCATCAAAATAGGTACTGAGTTTATCGGTGTAGCGACGTAATACGTGCATGTTGCCATACACAAAGCTGATAGGATTGTTCAGCTCGTGGGCCACCCCTGCGACCAGACGACCCAGAGAAGCCATTTTTTCTGACTGAATAAGCCGTTGCTGGGCGAGCTGTAATTCAGCATGGGCGATATTGAGCTCTTTATAGGCCCTTTGTAGCTCGCCCAGAGGCCGTCCTACCAGTACCATGCCGACTGACTTACCGCGGTGATTTAAGCGTGTCGTACAATTTACCGATAATGGCACATTACCCGACTTGCCCTGTAACTCAAGTTCGTAGTCACGCACAGGCTGGGCGCGCAGACGCTCGTGGAAGCCTTGTACCTTGTCGTGCAGCTCCGGGGCGATAAAGGTGAGAATAGAGCGGCCAATCAGAGCCGATTCCGACTCCCCCACCAGCTCGGTCAGCGCCCGGTTGACCCCTTCTATAATGCCATCGTTATCACAGACGATGAGCACATCATTCATGGCACTTTGAATGCTGTCAGAAAAGCTCTTGGCCTCTTCAAGCTCAACGTTTTTCTCTTCGACTTCGACCTGCGACTGCACCAGATCCGCATAGGCTTCATCCATCTTCTGGATGACGCTAACCCAGGCATCTTCATTCTGAATGGCTTGTACCGGATCGAAATCTAAAGAGTCGGTCATATCTGCAGAGTGTCATTATCAATACAGGCACTATACCTGACGGTATTCCGCCCGCAAGACTGACAAGGAAATTTATCAGCAAAAGCAGGGCGTGATAATCGCCCTGCCCGGCATTGTATTTAGCGGTTAAGGCCTTGGCCTGAACATAACCTGCCCGATTTTATTAGCAATTTCCACCTGCGCGACTTTCTGATAAAAGCCATCGGAGAAGAACGTTTCATATTTAGGCACAGTCACAAATACGCCCACCCCTTCTGAATCACGGTGCTCAAGTAACACACTGTCAATAGCCCGCATTAACAGATGGCCAAGACCGTGGGACTGGTAGTCCGGATGCACCGCGATAAACGACAGTAAATGGTACTTTTCAGCTGGCATGGCTGAGCGAATTTTCTCCTCTTTTTCCAGCATTTGCCGGGTACCGTAATAACCGGTCGTTAACAGCATTTTTAACCGCCAGTGCCAATAACGGCCGGCACCTGCTGCATTGTCAGGCCCGGTAAGGCATGCAACAGACAGCAATCGTCCTTCATCAAATAAGCCAATAATGGGTTGCTCTGCTTCCCAGAATGCGGTGAGTTCTTCGCGAATGGCGGAACGGAGCCGCGATTCGTAGCCTTCCTTTTCGCTCTGGAATATTTGTAAAAAAATTGGATCGTCGTGGTAGGCGTTGTAAATAATGGATGCGGCAACTTTCAGGTCTTCCGCTGATAAGTATGCTGCTCTGATTTTATCCAGATTTTGTTGGATTTCCGCTTGTACCATAGCCTGTCTCCCGTGTTGTGGTGATGCGTACACGCCAGTTATTGCGACCCAGGCCGCCCTCTCACTCAACCGCTCAGCGCTGCAGGTAAACAACAGCCAACTGAAAACAACAAGATTGGTCTTAAGAGTTACGTAATAGACGCACAAAAAGTGCATCAGTTCCCCACTCTAGCTAAAAAAATAACGCTTTGTAAATATTCTGTTAACAATATTTATACAATTTAGTCAATCTGATAAGAAATGATGAGGGAAGTGACTGCGTTGATAATCGAACCACACTGTAACTTTATAAAGGGGAGAACTGACAGCAGCAAGCCTGATAAACGATTCGTCTATCAGGCTTGTCAGCACGGTTGGGCGGTTTAGATTTTACGAACCGCTTCATCCCCCCAACCGATTAAGCGGTTGTCTTTAAAGACCAGTGGCGTGCACTCATCCTTAGTGGTGATACCATCGTCTTCGGTACGCTGCGTGCGATAGTAAAGGATCCGGTAAACATGATCGCCCTCACCTACCATTTCATTGAAGTCGGCTACCCCCATTTTGCGAGTGACATCTTCAAAGTGCGCATTCACTTCCAGATTACTGATATGTTTACGGTTATTATACTCGCGCTGCTCCCAGCTGGCCTGATAGTGTTCTCTGTCGTCATCACCCACGGAGATAATACAGCCAGACAATAACATCGGTGCTACCAGAGCAGTACAAAGCATCAGTTTTTTCATAGTGGTTCCCTGTTGAAAAATAATAAGTCACTAATTAATTCAGGTAATCAAAAATAAGGCCAACTATAACTCATTGAATTTTAAAGGAGTTAAAAAATAACCACTTGGCGACAGTACTAACTATCAGTATGATTAGCGAAATTTTCGTTGTTTTGACTAACCGGTTAGACGCTCTCTCAATCTACCCTGTCAGTCATCAGTAAAGAGTAATCTTATGACATCCAAAGAAAACCATAAAACCCTGGTCGAAATATGCCACACACTGGCGGCCGAGGGTTTAACCCCGGGCGTGGGCTTATTGCGTGGTAGAGCCTCTTTTAAGGTAAGCGTACTGGATGCCATCGAGGCTATAAAGGTGTTCAATCAGCAAAACGTAGAGGTTAAAGCCCAACCAAAAACGCCGGGAGACAAAGCGCGCATCACTGAGCTGGAAAAACGGGTGGAACAATTAGAACAGGCTCTCGCGGTGATGGAGAGCCGATTGGCAAAGCTCGGTTAAGCGGCCAGCGTCAGGCCATCAATAAAGGTCGCCAGGTCGGGCGCCAGGCAGCGACTGGGTAATTTGCCCACCTGCTCCAACACCACTTCGCCTGAGGCATTATCCACTGACAAAATAAAGTCGTCTTCGTCGGTTAAACCAAAAAACAAAGTGGGCGGCTGTTTCAGTCGCTGCTTCATTAACAAATGCCCAATCAGGTTTTGTTGCAACCGTTCGAAGTCCTCTTCACTGCAAACCTGCAATAGTTCACAGTTACCCTGTGGAGCCTTTACCTGCAGATTAAAACTCCAGTAAGTCGTAAAGAACTTACAATATTGCTCGTTCAGCGTGATATGCAGGGCGTTTTCGATGTTGGCAAAGGTATATTCAGCTTCCATAGGCACAGGCTGCCAGGCGCAGGGCTCTCCCGGCTTTGCATTCCCTACATAACAGGGGGATGCTAATTCCGGCTCAAACTCTGAAGTCATAAGCGCGGGGTGAGACGCTGCCGTTTGTTGCAAATCGCGCATTAAATTATGCAATGATTGTTGAACGATATTCTCCATTGCGATTCCATATCAGGTATACTAAACCTCTATACTAAAGAATTTATGGCACTTAAAACACCAGCTTGGCATATTGAATGCGCGTGTCACAATTAATCAGTGGTAAAAAGTTACAGGACAGCATGACAGCAAAGCACTCTTCGTCTCCGTCTCTTCCCGCCAACCTGACTCTGGGTCAAAAGGTTGACTACATTGAACAGTACACACCTGAGCTGCTGCAAGGCGTACCACGCACGCTAAGCCGCGAACAAATAGGTGTTTCCCAGCCTTTGCCTTTTGGCGGCGTGGATATCTGGAATGGTTATGAACTTTCATGGCTTAATCCAAAGGGAAAACCGCAGGTAGCGATTTTACAATGCCGGGTGCCCATTGATTCGCAAAACCTAATTGAGTCAAAGTCTTTTAAGCTTTATCTGAACAGTTTTAACCAGTCGGTATTTAACGGTGCAGATGAAGTCGTCCAATATTTAACGAATGATTTATCGGCATGTGCCCAGGCACCGGTTGAGGTGCAACTATTCAGTGCCGGCCAGTTCGGTACTCTTCATCTTGGTGAACTTGACGGCACCGTGATTGACGACCTGGACATTGAAATCAATGCCTACCAGCCCAGTCCTGAACTGCTGACAACCAGCGACCAACAGGTTTCTGAAACCCTGGTGAGTCATTTGTTAAAATCAAATTGCCTGATCACCAGCCAGCCTGACTGGGCAAGTGTGCAAATCCATTATGAAGGCGCGGCCATAGACCACGCCGGGCTGCTGGCTTACCTCATTTCGTTTCGTCGTCATAATGAGTTTCATGAGCAGTGTATCGAGCGAATTTTTTGTGATTTAATGGTTCGTTGCAAGCCGCACAAGCTAGCTGTCTATGCGCGCTACACCCGCAGAGGCGGATTGGATATCAACCCGCTGCGTGCGAATTTTGATTTCATTATATCGAACAATCGACTAGCCCGGCAGTAGTATGCCGGCGGCTATTTTGGCTTATAAGGAGCTTGCATAACACATGGAAGCGAAACAACTCCAATCGCTGCGCGCTCACAGTGAGCAACTGGCAGGATTTATAGTCCGACTCACCAGTTATTATGAAGGGCTATCGGCAGAGATTGATAAAGAGTTACAGTCTCTGCGTGGTCATTTAAGTGGCAAGATTGATTTTACCCTGGCCACCCTTTCCATGAATAAAGTCAGCCAGTTAATTATGCTGGAACCCTACTCAGTTAAAACGCTGACCCAGGCCTGGATACGCCAGTTGGAAGAAGATATTCAGGCATTTCAGCGCTTGGTTACCGAACCTACCGCCCGCAGTCAGGCAGCCAAAGCCAGTAGCGCTTTGAAAAAGCCTATCAATGGAATAAGTGGTGTACTGCCGCTCTATCAGCAAGTATTAAAATGCTATCAATCCAGCATAGACAGTGGTGAAGAATCAGCGGGTGATAACCAGCCCAATAACCGAACTGTACAGCTTAAACAAGATTTAATCGACGAACTAGGCCAACTGGTACAAACCTATATTCGGGTCAATCCGGAGGATGACTATATTGCCTCTCTACAGGAGAGACTTGGCCAGGGGCTTACCGAAGAAGAGTTACTTAACAGCTGCCTGATCCTGATCCGGGTCATGGTTCAGGAAACCCTCACCGAGGCCAATACGGCCGGTAAAATTATTCAGCGTCTGAATAATGCGCTGGGTAACATTAACGGTGATGTGCAGTCCAGTATCTCAAAAAGTGCCGAGAGCTTTGAGGCCCGCCAATCGCGCAATCAGGAGTTGCGAAACGTACTGGAAGACATGGAAGACGCGCTCGAAGGCGAGCACAGTATCGACGAATTGAAACAGCAGGCCCAGCATTACCTTGGCCAGATGGCTAACTCACTAAGTGCAAGTGAAGAAGCGGAGCGTCAGGAGCAGGAAGGTTTGATGTCACTGCTGGTTTCCATGCAACAACAGCTCTCGTCGCTGCAAAAGCAAACAGACTTGTATCGTAGAAAGCTGGTTGAGCAGCGCATCAACATGTACACCGACCCGCTCACCCGTGTGCCCAATCGCATGGCTTATAATGAGCGGGCTTCCAAAGAATGGGATCGCTGCCAGGCGCAGGGTACACCGCTCAGCATCGCGGTGGTCGACGTTGATCATTTTAAACGGATCAACGATAAATACGGCCATGCTGCAGGTGATAAAACACTGCAGGCCATTGCTCGCCATCTTAAAGCTAACCTTACCAGCAGCGAATTTATGGCGCGTTGGGGCGGTGAAGAATTTATCATTTTGTTGCCTGATCATGCTAATGATAAACTGTTAAATCGCCTTAATGAGTTGCGTGAGGGTCTGGCTAAGCTACCCTTTAAATTTAAACAAGAACGCCTGATAGTGACTGCATCCATAGGCGGCACCCATTGCCGCACTGGTGAGAAACTCGATGCCGCCTTTGAGCGGGCCGATAAAGGGTTATACAAAGCAAAATCCGGTGGTCGGAATCAGGTGGTCATTCAGGATACCGAATGAAAAAAATTCAGCTCAACCCTGTAGGTTGGATGAGCCAGCTCTCCCAACTTGAAGTCAGCAAGCTTGAAGACACCACAAACAGTAATTTGTATAAGCTCTTCCGCAACTGTTGTCTGGCAGTACTCAACAGCGGCGTAGACGAAGATAACTACGAAATTTTATTCGCTCCGTACGAATCATTCGACATACGATTGATTAAGCGGGAACGGGGCGTCAAACTCGAATTAATTAACCCGCCGGAAGTCGGCTTTGTTGACGAGCGGTTGGTTAAAGGCGTTCATGAGCATCTGTTCTCAGTGTTACGAGACATGCTTTACATGGGCAACAAGTACGCCTTTGTACATGAGAGCGCACCGCTTGATAGTGGCAGTATAACCGATATGGTTTTTGACATGCTGCGTCACGCTAAAGTCATCGAACGTAATAATGAGCTCAACACCATCGTGTGTTGGGGCGGCCACTCCATTGGTCTTAAGGAATACAAATACACCAAGGAAGTGGGCTATCAACTGGGCTTACGTGAGATCAACATTTGCACGGGTTGTGGTCCAGGGGCAATGAAAGGCCCCATGAAAGGCGCCGCCATTGGCCACGCTAAACAGCGCTACCGTGACGGCCGCTATATTGGCATCTCCGAGCCCAGTATTATTGCCGCAGAACCGCCTAATGCCATTGTTAATGAGCTGGTGATCATGCCAGACATTGAAAAACGTCTGGAAGCCTTCGTTCGAATCGCGCACGGCATTATTATTTTCCCTGGCGGCGTAGGTACCGCTGAGGAACTGTTGTATTTACTCGGGATCCTTATCCACGAACGAAACGCCCAGCAGCCCTTCCCGGTAATATTAACCGGCCCGGCTGGCAGTGAGTCTTATTTTGAAGCTATCCACGAGTTCGTCGGCGCCACCCTGGGGCCCAAAGCGCAAAATCGCTATCAGATTATTGTGGATGATGCGGTGGAAGTCGCCCGGGTACTGGGCCAGGGTGTTAAAAAGGTGGAGCAGTTCAGACTGGCCATGGGCGATGCGTTCAGTTTTAACTGGTCACTGAAAATCGAAGATGACTTTCAGCAACCGTTTATCCCCACCCACAAATCCATGGCGACACTTAATCTTCACCGGGAGCAGCCGCTGTCTGATTTGGCAAATAATTTACGCAAAGCATTTTCGGGAATTGTGGCGGGCAATGTGAAAGCTGAGGGTATTCGCCAAATCCGGGAATTTGGCCCGTTTAATCTGTCTGGTGAAGCCGATTTAATGGCCCGTATCGACGCCTTACTGAAATCCTTTGTGGCACAGCAGCGTATGAAATTACCCGGCACTGAATACCGGCCCTGTTACAGCATCAACCGCGATTCATAATCAGTAACATTCTTAAGGCTGACAGTGTGGCGTTAATTGGATAGACTACTATTGATTAAGGTCCGACAGGGCCAGAATGAATTAACCAGTAAAACGACACAGATAAATGAACAGTAAAGCAATCCGACTTATTTTGATCGGCGTAGCCTCGTACGCGGTCCTTGCTTTTTTACTCATCGCCTTTTATCCGGACAAACCGGAGAATATGGACTGGCAGGATCGGGAAGAGTATAACAAAGTGCAAATATCCAAGCTGGAGCTGGGTATTACCCGCGCCGAGGTAATGGCTTTACTGGGTACACCGGATATTACAGAAGCCAAAATGCAGGATAGCCGTGAGATTCAGGTAATGTTTTACCGTACTCAGCATGTGCGCGCAGACGGTATGACGACACAGGATGAATGCACGCCGCTTTTATTCGAAAACGAAGCCTTGATTGCCTGGGGTGACGGTGCTTATCAAACCTACCTGAGCAGTTAATTAATTTGACAGCCATGTTGGCAGCCTTGCAGGAACTGGTGCAAGACAGCGAGGCACTGCCGCCTTTGCCTGTCCGGGAAGCAGCGCAACTTTCTCAGTACCTTGATGTCAGCGCCCGCTGGCTCGATTTTGCACAAGCCAACCTACCACTGTTAACGGTAGTTGTCAGCCGCCCATTCAGCACCACAGACCCGACACAGCATTTATGGCTTCGCCATATCTCAGTGTATTTACTCCTCTGTTTACGTAATCGGGTGAATCATCACACTCAGCAACAAGGCGTCGCGGCGCTGCTGTCTTATTATCAGTTAAAACAACAGTCACTACTCAATAAACAGCGCCTGAGCAGCGCTATTAAACAGCTTAGTCGTTGTGGCCAGCATTACTGGGCTGCGCATATTCTGCCCGCAACCAGACGTCCGCCACTCTATAGCGATTGCTTTGATATTGCCAGGTTATGGCAACGCTACCTGTTGCGTGCACCGGTCAGCGACTTTAACGACATTTTGCCAAAACTGACAATGACACTCCCGGTCACCGGACAGCAACCACTCCATGCCCTGACCGTCTATCCCGGACTGCTTCACGAGGGTCTGTTGATCGCGTCAGGGCAGCATATCGGGCCTGTGATGAGTCAGCTAAAAGATCAGGTGCTTATTTACTCAAACACGAAGGAACGTTTTTGCTGGCTGGCAAAAAAGCAGGTTCGCTTACTGCGCAAGCAATCGCTCAGCACCGAACAATGGACCAGAATACTGGCCACATTGGAAGAACAACCAGAAGAAGGTGAAGTGATACGTCCTGGCGATCACCGCTGGGCACTGCCGACGAGCTACCCAACATCGCGCCCGCCACTTAGCCTGCAAACACTGCTAAAGGCACTCAATGATCCGGATATCGACGTTGCCAAAATAGTGGCGATGGTAGAAGTTGAGCCGGCTTTCAGTCATTTCCTGACCGATGCAGCGTCAAAGGACAACCGCATGCAGTTACCGGTGCAGAATGTTAAGCAAAGCATCCTGACCTATGGCCTTGAAAGGGTCGGCCATATGCTCGTGCAGTACGCCCTTTTTCAACGTTTAACTCAGCACTGGTTTCCGTTGCTCGACTGGTATTCGCGGCTGGCTCAGATAGCCATTTTACTCAGCAGTGAACTGGCGAATAGTTGTGCCCGAATAACGCCACAATATGCCAGTCTGGTGACTACCGTCGCCCTCTCACCGTTATTTACGTCGGCTCAGGAAAAAGGCAAAACAGCGGTGAACCACAACAACGAACGACTATTTGATGTCACTACGTTGCTGCAAAATAATGCCGGACAAGGTAACAGTGCTACCCGACAACGTCTTATTTCCCTGGCCTCAGCCTGGGAGCAGGACAAAGGCCAATCACGGTTGATAGCCTGTTGTGGCCGCCTGCCTCAGGAAGTCCCCGGGTTATTGCGTCTGCCCCATTGTATTACCGGTTTGAGCCTTATTTGGGCCCGGCAATGGCTACTCAGGCAGACGCCTTGTGCACAAACGAATGCGTTTATTCAACAGACCCAACAGGCATTTCCTGAGTTAATTACACTGCAAGGACAACTTCAGCCCAAAGTCAGTCACCTGCTCAATTGTCCGTTGTTATAACCTCCGGATAAAGGCCCTTAATAAACGCTGTTTATAAGCACTATGGCCTATTTAACTACTCATTTAGTCTTGCATCATATACACTTAGGCGTGTGCAAGGACACCCTACAATTGATTACAAAAACGCCAGAGAAAAACCCTCTTGCGCAAAAATTACGTTACACTTATCAAAAAGCAAACGACCTAACGAATCAGTAAAAGTTATTAAGGATCTCTGATGACTCAACAACGCATTACTGTCATCCGCGGAGATGGTATCGGCCCGGATATTATTGATGCAGCAACACAAATTTTAGATAAAGTAGGCTGTGACTTTGCCTATGATTACGCTGATGCAGGCCTGATGGCACTGGAAAATCATGGCGAGCTATTACCTCAGGAAACGCTGGATCTGATCGCCAAAAACAAAGTGACCCTGAAAGGGCCACTTACCACGCCGGTTGGCGAAGGGTTTACGTCGATTAATGTGAGCCTGCGTAAGCAATTTCAGCTATATGCAAACGTGCGTCCGGTATTGTCTTTTAAAGGCACCAAGGCACGCTATGAAGACATCGACATTATCACCGTTCGTGAAAACACCCAGGGGATGTACTCCGGCCTTGGTCAGGTAGTTTCTGAAGACGGTACTGAAGCAGAAGCGCGCAGCAAAATTACCCGTGAAGGTGCTGAAAAAATCGTGACTTTCGCTTACGAATTGGCCCGTCGCGAAGGCCGCAAAAAAGTGACTGCGGTACACAAAGCGAACATCCTTAAATCGACTTCAGGTTTGTTCCTGAAAGTTGCTCGCGAAATTGGTGAGAAATACCCGGATATCGAATCTACTGAGATGATTGTAGATAACGCCTGTATGCAACTGGTAATGAATCCTCACCAGTTTGACGTGATTGTTACCACCAACCTGTTTGGCGACATTTTGTCTGACCTGTGTGCCGGTCTGGTTGGCGGCCTGGGTATGGCACCTGGCGCAAATATTGGCGGTGAATGTGCAATTTTCGAAGCGGTACATGGCTCAGCACCAGACATCGCTGGCAAAAACCTGGCTAACCCTACCAGTGTCATTCTGGCTTCCGTTCAGATGCTTGAATACCTGGGTATGGCTGACAAAGCCGAAGCGATCCGTTCAGCCCTGAAAGATGTAATTGAAAGTGGCGATCGCACTACCCGCGATTTGGGTGGTCAGCATGGCACCACCGAGTTCACTCAGGCAATGCTGGAGCGTTTGTAACCGGCATATTGCTTTTTCTGAATTATCAAGCAAGTCTTCGGACTTGCTTTTTTTTGTCTGGCTAAAAGTGAACTATTTCCGTTATTGTCTCGAATCAATAAGAGCAATAAGGAGAAATTAATGTCGCAAACAACGCCTGATAATAGCATCGCCAATATGGCTGCGGTGCAAACCGCCATTGCCAACCGGGACAGTGCAGAGCTAAAGCAGTTACTTAACGATCAAACGCTCGACCCATTACAAAAAGCCTATCTGAAAGAGCTGGCGGAAATCGGCAGAGACAACGAGATCCTAAAAATTATCGATAATACACCACAAAAAGGCGACTCCGGGACGTAGCTAAATGCCGGTAGAGTGTGTAATGTTGTGCGCATGATAATTGTATGAGTAAAGCTATGACAGACTCCATATCACAACGTCGTCGTTTTTTATTATCGGCGGGTGCTGCCGCCGGTGCTGCTGCACTGGCACCGGTATCAGCCGTTTCGGCCAGCGAAGTTGCCCTGCCGGCAATTCGTCACAGCGTGTTTTTCTGGTTAAAAAATCCAGGCAAGCAGGCCGACCGGGACGCCTTAATTGCAGGCCTTAAAACACTGGCTGACATAGAAGCAGTGAAAGGCATTCAGATAGGTGTACCAGCATCAACCGAAAAACGGGAAGTGGTAGATAATAGCTTCGACGTATCCGAAATGCTGTTATTTGATAGTGTGGAAGGACAAAACAGTTACCAGTCACATCCCATACATCTACAATTTGTAAAGGACTGTGAGCATCTTTGGCGTAAAGTGATAGTTTATGACTCCGTGGCGGTATAAAACACCGGATAAGCAGCTAAGCAACTAATATCCAGAAGCGGAGTCAACCTGAATCACAGTCAAACAAGGAGCAACCATTACTGATTTGGTTATTCAGTTTTTGCTCAAGGGTGACGCCAGCATCTATCCGTATGCCCACAAAGCCTTGTTGCTCTGCCATTTGCTACAAACCAAACGTGTAGTAATGGTCGTTGCTTTGACGTTCAAATATCCGTGAAGTGACGGCCCTGCGAGTATCCGAAAGACGCTTTTAATGCGTGTTCACATCCGATCTTTCAAGCAGTTCATAAACATTCAGCTCGGCGCCAGAACCTCCGCCGGTCATACATTCGGGTTAACGACGGTTACGTTTCGATGTCGAGCTTTGCCAGTTAGGCCATCGCAACAATGTTACCGAACTGACACCTGACCAGACTGAAACCGCTCGTGAATTCATGAACTTCTAACGACTGGGACGCGCAAAAGCGTTGTAATCAAGCTCCCGTCTTAACGTATCGATAAATTTCTGCATTGTAGCGTCGACGCTGACTACCTGTTCGTTGTTTCAATAACGTTTGGCAAACTAAGCTACCCACTACGGCAATTACTCCTACGAATATTCCCCCAAGCGTAAAGGTGGTCAGCTGAGTGGGCATTGATGATTTCCTGGATGTTTACTAACTGAAGATCAGGAATGTAGCGACGGATAACCTGTGATGCATGACTCAGATGTTTTCCGTCTTTTTCTGACGTATCTAATTACCGCCTTCGTAGAAATCACACCAAATACTGTTTTTATTAATTGAAACACCTTATGTTTCAGCGTAACAACATTTACATCGCTGGTTAACCGGAGTTCGAGTTAAAAGATTCGGCATTACACCGATTTACATCGTGAGTAAAACTGTAAATTTATCCGCAGGGTCGTATTTTTCGTCTCTTATCAACCTGCAGATCTGCCCAGATAAGAAAAACTGGCCATTTTCTGTACTGCCGCTCTTGCTGTGTGGTGAGTAAAGTAAAAGGGATGATTATCATCACTCACAACCTTTAGGAGCTACACATGAATCTATCCATTATGAAAATTTGTATGATTATGCTGGCGTTGTTAACTGGCTTTAACAACGCTACTGCGGAGTCGTTGAAAATGACCGATGAAGTTACTCAGGTGGCAACGACGGAGTCTTTACTTAACCTGAACACGGCCTCACTGGAGCAACTGATGGCATTACCCGGGATTGGTAAAAGTAAGGCGTCAGCCATTATTAACTATCGGGAATCTGAAGGCCCATTTAATTCTGTAGATGATCTCACTAAGGTGAAAGGTATCGGCGTTAAAATGCTGGCAAAACTCACTGGCAGTATTGAAGTCCGCTAGCGCAGAAATGAAAGTGCTGTAAACCGCTTATGGGCCATCAAAAAAGCCGCGGTTATTAACCGCGGCTTTCACTTAGTCATAAATTGATTGTAAACAACCTATGGCATTGCGTCCAAATCTTCGCCTTCTTTTTCAACCTGCGGCGGCATAAGATCTTCTTTACTGATCCCCAGTGCCAACGCCACGGAACTGGCAATATAAATGGAAGAATACGTCCCCACTATCACACCAAATAACAATGCGGTGGCAAAGCCATGGATAAGTGCCCCCCCCTTAAAGAACAACGCCAGCAATACCAGCACAGTGGTTAATGAGGTGATGATGGTTCGGTTGAGGGTCTGGGTCAGTGAAATATTAATAATTTCCACTGGCTCTCCTTTACGGATCTTGCGAAAGTTCTCGCGGATCCGATCCGATACCACGATGGTATCGTTAAGAGAGTAACCAATAACCGCCAGTACAGCTGCCAGTACCGTCAGGTCAAATTCCAGTTGCAAAAATGAGAACAAACCCAGTGTGAGCAAGACGTCGTGTACCAGAGCTGATACTGACCCCAAAGCAAAACGCCATTCAAATCGTGCCGCCACGTAAATAAGAATACAGATAAGTGCCACCAGCATGGCCAGACCGCCCTGCTCTGTCAGTTCTTCCCCTACGTTAGGGCCAACAAACTCGATACGACGCTTTTCCACGCTACTATCTGCCTGCTCCAGAATTGCGATAACCTGGTCGCCAATGGTTACAGCTTTAACCCCTTCACGCGGCGCAATGCGGATCAGCACATCAGTACTGCTACCGAAATTTTGTACCACCGCATCGGGAAAATCGTTAGCTGCCAGTGACGTGCGAATTTCGCTAAGATCGGCCGCCTGCTCATACCCCACTTCAATCAGGGTTCCGCCGGTGAAGTCCAGCCCCCAGTTCAAACTGTTAGTGAACAGCGAGAAAATAGAAGCGAAAATCAATGCCGTTGATAACACCATTGCGGGCATCCGCAATTTCATAAAGTTAACGGTTTCAGCTAGTTTTAATAATTGCATGTCAGACGCTCCTATATCGCCAGTTTGCTAACACGGCGACCACCCCAAACGGTGTTTACGATCACCCGGGTAACCAGAATGGCAGTAAACATCGAGGTAGCAATACCAATCATCAG
Source organism: Alteromonas sp. ISO5 (assembly GCF_058105165.1). NCBI lineage: Bacteria > Pseudomonadati > Pseudomonadota > Gammaproteobacteria > Alteromonadales > Alteromonadaceae > Alteromonas > Alteromonas sp. ISO5. The sequence goes on along the minus strand of NZ_CM176572.1, from coordinate 3,204,318 downwards.
GGTGATAGAGAAGCCTTTAATCGGGCCCGAGCCCACAGCAAACAAAATCAGGCCGGCAATGAAGGTGGTAATATTCGCATCAAGAATGGTAGAGAAAGCACTATCGTATCCCTGGTGAATTGCCTGTTGCGGACTTCGACCATCGCGAATTTCTTCGCGTATACGCTCAAAGATGAGTACGTTGGCATCCACCGCCATACCAACTGTCAAAACAATACCCGCCATGCCCGGTAAAGTAAGCGTTGCACCGGGGATCATCGACATAATGCCCACAATCATCACCAGGTTTAGCGCCAGCGCGATATCCGCCACTACGCCGAAGGCTTTGTAATACACCAGCATAAAGACCATGACCAATGCCAGGCCCCAGATAATCGCCTGCATCCCTAAATCGATATTTTCCTGACCCAGGCTTGGGCCAACAGTGCGCTCTTCAACAATCTGAATAGGCGCAATCAACGCACCAGCGCGCAGCAACAGACTCAGGTCGCGGGCTTCTTTGGGTGAATCAAGGCCGGTGATCTGGAAGTTACTGGCAAACTGACCACGAATGGTAGCCACGTTAATGACTTCTTCGTGACGTTCAAAAATCAGCTTATCGTTGGCATCACGCTCACCCGTTGCCTTATATTCAATGAACACGGTGGCCATCGGTTTCCCCACGTTCTCGCGGGTATTACGCGACATTTTATTACCGCCTTCACTGTCAAGAGAGATACTGACCTGCGGCAAGCCGTATTCATCCACACCGCTGTTGGCATCAATAATGTGGTTACCGGTAACCACCACACGCTTGTCCAGCAGCACCGGACGTTCACCTTCATACAGCAGTTGTGAGCCAGCAGGCACACGCCCTGCGATGGCATCACGCACGTCGTTGTCCTGATCCACCATTCTGAATTCCAACGTCGCCGTGGCATTTAGAATTTCTTTCGCCTGAGCGGTATCCTGAATACCTGGCAGCTGCACTACAATGCGCTCTGCGCCTTGTTTTTGTACCACAGGTTCTGCAACACCCAGTTGATTTACCCGGTTGCGGATGATGGTAATATTCTGCTTAACCGCGTAGTCTCTAATCTCAGCGAGCTTCTGCTCAGAGAAGCGGGCCCGCAGAACCAAATCGTCCATTTCCTGGTAGGTCAGGTCACGATTACGGTTTTCAAGGAAAAACTCGGCTTTATCGAGTGTTTCTTCATCGCGGAACTGAATATCAATAAATCCATCGCGCACATTTACCGACCGATAACGCAGTTTTTCTTCACGCAGTGCAGTACGAAAATCGCTTTCGGCATCTTCCAGTGACTTACTGATGGCTTCATTCATGTCCACTTCCATCAGAAAATGCACACCACCACGTAAATCCAGGCCCAGTTTCATCGGGGTGCCGCCAAGCCCTTCCAGCCACTCAGGGGTATCAGGGGCAAGGTTCATGGCAACCACATAATCAGTGCCGAGTTCGCGATCCAGAAAATCCCGCGCTTTTAACTGGCTGTCTGAATCCGGCAGACGAATCAGCAGTTGCTCGTTTTCAAACTCTACCGATTTAATAGGTATGTTTTGTTCCGCCAGCGCTGTTGTGATTCGAGATTCGAGTGCTGCAGTGACGGTGGCGTTGCGCGAACCGGAAATTTGCACAGCATTATCTTCGCCGTATAAATTTGGTAACGCATACAGGCCGCACATCAGTACCATAAACAGTACGACCAGCACCTTAAAAAATGAGTTTTGGTTTAACACAAAAATTTCCTACGACGGGCTGCAGTGTTCACCGGGCCCGTTTCAGCTGGTTACTTAGATAGACTTCATTGTGCCTTTTGGCAGCACGGCACTCACGGCAGATTTTTGTACCACGATATTGGTCTGTTCGTTCAGCGCCACTTCAATAAAATCCTTTTCATCAGACACTTTGGTCACTTTACCGACCATGCCGCCCTGAGTCAGAATTTCGTCACCTTTGGTCAGTGATGAGACCAGTGCCTTATGTTCTTTAACCCGTTTAGCCTGTGGACGATACAGCAGGAAATAGAAAATCAGGCCAAACACGCCCAGCATGATCAGCATTTCTAAACCGCCGCCCTGGCCACCGCCACCAGCTGTTTGTGCATGTGCTTCGGAAATAAATAAACTCATAATGTTCCCCGTTATAAATTGTTATAAAGCCGGTACCGGCATGTTTTTCTGTGCGTAAAATTCGCTGACAAATTCGTCCAGAGTATTGCTCGCAATCGCGTCCCGCAATCCCTGCATAACCCGTTGATAATAACGCAGGTTATGGATGGTATTGAGTCTGGCGCCAAGTATCTCATTGCATTTGTCGAGATGATGTAAATATGACCGAGAATAGTTTTTGCAAGTGTAGCAATCACAATTTTCGTCCAACGGACCCGTATCATGCTTATGTTTGGCGTTGCGGATTTTTATCACACCTTCCGTGACAAACAAATGACCGTTACGAGCGTTTCGGGTTGGCATCACACAATCGAACATGTCAATTCCGCGACGGACCGCTTCCACAATATCTTCTGGTTTCCCAACGCCCATCAGGTAGCGGGGCTTGTGCTCAGGAATTTTCGGTGCCGTGTGCTCGATGATGCGGATCATGTCTGCTTTGGGCTCACCCACCGACAACCCGCCAATGGCGTAACCGTCGAAGCCAATATCTTCAAGGCCAGCTAAAGAAATATCCCGCAGGTCTTCGTACATACCCCCCTGAATAATACCAAACAGGGCGGAGGGATTATCGCCATGGGCGTCTTTACTGCGTCGCGCCCAGCGCAGCGACAATTCCATAGAAATACGAGCTTCCTGCTGCGAGGCCGGGTACGGCGTGCACTCATCGAAAATCATCACGATATCCGAGCCCAGATCACGCTGCACTTCCATCGATTTTTCCGGCGTCAGTAAAATCTTTTCGCCATTGATTGGCGAGCGGAAAGTCACCCCCTCTTCGGTAATTTTACGCAGATCACCGAGACTGAAGACCTGAAAACCACCTGAATCAGTCAGGATAGGTTTTTGCCAGTGCATAAAATCATGCAGATCACCGTGTTCTTTGATGATCCCGGTGCCTGGGCGCAGCATCAGATGGAAAGTGTTTCCAAGACAAATGTGGGCTCCGCTGTCGGCCAGTTCTTCGGGGGTCATTCCTTTAACAGTACCGTAGGTACCTACCGGCATAAACGCCGGCGTTTCCACTTCGCCGCGTTCAAACACCAGTTTTCCTCGTCTGGCGCGACCGTCGGTATGGAGCAGTTCAAATTGCATGAGAGTTAATGTCCTGTCTGATCAAGAGGACCATTCGCACGTCCCCTTTGTCGATACTCAATTGAGGGCGGATTATACCAGCAATACATCAGAGATCATGTGTTAATGCCTTTTTCAATAAACATGCTGTCGCCATAGCTGTAAAAACGGTATTCCTGTTCAATAGCTTCGGCATAAGCCTTAAGCACATTGTCGCGCCCGGCAAAAGCACTAATCAGCATAATCAGCGTGGACTCGGGCAGATGAAAGTTAGTGAACATGGCGTCCACCACCTTAAATTCGAAACCGGGATAGATAAAGATATTCGTGTCAGCCAGGAACGGCTCAATCAGTGCGGTGGTATCGGCATCCAACGCCGCAGACTCCAGTGAACGCACTGAGGTGGTTCCTACCGCGATAACACGCTTACCTGCGGCTTTAGTTGCTCTGACGGCGTCTACCACATCTTGCGGCACAATGGCATATTCACTGTGCATCTTGTGTTCAAGTACATTGTCGACCCGAACCGGCTGAAAAGTGCCAGCCCCTACGTGTAGGGTAACGTAAGCCAGATTTACCTGTTTTTCTGCCAGCGCGGTTAAAATGGCCTCATCAAAATGCAGTCCTGCGGTAGGTGCTGCTACCGCTCCGGGCGCCTGGTTATAAACCGTTTGGTAGCGTTCTTTGTCACTGTCTTCATCGGCTCTGTCAATGTAAGGCGGTAACGGCATATGACCATGGGCTTCGAGCTGTTCAAGGACCGTGTTTTCCCCATCAAAACAAAGCTCAAACAATGCCTCCTGCCTGCCTGTAACGGTAACTTCAACCGACCCTTCCAGCACTAATTTCGTGCCGGACTTAGGCGCTTTGCTGGCCCGGACGTGAGCCAGAGCGTTATGCTCATCCACAATGCGCTCAACCAGTACTTCCACTTTACCACCCGAGGCTTTGTGACCCAACAGGCGCGCAGGAATAACTCGGGTATTATTAAATACCAGCAGGTCCCCTGGTTCGATCAGTTCAAGCATGTCCCGGAACTGTTTATGGTCAACCACGCCCGTCTTACCATTGAGGTGCAACAGACGACTGGCGGTGCGTTCAGCGGTAGGATGTTTAGCAATTAAGTGTTCAGGCAAAGTAAAACTAAAATCTGATAATTTCATGCAGCTCAAATGTCGTATCAAATCGCTCTTAAATCGCAAGAACTACCAACATGTTCGAGCGTTCCGGCGATATCAAAGGGTTTCTTTCAAAAATTGGCGGGAGTGTAACACATTCCCTCGAAAAAGGCCGTGCCATCGGCACAATTTCACTGCCCACGGCAGCAAGTCAAACTGTTTGGGACGGGGACTTGAGGCCTGTGCGGCGCGACTTAAACATCACATATCAACCCGGCTTGCAGACGCTAAAGAAATTATCCGGCAACTTTTTGCAAATCTCTAGCAATTTTCTCACCAACTTTAGGTATAAGTATCTATACCAATGAATGCCATCCGATACACAGTTTTTCTTTTATTCTTACGCAATAAGACTATTATTTAACCAAAGCGATGATGTTCTCCCATCTTCCTTATTCGACCCAGTCACTTTGGCTGGGTTTTGTTTATCTGCCATCCATCAAGAATTTCATCGATTTTTCAAGCGATTATTCGTTTTCACCGGCGGCCATAATTTCTGCCATCATTTCCGTTGACAGTGGTCTGGCCTTTAATACATAAAGTATTTGCAGCAGTAGATCAGCTCCTAAAATCCCTTTATTTACTTTATTGCGCAGATTATCAGCAGTTTGCGAAACCCCAATTTCTGCCAGTTTGTCACTCAACCCCTGATATTTAACGCCACGCAGCGACATCTCCGAGCGAATAATCCGCTGTACCACCATACGCCATTGATTCTGACCTTTCAAAATAACCCCTTTTGTGAATTATAATTTACATTGACACACTTTTTTACACATATAGACATAATTATTATTGACTACTACCACCGTAATTGTCTACACTTTTCCTCGTTCTGAAAGATTAACTAACACAAAGTCGCTCAGAACGGGCAATGAGAACACCACAGACTATCGGTTTAGTCACACTTTGTTGCACTAATTAGCGTAAAGTCGTTGCAACAGTGTAGTAAATCTGACTAGAGTTAACGGCATTTAGCTGATTCGGTAAGGAGATATAGTATGGAATGGGATCTTGAACAACTTGAGACCCTTTTTAAAGACATGGATGACCTGGTCGTCACCCGTGAAAAAGAATGTTTACTGATTGCAAATCAGGACGGGCTGGATGCCTGGCTGGCAATCAGCGGTGAACAAATCATTGTTGAGAGTTTACTGTTTAATGCATCGCAGGTTGCCGACAAAGCCGCTCTTGACCACGATATTCTGTCAACTCACATGCTTTTCCCACTCACAACGGTGGCCATTTCCAACGTTAATGGAGAGGAATACTACACCGCATTTGGTGCGTTAAGCGCGCAGTCAAAAGCAGAAAGTATTCAAATTGAAGTGACCACGTTATTCCAGAACGTGGCCGCCTTCCTTGACGCTTATGAGTCACATTTGAAGTAATTTAAGGAGAAATTTATGTCTGTTTGGAAAAAACTGATCACAGCAGTGAAAGGTGGAGCCAACGAAGCGGCCCAGTCAGTAGTAGATAGTCAGGCAATCAGAATTCTTGAACAGGAAATTCGGGAAGCAAAGGAAGAGTTGCGCAAGTCTGATCATGCCCGCACACAAATTCTGGCTAAATGTAAATTGTCACAGCAAAAGGTCGATGGATTTAACCAGTCGATCGCGGAGTATGAAGCTCATGCTCGTAAAGCTATCGACACCGACCGTGAACTGGCGCTTGATTGCGCGCAAAAGGTTAGCGAACTGAAAGCGGAACGCGATCAGGAGCAGCAATACCTCGACCAGTTCAATGCATCAGAAAAACAGTTAGCTAAAAATATTCAGCAGGCAAAAGCGAACCTGCGTCGCCTGGAACAACAGGTTGACATGGTGAAAGCGACTGAAAGCGTGCAGAAGGCTCAGGTAGCAGTTTCTTCGCGTCACATGGGCGCAAACAGCAAAATGAAGACAGCCACTGAGTCATTATCGCGTATTCAGGAAAAACAAAAAATGCGCACCGCGGAGTTGGAAGCGGCTGAAGAACTGGCGTCATCTGAATCATCTGATGAGTTGGAAAAACGCCTGGCAGCGGCAGGCATTAAAGGCGGCCAAAGCTCTGCCGATGATGAGCTGGCGCGAATTTTAGGCAAATAAATAAAATCAAGCGGTTAAGTCTCAGTCTTGCTCTTTGCAGGCACTTGGACTAACCGCTATTTTTTTGCGAAGATGGCAGGCAACTCAACAACTAAGGATAGTCAGTGACGCCAATATGTGGATAAAAATCCGACGTGTAATGCTTAACTATTTTGCCGAATCGCGATGGTACACCATCGTTCTGGCGACGCTGTTTTACGCACTGTCGTCCTGGTTATTGCTTTATGCATTTGACGAACAGGCACTGACCGAAAGTGTTGACTTCATCTATTGGCTGGCAGTCACCGGTTCAACGGTTGGCTATGGTGATTTATCACCGCAAACCCCCGCGGGCAAGCTAATTGTTGCCTTGTATGTCATCCCGCTTGGTTTAAGTATCTTTGCGATGATTGTGGGTAGGGTTGCCGCTTTTGTGGGAAATCAATGGAGAAAAGGTATTATGGGGTTATCCAGTCTCGATGTTAGCAACCATATTCTGGTCATTGGCTGGAATGAGCAACGCACGTTATTACTACTCAAATTACTCCTGCAGGAACGTCAGTCCTTAACTGAAAAGCCTGATATCGTGCTCTGTGTCAGAGCTGACATTACCAATCCCATGCCCGGAAAGATAGAATTCATCAGGGTTGAATCGTTTAATAAAGATGAAGACATGGACAAAGCCTGTATCAGCGCCGCGGCCACCATTCTTATTGATAATCCGGAAGACGATTTAACCATGACCACCGCGCTTTATTGCGCCCAAAAAAATCCGTCAGCCCATCAGGTTGCTTATTTTGACGATGAAAGCCTGGTCCGGCTACTACAGATGCATTGCCCACAGGTTGAGTGCACGCCCAGTGTTGCCGTTGAAATGCTCGCTAAAGCCGCTTTCGATCCTGGCTCCAGCGCCCTGCACCACGATTTGTTAAGCGTTGATGACGATGGTCAGGCGCAATTTTCCCTGATCATTCCCCATTCGGTTGAGCCGGTGAGCTATCAAACATTATTTATGGCGTTTAAACGCCAGTATGATGCTACGTTAATTGGTTGTGCCGGCGCTGAACGCGGCCAAGCAGTCACGCTCAACCCAGCACTTGACACGGTCATTTCACCGCAGGATAAACTTTATTATATCGCCAAAGCACGCATTACCGATATCAACTGGAATGCACTCACGGAGCAGTGATATGTTTAAAAAATGGTTTACATCTGATTCGCCCAAAAAGCCTGCCGCTCCGGAGGTGATGGGCCTATACTTAGGCGGCTCCTTCGAGCTTGATGCACTTAAACTAAAACTGCTTACGCCACAGCTGTGTATTGAGGGGGCGGCCAGCCAACACCTGATACAGGCTGTAGGCCAGGCAGAGCTGGACAGCGGTGGCACACTGTTGCGTTTTTACACCGACGATGACGCCTTCCTGCAGGTAGTGCTCGACGGCGGCATGAGCGAAAATCACATTACTGATGTAAAGCTCTGGTATTTCTACTCCACAACCACTATCGGCAACCAGTCTCAATGGCAACAATGTCTGAATCAGGATATTTCTCGACCCACCTATGAGCTGGAAGGCCACCGGTTTAATCGTGTCTGGGATGCAGTGGGTGACGAATCCCCCCCCGTTGCCGTTACAGAGAAAACCTGGGAAGAAGACGGTGATGTCAGTGAAACCGACCAGTTTATGATGCTTTACGAACGTGAAATTGACAATGATCGAACGGAGTCTTTACTGGTCGCCGGAGAAGAGAAAATCGTCGGCGCCAACGCCGATCGTTGCCTGGTGATCAGTACCGGTTTTGACATTCAACCTTCAGATATTCGCATTAACGGCTAACAATAAGGAAAACGCATGGAAATTATTACTCAGTCAATGGCCGGACTTTTAAACTTCGCCCTGTATTTTGCGATCTCTATTATTTACCTGTTCATTTTTAAGGTGGTGTACGCCATGGTTACGCCTCACGATGAGTGGAAACTGGTTAAACAGGAAAAAAACGTTGCTGCGGCAATTGGCTTTGGTGGCGCAATGATTGGCTTCAGTCTGGCTCTGGCGAGCGCCGCATCAAACTCACTGGGACTGATTGATTTTACACTTTGGGGCGTCGTTGCCGTGATCGCCCAAAGCCTGGCCTTCGCCCTGTTGCGCTTTAGTTTTATGCCGAAAATTGCCGAGCGCATTAATAACAATGAAATTTCTGCCGGTGTTATGCTTGCTGCTATGTCGATTGCTGTGGGTATTCTGAATGCCGCTTGCATGACTTATTAGGAGTTTTGCGATGAGCCATTCACAAAAACGTTCTAAAAGTATTCATCTGTATCAGCTGCGCAAAGCCTTTGCTTTAAAACCGTTGGCTGTGGGTGTTGCCGGAATTATGCTAACCGCCTGTGGCGGCAGCCGCGAACAGTCAAACATTTACGTATCGCCGGAAGATTGCCAGCAGGATAACCCGGAAGCGACCGGCCAGTGCCTGGCAGCTTACGAGTCTGCGCTTGAGGAACATAATCGCACTGCACCGAAGTTCGACTCACAAAATGACTGTGAGTACGAATTTGGTAATGACCGCTGTCAGTACGTACAAACGTCATCTGGCAGCTTTTTTATGCCCTTTATGGCCGGTTACATGGTAAGTCAGTTGCTGCAACCGCGGCCCTACTATTCGCAACCGTTATATACCTCGTTCTCACCTTACTCGCCATTCCGCTCCCGTTGGGTAACTTCAAACGGCTATGTGTTTGATGGCGATATCCGAAAACGCTCTTATAATGCGCCTTCCTCGGTATTCGAGAAGAAACCAACCGTAAACCGCACCATTAAACGCGGTGGTTTTGGCAGCAGCGTGCGAGCGAAATCCAGTTGGGGCAGTTCCGGCAGTAAGTCCAAGGGCTGGGGCGGCTAACATGTTCAGAATGGCCAGTCAGCCACGGCAAAACTGGCAACAGTTAGCAGCTCAATATGGTTTTCATTTTCATACCATGTATGGCGAGCCCTACTGGGATGAAAGTGCTTACTATCAGTTTACCCTGCGTCAAATTGAGCAGGACATTGAAGATCCCAGTGCTGAATTACACCAGATGTGTTTGCACGTGGTGGATAAAGTGGTTCACTCTGAGGCATTGCTCACGCAGTGCCAGATACCACAGCCACACTGGGATTTCATCGCCTCAAGCTGGCATGAAAAACAGCCTTCTCTCTATTCGCGGCTGGATCTGGTTTACGACGGTAAATCCCCAGCCAAGCTGTTAGAAAACAATGCGGATACCCCCACTTCCCTGTACGAAACCGGTTTCTGGCAATGGCTATGGCTGGAGAACCTGGTGGATGCCGGCAAGATTGCCCGCCACGCCGACCAGTTTAACTCCTTACAGGAAAAGCTCGTTTATCGGTTTGAGCAATTAAGGCAGCAATACGATTATCAGCGCATTCACTTTAGTTGTTGTGAAGACTCAGTAGAGGATCGGGGCACCGTACAATACCTGCAGGATTGTGCCAATGCAGCGGGCATAGACGCCCCCTTTTTGTTTGTTGAAGACATAGGCCTGAGCGACACGGGTTATTTTACCGATATAGACGACAAGGCCATTACCCATTGTTTCAAACTTTACCCGTGGGAATTTATGCTCCGGGAAGAATTTGGCGATGCGCTGGGAGCGGCAGATGTAGGTTGGCTTGAGCCGCCGTGGAAATCGGTGCTATCCAATAAGGCACTGCTGCCGCTGCTGTGGCAGGAGTTTCCTAATCACCCCAATCTGTTACCGGCTTTTTTTGAGCAGGATAAAAGCCGGATCACCGGTGGAAAGTGGATTAAAAAACCCTTATTTTCCCGTGAAGGAGCCAATATCTCGCTGCTCAACGACGATGAGACACCAACCACCCTATCGGATGGCCCTTACGGTGAAGAAGGATTTATCCTGCAACAGTACCACCCTCTGCCCCGCTATGGCGATCAATATGTATTACTTGGCAGTTGGCTGGTAGATGACTTGCCGGCTGGCATTTCCATTCGGGAAGACCATTCACTTATTACTCAGGACTTATCGCGCTATTTGCCGCACATTATTTTATGAGACAGTTTACCTTATCCCAGCAACTCAGAATTTTAGGCATATTGGCTCTCGGCTTACTGGGCACAGAGTTTATTAACTTATTACTGTCTAACTGGTTAAATCAATTCGGTATCCGCCCGCGTGATCCTGCTAACCTACCGGGTATTTTCCTGGCCCCCTTTCTACACGCCAACCTGACACACTTTGCCAGTAACTTTTTGCCTTTATTACTGTTTATGTGGCTGAGTATGCAGTGGGGCAAACTGACCTTTCTGAAATCCACACTGCTAATTTGGCTGGGTGCAGGCCTGCTGGTGTGGTTGTTTGGTCGTAATGCTATGCATATTGGCGCCAGCGGTATTGTTTATGGATACCTTGGCTTTCTCATCCTGGGTGGCTTTTATAGCAAAAAATTACATTTATTGATTATTTCGGTAGTGATAGCCGTGCTATATGGCGGTATGATATTTGGCGTACTGCCCTTACAGCGATTTGTTTCTTTTGAATACCACCTGTTTGGTTTCATTATGGGCTTACTTAGTGCTCACCTGTGGGCGAAATCCTCTTAATATCAAGGCTTGCAGCCTGTTATTGTAAGTAAAGAAGTTACCTTATGTCAGACAGCACTCAGTCAACCGCCACTCCTCAGAATCAGGGGTTTCTGCCTAATCTGGCATTTAATATTGTCATCCCGGTCGTGCTGATGAGCTATGCCAGCTCCGAAGAGTACTTAGGCCCGGCCTGGAGTATTGTAGCCGCACTGAGTTTTCCGCTCGGCTATGGCTTGTGGGATTTAAAGCAAAGCGGCAAGGTAAATGGTTTCTCTGTACTGGGGATTATCAGCGTGTTACTCACCGGTGGGATCAGTTTGTTACAACTACCGGCCGAATATATAGCCATTAAAGAGGCGGCCATCCCTGCCCTCATAGGCATAGCCGTGTTGGTCACCCAGGCAACGGAAAAACCGTTGGTGAAGATGCTTATTCTGAATGATCAGATCATTAACTGGCCCAAATTAAACGAAGTGCTCGATCAGCAGAATAAACAACCGCTGTTTAGGGAAAAAATCAAGCACTGCTCTTACATTGTAGCCGGTTCATTTTTCTTATCCTCTACGCTTAACTATATCCTGGCTAAAGTGATTCTGGTGAGCGAGCCCGGTACCACGGCCTATACCGAAGAGTTGGGACGTATGACGGCATTGAGCTACCCGGTAATTGTCATCCCTTCCATGGTATTACTGATTGCTGCGCTGTGGTATCTGTTCAGTCAGATTGGTAAAATTACCGGTCAAGATATCGAGAGCTTTATTAATCAGTAGTGAAGCGGCAAAGGTGCGACAAATCACCTGATAAAGGCAAACTGTCGCACCTGTATTTCGTACTGAATCAAGCCCGAAACGTGGCATCGGTGCCATTGCAGGGACCATAAAAGCAAATAAAACGGGAACCACTAATGGAAAACCGTCTTTTTTCATTTTCTTTGTCTCCGCTATAGTCAATGGAATAGGTTATTTAGCCTGTCACTGCATCGACTCCTACATCCTCCCGAGTAACAGCTCGCGCCTTTATTTCACAATTTAATCTCAGAAGTATCACAGCTGAATGATTTATGACCGCGCAGCAAAGATGCATATCAGCTTCACGACCAGACCTCTGAAACATCATAATCAATGAATTTAGTCTGACGACGAAGAAAAAATGGTCAGTTGAAATCTGGTATCGTACTGGTAACGTCGGCGCTGGGGGATCCCCTCATAATTCAGGCATCCCGGTAACGTGAACCCGCTGAATATATTGGGCTATGGCCCAGCGAATTTCAGAGATAGAAACCGGGTAGTCCCGCCACCGTTTCCGAACTTCCCGGCCCAATCTTATTAGTGATAGAACCGGCCGGTACCGGATAGTATTGGCCTGGAAGGCCCGCTGCCATTGATGCTTTTGAGCAATGATGCCAATCAACCGTAACAGCCACTCGGCAAGCATAGCAATGAGCAACAGCATATCGAAGCGTTTAGGGCAGCGTGTTCTGCTATGACGGAGCCCTAATCCGTACTGAGGACTTTTGATATCGCGGAAACTTTCTTCTATTTGCATTCGCTTAGCATAGAGGTTGACGAGCTTCTTTGAGGTCAGCGATTCGGCAGGAACATTGGTTGCCAGTAGCCAGGGCTCTTTGCTGCTATCACGATAATTTTGTTGTGCATTGTGATGACGGCCAGCTTTCGAAGAACGCTGGTCTTTACGACCTTTGGATTTAGCTTTATACAAATGTAGATAGGCATCAATAGGCCTTTTGCGCCCTAATTCCCCGAAGCCCAGGTAACGTGCTTTGGCGTTAGCAGAGGGATAAAATGACTTATTACTGAGCCATTTAGATTGGCCATGTTCACGAAAGCCGACTTCACCACGGACACGCCCAAGCCAGAACCAACCAAGTTTCTCCACTTCCCGGAACCAGGTGTTGCGATAACCGGCATCCGTCACTATCAGAGGGCAACAGCGCTCTGGCAGTATGGCAGCCAATTCTTGTAGAAAGGGGTTGTGGCTGACCGGTGAGTTATATTGGGAAAATGGAAATACTCGTTCATAGAGTATGACGGAGCGCCCCTCAAAACTCACTGAGGCACGCAAGGTTTGATGACGCATTTGTTCTCTTACATCAGACCAATCTATAAGAATTATCGGCATTGGGTTTGCCCCACACAGCAAACGTGCATGCCAGCAGTAAATATCCATCCGCTCCTGGTACAACGCATGGTTGCCCAGCAAACGGTCAATACGTTTAATATTGTGTTTAGCCGCAACTGGTCCGGAGATATTCCGGCCCAGTTCAGTCAGTGAGAGCTGCTGCCCGTCAAGCAAGGATTGCACAGCAATCATCAGAGAGGAAAGCCGTTTTTGATGTAAATTAGGGCATTGATTCTTAAGCAAATCATGTAAGATAGAGATATCACGCATGGTGTGTGGTTCTACTTGGTTTTTGGCGAAATGAATTAGATCAAATCGCGCCATGCGTGTCTATATTATTGAATCTGCTTTAATTTATGAGGGGATTCGTTAGACGTCGGCGTTACGGGTAAATAACGTCAGGAAAACGGCAAACTCCTGTTAGCTTAAAATCAAGCCAACAGCCCCAAATTAACGCGAATAAACTTAAACAGCTCAGCGAAAAGAACGCCGCTGCTGGTCTCTGCAACAGCTGGCAGATATGTCGAGTTTGAGTCTAAGAACAAGTTCAGAAAATCTTCATCCAGCAGCTAAATTACTCGCACCTGTGCCTCTTTGTTTACCAGGGCCTGGCGGCACTGAAAAATACTCATAAAAAGCTTAATAACATGTCGCACAGGACGTGCTGGTAAAGATAAATGACGAACAGAAACCTGTTCGTCATTTTATAAAGGCTCGAAGATTAGCCGCTGAGAAGGCTAATGATTACTCACAGCGCCAGTCGGTTTCAAAATCGCACTGGCTTTTTTCTTCTTTAGAAGCTGGTGTAGTATCCGTTTGCATCACTGGTACATTCTTTGGGAGTAAACCGAACAGCTTTTTGGCGATATCGGTATTGTCGTACTGCCCGTAAAACTGACGACTACCGGCTCCGAATGCAAACACTTCCACATCCACGCCCGTATGACCGGTAGTGGTCCAGCCCGTATTCGAGCGAATATCGAGTAAAGCTTTAATGCCATCGAATCGCGCTTTGAGGTCGTCCTGTTTTGCCAGTTCTATTACCTGCTCTGATTCTTGTTCATTAAGGTCAAAGCCCAACGCATCGCTAACAAAAGCGACAGGTGAATCCGCCTCGGTTATATTTTGGGCGATAGTTGCCGGAGACTGTTTAAGATTTTGCAGCCATTCAGGTGCCCAGCGATATTCGCCGCGCGCACCGATGGTTAATCCACCGGTGCTGTGATCAGCAGTAAGGACCACCAGTGTATCTGGGTGTTCTTCCACATAACTAACCAAGTATTCCAGAGCGAGGTTCAGGTCGTGCATCTCAGCCATCGCTGCAGCGATATCGTTAGAGTGACCAGCCCAGTCAACCTGACTGGCTTCCACCAGCAGGAAGAAGCCCTTATCGTTCTCCAAATGCTTGATCGCATGCTCAGTGAGATAAGCCAGACGATTCTTGCGCAGATCATCGAGTGCCCAGGGCAGGCCTACTTCAGCAAATAATCCCAGCACATTTTCACCAGCAGGCAGCGTTGCCAGCTTGTTGTAGGTATCAACATAGGCATAGCCGGCATCAATAAATTCCGCGGTGACATTGCGATCTTCGCGCTCAAAATACCGGGTACCGCCACCCAGCATTACATCAGCAACAAACTGACCATTGATTCGATCATCGAAGAAGCTGTCGGCCAGCGCATTATAATTTTGACGACTTTCATTATGCGCAACATAGGCCGCTGGTGTGGCATGAACAATTTGCGATGTAACAGCAACCCCGGTACGCATACCCAATTGCTTCGCTCGTTGCAGAATAGACGTCACCGGCTTTTTGTTTTTATCAACGCCAATGGCACCATTATAGCTTTTAACACCAGATGCGAGTGCTGTAGCAGAGGCGGCCGAATCGGTTACAAAACCAGACACATGATCAGGATAAGTACTGGCATTACCCACAAAAATATCGTCCAACACAACACTTTCCACTTCTGGTGTGTCGGGGTTGTCACGGAAATTGCGATAGGCAGTGGTATAGGCTGGCCCCATACCGTCTGAAACAATCATAATGATATTTTTCGGCGTCGAGGGGATTTGTTTCTGAGTAGTAGAAGCGGTATCGGCAGTATTCACACAAGCCGACAACGCAAATGTTGCGGCCACTGCCACAAGCAATTTCTGTCGCACGATAGGTTCCTTTTTGTAATCTTAATACATCGCAGTGTATCGCTGCTATCTTACATCTGCATGAAAAACCGATAAGATGTTAAAACAACAGGTTAATTAAATCTAACACAGAGTATACCGACATACTTACCGGATGCCCATGCAGCAGCTTGGCGTTTATAATAACTCCCGCATGCGTTGTTGAACCACGTCCACCAGCATGTCTGGTTGGAATTTAGAGATAAAGCGGTTACAACCGACTTTTTCAACCATGGCCTGATTGAAGCTACCGCTGAGTGACGTATTAAGTGCGATAAATAAATCCGCCATCCGCGGATCGGCACGAACTTCAGCGGTTAACCGATAACCATCCATTTCCGGCATCTCGGCATCGGTAAACATCATCAGAATTTCGTCGGTGACCGTTTTGCCGATATCAGCCCACTCCTTCAGTAACCCCAACGCCTCTGCCCCATTCTGACATTCAAGGATCTGCAAGCCGAGTTGCTCAAGGGTATCGCGAATTTGTTTTCGGGCCGTAGAAGAATCATCCACGATCAGCACTTTTCGCCCCTTCAGGTGATCGACAACCTCACGATCGAGGATTTCTTCGGAGATTGAGACGTCATATTCAATGATTTCAGCCAGCACTTTTTCCACATCGATAATCTCGACTAACTCTCGTTTACCCTGAATATCAATCTGAGTGATGGCGGTAAGAAAGTTAGTCTTACCGATAGATTTAGGCGGTGGCTGAATATCTTCCCAGGATGTATTAACGATACTGACCACATCACCAATTAAAAACCCCTGCACTGACCGGTTGTACTCAGTAATGATCACATTACGCTCCGCGCCGGCGGTGTCGTTATCAAGCGCTCGCATCTTTATTGACTGACGAAGGTCAATGACTGGAATTGTCAAGCCCCGGTAAATGGTCACACCCCGCAGGTTGCCATGGGTGCCGGGCATCATATTCATCTTCGGCACCGTGATCACTTCCTTTACCTTAAACACGTTGATCGCGTAAGTGTGACGGGTCCCTAACCTGAACAACAGTAACTCAAGGCGGTTTTCACCTACCAGCTTAGTTCGCTGATCAACTGACGAAAGTATTTCACTCATAATAAATGGCCTAACGACTATCTTTTCTTAATGATAGATTTTTTTTGCACACTTTGCGCGGAAAATCCTTAGTAATCACACTGTTCATAATTCAATCACCGATCATTCACTGAGGTTATTGCGATAATGATGATTATATATTTCTGTTATTGAGCTCATCGCTCTAGGATGGAATGGAAGTCGATGACAACCCAAGGGTGTTATCAGCAAAAGAGTCATTCTATTTTCGGGAAGGAGAGACAGTCATGTCAGAATACCAAAATGCAATCGATAAGGTTGCCACGCTTAAGAGTCAATATAACGGTACTTGGGATGCCATCAGTCCAGATTTTGCTGCACGTATGGTTGTTCAAAACCGCTTCAGAACCGGTTTAGATGTTGCTAAATACACAGCTAAGATCATGCGTCAGGACATGGCCGAGTACGATGCAGACTGTACTCAATACACGCAATCATTAGGTTGCTGGCACGGTTTCGTTGGTCAGCAAAAGATGCTGTCTGTTAAGAAACACCAGGGCACTACCAGCAAGAGCTACCTTTATTTGTCTGGCTGGATGGTTGCTGCACTGCGTTCTGAGTTCGGCCCTCTGCCGGATCAATCTATGCACGAAAAAACCTCAGTCGCATCATTAATCGAAGAACTGTACACCTTCCTGCGTCAGGCTGACGCTCGCGAACTGGGTGATTTATTCAAGCAGTTAGACGCTGCTAAAGCGAACGGTGGCGATGTAGCGGCTATCCAGGCGCAAATCGACAACTACGAAACGCACGTAGTGCCAATTATTGCTGATATCGATGCCGGCTTCGGTAACGAAGAAGCTACCTACCTGCTGGCTAAGAAAATGATTGAAGCGGGTGCTTGCTGTATCCAAATCGAAAACCAGGTCTCTGATGCCAAACAGTGTGGTCACCAGGACGGCAAAGTAACCGTTCCTCACGAAGATTTCCTGGCCAAAATCAACGCAGTTCGCTATGCCTTCCTTGAGCTGGGTGTAGACGACGGTGTTATCGTTGCCCGTACTGACTCATTAGGTGCAGGCCTGACTCAGAAGATCCCGGTATCTACCAGCGAAGGTGATCTGGCTTCTCAGTACAACGCTTTCTTACAAACGACTCCGGTTAACTCAGTCGCTGACCTGAACGAAGGCGATCTGGTACTGAAGCAAAACGGTGAACTCGTTAAGCCAGAGCGCCTGCCTAACGGTTTATTCCGCTTCAAGCCGGATACTGGTGTAGCACGCTGTGTACTGGATTGTATCACCAGCCTGCAAAATGGTGCTGACCTGCTGTGGATTGAAACTGAAAAACCTCACGTAGGTCAGATTGGTGATATGGTAAACCAAATCCGTGAAGTTGTTCCAAATGCAAAACTGGTTTACAACAACTCACCGTCATTTAACTGGACACTGAACTTCCGTCAGCAAGTCTTCGATGCTTGGTCAGAAGCCGGTAAAGACGTCTCAGCCTACGACCGTGCTAATCTGATGTCTGTTGAATATGACGAAACTGAGTTAGCCGCTGAAGCGGATGCGAAAATCCAGAGCTTCCAGGCTGATGGTGCCCGCGAAGCTGGTATCTTCCACCACCTGATCACACTGCCAACTTACCACACTGCTGCACTGTCTACCGACAACCTGGCTAAAGGTTACTTTGGCGACGAAGGTATGCTGGCCTATGTTAAAGGCGTACAGCGTCAGGAAATCCGCCAGGGTCTGGCGTGCGTTAAGCACCAGGCGATGGCCGGTTCTGACTTAGGTGACACTCACAAAGAGTACTTCTCTGGTGAACAGGCACTGAAAGCCAGTGGTAAAGATAACACGATGAACCAGTTCGACTAATTCGACTCATTCCCAACTGAAACAAGTCGATTCATGTTAAGCCTCCTTCGGGAGGCTTTTTTTATCACCGAATGAGCTTAAATATTGGTGGTTTTATCGGTTTTATTCACCAAAATTATTTATTTTGAATCATTCACAAAACACATTGGCAATTCAAAAAATAAAGATTATATATAAATATCAATCAATTAACATTAAATAGTCAATAAAGCATTACGACCAAAGGCCTATCTGACAACCACTAAGACTATGAGTATAATAGCGGCGTTTAATAAAACTAATACAGGCTATTATAGTTATGAATATTGCAAAGGTTGATTTGAATTTATTGGTGTATCTGGATGTGCTTTTGCGAGAAGGCAGTGTTACCCGCGCCGCAAATCAACTTAGCATTACCCAACCGGCAATGAGTAATGGTCTGAAACGTCTGCGTGACTTATTTAAAGACCCGCTGTTGGTTCGCACCAGTGATGGAATGACGCCAACCAAGCGTGCACTTGAATTACAACCCATTATCCGCGATGTACTCAGTAAGCTGGAAAGTTCAATTCAGCCGGAAACCGACTTTAATCCTGCCACCAGCAGCCGCACTTTTCGCATCATGACCAGTGATTACGCAGAATCAACGCTGTTACTGGAACTGCTTGGCAGACTGGCAGACTGCGCCCCTAATATTACCCTGGATTTAATTACGCCCAGCGATGTAACGTTTCATGATGTGGAACAGGGCAAAGTAGATATGGCCATCAACCGCTTTGACGAATTACCGTTGTCATTTCACCAAAAAGTCATCTGGTACGATAATTTCGCTTGTGTAATGAACAAAAAGCACCCGCTTGCCAGCCATTATGATTTAGAGACCTACCTTAAGGCAAAACATATCTGGGTGAGCAAAACCGGTTTTGGTGTAGGCGTTGGTATCGACCCAAATGAAGTGCAAAAGCTGGGCTGGGTCGACGCGGAGTTGACCAAATTGGGTAAACAGAGAGATATACGGGTATTTACCCGTCATTATCATGCGGCCTTGCAAATCGCCAAACGCCAGAGCTTAATTGCGACACTCCCCAGTAAAGCCGCCAAGATATTTACAGATGATCCGGATATCGTGTTGCGTGAGCCGCCTTTCGATATCCCGCCCATCGCTTTGAAAATGGCCTGGAGTGCCCTGCTTCACCACGATGCAGGCCATATCTGGCTGCGTCGTCTAATCGGTGATGTGGCTGCGGAAATGCAGTAAATACTATTTTACACCTGCTTACCGGTGCAATGCCGGTAAGCTGCCTGCACTCTGCCCATCCAACATTCACACTAATTATGACAGCAATAAAAACCATAAACTAAAAATTTAGTCCACATCCCTCTAGACTGTGGGTTACTAACCGTAGACAGGGGACTTCTATGCAGGATTATATTCAACGCGGCCGTATGCAGGTTGCGACGATTTTAGACAAGTTTATTAATGAGCAAGCATTACCTGGCTCCGGCGTTGAGGAAAATGGTTTCTGGCAGGGTTTCGAAGCTATCCTGGCAGAATTTGTCGGTCAGAACAAAGCGTTGTTGGCAACGCGTGACGAACTACAGGCCAAAATTGATGATTATCATAAGGCTGGAAATTCGCCTACCGGCGCGCAGTATAAACTGTTTTTACAGGAAATCGGTTACTTGCAACCTGAACCCGAAGACTTTGCCATTGAAACAGACAACGTAGATGCTGAAATGGCCACGATGGCCGGGCCACAACTAGTGGTCCCGATAAACAACGCCCGCTACGCGCTTAACGCTGCGAATGCCCGCTGGGGCAGCCTGTATGATGCACTTTATGGCACTGATGTTATCAGTACCGATGGCGGAGCCGAAATTACCGGGTCTTTCAACCCGGTTCGTGGTGAAAAGGTGATTCAGACCGCCCGGGAATGGCTTAATACAATGCTGCCATTGTCGACGGGGAGTCATCAGCAGGCGGTAGGCTACGCCATTGATGGCAAAAATATCGCAGTAAAATTAGCTGACGGCGATGTTGCTACCCTTGCCGATAATGATCAATGGCAGGGTTATCAGGGCAATGCTGATGCCCCCTCTGCGCTGTTATTTGTCCACAACGGGCTGCATTTTGAAATTCAGATCGACAACTCGCATCCAATTGGTAAAACCGATCCCGCCGGCGTTAAAGATATTCTGGTTGAGGCTGCGCTCACGACCATTATGGATTGTGAAGATTCGGTGGCCGCAGTGGATGCTGAGGACAAAACTCTGGTGTATTCCAACTGGCTGGGTCTGATGAAGGGTACGCTGAGCATCGAAATGCAAAAAGGCGGTCAAACCTTTGAGCGTAAAATGAATCCGGATCGTGAATACACGACGCCAACAGGCGCAGGCCTGAGTCTCGCCGGACGCAGCCTGATGTTCGTGCGTAACGTTGGTCATCTGATGACTAACGATGCCATTTTATTCGATGGTGAGGAAGTGCCAGAAGGCATTATGGACGGGGTTATCACTTCCCTGATTGCCAAGCATGATTTGCTGGGTAACAGTACCTTCAAGAATACTCGTACCGGCAGCATCTACATTGTAAAACCTAAGATGCATGGACCTGACGAAGTGGCTTTCAGCAACGCGTTGTTTGGCCGTATCGAGGAAGTCATTGGCCTTGAGCCGTTTACCCTGAAAATGGGGATCATGGATGAAGAGCGTCGCACCAGTGTCAACCTGAAAGCTTGTATTGCAGCCGCAAAACAGCGCACCGTCTTTATTAATACGGGCTTCCTGGACCGCACAGGTGACGAGATCCATACCTCGATGCTGGCAGGGCCATTTGCTGACAAAGCCAGCCTCAAAAACATGAAGTGGATCCAGGCCTACGAAAAAGCCAACGTGAGTACCGGCCTTGCCTGCGGCTTATCCGGCAAAGCTCAGATAGGTAAAGGTATGTGGCCCATTCCGGATCAAATGGCGCAAATGATGGAAGCGAAAATTGGTCACCCTAAATCCGGCGCCAATACGGCATGGGTACCTTCACCTACGGCAGCAACACTGCATGCCCTGCACTATCATCAGGTGGATGTATTTGGTCTGCAAAGAGAACTGGCGAGCCAGCGTTTCGATGGTATTGATGACATCATCACCCTGCCGTTACTAGCAGATCCATCATCGCTGACTGAACAACAAATACAGCGCGAAGTAGACAATAACGTACAAGGCATCCTGGGCTATGTTGTGCGCTGGGTTCACCAGGGCGTTGGTTGCTCAAAAGTACCGGATATTAATGATGTAGGGTTAATGGAAGACCGTGCAACGCTGCGTATTTCCAGTCAGCACCTAGCTAACTGGCTGGCTCATGGCATTATCTCGGAGGAAATGGTCAAGGCCTCTCTGGAGCGCATGGCCAAACTGGTTGATGAACAAAACGCCAATGACCCGGAATACATCCCAATGACGCCGGATACCGCTAATTCAATCGGCTTCCAGGCGGCCAGTGAACTTATCTTTAAGGGTAAAGAGCAGCCAAGTGGTTACACCGAACCGTTGTTGCATCATAAGCGTAAGGAAATGAAAGCGGCACTTCGGAAACGCTAATTCGTTACCATAAGACTAAGCAGGCTGCGGCCTGCTTTTTTGTTTCTTCGAAATAAAGCCATCCGTTAAACCGCTGGTCTCATCATTTTATGGTTGATTTCTGCCTGAAAATCCCGCGTTATTAATAAATTGGTATATGCTAATAACATCGAAGGCATTTTAAAGACACTATGGCAAAACAACAAATCGTGCCCATATTTTCAGGCGGCGGCACCCGACTGCTCGCCCACATTGGTATCCTCAAAGCTTTACAAGAACTGGAAGTGAGTTTTGCTTCGCTGGTAGGGATTTCCGGAGGATCTATTGTAGCTTCTCTACACAGCTACGGAATGAGCAATAAAGCCTTGTACGATCTAGCGGTAAATACTGATTTCAGACAATTCCGCGACTTTTCAATTCTCCGGTTACTTCGCCATGGCGGCCTTTCATCCGGGATTAAATTTGAACAATGGATGGATCAACAACTCGATGGCATGACATTTTCTGAAGCGCCCATCCCGCTGCATATTCTGGCCACAGACGTAAACGGCGGCGGGCCCGTAATATTCAGCAAGGAAACCAGCCCGAACATGAAGGTCTCACATGCCGTGCGCTGCTCCATGTCGATTCCGCTTTTATTCAGTTATACGGTATATGAGCAACACTTACTGGTAGATGGTGCAATACTGTCGGAGGACGCGTTATTCAGAGACTGGCAGCAGGATGGTACACCGAACATCTGTTTTCGACTTCGCAGCGAAGCCCGTGAACAGCCGTTTAACCCTAAACGCCGGTTTATATTGCCACAATATATAGGCATGCTAATTCGCACCTTTATGACCGCGCTGTCGCGGGAATATGTCCATGCAGAACACTGGCATAATACCCTGGTGATCAACACCGGTGCCGCTTCTTCGGTAGATTTTGATATGTCTTGTGAAGACAAACTGGCGCTTTACAAGCAGGGGTATGAAACCGCAATGAACTTCTTACCGATTAAACTCAGTAAGCTCAGCGGCCCTCAGTCCAACGCAGGCTAAAAACAGCCTGCCTCAGATCTGATAATAGTCCCGATACCACTTAACAAATTCGCCGATCCCATGCTCTATACCAATCGACGGACGATAACCGGTATCATTTACCAGACTTTCCACATCGGCGTAGGTATCCGGTACATCGCCGGGTTGCATGGGAAGGAGCTCTTTGTTAGCAAGCATGCCCAGCGCTTTTTCCAGCGTCTCGATAAACGTAAGCAGGTTGACCGGGTTTTGAGCACCAATATTGTACACTCGCCAGGGAGCTTTGCTGGTAGCAGGGTTTGGCGACTCACCACTCCAGCTTTCATCACTTTGAGCAGGGCGATCGAGAGTTCTGATGACCCCTTCTACGATATCGTCGATATAGGTAAAGTCACGGCGGTGGTTGCCGTAGTTATAAACCTGAATAGTCTCGCCAGCCAGAATCGCCTTGGTAAACTTAAACAAGGCCATGTCCGGACGCCCCCAGGGACCATAAACCGTGAAGAAACGTAACCCTGTGGTTGGCAGGCCATAAAGGTGGCTGTAGGTGTGAGCCATCAGTTCATTGGCCTTCTTACTGGCCGCATAAAGGCTTACCGGGTGGTCGACATTGTGCTGTTCTGAAAATGGCATGGTTTCATTAGCGCCATAGACGGAACTGGAAGAAGCATAAACCAGGTGCTCTACCTGATTATGCCGACAACCCTCGAGTATATTCATAAAGCCAACCAGATTGGCATCGACATAAGCATTAGGATTCTCGATGGAGTAGCGCACACCAGCCTGAGCGGCAAGATGAACTACGCGGTCAAACTTTTCACTGGCAAACAGCTCAGCACATAGGTCGCGCTCTTCTACGCCCATTTTTTGAAAGCGGAAACTACCGGCAAATTCGCCTGACTCCAGCTGACTTAGACGACCATACTTTAAATTTACATCGTAATAGTCATTTATATTGTCGATACCGACTACATCGTCCCCACACTGAGCCAGGTATCGGCTTACTGCTGAACCAATAAATCCCGCCGCACCGGTGACCAGAACTTTCATGAAATTCTCCGCTAAATAGTAAGTGACAACTTATTGCTTAAACGCTTTACCTAAATCTACGGATTTTGAATCTGCCGTAGAATCACCGCGAAGCCAATTGCGCAAGCCCAACATAAATTTAATCGAAAAGTGTTTAATGAGTACGCCAAGCGGCATCTTAATGCTATGTCCACGCACAAATACAATAAACCTGGCAAGGCCTGCCCGCACTGAGTGTAATGCAGGATGCTCCGGTATCAAAGCGTATTTATAAATTCGAATCAACAGTTGCAGTTTACCGCGCTGCAACCTTCCTTCAGCACGGCTGATCGGATAAGTGCAATTGAACCAGGCATTTAGCAGAGACACAACTACCTTTAACTCCATCTCGAAATGGCTTTCAGCGGCTAGCTGCTCAACCCGTTGCCAGAACGCTTGACTATCATATTGTTGAGCCAGGCACTTTAAATCCACCATGTCGCGGAAACCATATATGACTTCTTCATTCAGCATCAGGTGAATAATGCTATGCATAAACATTGCTGCAGGGGCCAAGGTATACAGCCCACTTTCATGAAGCTCCACGCCCTGCCAGAACTCGTCTAACGGTGGAGCCTTACCACTGATAGGCAAGAACAGATTGTGGTGCAGATCGAGCACCGTACCCCGGGTCAGATGATACAGAGGGGGAATTTCATGAGCATAGTCGCGGTAATACTTGTCGTCGTAATCCGTGATGCTTTTGTGATACCAGAAATTATTCAGCAGTGCAGTCTCACTGATTGCCAGGTCATCCTCTTTAACTAACAAATCAATATCCGAGCACAACCGGCCCCGCGCATTGTTCGTTGCCGCAACAATATAGGCGGCGCCTTTTAGAAATACCGGTGTCACGCCCTCAGCTGTCAACAGATCATGGATTTCCTTCCCCTCATGAAACACCTGATCATTTTGTCGCTGCGCATAAACCATGGCGGCGCTTAGATGAGCCCTGACCTGCTCTGGAATACGGCCCCAGGCCTCAGAGTCTCGTAAAACGAAGGCTAAGTAAGCTTCAAGGCGTGATGTTTTCAGCACGAACAACAGAGATTCCCACTCTTGTAATGAGAAATGGGTAAGCTGGTCAGGCGAATTAATCGCTTGGACAAGATGTTCAAAGCTGAATTTATGCGCCATAGCCAACGACCTCATCCAATAAAAACTCATCCATAAAGTCGAGATTGCTGTAGTGCACCTCAAACACCTTCACTTTATCGAGCAAGCGCCAAACGGTATCGAAGGCCCGGTAACCTAATACATGATAATTAAACGCATGTTGGCATAACTCTTCGAAAACCTGCGATTTGGCAATGGTATAGAACTGCTCCCCGGTCAGGCTACCGTCATATTTCGGGAAAACAATCCCGGCTATTTCAACAGGCTTTAAGCGGGAATAATCGGCCCAGGTCTGAAACTTAGCATGGGCCACATCCCCTTTCGCCGTATCACTACAGACCTTTGTGAGCATCGCGTCGGGTTGCCAGGATCTCACCAAATCAATGGAGCGGTTTTTTATACAAGCAGGTCGGTAAAGTGGCTCTGCAGTCAGCGAATCCGTATCTATTACTGCCATTTCATCAGAGTAGAGCTTCCAACCCTGTATGGATAACCAGCAGGATAACGTGCTTTTTCCCGATCCGGGGAGTGCAGGAAATAAAACCGCTTTGTTATTTTTTACCAGTACTGCAGAATGCAGTAGCAGATGATTAAAATCATGGGTAGCCAAACACCAGTTCAACCCCCACTCAAGCAAAGCGTAGGCTTGAGAAAAAGGTAACGGTTTAAATGGAATACGGGTATTGCTTTCAAATACAATTTGCGGCCGGAGCCATTTACGAACAATGCTGCCTGGCGCCAGACTCACAGTGAAATCAGACATTTCTTTTGGCTGGCAGTCACCGTAAATTAAATTGAGTGCCGGGCTTATTGAAGAAGGGTAGTTGTTTACTTTTGCCTGGAACAGGCCCATGTTAATAAAAAATGGCTTCACACGCGTACCAATAAACCCCGTGCTTCCAGCTCATTAACCATTGATATTTGCCCTTTCTGGAAGTGACCAATGAATTCATCGACTGTCATTTCATCACTGGCGTCAGAAAAGTTAAGTGAGCTTTTTAAAGGTTGGTGAACAAAAAAGGTATTACAAGTCCGGGCAGAAAAAAAAGCCAACCCGGACAAATCACTAAAAGACCGGCACCTTACGCCTTCCCTAAGGCGAATTACCTGCCTCACCTCTTATGCTTGCCTTTATGTCCTTTGCTTCCGCTACTACCGGATGAGCACGCAGCACTAGCACCACTAAATACGTCGCTGAACGCATACTCGAATGTAGATTGAATAATTTGACTGTGACCATCGGTATAACCGAGTTGTGCATCGCTCATATCCGTGTCACTTGTCTGCTTCAACTGAATTAATGCCGCCATCACAATTTCAGCTGTTTCCTGAGCTGCACTATGATTTAGCGGTAATGAAACACCATTATATAATCCAAAATAAACGTTCATATACACGGTAGCGGTATGACGTAAGATATTCTTTCTGCTTGGCGAAGGAACAAGTGAACCGGTGCCGAAAATTGCGTCAGTTAAAGAGACTGATGTGCTGTAATCAGTGTCCGAGT
Organism: Alteromonas sp. ISO5; assembly: GCF_058105165.1. NCBI lineage: Bacteria > Pseudomonadati > Pseudomonadota > Gammaproteobacteria > Alteromonadales > Alteromonadaceae > Alteromonas > Alteromonas sp. ISO5. Next base: position 3,177,726 of record NZ_CM176572.1, on the reverse strand, counting down.
TGAAAATATATTTTGCTGCTGAATCAGATATTGTCAAATGAGTATCAACAATAAACTGATTGATGATAGTGCGCATTTCTTCTATACGAGCATCGAGCAAGCAGTTGTCGTCTGATGGTATTTCCACATTAAGCTGCGGAAAAATAGAAGCCGGTGCGTCACCATTACTGCCCTGCTCCCACGTATTGCCCTGAAACCATGAACCTGGTGAACGACCACCCGATGGCATCTGAACGGAGCCACAGGTATTACCAATGCCACCACCAGTTTGTGACAGATTACCGGACATTACACCTGATACTGAACATGCCCCCCACACTGATTTCATAGGAAGTGAGGATACCGCCACACCAGCACCGGCTTTTTTAATAAACTGACGACGTTTTGTCACTGAAGATTGATTTTGTTCGATACCCATACTGATAACCCTTGTCTTCCTTTGAAAAGCTGCGAACTGCGCATGTGCAGACTAATTTTAAAGCACCATGAATAAATCATGCCAACTATTTAACGCAATGATTATCAATGATTTTTATTATTTCAGAGTACTTACTGCCATTTCATTGTAAAAATTGCCGACAGTAATAATCAGACGCCCACTCACTTAGAGCGGTATATTAGACTTTGCCGCTAATTTACGCAAATGTATTACCGGAATAGCGTATGAAATTCCTGACGGTTTACTCAGCACTGATTCTTTGGTCTCGGCCACAAACACCTTATTAATGATCCCGACCACTGTTCCTGAATCGCTGAGATACATTGGGCTACCGCTGTTTCCAGGATAAGCCGTGGCATCCAGTTGGTATATCAGAAAGACTTTTTGCAGCCGATCCAGCATATCTATAGATAACTGCTCAGAACGTCGGGCAGGAATAGCGTCAGGTGTTATTGCGGCAATCATCCCTCTGTGAGTAGCGGGATATAGCCCTAAAACAGCACCAATCGGAAACCCGGTGAAAGCAATATGAGTACCTTCCGGCTGGAACTCATCAGGAGCGATGGTTAGCGGGGTTAATTGTGTATCTATTTTCAGAATGGCCAGATCATGAGCCGGATCGATTTCTACCACTTCCGCTCTGAAAGTTTTGGTATTTTTCGCATTCCCTGCAAAAACCGCCCTGTATTGAACAACATCCGGATTCAAAGGCGTTGAAACGACGTGATAGTTCGTGGCAATGTAATGCCCGTCCCCAATAACAAACCCCGTTCCCTGCAACTGGTTGGCCGGGGAGTTCATAGGCGTAGTTAATCCCACTCCAACCACAGAAGGTTTTACTTTTTTAATAACCTCCACCATAGACTGATTTGCCTGAAGTGACGCAGGTAGAATGATACATAACAAAAACAGACAGATATTCTTCATTGCAACTCGCTTTTAAATCATTGAATATTGTAGCCTGGTTATCAGGGACCGAGCTTGTGGATGTCGACACACTAAAATTCATTGTAAAACAACTTATTTCACCTTTAGTACTTTTTTTCCTTGTACTGGCGTTAAGCATATTCAGCCATTTCACCAAAAGGTTACGTCGTTGCGCACGTCCGCTGCTGGCCATAGCTTGTTTTTGGTTACTACTCTCCAGCCAGTACTTTTTTAGTAACTGGTTACTTGCTCCACTGGAGTACGCCTACCCGCCGTTAAAAAAAACCGACAAAGCCTGGCATCAGGTAGAATATATATTTACACCTGGTTGTTACTATTATGGCAACGATTTACCTGCAGCCAGTAACTGGCATCAGTGCTCACTTTCCCGCTTAACGCAAACAGCGATAATGGCAGGCTACAAAAATAAACCCGTCATTGTTACCGGCGGTAATTTTTTACGCGATAAAGAAATCGTCTATGCAGATAGAGCCAGGCAATTTCTAGCGACCCTGATTCAATCAGAAATCACCGCGATACCAATAGGGCATAATACGCAGCAGGAACTCCAGGCATTATTCCAACAAACCGGCGATATCTCCATCGCGGTGGTTACATCAGCAACCCATATGCGCAGATTACTGTATCAGGCCAAGGAGATTGGCTTTAACCATTTAGTTCCGGTCCCGGTTGAACATCTCAGCCCCCCTACCTATGATGTGACGCTGAACATTCCCTCAATTGCCAGTATTTACAACACCGAAAGAGCGCTTTATGAATATATTGGTTTGCTTTATGAAACCGGAGACTGGCCGATAAGGAAAGAGAGTTATTAGTCTAAATAGCATTACGTGTACATTTTTGGTGCTATTATTAAGAAACAAGAGATGAGGCGCATTAATATGCTACCTATAAAGTTAACAACTGGCCCCTATGGAAGAGGTAACGGTGTTTAAAAGTACTGGCGCGAAAATTACCAAGCTATGGCAGTCTTACCAACGCTTACGCGAGGCTACGGCTATATCAAAACATTTTTCTACCTTTTTGACGCCTGTAGTCGCTAATGCAGAAGAGCTGCAACATGAGGTCTTTAAAATCAGGCATAATGTTTACTGTGAAGAGCTCGGCTTCGAACCGCTAAGACCAGATCAAATGGAAAAAGATGAATTTGATGCTTTTTCTCAGTATTGCCTTATTAAACACATAGGCTCGGAAGCCTACGCGGGTACGGTCAGATTAGTTACTCCGAGAGAGGAAGGGCAACTTCTGCCGCTTGAGAAATATTGCCTGCACTCTATATCTCATGATGAATTTACCCCAAAGCACTTTGACCGTCGTGAAATCTGTGAAATATCACGACTGGCCGTGCCGGCGCATTTCAGACGCCGGGCAATGGATAAATTTGCCGGGGCTGCTACCGGTGCGATTAACGAATCAACGTATTCAGAGGCAGAATTGCGTTGTTTTCCGTTTATTGCTATCGGGCTTTATCTCTCAGCTGCATCTTTGGCGCTTACACAAGGCATACAACATGCCTTTGTGATGATGGAACCCCGTTTAGCCAGAAGTATGCGTTTTCTGGGTATTAAGTATATTAAGATCGGCCCGACGATTGAATATCATGGCCAACGGGCTCCATACTATATTAACGCTGAGATCCTACTTCGTGACCTGGCTCCGAGCTTCAAATATATGCTCCGCGACATCCAGATTCAGGTGAATAAACAGATCAAGGAAGAAAGTTAACAGCTTTAATTTGCGGTTCAATTTACACACGTTTAGAGCGAATCGCGAATTAGTAGAATCTGATGTCAAAGAATTTTACAGTCTTACTATCCACCCCCTCACAAGAAACACTTAAACCTTTGTAATAAAAGAAAAAACAAAAAATGGCACACCACATGCATTGTTTTGTTCGTGGTAACTTTCTTAGTACAGAGGACAGTAAATATGAATAAATTTTCTAAACTGACAAAAGCGTTGTCTCTGAGTGCAATCATCGGCTTAGGTTTCGCTGGTGCGTCTAACGCAGCAACAATTAATTTTAACAATGGTGTAGCGGCTTCTGATGGTTCTGGTTTAACCAGTCAGTACATTGACCCTATTAACGGCGGTCTGCCAGATTACTTCATTGAAACTTTTGACCAGGCAACAGGCGTTCCAGGCTTCCCTGGTTCAACTGCATACACCGATCCTGGTTTTGAACAAGACTGTGCGGTTAATAGTGTTAACGCTAGCCCAATCGGAATAAGTGTAACCGGCAACACCAACGAAATTGGTGTTCGTCAAGGTCTTTTGCCTACCCAAGCAGCTCCACCTGCAAACGACTCTACTTGTTTTGGTTATCTTACAAACAATGGTTCGGGTACTGCTTCAGTTGAGTTTGATTACACTAATTTACTGGATTTCTACAGCAACTTAGCGGGTAACGGAGTTCAACTTGGTATTACTTATCTTGGTTTTTACTGGGGTTCAGTTGACACGTTTAACGATTTTGAATTCTACTCTGGTGGTTCTTTAGTAACTGAAATCAGTGGTGTTGATCTTCTTAACCAATTTGGCGGTTCATCTGGTAACCAACAGGCTCCTAGCTCAAATACTTACGTAGAGATAGAGTTTTCGATTGCTGAACAGTTCGACACATTAGTTATCAATACTTCTGGCGTGGCTGGTGAGTTCGATAACATCGTAATCGGCCTTAGCTCTCGTGAATTGCCAGTTCCAGCTCCAACAGGACTTGCACTGTTCGCTTTTGGCCTGGTTGCTCTTGGCCTGAGATCTCGTTTAAAGAAATAAACGAAAAAGAAAGTTACCACGAAAAAGTCGGCCTAAGTGCCGACTTTTTTTACACTTAAAATTACACATTACTACATCAAAATTTAAACTGATGAATTTTTGAGCATTTTTTTATTGGTCTGGAAAATGCATTGCTCCTATCGTTGGTGACATTAACAAGGAGCGACTAAATGAAACGTATTCCCCTCGTCACTAAATCCCTTTTATTCAGTGCCGTACTGGTTTTTAGTGTATTAAATCAATCTACTGCAGCAACTATCAGCTTTGGAGGAGCCAATGCCTCAGACGGTTCGGGCCTTACAAGCAGCTTTATGGACCCCATTAATGGTGGTTTATCAGATTATTTTATAGAAACCTTTGACATCGCAACGGGCGATCCACTTTTTCCGGGATCAACTGACTACACCGTGTCTGGTTTCGAAGACGAATGTGCAGTAAACAGTCTGAATAGCAGTCCAATTGGTGTTTCTGTTATGGCAAACAGTAACGAAATTGCTGTAAGGAAAGGCTCCGACCCAGAAGTGGCAGCGGCTCCAGCAAATGACAACACTTGCTATGGCTACGCCACTAATAATGGCAATGGCGTTGCGAGTATTTCTTTTGACTATAGTAATTTGCTTAACTATTACAGTGCACTTTATGGGTCTTCTGCCCAACTTGGTGTAACTTATCTAGGATTTTACTGGGGTTCTGTAGACAATTTTAACGACTTTAATTTTTATTCTGGCGGCTCACTCGTTTCATCTATTACAGGCGCGGAATTGCTCACAGCACTAGGAGGAAGTTCAGGCGACCAGTCAGACCCAGACTCAAATGCCTATGTAAATATAGCCTTTTCGATTGCTGAACAATTTGACACACTAGTGATCAATACCAGTGACATTGCTGGTGAGTTTGACAACATAGTTATAGGCCTAAGTACCCGTGAAATACCGGTTAGTACTCCAGGCACTTCACTTATCCTTTTGATTGGAATGGCTATTATTGCACTTCGTCAATTAGGTAAAAAGTAATTAATTAAAATCTCTTTCATTGAAAAGCCGGCTTTATGTCGGCTTTTTTGTTATTTCACGCTATAGTCTAGTTATATAAATCCACCTCTAAGCAACCTGATCATATATGGATATTCACAATAAACTGTCACTCATTTGTCAGCCTGGTATCGCCACTCTTATAGCCTCAGAGGAAGCGACAAGCCAATACGGTATCAATACCTTCGGTAAACCACAGCAGTTTTCCGGGGCAATCAAAGTGATAAAGGAGTCGGCTATCCCCCAACTACTCAAGCTGGCAAACTCAGAAGGGTTTAAACTGCATCCGGTTAGCACCAATAATAACTGGGGTTACGGCTCAATTTTAGTCGATAACGCGCCGGTTTATTTGCTAGATTTGTCGCCGTTGAACACTATCACACCGACCGATAGAAACCTCGGACTCATTACAATTGGCCCAGGTGTCACCCAGCAGCAGTTACACGACTATCTTGTTGAGCAAAACTGGCCCCATATGGTACCAGTAACAGGTGCCGGACCTTCATGCAGCCTGTTGAGCAACGCCCTTGAAAGAGGTTACGGCATCACACCTCATACTGACCACTTTTATGCCTGTAATGCTTTAAAGGCCTATATTCCTCACCCTGATCTATGCGAGCAACAACTTTCTTCAGCTGTATCAGCACTGGACCTCAGTGGCAATGATTTCATCGATAAAACCTTTAAATGGGGGTTGGGCCCCTATGTAGACGGTTTGTTTACCCAAAGTAATCTTGGCGTAGTCACAGAAATGACATTAAGACTGGCTAAAAAACCTTCGTCTTTTTGTGCATTTTACATTCAGATTTTTGAGGGTGATCACTTTGCTAACGCAGTCTCTTTTATCCGGGATTTACTTGAGTCTCAAGCTGGCATGGTTGGCTCTATCAATTTAATGGATAAAAGACGTCTGGTATCCATGACGTGCGAAAACCCCAACGTCGACCAGAGCCCTATCGAGCCATTATCCGATGAACAAGTAAACAAACTAGCGTCTTCCAAACGACTCCCCGAATGGATGATTGTTGGTTCAATTTATGGCGACCAACCAGTCGTCAATTTTGTTAAAAAGTACATCAATAAAAACGGCAAGCAACTTGGCCGGATACTCTTTTCTGACTCTTTATTACTGAAATTTGCACATCAGTTTGTACGTCTTCCTCTTAATTTCATTCCTGCTTTTAAAGACGTGAAAAGCCAGTTAACTTCGCTCAATGAAGGTATTGATATCATGCTCGGAGAGCCGAATCAGGTGGCCTTGCCCCTCCCCTACTGGCGCAATCAATCTGCTAAAGGCGACAAGTCCCGCCCGCTTAATCCCGCCGCAGAAAACTGTGGTTTACTGTGGTATGCGCCGCTGATCCCCATGGACCCTGATGCTTTAAATCAGTTTGTTTCATTTGTCCGCTCAACCATGCTCAAATACGGGTTAGATCCGTTAATAACCTTTACTAATTTAAAGCATGACTGTATCGATTCAACGGTTCCTTTGGTGTTCAATAAACAGAGCGATGAAGAAGAACATAAAGCACTCAATTGCCTGCACGAATTAATTACTGAGGGATGTAAACAAGGATTCGTTCCTTACCGATTACCCATCCATGAACAACAGAAACTCGACAAGTCAACTTCGTATTGGCAAACCATAAAAGTATTAAAGAAAGCCATGGACCCCAATGATATTTTATCGCCTGGCAAATACGATTCACAGTAATGAGTCCTTTGGGGTATAGTCAGAGTGAGACCAAACTGGTATCTTTGCTTGCAGTATGAGGTATTTAGCCATAAGGAATGGATGCGAATGAAACGGTCCACAGCACTAATGTGTGTATTGTTTTTAACAGCTTGCACACCGAAATCAGCTGACGAGCAAATTGTAGAAGCTAAACGTCTGGTGTTAGAAGGCGAAAGAAATGCAGCTATTGTAGAGTTAAAGAATGCAGTAGTAACAGAACCTAATAATGCCAATGCTCGTTTCCAACTTGGTATGCTGGAATATCAACGAGGCTTATGGGAAGAAGCAGAAAAAGAGTTAAGGCGCTCCCTTGAATTAGGCTTCGACAAACGACAGGCATATCCTTTTTTAATTAAATCAATATTTTATCAAAATGACTTTCTTCGAGTGCTCAATGAACTGGAAAGCGCCCCAGAATTTTCGGACACTCAGGTAATAAGCACCATTTCCTTATTTGAATATCTGGCTAAATTAAAAAGTGGTGAACAAGGCCCTGTCATTCCAACAAAGCGTCTACAGAACGAAGAGTTGTTGATTGCTCAGGCTTATCAAACACTTGAATCAGGCAAGCCGCAGGTTGCTAAAAATATTACAGAGCAATTTATTAGTCCCGAAGTAGAGCCTTTCGAAAAGTACCTTTTAACAGGGATGATTGAGTCTCTAATGGGTAATCATGTAGAAGCAATAATTGCCAACACCAAAGCTCTGGAGATATTTCCCACCTATCACGTGGCGCGATTTATGCTCGCAGAACAGCTTATTGAAGATAAGCAACTCAGCCGCGCAGATGAAGAAATTGATAAACTACTTGCTCTAAACCCTAACAGCGGTCATGCGAATTACCTAAAGTCTCTGGTCAGTTTCTATCAGAATCAGTACGAGCAAGCTTATAATCTGGCCACCCTTGCTTTGCAGCACAAGGCTAAACCCGCGCTTGCAAGTTTCATCGCTGGTACCAGTGCCTATTACACAGGTCGACTCGAAAGTGCTTTACGGCTTTTGTCTACTGCTGCGACGACACTGCCCCCTTCTCACCCAGTTCATAGAATGCTCGCACAAGTTAAATTGGAGCTAGGCTACGTAAATGAAGTTGCAGGTAATTTAGACGAACTGAATATTGAGCCCGGTCAAGGGGCTGAAATATATAGTCTGGCCGCACTGCAAAAGTTACAGCAGGGAGAAGACGCAGAATCCCAAAGCTTACTCAAAAGAGCGAAAGCGCTTGACCCCAACAATCCCGTTAGCCTATTAAGAGAAGGCTATATTCTGCTTGATGAAGGTAAAGACGGCGCTTCTGATTCACTATCCCGAGCATTAGAACTTGCACCGGATCTTAGCGAAGCGTGGATTCTTTTAGCGCAAGCTAAGTATGAGGAAGAGGGGCTGAATTCAGCGCTAGAAATCGCCAATCAATGGGCCGAACTAAATGAACTGAATGGCGAACTATTAAGAGGAATCATCTATTTACGTCATGGTAATGAAAAGAAAGCTATAGAACATTTCACTAACCTGGTTAAACGGGATCCGGATAATGCGGGTGCAATTCGATACCTCATGATTGGTGAAGCTCGCTGGGAAAACTTTGATAAGGCAATGGAATACGGCGACAAACTATTAGAGTTAACCCCAAACAATCTGCAAAACCTGATTGATGTTGTTAATATTAAGATAGCTATGGGTGATGAAGATGAATTGGAAACCTTTTTATCGGAGCGTATTCAGAAGTTTCCTGAATCAGATGCTCCCAGCGCAGCATTAGCACTAATCTACTTACGTTCCGATAAACCTGAAAAAGCGATAAGTCTGCTCAAAGGGATTACAGAACCACAAAGTTTCGGCGTTTACCAGGCGTTAGGTGACGCTTATGTCGCTATTAAGAACTTCGACAAAGCTATTGAGACTTATCGTGACTGGTCCCAGAAATTTCCCACGGATAGTCGTAGTTGGTATCGCCTGATTGCAACTTATCAAATGAGTAATAACTTTGATGGTGCTTTGGAAGCAACCCAGAATGCTCGCCGATATTTACCCAGAGACGAACGACTAGTACTAGTCGAAGCTCACCTGGCGGCTTCTACAGGACGATTTGCCCAGTCCAAAAGAGCTATAGAACTGCTTTCAGAGGATAGTAGCGAGCTAGTGAATTTAACCCATACCAGAGGGCTGTTAGCGCTGAATGAGGGCCGTTTTAGTGAAGCAGTTTCTCTGCTTACCGCATACTATGAGACGAATTCCGGATTTGCTGTAGCGCGATTACTGGCTCTTGCATACGCAGGTATGGGGCAACCTGATAAAGGCTTAGATTACTTATTGACGGAAATAGCCAAGGACGAAGACAAAGTAGTATTTAAATTAGTTGCTGCGGACTACGCTTCATCATATGGAATGTATGATGCTTCCATTGATTTATACAAACAGGTTCTGGCCCAAAATCCCGACGAGTTCGCTGCGCTGAACAATCTGGCGTCAGTTTATACTCAATCAGGTGACTTCGAAAACGCCGTAAAGGTAGCTAAAAAGGTTATTCAAATTGCACCGGATTCTTCCTATGCCCTCGATACCTATGGTTATGTTTTGATAAAACAAGGCAAAGTACAGGAAGGCAAGACGTTCGTTGAACGGGCGCTGGGTAAAGATCCGAATAACAAGGAAATTCAGCTACATAACGTGGAAGCGCTTATCCTCAATGAAGAAATAGCCCAAGCGAAGTCTATGCTGTCTCGGATCCACCCAGTCACGCCGTTACAGAGATCGTTACATAAGGAACTCAAAAACCGACTTGACGCAGAAAATTAGGTCTGACGGAACAATATAGTGCTGACCCTGGATGTAAGGGAAAATTATACTCTGGATGAGGTGACATCAACGCTCACCTCACTGGAGAATGCGATCCCGTCAGTACCATTGTTTCTGAGTTTATTCTGGGTCAGACCCTGGCTTGAACGGTGTGAAACACCACCGGTATGGTTAACCTGTAGGGATAATGACCAGGTGGTAAGCAGTATCTTTTTAACAACCACCGGCTACCGTTTACCAAAAGAACCTTTCTCCTGCGGCTGGTTCAATAAAACTGGTGAAGCTAAGCAGGACCAAATCTGGATAGAGTACAACGACATACTGGCACTCCCTGAGTACCGCCAGGAAGCCATTATATGCTTACTGGATTGGTGTCAAACACAACCACAGCAGAAGTGGGTCCTCGAAATAACCGATAAACCGTCAGAATGGCTGCAGCACTCAGCGTTTAACGCAGAGGTGATGGATATACCCGCCTTTCGGGTTAAACTGACAGACTCATTTACCGATTACAACATTTTTCTGTCCCAGTGTTCCAGTAACAGTCGTAGCCGAATCCGCCGAGCAATGAAGTACATGCAACAGCGCTACGGTGAACTCTCCCTGACTTCTCTTGGTGCGCAACCGGATGCCAAGTCACTGTTGAATATGATGACACTTCACCGTCGCAAATGGGGAAATACCAGCGAAGGGAGTGGTTTTGATAATCCATTCTTTGTCAACTTCCATAAAGCGCTCATGGCCAATGAACACCAGCATGCTTTTCAATGTGAAGTGCTGGCATTTTATGCCGGTGACCTTTGCCTGGGCTACACCTATAATTTGCTGAATCATGACACGGTCTATTTTTATTTATCGGCTATTGAATACGCAGAAGAAAGTAACCGTTTTCAGCCGGGTCTGATAATGCATACCCTGGCAATCGCGTATTTTGCCGGCAAAGAGTTCAAAACTTATGATTTTATGGGCGGCGACAGTCAGTACAAGCGGTCATTATCCAATCAGCAATACGCCTTAACGGCCGTTCACCTGTTCAAAAAAAACTGGCTTACGCAATTGTTAAGTATAATAAAAAGCATTGTGCGCCGCTTTCGCTAAAAATAGCCGCGCAATACGTGTAATCCGTGATTAATGATTGCTCTGTAGCGCTATTTAACGGTACAGTTACACAGATTGACTCCCCATTAACGACAATAACTACAAATGCCGACACATGCTGGAACCTAACTATTTTTCGCTACAAACTCACTCTGAGAACAACAGTTCAGAGGCATTATTTTCTGTCGGTGTACCTCTTCCCAAAGGCCGTTTCTTCGCGCTTCAGCAATTGGTTTGCTGTCGTGATGATGCAAAGGAAGTCAGCGCCGCTGTCATGCCTAAGGCATTCTGGCCGGACAATTCCCTAAAGTGGGTCCAGATACATGGGGAAACCAGTAGCCAGGGGCTGGACAAAGCGGGCTTTACAATTTGTGAGCCCCCGCAGATCACCACACACGGTAAACAGCAATCTCCTGAGATCGCCGCAACGCAGAACAACGTCGAAGTTCGTTGCGCCGACACCACCTGGTTAATTAACACAGACCAACTGTTCTCCGGCACCCTCACTGTTGCCGGGAAGATATTTAGGTTCGGTGTAAAGTATCAGTTCAGGGCCCCATTTGAAGCGCCGGAAACCGTTTTATCTGACTGGCATATTACACCCGCTTACGACAACAAAAGCAGCGGTGTAGCGACGTATATTGAGCTAACGTTACATTATCAGCTTATCAGCCAGTCGCCGGTTAACCTGCCTCTGGAGTTTACGGTAACGCTAAAATACTTTACCCACTTTGGCTACTGTGAATTACATAGCACTCTTTTGAATCCAAATCAGGCCGAGCATGCCGGAGGCACCTGGGACCTGGGTGAACAAAAAAGCCTGTTAATAGAAGAGCTTAACTGGTTTATTAAAGCAGAATCAGGCACATCACACCTTAGTGATGACAGTGTATCCCTTGCCAGCAAAGAGCCGATTCATACGGAAAGTATGCTGTGGCAGCGTTCCAGCAACGGTAAACACTGGGACAGCCCGGTGCATGTTAATCATGAACGTAAGCTCAGCATATCGAACCCATTAAGTGTTATCGACGTAAATGGAGCTAAATCCGAACAACCGGTACGACTTGCGCCTGCCGGCATCCTGAAACAGGATGAGACCAGTTTACGCATTGTCCCACAAAAATTCTGGCAGAATTTTCCGACCGCCTTCACTGCCAGGTCAGCTCAATTATGCTGGCACTTCTTTAAAGCCGAGGCCAGCCACCCGGTTGAATTACAACCTGGCGAGCAAAAATCCCACTGCTGCGAACTGGCTTTTAGTGTCAACTCATATAACTATAATAAAGCAACTGCCCGCCTGAATCCGGAGTGGGTAACACACTGCGCCGTCATCCCCTGGTTCTCTGACTCTTTGATTTCAGATCCGCTTCAGTCACTGATAAATCTGGGACTATCTGGCGAACAGAACTTTTTCGCCAAGCGTGAACGTATCGACGAGTTTGGCTGGCGTCACTTTGGCGATCTCTATGCCGATCACGAAACCGCAGAATATCACGGCGATGAACTGTTTCCTTCCCATTACAACAATCAGTATGACCCGTTGTATGGCTTTTTAAAGCAGTGGCTGTTAAGCGGTGATGAAAAGTGGAAAGAACTCGCAGACGATCTGGCCAAACATATTATCGACATTGATATTTATCATTGTGACCATGACAAGCCGGAATATAACAATGGTTTATTCTGGCATACCGACCATTATCTCCCGGCCGAGACGGCGACCCACCGGACATATTCCAGACATCACAAGAGCGATGCTTACCAGGACCATGCCGGCGGCGGCGGGCCGGGTGGTCAGCACTGCTATACCAGCGGTCTGCAGTTGTATTATTTCCTTACTGGTTGCCTGCAGGCGAAAAAGGCAGTGCTCGGCTTAGCAAACTGGATAACCCAGGTTTACGAAAGTGATGGCACGCTTTTCGGCTTACTGTTGCAATTTAAAAATCGTCACCGAAAGGATTTAAAGCAGTTCACCACCGGTCATTATCCACTGGATAGGGGCACTGCCAATTATATGGTTGCTCTGCTCGATAGCTACGAACTCACTGGCAACACGTGCTTACTGGACAAAGTGGCTCATATCATTCGTCATACGATCTCCCCTGTTGATAATATCGAAGCCAACAGAGATCTGACAAACGTTGAGGAATGTTGGTTTTACACGGTTTTCTTACAGGCGCTGTGTCGGTACCTCACGGTGCAGCAATGCATCGCTGAAAACAGCGATTTTAACTACGCCAAAGCGTGCCTGCTACACTACGCCAGATGGATGGCCAATAACGAATATCCCTATCTTGAAAAGCCTGACATTCTTGAGTATCCCAACCAGACATGGAGCGCTCAGGATCTGCGCAAAGTCCATGTTCTAGCCGTTGCAGCGACTTATGCAGAATCCGCCGAGTGGGCCGACCGGTTTAAGCTAAAAGGTAAGGCGCTGAAAGAGTATGTCGTCACAGCATTAAGCAATAGTAAAGAGCGCGAATATACCCGAATCCTGGCCCTCGTAATGCAAAATTATGGCGTGGATACTGTGTTGGCATCCTCTGACTCCTTGGCGGTTAAGCAAACAATAGCCGACACGCCGGTGACCAAAACTCAACATGTGGCGGGCTGGCAGACAGAGTTGCTACGGGTAATAAAACAGTTTTCGCCACAATATGAGTGGCAACAGTTGCAAAAGCGTATTCCTAAGTTACGCGGAAGTCGGTGGCATTAAACATGGAAAGCGTCTCGTTTATAATTCCCCACAAAGGGCGTGAAAACATGTTGATTGAAACCATTGGTTCAATTGCCGCACTAGAATATCCCCACGAACTGCTGGAAATCGTGTTAGTGTCGCAGAATCCTGCTGTTTCAGAAGACGTTGAACAGGCTGCCGGTGACATAACATTGCAGGTCATCGAAAGTACGCCGGATAACACCATTTCAACCTCCCGAAATATCGGCGCTAAGCAGGCTAACGGTACCTACTTTGCTTTTCTCGATGCTGACATTGCCCTGTCGGCTAACTGGCTGAGCACGTGTTTAGAGCTACTACAGAGCCGTCCGTACACTAAGCTGGTTAGTGCCATGCAATTGCCTTCTGAAACACCCACGCCTTTGGAACACATCCGCGTTGCGCTGAGCAATGCAGACATCGATTGTACGGTAAGTTTTTTACCCGGTCGAAATTTGTTGCTCAGCAAGGAAACCTTTTATCAGGCCGGTCAGTTTCCAGACGATTTGGTGACCTGCGAGGACTACTACTTCACCGACAAGGTTAATCAACTGGGTGAGTTGTATTACACAAGTCAGGCGCAGTATGTGCACATAGGCGAGGATAAACAGCTCACAGCCATGTTTAGTAAGGAAATCTGGCGCGGTCAGTCAAATCTAGCCTCTACCAGGGATCGCCATATCCCGCTCCGGGAATGGCCAAGCTTTATTGTGCCAGTTGCAATACCGGGACTGCTTTTATGCGCTTTTTTACTGGCGATAACCGGGTACAGCGGGTTAAGCCTTGTGGCTCTCGGTCTGGCGGTATTACCGATCATCCTCTATAGCCTGCGCTTATTCAGACTGGTCGCCGGCAAAACTTCCTTCTGGCAAGTCTTAAAATTTTACAGTATTTACTTCCCGGCCCGGGCCATTGGTACCGTGGGCGGCATAATAAAAACCATCGGAACTTCTTCACATGGCAAATAAAAAAATAAAAATTCTGCAATTTATCTGTTCAACGGGTTTTTATGGTGCTGAACGCTGGGTGCTGGCTCTGGCCAGCCATTTGCCTAAAGATAAAACTGTCTCGCTACTGGCTACAACACTGGAAGACAATTCTCAGAACCTTGAGCTGGTGCGGCAATTTAAAGACCGTTGCGGAGAAACCTTCGAATTGCCTATGAAGCATAAGTTTGATTTCTCTGTTGTTGATAAGCTGGCTGAACTCATCAAGCGTGAAGACATCGATATTATCCACACCCATGGGTATAAGTCAGATATTCTTGGTGTCTGGGCTGCCCGAAAAGCGGGGATCCCTTGTGTAGTAACACCACACGGCTTCGAGAACGCCAGGGACATAAAGCTACGGATGTTTATCTGGCTTGGCTGCCAGGCGATGAAATACGGCGATGCGATAGTTCCCTTATCTCGCCAACTGTTAGCCGACATGCAGCGTCTGGGGGTGAAAGCAGAAAAAACGCACTATATACAAAACGGTGTGGATTTGTCTGAAGTTGAGTCAGTGCGCACCGACGAGAACATCACCGCCAACACTGAAAAGCTGCGCGTAGGCTTTATTGGCCAAATGATAAGCCGCAAAAATATCGATGATATCCTGACGATTTTTGACGACTTGCACCAGGAAGGAATGAATATCGAACTCCTGTTCCTTGGTGATGGCGACGATCGTGCCCGACTCGAACAAATCGCTGCCACTTTACCCAGCAAAAGCGACATTCACTTTCTCGGTTTTCGCGACGATCGGCTGGCGCTTCTGAAAACCTTTGATTTGTTTGTAATGACCTCTACGCTGGAAGGGGTACCCCGATGCCTCATGGAAGCCTGTGCTATGGGCACACCGGTAGCGGCCTATCAGATCCCCGGGATTGACCAGCTCATCACCCACCAGCAAACCGGTTTACTCGCGCCACTTGGCGAGCGTGAAACGCTTAAAGGCTACTGGCGGGATATGTTATCTGATACTATCAAGGCTAACGAATATGGCTTACAAGCAAAAGCCTTTGTAGAAGAGCACTTCTCGGCGCAACGAATGGCCAACGAATATATGGTTCTTTTCGAGGACTTACTGAGCTAAGGATATGGCATGGTAAACCAGCATTCACCAACAACGACACTGTTTGTACTGACCATTGATACTGAAGAAGAATGGCATTGGGACGGCCCGTTTCCGCAACATAATTGCCAGGTTAAGAATATTCAGTGTATTCCAGAGTTTCAGCAGTTTTGCGAAAGGCTCGGCGTCAGGCCAACCTACTTTGTTGACTATGCAGTTGCTGATGACCAGCAAGCCGTAGATGCCATACAACAAGCCAGGCAGCACAACCAATGTGAAATAGGCGCTCACCTGCATCCGTGGTGCAACCCGCCCTACTTTGGCAAAACCGGAGAGGCAGAATCCCACGTTGTGAACTTGCCACCAGAGCAAATTGAAGCCAAACTCGATGCGCTTATTGAGCTGCTGATTAAGCGCTTCAACACTCATCCTCGCTCGTTTCGAACCGGCCGTTGGGGAATCGACAGCAAGGTATTGAAGCTCCTCGCCAACCGTGGATTTCGCGTCGACAGCAGTGTTTATCCGTATTATCGAAACGAGTTTTTCACCTGTGAGGGGGCACCTTTAACGCCTTACTGGCCTGATTTTAACGATCCGCTTAAAGCCGGCAACCAGCGCCAGATTATTGAGCTTCCGGTCACCGCCGGCTTCAATCGTCAGAATTACGAAGCCGTGGATAAAATCCACCGTCTGGGAGAATCTGCGCCACTGAAAATGCTCCACACCATTGGTTTGATGTGGCATACGCGGTTATTACGAAAGCTTTATCTGAGCCCGGAATTGAATGACAGTGAAAACCTTTGTCTACTGGTCGACTCTGCATTAGGACGGGGCCATAACGTAATTCATATGTATTTGCACAGTTCCAGCCTGATTGATGGTATCACCGGGCTATTTGATAAAGAAAACTCTCTTGAGGTAATTTGTCAGCGTATAAAAACCACCGTGGAACACCTCAAACAGACGGGCCCTGTGCAGTTTTGTACCATCACAGAAGCCTGTGAAATGCTTAATGTGAGAAATCCGGAGGAAGCCGTTCTTTTATGAACATCAGACGGGCAACACCCACCGATGCAGCAGCCTGGGATAACTATGTTGCACAGCATGCCGAAGCAACGCCATATCACCAATTCGGTTGGGGTATGGCGTGTGAACAGGCATACCAGCAGTCAATGCACTATTTGCTGGCCGAAGATACAAACGGTCACTTAATAGGTGTGCTGCCTGCCATCGATTTTAAACGCCCTCTTAAAGGCAAGCATCTGGTAGCACTGCCTTTTTGCGATACCGGTTTTGCTCTGGCAAACAGCCAGGATATAAAAACAGCACTGTTATCGCATCTCAACGCGCAAAGTGATTACCGGGATTTACGTCAGGAGCCGGCGGATACCAGCACCCTGAGTCCGGGCCAAAAGGTGATTTTACGCTTGCCGCTGCCAGACAGCAGTGAAGCATTATTAAGCCAGTTTAAGTCCAAATTACGCAGTCAGATCCGTAAAGCTGAAAAGAACGGTCTGACCATGAAAATAGCGGATAACTTCACTCAGCATAAACAGCTGCTGGCCGACTTTTACGACGTATATAAACAAAATATGCGCCAGCTTGCCTCACCGGTCCACTCCCGCAAATGGTTTGAACGTATACTAGCAAATTATGATAATGCCGCCCGGGTGTGTGTTATTTACACCGGAGAATTAGCCATAGGCGCTGGCATTGTGTTAATCAACGGACAGATGGCAGCCATTCCCTGGGCGTCGACTTTGAGTCAGCATAACCGGCTGGCGCCGAATATGTTACTTTATTGGTCACTGCTGGCCAACGTCACCGATAACGGCCAACGTATGTTTGATTTTGGCCGCTCCTCTTTCGGTGAAGGCACTTACAAATTTAAAACTCAGTGGGGAGCAGTTCCCTATGCATTGCACTGGCATGACGGTGCGACTCCAGACCTGGCGGCAGCGGTTGAAACAGGTCCTCCGGGGACGGTAAGGCAGTTAGCGGAAACTATCTGGCCCAGACTTCCGCTGGGATTAACGGTTACTATGGGGTCGGCTATACGACGCTATATTAGTTTATAAGGCAGGATTTATATGTGCGGGATTGCCGGCTTCAGCCGCTATCAGTTTGAATCGGGTGATGAGTCTCTACTGGCAGGCATGGGGCAGGCCATTTATCACCGGGGGCCGGACGCAGGCGGCACTTACCTGGATGCCGGTGTGGGTTTATGCCATCGCCGCTTGAGCATTCTGGATCTATCTGCGGCGGGCAATCAACCGATGTTCAGCCCGGATCGGCGTTACGTGATTGTGTTTAATGGTGAAATTTACAACTTCCTCGATATTCGCGCGTCTCTGGAAGCACAAGGCCATCAGTTTTCGACCCATACCGATACCGAAGTTATTCTGACACTCTATGCACTGGAAGGCCCTGAATGCCTTGATAAACTTAATGGCATGTTCGCGCTGGCTATCTGGGATACCGCCGAACAATCGGTTTTTCTGGCCCGTGATCGCATTGGTAAAAAGCCACTCTATTACAGTCATCAGCAAGGCAAGTTCGCTTTTGCCTCGGAAATAAAAGCATTGCTGCCGTTACCTTTTATCAGTAAAACCATCCGTGACGACGCTGTATACGACTTTTTTGCTTACCAGTACGTCCCGGATCCAAAAACGATTTTCACCGATATTCAGAAGTGTCCTCCTGGTCATTATATGCTGTTTAAAGAGGGCGAGCTGACTATTGAGCAGTACTGGGATATTGACTTTAGTCGCACCAGCAACAATTCCGAAGAGGCGTTGACCAATCAGCTAAGGGAGCTTACCGCACACTGTACTAAACAGCGCATGATAGCGGACGTTCCACTCGGTGCATTTCTGAGTGGTGGTGTCGATTCCAGTGGCGTAGTCGCCATGATGGCTAATCAATCTGAGTCGCCGGTGAAAACCTGCTCTATCGGCTTCGATGAAAAACGCTTCAATGAAACAGAGTTTGCTCAGGCGGTGGCGGATCAGTATCACACCGAACATCACGAGTTTATCGTTCATGACAATGTCAGCGACAATCTTGAGCATATTGTCAGCTTTTTTGACGAACCCTTTGCGGACCCATCTTTGGTGCCCACCTATTTTGTGTCCAAGCTGGCTCGTCAGGAAGTCACGGTAGCGATTGCCGGTGATGGTGGCGATGAAGTGTTTGCCGGCTATGAGAAATACAGTGTTGACGCAGTAGAAAATAATCTGCGCAATAAAGTGCCGGGCTGGTTACGTAAGAATGTGTTGCCCGGACTGGCTAACCTGCTCAGCGCCGGCTCGTCGATTACGTTGCTGCGCAAGGCTAAATCCCTGTGTGACAGCTTATCCTGCGATCCGGCAATGGGTTTTTACCTGTCCAATGCACAAATCGACCAACGTCATTGGCAACAACTGGTGGCCCCGGATTTTGCAAGTCGTTTGGGTGATTACCACCCCAGTAAAATCACCCTGGACGCCTATGCCAGGGCCAACGGCCCGGATCATCTGGCCAAGATATTATATACCGACCTTACGACGTTTTTGCCCGGCGGTATTCTGGTCAAAGTCGATCGCATGAGCATGGCCAACTCACTGGAAGTTCGCGCGCCTATTTTAGACCGCGAAGTCATTGAGTTTGCAGCAACGGTACCCTCTGCCTACAAATTTAAAAATGGTGAGAAAAAACACATACTAAAGGAAGCTTTTAAACCTCTGCTACCCGACGATATTCTGTACCGCAAAAAAATGGGCTTTTCGGTACCGCTGGACAGCTGGCTCAGAAATGAAATTAAAGCCATCGCCGAAAACTACATCCTGAAAGCGAACAATGGCTTATGCCGGTACTTTAAGCCAGAAGTTATCCAACAGTTCTGGCAGCAACATCAAAGCGGTAGCTATCAGCATGGTACCCTGCTATGGAGTATGCTGATGTTTGAAATGTGGTATCAACGCTATATTGGAAGTGAGGCAGAGGCTGCGTGAGCGGAATTACCAGGGTAATGCATATTACCTATGATATGCGTATTGGCGGTACCGAGATGGTCATTAAAAACCTTATAGAGGGCTTTGCAGCCAGGTCGGTTGATATGTCGATATTCTGCATCGAGAGTCCCTTGGGTCCATGGGGTGAAATGCTTAAGCAAAGTGGCATTCAAATCACCACTCATCCCCGCCAGCCTGGTTTTGACAAAGCGCTGATTAAAGCTATTCGGGCACATATCCGTCAGCACAAGATTGATATTATACACTGCCATCAGTACACCCCATGGGTCTATGGCGTCATTGCTGCAGCAGGTCTTAAAACCAAAGTCATATTTACCGAACATGGCCGTTTCTATCCCGATTTCGGTACCTGGAAGCGTAAGTTGGTCAACCCAGTGTTACAGAGACTGACAGACAGCATGACAGCCATTTCAGCAGCCACCCGGCAAGCGTTGGTCACCCACGAAAATCTAAGCGCTGAAAAAATAACGGTAATCTACAATGGCATTCAGGCGCTAATGCCTGCTGAGCAGTCATCTCTGGACGCATTGCGCGAGCAGTTAAAAATTCAGCCTGAAAGTATTGTGCTGGGCACCATCGCCCGATTTGACCCTATCAAGAATCACCTGATGATGTTAAGCGCCTTTAAGGACTGCCTGGAAGCGGGATTAAATGCAGTACTGGTGATAGTGGGTGATGGCGAGATGCGCTCGGCTATTGAGCAACGCATCACCGAATTGGGCATCACCGATGCGGTCAGACTTACCGGCTATCAGCCACAGCCGGCCCGATACCTTTCTTTGATGGACATCTTTCTACTCTCTTCTTTCAGCGAAGGCACGTCCATGACTTTGCTGGAAGCTATGTCTATAGGTAAACCGTGCGTCGTTACCGACGCTGGTGGCAATAAAGAGGTGATTGCCCATAATGAAAATGGCCTGGTGGTTGATAATGACAATCAGACTGCTTTTGCCCAGGCGATACAACGAATAGCCAACGATAAAGTGCTTTACAATGCATTCGCCAAGCAGGCAAAAAGCCGCTTTGCAAAACGCTTTAGCGTGACGTCTATGTGTGATGCCTTTAACGCCATCTACCAGCGGCTAGCCTCGTAAACGACAAACAGTAAAACGGTCCTTATTATGCCAAAGCACTCACCCTCATCGGCAGACAAGTCCACTCAAAAACGATTCTGGCGTAAAGGGCGGATCATCAAATACAGCGTGATTGTCATTCTGCTGGCGCTAATCTTTTCCTTTTCGCCGTTGGTTATCCCCACCAGCAACCTGACGCCAAGCCAGGCAGCACAGGCGCGCTCAGGTGCCGCCAAGATTTTAAAGCCCTTAATGTCATCCCGGGAAGACGTCAGTATCTCGGTAACAACCGAGCACCTTGAAGCTATCTCTAACGCTGTCAGTTATACCGTGCCGGCGGTACAATTACGCCTGAATAGCAGTAGCTATGGCATTCTAATCGCCTCTTCCCTGACCACGATTCCTGGAGTAGTTTACGTTAACTTCAGTTGCTGGCTGATGCCCGATTTCAATGGCACCATGAGATTTTCTCAGTGTAAACTGGGTAACTTGCCGGTTCCCGGTAAGCTTATCGAATACTTCGCAAGGGGCCTCGCCCGGCTACTTTTCGGTGAAGAAGCACTGACTACCCTGAACAATATTTTATCCAATACACGTCTGGAAAATGACCAGGTCGTAGTACGTTTCAAGAAGCCCGGCAACCTTAAAGCTGCCGTAGAGCAACGGCTGACAGATACTTTTAAGGTAGTTCAGGAGTTTCGGCAGATTAATGGCGTAGAAACAGAAACCATCCAAACTTATCTGGACTACATCCAATCCCATTCAGACCGCACAGACACCACAGCTGAAATGGTTGGAAAAACCTTCTTACTGGCAAAAAACCGTTCGGTGTCTGAAGATCCTACCGACGAGAACTTCGCGGCCTTGTGGGCATTGGCGATGTCCTTTGGCGCACCAGACTTTGCCCGAGTTGTCGCTATGCCGGTAGATTACTCACTAATGCAACCTAAAAAATATGTCCTGCGGGGTAGGATGGACCTACGCCTGCACTTTTTTTATTCGGTGGCATTACGGCTGGCCAGCGAAAAGCAAATGAGTATTAACATAGGTAAACTCAAAGAAGTAATGGACTCTGCCAAGGGTGGTTCAGGCTATAGTTTCCGCGACCTTACCGCAGATAAAGCCGGTGTTGAGCTGGCCGACTTCGCCATCTCGAACAATGCCAATGCTCGCCGCGTACAAGAAGTCCTAGCCGGTATCGACAGTGAAGATCAGTTCATCCCGTTACTCCACGATCTGCCAGAGGGACTGAGTGAAGAGACCTTTACCAGTGTGTTTGGCAGTGAATCAGACCCAAGATACCAAAAAATGGAAGCCCGGATAGATGACCGTATTCAGGCTTTACCGCTCTATTCGAGCGGTGCGCCTCAACTGCAACAAGCTGTGACGACTGCCACTTATGACAGACCAGTCAAAGCAGGTCAGATTATGCAAAGTGGCAACTGGTATCAGGTGGATACCCATACCCACACCAAGTATTCAGATGGCCGTTTCAGCATTAATCAGGTAGCAGAAAATGCCAGTAAGTTTGGCTGTGACGCCGTGGCAATTACCGATCACGGCGATCATAACCTAAAAGGGGTATTTTCTTCAGAGTACTGGCAGGATTTCGCCAATGCTTCGTCTCAGTTCAGTGATTTGACCCTTATTGCAGGTCTGGAGTGGAACATTCCCCCGTTTGCCGGGCGCGAACATATGACATTGCTGTTTCCTGAATCAGTCAATCATGACCAGCTCATTAGCCTGTTCAGAGGCCGTTATGATCATTATGGCAAAACCAAGTCCACCACGATTGATGAAAGCCAGGCACTGGAATGGCTGAATAACCAGTTTAAAGACAGTGAGACGCCGCCAGTTGTTATGTATAACCATCCCAGCCGCAAAGATTTAGAGCCCGGCGAAAATGCCCACGATATGCAGAAATGGCGCTCACAGACCCCCTATGTCATCGGCTTTTCCGGTGCGCCGGGCCATCAGAAAAAGCGTGGTGACGACAATGGTTCCTATAATAATCGCTTTAAGACCCACCATGGTTGGGATCCTGCCGTAGCGATTCCTGGCAATGACTGGGACAGCCTGCTGCAAGCGGGTTTGCAAACTTTTGCGGCCCGCGCGCCATCCGATTTCCATAACCTCCTGATAGACTACTGGCCTTGTGAGTTCTCAACCACGCACGTATACGCCCGCAGCCGCCACACCAATGATCTGCTGAACGGATTCGCCACAGGTAATTACTGGGCACAGCATGGCAAATTTGTAGACTCGTTGAGCGCAAGGGTAGAAAATGACCAAGGCCAACCACTCGCCCAGGCGGGTAATGTTATCAACAGTCCGCGTTTACCGCTCACCGCAAAACTCACGGTAAGGTTGAATGAAAAAGACTGGCAGGGCTTTAAGACGTCACTGGACGAAGTTACGGTAGTGGTTGTGACCGAGAGAGGTGTACAAACTGAAGTATTTTTCCCTGATTCACAGCGCCGGGAGTACAGCTTTGAGGTACGTTTACCCACTAATGCAAACATTACGGCGGTACGTTGGTTTGGGCGCAGCATTCAACCGGAACAGCACCATTATCAGTTCTTTACCAACCCGGTGATGATCCATTGGCAGTAAACGTAGGATAAAGCCGGATCACTTCCGGTCAGTTTTACGCCACATTACCACTGCAATGATAAGAAAAGTAACAGGCAGAGCCCACTTAACCACATAGGCAACTTTCTCAAAGTAATATTTCTTGGTGATAAAGTGCGATGTGCCGTTCCAGTATTTAAAACCGTCTTTAATCAGGTTACCGGCAATCATAAGCTCACCATCATTCACCCGTCCTAATTGCTGCTGGTAAGCACTAATCAGAGCCTGTGGGTTCTGCTCATAAAACATAATGCCATGCTCCAGCACTACACCAAAGTCCGCATCCAGTAGCAATGGCTCTCCATCAAAATAAGCTTCCACCATAACATGGCCAGGTACAGTGATAATTTTGTTGGCAATTCCCTGCTCATCGAGCAAGCCCGACAGGGTCATGGAAGCATCTCCACAAATGCCAATACCACGCTCAATACTGCGGTAAGGATTTGCGTAATGGTAACGCTGATATTCGGGAATGGTGGTTACTACGCCCATGACGTAGAGGATATAGTTTTCCCAGAGCGGCACGCGCTGATGAAATAAGTCGGGATCGAAGGCTTCCCACTCTACATGGGCTATACCACCAGCTAAATCAAGCGTCAGGCGCTTGGCGTACTGTTTATCCGTTTCACCGGGCAAGCGAAATACTGCCTGCTTTAACTCGGGCGGTGTGAGGCTGAGATCCTGTTCTCCAAACCGAAGGACTTCCGGGGTCAACCCATCGGGTCTTAATTCCTGTGTAAAACCATAGAGGTTTAAAGCTAACAACGCTAAACCTGCAATGGCACACGCTGTAATGGCAAGTCTACAAAGCAACAACTTCATTAGTTTATTCCCTCTCAGCTTTTTGGTTCCTATTAAACTTAGATCTGATTACATTCATCAAGGGGGCCACTAATTTCACCGTATAGCCATAACAATGGACACGACTTTTCAGGCCCATTATAAGTAATAACTGTAAACAACCAAACAAAGCTGAGGTTATAAGAGAGTGCGAAATCAACATTAATATCGAATTAACATTAGGGATGATAAGGAAGGCTACTTTCCCACTAAGTATTATCAAAGGCAAAGCGGGTAAAACTGGCAATAGTAAGGCAGGGAAAGCGTGCTTACCCACGTAAAGCCAAACAACGATGACAAAAAATAACAGTACTGATATCACATCAAGTGAAATTTTATATTCAGCTAATTGAAAAACACTCTCAAAATCGAAAGTTAAAAACAAGATGGCTTGCGCTATAAGAGAATAAACTGAATACGCAAATAACAGGCTGGTTTTGCCTTTGAGCATGACAATTTGCCCGAGCGTGTTGTTTAACGTCATCACTATTGTAAAGAACGAAAATATGGCTAACAAGCCAGAATAAGGCAGCCACTTACTACCTAGAATCAACTCAACCACGTACTCAGCATGATTATACATAAGGTATATAACAGGTGCAGATATCAGTGACATGTAAAACATCACGACTTGTAGTTGCTTCGCAAAATAAGCAGGATTATTTTTAAACTGTGAGAATTGTGTAAGCAAAGGCCCACTGGCGGGGTTTATAAACATCGTTGTGGGGATATTGGCGTAGTATCGCATGGAGTTATAACCGCCAACCATCGCTTTTTCAAATGAGCCACTAACGAAAATGACATCAAGCTGACTTCTGAAAAAGTTTAAAACCGACTGGGGAAGGATCCACTTGGAAAAATTCCATTGCTCACGAATGTTAGACAGGGAAAAGCGCGGCATTTTGGGCGCTATAACATAACCAGCTATTAGCTGACTTAAAGTAATTAAAAACTGCCCAATAACCAGTGCCCAATAGGTTTCATAGATAACAGCCACTCCGATAGTGATACCCGTTGTGACAAACCTCGACATAATCTGCCACTTTGTTATGGCGCCTAGTTCCTGATTTTTATATTTATATATCATACCAGGACTGCCAAGCAGTCCGATAAACGACTGTAAACTGAAAACCAATATGATCGGCATTAAACGAGGATCATCGTAGTACAGCGATATTGGATAACTGGAAATAGCCAGCAGCAGAGAAAGAGTGCCCTTTAAAAGAAACCCCAGGGTCCAGTTTGTATAAACTAATTCATCGGTCAGAGTTTCCTGGCTGAGGAGATAGTTTCTTCCACCTGTAGTAGAAATGACATCGATAAAATTCAAAAAAATTAAAGCGATGGCGACAAGGCCATAGTCTTCAGGAGATAGAATCCGTGCCAGAATTATTAAACTTACGACTCCCACCATGCGACGCGTAACCTGCGTGAGCACCGACAAGGAGCTGGCAATTATTCCTGAGCGAGCAGTTAACAATGTAAATTATCCTAAAACAATGAAGCGATATGAGGTTCACTTATCCAGAGTACCCGAAGTGCATAGTAAAACCTCAACTCAATATCGAATCACTCATTTAAGCAAAAGCTTTGTGAGTCGTTTTCTTACCAGTTTTCGTTTTACCGGGTTAAGATGAGTAGTTAAATTTTCAAAATCTGCGTCTATCTTTTGATTAATAGGTTTCATTTTACGAGGCCAATCTTCAGGTGGTAGAGCATCCAAAAAGACCTCTTGTATTTTGCCCAGTTCATAACGAGCTATTCGATTTATATAAAGTTTGATATCGCTAGGCTTAAATACAGATAACTTTTCAAAATCATAGCCTACTCCCTCTAACCATGTTGTTCTCTCGGGCAGGTTCTTCTTACCAAAAGCCAGATTTGTATTGGCTGCTTTGGTCAGAAACGAATCTATCCAGTTTAAACCTACCGGCAAGTAAAATGGCTTTTCCCTGATGCGTTGAATGAACGACCATTTCATGCCATAAAGATTACCAAAGAAACAAGATCGCTCGATAACCAGACTACGATAGAAGTCTAAATTCCGGCCGCTCAGGGGCATCCCCGCTATAATCACGGTTTGTTCAGGCGACGAGTAGAGTTTTTCAGCCATTTGCGGGAAGCAGTTTAAGGAGAACCGCACATCCGCATCGACAAAAAAATGCACTGCAACGTCATCGGCCAGATCGTGAACATAGGTATTCCAGGCATTACATTTATCTCCAAGTTCAATCTCATGCACCGTCAATTGACCGAAGTTAAGTTTTTGTTTTACCTCGTTGGCAACCTTTACTGTATGGTCTGTGCAACCATTAGCAATCACATAAAAACGATTTAAGTTTTTATCTGTGCTGTTAAATACACTTGTTATAGATGTTTCAATATTATCCTGTTCGTTATAAGCGAACATGACAATATTGTATTTAAGTTCATTCATGCAGTGACCTTCTGAGTACTACTGGCATCATCTTCGCTGAGATCCGACGCCCGGATCCCTTCAATACCGGTTTTGTTTTCCACTGCATTCTTCACCAAATAATAATTGGCAGTAATGAGAATCAACAAGAAATAGAAAGGCTCAAATATAATTAAATCCAGGAAAAACGCACCGACGAAGTAGCCAACTAACCCTCCCATACATGAGAGATTGATATAATCAAACGTTGAATTTTCTACCACATGAGCTCTGACGTATTTAAACTGCTTAAATGACGCCCAGAAAAACGACAAATATATAAACCCTGCAATCAAACCTGTATTAGCAGAAAAATTAATAAAAGTGTTATGCGCCACATGCGGCGATTCACCTGGGTAAAGCTGTTGCGAAGCATATTGAAATCTCTGCGGGCCAGCTCCCAACAATGGATAATTGGCGGCAATCCCGAGTCCGACTGACCAGGAAACCAATCTTGGGTTCAGAGGCTCATCACCACTGTTATGAGATTGAGCCATACTCACTGTACTCGACGTACGTTGCACCAACATGCCTCCCTGATAAACCAGCATGGCAACAAAACCAATTGCCATCACTACATTCAACGACTTTGATTTAACGACCAAAGCGAAAAATAATGTAACCGATGCAGCACTTAATAAAGCACCACGGGACGCAAATAGGATCAATGCGTGCCAGATAAAAGGCAGGGTCAGAACTAACGCATATATCAACCACTTTTGTTTAAAGTAGCGAATACCAAACATTACAAATGCCAGTCCACTGGTTAATACAATGGACGTTACGTTACCATCCTTATATGGACTTTTCCTGGGCCCTAGTAAACGTCCACCTTCGAACATCGACCAATTGCCACTAAAATAATGGTCATTCGCCCAATAGGCATAATAAACAGTGACAAAAATAAACATGTAACCAAAAAACTTAATCGTATTTTCCTGGTTTATCAGTGGCAGTACAAAAAAGTACATAATGGCAATAGTCGTGAAAATGTCTACGACCAAATCACCGCTCACCAGCGAGAAATAGGTATCAAAAGGAGTGAGAAGATTTGATAAGTGGAAAATAATGGTAAGGCCTATCACTCCCTTAAACTGAGGAGATTTATAGACCTCCCAGCGGATATTCCCTTGAAGAAGGTGCCACCCCCAGGCAAGAATGGTAATGCCTGCTGAGACTTTAAATGCAGAAAAGTCTTCAAATGCCCAGAACCATATATACTGTGGCTGCATTACTGACACAATAGAATACACTAACGCAGCAATCCATGGCGCATTGAATATCATAAAAAAACTGACAAGCAATGCTAGATAAAGAGCAATTTTTACCATCTTACACCCTGACTGTTAACCCGAAAACGAAGTTCAGGTTATGTTCCTGTAACAGCTCAACACCAAACTATTTTACGAAAAGCTTATTTTGGCACATATTCAACCCTAGTCAGTAAAAACTAGCAATTATTTCTTCCCACACAAAGGTATATTAAGAACTCGCTGTGACTGTCGTTTTCCTCAACCAACTTCAGCTAAACCTCAATCACTCGTAATATTTCAGTGGCAATAGCTTTATTGGTATGGGTCCGGAGAGTAATTTCTCTCGCTTTTGCGGCTAAGGACTCACGCTCTTTTGGATGATTAAGGTAGTAATTGATCTTTTTGACCAAATCATCCTCACTGGTATAGGTTACTATAGAATCCGAAAAACTTTGCTCTATCGCGGATAAGTAATCAGTAATAATAAAACCATTACATGCACTGACATCAAAAATGCGATTTGAGATGAACCCCTGCTCTCTCATTTCTGGCCAATGATCGTTGAGGACAATGGCTGCATTCGAATAAAAAGACCTAAGCTGATTATTATCTATATAATCGCCCATAATCATTTCTGCCGGTATGTAATTTTCCCAGCCCTTGCCATACACCGCCACTGGAATCTTGGCAGCAACACAATATTTTACCGCCTCGCGATAGGTATTTCGTGTATTACCAATAAATATAACTTGATTGCTAAGCTCACTATCAACTTCAGCACATGGATAAAACCTGTCCTCATTAGTAAATTGAGGTAAGTAAGATACGTCGCTTGTTTGCTTAGACAGTAAGTCAGTTAAGTACAGGCTGGCGCAAAATACATGATTAAATTGTTTTACATAGTCTTCATTGAGGATTTCAGGATGGGATATAACATAAAGATAGTGGGGATTGGCGGGGTGTATGACAGCTTTCCTAACACCACTTAATAGCAAAGAGAAATGAGCCCTGTTATTAATAAAGTCGATATTCCAGTATTCGAATGGCACGATGAAAGCCGCCAACTCATCAGTACACTCTAATCCGCTCGCCAAATCACATGCAAAATGATAATCCCCCCAACTGTACATCGATGGATTATTCGGATGAGCTGATTTTATAAGTATAATTTTCTTGTGTTTGTTTTTTCTGTAAAACTGGAAAAAACCTAAAAGAAATCGAAAAACGCCCTTATCTATTACCATTATCTCCCCTAAATTGTTAAAGAGGCCTCAGCTTTTGGAGCTAAAACGAAAGCTGGACGAAGACACTTAATTCAGTCATTAAACCGTACTGCATATTACCCTTCACAGGCGAATATACAAACACTCAAATGAATCCTTGGTTACTCATACCGTCCTGTTCCGACTAAGATATACTAGGGTCACTAACTGCCAGGTTTACTTTTTATTGAAAAAGCAATGCTTAAAACGCTTTTGTCTGCAACAATAGGTCAGCGTTTGTTGAACCAATTAAGGTTAGATTAAGGATATACTCAATGCGGGTTGGCATTTTCGTTGAAGTAGTCAAAGCACAGTTTCATACCGGAATATCCAGATATGTCAAAAGGTTAGTTGAAACGCTGGTCAGTCAGCATCACCCTGATGTCTCTTTTTATCTCTATTACCAGCGTCAGCCTGGGGAGAAGAAACTTGACTGGTTGAGCAATAATAAGCAGGTCAGACACCGTCCACTATGGACGCCGGTAAACCTCCTTAGCGAACACCCTAGTGTCTGGTGGAAGTATTACCTGCCGTTTATGATGAAGTTCGACAGAATAGACATTTTCCACGGCCCGAATCACTCTGTTCCTGTTGCCGGTAAAATCCCCACAGTCCTGACCATTCATGACATCGCCTATTTCTACATGAGGGTGCATGGCGAAGGTCTCGACAGAATGCTAAAACGTAGCACACTTGAGAATATGGCAAGCGCTACAAAAATTGTTGCAGTATCGCAATCAACGGCCAACGACATCATCAGGGAAGGGGCTGCGCCAGACAAAACAACCGTGATCTATCAGGGCTATGAACCGAATCCTGGCCAGACTAGTGAATCTACCAGTATTATGAACCGCCCCATTACCTCCCTGACGCCGTATTTACTGTTTATAGGCACCCTGCAGCCACGCAAAAATGTTGAATATCTGGTTGATGAATTTGCCAAAATCAGTGACCGGCTTCCACACTTATTAATCATTGCCGGTGCCCCCGGCGATTCCCAGCAAGCGGTAGAGAAAAAAATCACTGAGTACGGTTTAAGCGACAGAGTGTTGTTAACCGGTTTTATCTCTGATGAAGAGCGCCACACCTTATACAAGTATGCCGACATTTTCCTTTATCCTAGTCTTTATGAAGGGTTCGGCCTGGTTATTCTTGAAGCGATGTCCTATGGAGTTCCGGTGATTACTGGTACTAACAGCTCCCTGCCCGAAGCGGCAGGGGACGCAGGTATTAAAGTCGATATAGAACAACCAGGTGTGCTTGGAGAGGCGATTATTGCTTTAGTAAATAACCCACAGCTAAAACAAGAGCTGATTGACAAAGGGCTAAGGCACAGTCACTCTTTCGGCTGGGACGAATCCGCCAGGCAGATGATGGCCTTATACCGCCAACTTGCAGATCTTTAGTCGCGAATAAACACCGAACGAGCATTTATTGCTGCATTTTCCCAGTCAAAGGCCTGAACCGAGTGCTTACGGCCAGCTTTGCCGTATACCACACAGCGAGCCGGGTCTTCAATGAATTTGGTGATAACAGCAACCAGGGCATCAACGTCGGTAGCATCAACTATCTCACCACTCTCACCTGGAATAAGGGTTTCTTTAGTGCCTCCGGAGTTGCCTGCGACAACCGGCTTCGCGCAAGCCTGAGCTTCTACCAACACCATTCCAAAACCTTCGATATCCTGGCCCTCTGTTCGGTTTGGCAGAATAAATACATCACAGTGCTGATAACACTTAATCATAGTTTCGTCATCGCAGTCAGTCAGCATCTGTACATGCTCTTTTAACTCAAGCGAATCTATCAAATTTTCTAAGTGAGAGCGACTTTCGCCATGACCAATAATTACGTAATGAGCGTGCGGACAACGCTTTAATATTTCAGGCATGGCTTCAATCATCTTGTCCTGCCCTTTTCGTGCCTGCAACCGTCCGACAGTTAAGATAACTTTTTTGCCTTGCCATCCCATAGAAGAAAGAAAGTCGTTATCCGTACTTTCTACCGGATAGAACTTCGTAGTGTCAGCGCCCGGATGCATCACCGTCACTTTATGATTAACAGTTTCGTCCACCCGACTGACGATATCAGCACTGTTGTGACTATTGCAGATTATTTTCTCTGCGCTGCGCATCACCAATTTGGTCAGGCTATTTAATTCACGGGATAATGCACTGGCTTCCAGATCTTCTCCATGTACATAGCACAAGTACGGTATTCCCAGCGTCTTCTTGAGCATCCATGCCATCAGCCCTTCTGGCAGCACGCGGCCACAATGGATATAGTCAATGTCCTGTTCTTTCACCAGACGCTTTAACGCTTTAAATGACTGCCAGTAGTATTTCAAGCCCTGTAAATTAGCCACGCCCCATTGCGGGCTATAAAGCGGTAAACGATGTATGATTATAGGTGCGGCCGAGTCAAATGCTGCCGACTCAGCCATCACATCGGCAGCAACAATATAATCGTTACCTAATCGCGAATAAAGCTCCCAAAACCAACGGCCACTGCCTCCTGAAGCAGGCGGAAAGTTCTGAGTTAGTACCAGAGTCTTCAATGGTTACTCCGAGAAAGTGATTGAAATACCAACACATGGCAGAATAGCGTCGGCACGTGAAACTGTAAATAAGCTTTTGCTTTGCAAAGGCATTTATCCCCACTCAGAGTGTTAGCCTTGGATGCAAAAAGCAGCAATCTGAGTAAAGCGTTATACAGAAACCAGATTGACACGCGGTTATGGCTTTTTATTCACCAGAAAGCATAATACACTAATCAAAACATATGCCTATAACAACTAAACGAGATCACTTTTGCACTGTTTGTACCTTGCCCAGCGGATACCTTACCCGCCAAATAAAGGAGAGAAATTACGCTCTTTCCACCAAATTAACTTTTTGCGAAAAAATGGCATTGAAGTGACTGTTGCAGCCCCATTTGAGCATTCGGATGAGCTAGAATACTTTGAAACACTGGAGCGGGAATATGGTTGCCAAACACTCAACCAACCACTTGGTCATAAAGTTGTCCGTTATCTAACCGGCCTGGCTGGCAACACCTCTCTTAGTGAAGCGCATTTTTATAGTGTCGCATTGCAAAAGCAAATCGACGATTTACTGCAACAACAAAAGATTGATGCGATTATCTGTACAGCCTCAAGCATGGCGAATTATGTGTTTCGTTCCAGAGCAATAGCGGGAGCCACCAATAGACCCCGCCTTATTATGGATTTCATGGATATGGATTCTCATAAGTGGCACCAGTACTCGCTGAATGCAAAGCCGCCTATGCGCTGGGTTTATCAGCGAGAAGCGAGTCTGGTTAAACGTCTGGAGAATCAGGTAGGAAACCAGTTTGATGCCTGCTTTTTTGTCGCCGAGCCAGAAACCGAATTGTATAAACAACAAGCCAACCAGCCGGCAGCCGAGGTGTTATCAATTGGCAATGGAATAGATCCTAACGAATTTTATCCGGTTACCGAGCCCAAAGAGGTAAAATCGCCACATCTATTGTTTGCCGGTGTCATGGATTACACTCCGAATGTGGATGCTATGATGTGGTTTTACAATCAGGTCTGGCCTAAAGTATTGGCCTTGTGGCCGGATGCAACACTTACGATTGCTGGTATGAACCCTACGCCTTCTATCACCAAGTTGCAGGGCTTAGACAATATAAAAGTCACTGGATTTGTTGAAGACATCCTGCCTTACTTTCACCAAAGCAAT
The DNA here is from genome assembly GCF_058105165.1 of Alteromonas sp. ISO5. Lineage (NCBI taxonomy): Bacteria > Pseudomonadati > Pseudomonadota > Gammaproteobacteria > Alteromonadales > Alteromonadaceae > Alteromonas > Alteromonas sp. ISO5. The sequence continues at coordinate 3,144,890 of NZ_CM176572.1, read as the reverse complement.
ATATTCGTTGCCCCCTTCAGAATCGCCAGGGGCATCCAAAATAAGATTCTGCAGGCTTTTGCATGCGGATTACCGGTAGTCAGCACTTCAATGGGTGCGGAAGGTATTCGTTGCACACCGGGAGAGAATATAGAAGTCGGTGATACAGCCCAGGAAATGTTTGAGGCAATTAAGCGGCTAGTGGAAGAGCCTCAACACTACCAGTCCATGCGCAACAGTGCTCTCTCAACCATCGATGAGCATTATTCCTGGGATGGCATTCTGACTCCCTTGTTAGAACTGATCAGTAAGGAAAAAGCGAATTCATTATGAAAGCCCTTGTCAAAACCGCATTGAGACTGTTGTTTGTGCTGCTGATTCTGCCCTTTTATCTGTTGTACAAACTGCAGAGCGTGTTGATGGGTGCGGATCAGGCTACAACCAGTTGGTCACAATTAATGAGCCTTTGGCCTGGAATGCTGGGCGTTTATTTCCGAGCAGCGTTTTATTCACTCATCTTTAAACATACCAGCCAGGATCTGGTTATCGGGTTCGGTACCCTGTTTTCCCAAAGCGCTACTCAGATCGGAGCCGGCACGTATATCGGTCCACAATGCAATATAGGTAAATGTGCTATCGGTGAGAACTGTTTATTAGGCAGTGGCGTGCATATTATGAGCGGTAAAGGCCAGCATAGTTTCGCAGACCCGGATACCCCTTTGCGGGAGCAAGGGGGCGTTTTTACCCAGGTGACTATTGGTGAGGACAGCTGGCTGGGTAACGGTGCTTTGGTAATGGCCGATGTCGGTAAAAAATGTGTAATAGGTGCAGGCAGTGTCGTCATCAACCCTGTGCCCGATTATGCCATTGTGGGCGGCAATCCGGCTAAGATTCTTGGTAGTAGAAAGTCCGCCGGAAATTAATGGTATGAAGTATTTACTCTTTTTTGTGTTTCTTACGCTATTGCCTTTTTCCGGCAATGCCGAAAAGTTGTTCCCCCATAACAAATACAAACACACCATTGAAGTTGACTCGGCACACGCCCTATACAAAGCAGTTAAGCAAGCCAACCAACGGGGCGGATATACACAGATTATTATCTCTGAAGGTATTTACCAGCTTAATAATACGCTTAATGTGACAGGTCATCACATTACACTGAAATCTGCATCAGGCAACCCCACTTCCACCATTCTGCGTGGAGAGGGTATGCTTGCGTCAAAGAGAGTTAAAAATCTAATCCGGGTAACCGGTCAGCATTTCACATTTTCTGGTTTAACCGGCGAGGCAGCCCCTCATCACATTATTCAGATAGTAGGCGAGGCAAATGCCGACTTTGCAGTCATTGAGCATTGTATTTTACAGGATGCTTATGAGCAGCTTCTCAAAGTCAGCCATCGGGCGAAAAGCCCGGTGGCTGCAGACAGTGGCATTATCCGTCACTGCACCTTTGGATACACCCGGGGAATCGGACCACAGTATTACATTGGCGGCGTCGACTTACATCGTGGCCAGAACTGGCTCATTGAGTCTAACCAGTTTTTTGGTATCGCAAGCCCTGAAAACCGGGTTGCCGAACATGCTATTCATTTATGGAATAACAGTAACAATAATCAGGTTATCGGCAATGTTATTATAAACAGTGACCGTGGCATTGGTTTCGGTATGGCCGGGAGAGGTAACCAGGGTGGGCTCATTGCCAACAACATTATTTATCATGCCGATAACCACCATCCTAATGCCGATGCGGGTATTATTCTTGAGTCATCACCTGGCACATTAGTAAAGGGCAACCAGATTATCCAGTTGCATTCCTATCCCAATGCCATTGAATACCGCTTTGCCGCCACAAAGGGAGTTGTTATCGCAGAAAACGGGATCAATAAACGGATTAAAAAACGAAATAGCGGAAGCGCTGAGCTAAAGAATAACTATAAGATAACCACATTACCGATGGCGCTGAAAAAAAGCATTATTCAACGCTTTCCAGCCCATTATCAACAGCAAATCTTTAATGCGCTTTACCCGCTCAACGATTAAAGCAGGTGATCTAGCGATGGTGTTAGAGCAATAACATCATACTGTTGCACAGGAAACTGGTTAAAAAAAGACTGCTGCCTATCGACTTTCTGCTGAGAAAACATCGGCACAAACCAGCTGACTTCCAGCATCGACTCGATTTTGCTAAACATATCTTCCGGAGTTTGTCCCTGTGACGCCAGTACATCAGGATGAATTTCAAGCAATAGCACTGCACCACTGGACCGCTGTATAGTTTCCAGTGCCCCCTTTACAGCCTGCACTTCCTGGCCTTCCACATCAATTTTGAACACTAGCTTACTCGCCAGCTCAACGCGGTTATGGGATAAATACTTGTCGATTGAAGTTACCTGGGTATCGCCTGATGAACCGGGCAAAATGTGCCCTTCATGATCACCGGTTTGATTATTGTCTGACGTGAAACTCACCATACCTTCAAAGTCTGAAACAGCCTGATTTAAGGCCAGCGCCGTTACATCAAGCTCGGTCAGATTATAACTAAGCATGGCATAGGATCCAGGGTTTGGTTCAAAGGCTAAGACGTTTTGCAGTCCCGGGCAGTTTCGCGATACCAAAGCACTCACAGTGCCAATATCCGCCCCCAAATCAAAAAAAGAAAAGTCGCCGAGTTGGTTCAGTAGTTCACAGAATGGGGCAAACTCGTCCGGATAATAATTATCGGGACCACCCTCAAGCCAAAAACACCATTCGTCAACAGGCAGGATAAAGGTGCTTTTTTCGAACTGGTAACAAACATATCGGTCTGCAAAATACTTACACATTAGTCGATATAAAGCATACTTACCTTTCGCATCGTGCAATTGAAACCAAATCACTAACCGGTTTAACCAGCCAGGCAGGTTATGCAAGCTGCCAATGCTTTTTGACACCGCTACTTCCCGGCCAGCCAGGATTGTCGGGAAAGTATAGGGTACATCTGAGACACTTTATCGATAAACCATTGTTGCTGTTCTTGCTGGAATCGACGCTCTATTTCCATCGACATGATGACCACTGCACCGTGGGCGGGCTCCCCGCCTAAGGTCGTGACTATTTGTTGTAGTTTAGTTTGTTGCTTGCCTGCGAACGTCTCATCCTCTAAGACATACCAACTGGCTATCAACCGCAATTGACCCGCAGGAGAAGAGAGTAACTCTACAGCGAAAGGAGTATCATAGGAAGCCGGCGGAACAATGACTTCCACCCGGGTCCAGCGATCCTGGTCATACAGACGATTTAATGAGCTAACCAGTTCACCGTCGCCTGCAGCATAAAAAGCCTGGTAGACGGTAATGGTGGAATCGTAAGGCGTTGTCATTTGCTGATATTGCTCAACCGTGGGCGAGCGGAATTTAGCCCGCCAGGGTAACCAGTAAACCTCATCCTCGCTGAGTGGTTTGGTCTGAGGGGTGTTTGTAAACTCAAACTGCTGTACTTGCTTATCCGGTATCGCACCAGCGATAAACTGATACCAGACGGCAGCTGCCAGCAATAAAACGCCCACAGAAAGCAAACCACCTTTGGCTGCCTTGAAAGGCTTTTGCGCCTCTATCACAAATGTAGCGTCGTTACTTTGCAGCGGCGTCTTATCACGCAGTAACTCACCAATCCCAATCAGGCACACAATCACAAACGCGAAGAAAAACCAGCCGTAAATAAGATGATCAGCCCCTACTGCATATTGCATATCAGACAAGTGTGCAATCAATATAATGCCGTAAACCCTGACAATATTTGCCGCGATAGGAAATATCACAGACAGTAAAACAAAAACGGTACGTCGCTGAGTGCTATACATATTGAGATAAGCATAAAGGCAACCAATCACCAGCGAAGCAATAAAAAAGCTGATCCCGGAGCAGGCCTCTGCCACCAGAAAACGCCCTTTGGGGATCTCAATATACAGTCCGCTGCGAAATACCGGGATCCCGGATAGCTCAAGCAGATCAACCGAGAACCTAGCAGCGATTTGTTGCAAGTAAGGAACCAGTTCCTCCCCTACCGGAATACAGAAGAGAATAAACACCAATGGGAATAAGATTTGCCAGGCCGCTTTGTTGCCAAGTACCATCCATATAAGTACCGGTAACAAACCAAACATTGCTGCATGCATAAACAGTTGCACATCCCCAGCCAGGCCAATGCCATAAAGCACTATGGCGGGCAGAATTAGCACAGCCACCCAGTAATTGGGCTTTATTGGCTGTGCCAACAACGCCTTGCGTTTTAAGTAAATGAGAAAAAAGGTACCGGGAATGACGAATAAACAATGATTGAAAATATCTGAGTTGTACCAGATGGTAATGGCAGTAACCAAGCCCTCATGAAATACGGCAGCCCACCCAAATAAAACCATAACGACGGGCATCATTACGGCAGTAAAGGCCTTATTTATTTCCTTATCGCTGTTACCCGCGACTCCTTGCTCCTGCATGATTTACCACCGCGATATTATTTAAGTTCGTAAGCGTTTTGCATTGTACCCCAGCGATAATCAGCCAGCAGTTGTTTCAATTTGCCTTCCATTTTGCTCAGGTTAATGTAATGACGAACCTTAGACTTCAGAGGCGCCTCATTTATTCGGGGCTGATCGGGGTCGATTTCCCATGGATGGAAATAAAAACTATAGGGCGCAGACTCAGTCTGCATAAAGCGCTCTATTCGCTTTTTGGACAGCCAATAAGGATACAAACGGAAATAACCACCACCGCCAATCCCAACATTCTTGCCTTTCTTAACAATTGTAGGAACCGGAATTTCAGTAATGCCCTCTGGTCGTTCATGTTTAAATCTCGGCCAGTCAGGCACACCGTAAAGATCATGTACAACCGGGTAAGTACTTGAGGAATACGTAAAGCCAAGCTCCACCAGAACTTCATAAATCCACTGGTTAGTATCGTTTACAGAAAAACTGGGGGCCCGATAACCTTTAATGGCTACGCCGCCGGCGTCTTCTAAAATAGACTTACTGGTCTGCACATCGTCGATAAACGCCTGGCGATCCATAGTGGTTGCTCGCCTGTGGTTTAATCCATGGCTGGCCAATTCATGCCCTTCATCTACAATGCGTTTGATCAACTTCGGGCAGCGCTTACCCACCCAGCCAAGGGTAAAAAAAGTCGACTTGACGTTGTTTTCCGCGAAAATATCTAACAAACGGTTGGTATTATCCTCAACCCTGAGAGGAATCTTTGACCAGTCGTCGGGGGTATAAACCGACTCAAACGCGGACACCTGAAAGTAGTCCTCCACGTCAACGGTCATGGCATTTAAGCGAGGTTCTGCAGCACTCACAATTATCGCCCTTTTCCAAATAATACGATCTCAACCGTTCGTATCAATATAAGAATATCCAACAACAGACTTTGATGTTTTACGTAATATAAATCGAATTTCAGCTTCTCCATGGAGTCTTCAACGCTTGCACCATAGGGATAATTCAGTTGTGCCCACCCGGCTAAACCAGGCTTTACATTATGACGCTGATTGTAATAGGGCACCTCTTTTACCAGTTGCTCAACGAACTCGGGGCGCTCTGGGCGAGGCCCGATGAAAGACATTTCACCTTTAAATACGTTAATTAACTGGGGCAGTTCGTCAATCCGGTATTTGCGAATGAATGCGCCGATGCGGGTAACCCTGTTATCATTTTTGGTTGCCCACTTTGCGCCATCTTTTTCGGCATCCGGCCGCATGCTGCGGAATTTAATAATTTTAAACAGTCGCCCGTTTTGCCCAACGCGCTCCTGTTTATAAAACACAGAAGTTTTTGTTCTGCGTCCATCATCGAGGTAAATAATCATTGCCGTGATAAGCATAAATGGCCAGGCAAAAAAGAATACGAACAAAGCCAGGACTGCATTCATAGTGTAATCGAGTGCGTCACGCAGATAATTTTGCGAGTGAAAACCGTTGGAATAGATTACCCAGCTCGGATACATCAGATTAACCGCAATCTGGCCGGTCTCGCGCTCCATAAAATCCAGTAGATCAGTGACTTCGATACCGCGTAAGCGGCAATCGAAAAGAATTTCTATTGGCAAAGTACCGCGGCGTTGGTCACATGCAATAACAATTTCTTCAATATCATTTTCAACCACAAAATTGCGCAGGCTCTCATCCACTTTCACGTGAATGATTTTTTCGTTTTTAATACCGTCTTCCCGATTATCGCCCGGCACAGGTACAAAACCCAGCAATTCGAAGCCCAGCCTGTCCACATCACGCCGCATGCGCTTCTCGATAATAGATGCCCGCTCGCCAGCACCTAATACAACCAGTCGAACGCGACCTAAACCAAGTAACCCCAAACGGTTGGTAAAATAGCGGAAAAAGACCAACGCTATAATATTCAGGCAAATTGCGGTAGGCAGGTAGTAAGAATGCATATCCAGAGAGGCGAACAAAGTGCCCGTGAGTATTTCAACGATGAAATAACTCAACCCCAGGCTCACGAATATGCGCCGAATAATTCCCCTGAAAGTTTCCCTTAATTTTGCTTCATAGAGACCCACTGACAAGGAGCAAAGCAGCACTGAGAGTGTGATCAGGAAAATGTTGATAGTGAGATTTTCTATATCGGGTTCAGTTATCAGATTAAGTTGAACCAGAATAAAGCTGGTGATGTAACCCACATACGAAACAAGCAAAGCTTCTGTGATAACCAACGCGTTAGAACGCTTATTTTGTCTGTTTTTTGCAACTGCCATATTGTCTTTTACCAGCCTGTTATTGACGTAATTTCCGCTGTCGGGATTTATGATATGACATTTTTTTTGAATGAGATAGACTAATTGCACACTATCGCATTATATTAGTGGCTAAATTTTAACAACGGACTTTAAAAGTCTGCTAAGTTGAGACGTCCCCCGTCAATTAATTTGTTAAGTACAGGATAGAAAAGCATGGAAAAGGTAAATACCAGGTTATTACTCATTACGGCTGCACTGGGAACTTTACTGACCGGATGTAGTGGAACCAGTAGTCTACCCCAGGCTACCACCCGTCCGTCACTCACCACGGATGTTAATGACTACAAATACCTGATTGGCCCGGGTGATAATGTGTCAATTTTTGTTTGGCGTAACCCTGAAATTTCAGGCAGTTTCGTCGTTCGCCCCGATGGAAAAGTCACCACCGCGTTGGTTGAAGATCTGGATGTATCGGGTCGCACTCCAACTATGCTGGCACGAGAAATCGAAGAGAAGTTATCAACGTACATTAATAATCCACGCGTTACTGTAAGCGTAAACGGTTTTTCTGGGCCGTTAAGTGAGCAGGTAAGAGTAATTGGCGAAGCAACCAACCCGAGAGCGATCAATTTTACCGAGCACATGACGTTGCTGGATTTGATGATTTCAGTAGGGGGATTAACAGAATTCGCCGATGGTAACGATGCGAAGTTGATACGCGTTGTCGATGGACGTCAGAATACTTATAAGATTGCCATTGATGACTTAATTCGCGATGGCGACATTTCTAAAAATGTAGATATGTTACCTGGTGATATCGTTATTATTCCAGAAGCATGGTTCTAGAAATCAGAATCGTAATCACTGTGTCTAATTTGCGGTAAACGGACGAAATCATGCAGGAATTGCAACAAACGATAGATATGATCCTCGACTATATTCGTGGGATCTGGTTAAAGAAACGGTATGTAATGCTTTGCTCATGGCTAATTTGCCCTATTGGGTTTGGCTATGTAGCAATGATGCCCGACGTATACAAGTCTGAAGCTGTTGTATTCGTTGACACGCGTTCAATGCTGCAACCTCTGCTAAGCGGCCTGGCAATCCAAACTAATCCGCAGCAAGAAATTGCGATGATGGCACAGACGTTGTTAAGTCGTTCCAATATCGAAATTATTGCCCGCGAATCAGACTTGGATATAACGGTAAATACCGCTCAGGGGTATACGAATCTGATCAATGCACTCAGCAATAACATCAGGCTAAATCGAACCGGCAGGAATAATATCTACACTATTTCCTATTCCAACCGAAATCCCGAATTAGCCAAACGAGTTGTTCAAGAAACGCTGGATTTATTTGTTGAAGGTAGTCTGGGAAATAATCGTCGGGATACCGATACAGCCAGTCGCTTTCTCGATGAACAAATTTCAGAATACGAAACACGTTTGATAGAAGCAGAACAACGTTTGGCCGACTTCCAACGTCGTTACAATGATATACTGCCTGTTTCGGGCTCGTTCTACTCAACGCTTCAAGGGGCAACCAGTAACCTCGAAAACACGCAATTGCAAATCAGAGAACTCCAACAGCAGGTGACTTCGCTTAAGAGTCAGATGAGCTCTGGAAGAGCGACTGATGGTTTTGACGTTCGTCAGGGCGACAATACGCCGATAATTACCACCCGGTACGATAATCGTATTAAGTCTCTGGAAGAAAAAATTGATCAATTAAAACTTCGGTTTACCGATCAACATCCGGACGTGATCGAAGCTAAAAACTTGTTGGCTTCGCTGGAAGAATCGCGACAGGAAGAGATCAAAGCCTACTTCAGTGCAACCGGCGAAGAAGGTAATGATGCAAATCTCAGCCCATTGGCTACCGAATTAAAGCTTGAAATAAGCCGCTTAGAGGGCCAGATTGCTTCGCTACGAGTAAGGGAAGGAGATTTTGAAGCCAAGATCCAGGAATTACGAAATAAAATAGATCTTGTTCCACAAATCGAAGCCGAATCAACTGCCTTAAACCGTGATTATGGAATTACCAAGCAGAAGTATGAAGAACTGCTGCGTAGAAAAGAAGCAGCAGAATTGTCGCGACGCGCTGATGTTTCCTCAGAGGAACTTCAATTCAGAATCATTGAGCCACCATTAGTTCCCTCTAAACCTACCGGTCCGAAACGACTGATGTTCTATACCGGCGTGTTAATTCTGGGCTTTGGTGTTGGAATAGCTTTAGCATTTGCGCTCAGTCAGTTAAGACCTGTACTGGTTCGCGGAAAACAGCTGACAACGCTTACGTCTTTCCCTGTGCTTGGTGCTGTCACCCATTTGAACTTGAAGAAAATCCAACGCAGAAATAGAATCCGAGTGTTCGTTTTCATCTTATCATCCGGTGCGATCGTGTCGATGTATGCTATTCTGCTGGCTGCAGAGTTAGCAAATATTAACCTGGTGGAGAGGTTCTTATAATGGCTAATAATACTATAGAGAAAGCCTTACAACGGCAGAAAGAAGCCGCCGCCAAGCAGGCTGCAGAACAAGCCGAGAGCCAACAGGAAGAAAGCAAATCTTCAACCATTGAACGCACGTTAGAGAAACAGCAGGCAACTGTATCTGAGCGGGTGGTTACAGAACCGGTTAAGAGTAAGTCAGCAGGTAAGCCCCAAGCTGGTGCTGCGGTTAATGCTGATAATGAAGCACTTAATTTGACCATTAATCTTGAAGAGCTAGATGAACGGGGTTTTGTATCAGTAAGTAATGCACGCAAGCTGATCAATGAAGAATATCGTGAAATTAAACGAAAACTTCTCAGGAATGCTTTTGGTGCATTATCCAAGACATTGAAAAACAGTAATATCATCATGGTGAGCAGTGCTCGTCCATCCGAAGGTAAAACGTTTACGGCAATCAATCTGGCGTTAAGTTTTGCAGCGGAACAAGATAAAACGGTGCTGTTAGTGGATGCTGATGTACTTAAGCCAAACGTTACCAGAACGTTACGTGTAAACCCTGGTGAAGGCTTGATGGAGTATTTGTTAGATGAAAATAAGGATATTTCTGATGTGCTCTATCGCACCAACGTGGATAAATTGCGAATTATTCCTGCTGGTCAAACCCACCACTTGTCTACTGAACTATTAGCCAGTGAGCGAATGAATGAGACAATTAACGAGTTCTCTAATCGTTATCCGGACCGTATTGTTATTATCGATACGCCTCCGTTGATTGGTATTAATGAATCAGCGGTACTGGCCAGTTTTGCCGGCCAGGCTGTTATCGTTACTGAGGAAGGTCGAACTAAGCTTAATGATATTAACAATATCGTCGACCGGCTTAATCCGGACATGGCAGTAGGTTTTATTGTTAACAAAGCAGTGAATGAAAGTGCCGAAAATGGTAATTACTATGGCTACTACTACGGTAGTGGCCCTTCTGAATAAACAGCGATAAAGGATAGCTTGTGGAAAGGATTAATACATTTCGCCCGGCCATTATCGCAACATTGGTAACGGCGGCTTTCAGCGCTAACTTGCAAGCTGATGTACAATTCAGAGGCTCGGTTGAAGCTTCATTGGTAAACCAGTCTTTTGATACCGACAGTACAAATAGCCGCTATGAAGATCGAAATACAATACAAATTGCGCCCACATTAACAGGCGTCTATACAAGTAAGAAAGCGAGTGCCAGCGTGACTGCTACGCAACTTTATCAACGTTTTGACTTTGATGAAGGTAGTCGTTCAACCAATTTTACAGAATTTGAATATGCTGGAAACCTTAACGTTATAGATAATGTATTTAGAATTTTTGGTCAGGGTTCACAGGGCTATCGTTCGTTTCGTCCTGAGACTTATATCTCATCAGACTTCCTGCTTAATTCTGATGACTTAACGAAAATAACCTCTCACAGTGCAGGGGCTTCGTTGAATATTCCCAGAGGCAATATTTGGGGCCTTGGGGTTACTGGCCGCTATTTTGAAACCAAGTCAGATAATACATTGGAAGAAGCTGAAAATAGCTCTTCGGCCTTCAATCAATTTATCAATTCCAAGGGCACGTCTGCTAACGCGACCTTAGTTAATGGTAATTGGTTCAGGAATAGTTACTGGAACGTCAACGCAGTTTTTCAGAGCACTGAAAGACAAGATCGCGGCACATTTGAGTCACTTAGGGCAAATGCGCAGATCGGTTTTAATTTGTACAATGATTTAGGCGTACTCCTTACAGTAACCCATGAAGAAAATGATATAGACGGAGAGTTGTCAAACTTTTTAAACCGTTATAACAATCAGTTTGCTAAGTTCGATACCTATGGAGCCGGGGTTAATTACCGTCCCGCAGAAGGCCGTTTTTTTAATGTCACGTTAAACAAAGTATCGACTGACGGCGAAGACGACGGTAAAACCTTTGTAGGAGTATCTACGAGTTGGCAGTTTACGCCACGCACAAATATCCAAGCCGATTATGGGCGTCGTTACTATGGTGATGCAGGAAGTTTTACCTTTAATTATGGAACTAAGAGGGTTCGCTCAGCAATTACCTACCAAGAGAGTACAACTTCTTTTTCGCGGCTGATGTATGACATTGTGGACGTAGGTACTTTTGTTTGTCCTGCTGGAGCAGTGGATATTATTGACTGCTTTCAACCAGATACTCTCGATTATGAGATGCAACCCGGTGATCAGGTTGTACAATTCAGTCAATTGGTCAGTGAGTTAACTGATCAGGTGATTCTTCGCCGTCAATTAGGTGCCAGCATTGGTTTTCAAAGACGGCGACTCAAAATTTCAACAGACATTAGGTATATTGATACGGATTACAGCATTGACGACAGGCAGCAAATCCAAAAACAAATTGGGGTGACCGGCAACCTTCAGCTTGGCAGTCGAAGCTCGCTATTCAGCCGAATTCAATATACTCAAATGGACAATACCGTTAATGGTAGTCAGTCTGAAAACGATACCAGGATATATTCGATAGGTTTGAGTAGTCGTCTATCACGAGGATTGACTGTAAGCACGGACTTACGTTATCTGGACGGTGGTACGAACAGGGCTATCGGAAGAGATTCGCTGGATTTAAACGAAACCCGTATATCGTTCAGTATGACCTACAACTTCCAAAGTAACAGACAATAAAAAAGCCCTTAAGGGCTTTTTTATTGTCTAATCATCAGACTTCAGGCGAACATAGGTCCGGTACTTTTTCTTCAGCAGCTTATCGATGTATTGGGTCAGCTTAATTTTGTGACTAATGGCATCATCCAGCGCATCAACCAACTCCCCTAACATCGCTTTATAGTACTCAGCGTCCTTCACTTCGTTTCCGTTAGGCGTAATGAGTCGCTGGCGAGGCACAGTATTCGACGCCGCCTGCGCATCGACCTGAGCATCCTCCGACAATTCTTCACTGACCGTCTCATCCTCTTTTACTTCCGGTGAGTCTGGCACAAACATTTCTTCACGAACTTCATCGATAACCGAGTCAACGGCTTGCACATCAAGCACTTCCAATTCCTCAAGGAAACCAAAAAGCAGAATGCGGTCCATCAGTGTGTTAATCTTGCGCGGCACACCACGGGTAAACTTGTAAATATGCTCATAGGCATCGCTGGAGAACAATTGAGAACCATTCCAGCCGGCATGCTGCAGGCGATATTCAATGTAAGATTGTACCTCTTCCAGCGTCAGTGGTGCCAAATGACAGGAGGCCACAATACGCTGACGAAACTGCTCCATATTGGGTGCGCGTAAAATGGGCTGAAGCTCTTCTTGCCCCAATAAAAAGCTCTGTAGAAGCGGCTTCCCTTTCTCCTGGAAGTTAGACAGCATACGTAATTCTTCGATAGTCTCAAGCGGCAGGTTTTGCGCTTCGTCCACCAACAACAGTGCACGACGTCCCTGGGCACTCAGGGCAAACAGGTAACCTTCTAAATCTTTAAGGATATCAGCTTTGGTTTTACCGGCCACATCGATTTCAAACTTGGCCGCCACCATTTTCACCAGTTCATCCGGTGATAGTTTTGGCGTAACAATTTGCGCAGCAACAATATCGTCTTCGATCTCAGCCAGCAAACTGTTGGCAATAGTGGTTTTTCCGGTACCGATATCGCCGGTGATCACAATAAAGCCTTCAGCCTGAGATAATCCGTACTGTAAATAGGACATCGCACGCTTATGCCATTTACTGGCAAAGAAAAATGCGGGATCCGGGGTCAACTGAAAAGGCTTGGAGTTAAGTCCGTAATAACTTTCGTACATGAAATGCTTCTACCGCTGTTATTGCGCCCGCGCCTTATGCGCTCAACGCGATTTTCCCTAGCTTATCCTAAAGCGCCAAAGTGTGCATTAAATCAACACCGAAAATCATCAGGATTTACCATAACTTTGTTGCTTCACAATCGTTTCAATAATGCCCGTGGTAGATACCCCTTCTTCGAAGTGCAATACCTTCACCACACCACCATTATCAAGCACTTCCCTGCCACCAGCGATTTCCTCAACTTTATAATCACCGCCTTTGACCAACACATCCGGTAAAATACCGGCAATCAGACGTTGCGGGGTCTCCTCACTAAACGGTACAACCCAGTCAACGGCGCTGAGTCCGGCAAGAACAGCCATGCGGCGTTGTACCGGGTTTACTGGTCGGCCCGGGCCTTTTAATGCCTGTACCGATGCGTCGGTATTCACAGCAACAATCAAGCGATCGCCCAGCTTTGCGGCGGCATCCAAATAAGACACATGCCCGGCATGTAAAATATCAAAGCAACCGTTAGTCATTACTACTTTTTCACCCCGCTGTTTGGCAGCCGCTACGGCAAGGGCCAGCTGTTCCTCTGTCATCACACCGCCATCAGGGTGATTGTGCTGACCGGCAGCCACGGCCAGTTCGGTGGTGGTTACTGTTGATGTACCTAATTTACCTACCACTATGCTGGCGGCGAGGTTTGCCATTACGCATGACTGTTGCAGGGTTTCTCCCGCAGCGATGCAAGCGGCCAGTGTCGAAATAACCGTATCACCGGCACCGGTTACGTCAAAAACTTCCTTGGCTTTAGCGGGCAGATGAAACTCTGTTTCCCCGGGTGTAAACAAGGTCATCCCTTGTTCTGAACGCGTGACCAGTAACGCGTTCAGCGCCAGCTTAGCACAAAGTTTATTCGCCAGTTCGACCAAATGCTGCTCGCTGTTCACTTCGCCCATAACGGCCGTAAATTCAGCCATATTGGGCGTTATAAGGGTAGCGCCCTGATATTTTTTGAAATCGCTACCTTTGGGGTCTACCACTACTGGTTTGTTTTCAGCTTTGGCAAGCTCAATGAGGCGTGCAGGGTTACTCAATGCACCTTTGGCGTAATCTGACAGGATCACTAAATCATGTTCAGCAAGCGCTGTTGTAAACTGGCTTTCCAGCCCGGTTTTATCCACATCGGCAAAAGAGCGCTCAAAGTCCATTCTCAGCAATTGCTGGTTACGGCTCATCACTCGCAATTTAGTAATAGTATCGAAACCATCGCAGCGACTAAAATAACAATCAATACCATAGCCCAGCAGCCGTTTTTCCAGCACATCCGCATTCGCATCGTTACCGGTCATCCCCAGCAGGGTAACTTTAGCGCCCAGCGAAGATAAGTTGATAGCCACGTTGGCCGCGCCACCGGGGCGGTCTTCCGCAGCATTAATGTTTACTACCGGTACCGGCGCCTCAGGTGATACCCGTGCCGTTGCACCGCTCCAGTAGCGATCCAACATTACATCACCAACAACTAATACTTTGATTTGACTAAAATTCGGGAGTGCCATTTCTGTCTTTTCCGATACACTAATGGCGGGATTATAACAGTGATCAGACGCGAAGAGCCAACTCATGACCCCGTGGTACGTATATTTACTTAAAACAGCCAGCAATACTTTGTATACCGGTATTACTACCGACCCCAAAAGGCGCATGCGGCAACACAGCGGCGCCATTAAAGGCGGGGCTAAGGCGCTGCGAGGCAAAACACCACTTTCCTTTTATTGCATTTTTGAGGTGAGTGATAAGTCTCAGGCGCTCAGGCTGGAAGCCTGGATAAAGCAACGCAGCCGACAAACTAAAGAAGCTCTTGTCAGGGAGGATGGCGAATTGCCTGTCGCGGCTACCCGCCTGACAGAACAAGCTATCCGGCAGATGAACTCAACACACTGGTGATAATCATAGCCAGGCCGATACTGAGCGTTAACTCCACGGCGGCAACGCCCACATTATGTTGCTCATCGACTTCTTTTTGGTAATTCATGCCATTTAATATAGTTCGTTTGCTAAAGGCCACCAGTACCCACAACAATAAAGACAATAATACGCTGGTCACTAACCAGCCAGTCACGTTACTCACATAGCCTTCAGGGCTATAGCGCAACAAGGCCCCTGCAGAAGACACCACTATCGCAGTGCCTAACAGGTTGCCGGCATGCTGCACTGCCAAAGCTAACTGGCCGGTATCCAGCGCACTCTGAAAGGAATGATTTTGATTTTGTATGGCATAGCGCATTTCGTAAATTCGGGTCATGATCAGCAGAATGGTCAGCACCACCAGAAACCCGGTAACGATGGCAATCATTGCATTCACATCGCTGCCATCGACCCACACCATAATGCTGCGTAAAATAATGGCACTGGAGACTAGGCTGGCGGCGTCCACCAGCGCGATACTGACATTTCGATCGTTAATTTTATGATGGGTATCCACGGCATCAAGCACGATTTTATCATGGGCAAACCTGCCCACTTTCACCAACAATATACCAATGATGCCAAATATGACCATGCCTATAGCGGCTTGCTCATACCCCTGCCCTACATGACGCCCAACTACCGAGCTAAGTACCAGACACAGTGACAGCATGCCGCCGGCAACGCTTATCCCAAAAGCAAAGTTATCCTTAACGCCTAACTCGTCACTCACCGAGACTTTGGCCCGGGAGCGGGAAAGCCATTTCATAACGAGCAATAACAGCAACGCCAGTCCCACATCAATCGCTACATACACCCATAAATCCCGGGCCAGTGGCACCAGCTTGACTAATGTTTCCATTTACACCTCTAATTTGCGTTCATAATTGATGTGATATTCGCGGTTAATCAGCGCTAAGTTTCCGCTTATAACACTGGAGGCAATGCCACCTTTGTGCCAGACTCACACTCATAACACACCATCCTAAGTTAATATGTCTACGGAAAAAACAATAAACGGGATTATTCAACAACATGCTGATGAAAACTGGCAAAAACTGCAGGATAGTGACTGCCCGGCAGAATTGTTGACCCAGCATCAGGACGCCATCACTGAGATTTTGGGGCTGAGCCCTTTTGCCACTGAGGTAGCGCTGACTAAACCCGATGTGTTTACCCGAATCCTTAGGCATCAGTGGCATAAACAGGTTGATATTGATCAGGTTTGCAGTGACTTTAAAACCCGACTCGCCGAAACCGACAGTGAAGATAACCTGCTGATAGCTCTACGTTTGTTCAGAGCTGAACAAATGGCAGCGCTGGCCTGGCGGGATCTCACAAATCAGCAAAGTATTCAGGACTCCCTAACGCAAACCAGCAAACTGGCCGACACATTAATTATGGCAGCCTACGACTGGCTTTATCAGGCACACTCTGCGCGCTATGGAGTACCTCAGGGCCCCAATGGCCCACAACCCATGCTTATCCTCGGGATGGGTAAGCTTGGCGGCAAAGAGCTCAATTTTTCCAGCGATATTGATCTTATCTTTTCGTATCCGTACAAGGGCGAAACCGACCATCCCCGCAAACCCATCGAAAATCAGCAGTTTTTTACCAAACTTGCACAAAGACTCATCGCTGCGCTGAACAAAACCACGTCTTTAGGGCAGGTCTTCAGAGTGGATATGCGCTTACGTCCTTTCGGTGACAGCGGTCCGTTGGTAGCGCATTTCGGTGCAATGGAAGATTACTATCAGGATCAGGGCCGTCAGTGGGAACGCTACGCCATGATTAAAGCGCGTATACTCAACCCTGAATCTCACTATTCCAGCCAATTGGAAGCCATACTGGCCCCCTTTATCTACCGGCGTTACCTGGATTTTACTACGATTGACGCTATCCGTGATATGAAACGGTTGATCAGCAAAGAGCTACGCCGTCGCCGTTTAACCGGCAATATCAAGCTTGGTGCCGGTGGCATTCGAGAGGTAGAATTTTTCGCCCAGAGCTTTCAGTTGATCCACGGCGGGCGTGAAACAACGCTGCAATCACGGCAACTACAGCCGGTCTTAACCCGCCTTGCAGCATTACAGATTATCGAACCCCAGGCCATCAGCCAGTTGTTGGAAGATTACTATTTTCTACGCAAAACAGAGCATACCCTACAACAATTTAATGACGAGCAGACCCAACTGCTCCCCGAAAATAGCTGGCCGCGGGCGGTGATAGCAAGGGTCATGGCATTCCCTGATTATCAGGCGTTCTTAACCACCCTGACGGTGGTGATGGAGCGGGTGCACGCGCAGTTTAATCAGTTAGTATCTGAACCCGGTGATGAGCAGCAAGAGCAGGATTCCTTGTTTAGCCGTTGCAAAGATGCCTGGTTGCTGGAAATGTCCGAGCCCGAATTTTGTGAACTGCTGAGCGATACCCTCGATGAAGAATCCGCGCTGGCGCTGTTTGAGCAACTGAGAGATTTCAAAGGGCAGCTGAGCAGGCATCGCATTGGTCAGCGCGGCGAAGACACCCTGGGCAAACTCATGCCGGAAATGATTTACTATATGCTCAGGCAGTGCCCCACTAGCATCACCCGGTTACTACCGCGCCTGATCAGTGTTATTGGTGCCATTACCGGGCGTACCACTTATCTTGACTTACTACATGAGAACCCGGATGTCCTCAAACAACTTATCAAGCTGTGTGCCAGAAGCGCCTGGATCACCGAACAGATCCGCAGTTTCCCGCTATTGCTGGACGAATTACTGACGCCACTTTATCTGCAGCAGCAACAAACAAATTTGCCGGTAGTGTACGATGAGTACAACGATGAACTACGCCAGAGTCTGTTGCGGGTAGAGCCTGATGACACTGAATTGTTAATGGAGCAGTGGCGCCAGTTCAAGCTTTGCCAGCAACTGCGTATCGCGGCCAGCGATATCTCAGGCTCGCTGCCCATTGCAAAAGTCAGCGACAAATTAACCGTCCTCGCCGAAGTGTTACTCCAGGCGGTTTTTAAGTCAGCCTGGCAACAATTAACCGAAAAATTTGGTGCCCCCTCACACCTGCAACAGGATGATACCGGCTTTTTAATCGTAGGTTATGGCAAATTAGGTGGTTATGAACTGGGTTATGGGTCAGATTTGGATTTAGTATTTATCCATAACGCCCCGCAGGACAGCGAAACGAACGGTCCCAAAAAGGTTTCTGCACAACAGTTTTATATCAAACTGGCCCAGCGCATCATGCACCTGTTAAATACCCGCACCCTGTCAGGTCAGCTCTACGAAGCCGATTTGCGCTTGCGTCCATCCGGCAATTCCGGCCTGTTATGCTGTCATTTAAGCGGCTTTGAACATTATCAGGAACAGGAAGCCTGGACATGGGAACATCAGGCGCTGGTCAGAGCCCGCAGCATTTTGGGAGATGAACCACTGCTGGCGGCATTTAAGCAGGTCAGAAACCGGGTCTTGCAACGTCAGCGTGAGCTGTCCTCGCTGGCAAATGAAGTGGTTAAAATGCGCCTTAAAATGCGTGACCACCTGCTCGACAATCAGGCCAGCGGACTAGATCTCAAGCAGTGTGAAGGCGGGATCACGGATATTGAGTTTATGGTGCAGTTCTGGGTGCTCGGTTATTCCCATCAGTTCCCAAGCCTCACGCAATGGCCGGATAACCTGCGTATTATTGAGCATGTCCAGCACGCCGGTTTGCTGTCCAAAACCACGGCTGAAAACCTACAAAATGCTTATTTAACGCTGCGTGACCATTATCATCAGTTAACCCTGGCGGGTGAAAAATTTGCCCACAGTAATGAAGAGCTGGAAGCTGTAAGAAAACTCGTTACCGCACAGTGGCAGCAAACATTTAATCTATCCTGAGGGCGGCTTTAGTTGCCCACCCGACTGCACTGCGTGTTCAGATATTCGGTGACTTTTTCAGTCACTACCAGTGAACGTTGTTTGGGGCAAACGAAAGTTGCCACCTTGCCTTCAAAATTACTATCGATTGCACTGGCAATCTTTGCCAGTGAACCGGCAACAGTATTGTCCATCTGAAACTGATGCTTGATCACAAAGTCCTGATTCAAATCCCAGATAACCTGCATCCCTTCCTGCTCAGCATAATACGAAATCGCTTCGCGCAGTGTATTACCAGCCCGGAATGTCCGGTATTTGTATTCACCTTCCCAGCGACTATCCACCGGTTTCAAAGCACTCGACATCGACTGCAAACGGTCATCAAGACTTTGCTCTGACGGCGTGAGATCAAGCACCATATCAGCCCCTTCAGAACGCTCTGGTTCATTGGCCGTCATTCTGAATTCCCGGTAAAAGTCGGACAACCCTTTGGCTACAGAGCGCTCTTCCGGCGCATCCACTGGTGTTGGCGCTGATGTCATGTTCATCTGCAGGTGAATAACAATACCCGCGACAATAATCACCGCCAGGGCCAGCCCAAGGTGTTTAGCCCAAAAAAGGGTAGAGGTAGGCTTTTTGTTCATTCAGGCTCTCTGCTTCTCGTCGATAAAACCAGCGACTGCTGATTTACAGCTATCTCGTTAAGTGTTCCACTTCTTTTCATGACCACTTTGCTCGATTATGAACCCACCCTACTTGTATAAAGATGGCGCCTTCGGATCCGGACGGGTTTTAAACCGCTTGTGCATCCACAGGTAACTTTCAGGTTGCTCATTTATAATATCGGCAATGTTTTGATTAAGTAAAGTCAGAGCCGGCACATCCTCGAGTTCTCTTAACTCCGGCATGGGTGGATAAAACTTCACTTTGTAACCTTTCTCTGCGTACTGTGATGTTACAATCAACGGCTCACTGTTAGTACGCCGGATAAACATCATCGTAGCGGTGGTCGTTGCCGTTTCTTTTACACCGGCAAAGGGCACAAAAATACTTTGATTGCGACCATAATCCTGATCCGGTAAATAAAGGCACAGTTCACCTTCATCGAGGGCCGCGATCAGCGCCCGGGCATTGCGCTTGTGGATCATATATTTGTTCGAGCGGGCCCGGCCGTGATACTGCAAATAGTCCATCAGGGGATTATTATGCTTTCGATAAAAGGCGATGCTTGGATACTTCAACCCCAGGATCCGGCAGGCAAATTCAAGGTTCATGTTATGCAGAGCCATGCCAAAGACCCCCTTGTTCGCCGCCAGAATAGCTTCAACATGTTCAAAGCCTTCCACCGCGCCATGTTTTTTAACCCGCCAGTCGGGCCACCACCAGCCCATGGCGGTTTCATACACTGCCATACCTGCTCGCTCAAGGTTGTGTTTAACCAGTTTATTCTGGGCCTCAGCGGACATCTGCGGATAGCAAAGCTGAATATTACGCCGGGCAACCTTAACCCGTGATTTTGCTAACATACCCAACAACCACCCGGTGCTGCGGCCTAAACCGCGAATTGCCGGGAAAGGTAACCAGGTGACAATATAAAGTAGGATAACGCCGAGCCAGACTAACCAGTAGCGGGGTCCGAGAAATGCCAAAGAAAATTTGGGCGGCTTAATTGCTACAGCCAAGATGATGGTCCTCTGTCACTTTAACGAGCGAACAGAGCGATAACCTCTGCCGCCAAAATTTGACGGCATTGTAGCTTAAGTCGGTCTTTTTGAATACTTACCGTGCATGCATTACCCCCAATGCATGATACTGCAACAGACCTAATAAGCTTTATCGATATAACGAAGCTTCTTTTCGAACGCGTCAAAATCGTCAGACTTTTGATAATCAAAGTGATACTGGTTGTGGAAACCAAATTGCATGGCCACTTTGGCATCATTAATATAAAGGGTATAACCGTCAAAGTCGGTATAAGCTACCACCCCTTCAAGTCGGTACTTTCCTTCCTGTTCTTCACCTTCCTGACGGATTTTATCAAACACCCGCAGGACAAATTTTGAATCTATTTCATTTTTCATACAAAGACACCTCCTGTTTGTTATACCACCGAAGATGCCTTTTAGATTACAACCAATTAGCGCTGTTCAGAATCCGGCGACAGGCTCTAATTAAAGTTGTAACGAACACCCAGTGAAATAAAACTGGTATCAAAACCGTCTTTACCACGTAAATATTCAGCCTCTAACCGGATAAACGTTTTAGTGGCCACATAGTAGTCAAAACCTAAGCCAATCAATCCCGCAGCAACGCTTTCGTCATAAGCACAAATGGTTTGGGTACCGGCGGTTGCCACCGCGGCGCCCACCTCACAGCTGCCACTACCACTTAGTTCTGAGCTTTGCACGCTCACGTTGGCAACGCCAAGCCGATAAAACAACTCACCTACCGGATGTGACGCCTTTCCTAACACGCCAAGGTAAAGGGCATCAGACTGCAACCCAAAACTGGAACCATCGGCGTCAGCATCCACATCGGCAAATTGATAATACCCCCCCTCAACATACCATTGACGGTGAAACTGGTGTCCCAACACCAGTTTATAACTGAACGCTTCATCCTGGGCCTGGCGGTATTCCAGATCAGAGTATCCGACGCCAATCACTCCGTACATTCGTTCGATAGCCTGGGCAGATTGCGCGCTAACTAATATCAGCAATCCACCTAACAGTGATTTCAACTTCATTAACCTTCTCCCGGCTATCAATTAAAAGAAAAACTCAACGTTAATTTCTATGTGGTCGTCCCGGCGTACAAAATAGTACGGATCGGTAAGTGAATCAGCAGAGAAAAAGTAGCCATTGATGGTAAATTTCCAGTTGTCCGTCATGCGACTGGACGCTTCAACAAAGCCACTGTACGTCTTGGTATCATCAAGATCCTGCACATAGCCGAACAACACCTGAGTACCGTCCAGGTCATTCCACACCCAGCGTAAGCCCACCATTAAATCGTTTTGGGCTGGTGCAAAAAAGCTGTTTTCACGCTCATCAAACTGGTACTCCATTAACCAGCCAATATCATAAACTGAATCGAAAATACCCACGGTGGTATATTCAAAGCCGCCCACCGCAGCATAAAAAGACTGGAGGTCGGTTTTCCGGTGAATAGCTTCAAGTTTGTACAACATGGCACCATTTACCCACAATAAATCTGCGCCAACCTGTTGCATTTGCTGATAATAAGGCCGTAGCAGTAAATCGTTGGTTTCAATGGCGCCATCAACGAGCAACAGCGGCTCACGGTTAGTACCGTCAAAATAAGACAGCCCTACTTCCCAGTCGCCAAGAGTTTGCTGCCAGCGTATGGCGTAATCAATATTCTGTTGCTCATCTTCCGACTCATAAACTGCATTGTCATTGTTGATCGGCACCAGCGGACGCAGGCGCCCCTCCTCACCAGCAAATGTACGCTCGCGGAAATAAGGCATTACAAATACGCTTATCGCGCCACTTTCCATCAGATAGGAAGCACTAAGCATTGGCTGGCCAAGTTTTTCTTCGCCATCCACCCGTTCAACAGCATCGGTTTGGTTAATCACATCAACCAAATGCAGCGACTCAGTTTGTCCCCAGAAAACCTTACCAATACCGGCTTTTACTTCGTAGGACTCAGCCGCGTGCAGCCACATAAGTTCACGGATATCGGCATGCGTACGTTCTTCGTCGTACTGATCAACTCGCATAAAAGGCTTGAAGGTTATCCGGTCATAACCATCATTCCAGTCATAAAACACCTCGGGGGTCACAGTTAATGACGTTTGTGCCCGGGCTTGTCCGGGAAACGCAGCATCCTGCAGAAAAAAACGCTGCTCAACGGTCAATACGCCGGAATATTCGACTTCAGCCTCTACGTAAAAGCTGTGTGACAGGACTCCCATGGCCAGCAACAGCCCCATAGCATTGGTTAATTTCATATTATCTAGCTCGTTTCAGACTGTCTTTATCGAAATCACTGTCTTTCAGACCAGTTTTAAATTCAATATCGTTAATGTACATGGCCGTACTTTTACCGGTTTGTTCATTAAACATCTCAGAAGTATGTGGACGCCAGTAGGCATCGAGATAGAGTTCGTAATCATCCAGGATCAGGGTTTTAAGCAAATCGCCCTTTTTATCAAAGAAATCCATCTTTAATAAGCGATAATGCTCTTTATCAATGTAGGCAATTTGCTTTGAATAACCGGAATATTGATCCACCGGCGTTTGTTCCACAACAAAAACGGCCTGATCTTCAACTTCAGCATCGCCGGTGTAGTCGAATGTAAATTTCTCCAGTTCAAAAGACGTCATGTCTTCGTAGGCAAACTCACTACTCATAAATGGGCCAGATTTATTCTGCGTTGCAATGCGTTTTACCCGCTTGACCTTGGGCAGATACATCCACTGATCATCCGGCGTCAGAGTATTTGAAAAACTTAAGAAGGCGGCACCTTTTACATCGGCCGGCGATTCAAATACGGTCAGTGACTTATCTCCCTCATCAACTCTTTCGAGGGTATAAACCCGTAATTCACGCTCACTTTCTTTACCCCGGGCATCACGCAGCACCATAGTAGTTGATGCCACGGTGTCCTCCCATCCTGAATTACGCGATTTTCTCTCAGTTGCAATACGCAATCCCTCTGCTTCATCGGCATTTACTGCCGCAGGCCACAGTAGCGGCAAAGATAACCCGACAAGTAACGAGCCAAATACAAGCTTACGTTCCAACATATTGAAATCCTTTATGCTTCTAAAGAGTTATTGGCAGATACTATACTGTTATCGACAGCAAATTACAGTAAGACTGCACGTTTAAAGCGCTTACAAGTCAATGCTTGCCGCACTTCTCAGTAATATAACTGGGTCTGTTAACCTAACTATAGCCGCCTTAACGGTAAGCACCAGCCACCGCAACTGAACATAGAACA
This sequence comes from Alteromonas sp. ISO5, assembly GCF_058105165.1. NCBI lineage: Bacteria > Pseudomonadati > Pseudomonadota > Gammaproteobacteria > Alteromonadales > Alteromonadaceae > Alteromonas > Alteromonas sp. ISO5. The sequence goes on along the minus strand of NZ_CM176572.1, from coordinate 3,121,136 downwards.
ATCACTTCAAGCACCCACCAAAAACGCTTTCCACACCGTAACCGTTAACCGGTAGACCAGAAATAAACCATACAATACATACAGTTAACAATGTATTTGCAATTGGTTTTTTTTTCTGTATCATTTGCAAAACCAACTGGTCAGATGAGCGGATGAGTTATGAGTATCAGAACAAGTTTGAAGAAAGTTTTACCTCCCATTTCAATTACAGAACAAGAAGCCCTGGATGCAGGTGATATTTGGTTAGAGTCCTCCATTTACCGTGGAGCGCCTGACATGGAGGCATTGCGAGCAGTTCCTCAAGCCAAGCTGAGTGCCGATGAGCAAGCGTTCATGGACGGACCGGTAAAAGAACTGTTAGGCATGGTGGATGATTTTGAATTAGGTAATTCAAAGCATATCCCACAACATATTCTTGATTTTCTGGGTGAGAATCGTTTTTTCTCGATGATCATTCCCAAGAAATTTGGTGGTTTAGAGTTTAGCCCCTATGCCAACTCGACCATCGTAGCAACCATTGCAGCCAAAAGCGGCGCACTGGCAGTCACCGTAATGGTGCCTAATTCTTTAGGCCCGGGCGAACTGCTGATGCACTACGGCACTAAAGCACAGCAAGACTACTGGTTGCCACGCCTGGCCGTAGGTAAAGACATTCCTTGCTTTGCCTTAACCAGTCCTGAGGCCGGTTCCGATGCAGGCGGTATTCCCGATGCTGCAATTGTTACCAAAGGCCAGTTCAACGGCGAAGAAGTCATTGGTCTGCGCGTAAGCTGGGACAAGCGCTATATTACGCTGGCCCCCATTGCCTCTGTGCTGGGTCTGGCCTTTAAAGTGTTCGACCCGGATCAGTTACTGGGCGACAAATTGGAGCTGGGCATTACCTGTGCCTTGTTACCTAAATCTCATCCGGGGGTTGAGTTGGGCAATCGTCACGACCCAATGGGCGTGAAATTCTATAACGGTACTACCCGTGGTCAGGACGTGTTCATCCCTATGGACTTTATCATTGGTGGCCAAAAGAACATCGGTCGCGGCTGGCAAATGTTGGTGAGCTGCTTAGGTGCTGGCCGTGGTATTTCACTGCCGGCAATGGGCACGGCCACAGCACAAAGCGCATTAAAGTCTACCGCCGAGTATGCGTTTGTTCGCGAACAATTCGGCTTACCGATTGGCCGCTTTGAAGGTATTCAGGAAAAACTGGCAGAAATCGCTGGGAAGACATTCCTGTGTGAATCCATGCGCGTGCTGACGACTGAAGGGTTAGGCGAAGGCCTTAAGCCATCAGTGGTTACCGCAATCGCCAAATATCATATGACCGAAATTGGTCGTCAGGTGATGAACGCGGCCATGGACGTCCAGGCAGGTAAAGCTATTCAGCGTGGTCCACAAAACACATTGGCAGCCGGGTACTCTGCGCTACCTATCGCTATTACGGTGGAAGGCGCGAATATTCTGACCCGTAACCTGATGATCTTCGGCCAGGGGGCGATGCGTTGTCACCCGCACTTAAAAGAGATGGTTGACCTAATCTACAGCGAAGAGAAATCGGCTGATGCGCAGTTTAATAAAGTGCTGCGTAAAACCGTTAGCTTTAGCGTGAAAAATGCATTCCGCAGCATGTTTAGCAGCTACCTGCCATTTGTACGTGGCGCGCAGTCAAGTCTGCCGGAAGTTCGTGGTTACGAAAAACGCCTTAATGCGCTATCTGCCAAACTGGCGCCAATGGCCGATTTGTCACTGGCAGTGCTGGGCGGCGATTTAAAGAAAGCCGAGTTACTGTCTGCCCGTTTAGGTGACATCATGAGCTATCTGTATGGTGCCATGGCTGCGATTCGTTACTACGAGCAACGTATTGAAGATCGTCAGCAAGCTAAGCCGTACTTCGATTATGCAATGCAATGGTCACTGCAACAGGCTGAACAGGCACTGGTGAACTTTGTTCGTAACTTCCCGAACACGCCAACCCGTGGTTTGATGCGTTTGCTTACCGCAACTTACAGCGGTAGCGTAAGCACTATTAGCGATGACCTGATCCGCGAGTTGTCCATGGCGGCCTTGCAGGACAACAGTGTTAAGGCACAGCTGACCCACCTGGTTCAGCCGGTTGCCGGAGACGGTAACGACATCAATGAGCAGGCCTTTAAAGCCAAGCACAAAGTACTGCCGTTACTGGGCAAAGTGCAAAAAGCGCTGCGCAAAGAACCTGTAGTACCATTCCTGTCCTTTGAAAATGCGCTCAATAAACTACAGGAACGTGGTGTCGTAACAGCGGAAGAAGCCAGGGATCTGCACGACTATAACGAAAAACGTAAACTGGCTGTACGTGTCGACGAGTTTACCTTTGATCTGGAGCTGATTTCAGCCGAAGCGCCCGGTCAGGAAACCAAAGACGCCGCCTGAGTAACGTCGTTTATTTACTCTGAAGCCGGGCCCTGAGCCCGGCTTTGTTGTTTTTATCACCACATTTTGCCGCATATCTATCAATTAAGCTTGCATTACATTTGCTTAAAATCAACACTATAAAGCACACAGCATTTGTAATTTGCGGGGAACGCATCTGAACATTCCTGGGTACCGCCCTGAATAGCCCGCACACCGAGTATTAAAACGCAGCATGATCAAGTCACCGCCTTCATCAGCGAGTATCACAACTACGAGAGAAGTTGTCGAACTATTGTACGCTAACCTTTTTACCGGACTGGTGATGACCATACTGAGTATCAGTGCCATTACCTTTGGTTTCGCCAATCCCGATATAGCGCCATCCAAGTTTTATTTATGGGCAGGCATGATGTTCCTGTCACTGCTCCGCACTATTGACGTTGCCTACTGGTATCTGCACCTGCGCAACAGCAACTACCCACCGCGCTGGCCGCTGACGCGATTTATCCTCGGTTCTTCATTATCCGCGCTGATGTGGGCATTTTACTGTGTCAGCCTGTATGAGAGCATGTCATTAATTGAACTGTCCACCACCATGGTCATAGTTGCCGCCATGGCAGGCGGTGCAGCAACCACCCTGGCCTCACATTTGCCGCTGGTGTTACTGTATACAACCTTATTGCTATTACCCTTATCCGTTCGTGCACTGTTCGACAGTAATGAACACTTTACGCTGCTTGGCGGTTTAGGCTCCCTGTTTTGGTTAGCGATGTGCAGTGCCGCGGTAAAGGCCAACGACTTCACCAAACAGGCCATCGCTATAAAACATGAGAACGAAGAGTTAGTGACCTTAATGCGTGAGGAGCGCAATGAAGTCCGAAGAGTCAATCAGGCGCTGCTCGATTCCAACCAGAAACTCGACCATGCCAACAGTAACCTCGAATCTGAAGTGAGCCGTCGTACAAAAGAATTACAGGATATTTCTAATCGCGATCCACTGACTAACTTAATGAACCGCATTGGCTTCATGCATAACTTCAACGCCATTCTGGAGGGCGCCACTCAAGGCAAGACTTCAATGGCCGTGTTATTTATCGATCTCGATGGCTTTAAGCAAATCAATGACAGTCTGGGGCACCAGGCCGGTGATGTGGTGTTATCAAAGGTCGCGGCCAAACTCAGTGAATATTGTGAAGCCAATTGTATTGGCCGCTGGGGTGGTGATGAATTTATTATTATTTTGCCCCATGCCGATGGTGATACCGCCGTCGCCATTGCCTTAGCCATTAAAAGCAGTCTGACCACGCTGAATCCCATTGCCGATAGCCCGTTGTCTGTTGACGCCACCATAGGCATTGCCTTGTACCCATTACATGGTAATTCTGCTTCTACTCTGGTGCAGTTAGCCGACCTGACCATGTATCACTACAAGCGCACTTCACCGGGGCTGGTGGGCATCTACACCGAAGCACTGTACGACAAGATGCATCATGAGCAGCAACTACGCGATGGGTTGCGCCAGGCCATAGAGAAAAAGCAACTACAGGTGGTATATCAGCCCATTATCGACGCGTCATCAAATCGCTTGTGGGCCATTGAGGCGCTACTACGCTGGCAATTTAATGACACCTGGATAAGTCCTGATGAGTTCATCCCTCTGGCTGAAAAAAACGGCACCATCCACGATATCGGTGCCTGGGTATTACATCGGGCTTGTATTGATGCCGCCCAATGGGATGATGAGTCTTGTGGCGTATCGGTTAACGTCTCTGTGTTGCAACTGGTCAGTGAAGATTTTGTAGCTTGCGTCGAGCGGGCACTGGTCAGTTCGGGTCTCGCCCCCCAGCGCCTGCACCTGGAAGTCACAGAGTCAATTTTTGCCGACGACATGGCGGTACTTACAGCCAACATCAGTGAGCTTAAAGCACGCCGTGTGAAGGTTGCCATCGATGATTTTGGCACTGGCTTTTCCTCGCTAAATCTGCTCCAGTCACTCGACTTTGATTTGCTAAAAATAGACCGAACCTTTGTGCAACAAATGGCTGTCAGCAGTGACGCCATCGTGAAAGCGACAGTGTTAATGGCAAAAGCGCTTGGCTGTAAAACCGTTGCTGAAGGCGTAGAAACAGAAGAACAAGCGAGCCTGCTGAGACTGCTTGGGGTTGACTGCCTACAGGGCTATTTATTTGCCCGTCCACTAGAGAAAAAAGCCCTGCAGGAGTGGTACACTGGCTGGCAGGATAATAAGTAGAACACATTATGGCGCAACTATACTTTTATTACTCGGCGATGAATGCCGGGAAATCAACTTCACTGCTGCAATCTGCATACAATTACCGAGAGCGGGGCATGAACCCGCTCATTTTCACCTTTGCGCTGGATAATCGTTTCGGTAGCGGTAAAGTGGCTTCCCGCATAGGACTGGAAGCCGACGCCAGACTATACAATGAAGAGGACGACCTGCTCAATATTATTACCAAACTGCACAGCGAGCACTATGTGGATTGTGTCTTCATTGATGAGGCTCAGTTTTTAACCAAAGCGCAAGTATCACAACTTATCGAAGTGGTGGATGAACTGGATATCCCGGTACTGGCTTATGGCCTGCGCACCGACTTTTTAGGCGAAACCTTCACCGGCAGTCACTACCTGCTGGCCTGGGCGGATAAACTTTTTGAACTCAAAACCGTTTGCCATTGTGGCCGCAAAGCTAACTTTGTGGTGCGTATCGACGAAAATGGTGTGGCAGTAACCAGTGGTGCACAGGTGGAAATCGGCGGCAATGACCGCTACGAATCTATGTGCCGTAAACACTTCAAAGCACTGGTGTGGGACCCGACTAAAGTCAGCGAAGAATAAGATAGCATTGACAATCGCCGCACGAGCCTGCAAATTGAATAAATTATTCCAAACCATTCAATTTGCAGGGAATCAATATGTCTGCCATTCGCGCTACCCAACTTCTCGCCGGCCTGGTGTTATTAACCACTTCCGCCTGCTCTGCTACGCCTGACAAATTAACGGCACCGCCTCAGAACACCACTGCAGTAATAGAACAGGCATTAACGGAGTTTAACACCCCGGGGATGGGAGTTGGTATCATTCATCAGGGCGAAACCGTTTATCTAAACGGTGTAGGGCAGCGAAACCTGGCCAATAACTTACCGGTTACTGCAAGTACTTATTTCCGTTTGGCCTCAACGTCTAAAGCCTTTACGGCTACAGCCCTGGCCATGGCAATCGACGAATTCTCCCTGAGCTGGCAAACTAAGGTCACCGACATCCTGCCAGAGTTTCAAATGCAGGATCCCTGGGTAACCCGGGAGTTCACCTTGCTGGACCTGTTAACCCACCGTTCCGGGCTCGCCAGCGGCGCCGGCGACAGCATGCTATGGCCTGAGCCCAGCGGCTTTAGCCGTGAGGAGATTATTCATAACCTGCGCTACCTGACGCCGGTCAGTAGTTTTCGCAGCGAATATGCGTACAGCAACCTGATGTTTATCACCGCCGGTGAAATTGTTGCGCAGCTTTACGGTAAACCTTATGCCTCGGTGATAGAAGAAAAAATCTTTGCGCCGTTAACTATGCAATGCTTTGCCGGCGATCTGAATGACGCCGCCCTGCAAAATGCCGCCATGAGCTACGGTCACAATGATGAGCGCGGCTTATACGCTATCCCTCGTAATGCTATTAACGGCACTGAGCTTGTGTCAGCAGCAGCAGGAGGCATTGTGTGTAACGCAGAGGAAATGCTCAAATGGGTAGCTATGTGGTTGAATGATGGCCAGACAGCTGACGGCGAAACCCTGCTTAGCCCTGATCAGATTGCCTTTATGCAGAAAGCCCATATGGTCCTGCCAGTTTCCGCAACTGATGAAGAGTGGGACAACACCAGCCTCAAATCATACGGGCTTGGCTGGCGGTTATCCAATGTGTATGGTCATAAAGTAGTATCACATACCGGTACATTGTCAGGCTATCAGGCCTATGTAGCCCTGGTGCCAGACCTGGAGTTAGGCGTGGTGCTGCTTAACAACGGTTCAAACTATGGTGCCCGCAGTGCCGTAATGCAGCACATTCTCAAGGCCTACATTGCGCCACAGGAAAAAAACGACTGGGTCCAAACCTTAAAAGACTATCAGGCCGAGCGTGAAGCCATTTACCTGGCCAACTATTCTGTGCCTGAAGGAACAGGCGAAGTCATTCTGGATCCACTTGCCTATGCCGGGCAATTCTCTGACCAGTGGTTTGGGCAACTGACCATTACCATGGTAAACGACCAGTTGCGGATCCAATCCGAAAAAATGACCACCTTAACCGGCAGCCTGGAAGCGTTTGCTGATCACACGTTTGTGATCCGTTGGGATAACCAGAATGCCGCCAGTGATGCGTTTATTCACTTCGATGTGAACACAAAGCGGGAAGTGACCGGTTTCAGCTTATACCCTTTTACTGATAAGCAAAAAGAGTCTCACGAATACACTGACATGTACTTCAATAAAGATGATTCAGAAAAACTATCAGATTAATCACTATTAATTGATATATTAGACTTAGCTTTATTCATATAGTGTCTGTAACCAATCAGGAGAAAGACACATGAGTAAACTAATCAATCAAATCAAACAACGTATCGCCGCTGAAAAACGCGAGGCTGAAACAAACTGTAACTATGCCAATAATTATTATGGCGACCAGCTTTGCAATGCCAGACAAAACCCGTAGCAGAGATAGGTTGATGAAGAACCCAGCGCCCACACTGAGCGCTGGGTTACTCAGAAAACGTTAATTTAACCACTTTAGGTTTTCGAGAGCTGGTATCCCGCCCTACCAGATAAAAATTACCCGATGCATCCTTGGCCTCTGTGCCAAAAAACAAAAAGTCATTCAGCTCCGGCATCGCATAATTTACCGTTGCCCCGGATATTTTCTCATAAATTAACCACTCAGGATCGGCACCGGGACGACGACTGACCCCCATGACAAACTGTTCACCATCAACGGTAAACAAACTGGGGATATTTGCCTCACCAGCCGGGTTAAACAGACCGTGATTTATCAGTTTTTCAGCCCCCGATTCATTTGCCTGGATCTGCAGCAGGTAGCCCTGCCCGAGTGTGAAGTACACATCACCGTTGCGCATATTCGTATATGCAATTATGCCTCTGTAACGGGTCATATCTTTGTTTTGGTAATCCGGTAGCGGATATTCAGTCACTGCATTCAGGTTTTGATCAAACTCAACAAGCATCGCCGAAGGTGCCTCGTTAATACCACTTTGCGACACTTTGGGCACATATACATGGCCTTTACCATCAACCAAAAACTGGCGTGACACATGACCAGGTACCGAACCCACTTCGGTTTTATTTACCTTCGCCGATTGCGTGTCGTACTGATACAGCACATGCCCCCAGTAACCAAGCGCATAAACATAGCGACCATCGGTGTTAACGGCAATTAACGCTTCCGGGGTGGCGAGAAGGTGTTCCCACTGTCCTGATTGGATATTTACTCGCCACAGATGACCGCCATAATCGGGTAAACGAACGTCTGTCTCGCCGGCTTCATCAAAACTGGAAAAGTAAAGGTAACCATCATGTGCGGCAACAATCTGACTGTGAATTTTGCCCTGGCTCTGGCTCGCCGGACCAATACCTTTGCGCTTGAGCTCGCTAACCACATCACCAATGACTGCTGACTGGCCAGCGGCATTAACCTTAACCAGATAAGCACTTCTCGGTTCACCATTAGACTCCGCCAGACCCACATAAATATTCCCCGCCGGATCGTTACCAACCGCTCCCCAGGACACATCGGTACGGCCGATGTCCGGTAGCCTGACGGGTTCGACTCGCGGTTTTTTGAAGTGACGCTCTGCCACTTGTTCGTAATGCCGCTTAACCGACTTTACGGGTTCAGTGTTAAGAGACGTTTGGCGCATTTCACCAACCGAGGCATCGGAGCCCGGGTCGCTACTTATCCAACCAAACACAACAATCGCAGTAACGATAAAGAAAAATACACCACCGAATAATTTCACTGTTCAAACTCCATGGCTGTCGATGCCTGACGGGTTGTCGCCCACAACAAATTCTTAAGCTAACAAACCCCGTTCAGATTGCCCAGTTAATTCACCGCGTCCTATAGCTTATTTGCTGTAGTTCACCACAAGATCTTTTCACTTTACAGCGGCGAGAAAAAATTCAACGCGTAAATTTATACTTTTGTGACTTTTGTTCTACCTTTACTAAGTGCCATTAGTTAAGCATTAGTGCTATTTGTGCATAAACATAAATGTAAAAAATATTCGCCATTAAATTATTTTCAATAATCATACTTAATCGAAAAAATCCAACTGGATAAACCACCTACAAAAAATACCACTAAGCCACGGTAAATAAAGTTAAATTAATTTTCTTAATTGATTAAGAAAATTACTTGACGGCTGACAATACTTTAACTATCGTTAACATCGATGTAACAAGATTGCACCGTTCAAACTTTAGTTAGGGCACTAAACATGAAGACTAAACACATATTTAAACCAGCGTTGTTGTCACTGGCTGTGACCTCAGCAATGTATTCAGGCCACGCGTTATCACAAGAAAATAACGGCGCCAGTGAACCTGAAGTAGAAGTAATTGCAGTAAAAGGTATTCGCGGCTCACTGATGCGTGCTCAGGCCATCAAGATGGACAACACATCAATTGTTGAAGCCATTTCTGCTGAAGACATCGGTAAATTACCTGACTCATCGATCGCAGAATCACTGGCTCGTCTGCCTGGTCTTGCCGGTGAGCGTGTCGGTGGCCGGACTTCGGGTATTTCTGTTCGTGGTTTTAAAGAAGATTTTACCGGTACATCCCTGAATGGCCGTGAGCTCATCGGTATTGGTGATAACCGCGGTGTAGAATACGACTTGTATCCTTCTGAGATCATGACCGGTGCAACCATTTATAAAACCACCGAAGCAGACCTGATGGTTCAGGGCATTGGTGGTACGGTTGACCTGCAAACGGTTCGTCCGCTTGCTGCACAGGAAACACTGACATTAACCGGTGTTTACGAGATGGGCGGCAACGACTCTGATAACCCTGAATTTGATAACACAGGTAAGCGCCTGGCGTTGTCTTTCGTTGAAAAATTTGCCGATGATACCGTGGGTATTGCCGTGGCGTTAGCCACCACTGAGTCACCACGTAACGAACGTAAGTATGGTGTGTGGGGATACAGTGCCAATGATGCTGGTCAGATTCTACCGTCGGGTCTGGATACTCAGGCAATCAGCCGTGAGCTGGATCGTGACACTATTTCAGCCGTACTCCAGTGGCGCCCAACCGATAACCTCGACATCGTAGTGGATGCGTTGGATATCGATTACTCTGACTCAGGGGTTATTCGCGGATTTATCGAACCCTTCAATGCGGATCCAGCGTCATTATCCGGCAACGGCACCAATGTTTCTGGTACTCAGGTTGGCGTAAACCCGGTTATGCGTACCGACCCGGCGCAAAAAGACGGCGAACTGCAAACCTTTGGCCTGAATGTTAAATATAACATTGATGACAACTGGTCAGTCATGCTTGATGCGGCCAACAGCCAGTCAGAAAAACGCGACCTGCGTGGTGAGTCGTACGCCGGTTTAGCCCGTAACGGTGCCATCGATACATTTGGTACCCGCCAGTTTCAAATGAGTGCTGACGGTGTGTTCCTCACTGGTAGCACTGGTCTGGAAGCATTCTCTGATCCTTCTCTGTTACAACTTACCGGCCCGCAGCAGTGGGGCGGCGGTATGGCTAACATTGCCGACCAATTTGCTACAGACGTAAACACAGTCTTTACTGACGAGGATGGCAACCCTATTCCATTCAGTTACTTAAATGCACAGGATGGTTTCTTAAACTACGCAGACTTTGAAGAAGAACTGACCACGGTTCGCGTTGAAGCAGAGGGCTATGTAGACTGGGGGATTATCAACAAGATCCAGTATGGTGTTAATTATAGCGATCGTTACAAGATGAAGGATAACAAGGGTTTCTTTGCAACCGCTTCGTCTTATCCTTATTCAGAGGCTATCCCATCAGAATACCTGTATAACGGTCTGGCCGATCTGACCTGGGCTGGCTTTGGTAAGGTAGTCGCTTACGACGGTTTCGCACCATACAACGATGGCGAATATACCCTGAACGATGCAGGCTTGCTTGAACCGGATCGTTTAGGTGACAGCTACACGGTAGACGAAGAAATCGTCACAATCTATGCCAAGTTTGATTTTGAAACCGAAATCAATGGCTTCCCTGTTATCGGTAACTTTGGTGCGCAGTATGTGGATACTACTCAGTCGTCTACAGGTTACTTAGGCATTGTCGGCTCAAACTTCGCAGTATGTGATGACGACAACAATGGCCAGGTGGATTCAGACTGTATATTAAGTGATGGCGATGAATATAGTCACTTCCTGCCAAGCCTTAACGTTAGCATTGAAGTAGACGATAACCAGTTCATTCGTGTTGCGGCAAATAAAACCATCAGCCGGGCCCGAATCGACCAAATGAAAGCCTCTGGTTTTGTGAAGTTTGACCAGAACATTGATTTAATTGCTATTCCAAATAGCCAGGCCGATGTTGAGGAATACGGTTCTCCATGGAGTAAGTTTAAGGGTAACCCATCGTTACGCCCGCTTGAAGCCAATAACTTCGACTTGTCGTTCGAGAAATACTTCGACGAAGAAGGTTACGTAGCGTTAACATTCTTCTACAAAGACTTAGTTAACTGGACAGATGACGCTCGTGAGTTAATCGACTTTACCAATGATTCAACCAACAACGGCGCCAACTACTTCATCCCTGGCTTCCATGACCGTATTATCCAGACCACCGGTCTGTATGGTCCGGCCAACGTGGCTTACGATGCAGGTGATTTAGCGACGCCTCCGGACTTTGGTTACTTTGAGTACTTCCAGGATGGTCTGAAAGGTGAAGTAAAAGGAACCGAGCTGACTGCCAATATTCCTCTGGGTAACTTTATTGGTGCACTGGAAGGTTTTGGTTTTGCAGGCTCTGCCACGATCATCGATGCAGAACTTGAAAATGGTAACCCAATTCCAGGCCAGTCTGATCAAGTGTTATCACTGACTGCGTACTATGAAATGGATGGTTTTGAGATTCGTGTAGCTGCGACTGACCGCTCTGAATTTGCAACCTACCAGCGTGGTGGTTCTAACAAGATTGAAACCGCAACCCGTGACAAGATCACTCAGGTTGATGCGCAAATCAGCTACGACTTTGAAGGCAGTGGTATTGAATATCTGGAAGGTCTGCGAGTGTCATTGCAGGGTGTTAACTTAACAGATGAGAAAGAAGAAACTATCGACGACAACGGCATTGTGACATTGCGTCGTGAGTTTGGCCCTTCTTACATGCTCAACTTCAACTATTCGTTCTATTAATTAGCAACGAAATAAAAAGCCCCGCCTTAGTGGGGCTTTTTTGTTCCAACCGGTTTGCTTTTCACTTTAACTTCACTAGAGTCAAAAGCAAACCGATGAAAACATGCTCTGAGGATGATTCATGCCTGATGCAATTAAAAAAGTAGTCATTGCCGGTGGCGGCACCGCCGGCTGGATGACCGCAGCGCTGCTCAACAAAGTACTGGGAAACAGCGTCACTATCGAACTTGTTGAGTCAGAGCAAATTGGTATTGTGGGTGTTGGCGAAGCGACCATCCCGCCAATTCAAACTTTTAACCGCTTTTTAGGGATCGATGAGAAAGCCTTTCTCAGAGAAACTCAGGGTACTATTAAACTAGCGATTAAGTTTGAAAACTGGCGGGTGCATGGTGAGAGCTACTTCCACACCTTTGGTGCGCCCGGCACTACCATGGGTTTTTGTAGTTTCCATCATTACTGGCTAAAAGCCAGAGAGGCCGGCTTAGACCACTCATTCTGGGACTTCGACCTGAATTATCTTGCCTGCCAACAGGGCAAGTTTAATAAAATAAATACCCAGAATCCGCTCTATAACATGCCCTACGCCTATCACTTCGACTCAGCGCTGTACGGGCAATTCCTGCGCCGCTTTGCAGAACAAGGTGGAGTGAAACGCAGCGAAGGCATTATTGAGCATGTTCAGCAACACTCCCAAAGCGGTTTTATCACCGGGTTACAGCTAACTGATGGACGGCAGATTGAGGGTGATTTATTCATCGACTGTACTGGGTTAAACGGTCTGCTCATCCGCAAAACGCTGGGCGTAACTTATGAAGACTGGAGTCACTGGTTGCCCGCCGATTCGGCGCAGGCCGTACCCAGTGAGCGGTTTGATAAAACCCTGCCCTATACACGCAGTATTGCTCACAGTTGCGGTTGGCAGTGGCGCATTCCACTAACTCACCGTAACGGCAATGGTATTGTCTATAGCTCGCGCTTTACCACGGATGAGCAGGCAAGCGAGACCCTGCTCGGTAACCTCGACACTAAAGCACTGGGCGAACCTCGCACTATTCGCTTTAACACCGGGCGTACTGACCAGCAGTGGTGTAAAAATGTGGTGGCTATCGGCTTATCCAGCGGCTTCCTTGAACCACTGGAGTCTACCAGTATCCACCTTATTCAGTCCGCTATTATCCGGCTGATGAAGATGTTTCCCAATCACGGCATATCTCCTGTTATGGTGAATATGTATAACGCTGAGTCAAAGGATGAGTTTGAAACCATCCGCGACTTCATTATTTTGCATTATCATGTCAATGAGCGTGATGACAGCGAGTTTTGGCTAGCCATGCGCGAAATGGCTATTCCTGACCGACTGGCGCAGAAGATTGAGGCATTTAAGGAAACCGCCGCTATTTTCAATGAACAAAATGACATTTTCCGTGATGCTTCCTGGGTTCAGGTGATGATGGGGCAAGGTCTGTTCCCCCAGGATTATCATGCAGCGGTAAACGCCATGGATGATCAAACCCTGCTTAACGCCATGCAGCAAATTCAACAGGCCAAACAGCAACCGGTAGCCAAGCTACTTGGCCATGACGAATTCATAGAGCGGTACACCAGCGCATGAGTGTCAGGCCGTTACACGTTGTCATCGCCGGCGGTGGTACGGCCGGCTGGATGACCGCCAACCTGCTGGCTAAACGCTGGTTGAATCAGCCGGTAACAATCACTTTAGTGGAGTCACCGGATATTGGCATTATTGGCGTTGGTGAAGGTTCCACGCCTACCTTAAAGCGCTTCTTCGGCGACATGGGCATTGCCGAGCAGGAGTGGATGCCAGCGTGTAACGCCACCTATAAAGTCAGTATTCGTTTTGACGGCTGGAGTCCCGGCGCAAATATTAGCAGTTATTCACACCCGTTTATCAGCCAGCTCGACACCTTTAGCGAACGTTCCTTTTATGTGAACTGCTTTCACCGCCGCTTAGGGCAGGATGTTATCACCTGCCCTGATGCATTTTTGTTTAACGGCTGGCTGGCAAAACACCAGCGCAGCCCGGTGACCCCGGCAAACTTTCCGTTTCGCATTGAATACGGCTACCATTTCGACTCGGGTCTGGTGGGTGAGTTCTTAAAACGCCATGCGCAGGGACTCGGCGTTGTGCACAAAGCGCTTAATATTACCGACATAGCCTGCCATTCCAACGGCGATATTGCCGCTTTACACAGTAAAGAAGGCGAGCGTGTTGAGGGCGACTTTTTTATCGATTGCACCGGCTTTCAATCATTGCTACTGCAAAAAACCTTAGGTGTTAAGTTTAACTCGTTTAAAGACAATCTGTTTAACGACTCTGCGGTCGTTTGCCCGACTCCGGCGCAAACCGAACTCCCCGTTGAAACCCGCGCTACGGCGCTCTCTGCCGGCTGGGCGTGGCAGATCCCACTGACAAACCGCACTGGTAATGGCTATGTATACAGCAGTGACTTTATCAGTGATGACCAAGCAGCCAGGGAGCTATGCCGACATGTAGGTGTGGATGAGGAGTCAGCAACGTTACGTAAACTGACCATGAACGTTGGGCAGGTGGAGCGCCACTGGATTAAAAACTGTCTGGCGGTTGGTCTGTCGCAGGGGTTTATTGAGCCCCTTGAAGCCACGGCGCTGCATCTGGTGCAGACCAGCGTGGAGATTTTCCTCAATCACGTTGATAAGGGGGGCTTTACAGAGACTCAGCGCAGTGCCTATAACCAGCTTATTAGTGAACGATTCGAACGGGTGCGGGATTATATTGTTGCTCACTATCGACTTAATACGCGCGCTGACAGCGAATACTGGCTGGCCAATCAAAATAACGAAAACCTGTCTGATTCACTACTGCATTTACTCAACGCCTGGTACCGCAGGGGCGACCTGGGCCAGGAAATTCAGCGGCAGCAACTCAACTCTCACTTTGGCACCACTTCATGGCACTGCTTATTGGCTGGTTACGGCGCTTTCCCGCCTCTGGACAGAGGTGTTGCCGCCACGGATCTGTTTAAACAAAACCAACTGGCAGCATTTTTTGAAGGCTGTTTGCTTAACTTTAGCCCGGCTGGATCCGGGCGTTAACTAGATGGTTTCGCCTAATTTGATTTCGTAAGGTAAAGACGAAGAGGTATTGTCGCCAGACAACAGCAGTTTTGCGGCTTCCATCCCTTTTTCCACACTCGACTGGCATACCGTAGCCATATAGGGTCGGGTCCTGGCTGCCTCTTCAATGCCGTCAAAGCCGGTAATCCGTAACTCACCGGGAATATCAATTCCCATAGTGAGCGCACACTGCAGCAATTCAAGGGCAATAATGTCACTCATGCATAGGATCACATCGGGTCGCGGGGAGCTTTGCAATACTTCCCTGGCGGCCTGAACAGCGTACATACCGGCATTTTCCGGCAGGTTCCAGATCCAGTCGGTTTCAACCCTGATGCCTGTCTCTTTTAACGCCCGGCAATAGCCATCCAGACGACGATGAGTAATGGATGACTCGGCGTCGAGCAGTGGGCTGTCATAAATGCGGCAGGTGTTGGGCGAATCAATAAGGCGCAGCCCAAGGATAGCGACCCGATCACCTGGTCTGAGCGCCGCTTTGGCAATTTCATAGCTGGCTTGTTCGTTATCGATGTTAACTGCCGGGCGGCCTTCGAGGTTAAAGTCCACCGTTACCACCGGTTTACTCTGTTGATTTAGCTGCGTTGATAAAGCGCCATTACGTGGCGCACCGTAGCAAATAAACCCATCAACAAAATCCACCACATCGGTGATATTTTCTGAATCGCCGGCATACAACAGCAGATGTTTTTGATTTTCACGTAGCACTCGCGATACCCCCTGGATAAAGGTACTAGCGACCGGATCAGTGACCATATAGTCAAGGCTGTCAGCCAGCACCAGAGCAACGATGTTCGACTGCCCCTTGCGCAGGATCTGAGCGGCACGATTAGGGCCAGTGTAGCCAATTTCTTTACAGGCTTCGAGGATTTCGGTGCGCTTATTAGCAGATAACTGATCAGGGCGATTAAATGCATTTGAAATAGTTGCTGTAGAAACACCGAGCTGCTTAGCAACATCTTTTAAAGTAAGCTTTTTCATAGAGTTATCAACAATTCCCAACCTAGTATATTGCTACGATCTTCTTAACGTATCTTAAGACGCTCTTAATTTCATTAAGTTTAAAAAAATGTTAAAAATAATTCTAGCATAAAACAAAAGGTTAAGCTTTCTAAATCGTTTAACCTTTTTATTTACGGGAAAGCCAGGTTGGTTTTGCCAGGAAATTCACTCAGCGGGTACCGAATATTTTGTCGCCGGCATCGCCCAGACCCGGCAAGATATAGCCTTTTTCATTCAGCCGGTCGTCTATGGATGCAGTGTAGATATCGACGTCGGGATGCACAGCTTCTACCGCCGCAATACCTTCTGGTGCTGCCACCAAAAACAGCCCCATGATTTTTTTGCAGCCTTTCTGTTTAAGCAGGTCGATAGTGGCAATCAGTGTACCGCCAGTTGCCAGCATGGGATCAACAATTAACGCAGTGCGCTTGTCGATATTTTTAACCACTTTGTCAAAATAGGCCACAGGTTGCAGAGTTTCTTCATCGCGGTATAACCCGACTACGCTGATCTTGGCATTGGGAATGAGGTTCAGCACGCCGTCGAGCATACCCAGCCCAGCCCGAAGTATAGGCACTACGGTAATTTTTTTGCCTTTGATACTTTTGACTTTAAGGCTTTCACCGGTCCAGCCTTTAATGTCTACCAGCTCGACCGGCAGATGGCGTGTGGCCTCGTAGGTTAACAGGTTGCCTACTTCGCCTGCCAGTTCCCGAAAATCCTTACTGCTGATGGAAGCTTCGCGCATCAGGCCAATTTTATGTTGAATAAGTGGGTGGGTGATTTCATGAATAGCCATAACGAACATGCCTGTGTGAAAACAATAGATAGGGCTATGTTACGACAAAACACTCACAAATTGTGAGTGCTTTGAACGCTAAATAAATAGTTTACTGAATCGATTCCACGACCTGACTACTGTGACGGCTGAACATATCGCGCACCTTCGACACTGACTGGCCGCTTTTCAGATTTACTACCACCGCATAGTGTTTTGCCTTAACCGCTTTTCTGACCACCTCGATAATCTGCGTGCGATCGGGTCGCAAGCTCAGCAATCCGGCCAAAAACAGTCCAATAAAAATGCCGGGCGAAATTACCCCAATGTAGGTGGCCAGCGGATTCTGCTGCGTAAGGGCAGGACCAATATTAACCAGCAAATAGGCGGTAAATAATCCTACCACCAGCCCTGCTGCGCCGAGCAGTAAATGGGAATACCACATCATCTTACCCAGTACCTTACTGTCACCCTCCAACTTGCGGTTAAAGTCACTGTCATCAGGTTCAATCAGCGTTACCTGCTGCGCCCCCACATCGGTGCCGCGCACCACTTGTTCAATCGCTTTCTTAGCGTTGAGTTTCGAATCGAAAACCGATGCAACCTGTACCTGATCCGCATCCACTAATTTTGTACGATAGTTTTGATCAGACATACTGTACCCCGTCTTTTATTCTTACCTTTACTAAAGACGATACAATCTTTGCGCCAGGTTATAAGTTACTGTTTTAGATTAAGTAAAGTAATAGCTTTATAAAAGACCGTATAATGAGTGTGCAATTATGGCAGGCACCCTGAAATATTTTCAGCAAAAAAAACAGGGCGCGAACGCCCTGTCAAAAAAGTGTTGATAATGTCCAAATTATCCGCACCTCGTGCTCTTTTTCCCGGAGGAAGCTATTCCCCACTTTCACTGGTTGCTAGCAGAAAGGTTTCCGCTTTGACACATTTGCGCTCAAACTGGCGCTGACATTTACCCGTCACCCGCAGAGTAATGTCCGACAGCGGAAACACTTTACACGCCAACACCACGCCCGCCGCCTGCTCTTCTTCACTAATATGACAGCGACTCATCTTTTTTGCCGTATACTGGCCGGTCTCAATCTGAATTTTACAGATCCCGCAGCCGCCGCCGCGACAGCCCACCGGGATCCCTTTGCGTCCAAGGCGCGCCATACCGTCCAACAACGACTCATTGGCACGACAAGAATAACTTTCCTGGGTGTTTATAATGTCGATCGTATAGGTCATAGTGCTCTCCCCTGCCCCGGCGCGATTTACTGTTGATTATGCGCCGGCTTGCGCTCTGGCTTCGATTTCGGCTTTACGTATTTCCGACGCCAGGCTGCCAGCGATGCTCCAGTTCTCCGGCTCTACGATGTAGCAATTGCCACGAATATCAGCCTTATCGACCCTGAGCGTAGTTGCCAGCATGTTGGTAAACTGCTCAGCAATGCTCTGGCGCTGCTCAAGGGTGCGTCCTTTCATCACAATAAACTCAAAGAAAGGCGCATTGTTGCCACCTTTGCTTACGAGTTTACCACCCACGCCAATCAAGTTAGGCGCGTGCAGATCGATAAAGACACGAATACGATCAACCGGGCTATCCAGCACCTGGGCATAAATTTGCGTGGCTTGCTCGATGACTGACTCAATCTGCGCATCACTGATATCTTTATCAGCAAGGTGAAATTTAACGATTGGCATAACACTACTCCCGACAAACAGGTTTTATGAACCCGATATAATCAATCCTAAACGCTTACTAACGAACGTCGCGAGCGCTGGTATAGCAAGGCAAAAATCTTTGAAAAACCGCAGTTTACTTTTAGTAAATGAGGATTTTGAAAACAGTTTTAACGCAGCAATACCCAGCGCAGCAGTTTGTCAGCGCCTATGGCAACCCTTTACGACGGCCCGAATCAAGCATGATGGTGGAACCGGTCATGCCAATAGCGCGAGCGTCCAGCAAATTACACACTGCCCAACCTACCTGTTCGGCAGTAGTGAACTGATGTACAGAAGATTCTTCAAGTAGTTCTTCCAGTACATCATCTACGCTAATACCGCGCTGTTCAGCACGAGCGGCGGCAACATTACGCAAGCGTTCACTGTCGGCAGGACCCGGCGCAATAGTGTGAGCACTAATGCCACGACGGCCGTAAGCCAGTGAAAGCTGACGCATCACATTAACCAGTGCGGCGTTAGCCACACCAGCAGACGCTGCATATTCCGTGGGCTCCAGGCCGTAGTGACCGCCAATCGCCACGATGCGGGCATTGTCACAAAAGTGTTCATCGGCGGCGCGACTTAAGCGTAAAATACCACCCACTTTTATGTTTACCGCATCCACCATAGCTGCAGTAGGCGCTTTCAAGATGCCACCAGCAACAGCCACACCAGGCCCATGCACAACCATTTTTACCGGACCTGTGATGGCCGATTTAATCGCTTCAATGGCGCTGTCCTGGCTGATATCAGCCTGCACAACACTCACTTCACTATAAGTTTCAGTTAAACTGGCCAACGAATCGGCACTGCGACCTACGGCCAGCACATGCAAGTCGCTTTCGATTAACTGACGCACAATTTCCACACCAAAGGTGCCGGTAGCACCTACGACTATGGCGATATTTTTATCAGGCATAACGACACCTTATTTTATACAGCTTCTTTTAACAGGCCTTTTTCTTTGGCCAGCGTCATGGCGGTATCCTGGATCATATCTTCCTGGCCACCGATCATTTTCTTGCGTCCCAGCTCAACCAGAATATCGCGAGCGGATATACCGTATTTTTCTGCTGCCTTTTTAGCATGGAGTAAGAAGGTTGAGTAAACACCGGCATAGCCCAGTGTGAGCGAGTCGCGGTCAATGCGAACCATGTGATCCATCATTGGCGTAATGATGTCCTCAGCAATATCCATCAGCCTGAACAGATCCAGCCCGGTTGGAATGCCCATACGTTCAAGCACTGCAGCCAGTACTTCCAGTGGCGTGTTGCCTGCTCCCGCTCCCAGACCGGCAACCGAGGCATCAATTCGCGTTGCGCCGGCTTTAATGGCCGCCACAGAATTAGACACACCGAGAGCCATATTATGATGGCCATGGAAGCCAATTTCAGTTTCAGGTTTCAGCTCACCACGTAGACGAGTAATCACTTCGGTCACATCTTCTGGCAGCATAAAGCCGGCTGAGTCAGTAATGTAAACCGTATTCGCACCATAGGATTCCATTAGCAGTGCCTGCTCAGTCAGCCCCTGTGGTGTATTGAGGTGGGACATCATTAAGAAGCCCGAGGTATCCATGCCTAGTTCGCGCGCAAAAGCGATATGCTGGGGTGAGGTGTCAGCTTCAGTGCAGTGGGTAGCAACGTGAACGCTGCGCGCACCACTTTCGTAAGCTGACTTCAGTTCTTTCATGGTGCCAAGGCCGGGGATAAGGAGCACAGAGATAATCGTTTGTTTTACAGCCTCTGCGACCGCGCTGATGTACTCTTCATTGCTGGCAAGAGCAAAACCATGCTGCAACGAATTTCCACCTAAACCGGCGCCATGGGTTACCTGAATGTAGGGTACACCAGCATCGTCCATCGCTTTTGCGACTTTAACCATTTGCTCTACGCTGATTTGCTCTTTCTTCGCATGCATACCATCGCGCAGACACATGTCATGTAAAATAATATTGTTTTCGCTCATTACGCGGCCTCCGTAGGGGTTAACGTGATGGTGCCGTTAGCAATTTCTTCGGCAAACATTTCTGCTGTACGCGTTGCTGCAGCAGTCATAATGTCGAGGTTGCCAGCATATTTAGGCAGGTAATCGCCGAGGCCGGCCACTTCCATAAACACGGCCACTTTATTGCCGTCGAAAGTCGGTCCATTGACCAATTTGTAACCGGGCACGTATTTCTGAACTTCTTCTATCATCTTCAGCACGGAGTCGCGGATCGCCACTTCATCAGGCTCTCCCTCGGTCAGGCAGTAAATGGTGTTGCGCATAATGATAGGTGGATCAGCCGGGTTGATAATTGCCAGCGCCTTACCTTTTTTGGCCCCGCCCACTTTCTCAATGGCATTAGAGGTAGTAAAGGTAAATTCATCCAGGTTAGCGCGGGTGCCTGCACCAATAGACTTACTCGACAAACTGGCGATAATTTCAGCGTATTCAACGCCTTGCACCTGAGCAACCGCATTGACAATAGGAATGGTCGCCTGTCCGGCACAAGAAATCATATTCACGTTCATTTCCTGCTTGTCAGCGTGCTCCTTGAGGTTTACCGGCGGCACACATAAAGGCCCGATAGCAGCTGGTGTGAGGTCAATCATCATGACCCCCTTAGCATTTAACTTGCGGCTGTTTTCGGCGTGAACATAAGCACTGGTGGCATCAAAGGCAATCTGAATCCCGTCTTCTTCCACGTGAGGTAGCAGTCCGTCTACGCCTTCTGCGGTAGTTTTAAGCCCCATTTTTTTAGCCCGGGCCAAGCCTTCAGATTCAGGGTCGATACCCACCATCCAGACCGGTTCAAGCCATTCGCTGCGCATGACTTTGTACATCAGATCGGTACCGATATTGCCCGAACCAATTAACGCACACTTAATTTTTTTCATTACTATTTCCCCTCTGCATTCAGTGGTTGTTGGGCTGCCTGCTGAGCCTGACTGCGCTCTTTCATGGTCATTCCTGACACGAAAAAGTCGTGTTCACCGTGTTCAGTGATTAGGATCCGCACTGACTCACGTTTAACGCCCAGGGACGATACCAGTGCATCAGTGACTGCTCTGGCTGCATTACATTTTTGTTCTTCCGTTCGCCCTGTCATCAGGTGCATTTCGAGAATTGGCATGGTTGTTCTCCATTCAGGTACCGGATTATTCAAAGCGAAGGCTGACGCTGCCCAAATCCTGATAGCGTGCAATCACGTTATCACCAGGTTTCACAGCGACGGCGGCGGTGATCCCACCACTCATCACAAAACTACCAGCGGGCAGTATTTCACCCATGTCGTGTAGAATATTAACCACCATGGCCACGGCATCCGCCGGATGCCCCATGACTGCTGCAGATGAACCCATTTCAACAATTTCGCCGTTTAGCTCCATGGCGACACCAATGCCATCCACTTCGATGTCTTCCACATAGCGGGGACGTCCGCCAGCGACGAATCGTGCAGAGGAACTGTTATCGGCAATCACACTCGGTAAATCGAACTTGAAGTTTTCATAGCGTGAGTCGATCACCTCAACCGCCGGCATCACAAAGTCGGTAGCAGCCAGGACATCAGCACGTGTACAGGTGGGACCACTCAAGTCCGCTTTGGTGACAAAGGCCACTTCACATTCCACCCGCGGGTGCACCAGATCATGGGTACTTATCGCGGTATTTTCCGGCCGCGACATGGCATCGGTGAGGAAGCCAATAGACGGTTTATCAACGCCCATCTGCACCATTTTTGCTTTGGAGGTCAGTCCGGCTTTCCAGCCAATCAACTTTTCACCCTGCTCAATGAAGCGGGCACGCAGCGCGTTTTGCACGGCGTAAGCATCTTCAATGGTCATTTCCGGGTATTCATTAGTGAGCTTTGCGATATCGTTTGCACGGCGCTGAGCACCTTCCACACGCTCACAGAAGCGGATAATTTGTTCCTGAGTTAAATTGGTTTTCATACTTTTGTGCTCCCAGCAAAATTCACTTTACAACCCCCCACGCCGGCGATGTAACACTCGAGTTCGTCACCATCGGTCACCGGTACCAGCGCAGACTGGGAGCCTGACAGGATCACCTCGCCCGCCTTGAACGGTATACCCAATTCGCCCAGCGTATTCGCCAGCCAGGCCACGGCGTTAAACGGCGAGCCTTGTACTGCTGCGCCCACTCCGGTGGAGAACAGCTCACCATTTTTGTACAGGGTCATTCCGGCCATAGTGATGTCGACTTTTCGTGGGTCGGCTTTGATATTGCTCACCACATATACACCGCAAGATGCGTTATCTGCTACGGTATCCTGGATTTTGATTTTCCAGTCGGTGATCCGTGAGTCGACAATTTCAAAACAGGGGCTCACATAGTCGGTGGCACGAATAACATCCACTGCGGTAATGCCCGGACCAATTAAGTCTTCTTTCAGAACAATGGCCAGCTCAGCTTCGGCTTTGGGTTGGATCAGCTCGTTAAGATCAATAGTTTCGCCTTCCTGATACACCATTTTGTCGGTCAGTTGACCAAAATCCGGCTGGAACACACCTAAAAAGTCCTGTACGGCTTTGCTTGTCACCCCAATCTTTTTACCGACAATTTTCTCACCGGCATCAAGACGGCGCTGAATGTATTGCAGCTGAATTTCATAAGCCTGTTCCAGGGTGATATCGGGATATTGCTCAGTAAAAGGGACCAACGTGTTGCGCGACATCATGGCGTCATACAACTCATCGCCCAGTTTTTTAACTTGTGAATTATCCATCAGAGGCCTCCTATAGCTTCACACAGACGTTGCGCAGCTCAGTGTAGAACTCCAGGGAATGTACGCCGCCCTCACGGCCAATGCCGGACTGTTTGGTGCCACCGAATGCGGTACGCAGATCACGCAGGAACCAGCTGTTAACCCAGCAAATACCTACATCGATTTTGGCCGCCATGCGGTGCGCGCGGGGTAAATCCTTGGTCCAGATAGTGGTCGCCAGGCCGTAATCGGTGCTGTTCGCCAGACCAATCACTTCTTCTTCGCTGTCAAAGGGGCGAATGTGGCAGCATGGTCCAAAGATCTCTTCTCGTACCACTGCGGCGTCATCAGCTAAATCGGTCCAGATAGTCGGCTGGATCCAGTGACCATTTTTGAGCGCTTCAGGTACCTCTGGAATCCCACCACCGGTGACTACTGTAGCGCCGTCATCTACCGCTTTTTTGTAGTATGACAGTACTTTGTCCTGGTGCTCTTTACTGATTAATGGCCCATAGTTAACGCCTTCATCGGTGGGTTTACCGTAGTTAACCGCTTCGGCTTTTTCTTTTAATGCCGCGACGAATTTATCGAATATGGGACGCTCTACATACACCCGCTCAGTGCCTAAACACACCTGACCGGAATTTAAGAAAGAGGAACGGGAGATGCCTTCAATGGCTTTATCAAAATCACAATCGGCAAACACGATACCAGCATTCTTACCGCCCATTTCAAACGATACATCGCGTGTCCCTTCAGCGGCGGCTTTCATAATAGCCGTGCCCGTCCGGGTTTCACCGGTAAAGGTAATGGCATCAACGTCTTTATGTTCAGTCAGGTAAGCGCCCGCTGAATCCGGGCCAAAGCCATTCACAACGTTATAAACGCCTTTTGGTACGCCGACTTTATTCATTACTTCACCAAGTAATACGGACGTCAGTGGTGTTTCTTCTGATGGTTTCACCACCACGGTATTCCCGCAGGCCAGAGCCGGGCCGACTTTCCAGGTCATCAGCATAAACGGCGCATTCCACGGACTGATAACGCCAATTACGCCTTTCGGTGTGCGCACGCCGTAGTTAAGGGCGCCGGCGCCATCCGGTGTGTCCAGCATAAAACTCTCGGTAGGCACATTTTTAATGGTGTCGGCAAAGATTTTGAAGTTAGCCGCGCCGCGAGGAATAAACACATGGCGCATGACATGAGAAGGCTGACCGGTATCGGCCATTTCGGCTTCTACAAAATCTTCAAAGCGGCGGGTGATTTCATCAGCTACTTCATACAGCATCTCCACCCGTTGATTCGTGGTAAAGGTCGACCATTCGCCCTGAAGCGCAGCCTTGGCAGCTAACACAGCTTCATTCACATCACTGCGTCCTGCTTCGGCAACGCTGGCGATAACCTCGCCGGTAACCGGAGATACTTTGTCAAAACGCTTACCATCTCTGGCAGCCACAAACTCTCCGCGGATAAAATTTTCTACTTGGCGCATATCGGACTCTCACTTTAGGCTACGCAAGCCCTTAAATTAATATTTACAACTCAATAACACTTAAAGTCAGTGTAAATTCCCAACCTCATACCGTCTAATACCATTTAAAAAACAATTTAATACTTAAAAGGTATAACCTTGAGTCACTGATACAGCACGGTTACCCCTCTGCAAGGTAGTGATAAATAAAAAGCCGCAAGGACCGTAACCCAAAGGGCGCGGTGCGCATTGCGGCAATCACTGTAACAACGATGTTGGTCATAAAGTTCTGGCAACTTCGTATCACGTCCCTGTGACACAAATCAGATATTTTTAAATAGCGGGCTGCGAACCTGCTGTGCATCTGCAGCAGATATAAATTTCTCGGTATAGATATCCCGTTCAAACAAGCGGCCCTGCATCAGGGTATTGATACAAGCGTCTATCATTAGTGGCGGACCACACAAATACGCTTTGTTGCCACTGAAATCGCCATTAAAAGCACGCTGCGCGGCTTCATGTACGAAGCCAACCTCACCTTGCCACTCACCGTCATCCCCGGCATCTGACAGTGCCGGAATATAGGTAAAGTTCGGGTACTTCTCAGCCAGGGCTATAAACTCATCGTGGTAGTAAAGCTCTTCGCGGGTACGCTGACCGTACACCAATGTGATCGGATGTTCACAACCTTCTTCAAGCAGTTCCACTATCATAGAGCGCGGACTCGATAACCCTGAACCTCCAGCCATAAACACCATGGGCATTTCAGCTGACTTTTTCACAAAGAAGCGTCCGTAAGGACCACTAAAGGTAATCTCATCACCTTCTTTTAACTCATCGTGAATATAAGCAGTGCCCACACCACCGGGAACTTTTCGAATATTCAGTTCAATTTCTCCCGGCTCTGCCGGGGTACTGGCAATAGAGAACGCCCGGCTGCCAATGTCGTCCGGTAAGTTAAGGTTAATGTACTGGCCGGCCTGAAATTCTATACCATCGGCATCTTCGATTTTTAACCAGATACCTTTAATGGTAGGCGTGAGATCTTCAATGCGGCTAACCGTACACTGGTAATCCTGAACCGGGAGGTTGCGTGAATCGGGATCTTCTTCGATTTCAGCTTCGATCACTAAATCGCTTTCCGGTATGGCGCAGCAAGCCAGACATTTATTTTCGTCGCGCTCAAAGTCCATCAGGGCAAAGCTTGACGCTTCGCCGTGGTCGACTTCACCATCCAACACATCAATTTTACAGGTTGCACATAATCCGTGGCAGCACGCATGCGGCAGATAAATACCTGCACGCAATGCGGCATCCAGAATAGTTTGATCATCTTCAACCTCGATGGTTTGTCCCAATGGCTCTATGGTTACTTCAAAGCTCATGGCTATTCTCCCTGAGGCGGAACCAATGTTGACAAGCCAGGGGTTTTAAAGCAGAACTGCTCTTTGTGTACCAGGCCGTTTTCTTTTACCGTTTTATTGAAGTCAGGCTGCCATGGCTCACCGCTTTTAGTCCACTCAATAGCGTTCCAGTCAATTTTTTCAAAGTCGGGATCCGGCTGCAACAGCGGTTTCAACTGCTGTTCAATAATGTCACCGAGCTTTTGATCCGGCGCACCAAATAACATAAAAGGTGCCGCCATCAGCATGTGATGCTCCCAGCATGCAAACAACAACTGATGGCCATAATAGTTTTCTACTCTGTCCCGTGAGGGGAATTTGTACTCACCATTTGCTACAACTGCCATAATAATTCTCCTGTTATAACCTGCACTTGCAGGCTCATGTCGCCCGGCATCACCGGGCGATGCTTAAATACTGTGATTAGTCGGTCGAAACCTGCTTGCGCCATTTCTCAAAGTTGGCTTTGTCTTCTGACTTGGCGTATTCACCAGAAGCTGTTGGCTCAAGACTGACCCACTCCATCCAGGCTGCAAGATCACCTTTTAACGGCTCCTGCATCAGAGACGGCATAGGTAACCAGGCCTGAACATACTTCTCAGGTTCCTGCTCAAACACATGCTGACAGCCATCAGAACAGAAGTGATACTTTTCACCTTCATACTCTGTTTCGCGTTGTGCAAGTTGAGTTGGATCATCCGGCTCAGTAAACAGACAAGGTAACTGACATGTCTGACACAGTTTGGGTAAACCAAAGTTGTTATATTCACCGCCTGCCTCTTTCTGCGCGATAGCGTATTCCCAGCGCGGCAGATAGTATTTTTCGAAGGTGGTCGGGTATTTTTCTTTCAGCCACTCAATGTCACTGTCAGTAGGTGTCCATGAATGGAACGCGGTACCGAATTTCCACTGATACAAGCCCAGCATGATTTGATGCGAGGTGTGATCGATGGACTTTTCTACATCATCCCAGTGCATCGGTGGTTTAATACCGTAGCGAGCCAGATCGCGGAACAGCGCATTACCGTTTTCCACGCCGTAAATATTCCAGGCCTCGCGCCAGGACATTACGCGCTTAGGCAGCATGTAATCCATCATCGCCGCGACCAGCGTCAGCAGACGGCAACCACGCCAGAACCACTTATCAATCCATTTCTGCACAATCGGAATGTTGTCCGGATCCTGCTCCAACATAAACTTGATACATTCAAGACCAAGGGTCATGTGACGCGCTTCGTCGGACTGTGCCGAGAAACCAAACGTACAAGTCGCCATATCACCGTTGTATGCGGCACCCGACATAAAGGGAACGAACAACAGGTTGGTCAGCACGTACTCGAATGAAAAACCAATGGCAATCAGGAACTCAAACGGACCTGCCGACATGGCATCATCAAAGAATGAGCGCGGTACTGAGGTATACCAGATACGGTCACGCTGGTTCGCGAAATCTTTAAAGCCATTATAGAACTTGTTGTAGTTCGACATAGCATGTACCTGGGTTTGCGCATGACGGATTTCATCAATCGACTGCATCTGACACGCCACCTGCGGGCCCACTCCGGCAAACTCACGACCGACCCGGGCAAAACCACGGTGAGCGGCATATTCACCCGGGCTGATGCCCTGCAGAAACAGCTTGATAGCAGTTAAATAGCGCGCATCGGTAACGTTCAGATGGCCATTGTTCTGCGCGTGGGCGTCAATGATTGCATAGTACTTACGCTCTTTTTCTGCCTGGTATTTCCAGTAAGCATCCATGGTTAAGCGGAACGGATCTTCCCATTTCGACCAGTCGTGAACCTTAATGCCTTCGTAATCAACATAAGGGTAAATTTCTTTCTCATCGCGATAGCTTGGCTCCCAGGCCAGATCGCGGGTCATTAAGCGATACTTCTCTTTAATGTTAAGTTTCTTTGGGGTCTTTTTAATATCCACGATAGTCTCCTAGCTGTTCCAGGTGAGTGTCAGAGCGTCTTCGTCTTCATCGACGTTACCGCTGAGCGTGATTAAGTTAATGTTGAGTTCCTGCATATCGAACTCGCGGCCAATTTCTTCCTCAATGGTTTCGCGACGCACCACCAGATGGCCCTCCGCCTGTACCTTTACCATGGCCGGTTCGTGTACTACTTCGGCGTCTGGATTATCCTGCTCAATGGCTTCTACAATAGAGCGGGTTTCTTCATTAGCCTGTAAAATAATAAAAACTTTAGACATCTTGATTCCTACTTAAACAAACCAGCTTTTTTAGCGCGCTGTAATAAATCATCGTGAGCTTCGCTAACCAGCTCGTCGGCCTGATTACCTTCTACCGCTAACCCTGCTACCGGCAGTAACACCGACGTAAAGTGATTTGCAGCAGTATCGATCCACTCTTCCAATACGGCTTTATTCTCGGCTGATTCAGCCGCCATGGTTTTGAGCACCGAATCAATCCAGCGCTTGGATTCCAGATACCAGTTAGTCATGAACTGAGTAAGAATCGAAATACCCGAACCGCCCTGCTCAACCAGGTTTTGATCCACAATGCGCTGAAACACCAACGGATACAGCAGGCCATCAAGCACAAAGTTTTGCTTAATGAACACCTCAACCGGATCGCGTACACACATCAGGTCTTCCAGCGAGCGACGCAGTGGCTGCCAGGCGTCGCTGTTCATCCAGTCCTGCTTTGCTGCTTCTAGGGATTCCACATCTCCAATCATCAGGCCAAGACGAGACAGGTACTGGGCAATGCCTAAATTATCCATCGCGTGATAAACACAGGGCTGGGTAAACACCGTGCCATAACCGTAGCCGCAAACCAGGGTGTTATTCATGTTGGCCGCGTAATTGGCATGGCGCAGCGGAATGAGTAGGTCCTGCGCCACAGCCAGAACCGGGTCCGGCATGCCTTCAATCAGGTTCAGCGACTCAACCGTCTTGAAATTAGACTCCATGGTCTCCTGTTGCTTGGCACGATTCAGCGTGTAGGTGCTGTAATAGAACTGACGGGGATCTTTTAAGTCATACCAGTCGTTCATGCGAATTTTGCTTAAATTCGGATCGTAAAGCTCCTGCTCTGGCGCCCAGGTCGGGCGATAATGCAGATTCTCTACGGCCTGCAGGTCATAGCTGGCTTCCTGATACCGCGATGGGATTTTCTTATCGCCAAAGCGCTTCTTTAAATGGGTAAAGGTCTGATTTTTCTGTTCAATATTGACCGTTTGTACATCGATTTGCATAATTCTTTCCTCTAAAATTGCCTATCTACTCGTCACGAAAGTGGTGGGTAGCGTCGTGGAGACTCCACTGGAATGCATTCTTTTCTTCATCGTCGGAGGGAGCCGCTTCCTCATCGAGGAATGTCACCTTTTGTTCTTCACAAAACTTTTCAAAGTCCTGCTGTTTAAGCACCATTTCCAGTGCTACCTCCGGCTGGCCTACACTAAACTCAAACTCCACAAATCCGTCGTCTCGTTTGCCTGTCACACGCACGTAATGTAACGAGGTGTCGAACTGCTCTTTCGGGGCCGCAATACTGTCGTTCATGATTTGTCCTTCCAGGTTTGCCGTTAGCTCACTATCGTCAGGAAGCTCTCGTGCAGCTTACGCTGCGGGTAATCGAGCCCCTGCGCGAAGTTATCCCAGGTCCAGGTAATGGTTTCGTAATCAGGGTAAGGGTGATAACCGCCCATAAAGGTTTCAAAACGGTTACCGGAAGGATCCCAGGCATAAATGGTACAACCACGAGTGATGCCGTGACGCGTGGGGCCAATGTCCACGGCCACTTTGTTCATCGACATAATGTCACCAGCACGCAGCACACGTTCCCAGCTTTCCATCAGGAATGAAGTGTGATGCAGCTTGCCAGGCTCCGGATATTCAACAAAGGCTATATCGTGAACTTTGTGCGAGCAGGACAGCCAGATAGCCGCTTCTGACTCGTTGTCTTCAGCCAGTACACGCTCAACCAGGAAGAAACCCAAAACATCTTCAAAAATGGCCTTCACTTTAGCGATGTCTGGCCCGTACAACAGCATGTGGTCCAGGCGTACCGGCGCAATACCATGCTCACTCTGGGTGTACCAAGGGGCCGGGTTAATCAGGCCCATACCGTTACCCACTTTGGTTTTCTCTGCGTAAAGCTCAAATTCGTGGCCGGATGGCAGCGTGAAGCGGACCCGCTCACCGGTTTCAAGTAAATCACCGGCTTCAAGACGGCGGGTTTCTACACCGTAAGCGTTCAAATCTTTCTCAAGCTTATCGAGGGTGGCAGTATCGAGTACTTTGAAGCCTACGAAATCAACACCTGCCTGCTCGGCCTCACGAATGATATAACTGTTGTGGTCCTGCTCATCCCAGCACTTGAAATAAACCCGTCCCATGTCATCACGACCGGTTTCAACGAGTCCCATTACATCACTGTAAAACTTAACCGCTTCATCCAAATCTAATACCCGTACAGCTACATGTCCTGGACGTAATACACCTGTCATCGCCATAATCTGTTCTCCACTATGAGCTTCTAAGCGCCCTTGAGCGCAACAATCCATTAACTTAATACAGGTATCATGCCAACGTTTTATCTCATTGTTTTAATTGATATTTATATATTTCATGTAAATTTTTAGCGATTTTACTTAACGTTTGCATAACGCATTTGTTAGTTTGATGTTGTGCCCTTACAATTTTGTAAGGTTGGTAATGCGGGGTGACGAATAACCAGAATGCCATTGGCATGTCGCAGTATTAGGAATGCTACGGATAGCGAGACTGAAATGAATCACGGAGAGGTTTGTTGCTATATTCCCAACTATGTCGTCGGCGACTCCAACAAAACGGTATAAACAATTTCCTTTGTTAACCGCTAGCAATACAGGCAAAAACCTATCTTAAATGATCACTACCTACTGAAGCAGGTGGTTAGGATTAAAAATAAAATGAGTGAATAAAACCGTTGCCGGCAGTTAACCATTTAATTAAATCAGGAAGGGTACACCGAAACGAGCTAATCATATGATCAAACCCGCTCGGTGGGGTTGGGACTGTTCACAATCGGTTTTAGCGCGGTTTTTCGTTAACCCGATACGCCAGTTGCCGGCGAGTGACACCGAGATATTGCGCCGCATGGGTTAAGTTGCCTTTCGCTTTTCTCACGGCCGCCTCAAACAGCTGCTGTTCGTGGCTGGCCAAATCAAACTCGCCCTGCTCCAGCAGCTTATCGTAAAACTGCGTGTCCATTTCCGCTATCGCACTGAGCGGTTTAATCTGCCCTTGTTCATCGACTTCGCTCAGGCGCTCGTGGGTATCGGCTAAATCCGGCGGGCTGACAAACAAATGCTCTAATTCGATTAAGCCGCCATCCGTTGCCAGCAGCACACCACGCTCAATGACGTTTTCCAGTTCACGCACATTCCCCGGCCATTCATAGCGGGACAGTACCTGCATCGCCTGACCTGACAAACCAGTCAGGCGCTTTTGATAGCTTGCTGAAAAGCGCTCTATCATTGCGTTGCACAGGATAAGAATGTCTCCCCGGCGCTCTCTTAACGGCGGAATGTTGACCGGGTAGGTGGCAATACGGTAATACAGATCGGCCCGGAACTGACTGTCTTTAATGGCTTGTTGAAGGTCAACATTGGTCGCGGCAACCAAACGCACATTCACCTTACGCACCTCATCATCGCCGAGTCGTTCTACTTCACCGGTTTGTAATACCCGCAGGAGTTTAACCTGCGCCGATAAAGGCAAATCACCTAACTCATCCAAAAACAAGGTACCGCCATCGGCGCGCTCAAAGCGCCCTGGGCGGGATTCCTGAGCGCCAGTATAAGCCCCTTTTTTCACCCCAAAGAGTTCCGCTTCAATCAATTCATGGGGAATTGCCCCGCAGTTGACGGCAATAAAAGGCTTTTCGCTGCGACTGCTGTGCTCATGTAACCAACGGGCAAAGACCTCTTTACCCACGCCAGTCTCGCCAAGCAACAGCACGTTAATTGGCGAATCCGCCGCTCGCTTCAGCAAGTTCAGAGCACTGGTAAATTCGGGCGAGGCACCCACCAGGCCATCGGTATCATATTTTACCTGACGCTTACCACGCAGCTGGCTGAGTTCTTTTTCGATTTCCCGTAATGACGGGCTGAGCGGATCGTCACGAAATAATTCAATATAATTCTCATCATCCCAGCAGTCTGCAGGCTTACCCACAATCTTGCAGTGATGATCGCCCTTACACATGCATTCGATTTCTTTAAATACAATGAAGCGACGAAAAAAGCGGCTGGTGTAACCCGACGCATAACCCACAATGGTCCAGCAGGCGGCTTCTTCAGATAAACCCAATGACTGTAAATGGGCTTCGGCTTCCCAGGAGTTCTCGACAACCACCTCGCCAAAAAATCGCCCGGTTTCCCAGTCAATTTCGGCTTCGGTAATATGCGAGCGCACGTGGCCTTCGAAAGCATGTAGCTCCGGACCAATCCGGAACACATCGTAATTATTTTTGTTATCTGCGAGCTTGTGAGCAAGGTCAGCATCCTGTTCGCCGGCCACAAAACCTATACGAATGAGCATCCGCTTGGCGGACTCTGCGTCAAGGTAATCAAATAACTTGGTGCGCATTTCCATCAGCGCTTTGGCATGTAATAACAACAAACGGCTTTCGCCTAGCCAGATCTTCCCTGTTTCCTGGTTAAAACGGAGTTTTGAGCGAAGGTCAAAACGATCGACTACCTCTTTTTCTTCCTGCGCTATTTGTTGATCTGCAATCATACTACTGTCCAACAACAGGGGGTATGGGGCCATCTCTGGCCCATCATACCCCTTTAATTCCAAAAGTGTTAACACTTTAATTACAACGTAATTTCAATTAAGCAAAATACTTACCATTA
Source organism: Alteromonas sp. ISO5 (assembly GCF_058105165.1). Lineage (NCBI taxonomy): Bacteria > Pseudomonadati > Pseudomonadota > Gammaproteobacteria > Alteromonadales > Alteromonadaceae > Alteromonas > Alteromonas sp. ISO5. Next base: position 3,088,206 of record NZ_CM176572.1, on the reverse strand, counting down.
CCGCAATTTATGTTTAAGCACTTCTCTGCCTGGCTGCTCCTGGCATTAAAAACCTTGCCAGCGCTGGCAACAGAATCAGTGCCCCTAACATGTTCCAGATAAACATAAAGGCTAGCAGGATCCCCATGTCAGCCTGAAATTTAATCGGTGAGAACACCCAGGTCGCTACGGCAATGCCCAGTGTAATACCGGTCAGAACCACCACTTTGCCGGTAAACAATAGTGCGTCGTAGTAAGCGTCTGAAAGCGACTTACCATCCTGCAAACGGGACTTCATTACAGTGAGAATATACAACGCGTAATCCACACCAATCCCTACACCCAGGGCGATAACCGGCAACGTTGCCACTTTCACGCCGATGTTTAACCACACCATTAAAGCCTGACATAAAATAGAAGTCAGCATCAGTGGCAGAATGGCACACACCACCGCACGCCAGGAGCGGAAGGTAATAAAGGCAAGAATGATCACGGCACTGTAAACATACAGCAGCATTTGTGTATTAGCCTTTTCCACCACGATATTGGTAGCCGCCTCAATCCCTGAATTACCTGCAGCATTTAAGAACTGGAATTTTTCAGTATTGTATTGTTCGGCAAAGGCTTCCACGGTCTGCACCACTTCATAGAGAGTGTCAGACTTGTGATCCTCCAGATAAGCGAAAATGGTCAGCAGGTCACAGTTCTGATTAAACATCTCTCGTGGTGCCCGGGTAATAATGGCATTGAGCATGCCCTGAGAACGGGGAATGCCGTACCACTTGAGATTACCTTCGTTCATTCCGGCATTAGCCACCTTGGCCAGACCGGCAAGTGAAGACGTAGTCACCACTCCCGAGAGTTGCCGTAATTCCTGCTCCAAAGCATCCACCGCCATCAGCGTATCATAATGGGCACAGGCGTACTGCTCTGTCTTAACCATCACCACATACACGTCCGAACTGGTAGTATAGTTTGCAGTCATAAAGGCATTATCAAGGTTATAGCGAGAGTCCGGACGCAACTCCGGCGCCCCCTGATCGGTATCACCGATTTTTACATTGGCGCTGATCATACTGCCACCGACGCCTAGAATTATCGCCCCGATAACAGTTACTGTGGCGTACTTCTTCCGGGTAAACAGATCCAGGAATGCCCACAGCGGATGCTTGCTGTGTGAAACGTCCGCTTCATCCCTTAACTCTGCATGAATGCTACGTTTTGCGGCAGACTGGGCAACCCCGGTGTAAGACAGTAGCACCGGTAGCAAAATCAGGTTGCTGAAAATGAGTACGGCGACACCGATACTGGCAGTGACAGCCAGGTCCTGGATGACCGGAATATCAATGACCATCAGTACGGCAAAACCAACGGCATCAGAAATAAGCGCAGTAATGCCGGCCAGGAACAGGCGACGGAAGGTATAACGAGCCGCCAGTAACTTATGAATTCCGCGACCGATATCCTGCATAATACCGTTCATCTTTTGCGCGCCATGACTCATGCCAATGGCGAACACCAGAAAAGGTACCAGTATCGAATACGGATCCAGCTCATAGCCAAGAGTCGGTAACAAACCCAATAACCAGACCACGGCAATCAGCGAACAACTCACCACCAGCAACGTACTGCGAATACAACGGGTGTAAATAAACAACACCACGGTGGCAATACCAATAGTGATCGCAAAAAACACCAGTACCTGTTTTAGCCCGTCGATTAAATCGCCCACCACCTTGGCAAAGCCGGTGATATGTATCTCAATACCGTCTTTCTGATATTTCGCTCTGAGCTCTTCAAGCTTTGCCGAGAACGCATGGTAATCCAGTTGGTTGCCTTCGTGATCCATTTCCCGCAAAGGCACCAGAATAATACTGGAAGCATAGTTGCCAGAAACCAGTTGCCCCACCTCACCAGAACGCTCGACGTTTAACCGTACCTGATCCAGGGATGCCTGGGAACCGTCATAGTCATCCGGAATAACCGGCCCACCATCGAGTCCTTCTTCGGTTACGCCGGTCCAGCGTACCGAGGGCGTCCACAACGACTTCATAAACGGCCGCTCCACCCCAGGCATCAGGAACAATTCGTCATTTAACTCGCGCAGTGTTTCCAGGTACTGGGCATCAAAAATGCTGCCTTCAGTATTGTGCACGGCTATCCGTAAAGCATTACTGGTATCCGATAGTTGTTTGCGGTTATCCAGAAAGTTAAGAATATACGGATGATTGCTGGGGATCATTTTTTGAAACGCAGCACTTAAGGTAAGTTGCGTTGACTGATAGCCCAAAATCCCGGTCACTACCAGGCATAACAAAATAATGATTGGCCTGAAATTAAAAATGGCCCGTTCCAGAACGCGTCCGGAACTGGTATCGAAGTCTTCGAGATGACGAATTAGGGTTTCGCCCTGTGTATGTTTAGTCATTAGCGCGCTCCCCTACTCACCAGATTGTCGTCACTAACCGGATGCGAACCGCGCGCGGTTGCAACGGCATAGCCGCTTTGCGATTGAATAATATCGGTGATACCACCAAAGGGTGCCTGGCCCATCAGGCTGAAATTTTTTGCCGAGTCGGCACTGATAAACAGTTGTCCGCTTTGGTCTGCCAGCATAATCTGACCGTCAGAGCCAACCAAACCACTGGTCAGCGTGACTTCGGACCCCAGTTTCACCCGTTTCCAGCGACCTTTACCTTTACTCTGACGCCATACGTTACCGCGCAGGCCATACAACAGGCGGGTCCCGTCATCAAGCAGCAGACCATCAAAAAAGCTGCCGTAGTAAGGCGTGTCGAGCTTCGTGAAAGTGTCGCCATCATCTGCAGAGGTAAATACCGCCGCCTGTTCACCTAAGATAATCAGTTCGTCATTGGAGCGAACCACCTTGTACAGGTGTTTGCCGGCAGGGTTTGGTAGCCGGGCAATTATCGAATACCAATTATCACCACCGTCATTGGTAGCATAAGCCAGGCCATAAGCACCGATTGCCCAGCCATCAAACTGATTAGCAAAGAAGATATCCAGAATAGGCTTATCCGCTCCTTCCTTAATCAGATACCCTGCATTACGTTTAGCGCGCTCGCCGCGTTCATCACCGGCTGCTACCAGCGATTCGGCTTCAGCCATGGCAAGTTGGGCGGCCTGATAACCATCCAGTTGGACCTGCCAGGTGTTACCACCATCAGTCGTCACCAAAATGACGCCGCTATGACCGGCTGCCCAGCCGTTTAACGGGTCGCTGAAGGTTACCGCAGTAAGGGTAACTGACACCGGCACTGATTTCGCTTGAGTCCAGCTATTGCCCTCATCTTCGGATAGCAGGATAACGCCGCGTTCGCCTACAGACACCAGTTTGCTACCAGCCCTTGCGAGGCCTAGTTGCAGTGTATTTACACTGGTTTTATTTTGTTTGGCGGGGGCATCCAGCACATCCACAAGTGTAGATTCGGCTTCGTTCTCAGCTGAGGCGTGAAGCGGTGCGCACAGCAGTAGAAAAGTGAAGAAGATTGAGGGCAATGCAAAGCCGAACAAGCCATCTACGTTCATTCGTTTCATGATAACTATCTCTGTTACATCACAGGAATGGCCCGCTGACGCGGGCCTGTGCTTTAAAGCAAAGTGGTTAGCGTACGGCGTCAGCCGCTACTGCATCACCGGTAAAGAACGTCTCTGGCTTAGTATCCACCACAAAGAAGCGCTCACCATTGAGAGACTGAATCACACTCATGGTTTTTGCCTGCAGGTTGAAAACCGTGGCCGTTTTGACCAGTACTGCGGGAACAGACGGTAGTACAAACGGTGTAACCTGCGTGGTTCTCCACAGGTTGCCTTCGGCATCATAGCCGTCCATCAGCAGGATCACCCAGGAGTCTTCATCGATGTAATAGGTACGGGTTGGCACTGCATGACGTTTACCTTCGCCTACCTGCGCTTCCACTTCCCAAACGCGGTGTTTTTCCCAGCGAACGTGTTCAGGGTTTAAATGAAACTCAGCAATAGCCTCATCCGCATCAGGCGCAATAAAGCCATTATTGTTGTAAGGCACCAGCATTTCCTTTTTGCCTTTCAGCGTCCAGCTGTAGCGGTCAATGTGACCCAACAGGCCCTGTACTTCGTCGAAGTAGTTAGCACCGGAGGCAACAAAGTCCGGTGTATCATAGGCTACGGTGGGGGCTCGACGCACACGACGCTGACCTAACAGGTACTGCCACGCTTTACGCGGACTGTCGGCATCAATGCTATCGCGGATAACCAGTGACTCACCGGCTTTAAAAGGTGGTTCCATGGTGTTGAAACGAAACATGGAGTATTCCCCGTTCCAGTCATCGGCTTCAGCATCTTCGTAGTAAGGCGGGTACTGGAATGAAATTTCGTTGCGGGTTGCCAGCGTGTGCGAACCATCGGCATTACCCACAATGTTTTTAAAGGTATATTCTATTGAAGGTGCTTCAACACGCAGCAGGAAGTTCCACATCACCTCATTACCATTTTCAGGCATAGGGAACGGAATACCACCGATACATCCTTCAAGACTGTAGCCTTGTTCTGTCAGCGTACAATTTTTTACATTGGCTTTGATGGCATCGTAGACATGCTCCGGTGCTGCCGCTGTACGGTGGGTAGGATACACGTCAAGATAAAACGTCTCAGGGTATTTTTTCAGCAGTTCAACGGTACCGTCGGTCAGTTGATCGGCATACTGCTGATAATTGCTGGCATCTACCCGGTACAATGGTTTTTCATCTTTGAACAGTTCCAGCGGAATGTCACCAGCGTGTTCGCCAGCTACTTTTTCCGTCAGACCGCCGGTCCAGGCCGGAATGGAACCATCGGCATTGCCTGCCATGGTGCCACCGAGTGGGTTAAGTTCAGTGCCGAGCTTACTGACGTCAGTGCCTGCCGCAAAAGTGGCAGGTACCACGGCCAGAGTGACGGCCAGTGTGATTGCGTTACGAATTTGGTTAAACATAATTTTTCTCCTGTCCTCGATCGTTAGAAGGTGCGTTGTACAGACAACGAGATGAAGTCACGATCGCCATGGAAGTTCTCATAAGAAAGTGTAGGTACCGGGGTGTTGTACTGGATTATCGAGCCGGCATCGCCAAGATACTTGTTGTAGTTGAGTGAGAAGCGCCACATACGGTTGTAGTCGCCTTTCAGGCCAACACTGACATTGCCACCGTGTTCTGATGGGAACAGCACACCGTTCACCGACGAGCGCCCCTCAATGCCAAAACCGAATCCAATGGGCACCTGCATATCAAGGCCAGGTAAAACCTGGAAATAATCCGGTGTAAAGGTGAACTGAATCGCACTGGCATCCTTAGTCGCTAGGGGATCCAGCTGATCGGCATTTTCCGAGATATTTAAGCGGCGGTTGAAAGCAAACTCACCGATAAAGGTCGCGGCGTCCCATAAGCTGTTTTCATTTAAAATGCTGATCATGGAGGCGTTGAAGTGGAACGTATCGCCACGAGGGAAAGCCGAGTTATCACCGCCATCAGACACCGTATCACCCGGCAGAATTACTGTATTACCGGTAGCCACCAGCGACATATCCTGACGTACCGACATTTCTGCCGCCACGTTGGTTTCACCCACCAAAGTACTTACGCTTAGACCATACACTTTGATATCTTCGGCAAATACCTGAGCATAGTCACCAATGCCACCTTCCTGTACATTAATGCCGGGGCGCGCATAGAACTGCGGCATCTTGTCGTGGAACTGGGCGGCATAGAACCCTACTTCGTAATCGTTAATTTTATAACGGGCCTGGAAACCAAACTGACCAGAATCATCGGCGACAATATCTTCGCTTCGATGAACAATCTGACCGGGGCCAAGAATGATGGTTTCACCGCCTTTATCAACAAAATCGGCAAATGAAAAATAGCTGCCCGCTGCAGGTAATCGCGACTTGCGCCATTCAAACTGATAGTACGCAGCAAGGGTCAACTTAGAGTTAACCTGCAACTGGGCAGCAAACTGACCGGTAGGACGCGCGACTTCTTTAAATTCAGACTGCGGTACAGACAATGCACGTGCCAGGTCGAGACTGGTCATGGCACCGGCCACTGCGTTAGAACCAAAGAACAGGCTCTCACCGTAAAGCTGGGCAAAACGACCTGCTTTCAGGTTTATCGATTTTTTGCCAAGGTTAAATCCACCGTACACAAACGCATCCAGGATCTCGCCATACTGGCCATGCAAATCCTGGGTATCTTCGGCAAACTCACCGGCCGGGACAGACTGCGTGTTAACCAGCGCGCCGTCCAGATATCCCGGATTATCGTTACTTTCGTGATAAACCGAGTCATACCAGGTGGCAGCACTGATACGCAGACCATAACGGCGCTTGTAGCGCAGATCGAACTCTGAAAACAAATCCAGACGACTGGAGACCAACCCTTTATCAAAGTTGAGATCACCATCGTTGGTGTTAGCCTGTGGCCCCTGAGAGCCGTTAGCCACATCGTTTTCAGCAGGTGCTACGCGGAACATTGCACTGTACTTAACGGTGTTATCCCAACGGACACGCAGATCGCGATTGCCCGTATCGATGGTTGCAGCCTGGGATTGCGCTGAGGCTAAAAGGCCCAGGGCAACGGCGGCGGCGAGTGCGTTGCGAGGCAACTTATTGTTGTTTTGTTTCACCCACACTTCATTCATAGCGTTCCTCCTCGAATGTTTCACTATGCTGAGTTGCGCGACCCGGATACCTCACCTCACAGCCTGGTGTAACAGCGAACCTCTGTCGCACCAAATAGGTTGGATATAGTTAAATCACGCGTTGTGAACGAAATGTATATTTGCTGTTAATTACCTTCCAATACTATTGACGGCCCCACTTGATACCTTTAAGGTATTAGCAATTCTACCTAACCGGAATGCGGCCATGGATATTCGCCAGATCCGTTACTTTGTTGCTGTCGCTGAAGAGCGCAATATTGGCCGAGCAGCGAAACGATTGTTCATCTCTCAGCCGCCTCTGACCCGCCAGATCCAACAACTTGAAGACGAGCTACAGGTAAAGCTGTTTGAGCGCACCGCTAAAGGCGTAGAGCTGACTTCAGCGGGTCAGTTATTCCTCAATGAATCGCGGAATATTCTGAGTCTTATAGAGCAAGCTCAGGAGCGAACGCAGCGGGCAGGAAAAGGCCAGTTAGGCCGACTCGATGTGGCCATTTTTGGCTCCGGGATCCTTAACACCATTCCGGATATTCTTAAGCGATTTAAGACCACCTACCCAGGCGTAAATATTGTTCTGCATCAAATGAGTAAAGCAGAGCAAATTGAAGCGCTCCGGCAAAAACGCATTTCTGTGGGCTTTAACCGCCTACTTGCCCCGTTGACGGACATCGATTCCACCATGATCCTGCAGGACAGGTTGATGGTAGCCGTACGCGATGATCACCCGCTGGCAACGAAAACCATTATCAATCTTACAGAACTGGATAACGAGCCCATTGTGGTGTTCCCCAAAGGTGCACGGCCAAACTTTGTTGATCTGGTCTCCAGGGTATTTCAGGAGGCCGGGGTAACCATGAATATCACCCAAACGGTCATTGATGCTGTAACCGGTATTGCACTGGTGTCCGGTGGGTTTGGCTTTTGTTTAATTCCCAGCTCGGCAAGCGTGCTGCAGTTGCCAGGCGTTAAATATATCCCCCTTGGCGGATTACCCGACAATGCCACCGTGGATCTAAGTTGCATCTATTTGAAAAACGATCACTCGCCGCTACTCAGTGCATTTTTGGCGGTGGTTCATGAGTATAAAAGTCAGTTGAACAATCCGGTATAGCTTTCGGGCTGACGAAAATGGCCACCCTCCACTCATCGGATGAGCTGATCAAGCTTCTATTCTCTGCCGCTACGAGCTACCTATTCTAGTCATTTTATATTATCTATTAATAAGTTGAGTGGTGTCTGAGGCATTTCATGCGAGTTGAGTTTTCGTATTTATCGATAGATTTGTTGATTGACGAGAATTAAAACAAGTGTTTAAATTCGGGAAATTCAAACGCCCGTTTAATTCATATATTTAAATTGGGGGTTGCCTCATCACATACACTCAGGAGATTGATTATGCTCTTTTGGATTCTTGTCGCGGCACTGATTTTCGTCCTGTTTCAGGTAAAATCATTGCGCCAACAGTGGGTTACCGGACCCGCATTTAAACTCTTCAAGAAAGTACTACCACCATTAAGTCAAACCGAGCGGGAAGCCATGGAAGCAGGCTCCGTGTGGGTAGAAGGCGATTTATTTTCCGGTAAGCCAGACTGGCAACGCCTGTATTCCATGGCGTTACCTCAGTTGACTGACGACGAGCAGTCGTTTTTAGATAACGAAGTCAATGAGCTGATGGGCATGATTGACGACTTCGACGTGATCCACAAAGACAAAGATTTCAGCGAGGACGCCTGGCGTTATATGCGGGAAAAAGGCTTTTTCGCTATGATCATACCTAAAGAGTATGGTGGTAAGGCATTCTCTGCATTGGCCAACTCTACCATCGTCTCAAAAATTGCCAGCCGCTCAGTAAGTGCCGGCGTAACGGTAATGGTACCTAACTCCCTCGGCCCCGGAGAACTATTAAGCCATTATGGTACCCAGCAACAAAAAGATTACTGGCTACCGCGTCTGGCTGACGGCACTGACATTCCCTGCTTTGCCCTTACCGGCCCTGAAGCGGGTTCCGATGCTGGCAGTATTCCGGATACTGGTGTTATCACTATGGGTGAATATGATGGCAAGGAAACCCTGGGGATCCGTCTTAACTGGGACAAACGCTATATTACCCTTGCCCCGGTTGCGACGGTACTGGGCCTGGCATTTAAACTGTTCGACCCGGATAAGCTATTAGGCGATAAGGAAAGTATCGGCATTACCTGTGCGCTGATCCCTACCAGCCACCCGGGAGTGGAAGTCGGCCAGCGTCACCTGCCACTCGAACAGGCGTTTATGAACGGTACTACCCGCGGTAAAGATGTGTTTATTCCTATTGACTGGATCATCGGCGGACCGGACTATGCGGGCAAAGGCTGGCGCATGCTGATGGAATGCTTGTCAGCGGGTCGTGGGATCTCTCTGCCCGCACTGTCTACCGGTAACGCTCAGTTGAGCGCACAGACCACCGCCATTTACGCCAGCATTCGCCAGCAATTTGGTTGTTCACTGTATGAGTTTGAAGGTGTTCAGGAAGGGCTGGCCCAATTAAGCGCCAATGCCTATCAGGCAGAAGCCGTTCGCCATCTGACTGCAGGTGCTATCGATTTGGGCCAGAAGCCAGCGGTGGTGACTGCCATTGCTAAATTCCACATGACCGAAGTGGCCCGCCAGAGCATTAATATTGCGATGGATATTCACGGGGGTAAAGGTATTCAGATGGGGCCAAATAATTACCTGGCTTCTCTGTACATGGCGATGCCGGTTTCCATTACGGTTGAAGGGGCAAATATTCTCACCCGTAGCCTGATGATCTTTGGCCAGGGGGCTACCCGCTGCCATCCCTACGTGTTTGACGAAATGGTGGCAGCCGCCGAGTCGGACTTTAAAACCGGCCTGGCACAGTTTGAGCCGTTATTGTACAAACACATTAAGTTTGCGCTGGGCAATGCCTTCGCGGCCTTTGGCCACGGCTTAACCGGCGCCCGCTTTGCTTCAGCACCGAAAAACGATGCCAATAAGCGCCATACTCAGCAAATTAACCGTATGAGTAAAGCATTAGCGATTTGCTCGGACATTGCCATGCTGATGCTGGGTGGTGAGCTAAAACGGCGCGAAATGCTATCTGCCCGCTTAGGTGATGTATTAAGTGAACTGTACCTGGCTTCAGCGGTACTCAAACACTTCTATAGCCGCGGCGCTAACCCTAAAGAGCAACCGATTGTTGATTACCTTATTCAGCAGTCACTGTATAACTGTGAGGTAGCGCTTAAAGGTTACTGCCGCCATATTGCTAATCCGGTTATTGGCACGCTGATCCAGCGTCTGATCTTCCCCTGGGGCAGCGCCTATAATCCGCCTAAAGACAAGCTGAAAACACGCTTGGCGCTTAACCTGTGCCAGGATAAATCGCTGCGCGACGCCATTACCCCCATGTGTTATGTGGGTAAGAATGAAGATGATGCCGTTGCCGTGCTGAACCAGGCCATGGATGCTATCGACGCGCTGGCTCCATTAGCCAGTAAAGTGAAAGCGGCCCAGCAAGCCAAAACTCTGCCGCGCAAAGGCAGTATCTTCCAATTACGTGATAAAGCACTGGCCGAGCAGGTGATTACCGAGGCCGAGGCCGATCAGATTGCGGCCGCGGACGAGTTGCGTAAGGAGGTCGTTAATGTTGACGAGTTCGACTTTGACCTTGGTCTTGCCCAGGGTAAAGAGAATGGCGATAAAGTGAGTGATGCTGCCTGAGGCATTTGAACATTGATGTGTTAAAGTCAAACGGCGCCTGACGGCGCCGTTTTTAGTTAAACAGATTTAACGCTTCTCAGGCTGGCACCGGCCGCGCAAACAAATAGCCTTACAGGTCGTCACACCCATACTGATGAAGGAGCGCATACTGAACATCAGTTTCAACGCCTTCGGCAACCACCTTTAACCCCTGGTTATGTGCCAGTTGGCAAATGGTTAATACTCTTGCCTGCTCACTGACCAACATGCATACTTGCTGAACCTGACTGAAAATAGCCAGGTAAACCTATCGTGTTCGCGATACGAGTTTGTTATTTTGCATATCAACAGTTCCCTTTCAGTCCTTTGCTTTATAAAGCTTTGATTAATGTTTAAACTTTCATCTATGGTGGGGTATTCTATCTTTATCAACGAGGCGTAATAACTGATTGATTTAGCAACACAGGAGTATGTGTGGAAAAAATAAATGAAATTACCGAAGTCGTAGAGAGTTTTCTTAAGCGCGAGTCCTCAGCCGGTATTCTGCTGATGATCGCTACGGCCCTGGCGTTAGTGGTAGCCAATACTCCTCTCAACATCTACTACGATAAACTGGTTTCCATGCCAGTCATTATTGCCGCCGGTGATTTCAGAATCGATAAACCTTTGCTGCTTTGGATTAACGATGGCCTGATGGCCGTGTTTTTCTTTCATGTCGGGCTGGAACTCAAACGTGAAGTTTGTGAAGGCGAACTGGCCAATCCCAAAAATATTGTTCTCCCTGCCAGCGGTGCGATAGGTGGCATGATCATTCCGGCACTGATTTATGTCGGCATCAACTGGGGTAACCCAACGGCCATGTCTGGTTGGGCGATTCCTGCCGCTACCGATATTGCTTTTGCCCTCGGGGTAATGGCATTACTGGGCAAGCGGGTGCCAGCCAGTCTGAAGGTGTTTCTGGTGACCCTGGCCATTATCGATGACATTGGCGCTATCGTTATCATTGCCCTATTTTACACCGAAAACATCACCGTAGTGGCTTTGATGATTGCCGCAGTTTGCTTCGCCATCCTATGGCTCATGAACAAACGTAACGTGGTCGATCTGCCGAGCTACATCATCGTTGGTGTGGTACTCTGGGTTGCTCTGTTAAAATCCGGTGTGCATGCCACATTGGCAGGCGTATTACTGGCCGCCTTTATTCCTATGCGAGAAAAGAAAAACCCGGATAATTCGCCGGTAGTGCGGTTAGAACACGAGCTCAATTCCGCGGTGAGCTTTGCGATTATTCCTATATTTGCCTTCGCCAACGCCGGCATTAATTTCAGCAACATCGCGCCGGAGGGCATTTTCCACCCGGTAACATGGGGGATATTCTTAGGTCTGGTGGTTGGTAAACAAGTAGGCGTGTTTGCCTTTTGTTGGCTGATTGTCAAACTCAGACTGGCGTCACTTCCGTCTGACCTCAATTTTAAACATATCTATGGCTGTTCACTACTGTGCGGCGTTGGCTTTACCATGAGTTTGTTTATTGGCGGACTGGCGTTTCAGGAAACGGGTATCAATCAGATCTTCGATGTACGGGTGGGTATTCTTGCCGGTTCAGCGGTATCTGCCGTGCTGGGCTTTATAGTACTTTACATAGTCGGCAAACCGGTGCATCCCACCGAAGAAGAATTACCCACGGTGGAGCAAAGTCCGGATCAGGCAAATTAATTACAAGTGCTGCTGAACATACTGGTAAACATAATCTCTTAAACACTTTGCCCGTTTACTCAGCAGCTTGCCTCCCGGCCAAAGCAGAAAGATATCCCTGACTTCCCCACCCCACTCGGGGAGTACTCTCGTAAGCTCTCCCCCGGCCAATTCCTCTTTTACTTCGGTGAGCGGCGCCAGGGCTATCCCCTGGGCATCGCGGACGAAATACTTCACCATTAATGGATCATTTACCTGCGCCCGGTAACGAGGATAAAGGGTAAATGTCTGACCGTTAGCTTCATGATGCAGTTGCCATTTGGGGCGCATACTCAAGCCAATTAACTCATGCTCCGATAACTCAGCGGGACTATTCGGTATGCCGTGACGGGTAATATAGTCCTCGCTGGCTACCAGCACGTTTTCAATCTGGCCGAGACGACGCTGATATAAAGATGAATCATCCTGTCTGCCGATACGAATAGCCAGATCCGCCTGTGTCTCTATTATATCCATGGGATGGTTGCTTAAGTGCAGTTCAAGTTCTATTTTGGGGTAATCCCGCGTGAAGGCGGTCCACATCGGCCCTAATATCCCGTGAGAAATATTCACCGGCGCAAGTACCTTTAACTTCCCTCCCAACTTTAGTGATTCATCACTAAATTGCTGCCGGGCCGCTTCAAAGCGCTCAACCAATTCCGCATAAGCATCAAAATAAGCTTCTCCGTCCTGGGTTAACACGCATTTCCGCGCGGACCGGTGAAGGAGCGTTACCCCCAGCGCGTGCTCCAACTTCTGCAACCTGCGCGTAACCGTTGCCGGCGGCAACCCGGCATAGCGTGCAGCCCCGGCCAGATTACCGTGCTTTACCACCTGAACAAAGAGTGCAATATCGTCGATAGATGATTTCATTTTGGTAATTTAAGATTAATAAATTAAGCATTTATACCATTATTGTAACATATTACACTTAAATACAGAGTAATTTTGCTAATTCCGATCACAGGAACCCATTAATATGATTCATCCTCGTTTTGCACCTGTCGTCTTCGCTCTGTTTATGGCATTTTTTATGTCAGGTATCATGTCTCTGGTTGTCACCAGTATTAATATCGGGCTGGTTGAGGATTTATTGTTACGCTGGCTCGTATCATGGCCGATGACGTTCATCATCGCGTTCCCTACCATCATGGTTGTCGCCCCGATGGTGAAACGCATTGTGGGCCGTTTAATCATGCAGGAAATCCCATCGGAAGAATAAAACCTTTAAGCGTTACGTTATAAAGAACACCGCCCGGCGCGGTGTTTTTTAATGCCAAAAAAAAGCCTCCGAACGGAGGCTTTTTGGTAACTAGCGGCGTGTTTACAGTCCGTTCAGGAACGCATCAAACTTACTCTGATAGGTTTCTTTCAGGCGCAGACACTGATTAGACTCGTCCATCATAATGTCATAACTGCGAGCCATACCTTCGTGTTGGTCTTTAATCGGGCCATAGAACTCAATAGCCAGCGCCAGGTTATCAGCATCACAGGTAGTGGCTATAAACTCAGGCATGCGCGATACATGATAATCAGGCATTTTTTCTAATACGGCATCGGCATTTTTGGTTAACCAGGCATAATAAGGCGTTTGATCATCCAGATTGCGTCTCACGCTTCCCAGCATGCTAATAGTATTAGCCGGCGTTACATTATCAGTCAGTGACAGATCGAGCAGTTTGTTGATCATTGCCGGATCTTCATAACCCATTGAATAAAGAAGCGTGTTTTTCACATTCGGCAATTTGCTGTGGGCAAAGACTTTCATAATACGGTCAAACCAGGCAGGGTCAGCATCTGACCCCATGGTCGTCACGTTCAGAGCGGTACTGGCTATTCCGTTTGGCATACTACCGGTATCGGCCAGGTACTGCTCAGCCAGCGCTTTACTTTTCTCTACCAGCTCTTCATTGTCGCTGTGGCGACCCAATAAGCTATACAACTGAGTACGTAGTCTGATAACACTTTCATCATCATCATCTGACTGAGTCAGCGTAAGCTTCTCCAGCAGCGGCATGTATTTTTTATTGAGTAACTCGGCAAATTGCGCTTCATTGTCGTCATTAACCAGATACAGGAAACCTGCCAGCGTGCCTACCGATGCACGAATAACCACCGGATCGTCATCTGCAGCCATGGCATTCAGTACTTTCATCACACTGTCGATACCTGCCTCACCGCCATTTAACAGCGCCTGCATGTTATACAGTACGTTTTTCTTTTCACGGTTATTCAGCACATCCAAATCGGCCAGCAAGTTATCCATCTGTGCGGCCGGAATATTCCAACGGAAATAGCCGGTGGCATTATCGTTAGGGAAAACCCACTCGGCTTCTGCCAGCTGTGGTAAACGGGTAGACTTTTTGTCAACAAAAACAATCTCACGGTGGATTTTACCGTCTTTTTTGTAACTGATATTCAGCGGTACCGCCCAGGTTTGCTCTTTCACGTCGGCACCGGCCAGGTGAAAACGTTTCTGCGCGATGGTGCCGTCGCTGTCGATGTCCAGCAGCGGGTAGCCCGGCTGTTCCAGATAGGCTTTCATCATTTTGCTCAGGTTGAAGTCGGATACTTCATCCAGTGCTGCCCATAAATCGTCGGCCTGTGTATTACCCCAGGCGTGTTTTTTCATATATGCCTGAACGCCTTGCTGGAAATTTTCCGTGCCAATCAGAGATTCAATCATTTGCAGGATGGATTCGCCCTTCGAATAGTTAAGGCCGAGTCCGTCCATTACGTCAGGCTGGCTGCGAACAATCTTTTTCACAGGCTTAACTGTGGGGCTGGCATCAGCACCAAACGCGCCTTCCTGAATGATACGATCTTTGAAATTGAGTTCAGGATAGAGCTCCATCATCACGTAGCTGGCCATCCATGAAGCAAAAGCTTCGTTTAACCACAGGTCATCCCACCAGGCCATGGTTACCAGGTTGCCGTACCATTGGTGAGCAAGTTCGTGGGCTACCACATTTAACGGTGCTGAACGTTCTGCCAGACCCGGCTCGTCTTCCAGCAATAACAGACTGTCGCGATAGGTGATCAGACCGGCATTTTCCATTGCGCCGTGGGTAAAGTTAGGAACGGCTACGAAATCGAGCTTGCGATACGGGTAATCTATACCAAAGAAGTTCTCCAGTGATTCGAGAATTTCGGGCGTGTGCTTCACAATAAATTTGGTTTTATCAGCGTAACCTTTAGGCACATAAAGCTTGCCTGGTACCGACAGACCTTCCATTTCAACGCTGTCGAACGGACCCACCGTATAAGCGATCAGGTAGGTCGGCATAGGTTTGGTTTTCATGAAGGTTACGGTTTGCATACCGTCTTCAACGGTGCGCTTCTCAACCGGTGTATTAGACGCAACAACCTGTTTTTCCGGCGTGGTGATGGTCATTTGATAAGGAATTTTAAATGCAGGTTCGTCGAAGCTAGGGAACGCTTTCCGCGCATGCATATCCTCAAACTGAGTGAAGATGTAGTTACGTCCTTCGAAACTCGACAGGTACATACCATCTGAAGAGGTATTCACCTTCCCCTCAAAACTGATGGCAAGTTCGTATTGACCAACCGGAACAGTTGCTGAGCTATGCCCCCAGTTAATGTTGTAATCACCTTCGGTAATACGCAGTGGATAAATGCGATTACCCTGGCGAAGCTCAGCATTGGTCACCTGAATATCCATTTGGTAAAAACCAACTTTGGTTACCGCTTCGGTAATATTAAGTTCGATAACCGTTTCGCCGGAATAGTCAGGCTGATCCGGATCGATATTTAAATGAATTTGTTGAAAAGTTGGCTTAACGGCGCCAGGTAGCCGATAGTCTACATCTTCTGCCAGGGCAACATTTGCCACCAGCATGAACATGCAGGAGACCCAGGATAAGAGTCTTTTCATGAACGCGTCCTCACTGTCGTTTGAGATTGGAGTTTTTTTATTATTTGGTGATGAAATAACCGTCGAATAATAACATTTATTGCTACTAAGATTTAGTCGCTAAAGTGTAACCAACTGTTGTGAACTGTAAACTGAACCTTATAACTGGTTAGTTCACCGCTTTGATTAACCTTTAACCTCTTCTCCAAAGCTTTATTTGTGTTGCTACCACAGTTTTGTGAACGATGTGGAAGGGGTTCAGGCAATTCATATTCACAATGGCATTATCGGGCGTAACGGCGACGTGGCGTCAGGGTCAACGGCCGGCACATATACTCTTGATGAAACCAGTGTCAACAGTGGATTGATCACTAATTTGCTCGAAGGCGAATGGTATGTCAACGTGCACACCGACACTTTTGAATACGGAGAGCTACGGGGCCATATTCAGTAAAACCAACTACCAGAAAACGTCACCTCGAAGGGACGCTACAGACGCCCCTTTCTATTTTGCTTTTATTGAGCCTTCACCCAGTCAAGCACATCAGCAAACCAATCTACATGATGGCGCATGCCAAAGCCGTGTCCGCCTTCTTCAAGCAATAACAGGCGTACTGATACATTCTGCTTTCGCAAAGCAGAATAATATTCAAGGGCATTCTCAACCACTACAACACTGTCGTCATTAGCATGAACGATGAAGGCTGGCGGCGTTTGTTCAGTGGTCTGTAATTCATTGGAAAAAGCGGTTACTAATGCCGCCTCGGGCTGTTCGCCCAACAGCAGATTACGCGACCCCTTATGGGTAATTTGTGCCTGCATACTGATCACCGGATAGATCAGGATTTGGAAAGCAGGTCGGAGCGCTTTGGGAGCATAGCTGTCGATCACCGGCTGCGCAAAATGGGTCGCTCCGGTTGCTGCCAAATGTCCACCGGCAGAAAAGCCCATTACGCCAAACTGACTCTGGTTAAGCTGCCACTGCTCGCCACCCTGTTGAAGCCGATAAAATGCCTGTTGCAAATCCTGTAGTGGTCCTTCATAGGGAACTTCCATGGTGGCAGGGTTAGGCATTCGATACCATAGCACCGCCGCCGCAACCCCATTTTCTGCAAACCGCTCAGCCACTTCTTGGCCTTCCTTAATGGATGACACACCAAAATACCCGCCCCCGGGGCAGATGATTACAGTTTTCTTAACAGCTTTATTTTCCGGGATATAAAGAGTAAGTGAAGGCTTACTTATTGCAGTAATAAAACGGTCGTTAAATCGCTCATCATACAGCTCTCCCTGATTACTTGTGTCGATAGCACCGGGTATGTTCTGTGGGTAGAGTTCAAGGTCCAGTTTGCGAATGGCTGATTGCGCAGAAAAGCTCACTACCAGTAACAAGCTGGCCACTATTGTGGATGTTTTCACGGTTTATTCCCCTGTTATTTTGTATGACAAATTAACATAAAATAAACAATAAAACAGTGCTGACGACCAGTAGAAATTGAAATAACGCGAGACGGCTAAGGTCTCGCGCTGGCTGTAGCAGGGGTTAGTTTACAAAGCCTTCGTTAGCTTTAATGGTGAGCGGATGATAGCCCGGTTTTGCTTCGGCAAAGGCTTTCTGAGCAAACGCTTTTCCGTCCGGCGTTTTTGACAACTCACGATATAACGGTTTTACCAGCTTGTTGCGGCCAATGGATACCAGATAATCATAGAGTCTGTCATAGGCAGGCTGATATTCATTACGTACTGCGATCATCAGCCAGCTGTGGGCTATTTCATTATTACTGCTGGCAGTAAGCCCAAAAGCATCATCCAGCGCAGCCAGTTGCTCATCAGACAATTCTGCAGGCATGTTATTTAAGAAATACAGCCATTGGTGAACCGTCCACTGAGCAGTATCAATGCTGGATGCGTTTTTTTCACCTGACAACCAGTCCTGACGAGCCTGATCCACAATCGAGAAAGCATCTGAAGTTGGCATAGGCGCATCGGCAGGAATGCCTGGCTTAAAGATCCATTGCTCAATGCGTTCACTGTCGAGTTTATCCGGGTACTCGGCTAGCAGCGTATCGTTCAAATAAGCAATAAACTCATCCGTAGTGATGCTCTGAAAGGCGAAGTGCTGAAAGTAATTCAGCAGGAACTGATCGAAGTTTTCGCGCCCAACCTTTTGTTCCAGCTCGCGCAGAAACAGCGCGCCTTTTTCATAGGGAATATCAGAGAACACATCGTCCGGGTTACGCCCGCGTAAATCAATCGCAAGGATCTGATCATCAGCAGGCAACGCAGCAATATCGTCCTGTAAATCCTGATAGCCGAGTACAGCTTCCATACGGTACCGGTCATGGCCATAGATCATTTCCATAATACGGTAGGTCAGATAGGTAGTGAACCCCTCGTTCAGCCATAAGTCACGCCAGGTCGCATTGGTAACAGTATTCCCCGACCAGCTGTGAGCCAGTTCATGGGCAATTAGCGAAACCAGGCTTTTATCACCGGCAATCACAGTTGGCGTAATAAACGACAGGCGAGGATTTTCCATCCCGCCAAAAGGAAATGAGGGCGGCAGGATCAGCAGATCATAACGGTCCCAGCTATAAGGGCCATAGGTCTTTTCCGTGGCTTCCAGCATACTTTCGGTATCCGCAAATTCTTCCGCCGCGGCGTCCAGTAATGCCGGTTCTGCATAGACCCCAGTGCGCTCCCCCATAGGTTTAAACTGCAAATCACCAATGGCCAGGGCAATCAGATAAGAAGGTACCGGTTGCGGCATGGTGAAATCATACTCGCCGTCACGTTCGGTGTCGGGATCGTTTGCCGCACTCATTACAGCCAGTAGCGCCTCGGGCGTATGAATGGTGGCATTGTAAGTCACCCGCACCTGTGGCGAATCCTGCAACGGAATAAAGCTACGGGCATGAACCGCCTGGGCCTGGGTAAACAAAAACGGGTGCTGTTTGCCCGCTGTTTGCGAAGGCGTAAGCCACTGTACCCCGGATGCCTGAGGCGAGGTAGCGTATTCAATAGTCACCTTATTGCCCTGCTCGGGCAGATCTATTTCCAGCGCCGCACCCAGTTCCGGATCAGCCGGCTGTAACTGGTAGTCCAACGATTCACCGTTGGCGGTCACGCTCTGAATGCTGAGGTCACGGGTATCCACAATCAGCGTATCTGCCTGGGCAGTCTGTTTCTGATAAGTCAGTGTGGCACTGCCGCTTAACACACTGGCAGCAAAGTCAGCGGTTAAATCCAGATCCAGGTGGGTCACGGTGACTTCAGCAGGGTTAGAATAGGAGTGATAATCCACCCCGGCTTTAATATCACTGTTATCGGTAACGGTCGCTTCGACCTCAGCTACTGAGCTATCGGTTTCTGGCGCCGGCGAACAAGCGGTGAATAAAGGGATGGTAGTGAGTAACCATGCGAGATTCTTCATTGTCGTCCTGTTGTTATTATGATGATTTGAGTCTGCATCATAGTAACGAAATCACGGCCAGCTTGCATCTGCAAACTGACCAAACACAGGCGCCAGCGCCGAATCTCATTCCAGGGACCAGCTTAATGGAAGCTGTTAAAGTTTGAACTGACCCACCAACTTTTCCAGCCGGTCGGTTTTATCATTCAGAATTTTACATCCCTGCTTATTATCGGATGAGGCCTGAGCCAGTTGGCCGGTATGCTCATTCACTTCGTTCACCCGCACGCTGATATCTGCCGACACTTCACTTTGCTCATGGGCGGCAGCGGCAATTTCCGCATTCATCTGATTAATCGTCTGGGTAGCAGTAATTATCGCCAGCAGGGCTTCTCGGGTAGCTTCTACCCGTTGCTGCGTCTCCTGACTCTTATCCAGGCTGCTTTGCATGGTTTCCAGCGCCGATTGCGAGCCACTCTGGAGCCGCTGGATCATATCCTGAATTTGCTCAGTACTATCCTGAGTTTTGCTGGCCAGGCTACGCACTTCATCAGCAACCACCGCAAATCCGCGCCCCTGCTCACCGGCACGAGCAGCTTCGATGGCGGCGTTTAGAGCCAGCAGATTAGTCTGCGCTGCGATATTTTCAATAACATGCAAGAGATTAACAATGCCATCTACATCGCCCCCCACGCGCTGCACCACGTTGCTGGCACGGCTGATCTCTTCAGCCAGCTGATTCATACTGCTAACGGTTTCATCCACCGTTTTATCGGCTAGTTCACTTTGTTGCTCAGCCTGCTGCGCCGCCTCTGCCGCAGCCGAGGCATGCTGGGTCACATTTTGCGATGAGTGAGAAAGCTCGGTGACGGCCGTGGCAATCTGATCGGTATTACTCTGTTGCTCTTCGGCAATAACGTTGAGGTCTGAAGCGCGCCCGTCGAGATGAGTGGTTTCCTGCTCAATGTCTTTGGTCACGTCCCTTATCATGCACATCATCTGATGCAAACTCGCCAGTAGCTGATTGACATTGTCAGCCAGCGTGCCTATTTCAAACTGATCGTCGACCACCACCTTGCGGGTAAGATCGCCGTTGCCCTGGGCCAGCATTTTAATTGATGAGTTCACTTCGTCCAAAGGCCGGATAATACTGCGACGAACCAGTAACCCGATCACAAAGGATACCGCACCGAGTACAATACAACTCACCATAAGCAGGGTTACCAGATGATTCCGACTGCTGTATACCGCTTCTTCAATGACAGTCAGCTCGCGGTCGACTTCATCGATATAAAAACCGGCGCCAATCATTAATTGCCAGTCAGGAAAGTATGCTGAATAGGATAATTTGGGATGGGGTTCACGCTCACCCGGCTTAGGGAAGTGATAAGTGACATAATGATCTCCCTTAGCCAGGCCATTCTTTTTGCCTGCAGCCACCAGCTCACGGATCAGGTATACACCGTTGCTGTCCTGAAAATCCCAGAAGCTGTCGCCAACCTGGTCCGGACTCTGACCATTCAATACCCGTATCCCCTGGTCGGTATAGCCGAATATATACCCGGACTCACCAAACTGGAACCGTCGCAGTAAGCTTACCGCTTCCTCAATGCTGCCGCCATTTTCATAAATGGGCTTCACCAGACTGACCGCCATTTCAAGCAACGCTTTTACTTCTTTCTCGCGATCGTTCATCATCACCTCGCGACTGCTTAACAACCGGTCTTGCGCTTGTTGATTTACCTGAAACACCGAAAAGAAGGTCATCACCCCTCCCAGGATCAGTACAGGCACGATGGAAATGAGCAACAACTTTTGCTTAATTGACAGATTCACAGGCTACTCCAGATACATAAACCAAATCACATGCAGTCGCCCAAATTATGAGCTATACGCGCCCAATAGCAACTATATTCTTTATTCAAAGACACTATAGTCTAAATTTTATGAGCCACAGACGGCCGGTATGGGAGAACGACAATAAAATCAGGATATGAAGGGACTTTCGGTTAACAAAATAAATAAGGCATTACCGTTTGCATAATGCCTTGAAACTATAAAATAAATGACAAACTAAAACTTCAGTGGCTGGTTACGCCGCTGTAACGCAGTTTGGGTATCACTAACTCAGGGGCTACCGGCGCAGGAAAATCAGCGCTGGAGTCGAGGATCACTGAACTTCCATCACCAAACTCATACTGAGTTAAATTCTTCGATAAAGACTTACAACTTTTACAGGTTCTGAAGCAGTGTAGCCAAAGATGCCCTTTTTCTACCATCAGGGCCTGATCGGCCTTCGAAGGTAACTTCGATTTTATTGTATGCACTGTCATAGGTAACTCCGTCGCTATGTCTTTCGCAATACGGCAACCGAAAGAGTAAATGTAGGGTATGAGATTAAAAATAAAACAAGTCAGCCTCCGGAAACCGGCAAAGCACAACGACTCACTTCATTTAAACTAAAGTATAGCAGGGCCAACTGATTAAAATTTGATCCACATCTATTTTTTTGTGGCCTTTAGTTTATGACCTCGAAAAGCTTGAGATTATTCTTCGTCACTGGTGGGTGGCCGGGCTGACGAACCCGCCAGAATTCCACCATCTATGGTCAGTTCCGTACCGGTGACATATTTAGACTCATCACAGGCAAGATATACCGCTGCAAACGCTACGTCTTCCGGCATTCCCATATGTTGCAATGGAATGTCTGCGGCGATCGCTGCAATAGCTTGTTGCCGAGCTTCGCCATCACCGAGCATAGACTCCCAGATGGGTGTGAGGATTGCACCGGGATGAATGGAATTACAACGAATAGGGTACCCTTTCTCCGCGCAATAGAGTGCGACTGATTTGGTATGATTTCGCACCGCCGCCTTACTCGACGCATAAGCCGCTGCAGCCGGAATACCCACCATGCCGGAACGCGATGAAATGTTAACAATGCTGGCTGCCGGACTTTGCTGCATTAAACCTATGGCATATTTGCAGCCCAGTGCAACCCCATCCAGGTTAACGCGATGCACGGCATGCCAGCTGTCTAAGTTAAAATGCTCTGGATCAAAAGGGCCGGGATGGCTCATAAAACCAGTAATACCCGCATTATTGACCAGAATATCGAGTCTGCCGTAATCGTTGCGCACGCTGTCGGAAATCGCCGCCCATGCAGCCTCTGAGCCTACATCCAGCGGCAAAAATTGTGCTGAGTGACCAATATCATTAGCTACATGCTGCCCGGCCTGCTAGTCTACATCGGTAACAATTACCGTTGCCCCCTGCCGGGTAAACTCTGCAGCAATTGCCTGACCAATCCCCCTGGCTGCGCCGGTCACCAGTGCTATTTTGTTGGTTAAACGCATCCTTGCCTCCTTGAACGACAGATGTAACGGTTAACGGGAAAATTACTCCGCCTGATAATGCTGCTTTACCTCATCGATGAATTGCCGCCAGGTATCATTGGGCTGCCATATAGCGGCTAAATCCTCTCTTGCAGTCTCCTCGTCTTCTTTAAGGCGGATTACCCGATATAAGTAGGTAAACACAGCCCCCCGCCAGTTCAATTTGCAGTGCGTTAAAGTCATCCCCTGCTGGGGCGTGCTTTCCATCAACGTCACATAGTTAACAAAATTGGCCAGCGTTGGGTTTTCCCACGCTACCTGAATGTTGTAATAATCCAGCCCAAGGTGTTTAACCAGCGCTTTCTCCTCGCCTCTGTCACCTGGTATCAGGTCGATAACCCGGGTAACACCCAGCGATTTTAAGGCGTTAAAATGCGTTGTATCAGGTAACCCCGAACTCATCATGGCTGGCGTATTCACCTGATAGTTTTTCAGGTTAGCCAACGGCTGATCCTTTGCGGTGGCTGCACTGGCGATAAATCCGGCTAATGCCACCAGCCAACATCGCAGTACCCTGCCCGGCTTATTCATGTTTTCTCCCTGCTGCCATCAGCCTGCTAATAGTCTGAATTCCAGTATAAAGAACCCCGGTTAAACTGCAATCCTTCCACCAGACCATTCAACCACTAGTCATTCAGGTAACAACAGTCTCAGGCGGTGCTGACGCATTAATCAGATTAAATCTCTGGTCGTATGCCAAAGAAACACCGGTAAATTCTGTAGCGTATTTGCAACATTTACCGGTTATTCAAATTTGATTACTGACAAAAATTTAGACTAAGGCATTGATAAACATAACTCTTACCGGTATGGCATAGTGCTTGATGGCGCACAATGGCGATGCAATGACATAAAAAGAAATAAATGCTCAATATTAAGCTGCATTGATACCAGGAGTCAAAAAATGAATAAGTCGTTAAATTTCGTTTCAGACGCTTTAAAGAAGCAGTCAGCCAAAACACTCACCGTAGCCACCCTGTCTGCCTCAATGATCGCTTGTGGCGGTGGCGGCAGTGATAATGCCAACCCTGAACCAGACACCACTTCTTTCAGCCTCGCCGTATCTGATGCACCGGTGGATCAGGCTAACGCTGTTGTGGTGTACTTTAATACTGTGGAGCTTTTTGGTCCTGACGGCCCGATTACTTTTGATGTACGTGATGAAAACAATGATCCGCAGGCCATCGACCTGCTTAATTATCAGGGCGAAGCCTTTGTTACCATCGTGGATGCCACTGCAATCCCCACTGGCACATATACCCAATTGCGCCTTGAAGTCACTGACGACTCATACATTGAAATGGACAGTGGCACTTTTGAACTCAAAGTACCCAGCAACGAGTTAAAACTGGACGGCATTGAAGCCCTGCCAGGGGTAGGAGCTGCCTATACCGTAGAATTTGATCTGCGTAAAAGCCTGGTCGACCCGGTTGGTCAACCCAACACTATTTTCTTAAAACCGCGGGGCGTGCGATTAGTCGCAAACGACTCAGTGGGTACGTTACTCGGCACGGTATCTCCAGCGTTAATTGAAAGCGCGGCGTGTGCCGAAAAGATAGATATGAACAGCGGTAATGCCGTTTATATTTATGAAGGCGATTCGCTGGACGAAACGCTGCTCGGCGACGATGCAGACCAACCGGCCAACGCCGATGAAATCTCGCCCTACACAGTGGCTAACGTCAATTACAGTGAAGAGAGTGAGAGCTACGAGTTCGTCGCTGGCTACCTGCCTGCCGGTCCTTACACTGTAGGGTTTAGTTGCCTGGCGTTGAACGACGAACCGGAAACCGATGAGAATGCTGACATATTCAGCTTCCAGGCCGTAGTCGAAACAACGGTAACGGCAACCGAGCAAACCACGACCGATATCCAATAATCATCAGACGGGCAAAGGACTGCCCGAATTAATCCGCCTGTGAAACAAGATACTGAGCCAGTACAGCGTTAAGTTGCCCCACGTCCACAGGCTTCGATAAATAATCATCAAAGCCCTCTTCACGGTAGAGCGCAACATCTACTGCCATGGCATTGGCGGTTACCGCAACCACCGGCAATTCCGGGTGCTCACGTTTAATTTGTTGACAGGCCTCAACCCCATCCATTACCGGCATCTGAATATCCATCAATACCAAGTCCGGGTATTTCTTTTTCACAAACTCAACGGCTTCCAGGCCGTTTTCGACAAAAAAGAGGGTTGCTTTGGTTTCTGCCAGCATCGCCTCCATCACGGAACAATTAATGTCGTTGTCTTCGGCGACCAGGATCATTGTGTTGCTTAAATCGGGGGCTTTGTCATCCTTACCCGGCGCAGAGTCATTCATATCACCGGCCGCCTTAATGACCGGCAACGTTACAATAAATCGGGAGCCCTCACCTGGCGTACTGGCCACTCGGATCTTGCCGTGCATTAAATGCACCAGCGACTGGGTTATTGCCATGCCGAGTCCGGTACCGCCATATTTTCGGGTGGTCGAGGAGTCGGCTTGTTCAAAGCGATCAAACAATCGTGCCAGGGCATCTTTTGTCATACCCTGACCGGTATCGGTAATGCTGAACAGCAATCCATCTCTGGCGGTGTTGCGCGCAGAAATAGTGACTTTTCCCTGCTCAGTGAATTTTATGGCGTTAGTGCAGATATTCAGCAGCACCTGACGCATTCTCACCGCATCACCAATCCAGACATCATGATTTGCCTGATTGTCAAAGATCAGCGCCACTGGTTTATTACCTACTAACATCGACATATCAGATTGCAGACCATCAAGCATCGTCGACAAACTGAAACGATGAGGGTCGATAGTTATCTTACCCGCTTCAATTTTAGAGAAGTCCAGGATATCGTTAATAATCCGACTCAGATTGCGGGTGGAGTAAATCGCCTTATCCAGCAAACCAGCGTGTTGCTCACCCGTATCGGAACGGCGAATCAACTGGAGTGCACCGTAAATACCGTTTAACGGCGTGCGGATCTCATGACTCATATTGGCCAGAAAACTGGACTTGGCCTCATTCGCTTGTTCTGCCAGTTGCCGTGCTTCTTTTAATTCCTGCTCGCGTTTTAACTGCGGGGTGAGATCGTAGGCGATACCGAGAAAGCCAAATAGCTTACCGTCTTCATCGAATAAACTGGTCTCACTCAGTCGTACCGGCACCGTGGAACCGTCTTTACGCACATAGGTCCAGTTGTTGATGTCAGTATTACCGTTTATCACTTTTTCTACAAACACATCGAAGCCGGGTTCAATTGGCCGTCCAAGCTCTTCGGTGAGTTCCGCTGCCCGGGCTTCCATCTCTTCAAACAGGTGAAAAACGACGGGGGTTTGCTTGCCAATCATTTCGTCGGCCCGATAGCCAATCAGTCTTTCTGCGGCCGGATTAAAAGCGGTAATCAGGCCCTCATTGTCGGTAGCAATCAGCGCATAGCCGGCGCTTTCCAGAATCCGCCGCTGCAAAATATTCGCCTGGGCTATCTCATAAGTACGGGCGGCTACTTCGCCTTCCAGCTTTTCGTTGTTTAACTCCAGGGCGCGCTGATTGGCTTCGGCCAACTCCCGTTCATAACGTTTTGCATCGGCGCGACGACTTATTACAATGTGCAGGCTGAAAATCACCAGTGCCAGACTGGTCACAATGGCCAGCGTATTATTGAACGCCTGTTGCCTGGACGGTAAACGCAAACCATCGATAAAGGCCTGGTTTGGCATCAGCGATAAACGCCAGTCACGACCGAACAGTTGTAGGGTTTGCTGAATTTTGAATGCATCAAGACTGCCATCATGATGGCGCCCGAAGAACGTTAGGGCCTCACCGGCAGAGATATCATCGATGGCAAGTGTCACGTCGTCGCGTAAACCACTTACCGAAGATAACACTTCATCAATCAGCAATGGCGCATAGCTCCAGCCAACCAGCGCCTCCATCCGCGCTTCATCTCCACCGGGTACCTGCGGAGAATTGTATACCGGCTGCATAATTAAAAAGCCTTGCAACCGTTTTTGATTTGCCTGGACCAGAGTAATGGGCGCCGTTAACTGGGTAGAATTCGATTTTGCGGCCTTCTCTGCAGAACGCCGCCGCATGGTTTCAGAGCCAATATCCAGCCCGATTGCCTGCAGGTTGGCATGCTCAGGCATGATGTACTGGATGATAAAGTAACTGTTATTGTGAGGCGTTAACGTGCGGAGTTCGAATTGATTATCCGGCCTGTCCAGCCTGGCCATCGCCATGAATTCGGCAAAATCTGCCACCTCGACCTTACGGATAAAGCCAAACCCGCGGGCTCCGGGGTACTGCTGACTGTAATTCTGGCTTCTGGCGTAGGTTTGCAAGTAATCATAACGCAGGTTATCTATCCCTACTGCCACAACCGATGCCTTTAAGCTCGACAACCCGTACGCATAAAGTGACACGCGATCATTAACCGCTTCGCTGATTTGTGCCAGACGTCGCTCCAGAGCATCGGTAATCAGTTGGCCTCGCTGAGCTTCATAACTTTTCCCCACCTCTGTTGCGTAAAGATAGCCGATAATCAAGACAATCAGAGGTAACCACACAGATTTACTGATACTGCTCTGGATGGATGCACGCCTTAAGTCTTTCACCGACATTAATTTACACTCAACAAATTTAATACTCAGGATGCACTAGTATACAAAGTCAGCACTGTAAACATGCACCGTTCGACTGACTAAGTATACAAGCGATCAGGATACCTGCACGAAAAAAGAGACCATCAATCAGGCCACATCATCACTCAAAGCTATTCAGCTTACTACTAATAACCTGTTCAGCGACTTGCTGACCCAAAGCCCCTTAGATATGTTGCTGGCTAACTGGTATTACAAGATAAATCGCCGCGGTATACCTGTTTATTCTCCCAGGCTGGCAGATTATCATGCGTTTTTAACCTTTTAGGGTTTGCTGAATGAATCAGATAACGGCTCAACTACTTCAGGATTACTACGCTGCCTTTAATAAGCAGGACATGGAAACCTTTCTGTCGCTGCTCACTGATGATGTTATTCATGACATTAATCAGGGCGCCCGGGAAGTTGGTAAGGATGCCTTTTTGGCGTTTATGGATCGCATGAATAAAAACTACAAAGAAACCATTGTGGATATCGAGGTGATGACCAATACGGCCGGCGATCGTGCCGCGGTGGAGTTCACCGTATTAGGCGAATACCTGGCCACCGATGATGGATTACCCGAAGCAAATGGTCAGACCTACAAACTGCCCGCCGGTGCGTTTTTTGATATTCGGCATGGCAAAGTTGCCCGGGTTACAAATTATTACAACCTCGAAGACTGGATCGCACAGGTTTCGGCCTGATTGCCATACAACAACCTTTATGCTTACTTTTAAATGTTTATCCGGCGCACCGCTGCATCAATATATAGATGAACTCGCACATCTGCGTATGCAGGTGTTTCGCGATTTCCCCTATTTATACGATGGCGATGCGGCGTACGAAGCCCGCTATCTGAGTACCTATATTGAGGCACCCAACAGTGTTATTGTGATGGCATTCGACGGCACTAAAGCGGTAGGCGCGTCCACCGGCCTACCGCTGCAACATGAAATGGCGGAAGTGAAGCAGCCTTTTATCAACGCAGGCTTCGATACTCAGCGCATTTTTTATTGTGGCGAGTCAGTGCTGCTGCCGCAATATCGAGGTCAGGGGGCGGGCGTTGCCTTTTTTAATTATCGAGAGGCACACGCTAAATCCATCGCCGGTATCGCCCACTCATGCTTTTGTGCGGTTCAGCGACCAGTTGATCACCCGGCCCGACCGGCGGACTATCAACCTCTGGACGCATTCTGGCAACGCCGCGGCTACCAGAAATGTGCCGACCTGACTACCACCTTCAGTTGGAAGGAAGTGGGTGATTCTCAGGAGTCTGCCAAACCCATGACATTCTGGATGAAAACGCTCACTCAGGAGTATTAATGCACACGTTTAAACTGGCTACGGCACAATATGACATCGGTTTCTTTGAGCACTGGGACGAGTTTGCCAGCAAACTTGATGACTGGGTAAGTCGCGCCGCCAAACAAGGTGCCAAACTGCTGGTTTTTCCAGAGTATGGCAGCATGGAATTGGCATCCCTGTTTGGTGAAACGGTTTACAGTGACTTAGCTCAGCAACTGCATGCGATGCAAACCCTGTTGCCGCGATGGGAAGCCCTGCATACATCGTTAGCGGCCCGATATGACGTGCATATTCTGGCCAGTTCTTTCCCTACTGCTCAGGCAGATGGTAGCTTTGTGAATCGCGCCAACCTGTTTGGCCCTGAGGGCCTGTTGGGCTATCAGGATAAGCTCATCATGACCCGTTTTGAGAACGAACAATGGCACATTAGCCCAGGCACCGACATTAACGTGATTGATACCTCGCTAGGACGAATCGGCATTCACATTTGTTATGACTCAGAGTTTCCCATGATCGCCCACCACCAGGTAGTAGCGGGAGCCGATTTGCTGCTGGTACCCAGTTGTACCGATACCCAGGCGGGCTTTCACCGCGTGCGCATCGGTTGTCAGGCTCGCGCCCTGGAGAATCAGTGTTATGTGGTGCAATCGCCCACGGTGGGAGATGCTAACTGGTCGCCGGCGGTAGATGCCAATACGGGCAGAGCCAGCGTTTATACCCCGGTTGATTATGGCTTTCCGGCTAACGGTATTTTAGCTGAAGGGGAAAACAGCGAGCCAGACTGGGTGTATGCCTCGGTCGACCTGGGAGAAATTGCCCGAATTCGCAATGAGGGGCAGGTATTTAATTACCGTGACTGGCCCAAACAGTTTCATTTAAAGCCTCCGCGGGAATAAGGGACCTGAAAACGTCGCCGGCTACCAGTAGTTGAGTAATTCAAAGTCCTGCTCAGCGGCGTCGATGAACGCCTGATAAATACGTTTGCGCTGCGAGCTTTCCGGCACAAAGATGTAGCAGGGAGGACGGGGGATGGACTCCTGCAATTCAAACCACAGTTTATCCAACGATTCTGTTCCAGGCATCACATAAGTCTCACCCCATGTGGTGGTGTAGATAACGGTCACTTCATCAACGGTAGGTTTAAGGCGGCTGGACGTAAAATTGACAACCGCCATACAGGCCTTGATTTGCATCGGGCTTAACAGCGCCTCCCGGGGAATGGCATTGACCCTTACCGGCCCAAAAATATTACCAAAATGTTTGATCAGTGCATGGATGTCGCTGTCGGTGACCGGATCGGTATCGTAATCCAATAACACCGTGGTGCTGATATCTATAACGCGATTACACACACACCATAAAATAAGGCGTACCGGCGATTCCGCTGCGCTGATCCGGGCTTTTTCCAGACTCTTACCCAGCACGCCTAACTGATCGTCGTAATACGCTGCCCAAACCTGCTGACCGTTTTTACGGCGGTGCTGTTTAATGGTTATCACCGGACAAAATACTTTGTCATCAAAGCCAATACGTAAAAACTCCAGCTTGTGCTCTTTTTTGGAATAAAACGTATCGAGACGACGACCTAACACGGCCATATCTTCCCGGCTGACCGACTGATTATCCATTTGTAATTGTGAGGACATGCGCCGGTAGCAATAAATTAAGAAACGGTGAATTTTGCGGCTCAGTTGCACTAACTCGGTCAGCGACCAGTTTTGAGAGTTATCCAGGTGGCGGATCTGACTTTTTGTCCAGCCCCACTCCTTGACCAGACCGGCAATAATGCGACGCTTAAAGGTGATATCACTCTCCGCCACGGGGTGGCTGAGCTGGCAATTGCACTTAATGTAAAGACACTGCTGTAACAGCAACACCGTGTCCGGTTCGTTGACGGCCTGGTAATGACTCAGTAATTGATCAAACATCAGCGCATACGGGTCGATATTGGCCACATTGCCTGGTGCTTCATCGCCGTGATGGACCCGTTTCTTCAATAGGTTACACAACGGCTGTTCGTGCTCCAGGTTTTCCAGGAACACTTCAAGCTTGGCCATTTTTAATACCGATTTAAACGGCGAGTCGATAGCTTTACCCAACTGCCAGATCGCCGCGCCAAACAGCTCTTTGATATCCAGCTTGTCGAGATGGCCCAGATCCATAAACCAGTTGGGATCCGGTGAGCCGCCCTCCTCCAAGGCGTTCAGCAGCGAATAATACTGCTGTTCGGTGGTGAAATCCGGGGTTAACCACCAGAATGGTGCCTTACCCGCCACCACTATATTGGTGGTGTAAAACTCCGACTTTAAGAACACCGCCTGAGCCGACCCGGCACTTTCTCCTTCCGCCACGCCAAAGTCATTGTTTCTGACTTTCTCGATATCCGACAGGAAAAAGTGGACTTCGATGTTGTAGCAACTCATCGCCCAGTTTTCAATGGCGTGAAGTTTGCGTTGCATGGCATCCAAAGATGCTTGATTCAGTTTATCGCCATCCACGCAAACCCAGTAATCAAAGTCTGACTTATCCGATTGTGCGATAGTGCCAATACTGCCCATTAACACCAAAGCGTCGATGGCTCGCTGGCGGGGCCAGACAGACTTGATGTCGTCAAATAAATCATGTTGCTGAGGAAAAACGGTAAACAACGCGTCTTTTATCTCGTCGCGAAAACTAAAGTTATTCAGGCCAAAAAAAAGGTCTGCGTCGGTCTCCACATAACCGGGGAGATCAGGATGATTAACGTGTAGTAAAAAAGGGATGACATGAAACAGCGGTCGGCGCTCGGGCGGCAATAGCGCCTGCGCCCGTTCAATACGGGCCTTGTTATAGCGCAACACCCGTAGTAACCGGATCGTCAGGTTTTGCTGAATGGTAAGCGACGGCTGTGAACTCATTACACCACATATATCCTTAAATACTCGTTAAAAGATAGTCATTTTATTTCAGTCTGCTAAGACTCTGTCAACATTGTGCAGGAAAGCCTGTGTTCCGGCCACCCTACCCATCAGCCACCAGCGGCGAAAACCGCCACCGAAACTTCAATGGCACATTAACGAAAAAAAAAAGCTGTAGAAAACGCTTGCCGTCTAATGTAACGGTTATTGGTCATTTCACCCAGCATTAGATGCCCGAAAAATCGCTTTTATTGGCATTGATCAAAGCCTCTGCCAGCGATCTTGTAACGCCAATGGGTCAGAGCGTTTTCAGGTACTCAATCAGCGCATACTTTTGCTCTTCCGCCAGTGTCGGCCCCACTATACCCTGCTTGCCTGATGATTTCTCAGCAAACCAGTGACCGCCCTGACTGTTACCACTTTGGCGGGTATCCAGTAAGAAGTAGCCATCACTATAATCAGGCGTTAAGGCGTGTTCTACCCCTGCGTATTTAGCTGCAAAAGTACTCACTAACTCACTTTGCGCCACACCAAGCTTCTCGGCATCAAACTGCTGTCCTCCCAACATAATGAAGTTGGGTCGCTCGGTACTTAACAGATCATAAATCGTTGCCACAGCGCCGTTATGCAGAAAAGGCGCTGTGGCCCAAATACCATTTAGTGGTCGCGCTTTATACCCAGCGCCAACCTGTAAACAGTTTGGCCGTCTGCCTTCCATTTGCGTTTGCTGAGAGCTGGAAATATTGCTTTGCTTAAACCACTGCTGATTGGTCCGTTCAACAAATGCCCCCAACGCCAAACCAAAGTTGGCCGTGGCACTGTCATTAAGGTTTACATAGGTCAGCCTCGCTGATTGCTGGGCAGGGACCTGCACCGGCGTGCAAACCTGTGTCGCCAGATTTAACCCGGTCGTATCCACCGTGCGTGTTTCCAGTACTCTGGCCTGAGCGGGATCGGTGCCGATGTGTTGCAACGGAATAATATGCAGCGTCAGATAGGGTTCAGTAGTGGTTATTAATTCATTCTGCATTTGATAGCGAATAGGTTGCCAGTGGCGATCATCCCAAAACGCAGTTGAGTCAACCGCTGGCAGGTGACACCCCTGACACAGTCGCTGGTAGAGTTTTTCGCCTTGCTGCGCCAGGGCAGTGTCAATTGCCGGAAAGCGCTTCGGCCATTCCGGCGCTAGCAGCCCATTGAACTGATTACCATTAAGTTTTGGATTGGTGCCGCCCAGCCAGCCTTCCATCTTTACCAGGCTCGTGTAGTTGACCGACGAAGCAAAACGCTGGGCATCCGGCCCTGTGGTATCAACATAAGCACTTACGCCCAGCGCTTCGCCGGCATTACGGATCAGAGGCTGCATAATTGAGCCGTCGTACTGAACCCAGTTAAACCAGGAAGTAGTCCAGATATGCGGATAGTTCACCGGGGCGTTAATGGGTGAATAGTTGGCAGGCCGCGACATATCCTTATTAAAAACCTGATTACCAATGCGGTTTAATGCATCCAGTCGCGTAAAACCTTCTGTTACGGCTATGGTATCGCTGCTTTTGGCCAGTATCCCGATGGTTTCATTGAGCTCCTCTTTTAACTGATTGCGGGTAACAACATTGTCATTACTCCCAAGTACACGCCGGGCAAACCTGTCAAAGCGACCATTTAAAATATTCACCTTGCCGGACAGTACGGTTTGTCCGAGCGCCGCCCCAAGAGATCGGGTAAATAACCCGAGATCAGTCGAAGCAGGAGCGCCATCGACTATATATCGCTTTTTGGCATAGATTAACTGGCCGGTATGACAAGCTGCACAAGTAAAGCCAGCCGCCGCCGCTTTGCGATTAAGCCCGGCAAAATAAATACTCTCTGTTTTTGCAATGCCAATAGGTAAACCATCGGGATTGTCATCCGATGCGGATTGCTCAATAAACCCGTGTCGCAACATATACTTCCCCGTAAACAACGCCTCCTCGCCAAAAAATAACAACCATGGATTGGATTTAGGTGCCTCCAGGGCCACCAGCCATGCATATGGAATAGGGATCGTAGCGGTCCCCTGAGAGGCATGGTGAAACCAATCAGAGGGCTCATTCTTATAGCCGTTAGCGTTAACGTATTGCATTTCCAACGATTGAAACTCAGGAAGTTTTGGGGGAGTAAGGGCATATTTAATGCTGTCGATGGCGTTACTAATCTTGAAACCAAAATACAATACAACAACGGAAACTAAAATTATGGTCCCTATGGACCACTTAAACCTGAATATTGAGCTGTCTGACATGTCTGCGTTCCTTTCGATAAGTAACGAGGGTTAAAGTCGCTTTTGGATTGCTTTACAGATGGGACTGTTGCCGCGGTAAACCTGATTCGGGAACAGTAATATCTGGCACAACATATCTTCTTTGGATCCTTTTGACAGCCACCACCCTAATGGCGGTTCAATGGTGGTTATGCCGGGTTCGGCCTTTAGCTTCTGGTAGTACACCGCCACAACCGGAGAGTTTTCAGGCAACAAAGCACGCCACAGGGGATCCTTTTGCGTCATTCTCAGCAAGCTTTTAACGTTAGAATGACGCTTTTGATAAGCAATTAACTCTGCCAGCTTGGTATTAGCCAGCCCTCCCCTGATTTCAATGAGGGCCTGAATAGGGCTTAGCAGCTCATGAGCAAAGATACTACTGGTATTGGCGGAGATATTCGGTTCGCCAATATCGAACACACTGCGGGAATTGTGCTGACGGTACTTATCAATGAGGATGTCATTTTTCAGGATCACAGGTATGGGTACATAAACGGTTTGCCATTCGTCGGCATCAACATCAACTGGCGACAGTAATTTTTCCATCACATCCAGTAATGTGGCCGCACCGTAGTTATCGAAATATCCGGCATCGGCAGTATGAAACTTCTCAGCACGAGGTGCCTCAACATTTAACGTACCGGTGGGCGTAACATAAGGAAACCTTGCAGAATTAACTGCGACGGTACTTAAACGCATATCCAGCACAGGCGGTACAGTGTCACTGATGACCCACTTTTTCGGGTTCGCTGAGTTAATATACAAGTTGGTATCGAGCTTATTATTAAACACATCACCTTTCACCGGAAACGGAGCATAAATCGACATCAGCCCGGTTTCCTGTATTGTGGAAGTGCCTAACAATAACGGCGTCCAGGATGAGTCACGATAAAAGGATTTGTAACCCAGGCCCAGTGCAGAAATGGATTTACCATCTCCAGTTTCAACCTTGCCGTAAACCTCGGCAAAACCGTTTTCGAAAGACTGCTCGAGATAAGTCGCCCGGTCTTTTTTATAAACGGGTACTGGCACGGGTAAAAAAGAGTAAAGCAGGTCGTTGTACATAAAGGATGTTGCTACTGACGACAGGTAATCTTTCCCCACCGCATTGCTTAAAAAGCACATATCCGCAGCACCTGCAAGATCGAGGCTAAGTGACGGGTCGAGATCTTCCAGTATGCATTCAGTTCCAGGCGGCGATACGTGTTTACTGGCAAAATAGAAGGCATTTCCCACCGAACCACCCGACGCCCCAGTAAGTAAAAACAAATTATTGCTGAACCCCGGCAACAGCTTTTCCAAACGATTTAATGCCAATACGGTCCAGTATGAAGCGCGCAGTCCGCCGCCTTGCGCCCCCACCAGAAACACTGGCACATAAGTTACTTTATGCTCCTCATCGGTAAACTGTATTTTGCTGGCTTCACTGCGCTTAAAACGATCAAATGCATCGACCAGCGATTTTACCGGGTAAAGTGACGAGCCTTCAGACGCTTCAATAAAGCGCACCTGATGGTTATCGGACGTTGGCAGTACACCTGCCACAATTGGAATCAGAATAATGGTGAGAAGCACCGGGTAAGGTTTACTAAAAGCATTTTTTAAACAATGGATATCGAAGCGATGACTTCCATAGTTGAGGGTATCAAACATGAAATAAGCCGTCAGAACAAAGCCAAACAACATGCTGGCCAGCCCCCACCAAATGAGGTTTAAACCATTAAAAATTGCAATAAATGCAGACTGAAAGAAAATCGCAATAAAGGCCGTAACGGCGAACAGGCCAAGCAGGATCCAGAACCAACGTTGAACGCTTAAGGCATGGGAATCTTTAGGACGTTTAATTAAGAAGATAAGTACCAGCGCCGTACTAAACACGGCTAACAGTGCAACCCACCAAAACCCGCTGGACACCGCATAAATGATAGCGCCAATTGATGGAATAGCCGACAGGTAACGAGGTAGCTGAATGCCCCAACGTCCGGCATAGTAGTTTTCTCGGTGCGTACTTAACTGTTGCACTATGTAGCCAAGCAAAGAAATCCTGACGTTCTGTTGCATTTCATAGCTTTTAATATCAAAAATGAGCCGCAACGTAAGCCAAACTACCAACGAAAAATACACACTGGCGAAAACGTATAGTACCGAAAAACCTAACTCGTCCAGTCCATAGCCATTGGTTTGTTGAATCATGTCCTGAATTTGACCGACACCAAAGAAAAAAGCCCAAATCAGTGCTACAAAAATAAAATGAAAACCACTGGTTTTAACGCTGGTATAAAAATCAGTCCAGGAGGAGCTGTCAGTACTGGAGAGCCCGTTAACAGACGTAGCCATGCTTCTTTCCTTGTATGTTGGATATCGTCACCAACAACGATCAACAGGCCGGGGGAAACCTGACAACATGGCGAATTTTTAATCATTTTATTACACAGTATAGCGTTTAGGGGAGGTTTTCACCGCTAGTCGGTTATCATTTTTTAAAAAGGCGTTTCGGGAAAGGACTTATCTGCGTAAAAGTACAAGCCACCGCTCAGCCAAGCGGTGGTTTTATAAGGAGTTTAGTAGAGTTTAAATACCGGCTTGCCCACAGCATGCTCATAATCCCTGACATGATAAACACACAACGGTGTTACATCATCTTCGGCAACGGTAAAACAGTTGTGGCCGGGACCAAAGAGCTTCTGGTCGTAATCAGTTGCCAGCACCGGCATGTGGGTTTTGGTCCATGAATTACTGTCGAGCAGATCGGCGTTTTCATCGGCTTCCATATAACCCATACAGTAGCAGGTGCCTGTATCACTAGCCGAGAACGCAATAAAGATTTTACCACCTTGCTTAAGCACAGCCGGACCTTCGTTTACCCAAAAAGCAACCCGCTCCCAGTCATAATCGGGGATAGTAAGCATAAACTGCGTGGTTTTAAGTTTAATAGACGCTCCCATTTCAGCCAGGTACAGGTTAGATGCAGCGAATTGTCCGCCGGTTTTCTCAGCCCAGCAAAAATAGTGCTTACCGTTATTTTCAAACACGGTGGCATCGAGGGCGAAGTCGATAAAGGATTTTTCGGCGTGCATCATGCCCAGTTATACCCGCTCATCATTAAGCGTTGGCCTGTACACGCCAACGCTTAATGCCGCAACGCCCAGATATCGCCTTCTTCGCTGGCGGCACAATAGATGTACCACTTACCGTCGAGACAATGAATTTCAGCACCAGACACAACACTTTTTCTACCATGAGCGCTACCATTGGGGTACCCATGTAAACAGAAATTGAAAGACGTTTTAACGCAGTAATAAGAACAGGAGGTGCAAATGCACCTCCTGTAGATGGGCTGATCAGAG
The DNA here is from genome assembly GCF_058105165.1 of Alteromonas sp. ISO5. Taxonomy (NCBI): domain Bacteria; kingdom Pseudomonadati; phylum Pseudomonadota; class Gammaproteobacteria; order Alteromonadales; family Alteromonadaceae; genus Alteromonas; species Alteromonas sp. ISO5. Next base: position 3,050,935 of record NZ_CM176572.1, on the reverse strand, counting down.
TGCGCTCATCCACGCATGCTCGGGAAGCAAATACAGGCCTTGTTCTGCCGAAGCTCCCTCCCCTACAATATGGCCAATCCCCGCCGCCATTACTGCCAACGTTACATCAAAGGCGTTTAAGCTGTCGCCATAGCCGGCGGTAAGGTTAAACATAGAACCGTCAGCCAGCAAAAACAACGTTTTATCGCCCAACTGGTAGGCGTTAACATATGGCATCGGCTCGTTGTGGGTAGCATTCTGTTTAAGGTAAGGCACATCGATTTCCTGCGCGACATGACCCACGTTTAACATAAAGGTTCCGTCTTTCATGCTATCGAGGTGCGCGGCACTTACTACGCCATAAGCACCGGTAGCCGTGGCAATAACATCTGCGGTTTTCACCGCCTCACTCAAATCGACCACCGGCCAGCCATCATATTTAGCCTGCAGAGCGCGGGCCGGATCCAGTTCGGCCACCTGCACCTGTGCGCCAAAGGCTTTGGCCGAGGCGGCGACACCCTGCCCCACTAATCCATAACCAATCACCACCACAACTTTTTCGTGCAACGTCAGATGTGTGGTTTGGAAAAAGGTTTGCCAGGCACTCAGTCCCACCATGTGGCGGTTATGCAGCCCTTCTTTTACCGGCAGGTCATCCCAGTTAAAAATGGGATAACGCGGCGTCACGTTGCCCAAACGATTGATGCCTGAGCCGGTTGCTTCCAGGCCAGCAATAATGGCTGGTTGAAGATTGCCTTCATGTAAGCGTGTGGTGAGGTCGGCGCCCATTTCACATAAATGAGTTGGCCCCCAGGCAAGCGCCTTATCAAAAGAATCAGACCAGTCTTTGGCACTCATATCGCGCCAGGCATAGGCGACTGCGCCTTTGCTCACCAGATGCGCCACGACATCATCCTGCACGGTAGTGGGGTTACAAGTGGTCAGAAATACTTCACAACCCGCATCGAGTAACCCGGCCACCAGCGGTGCCATTTTTAAATCGAGATGCATATTACAGGCAAGTTTTACCCCCTTGAGAGCCGGTAACGCATTAATAGCAGCGCGAGTGCGTGGCATATGGAGCGTAGCCCAGGCCAGCTCCGCTTGAAAATTCTGATACATTGGGAATTCTTATTACGGAAAAACGATGATCATACGCCCATTAAGCAACTTTTCTCAACTAGTGAATTGAACCACGAGGATTGATCGAATATAACGGTTAAGTATGAAAAGTTAAGGAATAAAGGTATCTTACCTGCAGGACCTGCTGATCATGGACGACTAATGTACATCACGCTGCTCATCGCAAGCCTGTTTATGCTGTTTACTACCCTGGCACCTCACCTGCCCGGTAAACACTGGCTTATCAGAGTCTGGGAGTTTCCCCGTTTACAATTGTTTGTATTAATTTTGTTGTGTATTACTGGCTGGGCTTTTCTGGCGATGGCTCACCCGGAGTCAGCAGCAGTGATGATACCAGCCCTGACGACTGCGGGCATTTATCAGGCAATTTGGATCCTGCCCTATACTGTACTGTGGCCCAAACAGGTAAAGCAGGTAAGCCATGCGGATGCCAACAACACCCTCAGTATTCTTACCAGTAACGTGTATATGTATAACGATAACTATGATGGATTAAAGAAACTGGTAGCTCAGTACCAGCCCGATATGCTGGTGCTGCTGGAAAGTAACCAGGCCTGGCAGGACGCTATGTCATCGATTAACACCGAGTATCCGCACCGCTTAGCCTGCCCGCTGGAAAACCTTTATGGCATGCACTTGTACAGCAAGTTGCCTTTTAAAGGTGAACAAATACGCTATGTAATAGAAGATGATGTGCCGTCCATGGAAGTGCAAATTGATATTAATGGCACTCAGATAACGGTTTATTTTCTGCATCCCAAACCGCCGAGCCCAACCGAAAATGAATCTGCCGCGCCCAGAGACACTGAATTAGCCGTCATCGGTAAAGAAATGGCCGAGCATAACGATCCCGTAATTGTGTCGGGCGATTTAAATGACGTGGCCTGGTCGCCCAGCACCCGTCGATTTCGTAAGCTTAGCAAAGCTCAGGATCCACGCATTGGACGCGGCTTTTATAACACCTTTCACGCCAAATACCCGCTGGTGCGCTGGCCGCTGGATCATATTTTTCACTCAAAGGATTTCGAGATGGTGAAGGTGGAAAGGTTGTCGGGTTACGGCTCTGACCACTTCCCACTGTTTACCCAGCTACAACTGAGTAAAAAGTGATAGCGACATTGCGCCACTACTCGCTGGGGATCAATAGCTTTTCAAGTTCTTCGGCTGGCATTGGTTTAGCATACAAAAAACCCTGAGCATATTCGACTTTAAGGTCCTGACAATACAGAGACTGCTCTTCGGTTTCCACCCCCTCCGCCACAATAAACAAATCGAGTTTGTGACCCACATTAACAATGGCTTCCATGAGTGCACCATCGTAAGCACTTTCAGGGGCGTCTTTTAAGAAAGTACGATCTATTTTAAGGTGACTTACCGGGAAATGTTTTAAATAGCTCAGCGATGAGTAACCCACACCAAAATCGTCAACCGAGATTTCAACGCCTTTATCCCGCTGCTTCTTAAGCTCCTCAAGGGCTTCGCTGCCCGCCTTAATAAGAATATTCTCGGTTAACTCGATCCCGATGTCACAAGGCGCAAGCCCGTGGCGCAAGCGGCAATCGTCAAGGGTGGCAAAATAACCCGACTCAACCAGTTCCCGCCCGGACACATTGATATCGACACGGATTTGAATGCCTTTATCACGCCATGCTTTTACCTGCTGGCATGCCTGTTCCATTACCCAGCGCCCCATACGCAGGATAAGATCAGTACGCTCTGCAACCGGAATAAAAATGGCAGGAGAAACACTGGCAACCGCCTTCATTGGCCGCCAGCGGAGCAAGGCTTCACAGGCTGCAATCCGACCCGTGTTTAAATCAAACTGCGGCTGATAAACTAATTCAAATTCATTATTATTCAGCGACTCATGTAATTGCGCGGCCAGAGCACGCTGCGCCTGCAGTTGCAAGGCCAAAGATTCACTGAAAAACTCGTAGCGGTTTCGTCCTTTCGCTTTTGCGTCGTACATAGCCAAATCTGCGTTTTTCAGCAAATCACCGGCCTTTGTACCGTCTTTGGGAAACAGGCTGATGCCTACGGTAAGGGTAATGCGCACATTTTCACCGCTCAACTCAAACGCTTCCTGAAAGCAATCGGTCAGCTTGCCAGCAAGCTCTCTGGCACCAACGTCATCCAGGACATCACTCACCACTACAAACTCATCACCACCAAAACGAGTGATTAACCCTTTACCCTCAAGGCACTCGTGCAAACGCTGCGAGACCGCTTGTAAAAGTTCATCGCCCCATGCGTGACCGAGCGTATCGTTAACCTCTTTAAACATGTCCAGATCGAGAAAAAATACAGCAAACTGCTCACCAGCATTCTGTGCTTTGGCTATACGACTATGTAAGGTATTTTCAAGGTGACGACGATTGGGCAACCCGGTAAGTAAGTCGGTAGACGCCATTTGTTCGAGTTTCTCCCGCGCCGCATGTTGTTCACTCAAATCAATATCGATACAAAACATCTCCGGCGAATCGGTATGGGCTTTGAGCATGACGTGAGAGGAGAAGACGTGTACGATGCTGCCGTCCTTACGCTGTAGCGGCAACTGAGCCGACGGAATGGGCACACCTTTATCCAGCCATCGTTGGTGCAGAGTGAGGACTTCATCCCGCATAGGGGGAGGAATTATCAGCTCTTCTAGCTTTTTCCCGATGGCCTCTTCACGAGGGAACCCATAAATTTCTTCGCTCGATTCATTCCAGTAGATGACATTTCTGCGCTTGTCGTAACCCTGAATAGATACTTTGGTCAGAGAACAGATAAGATCCAAAAATCTCAGTTCTGCCGCATCATAGGAATCACCGAAGTTTGTCTGTTGCCGTTTATCTGAACACATTGTCTTCCTATACAAGCACTAAGCAGTGTTTCATAAATTTCTTTCATAATCGTAAACTTATAGAAAGTTTAGCTCAATTCCAAATAATCACCGCATAAAAACCCAAGGCATAGATATTTGCAACGCTAACTGCACAGGCTGACTGTCTCTGTGGTTACCGCGTCCCCGCTCACCGCTAACTAACCCAGACCTCGTCTGATAACAACCTCCTCATTTTGCAGTAAACTTTCTATCCGGAGTAACGATGTCTCATCATCAAATAACTTCGGATCCTCAGCAGATTCAACGCCAACCCAGGTATTTTTACCCGCTGATTTAGCGGTATAAAGACAACCGTCAGCAATCGCCATGAGTGATGTTAAACTGATTTTCAGGTCGGGCGCTTGGGGCACCAGAGGAAAACACACATAGCCAATAGAGCAGGTCTGCTTGTGCGTTTCATTTAAACTAAAATTAAAGGGGTCAGAGTTAATTATCTCAAGCATCCGCTGCGCCAACAGTGCCGCTTCTTCCCGGTTAATAAAGCGAGCAACGGCCACAAACTCTTCGCCGCCCCAACGCACCACGTAGTCGGACTGGCGAAACACCTGCTTCATACGCTGGGCGAGTTGAGCCAGAATACTATCGCCGACGTTATGACCATAGGAATCATTAACCTTTTTAAAGTCATCCAGGTCGATAATAAACAAAACGACATCGGCCTGGACCGGTTTATCTGTCTTGCCGACATGCCAGTCGTAGTAAAGCCGATGCGAATGCTCCAAATCGGGCTCAATATGGCTTTCCAGAAACCGGCGATTATGTAATCCGGTGAGCTTGTCGGTGAGGCTAATGGCTTCTACTTCCTGATACGCTGCCGACAACTGCTGGTTTTTCTCTTCCAGTTCCAGAGTGCGTTGGGCAACCTTTTGTTCCAACTGGCTGTTAATCCGGCGCTGAGTTAACCGACTGTAAAGTAACAACAGAAGCAGGCATAAACAGATAATAGTAAAGGTTGCCGTCATCCACAAAATGCGTGATGTCTTCTCAAGTGCCTGTTCTTTTTCAAGCAGTTCGATTTGATGGGCGCGGCGCACAAATTCCGCCTGAGCCTGCACTTTTGCAATGCCTTCAACACGTACGTCATTCAACCGCTGATCGTCAAGCCGTTTTTGTCTTTGTAACGCCTCGAACGCCTGTTCCAACGAGTCGTTAGCCAGATGAACCTTTACCTGCAACGCCTCAAACTCGGACTGATGCGCGAGTTCATTATTTTGTATGGCCAGTTGCAAACCCGCGTTAATGTATTGCAATGCTGAGGCATACTTTTTCTGCCGGTAATCAAGCTCAGCAGCAATCTCGAAGGCATCAACCAGTAAACTGCGATAATCATTTTGCCGGGCACGCTCAATCACACCCTCAATGAGGGTTGTGGCAGTGGTTAGATTACCACTGTCCATTTCTAATTGGGCCAGCGATGATAAGGCCCAGTCAGTATCTCGCGGTGCCTGAATTTTACGAAATAATTCCAACGCTTTAAGAATATAACTCCGCGCCCGCTCGTGTTGCCCCATGGAATTGAGTAGATAACCTATTTTGTTATTGCTATAGGCGATATTTTTTGAGTTGCCTGAAGCAATATCCAATTTCAGCGCATCCTCGAAATAGCTTAGCGCAGTGCCCCAATCCCCCATCCTCCGGCGCAAATCGCCGATATTATATAACGCACTGGCCACCCCGGATTTATCATTGAGCTCGCTATTCATTTCCAGTGCTTGTTGGTGAGCTTCAAGAGCTTCTTCGTAATACCCCATCTTTTCCAGCACTACACCGATGCTGTTATAAGCCGAACTAATGGCATTCTTGTCGTCTAACTGCTGAAAAATCTGCATCGACAGGTAAACGTATTGCAGCGCTTTAGAGTAACTGGATTGATAACGGTAGGTTAACCCCATTTGGCGGTAAGCCCGGCCAAGCCCTTGCCGATCATTAACGCTCTTAAAGCGCGTAATCGCCAAGGTTAGTTTGCTTTGCGCCTCATCATACTGATTTCGCTCCATAGCATTGCGCGCTTGCTGATACAAAGCCTCGCCTTCTAGGCTGGCGTTATTTTGATCCCTGGCCTGGCTAATAAAAATCTCTGCCAGTTCGTCGGCTCGCTGCATATTTCCTGCATTACGCGCATCAATAATTTGCGAGGTCAACTCTTTGACTAGCTGAGCCAGTTCAGGTGGTGATTGAGCGTCTGCGGGATTCACTATGGCTATCCAAAGAACGCATCCAAGCCACCGGAGGTCATAACGAAAGGACATGAAAAACCTTCACAACATGGTAAGAAACATCACATCATTGTATACACGCTGTTTATCCTTCGGACAACCTCCCGGGAGTATTGTTTCATATCTACAGGTATCAAAAAGTCAGCATTCACAGAGGTTTAAGTTACTTTTCACTATCAATCAGTAGTGGTGATTTGCGATGCTGTTGCAAGCTGCAGGCAGCGCCTGGTTTGAAGAGATGTTTCGAATGAGCTTGGCCCAAGCCATGCCGCTACCTTGGTTACCTGTTAACCGTAATGCGGTAACTTCATTCAGCTGCCTTTCTTGGTCTTCCAGACCATAGATATTGCCTTTACCGTACTGTTCAACTGCGCGCTCCTTTTACCCAACTCATAAGGTTCTGCCTCTTCAACCTTCCATGCACCATTGTTATCCTGGTTGACGTGCCTCAATAGATTCATGCCTCCAGTTAAGAGATAATTAACTCGACTGGACGCAGAGAGTCTGGTTATTGATCAATAATTATAATATTGCTGAGGCTGCTCGTTGTCCTGGTATTAGCGCAAATATATTAGGGCGCAGACTTAAAAAACAGAAGTCATAAGGTGCGCATGCATTTCGAGATAATGGGACACTGACACCGGAACAGGAAGCAATCCGTCTGCTCAGAGAAGAAGGTAAGTGCCCGAAGATGGAGAAAGACTTCCAAAAAAGTCACCAGTCTTATTTGCCTAAGAAACCAAGTAAAATACGGTTTCATCACCCTACATAAATATCAAATTCGCTGGCAGAATTTCAGAGATTACGTTACGCTTTTTTTATTCACTAATTCTCCTCGGAGTATTAGCATCCGGCAACCTCGGATTATTTTGTGCAGCTAATATTCCAGGTTGATGCTCAACAGCCGAACTTTTTGGTGCATATTTGATTCTGTCACTTATGCCCATACCTCATTTAGCGAGATTATCAATAATGACAGATTGGTGTCTGTAGTCATATATATAGACACCATCCATCAGTTAAGGTCATTGAAACAATCTATGCTATCTCCATTGTTTGTCTACACGCTGCTACTAACGCCACCGCTCTTCGTGCCGTCACCGTAACACTTTGACCTACCGAGTAAAGACTCCCACCAAGCCCAAAGCCGGTTGCACCGGCTTCATAATACTGCGCCATAGTATTTTCATCGATACCTCCAACTGGAACAATCTGTGTTTTGGCTGGTAGAACTGCACACCAGGCTTTTAGAGCTTTCGGACTTATTTGTTCAGCGGGAAATACTTTAAGTAGGGATGCGCCGGCATCCAATGCCACAAATGCTTCGCTTGGCGTGGCCACACCAGGCGCACTGATCATGCCTAACTTCCGCGTCAGTGCAATTACCTCTGGGTTCAGGTTTGGCGACACAATTAATTTTGCGCCAATGTCAGACAACGCCCTAACTTGATCTGGATGCAATACTGTTCCCGCGCCAACAATAATGTGCTCAGGCAGGGATTCGACCATGTTCGCAATACTTTGCAAGGCATTGGGTGAATTCAGCGGTACTTCTATTTGAGTAATACCATTTGCGACTATTTGCTGAGCAATTGGAACTGCATAGTCCGGCGTAATTCCTCTTAAAATAGCAATAAGTGGTAAATGTTGATGCTTACTTGACACAAGAACTCCCTTTACATGCTTGTTGAGATGGATTTAGATGAATGATGTTAGCGGCTTTCGCCACTTCAAATATGCCTCGGGTGACAGCGAGCTCTCCTGGTACATACAAAGACTGAAAAGAACAGGCGAGTAGCGCCATTTCGTAACGCTTAGCTAGGGTTTCGGAGGCTACGATTGCTACGCGGGCATTTGGGGATAACAATCCACAATCCAGCATACTGGCTACATCACGACCGATTAACAAACCAGACAAGTATGCGCTGCTTTGCGCGGGCGTATAGACGTTTAACAAATGATTAGTGCGCACCGAAAACAAGTGCTGCAGTAAATTCGGTTCTCGCCGGGCCAGTTCAACACCGGCCAAGAACACTTCACAGTTCAATTCACTGCTCTGCTCTACGGAATGAGACAGCAATGAATACTGCGATAAAAGGTGATACATTTCTCCGGTCATTGCTGTGCGGAAACTGGTCACGCTACCTTGCTCAATCAAGGCCCACTTATTGTGCGTTCCGGGCATACATATCGCGTTAACAGGTTCCTGTAGCAAGCTTATTGCCCCTAACAACTGAGTTTCTTCACCCCGCATTACATCACTGTAGCCTGCACTCGTTTTGCATTGCGCTCCAGGGATTATCCAACACTTTCCCTGATTGAAAGTACTTACCTGTACCCAGTCTCTGGCCAGATTCTGTGCATTAAACGGACATGATATATAGCTGGTTTCAGCCCATCCCTGGCGACTTCCAACCATACCGCAGAGGACTACGGGAATACCCGGGTTTGGCGTTAACCAATCATCCAATTGCTTGTGCAGTATCTCTGAATGCTGCATGTCAGCATTCGCAATGCCAGTATTCGCCTTGCGAACGTCAACGCAGCAGCCCTCGCCATTAAGCAAAAACGCACGAAAGTTGGTTGTCCCCCAATCAACGGCAATTAAAACTGGGCGCGTACTTAGCATCTCTCACCCCGCTCATCGGCTGTTTCAGCAGATTGTCCGCTCACTGCTCGCCAGATGTAAAACAATGCGATGAAAGCTACTGTAAATAATACTGTCGCCTGTAGCCGCTCACTATATATCGCACTACCAATACCAAACAGCAATGCATACACCGCTACGCAGCCACTAAACACACAGCCAATAGCTTGTGACATGGAGAAATTATTACTTCCAGGTGTAATATCGAGGCCTTCATTGGCCATCTCCAGCTCGATGTTTTTCCAGCCACGCCCACCAGGTTGAATACGTTGTACGAACGCTTTCAAAGTATCTCTGTCAGTTGCCGGCGTTAGCAAAGTCACTGCCAACCAGCCAACGGTTGTTACTGCTACACTAGACACCAAACGCATTGCATCGCTCATCCCGTTGAGCTCAGCCATTTGAAAATACAATGCGGCGACAAACGAAATGATCATGGCACTAATTTCACTCCATGCATTAATACGCCACCAGAACCAACGTAGTAAAAATAGTAAGCCTGTCCCTGCGCCGATACTCAGCAGAATACTGAAAACCTGCAATGCAGACTGTAGGAATAGAGCAAAGATACATGCCAGTACCATTAAACCCACGGTAACCAGACGCGCAACCAAAACCAATTGCTTTTCACTGGCCTGCGGATGCACGAAGCGCTTATAGAAATCGTTTACCACGTAGGATGCGCCCCAGTTAAGCTGAGTCGACATAGTCGACATGTAAGCCGAAATCAGTGAGGCCAGAACCAGTCCTAATAGACCGTGCGGCAAGTATGTCAGCATGGCCGGATACGCCAGATCATGATCAATAACGGATGGATCTAAATCAGGAAAGGCTTTTTCAATACTCGCCAGGTCAGGAAATACAACCAGTGATGCCAGCGCCACGAGGATCCATGGCCAGGGGCGCAACGCATAGTGGGCAATTTGGAACAGCAACACAGCACCCAGTGCATTCTGCTCGTTCTTGGCTGCGAGCATACGTTGTGCGACATACCCACCACCACCGGGCTCTGCCCCTGGATACCACACACTCCACCATTGCACGGTTAAAGGAATAATAAACACCGTCAGCGCCACTTCCCAATTAGAAAAATCTGGCAAAAAGCTAATTTTATCCGCAACCGCCGGATTATTGATTAATGCCGTCAAACCACCAACTTCAGGCAGAGAAACCGCAACAACGGCAGCCCATACAGCCCCGACCATAGAAATAACAAACAGGATCAAATCGGTCACCACGACTCCAAGGAAGCCGCCGAGCGTGCTGAAAAGTAAGGTCACGCCCCCGGCAATGACGATGGTTTCCAGGGGAGATAACCCCAAAATCACAGCCCCAATTTTTATCGCAGCCAGAGACACCATGGCCATTACCATGATGTTGAAAAACACCCCAAGATACAGCGCTCTAAACGCCCGCAAAGCGCCTGCAGCGCGGCCGCTATAACGTAACTCGTAAAAACCGAGATCGGTAGTCACACCGGAGCGACGCCACAACTTGGCATAAATAAAACAGGTCACCATACCGGTCAGTAGGAACGCCCACCAGATCCAATTTCCTGCTACGCCTTGAGTACGCACAATATCGGTCACCAGATTTGGCGTATCAGTGGAAAATGTCGTCGCCACCATAGATGCGCCCAATAACCACCAGGGCATGCTGCGGCCGCTTAAGAAAAACTCTCCACTGCTTTTGCTGGCTTTTTTGCTTGCCCAGAGTCCAATTAGAAGTGATAACGATAAAAAACCAACGATAAATATCCAGTCTATGAGTGCAAGCGTCATAGTGCGTCCTCATTGCATTTGCTTCTGCGGATAAAACAACCAGTTCGGGATTGAGTTGACGCTCCGTCACGCCAGGCAATGGTGCCGTTAACACACACCATATCGATGCCTTCAGCCGGTACGCATGGATTGTCAAAAGACGCTTTATCGATAACTCTATCAGGGTCAAACAATACCAGATCAGCGTGATAACCGATTTGGATCTGACCACGCCGACGCAAGCCAAATTCGCGAGCAGAAAGCCCGGTCATCTTGTGAACAGCCTGCTCTAGAGGCAGTAATTTCAAATCGCGGGAATAGTGGCCCAATACGCGAGGAAACGCGCCCCACAAGCGCGGATGAGGATGTGGATCGTTAGGCAGACCGTCTGAGCCAATCATACTGGCTGGGTGCGCTAAAACCCGGCGCACATCATCTTCGTGCATCTGGAAATAGCATCCACCGCCCGGCAATAACTTTTCTGCCGCTTCCTTCTCTGTACAGTCCCATTCATGGGCAATATCCGCTAACATGCGGCTACCCATCTCAGGATGAGGCTGCGACCAAGTCACCATGATCTCAATTTTGCCGTCGACCAACTCTGGGTCGAGCACACTGGAACCCGCGTGATAGGGGTAACAATCCATGTGCACACACTGGTGCTCACGGACTTTGTCGATATAAGGCAGAGTTTGCTCTGTACGGCCCCAGTTTTGTACCCCGGCACATTTGTGATGCGAGATCACCAGTGGCGTCTCGGCTTGCTTAGCCGTGGTTACAGCCTCTTCCAAAGCCCCCATAATATCATCATACTCGTCCCGGATATGAGAGGTATAAACACCGCCCTTTTGAGCGACTACTTTTGCCAAACTCACCAGCTCGTGCAATGTCGCAGCCTGCCCTGGCACATAAAATACGCCCGAACTCATGCCTACCGCTCCTGCATCAAGAGCGTCGGCTAGAAGGCCCTGCATGACCTGTATTTCTTCGCTATTGGCCTCGCGATCCAGTGAGTCCATGACTGCTACCCGCAGCGTATTGTGACCAACTAGGGCGGCGATATTGATTGCCGGCGCAGTTCGGTTAACAGCGTCAACATAATCGGCAAAACTTGCGAACTCGAATTGCTCCGGATTACCCAACAAATTGAGCGGCTCGGGAATAGTGGATTGCCCGATCAGTGGAGCAAGGCTCAGTCCACAATTACCTACGATGACGGTTGTTACCCCCTGGCTGATTTTCGGCACCATATCCGGTTTATCCAAACAAGCTCTGTCATCATGGGTATGAACGTCAATAAAACCCGGTGATAGTACCTTGCCGCGTGCATCAACCTCCTCGTCAGCTGAAACTAAACCTAAATCACCCACAGCAGCAATGCGCCCCTGCAACACCGCTACATCAGCGATCTCGCTCGGGTTGCCGCTTCCGTCTATCACGGTGGCCCCTCGAAAAACTAAATCATACATAGCGTTATCCCTAAATTTGGATGCACCTGTCCTGCCCTAACTGGTGCAAGGAAAAATTGAAAACAATAAAATAACGACGATTAGAAGTACGTCTTTAATCCGTCAACCACGTCGTAGTGCTGGTTAACCAAATGGATCAACTGCCATTTATCAAAGGTTGTGCAGGGGTGCGAAATTCCCAACCCGATGATATCGCCCACAGCCACATCTGCGTTATCTGGCAATAATAAATACGCATGCTGATCATTAAGAGCTACAATCTCGAAGTCATCGCCCAAAGTAATGGGCATATTCGATTCATCTGGCCGAAACCATTGATGCGCAATGGGCAAGTGAATGTCATGAGAAATATCACGCTTACCCAAACTAAGGATCGCAAGCCCAGGCTCAGGAACAGATTGCACACAGGTCCAGACTTCAAGCGCAGGTCGTAAACCTTCTATTTCCGTTGTTGCCTCGCCTGCCTGACAACGCAACATCAGGTTTTCAACCAACTGTCGGTAAAATTTAGAATCATGGGTCAGGTAACACCCACTTCTGACAATACACACTGTGTTATTCGGGTCGATAGCATGCAAGGCATCAGCGACCAAATCAAAGTAGGCAGATCCCCCTGCGGTCAATAACACATTGCCGGGATCAACGAACCCCTGGCGCTCTTTTATTGCATGGTAAGCAGTAGCAAGCTCGGACAGTAACCCCTCGACATTCTTCACGTCTTTGGAGATGTCTTTGCTCACAAACCCGCCTTCGTAGCACTCAAGGCCATGTAAAGCGATGTTCGGTAAAGTTTGTATGTACTCGGCCAGTGCCACCACTTGTTGCAAATTGCGACACCCTGTGCGCCCGCCGGTAAAACCGAGTTCAATCAGCACTCTAAGTGCTATTGGTCGCTGACAAGATTGTTCCATCTCAGCCAGTTGATGCTGCAGACTGTCCAACTGTGCTTTTGAGTCAACCAGACAATAAAACTCGAATGCCGGATCATTGGCTATCTTTTCCGCAACATTACGTACAGCGGCTTTGCCAACCAACTGGTTAGCCATCAATACCGGCCCGATGCCATGTTCATAGCACACATTTAGTTGCTGGGTCGTCGCTATGGTAATGCCCCATGCCCCGTGGTCCATCTGCATCTTAAACAGTTTTGGGCACATAGTGGTTTTCCCATGGGGAGCCAACCGTACACCACGAGAAGTGAGAAACTGGTTCATCCATTTCAGGTTATGCTCCAGCGCATCCTGGCGAATAACGGCTACCGGGAAAGGCAAATCTTCGCGCAGTACATTCCACCCCTGCTGACCAACATCATCGAGACTGACCGCCGCGGCCTCCCCTGGGAGCCCTTTGGTCATGGAGCTGAGTGATACATTAAAAACCCGAGTCATTAAAATGTCTCCAGCGTCAGTTCTGATGCCAGTACCGGGTTGCCCGCTGTCAGACCACCGTCAACAGGAATCACGGCTCCGGTGATTACACGTGCCTGTTTTGATGCGAGAAATAACGCGAGTGCAGCGATATCCTCTGGTTCAGCAAAATTACGCAACGGATACCACTTTTTGAGGTTATCGAAAACATCAGGCTTAGCTTCAACCCGGGCTTTCCACGCCGGTGTTTTCACTGTTCCTGGATTGATCATATTAGCACGAACACCTCTTGGCCCGTATTCGACCGCCAGAGATTTGGTATAGCTGATTAAACCCGCCTTGGCTGCACTGTATGCAGGATGGCCCAGAGCTAGTGTTGCGTTCACAGTGCCAATATTTAGAATACAGCCCGATGATTGTTCGAACATCGCTTCTTTTACACATTCAATACAGTGATAAGCGCCGGTGAGGTTTAAATCAATATCGTGTTGCCAGGCTTCTGGCGTCATGGTTGACAAGGTTGTCGCAGCAGCTGCGCCAGCATTATTAATGAGAATGGTCACCGGGCCAGTCTGCTCCGTTACGGTTGCCAATGCCGCTTTAAGCACCGCAAGTTCTGTCACGCTACTCACCAGCGGTACACATTGGTCACCTAATCGTGTAATTAAAGGATCCAGAGCACTAGCAGCGTAATCCAATGCTATTACTGTTGCGCCAGCTGCACAAAACTGCTCACACAACACCTGACCGACACCACCGGCCGCACCGGTAACTAATACCACATCATTTGCAAATGTATTCTGGTTCATCATTGGTTCCTTATTATTGCTCTGTCAATACAGCTTTCAGCCATGCGATATTAACGGGACGCAACATATCAAGGTTATAAAACCCTATATCCTTGATCCCATACTCATGCATGCACACCACTGTCTCCAGTACCTGTCCAGCGCTTTGCATATCCGGCCAACCGGGACGCAAAATAACACTGACCTTTTGTTGCTCTTTTACAGTATGAAGAACGTATTGCAGGTCAGCGAGGGTCTCAGAAACAGTAGGTTGGTACAGAGGCAGTTCGAGACCATCGCTCACTGCATTGAGAGCGGCTAAATCCATGCCCTCCCATATTGCAGTGGCATGAGGTTTTTGTGTTGTCGCAATAACCTTAACGCGACAATACGGTGCGCATTGCTGGGTTATGTCTTTGACTAAGGCCGTAACCTGGTTAGCCCGCCAGCGCAAAAATGCGCTCAATTCTGGCTTTAAGATCAAGTCTGACTGTAATCTGGCAAACGCCATTGATTCGCTTGGATCGGCATCGGATGCCAGAAAGGCGTCAACTTCTTCTCTGGCAGTGTAGCGTAGCGCTTGAGCGTCGATGCCCTCTTGCTTGGCACCATCACAACAGTGTTCGCAAAAACACAGCCCTAACCACGCGTCTAACCAGGGATTGGGACGCATTTGCGCGAATTCATGATGATAGCCATGTTCGTAGGTCAGAAATCCAGGCGTTTCCAGCAAAATCGAATTCAGCGAATAATGCTCGGCCATGTCCAGACACAGGGTTTTACCGTACTCACGCACATCAGGATTATTCGGGCACAAACTGTAAGGGTAACGATTCCCCCAAGCATTTTGCACACAGGCATCCGGATGAGCCATGCCAAGGCGGCTATTATGAAATAAGACCGTCCAGGCGTTGACAGCTAATGTATTCGTCGCAGCCACTTCAGCCATGCAGTCAAATTCGTCACAACAAGACGCAACCTGAGGTTTAAGCACGCCGTATTCGTTTTGAGGACGGAAATATACCGTTCCGTCCTGTGGAAAATATACCCGCTCACCTGATGACTGAGGATGAATAAACTTACCGGCGTGGTAAGAAGCAGCGAAATTAATATTTTGCACTCCTACTGACGCGGCGTCGTCGAGACGCGTTTGCAGGTTATTTTCATTCATCGTCCACGGATAAGCGTAAAACGAATAGCTCATACTTAATCCTTAATCCTGTTGGCTAAATTCAATCTTTGCCTTTGAAGGCAATCACATCAATTTCCACTTTGGCGTCAACCATAATGGCGGACTGAACACAAGCGCGAGCAGGCGCAAAGTCGGCAAAATATTCTGCATACACACGATTAAAGCCTTGGAAATCACGCGTATCATCCAGCCAGACGTTGGCCTTCACCACATCTTTTAATGTGCACCCTGCTTTTTCCAAGATAGCGATAACATTCTGCATGGTTTTATGAGTTTGCGGCACAATACCACCTGCAATAATTTCACCCGTTTCGTCCATAGCCACCTGACCAGACACAAACACAAAACCGTCTGCAACCGTCGCCTGACAAAAAGGCAGACTTTGGCCGCCACTACCGGTCTTAACACCGCCAATACGTTCAATATTCATGAAGTACTCCTTTAATACAAAGTTGCCCCGCCATAATGTTATGAACTACGATTCATGTAATTCAGTAACTATTACAAGGGGCTTATCTTTAGTTATGAAATTTAACTTCATAACCAGTTTATAAAAATAGAGCCACAAGGGCTCTAAAGCCCAAAGAACACACAAATTGGGACAAAAATCGATTAGTTTGCCAGCATCATTATTTCACTACCCGCCATCAGGAAAGCGCCCACACCGTAAAGTTGTGTGTCATCGTAAGTTGCACTACCCGGCGCATGAGCAACCTGCTGCACCCAGCCGAGCTTACCGTTTGCATGTACGGCGTTAAGCAGACCTTGCCAACCTTTCTCTATTGCAGGCATATACACCGACTTATCGAGCAGGCCATGATTAACCCCCCATGCAAGACCAAAAGTGATAAAGGCTGTGCCGCTAGTTTCAGGTGTGCTATAGGTTTGCGGTGCCAGAATAGATGTACGCCAGTAACCTTCGTCTGTTTGTGCCTTCACCAAGGCAGCACTCATTTCACGGAAAATAGTTTCATATTCGTTGCGCTTTGGATGGTCTGCAGGAATATGCTCAAGCATACGTGCCAGGCCGGCCAATACCCAGCCATTCCCTCTTCCCCAGAAAATTTTGGCACCATTGGATTCACGTTGTTCGAAGAAGCGGCTGTCGCGGAAATACAGATGTTCTTCAGTATCGTATAAGTAATCGGTAGTCGCCCAGAATTCCTCGTCCGCAAATGCCATATAACGGTCGTCACCGGTTACACTGGCCATGTGGGCCCAGACTGGTGGCCCCATAAACAGCGCGTCTGCCCAACACCATCGGTTTTTACACGGTACGATGCTGTATTCACGGCCGTCGTAAAATTCAAACATGCCTTTCGCTTTAACGAACTCAAGGGACACGGTTGACCGGTTCAACAGCATGAGCTCCATGATCATCTTAAGAGGTGCGAGATATCTTGGATCCTCATCAAGTTCGTATAAATCCAGATACATCTGGCCGATAGCGTAGTCGTCTGCGTTGTAAATACGTGGCGCAAATAAGTACTGATTACGCTCAGCGACATTGCGTAGAAAATCCAGATATTTGGGCGACTCAGCCAGGACGGCATGGCGTGTCATTCCAGCAAACAATGCGGCATACACCCATCCCTGAGGATGCCCATCGGCAGTTTCATCCTGATACAGCATGTTAGTTTTAGTGTCGTATTGTGCTATTTGCCAATCAGCGACGGCGTTCATGACGGTCATCACAGCATCCGTCTTAAGCGCAGCAGAAAATGTCGCCTGTGTTTGTTGAGATTGAGGCGCATAGCCTACGGTATTTGCCGCACTACATCCGGCTACCATGCTGACAAGCGACATACTTACTGCCGCACTGACACCTGCTCCCCATCTCTTTATCATTGTTTTCATTATTGCTTTGTTCCTTTCTGACTTTTCATTTCTCGTTTCAATACATTTGCATGAAACATCACCAGCTAAATGCAACATTACTACATTAATAATTTGATTGCACCCCGTTTTTGAAGCATTATTTCATTTTATAATGATTCTTAAGTCAAATGGAGTAAAAAATGAAAGTAAATTTACTATACAAGGGTAGCTTTATTGCCTTATCCCTCTCTCTTCTGGGGTGCAATGAGGCCTCACAGCCCGGCGAAAGCGACTTTGTTTCAAGCATTGAGGTGACAAACCCGCTGAATAAAGCCCGCAAGGACAGCCGGTTTATCATAGATGCAGGTCAGTTAAAGGCATTTAATAAGCCGTTGGCAAACCTTCTGGTTATGGATAAACAAAACACGTTGTCAACGCAGCCAATTGATACCGATAATAATGGTGTTGATGACAGTTTATTGGTGATAGCTGACTTCGCAGCAAACGAAACCAAAACCCTGACGCTTTCTGTTACTGAAAGCAAACCACTTGTTTCACCTCGGGTACAGGTCGACTTTTCACGCCGACAGGGAGGACGCTTGGTCAACGGGCAATATCAAGGAGGTGAATACGTAAATATTCAGCAAGCGGTTCTGGAACAAGAACATGTGCCGGGCGATCGCTTATATCGCTATGAAGGACCGGGCTGGGAGTCAGAACTGGTAGCGTACCGACTTTATTTCGATCAGCGCAATATTATCGATATATTTGGAAAAAAGCGTAACCAGCTTGAACTGCAGCATGTAGGCCAACAGGATGCGAACTACCACGCACCATCCGAATGGGGGATGGATGTGTTGAAAGTCGGAAAGTCACTGGGGATGGGAGCACCGGCATTGTGGGTTAACAATCAGGTACACACCGTCAATACCGCCGAGAAAATGCAGGTAACACTTGAGGCCCTTGGCCCGTTGCAGGCTAGCCTTGAGGTGGCCCACACAAAATGGCATGTGAACGCACAGATACTGGATATCAGCAATCAGTTAAGTATCGTCGCGGGCTCACGCCTGACTCACAGCGAAATAACCCTGAGCCAGGATGCAATAGTGGCTACCGGTATTGTGAAACACCCCAATACTGAACTACTCAGTTCTGACATCCCATCTGCTCAATGGCAGTATATCGCGAGCTGGGGAGCACAAAGTGAAGCGGGTGACCATTTGGGTATGGCCGTATTCTACCCAACCGACCAGCTAAACGCACTGACCAGCGATGAAAATAACTATCTGGTGCTGCTTAATACGCAAGATAATGCTGTTCATTATTACTTTGCAGCAACCTGGGAGCAGGATAGCAGTGCAATTGCGACTAAGTCTGCATTTATAGATTATTTGAATGCCGAAGTAGCCCGACTTAACCACCCTATTTCAACGTCATCCTCTGACTAATTCGGTAAGATTGCCTGGATGTTAGGCAGGTAAAGCAGATACCTGCCTCATTACAGATATACGCCATCGGTCAACAACAAAATGGGCTAATATACTCTGCGTACATAAACATGGCCCCAGAACTCATTGTGCGGTATCGCCTTGGATGGGTATGGTCGGACAACTACCTTTGAGAAAAAGAACGGCTTGCCAGAGAAACGAATTTTATAAATAGTTTCTCTGACTGAAAAGTTACGCAGCGGTTAAGCTGTGTACAGGCCTAATGTCCTTGCATATAAAGCTCGCTGACCACATCAGCTGAAACAGCACTTTGATATATGCGTATTTCGTCCAGTGCCCCTTGAAAAGCTCGGAGGTGGGGTAAACCTGTTGCCCCTCCAACCGTTAGCAAGCCACTGTCATCACCGGGCGAGACCGTTTGAGATGTTACCAGTTCACCGTCCATATAAACCAGTAGCGTGCTGCCTTCCAGCACAGTTACAATATGATGCCAGTGTCCATCAGCCACGTTGCTGATTTCCGCTTCAGTACCCAACACACCGGCTCTAAGCGCACCGTCTGTCCGTAAATAAACGGCCAGCGGGGAATTACCGATCCATGTAGCTTTCTGGAACAGATAGCTCACATCATCCGGCAATTCTGCACGTAGCCAAAACGATACAGACATCGTCTCTCCCTGCCCATACCCGATCTCGCCTATCATGATTTGGTCGTCCTCACCGTCCAATGCCAACCAGGTCGTCTGATATTCCCAAACGGGTGCATTACCTAATATCGCATGAGAGTCATTCCCTGATACATCACAGGTAACAGACTTTCCATCCTGAAGCGGCAGGTACACGGCTAAATCGGTATCGCTTACTGCGTTACAGTCACCGTTAGCGTTATACTGCGCAGATGCGGCAAGTTCACTGACTTCAGTAGCTGTTAAAGCACGTTGATAAATAGCCACATCGTCGACGCTTCCAGCAAAGGGTTTACTGCCACCACTTTCTCCGCCTATGGTCACGGGCGTATTGTTACTTACCGGTATGACCGTAGCGTCACTGTGATAATCCCCGTCAACATACAACGCCAGGCTGTTCCCACTGAGCACCATGGCAACGTGATGCCACTGGTTATCATTAATATAGCTGACACTCGGGCCTGCTCCATTCACCCGGGCCAGCAGAGTTCCGTTGGTATTGACCTGAATATAGTAAGGATTACTGCTTCCATAGTTCCCTTTACGCAGTAGAAAGGCGGTGGAAGCCTGGTTAGTAAAACGCGTCCACAATGCAACCGTTAGCTCGCCTTGCACACCATAATCAATATCAGACAGTGTGAGGTAATCGTCCACACCATCAAATGTCAGACCGGTGACTTCCCCTTGCCAGGCTGCGTTAACGGTATCCCCCCACCCAGCACCATTTGCAAGATACGCACTAGGGCCAGTGCCCGTTGCTTCACAACTCTCAATAACAGCGGCGGAATCTGTCGGATCCGCATCCTCAAAAGGATAAAAGGCAAGCATCCCTGAATCATCAGAGTCGCAGCTTCCTCTTAACTGGCTGACCTGAGAAATAGCAGCCAGAGCTTGAACATCGGTATGGCTCAGTACTGACGAATAGAATCGCACATCATCTATTGCGCCGGTAAACGGGTAGCGGCCGCTAGGATCCCCCCCTAATGTCACCGGCGTATCATTGCTGACTGGCGAGACCGTTGCTGATCCCACAAACTCACCGTCAACATAGAAAGATAGTATTGTATTGTCTAATGTCATGGTAATGTGATGCCAAAGTCCATCTGCCATGTTGTCTGCTGTGACACCCGAACCATTGACTCTGGCACTGAGTACACCGGAACTGGTTAGCTGTAGATAATAGGGATTTGCCGTTCCCCAACTATGCTTACGCAACAAGAACGCGGTCGAAGATTGCGCTTCAAGTTTAGCCCACAGCGCGACAGAAAATGCGCCATCAGCAGGATCAAAATCACCCAGCTCAACATAGTCGTCAATACCATCAAAAATCACACCATTCACGCGTTCTGAATTGACTAACGTTGGCGATTGCAACCCGGTAGCATCGAGCAATGTTGCCCCCACACCTTCATTAAGCGGCAAGT
This sequence comes from Alteromonas sp. ISO5, assembly GCF_058105165.1. Taxonomy (NCBI): domain Bacteria; kingdom Pseudomonadati; phylum Pseudomonadota; class Gammaproteobacteria; order Alteromonadales; family Alteromonadaceae; genus Alteromonas; species Alteromonas sp. ISO5. Next base: position 3,030,112 of record NZ_CM176572.1, on the reverse strand, counting down.
AACTCACCAATCCGGGCTCAGATTGCTCATTGATAGAAAATTCCGCCAGAGCAAAGTCATCGCTGCCAGCTACACTGGTTTGTGCGGTAACACGCCAATACCTTGCCTGAACGGGTGTAGCAAGCGCCAAGGTTTCGTTTTGGCTACTGGTCCCTGAAGTAACAAAGTCATCACTGGTGTTAGTCGGGTCAGACAGTAATGTCCAGGTAACCAGATCGTCAGAGTACGCAAGGTCAAATGCAAACTGATTACTGGCACCATTAAAAAACGCCATGTTAAGGCTCTCGGCCCAGACAGGACGCTGCAAATCAAAGTACAGTGATGTGCCAGCCTGCGACGCCATCCAATAAGTGTCATTGTCACTATCGGATACCACTTCCACTTGTTGCTCATTGCTGTCTAGTGCTGAAATGAGTATCTGTTGCGACTCACCTGGACTGAAACGCTGAATGTGCACACTATTACCCATAGTGCCGGACACGTCAGCGTCGCCCCAGTCTGAGCTGCCAAGATCTGTTTGATTGCTGTATACAGCAAAGCTAGCAACCAACCCTGAGGATGTTGCGTCGGGAACAAACGCAATTTCACTGAGATTGTAATAACCGCCCAAATCAACGGTCACGGAAGCAGGTATAGCAGAGAAAGTGAGGGGGGTAGCAGTGATCAGTTGACCAAGAGAACCATACACACGCAATGTACCTGATACAGGGACACTGCCACCGTCATGTAATGTAGCGATTTGAAAAGAGACGTAGCGGACTTTGTCGGTAGCAGAAACCAACCACTCAGGCAGTTGCCCCAAACGTTGCTGTAACTGAGCTTCATATAGCAATACAGGACCAACACGTTGTCCTGCCGACTCAACAAAAGCTTGTAATTTTTCACTACTCAACGGCGCCGAATACGGGTTAAACAAGGCTGGAAAATCGGCATTGCCACCAACATCAGTATAGGTAATCGCCGTAGCGGCATCTTCAACTGTAGAAGGCAGATCACATTGATCATCGGTATCTGATTCCGGCGTTTCATAGCAGTTGCTGTGCGACTCATCAAACCCGGTAATGTAATCCCGGCCATCTCCTGAAACCGCCCCCGTTTTCGTGTAATGCAAATCTACCTGATTATTGTAATAACGGGCCTGATCAGCAAAAGTGTGAACGTTACCAGTCATGCCGATAACATAGGGCATGATAATGCGGCCATATTTTGAATCACTCTGCATGAATTCCCAGTCATTTTCGGCTTTTGACAGGTTAACGGGATTCCACCATACCAGGTGTTTCATATGATTAGGAGTATTGCTCAGTGCCCCACCCCAATGGCCATGGATCCAGCCTCCGGTTTGACCATCAAACAGGTTTGCTCGAGGGAAACTGGCATGAATGTTGGGTGATGTATCTGCCGGATACTGGTGATTCAGAATCACGTTGCCTGCAGCGTAATTAGAAAATCCAGCGGCATGCCAGGTGGAAGCCGTTTCTGCTATGTTCAATCCCAGCACATTGCTACTGTTTTCAATCGCAACTGACAGATGACCTGCATTCCCCCCTACGTCAATATCCTGCAAGGTCATGGCACAAGACAATACGACCTGAAGCCCTTCACTCATACTCTCAAATCGTACGTTGCGCACCCAACTATTGACGGTTTTAAACATATTCAGTCCGGACCAGCCACTATCATGCACATAGTTTTTATGGTGAACAAATGGAGCCGGCGCATTGCCCACTATAGCCAGGTCTTCAACGCCAACATTTTCAGTGTATTCAAGGACCTCAATAACCCAACCAAAGTTATCTTCACTACTTGAGGCTTCAATATCAGCACTAATAGGGGCTGCAAAGGTTACGGTATTGTTCACACTATCAACGGCAATAACTTTGTTCAGTTGACGTTGCTCAAAACCGCGATTGAGACCGGTCCACCAGGGGCTCCCGGTTTTGCTGAACAATGGCTCGGGTTCGTAAGGGCCCAACACTTCACTCAGTGTCCCGACTCTTGTATCAACACTGTGCAACCTGACCCACTGACCAACGAACAACGCCGAAGCATCCTCAACGGAAACTGTGCGCGTAGTATCACGTAACGCATTAGAAGTGATACGTGTTATCAACGCGCCTATACCGGTGGAGGCAGGTTGAGATTTAGGCTCATGCAGCGCCAAATAGGCACTGGACTCATCGCCGCCACTACTGCGCTGCCAGTAGTCATCAGCAAACTGACCAATCATAAAAAGGTGGGGAGTTTCATACAACACGTTGTAATACGGCGTTACAAAGTGGTTCTTCATATACAGTTGTGTACCACCTTCACCGCTGCCAGAGCCACGCACAATTATATTTCCAGTGCGAATAAAAAAAGGCTGATTAGTTGCCGCATTCTTACGCAACACATCATCGCCTGGCTGCATAGTACTGCCGATACAAGCCACACTTTGACCATCACAATAACCAACCGAAACGGGCTGCGCATTTTCGTCCGTAAAGACCATGTCACTGTCTTCATTAACTAAAAACCGACCAGTCGGAAAATAAACAATCGCTCCATCACCGCCGTTTTCCACATAATTTTCAGCCGCCTCAATAGTGGCCTTAATTGCGGCTTTGTCTGACACCGCATCGTCTGGCATGGCGCCATAGTCGACCACGTTAAATACTTTATGAGTCGTCAATTCTGGATCGAATACAGGGACACTGTCTCCGTATCCAGTTCCTCCCGTGCTCTCAGGAATCGCTGAATTAGCAAAATCATATCCTGCGTAAGAAAAGTTTGGGAATATGTCATCATCAGATAAGACAGTAAAAGGATCTCTCAAATCTGAGTTTGGTGATCGGCTATCGAGATAATTAATCCAATACTGTGATTCGTTATCATGTACTGCATATGCCTGGTTTATTGAAAGTGCTTTAATTACTTGACCAATGACATTCTGAGCAGGGCCAGAGCTGGGTTTACCGGATAACGCCTGGATTGCCTTAGTATGAGGGTTTCGAATGTTTTTTTTGACGCGATGTTTTTCAGCTGCTGACGTGTGGGACTCATCATAAGCGATAGCTGCTGATGCCAGATTGATAGTGATAATCACTACAAATAAAACGAAAAGATGACGAAATTTCATCATTTTCCAGTCTCCCTTGTGTTTTTTATTATTGTCCGGCGATACGCCCTTCAGAGGTAAAAGTTAGGTTTGCCCTTTCTGACGTGCGTAGACATTCTGTCGATACAGCTCCGTTTATGCCAAACAGATTAAGAAATAAAAAAGGGGAAGCAATACTTCCCCTTTTATCTGGTTTTAGAAACGTGAACGCACGCCCACAGAGTAACGAGTTCCTGTATCTGCCATTGACAGGAAACGACTCTTATAAACGCTGTATGAGCGAGGGTCATCATCCAAAAGGTTAATCACATCAGCGGTTAACGTTACAGTGTCGGTCAATTCATAACTAAATGACGCATCCAATTGTCCGTAGTCTTCCACCATGATGGGCTGCGACGAACGTGAACAGGCTGCGCACTGGGTGTATTCACCACGCCAGTTGTAAGCAACACGCACCTGAATGCCCTCATTTTCGTAGAAACCAATCAGGTTGTAGCTGTTCTTAGACAGACCATCGAGACTAAAAACATAATCTGTATTGTTAACGTCAAATGCCGCAGAGCTGTCCATATAGGTGTAGTTAGCTTGCACACCAAAGCCTGAATCAAAGGTATGTAGGAACGACAGCTCAGCACCTTCTGCAGTCGCGCTTTCACTATTAAGCGGCGATTTGCGTTGGAACTCACGTTCAACATTGTTGATAGTGTCATACAGGTAGTCTGTATAATTGGCGGTAACAATCCAGTCGTTGATATCTTTATAGAACAAGCTCAGGCCAGCAAAACTGTCGTCGGTGTAATACCACTCCAACGCCAAATCAAAGTTTTGCGAAGTATAGGGCTCCAGTTCTGGATTATCTCCTGAAATGGTGCCAACAAAATCAATATTGTCAAAGTCCAGAACACCTACTGAGTTATTGGCAATAGAAACGCTTGGTGATACCTGATTAAGATCCGGGCGAGTGAGAGTTTTTGAATACGCAAAACGCGCGACGACGTCCTCAGTCAGTGATAATTTCAGGTTCAAACTTGGTAGCAGTTCGCTATAGCTGTTAGATGCACTCAACGCCACACCACTGTTGGTGACCGCTGTTGCACTGCCTTGTACCTGATCATACTGAAGACCAACAAATTCAGCACCCTGCCCCCAGGAATCGAGGCTTGTTCGGATGTAGCGCAATCCCATGTTACCGGTTAACGCCATGTCGGCTACATACGTATCAATATCGGTACTCACGTAGAGTGCGACATTTTTTTCCGCCACTTTCCAGGACTTATCACTACGTAGCACGGGAGCAAAACCAATTTGCTGAGCCGTTTGAATTGCCGCTATGGTATTGGCAACCAACTCATCATCAACGGAAGCACCACTACCGTTATCTATACTATGTTGTAACTGGTCTGCTTTATTCTGAGCATTGGCATACACCGCTTCACTCATCATATAATCAATAATGGCGTCCGGGTTATAGCCGTACCAGCTATTAACAAAACCGCCTTCGTTGTACTCGCTAAGGAAACCGCCTGACGGCTTCACGTCATACAGGTACTCTTCAGGAATGTTAATGTAAAAGCCACGCAGTGCAACTGTCACATCAGTCCAAGGTGTTTCGTAGCGCTTGCTGTTTTTTTCTCTATCAGAGTAATACACACCAGCGTGTAGAGCACTGAAAGGGCCTGCATCGTCCAGTAACCAGTTAAAATCTACGCGCGCTTCCGTGATGTCATCATCCGCTATATCTGAGGCCAGAGACATATTGTTGGCCATATAATCCAATTTGCTACCTTTAAACTCATCATCAGTACCTGACCAATTAAAAGTATCACCAGTAAGAGCGAAATGCGTTGCTACTTGACTCGGATTAGCCAGTGTAAAGCCTGGGTTGTTCGGAGAGTCCAATTTGGCACTGGAGGTTTGTGCATCAAAGACCAACGACATATCGTCATTTAGGTGCCACTCAAAGTTCACGCCGAACATGGTAGTAGTAGACTCCCGATCCACTGAATTTACATTTACAGAGTTCCACTGACCAATGCCGTTTTGTACACCGTTGTCCCACAGTTCATAGACACCAGGAGTCACCTGAGGTTTGGGAATACGGTCAAATTCAACTACGGTACCGTTACTGTCCATCTCAGCGTTGTACATGGGCATTGAGAACCAACGAGACAACTGGCTGGAAGTTTCATCTATAGTCAGTTTTGAATACAGTGCATCAACCGTTAGTACCGCGTTGTCACTCGGGCTCCATTGAAACGCAACCGTTCCACCTAAGCGTTCGCGATCCTGCTCTTTCAGCGTTTGACTTGCAGACTGCGGACGCCAGAAGGCCTCGTCGGTATATTCACCATAAGGATCATCACCTGGAATAACAGCGTCCTGACGATAGCCACCAATGTCAGCCACATCCACTCGTGCTTCTCGCTCCTGATAGGCGAATGATGCAAGAATACCAAACTTGTCATCGAAGTTACGGCTAACTAATGCAGAGATGTATGGGTTTGTACTTTCAGCCAGTGTATCGTATACACCTCTTACTGATGCGGCGACAACTTTATCATCCACATCTAAAGGCCTAGCTGTTGTGATGTTAACCGTTCCGCCTATCCCGCCCTCAAGCAGATCTGCACTGGATGTCTTATAGACTTCTGCTCCACTTATCAGCTCCGACGCAATCACATCGTAAGAAAATGAACGGCCGGTACCATCTGACGGTAATGTACGCATATTCATCAAGCTGGTGTTAAACTCGGGGCCAAATCCGCGAATAGAGATTTTCTGACCTTCACCTTCTGAACGACTAATAGTAACACCCGTGATACGTTGCAAAGACTCCGCGACGTTTTGGTCTGGGAATTTACCGATATCTTCTGCGGTAATACCATCCTGAACTTTGTTACTGAATCGCTTGTCGTTCAACGACGAAACCAAGCTACCACGATATCCGGAAGTGACGGTTATTTTTTCAACAGCTTCAGTTGTTTGTTCCCTTTCCTGAGCCATAGCATCCGGCACAAGCGTTCCTGCGATTAAGCCTGTATAGACAGCCATAGTGAGTGTTGCAGGGCGAAAACAGGGTTTGTGCTTAACATTTACTATAGATAACATGAATTTCTCCTGGAACCGGCGAAGGTAATTGGGTTTCTTTTCACCGGTTTCTGTTTAGAACGCTGCGTCATCTTTTTCTTTTTGGGTGACTGACAGCTTGTTTTTCTTATTCAGACTCCCTAAAAGGAGTTTAATTTCATAAATAGCCAAATTCGCCAGTTAATGCAACTCAGCTACAAATCAACCTTACCCCCATTGTGTCGAATAAACAAGCAAGAAAGGTAGCTTTTCTTCATATTTGTTAAATTTATAATACGCAATGTAGCTAAGCTACAAAATAGTGCAGGTTTAGTTAGCAAACTCACCATATTGGAGCACCAAACATCCCCATGCGGCAGGAGTATGAAAATCAGGTTTGTCGGTACCAGGGTTTTGCCAGCTCCGCCAACTAACCTGCCAAGGTGGTTTGGATGAATGGAAATCAGCGCGAAAGACACCAAAAGTCAACTTTGAGAGAGTCGCTACGTTAAGATGAAGATGGTCTTTAAGTGCTTGAATAGGAAACGTTATATCTATCATATACCCTTTTTTGTACGGAATGCTTGATACGACGGCCCGATCGAACTGCCAAGAAAAATCAAACTGCCGAAATGGCTTAGCCTGATAGTCCATAACACGACCACGAGCGTCAACCTCCATCATCACATAGTGGTTTAAGCTATCGTCTGCTGAGAAGCCAATTTCCACTCTATCGGCGAGACGAATATCCGTTTCTTTATCAATGGATTCTGGTGTGATCACAGCATCATCATTCGCTGTGATCTTTATGAATATATATTTACGATTATGAGCCACCTGAAATGAGGTTGGATTCAGTGCCACAACTGGCTTCGTTGCGAGTGGCCACGGAGACTCAGGAATGCTGGCTTTTGGTACTGATAGCCACATTGCGCCAGAGGGCTTCTCAGCAACTTGAGGCGCAACATAACATTTGCTGGGTGAACCTAGGGTGGTAGCGACCAGCAAAAGTAACGTTGTCAACGCATATAATGCCACAGTACCTTACCTGATGGGCGTTAAATCGAATTTTACGGGCTGCCCTGCCAAGCAGGTAATTTGTAGGCGGGTATTGCCGTCAGAATCATACATGACGGTAACCACCTCTGAAGGGGCGGAAAGCGCCCATTGTCCCCAAACGGTGACAGACAGCTTCGTTTCCTGAAACTCTGCAGTGCGCCAAGGCCGAGAATATATGCTGACTTCTTTAAAAAGGCCATGCTCGTCGTACTGGTCAGAGTCGAGGCCCTCATACAAGGCAAGGTCAGGATTTACTACTGTCATTGTCAGCGTCTCGTCGTTCTCAAACATGAGCATCGCTGGTTTATCGACAGATTTAATGACCTCTGATAGTAAAGGTTGCGAGGCATCATAAATTGCCATCCCCACTTCTTGACGCTGGTTATCGCGCACAATGTGTGCGGTACTATCTTGTTGAATCACAGTATATGGTGCTGTGTCCGGTTGATGCAGCTGTAACGCAAAGGCTGACTTCTCTTCCTCACTCGCGCCAATCAACATACTGTAATGGTAAGTCGAGGCTTTGGGCTCGTGTCCATGATCTATCCAGGCTGTCGTAAACTCGCCCTCAGTGTCTTGGGAATTCTTATTGTCGCGAGAATGTTGGTTTCGCCGCGCGACCTGTAAAGCTTGTCCGGGAGCAACAAAATAGGCTATACCAAGGTGATCATCAAGTCGTGTAAACGCATCGCTATAAAAAACTTGTTCGAACGGAGCCTGTTCCAACGTGACACCGTCTAGTCGAATTGACGTACCCAGACTTTCAGCCTCACGACTCACTTGTAACAAGGTGGTCTGAACAGGAAAATCTGGATCTGCATAGTGAATATCTGATCCTAAAGCAACGGCTTTGTTGCCAAACACAAATAATGATTTTTTAGCACGGAACGAAGGCGCATATTTAGCATGTCCACGCAAAGACATAGCAAACATTGCGGCATCGTCACTCAATACATTTGCCCCACTGAACGTTTCTTCTGCCAGCAGCATTTCCTCAATACCGGCGAATTTATCGACCTGAAAAAGTTGCGCTTTCAATTTTGCCAGCGGCAAGATAATACTGGTTGTGCCAGGCCAGTGGTTCCAATTCCAACCGGACTCCCTGAAGCCTCGCAGGTCAGCTTTCTCAGGCATAACTTCAATCTGGCCATAGTTGATATAGCGACCATATAAGTTGGCATTACCATAGCTTTCATGACTCACAAGGTAACGATTAAATCCGCGCGCTGACAGTAACCAGTTCTGCTGCCTATACAAAAGTAGACTAGACGTGTTAACGGCCCAGGCTCCGGTCGGTGTTTTCGCTGGGGTAATACCAGCCGCTTTAAATTCACGAACAATACGTGGGTCTTTATCCACTGACAAAGCTAAATACAGTGAAGCTAGTTCGCGGTCAGGCACAGACCTTGCTCTGGCCAGAAATTGAAAAGGTTCAACCACGATACTTTGTTTGCCGTCAGGGTGTCGTCCACTCAAACTCAGAGGGATACGTCGCTCATTAGAAAACACCGCGGAAAGTAACAAGGCTTTTTTCACTCGTTCAAAGGCTTGTTCACTGATAGCAAAATCACTCTGACTCAGATAGTAAATCACCGGAGCTAGTCCTAATAATCCACCGTTACCATACGCAACATAGTGCTGTGAATGATGAAAAAAAGCGCTATCTGATTGTATTCCACCAGCCAGTCCCTGGTGGTGAGTTAATGAATAACTCACCCATTTGCTGAGTTGACGAACCAGTTCATACTGTGTTTCAGGGATAGGTTGCAGTAGTGCGGCGTAAAGCATAGCAGGCAAAAATGTATTCATAACATCGACATTAAAACCGACGATTTCCGCTTCAGGCCTGTAGATGCGCCCTAGCCCTGCAAACCAGGCCATATCTTCAGCTACTGTTGCGGACAATCCAGGCAACACTTCCCGCATTAAGAATATCGCATCGGCCCATTCCCTGATTGAGTAACCCTGATGGTGCATATTGCCAAGCCCGCTTCCCTCGGCAAATCCCTGTTCGCGCAAATGCTTGGCCAACGACTCAAAGTAAACAAGCAATAATTTACGCTGTCTAACCAGCGTGGTCTTATGATAATGCTGGGCAATAGAAAGCAGTAGCCTTCCTGCATCCCTGAAATAAAGGCTATTTTGCTTAACCCATTGCAACTGATTTGAATTCACCCTTCCCTGACTCAGCAGTTCATGATGCCTCACAAAAAATACCGGTTTCCATTTAAGGTTTTCTGGCAGTGAGGTGCTAACCTGTGCGTTTTGAAGCGACAACAGCAAAGCTGCAAATGAATGCTCGTCTACGGAAACATTTGACAACAGCTGTTGCTCTATACGGTGTGAAATTTGTTCAATTTGTTGTGAGGAATTAGTGTGAACGCTATTGTTACTGGCGTTAGCCTTTCGCCAATCGTCATATTGTAGCACGGCATTCCAGTGCGCATTGGGTGCTCTTGCCACTTCCTCATGAAGACGAATCTGATAATCGGGCAGAGGCCAGCGAGCATCAACATTTACCACTGGGATCCAATGATCAAGGAGTAAAAATGAATCTGTATTTGCCCGAAGCTTTGGGTACTGCAATTGAATCTTATCGAAGCTTAACTCACCCTGACCGTACATTTCAGTAAGGTAAGGCACCAGTATTGCTCGCCAACCGGTGAAATTAAGACCATACTCAAAATATCGGATTTCTTTTTCACCATTGAAAAAAGCCACCCGCAGAGAATCATCTACCGCAACAGGATTGTAAAGCCAGGTATAAAAGGCGGGGGCCAGGCCATCTGAAATTTGTGTCACTGAATTTGAAATATCGGCAGAGTAGTTCAACGTTAACGAATCGTCGTCCGACACTTGCCATTTCAGGCTCTGGCTACCATCTTTATATTGGTAGTCGGTTAAGCTTGTGCATGAATTTTTGCATGACAACACAGACGGTACATGACCTTGCTCAAAACTATACAGCGATGCAGCCTTACGATTTGAATTTTCTTTGTAGGACATCACCGAATTTAAGTTTGAATTCCCGGTACACGAAACCATTGCACAACATGCAAACAAATATCCCATTCTGATTGCTATTGTGCGCAGCCAATCGACGTGTTGAAACACTCCCCCCCCCATAATAATCCACCTCAACCAATAATGAAACTAAACTACATTTGTAAAACAGAACACAAAAAAGCATGCATTTTTAATCAATAAATACATACATGTATTAATTTCCTATGCATCGAGCACAATCATTTCAAAAATTTTCTTCTATATTTCATAACCTCTCATCCCATAGTCTGACATCAAACCTCAAAATAAAGAAGCATAATTTCATAAAAGTATGATATTGTTAAAATATGAAACTTAGATTTATTAATTATGTCAACAAATCCAAATGGCGATATCATCGCGAAAATTAAAGCTAACGTCAGGAATTTGAGCTATGCCGGGCAACGTATTGCCCGCTTATTCATTTTAAACCCGGAGTTTGTTGTTAACGCGAGTGTCAAAGACGTCGCAGATTCAGCCAAAGTTAGTGAAGCCAGCGTGATCCGGTTTGGCAGTAAGATGGGATTTGAAGGGTTCAAAGACGTAAAAATAAAGCTAACGCAACAACTAGCCGTAGCCCGCGTAAGAGAGGACGCCGGAGTCAAACCTCCTCAATTTGGCAACGGTTGGATTGAGAGTATTTTCCGGTCGGCCATTGAGACCATTACAATGTGCGGGAAACACTGCCCTCCAGAGCGTATCGTCCTAGCAGTTAGACACTTGGTCAAAGCCCGTCGTGTATTGATTTTCGGTGTGGGTGGAAGTTCAGCAATGATGGCACAAGAAGCTCAGAACCGGCTATTTAGACTGAATATTCCCTGCACCGTGTACACTGACAGCTACCAACAACGGATGTCTGCGGCAACGTTATCCGAATGCGATATCGCCTTATTTGTCTCGTCCACAGGCCTGCCACGTTGCTTAGTAGAAAGTGCCGACCTTTGTCACTACTACGGGGCCACGAGTATAGCCATCACCAATGATACCAGCGCACTAGGCAAGGTTGTTGATATTTGTCTTAATGTTCCACTTAATCAAAATGGCGTTGCACATGGGCACCCCAACCCAATGCGCTTTGCGCAACTCGCAATGGTAGATGCTTTGTCTAACGAAGCAGCTCGACAACTGGGGGAAAAGTCAGACATTATACTCAAGCGTGTGCGCTGCAGTGTTGCCCCATTACACGGAATCGTACCCCAGCAACCTATCGGCGATTAGCTATACGTGCGATTGCGATTGAATTTCAAATGAAATTCAATGACACTATCTACCGTTAATGCTAGCCTTTATAAGGTCTTGGTAAGGATCATATCAGAGGCTGAAGAGAGCAAAATGAAAACACAAGCAAATAATACCAACGCCAGTGATTTACTAGCACTCGTGCGCGAGGTGTACACCGGCTTGAGTAAGTCCGACAAAAAAATTGCCAAGTTTTTACTGGACGAACCACAACGGTTTGCCAACACCAGTATAAAAGAGGTCTCAGCGATTACAGATGTCAGTGAAGCCACAGTGGTAAGGTTTGGTCGAAATTTCGGCTGTGAAGGTTTTAAAGATCTTAAAATATTGCTTTCACAACACCTTGCTATTGTGCAAGCGTTCAAAGACTCCGAAGATGGTTCTAGACCACGAAAACAATCAGGTTCGTATCTTGACCATATTTATAACGCTACGACTACCGAGCTTGAATTTACCGCTCAGAAACTATCACTGGATGACCTTGAAAGTGCGGCAGAAATTCTTGCTAAAGCGAATCGAGTATTCATTTATGGTACCGGTGGCAGCTCCGCTATACTAGCTAATGAAATTCAAAACCGTTTATTTCGACTCAATATCACCTGTACAGCTTATATTGACAGCTATTTACAACGTATGTCTGCTGCTACCCTGGGTGAAAAAGACTGTGCATTATTTGTGTCGTCTACAGGACGTCCGAGTTCATTGCTTGACAGCGCTGAGCTGGCGGATTACAACGGTGCCTCCACCGTTGCTATTACTGATAATAACAGCCCTCTTGCGCGCATCATTAATGTCTGTCTGAATGTCGAATTATCTCAGTCTGGAGTAGCTCATAATCAGCCTAACCCAATGAGATTCTCACAATTATTTGTAATTGATTGCTTAGTACACAAGGTTGCAATGTTATTGGGTGATAAGGCGGAAAATAGTTTGAAACGAGTCAGGGCCAGTGTTGCATCTTTGCACGGAATTGTGCCTCAGCAACCTATTGGGGATTGACGTTTAAACACGTGTTTAGATACAGAGTCATTAGTTACTCATGACAGGGAAGAAAGAGTTAAAAAAGGCGAACCAATAGGTTTGCCTTCTTAAACGAGATATGAACAACTAGTTAACCAACATCATTCCATGCCCTCAACTCAACCTATACACGTAAGTAACCTTTGGTAACCACGCTCATTCAGTTAGTTGCTCATTGTAGTCAACAGACTCGCCAATTAACATAACAATTCTACTACTGGCTAGTGTTTACTCTGCTGCTCAAGAGACCACAAGCCTGCGTACTTGTTAAAAGTATATTGTGCATAAATAACAGCATACAAAAGTCCTCTGCTGCCATCTAAAAAGCCAAGCCTGAATACGTATATTTGTATGAAGTTGAGTAACCCTCTCAGAGCCGCTAACAATAGCCCATGACTCTTTTGGCCTTTGGCGAATTTCTTTTCAGCCATTAATACTGCGTAGAGTCGATTTTTATAAAGAAGATGCTCAAAGTCTCGTATAGAGTAATGATTTAAAAAGCCTTTTTTAATAACACCAGTTTCACCTTCGAAAAGTACCTTTTCATGAACAATGGCCTCATCAAATCTAGAACCCTTCCTTCTGAACAAGCGAGTACACGCTCTCGCAGTTCTACCAAACCGAGTTGGTTTACCGAAGATGATGTTTTTCCATCTCATCTTATAAGCATTGTGCTCAATAGAATCTTGATTTAAGAGTTTTGTTATTTCTCGAGCAAGTTTTGAATCCACTTCCTCATCTGCATCGAGAGATAAAACCCAGTCGCACCTTGCCTTATCCAGCGCTCTTTGCTTTTGGATTCCATAGCCTTGCCAATCCGTAATAAAAACTTTATCAGTGAATTGTTTAACTATTTCAACGGTTTTGTCGGTGCTACCGCTGTCAAAAACAATTATTTCATCGGCAATACTTTTTACTGAGTTTAAACAACGTGAAATGCGATCTTCTTCGTTTTTCGTGATCACAATGACAGAAAGAGTATTCTTCATAATTCAATCCCTGAGAGTTGCTATGCATCCATTATGTAATCTTTGAAAATGCTCCATTATGGAAAGTTCCGGCAGGTTATATTTCATCTGTTTGTACAGTACCCAAAACCAGCGCGAAAGTAGCATTTCCTGTAAGATTTTGAAAGACAAATATCGGCTTTAGGGCACCACCACGGCTACCAATGAACCAACAGTTAACTTTTGTCGATAGTGAGTTTTCCAGCAAGCGCCGCCAGACTCGTGAGGAGATTTTCTTATCCCGGATGGACAACCTGCTGCTGTTGTCTCAACTGCTGGACGTGATTGAACCTTTTTACCGTAAGTTGGACAATGGTCGCCGCCCGTATCCACTGGAAACAATGTTCCGCATTCACTGTATGTAGCAATGGTACAATCTTGGTGATGAAGCGATGGAACCCGGGCACCTTTTTAGCTAATCCTGGTTTTATTCAATTTGCTTAAATACATAATCTACATCCCATTTCCCTAAGTCAATAATAAACAATACGATTGCATAATTATTCACTACGCAATGATCAATAATCATGTTCAGTTATCAATGGTATTTGATATTACTTATGTATAGAAAGCTCTGGTTATCAAAACGTGAGAGAGCCAATACTCTAACTTAGAAAGGGGCTGAAATAAGTTAAAAAAAGGCGAACCATCAGGTTCGCCTTCTATACTTAGTTAGTTTCCAACTTCAATTGTCGTTATCAACTAATGGAGAACAACAATTAAAATTGTGAACGCAGAATTCCACCGTCTGACAGCGCTGAAAGAACTTTTGACCAGGGTAAAACATTGCTTAGCGCTCTGCTTCATCATTCCAACACACAAAAATAGCAAACAATAATTCATCGTTCCATTATCTGCGACCAACTCAATCCAAACTTTTGCAGGTACTTTTGTAGCCTTGTTGAATCGTTAGTTTGCGCCTTTTTGGTACGACTGACGTTAAACAGTTCCCTACCGGCTGAGGCCATAGTCCGGTGTTGGCTGCAAACCTGTAACACATAGTTGAGTTGATGCACATCGAACAGATCCATCTGGTCAATATCTGTTTTTGAAACGTATTTTTGTATTATTGAGACTGACTGACCGGATGATTGCCAGGCTTGCCTGAGCCGTTCAATCTCATTCTTAACATCGTCAACTGAGATCCGTGAAGAATCAGCTAGGGTGCATAACCTAGTAATCGCGGAGCTCAAATCTCGAAAGTTACCTGACCAAATGGCCGTTGCTGATGTCGCGAATTGCTCAAAAGTGTCCCGTGCCTCTTTGTTAAACTGAATCCGCTGACCTGTTTTTTGTTCATACAGAGTTAATTCATAATCAATATTTGCCGGTATATCTTCTCGCCGATCTTTCAACGCCGGTAGCTCATAAGTCCACAAGTTTATCCTTGCCAGCAGATCTTCCCGAAATTGGCCATGTTCGACTTCGAATTTGAGGTCTTTATTGGTCCCGGCAATCAATTGAAAGTTACTGCTGACGGTTTGATCGCTTCCTACTGGGTGAAAAGTTTTATTTTCGATAGCGTGAAGTAGCATGGCTTGCTCTTCTAGCCCCAACTCGCCAATTTCATCGAGGAATAACACGCCTTTGTTAGCTGTCATCAAATAGCCACTGCGCTCTTTTTGTGCCCCGGTAAATGCCCCCTTAGTATGGCCAAATAACGCTGCCATGGCATTTTCACCTTTCAGTGTGGCACAGTTTACCGAAACGAAATCACCTTTAAGCATGACCCGTTTCTTCTTTAACTGAAACACACGTGTCGCCAGTTGACTCTTACCGGCTCCCGTTGGCCCAGTAAGCAAAATGGGATCGCTCGAGCGAATAGCAACCTTTTCAATTTGGGTAATTAAACCGTTAAAAGCAGTGTTCTTGGTTTTAATACCGCCTTTAAGAAATTCTTTACCTTCTAAATGCTCCCGATCAAAACGTGTGGCGAGTTGGTCATACTTGGACAAGTCCAAATCAATGATTTGAGTCTTACCTATGGCTTTATTTTTGTTTCTTCTATCCGGTGAGGTTTGTATTAATCGGCCCGGGAAATGGCCGCTTTCTGTCAGCAAGAAACTGCAAATCTGAACGACGTGCGTACCCGTTGTAATATGGAAAAGGTAGTCATTGTGATCGGTGTCGAAGACTTGTTGGTGACACCAGTCGTAAAGCTTTGAATATACTTCTTCGAAATCCCACGGATCGTTAAAATTCACATTGTGTAAAACCACGTTGGTTTCCGGCGAAACACTTTCAATATCAACCGCAACGTTATTCGCTAATCGGGTACTGTGGTTGTCATGCAGCATGTGCAATTGACTAACTATCAAATCATCCTGACTACATAAGCTGACATTAGGCCGCCATTTTCCCCAGCGATCCACTCGCTTTCCAACATAATCCAATTGTGTGCCAATCAGGCTTACCACCACGGTACGCTTCATTAAAATATATCCATATAGATAATTAGATATCCATTTAATTATTATTTTTACTTCAAGTCAAATTATGAGAATACATTCATGCCAACAAGGACTCAAACATAACCATTTAAAAACAATAGGTTATGATAAAAATGAAAAATAAAACCAAGATTGGCACATCGATTGATATACAGAAAGTGTCTGATTAAACGGTTGTGATTCAAAACATCACACTGGTGCGCTGAACTCTGTGACTGCGTATGCCTAATCAAACAACCTATTAAGTAGCTCAGTTGGAAGAGCAGCGAATTGATATTCGTCGGTCATGGGTTCGATTCCCATCTTAATACTATTTAAGTAGCTCAAGCGGATAGAGCAACGGCGTAACACCCGTTGGCGAAGGTTCGAATCCTTCCTTAAATACAGGTAGCTCAAATTGGTAGAGCATCGAACATTTACTTCGATTGTTGTGGGTTCAAGTCCCACCCTAAAAACACATTGTAAAAGTACGTTAGTGAGTCGTTTTTGCCAATGACTGACGAGCGCTAAAGAGAAACGACTAGCAGCAAGCCGGATGCTCCCTGCTATTCAACGCTCCGGTGCCCTTGTCAGTGAAGCAATTAACCCTTGCTAACACCACTTAGCGACAAGACGTTGGAAAAGTGGATGGAATGATAAAAGGAAATTAATGATGTTGAAAAATAACCTAATGAGAAAAACAGTGACAGTCGCTGAAAACCAAAGAATGTTGATGTTTAAAAATCAGCAGTTGACTGACATCCTGCTGCCAGGAAAGCACAAAATGTGGGATCTCAAAAATGAACTCGAATTTATAACATTTGACATCAATGATCTGTATTTTTCTGAAAAAAATGCCGACAGACTTTATCGAAATAGTGAAACCTTGCGTAACCATATTTCACACTGGAAGTTGTCGAGCAACGAAGTCGGATTGCTATACGTAGATGATTTGCTACAAGGTATTGTTGCCCCAAGTGAACATATCTACCTCTGGAAAGATGCTGGCGAATTGAGGTTGGAAACGCTCTCGATAGACGACAACCTGACCGTCGACGAAAAACTGCTTTTCCTGATTAACCGGGCAGGAGCCAATAGTGCTTCAAGGTTGATTAGAAGTAGCCGAACTGTTGCCGTTAAGCCAATTGCTGATGTAGCGGTAGCAAAAGAACATGTTGGTCTGTTGTATGTGGATGGAAAGTTCATTCGTAGACTGGAACCCGGTCAACATGCTTTTTGGCAGTTCAATCACACGATTGAAGTGAAGGCGTTTGATTGCAAAACTCAGATGCTGGAGATATCCGGACAGGAAATCCTGAGTAAGGACAGAGTGAGTCTCAGAATAAACCTGAGTGCGAACATCAAAGTGCTGGACCCAGAGCTTGCCGCCCGCAGCGTTGATAAGGTGGATGACTATGTCTACAAAACCTTGCAGCTCGCGCTAAGAGAGGCCGTAGGTACTAAAGCACTAGACGATATCCTACTGGATAAGTTGTACGTAAACGAAACGGTGAAAGAGTTAGTCTCAGGGCAACTTAACGACATAGGCATATCGCTGATAAATGTAGGCGTGAAGGACATCATTTTGCCTGGCGAAATGAAAGCCATCCTGAATCAGGTAGTTGAAGCGCAAAAAGCCGCAGAAGCCAATGTGATTAAACGGCGAGAAGAAACTTCGGCTACCAGAAGTTTGCACAACACCGCCAAGGTGATGGAAAACAACCCTACCCTGATGCGGTTGAAAGAGCTCGAAGCGCTTGAAAAAGTGTCGGACAAAATAGGCAACCTGACGGTGTATGGAGGCCTGGAAGGCCTAATGAATGGCGTGGTGAAAATAGCATAGAGAACCACATAGTAAAAAACAGGAAGCGGGAAGGACTGCGACGAAAAAGATGTCGCAGTCCGCCATTGAAATCTCGCAACGATAAAACGAACAAAACAAAAAAGAAGTTAAGGAGTAAATAATGTGTAGCAACTACAACGTTATTGAAAGCGAAGGAAGAGCAACAATTAAGGCGTGGACCAAGGGTGTCCCGTTTGAAGACAAGGCTCAAGAACAGTTAAATAACATCGCCAGCATGCCATTGGTTCACTCCCATATTGCCGTTATGCCCGACGTACATATGGGCAAAGGCGCAACGATAGGCAGTGTAATCCCCTCTGTTGATGCGGTCATCCCTGCGGCAGTGGGTGTAGATATCGGATGCGGTATGGTGGCTACAAAAACCACCCTATCCGCCAGCCAGTTGCCAGATAACTTGTCGGGTATCAGAAGCGCCTTTGAAGCCGCTATTCCACACGGGAGAAGCGCAAGAGCCAGAGGCTCACGGGATAAAGGCGCCTGGCATAACATTCCGGATGTGGTCGCCGCTGAGTGGAAGAAACTGGAGGCCCGGTTTGAACGCATATGTGAAAAGCACCCGGAAATCAGAAAGAGTAACCACGTAAACCATTTAGGTACGATGGGAACAGGCAACCACTTTCTTGAACTGTGTTTAGATGAAAACAACGCAGTATGGATCATGCTGCATTCAGGCAGTCGCGGCGTGGGTAATCGTATTGGTACCTATTTTATAGAGCTGGCTAAAAAGGAAATGGAGCGTCATCAGATAAATCTGCCTGATAGAGATTTGGCATACCTGGAAGAAGGCAGTGAGTATTTTGATGACTATGTTGAAGCGGTGGAATGGGCACAAGACTATGCCGCGAAAAACCGTGAGATCATGATGATTAATGCCATTGCCGCATTGAGAAAACAGATCCCCACGGCATTTTCAACGGCAGAACTCGCTGTGAACTGCCACCATAACTATATTTCCCGTGAGCGGCATTTTGGCAAAAACTGCTTTGTGACACGTAAAGGTGCTGTACGGGCAGAGAAAGGTGAAATGGGGATCATTCCTGGCAGCATGGGAGCGCGTTCCTTCATCGTAAGAGGCCTGGGAAACCCTGAAAGTTTCAACAGTTGTAGCCATGGCGCCGGGCGAGTCATGTCACGGACGCAGGCGAAAAAGATCTATAACATAAAAGATCAGATTGAAGCGACTCAGGGCGTGGAATGCCGTAAGGATGAGTCAGTGATTGATGAGATCCCACATGCTTATAAGGATATTGATAAAGTCATGGAAGCCCAGAAAGACCTGGTTGAAGTGGTTTACACCTTAAAGCAAGTTGTGTGTGTAAAGGGGTAAACAATGACGTACTTACAACTTGATGGTGCGCAAGGTGAAGGCGGCGGACAGGTGTTAAGGACAGCCTTAACCATGTCCGTCCTCACTAAGCAACCTATTGAAATAGTAAACATACGTGCCAAACGCAAAAAGTCAGGGTTATTGCGTCAACACCTCACCTCAGTACTGGCCGCGCAAGCGATATGCGGCGCGACCACAGAGGGTGTGGAGCTAGGTGCTGGGCGAATACGGTTTACACCCTGTGAGGTTGTACCGGGTGATTACCATTTCTCAATAGGAACGGCGGGTAGCACTGTACTGGTCTGCCAGACCATTTTACCAATACTGGCATTGGCCAATGCCAGTTCAAGTGTGACCTTTGAAGGTGGCACACATAATGGCATGTCACCATCACTGTGCTTTCTGGAGCAATCCTATTTGCCGCTGTTACAGAAGATGGGAATAGGATGTCAGGTTGAAAGGTCAGCTCTGGGGTTTTATCCCGCAGGTGGCGGCAAGTGGAAAATCACTATCAACCCAGCCAAAGACTTGAGTCGGATTGAACTAACAGAAGCTGCTAGCAACTTTGCTGTAGCACCAGAAAACTGCCGGCTAGATGCTTTGGTCAGTCAGTTACCGCCTTCGATTGGCGAACGAGAGATAGAAACAGCAAGAGCCATATTGAACTGGAACGCTTCAAAAGGCGCAGTCACAGAGGTAGATTCACTCGGGCCTGGTAATAGCTTTCAGTTGAAAATTGACAGTAAAACGCACACAAGCCTATTTGAAGTGGTCGGCGAACTGGGAGTTTCCGGAGAACGGGTCGCCAAACGATGTGCTGGCCGCGTGAGAAAGTTTATTCATTCGCAAGCGGCAGTGGAGGAGCAACTGGCAGACCAACTACTCATTCCAATGGTGTTGGCCGGCAGTGGGAGTTATACCACCACAAAACCAACGTTGCATACGACCACCAATATTGAGGTCATCCGGCAGTTTGTGGATATAAATATAACAATGAAAAGGCACAATGAGGTGTGTTGGAAAATCACTTTAGATAGATAAATTATTGGAGTAATACAACATGGAAAACAAACACGCACCGGACGCGATAGAGCCGGAAATAAGAGCAGAAATACTGAGGCGTATAACCGCAGCAGAGCAGGAACACAATGTAAAAATACTTTACGCCGTTGAATCAGGCAGTCGCGCCTGGGGATTTGCCAGCCCCAACAGTGACTACGATGTGCGATTTATCTATGCGCATCCTAAAGACTGGTATTTAACTGTGAATGTGGAAGATAAGCGCGATGTCATCGAATACCCGATAGTAGATGAAATCGATATCAATGGTTGGGATATCAAAAAGGCCCTTAAGCTGTTTTGGAAATCCAACCCGGCTTTTATCGAATGGCTTCAGTCCCCTATCGTGTATGTTGATGATGGGCACTTTGCTGCACAAGCCCGAGAAATGATGCCGCGTATAGCATCATCATATAAAGGTATATACCACTACCTGCATATGGCCAAAGGCAACTATCGTGAGTTCTTAAAAAAGGACGTCGTACCGCTAAAAAAGTACTTTTATGTGTTACGACCATTGCTCGCCATCATGTGGTTGGAGCGTTATGACAAACCGGCCCCCATAGAGTTTGACGTATTACGTAAATTGGTTGCAGATAACTCATTGTTGGATGAGGCGATAACTGACCTTTTGGCTCGAAAGAAAGTGAGCCTTGAAAAGGAATACGCAAGTGCAGTACCTGTGATAAACGATTTCATCGAATCAGAATTTAAACGTCACGAGTCTTATGCCACTAGCGTCACTGAACGAGACGCCAATTTTGATGAACTGAACACCTTGTTTAAGTCTGTATTTGCATATGTTTAAAGCGCTACCCATTTCTATATGGGTCGCGCTTTTCTCTCAACATTTAAACCAGAACGGATGGAAAGTGTCTAGAGAAGTCTGGTCGATTCACAGCACCATTAGTAGAGAAGTTAAACGTAATCGAATTCGAGATAGCCATTACCTACCGGAAGTCGCTCAGGCCAAGGCATTAAAACGGCGTTGTCAGGCCGCAAAGTACAGGATATCTGAACTGACGATTACCTTTGTTGAGTTCGGGCTTAACGAAAAGTGGAGCCCTGAGCAGATTACTGGTGTAGGTAAAATCATCGGTCATCACGTCAGTCACGAATGGATTTATGGCTACGTTCAGCGTGATAAATTACGCGGCGGTAAATTGTATAAACAGCTACGCCAGAGCCACCGAAGATACCGTAAAGGTAGCCGCGCGAAGCGTGTAATTATCCCAAATCGTGTTGGCATAGAGCATCGTCCCGCTATCGTGAACAAGAAGAAGCGGTTCGGTGACTGGGAAGCTGACACGGTTTTAGGCAAGCAAGGAACGGGCGCGATTGTTAGCCTGGTAGAGCGTAAAAGTAAGCTGTATCTGATACGCAAAGTGCCAGCGAAAAGTGCAGCCGATGTGGCCTGTGCCATGGTTGGCATGTTGTGGAAATATCGCAGTCATGTCCGAACTATCACGGCGGACAACGGCAGCGAATTCTGTGACCACGAGCTGGTCGCAGAGAAGCTTAAAACGGATATTTACTTCGCGAACCCTTATTCATCCTGGGAAAGCGGACTGAATGAAAACTTTAACGGTTTGCTTCGCCAATACATACGTAAAGGCACCGATTTGCGGACAGTAACGGACAAACAAATTGCTGAGATTGAACGGGCATTAAATGCCAGGCCGAGAAAGTGTCTCGGCTTCAGGCAACCTGTCGCGATATTCAATGAATTACGCAAGGCTGCCTAATTTAGCGAGTGGTGCACTTCGGAGTTGAATTCGCGAGCAGTTTGTTTGAGATTTTTTATCTTTGAAAAAACTCATCTGTATCCGAATAACCTTTTTTACTGGATTTCTTCAGGCTTCATCAACGATTACCGTAAGTTTAAAGCTTGAAACTACGCCAATGCCAAGGAGAGATGGTTGGTTACTGGTAATTATCGAATGTTTTTTATACTATCTTATTGAAAACGACAACTTAGTTCCTATTACAGATATGGAACAACCTAAAAACAACAAGAAATAGGAATGTATATTTGAGAAAAGCACTCAAAAGCCTACTAGAAAAAACTCTCATATGGGAATACCGCGAATTCAACTCCGAAGTGCACCACTCGCTAAATTAGGCAGCCTGGCGTAATTCATTGAATACCGCAACAGGTTGCCTGAAGCCGAGACACTTTCTCGGCCTGGCATTTAATGCCCGTTCAATCTCAGTAATTTGCTTGTCCGTTACTGTCCGCAAATCGGTGCCTTTACGTATGTATTGGCGAAGCAAACCGTTAAAGTTTTCATTCAGTCCGCGTTCCCAGGATGAATAAGGGTTCGCGAAGTAAATATCCGTTTTAAGCTTCTCTGCGACCAGCTCGTGGTCACAGAATTCGCTGCCGTTGTCCGCCGTGATAGTTCGGACATGACTGCGATATTTCCACAACATGCCAACCATGGCACGGGCCACATCGGCTGCACTTTTCGCTGGCACTTTGCGTATCAGATACAGCTTACTTTTACGCTCTACCAGGCTGACAATTGCGCCAGTACCTTGCTTCCCCAGAACTGTGTCAGCTTCCCAGTCACCGAAGCGTTTTTTCTTGTCCACGATAGCTGGACGTTGCTCTATCCCAACGCGATTCGGGATAATCACACGCTTCGCGCGGCTACCATTACGGTATCTTCGGTGGCTCTGACGTAGCTGTTTATACAATTTACCGCCGCGTAATTTATCACGCTGGACGTAGCCATAAATCCATTCGTGACTGACGTGATGACCGATGATTTTACCTACACCAGTAATCTGCTCAGGGCTCCACTTTTCGTTAAGCCCGAACTCAACAAAGGTAATCGTCAGTTCAGATATCCTGTACTTTGCGGCCTGACAACGCCGTTTTAATGCCTTGGCCTGAGCGACTTCCGGTAGGTAATGGCTATCTCGAATTCGATTGCGCTTAACTTCACGACTAATGGTGCTGTGACTTACACTCAGACGCTTTCCAATCTCCCGATAACTGAAACCCTCGCGTAAGTAGGCTTCGATCTGGTATCGTTGTCCCTCGATCAACTGCTTGTAACTCATGGTAATACTCTAATTGTTTGGCGACTTTAGAATACCACCAACAGGCAGTTGGTCGTCTGTCACCCTTTAACCATGAGTGGTGCACTTATTATCTGAATTCGGGACCAACTCCCATGTTCAGAATCAGGAGTTAAAGGTGTCAATATTAGTACTTGGGGAGATGACGCATTTCAATGTACCTGTGAAAATAAACTCGCCCAAATTATATACAACTCAATCATCGAATATTCATTTAACGAATTTGAACTTACAGACAAAGATTACAATGATTTACTTGCAGTCGCTCTTCAAACAAAAATTAAATATAAAGATTGGCAGAAACAAGATATAAAAATTAAATATGGCTTTTATGGTGAAGTTTTACTCTACGCAATTTTAACTAATTTTTATCACGCCAACCCTATCATTTCTAGAGGTTACTTTTACAACCCATTAGAGAATTCAGAAACTAAAGGATATGATTCGTACCATATGATAGATGACGAGGGGAACTTAGAACTTTGGTTTGGAGAGGTCAAATTTAGAGCCACGCTTGCCAGTTGTGCGAAGTCAGCCATTGAAGGATTAGATAAAGCATTTTCTGATAGTTACTTGCGAGATAACATCTTGGCTATGGTAAACCATAGAAATAACTTTTCGGTTAAAGATTCAAAAATTGAAGCAATTCTTCATGAGTGGACTAACAACCCTTCGATTAATATTATTGAAGAGGTTAAAAAGTATGACATGAAGCTGATTTACCCTGTTTTACTCGTTTACCCAGACAATAGCGATGACTTCGAAACTAAAATTAAAAATACAATCGCTCATATCAACGAACGCTATTCTGAAAAGCAATATAATTTATCAGTGGATTTTGAACTATTTTTTATTTTAGTTCCTGTAAGCGAAGTCAAAAAAATTAAAGAGGATGTTATTTCATGGATAGAGTCGAAGCAGCCACTTCTATAGTAAAAGATTTAAATTTATTCCTGTCTGATTCTATAAATGATTACGACTTTATTAAAAAAGTATGTGACTACTTTGATAAAGTTAAAGGGCTGGAATTATCAGCTTCAGATCTTAAGTTTTTGAAATACATATCTAATGTTGCAGGAATCCCTCACTACTACGATTTATTACTATCAAAATTTAATTCGGCTGAAGACTTTGAGCACTATGATTTAAACACGGTTTCATCGATGCTTTATGAAAGCACTTTACACATTGATGAAAAAATCAAGATTCATAAATTTCAAAAGCAGGTGCTAAACCAATTTCGAACAACTGAACAAAATAGATATTTTCTATCTGCTACTACTTCATTTGGAAAAACTTTCCTGATATATGAAATCATAAAAAAGTTATCATACGACAATATTGTTCTAATATTTCCAACAATCGCGCTGTTATCTGAAAATTACGAAAGGCTGTTTACGGATGACAATTTTCGATATTTTTATAATGGCTTTGATATACATACCTTGAGTGATGTCGATGAATTTTCAGAAAAAAACATTTTCATTTTCACGCCAGAAAGATATTTATCTTTTATTGATAGACACCCTGAAATTAATATTGATTTTGTCTTTGTTGACGAAATTTACAAAATCGATAATGAATTTGTTATCGACACAACCAGTAAAGAAAATGAAAGAGATACTGCATATAGAGTTGCACTTAAAAGCATTTTGGATAAAAGCCAAGATATTCTTTTAGTCGGGCCTTATATCGACTTCCCAGATAAAAATGATAGTCAACTAAATCAATCCTTTAACACTTTCCTTAATAGCAATAAGTTTAAAATTATCGACTACAATAAGTACGAAATCGTAAGTAAAAGTAGTTTGATAGTAAGAAATGCAACTTTGAAATTCGATGATGAATTGACGATTGATTTAAAGGGGTATAGCCAGAAGAGTATCGGCTCTAGGATTTCCAAAATTGTTGATGATGTTCGTTCAATAAAAGAAAACTTAATTTTATACACAAAAGGGCCTGGGAAAGCAGAGTCATATGCAAAAGACGTGATAAGCCTTTCTACAATAGAGAATGACGAATTAAATCCTAATCTTCAAAGCTTTATCAGTCACCTTCTTAGTCATTATAAATACAATGATTGGGTGGTAATAAATGCACTGCAAAATAAAGTAGGAATTCACCACGGGTTAGTGCCAAAGTACATTCAAAAAGAAATAATAAACTTCTTTAATGATGGTCACTTAGATGTACTAATATCAACAACTACAATAACGGAAGGTGTAAATACCTCGGCTAAAAATCTACTTGTTGTTAACTCAACAAAAGGAAATAAAGACTTAAAAACCTTTGATGCCAAAAATATCGCAGGCCGTGCAGGACGATTTTTGCATCATTTTAGCGGCAGAGTAATAATTCTTGACAAGAAATTTAAAGATATTCTTGAAGGTTCTGATAGTGAAATTAAGCATAAAAACTTTGACCCCGACTCTAATAAAGATGAAATCGATTATTTCATAACTGACGAGTCATTCTTAAGTCAGGAAGATATATTAAAACGCCGAGAAGTAATTAGGCAGCAGAATATACGTGGTATACCAGATGAAATCATGTCTATGTACAAAGTTATATCTCACTCAGATAAAATAAGAGTTTATGATCAAATTTCATCATTAACCCCTGTAAGTCTTCACCAAATTAGATTACTTATCTCTTCAATTACTCGTAATCTAACAATTGATTACAATGGATTTAAGGTTGTTTTGAGTGTTGTAAAACCTATTGTGAGCAATAAAACACTAGCCTTTTTAATTAACAACGAATCGATTTTAAGAAATGGAACTAACGCTGGAAATAGTTACCCCACGTTGGTGTATTCTTTATCTGCATATCTTTCTGATGGCTTTGCAGGCAGTATTAAGTACAATTTAAGCCGAAAAGATAACAAAGGTAATTACTTTACTACTGACAAAGCAATTCAAGAGTCATCAAGATTTGTATTTAATACATTAAAATATCAATTAGTTAAATATCTTGGTGTATTTAATGTTATGTACAAATTCTTTTTATCCAAATCACAAAACAAGCCTATGGACGATATAGTTGGATTAGACCGCTTATTGCTAAAGTTAGAGTACAACGCAACATCTGACAAAGCGAGACTAGCAAGTGATTATGGCGTTCCTAGTAAAATTGTAGAATATTATGATGAAGAAGAATCAGAAAAAATAAGAAAAAGTTTTGACGCATTTGAAGAAAGTAAATTTCAACAAATAGAAAGTATTTTGAACAAGCAGTAAATAATTTTGGGGCATAAAACGAGTTAACAAAAAGGCGAACCATTTCTGGTTCGCCTTTTTTGAGTTCAACTAACTAGATTGTCACAATCTTAATTACCTGTAACAGACTTCATTACCAGTTATCAACTAATCACTCTTCAATATAACTTTCAAGTGGGGGGCAGCTACACATGAGGTTGCGGTCGCCGTATACGTCGTCGATACGGTTTACGCTCGGCCAGAATTTGTTGCGCGCAACAGTTGCCACCGGATACGCCGCAGTAGTGCGGTCGTAGCTGCGGTTCCAGTCGTTATCGCAAATATCAGCTAACGTATGCGGTGCATTATGCAGTGGGTTGTCAATGGCATCCCACTCACCACTTTCAACTTTGGCGATTTCGCTGCGAATGCTCACCATGGCTTCAACAAAACGGTCCAGCTCAAATTTAGACTCTGACTCGGTCGGCTCAATCATCAGCGTGCCCGCTACCGGGAAGCTCATGGTTGGCGCGTGGAAACCATAGTCATTTAAGCGTTTGGCAATATCCAGTTCGGTCACGCCTGAGGCTTCTTTTAACGGGCGTAGATCGATAATACATTCGTGTGCTACGTGTCCATTACGACCTTTGTATAGCACCGGATAATGGCCTTCCAGTGAACGCGCTACATAGTTGGCGTTCAAAATGGCCACCTCGGTGGCTTTACGTAAGCCTTCGCTGCCCATCATCTTGATGTACATGTAGCTGATTGGCAGGATAGAAGCACTCCCCCAGGGCGCGGCTGAAACTGCACCGCAGTCTTTACCCGCACCATCGATATTCACCACGCTGTGATTAGACAGGAATGGCGCCAGGTGCGCTTTAACACCAATAGGTCCCATACCCGGGCCACCGCCGCCGTGGGGAATACAGAAGGTTTTATGCAGGTTTAAATGCGATACGTCAGAGCCAATAAAGCCCGGGGCGGTAATACCTACCTGAGCATTCATGTTGGCGCCATCCATATATACCTGGCCACCATGTTCGTGCACGATATCGCAGATCTCGCGCACGGTTTCTTCGTATACACCGTGGGTTGATGGATAAGTGATCATGGCGCAAGACAGGTTATCACCCACTTCCTCAGCTTTGGTACGAAGATCGGCCAGATCCACATTTCCGTTTTTATCACAGGCAACCACTACCACTTTCAGGCTCACCATTTGCGCTGACGCAGGGTTAGTACCATGAGCTGAACTTGGGATCAGGCACACATTACGATGACCTTCACCACGGCTTTCATGATAGCGCTGAATGGCCAGCAAGCCTGCGTACTCCCCCTGGGCACCGGAGTTTGGCTGCATAGACAGGGCGTCGTAACCGGTAATGCTGATCAACCAGTCACTGAGTTCGCTGATCATTTCCTGATAACCAGCAGCCTGCTCAAGCGGCGCAAACGGGTGCAACTGACCAAACTCAGGCCAGGTCACCGGAATCATCTCTGCCGTGGCATTCAGCTTCATGGTGCACGAGCCCAAAGAAATCATCGAATGATTAAGCGCTAAGTCTTTATCTTCCAGGCTCTTAATGTAGCGTAACATCTCGGTTTCTGAGTGATAGCTGTTAAACACGTCGTGCGTGAGGTAGTCACTGGTACGTACCAGGTCGCTCGGAATAGACTGGCTGCCCTGCGTGGTTACCTGAGCATCGAGATCGTCAATGTTTAAGCCATGCTCTTCACCAACTAATGCGCTGAACAGGTTCAGCATGTCGTCGCGGGTAGTGGTTTCATCTAAAGCAATACCCACCGCGCCTTCCAGGTCGGTACGCAGATTGAGGCCCAGCGTCAGCGCTTTCTCAATCACACTTTCTTTGTTATCTACCAGCACGGTGAGTGTATCAAAATAGGTGCAATGCTTAAGCGCCAGACCTTTCTTGGCTAAACCGGCGGCCAGAATATCGGCAAAGCGGTGAATACGGCTGGCAATGGTTTTAATGCCTTCAGGGCCATGATAAACCGCGTAGAACGAGGCCATGTTGGCCAGTAATACCTGGGCAGTACAAATGTTGGAGTTGGCTTTTTCGCGGCGAATGTGTTGCTCGCGGGTTTGCAGCGCCATACGCAGTGCCTGACGACCACGGGTGTCTTTACTTACGCCAATGATACGGCCTGGTAATGAACGCTTGTAAGCATCACGGGTGGCAAAAAAGGCCGCGTGTGGACCGCCGTATCCCATGGGCACACCAAAACGTTGTGCACTGCCTAAGGCAACATCTGCACCCAGTTCACCGGGCGATTTCAGCAGCGCCAGGCTCATCAGGTCGGTGGCAACCGCCACAATGCCTTTTTTGGCTTGTACGGCTGCAATAATGTCGGTTAAGTCTTTTACTTCGCCGGTGGTGCCGGGATATTGCAATAAGGCACCAAATACTTCATGTTCAGCTGCCTGCTCAGCAGGACCGGTAATAATACCAAAGCCAAACATTTCGGCGCGGGTTTCTACCACGTCAAGGGTTTGCGGGTGCACATCGTCGGCAACAAAAAACAGGTTGGCTTTTTTGTTTTTAGAGACCCGTTTGGCCAGCGCCATGGCTTCCGCCGCAGCGGTACCTTCGTCTAGCAATGAGGCTGAAGCCAGCTCAAGGCCGGTTAAATCGATAGTCAGTTGCTGGAAGTTCAGGATTGCTTCTAAGCGACCCTGGGCAATTTCCGGCTGATACGGCGTATAAGCGGTATACCAACCCGGGTTTTCCAGCACGTTACGTAAAATAACATTCGGCACATGCGTATCGTAATAGCCCATGCCGATAAACGAGCGATTAATTTTATTCTTTGCGGCGGTTGCTTTAAGGGCTGCCAGCGCTTCAACTTCGGTGGCACCTTCGCCCACTTCAATGGGTTTATCCAGACAAATGCTGTTTGGCACAGTCTGGTTAATCAGGTCATCTAATGAGCTGGCGCCCACTTTTTCCAGCATCTGCTGGATTTCATCTTCGCTAGGGCCTACATGGCGACTTACGAAAGCATTTTTTTGCTCTAACTGAGCCAGTGAAATTGAAGCGTTTGACATAATTCGTTAAGCATCTGCAATAGAGTAAAAAGAATAAACAAAGGGGCCAATATCGCCCCTTTATTATCAATGTTGTAACGTCAGACTTATTCGTCGTCTTCGATACTGGCGGCGTAGCCTTCAGCGTCGAGCAGCTCGTCTACTTCAGCCACATCGTCGGCCTTAATTTTAAACAACCAGCCGTCACCGTAGGGGTCTGAGTTAACCAGTTCTGGTGAGTCTTCGAGTTCTTCGTTTACCGCCAGCACTTCACCGGTAAGAGGCGTGTAAACGTCTGACGCGGCCTTAACCGATTCTGCAACAGCCACATCGTCACCGGCATTCACCTGATCACCCACATCCGGTAAATCAACAAATACCATATCACCTAATAAATCCTGCGCGTGTTCAGTGATACCAATGGTAAAAACTCCATCACCTTCCGGGCGAACCCATTCGTGTGACGCCGCGTAACGTAAATCATTTGGGATAGTACTCATGTGTATTCCTGCTCTTCGTTAATTTGTTATAAAACACTTTTTCCATTGCGGACAAAACTGGGCTTAACCACTTCTACTTTAACCCACTTTTTACGCATTTCCACCTCTACGGTGCTGCTGTTAGTCGCAGGAATACGCGCCATGGCGATGGCATGTCCAAGGGTTGGTGAGAAGGTACCCGACGTAATAATGCCCGCTTCGCCTTCTGCTGTTTTTACATTCAGGCCGGCGCGTAATACGCCTTTTTCTTTCATTACCAGGCCAACCAGTTTGCGAGTGCCCTGCCCGCGCTGCGCTTCAAGCGCCGCACGACCAACAAAATCACGCTCGGCAGGTTCCCAGCTAACGGTCCAGCCCATATTGGCTTCCAGAGGCGAAATGGTCTCGTCCATGTCCTGGCCATATAAATTCATGCCTGCTTCCAAACGCAGCGTATCCCGTGCTCCTAATCCGCTGGGTTTAACCCCAGCCTCAAGCAGGCTCTGCCACAGTTCAGGTGCTTTTTCTACCGGCACCATAACTTCGTAACCTGCTTCACCGGTGTATCCGGTAGTCGCGATAAATAAATCTTCGGCCTGCACACCATAGAAAGGCTTCATTCCCTCAACCGCCTCGTTTTGAGCGTTAGAGAAAACGGCTGCAGCTTTGGCTTTTGCTTCCGGCCCCTGCACGGCAATCATGGCAAATTCCGGACGCTCTGTAACGGTGACATCAAAGCCTTCGGTTTGCTTAATTAACCAGTTCATATCTTTTTCACGGGTCGCAGAGTTCACCACCATGCGGTAATTGGTCGCATCAAAATAATACACAATCAGGTCATCAACCACGCCGCCATCTTCGTTCAGCATGCCGCTGTATAGCGCTTTGCCTTTGTCCTTGAGCTTATCCACGTCGTTGGCCAGCAAATAACGTAGGTAATCTTTAGCCTGGCTGCCAGTAACATCAACAATGGTCATGTGCGACACGTCAAACATGCCCGCCGCCTGACGTACAGTATGGTGTTCTTCGATTTGCGATCCATAGTGAAGCGGCATATCCCAGCCGTGGAAATCGACCATCTTGGCACCTGACTCAAGGTGTTTATTGTATAACGCGGTGCGTTGTGTAGTTGCGCTGCTCATTGTGGCTAACCCGACATTGTGAAGATTCTGCATAAAAGTATAGGGAGGCCTGGCAATCACAACAAATTGGAAATTCTTATCAATACATTTAAAATACTTATATACATAAGCCTAAATATCAGAATTACTAATCTTTATGATGAAGCAGCTTTCCCTCGACAACCTGCGCACCTTCGTTGGTGTCATTGAACAAGGCGGCTATGCTAAAGCCGGTCAGTGGCTGGGACGTTCGCAACCTGCTATCAGTCTGCAGATAAAAAAGCTGGAAGAACAGTTGGGTAAAAAGCTGTTTACTAAAGTAGGTCAACGGCACTTACCGAGTACCGATGGCAACTGGCTGTACCCTAAAGCCAAGGAGCTGCTGGAACTTAACGACAGTATTTTCCGTAGTCTGGATCCCACCCCTTTACGCGGACGTATGCGGTTAGGGATCCCCAACGAGTTTGCCTCTACTTTGCTGCCCGGGCTAATAGGAGAATTTTCTAAACGTTACCCGGATGTATCGCTGGAAGTAACTTCTGCACTGAGCCGCGAGCTGCTTCACCCATCGCGGCAGAATGACTTCGACATGATTCTGGCGCTGGTTAATCCGGAGCAGGCTACCAACGGTGATGTGATTCTGGAAGATGAAGTAGTTTGGGTTGGCGATCCAGCCCACCCCCTGCTCACCCCCAATATTGCTCTGGTGCTGGCGCCCGATGGCTGTATTTATCGCAGTCGCATAATTACACACCTTAAACAACAAACTACGGCCTGGAAAATAAGTTACACCAACGCCGATTTATCCGGCCTGGTGGCGGCCATCCAACAGGGTTTAGGCATCACCGCACTGGCCCGCTCCAGTATGCCGGCTAACCTGATGGAGCTGAAACATAAAAATCTGCCGGCGCTGGGAGGGATTAACGTATGCCTGTTTAGTCAGTCTACCCAGCATCCGGTAGTGAGTAAGACACTGGCCGACTTCATCACTCGTCGGTTAAGAGAACGATAATGACCAACAGGGCTTGGTGGATCGCTACTTTGCACTATACTTTGCTCAAAGACACCGTTTTTCGATGATATGCTAAGTACTCCCATAGACAGTAATTTGGTTGACGATGACTATTCACTGTTAACCAGCGACATGACCGCAGAGGAAGCCGCCCAGCTTACACCTGTCTTTCACACGCTCACCGATCACCTTTGCCTGGATGGCGCTATGCTGCTGTGTCATTCACGTTCGCTGTGGAACCAGTTGTATTTCACCACAGAACACTCCCTGGACACCGAGTTTATCGAGTCATTACTGGGGCAATTCAGGGCCGAGAGTCGCTGGCATTGTCCCGCCGGCATTCTCGACTTTGCACTGGGAGAGCACGACGAGCTGGCAGCACTTACCTTGTTCAGTGAACCACTAAATATAGAACTCAGCCTCTGCGTGATGCTGAAGGCTGGCACCACTGCCGATGAAGCGCTGTTTAATCGCTTGCAGCATTATCTGAATATACTCACTACCTTGTGCCAGCATATTACCCGACAACGCATTTTGCAGGCCAGGCTAATCAAGAAAAAACGTCTTGGGTTTATTGTAGAAGCCACCGGAGCCGGCACCTGGGAATGGGAAATTCCCTCTCAACGCCTGCAACTCAACGCCCGCTGGGCCAATATGCTCGGCTATGAGCTTAACGAACTGGGCCCGCTGACGATAGAGACCATTCTTAATGCCATGCACCCTGAAGACCGGGATAAAGCCAGATTACTGCTGCAGGATTGTCTGCAGGGCCACAGTGAATACTACGATTTCGAATGCCGTATGCGACATAAAAACGGCGAGTGGGTCTGGTTTCTCGAACGCGGTAAGGTAACCGAATACAACGCTAAAGACGAGCCAGTTTTGATGGCCGGTACCCATACCGATATCAATGAGAAAAAGCGGTTCGAGATTGCTCTGACTGAAAAGGCCAGTTTCCAGCAGTTAATGTTCGATCACCTACCGGTGTATTTATTTGTTAAAGACACCGATTACCGCATTGTGATGGCCAATAATAAATTCATTTCCCTTTATCCCCCAGAGAAGCGGAATAACATCATAGGCTACACAACGGTTGAGGAATATAACAAGGATGAAGCCGCACAGTTTTTGCAAATGGATATCCTGGCCTTTGCCTCTGGCAGTTCAGAAAACGAAGAGCAGATCCAGTTTCCCAATGGCGAAATACGTACTTTGTGGACGAAGAAAATCCGCTTTGAGGATGCCCACGGGCAATCCTTCATCCTGGGTGTTGCAACCGACATTACCAACGTTAAGGCCAGTGAGCTGGCCATGCAGCTGGCAAAAAATGAAGCGGAGCAGGCGAACCAGGCTAAAAGTGAGTTTTTAGCCACCATGAGTCATGAGATCCGCACTCCAATGAACGGCATTATGGGTATGTTACAGTTGGCATTACAGCAGGCCAGTAATGAACAACAACAACGTCGCCTTGAACTTGCCCATACGAGTGCCAGTGCATTGCTCACCATTATTAACGATATTCTCGACTTTTCTAAAATCGAGGCGCAGAAAATGGAGCTGGACTACGCGCCTATCGAAATAGATCTACTGGTACAGCGAATAATTGAGGAGCAATTAGCTCACCTGAGTACGAAGCCTGTACAACTCCAGGTCGATTTGAGTGATTTACCCTTTAGCCGACTTACCGGCGATGAAGTACGCCTGGGGCAGGTGTTAACCAATCTACTGTCTAATGCGATTAAATTTACCGCCGAGGGGGAAGTGCGCCTTAGCCTGCGCGGTATTCCACTGGACAGCGAGCATATTTTGCTCGAAATGACCGTGGCAGATACCGGAATAGGCATGACGGACGCCCAGCAACAAGTCTTGTTTCAGCCGTTTAGTCAGGCCGACTCATCTACTACCCGGCGTTTTGGTGGCACCGGCCTCGGGCTATCCATTGTGCAACGCCTTACTCATATGATGGAAGGCAAAGTCACGGTTACCAGTAAACTTAATGAAGGCAGTCAGTTTACCGCAACGGCAACGCTGTCTTCGCCGGCCCGTCTGCAAGCACTACCGGAGGTAGGTGGCGTTATTGTGTTGAGCTCACTGCATAGTCAGGCCCGTTTGCTGTGTAAACAATTAGCCGCCTGGAAAGTTCGCTTTGTCTTAATTGACTCGCTCGACTCGCTGACTGAGTTCTGCGAAAAGATACCACCTAACATGGACTGGCTGATTGTTGATACTGCACTTCAGGCTGAATTTAGCGCCTGGAAAAGTAGTAAAAAACATGCCCGCCGGGTTGAGTTATTACCCGCTAATCAGGCTGTCTTTGCTGATCGTAACACTACCATTAACGCCACACTTCTACCTGACAATAAACAGCATGTCCTTAATAAGCCCGTATTACGGCATGAACTATTCGCCTTGTTGCAGGGTTCACCCAAAGCCGTTTCAAAGGAAACCGAGCTATCCTATATTCCGCCCCACCAATTGGCGCTCCCAACTGGCCGCATCATGATAGTAGAGGACAACCCTATTAATCGGGAGGTCGCTTTTTATATGTTGCAGGACGCTGGCTTCCCGGTGCTTTCAGCTGAAGATGGCAAGCATGCTATTGATTTGCTGAAAGCCAATAATGACATCGACCTTATTCTGATGGATTGTCGCATGCCGGTAATGGACGGCTTTGCTGCAACCCATGCTATCCGAACCGGTAAGGCAGGCAAGCACTACAAACATATCCCTATCGTAGCGTGTACTGCCAACGCCTCGGTGCATGACAAACAAGAATGCCTGCAAGCCGGCATGAACGCCTACATCACCAAACCGTTACGCAGGAAAATTCTAATCGATACTGTTTTATCGATACTTAATCCTGACTACACAATCTGATAATACTGGCTTTTTTCCGGCCTTCCTGTCAGCTCTCATTGTGCATCACAAGCACTATGATGAGCTGGCAGTTCACTATTATTTACGGAGAAAAATCATGAGCGAAACAACCATTACCATTCTTACTCAACAACAACTTAGTCATGTTTTCGGCGGTAGCGTTTCTCAGCTGCCGGGGTTCAGTCCGATCCCAATGCCAGCCCCGATGCCTGGTCCGGTGATCGTTCCCGAAAACAATGAAGACGATACGGTTTTCGTCGACCTCTAAGTAACCCCGATGGCATAGTATCGGCTAAGTTGACTGGCGACACTTCGCCGCCAGTCGACTTATTTCAAGCTCTTAACGGCTCAAGTTTCCCCAGTGGACTGAACAGCGACTCCGGAGGCGAGGTAAACCAGGCTGGGCCCTTCGCCGTCATATACAGGCAGTCTTCCAGCCGTACACCGAATTCACCGGGAATATAAATACCAGGCTCATTAGAGAAACACATGCCAGGCTGTAACACCGTCATCTCACCTTTTACAAAGTTGACACTTTCGTGCCCTTCCATGCCAATTCCATGACCGGTTCGGTGAGATAGCCCCGGTAGCACATAATCCGGTCCGTAACCTAATGCGCTATAATGCTCCCGCACGGCGTCGTCCACACTACCGGCCGGTTTACCGAGTTGCGCCGCGGCAAACGCGATCTCCTGCCCTTTACGTACGGTTTGCCACACCTGCAGCTGTTTTTTATCAGGCTCGCCAAACACAAACGTCCGGCTAATATCTGACTGGTAACCATGCACCGCACAACCGCAATCCATCAGTACTACAGAGCCATTCTCGATGACTTGTTGCTGACGGGTACCATGAGGGTACGCACTGGCTTCATTAAACAGCGCCAGGCTCCATGGCCGGCTGCCTCCCAGCGCCACCATAGCCTGATTCATCATACTTTTCACTTCGGCCTGAGACATCCCCTTGCGTAAGCGTTTATACACGTAGCCGTAAGCAGCCAGGGTTATTTCATTGGCTTTATGCATCAGCTTAAGTTCATGAGACGATTTCATCATTCTGCAGCCCCGGGTGACCGGTTCAGCGCTCACCGCAAGCAGTTGCGGGTTTACGCCCAGAATGCCGTCAGACACAAAAAAACGAACACTGTTTTCAAAGCCAACCGTGCCTTTTTTAATACCCCGATCGGCAAGAATTTCCGTCACCAATGCAAACGGGCTCTCGTGCTCCTGCCACACTCTCACATCGTCGCCCACTGCCAGGGATTCGCGGATACTGGGCTCTTCAAAGAACGGACACACCACGCCAATCTCACCGTCCCAGGGGATCACCACTGCAGTCAGTCTTTCACTGCGCCACCATTGAATACCGGTGAAATACACCATGGCTGCGCCAGGCTCTATAACAATCGCATCGATGTTCAGCTCGGCCATCAGTTTTTGTGCGCGGGCTATCCGACTACGTTTTTCAGTTACCGACACCGGCTGTAAATCCCCCACCAGCGACGTTAACGAGGTCAGCTCCTCACTCTGTGCTGCCGCATTGGCTCTACCCGCCAGCAAAAGACTCACGCCGCTTAAACCCGCAATTTTTAAAAATGTACGTTTATCCATCTCTCGTTCTTCTTGTTTGGATGTTAAAACTGATGCGAAAACACAGAGCGCGATGGGATTTCTATCAGGCGGGTCTGTCGCCCGTCCAGATACCAGACTCCGGTGTTATCAAAAAACGCATCTTCCTCCAGCATGATGCGAATTTCTTTGCCCCAGGGCTCCACCATCACCGCGTTATTCAGTTCAATGCTATAGGCAGTATTTACATGCAATGGATAATCACCATCACCGGGCACGCCACCCTGTTGATCCCACATACCCAGTGTGGTGCCCGCAGCATGGCCGTGATACCCCAGCGGATGCGTATAGATAGTTGGCTGTAATCCAGCCGCTTTTGCTTTGGCTAAACTGCTCGCCAGTACCGCATTACCCGTGCGGCCCGCAGCAAATTCTCGGGTAAAAATATCCTGTAACTGATTGGCTTTTTGCAGTGCCTGCTGCAGGTAATCCGGCGCGCTATTCTCACCAGGCATTAAAATATAGGCATGCTGCTGTGTATCGGTATTGAGGCCCAGATAAGTAATGCCAAAATCAACGTGCAACAAATCGCCGGGCAGAATCACCTCGGCCTGATCGTCGTCAAACGTGGTTTCGTGATCAAAGTGTTGATTATCGCTTCGCTGCAGCGATACGGACGGATGAAACCAGGTTAACAGCTTTAATTCTGCTACCCGTTCTCTGAACCACCACACCAGATCTTCAGTTGTGGTTTTGCCCACTATAATGGTTTTGGCAGAAAATCCTTCTGCGATGATCTGATGAGCCACGGCGACCATTTTTCTGTACTGCTCAATTTCGGCATCAATCCGGGTTTCGAGCCATCTCACCGCGAGAGCCTCAGCAGACACCACCCGTGATTGATATTTTGCAGGCAGCTTAGCCATTAACCTGGCACGGTCGGTAACGGTAAGGCCATCGGCATGAGCCCAGAATTCCGACTGGTTTACGCCAATCGTTTTAGGATCAAAACGCCTGATAATCGCATTCAGCGCCTGCCACTGGTCCGGCTCTGCGGATTTATCCCAGGCACGCTCAAACAGACTCCCCACCTTGTAAGGCGCGACAGCCAGTGTGTGAATCTTGTCCTGGTTATCTTTTGCAACCACTAAGATGGTGGTTCGTCTGGCAGTTTGTAGCCAGTCTGCAGGCAGAAATGTGCGTAACACCGGATCTTCATTATATTCACGGCTAATCATCAACCACATATCAATGCCGCTGTTGGTCATCAGTTGCGGCAGTAACAGTTCTACCCGCTTTGTCAGCAAGGCATCCTGCACTGCGGCCCTCTCGCGCAATGAAAGTAGCTCATCGGCCGGTTCAGCCTGACTGTTAAATACGCCTAAACCGCTCAGTAGCAGTAACACAACAAACACTCGCATACTCGGTATGCTCCTGATAGTGAATAAAGACTTAGCTACTGTATGCCCGCCTGGCCATAGTTGCAACGCCAGCTACGATAAGCTGGCATGCCAGATAGGTAAAGAAGAAAAAACGGTCGGGCTTACCAGCCCATTGCCTGAGTGATAAACCGTTGTTTTATGGCTGGGATCGCATCGGCGGTACACATCCCCACCCCGCGAATGAGTTTTTTAAGCGGGTGGCTGCCACCAAAGAGCTGTTTAAAGCTTTCCATGGCAGCAATCATCTTAATGGCTTCACTTTTACGTGCTCGCTCAAAGGCGCGCAACTGACTTGCCTGATGAAACGCAGCCTGCTTTGCAGCCAGGTTTTGCAAACTTTCAGCCAGCGCAAAAGCATCCTGTAAGCCGAGGTTTGCGCCTTGTCCGGCTAACGGATGAATAGTGTGTGCCGCATCACCAATAATGACCAACCCATCACTGAGCCACTGACGGGCGTAGCGCATGGTTAACGGGAAGTGCATGCGCGCGCTTTCAACTGTGATTTCGCCCACGTCGCCTTCAATCGCAACCTGCAGGGCTTTGGCAAAGTCACTGTTCGACAACGCCAGTAGCTCATCAGCGTACTGACTGTTCTGCGACCAGACAATAGAACATAAATGGGGCTCGCTTAAGGGTAACAAGGCCAGCGGTCCGGCAGGCGTAAACACCTGGCGGGCCACTTTACCATGTGGCGCTGCAGTTTTGATTGTTGCCACAATGGCAGTATGCCCGTAATCCTTAAAGGTCAGTGGAAAGTTGGCATATTTCCGAATAGCCGAATTAGCCCCATCGGCCCCGACTAACAACCGGCAGGACACCACCTCGTCGCTGTCCAGCATGAGCATGGTTTCAGATTGTCCGGCCAGTACTTTGGCAATATGGGTCGATGGTAACAACTGCACATTGGGCTGCTGACTGACCTGATGATGTAACGCGTTGACCAGAGACTGGTTCTCAATGATATGTCCCAGCTCAGAGGTTCCCATTTCTTCACTACTGAACTGGATCCGGCCGAAACTATCCTGATCCCAAACCTGCATCTGCGTGTAGGCACTCAGGCGCTGCTGGTCCAGATGCTGCCACACGCCCAGTTGCTCAAGCACTTGTTTATTCGCTGCATTAATCGCTGATACGCGCAGTTCGGGCTGATTTGTCAGAGGTTTGGCTATCGGGGTGGTGTCGATAAGGATCACCGACAGATCGGCATCTTTTAATGACCGGGCAAGTGCCAGTCCCACCATGCCTGCGCCTACAATTGCGATGTCCGCCTGATACATATTTTAAGTCCTGTATTGTTCGGATTTACTGTCCAAAACCCATGGTCTGGCGGACAAACTTTTGCGACAGGTTATCGCAAAACTCCATCGCCAGTAAGCCAGCATTCCGGCCTGCCACCAGCGGTGCGTACCGATTGGAGAACAGCCTTACCAGTCCATCCGTTAGCCCGATGGTGGTGGCTTTATCCCTTACTCTTTTTTGCCGGTATTGGTGTAACACCGAAAACGCCCCGGGATCTGATGCTTCGGCCAGTACATCGGCCAGCGTCAGCACATCCCTGAGTCCCAGATTAAAGCCCTGTCCGGCAATGGGATGTAAGGCCTGTGCGCCGTTCCCGACCACCACACAGCGATGACCGGTAAAATCTCGGATCTGAGTTAATACCAATGGGTAGCAGTGACGGCTGCCTACCTTTTTTACCATGCCATGACGATAACCGAGCTGCTGCTGCAAGCGACTGATAAACTTTGCTTCTGGCCACGCCAGCGCAGCGTCAGCCTCTTCATGACTGAGCGTCCAGACCAGCGAATAAAGGTTGGCATATTCACTGCTATCGCCTTCGGCGAACGGCAACATAGCTAACGGGCCATTGGAGGTGAACCGTTCATGAGCCCAGCCGCTATGCGGCTCACTCATCTGAACATTAGCAGTCAGGGCTGACTGACCGTAATCTTCACTGGTGCGCCTGAAATTGAGTTTATCGGCCAGCTCGGAACGCCCGCCATCTGCGAGCACCAGCAGACCCGCTTTTAAGCTGTCGCCATTACTGAGCTGCAGTTCAGTATTATCGGTCTGTTGGTTAACGCCATCGACCGTTATCCCTTCCAGTACATTGAGCCCGCTTAAGCCAGCAGGAAAGAGTTGCTGACCAAGCGCTTGTATACCCACGACCTGACCAAAACTGTTTAGTTGGTAATCGCTAGCGTGCAAGCGAGTCTGGCCGATAAACCCCTGATCAGAAACTAAAATATGTTCAATGGGAGTCGCGAAGGCTTTTTTCAGATTAATACCGACGTCAGTCAGAGCCTGTTCAGTGCGCTTGGCCAGAGCAATCACTCTGGCATCAAAGCCCGGATGACTCTGCGGATCCCGGCTAAACTGATTCGCATCGATAAGCGTAACACTATGACGGCCTTGCTTTATCAGCAAACGCGCCAACGCGGAGCCCACAGCTCCGCCACCTACAATAACAATATCCGACTGGTTAATATTCGCCACTACCTGTCTTTAGTCCTTCTGAGGGTTGTTAGTCCCGCGCCATTAAGGCTTCAATGTCTGCGATGGTTTTAGGTACGTCACCGGTTAACATCTGGTAACCATCTTCGGTAATAACGATATTATCCTCGATTCGGATCCCGATACCCCGGTAAAGCTCGGGAATATCATCTTCAACCGGAATATACACACCCGGCTCTACCGTGATCACCATACCGGCAGCAAGCGGTCTTGGCTGTCCGTCTTGCTGGTAATCCCCAACATCATGAACATCAAGGCCAAGATAGTGCCCCAGACCGTGCATAAAAAAGCGTCGCCAACTTTTACTGGCCAGCGCTTGTTCCGGACGTTCTTTCAGTAACCCTAATGCACACAAACCATGGCAGATCACTTCAATGACTACCTCTGTCACAGCAGGTAAGGTTACGCCGGCTCTTAGTTGCTCCAGAGCGGCCAGTTGCGCATCCAGCACCAGTTGATACAGCTTGGCCTGGGCGCTGGTAAACTTCCCGTTAACCGGAAACGTACGGGTGATATCGGCAGCATAGCCGTGAAATTCGGCCCCTGCATCGATCAGGATCAAGGAACCGTCGGTTACTTGCTGGTTATTTTCAGTGTAATGCAGGATACAGGCGTTCTCGCCACCGCCAACGATGGTG
This sequence comes from Alteromonas sp. ISO5, assembly GCF_058105165.1. Lineage (NCBI taxonomy): Bacteria > Pseudomonadati > Pseudomonadota > Gammaproteobacteria > Alteromonadales > Alteromonadaceae > Alteromonas > Alteromonas sp. ISO5. The sequence continues at coordinate 2,988,916 of NZ_CM176572.1, read as the reverse complement.
CTGTAGGCGGGTTGCCGGGCTCCGGCCATGGCAAACTCGTGGTGCAGTTCAGCTTCGAGCTGGTATTCATAACAACCGGGAGAGGCAAACTGCATAGCCCGGCGGTGGGCTCGGGCTGATATTTCGGCAGCGGCGCGCATAACGTTAATTTCGTCGCTCGATTTAAACAGTCGCATTTCGTGAATTAACGGCCGGCAATCAACCAGCGTAGTAGGCGCCAAGCTTTGTTTCGGCGTTTTACGCAGGGTATCGAGGGCCGCAAATATCGCCTCATCGGCAAAAGTAAATTCGCCCTGCGGGAAAAAGACCTGTTGATGACCTTCGAGCCATTCAGTCAGCACCTCAGAGAACACATCTGTGGGATAGGCCTCATCCAGTTTGAACGTTTCCAGCGCCTGCTCCGGCCCTAGACGTCTGCCCTGCCAGATTTCCAACTGAGGGTCTTTAGATTGACATACCATGGCCCGGTAATCGCCCGCATACCGTTCGTGATTCGAGAGTAACAGCCAGGCGTCTGGTTCATTAAAGCCGGTCAGATACCAGAAGTCGCTGTTTTGCCGGAAGACATACTCGGTATCCCGGCTTCGAGTAACCAGCTGCGCAGCTGGCAATACCAGAACACTAGCGGGTGGCAACTGGCGCAGCAAGCGAGTTTGGCGCTGGCGGAATTGTTTTACCGTAACCATTAATGGACAGAAGGTGAGTCTTGTTGGTCTTCGAGCAACGATTGGCCGAGCTCATTAAAACACAGCAATGCAGAAATGCGCACGTATTCCACCACTTCGTGCAGGGCTTGTTCGGACTCCTCATCATCGTTCATGGGTTCTTCCATGCGAGCGATATCCGAGAAATCCTGTAGCGCTTCGCGTACATCATCAGAACAATTGCTGAGTTTTTGCTGATACAAGCCAAAACCGGCCATAAAACCCTGGACCCAATTAATCAGCGCCAGACCGCGGTCGTTAATAGGCTGATTATCGTCGGGCAACATCAGGCGTAAAGCAAACTGACCATCTACCAGTTGCTGACAGGTTTCATTGAACAGGTTTTGCAATTGCGAAACCACCGGCTCAGCCAATGGCTGCCCCTGGTTCATGGTGTCCTGCAGCACCACCAGCCATTGCTGCTCACTCAGTGACATACCGCCACACAACATGCCGCACATCATGCCATGGATTTCAGCGCCATCCACAACCATCTCGTTATCGGCAAGGCATTGGGTTAAAGTATCGAACTCAGTGGACATAAGGTATTCCATAAACAATTTGTCCAATGCTAACAAATGCACTGGTTTAAATCCAAAACTCCCGCCCATATTACCCTTGAGCGGATTAAATAAACAGCTAAGCGGGCACAAAGTAAGCATTTGAATATCATATGACGTATCGTGTCTGGCAGTTCAAGGCTGATTCTACTATGATCAGCATTCGCAAGTTATTCATCACAAACTTGCATAGCGACACAGAGGGCGTAAACTTACCCCTTTGAATTCGCTAATAACAATGTCTCCTGGGGTGTTTGCCAGTCTATTCATGTCCCTGGCCGATGCTATTTACCAAGGAAGTTGACTTGTTACTATTGAGCAGGCTCGGCTCGTACCGAGAAGCCTACGGTAATAATGATGCTTCCGCCCTGAACTTTTCGGTTCTAGGGCGAACAATAGACAGCGGCACTTTGGGAGACGCCATTTATCGACGGAATTAATAATGGCAATAATAAACTTTGGATCGGTAAATATTGACCATGTCTACCAGGTCGACCACTTCGTCCAGCCCGGCGAAACTATCGCATCAACCAATTACCAACAATTACTCGGTGGCAAAGGTGCCAACCAGTCTATCGCTCTGGCGGCAGCCGGCGCAGAAGTTCGCCATGTCGGCAAGGTAAATCAAGCGGACAGCTCATTTAAGCAAACACTGATTAAGCACGGTATCGACTGCCAGTTTTTGCAGTGTGTGGAGGCACCTTCCGGACACGCCATCATTCAGGTCACGCCTTCTGGCGAAAACGCTATTGTATTGTTTGGCGGCGCCAATCAGGAAATTGGCAGCAAAGACATAATGTATGCGCTGGATAAAGCCCGCCCGTCCGACTGGGTATTAACCCAGAACGAAACCAGCGGACTGGCTGAAACCCTGCAACAAGCTAGAGAGAAACACATCAAGGTAGCCTTCAATCCGGCGCCAATGAGTGAGTCTGTAAAGTCTTTGCCCCATGAATGCATCGACCTGCTAATTGTCAACGAAGTCGAAGCAGCAGAACTTTCCGGAGAGCGGGAGCTCGACGCCATCATTGAACACTATAAAACCCAGTGGTCACATGCTGAGGTGATTATTACACTGGGCAAAGCCGGTGTGATTATGCTTAAGAATCAACAAACCATACAGGTCGACGCTTTTGTTGTGGATGCAGTAGATACCACCGCAGCCGGCGATACCTTTATAGGCTATTTTTTAGCGGCTTACAGTCAGCATGCGGATGCCCGTCAGGCATTAAAACGCGCCTGCGCTGCATCAGCTATTTCCGTCACTCGCACTGGCGCGGCTCAGTCGATCCCCGAAGCCAAAGAAGTCGATCGCTTTTTAGCGAAGCACACCGGGTAAACGGCAGAGTATAAAGCATTAACTGAGAATATTATGACGCACAAAATTATTATCGATACGGATCCGGGCATCGACGATGCTATGGCGATCTTTTTTGCCTTTCAGTCACCTGAAATAGAAGTACTTGGCCTGACCACCGTTTATGGCAACATACCGGTTAGCATGTCGGCACGTAACGCACTCACGTTATGTGATATCGCCGGTCGCCAGGACGTACCTGTAACCAAAGGGGTGGCGTTACCCTGGGTAGGACCTGAGTCTGACTACGCGCACTTTGTGCATGGCGACGACGGCTTCGGTAACATCGATTACCCGTCGTCAACCCGCGAGGTAGACCCTCGTAGTTCGGCAGAATTCATTGTTGAAATGGCCCGCAAGCACCCCGGCGAAATTACTCTGGTGGCAATTGGTCCTCTGGGCAATATCGCACTGGCATTACGCCTTGAGCCGGAGTTACCCAAACTGGTTAAAGGGATCAGCATTATGGGCGGTGCTGCATTCGTTCCTGGTAACGTTACCCCGGTAGCCGAAGCAAATATCTGGAACGACGCTTATGCCGCTGATATTGTTTTCTCAGCCGACTGGGAAGTAAAAATGTTTGGCCTGGACGTAACCTTGTTCGCACCAACCGATCCCAAATTTGTCGACATTCTCGCTGACAAGAATCCGGTAATGGGTGGCTTTATGCAAAAGGCCTCACAATTCTATATTAATTTTTACTCCCAGAACCGCGATGAAAAAGTGTGCTTCTTCCATGACGCCTTCCCCATCGCTCACCTGGTGAAGCCGGAGCTGTTTGAATTTACCCGCGGCAACATTCGCGTATCCACCGACGAATTAAACCGTGGTCAAACTGTGGTAGCAGTGCCAGGTACTACAGCCAGTCCGCTGTGGACCGAAGCAAAATTTGTTCAGGCCGCCACAAGCGTGAAACACGATGAACTGTTTCAACTGTTTATCGACACTTACGCACTGTAACCCCTCAAGGCCCTGTCAGCAGACAGGGCCTTTGTAGCACCTATGACTAGCAGTTGCCCTTTATCCCGTCGGGAATTACGTAAATCACTGCGCGCTAAGCGCAATGCGCTGAGCCACAGTGAGCAAGCGGAGGCCGCTCGTTTACTTTGCACGCAAATTCAATCGCTGCTTACCCGGGCCAACGGTACCGTGGCAGGCTATCTGGCCAATGATGGTGAAATTGATTTAGCCCCAACTATTACTGCCTGCCAGCAAACAGGCCACGTAACGCTGCCCGTTTTACACCCTTTTACCGGCAAGCATCTGTTGTTTCAGGAATATACGCCGGATACTGAGATGGCCCTGAACCGCTTTGGAATTAGCGAACCGGCCCTTAACAGCAGCGCCATTCGTTTGCTGTGTCAACATCAGTTATTACTGATGCCGTTAGTAGGATTTGACGCCCAGGGTAATCGCCTTGGTATGGGCGGTGGTTTTTACGACCGCACGCTGGCCAATATCGATTCCGTATTGAATCGCCCTACTCTGGTTGGCGTAGCCCATGATTGCCAACAGGTCGAAGCATTGCCTGTTGAGCCCTGGGATGTGCCACTGGATCTGATCGTAACGCCTACACAAATCATCGCTAGTCGCTGATCCAGCGATTAAGCCCTGGTCATTTCCTGGCGTGATATTCAGCTTTTAACTTTCGCTCTCTCTATAATTCCCTATGCGAAGAGGGGTAATTTCGGCTAAAATACCGCCTCTTTATCTCAGCGGGTATAAACATGGATCAGAACGCAAAAAAGCAGGCGGTTGGCCGCGCTGCAATCAAATATGTGGAGCCAGATACCATTATTGGTGTTGGCACCGGTTCAACGGTTAATTACTTTATTGATGCCCTGGCCGACATTAAGCATCAGATTACAGGTGCAGTATCAAGTTCTGTGGCATCAACCGAGCGCCTTAAAGCATTAGGCATCGAAGTATTTGAGCTGAATAATGTCGACAGTCTGTCTATTTACGTTGATGGTGCCGACGAAGTCACCGAGCATAAGCATATGATTAAAGGCGGTGGCGCGGCACTGACCCAGGAAAAGATTGTTTCCGCTGTAGCCAAAACTTTTGTTTGTATTGTAGATGACAGCAAAGAAGTCGGCGTCCTCGGTAAGTTCCCACTGCCAATAGAAGTGATCCCGATGGCTCGTTCATATGTAGCCCGCGAACTGGTTAAGCTGGGAGGTGATCCGGAATATCGTGAAGGTGTAGTAACAGATAACGGTAACGTGATCCTGGATATCTATAACCTAGAAATACTCAATCCGGTGCAGATGGAGAAAACTATCAACAACATTCCTGGCGTTGTCACTAACGGGATATTCGCCCTGCGCGGTGCAGATATTGTCCTGGTTGCTACCGACGATGGTGTAGCGACACGGTAAAAATCATAGCCCCCTGGGATTAGCCCTAGCAGAAACGCCAGGGCAAAACAGGACTAAAAACGACCCAAACGTTCCTAATTATTCCAAAGTGATGCAACAAAGCACTTTGTTCTATCAGTGACTTTGTGGTACTTTACCCATATAGACGTCCAGATGTCTCTTAAACTCCCTGACTGAGAACGATGTAATGAGCAAATTTTCACTATCAAAAGATAAAATTAAGATCTTGCTGCTGGAAGGTGTGCACAAAAGTGCCCTGGAAACCCTGCAGTCTAATGGATATACCAACATCGAGTACTTAAAAACCTCGTTACCCGAAGATGAGCTCATCGAAAAGATGAAAGACGTTCATTTTGTGGGAATTCGCTCTCGTACCCATATTACCGAAGCTGTGGTTAACGCGGCCAGTAAACTGGTAGCCGTGGGCTGTTTTTGTATCGGTACCAATCAGGTTGATCTTAAAGCGACCCAGGCCCGTGGTATCCCGGTATTTAACGCACCGTTCTCTAACACCCGCTCGGTAGCAGAGCTGGTGCTTGGGCAGCTTATTCTGTTACTGCGCCGGGTACCTCAAAAGAACGCAAAGGCGCACCGTGGCGGCTGGGACAAGAGCGCAGAAGGCTCTTACGAAGCGCGAGGTAAAACACTTGGCATTATCGGTTACGGCCATATTGGTACCCAACTGTCTATTCTGGCTGAACACCTGGGTATGCGCGTGCGCTTCTTCGATATTGAAGACAAACTGGTACTGGGTAACTCCGAACAGGTGAAGTTGATGGATGACCTGCTGGCTATGTCGGACGTGGTTTCACTACATGTTCCGGAAACACCGGAAACCAAAAATATGATTGGCCAGGCACAACTGGCGAAAATGAAAAAAGGCGGTATCTTAATTAACGCCTCTCGCGGTACTGTGGTCGACATAGACGCATTAACCGAAGCGCTGTCCTCCGGTTACATTGCTGGTGCAGCCATTGACGTATTCCCGGTAGAACCAAAGTCAAACAACGAAGAGTTCGAATCACCGCTGCGTCAGTTTGACAATGTTATCCTTACACCACATGTTGGCGGCAGCACCCAGGAAGCGCAGCAGAATATCGGCATCGAAGTCGCTGGTAAGCTGGCGAAATACAGTGACAACGGCTCTACTCTGTCTGCAGTTAACTTCCCTGAAGTATCACTACCGGCAAATATCAAGCGTTCTCGTTTACTCCATATCCACGAAAACCGCCCGGGCGTGCTAACCCAAATCAACCAGGCATTTGCAGCTAAAGGCATCAACATTGAAGCTCAGTACCTGCAAACCAATGCCGACATCGGTTATGTGGTTATCGACGTGGAGGCCGATAAAGCGGAAGACGCTCTGTCTGAATTAATGCAAATCAACGGCACTATCAAAACCCGCGTATTGCACTAATCAGGCTTTACCAAATAGTATATCCAAAAAGCTGCCCCCATTAAGGCAGCTTTTTTATGGGTAATGACAAGGCATCAAAACCGTCTGTCATAGCTGAATTTCGCCCCCTCGTCATCCCGAAAGTTTCAATGAAACTATCCGGGATCTTCTCTCACTATTACCGGTTACCCACAGATCTCAATACAACGGCTTGTCACCCGTTCGGTTATTGCGAACTATTGAGAAAACAGGGATTGCTAACGCATATACTCCGTAAATAAAAAAGGTTGCCTTAAAGACAACCTTTTATACCACTTCGGCGAAAGCGCCGTAGAACAACAATTAAAAGAAGTTATAAACCAAAGTAACCGCTGTTTCGGTATCCAGCTTTTCAACCCCTTCAGTAACATTGCTGTTGTGGTCCAGACGCACAGAGAACTTCATCGACAATGAACCGTTGATAGTAGCAGTTAACGCTGACTCGGCACGTGATTTGGTGTTTTCAGAACCCACCTCAGTACTCGCTGTTTGCGTAAACTTAGCCGTATCAGAGATAAACCATTTAAATGCTGCAGAGCCACGAACAATAAAGCTACTATTATCAACACCAGCTTGTGTTTCGGCCCACGAATAACCCGGACCGATACTATATTCTAATGCGGTTTTCTCAGTTTCCCACATTTTTTGTGACCAACCGCCGGCCAGTGTTGCCTGATAATCAAAGTTACTAAAGCGGTCATCTTCATATGAGGAGAACGCAAACAAACGATGATCAGGGTTTTCTAATTTGTAGTTACCCTGAGCAGAGGCGAAAAATTTCTGTGCAGAGGTACGTTCTACTTCCTCACCATCCTGCGTAACCGTTTCCTGTTTGTATAGACCTTCAATTTGATAGTCATTACTCCAGTTCTCAAGCTCTTGTTGAGCTGTGATACCAGCAGTAGCAGAAGAGGTTTCGGTGTTACCAGTGGTCACTATCAGACCAAACTCACCATCCATGGTAAACGGCTTTGGTTCATCCTGTGCAACAGCGCTGACAGCAACGCAGGTACCGGTAATGGCAAGTAGTAGTTTTTTCATGCGGGGGGTTCCTAAATATATTAAATCCTGTTCGCCACAGTCTGAAGGAGAAAATACTCCCAATGGCTAGAAACCGCTATGTTAAAGCATCTCAGAGCAAAATCAATTCAACAACAGGACAAAATTCAGAAAAACCGGTAGACAATCGTCACCGCTGTTTCGGTGTTTAATGACTGCGCATCATTCACCGGACTGGTGTTGTGCTGCATAATAAATGAAAACTTTAATGCCAGTGATTCAAATAGATTCGCACTCAGGGATGATTCAGTGCGCGACTTAATGTTTTCGTCGCCAGCTTCCATCGATACAAACTGACGAAGTTTAGCCCCTGTGGGCCAGATGTAATGATACTCTGCAGACGCCCTTACAATAAAGCCATCAACCTGATCCGCCCGTTCACCGTTATCGAACTTTGCAAAGGCATAACCCGGCCCCACACTATAGCGAAAGTCACTGATTTCGTTTTGCCACATTAATTGTGACCAACCGGCTGCGAAGGATGAACGGTAGTCATAACCATTAAAACGATCATCTTCATAATCGCCGTAAACAAACAAACGACGGTTTTCCTGTTCCAGTTTGTAGTCGGATTGGGCGTAGGTATAAAGTCGCTGAGCGGTGGTTTGATCAACCACTCCATCATCCACACTGACTTCGGTTTCCTTATACAGGAACTCAATCCAGTAGTTATTAGAGAAGCGTTTGGTTTCGTGTTCGGATTTAAGACTGCTCTTAATTGAGGTCGCGTTAGTATTCCCCGAGGCAAATATCACCCCAAGTTCCCCATCAAGCGTAAACTTGTTCTTTTGGTCTTCGTCGTATTCAACAAAGTCGGCGTGATACAAGGTACTGATAAGATCCTTATCAGCCGCCGATACCGACATACAAAACAGCGCCAGAACAAGTGGCGCTGCCTTCGCTAAAACTTGGTGTAACATGGAAGCAGTTTTTATATTTCGTTTTTATTGCCTAAGGAGCATTTACAAAACGGATACTGCAACCTTGTTAGTTTCTTTTTGGGCAAACAGTTTGGCGTTTTGTAACACATCGTCGTCTAACGGTAACAACCGCACCATGTCGGGAGAGATAATATCCAACTCCGGATACCGTTCCCGCTGATAATGAGCCGTTGACAGCCGTATAGCACAGGTTAACAAAGACACGTCTAAGTCGCTAGCCAATTTCACCCAATTGTGAGCAAATTTAACCGGATAAAACAACGGCATAGGCAGCTTCCACTGTTCCATAATTGAACCACTGCATTCACTGAATAAAAAGCCAAAGTGAGCAACCTGACGATCCCAGGGCGTACCCGGTGAATCATCTTTCGCATATTGTTGATATTTCTCAGGATCACACTTAGCAATGACCAACTCGCTCAGGCTCTGCAAGATCCCCATGACAAAAAAACGGTCGCTGCCACGCACGTTCATATCTTTAGCGAGGTATTTTGCCAGCATGCCGGTAAACACCGATTGTTCCCAGTGTTTATCCACAATCAGAATCTGATTATCAAAATGCTTAAAAGCAATATTGGCCGTTTCAGCCAACACCAGGTTATACAGAGCTTCACCACCGATAACGCTAACCGCTTTGCTGATGGATTCTATTTGCGAAGGAAACCGGAACAGCGCACTGTTAGCCAGACGAAGTAATTTGGCGGTAAGCGAAGGATCGATGCTGATAAGCGCGGCGATGTCGTCCATATCAGAGCGCGGATCGTCCAGCACACTTCGTAACCTTAAACAGATATCCGGTAACGTAAAGGATTGCGTTGCATATTCAATAAATTGATTCATTACCCTGTGACCTTTCCTCGATCATAAATTAAGTATATCAGAGCGTTAAAACCTCGCTGCGTTATTTGCCTGGTTCATCACCAAACAAATCCTGTTGCAACGGCTGAGTATCGGATTGGTTATTTGATTGTGACTTACGGCGTTGAGAATAACGCTTGCGCCGCTTACAGGCGTCAAGTATTGCGTGTCGCGTGCCGTCATCGATCTGTAGCCAGTACAGCCGCTCTTCGCGGGAGCGAAAGCAGCCCTGACAATACCCTTTTGGTCCGCTTTGACAAACGCCAATACACGGACTCGGTATAGTAAAAAACTCAAGCTGAGCTGGCTGCTTGTCGTCTGCCATGGTTACAGAATTTAATAATCAATATGATTAGCTTAGCACGCCCTAACGGGCGTAAAGTATAGTTTTTAATCAGTCAGTGTATATTCAATGGTAGAAACCACCCGCACCTGTTTAATGTGAGGGTGCTGACTATCTCTTTCAAAAATAGAAAACTGCCCCTGATTCGCCCGTTTAATTTTGCCCAGTTGACTGTTGGAATCATCTGCAAACTTCTCAGCCACTTCACGGGCGTTAATGGTCGCTTCCTCAATCATTTCCGGTTTCACTTCGTTTAACCGGGTAAATATAAACTCCGTTCGGGCATTATAGTTCTCGGTACTCAGCGCTACGCCCTGCCCGAGCAAATCAGATAAGTTTTGTTGCACACTTCGTACTTTCATCACATCGGCAGAATAAACGGTAACAGTTTGTGTGCCGCTATAACGAAACTTCACGTCATTGTTGCTGCCATAACGCTGGGCCAGCTTGTCGGTCACCTCAGGGAGTCCTACGGTAATCTCCGCGGCATCTATGCCTTGTAAGATAAGGTAGGCTTTGACCTTCTCACTATTGTCCGACATGGTGCTGTATAACGAACTGAGATCATTATCAGCGGCAACAAACTGTAGCGGCCAAATCACTTTATCAGCTACGTACTCGCGCTCTGACAATCCCTTTACAACAACCGAACGTTCCCATTGTTTGGCTTCAATTAACGCATTTCCGCCCAAGCCTCCGAGTGCTGCTGCACCGAAGAAAATACCCAGAGCTAATATACCTGCAGCACCTTTATCCATGTTATGTCCTTTTTGTACGATTAATTACGTCAATAACTATAAAAAGACATTATGGCAAAATCAGGTCGTTTCAGCGATGATTCAAGGCGATTCAGCGGGCATATTGGGCTGTTTGAATCAGCCAACCTGTTCGGGAGATCCCGATTCGGGGGGCAGGTATGACGAAAAATAATAGCGTGAGTCAGACTTTTCAGGAGATCCCCGCTCAAAAGCCGGCGGGGATGACGGAGATAGTTTGGCCGGATGGCAATTATTTATTAGCACATCAATCCTGTCATCCCGGAATTTGCGCAGCAAATATCCGGGATCTCCCAACATGTTATTGGCTTTTTTGATGAGGCAAACAAAAAAGGCTGTCTTCAGTGAGACAGCCTTTTGGGGAGGTCCCGGATATCACCTTTGGCGATTCCGGGATAATTAGGCAGGGTGGTTAACCTGCTTAATTACTTTTTCTTCGCCTTGGGGTTTGGCAGGTCGGTGATGCTGCCTTCGAAAATTTCAGACGCCAGACCAATTGACTCGTTCAGCGTTGGGTGAGCGTGAATTGTCAGCGCTACGTCTTCGGCATCAGCACCCATTTCGATGGCTAAACCAATTTCACCCAGCATTTCACCTGCGTTAGTACCAATCATGGCACCACCGATTACACGGCCAGAATCTTTATCGAAAATCATCTTAGTCATACCGTCGGTTGCATCAGAGGCAATCGCACGACCAGAAGCAGCCCATGGGAAAGTGGCTGTTTCGTAACTTACGCCCTGCTCTTTGGCTTCTTTCTCGGTTAAACCAACCCAAGCCACTTCTGGCTCAGTGTAGGCTACTGAAGGAATACAACGTGGGTCGAAGAAGTGCTTCTTACCAGCGATGTTCTCAGCGGCCACGTGGCCTTCGTGAACCGCTTTGTGCGCCAGCATAGGCTGACCTACCAGGTCACCAATGGCGTAAATATGACCAACGTTGGTTTTCATTTGCTTATCAACAGAAATAAAGCCGCGCTCGTCGACTTTAACGCCCGCTTTATCCGCCGCAACCAGACCGCCATTTGGCTTACGGCCAACCGCTACCAGCACTTTGTCGTAACGTACTGGCTCAGCCGGTGCATTTTTACCTTCAAAGCTGACGTACAGACCATCGTCTTTCGCTTCAACGCCGGTCACCTTAGTTTCCAGCATGATGTTGAATTTTTCTTTGTAGGTCTTCATGAAGACCTTCATGATGTCTTTGTCTGCGGCCGGGATTAACTGGTCGAGGAATTCGACCACGTCAATGTTTGAACCCAGCGCTTCGTACACTGTGCCCATTTCCAGACCGATGATACCACCACCCAGTACCAGCATTTTTTCCGGAATGTCTTTCATTTCCAGCGCGCCAGTGGAGTCGATTACGCGGTCATCTTCAGGAATAAACGGTAGAGAAACCGGCTCAGAACCTGCAGCAATAATCGCGTTTTCGAAAGAAATCGTGGTTTTGCCGTCTTTGCCTTCCACTTCCAGGGTGTTAGCGCCGGTAAATTTACCGTAGCCCTGAACGTGCTTAACTTTACGCATTTTAGACATGCCCGCCAAACCTTTAGTCAGCTGGCCTACCACGCCGTCTTTATATGCGCGGATTTTATCCAGGTCGATTTCAGGTTCGCCGAACGACACGCCGTGGCTGGCCAGGTGCTTAGCTTCTTTCATCACTTTAGCAACGTGCAGCAGGGCTTTGGAAGGAATACATCCAACGTTCAAGCATACACCACCAAGGGTTTCTCTGGCGTCAACCAGAACTGTTTCAATCCCCATATCAGCTGCGCGGAAGGCTGCTGAATAGCCGCCGGGGCCGGCGCCTAGTACCACTAACTGCGTTTTAATTTCGCTCATCGTGACCTCAAATCTGTCCTGTTTCTATACGAATGTAAGTGTCTGAATTGTAACTAGCTGCGTCACAGCAGTAAAGGTAAACCCACTAATTCAGATTACAAATCGCCCTGCACAAAGCAGGGCGAACAATGATTTACAGAATTAACTGGCGTAAATCTTCCAGTACTGACTTCAAGTGTACAGCAAACCTTGCTGCGACCGCGCCGTCAATAACACGATGGTCGTATGACAGCGATAAAGGTACCGTCAGGCGTGGGATAAACTCTTTACCATTCCACTTCGGTTTCATGTCAGATTTTGATACACCAAGAATAGCCACATCAGGCGCGTTCACAATTGGCGTAAACGCTGTACCACCAATGCCTCCGAGGCTTGAGATGGTAAAACAGCTACCTTGCATATCAGCCGCCTTTAACTTGCCGTCACGGGCTTTAACGCTGATTTGCATTAACTCTTCCGACAGCTCATAAATGCCTTTCTTATCAACATCACGAACCACCGGTACCACCAGGCCTCCCGGAGTGTCTACAGCAATACCAATGTGAATATACTTCTTCTGGATCAGGGTGTCCCCCGACTCTCCCAGTGAGGTATTAAAAATTGGGTAGGCACGCAGTGCATCGGCGGCCGCTTTCATCATAAACACCAGTGGGGTAATTTTTACACCCAGCTTGCGCTTTTCAGCGATGGCATTCTGCTCTTTACGGAACGCTTCCAGATCGGTGATATCGGCTTCCTCGAACTGCGTTACGTGCGGGATAGTTACCCAGTTACGATGCAGGTTCGGGCCAGAGAGCTTCTGGATACGGGTCAGCGGCTTTTCTTCAATTTCACCAAACTTAGCAAAATCAACTTTCGGCTGCGCGAGTACCTGCAGACCGCCGCCATTACCACCAGCAGCTGGTGCTGTGGTACGCGGACGTGACAGTTCTTCTTTAACGTAAGCCTGAATATCTTCTTTCAGAATACGATTTTTAGGACCACTGCCAGGGACTTCGGATAAATCCACACCAAATTCGCGGGCAACACGGCGCACCGATGGCGAGGCGTGTACTTTACCGGTTTTTGGTTTGGTACCGGCCGAAGGATGATGCGGTACCGGTGCTTTCTTGGGCTCAGCAGGCTTGCTTGCAGCAGGTGCACTATCGGCTTTAGGCGCAGACGCAGCACTGTCTGACTTAGCAGGCGCTGGTTTTGCGGCACCGGCTACTTTTAACATACATACCTTATCGCCTTTAGACACTTTGTCGCCGGATTTCACCAGCAACTTGGTAACCACACCTTCTTTCGGTGACGGCACATCCATCGTAGCTTTATCGGTTTCAAGGGTAATAAGCCCATCTTCTACCGCTACTTTGTCACCTTCGGCAACCAGGATCTCGATAACATCGACATCCGATGCATCGCCGATATCCGGTACAGTCACTTCAATTTCTTCTTCACCGACTGGTTCACCAACTGGTTCCGCAGACGGCGCTTCTGCCGCCACTTCAGGATCCGGAGCACTGTCTGCTTGCGGGGCAGCACTGCCACCTGAGCCGGCCACTTCAAGGATCAGAACCAGAGAGCCTTCGCTCACTTTGTCACCTTCTTTTACCTTCACTTCCACCACTTTACCGGCTTTAGGGCTCGGTACGTCCATGGTGGCTTTGTCGGTTTCAAGGGTAATTAAGCCGTCTTCTGCTTCCACGCTGTCGCCAGCACTTACCAAAATCTCAATAACGTCTACATCTGCGGCGTCGCCAATGTCGGGGACGGTCACTTCGATAGTATCGCTACCACCACTGCCTGACTCAGCCGGCGCAGCCGCTGGCTCTTCTGATTGGGCGGCGGGCGCTTCCTCAGCTTTTTCTTCCTGAGCTGGCGCTTCTTCAGCAGGTGCTTCAGCGGCAGCTTCGCCAGCCACTTCCAGCTTGGCAAGCAGGTCGTTGTGGCTGATTTTATCACCCACTTTTACGCACAGTTCTTTGAGCGTACCGGCAAAAGGTGCAGGTACGTCCATACTGGCTTTGTCACTTTCAACTGTTACCAGGGCGTCTTCGGCCTCAACCGAATCGCCTGGTGATACGCACAGTTCAATGACTTCAACTTCATCTTCACCTAAATCCGGTACTAATACGTCTTTAATGTCTGACATCGTTTGCAGTCTCCCTGAGCTTATGCGAACAGCGGGTTAATTTTGTCCGGGTCAATCCCCAGATCCTGCATGGCTTTATTGAGCGTTTTACCATCCAGCTCGCCTTGCTTGTACAGCTCATACAGGGCTGCAAAAGTGACGTAATCAGCATCTACTTCGAAGTGACGACGCAGATTAGCGCGACTGTCTGAACGACCGAAACCGTCAGTGCCCAGCACACGGTACGCGCCCGGTACATAGGCACGGACCTGCTCACCGTAGTTCTTAATGTAATCGGTAGCGGTAATAGTCGGGCCATCAAAGCCTTCGTTAAGCACTTCAGTGATGAACGGCACTTTGGCATCCGCATCCGGGTGATACATATTGAAGCGGTCACACTCCTGACCGTCACGGGCAAGTTCGTTGAAAGAAGGTACTGAGTACACTTCAACGGCTACACCGTAATCGTCATGCAGTTTGTTAGCCGCAGTGCGTACCTGCTCTAAAATGGTACCTGAACCAAGCAGTTTTACTTTCTTCTTCGCGTTGCTGCGACCAATGGTTTCCAGCTTGTAGATACCTTTGATGATGCCTTCTTCAACGCCCTTAGGCATAGCCGGCTGCTTGTAGTTCTCATTCATTACGGTGAGGTAATAGAATACGTCTTCCTGCTCTTCGAGCATTCTGCGCAGACCGTCCTGAACAATCACCGCAACTTCATAACCATAAGTCGGATCGTAGCTGACACAGTTAGGGATAAGCGCTGCCTGAGTATGGCTGTGGCCATCCTGGTGCTGCAACCCCTCACCGTTAAGCGTTGTTCGACCGGCCGTACCACCTACTAAGAAACCACGGGTCTGGCTGTCACCGGCGGCCCAGGCTAAATCGCCCACACGCTGGAAACCAAACATAGAGTAGTAAATATAGAACGGTACCATTGGCAGATCGTTAGTGCTGTAAGAGGTGCCGGCTGATAACCATGACGCCATGGCACCCAGCTCGTTAATCCCTTCCTGCAGTACCTGGCCTTTTTGATCTTCACGGTAGTACGCTACCTGATCCGAATCCTGTGGCTCGTATTTCTGGCCCTGGCTCGAGTAGATACCTACCTGACGGAACAGACCTTCCATACCAAAGGTACGGGCTTCATCCGGTATAATTGGTACAACGCGCTTACCAATCTGCTTGTCTTTAAGCAGCGCAGTCAGCACACGTACAAACGCCATGGTAGTTGAAATTTCACGATCACCAGAACCTTTGGTTACCGCTTCAAACGCTTTCAGCGCTGGCGCTGGTAACTCTTCGGTAGACTTAGCCAGACGACGCGGCATGTAGCCTTTCAGAGCTTCACGGCGTTCGCGCAGATACTTCATCTCAGTGCTGTCTTCGTCAAACTTGTAGTACGGCAGTTTTTCTAATGCTTCATCAGATACCGGAATATTGAAACGGTCGCGATAATGTTTAATCGCATCCATGTCCATTTTCTTCACCTGGTGAGCAATGTTTTTACCTTCACCGGCGGCGCCCATGCCGTAACCTTTAACGGTTTTGGCCAGGATTACCTGTGGACGGCCCTTGGTGTTTACCGCGCGATCGTAAGCGGCATAGACTTTAACCGGATCATGACCACCACGGTTTAAGCGCCAGATGTCTTCATCCGACATGTTCGACACCATTTCTTTCAGCTCAGGGTATTTACCAAAGAAGTGTTCGCGGGTGTAAGCACCGCCCTTCGCTTTGAAGTTCTGGTATTCACCGTCTACGGTTTCGTTCATTAACTGCAGCAGTTTACCGGTAGTGTCACGGGCCAACAGTGGATCCCAGTAACGACCCCAGATAACCTTGATCACTTCCCAGCCTGCACCACGGAAGGTACCTTCCAGTTCCTGAATAATTTTGCCATTACCACGTACCGGACCATCCAGGCGCTGCAGGTTACAGTTAACCACAAACGTCAGGTTGTCGAGACCTTCTCGAGACGCCAGGCCAATTGCCCCCAAGCTTTCCGGCTCATCAATTTCACCATCACCCAGGAAGCACCACACGCGCTGATCAGAACAGTCTTTTAAACCGCGGTTAGTCAGGTATTTCAGGAAACGGGCCTGATATATTGCCTGCATCGGACCTAACCCCATTGATACCGTTGGGAACTGCCAGAACTCTGGCATTAATTTAGGGTGCGGGTAAGAAGACAGACCCTTGCCGTCTACTTCCTGACGGAAACCGTCTAGCTGCTCTTCGGTTAAACGGCCTTCGATATAAGCGCGTGAATAGATACCAGGCGCTACGTGGCCCTGGTACATTATAAAGTCGCCGCCGTCTTTGTCGTTCGGCGCTTTGAAGAAGTGGTTAAAGCCCACATCGTAAAGCATGGCAGAAGAGGCAAAACTTGAGATATGACCACCTAATTCAAGGTCTTTTTTAGACGCCCGTAATACCATCATCAACGCGTTCCAGCGCAGTGCATTACGAATGCTACCTTCAATCGTCTGGTCGCCCGGCATGGTCGGTTCCTGCCCTGGCGGGATTGTATTGATATAAGCAGTGGTAGCGTCGTACGGCAAGTGCGCACCGTTGCGGCGGGCTTTCTCAATAAGAGACTCTAACAAAAAGTGCGCGCGTTCTACCCCTTCTTCCTCCAGAACCGATTCTAACGATTCCAGCCATTCCTGGGTTTCCTGCGGGTCAACATCTTGGTGCATCATATCACTCATGGTGCCATCCTATAGTTACTGATATAGAAATACATCCACACTCTATATGGCTGGTCGGCGCATATGGCGGATGAAATACCTAACAAATTGTCTGACATGGCAACGATACTACCGCACCATGTCGCTTTGTAATACTTACCTGACTGCCTCGTTATACTACCGAAGCCGACACGTGTTCTTAAATTTCCAACCGGCGCAACGCTCGTTGCACACGACTGTCTCGTTGATTAATTGCCAACAACGTTTTCTCGATGTAGGCAAGGTGCGCATTACAGGCCTGACGGGCCGCTTCCGGATCCCGGCTTGCAATGGCTTCAACAATCTCTTTGCGCTGCTGGGCAATGTTATCAACCGCTTCATCACTGGCATGCAACGCCAGCATTTCGAAGTTACGTTCGATATTGTCTACCAGCATGGTTTGCATGGTGCTCATGACATGGAGCAACACCATATTGTGTGAAGCGCGCGCCATAATGACGTAAAAACGCCCCAGGCATTCCGCCTGCTCCCGCTTGCACTCGGTGCGTTTGGGCGTAGGCATTTGGTCCAACGCTTCGCGCAAGGCTGCGTAATCTTCCGGCTGGCCCCGCAACGCTGCGTAATAGGCCGACATCCCTTCAAGGGCATGTCTGAATTCAAGTAAATCGAACTGGGTTTCCGGGCGGCCGCTGATAAGGGCCATTAACGGATCGGTCATCGCGGAGTTAAGTTGACGACTTACAAAAGTGCCGCCTCCCTGCTTACGTTCTACCAGCCCGCGCGCCTGTAAATTACCAATGGCCTCCCGTAAAGACGGCCGGGATACCTGAAATTGTTCAGCCAGTTCACGTTCCGGAGGTAAGCGCTGACCGGCCAATAACGAGCCATCGAGTATCATAGACTCGAGTTGCTCGGTGATAACGTCTGCAAGCTTTTTGCGGCCGGTTTGCATAATATAAAATTCAGGCTCCGAAACATTACTTTGTAAACGAAGAATCGCTCACACCAAAATTGGTATTACCATTTTACCTATCTAACTAGTGTAGAGCAGAATATCACGGAGGTAAATAGTAAACATAGACCAAGTTTTATAAAGTTTCTGTAACAAACCACTTAACTTTTGAAATTATTCATAAAATTTCACCGGCCAAACTGGTTTAACCAGCCCTGAAATGACTCAATTTCCGGTAATTTAATTACAGATTAGGCAATTTAAAAAATGGTAAGCTATTGTTTTGCAGTGCAGCATTTTATTACCAATCCCCTGAAAACTGCGATGAAACCCGCCTATTCCCCCCTGCTTCTGACCCGTAACGCTGAAAAATCACACGTATTGTTAAAAAAAACATCAATAATGGATATTTGTACCGGCTGATAGCAGTTAACGATCAGATTTATAAAGGAATAGATAACGTAAAAGGGCTGCCAGTGCAGCCCTTGTTGTAGCGAGATGAGTGTTTGCTAGTCGACCAGGCCAAGTAAGGTCAGCACGGCAATAATTGACAATAGCAGCATGACATTGCGCTTCGCCAGAGTCACCAGAGCCTTGGGTTCACAGGTAGGATCCGCCTGTTGAGATTCAGTAAAATCGACATCTTCGGCTTGTGCCGCCACTTCAGTTAATACTTTCTCGCTGGCAATGGACGGGTGAGTAAGGTAGCTCAGCCATATCGGCAGCGCGCGGGAAAAATGGCCAACCAACAACAATCCAAATGCGGTAATACGCACGGGGAGCCAGTCCAGAATATGCATCCAGGTGGCCATCCCTTTTTTACGTTCATCGTCACTTTCACACCACAGACGGTAACATTCTCTGCTGGTAACATATGCTATAGTGCCTGCAGCGCCAAATACCGTAAAAAAGATAATCACTGCTGCGTAATGCTGATAGTTTAACCACAGTAAATGCTGGCCAAAACTTTTACCTTGTTGGGCCGGCTCATCGGCAACTTCCAGAGAAGTACAGTGACCCAGCTCCCGGGTATATAAATGACAGGCTTCCAGGTCACCGCGGTCAGCCGCTTGTAAAAACGATCGATAGGTATTGCGCAGAGGCTCACTGCCCAGGCACAAAAACAATACAACGCTTTGTAAAACAAAGCTGATAAAGCCGCCAAATAACCACTGACAAATTAAAAAGGTGACCAGTACCGGGAGCGCAATTTGCAATATCAGTTGCATAGGCACGCTTTGTTTCGCTATCCAGTCCTGCTCCTGTGTCCATTGCAGGTATTGGCCTAAATGATTTTCAACATGCCACATCGGCTGTTTACGAATTGTCCTTTCCAGAGACAAGACCAATAGCAAACTGATTAACACCATGGTGGTTTCACCTTTTCATATATTGACTAAGCGCCTGGCGAAAGCCAGCCCAGTTAAATGCCACGCCCGGATCGGTTTTGCGTCCGGGTGCAATATCGTTATGCCCTACTATTCTGCCCAGTGTTATAGCCGGATACAACGAAATTATCTGTGCGCTCACCGCTTCCAGCGACTGATACTGCGCCTGGGTGTATGGCAATTCATCCGTACCTTCCAGTTCAATACCAATTGCAAAGTCATTACATTTTTCCTGCCCCTGAAAACTGGACACTCCGGCATGCCAGGCCCTTTTGTTAAACGGCACATATTGCTCCACCGTGCCATCGCGGCGTATCACACAGTGAGCCGATACCCGCAAATGGGCTATTTCGGCATAATAAGGATGCTCATTAGGATCAAGGGTGCCGGTAAACAGTTGCTCAATGCCTTTGGTGCCGAACTGCCCCGGCGGCAACGAGATATTGTGAACCACCAATACGCTCACTGCGCTCTCGTCCGGCCGCTCATCATAAAAAGGAGAGACCTTTATTACTGCATCTTTATATTGATAAGAAACACTCATAGTAGTGAATTTTTTAGGTAATTCATTAGAATAGTGTGACAGCGAAGTCGCCGATTGACAATCTAAAGGCAAGGTATGACCCAACAAAGCACTGACACCAGCAAAGCCGCAAAATGGATGCTTATTCTTGCCTGGGCCTGTTTATTTGGCTTGCTGATCCTGGTATTTGGCAATTTGCTCGAGCAACAGGCAAACCCTAACCAAAAGCCACTAAGTATAATGCGAGGCGACCAGATCGAGATTCGACTGGAGCAGAATCGTCAGGGGCATTATGTCGTCAGTGGCACCATCAATGGCAAGCCGGCGGTGTTTATGGTAGACACCGGCGCCACCAGTGTTTCCATTCCAGCCCACTTAGCCGATGAGTTTAACCTGCCCAGGGGGCGAAGCGGTATAGCTTCCACGGCAAACGGCCGGGTTAAGATTACGCTTACCGAAATTGCGTCCTTAACCCTGGGCGGCATTACGCTGCAAAATGTAGAGGCAAATATCAACCCTGGCATTCAAAGCGAACAGATTTTGCTGGGTATGAGCGCCCTAAAACAGTTAGAATTCACCCAACGAGGGGAAACCCTTATTCTTCGTACCCTATAAAAAGAAGTATTACTGTGAGTCAACAATCATTGCCATCCCAACTAAGTATTCAGCAACAAGTTACCCAGGCGCTGGCCGAAGACCTCGGCGGCACGCCTGAAGCCAGTGCCGATATCACGGCCAATTTAATCCCTGCCGACCATCAGGCTACCGCCACCATCATTACCCGCGAAGATTGCGTGGTGTGTGGTGTGGCCTGGGCACAACTGGCTTTTAGCCTGGTGGATAGCAGCATAGAACAAAGCTGGCAGGTAGCAGATGGCGATAGCATACCGGCAGATGCTGTATTGGTTTCATTGAAAGGACCTGCCAGAGCACTACTAACGGCTGAGCGCACCGCCCTTAACTTTTTGCAGTTGCTATCGGGTACTGCCACGGAAACGGCTTTTTATGCCAGTCTACTGGCCGGATCGGACACTCGTATTCTTGATACCCGCAAAACCATCCCCGGTTTACGGCTGGCACAAAAATACGCTGTCGCCTGTGGCGGCGGCAAGAACCATCGCATTGGCTTATTCGACGCCTTCCTTATAAAGGAAAACCATATTATGGCCTGTGGTGGTATTGCCCAGGCCATCAGTACAGCCAAAGCCCAGGCGCCCGGTAAACCGGTAGAAGTAGAAGTGGAAAGCCTGGACGAATTGCAACAAGCGATCGGCGCAGGTGCCGATATCGTGATGCTGGATAATTTTAGTAACGAACAGATCCAACGCGCAGTTAGCCTGACGCAAAAACTTTGTAAACTGGAGGTGTCGGGTAATATTACTTCTGAACGACTATCTTCACTGGCTCTGCTGGGTGTGGATTATATTTCTTCAGGAGCGCTTACCAAGCATGTCAAGGCGGTTGATTTGTCGTTACGCATCAATTTGTAATACCGGCTAACCGCCTGAATTCCCTGGCTTAGGTATCTTTACGTATGCCGAATTGTACAAATAGGTAGCAGTTTCAAACACTAGAGTATAATTCCTAATACTTGTCAGATGCTTAGATGGTTCTATACTGAGAATCAAGTACCGGGGACGTAAGTGACGACGCCTCAGGTATCAACCTTAACTTTATTTAATGCTGACATTATATTGTTTTGCGACCCGGAGAATGTAACCATGAAAAATATCAAGCTGAACAACAAAGGCTTTACCTTAATCGAACTGATGATCGTTGTTGCCATCATCGGTATTCTGGCAGCGGTAGCATTACCTGCTTACCAAAACTACACCAAGAAAGCGCGCTTCTCAGAAGTAGTACTGGCAACTCAGGGATACAAGACAGCTATTGAAGTATGTGCCCAAGCTGAAGGCGGTTTAACTAACTGTACTGCTGGTACTAATGGTATCCCAGCTGACACAGCCTCTGGTGCTAAACTGTCTGACTACGTTGACTTCATTACTTACACTCCTGCTAATGGTATTATTGTAACTCCTCAAGCAGCGGGCGGCTTAGCAGTTGCAGACACTTATACTCTCAAACCAAAATACACCAACGGTGTTGTTACTTGGGAAGAGACTTGCGCCAATGCAGACCTTTGCTAATCAATTAGCAAATTATCTAAGCCCAGTTTGAACTGGGCTTTTTGCTTTCTGACAGTGAGATTACGTAATGGCTAAAGAAAACGCGTTAACCACCTATACCTGGCAAGGCACAAACGCCAAGGGCCAAACCATTAAAGGTGAAACCAGCGCCAAGTCGATTCAGGAAACGAAAAACCTGTTAAGACGCCGGGGTATCTCAGCCACCAAAGTCAGAAAATTATCCAAACCTTTATTCGGCCGCGGCGGCGATAAAATCACGGCAGCCGATATTTGCATGATCTCCCGCCAAATAGCCACCATGCTGGCGGCAGGTGTGACACTTATTCAAACCATCGATATGCTGGCTAAGGGCCATACCAAGGCTTCGATGCGTAAGGTGCTGAACCAAATAGGTGATGACGTTAAAGCCGGTACGCCGCTTTCTAGCGCCCTTAGAAAACATCCAAAACACTTTGACGACCTGTATTGCGATCTCGTGGAAACTGGCGAGCACTCTGGTGCACTGGAAACTATCTACGATAGGATTGCCACTTATAAAGAGAAAGCCGAAGCGCTTAAATCCAAAATTAAAAAGGCAATGTTTTACCCCATCGCGGTATTAGTAGTGGCTTTTATCGTTACAGCCGTACTCCTAGTTTTTGTAGTGCCGCAGTTTGAAGAAATATTTTCAAGCTTTGGCGCTGAACTACCCGCCTTTACCCAACTGGTGCTGGCTATATCACGATTTGTTCAGGATTATGGTGTATTTATGTTGGCCGGGATGGGTGTGTTTGGCTTCCTGTTTAAACAATATTACGCAAAGTCCAAAGATCTGCGTGATAATCTGGACGCGAAACTGCTTAAAATGCCCGTTATTGGTGAAATCCTACGCAAAGCAGCCATCGCACGTTTTACCCGAACTCTTGCCACCACATTTGCAGCTGGTGTGCCATTAATCGGCGCTTTAGATTCCGCTGCGGGTGCGGCTGGCAACGCGGTATACCGCGATGCTATTTTGTTTATTCGTAAAGAAGTCGCCGGTGGTATTCAAATGAATGCCGCTATGCGCAGCACTAACGTTTTCCCCGACATGGTGACGCAAATGATCGCCATTGGCGAAGAATCCGGCGCAGTGGATGAAATGCTTAGCAAAATCGCCACCATCTACGAGGGCGAAGTCGATGACATGGTCGACGGTCTAACCAGCCTGCTGGAGCCTATGATCATGGCGGTGTTAGGCGTGGTGATCGGTGGCCTGATTGTTGCCATGTACCTGCCGATTTTCCAAATGGGTATGGTAGTTTAACGTTAGCTAAGCTGTTATTCTTAATTGCATTTTCTGATCATAGGTTACGCCCTGCATGCAATCCGTCATTGAGCTTAGTTTACACTCACCCTGGTTCTTTTATGCCCTGGCAGCCGTTATCAGCCTGATGGTGGGCAGCTTTTTAAACGTGGTTGTCTACCGTTTGCCAATTATGATGGAACGTGACTGGCAGCGGGAATACCAGAGCTATTTCAATCCCGACCAGTCGGCTACCGAAACCGAACGCTTCGATTTAATCAAACCCGACAGCACCTGCCCTAAATGCGGCCATCGGATCCGCGCCTGGGAGAATATTCCCGTACTCAGCTTTTTGTTTTTAGGTGGCAAATGCAGCCAGTGTAAAACCGGCATCTCATTTCGCTATCCTGCTGTTGAATTACTTACCGGCATGCTCTCGCTATGGGCAGCACTGCATTACGGTCCATCCTCCCAGGCTTTAATCGCCATCGTATTAACCTGGTTACTGGTTGCCATGACCTTTATCGACCTGGATAAAATGATCCTGCCAGATCAGCTCACATTGCCATTACTTTGGATTGGGCTGTTAGCCAGTATTAATCACATTTTTGTATCGCCCACCGAAGCTATCCTCGGCGCGGCCATCGGCTATCTGAGTCTATGGAGTATTTACTGGGCATTTAAGCTACTTACCGGAAAGGAAGGCATGGGCTATGGCGATTTTAAATTACTCGCAGCACTGGGCGCCTTTACCGGCTGGCAGGGCTTGCTGATTATTATCTTACTGTCATCTTTTGTTGGCGCGCTATTTGGTATCGTCATTATGATCCGACAAAAACAAGGTAAGGAATTAGCGATTCCTTTCGGGCCTTATCTGGCCATCGCCGGCTGGTTTACCCTGTTATATCAGGAACCCATTAAAACCGCCTACCTGAGCTGGGCGCTGGGCTACTAGAATGAGTGATACCCCCTTTCTGGTTGGCGTGACCGGCGGTATCGGCTCGGGTAAGACGCTGGTAACAGATACCTTTGCAAGTTTAGGGATAGAGGTGGTCGATGCAGATGTGGTTGCCCGAGACGTCGTTGCTCCTGGCTCAGCCGGCCTTGCTGCCATTGCTGCCCACTTCGGAGACACTATTTTAACCGCTCAAGGTGAGCTAAACCGGGCAGCATTACGTGAGTTAGTGTTTACCAACGAAAAGCAAAAACAGTGGCTTAATGAATGTTTACATCCGCGTATTCGTGAGGCCATGACGGAGGCCATCAGTAACATTGGTTCTGAATATGGCGTGCTGGCCGTGCCGCTGCTGATTGAAAACCACATGCAAAAAATGGTCGACCGCATTGCAGTTGTGGATTGTCCTGAGTCGATTCAATTAAAGCGCGCTTTAACCCGGGATGGGAGCAGTGAAACGGTCATTAAAGGCATCATCGCATCTCAGGTCAGCAGAGACGTTCGGCTTGCTGAAGCCGATGACGTAATAGACAATAGCGGGGACAAGAAACATACGGTTGCTCAGGTCGAGCAGTTACACAAGCGGTACCTTGCACTCGCCAGGGCTCAGACGAGTTAAAACATAGTTTGCTGCATCCACATTCTGGCAAAACGCCAGACAGCTTTACGTCGTCGGTGGGCCTTGTGCGGATCGTCATCGTGCCAGCCTTTAAATGCACCGGCCGAAAAGCTGCCCAACAACCCAAGTGGCGTAGCCAGTAGCTGCTTCGACGCGGCGATGGCATCTTCCTGACAATATTTACCCAGTAACTTAATCTCTTTATATTCGTGGACTCGTTGCTCACGTTCGGCGATTGCACGTCGTAAAAACAAATTGGCCATATTAACTCTCCTGCTTACCTTGCTGTGCTTTAGCGCTACTCTCTTCAGGCTCACCTTTTACAGCTGCTACCAATGGATTGATAGAAATGTGTTTAAACGCGTCCGTTGCCACACGCCAGGCCGTAAACATCAACAGTCCGTTAATCAACAGTAAGATACCGGCTATTAAAGCCGCGTGTAATCCGACTTTCGCCAGTAACACCGCCGAAGCAGCATTAACAATTAACCAGCAAACACAACCAAAGGCGAACGTTGCCAGGGTGGCCAGAACGGTAACCAGCACAGACTGCCTCAGCAGTTTTGCCTCGGCTCCTACCAGCTCCCATTGAGCACTGAATTGAAGCTTCTTTGCCGCTATGAGATCGGAAAACGCGGCCACCACTTCGTCGAGCGTGATGTCTGGCTGCGGAACCTGCTCAGCTGGTGATTCCTGATGCGGCGACGCCCCGTCGGGCATGTTACTGTCCGGACGGGGCGCTGCTGGGTCGTTAACAGATGATTGAGTCATCCATCACCTCTGATTATTTGCTTTTTTTCAGCAAAGACGCTACCAGCATGCCGGCTGCGAAAGTAATACCCGCTGCCGCTACGGGGTTTTCCACGGCGTAATTACGCACTGAAGAACCCAACCATTTTTGCTTCATTAAGCGACGACGAGCAGCCAGATTATCAGCCGACTCTGATGCTGACTCACGCAAGCTTTGCTCAGCAGTTGCCGCTTTTTCTGCAATCGTATCCAGTGAATCATGCAGTGTGGATTGCAGTTTATCTGTCATAGGGTGACCTGACGTATCTGCACCATTTGCGGTAGATTTTGATGTAGCCATTATTTTCTCCTTAAATTTAATTGCACTTCAAGCAGACTGCTGCAACTGCTGTTCCAGGTTAAAAAAACAAGCTAAGCTAATGATTTTTAGCTATTATTAAAATCACACCCGCTAAATTTACGTGTTTGTAAGTAAATTCTGCGCAGCGGTCATGTAATTCCTTCCTGTTTGTAAGACCAGAGCACCGTCGTGGCTGGCGAATGCATTGGTAAATTGTAGGCTGGGCTGGTACGCTAGTGCGAATAATTGACGAGGAACCGAATGTCAAACACAACAGTCTACGAATTCCCGCTGAAAGAAAAAGTTCGTAACTATCTGCGTATAGAACAGTTAATGGGACAACTGAAACTGGGTGCCGCGGGCCTTGATAATGGCTTGTCGCTGTATTTCTTTGAGCAGCTGTTTACCTTACTGGACTTGTTTGAACGTATCGACATTCGTACCGATATCATTAAAGACCTTGATGCCCACGAAAAAAACCTGGTGCATTGGTCACAACTGCCCAATATCGATAACGAAGCCCTGCAACAAACCCTGAAAACCATTATCAACGTGCGCGATCAGCTCAAGATCAGTAAAAAGATCAATGCTCTACTGCGTGATGACAAATTTCTGGCCAGCATTCGTCAGCGCTTTGCTATACCGGGCGGAACCTGCAGCTTCGACCTGCCCAATTTACATTACTGGTGTCACCGTCCCATCGCTAAGCGTCAGGAAGACATTAAACAGTGGATCATGTCCTTTGCCCTTACCGAAGAAGCTATCAGCATCGCCCTGTCGTTTTTGCGAGAGCGAACCGCTTTTAGTGCAACCGAGGCAGCCAATGGCTTTTATCAGGGCGTCGCAGATGATCGCAACGAGCTGATTCGGATCCGTTGTCAAACCAACGAAGAATATTATCCTGTACTAAGCGGAAATAAGTATCGTTATGCTATCCGCTTTATGTACTATAACCCTCCTGAAGGCCGCTCCGGCGCGGTCGAAAAACCGGTTCAATTTGATTTAGCAGCGTGTTAATTGTGAAAGTAAAATGCCCAACCTGTCAGCGAGACGTGGAATGGTCACACAACAGTGAATACCGCCCGTTTTGCAGCAAAAAATGCCAGTTAATTGATTTAGGAGAGTGGGCTGGTGAAGAAAAAGTCATCTCCAGTCCGGCTCAGGAGTCAGATATCAATAACCTGGACCCCGAAGACATTGAAGCCATGCTGAGTGAACAACACAGCGACTTTTTTAAGCATTAGAGACCAACATTGATGATCGCAAACATTACTATTGTGGGCGGTACCCACGGTAACGAGACCAGTGGCATACAACTGGTGAGAAACTGGCAGCAGTTTGGTGTGCCTGCAGCCTATAACGGGCTAAACATCGACTGTTATTTGTCGAATATGGCAGCTATTGATGCCAATGTGCGCTTTGTTGAGGAAGACCTTAACCGCCAGTTTACCCCTGCCCTGCTAGCCCGCCAGCCGCAGTGCCAGGAAGCCAGGTTAGCCCACGCCCTTAACCAACAATGGGGGCCGAAAGGCGAGTCTGACATCGACTTACTTATTGACATTCACAACACGACCAGCGCGATGGGGGCAACCTTAATCATTCTGGAAGCCGATGATTTTCATACGCAACTCGCTCGCTATGTAAAACAGCAGATGCCAGAAGCCAATATTCTGGTAGAAGACGAAAAGCCCCCGGCAGAACATGCTTATCTGTGTAGCATCGGCAAACGCGGCATTATGATTGAAGTAGGCGCGCAACCTCAGGGCGTATTACGCGCAGATGTATACGACCTGACAGAGCGGATGGCTCTGGCTATTCTCGACTTTGTTAATGCCTACAACAGCGATACAGTACCCAAACTCCCGCCCTGTGACGTGTTTCGTTTTATTGAAAATATTACTTTCCCGCTCAACGAAGACGGTGAGAGACTGGCTATGATCCATCCTGACCTTCAAGACAACGACTTTGCCCCGGTCAGTGCAGGCGATCCGGTGTTTTTGTCGTTTGATGGTGAACCACAAATCTGGCAAGGCGAGACCATTTACCCCCATTTTATAAACGAAGCGGCCTATCACAAACTACACGTTGCCTTTGCGACCGCATCGAAAGCCGCACTGTAAACTCCCTAATCAATTCTGCTGGTACTTTTACAGGCTCGAGGTACCAGCATCTTAGTGATGTTTAATCTTTAGTTTAACTGTTCATTATAAAACTATTAACTTTATGTTTAATAGTCTATATTTACGACTTAGGTACGAAAGTCATCTGGTCAGGTGTAAATAGCCAGTTGTTAAGCGATTCTGCCAGGAAAAGAAAGTTCTTACCGGCATTAACTGTTTGCAGGATCAGTGTTTTGAAAGTTCAATGAGGTTGAGAATGATTGTCTCACTTTCCCGCCATAAGGCCGAGCTGAATATATTAAAAACGCAGGTCGACACTGCTCAATCCATACTGCAGTCGATAAAGAACTCCGTAGCCGTAATTCAGTTCACCCCAAACGGCGAAATTATTGAAGCCAATGAGTTATTTGGCCAGATAATGGGTTATTCCTTGCAACAGATTCAAGGCCAGCATCACCGGATGCTTTGTAGATCCAGCTATACAAAAAGTCAGGATTACGCAGAATTCTGGCAACAACTCCGAGAGGGGATCCCGCAAACCGGCACCTACGAACGCGTTAAGGCGAACGGCGAGTCAATTTGGCTTGAGGCCACCTATATTCCCATTGTTGAAGCCAATAATCGGATTACCTCAATCCTTAAAATTGCCTGTGACGTAAGCGAGCGAATGGATGAGGTGATGTCACTGAAGGCTGTCAATGACTCACTCGATAAATCAACCGCCGTTATCGAGTTCACTCCAACCGGTGAAGTTCGCAAGGCCAACCGAAACTTCCTCAACGCTATGGGGTATTCACTAGACCAAATCAATGGTAAGCATCACGCCATATTTTGTTCTCAGGAATTTCTGGAGAACCATAAAGACTTCTGGAAACGGCTGAGTAACGGTGAGCACCAGACTGGCTTGTTCGAGCGCCGCACTGCCCAGGGCAACTCTATTTGGCTGGAAGCCACATACAATCCCATACTGGGGCCAGACGGTAAGGTAATAAAGGTAATTAAATTCGCTACCGACGTGACCGCTCAGGTAGAAGAAAAACAGTTAATCACCAAAGCTGCAGAGCTGGCTTTTTCTACCTCTGAGGAAACCGCGCAAATAGCAGAACAAGGCAATGGTATGCTCAAAAAGTCTGTAGTAGCATCGGATGCTGCCCGCGAACAGGTAAGTACTACCAGTGAATTGATGAACCGGCTTAATGAACAGTCTTCCAGTATTGAGGCGATTGTTTCAACCATACGCTCAATTGCTGAACAAACCAACCTGCTCGCTCTGAATGCCGCTATCGAAGCAGCCAGAGCCGGCGACCAGGGGAGAGGTTTTGCGGTTGTCGCCGATGAGGTCCGTCAACTCGCAAGTCGAACAAGTGAATCGACCATTGAAATCGAATCTGTCGTTAACGAAAATAAGCAGTTGTCAGGCACTGTCTCTGAGCAAATGAAAAACGTCCAACTCAATGTAGAGCAAACCAACGAGCAGATCACCCAGGTGCAGGGAGTAATGGACGAAATCCACAAGGGTGCCGTGAATGTCTCGGTATCTGTTTCGTCGTTGCTAAAATAACTGATCGCCATTCCGACCCAAACTATTACTGTTATCCCGGCCCACAAGCCGGGACCTCCCTAACCGACCAGTTAAAAAACGTGCCCTTTCCCTTTTGGTTCTTTGTTTCGCGAAATACTGCCATCGGGCAGATTAAGTAAAAGCCTAGAGGCATCATGGATGGTGACTCCGCTCAGGAGGGCTGTACGCCCTCTCTGACCGATAGGTTATACCTGCCCGCTGACAGTATACTCCTTCGCGATTAAAGAACCGGAGGTTTCCAAAGGGGAGTCAACTCCTCTTTGGGTGCAGTTGGCACCCCGACAAGATGCGGAGACTGCGAGTGTTATCAATCAGTATTTTGAGTGAGTGAAACTGTTAAGGATATCCCGGATAGTTTCTTCGAAACTTTCTGGATGACACTCATCTTGATAGTCATCCCGGTCAATAAAAATCAGTCATCCCTGCCCACAAGCCGGGACCTCCATAAAAGCTGTCTTATCCAATTAAAGCTGTTCACCAATGAAGTATTAAACCCACGATATCATGCAAGGGTGTGCCCACTTAAAGCATGCAGGGATGACGCAGAGGATGTATTTAGAACTAAAATCCGGGTAGTCTACTCCGGTGTGATTAGTCTTTATGACTGGTTTGTCGAATTAAATCGATGCCTGCCAATTGTGGAATGGTGCTCTGCATTTGCTTTTCAAGCATATCGAGTTTTTTGAAGTAGTCACAATACCACCGGGCTTTTTGTGGCAGGGTGGTATCCACCGGTGGGCCGTCACCGTCGGATGTGGCCGCATAATGTGCAATGCGTTGATTGATAACCGCCATTTCAGTACGATCTACCGCCAGTTTGTCGGAGTCCATAGCACCAAGCGTGGTTAGAATACTCCCCACCGAAGTCGTTAACGTTTGTGATAAGGGCACCATCAGATCGGCCTCGGCCAGTTCATCCAGCCCTTCGCTTGAACTTGGTCCAAGATAATAATGACTGCGGGCGTAACGAAACTTCTTGCGCACCCGCTTCTTCATTTTATCCATGGCAGTATTGAGCTTTTCGTAGCTGTCATGATCGCTGCCTAATAACGACAGAAACATCTGTTGAACGGTATCGGTAGCTAAATCAATGCCCGTGGTCGCCAGCAAGGTTACCTGCGGCACTATGGAATGCAGCCCTTTGGCATATTCGGTTACCAGAGCAGCCTGGCTATCATCAAGCGATAGCCAGTCGCCAGCGACAAATAACTGCTGCTGATGATTGATCTGATATAAAGTCAGGTATTCTTTAAGTACACGTAGCTGATCGTCGTTTACCACAACGCCATAATTTAAATCGACGTCGCAGCTGTAATGCGCTGCAGCCGGCGCTGATAGACCAGCCGGCAACAAACACATAATGCACAATAAAAAATGAGATACGCTTTTCATACTGATATTGTGAAACCAAAACCGTAAATGAAAAGTCGCTTTAGACCAGATTGCTAAAAATCAGGTTGAATACGGCCACCTACAACGCTAAGCGGCGAACACTACAGTGTTCGCGATAACTCATCGCAAATAACCCGCCACACGTCAGGCGCGGCTTTTAGCCCCTCGCTCTATAGCTTCACTCTGCATTACTTGTAATACTTCGAGTTGCTTTTTGCCACTGGCAATATCCGTCATGTCGTAAATCATCATGCTGATATGATCAACGTTACCGGTTGCCGATACCAGTGGCGACAAAATAATGTTCTGATACATGAATTCTTCACTGCCGGTAATTGGCCGGTAATTCGAAAACTTAAACAGATAAGGGCGCTGTTCCCAAAGCATAAATGCCCGGGTTTTGAGTTCAAATACCGGCTTAGCTTTCTGAGCGAACCAGTCTGGCTTGATATCCGGGAAAACATTAAACAGGGTTTTATCGCGTACCTCAGAGGGCAACTTGCCGCTGTGGCTTTCCATAAAACCGTTCCACATTTTGATTTTAAACTCGCGATCCAGTACAACAATGCCCACATCCACGGTTTGTAGCATGTCGATAATCCAATGAAACTCCAGCATGTCATCTACGGCGTCATTGGTCATCAGAAATCCTCCAGCAAGTGAGCGAGTTTATAGTTGAGCGTTTCCATGGAGCTTTCGGTAAATAACAACAGCAACTCGCACACGGTGTTGTACCCTTCAAGGCCGTAAGAAATTTCGATAGCCAGTGTTCTTTTCCATTTCAGCTTATTGGTGGCAATGATCTCGGTGATATTACGATGCTGACCGAGCACAACCGGTTGCCCCTGAGCAAAACTAACATCCAGCTGTTCGGCAATGCCGCTCAGGCAGGTACCTATCAGGATGCTTGCCGCATCCATTAACAACTCCAATTGTTTCTGATCGTCGACTTCTCCGGAAATATTGAGGATTCGGGCCACGTCATCCAGGCTTGAGTCACTTAAAATACACAATGCTTCACCTTGTACCCCAGGCCCCACGAACCCCTGACAAACGGCACTCACCCGCTCGTGGTTTTCGATATCACTGAGCAGCATGTGCAGCTCAGACACCTCAATTAAATTAACGTTTGGGATAGGTAAATGAACAAAAACATTCAGTGTACGGGCCAGATGATCGCCCGCCCTGCCCATGGCTATGTTGGTAATTTCCTGATAACAGTCACGAATATCAGGATCCAGCGGCTCAAACTCCTTTTGCTCTTCTTCGACAGGCGCGTTGATCAGTTGATGTTTACTTAAAACGGCCAGTAACTCAGAAGCACTGACCGGCTTACGAATAAAATCCAGCGCGCCGAGCTTAATTACCCGCTCACGGGCTTCGGGCTGGACATCGCCAGACACCACAATCACATTAGTTTTTAAGCCTTGCTGAGCGATGGCTTCCAATGTTTGATAGCCGTCCATTTCCGGCATATTTAAATCAAGCAGCAAAATGCGCCCTTTACCGGCCGCCAGGCATTGAATAGCTTCACCGCCATGTTTAGCAAAATGAATAGCAACATCCCAGTCCTGTGGCAGGCATTTTGCCACCTGCTTGCGGGCCACCAACGAGTCATCACAAATCAAAACTGAGTACATAACTATCCAACGGTTAAGAACTGGCAGAAAACAATGCAGTAAGTACCTTTTAACAAATAGCAGTTAGACGGCAAAAATCAACTTAACATAGGGTATTTATAGACTCGGTCCATGAAAAACCCTATAGAATAATAGGTAAGATAACGGCGGTTAGAATCCCATTCAGGCCCAGTCCTACCGTGGCGAGCGCCCCCTGCACTTCGCCCATCTGCAGTGCTTTGGAGGTGCCCACAGCGTGGCACACCGCGCCCAACGCCACGCCCTGAGCATCTGGCATAGTGACCCCTAACAACCGATAGGTAAGCGGTGCCGCCAAAGCGCCCACAATACCGGTAAGGATAACAAATACCGCAGCCAGGGCCGGAATACCGCCAATTGCCGCCCCGGTTTCCATAGCCAACGGACTCGTTATAGACTTCACCAGCATTGTCATCTGAATTGCCAGCGGCGCGTTGGTCAAGTATATCACGCCCCAGGCTAGCAGCGGTGCAACAATGCCGCCAACCATCACGCTAATGATCAACGGCATTCCCAACTGACGAAT
Organism: Alteromonas sp. ISO5; assembly: GCF_058105165.1. Classification (NCBI taxonomy): domain Bacteria; kingdom Pseudomonadati; phylum Pseudomonadota; class Gammaproteobacteria; order Alteromonadales; family Alteromonadaceae; genus Alteromonas; species Alteromonas sp. ISO5. The sequence continues at coordinate 2,955,633 of NZ_CM176572.1, read as the reverse complement.
GTTTTGCCACTGATTGTACATAGGTACCGCAAGTGCCACCGTGGCTGGCCCTAACAACCAGTGTAATAATGAGGCAAACTCTCGATATTGAGCAGCGGAGATATCTGCTAACCACATCGCCCCTGCCACGGCTAAAGTAGTAATACTCAATGGATGTACCAGCGGATGGCCTTTGGATACACGGAAAACTTTAAGCGCAATGCTATAAAAGGCCAGGGTAACAGCCAGCCACAACACGCCATTAATGGAAGCCGTACTGCTTATTACGTCGCTGAAGCGGGTAATAATTTGTTTAATTGCCAGCTCTGCCCTTAACATTAATCAGGCCTTCTGGCTTTCATGAGCCGCTGGGCAAACCAGGCAGTAAAACCCAGCGCCAGAATGGTGGTAGCTACCAGCGCAAGTGCAATCCCCAGCGCATTTTCACTTACCTCAGCCCAGAATAAACCTACACCAATCACAGCCGGCACAAACAGAACCGACATATGCGTGAGCAACGGCTGCGCGCCCCGCCCAACCGTAACTGCAGGACGCTGACGCAACAACAGCCCGCCAAGCAGCAATAGCAAGCCGATTAACGCACCAGGCAGAGGTAAATTAGTCACTAATACAAAAAACTCTCCCACCAGGTAGCAGCCAATAATGATCAGCCACCCATTAAGGATTGATTTAACATGCACTGTGATGCTCCGCAGGGATGGAATAGCTCGATGATAACGAGGTTAAGTGCAAACCACTAGCCGACTTCGGTTATAGTTACTTATGTGCAGGATTAATTAAAGAAATGCTGACAGCAGGAAGCGCCTTATCAGATTAATAGGGTAGGCTCGCATGCAGAAAAACGTATTCAGGACTGCGACAACGCCGCGTCCAGTTGCTGGTTACAAACAGGCATTAAGCGCCGGCTTATTTTTACTTTACTGCCATCCTGAAGCTCCACATAGTTCACCCGGGAGTTGAGTTTAATCAACCGTTTTACAAACTGCGTATTCACAATGATAGAACGGTTCACACGGGTAAAAGCATGCTTGGGCAATCGTCTCGCCATATCGGTTAGTGTAGAACGAACAATCAGCGTTTCTTCCTGCGTGTAAACGCACATGTAGTCGCCTGCAGCTTCCACATAACGAATGGTTTGCCAGTCTACATACTGCCAGTCTGCACCACAACGCATGGCAATTTGTTGGGAGGGTCGTGAGCAGTTTGACTTGATGTTAGTTAATTCAGCTATCAACCGGGCAGAGGAACATGCGTGTTGGCGGGCAAGCTTCTCGCTAACAAAACGCCATTTCAGTGCCTGCATGCGTGTTTGGTATTTTAGATACAGCCGATGCATCTGCTTGCGCTTTTCTTCTACACTTGCGGATAAGCAGAAAAACACACCTACACCAGCGTTAAATGCCTGTAACGCATCCCGATTGGTATGGCCGCACATTACAGTGAGCACACCACACAGTCCGGTTTCAGTAAACGCTCCAATGGTGGAATGATCAGTTACAACAATTCGTATTTGGGGTGATTGGTGCGAAACGGTTTTTGCAACTGTCTGGTGACTGGCAAAAAGTTCATTTAACGCTGCATCATTGAGTTCCGCTATAAACTCAAACTCAAACGGCCTAATGAAGTACTGGGTTAGAAACTGATGAAAAGCATCGACTTCTGCACTAGGTTTGCCAATAAATCGCACTATCATGCTATCTGAATGTCTCTCTTGCATGTCAGACTCCAAAAAAAGGGCTGTGAAGAACACAGCCCAAACCACAGGGATGTGAAACCCTTTCTCCTATTGCTTTGCTAATAAAACTTGTTTTTCTAAATTGGTGCGTTCGGCAATCAATACTCGAGTATTATCAGCACCATATTGCATTGCAAAGGTGTACATATCCATGCCGTTGCACACCAGGCCGCGGGCCAGACGGCGGTAACTTACCCCGCTGTCTTTGACGGCTTTGTGAAGCTCAATACGGTTGTCATCTTTGATTGCCTGACAAACCGCAACTAATTTATCTTCCAGGGCCTCGGGTATGTTGCCGGCCTGAGCGGAAGAGATACCGCCTAATGTTGCAGCTACTGTGGTACCTGCTAATAACGCTGAACGAATGACACTGTTAACTTTTTGCATGACACTTTCCTTTACCTATCGCTGACTCTGTTGTGGAAGATAAGGTCTGACTCTTCCTTTCGCCCCTATACAGTAGAGGCAGAGCAGCAAAAGGTTGCCTGCAAAGCGTTAATCGACGTCTATTTGAGATTTTGCGACAAAAGGGATATAACTGCAGTTAAACGGTCCGGAATCGCCTATTGTTAGTCGTGCACACCACACACTTTGTAACATTCGACCCAATGTCGCGAGCAAGGAGTACACGGCCAAGAGTCAGATAGAGCGAAAACCGGAGAACCTACCCAAACTGAAACCGGGTAGCAGAGAGCCCAGGCAAAAACAGGAAAGACATGCTTACTCAACACGCCTATCACGATATAAAACACCAGATAGCCCCAGGGGATATTATTGCGTTCGGCGGTACCAGCTTGTTTTCCCGCTGGACCAAATTAACTACCCGCTCGGTAGTTACCCACACCGCGATGGTCATCGACTCGCCTGATGACAAGCGCTCTAACTCTGCGGCACAGCATCTCACTATGATCGAGGCAACGTCAATAAAAGGCAAAAAGGGCGTCATGTACAACTATGTGGAAGAACGCATTAAGCACTATAATGGCGATGTTTGGTGGTTACCCCTGCACAACGAAGCCAAACAACAGTTACAGAATAACTGGCATGGTTTTCATGATTTTCTGGCCGGCGAATTGGGTAAAGGTTATGACATCTGGCAACTGTTTGGCGCGGCTATCGATGTGTTTGATGATCACCGCTGGTTCAATTGGATCACCTACAACCGTAAAAAGAGTAATCGCTGGTTTTGTTCAGAGCTTGTGGCAGAAGGTTTGAATCAAGCTGGCATAACCCGTGAACTCAACCCTTCAGAAACAACGCCAAAAGATATTTGCCAGTTCACGATCTTTGCCCCCAAATACGTACAACTCAAAGGCAAAAAAAGAAAGATTGAAGGATTTAACAGCTTAAATCCGTACCGGTGGGGAAATTTAGGATAATGTTTTCTGTGAAGTACAAAACATAAGGTTGGTAGGTTGGCAATCACAACACTACCAAACATTGGTATATCAGGAATTGTTAAAAAATACTGTCCTGATGTACGCGAATAAACATCGAGGTACCCGCTTTTGAATAATCTATTTTGTATTCTTTACCGTTAAGGGTTTGCACAAAAATCAGCGTTTTTTCATCGCCGAATACCTCACTGGCGGTTACATCCACCAGCTCCATATCCATCATTTTTGCTTCGCGCTTATTTTCCGGAATTTTTCCCGAGTATTCCTTAATACCCTTGTAATTCACCACTACTGCCGGGTCGTCGTTGCCGTTTAATATCAGTAGATCAAATTTACGTATTTTATGGATTAATGTGTTGCGGCCACTGACCAAATAGGGTTTTTCAGTCATTGTTATCTCCCAATTCAAATGCCGAACCAAGACGTTTTTACCTATAAGTAGCTGAAAGATAGCAGACTATTAATATATTTGCACTAAGCTATGACGTCTCATAATGGATTCAGCAATTTTGATCAGGTTCAGGCTTCAACAGATCGTTATTTTTAGTATTGATCAGTATAAGAAAACATCAAGTAATCCTAACATGGGGTGACAAGCCCCTAAAAACTGCTTATACTTGCGCGCGTTTGGTTATTCAAACAGGATTTCTTAAGCGTTTAGCGCACAATGGCCCTATAGCTCAGTTGGTTAGAGCACACGACTCATAATCGTTAGGTCCCTGGTTCGAGTCCAGGTGGGGCCACCACTTACAAAATAAAATTCAATAAAATCAATGACTTATAGTTGACCAAGGGATTTCTGTTCCACTTTTGTTCCACCTTGGATACTAACAAAGTCAGTGGAACAAGTCAGTAATTCAGTGGAACAATCTCGGAAACAAGCGGAAGTCTACGATCACAATAATTCTTCCAGAATAATTAATTTGATTTTGCCCATCGTCTTAAACCAGATTCAGATTCTCTAGATCTCCAAAATTTAATTCCGTTTTAAAGAGATCGCGTGAACAGAGTAAGCCACTCAAATCTTTAAGAAATGGATAACGTTCTCTCGAATCATCAGCACTTACAATTCCTCGTCTCGGCAGAGGCTGTTTAAGACTCAAATAAGCGAGAAGCGGACATCAAGAGGGCTGATTGGGAACGTCGGCAAAAGACAAACAACGGACGTTCAACGCTTGCTATAACCGGCAACTGAAAGCTGTGTGACTGAAGCATAACGGAAATTGCTCAGTTTCAGTTGCCCGAGTTGATGCCTTTGTTAGCATTTTTTTCGTTTTCCGCTTGATCTAAAAGATAAAACCACCCAAGTAAATCCTCTTTAATTGTGGTCAGTTCGGTAGATAAGTCATATTTCTTCAAGATAAGTCTTGAATCTTTCAGTGGTACTGTTTTTTCTGATAAAGCTGGCATTAAAAATAGTTCTTTCAGATATTCTCTGGATTTTGCGTTGCGGCCAAACAACTGAAGCTCCCACCCTTTTGGTGAAATATAAAGATCGTACGCTATTGAATTTCCTGACAGATTAAAGTCGTGAACCAAACAAGATTTTGCATAAATCCATTGGCGCTCGCAGTTGACTGGTTTTTGAACTAGATCAGATAAATCTCTTATTTTTCCATTGAGTTTTGATATAAATTTATTTCTGGCATTTATTAATGAATTTACTCTTTCTTCATTTTTTATGAAGAACTGATCGTTATCATCTAATTTCATGTTGCTGCCGTTTAATTTTTCTATGGTGCTCATAAAGTCAATGAGATACAACACCCACTTCTGAGATGACGTTGACACATAGCTACCAAGATTCTCTTTTATATTTTGCCAATAGTTTTCGTAAGTAACATTTATAAATCCAGAGCTATTCCCTTCATTTCTAATGCTAAGTATGATTTTTGTTGTATCCAAATTATTCGGCTTAGCCAATTCGTCAATTAATCGGCTGTAATCATCAAGGTCATTATTCAAATGATGATATATTTTGTTCTCAATACCTATAATTTGGTTATCGGTTTCAATGACTATATCGAGCCTACCGCCTTTATTTGTTGAAACCTCTCGGCTTATTTGCACATTATCTTGTCGTATTTCATTTCCGCCAGCAAGGTTCATCAAAGAAGAAAAAAGCAAATTTCCTAAACCGTGTTCATTATTTGGGTTGAGATAAAATGCCAAGATATTGCTTATCACATTTTCATAATGAGGATAGCCAGCGACATCAAAAATGCTTTCGCTTTTTATTGAATCGGGAAGTGACTCGAAATCATGAAGCAATTCCAAGTATTTATCATAAACACTGAGCATGTGTGTCCTTTTGATTGCTGCCATCTAAATGATACGGCCACTAAGAACCGCAAATTAATTTTTATCATACCGGGCCAGCTCCCGCTATCCGTTGCTGTGACTGCGCTGGCAGATATCTAATATTTTGCGAACCTATTTGTATGCGAACAACGGTTCGCATATAAATAAATCACTATTGGCATAGTACAGCTTTACGCATCCAAATCATACACTTAGGCGTTCGCAAAACTGCTAAGAGAAATAAAGAGCGAAAGTATGAAATGACTGTCGGCCCGAGCGGCAGCTTCACGTACGAATCGGCCAACTAAGACAGGGGCACTTAAAGACAAATAGCCGACTGTTTGGTTTGAGACTCTGAGTTTCTGGCATGAGCCAGAATAGAAATTTGTTTACGCAAAATTGTTTCCCAGAGCAATAGGCTGCCTTTAAACCTGTAGACAGCTAGTCAATTATCAGTCTTGCGAGTCAGCTAGCCAGCGCATTATGTTCAGTAAAAACTCTTCATTTTGTTCCGCACCAACAGAGCGTAACCCCATAGTTTTGCCTGTACTTTTAACTAATTGCGAAGAGAACATCATGCCTTCAGAAAAAACTGCTACACGTCCTTTGCCTAGCTCTAAAACAGCACCTTGACTCCATCCTGACATTGGAAGCTTTGGTGTATCCGCGTTAACTTGAAACGGTATTTTGGGTTCTGTAGCAGTGATACCGTTCCCTAATTTCAGTAGAGATATTGCTTTTTCGGGAGCTTTAAATGCTGAGCCACCAAACGATCTTACCTGTAGTATATCTGGTGATACATTATTAATACTTTGCAGAAAAAGAGGCTGTGATTTTTCATCTATATTTTGCGAAATTTCTTTATTGTAAGTTGTAGCGTGTTCGGTGAGCGAATGATTCACTTTGCTAAAGGTTGCGTTTCCAACATGTCCATTGATGAATTGAAAACCAAGTGCAAGTGCCAGATTATCTATAGCTTTGGGAAACGGTGTGTGATCAGCAACTAAAAAAAGTGAACCACCGTTCGATATCCAGCTCTTGAGCACTTCAACTTCATTGTCATCAAACGCATCTCCATAAGGTGGAAGCCAGTCCTGTCGCTTTCTGTCAAGCGCGTTTGCAATTACTAAAATATCCACTTGCTTTAGCTGATTTTCTGTAATTGGTTTATCGTTCGAATCGACCCTGAACCCGTCACTTTTTAGAACTTGCGCGAATGGCTTATATCTGCCGCTCAACGTCAAAAAGTTATTATGGGCTTCGTCTATTAAAACAAGTGGACTACTCTCAGGGGAAAAGTGTGCAACTCTATGTTTAGGTCTGAAGTCAGGGTCAGATTGTTGAGGGCTATCAGAACAGGCTACCAATAATGTAGCAAAGCCAAAAACAACTAAGCTATGAACTAACTTCATTTACGACATCCTGTGTAATAATCTGGTAGTGATTAACGTTAAAATTTCACGGTGCTCGACCATACCATGAAAAATGTTTGAAAGGGTGATTGCACATATCAGAAGAATAAATAGACGTAATTCAGTAGCCGCTCATTGCGACGCGCAATGTCCAGTGTTTCAACTTCCGCTTTACGTACAAACCAGTCATAAAGAAACAAATAGCAGCATGGCCAGTTTTGACCAAAATCAGAAACAGGCAATCAAACCGTTGTAAGTCCTCGGTTGATCTATCTTTGAACCCAAAACAGGCTACCTACGATTATTTCCCATTAGGCTCATATCATAAGTCAAATGAGACATATCAGGCCTGCACAAGCAGTCCAAAACAGCGAAAACAATAAGCTTTATTGATTAATCCTGATGTTATGCTTTTGAATTTTCCTCTTTTGTCTCTTGTACTTAAATTACGGAATGTTGTCCCAGACTAAAGGGTTGTTGTGCCCTCATAGTAATAACGTGTGATAAAAATGTGCGGTCTTAGCATATTTCTGGCGTGCATTTCGCCGACCTTGTTTGTTGTAGGTTCAAGTACCCTTACATTAACTCTGTTGCTTTAACGCCCTCTGCATATGGTGATGACATGCATCAAAAGTTTAATTCCAAAGAAGGCTGAGTACCCCCCTGACCGCACAATGTTATTTTGTCACAATCACAAAAATTAAAAAAACTGGGGATTATGCTGGAATATTAAGATAAACCATCCAATTTCCCGATACCCTTTCCTATTTAAATTTAGGTTCAACACTACACGTACAGGCGCAATCTGTAACTTCCTGAATAATGTACGTGTCCGAGAGACTCTACCTCTCTTAGTTCGATATTGGCTATGACGCGTTACGCTTTCATCGAGATCACTTAGGAAGGCAAATGTAGAGATTTTGCAGTGCTAAAGCACAAAAGCGTGCGATAGCATTAGACGGGATATTGCGCCACTAGAGTCAGGTCATACTTGCCAGGGGGAAACTACGGTTTCCCCCTGGCTTTTTTCTAGGCCTTTATAAATTCAAAGCCCTGACCTCCCCCTCATATTTACCTCAAGGCATCCCTTCATAGAGAACCAATTAAGGTAAAGAGGAAAAATATGAGTAAGTTCAACAAAGACTCCGTAGATTGGTGGATAAGTTTAATTTTAAGACTGGGAGATGCATGTCTCATCCACTTTCTTTTTGTTGCTTTCTGGCGAATCATTTCAGAGCCAGGTCTCGACCGCAATGAACTCTATGCAGGATTTAATACTTTGTGGCTGAGTTCCTGCTTTTACATGAGTGCAGGGCTTATCTGGATATGTACCAAAGACTCAGAATAACTGAGTCATTAACATTGATGCGCCCATCGGGCGCATTTTTATGGATAGAATAGCGTTGTGATTTCTTCACAAAATTTCGTCCGGTAAATAAGCCGGTCTTCCAGTAATGTCCTGTCGTTATCACTCAACAGTGGCTTATCGGTTTTCCGGTCAACAATGCTTCTCAGGCTGTCCATGGCTAAACTATTTATTCGCTTGCTGTCCTGCAAAATCTGCAATGACTGGGATATAAAAAATACTTTATCGTATAAGCTATCCTGTAGCGCATCGCGGTATTTTAAAAGGATATTTTTGCGAATCTGGATAGGCTTATAGCTGTGTTCAATTTCAATGGCGCAGCAGGCTCCCTCTGGCTCAATTACCAGGCCATCCACATTGCGAATGGTATTTGAGGGATATAAGCGTTTGAATTCCTTTTCACTGATAAAGCCTGTCCATTGAGGCCGGTAATTCCCTGCCCCGTCAATATTTTGAATTCCCCTGGCAAGCACATATTGCAAAATCACATCGTGCATTAACGTGTTTTGATTTACCTGTAACTGTGGATTGGTAGATGACCGGAAAGGTACATGCTGACGCAGCAGCTCTTCGGCAAGTTTAGCGCCCCCCAGGGTAAGCACATATACTCTGCCATCTGGCACACGCACTGTCGGTGCAACATTTAATAAATCCGCTTTAACGAGCTTATTCAAATGCTCTAAAGCTAATGAACGATTGATACCGTAAAGCCAGCTAATGAATATCGGGCTTATCATGCCAAGCCGCGCAGCGTATTTGATAGTGCAATGTAACCGCCGCTTGCCCGTTTCATTATTACTGGCCGCTGGCTGATAGCGCATATCGATATAAAGTTGATGCTGAAGTGCCGTTGGCAATCCAGCGAGTTCGAGTTGTTTCATTAATCCCTCCTTGTTGTGGATATAAGGAGGTAGGTTTTAGTCAGGCAGAATTATCGATGTATTACATCGATAAACACAAAATTATTCCCTGATTGGTTCCCTGAGACTCTGTTTTCATGCTCGGAACGACAACGGCAACACTTGTTGCAACCGCTTCTGCTTTGCAGAATAAAAACCAGCGCCTTTCGCTGATTTTTAATCGCCTTGTATCGCCCGTGATTGCTGATGTTGCCATGGCAACGGAATCACTTTACGTGTCTGCGACACTAGCGCTAAAAGCCGACAGTGACTGTACCGCGCTCTGCGCCGTACTTCCCGCAAAAATGCCGTGTCGACTTGTGCAGCGCACAGCGTCTCATCACATCGTGATGCACTGTTCAATTTCAATGAAATTGATTTTCGGTTCATCGCCATGACACCTTGTTTCATGTCTCGAATTTCGCTGACGCGAAACCTTTTTTCGGGAAGTACGCCACGGCGCACAGTCACTGGCTTCGCCGAAGTCTTTCGTTGAAACACTTCGTCTACGCCGGTTATTGAGCTTCGTTGAAGCTCGCTTATTGCCGTCATGCGCTTGCATAACGGCGTATTGTTCTTATCAGAAAAGTGCGATTTAGCGTCTCCGCTCTTTTACGCATTTTGTATTTGATTTTGTCTTAAAAATTATTAATGTACCTGTACCTCTGTTAATTAAAATTGAGGTATTCCACCATGACACTTGTCGAACTTTTAGGCCATTACTCTCTTGCCGAACTTGAAAACTACGGTAAAGAAAAGCCCACTGAATCTGTCCACATTAAAACGCCAGCTCAACCAACGGTATCGTTGATATCTACTCACTTCCACGCTTCCCAGTTTTTAAACGTCACCACGGAACAAACATTTTCAGTCGAGACCGAAGAGGCATACATTAAGCCTAAACAAAGTGATGACTTTGAGTCAGAACCACTCGAATGGGAAACCGAAGTACCTGGTAATCCCATCGATGATTATGTCCTGCAAGAAACGTTAAGGCAGACATCAGGCTTTCCTTCTCACAATGAAGAACATCCTATACACGAAGATAGTAAAATTCCTGCCGTAAATCCGTGTACAGGGTTTCCAGAAATTGAAGAAAGCGGTATTGATGCCGGAGGACACGTGATGTACAGCAATGATGATTTCGACGTATTTGATAATGGTATTGACGATACCTTTTCCAGCTTTGACGACCCTTTTCATTACGACTGGTAAGAGCCTGATGGATAGAGCCAAGGTAACATTCATCACTATTAATAGCGCGACCGTAAGAAGGTGGCTGAACCAATTCGGAAACCAAACCGATATCAGCCCTGCACAACTCTCTCAATTAACCAGAGTCATAAATTCCTTGCGTGAACACAGAGGGAGCTTTCCTCCTGACAACACGCCCTGGTTGTTAAGTCTGCTTAACCACAACTGGCCTGAATCAGAAATTATCCGTATCCGTCCGGCAATACCACCTAGCGCTTATCAAACTGCCATGGTAGCAGTTGCTCGATATCGGCGTCGGGCTTGCTGACTTCATCAAGGCATGTCATTACATACTCGAACACATTGAGGTCGTTGGCTTTTGCGGTTTCAATGATGCTATAAAGCACCGCACTGGCATTTGCGCCCGTGGCGGTTTGGCTAAACAGCCAGTTTTTTCTGCCGATGACGAACGGTTTAATCGCGCGCTCAGCGCGATTATTATCTATATTCAGTAATCCATCGAGTGTGTAGCGTGCAAGCTTTTCCCATTGGTTTAAGCAGTATTGTATCGCTTCACCTAATTTGGTTTTCGGCAGCACCTGTTGAACCGATTTCGCTAGCCATGTATGGAGCTGATTGAGTAACGGCAGGCTCTTTTCTTGTCGGGTGAGGTAGCGTTCTTCCACCGTTTTATCTTTTAACTGGGTTTCGATGCGGTAGAGTTTTTGGATGTGATTGAGTGCCCAATCCGCTTTGCCACTGCCTTTTTTACCCGCGCCTTTCTTCGCTTCCATAAACTTACGGCGGGCATGTGCCCAGCACCCGACGAGTGTGGCTTGCGTTTGCTCGTAGCCTTGATAACCATCCACTTGTAGGTAACCGTTATAGCCATCAAGGAAGTCTACCGCGCATTGCCCAGCTCGACTATTGTGATAGTCGTAGAGCACGATGTTAGGTATCGCTGTATCGGGGATATTACCGCTAGGTGAATCAGCGCCACTGGCATATAGCCACATATAGCTATTCACTTTCTCAGACTCAATCACCTTCAACGTGGTTTCATCCGCAGCGATAACCGGTTGTTGCAGCAGGTGTTGATGAAGTTGGTCATAAAGGGGTTTAAACAACTCAGCGCAGCGGATTATCCAGTCCGCCATCGTCTTACGGCTGAGTTCAATACCATGCTGCTTAAACATGGCCTCTTGACGATAAAGCGGTAGCCCATACTGATATTTGCTGGTGATGATTTGCGCTAATAAGCTTGGCGTTGCATAACCTTTTGGGATAACGCAGTGAGGCACAGGAGCTTGCTTTACCTTATTGCTGATACCGTCGTTCTCACAAGTACGGCACGCATATTTAGGGCGAACATGCTCAATCACTTTGACCTGAGCAGGGATAAACTGAAGCTTCTCTGACTTATCTTCACCGATGCGATGTAATTCACCCGAACAACAGCCACAGATTTTTTCTTCATCCGTAATATCGTGAACGATAACCTCACGGGGAAGGTCTTTGGGTAGCGGTTTACGTACCGGCTTTTTACGGGTGTAGCTAATCGTTTCTTCGGCGGTTTCAGCCTCAACAACCAGTTCTTCCGCTTCATTGAACAACTCACCTTGCCCAGGGTGGCCTTCGGTGCTTTTACCAAACTGCTTATGCTGGGCAATACGAAACTGCTCTTCAAGGTATTGATTACGAGACATGACTTGCGACAACATCTTTTTCAATGTTGCTGGATCGTCGGGTAAGTTTTCGATATCAATATTCATGACGTTATTATCATGCAATAAGCCACTGATTACCCGACATTATTAAGACCGTTTGGTGATCGATAATCGCGACTTATGATCACAGGTTATAAGCCGGATGTATTGTAGTGCAATGGCTGATGGCCTATGACATCGTAGCCCGATAACAGCCATTGTAGCTGTTGTTCACTCACGTGCAGTTGTTGCAATTCCGTCTCGACAGGCCACTTAAACCGATGCTTCTCGAGACGTTTATACCAGAGTGCAAAGCCCGTTTTATCCCAGTAGAGTATTTTGACTTTATCGCGCTTTTTATTGCAAAACACAAACAGTGCATCGCGAAACGGATTAAGGTTCATGTCTTGCTCGACCACTACAATCAAGCCATTAATGGATTTGCGGAAGTCGACGATATCCATGTATAGATAAATATCGGCAGGCTCAACGAACATCTTCATTCGGCCAATGCCTTCATCACAGTAGCAACCCAATGAGGACTCATGTTCGTTGGCACGCTCAATTGAGCGTCTCCGAGTTGCAGGAGAAGGTCGCCCCCCATTTCTTCGGTGTATGACTCAATCTTCGTGACTTCGCGTTTCACTTGAACGAACTTGCTGCTTGTTCGTTGAAGCAGAATATCACGACGCCTGGTATAGTAGGTTTGAACGTTAATCTGCTGCTGGCGACAAAACTCCACCGCAGTGAGTCCGCTTTGTTTTTGTTGCTCAAATAGATTGAGCCAATCTTGCACTTCTCTTCGTTGCTGCATGATCATTCTCCTTTGCATAAAAGAACACCATGCCGTAGCTAACTTATGAATTGAATGTGGGGATTACCGGACGCTCACAATGCAATTTGCAATTCGCATGAATTACAACTAGGTTTGAATTGTGGAGTTGGACTTTCACAATTCAAATTAAAAGGAGATTTTATTCAAATGCTTAAATACATTAATAATTTTGTATTATCGACTAAAATCCACCGAGTACGTTCGGAACCGTCAGATGTGTTCAAAATAGGTACTTATGTATCATTCTTTGTGGTTTCATCTATAATCTTTTCCGGTTCTACTTTAGCAAAAACAGTTTGCAGTACTGAAGTGGTAAAAGAAGAAGGCACCCCGACTCTCAGTGCAGGGCTGATTGATGCAATGTATGAAGCAATTAGCACTAACACGTTTGACCTTGACGAACCTTATACTGTGATAAGTAAGAAACATTTCTGCACGAGTGTAGGTGAGTCTAATATAGGATCCGCTAGTTCTTTTGAAACGTTTAACAATGTACCAGATCCTGACCCGACACCGAAAGAAGGTGATAAGCAAACAATCACACAGACTAGAACCGATGGAACTAGGACGTGGACTTATACTTATATTAATGGAGTTTGGGTATTGACTGGATACAAATACACCCCTATGCCTGATGCAGATAGTCTGCCAGACGAGCCATAACCGGATTTAGTGTGTTTTAGGAGCTTAAGATAGTTCTGATGGTTCTAGAATATGCACGTTCAATTATCACCTAAATAACTGTAAGCTGAATTAGTGTGATTACTAAGGAATACTGACTGTATAAGTACAAAGCGGTTTTGACGTAATCACACTTTTAATATTTTGCTTTAGTAAGCACTACCAATCGTAACGCAGTGGTATTCCTGTTCCCCCTCAGCCAGATTTCACTTAAGTCATTAGCGCGTATGTCAACTGTCCACTACCCCTGAACTGAGACAGACTTAATTGGAGTTTTCTGCAATGATTAACGCAGGAGACGACTATGAAAAAATCACGCTATACGAATATCAGATTGTCGCAGTATTGAAAGAAGTTGATGCTGGTAAAAAAGTTGAGGAAGTGTGCCGTCAATCTCTTTAATGAAGATTTATTTGATCTCCACGATAGCTCTCCCGCAGTAGCCCTGGTGACTGAATAGACATTTTTCTTTCAACGCCGTTGAGACCAATCAATGATTGGACTTCGCGTCAGTATAATGGTGTTGTAATGCGGAAAAGGACACAGTCATCAAGATTAAGAAAACCCAGACGAACTGTATCCGTCCGGCAATACCACCTAGCGCTTATCAAACTGCCATGGTAGCAGTTGCTCGATATCGGCGTCGGGCTTGCTGACTTCATCAAGGCATGTCATTACATACTCGAACACATTGAGGTCGTTGGCTTTTGCGGTTTCAATGATGCTATAAAGCACCGCACTGGCATTTGCGCCCGTGGCGGTTTGGCTAAACAGCCAGTTTTTTCTGCCGATGACGAACGGTTTAATCGCGCGCTCAGCGCGATTATTATCTATATTCAGTAATCCATCGAGTGTGTAGCGTGCAAGCTTTTCCCATTGGTTTAAGCAGTATTGTATCGCTTCACCTAATTTGGTTTTCGGCAGCACCTGTTGAACCGATTTCGCTAGCCATGTATGGAGCTGATTGAGTAACGGCAGGCTCTTTTCTTGTCGGGTGAGGTAGCGTTCTTCCACCGTTTTATCTTTTAACTGGGTTTCGATGCGGTAGAGTTTTTGGATGTGATTGAGTGCCCAATCCGCTTTGCCACTGCCTTTTTTACCCGCGCCTTTCTTCGCTTCCATAAACTTACGGCGGGCATGTGCCCAGCACCCGACGAGTGTGGCTTGCGTTTGCTCGTAGCCTTGATAACCATCCACTTGTAGGTAACCGTTATAGCCATCAAGGAAGTCTACCGCGCATTGCCCAGCTCGACTATTGTGATAGTCGTAGAGCACGATGTTAGGTATCGCTGTATCGGGGATATTACCGCTAGGTGAATCAGCGCCACTGGCATATAGCCACATATAGCTATTCACTTTCTCAGACTCAATCACCTTCAACGTGGTTTCATCCGCAGCGATAACCGGTTGTTGCAGCAGGTGTTGATGAAGTTGGTCATAAAGGGGTTTAAACAACTCAGCGCAGCGGATTATCCAGTCCGCCATCGTCTTACGGCTGAGTTCAATACCATGCTGCTTAAACATGGCCTCTTGACGATAAAGCGGTAGCCCATACTGATATTTGCTGGTGATGATTTGCGCTAATAAGCTTGGCGTTGCATAACCTTTTGGGATAACGCAGTGAGGCACAGGAGCTTGCTTTACCTTATTGCTGATACCGTCGTTCTCACAAGTACGGCACGCATATTTAGGGCGAACATGCTCAATCACTTTGACCTGAGCAGGGATAAACTGAAGCTTCTCTGACTTATCTTCACCGATGCGATGTAATTCACCCGAACAACAGCCACAGATTTTTTCTTCATCCGTAATATCGTGAACGATAACCTCACGGGGAAGGTCTTTGGGTAGCGGTTTACGTACCGGCTTTTTACGGGTGTAGCTAATCGTTTCTTCGGCGGTTTCAGCCTCAACAACCAGTTCTTCCGCTTCATTGAACAACTCACCTTGCCCAGGGTGGCCTTCGGTGCTTTTACCAAACTGCTTATGCTGGGCAATACGAAACTGCTCTTCAAGGTATTGATTACGAGACATGACTTGCGACAACATCTTTTTCAATGTTGCTGGATCGTCGGGTAAGTTTTCGATATCAATATTCATGACGTTATTATCATGCAATAAGCCACTGATTACCCGACATTATTAAGACCGTTTGGTGATCGATAATCGCGACTTATGATCACAGGTTATAAGCCGGATGTATTGTAGTGCAATGGCTGATGGCCTATGACATCGTAGCCCGATAACAGCCATTGTAGCTGTTGTTCACTCACGTGCAGTTGTTGCAATTCCGTCTCGACAGGCCACTTAAACCGATGCTTCTCGAGACGTTTATACCAGAGTGCAAAGCCCGTTTTATCCCAGTAGAGTATTTTGACTTTATCGCGCTTTTTATTGCAAAACACAAACAGTGCATCGCGAAACGGATTAAGGTTCATGTCTTGCTCGACCACTACAATCAAGCCATTAATGGATTTGCGGAAGTCGACGATATCCATGTATAGATAAATATCGGCAGGCTCAACGAACATCTTCATTCGGCCAATGCCTTCATCACAGTAGCAACCCAATGAGGACTCATGTTCGTTGGCACGCTCAATTGAGCGTCTCCGAGTTGCAGGAGAAGGTCGCCCCCCATTTCTTCGGTGTATGACTCAATCTTCGTGACTTCGCGTTTCACTTGAACGAACTTGCTGCTTGTTCGTTGAAGCAGAATATCACGACGCCTGGTATAGTAGGTTTGAACGTTAATCTGCTGCTGGCGACAAAACTCCACCGCAGTGAGTCCGCTTTGTTTTTGTTGCTCAAATAGATTGAGCCAATCTTGCACTTCTCTTCGTTGCTGCATGATCATTCTCCTTTGCATAAAAGAACACCATGCCGTAGCTAACTTATGAATTGAATGTGGGGATTACCGGACGCTCACGACGAACTGACGGAGATTGACACTGCATTTAGTGCTAACAAAGGCACTGTCGTGCAATTAACCAAAACCATCAAAGTTAAAATCTTACAAACGATGTGTTGACAGCCTAACGCAAAGATGCGACCTTTAAACAGAACGACATTCTTCATTGCGGAATAATGCCATCACCGTTGTTGAATGCTTAAAACAATGTGTGCGTACTAATGTAGTTTGCCCTGGAGCAATATCAACATGATTAACCGGCACTGTGAAACCACCTTAGATTGGTGACATGGCGCCTTATCAACGTATTTTTCATTGGCTCAGCCGCATAGACGCTTGCAATACATTGACCATCTACGATGGTAAAATACGACTTGAAGATTTCTAAACGAAATAACAACAGGCTGGAATTTATGTTGCCCTCTACATTTTAGTGAATTATCCAGGCAAAAACTTAATTATCTTCTTTTAAGGATAGAAAGAAAAATGTCTATTCGATACGCGCGCTTGCTTCTAATTAAAAGTTTTCATTTAAGTTTTACATAACTAGCGCGAATCTAATATACTGAATTTCCACTAACATTTTTCCAATGTTTACGGAATAATATGTTGCTTGAGGGAGCGTATGACAAGAGATACTTCTACTCAAAAGTTTTCCGTCAATACTCAGAATTCTGCTTTCCTAACCAAATTACCGTCTACCGTTTTTCGCCTTGCGAATGATGGTGTAATGCTTACAGACAGCAATAGAACTATCATAGACGTTAACCCTTCTTTCGAAAAGATAACCGGCTATAATCGTGATGAAATTATTGGGCGAAAACCCAATCTCTTATCATCGGATGTTCATTCTAAGCAATTTTACAGTGAAATGAATGACGTTCTGGATAAAGAGGGAGCCTGGTCAGGCGATATATGGAATCGACATAAAAACGGTTCTATGTATTTCGAGAATCTTGCCATCACAGTTATTCCGGATACAGACGGTAACCATGCATATTATCTTGGTATTTTAAAAGATATAACCGAGCAACGCCTGCGTAAGGAAAAGTTAAAGCAAGAGTCCATGTATGATCCTTTAACTCATTTGCCGAATAGGAAAATGCTCTCTGAAAAAATAGAAAGAGCTACTGAGTTCGCCAAGACAAACGATAAGATTGCCGGAGTTTTCTTTTTAGATCTTGATGGGTTTAAAGACGTCAACGATAGATTAGGGCACGACATTGGCGACAAAGTACTCATTGAGATATCGAAAAACCTCCAGAACTGTTTACGCGATGAAGACATGATTGCCAGACTCGGAGGTGATGAGTTTGCAGGTGTAATATTCAACGTGGACAACAGAAATGATTGCTTACCCGTCCTGCATCGAATGTTACAGGCTGCCGCAAAGCCTATCAAAATTCAGACGAACCTCATCAGCTTGTCAGCAAGTATCGGGATTGCTTTCTACTCAATTGACTGTGTTTTCGATGGTGAGCAATTGCTTAGACAAGCCGATTTTGCGATGTACCAGGCAAAACAAAAAGGAAAAAACACGTTTCAATTGTATGATGAGGCAGGTGAAGCAAAACTTTTCCAAAGTAACGTAATACTTTCTGAATTGGCCAACAGCATTAAAAATGACCAAATGGTTTTATTTTATCAGCCAAAAATGAATATGGTGACCAACGAGATTACCGGCGTAGAAGCACTGATTCGCTGGCGTCATTCCGAACAGGGGTTGTTGGTACCCGGCCTTTTCCTTCCTCTTATCGAAGAACATCAGTTATCGATAGAACTCGGTTACTGGGTGTTGGAGGAAGCGTTAATACAAATCTCAGAATGGCGAAAACGTGGCTTTGAAATACCAATAAGTGTGAATGTTACCAGTTTGCAGTTGCATCAGGATGATTTTATTGCAAATTTAATGCAACTGTTAACAGTTTATACGTGCTCCAATAGTCATTTACTTGAACTGGAAATTGTTGAAAGCTCGGTAATTCATGATGTCGATAAGGTTGCAAAAGTAATACAAAAATGCCGAGAGTTAGGTATCACCGTTTCTTTGGATGATTTTGGTTCAGGATATTCTTCGCTTCCCTACCTTCGTAAACTAAACGTCTCAAAATTAAAAATTGATCGAAGCTTTATCCAGAATATTCTCACATCCACCGGTGACCTGAGTATTATTGAAGCAGTGATTACATTAGCATCAGCCTTTAATTGCAATGTTATTGCGGAAGGCGTAGAAAATGAAGAGCAAGGACAATTGCTAATGAAACTTGGCTGCGAAGAGGTACAGGGTTTTTTTATCGCGAAGCCAATGCCCAGTGAAGAGTTTTTGGAGTGGTTTAGTACCGCTAAGGAAATCCCAACATGGCAGTACCAAAATAAACTTAATCAAGACTCAATGTTACTGACTTACGCTATTGTTGAACACAGAGGGTGGATGAAAAATGTCATTGGATATTTTCAAAATCAGAACGACACTCTACCCGAGTTGAATCACGAAAGATGCTTGTTTTGCGTCTGGTTCAGTCATTCTGAACTTAACGCCAACAGCAACTTTAGGTATAAGCAAGTTTTCTCAATGCATCAGCGAATTCATGAGCGCGCGAAAAATTTGTATTCTGTAAAAGACTCCGTAGATGACAACTTCATTATTAAAGAATTGGAAAGCTTGAAAGAACTGAGTGCTAATTTTTTAGAAGAGCTAGAGGATAACGTTGAATCGTTGTCTTAGTGGGAAACGAAGAGGTGTAAAACATCAAAAACGTCACTTTGAAAGAAAATTGTATCTTATATTCAATCACAGATTAAATTCTCAGGCTGCATATCATATCTCAATAAGAATTTTTTTGAATTTTCGGTAATTTCATTGAGTAAATGCTTTAATTACACCACTCCTCCCTGAAAATAGATCATCATCCCTTCCATAACAGGGCCAGGCAGTTAAGCCAATCAACGAACTTGCCGCCAGGAAATATACACTGATAAGAGCGATTCTGAATACTGAGCCTGGTTCGAGTCCAGGTGGGCCACTATTTCTACACGCACCAACTGCTTAAACACCTTATCCATACTGTGGTATTGCTTAAAGCCATTAATCCCTGTTGTTGCATATTGCAAGAAATGTCGCGACCCATAAAACCCTTGTATTTTGTCAGCTAACTAAAGCGTAATAGTGTGAGCATAACCTGGAATTTCCGCTCGCCACTGATGTTTGGACAGTGCATTTTTTAACGTTTGCTTGGCGTTATCTTCACCATGTACTAAATACAACCTTGGCTTGGGATCTTTAAAATGGCTAAACCAATCAACGAGCTGTGCCTGGCTGGCATGTGCCGAAAATCCGCCGAGGGTATGAATTTGTGCCTTAACAGCAATGTTTTCGCCGGCCATGCGGATATGCGTTGCGCCATCCACCAAAATACGCCCCGGTGTGCCAATGGCCTGATACCCTACAAACACCACATGGGATTGACTGCGCCATAAGTTATGTTTCAGGTGATGCCGGATACGGCCACCGTTACACATGCCGCTGCCGGCAATAATGATTGCTCCACTGGCAATACGATTAATCGCCATCGACTCTTCGGTACTCACCGAATAACGTAAAGTAGGTAAAAAAGTGTGCAGACTCTTTTGATCAGGGCTAACACCATGACTGTGTTGCTCAATAGTGTGTTTATCTTCCCGGTTATACACATTTTGATAGCGATGATAAATCTCCGTTACAGCGATGGCCATCGGACTGTCTAAACATACCAGTTGCTGGGGGAGCTTGCCCTGCTGATACAACTCGCCCAAGCGAAAAATAATCTCCTGTGTGCGCCCCACCGCAAACGACGGAATAAGGATATTCCCGCCATTTTGCGACGCACTGGTAATGACTTCTTCAAATTCATCGAGCGTGTCCTGCATAGAACGGTGTTCACGATCCCCGTAGGTCGATTCCATCAAGACCACATCGGCGTCAGCAATCGTTGCAGGATCGCGCAATAACGCCGCCTGAGAGTTTCCCAGGTCGCCCGAAAACACCAGCTTTCTTTGTTTGCCAGACTCGTTGGTGGTGAGCTCTACTATAGAAGAGCCCAAGATGTGCCCGGCTTCACGCAATACAATGTCCACGTCAGGCATAATCGTTCTCTGGGCGTTGTAACCCACCCCCTGGCATAACGATAACGCCTCATCCACATCTTCCATAGTATATAACGGCGCAAGCTCTGCTTTGCCGGCTCGACGACGACGCTTGTTTTCCCACTCGATGTCCCGTAGTTGTAACGACGCGGCATCTTTTAACAGCACCTCGATAAGGTCCAACGTGGCTGATGTCATGTAAATCGGGCCACGAAACCCGTCTTTCACCAACAGCGGTAGTCGGCCACAATGATCCAGGTGCGCATGAGACAACACCACAGCATCAATTGATGTTACCGAAAACGGAAAAGGCTCTTCATTATGCGACTCTTCCTCCCGACCGCCCTGATATAACCCGCAGTCGAGCAACACTCTGCCCGACTGAGTTTCCAGCAAATGCATAGAGCCGGTCACACCGGTAACTGCACCATAAAACGTTAGTGTTGCCATGGCTTATTCTCCTTCATTACCCGAAGATGGCGGAATTAACACCGCTGACAGGGTGTTCAATCGCGTTGCGGCTTTATACCAGGTTTTGGCAATATGCCAGGCTTCCTGCAAACAATCTATTGCTACTGACATTTGCGCCACTTCAATATGATGAAGTGTTCCCGCCATAATTAAATTATCTTTAATGCGATCTTTTTCGTGCTGTAACATCTCTTGTGTCATCGGCGCATCACCGACCGACAAGTTGGCACTTTGCTGCATGTAATCGAATACCTGAATCAGGTAGCTTTTTAGCTGCGTTTCAAGTTCGGGCTCTTTAAGCGCTTCGCGATTACACCATTGACTGGCGAGGGTATCACTGGCCTGACCGCAATCCATCAAATACCCTTCAACCCGCATCATTGTTGCCAGTTGGGCGGTGGTTTCATCCGATAACGCGGCAGTTTCCAGCTCTACGATAAACCGGGAAATATGCCCGGACAGCGATTTAATTACTGTCACTTGCTGCTGAAAACGCTTGATATCATGATGACCCGTATACACCGCCTCCTGATAGAGCTTTAACAAACGTTTTTGCAGCGCCACCAATTCATTCAGTAACGCATTAGCCGCAAGTGCTGGTGTTTGAGCAATGTTTTTATCAAGGTATAAAGGTTTAGATTCCGTTTCTTCGCGGCTGCGAAAACGCTTTTCCAGCCAGTTAGCCAGCTTGCCGATAAAAGGAAACACCAACAATATCCCCATAAAATTAAACAGCGTATGAAATAAAGCCAGCGATAGTGCGGGATCGGCACTCAGTTCCAGTGCCTCACTGATCTGATGGATCAGATAAAACAAAACCGGCAGTATTAATAGCGCAATAACAGCCGTTGCCAGATTAAACAACACCTGAGCAGCCGCCGCCCGCTTAGCTGCCGAGGTTGCACCAATAGCGGCCAAAGCTGCTGTAGAGGTTGTACCAATGTTCGCCCCGATGACCATCGCGCCGGCTGAGTACATATCGATCATACCGCTGCCTGCCGCCGTGATAATCAGGGCGATAGAGGCGCTGGAAGACTGTGTAAGCAGCGTAATAATAATACCTACCAGCAAGTAAATAAGTATTCCGCCAACGCCATCAGCAGCAAACTGGCTGATGGGAAGAGTCTGCATCACGCCATCAAAGGCTTCTTTTAAAACACCAATGCCAATGAAAAATAACCCAAACCCCAATAGCGTTTGGCCTGCGGCCGCCAATCTGCCCTGCTGCTGGATTAATTTAAAGAACATGCCTATTCCAACCAGGGGTAAGGCAAAGGCTTCGATATTGAGGTTAAAGCCGAGTATCGCCACTAACCAGCCGGTCATGGTGGAGCCGACATTGGCACCAAAGATAACGCCCAGAACCTGATACAGGTTGAGCAGGCCGGCATTCACAAAGCCCAATGATGCAACGGTTACTGCGCTGGACGATTGCACAATAGCAGTCATCAGAAAGCCACTAAAAATGCCTCGCGCCGGTGTTTTAGTCCAACTCGACAAAAATTGCCGCAAGCTCGAACCTGCTGCCATTTTAAGCCCATCAGTCATCAAGCCAATGGCAAGAATAAATAAACCCAGACCTCCAAGACCAGCGCCAATTATGCCAATTACATCGCTCATAACACCCTAAATATTGAGATGCAAAACAACATTATGAACAACAAGCCTTAACGCAGTTCTGCACCAGATCAATAGTTTTTCATCTGTTAGTAATAGTGTAGTCATAAATGAATACCCCAGTACTATTCACAACTCATTAGCCGATGCCCACCTACGAAATAGTAAGATATTCCGTGTCGTTAGCTGTTGATCATAGTGTAATTTGGTCAAGCCCCAAAACTGTCGGTCTTTATACAAAACCTTGCAAGCTAACAGTTAGAAACGACTAACATTCACCCTGTCGTGTAGCCAGATTAGCGTGACCAACATACCTCACGACTGTCATAAAAAATTAGCAACAGCGTCCGGCGTATTACTTTAGACTAGTTCCGTTTAAAGTGTTTTGAGTTTGGGCAGTGTGAGAATACCTAAAATAGTGTTAGTTATATGGCTAGGGTATGTCACGTCTTCGTCGGTAATAGCCAAGCAGTTAAGTAATAAAGAATCCACCACGCCTTTATTAACACAACCCGGTCAAATTTTTTTTATTGATAAAGGCCCCCTTAACGCTGCCATAGATAAATTGGCAGCGCATTACCAAATCAGTATTCTCTATCAGTCCGAGACACTAAAGGGCCTGTCACATTCAGCGGTAAAACTCAGTTCAAATCCGCAAATATCCCTGCAAGCACTACTTTCTGACTCTCCGGTTAGTGTCCATCAGATAGCACCAAACACCTTTGTGCTAAAATCCGAGGTGTCCGCAGCCACACAGACTAACCCTGTTCAACCTTCACCGTTAAAGCAGCCGTCTGTAGACGAAATCATTGTCACCGGCACCCGCCAGACAGATCGTACTTTGTTCTCGTCGCTGTCTCCCGTGGATGTTGTAAACAATCCCATGGCAGTGGGTTCCGTAGAGATGATTGATAGTTTAGCCACACAACTGCCCGGATATACCGCCTTTCGCCTGCCACTGAGCGATGGCCAGATATTTAACCGTACCTCGGGGTTGCGAGGCCTAAACTCTGATCACACGTTAATCTTAGTCAACGGCAAACGCCGTCACCGATCTGCTTTTTTAGAAACCGCAGACGGGCAGCCCACCGATCTTGGCCATATTCCCATGTATGCGGTTGAGCGAATTGAGGTTCTCCGCGATGGTGCCTCGGCCATGTATGGCTCAGACGCCATCGCAGGCGTTATCAATGTTATTCTCAATGACTCCCGCAAGGGTAGCCTGATGGCTCAGACAGGACAGTATTATGCAGGCGATGGTCAAACCTATTCACTCAATTACCGCAATGGTTGGGGGACTCCTGAGCAATCTGGTGGCACTGTAACAGTGAGTGCTTATTCAGACTCCCCTTCTTCTCGAGCAGAGCAACCCACCGATGCCCTGATATTTGCAGCCGCTCACCCAGAATTAGACCTTCCCAACCCAGTCCAGCGTTGGGGCCAACCTCGTCGGCAAGGGGTGCAAATGGCCTTTAACATTGAGTACGGATTAAATGTTAGGGAGCACCTGTATAGCTTTGGTACGGCCTCACGCACTTACGGGAGCTCCGACTTTAACTGGCGTAATCCGGATACCAATAAGCTATTTGAACCTTCTGCCACATTCCCGGATTTTCGCCTGACTGACTGGTTTGAAACCGGCTTTACACCATTGTTCGGCCAAACAGAACTGGACTTCTCCTTCACCGTTGGTATCAGAGCAGACGTTGCCAACAACACGCTGAATATCAGCACCAGTGCCGGTCAGAATAAAATTCGCTATTTTATTGATAACACCGTTAACGCTTCACTCGGTCCTAACAGCCCTACCTCCTTTAAACCAGGCACCTTAACCCAGCAAGAAATGAGTGTAGATATCGACTATTTAGCCCATTTGGCTGCAACCGTAAACGGCCCGGCAACACTGGCCACGGGATTAACATTGCGCCAGGAGCGCTATACCATTACGGCGGGAGACAAGGCCTCCTGGGCCGTTGGCCCGGCAGCGCTGGATGGTCTGCCAGCCGGTTCGAACGGCTTTCCCGGTTATACTGATTCTCAAGCCGGCACTTATACTCAAAATAATGGGGCAGCCTATCTGGACTTGTCACTGCCGCTCACCGCTCGCTTGGAAGCCAACGTAGCGCTCCGTTATGAAAATTTTTCCCTGTTTACAGATATAGTACGGGGCAAGGTATCCGCCCGTCTGGCCGCCAGTGAGCATATTATGTTGAGGGCAACACTATCGAATGGTTTTCGTGCTCCTACTGCCGGTCAGATGCATAGTGAACGTACCTCGCAAGGTTTAAATGCCGATTTTAATGGTGTATCCACCAGCGGACGCTTGTCGCCCCTTAGCCCGGTTGCTCGGGTACTCTCTCAAAGGCCGGGCGTAACCATCGCACAGCTCAAGCCCGAACGCTCGGTCAACATGAGCGCAGGCATCGGCCTGAAAAATGCGCAGGGTGCCACTTTGAACCTCGACTGGTATCACATTGCACTCACCGATCGCTTCAGCACTACGCCGGTCTATGAGTTAACTCAAGCCGAGCAGGCACTGCTTGCTCAGCCTCAATACCAACTTAATTATCCGGTAGATACGGTGAATTTTTTTCAAAATCTGTTCGATACCCGTACTGAAGGTATCGATCTGGTAGGCCATTTACCCATTGCTTTCTATACTGAAACATTAGGTTTAAGTGGCGCGCTGAATATTAACCGCACGAAGGTCACCGATGATGGCCTTTCAGCAAGTACCTCACAAAAAACCTTACAAGAGCGCAGCTTACCGCGAACCCGCGCTCAACTATCGCTCACCTGGCAAGCCAGTCAGTTTGATTTTCAACTGACCTGGCGCTACATCGGAAGCTGGCAGGATCTCACGGAACCCGGCAGCACTACTTTTCAAACATTTTCTTCCATGTCCCTGTTCGATATCAGTACAACCTGGTATCCCTCCCCTTCCCTAACGTTCAGGTTTGGCCTCGAAAATGTGTTTAATCGATATCCTGAGCGCGCCCTGTTGCAAGCAAATCGTGGGTTAAAATACTCCCGCAACTCGCCCTATGACACTGACGGAGGATTCGCGTATTTACGGGCCGAATACGCTTTTTGAACAAATACCCGTCAATCATGAACCTTTTGTTAAACCTTGCAGTAAACGCGCAGATCAGCAGCCCATTTTCGTCTTTTCCCATAGTACTGTTTTTTTAGTTCTCTACACCAGAGAACCTGTTTATACACACTCACTATTGGAAACACGATGATTAATAAACAACGTATTACGGCTGGCGGCCTGGTCACGCTGGCATCATTTGCCCTAAATCCTATTGCTTCTGCACAGCAAGTTACTGACAGTGAAAGCGCAGCAAAAGAGGTTGAAAATATTATCGTTACCGGTACACGTCAGGCAAACCGTACGGTATTCGATTCAATGGCGCCTATTGATTTGATTAGCGGCGACGCCATCAACAGCACCACCTCCGAAGACTTACTTGACAGTGTTGCGCAACTGGTCCCTTCTTTTAAGGTACAACGACTGCCCATGGCAGATGGTCAGGTATTTGTGCGTCCAGCCAGCCTCAGAGGGTTGTCGTCAGATCACACCTTAGTATTGGTTAATGGTAAACGCTTGCACCGCTCGGCCTTGCTTGGCTCAAACGGCGCACAGGCGGCCGACTTAGCCACCATTCCAACCTTTGCCATTAAACGTATTGAAGTGTTACGTGATGGTGCGTCAGCCCAATATGGTTCTGATGCCATCGCCGGCGTGATTAATATTATCCTGGATGATCGTGAAGGGTACAAAGCGTTTAGTCAGTTCTCCCAGTATTACGAAGGAGATGGCACTGGCTGGCGAGCAGGCGGTCAGGCCGGCTGGAATCTCAATGACCGAGGCTATGTATCGATAACGGCTGAATATTTTGACTCAGACCGTACTGCTCGATCGCGCCAACGCCCCGATGCCATTGCCTATCAGGAAGCCCACCCGGAAGTCACGCTGCGCAACCCGGTACAAGACTGGGGGCAGCCGGAGCGCCAGGCAACCCGTTTCGCGCTGAACAGTCAGTATGATCTGTCTGACGATACGGCAGTTTATTTATATGGCACTTACAATGATGCTGACGGCGTTTCTGATTTTAACTGGCGCAACCCAGACTCAGGTGTATTTAATCAAAGCGAGGCTTACCCTGATTTTAATCTGCTGGAGGTTTATCCGGCCGGTTTTTCACCTCAGTTTGGCCAGGAGGACTCCGACTACTCTGCTTACACCGGAATTAAAGGCATGCAGGGCGACCTGAGCTGGGATTTATCAGCCAGTGTGGGCGGTAATACCATTGATTATTACCTGTCGAATACTATCAACGCTTCGTTAGGCAGTGACAGTCCTACCGCTTTTTTTGCTGGTACCCTGGAGCAACAGGAAACCAATATCAATGCAGATGGGGTCTACATTCTGGCCACCGACATGTTTACAGGTGATATCAACATTGCTTTTGGGGCAGAATATCGCGAAGAAACCTATACCGTATCTCCGGGCGAGGAAGCCTCCTATAAAGTGGGGCCCGCCGCTCGCGAAGGGCTGCCTTCAGGCTCCAATGGCTTCTTTGGCTTTAGTCCTTCGCAATCCGGGGAATTTAGCCAGGATAGTCAAGCCATCTATATCGATATCGAAACTGACATTACCCAGGCCCTGACACTGGGTATCGCCGGCCGATACGAAGACTACTCGGTATTTGGCGATACTACTAACGGGAAAATTTCAGCCCGTTATGCACTGAGTGATCAACTCGCCCTGCGTAGCACCTACTCAACCGGGTTTCGCGCCCCCACACCGGGCCAGCTATTTAGTGAACGCGTGTCACAAGGGCTTGATACAGTTTCACTAGAAGTGTTTACCCGTGGTCGATACAGCCCGGAGGGCGACATTGCCCGGATCATTAATAAACGTGCAGATGCCAATATTGTGTCATTGAGCCCGGAAGAATCAGACAACCTGTCATTGGGCCTGACCTACCAGAACAGTGAGGGACTAAATGCCAGTCTCGATCTTTACCGCGCCGAGATCAGCGATCGCTTTGGCAGTTCTGATACCTATACACTTACCGCCGATGAACGAACTCAGCTCGTGGCGCTTGGCGTAACTGGCGCCGAAAGTATTACGGGTGTGAGTTTTTATCAGAACGATTTTGATACCAGAACAACGGGCCTGGATGCGGTCATTAGTCAGTCCATCGAGGTTGGTGCCGGTGAGCTCAGCCTTGTCTTAGCCTACAACTACAATAAAACAGAAGTCACCGGCGGTGGCATTGCGCAAAATGAAAGGCAGCGCACTATATTTGAAGACCGCTTACCCAGGCACAGCGCCAACTTTACAGCAAACTATAGCGTTGGCGACCTAACCTATTTAGCCCGCCTGCGCTATTACGGTGAGTGGACGGATAATTCTGGCAATGCCGACGGTGATATATACCAAACCTTTGGCGCCAAGGCCTTTGTTGATGTCGGTGCGGACTATCAGGTGACGGACCATATCAGCGTCAGCTTAAACATTGAAAACCTGTTCGATACCTATCCCGACGAAGCGACTTTTCAGGCTAACCGGGGATTGGTTTACTCGCGAAATGCGCCTTATGACACCGACGGCGGCAATTATTCGCTGCGCGTAGACGTTACATTCTAAGCGTCATAATCCTGTTATAAACCCCGGGCAGACTGCCCTGGGTTTATTGGGTTATGACTTCTCATATTTTGCATTTCATTTTGAGGTTTCAATGCATTCAGTTAGCAGACGACAATTTATTGCCGGCAGTCTGGCGGCCACTTCAGTAGCCGCTATACCACCATCACGCGCAGGTAATGTCAGTGACTTTCCGGCCCCGTTAAAAAGAAATAAAGACATCCCCGTGGCCGAAGATGAACATTACTGGCAACAGGTAGCAGCCCAGTACGACGTTAAAACCGATATTATCAATGTCGAAAATGGCAACTGGGGCATTATGAGTCGGCCGGTGATGCATGCCTATTTTCAACACACCAACCGGGTCAACCGGGATAACTCCTATTTTTCCCGTCGTGAATTTGGTGCCCGGATTCGCCCGTTAGTCCAACAAGTAGCCAACCGCTTAGCTGTAGATTCGCAAGAAATAGCGTTAACCCGAGGCGCCACAGAGGCCTTGCAAAATCTGATAGCCAATTACCGTCTGCTTAAAGCCAACGAAGCGGTGATATACAGTGATTTGGACTACGATGCCATGCAAGCCGCGATGGACGCCAAAGCCGCCTCAGTGGGGGCTAATGTGATTAAATTGAAACTGCCTGAGCCGGCCAGCAAGGCAGCCATCATAAGCACCTATGAAGCGGCGCTGCGACATAATAGTAACGCCCGGTTGCTATTGCTTACCCATTTAAGTCACCGCACCGGCTTAGTCCTGCCCGTTGCCGACATTACCCGCATGGCTCGTCAGTATGGTGTCGATGTGATTGTTGATGCAGCGCACTCCTGGGGGCAGCTTGACTTTGTTGCCGACGACCTCGGTGCCGATTTTGTCGGATATAACCTACATAAATGGATGGGCGCACCAATTGGCGTTGGTATTATGTATATCCGCGAAAGCCGGTTACAAGATATTGCACCGAATATGTCCGCCAGCCCTGCCCAGCAGGATTCAATTTGGGGGCGTGTACATTCCGGCACCAGCAACTTCGCTGCTTTTTTAACCATTAACGATGTCTTTCGCTTTCATGACTGGATTGGTGCCACAGCCAAAGCACAACGACTGGCTTATTTACGTCAGTGTTGGGTAAACGAAGTAATAGAAGATGACCGCATTACCCTGCTAACCCCTGAAGATAGTGCACTGTATGGCGGTATCACATCGTTTCGTATCAAGGGGCAGCAAACCAGTCAGTCGAACAGTGCAATTGCAACCTACATGCTGGAAAAGTATAAGGTGTTCGCTGTTCACCGAAATGGCGTTGCCAAGGGCAGTTGCGTACGCATTACGCCGGGTTATTACAATTCTGCCGAGGATATGCTTTTGGCAGCCCGCGCAGTAAAAGGTGCCATTCGTGAATTCTCAGTCTGACGCCAAGTGGGAGACCACTGCCGCTCATCAACCATCCACTGCACTACCATCCTCAGCGTTTTTAAATACGCTGTACCTGACCCATGCAGAATCATTGCGACGCTACGCCTGTGCCCGGGGCGCCAGTTGTGAAGATGCCGAAGAGGTCGTGCAGGAAATGTTTATTCGGCTAAGTGCACAGGAGCGACTGGCGTCAGTGCAAAACATATTTGCCTACATGCGTACTATTATCATGAACTTACTGAAAGACCAGTACCGCCAGCAAGCCCGGCATCCCGACATGCTGGATATCGACGATATTGACGAACCTGAGAGCACGCCGGGCGCCAACCCGGCACTCCACCTGGTGCAGAATGAAGCTGTCAGGCTAATGCAAGAAGATCTTAAGTCGTTGCCCGCCCAGGCCCGGCAGGTATTTCTGCAACATCGCTTATATGGCAGCTCCTATGACAACATTGCCAGCGAGCTTAACCTTACTGTGGCCGCTGTGAGAAAACACTTGCGAGACTCTTTAGTTTTATTAACACAAAAGCGAATTGAACGTGACAACTAACCTTCACTCCTCCACGGTATCCACAGAAGTACTGGAACACGCTGCAGACTGGATCATTGATATTCAGGCCAAGCCTGATCTTATTCACAACCGGGCTTTTACCCAATGGCTCTATGCTGATCCCATGCATTTATATGCCTTTGAACAAACAGCAAAAACCTTTGAGCTTGCGGTGGAGTTACCCAAAATAACGGTTGTTCCCGGCAGTTCTGCATCAGTGACGACGAAAAACACCACGACCAAAGTGCTTAATTATTGGCTTGCGGCGGCCGCTTCAATGTTACTTTGTGCCATTTTATGGGTAGTTATTTCGCCACCACAAAAAACTAGCAATGCACCACTGGCATTCTCCACGGAACACGGTGAAGTGAGCCACTTCAGCCTGCCTGACAACTCAGTGCTACATTTGGATACGGCCAGCAAGGCTGAAGTGGTGCTGTCTTCAACACAACGCCAGGTCCGCTTAATTCAAGGGCGTTTATTTGCTGACGTTGCCCATGACCCCACCCGCCAATTTCGTGTAGCCATCGACGATACTACGGCATTTACGGCCTTGGGAACGGCCTATTCGGTGCAAAAATCGGAAGCAAACTGGACCTTAAAGGTGTATGAAGGCGTCGTAGGTGTCGCCAGCACATTAGTCTCCCACCCTCAGGTAGAAGCTGGGTGGGGCCTGCGTTACCACCACAGAAATCTGCAACTATTCAGGTTAGCAGAAGCGCTCACTCCGGGACTGCCAGACTGGCAAAGTATGCAGGTGAGGTTTACTAACGAAAGTCTTGCCGAGGCGGTTGATAAATTTAACCAATATGCAAAAACGGCTATTCGAATCGATAGTCAGGCGCTAGCCACTGTTCAGGTTTCCGGTGTATTTGATTTAAGAAGCCCCCGGCAATTCGCCCAAAGCGTGAGCAGCTTAACCGGTGCTGTGGTAGTCGATAATGAGGGCGAATTAGTACTTAAATTACTTTGACTAATATTGCTCACGGGCACTGCGATATCACGACATATAGCTTAAATAGCGTTCAAATAGATCGGCAATGGGAGATTGAGCTTTTTATTCAAAAATACGTACAATCTCCCAACATCAGCGTTACAGAGTATTTCAGTTATGCAAATAAACAGCGATTTTAGTCAGCGAGTGGTAATCCGGCCCGAAGAGTACGAGTTTATTCCCTCACCACTTAAAGGCGTGGGCCGTATGATGCTCGACCGCGCTGGTGATGAGATAGCAAGAGCCACCAGCATAGTCCGCTACGAACCCGGTGCGGGGTACAGTGGTCACACCCACGATGGCGGTGAAGAGATTTATGTATTAAACGGTACGTTCAGTGATGAACACGGCGACTACCCTGCCGGCACTTATCTGCGCAATCCGCCGGGCAGTTCACACACACCATTTTCCGCTGACGGATGCACCATTCTGGTTAAACTCTGGCAGTTTGCCCGTAACGATATGAAACAGTTAACCGTTAACACTGTGCAAAACGAATGGTTGCCCGGTCAGGCTGAGGGCTTAAGCGTTCTACCTTTGCATGAGCATAATGGCGTTAGCACGGCGTTGGTGAAATGGGCACCGCATACTCGGTTTGGCGGACATATACACCCCGGTGGCGAGGAAATATTGGTGCTGGAAGGCGTTTTCAACGACGAGCATGGTAGCTATCCCGCCGGTAGCTGGATCCGCAACCCCCGATATAGTCAGCATACTCCATTTACCGGCAAAGAAGGCGCGCTGATCTACGTTAAAGTTGGTTATATGGGCGCTAACTTACTCGGCGATAAATTTATCACCGAAAACTAATCCCAAAGTTATGTCATTGTTGTCAGTGCATCAGTCGGTGACTGCCAACTGTGACACAAACCCGCTACAGCGCAAATAAATCCTTTATATTTCAATGAAAAAAGGCACGCAATATAGGCATTGTACTTGCACCCCTGGGGCTGAAGAGACACCTAAAATATCTTATGGTTCAGGAGCAGAATATGTATCGGTTTTTACTTTTTATTTTATTGGGGATTACCCTGTTAACAGGTGGCTGTGGCGGCGATAAAAGCAACAGGCAAGCACCATTTATGGTCAACGCTGACGGCGTTTCAACATTCGAGCTGAATCAGCTTCGCAGCCAGCTTAATACGTTTCCCATCGGCTCATTAACCGCTCTTGAAGAAGAAGGCCTGCTCATGATGCGCGAGGAAGAAAAGCTCGCTCACGATGTTTACACCACCTTGTACGCGCAGCACGGCCTGCTCATCTTCGATAACATTGCCAGCAGCGAACTCACGCATACCGAGGCAGTCCTGGCCTTGCTGGAACGTTATCAACTCACCGATCCGGTTACCGACAATACTGTGGGCAGCTTCAGTAACCCCGAGTTTACTTACCTGTATAATATGCTGACCGAAAATGGCGCTATATCACTGCTGGAGGGGCTTTATGTTGGTGCCCAGGTAGAGGAACTGGATATTTACGATCTTATGCGTCTGAGTGAAGACATTATTGATAATCCGGATATTGAACTGGTTTACAGCAACCTGCTTAAGGGCTCCCGTAATCATTTACGCGCCTTCTATAAACAGATCCTGACTAATAATGGCGCCTATCGCCCCCAATATATCAGTCAGGCTCTGTTTGACGAAATCGTTAACAGTCCGATAGAGAAAGGCTAACTGCCTCACTTTATGCTCTAAACTCATAACCTCAGGACAGATTCAGACACTCGCTGCTGATTCTGTCTCGCCTCAACTCGCCAAAAACTAATCGCTAAATAAAATCAAAAAGCCACACATCGATTCCAAAAACCGTTAAGGATAAACTTTAACATTCACTACTGTATAAAAAGAAAGCATTTGGACTGACCAACGCTATCAGCTATCGCTCAGATAGTATACTGTATGACATGGAGTCTACCGCTAAAATCGGCCAGACTATCGCTATAACAACAATAAAATACCAAAAATAACGAAACATCAAACTTCTTCTTAGGAGTCATTTATACATGTCAATTGTGGTAAAAACTTTGTCGGAACAGGCTTACGAAATTATTCGTGAGCGTATCCTCGCCAACGATATGTTCCCGGCAAAACCCATTCGTCAGGACGCTCTCTCCCAGGACCTGGGAGTAAGCAAGATCCCGCTGCGTGAAGCACTCACGCGGCTGGAGCAAGACGGCTTATTAGTCTCTCACCCAAACCGTGGATTTATCGTTCGTCCACTCAGCCTGGCCGAAGCCGAAGATGTTTTTCATCTGCGGACCACGCTGGAGCCTGAGGCGGCCGCTCAGGGCTGTAAAAAAGCCACTGAAGAAGATAAAGCCAGGGTTACCGAGATTTTTAAACGTCTGCAAAGCATGGCTAATGAAATATCGCCGGAAGCGGTTACCGTAAACCGGGAATTTCATTTGGCGCTGTCAGCACCCGCTGGCCGCAAAATCACCCAAGAACTGCTGTTCAAGATCCACCTGCTCTCTGAACGTTATGTTCGTAAGCACCTTGAGCCACCCGATCGTGAAGCCGATGCTTACCGCGAACATCAAGAAATTTATGAAGCGTGGATGAACAAAGAACCCAAACTGGTGAAAAAGTTACTTAAAGAACATACGCATAGCACATTAGAAGATTTGCGTGGTGAGTTGTTCGAATAACCCCAGCGGGTAATGATAAAAAGAGTGGCACCGCCACTCTTTTCGTTTAACACCCTGAAAATACGATCAACACAGGCTTCCCATCAGGATTTCACGTCGTTTAACGCTATAATCGCAGTAACAATAACAACGACGGTGTATCCGGAGCTCACACATGGAATGTATCCATGCCTGGCAAGGCCTTTTACTTTCAACTACAGTTACCTTAAGTGCCTGTACTACGACGCAATCAGGCAATAGCACACAACCAGTATCGCCCATCGAATTATCCTCAGCCTATACTCTGAAAAGTGGCGGACAAATCCCGCGCTATCAGCAAGGCGTAAGTGTTGAACATGCTGAGCTGCACTTCAGCTTTGATTTCGACACTGAGCAGTTGTTTGGCGATGCCATTCTAACCCTGAATGCTGCGCAACCGGCCAAAGCAGTATCGGTGGATTTAGACCGGGTATTTACTATTGAAGGTGTCTGGCTCAATGGCGAGGCACTGAATCAGGAGCAGTACACCAATACCCAGGGTGAACTAATTATTACACCCGTTACCGAAGTGAACTTTCCGGTATCGGTTGAGGTGAAATATCATGGTCATCCGCGCACGCCACCCAATGCGCCCTGGGACGGCGGTGTCATGTGGGATAAAACACCAGATGGCTCGCCCTGGTTGGCTACCGCAGTACAAGGCGAAGGTTGCGATATCTTCTGGCCTTGTATCGACCAGCCCATGGGAGAGCCCGAAACTGCCGATATTTATGTTACCGTGCCCAACAACCTGGTAGCCGCAAGCAATGGTGTACTGGTAGAAACCACCAGTACCGCCAACGAAAGCACCTATCACTGGCAAACCCGTTCAGCACACAACACCTATGGCATTGCGCTGAATATAGCCCCCTATGAAAAAATCGAAGACACCTACCAGAGCATTTACGGTAACAGCTACCCCATTGTTTATTATCACTTGCCGGGCAATGCACAACAAGCGCAGGCGTTGTTCGACGAAATTCCTGCCATGCTGACCTTCTTTGAACGTCTGATTGGGCCTTACCCATTTGCCGATGAAAAAGTCGGCGTGGTGCAAACCCCACACCTGGGGATGGAACACCAAACCATCAACGCTTATGGCAACGACTATAAAAAAGACGAATTCGGCTTCGACTGGCTGCTCCAGCATGAATTTGCCCATGAATATTTTGGCAACCAGGTTACTAACGACAACTGGGATCACATGTGGATCCACGAAGGCCTGGGCAGCTACATGCAACCCTTATTTGCCCAGTACCTGCATGGTGATATCGCTTACAAAGCGTATTTAAATAAGCAGCGAAAAGGCCTGATCAACACGCATCCCATCGTGTCAAATAAACCGATGGAAGTGGAAGAGGTTTATGAAAAAGGCGTTGGCCCGGCATTGGATATTTACTACAAAGGCTCATGGATCATGCACTCCCTGCGATATTTGATCGGCGATCAGGCATTTTTTGATTCCGTCACCACACTGCTATACGGCACGGCTACGCCTCAACCCGGCCAGTTTACCACCGTATATCGCAATACCGGGGATTTTATAAAGCTGGTTAACGAGTTTACCGGCGAGGATTTCAGTTGGTTTTTCGACGTTTATCTGTATCAGCCCCGGCTACCGGAGCTGCACCAGCAACGCACAGGCGATGCGCTGACACTTACCTGGCTGGTACCCGAAGACTTGCCGTTTCCGATGCCGGTGGAAGTATCGGTTAACGGCAATATCACCACCTTACAATTGCCCGCAGAAAACACCCTTAGAGTATCAGCGCAGGATGTGGTGATAGTCGATCCGAACAGTAAACTCCTGCGCTTGGAAGCACGCTACGACGCCACCGCAAAATAAACAGCGATAGATATGTGCACTGGCTAAACACAATGCTTTAGCTGTGCACCCTTGCTGATAGTCTATTGGTCTTATAAAGTCTGTTTTATAATCGCTTAATGCTTGTAAATAACGCCTTACGCCGGTAGATTTGTCCTCTAATAACAATCCACAACGCGCTGAATAATGGATGAACCTGCTGTACTCGTGACGCAAATCGCCAGTGGCAATAAACAGGCAGAACAAGCTCTGCTCAGTCACTTCTCCCGACCGCTGTATTCCATTGTGGCTTATAAATGTGACGATCCAGCTCTGGCGCAGGATATTGTGCAGGAAGCCCTGCTCATTGTTATCCAGAAGGCCCGGGCCTCAGAAATTGACAATCCAGAGGCTATAGCCGGCTTTGTACGCCGCGTGGCAGAAAACCTGCTGATTGCTACCTACCGCAAAAACAAGCGTCAACGCACCGATTGCAGCGACGAGATGGATGTGCATGCCCATACAGCCAACCATACCGAAAACCAGGTCGGTTCAGAGAAACTACTTGAAACCGTCACTCAGGTACTGTCAGAACTCAGCGTAGAACGCGACAGGCGGTTGCTGAGTGCCTATTTTTTTGAAGGCAAAGACAAAGAAGAGCTGTGTACAGAGCTGGATTTAAGCACCGAACATTTCGATAAAGTGCTGCACCGGGCCAAGTCACGGTTAAAACAGGCGCTGGCGCTTAAATGCAATGTTGAACTCAATAAACAATCGCTGTTTACCTTATTGTCGGTGGTTGCAGTCATAGGCTGGCTGGGCACCCGGGTGTAAACACTCTGGTGCTGCTTGAGAGGGAACAGCTTGTGGCGGCACTACTAATACGGAGTTATTAACGTTAACCGACAAGGTTACAGAAGTTAAGTGATATGAATACACAGTACATCCAGGCTAATCATATAATTCAGCGCTACCTGCACGGCAAGCTCACCGCTGCTGAAATGATTGAGTTTGAAGAATATTTGTTGATGCACCCTGACATGGTAGAAGACTTTGAACTCAGTGCAATATTCAAAAAAACACTCGGCCAGGCGGCTAAAACATCCCGTGCAGACGCATCAGCCAGCAAATTGCTGCGGTTGTTCTGGCCACTGGGTGGCGTGCTGATTGGCAGCGCCGCTACCTGGTTATTGCTGAGCTATCAGCAGCCCAAGCATGTGGCTACGGCCATTAGTCCCGATGTGATCTA
The DNA here is from genome assembly GCF_058105165.1 of Alteromonas sp. ISO5. Taxonomy (NCBI): domain Bacteria; kingdom Pseudomonadati; phylum Pseudomonadota; class Gammaproteobacteria; order Alteromonadales; family Alteromonadaceae; genus Alteromonas; species Alteromonas sp. ISO5. Next base: position 2,918,654 of record NZ_CM176572.1, on the reverse strand, counting down.
CATTGGTGAGATGCGCGGCGCCAGTACCTCTCAACTACCGCCAGTTGGCGCAGTGCTGGAACAAGGCAGTCAGCAGCAAATACTGGTACTGGACGTGAGCATGGTCGACGGCCAGCTGTTTGACGTTGAATTGCAGGCAACAAACGGCCAGCCCCTGCAAAGCTGGCCGGCCCTTCAGAAAAATGCCCAGGGTGAACTGGTTATTCTGGCCGCCCTGCAATCTGCTAATGCACCATCAACTATCATTGCGGTTCGCGAAAGTAACACCTCAGAAGTCGTCTTAAGCGCTACCATCATTACGGGCTCAGACTAGTGCATTCTTCCACTCACAGCATGTTCCCGGCCAGTGACCAGGCGCTGCTAAGCCCGGTAGAATTAAACAGCCTGGCTACCCTGATGCTGCCGGGTTTGACACAAAATAACAGTCCGGAGAATCCCCCCCTTCAGACACCGCCACCCGGGCTATCGTTTACTTCATCAGTGCAAGAAGATCCCGAAGACGACGCCGACCCAGCCTTTCTCGACGAAGCAGGCTATACCCCGGACGACACAAACTCGCGGCCCATACCCGCTGGCTACACCTATATTTGCCAGTTTATCGCCCACGACATCATTACCGATTCGCATTTTCACGTGGGAGGACGCCAGACCAGTGCACTGCTAAACCTTGACAGCATGTATGGCAATAATGGCTTGGACGATCCTATCCGCAGTATCGAAGCTCACTATTTCGACAGCAGAAGCGGCCGTTTTTTAACCCAGACTCACGATGTTCACCGGGTATCACCGGCCACCATAGATAATGCGCCGTGGGCTACCGCATGGATGCCAGAACAGCGCAACGACGAGAACGCCATTGTACTGCAGTTACACAGCCTGTTTCAGGGCTTACATAACGCGTTTATCCATGCTCTGCCAGCCGCGCAAGCAGATATCACCGAACGCATCATTACCGCCAGGCGCTATACCGTGGCTATGTTTCACCACATTGTGATCAACGACTTACTGCCAAAGCTAGTACTAGACGACTGCCACGAGTACTTTTTTAAAAAGCTCGGTCCGTTTTATTACGGTACCAGCAGGCCATACACCCAGGTGCCAGCCGAATTTAAGCTGGCAAGCTTCAGATTTGGTCACAGCATGCTGCGCCCGCGGTATCACCTTAAAACCGAGCACTCGCAGTCATTTTCACTGGATGAAATCATGCGGCGCCCGCCTTTTGAACCACTTGATGAAGCCCATATTGTTGACTGGCAGGCACTCTTTTTCGATCCGCTGGAGAACGACGGACTACAGCAGATTGCCAGCCCCATTGACCTGTTCATCACCAGTGACATGGCGACGGTGCCGCATCCTACCAACCCGAAAGCGGGGCGTAATATTGCCCAGCTAAACCTGCTGGCTGGCATTAAACTCGGCCTCAACAGTGCCGAATATATTCTCCGGGCCATCACCACCGAGCCGCACTTTAAGCCGTTCGCCGAGCATTTTCGCCAGCGGTTAAACCATCGTAAGCTAATGGTAACTTCTCCCGGGCAGGAAACCGATTTTATCTATGCGCTGCTGGCCGTGTTGCAGGAGCAACAACGCACCCCGCTATGGCTATACACATTGCAGGAAAACCTGACCGACTACCCCGACAATAATCAGTTCAAACTGGGGCTTATTGCCAGCGCCATCAACTGCGACGTGCTGCGCAGCGCCATGTATGAGTGTTACCGCCACAGCGAGCAGGACAGCCAGGCACAACTGGCCGACAATTTAACCAAAACCATCCATCAGGCCTTTTCGTGTTTAGGCAAAGAGCTTTCCACTATGGCCGACATCACCACGTTTTTAACCACAAGGAGTCAAAGTGATGAGTAACCAGTCAGCAAGTAAATGGTACGTTCCCAAAGGTTGGGTGTCAGACTATAACCGCGACGATTGGGCGCCTGAATTTCGCCCCTACCTGCCCAAAGGTCAGCGCGACTACAACGACAATGCCTTAAAAATGCGCACCCGGGTGTTTACGCCGGTACTTGGCTCATCGTTTCTGGTAACCATTACCATTGTAAAATCCCGGGGCACCTGGCCATCCCTTACCGCAAAACTGCTTAGCAAAGCCAGGTTCTTTCCCACTGACGATCCGAACATGCTGTGTTCCAACAATTTGTCCATTGTAAAAGACGGCGGCTACCCTAAAGGCGCACCGGCCTTTAAAGAAAAATACACCGATGTGTACTTCACCATAAACTACTCGGTTGATGCCGATGGCACGCCTAAGTACACCACCGCCAGTCACTGGAACAAAGAGGTTGATGGCAGTCGGGTAACGGTACCAAAAGCCCCGGCCTACGCCTGGAAAAACCATTAATACCGGCAAGACATGGAACGTATCCGCCGCGCGTTAACATCAGGGTTGCTCCTTTTGTGCCTGACAATGGTTGCCGGGCAACGTGCTGCGGGCGAAGAGTTTCAGTTTACTGTTACCGCCGCAGAAAATGAGGTGATCATTGTTGAATCGCCTACCATGGCTTTCAACATTACCCTTTCAGATACTGCCAGCGGCCAGGCATTCAGTCATTATGCCTACACGCATATTGCCGCCATGAAGCCTGAAAGTAGTGCACAATATGCTATCACCGTTGCGGTAAACAGTAACAGCGAGCCGTCAGTAACAGCCTCAGAGTTTACCGTTTATACACAGCCGCTAAATGCGCTGTGGGACTGGCTGACGTGGTTCACTGCTACCTACGCTGAACCCGTTAATACGTCAGTACTTACCGAACAAATTGCCCGCCAGAGTGACGCGCAAACAGCCTGTTTTGCCACCGCCTTACTCGCTCGCCAGTATCTTATTGAAGGAAATGCCGAACAGGCTTCAGCGCTACTTGCACCTGCTGCAAATGGCTATTCCTGCTGGCAACTGGCGGCGCTTGCCATGTCGGCTAATTTTGACATTTACCATTTTGCCGACGCCAGTCATGCCGGCATGGCACTACTCCCCCGGCAGTTTAATGACGCTCTGGCGCATGCCGGAACAGTAATAAATCCAGCTGATTGGCAGCCAACGTCAGCCTCGTTGATACCTGAACTGCTCGGCCACACGCCGGTTGCCAACACTTACCAGACAACCCAACTGGTTGCCTCACTGGGCTTCAGTAACCTCCTGCATGGCTCGGTGGTATCGTCACAAACATTGATGGAAGCGGGTAAATATTCATTGGAACAAGCCCGTTCACACGCCATCGAGCAAGGCTATACTAAACTGCTCCCGGATATCTACAACGGCCTGGCAACCTACTGGTCGCTGGCCAACGACTATGTGGCTGCGGCCCGTTTCCTGGATGAAGCCATTCATAACAAACAACAAACCGGCGATACACAGGGCCAGGTTGAGTTAATGAATAACCTCGCGCTGGTTTATTTATGGTCTGGTCGCTGGGAGTTAGCCCAACAAACGTTTCGCGAGGCCGCAGAATATCTTATCGACGGCGATACCACTATGACTGCTGCCGTGCTTACCGCCAACCTTGCGAGCAGTTACAGCTACCTCGGCGATACCGGCACTGCCGAGCGCTATTACCAACGCACCCTAACACTCAACCAAAGTAGCACTTACGATGACGATACCAGCCACCTGTATATTGCGTTAGCCAAAATCGCCATGGCCGAGCAACGCTGGACGGCGGCCCTTGATGCCCTGACTCAGGCGGAACAAAGAGCGGACACTCTGCGCTCCGACCGTCTGCCGTTAATTTATGCCCTGCAGGCCCGGGCTTTAGCGTACAACAAGCAATCAGCAGAGGCTACCGCACTAATGAATACAGCGCTTAATACGCTGGATAATGTGGTAAAAATGACCGAGCGCATCCAGGCGCTCATAGCGCTAACCGACACCCACATTCAGCTTGGCGATTATCCCGAAGCTGCCACACAAATAGCGCAGCTCACCGGGCTAATAGCCGATGATGATCCGCAGCAGGTTGCCCTCGCCTCATTGCAATACCAGCTGCTCAAGGCCACCGAGCCACAAAACGAAGCCACACTTACGGCGACTTTTAGCAAGGCTAATCAGCATATTCTGCAACTAGGGCGCGAACTGGACGCCTATCAAATGGGGCCGCACTGGTTTAATAAAGTCAGAGAGCTCTACGACGCTCACCTGGGCACGCTGCTCAGCAATCCTTCCGCGGCGAATACCGAACACGCCCTGGCCTTACTGGAAACCTATCAAAGCCAGCTATTTTTGCGTAAACGGCAAGACCGTGAACGCCAACACTTACTTAAACAGCCGCAGCTTGAAAGCCTCTGGCAACAGCGGTTAATGCTGGAAGGCAGGCTGGTCAATGCAACCACTGAGAACGAGAAACTGCGCCAGCAACAACAGCTCGATAACGTCAAAGAGCAGTGGTTGCGGCTGGTTAACCCACGCCTCTCTAATAAAACCCTGGTTAATGAAAAGCCCCTCACCCTGGCAGCCGTGCAAACGGCGCTGAATGGGGATCAGGTTGTGCTTCGCTATCTGCATACCAGCCAGCAATGTTATGTACTGGCTATTACTGCAAAGCGGTATCAGGTATCCCCCATTCATTGCCCACCAGCGCTGCCAGATGGATTATCAGGGGCTGAGATCGTGCAGGCCTATCATGATGCCCGGGCAAGCGACTTTATTCCGCCGTGGGTCATAAAAAGCCGCAACATCACCGACATAGTGTGGCAAGCTGACGGACGCTTTTTCTCACTGCCCATGGCCCAGTTGCGCCTGCCTGATAATCAGTACGCGGGGGGCAGATATACACTGCGCCAGACGCCTTCCTTAAGCGAATATCTATCCTCCACCGCAAAGCAAGCCTCAACGCCCATAGCAATTGGTATTTTTGACTCGCCCGCGTTTGAAAGTAAGTTGCCCACGGCCAATGCTGGCTGGCGCAACAAACTGCCTGCATTGCCCTGGGCAAAGCGTGAGGGCGACCACCTCGCCTCGCTCTTCCCGAACTATCCGGTTAAACGATACTCAGCAGAACAAGCCACACAACAAGCTTTACTGAGTTCAGACTTGCGTGAAGCTCCTCTTTTGCATATCGCCACCCACAGCTATTTTGACCCCGAAGAGCCAGTTATTGTGGGACTTGCCGTTGCCAGAAACACTTCAACCACTCTCGAAGGCAACGGCTTCTTATCGCAAAGCGCACTACTGGGCGAGCCGTTTTATAATCAACTGGTCGTGCTCAGCGGCTGCGAGACCTCGCTGGGCAAAATGATGGCCCACGACGGCCTGCAAAGCCTGGCCTACGGCGTATTAACAGCCGGTGCCAATTCGGTAATCAGTACCCGCTGGAAAGTATCAGATAAACCCACCGCCACCTTTATGCAGTTTTTTTATCTCGGGCTTAAACAAACCGGTAGCAGTGTTGAAGCGCTACGCCTGGCGCGCCAACAGATGCAACGCCACCCACGCTTTAAACACCCCATGCACTGGGCAGGCTTTACGCTCACAGTGGTTAAGCGTGAAGCAGAGTTTTTCTCGCTACAGTAGCCTGTATCAACAGGACAGATGTAACCGAAACTGATCGTAAAAAAAGGTTAGTTGGACTGATATGAAATCCTAGGACTTGTTGTTTAATCGCTACTACGTAACTATAGATTTGTATAAAAATAATTTAATGACAGATAAACAGGAGATTGTGGTGAACTTAACTAAGTTAACCCTGATTGCAGTACTGATAAGCTTCAGCCAGTTCGCGCTGGCAAAGTTAAAATACTTTCCCCATCCCAATGAAAACGCCCCTTATTCGCTGGCCACACAGGTAGATAATATTGTGTATCTTTCTGGTCAGATCCCGCTGGATGAAAACGGCGAGATACCTGCCACTATGCCGGCTCAATCCAAGCAGGTGATGCTTAACGTTAAGCAGGCCCTTAATTCGCTGGGGCTCGGTATGGAGGATGTGTTCAAGTGCACGGTAATGATCGACGACATTAGCAAATGGCCCGATTTTAATGCCGTTTATACCACCTTTTTTACCAAGGGTGCCTTACCAGCCCGCAGCGCTTTTGGCGTAGACGGCCTGCCAATGGGCGCCATGGTCGAGGTAGAGTGTATGGCCCATATGCGCCGCATGTAAGCTTTGTGAGGATGGCGTATTGATTGCGCCATCATTATTTCAAGTAACGCTACACTAAACGGCTTAACCCAACTCAATCAATTGCTTCATTCCCAGGGCCCGGGCTCGATATCACCTTGCATTCTTATAGAAAACTGGTTTACGCTTCAACCTGCTAAAAACTGAATCTTTTTAATACAAAAAATGGTTCACTATTAAACAGTTTCGCTCTCAAAACATCTTTACTTTGCTGGTTCGGATTTTGCGCGGTGAATTTTTCTGTTTAGGATATTATTAAAGGAGTTACCGTTGGCCGAGTTACTGAAAAAAACAGTTCGCCCAAAGAAAAATTTAGTATTCACTTCAGCGGGCAATAAATCGGCACTCTCACTGTGGACTAACGGACAAAGAGATTTTGACCTGTTTTGCGTTTATTATGCATCTGGCAAAGAACAACCGTTATTGGCACTTAGTGACTATTTTGCATGTCACAAAGGTGCGAAATTTCCTAACCTACTCTGGGTTTACCAAAACTGGCCGGAACTGATTGAGCAGTACGAACGGGTGTTAGTTTTAGATGACGATCTGCTATTAACTGCCGACAACATTAATCGTCACTTTGCATTGCATGCCGACGAGAATTTGTGGTTATCACAATTAGCTTTTCACCACAGAGGCAAGGTAAATCACTACATTAACCTTGCAAGGCCCTTCAGTTATTTACGTTATACCAACTTCGTTGAAGTAAATTCGCCTTTATTTAATATCGACATACTCCTTCAGTTCCTAAACGTTTATGACGCCGAGGTTGCAGGAATCGGTGTCGATTACTGGTATTCAGATCTCATATCCAAGTTGGATAAATCGCAAGAAAAAATTGCCATTTTTGACATTATCCCCTGCTGTAATCCTCGGGATCAAATAGCCAAAGGCGGCGTGAGAGAAATTGACACTGCTATCAGTTTTCAGGATCGCATGAAGAGTTGGGATGTAAAAGCCGCAAAGCTGGGCATTGAGCGTAATTATAAAAAAATAGAATACGGTAGTAAAAAATCACCCGGTATTTTTTCAACGCTGCTTCCCAGCATAAAAATATTGTTTTTTAGCGCGCTGTATCACGCTGTAATACTGGCTAAATTTAGTAAACCCTACCCCACTAAGGACAATTAGTGAGTATGGAAACGATGCACATTGCTTTTTGTTTAGATAATAATTATGTCGAGCAAATTCTTGCTGTTATTCGCTCGATAGCTCGTACTAATCCTGATCAAGATATCAATATCTACTTAGTGTTTAACGATTTAAATGAGCAAAACCAATCCCGCTTCAAAACAGTGGAAACGGAAAACCTGACTATTTATTGCAGACCCACCAATGTAGTTGTTGATGGTGTTGGACCCAAAAATCACGTTTCCAAAGCGACATTTGTAAAATTTGAACTTATAAATGCATTGCCTGAACTCGATAAGGTGTTGTATCTGGATGGTGATATTGTAGTAAATGGTAATCTGGCTCCCCTGTGGCAAACTGAGATCCAAGATTGTTATTTAGCAGCAGTGGAAAATCCATTCTCCAATCGTCAGAATGCGCTCGACATGGACTCCAATGCCATTTACTTCAATGCCGGGATTTTATTGTTGAACCTGGTTAAAATGCGCGAGGACAACTTTTATCAAAAAGCGCATGACTATATTGAGCAATCGAGTAACAAGCTGATGTTTCACGATCAGGATGTCTTTAACCACCTGGTTAACGGGCAGTTTGTAAAATTAAACGAAATATACAATTTCCAGACTTTTTTCATTCGTAAAATACATCGTTTTACTCCTGAAGAACGCCGCTATTATAGAAACATAATGAAAAACGCGACAATCGTTCACTATTCATCTGGCATAAAGCCATGGGACAAATTTGACCCACATCCACTGGTAAATCTGTTCAGACAGTATTATCAGGGAACATTGAGACATGCTAAAGACGATAGTTACCCGCTGCAGCTTCTGCGCTATCTATACGTAAAAGCTTACTATTTTTACTATCTGAACATAGCAAGATAAGAGTACCGATAAAATGATAAAAAAAGGACCGGACTTTATTGGAATTGGTGCCCAGCGCTCAGGCACCAGTTGGATGGCCAGTTGTTTCTGGGAACATCCTGATATATTTATGCCTGGGAAGGAGTTACACTTTTTTGATCAGGGAAACGAAAGTGATATCGATGGCTACTATGCCAAATTTAGTGACCAGCGCAGAATACAGGGTGAATTTACGCCGGATTATTTGTCTGATCCAGCCGCCATTGAGCGAATCGCCAGACATTGCCCGCAGGCTAAACTTATAGTCATTCTCCGCGAACCGGCTGCCAGAACTGAGAGCTCCTATAACCTTTATCGCGAACGGGAAACATTGGAAAGTGAGATTTCTTGCCTGGATGATGTTTACCAACAAAAACATAGAGCTTTCAATAAAAGCCTTTATGGACAGCAATTACAACACCTATTCAATCTGATTGATCCAAAAAACGTAAAAGTCGTGTTTTATGATCAAATTACCAGCGATCCACAGGGGTTGCTCAGTGAAGTGTTCGAGTTTATTGGCGTTGATGCTTCATTTGTGCCACCAAGCTTCGGTAAGAACTTTAACTCTTCATCGGTTGCTTTCAAGAACGCAAAGTTAAATAGGACACTTACGGGAATACAAAATTATCTCTATAAGCGACCATGGGGGTTAAAGTTACTAAGACTTAAAAAGACAGCTGCTTTTACCGCATTTAAAAATAAGCTTATTGCCAGAAAGCAAAGCAACAGCCGCGACCTCACTGCATACAAATCATACTTCAAAGAGGATTTGGCTTTGTTGGAATCGCTGATTGATAAAAAGGTACCGCCTTCCTGGAAGTAACGGAACAACCCAAGCGAAAGGACACCGCAATAACAACCAAATAAATACATCAACAGGTTGCTTTTTGCCCACCTTTAACTGAGTATATTTCAATCAAAATATATTTTTTATTTTTAGCAGTAGCATGAATGAAACAATTTAAGCGCTCTATTCAGCGTAAATTAAAGCACGCATCGATTAGACTTAACCAACAGTTCGAGGATGCTTATATCCCAGCCCCTTCAGAGAAGGTCATTTTTAAAGAGCTTGCTGATGGGCCAGTTACCTTCAATATTTTTATTCCTTCTTTAGATAAAAAGGTGATTTTTGGAGGTATTTTTACCGCTCTTGCTTTTATAAAAGAAGTCAAAGACTTAGGCTTCCCAATTAAGATCACTACGTTCGACTATTCGCTGTCCTCAAAAGAAAAAGAAGAGGCAATAACACTTCTTTCCGGACAGTTGGATTTTGCATTGTTACCCGAAGACATTCAGGTTATTGGCGAATTTAAGAACCGAACCCCGCTGAAGAAAGAAATCTTCATTGCAACAATGTATTACACAGCCTTATTTATTCAGAGTGTACTGAGCAACAATCCCTTTGAACAAAAAAAATTTATCTATTTCATTCAGGATTTTACTCCTGGCTTTACTCCGTGGTCAGATGAATACGCAAAAGCCCTTGTCAGCTTTAAAGCCGAAAACTTTTATCCGGTATTCAATTCATCATTGCTAAGAGACTTTTTTATTAAACATGACTACATAAATAAGAATCAGTCATTCGCATTTAAGCCTCAGTTGCAGCTTCACCGCCTTAAACCAAGAACAAGCATAAACGCAACCCCAAAACTGCTTTTTTATGCTCGCCCTAAAAGGCCTCGCAATCTATACGAGGTTGGTTTGCAGGGAATCATAGACTGGTTACATGAATATCAACCGGATGTGGAGATCTTTACTGCTGGGCAACCACACGAAGAGATAAAGTTTGAAAAATGGTCAATTCGTAGCCTTGGTAAAATGGATGCAGAAAAATACTGGGCAACGTTAAACCAGTACGATATTGGACTGTCCCTAATGCTGTCTCCTCATCCCAGCTATCCCCCGTTAGAAATGGCCGCCAGCGGTCTCGTTACAGTGACCAATACATTCGCAAACAAGGATTTATCTTTATTAAGTGATAACTTCGTAACTTGCGAGCCTTCAGCCGAACACATCAAATTCGCCTTGCAAGAGGCCTATCAAAAGTGCAACGATATGGAGTCAAGAATCAAAGGGGCGGCCTTTGAAGTAGATGCAAATGCGGAAGATTTAGGTACCGTAGTCAAATCAGTCGTCGCTTTATTAAAACCAAAGACAGTTTAATAGATAATCATATGCCGAATTTGCTATCACCTTCTTATTACGATAAGAAGATCACTAACCTTATACAAAATTATCGACGATACGGTATTGTAAAAGCTGCGAATGCGACAAACGTTGACCAGAGCATGCATTTGTTTACACAGAAGCAAGCAATGTTCATCCATATCCCAAAGTGTGCTGGTGTTTCTTTGTTTGAGTCACTTTTTGGCGATGATTCATTCGGACATCACTCTATCAAGGCCTACAAAGATGCTTATGGACAAAAACGCCTTGATAAACTCTATAAGTTTTCGATTGTTCGTGAACCTGCTGACAGGTTACTCTCTGCCTATAACTACCTGAAAAATGGTGGCCGGGGGCGACCTCTTGATTTGAGATATCAGGAAATACTCTCACCTTGTCACTCCCTTGAAGAATTCGTTTACGAATGGTTACCACGTAGAGAAATACAAAACTTTCAACATTTCATTCCTCAGTCAGAATTTATTTTTAATAATGAGGATCAACTATTAGTTGATGATGTCTTTCGTTTTGAGGAACTCGATTCACTAATCCCTACGTTGAAACAAAAGTGCCCTCAATTGGTGGGCAAAACGGTTGAAGCAAAGTTAACCAGGAAAAACCAAATGAAAAAGAGTGCCGATATCATTCTTGATGACAGTATCCGGCGACAAATCAAGGCACATTACACTAGGGATTATCAGCTATTAAACTATTAGAAAATTAGTCGTGAAATTAAACCTCTAATTCGTATTTTCCATATGTCTTATCAAACTCCCAGCCAATCTCTTGAAGTGCTCTACGAAATCAAGAAAAGCAAATTCCACGCATTTGCCGCCTGTGCGCCCGAGCGTGAAACCGCTATGGCACTGCTCGCTCAAAAAAAAGCACAATATCCCGATGCCCGCCATCACTGCTGGGCATACTTATTGGGTCGCCCGGACATGCCGGTAAGCGTGGCCTGCTCGGACGATGGTGAGCCAAGCGGCACCGCAGGCAAACCAATATTAAACGTACTACAGCACAAAGACGTGGGCGACGTAATGCTCATTGTTACCCGTTACTTTGGCGGCATCAAACTGGGCGCTGGCGGTTTAGTGCGGGCCTACTCCAGTGCTGCACACCAGGTAATGGAAAACCTCAAAGTCACACAACACGTCTCACTGGATGAAATCACGGTAAATGCCGACTTTAAGCACGAACAGTTTATTCGCCACTGGGTTGCACAGCAGCATGGCGAAGTGAGCGATTGTCAGTACAGTCATCAGGTCACTATGACAGTAGCCCTGCCTGCCCCGGAAATCGACGGATTCACCGAGATGTGCCGCAACCAAGGCATTTCCATCGCTAACAATAATTAACCAGAGACCTCAGACCACTTAAGACTTAGCACAGATATAGCAACTAAAATCGGGCTTATGTAGCAAAACTGTCATACATATTTCAGTGTACAACTGTTCGCTGAAGTTTTACACTGAGTTGTGAAATAAGAGGATAGTTATGACTTCAATACCCAAACGTGCTTATTCTGTTGCTGAAGAATGGCTCAATAGCATCAGCCACGGCCTCGCCTGTGTGGCGGCCATTGTGGGATTGGTATTTATGTTATTGCGTGCAGAAACGTCGGTAAGTGTTACCGCTTCAGCTATCTACGGCAGCACACTGATTTTTATGTTTCTGGCCTCAACGATCTACCACGCGGTTACTCATCAAAAGGTAAAAGGCCTGTTAAAACTGTTTGATCACAGCGCCATCTATTTGCTGATTGCGGGCACTTATACGCCTTTGACATTGGTAGCCATTGGCGGCACGCTTGGCGTTATAGCCACGACCTTTATCTGGGTACTGGCAATTGCCGGCGTGGCATTTAAGATAATAGCCAAACACCGCTTTCCTAAGGTCTCGGTAGTCACTTACCTGATCATGGGCTGGATAGCGCTGGGGTTAATTTACCCCCTTTATCAGGCGCTGCCCGGCTCTGGGTTGTGGTTGATTGTGGCCGGAGGATTGTGCTTCAGTATTGGTGTAGTATTTTACGTCGCTAAATCGAAAAAATTTACCCACGCTATCTGGCACCTGTTTGTTATTGGCGGCTGCAGTTGCCATTACTTTTCAATTTACTATTATGTCATGTAGAGCACTTAACCGTAGTATTTCGTTATGACAACCAGCCTTTCTTGGTTTACCGTCGGCAATGGGCGCATTACGCTTGGCGCCAGGCCAACACCCGACTATCTCATTCAATTACGCCGGCAAGGCGTTACTCATATTGCCACTATTCAGACATCAGAAGAAAACAAACCTGAGCTCAAAAGCGATGTAGCCAATGCAGGCCTACACTGGTTATGGCTTCCTTTCAACATCGCCGATATTTTTGTTAACAACGATACTGAAAAAGCATTTATGCAGCAGTATTTACAGGAAGTGGCAGAAACCCTGCGCGAAGGCGGCAAAGTTTACCTGCACTGCGATGGCAACTGCGAGCGCTGCCGCTTATTCCTTTACGCACTGTGTATTCACCAAAGGATCCCAGCTAGCAGCGCCTATAACATTATTCACAGCTTCGGTGGTGATAAAGCGAATCAGCTTTCCCGCCGCGAACTCCAGCAGGCCGCAGCGATAGTGGCATAACGTATTACCCGTATCCTGTCATCCGGCCCTGCACGGCTGTCTTCCAAGCTTCCGAGCCGGGATTTCCCAATCACTGTTAAGCAGTATACATACCGAAATTAACCCAGGCGATCCCGGATAATTACTGCGAAACTCCCAGAATGCCAAGAAGAGATTTTTACAGCCTTTACGGTTCAGTAAGGTTTCATATTAACGTTACCATACTCATAATCAGACACACTTACGTGCCCTGCTCACTGATAGCAGCTCTCGGAAAGCGGACCAAACCATGATCTGTTTACATTCAGAATATGACGGTCTGACAACCATCCCTTTGTTCTATCCCCAAAAAGAACTCACCAGTTCAGACGTAAACTGAGGTCGTAAAAATCAAATTTGGCAATAAAAACCAGAAATAACACCCCAGTTACGCATAAAAATAATAGAGCAATCATCACAAATCATTAACATTTATAGTACAAATATATGGATTTAAATTCAGACGGCTTGTCACCGTCTGCGGAAAGTGAAGTTTACTGCCCGCTAAACAGACAACGGTAATCAATTTAGGACGCACATATATGAAAACTTATAAGCAATTCAATAAATCGGTGATGACTACGGCAATCTCTGCCGTGCTTGGCACCAGCCTTGCGTTACCCGTTATCGCTCAGGAAAACTCCAATGAACCCGTAGAGGTTATCGAGGTAAAGGGGCTGCGATCGAGCTTGCAGGAAGCTGCTGCTATTAAACGCGATTCCTCGGGTGTAGTAGATGCGATTTCCGCCGAAGATATCGGTAAATTTCCAGACACTAACCTTGCTGAGTCACTCCAACGCATCACAGGTGTATCCATCAGCCGTACAAACGGTGAAGGTAACGAAGTAACGGTCCGCGGCTTTGGTGGTTCAAACAACATGATCACTCTGAACGGCCGTATGATGCCTGCAGCACAAACCTATGGTGGTGGTAGCGGTGGTACCAACACTCGGGGCGGAGCCACCCGGGCCTTCGATTTTGCTAACCTGGCCTCAGAAGGTGTAAAAGCAGTAGAAGTCTATAAAACAGGTAAAGCTAACATTGCTACCGGTGGTATTGGCGCAACAGTAAATATCCTGACTGCCCGTCCGTTAGACAATCCAGGATTTCGTTCCAGTGTCGGCATTAAAGCGGTACATGATACGACAAATCGAGTCGGCAACGATGTCACACCAGAAGTTTCAGGCATTATCAACTGGACTGACGATGATGCAACGTTTGGCGTCTCGGCGGCTGCCAGCATTCAAGAGCGTGACTCAGGTTACATTGGTGCAACCGTAAACGATTGGAACATTGGTACCTGGGGTGATCCTAACGACTCGAATACACTATACGATACAGAAAATATGGGTGTGTTCGAAAATACACCGGAAGATGGTCAGCTCTATGCGCGCCCTAACGATTTGCGCTATGAATTTTCAGACACCAATCGCACGCGGACCAACGCGCAGTTATCACTTCAATATGCGCCAAACGATGATGTGACTGCCACACTCGACTACTTCTATGCTCAGAATCATATCAAAGAAAATCTGGGACAAATTGGTAACTGGATGCAGAATGGGTCTAACATCACCAAGGTTGTTTTTGATGACTCAGCAGTTGCAACCCCTATTTATGTTGCAGAAAACTACGTTGGGACTGTGGATGAAGGTTATGAACAGGCTTATCGCGAGCAAGAAAACACGCTCAACTCTATCGGCTTAAATATTAATTGGTTTGCCAAAGATAACCTGCGCATCAATTTTGACGCCCATAACTCCAAAATGGAAAGTTTGCCCGCCGGTCCAAGCAGCAATATGGCCAGCGGTGAGATTGGTGTAGGTATCGGTTCGCCAACGGTTACTTCACGGGAGTGGTGGTTTGATCCAACGCTGCCGACTTACCGCAATGTGTATGACGACAGCGTCAAAGGCAATAATAACGGCGTACTCGATGCTGCGGATGTTGGCTCGTCAATTATGCGCTTCCGACATGCTTCCCAGGTGACAGAAATCGACCAGTATAAACTGGATGCAACCTATTTCTTCGACGCAGGTTCGATTGACGTGGGCGTAGAAAGCCGTGCCATGGAAATGAATGCACGTCAAACAGCAGGGGATAACCAAACGTTAGGCAACTGGGGGATAGCAAACCCTGGCGAATTTTCAGAAGGCTTGTTAGGTCGCATCGACTTTGATAAAGAGTTTGACGACTACGACATTGGTGAGAGTCAGGGATTAGGCTTTACCGGCGATGCTATTGCATTGGCCCGAGAGGCGATGGCACTGTATCCGGACAGCACCTTCTTTGGGGTTAGCCCGATTATTGCCAACAACGATATTGTTGAAGAAGATACCCTCGCAGCGTACTTCCAGGTTAAGCTTGAAGGTGAACTGGGTGGTATGCCGGTGAACATTCTGACCGGGGTTCGATATGAATCCACCGATGTCACTTCAACGTCACTGGTAACGCCACCGAGCTATCTGATTTGGGAAAACAACAACGACTTTAGCGTATATACCGATCCGGCGACCGAGACGATCCCTCTGTCAGCTAAGTCCAGTTACGATAACTTGTTACCCAGCTTCGACTTTGACATTATGCTGACCGATGAAGTGAAAGGACGTTTCTCTTATGGTAAAACCATTGCAAGAGCCCCCTATGGTTCGCTTCGTAACTCACCCTCAGGTTTTGGTACCACCGGGTCTACTTTAAACGGTGCCCTACCAGGAGCCAGTATGTCTAACCCGGGCCTGCTGCCGCTGGAGTCGGATAACTTCGACCTGTCCCTTGAGTATTACTACAACGATACCAGTTATGCGTCTATCGGCTTTTTTGAAAAACGAGTCGCTAACTTTATCGGTACCGGTAATCAGGACATGACTTTCTTTGGTATTCGAGACCAAACTGTCGGGCCACGAGCCCAGGCGGCAGCGCAGGCACTGCGCGACCGTGGATTTGCCGTAGATGATACATCGCTGTTTGCAATGATGGTGTTACTTGAGCAACCACAGGCATTCCCGAATGGCGCAGATGATTACACGGGTACCAATGAACAGCTGCTGCAACTCGGTGAAACTCCCGGATGGGATCTGGTTCCGAATGCAGACGACCCGGAAATGGTCTTCCGCACCGATTTGCCACAAAATAATAAAGAGGCAAAATTGTATGGTGCGGAGTTAGCCGTGCAACACTTCTTTGGCGACAGTGGATTTGGTGTTCAGGCCAACTACACTATTGTACGGGGTGACATTTCTTTTGATAACGAAGGTAGTCCGGACGTTTCCCAGTTTGCACTGGTGGGACTAAGTGATACCGCCAACCTCGTGTTGATTTACGAAAAAGACGATCTCACTGCCCGTATTGCTTATAACTGGCGTGATGAGTTCCTTAATCGGGTCAACGTTGGTGGTTCGAATAACCCCGGATACATTGAAGCCTACTCACAAATCGACATGAATGTCAGTTACAATGTTACTGAAAACTTGTCGGTCTTTTTTGAAGGGCTCAATCTGACCAATGAAAACACCCGCGAGCACGCACGAAACAAAAACCAGTTGTGGTACATGCTGGATCTGGGTGCACGATACAATATTGGTGCACGATATACCTTCTAAAGAAAGCCCGGCATTAGCTACAGGTTAATGCCACTTTACGCAACCCATCGTAGCGATAAAATAATGTACATTATATTGCTACCGTGGGTTGTTTTTGCTTTCTACGCGCACAAAAAATCCCTGTTTATCTGGAGTTAAAACATGGTTTCAACAGTACTATTGGATAATGTGACACACGCCGATACGGTCGTTGCCGCCCATTACAGCCATGAGTTTGGTGATAATATTACCAGCACTCTAACGTTTCCCACCGAGTTTGTCAGTGTCAGCCGTCATTACCCTATTCTGTTTCGTTATGATGAAAACCTTAACAAATTTCAGGCAGTAGTGTTAATGGGGCTACAAAAAGATGAAAACCTGTTTTTATCGGAAGTTCCCCCTTTCACAAACCATCTGGGCAGCTGGCTGGCCGATTATGTTCCCGCAATGATCGCCAAAGGGCCCTTCGTGATCGGCCTGCACCGGGAACAAGGTAATGATAACCCGATGGTACATATCGACATGAATCACCCCAAGGTGGGCATTGAATCGGGTAAGAAACTGTTTCTCCCACAGGGTGGTAACAGCGAGTATTTAAACCATATCAGTACTGCTCTCATGGTTATACATAACGGACTTCAACAGGCCGACGGCATGTACAGCATGCTCAACAATATGGGGTTGTTTGAACCAATTTCCGTTGATGTAGAGTTAGTAAATGGCGAAGCACTACAGATTGCAGGGCACTACACTATCAGTGAAGAAAAGCTGGCAAACCTCGACGCTAATCAATTACATCAGCTCAATCAATCAGGTTACCTTAAACTAGCCTTTATGGCGGCGTCTTCATTAGCCAATATTCGCAAGTTGGTCGACCTGAAAAATGCCCGATTACTTGCTGTACAAAACTAATCTCAGCATACGTTTTAAACATCAGGGTTTGCATCAGCAGCAAAGGGAGTCTTTCTTTGCGCACTGTTGAGTAAGTACAGCTCTGACGAAAACGCCCCGGGTTAGTTGATAAAAACTGGGGCTGAATGTAACGATGTCCCCTTGATCTGTTATCAGATATAAATCGTTTTCTGTACCTGTTATAAAAAACACACTCAGTAACAATGAGCGCTTTGATATTGGATGGAAGCGTCATTATGAGTAAGCAAAAACTGTCGGATAACGAACGATTAAAAGAACAAAGTAACCTGCTCAGAGGCAGCATCAGTGATGATCTTCAGGATCCACTGTCCGGCGGTTTTCAGGGGGATAACTTTCAACTCATCCGCTTTCATGGCATGTATCAGCAGGATAACCGAGACATACGCCAGGAACGAACCAAACAGAAACTCGAACCCTTGCATACTGTTATGTTACGCATTCGTCTGCCGGGCGGCATAGTGACTCCCGCACAATGGTTGGGTATAGACAAATTTGCCTCTGAACACACCGAGTACGGCTCAATACGGATCACTAATCGTCAGGCAATACAATTACACGGGGTATTAAAACACAACATTAAACCCGTGCATCAACTGCTACATACTCTTGGGCTGGATGCCAAAGCCACCGCCGGGGATGTCAACAGAAATGTCTTATGTACATCTAATCCGGTTGAGAGTCAGTTACATCAGGAAGCCTACGAATGGGCTAAGCGTATTTCCGAGCACTTGTTGCCAAAAACGAACGCCTACGCAGAGATTTGGCTGGATGGCGAAAAAGTACAACATGGCAATGAAAACGAAACGATTCTGGGCAATACCTATTTACCGCGAAAATTTAAAACAACAGTGGTGATCCCGCCGCAAAATGATGTGGATATTCATGCTAACGACCTCAACTTTATCGCGATTGAAAAAAACGGCGCCTTAGCGGGCTTCAATGTAATGGTGGGCGGTGGGCTGGCCATGACTCATGGCGATCAGACAACCTGGCCGAGAACAGCAAACGATTTTGGTTTTGTGAAAACCGATAAAGTCCTGGCGGTTGCTGAAGCGGTAGTGTCGACCCAACGCGACTGGGGAGACCGAACCAATCGCCGCAATGCAAAAACCAAATATACCTTAGAACGCGTAGGTCCGGCGGTTTTCAAAGCTGAAGTTGAACAGCGCGCCGGCATCATTTTTGAACCTCCCCGGTCGCTTAAATTTACCGGACGTGGTGATCGCATTGGCTGGGTAGCAGGTGTTGATGACGCCTACCATCTAACTCTGTTTATTCCCAGCGGCCGTTTGACCGACGAGGATGCAAAACGCCGCAAAGCGGGTATTGCAGAAATCGCCAGGATACATAAGGGGGATTTTCGTTTAACGCCAAATCAGAATCTCATTATCGCCAATGTGAAGGAAGCAGATAAAGCACGCATTGAGAAGCTGGCAACAAAATACCATCTCATTGATGAAACAATCACTGCGCAGCGCAAAGCCTCTATGGCTTGCGTGTCATTACCAACCTGTCCGTTAGCAATGGCCGAGGCAGAACGGGTTTTACCAGACATAAGTGCGGAAATAGATAAGCTGCTGCAAAAGCATAACATGACTGACCGAAGCTTTATCTTTCGCATTACGGGTTGTCCAAATGGCTGTGGCAGAGCCATGCTGGCTGAGGTTGGTCTGGTTGGCAGAGCTATTGGACGATACGATCTTTATCTCGGTGGTGATGCGACTGGCACACGCATCCCGCGGTTGTATAAAACCAATGAGCCGATTGCAGATATCCTGGCTTCACTGGACACCATCATCCAACAATGGGCCGCTTATCCGGATAACACCATGGGCTTTGGTGACTTCTGCATTAACAGTAATGTGGTAAAACCGGTTGTGCATGCGCCGGATGATTTCTATGTAAAAGCTTAACTAAGGAGTGTGGTTTGAACGCGCCATTACTCTTTGTTCAGCTTGATACGGTGCCCAAAGAAGCAACCCGGGTTATTGGTGAGCCACAAGACTGGCTAACCGAGAACCTGGGCATATCGTTGCACACCGATCAGTTTTTACTGGCCGATAACGCTCTGCACCTGCCCTGTACCAAACATCGCCCGGTCATTATTGTATCCGGCGTCTGGGACTGTCGGGTATTTGGCACGCTGCCCTCACGTGTTTTTCTGTGGTTACAGGAGGCACGGCGAAACAAATGCCCAATCTTTGCATTCGGCTTTGCGCATTTGGTCTTAAATGCGGCTTTCGGTGGACTCAACACCAAATCGCAGTATCCAGGTCTTAAATACGTCCATAAAAACAACCAGACAAATGACTTTCTGACATCTGTTCTACCAGCGCGTTTTTTGAGTTGGTCAGTTTGCACCAAAAGAACCAGTAGCCTGCCATATGGTAGCGAAATTCTTGCGTTCACAGCGCAGTCTGAGCCTATGCTGGTCAGGTTTGACGCGCGAACCTATTCAACCCCGTTATCCCTATCATTGGGATGGTCAGGGATGACGTTATGGCTACATCACCATTCGGCGTTTTTAACCGGTAATGAAAGCATCCTCGAGCACAGGCCGGATACCGGGCATAGTTTAACCATTCTTGACTACTTTTTAAGAATTTGGGGACCGTGCGATTGCCCTCAGTAGTCAGATTAGCAAACGTACCAGGCACATTATGCGCTACCAACCAAAAACCATCACCAACGTAAAAACGGGCCGAGCTGGTAACACAACAAACAAGCCGACTAATAGACAGCCCGTGACTAAGGTCAAGGCAAAGGACTTTATAGTATTTCCATAACAGATTTAATGACATCTTGTTATACTTGGATGCATGGCAAATAAGCGACATCCAACATGGCCAAGTACGAAATACTAGCAGAACAAATCAAGACCCAAATTGAAAACGGGGTCTGGATGGAACAAGACAAGCTGCCTTCTTTGCGTAAAAAATCGGAACAATCCGGTTACAGTTTGATGACGGTACTTCATGCGTATCAAATTCTGGAAAGTCAGGGCTATATTAGTTCTCAGGAACGCTCCGGTTACATTGTGACAGCCAAAACACAATCTGACGCAGGTAATCTGGTACAAACCTCCGAGGCAGTCAGTATTAACGATTTTGTCTTTGAAGTCCTGCAGGCATCAAAGAACCCACATATGTTGAGCCTGGGCTTTGCTTATCCCGATCCGTCGCTCTATCCCAGGCAGCACCTCAACAAATCGGTAGCGGCTGCCGCCCGGCAGATATCCCTCACCAGCGCACTCGATAATTTACCGCCGGGCAATGCTGATTTACGTAAATTGATCGCCAAACGGTATGCAGCCCGGGGGATCAGTATTGCGCCGGATGAGATAGTCATTACCGCCGGTGCGCTTGAGGCGTTAAGTTTAAGCTTGCAGGCCTGTACCCAACCCGGTGACTGGGTTGTTATCGAATCCCCCACTTTTTATGGTTGTATGCAAGCCTTGGAAAGACTTGGCCTTAAAGCCATTACCATAAAAGTTTCGCCTACCACTGGTCTCGATCCAGCAGCACTCGAACGAGCCATACAAAGCCATCCCGTAAAAGCGTGCTGGTTGATGTCAAACTTTCAGAACCCAGTGGGGTACTCGTTGTCTGAGCAGAAAAAGAAACAAATTGCCGGGTTGCTCGACAAATATCAGATAGCGCTGATTGAGGATGATGTCTATGCCGAGCTGTATAGTGGGAGTTCGGCCCCCTTACCAATAAAACACTACCGCCAACATGGCAACAGCATGTTGTGCTCATCCTTTTCTAAATCACTGGTTGCCGGATTTCGCATTGGCTGGGTTGCGGCGGGTACTCGTGCTCTGGACATTCAGAAGCAACAACTCATGAGTACTTTTGAAACCAGTGCGCCAATTCAGCTATCGCTGGTTGATTACCTGACAACCAAAAACTATGAGCTACATTTAAAACAATTGCGCAAGAAACTGGTAACCCGAAAAAAAGCAATGCATAGTTTTTTAAGTGATCTGCTTAAGGATATTGCCACAGTGCATAGCCACGAGGGCGGATATTTTCTATGGGTAGAGTGTCATCCACACATGGAAGTAATGGATATCTATTACGAGGCATTGCGCCTTAAGGTGACGATTGCGCCAGGCACCTTATTTAGCCTTAATGACGAATTTACACATTGTTTCAGGGTAAATGCGTCTTTTGAGTTAAACGACGCTAAGAAAAACCAACTAATAAAGCTGGCTGACTTTATACGACGTACCACGCCAAACGAAACGGCTTCTGTTCTATAAAGAAACCCTCAAACTGTTTCTATTCACAATTCTGAGCGGCTTTACCATTACCCCAATCATTTTGGAGTAATGTTATGACAACCGTAAAAGTCAGACCTGAAGACATCATCACCGTAGTGCCCGCAGAAAACAGTAAGATCTATATTCGTGAAGAAACCGGGTTTTATCAAAAGTGGCGGCGCTATCTTAATATCCTGTTGGTAGGGATGTTTGTTTTGCTGCCTTTCATCCGCTACGGCGGCGAACAAGCCATTTTATTTGATGTGGGGCAGCAAACACTGACCTTCTTTGCCTACGTGCTTTACCCGCAGGATCTAATGATATTTGCGCTGCTGTTTATTTTAGCCGCTTTTGGATTATTTTTAGTAACCCGCCATTATGGCAGGGTGTGGTGTGGGTTCACCTGCCCTCAAACGGTCTGGACACTGGCTTTCAACTGGGTTGAGCGCCGAATCGAAGGCAACCACAACCAGAGTCGTAAATTAGACAGTCAACCACTGACCTTCAAAAAAGGCCTCCTTAAAACCACAAAACATAGCCTGTGGTTGTTTTTAAGCTTAGTGACCGCCGCTGTTTTCATGTCTTATTTTTATCCGGCTACCGCCCTATACACTGAGTTGCTGACTTTTTCGGCACCTGTATTAATTACTGGCTGGACGCTTTTTTTCACTGCTTGCACCTATGTTAATGCAGGTTGGATCAGAGAAAAAATGTGTTTACACATGTGCCCCTATTCTCGTTTTCAGGCTGCAATGTTTGATAAAAATACGTCGCTGGTGACTTATAATGCTGCTCGAGGCGAAAAACGAGGACCAAGAAAGCGTAATGCAACTAAAGCCGGTCAGGGCGACTGCATAGATTGCAAACTTTGTGTTCAGGTGTGTCCGGCCGGTATCGATATCCGTGATGGCCTGCAGTACGCCTGCATTAACTGTGGTCTGTGTATTGATGCCTGCAATAAGGTAATGAATAAGTTTAATTACCAACCTAACCTCATCGGTTATACCAGAGCAGGTAAAGACTCCGGGCGGCACGTCACCAACCTGCTGTATGGATTTGCCATAGTAGCCATTTTAGCCGCGATGCTCGGCTGGGCTTACATTCGAAGTGACATAGAGGTGGGGATAACCCGAGATCGTAATGCTCTGTACCGGGAAAATATCGCAGGCAATATTGAAAACACGTTTACTGTATCGCTGCTAAATAAATCCCGCAGCCCAAAAGCGTTTATGTTGTCACTGGAAGGGTTACCCTCAGCCACTATTTCGGCAACGGGGCCGATTGAGGTATATCCTGGCGAAAAGCGGGTAATATCTGTATCAGTAGCCGCAGCAAATCCGCCTGATGCAAAACGCAGCCACTTTAATTTTGTAATAACGGATAACACCGGCAATGAACAAATAAGCAAATCAACCGTCTTTTTTTCTGGCTAGTGTAGTGCCGTTATACACGGTGACATCAATTTGTCGACGCAGTGAATCACAGATATAAGGTGGCTTCACCTGCGTCGAACACCTCTGTATTTTTAATCAGCCTATAAAAATCAAACGACAACAGTTTGCTGGTACAAAGCTCGGTGCTGGCAACATAGCGGGAGGCTCCTGCTGCTACCCAAAGGCCCCAACCTCGCTCTACCGGTTTCGAACCTACTCCCTCCATCACAACCCGCTCCCCGTCATCCCGTAAAATACACAGTATTTATTCCGGGAGCTCCTGAACAGGTTAGCTAACCTAGAAGACATTCAAACAATCAAGGCATACCAGGGAGATCCCGGATAGTTTCTTTGAAACTTCCGGGATGACAAAGGAAGGGGAGCCTTCCAGGATAACAGAACAGATATAAAGCCTCAGGAATGGGTTAAATCACAATACAGCTTATCAATAAGTCCACTGAGTAACTTCAGCTCATTCATGTCGAGGTTTTTAATCCGGCATAACAGTTCTTTAGGAATGGCAACAGCATCGGCCTTTGCAGATTTTCCTTTCGCAGTCAGTACAACCTGTTTTACTCGCTTATCCTGCTCTGAAGGCTGAATAACAACATAGTCCTTTTGCTCCAGCTTTTTCAGGATAAGCGTTAAACCACCGGGATCGATCCGGCTTTTTTCTACCAGCGCAGAAATAGTGAGCTGTTTATGCTCCCACAGTGCCAATAACACAAGATACTGCGGATAAGTAATATCCATTTTTTGCAACAACGGCCGATAAGCCCGGGTGAATGCATTGGATACGGAATAAAAACGGTGGCACAACTGGTTGTCCAGCTTTAGCAGATCGTCATCTGTCATAACAAAAATACCTCTGCCATTATTTTGCATACAAAATAGTTGTCAGGCAACTGTAGGTTTGCTACTTTTACTTTGCATGCAAAGTAAATTTCAGGAGGACACCATATGCATAAGTTAGATGATGTACTTTACACTGGCGTAGCAACAGCAACCGGCGGTCGTGGCGGTAAAGCGGAATCAGATGATGGCCGTTTATCAACCGACCTCTCTGTACCAAAAGGTTTGGGCGGCGACGATGGCCCGGGTACAAACCCCGAGCAAATGTTTGCCGCTGGCTATGCAGCGTGCTTTATTGGCGCACTGGGTTTTGTGGCCGGCCAGGAAAAAGTAAAATTACCGGCAGACGTTAAAGTAACCGGTGAGGTAGGCATTGGCCCAATTCCCACAGGCTTTGCGATTAAAGTAAAACTGATTGTGGATTTAGGTGATATCGATACCGATAAAGAAGCCATGGTAGCCAAGGCTCACGAAGTATGCCCCTACTCCAACGCCACCCGTGGTAATGTAGAAGTAGAGTTTGAAGTGGTTTAAATAACCGCTTACATTCAGGCAACGCTTTGTTAAAGCGTTGCCTTTACCAAACTCAGGCTTGGTCATCTGACTTGCCAATTTACTCTCTGTCCGCCCGTTCGCACTTAACCTGCCTTTTGTACCTAACACCACCAAATTCTAAATTATTAAAATTTGTATGAGAGAAACCGACCATTGCATCTACCTGTATAAAAAACATACAAGGAAAGGCAATGAAAAAATCTCAATACTCCCCATTAATTATACTAACAACCACGCTGTTAACCGCGGTACCTATAACAAAAGCTAACGCCAGTTCCACTCTGATTGTTCGCTGCGCAGACAAAGACCAACAAACCTGTGTAGAAACAGAGATCAAAAGCTTTGAAGCCAGTTTTGATACCTGCTCTGCTGGCCGGGAGATCGATACAATTGACCTTAGCCATTTTGCAGTGAAGAAACACCCAGGCTCGCCCGCAACCCCGGTAATAGAAACGAACCGTAAAGATTGGATAAACAGCTTAACTAAAAATTGCGCAAATACTTATTACACCCCGAGCGATGGATCAAGCTGGACGAACCAATTTATGGTGGGCTACTCACTTAACTCATCCTACAACAATAATAATGAACATGAAGGTCTGGAAGAACAAACCCCTTTTGCCCAATTTGGCTTTGATGGCCGATGGCGCTCTGAGAGCGGTAATACACTGCACTGGGAAATCGGCGGACTCTTTGCCAGCAGCCCGACTCTCAGCGAATCAAAAGATAACAGCACGCCTGCGGAACCTGCCAGTGAAGCTGAAGGCGACCAGTCTGAAGAAATGCCCCAAGACGAAACCTCAAAACCGAGTCAACCCACCTTCAATGACGTATCCGACTCGCTAGATATCTACACCAAAGTGACCACCAACTTCTGGGCCGATAAAGATGATGCGCTTAGGGATTATTTTACGGTTGGGGCGCTGGCGGGCTTTAAAACCCGCGACAGCATTACCGACGAACAAGATGCCGTAGTCCACTACTACGGTTTGCTGGGCGAGTACTTATACTTTGGCAATAGTACCCGCAATGCCAAAAACAGCATTCCCCGTGGCAAGGTGTGGGTAAGTTATCTCAATTTTGAGGAATACGGTGGCCTGGAAGATCAAAAACGCTGGCTACTACGTGGCGAATGGCAATTAAATAACGCCCCGGATGCCGATCCGGACGAAGGCCGTTTTGTGGTGGGATTCAAAGCGAATCTGGGCAAAGGGGCAGATGATGTAGGGATATTCTTCGCGTACCGTTCAGGCTTCGACAGTATCCGCTCGTTTATTACCGGTAATTAATAGTATTAACAACAAATTGTATCGGCATGAGTGAAATAACGCGGTCAGTTTTTCGCTCATACCCAACTGTTAAGTCACTTCTAACTACATTAAAAATAAGAATCGCTCCATGACCAGATTACTCAACCTATTCCAACGCCACAAAAAAACTTTCAAATCCTTAAGCGTACTAATCGTAACGCTCATAAGCACAGGCTGCATGAACTCTGGCGCATTCAGAAACGACTATAGTCGAATATGCCCTTACCAAGGTGAGAATTCCTGCGCCAACTCAGGTATGACTAAATCAGCCTCTACGAGTGCGAGTTCCACTGAAACGTATCAGCTGCATTTTGTTGAATTTGACGATCAGGGAGCAGCCTATAGCACCGCCAATAAAAAGACCGTAATGAACCAGTTACGAACGCTTACCAACGCAAACCAACCCATATTATTAGTCACTTATATTCACGGCTGGAACCATAATGCCAATGGCGACGATGAAGACGGCGATATTATTAAACTTCGCCAGCTTCTTACCCGTCTTGCTAAGGAAAACTCAGAGCAACAGGTGGTAGGTGTTTACCTTGGTTGGCATGGACGACGCTTTCCCTGGTACCTTAACCACCTCCTGACGTTCTGGGACAGAAAACAAACCGCTCATCAGGTAGGCCGAAACGGCATGATCACTGCCTTATTGGAGCTGGAAGATATTGTTAAGCATCAGTCTCCCAACAATACTATGGTAACCATTGGTCACAGTTTTGGTGGCGCTGCTTTATTCTCTTCAATCCAGAGCATTTTAGCCGAGCGATATATACAAAGCAGGCCTTTTAACACAACTAATGCGGTTGCAGGATTTGGCGATCTGGTGGTGTTAATCAATCCCGCATTTGAAGCCATGTTATACCATTCACTTTACGATCTTGCGCAAGATGGGTGCCGAGCTTATCCAGCCTATCAACCCCCTCGGTTGATGCTGCTGAGCGCAGCAGAAGACTGGGCGGTAAGGTGGACTTTTCCGGTGGGACGAATTCCTAACGTATTGTTTGAAACCCATGAGAAAACAACTGCTAAATACTGCCGCCCTTTTAAAACCAAGACGACCAACAACCAGGCTAACCACCATTTAGTAAAAGAATGGCGGGCTGATATGACAGGCATCGGGCACTATGATGCCTACGTTACCCACTTTCTGAACCGAACCGAGAATTGCGAATCTGTTGACGCTATGAATACAATCACTCAGAACGAATCGACAAAGGTTACTCCCTGTTTACAATTAACCTCTAAAAATCGCGTACAGCGGAACAACCCTTATATGAATATATTTACCGAAGACGGTATCATGGTAGGCCACAACGATATCTGGCAACCCGAGCTTATGGAATTTATATTCAGAACCATAGATTCGCGAGCCAAAGCAACAGTTAAATAAGAACAATACTGATACGGCCTCCTTGCGGAGGCCAGTCATGCAGCAGAGTATCTTTATTGTGCATCAAAAGTATGCCGGGTAAAATTTGACTTACGCCCCGCTATTCCACATACCATTTAGTATGCACATGCACGTCATCGCGGCTTAGCAGTTCATCACATGCCATCCAGCAATACAGATTGTGCTGTTCTCTAGGCAACTCATCCAGCGCAATATCCAGCACCAGTTCATAGCCTAATACTACATAGTGAGTAGACACCGTTTCATCAAAGGCGCTGTCTTCATATAAATGCTCAAACACCCCCTTAAACGAAGCGGCAGAAAGCTCGATTGACATACCCAGCTCGGCCTCGGTGAGACGTAAAAAGGCGTTATCCAGCCGCTCGTTTTTCTGCACCCGACCACCGGGCACAAACCAATAGCCCTGTGCCGGGCGATTTGTGCGATAGCCCAGTAGCACCTCTCCCTTGCCATTTTTCACAATCAGGTCAATAGAAACCAGCGGTGTGGCACCGATAATGGTTTGAAACGTGCTCTCGCTTAAAAATGCCAAGTGATTCTCCTTGTGGTACTGGCTTTTATAGGGCTATAGTAGCAGCTCCTTCCCTTTATTAATGCAAGACTTGGGATGGCAGTTCAGGACGAACAACACTCCCGGATCCGCCCTGTCATGGGGTTAGTCGCGGTGTTTTTATTGCTATCAGTGCTCTTGTTTATTCCGGTGCCAAAGCTGTTACAACAAAGCCTAGGCGCAGCCATACTCAATACCGGCCATATTCTCTTTTTCGGATTGTTTGGTTTTACCTTTTCCCGGTTTACCAACGCCACGCTGATATATCGCATTGTATTGTTTTTAATTGCGGTGTTTGCCATCACTCTCAGCGTAGAGAGTATTCAAAGTATGGTGGGGCGAGCTATTCAGCGGGGGGATATTCTGCGTAGCGTAATGAACTGGGCACCTTACTTGGCTTAACATTGTGCCGGTGTTTTACTGTTTCCAACGGCCGTCAGTTATCTTTACGCCTCACCTGGTTACTCTTAGTAACGATAGCCATCGTTATCGAACACATACCACTGATACATGAACTAATGCATCATCATACCTAATAGCCCAACTGGCGGGCTTTGCCTCATCACACTTATCATATTTAATACCATAACACGGGTAAACATGCTTAAAAGTCGTTCAGTCAGCGCCATAATGATAACGTGAAAAAGCCTAGCCTGTACAAAGTTAATACAGTCAATTTTTTTTACAACTGCTATGAGACCCTGTCTCTAAAACAAAATAACATGTTGAAAATCAATGGTATAAAATAATGGCACGGAATTCGCTTATTAACGAGAAGAAAGCAGTCAACAGACACAAGGGTAGTAAAATGTGTAAGTTATTTTCATCTCGTAAAGTTTTAACAATCAGCGCATTGCTGTTAAGCAGTGTTGCAACCTTTTCTCAGGCTGCAACTATCTCTTTTGGTGGTGCAACCGCTACAGACGGTTCAGGTTTAACCAGTCAATACATCGATCCTATCACCGGCGCATCGACTCCAGGTAATTACCTGATCGAAACCTTTGACGCGGCCACTGGTGTTCCAGGATCCCCTGGTTCAACTGAGTACACTGTATCTGGATTCGAAAATGAGTGTGCGGTTAACAGTATTAACGATAGTCCGTTGGGCATTAATATCGATGGTAACGTTGGCGAGATTAATGTACGTAAAGGCACTAAGCAACGTGTTGCTGCAGCACCAGCAGGTGATAACACCTGTTATGGATACCTGACCAATAATGGTTCAGGCGTGTCCAGTGTAACCTTCGATTACTCGCCGATGCTGGCGTTCTTCGATAACATGTACAGCGCACAAGCCCCATTCGGTATTACTTACCTGGGCTTCTACTGGGGTTCAGTTGATACCTATAACAGCTTTGCGTTCTACTCAGGTCAGGACCTGATTGGCTCACTGACTGGTACCGAACTACTGACTGAATTAAACGGTAGCGCAGGCGACAGAACAGGTGACAGCTCAAACGTTTACGTTAACATCGATTTCACACTCGAAGAACAGTTTGACCGTATGGTAGTCACCACTTCGGGTATTGCTGGCGAATTCGACAACATTGTTGTGGGTATTACTGGTCAGCCGATTGGTCAGGTTAGCGTTCCTGCTCCGGCTACTGCACTGCTCTTCGTGCTGGGCTTAATAGGTGTTGGCGCAGCCCGTCGCGTTAAGAAATAACTCAGAAAAAACTACCCGATACCAGAAACGGCGCTTTTAAAGCGCCGTTTTTTTATACCTGCACTGAACAGGCAGTGAAGGCCGATACAGCAACCGCATGGCGCATATAGTGACTGCTAATGCTATCCCACCAGTAATCTAACCCCAGCTTGTACATTACCTGCTGGCGCAAAACCGGTTCATCGTACCAGGGCTGCAGTACTCCCTTCCACTTAGCCAGCATGGCATCATTTAGACTGTTGGCCGACCAGTCATCCACAAACACCACCGGAAACTTTTGGTAAGCCGCCCGTAAACCCGGCGAGCAAATAATAGGAATGGTACCGTTTAACAAGGCATGCCAGGCTTTGGGAGAGGGATCCACACCACCGCCTTCCACGCACAACACAAAACTGTGCTGATGCAGTGCCGTAAAGTAATCCGCCAGGCTGACCTCCTCTTCAATCACATGGCAAAAGCCTGCCCAGTCAGACTTTGCCAGCTCGCTGACGCGCTGGCGAGGAGCCCATTGTTCTCCCTTGCGAATACGGTGAGCGCAAAGCACCGTATTCGTGCGGCGTCTTAAAGGTATCGGGGTGGGATCAACCAGGTCTGGCGTGGCATCTGACTCATGATGAACCAGACCCAACGGTAGCGGGCTCATACCAGCCTGACTGCTATCATCCAAATTCTCGGCATACCAGTGAATGAGATTGGGGTGTGCGAGGATCCCTTCGATCATCGCCTGTTCCTGGCCATTAAAGGCTCGCCAGCGCTTATCCGTTTGGTTGGGCACGGTGATATCTTCCGAACCACTCACCAGCACAAAAGGTGCAGTGAGCTGTGGCAGTACCTCATCATAAAAATACTTAATCGCTACAAACGGTGCCCGTAGCGACAAAAACACGGTTTTAGGCGTATGGGATGTACGCTTTACCAGCGCAGTTTGTGGCGCCTGTAGATCCGACAACACCACCCAGTCACAACGGGCGGCAATGCCGTTAATAAGGTACTTATCGGCCCCCTGATTTTTGGGGAACAGTCGGGTTTGATGGGCCACAATCTGGGCACTCTTTAACATCTATACTTCTCAAATAAACGCAAGCACCACAAGCAGCTTGGTTGCTATTTATAATATAAACGATAGTGCCAGTGAGTAAATATGAATGCAAAAATGTTGGGATTGACAGGCGATAATTTTCGCTCAGTCTCTGGCCAGGGATTTCAGATTTAATTACTTTAAAAACAAAAACCTAAAAAATAACTTACCCCGCGCAGGGTATCTCAGCCTTAAGCTCAAATTGCTGTACTTCAATAAGCTGACAAAGTAAACCCTGATGACCGGTGAGCTTGAAATACTCGTACAGCTCAAACACATTATTGCTCTGCAGGGAACGCTCAACGCTAGTTAACCTCAACGCTGCCATCTCGGCATTAAACTTACGCAAGTTATATAAGAACATCTTGGCAATACCTGAGTTTACAGGTTCATTGTACGGGCCCTTTTGAGTGGCCTTTTGCATATAATCCTGCAGTTCACTATG
The DNA here is from genome assembly GCF_058105165.1 of Alteromonas sp. ISO5. Classification (NCBI taxonomy): domain Bacteria; kingdom Pseudomonadati; phylum Pseudomonadota; class Gammaproteobacteria; order Alteromonadales; family Alteromonadaceae; genus Alteromonas; species Alteromonas sp. ISO5. The sequence continues at coordinate 2,887,594 of NZ_CM176572.1, read as the reverse complement.
GAACGCATCAAGGCGTACCTTAATGGTGATCATGTTGACTCAGGTTTGCAACATAATGGGTAGTTCGGCGCACTTCGGCAGCAAAATGCAGCGCAATACCTGCAATACCCATCGTGGCGTTATCAAACGTGCCAGGATTTATATGCAGCGTGGCCTTAAAGTGGATAATTCCATCATCCTCAGCCGCTTCCAGCAGTTCGATACTGCCGGCAAGCTCTGCCCATCATCAACACCCGGCAATTAATGGTTATGTAAATCTCTTATCTAAAATTGACTGGCTTTCGCTATGTCTGAGCTGCCCTCATCGGTATACCCGTAATAATCGTAGCAACCGTAATACTGAGAGGTTTTACTGTTGACCTCCACCCCGTTTAGAATAACGCCGTCAACCTTAGTACCAGCTTCAGTAACGCGTAACACCGAATTTTTCACCAAGTCTTTTTGGCTAATCAAGCTTTAGTTATTCCTTATTATTTATAAGCAATTGTAATTAATAGTTTTAATATTCATTCTCCATACTATAACAACTGCACAATGGCGAAGCATACAAATTAATGACATGCACATGACATAGGCGAACCGCTTATTTTTAGTGCATTTTGATTGCTTTTCAGGCGCCTGAGGTTCATTTGGTATGCAATAACAGGTTCTATGGCATAAAAAAGCCCCGTGATTAACGGGGCTATAGAGGGTTCACACAACACAGAAATGGAAGGAACACTGATTGTTGCCTGGAGGGCACAACAACCTATCCATTGTTTAGTTACTATACAGTGTAATTTCTGATGTTAGTTATTACCGACGTTTAGCAGGTATTGGTTTTTATAAGTGGTTTTGGTCTGACACCGTTATGCAGAAGTTTCCCAGAAACTATCCGGGCTCTCCTTTTCAGTTATACCTTGGTTTATTGGTAATGTTAAATGAGCCATTCTTTTCAGGAATAGCGGAAAGATGAAGAGGCCGGTATGACAAAGTTGGAGCCTTGGTTGACTTTAATATTAAGATGCATTTTTCCTTTTTATCTATATACTAGATTAAAAATAGAAATAACAATCGAGTAAAATGCATGAAATGGCCTAATTTAAAACATCTTCATTATTTGGTTACCCTCCATCAGGAACAGCATTTTCATCGTGCCGCGCAGCGCTGTAATGTGAGCCAGTCTACGCTCAGTACGGCTATCCAGAATCTGGAAGAGCACTTTGGCAGTCAGTTGCTGGAGCGGGAACATAAAACCTTTGTGTTTACCTCACTGGGCCTGGATGTGGTGGAGCGTGCCAAGGTTATTTTGCAGGAAGCCGGGGAGCTGGTTGAATATGCGCAAAACGCCGGAAACTGGCAGCGGGGTAAACTGCGGCTAGGGGTTATTCCCACCATCGCGCCATTTTTGTTTGAATCCATGCTGGGTGCATTTAATGCCTTCCTGCCTGAAATTCAGCTGGAGTTACAGGAAGATACCACCGCTAATCTGCTGCAACAATTAACCGATGGCAGCCTGGACTTGCTGGTACTGGCACTCCCCATGGAAACGCCAGGCTGCAAACAAATGGTGTTGGGGCACGATCCGTTTCATTTAATTGCTCATAGCGAGCTGGCCAGGCAGTTACCTAAGCCGCTGGATATTACCAGCTTGCCGAAAAAGAGTATTTTTCTGTTACAGCAAGAGCACTGCATGACCGGCCATGCCGTGAGTGCCTGTAACTTGCAACACAGCGATCAAATTAGCTCTCTGGCCGCCAGTTCATTATACACCCTGGTGCAACTGGCTAACAGCAAGCTTGGCTACACCTTTTTACCGGAGCTGGCGCTTAATCAGGATCTGTTAAACAACACCAATCTGGTGTCGTTTCCTTCGGAAGATAATGCGTTTCGGGAAATAGGCCTGGTATGGCGCTCGGGTACCACGCGGATGCGGCTATTCCGCCGGGTAGGTGAAATTCTTTCTCCCTTATTACCAGTACCTACGCTAAATTAATTTAAAACAGGGCAAACTTTTTTGTCCTGTCCCCCGACTATACCCACAACACAATCATAAAAATGGGAATATCCGGTGTTTGAAAAGCGTGATGAACAACTTATTGAACAGGCCTTAAAAGGCAGTAAGAAAGCCTGGTTCACGCTAATCAAACGCTACGAAACCGGTATTTATCAATACGGTATTCGCATGACGGGCACGCCACACGACGCGGCCGACCTGATGCAGGATATTTTCATTGCGGTATTTAAAAGCCTGTCGAACTTTCGAGGTGAAGGCAGCTTTAAAGCCTGGTTGTATCGCATTGCGCACTTTCGTTGTATTGAGTTTTACCGGCGTAAACGCCCGGATACCCCACTTGAAGATAGCGAAGAGCTAAGTTGCGAACGCCCAACGCCTGAGCATTCATTAATGACCGACATTACCAGCCAGTCGTTAACCCATGCCATGCAGCGCTTACCGCTTGCCCAACGGGCTGTGATTGAACTGAAATTTTTTGGCCAGTTTACTTTTGAGGAAATTGCCGAACAACTGGGACTCTCCAGCAACACGGTAAAGTCGCGCCTGTACAGCGCCCTGTCGAAGTTAAAACTGGATTTGGAGGTAGAACATGGTTAATCAATCCCCTGAATATTTGTTTGGTCAGTGGCTCGATAATGCCCTGACAGAAAACGAACGCAGCGCGTTTGAGGCGTTGTGCATCAGCGATGCCGAGTTTGCCACGCAAGTTGCCACAGCTACCCAGCTTAATGTGGCGACCGAGCAGTTCAGCGCACCGCCCATGCCCGCCTGGGATAAGAACGCAACCTTTATTGCCCCGGATAAACCTAAGTGGTGGCAATGGCAAGGGCTGCCCGCAATGTCGATGGCCATGTCCGCAGCGGCCATGGTAATGGTACTGAGTGGCTTTTCAGTTCAGGTAGAAGAGGGCCGCGTTACCATGGGCTTTGCTAAGAGTGCACCAGCAGGCCCTACTGAAGCCGAAGTGGCCGCACTGGTAGCCGACCGTATTAATGATTACCAACAGGCTAATCAGGCCATGTTTACCCAGTATGTCAATGCCCTGCAGCAACAACAGCAGGACAGCAGCGCGCAGTTAGCCCAGTATCTGTTGAAGTCGAGCCGCCAGGAGCGTCGCGAAGACTTTGCCGAACTGGTGCAGTTTATTAACCAACAGCGCGACGACGATCAGCGCTACTACACACGTCAGCTCACCCAGTTGCAGCGTGAAATTAACGCCATCGACGACGGTTACACCGCCGTTACCGAATAACCAACCTATTGGACACTATTATGAAAATGACCACTATTGCCACGCTATTGGGCACATTAATCGGTAGCGCTACGTTAAGCACTGTTGCTATGGCACAGGACTTACCCGAACTCGACCGTCAACTCACTATTATGTCTGGCGTGATCGAAACAGCACTAAAACAGGACACCCGTAAAGACAAAGTGCGCTTTCGTAGTATTGAGTCTACTTACCTGGCTAAACAGGGCGTGGTATTTACCATTCGCACCGGTGGTATGAGCCGGGTGTTCGATTTTAATTTTGGTGAGTTTTTAAGCAATATTCCCGGCGCACCACCCGCACCGCCTGCGCCTTCGGTTACCGTTGTAGCCGATGGGGTGCACGTAGAAACCGACGGTGATTATGACGTTGTTTTCGAGTCGGTCGACTGGGAAGACACTGCCCATCAAGTAATACGCAAAGTGGAGCACATTATCAGGGAAACCGACGATCGCCTGCGTGAGTATCGCAGCGACCACCGCGAAGTGGAATGGGAAATACGTGAATTGGAGCGCCGTAACCGCGATCTGGAGTTTGAACTTCGAACGGCCGACAAAGAGCGCCAGAAAGAAGTGGAAAAAGAAATGAAAGAAATGCAAAAAGAGCTCGAAAAGCTTAAAGCAAAAGAACAGGCGATCGCCCAGGAATCCAAAGAACTCGCCGCCGAAAAGAAAGCGGAACTGGAAAAACAAAAGCAGGCCCAGGAAGAGTCCTATAAAACCTTCCTGGCCAACTTTGAAGCCAGTATTGGCGATACCCTTTGTAGCTTTGGCGCCGGATTAAGAGAATTGCCAGATAGCGAACACATTACGTTTGTGCTCGATGATTTTGGCCGTAGTGAAGAAGGGAAAAGCGCTGATCGTGTATATATCTTCAGCAAAAAAGACGTTAAGCGGTGCGTAACCGAAGACTTGTCGGCTGATGATATGCTAGCCAAAGCTCAGGTATATACTTTTTAGGATTCTCTCACTTCCCACGTACCGGAAGTTAGCTATCTCCCTGTCACCCGGGATATTTATTCTTCCCGGTCAGCCCGGAAGTTGCGTACCTCCCCGTCATCCCGGATGTTTCTTAGAAACTATCCGGGATCTACTGAACAGTCCTCTGTCAAAAAAATCCCCTGATTAGACTAATCAGTATACCTGGGAGATACCGGCTCAGTGCCGGGATGACGAAAAATAAATTGTCATCCCTGAATCAGAGGGTACAAATCCTGCCAGTTGGGGTTTTGTTTTTCGATCAGTTTTATCTTCCAATCCCTGCGCCAGTGCCTGAGGCGTTTTTCACGTTGAATAGCAGCTTCAATGTCTTCGTGCATTTCGAAGTACACCAACAGTTTTAAGCCGTATTTTTTACTAAAGCCGTCGGCAAGATGCATTTTGTGCTGGTAGATGCGGAGCAACAAATTGGTGGTTACACCGGTGTAGTACACACTTTTATGTGAATTGGTGAGAATATAAACCGCTGGGTGTTTATCAATCATACGTAGCCTCCGTTGAGGCTATTAATGATAAATCCCGTCAGTTAACTCAACTGTTCAAAAGGTTAGTTTTCCGCCTTGGGTACTATACTTTCGAAGTTTCGGGGTTTAAGTGCCAGTAATGTACAACCCAGATTCTGAATGGTGTCTTCGGCTGTATTGCCCATTAAAATGCCGGGGAGCCCTGTCCTTGCCACCGTTCCCATTACCACTACATCTGCATTAAGCATTTCAGCTGTCCGACAAATCATAGCGCCAGGATAACCTTCAACCAAGTGTATCTGGGGTTTAAGATACGCGAGGCTTTTTTCGTCGAAGTCTTTGCGTAAACCCGCCACTAACTGCTGCAACGCCTCACCCCGCTCGTGCTTAATCTCGGCCAGAGCGGTATCCATTAGTTCTCGATTAATACGCATTAACCCGTCACGCACCATATGTTCGGGTGCAGCTTCGTACACATGCACAATGTGTAATGAGGCGTTTTCGAGTAAAGCGACTTCCGCCGCGCTTTTCAGCACATCGTCGTTAAGTTGTCGCCGTATGGTATTTTCATCATCAGTGAAATGATAGTTTACATCGACAGTCGCCATAACGGTTTTGTAATTGCGCACCTGCGCCTCGTGCACCAGCCACACCGGGCAAGGGCATTTACGCACCAGATGCATGGCATCGGCCCCAAATAAAAAGCCACTTACTCCACTTCGGGCCTGGGCTATCACTAAATCATGCTGACCACTGTGTACCTGTTGAATTACATCGTAAAAGGGCTTTCCAACAGTCACTCTTGTTTGTGGTTTTTCGCTAAATTCGAGCTTGGCGAGTGTTTCATCGAGCCACTGCTGTGCATTAGCAAGCAGCGATTGCTCTGATTCGAGGTACGCAAACGACGCCATAACCAGCCCGGCGTTCGGTGGCAGGTTCTCCAGTGCAAGTTGAAAGGTAATTTCAGCCTGATGGCTAACAGCAACATGCAGCGCCTGCTCTATTAGAGGCTGTTGCGCCTGAGTGCTGCCCAATACACAAAGAATGTTATTAAAGTGCCCTTGCATTACAAACGCTCCTGCAAAATCGGTCCTACTTACTATTAATTATGATCGCTGGATCCGATGGGATCCAGTCTATCGAAAAAAAATAATGACTATTTTTGAATTTTATTTAAATATTTATTTTTAATAAAATCAGTATATTAACTTAAAACAGGAAGATAAGAAGCTATTCCTCCCATTAAACAGCTCACCCAAAGGGCTTGATCACATAACTGTAATAATATAAATTTAAAGAGTGAAAAAATATCTAGGGGGGCTTAAAAATGCTTAAAACGTTCACAAAATTCTTTAAACGCAAGCACCCGTACGCAGTAGCAGCTTACGTTGGTCGTAAAAATGCGCAACGTATTCTGGATTGCAAAATCGAGAAGAAGTCTAAACTTCTGGCACACGATTAAGCTTTAGCGGATCCCGGTAAGGGTATCCCGCTTAGGTGGTACAGGCCACGCGTAACGCAACAAAGAAAATCCGGTGATTTACGTCACCGGATTTTTTTTATGTCTGTACTATTTATGATAACCCGGTAAACGATCTGGTGTTATATTGCTGCTGGGGTTGCCCCACAGCATATAAACCGAGCGCGCGGGTTTAGAAGGATAAATCCCACTGTAAACGGAAGCGAGTCTCGTTGATTGAGCCAATATCAGTCTGATCCATACTGAAACGGGTCACGTCGGCAGTAAGTTTGTTTCGATGGCCGTTGAAAAACCAGTTGGCCGCAATGGCATTTTCGAAATGCTCTTCATCCAGAGCGTTATCTACCTGCTCGTAAGTTGCATAGCGCACTGCTACTTCCAGCGGCTTCGGCCACCAGCGAAACGCCTTGTAACCAAAGTAACCGGCCTGGATATAGTATCCACGATAATCTACATCCGGATCGCCCGACGCGTTAATAGTGATGGTTTTTTCGTGGTATTCACCCTGAGCACTTAAGCCACGGTACATCAGTGCAAAGTCCACATTGTACTGACTTATTTTATAGCGGTTGTTTGTGCCACGAGCAAAGCCTTCCAACTGGCCACCACCAGACGATGAAAAGCGTGTAAACGCACTCTCATTAGTTGAGTATGCCACGGCCACAGCGGCCTTTGGCGATTCGCTGTATTTTAAATCGCTGGCCTTAAAACCAAACTCCGAGCCGGTTATATTCCATTGTAAACGACCGTAGTAAAGCGGATCGCCACCATCATCGGAATTTGCGCTTCTGCCGTTACCGGTACCAATACCTAACCAATAGCTGAAATTCGCAACGCTATTGCTTCCCACATTCCCGTAGATAGCCGCGCCCTGTTGACGGTCGATAGTGAATATGCGGTTAATGATAGAACGGTCGAGCATTTGCTGGCCACCGCTACTGATACTGCGCTCGCGGGAATATTCAAATTTCCACTGGCCGGTTTTAAATTTTAGCCAGTCGAACTTTTCCAGTTTTATCACGTAGGTCAGCAGTGTGCTGTTGACAAAATCATGCTCAATCTGGAATTTCAGCCAGGGCTGATAGGCGTGGCCGTTAATTTTTAATCGCGCACGGTTAATACCCATTTCGTTACCGTTTTCGGTATAGGTATAGTAATCGTCGAGTGCGGTTGGCTGGCTGTCAGAAGGCGAAGCAAACCGTGGCTGAATACGTCCCTGAATTTGCATCTTAAAACGGTCATCAGAGGTTTCGAACGTAAACCCCTTATCCTGATAAGAAATGTCTGCATCCAATTGCACTGCGTTAACACTGGCGCATCCTATTGCACCAATCAAAATGCCTTTGCACGTGGTGTGCAGAACGTTTTTAATCATCTCGAATGTAGACCCTAATAAATTAGCCATCATTAGGGTCGGCAAGTGTACGCACCAAACTATCAGTGTCAAATAAAATTCATATAAAATTCACTAAAGTTTAATATTTCAAGATGCGTCCATCGAAATTTCGCTGCAGAGTATCGCTTATTGTACTCACGCAACAGTTTACGGAAGTGTAAATCGCAAATATGGATCGGGAGATATTGTCAGGCAGCATAATGCTGCGAATAGACAGAGAGAATAAGGTAGGAAGTAACCGGCAATAATGCGTTGCGCTATTATTGCCGGTTTAGGTATCAGGTGTTAAACGCTAAATACTGCTTTAAGAGCAAAGAAGCAAAGCACCGACAGTACCGCGCCTGCAGGCAGCGTTACAATCCATGAAATAATGATGTTACGCACGATGCCCAGGTTAAGCGCAGATACTCCTCGTGCAAGACCCACCCCCAGTACAGCACCAACCAGCGTTTGCGTAGTGGAGATAGGTAAACCAGTACCAGAAGCAATTACTACAGTACAGGCAGCAGCCATTTCAGCGGCAAATCCGCGGCTTGGCGTTAAATGCGTAATTCCTTCACCAATGGTAGCAATTACCCGATGGCCAAACAGCGCTAACCCCGCAACAATACCGAGACCACCTAACGGCAACACCCACCATGCCAGATCAGCTTTGGAGGCAATCTCACCACCTGATGACACTACGCTTACTACCGCAGCTAATGGCCCAATGGCGTTGGCGACATCGTTTGAGCCGTGTGCAAAGGCCATACAACAGGCAGTCACAATCATCAGCAGAGCAAAGACTTTTTCTACGTTTGCTTTTTGCAGCTCGGCATCGTGTGAGTGGCTATACTTTTGACGGCCAATCAGCCATTTACCTATAAAGGCAATGACCACTGCAACGGCAATAGCCACCAGATAACCATTGCTTGAACTCATCTCCAGGCCGACGTGCTTAAGGCCTTTCTTGATGGTAACCAGCGCCATTACAAAACCGGCAAACGCCATATAAAAGGGCACATATTTCTGCGCGTTCTGAAACGGTTTATCGGTTTGAAAAATGAGTTTATGTGCGCTTTGATAAATCAGGTAGGCAATCACGCCAGAGATAGCAGGTGTAATAATCCAGCTACCTACAATACCGCCCACTTTGCCCCAGGCTACAGCATCTACGCTAACGCCAACTGCGGTAAAGCCAACAATCGCACCAATAATCGAGTGAGTCGTTGAGACCGGCCAGCCTAAATAAGAAGCCACAGCCAGCCACATACCGGCAGCAAACAATGACGAGATCATGCCCAGTACAAGATACTCCGGAATATCAATGAAGTAGCCCGAATCAATAATACCTTTACGAATTGTAGAGGTTACCTCACCGCCAGCCAGGTAGGCGCCGGCAAATTCAAAGATCATAGCAATAAAGATCGCCTGCTTTATCGTCAGCGCTTTCGAGCCAACCGATGTACCCATCGCATTAGCAACATCATTCGCACCGATTCCCCATGCCATCACAAAACCTACAACGGCCGCCATGATTATCAAAATCATGCCATAACTTTGAAGAAATTCCACAGTCAAATGCTCCTGGTTCTACTTATCAGCGTGCCATACATTACTGCTTTGTGCCGCTGGTTTTATAGCGCCTGCCAGATATGGGATTACTGGCAGACGATGTGTGTTTAGCACCCAAATTAGAACAATTTTCGTACTAACTTTCGTCGTTGCGGCGCATGATAGCCTAATACGACGCGATGCAATAGCGCATTTTTAATGTTTAACGGATTTTGCGCTTTTAATCGTTCTGTTCGCTGATAATTTCGTCATATATTTCATTTTTATGACAGTTTAGTCTTTTTTTGCTATCGGGGCCGTCTTAAATCGGTCACACCATACTTCATCCAAGCCAGCACGGGTGTTAAGATAAATTCTCAAGCTTTTGCTGCATGTTTTCCAGCGGCATGTGTCTGACATCCGTACCACGGGTGAGACTCACTACGTACTCACAAATATTCTTGCAGCGATCGCCGATTCTTTCCAGCGAGCGTAGCGCCCACAGTATTTCCAGCCAGTCTTCCATAGACTCTTCGGAACGCGACATCTCACCGGCGGTATAGCTGAGTAGCTTTTTGTATTCACTGTCGATAGTGTTGTCCTGATCATACACATCCAGCGCCGCCTCCTCGTCGAGGCGAGCAAAGGCATCAAAGGTACCACGCATCATCACCAGCGCCTGCTGGCCAATCGACAACATACTGCTCTTAATCGATACATCTGCAGGGAGTTTATTTTTCGTTACCAGCCGGGCTATGCGCTCTATTTCATCTCCCATCCGCTCTATATCGGTAATCGCCTTGGAAATAATCATAATCAGGCGTAAATCGCTTGCCGTAGGGTGCCGCTTGGCAATAATGCGCACACATTCCTCGTCTATCTGAATCTCCATCGAGTTGACTTTTAGATCGTTGAGAATCACGTTTTCGGCCAAACCGGGATTATTGGCGCCAATGGCTTTGAGAGTGTCAGCCATTTGCTGCTCTACTTCACCGCCCATAGCCATGACCGAGTTGCGCAGGTTTTCCAGCTCAATATTAAACCGGCCGGAAATATGGGTATTTAAGGCAAACTGTCGCATGTTATTATCCCCGTTGGTCTGTCTTAGCCATAACGGCCGGTTATATAATCTTCGGTTTGCTTCTTCACCGGCATGGTAAACAGCGTGTCACTATCGCTGTATTCCACCAATTCTCCCTGATGCAGAAAGGCGGTGTAATCTGACACCCGTGACGCCTGCTGCATATTGTGCGTAACAATCACTATGGTACAACGCTTCTTTAAATCCGCCATCAGCTCTTCAATGGTTAAAGTTGTCAGCGGATCAAGCGCGGAAGTGGGCTCGTCCAGCAACAGTATTGAAGGCTTCAGCGCCAGCGCCCGGGCAATCACCAAACGCTGTTGCTGCCCGCCCGACAAAGTGGTGGCCGATTCAAATAAACGATCTTTCACCTCATCCCACAATACCGCTTCTTTGAGTGCCTGCTCCACCGCATCGTCGAGCATGCGGCGTTGCTTTATGCCCTGCAACCGCAATCCATAACTCACATTATCGTAAATGGTCATCGGAAACGGATTGGGTCGCTGAAACACCATGCCTACCTGCGAACGTAATACCGACAGATTCTCTTTTTTAGCGTTGATATTGCGGCCGTCAATCATAATATCGCCAGAAGTAACACTGCTATCGATTAAATCATTCATGCGATTAAAGCAGCTGATAAGGGTAGATTTTCCACACCCGGACTGGCCAATTAACGCGGTGATCCGATTTTTGGGGATCCGCATGGTAATGTTATGCAGGACTTCTTTTTGTCCAAAGCGCAAACACAGATCGCGCACCTCTATCGCCGTTTGTAGTGGCGACAGGTTAGCCAAATCGAGTTGTTCTCTGTCGAACAGTTTTAACATGCTTCAGAAGCCTCTTAAATAACGCTTACGTAAACGACGCCGCAGCACCACCGCTACAATATTAAGAAAAAACACCACCAATAACAAAAGCAGGCAACTGGCAAACATCAGTGACGCACTGCGTACGTCGGTCTGGCTGTGAAATGCCCCATCGTAAATCAATACACCCAGATGCATAAACTGGCGGTCCAGGTGAAAATATGGAAACTCGCCGTCGAAGGGCAGATTCGGCGCAAATTTTACCGCTCCCACCAGCATCAGCGGCGCCACTTCACCCGCGGCGCGTGCAATGGCCAGAATCACGCCGGTCATTATACCCGGGCTGGCCATAGGCAGTACGGTATACCAGATGGTTTCCAGTTTGGTTGCCCCCAGCGCATAACTGCCGGATCTCAGGGTTTTGGGTACCTGTCTGAGCCCTTCTTCCGCGGCCACAATCACCACCGGCAGGGTAAGAATAGCCATGGTCAGTGACGCCCAGAATACGCCCGGGGTGCCCATGGTGGGAGCGGGTAAGCTGTCAGAGAAAAACAACGCATCAATGTTGCCGCCCACGGTATAGACAAAAAATCCCAGCCCAAACACACCGTACACAATAGAGGGCACACCGGCCATATTGCTGACACAAATTCGAATCACGGCAGTAGACGATGAATTAGGCGCGTATTCGTTTAAATACAGTGCGGCGAGTACACCAAATGGTGTCACCAGAATGGTCATCACGAAAATCATCAGCACCGTGCCAAACAAGGCAGGAAAGACGCCTCCGGCAGTATTCGCCTGTTTGGGCGCATCGGTAAGAAAATCGGCGATACCGGCCCCCATCACCATAAGTTTGCCCAGCGTATCCAGACGTCCCGGATAACTCAGGCGGTCGATACTATCCATGGGCAGCAAAAACTCGCTACCATTTTTAAAGCGGGTGACCAACTGATAATCAGCCAGCTCAGCTTCCAGCTTGAGTACCTCGGCCTGCCAGCGGGAAAAGGCCTCGTACAAGCGTAACCTGGCAGGCGCATCCTCGGCCACCTGACGCAAATCCAGGCTCGACAGTTCGCGATGAACACTGGCTAATCGCTGCGACCTGACCGTTTCAATCTGTTCGCGGATGCTGCTCACCCTGGCCTGGATGACATCTAGCTCCTTTAACGCTGCTATGGTATCACCGGGTAAATGAATAGCCACCGGTTCGCTGAATACCCGGGTTCCATCGCTAAGCAATATATCGGCAGCCTCAGTGGCCAGGCTGATACTGGTGATATCCTCCGTCTCTGCCAGCATCTGACGTCCGTAAGGAAAGCGGGGATCAGAATAACGAAACATCACCGCCTCAGACGTATTATTATCGTCAAACGTGTTGATCTGGCGCTCGCTGATTTGCGCGAACACCTGTTGTTGCGTGCCATCAGGCGTGGTAAACGTAATGCTCTGTATTGGCCGGGGCCAGAAATAATCCAACCCACGCAGAGTTATCAGTAACAGTACACCGGCCAGAACCACCACTAACAGGCTGGCACAAAATGCTCCAAGGCTGATCACAAACGACTGTTGCTGGCGATTACTCAAAAATTGCCGTAACGACCACCTACTACCCATTGCCACTTACCTTACGGGCATGCTGGCGCAGCAGCTCAGCCAGGGTATTCACCACAAAAGTGAAAGTGAACAGCACACAGGCCGTTAAAAACAGCACCTGATAATGAATACTGTTTACTTCTGCCTCGGGCAGTTCGATCGCGAGGTTGGCCGTGAGAGCCCGAAGCCCGGCGAAGAGATCCCAGTCGGCAATAGGTGTATTGCCGGTCACCATCAGCACCAGCATTGTCTCGCCAAACGCGCGGCCAAAACCAAGCATAATGGCCGCCAGAATACCCGGCAGGGCAACTTTAAGAACCACCCTACGCAATGTCTGCAGCCGCGTAGCGCCCAGTGCATAAGAGGCTTGCCGTAAACCGTGAGGCACTCCGGTAATGGCGTCTTCTGCCAGTGAATATATGCTGGGAGAAATGGCCAGTCCCAGAGCAATGGCCACCAGAATAGTGGTTTTGCCTACCGGTACATCGGTGGTATGAGCCAAAAACGTGAAGTCTTCTGCGCTGGTTGCGCTAAGTAACCAATCTGGTGCTAAAACAATACAAATGTAGCCAAACAGCAGTACCCCCAATACCGGAAAGAGCATCTCTGCCGTATATTGTAATCGGCTGCTAACCAGTTGCGCCAGCCGGTGCTGAACCAGCGCTATCAGCAACAGGATCACCGGCAGCATGATAATAAACACCGCAAAGGAAAATAAAAAACGTTCAGCCAGTGGTGCCAGCCATATAGCGGCAATAAACCCAATGAGTACTGAGGGGACTGCCTCAAGCATCTCAATCACCGGTTTTATGCTGTCGCGAACCCGGGCCCGGGCAAAATACGCCGTGTACACCGCGGCCCCAAGCGCCAAAGGGATAGCAATTAATAACGCCAGCGACGATGCTTTTAAACTGCCGACTAATAAAGGTACCAGGCTCATTTTGGTTTCCTGATAATCCGAGGCACTGCTGGTTTGCCAGATTTGGTCGGCACTGGGATAGCCTTCATATAAATGCGGCATCAATAAGCTGTTGGCAGTGCTTAAGCCCGCCATGTTGTGCACGTCATGCTGAAGGTACGCCGAATCAGTATACACATATACCCGTGAATCGAACCAGCTTACGCCCAGTGGCTGCCAAGGCAAAGTGGCCTGTTCAACGACCTCGCCACTAATACGGTTTACCAGTAGCAATCGACGCTCACTGGTAATCATCGCAAGGCCATTCACGCTGGCATGGGAATACATCGCTACCGGTATTTCTGTTGGGTTAAGGGGGAGTGTAAAGGCAGGCTGGTAGCGTAAAATCCCGGCCTGGTTATACAGGCTTAACCGCAGGAGCTGTTGATTATCCTGGGCAACAAATATCGAACGGTTTTTCACTATGGTACCGGCCCAGCGCACATTTCCGGCAACGCTTAGCTGGTGTAACCGCTGATTTTCGTTATCGATAAACGTCAGGGTGTTTTTATTAAAAAGCATGACCTGGCGGGTATCCGGCAGCAACAGTATTGGCTGTGTCGGGGCGTAATAAAAACGGCGGGTAACTGCCGGATTGACGCGATTTACCCATTGTACCAGGGTGGTGTCGGTGGTAGTCACACGCATGGCGACCCAGAGCTCGCCCACTTGTAAGTCCCAGCTTTGTTGCTGTTCCCATATTTCCTCAGGCAAAGCAAAAGACAATTCATTGGCTAAAGGTGTGTCGATAAACCCGGTTTGCCGCAGCGGCTGACTAACCGTTGGCACCGGTAGCAGACGCACCTGACCGGTCGCCGAGATATCGGTAACGTAAGGCAGGCCATAAGAGAGCGTGACTGCCATGCTATGCGAACAGGGACGTCGTAACGACTGGCTTGGTGTCATCTGATTATTTTCGAGTCGAGCCAGCGTTAGTTTGCAACCCGGCTCCTCAATAACGGCGGCCTGCCCGTTGGCGACGTCGCCGACATATAAAAAGCGCCCTTCAGGTAACGCTGTTATCTGCTTTTTGGGTGTCAGGTCGGGCGAGCCGGCAATGCCCATAGCCTGGGAAAACAGATGCCAGATGATCATGACCATGGTAAGCAGCACAATATAACCAAACACCGTAATCACCGAGCGGGCGATCCGATCGCGGCGATGACGCTTTTTCAGGTAGGTTGCCTGCTGGTCTGCTACATTCATGAGTATAGAACAACGATTTACGTGAATTTGCACTGCCCAGCAGTGTAAGTTGTGATATTTTAAGGTCAAGTGAAATATACCCGTGCCAACTCACGATATAATAAAGGAGTAAGGGGATGAAGCCTGTCATCTTCACTATCATCGGTAACGATAAACCGGGCCTGGTTGATGCTGTGGCCAAAAAAGTATATGAGTACGGCGGCAACTGGCAGGGCAGCAGTTTTGCCCATATGGCCGGACAGTTTGCCGGCTTCGTGGAAGCCCTGGTGCCGGCAGATAAACACCAGGATCTGATTAACGCTCTTAACACCCTCGACGGCTTGCAGGTGCAGTCGCAGTCGGTAAGTGACTCCACTTCCACCGATACGGACGAACTCACCATTGAAGTAATGGGTAATGATCGCCCAGGAATCGTGCAGGAACTCACCAATGTGCTTAACCGCTTCGAGCTCAATATTATTCACTTTAACTCTACCTGTGAGAGTGCGCCTAACTGGGGTAGCGAAATGTTTAAAGCTCGCGTACGGGTAGCTATTCCAGCTGATGTCGACCGCGACGACGTGAAGGACGCGCTGGAAGCGGTAGCCAACGATCTGGTTGTTGATATTACTACCACTGTGTAATTTGCCTGTGGCCATCAGCGGCGATTATTCGCCGTGTCGTCAACTGTCTGTCACACTTTGCTGGCAGGCTATAGCCTATTTTTTTGATTGCAGAAATAGTGATTTATCAATATGGAATCCACTGATTTATATTACCCCAAAGAATTAAGCTGGCTGGCGTTTAACGAACGCGTTTTGCAGGAAGCTGCTGATAAAAACAATCCGGCGGTTGAGCGGATTCGCTTTTTGGGGATTTACTCGAATAACCTGGATGAGTTTTTCCGGGTCCGGGTAGCAGACGTAAAGCGCCAAATTCTGATTGCCCATAATGCCGGTAACGAGGAAGAAGCGGAGCACCAGCGCCGGTTATTGATTCAGATCCAGCGTAAGGTAGTGGAATTGTCGAAAAAGTTCGACACTATTCACAAAGAGGTGGTGAAAACCCTCGCCCGCTACAATATTTATATTCTGCCCAAAAGTCAGTTGGATGAATATCAGCGCGACTGGGTTCGTAACTATTTTATTAACAAGGTGCTGCGCCATATTGCGCCCATTCTGATCGACAAGAAAACCGACTTGCTAAGCCGCTTAAACGGCACAGCGGTGTATTTGTATGTGGCATTACGTCGCGAAGGCAAAAATCCGCGCTTTGCCGCTGTGCAGGTACCAACCGGGGAAATTTCACGTTTTCATCTGATCCCGCCGCAGAAGAGCCGCAAAAACAAACACATCATCATGCTCGACGACATGATCCAGCTGTGTATGGAAGACATCTTCCGTGGCTTTGTGAAATTTGACTCCCTGGAGTCCTACTCATTTAAGATGACTCGCGACTCGGAGTATTCCATTAACGACGAAATCGACGAAAGTTATGTAGAGAAAATGTCGGAAAGTATGAAGCAGCGCCTGATTGCCGAGCCGGTTCGGGTGATTCACGATCAGGATATGCCTGCAGACATGGTGGAAGATCTGCAAAAGCGCCTGAAGGTTACCAAGCTTGATACCCTGCATTCGGCCGGGCATTATCGCAACTTTAAAGATTTCATCGGCTTTCCTAACGTAGGCCGGGAGTATCTGGAAAACAGTAAACTGCCCGCTATCGATACCAAAGACTTTTCCGGCTACAACACCGTATTTGATGCCATTACGGCCCACGACATTCTGTTGTACTACCCTTATCACCGTTTTCTGCATTTTACCGAGTTTGTGCGCCAGGCGGCATTCGATCCAAGTGTAAAATCGATTCGGCTTAACATTTACCGGGTTGCCAGCCACTCACGAATAGTCAGCTCGTTAATTGATGCCGTGGACAACGGTAAAAAAGTCACCGTGGTGGTGGAGTTGCGCGCGCGATTCGACGAAGAAGCCAACATTGAATGGTCTAAGCGCATGACCGACGCCGGTATTCGTGTGGTACTGGGGATCCCATCACTTAAAATCCACTCCAAACTGTGCATTGTGTCGCGCGAGGAGCGCGGTAAGTTAATGCACTATGCCCATTTTGGTACCGGTAATTTTAACGAAAAAACCGCGAAAATTTATACCGACTACAGCTTGTTTACCAAGAATCAGGAAATGGCAGAAGAAGCCAATTCGGTGTTTGAACTGATCTCCTACCCGTACCGCCGGTTTAAGTTCCAGCATTTACAAATATCGCCGCTCAATGCGCGTACCAAGATCCAGTCGTTAATCCGGCAGGAAATTCAGTTCTTAAAAGAAGGTCACGATGCTCAAATTCTGTTTAAGATAAATAATCTGGTAGATAAAGAGCTGATTGACGACTTATACCGCGCCAGTCAGGCTGGCATTAAAATCCGCGGCATTGTGCGTGGCATGTGTGGTTTACGTCCGGGTATTAAAGGGCTCAGTGAAAACATTGAGCTGATCTCCATTGTCGATCGTTTCCTCGAGCATCCTCGGGTCATGATCTTCAACGGCGGCGGTAACCGCAAAGTGTATATTTCATCAGCCGACTGGATGACCCGTAACATGGACAACCGCATTGAAGTGGGCGCGCCCATCTACGATGAAACCCTGCAACAACGCATTGTTGATATCATGGAAATTCAGTTTAAAGACACGCTGAAAGCCCGTCAGATCGACAAAGACCAGTTGAACCAATATGTTAAAAGGGGCAACCGCAAGAAATTGCGTTCGCAGGAAGAAATCTACGCCTATTTAAAACAACTTGAGCAAAAATAAATGACACCGACTCCCGCCTCTTTCGACAGCGTAGACAGTCGCGAAGCCAGTAAGGTTGCCGCCCTGGATATCGGTTCTAACAGCTTTCACCTGGTAGTAGCCCGCATTGTGGCCGGCTCGGTGCAAATTCTGCATCGGGTAAAACAAAAGGTGCGCTTAGCCGAAGGACTCGATGGCAACAATGTGCTGTCTGAAGAGGCCATGGAGCGCGGGTTAGCGACACTGAAAGTCATTGCAGAGAGCCTGAAAGGCTTTGAACCAGACTCTATAAGAATAGTGGCTACTTACACACTTAGAAAAGCGGTTAATGCCCAGGTGTTTATTCAGCGTGCTCTGGAGATTATGCCCTACCCCATTGAAGTAATTTCCGGGCCGGAGGAAGCGCGCTTAATTTATTCCGGTGTAGCACATACGAGTCATGATAACGGCAAACGCCTGGTAGTGGATATTGGCGGTGGCTCAACCGAATTTATTATTGGCGAAGGCTTAACACCCAAACTGTGTCGCAGCCTGCAAATGGGCTGCGTAAGCTTTACTCAGCGCTTTTTTAAAACCGGCAATTTGTCGGCGAAAGCTTTTGAGCGAGCCATTACCGCAGCCGAACAGGAAATGGAGCCAATTGAAGAACGTTATCGCCGGCTTGGCTGGCAACGTTGTATAGGCACCTCCGGCACCATTAAAACCCTGTGCAACCTGGTGGTCCATGAAGGGCAGCGTGAACCTACCGATGATGCCGAAGTCACCCTTAAAGGGTTGAAGCAAATTCAAAAGCAGTTTATTGAAGCCGGGCATATTAATAACCTTGACGATCCGGCTATCAGTGAAGACCGCCGTGCCGTTATCCCTGCAGGTTTATCGGTGTTAATAGGCGTTTTTAAAGCCTTAAAGATTAAGTCACTACACTACTCGCCGGCGGCCCTGCGCGAGGGGGTGCTGTATCAGATGGAAGATGAGCTGCATCATACCGATATTCGCAGCCGCACGGCACGCAGTCTGGCCGCCCGCTATGACGTAGATACCGAACAAGCCAATATGGTGCTGAACACCACTAAAACCCTTTATGATGTATGTCAGAAAACCTGGAAACTCAGACATGCCGATTACCGCGCCATTGTAAGCTGGGCAGCCCTGTTGCACGAAGTGGGACTGCAGATAAATACCCGCCGGGTACAGCGTCATTCTGCATATATTCTGCAAAATGTGGATATGCCGGGTTTTACTCAATCTCAACAAGAGTTACTGGCCACCCTGGTGCGTTTTCACCGCAAGAAAATACGCGTGCAGGATATTTCCGGTTTTACCCAGTACAGCAAAGAGGATATTTATAAACTCATTGCGCTGCTGCGCCTGGCTGTGCTCCTCAACATTAAACGCCAGGAAGGCTTTTTGCCTGAATTTGAGGTCAGCGCTAAAAAAGACGGCCTAACCCTGGCCTTTCCGGATGGCTGGTTAGATTCCAAGCCGATAATGGCCGCGGATTTAGAACGGGAAATTAGTTATCTCAACACCGTGGATATTGTGCTGGCGGTAAGCTAATCCGTCAGCAATTACACCATTATTACTTTATTACGGCCATTCGCTTTCGCGTCGAACAGCGCCTGATCAGCACTTTTTACCGTAGCGAAAAGGTCGGCATCCGGCGGCATCTGAATGACCCCAAAAGAGGCGGTGAGTGAAAGATTGACACCCCGTGCTGAGATGGTGCTCTCAAAAATAGTTTTACGCAAACGTTCGGCCATCTGACGGGCTTTATCACCGTCGTACTGCGGCGATAAAATTAAAAACTCTTCGCCGCCCATTCTAATCAGCGTGTCTTCCTGCCGCAGTTGGGACTGAATAATTTCACAAAAACGTTTTAAAGCGATATCGCCAACCACATGTCCATGCTCATCATTGATGGCTTTAAAATAGTCGATATCGCACGCTACCAATGACAGCGTTTCATGTTTTCGCTGTGCATGCGCCCCAAGTTTCGGAGCTATTTCATAAAAGAAGTGACGGTTTTTTGCACCGGTGAGTGGGTCGGTATGCACCTGAGAGCGTAGTTTAAGCAATAGCGACTGAAGAATATTCACCGCAAAAGCCAGCATAAAGATAAGCATGATCACCAGCATAAATGCCGACGTAGTGGCCAGGTGATAATGACTGTCTGCCGGCGCAATAGTCAGATAAGCCGGTACACCAAGCAGTATCAGTGTAATTACCAGAGACAGCACGCCAAACAACAGATGGCCACCAATGTTCTCCGCACTGAAGTGTTGTTTCACACAACGAAGCGCCTGCCATACCGGGAACGCCACACTACTTAATGCCAGGCTGTGCGCAACCCACGCTGAGGCCTGGGTTGCCACCAGCACCGACGTAACCACAAAAATCCCAACAATATGTATTACGGCCGCGAACTTTTTGCGCTGGGACACTTCCATGCCATAACGTTTAAACACCGACATCAACAACATATAAGCGCCGGTTACCGCTGACGTGTAAACGCCGGGCAAACCAATCTGAACGTAGCCTATGTGAGAAATTGCCTGACAGAAAACCACCAGCCAGGACGCCACCAGAAACCAGCGGGCATAGCTGGCAGATTTTGCCTTAAGACGATGACGCGGCTTTGG
The DNA here is from genome assembly GCF_058105165.1 of Alteromonas sp. ISO5. Lineage (NCBI taxonomy): Bacteria > Pseudomonadati > Pseudomonadota > Gammaproteobacteria > Alteromonadales > Alteromonadaceae > Alteromonas > Alteromonas sp. ISO5. The sequence continues at coordinate 2,867,385 of NZ_CM176572.1, read as the reverse complement.
AAGTGCGAAGGTGAAACTAATCCCTATCATTGCCACGATAGCGATAACGCCTACCTGAATATACATATGCACGTCCTGCATCAGGCTAAATATCCTTGTTTAAATGTACAACACACAGTTATTATCATTGTTGGCTATGTAAAAATTTAGTTACAAAATATAGACTAATATCTGTTCGATAGCCATACCTTATTGAGTTATCGATATGGCGTGCTTACGATTGCTGTAATGAATTAGGTACATAAATAGAGTCGTCATACCGGCTCCCGAGCCGGTATCTTCTTAAAAGCCTTTCTAACGATAACGGCTTCATTGAATGAGCCAGCCTGTTCTGAAGATCCCTGATATTTTCTGCGAAAATTCCGGGATGACGGGAGAGAGGAAATGGCGGGTGACGAAATGACTGGCGTATGATCGCGCCTGCGCGTTTGGCTCTTCCTTTGGTTCTTATTATCGCGAAATACTGTAAATGGGCAGATCCAGTAAAAACGTAGAGGCGTCATGGATGACGACTCCGGCCAGCGAGCCGGTATCTCCTTGAAGCCTTTCTAACGATAACGGCTTCATTGAATGAGCCAGCCTGTTCTGAAGATCCCTGATATTTTCTGCGAAAATTCCGGGATGACGGGAGAGAGGAAATTAACGGATGACTGATTATTTAACCTGGATGACGAGGGCAGGTGACAAAGATGACAGGGCTATAACGAAAAAGGCTGCGTCAAACGAAGCAGCCTTGTAATATTTTAAATCTCAGACACAATGGTCCCTGGTTTAACTAAACCTTAAGTCAAAGATGCCTGATAAATACCTTCGATTGCAGCATCCAGAGTGGCTTCAAACTCTTCGTCACTTTGCTGCGCAGACACACCTTCTGTCAGGGCGCGCGAGAAACTGGCAATCATCCCGTGGTTCTCGGCTAACTTGGCATTGGCGTCATCGCGAGAGTAACCACCTGACAGAGCAACCACTTTAATCACTTTAGGGTGATCTACCAGCTCTTTATAGAAGTTCGCTTCGGTTGGAATAGTTAACTTAAGCATGACTTTTTCGTCACCCAGTAGATTCAGCTGGGTAAGAATTTCCAGCTTCAGCAACGCTTCCGCTTCGGCTTTTTCCGGGCTGTTGATGTCCACTTCAGGCTCAATAATTGGCACAAGACCGGCAGCCAGAATTTGTTTGCCAACGGCAAACTGTTGTTCAACGATCGCCTTAATGCCTTGATGATTAGCCAGTTTTACTACCGAGCGCATTTTAGTACCAAACACATCCTTGGCGTTCGCCTTAGCCAGTAGCTCATCGAGTTGTGGCATGGGCTTCATCAGTTGCACACCGTTGGCTTCAGCTTCTAGCCCTTTATCGACTTTTAAAAACGGTACTACGCGTTTTTTCTGCCACAGGTAATGAGAAGAGGCTAAGCCTTCGATTTCGCGATCGAGAGTGTTTTCAAACAGGATTGCGCCGAGCACACGCTCACCTGAAAAGGCGTTGCAGGTTACGATGCGGGTACGCATAGCATGTACCATGTCGAACATTTCCTCGTCGTTTGAGTACTCTGATTCTTCGATACCATAGAGTTTAAGTGCTTTTGGGGTACTACCACCGCTCTGATCAAGGGCGGCAATAAAGCCCTTCTGGGTGATGATTTTATCCAGCATAGCTTGCTGAGCCTGTGATGCCATGTGCAACACTCCTTATTTCTTATCCGTTTTGTAAACGGTTGTAGGGTTAAGAGAAATCATTTATTAGGCATGCGAAATCACGTTATATCAGAGCCTTAGCAGTGCTTACAGCGCTATAAAAAACGATCATTCAGCCTGCGTATCCTTATGCAGGTATCGCCGGAATACTGCTATTCCGGCGCCGGGACATACTTATTCTGTTAGCGGTTTTTTTCTTCTAATATCGCTACTGCAGGTAAAGTTTTGCCCTCAAGAAACTCCAGGAACGCACCGCCACCGGTTGAGATGTACGATACTTTGTCTGCAATTTCATATTTATCTACTGCTGCTAGCGTATCACCACCGCCGGCAATTGAAAATGCATCACTGGCGGCAATTGCCTCTGACAGCGCTTTTGTTCCACTTGCAAACTGATCAAATTCAAACACACCCACAGGGCCGTTCCATACAATGGTACCGGCATTTTTAAGGATATCTTCAAGCGCGGCTGAACTGTCCGGACCGATATCAAAAATCATATCGTCGTCAGCTACATCACTTACCGGCTTGAGTTCTGCCGGGGTATCTTCCGCAAAGGCCTTACCGGTTACCACATCAGTAGGTACCGGAATATCACCATCACTCGCCTGCGCCTGGTCAATCAAGCGCTTGGCTTCATCAACTAAGTCCATTTCTACCAGCGATTTACCTACATTGTGACCCTGGGCCGCAATAAAGGTATTAGCAATACCGCCACCAACAATCAACTGGTCCACTTTATCTGCCAGAGATTTAAGTACGGTTAATTTGGTCGACACTTTCGAGCCACCCACAATGGCCACCATTGGGCGAGCCGGGTTATCCAGCGCTTTCGACAGCGCTGCCAGTTCACCTGCCAGCAATGGCCCTGCCACCGCCTGAGGGGCAAATTTTGCCACGCCATGGGTTGAAGCCTGGGCACGGTGAGCCGTACCAAAGGCATCCATTACAAATACGTCACATAATGCGGCATACTGCTTCGACAGTGCCTCATCGTCTTTTTTCTCACCCTTGTTAAATCGCACATTTTCCAGGATCATGCATTGACCCGCCTCAATGTCTACGCCATCCAGGTAATCTTTTACCAATTTAACTTCTACATCCAGTACGTCGTTAAGGTAATTAACCACTGGTTGCAGTGAAAATTCTTCCGCGGGCTCGCCTTCAGTCGGACGCCCAAGGTGAGACATCACCATTACCGCAGCGCCTGCTTCCAGCGCCGCTTTGATAGTCGGTAAAGACGCCTTAATTCTCGCGTCTGATGTCACTTTACCGCTTTTTACCGGTACATTGAGATCCTGACGGATCAGTACGCGCTTACCTGACAACTCAATGTCTGACATGCTTGGGATTGACATAAGGTTTCCTTCTCATCCTGTTGAATTCAAAATTAAATTATTCGTTGCCCATTTGATACATCGCCAACGCGGTATCCAGCATTCGATGGGCAAAACCCCATTCGTTGTCACACCACACCAGAGTTTTAACCAACTGGCGGTGACTCACCCGAGTTTGTGTACCATCTACAATACACGAATGGGGATCGTGATTAAAATCGACCGATACCAGGGGCTCTTCGGTATAATCAAGAATACCTGACAAGCGACCGGTGCGGGCCGCACTAAGGGCGTGATTCACTTTATCGATGGTGACTTCATTAGCCAACGTCACACTCAAATCCATGGCACTCACGTTAATTGTAGGTACACGGACTGCAATAGCTTCGAACTTCCCGGCAAACTTAGGCAAGATTCGCTCTATCCCCCGGGCCAATCGGGTATCCACCGGAATAATCGACTGACTGGCAGCACGGGTACGGCGCAGATCGGGATGATAAGCATCAATAACCTGCTGATCGTGCATGGAAGAATGAATAGTGGTTATGGTGCCGCTTTCCACCCCAAAGGCGTCGTCGAGTACCTGGATCACCGGTACAATACAATTGGTAGTACACGAGCCGTTAGACACCACTTTGTGCTCTGGCAGCAGGGTGTCTTCATTACACCCATAGATAATAGTGTTATCCATATCCGGCGCACCAGGCTGAGAGAACAGCACTTTTTTAGCACCGGCCTCAATGTGCGCCAGGCCACTGGCCTTATCGGTATACTGACCGGTACATTCCAGCACAATATCCACGTCCAGTTCGGCCCAGGGCAGGCCCGTTATTTCGGTTTGATGACAAAGGCGGATCACATCACCGGCCACGGTGAGCTGTTCGCCCTGACGCTCCACATGGCAGGCAAAACGGCCATGGGAAGTATCGTATTTTAAAAGATGAGCCATGCCGTCGGGATCAGCGATTTCGTTGATAGCGACGACCTGGATAAACTGATTGCGGCCACTCTCATAGAGTGCCCGCAGTACGTTTCGGCCAATGCGGCCAAAGCCATTAATGGCAAGTCTTACCATATTTTTATGCAGCCTAAAGGCCGGGGCAGATTAAAGCCCCAGCGCAGCTTCTACCACGGCGTCAACAGTAATGTTGAAGTGCTTGAACAGCTCGCCGGCCGGTGCAGATTCACCAAAGGTGTCCATGCCCACAATGTCCCCATTAAAGCCAACGTATTTATACCAGCTCTCTTTTGACAGTGCTTCAACGGCAACACGTTTAATCACTGTAGGTGGCAGTACTGACTCGCGGTATGCAGCATCCTGACGATCGAAAACGTCAGTCGATGGCATGGATACCACACGCACTGCTTTGCCCTGCTCGCTCAGTTTTACGGCAGCATCCACTGCAAGCTGTACTTCAGAGCCGGTGGCAATGAGGATAAGTTCTGGCGTCTCCTTACAATCCACCAGTACGTAGCCGCCTTTGGCTACATCAGCCACCTGCGCTTCAGTACGTTCCTGTTGCGCCAGCCCCTGACGGCTGAAGATCAGGGAAGTCGGACCGTCAGTGCGTAAAATGGCTTCTTTCCAGGCAACCGCTGATTCGACCTGGTCACAAGGACGCCAGTTGTCAAGATTTGGCGTAGCACGCATTGCCACCACCTGTTCTACCGGCTGGTGAGTCGGGCCATCTTCGCCCAGACCAATTGAATCGTGGGTATATACGAAGATTACCGGCTGCTTCATTAATGCCGCCATACGTACTGCGTTACGGGCATATTCCATGAACATCAGAAAAGTTGCACCGTAGGCTTTAAATCCACCGTGCAGTGCAATCCCGTTCATCATCGCAGACATACCAAATTCACGTACGCCATAGTAGACATAGTTACCGCTGGCATCGTCTTTTTCTATGCCTTTACAACCGTTCCAGATGGTCAGGTTTGAACCGGCCAAATCTGCCGAACCGCCTAATAACTCAGGCAACAGCGGCCCAAACGCATTCAGCGCATTTTGTGATGCTTTACGGCTGGCAATGGTATCCGGGTTAGCCTGCAGCTTAGCAATATATTCGTCGGCTTTGGCGACAAAGTCTGCCGGTACGTCACCGCTTAAACGGCGTTTTAATTCAGTCGCCAACTCCGGGTAAGTTTCAGCGTATTGTGCAAACAGCTGGTTCCAGGCCTGTTGCGCTTCTCCGCCTTTGGTTTTGCCATCCCAACCGGCATAAATATCAGCGGGCACTTCAAACGGCGCATGACTCCAGCCCAGTGCTTCGCGGGTCAGGGCAATTTCGTCATCGCCTAATGGTGCGCCGTGGCAGTCTTCTTTACCCTGCTTGTTAGGCGAACCAAAACCGATAACGGTTTTACAGCAAATCAGCGTCGGTTTGCCGGTCTCCGCTTTCGCCGCTTCAATGGCGCTGTTAATCGCTTCCGGATCGTGACCGTCGATATCCGTGATCACATGCCAGCCATAAGACTCGAAACGTTTTGGCGTATCATCGGTAAACCAGCCTTCAACTTCACCGTCGATAGAAATACCGTTGTCGTCCCAGAACGCAATCAGCTTATTCAGACCCAGCGTGCCAGCCAATGAGCTCGCTTCGTGAGAAATGCCTTCCATCAGGCAGCCATCACCCAAAAACGCGTAGGTGTAATGGTCGACTACCGCAAAGTTATCGCGGTTAAATTGCGCCGCCAGTACTTTTTCAGCCAGCGCCATACCAACAGCATTGGTAATGCCCTGCCCCAGCGGGCCCGTGGTGGTTTCAACGCCTGGTGCATAACCATACTCAGGGTGACCAGGGGTTTTAGAATGCAACTGACGGAATTGCTTGAGTTCGTCGATAGGCAGTTCATAGCCGGTGAGGTGCAGCAGTGAATACAGCAGCATAGAGCCGTGACCATTCGACAACACAAAGCGGTCGCGGTTAGCCCAGGCTGGATCAGCCGGGTTATGTTGCAGGTGATCGCACCACAGGACCTGGGCGATGTCAGCCATGCCCATTGGCGCACCAGGGTGACCTGATTTGGCTTTCTGAACAGCATCCATACTTAATGCTCTGATAGCATTAGCGAGTTCTCGACGAGACGGCATGTTAACTCCTGAATTGTAATTTGGGTGCCAGTTGGTGGCGTTTAACTCTTATTATTGACACATAAGCGTTTGGCAAATGTACTTATGTTTGCTGAAGGCTATATCGCCATAGCATCCCAACAAACATAACAACATTCAGGCTGTATATTGTTACCCACCGGCCAGTGCAGTTCAATGTGTTTTGGTCTTGTCGGAGCATTTAATAATGCCGACACCGCTGAGTGCTGACCGGCACTCAGCATCGGACTGTCAAGTAAACGTAACAAATAGACTTTTAGACGTCCAGAAGTAAAGACTGGTATTTATACACTAGCTTGCTACAATAGTCGCCTGTGTATTGATCTACAACGACCATAGCCTTCGTAAAACTGCCCCAGAGCGGTGAGTTTACTGTTTTACCGGTGTTGTGGTGAACAATACGCCCCGAATATAAATTTAAATAAACACGGAGCATGTAATGGCAGCCCATTTATTTACGTCCGAATCAGTCTCAGAAGGCCATCCGGACAAGATTGCCGATCAAATATCCGATGCGGTACTTGATGCGATCCTGCGGCAGGATCCCCAGGCGCGAGTCGCCTGCGAAACCTATGTAAAAACCGGCATGGTGCTGGTTGGAGGTGAAATCACTACCTCAGCCTGGGTGGATATTGAAGAATTGACCCGCCAAACTGTGCGCGAAATCGGCTACACCCATTCCGATATGGGCTTTGATGCAGATTCCTGTGCAGTACTCAATGCCATTGGTAAGCAGTCACCAGATATCAATCAGGGTGTAGACCGCTCTCGCCCGGAAGAACAAGGCGCTGGCGACCAGGGTCTGATGTTTGGCTATGCCAGCGACGAAACCGAAGTGTTAATGCCTGCTCCCATTACCTATTCTCACCGTCTGGTGCAGCGTCAGGCAGAAATGCGTAAATCGGGCAAGCTCGAATGGCTGCGTCCGGATGCGAAAAGCCAGGTAACGTTTATTTACGAAGATAATGTGCCGGTGGGTATCGATGCGGTGGTACTGTCTACCCAGCATTGTGATTCCGTCTCTACTGAAACTGTACGTGAAGCAGTAATGGAAGAAGTCATTAAGCCAGTGTTACCGGCAGAATGGATTACGACCAATACAAAATTTCATATTAACCCAACCGGACGCTTTGTTATTGGCGGCCCCATGGGCGATTGCGGTCTGACTGGCCGTAAGATCATTGTAGATACCTACGGTGGTATGGCGCGACACGGTGGCGGCGCTTTCTCGGGTAAAGATCCTTCCAAGGTAGACCGTTCAGCCGCGTATGCTGGTCGTTATGTAGCGAAAAACATTGTCGCAGCGGGTCTGGCCAAGCGTTGTGAAATTCAGGTGTCTTATGCCATTGGTGTGGCCGAGCCAACGTCTATCAGCATTGATACCTTTGGCACCAGCCAGTATGACGAGGCAACCCTGGTAGCACTGGTTAAAGAGCACTTTGATTTACGTCCTTATGGTCTTATCAAGATGCTCGACCTGGAACGCCCAATTTACCAGCCTACGGCAGCATACGGCCACTTTGGTCGTGACAGCTTCCCCTGGGAAGCCACCGATAAAGCCGAAGCTTTACGCGCTTCGGTTTAAGCTCTGCGCTGTTGCTTCAAACGCCAGACCCATGTCTGGCGTTTTTGTTTTCACGAATACACACTCGCCAGCGCTAACGCATCTGGCAACCCCATTCTGGCCAGGTGAACATTTTGGTATTCACGCTGGTGCGTTACCTCAAGCTCAGCAAAATCCGGCGGTAAAAATTGCCGGCTATGCACTTCATTGTCGAATTCCACATCTACCAGGATCAGCGGTTCGAGATGACCAGTAAACACATCTAATAACAACTTATGGCCAGAAAAACCGATTCGATAGCGTTTTTTCTCCACCCGCATGTGCTGGGTAAGTGGCCATAATTCATTAAACTGTTCTGCACTAATGGAAATTTCAGTGTCGTGATGTTTAAAACCAACCCCCTGTTTGACTGTCATAGTGTAATCACCACCGTCATCTCGTATTGTTATATGCCGGCCACCTTCTGCAACAATATAACCCTGTCTGACTACCACTGGCACCCGTGTTTCCAGTAATCCCTCAGGTAAGTAAGTAACAACAAATTTTCGTTCAATTTCCCAGTCTGCTCGCATTATTTGATCCTCAGTGGGCAACGTCCGTGGCCGCCTTATCAGTGGTTCCGTATTGATTGAATCCCGAAAGCAACAATGTTCATCAACGACTACAATAACCTATTGTTTTATATAAAATTAAAAATTCATCTTTATGAAAAAATGTGCCTTTAAGGGCGTCATTTTTATCCCTGTTGTTACGTTTAAAGCTAGCTGATATGCATCCATTTCGCCAGCCAAATCGACGAAAATTCGAGGGTAAAAAAACTGCTCTTCACGCTTGGTATCAGCTCTGATTAGGTCTATATTGATACTATGCTGCCGTAAAAGCCCGCAGCGCTTTTTAGCCGGCGATTTACTCTCAGGCGCTCACAACAACTCGCGACAAGAAGTAACGTGATGCGCAGGATAAATCGTTAAGCAGTTATAAAAATACTGGAATAACACAGCGTAAAGAAACTGTACGCTTTACTTGCACTCACACATGGGAAGACCTCACAATGAACAAGCCCCCTTTCCGCTTGTTTTTGCTTGGTTTGGTTGCGATGTTTAGTTGTCCGCTACTGGCCAATCAAGCTGCCATGTTGCCAGATTCTTCACTGGTCACTCAGCCTGTGGGAAATACTCAGTATTTTATTGCTTATCAAAGTAAGCGCCTGCCCAAGTGGAATTTTAGTGTTGAGATAAATCGTTCTTATGCGACCCGATTTGCCAGCGACGCGCGCACTGTGCCGTTATCTGTGGTGAGCCTGGAAGCAGTAAGTTTATCGGCCCGTCGGGCGTTGCCGGTTAACTCCGCTCAATGGATATACGCCACCATTCGCTCAACTCAGTATTCGCTCACACCGCAGGCTAGTGCTATGCCGCTGGTAAGCGACAGCGACCGAGCAGCCAGCGTGGGCTGGCAGTTTGGTGAAATGCGCGGTTTCGGCGTGGCCGTGGGCTACGAATACCGCGACACCGGTCAGATTGATATCAATTCGCTGGTTATGGGCGTGCATTACTATTTTTAGCCCGGTCCTGTTGTCTGCTCGCTAAGAATAAAGTCAGCGACACTGTCGGCATGTAACAGTGCCGTATCCAGCACTGGCAAAGCACTGTCTTCGGCGCCCACCAGTAAACCTATTTCGGTACAGCCCAAAACGACGGCCTCAGCTCCTTTCGCTTTAAGATTATCGATAATTTGCAGGTAACGGTTAAGCGATTGCTGACGGATAACGCCCTGACAAAGTTCGTCATAAATCACCCGGTGCACATCTGCTCGTGCTTCGGCATCAGGTATCAGTACTGACAACCCGCTCTTGGTTAAATGGTCGCGCAGGAAAGGTTGCTCCATAGTGAAGGCAGTACCAAGCAAGCCCAAACGTCGATATCCCCGGATGCGACTTTCGGCGATCAAGGCGTCACCGATATGCAACAGCGGAATGCGCACCACATTTGCTATCTGGGGCGCCACTTTATGCATTGTATTGGTGCAAATCGCCAGAGCCTCGGCTCCGGCTTTCTCGAGATTTTCGCCGACGGATGCCAGATATTCCGCCAGTTGCTGCCAGTCATTGTTGTGCTGCAGCGCGGCAATATGGGCAAAATCCACGCTGTAAAGGATCAGTGGTGCACTGTGCAAGCCGTCCTTGCGTTGTTTAATCTGCTGATTAATACGCTGGTAGTAAGTCAGGGAAGATTCCCAGCTCATCCCGCCGATGAGGCCCACTGTTTTCATTTCGCTTCCTTACCTGAATGAAGTGTTTGCTATGAGTGATGAACAGGTTAACCCACCTCAGCCCGGTTTAGCCATTACTAACGGCGCGGACGTGATGATCGGTGTCCTGTTTGGGGAGTGTGCGTATAAAGGTTTGCTGGATTATTTCTGCATCAGTACTGGCACGATGACGGCAGCCATTGAAATGCGACACCACCTGGTTTTTGGTGCGCATCCAGAGGTCCATTTGCTGTTCGCTAAGCACGTACTCCAGCGCTCTGACATTGAACGTCATATCCAGGCCGGCTGCGGCATACAGCTTAATGAGCCAAGGGTGATCCACTACCCAGCCATCAGTATAGGCAGTACCATTGGCCAGAAATTGATTAAGCGCCAAGCACACGTCGCGGCCATCATTTCCCCACTTTTGCAGGTGGGCGCGGCTTAACCCATGAAGCGCCTCGGCTTTTTTATCCCAGTGTGACCACTGGGGGTAAGGACGAATCAATCGACAAAAACGCGCACCGTCAGTCCTGATCACACCTACCTCGATGGGGTAACTGTAAGAGCTGAAACCGCTGGCTTCCACGTCGATGATGGTTGGTATTTGCATGCCACTTTTTCCTGTCTGTATCTTAAAGCTAGTTTGTTATTTGTCAGATGCAAATGTAAACCCTGATATAGCTGTACTTATTTAGTCCGCCCCGGCGCAACATTGCTGTTGAACGCACTTTGGCATCGCGTCCGGGTATACGTTCAATACCAGAAGCAATCAATTACCATGCCAGTACAAACAATCGATTTAAATGAACAGAGGATCATGTTTTCTATCGATAATGTCCTCTTGGTGATGCAAACCAACGTCCCGCTTATAGATTCAGTATGACTGCCGCATATTTCAGCGTAATGACCAACACTTCAATAATACCGGGCATCTCACACCGGCTTGCGTTGCACTGCGTATTGCACGGGTAATGAAGACTGTGCCACACTGGATTGCCTTTCCATTACTTAGCTTTAACTTTTATGACAGCGTCACTGAATAAAGTTACCGACACTTCCACCCGTCATTTTCGTTTTTTTGATTTTGTACTGGCCGCCACCTGTATTTTAATTGTGTGCTCTAACATTATCGGCGCGGGTAAAGTGGCCGAAGTTGCCGGTTTTACCTTTGGTGCCGGCGTAATCTTCTTTCCTTTATCCTATGTACTGGGCGATGTATTGACGGAAGTTTATGGTTATCAACGGGCACGCCGGGCAATCTGGGCGGGCTTCTTTGCCGCCGGGTTTGCAGCCTTTATGGCCTGGTTTATTACTGAAATGCCACCGGCGCCAGGTTGGAATGAAGACCTCGGCGGCGGACTCAGCCGTCAGGATTCCTTTGCCATGAACTTTGGCCAGGCGCCACGTATTGTGCTCGCTTCAGTACTGGCAATCTGGTTAGGTGAGTTTGCCAATGCGTTTGTGATGGCCAAAATGAAAGTGCTCAGCAAAGGAAAGGCACTCTATCAGCGCACCATCGGCTCAACCATTGTTGGCCAGGCGGTAGATTCCGCCGTATTTTATCCTGTGGCGTTCTGGGGGATCTGGAGTACCGAGCTTATCTTTACGGTAATGGCCACCAATTATGCGCTAAAAGTACTCTGGGAAGTGTTGTTAACGCCAGTCACCTACAAAATTATTGCGGTCCTGAAACGTGCAGAGGGCGTTGATGTATACGATGAACACACTAACTTTACGCCTTTCTCCATTAAATAGTCAGCGGGTTGCCCAAGGCCTGTTGTTCTGACGATTAAAGGCGTGCATTTTTCAGTTGTGTCAAAGATTGACAGAACGGAGCACTTCATTATGTGCAAAGCAAAAAACGCGCCGGCAAATACCGGCGCTTGATGAAGTAGCCTATTCAAGGAAGTCCAGACGACTTCCCCAGGCTGTTGCGCAATTAAAAGCTCGCTTTTAAATTCAGGGCTGCCGTACGCGGGGCGCCAATCCAGGCCCCACCATTAACCACTGTACCTAAATAGCTGCTGTCGAACAGGTTGTTGATAGTTAAGCGGACATCAATATTGCTGATCCCCTGAACCGGCGAATCGACCACCGCACCAAGATAGAAGTCGGCGACAGTGTAAGAATCAACATCAAAAGAGCCGGCTGAGCGCTCACCCACATACTTGGTCGACAAGCCCATATTGTAAACATCTGCGGTATAGTCCAGACTTACCACAAACATATCTTCAGCTGAGCCAACTACGCGTTGACCATCAACAAAACCGGTCGACGCAGCCGGATCCTTGTACTCTGAATTGTTATGGGTGTACGAGAAATACAGGCCAAGTTTATCGGTAATGGTATAATCCATGGCGACCTCAATACCGTCGGACTTTACACCGCCCACGTTAACGTAAGTACCATCCAGCTCGCCTAAGTAATCGACCCCATCAGCCTCTTCAGCACTTTGGTAAGTAATGCGGTTATCGAAATCGATGTTGTAGTAAGTGATGCTGGCACTGATATCAAAAGCCACATAACGCACACCTACGTCGATATTGTCAGCCGTTTCCGGTTCAACCGACGAGATATCTACCGAGCTGCTTTCCAGTACGCCGTCTTTAATGGCAGCATAGTTTTGCGCAAAACCGGCAAACACTTCAATTTCATCATTAACCGGCGCAACTACACCCGCAGAAAACAGTACATCAGAGTCAGACTCAACCGACAGGCTGTTAGCCGGAACAAACCGGTCTTTTTTCTCGATATCGACGTTAAATTTCTTAGCGCCAACACGCAGGGTCGCCATACCTAAATCAATTTCGTCTTCCAGATAGTACATCAGCGTTTCAACCGGGAATTCGCTGCTGTACTGCACCCAATAAGGGGTTTCATCAAACTCGAAGCCTACCCGTGAATCGATGATTTTCTGCCAGCTGCGATTTTCCTTACGCTCGTAGTCTTCGTACCATAAACCGGCACGCAGGGTATTATAAAAATCGCCAATCTGCGCTGTCCATACGGCATCGATATTGATACCAACACGGTCCTTTTTGTAGTTGGTATGGCGATAAGACCCCACCGGAATCGCGTTTGCCGGATAACAAGCAGGGTCGTATTCGGCACCGCCGCCACCATAAGGGAATGTCAGAGAACTTTCACAGTCGGCCACAGGCGATAAAGAATTACCGTTAGCATCCACAAAGTAGATTTGCCCTAAAGGCGCACCGCCTTCATAGGTATTACCATGGACCAGTTCAGAGTGGCCGTTGCTACCATCATCATTCACGTCAACTATATAAGGTGGTACCCAGTCGCCGCGACCTTCATTTTTATGCATGTAGGCATTCGCTTTCACGTCTACATCCCCAAAGGTCATGTTAGCTTCCAGATATGCAAACAGGTTTTCGCGCAGGGTTGACCAGCCACGACGGTAAGACTGGTCGATATAAGGGGTACCGGTCCAGTTGGCCGTCAGCTCGTCCCACGCCGGACTTTGCTCAAATTGTGCCAGACTGTAAATACGCTGGTAGTTGTCTTCATGGGTATCGTCGTAAGAAATATACCCGGTAATATCCATATTGCTCATATAACTGACAAACTTAGCTGCCATATGGTCGCGTTCAGCTTCACCGGTCTTAGTCATCCAATCGCTGTTTTCCTGGGTAGACATACTGATCCACGCATAGGTATCGGCAGCCAGTTCGCCGGTTTCGTAGCGCATAAAGAGTTTTTGCGCGTCATAGTCACCAAACGTTGAGCTAACGGTTAGTTGCTCTTCCACGCCAGGGTTGATGGTAGTGAAGTTAATGGTACCACCCAGCGCTTCGTGTGAGCGGGAAGCAATATCTGCGGTACCCTGTGATACCTCTACGGCGCGCAGGTTTTCGGTATCGATATAGCGGTTTGCTTTGGCACCACCGCCATAGTTAGAGTTACCGTTAGCAATGCCGTCAACGGTCATACCAATTTGTTGTTGGTCAATATCAACCGAAAAGCCGCGAATTGAGATACTGGTAGACCAGTCATCGGAACCAAAAGTATCGCCTTCGTTGATCAGCACACCAGGCAGGTTATCAATGGTTGCCAGCACACTGGTCATGCTGGTTTGCTGTTTAAGCATAGATTCTTCGGTCGCATTGTTTGCATAAGAAACGCTGCGGCCAACAACGGTGACTTCTTCAATTTCAGCAGGCTCGGGGGTTGCAAGCGGGGTTTCAGCAGACGCGCTGGTAGAAGCGAATGCAGCAATAACCGATAGCGCAAGCAGCGAACGCTGCTTAAACTGAGTTGTGTTCATGGGTGTGTTTTCCTGTGTGATTTTATAGGGATATTTGGCGCGCAAGATTAGCCCCACACAATGACAAACCCATGAACATTCTCTGACAGTTAGATGAATCAAAAAATTTATAAAATTCACCTATTTGTAACAGTCACACCGGATTAAAAGACGTACAATATAAGGTTATTTTTACTGCTCGTTTCAGGCTAGCCGGGATAGTGCCTCTACCAAAACATCAATCTCTTGTAGGGTGGTAAAAACCTGCGGCGTAACCCGAATACAGCTGCCGCTGACCAGATCGTGACGACCCACGGTAAACACGCCAAAGTCGTTTTCCAGCCGTTTCTGCAACTGATTTATTTGCTCAGCATTGGTTTCACCGGCAATGCGAAAAGCCCCCATCCCACTGGCACTTGCATCATCCGTTGCACCGAGTACTTCAATGTGCGGCATGTTACGGGCCTGGCCCACCCAGCGTTCCCGCAGGTATTTGAGGCGGGCCATTTTCGCTGCCGGCCCCACCTTATTGTGAAAACGGATAGCATCTGGTACAGCAAGAAAAGCAGCAAAATTAGACGTAGCCATATGCACGCGCTTATGTACCAGGGTGTTACTCGGATCGGACTCACCAGGATAAGGCGCTACTTTGTCCAGCGTGCCTTTACGCATATATAAAGCGCCAACCCCCACCGGTGAACCAATCCATTTGTGAAGGTTAAATACCGCCCAGTCAACATTCAACTCCGGCAGGGTAAAGTCGATGAGGCCCCAGGACTGAGCGCAGTCGCAGATCACATCAACGCCATGCTGTTTGGCAAAAGCAGCTATCTCAGCCACCGGCAATATTATCCCGTGTTGATTGGAGGCATGGGTAAGGATCATCAGTTTGAGGTTTGCCGTGCTGCGGATTTTTTCCTGGTAGACTTCCAGCAATTGTTGTTTAGAGACTTGCGCAGGCAAGGTGATTTCTATTCCGGTTGCACCGCGTTGTTCAGCCAGTGCCGCCATGGTGCGCTTAAATGCAGGGTAATCAATATCGGCCCATAGTAGTGTGTCGCCGGGTTTTATCCCCTTATACTGAAACAGCAGATTATGCATGGCTTCGGTGGCATTGCGGGTGAGCGCAATTTCCTCATCAGACACCGCTAATGCCTCTGCTATCGCGCTGGCCGATTGTTTTGCATCGGCATACCAATCTTTACGAGCGTAATAAGAAAGTTGATGGTTTACCATTTGGGTCAGTTCGATATAAGACTGCTCCACAGGTAACGACATTTTGCCCCAGTAGCCGTGTTCCAGGTTAACAATGCCCTCGGTCTTTTTATAAAATGCGCTTACCGACCGCCAGTAGGCTTCATCACCGGCCAGTTCAACGGCAGGCAAACCAGATTGCGGCAAGGTGGGCCAGGTTTCGGCGAGGGCCCGGGCAGTAACTAAAGAGCCAGAAAGTAACAGAGACTGCTGTAAAAGTTTGCGCCGGGATAGTAAAGGGGCTGACATGTAAGAGACTCCAGAGTAATTTAAATTTGTATTTTTTATACGATTACACTGTTGCGTTCTTAAAACAATCGCTTAAAAGCCCATTAAGGTAAAACGACGAATTTTACAGATACATTACAACCTAACAAAAGCCAAGAAAGTGCGGTAAAATTTGAGGGAGTCGTTATTGTGGTCTAATTTTATACTTTAGATGTGCATATTTACTCAGAGATCCTCAATTGACTTCATTTCAGCCCTTGCATTCTGTTACTTCCCAGTCGCTTACCGGCAAGCTACAAGGATTTCACGAAGCACTGTTAGCCGACTATCCGCATATTTGCCGACTGGCCTGCGCTATTTATGATAAATCCACAGATGTTCTTAAAACCTTCATTAACAGCACCCGTGAGGGTCATGCCATTGCCGGTTACGAGGTAAAGCTGCACGACACACCCTCTTTACTGCACCTGGCCAATCATCAACAAAGCCGTGTCATTGATGATATCAATGCTGAAATTCATGGGGGTTCGGTGCATTCTGACTGGTTGCTTGAGCAAGGATATTTGAGTTCGTTTACCATTCCCATCCTGCGTCAGGGTCAGTTTCTGGGCTTTGTATTTATCGACAGCCTCGAAAGAGACAGCTTTACGCCCGGTATCCAGCGCGACCTTCTCATGCGCTGCGCAAGCATTTGTGATGCTATTGCCAATGAACTCGCTGCCGCCCATCTACTGGTTGCCACCGCATCGGCTATTCGCAGCATTGCCAATCTGCGGGATTTTGAAACGGGCATGCATCTCACCAGAATGGCGGAACTGAGCAAACTCATTGCCCGTAATTTACCCACTCACTTTGGTCTCACCGATGAAGACATTGAGCACATTTATCTGTTTTCGCCGCTTCATGATATTGGCAAAATAGGCATTCCCGATGCCATATTATTGAAGACTGGCAAGCTTACGGATAGCGAACGTCAAACCATGCAAACTCATGTACAAAAAGGCGTGGATATGATTGATTCCATCCTCGCAGAATTTAATCTGATCGAATTTAATGATGCGCGGATCATGCGCAATATTATTGCTTTTCATCATGAGTATCCCGACGGCTCCGGCTACCCCTTCAAACTTAAGGGCGAGCAAGTCCCCATTGAAGCCCGGATAGTCACCGTGGCCGATATCTTTGATGCCCTGACCCATAAACGGCCGTACAAGAAACCCTGGTCGGTTGAAGACTCACTGGCCGAACTGCATAAAATGGCTGAGCAGGGTAAGCTGGATAAAGACTGCGTAGCTGCACTGGCAAACTCATTAAATGAAGCAATGCATATTGTTACCGCATATTGTGATAGCCAGGAGCCTGCCCGCCATTCCAACTAATGGCAATTTAAGCACTTTCTAACCCCGTTTGCTTTGTGGTTCAATAGGCCCCTGGTACTGGCGCAGTGCCGGGGCCTTGTTGTTAATTTAGGATATATACTGTTGATTTTTGCTTCACTCACTGGTTTTGACATAGCGTTGGTGCTGGCTATTGGTTTTATGGTTGGCCTGGCCAAAGCCGGGATCCACGGTCTGACATTGTTATCAGTGCCACTGCTTGCCTTGCTATTTGGCGGTAAGCATTCCTCTGGCGTAATGTTACCTATGCTGATCATGGCCGATATTTTTGCCGTGCATCATTATCACCGCCATGCTAACTGGCAGTTCCTTATGAAACTCTTCCCGTCAGCATTTGTCGGGGTAGTTATTGGCACCTGGCTGGGCGACCACATTAACGATGCGCTGTTTATGCAAATTATGGCGGTGATTATTTTTGCCAGTGTGGGCCTTATGCTCTGGCTAGAGCGCAATAAATCTGCGGTACCAGACTATACCTGGTTCGCCATTCTGGCGGGGGTGCTTGGTGGTTTTACCACCATGGTAGGCAACCTCGCCGGCTCGGTAATGGCCGTTTACTTACTGAGTATGCGCCTGCCTAAGAATGAATTTATTGGCACCGCTGCCTGGTTTTTCCTGGTAATCAATATCTTCAAAGTACCCTTCCATGTGTATGTATGGGAAACCATCTCCTGGCCAAGTTTTACTTTAAACCTTATCGCCTTACCCCTGATAATTGCCGGTGTGTACTTAGGGATCTGGCTGGTAAAGCGGATCAACGAAAAACACTATCGTTGGCTGGTAATTGGCATGACATTACTGGCTGCGGCAGCATTATTGCCCGGCTAGTTGTTACCATGGTTGGCATGATCTCACAAAAGAGATTTGCATCGTTGAATACGTATGTATGTGTTTTTACGGAAAATCAACCGCTATGCTTGGGGAAAAGTCAATTGAGAGAGCCTAGCCCATGCTCCATTGTTACCGAAGCAAAGCCAGAAAAGGCCTTTCTTTAAGCGTTCTGGCTGCGTTATTGTTAGGGTGTAATCCATCCCCAACGACGAATAAGGCCAACGTGACTGCCAGCCACAAACAACCGCATCAGCAAGCCTCCCTGGCAGCAGGCAAGCCGGTGGTATATCAGGTTTTCACCCGTTTATTCGGGAATAAAAATACCACTAACAAACCGTGGGGCACGCTTCAGGAAAATGGTGTAGGTAAATTCGCTGATTTTACCGACGATGCGCTACAAGGCATTAAAGAACTGGGCATCACGCACATCTGGTATACCGGGGTGCCTCACCACGCGGTGATTAATGATTACAGCACCTATGGTATCAGCGATGACGACCCGGATGTGGTGAAAGGCCGTGCTGGCTCGCCTTATGCGGTAAAAGATTATTACAATGTAAATCCCGATTTAGCGGTTGATCCAGCCAACCGTCTGGCTGAATTTGAAGCGCTCATCGAACGAACCCATGCCCATGACATGAAAGTGATCATTGATATTGTGCCTAACCATGTGGCGCGCAACTATCATTCTATTTCGCGTCCGGGTGGTGTCAGCGACTTCGGTACAGAAGATAATACCGCGGTCACTTATGCCAGGGACAATAATTTCTATTACGTGGTAGGCCAATCATTCAAGGTCCCCGCCGCCGATAACGGATATCAGCCTCTTGGTGGCGAGCCCCACCCACTAGCTGACGGTAAGTTCGATGAAAACCCGGCTAAGTGGACGGGCAACGGTTCGCGGGCGGCCCAACCCGATACCAATGACTGGTATGAAACCGTAAAGGTCAATTACGGTATCCGGCCGGACGGCAGTAAAGACTTTCCATTGCTGCCCACTGGCTTTGAACAACTAAACCATGCCGCCCACGCCGCCTTTTGGCAAGACAAAGACGTGCCTGATTCCTGGCAGAAATTTCGGGATATCACACACTATTGGCTCGATAAAGGCGTAGACGGCTTTCGTTACGACATGGCCGAAATGGTACCGGTTGAGTTTTGGTCTTATTTAAATTCGTCGATTAAAGTACGCAACCCTGATGCCTTTTTACTGGCTGAAGTATATCAACCGCACCTTTACCGTGATTATCTTCAGCTGGGTAAAGTGGACTATCTTTACGATAAAGTGGCATTTTATGATTCGCTAAAAGCCGTTATGCAGGGCCGGGGCGATACTGCAGACCTGGTATCCATACAGACGGACATGCAGGATATCGAGCGTCATATGCTGCATTTTCTGGAAAATCATGATGAGCAGCGAATTGCCGCTCCTGCATTTGCCGGGGATGCCGACAAAGGCAAACCGGCGATGGTGGTATCGGCGCTAATCAGCCGCTCACCAACCATGATCTACTTTGGTCAGGAAGTGGGCGAAGATGGCAGTGAAGACATGGGCTTTGGTGATCCGTCCCGCACCACTATCTTTGATTACGCCGGCGTACCCGCCCACCAGCGCTGGATGAATAACGGTGCTTTTGATGGCGGCCAACTAACAGAAAAAGAGCACGCACTGCGTGACTTCTACCGCCGGGTTCTCACTATATCGGCACACTATCCGGCCATGAGAGGTAACTATTCCAGCCTGCATTCACCGAGCCTCGCCAACCACAGCGATTATTCATCGGCACAGCTGGCCTTTGCCCGCTGGTCAGACACACAACACATGATTGTTGCCGCCAACTTTAATGCCACCACACCAGCAACTATTGAGCTCACCGTGCCAAAGAAGTTGCTCTTAAAGTGGCAGTTAACACAGGGTGAAGTTGCTTTAACAGAACACCTCAATCTACCTCAAACAACTAATACATTAATTGTCGATGGCGAAACCGGCCTGATACACCTCACCTTACCGCCACTGGGCTCCGTGGTGTATACCGTTGATCGCTAAACGTATTACACAACCTAAAATTAAAGGGGTCAGAGTACATTAATCTTCTAATTAATGTACTCTGACCCCTTTAATTTACTTTACCTTTTTGATTTCGTGAAGTTTTACGATAAAGTGCACGCACATGGATTTGTTGTTTAAGCAGTCTTGGTTATTAACATTGAATTAAGCTCAGTCAGGCTGTCTTATCAATGTTGCATATTTTTATTTGTAGATGAAACAAGGAAGTACAATGAAGAAAATTTCCCTTATAGTTTTGCTGTTAGTGCTCGTCGCTGGCCTGGTAGGCCCTCACTTTGCGGGCAACTCGTTTAACCAGCAGTTAGACGACTTCGCAGCAAAAATCAGCGAACAGCCCTTTTATGAGGCCAGCATTGTAAGCCGCGAACAAAGCTGGTTTTCAACCAC
This sequence comes from Alteromonas sp. ISO5, assembly GCF_058105165.1. NCBI lineage: Bacteria > Pseudomonadati > Pseudomonadota > Gammaproteobacteria > Alteromonadales > Alteromonadaceae > Alteromonas > Alteromonas sp. ISO5. The sequence continues at coordinate 2,846,990 of NZ_CM176572.1, read as the reverse complement.
CGCCTCTTTAGTTATTAGTCTGGATGGTGCGGCATTTGGCCCTCAGGCGGATGAGGTTGAGAAGTCAAAGCTTTCCCTGACCATTCCGATTGAAGCCCAGCACGGCCCATTGTTAACCCAGTCGGGATTAGGCGTGGGCTGGATAGACTGGCAAGTGAATATGGCCATCGATGATCCTGAGGGTCGCTTTACACTGCCCGAGGGTGAAGAGTATATCTACTCCGCCACGGGGATTGTGAACCTGTTTGGTACCGTTTCCTACCATGATGTGATGCCTGCGTTTACCTTCACCCATCCTGAAATGGCGTTAACGGTCTCAACCACCGGTTGGCAGGGCTATGCAAGTTTAAGCTCAGACACGATAGATTCAGAAACCGTTGAGGCGATGTCTTTAGCGTTATCTGTTCAGGGTACCCAAATAGCGACTATCGAAAACGTCTCTGTTGCTACCGATTTAGAGACCGGCTTGATGCAGGCCTGGAACAACTCTCTGTATGACGGTGTGGCTTCTTTTACCATCGGTAAAGTGATCATTGTGGATCCAACTACCAGTGAAGAAACCAAGCTGAACAATATCGTTATGGACTCTGTAACCAGTTTCGATAAAACCGCCGGGTTGGGTGATGTGCTGCTCTCAACAAAAGTAGCCAGCTTTGTTAACGATACTGTTGCAATGCAGAACATCCAGTTTGATTTTGAGATGGCAAAACTGCAAGGCAGCTTTTTAAAAGCCTATCAAAAAATGACAGAAGACATTATGAACGAGCCTGAACAGGCTGATAGTGTAATGCAGGCGTTTTTAAAAGACGCCGGTCTTGCTCAGTTACAGGCTGACCCTGAAATCAATCTACCGGTGATTAAAGGCGTTATTAATGAGTCGAAATTTGAGGGATACGCAAACAGCAAACTGGTAGGCATAAAGGCCCTGCCAGACACCATGGAAGACGCCAGGTTTTGGGCTGAGCACGCCGTGGTAGACGCTAAGTTAGCCATTGAGGAAGGTGCAGCGTTATTCATCGCTGAACTGATTCTAAAAAGCCAGCTGGCGGCTAACCCCCAATTTGCCGTTATGAGTGATGAAGAGCAAAAAGCCTTAATCGCACAGCAAACTCAGGCAACCATTAATGCGTTTATTCAGCAAGGCATCCTGAGCGAGACTGATGAAGGTTATGAAATCACCTTTAGTATGGAAAACGCTGAGGCTATGTTGAATGGTCAGCCCATGGGACTGCCTTTCTAGCGACATCCCCTTCCCTAAAAGGAAGAAGGAAACAAAGGGGTCAGAGTACATTAATTAGTCGATTAATGTACTCTGACCCCTTTAATTTAGGAGGGGGAGCTGGCCATAAGCCGGGTTCTGTTCTCTTACGAGTGGCAATCATTCCTCTAGGCCAGCAATCGCTCACTGGCTCAAGCAACCTACCCGCCTCCCGTGCGGGCCGCACGTGTAGGAGGCCTATTTGGTCTTGCTCCGGGTGGAGTTTACCGTGCCACAAACTGTTGCCAGTTGCGCGGTGCGCTCTTACCGCACCCTTTCACCCTTACCGGCGCCGAAGCGCTTAGGCGGTTTACTCTCTGCTGCACTGGTCGTCGGCTCGCGCCGCCCAGACGTTATCTGGCACCCTGCCCTCTGGAGCCCGGACTTTCCTCCCCTTTCTTACGAAAGCGGCGATTGCCTGGCCAACTCCGGCGCGCATTGTAGCTAAGTTCGCCACCACACGCCATGGTTTAATTTACCGGCAGATCAAAATAGAGGATATGCAAATCGTTAGTCTGGCTCACCTCAACGGTTTCACCAGCGGCAAAGGCAACGCCATCACCGGCTGATACGGTTTCGTCATTGACCACCGCACTACCACCGATTACCTGTAACCAGCCGATGCGGCTTTCATTGCCTGCATATTGCCAGTCACTGCCATCAAGCAGTTTTCCGGCGAGTACCGACACATCCCGATAAATCCGCAGCGATTCACCTTCGCCGTGTCGCGAAAATATCAGGGTGGGCGCTTTAGCTGGCTCAAGTAGCCCGGCAAAATGTTTTTGCACATAGCCTGGTGCGACATTGGCCTGGTCTGGCACCACCCAGATTTGCAGAAACTGCACCAGCGACTGTTTACTGTGGTTGAACTCGCTATGACGAATGCCGGTACCGGCTGTCATTTTTTGCACATCACCGGGGCGGATAACCGATTCGTTGCCTTCACTGTCTTTGTGCGCCAGCTCACCGCTTAGTACATAAGAAATGATTTCCATGTTGGCGTGACCATGTTCCCCAAACCCGCTACCAGGCTGCACAACGTCCTGATTAATAACGCGCAGCGGGCCATGGCCCATATAACGCTGGTCATAATAATGACCAAATGAGAACGAATGCTGTGACTGTAGCCAACCTAAATTAACCTGGCCTCTTGCAGCCGCTTTACGAATTTCCATAACAGGCTCCTTAATTGTGATATGAAGATCTTATCAGCAGCCATAATAAGGACAATAACCAAAATTAAAGATACACTGTCGCATATCATGCAACAAAATAGAGTAAAAAGATGGATAAGCTTGGTGCCATGCGCGCCTTCATTAATGTTGCTCGTCAGGGCAGCTTCGCCAGCGCCGCCCGACAAATGGGTTTGTCCCGCTCACAAATAAACCGCCAGGTGGTGTGGCTGGAAGATAACCTGGGGGTGAGCTTATTTAATCGCACTACCCGAAAAGTGGATTTAACCCATGCCGGGCAAGCCTATCTGACCAATATCCTGCCGCTGCTGGAAAATCTCGATGACACCGAATTACAACTGCAGGAAAACCAGCAAACCCTCTCCGGTACTATTAAAATTAATGCCCCAATGTCGTTTGGTCTGACTCACCTGACCCCGGTAGTACTGGATTTTATGCAGGCGTATCCGCAAATTCAGGTGCAACTGGACCTATCGGATGAAAAACGTGATCCGCTGTCGAACCAGTTTGATATGACGCTACGTATTGGCCCGCCAGAGACCAATCCTGCCCTAATTGAACATGATATTACTTATACCTCCCGCTGCATCTGCGCAGCGCCAGCGTTTTTACAACGCCACGGGACGCTCCATTCACCGGATCAACTAAAAGAACTGCCATGCCTGCAGTACGGCAACCTGGTGCATGGCAATTACTGGGATCTGTTGTACCAGAACAAATCACAGCGTGTGCGCATTAACGGCGTGTTGAGTTCCAATAACGGCGACGTGTTAAGGCAGGCGGCGATAAAAGGGATGGGATTAGCACTGCTGCCAACCTTCATTGTGGGCGAGTCCATAGCCAGAGGACAACTGGTGCCGGTACTCCAGGCCTGGCAACCTGCGCCGTTATTAATTTCGTTACTGTATGCGCCTAATCGCCATATGGCCATGCGCCTGAGTGTGTTTGTGAAGTATATTCAGACGGCCTTTGAGCAAGAGAATTTTCTGCTCGAGTAAGCACAAAAAAGCCCGGTTGACCGGGCTTCTTCTATATTGGCAAACCGTTTTAGCTTGGCGTGATCGCGTTGTGATACACGTCCTGGACGTCATCACAGTCGTTGAGCATTTCCATGAATTTCTCAAACATGGGCATGTCATCTTCGCTGATTTCGACTTCGGTTTGCGGAATAAAGCTGATTTCTTCGGCTTCAAATTCCAGCTCGGGCTTAGCGTCTGTCAGCGCAGTTTTTACTTTGTAAAACTCCGTGTGTGGCGCGTAAACCGAGATTTTGCCGTCTTCACATTCCACATCCGTCACGTCTACATCGGCTTCCATGAGGATTTCGAGGATTTCGTCTTCATCGTCACCGGCAAAAATGAAAATCGCCTGGTGTTCAAACATATGCGCTACCGCACCCTGGGCACCAATTTTAGCCCCGGTTTTGGTAAAGCAGTTACGTACATCGGTAATAGTCCGGTTGTTGTTATCGGTCAGACAGTCCACGATCACCATGCAGTTACCCGGGCCAAATCCTTCGTAACGAGCCGGCACAAAATCTTCACCCGCACCACCAGCAGCTTTATCGATTGCTTTTTCAATAACGTGGCTGGGAACCTGATCTTTTTTGGCTTTTTCCATCAGGCGTTTGAGCGACAGGTTGGTATCCGGATCCGGGCCACCATTTTTGGCGCACACGTAAATTTCTTTACCGTATTTAGAATAGACTTTAGTTTTAGCGCCGGCCGTTTTGGCCATGGCGTTTTTTCTTACTTCGAATGCTCTTCCCATCTTAGGTATCTCTTGTTGTTTCCAGCTTGATCGCTACGCATTGCGCCCAGGCTGGCGAATGCATTTATACAGGGCTAATGCCCCGATTTTAACGACTTTTATGATTTAAGGTAAGTGTTCTCTGCCCAAATATTCATGGGATTGCATTTCCTGTAAGCGGCTCAGACACCGTTTAAACTCAAAATTGAGCATGCCTTCAGTGTAGAGAGCTTCCAGGGTAACTTCTGCTGACATAATGAGCTTAACATGGCGCTCATAAAACTCATCAACCATGGCAATAAACCGTCGCGCCACATCGTCATTGCCCTGCCCCATTTGCTTTACGTTAGCCAGTAATACGGTATGGTAACAACGACTCAGTTCAATGTAATCAGACTGGCTACGCGGGCCTTCACACAGCACTTTGAAGTCGATCATTAATACGCTGTCGGAATCACGCAGGGTTTGCAAGGTACGATGATTCACCTCAATGGTCGCATGCGGGTCACCTTCACCATGGGCCAGTTGCACAAAATAGTTATTGAGGTTAACCAGGGCCTGCTCGTCCAGCGGATAATGGTAGATTTCGGCCTGTTTTAGAGTACGCAACCGATAATCTACGCCGCTATCAACATTCACCACATTACAGTGTTTGTTGATCAGCGCAATGGCTGGCAGGAATCGTGCACGCTGAAGTCCGTTACGATACAACTCATCAGGCACGATGTTGGAGGTCGCGACCAGAACAATACCCTGGGCGAACAACGCTTCCATCAGGGTACCCAGGATCATCGCATCGGTAATGTCGGAGACGAAAAACTCATCAAAACAAATGATCCGGGTTTCGCTGGCCAGCTTAGTGGCAATAATATCCAACGGGTCCTGCTTTCCGCCTAATAACTTAAGCTCTTCATGCACGCGGTGCATAAAACGGTGGAAATGCACCCGCATTTTGTTTTCAAAGGGCAAGCACTGAAAAAAGGTATCCACCAGGTAGGTTTTACCGCGGCCAACGCCACCGTAAAAATAAATGCCCTGCACTGGTGTTGTGGCCGGCTTACCACCAAACAACGACTTTATCTTGCTGGCAAAGCCACCTTGTGAAGCCGGCTGACGAAGCAAATCTTCGTATAATCGCTGTAACTCACGTACGGCATTTTCCTGAGCCGGATCGTGTTTAAAGTCTTCGCGGGTCAGGTCTTGCTGATATTTTTCCCAAGGCGTCATCGCCTGCTGTTCTCCTGTAGAGACTGATTTGTTCATATAAGGCCCGGTAGCAGACCATCAACGTTGCATTGACAGGGACAAACACAAGAGTGATTTTAACTTGCCAGCACAACTCAGTGTTTTGCCACACTGACTGGTTGGGCGTCTCAGCCCCGAATGGAATGATATTATGCCTTAAATTTGCACTAACACCAACGCAACACCGTATAAAGCAACGGATAGTGCGATAAATGGAACGATCAAAGCCTGAGCGATGGCCCGAAAGAAGGCCATTAACGACACATTTTGCCACAATAAGTCAGGGCAAAGTGTGTTAGCTCTTGCTATAGTCTCAGTTATGCATAGTATGCAGCATACGATGCGTTTACTGTCGAAGTTTGGCAGCGGAAAGTCACGATGAAACCTGTCGGGATGTTCCGGTTAACAGTTACATTGGAGAAAATAATGGAAGTGGTTATCCCCTTAGCAATGCTGGCAATTGGTTTAATTATTGGTTTTTTTGTTGCCCGGTTTATGTACACCAAAGAAGGGGCAGTTAAAGCCAACGAGGCCGTTGAAAAGGCCATTAAGGAATTGCTCGCACAGCAGTCTCAGCACCATATTTTTCAGGTAAAACAATCCATCGAGGCTATTGAAAAACAATGTAATGGCCTTAAACAGAGTTTATCTGAATACGAAGACCTGCTTGAAACAACGGATTCAGACGCTGCACCGGCGGTACCGTTTTTTGGCGAACACACCACCGCCTATTTACGGAACAACCTTAAAGGTGCGGAGAAAAACAAACCAAATGCGAACAGTGATACCCAGCCACTGGATTTTGCTAACCACAGTTCGGGGTTATTCGTCGGCAATACTGTGCCATCTGCCGATGAGAAAAAATAACTCACGGAACTTTTCAGGCAAACATACAGTCTGTGGATAGGTAATTGCGATTCGCAATGAGACTAGGAGTGTATGTGTCTATGAATAAGTCTTTTCGAAAGCTTGTGTTGGTATCAGCGGTGGTTACCAGTACATTAGGTATGTCTGTTTCCACGCAAGCTGCTCTTCCGTTTTTTAGTGACAGTAAACAAGAAGTACCGACCCTGGCGCCTATGCTGGAAGAGGCGATGCCTGCGGTAGTAAGCATCGCCGTGGAAGGTACTCAAACCTCACGCCAGCAGGTGCCGGAAATGTTCCGTTATTTCTTCGGCGGGCCCTCAGAGCAAGCTCGGGAGCGCCCGTTCCGGGGCTTAGGGTCTGGCGTTATTATCGATGCCGACAAAGGTTATGTAGTAACAAACGCCCACGTGGTAGCCAACGCAGATGAAATTACCGTTAAGCTAACCGATGGCCGTGAGTTTACGGCTAAGAAACTAGGTGCCGACGAGCAAAGTGACGTGGCGCTGTTAAAAATTGAACCCGACGACCTCACTGCCCTGCCACTGGCCGATTCAGACAAAGCCCGTGTCGGCGATTTTGTGGTGGCCATTGGTAACCCGTTTGGCCTGTCACAAACCGTAACTTCAGGTATCGTTAGTGCGCTTGGTCGTTCCGGTCTGAACATCGGAGGCTATGAAGACTTCATTCAAACCGACGCAGCGATCAACCGCGGAAATTCTGGTGGTGCACTGGTTAACTTACACGGTGAATTAGTGGGGATTAATACAGCCATCTTCGGTCCCAATGGTGGCAATGTCGGCATCGGGTTTGCTATCCCCGCCAACATGATGAAGAGTCTGGTAGATCAAATCACTGAGTTTGGTGAAGTTCGCCGCGGCTTGTTGGGAATTCTGGGCAGTAATGTAGACCAGGGCCTGGCCGAAGCGATGAATTCAGAAGTGAACAAAGGCGCATTCGTTAGTGAAGTACAACCCGACTCCGCAGCCGACAAAGGCGGTGTTAAGGCTGGTGACATCATTGTAGCGGTTAACGACAAAGAACTGCACAGCTTTGCTGAATTACGTGCCAAAATAGCCAGTATGGGAGCGGGTGCTGAAGTAGAACTCACCGTGATCCGCAAGGGTAAGACGCTGGAACTGGATGTCATCCTGGACGATGCAACGCAAAACGAAGTGGTTGCCGAGCAAATCCATCCGGCTCTGCAAGGTGCAACACTTATCAATGGCGAAGATGCCGACGGTAATGCAGGCGTACTGGTTAGCGAAATTGCTGAAGGTTCACCGGCGCTGCGCATTGGCCTTCGCGAAGAAGACGTAATATTACAAGTTGGCCGCCAACGGGTAACCAACGTGATGGAATTCCGTGACGCCATCGAAAACACCAAAGGTGTTATCGCTATGAACGTCCGTCGGGGCAATGCATCACTTTACGTGGTAATTCGTCAGTAATTTACGTTTAACTTGATACAAAGGCGACCTTCGTGTCGCCTTTTTTGTGTCTGCAATTTGTGGATTTTTGAGTGCCGTTATACTGGCTCCAAATAATAGCATCACCCCGGCCCCAAATAATAACGTCATCCCGCCCTCCGAGCCGGAACCTGCTTACCAACCTGACTACCGGTAAAGGTTCTTCTGAATGAGCAGAGCTGCTCAGGAGATCGCGGATATTTCCTGCGGAAATTCCGTGACTGCAGGATTGGTTAAAATCTCGATGTTGGAGTTGTTTGGCAAAACTACTTATATCCTTCGTGACGAAAATGTTATGCTTATTACCATTATCAATTTCCCTGGGTTGTGGCAGGCCCAACGTCAAGCAGAATAAGAATTAACGTGGCGAGCAGACAACTCTTTTCATTTATGTTTCGTTCAGTCTTTTTAGGGCTGGTAGTCGCTTTACTGATCCTGTTTCTGGTGCCGGATTTACGCCAGGGTACCGGTTTCGGCACCACTTGGTTGGCGCCAACACCCCAAAGTGCCAAGCGGGAGACCTATTATCCGGCCCTGAGTCACTCCGCTCCCGCTGTGGTTAACATCTACAGCGTTAGTATTGAGAACAATCCCAATTATTATAATCAGGCGCGGCAACGCACCAGTTTGGGTTCTGGCGTTATCATGACCGAATCCGGCTACATTCTTACCTGCCATCACGTGATTAAAGACGCCAGCAGTATTTTTGTGGCGCTACAGGATAATCGGGTAGCCGAAGCGCAAATTATCGGTTCCGACCAACTAACCGATTTGGCCGTGCTGAAAGTGAACGAAAACAACCTGCATGTCATTCCCCAGTTGGAGGAGCCCGACTTACGCGTGGGGGATGTAGTAATGGCCATTGGTAACCCTTACAATCTCGGTCAAACCATTACCCAGGGCATTGTTAGCCGAGCTGGCAGAACCGGCCTGTCCAACAGTTATGTCGATTTCATTCAGACTGACGCGGTACTCAACCAGGGTAACTCTGGTGGCGCACTGGTCGACAGTAACGGCTACCTGGTAGGCATAACTAACGCCAATTTCCAGGTGCGTGATGAGCGTCGCGGCACTTACATCGTCGACGGCATCAACTTTGCGGTACCTTACGAACTCGCGGTACGAGTAATGGAATCTATCATTACCAACGGCAAGGTCACCCGCGGTCAGTTAGGCTTTATCGGTGAAGAGTTGCGCGGCGGCCCCGGCATTGAAGTCAAAGCAGTAGCAGCTAATTCTCCCGCCGCTCAGGCCGGTTTACGCCCTGGGGATATTATTATGTCGATTGATGGTATTCGCCTTGAGAGCGCTTCTAAGGCGCTGGACATGATTGCGGAAACCCAACCCGGCACAGTACTGGAACTGGAAGTCAGCCGCAATGCCAGCCTGTTTACCATACAGGTTACCGTGGCTGAACTTCAACTTCAGTAGTGTTTTGTAAAAATTTGTGTTGTTTTCGAATTCGTCATCTATTATTGAGGTAATTGATCTGCAGTTCAGGAACAACTTTAATGGTAGAAGTGGTTGCCAAAGTCGACTCCAGCCCAAGCCTTAAGTACGGGAGTTACTCCATTCATATAAGCGGTAACCTGTTGTTACTGTTTTTCCGGGGCACCTGGTCAGAAAAGTGTGCGGCAGATTATATTCGCGACGTGTCACGTTTTCGTCTGGGACAAGGCCTCAATCATTTTGCATCCATAGCCATTATCAGCGAATGGCAACTGGGCACACCCGAAGCGATTAATATGGTCTCTAATGTGATCCGCCGGGGCGCTGAAATGGGCATGGTGGCGCAATGTCTTCTTACTGAAGGTAACAACCACCTGTCGTTGCATATTGCCCGGCAAAATGTTGAAAAAGCTTTTCCCGGTGCGATTACCGGCACTTCACTGGATGATTTCCTACCCGTCCTAAGACATCATGCAATTCACTTTGATGAACAGCGGGTACGGCATATTCTGGCGGCCAATGGCCGGTGTGACTAACGGGGTAGCCCGGGTTATTCACTAACCCGCGCTACCACTGCGCCTAAACCGCCTAATTTGTGCTCGATGGCTTCATAGCCCCGATCAAGGTGATAAATGCGACTAATATGAGTTTCGCCTTCGGCAACCAGTCCGGCAATTATCAGGCTGGCGGAAGCCCGCAAGTCGGTGGCCATTACTGGCGCGCCTTTCAACGAAGACTCACCTTTACTTACCGCACTGTTAGTTTCCAGCGCGATTTCCGCGCCCATGCGCTGTAACTCAGGTACGTGCATAAAGCGGTTTTCAAAGATGGTTTCCGTAATCACCCCGGTGCCCTTCGCTACTGCATTAAGTGCCACGAACTGGGCCTGCATATCGGTGGGGAACCCCGGGTGAGGTGCGGTTTTGACTGTCACCGCAGTTAATGGCGTAGTGCGGCGATCCAGTTCAATCCAGTCTTTACCCGTAGTGATAACAGCCCCGGCCTGTTGTAGTTTAGATAACACTGCGTCGAGGGTTTCGGGTGCCGCGTTTAAGCATTTAATATGACCACCGGTCACCGCAGCGGCCACCAGGTATGTACCGGTTTCAATACGGTCTGGTAACACGGCATAATCACAGCCGTTCAGGGCTTCAACACCGTGAATACGAATTTTATCAGTGCCGGCACCGGAGATGCGCGCCCCCATGCTGTTCAGGCAATTCGCCAGGTCAACAATCTCCGGCTCCCGGGCGGCATTTTCGATTATGGTCTCGCCATCGGCCAGTGCCGCGGCCATCATCAGGTTTTCGGTGGCACCAACACTCACAATATCCATAAAGATACGCGCGCCTTTCAAACGGCCCTCTACACTGGCCCGCACATAGCCTTCGTCCACATTGATAACCGCGCCCATTTTTTCAAGGCCTTCAAGGTGCAGGTTAACCGGTCTGGCACCAATGGCACAGCCTCCGGGCAAAGACACATTAGCCTTACCTAATCTGGCCAGTAGTGGGCCGAGCACCAGAATGGATGCTCGCATAGTACGCACTAATTCATAAGAAGCGGTATCACTGGAGAGTTCGGCAGCGTGCAACAGCACGGTATTGGTGCCCTGTTGCTCTACGCCCACGCCTAAACCTTTCAGCAACGCCTGGGTGGTGCTGATATCTTTAAGCTGAGGTACGTTGCTGTAACGGCAGGGCTGCGCCGTTAGCAAGCTGGTCATTAACAATGGCAAGGCGGCGTTTTTAGCACCAGAAATAACCACTTCGCCATTCAACGGCGGACTTTTTTTAATAATGAGTTTATCCACTGGTGAATCCTGCGTGGTTTATTGCGGCATATTAAACTGACGCTCGCGCTGCCAGTCTTTCTCAGTAAACGTTTTAATTGATACAGCATGCATTGAACCGTTGGCAATGAATGCATTCAGAGGAGCGTATACGGCTTGCTGACGTTTTAGCCGGCTCATTTCTGCAAAGGCATCGCTCACCGCTATCACGGTAAAATGAGAGCCGTCACCTGTTACATAAACTTCGGCTAAATCGAGTTTTTCTTTCAGCATGCTTTCAATTTCTTTAGTATCCATGACTCTCCGGCAGTATGATTTTTACCCGACCGGCAATACGTCGTCGAGTTCGCTGATTTTTGCCAATTTAAGCATTTTTTCCGGCAGGTTGCACAAGGTAATTTTAACCCCTTGTGCATTTCCCTCACGAATGGCGTTGAGTGTCCATGCAAGGCCTGCGCTGTCGACGCGCTGTACATCCTGAAAGTCGAATTCGCAATGTTTGGCAGCGCGCAGGCGCTGCTGTTCACTATTGCCCAGCGAAGACCACCATTCCTGACTCAGGGTCTGACGATCCAGAGCGCCGTTGAGTTTGATGGTTTGTTTATCGGTCACTATTCACCCGCCTCGCGAGTATTGCCATCCAGTGATTTGAGTTGGATAGGCTTGGCGATGCGCTCGCGCATAATTTCGATCACTTTTTCAATGCCTTCAGTGCGCATTACCGGCTCATATTGCTTAATTTCATTCTGCAGCATGCTGATACCTTCGGCCACCATGTCGTAAGCCTTCCATTCTTTGTCCTTTTTACGCACTTTGAAAGCCACTTTGATGTCCGGACGTTCGCCATCCCGGATAAGTGCACGTACAGTCACTGTTTTATCACCGTCAAAATCCTGTGGTGGCGAAAACAGGACTTCCTGATCATCGTAATAACTCAGCGCGTCCGCGTAACTGGTTACCAGATACTGGCGAAACACGCGAATATACTCAATCAGAGTTTTCCGATCGGTTTTCTTCATATCGAAATACTTGCCGAGTACTTTAAAGGCACTGTACTGATAATCGATATAGGGTAACAGCTCCTCATCCATGATCTCGCGCAGGATTTCAGGATTAGCGGCAATTTCCTGCTTTGAGGCTTTAATCCGTTCAAAGGTACGATTACCTACCTGTTCCACCATTTTATACGGGTCCTGGCTGTTAACCTCAGGCAGAGTATCCTGGGCACTGGCTGGCGCAACAACCATAATCAGTAATGTAAAAAATGCGGCAAATTTTGCTTTCAACTTCTTTCTCCTAACCTGACAAATAACGGCGGATCTTGTTATTAAAGACCGGCAGTTTGTCACTATTCTTCACTATTGCGGCTGAACAGGAACTGACCAATCAGTTCTTCCAGCACTAACGCTGAGCTGGTGTCCTCGATATAGTCACCTTCAGCCAGATTCTCAACCCCATCGATGGTAAAACCGGGTTCAAAACCAATATATTGTTCACCGAGTAAACCTGAGGTCAAAATAGACGCTGAACTGGTTTCAGGAAACTCGTTGTATTCGCTCTGGATAGTCAGTTCCACTACCGGGCTGTAATCATCTTTATCCAGCTTGATTGCATTCACACGACCAATGGTGACGCCGCCTACTTTTACTGGTGAGCGCACTTTCAAACCACCGATATTTTCAAACTTGGCATACAGGGTGTAGGTATCACCATCGGTTACCACCGTCTGATTAGCCACTCTTAATGCCAGTAGTAACAAGGCCGCAATTGTCATTAAGACAAACACGCCTACCATTAATTCCGTTTTATAACGATTCATCGTACCCAGCCCCCTTTATTCAATACCAAACATCAGGGCGGTGAGCACGAAGTCCAACCCTAATACTGCCAATGACGAAAACACCACGGTTTGTGTGGTTGCCTGACTGATACCTTCTGAGGTTGGTATCGAATCATATCCTTTAAATATGGCAACCCAGGTCACAACCAGGGCAAATACGAGGCTTTTTATCACCCCATTTATGACATCTTTGTCCCAATCGACCGTTGATTGCATGATTGACCAGTAACTGCCGGCATCCACGCCTAACCAGTCAACGCCAACGAGATGCCCGCCAAGTATACCGACTGCCGAAAAAATGAGCGCCAGCATTGGCATAGCAATTATACCGGCCCAAAAGCGGGGCGCGACCACGCGGCGCAGCGGATCAACCGCCATCATTTCCAGGCTGCTTAATTGTTCTGTGGCTTTCATTAGGCCAATTTCAGCAGTCAGCGCAGAACCTGCACGACCAGCAAATAATAAGGCGGTTACCACAGGCCCTAACTCACGCAGTAGCGAAAGCGCCACCATAGGGCCCAGGCTGCCCTCCGCACCGTAATCGGTGAGAATGGTGTAACCTTGCAACGCCATAACCATGCCAATAAACAGGCCTGACACAATGATGATCGCCAGTGACTGCACGCCCACTACATAAAGTTGACGAATGGTGAGTGGAATGTTCTTCAGACTGGGGGCTGCAAAGAGCGCCCCGAACAGCATTAATCCCGCTCGACCTGAGGCGGCTACCCGTTCCAGCGTGTTGCGACCGGTTTGTTGTATCCAGTTCAATCACTTTCTCCCAAAAATGCCTTGCGCAAATCGTCCGCCGGATAATGAAACGGCACCGGGCCATCGGCTTTTCCCTGCAAGAATTGCTGTACCAGCTCGGAATCACTGCCTTTAATTTGTTCGGCGGTGCCTTCCCCTATTACCCGCTGGTCGGCGAGAATATAAATATAATCAGCGATGGTCAGTACCTCAGTAACATCGTGCGTTACCACAATACTGGTCAGGTTGAGGGCATCATTAAGCTCGCGAATAAGTTTTACCAGCACGCCCATGGAAATCGGGTCCTGACCGGCAAACGGCTCATCGTACATAATTAAATCCGGATCCAGCGCGATTGCCCTGGCCAGCGCGGCCCGCCGGGCCATACCGCCGGATAGCTCGCTGGGCATCATCTGAGCAGCACCACGCAACCCGACAGCCTGTAGCTTAAGAGCAACGATGGTAGCGATGATAGATTCCGATAATTTTGTGTGCTCGCGCAGCGGAAAAGCGACGTTATCAAATACTGTCATGTCGGTGAACAACGCGCCACTCTGAAACAGCATGCTCATACGACGACGATTATGATAAAGCGCTTTGCGACTCATTGCCGGGATGGACTCACCGTCAAAGGTAATATCCCCACCGTCAGGTATGAGCTGTCCGCCTATCAGCTTAAGCAACGTGGTTTTGCCTATTCCGCTCGGGCCCATCACAGCAGTGATTTTACCTTTGGGTACACGTAGGGAGATACCGTCATAAATAACGCGCTCCCCGCGGGAAAAGGTCATATTGTTTACGTCGACTAAATAGTCCATGTTACTTTGCATTTCCTGTGCAGGCCTTAGCCTTGGAAGTCCGGTTACACTGCCCGACTCCGGTTTATCTTTTGTGCGTTCATTGTATGTCGGTTTGCTTAATCTGCCTAAACCGAAAAAGTTACAATTTATATCACGAACGCCACTGCAGGATACAGCCTGCCAGCGAAGTATATTAGGTTTTCATTATCCGCTATTCGTCCGGAAATTCCGTTTTATTTAACGAATCACATTGTTCTATGCTGTAGAATAAATGCTGAATCTTCGCTGAAACTAGTACTGCTCACTGTGAGTCGGGATTCTACCATAGTATAAGTTGATTACATACATTCATGTAGGTATATTTAATAACCAGCTATACATAGTGCTTAATTCGAAGACTAATCAATTACTTGCCAACTGCTACCAGATGTAACCGCAGCTATCTCTGTGACACTCTACACAAGCATACGTTCCATGACGATGCGACTTCCGTATAGAAAAGCTTCCTCTTTAGTCATTAAAACGCCCTGGGCGTTTATAAAGTTCACGGGTTAATTACCGCTCTACTTTTAATAAGACCGTGTTTAGGCGTTTTTCTCGCAGGCTAAACATAGGAATAAGCGTATTTTTTTGCGAGAATACAACTTTCGATGGATGCAGGCTTTTTTGTGATACTTCAGATAGCTATTTTTCTGGCCGGACTTGCGGTACTAAGCTGGAGTGCCGACAAATTTGTTTTCGGCGCCTCTGCCCTGGCCAAGAACATCGGCATATCTCCCATGATGATTGGCCTGACGATTGTGGCCATGGGTTCTTCTGCACCAGAAATTGTGGTCTCTGCGGTGGCATCCATCAACGGTAACCCCAATACCGCAGTAGGCAATGCACTGGGGTCGAATATTACCAATATTGGCCTGGTGCTTGGCATCACCGCCCTTATAAAGCCCTTACTGGTGTCGTCGACTACCCTGAAACGCGAATTCCCTTTGTTACTGATCATCAACCTGATTGCCGTTTATTTCCTGTCTGACGGCGAATTATCCTCCCTGGAAGGCATTATTCTTATTTTACTGTTTGTTTTTGTGTTAGCCGGAATGGCCTGGATTTCTCTACTGGTCGATAAAGGCGATCCGCTGATGAATGAGACCAGCGATGAAATTCCTGACGCAGTAGAAACCTCCCATGCCGTTATGTGGATAGGCCTGGGGCTGGTCCTGTTGCCCTTGAGCGCCCAGTTTATGGTAGACTCCGCCGTTCATATCGCCCGACATTTCGGCATGAGCGATCTGGTAATAGGCTTAACCATAATTGCTCTGGGCACCAGCCTGCCAGAATTAGCGGCCAGTGTGGCCGGTGTGCTGAAAGGAGAAGACGACCTCGCCCTGGGTAACGTTATCGGGTCGAACATCTTTAATTTGCTGGCGGTGCTCGGTATGCCGGGGCTTATTGCGCCGGGTGTGCTTGATGAAAATGCCGCCCACCGGGATGCGCTGGTGATGCTGGGACTGACCCTGCTATTATTAGTGTTTAGTTTTAATTTCCGTGGGACACGACAAATCAATCGTGTCGAGGCGGCCTTGCTAGCAGGCTGCTACCTGGTTTATCAGTATTGGTTATTTGCCTAATGACGTCACAACAACAATCTTCCTTTATAGAATCGGCCAAGCGCGTTGTTACAATCGAACAAGCCGCGATTGCCGCGCTGGGCGAGCGCTTTGATGAACGCTTTGTGAAAGCCTGCGAGCTACTTAAAGACTGTCAGGGCAAGGTGGTGGTCAGTGGCATGGGTAAATCCGGTCACGTGGGTAACAAGATTGCCGCCACTCTTGCCAGTACCGGGACGCCCGCATTTTTTATGCACCCGGGTGAGGCCAATCACGGCGATCTTGGGATGCTGGGTTCAAACGATGTGTTGTTAGCCATTTCTAACTCAGGCGAAACCGGTGAACTACTCAACCTGTTGCCCGTAGTGAAACGCCTGAATGTCCCGGTGATTGCCATGACCAACCGCGCCGACAGTACCCTGGGCAAACATGCCGACGTGGTACTCGACATTGGTGTAGAACAGGAAGCCTGTACGCTGGGCCTGGCGCCAACCACCAGCACCACCGTTACGCTGGTAATGGGCGATGCTCTGGCTGTTGCTCTGCTGGACGCCAACGGCTTTACCTCGGATGACTTTGCTCTATCTCACCCTGGTGGCAGCCTGGGCCGCAAATTGCTGCTCACCGTGGCGGACATTATGCTCTCTGGTGATGAAATCCCGCTGGTCCCCGAGCAGGCAACGGTGTCTGAGGCACTGTTGGAAATCTCCCGCAAGGGCCTGGGACTGACCGGTATCACCGATACGCAGCGTAACCTGCTGGGTGTATTTACCGACGGCGATTTACGCCGCCTGCTGGATGCCCGGGCGGATATTCATAATACGCGCGTAGAAGAAGTGATGACCCGTGGTTGTATCACCTCCCATGGTGAAGACCTTGCTGTAGAAGCACTCAATTTAATGGAGCAATATAAAATCAGCGCCCTGTTGGTGGTTGATGAAAACAACCAGCCAGTGGGAGCGTTTAACATGCACATGCTGTTAAAAGCCGGAGTACTGTGATGAGCCTGGTAAAAACCCTGTATACTGAACTTCCTGAGGCTTTTTACCAGCAGTTGCAACAGGTTAAGCTGCTGGTTTGCGATGTCGACGGCGTATTTTCAGATGGTCGCATTTATCTGGGTAACCAGGGCGAAGAATTAAAAGCCTTTCACACCCGCGATGGCTACGGCGTTAAAGCACTGGTTAATGCCGGCGTCGAAGTGGCAGTAATTACCGGCCGACGTTCAGCTATCGTTAAGGACCGTATGACATCATTAAAGGTATCTCACATTATCCAGGGTGAAGAAAACAAAGCCGACGCGCTGGCTGAATTAATCGCCTCACTGGGACTTACCCGGGAACAGGTGGCAGCAATTGGTGATGATATGCCGGATACCGGCATGTTTACGCACAGCGCAGTTAACATTGCGGTGAAGGATGCCCATCCACAGGTTATTATGCAGGCAAACTGGGTTACCACCCTACCGGGCGGCTTTGGTGCGGTAAGGGAAGTGTGTGACACCCTGCTGCAAGCCAATGATAGTTTACACGGTATTTTAGGAGCCAGTGTATGAGTAAAGTAGGCCTGAGCATTGCCTGCCTGTTTATTCTGGCCACATTGCTTTACCTGCCCGGTTTTCTGGCCGAAGATCCGGTGATCACCCCGGATCAGGATGTGCTGGCCATTACACCGAGTTATAAAGCCCGTAACCTGACCACCACATTATATAATGAACAAGGTCAGCGCGTGCATGAAGTATTTTCATCCACCATGGAAAACTACGAGCAGTTAGGCTTTGTGCTGTTTTTAGCACCGCAATATACGATTTACCAGGAGTCTGACGAGCCGCCCTGGCAGGTAGTCGCCGACGAAGGTACGTTGTATGATAACAATATGATACAACTGGAAAATAACGTAGTTATTGTAAGTAAAAACCAGGCTGACTTTGTGCAGCGGGTAACCACTGACTACCTTGAGATAGATTTGGACCAACAAACCATGGTGTCCGAAGCCAGGGTGGAAATTTCGGGGCCTGATTTCCTGATATTGAGTAACGGACTTCGCGCCAACCTATTGAATAAAACTTATGAGTTGAATCATCATGTGCAAACGACTTATTCCCCTGCTAACTAGCCTGTCGCTGGCACTATCGCCGGCCGTGGTGCTGGCAGCCAAATCTGATTTCAAAAAAGACATCGAGGTGTTTTCCGAGTCGCAGTTCCTGGATGGTAAAAATAAAAAGTCCATTCTGATTGATAATGTGCAGGTTACCCAGGGCTCACTTAGCATTAAGGCCGACCGGGTTGAAGTAGAAGCCGGCGGCGGCAAAGGCAAGGAAGTATTTATCGCTACCGGAAAACCTGCTGTCTACAGCCAGACCCTGGACGATGGCCGGGTAGTTGAAGCCCGCGCATTTGAAATCCGTTATGAAGTAGCTAATCGCACCATTTCTCTGGCTGGCGATGCCGAATTAAATCAGAATACCAGTGTGGTAAAAGGTGAAACCATCGTTTACGACATGGAAAAAGAACAACTTAAAGCCACCGGTGACGGCAGCGGCAGTGAGGATGGCCGGGTGCGCACCGTATTTAGTCTGGAAGACATTGAAGCCGTGCGCGACGAAAGCAAGGCCCGTGACAACACGGGCGACCAACAGGATAATGAAAACGAATGACCACCCTAACCGCCACCCACTTAGCTAAGTCGTATAAGTCCCGGCAGGTAGTAAGGGATGTCAGTGTTGAGGTGTCTGCCGGCCAGATAGTTGGCCTGCTGGGCCCCAATGGCGCCGGCAAAACTACCACGTTTTACATGATTGTGGGCCTGGTGGCGCTGGATAAAGGCGATATTCGCATCGACGAGATGGATCTGACCCGTCAGCCCATGCACGAACGTGCCCGCAATGGGATTGGGTATTTACCCCAGGAAGCCTCTATTTTCAGAAAGTTAACGGTTTTTGACAATATCATGGCAATATTGCAAACACGCAAGGACCTTTCGTCTGCCGAACAGCAAAATGAAGCGGATGCCCTACTTGATGAATTCAATATCAACCATATACGTAATAGTACAGGGATGAGTTTGTCGGGAGGAGAACGGCGTCGGGTAGAAATTGCCCGGGCGTTGGCAGCCAATCCGAAATTTATTTTGCTCGATGAACCCTTTGCGGGAGTTGATCCAATTTCGGTTAATGATATAAAGAAGATCATACAACATCTTCGTGACCGTGGAATTGGTATTCTGATTACTGACCACAACGTACGGGAAACCCTTGACGTCTGTGAAAAAGCCTACATTGTCAGTCAGGGTGAATTAATCGCCCAAGGCACTGCGGAACAGGTTTTGAGTAATCAAAAGGTCAAGGATGTATACCTGGGTGAGCAATTCAGGCTATAGTTAGATACATAAAGACAACATGTTTTGTCCCCATCAATAACAAGCAAGGCGTTAAGAACAGAAGTAGATGAAACCATCTTTACAGCTCAAATTTAGTCAACAACTTACTATGACGCCACAATTGCAGCAGGCGATTAAACTGCTGCAACTTTCTACCCTGGATTTACAACAGGAAATCCAGGAAGCACTCGATTCGAATCCGTTACTGGAAGTTGATGACACCAGCGACAACGATACTATAGAGAAAAGCAAGCTTGATGCTGAAGCCGATGCCGCCGCAACGGCCAGTACCGAGACCAGCATGGACACCAACGAGGCGCTCGAGAAAAACGAACTGCCCGATGAACTCCCTATCGACAGCACCTGGGATGAATATTACTCAGCATCATCGGCGCCTGCGCCTGGCCCGGCTTCAAATGACGATGACCAGGTTTTTCAGGGTGAAACTACCGACAACATCCAGGACCACCTGCTCTGGCAAATGCGCCTGACGCCCTTCAGTGATGTAGACCGCGCAATCGCCATTGCGATTATCGACTCAATTGACGAATCAGGCTATTTAACGGTAACAGTTGAAGATATCCTGCAGAGCGTCAATACTGAAGATATGGAAGAGCCGGTTGAAGCCGACGAAATTGAATGCGTACTAAAGCGGATTCAAATGTTTGACCCCATTGGCTCAGGTTCACGTACCCCTCAGGAGTGTCTACTGGTCCAGTTAAAACAGTTTGCTCCCGACACGCCATGGCTCAAGGAAGCAAAGATCCTTATCGAAGACTATGCCGACCTGCTGGGCAGCAAGGACTATCGCACCTTAATGCGTAAGTCACGCCTGAAGGAAGACGATTTGCGAGAAGCGATGCGCTTATTGCAAACCCTTAATCCGCGTCCAGGTAGTGCGCTAATTACCCAGGAACCTGAGTACGTTATTCCTGACGTATCGGTCACCAAGAAAAAAGGTCGTTGGGTGGTTGAACTTAACCCGGACAGTCTGCCAAAACTGAGCGTAAATCAACAATACGCTGCCATGAGCCGCCAGGCCCGTAACAGTTCAGATTCCCAGTTTATTCGCTCGCACATGCAAGAAGCCAAGTGGTTCATTAAGAGTCTGGAGTCGCGTAACGAAACCTTGCTCAAGGTAGCTAACTGCATTGTGCAGCAGCAAATGGGTTTTTTCGAACACGGCCCGGAAATGATGAAGCCTATGGTCCTCAATGACGTAGCCGAGATGGTCGATATGCATGAATCCACCATTTCGCGGGTTACTACCCAAAAGTACATGCACACCCCTCGCGGTATTTTTGAGTTGAAATACTTCTTCTCCAGCCACGTAGCCACTGAGTCTGGCGGAGAATGTTCATCCACTGCCATCCGCGCTCTGATCAAAAAACTGGTTGCCGCCGAGAAGCCCAGTAAACCACTAAGCGACAGCAAAATTGCTCAATTGTTGGCCGATCAAGGTATTAAAGTTGCCCGGCGAACAATAGCAAAATACCGGGAATCCTTGTCGATTCCACCGTCTAACCAACGCAAGAGCCTTATTTAGGCCGAAATATAAGGAAGACGAACTATGCAAATAAATCTTACAGGTCATCACATCGAGATAACCGATTCTTTGCGTAATTATGTTGATACCAAGTTTACTAAACTGGAGCGCCACTTTGATCACATATCCAATGTGCATGTGATCCTCAACGTGGAAAAGCTTACTCAAAAAGCCGAAGCCACGATGCATTTAAGTGGAGCGGAAGTATTTGCCTCGTCAGAAAATCAGGATATGTATGCTGCGATAGACAGTATGATCGACAAACTCGATCGCCAGGTAATAAAGCATAAGGAAAAGCTCAAAAAGCACTAGGCCCAATTTAACCTTATGAATATTCAAGCCTTAGTTAGCCTGGATCGCACTGAATGTGCGGTCCAGTGCAACAGTAAAAAACGAATTTTAGAAATCATCAGTGATATTGCTGCCGAAACCAACGCCGAAATTCAAAAAGAAGACGCCCTCAATGCCCTGCTCAGCCGGGAAAAAATGGGTAGCACCGGCATTGGTAATGGCATAGCCTTGCCCCATGGCAGACTGGCTAACCTTTCCAAAGTAACAGCTGTGGTAGTAACAACCACCCCGGCTATTGCCTTTGACGCCATTGATGATAAACCGGTGGATATCTTTTTTGCCATTTTGGTGCCAGAAAACCAAACCGAAGGGCATCTGCAAACGCTCGCAACTATCGCCGGTAAGTTAAGCCAGAAAAGCATTGTAAAAACGATCCGTAACGCCGAATCGAAGGAACAGGTTATCGCCGCACTATGCGACCAGGCTGAACAATAGTCCGGCAGGGAGTCTGACACAACCATGAAACTCATTATTATCAGCGGGCGCTCCGGCTCCGGCAAATCCGTTGCGCTAAGGGCCCTGGAAGATTTAGGCTACTACTGCGTTGATAACATTCCGGTAAACTTGCTCCCAACGCTCACCCATACCGTAGTCGACGAATACGATCAGGTAGCCGTGAGTATCGACGTGCGTAACCTGCCAAAGGATCCCGATGAATTAGTCGAGATTCTCGACTATCTGCCCTCATCCTGGTCGATGACCATTGTCTATCTGGATGCCAGTGATGACATGCTGGTGAAGCGCTTTAGTGAAACCCGCCGCCTGCACCCGCTGGCCAAACTGAATAAATCCCTGGCTGATGCAATACAGGCAGAAAAAGAACTCCTCGCGCCCATCACCGAGCGGGCTGACCTCTATATTGATACCGACCGCTTATCCATTCATCAGTTGGCGGAGCTTATCCGCGAGCGTATTCTGGGTAAAAAGAGTTCCAGGCTGGTGCTGGTATTTGAATCTTTCGGCTTTAAGCATGGTATTCCCAAAGATGCCGATTACGTGTTTGATGTTCGTTTTCTCCCCAACCCGCACTGGGAGCCGGATCTTAAGCACCTTACCGGCCTGGATTCACCGGTAGAAGCTTTTCTGGGTTCACAGCCCATTGTGACTAAATTTATCTGGCAAATTCAAAACCTGCTGGATACCTGGATGCCGCATCTGGAGCGAAATAATCGCAGCTATGTCACCATTGCCATTGGTTGTACCGGTGGCCAGCATCGTTCCGTATTTGTCGCGCAGTCACTGGCCAAAATATACGGCGATAAACACCCTGATGTGCAAATTCGTCACCGGGAGTTAAACCGATAATGCGCGTAGAAAAAACCCTTACCATTGTTAACAAGCTTGGCCTGCATGCACGGGCCGCTACTCAGTTAGTGCAACTGGCCAATCAGTTTGATGCCGAAATCACCCTAAAAAAAGGCGATAAAGAAGCCAATGCCAACAGCGTGCTGGGCTTAATGCTGATGGAAAGTCATCAGGGTGAACAGGTTGATGTGATCAGCGAAGGCCCGGATGCCGAAGCCGCCATGGCGGCGGTGGAAAATTTGATTGTCGGACGCTTTAACGAAGATGAGTAGCACAAACAGATAACCACTGTGAAGTGGTTATCTGTGGTTTCTCTGCGAATGACGAAGACTAATCATTTAATTGCATTTGCAGCCGGCCGTTTTGATTCACATGGAATCCAAATCTAAATTCCAGTCTCACATGACGATTATCCGCTGAATCCGTATCGTAGTGGCCTGGAGGTGGAGCATTGCCATCCCTACTCCATGCAGACCAGCCTCTGAATGTTACCGTTTTCCCTATGCTGGGAGATATTTGGAACTCTGTAATTGAAGTCTGTTTACTGTGCGTCTGCACGGGGCTAAAGTACTCACAAACTAACCGATATGGCTCTACTAGCTTGCCCACTGCGAAACTATTTGGATTGCAGACAGGCGCAGCAAAAACTGTCTTTGGCGCTCCATATACGTCGCTCGCCTGAATTCCGCTGGCCTGTTGACTGATAGTGAGATCCACTGCACCTTGTGGTATGAGCTGTTCGTTTCGCCCATTCATAGTCGATGCTGCGACTGACGAGGTCATCAGGATAGTCAATGTCATAAAGTTTGGCACGAATCGCGTAATTGTCATATCGAACTCCTGCTGGTTGACTGATTTAACTATAGTTCGAAAGGATGAATAAAACTTTGCAGCAACATTAACAGAACATTAAAAGCAGAAGCCTGGCAGGTCTCATAGCCCCTTGTGAGAGGATTTTTAATACGATAAGGGGCTGGAAAGCACTAGGACAAAATATTAGCGCCTTGCTCCGGCGCTCTCGCTTCTTCTGCCTGCCGGCGGATATCATCATTTTCGCTGGAGACATCATCATGAGCAGCAGCGGTGTCCTCTGTAACGGCTTTAGGTTTGCTGACAGGGCTTGGTTTGACCGGTTCAGGGGGGGTGTCCTGATCCTGAATATCCACCATAGTTACCGGCACGCCCTGCGGGAATATCACTTCACGGGCATCGTCCGGCATACTAATTCCCTCGTCAGTAAACCGTTTTACCAGATCGCGCATTAGTACCGACGCCATTTTAATCACACTGGTATTTTCTACGTTGATCCAGAAATACACCTTCAAATTTACTGTTGCCGAGCCAAGTTCATCAACCAGTACTAACGGCTCCGGCTCTTTAAGTACATTAGGGTGTTCGCCAATGAGCTGCAACGCCAACTGCTGAGCCCGCTGACAGTCGGCATCGTAACCTATACCTAAGGTAAACTGGCCGCGCATTTTGGGATTAGCGGTAAGGTTTTTAATGGTACCTTTGTAAATCACGGCGTTGGGGATCTGAATATGATTACCATCAAAGTCCACCAGCGTGGTGGCCCGCGTGGTCACCTTTTGCACTACACCGGTATAACTGTTGATTTGCACTACATCATCAATGCGGAATGGGCGCTGCACCGTTAGTAACAAACTGGCTATCATGTTTTCTGCAATATCCCGAAAAGCAAAACCAAGGATTAATCCCAACACTCCGGTACCGCTCATTATGGCTACCGCAAATTCAGTAAGGCCAGAGAGTTTTAAAAAAACGTAAAGCGCAAACAGAATGAAAACCAGGCTTAACGCCCGCTGGCTCACCGAGCGCAATAGCGGACTTGAAGAAAGATACCCTATTGGTTTTATAAGCGCAGCAGAGAGCCGGCCGGCCAACCATACGGTCAGCATCAATACTAACAAGCCCAGAGCAATGGCGGGCAGCTTAACCATAAAAGCCTGCCAGAACGTATCTAAAGAGCTAACCAGTTCACTGGTAGAGGATTCCATTGTCTTTTTCCTTTGCGCAAATCCTGTTAATTATAATCGGTTTAGCGCCGAATAGATCAGAAACACCGGGGGCTCTCCGGTGATTTAGCGTTTCAGCACCTTTAACCCTAGCTTCGTCATCACAAATGCAGCCCCACCGGTTAGCGCGCCCATCCATCCCACGTGGATCGGTACAAAAATAAGTGCCATAGCATACGTTAAGGAGGTGTGGGCCGGTGTATAAAGTGAGAGTGTTGCATGCCCCAATATCCCTAAAAATAGATGACCGCAACTGCTAGGGCGTGTTGATTTTTGTTGTACGAATTTTGGTCTATATGAAAGCATTTTAATGCGAAACAACTCTGCAGACCTAGTGGTTCTATGTAAAAGGGCTGTGACAAAGAGTAAAATGCTTTCATGACGACCCCTTCGGGCAGCGCTTGTGCGCCATTTATACTGCTTTGGATGTTTTTGATTTAGGCCCACTAAACCTGCAACCACCCGCCTTGCCTGGTGTGGAGCGCTTCAGGCTGGTAGTTAGCCCCACCACCTGTAAAGCCCCGAATTGCTCTGAAACCTACAGCAAATAGCAGGCTGTCGATTGTTAAAAAGCGTGTAACCTTCGCAACCCCTCTGCCGCACCATAGCCGCCAACAGATATCGCGAATATTCAGTCCACCAGGGTTTCATTAATAACAATGAAGGCGGCTATTAACGCTATCCAGAAACCTTTTACGCATAACACAATCTTTATTTGTTTTATAATCTGAACAGCGATAGTGGATAAGTAGCCACAGGGGCTACTTATTCTGCTTCAGGAACAACTGTGGCTGACGGGTGATTCACTGCCCCGGCCTTGGCTTCAGCACAATCCCGCACGTTTTTTTGCACGGTGATAGCGGCAAACATACTTAATACAAAGGCCATCCCGAAAAAGCCCTTTTCACTGAGCGCCAGTTCCGCGTTGTAGAGCCCCACAATTAACAGCGCAATGGCAGCCACAGTTGCTACCCCACAAGCGATAAAGTATGCCCGGGTAACTTCGATACCGGCCATTTTATCGCGGATGGTTTTCTGTAAGGATACCACCGCAAACAGTCCCAGTAACATTACGGTCAGGTAATAGCCTTTTTCATTAAGTTGCATATAAGCGTTAAATAAACCAATCAGGTAACTGGCGACACCGATGATAAGCGCCGCTACTGCAGCAATACGAAATGCCTTGGTTGGTGCGTTTGTGATCGTTTGAGCAGATAATTCCATGTTGATACCCTCGATTAAATGGCTTGCGTGCGGCCGTTGGCATACAACACCACGGCATGTTGAGATAAGTTGAACTGCGCTAAGTAATGGCCAATGGTGGTAAAGGTAGCCGTGTGTACACGCCCTTTGTGATCAGAAGTAGTTACCCCGTCTGTCACCATACTGCCTACCGCCAGTTTTAGTGGGCTGATATAGACTCGCTGAGGTTTAAAATACGCGGCATTGTTGGTTTTAATCCGCGCTTTATCCTCAGTTTGATACATGGCCGCCTGCAGCATATCCAGAGTGAATTCTGTACAGTTCTGGCGCTCACTGTTGAATGGATTGGCCACTACTGAATAACGTGGATTGTGCAAATCAAGGTGCTTTTGTTCACTGATTAGCGAAATTAGCCGTGCCTGCACCGCCGCAGTGGGTATGACAATTCCGGCCTTCAGGGTTTGTGCGCCCCAGAAAAAATCTACCGGATAGTCCACGATGATATCACTGCGACCGGGATCGTCTGCGCGCTGATACAGGTTATGGATAGCATAACCGTATTCAGTACTCCCATCATCCAGGGTAATGGCTGAATAAACCGCTACCGCCGTGTGAGTAAAATGAATCCCTTTCGGCAACTCTTTTTCCGGGCGCCCCACACGCCCGATAATAAAGGCATGGGCCTGATGCTCTGCCGCATACCGCTCTACCTGCTTAGCAAAGTCGATGATTTGCTCAGGCTTGAATACCGACTTTGACGGGGCCTGACTGCCGGCCTGGGCGCCGGCAGTCAGTAAAATCAATAATGCTGCAATAATAACTCGCATAATCTACTCCTTGTCTGGTGAATACTTAGTGTTTTACCGTTTGCTCTACCACGACCTCTGAAGGCGGTGGATCGCGCGTGATCACGCGGGTAGTAATGGTAAGAGGCTTGGTATTTTGTTCGTGCCTGGCATGCAGCGATTTCACAGACTGGTGAGTAGAATCGGCTACCGCCACCACACTGATACCGGTAAGAATAACCGGAGCAGCAACGACGGCACTGGCAACTGAAGCCGTGGTTGCCACCCCCTCCACACTGGCCAGCACACTGTGCTTACTCGCCTGGCCACTGTGATCAACTGAATCAGCAGCCATAGCTCCCTGGGTAACTACAACACTGGTAAGTAACGCGATAACTAATTTCTTCATGGTCATAATCCTTCATTGGTTGGTTCCCCTTCAAGCTAAGCCTCGGTAGAAAATAAGTAAACCAAATTAAAATTTGTAGTATATTCCTACACTAAAGGTATCGGATTTTAATACTATGAGTCAGATTAAGCAGGTAACACAGCGTTTAAAGCAATTACTCAAGGAACAGGGAATGACCTATAAATCCCTGTCTGAACAGTTGCAGTTAAGTGAAGCCAGTATCAAACGGTGCTTCTCACAACAGAGTTTTACCCTGGAGCGCCTGGAGCAGGTTTGTGAAGCATTGGGGCTGACCCTGAGTGATGTGTTTATTCAGGTCGCGCAGACCCAGCCACGGGTCTCCCAGCTATCAGAAGCTCAGGAGCGCGAACTGCTGGAAAATCCACGTCTGCTGCTCGCCGCTGTGTGCGTGCGCGACGGCTGGCAATTTAACGAGATCATTGATTACTACGCTATCAGCGAGCCTGAAGCCGTGCGCCTGATGGTAAAACTGGATCGCCTGAAACTGATTGAGTTCCTGCCCGGTAATCGCTACCGTCTGTTGATTGCGCAGGATTTTCGCTGGATCCCGGGCGGTCCCCTGGAAAGGTTTATGGAGCAGGAAGTGATGGTGAAATTTATGGCACCGAAGAAAAACGAACCCTGGGCCTTTCGCTTTTACCTACGCGGGCGCTATTCGGCGAGCTCCGTGGAAATAATCCAGCGCCGGCTCAATCAGCTAACCAGAGAGGCGGCCGAACTCAATGAAGAGGATGCCCGCTTACCGATCAGTGAACGGACCCATATGGGGCTTCTGATGGCCATGCGCCCCTGGGAGCCGTCATTGTTCGAAGCGATGCGCCGGGAGTAAGCCCCCACTTCCTTCACCCGGTCCGGGCGCTATTTTTTTCAAAAATCAGCGCCACAACATCATTGTTGTAGCCATCCATGGATTTATATTCACGGTAACCTTTGGATACGGCAAAACCAACCACGTATTGCTGCCCATCAAGAGTATAAAGACCCGCTCCCTGTTCTCCGCTGCGATGACTAACGATGTCCGAAGGGAGTGTCAGTTGATTGCCCACCTGCCAGAGCGCGTTGCTACTGGTGGAGAGCACCTTACCGCTACGCTCAACAAAAATCCCCATCCGTTTCGAGTCACTGTTATTGAGCACATCATCTAGCATCTGACGAAACTCTGGTTCACTGTCGAACACCAGACCAATACCGCCAACTACACGATGATTGCCGTGAATTGCTGCACTGTAGATATACGTGGGCCGCTGCTGATAATAATCACTGCGATGAAAAGCTGACACACAGTATTGCTGTGTGTCCTTCAGAGCCATTACGCTTTGCCACTGACTTTGCGCTGTTGCCTGAGTTCCCAGCCAGTCCTTTAAGTCAGCCTTCGACACCGCGGTGATCCGGCCAGTACTGTCAAACACGTATATGCCTTGATACACCGTATATAAATCGTTGATGTAGGCAAGGGTATCGCTTATTGATTGGGCTGCCTCGGACGAAACATCAGGCGCAGACAGTAACTGAGTAAAGGTTTCGGTTAATGCCCACCAACGACAATCATTGGCCCGCTCGTATAAATTGCGATCCATGATATCGATGGCTAATGCCGCCTGCGCGCTAAGCGCAGTGTAGTGAGTGGTAAATGCGGTCGTCATTAGCTGACTGACGGAACGGCTGAAAATACTCTGCATCTGGCGGCCAATCTGGCGAATTTCTTCCAGTATCGGAATAAACTCATCGGCACCGGTGCGGGCCGCCGCAATACGGCCGTTTAGTACCACCAGATCGAGATCATCCGTAACGACCCGGGAACGGTGCTGAATATTGCTGAGTGTGGCAGAAAATCCCTGCCAACGGACGACGTCCTGCTCAGCCGGTGCTGTATCTGCCTGATCATGTTGATTAGCGGAATGTGAAAAAGGCATTAACACGCAACCCTGCCAGGATAAACCGGTATACCCCTGATAACCCCGAGTTGCTGCCACAGTGCAAAAATACTGCTGATTATTAAGCGTAATTAGCTGCTCCTTACCGTTTCTGACGACCGACTCTCCCCGCGATAATAGCGACGGCTGACTGGCCACCAGAACTTTGCCGCGGGCATCCAGTAACGCCATCACCAGTCCGCTGCCATCGTCCAAATCAGCAAACAGCGAAGCCATTTCACCTTCAAGTTTAAAGCTTAAACACAGCACACCAAGCAGCTCTTTGCTGTGAGGCTCCCTGACCGGCGCGAGAAACAATGAAGCAATCGTTTTATGTGGACACAGTGCAGAATACCGGCAAATCTCGACGTAGTCTTTACCACTGGTGAGCAACTCCTGAATTGCCGGATCTGTGCCTAATTGCCCGGCTACCGTGCTATTCATTCTGGCTCTTACGCGGCCCTGGGGATCGAGTAATATCACATCATCGTACACGGAATATTTCGCCGCGTATTCCTGCATGTGTTGTACGATGATTTGGGTATCGGCTGCGGTTTGGTTATCGGCTGCGTTGTACTGCGCTTTTAAAAAACGAACAAACCGGGCATCAGTGGCCAGAAAGCCCACATCTGCGGTACGTTCAAATAAATTGCGGTTAAGAATGTCAACTAAGGTTTGGGCAATGGAGCGGTGTTTGCGACCCAGCTGTTGTAGCTGTTCAGCCAACAGATTTTCAATAAGTAACGCCTGCAGGTCAGCAAATTCTCCTTTGGTATCCAGCATGTTGGCTAACAAACTCTGAGGCACATTAAGGCTATTAATTTTGCCGACCAGAGCAACTTTATCCCACCAGCGGTTGAGGTTTATCAGGTTGGCTTGATGTTCTCTGACAGAAGGAAAGACCACTGCCAGCGCATTATTATTCCTGGTATTTAAAGTTTCCACGGCGCAGCACCCACAACTTTAGTATAAATGATTGTTTTACATAGAATATCAACACTCTTTTATAACAGATGGAAAAATAAAATATCGTATAATTTATGTCAAAAACCATAACCTTTAGCTATAACAATCACATTTAAACCTGTCAGATAGAATAAAAAAGCGTCACTTAACATTTTAATCCATGACAGAAATCAGCCTCTGAGTTACCCTTACAGACAGAGCGATATTCTTAAGGACTACGGGTGGCAGAAGCGATTGAAGCGAATTATGCGCGTGGGCAGTTACGTGCCATCAATCAGGCGCTGTCTGAGGGTCGCTTTGTTTCTGTGCGAAAGCAATTGCACGAAATGCCCCCCAGCGACGTTGCCCTGATCCTTGAATCCAGTCCCACTAAAACCCGTGATGATTTGTGGGAATTACTCGACAGTGATTTTCACGGCGATGTCATCGAAGAACTTTCCGAAGAAGTCCGTAACGGCATCATTGCCAAGATGATGCCCGCCAAGGTGGTCGATGCCCTCGAAGACATGGACACCGACGATCTCGCTGAAACCCTGTCGAGTCTGCCGGAAGAAGTCTTACAGGATGTCTTGCAGTCCATGGATGCCCAGGACCGCCATCGCGCAGAACAAGCCATGTCTTACGGTGAGGAAACTGCCGGTTTCATCATGAACACCGACACCATAACACTGCGCCCGGAAGTTTCCATTGATGTGGTGCTGCGTTATTTGCGCCTGAAGGGCGGGTTGCCGGAAAACACTGATACATTCTACGTAGTCAGCCGCACGGATAATCTGGTGGGCATTGTGCCTGTAACACGGCTACTCACGACCGATCCGGAAGCCAAGGTATCTGATGTCATGGACGAAGAGCCAGAAGCCATCCCGGTGAATATGCCCGATGACGAAGTGGCCAGCATGTTTGAACGGTATAACTGGCTATCGGCACCAGTAGTCGACGATAAACACCGTCTGGTCGGCCGGATCACTATTGATGACGTGGTGGACATTATTCGTGAAGACGCCGAACACTCCATGATGAGTATGGCCGGTTTGGATGATGAAGAAGATACCTTTGCCCCGGTATGGCAAAGTACCCGTCGGCGCTCCGTATGGCTGGGCGTAAATCTGCTTACCGCACTGATGGCCGCCGCGGTGAGCGATTTATTTGAAGCGACGCTAAGTCAACTGGCTGTCCTGGCCATTCTCAATACCATTGTGCCCAGTATGGGTGGCGTAGCGGGTAACCAAACCCTCACCCTGGTGATCCGCGGTATGGCGCTGGGCCACGTTAATCCGTCTAACTCGCGCTGGCTAATCACCAAGGAGTTTGCCATCGGGCTGCTCAATGGTGTGATCTGGGCAGTACTGATTGCCACCGTAATTGCCGCGTGGAAACAAGACCTTACACTCGGTATTATCATTGCTTTTGCGATGCTCATGAACATGATTGCCGCGGCGCTGTCAGGCGCTACACTACCCATTGTAATGAAAAAGCTGCGCATAGATCCCGCGCTGGCCGGTAGTGTCATCCTGACTACCATCACCGACGTGGTGGGTATCTTTGCCTTTTTAGGCACCGCAACGCTATTTCTGGTGTAGCGGTACCGCACCCCGTCTACGCTTAAAGTGTAACAACCAATAAATAGAAAAGTGCGCCGTTATCACCCCGGTTGCTGAGCTGTGACCGGCGCACCTGTCAAAGGAGAGAATACATGGAACTGATCCGCTCTTTGAGCATTGCTGTGGCCGCCGCACTCACGCTGAGTGGTTGCATGACGCCGCAAAACAGCGCTACAGAGGACACCGCCAATGCGGCAACCCCAACCGCCTCTGCCACTACTGAAGATCCTTACCTGTGGCTGGAAGAAGTTCAAGGCGACAGAGCACTCAACTGGGTACGTAGCCAGAACCAGCGCACCCTGGCCTCACTTCAGGCTAATCCAATCTATGCCGAATTGAATGCTAAAGCGCTGGAAGTGGTTAACTCCTCTGAACGTATTCCCTACGGCACCATCCGTAATGGCTATGTGTACAACTTCTGGCAGGATGCGACTAATGTAAGAGGCCTGTGGCGCCGCACCACACTCGAAAGTTATGCCACTGAAGCGCCTCAATGGGAAACTATCCTGGACTTCGACAAACTGGCCGAAACCGAAGGTAAAAACTGGGTTTATAAAGGCGCTAGCTGTTACACCGCCAAAGCAAAAGCCGATTACAAATGCCTGATAAGCCTGTCAAATGGCGGCAAAGACGCCGTGGTGATCCGTGAATTTGATCTTTCCACCAAACGTTTTGTAAAAGAAGGCTTTACCCTGCCTGAAGCTAAATCCGGCGTCGCCTGGGTTGATTACAATACCCTTCTGGTGGCAACAGACTGGGGCAGTGATGGCAGTACCCTGACCGAATCAGGCTACCCATCTACCGTGAAACGGTGGCAGCGAGGCACAGCATTGAACGAAGCTACAACTCTGTTTAGCGGCAAAAATACCGATGTTGGCGCATTCCCTTATACACAGGAGCAGGATGATGGCACTCGCATAGAAGGAGTTGTGGTCGCCCCCACCTTTTTTACTCGCGAAACTTATATTTTCCCGGATGGCGGCAGCAATGCTGTACGTTTACCACTGCCGGAAAAAGCCGATATTGTAGGTTTATTTGACGGACAACTGGTATTTACCATCAAACAGAACTGGACCGTAGAGGCAGGCAACACGACCTCCGATTATTCAACAGGCAGCCTGCTGGCCATGCCATTCACCGGCGAGAGCGAAATTACCCCAGCCACCATGCCAGAGATAATCTTTGAGCCAAACGACCGGCAGGCCATTGAAGCTGTTGCGATAACTCAGGGGCAACTGCTGATGACCCTGAGTGACAACGTGGTAGGCAAAGTGTTTGCGATTACCAAGCGCGATAGCAACTGGCAACTTAACCAACTCGACCTGCCAGCCAATGGTACGCTTTCTGTTTCCTTCGCCGACAAGGATGAAGCCACCGTTCTGATTAATTACGAGGGATTCCTCACGCCTGATTCATTAATGAGTTATTCACCATTAAGCGGTGAGGTAAAAACCTTAAAGAGCCTGCCGAGCTGGTTTAATGCAGACGATCTGGTGGTGGAGCAAAAAGAAGCTAAATCAAAAGACGGTACCATGATCCCCTTTTTCGTGATCCACAAAAAAGGCATTAAGCACGATGGCAAAACACCTACCCTGCTGTATGGCTATGGCGGCTTTCAAATTTCCATGCGACCCAGCTACAGTGGCTTAAGAGGCAAACTATGGTTAGAACGGGGCGGTGCTTTTGTGCTGGCTAATATCCGTGGTGGTGGTGAGTTTGGGCCTAAATGGCATCAGGCCGGTTTGAAAACCAATCGTCAGGTGATTTATGACGACTTTATCGCGGTTGGCGAGTGGCTGATTGAGCACAAGCTAACCTCTCCCCAACACCTGGGAATTCAAGGTGGCTCTAACGGTGGCCTGTTAATGGGCGTGATGCTCACCCAACGCCCGGATCTATGGAATGCGGTGATTGTTCAGGTACCGCTGCTCGACATGCTGCGTTTCCACCTGCTGCTGGCCGGGGCCAGCTGGGTTGGCGAGTATG
This sequence comes from Alteromonas sp. ISO5, assembly GCF_058105165.1. NCBI lineage: Bacteria > Pseudomonadati > Pseudomonadota > Gammaproteobacteria > Alteromonadales > Alteromonadaceae > Alteromonas > Alteromonas sp. ISO5. Next base: position 2,813,477 of record NZ_CM176572.1, on the reverse strand, counting down.
GCTCACCGGAAGTGCCCGAAGAACGCGAATGGCTGGAAAAAATGTCGCCCTACCACAACTTCGATGTCAATACTGAGTACCCGGAACCTTTCTTTGTGACGTCTACCAAGGATGACAGGGTACATCCCGGACACGCCCGTAAAATGGCTAAGTTATTTGAAGCCGCGGGCAAGCCTTTTTTGTACTACGAGAACATTGACGGTGGTCACTCAGCGGCAGCAAACCAGCAGGAAACCGCTAAACGGGTGGCGCTCGAGTTCACCTACCTGACAGAGAAACTCATGGCTAAAAGCGCTAATTAAGCCTTGTAACAGCGCCCCAAAAGCCCGTTACTGTGACGGGCTTTTTTTATTTCACATGCGCGAAACTATGCCCTAGGCAGGTTGGGATAGCTGCAAACAGTCACTGTTAAATTTATACCCCACGCCCCACACGGTCTCAACCAGGTGTGCGCCGGCTTTGGTTTTGCCAAGTTTAGCACGCAAACGGTTCACATGACTGGCCACCGTGTGTTCAAAGCCACCATAATGATACCCCCAGACTGACGTTAATAATTGCTCTCTGGAAAAGACCTGATCCGGATGACTGGCTAAGAAATGTAGCAACGAGAATTCTTTTGCAGTAAGAGGTAATGTCTGACCGTCCAGCTCGGCCCGATGATAGCTGTTATCAATATAAAAGCGACCGATACGAACCGGCTGTTCACTGCTTTTATCCTCCCCGGCACGACCGGCTGCGCGACGCAACTGAACCCTTATCCGGGCCTGCACTTCGGCGGGGTTAAACGGATACTCAATGTAGTCCTCGGCACCGAGTTCAAGGCTGACAATACGTTCTGCTTCACACCCCTGATGGGCCATCACGATAATCGCGCTGCCGGGTAACTTGTTCTGAAGCTGGGCGATCAGCTCAAAGTGTTCGGCAAGCTTACTGTAGCTGTCGATAATAATTACCGGGTAGCGTTTTTGCAGGCATCGCTGAATAACCCCGGATGAGGTGCATACCAGTTCATAGTTTTCGCTAACCCGCTCAACGCAAGTGAGCAGCGGCCGACAATGATGACGATTATCGCTGACAATTAGAATCATTCCCTCTCCCGGTCTGTTGTCTGACTACCGTTGTAGTGATTACAATCATGGTAGTCAGCGTACCTGTTATTAATCAACAGACCGGAAGACAGGACACTTTATTCCACTTTTTTATTCAATACGAGTAATGGTGAGCCTTACCGCCGGATTATCGAAGCGATGAGCGGAAGACAGTACTGACATCGTCAGACCATCTTCTGCCGATACCACGCCAGGATGAAAACTCACTAAATCGGCATCGTCCCGTTCAGCATTATAGCCTTCCCCGCCATCGGCAGGTCCGGGAATAGTACCCGCAACTTCACTGTTGGCTTCTGTCCCCGCATCAAGAACTGGCAATACCATCGTTATGGTCTGGTTAACTTCGAGTTCACCCAGGCCGTGGCCGGTAATGCCGGCAAACGCATCATTGGTATTTACCAGCATGGTGGCTACGCTAATAAACGTATCGGGTTCATTGACCACTGTAACAGTGATGGTTTCACTACTACCAGGGGCAATCGGTGCAACACCTGAAGTCGATGCCAATACGCCATCAGTTGCAGTAAAATCACTGTTATCCCCTCCTTCGGCCAACACTTCAAGCGCCTCAGAGGCTGGCATGCCAATTTCCCACATCACAGCTTCGCCGTGCAATGTCACACCTACGGGTGACAGCGGTTGTCCGTGTGTCATGTTCAGTACTGTAATCTCATAGCTATAAGAGACATCTGCTGGCGGTACCGGCGCCAGAGCACCATCATTGTCGTTAAAATCGCAGGCTGATAGTCCAAGGCAACTTAATGCCAGCAGTGAAAGTCCGAATCGTTGTTGTATAACCATAGGACCTCCTATTCAGATACTGTAACGGTAACCATTGCAACGGGGTTTAGCCAGCGCTGGACAGTATTGGAAATATCAGACATACCTCCCGCGGCATCGTCATCACCCAGGCTACCGGGATGAATATGAACCGTTGCGTTGGCTATTTCGCTGGTAACACCACTACCACCGGTGCCCACCAAATCTTCCAGCGGTGGCGGTACTGGTAAACCAGGCGCTCCCGGAGCACCACCGCCGCGAATTTCATCATTTGCCTCGGTACCGGCATCATAGGCATTCAGGTAAACTGTGTAAGTGCCGGGCTCTTCGGGAATCTTCCAGCTATTAAGGCCAATAAAGCCATCATTGGTCGGCAGCATCATGGCAACAATGGACAATGCGGTGTTCCCGTCCGTAGTGGATAGTGAGGTTGTAGTTACTGCGGTAGGCATCAATAAACCGCCGGCAGGGTTAGCTGCTGTGTCGGCACTTAATGCATCCAGGGCTGTTTCCAAGCCGGAAATATCGCCCCCTTCGGCCATTGCCTGTAGCTCTGTGCTGGCTGCCTCACCAACATTGAAAAGCGGCTGCTCGGGACTATGAGCCGTGATTATGATGGGCGTAAAATAAATACCACGGGTTAAGTTCTGGACGGTAATTTCAAGTTCAGCAGCTTGTGTATATCCGCTTAGTGCTGTCAGGCCGCTGGCGACCATCAAAGTAGTGAGTTGCTTTAGTTTCATAAAGATTCCTTTTGCGCTTAGTAAGACATTGAACACCAGAAGCCGGATGAATCAGCAGCGGCTCAGGTCTTCATAGCCCTAAGCATGGCGGACAAAGTTCGCAAAAGTTTCACAGAAAAATCACAAATTTCAGGCATAAAAAAACCGGCGATTAAGCCGGTTTTTCTGATTACACTTTCGCGCCAGATTATTTAATGACCTTCAGATTAGGTTTACCACGAGGTTTTGGTGGCGCCTGAGGCGGCACCTCAGCGTCTGTTTTGGCCTCTTCCAGAACCGGGGCACTGTCTGCTTCGGACTCATCAGCCGGCATGCCTTCAGGGGCAAATACCGTACCGGCCCCATTCTCACGCGCATAGATAGCCAGAACCGCTTCACATGGCATACTCAGGCTACGAGGCTGGCCACTAAAACGGGCCTGAAACGACAAACCATCTTTATCCAGATAGAAATTTACACAGGCAGACGGCGAGATGTTCAGCACTATCTGACCGTCTTTAACGAATTCCTGCGGCACATCAACCAGATTATTTGTGGCGTCTACAACAATGTAGGGCGTGAGATCGTTATCAACAATCCAGTCGAAAAACGCTCTTAACAAATACGGTTGGTTGGAGGTCATTTGACTCATAACGGGTTATGAATTTCGCGTTCTTGATCAGTCAGTGACGCTTTGAACGAACTTCTTGAGAAGATGCGGTTCATATAAGCGTGGATGTCCTTGGCACCACCACCGTTAAGCTCAATACCCAGCGCAGGTAAACGCCATAACAGCGGCGCCAGGTAGCAATCTACCAAACTGAACTCTTCACTCATGAAGTAAGGCATTTCAGCAAACACCGGCGCCAGGCTTAACAGCGCCTCGCGCAGATCATTGCGGGCTGTTTCCACATTCCCTTCACCGCGGAAAATTTGCGCTGCCAGGCTGTACCAGTCCTGCTCGATGCGGTGCATCATCAGGCGGCTTTGACCACGGGATACCGGATAAACGGGCATCAGTGGCGGATGAGGAAAACGCTCATCAAGGTATTCCATGATGATGTGAGACTTATACAGCACTAATTCACGATCAACCAAGGTGGGCACTGTTCCATAGGGGTTCAGCTCCATCAGGTCTTCAGGCATCTTAGTGGGATCAGTATAGCTGATCTCAACGCCAACGCCTTTTTCGGCCAATACAATACGAACCTGATGACTATAGATGTCAATCGTGTCTGAGAACAACGTCATGATTGAACGCTTATTCGCGGCTACGGCCATTCATTCTCCTCCGAGATACATTAAATCGAGCATGGTTGAACGCTAATTTGCGGCCAACATAAACTAAAAAAAGGGGGCGAGAGGCCCCCTGTCATTTATTATACTATAAAACCCTGACGATTAGTGAACGTCTCGCCAGAATTCTTTCTTGAGCATGAACACAAATATAAACAGTACCAGGATGAAGATCAGTACCCATTTACCAATGGATTCAGACTCCAGACGGAACGGTTCGCCGGTGTATTCCAGGTAGTTAACCAGATCCAGAATCGCCTGGTCGTACTCTTCGGTTGTCAGCGCACCGTCACCATCGGTTTTAATACCAGCGTGACGAGTCACTGTTTCACCATCTACCAGCGCTTCTTCCTCAACCATGCGAGGCGTGCCCTGCAGAGGCTGCAGCACATGCGGCATACCTACTTCAGGGAATACGGTGTTGTTTACACCAAACGGACGCGACTCATCCACATAGAAAGAGCGCAGATAAGTGTAAATCCAGTCTGCACCACGAACCCGGGCAACCAGGGTCAGATCCGGCGGTGCCGCACCAAACCACTGAGCTGCAGATTCAGCCGGCATTGAACGCTCAATGTAGTCAGAGATCTTATCACCGGTGAACTGCAGATTTTCCTGAGCCAGCTCTTCGGGAATCCCCAAATCATTAAACGTACGCTGGTAGCGCTGATACTGCTGGCCGTGACAGCCAAGACAGTAGTTCATAAATAATTTCGCACCACGTTGCAACGACGCTTTATCGCTTAAGTCGTAGTTTGCTTTGTCGAGATGAACGTTACCGCCAGCGGCCAGAGCTATCCCAGGCAACAGCAACGCCAGTACACAAATTAGTTTTCTCATTTAGGGATCCTCGCTGGTACAGGCTTAGTTGTTTCATTTTTACTGTAGATAAACAGCAGGATGAAGAAACCGAAGTACATCACCGTTAAGATTTGCGACGCCGTGATTTTCCAGTTTTCCTGAGGCGTACCGCCTAAATAACCTAAGAAAATAAACACGCCGGCAAATACAAGCAGGTTCAGCTTGTGCAGGCCACTACGATAGCGCCATGACTTCACGGTACCGCGGTCGAACCAAGGCAACAGGAACAGGAAGATAATGGCACCAAACATGGCGATAACCCCAAACAGCTTATCCGGAACTGCTTTTAAAATCGCGTAGAACGGCGTGAAGTACCATACCGGGAAGATATGCTCAGGCGTTTTCAGCGGGTTAGCAATTTCAAAGTTTGGATGTTCAAGGAATTTACCGCCCATTTCCGGCGCAAAGAACATGATGTAAGTAAACGCCGCCAGGAAGATAGAAAACGCCACTAAATCTTTCAGCACGATATGCGGGAAGAATGGCACGACGTCATCGGCAATGTCGTACTTGCTGGTGTAGTACTCGTGGATTTCAAACTTGGTTTTTTCGTCTTCTGACAGGCTGCCTTTCTTGTGCTTGATAGCCACACCATCAGGATTGTTAGAGCCTACCTCATGCAATGCAATGATGTGCAGGAAGACCAGAATAACAATGACCAGAGGTAAGGCAATTACGTGTAACGCAAAGAAGCGGTTAAGCGTGGCACCGGAAATAACGTAGTCACCCTGAATCCACTGAACCAGATCCGGACCAATCACCGGTATGGCACTAAACAGCGATACGATTACCTGTGCGCCCCAGTAAGACATCTGACCCCATGGCAGTACGTAACCCATAAAGGCTTCGGCCATTAGTGCCAGGTAAATCAGCATACCAAAGATCCACAGCAGTTCGCGTGGTTTTTGATAAGACCCGTAAATCATGCCACGGAACATATGCAGATACACCACAATAAAGAACGCTGATGCGCCGGTACTGTGCATGTAACGGATTATCCATCCGTAGTCGATTTCACGCATGATATATTCAACCGACGCGAAGGCTCCTTCAGAGGTTGGGTTGAAGTTCATGGTTAACCAGATACCGGTGACAATTTGGTTTACTAGTACAATAGTGGCCAGGAACCCGAACACATACCAGAAGTTCATGTTTCTGGGTGCCGGATACTGGATGGCGTGCATGTTGGCGACACGCATCATTGGGATACGTGCTTCAATCCAGGCTAAAAATGCTTGCATGTTACGCAACCTCCGCTTCTGAACCAATGATCACTGTTGTGTCATCAACAAACTGATACGGTGGTACCACCAGGTTTAATGGCGCAGGAACGTTTTGGAAAACCCGGCCCGCCATATCGAATTTAGATCCATGACACGGGCAGAAGAAACCATCCGGTACGCCTTCTACAAACTCTTCAAAGGCACCTTCTTTCTTGTATTGTGGAGAGCAACCAAGGTGTGTACAAATACCTACCAGGATGAGGTATTCCTCTTTCATTGAGCGATACTGATTTTGCGCAAAAGCGGGTTGTTGCTCATTCTCAGAGTTAGGATCACGTAACCGATCCTCGTGTTTGCCAAGTTCAGCCAGGATCTCAGGTGTACGACGTACGATCCACACTGGTTTGCTTCGCCACATGACTCGAATCAGCTGGCCAGGTTCTATTGCACTGATATCCACTTCAATATCAGCACCTGCCGCCTTCGCTTTTGCACTCGGATTCCAGGACGCAACGAAAGGTACAGCCGCACCTACTACACCCACACCACCGACAACCGACGTCGCAACGGTTAAAAACCGACGACGCGGATTATCTTGCGGTTTGTTATCACTCAGCGCAGACTCTTTTGCATCTACAGATACATTGCTCATCCACTTTTCTCCAGGTTTTGGATAATATGAAAACCCGCAAACCACCGCCACGGGCAGGTTTGACAGGCTTTCATTAAACTTGTCGTGTCTGTATCACCATAGCGTTTCGGCAATATGGCGATTTAGCACGAAAGATTGTCATAATTTTCGACCGAAAATGATAAAAGAAAACCCCCTCAAAACACAAGGAATTACTGGAATTAACTGGATAAATATTTGCGTCAAATCAGGCCGGGAAAGCTGCTTGAGACGAAAGTCGTAGTCTGACATCCGACTCTACACAATATTTTTACAATTAATTATCATAATTATGCACCACTCCCTTTGAGGTTTATCTCAAAGCGTAAAAATCACTATACAACAGACATAAAAAAACCCGGTATAAACCGGGTTTTTGTATTCTGTAAAAACGAATTAACGTTTTGAGAATTGTGGCTTCTTACGTGCTTTATGAAGACCCACTTTCTTACGTTCAACGCGACGTGCGTCACGAGTAACGAAGCCGGCTTTACGCAGCGCCGGACGAAGTGCTTCATCATATTCCATCAATGCACGGGTAATACCGTGACGGATTGCACCAGCCTGACCGTTTGAACCACCACCTTTAACAGTGATGTACAGGTCGAACTTTTCAGTCATTTCTACCAGTTCGAGTGGCTGACGAACAACCATGCACTCGGTTTCACGACCAAAGTACTCATCAAGAGCACGTGAGTTTACTGTGATGTTTCCTGAACCTGGACGCAGGAATACACGAGCAGTAGAACTTTTGCGACGGCCAGTGCCGTAATATTGAGTATCTGCCATGTGATTAGCTCCTTAAATGTCCAATACTTGAGGTTGTTGAGCAGTGTGCTTGTGCTCAGTGCCTGCGTAAACTTTTAGCTTACGGAACATTGCACGACCCAGAGGACCTTTAGGCAACATACCTTTAACCGCTTTTTCAAGAACCATTTCTGGCTTGTGAGCGAGTAGCTTCTCAAAGTTAGTCTCTTTCAGACCACCAGGATAACCGGTGTGAGCGTAGTACATTTTACCCTGCGCCTTGTTACCCGTTACGGTAATTTTCTCAGCGTTGATAACAACAATGTAGTCACCAGTGTCAACGTGAGGAGTATACTCAGGCTTATGCTTACCACGTAAACGCAGTGCGATTTCAGAAGCCAAGCGACCCAGAGTTTTGTCTGTGGCGTCTACCACATACCAGTCACGGACTACCGTTTCTGGCTTTGCAACAAAAGTTTTCATTTTTAAAATTCACCCGAAAATAATTCGTCGTTACTTGGTTTAAAACCAGTTAATCTGTTTAAAACTACCTTAAACCACCTAAAATCAACCTTTTGACCCCTTCGAGTCTGGCGATTCTTCCACCTTCCCACAGGTGGGTGTAACTGGGCAGGGCGAGAATTATACAGCATTTGCACAAAAAGCATACCCCCTATAAAGCAAAAAAATAAATTGGCGCAAGCCCGATTCGTCTACTAGTCTTGAAAGCGAAATCAAACATACATTGTTGTATATGAAACCCTTTTCATTTTTACTCCTGTTTGCACTGTTGTTCAGCCCCACAGGCCTCGCTAACGACGCGCCTGAAAAAGTTATTTTCACTCGCGCCTTTGCTGATGAAGCCTACGGGTATTATCACGCGCAGATCCTTTCAAGGGTATTGGAACTAACGCCGGAGTTTGGTGATGCAGTGGCAGAACCGCACCCCCAACCCATGCCCCAGGCCAGACAAATTATTAAGCTTCAGAGCGGCGAGGCGCAGGTGATGTGGAGCGCGACCTCAGCAGCGCGTGAAGAACAACTACTCACTGTGCGTTTTCCATTATTACAGGGCCTTGCCGGCTACCGGGTGCTGGTGATCCACAAATATAAACAAGGTAACTATCCGGCAGATATTAGTGAACAGACCCTGCAATCCTACCTTGGCGTACAAGGGGCAGACTGGCCTGATTTAACGGTTCTTAAACACAATGGTTATCAGGTGGAAGGCCTGCCCTGGAGTTTATGGTTTGCCAATATGTTTATTTCGTTGGAAAAGGGCCTGGTGGACTACTTCCCGCGGAATGTTATCGAAGTCTCCAACGACCTCGAGCGCCATGCCGATAAGTTAGTCAAACTCGAAGATAACGTACTGCTGCGCTATCCCAGCTACGAGTATTTTTTTGTATCACCCAAACATCCGGAGCTGTTAAAACGGCTGTATACGGGACTGCTAAGAATGCTGGATAGTGGTGAGCTGAAAACGCTTTTTGACAAGCATTATAACCACCACCGGGCCCTGGAGTTAGCCACTCTGGAATCGCGCAAAGTTTTCGATCTGAAAAACCCAGGCATTACCCAGATCTTTGAAAATCCACTTTGGAGCGTGAGTCCGGCCTCCATGCGCGCTTATCTTGAAGCCCGGGTTGCCGAGTAACAGAGGTAAACGCACCGTCAGGCGCTGATTTCTTTACGTTTTACCCGCTGCCATAATTCCTCAAGTTCATCAAGCGAATGCGCTTCAAGCCCCCCCTTTTCCACTATTGCCATCGCTTCAACGGCAGCAAACCGGCTGGCGAACTTGCTACTGGCCCTGCGCAGGGCGGCGTCAGCGTCCACATTACAATGACGTGCCAGGTTTACCATGGCAAATAATGCATCACCAATTTCGCCTTCGAGCGCCTGCGGGTCGCGCACTGGCGCATCCAGCTCCGCCTGTATTTCCGCCACTTCCTCGCGTACTTTGTCGACCACCGGGGCAACATCCGGCCAGTCAAATCCAACCCGCGCGCATTTCTTTTGAATTTTCTGAGCATACATGAGCGCTGGTAACCCGGTGGGAACACTATCCAGTAATGCACCTGAAGCATGCTTACGCTCCTGCGCCTTAATCGCTTCCCATTGTTCCGTTAATCCAGCATTATCGGTGGTTGCCTCGCCAAACACATGGGGATGGCGGCGCACCATCTTATCGCTGATTGCGTTGGCGATGTCAGTAAAATCAAACTGCTGTGATTCGTTACCGATTTGCGCGTAAAAGACGATCTGAAACAGCAGATCGCCCAGCTCATCCTTAATCTCATCGGGAGTCCCCCGCTCTATGGCATCAACCGCCTCATAGGCTTCTTCGATGGTGTAACGAGTGAGCGACTGCATGGTTTGTGTCACATCCCATGGACAGCCTGATTGCGGATCACGCAGGCGCGTCATGATATCGAGTAAACGGGCTAACGCCGCTCCCGGCTCAGTTGGTCTTTCGTCTGACATCAATGATGTCCTTCAGTTGTCGTAAGCGATTCGTCAGGCGGCCTAGGGCCTCTACGTCGGAGACTTCTACCGACACGGATATCAGTGCAGTATGGCTGTTCTTGTCGCTCAGACTATTCACCCCCAACAGCGCTACACCTTCATTGGCCAGCACAGTGGTAATGTCACGGAGCAGGCCCGTGCGATCATTACATTCAATATCCAGATTTGCTTCGTAGCCTACTTTCAGGTCTTCTGACCAGCTGACTTCAATTTGCCGTTCCGGATGCTGATTGAGCAGGTTCTGCAATTGCTCACAGGTGTCTTTGTGCACACTAACCCCGCGCCCCTGAGTGATGTAACCTAAAATGTGATCACCTGGCACCGGCTGACAACAGTTTGCCAACTGGCTCATCAGATTACCAACCCCCTGCACCACCACGCTATCGGGCTTATTTTTGCCTCGCGCGGCTTTACGGGTTTTGACCCTGGGACTCAGTTCTTCAACTTCTGGTGACGGCGCCAGTAACTGTTGCAGATGATGCACCACCGACATTACCCGCACATCGCCGGCACCTATTGCAGCAAACAGCTCGTCTGTACTGGGCACGTTGAAGCGTTCACAGGCATCGGCCGCCGTTTTAACCGGCAGGCCAGCGCGCTGAAGTTCACGCTCCAGCAGTTCTTTCCCCGCCTGCTGGTTTTTCTCTTTATCCTGTTTTTTAAAGAAACTATGAATCGTTGCACGGGCCCGTGACGAATGGACATAGCCCAAACCGGGATGCAGCCAGTCACGCGAAGGGTTGGGCTCTTTTCCGGTCAGGATACCCACCTGATCGCCACTTTGCAGTTGATAGGTAAATGGTACAATACGGCCGTTAATTTTAGCGCCGATACAGCGGTGCCCCACATTACTGTGAATGTAGTAGGCAAAATCTACCGGCGTGGACCCCTGCGGTAAATCAATCACATCACCGCGCGGCGTAAAGACATATACCCGGTCGTCAAACACCTGACTGCGCAGTTCTTCAACAAAATCACCCGACTCGGCCACCTCTTCCTGCCATTGCAGGATTTTACGTAACCAGTTAATACGTTCATCGTAGCCAGAAACCTTACCAGCACTACCCTCTTTGTATTTCCAGTGAGCCGCTACACCCAGTTCAGCATCCTGGTGCATTTTCTGAGTGCGGATCTGAATTTCAACCGGTTTACCTTCCGGGCCGACAATAACCGTATGAATCGACTGATAGCCATTCGGTTTAGGGGTGGCGATATAGTCATCGAATTCCTTGGGAATATGCTTGAAGTGGGCATGCACGGTGCCCAGCGCCGCATAGCAATCCTGCAACCGCTCGGCGATGATCCGCACCGCCCTGATATCGAACAGCTGCTCAAAAGTCAGGCGCTTTTTCTGCATCTTTTTCCAGATGCTGTAGATGTGTTTTGGCCGCCCGTAAACCTCGGCCTTGATGTGTTCGTTATTAAGCAGCTCCTGCAGGGAATCCACCACATTGTCGATATATTCTGCCCGTTCTCGACGTTTGCCATCAAGCTGTTTGGCTATCTGCTTATAGGTGGTTGGGTGTAAATAGCGAAAGGCTAAATCTTCCAGCTCCCATTTTAACTGACCAATGCCGAGGCGGTTAGCCAGCGGTGCGTAGATGGTGGCACATTCCCGGGCAACCATAACCCGGGTTTCTTCATCAGCTTTTTTTACCTGTTGCAGGGCGCAAATCCGCTCAGCCATTTTGATCACAACCGCACGCACGTCTTCCACCATGGCCAGCAGCATACGGCGGATACTGTCGATATGTTGTTCATCGGGTGCAGAAAGCTTACTCTCGGATTGTTTGCGGTTATGCAGCATCCGAATCGCTTCCATGCGACGAACCCCCACCACCAGTTGCTCTATTTCAGATCCAAAGTTTTCCGTTACCTCTGCATCAGACAACTCATGCTGCTGACAATAGGGGTAAACCAGCGCGGCCTGCAGCGTAGCATCGTCCATATTGAGTTGGTGAAGGATCTCCACCATCTCCTGCCCGACCAGCAGTTTATCCGGCATGTGCGAAATATCGCGCAGCTTCTGGGCGGTACTTTCAGACAAGTTGAGACTGGCCAGCCATTCTTCAAAAGGCGGCCGGTGTTCTTCATGCACTGTGCGGGTTGAAACCATATTTACCTCTTACCCTTTACCGACGCGTTCGAGTAACGCCATCGATTCAATATGCTGGGTATACGGGAACATTTCCATTATGCCGAGTTTCACAATCCGATACCCGGCTTGCAGCAGCGGTGCCAGATCGCGATTAAACGTTGCCGGATTGCAAGATACGTACACGACCGACTCAACCCTGGCTTTGGCAATTTGCTGGCAAGCCTCAAAAGCCCCTTCCCGAGACGGGTCCAGCAACACTTTATCGTATTTTTTAATCGCCAGTGCGTTAAGTTCTGCCTCATCACTTAAGTCGGCTGTGCGCCACTGAATGTTAGTAATGCCTTGTTGGCGGGCAATTTTTTCACCTCTTTGCACCATTGTGGAAACCCCTTCCACTGCTGTGACGCTGGCGCAACGTTGCGCTAATGGCAATGAGAAGTTACCCAATCCGCTGAATAAGTCCAGCACCTTGTGTGAGGTTTGTGGTGCCAGCCAGTCCAGTGCCTGCTCAATCATGGCCAGGTTCACGTCAGCATTCACCTGAATAAAATCTTCGGTGGTCACCGCCAATGATAAATTATCTGCTGTGGCGCAAAGTAATTCATCTACCGTCGCATACAGTGTTTCACTGTGCTCTCCTGAGTCGAGTCTCAGCGTGAGCCCGTGAGCCTCGGCAAATGATCCCAATAAAGCGCGATCACCGGTCGACAAAGCCTTAGTACAGCGAAATGTTGCGCCGATACCATTTTGGGCTTTCAGTAAGCTGATATGACCAATCGCGGCCTTGCCTGCAAGCTGTTCAGTCAGTTCGTGTAACTGCGGTAGCAGATCATTGAGTGCGGGCTCTAGCACCGGACAGTGAGCAACATTTATAACCTTATCGCTTTTTTGTGTCCTGAATCCCAGAGCCATGGGTTTGCCCTTGCGGGCATCAATGGCCAGGCGGGTTTTTCGCCGGTACTGGTCGCGGGTACTGCTTACCGGCGCGACCCAGGGTAAGTCATTTAACGAATGAGTAAGCCGAATTTGTTCATCCAGCGCCTGCTGTCGCCAGGCTAACGCCGCGTCGCGTTCTACGTGCTGTAACTGGCAACCGCCACATTGCTCGTATACCGGGCAGAAAGGCGTCTGTCGCGCCGGCGCCGGTTCAAGCACCTTGGTCACGTGACCTTCACAGACTTGTTTCTTGCTGCGGGTAATAGCTACCTGACAGGTTTCACCGGGCAGCGCGCCATCCACAAACAGCACGGGCTGATGCGCTCGGCAGACACCACGTCCACGAGGATCCCACTTTTCCAGCGTCACGGTGGCAGAAGAAATCTGCCCGGGCCTTTTTTGCTTTCTCCCGGCACGACGCTTGCCATTGCCTTGATAAATACTAACCATTTCCCTGCCTCACGATGTCTCGAGGATCACCGTTGCCACGGCGTAATGGTGTTCATCAGATAAACTTAAGTGAGCAGCCACTATACCTTTTAACTTACACTTCTCGGCAAATTCACCGCTATAGTGCAGGATCGGCGCACCTGCTTCATCATTGCTGACACGCAACTGTTGCCAGCTAATGCCACGGCCAATACCGGTGCCCAGCGCTTTCACCGCCGCTTCTTTAGCGGCAAACCGCTTGGCCAGATAGCGCACCGGCTGATTATGGGAGGTATAAATGTCCCATTCATCCGGCGTGAGCACCCGACGCGCGAGGCGATCCCGGGAGCCGTCTTCCATATCAAAACGGGCAATTTCAACAATATCAGTTCCCAAGCCTGCAATGGCCATGGTCAGCTCCGGTGATGATTAGCCAATGTGTGCCTGCAAACGCGCTTCCTGCATCAGGCTGCGCATATCCGCCACGGCTTTGTGCAACCCGTCAAACGCGGCTCGGGCGATAATGGCATGGCCAATATTAAGTTCAATCAGCTGTGGGATAGCCGCAATCGGTTTTACATTGTGATAATGCAAACCATGGCCGGCGTTTACCTGCAGCCCCAGCTTGTCGGCATACTCAACACCTCGGCGGAGTTGCGCCAGATGCGCCAGTTGCTCGGCTTCACTGGCAGCATCAGCATAATGACCGGTATGAATTTCTATGTACGGAGCACCGGTTGCTTTAGCCGCTTCGAGCTGACGTTCATCACCATCGATAAACAACGATACCAGGATATTGGCGTCGGCCAGGCGCTGACACGCATCGGTCATGCGACTAAGGTTACCGGCGACATCCAGCCCGCCCTCGGTGGTTAATTCCTCACGCTTTTCAGGCACCAGGCAACAAAATGTGGGCTTGACCTGTTCGGCTATGCCGAGCATTTCTTCGGTCACGGCCATTTCCAGATTCAGGCGGGTATTAATGGTTTGCGCCAACAGGGTGACGTCGCGGTCTTTAATGTGGCGGCGGTCTTCCCGCAGATGTACGGTAATACCGTCTGCACCTGCGCGTTCTGCGATATCCGCAGCATGCACCGGATCGGGGTAAGAGGTACCACGCGCATTACGCAGCGTAGCAATATGATCAATATTAACGCCGAGCAGAATATCTTTCATTCCCAGGGTCCTGGATTACATTACAAACTGAAGTGGCGCGTATTGTAGCAGTGATTCAACGGGAGGCCAAAAAGAGCTCGCGACTTTTCAATGGCTTGTCACCCACAAAGGGATGCAGAGCCAGCCGACATAAGCGCTTTGCCGCCTTTAGTCCCGGCGGGCTGAAGTCGTGCTCAGCCAGCATAAGCAGTTCGTTACCGGAAAAGGTGAACCTGGTTGGCTGTTTAACCTGACAAAAGCCTAGCTCAGGCACCAGTTCATAGTGAAAAGTAGGTTCGATGGCTTCATTGGAAGCAGCATCGGTGTTGAAATCCGGCATGACGCCAAGTTCCTGCAACAGCGCCAGTTCATACTGACGCAGTATAAACTCAGCGACCGCTTGTTCCTGTTGCAATGCTGCCAGGGCGGCGGCGTATGCGCGGTATAGTTCTGTGGCTTCGACCCCCGCAGGCAATACCCGGTTAGTGATTTCATTAACATACAGTGCACAATAAAGTGCATGACCGGTGAGCATGCGCAGGGTTCCGTTGCTCTCCAGTTGAGTAAGGTTTTTTAAATCACTTTTGCCACTTAACTGTACCCGCAATGCCTGGAAGGGTTGTAGCAAGCTTCGCCGGTCGGATTTGGCGCTGCGAACGCCGCGGGCTACTGCGCTGACACGGCCGAGTTCGAGAGTAAAAAAATCAACAATAAAACTGGTTTCTCGATACGGGCGACGATGCAAAACATAGGCATTCAACCAGCTGTTAGCCATGATTATGCCCGCTTGATCCGCACAACTTTCATTTGTTCAAACTCCATGCCGGCAACCATTTCCACCGAGCGGTAGTAGGTCATATTCACCCGTGCTCCCTGCAGTGACTGATAAGGTTTGGTGCGTTTAAAAACAAAGGGCGCGTCGACATTTTCTATCATCACGGTATGGCGAACCCAGTCGCCATCCTGACGCTGCACATGAGAAACGACTTTCATATTTTCACTGTGGGTCAGTGACTGATGACGTTTTAGCAGTTTATCGACACTCATATCAAACCATTACCTGTCAGGCCAAGGAGCCATTGCTTCCGCCAGCAGTTGCAGCGATTCCCTGCCCCGATAGTAATTCACATCCAGCTGATAAGCCAACTGTACCTGCTTCACATTAGGATCAGGCCAAACATCCGGATCAATATTAAACGCGATAGCGTCAAACTCTTCGCCACTGTCAGGATGAGCCAGCACCATCTTAAGATGACGCTCACCCACGATCCGCTGCTGAACAAGCTGGAAAATGCCATCGAATACAGGCGGCTGAAAGCCCTGTCCGAACGGCCCTGCCTGGCGTAAAACCTGCGCAGTGGGCAGATTGAGTCTGTGTGGCTCAAGTTCGCCATCACTGAGGATTATATTGGGATCGTCGATGTCCGCCAGGGCCGTTTTAACATGACCGGTAAATGCGGCGGTAAAGGCCGACAGGTTTTCTGTCTGAATCGACAATCCGGCCGCTGCCGCGTGACCACCAAATTTCTCAATCAGCCCTGGCTGAGCGGCACTGACGGCTTCCAGTATGTCGCGGATATGAACCCCGGCAATGGAGCGTGCCGAGCCTTTAATAGTGTTATCGTCCTGTTTGGCAAACACGATAGTGGGTCGTTTATACTCATCCTTAAGTCGGCCTGCCACGATCCCGATGACGCCCTGGTGAAAGTGCTCATCGAAGAGCACGATAGCATCTGGTGGTGCACTGCTGTCGAGTTGCACCGAAGCCAGCGTTTCCTGTGCCTGCTGTTTCATTTCCTGTTCGATGGTTCGTCGCTGCTGATTGAGTCGGTCAAGTTCGGTAGCCCGTGACCGGGCTTCCATGGTATCGCTGCACAGCAAGCATTCAATCCCGGCAGCCATATCATCCAGACGGCCAGCGGCATTCAGCCGGGGACCAATCACAAAGCCCAAATCCGTTGCAGTCAGGCGACTCGCGTGGCGCTGCGCCACGTCCAGTAAAGCGGTAATCCCCGGCCGACATTGCCCGGCGCGGATCCGCTGTAAGCCCTGGTGCACCAGAATACGGTTATTCTGATCAAGCGGTACCACATCCGCTACCGTACCTACTGCCACAATATCGAGTAAATTGGCTAAATTAGGCATCTGAAGCCCTTGGCGGGTAAACCAGTCGCGCCCTTCCAGTTCAGCTCGCAGCGCCAGCATAAGATAAAACGCCACGCCCACCCCGGCGAGATTTTTCGACGCAAAGCTACAGTCAGGCTGATTGGGATTAACGATAGCGGTGGCCGCAGGCAACGTCTCGCCGGGTAAGTGGTGGTCAGTCACTATCACTTCCATGCCCAGTTCATTGGCTCGCTGGACACCTGCGTGACAGGAAATACCATTATCGACGGTAATGATTAACGGTGTTCCCCGTTCGGCCGCCACCTCGACGATTTGTGGCGATAGCCCGTAACCAAAATTAAACCGGTTAGGTACCAGGTAATCCAGTCGGGTAGCCCCCATCTGCCCCAGCGCCAACATACACAACGCCGTGCTGGTAGCGCCATCAGCATCAAAGTCACCGATAATGGTAATAGGTTGCTGTTCAATAATGGCATCCGCAATGCGCGCAGCGGCTTTGTCGCAGCCCAGCAAATCGCGATAATGCAGTAGTGCTCTGGCACCGGTGTTCAATTGCTCGGCAGACTGAATGTGACGTCCACGGAAAACCCGCTCAAGAACCGGATGTAGTGCCGTGTCAAAGGTATCGGTTAACGGCCGGCGCCTGATGTGTAAACTCATACTTTAACTGTGATTCGTTGCTGGAACTGAAAAGAAATCAGGTTGGTAAAACAACCGGATACCTGTGCGGTATGGTACCCGGTGAATGGATAATAAATTAACCGGCGATCTGTTTCAGTGCCGAAAGAAGCTGTTCTGGCGGTTGATAGCCGGGAATGATACTGCCATCGCTGAGCACGATGTTAGGCGTACCATTAACGCCAATCTTACGACCAAAGCGAAATTGTTCGGCAATATCGTTATCACAGCTGTTAGGGCTTACACTGCTGCCCGATTTGGCGTTGGTCAAGGCTTTTTTCGGATCGGCAGAACACCAGACCGACACCATTTGACGATATACCGGGCTGTTCAAACCAGCTCGAGGATACGCCAGGTATCTTACGGTAATGCCTTCTTCGTTGTACTGGGCAATCTGCTCGTGCAGCTTCCGGCAGTAACCGCAGGTTGTGTCGGTGAACACTGTCACCACATATTGTTCGTCTTCGGCTTTAAATTCGATGTAGGAATCATCAAATTGCTTTAAACCTTCCAGACGCATTTCAGCCAGAGCGCTTTCAGTTTCGTTACGCATTTCTTCGTCAAGGTTGTAAACCCGCGCCTGCAATAAATAAGTGCCGTCTGCACTGACATAAAAGAGGCCGTTTTCGGTACTGATTTGCAGCAAGCCATCAACAGGTGAGTCGGCGATGGCATCTACCCGCCACTTCAGCGTGGTTTCGATTTTCGCTTTAACACTCTCTTTATCTGCCGCATCGGCCAGTACATTTGCAGTTGCAGCCACCGAAACAACACTCAGTACTGCCAGTAAACTGCGAAGAAACACTTTCATTTAATCACTCCTGAAAACCACTCTGATTAGGGTCTAAAAGGCCTATGGGGTGCTGAATTTTCAGCACATTGTTTTCTTTAAGACCGGAAATTAACCGTAAAATTCGCTCTAGTGTATCAAAAAATCCCGGCCTGGCGATGATTGCCATCGACAATTACCCCGGCGCTCATCGAATCGGTCCTGCCGATGTATTGTTTTACCCCCTAGGATGATGCTCTGTAATCAGGTTTTGAAGTCTCTCTGTGGCAACATGAGTATAAATTTGCGTAGTTGACAGATCGCTGTGGCCCAGCAGCATTTGCACCACACGCAGGTCGGCACCATGATTGAGTAAATGAGTCGCAAACGCATGACGCAGTGTGTGAGGAGACAATTCGGCGCCAATCCCGGCTTTCACTGCGTAGTGTTTAATGCGATACCAGAATGTCTGGCGTGTCATCTGTACCCCACGGTTACTGACAAACACCACGTCGGTTTGATGTTTCAGCAATTGCGGACGAGCGCTGTGTAAATAGTCCTGCAGCGCATCGAGCGCATTTTCACCTAATGGCACCAGGCGTTCTTTATTGCCTTTCCCCATCACCCGCACCAGGCCTTGCTGCAGACTGACTTCAGACAGCCGCAGGCCGATCAGCTCACTGACCCGCAGGCCGGTAGCATAAAGCACTTCGAGCATACATTTGTCACGACACTCAATGGGCTCTTCCACCTCCGGCGCTTCCAGCAACGCTTCAACATCAGCCTCGCTCAGTGTATCCGGTAACTTTTTGGCCGCTTTGGGGGTCGCCAGTTGACTCACCGGGTTATCCTTACGCTGATTGTCGGTAACCAGATACCGGTAAAACTGACGCATAGCACTAATATTGCGCTGGGTGCTGCGCGCAGATAACCCTCGTTGCTCACGAAACATCAGGTAATCCTGCATGTCGGTGAGGCTGGCCTGCTTCAAACTGATGGAGCGGCTGGTGAGAAAGCCCGCCACATGGCACAGATCCCGGCGGTAGCTCTGCTGGGTATTATCGCTTAAACCTTTTTCGAGCCAGAGCATTTCGATAAAAGCTTCTATAAGGTCAAGGTCGGCCACGCTGGGTGCCGGCATTTTCTGACTCATTTAAAGCCGCGCCGCTCTTTTATCAGCTCGTAGGCAGCCTGAATATCCTGGGCTTTATTTTTGGCGATCTCCATGGCCTGCTCCGGTAGCCCTTTTGAGGCCAATTTGTCTGGATGATGCTCAGACATACGTTTACGATAAGCCCGTTTAATTGCTTTTTCGTCGTCACTGGCCGACACGCCCAACACCGCATAAGCATCTTCCAACGATGGACCATTCTGCTGATTACCCTGACGTTGGTGGCTGCCACGCCCCTGACTTCTGAACCGTACCTCAGCCTCAAACATGGCAATAAGATAATCGAGATCGCGACGGACAAAGCCCAGCGCTTTAGCGACTTTCTCCAGCACCCGGTATTCTTCATTGGCCAGCCGACCATCGGCAAATGCCGCCTGAATAAGAATTTCCAGAAACACTTGTAGAATGTCTCGGCGGCCATGGCAGGACTCGTATAACTGTTTAAGAATATCGGCAATTGGAAAATCCCGCGATTTTCCCTCCCGGAAAGCCTGCTGAGCTTCCTGACGAGCCTGCCCCTGCAATTGCATGTCGTCCATCAGACGTGAGGCGACTTTTATTTCTGATTCTGTGACTTTACCATCCGATTTTGCCAGGTGACCCAGGGCCGCAAACAGACTATGGAAAAAAATGGCCTGTTGTTGCAGCGCATCCTGACTGGAGAAAAAGCGTCCGAAGCCGCCCATACGGCCGAAATCCTGACTGTAGCCTTTGTCAAACATATAGCCGACAAAAAACCCCAGAATGGCACCCGGTATTTTTAAAAACATCATTCCGAAAATTAAACCCAGTAATCTGCCCCAAATCGGCATGCATTCCCCCTGCAACTAAGACGCCCGGCGTCTGACTGGTTAATAAACAGACGCACCAACCAGTAAAAAGACTCGATGTTAAGCACTATAACCAATGGTTATGCGCTTGAGAAGTCGCCCACACCATTGCTTTAAAGCAAATAAATGAGGATAAGATATGAATTTTTCGATTTTTTTAAGGTCTGCTGTTGGTAATTGGCGGCGAAGTGCATAGAATTAGCGCCTTATAAGAACAAACATCGGCGCCCCTACCAGCCGAATAATCCTTTGAAGCACCGAGAATAATAATTTGCTGTCGAAAACTACACAACTTGCTCAGCAGCATGGCCAACGAAACATCCGGGCTCCCAAGCAACCAATCAGCCGCCAACGGCGCATGAATGGCGCCCTGGTTTGGGTTGCTATAGCAGGTTTATACAGTCTCGCATGGCGGGCAAATGCTCAGACCGCTATTGATAACAATGCACTGTGTATGGCCATACCGGCCCCCTTTGACCGCTCGCAACTGCTACAAAAAAAACAGGTTCAGGTAACCGCCGACTCCGCAGAGATCCGCGAAAACAAGTTTGCCTTGTTTGAGGGCAATGTGGATATTGTTACTGACAGTGCCATTATTCACGCTAAAACGGCCGAGGTTACCGATAATGGCCGCGCGCTATCGGCCAGTGGTGACGTAAGCTATCGCAGTCCCGACCTTACGGTGAGCAGCGACTTGCTATCAGTTGATTCGGTTCAACAAAGCTTAAAACTGGAAAATACGCAGTATCAGCTCACCGGTTTTGTAGGTCATGGCGCTGCTGGCGAGATTGATATCAGCACCCAGCAGGGTATTGCCCTGCGTGATGTAAGCTTTACCACCTGCCCGCTGGACCAGCAGGACTGGCGGCTGGAAGCCTCCAAAATCAGTATTGAACCCGGTGACACTCTCGGGGAGGCGCGCCATACCCGCTTTTATCTGGGCGATATGCCGGTGCTGTATTTACCCTATTTCGCTTTTCCGGTGAGTAATCAACGCCAAACCGGTTTACTGTTTCCGATCATCAGCAGTTCCAGCTCTACCGGGGTAGATTATGAGCAGCCGTTTTACTGGAATATTGCGCCGAATTACGACATGACCATCTCGCCGCGGCTGATGACCAACCGTGGCTTGCAGTTAAAAACGGAATTCCGTTATCTGACTGCCGCCTCCGGTGGTCAGATGCACCTTGAATACCTCAACAATGATACGCGTCTGGCCAGCGATGACAGCCGCTATTTTTACCGTTACCAGCATCACGGCATGCTGTCGGATAACTGGCAGCTAAACGTAGATTTTAATGGTATCAGTGATAACAACTACATCGTTGACTTTGGTTCCGATTTTTACAACCGTTCCGATACTACCATCAACCGTACTATTGGTTTGGATTACTACAGCCCGTCGCTCGATATGAGCCTGTATTTACGTGACTTTGAAACCCTGGGCGATTTTGATGCCATTTACCGCGCCCTGCCGGAAGCAAAACTTCAGTGGCGCAACAGCCTCGGTGATTTGCTGACATTTAAGGTGGACTCTGAACTGGCGTACTTTGATAACGCCCAGGCGTCGAGACCGGACGCCCTGCGCTGGCACCTTGCACCCACGGTAGCACTGCCCTATCAGCGTTACTGGGGTGAGGTAACGGCCGAATTAACCGCCATGAATACCTATTACAAACAAACCAATATAGCCGATACCGAACTGGACGACGAAGTGAATCGAACCCTTTATCAGGGCCGCTTGTTCAGTACGCTGTATCTGGAAAAGAACGACCGGCTGTTTGGTAATGACGTAACCATTACTTTTGAGCCCAAAGTCCAGTATCTGTACACCTCATATAAGGACCAGAGCAATATCGGCTTATACGACACCACCGCCCTGTTAACCGATGTAAACGGTCTGTTCCGCGGCCAGGAATTTACCGGTCTTGACCGTATCAGTGACAATGATCAGATCACGGTGGGGGCAACCTCACGAATAATTGATGACAACAACCGGGAACAATTTGTGATCAGCCTGGGTCAGATATTCTACCTGTCGGACTCGCAGGTCACCACGGCAGTGGACGATCGCAACCGTTCGGCATTGGCCGGAGAACTGGACTGGCGTTTTGACGACAGCTGGTTTGTTCATTCAGCAGTGCAAATTGCCACCGATAATGACAAAGTTGAACGCAGCAGTATGGCGCTCGAATATCGCCTTGACGCCAAACGGCTGGTGCAACTGAGTCACCGGTTTGTACGCGATTTGTCGGGTGAAACCATTGATCAATTCGGGGTATCAGCGAGCTGGCCGATTGGCGAAAACTGGCAGGTAGTCGGGCGTTCTTATCGCGATTTAGAGCGAGACAGAAGCATCGAAAACTATTTTGGGTTACAGTATGAGTCCTGCTGCTGGGCAATCCGAATTGTTGCCCAACGAAGCCTGAGTAACCGTTATGATGTAACGGGCCAGCAAAATACCAATGAGTTTGACTCAAGTATTGCTCTGCAATTTATTTTTAAAGGGATCGGTTCATCCCGATCGAATCGGGTTCTGCTCGAGGACGGCATGTTCGGCTATCGACAGCCATACGTGTTAAATTAAATGCGCCGTTATCCCGCACAGGAACACGGCAGTATTAACAACAAGCAAGAGAGTTTATGAAGTATTTTATTCGGGGTTTGTTTTTAAGTCTGGTAATGAGCTTACCAGTCATGGCCCAAACCGAGCTACTCGACAAAGTAGCGGTGATTGTTGATCAGGGCGTGGTACTGGAAAGTGAAGTACAGGCACTGGTTAATGAAGTAAAAGCAGATGCGGCTGCCAAGGATCAGCGTTTGCCTTCTGACGAAGCCCTGCGCACCCAGGCCATTGAGCGCCTGATTCTGAAAAACCTGCAACTGCAAATGGCAGAGCGCATGGGGATCCAGGTAAGTGATCCACAACTCGACCAAACCATTGCCAACATAGCCGCCGGAGAAGGCGCAACCGTTGAGCAGTTGCGGGATGAAATTACCCGTCAGGGCATTGCTTATAACGACTATCGTGAACAGGTTCGCGAAGAAATTATTATGGGCGAAGTACGCCGTGCAAACGTGCGTCGTCGCATTTATATTACCTCGCAGGAAGTCGATAACCTAGTTGATCTGATGGAACAACAGGGTTCTGCTCAGGCAGAGTATGAACTGGGTCACATTCTGATTGGTTTTCCGCCGGAAACTACCGATGCCGACGTGACCGATGCCCGTGAGCGTGCCGATAAAGTCCTTAAGCTGCTTGATGAAGGTTCTGAGTTTTCCCGATTGGCCATTGCGGCCTCATCAGGCTCTGAAGCCCTGGACGGTGGTAACATGGGCTGGATGAACATTAACGCCATGCCTACTCTGTTTGCCGAAGCGGTACAAGGTAAACGTAAAGGTGAAGTTATCGGGCCAATCCGCAGTGGCGCAGGTTTCCACATCCTTAAGATTCTTGATACCCGCGGTATTGAGGTGGTGGAAGTGGAAGAAGTCAACGCCCGACATATTCTGATTCAGCCATCCATTATCCTTAGTGAAGAACGCGCCCGCAGCATGCTGGTTGAGTTTAAAGAACAGATTCAGGCTGGCGACGCCGACTTTGCCGAACTCGCCAAAGAGTACTCAGCGGACCCAGGTTCAGCATTACGTGGCGGTGAACTGGGCTGGTCAGACCCCAGCATCTATGTGCCCGAATTTAAAGAAGCACTGGCTAATTTGGAGCCCGGAGAGTACAGTGAACCGGTACGTACGCAACACGGTTGGCATTTAATTCAGTTGCTCGACCGTCGTATCGATGATGCCACAGAACAACGCAAGGAAGATAAAGCCTACCAACTGCTGTTTAACCGTAAATTTGCGGAAGAGAGTGAGAACTGGTTACGTGAGATGCGTGACTCGGCTTATATCGAAGTCCTTAGTGATTAAACTTAAGGTCTGACTATGACACCGCTTAAAATTGCCATCACACCAGGTGAACCTGCTGGCGTTGGCCCCGATCTGGTTATCGAACTGGCTCAACAGGAATGGCCCGCTCAGCTGGTTATTTTTGCCGACGAAGTCATGATGCAGGAACGCGCCGCGGCATTAAACATGCCGCTTAAGCTAACGCCTTACACCCATGGCGAGACACGAATTCAGGCGCAAGGCGAGCTGTTTATTCAGGCTATTCCCACTGCCGTGCCGGTTGCGCCTGGTGTATTGAACAGCGATAACGGCCACTATGTGGTAGAAACCCTGCGTCAGGCCTGCCAGGCCAACATCGAAGGCGACTTCGATGCAGTGGTCACCGGACCGGTAAACAAAGGCATTATCAATAAAGCGGGAATTTCCTTTAGTGGCCATACTGAGTTTTTTGCCCATCAGTCCAATACCATTGATGTGGTTATGCTGCTGGCAACGGAAGGTCTGAATGTCGCCCTGGCCACCACACACATTCCGTTGGAATATGTTTCCCGAGCGATTACCCGCGAGCGCCTGCACAAGGTCATTCACATTATTCATACCGATCTGAAGCTGAAATTTAATATCACCAATCCGCATATCTATGTTTGTGGTCTTAATCCACATGCCGGTGAAGACGGCCACATTGGCCGTGAAGAAATCGAAACGATTACTCCTGCACTGGACGAATTACGCGCAGAAGGCATTCACCTTACCGGGCCTTTGCCTGCTGATACCATCTTCCAGCCAAAATATCTGGAGGATGCAGATGTCGTACTGGCCATGTATCACGACCAGGGACTTCCCGTGCTAAAATATAAAGGCTTTGGTGCGGCAATGAATATCACGCTTGGCCTGCCGTTTATTCGCACCTCAGTAGACCATGGTACCGCGCTGGATTTGGCCGCAAAAGGTCAGGCCGACAGCGGCAGTTTTACCAAAGCATTGAATAAAGCAATTGAACTGGCTCATCATCAACAATGAATAAAACCCATTTAGGCCATACCGCGCGCAAGCGGTTTGGCCAGAACTTTTTAAACGACACCTTTGTCATTGAGCAAATTGTCGATGCCATTAATCCCCAGGATGGCGAGAATCTTGTTGAAATCGGCCCTGGTCTGGGAGCACTGACTGATCCGGTTTGTGAGCGGGTTAATGCACTGACGGTCATTGAACTGGACCGGGATCTGGCCAAACGTCTGCGTCATCACCCGTTTCATGGCAGCAAACTCACCATTGTTGAACAGGATGCCCTGACCGTTGATTTTAATGATCTGGCAAAGCCCGAAGCGCCTTTACGGGTATTTGGCAATCTGCCTTACAACATTTCCACACCTATCATGTTTCACCTGTTTTCCCACGCTGGCATTATTGGTGACATGCATTTTATGCTGCAAAAGGAAGTGGTTAACCGTTTAGCTGCCAACCCGGGCAATAAAAATTACGGTCGTTTGTCGGTAATGGCACAGTATTACTGCAAGGTTCAGCCGGTACTCAATGTGCCGCCAGGAGCCTTTGTGCCGCCACCAAAGGTGGAATCGGCCGTTGTCCGTCTTACCCCCCATCAAACCCCGGTGGTAACGGTAAGTGATGTAAAAATGCTTGAACGAGTTTGCACGATGGCGTTTAATCAACGCAGAAAGACCATACGTAATAGTCTGAAAGACTGTATTGACGAAGCACAGTTAGAAGCGCTTGGCCTTGATCCAACCCGACGGGCTGAGACACTGTCGCTCGATGATTTTGCAACCATTGCGAATTGGGTAAGTGAACATGACAGCACCGAAGACCGAACATAATCCGGCCGATCTGGTTACCGTTAAAGTAGTAACGCGGCACTTACCAGAACATTTGCCCTCAGACAGTGATAAGTATGCCTTTGCGTATCAGATTACCGTGATTAATCACAACAGCTTCGCGGTAAAACTTACTCATCGCTACTGGCTGGTTACTGATGCAAATGGCAAGCAAACCGAGGTCAGCGGTGAAGGCGTGGTAGGTAAACAACCCACCATTGAACCAGGTGACAGCTTTCAATATACCAGTGGCTCCGTCATTGATACGGAAGTAGGCACTATGCAGGGGTATTACGACATGAAAACCGCCGACGGCGATGTTTTCAGGGTACCCATAGAACCATTTCGCCTCGCGCTACCCAATATCATCAACTAACTTATAGTAATGGCATCATATGTAATTGGCGACATTCAGGGGTGTTACGCCGGGCTTCGCCGTTTGCTCGACAGCGTTAGCTTTGAGCCTGGCCGCGATAGCCTGTATGCCGTGGGCGATCTGATCGCCCGTGGTGAGGACTCGCTGAATACCCTGCGTTATCTGCGTTCGTTAGGCAGTAGTTTTTACAGTGTTCTGGGTAATCATGACCTGCACTTTTTATCGGTATCGCAAGGGATAAAAAAAGCCAAGCGCAGTGATAACCTTGAGCCGCTAATGAAAGCCCCTGATATGGCGGAGCTTACCGCCTGGCTGCGGCAATGGCCACTGGCAATGGCCATTGATGATAAGCACACCATGGTACATGCCGGTTTATATCCGGGCTGGTCGACGGCACAATTACTGACGTACAGTCAGGAAATCGCCGACCAACTCAAAAGTGTAAAATGGTGTCAGTTGCTCGACAATATGTACGGTGACGGTCCACCTAAGTGGAACAAGAAACTGAGCGGTAAACAACGTCAACGATTTATCATTAATGCCACCACCCGAATGCGCTTTGTCCGCCCCTCACTGGCACTTAATTTATCGGTAAAATCTGCGCCGAAAGACGCGCCATCTTCTTTGCTTCCCTGGTTTGACATCGCCAACCCGCAGATAAAAACCGATGAACGTATTCTGTTTGGCCACTGGGCAGCCCTGCAGGGCATCACCTCTTCGCCGCAATTTATCGCGCTGGATACCGGCTATGTGTGGGGTAATACCATGACCCTCTGGCATAAAGAAACCGGCGAATATATTTCGGTTTCTGCGTAACCACATCTCAGCGACTATAATCATGAGCAACCATTAATTAAATCACTTAACTATTGGCTGAACCGTCCGATAAGAAAGTGATAGCTGATAGAAAAAACCGCTTAAAAGGTTCTAATACTTTTGTATCAGTTTTAAAAGATTGGTATAACTAATCTTGCGGAGGAAAAAGCGCCTCTGCAACAGATTATCCGGTTTATTGCTCGCTTTGAGGGGATGCAACGCTGCAATACCGAAGAAACCGGTTAACACCAGACTCCGAACAGGCACAGTTCCTGTTTGTTTGGAACGCCAAAACTATAATAATGCTCTGGGAGCTACAATGAATTTAACGGTAAAAGCACGGGTTATTCTCGGCTTCTTCACGATAAGTGTACTGCTGCTAATCATCAGCGCAGTGTCTCTGGTTAATCTTCGTTCACTGCAACATGATGTGGGCGAAGTTAACACCGTGGCAGTGCCTACAGTTATCGGCAGCAATACGCTCAAAGCCTCATTTTTAAATATGGGCCGTCTGGTTTTCGAAGCTTATGTGTCAGATGAACTGTCAACAGTCAAAG
The DNA here is from genome assembly GCF_058105165.1 of Alteromonas sp. ISO5. Classification (NCBI taxonomy): domain Bacteria; kingdom Pseudomonadati; phylum Pseudomonadota; class Gammaproteobacteria; order Alteromonadales; family Alteromonadaceae; genus Alteromonas; species Alteromonas sp. ISO5. The sequence continues at coordinate 2,785,860 of NZ_CM176572.1, read as the reverse complement.
AAAAACAAACACAGTTTGAGGAAGCCAGTCAGAACTTTACGAATGCTTATAGTGCGCTGGCAGCAACAGTAAAGAATGACCCTAAACTGAGTTCGGCGTTACAGAACGTAAATAGTATCTCGAAGGAATACCTGGCCACGGTCAACGGTTTATATGCCAGCCACAACAGCTATTTATCCCGTCGCAACGATGTCGAAGACCGCTTAATGGACGTCGAGGATAACGCCGACGACGCCTCTACTTATTTGCTCGATTTTAGCGACTTACGCGAAGTACAAAGCAATGCTAATCTGCGTCGCGCCTCAGAACTGGGTGGCGAACTGGAAACCCGCCTGCTTACTCTTATCACGGTAACGTCTGACTACATCAAAACCCAGACATTGGTGCGTGCCGATACACTGGGCAACGAAGTCAAATTTGCCGTGGATGCCATTCGTGAACAGCTCGACGCGATGCTTAGTGCTGCCAATGGTGAGGATTCATCCGGCTCGCTGGAAGAAGTTGAGTCCATGGTCAACGATGCCATCGATGCGGTAACAGGCAGCGATGGCGTGGTACAATTGCATGTATCCCGCCTGGAACTGCGTAACCAGACTGAAAAAGCCCTTGGCAAATCTGAAGAAATGGCGGACAGTGCGGTAGGCGAACTTGAGCAACTGCTTAACCTGACCAATGCCAAGGTAAAAACCCTGGAAGAACAGGTCAACAGCAACGTTAGCTTTGGTACAACAATCGTGCTCGGTATAGTTGTTGGCTCTTTGGTGCTGGCCTTCTTCACCGGCTATAAAACCGTTAATGCCATTACTATTCCGCTTAAGAAAGTCAACGACTTGCTTAACATCGCCTCCTCCGGTGATCTGACTCATAACCTGGATGACTCCAGTCAGGATGAGTTTGGTCAGTTGGCGAAAAACTGTAATAAACTGATCCTCAGTCTTAAAGAGCTCATCCGCGGCATTAACGTGCGCGCCGAACAACTCGCCGCTGCGTCAGAGCAAACGTCAGCCGTTACCTTGCAGACCACCAAGTCTATCCAGGATCAAAAAGCGCAAATTGGCCTGGTAGCAACGGCGACAACAGAAATGCATTCAACTTCACAGATGGTCTCGCAAAATGCTGAAGATACTCTGCTTGAAATCCGAAATGCCGATCAGGAGTCTAACAAGGTTCGTGATATTTCCTTGGAAAACAAAGCCACCATTGAAGTACTGGCGCGCGACGTAGAAGACGCCGCGCTGGTAATTCATAAGCTTCACCAGGACAGCGCCAGCATCGGCAGCATCCTCGATGTTATTCGGGGCATTGCCGACCAGACCAACCTGTTGGCACTGAACGCCGCTATTGAGGCAGCCCGTGCCGGAGAGCAAGGCCGTGGCTTTGCTGTGGTAGCTGACGAAGTCCGCACACTGGCTAGCCGCACGCAGGAATCGACGCAGGAAATCAACGCCATGATCGAAGTTCTGCAGGAAGGAGCAGAAAAAGCGGTATCGGTAATGGATCAAGGCAAACAGCAAACCGCCAAGTGTGTTGAACAAACCGAACTGGCCACCCAGGCTCTGGACATTATCTCTAAAGCCGTTAAACAGGCTCACGATGTAAGTAGCCAGATTGAGCAATCAGCCCGTGAACAAAACCTGGTATCACAGGATATCTCTGAGAAGCTGGAAACCATTGTCGGCATCGCAGAAGAAACCACCGTGGGTGCACAACAAACGTCAGAATCGAGCGAAGAAGTTGCTCGCCTGGCCGAAGAACTGCAAAGCTCTATCCGACAGTTTAAGGTTTAAAAGCACCTTAATGTTTTTATATCCCGGGAACGCCAAGGGCGTTACCCGGGATTTCCTAAATCACCCGACTAACCTCATCGCTCGCGCGTTTTTTAAACCCCGGAATCGTTGAAAACGATATCCGGGGTCTCAATGTCATCCCGGAATTTTCGAAGCAATTATCCGGGACCCCCTTGCTTGTTATCGTATACTCAAAAAAATCTTCGAGCGATTTAGCTACGCAGTAAAAATTGCGCTAAATTCCCGCATCAGCATTCTGTCGGGGTGCCGACAGCACCCAAAGGGGACTTCCTTGCCCGCGCTGGCCGGTGCCGACATCCATGACGGCTCTACGCTTTTACTTGATCTGCCAGCCACCAGTATTTCGCGATACAAAGAACCAAATATAGAGCAAGCTGTTATAAATGAGTCATACCGTTCAGGAAATACCGGCTCAAAGGCCGGCATGACAATTTTTTGAATGAGATCACCACGCACACCCTCTAGTTTGTACCGAACACTTCAGCAATACGCCCGGCAATATCATGACCGCCTTTGTCACTGTCCCAGGTTACCGAGATCACGCACCAGCGACGGCCGTCGTTCACCAGTTGGAAAGTATTAATCCCCCTGGAGTAAACTAATTTATCCGGCGCTTCCCGGGATTCATAAGCGCTGATAACCATAGCCATATGGCCAACCTTAATCGTTTGATTATGAGTTTGGGTTTCATAAAACCCGACATCCTTAAATAGTAATTTATTGAGTGCCACAAACTCACGGGGTGTCAGCACTGAAATATCCGGCATTCCCTCGCGATGAAACAGTAGTGTAATAGTCGCAGTGGGGGCAAACAGGTCGTGGAGCAACTGCCAGTTACGTTCCTCCCCTGGTGCACCAGACACCACTTCATATAAAGCCGGCACAATGTCGGACAAGGCCTCGGCTTCACTGCGATACGGGCCACAAAAATGAGGTTCTTCCGGCACCACCGCCGCTCTCACTCTGTTCGAGATAAACTGGTTCAGACTGCTCACTAACAACACCATGACAATGACTAATTCTGCTGCGCGGTAACCAGGTTTATAACTAAATCGCATCATGTAATTTTCCGTGGCGAATTGATGCTGGTCAGCTTACGACCTTACACAAAGGTACGTTGCACCGGGCGTCCAAAACTCTTAACCAATCGTATAATTTACACAAAGCAGACCCCCATTGAGCGTTATTCACAGTGTGCTTATCTTATTAAGCTCGTTTTTCACCTGATAAATCGCTACCTTTACGCCACTAATCGGTGCAGTGTCGGGCACGCAACAACACAATAATAATGCGATCCGTCCACGCGTTTAATCTGCCGCATAGAGCAGAACTGGTCATTGGCTGCGTAGTTAAAAATTACTCACGCCCAGTCGCCCACTGATTAAGTACCTATTGCCTGAAAACGACCGTTATTTTTATTGTTGTTCTTCTTTGAAGGGAAATTAATGTCTAGTGATACCCGAACAGGCTATAGAAGCCTTAAGGCAGTCGGTACACCGTTAAAACTATCGTTACTCTCTGTCATTCTGACCACGTTGTCGGCTACCGGCACCGTGTGTGCACAAACCACGGCTTCGCCCGTAGCAAGACCTTCTGATGATGCTACCAATCAGAGCGCCAGAGAGCGCGACCGGATCTTACTCAAACGCAACCCCATTGCTTCTGAATATCAGAGTAACGAGGCTCCCGGGCGCTTTTTCAGCGCGGTGAGCGATGCCGAAGGCGTGGATTTCAGAGGTCAGTTTCGTTTATCAAAAGGGAGGGCCGAAGCCCACAATGCAGAGCTTGAGGCCAACGTAAGTTATCAGGACGTAGCCAAGGAGTCTACGCCTGGCGGCAGTCTGAAACTGGCTAAAAGTGTTAACCGCTGGCGCTTGCAGTTTAACGCACAGAAAAACAGTCTGGAGCGAAAAGTCGATTTTTACGAGGCCCGCTGGCTGTCCATTGATGCCCCTGACGCACCTGAACAACGGGCATTATTGCTGGGCTTCCCACGCTACAGTCAGGATCAGTTTGATACCACCAGCACCAATATGCAATGGCGTGCTGACTACGTACTTTCACAGCACACCTTTTTTACCTACGAAGGCATGTCGACCAACTACGACGATATCGCCACCCGTAACCGGCTTGAATACCAAATTGGCGCTGGGTCCATTGATAATGCCGAACTGAGTAATGATGGCTCCACGTTAAGCGATGTCAGCGTGTTCGACTCGCGGATCCGTCGTTACTTTCACCGTATGGAAACCGCCAGGGATATTCATCGCCATCGCCTTGGCTTCAATTACGAAACCGATACCAGCGCTGTTGAAGCCGGTATCTACTTCAGCCGCTGGGTAAACGAGCGACTCTGGCTGCCCTGGAACTTTGTTGATCAGGGGCTGACGGCTAATTATTCAATTGATAGTCCTTATCTGCCAGCTACCACCGTGACCAATGCCGACGTATTTGATACCAATCAGTCATTGTTTGCCAACTACCGGCCGACCCTGACTACCACAACAGATACCGATTATGCATTCGTTACCGATTGGAGCCAGCAGTTTAAGGTTGCCGGGCGGCCGGTGTGGGTTGGCAGCGGTATCACGTGGCGCAATAAAGAACGTGATAACGACAATTACCGCTCGGTTTATACCGCTACCGACAACCGTTTCAGCCTCACCGAGGTACTGGGCAGTAATCAGCCGGTCGCCATTATGGAAGGCCGTACCACCATTCCCGCTGGTATGGACTTATTATTAGGTGAGCCCTATCTGGCCGCTAACCCGGAGCAATTTAACTTTAATCCGGCACAATCCTTTTTAGAGTCTATTCAAGATATTTATACCAGTGAAGAAACGGTGAGTTCCGCCTACATCGATGCTTACCAGCAACGGGCATCCTGGTTCTGGCGCCTTGGCCTGCGCTATGAAAAAACCGAAACCAGTACTCGTGGTGCAGTAAGTGGGCCCACGGAAGCCGGTATTGCCAACCTTGGCGATCAAATCACCAGCGTTGACGTTGCTGGCCTTAGTATCGAGGAAACCTTCAGCCACTTTGATGCGGCATTTGTGGAAGGCGGCAACAGCTATCAGCACCTGTTGCCGTCACTGGAGTTGCGCTATCAGTTATCCTCCTCCACCCGTTTAAAATTTAATTATTTTGAGCAGTTAATGCGCCCGCAGTATTTTGATACGGTGCGCTACCGTCGCATTAATCCTCCTACCCGCACCATTACCGAAGGCTCACCGGATCTGGAGGCCACTACCATTATTAACTGGTTTGCCGGACTTGAATATACCCACACCCAGGTAGGTAAACTCTATGCCGGAATATACTACAATGACATCTCAGATTTCTTTTATGATTCCAGGGTCACTGAAGAACTCGACGGCATTGTTTACGATGTTACCCGGGTGGAAAATGGTAAGGATGGTTTTATCCGTGGCGTGCAGACCTACTGGTCAAGGCAGTTTACTGATACAGGGCTGGCACTGGTTGATATTAAAGCGTCTTACACCTACTCAGATACTGAAGCCAATCTGACCGACCGTTCAATTGCCATGCCTGAACGTGCTGAGCACCGCTTGATGATCAACCTGCTGATAAAGAACGATCAGTGGCAATATACCACCAATCTGGCCTGGCAAAGTGAAGCTCTGGACGATGTAGGCGCCGATGCCCAACAGGACACCATCAGAGAAAAAGTCCTAGCATGGAACCAGTCTTTCAGTTGGCGGTTCAATGAACACCTCAGTACAAAATTCAGCCTGAACAATATTCTAAACTACCCGGACCGTTCTTATCTGACCGAGCAAAAGCGGGTTATCAATAATCTGTACAGCGGCACAACAGCCAAATTGAGCCTGCGCTATACCTTTTAAAATCTCATCAGATTGTTCGACTGGTTGAGGGATCACCAGCGCACTTTCTGACGCTGTTGTTTACGCTGACTCTTGGCCTGTTTGGCATCTTTGCGGCGGGCCTTAACGGCCCTGCTGACCCGGGTTGGGCGGCGCTTTTTCTGCACTTTGGTGTTGTCCTTAATCCATTCCACTAAACGGGCAATGGCATCTTCTCGATTCTGCTCCTGAGTTCGGAATTGTTGCGCCTTTATAATCATCACCCCATCGGAGTTCACCCGGCCGTCATTGCAGTTGAGCAACTTTTGCTTAATTGGATCGGGTAAGGATGAGTTGTGGATATCAAACCGTAAATGAATAGCACTGCTGACCTTATTAACATTCTGCCCACCACTGCCCTGAGCCCGAATAGCCTGCAGCTCTATTTCGGTTTCGGCAACAGCCAGTGTCGACGTGATCTCAATCATATTGCTCATATATCCATCAACTGTAATAAATCCATACCGAATAATACCGCGAAAGCGTTATTTTTTATACCTTATGGCTTTTTAGCTACCCAGCATAAAAATAACAGTGTTACGATAGAAAACGGTTAAGAAGTCTCCAAAGAGGTCAGCTTTACGTGTTTCGCTGCTATACCATTGTTGTCGGTTTGATGTGTGTAAGCTTACTGTTTATTACTACTGCGTGTCAGTCTAAACAACTTACCGTGCTCTATGCGGCTGAACTGCCCCTGATCATAAACCCGCCTCATGGCAGCTACGCCAATCTCGCTACGCTGGTTAAGCAAACCAGAAACGCTCAACAGCCCAATCTGTTTTTATTTGGCGGTGGTAGCCTGGCACCCAGCATGTTGTCATCTTTTGATCGCGGTGCGCATATTATCGATATTCTCAACACTATCGAACCGGATGCTATGGGCATAGCTAAGCGGGAGTTCAGTTACTTTGAAGATGAACTGTCGTTACGCGCCTATGAAGCTGCTTTCCCGTTAGTATTAAGCAATGTGACCGATCCACTCTCCCGGCATGAACTTGAAGGTACCTGGCAAGATATCATTCTTGAAAGGGGAAGCGTCAGGGTTGGCATACTCACAGTGATAGCCAGCGTTTCCTCAGAAGAGTACTTAATGAACAGACTGCAAATTAACTCTCCTTACGACACCATTGTCAGCCGTGCCGGCGCGCTGCGCGAACGCGGCGCAGAATTGATAGTGCTGATGATTTCAGACGAATTACCTTTTATTAATAAGCTATTGAGACAATCGCAAGTCGATCTGGTGCTACGCAGCGATCCCTACTATGTGGAGCCAGTGGCCGCCGATGAAAAACCACGGGCAAATTACGTCATCGTAACCAGTGAAGCCACGGCAGCTAAAGTGAACATTGAATGGCCGGAAGGCAATCCATCTGATGCACGATTTGACGTGGACTTACTGCCACTCAGGGATTACCCGGTAGATCCGGTTATTGCCGAGCAGGTAGCCACTTATGATAACCGAATTACCGCGCTGCTCAGCGAACAGATTGCCCGTCTCACCACCGAAATGGATACCAACCGGACAGCTGTGCGCACGCGTGAGAATGGCTTTGGTAACCTGGTAAGCGATGCCCTAAAAGAGGCCAGCCACACCGATGTGGCAATCATCAACGGCGGTGCTATCCGGGGCGAGCGCAGCTATCGTGAGGGACACCTGTTAACCCGTAAGGATATTACCAGCGAACTGCCGTTTCGAAATCATATCCGGGTGCTGAGGATAACCGGGGCTGATTTAAAATCGGCGTTGGAAAACGGGGTGAGTAGGGTTGAAGACGTTTCAGGCCGCTTCCCGCACGTTTCCGGTATGCAGTTTAGTGTGCAGCTTTCTGCTGCACCAGGCAATCGCGTGAGAGATCTCACCATTAACGGGGCGCCCATAGAGCCCGGTCGTATCTATTCTCTTGCCACTTCCGATTACCTGGCAAATGGTGGTGATGGTTATGACAGCCTCAAACAAGGAACGGAAGTCCCTTTCAGCCAACAGGTTACCCCTCTGATTGCCGACATTGTGATCAGTGTTTTACGACGTCAGTCTACGTTGTCTGCTACCGCAACGGGCAGAGTCAGCTTTATAAACGGCAGGGACAGCTGAGATGAATAGCCAACAGGGACGGCCGCCCGCCAGCAAACAGCTTAAGCTGAGGAGATTGTACTCGTTATCCGGGATCATTAATTTAAGTTTGGTTACGCTAATCATTGCGGTCATGATCCTGGCCTACACCACCTATTCGAAACTGTCTTCGTTCGAACAGTCATTAAATTCAATGATGGATAAATCGCTGCCCAGCGTTATTCAATCAGGCAAACTGTATTCGCAAATGAACCTCTTACTAAGCGGCACCGAACAATTGTCCATGGCCAATTCAGAAGCCATGCGCAGAATTGCTACGAATGCCATTACACGACAGTTAGAAGGCTTACACAAACTGTCACAGGAATATGAGCAAACCAACCATAACACGTCACAACTGAGTTCCGTTGAGCGGGAACTGGATGAACTCAATGTGTTAGTAGAGCAACGCATTGCCATCAATAACAGAATCGATCGGTTGGCTGCAAAACTCTACGATCTGCAAAGCCAGATCAATGCCGACCTGACTGTTGGTAACCCAACAACTGCCAGCATATCCTGGTCTTTACTGTTTTCCCGTATAATGCTGCTCTCAGCTGAACTTACCAGCCTCGACCAGTTAAGCGAAATACGACAACGGCAGAGTAACCTGGATAATCTGTTCACCTCACTCTCCGCACTAGCCGATACGCTGCCAGCAGACCAACAACAAAGTGCACAGCAGGCCATTGCGGCGTTGTCTGAAACCGTATTACATCCCAAATCCGGGTTAATTGCACTGCGACAGTTACAGTTAAAGATCCTCGGGCGGGTGCAGGGCAGGAGTAATTTTGTTCGCAACCTGATTGCCGACTATGCCCGCTTAAATGAATTTGAATCTCACCAGCTAAACCAGGCAGTGCTGGGCCAGGCCGCGAAGACATCCCGACTGGTTGAACAGCAGGTGAAGCAAGCCAGCTTGCTGTTTATCATCATTTTGTTTGCTTACATTGGATTTGCCGTGTTTATCCAGCGCGTGGTGGTTAACCGGTTAAAAACCCTCAACAAGCAGGTACAACAACGCTCCTCTGGACAAGGCCACCGCATAACCGTGAGTGGCAAAGATGAAATTACAGAGCTGGCACAGAGCTTTGAACGGTTTGCCACCACTATCGAGTTACAAAAGAACACCCTTGAAGAAATGAGTCTGCGCGATGCGCTTACTGATGTAGCAAACCGGCGGGCCTTCGACGACTACTATTCCCAGGCGCTCAATCTCGCTAGCCGCCAACGCTGGCCACTGACCGTGTTAATGATTGATGTGGATTATTTTAAACAGTACAACGATAACTACGGTCACAGTCAGGGCGACGTATGTTTAAAACAGGTGGCGTCATTAATTAAACAGCAGATGCCCCGTAAAACCGATATTCTGGCTCGTTACGGTGGCGAGGAATTTGCCGTCTTGCTACCCGATACTGACACACAAGGGGCGAGAACGGTGGCCCGGAATATCCTGGATGCATTTAAAAATGCGCAAATTCCTCACGACTTTAGTGGCGTTGCCGACCACGTTACCGTGAGCATTGGTATTTCTGTTGGCCAGCAACAGGATGGCCGGATCACCCTGCCCTCGGTGGAAGCAGCCGATAACGCTCTGTACAAAGCTAAGCGTACGGGCCGCAATCGCTGGGTGAATGATTCAGATATAGACGAACAGCAGTAAAATAAAGGAAAATAAAGGGGTCAGAGTTAATTAATTTATGAAGATTAATTAACTCTGACCCCTTTATTTGTTTATTTGGGTTGGGTTTTAGCTACGGTTAACGTTATTCAAATAACTCTTTATGCAATACCGTTACAATCTCAGTGCTGTCTGACTCATTCACCAGAAATGAGATATTGTGCGGGTTAGCACCGAAACAAATCATTCGCAGGTTGTAATCAGACACGGCCGCAAAAATCCGGCTCGATACGCCTTTACTGGTTTGCATGTGATTACCTACGACAGTAACCAAATCAAATCCGTGCTCCACGGTAACGTTACAGATGGTTTCCAGTTCAGCAATGGTTTCACGATTTAACCGCTGCGCAACAGAGTTGGCCGGGTTATCCAGGGTAAAAGACACCGAGATCTCAGAGGTCGTGACCAGATCAACGCTCAGCCTATGCTTGGCGATAATCGCAAACACCTGCTGCAGGAAGCCCTGAGCATACATCATCTTCGGGGTTTTCACCGTTACCATCACCTGCTCTTTACGGCGGGTCAGCGCTCTGAATGGCGGCTCATTTTCGCAGTCTTTAACAATCCAAGTACCGCCCTTTTCAGGCTCTTTGCTGGAACCTACGAATACCTTAATATCTTTACGAACAGCAGGCTCCATGGTGGCCGGGTGCAGCACCTTGGCACCAAAAGTGGCCATTTCCGCGGCTTCTTCAAAGCTCAGTTCCGGTAACGGATGAGCGGCAGCGGTAATACGTGGATCAGTGGTGTAAACACCGGTCACGTCAGTCCAGATTTCGCAAACTTCAGCGCCAATCGCTTCAGCCAGCAGGGCTGCAGTAAAGTCTGAACCACCGCGTCCAAGCGTAGTGGTGCGGCCTTCTTCGTCGGCGCCTACAAAGCCCTGAGTAACCACAATGGCATCTTCAATTTCTGGCTTTAATAACGCCTGGGCGTTTTCAGCAATGACGTCCAATTGTGGTACAGCGGCACCAAACTCACTGTCGGTACGCAGAACCTTGCGGACGTCAAAGTTCATGGTAGTCACATCCTGTTCCGCCAGCACAGCGCTGAACATCAGTGATGACATACGCTCGCCCATGGACAAAAGCTGATCTTTCAGATCGGCGCGATGCAGGATCTCTTCGTGGAAAGCGAGTTTCTTCACTTCGTCCAGCAAATCATCCAGCTTAGCCGATACGCTGTCTTTATCTTTTAACTCATTCAGAATTCTGAATTCTATATCCGTAATCGCCTGACAAACTTCACCAATTTGCTCCTGGGTCATGGCTTTATGCGCCAGATCCACCAGATGATTGGTAATGCCCGCTGCGGCGCTTACCACAACAATACGAGTGCCTGGGTTGCCAGCAACAATGCGGGCACAGTTTTGCATAGCAGCATAATTGGCAACACTGGTGCCGCCAAATTTTGCAATGGTTAACGGGTTACTCACGGTGTTCTCCGTTTGTACGCTGTTCAAATCAGCGTTATGGATTGACAATCAGTTGGTCGCCAACATGGATATCATGCTTAGCAAACCAGCCCTGGTTCATTTCTAGCGCGTATTTCACCACTTTTGAAGCCCCCACCGACGTTAAGTCCTGTGGTTGCAGTGGCTTTATATCAGTAATAACGCCGTTTCTGTCGATAAATGCCACATCCAGTGGAATAAAGGTATTCTTCATCCACATGCTTGCTTGTTTTGCGGGATTAAATTCAAACAACATGCCGCAGCTTTCGCACAGGGTTTTGCGAAACATCAGGCCCTGAGCCCGCTGTTCGAATGTTTGGGCAAACTCCACCTGCAGTGCAATGTCGTTTATTTCAATTCGCGCGGATTCAAAATCAACAGCGTTTACGTTGCAGGCACTCAGCAGCAAACCAGCTATCAGGAGGCCTGACGCCATCAGTTTTGGTTTTATTATAGTGCGCAAACCCATTTATATTCCTTGTTAGTTACCTTACATACAGACATAAAAAAAGCCGGACCCTTACGGTGCCCGGCTTGCTAGTTTATACGTCAAGTCAGGCAACATTCAACGTTGGAATGATCTTAGCCTTCGCCTCTTCTTCTGCTTTCTTAAAGCTATCCATCTTATCGAAGTTCAGATAGCGGTACACGTCAGCAGCCATTGAGTCGATCTTACCTGCATATTCCATGTACTCTTCAGCCGTAGGAATACGACCAACGATAGCACCTACTGCTGCCAGTTCAGCAGAAGTCAGGTACACGTTAGCACCATCACCTAAACGGTTAGGGAAGTTACGGGTAGAGGTAGACAGTACAGTCGCACCGGCGTCTACACGTGCCTGGTTACCCATACACAGTGAACAACCTGGCATTTCAGTACGTACACCTACGCGACCATAGATGTTGTAGTAACCTTCTTCCATCAGCTGGGCTTTGTCCATCTTGGTCGGCGGAGAAATCCACAGACGGGTAGGCAGGGTCTTACCGAAGTTATCCAGCAGTTTACCGGCAGCACGGAAGTGACCGATGTTAGTCATACAAGAACCGATGAATACTTCATCTACGTTGTCACCCGCTACGTCAGACAATGTTTTGGCATCATCCGGGTCGTTCGGGCAGCAAACGATTGGCTCTTTGATTTCAGACAGGTCTATTTCGATCACTTCTGCGTATTCAGCATCCGCATCGGCACGCATCAGTGATGGGTTAGCTAACCATTCCTCCATCTTCTGTGCACGACGCTCAAGGGTACGCGGATCGCCGTAACCTTCGTTAATCATCCAGCGTAACATGGTGATGTTAGAACGCAGGTACTCAGCAATAGACTCTTCAGACAGGTTGATGGTACAACCGGCTGCAGAACGCTCAGCAGACGCGTCTGACAGCTCGAATGCCTGTTCAACGGTTAAGTCTTCCAGACCTTCAATCTCAAGGATTCGACCAGAGAAGGCGTTGATCTTACCTTTTTTCTCAACAGTCAGCAGGCCTTGCTTGATGCCGTATAAAGGAATCGCGTGTACCAGGTCGCGTAAGGTGATACCAGGCTGACGCTCGCCTTTAAAGCGAACCAGAATTGATTCAGGCATATCCAGTGGCATAACGCCAGTCGCCGCAGCGAAGGCAACCAGACCAGAACCCGCCGGGAACGAAATACCCAGAGGGAAACGGGTGTGCGAGTCACCACCGGTACCTACGGTATCAGGCAGCAACATACGGTTTAACCAGCTATGGATAATACCGTCACCAGGGCGCAGTGAAACACCACCACGGTTCATGATGAAGTCAGGCAGGGTGTGCTGGGTATCGATATCGACCGGCTTAGGATACGCGGCAGTGTGACAGAAAGACTGCATGGTTAAATCGGCAGTAAAACCAAGACACGCCAGATCTTTCAGTTCGTCACGGGTCATAGGGCCAGTGGTATCCTGAGAACCAACGGTAGTCATTTTCGGCTCGCAGTATGTGCCTGGACGGATACCGTCAACACCACAGGCTTTACCCACCATTTTCTGTGCCAGTGAGAAGCCTTTGCCAGAATCTACTGGTTGCTCAGGCTTACGGAACAGCTCAGCCGGACCTAAGCCTAACGCTTCACGGGCTTTTTCAGTTAAGCCACGACCAATGATCAGGTTGATACGGCCACCAGCGCGTACTTCGTCCAGGATTACCTTAGACTTGTAGTTGTACTCAGCCAGTACTTCGCCAGTTTCACTGTTAGTGATTTTGCCTTCAAACGGATAGATGTCGATCACATCACCCATGTTCATTTTTTCAACGTCGGCTTCAAATACTAAGGCGCCGGCGTCTTCCATGGTGTTGAAGAAAATTGGCGCGACTTTGCTACCAATACATACACCGCCGCCGCGCTTGTTAGGCACACCTGGCAGGTCTTCACCGAAGAACCACAGTACAGAGTTAGTGGCTGATTTACGTGAAGAACCGGTTCCTACTACGTCACCCACGAAAGCAACCGGATGGCCTTTAGCCTTCACTTCTTCGATTTGCTTCATCGGGCCTTTAACGCCGTGCTCTTCCGGCTCAAGACCGTCGCGGGTCATTTTGTAAGCCGCTAAAGCGTGAAGAGGGATATCCGGACGAGACCAGGCATCTGGTGCAGGAGATAAGTCATCGGTGTTAGTTTCACCGGTTACTTTAAACACTGAGTAAGTTATTTTCTCAGCCATTTGCGGACGAGAAGTGAACCATTCAGCTTCGGCCCATGACTTAATGATGTCAGTGGCGAATTCATTGCCTGCTTTGTGTTTTTCTTCGACGTCATGGAACGCATCAAACATCAGCAGCGTGTGCTTCAATTCTTTGGCTGCCAGTGGCGCAAGTGCTGCATCGTCGAGTAACTCGACTAAAGTGGCGATGTTGTAACCACCGTGCATGTTACCCAGCAACTCAACTGCTTTTTCTTTGCTGATCAGGTCGCAGCTTACTTCGCCTTTTACAATGGCACTTAAGAAACCAGCTTTTACGTAAGCGGCTTCGTCAACACCAGGAGGTACACGCTCAGAAATTAGTTCCAGCAGAACCTCTTCCTCGCCTGCAGGTGGATTTTTCAGTAATTCGACTAATCCGGCCACTTGTTCCGCGTTTAACGGTTTTGGTGGGATTCCTTCAGCAGCACGCTCTTCTACGTGTTTGCGATATTCTTCTAACACGATGTTTTCCTCATGGTTATTCCTGCCAATTCGAACGGTCCCGGAGCAGGAAGTGACTATTTAAACGCCGGAATTATAACGGCATGTATAACGAATTTGAATTTTTATGCAGTTTCGCAGACTTATAGCCGCTATTCAGCCAGACTATTGTTGTAACCGCCGAGGTAACAACCGCACTTCTGCTAGCTTTTACGGGGATTTTGCCTGGGTTAGCGCAAACTGTGTTCAGGTACGTTTTCTGCCCGCAACGGCGAAAAACGCATTAACCGACCGCGCTCGCCGTCCGTCAGTACATATACTGATCCGTCACGACCCACTATCACATCCCGTAAACGCTCATTTATAGTAGCAAAGATTTGCCTTGCAGACATGGGATTTTGGTCTAATGCCACCGCATATAACGCTTTGTCTTTCAGGCTGCTCACCAGCAGATGATTGGCCAGCTCAGGAAAAGCAGAATCCTGATAAACCACCATCGAGGAAGGCGCAATTGAGGGAGTCCAGTTTAACATGGGATCCACCATGCCATCATAATGGGTGAACGGCGAAATTTTTGCCCCAGAGTAGTCCTTACCGAGCGTTACCACCGGCCAGCCGTAGTTATTGCCAGCCGCCAGTAAGTTGATCTCGTCGCCCCCGTCCGGGCCATGTTCATTCAGCCAAATCGTGCCGGATACAGGATCCTGGACCAGCCCCTGCGGATTGCGGTGGCCAAGCGTATAAATATAACTTTGCGGTGCATCGGGAGTGGTATAAAACGGATTATCCAATGGCGCACTGCCATCTTCGTTAAAGCGCAGTACTTTGCCTAAAAAGCTGCTTTTTTGCTGTGCCTGCTCGCGGTAGTCAAAACCATCGCCACTGGTCATCAACCACGTGCCGTCGGCCAGTTTCAGCAGTCGTCCGCCAAAGTGTACCGGCGTATCCTTAGCCGATTTAACCGTAAATAAACGCTTCACTTCAGGCATTTCGCCTACCAGCTTCGCCGTGCCGAAAGCGAGGTAATTTTCGCTGTCAGTACCCACCGCAAAGCTCAGATAAACCCGCCGGGTTTCGGTAAAGTCTTCCGCCAGTACAATGTCCAACAAGCCGCCCTGCCCGGCTACATAGAGCTGCTCAATTTGCAGCGGGATCTCAAGGCGTTGCCCGGCATTGGTATACTCAATGATAGTGCCACCGCGCTCAGTGATCAGCCAGCCGCCGAGTGGGTTTTCGGCAGCCGCCCAGGGCGAGGCAAGATAGCCGGCAATCTGGGTTTGATGGAAATTTCCGGTTAACGGCGGCGGGTCATTGGCCTGTGCAGACAAGGCCCCGAACAGGCTTACTATCCCCACCAGAAGGGGCATCAACTTTTGACTTCGCTGATGTAACGCTTTGCACATATCGATTAGACTATCAACAACTTGTACTTGGCAGCTTAGCATGAAATTATACGATTTGTGTTGCGCTTTATTGTAAGCAGTGTTGTCATCTGTGCAAGATGAGTACAAATCAAGCTTGTTGTAAGAGAGTATGCCGTAATGTCTGAAAAAGTCGTCGTTTACGAAGTTCAGTCCGACATCAGGCCGGTTACCAAAATCGGTGCGATGCTGGTGACCTGGTTGGTGACCTACACCATTGCCAGTGTGTCTCAGTCTCAATTTGTCCTCGCGGATCTTGAATCACTCGGCGTTACCATTTCAGGTAATCAATGGCTTGAACATACCGTACTGGACTGGTGGGGGCTATTGCCCAAATATGGCTCCGCGGTGTTTGCTGCCTTGTGCATTGCGCTGTATATGAGTGGCCGTGCGGGCCGGATGCTCAAACTCCGCAGCAACTGGTTGCACCCATTGGCTGGTGGCATAGCTATGGCCCTGATATTGATAGCCATGCAACCGCTGCTAAACGTTACCCTTATCGCAGGCACCCGCTCCTTTGAAGGCCAGCTCTGGCAGGTAGTCGCCGGCGTCACCGGCGGTTTAACGTATAAGTTTTTACGCCAGGACGTGGCGCGCTGGGTAATCCAGCGGCCGCGCCAGAATGCGCTGCTGTAACTGCAACTAAATCTTTTCGATTGCCAGCGACGAACCCGCTTTGCTTATCTGATACTGACGCAGGTTTTTCGCGCTATAGTGCTCACTGGTAATGTTGGATACGCCAATAAAACTGGCGATTGCCGTTTTAGGAGCAAGCTCCAGCTTCACATAACCACGATGCTGACAATCCGTCCACAGAATTTCCCGGTTATGCTGCGCTACCCGTTGATCAAACTCCCCTGCCAGCGCCGGCCCAAAGGTTTCAAAGTCGCCCGGCGAGGTAATGCCGGCCGTACCTAGCTCAACTCCCATGGCATCGCCATCACCGGCAAATAACTGGTTTGCCCAGAACGCATGGCTATCACCGGTTAACACTATTAAATCGGTGGCTTTCGCCGACTGACAAAGCTGATAGAATTTCTCTCTGGCCACAGGGTAGCCATCCCAGGTATCAAGATAGATAGGTAAGTCATACTTACCTAACGCCATAAAATAACCAAAATGCTGGGCAATCGCGTCATTATCAGCCAGCACCTCGGGCAAGGTTAAATCACTGGCGTCCGGTACATTGGTGCGGGCCATAGGGATCTGGTTGCCTATCAGCCGCCAATTAGCCCCTCTGGCAACAGAGGTCGCGAGCTTTTCGTTTAGGTAATTTTCCATGGCGACACTCAACATCGAGCGTCCTGGATCGCCCAACACCGATTCAATGAAATGCCGCAAGGTTTGTTCTGACTTTATTTGTGGCAGGTATTCGGCATAATCGATTTGTTTGCCGCGTCCTGTATGGCGGGTTTCCAAAGTCGTCAGTGTGGCCAGATTACCGAATTCAAAATGCCGCCACAATTGCGCTTTGTTAGTATTTTTACCAGGTTCCCTAAGTGGCATCCACTCGTAGTAAGCTTTAATCGACGCTGCTCGTCGGGCCGCCCAGTCACCTTCATCGGCCTGGTGATTTTGCGCGCCATCCATATAGGGGTTATTGGCAGATTCGTGATCATCCCAGGTGGGAATTAACGGATGTGATGCATGCATTAACCGCGAACCATTATCAGTTTTATACTGGCGGTGTCGGGTTCGGTAGTCCATTAACGACACAATCTCATTGGCGGGCTGATGACGGCGGTTAAGCTTACGTCCTTCATCATCACCCCAGCCATCCTGACCATATTCGTAAATGTAATCGCCCAGATGTAATACAAAATCAACAGATTCATCCGCGGCAATATGATGATAGGCATTAAAATAGCCAAACGGGTAATTTGAACAGGACGCCACGGCAATGCTCAACGAATCCTGCTCGCCGACTGGCAAAGTTTTGGTACGCCCGGGTTCACTCTGGCCATTGCTGGTCATAAAACGATAATAATAAGTGGTTCCCGGCTCCAGATCGGTTACATCGATTTTAAAGGTACAATCGTGGGTTAGCGAAGTCTCCCCCTGACCACTTTTCACCAGTTGCTTAAATGCCAGATCCCTGGCCACTTGCCATGCCAGGGCAACCGGTTCACGGGTGTGGGTCCACAGAATAACGCTGTCGTGAGTGGGGTCGCCACTGGCTACACCGCAATCAAACAGTGGATTTACCGGTGCCGCAGCCGCCTGATAAGCAAAAGGGGTTAATACGCCAGAGGCAAGAGTGGCTTTTAAAAACTGGCGACGAGAGAAAATCATAGTAAGGTCCGCACAACAAAATAGAGCCTGACTATGCAATAGCTCTGTGACATTCCTATGAAGTGTCGATGAACATTTTGCTAAGGCATTGAAAATGCTTTACTAAGTAATATTACTGCCAAATACCGACGCCAACCGGTTAGCCACGGGATCGGATTTTTTCCCCCTTCTTCAACCTGGTTAATACCTGTTCGCGTATTGCCGGCGACTGACGGGATAAAAACTCGTCGGCCTTAGCCTGGCTGTAGCGACTGTAACCGTTATATACCCGTGACGTCAGGTGGATCAGATTATCCTGATTAGTGATCCTGTGCAGATTTTGGTCAGCAAACTGCGGATTACGAAAAGCCGAACGACTAATTAGATCAGAAGTCAGTGGTTGTGTGTCAATGTCGGTTTGCCTGTTTAGCCAGCTTAGCGCCTGTTCGGGCTGATTAAAGCTCATCGATTCAACTACCACTTTGGCCCGTGACTGACGTTGATCCGGCGCCGCCCTTTGCATAAAGCGATCGGCCGCTTCTTCTGGATTTCTCATCAGCCAGCTGCGAAACGCACGCTCTTCGACGTCTTGCTTTTGCTTAGGATCACTCATCAAATCGAGCCTGGCCAGTGCCTCATCCGGGTGCTGAATAATCCATTGGGAGAACACGGCCTGTAACGCCCTGTCGTTATCCATGGCCTGAACCCGCTCAAGTAAATACTCAAAATCTTCGGTATTTTGCAGGTTCCTGGCGGTGCTGCTTACGGCATACCCAATCGCTTCAAAATCATTGGCATCGAAATCCGTTTCAATACTGCTGATGGCCGCATCCAGATCCTGTTTGGCGAGACTGGAAAACAAGCCCACCAGGGCAAATCTGCCCATACCCTGCTGGCGGTTTTCCTCGGGCTGGCTCAAATACCACCGCAACGCTGCATGGGGATCCGCATTTGCCCAGGTAGCGATGACAGACGCCATCACACCGCCTTTTTGCATCTTGTCGGTCACATTAAGGTTCACATAATCTACGGCTTCCAGTGGCGACAGCTCTGCCAGGCGGTTAATAAACATCATGGTTATTTGCAGACCTTCCGGCGAGTCACCGTATTCCAGCTGATTGAGCGCCTCTATGGTTTGCTCTAAATTAAGTTGCGACACAATAGCGTATGCTTTGGCAATACTCGCCATGGTGGGCGACCACCCCATTTCGCCTAACAACGCCCGGATTTGCACTACGGCGTCATCTACCGTTATCGGCCTGTCGGCACTCCCGGCGTTTGCAACAGGCGCCGCGCCAGTCTCCTGCGGGTAACCCCGCAACGCTGCACTGCCAGCAACATTTTGCCTGTCTGACTCAGCTGCGTCTGCAGCAGTGTTTGAGGAAGTGTGGCCGGTTGGCTGATAGGGTGTTACTTGTGATGTGCCATACCAATAGGCGCAAAGTACGGTCGCAATCCAAAGCAAACCAATCAGTAATTTCATATCCAATCCTTTGAAATCAAGAAAGTGCCGGTCGTATAATCATGAAGTTGCTAAATCACCGGCAAACACCACTAAAGTCTAACCTGTAACGGTGCCCTGCGCCAAAATAATTGATAAGCAGGCCACACGGCCGACGAGCCTGATTTATTGATGTTACAACGAGGTCTTTCGGGCCAGAAAGCCGAGCGCAGAACGACTGCCATGCAGGCAGATTGGTTGCCCCGGACGAAGTCTCTCCCACTGCGCTCTGGGTGTTACCTGACACACATAATCAAAAAACTGTGCGTTGTACTCAGCCAGATAGATTTTACCGTTACAGTGCTTTTTACGAAAGCGACGGGGTAATTTAGCGATGGTCACCTGCTGGGTGGCATTTCTGGCATCCAGTATATAAAGATGCAACGCCACAGGCGCGCCGCGGTAAACCGCGAAGGCAGCGAACAAAGCGACCAGCAACGCTGTGCCAATCGCACCAAAAAAACGGCGCGGAGAATCCACCTTCATGGGCTGCTTGCCCTTCGCCAGTCGGTCTGCATTCGCTTTACGCAGATGATTGCTATGTAACAACTTTTTGCAAGTTGCCACAAATACCACCAGGCCTGCCGTTAAGGCTACCCACTTAAAGGGGGTAACCATTTCGTTATTCAGCAGGAAAGAGTGAAAGTAAACCGGTAGTAACATGGCACCGAGAATTAAACCGCCAAAAACTAGCGCTAATGTCCCGAGCAGCTTGTATTGCATTTGTTCAGGTGTTTCCGGTTCTGGCAGCAGTATTTCCGGCTCTGCTGTCGGTGAGTCGTCTTTATTGGCATTAACTGCCGCCAGCGCATGATGTATTTGTTTCACCCGCTTAGGAAACCGCGCCTTATCAATAGTGCTGAGGGCTTCTTCGAGTTCTGCTTTGGTGTAACGACTGTAATCTGGTGTCACTAATCCATTCACCTTACCGGCTATCCTTTTCAATACGATACACGACCGGGTATAAAAAAACTAATCAATCCAAATCAATAGGTTAATTCGTACTAAACTGGTATTTTACCGGAAAGCTCACTGCTCACAGGAAAACGGATGAATTTACGGCTGCTTGCTACCCGCGTCAGGGTGCTATGGGAATCATTGTCTACCAGCTACTGGTTTATTCCATTGCTGATGATGAGTATTAGCGTGGCGCTTTGTTATGCCTGTTTATCAGTTATCGAGCGGGCTTTTCTGCCGGATGTGCTGCGGCCGTTGATCCCCTTGGTCACCCAGGACAGCGTTCAGCAACTGCTTTCCACCGTCGCCGGCGCGATGATAACGGTAACCAGTATTGCATTTTCAATGACTCTGGTGTCGCTGACCCTGGCATCCAATCAATTTGGCCCGCGCTTAATTCGTAATTTTATGCAGGATCGCAACACCCAAATGGTGTTGGGTATTCTGGTCTCGACCTTTTTGTTCTGCCTGATTTCCCTGCACCACCTGTCGTCGATAAACAGTAATCAGGATGCTATTTCCATGTTAGCCGGTGCCACCGTGTTTCTGGCACTCATCGACTGTGTCACCATTATTTATTTTATTCACCACGTGTCCCGTTCCATTCAGGCCGACCAGGTGATCGCCAATTGTGTACTGCATTTCGAAAGCAACATTGACTCTTTATTGCCGGTACCTGAGGCCAGCTCGTCATTCCGGGCCATTGCTGAGCAATGGGCTGCACCTCAAGGTGACTTTCTGGTTCGTGTGAATGCGGTTCAGAACGGCTATGTACAAACCATCAATTATGCCAGCTTTCTGAACCAGAATGCCACTGAAGTTGCAGGATGTGAGTTACATGTTCGTAGCGGCGACCATGTTTTATGTGGTGAAGAACTGTTTACCGTCCACTGCCAACAGCCCGCCAGCGAGGCCGATTTTACGACGTTGCGACAAGCGGTGGTGCTTGGTGCCAACCGCACCCCCATTCAGGATCCGGAGTTTGCTATCAGTCAGTTGGTTGAAATTGCGCTGCGAGCTTTGTCGCCGGGGATCAATGATCCCCATACGGCGATTACCTGTGTGGATAAGCTAACGGCCATTTGTGTGCAGGTGGCTACCCGCGAGTTTCCGGCAGAGAACCTTATTCACACTTCGTCCGGGGTGTGGCTGAAACGCCGCACATTCACTTTTGCCGGGGTAGTCGATAAAGCGTACAGCCAGGTCCGGCAATCAGCGAATGACCAGATTGCGGTGCTTATCCACCTACTCAAAAGTCTGGCAAAATTACAGCAATGCTGCGCTGCCACAGAGCAGAAAACCATTTCGACTCATGCCCGCAGTATTGCAGAACAAATTGACACAATAACCATCAGTGACTGTGATAAAAAAGCGATCAATGAGGCAATGTTACCTTTTGACTGAAATGGAAGGATCGGGATAGGGTTGTCTTTCCTTTGTTATGAAAGACAATCCTTTCTAAATGTTCTTATTTCGAGTTCGACTGATTGCGAAGACGCGCTTCTTCAGCCTTTACGTAATCGGTCGAGGCATGATTAAAGCGGTAATCATAGCCGGCAAATTTTGAATCAAAATCCACTGACACTGTCATGCCTTCGGTCTCCACTGCTTTTCCATCAACAAACCGCGGCATATAGCGCCATTGCTGTACCGCTTCCATCGCAGAATGCCTGAACACTTTACTACCGGCACTATCATCACTTACCCGAACGTTTTCAACGTTGCCCGCAGAACTGATATCAAAGGTCACTTTTACTGAGGGGTCACCGGTTAAGTCTGTGGCCACCTGAGGATGCCGTGGCATCTTACGTACTAATAGTACCGGCTCCAGGTGTGCTTGCCAGGGCTTCATTTGCGCAATATGCTGGCTATGCTGTTTCGCTTTCTCTGGTTGTGCTAATTGCTCGCAAGCTTCTAGCATCAGTGCACGAGCCTGCAATGTGAGCGGATGGGTATAGTCCAGATGCTGGTCGAGCGTGTCAGTTAAAGGCTCCAACGTTGCTACCACCCGATTAAAATCACCGGCTGCGTAACTCAGGCGGCCAAGCAAGTATCGTTGCTCCAGGGTACGCATGTCCTGCTCACCCCAGTTTTTTATCGCCAACATTAGCCCCTGATTGACCGTGTCGGTTACACGCTGTTGTGAAAACGGTGCACTGCCATATTGCAGTAATGTACTTGCAACCATGTAATACATGTTAGCGGCATCTGCAGGATAGGCAGTGGCGGCTTGTTCAAGGTCATCAAGCATATCTCTCATTAGCAGCGTTGCGCCACTCACTTTTAACTTTACTTTTCGTGTTTGCTCTTTTTGCATAAGCGCCTTATACCAATCCAATCTGGTTGCCAACGTTTTGGCAGATAGCGTTCCGAATTGCTGCGCCGCATTACTGGCAAGTGTTTCAAACTGATCAACCGCAATATCATACTTACCGACTTGTCCGGCCGCGACAGCGTAATTATATTGAAGAGCGAACAGGTTATCAGAATCAGCAGCATATTCCTGTTGACCAGCATTAAACGCCTGCGAAGCATATTTAAAAGCCTGCGTGGTATCACCGGTACTAACTGCCTGCTGATACTGTTGATAAGCACTGGTCATTTCGCTGGCGTGAGTCTGAGCAGACATCCCCAGACTGAAGGCAACAGCCGTCGCCAGTCAGAGATAACGTTTTAGCATAGCTTTCTCCATGTCAGTTAATCACGTTTAGTCCTCAACTACCGACATCCTGAACAGGAATATCAAACTTAAGTATAAAGTTAAGTTATTAACTAAAAAAGCCAGCATATCGCTGGCTTTTCAATCGATTACGCGATGAACAACTTATGAGCCGAGTTCTGCCTGAATCTGCTCGCTGCTGCTTTTTTCTGACTCAACAAACTTCGACCACTGCTGCGCCATCCCTTTGCTTGAGCTGAATTTTTCAGCTTCGGCCAGAGTATCCAACGCGGCGGCAAACTGTTTTTTGTTGTACAGCGCCATGCCTTTGATAAGGTAAGGAATACCCGGGTTACGCAAGTCGCCCTTACTCAACGCATTATCGGCTGACTCAATAGCGTTATCCCAGCTTTCCATGTTCAGGTAGATTTGCGCCAGTTGAGCATCCAACTCACCATCGTCGGATAGATCCGCCGCCTGAGCCATGACCGGTACCGCTTTTTCCTGTTCTTTAGCCAGGGTCCAGGTTTGACCAAGGAACTTGAGATTACGCAGGTTCTTTTCCAGCACGCCATCATTTATGGCCTGCTCCATCAGTCGGGCGCCTTTGTAAGGTGCCTTATGATAATAATAGAGCTGTGCCAGGTTAAAGATATCACCGCCGTTGGTCACGTAACCTTGCTGATACGCCGCTTCCATGATCGCCAGTTGTGTTTTCTCTTCGCCAAGCTCTCCATACATACCCGCCAGCTGGATCCAGTATTTAGGCTCGTTAAACAACTTCACCATTTTTACCAGCACGTCTTTGACCTTTTCAGGCTGCTTGAGCTCGTAATAAATGGCCCGTTGTAAAATCAACCAGCCCTCGTCCGGGATCATGCCTTCATCTTCATGGCCTTTAATGGCCTGATTAATGAATTCAGACGCCTCAGCATACTGCTTGTTCTGATAATAAGCCTGGGCTTTAATTACCAGATTCTTGGGTGGGATTTTACCGGTATTCAACGCTTCCCAGCGCTCCAGATAGGCAATACTATCGCTGTAATTGCCCTGCATCAGGTGAAGCTGTGCCAGGCTGAACAAGGTGCTCATCTCGAAGCTTTCCGGGATGGGCTGTTGCTCGACCACTTTGGCAAAGTTCTCCAGCGCTTTGTCGTACTGCTCATCGTTGTAGTAAATAAAGCCATAAAAGTTGTACATCATGGCCAGCTCATAGCTGTTCATAGAACTGGCTTTATCCTTAACAACATCGAGGATACCGACCGCTTGGGCAATATTACCGGCGTCGGCTTGTTCCTGGGCACGGGCTAACTGCTCGTAAACCTTCGAGCGTAATGCCGGTGTGCGACGGGTAGGTCGCTCGCTGGCTTTTTGTTCTTCCTGCGCAGCCGCAGGTGTTGCCACCAGCGAGGTAGTGCCAGTGATTAACAAACCAGCCACCGCCAATGACAACAGGGATTTAGAAAGTGTCTGTTTCATACTCACCTTACCCGTCTATCTGGAACGTAATACGGTTTTGTACACCGGAAACTTCTGCCGGCTCACCATTTACAACCCGAGGCTTATACTTAAACTTCTTCGCTGCATCCATTGCCGCCTGTTCAAAAATGCCTTCCGGGTTCGCTTCAATCACAAACACATCTTTCACGGCACCTTGTTTGGAGACGGTAAACTCAACGATAACAAAGCCTTCAATACCGCGTTGCAATGCGCGACGAGGATAAACTGGCGCTACTTTAACAATAGGCAGATACTCACCATCTCCGCCTTCAAGCGCCAGACCACCACCATCCAGTGCCATACTATCACCAACATCGGCGGCAAAAGCCAGACCACTACTATCGGCATCGGGACTCGGTGAATCCATCTGCGGCGTATCCATCTGTGGCGGCTGTTCTTCGGGCTTAGGCGGCTTACGAGGTTTACGATCTTTCTTCTGCACCTGCTCTTCAGGCTTAACGCGCACGAAATCAAGCACGCTGCCTTTAGGAGGTTCTGTTAATGCGCTTCCGCCCATTTTGATTAGCGACTGCATCAGAAAGAACAAACCCAACGTAATCGCCAGTGATACAACAAATGCGATTAAAAATCGTGACATGGTCTATGCTCGCTTATGGCTCTTGTGCCGCAATTGACACATCAAATACACCAGCTGCCCGGGATGCATCCATCACTTTAATCAAAGTTTCTGTTGTGGCCAGCTTATCAGCCTGAATCACAACAGTACCCTGCGGATTTTCTGCGTGCAGACGCTCAATATTCGCCTGTACGGCACGGACATCGATACGTCGCTTGTTAATCCAAATTTCGCCAGTATCAGAAATCGCAACCAGAATATTAGCGCGGTCTTTCTTAACCGCAGTAGCAGCTTCCGGGCGATTTACATCAATACCGGCTTCCTTAACGAAAGAGGCCGTAACGATGAAGAAAATCAGCATAATAAATACCACGTCCAGCATGGGCGTCATATCAATTGTGGCTTCTTCTTCATCCACCAGGTTTTGAAAATGTTGTTTCATAATTTTTCGTACCTTTCTAGCGGGCGGCTATGAACACCGCCCTCTCGGAATAGTTGTTAGCGCTTGCTCAGGGCTTCTTCTAAATGCGCTCGCTCGGTTTTGACTTTACGATTTAACCAACTTGACGCAAAGACACCGGATAGAGCTCCCACCATTCCAGCCATAGTTGGAATAGTTGCTTTAGATACACCTGACGCCATCGAACGGGCATTACCTGAACCTGAGATAGCCATTACATCAAAAACTTCGATCATTCCAGTTACTGTCCCCATCAGACCTAACAGCGGACACAATGCCACCAGCGCCTGGATAATCGGGATACTGCCATTTAAACGAATGGTCAGCGACGAAATAATCTTTGAACGAACCTGCTCAGCGTACCAGGAAGTGCGATCTTCCCGGGCTTTCCACTCAGCAATAGCCGTTTTACTTAAGTTCTTGTGTGAAACCAGCAGATACATTGCACGTTCGAGGATCAAGAGCCACATGACGAATATCAGCAAACCGATGACCAGAAGTACCTGGCCTCCGGTTTCTGTAAAATCACGAATTGCTTCCAGAAACTCAATCATGATGATTAGCCTTTCTCAGCGCGCTCAGCGATTACTCCGGCAGCTTGTTCCTGCAGAATGTAAACAATGTTTTTACTACGCGTATTCAGCATCGCGTACAGTAAGGTAGTCGGAATCGCTACCACCAGACCCAGTACAGTAGTTACCAGCGCGGTGGAGATACCACCTGCCATCAGCTTCGGGTCACCAGTGCCAAACAGGGTAATTGCCTGGAAGGTGTTAATCATACCGGTTACGGTACCCAACAGACCCATCAGCGGTGCAACCACAGAGATGATCTTAATAATACCCAGATTACGACCCAGCTTAGGCACTTCGGCCAGAATGGCTTCGGTTAAGTGCAGTTCCAGTGCTTCGGTGTCGGCATTTGGATGCTCTTCGCGCACTTTTAATACACGTCCCAGCGGGTTAGACGTTTTAATGTCTTTGGATTTCAGCTGACCGTTCACTTTGGTACGAATAATCGTCAGCGTAAACAAGCGCTCAAGTGCCAGTAGCAGACCGATTGCACCCACAATCAGGATGATATAACCCACTACACCACCCTGCTCAACACGCTCTTTGAGATTAGGTGCCTGCACCAGTAAGCCGAGGATTGAACCACCGGTTGGATCGATACCAAATTTAACCAGTTCACCATTAGAGGCCTGGAGTTCTGCAGCCGACTCACCATAACGTGCAGGCGGCTGACGAACCAGTTCGGCAACCGTACCGGTAACACCGTTGAAGTCAAGATACTTACCATCTGAAACCAACGCAAACGGCCCTACGCGAACCACTTCTTTAGACACTTTGGCGCCGCCCGCTTCTACTACATCAGTAGTGAACCTGGTCACTTTGCCTGACTGGGTCATTTCGCGTTGAATTTCATACCAGACCTGCTCGATTTCATCGATAGAGGCCAGTTTTGAGCTGGAGCCCATGTCCTGCGCCAGCTGGTCTAAAAACGCAGCACGGCCCGGTATTTCAGCAGACACAACAGAGTTATAAAATTTATTTTTGGTATCGCCGGCAACCTGTTGCAGTACGCCAAACAACTCTTTTAATGAACCTAAACGATTGGTCAGCGCTTCGTTTAAGTCTGCCAGTTTAAATTCGTTTTCTTCAAAGGTAGTTTCCAGCTGCTCTGAAGTCGCCAGCGTGCGATCCCGCAGTTGCGCGGTTTCTCGCAAAATGCGCTCCTGCTCGGCGCGCTGCGCCATAAACTCTTGCTCACGCTGCTTGTTCTGCTGTGTTTGCGCGAACTTGCCTTCTTCAAGCTGCTGTAATAATGCATCTAAATCTAATGCACGGTCATTCTGTGCGACAGCGCTAACGCTGATGCTCGCAGCAACCAGACCAAATACGATATTCTTAAACGATTTCAACATCATCTTCGTCCTCTTAGTCTGTAAGCGCGACTGGCAGCATTAACAGATCAGGCGCAAGTTGTTTTTTGGCCATGCGTAATGCTTTGGTGACCTGGGTACGGTAAGAGCTGTCTAACTCTTCCCACTGACGGGTTTGCTTGTTCCAAACACCTTGTAAACCCGCATCACGAGTTTGGTAAATCAGTGCAGTACGACCAAGGCGTAAAAACTCAACGTCTCGTTCCTGACCGTTGATTTCATGAATACCGGTGTAAGCTTCCATTGTGCGGCCGTAGTCCATTTCTACCTGATAAGCTTCCATCACGCGGCGGAATTTTTCAGAAGCAGCAACATCAGCACGGTCCATCATGCTTTTCAAACCAGCGATACGGTCGGCACGTTCTCTTGGTAAGAAAGGTACATCCAATTGTACAAACTGTTCTAACCCATCAATCATGCGGATCATTAACGGCGTAATCTGACGCTCGATAACGGATACCTCATCAATTGCCGCATTCAGGTCAGCCATTTCCTGTTCCTGATTAGCAATTTGCTTACGCAACTGATTGTTGTAAATTTCCAGACCTTCGATCTCTTTGTTCAGCGTTTTAAACTGTTGCAGTTTGCTGTCAATCTGATCGGTGATGCCGTCAATTTTCTGCTGCGATTTAGCAGCTGACTCATTGATTTCCTTGGCAGACTCGATAGCAGGTTCTAGCCCCTGCTCCTGAGCAAAGGCTGATGCGGACAATAACGCCGTACTCACCAGCAAGGTGTTAAAAAGCTTCATAGATTCAAACCTTTTGTTTATAAGAAATCGGTAATACCGACCACTAAATTAGCTGCGGGTAGGATAGGGTGTTTCTGTGACAGTTTTATTACATATCTGTCATGTAAATATGGCAGTAAAAAGGGGCCTTGCAGGCCCCCTTTTTGATTACGCTTAGAACTGGTAACTGTAGCTTAAGCCGAATTCTACGCCATCTTCCTGTATCAGTAGGTTTAACCCTTCCTGTTGAATTTGCTTGGACTGATCAAGCAGATTCTTGATACTAAATTTAATCCGGGTATTGAAGTCCGGATAGTAGGTATAGTTCATGTCCAATGAATGGTAAGTTTGCTCTTCAGCGTCTTCGTTCCCACGCGTACCAGGTACGATAATTCGCGGACCAAAGGCGTTGTAAACCAGGGTTGCAGAGTGCTCTCCGTTATCTGAGTCATAACCCACCTGCAGGTTGGCTACCCATTCAGAGTGACCCACCAGACGA
This sequence comes from Alteromonas sp. ISO5, assembly GCF_058105165.1. NCBI lineage: Bacteria > Pseudomonadati > Pseudomonadota > Gammaproteobacteria > Alteromonadales > Alteromonadaceae > Alteromonas > Alteromonas sp. ISO5. The sequence continues at coordinate 2,757,258 of NZ_CM176572.1, read as the reverse complement.
CGTTTATTGTTGGTCACAGTAATCGATGCAGAGGTTGCATTGAGGGCATCGAGCAACTGGGTTTCAAACAAACTGGTCACATCATCTTCCACCGCACCTAAGGTCACTTCAGAGTCTGAAATGGTCAGGTTACCGGTAATGAAGAAATTGCTTAAGTCACTGCTGATAATGCTCAGATCCTGCAGGAACTCTACCTCCAGACCGTACAACTGACCCGATTCACCGTTGGCGGTTAACAGGTTAGGTGCAGCGCCACCCACCGTGTTCAGCTCAATCAGTTCGATTGGCTTTTCAATGTCCTTGTAGAACACCGCGACCGACAAGTTGTTGCCTGCTTCACGATACCATTCCCAGCGGAAATCGATATTGTCCAGCTTGGAGCTTTGCAGCAATGGCGTACCACGCACCAGGAACTCGGTGAGCGGGTCGATGAAGAAGGTGACACTTACGTCACGCAGGTCCGGTCGAATGGTCGTCTGACTCATATTCAAACGGAACTGCATGTCGTTATCCATCATGTAGGTTAACGCCAGTGACGGGAAGAAGTCGTCTTCTTCAAAGAATAACTGTTCGATTTCTTCCGGGCTCACTGAAAACTGATTCGAGTGCGCCTCAAAAGGTACCGATACCTGACGGAAGTCTTCGTAGCGGACACCACCGCTCACCCGCCAGGTGTTATTAATAAACGCATCCATCATCAGATAGTAAGCGTCTATCTTAGTCCCTGCAGCAAATTCATCACCGTCAGCCATGCCCGACTCTAAAATATTCGCGCCGGTTGCGCTGCGGTAGAAATCATCATTGTTGATGTTTTCATCTGAGAAAATCTCATCAATGCGGTTACCAAACAGGTAATCGTTTGAGATCGCCCGGTGTGTCACATTAATTGGAATATTCTCAGCCTTACGCGCTTTTTCAAAAAAGTCCGCACCGGCTTTAATTTCCAGTTCCAGGCCTTCAGCCATAATCGGGTAGCCTACATTCCAACCCCAGGTTTCTACTACGTCGCGCAGGTCCTGGTAACCCCTGTTGACGCTGGTAGCGGCAATAGGCTGTAATTGCTGATCGACAAATGCACCATCAGCAAAATTTTGCTGATAAGTCACATCCAGACTACCTGGTGCAGAACGACGCGCCCGGCTGGTGCCCGCGTACCAGTCAAGGTACAGGAAGTTGAGTTCAGGGAAGTTATGCGTACCTTTAATCTGATTTGAGTTCATGCGGCGCTCTTCAAACAGCATGTCCACACGTTGCAACTCAGTTTCGCCAAATACCGTTTCATTAATATCGATAAATTCACGTACCCGCACCCGGTCGCTCATGTCATGCAGGATCAGGTTAGTCATATCGATACGATGATTGCTGTTAATTTCCCAACCAACGTTAAGCATGCCGCTCCAGCGTACCTGCTGTTCGGTATCTACGCCTTCAAAGAATTGTGCGAAACACTTGCCGTCTTTGGAGTAACGATCCGGCAGGTCAGAACAACCCACGGTACCCAGGTTATTGCCTTGGCTGCCTTGATTGATGTTCCATTCATTTTCGTAAGATACTGCCGACAGGAAACCAAATACACCGTAATCGGTATCGTAGTTATCCCCTAAGGTCATGCCCAGGTTGAAATCCGGATCGACGCTCTTTGGATCTGGGCCGATATCCCAGAACATCGAGCTCAGCATGGCTTTACGATCTTCCAGGCTTAAACGGTAACTGTTAGAGCCCTGAATACCGGCGTCAGACTGCGCCCGGTCGAGGCTGTCTGAAATTAGCGATGACAGTTCACGAGTGCCATCATCGCGGCCGGTCCAGTCGTCACCGCCGCCAGAATAGAAGAAACCATCATCAGAGTTATTGGTGTTGTACCCTAACCCGCCAGTTAAGCGGAAAATAAAGTCAGTCGGGATGGTTTTGGTACGAATGTTAACGTTACCACCACCGAAGTGCGAAGGCATATTCGGCGAAAACGATTTCTGCACATTCAAACTTTCGATAATGTCAGACGGGAATAAGTCTAACGGTACAACCGAGCGGGTTGGATCCGGACTCGGTACACCCATACCGTTCAGCTGGGTACTGGAATAACGTTCACCCAAACCGCGAACGTAGATGAACTTGCCGTCTACCAGGGTCAGGCCGGTTACCCGGCGCAGGGCGGAAGCGGCATCGCCGTCACCGGTACGTGAAATCTGTTCTGCGCCCATAATATCGGCGACAAACGCCTGATTCTGACGTTCCTGTAGTACCGCTGCTGCCGTACCTTTTAAACGTGTACCCGTCGCAACAACTTCTTCGATAGCCTGCGCTTCTTCCTGCTCACTCTGCTGCGCAATCACAGCACTGAAAGGATGTAATGAACTTGCACAGAGCGCAAAGGCAACCGATTTATAAAGCCGTGACTTCGACGGCATTGGACGGTCTGTTGAACTCATTATTTAAAACTCCACTGAAACTCAAATTTTTTGCTGGATTTTCAACAGGTCAGGCGCCATGCGGCGCCCTTCCTAATTTATGACTTTTCCTAAGCGCGGTGCAGATTAATCGAGACCGACAGTTACCCACCCTTGCGTCCAGTCATTGCTAGCGTCCATGGCACCAATAAAGTCAGTGTCTTCCAACAGGTCGTTGCCGGTAAAGGTTAACGAAGAATCTAACAGTACCGATCCAGCCGTTGGCATATAACCGTTATCAGCCAAACCTAACTGGTCAACGGTAGTCGTCACGTTGGTGTCGTTGGCCAGGAACCAGTCTTCAGCGAACTGGCTACCAAAGTTGCTACTCGCTTCACAGGCAACGATTGAGTCAGCAATTGACAGCTCACCGGCAGTGGCCAGCGCCTCAGACTCGGCACCGTTAATCCGCAAACAGTTGCTATAACCAGCTGGGCCTGTGATAACAAAACCGTGCAGTGATCCAGCCGTACCGGCACGCAGACGGACACCATTGGTTTGGGCTGCACCCACGATAGTCACGTTAGCAATCGTCGGGTTAGTCAAAGGCGTAGCCGATGCATCAAATTCACTGTTGTCTGATTCAAACGCGTTGTCGCCGCCAGTTGAATCCTGCTTAATCAGTACATACTGTGCAGTACCCGTCCAGCCGAATGACCAGTCGAAGGAATCATCACCGTTAGCCGTCAGTACCACGTGCTTCACACTTACCGTACCACCGAAGAACTCGATACCGTCGTCCAGATTCTGGTGAACGTGAATGTAGTCAACCGCAGTACCTGAACCCACACCAGCAAAGCTGATACCGTTCAATTCGTCACCGTTACCCAGGGTACGGCCCGCGTATTTCACCACTACGTACTGGATAGTGCCTGAATTATCTTCAGGCTGGTTACCACCGAACTGACCTGCATTACCTTCAGCCGCTACACCACAGTTAGCCAGTTCAGATTCAGTTGCGGCACCGTTTGTGTCACCGCAAGAGTTAGCCGGTGCATTACCCAGCAATACCAGACCACCCCATTGGCCAATGCCAGTCTCCTGACCCGTTACATCCTGAACCGAGGTCATAACGATTGGCGCATCAGCGGTACCCATGGCACGGATTTTCGAACCACGACGTACGACAAGGAAGTCTTCACCCTGTTGACCAATAAGAGTAGTGCCTGCATCAATATAAAGGGTTGCTGAATTCTGGTTATCGCCACCTACCGCAGTACGTCCAGTTAATACCCAGTGTGCATCGTTAGACAGTGCAACGTCAGTGTTGAACTCAACGTCCGCATCTAACTGATAAACCGGCTTATCGGTAATTTCCGGGAAGCTGGAAGATACGTCTGTCGCCAGTCCTTGTTCAAAAGCATTGCTAACCAGTGACTGATCCATGCCGTAAGCCCAGCCTTCAGTCCAGTCGTTTTCGCCGTCGAAGGCACCGATGTAATCGGTTGATGCAAACCAGTTGTCGTCTTCAACGTCTGCCACGTCGGCACCAGCGCCTAACAGAGCAGAACCTGCACCAGGCATACGGCCCATGGTGCCTAAGTTAAGGTCAGCAGAAGTCAGTATCTGGTTGTTGTTACCAGCGGTAAACCACGACTCAGCGAACGCATCACTGAAGTTGCTGGCCGCAGCACAAGCGACTACTGAGTTAGCGATTGACAGCTCACCGGCCGTGGCCAGTGCCTGAGACTCAACGCCATTCACACGCAGACAGTTGCTGTAACCTTCGGGACCAGTAATTGCGAAGTTATACAGCGCACCTGCAGTACCAGCACGTAAACGCACCCCGTTAGTCATTGCTGCGCCCTGGATAGTTACGTTAGCCACAGTAGGGTTAGTCAGCGGCGTTGCCGAGGCATCGAACTCGCTGTTATCAGATTCAAAGGCGTTATCACCACCTTCAGAGTCCTGACGGATATAAACGAATTGTGCTTTACCGGTCCAGCCAAATGACCAGTCGAAAGAATCATCACCGTTATCAGTCAGTACAACATAACGAACATTTACTGAACCGCCGAAGAATTCGATACCATCGTCGAGGTTCTGGTGAACCTGAATGTGATGAACGTTGGTTTGTGAGCCCACACCCGCAAAGCTGATACCGTTTAGCTCATCACCGTTCCCTAGGGTACGGCCTGCGTGCTTAACCACAACGTACTGGATAGTACCTGAATTATCTTCAGGCTGGTTACCACCGAACTGACCTGCGTTACCTTCAGCCGCTACACCGCAATTAGCCAGTTCATCATCCGTAGCGGCACCGCTAGTGTCGCCACAAGAGTTCGCCGGTGCGTTACCCAGTAATACCAGACCACCCCATTGGCCAATACCGGTTTCCTGACCTGTTACGTCCTGAACAGACGTCATGGTGATAGGAGAACCTGGCAGACCCAGCGCTTCAATTTTGGAACCACGGCGAACTACCAGGAAATCTTCACCCTGCTGACCGATAATAGTGGTGCCATTTTCGATATACAAAGTAGCTGAATCTTCGTTATCGCCTCCCACCGCGGTACGACCGGTTAATACCCAGTGCGCATCGTTAGTCAGGGTAACATCAGCCGTAAATACCACGTCTTCGTCGATTTGATAGACCGGCTTGTCAGTCAGTTCCGGGAAGTTGGCAGATACGTCCTGGGCTAAGCCTTGCTCAAAAGCGTTATCCACATCCGCAGGGAAACCACCGTTAACACCTGTAGTCCAGCCAGACATCCAGTTGGTTGCGCCATCAAAAGCACCTACGTAGTTAGCTGAATCAAAGCTGCTGTGCAGTGCAGTAGGATCAGAACCTGAAGTGAGCAGAACAGACCCCTGAGCCGGCGTATAACCGTCATCGCTCAGGCCAAGTTCGGCAGGTGTCATCACCTGGTTGCCAGACTGAGACGCAAACCACTCAGCGGTGGTCATGGTACCGATAGTGTCGCTACCAAAGTTGTTGTTGGCATCTTCGCAGGCAACAATTGAGTTGGTGATAGCCAGCTCACCGTCAGCAGCCAGTTCCTGAGACTCAGAACCGTTTACGCGCAGACAGTTTTGATAACCAGTTGGACCGGTCACTAGCACATTAGTCAGGAAGCCGGCAGTACCCGCCCGTAAGCGCACACCGTTGGTTTGCGCATCACCAACGATAGTGACGTTAGCAATGTTAGGTTGAGTTAATGGCGTGGCAGTGGCATCAAATTCGCTGTTGTCAGCTTCAATGGCGTTGTCGCCATTCTCGGTGTTTTGCTGGATATAAACGAACTGGGCAGAACCTGTCCAGCCAAAAGACCAGTCAAAGCTATCATCACCGTTATCAGTCAGAACAACGTGTTTAACGTTTACGGTACCACCAAAGAACTCAACACCATCGTCGAGGTTCTGGTGAACCTGAATGTAGTCAACTTCGGTACCTGAACCCACACCCGCAAAGCTGATGCCGTTCAATTCATCACCGTTACCTAAAGTACGGCCGGCGTGTTTAACTACAATGTAACGCAGTACACCCGAGTTATCAGTTGGATTGTTACCACCGAACTGACCCGCGTCACCTTCTGCAGAGACACCACAGTTATTCAGTTCGTCCTGGGTAGCGTTACCTTCTGTATCACCACAAGAGTTAGCAGGCGCTTTACCCAGCAGTACCAGACCACCCCATTGACCGATATCAGTTTCCTGACCGGTCACATCCTGTACAGAAGTAAAGATGATAGGCTCAGCAGCCGTACCTTCGGCCTTGATCTGTGAACCACGACGTACGACTAAGAAGTCTTCACCTTCTTCACCAAAAATAGTAGTACCCGCTTCAATGTTCAGAACGGTAGAGTTTTCATCATCGCCACCGACAGCAACACGACCGTCCAGCACCCAGTGTGCATTGGCAGTCAGCGTGGTTTCTTCGTTAAACTCAACGTTTTCAGTCAGGCGATAAACCGGTTTGTCGGTGATTTCAGGAAATTCTGAAGACACATCAGTGGCAAGCCCCTGGTCGAACGGATTTTCCGCACCAGTTGGTGTAGGCGTTGGGGTTGGTGTCGGGGTTGGCGTAGGTGTTGGTGCCGGATTCGTTACCACATCACCTTCATTGATATTAATATCCCCACCACAACCTGCCAGAATAAGTGCAGTTGCAATGGCTGACGCTCTGAATGTGTGCTTTATAGCCATTAAAATTCTCCAAAACCACTTTATGTCATTATTTCAATGGCTGAGAAGACTACCGGACTTGAATGACACTTTTGTTACACTATTTGACTGTAATAAAAGTTTCTTACTTTTCAGTAGATGATTGTTTTTCAAACACTAGCTCAAGGCAGTAAAACCGTCGACAGAGCCCCTTTAGCAGGCTTGGGAGCGGTTTTAGGGAGAATTATGACAGTGGTCAGAGCGCCTCTCTGAACCACTTGGTGATAACCACTTTCTCACCTTTTATGACAGGGTGGGCATGATGCAGGGTATTAGCATTAGGTCGCCCGTCCGGCAATAAATTGTTCCAGATCACCGCCGTGCCACTGTGTGGGGTAAATGACTTATCCAGTGTAACAAACTCTGTTTCGCCGCCCGCTTCCACTTCATTTAAATACACCATGCACGTCCAGGTACGCTGCCCCAGCAGACTGGCAAACTGGCGGTACTCACTGGTACCGGGTTCAAAATAATCCGTATGGGCTTTAAATTGCTGGCCAGGCGCATAATGCTGAGCCTGAATTGGCTCGTTGTTGCCTTTTGCAAAACCAAAATAATTAATAATATGCGCAGATACCTGATGGGCGATATCACTGTCGAGGCTGACTAAATCACAGGTGCTGGAGGTTCTGAACGCGGTATCTGCCTCAGTGTTCGCTGTGGTAATGGTGGATGGCCTGAGATGCTGTTTACTCAGCGCCACGATGTTTTCACAAGTAGACAACGCCAGAAAATTCCTCACCACATACAGCTGTGCCTGGCCTGATTCAACAACCTGAACGTTATCGGGCAACCCCTTTTCTATAAATTTCGGCTCAGGATAGCGCGCAGCGTATTGCCGGGCCAGCGTCTGATGCTGGACGGGTGGCATATTATTTCCCAGCAGTGCCATGATCTCAGCGTGGGCAAACCCCTCGCCAAGCAACGTGGTATAAATCTGCGTTACCGGGACAGTTCGTAATAGGTTAGTTAGTACCCACTGCTTCCACTGTGACTGCATCAGTGTGCCTCAGATTCACCGACAACCCGAAGCTGACGTTTTAACATGTCCTCGCGAATGGGAAAATAACCATCACGCTCCACCTGCTGCTGGCCGCGCGTGGACAACACATAACGCAAAAATTCCCGTTCCAGCTTGGGTAGTGGCTCGCCGGGTGCTTTGTTAACCACCAGATACAAAAAACGAGAAAACGGATAGGTTTCATTCTGCACGGTTTCACTGGTCAGCGGGATCAGCTTATCCGCAGAGTGTCCCAGTGGCAGGGCTTTTACCCCAGCGGTTTTATAACCGTAAGCCGCATAGCCCATGCCGCCCTTACTCGAAGCCACAGATAATACTACCGACGCAGAGCCAGGTTGCTCGTTAACCGATTTGGTAAAGTCGCCATCACACAGCGCCATTATTTTAAACAGGCCGTAGGTGCCTGATACCGAGTTTCGGCTGAATAGCCGGATGGGCGCCGAATCGCCATAATCACTGATCCCCAGTTGCGACCATTTGGTGATACGTTCCTCAGCGCCGCAATAGCGGGTGACGGAAAAGATTGCATCTACCTGCTGCAAGGTCAACCCTTCAAGCGGGTTACGGTGCTCAACAAAAATAGCAATCGCATCGATAGCCACCTTGATCACCGTTGGCGGGTAACCATGGGCCTGAATAAACGCACGCCGCTCACTGGGCTTTAAGTCCCGGCTCATGGGGCCAATAGTTGCGGTGCCCTCGGTTAGCGCCGGTGGAGCAGTAGAGGAGCCTGACGCCTGGATCTGAAAGGTCACATCGGGATAGAGCGTTTTAAACTCCTGGGACCACAGGGTCATTAAGTTAGCCAGGGTGTCTGATCCTACAGAAGTAATATTGCCTGCCACACCAGGCTTACGCTCGTAGCCAGTTTCACTGGCCGCAGCACTTGCGGTAACTCCGATAAGCAGTAACAGAAAAGCAAACTTGTGCATATTACTCCTGGCTGGCAATCATCTCGGCATCAAATTCAAAAAAGAATTCGCTGCCTTCTCCTAACCGACTGGTGATTTGAAGTTTTGAATTATGATGATTCAGCACGTGTTTTACAATGGATAAGCCCAGCCCCGAACCGCCGGTTTTTCGTGAGCGCGCTTTATCCACCCGATAAAAACGTTCTGTCAGGCGTGACAGGTGACGTTGCTCGATACCGTCGCCATTATCTTTTACAGCAAACCGCACGCCGGCTTTGGTAACCGACCAGTACACATCGATTTTGCCGCCCTCCGGCGTATAGTTGATGGCATTAAAAATCAGGTTGGAGCAGGCGCTGCGTAATTCGGTTTCAATACCGTAAATGCGCACCCCGGGCGTTAGGTGAAACGCAATGGTGTGATGCTTGTCTTTATTCAGGGCATCGGCTTCAATTTTCACCTGATTGAGCATCATCGCCATATCCACCGTATTTTCATACACGCGCTCTGAACTGGCTTCAATTCTCGATAGCACCAATAAGTCTTCAATCAGACTCTGCATTCGCTGGGTCTGGGTGCTCATCTCCAGATATGCCTTTTTCACAAACGGATTAAGCTGTTCATCGGCATCCGGCAGTATTTCCAGGTAACCATTAATGACCGTTAGCGGAGTGCGCAACTCATGAGAGACGTTGGCGACAAAGTCTTTGCGCATTTCCTCTAGCTGACTCAGGCGAGTGACATCCCGGGCAATCAGCAACAGGTGCTCTTCACCGTAAGGCATGATCCGGTACTCGAAAGATTTTAACGGGTTGAGCGGTGACGGTACTTCGATGGGAAAGTGGTATTTACCGGCATGAAAATACTCGATAAATTCAGGATGACGGATCAGATTATCCAGGCGCCGCCCGGCATCTGATGGCCAGCGCAATCCCAGTTCCAGCCGAGCCAGGCGGTTACACCAGATAATACAGGCTTTGGAGTCGACCACCACGGCAGCATCGGGCAAGGCTTCAGAACCTTCACGAAAGCGTTTAACCAGCGCGCCCAACTCCTTGCGCTTGTTGCGGTTGCGCCGCTGCAGGTAATAAATCCCTTCGTAGATATGTTCCCATAATCCACTGACCGACGGTGGCGACATTTTACGGCTGTGCCATAGCCAGCGGTTTAATTTAAATAACTGCCAGTAGTTAACCAGCAACAAGCCCGTAGCGCCCATGGCCACAGCCAGCAGCATGTCTTCCACATACCAGCCAATGATCGCAAAGAAGATAAGAAACAGGACAAGTCGCGCAACTGACTTTATCCACGAAAAGGGGTAATACATCCCGAATGTTCCTTCCTTGCGCGCTGACAATGGGGCAGACTATACCTACCCCAAAGATGAAATCAAATTAAAGCTTAGTCGAAAAACGGTAACCCGCGCCTCTGACAGTTTGGATCATGGCGTCGTGTCCCTGACCACCAATGGCTTTGCGTAAACGACGGATATGCACATCCACCGTGCGATCTTCAACGTAGACGTTGGTACCCCAAACATTGTCGAGCAGTTGTTCACGGCTATACACCCGCTCCGGATGAGTCATGAAAAAATGCAGTAGCTTGTACTCAGTAGGCCCCATATCCAGCGCTTCGTCATTGGCCATCACCCGATGAGAGATGGGCTCTAACTTAAGACCATTGAACTCAATGGGTTGCTCATTTGACGTTGGCGTAACGCGACGCATCACTGCTTTAATGCGAGCCACCAGCTCCTTGGGCGAAAACGGCTTGGTTATGTAATCGTCCGCACCAGCATCCAGACCTCGGATTTTATCGTCTTCTTCACCGCGAGCCGTCAGCATGATTACCGGGATATCTCGGGTAAACTCATGTTGCTTCAGGCTTTTGGCCAATTGAACGCCGCTACCACCGGGTAACATCCAGTCCAGTAAAATTAAATCAGGATAAGGTTCTACCAGCTTTTGTTGCGCGATATCGTAATCTTCTGCTTCGATAGTCTCGAATCCCGACTGTTCCAGCACAAACGATAGCATGTCGCGAATAGGCGCTTCATCCTCTACCAACAAGACTCTTCTTGACATAGATTTTTTCCAGCTCATTACAAAACGCCGCTATTATTATCAGGGTGTGTGACAATTTTATTAAACGATTACATTTATATGTCAAGTTTGTGACTACGATTATCGGATTTAATAGGATGATTGCGTAAATAAACATGCCCGGCATCTTACCAGAGCCAATAATGGTTAGCGAAATTATAAAGAAAATTTGAATATAGAGAAGCGTGACCTAGGGGCTGTTGACCTTTGGTGTTCATTTTTGCAGCGAATTGTCGTGTATTTATGCAAGGAAAGGCTTGAGAAGTGTAGCCATCTACACGAACGAGACTTGACGTAGCAGAAATGCGCGACAAACGCTGCCCAAGGGTTCGTCATGGGAACCTTTTACTCTTTGTCACCGTTCTTTGACTTAGTCCACTGGGCCTGCAGAACGATTCCTCGATTAAAAGGCTCCCATTTAGAACAAAATTCGTACACCAAAGGTCAACAGCCCCTGTATAAAGGTAATTAAGGTATTGCGCTAATCATCAAGAAGTCGAGCTAAGAACTTGTCTATTCAGTAATTAACACATATTCTTGATAGAGTTCAAAAACTCACCAGTATTATTAGATAGGTATCAGATGGCGTCGGTTCAGACAGGGTTGTCGAGAAAGCTACTTACACGCGTGTTGTCGGTGTACTTCTTTCTGACTTTCATTGTGACCGTTGGCCAGATCTTTACTGAATATCTCAGCACCAAAAGTCACATTGAATCTGAACTGCAAACCTTAAAGAATACCTTTTCGACCAGCCTTACGCGGGCCATTTGGGAAGTAAACATTCTCCAGGCGCAATCGATTGCCGAAGGGTTAATGGAACTGCCCATTGTTACCGGCGTACAAATTCGCGATGAGAATGGTGATTACATAGCCGACCTGGGCGTAACCATTGCGCAAATTCGAGCCCCCTTTACCAGTGGCGAACTGGAAGATCATGACGGAGGTCTGTTCAGTTACAGCTTTCCATTGATTTTTGAGTTCTCCAACCGCGCCTCCACTGTGGGCGATGTCACCCTGTATTCCAACTTCGATATTATTTTCGGCCGTATCGAAGTGGGGATTTTCTTTTTAATCGGCAACGCAATTGTTAAAACGGCGTTTCTGGTGTTTCTGTTTATGACTGCCTTCCGCCGCATGTTGTCAGATCCGTTGATGGAAGTAACGCAAAAAATGAGTGCGTTCAACCCGGAGCATCCGGAACGATCGAAAATTTATTTAACCCTCGACGATGAAAATGAACTGCGCTTATTACAATATTCCTACAACCAGGTAATTGATGACCTGATTGTCTCCCAGCAGCAACTCAAAAACACTCAGAGTGAGTTACAGCGGGTGAATAAAAAACTCGACGACCAGAACCTGTTGCTGGAACAGGAGGTGGCCAAGAAAACCGCTTCACTCAGTCAGATTATGCTGGATCTGGAGCGCCAGAAGGATGAACTGATTACTAATCAGCGGGAGCTTCGCCAGGAGAACGAAAACCGTCAGTACATCGAAAACGTGCTGCGGGATAAAAACAAAGAACTGGCCCAGTCCATGGAAAACCTCAAGCTGGCCCAGGATCAGCTACTTGAGTCTGAACGGATGGCCTCTCTTGGTGGCCTGGTAGCCGGTATTGCCCACGATGTGAATACCCCACTCGGCGTTGGAGTTACCGCCGCCAGCTTTCTCAATGAGCGCCTGACGGAAGTACGTAAGAATTATGAGGATAAATCCCTCACGAATAAAACCATGGCATCTTTTTTAGATGAGGCTGAACAAACCACCAATCTGCTACTGACTAACTTAAACCGGGCATCCGACCTTATCACCAGCTTTAAACAGGTGGCAGTAGACCAAACCAGTGAAGCAGAACGGGTATTTAACTTAAATAATTACCTGCATGAGATTTTGCAATCTCTCGGCCCGTCATTTAAACACACTCAGCACAAGGTAAATGTGAACTGCCCCGATGACCTGTACATTCGCTCAGCGCCGGGCATTATTGCCCAAATCGTCACCAATATGGTTATGAATTCCGTTATCCACGGCTTTGAAGACAAACCCAGTGGCCATATTGATATTGCCGTGCAGCAGGACGGTGAAGACGTCTTGCTCACCTACCAGGACGATGGCTGCGGTATCCCGGCCGATCACCTAGGCCACCTTTTTGATGCGTTCTTTACCACCAAACGCGGGCAGGGCGGCAGCGGCCTGGGAACCCACATTATGTATAACCTGGTTACCCAGGCACTTGACGGCAATATCGAAGCCAGCAGTGAACCAGGCCAGGGCCTGCGCTACGAGATTCGCTTCCCGGCCAGAACCTGATACGCACTTTCCGCAGACCGGCAATATCAACCACAATAGTTGCGCAGATACCAGCGCACTGCTAACCTTTCGGCCTTTTCAAAATGACAGATCTTCTTTATGTGGTTTAAGAATATAAAAGCCTACCGGCTCACCCAGCCATTGGCCCTCAATGATGATGAATTACAAACGGCGTTAAATGAGCTCGCCTTTCGCCCCTGTGGCAGCCAGGAAAGCGCAACAATGGGCTTTGTATCGCCGCTACACGACGCTGGCCAAAACACCTTGTTGTTCCACCAGACTCAACTGCGTTACTGGATCACGCTGAAGAAGCAGGAACGTTTGCTGCCTTCTTCGGTTGTCAATTCTGAGCTGGCCGACAAAGTGGCCCAGATTGAAGCAGAAACCGGCTCACCGGTGGGCAAAAAAGCCCAATCAGATCTGAAGCAGGAAATTATTACCCGCCTGTTACCTCAGGCCTTTGTGAAGAACTCTTATACCAACGGCTTTATCTCAATTGCTGATAACCTGGTAATTGTGGATGCCAGCGCCGATGGCAAAGCAGAAGCGTTTCTGGCCATGGTACGAAAAGCCCTGGGGTCACTGCCGGTAGTTCCACTGGTTCGCCACAGTCTGCAAAGTGAACTGACTCACTGGTTAACCGACAAGCCACCCGCCAAAATTGAATTACTCGAAGAAGCCGAGTTTAAATCCACGGATGAAGTAGGCAGCGTTATTCGCTGTAAAAACCAGCCGCTGGATAGCGAAGAAATTCAACTCCATCTGGATGCCGGCAAGCTAGTGCAAAAAGTCGCTTTCGATTTCGACGAAACTCTGGAAGCGATTATCCAGGAAGACGGTTCGGTAAAACGCATTAAATTTACTGACCGGATTAAAGAAGAAACCCAGGATATTCCCAAGGATCAGGTTGCAGCGCGTCTGGACGCGGAGTTCAGCCTGATGTCTGCCGAGATGTGTGCCTTTGTTAATTTCCTGAGCGAAGCGCTGGACCTCGATAAAGACAATTAATCAGCTTTGCCTGACCCTGCGCTGCAGCACTGGCTGCCAGCGGCGTTGGGTCAGGTTACGCCAGATACGCTCCATGGGCCCGCTGTTGAAGCGGTTAAGCCACCAGCGTGAGAGACTCAGTTGCACTGTCCATAGAGCTATAACAATTAACGTAAGAGAACTTCGCTGTAACTCACCAAATAAACCAAGCCCCCAGCCATAAAAAATGGCACAACAAAGCACCGTTTGCAGTAGGTAATTAGTTAGCGCCATCTGCCCTACCGGTGTTAAATAGTGCACCACCGCCCCTTGCCAGTTATTACCGGCCACTTTCACCAGCCACATCACCAGGCACAAATATCCCCAGGCTAAAACCAGTGCCCCCCAGTAATTGGGAAAACGATAGACGGTCATAAACTCTGGTATCACCACGCCATTTTGTTTGATTAGCGCAGCGCCGGCACCACATATCAAAGTGCCAATAAATATACACAGTAAACCATTTAACCGGTAAAACTTAAGCGACCGGTTCGTCGTCAGAATACCGAGCTTATAGAGCGCCATACCGACTAACATTAGGCCGCACATTCGAAACTCTACTGCGATCAGAGCATTAACATGAAAATCCAGTGTCGTGTCGACCCGCATCGCCGCTCTTTGCCACCAGTTCCCCTGATAGGCAGCTATTTCTTGCTGGAGTTGTGCCATTGATGGGCTGATACTCTGAATAATTTCCAGTTGTTCACTTTCAGACATGCCTCCCCAGGAGTAGTACACCAGCAATAACAGCAGCATCAGAATGCTTTGCAGAAACAAACCAAAGCCGAGTAATTTTTTCACCGACCAGTTTCTGCACCTGAATATCAGCAGTCCGCCGATAGCATAGGTCACCAGAATATCGCCCCACCACAAACTATAGGCATGCAACAGGCCAATCAGCAGTAGCCAGAACATACGACGATAGTGCACCTGCTTAGCGCTTATCGGGTCCGGCTGCCGCTGCGCCATCATGGCAATACCTGCACCGAATAAAGTGGCAAACAAAGCGTAAAATTTTTCTGCGAAAAACACTTCCGACAGGAACCATTGCCACTCGTTTACTGTACTTAAAGGTCCCAGCGCAAAAGGATTATCATAAAGCGCCCGGGGATACGCAAAAGCAATAATATTCATCATCAGAATGCCGAGCAAGGCTACGCCCCGTAACGCATCAAGACTTATAATGCGGGTGGCTGGTGGTATTTGTTGGCTCATTGCTTGTCTTCAAGCATTTTCGGTTTCTTTTTTGGTTCGATTAGGTGTTGTTGGCACTGGTGATAGTTACACAGTCTGCCGGCCCATAGCTGTTACCTGTGGCGACAGTATACATCAATCAGTCACTGTAAACCCTGCCCCTACGAATAGAAACGGCTTTTGTTAAGGGCTTGACCATGGCAATTAATGGCAGGCCGCCAATTGTGCGCTATAACGTACAATGTTATATTAACCCAGCGCGTACGTTATAACGCACAAACTGGAATTGATATGCAGGTGAATATGACCATGAAACACAATCACTCTCTTCAGCTTAGTCACGTAGCCGCTGGCTCAACTTCTGTTATTGTGGGTTACAGCAGCTCGGTAGTGATTGTCATGGAAGCGGCCAGACAGTCAGGTGCCAGCGAATCTCAGTTAATCAGCTGGTTACTGGTGCTTGGTCTGGCAATGGGCTTGAGCACCCTGTTTTTTTCCTGGCGCTTTAAAATGCCGGTGATCACCGCCTGGTCTACACCGGGCGCAGTATTTTTAATTTCTACCGCAGACGGTTTTTCTCTTGCCGAGTTAACCGGTGCATTTTTATTTGCCGGTATTCTGAGTCTGATTTCCGCACGCAGCCGACTGATGATGCGCGGCATTGAACGTATTCCCCCGGCGCTTTCTGCAGCCATGCTGGCGGGTATCTTACTGCCCTACTGTCTGGGTGTGTTTACCAGCGCTCAGGACTACCCGTTGCTAAGTATGCTGTTTGTACTGATTTATTTGCTTGGCAGTCGCTGGTTTCCCCGCTACCTGATGCTGGTGTTACTGGTGATTGCAGCACTGGCAGCGCTTATGCTAACGGATACCAGCGCCAAACCTATTCGGTTTTCCCTGCCTGCACTCGAGTGGGTTATGCCGGCTTTCAACGGCGCAGCGCTTATAAGTGTCGGCCTGCCGCTTTATCTGATTACCACCTTGTCGCAAAACCTGCCCGGCATCAGTATACAGCATAGCCATGGCTATAAGCCGGACAACCGGTTTGTATTAACAGGGATCGCGCTGGTGCAGTTATTCAGTGCCCCTTTTGGCGGTTTTATGATTAACCTGGCGGCAATTACCGCGGCTATTTGCATGGCCGACAATGTGGATGAAAACCCGGCTAAACGCTACCTGGCCGGTGTCGTGGCCGGGATTGGCTATTGTCTCGCCGGCCTGTTTGCCGTAACCATTACACTGGTTTTTATGCAGATGCCGCAGGTGGTAACCAGCCTGCTGGCGGGCATCGCGCTGTTATCCACCCTGCAGTCGAGCTTGTTGCGAAGTCTGCAGGATACGCCGTTTCGGCAAGGCGCTATTCTAACGTTGCTGTGCAGTGCATCAGGGTTAAGCCTGGCGGGGATTAGTGCACCCGTTTGGGGGTTACTAGCTGGAATGGTAACCCTGTGGTTGCATCCCCAATGGAAACAGCCGATGAAGCCATAAAAATATAAACGGGGCCGTTGAGCAGCCCCTGGAGGGATCAGGCAAAAATTTGTTTAGCGGCAGCCCGCATTTCGGCAAAGTCGTCAGATAGGAGTGAATTAACATCTTCCACCACACCACGCTGAATGGCCAGGTTAAGCACTGCATCTTTCTTACTGTCGATTTGGCCGGCTAATGCAGCGCCAACTCTTACAAAGTCGATATAGCCGAGCTTTTCAGGAATGTAAGCCAGATCATGCCAACGCTCAGCCACTACAACAAAGTCATCACCAAACTCCCAGCTACGCATAATGCTACCGCCCACTTTAGGGGCTAGTTTGTCAATGGCATCATCAAGGAAGCTTGGGCTGGCAAAGACCTCGGTGTGACGCTCCGCCTCGGTTAAAATAGGCAGTACGCCGATGCTGTGAATTAACGACATCAACGTCATAGTGTCGATGCTGAGATCGCGTTTTTTGGTCCGGGCAGTGTACATTTGCAATGCAGCCATGGCATTGGCTACCACATCAACTGTATTCGACCACTCTTTTTTCATGTATTCGCCAACCAGCTCGTTTTTCGAAACAAACAGTTGTTCCATTGCCAACGCCGTTGCAATATTTTTAATTTGTCTGAGGCCTATACGAGTTACCGCCTGGGAGATGGATGTCACTTTAACCGATCGCCCCATGTAGGCGCTGTTGGAAATTTTGATCATCCTCGCACTCAGCGATGGATCCTGGCCAATCACCTCCCCCATACTCTGTAAGTTAATATCCGGATCGTCAGCGGCTTTCCGTACTTTTAACGCCACAGCGGGTAACGTTGGCAGCACCAACGTATCGTTTTTAATCTTTTCAACCAGAATGGTGAGTAGCGCATTTTGTGTAGACATATTCCTACCTTTGTCGATGGTCAGTGTGATCTCGCATCCGTTGCGGTTAACAGTAACGGAGCGCGCTGTCTTTTATATTGTTGAAAATCAAAGTTTGTTGTTGTTGTATAACCATAACATAGTTCAAATTTCTGTCATGCGACCAGCCCGTATAAAGAAAAATGACTTTCTGGTTTTTTCGTACGGTCGACAAAAGAAATTTTGTTGCTTAATTGAGTATAGCATCTGCTTTACGGCTTGGTTATGCTAGAAAGAGTTTCTGTTTTTATCGCCCGGGCAGTCATTCAATAGTGCCCGCCGGAATAAAAGATAGCAGTAAAAACCCGTATCACGGATAAAAATGCTAAACAATAACAACAACTTTTAATAAACGACGGACGAATTTATATGCGCAAAGCACTGCAAAAAACGTTTGCCCTTACCGCCCTGGCCAGTTCACTTCTTTTCGCTGGCTGCTCCGAACCTCAGTCGCCACAATCCATTGTCGAGGATAGCGCTCCTAAATCGCTGGTTAATGACAGTCGCCTGGAAATTTATCACCAGGTTCCCCTAACGACTGATTTATCCCATTTGAATGATAATCAAAAACAAATGCTCAGCAAATTAATAGACGCCTCCCAAATTATGGACGATTTGTTCTGGAAACAGGCTTTTTTTGACGACAAAAAAGCGTTTCTGCAACAGTTTACCGATGAGAAACTCAGAGCTTTTGCAGCCATTAATTATGGTCCCTGGGACCGCCTAAACGGCGATGCTCCATTCCTGAGTGGCTACGGAGAAAAAGCCACCGGCGCTGAATTTTACCCTCACGACATGACCAAAACGGAGTTCGCGGCCGCCGAATTCGCCGACAAAGATGGCCTCTACTCTGTAGTCGAACGTACTGAAAGCGGGGATCTAACTGC
The DNA here is from genome assembly GCF_058105165.1 of Alteromonas sp. ISO5. Classification (NCBI taxonomy): domain Bacteria; kingdom Pseudomonadati; phylum Pseudomonadota; class Gammaproteobacteria; order Alteromonadales; family Alteromonadaceae; genus Alteromonas; species Alteromonas sp. ISO5. Next base: position 2,738,816 of record NZ_CM176572.1, on the reverse strand, counting down.
TACGCCTTATTCCAAGAAGTATCAGGCAGAACTAACTAAAGCAGCGGATATACTTAATGAAGCATCTGAACTGGCTGACAACGAGACCTTCGCAGAGTACCTGAAACTGCGTGCCGCAGCGCTGCTCAGCGACGATTATTACGCCTCAGACATGGCCTGGATGGATATGAAGACTAATCCCATTGAACTGGTTATTGGTCCCATCGAAACCTATGAAGACCAACTCTATGGTTATCGCGCAGCATTCGAATCTTACGTGCTGATCAAAGACATGGCCTGGAGTGAGCGGTTAGCGAAATATGCTCAGTTCCTGCCTGAACTGCAACAAGGATTGCCGGTTGACGAGGCCTACAAGCAGGAAACACCAGGATCGGATGCAGACCTTAATGCTTATGATGTGATTTATTATGCCGGGCACTCTAATGCAGGTAGCAAAACTATTGCCATCAATCTGCCCAATGATGAGCGGGTTCAGCTTGCTAAAGGCACCCGCCGACTGCAACTGAAAAATGCGATGCGGGCCAAGTTTGATCATATTCTTAAACCCATTTCAGAAGTGCTTATTGCCCCTGAGCAACGCGACCACATTACGTTTAATGCGTTTTTCGCGAACACCATGTTTCACGAAGTAGCCCATGGCCTGGGGATTAAAAATACCATTACCGATAAAGGCACCGTTCGGGCTGCACTCAAAGAACACGCGTCGGCGCTGGAAGAAGGTAAAGCCGATATTCTTGGTCTTTACATGGTGCAAAGCCTGTTGGAGAAAGGTGAAATAACCGAGGGAACCCTGGAAGATTATTACGTTACCTTTATGGCGGGTATCTTCCGCTCAGTGCGCTTTGGTGCATCCAGCGCACACGGTAAAGCCAATATGATCCGGTTTAACTATTTTGCCACCATGGGCGCTTTTGATCGTAATAACGACGGCCTTTACAGCGTGAATATGGAAAAAATGTCGGAAGCGGTTTCTTCCTTATCTGAACTCATTCTCACCCTGCAAGGCAACGGCGATTACGATGGCGTAGCTGAGCTGGTTGCCGATAAAGGGATTATTAAACCTCAATTAGAAGCCGATTTAGCCCGTTTAAAAGCAGCCAGTATCCCGGTTGATATTGTGTTTGAACAGGGAAAAACACAACTCGGTTTATAAGAAAAAGCGCCAGGCACAAATAATCACCCCGGTAGTATTGAATCTACCGGGGTGATCTATCGCCTCGCACTCAGGCAGACAACGAACACAGTCTGCTCTTTAATATCTGGCCTGATCGTTCAGGCCCATTTCATCTGACAAGGAATCAATATATGAGTCAACTCTGTGCACTTTTATAGCTCGCTATGTCTGCCTATCAGATTTTTGTAGGCTGGCGGGTTATTAAAACCGGGCAACCCTTTCTTGTGTCGTCATCACTATTGTTGGTTTTCGTTCTGTTAGTCTATGCAGCGGCTGGATTATGGACATTCTCATTAATATCGCAAACCAAGCTTGAGGGAATAGCAGTTTATATGTTGCCGGCAATAAAAGTATTAATTGGTGCTTTTCTTGTGATTAAGTGCTGGCAGCAAAGACACATTTACTTCAGTATCGGAGCGCACCATCGTTTTACATACGCTTTGAAACATGCCTGAACCAGCAGCCATCTCAATTATCTCGAGCATCCTTATACCATTGAAGTACCGGCGATACAGGGAAGCATTGAATGTCAAAAGAGAGGGGTTAACGACACAGTTCAGCTCCACTTTAAGGGCGGCTTTGGCACTCGGGCTATCGACAAGGTTAAGCACCAAATTAACCATTACTATTCCACGCACAACGACGGGTTAATATCAAGCAAGCGCTTTGTTTTTCGATGCCAGGCGTAATAATGCTGACTGTAGCTTTGGAGATTCTTCTCTTTGGCCTGTGAGCGGGATGACACGGTGTTTTGTAGCCTCAAAAAGTAATCGTCATACCGGCCCACGAGCCGCTATCTTCTGATAAGGCTATTGGCTGACAAACAACCTGCTTTTTATGTAGTTCTGTTGTAGCGAATTACGGACTGACAAAAAGATCTGGGAAAGCGTAGGGTTCCCCTTTTTGTCTGTCAGTAAGCTGTTTCGCCACATAGAACTGAGCGAAGCTGTTATAGAGTGCTAAATTGGAGTGGCCTCACTGCCACCTGGGTGCTGTCGGCACCCCGACATAATGTGAAGAAATGAATAGCAGTCGAAGTGCCTTCACCTTGTGGATAATCAGAGAGTGGCACTTTTTAATTCCCAATATCGTTTAAGGCGATCCCGGATAGCACCCGTGGCGCTTCCAGGATAACGTCACGACAGGGCGTGAAGTTACTCCAAATGTTTAGGCTTATCTGTGTACGGCGGCCAGCCCATCATTTTTCCCGCCAGAACATGTAAATGAATGTGGTAAACGGTCTGACCACCAAACTCATTACAGTTCATAACCGCCCGGTAACCTTCTTCGGCAAAGCCCATATCATGCGCCAGCCTGGCTGCTACCGTATAAAGGTGGCCAACCAACGCTTCATCTTCTTCGGTGATGTCATTCATGGTGGCAATCTGCTTTTTAGGGATCACCAGAAAATGAATCGGGGCTTGCGGGTTAATGTCTTTAAAGGCCAGCGCTTTGTCATCTTCATACAGAACGTCAGCCGGAATAGACTTATCAATAATCTTATCAAATATAGTTTCAGCCATTTATCATCTCCATCAAATCGATACAGGGCTTACCAGAATATAAAGGCAATCAACACGGCGCCAAGCAGTAAGCGGTATATCACAAACGGTAACATACCGATGCGGCTTATCCAGCTCAGGAACAAAAAGATACACAGATAAGCACTGACAAAGGAAAAACCGGCCCCGTAAATTAATGCCGACCAATCTACCGCTTGGTTGGCTTCCAGAAGGTCTTTTACTGCTAACAATCCGGCGCCAAGAATCACCGGAACAGACAGTAAAAACGAAAAGCGTGCTGAGCTCTCGCGGTTTAATCCGAGCATCAATCCAGCCGTCATTGTAATGCCAGAACGTGATGTGCCCGGAATTAATGCCAGCATTTGAGCCAGTCCGATAATGATTGTCTGACGCAGTGTTAACTGTTCAAGTTTCTGCACATGTTTAGCTTTTACATCAGCGTACCACAGGAGCAAGCCAAACAGGATTGTCGTAGTGGCAATCACGGCGGCACTGCGTGCTTGGGTTTCAATCAGGTCTTTGAGTAAAAAGCCGGCTATTACCGCCGGAATAGTGCCAATAACCACAAACCAGGCAAGCTTACTGTCGGTGGTTTGCTGTTTGCTGAACCCGTGCTTAAAAAAAGCGCCTGTCATTTGCAGGATATCATTGCGGAAGTAAATCATTACCGCCAGCAAACTGCCCACATGCACCGCCACATCAAATGCCAGGCCCTGATTGCGCCAGCCGAGCACTTCGGCAGGTAAAATCAAATGCGCAGAACTACTGATAGGCAAAAATTCGGTAAGGCCCTGGATAATGGCCAGAACAATTATTTCGAAAAGCGTCATCCCTGGGGTGAACTCCATTTAAAATCGATAGGCGTGGTTAGCTGCTCACTGTGATCAAAGGCCTGCCAAAGTTGCGAGAAAGTTTTTCCTACTACCGGATGGCGCATATCAGGGGCAATATCGGCCAGCGGTCGCAGGACAAATGCCCGCTGCAGAATTTCCGCTCTAGGCAACGTTACCGGAGCATCGCACACCATTTGATCGAAGCATAATAAATCCAGATCCATTGTGCGTGAACAGTGCTTTTTATACCAGTCTTTTCGCCCGTATTCGGCTTCTAATTGTTTGAATAACTGATAAATAGCCTCCAGCGATAAGCTGGTATCTACTCGCGCAACCCAGTTATAAAATCCCGGCCCATCAAAGCCCTCAGCCGGACAATCATAAACCGGTGATACCACAACGTTGTCAAAGTACTGATGAAGCACCCGATAAGCTTCGCGGGTATGAAACTCACGCTCAATGTTCGAGCCTATACCAATAAAAACCTGATGCAGGCTCACTTTATTGGCCTGCCTCGTGGGTAATGCGGATGCCGACCTTGCGGGCATCCGGTAATATTCCCGGCTTTTCAACCGTCAGTAGCAGTTTTTGTATCGGAAACGCCTGACAAACCGCTGTGATAATGGCATTGGCAAATGCTTCAAGTAACTCAAAGGAGGAGTCACTCCCCACCTGTTTAACGGTTTCCGCCACCGCTGCATAATCGATGGTGTGAGCCACATCGTCCGACTGCATGGCCGCGCTTAAATCGGCATCGATCAACAGATCGACGATCAGCACCGTATTTTCCGTACGCTCCCAGTCGTATACGCCTATCAGCGTAGGCACTTCCAGCCCTTCGATAAATATTTGCTGCATATTTACTGCACCTTAAAACACATTTTTTGCGAGTATAGCATTGGCGTTGCAGATTACGCGATCCCGGCAATCATAGCCAGTCCGGCCAGCTTTCAGGACGCATTGTAGCTGCCCCCCATAGCATCACAATATCTGGCTTTGCGGGCGATATTCTAGTAGTGTGTGCACACTTTTCATACATAATTGGAGCATTGGCTTGATTGCACTCAGTCTGTTGATGATTGGCGTTGCCTACCTGATAGGTTCTGTTAGCAGTGCAGTATTGGTCAGCCGTGCTTTTCAATTGCCCGATCCCCGTCGCCATGGCTCAGGCAATCCCGGTGCCACCAATGTTTACCGCCTCGGTGGTCGGGTACCCGCCCTGCTGGTGCTAGTCATTGATGTACTGAAAGGCACCATTCCGGTTTATTCTGCCTACTTTATGGGGCTTGCCCCGGTTGCCCTTGGTTTCATTGCTATTGCTGCCTGTCTGGGGCATATCTTCCCGCTCTATTTTAATTTTGCCGGCGGCAAAGGGGTCGCTACGGCATTTGGCGCCATGTTACCGATTGGTCCGGCACTGGCCGGTTCGCTGATTGCCAGTTGGGCGGTTGTGGTATTTATCTGGGGATATTCTTCATTGGGCGCTATTGTTACCGTGGTACTGGCGCCAGTGTTTACCTGGTTTATCAAGCCTATGTATACGATCCCGGTGACCATGCTTTCGGTACTGATCATTTTCAGGCACAAAGAAAATATTCAGCGTTTGCGCAAAGGTGAAGAGAGTAAAGTCTGGGATAAAGGTAAAGCCAACGAGTAAGCTTTAACCTTCAGGCGTTTTTTGTGTCAGTTGTTGCAGCGCGTAATCGAGGCTTGCCGCCGAGACGCCGCCTACATGGCGATACAGCAATTGACCGTCAGGAGAGTAAAATAGCGTGGTGGGTAATACGGCCACGCCGAAGGCTTCACTCACTGCCCCGCTGGTATCAAGCAGTACATTTTCGAGTTTAAGGCCTTGGGTTGTGAGAAAATCATTGACGTCGACGGCCGACTCGCCCTGATTTAAAAAAATAAAATGCATGTTGGGATAGTTTTGCTGGGCCAGTTCAAGCACCGGCATTTCGCGACGACATGGCGGGCACCAGGTAGCCCAAACATTCAGCACAATCGGCTTATCAGTAAAGGAGGCAAAGTCCACCGTCTGATGAGCGGTATTATGCACCACCGGCAACGGCATGGTCGCGCTACGATTAACCCAGTTAACCCCTATGTAGATCGGCAGCATACAAGCTGCAGTTAGCAGAACAACTTTCACTGAAGGATTGCGGGTCAGGGGCAATTTTTGAATGCGCCAAACCAGTACCAGTATCCCGGCTATCAGTCCGGCCTGGGGTAAAAAGCCCCCGTCGCGGATATCCAGCATAGCCAGCCAGTCATATTGGTATTGTGACCACATATGCCAGATAAACCCGCCCCTCGCGCCAAGTAGTGCCGCCACAAAAACACTAAACAAAGTGTTTTCCACCCGGGCGCGTAACGGCTTTTCTTTTACTAACAGGCGCAGCCAGACAAGCGCGAGGAACAAGGCTCCCCACACCAGCACATAATCAATGGCCAGGCCCACCGGCCCTATCGACAAACTATGCAAGCCGGCTCAACCGGCAAGGGTGATCAAGCACTCGCTTCACTGAACTGCTCGTAAGCCAGCATGGCATCTGCGGCGTACATCAGTGACGGGCCACCGCCCATATAAACGGCCATGCCCAGCGTTTCTTCAATTTCCTGCTTAGTGGCACCCAATTCTACCAATGCTTTTACATGAAAGCCGATGCAGCCATCACAACGAGTGGATACACCAATGGCCAGGGCAATAAGCTCCTTCGTTTTTTTATCCAGCACACCGTCTTTGGTAGCGGCTTGCGCCAGAGCTGAAAAGCCTTGCATGGTATCGCTGATATCACTGCGCAATGCTTTTAAGTTACTGGAAATACGTTGGGTTATTTCAGGGTAAGACTTACTCATTTTCATGACTCCTTAGGTTATTGTTCAGCCAGCGCCTGATTAAGTACATCCAGCTTGCCGTCGATGGGGCTGACTAACTCAAGCCCCAACACTTTAGCCAGTGCCGGATACACCTCCAGATTACTGAATCGCGGCAGTCGTTTACCTTGCTTGAAAGCAGGGCCCGCAGCCACAAAGATGGCTCCCATATCCGGATGCTCAGGTAAATAGCCATGGCCGCCAGGACCGATACGGCTGTTTTTATTCGTAGCAAACCGGGCCGGCGCATCAATGGTAATGATAATATCACCGGTGCGAGGATTACGCGGCATGTGATAGTGGTTTCGTTGATTTTCGTCAAACACTCTGACACCGGGCAATGCCAACGCTCGAAGCACTTCCTCCTGAGCCTGAACCGCTTTCTCGCTTACGCCGTCTTTGGCGTAAAGCAGAATTTGTTCCCCTTCGTTAAGCACCAGAAAATCATCGCTGATATTCAGTTCGTCCTGATAGATCAGTCGGCTTTTATCTACCGCAATCATGCCGTGATCAGACACCAGAATCAGATTGACCTTAATGGGTAAAGCCTGAATACGCTCATACAACTGGCCAAGCAGTGCATCGATTTTTTGCACTGCTGCAAACGTCTGCGGTGCATCCGGCCCATAATCGTGCCCCATGGTGTCCACCAAAGAAAAATAGCCGGCAATGAACACTGGTCGGGATGCTTCAGGATAGGTCAGCCATTCAATAATCTGATCTATCCGTTGCTGATAATCTGAATACTTGGAATAGTGAAAATGATAAGAAGGTAGCTGACCACCAATACGCGCATCTGACTCCGGCCAAAAATAAGTGGCTGCCGGGTAACCATGGCTTTCAACCAGATTCCAGAACGGCATCGCCGTGATCCAGGTACTGTCTTTAAACGCGTCGCCCATGGAGTAGTATGCATGTCGGGTTTTGTCGTAAAAACGGTTGTTCACTATACCGTGATTGACCGGCAACAGGCCGGTAAGTAAAGAAATGTGATTGGGAAAAGTATTGGCCGGATACACTGGCTGCATGCTTTCAGCCCGCACGCCCTGAGCAGCAATGTCGGCTATCGCCCGGGCCTGATGTTTTTCGATATAATCGTGGCGAAAACCGTCGATTGAGATTAATACCAAATGTTGCTCAGGGCGTTCAGCATATACGTTCAGGCTTAAAAGAATCAGGCAACTAAGCAGGCTGCGCCAGAAAAAAAGTGTCATAAAAGGCTTTGATATTAATTAAAAAGCTTAATATAGCACCTTTTTTATTACACTGGTGTCAATGAATCAAGTGGCCAGCGAGGAATCACTGATTCTGACAGAGGCGTGGTTTCGCCTGATTTAAGGCGCTGCAACCCCGCATAAGCTATCATTGCGCCGTTGTCGGTACAAAAACTTAACCCCGGGTAATACACTTCACCATTAATATCCTGCATTAATTGTGTCATGGCAGCACGTAGTGAAGTATTGGCACTAACCCCGCCAGCAATCACCAACCGCTTCAGTCCGGTTTGCTTGAGCGCCCGTTTACACTTAATGATCAAGGTATCAATGACCGCTTCCTGAAAAGCAAAAGCAATATTAGCTTTGGTTTGCTCACTGCCGTCTGCATCACGAATGGTATTGGCGGCAAACGTTTTCAGGCCGCTGAAGCTAAAGTCGAGGCCGGGGCGGTCGGTCATAGGGCGCGGAAAACGGTAGTGCCCGGCGTCTCCCTGATCAGCCAGTTTTGCCAGTAACGGCCCACCGGGATAATCCAGCCCCAGCAGTTTTGCCGTTTTATCAAAGGCCTCACCGGCTGCGTCATCGATGGATTCGCCCAACGACTGATAACTACCAATACCATCTACCCGCACCAACATGGAATGACCGCCCGAAACCAGCAGCGCCACAAAAGGGAAAGGCGGTGGACTATCTTCCAGCATTGGCGCTAACAAGTGCCCTTCCATATGATGCACTCCTACCGTAGGCACATCCCAGGCATAGGCTAAAGACCGGCCTACCGATGCCCCCACTAATAATGCACCAACCAGGCCGGGCCCACGAGTGTAAGCAATGCCATCGATATCGTCAGAGGAGGAACTTGCATCGCTCAGCGCTTTTTGGATCAACGGGACAATTTTGCGCACATGATCTCGAGATGCCAGCTCAGGCACCACGCCACCATAATCGGCGTGCAACTTAACCTGACTGTATAAGGTATGCGACAAAAGCCCCTGATTGTCATCATAAACTGCAATACCGGTTTCATCACAGGATGTCTCAATACCTAATACGCGCATAGTGTTCTGTTTGCCTTTAGTTAATCTGATTTAGCCGGGGTGACTGGCTGCGAAGTTTACCCGAATTGGTGAATTCAGGCCACTGCGGTGCATCAGGGTGTATTACAAAGGCGTTTTGGCTATTTTTTTAACACTAAGGCTTTACATCGTGGGCGTGAATGATTAGAATTTCGCACCATTTTTAACCCGGGTGGTTTAAAAGTACCTATTTTAACCCGGACATCCTGTTAAGTTTTGAGGTGAATTTTTAATGCCTATCGTTAAAGTTAGAGAAAACGAGCCATTTGACGTAGCACTGCGTCGTTTTAAGCGTTCTTGTGAAAAAGCCGGTGTTCTGTCAGAAGTTCGTCGTCGTGAATTTTTCGAAAAGCCAACTTGGGAACGTAAGCGCAAGAAAGCAGCTGCTAAAAAGCGTCACCTGAAAAAGCTGGCTCGCGAAAACGCACGTCGCGTAAAACTGTACTAGGATAGCCTTTAGGGGCACCCCTTAGTACAGTACAGCTGCAATGAAATGCAGCAATTAACCTGTAAGCAACTATCGACTGAGTAACTTATGGCGCTAATCGACGATTTAAAAAATGCACAAAAAGAGGCAATGCGGGCAAAAAACAAGGTCCGTCTTGGCACTATTCGCATGGCGTTAGCAGCTATTAAGCAAAAAGAAATCGATGAACAGGTAACGTTAGGCGATTCTGATATCCTGGCAATCTTAACTAAAATGGTTAAACAACGTCAGGATGCTGCCGCGCAGTACGAATCGGCAGGTCGTGATGACCTGGCGCAAACTGAGCGCACAGAAATTGTCGAACTCGAGTCTTTCTTACCCCAGCCTCTCACTGCAGAGGAAATTGCTGCGCTGATCGATGAAGCCATGGCTTCAACCGGTGCCAGTGGCATGCAGGACATGGGTAAGGTAATGGGCGTGTTAAAACCCCAGGTACAAGGCCGGGCCGATATGGGCGCACTGAGCGCCCAAATCAAACAGCGTTTAGGGTAAATTTCCCAACACACGCTGGCATTTATGGTTATGGCGCAGATCATTGCGCTAACCACATATCCTGATAAAGTATCCGCAATCCAATACTTCATGGCAGCGTAGTACAATCTATGGCAGGTAAAATCCCTCGCGAATTTATCGACGATCTGTTGGCCCGTACCGACATCGTTGAAATTATTGATAGCCGGGTCAGGCTCAAAAAAGCGGGAAAAAACTATTCAGCCTGCTGTCCGTTTCACGACGAAAAAACGCCCTCCTTTACCGTCAGCCAGGATAAACAGTTTTATCACTGTTTTGGTTGTGGTGAACACGGTAATGCCATTTCGTTTTTGATGGATTACGATCGACTGGAATTTGTTGAGGCCATAGAAGAACTGGCTAAAATGCACGGCCTCGAAGTGCCAAGAGAGCAAGGTTCAGGTCGTTTTACCAGTGATAAAAACAAGCAGCAAAATGAGTCTGATTTCCAGTTAATGGAAAAGGTTACACGCTTTTTTCAGCACCAGCTTAAACACCATGCCCAGGGCAGTAAAGCGGTGGATTATCTTAAACAGCGCGGTTTGTCAGGGGAAATTGTTAAACAATGGGAAATTGGCTACGCGCCGCCCGACTGGGATGCGGTACTAAAAACCTTTGGCACCGACAGCTCGTTAAGGAAACAATTGCTCGACCTTAAACTGGTAAACCAAAACGACAGCGGCAAGCAGTATGACTTCTTTCGCGACCGGATCATGTTTCCCATTCGAGATAAGCGAGGCAGGGTGTGTGGTTTTGGCGGCCGGATTATGGAAGGCAATGGCCCGAAATACCTGAACTCACCGGAAACCCGTATCTTTCACAAAGGCTACGAGCTGTTTGGCTACTACCAGACCCGCCAGCAACGTAACTTACAACGCATCATGGTGGTTGAAGGTTACATGGATGTTGTGGCGCTAAGTCAGTATGGTATCCAGTACGCGACTGCTGCGCTTGGCACCGCGACAACGCAGGACCATATGACCATGCTAATGCGTGGCACTCAGGAAATTGTGTGTTGTTACGATGGTGACCGGGCTGGTAGAGACGCGGCCTGGCGCGCAGTGGAAAATGCCCTGCCAGCCCTGAAAGATGGCGTACAGTTAAAATTCCTGTTTTTGCCGGATGGCGAAGACCCCGATACCATGGTGCGTCAGATTGGTCAGGAGGCCTTTGAGGAAATGGTCGCCAAAGCAACCCCGCTGTCGACATTTTTCTTTGATGCGTTACTCAAACAACATTCCGTTGGCACACCGGAAGGCAAAATTGCCTTGAAGTCAGCTGCTCAGCCACTGATAGATCAGGTAGCAGGCGAACAGCAAAAGCTGATGCTCAGTGAAGAACTCAGCAAACACGTGGGTGAGTACGATCGTTTTAAACTTGATCGGGATATTCGCGCAGCCAATGCCAGCCCAGGCTTGGCACCACCCAGACAGCAAAAAAATGCCAGTAGCAATGTCAATAAAACCCGCCTGTCGCCGATTAGTGTAATGATTAGATTGATGCTGGAGCATCCGTCGCTGGCATCAGAGTGTGCCGATTCCGTGCAACCTGAATTTCTCAACGGTTCAGGGATTGCTGGCTTGAATGTTTTACAGGACGTGTTCAGTTTTTGTGCCACACATCCGCAGGCAAAAACCGCACAAGTGGTTGAAAACTTCCGCGAGCACCCCTATTCAAAGAGTCTGGGTCGGTTGCTTGTGCAGGAGCACTTTATTGATGAGGCCGATGCACAAAGAGTTTTTCGGGACTGTTTTGCCCGCCTGTTAGACTGGCATTTCGATAGCCGCATTGACCAATTGTTGTCAAAATCAAGAATTCAGGCGCTTAGCAGCGACGAAAAACAGGAATTAAACATGCTCATGCGGGAACGGCAAAGCAGTTAAATCATCGCAGCAACATAAGCATTAGTAACAAGTATTGAAAGTTGCAATGAAGGCTTTAAACCTTAGCAACAACGATTCCGGAACCGACTTCGGCATCAGTCGCAAGCAAAGGGTTTGCGACCAGCAAACAAAATAAACGGCGAATTAACACCACAATTGAAGCAGAACAGGCAAGATTTGAAAGGCTTATCGGCAAATTAGATGCGGTAAAAGTAGCCCGCATAGTAGTCAAAATAACCGTGTTTCTGTTATACTGTGTAATTCGCTGCCGTCGTCGCAATGGGCAGGCAATTAAACGTAAACCAGCAAAAGCAGTATACCGTAGGTAAGTTGTAACGTTAGTACCTCGGTCCGTCATAGATTTACATCCAGGCGGGTCATATTGCAATGGTTAATTTTTGAAAAGTGTAGGGTATATGGCGCAAAGCAAGCAGTCTCAGATTAAACTCCTGATTGCGAAAGGTAAAGAACAAGGTTATTTGACGTTTTCTGAAGTCAACGACCATCTGCCTCAAGACATTGTCGATTCGGATCAGATAGAAGATATCATCCGCATGATCAATGACATGGGTATCCAGGTAGCAGAATCAGCCCCGGATTCCGATGAACTGTTAATGCAGGAAACCACCACTGACGAAGAAGTTGCAGAAGCGGCAGCACAAGCGCTGGCAACTGTTGAAAGCGAAATTGGTCGTACTACTGACCCAGTCCGCATGTACATGCGTGAAATGGGGACCGTTGAACTCCTTACCCGTGAAGGCGAAATTGAAATCGCCAAACGTATCGAAGACGGTATTAATCAGGTTCAGTGTTCTGTTGCAGAATATCCTGAAGCAATTACCTATCTGCTCGATCAATGGGATCTCTACGAAGCAGAAGAAATTCGCTTAAGCGATATTATTTCTGGTTTTGTTGACCCGAATAATGAAGAAGATCTCGCCCCCACCGCCACACATGTTGGTTCGGAACTTTCACAGGAAGAACTGGACGACGAAGATGATGACGATGATGACGACGATGACGATGATGACGAAGACGATACCGGTATTGATCCGGAAGAAGCGCGTCTGAAGTTTGCAGAATTACGCGCTCAGTATCAGGTTGCTCGCGATGTCATCGAAACGAAAGGTCGTAGTCATGCCGATTCGCGCAAAGAAATTAATGCCCTGAGCGATATCTTTAAAGAATTCCGCCTGGTACCAAAACAGTTCGATCGTCTGGTTCGCAATATGCGCGAGATGATGGATCGGGTGCGGATCCAGGAACGTCTGGTAATGAAGTACTGCGTCATGCACGCAAAGATGCCGAAGAAAGATTTCATCAAAGCTTTTGCGGGTAATGAAACGTCTACAGCATGGCTGGAAACGATCCTCGCTGGCAATGCACCTTATGCCCAGGTGTTACAGTCTTATAAAGAAGAAATCGAGCGTAGTGTTAGCAAGATTTCTCAGGTTGAACAAGAAACCGGTTTGGTGATTGCCGACATAAAAGATATCAACCGCCGCATGTCGATTGGTGAGGCAAAAGCCCGTCGTGCCAAGAAAGAAATGGTTGAAGCAAACTTGCGTCTGGTTATTTCAATCGCTAAGAAATACACCAATCGTGGTCTGCAGTTCCTCGACCTTATTCAGGAAGGTAACATTGGTCTGATGAAGGCAGTGGATAAGTTTGAATACCGTCGCGGTTACAAATTCTCAACCTATGCAACCTGGTGGATCCGTCAGGCTATTACCCGTTCAATCGCCGACCAGGCGCGTACTATCCGTATCCCGGTTCACATGATTGAAACTATTAATAAGCTGAATCGTATCTCTCGTCAGATGCTGCAGGAAATGGGCCGTGAACCTACGCCAGAAGAACTGTCTGAACGCATGCTGATGCCAGAAGATAAAATCCGTAAGGTACTGAAGATTGCGAAGGAGCCTATCTCGATGGAAACCCCCATCGGTGATGACGAAGATTCGCATCTGGGTGACTTTATCGAGGACAGCACCATTATTCAGCCTCTCGATTCAGCGACTGGCGGCAGCCTGAAAGACGCTACCCAGGAAGTGCTGGCTGGTCTGACTGCCCGTGAAGCCAAAGTACTGCGTATGCGTTTTGGTATCGATATGAATACCGACCACACGCTGGAAGAAGTGGGTAAACAGTTCGATGTTACCCGTGAGCGTATCCGTCAGATTGAAGCGAAGGCACTGCGTAAACTACGCCACCCAAGCCGCTCTGAACAGCTACGCAGCTTCCTGGACGAATAAACCGTTTCGTAATGATAGCTAGCAAAAGCCAGTCCTCGCGACTGGCTTTTTTGTGTGCCTAACCGTATTTGACAAAGTGCACCTGGTGACTAAACGGGTTGATGATAACCTTATAAAGATGCAGTAAATCACTGCCCAGGATACCAACTACCTTAAGATCGGCCAGCATCGCCAAATTCTGCTCGTAGCCGGTCAGCGTAATTGCCTCACCGCCAAGGGTAAAACTCACTTCGTTGTCTTTGCTGAATTCAACCCACTGCGGATCGAATACCGATACGCTGGCACCGGTATCAAGCATAACGCGCTGTATTTTTCCCGCCAGCAACACATCGAAAATAAGCGGGCCGTACTGGTCTTCATAGGCCACTGTCATGGTGGATTGGAATGCTTGCGGTTGCTGTTCGTATAGGCGGATGCGCTTGTTCGTATAGTCAAACTCTACGATATAATTTCGAAGAAAGCCCCAGCCTATAACAGCCTCAAAGTCTGTAGAAATTTGCTCTGCCACACCTTCGATATCGCCACGGGAACTAGTAAAACTGACGTCAGAAAATATCTGCTTCCCCAGCTTAAATGTGTTTAACGTGCCGCGGTATACATCCCATTGATTGCCATTGATGTCACCGGCTCTAAAGCCTGTTTTTTCAAGTGGAATAGCCAACCCTTCAGCAGTTGTCGCAGCGATTTGCAGCCTTTGCTGATCGCCAATATCAATCATCGCTAACAATGGCTCACCGTTAGCCTCAACATTTGTAAATATCAGGCCATAAGGGTTGGTTTCAAACTTTAGGGTTATGGGTTCATCGCCTGCATAAACCACTTTAACTACGGCTATAGTGGCCAGCAAAATAAAGACAAGCCTGCGGGTAAGATGACGTCTCATGGATATTCGTCCTTGAATAATTTTCAACGTAAAACACCCTAAAATATAATCATCGTTGTATATAATTTCAACACCAAGTCACTTGTATGTCTGCGTCGAAGGAGAAGTTAACCGTATGTAAATGTTATTCAGCCTTGGCCTATTCGCCTGTATAAATAAATCAGGCTAAGATACACAGTGGTTAAAGTCACTTTACCGCGAAGAATAACGACAGATACGAAGAACTAATAACGAAAAGGGAATCACATGCCATTTCACAGGTTACACCTGAGAGCTGCTGCACTCTGTTTTGCAGTTATCCTCTCTCCCACCGTCCCGGCTGCCACCGAATATCAAAAACCGGCAGAGGAAATTCTCCAGCTCGTCGATGTCAAGCGCGCGCCCTATTTTCTGATGAATGATAGTCAGGATACTGCGTTGATGTTATACCGCGATACGTATAAAACTATCGCCGAGTTATCCGAGGAGGAGCTGCGACTGGGCGGGTTACGTATTGATCCCAAAGCCAATATCGGCAGTCGTGATACCTTCTATAACGACCTTAAAATTCAGCGGATCAACAGCCAGCAAACGGTAGAAATAGCCGGATTACCCGATAGCCCACGCTTATCCAATTTTGCCTGGTCGCCAGATCAACAGAAAATGGCCATGACCCATAAAACCCCGAATGGCATAGAGCTGTGGGTTGTGGATTTAAAAACGGCTAAAGCGAAACGTCTGACCAAAGCTACCCTCAACGCCAACATGCGTGATGTAATTAACTGGTTTGCCGACGGCTCGGCATTGCTGGTAAAAGTGGTTCCTGAGGATCGCCAGCCGCTGATTAATACCGAATCTGCTACTCCGACCGGCCCCACAGTATCGATAAGTGACGGTAAAAAAGCCCAGAACCGCACCTATCAGGACCTGCTGAAAAACAAAAATGACGAATTTAACTTTGAGCAGTTAACCCGCTCCACGCTGGTAAAAGTAGACCTTAACGGCAACACCTCCAACTGGCTGGCGCCCGCAATGTACGGCAATATTAATGTCTCCCCCAACGGCCAGTATGTACTGGTTACCCGCTACAAGAAGCCGTTCAGCTATCTGGTGCAATACAACCGTTTTCCATCGGTCACCAGTGTGTATACCCAACAGGGCAAATTCGTTAATGACATCGTCTCGGTTCCGCTGATTGAGGATTTGCCCAAGGGCTTTATGGCGACCCGTGAAGGTCGTCGCTCTGTCCAGTGGCGCGATGATAAGCCGGCTACGCTGGTCTTTGCCGAAGCGCAGGATAAAGGCGATCCGGCTATCGAGGTTGAATATCGCGATGCCGTGTACTCGTTAGAACCGCCGTTTGATGGCAACCCGTCGCTACTACTTAAAACCCATCATCGTTTTTCACGCGTCATGTGGGGTAACGACAGCCATGCTATCGCCCAGGATTACTGGTGGAATACCCGTAATACCAAAGCCTATGCGTTTAACCCAGGCGATAGCAGTGTTGCGCCGACGGTTATTTTCGATCGCAATTACCAGGATGCGTACAGCGATCCGGGCGCCTTTGTAACTGAGCGAAATGAGTTTGGCCAAAGCGTGCTGGCAATGGATGGCGCTAAGGTCTTTTTACTCGGCGATGGCTATTCTGACAAAGGACAATTCCCTTTCCTCGACAGTCTTAATCTGCAAACACTGGAAAAGAACCGACTATACCAGTCAGCCTATACCGACAAACTGGAAGAGCTTTACGATTACAAGGTAGATGAGCAAAAACTCACCGTGAGTATTGAGTCGAAAAGTGAATACCCTAACCGCTATTTCAGATACCTGACCGACCAAACACTCACGCAGCTGACTGACTTTGAAAATCCGTTTAAGGCCATTCAGAGCGTTAAAAAAGAAGTCATCACTTATAAGCGTGACGACGGGCTGGAACTTTCCGGCACGCTTTATTTACCGGTTGGCTACCAGGAAGGTAAGCAATATCCGATGCTCCTGTGGGCTTACCCGCGAGAGTATAAAGATCAAAACAGCGCCTCACAGAATACCAGTAACCCTAATGAGTTTACTTATCCATTCTGGGGATCGCCCATTTACTGGGTAAACAAAGGCTATGTAGTACTCGATGGTGCGGCCTTTCCCATTGTAGGCGAAGGTGACGAAGAGCCCAATGACAGCTTCCGCAGCCAATTAGTGGCCAACGCAAAGGCTGCCATTGATGCCGTAGATGCCCGCGGCCTTATCGACAGACAGCGCGTGGCAGTGGGTGGTCACAGCTATGGTGCCTTTATGGTCGCTAATCTGCTCTCTCATTCTGATTTATTTGCTGCCGGCATAGCACGCAGCGGTGCATACAACCGTACCCTCACCCCATTTGGCTTCCAGTCTGAAGAGCGTTCCTACTGGGAAGCCCCTGAGGTGTATTACGCCATGTCGCCATTTATGCATGCCGACAAAATGAAAACCCCGTTACTGCTTATTCATGGCGAGGCCGATAACAACAGTGGTACCTACCCCATGCAAAGTGAGCGCTATTTTAATGCGCTCAAGGGGCTTGGTGCCACGGCAAGACTGGTGATGCTGCCTAAAGAATCCCACGGCTATCGCGCCAAAGAAAGTATCCTGCACATGCTATGGGAACAGGATCAGTGGCTGGAACAACACGTAAAAGCTAAGTAACCCCTGCATTACACAGGCCCGGTGGGTCTGTGTGCTCAGCAGCATATTGCTACAGGAAAACAACGATGAAAGCACTCATTACTCTATTCGCCGGATTACTTGTAAGCGTTTCCAATACGGTCTTCGCCGGCGATAACACAGTTTCAGCCATAGAACAGCAACAGGGTTGGGAAAGTTTGTTCGACGGTAAATCACTTAAAGGCTGGCGGAACTATCAGCAGGATGAAGCCGGCAACAATTGGCAGGTCATTAACGGTACCATCACCCTCACCAAAGAGGGCAGTGGCGACCTGATTTCAGAAAAACAGTATGCCGAATTCGAGTTGAGCCTGGACTGGAAGATTTCCGAGGCCGGTAATAGCGGTGTTTTCTTTCTGGCTGATGAGAGTGAACAGTACATTTTCTTCCATGCACCTGAAATCCAAATCATCGACAACGAAAAACATCCCGACAGTAAGCTCGACTCGCACCGTTCAGGTTCGCTGTACGATATGGTGGTTGCACCGCCTGCGGCTTATAAAAACGCCGGAGAATGGAATAACCTGCGCATTAAGCTGCACAATGATGTGCTGGAAGTCTGGCAAAACGGCGTGATGACCGTCCACATCGTGATGCATTCGTCGACCTGGAACAAACTTGTCGCAGCCAGTAAATTTGCCAAGTGGGACGGTTTTGGTGAACAAACCAAAGGCCATATCGGGCTCCAGGATCACGGTGACAAAGTGTGGTTTAAAAATATAAAAATACGGGAGTTACGCTAATGGCAGAATTCGCTCATCAGGTGGTTATCGTTGGCTCAGGCGCAGGCGGTGCTATGGCCGCCTATGAATTGACCAAAGCAGGCATTAACGTACTAATGCTCGAAGCCGGCCGTGATTATGACCCTAAAACCGAAACTCCCATGTTTAAGCGCAATGCCGACGCGCCATTAATGGGGGCTTCCACGACCGATAAAAACTTTGGCTACTATGATGCAACCGTGGATGGTGGCTGGTCGGTACCCGATGAGCCCTATACCACCGATGATGACTCCGATTTTTTATGGTGGCGGGCTCGCATGCTTGGCGGCCGCACAAATCACTGGGGCCGCTATTCCCTGCGCTTCAGCGAGCATGACTTTAAAGGCAAAAGCCGCGACGGCCTGGGTGCAGACTGGCCCTTTGAGTATGCAGACATTGCTCCCTGGTACGATAAAACCGAAAGCCTGGTAGGGGTTTGTGGCACCAATACCGGGCTCGACGACATGCCCGATTCTGCGCCGGGCGTGTTGCAGCCGCCGCCCACGCCACGGATCCCGGAATTACTGGTGGCCGCGGCCGCGAAAAAGCATGGCATTACCGCCGTTCCCATGCACCGTGCGGTACTTACCCGGCCTAAAGACGACCGTGCAGCCTGTTTCTATGCCACGCCCTGTGGCCATGGCTGCTCAATAGGCGCGGCGTTTCAAACTACCACATCGTTGATTCCCATGGCCCGTAAAACCGGGCATTTCAAGCTGATCACCGGTGCTATGGTCAAACAGGTAAATACCAACGACAAAGGCGAGGTCACCGGACTCACTTACATTGATAAAGCCAGCAGTAAAAAGGTTCTCCTGAACTCGGCAGTGGTTATTCTGGCCGCCAGCGCCTGTGAGTCTGCCAGAATTATGCTGAACTCGGCATCGCCCGGTCATCCCAATGGCCTGGCCAATTCAAGCGGTCAGTTGGGCCGTAATCTGATGGACTCTACCGGCGCCGGACTGGGAGCCACCATTCCAGCGTTAAAAAACCGCCCGCGCTACAACGAAGATGGCCATACCGCTAACCACTTGTTTATTCCGTGGTGGGGCCACAAAGAACAACATAAACTGAACTTTCCCCGTGGTTATCACTTTGAGCTGGGTATCGGTTTCAGAGAGCCCGGCGCCTGGGTGTCGGGCGATTTTTCGGGGTATGGCGAGACGTTAAAAGACGAAGCCAAGGCCAATTACGGCGCCAGTGTATACTTCGCCCTGCGTGGCGAAATGCTACCTAATGATAACTGCTACATGGATATTGACCCAGCTGTCACCGACAAATGGGACATTCCGGTTGCCCGTTTTCACTGGCAATGGTCCGAACACGAGCTTAATCAGGTCGCTCACGGCCTGCAAACCGCTAAAACGCTGCTGGAAACCATGGGCGCAACTGTGGGTGAATTGCCACCACCAGAGCAAGCTATCGCCAAAGGTGGCCAGATTATCCATGAGGTGGGCACTGCCAGAATGGGCAGCTCACCGACAGATTCGGTAACCAATCAATGGGGGCAAACCTGGGACTGCCCTAACCTGTTTGTCATGGACGGCGGTGTATTTGCTTCCAACCCGCATAAAAACTGCACGCTCACTATTATGACGCTGGCCATGCGAAACGCTAACTGGCTGGCAGGCCAGATCCAACAAGGAGCTTTGTAATATGGCAAATTGTAACCCAAACAATCTTTCTCACGGGTTAACCCGTCGTCAGTCGTTAAAGCTTTTTGGCATGATGCTGGCCAGTGCCGCCGTACCTGCGCTTAGCGGATGTGCCACCAGCGAAAGCAAAGTCAGTGGCATTACCTCCGACTGGCCAACGCTGCACATCGAACCGATTAAAGTGGCCGGTTACGGGCAGGATCCCAATTTAATTATGCCACCGTCCTCGCCGTGGCCAAAAACCCTGACTCAGGAGCAGATTGCCCTGGTCTCACGGTTGACGGATATTCTGGTGCCAGCGAGCAACGATCAGCCGGGCGCGTTACAAATAGGTGCAGCGGATGTTATTGATGAGTGGATCAGTGCACCTTACGCTCAACAACAGCGCGATCGGGACAGTATCCTGCGCTTGCTGATCTGGCTTGATGAAGAGTCGGTACGACGTTTTGGCCAGCCGTTTCTGGCGCTTAACAGCACCCGGCAATTTGCCCTGCTCGATGACATTGCCTACGACAGAGACAATATTGAACAGCGCCTGCAACAACCGGCAGCGGTATTCGACCGTTTGCGCTCACTGGTACTTGCCGCGTACTTTTGCTCTGAAGCAGGCAGCCGCGAGATTGGATATCAGGGGAATGTGGCTATCAGCGGCGATTACCCGGGCCCAACACCAGAAGCTAAAGCCCACCTCGTCGACATTCTCGATGAACTAGGCTTAAGTGAGTACGCCTATCAGCAATAAGCACGACTTCAACTCGTGCGCTATGCAGGGAGCGTCTGGCATTTCGCCCGGCGCTCCAATAGCATTGCAGTGATAAACAACAACAGCATGGTAATGAAACCAGCTAATGAAAGCATCAGCGCCCCTTTTTCGTTGCTGCTATCGACTACCATACCAGAAATAACCGGTGCCAGCGTGCTGCCAATACTGCCGCTGAATAACATCAGTGTTACCAGCATCGGTGGTGAATCAGCAATCTGCTGGGTGCCAACCGAAATCGCAATTTTATAAATACAGGTGGTCAGTAACCCAAAAGCCAGACCAAGACTCAGAAATACGCCCACAGACTCAATAAGCAAAAATGCAGAAGTACAGGCAATGGCTATAGCCGAGACCACCAACAACATAAGCCGGGTTGGAATAAGGTTTACCAGCACCACCGACGTGAGCAAGCCAAAAATGGAAAATCCCCAGTAATTGCCGACTACCTGGCCGGCAACTTCTGGCTTTGCCTCAAAGTAGGCCATCAGATAATTCGGCGCCCAGGTTAAAAAAGTCGTTTGCGCAATCAAATAAAGGCAAACGCCCACCGCGAAACACAGCACCCGAGGGGTAAGAATGCGTTTTAACTGCACCAGCGCTGGTTCTCGCTCAGGCTGTCCGGCATTCGCTGCATCTGTCGCCTGATGTCCGTCAGGAAAAGTCGTGGTTACCGCCAGAAACAATATGACAACAGCCAGTGAGGCAACCGCCAGATAACTCAGCGTCCAGTCTATCTCTTTTAGCAGCAACCAGCCTGCCAGTGTGGGAAAAATAAATCCGGCGGCACTAAACGCACAGTCTGTGGCGATAAAGGCCGATGCCCTGCGCTGTGCCCGGTAGATTCGGGAGATAATGACTGCGCCACCGGATAAGCCACAACCACAACAAACGCCTAAACCCATAAATACGGCAGCCAGTGCAGAGTAGCCAACCGTGGTGAATAACGGTAACGCCATACCCAGTAGCAACAACACAGAATATGTGGTTATCAGCAACCGACGCACACTAAACCGGGTATACAAATACATAGAAAAAAGCGTACCAATAAGGGCTCCGCCGGTTAACCAGGAAAAAATACTCACCGTTTGGGCTGCCGACATGCCCAGCTGCGCCGCGATAGCGTTGAGAATTACCCCGGCCTGCGTTAACAGTCCAGACATGATCATATAGCTAATAAACGCTATCAGGGTTAACCGAATCTGGCTGCTCAATTAAGCGTTATCCTGTTGTTGATCGGGAAAGTTAGTCAGCATAGCCGGCACCGATGGCATTAAAGGGCATATCCAGCTCCAACTCGGGCACCTGCAACCCTATCCAGGCAGGAAAAGTATTACTATTAGGACCTGGAAAGACAGTGTATTCGTTAGCCCAGGGATATCTGTCGATAGCCGCAACAATATCTGGGATCAGGCGGCGCGCTTTGTCGCCCTGAATCGACAACACCTTTTCTGGTTTTGCCCCATACCAGTAACGGTCCGGACTGGTGGTTTTAAAGTTGCGCAGTGCCGGAAGGCCACTTCTAACGCGCCAGCCAACCACTTCATATACCTGGTATTCTTTGGCGCCCTGCTCTTTAAATGCCAGCCAGGTATGCACGGCAAACCAGCCACGCCAGCTAAAGGCATCGGCAGCATAAACTTCGATCACCGCATCCTGAACCAATTCAGGCGATGGGGCGATACCCGCAGGCTCCCGGCTGGCGGTGCGCCAGTCACTGTTGCTACAGGAAGTCGTGGCAAACAGTATCAATAAAACAGCGGCCAGTTGCCTGCCCATTCTTTATACCTTTAGTGGTTACAATAATTCGCTAGCTATCTAATCAGCCGCCATAAGGTTATGCAAGCCAGTGCCGACCAAACACCGTCTGCTCAGGATAAACTTTAATCAGCACAACTGGAATTTGTACTGGTAAATCAGCATACTGGTTTAACAAACAGCAAATCAGGGAGCACGCTTTGGGCTGGATTGATTACACAATCATTGCTATTTATCTTGTTGGTTTACTCGCTATGGGACTGGCTTTTCGCCATCAGCATAACAGCCGGGAGTATTTCCTGGGCGGCCGGACGATTCCCTGGCCGGCGTTATCACTATCGGTTATGGCCACGCAGCTCTCTGCCATCAGTTTTATCTCTGCCCCGGCATTTGTCGGATTAAGAGAAGGCGGTGGTCTTATCTGGTTGTCCTACGAACTGGCTTTGCCCATTGCAGTGTTACTCATGTTATGGCGCTTACTACCCACATTGCACCAAAGCGGCGTGGTGAGTGTGTACGATTTCCTCGAACGCCGTTTTGAACGCTCAACCCGTTTGCTTATCAGTTTTGTGTTTCAGCTCAGCCGTTCCTTTGCCACTGCCATTATGATTTACGCTATCTCACTCATTTTGCAGGGCACAATGGGGCTGGAGCAATGGCACAGTATTGTGTTGATTGGGGTAATAACGCTGATTTATTCTGCCATGGGCGGCATGAAAGCGGTGGTATTCGGCGATGCGATACAGATGATGATTATTCTGGCTGGCGCTCTTACCTGTTTGTTTGTTGCACTGGATGTGATTGGTGGTGTGGATGCCGCCCTGACGCTTATCGACAGTGATCGTATGAAAGCAGTAAACGTCGACTCACTGGGCCTGAGCGGAAACGATTTCGGGCTCCTCCCCATGCTCTTTGGCGGGATTGTGCTGTACGCTTCTTATTATGGCTGTGACCAGTCAGAGGCCCAACGCTCGCTTTCCGCTCATAGCGTAAAGGACCTTCGTAAGGTGATGTATACCGTTGCGCTCAGCCGTTTTCCCATCACGGTCATTTACTGCACTACAGGTTTAGTGATAGGCGCACTGGTGCTGAATACGCCGTCACTGGCAGCACAGATCCCGCCTGAGCAACCCGACTGGATGATGCCGGTTTTCATTATTAACTATCTGCCTGAAGGCGTTATTGGCTTGCTGGTAGTGGCCATTATGGCGGCTGCAATGTCGTCTTTAAGTTCAGCCATTAATAGCCTGGCAGCGGTTACTACCGAAGATTTCTGCCGCTACAAAGGCCACGAACCCAGTGATGATGAATACATGCACTTCGCTCGCACTGCCGGCATCGGCTGGGGGCTGGTAACACTGGTGTTAAGCTTGTTTGCCGGTGACATTGCGCCCACCATCATTGAGGCCATTAATAAAATCGGATCCGTATTTTACGGCCCGGTACTGGCTACCTTTTTACTCGGGATCCACAGTAAAACCATTACCGCCAAAGCGGCCAACGTTGGTTTATTACTCGGCGTCTTCAGTAATACCTTTTTGTGGCTCAGCGATAACCCCATTTTCTGGTTCTGGTGGAATGCGATTGGGTTTGCCGTCACGGTTGTCAGCGGTCATCTGGCGAACCGCTTAATCCCCACCAGTAATAAAGCCACACCGCAGGCCAGTTATGCCGGTTTAAATCCCCGGATGATAGTGGTGTTGGCAGGTTGGAGCGCAATACTATTATTCATCTGTATCAATTTATCCGACTGGCTGGCCTGATGATAGAGAGTTTGCATCATCAAAAGAAATGTCATTCATCGGCCCACGAGCAGGTACGACGAAAAAGAAACTGTCATGCCGGAAGCTGCCTCGGCAGCTATCCGGTAGCTCTTGAAAAGGTTTGTTCAGTCAAAAAGATTGATATCAACATCTTCGGTAATCTCTACATACTGTCGGGGTGCCGACTGCACTAAGGGGCGTAGTGCGACAGCCGGTTTGAGAGATACCGGCTCGGCGGCGGGTATGACTGAATTTTGGGGACTTCTTATCGGTTTGATACAACTGCTTTTTTACCCGTTCGGTTATTGCGAACGATTGAGAAACAAAACGTTTCCGATAATCCGCAGGCCCATCACGGACGACGAGCCAGGGCAGCGCGGGCTGGCCGCCCGCTCTGCATCGTTAAGTTTACCCTTTTTGTTTCTCAATAGGCTTTTCGCAATGTAGAACTGAGTGGGGTCCAGAGGTGGTCTCACTGCACCCCTGGTCACTGTCGGCGGACGACCCGACAAAATGCGGATACGACAATTTGCCGTATCACTCCCCTTTTACATACGGAATGTCTTCATCCAACTCTTCCAGCTTGTGAGTACGCTTAAGCGGTGATCCGGTATGACGCGCCATCCAGTAATAAGCGGTAGGCACTATGTACAACGTCAAAAAGGCTGAGACCAGAACCCCGGCAAAGATCACCATACCTATGGCCATGCGGCTTTCCGCCCCGGCACCGCTGGCTATAACCAGCGGTATACTGCTGAATACGGTGGTAAACCCGGTCATCACAATGGGCCGCAAGCGCATCGCTGACGCCTTACGTAAAGCCTGCTCAAACTCCTCACCGGCATCACGTAACTGGTTGGCGAACTCGACAATAAGAATACCGTTCTTGGCCGCCAAACCAATAAGCATAACCAAACCAATCTGACTATAGATATTGAGCGTCATGCCAGCGAAATACAGCCCGATAAATGCCCCTAGCAGGGCCAGCGGCACGGTCATCATGATCACCAGTGGATGCACCCAGCTTTCAAACTGGGCGGCCAGGATAAGATAGGTAATCGACAATGCCAGTAAGAAGACAAACACAAAAGAATTGCCTGACTCCTGATACAACTGGGATTCACCTTTGTAATCAATAGAGACGGAATCAGGTAGTTCTGTCTCAACAATATTTTCCAGATAAGCCAGCGCTTCGCCTAACGAATAATCGCCAGCCAGATTCGCCGATATGGTGACCGAGCGCATACGGTTATAACGGTTAAGCTGTGCCGAGGTCGCCTGCTCTTTGAAGGAAAGCAGGTTATCCAGTGGGATAAGCTTGCCGGTGTAACCAGAACGAACATAGAGGTTTTCAATACTGTTGGGGCTCCTGAATTCAGATTCCACCCCTTCCATGATCACATCGTATTCTTCGCCACGGTCAAGGAAGGTGGAGACCCGGCGCTGGCCCAGCATGGTTTCAAGAGTGCGGCCCACATCGCTGATGGACACGCCCAGATCGGCCGCGCGATCGCGGTCTATTTCTATCAGTAACTGTGGCGAGGTCGACTTGTAATCCGAGTCGATTCGCACAAGTCTTGGATTTTCTGAAGCTTTTTCGATAAGAATATCGCGCCACTCGGCAAGATTTTCGTAAGTATCACCCTGTAATACAAATTGTACCGGGCGGTTAAACCCGCCCCCACCAATGCCAGCCCGCATTATGGCAAACGCGCGTACATCGGGGATGACATTCAGCCGTTCGCTGATTTCGTCCATGATTTCAAAAGAGCTACGATCCCGTTCATCCCAGGGAACAACCCCCACCACCACAATACCCGCGCGACCACCCCAGCCTGGCGCGCGCACCAGCACACGGTCGAGCTCACCGGCCTCACGGTATTCCATGACAATATCTTCGATTTGTTTCAGGTTGCGGGAGTTACTTTCAAAGCTCGCGCCTTCCTGAGACTGCATGATAATAAAGAAATTACTGCGATCTTCCTTAGGGGTAAACTCGGCAGGAATACGTTGCTGAAACTGGTAAATCAGCACCACAGCCACCGCCAGCAGCAACATCATCATTATCGGCTGGTGTATGGTTTTACCCAGGCTGTTAAAGTAGCTACCCTCAAGTTTTCTGAAGCTGTTATCCAGCCAGTTGCCAAACCCGGAGCGCTCACTTTTCTTCAGTAGAATGGAGCCCAGCATGGGCGAAAGCGTCAGTGCAGTAACGCTGGAAAACGCTACCGCAGCAGCAATAGCCAGGGCAAACTCGGTAAACAAGCGGCCCACATTCCCTTCCAGGAAAACCAGTGGCACAAACACCGATATCAGTACCAGCGTTGTAGCAATAACCGCAAATCCCACTTCACGGGTGCCGCGGTATGCCGCCAGAATGGCTGGTTCGCCCATTTCGATGCGCCGGTGAATGTTTTCCAGTACCACGATGGCGTCATCCACCACCAGACCAATTGCCAGCACCATGGCAAGCAGGGTCAGCAGGTTAATAGAGAACCCGAGCGCCAGCATTACAATAAACGCAGCAATCAGGGAAACCGGCACGGTAACCGCCGGGATCAGTGTGGCACTCACGTTACCTAAGAACAGGTAGATGACCACAACCACCAGCAACATGGCAATGCCAAGAGTGTTATAAACCTCGGAGATAGACTGTTCAATAAACACCGATGAGTCGTAGCTTGGCACAATAAAAATATTGTCCGGCAAGCTTTGTTCAATGC
Source organism: Alteromonas sp. ISO5 (assembly GCF_058105165.1). NCBI lineage: Bacteria > Pseudomonadati > Pseudomonadota > Gammaproteobacteria > Alteromonadales > Alteromonadaceae > Alteromonas > Alteromonas sp. ISO5. The sequence continues at coordinate 2,711,999 of NZ_CM176572.1, read as the reverse complement.
GGGCAATTTGCTCGCGGGCGGAGCGCGCCACTTCCAGCGTGTTAGCCTTCGACTGTTTAATGATCCCCAAACCAATCATATTAACGCCATCGCCGCGAAACTCGGTTTCATCCTCTACCGCGGTAAGTTCAACCTTGGCGATATCACCTAAACGCACCAGGTAGCCGTCGGCACCTATGGCTACGGTAAGTGCGGCAAAATCCTCCGGGGTCAGGAAGCTGCGGGCTACCCGTACCTCAAAGTCCCGATTTAGCGATTCTACTTGTCCTGCTGGCAACTCCACGTTTTCAGAGCGGATCACCGATTCAACATCGGCCACGGTTACATCTCTGGCAGCCATAGCAGTTCTGTCTAGCCACACTTTCATGGCATAGGTCCTGCCGCCACCAATTTGCACTCGTGCTACGCCATTCACAATCGACAGACGGTCGACCAGATAACGCTCGGCGTAATCGGTCAGCTCCATGGTGTTAAGGTTGGTGCTGCGCAGGTTAAACCACATTATGGGTTGTTCATCGGAATTGGACTTGGACACTTCAGGCGGATCGGCCTGATCCGGCAAATTGTTCAAGGCACGGCTGACCCTTTCCCGCACATCATTTGATGCGGCATCGATATCCCGCGACAATTCAAATTCGATGGTGATATCAGAGCGCCCGTTACGGCTGGTTGAAGTAATATTTTTAATCCCTTCAATGCCGCTGATACGATCTTCAAGCAATTGAGTAATGCGGGTTTCGACAATGTTGGCCGAGGCCCCTGGATAGTTGGTATTAATGCTGACGATGGGCGGATCGATATCCGGATACTCCCGCAGTGACAGCATAGAAAAAGACACGATACCAAAAATAATCAACAGCAAATTGACTACCGAGGCAAAAACCGGGCGTTTTACCGATACGTCTGATAACCACATGATTTAGCTCTCCAGCGTATCGCGATTAAGCACTCTTACCTCTGAACCGTCGCGTACCCGCAACGTGCCTTCCACAATAATTTGCTCACCAACATTCAGGCCACTGACTATTTGTACCCAGCCCGGACGGCGTTCACCTACGATCACTTCGCGTTCGGAAACCACGTTATTCTCGGCCACCACGTAAACAAACTGTTTATCGGCGTTGGGTACCAGCGCTTCTTCCGGGATCACCAGAGTATCGAGTACCTGTTTTTCAATAGTCACCTGCAGAAGCATGCCCGGGCGCAGTTCCGACTCTGGGTTGTTGATAACTGCACGCGATAAAATAGAGCGGGTTACCGGATCGATACGTGAGTCTATCGCCACAATATCACCGCTGAACTCGCGACCCGGGTAAGCCACCGATGTAGCCGTTATTTTCTGGCCCAGTGCAATACTGGCCAAATGATTTTCGGCGACATTAAAATCGACCTTAACAACATTGATATCATCGAGCGTGGTAATTTCATCAGCAGGGCGAACCAGTGAGCCAACGCTGACCCGACGGATACCGAGACGGCCATTGAAAGGCGCTTTGATTTGCAAATCATCCAACTGCGCATTGGCCACCGCTATTTGCGCTTCCAGCGAATTTACCAGCGCCTGCTGTTCGTCCAGTAATTGCTCGGAAGCCGCACTGGTTTTGGCCAGGTTTTTAATCCGGCTAAGCTGACGCCTGGCTTCTTCAAGACTTACCTGTAACTGAGCCACACGTGCCACTTCTTCGGTATTATTCAGTTGTACCAACAGTTGACCAGCTTCTACCTCATCACCGTCATTGAATAAGACGCGGGTCACTGTGTCGGTGACCTGAGCGGTAAGTGTGACGGATTCGTTTGCCGTAGCAGTTCCCAACGCATCAATCGTGACCGGGAACAACTTCTTACTGACTTTGTGGACTTTAACCGGTGTCAGTTTTTTTGCCATCGTCTGACTGACCTGCTCCTGAGGCCAGTTTAAAAAAGCCAGCAACCCAACCAGTAACACCAACCCCAACAACAGCGGCGACAGCTTTTTACCCAATGCCATAATCAATCCTGCTATACTGGTACCCAACATTGTTGTCATCAGCGGGCACCGGAATTAAATAATAAATGTTAACCAACGGCTTAATTTTACCCGATAACCTCACCAAGAGAGCGCGTTTAACAGCAATAATCTGTGTTTTAACGTTTTTAGGTTGTCAGCCCCTCCCTCCGTCTGCCACGAGTTGCAGAATTACTGAAAATGCCAGACAGTTGCCCGACTCACTTAAAGCCAATGCTGCGGCATGCCTTATTCGCATCGAGAATAGTGTTTTGATGATCAGGCATCGTTTGTCCGGCAAACTGGATTTTCCGGCTGGAGGCAAGCAAGGTGATGAAAGTCTGCGTTGTACCGCACACCGGGAAACCTGGGAAGAAACCGGGTTTAACCTCGAAGTAGGCAAACTGCTTACCTATTCCTCCTCAGGAATGCCGGTGTTTCTTTGCACCGGTGATGCATCACTGGCGGCGCTGGCAGAACGCGTGCCAGCGCCAGACTGGGCGAAAGAGGAAGTGTCCGAACTGCTACGGATAAGCCCGTTTGAAATAACTGATGAAGAATTACGTTTTAATGATGATCTGATTCCGCTAAGAGACGCGTTTGTACTGGCAGGAAAAGAACTCTAGTCAGCCAGCCTGTGTGCTTTATTGCGCTGGCTCAAGTTAATGACACACTTTGATTTTGCATTTTATACAGGCGTTGTATGGTAGAAATATCAAACAATCAGACCTGATTGTACAAAGGAGAATATTATGCCGGCATACACACCACCACTCGCTGATTTTACTTTTTTGGTTAAAGACTGGCTAAAGACAGACGAGCTTTATCAGTCATTGGGCCTGGATGAGTTCGACGCGGAGTTAGCGCTTGAGGTTATTGAACAAGGAGGTAAGTTTGCATCCGACGTTGTGGCACCGCTTAACCGTGAAGGCGATGAGCAGGGCTGTAAACTGAATAACGGCCAGGTGGTCACCCCGGACGGTTTTGCCGCCGCCTATCAAAGCTACGTAGACAACGGCTGGAATGCCATGCTTGGCGATATTGAATATGGTGGGCAGGGACTGCCTTACTCAATGGCCGTGCCGGTACACGAAATGCTTAACTCGGCCAGTCTAAGCTGGCGATTAACGACCATGCTTACCGAAAGCGCGGTACTTGCCGTCACTAAGCACGCTTCAGATGAACTGAAAGCACTGTATCTGGAAAAACTGGTCAGCGGGCAGTGGACCGGCACAATGAATCTTACCGAGCCGCAGGCTGGCAGTGATCTGAGCCTGTTGGCCACTAAAGCTGAGCCTAACGAAGACGGCAGTTACAGCATAACCGGCAGTAAAATTTTTATTACTGCGGGAGACCATGACTGGACCGAAAATATTATTCATATGGTGCTAGCTCGCTTGCCAGATGCACCCGCCGGCGTAAAAGGCATAAGCCTGTTTCTGGTGCCGAAATTCCTACTCGACGAAAAAGGAGAGCCAGGGGAGCGTAATGACCTTACGCCCAGTGCGCTGGAGAAAAAAATGGGCATTAAAGCCAGCCCAACCTGTGTGATGAATTTTGATGGTGCCAAAGGCTGGCTGATTGGCGAGCCTCACCGTGGGCTGACCTGCATGTTTACCATGATGAATGACGCCCGTTTTCAGGTTGGTCTTGAAGGACTGGGGGCTTCAGAGGCGTCTTTTCAGGGCGCCTTAACTTATGCACGGGAACGTCTTCAATCCCGTGCGCCACAGGGCGTACAACAACCGGATGACAAAGCTGATGCCATTATCTATCAACCCGATATTACACGTATGCTGCTCACGCAAAAAGCACTGACAGAAGGTAACCGAGCGCTGGCTATGTTATATGCCAAGTATATGGACATAGGGCATAATTCAAGCGGCGAGGCCCATGACAATGCACAAGCCATCCTGCAGTTTCTTACGCCTATCTGTAAAGCGTTTATGACCGATGCAGGATTAGAGTCCACCAGCCTGGGTATTCAGATTTTTGGCGGTCACGGCTACATCCGCGAATGGGGCATGGAACAACTGATGCGAGATGTACGCATCGCCATGCTTTATGAGGGTACCAACGGTATTCAATCGCTCGATCTGATTGGCCGTAAACTTACCCGCGACCGGAGCGACATGCTCGGCGTTACCCGGAATGCTTTTGCTGAGCTGGTGCAGGCTATGACTGACGATGCTGCCCGACAGCAAGCCTCTGCATTGCTGGACGAGTGGTATCAAACCTCGTTACAGGTGAAAGCCTTCGGTGCGGTGGAGGCCGCCGGTGCCGCTTGTGATTATCTGGCATACAGCGGTTACTGCCTGCTTGGCGTGTTATGGTATTCCATGGCGGATTGCGCGGCACAAGGCGACAATCCGGTGCTTGCGGCGGGTAAACAGAAAACCTGTGACTTTTACATACAACGGATATTGCCACGTATCTCAGCCCATAAAGCGGCAATGTTAGCGTCAGCCGATACCTTGCTGGCGGTTCAGGGCAGTGAGTTTGACTATCTGTAAGTCGAAGGCACGGGTACAAAAAAGGCCGCTGCTGGCGGCCTTTTCAATGGTTAATTTTTCGCGATAGAGTCTTCAAATTCATCATCAAACCACCGTTTGATCATATCTTTTTCGTACCGGAAAGGATCACTGCTACGAATACGGCTAACCCGATTCATAAATGCCATTTCCTTAATGTTAACGTCGGCCGACTTTACCACTTTATCGCCTTCTTTTAACTGATAGCTGAACTCCATTCGCGGAATATACACCGTATCGATAATTCGAATATCGAAAGCCCCCGCCCGCATGGTTGGCCAGACCTGCCCGGCTAAATCCAAATCGGTAACGGTCACTTCAAGGGTCTGCCCTGCTGGCAGTGCTTCCGCAAGTTCATTGAAGTATTTATCCAGCGAATTGAAAACACGATTACGAAAACTTTTACGTGACTCATTACTCGGTCTGACATCAGTATACGAGTTGGGCTCTTGCCAGGTGATTTCAACTTTGGGCAACGCCTCTGCTGCTCCGTCAGTACTTTTCTGGGCTAGACTGGCGCCTGAAAGCATCATTAGCGCAGGCGCAAGTAACCACGACGCTTTTACATTTCGCATTGTAGAATCCCCCCGAAGGTTTGGTTCGAAGTCAGAGTATATACGTACTCAACCAACTATTAGAACAATAAACCGGCAAAAAGTTTAATGGTTTTATCGTATCTCTTAATCTATCAGTAGTCAGCTGAACCGGGGATGAACAGATGCTGCTCAGCTATTTTGGCTGTCTTCGCGCAATACCGGAGAGCGGCGAATTTCAGAACAAAACGAGTGTAAGGTAACGCCGTAAATGTACGGGTTACTGTCGGAATGCTCACAATAGGCATCATAAAATTGCAGGGTTCGGGCCCGCGAAGACAGGACGTTATCGAGGTAACTCTTTTGGTAGGGACGCATTGCCGAGTACTGCACCGCCAGGCTGTCTTTAATTTCAGCCAGTTGCTGGCGCTCTTCACGCGTAGCGATCTCTTCCATCCAGTCACTCAGCGTATCCTGAACGTCAGAGAATAGATACTGAACAAACGGTAGCTGTAATACCACTACCAAAATAGCGATTTCAATGATGACAGCGATTGAACGAAACATGTTTTATACTTCTCCCAAACTAGTGGTCCAAGCTTAACCCACGTCTAACCGTTAAATAAGGTACCTGTTTTATACCTAGTTATTAAGAGTTATAGCTGTTCAGAACAGTGCATTTGTTCACCTAACCTGTTTGTCACGGGCCTGACACCGAGTGTGTACACTTAAAAAATACGTTACACTATCGCCGCGGCAAATCAGAATGCGATTGATCTATATTAAGTAATATTAATATATGACAGGTATACTGCTGCCGTAATCATGTTTAGCTTCAATGAAGGTAGTCCCATGAACGATCAGATCCCGGTGAAAAACGTTACCCCGGTAAAAGTTCACAAACCCGAAAAACTCGATGAGTCAAAACGCTATACGGCGCGTGACCGAATCTATGTTCGTTCGGTAAAAGGCCCGCTGGAAAACTTCCGTCGATTCTTCGGCTTCTTTTTTATTGCCTTATTCGTTGCCATTCCCTGGATCCAGTATGACGGCCACCAAGCTGTGCTGCTGAATATTGTGGATCAGCGCTTTACGATTTTCTCACTCACCCTGTGGCCACAGGATCTGACGCTATTGGCTTATATCTTTATTGTGTCCGCCTTCGCGCTGTTTTTTGTTACTACCTTTGCAGGCCGCGTTTGGTGTGGATTTATGTGTCCGCAAACCACCTGGACTTATATTTACGTATGGTTTGAAGAACTTTTCGAAGGCAACCGTAATAAGCGCATAAAGCTGGACGAACGCCCTATGGATTTCGACAAGTTCTGGCGCAAAGCGGCCAAACATACCGCATGGCTATTGGTTGCTCTGCTGACGGCGATGACCTTTGTTGGCTACTTCACACCGGTAGCACAACTTTATGTCGATTTTTTCACCTTTAATACCAGTTTTTGGGCCGGATTCACAATTATCTTCTTTACCATATGTACCTATGGCAACGCTGGTTGGATGCGAGAAATTATGTGTACACACATGTGTCCGTATGCCCGTTTCCAGTCAGCAATGTTTGATAAAGATACTTTCACGGTTTCATACGATGCGGGTCGCGGTGAGCAAAGAGGTCCACGCTCACGTAAGCTAGCCCATGAAAATCTGGCAGAAAAAGGCCTGGGCGAATGTATCGACTGTAACCTGTGTGTACAGGTGTGCCCTACCGGCATCGATATTCGTAACGGTTTGCAGTACGAGTGCATCAACTGTGGTGCCTGTGTGGATGCCTGTAACGGCGTGATGGAAAAGATGGATTATCCCAAAGGGCTTATCAGCTTTACTTCTGAACACGAGCTGGCAGGCGGAACGACCCATATTATACGGCCAAAATTACTTGGTTACCTGATAGTTCTGTTGGTGATGTGTGGCTTACTGATAGCAGATATCGTGACCCGGGTCCCCCTTGAAGTGGATATTATTCGCGACCGTAACTCACTGTACCGTGAAAATATGAACGGCGATATTGAGAATGTTTACACCCTGAAGGTGCTCAACAAGTCACAAACTGAACACACTTATACAATTAAGGTAGAAGGTTTGCCTGAATACGAGTACATTGGCGAACAAGTTGTTACCGTGGGTGGTGGCGATGTATACAGCCTGCCTGTATCTGTCGCAACTGATCCCTACAACCTGTCTGACCGGGTCACCGAAATATACTTTAATGTTTCCACCAAAGAAGCAGACGGCACTGTTGTAGAGGTTAGCGAACCATCGAAATTCCTTTATCGATAAACAGGCCTTAATGTGAGTGACTTTACCTTTGCCGAACTGTCACCCGATATGATCCTTGCCGCACTGGAACAGTGCGGCATATTTCCTCAATCAGGACTCCTTGCGCTCAACAGCTACGAAAACCGGGTGTACCAGTTTTTAAGCGATGAGCAAAAGCGCTACGTAGTGAAGTTCTATCGCCCACAGCGCTGGACTAACGAGCAAATTCTCGAAGAACATGTTTTCAGCCAAGCCCTGGCTGATGCTGAAATACCGGTTGTTGCACCGCTTGCCCATCAGGGTCAGACGCTGCATTTTGCCGGGCAATACCGCTTTGCTTTATTCAATTCTGTGGGGGGGCGTCAGTTCGAACTCGATAACCTCGACCATCTGGAATGGATGGGCCGGTTTATTGGCCGCATGCATAAAGTGGCAAGCAGTGCGCCTTTCACCCATCGTCCGACCATGGATATTGAAAGCTACCTGACCAAACCCCGGCAAACTCTGGCCAACAGCACATTGTTACCCGAATCTTTGCATACCGCATTTTTCACCATACTCGATCAGGTCATCGAATTGACCAAAAAGCTTTACCAGCCAGGTAAACTTATTCGTCTACACGGCGATTGCCATGCCGGTAATATCTTGTGGCGTGATGGTCCAATGTTTGTTGACCTTGATGACAGCCGTATGGGTCCGGCAGTTCAGGATTTATGGATGATGCTCAACGGCGACCGCGCGCAGCAACAAATACAGCTTGAAACACTGATTGAATCTTATGAAGAGTTCTGTGAATTCGACAGCAAAGAGCTGGCTTTAATGGAGCCATTGCGGGCCATGCGCATGGTGCATTACATGGCGTGGTTATCCGATCGCTGGCAGGACCCTGCATTTCCCAGAGCCTTTCCCTGGTTTGCCGAAAACCGCTATTGGGAACAGCAAATCCTGGCCCTGAAAGAGCAATTTGCCACCCTTCAGGAGCCGCCGCTCTCTCTGGTACCCTATTGATCTCCGGCGGGCCACAGAGTAACAGGTAGTCTGCAGATTACGTTTCTCTAGCTCTTAACCGACTATTATTTTCAGAACAGGTAAATCAACCCGATGCCTATTTTAGTTTCATATTCGCTACGAGCTATTGGACTATCACGCACCGCAATACTGTAGTATTCAAACAGGGCTTCCCCCTAGATTTGCCAGCTCGGGGGGAGGTAATGTCGCAAACTATAATCAATACCAGTTGAGGGTTATCTCACGAAACGTTGGTGCAGAACCCCACAGCACCGGAGGGTGAGCTTAGCGAGCAACTCACCACTCATTTAGAACGCCAGGCCAGTAAGCTGAGTAATGAGGGGTAATCTCAGTGACAGGACACGCTTGGCTGGTCAAAACAAAGGGCGCTGGACTACGTCATCAATCTGCTAAAGCGGCATCAGAAACTGCCGGGACCGGATGACGAACAGGTAATTTCTTTCATTACCAATGTCCACCTTTGTCATGTACTCAAAGCGGTTATCCCGGTGAGAGCAGCGAAGGCAATGGGTTGTTATATGTCACTGAACCTTTTGCAGCGCCTATGGAGCTGGCAGGCACCTTTACAAGCCCCTTGTGATCAGCACCAATAAGCGGGATGTTGATATTGGCTATAACTTTTATGCTCTCTCACCTGCTGATAACGTTTTTCACTTAAATACTTATCGCAGTCGTACCAGCTACGCACAGTCCACGCTACAGCGCAAGTTGTACACGCCGGGTAAGAAAGTTTCCCCGCCCATTGTTAATGCACGGATGACAGCGAAACTTCTTGATCCGGGTAGCCATCTTGCTGTAGTGCTTAATATCAATAAAAATCAGGATGCTCTGGTTAATCATGGTTCAGGCAAACCGGTCAATAACGAGTGCGTTGCCGATGCCGGTGAGCCTTTGAGCTTAAAGTGGCATAACGACACGCAAGTTAGATTGCCCGTAAAACCCTGGCGCGGTGAATAAGCGATGGCAGGATTATCGATTCACAGCCGGATCAGCTGGCATTTTTCCCCCCGGGGGTATTTATCCGGCCGTGGTACCGTTATAATCCCGCCCGCTCAGGTGCCTGATGACGCGTCATCAGGATAATCGGGAAGTAAGTGAAAAGCTTACGCTGCCCCCGCAACGGTAATCACGTATTTAATGTATTAATACGATTCCCCTACGCCACCGACTATCGGGAAGGCGGGAATTCATGCTATGGCATGACTGAAAGCCCGGAGACCGGCCTGCGCTTCGTCGGCAACTGCCCGAATCGGGCCGGTTGCCAGTTCTAATCCGTCTTGGCACTCGGCGGGAGTGCTATAAAAAGAGCCTTTTTATGAAAATTCGATCCCTTTCATGTGCGGTAGCCCTTGCGTGCGCCGCGAACGTTGCCTGCGCCCAGAATTCTTCTGTAGAAACCATTACCGTTACCGGTTCTCGTTTACCGGTTAGCCTCGAAAAACTGGCGGCCTCAGTATCAGTACTCACCGAAGAAGATATTCAGGCAGCAGGTGCTACCCAGTTAACCGATTTATTACGCGGCATGCCCGGCGTTAGCCTGAGTCAGTCCGGTAGCCCCGGTTCATTAACCGAACTACGTTTGCGTGGCAGCGAAACCAATCACCTGTTGGTATTGATTGACGGTGTGATTGTGAATGATCTTAGCCAGGGTGGACTGGTAGATTTTGCTCATCTCACCGCTGATAACATTGCCAGGGTTGAATTGCTCCGTGGTGCCCAAAGTGCTCTGTGGGGCAGTGGCGCGGTGTCTGGTGTACTCAGCATCACCACCAAAGCGGGTACTGAGAGTAACCACAGTACTTCACTGAGTGCAGGTATTGGTAACGCCAGCACCTATCGTGCCTCCGTCTCAACACAGCAGTCACTGGAAAACCTGAATGTGTCACTGTACGCCAATCATTTTAATACCGATGGAGACAACGTGTCGCGTTCCGGCGGCGAAGATGATGGCTACCGCAACACTACCGCCGGTTTTGGTTTGAACTGGCAGGCCTCAGCCAGCAATACCCTGAAGGCCGGCGCTCGTCTGGTAGATTATCGCAACGACTATGACGCCACCGACTTCAACACTGGCCTGCCGGCTGATGCCGACAACGTGACCGATGGCGAACAGCTGACCTCTTACTTGCAATGGAACTTCTCCATCGCTGAACTGGGCTATACCAGCGAACTTAAGGCCCAGTACCACAAAGACGATAATGATAATCTGACGAGCGGCTTTGACGCAGGCGGTACCACCGGAGAACGCAAACAACTCAACTGGACTCAGTTTATCACTACCGATGTTGCCCAGTTAGCCATTGGCAGTGAGTTGCTTCGCCGTGAGTTTGAACAGCGAGGTCCGGCTGACTGGGGTGATCCGAACTACCGTGGTGATGACAGTACCAGCAGCGTGTTTGCCGAATTAACCGGCTTGGGTACCGATGAACTGTCTACACAGTTCAGCATTCGCTATGACGACAACGAACAGTTTGAAAAAGCCTGGAGCTATCGGGCCGGTGCGCATTATGCGATGACCCGTCAGGTTAACGTGTTTGCCAGCTTCAGTCAGGCGGTAAAAACGCCTAACTTTACCGAGCTCTACGGCTACTACCCGGCACAGTTCATTGGTAATCCCAATCTGAAACCCGAACAAAGCCGCGAGTTTGAAGTGGGTTTGCAAACTACCTTTACCCGCCAGCTGTCGGCCGACTTCAGTGTGTACAGCACCCGACTGGAAAATGAAATTACCAGTGTATGGGACAGCGCCAGTGGTCTTAGTTCGGTAGCCAATACCAGCCAGGATTCCCGCCGCGACGGCTTTGAAGCGTCGCTAAAATGGACGGCTGATACGTGGCAATTTACCGCACACTATAGTTATCTCGATGCTACCAGTGGCGATGGTGCCGATCAGACCGTTGAACTGCGCCGGCCACATCACACCGGCTCAGTGACTTACCGCCATTCATTGCCGGTTCAGGGATTATCTGTTTATATCAAAGCCGATTACACCGGTGTTCGTGAAGATATCTTTTATCCACCAACGTCATTCAGCGGCGACGTCCTGAGCCTTGACCCTTACTGGTTAACCAGCATTAACGTTAACTATGACTGGAACAAACAGTGGCAGCTTGGGGTCCGAGTGGATAATGCATTGTCTGAAGACTATGAAGATATCATTGGCTACCGCGGATCCAAGCGGCGTTTCCTGGTACACACCAGCTATCGCTTTTAACCGTTAATCGCCGTTTAATTCGCCTGGTCGTCACTGACTAGGCGATTATTTAGCGGTATGATAATCTCAACGTTTATTTGAATTAGAAAGGAAAACACTCGAATGAAGAAGTTTGCTTTGTGGGCTGTACTAGCATTGCTAATTCCATTACAGGCCTCTGCCGCTGTTAAGTGGGAAGAAGGTAAACATTATGAAGAAATCGATAAGCCCTTAAGTGACTCGCCAGAAGTCGTGGAGTTTTTCTCTTACTGGTGCCCGCATTGCTACCGTACAGAGCCGTTTGTGGCGGAGCTGAAAAAATCACTGGATAAAGGTGTTAAGTTTGAAAAAGTTCACGTTAACTTTATGCCTTACGCCAGCCAGGAAGTGCAGGATGAAGTCACTACGGGCATGTTAATCGCGAAAGCGCTGAAGCAAGAAGACAAGCTGAGCGCTGCCATCTTCAATTATATTCACAAGCAACGAGCCACCATTACCGGCATAAAGGACATCCGCAACATCTTTATTATCAACGGCGTGGATTCAGCGCAATTCGATAAGCTGGCCAAAAGTTTTGGCGTTAAATCAATGCTGGGCAAGAACAATAAAGTCGTAGAAGATTATCGCCGCGAAGTGCGTTCAGTGCCTACGTTCATTGTTAACGGTAAGTATAAAGTGCAGATTGGCCGGGATCTGACACCAACTGAACGTCTCGAACTGTTTAACTACCTGGCAGCAAAACGCGACTAACCGCACTTTGCGTCAGACAACAAATAAAGGGGTCAGAGTACATTACTGCTTTTGCAATAATGTACTCTGACCCCTTTATTTTATTTCTTTATTTTTGTGGGCTGGCCTTATCAGGCCAGTTTATCGGTTGCCACCCGATAGCGGGGGTCTTCGTTCACGTTGATCTCAACAAATTTACCGGCTTTATTAAGCAAACTCTGACATTCCTGACTGACGTGGCGAATATGCAGTTTCTTACCCGCCTGTTCATATTTATCGGCCAGACCATCCAGCGCATCGATACCTGATGAATCCCAGATACGGCTGTTCTTAAAGTCGATAACCACATCATCCGGGTCATTGGCTATGTCAAATAACTCTTTGAAATGACTTACCGAACCAAAGAATACCGGGCCACGCAGCTCGTAAACTTTCCAGCCATCATTATCGATATGTGATTTAGAATCAACATAACGGGCAGCTTTCCAGGCAAAGACCAGAGCAGACACAATAACGCCTACCACCACGGCAATCGCCAGGTCGGCAATAACGGTAACGGCTGTCACCAGGAACAATACAAAGGCATCTTCCTTGTTAACGCCGCGGATAATGCGGAACGATGCCCATTCGAAAGTGCCTATTACCACCACAAACATAACACCAACCAGTGCTGCCAGTGGGATCATCTCAATCAGCGGCGCAGCAAACAAAATAAACGCCAGCAGTACGATGGCGGCAGTGATACCTGATAAGCGTCCGCGACCACCAGAGTTAATGTTGATCATGCTCTGACCAATCATGGCACAACCACCCATACCACCAAAGAAACCGTTCACGGTGTTCGCAACACCCTGACCAATACATTCTTTGTTACCGCGGCCACGGGTATCCGTCATTTCGTCAATCAATGTAAGGGTTAGCAGTGATTCAATCAGACCCACCAGACATAGAATCACCGAGGTGGGCAAGATAATCATCAGTGTATCCCAGGTAAATGGCACCATAGGTATAGCAAAAGTCGGTAATTCGCCGGCCAGAGTGGCGCTGTCACGCTGATCTACCGGTAACATATCGCGCACAAAGTCGATGACCGTGCGGGCTTCTAAATCCAGTCCGTGCACTAACAAAGTGATAGTAATAATGGCCGCCAGCGATGCTGGTACTGCTTTGGTCAGTTTTGGCAATAAATAGATAATTGCCATGGTTAACGCCACCAGCCCCAGCATGATGTAGAGCATGGTGCCGCTCATCCATTCCTGGTTACCCAGCGCGCCGGTTACCTTAAATTGCCCTAACTGGGCCAGAAAAATCACGATTGCCAGACCGTTTACAAAGCCCAGCATTACCGGGTAAGGCACCAGGCGAATGAACTTTCCTAAGCGAAACACGCCACACAATATTTGCAGTAAACCGGCCAGCAACACTGCAGCAAACAAATACTGCACGCCGTGCTCAGCTACCAGGGCAACCATAACCACGGCCATAGCGCCCGTTGCGCCGGAGATCATGCCCGGACGGCCACCGATGGCAGAGGTAATCAACCCCATCATGAAGGCTGCATACAGCCCTATCATCGGCTCGACGCCAGCCACAAATGCAAAAGCAACGGCTTCAGGAACCAATGCCAGGGCAACGGTAATTCCGGAGAGCACGTCATTTTTTACGTTACTTTCTTTACTCGTGATGATATCAAACATTACTATCTCAGCACTGAGGTGGTTAAAAATCGGTCGGCGATCCTACCATTACCAGCCCCGTTTGTCCTTTAACAGTTTGTAAAATCTGCCCCGGGTTGCGATAAACGCCGTCGTACCCGTCCTGTACAACATTGCTTAGCCCCGAATAGCCACTAACATGGTAGTTAACACTTTCGCTCGCAAAAACGTCATGCCTCTCAGTAAGAAACAGCAAAAAAATCAGGCTATTATTAAAGCGGCTTGCGGCTATTTTCTGCAATATGGTTACAACGGTGCCACCACGGATCTTATCCAGAAAGCAGCCGGCGTCTCCAAAGCAACCTTGTATAATTATTTTCCTACCAAGGAGAGCTTATTTGCCTCAGTGGTGAATACACAGTGCAAACATTTTATCGACCAGGTCAAAACCATTGGTTTGCCGGATGCTGAATTTTCAGAATCCTTATCTCGCATCGGTACCGCCTACCTGACCTTATTACTGGCTTCTGAAAACCTGGCGTTATTTCGTGCAGTGGTGGCCGAAGCGCCCCGTTTCCCGGGACTGGCAAAAACCTTTTACGATGCCGGACCTGCCAGTATCCTGCCGGTAATCACCAAAGCGATCACCCGTGCTTTACAACAGCACGAACTGACGGACACTCATTGCGATCCGCTGCGTCTGGCTACCGATTTTATTACGATTTTACGGGGTAAATCACAAATGTACTGTTTGTTGCACCCGGACTTCGTGCCCGACAAAAAAGCTATCGCTGAATGGGTAGAGCAGGCGGTGAATATCCTGCTTAACCAGGTTAACTTGTCATAGGATTGCATTGTGAATTCGCTACGCCTACACTTTGCAGCAAAAATAATCTCGAACCGTTAGTTATGGATATTAAAGAGTATATCGACCAGTTTCCGGAAATCGCCGAACGCGAACGTCATGAGCAGTTTACGTTGCTGGAAAAAGCCCGTGACATTAGTTTTAATCCGCCGGCAAAGCGTATGTTCCAAATTTACTGCTGGCTGTTACCGGTGTTTATGATTTTTGGCCTTGGCGGCATTTTGTATTCGTTTTTTGGCTACGGCGGTTGGTTACCCATAGTGGCTTTATTACTTGGGCTGATTATCTCACGTCAAATGATTAATCAACGCCGCACCGCGTTGATGCAAAAAGGATTACAGGAAGTGCTTGCTAAAGAGTCTCCCCCTGCTACATCTGAGTAATTCTGGCTTTCAGTGCATTAAGGCACTCAAACACATCAACGCTGGCCTCTTCCATCATTTGCAATTTGTTGATGAGTGTTTGCGATTCCCCTTGTGCGCTCGCCTTTAATGCTTCGATACCAGACTTATGCACCCGCGCATGAGGGGCTTCCAGCTTTTTAAATTCAGGAAATGAGGCATACAACTTTTTACCGTCACCTTCGTAATACCACTTGCCCAGACGACACTGATGGTGATCAGCCAGTTGCCCGGCCTGTTGACTATTTTCCGTCCGGATGGCTTTATACACGTTAACCTTCCACACCAGGTGATCGAGCTTGACGGTTTGTACGAAGGTACTCAGACTCACCGTTGAAATCGCTTTCGCCATCTCACTGGCCATTGCTGAAATTTCATGTACAGACTGATTTATCTTGGTGGCCGACTCCGACACATCCAGTGTCTCAGCATGGCTTTGGGCGATATATTGCTTAGTAGTATCCGTTTGCTGACTGGTTGTCTGGGTGAGGGTAGAAATCTGTTTCGAAGCATCCGCCGAGCGAGCCGCCAAGGCCCGGACCTCATCAGCGACTACCGCAAAGCCTCGTCCCTGCTCACCCGCCCGGGCCGCTTCGATAGCCGCGTTAAGCGCAAGCAAATTGGTTTGTTCAGCAATGCTTTGAATTTGCGTCACAAAGGTCTGTATTTCGCTGGCTGAGTTAGAAAGCCCCTCGATAGCCTGGTTCATCGACTCAGATTTACCCGCAAGGGTTTGCAGTACACTCACGCAATGAGTCAGGGTGCTACTAATCACGGAGAACTCACTGAGAGTGCCTTCGAGACGGTCTTTTTCGTGGCCCACTTCAGTGGCCGACGCGGCAACATCAGTACGTACCGAATCGAGCATTTCCAGCGAATGGAAAAAGTTCTCCACCAACTTCCTTTCTACGGCCACTTTACTGGCCAGTACTTCTGCATCGGTATAGGCGGTATGCAGTTGCTGCTCCATATTAGACAGGTTCTGTTCCAGGCGGGCGTTCTCTGCTTTTAAACGTTCGATCTCGGCCAATTCGGCTTCGGGTAGGCTACGTCTGAAAATCATTCAATTGCTCAATATATCGATCCTTGGCTAAAATATAGCCTAATTAGTAAAAGCTTATAAAGAAAATTATCTAATCTGGTGTTGTGTCCGTTGTACTTATGCGCAAACTGATACAGTAGTGGCTACATTAACCTTGCCCGGTGCTTGTCAATCGGTGATATGCTGTTGTTTTCATAACGCTTTCATGATCTTCACGGGGTTCTCAACCGCTATGCAATCTTCCACCTTTGACTTTGCCCTTACCGTTATTGGCCCGGTACTCGTATTACTTATCATGGGCAATGTATTACTGCGCGCCAAACTCATTAACGATGAGTTTGTAGCCACCGGCTCAAAACTGGTATTTACCGTAGCCCTGCCAGCACTGCTTTTTATTTCAATAAGCCAGGCTGATTTCAGTAAAGCAGCTAACCCGGTACTGATTGTTACCGGGTTAACCGGCACACTGGGCTACTTCCTGGTATTGATGGCAACCAGCCACCTGATGGTGCCGGATCGCCAGGCAACGGGTGTGGTTACTCAGGGAGGGTTCAGAGCCAACATGGGCATTATTGGCCTGGCCTATTGTGCGCAGACCTACGGGAACGATGGCCTCGCTGCCGCTTCTGTTTACCTTGGAATGGTCACGATTTTGTTTAATGTATTGTCGGTTTTCATTCTCAATTTTTATCAGGAAGGCAAGCGCTCACTTACTTCTCAAATCAAAGGAATTGTGAAGAACCCGTTGATAATAGCCATCGTTATTGCGTTACCGTTTTCTTATTTCGACTGGCAGTTGCCGGTATTGCTAACCACCACCGGCGAGTACTTTGCACAACTTACATTACCACTGGCCCTGTTGTGTACCGGCGCTTCTCTGCAGTTTCGATCATTCAGTGCCGATTGGTTTAATATCAGTCTCAGTTCGTTGAGTAAGTGTATTTTTTATCCGGCGGTAATGGTAGGGATAGCTTATATAGCCGGGCTGCGGGGAATGCCTTTGGGTATTGTATTGTTAATGACCATAGCGCCCACCGCGGCGGCCAGTTACGTTATGGTCCGCACGCTTGGAGGGGATTACCGGCTGGCAGCCAGTATTATAGCCATCACTACCGTGTTATCGCTGCCGCTGACCATCGCAGCCTTTGATTTTCTCTCCGGACAGGGGCTACTGTGAGCCCCTGCGCGCCTAAAAGACTTAACCGAGTTTGCTGCCGCCCAGGCACGCCGGCGAATCCACAGAGATTTGATTCCGTTTTTGCCACTCAGCCGGGGTATACGTGTGTAACGCTAACGCATGAACCGGTCCGGCCAGCGCTTCTGCCACCAGCGCATTTACCTGACGGTGGCGGGCAATCAGACGGAGTCCTTCAAAGGCTTCGCTGACAACAGTTACCTTAAAATGGCTTTGCGCCCCCTCCGGCACATTGTGCATGTAACTTTCATCCAGAATCTCCAGATATTGCGGCGCTAGTTCGTTATTTAGCTGCTGCTCAATAAAGGGTTTTACCTGCATCATTTATGATCACCTGCAATGGAGTCTTCAGCTCCGGGAATATAACGAAAAGTAAGATTAATTCTACCACCTATAGGTTTGCGCGTCTTGCTGAGTCCATGGTGGTAATGTTGCTGAGTATCGCCGGCCATCACCAGCAGGCTGCCAGGCTCCAGCATGAGTTCTGAGCGCTGGCCAGATTGTAAATGCCTAAAGCTAAACCGTCTGACACTGCCAAGAGAAACTGACGCAATGACCGGCCGGGGGCCGAGTTCCGGTTCATTATCGGCATGCATCCCCATGCCATCACTACCATCACGATACCAGTTTGCCAGTACACAATTGAACGGTGCGTTAAGCTCATGAATCAAACGTTGCTGTAAATGAGTTAAAATAACCGGCATAGGATGTGGCCGCATGCGTAAATTCGAGTAGATATACTCACAGTGGGGCGCGCCATGCCACGCCTGTAAACGCGGAATTTTTACCTCTCGGCCGTACAATTTGATAGTATCCTGGCGCCAGGGTAATTCTTGCTGAAGCTGTTTGAATAAGGCTTCTGCCTGCTCAGCTGGCAGCCAGTCAGACTGATACCGGATATCTGCATCGGGCAGTGAAACAGGTGCCAGCGCAGCCGTCTGACTGGCAAATAAGTTAAATTGCATTATCGATAACACCGGGCAAACCATACATCATGAACACTGAGTTTACACTATTTGACCGCAAATTTACGCTGGTCCGCTATCCGGCCAAACATCAGCATAAAAGTCTGCAGGCCTGGGACAGCGCTGATGAACTGCTGATAGAACATATCAGGCAGGAACTTGCCGAACTATCAGGCAGGCAGCCCTGGTTGATACTCAACGATGATTTCGGAGCTCTGGGCTGTATGTTTGCCCAGCAGCAGCCGGTGTGGGTATCAGACTCCAAAATTGCAGAGTTATCCTGTACTGAAAACCTGATTACCAACCAACTGCCAGACCTGAAACAACAAGATTGTCTTGCCCCCCTGCCTGCCTCTCCGACTTTGGTGATCATCAAAATTCCCCGCACACTGGCGCTGCTGGAAAGTCAATTACTGGCGCTGCGCAAAGTAGCGGGCCCGGAAACGGTAATCGTCGCCGGTGCAAAAGTAAAAACAGTGACTCGTTCGGTGCTGGCGATGTTTGAACGGCTCATCGGCCCGACTAAAACCTCGCTGGCTAAAAAGAAGTCCCGACTGATTTTTTGCCATCCGGACCCTGAGGTACTCAAGCGCAAGATCAAAGATCCGTATCCCACTGTCTGGCCTTGTTGCTTACCCAATGGTCAAACAGTGCAGGTAGCGAATCATGCGAATGTGTTTTCCCGCCAGTCACTGGATATTGGGGCACGCTTTTTACTTGAGCATATGCGGGTTAGCAACCATGATAACCTGCTCGATCTGGGGTGTGGAAATGGCGTGCTGGGTCTTAATGCTCTTAGCATAGCCCCCGGTGCCAGAGTAACCTTTGTTGATGAGTCCTATATGGCCATTGCATCAGCCCGGCAAAATGTCGAAGCGAATTTCCCGGAGCAACTTGAACAGTGCCGTTTTGTAGCCAGTAACTGTCTGGAGTCATTGCTTCAGCAACAGGCTCGCCCAATTTTTACCAAAGTGTTGTGCAATCCACCATTCCACCAGCAAAACACCATTACCGATCACATTGCCTGGCAGATGTTTCACGATGCTTATGAACTTCTTGATAAGGGGGGTCATCTGATTGTAGTAGCCAACCGACATCTCGATTATTACCATACCCTTAAACGTTTGTTTGGCGGCGTTACCACCGTTGCCAGTCAAAACAAGTTTGTTATTTTTAGTGCAGCAAAACGATAAGGACAACCCATGCTCAGAGCTTTGCTATTCTCACTGTTGATTTTCACCATGACGGCTCAGGCCGCAAAAGAGGCTGAAGACGGTTCTCAAATCCAGCCCGATAATTATTACCCAAGAGTCAAACTGGAAACCACTATGGGTGACATTGTTATAGAACTCGACCGTCGCCGCGCCCCAATCACAGTGAACAACTTTTTGCGTTATGTAGATAAGCGCAGCTATGAAGGCACTATTTTTCAGCGCATTATTCCCGGCTATATTGTCCAGGGTGGCGGTTACACTGTTGACTATGAAGAGAAATCCTCCTACCCGGCGATCTTTAACGAATCCGGTAACGGCCTGAAAAATACCATGTACTCAGTGGCGATGGCCCGTCAGAACGATCCACATACCGCAACCCGCCAGTTTTTCTTCAATTTAGATGAGAACGACAATCTCGACCCCGGCCGGACCTGGGGTTACACCGTATTCGGAGCGGTGGTGGAGGGCTATGAGGTAGTCGATGCTATGGGTGAGGTAGAAACCGAATACAAAGCAACCATAGGCTTTGCCGATGCGCCGGTGGAGCCAATCATCATTAATAAAGCGGTGCTACTTCCACCTCAGTTCTGATCGACCTGCTGTTTCTCTGGTGTATGCGATAACCAGTCGCTGGCGAAGGTAATGCAACTTTCGCCAGTGGCCTTGGAACGGTACATAGCCTTATCTGCCAGACTCAGCAGTTCCTGTTCATTGGTAGCGTCGTCCGGGAAACAGGCCACACCGATACTGGCGCCAATTTCAACCAGCACATCCTGAACAAGGTAAGGTTTGCAAATCGCCTCAATGATTTTTTCTACCAGCGACTGACACATCTGGTAAGACTGGATATCGGTGAGCAACAACGTAAACTCATCGCCACCTAGACGGGCAACGGTATCTGAATCCCGCACGGTTTGCTTCATTCTGACTGCAACACGCCCGAGTAATAAGTCGCCAAACTTGTGGCCATAGCGGTCGTTAACCCCTTTAAAACCATTCAGATCGATAAACAACAGGGCGATTTTTTCGTTGCGACGCAACGCATGTTTAACTTCTACCGATAAGCGGTCATTAAACAAATGACGGTTAGGTAAGTCTGTTAGCTGATCGTGATAAGCCAGCAGCGTGAGTTCCTGCTGTTGCGCTTTTTGCTGACTGTCATCAATGATGGTGTAGACCGTTGCCGGACGGCTGCCAATCTTGACTTCGCTGACTTCCACCTGACAATGATACTGCTCACCTATTTTACGTACACCGTACATTTCGCCTTCATACTCGTACAATAACGTCTCGACTTTACGCCCCAGTAATTCGGTCATAGCGTAACCGCTCATGTCTTCAATGAGCTTATTCGCCCGGATAATTTTGCCGTTTTCGTCGGCCACCAAAATACCAGTAGCCACCTGGTTCATAATGTTATCAACCAAATCTACGGAATGATTCGCTTTACGTACTCGTAATCGGTACATCAGGATGGCCAGGGTAAAGTTAATAATGGCCAGAAAAAAAGCCAGGCCCTGATAAAAACGAATAGACATGGCTTCTGCCTGGGTCTCGTGCTCAAGTTCAACGGTCAGTTTATTCATTAAATCAAGTAGTGTCAGGTTCTTGCGCTGCGCCACATCAATGGCTTGCTGCAGAAGCAACTGGTCGTACTCGCGACCAATTAGCTGCCGGACTTTTTGCCTGAGAGGTGACCATTCCAATAATGCCTGTTGTACTATTTGCATTGTCGCTTCACTGGTTAAAGGTGCCACTTCAATCACATTATGGTCAGCTGAAAATGTTCGTCCCCCGCGATGAAAGCTGTCAAGCGTGAGATCAAACCGCTTAAACGTTTCTCTGAGCTCGTTCAGAGAGGCACTGTAGGCTTCTTCGTTAGTGTAGGCGTTTTCCATCATCAGCAAGTCTTTCACCAGACGCTGACTCAGCATACGCTGCCGGCCTGAAAGATTTATGTTGATGGCAGCGGCTTCAATTCGGTAGGACAGCCAGACATTAAGCGATAGCGCCACGAAATCAAACGTCAAAAACAACACAACCGCCATAAGCGTCAGCGTTCTGCCGTAGCGCTGGCTGATGAGGGTAAGTTGGCTTTTGATAGATGCGATTGAGCCCAAGACGTCCCTGCTCCCTGTCTGAATAAACTCTACATAGAGTAATATCTACTAAAGTATAGCATATGCAACTTAAGTCAAAGGCAAATTGTCCATGCCCGGCAGAGTGTGTTTTACCTCGTTACAAGCGATGCAGGAAGAAATCGTGAGGGAGTTGCTGGGGTTGAAACAATTTGCCGATGCGCTTAAAGCCGGTGCGTTCCAAAACCGCCAGGGAGGCGAAATTGTCTGGCCGGCAGATAGCACTGACCTGACGTTCATTGGTATGGAAGGCAGCCCAACTTAGTACCAGATTTACCGCTTCGGACGCATAACCTTTTCCGCGTCCTCGGGGTAAAAAGGCATAGCCAAGGTCAGGACAATTCAGAAAAGAACGACGAATAAAACCACACAAACCAATCCGCGGATCCCCCTCTGCAGCTTTCGCTTCAACCAGCCATAAGCCATACCCTTTGGCTGCAAAACTGTCACTGGTAACACTGATATACTGACTTGCCTGACCGTTATCATGAATCCCACGATCACCGATATACGCCAGCCATTGTTCATCGTTGGTCACGGCCAGAATAAAGTCAACATCGTCACGGCACAGGCGACGTAGCCTGAGGCGCTCTGACTCGAAGCTCACTCTTGCTCTCCCAGCAGTTGGTCAATCACCGCAAAGTAGTCTGGGTTTACCTGCGCGGCCCGTGGATACCTGGGCGCAACACGGTCGTTCATCCGGTGATGCTGCCAACCTGTGGTCGATGCCATAAATCGTCTGGCTGCAGCTTCCCCCCCTAACTCCAGACAACCGGCGAGGCAGGTATCAATGTAACTTTGATACACCGGATAGTTGGGGCTGGAGGGCTCAATTTTCAGCGATTCACAAATCCAGATATCACGCTGCTTTAACCACTCCAGCAAGCGCCCGGTCAGCTCGTCTGGTAATTCAAAACTGAGTTGTCCGATGCTAACAGGCGTAAAACGGTAGTCCTGTTCACGCTTTTGCAGCCCCGGATCCAGAAGCGTGGGGACCAGTTGGGCATTCAGCCAACCGTTGATTTTCTGATAAGCCCCTACGTAGGTCTGCAATTCGGGTTCTGAGCGGGTTATCCAGCCTCGCTCGAAACCATAGACCTCAACTTCAACGCCATCATGGGGAATACCGGAATGTCGACTACGCGAGTCACCATTCATCAAACTGCCGTAGCCCAGCACAATATGTGGCTCAGATATCGCCGTCATCCAACGTTCTAGTTGCTCTATAGATTGCACGGGCTGTTATAACCCGCGCTGACGGACAATCTCGTATAAACAGATCCCGGTGGCAACCGACACATTTAAACTGGATACGCTGCCAGCCATGGGCAGCTTTACCAGTTCGTCGCAGGTTTCTCTGGTTAAGCGGCGCATGCCCTTGCCTTCGGCGCCCATGACCAACGCCATAGGTCCGCTTAGTTTGCAATCATAAATCAGTTGCTCGGCTTCGCCGGCCGTCCCTATCACCCAAACGCCCTTATCCTGCAACTGCTTTAAGGTTCGCGACAGGTTGGTGACCTGAATAAAAGGCACCACTTCGGCCGCACCACAAGCCACTTTTCTGGCCGTGCCGGTTAATCCTCCGGACTTGTCTTTAGGCACAATTAGCGCATGGGCCCCGGCCGCGTCTGCGGTCCGCAGGCACGCCCCGATATTATGCGGATCGGTCACCCCATCCAGCACCAGCAATAAAGGCGCAGGGGTTGAGTCAAGCAAGCGGTCCAAATCACTCTCGTCCAGGGTTTTGGCTGGTTTTGCACGGGCCACTATGCCCTGGTGTTGCTCTCCTTTCACTTTATCGTCGAGCACTTTGCGATGGCAAAACTGCACCGCCACACCGAACCGACGGGCCTGATTTACAATGTTCACGAGACGCTCATCATCACGCCCTTTCAACACCCAGATTTCAATCAATCGTTCGGGTTCGTTTTCAATTACTGCCTGCATGGCGTGCAGGCCGTATAACCATTCTTGCTGTGCCATTAATCTTTCTTACCTTTTGCCGGCCGCCCCTTCTTGGAGCTACCGCGCTTACTAGCTGTACTGCCAGACTTTGCCGCTGGCTTACGTCGTGATTTACCTGAGTTTTTCGCACCGCTTTTATCGCTGTCTTTAGCACTACGACGCTGGCGGCCAGTCGATTTTTCATCACCACTGCGCTTGCTGGCCACCTTAGCTTTTTTACCGCCATGGGAGCGTAGCCATTTGCTATCGAGCACCAAATCTATCTTGCGTTCATCCAGATTCACAGCCGCTACTTTGACTTCCAGTTGATCGCCTAAGCGGTACTGACGGGCTCCGCTCTCGCCACTGAGTGTTTGCTTCACTTCATCGTAGCGATAGTAGTCATCGTCGAGGGAGGTAATATGCACCAGACCGTCTATATGATACTCGGTGATGCGCACGAAAATACCGAAACCGGTCACCGAGCTCACTACGCCTTCAAAGGTTTCGCCCACGTGGTCCTGCATAAACTCGCATTTGAGCCAGTCGCTAACGTCCCGGGTAGCATCATCGGCGCGGCGCTCGGTCATTGAGCATTGCTCGCCTAATTGCGCAACTTCCTCTTCGCTGTATGACTTGGCACCATGAACGGTCTGACCATGCTTTTTAAGGATCGACTTAATAGTGCGGTGTACCACCAGATCCGGATAACGGCGTATCGGCGAGGTAAAATGGGCGTAAGCGTCCAGTGCCAGGCCAAAGTGGCCGATATTGTCACCGTCGTAAATAGCCTGTTTCATGGAGCGCAACAACATGGTCTGGATCAGTTCCTGATCAGGACGACCACGGGTTTTGCTGACCACCGCGGTAAAATCGGCCGGCGACGCGCCCTCAACAATACTATGCGGGATACCCACTTCTCCCAGGTAAGAGGTAAACGCCGTCAGTCTGTCCGCATCGGGTTTATCATGCACCCGAAACAGTGAGTGTGCATGATTGTTTTCAATATATAGGGCCGCACTGACGTTGGCCATGATCATGCACTCTTCAATAAGTTTGTGCGCATCGTTACGCTCAATGGGTACGATGTTTTCTATTTTCCGCTGGGCATTGAAAACAAACTTACTTTCCTGGGTCTCAAATTCGATAGCGCCACGTTGCGCACGGGCTTTTTTCAGTGCACGGTAAAGATCGTGTAAGTGACGCAAATGCGGCACAAACGCTTCGTAACGTTGATGAAGCTCTTTATTGCCACTTAATATTTGCCACACTTTACTGTAGGTAAAGCGGGCATGGGAATTCATCACCGCTTCGTAAAACTGGTATTTATCCAGCTTACCGGCCGGGCTGATGGTCATTTCACAAACCATGCAGAGACGGTCGACTTCCGGGTTCAATGAACATAACCCGTTAGACAACACTTCCGGCAACATAGGGATAACCTGTTCAGGGAAATATACCGAGTTCCCCCGTTCTAATGCTTCAGCATCCAACGCACTGCCGGGCGTTACATACTGACTGACATCAGCAATGGCCACCCACAGCTGCCAGCCGCCGTTTTCCAGCGGTTCACAAAACACCGCATCGTCGAAGTCACGCGCGTCTTCACCGTCGATGGTGACAAGCGGTAACTGACGCAAATCGACTCTACCGGTTTTATCTTCTTCCCTGACACTGTCGGTTAACCCGTCAATCTGGCGGCTAACCCCTTTGGGCCACTGATGCGGAATATCAAAGGTGCGCAGGGCCATTTCAATTTCCATCCCCGGCGCCATGTGTTCACCGAGCACTTCAATAATGCGGCCAACCGGGCTTACCCGACGGCGTGGTCGCTGGGTGATTTCCACCACCACTACATTGCCTTGCCTGGCGCCATGTGCATGTTCTGGAGGGATAATGATTTCAAAATTAATGCGGCTGTCATCAGGAATAACCATCCCCATGCCCTGCTCTGTAAAATAGCGGCCAACAATGGGTTCTTTTCGTGGTTCTATCACCTGATTAATGTAGGCCTCGCGACGACCACGGCGGTCAGTACCGCTTTCGCGAGCCTCCACCCTGTCATCATGCATAAACATTTGCATCTGTCCGGCGCTGATAAACAAATCACCGGAATTGTCGTCCGGGCGCAGGAAACCGTAACCGTCCCGGTGGCCTATAACGCGCCCGCGGATAAGCTGTTCCTGTTGCAGAACGGCATATCGCTTTTGTTTGGTAAATTGAATTTGCCCCTCACGCTCCATGGCGCGCAGGCGTCGTTGAATACCAATCCGGCTGTCTTCGTCCTGGGCATTTACACTTTGGCAAATGTCCATAAAGGCCATGGGCTTGCCATGCTCTTTAAGGGTTTCCAGCAAAAATTCTCGGCTGGCTACCGGATTGTCGTACTTGGCTTTTTCCCGCTCGTAGTGCGGATCATCTGTCATATAAACTCTGTGGTTTGATGTATTGCTGCCAGTATAATACTAATCTGGCTCATTAAATACTCAATTGCGTATAAGAATTGTAGTGGTGCCAGTATATAACGGACCACAGCATAAAAAAACGGTGGCCTGAGCCACCGTTTTGGATTGCGTTTCAGTAAAGCGTTTTTCGCTTATTGTTTTTTCATCGACTCGTGGAAACCCGCCAGATCGTCAACTTTCGTGGCCCCTTCGATATTCGCAAAAGGTTGTTCCACAAAGCTGGTGCCACGCAGTTGCACAGATATTCGCGCGGCTTTATCGTTAAGCATAGTTTGCTGATAAAACGCTTTAACGTCTTCCAGGGTCACTTTCTCAACCGCGGCAATCAGCTTTTGCTCGCTGTCGAAGTCGTATTTCTCCCGGTACCAGTCTGAAATAAACGGTACCACTTCGTCACGCATGTTCTTAGGCGCCTCTTTCAGCGCCACCAGTGCACTGGTTTTTAACTTGGCAAATTCTGCTTCCGTTAGGGCATCCAATGCATCTTTGTATTGTGTTTTAAATGCATCAAAACGCGCCTGCATGGCCGCCACATCTTTAACCGGGGTTTGAATAAACATGGCAAAACCGGTGTAGTCACCAATGCTGGTTGCCATGCCACCCACGGCATAAGCCAGTTGCTCTTCGGTACGCAGTTTGTCAAAGGCGACGGTTCTGAAGTGACCACGTAATACTGTGCCGGCGGCCCGGGTATCAAAACCTGGTTCTGGGTGCACCATCACATCAATCAGTGCCACATCGGCAACGGTCAGGTCCTGCTGCCAAACCAGGGTCTGCTCAGCCTGCGGTTGCCAGAACTCACGCATGTCGTAATTTACGCTGGTGCGATTGTCCGGCAGAGTGTCTTTAACCAAAGCTACCGCGTTATCCAGATCGGCCTTGTCATAGTTACCAAAGGCAAAAATACGCAGTTGGTTTTCACTTAACAATGCCTGCATAAATGCCTGCATATCGGCCACCGTTAACGATTCAGCCGCGCTGATGAGTGATTCAGTATTGAAATTACCTTCACGGATCAGATTGTTATAAGCATCAAACGCCTGATAGAAAGGGAATTTCTTGCCGGCATTCTGCAAACCGCGCACGTAGCGATCGACTGCCTGAGCAAAGTTCTGCTCGTTAACATCCACCACCAGTGCATTGAGGGCTTTGGTCAGTAACTCAGGCTGTTTATCGGTAAAGCCACCAATGGCCAGACTGATACCATTACCGTCATTGAAGCGTAAAGACATCCCGGCAATGCTTGCCTCGGTCATCAACGCGCTTTGTTGCAGGCTGTAAAGGTCTTGCCACAGGGCTGTCATTACCGTTGCTTTGACGTCAGTCTCCGGCACACCTGAATTGATATATACGGTCATTTCACCACGCGGTTGCTCGGTAAACGCCTGGCTAGGGAACGACCACACTTTAACGCCGTTTTCATCAATCACCAGCTCAGGTTTTTCCTGTGGCGTCTGCGGCTTCAGGGCAAATTCTTCCGGTAGCAATGTATTTACCGCCGGTAAATTCAGCGCGATTTGGGCGGGTTGTTGCCAGGTGGCAATTTCATCTTCGCTAATGGTGTCAACCTGATATTTACCATCGTAGAAGTGAAGCTGGCTGTCTGATGGCTCATTTTTACTGATATACCAGATACGAACGCGTTCGGGTGTTAACTGCGCCAGGACATCTTCAATAGCTTCAGCATCAAAGCTTTCGTAATAAAACGGTGAGGATACCGCAAACTTAGCCGGTACTTCCTGCATGGCCGCCGCCAGATTCGACACATAGCCAAACTCATCGGTTTTTTGCAGGAAGCGGAAACGATTGTTCAGGCTGGTCTGAATTTCACTGAAGTATTTGGCATCAACGCCTTGTTCGCGGATCAGATTGATATATTGCATAACCACTGCCACGATGGCTTCGCGATTTTGCATACCGGCATCAGTCAGGTCGATGTTAATGCTGAACGAGCCATAATTACCATACATATTCGGTGACGCTGAGGCTGACAAATTCGAAATCAGCCCCATCGCTTTTAACTGATAAGCCGGCGTACCAGGCATCTCAGAACCAATCAGGTAAGTGAGGAACTGGTTAGGCTTGGTGGCAAATTCGTCGCTGTTATCACTGATGGTGAAATCAATGTTGAGCTTTTTCACATCTTCATTGGGTACGTAATGAATTCGCTTGCCGCCAACTTTGGAAAAGTCGAGCTTATCGTCAACCGTAGGATTGTCGATATTCTTGTTTTCAATATTGCCAAAGTATTCTTCCGCCAGCGCTTTCATTTCGTCCAGCGGACGGTTGCTGATCATCGCCAGTTTCATAATGTTGGCCGAGTAATAACGCTCGTAGAAATTCACCGTTTCGGTATGCAGTTTGCTGCCTTCCTTATCACCGAGGGATTCCAGGTTACCAATTAGGAAGCGGTTAGCCGGGTGGTCGCCCATCAGACTACGTGCCAGTTTAAACTGACCAAAGTAATCCATCTCACGGCGCATAGACCATTCCGCATTGACCGCATTTTTTTCTTTGTCGGTGTACTCAGGGTAAAGCTTGGGCGCTTTGAAGAAATCAGAAAAACGATCGAGGGCTTCGCCGTAGGCATCGTTATTGATTTTAAACATGTAGTTGGTGATATCCAACCAGGTATAGGCATTGTGCTGACCACCGTTGGCGGTCATAAACTCGGTATACCCTTTGGTATCCGGGTAACGTTCTGTACCTAAAAACAGCATATGCTCAAGATAGTGCGCCATACCCTGTTGAGACATTGGGTCGTGCAACAAGCCTACACTTACACTCAGTGATGCGGCCGATTTTTCGGCTGCCGGGTCAGAAACCAGCATCACTTCTAGTTGGTTGGGCAAAGTAAAAGTATCGTACTGTCTGTCGTCGTTAGGCGATACCATTACGCTCTCTGGCGTAGCAACCGGACTGGCCGGCGCCTGAGCTTTTTCTGTGGCACATCCGCCAAGCAGTGCAGCACAGACCACACCTGCAATCAAAAGCTTTTTCATTAAAATGTTACCTTATGTAGCGTTAATATAGTGAGTTGAAACTTCCAGACCGACCCGGCTTTAAACAATACAGCTGTCGGAACGAATTTTCACACATCACACCATAAAGAAAAGCGCCGCAAGGCGCCAGTCACCGGTTAGACAGGATTGTAAACAAATATGTCAGCGATGCTACTGACCCGATATGCAGTTTTGTTTACCGCAAGTCAGACATGCTGATCGATTAAGATAGCGTTGCCGTCGGGATCAATCATGGCGATGCTGTCAGGCCCCGAAGAGCCTGATTGGGTTTTCTTGGTCAGAATTACACCGGCATCGGTCAGAACTGACTCGACTTCCTGCACCGACGTAAATGACTCGAGTGGGTCACACCCCTGATCCCACCCTGGATTGAAAGTCAGTACATTGCCTTCAAACATGCCCTGAAAAAGGCCAATGACATTCTTGCCATTTTTCATAATCAGCCAGTTCTGGTTAATGTCACCGCCAGACTCGCTGAAGCCAAGTTTCTCGTAAAATGCCTTTGAAGTATGGATATTTTTTACCGATAAACTTACCGAAAATGCGCCGAGTTCCATGTGCTACCCTCACTGTGTAGCCAAAAGGTAATCCTAACTATTATCCAGCTCCGGCTAAATTGCAAAGCGTTGTGTCGGACGGCAGAAGGTAGGCAAGCTGCGCCAGTTACGCTACAGTGAGCATTCATTTTCTTACAGTTCTTAAGTGCCATGGACAGACGACGATTCATTAAACTTTCTTCTTTACTCAGCGGTAGTCTTACCCTGTCGACCCAGTTAACCAGTTGTGCTTCGGCACCCAAAAACGAAGCGTATTTTCCGGCGGTTGAATTTACCCATGGCATAGCCAGTGGCGATCCAACCACCAATGCCGTGATCCTGTGGACCCGAGCCGTGCCCGCCGACAACGAAGACAGTGGTTATGTGCGCTGGCAAATTGCGACGTCGCCAGACTTCAACTCACCGCTGCGCGACGGCGTAGCAAAAACCACTCGCAACAACGATTTCACCGTCAAAATTGATGTGCAGAATTTACCCGCAGGCGGGTCGTTCTATTACCGCTTTTTTACCAGCGAAAACCGCTCCGTCACGGGCACCACCAGTACCCTGTCTACGGGCGTAATTGATAAGCTGAAATTTGCTATTTTTTCCTGCGCCAATTATCCGGCCGGTTATTTCAACGCCTACAAAGCGGCCGCCGAGGACAGTGAAGTTGATGCAGTACTGCACCTGGGCGATTATATATATGAATACCCGAAAGGCGGTTATGCCACGGCCAACGCAGAATCCATAGGCCGCGACTTTTTGCCGGGTAATGAAGGTGAGCTGCTCACGCTTAAGGATTACCGGCTGCGCTATGCAACCTACCGGCAGGACAACGGCCTGCAATTGCTGCATCAACGTAAGCCTTTTATTGCCATCTGGGATGACCACGAAATTGCCAATGACACCTATATGTTGGGCGCTCAGAACCATTCTGCCGACGAGGGAGATTTTTTTGTCCGGCGCACCGCGGCTATTCAAGCCTATTACGAATGGTTACCGATTCGCCCCCCCATGGGCGATGATAATCCGCAGATCTACCGCAGCTTTGAATTTGGCAACCTGGTTAACCTGTACATGCTAGATACACGTGTAATTGGCCGGGAAAAGCAACTTAATATGGCCGATTATAAACAGGCCGATGGCCAGCTTGACAGCAAGGCATTTATGCAGGCACTCAATAACCCGGACCGCACCTTATTGGGCGATGCCCAGTTTAACTGGCTAGCCAATGAAGTTAAACAAAGTAGTGCCCGCTGGCAGGTGCTGGGCCAGCAGGTCCTGATGGGTAAAATGCATTATCCGGCTGAGGTATTAACCAGCCAGCGCGAAGCCGTTGCAGGTGC
Organism: Alteromonas sp. ISO5; assembly: GCF_058105165.1. NCBI lineage: Bacteria > Pseudomonadati > Pseudomonadota > Gammaproteobacteria > Alteromonadales > Alteromonadaceae > Alteromonas > Alteromonas sp. ISO5. Next base: position 2,680,943 of record NZ_CM176572.1, on the reverse strand, counting down.
TATCGAAGAATTACTCGGCCTGCTCAAAAAACAACAAGCGGGTGCCATCCTGAGTGCCCAAGAACAAGCTCGTTTAACCACCAAACTCCCCTACAATCTGGACGCCTGGGATGGTTATGCCGCAGAGCGTGACAAAGTACTCGGGTTATTCTCGGATGCGCAAAAGTCCTTACTGGTCATTGCCGGAGATACGCATAACGGCTGGGTCAGTAAGCTTACTGATAACCGCGGCGAAACCGTGGCCATGGAATATGCAACGCCGAGTGTTTCCTCACCAGGCATGGAAGATTACCTTGGCCTTAAAACAGACCAAGCCAAACGACTGGCCGACGCTTTGCCCCTGCTAATAGATGATCTCAGTTACTGTAATCTTCATGAGCGAGGCTACATGACCATGTCATTTAACCTCTCCATGGTAACCACCCAGTGGCACTATGTCAGTAACATCAGCAACGAAGATTTTACCGTGTTTACTCGCCATACCGAACACTTTGTCAATTAAGCATCTTCAGCAAGGGGTCTGTGCAGGCCCTTTGTTGATGACTTTTGCCGGGATTAAGGAATATACATCCGGGCAAAATCAGGAACACGGTATTCAGCGCAGATTTGTTCATAACTCACACTTAACACCGAATAAATTTCATCCAGCGCACTTTTTTCATCGGTAGTTTTCGCTAGCATATTAAGTAGTTGTGTGGCTTTCTCAGGCTCGCCATAGCAACCAAACTCTGTCGCCACATGAATCTTCGCGTAGATATCACCTTCATCGGCGGCTTGCTGGATCAATGCTAAACCGTTTTCGTTGTAGGTAAGCTTACCCAGAATAAACTTTGCTCTGACATTACCGCGCTCTTCAGTGAGGTAGGACAATATGCGTTTTGCTTTATAGTCAAACTTCGGATAATTGGTGTAGCGATTACCTTTATTATTGGGTAAACGTCCGGTGAAGAAAGCAAATGCGTGGCGCATCGCTTCCTCTGTGGACAAGGTATCAAGGTTTGCAGATCTGACGTCGATAGCCCGTGCTTCAAACGCTTCGCGCTTGGCCATACGGCTTTCGTGATGAGATTGCGATGCCCGAAATATCTCGAAGCCGGTTAATCCGAATAAAGAGGCCGTCAGAGTCAGGCAGCAACCGGCTACCGCCAACGGCATTATTAAAAACCAACGGTTCTTCAGGCGCCTGCTGCTGGTATGCGGTGCTTCTTCAGTGAGGACGTAAAATGCCCGGTGCAGCTCAAAGGGAATAGTTAGCCTGCCCAAGTACGCCGCCGACCAGGCGCCAATACCGTACAGACCGACTAAAATAAAAGCCCGTACCGATTGCCCTTCACCGAGGCTCAGGCCAAACATAAAAGCCGCCACGACCACAGTAAGGTGAGCCAAAAATGCCATTACCGCGAAAGAAGGCTGATAACCACGTCCGTAGAACCGCACAACAATGCCAATTGCCGCGCCGCTGAGTGCCAGCATGATCGGTGCAAAGCGGTCGTCATACAGATAAAGCCAGTACCATAGCACTAGTATGGGTACCGACCAGAACGCCACCGCCAGCGCTGCTTTTAATCCGTTTTGCCCGTTGAGTTTTGCGTCAACGACGTTGATTTCCTGTTGGTTTACCTGCACTGCCCTGTTCCTTGCCGCAAATATGAGTTAATCCTATGATTTTGCTCAAGTATACAGAAATCCAACAGGCCTGCGGTCGTTTCTTATAGGACCTGAACGAGCAGTGGAGTTAAGAATCGAGAGGCGTTCGTGCTGCCCTGACCGCCCGGGGATGCATGAGCTTTTCGAGTTCTTTGAGGTAGGTCGCGATAGTTTGGTGAGTTTGTTTATCTGCCGTTACCGCGTTGTACAACCACTGGTAGGCGTCCTGATAGTCATACGGTGAACCATAGCCGTCGATAAACAGTTCGGCCAGTTGCATCTGGGCTTTCAGATTACCCAATGCTGAGGCTTCGCGCAGATATATCACTGCCCGTTTGCGGTCTTGTTGCACCAGCGTGCCTTTGCTGTAATAGCGGCCAAGCTGCTCAAGTGCCGCCGGCAGGCCCTGATCGGCGGCCTGACGCATAAAATCGACGCCTCTTTCCGGATCGGCTTCGACACAAACACCCCAGGCCAGCATATCGCCCCACAAAAACTGATAGGCAGGCACTTTGAGTACTTCTGCTCTGGCTTCAATATCCTGATTTAACTGGCAACGATCCATCACCACCCGGTCGAGATGCTCATTACGATTAATCATATTGATCAACTCGTCCTGAGTATAAAGCTGTACCGCTTTAATCTCCTGCGCCTTCACTGCGCTACCGACTCCCAGCCATAGGACTGAGAGCATCAGTAATAAACCACCTATGTTCTGCATATCACATTCTTCCAGCTAACTCGTCGCCTCTAGGCGTTTTATCGGCCGGCGGCACAAAAACCTAATTAAATTTAATGTTCATGGCGCTGTTAATCCGCCGCGTATGTTCTACTACGTCAATACCAAGCTCGGTAAGATAGCCCCCGTCTACCTGGGTTATCAACCCTTTGGAATACAGCCGTGCTGCGGCTTCAACAATGGACTGAGTGGCATCGTGGTGAATTTTTAATCCCTGCATCAGACTTTCGGCAGGAAACTTCAATAACAGGTTTAGCTCTTCGATGACGTCGTGTGAAAAAGCCATAAGGACTCCAGGCAATTATTCTCTTTTACTTGTATAGCCAGTATGCGCTTGTATAGCCAACAAGTCATGACGATATTCAGCGCTCACCAACCGGTTTTTAAAACCATTCACTCAATGTTTATATAATACCCTTATTGGCAAAAACGCAACCAGCTAATAACAGCCTCGGGCAGAAAACGCTGAATCCACGTCCATGAGTGATCGGCTCAGGGTCTTTAATGGTATACTCCTGAAAATAATCCTGTTTTGATGGGTATCATAAAAACCCAAAGCACGCAGCTGGGATAGCCACAAACTATGAAGTATAAAGATTTACGCGACTTTATCAGTCAGTTAGAAAAAAACGGCGATTTAGTGCGCATCACCAAACCAATCAGTACCAAACTGGAAATGACCGAAATAGCCGACCGTACCCTGCGTGCCGGCGGCCCTGCGCTGTTATTTGAAAACCCGGTTGACTTTGATATTCCGGTATTAATGAACCTGTTTGGTACGCCCGAGCGTGTTGCGCTGGGCATGGGACAAAACTCGGTAACCGCTCTGCGTGAAGTCGGTAAACTACTAGCCTATTTAAAAGAACCTGAACCGCCCAAAGGACTCAAAGATCTCTGGGAAAAACTCCCGGTATTTAAGCAGGTACTGAATATGCCGGCCAAGGAAGTCCGCAAAGCCCCCTGTCAGGAGGTAGTGTTAAGTGGTGATGAGGTTGATCTCACCCGCTTGCCGGTTCAGCATTGCTGGCCTGGTGACGCCGCTCCGCTTATCACATGGGGGCTCACAGTTACCAAAGGCCCGCACAAAAAACGCCAGAACCTGGGGATTTACCGTCAGCAGTTACTGGGTAAAAACAAACTTATAATGCGTTGGCTGTCCCACCGCGGCGGTGCACTGGATTTTCGCGAATGGTGCCAGACTCACCCCGGCGAGCCTTATCCGGTATCAGTAGCTTTGGGTGCCGATCCGGCCACTATTCTTGGCGCGGTGACGCCGGTACCGGATACGCTTTCTGAGTATGCGTTTGCCGGACTGTTGCGCGGCGATAAAACCGAAGTTGTGAAGTCGGTAAGCAATGATTTACAGGTACCAGCCAGTGCTGAGTTTGTGCTGGAAGGCTATATTGCCCAGGACGAAACCGCGCCAGAAGGTCCGTATGGCGATCACACCGGCTATTACAACGAAGTAGATGAGTTCCCGGTCTTTACGGTCACTCATATCACTCACCGTAAGGATCCGATTTATCATTCTACCTACACCGGTCGGCCGCCAGATGAGCCCGCAGTCCTCGGGGTAGCGCTCAATGAAGTGTTTGTGCCAATCCTACAAAAGCAGTTTCCTGAAATTGTGGATTTTTATCTGCCGCCGGAAGGCTGTTCCTATCGCATGGCGGTAGTGACCATGAAGAAACAGTATCCCGGCCACGCCAAACGGGTGATGATGGGCGTTTGGTCTTTCTTACGTCAGTTTATGTACACCAAATTTGTTGTGGTATGCGATGACGACGTCAATGCTCGCGACTGGCAGGATGTGATTTGGGCGATTACTACCCGAATGGATCCCGCCCGTGATACAGTAATGATTGAAAACACGCCCATAGATTATCTTGATTTCGCCTCGCCGGTATCAGGGCTGGGTTCCAAGATGGGGCTGGATGCCACCAATAAAATGCCCGGCGAAACCGACCGGGAATGGGGTGAGCCCATCGTTATGGAGCAAGCGGTAAAAGACCGGGTAGATGCAATCTGGGATGAACTCGGTATCATCAACAGTGCAAATTCCGGACAATAACGTAAACCTACAAACAATAAGAGATTCTGTATACATGTCACAAATTAGATGCCAGGTTGAAGGTATAGCACCACTGACCAAGACGGTTTATCGGGTTGATCTGACCCCCGATGTCTCTCTCGACTTCCAATCGGGACAGTACGTTTTGGTACACATGGCTGAAGACGATAAACGTCCTTTTTCTATCGCCAATGCGGCGCACGACAACAACCGTCTTGAACTGCATATTGGGGCAGAGCCCGGTAACAGTTACGCTGGCGAAGTGCTCGACCGCATGCGTCAGGAAAAAGCCATTTTCATCTCCGGCGGGCATGGCCAGGCCACCCTGCAAGACGGTGATATGCCAATCATTCTGGTCGCTGGTGGTACCGGCTTTTCTTACACTTATTCCATTCTTATGCAATCACTGAAGGTCAATCCGAACCGTGAAATCACCCTGTACTGGGGAGGAAAGCACCTGGAGGATCTGTATTACCATAAAGAACTGGTTTCGCTGGCCGCACACCATCCGCACCTGACCTATATTCCGGTAGTCGAAAACGCAGCCGATGACTGGGAGGGTCGCAAGGGTTGGGTACACCATGCCGTGCTGGCTGATTACGCCGACTTATCCGGCGTACAGGTTTATATCGCCGGGCGCTTCGACATGGCCAAGGTCGCCCGCGACGATTTCTTCGAACGTGGCCTGAGAAAAGAAAACCTGTTTGGCGACGCCTACGCGTTTATTTAATCTCACGCACTGACGGTGGTTATAATGAAAATAATACGTCCACTTACGTTACTGTTTTTTAGCGGCAGCTTCGCTTTGCAGGCTGCTCCGCTCGAGTATGTTGATCAACCCCAGTTGCATGATATTGCGGCCAATGTTTCTGCCGAACGAATAGAACAGGATATCGAGAAGCTGGTGAGTTTTGGTACCCGCCACACGCTCTCTGATACCGAGTCGGATACCCGGGGTATTGGTGCCGCACGCCGCTGGATAAAAGCCGAGTTTGAGCGCATCTCTGCCGCGTGTGGCAATTGCCTGGAGGTGTATTACAGTTCTGCCACCATCAGTGGTGAGAAACGCATCCCTGATCCGGTTGAAGTAGTCAGTGTAATTGCTGTACAGCGCGGCGTCAGCGATCCGGGTCGCTATGTGTTGATGTCGGGCGATATTGATTCACGGGTATCTGATGTGATGAATGCCACCTCAGACTCCCCCGGCGCTAATGACAACGCCTCAGGGGTAGCAGGCACGCTGGAAGCCGCTCGCGTACTCAGTCAGTATCGTTTTAACGGCAGCATTGTTTATGCTGCACTGTCTGGCGAAGAGCAGGGCTTATTTGGCGGTAAAATTCTGGCTGAGCAAGCCGCTAAAGCTGGCTGGCGGTTAAAAGCTGTACTTAATAACGATATGATTGGCAATATTGAAGGGATTAACGGGGTTATCAACAACACCACCGCCCGCATTTTTGCCGAAGGCACGCGTCAGACCGAAACCGACCGCGAAGCAACCATTCGCCGCTTCACCGGCGGTGAGGTTGACTCGCCTAGCCGCAACCTGGCCCGCTATATTGATTTAGTCGCCGACCGCTATATTCCTAACCTGGATACCATGGTGGTTTATCGCCTGGACAGATTCGGTCGCGGCGGACATCATCGCCCGTTCAACGACCTTGGCTTCCCCGGTGTACGGATCATGGAAACCAATGAAAACTACGTTCGCCAGCACCAGGACTTACGGGAAGAAAACGGTATCAAATATGGCGATACGATTGATGGCGTTAACTTTGATTATGCCGCTAAACTCACTGCGCTGAATGCGGTAAGTCTGGCAAGTATGGCCTGGGCCCCCAATCCGCCTATCGACGTCAGCATTAAAGGGGCTGTAGAACCTTCTACCACCCTGAGCTGGCAGGCGTTGGACAAAGCGCAAAACCCGCACTTAGCCGGCTATAAGATTTACTGGCGCTACACCGACGCCCCACAGTGGCAATTTAGCCGATTTGTCGGTGATGTGACCGAATTTACCTTACAGAACGTAGTGATTGATAACTACTTCTTCGGCGTGGCCAGTGTCAGTAAAGATGGCTTTGAGAGCCCGGTTGTGTTTCCGGGTGCCGCAGGAGCGTTTGGCGAGTAATGTTTAAAGAGGTATGGTAAAGATGCAATTAAACGGTGTGGTGATTAGCCTTCTGTCAGCATGGTTAATGGTATTAACTTTTCCTGCTGCGGCGCAATCCCCCATCACGTTAGTTGCTAACCCTTTACCCACTCTGGTGAGCGAAGAGTTCGAAAATGCCAGGCTCAATCAACTGATTGCACAGGCATTCAGTAAGCTGGGCGTAGAAGTCACCTTGGCGGTCGACCGTCCAGCCTTTTCCGGCAGCGGTTTACTTACCGGCAAGTACGACGGCGAATTTGCGCATTTTGCCCTGCAGGAACAGCGCGACAACCTGCTCTATAGCAAAGCCTACCTACCCGCCCTACTGTATGTAGCCAGCCGTAAGTTTCCACTCGATGAAGTTACCCAGTTCTCCCACATTCGCAATAGTCGGGTTGCAACGACCAACCGTATTGCCAATACGCCAGCAATGCGTAATGTGAAACCCGTATCCTGGGTACGTAACCCGACCCTTTTCGACATGTTCAGTCAACTGTCAGAAAAACGTGCGGACTATGTTTTTGAAGACTGGCTGATAATTGCCGAATTTAACAGAATGCTTATCAACGACGGCGAAAAGCCCTTGTTTGTTTCACCCTATCCTTTGGTGACATCAGCCATAACAATCAGCTTGCACAAGGATTATCCAAATGCCCAACAGCTACTGGATGAGTTTGATACTTACATTCGCGACATCCAGCGGGATGGCCGGTTTAACGTGACAATGGCGGTTGGCTGGACCAGCATGGATATCAATGGTGACGGTACCGCGGATTGGATAACCAGCTCGAAGATGCATCATACAGACGTTCCACCGATGTCGCAAAAAGGTGTTTTACCACTGGATAAAACCAAACCAGGACAAGCCTCTTTGTTTGTGATTGATGGTGAGCAATTTAGTCGCTGGCCCGATGCGCAAGCACAACTTAATGCCCAACCGGTACTGCCACGACCAACATTGTTGGACCGAGAAGTCTATAAACGCATGCTGCAGCGTTGGTAAGCAGTCCGTCTCAAACTCCTCATTCCTTTGTCAGAGCCATAACGCTGAGATGGCTTAAACCTGAAGGCACTTGCTTGCGGTATGGCAATGACTTGCCGGCACTGACTCAGACATGGCATCGCGCTTGCCGCCTTTGACGCAGTTGAATAGCGGCAATTCCGCTATCGTTCTTGTTATCGCAGTCCTGACCCGCAATAGTTTATCTGGTACTAAACCTGCATTGCTCTGTGCTGATTTCAGCCACTTGGTAACCTTACATCATGACGCCAACAGTAACCGGTAACCTCTCATTACTCGACTACATTAAAAACTATGAAAACGGCGTGAACGATTTGGCGGCGCTATCTAAACGTCCGGGTAGTGCGCAACGAGAAGCCTTACAGGAGGTCGAGTCGGGTTTGGTGAATCTTAACAGTATCGACGACCTGGTAGAGAAAATTCAAAACGGTGAATCCAATGCTTCACCACAAACTATTGCCGACATGCTCGACTTTTATCAACAGCGGGTTGCGTCCGAAGTTGAGGATCTGGCTCAGAGATTTGATCTCAGCGTTTTACCCGACCTTGGCTATGCAAATGGTGAATGGCAGTACAGTTCAGCATCTGCCGGGGGGGACACTAAAGCAGAGCAAAGGTTTGTTGATTACCTGAATAAAGATAACCGGCTGAGTGACAGAATGAATAAATTGCTATCGTTAACGCAGCTAAACGAAATGACGACTGCCAAAGACTATGCAGTGCAAATCAATCAGGAAGGTACAGACAGTGACATGGCTAAAGAATATCTGCTGTCTACCCGCCAACAAATCACTGACCATAACTTCTTTATCTACCAAAACAATAAACTTTACCCGGCAGCCAAAGGGCTGGCGTACAGTCAGTTTGCTGATATCCAGCCATCTGCCTGAACCAACCAGTGGGACATTGTTTACAGAGCGTCTACGCACACTAACTTTCCCTCAGCTTCGATAAACGATCGCCAGCAATTCGACATAAGCGTGTCGTGAAGTGACACGACTTTGTTTGCAACAATCAGCTGAGAAAACTGAACACCATCGATGCTGGAAAACAAAGGGGATAAATTAAAATCCAACTCGGGCTTATGACTCGAAGCATTCATCCCCCGCAGCAGTGACTTCAGAGGTAAGCGCATCGCTAGCCCCATATATTCTCGTGGCTCTTAACAATTTTCCAGTCGAATCAGGACTAATAATGAAGACAGGAAAAATTTACCACTGTGAACCATGCCACTGCCCAACCCACTCGCCATTTTGCAGGATTTATTCAACACTGTTGATAGAGGCTGTCGTGTTCGCCATACACAACCGGAACTGGCCACGGCTGTCTTCAATTATCCAGGGCCCTTTGGTGTCAGGACCGGCTATAAGTTTCAGTCGGGTTGATACACTTTGTTGCATTGTTCCTTGTCAGTACGTTGGTGACATGGTTCTTGCCTTTATGGTCAGTTCAATTTAACAGGCCGTGCTAACGTCTAAAGGCTTTGATGGTTTAAAAAAATGTCTGTAAGCCAGTTTGTGCGCGACCGAGTATCAAACCATGAATATCGTAAGTCCCTTCGTAGGTGTTCACCGTTTCCAGATTCAGCATATGGCGCATAATGTGGTATTCATCAGAGATCCCATTACCACCATGCATATCCCGCGCTTTTCTGGCAATATCGAGCGCTTTACCACAGTTATTGCGCTTTATCAGGGAAATCATGGCCGGATCAAACTGCCCCGCATCGATCAACTGCCCTACTCGTAGTGCAGCCTGTAAACCCAGCGTGATTTCAGTTTGCATATCTGCCAGTTTAGTTTGAAACAGCTGAGTTTGCGCCAGCGGCTTGCCAAATTGTTTGCGGTCCAGACCATACTGCCGGGCCGCTAGCCAGCAAAACTCCGCTGCGCCCATGGCCCCCCACGCAATGCCGTACCGGGCCATATTAAGACAGCTAAAAGGCCCTTTCAGGCCGCTAACACCCGGTAGTAGATTTTGCTCAGGTACAAAGACCTCATCCATCACGATTTCGCCGGTGATCGAGGCTTTAAGCGACAATTTACCGCTAATTTCTGGTGTTGACAGCCCCGGCATACCACGCTCCAGAATAAATCCACAAATTGCATTGTTCATCGCCTTATTCTTCGCCCACACCACACAAATATCAGCAATTGGTGAATTAGTGATCCACATCTTACTGCCGTTTATTCGATAGCCACCTTCAACGGGTTCAGCGCGGGTTTCCATACTGGCGGGATCAGAACCTGCGTTGGGTTCGGTTAATCCAAAGCAACCAATCAGTTCACCGCTGGCGAGCTTTGGCAGGTATCGTTGCTTTTGCTCCTCGCTGCCAAACTGATAGATGGGATGCATCACCAGCGAAGACTGTACACTCATAGCACTGCGATAACTGCTGTCGACCCGCTCGACCTCGCGGGCGATTAAACCATAAGCCACGTAACTGACCCCGGCACAGCCATAACCATTAATGGTTGCTCCCAGCAACCCCATCTCGCCAAACTGACGCATGATCTGCGGATCGAACCGGCCCTCCCGGTTAGCCTTTAAAATGCCCGGCTGTAGGGTTTCCTGACAAAACTGGTGGGCAGAATCGCGCAACATGCGCTCTTCATCACTTAGTTGAGTATCCAGCATTAACATATCCTGCCAATAGGGGTTAACCGACATCCTCATCTCCTGCTAGTAATTTAGGTAGGGTATTTTTATGGTAAGCATTATACACTTTTCCGCCTTTAAGCTGGCTAAATCCCGCTTAACGGCAGTGCCGTTGTGTACTTTATTTGTTCCATCGCAAAACTTGAGGTCACATCACCCATTGGCATGTTCTTAATTAATCGCTTGTAAAAATGATCGAAGCTTTGCATGTCGGCAACCATAACCTTGAGCATATAATCGTACTCACCAGACATGCGGTAAAACTCTATCACCTCATCAAAAGCACTGCAGTGGCGGGCAAATTCGGTTAACCACTTTTCATCATGCCGCGCAGCCTTTACCTGTACGAAGACGGTAAGCTTTAATCCCAAGGCTTCAGCATCAAGCAACGCTACCTTACGCGTAATCGGCCCGTGTTGTTGTAAACGCTGAATACGACGCCAACACGGCGTGGTGGTCAGTCCGACTTGTTCAGCAATCTCCTGTACTGCTATTTCGCTGTTGCGCTGCAATAGTGAGAGAATTTTTCTGTCTATCGAATCCATAGATTTATTTTCCATACAACAAATAAAAACTAGAAATAAATATCAATATACCATGAAACTTATCGAAATATTTAGCAACTTCTTGCACACCTGGTAAGCCATACTATTTATCTCCTCTGTGTATATTAATGAGTAACTTTGATGTTTGATTCAGCTCTGGATTTTTCGCAACCCGTCGCCTTTCGCCAGTGTATTACACAAACCATTGGCAACACTCCCATGGTGCGACTCAATCGACTGCCTGCATCAAGGGATGTTAAGGCCACCATTTTGGCAAAGCTGGAGTATTTTAATCCGGCGGGTTCGATAAAAGACCGCGCAGCGTTGTCGATGCTGGAGGATCTGTTGGGTCAGCATAACGGCAGCATAAAACACATTATTGAGGCCACTTCGGGCAACAGCGGAGTCGCCTGCGCCTGGCTGGGCGCGGTTTATGACATCCCGGTTACCATAGTTATGCCACAACACATGTCCAGAGAAAGGCAGTTAATGATTCGTCATTATGGTGCTAATCTGATCACAACGTCACAGGCTGGCGGTATGCCCGGCGCAATCGCTCATGCAGAAAGGCTGCTGGACCAAATCGAGGGGGCTGTGTCGATGGATCAGTTTGCGAACCCGGCCAATGCCGCCGCCCATCAACATTCAACAGCAAGTGAGGTATGGCAGCAAACAAATGGCCAGATTGATGCACTGGTTGCCTGTATGGGCACGGGGGGCACGCTTACCGGTATGGCCCGCTACCTTAAAGCGCAAAATCCGGCTATTCAAATCATTGCTGCAGAACCCAGTGCGTGTCCGTTGTTAAGCAAAGGGGAAAGTGGCGAACATGCCATTCAGGGCATCAACCCCGGGCATATTCCGAAAGGATTGGATCGAAGTCTGATAGATGAGGTGCTAACCATCGATTGCCAGCAGGCCATTGATACCGCCAGGCTGTTAGCCCGCAAGGAAGGTGTAGCAGTGGGCATATCATCCGGCGCGACTGTCGCTGTCGCTATGACACTGGGACGCAGGGCTGAATTTCAGGGTAAAACCATTGTCACTATGCTGGCCGACAGCGCCGAGCGTTACTTCTCAACAAACCTTTTTGAGCAAACTATTTAGCCGAGCTTATGCCACCAGGGTGCACTGTAATCAACATCTTCAGCAGCAATTTCAATCGCATTGGGTCTGACAAACCCCAACCACCAGAGGTTGGCAATGTTTTCATCAAAAAACACCAGTGTCTGACTCTCATTGTGAGCTTTGTAAGCCTTATAGTAGGCTTCAATGGGGAACATGGGATGACTTTGGTCGAATACAACCCGGCCACCATGAACCCTGTACAAATGAGCATCCACGGTAAATTGCAGAGCGGCAAAGTGAGCCACTTCGTCAAGTTTGTCACCGCTGAGTGATTCACTACCAAAAGCCGCTTTAAATGAAGCAACAAATTGCGGTGCGGCTGTCAGGTCATGTTTGGCTGCGTAATCAGTCACAAACTGATGCTCGATGAACTCAACGATTTTAGAAAAGTTCTGCAATTCACGGCGCTCAGCACCCATGGGATCTTCTTGCAGACCGGTCATTTCTTCAGGCGTAGGTTTAAAGTCGCTTTCCTTTAATACTTGCGTGTTAAATGCAACAACGGATTTATCGTCTGCCAGCGAGTAAGACGGCTGGAAACAACAAATAAAGAACAGAAAAAATTGAAAAACGCGCTTCATGGTTACAATGCTCTTAACACACATTCGCCATGCAGGACGTAAGCGTACCGCTCACAGCAACTGTGATTGGTTTACCAATGAGCCACCTGAGTGGTGATTCAGAATAGAAAAGGCCCCTACCTTTCAGCAAGGGCCTCACAAATCATTTAGATGGCTTGTACGTTAGCCGCCTGCAGACCTTTTTGTCCTTGTTCAACTTCAAATTGAACTTTCTGACCTTCTACCAGGGTTTTGTACCCATCAGAGATGATCGCACGAAAATGAACAAATACGTCTTTACCGCCGTCGTCCTGCGTTAAAAAGCCATAACCTTTTTCAGCATTAAACCACTTAACGGTACCAGTTACTTTAGACATGAAAACCTCAAAAAAACTCTGTAAAACCTTTGTGCCATGTGACACGGACTTGCTTCTTTAACTAGGGGTGACTCACGGCAAAACTATCAAACAGGTCATACAGCGCTAACTTTCATTAGCGATTATAACTGCGCGACGTTAGTAACGAACGAAAGCACAACTATTTAAAGAACAATACCACTATAACCACACGCTGAGTAAATTGATACTAAAATCACCCAAACTCTTATAATTTCATTAAAAATTAATTTTAAGGTCATATTGAAATAACTGATTCGCATACAAAATTTGACCTTTCAGTTACGTTCTTAACTCAGTACCGGCCCTTCCACCACGCTACAAACCAACAACCAGTACCCAGTGCAGTAAGCCCTGCCGACAGGCTCCAGTGGGCGGGATATAAAGGGATAATGGCGGCCACAATAATGAAGGTTGCACCCACTATGCTAGAGTGTAATGCCTTTTGCGCTCGTTTCTGTTGCTGTAGTAATGCCGTATTGGCCTGCTGCTGTTTTTCCGGAAAGTGCTTCACCTGCTTAAGCGTGTCATACAGCAAATCCGGCATATCCGGCAACTTTTCACTCCAGAACGGCAGGTTGGCTTTCACCTTGGAAAACATTGCACGCACACCAATTTGTTCGCGCATCCAGTTTTCCAGGAAAGGTTTGGCGGTCTGCCATAAATCCAGTTGCGGGTATAACTGCCGGCCAAGTCCTTCTATGTAAAGCAGAGTCTTTTGCAGCAGTACCAGTTGCGGCTGGACCTCCATATTAAATCGTCGTGCCGTATTAAATAACTGCACCAGCACATTACCAAAGGAGATTTCCGCCAGTGGCTTTTGGAAAATCGGTTCGCAAACCGTGCGGATAGCGACCTCAAATTCATCGATATTGGTATCCGAGGGTACCCAACCAGAATCGGCGTGTAACTGCGCGACTTTTCGATAATCACGATTGAAAAAGGCGATAAAGTTCTCGGCAAGGTAACGCTTGTCTTCCTGATTGAGCGTACCGACAATGCCAAAGTCGATAGCAATGTACTGGGGGTTTTGTGGATTATCCCGCGACACAAAAATATTGCCGGGGTGCATATCCGCGTGGAAAAAGCTGTCGCGGAACACCTGGGTAAAGAACACCTCTACCCCTCGTTCGGCCAGAATTCGCAGGTTAGTATTCTGCTCTATCAGCGCTTCGATATTAGAAATTGGTATGCCGTAAATACGCTCCATTACCAACACATTTTTAGTACAGAAATCACTGTAGATGTTCGGAACATATAAGGCTTCAGAACCTTCAAAGTTACGCCCTAGCTGCATACCGTTTGCCGCTTCGCGGTTAAGGTCGAGCTCGTCTACGATAGTTTTTTCATACTCTTTAACCACTTCAACCGGGCGCAAACGTTTACCATCGGGCAACCATTTCTGCAGCACTTTGGCAAAGGTCAGCATCAGCTCAGTATCGGCTTTTATGGTTTTGCGAATATCCGGCCGCAGTACTTTTACCACCACATCCGTATTGCAGTCTTTCAGCTTTGCCGCATGTACCTGGGCAATACTTGCCGAGGCCAGCGGAGTTTCGCTGAACTCGCTGAACACCTTATCAAGGGAAGGAATATTCAGCGCTTTGAGGATAATGCCCGTGGCGCGCTGACTATCAAAGGGTTTAACCCGGTCCTGCAACATGGCTAGCTCATTGGCTATCTCGGGCGGCAGTAAGTCACGCCGGGTCGACAACATCTGGCCAAATTTAATAAACACCGGACCAAGTGCCTGTAGCGCCAGGGTCAAACGAGCGCCAGCATTTTTCTCTTTGTGCTGGTTACGGATCCAGAAAATACTCATCCGCATGAGTCGCACATACCAGGGCAACCATTTGGCAGGAATCAGTTCGTCCAGACCATGTTCAAGCATGACCCGGTTAATATGGTAAATCCTCAGTAACTGCATAAGCCCTACTGTTTGCTCCGTTCCAGGCGTTCAAGACGCGCTGCTAAACGCTCGGTATCGTCACGCAGGCTACTCACCTGATCGGAAAAATGCATAACTGCCAGTTTGTGAGCCGCTAATTGCTTTTCATCGGTAAGCGCACTGCCCAGAATTGCCTCTGCTTTGCGGCTGGTTTTTTTTAACTGTGCCTGCGCTTTTGCCGCCATGCCAAACAACTCATGGGCGAAAACATCATTGGTTCTGATTGCCAGTTGCTCTTCCAGATCAATGTTTAACGATTGCAGTAAACCAGAAAACGCCTGGGCAATGGCCAGCTCGCCACTCACCTCCAGATCGCCGCTTTTAATTAACCGGGTTAACTGACTGGTATCCCGAAGTCGTGGTAGAACATTCAAACGGGTTTTGATGATACATTCATCATCAGTTACCGGGTCCGGTGCGTCAGCCAGAGCCAGTACATCAACCTTACTGGAAAACACCAACGCAATACGTTGCTGCAGGTCATCAAGCTCTACTATCAGACGCTTCCCTTGCAAGCGGCTCAGCTTTGCCGTCGCATCAGGATCAAGCGACAGCACTTTATTCAGTACCGTTTCTATGGTGGCGGTAAGAAGAGGTAATGCAGGCATTAAAATTTGTAACCCCGATGTAATGCGACAATGCCGCCGGTCAGGTTCTGATAATCACAGTGTTCAAATCCGGCATTTTCAAACATGGACTTAAGAGTTTCCTGGTCCGGGTGCATACGAATGGACTCGGCCAGATACTGGTAGCTCTCGCGGTCATTAGCCACTAATTGCCCCATGGTAGGTAGCACATTGAAAGAATACCAGTCATAGGTTTTCGACAACATCTCATTGGTAGGTTTGGAAAACTCCAGTACCAACAGGCGACCACCGGGTTTCAGGATTCTGAATATAGACGCCAGCGCTTTATCTTTATCCGTCACATTGCGCAAGCCAAACGCCATGGTGACCAAATCAAAATGATTATCCGGAAATGGCAGTGCTTCAGCGTTAGCCTGCACATAGTCAACATTGCCAACCACGCCTTTGTCGCGCAGTTTGTCGCGGCCAACTGAAAGCATTGAGTGGTTAATATCGGCCAGTACTACCTGACCGGTGGGGCCAACCAGACGGGAAAACTTGGCCGCCAGATCGCCGGTGCCGCCCGCCAGATCGAGGACCTTCTGGCCACTTTTAATCCCGCTGCAATCAATCGTGTAGCGTTTCCATAAACGATGAATGCCCATCGACATAAAGTCGTTCATGACATCATATTTGGCTGCGACAGAATCAAAGACACCGGCCACCATTGACGCCTTTTTAGTCCGATCGACAGTTTTAAAGCCGAAGTGCGTCGATTGTTCAGGTGAACTGGTTTCATCACTGTTTGGTGTTTGTTGTTCTGACATGGGTAAGTTCTTCTTTTTAGAGTCCGGGATCTCAACACCCTGAAAGCGCGAGAAAGAATGATGAGCCGGCTGATGCAATGCGGCAAGTGTAACCAAAACCGTGGGCGCTTACCATCCTGTTAATAGTGACTCAACCGATGTTATTGACCGGTCGCAAGTACTGCAGGTAATTCGGCCAGCGAATTTAACACCCGGTCCGGATGATAATTCTCTATTGCCTCGCCATGATTATACCCATAGGGTAACGCGAAGACCGCACAACCGGCTGCTCTGGCGGCATGAATATCGGATTTGGAATCGCCAATCATCAGCGCCTGCGACGGGGATCCACCAAGCATATCCAGCGCCAACAGCAAAGGCGCTGCGTGAGGCTTTTTATGCTCGCAGGTATCACCGCTCACCACCACCGAAAAGTAGCGGTCCAGCTCTTTCTCTGCCAACAAAGGCAAGGTAAACGCTGCGGCTTTGTTGGTCACGCAACCAAGCTTGTACCCGTTAGCCGTTAACCATTCAAGAGCCGCTATCGCGCCCTCATAAACGTTGCTGCGCTTTGCGTTATGCGCTTTATAAGCGGCCAGAAATGCATCATAGGCGGGAGTAAATATACGCTCATCGGGCTGCCCATCCATGGTGCCAGATACCGCGCGTTGCATAAGCTTCTCGATGCCATTACCCACCCAGCATCTTACGGCCTGAACGCCCCGGGCTGGCAGCCCTACCGTTTGCATGGCCACATCCACACAGTAGGCAAGATCCGGTACACTGTCTACCAGCGTCCCATCCAGATCAAACAGCACATAGGGGTATTTTTTCTCTTCCATGACAGGCTACCTGGTTTGCTTAAACACGGTTATCGCCACAGCTGTATGCCAGGATCTGACTCAGCTCCTGCAGGCTGCGGCCACTTTGCACCTGCCAGTCTGCAAATGTTGTCGCGATGGTGGTAAGACTCTGTTTCGAGGTAAGGCCACCACTGATCAAATCATAAGCGCGGAAATACCCTTCCACATCCCGACTCAGCAAAAATGTATCAATTCCCAGAGCTCGCAGCGCGTAGGGGCCGGTGTTGCCGCCCAGCCTGGCACCGTGTTTTTTAAGGTGAGCCCATAGATCAATCAGCGCGGCACCGGTGAATTGACTGGCGAACTCGCCGAAACTGCCGTGGGATAAACGTATATCATTGAGCATCAGGGCGTTATCACGAATCGTCATCACTTTTTTAAGATTACGTACGATCCGTTTATCCGTCGCCCGCTGTTCGAGCATTTCATCGGACATCAGCAGCACTTTTTCAACATCGAAGTTAAAAAACAATGCCTCAAACTCCGGCCACTTTTGCTCAATCACGCGCCAGACAAAACCTGACTGAAAAACTTTTTTGGTGAAGGCCGACAGCACCCGGTCATCACTAAGCGTTTTTACGCCAGCGGGCGATAAAGGCTGACTGACAATAGCTTCCAGCCCTCGCTCGCCGCCTTTTCGTTCAGCCGCCCGAGCGTAGATGGCGGCAAAGGATTCCGCTGCCATCAGGCATCTGTCGCCGCAATGCCGTTATGGCGAAGCAGTGCGTCGACTTTGGGTTCGCGCCCTCTGAACGCCACAAATAAATCCATTGGCTCGCGACTGCCACCCATTTCAAGAATATTATGCAGGAAATCGGCGCCGGTTTGCGGATTGAAGATACCTTCTTCTTCGAAACGGCTAAAGGCATCGGCAGAAAGTACCTCGGCCCATTTATAGCTGTAATAACCTGCCGCGTAACCACCGGCAAAGATATGCCCGAAACTGTGCTGGAAACGGTTAAACGAAGGCGGTTGAATAACGGCTACCTCGCTTCGCACCTGCGAAAGCACTTGCTGAACGTCCACATGCTCACCGTCTTCCATATGTAACAGGAAGTCGAACAGGCTGAACTCCAGTTGCCGAATCATTTGCATCGCCGCCTGATAGTCCCGGGCTGCCAGCATTTTATCCAGTAATTCTTTCGGCAGCGGCTCTCCGGTTTCGTAATGACCAGAGATAAAGCCCAGTGCTTCTTCCTGCCAGCACCAGTTTTCTAAAAACTGGCTGGGTAACTCAACCGCATCCCATGGCACACCATTAATGCCAGAGACCCCTGGCACCGACATTTGCGTAAGCATGTGATGGATACCATGACCAAATTCATGGAATAAAGTTACCACTTCATCGTGAGTAAACAGCGCCGGCTTGTCACCAACCGGTCCGTTGAAGTTACAGGTGAGATAAGCCACCGGGGTTTGCAGATCGCCGGAGGCCTGAAAACGGCGCACCCGGCACTCGTCCATCCAGGCACCGCCACGCTTTTTAGGACGGGCGTAGAGGTCGAGATAAAATTGCCCACGCAGGATGTTTTCTTTGTCGGTAATTGAGAACAGACGCACATCCTTATGCCAGGTATCGGCATTGTCGACCTCAGTAATATTCAGGCCGTAGAGTTTTTCCACTACCGAAAATAAACCGGCCAGCGCTTTGCTCTCAGGGAAATAGGGCCGCAGTATTTCATCCGAAATGCTGTAACGCTCCTGCTTTAGCTTCTCGCTGTAATAGGGTACGTCCCAGGCTTCAAGCTCGTCCATCTGGTGCTTCTCAGCGGCGTAGGCCCGCACTTCGGCCAGCTCTTTTACCGCCTGAGGTTTGGATTTCGCGGCCAGGTCGCGCAAAAAACCAACAACCTGAGAGGTAGACGTAGCCATCTTGGTTGCCAGCGAGCGTTCTGCGTAGCTGGCAAAACCTAATAACGCTGCAATTTCTGAGCGTAGTGCCAGCGTTTCATTAATAATAGCGGTGTTATCCCACTGCCCTGCATTTGGCCCTTGGTCCGATGCACGGGTGGCATATGCGCGATACATCTCTTCGCGCAGTGCGCGGTTATCGGCATACAGCATCACAGGCAGGTAGCTGGGGATATCCAGCGTAAACAGCCAGCCCTGTAAATCTTTCTGACGAGCAGCTTGCTGCGCAGCATCGAGCGCTGACTCTGGCAACCCGGCCAGTTCAGCTTCATCGGTAATGTGTTTGGTCCAGCCCATGGTGGCGTCCATTACATTATTACTGAAGGTCGATGACAGTTCAGACAGCCGCGCCTGAATTTGCGCAAAGCGTTGCTTTTTCTCTGCCGGTAACGCCACACCAGACAAAGTGAAGTCGCGCAACGTATTATCAATGACTTTGCGCTGGGGTTCATCTAACAGGAAGTACTCCTCACTGTCTCGCAAGGATTTGTAGGCCTGAAATAAACCTTCGTGCTGTCCTACCCAGGTACCGTATTCTGATAACAGTGGCAAACAGGCATCGTGCGCCTCACGTAACTCATCACTGCTGACCACTGAATTCATGTGCGAAACCGGTGACCAGATCTTACCCAGCACATCATCGGCCTCGTCGATTTTACTAACCACATTGGCATAAGAATAATCGCCACTGGCAACGACTGCCTCGATGGTTTGCTTACAATCTTCAATGGCTTTGGTGACGGCAGGCTTCACCTGATCCGGGGTAATCTGAGAAAAACGTGGCAGGCCATCTACCTGTTGGAGTGCAAGTGTAGTCATAGTCGTTATTAGGATCCGTTGCCAAATTAATATTGCTGTAGTGATGGGGTTTACACGCTAAAAAAACAAGCCCCGCAGCAAGCGGGGCCTGGATTTTTTACGTGATAAAGTCAATTTGGTTCAGTCAATGACATTTCGGTTAGCGGCGCTGCAATCCGCGCGAAAATAAATGCACTCTCACCTGACCTAACTGATAGTAACACGCTGCGTATTATCAACCGGATTGGCCGGACGTGGGATAAGAACCCGTAACACACCGTTGTCATAACGCGCTACCACATCAGCGTTGTCATTAACGGCGAATGGTAAGGCGATAACCCGCCTGAAGCTGCCGCTACGACGCTCTCTGACATGAAAGCCTTCGTCTGTTGTGGATTCCTGTTCCTGTTTACGCATCCCTGAAAGCACTAAGCGGTCTTGCTGGACTTCCAGATGAATATCTTCTTTCTTCATGTCCGGCAAGTCTGCGGTTAACTCAAGGCCTTCTTTGGTTTCTTTCAAATCCAGCGCCGGCATATAGCCTGTATCACCGGAAGACCAACCGGCCATAGCCGGGAAACCAGTAAAGAAATCATCAAAAACACGATCAATTTCGCCTCTTAATGCACCAGGGTGCTTACGACCAAACACACTTGGAAATAAACTCATAACCCCTCCTTAATCGATACCGATTGTTTGCTAACCGTCCTCCGTTACCAGCCCCCGACATTACTTCTCAATGTGGGTAACTTTCCGCTTCCTGCATAATAAATATGGTTTGCCGGCATAGGGTTTTCAAGCTGCCTGGAGGTCATTTATTGCGCTACATCAAGCTTTTTAATTTACTGGCTTAACTCACTTGTTGCGCCTTAAATTTGGCATAGAAAGGTTGTCTTATCATGAGTTTTTCAAATTCCTGACGAGACACTGCCGGGCTAAAAATATAGCCCTGAATCTTGTCGCAACGCATGGCTTGCAGACAGCACAAATCCGCTTCTTCCTCTACACCTTCAGCAACCACTTCGATACCCAGTTTCTTACAGCTGACAATCAGGTTATGAATAAACTCCTGCCGGTGACTATCGGTATGCAGCTTATCAATCATCACCTTGTCGAGCTTCAGGGTATCGATAGGCAATTTGGACAAATACGAAAACGACGTAAAGCCAGCACCAAAATCATCAACGGCAAGTCTTACCCCGAGTAATTTAAGTTGCCACAACAACTCTTCAAGATAGTTAGAGTTTTCAGCTAGGGCTGTTTCGGTCAGTTCAAGCTCAATAAACGAAGGAGGCAAATAATAGTGCTGTAGGCGTTCACCAATAAACTCCACTATGCGCGACGATTGCAATTGTTTGGCAGAAACATTAATGGCTATACTGCCTAACTCAGTACTAAAACGTCGTAGTTCGCTGGCGACTTTAAAACCTTGATCCAGCACCCACTCACCGATAGCCTCTATCTGACCATCCAGTTCGGCAAGACGGACAAATTCTGAAGGAGGAACCCATCCCAGGCTGTGATGTTGCCAACGCAGCAGTACTTCCGCACTGTTTATCATGCCGGAGCTCAACTGAACCTTGGGTTGAAATGCCAGCTTAAACTCCTGATTTCGCAGCCCGCTTTGCACCTCTGCACTCAGTTGCTGCTGACGGCGGTACAGACTAATAGTTGAGTTATCCAACTGCGAAATACTGATGCGATGGCTGTCGCGAACAATAGTGTCAACCAGGCTGCTGATCAGAATATTATGGTCGAGTTGCGCCTCCCGGAGATTACGAAAGCCCACGCCTACCTGACAAAATATTGATAACCCTTTAATGGTGAAGGTACGCTGCAATTGCTGGCGAATCTGACAACACAGCGAGCGGGTAATTTCGATGGTAGATTCTTTCAGATATAGTGCAAACACCCCGGCCTGAGTGCGTTGCAACAGGTGAGGCTGAGTAACCATATTTTCCAGACGCTGGCCCACATAGGCTTCAGTATCCAACGATGCCGCCTCGCCGTGAGCCAGGCTAATGTCAGAGACGTTCATAAGCTTTATAAGCACCACGGACGCAAAGTCGCGAAGATTTGGCTTGTCATTCTCTTGATTAAAGTGGGCCAGTTGTTGCGCCGCGGTTTTTTGTCCTACCTCACAACACTGATTCAGCACTTTAACTACTTCAATACGCATGTCCTGACGACTCCAGGGTTTAGTCAGGTATTTGGTGAGCATGCGCTGATTCAACAACTCCACTGCCGCCTGTAAATCCCCCTTACCACTAAGCATAAAAACACGAGTGTCTGGTGAATATTGCCTGGCGAAACGCACCAGATCGACACCATTCACTTCTGGCATTTTGTGATCAGTAATCAGTAATGCGACATCCTGCTCACGCAAAATCGTCATGGCTCTGCGACCGGATGTAGTGGTGATTATGTTGCAGTTGATATCTTTGAGTTCACGCTTGAGTGCACTAACCACCCTTTTTTCATCATCAACCAACAGCACGTTAAGTGCTTTTTGTTTTTGAGCCCCCTGAGTATCACAAGCCATGCTATCTACCTCTGTTCTGATAACAACTATCCGACGTGCGACTCCCTGCTGACAGACATTTCATTTCGTTGTCACAAGTTAGCACAATGTCACTAATGTCGCAAATTATACATTTTACTTAATTGCCATATTTGGTTAAGAATGCTATAACTGTGTTTCGACGAAAACTTGACCAACGAGGATCACCTGTGAAAACTCTGACATCCGGCGAGATCGCTGAATATTGTGACGTTAACCTCCGAACGGTTATCCGATGGCTGGAAAGTGGTAAATTAAAAGGCTTTAAATTGCCTGGCCGTGGTAACAACAGGGTTCTGATCAACGATTTCATTGATTTTCTGGAACGCCATAACATGCCTATTCCGGATAGTCTGAAGCCCGAAGCATCCCCGCTTATTCTGATTGTTGATGATGAAATGCCCGTCGCCAAGTCTATCCAGCGGGTAGCGCGACGAGCCGGTTACGATACCCTGATTGCCACCGGCGGCTTTCAGGCAGGCATGATGCTTAGTCAGCACTCGCCACGGGTGATGACCCTAGACTTAAGCATGCCCGGCATGGACGGTTACAGCGTTTTGCAATACACCCGCGAACAGGATTCTCAACGTGGCCTGAAAATTATTGTCATTTCGGCGCTCGACGACGCCAGCCTGGAAAAAGCCAAAGAGCTCGGCGCCGACGCGACACTTACCAAACCTTTTTCAAACCACGACCTGACTCAATTGTTCGAACAGTTCATGCAGGTATAAACCGGCTATTAGAGGCGGAGAGCGATATGAAGTATGTGCTTTTTATACTGGCATTCCTGGCGGCAACCAACACTTTTGCCGGTACACAAGCCGCCGATCTGGCCACCGCGGGCCAGCCAGCACAATATACATTCGGTGTGGTCCCGCAACAATCTGCTTTCAGGTTGGCTCAGATGTGGACTCCTCTGCTCAAGCATCTGTCGCAGGAAACCGGTCTGTTATTAGACTTCATTACTGCCAAAGACATCCCTAGTTTTGAGGATGAGTTAACCGCGGCAAATTATGATCTGGCTTATATGAATCCCTATCATTACGTTGTATTTCACAGCAGGTCAGATTATCAGCCGTTGGTGAGAGATTCTGAAAAAGGCCTGCGGGGCATTATCGTGGTCCGTAAAGACAGCAATATCTTCAGCATTAAACAATTACAGGGATTAACCCTCGCTTTCCCGGCCCCGGCCGCTTTTGCAGCCAGCATCATTCCGCGTGCCGAACTCAATCGCGCGGGCATTAGTATTAGCCCGCGTTATGTAAACTCTCACGATTCAGTCTATCTTAATGTAATAAAAGAACTCTTTCCGGCAGGGGGCGGTATTATCCGATCATTGGAAAATTTACCAGCGGCACAACGCTCTGAACTTAAAATCTTATGGCAAAGTAAAGCCTATACCAGTCATGCGATTGCTGCACACAGCAGGGTCCCTCTTGCCCACCAGCAACTACTGGTCGCCGCTATGGAAAAACTGATCACCACCGAGCAAGGCAGAGCTTTACTCAAACAACTCAATTTTAATCGACTCGATGCTGCTCAGGATAGAGACTGGAATGACATCCGCGCATTAGGCATTAATTCGCTGTCGAGACCGGATTTCTGAGTCAACATCATGCGCCTTTCATTACGTACCAAAACCATCGCCGGTACGGCGTTAATCGAAGCGACACTGCTGCTCGTTCTGATCATAACGAGCCTGACGTTTATTAACGCATTAATCGAAGAAAACGTCATAAAACGTGCGCAAACCACCGCTAATCTGTTTTCTTCAATCACCCGTGATCCGTTGCTATCCCTCGACCTGGCTTCGCTTGAAGCATCGGTGGAAGAGCTCATGAATAACCCGGATATCGCTTACGCCAGGGTGCTCGACAGTCAGCAACGAGTACTTGCTCAACGTCGCCGTGAAGGTATCACAGAGAGGCCATTTACTCCGGATTCGTCGGTTCAGGCTATTGACGACTCCGTTTATGACGCCCGTGAGCCGATTACTGTAGCCGGCAAATACTTTGGCGAGGTTCAGCTGGGCATCGACGTAACATCAGTACAATCCTCACTCATCCAAATTCGTAACTGGATCATCTCACTGGCTTTGCTGGAGATGGTCCTGGTAGCGCTGTTTTCCTTTGGCCTCGGGACTTATCTGACATCCCAGTTGAAGTCCTTACGTCAGGGCGCCAAAGATATGCTTAAAGCGATACCAACTAGGAATTTTAGTAATGTCTCGATACCTATTAAAGGTCAGGATGAGCTTGCAGAACTGGCCCAGTCGTTCAACACTCTGGTCGATAAACTCGCTGAAGAATGCAGAAACAGAAGCAAAGTACAGCACGAATTAAAAGAGCTTAATCGTTCGCTTGAACGTATCGTAGAGGAGCGAACCTATGCGCTCAGCGATAAAAACAGCGAACTGGAGAAAGCAAACAAACACCTTAAAGAAACTCAGCAGCAACTGTTGCAGGCGGAAAAAATGGCCTCAGTTGGCCAGCTAGCCGCCGGTGTTGCTCATGAAATCAATAATCCGATAGGCTTTGTTAGCAGTAATTTAAGCACATTAAAAGATTATCTATCGCTGTTTCAAATTCTGCTGGACATGGCGAAGAAGCTCCATAGCGATGAATCCATCGACGCATTAAAGGTCCGCGTTGACGAACTACAGGCATTTTACGCGCAGCATGATATGGACTTTATCGGTGAAGATGTTGGGCCTCTGATTGAAGAGTCAGCAGAGGGATTGCAGCGGATCAGCGAGATCGTCAAAGGTCTGAAAATATTTTCCCGAATCGACTCAGAAGAGTTGCAATGGTACGACCTTAACCATTGTCTCAATACCACGCTGACGATGGTCAATAACAAGCTCAAGTATATCTGCAAGGTAGAAAAGCAATTCGCAGATTTGCCCAAAGTGTACTTTAATTTGGGCAAGTTAACTCAGGTCTTTACCAACCTGCTTATCAATGCTGGCCAGGCGATAGAAGCCACCGGTAAGCAGGGCGTAATCAGTATCAAAACAATGCAGGACGGCGATATTGTGAAAGTCCGTATCCAGGACACCGGCTGTGGGATTAGTCAGGAAAATCTCGACAAGTTGTTTAATCCGTTTTTTACCACCAAACCTGAGGGACAAGGCACCGGATTGGGCTTGTCTATTACCTACGGAATTATTCAGGAGCATGGCGGCCAGATTCACGTATCCAGTACGCCAGGCGAAGGCAGTGTATTTGAGCTGGCCTTACCCATAAACGGTCAAGATGACCAACAGCATACCGCAGCGCAACACTAGCGGTCAGGAGCATCGAGGAATTACTATGCCGAACACCGAAGCTGCAACGCCAAGATACTCAGTACTTTGTGTTGATGATGAACAAAATATCTTACGCTCCATCAAGCGAGCGCTGTTTTCATTGAAAATCGATCTGACGCTGGCAGAAAGTGGTGAAGAGGCCCTAGCGATTATGGAAGAAAAAACCATACATGTGGTCATTTCGGATATGAAAATGCCGCACATGACCGGCGCCGAACTGCTCGAAGAAGTCGCCGCTAAATATCCTGATACGTTTCGAGTGGTACTCACCGGCTTTGCCGATATCGACGCCACCATCAAAGCCGTCAATCAGGGCCGAATTCATCGTTACCTACAAAAACCCTGGGACAATCAGGAGCTGATTAATACCATCGAAGAAGGGCTCGAACGCATTAAGCTCAAAGACGAGAATGCTCGTCTGCAAAAGCTGACCCGCCTGCAAAATGCCAAGTTAAAAGAGGTGAATAACGATCTGGAAAAAACCGTACAGAAGCGCACCCGGCAAATCAAAGCGGCGCTTAACCGTATTGAAACCCGCAACCGCGCACTGGAGCAGGTATTGTTTAATGTTATTTCCATTAATCCGGATATCGACGGTAAATTTGCCATCGAGGTGAGTGAGCTTAGTAAAAAACTTGCCGCAAAGCTCGGCTGCAGCGCAGATGAGAGAAAACTTTATACCTACGCCAGTCTGATTGGTGAATTGGGATTGTTAGGTTTACAACCAGAAAACTTCCGCCCACCGTTTGCCAAACTGACTTATCAGCAGCAAAAAGATTACATGTCACAGACTCATCTGGCCAAGATGATCCTGGCACCAGCCGAACATATGCAGCCCATCAGTGAAATCATCGAGTTTCAGTTTGAGCACTACAATGGCAGCGGTTTATACCACAAAGTCGCCAAGGAAATTCCTCTGGGGGCACGCATTCATGCCATCGCCCGGGACTACTGGCGCCTGGTTAGCGGCCGCATGAGTACCCAGCGTATGGAGCCAAGAGATGCTAAAGCAGAGCTGAAAAAACACCGCAACACCCGCTATGACGGCGAAATTCTCGATTTACTGCTTACCGACCATGATATTGATAAACCCAGCTTTATAGAGAATCACTTAACCAGTGATGAACTCACTGCCGGCATGGTGTTAGGCAATAACCTGTATAATAAGAATCATATACTGCTGTTGCCTTCGGGCCATGTTTTTTCTGAGGCGACGATTACCAAACTGAAACAATATGAGCGAGAGCACAAACATCATTTTGAAATTGTTATTGAAAATGAAAATAATGAAGAAACAACCTAGACAGGCTTCTGTCTAACCAGGCAGTGCGACAGCCACTGTAGCGCTGCCGCACTGCTCAGTTTGAAGTTGCCGGTAACTGTTCTTCAGGGCGCAGCGTTAATACTTCGTAGCCATCGGCTGTTACGGCAATGGTGTGCTCCCATTGTGCCGATAACTTTCTATCGCGGGTAATCACCGTCCAGCCATCTTTTTTCAGCTTGGTTTTGTGGGTCCCCTGATTAATCATAGGCTCAATGGTAAACACCATCCCTTCCCGTAAAACCAACCCGGTATTAGGTGTTCCCACATGCAGAATCTGTGGTTCTTCATGCATTTCCCGCCCAATACCGTGACCGCAATATTCCCTCACCACACTGTAGCCATGCTGCTCGGCATGACGTTGCACGGCATCACCGATGTCGCCAAGCCGGGCCCCGGGCCTGACGGATTCAATCCCTTTCCACATGGCCTCATAAGTCACTTTTACCAACTTGTGAGCCAACGGAGATACCGTTCCGATACAGTACATTTTACTGCTGTCAGCAATAAAGTCATTTTTTTCCAGAGTGATATCCAGATTAACAATATCCCCCTGGCGCAACGGCCTGGCATCTGAGGGTACGCCGTGACAAATCACCTCATTTACCGAGGTGTTCAACGCATATTCGTAGCCATATTGGCCCTTGCTGGCGGGCCGGCTTTTAAGCGTATTAACGATGTAGTGCTCGACAAACTCGTTGATAGCCATGGTCGTCACGCCCACTTCGACAAAGTCATCCAATGCCACAAATACACTGGCCAGTAGCTGACCGGCTTCGCGCATTAATGCCACTTCCTGTGGCGTTTTAATTATCACGTTACTCATTAACCAATCGGACCTTGTTGATTTTTTGCTGGCGCATTTCCTGCTCCAGAATTTGTTCGTAAGTCAGCGAAGGATTTTGTTCTGCTAACCGGCCGATTTTCATCCAGAATTCAGCCTGCGAATTCATCGAGCGTTCCATCACTACGCTGTGCTTGCGCACCTCTTCATGCAATTGATCGGATATTTTAACAATGCCCATTCAGCCCTCAATTAAAATGCTACAAAAAACTACATATTGCTACACTATACTCTTAATCGGCATGTTTGGCCAAAAAAAAGCCCGCGGCCAGAGGGCTACGGGCAAAATGGGACGTTACACACATGAAGAAAGAAATGTTACAGGGAGCTGTTAGCCTTTCAGTTCGCCGCTTGCAGATTCAATGTGGGCGCGAACGAACCACTGG
Organism: Alteromonas sp. ISO5; assembly: GCF_058105165.1. Classification (NCBI taxonomy): domain Bacteria; kingdom Pseudomonadati; phylum Pseudomonadota; class Gammaproteobacteria; order Alteromonadales; family Alteromonadaceae; genus Alteromonas; species Alteromonas sp. ISO5. The sequence goes on along the minus strand of NZ_CM176572.1, from coordinate 2,652,723 downwards.
AACTGTTCAAGATGGGCCAACTGACCAGTCACCATATCTTCGGATACCGGATCCAATTCGCTTAGTGTGTCGATGGCTTTACGGTGGTCTTCATTCACACCGTTATAGACCTTATCCAGTGCGGTAAGATGGTCTGTAACCAAGCCTTTGCCGACTGAATAGTCGTCCCAGCGACGGCGCTCAACAATCGATTTCGGTGTACCTACCGGCACACCGCCAAGGGTTGCAATACGCTCAGCGATAGTGTCAGTCATCTCACGGACGGCCTCAACCTGCGGGTCGAGCATTTCATGCACGCCGATAAAGTTAGGACCCACCACATTCCAATGAATGTGTTTAAGCGTTAACTGTAAGTCAATCAGCGCGACCATGCGGTCATCAAGCACAGAGATAGCCTCTTTCGCTGCATTATCTTTAATCCCTGGGGCGGTAAATTCTGCAATTTTCACGTTGCTCATAATTCCTCCTGCTCGTTAAAAGTGGTTAAAAGCTGAACTAGTAATCAACCTTTTAAATTCTTACGATTAACAGGATGCATAGCCTGTGCCGACATGTATCGAAACAGCAGAGGCCACGTTATTAAAGGCGAGCAGCCTTATTATGCTCAATCCACCAACGTCCTCCTGGCGCTGCAGTGAAGGTAAATAATGCATCCTCATGTAAATTCTTCAGAACAACTTTAAGATGAAAGCAATTAACCGGATAACAGGTCTTTAGAGTAACCCGGAACAATTGGAGCCCTTTCTGCGCGCCTACGAGTAAGTTTGTCCGGTTATACGAAATCATGCACAATAGCAGCACAACAATGACGAGAGAATTTGCGATGCAAGAGTTTGACTATATCTGTATTGGCGGCGGCAGTGGCGGAATTGCCTCAGCGAACCGGGCAGCAAAACACGGCAAGAAAGTCCTGCTGATTGAAGCAAAAGCCGTGGGCGGTACCTGCGTAAATGTGGGTTGTGTGCCAAAAAAAGCCATGTGGTACGGCGCTCAGGTAGCAGAAGCCATCCATAAGTACGGTCCGGACTATGGCTTTGATGTGACGGTGAATAAATTTGACTGGTCCACGCTGATTAAAAACCGTCAGGCGTACATTTCTCGCATTCATGCCTCTTACGACCGGGTGTTGGGCAATAACCAGGTCACGTTGCTTAAAGGCTATGCAACATTTGTCAACAACACCACCGTCGAAGTAAACGGTGAACAATACACCGCCCCACATATTTTAATCGCCACCGGCGGTAAGCCCTTCTGTCCGAGTATCCCTGGGGCAGAGCACGGTATCGATTCCGACGGTTTTTTCGAACTCAACGAGCAGCCAAGGCGCGTTGCCGTGGTGGGCGGTGGTTACATCGGTGTGGAGCTGGCTGGCGTGCTGCATGCACTGGGTAGCGAAACCCATTCCATTTTACGTCAGGAGTTACCTCTGCGCGGCTTTGATGCCATGCTGCAGGAAACACTGAAAACCCTGATGCTGGAAGAAGGCATCGACATTCATGAAAAAACCGAAATCGAACAAGTCACCAGGCTCGACAATGGCGATCTGGAGCTGGCTCTGACAGACGGCAACACGCTCACCGTGGATTGCCTGATCTGGGCCACCGGCCGTAAGCCGAACACAGCAACCATTGGACTGGATAACACTGATGTAGAAATGCGCCATAACGGGCAGATTGTGGTGGATAAATTCCAGAACACCAACGTTGAGGGCATTTATGCCGTGGGTGATATTACCGGCCAGCCTGAATTAACACCGGTAGCGGTTAAAGCTGGTCGCCTGCTAAGCGAGCGTCTGTTTAACGGGCAAACCAACGCCCACCTGGATTACGATTTAGTGCCTACAGTGGTATTCAGCCATCCGCCCATTGGTACCATAGGTATGACAGAGAGTGAGGCTGAAGCCAAATACGGTAAAGACAACCTGACCATTTACCGTTCTAACTTTGCCGCCATGTATACTGCGGTGACTCACCACCGTCAGCTCACCAGCATGAAACTCATCTGTGCCGGCGAAGAACAGAAAGTGGTGGGGTTACACGGCATTGGTTACGCTATGGACGAAATTCTGCAGGGCTTCGGCGTGGCAATCAAGATGGGGGCTACCAAGGCCGACTTTGATGCCTGTATCGCCATTCACCCCACCAGCGCCGAAGAATACGTGACGATGTAAACCAAAGCCCGGGGTATACCATCGTCCGGGAGAATAAAACGTTACGTTTGCTCACGCATAATATAAAAAAGCTGACCACCCGTTACCGGTGTTGGTCAGCTTTTTTATTAGCACTTGTAAGCTCCGCAGACCTGAAACCAACATATACGTGACCCTTAGTGAGATAAAATCTCGTATCGGGCAAACAGCGTTAACACTGCAGATAAGTTATGTAAGTATCCTGCTGCCGATAAATATTAGCCACTTCAGTTCGTCCGTCTGGATAGACTGTAGTGATCACTTCCACAACGACCCAGCCAGTGTTAACAAATGTCGTCGGTTTGCAACTTTTTGGTATATCTTTTGAAGAAGCTACCCTCTTAGCTTCCCTAAGACTACCCTGTGAAGAGGTACCTTGACTCTCAGCTTGAGTAAACGTTCTGTTCTCGCTGGTTCTTGACGCGTCTTTGTTTAATACTATTTCAACCACCCCTTCTTTTACCGTAACATCTACCACCAACTCAGACCCATCCGCGTATTTAATTTTTACTCTAAAGGTAGAGAGGTTCTTCAGTGAGGATAATTCCATATTTAATGGACTAACAAAGTTAATGACACCTTCAAGCTTAGTTACTGCTGATATAAAGGCGTGGAAACCAGCATCATTGGCGACGGCGTTATCAATATCTGTATTTAGGGAACCGGCACAATTGACGTCTATACTGGTATAGTCAAGCGCGGTTAAACACTGTACAGCAGCGTTTTCCACTCTTGTTGAAGCACTCTGCCCTGTTGCATCGGTAACGATCCCGTACTCGTCCAATTCCAACGTAAACTTTTTAACTATCGACTGCCTGAGTTCTGCGATTTCAGCAAGTGTTTCAGTGGCTTCAAGTTCGTGGTTGGTGGGCTGTATTTCAACGGCTGTTTTATTACCGGATATGACAAGGTTACCCATGGGGTCATAAACATTAGGATGTATGGTAATTTCGTACTTTACCGTTTGTTCATTATCGACATCAAAAAAAGTAAAATAATCCGTTTTACTTTGATAGGCTATATCATCGCCAATACACATTGAACCCGACGATTCGCATTCAGTCGTTTCAGAATGCAGGTAACTCATTGACAGGGCGTGATTGGTAAAATTTTGTGGGCAGGCAGTGAAATCGCTGCTAAGCGTTGTAGCACAGACCTCTCCTCTTTCAACCCCCAAGGAGTTGGCTTGGGTATGCAGCGGATAAGCAGAAACGAAAAACGTAACTACTGAAATTAAAGCGTTTTTTGTGAAAGTTTGTATATCCATTAATCCATTAATCCATTAATCCATTAATCCATTAATCCATTTTGTTCAATGCTAGCCTCCATAGACTAGTAATAAAAAATTAACATATTCAGTGAACTTGTTCAAACAATCGACCTTTTTCACTGGCTACAAGATACTTCAGTAAACATGTACTCAAAGGCACCATGAGGCTCTCTGAATCAGTTGTTCCATGCTGATACAAACTGGCAGGCAAATTCAGTTACCCCGTACTATAGTTATTACTAAAACCGCTTAAATCCCTGAGTGGTCGTAACAGTGGCAACGAGGTAACCACATAATGCTCGGTGACGAATTACTTTTTATCAATGATGACGAAACCGACCTTGAAGAAGAGCTGTTAGCTGCCTGGACGGTACTGGTGGTTGACGATGAGCCCGAAATCCACGCCGTAACCCGTATGGTGCTGGGCGATTTTGTGTTTGAGCAACGATCGCTGAACATTATCACGGCCAGCAGTGCCGCAGAAGCCCGCGATATTTTACTTGCTGATACGCACAATGCGATTGCGGTAGCCATTATCGACGTAGTAATGGAAACCACCCAGGCAGGTCTGGAGCTGGTTCACTGGGTACGTGAGACACTGAATAATCACGTGATCAGGCTAATCCTTCGTACTGGTCAACCCGGCGAGGCACCGGAAGAACGCGTGATCCGTGATTACGATATCAACGATTATAAAAACAAAACCGAGCTCACTGCGTTACGACTGAAAACCAGTATTTATGCTGCGCTTCGTGCCTATCGTGACATTCGCCTGATTGAACGTCACCGACAAGGCCTGGAAAAAATCATCAGCGCCACCACCGAATTTATCGAGTGCGACACTCTCCCGCAATTTGCCTCCGCCATCTTAAATCAAATTTCCGTACTGCTGGCTATCGAGACGTCCGATATTATTTGCTGTGCCATTACCCGCGACGTTAGAAGCGGCAACCAGTATAAAATTCTGGCCACCAACTTACAGGGCAAGTCGTTATCAACCATCCCGGCGAAGGTACAAACTCGCATAGAAGAGGCATTAAACCAGCACAGTAGCATTCAGGGCAACGATTACTTTGTCAGCTACTTCACCACCCGCAGGGGGATGGAAAGTGTGCTGTACGTGGCTAAAAACGAGCCGCTCGATCCCGTTCAGCATCATCTGCTATCGTTTTTTGCCAACAACATAGCCGTGTCCCATGAGAACCTCAAGCTACGTGAAGTGATCCGGGATTCGCAACGTGAGCTCTCGTACATTATTGGCGAGGCGGTCGAACTGCGTTCCAAGGAAACCGGTTCACATGTGCGTAGGGTAGCGCATATCAGTGCCTTACTGGCCAGGTACTTCGGCTTACCCGACAGCCAAGCCGAAATGATAAAACTGGCATCGCCACTGCACGACGTAGGCAAAGTCGCCATTCCGGATGTAATCTTAAACAAACCCGGCCCGCACAATGATGAAGAGCGGCAGATAATGCAAACTCATGCCAAAGCCGGCTACGACATGCTACGTAAGAGTGATAACCCCATTTTACAACTTGGCGCCACCATTGCCTATGAACACCACGAGTGCTGGGATGGCAGCGGCTACCCGAATGGTCTGAGCGAACAGGCTATTTCCGTTGCAGGACGTATCGTCGCCGTTGCCGATGTGTTTGACGCGCTGGGCAGTAAGCGTTGTTACAAAGGCCCCTGGTCTGAAACCCAAATTCGTGACTACTTCATTGAGCAACGGGGCAAGCAGTTTGACCCCGGGCTGGTTGATTTGTTGCTGGCTAACTTTGCCACCTTCACTGCCATTCGCGACCAATTCCCCGACCCCGAATAAACCGGGCAGTCTACCTTCCAAACTTATCCGATGAACTGCAACATCTCACGCTAAACATACTTTATACTAACTGTTAACAATCCAGGGAAGATTGATTTGCTGCGGGCGCAAGCCCGGGCATTACAACAAAAAAGACGATGAGAATAACAATGAAGCTAACGACAAATCTGCACACCCATAAACAAAAACTAACCTCGTTAAGTGCTTCGGTACTGACCTCGCTTTGCCTGCTCAGCGTACCGCTGGCAGCACAGGAAAGCGATGACACTGCTACCGAAGATAAGTGGGAAGTCACTAACCCACCCTATCCTTTGCACGATGTCACCATCAACACCAGCGAAACCACTTGGTCGAGCCTCGACGTAGCACCTGATGGCAAATACTTCCTGTTCGACATGCTCGGCGATATTTATCAAGCCGACCTCGACGGCGGCAACGCGAAACCGCTGACCCAGGACTTTGCCTGGAATATTCACCCGGCCATATCACCTGACGGCAGCAAAATAGCGTTTATCTCAGACCGCGGCGGCGTGTCTAATGTGTGGGTGATGGATACCAACGGGGAAAACCTGCGCCAGGTCACCAAAGAGAAAAACAACACCATCCACTCCCCTAAATGGAGCCCGGATGGCGAGTATATTGTGGTGACCAAAGGCATTACGTCAACCCGCAGTATCCCGGCCGGCGAAATCTGGATTTATCACCATTCCGGCGGCAGCGGCCTGCCGATTAAAGAACGGGTATCCGGCAAACGTGAACAGAACAACATTACCGATCCGGTGTTTTCACACGATGGCAAGTATATCTATTACACCCAGAGTACTTCTGGCGGATACCGTTTTGACTACAACCGCGATCCACTGGAAGGCATTTTTGCCATTACCCGCTTTGATCGCACTACCGGAGAAGAAGATCGTGTCATCTCCGGTACCGGCGGCGCTGTGGTGCCAGCCCCTTCACCAGATGGTAAATACATCGCTTTCTTGCGCCGGGTAAAGTACGACACCGCCCTGTTTATTAAAGATCTGGCCACCGGTGAAGAGACCCTGCTAAGCCGCGACATGGAGCGCGACATGCAGGAAGGCTTTGGCGTAGAAGGCTACTATGCCTACTTTGACTGGACACCTGACAGCAAAGCTATTGTGTACTGGGCCGGGGGTAAGTTTCATAAGCTCAACGTTAAAGACCAATCGGTAGACACCATCGATATAGCCGTTGAGGCCACACTGCAATACGCCGATGCATTGCGTTTTGATGTAGACGTGGCACCGGATACCTTTAACGTAAAAATGATCCGCTGGTCGCAAAAATCGCCGGACGGTAAATCTGTGCTGTTTCAGGCGCTGGGCAAACTGTACGTTAAAGATTTAAAAAGTGGCAAAGCGAAACGCCTCACCCGTCAGGACGATCATGATGAATACTATCCGCGCTATTCTGCCGACGGTAAGCGCATTATCTACACCACCTGGAACGATCAGAAGTTAGGGGATGTACGCATAATCTCAGCCCGCGGTGGCAAAGGTAAAGTGATTACGCCTGAGCCCGGACACTACGTTGAACCGGCGTTTTCACCGGACGGCGAGTTAGTTACCTACCGTAAATTTACCGGCGGTTACCTGCTTGACCCCAAGTATTCGGTGGAACCAGGCTTATACGTGATGGACCTGGATAAAGGCGAGCCAAAAAAGGTCAGCAGTTCAGGCATGCAGCCACACTTCGCCGGCAACAATGCACGTCTGTTCTTTACCGAACGCAGTTATGATTCACCCTACGGCGCAACCCAACTGGCCAGTGTTAATCTCAATGGCGACGACCACCGGGTGCACTTATACGGCGCCGACAAAGTGGCGGAATACCGCCTGTCTCCAGATCGCAAATGGGTAGCATTTGTTCATCAGTTTAATACCTATGTTACACCGTACGTCGACAACGGTAAGAAAGTGACTATTGGCCCGAATATGTCGTCTCTGCCCGTCACTCAATTGTCTGATCGTGCCGGTGAATACCTCACCTGGGCAGCCGACAGCAGCAGTGTTGGCTGGTTCCATGGCCCCTACTATTTCGAGCGTAAGCTGGAAGATGCGTTTGCTTTTGCCGGCGCTAAAGCAGCCGATGAACTTCCGGATCCGCTCTCTGAAGGCCTGGATTTGAGCTTCACCGCCTCCAGTGATAAGCCGAGCGGCTACAAGGCACTGGTAGGGGGCACGGTAGTTACCATGCGCGATGCCGACAATACCCGGGAAGTTATCGAAGATGGTGTGGTGCTGATCCTGGATAACCGCATTGCCGCCGTAGGTCAGCGCGGTGAGGTAGATATTCCCGGCGACGCTATGCTGATCGATGCCTCGGGTAAAACCGTTTTACCGGGGTTAGTGGATACCCACGCCCACGGCGGCCAGGGTCGCAACGAAATCATTCCGCAGCAAAACTGGATGCAGTATTCCAACCTGTCGTTCGGGGTGACCACTATTCACGATCCGTCGAACGATACCACCGAGATCTTTGCAGCTTCGGAGCTACAGCGAACGGGTGAACGCGTTGCACCCCGCATCTACTCTACCGGAACTATTTTGTACGGTGCGGAGGGTATCGGCTATAAAGCTCAAATTAACAACTATGACGATGCTTACTTCCATGTTCAGCGCTTAAAAGACGCCGGCGCTATTTCGGTGAAAAGCTATAACCAGCCACGCCGGGATCAACGTCAACAAGTGTTATGGGCCGCTAATAACCAGCAAATGATGGTGGTGCCGGAAGGCGGCGGTAAGTTCCAGCAAAACTTGACCATGCTGGTTGACGGTCATACCGGCCTTGAGCATTCACTGCCCATTGCCCGTGGCTATGACGACCTGACCCAGCTCTGGAAAGCCACCGACTTTGGCTACACGCCTACCTTTGTGGTGTCTTACGGTGGCCTGATGGGTGAAGAATACTGGTACGATCGCACCGAAGTGTGGAAAAACGAGCGTCTGCTGCGTTATGTGCCTTCCACTATTCTGGATGCCCGTGCCATTCGCCGCCCTACCGCGCCGGATGATCAATACAACCACGTCAATGTCGCATCCTACGCGAAAGAGCTGCGTGATAACGGTGTGAGTGTACACATTGGTGCGCACGGTCAGCGTGAAGGGTTAGCCGCGCACTGGGAAATGTGGCTGATGAATCAGGGCGGCTTCACACCTTGGGAAGCCCTGCGCGGTGCCACCATCGATGGCGCCAAACACCTGGGTATGGGTAAAGACCTCGGCAGCATCGAACCCGGTAAACTGGCCGATCTGATGATCACCGACGGCAACGTATTAAACGACATCCGCCGCAGTGAATATGTCACCTACACCGTAATTAACGGCCGCGTGTATGACGTTGCCACCATGAACGAAATGGGCAGCAAGCAAAAACGCCAGCCGTTCTTCTTCGAAGGAAACAACAAAGCCTTTATGCCGCAACAAACAGCGGCAGAAGTGGATGCCAAGGCACACCAGTATCACTGGAAGCATACCAACCACTAACAGCAAAAGCCGGAACCTGTGTTCCGGCTTTTTTCTTTCCGCCTCTTTGCGAACTATTGATAAGCACCGCTGGCATAGTGAAGCTCGTAGCTATGGCTGTAGATCTCCAGAATATTGCCAAACGGATCTTCCATGTAAATCATCCGATAGGGCTTTTCCCCCGGATAATAATAACGCGGCGCTTGCATACGCTTTTTCCCACCGGCAGCCACAATTCGCTCTGCCAGCCCTTCCACATCCGGGTCCTGTACGCAGAAGTGGAAAATACCGGTTTTCCAATACTCAAAATTATCATCCGGACTTTGCTGATCCTTAAATTCAAAGATTTCCACGCCAACCCTGTCACCCGTAGATAAGTGCGCAATGCGAAACTTCTCCCACCCCGCACCAAATACATCGGTACACATTTCACCTATGGCTGAGTTATCTTCAACAACTTCGGTGGGCTTCATAATGAGGTACCAACCGAGGACCTCGGTGTAAAATTTAACTGCTGCGTCCAGGTCTGGCACTGAAATACCAATATGTGAAAAAGTGCGAGGATAAGGTTTTTGGCTATTGTCTGTCATGGATAACTCCTGAGTGATTACGATGGAGTCAGAGTAACTGGACACAACGAAAACATAAAATTATCACATTTTCTTAAATTGATAATTTAAATTTATAACATGCTAAACCCTAAATATCTTAAAACCTTTGCAACCCTGGCAGAAACCGGCAGCTTTACCAAAACCGCCGAGCTGTTGTTTATAACTCAACCCGGTGTCAGTCAGCATGTTAAAAAGCTGGAGCAAAGCTGTGAATGTGAACTGCTCGTTCGTTTGGGAAAGGGCATCGAACTTACCGAACAGGGTCGGCTGGTTTACCGCTATGCCCAGGAAGATGAGGCCAGACAACAGCAGTTTCTCGAACAGTTAAAATTTGATGAGCCCTATCAGGGGCACTGCACCCTGGCCTGCTCAGGCGCGGTGGCCCTCCGAATATACCCAGGGCTTACGACTTTACAGGACAAATACCCTGCCCTGGCAATTCACCTGGAAGTTGCTCCCCGGCATCGCATTGTGGAAAGTTTGAAACAGGGAACCATTGATATCGGCATTGTGACCAATACACCAGCGGACGAATCTCTCTGTGCAGACTATCTGGCAGAAGAGGTATTACACTTATTTCTACCGGCCACTGTCACCGACTTCACAAGCATTAACACCACGCTGAATCAGCTGGGCTTAATTGATCACCCGGATGCCGCCCATTACCTGCAGCTTTATTGCAATCATAGTGGCGAAAAGAGCCTGGCTAACCTAGAAGTACCAAAACTAAAACGCACCGGTTACATCAACCAGCTGTCGCAAATTTTACTGCCGGTGAGTACAGGAGTGGGATTTACCGTACTACCGGCCAGCGTTGAGAAGCATGCAGGGCACGGCAGAAATATTACGGTTTACCCCTCTGCCAGCACGGTATCAGAACCGCTTTATCTGGTTTGCTCCCGTTACCGCACTCTGCCGGCGAGATATGCCTGTGTAACAGAGGTGATTAAGGCGGCTTTTAACAGTCCATAATCAGTTACCGGTTAGCCACAATGGATTTGACCAGGCTTTTTTCCCGGCCTGATCATCCACTTCAATACTGACCCAGTTTTGTGCTTCGGCTGCAATGGGCAGTATCACCCGACTGTGCTGAGATAACGGTTGATTAGCAAAAGAAACGGTATGTAACACCTTTCCGCCCTGGCCGATTAAACGTACTTCCTTAAGCCCGTTGACGGCCACCACATCAACCGGCCAGGTTTGACCCGGATGAGTTGTATCACCAAAGCTTACGCGACGAGGATAAATCAGCGGCCCGGTGCTTGCGTAGCTGTGTCCGGCCTTTAATGCTTGCGCATAGGAGTGTGGTGTAAGTGACTCACTGACATGCGCCAGCATACGAATAGCGCCGGAACGTTGACTCCAGGCATCATGAGTATCAGTACCGGCAGTAATGTAGACGGGCTCCCGTTCATCCCACAAACGATGCAACTGTGAGAGTGTGGGTGCATTATCTGCTGCTATATTGATTTCCAGTAAACGAAAAGCATCGGTAGCACCGCCCGTCACTTCATTTTTGGCCAGATTGGTATAATAGCCAAAATCATTGTATGGATGATTCATCGAAATAACCACGGCTCCCATATTTTCCATGGCCTCTACCAATGTGTGTATGTCATCAGTCCCAGAGTCAACGTTAAAGGTTGCGTCCAGATCAATTGGAAACGGATTCATATGTCCCCACGAAGGAGACACCTCTATTGATGGAATAAACGGAACCTTGCGCTGTGCGGATAACGCCGCAAATTCGGCAAAGTTAACGATAGAGTCGTGCTCACTGATAAAGGTCAGATCCAACCCGGCCGCAAGTTGAGAGCGTACCACCGTTTCAGGCGGTGTAGTGGCCTCCAGTACATTGCCGTGGTGGTGTAAATCGGCACCGTACCAATGGTGTTCTGCGGTATCCGTTAGCGATGCTATTTTAACCTTATATTCACTGACCCTACCGCTTTTCAGCGTTACCTCAAGGTGTTGCAACGGCCGCTCAAAACCCGCGCCGGCGTCGATACTAATAGTATATTGACCCCGCGCCAGCGCCACCTTAGCCTGACCAATAGGCGTGAGTTCAGTAAAAAATGTTTGTCGTCCGAGGAAGGCTACCAACGGTTCTTGTCCAGAGGCGATGCTGATCCGGGCATCAAGTGGTGCTGCAGTGTCGGCATCTTCAACCTTTAACAGTAGTTCTCCAGGCAAAGCCAGATGAGTAAAGTGACATGACTGGTCGCTGTCGGCTGTGACGGTTATCTTTTGCACCGCACTATCAGCATGACCCGATGCCGTACCAAACACCTCATATTCCCCAACCGGCAAATCAATTTGATAACTGCCATTGGTCGCTAAAGTCCAGGCATACAGATGGTTTTGCCGACGGACGATGACCATGGCGTTATCGGGTACTTTTCCGTTCTGTGCACTGACTCGTCCATGAAGGGTCCCTGTCGCCTCGCCGCGACGAGCCGCTTCTGCCTTAACGATAGGTGCCAGGTCGCCCGCAGGCACCACTTGCAATACAGCTTCAAAAGTCTGTCGAGCTCCGGGTTTTAGCGTATGGGCCTTGTACATATCCCGCCCGCCATAGGTATTGCGATCAAAATAGGGCGCGTGCAAAGCAAAAGCCCAGTCTTGCTCGTAACCAACGATCCTGTCACTTAAAGTCTTGCTGTGCCGGAATTTCTCATCATTAAGGCCAGGCACCTCAAACATATGTCCAGCATCGGCCCACAACGTAAAGCCCGAGGTAAGGGATAAGGATTTCTCACCATTATTGCGCATCTCAGTTTTCAGTTTTATCTGATCGTCACCAGCGGCAAGGCTATACCAGGTAGTAATGTCTACAGCGGCAAAATTACGTCGAATCTTAATGGTCGCCCGCTGGGGAGTATTCTCAATAATCTCAACCACTTTACTGTCGTTTGGCCAGGCAGACCAGCTATTGGGAATGAAGTCAGCGAAAGCAATTTTATCCCCCTCAAGTCGTCCGTTAGTGACCACAGACAAATCCACCAGCGCGCCGCGCGGTACGCCCCAAGGCGCAGCAGATTCGATAGCCAGCGCAAAAGCCAGTTTTTCGTTTTGTATTGTGAGGTCCTTAACGTGATTGGCCTCGCCATCAGGAATGAGAGTTTTCCCTTGAGTAATCGTCACTTCAGCGCTAGCAACAGCCGACAGCATTAACACCAGACTAACAGCAACAACAATACGTTTTATATTTTCAACCATACTGACAACGGGTCCTTCACTAACAAAAGAGAGATCGCCTGCAATGCTATCTATGAGCGCACTCCAGGCGTAAAAATGATGACTTGATTTACAGTTTCAGCAGACTTCGTGCTGCAGGTAACCGGCCGCGATGCTGCGAGCGACAAAGGTAAACAACGCAACACAGGCCAATGCCAATCACCAAAGCACCGATCCACTGAATACGAATAAACTGAAGACCAAACAAGGTAGTCAGACTCAGCATTAACATGCCATGTAATAACAGGTACTTCGCCTTGCCATAACGCTCGACGGTAAGACCCAGGTTATCTGAATAAAGGCGTATCAATGAATCCAACGAGTTGAGAACAAACACAATCCCGACAGCCACCATGATCTGATTGATGAGTCCACTGGTATCCACGCCATTTATGTAAAGCAGGTACAACACCGCAAACCACAACCCCAGGGAAATAGAAGGCCACAACAGCATATGAATAAATAGCGTGATAGCTTGCATATTGCCGACAAAGCGAGCTGTAAACTGGCCGATCATAATACTCCAGGCAAACCACCAGAACAGGTAGAACGCGTGGTAATCATTTATTGGTAAAACAAATTTATATAAATGCGTAAAGTAGTCGGTTAGCAGTGGTAAAGTTGACAAATAATCGCTCGCAGCAATATTCGGTTGTTGTACCGCATACACCCCCAACCCTATCGCCAGTGCAAAGAACACCACCCCTGAGGAAACACTGAGTATTTTGACGTATTTTAATTCAGTACTGGAGTACACCGCCGCCATTATCGTCAGGCCAACAATTGCAAAATATCCGTATGAAACGTCATCGCTTGCAGACAGGGAAGGCAGATACCAACTCAGGTTGGCGAATAACAAATGTGCGGTAAACGCACAGGTGCCAATAATAACGGCATTATTCAACCCTTTCACCCAGCGAATCTGGAAAAACTTAAGTCTCGGCTCCAACGCGCAAAAATAGAAACAGGTAGCAAAATAAATCGCCCAGACCATAAATCCCCAGAACCCAAACTCTATCGCGAGCGGGTTGGCAAAGGCGTATTCACTGTTTTTCGCCAGGTTGTCGTAAACAGGAAACTCGGTCAGCGGAAACATAATCAGCCCCACATCCAATCCGGAGGTGAACAAAATGGCGACAAACACCCACGGAGCCACCGGCGTTTTTCCTTTTAGGGGCAGTCGTCCCCAACGCAGTAAAATGAACACCACTACCAGCAAAATAAACACCATTCCGCATCCCACTAATAACGACATTTTGCTATCCTCGAAGTGGCGTGTGGCTGCGTTGTTGTGATTGCCAGTGCTCAGCCAGGCCCACCGCTACTGACTCGCCCGGCAAAGCAGCCTGCTGTTTAATGAGGTCTGCTGCGCGTTCAGCAACCATAATGGTTGGTGCATTGAGGTTGCCGTTAGGGATTGTAGGAAAGATGGAAGAGTCGACTACACGCAGTCGCTGCAAGCCAATTACGCGGGTATCACTGTCAACCACGGCAGCTGGATCGTCAATTGCCCCCATTTTACAGGTGCCACAAGGATGATAAGCGCTTTCTACGGCGCTACGCACAAAACGGTCTATTTGTTCATCCGTCACAACCTCTGCGCCCGGTTGAATTTCATTACCACGGTAGGTATCCATCGCAGGCTGCGCAATAATTTCCCGCGACAATCGCACACACGCACGAAATGCCTCAATATCATCGGGGTGTTGCAGATAATTAAACTGAATTCTCGGCGGACAATCCAGATCGTCGGACTGGATTTTTACCCACCCCCGACTTTTCGGTTTGTTATGCCCGATATGCAGTTGAAAGCCATGTCCGGCAAAGGCGGAGCGTCCATCGTAGCGCATCGCCGCCGGTAAAAAGTGATACTGCAAATCGGGCCATTCGATACCAGCTTTCGAGCGAATAAAACCACAGGACTCAAAGTGGTTTGTGGCACCTAATCCGGTTTTAAATAATATCCACCGTACCCCAATAGCCAGCTTACTGAGCGGCCCCAATTTACTATTAAGTGATAACGGTTTTTTGCACTCATACTGAAAGTAGAATTCCAGGTGGTCCTGCAAATTGCTACCGACTCCTGGCAAGGCATGTTTTACAGTAACCCCGGCTTTTTCCAGCACAGCCGGGTCGCCTATACCTGAGAGTTGCAAAATGTGCGGCGAACCAATTGAGCCGGCACTTAAAATCACTTCCCGGTTCGCATGAAACTCGCAAAACCGGCCATTTTGCCTGACGCGCACACCGGTAGCCTGCTTGCCGTCCAATAGCACTTTCTCTACCTGTACACCGGTTCGGATATGCAGGTTTGCGCGTTGCATAGCAGGTCGTAGATACGCATTTGCGGTAGACCAACGCACGCCGTTCTTTACGGTCATATGCATGGCTCCAAAGCCCTCCTGCTGTTTACCATTGTAATCGGAGGTATACAGATAACCCGCTTGCTGTCCGGCTTCGACAAAAGCACCATAAAGGGGGTTTTGCATATTGTTGCCATTGTTAACCGCCAGCGGCCCCCCCTGACTGCGATAATCATCCTCATCGAACGCCCAGTCCTCCGCCTTTTTAAAATACGGCAGACATTGCTGGTAATTCCAGCCAGCGGCCCCCTGGGCTTCCCACTCATCGAAATCCCGCGCATGACCGCGCACATAAACCATACCATTGATAGACGAAGAGCCTCCCAACACCTTGCCCCGGGGGCAATGCATTTGACGGTTATTCAAAAAAGGCTCAGGTTCTGTATGGAACTGCCATGCATACTTTTCAGTATTCATGGGAATCGATAAAGCGGTGGGCATTTGAATAAAAATACTGCGGTCCGACCCACCGGTTTCGAGCAACAACACCTGACATGCAGGGTCTTCCGTGAGTCGGTTGGCCAGTACGCAACCAGCAGAACCCGCGCCAACAATAATATAATCGAAGTCTGAAAACGGCCCCATCAAAAAGGCCCCTCAAGTGGTTGCATACCTACGTAAACCGACTTTGTCTGGGTATAGGATTTAAGTGTTTGAACACCATTTTCACGCCCTATTCCCGACAGCTTATAGCCGCCCACCGGCATCTCAGCAGGAGAGTTACCATAGGCATTGAGCCAACAAATTCCCGCTTGGATTTGCCCAATAACGCGATGTGCACGGCGAATATCACGCGTAAAAACACCGGCTGCCAGGCCATAATCCGTATCATTTGCACGGCGTATCACATCGTCTTCATCGCAGAATGTGAGGACCGACATGACCGGACCAAATATTTCCTCACGACATATAGTCATTTCATCAGAACAGTCAGTAAACACCGTTGGCGCTACAAAAAAGCCCCCTTCGCAACCTTTGGGTTGCACACGATGCCCGCCGCTTACCAGCGTGGCACCCTGCTTTTTTCCAGACTCAATATAGGCAAGCACAGCTTCGAGGTGCGACCCGGAAATTAAAGCCCCCACATTGGTTTTGGGGTCCATAGGATCAGCAATAATAATGTTGTTATTGATGCGTTCGAGTAACCGATTGATAAAATCTTCAGCCACGGCTTCGTGAACAAAAACGCGAGTGCCGTTAGTGCAAACCTCGCCCTGGGTGTAAAAATTTCCCAGCATGGCTCCGGTTACCGCTTCATCGATATCGGCATCGTCAAAAATAATCAGCGGTGATTTGCCGCCTAACTCCATGGTGACCTGTTTAAGGGAGGCGGCGGCAGATGCCATCACCCGTTTCCCGGTTTCCACTTCTCCGGTTAACGACACTTTGGCAATTGCCGGATGCTGAACCAGGTATTTGCCAACTTCCGCATCGCCCTGCACTACGTTGAACACGCCCGCAGGAACGCCCGCTTCCGTAAAAATTTCGGCTAACATTGACGCCCCCCGAGGGGTTTCCTCAGACGGTTTAAAGATCATACTGTTACCCGCAGCCAGGGCAGCGCCCGCTTTCCAGCAGGCAATTTGTAACGGATAATTCCATGCGCCAATTCCCAGACAAATCCCCAACGGTTCCTGACGAGTATAAAAGAAATCCTGTCCAACGCTTTGTTGCTCGCCCATCAGTGACGGACAAAGATTGGCAAAATACTCAATCACATCGGCACCGGTTTGCACGTCAACCGCCACCGCTTCCTGCCAGGGTTTACCGGTATCCAGCACTTCTACTTCGGCCAGCGCATCATTTCGTTCCCGCAATAACCTGGCAGCGTGTTGTAAAATCCGCGCCCGCTCTACCGGAGGCATATGTGACCAGGTATTGAATCCCTCCCGGGCACTGTCTATGGCACTCTCCATTACCTGTTTATCAGCTTGCTGAACCGAGTAAATACGGTTTCCCGTTGCTGGGTTCAGGACATCAAAGGTTGAACCGTGCGCCATTGTAATAAATTGGCCATGCACATAGTTATTGAGTAATTCAATCGACAAGACTAGCTCCCGTTAACTGTCTTTATTCATCAACGCCGTTATGCTTAAGTACAGCGCAGATATATTTTTTAATTCGCCGCTTGGCAGCTTCAAAGCTGTCTGGCTGTGCGCCGCTGAGCGCACACCGAAGCCAGAAACCATCGATTAAGGCAGCGGTTATTTCAGCTTCTTCACTCGCCTGTTCGTTACTCAGCAATTGCTTGAAGCTGTATCGCAAATTACTGACCAGACGTTTTTTATTCACTTCCTGGAGTCGGTATAGGTTGGCATCATGCATAGACTGCCCCCAGAAACTTAACCAGGTCTTAGTGCTTGATTCGGCCTGCTGTACCGCCGAAAAATTAAGTTCAACAATCGCCATAAGCCTGTCTTTGGGGTTCGACAATGGCGTTGTCATTGTCAACCTGGAAACCAGGTAGCGGACTGAAGCTTCAATCAATGCCTGCTTCCCACCAAAATAATGGCTAATGATCCCGGATGACATACCGGCTTTGCGGCTAATCAGATTTATCGTTGCACTTTTTAATCCGACCTCGGCAACCACTTCAATGGCGGCATCGATGAGTTGCTGACGGCGGACCGGTTCCATTCCAACTTTTGGCATCGCACTCTCTGTTATTTAACTGGGTTTCACATTTGCACAAGTATCAGCATGTTCGTCGACACCTGCAAAACTCTGTATGACTATAGTTCGGTTTTGAGTCATTTTTGTGTCTGTTCCGGTAGTGAAAACACAACGTTCTTAGCTGACATCACTATCATCACGAAACAAACTGGTACACCACTATAACACTCACAACGCGTTTCTATTTAATGCCATGCTGAGACAAGCATAGGATGACCACAGTAATAACCAGGAATGTATGAAATGAGTCGCTTCACTCACCAGTGAAGCGACTTTCTTTATTCACATTAAAATGCCAGTTTAACGTTTAACGCGGCGATCCTCGGCGCACCAATCCAGCCAGCATTTGGCGCGATAGAACCCAGATAGTCTTCATCAAACAGGTTATTCACCGTCAAACGCATTTCCAGGCTATCGAAACCAGGCCCAATGTCATAAATCGTTTTACCGATATAGAAATCACTAATGATGTATGAATCTGTGCTTTGCGAGTTAGCCTGGTTTAAATACCGAGGCCCGACATACTTGGTGCTGATACCGGCAAAGTAATCATCGTGACTATAATCAACACTGACAACCGCCATTTCTTTTGCCGACCCCAGAACCCGGTTACCGGCAATACTGTTTTCACTGCCCGCGTTCTGCACATCGCCGTTGTAGGTCGAATCATTATAGGTATAAGAGCCATACACACTTAAGCGGTCAGTGATTGCGTAATCCACTGAAGCTTCAATCCCTTGTGAATCAATACCGCCAACATTGATATAAGCCCCTTCTGCAGACTCAAGGAAATCAATCCCGTCGACTTCAGCAACGCTGAAAAAGGTGATTCGATTCTCGAAGCGAATATCGTAATAGGTTAAGCTGGCATTAAACCCAGGGCTTGAATAACGCAGACCCACATCAATGTTATCCGCGGTTTCCGGCTCAACATTGCTCACATCATTGTTATTGTCTTCAAGAATAACGTCTTTTATTGCCGCATAGTTTTCGGTGTAACCAGCAAAGGCTTCCAGTCCGCGTACTGCCGGGATTGGTGCAACCACACCGACCGAGAGCAATACATCAGAATCAGAAGAGACCGAAACATCATTGATGGCATCAATCTGGTCGTCTTTTTCCAGGTCAACCTTAAATTGCTTTATCCCAAGACGAAATTTAGCGAACCCTGCATCCAACTCATCCTCTGCATAATACATAAGTGTTTCGACCAGAAACTTACGGTCATACTGAACCCAGTAAGGTGTATCTTCGAAACGCGGGCCCGTTGCGGCATCGATAGTTTTGTGCCAGTCACGTGCCATGTCCCGGGTGTAATCTTCGTACCAAACACCCGCGCGAACCACATTAGGCATATCCCCCAGCATGGTATTCCAGACAAAATCGGCATTAAATCCGTAACGCTCTTTTTGATAATGAGTGTGTCGACGCGAACTTACCGGGATAGCCCCTTGCTCATAACAGTCGCCATCAACCTCAGCACCACCGCCACCATAAGGATAAGCAATACTGCTTTGACAGCCCTCGACAGGTGACAGAGACTGGCCGTCGCGATTCACAAAATAAATCAAATCAGAGTAATCGCCACCATATACTGTAGTGGAACCATCCAGTTCAGAATGTGCGTTGCCTTCCCCATCATCAGTCACATCAGCCATATAGTAAGGGATCCAAATGCCTCTCCCCTCATTTTTATGGTAATACGTATTGGCACTGATGATGATGTCATCAAACTCACGCTCAGCTTTCAGGTAGGCAAGGGTGTTCTCGCGGGCTGTGCCCCAGCCCTGACGCCATGCCTGATCCTGGTAAGGGTTGCCCGTCCAGTCGGCGAGTAGGCCATCCCAATGCGGGTTCTGTTCATATTGAGCCAGCCCATAAACTCGCTGGTAGGTGTATTCCCGGGCATCGTCGTGGCTGATATAACCCACAACATCTGTCTCGTTAAATCGGCTAATTACCTTGGCCGCAATATGATCGCGAGTATTGGTTGCCGAGCCATCCATATAGTCATCGTTTTGTTGCGAGGATAAACTGATCCATGCAAAGGTATCTTTCGCCACTTCGCCAGTATCGTAGCGAGCATAAAGTTTTTGCGCGTTGTATTCACCTAAGGTACTGCTAATCGTCAGCCGTTCATCCAAAGCCGGATCGATACTGGTAAAATTGATAGTTCCACCCAGAGCTTCATGGGAACGGGATGCGATATCTGCGGTACCCTGTGATACTTCACTGGTTGCCAGGTTTTCAGTATCAACAAACCGGTTGGCTTTTGTGCCGCCAGCATAGTTGGAGTTACCATTTGGGATCCCATCCATGGTCATACCGATTTGCTGAGACTCCAAATCTAACTGAAAACCACGCATTGAAATGCTCGTAGACCATTCGTCTGAACCAAACGGGTCGCCTTCGTTAATTAATACCCCGGGCAAATTATCTACCGATGCCAGAGCGCTCGTCATGCCGCTTTGCTGAAGCTTCATTGATTCAGAAGAAGAGTTGTTTGCATACGATACGCTGCGTCCTGTCACTTCAATGGACTCGTACTTATCCTTAGTTACTTTATTTTGCTCATTATCGTCCTGCGCCATAGCAGTGCCCGATAGAGCAGAAAAGGAAGAGACTATAGAAATAGCCAGTAATCGTTTGTTTAACGGTAAGTTTGCAGTCATGTGTTTCCCAATTTGTTGTTTTTGAAGAAAGTGGCCCGTCCTTACAGCACGGCGACGATCTTATATTTAATTGAACGTTCAATCAATAAAAATAAATTAGTACTAAAACTAAAAATTAAAGATGGGTGGATTCACAAAGACCGATAAAAAACACGCGAGTGATGATTTAATTACTCTGCACACGCATCGAAAAATATTACAAGCATCTGTTTACTAATGAATTTTAACAATCTACACAACAATACAATGATAGCGCTTAGTCTGCGGAAAAAGGCTGCAATGCGACACTGCTAGCAGGGGAAGCTACTTAGTTAGGGAGCGAATAGTTTGAGGTAGTCTCTTTTAGCAGATAGCTGAATAGCACAGTGACAACAGCGCTTGGTACTGGCAATAAGGCAAAACTTTAAACGGACGGCAAACTACGCTAAACGCAACAACTCCAAAGGATGCGATTCAGGACGAAGAAAATGGGGCCACTTCGGCCCCGGTTAATTAACTGTTGGGGTTTGCCACCCCGTTGGCATCAAAAATTTCTATCCAGTAACCGTCGGGGTCTTTGATAAACGCCAGATAATTCATACTGCCATCTTCCAGGCGTTTCTGGAATTCGACGCCCAGCTCTTCAAAACGCTTACACGCACTTTGCAGATCCGGTACATGAAAACCAATATGACCAAAGCCGCGGGGATCGCTGTTACCGTTGTGATAACTCGAGGTTTCGGCGCTGTCGTCCCAATTGTGGGTAAGCTCCAGCATGGCCGGACGGCCAAAGGTTTGTGCCGTGCGCTGGCTGTCATCTTCGCTGATGTCAGAAAAATCCTCGCCAGTGGTGAGAAAATATAAACTGAACTTCATTTCCGGGAAGTCGAGCTTGCGCAGCAAGGTCATTCCCATCACACGGGTATAAAAATCCAGCGAACGCTGCGGATCGGCTATCCGTAACATGGTCTGGTTAAATACAAAGCCGTCGGTAGCCGGGTCTTTTTGTTCACACAAGCCTTCTGCTTGTTCAAAGTGGCGTGACATACGCTGCCCTCATCTAATTATGAATTGATGTATAAAACTGGGGACTAAATCCACTTTCACAATCCCACTGGCTGCGCGATTCTGACACGTCGCAGCTAGTTTGCGCGGTTAGCGGGGAAAGGTTGTAACAGAGCTTCGACCAATTCGGTTAACGCCTGTTGTACGGTAATGCTATCACTGGATTCGATCTCTGCACTGCCTGCAGCGCTGTAAATAAACTCGCCGTTTTGCACCACTTCAATTTGCAGATTCTGGTATTCGGTCACCTGCTCACCCACCGGCACACTAAAGATGCTCCCCAGTGAAATGCCGCCTGAACGGCCAAACACACCGGTGCCAAGCCCGATGCTTACCGACGAGCCCCCCTCTTCCACGCGGTTGGATGGAAAAAAGCCGACTCTTATATCAGCCGCAGCTTCGTCTGTTGCCGTCAGCCCTTTGCCTTGCAACACGGCGCTAATGGTAGACGCCATATGTTGCTCTAAGGTGGGATTAAATGAGTTGAGCGGTGGCTGAACATAAAACGTTTTCAGCGCGGCAAAGTTAGTCTCTTCACGCATTTTTATTTGTGGCTTGTTACTGGTACACCCGGCCAGCAGACCGCAAAATAGAAACACCAGCGCTACGCAGTAGCTCCAAGACGTACGAGCCTTATTGTCATTCATCATGATAACCGTCCGGTTTAGTTAGCTTGTTAACGGAGTAAACGGGGTGTTCGGATCGTTTTAGCCGGGAACTACGGCCAACCAGGAGGGCCAGCCCTCCCGATCAAAAGCCGATAAATTAACGGTTGCGGCCATACTGCTCATGCGAGGACACCCAGTCAGAACTGGAGATTGCCGAGGCCAGTGAAATTTCACCGGCCAGCGCCACCGCGCCTACAATTTCGGCAAACTTATACACTTTACCCCGGCCATAACAGCCCAGTAATTCAAGGCACTCGCGCTGGGTACCAATGCCGGTACCGCCACCATACGTAGCCACGATTAACGACGGGATGGTCAGTGAGATATATAAATCGCCTTCCTCGGTAAGTTCAGAGTACATAATACCGGCTGACGACTCCGACACATTGGCTACGTCCTGCCCGGTGGCAATAAACATGGCGGTGATACCATTGGGTGAGTGCAAACCGGTATTATTGACGCCCGATAAAAAGGAGCCGACGCCCGCTACCCGCCCATGGTAATCAATCTGTTTAGGATCCACCCGCATTACCGACAGCAGATGCTCGCGCTTGATGGTTGCCTCAGCAATCACGCGCTTCCCCCGGGTACGCATGATATTAATTTGCGACGCTTTCTTATCGGTAGCGAAGTTGGACTCCAGATAAAAGTTTTCGATGCCTTCGTAGTGATCGAGGATCCAGCCACAGGCGGCAAACGTGGCGCGCCCTACCATATTCTGCCCGGCCGCATCACCGGTCCGGTAATTAAAGCGCAAAAAGGCAAACTTGGTTGACAGGAAACTATCAACGTAAGTCAGTTTAGCAATGGATGACGTAGCTTCGGCTTCCTCACGGATTTTATCGATATTTTCGTTAACCCAGGCCACAAAGTCCCGAGCGCCGCGGGCATCTGAAAAAACGAATACCGGGGCGCGTTGCATGGCATCATCGACCACCGTGGATTTTATTCCACCGCTCATATTGAGCAACTTCATGCCGCGATTATAGGACGCCACCAGAGTACCTTCAGTGGTTGCCATAGGGATCAAAAAATCGCCTTTGGCATGCTCGCCGTCAATAGTGACCGGCCCCGCCACACCAACCGGCACCTGGGCCACACCTATAAAGTGCTCAATATTACCGCGCAGAGTGTTTGGATCGATAGAATACTGGCCAACATGATGGATATTGGCGCCGGAGAAATGCTCAAAAAATTTCTGCCGCTTTTCAATAATCCCCGGCGAGTAATCATCATGGGGATCGCGGGGAATATGCCCTTCGGCCAGATTCGGTGCCGACACGTTATCTTCCACACTGAATTTCAGTTTGCCAAAAGGTGACGCTCTGAATACCAGTTCAATAGTATGTTTTTCCGGGCTCACCGGCAGGGTTTTATTTAAGTAAACCGTAATGGCCTGCTTGAGTTCAAAGGGGACTTCGCCGCTTTCATTCAGCTCTGCCATCGACATGATTTGCTCGGGGCCAACCTGCAGCGTAACATTTTCAGGCGCGATGACTTCTCCGTTAATGGCAATACTGTCTACCTGTTTGAGCACGGCATCTTTAAGCCGGTTTTTAAGCATAAACTGCAAACCGTCTTCCGTTTGCGTCAGGCTCCCATGGGTATACAACTGGCGGAGCAAAATACTGGGTATAAACATAACTACGGCTTCCTTGGCAAAACATACATCAAGTGTAGAACTTTCTTTGTTAACCACAATATATTAACCATCCACATTAGGAAAGCCGCCGTCAGTTCTTATTTGACCTGCAACAATTGTTAGACCAGTGTTTCAATGGCTTGCACAAATGAGACATGCACTTGCATTTTGAGACACCTGCCGGCCATCGTCCCCCCAAAAAGCGCACCGGGCCTGACCTTCACCGTGAATAAGCCTACTCAGGCATAAGGTTGAATCATCAACCACAGCAGGAATGGACGCCATGCAAAGCCAAACATTATTTCGCCAACAGGCCGTCGTTTCACAGCAGCAAAAAATCGATGGAGCAATATTACTCAAGCCCAGACTGCCCACTCTTATGATTACCGTGCTGCTATGTAGCTGGTTAATTGGTGTGATGAGCTGGCTACTGGCAGGACGCTACACCTATACCCAAACTGTAACAGGCTGGCTGGAGCCCGCCCGTGGTATAACGCCGGTTTACGGGCCGGCATCCGGCGCAATTGTCAGCGAGGTACTGGTTAACGAAAACGCACAGGTGCAAAAAGGCACGCCACTTATCAGGCTGACCCGGGACGCAATTTTACATAACGGCCAGAGTATTAATGACGCTCTCATTAAGGAGCTCGACACCCAAATTGAGCGCCTGCAAAGCCAGTACAGGCTTACTCAGAAGGGCTTCACCACCCAACAGCAACGCCTGACTAAAGCGACCGAACGACTGACCGAGGACCGCTCTCGCCTCGCCGCCATGCGCCTGTTGCTGGATGACAAAATGGGTTTACTGGATAAGCAAATTCAGTCGTTCACTGAATTAACCCACCAGGGGTTTTCCAGTCGCCAGCAATTGCAAACTTTAAAGACCCAGCGAATCGACGAAACCTATCAGCGTCAGAATCTTGAACGTGAATGGATTGCTACCTTACAAGCCATTGAAGACAACCAGTTTGCCCTTCGCGAAGCGGAACATGCCCATCAGTTACAACTGCTGAATATCGAAAACCAAATCAGTGAGCTGCAAAAAAGCCTGGATCAGCAATACAGTCAGCAGGAAATCATTATTACCGCTTCAATAGATGGCAGGGTAACCAACCTCAACGCAAAGCCAGGCCAAAGCATACAAAGTAACGTGCCGCTGCTTTCTCTGATGCCATTTAACGCCGAGGTCTCCGCGCAACTGTTAATTCCGGTTGCCGCGGCAGGCCAGATATCCCCGGGACAATCCATCAGTTTACGCTACGATGCCTTTCCGCATACGCAATTTGGCACTTATACAGCCACCATTGATTCAGTATCAGCACACCTGTTGCTGCCACAGGAGGTCGCGCAAAAACCGCTGGCAATCAACACCCCGGTGTATCTGGCGAAGGCGACCCTGCAAACCACCAGTATTGAACATTTCAATCAACGTATTGCACTGCGAGCCGGCATGACCTTTGCCGCTGAAATAGCCATTCGCGAACGCAACCTGATGCAGTGGTTATTCGAACCACTATATGAACTGCGTGGAGGTGTAATATGAGCACCGCGATGCTATTCAAACTGCCATTGCAGCTAGGCTGGCGCCGCGCTACACCGCAGATATTGCAAGCCGAAAACGCCGAATGCGGTCTGGCCTGTATCGCCATGGTAGCCGGTTATCACGGGCTCAATATAGATTTAGCCCATCTCCGCAGTTTACGTGCATTCAGCCAGCAAGGTGCTAACCTCAAACAACTTATTGATTTTGCACACTCACTAAACCTTAACAGCCGGGCATTAAAGCTGGAACCAGAAGACATGGCCGACCTGCGACTGCCCTGCATTCTGCACTGGAATATGCAGCACTTTGTTGTGTTAACCCGGGTGACAGCGAAGGGCATTGAGATTCAGGACCCTGCATGTGGCAAACGCCGCCTTACCTGGCCGCAGGTCAGTGACGCGTTTACCGGTATTGCCCTGGAGCTGCAGCCAGGCAGTAACTTCAGACCACAAAACCTGCGCCAGCCATTGAAGCTCAGTCAGTTGTGGCAGCGTATCGTGGGGATTAAGCGCTCCTTGCTGGTGCTGTTTATCTTGTCATTGTTGTTGCAATGTTTTGCACTGGCATCACCTTATTACATGCAACTGGTTATCGACTCCGTTATTGTGAATAACGATGCCTCGCTACTGAATGTACTGTTTCTGGGCTTCTTCCTGCTGATTGTAGTGGAAGCGATCACCAACCTTACCCGCCAGACAGCCGGTATTTCTATGTCTGGGCACCTTGCCCAGCAACTCTCGGTAAATGTCTTTACCCACTTGATCCGGCTACCATTCAGTTATTTTTCGCAGCGTCATATCGGCGATATGGTGGCTCGCTTTGGCAGTTTGCAGGAAGTCAGACGGTTTATCAGTCAGGGCATCGTCGCGCTTATTTTAGATACCCTGATCATGCTGTGCACACTGATATTAATGGCGCTATACAGCCTCAAGCTTATGCTGGTTGTGGTCGGCATCGCGTTTTTATTCCTTGCCCTGCGACTAATTTTGCTTGGCCCTGTGCAGCGTTTACAACAAGAAAAAATCGCCTGTGCCGCAAAGGAAAACAGCCACTTCATAGAAACGCTGAGGGGCATTCAGTCAATCAGAATGCTCAGGCTAGAATCCTTCCGGTTACATGGCTGGCAACATCTACTTACCGATACCTTAAACCGCGATATTCGCTTACGCCGCTGGGACATGGGTTTTAGCATTGTCCACCTGCTCCTGTTTGGTATTGAAAACCTGCTGGTGGTTTATCTTGCTGCCACACTGGTCATGGAACAAGCTTTTACCGTTGGCATGTTGTACGCATTTACCAGTTACAAGAACCGCTTTAACTCAGCCATAAACGGTTTGCTTGAGCAATTACTCCAGTGGCGCTTATTGCGCGTGCACCTCGACAGATTGGCAGACATTGTGCAAACACCGGCGGACTTTGCCTCACTGGCCCCAACATCTTGCTGTCCGCCGAACCATTTACCTGTCGCGCACAAGCTGACGATTCAGGATTTAAGTTTTGCCTATCAGGGGCAGCCGCCGCTATTCGAGCGGTTGAATATGACAGTGTTACCAGGGCAGATGGTGGTAATCACCGGCGTAAGCGGCAGCGGCAAGTCCAGCCTGGCCAAATGCCTTACCGGCTTGCTGCCGGCCACCTCAGGCCAGATTCTGATTGACGATAAACCGCTCAACAGTCGCGATCCCGGTCAGCGGATCAGCGCCGTGATGCAGGATGATGTGTGTCTGTCCGGCACCGTTATCGACAATGTCAGTGGCTTTCAGCAACATATCGACATGCCCCGATTAATAGAATGCTGCCAACTGGCCAACCTGCATGACACCATCAGCAGGCTGCCGATGCAGTATTACACCCTGCTCCAGGAAGGGGGTACTAACTTTAGCGGCGGCCAGCGACAGCGCTTATTTCTCGCCCGGGCGTTATATCAGCGCCCGGCTCTGCTGTTACTCGATGAGGCCAGCAGCCATCTCGATGCCAACAGTGAAAAGCTTATCAATCAACAGCTTTCCCGTTTACCTATGACCCGGGTGGTTATTGCCCATCGGCGCGAAACCATTCAAATGGCCCATCAGCGGTATCACCTGGCAGGCGGCCAGCTGACGGAAGTAGCCATTAATTATACGCCTGATTTACCAACCCCCACTCAACAAGGAGATCATCATGTTTGATCAAGAGTTATTAAGCCCTGAACATTTGGAACAGTTGTCTAAACGTGAACTTCAGGTGGCGCATAAAATTATCGAAGGCTTACCAAACAAAACCATTGCTTCGCAATTGTTTATCAGTGAGCGAACGGTTAAGTTTCACTGCGCTAATATTTACCGCAAGCTGGAAATCCGTAACCGGGCAGCGTTGATGGCCCGCTATTTCAGAACGCTGTACACACAAATTCCCACAGTGTAATGGGAGTGCGGCAGGTAAAGCCTGGCCGGTACAGACGTACCGGCCGGTTTGTCTATTCGGGCTTAGAGGATAAAGCGACTTAAATCTTCGTTATCCACCAGGCTCTCAAGGTGCTGATTGACGTAATCGGCATCAATGATGTAGGTTTCGCCCTGCTTTTCTGAAGCATCATAAGAGATATCTTCCATCAAACGTTCCAGCACGGTGTGCAGACGGCGGGCACCGATGTTTTCGGTTTTCTCATTCACCTGCCAGGCCGCTTCGGCAATACGCTGAATACCGCTTTCGGCAAACTCAACGGTTACCCCTTCGGTTTTCATCAACTCTATGTACTGCTCGGTAAGCGATGCATTAGGCTCAGTTAGAATACGTTTAAAGTCTTCCACTTTCAGCGCCGAGAGTTCAACGCGAATAGGCAGACGGCCCTGTAATTCGGGGATCAGATCTGACGGCTTGCTCATCTGGAAAGCACCGGATGCCACAAACAAAATATGGTCGGTTTTGATCATGCCGTGCTTGGTAGAGACCGTGGATCCTTCTACCAGAGGCAATAAGTCACGTTGTACACCTTCGCGGGAGACATCGGCCGAGTTAGCGCCTTCACGCTTACAGATCTTATCGATTTCATCTACAAATACGATGCCGTGTTGTTCCACCGCTTCGAGGGCTTTTTCCTTAAGATCTTCTTTGTTAACCAAACGCGCGGCTTCTTCTTCAATCAGCACCTTTATGGCATCTTTAATGCGCATTTTCTTTTTCTTCTTCTGTGAACCAGAAGAAGACAGGTTCTCAAACATCCCCTGCAACTGATTGGTCATTTCTTCCATCCCCGGCGGTGCCATGATCTCTACACCTATTTGCTGCTGAGCGACGTCGATTTCGATTTCTTTATCATCCAGACTGCCTTCACGCAGCTTTTTGCGGAAAGACTGACGGGTGCCGCGATCTTCCGACCGCTCTTTTTCACCCCAGGCATTTTCCGCTGGCGGGATCAGGATATCCAGAATACGCTCTTCGGCGGCTTCTTCGGCGCGATAACGCACCTTTTCCATTTCCTGCTCTTTGGTCATTTTTACCGCAATGTCAGCCAGGTCACGAATGATGGTTTCGACTTCCTTACCCACGTACCCTACTTCGGTAAATTTTGTCGCTTCAACCTTGATAAACGGTGCATTAGCCAGCTTGGCCAAGCGGCGGGCAATTTCGGTTTTCCCCACACCCGTTGGGCCAATCATTAGAATGTTTTTCGGTGTGACTTCCTGGCGCAGCTCTGGCGTTAACTGCATTCGGCGCCAACGGTTACGCAGTGCAATGGCGACCGCGCGCTTAGCGCTTTGCTGGCCGATTATATGACGATCCAGTTCATGGACAATTTCTCTTGGTGTCATTTCAGACATAATTAACCCTTATGTAAAACTGACGGTAGTCAGTATGGCAGCCGCCCCCAGGCCACTGCCAACACAATTCATTTAGTAATCGAGTACTTCAACCGTTTGATTATGGTTGGTGAACACACAAATGTCGCCGGCAATAGATAAACTTTGGGTGGCAATTTCGTGTGCCGTTAACTGCGTGTTATTCAATAACGCCGTGGCCGCGGCCTGGGCATAGTTACCGCCCGAGCCGATAGCAATCAGATCCTGCTCTGGCTGCACCACATCGCCGTTACCGGTGATAATGAAAGAAGCCGTTTCATCGGCCACCGCCAGTAAGGCTTCCAAACGCCGTAACATGCGATCGGTACGCCAGTCTTTGGCCAGCTCAACTGCCGCTTTGGTCAGATGGCCCTGATGCAGCTCCAGTTTGGCTTCAAAGCGTTCAAATAAGGTAAACGCATCGGCGGTACCACCGGCAAAACCGGCTAATACTTTATTTTGATACAGGCGGCGTACTTTGCGGGCATTGCCTTTCATTACGGTATTGCCCAATGACACCTGGCCATCGCCGGCCATGACAACCTGATTATCTCGTCTGACTGATACTATTGTAGTCACGTTTACTCCACTGTAGTGGTTTGGCACAGCATGCCGTTTCACGGTCTGTGCGTTGACAATGAGTAGTAGGTGGGGGAGCCTGGCGATTTTTCAAGACTTATATATCCGTATCACCTCAAAAATACACGTTTCAGAGCTATCACAGCGCTTGCAATACAAGGCCTGTTGGTGAAGGAATGTCGTCTATCTTTCAAACCAGCATAACGAAGTAATAAGCGCAGTGAAGCTCCCGAAGGGCCGTGCGAAAAAAGCCGGCGGGTGCCGGCTCTAAGCATTTACAAATTCCAGAACCAAATCTGACAGGTGGTAATGTTCACTTTGCGTAGTGCATGCTTGGCACGCTCGGCGTCGCGCTTGGCGTCAAAGGGGCCAAGGATCACACGAAACCATTCGCCATTAGCGCCATCACTGTGCCGGATCTGTGCTTCGAGTCCCTGAAACGCAATTTTAGCGCGCATTTCATCGGCCTGAGCGCGGGTTCTGAACGAGGCGCACTGCATCAGGTAGCGCTTGTCGGATTTTTCCTGTTCGGCGACTTCTACTTCTACCTCGTAACCCGGCAGGGTCTTAATATATTCCCATTCTTCTTCGGGTAGTTCGGGTAACTCATCTTCGATAGGCGCGGGCTCAACTGTAAGCGGTTGCGCGGTATCCGGGTCGGCATTATCTTTAATTGACCACAGGAACCAGGCAAAGCCCAGTAACAAAGCCACGACAACGACCACTGTTACCCATGGCACGGTTACCTGAGGTTCCTGCTGATTGCGGCCTCGTTTGGCGGTCGTTTTGCTTTTTGTTTTCTTGTTATTTTTCTTTTGTGGCGCACGTCCACGAGAAACGTAATCGCGTTGAGACATAATGCTGTTTCGATTTCCCTGTGTGGATGATGATGATTATCTGCAGGCAGTGTACCTGCTCTTTGGCAAAAATGCTGCTTTAAAGTGTAGTTAACGCTGAAAGTTTACCAGTAACCACTCTTAACTCAGGTCGACCGGGTCAATATCCAGGCTCCACCGTACCTTACTTGCCAGAGGCAAAGATTCTATTTCTTTCAGATGGTGCTTTATCCAGCCATGCAGCGCGGCACGCTGCTGACTCTGTAATACCAACATGTAGCGAAAACGCCCCTGGCGTTTCTCAATCAAGCAGGGCAATGGCCCGATAAACTGCCCTTTTGCTGCGTTCACACTGGGGCGATAGCAATCGCGTATTTGCTGTAAAAGGTCAGCGGCAAGTCCGGCTTCGCGGGCTTCAGCGCGAAAAATTGCCTGACTGCTATACGGGGGTAAAGCCCCCAACTTACGCTCCTGTAATGCCTGGCGGGCAAAATGAGCAAACCCGTTATTGATGAGATCCTGCAGCAGTGGGTGGCCGGGGTTGTCGGTTTGCAGCCACATTTCGCCCGGTTTACTGGCGCGACCTGCGCGACCTGCCAGCTGCGTAATCAACTGCGCGAGCTTTTCTGCAGCCCGGAAGTCGGCCGAGAATAACGCGCCATCGCAGTCGAGCACGACCACCAGCGTAACATGAGGAAAGTGATGCCCCTTCGACAGGATCTGCGTACCCACCAGCAACTGATACTTGCGCGCATTGATTTCATCAAGACGGGTGATGAGCTTATCTTTGCCTTTCACCGCATCGCTGTCAATTCTCACTTGCTTTACATCGGGGAAAAGCTGACCAAGCCCTTGCTCCAACTGCTCGGTACCTATCCCTGAGGTTTGCAGGTCGTGACTATGGCATTCGCTGCACTGCTGCGGCATTCGCCGGCTAGCACCACAATGATGGCACTGTAACCGCCCCTGGGATTTATGATAGGTAAACGGCCGCTCGCAGCTTTTGCAATCGACCGTCTGACCACAGTGATGGCACAGCACTGCAGGTGCAAAACCGCGACGATTTAAGAACACCAATACCTGATTACCCTGCTGCAGATGGCTGCGCATAATACTGATAAGGCCCTGAGCTATGCCGGCATGCAGCGGCTGATCCCGTGAGTCGAGCACCTTTAACTGGGTGTGACTGGCACCTCCGGCCCGCTGACTCAAGGTTAAATGGGTATAGCGTCTATTCAACGCGTTATTCAGGCTCTCTAATGATGGCGTGGCACTGCCCAGAATCAATGGTACGTTTTCGGTATGGGCGCGCTTAACCGCCAGATCCCTTGCATGGTAGCGTAAGCCATCCTGTTGCTTAAAAGACTCATCATGCTCTTCATCCACAATGATCATACCTGGTCGTTTGAGCGGCGTAAAAATAGCCGAACGGGTACCAATGACGATCCCCACCTCTCCGCGCCGTGCCTGTTGCCAGACCTTCACCCGAGCCAGATCAGTCATTTGTGAGTGCAACACGCCAACAGTAATACCAAAGCGGCGTTCAAAACGTCCTACCGTTTGCGGTGTCAGGCCAATTTCAGGGACCAGAATAAGCACCTGCCTGCCTTGTTTAAGTACCGGCTCAATCACCTGCAAATACACTTCGGTTTTACCGCTACCCGTTACACCGTCCAATAAAAATGGCACAAAATGGCTGGCTTGCTGGTTGATGGCCGCAATCGCTACGCCCTGCTCGGTAGAAGCGACAGGCGGTGTTTGCTGCAGACTGAATGACGCCCAGTCCTGCTTTTCAGTCAGGCGAATGCTGGTATCAGTGGTTAACCCTTTATCTGCCAGCGCTTTTAACACCACATTAGAAAACTTGGTTTTGATTTCTTCACTTGCCAGAGGCCCTTGTGCCAGCAACGCAATGCACTCGAGCTGTTTTTTACCCCGTAAAGTAAGCGTTTGCGCTTCTGCATGTCCGGCGTCGGTTAAGGTTAACGCCGAAACGCTATCACTCAACGCCGCGCCTTTGCGCAACCGCGAGGGCATTACGGTTGCCCAGACCTCGCCAATAGGATGATGATAGTAGCTAGCAAGCCACTGGGTTAACGCCTGCAATGTGGCATCAAAAAGCGGTTGCTCATCAAGGACTTCGGTTACCGCTTTTAGTTTAATTTCCGATTCCGTCTTGTCGACCGGGTCATCGAAACTTGCCGTTACTACCCCTATTAACTGGCGGCGACCAAAGGGCACACTCACTCGCACACCCGGTTCCAGCTTTTGCTCGCAGGTATAACTAAAGGCTTGCCGAAGGGGGACCGGAACGGCTACATCAATGATTGGCATAGTGAACTTTGAACAAAAGACATTATCAGGCTGATTTTAAATAGCCGTTATCCTAACATGCGGATAGCAAAGTATTGCACGAAAATACTTGATTGATTATTCAGCATCCATTACTATGCGCCGCTCTAAAAAGCAGGCGGTATGTCGCTTGTAGTGAAAATTAGTCACGTATGGTGGCCAACTTCGGGTTGGTTAGCGATACGGCCTTATTTTGAGGTAATCCCATGAAACAAGATATCCACCCTAAATACGAAGAAATTACTGCCACCTGTTCTTGCGGTAACGAAATCAAAGTTCGTTCAACACTGGGCAAAGACATCAACCTGGACGTATGTTCAGCTTGTCACCCTTTCTACACTGGTAAGCAACGTAACGTTGACACCGGTGGTCGTGTTGACCGCTTCAAGAAGCGTTTTGGCGCACTGGGCAAAAAATAAGCCCGCTCTTGAAGAAAAAGCCTTGAAGAAAAAGCGCCCTAGAGGCGCTTTTTTCATGCCTGTTTTTTATCATTATGTTAATTGATTACAGTAATGGTAAAGCCATTTTCTATAAGTAAAACAAATTACGATTATTTCTTCGGCAACGTGGCGTTCAAAGCCTGTTCGCGTTATGTTAGATAGCATTCACAAGTTTGTAAGGTGTTATCACTTTTTTAGTTGATAGATACCATGCCATATGACATGCGCTGTGATACAGTTCGCTTATAATAACAATAACCTAGCGACTGGCTTACAAGATAAAAATTACAGGACTTACAAAAATGTCAGATTTTCGCCAACGTGCCCTCGACTACCACGCAAAACCTACGCCGGGCAAAATCCGGGTAGAACTTTCCAAACCGGCAGAAAGTGTTGATGATCTCGCCCTGGCTTACAGCCCCGGCGTAGCGGAACCCTGCCGCGAAATTGCTGAAGATCCAAACGCCGCGTACACCTATACCGGGAAAGGCAATATGGTCGCCGTTATCAGTAACGGTACCGCTATCCTCGGGCTAGGTAACCTCGGTCCACTGGCCTCAAAACCCGTTATGGAAGGTAAGGCTTTATTGTTTAAGCGCTTCGCCGGGCTTGATTCGATTGATATCGAAGTAAAACACCGTACCACCGAAGAATTTATCAATACAGTTGCCAATATTGCTGATACCTTCGGCGGTATTAATCTGGAAGATATTAAAGCGCCGGAATGCTTCGAGATTGAACAGGAACTGATCAAACGCTGCAAAATCCCGGTTTTCCATGATGACCAGCATGGTACCGCGATTGTAACAGCCGCCGGTATGCTTAATGCGCTGGAAATTCAGGGCAAAGAAATTGGCGATGCAAAAATTGTGTGCATGGGTGCCGGCGCTGCTGCCGTTGCTTGTATGGAATTATTAATAAAATGTGGTGCCCAGCGTGAGCGTATTTACATGCTGGATCGCAAAGGGGTTATTCATACCCGCCGTGACGATCTCACGCCGCACAAGATGCTGTTTGCTAACAACACCGACAAGCGCACTCTGGAAGACGTAATGGACGGCGCGGATATTTTTGTTGGCGTATCTGGCCCGGATTTACTGCCACCTGAGGCACTGGAATTAATGGCGCCTAACCCGGTAGTATTTGCCTGTTCAAACCCGGATCCGGAGATCAAACCTGAAGTGGCTCTGGCTACCCGTTCCGATCTAATTATGGCTACCGGTCGCTCTGATTACCCTAATCAGGTTAACAACGTATTGTGTTTCCCGTTTATTTTCCGTGGTGCACTGGATGTTCGGGCTTCTGCCATTAACGATGAAATGAAAGTGGCTGCGGTTGAAGCGCTGCGCGCAGTGTCTAAAGAGCCGGTGCCAGACTCGGTATTAAAAGCCAGCAATGTAGACAGTCTGACCTTCGGCAAGGATTACATTATTCCTAAACCGATGGATCCTCGCCTGTGTGCAAGGATCGCCACGGCTGTAGCTCAGGCAGCCATCGATTCGGGTGTGGCCCGCCTTGAAGAGATGCCGAAGTATTAACAAAGCAGTCAATACAATTCTCAGCAAAAGCCATCCTCAGCGATGGCTTTTTTTGATCTCAGACCTCACGTAACTGACTCGGCGTCAGTCCGGTCCAGCGTTTCACCGCACGACGGAAATTCGTAATATCCGTAAAGGCCATTTTCA
Source organism: Alteromonas sp. ISO5 (assembly GCF_058105165.1). NCBI lineage: Bacteria > Pseudomonadati > Pseudomonadota > Gammaproteobacteria > Alteromonadales > Alteromonadaceae > Alteromonas > Alteromonas sp. ISO5. The sequence goes on along the minus strand of NZ_CM176572.1, from coordinate 2,617,789 downwards.
ACGCGCTCTGTTCGTTGTTGAGTTTCTGCACCTGCAAATAGTAGATGGCCTGCTGTCGTCGAATATCATCGTGCAACAAACTAAAGGTAGTGTCGTGCTCCGCCAGTTTACGCTTAAGTGACGCCGGGCTTAAGCCGAGTTCACCAGCAATGGCCGGTAGGGTTGCATTGGTGCTGCGGCGCAGGTGATAGCGCACGGCATCAAGCAAAGTTACGCGGTACTCGCGCTGCTCCAGAAAGCGACGCAGGGCAAACTGCTTAAACATTCGATTAGGCTGTAAACACGGCGTTGCCAGCTCTGCTCTTGCCACTTTAATGGTAAAGAAGGGTTGGTCAAAAGCCAGTCTGAATCCCAGTCCTTCCTCATATTCCTGAATCTGCCTTGGCCGCGAAAAAGGAAAAGAAAAGTGTAGCGCCAGACGTCTACCGGTGCAATGTCGGGCTAGCGCCACCAGCGCGGCACAATAAGCTTCAGCCATAAACCGGAATTGTTTACCGCTGCCCATGGCGTCCTGCAATACCAGCAGTAAAGCATCGTCTTCATCATAGCGAAAGGCTGAAATGAAAGGATACAGCCGGGTCTGAAAAGAGGGCAGCGCCCGCAAACATTCGCCAAAATCACGGGCATGAGTAAAGTAAGGCAACGCATCGTTAACAAAAGCCGACACTAAATGATGACCAAACTGAAAAGCCAGGTCGAAGCCTTTGTAATGTTGAGTAGCGTTACCGCAAAGACGTTGCAGTTGATTACAGCTTAATGGTTTTGCAGTCAGTAAGTCTTCACTAAATATTCCTGTACCTCGCAAGAGCTTTTGCTCCGGGGCGCCACGGGCCACAGCTACCTGCACCAGACTCTGGGCAAGCTGTCTGGCAGGCAGCGCTTTATCGGTACGGGTCAGCAAAGCGTTATGCGTCATCAGGCTGCCTGCCGGGACGTCTCATCTAACTGACGATTCAGGCCGGCCATCATTTCAGCCAGGGTTACCTGCTGTTGCAACTGAGCACTAACACTGCGTACTGAGTGAAAAATCGCAGTAGTCTGGCCGCCACTTCTAAATGCTACGTTGCGAATGCTGCATTCTAGCTGACGGGCAAACTCGCTGGCTTCATCGGCGGCAATTTCCGGCATCAGGATAACAAACCGGTCACCGGCATAACGGCAAGCAAGGTCAACAGCTCTGAGGTTCATCACAATTAACTGTGAAATCTCTTTTAAGAAACGATCCCCTTCGGCATGGCCGTAGCGCAGGTTGAACTGTGAGAAATCGTTAATATCCAGTACCACTACGGCGGCTTTAACGCCTTGTTCCTGCAACTCCATGGCTCGTGCTCGCCAGTAGTCGGCCCGGTAAAGCTGCGTGATCACATCAATTTGATCGTGAGCGCGATACCACATTTCGCGGCGTTGCAGCTGTTTGTTGAGCGCCAACTGCTCCTGATGCCACCAGTACAACGCAACGCTCATCACAATCATTCCCATCGCAGCCGGAATAGACTCCACAACACTGAGCCAATGAGCAGCATCGCTGTAAAACGTAAATTCATCGAACACGTCAAGCATGGCGGAAAAGTTAAAAAAGGACAGGCCCGCCACCAGCAACGCCGTGACCTTGCCCGGCGGGCGGCTGATCATCACCGCGGTTATCCAGCACAAAGTGAGCAGACAAATGCTGCCTTCGCCCACGACATCCAACCACTCGACCTCTGCGATATCTTTCAACTGGCCATTTGTAACGCATAATGTCACTGCCAGTCCCAACACCAGCAGCACAAATACCAGTAAGCCCCGGTGACGTGTTAATAAACTAAAATCCATCATGATTTCCGCATGCAAAACAATTTTACCTGCGCCTATTGTTAATTGAGACGCCAATAATCTTAGGGGTCATTCTGGCTCAGGAATATGACACTGGTGTGATGTTTTTACCCTTCCCGCCTTTTTATTTTCATTTTTTCAATGAGAAACAACGGGTTGAACAGGGGTCATTTCAGCTCACTGGATTTGAAAAAAGCGCATCAATGGGTATTTGCGGTCATTTTTCAGGCAATGGCACCATTCGCCGTCATCGATTTGTCATTTTTGCTTTCTACCGTGGCCGCCAACACATACACACAACTTAAGAGAACACTCATGAAAAATCGTCTATCCAGCCTGGCGTTGGCTGTCAGTACCGTTTGTTGCTCATTTGTTTCGGTGGCAGCGGATAATGCCGGCTTAATTGGCCAGCTGACCAACAGTAGCCAGGACCGCGTTTTTGCCGGGGCAAAAATTGAAATTACCGAATTAGGCAAAGAAACCCAATCTCGCCGTGATGGCACTTTTCGTTTCAATAACCTGCCTGCCGGTAACTACACCCTGGTGGTGACTTACCTTGGTGCAGAGCCAGTCACGCGCAACATAACCCTGACCGAAGGAGAAAACATTACGCCGGTAATCACCCTGGAAGGCGCCAATGAATCACTGGAAGAAGTCATGGTTCGCGGTCAGCGCGGCGGCCAGGCCAGCGCCATCAATCAGCAACGCATGGCAGACAATATCAAATCCATTGTTTCTGCCGATGCCATTGGTCAGTTCCCAGACCAAAACGCTGCCGAGTCACTGCAACGTTTGCCGGGCCTGTCTATCGAACGCGACCAGGGTGAGGGCCGCTTTGTCGGGATCCGCGGTATCGACCCAAACCTCAATAACGTGATCATCAACGGCCTCAACGTGCCCTCTCCAGAGGGCGGTGTTCGCTCCGTTGCTCTGGATGTAATCCCATCTGAGTTAATTCAGACCCTGGAAGTCTCTAAGTCTGTCACGTCAGATATGGACGGCGACGCTATCGGTGGTTCGGTAGAAGTTAAATCGGTAAGCGCTTTCGACCGTAAAGGTCAGACCGCCAGTTTATCGGGCCAACTAAGCCAGAACGAATTGCGCGATGAAATGAGCCCTAAGCTTTCCGGTACTTACACCAATTTGTGGAACGATACTTTTGGTGTGGCGGCAGCCTTGTCTTACTTAAAACGTGATTTTGGTTCAGACAATATCGAATCCAACGCCGATGACGAAATTGAACAACGTCATTACTCCATTACCCGTGAGCGTTTGGGCGCGGCGGTTAACCTCGACTATCGCCCGGATTTCAATAACTCATATTTCCTGCGCACCCTGTACAGCGAATTCTCCGACGAAGAATACCGTCAGCGCAATACTTTTGTGTTTGACGGTGAAGACTCTGAAGTAGAACGTGAGTCTAAAGACCGTTATGAAGAACAGTCTATCCTGACCATCGCCGCCGGTGGTGAGCATGTGCGTGGCGAGTGGACTTTCGACTATCAGCTTGGTTACGCCAGGTCTGACGAAGATGAGCCGGATGCACTTTACTATACCTTTGTCACTGAAGATGACAGCATTGATGGTGATATGCAGCGCGTTATCCCAACTATTACTTACGCCGAGTCAGTGAATGACTTCAGCAACTACGAAGTCGACGAAATCAGCTTTGAAGATAACTACGCGAAGGATACTGAAAACAGTATTAAAGCCAACCTGAGCAAAACCTTTGCTGAAGACCCTTATCTCAGCGAAATCAAAGCCGGTGTTAAATACCGTACGCGCACTAAAACCGTCGACAGTAACATCTACATTTACGACGGTGACTTCGATGCTATGGATCCCACACAGTTTGCTGCCGGTGACGTAGACTGGGGATTGGGTGACTTTGGCCCTGGTCTGAACCGCGGTGAGATGCGCAGTTACTTCAACCAGAACCGTGGTTCGCTGGAGCTGGCCGATCTGGACTCTGAACTGGAGTCGAACGGTGCATCTTACGAAACCAACGAAGATATCTTCGCCGCCTACTTTATGGGTACCTTTGATATTAACGATGTGCATATTGTAGCCGGTGTTCGTTATGAGAAAACCGACTTTGATACCGCCGGTATGCGTGTTGAGCTGATTGAAGATGAACAGCTTGACGTGGAAGAAGTGGTTAACACGCCATGGCAGTCAGAGCGTAACTACGATCACTTCCTGCCCAGCATTAACGTTAAATACAACATCTCCGAACAGCTGATTGTGCGTGGCGCTTACACCCAAACTATTTCCCGTCCTGGGTTTGAAGAGTCGGCCGCTTTCCAGATTATTGAAAGCAAAACCGAAGAAGACGATGGTGTGTTTGTCACTGAACGTGAAGCCGAAGTGGGTAACCCACAATTGCTGCCGTACGAGTCAGACAACTTTGACCTGTCGATTGAATATTACCCAGGCCAGATAGGCGTGCTGTCTGCCGGTTTATTCTATAAGCAAATCGACAACTTCGTGATCTACACCGATGTAGCAGGTATGGAAGGCTGGGAAGGTTACGACGAAGTCATTCAGCCGCGTAATGGCGAAACTGCCGACCTGACCGGTTTAGAGCTTTCCTGGGTAAAAGCCTTTGATAACGGCTTACTGCTTTCTGCTAACGGTACCTTCTCGTCATCTGATGCCACTACCCTGCTAGACGGCGAAGCATACAAAACCAGCCTGCCTAACCAGTCTGATACCGTTGGTAACCTTACTGTAGGATACGAAGACAACGACTGGAGTCTGCGTCTGGCCATGACTTACAAGAGCAAAAACCTGGAAGAAATCGACGGTGACATGTTGCGTATGGAAGATGCCCACCAGCAGTTCGACTTTATGGGTAAATACTATATTAACCAGGATCTGACGGTTTACTTCAACGCCATCAATATCAATGACGAGCCCTACTATCACTACTTCGACCGTCGCAGTCAAAATGCCCAATACGAAGAGTACGGCCGCACCTTTGAAATTGGTTTTAACTGGCAGCTATAAGCTCAATCGGTAAACAAGGCGGGCCCGAGCCCGCCTACATCTTAAGGTTTTCAATGAAACTTATACAACTACTCACGCTCACCACATTGCTATGCGCGCCACTGACCCAGGTTCAGTCTGCACAACAGGATGTCTATGGTGAGGACTATTATCAGACCAATCAGATCCCGTCTTCATTAACCAAGACCGATAATGATTACACCTTTCTGGTGGTTGGCGACTGGGGCCGCAATGGTCACTTTGCTCAGCGCAGCGTGGCCAAATGGATGGATATTGCGTCTTATCAGTTTGATGCCGATATGATCATTTCCACCGGCGACAATTTTTATGATAACGGCATTGCCTCGGTGAATGACCCTTACTGGCAAACCTCCTATGAGAATATTTATCATGGCCCGCACCTGTTCATCGACTGGTATGTGGTGTTAGGCAATCATGATTACCGGGGTAACTGGCAGGCTCAAATCGACTACTCAAATATCAGCCGCCGCTGGAATATGCCCGCTCAGTATTTTGACAAACTGATCACCCTAGAGGAAGGCGGTACAGTGCACCTCGTTTTTCTGGATACCAGCCCGCTGAATCCGGATTATCAGCACGAGGCCAAATATCAGGAAACCCAGCGTCAGGACAGTCAGGCCCAGTTGGCCTGGTTTGAGCAGACCCTGAAGCGTAATAAAGCGGCCGACTGGACCATTGTGATTGGCCATCACCCTCTTTATTCCAGCGGCAAACGTTACGGGAAAACCAGTGCAGTGCGCGGCGTAATAGAACCGTTGCTGGAACAATATCAGGTAGATGCCTATATCGCCGGTCACGAACACGATCTGCAACACAATCAACCCGCCGGCAGCCAGGTAGAGCACTTTGTGTCGGGTGGCGGTTCTGAGATCCGTCCGGTGGCGCAGCGCGAATTTACCACTTTTGCCGAATCCTCCGCCGGCTTTGCCGTTGTACGGGTTAATCAACAACAATTCGCTCTTGAATTCATTGATGATAAAGGCGAAGTCATCTATCAGTATGCACTGGATAAAAGCCGGGAGTCAGCCCAATGAAAACCCTTAAATTTACCCTGGGGCTGATTGCAAGCCTCACGCTGGGCGCCTGTACGGCCAGCGACCCAACCGGTGCTCAGCCTACTGAACCCGCCTCAACACTCACACTGCGTGCACTCCCTGTGGCGGGTGAAAGCCTCAAACCTGTGGTCATCAACACACTCGAAGGCTACCTGGTCACCAGTGAAGCAGAGGGACTTCTCTGGCTCTCGCCTGAAGGTCAGCAGCTCAGTCAGTTTACTGGCCATATTGCGCAGGCAGACTGGCGTCTGCTACCCGGTTCTGACAACGTGATTGCCATTGCCGCCATTGATCAAAATACTTCTGCCCTGCACCTGGTCACGCTCAATACGGCAAACGGAGAATTTCACTTACGGGCATCGGTGCCCTCTGACATTGCCGACCGGGAAACGATTTGTCTGAGCCGTCAGGACGATACGCTATACCTGTTCAGCTCCGATGCCCGGGGATTAATGTCTCATTACCTGCTGAATACCGGGCAGGACTGGCAAATCACACCTGTCCGACAGATGATGGTGGGGCCCGATCTGTCGTCTTGTGCAGTGATCGATGAGAGCAACACGTTATTAATTGCTGAAGAAGGCACTGGCATCTGGCACTACAGTGCCAATGCAGAAGGCGAAAATACCCGTAGTCTGGATTACTTCTCCACCGGCCCGGAACTAGAGTCGGTTGCAGCCTTAGACGATGGCCGCTATTTTGTTGTAGCGACCGACGAACCGCTCATTTATGAGCGCGGTCAGCGTAACCGCCAATGGCCCTTGGCCGCAGAACGTGAGCTTAAGTCAGTCAGTGCCGCCGTAGCCGGCGACACCCTTTACCTTGGCGCTTTTGATGAAGCCAGCGGCAAATTATTCACCGGTTCGCTTAACAACACCGCGCCCGCCCCCAGCGCTCCCGAACCGGTATATACCCTGAGCGCTGACGTGCAAACCGAGCCGGTCAACCGCTATGGCGATGCCGCGGATGATCCGGCTATCTGGGTTAACAGTCTCAACCCGGCCGCCAGCCTTGTTTTAGGCACCGATAAAAAATACGGACTCAATGTGTATTCGCTAAGTGGTGAGCAGTTGCAATCATTGCCTACCGGCCGGGTCAATAATGTGGACGTGCGTTATCAGATTGATACGCCAACCGGTAAGCAGGATATTGCCGTAGCCAGTAACCGTTCATCACAAACGCTATCGGTGTATTACATTTCCGCCACGGGTAAGGTGACCCACGCGGGCGAACTCCCCACCACCTTATCGGATGTTTACGGTTTATGTAATGGGGTTATCGATGGCCAGCTGCATACGTTTATTAATGATACCGACGGTCGCTATCAGCAATATGCCTTTACCTTTACCGAGGATGGCCCCTTGGCACAACTCGTCAGTGAGTTTAACCTGCCCAGTCAACCCGAAGGATGTGTGGTCGATGATGCTAATCAAATGCTCTATATGGGGGAAGAAGCTGCCGGCATCTGGCAGAAATCACTCTCTCAAGCGTTCAGCTCACCGCGCCTCATCGCCTCTGTGGGGCAAGAGGTGGAGGCCGATATTGAAGGCATGGGTATTTACCGCCTCGACGGTGAACGCTTCCTGGTCGCCTCCAGTCAGGGCAACAGCCGGTTTGCGGTGTATGCTCTTGGTGATGGTAACCGCATACTGGGAACGTTCCGGGTAGGCATCAACGGCACCAGACGGATTGATGGCGTATCGGAAACCGACGGTCTTGAAGTCACCTCAATGGCACTTGGGCCGCAGTTCCCTGACGGACTCATGGTGGTTCAGGATGGCCGTAACGTTATGCCAACCGCCCCACAAAACTTTAAACTGATTAGCGGCAGTAAACTGGCTGAGTTTATTCGCAAGAAACGCTAATCTCCCCGGGCCGGCCTCCTATGGTGGGCCGGTTCGCACGCTTACAGTACCTTTCAGTACACCCGGCCGTTACTTATCATCCTGAATACTCAGGTATAAGATTAAATAAACCTAACACCAATCCGCCCCATAAAATAACCAACAGTCACATTTGTCACTATTTTCATTCTTATAAGCGGTGATTCGCTTTTCAGATAAATGACCGCATCTAACTTGCAGGATTGTAAAAATGGCAAATACTTATATGAAATCGGAAGTCGGAGTCCTTTATGAGTTTAACAGTGTTGGTGGCAGATGATTCAAAGCTATCCAGGCGCAGCGTTATCAGAGCGTTGCCACCGGAGCTTGATACCACAGTCATAGAAGCCACCAATGGAAAAGAGGCCATCGAAACCTTGTCCGATACCACCGTGCAACTGGTTTTGCTTGACTTAACCATGCCTGAAATTGATGGTGTGGGCGTGCTTGAATACCTTTCTAAGCAGCCTTCATCTCCAGATGTAATTGTTATCAGTGCTGATTTCCAACCGGAGAAACAGCGAATAGTCATGTCGCTGGGTGCCAAACGGTTTTTACGTAAACCCCTAAATAATGAAGAGCTGGCAATGACCTTATTTGAGTTGGGTTATCTATGAACGATTCAATTGCCCTGTCTGAAGACCAACGGGATGCCTTACAGGAACTAATGAACATTTCCATGGGTCAGGCGGCCAACAGCCTGGCCCATTTAATCGAAACCAAAATCGGCATCTCGATCCCTAAAATCACCGCTGTTACCCCGGACGGACTTTATGAGTTAGTCAGTCATAATCAACAGGCCTATTACACCCGCCAGTCTTTTATGGGCGACGTTCATGGCGAGGTCATGTCGATTCTCACCCAGCATGGGCTAACGGAAGTAGCGGAACTACTCGAATATGAGCAGCCGCTGTCAGAAAACGACATCAACGAAACGATTCTGGAGCTGTCCAACATTCTTGCCGGCGCGTGTCTGGCCGGATTGTCTGAACAGCTCGAGCTGGCCACCAATCTGCAGATGCCAACGTTATTCGCGCCACAGAAAAGTGACTTTTCACAATATGACTGGCAACACAGCCTGGTGATGGAAGTAAAGTTCGACATCCAGATTTCATCGTTCACCATGCGCGTGGTGTTCTGTCTGGACGATGCATCGCTAACCCGGCTCAAATTAACCATAGACGAACTGTTGAGTTAGTGTTTCATGAGCAATCCGTTACTGGATAAACTACCAGTTGGAATTTGTCTGGTTAATGAGTCCTATGAAATCATTTACCTGAATGCCTTTTTTCTGGACCGCATGGCAGGGGAACTGCGCGATGATGCATTGGGTAAACCGTTAGGTGATATTTTCCCTGAGCAAATCAAGTTTCTTAAGCGACGCATTAAATCGGTTTTTGTCCTTAAACATCCCAGTTTCAGTTACTGGGAACAACGCCCGCATATCTTTCCTTTCAAAAGCAGCCGACCAATCACCGGCGAAGAAACTCAGATGGTACAAAATATGGAGATTGTACCCCATAAGGACACCGAAACCGGCGAACAGTACGCTTGCATTCTGATCCAGGATGTCACCGCTCAGGCCAGTTATTTTAAAGCCCAGGCTCAGCTCGCCGAGGCATTAAAAACAGAACACGAAGCCCAGCGCAAACTCATCCGCAAACTCGACAGAGCCCAGTCACAGCTTATTCAGGCAGAAAAAATGGCCTCTACAGGTCAGCTGGCCGCAGGCATTGCGCACGAGATCAATAACCCCATGGGCTTCGTTACGGCCAATTTAAATACGCTGGAACAATACGCACAAAATTTACTGGAAACCTGTCAGGCCACTAAAAAGCTGGTTGCCAGTCATGCACCTGAGCATATTGAGGCACTGGAGGATTTATTTGATGCCACCCATATAGAGCTTATCGAAGAGGACATAAGCCCGCTGATTCAGGAGTCTAAGGATGGCCTCAAGCGGGTCAGCGACATTGTCTCTACATTGCGCTCCTTTGCCGAAGAGCCGCAGCATACCTGGGGTTACCTGAACTTGCACGACACGGCCAATCAACTGGTCCAACTCATCAGCACGCAGTTTAAACGTCCGAGGTTCAAGGTAACCTGTGAGCCTGCCCAGTTAAAATGGTATTGTGAGTCCGCCAGCCTTAAACAGGCCCTGACTAATCTGATGATGAACGCAGCGCAGTCGATTGACGAAAACGGCCTGGTGATGCTCGATATCAAACAATCCAGCAGCGGCGGTGTCGCCATAAAAATCGTCGATACCGGCTGCGGGATCAGTGAAGCCAATCTGAAGCGCGTTTTCGAACCGTTTTTTACGACCCGCCCGGAAGGCAAAGGTCAGGGGCTCGGCCTTTCAGTTGCCTATTCCGTCATCGAGAAACACAAAGGGAAACTGGCGATTAACAGCCGCGAAGGCAAAGGCACCGTGATAGAGCTGCGCTTACCCCTGTTAAAAGAGAAAGAAGAGAACAAACCTGCATCCAAACCCAGCACTGAATCGTTATAAGCCTAACAGGCCCTTCAAAAATTGAGGAAACAACCGAACAGAAAACCTTATTACCTTTGTTGTGTGGCATAACGCCGGCAGCTAACGAATCCCCTCATAAATTAAAGCAGATTCAATAATATAGACACGCATGGCGCGATTTGATCTAATTCATTTCGCCAAAAACCAAGTAGAACCACACACCATGCGTGATATCTCTATCTTACATGATTTGCTTAAGAATCAATGCCCTAATTTACATCAAAAACGGCTTTCCTCTCTGATGATTGCTGTGCAATCCTTGCTTGACGGGCAGCAGCTCTCACTGACTGAACTGGGCCGGAATATCTCCGGACCAGTTGCGGCTAAACACAATATTAAACGTATTGACCGTTTGCTGGGCAACCATGCGTTGTACCAGGAGCGGATGGATATTTACTGCTGGCATGCACGTTTGCTGTGTGGGGCAAACCCAATGCCGATAATTCTTATAGATTGGTCTGATGTAAGAGAACAAATGCGTCATCAAACCTTGCGTGCCTCAGTGAGTTTTGAGGGGCGCTCCGTCATACTCTATGAACGAGTATTTCCATTTTCCCAATATAACTCACCGGTCAGCCACAACCCCTTTCTACAAGAATTGGCTGCCATACTGCCAGAGCGCTGTTGCCCTCTGATAGTGACGGATGCCGGTTATCGCAACACCTGGTTCCGGGAAGTGGAGAAACTTGGTTGGTTCTGGCTTGGGCGTGTCCGTGGTGAAGTCGGCTTTCGTGAACATGGCCAATCTAAATGGCTCAGTAATAAGTCATTTTATCCCTCTGCTAACGCCAAAGCACGTTACCTGGGCTTCGGGGAATTAGGGCGCAAAAGGCCTATTGATGCCTATCTACATTTGTATAAAGCTAAATCCAAAGGTCGTAAAGACCAGCGTTCTTCGAAAGCTGGCCGTCATCACAATGCACAACAAAATTATCGTGATAGCAGCAAAGAGCCCTGGCTACTGGCAACCAATGTTCCTGCCGAATCGCTGACCTCAAAGAAGCTCGTCAACCTCTATGCTAAGCGAATGCAAATAGAAGAAAGTTTCCGCGATATCAAAAGTCCTCAGTACGGATTAGGGCTCCGTCATAGCAGAACACGCTGCCCTAAACGCTTCGATATGCTGTTGCTCATTGCTATGCTTGCCGAGTGGCTGTTACGGTTGATTGGCATCATTGCTCAAAAGCATCAATGGCAGCGGGCCTTCCAGGCCAATACTATCCGGTACCGGCCGGTTCTATCACTAATAAGATTGGGCCGGGAAGTTCGGAAACGGTGGCGGGACTACCCGGTTTCTATCTCTGAAATTCGCTGGGCCATAGCCCAATATATTCAGCGGGTTCACGTTACCGGGATGCCTGAATTATGAGGGGATCCCCCAGCGCCGGCAGTTACCAACGGGGGAAAGGCACGGTATTAACCTGGATCATTAGCATTGCCCGCTACCGGGCATTAGATCTGATGCGCCACCACAAAGTTAGAAACGAAACACCGTTGGATGACGATGATCACCACGCGAATGAAAACAGCAATATTGCTGCCAGTGAATTAGCCCACCCTAAGTTAAATGAATGCATGGATGAGCTCGATACGCTGTTGGCAGAGCGCCCTGACCTGCCATCAGCGTTATTATTACAGGCGAATGTTCAACTCAACCAGGGGGATCAGGGACTGGCAAGGCAAACCTGTTTACTGGAGGCCAACATGCAGCTATCGCCGTCAACTCATTATTATTGGCAGTTACACAACATTAGCGAAAAGTTTCCGGCGGCGTCGACAGAGGTGGCACTGTGGGTTAACGAAGTACTGGCCGATCTGGCACTATTTGCCAATGAGCCCGGCATAGCCATCAACCATATTGAGCAGCAACCTGACAGCGAGTGGCCAATCAGTAGCTGGGTTACCTGATCGAAAGCCAAGCTGGTCCTGCAACAAGGCAATGACATACTGGCCGGGCAGGCCCCTAAGATTGTCAACGACAGCGCACTACTTTACCTGGCGCTTGGAGAACAGCAGATCGGCGAGGGCCAAAAGTGGACAACGGCTATTTACTCGCGAACAACGTGGCGATACTACCCATGCCGCTGAAGTTGCGCTCTATTACCTGTACCTCGCGGCCGAACCACAACAGGCACTGCAATGGACCCACATCAACTGGCAACAAGCCAAATAATTTAATGATCAACAGCTGCTCAGTAAAATTCGCCGGCTCGCCGGAACGGCAGCAGACGGTTAACGGTTTTCACAGGTCTGGTAACAATAAACGCCTTGCTCATCGCGCTGGCGGGTTACCAGCCCAGCCTTTAGCAGATGGTTGAGGTGGGCCAGACCTTCTGCCAGCGCAAAAAACAACATCTGCCCGCTTAACTTTCGTTCATAGAGTACCGGTAGACACGCCACAAGTGACCGAGACGTTTTACAATGCGCCAGCAACCGGTCGAGCAATGCCTGGTGATGACTGGCAAGTTCGTCGCAGCGCGCGTGCAGCCCGGTGTAAGGTTGGTTATGGGCGGGGAGGACCAGCGTATCTGACGGCAACTGTTTGAGCTGCTGTAAACTACGTAGATATTCGGTTAAGGGCTGGGCCTCGGGCTCGCGACTGTAGACACCAATATTGGGCGAAATATAAGGCAGGATCTGATCGCCGCCAATTAACAGGTTGGCTTCGGCATCGAACAAGCAAACGTGCTCTGGCGAGTGACCGCCATAGGTCAGGATCTGCCATTGCCGGTTGCCGATACGCAGTGACTCGCCCGCTAGCAAGCGCTGGTATGCCAAAGGAAGAGGCGCAACAGATTCAACATACTGGCTGTGATCGCTTATATAGCTCTCGGCTTCAGCCTGACTTAAACCGGCCTGGACAAAATAATCCACTTCCACTGACGTATCCGCACCCGGGTTGGGTGAGAAATAAGCAATGGCCCCATAATATTCGAGCGCGCTCATATACAATGGCACTTTAAACGTCTGACACATCCACCCCACTAATCCGCAATGGTCAGGATGCATATGGGTTGCTATTACGCCTGCAACCGGCTTATCCAAGGTGCTGAAGACCTGCTGCCAGATCGCCTTACTGCGCTCACTTTGTACCCCGGTATCTACCACATAAAGGCCTTCATCGGCTTCCAGTATATACAGATTGATATGATCAAGGGCAAAAGGCAGCGGCATACGAAGCCAGTAAACGCCCGCGGCGACCTCACAAAAGCGGCCCGAGGCTGGTATCGAATGGGTACTTGGCGTTATCATTAGCACTACAATATTAAACAAATCTGCGTTTACTATACCATTGCCATTTCATGACTTCTGCCACAGTGCGTTAGATTTACCGGGCGGCGCTACCAAATGACGACGACGCTAACCGGTCAGGGCATGGTGCTAACCGCCAGAGTGCTGCCAAAGGGCTCTCAACAAACCCTCGAAATCTGGCTTGCCACCGAACAGGGGCCGGTAAAGTTAATCACGCCGGTACAACCGGCAACCTGTTTTGTCACACAAAATTCAGCCAGTAAGGTTGCGGCTGTTAGCCGGGCCCAGCAGTTAAATACCAGCCTGAAAAATATACCGCTTAACACCTTTGGACATGAACCTGTAAGCGTTATTAAATGCCCGCAGGACCGGCAGTTGCATAGCCTCAGACGCCACTGTGAAGAACAAGGCGTAACCCTCTTTGAGGCGGATATCAAAACCCCGGATCGCTTTTTTATGGAGCGTTTCATCACCAGTGGGGTGCATTTTCAGGGAGTTACTCAACAACACGGCAAGACGGTGACGCAGGCACGATTAAAGCCGTCGGCTTACCGCTGCGAGCTGAGCGCGTTTTCCTTTGATATAGAATGCGACGAACGTGGCCATTTATATTCCATAGGCATCGCCTCCTCAACGTTAAATATTGTACTGATGATTGGCGAACCTGAAGACGCTGATTTGCCCTTCGATATAGCCTGGTGCGCTGACGAAACTGCCTTGTTAACGCATTTTATCAAGCTCATCGCGCACCACGATCCAGACTTACTGATTGGCTGGAACATCAAACAATTCGACCTGCCGGTATTACATGATGCGGCGACCCGCTGCGGTATGAAACTAGCTCTCGGCCGACAACAAAGTAGTGTGGACATTAAAATATTCGATGATAACCGAGCCTTAGTGGATGTACCCGGGCGGGCCATTATCGATGGTATAGAAGGGCTCAAAACCATGACCTTTCAGTTCGACTCTTTTGCCCTGGACAATGTTGCCAGCGAATTACTCGGTAAACGCAAACTCATCGATGATCCCGACAAGCTCGGCGCCATAAAAAAACTCTTCATCCACGACAAGTTAGCGCTGGCAAAATATAACTTTGAAGACTGTGTCCTGGTTAATGAAATTGCTGAACAGGTGCGACTGATTGATTTTCTTATTTTGCGCAGTGAACTGACCGGCCTGCGCCTGGGCCGCCCAGGGGGGTCTGTAGCATCATTTATAAACCTGTATTTGCCCAAACTGCATCGCGCCGGTTACATCTCGCCTAATCGTCCGACGGATGGCGGACTGGCCAGTCCCGGTGGCTATGTAATGAGCTCCAAACCCGGACTCTATCAAAATGTTCTGGTACTGGATTTTAAGAGCCTGTACCCCTCCATTATACGGACCTTTAAAATCGATCCTTTAGGCTTAGTGGAGGGGCTTGAGTCACCCGAGGATGCTATACCCGGCTTTAAAGGTGCCAGTTTTGACCGTCACTGCCATTTTTTACCGGATATTATTACCAACCTCTGGCAGCAACGTGACGAAGCCAAACGCCAGCAGGATAAGCCGCGTTCGCAGGCCATTAAGATTTTAATGAATTCTTTCTACGGGGTACTAGGTAGTGGTGGATGCCCTTTTTACGATACCCGTCTTGCCAGTTCCATTACCATGCGAGGCCACGAAATTATGCAACTCACCGCCCAGTGGATCAAAGCGTCCGGTTTTGATGTGATATACGGCGATACCGACTCCACCTTTGTGCACATTGCTGAAGATGTTACCGCAAATCAGGCATGGGAGATTGGCAAACAATTAGAACGGGACATTAACCGGCGCTGGCAGCAACGGATCCGCGATGAATTTGAATTAGCGTGCGAACTGGAAATCGAGTTTGAAACTCACTACGAGCGCTTTTTTATGCCAACCATTCGAGGCTCTGAAGCGGGCAGCAAAAAGCGCTACGCCGGTTTGATACGCCGTGAGGGTAACGCGAAACTGGTGTTTAAAGGGCTGGAAAACGTGCGCTCAGACTGGACCCAGCTGGCCAAGGATTTTCAGATGGAACTCTATACCCGGATTTTCAACGATCAGCCGATCGACGATTATGTGATGGGGGTCATCAGCGGCATCAAGCAGGGCGAATTTGATGATGGCCTGGTGTATACCAAACAATTACGCAAGCCCTTAAAGGACTACACCAAAACTGCCCCGCCCCATGTAAAAGCGGCACGCCATGCCGACGAAGAAAATGCCCGAACAGGCAAACCATTGCGCTACCAGAAGCGCACTAAAATTCGCTACGTAATGACTACTAACGGTCCGCAGGTGGTTGAACATTGCAATCAGCCGCTGGATTACGACCACTATATAGAAAAACAGATCCGGCCCATCGCTGACAGTATTCTGCCAGCCATAGGCGGCGATTTTGAGTCGCTGGCCAGCCAGCAACTCGGGCTTTTTTAATCCTGACGCATGGAGCCGGTTTGTTCAAACCGCTCATGCCAGCTCAGTGCTTCGTTGAGTAAATGAGGGGTATGCATACCCCTGCCACTGGCACAAGCGCGCTCATAATAATCAAGCAGTTGATCCTTAAAGTCAGGGTGGGCACACTGGTTAATAATGACCCGAGCCCGTTGGCGAGGCGACAACCCGCGTAAGTCAGCCAGGCCCTGCTCCGTAACCACCACTTTTACGTCATGCTCGCTGTGATCCACATGGGAGACCATAGGCACAATCGCTGAAATAGCACCGTTTTTCGCGGTAGATGGCGTCATGAATATCGACAGATAGCCGTTGCGGGCAAAGTCGCCCGAGCCACCAATCCCGTTCATCATACGTGTACCCATAACGTGGGTGGAATTCACGTTGCCGTAGATATCGGCTTCTATCAGACCGTTCATGGCAATAATCCCCAGACGACGGACTATCTCCGGGTGGTTACTAATATCCTGCTGGCGCAGAATGATTTTTTCACGGTAAAAGTCGATATTCTCATTCAACTCCGCCAACGCGTCCGGGCTTAATGAAAATGCGGTTGCCGAAGCCACCGATAAGGTGCCGCTTTTAAGCATTTGCAGCATGCCATCCTGAATCACTTCGGTGTACGCCGAAAGGTTTTTATAGCCGCCATTATCCAAACCGTTTAATACCGCGTTAGGGATATTACCGACCCCTGATTGCAGCGGTAACAGGTTAGCTGGTAAACGGCCTTTGCTAATCTCATGTTCAAAAAACTCTAGAATATTAGCGGCAATTTGCTCTGATACGGCGTCTGGTGGTGAAAACGGACTATTACGATCGGGCGCAGAGGTCTCGACTACAGCAACAATTTTCTGTTTGGGAATATCCAGATACTGACTACCAATGCGATCGGCTGGTTCATTGAGTAAAATGGGTTTGCGATGCGGCGGTAAAGCAGTGCCGTAATAAATATCGTGCATTCCCTCCAGTTTAAGACTTTGCTGGCTATTCACTTCCAGAATAACCTTATCTGCCTGTTCAACCCAGGTTTTATTATTACCAATAGAAGAGGAAGGTATAATGAGGCCGTCTTCGCGAATGCCCGCCACTTCGATAACCGCCACATCCAGGTCACCTAAAAAACCTGACCACGCGTATTGCGACACTTCAGACAAGTGCAAATCAATATAGTGCATCTGTCCACTGTTAATCTGCTGACGACAAACGGGATCCGACTGGTAAGGCAGCCGTAAATTGATGCCATCGGCCTCGGCCAGCACGCCGTCCAGCTCCGGCGCGGTTGACGCGCCAGTCCATAAATTAATCTTAAAGGGCTTTTTAAGGTCGCGTTGAATTTGCGCTTTATTCACCAGCGCGCCGGGCAAAGCTTTAGGATAGCCTGCACCGGTAAAGCCACTCATACCAACGGTATCACCGTCACGAATAAAGTCGGCTGCCTGATCGGCGGTCATGATTTTTTGTTGTAATTCAGGGCACAGAATTCTGGAATGAGAAAACATGAAAGCTCCATACTTAACAGAAAAGGAAAAGAACGCACCAGAGTGTGAAAAAGGTGCGTTTAGGTGCGGCAGGGCAGCCGCAAAGACTGACACTTTATAGACTTATCTCAAAGTAGATATAAGACCTAAGTGGTAGATATGACGGGAGTTGTAGTAAATTGGTTAAAGGCAAAAACAGCGCGCGTGTTTATTGTGAAAAAATGGTAAAACCATCTCACAGGCTTATGATTATATTATTTATTATTTATTGCTATATATTATACCCATAAGGCTTATCACATTTGAAATGATACAAAGCTAGATAGCGGGTCCGTAATTGCCCGTTGGATGTATGCTTTGCTAATTGCTTAAAGTCGTCGGCTGTATGCATATAAAAATCACTCGAATATGAATAGCGTCATTAGATCAAACTTTTAAGGCAATTGGTATCATTAGCGGACGACGTTGTTCGGGAGAGCTTTAATGGATATGACCTTCGAGGGTTAGGTCTTCATGGCGTGGTAGGTGAGTACCAGTCCTAAACGCAAAAAACCCAGCTTTCGCTGGGTTCTTTGTTTTTTGAATTGGGAGCCTGGCGGTGTTCTACTCTCACATGGGGAGACCCCACACTACCATCGACGCTAACGTGTTTCACTTCTGAGTTCGGAATGGAGTCAGGTGGGACCACGTCGCTATTGCCGCCAGGCAAAACTTGTATTAACAATTTAGGAAAATCTGATACGTATTCAATCTGTTGAGTAACGTCACTACTCTCTTTGACTTAATTAGTCAGCCATTCCATCAACTTCTAAATGTAAAGCCATTTAGGCGTTGTATGGTTAAGCCTCTCGGGCAATTAGTACAGGTTAGCTTAACGCCTTGCAACGCTTCCACACCCTGCCTATCAACGTCATAGTCTATAACAACCCTTCCAGCACTTACGTGCAGGGATGACTCATCTTGGGGCTCGCTTCCCGCTTAGATGCTTTCAGCGGTTATCGATTCCGAACTTGGCTACCGGGCAATGCCTTTGGCAAAACAACCCGAACACCAGCGGTTCGTCCACTCCGGTCCTCTCGTACTAGGAGCAGCTCCCCTCAATCATCCAACGCCCACACCAGATAGGGACCGAACTGTCTCACGACGTTCTAAACCCAGCTCGCGTACCACTTTAAATGGCGAACAGCCATACCCTTGGGACCGACTTCAGCCCCAGGATGTGATGAGCCGACATCGAGGTGCCAAACACCGCCGTCGATATGAACTCTTGGGCGGTATCAGCCTGTTATCCCCGGAGTACCTTTTATCCGTTGAGCGATGGCCCTTCCATACAGAACCACCGGATCACTATGACCTACTTTCGTACCTGCTCGACGTGTCTGTCTCGCAGTTAAGCTAGCTTATGCCATTGCACTAACCTCACGATGTCCGACCGTGATTAGCTAACCTTCGTGCTCCTCCGTTACTATTTGGGAGGAGACCGCCCCAGTCAAACTACCCACCAGACACTGTCCTCAATCCCGATAAGGGACCTAAGTTAGAACATCAAACATACCAGGGTGGTATTTCAAGGACGGCTCCACAGAAACTAGCGTCTCTGCTTCGAAGCCTCCCACCTATCCTACACAAGTAGGTTCAATGTTCAGTGCCAAGCTGTAGTAAAGGTTCACGGGGTCTTTCCGTCTAGGTGCGGGTACACAGCATCTTCACTGCGATTTCAATTTCACTGAGTCTCGGGTAGAGACAGCGTGGCCATGGTTACACCATTCGTGCAGGTCGGAACTTACCCGACAAGGAATTTCGCTACCTTAGGACCGTTATAGTTACGGCCGCCGTTTACCGGGGCTTCGATCAAGAGCTTCGCCTAAGCTAACCCCATCAATTAACCTTCCGGCACCGGGCAGGTGTCACACCCTATACGTCCTCTTTCGAGTTTGCAGAGTGCTGTGTTTTTAATAAACAGTCCCAGCCACCTGGTCACTGCGGCCCCCGACCGCTTAAGGAGCAAGTCCTATCACAATCAGGGGCGTACCTTCTCCCGAAGTTACGGTACAATTTTGCCGAGTTCCTTTACCCGAGTTCTCTCAAGCGCCTTAGTATTCTCTACCTGACCACCTGTGTCGGTTTGGGGTACGGTTTACATAATCATACGTTTAGAAGCTTTTCCTGGAAGCAGGGCATCAACAACTTCACCACCTTGGTGGCTCGTCTCGCGTCTCAGCCTTAGAATTCCGGATTTACCTAAAATTCCAGCCTACTCGCTTTCACTTGGACAACCAACGCCAAGCTTGCTTAGCCTTCTCCGTCCCTCCATCACTGATTATATAAGTACGGGAATATTAACCCGTTTCCCATCGACTACGCATCTCTGCCTCGCCTTAGGGGCCGACTTACCCTGCCCTGATTAGCATGGGACAGGAAACCTTGGTCTTCCGGCGTGCGGGTTTTTCACCCGCATTATCGTTACTCATGTCAGCATTCGCACTTCTGATACCTCCAGCAAACTTCACAGTTCACCTTCAACGGCTTACAGAACGCTCCCCTACCCAGCATGTAAACATGCTGCCGCAGCTTCGGTATATTGCTTAGCCCCGTTACATCTTCCGCGCAGGCCGACTCGACTAGTGAGCTATTACGCTTTCTTTAAAGGGTGGCTGCTTCTAAGCCAACCTCCTAGCTGTCTGGGCCTTCCCACATCGTTTCCCACTTAGCAATATTTTGGGACCTTAGCTGGCGGTCTGGGTTGTTTCCCTCTTCACGACGGACGTTAGCACCCGCCGTGTGTCTCCCGGATAGTTCTCATTGGTATTCGGAGTTTGCAAAGGGTTGGTAAGTCGGGATGACCCCCTAGCCTTAACAGTGCTCTACCCCCAATGGAATTCGTCCGAGGCTCTACCTAAATAGATTTCGGGGAGAACCAGCTATCTCCCGGTTTGATTGGCCTTTCACCCCCAGCCACAAGTCATCCCCTAACTTTTCAACGTTAGTGGGTTCGGTCCTCCAGTTGATGTTACTCAACCTTCAACCTGCCCATGGCTAGATCACCGGGTTTCGGGTCTATACCTAGCAACTAGACGCGCAGTTAACACTCGCTTTCGCTACGGCTCCCCTACATGGTTAACCTTGCTACTAAATATAAGTCGCTGACCCATTATACAAAAGGTACGCAGTCACCCCTAAAGGCTCCCACTGCTTGTACGTATACGGTTTCAGGTTCTATTTCACTCCCCTCACAGGGGTTCTTTTCGCCTTTCCCTCGCGGTACTGGTTCACTATCGGTCAAATAGGAGTATTTAGCCTTGGAGGATGGTCCCCCCATCTTCAGTCAGAATAACACGTGTTCCGACCTACTTAATATGTAAACAAAGCCGCTTCATGTACGGGACTATCACCCTGTACCGTCCAACTTTCCAGAAGGTTCCACTACAACTTTATTTATCGGCTGCTCCCCGTTCGCTCGCCGCTACTAAGGGAATCTCGGTTGATTTCTTTTCCTAAGGGTACTTAGATGTTTCAGTTCCCCTCGTTTGCCTCTACAACCTATGTATTCAGTTGCAGATACCTGTAAACAGGTGGGTTTCCCCATTCGGACATCTGTGGCTCAAATGCGTTTTGTCAGCTCACCACAGCTTTTCGCAGACTTACACGTCCTTCATCGCCTCTATTTGCCAAGGCATCCACCGTATACGCTTAGTCACTTAACCATACAACCCTAAATAGCTTCCGCTTGAGAACCTGTGTTGCGCGTTACGTCCTCGTTCGCTCAGTTATGTGTTATTCACACACGCCTTCGCTCACTCGTCGTAGCCGCTTACCCAGAACCTCAATCGTCGCTATTTCCACTTATTGACATGACTCATAAGTGTCCATAGCCGTTACAACTCAACCCAAAGCGTGCGACACGCTAAAAGGATGGACTGCGTTGCGCCTACCTCCGCCTTTTTATCCGGAGTCAGGTGAGAATTGAATCTCTGTTGTATGCATGACTGTCTAATCAAATTACATTGCTGTTTTCACAGCGCCGTATGTCAAGTAGAGAGTAGTCTTGAAAGAACATCTTTCGATATTCTCAGTTACTCAATATTGATTGATTACTAATATCAGCTTTCCAAATTGTTAAAGAACATTCTTAGAGTAAAAAACCCTAATCAATGCTTACTCAATGAGTAAATATTCATTAGGATTTGATTCCTTCCTTCGACCAGGTACTAGCGTATTTCTTGCTTAATCAAGGCGAATGAAACCGTAGTGTGCGCGCAGCACATGAGGTTTTATTCAACGCCGAGTAAGCGAGAAATGGTAGGCTTGGGCAGACTTGAACTGCCGACCTCACCCTTATCAGGGGTGCGCTCTAACCAGCTGAGCTACAAGCCTCCAGCTTACTGCGCATTTAAGCGTTGCGCTGCGGCTTTGTTCGGCGCTCATTCAGTTGCATACCTCTGTATGCGCCTTCACTCACTTCTCAGTCGCCTTGCTCTAACACTTAACTGCTTGCAACCTGATAGTTATCAGCTTACTAGAGTTTGGTGGAGCTAAGCAGGATCGAACTGCTGACCTCCTGAATGCAAATCAGGCGCTCTCCCAGCTGAGCTATAGCCCCAGTGATTTCCCTTACGAGTAAATCTTGGTCGTTCTTTACTTTCTATAACAAAACAATCTGTGTAGGCACTACATCAAGTCGTCCAACGACTTTACGTAAGGAGGTGATCCAACCCCAGGTTCCCCTAGGGTTACCTTGTTACGACTTCACCCCAGTCATGAAACACAAAGTGGTAATCGTCCTCCCGAAGGTTAGACTAACTACTTCTTTTGCATCCCACTCCCATGGTGTGACGGGCGGTGTGTACAAGGCCCGGGAACGTATTCACCGCAGTATGCTGACCTGCGATTACTAGCGATTCCGACTTCATGGAGTCGAGTTGCAGACTCCAATCCGGACTACGACAAGCTTTAAGGGGTCCGCTCCACATCACTGTCTCGCTTCCCTCTGTACTTGCCATTGTAGCACGTGTGTAGCCCTACACGTAAGGGCCATGATGACTTGACGTCGTCCCCACCTTCCTCCGGTTTGTCACCGGCAGTCTCCTTAAAGTGCCCAACTAAATGCTGGCAACTAAGGACAAGGGTTGCGCTCGTTGCGGGACTTAACCCAACATCTCACGACACGAGCTGACGACAGCCATGCAGCACCTGTGTCAGAGTTCCCGAAGGCACCAATCCATCTCTGGAAAGTTCTCTGCATGTCAAGTGTAGGTAAGGTTCTTCGCGTTGCATCGAATTAAACCACATGCTCCACCGCTTGTGCGGGCCCCCGTCAATTCATTTGAGTTTTAACCTTGCGGCCGTACTCCCCAGGCGGTCTACTTAGCGCGTTAGCTTCGCTACTCACGGATTAAATCCACAAACAGCTAGTAGACAGCGTTTACGGTGTGGACTACCAGGGTATCTAATCCTGTTCGCTACCCACACTTTCGCACATGAGCGTCAGTCTTTGGCCAGGGAGCCGCCTTCGCCACTGATGTTCCTCCAGATATCTACGCATTTCACCGCTACACCTGGAATTCCACTCCCCTCTCCAAGACTCTAGTCTGCCAGTTCTAAATGACCATCCCAGGTTGAGCCCGGGGCTTTCACATCTAGCTTAACAAACCGCCTGCGTGCGCTTTACGCCCAGTAATTCCGATTAACGCTCGCACCCTCCGTATTACCGCGGCTGCTGGCACGGAGTTAGCCGGTGCTTCTTCTGTTGTTAACGTCACAGCTGGCAGGTATTAACTACCAACCTTTCCTCACAACTGAAAGTGCTTTACAACCCGAAGGCCTTCTTCACACACGCGGCATGGCTGCATCAGGGTTTCCCCCATTGTGCAATATTCCCCACTGCTGCCTCCCGTAGGAGTCTGGGCCGTGTCTCAGTCCCAGTGTGGCTGATCTTCCTCTCAGAACAGCTAGAGATCGTTGCCTTGGTAAGCCTTTACCTTACCAACTAGCTAATCTCACTTGGGCCTCTCTTCAGGTGCGAGCTAAAAGCCCGCTTTGGTCCGGAGACATTATGCGGTATTAGCAGTCGTTTCCAACTGTTATCCCCCTCCTGAAGGCAAGTTCCCAAGCATTACTCACCCGTCCGCCACTCGTCATCTTCTAGCAAGCTAGAAATGTTACCGTTCGACTTGCATGTGTTAGGCCTGCCGCCAGCGTTCAATCTGAGCCATGATCAAACTCTTCAATTAAATATCGAAATTTTGAATTGTCGTTGTTGACACTCTTAATGAGTGCCCACACAGATTATCTTGTTATAAATTGTTAAAGAACAATGCAAGCTCCGCTTGCTGCTTCAGCGTTCTTTCAGAACCTGCCGAAGCGGGATGCGTATAATACGCTTTTGGTTTTCTGCGTCAACACTTTTTTGAAAATTTATTTTCGAAGCATTGTCGCTGTATACCGCTTCACATAAGGCTTTCGCGTTATGTGGGTTGGCCTGTTGAGGCGTTCCCTTTCGAAGTGGGGCGCATTTTAGAGATTTATAATTAAAGGTCAATACCCATACCTAACATTTCTTGTAATTTTGCGATCGAACGGATACTTTGTAACCAATGTGACAATTTTGTCAGCTATTATTGAACTAAATCGTAAAGTGCTGTTCAAAATTTAGCTAACGGGTTTCTTTACTACTAAAAGTAGGGTTTGAACATGAATCGTAGTTGTTGTTATGTCCTTGGTTCGCTGATGTTACTCACCGGCCACTGCGCTTTCGCCATTACAGACAGTGCCATACAAGAAAATGAAAATAAGGTGCTACAGGTTTTTATTAAGCGCCAGGTTAATCAGTCTATGTCGGTGGGCCGGGCAGTTGGCTCAATTACCAGTAATTATCCAAATGAGGTTGAAACCATTGTGGCAACGGCGTTGGATTTATATCCGGATAATTACCAGGAGATCATTCACGCGGCGATTTCTTCGCATCCTAACGCTACTTCCAAGATAGTAAAGATTGCTATAGATAAAGAAGTCAGCAGTTGCCCTAATATAGTAGAACTGGCTATACAGGCAGATCCCAGTTACGTGGATTTCGTAGTGGGTGCCGCAGCCCACTCTAACCCTGACCAGCTAAAAGACATTGTACGAGTAGCTGTTCTTACTGAGCCGGACTCCGCCGACACCATAGTACAAACGCTCACCACTGAGCACCCTAATGAATTGGTTGATATTCTTTCCAGCGCTATTCGTGCCGTACCGCTGGTTGGTGAATATGTGGTCGATGCCTTACTGGCAGTGTTCCCGGGTGAAGCAGAAGCGGTAGTGACGACGGCGGTTCGTGAATCCGGCGAGCAACGGGAACAGGTACGTAAGATTATTGAAGCGGCACATCAGGCTGGGGTAGATGAAGCGTCCCTCAAACGTTTCGCTATTAATGGTGGTGCCAGTGAAGAAGAATATAGTGCCGCCGTGCAGCAGGACAATTAATTATGCTGCTTTGCCAGTAATTCATTCCACTCTTTCTGGTCTTTAATCGAGAAGTTCTCCCGACGTAACGTAAGATTAGGGTTGTAGGCCGGGTCGTGAGCAATCACTTCTGACCAATGGGATTTTAAGTAATCGAGCTCGGCATTGAAGCGGGCCATTTTTTCCTTACTGACATCCAGCCCACGCGAAACCGATTCATGGTGATACAACTCTGCTTCGGCACAGTAAAGGTTTCTTACCCCTTGCGTCCTCACCCGCAGGCAAAAATCTACATCATTAAATGCAACCGTCAGGTCGGTTTCGTTAAGGCCCCCCACCGCTTCGAATAACGATTTTTTTATTAATAAACAGGCTGCGGTTACTGCACTGTAATTATGCGAAGCGATAAGCCGGTTCATATAGCCAGGGTGATAGCGAGGAAAGTATTTATGGGCATGGCCGGCGCCACCGCCATAACCCAACACCACTCCGGCATGCTGAATACGATCATCACCGTACATTAACTTTGCGCCCACACAACCAATATCATCCCTTAGTGCATGGCCTACCATATATTCCAGCCAGTCCGGGGTAATCACTTCGATGTCGTTATTAATCAACCCGATCACATCGCCCTTAGCATGCTTTACTGCAAAGTTGTTTATCGCGGAGTAGTTAAAAGGCTGGGGATATTTTAATACCCTGATCTTATCGTGCTGATTGAGCTCTTCGAAATAAGCCAGGGATTCGGGCTCATCTGAATTATTATCCACCAGCAGGATTTCATAGTTCTGGTAGGTGCTTTTATTCAGTATCGACTCAATACAGTCTTTAACCAGTTCTTTGGCGTTTTTGGTGGGGATTATTAAAGAAACCAGTGGTTGCTGGGTGACTGGCCATTGAACGGTATTGACTTGCTCCTTAAGTAGGCTCGTAGCCTTGGTGCCAAAAGAGCCGAGAGACGTGGCAATTTCTTGCAACTGCAGAGTCTGACGCATTTTACTGTCTTTAAAATGCACTAACGCTAGTGCTAAATGCTTAACGTTTAATGCAGGATTATTCAACCAACATTCGGTCAGTTTACCGGCGATGGTCGTTGACGAAGCGCGGAGAAAGTCTTCCACATTCTTTGTAGCAACCATTAAACCGCTCTGAATGTAACCACAACTCAATTGATAATCAGGATTCCAGTCTGGTAAACAGCGAGCATTTTCGAACCGGCCAGCAGCAGATTTTTCATCAGTATCAACAAATAACACACCATTGAATTCCTGTCTGATTAGCACTCCCATTGCCTCAGAGTGGAGCTCGTCCCCGGCATTAAGCAGTAATAACGGTTTATTTGGTGTAACAGAGTCAATTAGTGACGCTATAGGTTTTACGTGCAACGCTGCACTAATATTACTGTTATCAATACCGTTTACTGACTCCAAATAAATCGTACCAACCCCTTCCGCTTGTTTTATAAGTGACTGACAGGTATAGACGATCGCAGTGTCTTTCGAGCCTAGAATGAGAACGTCACACTCTCGATGTATAACTGGTTGCTCAAGTACCTTACGTATTAAACGAGCCTGACGTTTTAGTGCCGCAGCGTACAGTGCTTTCAGCTTCTTTTTACTTGGAATCCCATAGAATAAGCCTGATTTTTGCAATGACCGGCTATAAAAAGACGTTAACGCCGGATTTTTTTTAGCGAAATTTCGAACCGGCTTGGGCACCAAGCCTACACTCGTCTTGATCGCCATCATGGTATATTTTTTAAAAGACATGCGCGAAGAATTCACTATCCTTGATTAGTAATTGTGCAGTTGCTCGTCACAAACAGTAACTTCCGCGCAGTATCGCTCAAAAAACAAAAAGGGGCAAACTGCCCCCTGTTCTTTAAACCCTAGCTAGCATTCTAACTAAGCGGTGCCAAGGCGTTCCCCCTGATAACTGCCATCTACGACAGCCTGCCACCAGGCAGTATTGTCTAAATACCATTCCACAGTTTTTTTAATGCCGCTTTCGAATGTCTCTTGCGGCGTCCAGCCTAATTCTTTCTGAATTTTACTGGCATCAATAGCATATCGCATATCATGGCCGGGACGATCCGCTACGCTGGTAATCAAGTCACGATAGCTGCCATCAGCCTTCGGTTTTACTTCATCAAGAATGTCACAAATGGTGTGAACCACTTCGATATTTTGTTTTTCATTATGCCCACCGATATTGTAGGTTTCGCCAATTTCCCCTTGAGTAGCCACTACCACCAGCGCCCTGGCATGATCTTCAACATATAACCAATCGCGAATTTGATTACCTTTGCCATAAACGGGTAAAGGCTTGCCAGCTAGCGCGTTTAAAATCATCAGCGGAATGAGCTTTTCCGGAAAATGATAAGGGCCATAGTTGTTAGAGCAGTTAGTGACTACGGTTGGCAATTTAAAGGTGCGTAACCAGGCACGTACCAGATGATCCGAAGCCGCTTTAGAGGCTGAATACGGTGAGCTGGGTTCATAAGCCGTTTCTTCTGTGAACAGAGGTAATTCCATACCCGCCGCCAGTTCGTCAGGATGTGGCAGATCGCCATAGACTTCATCGGTAGAAATATGGTGAAAACGGAATGCGGCTTTTTTATCCTCACTTAGTTGAGCATAGAAAGCCCGCGCTTGCTCAAGAAGTACGTAAGTACCTACTACGTTGGTTTGAATAAATTCGCCGGGGCCATCAATAGAGCGATCCACGTGGCTCTCCGCGGCCAGGTGCATAATGATATCCGGTTGAAAGGTATCCAGTACTCGCTTTACTTCCGCACCGTCACAGATATCCACTTGTTCAAAGTGGTAACGCTCGCTTGAGTCCACCTCTTTCAAGGATTCCAGGTTACCCGCGTAAGTCAGCTTATCGAGGTTTACCACGGTATGGAGAGTGTCGTTGATCAAATGGCGCACTACGGCGGAGCCAATAAACCCTGCGCCGCCCGTTACAATAATGGTTTTTGCTGTTGTCATCTTCTTTAATTCTCTGCTGCGCTTACACTAACTCATCCATCATGGCGCTTAACTGTTCGCGCCAGTGGTTAAGTGGTGAGGTAAAGGTTTCTCGCGTTAAGGTTTTATCCAGTACGCTGTAATGAGGGCGCTTAGCGGGCGTTGGGTAGGCTGAACTCGGAATTGGACTCACTGGCACAGCCTGTTTTAGCAGCCCTTTTTCAAGCCCCAACTGCTGAATAGCTATGGCAAAGTCATACCAGCTGCATACACCTTCATCAGACCAATGGTAAATACCCGCTGTCTTTTGGGAAGCCGCCTCTACACAAGCGCGCGCCAGGCCTTTGGCCCAGGTGGGGCTACCAATTTGATCGTCAATGACGCCTAACTGCGGCTTTTCAGCCATCAGGCGCAGCATGGTTTTGACAAAATTATTGCCGTAGCTGGAATATACCCAGGAAGTACGCAGAATGGCACTGGCACCAGGCAATGTAGCGGTGACTTCCGCCTCGCCAGCCGCTTTGGTTTTGCCATACATGCCCTGTGGTTCAATCGCATCATCTACAGTGTAGGGCGAACCTTTTTCGCCATTGAAGACATAATCGGTAGACACATGCACGAAGAATGTATTATTGCTCTTACAGTATTGCGCCAGGTTTGCCACGGCAGTTTGATTGAGCAAATAGGCGTTGGCTTCGTCAGATTCGGCTTTATCCACCGCGGTGTAGGCTGATGCGTTGATCACTGCATCAGGGCTAATTGGGTCCAGTTTCGCTGCGATGTCCTCGCTTGAGGTAATATCAATATCATCCCGTCCCATGCACACCGCATCCGGTACCAGTCGTGCAATCTCCCAGGCCAGTTGACCGCTTTTACCGATAACCACTAGTTTTGTCATGACAATACCCTAAAACGTTGGCGCATCGACGAATGCTGAACCGGCTTCATCCTTGCCAGACAAAGAGGGGGCTTCGTCATTTACTAACGGCCACTGAATACCAATGGTTGGATCATCATATTTCACCGACACTTCAGACTCGGGATGGTAATAGTCTGTACATTTATACACAAACTCCGCTGACTCACTGGTTACGTAAAAGCCGTGAGCAAAGCCAGCAGGTACCCAAAGCTGACGTTTGTTTTCGGCTGAAAGGTACACGCCAACCCATTTACCAAAAGTTTCAGAGTCTTTACGCATATCCACGGCTACATCGAACACTTCACCAGACACTACGCGAACCAGTTTACCCTGGGTTTGCTCTAACTGATAATGCAAGCCACGCAAAATACCTTGCTTGGACTTGGAATGATTGTCCTGGACAAATTCGACGTCGGCGCATTCCGCTTTGAACCAGTCAGTACGGAAGGTTTCCATAAAAAAACCACGCTCATCACCAAATACACGTGGTTCGATAATTTTGACATCCGGGATGTCGGTTTTCACTACTTGCATTACTTAATAATCCTTTGGTAGATATAAATTTCCAGGACATCCCTTTCGTATCAAACTGACAAAGTAGTTCGAAATTGACTGACACATAAAGCTAGTCTTAGGCCGATAAGCAATAATAGCACAGACTTCATTATTCATTATCTGAACTAAATAGGCTTCCGGGTTTAACCTGAAAGTTGTCGAAGAAAATATAAGTTTCTTTTGTTGGGCTCCAAGATTGATCATTACCGCCATAAAAAGAGTTGTACATAAAGTAGTCGATCTTTGAATCCATATTTCCGGTTAAATTCAAATTACGAATTTCTATTAATTTCTTCCCGTCAATAAATAAACCTGCAGCGCCATCCAAACTACCAACAGCGGAATTCAGTTTTACACTGATTGCTACTGTGTACCAAACCCCTTTTTTAAAAGTAAAATCAGATGACGCCTCAACATCATCCCCACAGCGATTTTTCCTTTCCTGGTCGTAAATATACAATACAGGCTTGCCTCTTTGCCGCCACATCAGGCGAACCGACCAACCATTTGGATTGATACTTTTACATCCAGTGGTAGCTGTACCTCCTCCTAAACCGTGAAGTTTCCCACCTTTGACAAACTGAAAGTTAGGGTCAATCTTCATATCAAAAGAAAGTGTGGCTTCCTGAACACTTTCTCTCAATTTAAAACGTTTCCCGATAAAGGGCGTTCCCGTAGGAGACGGTTCATATTTTTGACGTAAGATTAACTCATCGCTTTTTGGCTCTTTGTCTTTCAGAATCATCAATACAGGACTAAACCAATTCTGATTAAGCGACATATCTTCAAAATCTTGTCGGTATAATGTGTTTATCTCTTCTTGTTTCCCAGGAAAAATTTCCTTCAAGAAAATAAGTGCTATCAGGAACGACGTTAAAACGAATATCTTAAAAAGTTTGGAAAACACAATTTATATCCACTATTCCGATTTCTATCCTGCTAGAATAAAATTTGTAAAAGAATCTGATTCTAGAAGAGCTCGATGTTTGCTCCTTATAAAAACTTCTTGAAACTGGAGTTATTTAACCCGGTCTTTAATCACTTTCAAAAGGTAGGTGCCATAGCCGCTTTTCACTAACGGCGCAGCCAGCTTTTCAAGCTGTTCAGCGTCAACATACCCCATGCGGAAAGCCACCTCTTCCGGGCAGCAAATTTTAAGTCCCTGACGTTTTTCAATTGCTGCCACAAAGTTCGCGGCATCTAACAGGCTATCCAGTGTCCCGGTGTCCAGCCACGCGGAGCCGCGCCCCATCAATTCAACCTTAAGTGAACCATCTTTCAGATACATATTATTGAGGTCGGTGATTTCCAGCTCTCCACGCGGGGATGGCTTTACCTCTTTAGCAAAATCCACCACACGATTGTCGTAATAGTAAAGGCCAGTAACCGCATAGTTGGATTTGGCTACTTTAGGCTTTTCCTCGATAGACAAAGCATTCCAATGATCATCAAATTCAACTACGCCATAGCGTTCTGGATCGTTAACATGATAGCCGAATACAGTTGCACCTTCAGTTTGTGCATTCGCATTTTTTAGTGATTGGCGTAAATCATGACCGTAATAGATATTGTCACCCAGCACGAGGGAACAACTATTATTACCTATAAAGTCTTCACCGATAAGAAATGCCTGGGCAAGACCATCCGGAGAAGGCTGAACTGCATATTGGAGATTCAGGCCCCAGGCGCTACCATCCCCCAGCAGATCAATAAATCTAGATTGTTCTTCTGGTGTTGTGATGATAAGAATATCCCTGATCCCTGACATCATTAATGTAGACAATGGGAAGTAGATCATTGGTTTATCGTATACAGGCATTAATTGCTTGCTAACAACTTTAGTCAACGGGTGGAGTCTCGTTCCCGAACCGCCCGCTAAAATTATTCCTTTTCTCATCACATACTCCGTGGACCTAGTTACTTACACTGTAAATTTATTACAACATATTTAATTTTCTTTGTGCACTCTACAAATATTGATCAAGTAATTCATACTCACTGCTCAATAATGACTCTAATTTCCTTATTCGCGGGGGCACTTGACTTTGAAAATCCTCAACATTAATCACATTGTTAAAACCAGTGACTTCCACCAATTCAGACAGTCGCTTTATAGATTCACTATATTTATGAACAGAACCCACAAAATCAAATGATTGAATACCTAGAGACTTAGTATAATTAGAATAAATATACTTGACATCATTAAACGTCTCGCTTTGCAACATAGACTCAAACAAACATTCTTTACTAACAATTTGCTTTTCTTCAGCTAATGTCAACAAGCAGCGATAAAGCCAGTTAGGTGATTTTACATTAAGAGCATACTCGAAATGTATCCAGATTCTCTCAAGCGGGTCCCTAACCCATAAGGCATGTAAAGCTTTTGGAAAACTCTGAATATGTTTTCTATGTGGGCGAAAATGACCGTGAATCACTCTTGTGTTACGAGGGATGACAATTTGCTCACCGGCATTCAATTGCTTAACTTGCTCTTTCTTGTCGACTGTAAGAACTGCACCTTTGCCAAATAGCTTCTCGAAATCGTTGAATAGTCGAGAGCCAAATACGTAAGGTATATTGTGAGATAGTACTTCAATATAGTTACACGAAGCGACATTCGAAATTCTTTTTTTATCATCAAAAAATCCCTCTCTAGTCTTTCCCAGTCCCCTTTTGACTTTTGAAAATAGATGTTCAAGCGAATATCTTTTGAAAGCGCGTTGTTGAACTAAATTCCTGATAGCTTCGAACCTCAACCAGTCTTGGACGCCAAAATCAACTGTCTTAGTTTCTGAGATAAACTGAATTAACAACTCTGCATTTTCAGGCTCTGCATCAATGAAACTTTGAGTTAATTGGCAAAATTTCTCTAAAGAAATATGCTGTAAAACAATTTTTTCTTGACTTTTATTCTGAGCTGCTTCTAGCAGTATATTCACGTTCTCGACAGTATTTTCATTACAGAATCGGCGGAGTTCAATATAAAATAACTCTTTTAGTCTGTTGAAATCTTCCGCAGAAAGCAGCGAGAAAGGGGTATTGTTTGAAGAGGTCGATTGCAAAAAGCTGTCTAAAGGAACTTGTAGAAGTCTCAGATCGAATTTATTGAACCATCGTTTGTATTCTAAACATTCTAAAGAATAACCGTTATTCACCCGTTTCGGAGACAATAAATCAGCTTTCATTTCCTCCTTTAAATTTAACGCCTTAAGCAAATCACTCGTAATGCTCCCGCCATAAAACGCGTCCTGCTCGTAGGCCCTTAGTATGAATCTCTCAGCTCCGAATTCTGCAATGTATCTCTTTAATAACCCTAAGCTTTGAGAACGAGCACGCTCGGGTATTGCAATCAAGCCACCATTATTGTGACGTTTTACAGTTTGATTATAACTGGACTCTACGATATTTAGCTCAAATCGTATATAACTCAAAAATACTGCGATTGGTATATTGACAGCTAGCTCCGGAACACGCTTAAAGAAGAACTCAGATGAAAGCAAAATAGTACCAGCTCCAAACGACTCAGCCTGTGCAACAATCTGATTGTATTTTTCGCTAGAAAAGACTAGAGAATCATTTATGCGATCATAAATGCTCAACAAATTACCAGAACTTACACCATTAACATCAAGTTCATGTTTCGGGTAATAAATACCGTATTCTAGTAACTGATCCCGATGTTCCAAGCACCACTTCTGTATCGCAGATGTGCCTGTCTTAGGTGGCCCTATATGAATTTTCAGTTCCATGAATGTCCCGTTTTAACTTTTACTGGAATTCTATTAGAAACAATTTAGGCTTGTAGGATTGATTCAAATGTTTCACGTAGAGTAGCCTGATAGGTGCGAGAACTGAATAATGTCTCGGCTCTGACTTTAGCATTGTTCGAGAGTTGCTTTCTTCTAACTGTGTCTTTAACTAATGAATTTAATGCCTCAGCAACACACTCTGTATCCCTAAACGGTACTAAAATTCCACACGAATCATCAACTATTTCGCTCAATGCCCCCCAATTATATCCAACCACAATTCGCCCGTTAATCATCGCCTCCGCAGCTGTTCTGCCAAATGACTCTTGGAACCAAGACAAGCAAATAACCACATCGTTTTGTTGAATCGCATGGTAGGGGTTTGCCGTATACCCCTTAAACTCAATGCTTAAATTATCATCTTTAGCTTTTTCAAGAAGTAACTTTAATTCATGAGTTTCAGGCCCATAAAGATTCAACTTGATTGGCTTCCCTTTAAGAATAGAAGCAATTTTAAAACAATCCTCAATACCTTTCTTTCGTATGTTGCTGCTCAGCATACAAACCTGAAGAGTCATTGACATCTCATTAAATACTGAAACATTCGGCTTTTTTACTTGATTATAAATAACCTTTGTTGCAGCGTCACAACACAACCAACTGGCAGTCAGGTTAGAGTTAGCAATAAAGTAATCCGATAACTCATGTAATCTTTGAATGGTCTGCCTAGCCGACTCCCCCAACAAACCTCTAATATGTTCATCGTGTTCTGGTAACTCGCGAACATGCGTCACTGTTTTTATCTGTAATTGATTCGCTGCAAGGTAGGGTTCATAAAGCATAATGGTATTAATATACACCAACTCAATTTGATGCTTTTGGTAAAACTCGGTGATGTAATCTGTCAGGAAGGAATCCGTTGGCCTCTCTGTATGAAACCATTGCAAAGGAATGAAAGTAATTTCCTCAACATAATTTTTAAGTGATTCAATATATTCAGGATTGCTTGCATTTGGTAAAAATAGGAACACTCGATACCCGCATTCAAAGCAAGCTTCAGCCATATCAATGAGACTCAATTCAGCGCCGAAGACGTGATTTGATACACTATGTGAAAACAGCGCAATACATTTACTGCGGTTGCGAGCTGTACCGTTAATAGTGACGGCCTCCTCAAATGGCCAATTATTAGATAAAGCATGCCAAGTAGCCGATTTTCCAGGTTTCAACCTGAACTTCAGATGATATGCACTAGGGACAAATAACGGTGAAGGAGAAAGGTCCATCGGTTCTCCTTCAAGCCAAAAATGGTCGTAAACCGATCGCCCCATCACATTAACGCTGGAATACGTCCGAATATACCACTTGTTATCAAACGCTCTTCGCCAACGTTGTAGCTCACTCAAACTTGAATTTCGCGTCTCTGGCTTAGGACAAAGCTCCAAGGGCACAGGAAAAGGACTATTTCTGGGATCAAAGAACAAAGGCTTTTTACCATTAATATGCCACGCAGTCGCAAAAGCTAAATGCTCTTGACGTACTCCACCAAACTGAGTAACCAAATGAGTAGTAGAAACCTGAGTTAGAGATTTACTATGCACCCGCCCAAGCGATAAGGGAACGTCAGGCAAAACTTCCACAACTCTGTTATGACCAAAAGTAAAAATAACTCTCCAGTAATACTCAGTATCAGCACTTGCTCGCAACTCGTCCCACAACCCAATGGTGTTGAATATTTTCCTGTTTACCATCAAGGAAGATACATTCCGGTATATAAGAGAATCCTCTATCTTTAACCGTGAAAAATTCAACTTTTCATCACATCTTCCCCAATGAGATAATGTTGCGATGCAGTTTGGATCTTTGATGAATGGCTTTATCTGCTTTTCAATTTTCTGCGGATGAGCCCAGTCGTCAGCATCCATTATAGTTACAAAATCACCACTTGCTAACTTAGCACCAATATTCCTTGTTGGGTACGCTCCTAAATTTTTTTCGTTTCGAACAAATTTTACATTTGGATGCGAAAGGTATTTCTGTGCAACAATTACAGAATTATCAGTAGAGCAATCGTCAACAACAATAATCTCCAAAGCACGCCAGCTTTGGGCCAATAAAGAATCAATTGCTACTTGCAAGGTTGACTCTGCATTATAAACTGGAACAACAACAGAGACTAAGGGAACCGCCGTTTTATTTAACCAACGCGGAATTGAAAGGCCTTTACTGCTACTCTGAAGATAATCAAGGCAAATGTTATCACTTGAGCATTTAATGGGTTGGAGCCTATATTTTCGGTAAATTTTATTAAGGTATTTCAAAGAGCCATTGGCATTTTCTAGCATCTGGCGGGCTAGCAATTTCGAATTGCAATCAGACCACCTGCGATCTTTCACTAAAGCACCGGCTTTAATAAAATTTCTGCTTAAAAACGCAGTTTCGAAAGCCACCAAAAAAATAGTATTGTCATTAATAACTAACTTAGCTTTTTCAAAATTTTCGATGAGTTTTTGTGCGAAAGTTTCAGATTCATTTAAGTTCAGTCTGAACAAGTAAAAGACAGCCAATACTTTGCAAGCATACAGACCATTCACACTAGCATACCTTGACTGCTCTTTTAGAGTACGAATTTTTTCATCGGGATTAAACGCATTTGCCCATAAATCTCGTTCTAGAGATAGCGCATCAAGTGAACAAGGAATTCGCCCCTCAAACCTACCAAACTTTTCAAAATGTAATTTTGGATCAACGCCTGCTGCAGCGATATCCGGGTACGTTTTTAGATACCAATCAACATCTACATATGAGTGGGAAACCACCTTTTTCTTTCTAAACATAGTGAGTCTCCTGATTGTTTTCATCTCTAAACATAACTTTTAGAAAGTCTACCAATTTAATGTTGTTTGTTTTGAATAAAGCAGATATCTTCAAAAAATAACTTATCATCGGCTGTATACAGCCAAGAGTACTCCCTTAATTTTGAACATAACAAGAATATGAAAGCTCTTTAGCTTAGATTGAGTAATGTTGTTTGACAACTCTGCCTTATTTCTTAGAACGGGTAATTAAAAATGGGCTATTTATGGGTCCGAGAGTTCATCAATACTAACTCCCAATGTTCCATCAAGATACTTCAACATCGTACTGATACTTTGATCATGCTTATTCTCTCTAAAACTCGCTACCTGATGTTTTAAACTATTAAACTTATCGGTAAATAAGGTGAATTCCTAAGCACCTCATTGAACTTACTAACAAATTGTAAAGAATGAGGGTTTTTCTTGAGAATTATGATACCTCCAGAGTATTGAGGAGAGTTTCAAATTGGAGAGTTGACAGGTATATCAAAGTAATCAAAAATTTCTCAAAAATGTTGATTTCCCACTGTAATTTAAGTTGCAACCGGCATCTAGAAAAAGGACAATTTCACCATCATTAATTTTGTTAAGAATATCCTGGAAAACACAGGGCCTCCATATCCAATATCCACCGCCTCTTTGCTCACTCAAAATATCGAAATAATTCAGTTTAAACTCTTCAGGTAGATCTTCTGGACCATATCCCGAAATAGAATCAAAGACACCAAAATATTGCGCTTGTTTTAATAATCTCGACTTCGCTAAAGCGAATTTTTCATTTGCGTATGTCACAAAATGGATTTTATTCATCCCAAATAGAACCTATCGACATTGTACACTTGTTACCTTTGTAACCTTTCAAAGGTCCATTCGACTTAATTCTTTATAGTGGACTGTACAGGATTATTTCCCAATCGTCAGGCTGTTTATCTGATAAAAAAGTTCATTACTCCAACACTATCATCAATCAGCGCATCGTCTTCCAAGAAGATGCGAACGTCGCCTTTTCGGAATTCGAGGGTTACTGAAGCTCTAGTTTTCGGGAAGCTTACACCCTTCGCAGACTTCGCGCCGAGTTTCTCCATAACAAACCTTAGTTCTACTTCTATCAAACTGGATACTACAAAAATATATAAACTAATTATTGAGGATCGAGTTTAGCAATATGGGATTTAAGTTCGTCCTCGAACCCCATTGCCATTGATAGCGCTTTCCTAGCATGGTTTGCTCTTTGAAGAGCGTTATACTCGGGGTTATCAATACCGTTTATAAGGCACTTAAATAGTTCTTGCTCGGAAAAAACGTCATCGTAATACACCACTTTAATCGCTGGCGATATTTTTGTAGCAAGCCTGACAACACCGGTTCCTTTAGTGCTGTATACCTGCTTGCACAGTCCCATAACAAAACACTCTTCGATAACTGGATTCAGACCGTCAGTGTGCACTTCACTTGCTAGAGTAATATTTTTATACTTTGATTTTAAAAATTTCAAATCATCTAACGATTCGTTTACCGGAGTACCAAATAAAAGAATATTGCTATTTTTATTCTCACATATGATTTTTTCTATCATACTCAAACATGCTGACTTTCCAAATAAAGCTGACTCATCAAACCGACTTACGCCGTATATTACATCCCCACCTCTATAATGTATTGCAATATAGTTTTTATCGGAGATGGCTTTATTTTTTTTAATATCAAGGTATTTTTGACTAAAAACCTTACCAATAACACCAGCGTATTTATTACCGTAATTATAGGTTGCAGGTACGATGTTTCCTTTTTTAAGCTTGGCATTCTCGATAACTTTTTCACGATTTTCGCTACTACCTCGAGGTTGAGAGCCATTCGCTAGTTCAGAACTTTGTCGTTTATCCAACTTTGAGTATGTATATCGTTGAAACACATCGAGAGGCTTGAAGTGTTGCTTGACAAATTCATCTGAAAATATATCGGGTAATTCCTCAGTAGTACAATGATAAGTATTGCTAGACTTTCCCACCCAACTGAAATAGAAGTCTAGGTTGAATTTTCGCGATAGTAGTAGCCCATTAACAATCGCATTGATACGCTCAGTTGTACCATCTGTGCGAGCAGTCAAAACCATGCCGAACAACTGTTCTTGGTAAAAATTTATTCTTTTATTGATAAAAGAATCGTTTTCGCAATACTTATCCACTAATGATATAAGTTTATAAGACAATCTTAGATCGATGCTTTCAAGAGAAACAGCTATATCTTTAATTAACGTTAAATCTTCAGGCTTCATAGTTTTTAAAGGCACTTGTGCAGAACATAAAGTTAGGCGTTGCAACAAAACAGCTATTTAATATCTGATAGAAAAATTAAACACTCGAACTTATACAGTAATACCAAGAACAGACATATAGAGGTTAGCAACGCTCTTTACATGCCTTTCTGGCGCAAAACGCCAGGACATACTATTTGCCACATCATCTCTAACTCCCACATAAAGCTCAGATAATTCGTCAATCTTTTCAAACTCATTTTTAAACTTGTTGGCATTAGCCTGTTCTACAAGGCAAAACGGTGAAAGCTGTTGAAGTAGTTCTTTATGTCCTCCCTCAGAGGAAAGTATCATCGGGGTGCCTAACATACCGGCTTCCACTATAGTACGTCCTAATGGCTCATTTTTCGCAGTAGAAACTAACGCATCCGAACCTGAAACGATTCGCAAAGCATCGTATCGATACCCTGCAATGATAACATTGCTTGCAACATCAGATGAGATATACTTGTGCTTTAACTCATTGATTTCACTGCGTACAGTTAACCCGACAGAAATAAAATAGTGCCGTTTATTAGATTTGATTGACTTTGCAGCAGCCTCAAAAAACATATCCCAGCGCTTTCTTTTATTGCCATTCGCAATCATAGTAAAGACTTTGGCATCCAATGGAATGTCAAATTCATTCTTTAACCAATAACTATCTTGTTTGCGATCATAAACCCCTTCAATAGTAATTGGATCATCTACTACTATTACTTTTTCTCTAATATTTTCTGGCGCACGATCTCTTACAAACATTGTAATCGTCAATACCATATCAGCCGCCAGTAAAAACTCTTCAGCTTTAGCCGGGTGCTGAAACAATCCTCGTTCATGCCATACATGAATAAATTCGATTTTTTGTTTCAAAGCCCCCCAAATTCTATGCATACCCGCATCATTTGTATGGATGGTTCCAATCGATTCTCTGATTAGATGTCTCTCAACATCAGAAGAATGTTTGTTGATGCTTTTAATCACAGAGTCGTCAAAAGGAGCTCTCTTATCTATAGTAGGCAATTCAATAACGACATAATCTAAACCAAGGCGTAAGATATAATCAACAGTTGGCCCGTCGTTATCTATTATCACGACGATTTGAAAACCCATTTGTGACATTTTAACGGCCAAATCTAAAGCTGATAAATCGGCACCACCGGGTCTAGCATCTTCCCAATTTCCGCGCTCCCCCTTCCTGCCGGAAATGGGGAAACCAATTTTTTCCATTGATGAGTTGTTCACAATAATAAACCCCTAATAATTCCAGACGCATCTATATGCTATGCTGAAATATATAAATTTACAGTAATTCAAAAAATACCGTACTTCTAAGTCTTCAAACACTATTTATTGCCTGACGCTTCTAACCAACGGCACAACATTCTATAGTTAACTCTTACATATATTATGCCGTTTTCTTTATCAACTCGGAAAGAAAAAACTTGTATGTTTCCGAAGTAAAGTGGAAGGGCGCTACACCCCACTTATGCTCAATATCTGCTTTTATTATGCCTTCCGGGTACTCAATCATTGCCTGACTTCCAAAGGTATTTTCTAGCTTGACATAAGCTGCTCGCAAATATTCGTTTTTTTCTGAAATCTTCGCTGAGGAATCTATGGAAATATTGCCTGTTGGTTGATAAAAAACACAATTGATAAATATATTATCTAACTTAAGTTCATCACAATGCCCTTTTAGACGTTTTAAACCTGCTTCCCATAGTGTTTTAAATTCGTTAGAGGCGCTTTTGATTATACGACCATTTTGACCTTGAGTGCTCGATGCCGTTTTATACTCAGATGAAACAGTATGTGACGAATTATCATCAAAAAGCTTGAGATTAAATCTGTCATCAATTAGGTCAATAATAATAATATCATTTTGACTTTTTTCTAAACTAAGCCAAAAACGCTTAGTCATATCTCTTTCTACCATTCGTTTTTGAAAAGTAGATTTAATATTGTTTAGTATTGTAGAGTCTATTCTGCTTTTGGTTGCCAGTGACGCTAAACTGGTTCTCGCTGTATAATCAATTAACTTAAAATCCGTAGTTATTTCAAGAGCATCTCGCGTTACACAGCTACCAAGAATTCGAACATTTTTCATTTCAAAAACACTATAAATTTTAACTTTTGCTTCATTTCAATATCTCGTTACTTTAGCTATATATCAATAGTTAACCAAGGTAAAAATTCAAAATCCGTATGATTTGCAAACTCTCTGTCACAATCTAACAATACTCCATTGGCATCATTTTCCCTGGACCATTTAGAGAGAGAACTTTGTTCCGCTGAGCAAGGTGAGAAATCTCTTCCAGATTTTCTGACTCGCACAACATTTCAATAAAATTACTTCCGAATAACATTAACCAGCACTTTCCTTAGTTAAGTAAACTTTTAATTTTTTGTTCTACTACAGAACTACTGCAGTTCTGTAGTACAAATTCAAAGCCTTTTGCAGCTTGGGCGGAATATTTATCAGCATCTTTCCAGTAGGTAAGAATGACGGATTCAACATCCTTTGGTTTTGCGTAAATCGCAGCATCTCCAAAAACAATTTCGTAGCTTTCTGGTAAAATAACGACCTTTCCTGCTGCCATTGCCTCCATAATATTACGGCCAAATTCTTCAATATAATCCTCATTGGTAAAGTGCAGGAAAAAATCCAGTTCACTTACGAAGTCTGAAACTCCGACAGAATCAAATTTTAAAACCTCCCAGTTTTTTGGCATGTCTCCCAATAACCTTTTAGGAGTTTTCGCGCCGCCAAGAATTCTGACATCAATCACATTACTACCTGCGCAGTAGGCATATTTCAGGTCTTTGGCTGTTTTAGGCCATTTGGTCCAATGATCACGACTGTGACGGCCCAGAATAATCTTTCTGTCCTGACCGAACCCCAGAGGTAAGCCAGGTAATGTATTGGGTAAGTCATTATTATAAGGCGGATACCATACTTCGTTATGTAGAGAACTTCCTCCACCAGCAAGCTTCAATGTTTTCTCAACAACAGAAGAGATTGGTATCCATATCGGAGTTTGATTGAACAATCGAACGCATAAACTATTCACATCGTCTTCGTTGTAATAATGCGGCGCTTCTGTCCATAACTGCATAGGCGACTGATTAACTAAAATACACACCTTTTTGCAATCAATTTTAGGTATTGCATCAATTTCATACTTTAATATTGGAGGGTGATGAATAATAACCAGATTCGCGGTAATTTCGTCTTCATGCACAAGGAAATCGACATTTTCATTGTAACTTAATTCTGTGTATTCATTGGCAATTTCAGCAATCTTCAAATCATAACGGGGCCAATGGAATAAACCTATCCGAAGACCTGCATTCAGCGCAGCCAAAATATAACCTTCGTTACATCTTCTCGTGCCCCCTAGTAAACTTAGGTCTGAAATAATAACCAGGTCATAATTTCTGTTTATCGGCCAATTGTTTGGTGCCAGACCGGCAGGAATCGGAAACGGTGATTTTAAGCTGGTTCTGTTGGTTATCACATTCTCTGCCAAATTATCAACTTTGTGATCTTTCCAATATTTAGCCTGTCTTGAATATTCCTGTCTAATACCAAAAGTCAAACTGTTCAGGCTCGTTTTCTTGTTCTGAGTTAATGAGTTTTCATGAACTAAAAAGAAAGATAAAGGAACACCAGTTAATATGTCCTTAACCGAGTCCTTGCCCCATAAAATACGCGCTCTTTGGACAAACTCGTCATCTGCATTTGCGGAAACACCGTCCCACTCGCCAAGATGTTTAAGATCGATTCTTCGAATAAGCACGGAGGGATAACTACGGTGAACATAATCAAGATTATTGCGTTGTGGCCGCAAAACAAACCGCATGTCATCATGCACCCGCGCCATCATTGAACAAGTTACTTTTAGTCGAGGCTCACTCATCATCGCACCGAGTTGAACTTCCAGCATTTGTGGATGCGACCAGTCATCGCTGTCATGAACGGTGATGAAGTCTCCCCGGGCCAGACTTAACGCTTTGTTACGGGTTCCATATGCGCCTAAGTTTACGTCATTTTTATACACTTTCAGGCGAGAGTCCGTCTCTGCAATTTGTTGCAAAATAGTAAAGGAATTATCAGGACTACAGTCATCTACCGCGATAATTTCAATGTTGCCCCAGGTTTGTGCCAGCAATGAATTTATCGCTACCTTGATGAAGGTTTCTGCTTTATAAACCGGTACTAGAATACTGATTTTGGGACCGCCACTGATTTTCAAGAGTGGAGCCTTTACATCAAGGTTACCAAATATCATGCCCTTATCAGGATCTACAAAACTCAACTCTGCCAATCCGTAGTGAGAATAAATTCGATTCAGGGTCTGAAGTCGTTCATCCCCCGATAGGGGTTGATTCGACAGTGCGCACACAAAATCACTGTCAAACTTAGCATCCAATGTTGGTTGAATAAAATCTGAAGCTTTGTCATGCATACCTTGCTGAAGATAACTTTCCACCAGCAGTAACTTCACTCTTTTAGAACGATAAAATTGAAGATTAAGTGGGCGGATCTTTTTGATGCAGGTGTTCACTTCCGCCCAATTATTGTTTGTGCCATACCAACGCGCGAGTGAATAAAGTGCTGCTGCCCTATCCTTTGCTGGAATGGCATTATCTTCCGCAATATTTTGCATTTCCTCATGAGCAGGGCGGCTGAATCCGCCCCATAGCTTTTTGCTTAATTCAGCGACTCTGGATAGGCCTGGTT
The DNA here is from genome assembly GCF_058105165.1 of Alteromonas sp. ISO5. Taxonomy (NCBI): domain Bacteria; kingdom Pseudomonadati; phylum Pseudomonadota; class Gammaproteobacteria; order Alteromonadales; family Alteromonadaceae; genus Alteromonas; species Alteromonas sp. ISO5. The sequence continues at coordinate 2,574,735 of NZ_CM176572.1, read as the reverse complement.
CCACGACAAAAGCTGCCTTGCCTGCGACAGTCACCCGCCCTTCAGCCTTGCCATGCTCAATGTAATGTAAGAGAGGGTTAATCCCAACGGTCCTGACATCTGGGTAGGTTTTAAGATACCAGTTAGTATCAAAGTTCGGGCTGGGATTTCGACCTTCCTGTGCGCCATTCAGTAAGTAATGTTCAATAGGATCTTGCTGTGATGCCTTAACGTCAGGGTATTGTGTGAGGTACCATTCAGAATCAAAAAGCCCTGACTTTTTTATAAGTTCAACCTGACGTCTGGCTGATTTCTTTTTTGAAAAAGGACGATTACGTAAGGGTATGAACATCTTTAAATTCCATCATGTATTAATGAGTAACGTTACAGCTATTAAATCGAAAGCCCTCCCCTGTGCGGGCTCGCAATCATAAACGTCAGGATTATTCTATGCAACCAGTATAAAAACATAGTTGGTTAGTTGACAAACGTGATAATAGATTGAACGTAGTGCTGGCTGACAACTTTACTTCACCGGAACGTCATTCATTTTATCTTTGAACTCAAAGAACAGTTCAATAACTTCAAATTGACAGTCAGCAAGTATAAACAAAGGGCTGATAGGATCCAATCTGCGCTCGTCGGCTAACGGCCAGGTTCCATTAAATTTAGAACATTTTCGAGAATCCGGATCGTCATCGACCACTTCTAACTTTACGACCCCACGTAATTCAGCCAGTTCAATATCACACAAAATTACGAAAGATGATCTTTGATAATAGCAATAGCGATCCCACACCGACACCTTTCTGGTAGCTGTCACAACATTAGTTTTAGGATCAATCGTTGATACATTTATTACAGGAGAAAAGACCCGATATTTTGCCGCTGTATAACCTTCAGTCTGAACGGCTTATCAACCTTGTAGGTGAATTGTAATGAACGCCACCGGCTAATTTGCTCTGTATCGATTCGTTTAAAGGTATAAGTAGATAGCGGAAGCGACTTTAACGACTGCAACCTTTTCAAGCTCTGCTTGATCGGCAACGCACGAACAAATTCAAACAACGCGTTTGCAACAAAAGCAGCGCTTTCACATTTTGTGTGCAGACCTTCGAACACAATACCTGATTCAACGGCCCGAGTGAGATCAACACTCAGACTTGGAATCTGATACTGATCACACAGCTTTTTACACGCTTTATACCTTTGCGATTTCGTTACCTCATCATTTAGAGGTAATGGAACGCAAAATACAACCGGGAGTATGTTGTGCGAAATTAATTTCTTGAATACATACAGATATTCAGCCTCTCCGGCTTCGCTGCCGCGGGAGATGTCTTCGAGTATTGGTTCCACAATACATACTGAGGGTTTAGCTTCGATAACGTCTTCTAATCTGATTCGCCCTGCATCTAAAAGGCGATTTCCGCCATACGAAAACGTTTAACGCATTCTGGCGGCAATGCTAACTCTACCTTGCATCGCCGCCTGAACGCTTCTACATAACCGGTTAACTCACCGGTTTTGTGATTCACGGTTTGCGCACTTAGCGAGGCCCCTAAGACAGCTATATTGTCCTTATGAGAGATGCCGCTCTTCTTCCGAAAAACATCAATTAGAACGGATATTAAACGAATCGCTTTTTTATAAACCAAGTACTTAACTCTCTGAGATCAATCGTTACCAAACAGGTCTCGTGTATAAACCTTTTCAGCGACATCGCTGAGCACTTCGGCCTGGCGATTAGCAACAATAACATCAGACATAGCCTTGAATTCGTCAAGGTCATTAATCACTTTACTATGAAAGAAGTCTTCCTGATGCAGTTCAGGCTCATAAACGACCACTTCAATCCCTTTAGCTTTAATACGTTTCATGATGCCCTGGATGGCGGACGCTCTGAAATTATCCGAACCCGACTTCATGACCAAGCGATAAACGCCAACCACTTTCGGGCTTCGTTTAATGATTGAGTCTGCAATGAAGTCTTTCCGCGTCCGGTTAGCTTCAACGATTGCCTGGATCATATTGTTAGGCACATTTTTGTAGTTGGCTAACAATTGTTTAGTATCTTTAGGTAAACAGTAACCACCATAACCGAAGCTTGGATTATTGTAATGGCTTCCAATTCGAGGATCGAGGCCTACACCTTCAATGATTTGACCGCTATCCAGGCCATGGCTCTCAGCGTAACTGTCAAGTTCATTGAAATAAGCGACACGCATCGCCAGGTAGGTATTGGAAAACAGCTTAATCGCTTCTGCTTCTGTACTGTCTGTGAACAACACATCAACATTGGTCTTTTCGGCACCCTCAACAAACAACGCTGCAATCTTTTCCGCTCGTTCCGAACGCTCACCAATGACAATACGCGACGGGTGCAAGTTGTCATACAGTGCTTTACCTTCACGCAGAAATTCAGGCGTAAAAATTATGTTTTGCGCATTAAACTGCTCTTTAACAGATTGGGTGTAACCTACGGGTACAGTTGACTTAATGATCATTACCGCATTGGAATTTAATGTCTGCACCTGTTTAATAACACTTTCTACCGTACTGGTATTAAAGTAGTTTGTATCTGGGTCGTAATCTGTTGGTGTAGCAATCACGACAAGCTCTGCATCTTTTAATGCTTCATTTGCATCGCTGGTAGCAATCAGGTCAAGTGCTTTAGTAGCAAGAAAATGTGAAATTTCTTTATCTTCTATAGGCGACACCCTGTCGTTTACCATTTTGACTTTTTCAGGCACAATTTCTAATACTTTTACAGGGTTATGCTGTGCAAGTAATACTGCATTTGACAACCCGACATATCCCATTCCGACGACAGCAATTTTCATTTTAATCTCTTCACAAAGTACAACCGTTTTAATCTAATCCGTAGACACCGGACCTTAACCTCTAAAATTATCCTGATTTGCCAGGAACCAATCGAAGGCATGACGCAAGCCGTCTTCCAGATTATAGGTATGTTGCCAACCCAGTGCGTGTAAGCGTGACACATCCATCAACTTGCGTGGCGCACCGTCTGGTTTGGTGCTATCCCACACGATGTTTCCTTTGAATCCGGTGACTTTGGCTACGGTTTCCACCAGCTCTTTAATGGTACAGTCTACGCCGGTACCTACGTTAATATGGCTTAGCATTGGCTCGGTGTTTTCATCATAGGTGGCTTTATCAAGTTCCATTACATGTACGCTGGCTGCAGCCATATCATCCACATGTAAAAACTCGCGCATAGGCTTACCACTACCCCAGGCAACCACTTCGGCATCACCGCGCTGTGCCGCTTCATGAAAACGACGTAACAGCGCAGGAATCACATGGGAGTTTTCCGGGTGGAAGTTATCATTGGGGCCATACAGATTGGTGGGCATTACCGAGCGATAATCGCGACCATATTGGCGATTATAACTTTCGCACAGTTTAATACCGGCGATTTTAGCAATAGCATACGGCTCGTTGGTTTCTTCTAAGGTTCCGGTAAGCAGGGCTTTTTCGGTCATAGGCTGCTCAGCCAGCTTAGGGTATATACAGCTTGAGCCCAGGAACAACAGCTTCTGCACATCATTAGCATGGGCCGCATGAATGATGTTTGCTTCAATCATCAGGTTTTCGTAAATGAATTCAGCCGGATAGGTATTATTGGCGTGAATACCGCCCACTTTGGCTGCGGCTAAATACACTTCATCAATGTTGTTGTCAGCAAAAAACTGTGAAACAGCCGCCTGACTGGTGAGATCCAGTTCGCTACGTGTTTTGGTAATAATATAAACGCCACCACGCTGCTCTAAATTTCTTACAATGGCTGCGCCCACCATGCCCCGGTGGCCCGCTACAAATACGGTTTTCATTGCTTTTGGTTTACCTTATTAGCTAATAGCAAAATCAAATATCTTTAAGGATACTTTGCAAGCAGAGAGACCACAAGCCTCGCGGTTGGGAAACGGCTTTTAATCTTTCAGCCAATTGAGCCGGTTTATTGCCCGCAAGCGCGAGTAAGGCCCGTTAAAATGATAAATGGCTTTTAGTTCCGGCTTTAAAACAAACAGTAATTCAAACCAGCACACAGCATCGGCCAACTGTTGTGCATTGTTACTTAAGAACAACCTCTGTGCATGCTTTTTCACTATTTCCACGTTACAGCTATCAACCCCAACACGCTCGACTTGTTGTGAACCATTCGACTGTATTTCAGCATTAATCGCCTCAATTACCCGCCTATCGGTCAAACAAGCAACGTGATCATGTGGTATGGTAACAAAACCAATTTTTGCAGCATACTGATGCCACCCCAACATACCGTAATCTTTCCATTCCTCAGTGTTAGCAGGCGCTTGCTGGTTAGGCCGGTGTTTCATTGCAACTACTTCGATAACCGTTGCATTGAATTTGGGAATATCCTTGGTTAACCAGGAAAAAGCCCTTAACCTTTCAGCACCAAAATGTTGTGCCCTGCCATGGGGCCCTGCGTCGCCAATAAAGATGGTACGCACATCGACACCGGCTTTTTGAAACTGCGTGGCAGCAAAAAAAGCTGGCTTAGCCCCGCTGCTGATCCCATAAAAATATAGCGGACCGCTAATGCCCAGTTGCGCTATGTAATTAACCAACTTATCCACCACATCACTGAGCTGGGGTTGCATCTCACCAATAGGATTATACAAAGCAGTTGTCGGAACTTTAGTGATCCTGATATCCGGATCCAGTAAATGATCAAACTCCCCTAGTCCGGCGAGGCCCACAAATGGCGGCACAACAATGAGGTTCTTATCACTGTTTATTTTCTCGGCTTGCGGTTGATTGTGCTCGGCAATGTGAACATACAAGCCCTTTAAACTAAAAGGTAAAGCAATGTTTTGATAATCAATACGGATCCCAAGGCGATTATCCAGTTCCGCAAAAAAATTCATGATGGCAAGGGAATCGGCATTCACTGTCTCCCAAGTATGGCTGTCCATCCCATTTGTGGGTGTTACCCCAAAAAACGTACACCACTGCCATAGCATTACCTTTAACCAATCAGTGTGTTGAGGCTGCGCATTAAAAGCTGCAATACCCTCTTCAAACTGACCTTGCAAAGGCACTATAACTGGCTGTTCGCTATAGAGTTTCGCTTCGGCCCATCGTTTAAGCTCGGCCATGTCTAACTTATAGTTGGGTAACCTTGGCAATGTTTCTCGCACCAGCACGGCAACAGGCTGTGCAGCAGCAGAATATGCTTTGCCCAATGCCTGCTTTAGCGCGGGTACAATCGCATTGCTCACCTGTAAAAGTGGACTATCCAACAAGTCCGCCGCAAGTACCCAGATAAGTGAGGGTGAATCATCGATACCCGCCTGGTTTTTACGAGCCAGCGCAAGTACCTTGCACACATCCGGATGTTGTGCATTTTTATGCTTGCTCAGCCATTCCCGGCTAAACGCTTCAAGGTCGGCAACGTCGATTCGATGGCCACGTACCTTTACTTGTGAATCGGCGCGCCCCACGTATTCTAATAGCCCACCAGGTATCTCCCTAAAGCAGTCTCCTGGCATAAATCGTCGTGTCTCACTTTCGCCTTCCACATGGATAAATGCCGACTGAGTTAGCTCAGGGTTCTGCCAATACCCTCTGGCCAAATAAGCACTTTCGACCTGAACAAAGCCAACTTCGCCGGGCATTACATCGCTGGTATCGGTTAAGGTTTCCTGTTTTACCAACCGGGTTTTTCGGTCTTCAATGGCATATCCGGCTGGCAAGAGAGTAGTGGATAATTGCGTTTGTTTATCGAGTAACCAATGCCGGTACAGCGTGGCACATTCCGTGCTGCCAATCCCTGTATAGATTTGGACGTTACCCGGAAAACTCTGGTATAAGAGGTTGACTTCTTTAGCAAAAAATTTGTCGCCAGCAATGTAACATAAGCGCACTGAAGTTAAGGCTTCAGGATTAGGCTGACTGGCTAAAAATGCCCGCAGCAAAGGTGGTATAGCATGAAAAACCGTTATTTTAAAATCACTTACCAGGCTTGCCATACCGATAAAGCCGATGGTTTGCGGACTTGCCGGCACCAGTGCAGCGCCGTTGAGTAACGCAGCCCAGATATCGCGGATAGCACCGTTCACAGAGGGCGAATAAAAGCCGCTAAAACAGTCCAAACTACTAATACCAATTGCTTTACTGTATTGCATGACATCGTGTAATAAGCCGCGCTGATCCTGATACACGCCCTTAGGTGTTCCGGTGCTCCCGGAGGTATATAAAATATAGGCGTTGTCAGTGGCCTGAGGTTCGGGAGGGAGTACATAAGATGCATCGCCTGCACTCTTTAAATCGTTGGGCGAAACGGTTTGACAGACGACCTGAATATCGTCGCGAAGCGCCTCATCATCCTCGCACACAACCAGTCGGCAGCCAGCATGATGTATAATAGCGAGAATGCGTTCGCGAGGGTGATTAGGGTCCAGCGTTACATAGGGTCTGCCCAGTCGGATCACCGCCAGCATGGTACTGATAATGGCCGTTCCCGGCGGCAGCAAAATTGCTACAGGCCTTCTCCCCGGCTGTAACAAGCTTGGGCAATCCCCCATCTGTTCGGCTTTCTCTGTTACTCTGTGCAAACCTGCTGCCAGCGTTAAACACTGCTCATACAACGCCTTATAATTAACTGCTTGATCACTGGTGCTATAAATTGCAGTACGCGAAGCGTACTGTCTGGCAATCAACTGAAAACGTTTAAATACACTGGCATTTAACTCTTCGGTCGCCCAAGGGGTAGGCTTAGACAAACTGTTTGGACTCAACATTTGCTTAAGTTCTCGTTATGCATTAAGCAGAGAAACTGCGCTTTTAAACTTATCGACCCAGCGTGAAATACTCTTCGCAGGCACAGCTAGTGGCACTACGCAGGGAGCGGTAAAGAGTGTTCTGCGCTGCTGGGTAACATATTGAACCTGCTTAATTTTATCTCGCAGTTGCATTACCGAGCAATCCTCCCAAAATGCCAGGGGTAAGCCAATTACCAATTCATTGTTACGTTGTTGACAAAAGGTTTCCAGCGGCAGGTTATCTTCCGTCAGTTCATAATGAACAGCAACATCTGTAGTATCTGGCAGGCCATCAAAATAAACCTGTCTGCCATGCACATGCAGTATTACCGAAGGGTAAGCACTCTCGTCAGTCAGGTGGGTCCGAATAAACGCAATCAACTTTTCATCAGAGGAATCCCCCAGCAGCCGGTAAAACTCAACAGGCAAAATTGCTTCTGAGCGGTGTTGCATCGCCAGGTAAAAGTGTTGAACGCCAGCTTGCAAATAGCGGCTTACCAATAACTGGGTGAGTTGGGTAAGTTTATCCAGTACTGCAAGTATCAAGCGAGGCATGCTATAAATACCGTTAACTAGTTGTTCTTCACCCGCCAGCATAAAAAGTTGTGTTAGCGGCGTAAAAATCGTGGCATAGGTGGGCCGGGTATGATTTTTTACCAGTAAGCGACCTGCTTCGATTATCTGCTCTTCAATCAGGGAAAGTACTTCTGGTAACGCAGCAAGCGCTTTAAGTTCTTGCTCGCCTTTCACAAAGCGCGCATTAAAAGTACGACGACCCAGCACATCGTTCTGCCAGTGGGCAATGCCGCCGCGCTCTGCCACCTGATAGTTACCTGCCGGCGTCAGCTTTATGATATCGCTGGGTACCTGGCGGTAAAACGCCTCGATATCGTGGCTCAGGCTATGTGCTGCTTGGTCAGCAACCGGGTGATGTTTCCAAAAGGCGATAAGGTTTAATGCGCCGAACTGCTCAGCACCTTCTGACCAGGTTTTTACATTCATACTTCACTTCTGTTAAAAATTGTAAACTCTAAGCACTGCGATGATAATTAATGCCCCCAACTATTCAGGCTAGTATAGATTACAAGCCAATAGATGAGCTGTAAAACTCCCACATATGAGATTTCAGGATAGTGGGCACACTTTTTATAAAACTAAGCCTCTACGTTTGTGCTGCCATAATATTGGCAACAGGGGTGCCAAAGACTATATATAAAGGGCTCGTATTTCAACTCAAGCTCCAGAGTGCACGAATTCAACTCCGAATGTTGACACATCAGATTTTGACTTCTTAAATAGCGATTAAATACGGCAGTGATATACTAAATTTGGCTAGACAATGGCTGTTAAGAAACAGCGCAGACATTAAGGCAAGATTTAACTGGCCCCGAACATAACTTTAAGATTTAAAATTTTACAGTGATTTAAAAATCAAACCTGCCTGATATTTTTAAGAGGACTTAATGGCATTAATAAAAAATGAGGTGCTGTATCTACCGATTGGCTGCTCTTGTATCAATCAGTTCCAGTTGGATTTTAGTTTTTCTCAGTATGGAACTCAGGATAGCCACTTATTCGATTGGTGCATAACGACGCCAGATGCAACAGCAAAATTTTTCAATAAGAAAGTGCCGTTTTTAACGTCACTTTCTGACATTGAGGTATTCCACCCAAACCATGTCCGATCAGTCAAAGAACCGGGATATCTCTGGTGGCATCTGGAGAAGATAATGCCCAGGTCACTATTTCCAATTGAAACGCCGGAAGATTTAGCACCAGGATTTGATGAGTTAGTCAGCAGGCATCAACACCATGTAAGAAAAATGTTTGAAGAAGAATATTCGAACGTTTGTTGTATATGGTCAAGCATACAACCTAATCTTAAAAAGACAGCAGAAGATGTAGGGCTTTCATATGATCTGTTCTTCCTTTCGGAAGACAGATATAACGCATTAAATACCGCGGTGAGTAACCTTAAGTGGCGTGACAGCAAGGCTGCATTTGTAACACGGGTTGAGGATTGTGAAAGCAGTTTGCAAGAAAAGAATAATGTTATTTTTCTCGACCTGGAACGTTCGGAAGAATATAAGGGGCAGGCAGGCCTTTATGATCCGGTTTGGCAGTACTTAGGTCTCAAATGATAGAAATCAAAATTGGTAAGGCAGGCTCGCCTCATCCAGGTTTTGGCCATATTGTAATGGCGTTGCTTGGATTTATACATCACGCTCAGTTATCCAACAAGAAAATTGCCCTTAACGATTCTGAGTGGGTATACGGTAAGTGGAGAGACTATTTCCAAAATAGTTACTTTTACCCAGCTTATGAGCCCAATGAAGTCACTGAAGTCTTTGACTGTACTGATAAAGATATTAAGTGGGGCCTGCTGTACTGGGAGTTGTATATTAATAATGACCCGGAGTTTTACCTTAAGTACCTGGCAAAATTATTAGAATTTAATGCTGAAACTGCATCTTTCGTAAAGGATAAAAAAGCGACGATTGCCGATCGTAACATTTGCCTCGCGACACACTTCAGATTAGGCGATAAATCAAAACAAAACGGATTGGATAACAAAGCTATTCTGGCAGCCTTTGAGCGAAAACTGGCAATATATCCCTCTGTAAAAACAGTTTTTTTTATGGGCGACGAATATGACCCACTTAGAAGCTTGATAAACAAATATCGTGAACAGTTCGATATTCTCTCGCTATGTCCTGACACTTATGATGGGAAACCAGGCATACGATCGAGAGACAATCTATTGTTATTGCTCGCAGAAATGGAAATTGCCTCTCAGGCTAATGTCTTTATTGGTACCTATTCAGCAGTTACATTGCTCATTTACTCATTGCGAAAACTGGCGGGGCGTTATAATCATTCCATTATGGGGAATGGCCATCCTTTTTACGACTTTATGGCAAAGGACATGGCTTAAGACATTCATGCCAAACTTTAATTACACTAAGAGGGGCATATAAGCCCCTCTTGATATACAAACTTATTACTTATTTATTCAATTTCTCGCTTAGTTCAGCAATCTTTCTCTCTAGCTCGTTGTTTTTCTCAATGAGTGCTTTAATGGCTGCCAGCGACACCCCGGCTAAATCGTTATACGAAATGCGTTCTTTTTCTGCACCATTTAAGCCGAACAATGTATGAAAATCCTCCGACAATGGCCCCAGATGCTGGACACTATCATCGTCGTTAATGTAGTTCCATTTAAGTATATTTAGCTGAGAAACCTTTTCAAGCACGCTTCCTGTATCTACCGAAGCAATGTTTTCTTTGAGTTTGAAACTGGAGCCACCTGATACCGTACCTTTTACAGTCAGATTACCGTTTTTATCCAGGTTAAAAGGCCGGCCACTTGTTGCTGTATTGGCAATTGAAATATCACCATTAGCTCTTATTCCCAAAAACCACTTTTCGACATCTGGTGAAGCAGCCGTATTCACAAACTCAATGTAGGAGTTGTTGTTATTACGAAGGGATAGAAGCACCGCGTTCTGATTAGCGGTATTGGTGTTCTCTAAAAGTAGTGTTGGGGTTGTATCACTAACTGTATCTTCAATAGTGACTGCAGACGAACTCGCGATAGCCCCCAAACCTACTTTTCCATCGGCATCAACATTAAAATAAGTATTTGCACCGGCAGCATCTTTAATCTCAAAACGCCCACTTGGTGCGCTGGTGCCTATTCCCACATCACCATCGGATGCTACGGTAAACTTCGAGGCACCACCGGTAGTTTGCACATCCAACAGTCCTGTTGGGTTAAAACCGTTATCAATATTAATGCCAAAAAATCCTGCAGGACTCACCAGCACAGCATGATTATTTGCATCAGCGGGATGGGCAATATCAAGCAAGCCATCGGGTGAAGTGGTTTCGAAACCTACATCACCATCTGTGTCAATATAAATACTCCCTGCCGGAGCTCCTGCTCTAATACGCAGGGGTAACTTACCGCCGCTGGTAACATCCCGAACAAAGAAATTGGTTTCGTTGCCGCCCACATCCCATGACTGCGCCGCAAACCCCTGAGAATAGTCTTGTTCCAGTCTCAGTGTTGGGCTGTTACCCGTGGTTACATGCAACTTTACCGCCGGACTGGACGTACCAAACCCTATATTGCTGTTTGCGGCGACGACCAGAGAATTATTGCCAGCACCGTCCATTATAGTAAATGGATAAGTACCATTATCGATATTATTGATTCGGAAATAGTTTGCACCACCATTTGCAGAATCATTAATGGTTATCTCCCAATCTCTGGTGGGAAAAGAACCCGACGCACTGGTATCAGTAAACCTTATCCGCAGGTTATTTTCTTTAAGACGAATAGTATCAAAATTAAAATTTTCGCCATTAGAACAATCAAAGCCTACACATAAACTGCCAGACACTATTACATCATCCTGGAACAGCTGATCGGCAACAACCGCTGTAATGGGTAAACAAAGTACTACGCTTATTGCGCTGGTTAAAAGTGTGGTATTAAGCTTCATAATACATCTACCCCAAAAATTCAGTATTCAACAATGGATGATTCTGGTCGTCCCGGCAATTCACCGGCCTTTGGCTCTGTAACCATTTGGGGTACCTCTATACCACCGTCTTTCACCATAAAATAACCGGTCATTTTTTTAGACACGGCCATATTGGTCTGGCCGCCTCGCTCTCTCCCGTTATTATGGACATCAGCTATCATTTCATTTGTAATCCTGATTGCTAAAACTTCATACTCGTATCTGCCATCGTAAGGTAAGTTCAGATCATAGATATTTAAACTACCGTAAGTGTTATCAACAGTTTGCTTAAACCCTTGCAGATTAGTGATAGTGAAAACATATTTATCGTAATAATCGGATGTAAATACGCTTAAATCACGGTCTGACAGAGTAACTACCATTCCCTTTCCCTGCGTATTATTAAGTTCTTCCTGATGCTTTTGCTGTAACATCCTTTCCCTTATTTGCTCAGCGTCAACACCGCGATCCTCCTGAGCAAAGGCATCTGAAACATTGACCAGCAGTGAAGTCGTAAACACCGCCTGTAATGTCATAAGTTTTAATTTTCTGCTGCTAAAAGACACTATGTTTACTCCTCAAAATACTCAGGTCGCATCGTAAAAAACTGGATAATTAATCTGCTTGTCACAGTACTCTCCTTTTACCCGGCCTTTGAGCCGAATTCGAGTTACTGTACAAGCGGTAAATCAGGATCATTAACAACCATCCAAGCACGTAGGCAGATAAGCTACCGCCATTAGATGGTTGCGGATTCGATACATAAACGGTCAGGGTTGCACTAACTTGTTGTTCGCCGTCAGTAGCAGTGTAGATAATAGTCACGGTTGCCGCCATATCAGCAACGGGTGTATAGCTGATTTCGTTGTTCTGGATAGCAACGGTGCCGCCAGAGGCTGTTACATCGGTTATAGTCAGCACATCTCCATCCGGGTCGATGTCATTGGCTAATACGTCTACCACTATGGTTCCCTTGCTGTTCATTCTCGCTGTATCATCCTGCAATTGCGGGCCGCGATTGATATTGACGTTCAGCGTAGCGGTAGCCATGGCAACCCCGCCATTGCCATCCGACACGGCATAGACCAAAGAGTCTTGCCCAATAAAGGCTGAAGGCGGCTCGTAAATAAGCTCGTTATTAACAATTTCTACGGAACCTAAGTAAGCATTGGCAGATACCAGGGTAAGCGTATCGCTATCCACATCACTGTCGTTCGCCAGTACATTCAATACTGCCAAGGTAGTGGTTTTAAAGAACAGCTCATCATCTTGTGCCACCGGCTTTTGATTCTCGCTACTCATAACAGACAGCACAGACGGATCGACAATTATGCCGTTAGCTACACCGTCATCATCATTAGGGCCACCATCACTGATGGTCAGGCGAATACACCAGTGCCCTTCTGTTAAGCCTTCTGTCCAGCTTTGAGCATCAAGCGGCGGGCAAATACCCGGTTCGCCTTTAGCCGAATGAATAGCATCGGTCGCGCCGTTCAGTTCAAAATCCTGCCAGCTTTGCAGTACAGAATGGTATTTACGGTAAACCGCACCGGCCGGAATCACATTCTGCTGCGGAATAACAATACTGTAGCTTGATCCGATTTCGTTTAGCCCACTAACAATAAAGTCCACTATCGGATTCACCGGAATAAACCCTGTATCTGATGGCAACGAGTGTTCGTTAATGACCAACGAGTTGGAGGTAGCTAGCGCAACATCGCCTAAAATCAGACAAGGTCCTGTATCACCCTCAGCCAGGTAGGTATTCCCGGGTGTTAATGAGAACACCTGAACTTCGCAGCTATCATAGGCATCCAAATAATTGGGTATGCCGTCACCGTCGTTATCCGCGTAGCCCTCTTCATTATCTGCGATGCCGTCACCATCGGTATCGGCACCGCCAAGCTCTGGAGTCTCAGCGTTGAGTTTCAACAGCGCTTGGGCTGTACCAGTGAGACCATTTACATCCGTTACTTTCGCTTCTACCCAATACACCCCCGGTGTCAGGGTCTCTGGAGAAAACCTGAATAAGGTGGGTTCAGCAGAGATATTGAGTGCGGGCAAGTCTGCAGAACTGGCGCTCCAGTCTACATAAGCAATCTCACTTGCTTCCCTGTTTTCCAGAGTCAGATATACATCCACCATACCGGCTTGCGGGTAGATAGTGGTTAATGACTGACCGTCCTGCAATGCAGACAGTTGAACCTTAGGCGCAAGAACAGTTTCAACAATTGTTAAAGTATGTTGTGAATTAGCTACATTTAACGATGGTGAAAGTGTCACCACCAGCGTTTCATCACCTTCGGTTAGACTATCGTTAACGGTATCAACCGATATAGTGCCCTGCATTCCGCTATTAATAACTAATGTGTCGTCATATAAATTATGATCGCCATTATCACTGGTACCTGAAATAGTGTAAGGGATAAACACCGGGTACTCTGGCGCCGGACCATTAAGCACAACCTTAATAGTTGCGCTACGGCCTTCTTCCACTCGTTGCGCTTTATCAATATTCACAAGAGGATGAACAGTGACAAGTTGAGAGCCTTGCACAATCTCATCGCCACGTTCTGCCTGCCAGATAACCGAATGCTTACCAGGCCTGAAGAATGGCGGAGTTTGTAGTGATACCGGAATCGCATTTCCGTCCTCATCGCTGGCTTGTGCCAGACCCAGAGATACGCGGGTGATTAGGCCTGTTGCGTCAACTTCAACGTCCTCCGGTACTGTTAGATAAAGCGCTGCTCCACTGTTATCGTCACTGGTTACCGTTACCACCACTTGCGCCGAGGCCGTTAAGCCTTCGCTGTCTTCCACGGTATAATCAATAACCACCCGACCACTAAAGTTTTCTTCGGCCGTGTAATTCAGTTGATTTTCCACCACAGTAAGGCTGCCTTGCGAGCTGCTTGCGCTAATCACGGTTAAGCTTTCATCGTCTACATCTGTATCATTATTCAATACATCAATGATAACCGCAGACCCCGAGACAACTGTCGCTTCATCATCCACTGCCGTTGGTGCATCATTTACCGGGCTAACTAAAACCGAAACCATCGCAGGTGACGATGTATATTCACCATTGCTGGCCGTAAAGGTAAAACTGTCATCACCAAAGAAATCTTCTTCTGGTGTATACGTTACCAAAGGTAATGTTCCGGAAATCTCTCCCGACATAGGTTGCCCGACAATTTCGAATGTGAGTGGTTGATCATTCGGATCGGTAGCCGACACGGTAAATGTTACGCTGCCATCTTCTTCTACTTCCACGCTGATACTATCTGCTTTTGGCGATAACGAGTCTTTACTTGTCACTTCAATAGAGAACGCAGGCAGACTAGTGCTAGCCCCCTCTTCATCGGTTACTGTGAGAACGATATTTTCGTACGCTCCTGCCTGCTCCTCTTCCGGTACGCCGGTAAGCACTCCGGTAGTCGGATTAAAGGTACTCCAGGCCGGCGCGTTTTGAATAGTGAAGATCAGCAGACTACTGTCGATATCGGTGGCATTGGGCACGAACTGGTAGGTGTTGCCAGCAATTACAGACGTAACAGGTGTTCCGGAGATACCTGGCGCGTCATTTACCGGGATCACGGTAATAGTCACCGTTGCTTCATTTGACACATCGCCATCAGTATCTCTTACTGTGTAAGCAAATATATCCTCGCCATAAAAGTCAGTATTTGGCGTGTAAGTTACCGTTCCATTGCTATTTACCTGAGTAACCCCATTGCTCGCCGGTTCGGTAACGCTAATCCCCGATACATCCAGCGTGCGGGTAGGATCGCCGTCGTTTGCCAGTATGTTAAGGGTTACCGCTGTGTCCTCATTCGCTTCGGTGCTGTCATTGCTAGCCACCAGACTGACAGACTTGAGCTGCAAACTAATTTCAACCGTTGCTATACCAGACAACTCACCTTCGAAATCCATTACCTGGTAGCTAAAGGAATCTGTTGTGACAGTAGCCTCATCATCAGGTGTATAACTGATAGCGCCCGTAACATCATTAATGGTTACAGAACCCTGGGCCGGCTGCATCACAACAGCCACACTGCCTGGATCTATCCTATTATTCACATCTGAAATGGTGTCAGGGTCACTGTCATTACTCAGCACATCCAGTACCATTGGCTCCCGAGTACTAATTTCAAAATAATCATCAGTGACTACCGGTGCGTCATTAACTGGTATAATGGTTACCGTCACTTTCGCTGAAGCAGACACCAATCCTTGTTGATCCGCAACGGTGTAGAAGAAGCTATCTGTACCGAAGACATTTGCATCTGGCGTATAGGTTACCTCTCCGGTATTGCTGTTTACACTGGCAGAGCCCAGATTTCCCTGGCTGACTACTATCACACTCTGCTCGTTAAGGTCATTTTCACTGTCTGAATCATTGCCCACTACATCAATGATAACCGCTTCGTCCTCATTGGTTGTTGCGCTGTCATCCGTGGCAACGGGTTGATCGTTAACCGCACCAACACTTATGGTTACCGTGGCATCAGCACTCACTGCACCCAGTGTATCCCTGACTGAATAGGTAAACACATCGGTTCCAAAGAAGTTAACGTCAGGCGAGTAGATGACCTGACCCACCTGCAATGAACTATCGTCCGCCGCGGCCTGAGCATCTACAATCACCAGGGTGCCGTTATCCACGTCATCGATTATTACCACAGTAGCCGGGTCTATGGCATTGGCATCCAGGTTACTCTGCTCATCGATATCCGTGTCATTGCTAAGAATGTCGATAACCAGTTGTTGCTCTTCGGTGGTCGACACGGTGTCGCTGGCAGCTACCGGTTCATCATTTATGGCATTCACCGTAACCGTTACTGTTGCGGGTTCAGAAGTACTGCCTTGGGTGTCAGAGACTACATAAGTAAAGCTGTCCACGCCGTTAAAGTTGGCTTCGGGTTTGTACGTCACCTCTCCGGTTTGCGAATCCACGCTAACCGAACCCTGCAGAGGATTTGTATCAATGGTTACACTGGTAATGTCTAATCCGTCAGACAGATCCTCATCATTTGCCAGTACTGGTATTATTACTTCGCTATCTTCGTCAACTGTCGCGGTATCGTCGTTATTTCCCGGCGGTTCGTTGGCAGCGGTAAATACCAGTGCATCAGTAGCCAGGCCTGACCATGCATTACCGGCAACATCGGAAATATTGCCGCTATTTATAACAATTGAATATGCCTCATTTTGCGCTAACTTTGACGCAAAAGAAGCCTTCAGTACCTTCGCTGTTATGGTTACCGAGTCGCCCGCCAGAGAGAGCGTTTCTACAACGGTATTATCGGCCTGCCTGACTAAATCTATATTCCCGTTATCACCCCTGATGTCTTCATCAAAGGTTAAGCTTACCTGTAAACGGTTATTCGCCACGTCCATTTCTTCATGTTTTGGCGAAGAGCTTAGCAGTTGAGGTTGAGTAGCGTCGTAGTCCACGGTAAACGTGGTTGCTGCAGTGTTACTATTGCCGGCTGCGTCTTGCACCACATTGGCTGCAACATCCACGGTTACCTGCCCTTCAACCGACGGTGAAATCGTCGCGTTATATACCGAGCTGCTGGTTGCCGAAACAGCGCTAACCGCAGCATTAGTTACCGTTATATCTGCCATCGTAAAACCATTTACTGCTTCACTGAAAGTGAAAGTCGCGGTAAACGGAGCGTTGGTTACTTCGGATACTTCGGCTGTTATTACCACCGATGGCACACTGTTATCGTAGAGGGTACTAAATTGCTTTGCAGCAGTGTTACCGTTACCGGCACTGTCCTGAGCGACGTCAGCCGCCACATCCAGGGTTACGGCACCATCATTTTCAGGTGTAACCGTGGCCGTATATACCGATGAACCGCTTTGAGCAAAATTACTTATGCTTGCGTTGCCTGCCATGATGGCTGCCATAGTAAAGCCGCTTACCGACTCACTGAAAGTAAAGGTAGCGGTAAAGGCCGCATTGGTGAGGCTGCCGCTGTCGGCAGTGATCGCCAGCGAGGGAGCGGTAGCATCATATAAGGTACTAAATTGGGTGGCCGCCGTATTAGCGTTACCGGCAGCGTCCTGTGCCCTGTTAGCGGCCACTTCCAGCGTTACCAAACCATCACTGGTGGGAGTCATCAGCGCAGTATACACTGAGCTACTCGTTGCCGAAAATCCGCTTACCGTCGCGTTGCTAACAGTAATATCTGCAGCGTTAAAGCCAATCACCGCCTCACTGAAGGTAAACGTAGCGGTAAAGGCGGCATTTGTTTGTTCTCCGCTATCTGCGGTGATCGCCACTGTTGGTGCCGTAGCATCGTATGAGGTGCTAAATTCAGCAGCCGCTGTATTACCATTACCTGCGTTGTCCTGAGCGACATCGCCCGCCACATTGAGTGTGACCGTGCCATCAGCACTGGGCGTAATGGTGGCGGTATATACCGAGCTGTTGATTGCCGAGACAACGCCTACTGTGGCATTGCTTGCCGTGACATCTGCTGCCGTAAAGCTGCTCACTGGCTCACTAAAGGTAAAGGTGGCGGTAAAGGCGGCGTTGGTGAGGCTGCCGCTATCGGCGGTAATCGCTACCGTTGGCGCGGTTGCATCATATGAGGTACTAAACTGGGTAGCCGCCGTATTGCCGTTGCCCGCACTGTCCTGCGCGACATTGCCCGCCACATTGAGCGTAACCGAGCCATCAGCGGTTGGCGTAATGGTGGCGGTATATACCGAACTGCTCGAAGCCGAAACAACACCCACTGAGGCATTACTTGCCGTGACATCTGCTGCCGTAAAGCCACTCACCGGTTCACTAAAGGTAAAGGTGGCGGTAAAGGCGGCGTTGGTCAGGCTGCCGCTATCGGCGGTAATCGCTACCGTTGGCGCGGTTGCATCATATGAGGTACTAAACTGGGTAGCCGCCGTATTGCCGTTGCCCGCACTGTCCTGCGCGACATTGCCTGCCACATTGAGCGTAACCGAGCCATCAGCGGTTGGTGTAATGGTGGCGGTATATACCGAGCTGCTCGAAGCCGAAACAACACCCACTGAAGCATTGCTTGCCGTGACATCTGCTGCGGTAAAGCCACTCACCGGTTCACTAAAGGTAAAGGTGGCGGTAAAGACGGCGTTGGTGAGGCTGCCGCTATCGGTGGTAATCGCCAGCGTTGGCGCGGTGGCATCATACGAGGTACTAAACTGGGGGGCCGCCGTATTGCCGTTGCCCGCACTGTCCTGCGCGACATTGCCTGCCACATTGAGCGTAACCGAGCCATCAGCGGTTGGTGTAATGGTGGCGGTATATACCGAGCTGCTCGAAGCCGAAACAACACCCACTGAAGCATTGCTTGCCGTGACATCTGCTGCGGTAAAGCCACTCACCGGTTCACTAAAGGTAAAGGTGGCGGTAAAGACGGCGTTGGTG
The DNA here is from genome assembly GCF_058105165.1 of Alteromonas sp. ISO5. Taxonomy (NCBI): domain Bacteria; kingdom Pseudomonadati; phylum Pseudomonadota; class Gammaproteobacteria; order Alteromonadales; family Alteromonadaceae; genus Alteromonas; species Alteromonas sp. ISO5. Next base: position 2,555,998 of record NZ_CM176572.1, on the reverse strand, counting down.
AGGCTACCGCTGTCGGCAGTAATCGCCAGCGTTGGCGCGGTGGCATCATACGAGGTACTAAACTGGGGGGCCGCCGTATTGCCGTTGCCCGCACTGTCCTGCGCCACATTGCCGGCTATGCCCAGCGTGACCATGCCATCTGCGCTGGGGGTAACAGTAACGGTATAAACCGAGCTACTTGTTGCGTTAAAAGAGCTAAGTATGGCGTTAGCAACCACGATATCACTTACCGTAAACCCTGTTACCGCTTCGCTAAAAGTAAAAGTCGCCGTAAAGGCCGCGTTGGTATCCGTGCCACTATTAGCCGTGATAGCGACCGTTGGCGCGGTAGCATCGTAAGAGGTGCTGAATTGCGTAGCTGCTGTATTGCCGTTACCGGCGCTGTCCTGAGCCACATTGCCCGCCACATCCAGCGTCACAGTTCCATCAGCCGTTGGGGTAATGGTAGCGGTGTACACTGAACTGCTCGTGGCCGAAATCACGCCTACGGTTGCGTTACTTGCCGTGACATCCGCTGCGGTAAAACCACTCACCGGCTCGCTAAAGGTAAAGGTGGCGGTAAAGGCGGCGTTGGTCAGGCTGCCACTGCCGGCAGAGATCGTCACTGTGGGGGCAGTTGCATCATACGAGGTACTAAACTGGGTGGCCGCCGTATTGCCGTTGCCCGCACTATCTTGTGCCACATTGCTGGCCACATCCAGCGTTACTGAACCATCAGCAACTGGTGTAATGGTGGCGGTATACACGGAACTGCTGGTAACCGAAACAACACTCACTAAGGCATTGGCGGCCGTAATATCCGCTGCCGTAAAACCACTCACTGCCTCGCTAAAGGTAAAGGTGGCGGTAAATGAACCATTGGTCAGTGAGCCGCTGTTAGCTGTAATGGCCACAGTGGGTGTAGTGGCATCGTAAGAAGTACTGAACTGAGTAGCCGCAGAGTTATTGTTACCAGCGCTGTCTTGAGCCACACTGGAAGCAATATTTAAGGTCACCGCACCATCACTGATCGGCGTAACCGTTAGCGTATAAACTGATGCACTGGTTGAATTAAAATGAGTTAATATAGCATTGTCCGCAACGATATCTGCAATATTGAAATTGCTTACGTCTTCACTAAACGTCACCGTGGCAGTAAACGCTGAATTAGTGAGCGCGCCACTGCTGGCGGTAATAACCACTGTTGGTGCAGTAGTATCGTAGATAGTGCCAAGCTGAGTAGCTGCCGTGTTATTGTTTCCCACACTATCCTGAGCAGCATTGGCCGACACATCTAAAGTAACGACCCCCTCGTTAGTTGGCGATATCTTTGCGGTATACACTGAACTACTGGTTGCCGATAAGGTACCAACCGATGCGTTGACCGCAGTAACATCGGCCGCCGAGAAACCTGTTACCGGCTCACTAAAGGTAAAGATGGCGGTAAAACTACCGTTGGTGGCAGTACCAACTATGTCCGAGGTAATAGCTAAGGTTGGCGATGTACTATCGTAAGTGGCCTGATACTGTGTTGCACCGGTATTACTATTGCCCACACTGTCCTGTGCAGTACCTGCTGCCACATCCAGCGTTACCAGACCGTCTTCGTCCGGGGTAACGGTAGCGGTGTAAACAGACGTACTCACAGCGCTAAAATTGCTCAGACTGGCATTACCCGCAGAAATATCCCCAATGACGAAGCCACTTACTGCCTCAGTAAAGGTAAAGGTGGCAGTAAAGCTACTGTTATTAAAGCTACTGCCTAACAACGAAGACGTGATGGTTACACCTGGCTGGGTGTTATCAACCGTAAACGTGCCGGAAGGCCCGGCATTCCCCGCCACCTTGGTTGAGTTTCTGGCTGTACCAGAGCCTATACTAATCCCTAGCGAACCATCACCAGTAATACTGGATAACGTCACCGTTGCCGTGTCGGTATCGCCATTAGTTACTGAAACCGTTGCATTAGCAGTGCCTGTTTTATTGAGGGCAATCGCTGTTGTAGTGAGGTTTACCTGCGTAGTGTCGGTATAACTAACAGTATAAGTTACCGGCCCGGTATTGGTTGATGATGCATCAGGAGACCCTATGGCAATGACAGGATCTGCAATTGCTGGCACCGACTCGTAAGTTACCGAAAGTTGCGTGGCGACGGGATTTTTAACCGTACTATCCACTGCATCATCAACTGCATTAGCCGGCAAATCAATGGTTACCGCACCGTCGCTTGTTGGTGTGATTTCTGCTGTGTAGTTACTTCCGCTACCTGCAAAATCCGTTACCGAACCATTTCCAACGACCAAATCCGCAGCCTCAAAGTTAACGACATCGCGACTAAAGCTGATGGCTACCGGAATGGTTGGGCCCGACGTAGGGTTACTCGCCGTAGAGCTTAAGTTAACCGTTAATGTCTCTACCGCTAGCGTTGTGTTGATTGCACCGGCAGTCACTAAACTGCTGTTAACGGTTGCCGATACTGTTGAGCTGGTGCTGGTGTAAGTACCAGCGGTAGCCCCAGCCGGGATATTCACCGGCACGTCAAAGGTACAGGTATCCCCCGGTTGCAATTCGCCACCGGAAAAACTTAACTGGGTTGTGCCGGATAGGGATGAGCCGCTACCGCAAGGTGTTGCAGGCAGGCTACTCGCCGCCATAGTACTGATCACCGAAGTCAGACTATCGGTAAACTCGATTGCCGTGGCCGCGGCGGCATTGGCCGAGTTGGCAAATGTGTACCTTAACGTACTTTGGCTGCCAGGCAGTACCGGATTAGTCAAAAAGGTTTTACTGGCCGTCAGTCCGGAAATTAATAAACTCTGACTGGCTGCTGCATAAGAAACGGAGGTACTGGAAACAGTGGCGCTTACCACGCTTGAATCCAAAGAAACACTTCCACTGGCGGCGGTTACCGGTATTTGCAGAGATAAAGAGAAAGTACAGGAGTCTCCGGGCGATAACGATCCGCCAGCAAGTGTTAGTAACGAACTACCGGAAATAGCAGAGCCACTGCCGCACACGTCGTTAGTGGTGCCTGTGGTGGAAACAAGCCCGGTGAGCGCTGCGTCCAGATCCAGCGTAAAACCGACATTAGTGGCATCACTTACGGCATTGGCACTGTAATCCAAAGTAAAGGTTGCTGTAACGGTATCGCCTGGTAGCGCAGCAACACTGGACAACGAAATTGCCAGTGCTGGCGCTCCGATTACAGACAGGGTATCGCTGGCAGTATTACCAAATAACGACTCGCTTGCTACGGTGCCGCTGATATTGCTGGTGGTAAAGTCGAAGTCGCCCAGATTACCATTCGAAGGCACCGTTAACACTAAGTCAAAGGTACATGAATCATTGGCCGACAGCGCACCACCAGCCATAACAAAATATGCTGTGTCACTGATAGTTTGCTGAGAAAACGTAGAACCACTACCGCAACTATTAGCTGCCGGTAAGGTTTTTATAAGCATACCGGATATCTGATTATTTAAGCCCAATTGAAAAGTGGCATCACTCAATGCATTAGTCGTGTCGGTATTGGCAACAGTATAGCGCAGCGTTACATCGCCGCCTAAAACCACCGGGTCATCAATAAACGACATATTTACCGTTGGCGCTTTGTAAATACTGATTATATTGCTGGTTGCTGTACCCGTAGTTGCCGAACCACCCAAATCATATGCAATACTGCTGGTCGTATTGGTGTAGCTGCCCGCAGCGGCGTTGGTGGGGATCAGTACACTGACATCAAAACTACAGCTTGCACCAGATGCGAGGCTGACGCCCGACACAGAAAGCGAAGATGAACCTGATATAACAGAGCCTGAACCACAAAAGCCATCTGCTGGTAATGCCGTGGCGGCTAAACCGCTTAACGCCGCGTTGAGGTCGTTGGTAAACGACAGGTTGGTAATATCCTGATCACGGTTGTTATTTAACAAATCAAAGGTAAGGGTTATGGTTTGACCCGGCGACGCAGAGGCAGGCGCACTGATGTTTAACAATGAGCGTTCGATGCTCAATAGTGTAGTGTTCTGAACTCCCAAACTCACCGGGTTTTGGACAAGAGTAATACTGCCAAAATTTTGTACCGTTGCATTGTAGAGCATTCCGGAATCGATGGAATAAGCACCAACGGATGACGCTGTGATATCAAAGCTCGCGGTGCAACTGCCTCCTGCCGGTACTTCAAAATACCCCAGGCGAACTGCGTTGCTTCCCGGCGTGACAGTCACCCCGCTGTACTGTCTCTGATAGTCACTCACCACGGTACAGTTGGTGGCCGGATTAGGCTGGTCAGAGACCACAACGCCATCTGGCAGCACGCTGTTTAAATGCAGGGCCGCCATATCCGAACCATTGTTAGAATTGTCAAAGGTATAAGTAAGCGTACTGACTGCCTCAGGCGCAATGGTTGATGGGGAGACAGCGATAGATAATTGAGGAATGGAACCATCAACCGTCAGCGAAGCACTGGCATTGCCGGAATTTCCTTCTGAACTGGTAAGATCGCCTGTAGTATTGCTGTAGGTACCTGCTGTACTACTGGTCACATCCACCGAAATAACACAGGTTTGCCCAAGCCCAAAGCGGTCGAGAGAATAACTAACGCTGGAACTACCGGCTGTTGCGGCAACAACGCCGTTGCAACTGTCGGTTATATTTACCGGCGAGGCAAGTGTAACACCAGCTGGCAATGCGTTGGAAAAAGCAACATCCAGTACCGACGTATCATTTGCTGAGTTATCGATAGTGTAGGTGAGTGTTGATACGCTGCCTGGTGCAATAGTTGTTGGCGAAAAGGCAGCCGAAAACGTTGGCGTTCCGGCCTGTGCACTTGCCATGCCTGCAATGATACAGGCAAGACAAAAGAACAATAACCATAATCCCTGAATACGAGTCTTAAAATGGCAAGCCGTAAAAAACTGAATCATTGTGTTTTCCAATTATGTAAATTGCCCTTCTTACGAAGGCCTTTGGCCTGCTCGGCTGTTTTTATGCTACACCACAAAAACGCAATCAACCAGACATACGTATGCTACAACCATTGTTTGTCAGCACGAAACGGCTCAGCACCGGGATGCTTTTAAAAATCGGTATAAAAGTTTAGAGGTAATACGAGTGTTTACAAGACTACTTAGACTAATTAATCATAAAAAAACAAAAATTTTGACTTTTATCAAATATGCAGCCCTAATTGACCAATATATACTGGCAATATGTGGATTGTATAACTATGCTAGCCACGATTCTCCGGTGTCTTCTCATTTATATAGAAGTAAAATTTAGAGTATGCAATTAAATAATTTTTTTGTTTTGCTAAGTGGTTTGTGCTTATTTTCGTGCACGTCTACTTCCCCTCTCTCTCCCGAAAAGAAAGTACAATCCCCAGCGCAAGTTAAGGCTCAACGGTTTATTCTTAATGATGGCTTACAAGTTAGTCTGGCAGCACCACAAGGCTTTCTCCTGACACCTGAACATTACGGTTTTATTCAACCGGAAAGTTTTTCACGAATAAAAGTGTATGAAGTAGAGGTGCCCTATCAGACCTATCTGGCAAGCCTGACTAAAGCTCGGCTTGCCCAGCATAAACTGCAACTGGTGGCAAAGCAGGCAGTAACGGTTGAAAATGCCGAGTGCGAACTGTTGGACGCCAAACAAGCTATCTCTGGCACGGTTTTCGACAAACAATTACTGATTTGTGGCGATCAGCTTTCTTCTGTAGTGGTAGAAACCAGTTATCCGGAAAGTGCCAGAAGCCACCACAAGGAAGCTGTTCATCAATCGTTAATGAGCCTGAACGTTAAAGCGGAGAATAAGCTGAGACTGTTTACCGGCTTACCTTTCAGATTAACCCAGACTCCGGGGTACCGAATCACCAAACGTTTTGGTAATTCTGTTGTCATGGTTCCTCAATCAACGGGATCAGAAAAAAGCTCGGTAGTGATTAGCCACGGTACCAGCGAGAACGCAAGCATCGAAGAGCTGGCAGAGCAGATTATCAGTAAAGGCTTAGCCCCAACAGAAATCGAAATCCGGTTTAGCGAGCAAACGCAGTTGAAGCACATGCCTGCATTAGGCACTGAAGCTTTTATTACAGTGGCAGGCGAAAGTTTTTGGATGAAGCAGATATTGAGTTATCAGGGAAATCGCTTTTTACTGATTCAGTGCCTGGTACCCCGCGCAGAAAAAGCAACAGCCGAGCAAAAATTTGCAAACTTATTGCAGTATTTTGAATTTAAGTAAATCCCGGTAAAACCTACCGATGCTGTATTGGAATTTGATGCATACACTTACCCGACAGATCATAACAGCGGTTCCTCGCCTCGCTAAAAAGGAACGAAATACCACTATATTAATTGGCTGGTTGACCTCTGCCGTTCTGCTTTTATTGTCTGGCATGATAAACAAAACGTATGCCGATTCGGAGGTAATAGTAAATCATGATAATGCCCCCTCCTATTTGGATCGAGAACTCCTACAATTAATCGAAGCACAAAGCATTACCGCAATTCATACTCCCAAAACTCAGACCCCAGAACAGGTAGCGCTGGGCAAAGCCTTGTTTTTCGACAAAATACTGAGTGGCAGTAAGGATATAGCCTGCGCTACCTGCCATCATCCTGCACTAAATTCGGGTGACGATTTGAGCCTTTCTATAGGTGTTGGCGGCAATGGTCTAGGCTATACACGGGTCCTCGGTGAGACCAGGCGTGTAATCCCCCGAAATGCCCCTGAGATTTTTAATCGCGGCGCGCCACAATGGCAAACGATGTTCTGGGACGGGCGAGTTGAACTGACTTCAGATGGCCGCCATGTTTCTCCTGCAGATGAAAAGCTACCGGCGGCGCTCCTGCAAGATATTGTTGCCATGCAAGCAATGTTTCCCGTGACTTCACGACAAGAAATGCGCGGCCGAAAAGCTGACCTCGATATTGATGGACATGCAAATACCCTGGCAGCGTTAGGCGATACCGATTTTGAAGAAATCTGGGGGCAGATAATGGCCAGGGTTCTGGCCATTCCAGAATACGTGGAGCTGTTCAATAAAGCCTACCCCGGCGTAGCGACCGATGATTTACATTTTGCTCATGCGGCAAATGCGTTATCGGCCTTTCAGACATTCTCGTTTGCCTTTGAAGATAGCCCGTGGGATCACTATTTAAGAGGAAACCAGGCGGCATTACCTTCCGCCGCAAAAGAAGGGGCCATTTTATTTTATGGTCGTGCAGGGTGTTCCTCCTGCCATAGCGGTACTTTAATGACAGACCAACAGTATTATAACCTGCTAGTGCCGCAGATTGGGCCCGGCCATCGTGACAGCTCCGGTTTTGATATTGGCAGAGCGCGGGTCACCGATAAAAAGAAAGATGCCTTTGCTTTTCGCACTCCCCCTCTGCGTAATGTTGCAATTACCGGCCCCTGGATGCACAACGGCTCTTATACTTCGTTAAAAGGGGTAATAGAACATCATTCAGAACCGCTTGAAATGCTGCAAAATTATGACATTTCACAACTTGATCCTAATTTAAAAAAATCCTTTCGGTTGAATACCTCAACCATACTGGTTATGGCGCAAACGTTTTCATCCGAAGTCAATGCTGTACCTCAGCTGACCGAACGGGAAACCGAGCAGTTAATTGCTTTTTTAGAAGCTTTAACGTCACCCTCGACAGGAGACTTGCTGTACCTGGTTCCTCAAACCGTGCCGAGCGAATTGCCCGTAGACCGTTAACTTTGGGTAACACGATTTTTGGAGACTTTTAGTGTTTAATATTTTCTGTAAGGGACGACCTCACATCCGCTTAGCTCCCTGGTTTTCGTTGTTTTTTTTGTTTGCCTGCCCCGCCAGCCAAACAGTAGCTAAAACCCAGGAAGCAAAAACGATTCCTCATGTCTCCCCGGGCAATATTTATGCAACCCCGCTGGCCAAACCGGTGCATCAGGATAATAAGCTGTTTACCCGCTTAAGTAGCAAAGACACCGGTATTCAGTTTTCCAACCAACTTTCGGTAGAAAACCAACGCAACTTTAGTTTTAACGGTGCCGGGGTAGCCTCCGGTGATTTTGATGGTGATGGACTAACCGACCTGTACCTGGTGACGGAGGAAGGCCAGAGCATACTCTATCGCAACCTGGGCGGCTTTAACTTTGAGAATGTCACCGCCAAAGCGGGCCTTATTCAACAAGAGCAAGGGTTTGGCATTGGTGCCAGCTTTGCGGATATTGATAACGATCGCGATCTGGACTTGTTCTTAACTCAATGGCATAGACCTAACAAATTATACAGAAACAACGGCGACGGCACCTTTACCGATATTACAAATAAAGCTGGGGTGGGTTATAACGGCGGTTCAACTACCGCCACCTTTGCCGATTACGATCTAGACGGCGATCTGGACTTTTTTGTTGCCACCTATCGCCCGGCGGATCTCGCAGCCGAGATCGGTACGCCAAAACTGGAGATGAAAAACGGCAAAATTGTTATTCCCGACGATCTGACCAGCGCGATTGAGTTATTTGAAACCGAAAAAGGACTGAGCGTTCGCCAGTTAGGGGAGCCTGATTTACTTTACCGCAATAATGGTGATGGCACCTTTACGGAAGTGGCTAAGCAGGCGGGTATTTCCGGCGGGTACTGGGGCTTATCGGCATCGTTCAGCGATGTAGATAACGACGGCTGGCCGGATTTATATGTGACCAACGATTTTTGGTCTCCCGATACCTTTTATCATAACAATGGTGACGGCACCTTTACGTTAATCGATGCCCCCCTGGTGCAGCAAACCCCCATGTTTGCCATGGGAATGGACTTTGCCGATATCAACAACGACGGACTGGTAGATTATTTTGTGGGCGATATGCTGAGTCAGGATGCCACCTTGAGGCTGACTCAGCATGGCCTGATGGATACCACGTTGCCACCGGATGAATCAGCGGCGCAGGTAATGCACAATGGCCTGTATCTGAACAATGGTGATGGCTCCTTTAGCGAAATATCCTGGTTTGCCGGCGTTGCCGCAAGCGACTGGACCTGGTCAACCAAATTCGCCGATATCGACCTGGACGGTTACGTGGATCTGTTAATTAGCAACGGTATGATTGGTGATCTGATGGACAGTGATGTACTGGCCAATATCAATCTGCCGCAATTTAAAAATGCCCCGGCTTATTACGAGAATTACCCGAAGCTTGATACGCCGAATGTTGCTTTTCGTAACAACGGCGATCTCACCTTTAGCGACGTATCCACACTTTGGGGCATAGATAATAAGGGCATTGCCCATGGCGCTACACTGGCCGATCTGGATAATGATGGCGATTTAGACAAGGTGGATAACTTTCTTAATCAACCACTGGGGGTTTACCGCAATAACGCTGACAAAAACCGGATGCAGGTAGAATTGGTGGGCTATAGTTCTAACGCCTTTGGCATTGGCACTCGTGTAACAGTACTAACAGACGATGGCCTACAGCAAACCCGGATGATGACGACTTCCGGCGGTTACCTCTCGGGCCACGCACCGGTACTGACCTTCGGCCTGGGTGACGCTGAGACCATTAAACAAATAGAAGTTAACTGGCCTTCAGGGCATCACCAGACTTTCACCGACATTAACAACAAAGTATTAGTGGCTAATCAGCGCTTTGTGATTGCAGAGCCCGATACGGTAAGTATACCGGCACCGCCCCAACCTTTACGGGCACAAAACCCGCAGTTTGTTGAGGTTGGTTTACAGGCCGGGTTATCCCATCCTCATGTGGAAGCAAACTTTGATGATCACCAGTACGAAGGCTACGATGACTTTGAAGAACAGCCTTTATTACCACGCCGGCTCTCGGCAATTGGCCCCGGGGTATCCTGGACAGATATGGATGGCGATGGTGATGATGACCTCTATGTGGCAGGCGCCCATGGACAATACGGCGCAGTGTATCAAAACCTTGGTAATGAACGTTTCGAACTCATATTAAACCAGCTCAACCCTGCCGCACTGGAAGAACTGGCAACAGTGTGGCATGCCGATGGCACCCTTATTTCCAGTTTTAGTGGTTATGAAGTACCCAACGCGCCAATAGCGGCTATTTTTGGTGATAAAAACACCATACCTTTAAAAGCAGATGCTTCAGGTGGCGCGCTGGCATTAAATGACATAGATGGCGATGGCGATCTTGATGTTTTTATTGGCGGCAGAGCCATTGCTAATCAATGGCCTTTACCCGCTGACAGTTATATTTATCGTAACGATGGCGGCTCATACACCAACATTACCGCCGAGAAGGCACCGGGGCTACTCAAACTTGGCCTGGCAACCGGTGCCATGTGGCTGGATGTAGATAACGATGGCGACAGCGATTTGTTAATCGCGACCGAATACGGCCCGGTACGTTTGTTTTTAAATCAGAACGGGGCGTTTGACGATGCAACAAGAGCGGCCGGCCTGGCGCAGTGGCATGGCCTGTGGACAGGCATTACCGCAGGCGATTTTAATGAAGACGGCCACATGGACTTTGCCGCAGCAAACTGGGGAATGAACACACGCTACACAGCATCGGAACAGTATCCGGCAATGCTCTACGCAGGCAACATAGATGGCGACGGCGACCTTGATATTGTGGAAGCCGAATATGTAGAGGGCATTCTCAGACCCATGCGGGAGCGCGGTATGGTGGGCGCTGAAATGCCATATGTTTACGAGAAATTTGATACCTTTCGCGCTTACGCTGAGGCAAACCTTAGCGATATTTACGGTGATCGCCTGAACAGTAGCGACGTAATCACGCTTCAAGCCAATACGCTAAAACACGCCGTTTTTATTAATGATGGCAAAGGCAAATTTACCATGAACGCACTGCCTGGCTTGGTTCAGGCTACTACGGGCTATGGCATTACCGCGGCCGACTTTGATAACGATGGCCACGAAGATCTGTATGTTGCCGGTAACTTTAGCCATATGGATCACGAGTTCAGACAATTTGCCGGCGGAATAAGCTATTTGCTCAGGGGGAATGGCGACGGCACTTTCACCGAAGTTCCCTCAACCCAAAGCGGCTTATTTGTGCCTTATGACGGGCGTGGTGTAGCAGTGAGTGACTACAACAAAGACGGCTGGGTAGATATCGCCGTAGGCATCAATGATGAGCGCCCGATGCTGTTTAAGAATGGCGGGGTTGAAGGTAATTGTGCAATAACATTGCACCTGAAAGGCGCACAATCCAACCCTACCGCCATTGGCGCTCGTATTGACGTTGCCAGAAGCAACGGTAACAAAACAACCCGAGAAATACAGGCTGGCAGTGGCTACTTTTCCCAGGACAGTGCGATACATTTATTTGGCCTTGATAAAGCAGAGCAGGCAACCATTACAGTGACCTGGCCGGATGGTAAACAGCGCACAAAAACTGATGTTACATGCGGCAATGTCGAGCTAACGCAATAATAAGATTACGCATATCCGATAATTACTGAGTGACCCGAATTTAACTCAAATTAATAGCCTGGCTAACTTAGCTCTTGCCAGGCATCTTTTTCACAAAAGAAATAACTATTTTTAGTGGAAGCTACACGCTCATAACCAACCGCTGCCAGATACTCGCTTATACCAGCAAGCGCTTCACCGGTCAGCGCTTCGGCAATAACAAATATCGGCCGGTATTGCTGCCAGTCATTAGACTGTAGTACTGGAAGCTCAAAACCTTCTACATCCACGCTTAAAAAGGTCAGAGGCGTACCTTCTGGCAGATACTCTTTTAACACATCAACTAATGGTTTTACCATTATCTCATGCTCGCCAAGCTTTTGAGTGCGTGTTTCGGCATAGGCGACGCTCTGGGCATCAAATGTATTAAAGGCAGGCTCTTTAAAAACGGTATACGTTAGGGCACCCGTTTGATTTGCAATCCCCATTTCCAAATTAATATCATCCGGACGTTGCTCGTTAAACAATGCCATTACACCGGGTATAGGATCGATATTTATGCCGCGCCAGCCTTTTAAATAATAATGGTAGGTATTAGAAAAACGGGTTGGATGGTGCGCCCCCACATCTACATAGAAGCCATTTTGATGGTAGTACTTTTTAAGAAGACGCTTTAACAACGCATCCTCACCTTCCTGAGCGGTAAAGATGTCTGCATAGGCCGGAAGAAGCCGTTCTTTTACCCATGGGTATTCGTTTGTAAACTGCCGAGCGGTAACTGACTTCGCTTGCGAAGAATGCACGGGTAATACCGTATCCCTTTTATTTTTTCTTCCCGTAAGCAACGCACCAGGAGAAACACTTTCTTTATGCGGAATAAGAATGACATGCCGAAAGAAAACAGACGTGCACCAAAGGTAAGTATTGATAGGACCGGGACCGCTAAAGTCAATCTGGGTGAACCCTTGCTGACGCAAAAACGCAGCGGTATGCGATAGCCAATCGGAATTATCCAAAACAATGATGCCGCCTGGAGCTAATCGCTCGATTGCAACATGAGCACATTCCAACCTTCTGAAAATGTCACCATCAATGATGATAACCTCATACCGTGCGTCGTCTTCATTGACTACGCTGCAATAGTGTTCTGCGTCACGCAATTTTGTCGTTAAATTTGCGCGTTTATTTGCACTGGCGTATGCAAACCAATCGGGGTTTGATTCAATACTGATAACAGATGCTGCCCTGTCGGCAAAATAAAGGCTGGAGTTACCACTCCCCCACTCAAAAATGCGGCACTGCGATAAATCCAGCGAATCCAGGTAATGTATGGCGCTGTATGTCATCCATGGGATTGGCTGGCCACCGCGGTTTACACTTGTCCAGTTCTCAAAGGTATTATCAAAGCCATATTCGTCCTGCAACGCCTTATCCAATTGCCCTGTGTATTGCCTTTTAGGCTGATTTGGCGAATTTTTCTTGATCAGTTCGGATTGTTTAACGGAGAGCTCTTTGAAAGCGGCCCGCTGAAAAATCGACAGCGCATCATCAGTATCCAGCCACTTACCCAATAGCTGAATATAGTGATCTAAACTCTCTGCGCGACTTTCATATTGTATAGCAGGCGATAATTCAACTACCTCACTTTCTTCCCGCGTTTTAAAATGCAAGCCCGACGCAATCTCTGGTGCTAGTGGCATTACCGTAATCTCTTCACTTTCGAACAGCCAGCTGTCACAGACGGAATTCACCTGGTCGAAGCTGTTAAGCAGGTACTGAGCGCAATGATGATTCATAAGGCAGGCAACATTGCTAATTTCAGTCGACTGGTCAGTATGCAATGTCTCGCCGGATACCAAACCGACCGGCTTAAGCAAGATTACCGCTGGTTTATCATTGAAAGCAGGCTGCGTATCAGCGAGCATTCGGGATAATTTTTCCAGCCCATCCAACTCAAAATAAAGTTCACCCTCACTAATCAGCGACCAACCCTTGCTAACGGCTGCACTTTCCATGACAGCTTTGTAGGTAAGCCATCTGCTTGCCTCCGATAGCGTAATAATATTGTTTGGGCAATCACACTCCAATTGACCACAGCGAAAACAGCTTGTAAATGGCTTTACGCCACCCTTTATGTACAGGTCTTTAACCGGTGTGCTTTCAGGTGAATAGCGATCAACAAATTCGCAGTTAGCTATTCCTCTTTCCTTAAAATGTGACAGGGTGCGCTCTCGAAGTTTATGTTCATTAGGTAACGAAATTACGTAACCTTTATTAACTCTCGAATTAATCACAGCATTACCTTTAGAAGAGAAGCTTTAGATCCCCTATGTTTTTATCCAGAAATATTTTGGTGGGAGTATCGCTTAGTGTCACTTTTATTTTAATACTAAACGATTTAGAGTATGAGTAACAACATATTAGTAAGCATAGCAATTTGGCAACTCAAAAATTGCCTGTCGTTTCAATATTTTTTAGTTTGAAACTTTAACGAAGACTCATATCGTTACACAACAAAAATCAGAGCAAAATACATAAGGGAGCCACACTCAACACTTCTGGATCAACGTATCCTCTATCAGAATGGCATCCAATCCTGAACTCATTAGAACAGCCACAGCATCAGTTACACTATGAATTATTGGCTTCCCCATAATGTTAAAGCTCGTGTTTAACACTACAGGAACACCAGTCAAATCAAAAAAATGATCGACAACATCACTTAACCATGGATTATCAGTTTTGTTTATTGTCTGCAACCTACCTGTATTGTCTTTGTGCACAACTGCAGGAACTTTGTTTAACTGAGTGTAGTTCCACTTCAGTGCAAACGACATATATGGGGAGCATACTTCGTCTTCTAGCCATAGTGATACAAATTTTTCAGGAATTACTGGTGCGAAAGGCCGGTAACCTTCCCTGCCTTTTACCACCTCATTGATACGCTGCTTCATGTTTGCCGGTCTTGGGTCGGCTAATATTGAACGATTTCCCAGAGACCTCGGGCCAAATTCGGCCGCACCGCGCATAACCCCGATAATCTTTCCCAACTCCAGCATTTTTGCAATATGTGATGCAGAGTCAGTACTGAGTTCAACAGCGTTGTTGCCAAACTCACTCGCAACTTTTTGCAGTTCGGCCTTATTGGGCACCGAACCTAAAAATGGGCTTTTTTGCGCATATTTTATCGGTGGCAAATGGCCAGTATTCGATTGGCCAGCTTGTTGCCAGGCCAGTAATGCTGCACCGATTGCATTGCCATCGTCAGCAGGAGCCGAAGGTACATGCAGGTTTTCAAACGGTGTGAGCCGTTTTATCTGCCCATTAAAAGAAGAATTTAGTGCACATCCTCCCGTAAATATTAAATTCTTTTGCTTTTCCTGAACGTATATGTCGTTGAGAACTTCTGCGGCACAAATTGTGTAAACATGTTGTACTGTGGCAGCTAAATCTGCCATTTGCATGTAATTTCCAGGTTGACTATTTTTTAACGAGTTAAAGAATTGAATATCTTTCTTGAGTTGCGTTCTTTCATTCCATAGGATACGGCCCGATTCAATTTTAAATAACCGCTTTAAACGAGCAGACCAATCCTCATTGACATTCCCATATGCAGCAAGCCCCATAACCTTCCATTCTTCACCATATAAGGGGGTAAATCCACAAAGTTCCGTGGCCCATGTGTAGAAAGACCCTAAACTTCCAGGCCCCCATGAGCGCCACTTCCGAGTTATGAAACCCTCTTTCCAGTAATAAAGACTGGCAGCGCCTACTTCGCCTTCGCCATCTAGAACCAAACAGGATGCTTCATTGAATGGAGCTGAATATACTGCATTTATCGCATGGCATAAATGATGATCGAACCTTAATACTTCACCTGTAATTCGGCTGCCATACAGGAAACGAATGTTATCACCGGCTGATATTTGCAGATGTTTTTGTAACCCGGTCATCCACTGCAGCATCGAAGTGGATATAAACGGACTCTCCATATCTGTAGGTAAATCTGCCTTAATGCCTGACCAGCTAGTCGCAATTTGAAAACATGCTTGTGGATCTTTTTTTATAATGCCTTCGAGAACAGGCTGAATGAGCTGCAGTTGGTCTGGTTGAGCCCCCCAACCGCGCTTTATCTGCAATATGCGCTCGGTAGCCTCGGCAAAAATCACTCGCCCTGCGGGGCAGACAATAGCCAAAGCTGGATCGTGTCCGGTTGTCGACAAGCCTATAGAGTATAAGTTCACTGGCTATTTTTCATCTCAATAAGTGCTGCGGCTACTTCGCTTGCTGTTTTATATTTAAACATAGTTATTGGTTCAATTTCTTGTTTATACTCGTCTTCGAGCTTACCGCATAGCAACACTGCATTTAATGAGTCTACACCTACGGCTGCCAAGCGAGTATCAGGAAGTAATTGTTCCCTATTTGCTTTCGTTAACTCTGCTACCGAGTCTAATATAAAGTTAACAATATCTGATGATTGGGTATTCACTTTAGTTTACCTTTTTAACGACTAATTTTTTATATGCGCATGCAATGCTATTACCATTATCGATTTTTCTTTCTAATATCTGCGCTCGGTTTATCTTTTTAATAAGTTCAGGTAATGTTTTTTTTATCACGAGCCTGGATAGTGCAGCCCCAAGACAAAAGTGTAAACCATGCCCAAAATTGAGATTATGAATAGTATCCGAAATGTCTAATCTCGCCTTCCTTATTTCTATCAGTACTGTATGGCCGGCCAAAAACTCTACCCCATCAATACTCGAATCACGCTTCACCACTCTGTGAATAAATTTTGGCGCCACACCTATCTGTATGTACCTTTCAATATTGCCATCAATATCTGGCAAGTGATGGGTACTTCCGCCATAAAATTCAGCAACGATATTTGTAATTGTTTGCGCCAGAGGTGCCATGGCGGCATACAAGGTAGTCACCATTGCATATGCATCTTTGTTAGAAAATTCCTCTTCTTTAATCAGGTTATACAGTAACGGAGGAGAGGGAAAATTCTGTATCTCTATTGCATTTTCGGAATTATGCAACTGTGCTAATAAATCGCTCAAATCCTGATCCATCAGCTTTAGGTTACTAATTGATAACATTGGCTCAACAAGCCTTTGTAACGCCATCGCTTTATTGTCAAAAACCATTTCATCCTGCGGGAAAACTCCTAATAAAGGCCTCGCCAGCTCGGTAAAAACCGCGTTCCCAATACTGTTGACAACATCAAAGGGTTTGTCTTCAGGAAGCGCACCTACGACTTTTTCGATGGCTTGATAAATGAAAGGCTTCCATATTTTTAACGTATTATTGTTGATGTATTTTAAGTAAGTTTTCCTAACAAAGGTATGCTTCTCTCCCTCTAAAAAAAAAGGTGAGTAATCAACAAAAAGCTTTAAGTGTTCAAAACTTAAACTTGTCGCTTTTTCTAAACGCGAAATAAAATGATATAAATCGGGCACCTGAAAATTTTCATTATCCAAAATCTGTTTTGCCAGATTAAAATCGTTAACGAATACTATGCCTTCAGCATCTTCAAACTTAGACTTAGTATTCATAATCCCCTCGGATTTTCACTATTGATAAAGGGCAGACCAATCACTCTTTTTGTCATTTCCGACGATTCAAAACTGATCGCGCCATTAGCCAATTTTGCGTTATTGAGTTTTCCCGCTACAAAAGGCACGGCCACTTTAATAAATAATTGCGCCAATGATTTCCCTGGACAGTTATGGCTGCCAGCACCAAAGGTAAGCAAACGACTCTTGTTTTCGGACAAGTGCTCAATACTGCTAGTACTGATATTCATTGCGTTAGGAACCTGGTTAATTCTTTTCATATCGAGTGCTAAAACCTGATCTTCTAAGAAAGTCTGGCTACCAATTTGTGTTTGCCGGTTGCAGCATCTTATTAGAGACTCTGATGTACTAAATAATTGCGCTAATGTATCAAAGTGGCTATCGACCCAATCCGTATCTTGCCACTTAGTTTCGTTACCTTGTTCATACTTTAAAAATGACAGAAAAATATTATTAAAGGTATCAAATGCTGACCTCATCCCAGCGATCAATGAAAAGACTAGATAAGAGTATTGCTCTTGCGGCATTTCGGGAAAGACCCTTTTAAGTCGCGGAGCTAATAAATTCTTATTCCCTATTAACTCTAACTGAGTAGAAATATCCTCTATCAGGCTTTTAGTGTATTGCTGATGTTTAAGCAATTTACGCACAGAAACCAATGGTTCAATTAGTATTGCTATGGTATCAACTGCGCCATGAAGCACTTCGCTTGAACTTACTTTAATTCCCCACACACGTTCAACGATAAGTGTATACAAGGGATTAGTAACGTGAGAGACGAAATCCATTTCGCCGCTATCCGGTATCTGAGCAAAAATTGTCTCCAAGCACTCCTGAATTGTGACTTTGTACAAAGATACTGATTGAGAATTAAGTACTTTGGGCATTTTCTTTTTTATTGAGATGTGAGCAGCGCCATCCATAAAAAGCAGTAAATTATCTGAAAATTGGATCAAGAAAGATAAGTCTTGTTCAATTTTTGAGTTGAGTTTACGCAAATACTTACTCACAGGACGGGTTGAAAACTGCCTCGATATTAAAATTTTATGGGCTATATCTGTGTCACTAACACTCTCAAACTTTTCCTGCATTACAGTCTCATTTCACCTATGAAATTAAATCTAATCTGACAATTAGAGGAATTTGTGTATCTTTACCAACGCTGGATTTTACCGCTCGTTGTCCTTGTTAACCCTCCCCTGGGTAAAATATCCACGTTGGTCAGGCACAATCCAAAAGCTTCGTTGAGCTTGCTCTTTAATTCATTAGCCATTTTACGGCTGTGGCTAAAAGTAACCTTTTTGTGAAGTTCGATTCTAAAATTTTGTTGCATCCCATCTATATTAATGAACACACAGGCTTTTGCATTTAACTCTGGGAAAAACTCTTCCGAGCGCATTCCTAAGTCTATGGTGTAAATTCCAACCCCGCGAACTTTGACAAGATCTTTTTTTCGACCGCTAACGGTTAGCCAGCAACCATCAATAATTCCCAGGTCTCCAGTCCTGAACCATTGTTGATTATCAAATCTAAACGTATTCATTTCGTTTGACACATAACCCTTTGTGATATTTTCACCTGTCAAACAAATCTCACCTTCACAACCATCATCTACAGGTATATTAGATTGACCAAATATGGCAATTTTAGGCTTGAGAGGCTCTCCCAGATAGCATGCAGCTAAAGCTTTGTATTTTGATAGTCTTCTATCCAGCAATTCATAAGGCACCGGCTCTCCACCCGCCAGAACTGTTGCTTCTGCCATGCCATAACAGGCAAACAAACTACCTCGCTTAAAACCAAGTGGTTCGGCTGCGTTTTCAAATTCCTCTATTGTGTTTATCGGGACGTAGTCTGCACCACAAAACGCAACATCCCATGAACTCAAATCGATATCTGTTAATTTTTGTAATCCTGGATCATTTACCACAAGAGAGAATGCGAATGCAGGTCCACCCGAAACATTTACTTGGCGTAAGCTGATTAACTCCAACCACTTAGCAGGTCGTCTGATAAAATCAAAAGGTGTCATGAGATCAATACTCATGCCAAGCGACAAGGAATGCAGTATTGAAAATAACCCCATATCATGATAATTTGGCAGCCAAATCAACATCTTACGACCTTCACGCATACGCCAGGGAACACTAATATCTTGTTGATTAGCCAGAATATTATTGGTTGAAATTTTGGCTCCCTTCGGCTGACTAGTGGAGCCTGATGAGTATTGAATAACAGCAATATCATCCTTATAGGTTTTAAAGGCTTCGACCATCTCCACGCCACCAGACAGTGCTTCATAAGAAATAGCAGCAAAATCTTTACAATATTCCAGAGAAGTTAGTAGGCCAATGTATTTATCAGACGTAAGTATTTTATCGCTCTTGCAGTCTGATAAGACTGCTTGTAACCTTCGCGATGAATTATCTGTTTTTTTGGGAACAGGCATAGGAACCACTGTCACTCCAGCATAAATACAGCCTATCAGCGCTACTGTAAATTCAATTCCAGCATCCATCACTACGAGAACAGTCCTACCTGAAAGTTGATGCTGAATTAACGAATTTGCGAAAATCCTAGCTTTGCAATCAACCTGACTGCCGGTTAGCTCAATAAACTGATTTGATTTGGCGTCAGCTAACTGGGCAAGAGTCACTTTGTTAGAACGACTCAACAAGGTACTAGATAAAGCGCTAGCATACTTCATTTTTAATCCTTAATTCCCGCTGTTTTTCCGATTGCAACTAACCCAGAGTCTCGTTTATCCGTAGCTGTTTTCTAGCTTCACGTTCCAGAATGGATTTTGTGATATGGTCCTGTTCTATATTATTTAACCCGATGTCCCCCCTTATTCTGGCTTTCATATGCTCATCATATTGGTCGAGAAAAGCACTTTTCCACACCTCTATACAATCAAATTTCCTGGTGTCAGGCATCGATTTAATCGTATAGCGATATTTACCTTCAGAAAAGTCAGCATCGATGAGAAAACTAGTTATCTGTAGCGTCCATATCATTTGTGCAAAAAAGAAATTATAAGAGAATGCCCGATTAGCACTACCACCCTCGCTTTTATCTGCTTGGCTAAATATTTGCTGATCTAAATTAACCAGCACGACCCCCTGTTTTTTCATCACATTTAAAAACTTTTGCCAGGATAAAATATTTAATTTATTCATAAATTTAGGCCCAATATATATTGGATTAAACACTGCCTCATTAACCAGATCTGCTCCTACCGGCGTTTTCACATAATGCAAATCTTTAAATACATCGTAAAGAGGGTACAACCCCCCTGGAAATACCAGATGGGTGGTAACGAGCACGACAGGCCCATGCTCCTGATTGAGGGTATTTTGTATCTCAACTAATCCATCGGTATATTTTTCTCTTAAATATCTGATAGCATCTATTGAGTTCAAACTTGTCACAACCGATCGGCTGAGGTTAAGCATCCATTTATTATCTTGATACCAATTAACCAAACAACCAGTATAACTTTGCAAGCGCCTCGCACAAAACCATAAGCTGGTTAAAATACACGATTCATCATTAAATTTAACTGCCTGCTCTTTAGACAATATATCGAAAAAACTGTTACCGCTTAGTTGGTTTACTCGGCTTGGCTTTAGATCTGGCGTTACATCAGCCAGCTTTCTATATAAATCAGGGTGCTCTGTTAGCAAATAATGAAAATGATTGTTGAAAACTTTTGATGGCTCATCTATCGCCATGTAGTCTAAACAGCTATTCACCTCTGCCTTGAATCCTAAAGCATCCATTAACCAGGGTATTTGCGAGAACGAAAAGTCAATTCCTTGGCTTTTTTTCATTATTCTAAAAACATGCATTGCTTGTTGTTGCTGTTCCCGAATAATCAATCGGGTAGCAAGCCGGACTAAAAAGTTGTATCGGACTAGCTTAGCTTTGTGAATGTTTTGAGTAATAAATGCGTAAGCCTCATCTAACAGATCAAGCTCAACAAGAAATTGGAAATACACATTCAACAAAGAGTTGAATGTAGGCTGTGCGATTAATACAGACTCTGCAAGAGCGCGTGCTCTAGCAAAATACAACGTAGATATGAGGCCTTTTACCACTTCTATCACCATTTTTTCGCTGGCTTTAAATGGTGATTGCTCAAATGCCAACATAGCTTCATCGCGCCTGTCTAATAAAAAAAGAAGTTTGACTTTACTAGACCAATAAAACACTGTTTTATCGCCTAATTTATCCAAAACATCCAAAGCTTCTTCGAAGTCGAAATTGGTTATGGCACGAGTAATCTCAGATTGAGAAATAGCATACTTTGCTGACATGATTTTATTGAAAACGCTTTATCGTTATGGATTGGAAAGGTTGAAGCCAAATGACATTAGAAACTGTTTACCGACATTACAACTACAACGTAATACACCGAACTCCTGAATAACAGCTGTTTTTGATTAACGGGCAAGAATAAAGACCAATGACCCAATATGAAAAAAATCGGGAACTCAATAATAACCTTACCATGACAATTGTTTACTACTAACCTCCATTCTCTTACTGCTTTTAAATAGTAGTAAATCTATCGTATGTCAAAATCAACATTGCACTTTCTGTTTTATGAACCCTAAAACTCGAAATTATTCGACAAACAACAAAAGCCGAGAAGTGACGACTGCAAATCAAGCTCTCAGTAAAGAGGATTTAAAACACCGCCGGATGTTAGATTTGCCAATTAGTTTTCTACTAAAGCGTTGCTTTCTTGTAAAAAAACAACCATCCACTCATCGCAAATTTTGTTATAGTTAAAACGTTCCCGCACCACCTGTGGCCCATTTTTACCACACTGCTCGGCATATTGTGGATTTTTAAGCATAAAAATCAGGTTTGTCGCAAGCTCAGCTTCACCGTCACCCAGCAATCCCGTAACGCCATCATCCACTACATCAAGAATACCTTCTCTTGCAGCGGAAACGACCGCCGTGCCACTTGCCAAAAACTCAATTGCAGAACCTGGGCAATTTTCACCACGCCCGGTAGGGTTGACTACCCCGCATATTGCCTGTTTAAGAAGTGGAATCTTTTCTACCCCCATTATCCCCTTAAACACGACTGAGGGAAGTAGCTTCCCTGATTCATCAATCAAATAGGGGATAATCTGCTCACGCTCAAATTTTTCGCTGGCGATACCCCATGGGCCAAGCTCAACATTGCGGTTATACAACTGGCCAGAACCAACAACACATAACCTGGCCATTGGGCACGCCTTAAGCACTGTTGGCCATACTTTAGCTAACATCCCAAAGCCCTTAACTGGCACTAATGACCCCGTGTACACCACAAGGTTTGGATCTTTTTTTGCTTCGCCGATGAATGCCTGATCATAAAAGCCATTGTGAATAGGGGTGAGATTGGAGTTTATTGATGGGTGGGACATCCGCCTAGCCTGCCAATTCCCCACGGGTATTATCCGACAGACGTTTTTTGCTTTTGCCAACTTGTCTAAAACGTCAAAGTGAGGAGTGTTATGTGCCCATATAATAAATTTCAAGGGGTAATTTTGAATATGTTCTATAAGAGATGCAGTATCCTCTCTTACTGTTGGCCGCCAAACACAAAGTTCAACACCTTCTAAGACGGCACATTCGACCGCATCTATACAAGAATTCACTTGGATTACACTTAACGATGATGGTAAAAGCGCTGTGGACTGAGCAAAAACAATTATCTGAAGATGATTAAACCGCCTGCCCAGCTCATAAGCTAAAGTTACAAAATTGTATTCGGTTCCCCCTACACCAGGGTTACCAAGGATGGGATGAGTTAAGTCAACTTCTTGAATATTGATATTCTCTAAATAGAAACCAATTTTCATAAATTTAACCAGGCAGTTTGTTGCATTAATGGAGGCTCGTTATATTTAAGTTTCGATTATCTATGCATTAAGCCATTGCTCTAACACAGAAGCGTATTGCGCTGCAGACTCAACACGTTTAACGTGTTTACTCATGCGCTCTGTATCTTCAGCATCAATGCCCTTTGGATGAATCCGAGAAACAAATCGGGCATTGTCTTTGTTAAACGAGAGATCCGTAGCCAGTAGTGGCTCGATAGTGTGTACGTCGATATCTTCCCGAATGGGTGTCCAACGATGAACATAAGCGTCGGAGGTGGAGGCTATATTAGTAAACTTATCTACCAGTAAGGTAGCCATTGCCGGATTTACAATATAAGCCACATTGCTCATTACCAATCGTTTGGTGATTTTAATATCTTCAATCTCTTCGAGATTCGTAGAGCAATCCAAGCCCGAGTAGGCCATTCTTATCAATAGGGGTTTAGCGGTGTTAAGCTCTATTTTATTGAGTGCCACGGAGAGCCATTTCATTGCACCAGGATAAAACAGTACATCGTCTTCGCATATAAGGGTAAGCCCATCCACAATTGCGGCTTTTACCCAGGCTTTCTTAAACGCCAGCCAGTTAGCGACTTGTT
Organism: Alteromonas sp. ISO5; assembly: GCF_058105165.1. Lineage (NCBI taxonomy): Bacteria > Pseudomonadati > Pseudomonadota > Gammaproteobacteria > Alteromonadales > Alteromonadaceae > Alteromonas > Alteromonas sp. ISO5. The sequence goes on along the minus strand of NZ_CM176572.1, from coordinate 2,532,540 downwards.
GGCGAATAAGTATATTATTGGCGCAATTACAGCTTTCCTGATCACAGCGAAAGCAGTTAGGAAAAGATTTAACCCTGCCAGAGAGATAGTACTGTTTAACCATTTCGCTGGTATGCACAACTCCATCAACAAAATCAAAGTCATTAATACCTATTTCTTTAAAATGGGTTTGTACATGTACTCTTCGCGCCGTGTCTTCGGGTAACGACACAACCAACACTTGCTCTACTCTTTTGTCTAGCATAAAAAGTTAACTAACCTTATTGTCGTAACGTTTACATTATGCGCTTTATACATTTGCGAAGTTCATATTCTTTACGTAATCATACACGTTGTATTCAAGCGAATTGTTACGCTTAAAGGCGTCGACCACATCTTGTGATAAACTCAGATCACTTCGTTCAGTCGCGTTTATTGTTGGTACTTCCAGTGGAGCAGGCTTATTGAGTAATTGTGCAATATTGCTCAGGCTTTCCGGTAGCCTCTCTGTAATACCAATATAAATAAAATACGCCTGAACAACATCCCGGTAGTTATCTGGTGTTACTTCAACTGGAAAGTGATTCAACATATTCAGTTTAGTTGTTGCAATATGAGCACTAACCTCCTGTTGTGAAAGCCTTGTTTTATCCTTCCAGGTTAAAGCGGACTTTCTCACATAAAAATAATGCGACAAGGCCATCTGCAGTGGATCTCTTAAAATCGTGACAAACTGGCGGGCCTGAGGGTAATAATCCTGAATGCCAAATCCTCTCAACCGGTTAAAATGGCCATATATCACGGCTTCTTCATGTTGGGCCAGCACATCAAAATCTCTTTGAGGCGGCATTCCCCCTTCCACTTCATTGTAGTAATGAGGGTAAAAATTAGACCCAAACCAACTATTTACAATGCGTTTAACCGTTTGTCCGGCCGTTTTTGGCACATGTATAAAAATCAGGGGATCTTTGGGGTTATATCTTTTCATTGGGATTATCGGGGCATATTTTAGAGAATGATGCCCTCATCCTCAAACGATGAGGGTATCAATTAAAAACAGTATTATTCCTTAGCGACCGCTACAGAATAACCATGTTTCTTGAGCAGGGCGTGTTGCTTGGCTTTTTGCAGGTCGCCTTCCACCATTTCTGCACACATTTCTTCTACCGTGATTTCTGGTACCCAGCCCAATTTCTCTTTAGCTTTTGCAGGATCGCCCAGCAGGGTTTCTACTTCTGCAGGGCGGAAGTAACGCGGGTCCACTTTAACAATCACATCACCAACGCTTACACCCGGTGCATTATCACCGTCGATTGCAGCTACGGTAACAATCTCATCAACGCCTTCACCACTAAATTCAACAGTGATACCCGCTTCTTTGCAGCTCAAACGTACAAACTCACGTACAGAAATTTGTTTGCCGGTTGCTATGACGAAATCTTCAGCGTGATCCTGCTGCAGCATCATCCATTGCATGCGTACGTAATCTTTTGCATGGCCCCAGTCTCGCAGTGCATCCATGTTGCCCAAATACAAGCACTTCTCAAGCCCTTGGGCAATATTGGCAATACCACGGGTGATTTTACGGGTTACAAACGTTTCGCCACGGCGTGGGGATTCGTGGTTGAACAGGATACCGTTACACGCGTACATGCCATAAGATTCTCGGTAGTTTACCGTGATCCAGTACGCATACATCTTAGCTACAGCATAGGGCGAACGCGGGTAGAATGGCGTAGTTTCTTTTTGTGGAATTTCCTGTACTAAGCCATAGAGCTCAGAGGTGGATGCCTGATAAAATTTAGTCTTCTTTTCTAATCCTAAAAACCGAATCGCTTCAAGTAAGCGCAATGTACCCATAGCATCCACATCAGCCGTGTATTCAGGGGATTCGAAACTTACTGCAACATGAGACTGAGCGCCAAGGTTATAGACTTCATCAGGCTGCACTTCAGAAATGATTCTAGTTAAGTTAGAACTATCCGTTAAATCGCCATAATGAAGATGGAATTTTGGATTTTCGTTGTGCGGATCTTCATAAATGTGATCAACACGTTCAGTGTTGAATAACGATGCACGACGCTTTATACCGTGCACTTCGTATCCTTTCTCTAGTAAAAACTCGGCTAAATAAGAGCCGTCCTGGCCGGTTACACCGGTGATAAGTGCTTTTTTCATATTTATTTACTATATAGCCTATTAAATAAGGTAGGTGAAACTAATGTGACTTCATTATAAAAATAATCTAAATCATCAGAAGTAAATTCATTCTTCCAATCGCCACTTATTCCTTTTCTAAAAGAAACCGATGAGCGTGAAGCACTTTTATCTCGAATAAGGCCTTGCTCCGACTTCTCCATAGTAACGTCGATCATATTGCTATTCGGTTCTACACCTATGTGATTAGATATTCTTGATAAACTCTCTCGAAAATTACCTTTAATATCATCAAAACTCAATGGAAGAGTTTCCTTGCGCTCTAACCAATTGGAAACATGATGAGCCCAATACCCTACCTTACTTAATTCTCCCTCATAAGAATAGCTATCCGTTGTATTAACTCCTCTGAGAAATTCAGAAAAACTTTGACGTTTAACCTCTTCCGAAAACTGTCTTTGATAATGATATAAGGAGGTCATTACATCTCTCCCATCACGGTAAACGTAAATAATTTTTGAGCTATCAAAGAGACGACTGATAAAGCCATCAGCAGCTTTAATCGAACGACCAAAATACGCCTGAATATTCACATTGGCGTGAACCTTATACACACAATTTTTATCATTAAATCTTAAAGCTAGATGACGCAATTTTGAAAAGTCACCTTTCGATTTTCTTTCAGTGTAATTATCTAGCGTTAAATCTGCCACTTTCCCAACATCTGAAAAAGCCTCAAAGTTGTTTCTAATTGCATCTATTGTTAAATGTGTACCGGATCTTCGATGAGACACAACCAAAACATTTTTCATTTAACTCTCCTAATTAAAAATATAAGATTCCCATCGATTTTTGAATTCATCATCACTAAACCTTTCGTTACCTCTGGTTTTAACTCCAGCCAAGGCATCCATAACGGAACCTATATCTATCGCTATTCCACCTTGCCTCTTAATCTCACCACAATAAATTTTACCCAATAAACCTGCGCCAACTAAATAAACGGCCCCCATATACGGCACTTCAATTTGACTCATTATATTATCAAATTGAACAGGAAAGTGAGATGGAATATCTCCTAAACTACCTATTGTCTTGGCTTCACCTGGTGTTTTGTGATGCACCACTTTTGCAATATCAAGGTTTGTTCGAATTTTGTCTTTTAAGTTATCATGACAGCAAACGAGTCCGAGGAAGTTTTGACCTTGTAAAATTGAAAATAGTTTTCTAATGGATACAGGATTATGAATCACAACAGCTGTACTAACGCTTAAGTTTCTTCTTTGGTATTCATTTTTCACAAAATTAACCGTTGCTAACTGCCCAGCCAGAACCCGATCTGAAACAAACGATCTTGACCTATTTAAATTTTTTTCGAAATTCGCACAGTACCCAAGAATGTCTGCAGTTCTCAATGAACATAAAAAGTTATCTTTAATTCTCTCTATAAATAAATCAAAGAGAGAAAATTCTTCTCCAAACATTATTTGCAATATACGAATATAATAGTCATCTACAAATAAATTCTCTGAATATTGAAAGCGCGCAATTAGATTACCCTCGCCATCCCCAAGCCTAATAAATGAAAATGGTCGCTTCTCTAAAATTGCACCCGCAATTTTATCAATAACACCGTCAGGATTTAAAAAATCCAAATCCTCTTTATGATAATTAAACTTTCTTAATAATGAAACTTCGGATTCCCTGTAAAATATCAGACCATCAAGCGCTCGCCTCTTCTTGAAATCAGGAGAACAACGATTTGATTTTTCGATATATGTTCCAGCTTTTTCGAATTGCAAATTATCAATATAAGCAAGACCTAAAATGTAATTAAATCTATTTAACTCATTAGGCCGCTTAACCGCTCTACTTTCAGCTATTTTAAGACATTTTTTAATAGCTAAAATTTTTCCTAGCCTCATACCTTTATAACTACAATATTCAGCTAATAACATCCAAAACGAGACATTTTCTGGATCTAAAGATATCAAAACCCTAGTACAATTCAAATACAAGCTAGAATCGGACTTCAGAATTAACTTTAAATTTTCAACAATTTCAGAAAAACCACTGAAAAAATCGACTTCACATTTTAGAGCTAGTTGGTTTAAATGTTCATTATTGTTAACAACTTCGATGGAATTCTCTAAGTTTTTCAAGTCTCGCTCCATTTCAGCAAGAAAAAATATCATTAAAATTTGGACGATAAGATTTTCTTAGCTTATGATAATAATTCTCTTCGAAGTATTTCCTAGGGTCGATTAAAACACCGTTTTGATAAAAAATACGTCCCAACTCATCAATAAATCTGTTTCGAAAAACTTGAGCGAGTGAAATATGATCATTTCTAATTTTATAAGGATCTCTAGGATTTTCGATGAAGAACTTCACAGCCTCTGCAATATCATCCTCGTTAGGTTCCACTCTTATAGAGTTATATTGGTTATACCAGACGTCTCTTCCACCTTCACAGATTGTAGATACAACTGGGATACCACAAAGCAAATATTCGCTCGATGAAAAGCAGGCACCTTCGACAGCCGACAGCAGCAGTCCACACTTGGATTGGTTAATCTTCATACAAACCTCATCAGGTGACAGCGGTACATCGTTTTTATAAATATGAGGGGGTAAATTGTCGTTGATTGGGTTGCCATGATTTATACCAGCCACAAGAGCCAGGTTAGGAACTTTTTTAGCTAGTTCATGCCGTTTAAAAGCACTAAGTCTAGCAATGTAAATTGCATCGTAATCTTTTGCGATATTTGGTTGTACCTTCATGACTAAATTTTCATCTAGCCAAGCATTGTGGTTAATCACATCACCTTTAAATCCATAAGGTAAAAAGTTGCTCATTTCCTTTTCAGAATTAAACATAATAAAGAAGCTATCTTTGTTTAATTTCAATTCTGTAAAAATAACATCAGCTTCTTTTGCGAAGTTTTCACTATGATACCAACCGCAATAGACAAAGAAGAAATCATTACTTCTGATTTTGTTATGATATTCAGACAACCAATTCCAATTATGCTGTATATTCTCAATGATAAATACCCTGCATTCTGGCCCATCATAATACACTCTGAATGGAAAAGCTGGATTTGGCCAAGTGTATGTGGGCTTATAAGCCATATTGATATTCCTCTATTTCCACTGCGCCATCTATGGCCAGCTCCGTTATATTCAAAAATCTATCACAATGATTGTCTATTTTTTGTTCTTCAGGAATTTGCTTTAACGTTTCTATTGTTTCAAATGGATCTGCTGCGCTCATTAGAATTCGCAAACTGTAATTCCCTTTAGAAACTTGTTTTAAGCTTGGTAGGCTTAACAACATTATTCGCTCATAGTAGCACCATGGGTCTACAACATTTCTTAGTTGACTTTGTATTACCTTGCCACTGCTTATAAGTTGCAATTCTATAACCGGTGAAGCAGGTCCGATACTCGCCAAACAGAAAAGAGCAATATTACATTCTTCTAACACTTTAAAAGAAACAGTTAGGGAGAGGCTTTGTGAAAGCTGTCCCTCGCAAGTAATTAGCTTAGGCACCATTATCGACTTTATGGGAAAGCTTTCGATTAGACTTTCATTCATACAACTTTCTTTGATAATTTGGTATACAAAACTAGCGTATCTTTCTGCCCCCTCGAGATTTGTATGCACGACATCTCGAAGAATTAACGATAAATCAGACTCGCGGTATTCAGATTTTTGAAAATTGAATACTTTGACAAAATCAGATTGTGTTGCTAGGACTTGTTGACAACACTCCCTGCTAGCATTAGTGTCATCAGTCCTTGGGAATAAAACCCATATAGGAGTAATCCTGTTTACGAGTAAAATATTATTGATTCTTTCAACTATACCTTCGGGAAAACTCTTTGTAGAGGGAGTAACCCAATCCAGAATACAGTAATCAGGTTTCTCATTCAGAACTTTTTGAATCATGGCCAAACCTGCATACTGAAGATGGCTAGCACCGAAGGGCAATCTTACGATTTCTACTTGATCGCCAACAAGCTTTGATAGTTGTTCAATATAGCCGGTAGCCCCTTTTTGAGCTGTCACACTAGCTCCGAAAATAACGATTTTCATATTTATTTGGTCTTTATTCCAGATATTTTCGAGTATAACCTAGTTAACTTTGAAGTGCGCATTTCTATATCTCGCTTAGATATCGAAGCAAGAAATTGGAAGATAGAGTTATCAATTTGCCCTTTCCAAATAACACAACATTCCAATATTTCTTTGCCATAATCTGACTCCTTGAATATTGCCAAATCATCAGAAAATATTACAGGAATACTGCCCACCGCTATCGATTCCCAAAAACGCAAAGTATTAGGGCCAGCACCTTCTGGGCAGAGTGAGAACTTGGAGTCAGAAAGTATAGTATTGTATCTGAACGTTCGCTCATGATGTTCGTCGATATGGTGTGCGGCAATTTCCCGGTTGAGTACCTGTTCTTCGTACACCACTTTATTGAAATGCCATTCATTACCCAGGTCTACAAACACATCATCTCTGCCACAGGCTTTGGCGGCTTCAAACAGTTTTATACGGCTGTCGTCTCGGTAGTGCTTCATGTGGGCACCAATAAAGGAAGCAAGAAGGTTTCGCTCCGCCATCGGCTTGCGCTCCATGCCTTCACTTCTTTCTGGGGCTTCATAATTTACCGCAATAAGCGTCCAGCCATGCAGGTTCAGGTTTGTTCCCACTTCTTGCTGAATGGCGTCGCTTTTGGAATCTTTATGGGAAAGATAGAAATCCGTAATGCCAAGCCATTCTGCCTTTTCAAGCATTCTTATCCAGTGGATATGCTGACAAACACTGTGAACTAACAGCTTAAACCCATTAGTTTCTGCAATCTCTTTATACTGCTTAATCAAGCTTTTAAGACGTAATAAATAAGACTCTGGAAAGAGCTTCTTATCTACATAGGTTGCCCAGGGTAAAGGTATATATATGTGCACTAACTTATGCGTTATATCAATGTGATCGCCGGGCTTGATGCTTAAGTGATTTTCGTATGCTTGTTTTTCTGTTGCACACGGATATTGCCAAAAGTTGATGTCGCTAGAGTTAGATGGCTTCAACCCAATCTCATCAACATACGTGCTTAACACGGGTGGTATTAAGCCTGCTACATTGTAATAAGTTTTGTTATTTGTATAAGCTTGAGCATCTACCGATATTCGGTACTGGAAAGCAAACAGGTTGTTAAAGTAAACCCGGTTGTTGTATTCAATTTGCTTGAAGTTAGGGGCTTTGATGTTCGTGGACGTGCCATTTCTCATCGCTTCCAGAAGCTCGGCCGCTTTCACTTGTTTAACCGGCTCTAAGGCCAGCTCTGTTAGGGTATGCGGGAGGCCTGTATCCGCAGCCTCTTTTCTCCACCGCTCAAGCGTTTTATTAATCTTCACAGCATTAATTTTACTGCCGGACTCTCTTACCCACACGTCAAAATCTAAACTCGCCGGCGTATCGATGGCCTCTCCGGGGAGAACATAGGCCACTCCCCCCATAATACGCTCATCGATCTTTTTATTGTAGGTGCGCATTTGCGTTTCGTGGGCATGAATACTTTTAATAAAATCTACCGGGTTATGTACCGACCAACCATGCACCGCAAACAAGTACGCAATTTTGTTGTCACAACGAGGAACACCCATGGGAAATTCTAACTGGTGCATGAAACTGGCAGAGAGTTTCTCACCCACATTCATCGCCCAGGTATCCTGCGACCAGTGAGGGTTAGGATGCTTTTCGGTTTCGCCGCTTAACAGCTCCCATCGGGATAACGCTAAGAACGATTTTCCCCTGGCAAGTACGTCTTTAAGTTTAATAATGGAATCATCAAAGTAGATGTCAGAATTACAGAGTACTGAAATGCCATGGCTGCAACTCAATTGCGTAAGCTCTATCCAGTATTTATAAGTCATGCGCCTATCAACATGCAGAACAGTCATGTTGATTGTAGTAAATGGCACATCACAACCGTCATCAATTACAACAACCAGTTTATCTATATGCGGATTGTCAGCATTTTGCCGGAGGCATAAATCAATTTCCTTCTGTCTATCAGCATCTCCGCACTGATAATAAGGGAAAAACACACTAATCACTCTGCTTCTTCTCCAATGAGTTATAGTTAAATCTGTCCGCAATTAATTTGTAATATTGAGAATTTTCAAATTCTTCTTGTTCTTCGTTTGTAAGCTCTCTCCTTGCTCGCGGGGCAATTATATCGCCTGAGCGCCCGCTGTCACCCGTTACCTGAAAAATGCTAAATGTATCGATAAAGCTCTCGTCGTAAATAATGTTAAGTAACGCGGCAATTGCTACCATAACGTCTTTTGGGTTCTCTACAAAGTCTTCGTAACGAAAAACCTGGCTATCGTCGTACTCAGATAAGAATATCCACACCCTTTTGCAATATTCATCGAACGTGCCGGGTGAAAAGTGCACCCAGTTATTCTTAACCAGGGAAATATAGGAATCGATAGGATCTCTTAATGTTACCGCTCTAAGCAAATCAAAATCATCAGATAACGCCCGCGCAACGGCAGAATGATCGCTGAAATCTTCGCCAACACAAAAATCGGAATGGGTATGTTCCCTTAGAATTAGCGTTCCCGAATATTGCGCAATATGGTCATAGGTTTGAATGATATTAGATTTAAATAGTTTCCATGCCAGGGTGTCTATATATGGCACATGTGCGTATCTGGCCTGTGTGGTGACATCTGCGGGCAAAAACTTGGGTTTACCCCCACCTTGGTGCAGCGTTGTAGTGGGATGCAGTTCACTTAACAGGTAAATATTAGGTAATGCGGCAAGACATTTAGAAACTAACGTACCGCCGCTACATGCCAAATGATGAATAATGCGCAATTGTGGTTTTGCATAGGCTTTAGCCACAACCTGCTTGCATCGGTCTAACAAACTTTGCGTTTCGCTTACCTGAATTTCACCCGGATCAGCGTTAAAAGACTTGTGACCCCCTGTTTTTTCTATTAACGCTAACGCTTCTGCTAATTCATTATGAAGCGTTACAAAATCCTTTTGAATATTATTCACTATTTCCGCCTAACAGCTCCGGATTGCTACTTTCTAATTTCCGATAAAAATTGGCAGCTTGCTGAAGTTTCTCGTGCAACTCAGCAATCAATTCCTTTAAGGATGTTTCGCTTTCTAACTTTTCCGCATACTTTACCCTTAAATTATCAAGGTCAATGTGTAGCTTCATATTTTGCTTAGTCGTTAACTCCAACGTGGCACTGTGTTGAATACTTAACTTATTACTTTCATCGGCTTTTCGTTTTAGCGCCTCATTAAATTGTTCAAGTGCTTTGTATTTGCCTTTAAGCGATTGAAAACGTTCTTCAGCTTCTTGTTTTTCTTGTTTAATTTGAGCCAGGCTTTCTTCTAACTGGCTACGCGCTGCTTCTTCCGCCTGTTTGTCTTGTCGTAAACCTACTAACTCTTCCTGGGTTCGCGTCAGGCTTTCCTGCGTTTCTTGTAATGTTTTCGACCACTGCTGTGCGGATGTTTCGCTTTCGGCTTTAATTTGAGCCAGGCTTTCTTGTAACTGGCTACGCACTGCCTCTTCCGCCTGTTTGTCTTGCCGTAAACCTGCTAACTCTTCCTGGGTTCGCGTCAGGCTTTCCTGCATTTCTTGTAAGGTTTGCGACCACTGCTGTGCGGACGTTTCGCTTTCGGCTTTAACTTGAGCCAGGCTTTCTTCTAACTGACTACGCGCTGCTTCTTCCGCCTGTTTGTCTTGTCGCATACGCTCTAACTCCTGTTGAGCACGGGTCAGGCTTGCCTGCGTTTCTTGTAATGTTTGCGCCCAAGGCTGTTCAGACGTTTCGCTTTCGTTTTTAATTTTCGCAAGGCTTTCTTCTAACTGGCTACGCGCTGCTTCTTCCGCCTGTTTGTCTTGTCGTAAACCTGCTAACTCTTCCTGGGTTCGCGTCAGGCTTTCCTGCGTTTCTTGTAAGGTTTGCGACCACTGCTGTGCGGACGTTTCGCTTTCGGCTTTAATTTGAGCTAGGCTTTCTTCTAACTTGATCCTGGCCTCATCATCGCGCTGTTTAGCTTCCTTGGCTTGTTCGACTTGTTCTATATACTTTTCAATGTCTCTCTGCTTAGCAGACATTAATTCTTCTAATTCTGCTTTATCCAGTGCATGTTGCTCTAAGGATTCTTCCAGTGCCTGAATCTTATTTTCAGCAGCGCGAATGCACTCTGTTTTAAGCTCAACCGCATCGCTCAACTCCTGACAATTTGCGCGGAATGCAGTAATAACAGAACGTTGTTCATCTAAATCTGACGTCAGACTAGCAACTTCAATTTCGAGACTTTTATTTAATTCGTTTTTATCAGCCAGCTCAGCGTTTAATGTATCCAGTTGTGCGGTAATCGCATCAAGCTTTTGGGCGGATACCTTTAAACCACTCACTTTAGCGGAAAGTTGCTGGTTTAAGTCTCTGTTTTGTAGTGATGATAATTCGCATTGCTTTTTTAATTTTTCGTTTTCTTTTAAAAGGGTTTCTGACTGCCCTTTAAACTGTTCCCGCTCATCCGCCAGCAATTCACTTTTTTGCTTTTCTTCATCAAGCATTTGCTTGAGCTTAATTGACTCTTCTTCCAGCGAGGCCAGCATTTTGGCCTTGTGGTCATAAACAGCACTTACTACCAAAATATCAGGGTCTGAATCGTCTATCGATGATTCTTCGAAGAATTGTTTTTCTAACACACTCGCGATCTGCGCATAATTATGGGCACCTTCATACAACGACGTTGTACCACAGGTAATCATAATTTTATTGAAATAGTGGATAAGCTCTTGCGAGGATAATGTTTCTATAATCTCACCAGCGATGTCAGGTAAATCGATTATCAACTCATAATCTATATCGGGCCGTAAACTTCCCAGTATTGTATTGAGCCCTGAGACTTCAAATTCGAAGGTTTTGGTTATTTGCAAACCTGGAAAAAGCTCTTTAAGACCCGTGGGTGTTTTAAAAGATGAAAACTCATTAACATTGAAAACATTAAACTGTTTAACAGTGGCCGAGCTTTCTATTGCAAGGCATGCGTTGATGATTTCTACATGCTCGACAGATTGGTACTTTGTTCTTAATTTATCGCAAAGGTTTGGTAGAGCCTCTACCAGGATAACTTTCTCGTAGCTATTAGGATCTATTGCGATGGATGCGGCCTTGCCAGCGCCTAGCCAGAATAAAATTGGTTTCATTTACGCACTAATCCTTTTTCAATAACTTTGGAGAAACCACGCGACCTTCTGCCATTCCGTATTTTATGTAATGAATCAAAGGATTCATGCCAGACTCTGCAACATCAGGATTTTGACGCAAGTACCAATCGCCATCAAATGCCGCGCAGGGCAAACGACCTTCTTTTGCTCCGTGAACAAGGTAATGTTGGGCTGGATCTATTCCTGCTTCTTTAATATCCGGATAAGATCCAAGATACCAATCTACATCGAATAATTCACTGGTATATAACACCCCAATATTCTGCTTGAGTATTTCATTATCTTTATCTTCTTTCCTCAGCTTTTTAGACACTGCCCGAGCAGGTGCCCCTAACTTCCAGGTCGCCGAGGATTTAATGTTGTTCAGTTCATACTCAGCATGTTGTAGCTTGTCGGTAGTACTGAGTAATTCCCTCATTATCTTCTCGTACTTACTTTCCAACTGAGTTATTTCACGTTTTAAGCGCTTGTTATCCCCAAGACTTTTCGTTTTAATCTGCGCCTTTTCATCTTTCAGCCTGGTTAATTCTTTCTTTAGTTTGCTCAATTCTGCGCTGGACTTCTCTAATACCGGGAGTAACTCATTGACTTTATCTTCATTGAATAATTTTGCTGAATGAGTTTCTTCAAGTTCATGCTTTAAGTTCTTAATATCTTCTATCGCGCTTTCTAATTTTATTGATTCGCTCGCGAGTATATTCACCCTGGCCTCAAGTAACTCCTTCTCTGCGTGACTTTCTGATAATTGATGTTCGAATGACTGCCGTACTTTCGATTCCTTCACTTTCGTATTTCGTAGGGATTGTTCAAGCTCTGCAGCTAAAGATTGTTTTAACTGCAATTCATCTTGTAATGACAATACCGTTTTAACAATTAATGCTCTTTCGGCTTGCAACTCTCCATTTTCTGACACCAACAATTCAAGATCATGTTGTATCGCAGCGATGTGCTCATCCTGCTCAATTAATCGTTGTTGTTTCGATTCTAACTCTATTTGGAAAGTACTCAGGTTGTCTTGGAGAACCTGTCTCTCCGCTAATAGATCCGCATTTTGTACAGCTGATTTATGAGCTTCATCTTGAACCCGTAGTAACTGTTCCTGAAGTTCATTGAAACGTTGTATGTCAGCTTCCAGCCTATCCTGTAACTCGACAACAGTGTCGCGGAGCAACTCCTGCTCTTTAATTAAATCATCCAGCGCCACCTTACAATTTTCATAATCAAGTTGAAGTGCCTGATTCGATTTTTCCAATCTGTCCTTATATTCGTTTTGTGTAAATTCGTGCTTCACAAGCAGCGATATATCAAATTGCCTTTTATTGGCTGCTCCAACAATGCTACTTGCTTGCAAAGATTGGCAAAGCGCTTCCAATTCTTCGTGCTGCTCTATTGCTTTCAGGGCGATCAACCTATCCACACCTGTTATTTCAATTCTCTCTGAGACTGCAATATCACAGGTAAGTCCCAGCTTTTCCCTTAGTAGAGCCCTATCAACTCCACTACCTGTAATCTGGCTTAAATTGATTAATGACAGTTTGCGGCGTGACTTGCGATGAATATTTAATAATTCAGCATAGAGCGAAACGTAATATTCTATTGTTTCATCAACACATTGATTTCTTGAAAAGGCATCAGCAAGGCTTTCATCCGGTGATTCATAACAAAGAACAATATCTGACCTTAAAGCAATCAAATCTTGCAGGTCAGCAACACTAACTGAGTCTTCGACACATATTTTCTGTTCAGTGATTTGGGAACCAGAAACGTACTTAATTTTGGGGAAGTTACTATTGGCAACAACCGATTGCCAAACCGGCGTATTAGAAAGTGTTAAAAGAACTGTCATTGGTTACTCTACAAAACCATTAATGCGGAATTAATACTGATTCTAAATATCTATCAAGATAGTTTAGCTGCTTTTGTCTGTTTTACTGTTAAATGCTTTATGAAAACAATGGCTATTGCTCAGTAGCTGTTTAAAAAATTGCTTGTTAAATGGATAGTGTATTAACTCGATTTATTTTCATAGCGGCTTTATCCTGAACAACATTTGAAAATTTACTGTACTCTATCACCTTCAGCATTCCTTTGCATTTCTTCAGGACAATACCAACATCATAACCTGGGATTCTTTGATTTTGAGCCTTGCATTCAACTTCATCCATCACTTTGCGCTTTAAACTAAAATCAGAAAGGTTTTAAGGCTACATTTCTCGGCAGGGTTGGGTATCTGCCATCGCTACCACAATGGTTTTAGGCATGATGTCTTATACTACGAATAGAGACAAATTTGTCCTCGTTAAGCCATGCAGCTTTCCCAGTTTGTCTGTGTAATTAAAACATAGAACCAAAGTATTGTTTACAACTGTGTATTTCATTTTTGCGTTACATACAAAACCCAAAAGGGGAACAGCGCATTAATTCTTAGTACAGTAGTTTGTCCTTTAGTTTCACAATAGAGTTTAATCTCAACGATCATTAGGAGAATGCAATGTATGAGTTAAGTATAGCCGAACAGAAAGCCGTAACAGGTGGGAACCCTATTTTGGTTTATGTCGTTAATATCGTAGTCGGCGGTATTGTTTACGAAGGGATTAAAGCCGCTTACGAAGAGCTTTCAAATACGGAATACGGTGAGACTACTGGCGGTAATATGCAACGTGGCAAATAATTGGTTACTAAGATAGCTATAATGGCGATACCATTGCCCGTTACTATGACATTACAGCAAAATAAGGCCGAAACCAAAATGCAGTCGATTGCAGTGAGGCTTTTCACAAAACTGAGACTGATCAAGATGAATAGAAATGAAGACCGCACATTCACAAAGACATGCACTATACCTTTTTCTAGCTATAGCCTCGATTATAGCTTGTTTATTTTTTCAGACTTGCTACAGGTCATTCATTCTAAATAATCAAATTCATGATTTTGGCGTTGGCGGATCCTCAGTGAGCTTTTGGGGTCCGTTGTGCGCAATGTTTTACTTTTACTATCGGGATGTTTCGGCAAACTCCTGTTCTATTGCAATAGCAACGGCGCTTGGTGCATCAATTTATGAATGCATCCAACCTTTTTTCAAACTGGGTTACTTCGACTGGCTAGATATAATTGCATCCTGTCTGGCCGGACTGTTTTTCCCCATCATTGTTCACTTAATAGATAAAATTCAACTGACACAAGAGTCATAAATAAAAGTATGATTGTTCTTCAAGTAAAGGCCGTTAAACAAAAAACCCGCCGCTGGCGGGTTTTTTAATCGAATCGGTTAAGCGTGTGCTTAGCCGTTATCGAGTAATTGCTTACTCTTCAGTTGCTTCAACTGCTTCTTCTTCAGCTTCTACAACCGGGCGGTCAACTAACTCAACGTAGGCCATAGGCGCGTTGTCGCCAGCACGGAATCCGCATTTCAAAATGCGAAGGTAGCCGCCTGGGCGAGTTTCGTAACGAGGACCAAGCTCGTTGAACAGTTTACCTACTACTTCTTTATCACCAGTGCGGGCCATTGCCAGACGACGATTTGCAACGCTGTCTTGCTTAGCCAGAGTGATAAGAGGCTCAATTACGCGACGTAATTCTTTCGCTTTTGGTAACGTCGTTTTGATCACTTCGTGCTTGACCAAAGAACCGGCCATGTTTTTAAACATAGCTTGACGATGGCTGCTGTTGCGATTCAACTGACGACCACTCTTACGATGGCGCATAGTTTTATCCTTCTAAAAAATCAGTTTCTTTTAAACCTGATTAATCTTTTTCAGCGATGCTCTCAGGCGGCCAGTTTTCCAGGCGCATGCCCAGAGAAAGTCCGCGTGAAGCGAGAACATCTTTGATCTCAGTTAGCGATTTCTTACCTAAGTTTGGAGTTTTAAGTAACTCAACTTCGGTACGCTGAACCAGGTCACCAATATACTGGATAGCTTCTGCTTTCAGACAGTTAGCAGAACGTACTGTTAATTCCAGGTCATCAACCGGACGCAGCAGAATAGGATCGAACTCTGGTTTCTCTTCTTTCTGCACTGGCTCAGAGATATCACGCAGTTCAACAAAGGCATCCAGCTGTTCAGCCAGAATGGTTGCGCTACGACGGATGGCTTCTTCAGGATCTAAAGTACCATTCGTTTCCATATCAATGATCAGTTTGTCCAGGTCGGTACGCTGTTCAACACGCGCAGATTCTACGGTGTAAGCAATACGCTCTACTGGGCTGTATGATGCATCTACTAATAAACGACCAATTGGGCGATCATCTTCTTCAGAGGAACGACGAGTTGACGCTGGAACGTAACCACGACCCATTTCTACTTTGATGCGCATGCTGATTTCAGCTTCGCCAGTTAAAGTACAAACTACGTGCTCAGGGTTTACGATTTCTACGTCACCATCATGCTGGATGTCACCAGCTACAACAGGGCCAGCGCCAGATTTCACCAGAGTCAGAGTCGCTTCGTTTTTGCCTTCTAAGCGTACCGCCAAACCTTTAAGGTTCAACAAGATCTCGATTACATCTTCTTGAACACCTTCTTTGGTGCTGTACTCGTGAAGGACGCCGTCGATCTCAACTTCAGTTACCGCACATCCAGGCATGGATGACAGTAAGATGCGACGTAAGGCGTTACCTAAAGTGTGGCCAAAACCACGCTCCAGGGGTTCCAAAGTTACTTTGGCACGAGTAGGAGAAACGTTTTCGATCTCAACTAATCTCGGTTTAAGGAATTCAGTCACAGAACCCACAATGCTTCCTCTTTAGTTAGCTTTACTTAGAGTAAAGTTCGACGATCAACTGTTCGTTAATTTCGGCAGACAAGTCAGTTCTTTCAGGAACACGCTTGAACGTACCTTCCATTTTGTTGCTGTCTACTTCAATCCAGGTTGGCTTCTCACGCTGTTCAGCCAGTTCCAAAGCAGCCGCGATACGCGCTTGCTTTTTAGCTTTTTCACGAACAGAAACCACGTCTTCGGCAGTAACGTTAAACGATGGAATGTTTACCACTTTACCATTTACTAAAATAGCTTTATGGCTAACCAGCTGACGTGCTTCTGCACGAGTACTGGCAAATCCCATACGATAAACTACGTTATCAAGACGCTGCTCAAGAAGTTGCAACAGGTTTTCACCAGTGTTGCCTTTCAGACGAGCGGCTTCTTTATAGTAGTTACGGAATTGCTTTTCTAAAATGCCGTACATACGACGGACTTTTTGCTTTTCACGCAGCTGCACACCGTAGTCAGACAGACGACCACGACGGGCACCGTGCTGACCAGGCGCAGTGTCGATTTTACATTTAGAATCGATTGCGCGAACGCCGCTTTTCAGGAACAGGTCTGTTCCTTCACGGCGGCTAAGCTTGAGTTTTGGACCCAAATATCTTGCCATGTTCTTTCTCCAACTGTCCGTCGATTAAACGCGACGTTTTTTCGGTGGACGACAACCGTTGTGAGGGATAGGCGTCACATCGGTAATGTTTGTGATCTTGTAACCTGTAGCGTTCAGGGCACGGATCGCAGACTCACGGCCTGGACCTGGACCTTTAACGAATACTTCAAGGTTTTTCAGACCGTATTCTTGCGCGGCTACGCCGGCACGCTCAGCAGCTACCTGTGCAGCAAATGGGGTAGATTTACGTGAACCACGGAAACCTGAACCACCAGAAGTTGCCCATGCAAGTGCGTTGCCTGAACGATCTGTGATAGTCACAATTGTGTTATTGAAAGACGCATGGATATGAGCCATACCGTCTGCAACCTGACGTTTAGCGCGCTTACGCGTGCTACGAGCTGGTGCTTTTGCCATAACTTATACTCCCCGTTTACTTCTTAATTGGCTTACGAGGACCTTTACGGGTACGCGCATTGGTTTTAGTGCGCTGACCACGTAGAGGCAAGCTACGACGGTGGCGAATACCACGGAAGCAACCCAGGTCCATCAAACGTTTGATGCTCATAGAAACTTCACGACGTAAGTCACCTTCTACGGTGAATAACGCCACTTGTTCACGAAGCTTCTCGATTGTAGCTTCATCAAGCTCTTTGATTTTTGTATCTTCTGCAACACCAGCGCCTGCACAAATGCTTTTCGCACGTGTAGGACCAACGCCGAAGATTGCCTGAAGGGCGATCACAGCGTGCTTGTGCTCAGGAATGTTAATGCCAGCGATACGGGCCATTAACAGCACTCCTCTTAATTATAGTCGACGGCCTAAAAAGCCCGATAGGATACTTACCCGTCGAACAAATTGCAAATAAAAGGTGATTAACTTATCTGCGCCGAAAGCAGAACCTGATGTCAGGCTCTGCTTACAGGTTTAACAAATTACTCACCGTTATGGTGATTAGCCCTGACGCTGCTTGTGCTTAGGGTCAGAACTACAAATCACACGCACAACGCCGTTGCGCTTGATGATTTTGCAGTTACGGCAAATCGTTTTAACTGATGCACGAACTTTCATTACATCACTCCGTAGTAGGCTTATCTTAGCGGCCGTAGCCTTTAAGATTCGCTTTCTTCAGAACAGACTCATACTGACTGGACATCAGATGGGTCTGCACCTGTGCCATAAAGTCCATGATAACGACTACGATAATCAACAGTGACGTTCCACCGAAGTAGAAAGGCACGTTCCACGCAATCAACATGAACTCGGGCACTAAACAAATAAAGGTTATATACAAAGCGCCAGCAAGTGTCAGGCGAGTCATTACCTTATCGATATAACGTGAGGTTTGTTCACCCGGGCGGATGCCAGGAATGAATGCACCGGATTTCTTCAGGTTGTCTGCTGTATCGCGCGGGTTAAATACCAGCGCAGTATAGAAGAAACAGAAGAAGATAATCGCTACTGCATATAACATCACGTACAACGGCTGACCGGGCGATAGCAATAATGCTACGTCCTGTAACCAGGCCATTGATTCATTTTGTCCAAACCAGCCCGCTATGGTACCAGGGAACAGAATGATACTGGAAGCAAAGATTGGTGGGATTACCCCGGCCATGTTTACTTTTAGTGGTAAGTGTGTGCTCTGAGCAGCGTAAACCTTACGGCCTTGCTGACGTTTTGCATAGTTTACCACAATACGACGCTGGGCGCGTTCTACAAACACTACCAGATACGTTAAGCCTACTACAATGGCGCCAATCAACAGTAACAACAACATATTGATGTCGCCCTGTCTTGCTTGTTCCGCGGTCTGACCTATCGCTGTTGGCAGACCGGCAACAATACCAGCAAATATCAAAATAGAGATACCGTTACCGATACCTCGCTCGGTAATTTGCTCACCCAGCCACATCAGGAACATTGTCCCGGTGACCAGGCTTACTACCGCTGTAAAGTAAAATCCGAAGCCAGGATTAATCACCAAACCACTAATCAGGTTAGGCAGGCCGGTAGCAATACCGATAGACTGGAACGTTGCCAATACCAGCGTTAAATAACGCGTATACTGACTAATTTTACGTCTGCCTGCTTCACCTTCTTTTTTCAACTCAACCATTGGCGGATGCACAACAGAGAGCAGCTGCATAATAATCGATGCAGTAATGTAAGGCATAATCCCCAAAGCCAGAACTGATGCACGCTCAAGCGCACCACCGGAGAACATGTTGAACATCTCTACGATAGTACCTTTTTGTTGCTCGAACAGTTGCGACAATACTGCAGCATCGATACCAGGAATAGGCACATATGAACCCAACCGGAATACTACAATCGCACCAAGTACGAACAACAACCTTGCTTTAAGCTCACTCAAGCCGCTTTTTGCGCCCGAATCCAATCCTGGTTTCGCCATTTAGCTTATTCCTCTACTTTACCGCCAGCAGCTTCAATCGCCTCTTTGGCACCTTTAGTAACCTTCAACCCGCTAACAGTAACAGCGCGTGATACTTCACCGCTCTTAAGTACTTTAACGAACAGCACGTCTTTCTTAATCAGACCTGCTGCTTTTAAAGTGTCTACCGTTACTGTGTCACCTTCGACCTTAGCGATTTCAGTCAGTGTAACCTGATCGGATACAAAGCTCTTACGAGAAGTGAAACCGAACTTAGGCAGACGGCGCTGAATAGGCATCTGACCACCTTCGAAGCCTGGCTTGATAGAACCGCCAGAACGGCTGGTTTGGCCTTTATGACCACGACCACCAGTTTTACCAAGACCAGAACCGATACCACGACCAACACGCTTAGCGCTTGTCTTTGATCCTTCGGCAGGAGAAATTGTATTTAAACGCATGTCTTACTCCTCCACGATCTCAACCATGTAATATACACGGTTGATCATGCCACGTACGGCAGGGGTATCTTCGAGTTCACGAACATGGTTGATTTTACGCAGGCCTAAACCTTTAAGCGTCGCTTTGTGCTTTGGCAGACGGCCAATTGCACTTTTAGTTTGCTTTACTTTAATCGTTGCCATGTCTGATTACCCCAAAATTTCATCTACAGACAATCCACGTTTAGCAGCGATACCGGCTGGCGAGTTCATCTCGGTCAGCGCGTTAACGGTTGCACGAACAACGTTGATTGGGTTTGTAGAGCCGTAACATTTTGAAAGTACGTTCTGCACACCAGCTACTTCAAGTACTGCACGCATCGCACCACCGGCGATGATACCGGTACCTTCTGATGCAGGCTGCATGTAAACTTTCGAGCCAGAGTGACGACCTTTAATAGGGTGCTGCAGCGTGTGACCATTCAGGTCCACGTTAACCATGTTACGACGGGCTTTTTCCATCGCTTTTTGGATAGCGGCTGGCACTTCACGTGCTTTACCGTAACCAAAACCAACACGGCCATTGCCGTCACCAACTACTGTCAATGCAGTGAAACTGAAGATACGACCACCTTTAACCACTTTAGATACGCGGTTAACAGCAATCAATTTTTCTAACAGTTCACCTGTTTGAACTTCTTGTTTAGCCATTATTAACTCCTAGAACTGAAGGCCAGCTTCGCGAGCTGCATCAGCTAATGCTTTAACGCGACCGTGGTATTTGAAACCGCTACGATCGAAAGCAACATCTTTGATGCCTTTTTCGATAGCGCGTTCTGCGATTGCTTTACCTACTAAAGCCGCTGCTTCAGCGTTGCCAGTTGATTTCAGATCTTTAGCCAGATCTTTTTCAACCGTAGAAGCCGCCGCCAATACTTCAGCACCGCTAGGAGCGATTAACTGAGCATAGATGTGGCGAGGTGTACGGTTAATCACCAAGCGATGCGCGGCCAGTTCACGAATTTTAGCGCGTGCGCGAGTTGCGCGACGCAAGCGTGCTGCTTTCTTATCCATCGTATCACCCACCTACTTTTTCTTAGCTTCTTTACGACGCACATGCTCGTCTGCATAACGAACACCTTTACCTTTGTAAGGCTCTGGTGGACGGTACGCGCGAATGTTCGCCGCAACCTGACCAACTACCTGCTTATCGGCGCCTTTCACGACGATTTCAGTTTGGGTCGGAGTTTCAACTGTAATACCTGCCGGCATTTCATATGCTACAGGATGAGAGAAACCCAGAGTCAGATTCAGTTTGTTACCTTGTGCCTGCGCACGATAACCAACACCTAACAGCTGCAGTTTTTTCTCAAAACCTTGCGATACACCTTGAACCATTGAGTTTAACAGTGCGCGAACAGTACCAGCCTGAGCCCATGCATCAGGGAAACCTTCACGAGGTAACGCCTTAACCTGGTTCTCTTCCTGTACTACTTCAACTGCGTCGTTAAACACGCGGGTCAATGTACCATTTTTACCTTTGATTGTGACTTCTTGACCTGAGATCGAAATCTCTACACCAGAGGCGAGGTCAACAGGGGCCTTTGCTACACGTGACATTTCAACTCCTCCGTTACGCTACATAACCGATGATCTCACCGCCCATGCCTGCTTTACGCGCAGCACGGTCAGTCATCACACCTTTAGAAGTTGACACGATAGCAACACCTAAACCACCCATTACTTTTGGCAACTCATCTTTTTTCTTATAGATGCGCAGACCAGGACGGCTTACACGTTCAATTGTGTCGATTACTTGCTTGCCTTCGAAGTACTTAAGGGTCACTTCTAAAACAGGCTTAACGTCACCAGATACAGCGAAGTCAGTAATATAACCTTCAGCTTTAAGTACGCCAGCAATTGCTACACGTTGCTTAGAAGAAGGCATAAGTACAGAAACTTTCTGTGCCATCTGGCCGTTACGGATGCGGGTAAACATATCCGCGATAGGATCTTGCATGCTCATATCAGCTACTCCTTACCAGCTGGCTTTTTTCAAGCCAGGGACTTCACCGCGCATCGCTGCTTCACGCAACTTGATACGGCTCAGACCGAACTTACGTAGGAAACCATGTGGACGACCAGTAACACGGCAGCGGTTTTGCTGACGAGATTTGGCGCTATCACGTGGTAGTTGTTGTAGCTTCAATACAGCATCCCAACGCTCTTCTTCAGAGGCGTTAACATCGCTGATAATCGCTTTAAGCGCAGCACGTTTTTCAGCATACTTAGCAACAAGCTTTGCACGCTTTACTTCACGGGCCTTCATTGATTCTTTTGCCATAACCCTACACCTTATTTTCTGAATGGGAAGTTGAACGCACTAAGTAATGCGCGCGCTTCTTCGTCAGTGCCAGCACTGGTAGTGATGGTGATATCCATACCACGAACTTTATCTACCTTATCGAAATCGATTTCAGGGAAGATAATTTGCTCGCGTACACCCATGCTGTAGTTACCACGTCCGTCGAACGACTTAGCGTTCAGACCACGGAAGTCACGGATACGTGGAATTGCAATCGAAATTAAGCGCTCTAAGAATTCCCACATGCGCTCGCCGCGCAGGGTTACTTTACAGCCAATCGGATAACCTTCACGGATTTTAAAACCCGCTACTGATTTACGTGCAACTGTAACAATTGGCTTTTGGCCAGCGATAGCAGTCATATCTGCTGTCGCGTGCTCAAGAACTTTCTTGTCAGCAACTGCTTCACCTAAACCCATGTTTAGAGTGATTTTTTCAATCCGAGGGACTTGCATGACGCTTTTGTATCCGAACTGCTTCGCAAGTTCAGCTACTACTGTTTCTTTATAGAAATCATGCAGTTTCGCCATCGTACTCTCCAATAAATTAAACGAGTTCGCCGTTAGACTTAAAGAAACGAACTTTCTTACCGTCTTCAGTACGGAAACCAACGCGATCAGCTTTACCCGTGGCCGGGTTAACTACCGCAACATTAGAAACGTGAATGGATGCTTCTTTTTCAATGATACCGCCAGCTTCACCCAGTTGTGGGTTAGGCTTTTGGTGTTTCTTGACAAGATTTACACCTTCAACGACTACACGGTCATCAGAGTTCAGGACACGCACGACTTTGCCTTGCTTGCCTTTATCTTTACCCGCTAATACGACTACTTCATCATCACGACGAATTTTATTAGCCATTATCGTGACTCCTTATAGTACCTCTGGGGCCAGTGAGATGATCTTCATGAAGTTATCACTTCTCAGCTCACGGGTTACCGGTCCAAAGATACGCGTACCAATTGGTTGCTTGTTTGCATTAAGCAAAACAGCCGCATTACTATCGAAACGGATGGTAGAACCATCTGCACGACGAATGCCTTTTCTAGTACGCACCACCACTGCGTTCAGAACATCACCTTTTTTTACTTTACCGCGAGGAATTGCTTCCTTAACAGTAACTTTGATGATGTCACCGATACCTGCATAACGGCGATGCGAGCCACCAAGAACCTTAATACACTGAACCCTGCGAGCGCCGCTGTTGTCGGCAACATCCAGGTTAGTTTGCATTTGGATCATGATTAATGCTCCGCTGTTAATTATGACTCTCTCGAGTCTCCGATTGCGTTAAAAACGATCTTTTTGACCATTTTTAAACCATACCCCGCTAAAAAGGGCGCGAAATAATAACAGAAAAGATGGAGGGAGTGTAGCGGGAATTTGAATTATTTTTGACTAATTGGGGATTTATTTAGTAGCGCCAGCTAAGTTAACCGAATACCGCCACTAATGCCAGTAAAAGCAGGGCTTACGGCCTGTTTTTACTGGCGGGGTATCAACAATTATTGCTTAATCGATGACAGTAACCTTAAAGCCACCGCTATTTTCGGCGTCTTCGAGGGTAACAATGTAGTTCGATTCCTCGTTAAAACCATATAACGCTAACCTATAAAGCAGATAACGCTCATCATTGTTATCTTCATGGATAGCGATGATTTCGTAATAGTCACCGGGTACGACAATGGTTTCGGTTTCTAAATACTCTACGAACTTTGCCGTAAATTGAGCCGTATCAATGGTTTCATCCTGACGTACAAGATAAAAGTCTACGTCGTTGTACGCATCGACCAGGTTTACAAAATTAATTGTTTTATCGTATGCCTGAGATAAAGCGCTTTCAACAAACGTCACTGTCGCTAAAGCATTGTTTTCCTCATGCAGTACAATTGCTTTACTCTCACTTTGGTTCAATGTGATTAATTTATTGGTTAACGCAGCCAAACTGTTATCAGGGAGCGAGGCCTCAATGCTATAATCACCATACTCTATCTCTGTAAATTCACTAACTTCACCAGCTGCCAGGGTAACACTAATAGCCTCATCTGCGTTGTCGCCAACCAGTTTCACGGTAACCGGCGAATCGCTTTGGACACTGTTGTATATACGGTATTGCGAAGATGCGTCAACATCCGTAATGCTGCTGACCGCTGACGAGTTAAGTACCATGTCTACTATCATGCCATTTTGAATCGCACCGGAGATGTCCCGCGTCACTAAGACGTATTCAGTCGCATATTCAAAATTGATTGTCGGCGATTCAAAAACAACCTCAGTTGAACCTGGCTCGGTGAGATAAATCGTATATTCATCTTCATTAAAATCGTCGCTGTCGGCATCGCCATCCCAGTATTCATATTCAGTCAGCTTCCCCGGCACAATCGTGCCCAGCATGTTCGCCGCTTCGAACGGGTCTCCGGCGTCACTCATGTAGAGGTCATACTGTTTGGTGTCATCAAGCATGACCGACATTGCCATAAGCCTGAAGTGGTCTTCCAGCGTCTCCCGCTTAAATTGCTCGGTCGTAAACACTGGGTCAGAAAAATCGCCACTTAAAAACACCATGGTTTTATGGGACTCTTTAAGATCCACGCTAAGGGTATCGATGACAACCTGCTTGTCGTCAGCATCGTAGCGATAAAACTCCAGTTCAATTTCTCCTTTCTCCAGGCCTATCAGGGCACTGCTATCGCCAAATTGCGCGCTGCCCAAATTGCTACCATCCAGTTCTTTTATATAGACCGTAGCGCCATTGGGGGAGCCATTATAAAACTGCAGATACGCTTCATTGTAATCACTGTCGTCAGAGCCGCCTGAGCCGCCACATGCACCTAAAATAGAGATCAAATACAACAGGCACGCAAAGCGAATGTAACCATAGAATACGGAAGTTTTCATAGTCAAAGATTGTCCTTAGATAATATATGTGTTTTCCCGTTTAACCGGATGAGCGGCAAAACAAAAACGCATTGCCACCCTCAACAGACGCTCTTTTTCTGGTTTGGTTCTTTACCGGTACAACTCTTTACACATCATTACATTTAGTTACAAATCAAAGACTAAAAAGAGAACTAAAAGCTAAAAGTCGCAGACAAAAAAGGCGGCATAAATGCCGCCAAGGTATGGGAATAATGTCAGACAAAATCTTAAAAACGCAATCGCGTTCCTACCGTAAAGTTACGACCGGGCAATGGCGCCTGATCTTTCAAAAATGAAGTATGCACCCGGGCTTCTTCATCAAACAGGTTATTGGCTCTTACATATACCGTCCAGTCCTGGGTATCAGACAAGCGATAATCTACCGAGGCATTCACCAGCGTGTACCCCTCTGTCGGGGTTTCATACACGGTGGTTTTAGTCTGATCGTCATACCACACTACCGATAGTTCTGAGCTTAGCGCTTCACCTTCATAACTGATGGTGGAGCCCAACCGTAAAGGCGGAATACGTGGCAGGTTATCGGCGTCGATTTTGGCGCGAATGTAGTCGCCAAACACGCTTAGACGCCAGTTAACATTAAGATCAACAAAGCCTTCAGCTTCCATACCGTAGATAGTGGCATCGTCCTGGTTAAAGTAATAAACCGGAGTCCCCTCTTCAGCATGATCTTCGTGTTCTTCAGACTCGTCGTGAACTGCTTCCTCGTGGTCGTGCGCCAGTGCAGTCAGCTCGGTGGCACTCTGATAAATATAGTCATCAGCCTGATTATAGAAGAACGAGAGTGTGTAACCGCTGTCGCCACTGAACTTCCGGAGGGTGAGGTCGATGTTGTTGCTCACTTCTTCTTTCACATCACGAAGCGTTTCAGACACCTCACCGTCTTCATCCATATCATAAACCAGGCCCACCTCGAAGGTTTGCGTAGCCAGATGCTGACCGGCAGAGAATAACTCTTGCTGGCTGGGGGCGCGCTCATTACGAGACAGCGTAAGGGCTACAGAGTAGCCCGGGGTGTATTCCCAGTTAACACCTGCGGAAAGCGAGCTACTGGTGAAGGCGTACTCATCGAAGTTAAACTCGAGCGCATGGTCATGCTCTTCTTCATGACCATCTTCGTCATGGTGGTCTTCTTCGTGTTCTGCAACTTCGAGTTCAAAATCTACCGTGTCAGCGTTGTAGGTAGTACGCTCCAGGCGTCCGCCCAACTCAAGGATCAGGGAACCAAATTTCTTCTGCTCAACCAAAAACAACGCCATGCTTTCGGTTTCTGTTGGTGGCGTATAGGCCTCATCACCTTCAGCAGCGTAATCACTGTTGTGGTATTGCAAACCAAACACGCCGTGCCAGGCATCAATGTCTGTATGAGTTGCTGCCAGTCGGATATCGCTGCCCTGGTTAGTAAAGCGAGTTCCCACCTGGTCGTCTTCAATCTCTACGTGCTCATAATCGGTGTACGCAGCGCCAAACTTAAGTGAGCTGATGCCTTTAAACGGTGAATACCACTCACCGGCGGCCTGATACCGGGTCATATCCACGTCGAGGTTGGTACCGCCTTCTTCCTCATGGTCGTGTTCGTCATGCGCTTCACCCTCAGCCTCATCATGCTCTTCTTCATGATGATGGTGATGGCCTGGCACGCCGTAAAAATTGTCGAGTTTTTCCACCGAGAAACCAAAGTACCCTTCTTCGTCTACCAAAGACAAACCAGCGGTTACATTGGTGGTATCCATTGCGCTGCTTTCCAGGGTACCCGGCTGCTCGTCTTCATCGGGCATTACCGATGCGTAACCCGGAATATCCGCGTTGTCAGTTTTACGTTTAAAACCATCCACATGAAAAGCGATATTGTTTTGTCCACCGGTCAGATTGAAGCGGCCGAACTTGCCATCGTTAACCGTAGCGTAGTTGGCCTCCACATCCCCTTCTATCCCGGCCGGCACTTCGCGGGGGATACGATTGTCTACCACGTTCACTACCCCACCGATAGCACCACTACCGTATTGCAGCGTCGCCGGGCCGCGCAGCACCTCAACCTGAGTGGCGCTGGTACTGTTTGCTGCCACGTTGTGATCCGGGCCGATACGCGATACGTCTGATACATCCAGGCCATTCTGCACGATTTTTACCCGTGGACCATCGTTTCCGCGGATCACCGGGCTACTAGCCACCGGGCCAAAGTAAGTACTGTGTACTCCGGGCGTATTCTTTAACGTTTCCCCCAAGGTTTCAGCCTGAATTTTTCGCAGTTTGTATTCATCGATAACCGACACCGGTGTGACCGATTCCAGTACCGAAGACCCCAGTACACTGGCAGTAACCACTATGTTTTCAATGGATACAGGAGTCAGGACAAAGTCTGCTACCTGGTCACTATTAATATCACCAAGGTCGTTATCACCATGCACATAATCGGGAGAATAAACATGCAGGTGCACATGGGGTAACTGTACGCCAGTAAATTCATAGTTACCCTGAGCATCAGTAGAAGTGACCTGCTTGGAGCCTTCTATACGCACTTCAGCGCCAGCGACAGGCTCACCCGCTTCATTAGTTACTTTACCCTTTACTGTGGTTGCCGAGGCGGCCTGGGCGGTTAATGCCATAAAAACTGCAGCACCAATTACGGTTTGTCTTTTCATTTTTAGTTTGACCTTGAATCTGTCGATAAGGGTTAATGTTACAATATAACATTACCTCTTCTACTACGATTTCGTCAAGCGCCGGTTACCGACGAAATTACGCAAATGGTCGCTGAGCAAACATTCCCAAGCCAGTTAATGTAAGCACTTACTTTCATTTTAAACCAATAAAAATAATCCTTTTGATAACCGAGTGATTTTTTTGTGGTTTAGGTTAAGGTTTTGGCTGTTGTTATTTAAGTACTGTATCCATTTGGTGTATTCCGTTATGGTGAAAATAACAGCACTATCGATTCAGTATTTTTATCTATGGAGAAAACATGAGTATTCGTCAGTCGGTTTCATTGTGTATTTCGAGGCTTATCTTAAGCTGCATTTTGGTTGCCAGCGTCTGTTCTGCCGCTGAATTTAGCGCAGGACCGGTGTTTCAGGACTATGGCAAAAAGGTGCAGGTTAAGGGAGTTAAGTTTAACGCCGACACGCAATTTAAAGTGGCTTTCGATGTCGCAAAAGGGGCTGAGCCGGGTGAGTTAAACCGTCAGTTCGACAGTCTTGCCCGATTCATTAATATGCATGTAGCCAGCGGTGTACCCGTTGAAAATATTCAACTGGCGTTGGTGGTGCACGGCAGTGCCACACTGGATTTACTCGCTGACGCTGCCTACCAACAAAAACAGGGAGTAAAAAATGCCAATAGACCGTTATTAAATGCGCTGATGGCGCATCAGGTTCGGGTGATTGTGTGCGGTCAGTCTGCCGCGGGCCATGGCTATGC
Organism: Alteromonas sp. ISO5; assembly: GCF_058105165.1. Classification (NCBI taxonomy): domain Bacteria; kingdom Pseudomonadati; phylum Pseudomonadota; class Gammaproteobacteria; order Alteromonadales; family Alteromonadaceae; genus Alteromonas; species Alteromonas sp. ISO5. Next base: position 2,504,185 of record NZ_CM176572.1, on the reverse strand, counting down.
TAATGATGCTTTTCTGCCCGGAGTAGAAGTGGCACTATCTGCTATGAGTGCTCATGCACTGCTGCAACAGCAGGGCTATACCTTAAATCCCTTTTAAAGTAGTCAAGCGCGATTAACCGGAAACGCCAGCACCTGCTCGATGTGTGTGTAGCCATGTTTGAGCATTAAAATACGGTCAATGCCCATGGCCACACCTGCACAAGCAGGTAACCCCCCCTCTAACGCGCCAAGGAAGCGTTCGTCGAGGGGTTTTTCCTCCAACCGGAAGGTGCGGCGCAAACGGTTGTCGTGCTCAAAGCGTTTGCGCTGCTCCGATGCATCCTGCAACTCATGAAATCCGTTCGCCAGCTCGGTGCCTTTAAAATAGAGTTCGAAACGATCGGCTACCCGCGGATCATCGCGGTTAAGTTTTGCCAGTGACGACTGCGAGGCCGGGTAGTCATAAATAAAACAGGGAAACTGCAGGCCAATCTTGGGCTCAATTTCATAACTAAACAACAACTGCAGCATGCCATCATGATCAATGGGATATTCATCACTGAGATCGATATTACAATCGTTAAAAACTTCTGCAATACGCTGGGTACTATCGCTTAACGGGTCAAGCTTCAGGTACTTTTGAAAGGCCTGTTGATAGGTCATGCGCTCGGTGTGCTGCACGCCAATAAGGGCTTTAAGCAGGTCACTTATTTCATCCATCAACTCATGGTGATTAAGCCCAACCCGATACCATTCCAGCATGGTAAATTCGGGGTTATGTAAACGGCCGAAGCCCTCATGGCGAAACGCTTTTGACATCTGGTAAATGGATGTCTGGTAGCTGGCGAGTAAGCGTTTTAAAGCGAATTCGGGCGATGTCTGTAAATACAGTGTTTCATTATGGCCGCTGTCGCTGTAGGCGAAATTTGTGGAAAAGCCATCAATAAAAACATCGGTGACGGTACCGTGAGATAACACTGGTGTATCGACTTCCAACACCTCACGTTCGGTGAAAAAACGGCGAATGGCTGCATAGAGTTGAGCGCGTTCACGCAGGGCTTGTAATGAGGCGGTGGGCCGCCAGTTGTCTGGAGTTGTCATAGGGTACGCTGGTAAATCTGCGTACCTGTCCGGCCGGAAGGTACGCAGTGAAGGGGTTATTTTTGTACGCGGGAAACGTATTCGCCGGTACGGGTATCAACCTTGATAACTTCGCCGGTTTGCACAAACAACGGTACGCGAACTACAGCGCCGGTGCTTAGTGTAGCAGGTTTACCACCGGTACCAGCCGTATCACCTTTCAGACCTGGATCGGTTTCGGTAATTTCCAGCTCAACAAAATTTGGCGGACTGACAGTGATAGGCGTGCCATTCCATAAAGTAATGGTGCAAACATCGTTTTCTACCAACCACTTAACATTCTCGCCCACTGCTTTTTCGTCGGCAGCGATTTGTTCGAATGTTTCATTATTCATAAAGTGGTAGAATTCGCCGTCGGTATACAGGTAGGCCAGTTCCGTATCCATTACGTCTGCGCCTTCGACTGATTCACCGGAGCGAAAGGTTTTTTCCAGCACTTTGCCAGAAATCAGTTTACGAATTTTAACCCGGTTAAATGCCTGGCCTTTACCCGGCTTAACGTATTCGTTTTCAAGAATGTTGCAAGGTTCGCCGTCGAGCATGATTTTCAGGCCCGCTTTGAACTCGTTAGTGCTGAAATTAGCCATAATTCCTCAATAAACACTGTAGGTTTTAGTATTAGTGGCGCAAATAATACAAAAAAATAGCATAACTGTAGAGCAAAACTGGCAAAAAGAGTTAGCCAGTGGCTTTACTGATCCATTTTCACTGCTCAGTTACCTGGATCTGGACCCATCCGACTTTGGCTCCGATGCCGAAGCCCGTCGCTTATTTCCTATGCGGGTACCGCGTTTTTTTGCCTCATTAATGGAAAAAGGCAACTGGCAAGATCCGCTTTTATTGCAGGTGCTGCCAAGCAAACAGGAATTTCTCACAGCGCCAGGGTTCAGCCCGGATCCGCTTGAAGAACATGATACCGCGAATCCCGGCTTGTTACATAAGTACCACAGCCGCGTGCTATTGATTGTAAAAGGCGGCTGCGCCGTAAATTGCCGCTATTGTTTTCGCCGGCATTTTCCCTACGCCGATAATGCACTGAACAATTCCGAGCTGGAAAACAATATTGCTTATATTGCTGCCAGTCCAGCCATTGACGAAGTCATTCTTTCTGGTGGCGACCCGTTAATGGCAAAAGACAGCAAACTCGCCGCTCTGGCCGAAAAGATAGCCGCCATTCCCCATGTAAAAAGACTGCGTATCCACACCCGCCTGCCGGTGGTAATGCCCTCGAGGCTCGACGCTTCTTTCTATCGCTGGTTTGCCGGGCTACCCGTGCAACGTGTACTGGTACTGCATATCAACCACGCCAATGAAGTGTCGACTGAACTGGCCGAAAAACTTGCGCCTTTGCGTCAGGCGGGAGTCACAGTGCTTAATCAGGCAGTATTACTAAAAGGGGTAAACGACACCGCCGATACGCAGGCACGGTTAAACGAAACGGTGTTTGCTGCGGGCATTATGCCTTACTACCTGCATCTGTTAGATAAGGTACAGGGTGCTGCGCATTTTGATATTGATGTAGAACAAGCGAGGGAAATAATGACCGAAGTGATAAAGCGATTACCAGGCTTCATGGTTCCCAAACTCGTTACCGAAATTGGTGGCCAGCCTGGCAAAACGCCGGTTGACTTACGTCTTTATCCGCAAGACTAATCCCTAAGGCTCAGTCTGTATTACGCGTACGTATCGATGTTGGCACCGATAGCCGGGTTGGCGGACGTAGGTTTTGGTACGTCAGCAGCTGATTCCAGCAACTGAAGCGTCGCCTTTCCTTCCTGCTCTTGCTGGCCCTTGGCCAGTTTGAGAGAAGCCAACTCAAGCGACGCACCGGACGTTCCAGAGGCGCCTGCACCTTGAATATCCATACCAGTTTCCTTATTTACTTGTAGCAACGTTAAAAAGTGGGCAGAATTGCCCACCTCACTGCTATATCGGCAGACCTTAACCATTCTTTAGTCTTTTTTCTGTTTTACTTAAGGAGCGCTCTTTGGATTCTGTTCACCAGCAATTACAGGAAACGCTACAAACACTTTATCGCAAAGCGGTAGATGCTGATCAGATCCTTGATCAGTTGCAGCACCAGCAGCAGGGCAAGTTTGCTGCCATCTTTGCTGATGATAGTGGCTTTACCACCCGCTCAAAACGCTTTGGCCCCTACGTGGAAGAAATTGCCGCCGACTGGCAAGCCCTCAAACAACTTAACGATGAAGATGCTAAACAGGCACTGCTGCCATTAGTAAAGAAAATAGAACTGGCACTAAGCACCCTGCAGCAATTTGTCAGCAGCGTGAAGAAATAAGCCCGCTGTCGCTACTGATATAGCGGCAGGTTATCAATACGCTGTTGAATCTCAGCAACCTGCTTTCGGTAAGCGGGGCTGTCTACCTCGCTGTAGCGGCGCCGGAACTCCTGCTTGCTCAGTCCTTCCGGTAAGCCACCGATGTACGGCAGAATATCCCGCTCACGAAGGCCCTGTTGCGCCAGTTCCTGGAGTTGCACCGCGCTGTCTGGCTGAGTAGCAATACGCGCAAACGCCATTCCCGACATATCCGCCGCCAGATCAACAAAGCTGTAGCCACTGCCACCCATAGCCCGGTCCATCAGTTCCTTAAATTCGCCAATGGCCAGTGTCATGTTTTGCTGAGAAAGAATTTGCAAGGCCGCAGAAATAGTAAAATGACGAGCCAGATCGTTACGCTGGGCGAGCACGGCCGGCGCTTTAGACTCAACCGGCAATTCCCCTTGTGGCTGACTTGCCCCGGCTAGTCCGCTGATCCTGTGATCGCCCAGAAAGATGGCTAAAGCCAGCAGCGCAGCCTGATTATGCATTACCGGATCGCCATCTTTCCTCAGTGAAGCGGCCCGGCTGAGCATCAGGTTAAGGTAATTAGCAACCGACTGCGGCGATGGCGAGCGCCCTAAAGGCGAGCCATTAATGTAAGCCAGATAATCGGAGGTTAACTCGCCGAGTTCATCCACACCGGTACTGATGTTTTCCCGGGCAACATCGATTTGCTGGAGTAATTCATCAAGTGGGCGCATGTCCAGCACCAACCGCTCATCAGACATAGTGATTTGGGTAATCTGGTTCGCCGCGGTACTGGCTACATCACTACTGGTAAATCGGTCTACCAGCCATACCGCGCTCGATAACGCAGTATCCCCTGGCACCACCAGGTTACCAACCCTTACGTGGTCGATGTTAATCCCCTCGCCAGGTATCACCTGAGCAGACAGGTTAATATAAAATTCATCGGCTGGTGCCGGCAAAGCAATACTTGCAGCGATAAGCGTTTGCTCTGTTTCCACCTCGACCGCACCATTAAAGCCCGGCACGGCGCGCTGAGCAAATCCCATCAGACTTTCAAACTGCGCTTCAGACACTTCAACGCGCTGCTGAGAATGGCGATCTTCAAGACTGTTTTTTAATTGGCGAAGTAAGGCATGCACCGTTTCAGCGTTATCGACCTGCTGGGAGGATACGCGACTGACCTTAGGAGAGCCATCGACCACCAGCACGCCAAGCAGCACCAGTGCCACGACCAGCAGCAAAATAATAAAAAGCAGAAAACGGCCTAACATGTTCCTAAAATCCTTTCAGCGCAGGCTATTAGCTAAATTCTCTGTCAGTCCAATCGGACAAAGAGGAATACACTGCGGCCGCAGAGGTAAAGTCATGACCTGCAGATTGTGCAGTGGGAATAGCCACACAACGCAGCCCGGCAGCTACCGCGGCGGCCAGACCGTGCTCGGTATCTTCCACTGCCATAACCTGATCTGCTGTCAGGTTCATTTGTTGCAGTGCCATTAAGTAACAATCGGGGGCAGGTTTACTGTGCTCAACATCTTCCACCGCCACTACGCATTCTATCCAGTCGGCAAAGCCATAACATTCCAGCGTACGTTGAACCGAGTACCTGCTACCGCCTGTCACAATGGCAATGCGAAGCCCCTGCTCATGACAAAGTGTCATGGTTTCCTGTGCGCCAGGCATTAATGGGAAGGGTGATTTATGCAGATGCTCTTCGGTCAGGCGGGTTTTGGTATTCGCTAACGCCTCCGGTTCAACCGATAAATTGAAATCCCTCACCACGTCCACGCCATTTTGCGAGGTGGGCACACCAGCCATGGTCTCGTTATAATAAGCGTCGGTTAATTCCACACCATAAGGCGCGAGAGTTTGCTGCCATAGCTTAAAGTGAACCGCCTCCGAATTTATCAGCGTTCCATCATGGTCAAATAAAATAGCCTGCAACAGTGTTTCCGGGCTTGCCATTACACTACCTCGGCCAGATTACCTTTGCTTTCCAGCCAGGTTTTACGATCACCACTGCGTTTCTTCGCCAGGAGCATATCCATCATTTCGAGCATTTCATCGTTATCGTCAGCCGTTAATTGCACCAGCCGACGGGTATTTGGGTCCATGGTGGTTTCGCGCAGTTGTAACGGGTTCATTTCACCGAGACCTTTAAAGCGCTGCACGTTTACTTTGCCACGTTTTTTGTCGGCTTCGATGCGATCCAGAATGCCCTGCTTTTCGGCTTCATCCAGCGCATAAAACACTTCTTTACCCACATCGATTCTAAACAATGGTGGCATGGCAACGTACACGTGACCGGCATTCACCAACGCACGGAAGTGACGCACAAATAAAGCACATAGTAAGGTAGCGATATGCAAACCGTCTGAGTCGGCATCGGCCAGAATACAAATTTTACCGTAACGCAAACCGGTTAAATCTTCGGAATCGGGATCAATACCCAGTGCGACCGAAATATCATGAATTTCCTGCGAACCAAGTATTTGCCCGGAGTCCACTTCCCAGCTGTTCAGTATTTTACCGCGCAGCGGCATGATGGCCTGGAACTCACGATCGCGGGCCTGCTTGGCGGAACCACCAGCGGAATCCCCTTCCACCAGGAACAGTTCAGACTGGGTAATATCCTGCGAGCCACAATCGGTTAACTTACCCGGCAGCGCAGGACCCTGAGTAACCTTCTTACGGGCGACCTTTTTGTTTTGACGCAAACGGCGCTGTGCATTGTTGATACACATTTCGGCCAGCGCTTCAGCGATGTCGGTATGTTGATTAAGCCACAGACTGAACGAATCTTTAACCACGCCGGAAACAAACGCCGACGCCTGACGCGATGACAATCGCTCTTTGGTCTGGCCGGCAAACTGTGGGTCGTGCATTTTAGTGGAGAGAATATAAGCGCAGCGATCCCAGATATCATCCGGCGTTAATTTAACGCCGCGCGGCAGTAAACTGCGGAATTCGCAGAATTCACGCATAGATTCCAACAATCCCTGACGCAAGCCATTAACGTGGGTACCGCCCTGTGCGGTGGGAATAAGATTAACGTAACTTTCGGTAGTGAGCTCACCACCTTCCGGCAACCACATTACAGCCCAGTCGGCCGCTTCACCATTGCCACTGAAACTGCCGGTAAAGGGCACATCATCGGGTACGGTAATGTAGTCTTTAACCGCGCTTAACAGATAATCCTGCAGGCCATCTTCGTAATGCCATTCGTGGGTTTCTTTATTGACTTTGTCTTCAAACTTAATGCGCAACCCAGGGCATAACACCGCTTTAGCGCGTAGGTTATGACACAGTTTTGACACCGAGAACTTTGCCGAATCAAAATATTGCGGATCGGGCCAGAAACGTACGCTGGTGCCGGTATTGCGCCTGCCGCAGGTATCAATAACGTTAAGATCTTCCGCTCTGTCGCCATCGGCAAAAGCAATAAAATACACCTGACTGTCACGACGGATAGTGACTTCTACCCGGTTAGAAAGCGCGTTTACCACCGAGATCCCCACGCCGTGCAAACCTCCGGAGTACTCGTAGTTTTTATTTGAAAACTTACCGCCGGCATGGAGCTTGGTCATGATCAGCTCAACCCCGGATATTTTTTCTTCCGGATGAATATCTACCGGCATACCACGACCATCATCCACAACTTCCAGGGACTGGTCTTCATATAGCACAACTTTGATATTCGAGGCGTGCCCCGCCAGTGCTTCGTCCACACTGTTGTCGATCACTTCCTGCCCCATGTGATTCGGGCGGGTCGTGTCTGTGTACATTCCCGGACGCCGTTTAACCGGCTCCAGACCATTTAGGACCTCAATTGCATCTGAATTATATTGATTCGACATTATTGTGATTATTCTTTGTTTGAGCTGCACACACGTTGCCATGGTAGCGCCGCGAACAGACGCCATTAAGGCAACCTTTTAACTGATGTTATCAGGGGTCTGTCAGAAGCGCAATTTGACCTAACCTGGTGTTGGTTCGGCCGAATCCAGGAAAGCCATTATTCCTTCCAGATGGGCTTCGTAGTTCACAAAACTGTGATCGCCGCCATCTTCTATATACACATCGGCACCGGTATAATGTTTTACCGCTTCACGATAATCGAGCGTTTCGTCGCCGGTTTGCAGCAATACCTTGTAGCGCTCGGGAAAACTCAGTTGCGGCTGATAGAACTGGCGTATGTGCTCAATGTCAGCTTCGGTAAGCACAAAGCGCTTATTGGTATAGGGGTTTTCATGTTCGCCGAGATAATCTTTGAGTAATTCAAAAGGGGCTACTGCCGGATTGATTAGCACCGCTTTGCCGCCGTACTGCTCGATTAGCCAGGTTGCCAGATAGCCGCCCATGGAGCTGCCAATGACTTTCAGCCCCTCGGAAAATAAATCAGGGTGATCTTTTAGCAGCGCCTGCAATTGCGCTTCGAGTTCTGCCGGGCTGTTGGATAATTCAGGGCAAATAAAGGTTGTCTCTGGTGAATGTTGCAGCAGGTACGCCCGGGTTTGGTTGGCTTTTAACGAGTTTGGAGAGCTTAAGAATCCATGTAAATAAAGTATCGACGCCATGACGACTCCTGTTTATTGCGTTATCCGATGTATGTGGGAGGTAAAAGCTCCATTTTCTGCCCATTCAATTACCCGAAACCCTGCTGGTTCGCTGGCCAGGCCGTACTGGGCTGAAAGTTGCCACTGCCAGCAGGAAGAAGGCACACCAAGCACGGGTATACCGCTGAGCTGAGCCTGGGTTTCGGCGTGAATGTGACCATGTAATACGGCTTTTACCGGGTGCTCTGCAAGCCAGCGAGTAAGGGCCTCAGTATTTTGCAGCGCATGATTATCCATCCAGCTGCCCGTGGCAACAGGGTGATGATGGATTGCCAGTAGATGCCCGGCATCCGGTGCCCGGAATATGCTGGTTGCAACACTAGCCAGTTGCCCCTCTTCAATCACACCAAGTGTTCCCTCAAGGCGCGTATCCAGGCCATGAATATAGTTGCCTTTCAGCAGCCAGGGTGAACCAGCCTGTAACCAGTTGTTTGTCAGCAGCTTATTAAAATAGGGGTTGTTGTCGTGGTTACCGGGGATCACCCGCCATGGAATTTCGCCGCCCCATCGCTTAACCAGCGTCAAAAACAATTGATAACTTGCGGCACTTTCGTCACTGGAAATATCACCGGTAAACAGCAGACCGTTGGGTTGTTCTTTACGGGCTGCAATTAACACCTGAGTTAAGGATTCAGCGGGATTAATGCCGCCGTAAGCGGTAGATTCGGGCGACGCAAATAAATGACAGTCAGATATTTGGAGCAGCTTCATTCAGGTTGAGGCAATGGGTTGTGCGTTGTGATTTAGACAAAAATGCAGCCACTCGGTTAAAAATAAATTCACCATGTGCTTTTCGTTGCGAAGCCGCATTTTGGCATTGGGGTATTCGTAAGAAGGCGCCAGCGCGCCAGCATTCTGACTGGAGGTGACTTCTGCCATTCGCGCATCATGGTACATTCTCACTGTCATAGATGGCTTAAGATAACCGGGCGTGGAAACATTCACCTGCTCCACCAAAATGGTACTGGTATAACGTGCCGACTCAACAATCTGAATACGGTAAGACAACCCCAGGCCCGCAGTAAACCGGTAAGTCAGATCCTCGGTATCGCAGTCGGGGAGCATAGTTAAAAGATGTACATAATTACGCTCGCAGATAGCCTGCAAGGTAGGTAAATTAGGTACATATTTACGCTTATTACTGGTCACCGGACTGCCACTGCTCTAACAAAGTGTGTTTGTTCATAAAGAACCATTGTAACGCAATTATGCTTGCCGCGTTGTCTATTTTACCCGATTCCAGCCACTCTCTGGCGGTATCCTCTGCCACCCGGTGGACTAAAATATCTTCTGATTCATACTCCAGTCCGTGCACACCGGAAGCATTTGCCGCATCAGTGCAGGCCACGTACACATGTAGCCTTTCGGTGGTGCCACCCGGGCTCGCCAGGTAACTCAAGGCTTTGGTAAGATGAGTCAGCGCAATCCCCGCTTCTTCCTGCGCTTCCCGGTGACATACCGACTCCTGAGTTTCGCCCTCATCGATAATCCCGGCGATGATCTCAATCAGCCAGGGCGAATTGGTGGTGGGCAACGCGCCAATCCGAATTTGCTCAATCAGCACAAATTCCTGACGAACCGGATCGTAAGGCAATACGGCGACAGCGTGCCCCCGCTCGAAAATCTCCCGACTAATAGTGCCAGTCCAGCTTCCGTCGTATTTTTTGTGCGAAAAATCATAGCGAACCATCGTAAAGAAACCTTCGTACAAAGGCTCAATTGCCGCGATTTTGACGTCTTCTGAGTTGAAACGTTGAATTTTCGCTGTCATTGCATTCTCATTTATTGGTTAAACCAGTTACTATACGCGTTTGAGTATTTACGATCATGCGTGTATATATAATTTTTGCATACATACACTCAGGTAAATAAGACACATATTCTGTTACACTTACGCAAGCTCTGTTACGACTTAGTTGTGTCTTTTATTATGCGATTTTTTTAAAGTACACCATTGTAATTGAAGTGAGATCGTCATTTGGGTGTATGGTTCGGGCAAAGGCATACCCGTTAACCATACTAGCGTAGTTTAGCTACCCATATCACCCATTTAGTTAGTAAACACAGTTGAGATTGAAGGCACACACATGAAAAAAACACTTTTATCGCTGATGCTTGGTCTGGGAATGACCACACCAGTATTAGCAGATAGCTTATTGGACGTTTATCAACAAGCCATGGCCAACGATCCGGTTGTTAACCGTGCAAAAGCACAACGCGACGCGGCCTATCAGGCAATTCCACTTAGCCGTGCCGCGCTGTTACCGCAAATATCAGGTTCATTGGGCTACAGTAAATCATCCAGGGAGAGCCAACAGAATCTTCAGGTAGAAAACGATGATGGCTCTACTGGAATTGTGGTCATCGATACTGATAACGATACTACCTCAAGCAGTTATGGTATTGACCTTACTATGTCATTGTATGACCACTCCAACTGGCTGGGCTTGGATCAAGCTGAACTGTCTGCGGAACAAAGCGATGCTACCTATGCAGCAGCGGTGCAGCAATTGATTGTGCGTACGGTTACCGCCTACTTAGATGTTCTGCGAGCTCAGGATAACCTGACTTTTGTACAAGCCGAAAAGCGCGCCATTGAGCGCCAGCTAGAGCAAACCAAACAACGTTTTGAAGTGGGCTTAACCGCCATTACGGATGTACACGAAGCACAGGCAAACTACGATAACACTGTTGCCCAGGAAATTGTGGCCGAGAATCGCATCGAACTGGCCCGTGAGGCACTGCGCGTGATTACCGGTAAATACCATGACCGTTTGGATGTGCTGGACACCCAACGTTTCGCCGCCTCAGCGCCTGTACCTCAGGCTGTGACTGAATGGCTGGACATTGCTGAAGATGCTAACCTGACCCTGCTGGCCCAGAGACTGGCATTAGATGTAGCGAAAAAAGATATTGATATTGCTACAGCTGGTCATTACCCAACATTGGGATTGACTGCTTCTTATGGAGCTTCAAAAACTAAAATTGAATCTAATAGCGCTTCAGCAGATACTCCGTTTAGTTTCGAAAACACTACTCCGTATTTTGATAGTCAAAGTATCGGCGTTTCATTAAATGTTCCGATTTATCAGGGTGGTTCGGTATCCGCTCAGGCTGATCGAGCTCGGGCGCTTTATGTTTCTGTTAGTCAGGATCTGGAACTAGCCCACCGTCAGGCTATTCAATCGGTTCGTAGTTCTTACAATGATGTAAAAGCCTCTATCTCAACCATTCGCGCGTTGGAACAAGCGGTATTATCTGCAGAGAGCGCCCTGAAAGCGACTGAAGCGGGTTTTGATGTGGGTACGCGTACCATTGTAGATGTACTTAACAGTACCCGTAATTTGTTCGACGCTCGTGCTAACCTGTCGGGCGCGCGTTATGACTTTATTCAGGCGATGGTTACACTTAAAGAAGCCGCAGGTAATCTTACCGCCAGTGACCTTGAGTTGATTAGTCAGGGCCTGAAAGACGCGCCAATGGACAGCGAGTAATTAGCTTTGGCAAGACACAAAAAACGCGCCCTTGCGGCGCGTTTTTTATTGGCAAAATGATTTATCAGGGTTTAGATGTAAACTGTAAGGCCTCGAGACGTTGAAGAATTTCTTCCATCGACGCCTTAATTTTAAGGGTCTCTTCAATACTCGGCGCATGGTTATTTAATTGTTCTGCCAGTTGCGCTAATTTAGCTTGCAAACTTTCGCTGCTGTCGTCCATGATACGGCCTGAAAAATGAGTTCAAACCAATAATATAGTCTTATTTCACGATTCACAAACGAAACTATCTGACCATGAAGGCATCTCAACTCCAGCTCAAATTTGAACAGGTTCGTACTAATAAAGTATTCGAACTTTTTGTTATTGCTGTCATTTTATTTTCGGCATTATTGGTAGGGGCAAAAACCTACGACATGCCAAGTACCGTTAATCAGATCACCAATGTACTCGACTGGCTGATTAGCGCGTTCTTTTTAATTGAAATATCTATTCGTTTTTTAGGAGAGAGAAACAAACTCGATTTCTTTAAAAGTTTTTGGAACTGGTTTGATACGCTGATTGTGTTAGTCAGTTTATTACCATTGGAGAATAGTGATACAGCACTGATTGCCCGCTTGGTAAGAGTATTCAGGGTATTGCGGATGATATCTATCATTCCGGAATTACGAATACTGCTGGTCTCGCTAATGAAGGCCTTGCCGCAGCTTGGCTATGTGATGCTGCTAATGTTCATTATCTTCTACATTTACGCCGCTATCGGCAGCACCCTGTTTGAGAGTATTAACCCTGATCTGTGGGGCGACATTACGATTTCGTTGTTAACGTTATTCAGGGTGATGACCTTTGAAGATTGGACGGACGTCATGTATGAAACCATGGAAGTCTATCCGTTAAGCTGGTTCTTCTACCTGAGCTTTATCTTTTTTACCGCCTTTGCATTTTTAAACATGGTGATTGGTATTGTGGTAAATGTGATGGAGGAAGAAAATGCCAAAGCTTACCGTGAAGCCCATAAAGATGAGCCTACCATCAACGATATCGCCGCCCACCTGCAGCGACTCGAAAAGAAAATTGATGGGATGCAGCGTAAGGAATAACGGCGCTTTAATAGGCTGAGCAAGTCTGTTCAAGAGAGCCCGGATAAGCACCGCGTGCTTGCCGGGACAACGGAGTAAGTAATACCGGCTCAAAGCCGGTAGATGATGTTGTATTGGCTCACTCTCGTACTCATATCAATGCTAACCAAAACTTAATATCCCCGGAAATGCTTTGCGTTATCCGGGGGCTGAGTGTCATCCCGGAAGGCCCGAAGGGCCTATCCGGGACCCCCTTACAAGTTATCGAGGGCTAGAAATTTCCGCCCTAAAAACTTCATAAGTACTTTTTAAAGCCTGAAGGTATCTCAGCATTTTGTCGGGGTGCCGACTGCACCCAAAGGGGAGGTGGCTCCCCTTTGGAAACCTACCAGTTCTTTAATCGCGAAGAAGCATACTGATACCGTGCAGGTAAAACCTATCGTCCAGAGAGGGCGTCCTGCCCTCGCTGGACGGAAACGTCATCCATGACGTCTCTACGCTTTTACTTATTCTGCACGCTATCAGTATTTCGCGATAATAAAGAACCAAAAGAAGAGCTAATAAGCTTACCCAGCCTGTTCAGGAGATCCCGGATAAGCACTAAGTACTTTCCGGGAAGACGGAATAATTAATCCCGGCTAACAGTTTGACAAAAGTGTATTGGCTGGAGATGTATTACCTTAGGCTAAAACATCCGCTTTTACCTGTTCGGTTATTGCGAACTATTGGGAGACAAAAAATTATTCGCCAAAGCGTAGGCTCGTCACGGACGACGAGCCAAGGCTGCGCGGGCAGGACGCCCTCTCAGCCAGTTAGGTTTGGCTTTTTTGTCTCCCAATAGGCTTTTTCGCAATTTAGAACTGAGCGGGGTCCAGGGGTGGGCTCGCTCCCACCCCTGGTCGCAGTCGGCGACCCGACAAAATGCTGATATTTTTGTGGATATATAAAAGCTATTTTGAGTTAGCCAGTCTGTTCTGGAGATCCCGGATAAGCACTGCGTGCTTTCCAGGAAGACGGAATAGGTGATACTACAAATAAACCCAATTAACGTAGATATTTAGCCGGCTCATTTTTACCCGGCAGAGAGGCTTTAATAAACGCCCGGATGTCATCATTTGCCGTCTTCAAATCTTCATGGCGCAGATACATCATATGACCGCTGCGGTAACCTTTAAAACTCAATCGGTCTTTCATTTTACCGCTGGCATCGAGTTGCCATAGCGTGTATTTGGCGTCGAAGTAGTTAGTCGCCCCATCATAATAGCCTGATTGGATCATCACATGCAGATAAGGGTTTGCCGCCATGGCCAGGCGTAGGTTTTCGCCGGTTTTATCGTTGCTGCGATCCCAGGGATGCACCGGTCCAAACATGTTGTACTTTACATCGGTTTTATAATTCAGTACTTCACGTAAATAGTAATTCAGTGCCGGGGTAAACGAGTGAAGCCAGGAGGTTAGTTCGGCATTGTAATCGGGCCGACTGCCGCTGTCTTTGCCATCAATCCCCAGGTAACGACTATCGAGGCGGCCGACGGTTTTACCTTCTTCACGAAGCAGCTCTTTCCAGTAAAACCAGGTGCTCACATCCAGATTGTTTTGCTCCACGGTTTTTTCGGATAATCCTGAGTAGGCTGCTACCTGGGCAACAACAGATTGTTTTTCAGCCTCGCTGATAAAACCGCCACGGGCTACCGCTGGTAACAGCTTATTCAGCGCAAAAGCTTCAACCTGAGGCAAAAACGCTTCAAGCGCCATATTCTGATACTTCGGCGCAAGTAACTTATGGTGCCATGCGGTCGCAGCGAAATAGGGTAGCCGGTTCGCCACGTCTACCGGGCCATCTCGCTTGATCCCCAAATCCGTTGGTGAAACCAGAATCACCCCATTCAGATACATCCACTGACTGTTTTGCAGTGCCAATGCCAACCCGGAAACCCTTGTAGTACCGTAACTTTCACCAATCAGGAACTTTGGCGAACGCCAGCGGTTATTGCGGGTAACGAAAGTGTTGAGCCATTCAGCCAGGTATTTGACGTCGGCATTTACCCCAAAGAACATCTCTTCTTGTGCTTCTTTCGAGGGTAGCTCACCTTCCTCATTCTTTAATACACGACTGTAGCCGGTATTTACCGGATTGACATACACAATGTCGGCAACATCCAGAATAGAGTAAGGGTTACTTTCAACGCCATAAGGCTGCACCGGGTAACCCTCGTCATCAATATTCAGGATCACTGGCCCGGTATAGGCAATGTGCATCCAAACCGAGGCAGAGCCAGGTCCGCCATTAAAACTAATCACCAGAGGCCTGGTGCTGTCGTCTTTAATATCACTGCGCTTGTAATAGGTGTAATGCAACGTAGCCACTGCATCCCCTTCGTCGTTCCATACCGGCTGCGTTCCGGTAGTGGCAATGTAGTTTAGCCTGTCGCCGTTAATAGTGGTTTTATGTTCGGTTACCACGGTACTATCGGGTTCGATGGCGCGACCGTAATCTTCAGCATAGCCAGACGGGGATGCTAGCAGTGAAACCCCCACGGTCAGCGTGAGTAGTGATTTAATGATTGTCATTAGTGCTCTCTTTTTATTGTTGTGTCATTTACCATCATGGCACAAAAAGCAGACCAGGTTGAGTGGTGTCAGGGCATTCTGCCGGATCCCGGCGATAATTGGTTTCTGAGCAGAGTAACAAATGGATGTAATGGTGATACAAGTCGGCGCTTGTATCACCACAAAACCCTTACAGATTATATTGCTGTTCCAGTTCGGCCACCCGAGTTTTGGAATCAGCCGCATCGAAAATGCGATCGGCAAGGCGACGTTTAGCTAAAGGTTTTAAATCCATTTTCAACAACAGTTCAATATAGTTAAGGTAGATTTCTTCGCTACGAACTTCTTCTGACATCACGCTATCGTAGATCGCCTTGGCATCCTCAGTTTCGCCTTTATCGATTAACACCTGCGCCAGGGTATCGGCTATTTCAGGCGCTTTAGGTACAACTTTAAGTGCTTGGCGAGCATGAACTTCGGCGTCATCAAGCATGCCCTCCTGATGTTCAAGATAAGCCAGGTTGTTGAGCGCAATAGCATTCTCTGGCTGCTTTTCAGCAAGCTGGCGGTAAACATCGATCGCTTTGCTACGATCACGTTGAATCAGACGCTCTGCATACAGCAACATCGCCTGAGTGTTGTCTGGATTGTTTTTCCTGAATGCAGTGACTAGTTCAAACGCTTTGTCCGATTGACCGGCCATTTCGTGGGCAGCCATGGCTAGCAGCAGATTACGGCTATTGGGAATGGCCTCATACGCGGCTAGCGCATTGGGAATGGCCGCCGTGGGATTATCCCGGTAAAGCTGTAACCGCGCTTTGATCCCTTTTACATAAGGCAACTGCTGCTCTTGCGCCGATAACTGGTTCAGGATGGCTTCGGTTTGTGGAATTTGCCGTAACATGGCATGGAAATGCGCTTTGACTATCTCAATTTGCCGGTCTGGACGCTTTTCTAAAAAGCCGGCCATTAACTCCACGCCATTTTGAAAACGGCTTTGTAAATCCAGGATCATCGCCATGCCCAGCACAGCCGTCTTATTGTTTGGCTGTTCACTCAGCCAGGCCTCGTAATGCGCTTTCGCTTCGTCTACGCGGGCGCCCGCCAGCAATAACCGGCCTTTGGTATCCCAGAATAAATCGGGCGTATCTCCGTTAAGCGGTACCTGTTCGATAAGCTCAATGCCATCAGTAATTCTTTTTTCTGCCAGGTAGACTCGGGCCAACACGGTTTTTGGTAGGTCGTCATCCGGATTGCGGGCCACCACTTCCTGAATGGTATTAACCGCTTCATTGGCTTTGCCCATTTGCTTTTGCACAATATACAACAGCGCCAGCGATGCCTGATCAGTAGCGTCGATCTTAAGCGCGGCATTAATGGCATTCAGTGCCTCTTGAGGCTGTTTCTGTACCATAGCCAGCGACACTCGCTGGATTTTGGCTTTGATACTCTTACTGTCTAAAGCTTCAGCTTTGGTTATGGCGGCTTCGGCGGCAGGATAGTCTTGCTGCGCAAGATACACCTGCCCTTTCACCAGCCAGGGTTGAGCATTTTGTGGCTCAGTTTTTTGCCAGTTTTCTGCCACTTCCAGTGCTTTATCGAACTGCCGCGTAGCTATGTAGGCGTTTGCGAGCGTTTGCTGCCCCATAGTGAGTTCTGGTGCACGCTCAACCGCAGCCTCCAGATTCACCAGGCCTTCGGCATCGTTAATCGACAGCTGTAACACCCCAATACGAGTTAAGTCTTCTGCCGAAGTCGCAATCGGCACAGACTTTTCAATCATCGCCTTAGCATCAACCACGTTGCCGCTTTGCAGTAGCTGATAGCCGGCTTTAGAAAACAACATAGCATCATTTTTGGCTTCACCGTCGACTCTGGCCAGGATATCGGTAGCTTCTTCATTTTTCCCCTGCTGCAGTAAACTGTTTGCCAGCATACGCAGCGCCGCATGTGACGGCGGTAAATCAGAAGCAATCATCGACAGATGACGGGTGGTGGCAGCATAGTCTTCTAACTGATAGGCACTGAAACCGGCTATTAATCGGGCAAGAGGATCATTACGGCCATTCTGAATCGCTGTTTCCAGGTGCTTAAGGGCATCGCTGAAATTCCCCTCACGCGCTTCAATGATGCCTTTAAACTGGTTCAGCAACGGATTATTAGCGCCTTTCTCCAGCAGATCATCAACTAATGGAGCGGCGTCTTCGAAACGCTTGGCATCCATCAGGATAGCGGTAAGAATAAATTTGGTTTCGGTATCATCCGGCGACACGTCCAGATACGCATCGTAAGCAGTTACGGCGGCGTCCAGATGACGTAAATACATATTCAGCCGGGCTTGCTGCATCAGCACATCTTTATTCATCGGTGCCTGTTGATGCAGGGTATTGATAGCTTGTAATGAGCCTTCATAGTCGTCATCGAGCACCTTACCCAGCGCCAGCGATAACCCCTTATACACACTCGATGTATCTATTTTTGCAATATCCTCAAGCAGGGCTCGGGCTTCTTTGTTCTTGTCCAGTCGCAACAGGGCTTCCAGTTTGTAGTAGGTTACCTCGGCCCGTTTTACCGGCGTCAGGCCATCCACATTGTGGTTAATTTCTGACAAAGCAACTTCTGAATTGGTTTCCTGGTAGGCCCGGGTGATTAACGGCAGCACTTCGCTGACTTCATATCCCAGATCCAGCGCCTGGTTGAGTTCTTTTTCTGCTGACACAAAGTCTCTTTGTTGCAGGTAGAGCTGACCAAGTTCAAAACGCGCGTCGGGATCCTTGGGGGCTTTCTGAATGGCACTTTTATATTCGAGAATTGCCGACTGATTGTCTTTCGCCTCAACAAACTGGCGCGCTGCAAGCATATGTTCTTCACTGCTTTTCTGACCACAGCCAGTCAGCGACAGGCTTGTAACCCCCAGCAATACTGCGCCGAATACCATGTTAAGTTTAAACGACTTTCTTTTCATAAAGCTTACCTTGCAAATGGTTCCCAGACTTTCCGTATTGTTGCAGCGACTAATACCAATCAGACGTGGTATCCATATTACTATTGGCCTATAATAGTGTTTTAATAATCAGCTGGCTTTTCTGCTATGCCCCATCCGAGTTATTCAGGATCCGTAATTTAATGACCACAAATGTCGAACTGACCTTCACAGACCTTAATCTTCCGCCACCTATCTTACAAGCCCTGGAGAAAGTTGGCTACGAGAAACCGTCGCCAATTCAGGCGGAAAGTATTCCGTTATTACTGGACGGACACGATCTGTTAGGTCAGGCTCAAACCGGTACCGGTAAAACCGCCGCCTTTGCATTGCCCATGCTGGCCAATCTTGACGTAGAAGGCAACTATCCGCAGTTGCTGGTACTAGCCCCCACGCGGGAGCTGGCCATTCAGGTAGCCGAAGCGTTCCAGGCTTATGCCAGCTTCTCTAAAAAAATCCGCGTACTGCCGGTTTACGGTGGTCAGTCATACGATAACCAGATCCGCCAGTTAAAACGTGGCGTGCAAGTTGTGGTGGGTACCCCGGGCCGGGTAATCGATCACATTAAACGCGGCACGCTTAAACTCGGCCAGCTGAAGTTTTTGGTCCTCGACGAAGCCGACGAAATGTTACGCATGGGCTTTATCGATGATGTAGAACTCATTTTAAGTCATGCCCCGGCAGAACGTCAGACCGCACTGTTCTCGGCAACTATGCCCGGACCGATCAAAAAAATAACCGAACGTTATTTAAAAGATCCCAAGCATGTCAAAATCGCCTCCAAGGTAAGTACGGCCAGCACTATCCGCCAGCGTTACTGCCAGGTTGCCGGACACCATAAGCTTGAAGCGCTTACCCGTATAATGGAAGTAGAGCCCTTTGACGGTGTTATCATCTTTGTGCGCACCAAAACCGCAACGCTGGAATTATCAGAAAAGCTGGCCGCGCGGGGTTATGACGTGGAGCCATTAAATGGCGATATCCCTCAGAATGCACGAGAGCGAACTGTTGAACGTCTGAAACAAGGCAAGATTGATATTCTGGTTGCCACCGACGTAGTCGCCCGTGGCCTTGACGTAGAACGTGTTAGCCATGTAATCAACTTCGACGTGCCTTACGACACAGAAAGTTATGTGCACCGTATTGGTCGTACAGGCCGGGCAGGAAGACTCGGCGATGCAATTCTGTTTATCTCTCACCGCGAAAAACGCATGCTGCAATCGATTGAAAGGGCTACCCGCCAGACCATCGAAGCGATGCCTATTCCGTCGATCACGGAATTAAACGAAACGCGTCTGAGCAATTTCAAGCAAAGCATCTCCGAGGCAACCAAAGACGACAGTATCGAAAACCTGATGCCTATTGTGGATATGCTGCGTGAAGAAATCGAAGCCAGCCCGGAAGTATTACTGGCCGCACTGGTAAAAATTGCCCAGGGCGATGAGCCATTACTGCTAAAAGAGTCTGACCGTCCTGATTTGCACAGCAAGCCACGCCGTGACCGCGACTTTGATGGCCCGGGGCGCCGTGACCGTGACAGCGGAAAAGGCCGTGATGCACGCCGTAAGTCACCCCGTGACAGTCGTCGTCCTGATGAAGGTAAGCAGCGCTTCCGTATCGAGGTGGGTCATGTGCATGGTGTGAAACCTGGTAACATCGTTGGTGCCATTGCCAATGAAGCCAATATCGACAGCAAACACATTGGCGCTATCGAGATTTATGATAATTTCAGTACCGTAGACTTACCCGAAGGAATGCCCGCGGAAACTCGTCAAACCTTACAGGGTACCCGCGTTGCCGGCCAGCGCCTGGCGCTTCGCGAATGGTCTGATAAGCCACCAGCGAAAGGTAAAGGTAAGGGCCCAGGTGCCGGCCGGGGTAAACCTCGCGATAAATAACAATAACGTCTAAAAAATTCTTTTTTATTCGTTTGAACAATATAAATATCGGGGCACACTAGCTGCAATTGTAAACACTGAGAGTTTGATATGCGCTACTTCCCGTTATTTGTTGATACACAGAACCTGCCCTGCCTGATAGTGGGGGCAGGTGAAGTGGCCGCTCGCAAACTCGAACTTCTGTTAAAAAGCGAAGCTCAGGTAACGGTAGTAGCACCTGAAATCTGTGGTACGGTCAGGCATCTGGCCAGTTCTGCACAGGTTTCGCTTCAGCAACGCCCCTTTGAAACCCCAGACCTCGACAATGTGAGGGTAGTTTTTGTTGCCACGAGCGACGAAGCTCTCAACGCGGAAATCCATGCCGAAGCCACCGCTCGCGGTTTGCTGGTAAACGTAGTGGATAACACGCCCTTGTGCGGGTTTATCACTCCCTCGATCATTGATCGCTCACCTATTGTGATTGCCATGAGCAGTGGCGGTCATGCGCCGGTACTGCTGCGTTATATGCGTCAGAAGCTGGAGTCGTTAATTCCCGCTAACATAAGCAAGCTTGGTGCTTTTTCTGAACATTTCAGAAACAAAGTTAAATCAACGCTGGCTTCGGTGACTGCGCGCCGTTATTTCTGGGAATCAGTGCTTGATGGTGACATTGCAGAAGAAGTCACCCAGGGGAATAATGCAAAAGCTGAGGAAAAATTTGAATCAGCACTCGCCGCTGCCGCTGAAAACAAACAAACCGAGGGACAGGTATATCTGGTTGGCGCCGGCCCCGGCGACCCCGACTTACTGACTTTCCGTGCCCTAAGACTGATGCAAAAGGCCGATGTGGTGGTTTACGACCGCCTGGTATCCCCACAAATCCTGGAGCTGGTACGTCGCGACGCCGAAAAAGTGTACGTCGGTAAAGCCAAAAGTATCCATACGGTTCCTCAGGACGATATCAATCAACTGCTCGTAAAATATGCCAAAGAAGGTAACCGGGTAGTACGCCTTAAAGGCGGCGACCCCTTTATTTTTGGTCGTGGCGGCGAAGAGATCCAACGCCTGATAGAAGAAGGGATTTCCTTCCAGGTGGTACCGGGGATCACCGCTGCAGCCGGTGCTGGCAGCTATGCAGGGATCCCACTTACTCACCGCGATCACGCTCAGTCTGTAGTGTTTGCTACCGGTCACTTAAAAAACAATAGCATCGATTTAAACTGGCCCTCTCTGGCGCAGCCAAATCAGACCGCCGTGTTTTATATGGGGCTAACTGGCCTGCCGATTATTTGTGAACAACTGATCAAACATGGATTGGCGCCATCTACGCCCATCGCTTTGGTGCAATCGGCAACCACCCACCAGCAAAAGGTGATCACCGGTACACTGGCCGATATGCCTGACCATCCGCAGTTAGCTGAAATAGCACCACCAGCTCTGATCATTGTGGGTGGCGTAGTCAGCCTGCACAAGCAACTTAACTGGTTTGAACCAGGCCAACCAGCATAGGCTGTCCGCAAGCTGAAAAATTGCGCTACACTTAACGGATGACACTGTTAAGTTGCGCGATGAAATATTTTAGCTTTATAAGTTGCTGTTGCCTTTTGTGCGGCTTACTCAATCATGCTCAGGCAGAACAAACAGCTTATCGCCGAACAGCAACGGCGGAGGGTACTCAGTACACCTTTGCCTGGCTCGATCACGATAACACCCCCCGTAAAATTTCATTTTTACTGCCCGATGAAAATAGCCAGCAGTTGCCTGTTCAACAGGTTAACTACAACCCTGCACTGGCACTCAGAGCAGTAGAGGTGGAATTACTCAAAGCAGCGCGGGAAATTGATCCCCGGGAAGCCCGCTTTAAACTGATCAACCGGCATGATTCACTGGAGTTCAGCTTAAGCGGTAAAGATGAAAAGCGCCTCGAAGAACTGACCACTGAATTAAAAGAAACCCAGGATACCGCCATCGATAACTACCTGGCCGAACGCTATTTTCAGCATTACAAAACGCCCCTGCTGCAGGAAGCCATTAAACCCAACCACATACGCTACATTGAAGAAAGCACACTGCCACTGATCCCGTTAGCTCAGTCACTCTACGATATCGTTGATGAGCAATCCAACGCACGCTCATACCTTAACCTGTTATTAAGTTGGGCACAGTCTATACCCTATGATGAACTGACTAACCGGGCCTCGAGTAACGGTTCGGGCTTTTCACCGCCGCTGGCAGTGCTTAATCAAAATCTCGGTGACTGCGATAGTAAGTCAGTACTCACTGCGTCTTTGATAAGAGCATTTTTGCCTAATAACTCCATGCGACTCGTACTGTTACGCAACCATGCCTTACTGGCCATTGCGATGACGCCACTCACCAAAGACGCCACCATGATGATAGACGGCATGCCGTTTATTCTGCTCGATCCTACCGGACCGGCACAAATGAAACTGGGTGAGATCAGTCAGTCCACTAAACAGGCTATCGCCTCAAAACAATACACCCTGGAAGTCATTCCTCCGGCGGTGCCCAGACCATTATAAACGGGGCAATTAACGGTCCTTACTATTATCGGGAAAAAAGCTGAACGGCTTTTTCGTCTGCGTAGTTGGCTCTGACCTGGACAAAATTCACAACATAGGCCTAACCCATAATCCGTGTTAATGTTAATAGCTAACGTTATGATGCTTTTGATAATGAGTTTAACAGCATGACAACCCCATCTAAGATACGACAACCACGACAAAACAGAAGTAAAGCCTCTCAGGAAAAGATTTTTAGTGGTGCAATTAACCTGTTAACAGAACGTGGTCCAGAAGAGTTTACACTGCAGGAACTGAGTAAACGTACCAAAGTATCGGTAGGTTCCATATATTATCGCTTTGATAACAAAGAAGTGTTGTTATCTGAACTTCAAAAACGTGAATATAAAAAAATATACCAGGCTTTTGCGGACACGATGAACAGGATTGAACAACAGAAGCTAGACCTGACTTCAACCCTGTTAACAGCAAACCGTGCCTACGCTAACCATTTAAAAGAAAATGCCCCGCTGATCAGAGCATTTATGAAGATAGCCCTGACCGAAAAAATCATTTCTAAAACCGGTACACATATTTACCATCAGAGCCAGGCCTTATATGAAAATTTAATTCTGGCAAATGCTGATGAGATCATACGCACGAATAAAGAGAAAGCCGTTCACTCCTGCTTTAGAATACTCCACGTTTCCTTTGCACGTTACCTAGGGTTTGGCAGTCTCGAACCCACAACAGATAACCTGACCTGGCAAGAGTTGTTAGATGAGGTCGTTGAAATTCAACGTTATTATCTACTTTCCGCCGCTCTTAATCCCATTCATCAAGGTTAGAACGACACATTTTGCTTATAAATCAATCACAACATCAATACGGAAACGATCCTTTAAACGCATTAAGGACCGAGGTTTTTGGATCTCGCCCTAGTATTACTTTACCCATTTCATCTATTGCCGAGTCACCTGGGGATTAGGTCGGTCTGAACCAAACACCGCCTGACCACCAGCATAGGTTAACCTTAAATTCCGCTCCTTTTAGCACAGGGCGACAGTCTTTGCCTGGGCATCATCGGTCATTTGTACCGCTAACCGTTTGGTATTGAGTATCCAAAGCGGCATAACAAAGATAAAAATACCAACGCAGAATACTGTCATTGCACTACTGCCAGAAAACACATCGATACTGGTTAATACCAGCGGGGTGGCAAAGTTGGCCAAGGTGTATACCAACCACCAAAAACCTGAATACGATCCACTCAAACTCACCGGCGCAACAGCCAGCACATATGTCATGGCAACCACAAGCATTAAACCGCCACCAGCTTGTTGAAGAATAACCGCAGCGGTTACCATAGTCATATCCTCAGCCAACCCTAGCATGACAAGTCCAGCGCCCATCATCACCATAGAAAGCGCTAAACCATAGCTAAACTTCCAGCTTTTAACGAGTCGGGCAAGTATCGCCCCAACGGGAGAACCAAAAATCATGCCCATAGACATAATTTTACCCACGGTTGCCGGGGAAGGCTCACCAAGCTCCTGTAATACAAAAGACAGCTTTACGGGTACGGCGTAAAAAGCCAATGAGCCAGGAATTGCCATAGCAATAAATAACAACTTAGTAGCTAAAGGCACAGCATTTTTAGTTGGATTAGAGGTGGTAGCCGGCGTGGTCTCTTGAACCGTGGCAGAACGAGGCTCATACAGCACAAATATCGCCGCAATAAATACCAGGAAACTCAACCCATATAAGCCAAAGGTGTAGTGCCAATCAATACGGCTTACCTGGCCCACAAGAAACAGCAAGACAGCACCCGCTAAAGGTAACGCAATGTTTTGGTAGGAAATCCACTTCTGGCGGTCATCACCGTTAAAATAGGCTGCGGTAAGTACCATGCAACCGGTAATAATACCGGCTTCGGCAACCCCCAATAATAAGCGCGTTGCTAACATGCCATAAAGCGAATCTAAAACCATTGGTGCAGCGCCCATTAGACCATAAAAAGCCAAAGACGCGACCAGCACCTTCTTACCACCAATACGATTAGCAATTTTACCGGCAACAGGCGAGCAAATAGCAAGAAAGAATGCCGGAGCAGTTAAGAGTAACGGCACCAGTACCTGAGCATACTGAACACCCTGAAAGTGTTGAAAAAGCGTACCGACTATTGGTGAGATAAGAACGGGCCCGAGCATGATAAACACGGGAACAAATAGCAACACGATACCCTGTGGAATATTCCTGCTGGTTGTAGCCATAAAACGTTACCTTTTAACGTAAACATGCCACCGTTGCCGGCAGCCTATTAAAAACCTATTTTCAGTTCCGCACATCAATTAGCTAACGTCATTATTCGTAGCCACGATAACAATGTCATTATCACGCAGATGATACGATGAATAACTCAATGTCACAGAGTCATCAACACAATTGCTGGTCTCAACCCGTTCCCATTAACAACAATAGAACTAGCACTCTAATATTATTTAAGGACCAGAAAACGACAGTGACACAGTCAATCGCGCGAGTCTGTGTACGAATAATTGTTGAATAGTAGCTTTCCCACTTCATACAATTTTAGAAAATAATTCATAGAACAGATTACTTTAACAAATTACGTAGTAGTGCATGTTGTCTGCGCACTTGATCACGTCCCCTGTAGGGCTCTCTGCGTCCTTCATACTCACTCGATAACCAGCCATTCCAACCTGCTGATTGTAAAGTATCAATAATGCCATCCCATGGAATATGTAAATCGTTTAATTGATCATCAATTTCAAAGAACTTGGTTTGTATAAAGTAAACGTGCTGCAGAATCTCTTGCAGATCGCTCATAGGCACTTTTAATGGCTCTAAAAACGGTGGACGTTTTCCGCCTTTCACTTCAATACCTTCGTGACCGTCATCACATGGCTCCGTCTGGAAGATACCGGTATCGATCATTAGCTTAAATTTCGATGACTTATGCTTCTCAATAAAACGGATATAATCTTGTGTCACTTTGTGCTTTATCGGCGTTGGACTGTGAATTTCCGGACAAATAACAATGTCGAGTTTTTCAGCCAAATCCAATGAACGAAGCACGGATTCCTGCCAAATTGGATGCGGATCCAGCTCCATGGTGGTAACACCAAATTTTGGCCTGATTGACGTAAAGCCAAGTGACTTAGCAAGCTGTAAATCATGCTTAATTTGCGCTTCGCCCTGATCTACTGTGAGGTCTTTATCAAGCCACATTGTGGTGTCGACCCAAGTACCCAGATTAGTGGGTGTTAAACGATAGGTTTCTAATAGTCTAAACCATTCATCT
The DNA here is from genome assembly GCF_058105165.1 of Alteromonas sp. ISO5. Taxonomy (NCBI): domain Bacteria; kingdom Pseudomonadati; phylum Pseudomonadota; class Gammaproteobacteria; order Alteromonadales; family Alteromonadaceae; genus Alteromonas; species Alteromonas sp. ISO5. The sequence goes on along the minus strand of NZ_CM176572.1, from coordinate 2,478,308 downwards.
CGCCAAGCGTTGGTGGGTTGGGGGTATCCAGGTATGTTACCTTCCGCAAGCATTTCAATACCCGTTGCGCCCAGGTCAACAATATCTGCCATGACGTCTTCCAACGTCAACAAAGTATACATATCACCCGTATAGCTGTAGGTTGATACGCTTAACTGTGGCCCGCTTAATGGCTGAGCGTTAACAACCACTACTTTTGCGGAGGTTCTGAAGGGAGAGCGGCTGAAATGACCTGGTATATAGGGACGGCGAATGTAAATACAAGCATTCACCTCATACACACCATTTTGCAACGGCTCGTCTATTTCAATGGTCACTGTTGCCAGTTCATCAAGCTGCCAGCGCACGGCTTCACTCTTGCGTAATTCGGCTAGTGAATTCGTCTGTCCTTGTAGCGTCCAAATCGCAGCATCAGCAGGATATGTTTTATTATTCAACGTGATATCAATACCGTCGATTAAACTGGCCTGTACACCTCGATAATTTGGGTTGCGCAGTTGCAACTGGAAACCAGGCTTTCCATTGGCTAATGTAATGTTTCTAGCGCCACGGCTTTGTATTACTGAACGTTCAATCATAGCGATCCTTTCAAATAAAAAAGCCTGCCGGTCACCCAGCAAGCTTGTGTTTGTCAGAAAATGACGATTAAATTGGCTGTGCAAGGGCAATCGATGAGCGACGCATAATGTCTGTGTGCTCTTCTTTATCGCCGCCTTCAATTTCGATCTCTGCAAGCCGGCCGGAGTTTTCCACAACCATTTTACAGCGTTCGTAGCGGCGCTCCTGGAATCCTTCCAAAGCGTCATTTAATGTTGGTTTAGTGGCAATTTCTTCAGCTAATACTAAGGCGTCTTCAATACCAATACAGGCACCACTTGCTAAATGTGGTGTGGTGGCATGTACTGTATCACCGATTAACAACACCCGACCTTTGTACCAAGGCGCAGGCATCATTACGCGCTCAAGTGGGCGATAATGAATTAAGCTATCTTCATCGAGCATCTCTGCCAGTTCTTTAACCATAGGCGCAGAAAAACCGGCCATTAACCCGCGCAATGTTGCGATGAAAGTCGCCGGATCACGAAAGTCGTTTTGTTCCCGGTTTTCCGTTACAAACATGTACATTTGGGTTTCTGACATGGGATTAACTCCCACTTTAATGTGCTGACTGACCCACATCATTGTGTTATCAACACCAGGTAATCGCGGCAATACGGCACGCCATACACCCTGACCAATATACTTAGGCGCTTCAGCGTCCGGGAAAATGGTTTCTCTTACTTTAGAGTAAACACCATCAGCCCCCACAACCAAGTCGTATTGCTTGGTTGTACCATCAGTAAAACTCACTTCAACGCTATCGCCAAGATCGGTGATAGATTCAAAGGTTGTTCCAAGTCGTACATTGGTTTTAGTGGTACGGGTTTTCTCCGCTAGAATTTTAGCTAGAGCCGGGCGCATTACCGCCCCCGCACCGGGTAGCCCTTCACGTAAAGGCGGAGCCGGGATGTGAGCTAGATGCATGCCATTTGGTGCATGGACTTCTAAACCGGCGTTGCCGCAGCCCACAGCCAAAAACTCGTCAATAATTCCCAGTTGAATGAAAGTGCGAAGCGTCGCTCCGCCCAAGGTGATACCTGCGCCATCAGCTCGCCAGTTTGGATCGATTTCAACTAAATCGACTTCCACACCCGCTTTACTCAACTCAATGGCTGCTGACATGCCTGAAAAGCCACCACCAATAATCAGTACATTGTTGATACAGTTACTCATTTTCCTAGTCCTCCAAGATGATCCAAAGTGAACCATCAGGCTCTTGAATCACCGGTATCGGTCGCAAAGCATCGCCTTTGCAAGGACCTGAAGTACATAGTCCAGACCGAATATTAAACAGCGCGCCGTGGGCGGCGCATACGATATTGTCACCTGCAGCATCCAGGTAGGCGTCTTTTTTCCAAGGTAAACTTGTGTCACCGTAGTGAGGACAGACATCCGCATAGGCAAAGTACTCTCCGTCTTTTTTCACTACGAAGACAGTATCTATACCCTGTCGTTGAGGGTCGAAACCTCGTGCGCTGACCTCTGGTATATCTCCTTCACGACAGAGCATGACACGATTGTTCATTACGCACCCTTAGATGGTGGAGGCCCCATAGGCGCCCATTTCTCGTGATACTGTAATAAGAAGACCTGAGAATTATCCGCACCGGGCATGGCTTCACGTGCTTCCCACTCGTCATCATGCAAGTCCATGTCGGCATCAAACTCCATGTTGCAACCGAAGGGACTTTTGAAATACCAAAACCAGTTCGAACCAAAGATATGGCGGCCTGGTCCCCAGAAACTCTGATAACCTTTATTAACCATCTTGGTACCCGCAGTAACCACATCTGTTGGCCCGCCCATGTGGAAAGTAAAGTGCTCAATCCCTTTCATATGTGGTGGGGTCTGGAGGAAGAACACGGTATGGTGATCGGTAGTACCAGCAGGACGCATAAACGGCCCTACGTGGGTAAAGCGGTCAGTGGTAACAAAGCCTAACCGATCGCGATAGAAAGCTTCCTGTTTTGACACATCCGGAACAAAGTACACGACATGCGACAATGTTCTTGGCTCAGGTGAATCCTCTTTGCTTACCGCAACCTGGTTAACGCCGCGCTGTGGCTGAGCACCTGGCGCATTAATTTTTTCAGCGGCTAAGTCTAGTGGTTTGCGTATGGTTACCTGAAAACCCAATACAAAACCATGATCATCAACAGACTCAATACTGCCATCGTCAAGTGTTGTCACGTCACGATCTTTGCTAAGCTCTTTAGCTATAGCATCAATGGAAGCTTGATCAGCAACACCATAGACGGTTTTACGTAGCATAGAGCCTGTTTCCAGCGGTGCAGGGAGTGCCGGGTCATCCTTTGCACGGATCTCAATACCTGTACCATCAAGAGACAAATACCGATACTCACCGTCAGCAGTCAGACCGTAATCTGATGCAAATTCACGGCAGGCTTCAACGTCATCAACACCAAAAATAAGTAAATCCGGGCCTATAATATTCATTATTTTCTCCATTACGCTGTATGGGCGCCGAAGGTCTCAGCAACCCAATCAGCAATGTAGTGGCCAGCATTAATGCTGTTATCAAAACTCGAATGCTGAACACCGCCTTCGCGCTCAGTAAAGACTTTCAGTTCACGTTTTGGACTGTTAATTAATTGCTCATAGGTGCGCTCCGCCCACTTAAGCGGAATTTGCGAATCTTTAGAGCCGTGGGTAACTAAAAACGGCACTTTGATTTTCTCGACCTGACCATCAAGATGAACGTTTTCTGCAATGTCCATAAATTCATCAAGGTCTTTGGCACCCCAAACCCAGCAAACGTGATTCCAGTAGTGTGGTACAGGGAAATCGCCTTCTTTTTCTAAACGGCGTTTTTGTACATCACGCCAATCGTGATTCGCTCCCCAACACACTCCCAGTGCCAGACGCGGCTCATTCGCAACTGCCCGCGGGCAGTAATAGCCACCGAGAGAAACCCCTTCCATACCAATGCGACTGCTATCAACCTCTGGGTGTTGCTCCAACCAATCAACCACGATGGATGCCCAGAACTCACTGTCAAAACGGGCGTTAAAGCCTTGTAGGCGAAGTGCTTCACCGGTACCAGGCTGATCAAGTACCAGCGACGAAACGCCTCTGTCAGCCAACCATTGTGGTAAGCCAACCAAATACTTCATTTCTTTGGTTGAATCCAAACCGTTTACCTGGATAAGAATGGGCGCAGGGCCTTCAACATTTTTTGCTTTTACATACAAAGCAGAAAGGTGCTTGCCTTCATAGGGGATTTCTACACGAGTACAGTTAGCTTTCTTCAACGCCATACCGCGTTCAAACAACTCGAGCTCACGCTTATACAGTTCCAGGCGACCTGGTGCATTGTGCCCTTGTAAACGCTCACACGTAATCAAATAGGACGAAGCACGCATGTACTTCTCACCAGCCGAAAACATCCGCCCTTTCTGTTCATCTTCTTCTGCCAGTACACATAACTTGTCGGCCATATTGGCCCAGGTATCACGAAACGCCTGCGTGCCTTCCTTATCAGGCTGCTTTGCAGCCTCTTGCAGCGGCGCGCACATTTCTTCTATTTCACCAATACGGGCGCCCATTTCAATCGCTAGATCTACTGATAGGTTCCAAACATAGTTGGTTGGAAAATACTTAAACATCGTTTGTCCTCATGGGTTTATCCCTCTCTTTACGGAGGAATTCATGACTAATTTTTTGTTTGGGGTACAAAGGCAACTGCCCGCACAAAGCCAGCAGAAGCATGTTTGATTTTGTAAGGAAAACAGGCGATCCAAAAACCCGTTGAGGGCAAGGCTTCCAGGTTTGACAGTTTCTCCATTTGGCCATAACCAATATCCCGGCCCGCCTTATGACCTTCCCATATGATTGACGCATCACCAGACTTAGCAAAGCGCTCGCGGGTAAATTTAAAGGGTGCATCCCAGCTCCAAGCGTCTGTACCCACAACCTTTATGCCGCGCTCCAACAGGTACATGGTCGCTTCACGGCCCATGCCGACCCCGGCGTCCAGATAGCCGGGTTGACCAAATAGCGCGCCAGCACGGGTATTCACCACAACAATATCCAAAGGCTGCAGGTCATGACCGACACGTAGCAGTTCCTCTTCGACTTCAGCGGCTGTTATGACATGGCCATCCGGCAGATCACGAAAATCCAGCTTCACACCTGGCTGAAAGCACCACTCCAACGGCATCTCATCAATACCGTATGCAGGTTTGCCTCCATCAGTCGTTGACGCGTAGTGCCAGGGTGCATCCATATGCGTGCCACTGTGGGTGGTTATTTGTAACCTTTCGGCTGCCCATGACTCATCGCCGGGCAACTGCTCCTTGTTGAGTCCAGGGAACATGGCTGCCATTTCTGGCCAGCCTTGCTGATGATCCATGTAGTCAATTTTAGGCAGCAGTGGAGGTGGATCCGTATGCGGGTTATTGTCAAGCGTCACCGATAAATCGATAAGCGTAAATTGCTGCGAATTAAACATTTTCATTCTCCACTTTTACATGCTGGCGGATTTCGCCAAAAAGACTGCACCCACTATCATCTGTTGCCTTAAGTGAAATCACTTCACCATGCTGTAGAAAATTGGTTTTTGGCGCACCGGAAGCAATTAGCTCTTTGGCGCGCAACTCCGAAATACAGGCTTGTCCGACTTCAGGATCGTCATTGGATACGGTGCCAGACCCAACAACAGTGCCAGCATTCAGCTGTCTTGTGAGCGCGGCGTGAGCAATCAGTTGGTCAAAACCAAAGTGCATTTCACGCCCATGGGGATGACCAAAAGGCACACCATTGCGGGTAATATTCATCGTCATGTGTACACGATTATCTCGCCAGCAATCTCCCAACTCATCGGGGGTGACAGCAATCGGTGCAAACGCAGTGGCGCCTTTAGCCTGCACAAAACCAAAGCCGGTTTTCATTTCACGAGGTGCGAGTCCCCGATAACTAATATCATTGAGCATGACGACTAATCTGATGGCTTGTTCGGCCTCGGCCAAGGTGGCGCCCATCGGAACTCTGTCAGTGATAACGGCAAATTCGCCTTCAAAGTCTGCGCCATGAGCAACGTCAGCAACGACAATGTCATCTTTAGGGCCACTGAAATTATCACCCGCCCCCTGGTATACCAACGGGTACTTTTCTGCATCCTCAATCGGGTCCAGATGAAAGGCTTTCTGCATTAAATGACCATGATTTAAAAAACATGAGCCATCGAGCCACTGCCAGGCTCGCGGCAGAGGCGCATCAAATTGTTCAGACTCCAGCGGTATTGCATCTTTTCTGCGCCCGGCATTTAATGCCTCGTACCGCTCCTGCAGCAATGGTTTACACTTTGTCCAGTTGTCCAGTGCATATTGGAGAGTAGGCGCTATATCCGCCAAGGATACCGTGGTACTCAAATCTCTGGAGACCATGACAAGTGTCCCATCCGGTGACTGTGATTTTAATGTGGCAAATTTCATATTGTTATTGCATAAACCATGTAAACTTTGTGAATTAGAATTTTAATATTGATTAACAATATTTAAACAACTATATTCCATCTTGTAGAATCAAAAAAATTAATTTTATAGATACGATTTATCATTTTCGCAGATACATTAACTCTGGTATTTGACTGCAGGAGAAACGAGTTTGAGAGTGGAAAAGTTGGATTTGAACCTGTTACACGCGTTGGAAATATTATTAGAAGAGAAAAGTATTACCCGTTCAGCGCGACGCCTGAACCTCAGCCAATCCGCGACAAGCAGCATTCTTGCCAGGTTACGTCAGTATTTTGAAGATGACTTACTGGTCCAGATTGGCAGGCGAATGGAACCGACTCCCTATGCGCTCGAACTGGCGCTGCCGGTGAAGCAAGTTTTGAATTTAGTACGAACGTCGATCACGAGTAAGCGACAGAACAACCCACAAAACAGTGAAAGGCATTTTAGAATAGTTGCTTCAGATTACATTGCCCAACTCTTACTAAGTACCACTCTTAACCAACTGCAATTGCATGCTCCGACCATCTCATTTGAGTTTTTAACGCCTTTTAGTTACGGCGCTGACTCGTTAAACAAGGGCAATGCCGATTTATTTATCGCTCCCAAGTCGAAAATAGACAGTGAATTCCCAAGTCAGTTTTTAGTTGCCGATGAACTGGTATGTTTAGGCGATGTAAATCTCTATGCAGAGCACGACTCGCTTACTACTGAACAATTTTTTGACGTCGGCCACATTACGGTAGGATTTGAACGAAACAGTCAGTTTAGTATTGAAAGTTGGTTTGAAGAAAATTGTGGACAGAAAAGACAAATTGATATTATTACCAATGACTTCAATACGCTGTGCTTAGCAATTTGTAATACCAGCAGGGTCGCCTTGGTGCCATCCAGCTTTGCTACGGAACCATTGAAGCGCGGACGATTAAAAATTCTTAGAATCCCCTTTGAATTACCCAAATTAGAAGAATATATGACCTGGCACCCCACCCAGGACAGTGATCCAGTCCATCAATGGTTAAGACAAAAAATACAATCCAATATCAACGCTGTTAAATCAATTTTTTGAGTTAACTGATATATTCTGATGAGCACGGTCAATGCGAGACCGAGGTCATTCGCTGCAGTGTCTCTTTGTTTCAAAGGGTTTTATTTCGCTTTCCGGGCCTCTACAAAAAAGCATCATTGCGCCGAAACTGCACCAGACTAATTGGCTAAAGCATATTAATCATTTACTAATTCGAAACCCATCGCAGCCAGCAATTCTTCTTGTTGCCACCGGCACACCCTGACGCCTTCGACATTCACTTTACGAGGATCCAATCCCTCCAATTCGACGTGACTCAGATCAGCGTGCGAAAAAGAAAACACCCCCCAGACATCTGAGGAGAAAACGCCGCGGCTTAAATCTGAGCCATTTAACATTGCCCCGTGTAGGTTTGCACCTATCCAACGGTTTTCAAACAGGTCACATTTCTCTATGCGCTGATTCTCCAAATTTGCATACGACAAATCGCAAGCCGTAATGAAAGCCGAACAGTCATATTTTTCTTGAGTAAAATACTTTGCAAATTTTGCCCGATTGAAGTCAGCAGCAGTCAGGTTACATTGGCGAAACTCAACCATATAAAGATTAGCACCGGTAAAAGTGCTGTGCGACAAATTGCAGTTTATGAAACTGGCTTCTTCAAGTTCTGTGTTTTCGAACAGGCATCCTTTGCCTGACTGGCCATCAATAAAATTACAATTCTTAAACTGGTAACCAGAAAAGTCGGCTCTGCTGAAGTCACATTCTATGAATATGCAGGATTCAATACAGGTGCCGGGTATGTCCTCTGGTGTAACAGAAACATACGAATAGGTTTGATGGTTCATCATTCACACTACCTGAAACAGAATTAAAAATACGAACATAGCCACCAGATATCGACCACATTGTGCGAATAGCAGCCCTGTATTTCCATTAAAAAGCCCCTACAATATTGTAAGGGCGACACTTTACTTTAAGTATTTTAATGAGTTAAGTTTTAAACCTAATAGAACTTGTAAGTTACCTTCATCCCAAACGTTCTGGGCGCACCGAAAGACCATAATTGCACGTCATCCGGACCAGCCGCCGTGTATGTGTAGTAACTGATCGGACTCTCATTTTCGATATTTCTGACATACAACATTGCTTCCCAGCTATCATCTAACGTGGTGAACTTCAGAGTAGCATCTGTCTGAGTGTAGGCATCTTGCTGACTGTCATTATCATTAAGCGGTGACAGATAATAGTCACTCTTATAACGTGTAAATAAACTAGCTACCAGCGTACCTGAGTCCATTTCCCAGTAATGATCATAGGCCAGCGTGGCAATCAACTCCGGCGCATTCGACGGTGCGTTGCCTGCCAGGTTAACCAGCTCACCGTCAACTTCACTCACCGCAGTAGTGTCACATCCACCTAAACACTGCACTGGAATCGCACCGGTAAAATCAACATACTCCGCGTTGAGGTAATTTAATGAAACAGCCAGACTGTCAGATTCCGTTAACCAGATATCGTACGTCCCTTCCAGTCCCCAGATTTCGGCTTTACCGGCATTGAAGACCTGACCACCTAAATTAGTATCCAGTAATATCGGGACCTGTAGATCCTTGTAATCATAATAGAACGCCGAGCCGGTAACGCTGTACTCATCTCTGTCCAGCTTTAAACCAGCTTCATAGGAGTACAACACTTCGGGATCGTAAGTCTTACCGGTACTGTCAAAGCCACCAGCTTTGTAGCCTTTGCTGATCTTAGCGTAATACAGACTGTCGCTATCCGGCTGATAGTTGGTGCCAAGCGTCCAGGTAAATTCACTATCCTCAGCCAACAGTTCACTTGCCACTGCACCCTCAGTATCGATGGGTCGAATCTGTGGATTTTCTTCGAACGTCAAACCCGAAGGCAGATTGGTCTGGGTGCCAGATTTGCGGTCTTTGGTGTAGCGTCCGCCTGCCACTACGGTAAGAGTGTCTGTCACAGGCACATCGACCTGACCAAAAATAGCATTTGATCTTGATTTGATATCAGGCCGGTAGAACGTATTCGCCCAGAAGCCCTGTGGCCCGTTAGGGTAAGCGCCGATATAACTGAGAAGGCCTGAGTTTACATCCTGTTCTTCAACAAACTGGAATACACCGCCCTGCCAGAAGAGACGGTCTTCCCCGCCACTAAACCGCAGTTCATGGCTGGTTGTTTCAATATCGGTATTACGGAAGAAAATGTAATTAGGATGTAATGCTTCATCAGCATCAACCGTGCTGTCACGGTAGCCGCCGCGATAGCTCACCGTCATAAAGTCTGTGACATATTCAATGTGCGCGCGGACTGCATCGCCATCGACCTTATGAAATGCCCGATCCGCCATGCCTGGCGCTTCAAAGTTTTCTCTGTCTATGTCCGCCAGATTATTGGTATTGGAGGGAGTACACAACACTTCACCATTGACGTTGGCAATTTGTTCCCAGCCTGCAGCCACATTACACTGACCAGCACCGTCATCAGCCTGGCCGGTTGCGTTAATATTATAGGCTGCAAAAAACGGCGCCTGCTGATCCAAAGTGCTCGTTTCGTACGCAAAATACGCAGACAAGTTATCAAGTGGTTCCACTTGCAGGCCAATACGGCCAGCTTGTACGTCCTTATCACCCGATCTCAAACCGTCGCCATGATCACGAAAACCATCATGCACCGATGAAAAACCAGCAACACGTATTGCTGCGCTGTCGCCTAACGGTACATTCAATGCGCCATTAAACTCACGTGAACTGTAATTGCCGACATCGGCAGAAAAATTACCACTGAACTCGTCGAGTTGAGGCTTGTTGGTAATAATATTTACCGCACCACCTGTAGCATTACGACCATACAAAGTACCTTGTGGTCCACGCAGAACCTCGACACGCTGGACATCAAACATCGCCGCGTTCATCACCCGGGGGCGATTGATATATTCACCATCAATACTAATTGTCAGCGATTGGTCTGCTGCTTCATCACTGCTTTCGGTACTGATACCGCGCAGTGATACACGGGTGGCTATTGAGTCATTGGCAGTAACAAAATCAGGCGCGACCCGGCTTAATGACTGAATATCTGAAACACCGGCATTTTCCAGCAATTCGGCACTCACAACGTTCATGGAAATTGGCACGTCAGATGCAGACTGCACACGGTTCTGTGCGGTGACTTCTATTACCTCTAAATCCTGATTGCTTTTTTTCTGTTCTGAATTGTCTTGTGCATTAGCACCCGCTGACAGTCCGATTAATACTGCGGTGGTTAAAACGGCTTTTTTATGATGTGTATTCAACATGAAACACCCTCTTATGTAGGCATCGGTGTATCAACCTCAAATATGTACAAAGTCCTGAATGTCAATCTGATTCACTCTGCACCCCAATTCTTGCCACCCCCATAATGCGAATGGTGATTCACATTTAAACACAAAAACAAAAAGGATCAACAATAAATATACATTTATATAACAACATAATAGTAACTAATAATTTAAATATAGATCAAAATCATAAAAATCATATATTTAAAATAGATATTTTTTTTCGTAAAAAATACCAAGCCAACACCCTAATTGGAATTAACAATCTTATTTGAATTTGAAACATGAATATCAGGAATTGATAAAGCAGATAGTTCGAACAATAAAGCTGTCCGTATGTCGTTGCTCTGCGGAAACGGCTGCAGCTCAGAATCAATCCAAAAGGGTGGGAAACAGCGCCAAACTGACGCTGTTTTATTCAGATCAGTTGGGTAGGGTCTCCCATTCAGCACCTCGTTTTGCACTATTGACAGCCGCCTGGATAAATTGCATGCCTCGTACACCATCACTGATGCCAGGATATCCGCCCTGAAGCGGTTGCTGCATACAGTAGCGTCGAATGTCCTCAATAAACAGCTTATACAGGCCAGCCAGGGACTCAAGAATACCTTCCGGATGACCTCCCGGGGTACGGGTCAAATACTGGGCCTCTGGCGCCTGCAGACTCACAGCCGTGCGCAGTAATTGTTTGGGTTGACCTTGCGGTGCATAAATGAGCGTATTGGGTTCCTGCTGGTGCCATTCAATGGCGCCTTTCGAACCGTAGATCCTAATCGACAACGCGTTTTCCTCGCCACAGGCAATCTGAGAACACACCAGCGTGCCCTTGCCGCCGCCGGCCAACCGGATAAGCATATTGGCATCATCGTCAAGCTGCCGCCCGTCGACGAAGGTCGATAAGTCAGCACAGATCGCGTTAATACGATCACCAGTCATGTACTCAACCATGTTCGCTGCGTGCGTACCGATATCACCTACACAACAACTGATCCCGGAACGGTTGGGGTCGGTGCGCCAGGAGGCCTGCTTGTTAGCGTCTTCGCCAGCTTCCAGTGATTCCATCAGCCAATCCTGGTTGTATTCCACCAGCACTTTACGAATACCCCCTAACTGGTCCTGCCCAATCATCGACCTGGCTTCCTGTACCGCCGGATAACCGGTGTAAGTATGGGCCAGCCCGAAGACAACCGGATTACGCTGCAGAGCCTGCTCTATGTTCTGGGCCTCGCCGACCGTCAGTGTCATTGGCTTTTCACACATAACATGAATACCCGCCGCAATGAATGTCAACGCTACCTCAGCATGCATAAAGTTGGGCGTTGCGATAATCACAAAATCAATCCCATCCTCTCGCGCCGCTTCTTCCTTAGCCATCTCTTTATAATCGCTGTAACTGCGTGACAAGAACCATTCCCGGGCACTCTCATGGGCGACCTGTTCCCGCGACGACAGCGCGCCGGCCACCAGCCGGGCCTGACCATCGAGTTGTGCGGCCATGCGATGCACCGCACCAATGAAAGCGCCGCTACCACCGCCAACAATACCGGCCCTCAGCGGCCGGGAAAAGGCATCTTGCTGATAAGTTAAGTCCATCTTTCTCCCCTTTTATTAAGATCGGTAAGCTTCACGACCAATGCCCTGAACAGGAATATCCAGCGCCGGTAACACCTGATGCTGAATGGCGTACATTGACGCAGCCGCTTCATCGATAGCCCGGCAAAAATCCACGGACCCTTGTAATAAAGGGGCCAGTTTATCGCGATCCTGAATCCGTGCAGCAGGATACTCATGCTCAACCACCAGATAGGTGTTTGCCACATCCAGATCCAGTAACTCTCTGGCGGCAAGTTGATGGTCCAGCCAATCCACAGTCCGGTTTTGTAAATAGGCCAGCGGATCGTGCCGCGCTGTGCCGGGTAATTCATGCTCACACAACACGGTTTGCTTTTTCCATGCATTCAGCAAATCAGCCGGATCATCAGAAGGAACGCCATTTTTACAATCGCCACGCTGAATAGTCTGACCACCATAGCCCCAGGCAGACACACCCTTCGCGTCAATCACCTGGCCTTTGACATGAAATCCGGCAATCAGAAAGCCATAGCCTTCATCTTTTAAATACTGGAACATCGAACGTGTGTCCTGCCCCATTAGAACGGAGTGAGACGGGTCATAATGGATTCTGAACTGATCGCCAACTCCATGTTTTTCACAAATTTGATGCAGTGCAATCCAGGTAGCGGGGGTATACGCAATGTTATTGTGCCAGCAATCTGTGGGATTCCAGCCCGGCATCGGGCATTGCTCTACACGATAGGTAAGCCCCCGCGCTTTTGCTTCTTTTAGCAACGGGATAAATTCTTGTTCAAACATTTGCAGATTTTGATCCATCGACAACTGGATATTACGGCCTATAAAACCGCACACAGCGTCAGTGCCTAACAGGTTAGCGGCGTCAAAGACCTTGCGCATAAAATCATGCTTTTTTTTACGCTCGTCATTGTCATGCACTAATAGATTGTCAAAATAGGTTAAATCAGATAACCCCACCCCGGTTTCTTTCATTGCCGCTAAGATGCGGTTTGCCCGCTGACTATTAAACGACTCACGTAAATCCAGTGTATTGGCAACTGGGTCCAGCAATGCTTCAGGCGGTACGTCAGCCAAACTGGGGTGAATGGCAGCGGAGAGCTGAATATAAGGGCACTCAATTTGCGCAGAAAATGTCAACCAGTCTTCAATTGCCCGATCAGGATCGGCATCACGAATGTCGCGAGGCGTTAATTCTTGTAACGCAGCAGTAAGCATACTGAGCTTCATATGCTGAGGTTTGTAGGATAAGGTGTTAGTCATGCTATTCACGCCTTTTAGTGTCAGTAGTGTTAGTCATTAATGTTTAGCGAGCCGGTTTACCCTTATTAGTAACGCAATGGCGCACATGGCCAACAAACCGGCAACTAAAAAAGGGGCTCCCGGATACACCGGGTACGCATTGCCAGGTGTCGTAAACTGATGAAAAAGCCAGGGCAGGCACAGTGGTGTAATAATCGCACCCACACTGCGAGTAGCCGCAAATGCTCCCTGTAAAGTGCCTTGATTAGAGGCATCCACTTGCGATGACATGTAACTCATCAACCCTGCATTAGTCATAAAGCCCATCGCGCTGGGAATGATAAACACGAGAATAACGTACTGATTGGTGATGCAGGCAAAGGCGATAGAACCAATCAGTAAACCGGTCATTCCAGTGAAGCTGGCGACCAGGTCGCCGAATCGTTGTGAAATTTTCCCCACCAAAACGCCCTGAGTTAAAATACTTACCAGACCATAAAGGCCCATGGATAACCCAATTTCTTTGGCAGTCCAGTTAAATTGATAGGCCGTAAAGTATGGCCACACGGTAGGCACCGTGTTAAGCGCTATGTGTAAACATAGCACCACCAGCAATAACCGCGGGATTTGCGGTGTTACCTTAAGCCGGGTAAAAACTCCCCAGGGGCTGGCATTTCGCCATTCAAAGGTTTTGCGCAAAGGCTTCGCTAAGGACTCGCGAAACACAAAGAAGCCAACAACGGCATTGGTTAGCGTCAGCACAGACGCAGCAAAAATAGGTGTCCGTAAACCGTAATCGGCAAGTAACCCACTTAATACCGGGCCAAACATAAAGCCCAGACCAAATGCAGCACCCAGCGAACCAAAACGCTTTGCCCGTTTTTCGGCACTGGTAATATCCGCCATAAAGGCTGCGGCGACCGCTGGCGTAGCGCCAAACAAGCCGGCGAGTGCCTGCGCAGCAAATAGCCAGACGATAGACGGCGCGAGGCCCATAAGCAGATAGTTGAGTCCGAATGCGGTAAATGACATTAACAGGACTGGCCTGCGGCCATAAGCATCACTTAATGATCCCAGCAGTGGCGTAGCAAAAAACTGAATAGTCGCAAACAGTGCGATAATGGCACCACCATAAAGAGCGGCGCCAGACACATCTACCTGTGCTAATTGCTGAATTAATTCAGGAATGATTGGCGCGAGAAGACCATGCCCCATCGCGTCAAAAAATACCGCTAGCAACACAAACCAAATAGCGGCCCCAGAGTTTGCTTGGTTTTTTGTTGTCACCATTTCACCCGTATCATACGTCTTTTCACACCGCGCGGGTGATGTCTGGCGAACCTGCATATTCCTGAGCAATATACTCCGCTGCACGTGCCGTGAGCGCCATAGTCGTTAATGTCGGTCCACCCGCACCATTGGTAACAAAACAGCTGCTATCAGTAACAAATAAGTTGGGAATGTCCCAGCTCTGGTTATGTTTGTTGAGTACCGAAGTGGACGGATCATTTCCCATTCGCGCACCGCCACATTCATGGATAGCCGATCCTAAACACAGACTCTTTTGATAGGACAATTTAAACATTGTACGTTCAAACCAATTACCGGTTGGCATCAGATTGTCGCGGTTATGAATATCAAGAATACTGGCAGCAATTTCGATATTCCAGCCCATAGTATTGACCATCTCGAGAATACTCGCCATTTGCGCCTTTGCCATGTTTCGCTCATTTTTGCCCATGCGAATATCAATATTGGCAACCGGAATACCCCACGCATCTTTTTTGCGCGTGTTGAGCGAGATACGATTTTCTTTGACCGGTAACATCTCACCTTGCACGGTTAAACCGAATAACGTTGGTATGTGATCCGGCACCGGAATTCGGCCAACCATTCCCTGAATGTTGTAGCCACGAATAAAATCTATTTTCTCACCCTGTTTGAGGTTTTGAAAACGTGGAATATAAAAACCACCGTGATTATCGCCGGGATGTTTGCCGTCAACCAGTTCAAAACCGGTTGCTCCGGGCACCGAACCGAACACCACGCCATTGGTCTGGTCCATAAAATAGTGGCCTAACGCGCCAGAACTGTTAGCCAGTCCCTGAGGCGCGTCAGCCGTTGCAGAATTCAGCAATAGTCTTATTGTTTCTATCGTCGACGCACACAACATCACCACGTTGGCATGTACCTCGTGCACTTTCTTCGACTCCCTGTCAATGAACGTAACTCCCGTCGCCAGACCCGACGTTCTATCCACATTGACTTTACTCACAACACTGTTGGGACGTAAGGTAAGCTTTCCGGTCGCCTGCGCTGCCGCTATCGGTGACGTTGTGTGCGTTTTACCCTCTTCATCAGCGTGCGTCGCGTCACTACTGACATAACGCCAGGGGGTAAACCGGCGCTCAGACCACTTTCCCTGAACCGTATTTTGGAATTTCTTTTCGTAACTACTTAAGCCTGCTTCCGTTGCAAAGTTCCCGTCAGGCAGGTTTTCGATGCCGTCTTTACGACCGGCGATACGCAAAAAAGACTCGACTTTGTCATAATAAGGAACGAGATCCTGGTATTCAATTGGCCAGTCTTCTCCATACCCATCATGACTTGCCGCTTTAAAGTCATAGTCTGACATTCTTACAGCGACGCGCCCCCATGACTGAAAGCGACCGCCGACCTGACGCCCTCTAATCCACAGAAACGGGTCGGTTGACGTGGTGTACGGGTTTTCCAGGTCATTGACAAATAACTCTTTTTTGTCAGGCGAAAACCATGAACACCGGGCCTGGGTATGCTGACCTTTAATGCCGGCACCAATGCGATCCCAGGTATTAACCTGACGCTTTAAACCAGGACGTTTAAAAATTTCCTCATCCAAAGCCGGTCCGGCTTCCAGCAGTAATACACAAAGCCCTTTTTCCGTCAGTTCTTTCGCCGCAATACCACCGGTTGCCCCTGAGCCTACAACAATCGCGTCATATTTCATTTTGTCACACTTTAAGTCACTATTATTTTATAGAATATTAATTCTAATAAATTTATATTACAAGTAATGTGACAAATAAAAGTTAAACATTAATTTAACAATTACCATTAAATATAGCTATATTAATAATTTAATCACTTGATATGTATGGAAATATAAAAATATTTTAACAAAAATCAGTATTAGAACTATCATTTTAATATAAAAGAATGTTAGATTTTAGATCTCAGAAACAAAGAGTAGGAATCAACAATGACCCTCGAAGCCAGTGTAATTAAGCAAGATGCGGTGCGAAGCACGCCCTCAGGTTACGAAGTGGATGTCAGAATTGCCTGGTACCGTTCGTTACCGATTGCGTGCCTGGAAAATTTAAATATTACGATTGATGGGCATGAATATGCTGCAGATGATCTGACCATTCGGGTCAATGGCACCAATATTCCGGTGACTCAGGCCGGTGAATTTCTCGATGAATGGTGGTTCACACAGGATCCAATAACCGCCATTATCGATACGCCATCTGCGAAGGCGGCAGGTGAGAACATCAGTTTAAGTGTATCAATGGCAACGCGCATTCCCTATATCATTATCGGCCCCGATACTGCGCTTGTTCAGCGCACCGATGTCAGTAAAGAGGTAACTATTCAATGAGCATAATGTTAGGCACCACAATATATTCGATGACCAATGAATGGTTGGCTGGACAATTTACTTTACCACAGTTAATCGATGAGGTTGGCAAACGTAAACTGGGGCCGGGCCTGGAGATGATCGGATTCCAGAACCTTAAGGGGTTTCCGGGGAAAGTCGATAAACAGGAACTGAAACACTTTTTAGATGCCATTGAACGAAACGAACTTACCTTAACGTCTCTGGCAGGAAATGCCGACATCGCATTGAATCCCAATAAATGGATGGATACCGATGAAAGCGTTGAGTACATGCGCCCGCAAATCGAAATGGCAGGCGAACTGGGATTCCCGGTAATGCGGATCCAGATTGGCTTAACGCCGGAAGTGTTAACTAAGCTCGAACCCATTGCAGCAAAAGCCAACGTCAAACTCGGTATGGAAATCCACGCGCCGGAGGGCCCGAATACACCTAAGGTGATGGCTACACGTGAGGTATACGAAAAGATTGATTCTGAATACCTCGGTTTTGTGCCGGATTTTAGTTCCTGTATGCGCGCGATCCCACCAGGTATGTTAGATAAGTTAGCCCAGGCCGGACTTTCAGAAGACGGTAAAAAACTACTGATCAGTATGTGGGAATCAGAAGGTCACCCGTTCCAGCGCTACATGGCCTTCGCCGAACAAGCTAAAGAAGCCGGCGAACCTGAATTGCCGATTTTACAGTCAAAGCTGATTTTTACCATGTTTGGCAGACAGCAACCTGAAGAATGGGCCGACATCCTTGATCGTACCGTGCACATCCACGCAAAGTTCTACGAAGTCAACGAGCAATGCACTGACTCACCGTCTATCGATCACTACCGAATTTTACCGATATTTGATAACGCCGATCGTACTATCAGTATGTCGAGTGAGTGGGAAGGCCATGCGTTCTGGAACGCAGATGAAGTCTGCGCCTTCGAAATGGTCAGACGCCATCATCGCATGTGCGAACACATTTTGAATAAATAATCGCTTTCAAAGCCACTCCTACCCAACTGGAGTTGCTCTGGTGAGGCCTGCCGTATGTGCCCTACGTTGCAGGCCTTTTTTATTGATAACGCAGCAGATTTACCCTGAAGCAGCCGATCTGTATTTCCTCTCAACGACTCATCGAAACCGTTCAACCGGAATTGCCAGGCAACATACGGCTGAGCATAGCAATTCGTATGGTAATGGGTAATGGGTAATGGTTTATATCATTAATCCGGTTCGACGATGATACCCAACTGACCAAGCAGTTCCTGTTGCTGCCACTGGGTTATCTTTATTCCGGTAACATCAACGCGACGTATATCCAGACCAACCAAGTCGCAATGGCGTAAATCGGCGTTTTGAAGGGCGCACTGGTACCAGCATTCCGGCGAGAATTCACCACGTGATAAATCAGCACCGCGTAAACTGGCGCCACTCAGGTTAGCATCGATCCAGCGATTATCTGACAGTTTACACGCTTCTAAACGCGCACCAGACAAGTTAACGTAACTTAAATTACAGTCGGTGATGGTTGCTGAACAAAAATAGGCATTATGGCTAATCTGATTGCTAAACGATGCCTGGGTAAAGTCAGCGCCTTTGATATCGCAATGCTGCAACACAATACCAAGGCATTCCGCGCCCTTAAAATTAACCATCGCCAGTTTGCATTGCTCAAACCGGGCATCGTTTAACTTCGCAAAGCTAAATGTGCAGGCGCCCTGAGCACCCGGCTCAATAAAACTGCAGTGTTCAAAGACCGTGTCAGTCAGGTCGCAACGATCAAATCGACAGGCATAGAAATGACAGTGGGAGTAATAGCGGCCAGAAAGATCCTGACCTGAAAAGTCTTCCGACTCAAATGTTTGATTATTCATAGTAGACTTACTTTTTTATGTGCACCTGTCTACCCCCAGGGGCAGACAGGCTAAAGAATGTTAGATCAGCCCTTTGGCTAACTGTTGACTGGCATAGTCAACGGCTCTTGCCGTGAGGGCCATATAGGTTAAAGATGGATTCTGACAGGCTGAGGATGCCATCGCCGCGCCATCAGTAACAAAAAGATTGGGGATATCATGGGCCTGATTATAACCATTAAGCACCGACGTTTTCGCGTCCCGTCCCATGCGAGCACCGCCCATTTCATGAATCGCCGAGCCACCTGGATTAGGCTGGTCGGAGCCAAACAAGACCTTCCCGCCCGCGGCAACCACCATTTTTGCAGCCTCTTCTTTAGCCGCATGCAACAGTTTGTATTCATTTTCACCAAATGAAAAGCGGATCTGCAACTGCGGAAAGCCATCGGCATCGGTTTTATTCGGCTCCAGAGTGATGGCATTCTCGGCGCGGGGCAAACACTCAGCAAAGCTGGTCAGCACAAACTTCCAGTCGCCCGGACCTTGCAGACGTTGCGCAAACGATTTACCAATCCCAGCCTGCTTCATCCCCCGCGACCAGCTCGCACGATAGGCGCCGCCCTGATAGGAAAACCCACGGGTAAATGGTTGATCCTGTTCTTCCAAATTAACAAAACGCGGAACAACCACACCGGTCGGTCGATTACCGTAGTAATAACGATCTTCAAAACCGGGGATCACTGATGCAACGCCCACGGTACTGGCATGGTCCATTATATATTTACCCAACACACCGCTGCTGTTAGCTAATCCGTTCGGGAATGCCGCCGACACCGAACGCAACATTAACGCCACAGAATTAAACGCACCGGCACATAAAAATACCAGCTTGCCATGATACGTTGTAGTTTGTCGGGTTTGCGTATCTACCACTTCAACACCGCTTATGCGGTTGCTGTCAGGATCATGAACTAAGCGCGACGCCATCGCGTTGGTAATTAGCGTGAGATTACCCGTTTTTTGCGCGGCCGGTAAGGTACTGCTTTGAGTACTAAAATAAGCCCCAAATGAACACCCTCGCGCGCAAATCGCACGATTCTGGCATTGTACACGGCCTTCTTCGGGTTTTCCTTCAGTGAGGTTAGCCGTTCGGCCAATGGTGAGTCGTCGTTCCGGAAAATGCTGGCTAATCTGGTCGCGCATGTATTGCTCGACAACATTGAGCGCCATTGGTGGCTGAAACTGTCCATCGGGCAATTGAGGCAACCCTTCTTTAGCCCCGGATATGCCAACGAATGCCTCAACTTTGTCGTACCAGGGTGCCAGATCCTTGTAGCGTATCGGCCAGTCTGTCCCAATACCATCGCGCGCATTGGCACTAAAATCATAATCGCTCCAGCGGTAACACTGACGCCCCCACATTAATGATTTACCGCCCAAGTGATAGCCGCGGATCCAGCGAAATTTTGTATCGTCAGGCGTTTGATAAGGCTGCGCTTTATCGTCGACCCAGTAATCTTGATTCCATTCATCCAAATGCCCGGAGTGTTGTTGCACCGGATAGTGTTCATCCAGATAATTCTGGTCGCCTTCACCGCGAAAGGGCATTTCCCAGGGCGCTTTCATTTCGTTTTTATAGCCCGAGCGATGCGGGATGTTTTCGCCACGCTCTACCATCAGCACCTTTAAACCTTTTTCGGTGAGTTCTTTGGCGGCCCAACCACCGGTAATACCGGAACCTACGACAATCGCGTCGTACTGCTTGCTGTGTATCATCCGTATTTTACTCCTGTCCAATCCGAAGAAAACGCTTTGGGGTTATCAGAAAGCGGTACATCGGGGTCAAACCTCCCGGGCACGAGTACGTATCTGAGCGCCTGACTGGATCCGATTTCGGACGTGTAGTAACCAAGCACGATTAATGACTTGAGCGTTTTCCAAGCCGCAAACACATCAGGTAAAGCTTGTCCCCGGGGATGACTATAGGCTGCACTATCCAGCGGCTCGAGAAGTTTTTCTAACCGGGTTTGATTCAATGTAGTCAGTTCATTACCTGAATACTCATAAAACAAATGTTCAAACTGCGCAATTAACGACGCCTTCGCCCCTTCCAAACCATGAGCAGCAGCCATTTGCACAAACCCGGGAACCTTTGCAGCAACAGCGCCGGGAACATTCGTGTCCGGAATAACGCAATCACACACTGCCGTTAACCACGCAGGCGCGGTTGCCCCGCCAGGACTGCTGGCTGCCCATATGGCGCTGGGTGCCATAATCAGACCGCAGGCTGCCATGGCTTGCTTGAGCCAGACTCTGCGCTGTTGATTTTCGATTGAATTCATAATTCCATTCTCATTTATTCAGTAAATGCCTGGGCTTTAGGACCAATAGGCAAAGATACATCGCCGGTGGCAGCCCACTGAGTCCCCCGCAGGATCAGGCTCTTAACGCCATCATGCAGCAAGGTGTCCGGACCATGCCCGAGGGCGATACAAAAAACCCGTCCGGTGCCGTACTCCACCGTCCAGACCTGCGGATTGTCTGCTGCCATCGCTGACATACCGGCAAGTTTCTCAGGCGTATACAGACTTGGTGGATACTTAGGTCCTGCGATCGCCTGGGTATATAAATCCGGATCATCAAACGCTGTCGCAAGTACCCTCACCTTTGCTTTTGGATCCCAATACATATTTGTGTACATGTCATCATTCATCGTCCAGATGTAGTCGCGCATGCCTTGCGTGACGGGATGATCATGATCGACAACTTTGACCAGAAACGCATCGGGGGGCGACCGGCGGCTACCGTGCTGAGGACGCATCGTCCCACCTGCCAACCGCTCAAAGGCCGGCCATGACGGAGCCCCCATGTTGAACGATGCATGATACAGCACCACGCCTCCACCATTTTTTGCATAGTCAAAAAGCGCCTGTTCAGCAATGTGGCCCCAGCGTGTTTCCTCGCTGTCACTGTAATTCCAGCGCCCCAGGTAGTTGATAAAAACCACATCGTAACGGGTGAGTATGTCGGCGTTGAGTATCCGGGGGTCTTCAATAACCCGTACATCAAAAGCACCGCTGTTGAGCATTAAACTGCGTAGCTGCGTGTTTACACCAGTCCAGTCATGCTCATAGGAGCTTTCACCTGTGACAATCAATACATTGCTCACTTTGTTATCGGGCACGATAGGGACGGCTACACGTTGAACGGTTTGCGGTGGACGATAGTCCGGTACCGGGATCACAACACTTTCTGCGGCCTCAACGGCACTGATGGAAAGCAGAAATAATCCACAAAGACCTGCGCTTAATCGCGCATAGAAAGAAAAGTAAAGGTATTTTACAGAGCACAACATCATTGTCTCCGATAGTTGCCAGACACTAACGTGCGCTAGTGCCTGATAGGGTGAACTACAGGTTTAACGTCTTAACGTCACGGGTTGTAGGAACAAAAGGTAAGTAAGAAACGCGCATGGTGATGGCGACACTCACTTCATGAGTACCGCTGGCCAGCGGCTCCCTGGTGACTACGATCACCTTTGCTTTCTCACCAAAGTTCCAGCGGTCGCCGTATTCCGTTTCCATTTCATCCAGCGTCCACGTGTTGCCGCGTACTGCAAATCTGACATCATCACGCTGAATGTCCTGTCCATCGATGGATACGGCGATGTTTTCGACCATCGACAACCCCAGCCCCCGGTAATAAGGTAAACGCGCCAGTACACTGAAGCCGTAGCTGCCATCCTCAAGTTGCTCTGAGGCCAGACTGTCTTCAACAATCACTTTATTATCAAACATGCCGCCTCCTACTTAGCGTATTGACTAATTAGCTTATCGAGCATTCTTTGCTGACGACTAACCTGGGTAACAGAATCTACTTCAACCACATCTTCTATCCAGCGATTGCCCTCATATTCAGAACAAATATGACCATTGTATCCCCCTTCCATGAGTATTCTGACAATGTCATCATAGGGAATAGATGGCTCAATTAAGTCGTCGGTCACTTCATAAAACTTACCGTGGATATTGTGGATACGACTCATATGATCGAGCATACGTCGCGGATCGTAGGCGGCGTTGTGGCGTAATGTTTCTGCCATTGCAATCGACGGACCGCTGCCGCCCATTTCACGTACATTTTGAATAACATACTCACTCAGTACGCGATCTTCATACGCCTTCTCAATATAATCGGCAATCTTTTGTGATACGCCATTACGAATAAAGCGGGCTTTCCAGACTGGCGGGAATTTATCCAGGAACATGCCCATATCGGGCAAAAATCCCAGTGCGTCAGAGCCACTTTGTTCATAGGCTTCTGCGTGTCTTAGGATCCACGGGTGATCAAAATGCAGTGGCGCATGGACTTCAAGCAATAATTTAACGCCGGCCTCTTCGGCATAAGGCGCCGCTGCCACCAGTACCTTTGGTTCAATCGCCACCAACGCTCGTAAGTATGGTGCGCCAAGTCGCTTGGCTAAATCAATGTCACGCTTAATGCTCGCGACCTGTTCATCAAACGGCATCAAGCGGCCTTTGTAGCGTTTATAATCCAGCATAAAATCATGGGCAATCGGCGTTGTACCGTATTTTTCCATCAATGCATGCCAGTGTTGTATATCCGCTTCTTTAACGGGTTGCTCCGGGTATCCCCAGAAGCTTTGTTCGCCAATGACTTCAATACCAAAAGCACCTAATTCAGCACAAGTGCGAATACAATCTTCCAGGTCCATTTTGCCAAGAAAGGTCTCATGCTGAAAACTGTAAAGGCTGACGCCTCGTTTTATCGACATAACTATCTCCGATAGCGTTTTCAATTGTCTTTGTTTGTGAGTTAACTTAACTCACGCGTTGGCCCTGCATGGCCCTCACCTGTTCAAAACAGCTGCAGGTTAAGATGCACTGCTCACCTTCTTCTGATGAGCAACCGCATCAAATCAGGTTTAACTGTGTGTAGACACCGGTTTTGCTTTTGATCGGCCGGTCATGTGTGCAATAAAAGCAATCACTGCAGCAGCGATCCCAACCAATCCGGCGGTTTCGAATGCGCCTTGTACCGAGCCGACACCCCCCTCAAGTTTAGCCACCAGCCATGGACTGGAGAATTGTCCAAAGAAAAAGCACGATGCCCATATCCCCATGCCTCGGCCGCGATGCTGAGGCGTCACTTTAGATTGGGTCCAGGCAATCAAACACGGGACTGACATACCAGCGCCGGTTTGCTGGATCACCAGACCAGCAATCAGCACCGGTACTGAGTCCGCTAATCCCATAATTAGCAGACCACTGCATAGCACTGCAAAGAACGCCCCTAGCTGAATAGCGTTAGATTGCTTACCTAACAACCGAAATATCAAGGCTCCGACCATAACAAACAAGCTTGGAATTGCTGACAATTCACTAATTCGGGAAGGTTCGTTTATACCAATCTCACGAAACACCAGGCCACCAGAGATAATAAATACATAATAAAGGGCCGATGCGAGGAGCGTTACACCACCTACCATTACCATGGCAGCTGCGGGGAAAGGCGTTTTTACTGCGTTAGTAAGCTCTGCTGCTTGTTGTGAAACGGAGGTTGGTGATGTCGATTTTGCGCGTGTTTCCGTCAGGTAACGGGTCATTAACGCAAAAATTATAAATGCCACACCATAAATTAAGAATACGCCGTTCCACTGGATTTCTGTTGCAGGTCCGGCCATGCGGATAACGATAGCGCCTAGGAATGGCCCTGCAAGTCCCTGCAAAAATAACCAGTCGCGTCGACCTTCGTCTTCCCAGTAGTCAGCTATCAGCGTATTCACACCGGTAATAATAATGGCTTCAGAAAAACCCAGTAAAAACCGACTCCCCATCATCATATACAGATCGGTTAGAAAAAAAGGCGCCATACCAAACACACCATAAAAGAATGTGGCCCAGAGCAGTGGCTTTACACGACCGAATTTATCGACCAACACGCCGGCAAACGACGCCGTTAGTGCTATAGCCAGGCCCGGCGCCGATACCATTAACGGCACCAGTTCACGGGCGTTCGGGTGATCCTTGAAATGGTCAATAATCGATGGCAACGCCGGAAACATTGAAACAATTGCAAAGAGCGGCAAAAACGATGAAATGACAATGATTAGCCCCTGTGGCACTAATGTCAGTCGTTTAAAGAAGTTAACAATATTATTCATCTGCAATCGTTCCTAGAATACTCACTTCACACACACGATTCATATAGAATACATATTCTAATTATACAATCAAGATCAATTGTTAAATAATTATTTATGACGTGTTATCATAATGAGTGAAAGAGGTAGCTTAAAACTAAGAAAGAAAAAGCCAGTAGTAGTCTGGCTGCTATCTGAATTATTGGTGTGATAAACACTGGCTTGTAATAGAGTGACTGTTGCTATTCGATACACAAACAAGCCCCATATCGGTCTTTAGAGTAGGCTAAACGGGTTATATAGATTTAATATTAATTTTTCATTAATATCTAAAATAGATGTATGTATTCTAATTTGATAAAATAACAATTTCATTTATCAAGGTCAGGAAAACCGAGTGACTGCAGCCCCCAAAAATTATTTAAAAGAACCCAAACAAACTCGCAGTAAAGCCTCTTTAGAACGGCTACTCAATGCAACGTCTGAGTTACTGGTGGAGAAAGGCTATAAAGACTTTACACTGCAGGAAGTCAGTAAGCGTGCAAAAGTATCAATTGGCTCCATCTATAACCGGTTTAAGAGTAAGGAGGATTTGATTCGCTTGCTCCAGCAGCGCGAATTAGACGCACTGGAAGTTGAAACCGCGTTGGTTATCACCCGTATCCGTCGCAAAAAATTAAAGCTACGGGCGCTGGTGCCGGAAACTATCACCGAGTATGCCAACCTACTTGATAAACACAAAGGTATACTGCGTCCTCTAATGGAAGTATCGGCGATTGATGAAGTCGTGCTGGCTTACGGTAAAAAGCATGCAGCGCAAAATATAGCTGACTTCATCCAACTTCTTCTTGAATGCAAAGACGAGATGTCTCAACCCGATCCCGATCGCGCTGTTGACCATATTTTTAAAGTGATATACGCAGCGCTTGCCCGCTATCTGGGTTTAGGTATTATGGATAGTGTAGCCGGCGAAGGTGACTGGCAGGAACTGCTTGACGACCTCAGTCAAATCTCTTTGTACTATCTGCTGGGCCACCCTGACCAGTTAAAATGATCAACTATAGCCCCTGTTTCCGCTATCGACCTTGTTGCGATTCAACGTTAGGCATGACGAATCGACCAATATTAGGATTCAGTGCAGACAACTAAGTTCTGTAGTGATGCCAACAGCAACGGATTATTTTCCGTCATAAGACACGAACCGGCAAACCAATCCACACCTTCAGCTCAGGTTTGCCGACGTGAGTTCAATCGACCCCCTGATAATTTCATCGCCAGACATAATTTACACAAAATATTTACAAAAATTAAAATAACAGGTTGCCAATAACTTCTAATT
This sequence comes from Alteromonas sp. ISO5, assembly GCF_058105165.1. NCBI lineage: Bacteria > Pseudomonadati > Pseudomonadota > Gammaproteobacteria > Alteromonadales > Alteromonadaceae > Alteromonas > Alteromonas sp. ISO5. Next base: position 2,452,041 of record NZ_CM176572.1, on the reverse strand, counting down.
AATATTAGAATTCTAATTACCATATGATATTGAAGTGGTATGCAAGCCGTTAAAGCTTGCCGATTTATGTTGTCTGCCCTTTGTACTGCGCCAGGACATTAAATAGCGCCAACAGTGGTGTTCTGTTATGTTAATTAACAATGCGAACAAAGGCATACTATCCCGTCGCGAGATTGTCGCCTACGGCTTTGGTGATGTATCAGCAAGTTTGGTATGGAACGCGGTCAGTGCCTTTGCCCTGATGTTCTACACCGATGTCGCTCTCTTACCAGCAGCCGCAATCGGTACTTTATTTTTCATTTCTCGAATTATCGATGCCGCTTTTGATGTCGGTATTGGTCTTACTGTCGATCGCACTCGCAGCCGCTGGGGCCGGGCCCGTCCCTATTTATTGTTTGGCGCAATTCCGTTTGGGTTGTTTGGTGTTCTCACTTTTTATGTGCCGGATTTAGGCGACGACGGACGTTTTTATTACGCACTATTTACCTACTTTATACTTGGCTTGTTGCTGTCTGTAGTCACTATTCCGTACAGCGCTATGCTGCCGATGATGAGTAATGTTGCCAAAGATCGTATTGACTTAAGTGCAGCGCGTTCGGTAGCGACATCAGTAGGCGTGATCATTGTGACTGCGCTTTTCATGCCTGGCGTAGCGTATTTTGGTAATGGTGACCAGCAGCACGGCTTTTTAGTGATGGGTGGGATTGTCAGCGCTATCGCAACCGCGATGCTTTTTTACTGTTTTTGGCATTGTCAGGAAAGGGTAGTGCCGCCAGAAACACAAACGCCCATCACGCTCAAAACCGATCTGTTGCAAATGTTTAAGAACCGGGCGTGGAATGTAGCTTCCGGTTTTGCACTGCTGAACTTTATTCGCTTTGGCGCTTTGCTTTCTATTACACCTTTTTTTGCGATCAATGTGCTCAAGCAACCCTGGATGATTTCGGTGCTACTACCAACACTATCCGGCACCCTGCTCGTGGGCGCCTTTATTGCCCGCCCGGTGTTAAATCGGCTCGGCCTGATTAAAGCGGATACGTTGGCACTGATTGGCGGCTTTATTTGCTACGCTGCGCTGCCGTTTTGCGAACAGTCCCCCTGGCTGTTTATCAGCTTGTATGTGCTGTCATCACTGTTTATCAGCATCACAATGACTTCCATTTATGCCATGGCCTCAGAAGCCGTTGACTTCCACCAACACTGGTTTGGCGTTCGCCAGGAAGGTCTGCTGGCCGCCGGCGTATCACTGGCAATAAAAATAGGCATGGCGTTTGGCGGTGCCGGCGTGGCCTATGCACTGGCATGGGGCGGATATGACCCAACTGCCGTCAGTGATAGTGCGACCATCACCATAGCCTGGGTCTATTACCTCTTACCGTTGGTCATTTTTATTTTGCAAGTAGCACTTATACGCTGCTATCCCTCATCACAAATACTTTCAGCGCCTGCACGCTGACATTGGAGACAACTATGAAGTTAACCGCATGTATTGAATGGCTTTTTGAAGACGAAACGGACAATATTGCCGAGCGGATTTATAAAGCAAAGGAAGCCGGTCTTGAAGGGGTGGAGTTCCACCTGTGGCGTGACAAGCCCATTGCAGAGATTAAGCAAGCGTTACAGGAAACCGGCATTACCCTGACCAGCTTCTGCGTGGATCCTCGTCGCAGCATAGTGGATGAATCGCAACTGGAAGAATTTGTCACCGCAGTGACCGAGTCGGCTGACATTGCACAGCAACTTAACTGCAAACAAATGATCATCGCTTCTGGTTTTCTGTTACCTGATACCTCACCTGAAAAGCATTTCGAATTCGCCCTCAGAGCCTTGAGGAAAGCGGCTGAAATTGGTGAACAAACTGGCGTTACCCTGCTACTGGAACCGATTAATACCAGGGTGGATCACCCTGGCATGTATCTCGATAGCAATAAGGTTGGTCTTGATTTAGTTGAGGCCATAAACAGTCCTAAACTGCGTTTACTTTACGATGCCTATCACTCCATTGTGATGGGTGAGGATATTGAAACCATTATTGCCGGGCGTACCCAATGGGTAGCACATATTCAAATAGCCGACATGCCGGGTCGCGGAGCGCCAGGCACCGGAGACGTTGACTGGAACGCAGTAAGCCAAATGTTAGACACCGAAAACTACACCGGATGGTTGGGTCTTGAATATAAGCTCAACGATTTATCAACCCGCGAAGCACTCGCTAAAACACGCGCAAGCCTAAGTCTATAACGACGAGGAAAATACCATGTTTACTATTTCCGCAAACCTTGAATATATGTTTAAAGAAGCCGGCGAGAGCATAGAAGAACGCATAGCGGCGGCGGCCGCAGCAGGCATCACCCATGTTGAAATCTTTTCACTTGAAGGACGCGATGTGGATAGTATCGCCCAGGCATTAACAGCGCATAAAGTCACCTTACACTCGATGCTGGTTGATCCGCGTATTATGCTGGTACTGAAGGATACGCACGAAAAATTTGTCGAAACTGTTAAAGCGACTGCCGAACAAGCCATTAAACTGGGCTGTAAGAACCTGGTTTGCGGCTCAGGAACCGGTGCGCCATTTCTGCCCCGAGCGGTATCACTGGACATCGTATGTGAAGCCATCGATAAAGCCGCTGACATTGCGGAAGAAATGGGCGTTACTCTGTTGCTTGAGGCAGTTAACACCAAGGTGGATCACCCCGGCGTGTTTTTCAGCAATACGTCCGATACCTACTACATTGCCAATAAACTCAACCGCCCAAGCGTTAAGGTTTTATACGATCTTTATCACTCAGCGGCTGAGCAAGAAAACGTGACCGAAACCTTACACACAATAAAAAGCCAGATTGGTCATATCCAGCTTGCCGATTACCCTGGTCGTGGTGAACCGGGCGCAGGCACGCTTGACTGGCCAGCGCTGCTCAAAGAAATCAGCTGTACAGACTATACAGGGCCCATTGGCGTCGAATGCTACCCGACCAAAGATTCCACGCCCGAAGCACTCACCTATATTCGCTCGCTAATTCATTAATCCGCAGCTGGCTAGAAAGGAAGACAACATGTCTACACAACACTTTGCTATCAGCCTGGATATGATCAATCGTCATTATTCAGAGCCGAACCGCAATCGATACGAGTCAAAATACTACTGGGAAGAGCTTTACTCTCTAATTGCGGCAGCGGGCTTTGACAGTATTGAAATCCCCTATGAGCCCGTCTGGCAATTCGGCGGACGCAGTGGCGTTCCCATGACGCAGTACTCAATTAATACTAAATATGGTAATACCGAGCAATATCGCAAACTGTTGGCTAATTCGGGGATAAGCCGGGTTAGCGCAGTGAGCTTTAACGCCAACCTGTTTGTGCGCAACGATCAACTTGGGTTTTATTTCGGTGCCAGCGGCCATTTCGCCAACCAGGCGATTGCGTTTGCGGCTGATTTAGGAGCGGATACACTGGTACTATCACCTACAGCTTATGCAGGGCGCCTACGTCATTATCATCCGAACCTGCAGGTTGACGATAAACAGTTCATTGAACAAACCAAAGAGTTGATTGAAGCCCTCAGTGATACCGCCACGAAAGCAGGAATTAGCCTGGCGTTACGCCCTGAATACTGGGGAATGATTTCAATCCCGGTTTTAGTGGATCTGGTTCATCAATGTCCAGAGAATGTAAAACTTGCGGTCAATACCGCTCATTTGCAATTAGCAGAGCTGGATCCCATTGCATTTATTAAGGCGAATGCTGAGGCAATCGGTTATGTGCAATTAGCAGATACTCATCTCACGGATTGTCAGGCATTTAGCCAGTCTACTAACCCGGAGTTTCCATCACAGCAGGCTACCCAGGTATTTGCCGACGTAGGAACCGGATCGGTGCCACTTGCAAAAGTGATTGAAACCTTAAAAGCGCAAGACTATAGCGGTGATATTTGCCTGTGTAACCACCAGACCCGTGACCCAATGCGCGCATTGCTGCGTGACAAGCGCTTTGTCAATCAACTTGTGTCACAGGGAAAAGGAGTTTAAATCATGTCAAACATTCGCTATGCGTATATGAATCACTGGAAGAACATTCCTTATCAGCAAATCCCCAATTTTCGTGAGTTTTACTATCAGGATAAGTCTAATACGGCGTACTATAGCGACTGGGATAACTTGCTGAAATATCAAAAAGCCCTTGGCTTTGACGGTATAGAAGTTGCGCCCTGGGATCTCGCGGATATTATTCCACTGTTTGGTTCAGCCAATGCATTTAGACAATTTGCCGCTGAACGCGGCGTTGAAATTACCGGTATGTTCCACGGTGCCCACGCCAGTCACGATAAATCAAAATTCGACGAAGTGATTAAGGCAGGCAAAGAGGCCGTCGACACCATAGTCGGATTTGGCGGAACTCAGATGAACACTTGCCCTACAGACAACTACTGCGGCATTGGCCCGCTGTCGCGTGAAGAAGTCGCTCAATGTGCTAATGTAATGAACGAAATCGGCCGCTACGCTACCGATCATGGCGTAAAGCTCGGTCTTCACAATGAATTCTTTTGTGGGATCAACCTGGCTGAGCACCGTGAATTTATTGAGTTAACCGATCCGCGTTTCGTACACTACTGTATAGATACCGCCCAAATTGCCATTATGGGTGAAGATCTATTAGATTTTTATGATACCTATGCTGAGCGTATCAGTGGTTTCCACCTCAAGGACACGGCCGATCCCCAGCAGCCAGATGAAGTAAGGTTCTCGCGGGATCCGGAGATTCAGGACGACGGCAGACGTTGGTTCTGGGAGTTGGGTAAAGGCGTACTGGACTTCCCCGCGCTTTATGAGTTGCTTAAAAAGCATCAATATAAAGGCTGGATCACACTTGAAACCGATGGTTCGCCTGACTACTTAGCCTCGATGGCCATGTGCAGATACTATATCAACCAAGAACTGAATAACATTTACAAGTAAGTTACCTCAGGCTGGCGGTATACGCCAGCCTGGACCCCGTATTTAATTAAAGATGATGCTCGGCAAAATCTGCCAGACGAGAACGCACCACACCATCAAGGTTAATAGTGGCACTGCCCGAGAAGTCTTTAAACTTCTCCACCAGATAGGTGAGTCCTGAAGTCACTGCGCTCAGATAGTTACTGTCGATCTGCGCCAGGTTACCACTACAAATCAGTTTGGTACCTTCACCGCAGCGGGTAATAATGGTCTTAAGCTGTGATGCTGTAAGGTTTTGTGATTCATCCAGAATAACAATGGAGTTTTGAATACTCCGGCCGCGCATAAAGTTAACCGACTTAAACTGAATATTGGCTTTTTCCATAATGTAACTCATGGAGCCTTTAGTGTTTTCGTCATGCTTATGCAGCACTTCCAACGAGTCGGTAATAGCCGCCAGCCAGGGCGCCATTTTTTCTTCTTCGGTACCGGGTAAAAAACCTATAGATTCAGCTATTTCCGGCGTATTACGGGTAACAATAATCTTATCGTACATGTTGCGCTCGACGACCATCTCGAGTGCAGCGGCTAACGCCAGTAACGTTTTACCACTACCCGCTGGACCGGTAAGGATCACCAAGTCAATATGCGGATCGAGTAACGAGTGAAGCGCCATCGCCTGGCCGATATTTTTGGGGTTAATCCCCCAGGCATGGCGTGACATCAGACGCTCATAACCAAGGTCGAGAATTTCCATCTGGTCGCTGTCCATGGACTCCACCAGACCAGCGAACTGATTGCTTTCGTCGAGTAAGAACTCGTTGATATAAGCTTCGGGTAATAACGAGCGCGGTACGGTATGAATGGTGTCACGCCCTTCTGAGCGGCTGTCTACCGATTTCACGCGCTCCCAGAAATCCCCTTCAAACTGGTGATATCCGCGGGTCAGGTACTTGATGTCTGAAATCAGCTGATCAGTACGGTAATCCTCAACATGAGCAAGGCCTGCACCTTTGGCTTTCAGGCGCATGTTAATGTCTTTGGTTACCAGCACTACTTCTTGCGAGGCAAACACGGTTTGCAAATGCAGTGCAACATTAATAATACGGTTGTCGTTTTCATCACTGGCAAAAATTTGCTGTGACTCAGCCATGTTCAGATCGGCATAAATCGACAGCGTTCCGGTAGGGCGATTCTCGCCGGCTCCGAGCCCTTCCAGCGGCACACCGGCCAGCATTTCTTCAGGGCTGGCATCGCGCAATAAATCTTCCATGGCGCGAATACAGACCCTGGCGTCGCGGGCTACGTCTTTTTTACTGTCTTTAATGTAATCCAGCTCTTCCAGTACCGTCATGGGCACCACAACATCATTTTCTTTAAAAGAGAGGAACGCGAGGGGTTCGTGTAGCAGGATATTGGTATCTAGGACATATATTCTGGTGTCTGCATTGCTTTTTCTTGGCATCCGTTACTCCAATGAACATGACCAAGCTCGTCTTATTGTCGACGTGCTATTACGAGCCGATGTACACGGAGTTACAAGCCGACTGACACTCCGCATCACATCGACCATCAACTCCACCATAATCCAGTTTTTAAAACTATTCACTTTTTTTTGGCATTTTTGGGTAAATTAATTTTAATCGGTTGTTTGCATACCCATCAGGTACGACAAGATCGCGGCTGATTGCTATATTGAGCAAGACAGCTAAGGCCGGGATCAGTACAATACGCCCCCCGGTTATCGCGGAGTAGTTTAATATGAGTACCGACACACAATTTGCCATTGGTCAGCGCTGGCTGAGTAACACCGAAACCGATCTCGGACTGGGCGCGATTATTCGCGTGGATTTCCGTTCCATTGAAGTGTTGTATCCAGCCACCGAAGAAAGCCGCATTTACACCAAAACCGATGCCCCGCTCACCCGCCTAACCTTTTCCGAAGGTGAAATGGTGAAGTCGCAGGAAGGCTGGAGCTTGTGTGTTGAGTCAATCACCGAACAACAGGGCGTATTGATTTATCACGGAGTACGGGAAGATACCAAACAGGTCACTACGCTGGCCGAGCCAAACCTCGACCACCATATTCGATTAAATCAGCCTGAGAAGCGTTTATTTAACTACCAGTTCGACCACCCCAAATGGTTTGACTTACGCTTTGGCTCGCTAACCAATGAACATGCCCATGCCAGGTCTGACACCATCGGCCTGGTGGGGGCGCGTATCGAACTTATTCCGCATCAGTTGCATATCGCTTCTGAAGTGGGTCGCCGTTATGCCCCACGGGTTTTGCTGGCCGATGAAGTAGGCTTAGGCAAAACCATCGAAGCGGCATTGATTATCCACCAGCAAATTCTTACCGGTCGCGCGTCTCGAGTGTTAATCGTCGTGCCGGACACCCTGCTACATCAATGGCTGGTAGAAATGCTACGCCGGGTTAACCTGGCCTTCGCTATTTACGATGAAAGCCGTTGCGTGGCGCTGGAAGACGAAAGCGATAACCCGTTTGATAACGACCAGCTTATTCTGTGTGGTCTTAACTGGCTAACCAGTAACCCTAAACGTCAGCAGCAGATCCAGGATACGTCCTGGGACTTACTGGTGGTGGATGAAGCTCATCACCTGGCCTGGTCTGCCGACGAACCGTCGCTGGAATATCAAACCATTGAAAAGCTGGCCGAAACCACACCGGGTGTATTACTGCTTACCGCCACACCGGATCAGCTCGGTCATGAGAGTCACTTTGCCCGCCTGCGTTTACTGGATCCCGCACGTTTTTATGACTATCCGGCGTTTTTAAAAGAAGAGTCGCAGTACACTCAACTGGCGGAAGCGGTAGCGCCGCTTATCGAAGGCGATGCGTTAAGTGCAGAGCAAACGGCTCAACTAACGGCCCTGGCACCTGAGATCATGGCCCAGTTTGAGGACGTAAACAACACTGAAAATCGCGATGCGATTTTGCATCAGCTTATCGATTGTCACGGTACCGGCCGGTTATTGTTCCGTAACCGCCGCGCCGCCATTGAAGGGTTTCCGTCACGTCATTTACATGCCTATCCGCTGCCAAAACCAGAGCTCTACGAAAATGACGAAATCACGTCTCTGACCGAGGCCCTGTATCCCGAGCGTCAACCGGCACTTGTCGATGTCTGGCTCGATGCCGATCCGCGGGTAGAGTGGTTGTTAGCTCTGCTGCCCGACATCAAGCCGGAAAAGGTATTGTTGATCTGTGCTAGTGCTGCCACCGCACAACAACTAGCCGAACTAATACGCGTGCGTACCGGTATTCGTCAGGCCGTTTTTCATGAGGGCATGAGTATTGTTGAACGCGACAAAGCCGCCCACTACTTTGCCGATTCGGAAAACGGCGCGCAAATTCTGTTGTGTAGTGAGATTGGCAGCGAAGGGCGTAACTTCCAGTTTGCCCATCACCTGGTGCTGTTTGATTTACCGTTAACCCCTGACCTGCTGGAGCAGCGAATTGGCCGGCTTGACCGGATTGGCCAGACCCAGGATATCCAAATCCACGTGCCAGTGATTGAAGAATCTGCCCAAGCTGTGTTGCTAAAGTGGTATCACGACGGCCTGAATGCGTTTGAACAAACCTGTCCTACTGGCGGCAAGGTATTCGATACGGTGGAAGAAACCCTGGTGATGAACTGTCTCACCCCCTTCGACACCGAACTTCAGCAGGAATTGATTGAGCAAAGCCAACAACTTAACGCTGAACTCAAAGCCAAGCTGGATGCCGGGCGCGATAAACTACTGGAACTAAACGCAGCCGGCGTCGGCCGGGTTGATACACTACTGGAGCAAATCGTTGCCCAGGACAGTGCCAGCGAGTTACCCAAATTTGCCGGCCGTCTGTTTGATGCCATTGGTATTCAGCAGGAAGAAAAAGGTCAGGACTGTTTTATTTTGCGGCCCAGCGAATCCATGATTGGTCATCTGCCCGGCCTCGACCCGGAAGGTATGACGGTTACCTATCGTCGACGCACCGCAACCACACTTGAAAACGTACACTTTTTAACCTGGGATCATCCGCTTATTCATCATGCCATGGAAATGGTAATGACCGACATTTATGGTAAGAGCAGCGTAGGCTTTGTGGCCGATACCAGTCAGCCCAAAGGTGCTTACTATCTGGAAACCCTGTTTGTGCTATCTGCCAAAGCGCCCGCAGCGCTGCAACTGGAACGCTTTTTGCCGCCAACGCCGATCCGTTTGTGTCTGGACGCCAAGAGTCAGCTATCTGATCTCGATACCACTGCGCATCGCCCTCTCGGTCGCAAGGTGGCAACTCAGTTGGTACAGGCGCTTACCCCACAATTACAACAACATTTACAGCATGCCCGCGAGCTGGCGCATAAACAAGCAAATCATGTACTCGGCGAAGCCATGAATGCCATGCAAACCACTCTGGGGGCAGAAGTGCAGCGCCTGAAAGATTTGCAGCAGCAAAATCCGGCTATTCGCGACAGTGAAATCGAATTTATCGAAATTCAGATGGCGGCGTTAACTAAGGTGCTACAGGAAAGTGACGTGCAGCTCGACGCCGTGCGGGTGCTGGTAAACAACCCTTAAGGTGAGCGAATTGTTATGAGCGCCAACCCTGAGTTTGTTTACCGACCGCCACAGAGCCCCTACTTAAGCTTGTTGTATCATGATGACGATGTGATTGTGGTCAATAAGCCCAGCGGGCTGCTCAGTGTACCGGGCAAAGCCCCTGAGCACCGGGATTCTTTGATTTGCCGACTGCAGCGTGTCTATCCTCATGCCAGGATTGTTCACCGCTTGGATATGGCCACTTCCGGGGTGATGGTAGTGGCCCAGCATAAAGACAGCCATCGCCACCTCTCCCGTCAGTTTGAACTGCGCCAGACGGCTAAGCGATACTTCGCCAGAGTCGCCGGTGTGCCCGCGCAATCGTCCGGGTCGGTCGATTTACCACTTATTTGTGACTGGCCAAACCGGCCTAAACAAAAGGTCGATTTTGAGTCCGGCAAGCCTGCACTCACCCATTATGAAGTGGTACAAAAGGAAAATACCGAGGCACTCGTGGCACTTATTCCAATAACCGGTCGTTCTCATCAATTGCGGGTCCATATGCTTGAGCTTGGCCATCCCATCTTAGGCGATCGCCTGTATGGCTCGACCACAGTGATTGCCAGCGCACCACGATTACAATTGCACGCAGAGACACTGTCATTTACTCACCCGACCAGCGGTAAACGCCTGCGGTTTTGTGCCCCCCTCCCATTTGGCCACTACCAACCTGATATTTATACGGAAGATTCGCCGGGCGCTTAATGTTTGCGGATCATCGCCGATAACCTACTATTAGTGTTTGTCCGGACCCGCAAAATTTAGTCATGAATCGCCTCTTTGCCTTCATCAGCGTTGCTTTAACCCTGACTTTACTGGTTTATAGCCGCCCGCTAGCGGCCCTGACTATGGACGACCTGACCCGATATTTTCATGATGAAGACTTGCTGACGCTAAACGTGGCAGACCAGCAGATTCCGGCCCTTGAGATACAACCTAGTGTGCCGTTAGTGCGCGGTACTGCCATTATCCTGGTATCACTTCAGTCCCCATCAATTAATCTGGATACCGGACTGGTACTGGCCGAAAGTTTGGGCGAGAAAGGCTGGCGCACCTTGCTTATTCCCACCGACTTTAATCAGGCCGAGGCCACCCAACCGGCAACCGTGACCAGTGACAAACCCGTCGCTAACCTGCTAACTGCGCCGGTAGACTATGATGCATACCGGCTGCAAATTACCGGCTTGATTAACGCAGCCTACACGCATGCCAACCAATTTAAGGGATACACGTTTATTATCGCCGAAGGCATGACTAGCGCCGTGTTACTGGATGCTATCCACAACGGGTTGGTCACTGCGCCGGATACACTAGTGAGTGTTGGCGCTTTCTGGCCGGCCAGAATACAAAACAATGCGCTGGCTGAGATGCTGGCACAAAGCAGTTACCCGGTGCTCGATATTAGTTTGCCGTCGCTAAGCCAATGGCAATCTGCCACGGTTGAGCAACGCAGAAATGCCGTTGCGATGAGTTTGAAACAACTTTATCGTCAACGCACGTTTACAGCACAACAAAGTTATGGCGGTGCCGGCGACCGATTACCCCGCCCGGGCAGTGCCTGGTTAGGCACCGAGATTTACAGTTGGTTACGCTACCTCGGTTGGTAACAAACCGTTATATTTTTCACTCAGAATCGAAAACTGCTGAAGTCTCAATGGCTTTATAAATGACTGAAAGTTCTTCTAAAATTGTTCACAATTAAGACCGACAATTCTCTTACATCCCTCGCCCTATAAGGTATTAAAAGACATACAGGGGTATTCTGCCACTCGTCGCATTTTTGCAATTCTGGCGGTGAATTAGAAATTTTGGACTATACTTCGATCATGTTTTTTTAAAGAGTTACCAGCGTGAGTATCGGTCAATTCATTGACGAAAAATCCCGTCAGCTGTGTTTTTATTTGCGCGCATTCTGGCAGGGCACCCTGAATTACCAGGAACTCAATTATTTTTTCTGGGACACTCTTGAGGAGTGGTCTTTGTATCGCAGTGACGATCTGGAGCCCAGCACTCACAAAGAACGCGTCTTTTGGCACTTATTACACCAAATACATTACTGGCGTGCGGACCAGCTCATAGACGACGAAATTTTACGCGAAGAATTAACCCATTGCGTAGCTTACCTTAAAGGCGAGTCGGAGTTTCCCATGGACTGCATCGGTATCCGTCCTTAACGCCACGGTATTCCTCGCGCCATCTTTAACCAGGCTTTTACTTGCAGCCATTGGCTATCCGTGATCCAATAAGCGCATAACAATAGCTAAAAAGAGTCTTCTCTAGTGCGCACTTCTCTGGCCATTTTCCGCGACAAGCGCTTATTCAGTATTTTTGTTTTTGGCATTGCCAGTGGCTTTCCCTGGGTCATGATCGGTTCGGTACTATCCGCCTGGCTTAAGGATGAATCGCTGTCACGCTCAGCCATCGGACTGTTTGGCGCTATTTTTGCTGTTTACTCCTTTAACTTTTTATGGGCGCCCTTACTCGACCGCATCAAACCGCTGGCGCTTGGTCAACGCCGAGGCTGGATAGGGCAAATGCAGTTGTTAATTATTGGTTGCTGTGTGTGGATGTCTACCCTCGATGCCCAAAGCTCGCTGTATCAGATAGCACTGTGCGGTTTTATTATCGCACTGGGCTCAGCCACCCAGGATATTGCCATTGATGCCTTCAGAATAGACACCATAGCCCAACATGAGACTGACGCCATGTCTGCAGCATCCTCACTGGCCACCGCCGGATGGTGGACAGGTTACGGCGGCCTCGGCGCGATTCCATTTTTGGTGGCCGATATGCCGGGCTGGGAGTGGCAACATATTTATTTGTTGCTGGCCGGCATTATGGCGTTATGCCTGATGGCCACCCTTGTGGTCGCCAAAGAGCCGCAGGTAAACCGACAAGCCATGCTTGATGCCGCTACCGCCCGCTATCAGGCATTGCTGAGCACTGGCAACAGTCTTTTCGGTAAGATCTCCAGCTGGTTATTAGTAAGCCTGGTCGAACCGTTCCGAGAGTTTTTCAGCCGTAACGGCGTAAAACTAGCACTACAGATACTGTTATTTGTGTTCTTGTTTAAAATTGGCGAAGCGTTCCTCGGCCGCATGAGCATTGTGTTTTACAAAGAGATAGGTTTCAGCAATAGTGACATTGGCACCTATTCAAAATTACTCAACTGGTGGGTCACCATTGTGTTTTCCATTATCGGCGGACTGGTGAATATCCGCTATGGTATCTTCCGCGGCCTGTTTATTGCCGGCATTGCCATGGCTGCAAGTAATCTGATGTTTGCCTGGATGGCCGAAATTGGTCCTCATAAAGGCTGGTTTGTGGTCACTATCGTGCTGGACGGTTTTACCTCGGCCTGGAGCACCGTGGCCATGGTGGCCTTTATATCGCTGTTATGTAACCGGGCTTTTTCGGCCACTCAGTATGCGCTAATGGCGTCTTTAAGTGTCGCCAGCAGAACATTACTGGCTTCGGCCAGCGGTATTCTGGTGGATGCAATGGGCGGCAACTGGGCACTGTTTTTTGTACTCACCGCGCTGATGGTAATCCCTAGCCTGGTGATTTTATACCGGCTGAGGCATAACATTACGGCGATTGAAAAAGGCAATTCTGCCAGTTAGTTCCAGCGGGTTTATTTGGCCCGCAGGATAGCCTGATTACGGCCGCTTTCCTTGGCTTCATACAAAGCCTGGTCGGCAACATCCAGCCATTGCATCTCATTGTGAAAGGCGGAGGAATATTCCGCCAGCCCCAGGCTTACAGTAAATCGGAGTGATTGACCATCGTGGCTGACTTCAGTTGCCTCAGCCGCTTTACGGATCCGCTCCGCTACCTGCATAGCCCCGGTTCCATCTGCATCGGTCAGGATGATGGCAAATTCCTCGCCGCCATAACGCCCCGCCAGATCGGTCTCCCGAACTTGTTCTTTGATAATCTGCGCAAGCGCCTGGATGACCCTATCACCAGCCTGATGCCCGTAATGATCATTGACCGCCTTAAAATTGTCGATGTCCAGCATCACGGCGGTGTTGGCCGATTCACGGCGTTTTGCCAACCGATGCAGACTCTGAAACCGTTCCTGCCAGTAACGGCGGTTGTATAGCTGGGTCAGTCCGTCCACGCGGCTCATTTCAGTGAGCTGATTATTAAGACCTTCAATATTCAGCCGGCTACTGGCCTGGTCTGTTACATCGTAAACCAACATACACATCCGCTCTACTTTGCCCGTGAGGGATGACAAAGGAAACAGGGTTACATTCTGATACATCACATCCAGTTCAGAGGTTATAGGCCGGTTACAACCAAACTTAAACAAATAAGGGCGCTGCTCCCAAATCAGAAACACCGGGGATTTAAGATTAAAGACCGGTTCTGCTTTCAACATTAGCCAGTCCTGTTCTATCTCCGGGAAATGCTGGAACAGGGACTTCCCGACAACCTGGCTGGGCCGCAGGTTACTGTGGTTCTCCATAAACTGGTTCCACACTTCCACGTTAAAGTTGCGATCGAGCACGACTATCCCAACTTCAAGAGAACTCAGTAAGTCATGTAACCAATGCTGGCGGCTTAGTTCTTCCATTACATCAGTGTTCACGGCATTAGTCCTCAATATCTACCAATCGTGAATAAATTCGCTCCATGGAGGTATCCGGGAACAGTAACAGCAACTCAAATTGAATGCCGCGCTGTTTGATGCCGTAACCAATTTCCACCGCCATAATACGATTCCAACGTTGTTTGGTATTCGCCAACAAACTTTCCAGTTCGCGGTTACGTCCGAGGATAATGGGAGATGAATGGCTGAAGGTCACATTTAACTGATCTGAGAGCGCGTTCAGGCAGGCACCAATCAGGATATTGGAAATATCCATCAGCGCTTCAAGCTGCGCGGGCGCTGCCGATAACTGGTCATAATTTAATAACGAAATGATGTTTTCAAAGTCAGTATCATTGAACATCACCAGTGCCTCGCCGTTAATACCGGCACTAACAAACCCTTTGGACACTGCCGACACACTGTCATTACGGTTTACCTCGGCAAAAGCCATATGCAGTTCATTGTTCTCAATGATATTCACGTTGGGAATGGGTAAGTCGATAAACTCTCCCAACTGGCGAGCGAGGTTTTCGCCGGCCCGGCCCATTGCCACATTCACCAGCTCCCGATAAGCATCAAGCTTTTCACTGTCATTGCTGCCGGCCAGACTGGTTTGTTGCTTACGTTGTTCTGAACGGGCGTCGCCGGTGTAAATGCCGTACTGCTTGAGTAAGTTGATAAGCTTTTGATTGTCGATAGGCTTACGAATAAAGTCTAATGCGCCCATAGCCAGCATGCGGGTACGCGCTTCAGGCTGCACATCCCCCGAAACGGTAATCACCAGACAAGGTAAATCTTCCCGGCGGATGACTTCCATGGTGGCAAAACCGTCCATCACTGGCATATTCAGATCGAGGAACATCACATCGCCTTTTCCGGCGCGGATCATTTCCAGCGCTTCCTGACCGTCTTTGGCAAAGTGTAACAGCACGTCCCAGCCATCGGGAACGGCCCTGGCCATCTGCTTTCTGGCGAAAGCCGAATCGTCGCAAATAAGAACGTTTGTGGTGGTCAAACTCTCTCCAACTCCATTGGTCTCAATGAGATACTCTTGTGCACATATTGATTGCGCTTAATAGCCGCTATCAGGCCTGTTCAATAAGCTGACTAAGTCTCAATAAGCCAGTACTTATCGGGTAGCGGTTATACTTTAAATTTATCAATTAATGACAACAAACTTTGTGCCGAGTTTTGTTGCTTTTCTGCTGCCTGGTGAGAGTCACTGGCCGCCTCACCACCGTCCTGGGACAATTGCTCTATTTGCTTAATGGCACGATTGATATCACTCACGACCGTGGTTTGCTCCTCAACCGCACTGGCTATTTGCATGTTCATGTCTGAAATTGCCGCCACCAGGGTAGAAATTTCATTCGTGCTTTTACCGGCAACCTGGCTATTTTGGGTGGTCACCCCAATTTGCTCATTACCCTGCTGAATCACCTGGGTGGCTTTTGTTGCCGCGCCCTGTAACTGGGTGATCATTTGATTAATTTCTTCGATAGACGATGAGGTACGCTGGGCCAGTGAACGCACTTCATCTGCCACTACTGCAAAGCCCCGCCCCTGTTCACCCGCTCTGGCGGCTTCAATAGCAGCATTCAACGCCAGTAAGTTAGTCTGGTCAGCAATGCCACGAATAACATCCAGAATACTGCCTATATTCTGGCTATCGGAATTTAACTGCTCGATAACTTGTGTGGCATTTTTCAGGTTGGTATCGAGGCTGGTTATATTACCGATAGTGGTCTGAATCATTTCCACCACCGACAGCGCGAGCCTATTGGCCTCATTGACGTTTTCAGACGCCGTTGAAGCACTCACGGATATTTCCCGGATAGAAGCTTCCATTTCATTAAAGGAATGAGCAACCTGCTTGGTCTCATTTTTTTGATGTTGCATATAGTCCAGCGCGTTTTGAGAGCGTTCCACTGCCAGCTCCGCGCTCAACGATATTTCTTTACCGCTATGGGTCACACCGCTAAAGATTTTATGCAGGGTTTCTAAGAAACGGTTGATACCAGTCGCGAGTTTGCCAATTTCATCCTGGCGTTCAATTGCAATACGATAAGTAAGATCCCCACCTTTATTGGCGAGTTCATTGATTCGCAGCTCTAACTCACTTAGCGGCGATGAAATACTGGCAGCAAACATAATCGACAGTGCGATGGTGATTAGCACGATCACCAGCAGGATAATGATGATATGCAACAAACTATCACTGACACTGGAGAAGACACCGTTGATCATTTTGCTGTTCACCGCTTGCAAGTCGGTAGTAATCCCACTCAGCGTACTTAGCACCTGCTTTAAGTTATCGTTAGCTGTACGGATATTCGCTACATAGTCATTTGACAACTGACGGATCTGCGCATTGGCTTTTCGTGCCGCCATGGCTTTAGCCAGCATAGGTGAACCTTGCAACTGAGCTATTGCTTTGTCGGACGCTGCATCCAACGCATCCAAATAACTGAATAACGCTTTAGCGTTTTTAATGTCAACACGCAATTTCTGAAACAACAAGCGTATCTTATAATTATTAATGGTGTGGGCCAGTGCTTCTTTTAACACTGCCCCCTCAACAGCGGCGACAGTTTGACGACCCTGCTCATCGCTGATTTTGTTACCGAGTTCTTCAATATAACTATTAGATTGTGCAACAGAACCTGTAATTACACTGTCCATTTGTTGTTCTAATTTTGCATTGGTTTGCCAAAGGCTATGAATGTCATTCACAGCCTTTTGTAGCGCACTCAGTTGACCGGCTAAATCAGAAGCGCCTTCGATGCTGCTACTACGCAGTGCATTTTGAATCGTTTGCGAGAGCTCAATCGTCTCATCGTACCCCTGATGACTGGTCGCAAAACGTTCAACTAATTCTGAATAGCGAAAAATGTTATTTATTAACGCCGTATTCTCAGTGGTTGATTGTCTGGCGTCACCAATGGTGGACTCGTTGCTAAAAAAGAAGGCGATCACCACTACCAGTAAAATAACTAATAAAATCACCGGCGCTAACAGTTTATTTTTCACACTTAACGTGGATAACAACCCAGACATAATAAAGGTTCCTTATTAACAACTCGCCCCATAAAGGTGGACAACACTAAACTGCCGAACATAGCATACGCTCGATACAATGTTGTGACATAACCACGGCTCCCCTTACACTGATTAATGCAGTATTCAAGGCTACCCTGCAGGTACAGCGTGCTTTCAGGCAGTTAATCGACTACCATAGCAGATATGCAAGGAATCCGTTCAGGTAAAACTGGTTTTACACAAACCGCTTAGCCATTCCCCACATGGCATCACTAAGCCGTAGTCGCAGTTGACGCCGCTCTCTGTTGCGCAGTATTAAATAGCTACCGGCGCTTTAATGTGCGGATGCGACTGATAGTTTTCTAAAGTGAAATCATTAATGCTAAAACCAAAGATATCCTTCACCTCAGGATTGAGCCGCATAGTTGGACGCGCAAAGGGCTTGCGACTCAGTTGAAGCTCTGTTTGCTCAAGATGGTTAAGGTACAGGTGTGCATCGCCAAGGGTATGAATAAATTCACCGGGTTCGAGATCGCACACTTGTGCCACCATCAGGGTGAGCAAGGCATAGCTGGCAATGTTGAAGGGGACACCAAGGAAAACATCCCCACTGCGCTGGTATAACTGACAGGAGAGCTTTCCTTCCAAGACATAAAACTGAAACAGGGTATGGCAAGGCGGCAACGCTTGCTTGCCGTGGGCGGCATTGTCTTTGGGTGACATCGTTGGATCGGGCAATACTGACGGATTCCAGGCACTCACAATAAGACGGCGGGAATCAGGGTTGGTTTTAATTTCGTTGATCAGCGCGGTAATCTGGTCGACGGTCTCGCCATCGGCGCCGGTCCAGCTGCGCCACTGGTGGCCATAAACCGGTCCTAACTCGCCCTCATCAGTGGCCCATTCATCCCAGATAGAAACGCCATTTTCCTTAAGGTAAGCAATGTTAGTTTCGCCTTTTAAGAACCATAACAATTCATGAATAATCGAGCGCAGATGACACTTTTTAGTGGTGACCAGAGGGAAGCCTTCATTTAAGTCAAAGCGCATCTGATAGCCAAATACACTTAACGTTCCTGTGCCGGTTCTGTCTTCTTTTTTTACGCCGTTATCGCGAATGTGGCGCATTAATGCTAAGTACTCTTTCATGCGTCGTCTAGCCCTTTACCGTTTTGTTAGCTGGTGTTGTTGTGACACCATTCTTTTTATAGGCATATACCATTAGTCCCAGACCACCGAGGATCATTGGGATACACAATAACTGCCCCTGACTCAGACCAACCTGATACAAGCCAATGTGCGCGTCAGGTTCGCGATAAAACTCAACAATAAAGCGAAACGTGCCATATCCCATCAGGAAAAGCCCGCCTACGGCACCGGTTGGTCTTGGTCGTGCAGAATACAGCCAGAGAATGATAAACAGTAACACCCCTTCCAGGGCAAATTCATAAAGTTGTGAAGGATGGCGCGGTTGTGGGCCTGCACCCGGGAAAATAATCGCCCAGGGTACGTCCGTAGTGCGCCCCCACAGTTCTGCATTGAGGAAGTTCCCAATCCGTCCGGCGCCTAGACCAATAGGCACCAGCGGTGCGATAAAGTCTGCGACCTGAAGAAAGCTCGCATTCAGGCGTTTGGCCTGCCATGCCATCGCCGCAATCACGCCCAGCAGGCCGCCATGGAAAGACATGCCGCCGGTCCATATTTTAAACAGGTAGGCGGGATCTTCTACAAACAATCCCCACTGGTAAAACAGCACATAACCCAGACGGCCACCAATAATCACGCCGACAAAACCCCAAAACAGCAGATCGCTGAGTTGATCTCGGTTCCACGGCGAGTTAGGTAAGCGCTTTTTAGCCAGCAGGTAAGCGGCAATAAAGCCCAGCAGATACATCATGCCATACCAGCGCACACTTAATGGCCCAAGACTGACAATAACCGGATCGATATTGGGAAATACCAGGAAGTCTGTTTCACCCATGTACTAATTCATTCCTATAATCATGCGGATACTGACTAATACCAGCAATGCCGCTAAAATCTTTTTAAGTAATTCTGTTGGCATATTCTGCCCTAACCGGGCGCCAAAGCCAGCAGTAAATATAGAAGTAGCCATAATGCCAAATCCTGCTGGTAAGTAAACATACCCCAGCGACCAGTCTGGCAAACCTGGCAAATTCCACCCTGCGTGAATAAAACTTCCGGTACCAAATAACGCGATAACCAGACCGCTGACTGCCGCGCAGCCAATAGCCTGACGAATAGGTACCTGAAACCATACCAGTGCAGGTACCAGCAAGGCACCACCGCCTATTCCCATCAGCGCCGAGATGGTTCCGACTATCGCACCAACTATAATCAGAATGGTTGGCGTGTAGGCCTTATTGGACGCCGTACGTTTGCCAAATACCATCTGCGCGGCAATGAGCATGACTAATCCGGCAAACACTTTGGTGAGAATATCGGCTGGCAGCATACTGGCCAGTTGAGCACCCGCGATTGCGCCGATAGCAATACCAGTGCCACTTAAACCAATGACCCGCGGCACAATATTGCCCAGTGAATAGTGTGCTTTGGCAGAGAAAAAACCGGTAACGATAATGGTAAACAATGACGTTGCGATGGCCATGGGCATCGCCAGTTCATGACTGATACCGGCAATACCGGTAAGCAGCGCAGACAACACCGGTACAATAATCAGGCCGCCACCAATGCCTAACATACCAGCCAGCGTCCCGGTGAGCATTCCCAGGGCCATACAACTGACGAAAATGAGTAGCAGAGGATCCAATCTAAGTCTCCGTAATAATTGAGGTTGCTAGCATACCATAAGTCCCCCTACAGAGGGATTAGCCTAGTCCTCTAATAGGATGAATTTAAGAACCGGCCCGGACTAATCCACCGAGCCCTTTCACTTCCAGATACTGATTGATGTGATTAAACACTTCTTCGTAACTGTTGGAGGTTAATGCACAAGACAACAATGACTGCGCTTCACTGAGGTTTACGTTGCGCACTACCCAGTTTATTTTTCGCAGGTTAAAGGCATTCATACTGAGTTTTCGGTAGCCCATGCCCATCAGCAGAATGGCGCCGCCTGGTTCACCGGCGATCTCACCACATACCGATACAGGTACCTGATACTGGTCGGCCTGTTTGGCAATGTCATATAAGGCCGAGAGTACAGCGGGATGATAACTGTTGTATAAACTGGCTACCCGCGTGTTGTTGCGGTCTACGGCAAGCAGGTACTGGGTTAAATCGTTACTGCCGACCGAGAAAAAGTCGACCTTTTTGGCCAGTTGCGGCAACTGATACAACACCGAGGGAACCTCGAGCATAATGCCCAGACGCGGGCGATAAAGCCGTTCGTCTTTCAGTCTGGCCTCATCTTCTACCTCGAAGAACGCCTGTTCCACCAGCCGGCGAGCTTCGTTAACTTCGCCGACACTGGAAATCATGGGCAGCATAATGCTGAGATTCTGCAAGCCAATACTGGCGCGTAGCATGGCGCGGATTTGTACCAGAAAGATTTCCGGATGATCCAGGGTCAGGCGAATTCCGCGCCACCCCAAAAACGGATTTTCTTCGGTGATTGGGAAATACGGCAACGGTTTATCACCGCCGACATCCAGCGTACGCATGGCTATTTCGCGATCCGGTGCACTTAACAGTACATTGCGATACAACTCTACCTGTTCACTTTCAGAGGGAAACCGCTCACGCATCATAAACGGAATTTCCGTGCGGTAGAGTCCGATTCCGACTTTACCGGAGCGCACGGCCGTTTCAATTTCAGCGGATAGTCCGGCGTTGACCAGCAAATTAATGCAGCAGCCATCCTCGCTTTCACAAGGTTTATCGGCTTCTTTATCTATTCGATCGGAGAGTAATTTCTCTTCCTCTATCAGTTGACTAAACTCAGCTTTGATGGCCTTTTCGGGCGAGACAATCACCTCACCCGCATAGCCATCAAGTAAAATTTCTTTCTTCTCAAGCAGCGTGGGGGAAACATTCTGACATCCCATTACCGCAGGCACACCCATTGCCCTTGCGAGAATGGCAGCATGTGAGTTATTAGAACCACGAATAGAAATAATACCGGCCAGATACGCCTTAGGGAACTCGGCCAGCATTGGCGCAGAGACTTCCTCAGCGACCAGGATACTGGGTTTGCTAGGGCGCTCACTAACCGCTTCGTTTTTACCACTGATCACCTGCAGAATATTGACCAGGATCCGGTTGGATAAATCCACAATATCGATGGCCCTTTCCCGCATATAAGGGTCATCCATCGCCTCAAACCGGGCAGCGTAGGCTTCCACCACCAGCTTCAGCGATGAAGCAGCATCCCAGCCTTCGCGTATTTTTGCTTCGACTTCCCGCCCCAGGCTGTTGGCGTCGAGTAATTGATGGTAAAGCTGAAAAATTGCCCGCACATCGTCGGGTACCTGACCTTCCAACCGTTGCGACAGTGCTTCAACCTGGGTGCGGGTAACCTCTACCCCTTTGCGGTAATAATCAATTTCCTGCTGGGTATTGTCCGACTGTTTTACAATCCAGGTAGCCAGCGTATAAGCCGCATGAGGCGAATAACCCACGCCCATAGCAAGGCCAGGAGAGCCCGGCACGCCGCGAACATTCTTTTGAATATGGCCGGCGTAAATGCCGGCAATCGGGTTCAGTGCGCCGCGGGTTTCAGCGTGCGATATTTCCAGGGCAATTTGTGCCGCCAGCGTTACCAGGAAGGCTTCTTCGTCTTCACTGAATTTGCGCTTGGCGCTTTGCTGCATGGTGATAACACCCAGCACTTTACGCTGATGGATAATCGGTGTGCCAAGGAAGGCATGATAACTTTCTTCTTTAACTTCCGGGTAGTGTTTAAAGCGGGGATGGTTCGGCGCATCCTGGATATTCAGCGGTTCTTCGCGCTGCCCTACCAGCCCGATTAGCCCCTCAGAAAAGCCAATTTTGACCAACTCCACAGCATCAGGCGCCAGGCCGTCAGTGGCCTTGAGAACAAAAGACTGAGAATTATAGTCGGCAAGGTAAATGGAACAGGAGTCAACACCCATGGTTTGCTTGACGCGTTCAGCCAGGCGAAACAGCGCATCGGTCAACCGGGGGATTTGGTTGACCTCCTGAACGATACTCTTAAGTACCGTTAGAATACTGTTTTTTCGACCCGTTTCTGCCGCCAAGAGTGACCCTACCCTTATCCGCGTCGTTTGCGACGATGCTGCTTTGAATGATGATGCTGGTGTCGCGGCTGCGAGGTAATCACCGTCCCGGCAAATTCTTTCATTACACGGCGGTAGACATCGCGTTTAAAGGACACCACATTTCTCACCGGGTACCAGTAACTCACCCAGCGCCAGTCATCAAACTCCGGATGACCGGATTTCAGTACATCTACGTCTTTGTCCTGGCAATCCAGTTGCAACAAAAACCACTTTTGTTTTTGCCCTATACAAACCGGATTACTGCCTTGCCTTATTAACCGTTTGGGCAGTTTGTATCGCACCCAATTTCGTGTCACGCTCAGAATGCTTACATCTTTCGAGGTAAGCCCTACTTCTTCATGTAACTCACGATACATTGCCTGCTCTACAGTTTCCCCTTCATCTATTCCGCCTTGGGGAAACTGCCATGAATGTTGGCCATAACGTCTTGCCCAAAATACTTGACCTATTTTGTTGCAAATCACTATGCCCACATTCGCACGGAATCCATCGGTATCTATCACTCAGACTCCCGGGCACTTTATATTGTTCTGTGATAGCATTCTTTCACAAACCTTTGTGCATGCAAAGTATTTATCACATATGTTTAACGTAATGGTTTTTTAAGGGATAGAAGGTTTGCAAGTACCAACCTGTGCACCTGCTGATTTATCAGAACTGGAAAGCCGCGCCCAGGCGATTGCCGGATTCAGCCTTGGTGAGCTGGCTAACATGGCAGGCATTGCCATTCCACGGGACTTTAAACGCCACAAAGGTTGGACTGGTCAGTTAATTGAAACCTGGCTAGGCGCCACCGCCGGCTCTAAACCGCAACAGGATTTCCCCGAACTCGGTGTTGAACTTAAAACTCTGCCAATTAATCAGTTAGGTCAGCCACTGGAAACCACCTACGTGTGTTACGCCCCCTTATTGCTGCCGCCGTTAATCACCTGGCACACCAGTAATGTCAAAAATAAACTGCAATGTGTGCTGTGGGTCCCGGTTGAGGGCGAGCGGCAAATACCTGTAGCTGAACGACGTATTGCCACGCCTTTTCTGTGGCAACCGAGCGAAACACAAAATGCCCTGTTACAGCAGGACTGGGAAGAACTCACTGAAATGATAGCCCTTGGCAAGGTTGAGTCGATTACTGCCCGCCATGGCGAAGTTATGCAGCTTCGCCCTAAAGCAGCCAGCGGCCGGGTGTTAACTGATGCCCTGGATGTCGAGGGCAATAAAATTCAGACCCGGCCACGGGGCTTTTATCTGCGTAAACAGTTCACCAGTCTAATCCTGCAGACCTATTTTCAGCAATAATCATCGTTTCCCGGTTTTGCCTTTGACCTGAATCAAGCGATAGCGTTAACGGCTTTGCATATAAATAAAGACTTATATACAGTCAGGTCACAGAATTTGGCTGGCCCGGAGAGTAACCATGGCTTTATTAATTAGCGAAGAATGTATTAACTGTGACCTGTGCCCGGCGGAGTGTCCGAACGAAGCTATCAGTATGGGCGACGAAATTTACCAGATCGACACCGCTCGCTGCACCGAATGCGTAGGTCATTACGATGAGCCCCGCTGCGTTGACGTCTGCCCGGTAGAATGTATTGAGCAGGACCCGGCAAATAAAGAAACCCTTGATCAGTTGGCAGAAAAATACGCCGCCATGTATGCGTAGTGACTGTCTATGGCTAGCGGCGGCTTTCGAGATATTTTAAAAAGCTGCGGCTGGCGGTGCCATTCACACCAAGTTTTAAGCGTTTGGTTACACTGTCGAGCTTGGTATCAGAACTCATTAACACCTGTTTGGCGTATTTCATTCGATACTGGTAGATAAACCCACGAAAATGCATTTTTTTAACGGCCAGTAGCGCCAGACAAACTTCGCTGGCTGACATCCCGGCCCGCTCGGCAAATACAGCCAATGTCAGGCCGATTTCCTTGTAAGCTTTTTGATTGATCACCGCTGCTTCAACGCGTTTTACTATGCTCTGTGCGGTGCTCGGGGACATTTTCGGCGCTTCACTCATAGCGTCGTGGTCGAAAGGCGATGGCGAGGAATTATGAGCACGAGTAAGCTGTGCCAATAGCACCAACGTCGTCAGTCCAAGGCTCAGATGAAACCAGCTCAGCCAGTTGGCAAAAGGCAAAAAGCCAAAGGCCACCGCCGCCACAATAATCACCAGACCAAAAGCCATTCCCACTGCGAATCCGCAGGCGCCGTTCAATCCTCTGATCTGATACATCTCGGTATCCACCACCTGCAAAGGTAACTCATTATGGTATTGCTGCAGTTGTTCAATGCATAGAATACTGATGTACATAAACAAAAACGCGGCAATGACACAGCTCAAATATACTGCCCAGAACTTCAGAGGCTCACCTACCTGGGCAAAACCCGGCCACTGATGCCAGTCACTGCCATACAACCACCCCTGAACGACGACTAACGCTGATAACAGAATTCCAACCACATAAAACGGCCACATTACCTGTTTTGGCTTGCGCCACAGCATGGCTGTCAGGTTGCGGTAAACCCCGGCGAGCAGAATCGGCAGAGCCACCAGAGCGGCAGCGGACAGCCAGGGGGATGCTCCTCCCGCTAGTTGCCATAACTCGCTGCAAAGTAGCAGGGGCCAACTCAGCATTGCCGGCCAGAATCCCATGAAACCTTTCGCCGCTATTTTGTTCCTGCTGACTTTAAGCAGCAGGCACAGCCACAGGACAGTGAGTACACCTGCGCTCCAGAGAGGGATCATGTGTTGAGTGAACATTGTGTTTCTGTTCCGCGGTAATTGGTAACTGAATCGGTCACCAGTGGGTTACCAGTAGACTTCGCCGGTCATGGCAACCTGGCGACTTCTTTCCATCACATTGAGCAGCCCATGGGTTTTCTCGTGTACCCACTCAAGCAACTCCTGTTGCTCGGCCAACTCGGCATCAAAAATTGACTTTTTCAATAATAGCAGTGCATTGAGCTCATCGATACCAATTAAAATATCTAACCATGGTGCTCTGAAGTGGCCCCGGTTGTCCTCAAATAAGTCGGCCAGTAAAAAGCCATTAAATAACGTCTGGCGTAACAGCATTTCTACCGATGTATAGTTGGAAGCGTACATACGGCGCTGTATTGGCATGGTCTGCAATATGGTTTGCCAACCCTGAGACAGCCAGCCTTTAGCATGTTCAATGAGAGGCATGTCATAGCCTTTTACCGCGGTCCGCCAGGGCCTGTTTTGTAGCATCTCAGCGATTGCCAGTTTGAGTTTTGATGGTGCTGCCTGAAAAAGCCTGGTGGCGGGATCATGAGCCTGTACCAACCCGGCCTGCCGCCCCTGCAGGTAACTCATTAATGCCGGGTAACGGGACAGTTTTTTATTAAACAGGCTTTTCTTGGATAGTAATAACCGTAAGCTTTGCAGATCATCCTGCCATAGCCAGTTATCAGCATAACTGAGCAGCTGCTTATGCAATGTCAGCATAGCCGGGCATTGCAAAACCGGTAAGTACAATGACACCGTCTGAAGCAGCATTCGAACAGCGCGGGTAACCTCAGTGAGCATTTTGGTCGCGCCGGTTTCAAAGTACCGATGTTCATGTTTTTGCCAATGCAGTAAACCGCATTCCAGCGCCCGGCAAAAAGCATCTTCGGTAGAAATATTCTCTTTGAGGGACAGAAAATCCGGTAATGGCGTGACCTTGTGTGAAACACCGTGCAGCAATTGGTAACCCTGGGCCGCTTTGGAGGTATCACTTAACCTTGCAGGCAGTGCATCCACCAGTTGGTTTGCCAGGTCGAACATGCGGCTGAGCTCTCCGCTTTTTAACTCAAGTTCGATTTCGCGGATCGGTGCTTCCTGCTGCTGCGCAGAAACTTTGCCGTTATCATAAACCAGTTCAATTTCGGCATCGGGATAGCTAATATCAAAGATGGTCCGGTTAAAATGAGTGCCAAACTGCTTTTCCAACTGCTCGTTTAATGTTTCTGCCTGATGCCCTTGCGGCCACGGCACATCATTAAACATTGTCAGGTCGGGCTCCGGGCTATCCAAATCTACATTAAACTCCAAACGCTGATGCAGGCCGCCGCTGATTTGCCCGGTGGTTTTTACCGTTTGCTCATAGCGGCCATCTGCACCACGCACCCGCATGCCTATTTTATTTTGCTGAAACAAGTGGTCGGCGGTGTCGTAGTAATCGTTGAGCAGATCAATCTGACCTTTTTCCTCAATGGCTACATCCTGAGACGTTAAGGCGGTAAAGAGGTTGTTTTTAAGTGCGGGCAACGGATCTTCGCGCAGCACAAATTTGATTTCGGTTTCCGACATGGAACAGTCGTACTCATAAGCAGTTGCGAGATAGTCCGGCTACATTACCTGCCGATGGGTCATTTAGCAATAGGCTCTGGGCGCAGACAGCCCTCTGACTGTTTTGTATTACACGGTATATCGCGAAGCACTTGCCTTTCATGGTATCAGCCCCTAACATCAGAGCATTATTTTATGATGTAGAGACACTCATGCGCTTGCTACCTTTTCTTTTCGGCCTGGTTTTTGTGAGCCTGCCAGCCGCAGCTCAACAATCTTCAAACAACTCAACGGCCGAAAGCGATCATTATATTGCCGATAACCTTATTGTTTACATGCATTCCGGGCCGGGTCGAAATTATCGGATCCTGGGCTCTATTGAAGCCGGATTGCCGGTAACCGTGCTTCAAACTGATAGCGAAAATGATTTTGCCCAAATCAGCGATGCCGACGGCCGTGAGGGTTGGGTAGAAACGCAATATCTTATCGACACCATTTCCCGTCGGGTGCAATTGCCACAGCTAAGCCAACGTCTGGCCGACAGTGAACAGCAGCTCAACCGAATTCAGTCGCGCAACGCCGAACTGAGCAAGGAGCTGGCGCAGGTTAAACAACAAAATGCGCAACTGGAAGCGGCGCTGAATGAATCACAGCAATCGGTTTCGTCGCTGGAGGCGCAAATCAGCGATCAGGATACGCAGGAACGCTATAAGATGTTCAGCTATGGCGGTATTGTTGCGGGCGCTGGCGTTTTACTTGGCATTATCGTGACGTTTATTCCTAAGCGTCGTCGCCGCAACGACTCCTGGATGTAATTGTTTTTCCGATCAAAAAGGGCGCTTATTAAAGCGCCCTTTTTTTCGTTGGTGATGACGTAATTACTCGTCTTCATCCACCATGGTCATCAGCGAAGTATTACCACCGGACGCCGTCGTATCAATACTGATGGTTTTCTCGGTCATCAGACGCTGAATCAACTTATCGTTATATTCGGCGGTGATGACCGGCAAAATAGCGCCCTGGCGTTCAGCTAGCATCGCTGTAATGTGGGCAGTACGCTCGGTATTACTGTCGACGACCACACCAGCCAATTGCTCATCCATTAACAGTGCATCAAGGTGGCTTAGTCTGGCTACCTGGAATACGCCGTCGGGTGCGCCCACAGCCTTAAACTTCTCTTTCACTGCCAGCGCCTCTTCATAGAACAGATCAGAGACAACAGATACCACACAGTTACCGGTGGCCAGTGCCGACACGATAGATAACATCCAGTATTCGAACGCCACTTCCTTATCGGCAAAACACACCAGTACGCCGCGAGGCTCAAGGTAGAGTTTATTCGACTCGCCAGTTGGGCCGGGCAGTACCGTGGGCTTCGCGAGCTTTTTATCAATGCTGATTAACTGCGAACGGGCCGAAGCCAGTGTGCGGTTAAGGTCGTCGGCCAACTCTTCAACAATATCTACCGTGGCCAGTTTGGCCAGCAGCTGACGTACTTTGGAAATCCGCTCATGTAGCGGCAGATAGCGCCACGACTCTTCCGTCTCGGTTGCCTTACGCATAATGGCAGCCGCCTCTTCGTGCTGGGTATCGCCGCCCGACAGCGCATCATCGATACTTTCAGGCTCTTCCAGAATAGTAGGCTTCGGCGTGGCTTTTTCCATCATCAGACGCGACAGGTAGCTTGGGCCACCCGCTTTAGGTCCGGTGCCAGACAATCCTCGACCACCAAAAGGCTGAACGCCCACAATGGCGCCGATCATATTGCGGTTAATGTACACATTACCGACCCGGGAGCGTGCTGCCAGTTCATAAGCCCGTTCTTCAATACGAGAATGAATACCCATGGTCAGGCCATAACCGGTATCGTTAATTTGCTTAAGCACTTTATCCAGCTCTTTGCCTTTAAAGCGCACCACGTGCACAACCGGACCAAACACTTCACGTTTGAGAACGCTAAGATCACTGATTTCGTAAAGGGTTGGCGGGAAGAAAGTCCCCTCTTTAGTGTTTTCAGGCAGCTCCGACTGATATAGCAATTTGCCGTTTTCTTTCATGTATTCGGCATGTTCCTGCAACGAAGACAGGGCTTTCTGATCAATCACCGGGCCCACATCGGTGCTCAACCACGACGGATCGTCGATGGTCAACTCTTTCACCGCACCGGTAAGCATTTTGATCAGGTTATCGGCAATGTCTTCCTGTACGAATAACACTCTCAATGCGGAACAACGCTGACCGGCACTCTGAAAGCCAGAATGAATAACATCATCAACCACCTGCTCAGGCAAAGCGGTTGAATCGACAATCATGCAGTTCTGGCCACCGGTTTCGGCGATCAACGGTACCTGTTCGCCACCACGCTGTGCCAGTGTTTTTGAAATCAGCGTACCGGTTTGGGTGGAGCCAGTAAAAATAACGGCCTTGATACGCTCATCCGGTAGCAACACGTTGCCTACATCCGGGCCTTTGGCAATAACCAGTTGCAGAGCGTTATCCGGCAAACCCACCGAGTGCATCATCTGCACTGCACGCAGGGCAACCATACTGGTCTGCTCAGCAGGTTTGGCCACCACGGTGTTACCGGTAGCCAGGGCAGCAACGACCTGACCCAGGAAAATCGCCAGCGGGAAGTTCCACGGGCTGATACAAAGCACCACCCCGCGTGGAACCAGTCGTTCATCCTGGCTAAGTTCCACGGCTCTGGCAGCGTAATAGCGACAGAAGTCCACGGCTTCGCGCACTTCGTCGATAGAATCCTGGGTTACCTTACCCGCCTCGCGAATACAAATAGCAATCAGCTCGTCCATATGCCGCTCAAGGGAGTCAGCCACCTGATTCAGCAGCATTGCCCGTTCACTGGCAGAGCGTTCCGACCACTCCGGAAAGCCGCTTTCGGCGTTATCTAGGGCCTGTTTGATTGCCGCTTCATCGGCATAATGGTGATAACCAACAATGTCATTAAGGTTGGCCGGATTCTTCACCGGCACCGCGCCTTCCGGCACATCCTCTGCCTGCACAACGTACTGACGTGCATACCGTCCTAAGTTGTACTTAAGGGTATTGACGGTATTGAGATCGGTTAGATCCATGCCTTTGGAATTAACCCGCTCCGGAGCAAACAACTCTGAGGCTTTGTTAATTTGCTTATTGTAGCGATAGGTCAGGCGCTGGGTCAGTTCAACGGGATCCTCCAACAGGGCCTCGACCGGCTTGCTGTCATCGACAATGGCGTTAACAAACGAAGAGTTGGCGCCATTTTCCAGCAAACGGCGCACCAGATAGGCCAGCAGATCTTCATGAATACCCACCGGCGCATACACACGGCACTGAATTTGTTCTTCGGTAACTACCTGGTCGTACAACGTATCACCCATACCATGCAGACACTGGAACTCAAATCCCTGCTTGTCATCGCCGGCCAGTTCTACGATAACCGAGGCGGTATAGGCGTTATGTGTGGCAAACTGCGGATAAATCGTATCCCGGTACGCCAGCAACTGGTTAGCACAGGCATGATACGACACGTCGGTAGACGATTTACGGGTAAATACCGGAAACGCATCCACACCAGCCGTTTGGGTGAGCTTGATTTCGGTATCCCAGTACGCCCCTTTCACCAGGCGAACCATCATCTTACGGCCTACATCCAGGGTCAGCTCTCGCAGCCACTCAATGACATGGATGGCACGTTTTTGATAGGCCTGTACGGCCAGACCAAACCCTTCCCAGCCGTCCAGCTCTGGATCGCGGAACACTTTTTCGATGATATCCAGTGAAGTTTCTAGCCGGTCAGCTTCTTCAGCATCCACCGTGAGGCCAATGTCGTATTCCTTGGCCATCATGCACAGTGATTTAAGCCTTTCCGGTAGTTCTTCCATCACCCGCTCGTAATGTGAAAACTCATAGCGCGGATGAATTGCCGACAGTTTGACGGAGATACCGGGCGATTTACGCGGCCCTTTCCCGGCGGCGGCTTTACCAATAACCTTAATGGCTTTTACATAGGCATCATAATAACGGTCGGCGTCGGCAAAGGTGCGGGCACCTTCACCAAGCATATCGTAGGAGTACACGTACCCTTTCTTTTCTTTCTCCTGAGCTCGTTCCACCGCATCTTCGATACTTTCGCCCATGACAAACTGACGGCCCATTACGCGCATCGCGATATTCATGGCACGGCGGATCACCGGCTCACCAAGACGACCCAGCGTCTTTTTCAGCAGACCGAATTGTTCGCTCTTACGTTTGTCGGCATAGTTGACCATATTGCCGGTAAACAATAAGCCCCAGGATGAAGCGTTAACGAACAAAGATTCGCTGTTGCCCAGGTGCGGGGTCCATTGGCCTTTGGATAATTTGTCGCGGATCAGTTCGTCCTGCGTGTCTTTATCCGGCACCCGCAATAACGCTTCGGCCAGACACATTAATACCACGCCTTCCGAGGTAGACAGAGAATATTCATTCAGCAGAGCGTCAACGCCGCCATGACCCTCCTGCTCGCGCCGAATTTTAAGCACCATGCGTCGGGCACGCTCCCATGCCCGGCTGCGGGCGCGGGGATTGACTTCGGCAATCGGCAGGATCTGATCGACCGCGTCAGTTTCAGGGATGCGATAATAATCGCGGATCAGTTGTCGGATCGGGCTGGTAGTCGTAAACGTGCTTTTAGTTAACATTGAACCCCTTGTGTACTTTCTGTCGTATAAAATTTAAGATAATCACCGTTTTTTAACGCGGAAGTTTGAATACAGATCACTGTTTTATTTGTAGAAGCGTCTATTGATGCCTTTTTAAAAACGGTTATCTATTCTAACCAAGACGACTGCGCGGGGGTATTCCCCCATACCTGCCCGCGACGAGAAAGCCGGTGAACTAACGTAAGATTTTGTTGCCACATTAACCGGCCAGTTTTTGTGCGTCAAGCCAGAGCCGGAGCGCTGCGTCACTAAGCGATATCTAACAGCCCGACGGAAATGGCGTATATTACAGTAAAGGAGCAAGTTATGCAGAGTCGAGCCGCTAAGTTTACCGTCTGGATAGCAGGGATAATTCTCACCCCAGTCATTCTTTACTGGCTGTTTGCCGACATGCTGATTAAATCAGTGTTGCAGGCTCAGCTAACCCAGGCTCATGGCGCAGAGGTGAATATCGGCGGTTTTGAGCACCGGTTGTTCCCCCTCGAAGTCGAAATGACTGAAATTGGCTTTACCGACCCGGCTCAGCCTCAAAATAACCAGTTGGTGATTGGGCGTCTGGCAGGCGATGTAGAACTGATGCCCCTATTGTCTGACCAACTCATCATGAATCAGGTGGATTTACTGGATGTTGCGTTTAATCAGCCGCGTCCGGTGCCGGGCAAAGTGCTGCGACAACCCGAAGGACAAAGTTTCGATGAACTCCTGACCGAAGCGAAGGAAGCTTTGCCAACGGTGGATGAATTGCTGGACCGCTCGCCACTAAAAACCACCGCTGCAATAGAAAAAGCCAAAGCAACCTACAATACCTATGCCACTGAACTGAAAACTGATTATCAGGCGTTACCCGACAAATCTCGCCTTGAGTTCTACAAAGCGGAAATTCAGAAACTTCGCGACACGGACTTTAAAAATCCAGCCGAGGTAATAAAAGCCAAAGCCGCTTTTGATGAATTAAAGCAACAAATCCGCACCGATAAAGAAAAAATAACCGCATTCAGAGAAAAAGCCAGTGAAGCCAAAACCGCTATGAGCGGTACTTTAGAAACATTAAAAACCGCACCAAAGCAGGATTATGAACTCCTCAAAGGCGTTTATGCCGGCGATCAGGCGGCCCTGTCACAACTCACTGAGGCGGTGTTCGGCGATAAAGCTGCCCAGTATAACCGCTATTTATTCAGCGCTTTTGATTTACTTGTCCCCCTACTCAAAGGCGGCGAAACGCCGGTGGCGGAAGAACAGTCTGGTCCGCCACTGGACGTGTTAGTCAGGCAGGCCAATATATCCGTCAACTGGCAGGATACACTGCTTACCGGTGACTGGAAAAATATCACCAACAAGCACTCGGTATTTGGTAATCCGACCACCTTCATGCTAAATGCAGCCGCCGGAGGCGCCCAAAAGTTTGCCACTAAAGGGCAGTTTTTTATGGACGCCAATGGGCTGGATGCGTCACAGACATGGCATATTGCCGGACTACTACTAGACAGCGTCTCTCTGAGTAAAAATCCGCGCCTTGATGCTTCCATTAAACAGGCATTACTGGCAGCCAGTGGCTCGCTGCAAATCACCGATAATGCACTTGATGGTTCGGGCACCGTTGATCTGACAAAGCTGACCATGGCAGCTACAGGCAGCGATAACCTGACCAACGCCATTGCCAGCCTGCTCGATAGCCTGCAACAACTTGACATGACCATGAACATTGGCGGAACCCTGAGTGCACCGAACTTTGGCTTTTCATCCGACCTCGACCGCCAGTTGGCCAACGCAGCGTTATCTAGTCTGAACGCCTCACAGCAGGATAAGCTCGACGAACTGAACAGCAAATTGCAGGGTATGGTAGGCAGTCAGGATGATAACCTGGCTAGCGAACTGGGCAATATCTCGACCTGGATGAGCGCTACTCAGCGCGATGAAGCCGCGTTGCAGGAGTTGCTGCAGGCCACATTCAAAAACGCGGTGGAAAAACAGAAAGACAAGCTGCTGAACAAACTGTTCGATAAACTGGATGGACGTTAAGCATCCGGCGCGGCATAATAACTTCGACTTATTCGAACAGGTGTTCATTGTGTGGCGAGATCGGGCAATCCTTTTTATTCTGTTGGCGCTGTTAGGCGCGCTGCAGTATCGCCTATGGCTGGGGAAAAACAGTATTCCTGACTATCTGACCAAACAACAAGAAGTGCAAAAGCAGCATCAGCAAAATGCTAACCTGGTGCAGCGTAACGCCCTGTTAAAGGCGGACATCAGCGACCTTACTATCGGCCTTGAGGCGGTAGAAGAAAGAGCAAGAAACGAGCTTGGCCTGATCAAACGGGGTGAAACCTTTTACCGCATATTGCCCACCGAACAAGACTAAGTGGTACAGGTAAACTTGGTTTCTTTAATCTACTTTGACAATGGCCATCAAAAACAACAACAAAGAGAAACAGACCTTTGAGCTTAGCTAATACACCTATTGTTGCCGTGGTTCCCGCGGCAGGTATTGGTTCACGTATGCAGGCCGACCGCCCCAAGCAATACCTCACCATTGGCTCGCAAACGATTCTGGAGCACACTTTATTAAAACTGGCGGCCCACCCCGCTATCTCAAGGGTGGTAGTTGCCCTTAGTCCCGACGATAGATATTTTTGCCAGTTGCCCCTACAGAATGCAACATGGCTGACTATTGTCGACGGGGGAGAGAGTCGCGCAGAGTCGGTCAACAATGCACTGACAGCGTTAGCCGATAACGAGTGGGCGCTGGTGCATGACGCCGCGCGCCCGTGCGTTAGCAGTCGCGACATAAGCCGCTTAATTGAACGCACTGGCTCGGCGAATTTCGGTGGCGGCATCCTTGCCACGCCAGTTCGTGACACCATGAAACGAGCCAACGCAGATAATGCCAACCCGGTGGTGCTCAAAACAGAAGAGCGGGATAACCTCTGGCATGCACTAACCCCTCAGTTATTCAGAGCCGATAGGTTACGTGAAGCGCTGGCGACAGCACTACAGGCAGGTGCTGTCGTTACCGATGAAGCTTCGGCCATGGAGTTTGCCGGCCACAGGGTGGAGTTGATCGACAGCGATCCGGCCAATATTAAGATTACACGCCCGGCAGATTTGCCGCTGGCGCAATTTTATTTACAACAAAGCAGGTAAGTGACACATATGCGGATCGGACACGGTTACGACGTTCACAAATTCGGCGGTGAAGGCCCAATTACTATTGGTGGTGTTTCCATTGACTATGAACAGGGTCTGCTGGCCCACTCAGATGGCGACGTACTTATTCATGCACTCTGCGACGCACTGCTAGGCGCGGCCGCACTGGGCGATATCGGTAAGCACTTTCCGGATACCGACAGCGCCTATGCCGGTGCCGATAGCCGCGAACTATTACGCGATGTAGTCGCCCGGCTACACAACCTCGGTTATAAGCTCGTGAATGCTGATATGACCGTTGTTGCCCAAGCGCCCAAAATGGCGCCTCATATTGCCACCATGCAGCAATTACTGGCTGAGGACTGCGCAGTCGACACCGATCAGATCAATGTAAAGGCCACGACCACCGAAAAGCTCGGTTTTGCCGGCCGCAAAGAGGGCATTGCGGCGCACGCAGTTGTGCTGATTACCAAGTGAATACCATGCAATTAAACACTGAACACTGGCAGTATCTCAATGATAAACCCGTCGCCAGCGGACTGCTGAAACAACAGGTCGAAGACTTTAAAGTGACCGAAGAACTCGGCTATACGCTGTCCGGCGAGGGTGAGCATATTTATGTCGAGCTTGAAAAAGTGCGGCTCAATACCGCCTATGTGGCTGAGCAACTAGCCAGTTTCTGCGGCTTGCCGCTTCGTCAGGTGACCTATGCCGGTCGCAAAGACAAATATGCCGTCACCCGTCAGTGGTTTGGTATACATGTACCGGGCAAAACAACATTTAACTGGCACGACTTTACCCTTGAAGGCGCACGAATTCTTCAGGTGCAGCGTCACAATAAAAAATTGCGAACCGGGCAATTAAAAGGCAATACCTTTGAAATTACCCTGCGGAACGTGACCGCCCCTGAAGCAGTAATAAACCGGCTCCAGCTGGCCGCCCAACAAGGCGTACCCAATTATTATGGCAGCCAGCGCTTTGGTATCCAGCGCATTAATGAGAGTGGCGAAGTAAATCGCGGCGGGAATCTCATGATGGCAGAGCGTATGCTTAATGGAGAGGTCATTAAAAATCGCAATAAACGGTCTATGGCATTATCAGCGTTACGCAGTTGGCTGTTTAATGAAATGTTGTCTGCCCGCATTGCCGAGGGCTGCCTGCAGGCCATTTTACCTGGCGATGTGATCAACCTGACCGGTTCAAACAGCATTTTTATTGCCGATGAAGAGATTGAAGTCCTTCGTGAGCGATTAAACCGGCAGGACCTGTCAACCACTGTTCCGCTGTGGGGTAAAGGTGATATCGGCTCAGCCGGTGAAGCCAGAACGGCAGAACTGGAGACAGCTGCCAGTTATCCGGAAGTGACCACATTTTTAGCTGACCAGAAGCTTAGCATGGAGCGTCGCGCTGCGATTATTTGGCCCCAACGGCTTGAATGCAATCAGCAAGGTGATACATTAAACATTCGGTTTTTCCTGCCCTCAGGCTGTTTTGCTACCACGGTTTTAAGAGAGTGTCTGCTTACCACCGAATTAGCCTGATGGAACACATTCCCTGTAGATTCAACCGGTATACGTTAACAGCTTATGAAAATACTACTCAGTAATGACGACAGCGTTTTTGCCAAAGGCATTGCCACCATGCATGCAGCGCTGGCAAAACAGCATGATGTAACGGTCATTGCCCCCGACCGCAACTGTAGCGGTGCGAGTAATGCCTTGTCATTACATCAGCCATTGCGCATTCAGAAAATGGACAGTGGCTTTTTCGCCGTCAACGGCACACCTTCAGACTGCGTCCATCTGGGCGTTAACAGTTTTTTGGAAGAGGATCCTGAACTGGTAGTCTCGGGCATTAATCACGGTGCTAACCTGGGTGACGATGTTATTTACTCCGGCACTGTAGCCGCGGCCACCGAAGGCCGTTACATGGGTCTACCGGCCATTGCAGTGTCACTGTGTAACTACGACGGTGGTCATTTTGAGACTGCAGCCCGGGTAGTAGTAGAAGTGATTGAAAAACTAACCACTCACCCGCTACCTGCTAATCAGATCCTGAATATTAACGTGCCGGATCTACCCTATGAAGAATTAGCAGGTGTGAAAGTTACCCGCCAGGGGCGACGCCACCGGGCGGAATCCATGGTAAAAGCTAAAGATGCTTTTGGACGGCCAATATACTGGTACGGTCCGGCCGGCGCAGAACAGGATGCCGGACCGGGAACGGATTTTCATGCTATCGCTAACGGCTATTGTTCTGTAACACCTTTAAGTGTTGATATGACAGCCCGCGACAGTATCGCGGAAATGGAAAAATGGCTTGAAATGTAGGCCCGACAAGAAAAATAACCCGTAATAAGAATTAATGACACATGAGAACAACAAGAAAAGGCGATGCACTGGCGCAACTGTTGTGCGACGAAGGGATTTCGAATCAAAAGGTGCTCAATGCAGTGGCCAGCGTTCCCCGCGAACGCTTTTTACCGGATGCATTGCAGCATAAGGCCTATCAGAATACGGCTTTACCCATTGGTCAGGGACAAACCATATCGCAACCTTATATTGTTGCCAAAATGAGTGAGCTGCTACTGGCAGCCCCTAATCCGGCTAGCTCTGTACTGGAAATCGGTACCGGTTCAGGCTACCAGACTGCCATTCTGGCGCTGCTGTTTCCCCAGGTATTCTCGGTTGAGCGTATTAAAGCACTGCAATTTCAGGCTAAACGGCGTATGAATCAACTGGATTTACACAACATAAAAATGAAGCATGGTGACGGCTGGCAAGGCTGGAGCAGTAAAGCCCCCTACGACTGTATTATTGTCACTGCTGCCGCCAGCAGCGTACCCGACGCTCTCACCGGTCAGCTCAATGAAGGCGGCCGGCTAGTGATCCCGGTGGGCGATGATCAACAACAATTGTTGTGCATCGATAAAATTGAGGGCGAGCTACACAGCACTACTGTGGAAGCCGTGCGTTTTGTTCCCCTGGTGGCCGGGGACCTCCTTTGAAACTATTCCAACCTTGTTACGACCTGGCCTTACGCTGGTCTAAACACCCGGCTGCCAGTCGTTACCTCGCGTTGCTGAGCTTTGCCGAATCGGTGATTTTTCCTATACCTCCAGATGTGATGTTGGCTCCCATGTCACTCTCACAGCCTTCGCGAGCCTGGCACTTTGCTATGATCACAACCCTGGCTTCGATCATTGGCGGTATAGCTGGCTATCTGTTGGGATTTTTCGCCTTCGACACATTGTTACAGCCATTTATCGAGTCATCAGGTTATACGCACAAACTGGAAACCGCTATTGGCTGGTTCGAAACCTATGGCGTATGGGTTGTCTTCCTGGCCGGTTTCTCTCCTATCCCCTATAAAGTATTCACCATCAGCGCCGGTTTCTTACAGATGGCTTTTCTGCCCTTTTTAATTGCATCAGCTATTGGCCGGGGTGCGAGATTCTTTTTAGTAGCAACACTCATGAAATGGGGCGGCGCGAAAATGGAAGAGCAATTGCGTAAATACGTGGAGGTTCTGGGGTGGGCAGTGGTTGGACTAGCGGTTGTCACCTACCTGATGCTACGATGAATAGGCATCGCGCTAACCTAATACGTAAACTGAGTGGTATTGTTGCCAGCATCGCATTAGTGAGCTGTGCAGGTCCCGAACGACCGGCTCCAGTGGTGGTACTCAATAGTCAGCACTATCCTGAAACCGAGGAAAAGCTCACTCATTATACGGTAAAAGCCGGGGACACGCTGTATGCGATTGCCTGGTATACAGGGAATGATTACCGGGACATTGCGAAATGGAATTCGTTGCCTGAACCCTACAATATTTATCCCGGTCAAACACTGAATTTACAGCAATCAAGGAGGGTGTCAAAAAAATCACGCACTGTCAACAATGTGACTGGTCAAACCAGAAAGCAAAACCCAAAAATGCCTATTGACCAAAAAGATAGCCAGGCGTATTGTGATTGTGAATCAGATGTTAACAACACAAAAGGAGTTGTGAGTAAACCAAAGAAAAACGGTTTTCCACAACGTGTAGAAAGATGGGTGTGGCCTGCAGAAGGCCGGATCAAATTATCAAACAGTAACGGTCAGATCACCCAAACAGGGGTCGACATTTACTCTAATCAGGGCAGCGAGATTGTTGCTGCTGCATCAGGGAAAGTTGTATACGCTGGTAACGCGCTGCGCGGATACGGGAACCTTATAATAATAAAACATACCGAATCGTTTTTAAGTGCTTATGCGCACAATGACCGAATACTGGTCAGTGAGCGGGACTGGGTTAAGGCCGGTCAGGAAATTGCCAAAATGGGGGATACCGGTACAACATCCGTGAAACTCCATTTTGAAATACGCTATCGGGGAAAAACAGTTGAACCGATGAAATATCTACCAAACAAACAATAACAATAAATAATAATAATAATTAAGAAATCAGGAGAACGTCGTAAGGTAAAACAACGCAGGAGATACAGTTGTGGGTCAACAAAATATCGCTGTCATCGACGCAACACCCCAAGACGAAGTAAACAACATCGACGTTAATGAAAAGATCAAAGACGACGAGTTGTTAGATGTAGAAAATGAAAAAACCAAGACCGAAGCCTGGATTAACCAGGAGGAGGTCTCTAAAACGCTGGATGCAACGCAATTGTACCTGAGCGAAATTGGTTATTCTCCCCTGCTCACTGCAGAAGAGGAAGTCCATTTTGCGCGCAGAGCACTGAAAGGCTGCGATGCATCCCGCAAACGAATGATCGTTAGCAACCTAAGGTTGGTAGTGAAGATTGCCCGACGTTACAATAACAGAGGCCTGGCTTTGCTGGATCTTATTGAAGAGGGTAATCTGGGATTGATTCGGGCAGTCGAAAAATTTGATCCGGAACGTGGGTTCAGATTTTCAACTTATGCCACATGGTGGATTCGTCAAACCATAGAACGCGCCATTATGAACCAGACCCGAACCATTCGGTTACCAATTCATGTGGTGAAAGAATTAAACGTTTATCTGCGTGCGGCGCGTGAGCTGGCTCAGGAGCTTGACCACGAACCAACGGCAGAAGACATTGCTTTGCACCTCGATAAACCTATTGATGAAGTCAGCAAGATGCTGCGTCTTAACGAACGCATCAGCTCCGTTGATACCCCCATCGGTGGCGAAAACGATAAAGCACTGCTCGATATTCTGGCGGACGATAACGAGTCAAGTCCGGAGGACGAGCTACAAGATAGCAATATTAAACAGAATATTGTGTCTTGGTTGCAGGAACTCAATGCCAAGCAACGTGAAGTTCTGGCAAGACGGTTTGGCCTGATGGGTTACGAACCATCCACTCTGGAAGATGTCGGCGCAGAGATTGGCCTGACTCGTGAAAGGGTGCGGCAGATACAGGTAGAAGGCTTGCGTCGTCTGAAAGACATGCTTAGCAGTCAGGGCCTGGATTTAGAAAGCGTCTTTAGCCGTCTGAGCTAATCAGACATACAAACGCCCCTTAGATAGGGGCGTTTTTGTGTTTATTGTCTGTCCAGAGTGACAAAGCGATAAGGGTGCGGGTTTTTCTTGTCTGGCTCAAATGTCTGCTCATCAACGAGTAACCAGTCACCACCGGCCTGATAGTCCGGAAAATGGGTATCGCCGTCAGTATCTAAATCTATCAGTGTGAGATACAGGCGGTCGGCTTCAGGAAGCAGACTGCTATAAATTTTGCCGCCTCCAATAATCATCACTTCTTCGGGCGCATCTTGTTGGGCCTGAGTGAGTGCGTCTTCAATAGCATTAACCACCACAGCGTCTGCCAGTTGATATTTGGTATCAGTAGTGATCACGATATTCAACCGGCCTGGTAAGGCTCTGCCAATAGACTCATAGGTCTTTCTCCCCATAATGACAGGCTTGCCAAGCGTTGTGCGTTTAAAGTGGGCCAAATCCGCAGGCATATGCCAGGGCATCTGGTTATCTTTACCAATCACCCGATTGTTCGCCATTGCGGCAATCATCGCTATTTTCATATTTATTGCCACCTTACTGCTAATGCCTGACTATTTACGGTAAATCACTTCGACGTCGTAATCATCGTCGTCATCATCCCAGTCGTCATCGTCGTCATCCGCTTCAGGTTCCGGAGTGTAAGTATCCCACTTGAACTCAACTTCGCGTTTATCCTGCTCTTCTTGTAGTTCATCCGGCAGATTCTCAATAAAACTCATAATCTCGTGACACAGCGGCTCAAGGCCGATGCGCTGGAAGGCAGAGATGTAGAATACCGGACCGTCCCATTCGAGCTTGTCGACGATTTGCTGGCACAATTCCTCGGCTTCTTCCTCGAGTAACAGGTCGATTTTATTAAATACCAACCAGCGTGGTTTACCAGCCAGCTTGGGGCTGTACTTTTCCAGTTCGTTTATAATGGTAATGGCATTTTCGGCCGGATCAGACTGATCCGCCGGCATAAGATCAACCAGGTGCAGCAGGACCCGACAACGCTCTAGATGTTTGAGGAATCTAATACCAAGACCCGCGCCCTCTGAAGCACCTTCTATCAAACCGGGAATATCGGCAATGACAAAGCTGCGTTGTGCATCCTGTCTGACGACGCCTAAATTAGGCACCAGCGTGGTAAAGGGGTAATCCGCTACTTTTGGTTTGGCTGCTGAAACTGAACGTATGAAGGTGGATTTGCCGGCATTCGGTAAGCCCAGCAGGCCAACATCAGCCAACAGCATTAGCTCCAGTTTAAGGTTACGAATTTCGCCTGGGGTACCGTTAGTTTTTTGCCGTGGCGCACGATTGGTACTGCTTTTAAAGCGTGCATTGCCAAGGCCGTGAAAGCCGCCCTGGGCCACTTTCAAACGCTGGCCATGACGGGTTAAATCACCGAGAACTTCCTGAGTATCAACATCTGTTGCACGGGTACCAACAGGTACCAGCACCGTGAGGTCTTCACCGGCTTTGCCGGTACAGTTGCCGCCCATACCATTCTGGCCACGTTCCGCGCGATGGAAACGCTCAAAACGGTAATCGATAAGCGTGTTCAGGTTCTCATCTGCTTGTAAGTACACACTACCGCCGTCGCCACCATCACCACCGTCCGGGCCGCCTTTGGGGACATATTTTTCGCGACGAAATCCAATGGTACCGTTGCCGCCATCACCTGCTTCAACTCGAATTTCAGCTTCATCTACAAATTTCATGTTTACCCCGGACCGAACCCTAAACTTTTAAGTGTAACTCACTTTCACGAAGTGCGCTGCCAACATGGCCTGCATTCCCACTCCGCTAAGTATAACCTGACTATGTTACCTGCAACAAAAAACCCCGCGAGCGCGGGGTTTTTTAAATCAGTAAACGATTGCGCTTTATTCAGCAACAATGCTCACAAACTTACGGTTGTTAGGTCCTTTAACTTCGAACTTCACTTTACCGTCAGCTAATGCGAACAGGGTGTGGTCTTTACCGATACCCATGTTGTTGCCAGCGTGAAAACGAGTGCCGCGCTGTCTAACAATGATGTTACCGGCCAGCA
Organism: Alteromonas sp. ISO5; assembly: GCF_058105165.1. Classification (NCBI taxonomy): domain Bacteria; kingdom Pseudomonadati; phylum Pseudomonadota; class Gammaproteobacteria; order Alteromonadales; family Alteromonadaceae; genus Alteromonas; species Alteromonas sp. ISO5. Next base: position 2,409,953 of record NZ_CM176572.1, on the reverse strand, counting down.
CAGACTCACCACCAAAACGTTTAACACCTAAACGTTTACTTTCTGAGTCGCGACCGTTTTTGGTACTACCACCAGCTTTTTTGTGTGCCATGTGTCTATGCTCCTATTATGCGTTAATACCAGTGATTTTCACTTCAGTAAACCACTGACGGTGACCCGCTTGCTTACGCGAGTGCTTACGACGACGGAACTTAACGATTTTTACTTTATCGCCACGACCGTGTGTAACAACTTCAGCAGTCACTTTACCACCGGCAACATATGGTGTGCCGATTTTTACGTCGTCACCATTGCTAACCATTAATACGTTATCAAACTCTACGCTGTCGCCTGGAGCGACTTCGATCTTCTCGAGACGAACGGTTTGACCTTCGGCCACACGGTGTTGTTTACCACCACTTTGGAAAACCGCGTACATAACTTTCTCCGCTCTGCGCCTAATTTTATTGCGCTTTCAATTCTAAAACAGGGCGCGAATTGTACGTGAATCGATTTTCGATCACAACCCCCATAATGCGAAAAAAGTTTATTTTTCGAACGAAGTTATCAATCCCCGGACAGAGGGACTATTTTAGCAGGTTTAGCGGTTAGCCAAAACGCTTGTTTTTATTTATATTTATCAATGATTTCAGGCTCCTGCGAATATTAACACTGCTCATAGCCTGGATGGTGTTTGTCGCAAACACCGGGGGATCAGGATCCTGAGATCGCAGGATCCGGGGTCGTTTGTCCCGGTAACGCTGTTAATTATAGCGAAATTAATCTAATTCACTGGATAGACGGTAATATTTATGTACAATCTGCTGCCAGTCAGCTTACACGTACCGGACACTACGAGACGCTATGAATATTGATCAAATAAAAGCATTGGCCGAATCCGACATGCAGGCAGTTAATCAACTGATCCAGCAACAGGTAGATTCGGATGTTGCCCTGATCAATCAACTTGGCTTTTATATTGTCAACAGTGGCGGCAAACGTCTTCGCCCGCTGTTAACTGTACTGGCGGCCAGAGCACTGCAAATTGAGTCTGCTCAGCATCATACGCTGGCAGCCATCATCGAATTTATCCATACCGCAACGCTGCTCCACGACGATGTGGTAGATGAGTCAACTATGCGCCGTGGCCGCGAAACGGCGAATGCGCTGTTTGGTAACCAGGCCAGCGTTCTGGTGGGTGACTTCCTGTATACCCGCAGTTTTCAGATGATGGTTGAGTTGCAAAGCATGCGGGTAATGGAAATTTTATCTGACTCAACCAACCGCATTGCCCAGGGCGAAGTGCAGCAATTAATGAACTGCAACGACCCAGATACGACCGAAGCCAGCTATTTCGACGTAATTTACGGAAAAACTGCCCGGCTTTTTGAAGCGGCTACCCAGTTAGCAGCGGTAATAACCGGACAGTCGACAGAAATTGAACAGGCCATGCAGGCTTATGGTCGCCACTTAGGCACAGCGTTTCAGCTGGCCGATGATATCCTTGATTACGAGTCAGACAGCGACGCCATGGGTAAAAATGCAGGTGACGATCTGGCCGAAGGAAAACCGACTTTGCCACTGCTTTATGCCATGTGGCATGCTGGTAGCGAAGATGCCGCGTTAATCCGTGAAGCCATCGAAAAGGCCAATGGGTTACCGCATTTACAACGTATCGTCACAGTGATGAATGACACGGGCGCTCTCAACTACACCCGTCAGAAGGCCCTTGAAGAGGCGGACATGGCCATATCAGCAATTAACGTATTGCCCGAAAATGACTACAAGCAGGCGCTGATAGCGCTGGCTCATATTGCGGTAGACCGCAGTAACTAAAGGCTAAATCCAAGCATCCCTATCATAAAACCCAGGATCCCGCCCAATGGCGGTGCCCAACTGTTTTCCATCCGCACCTGCGGCGCGATATCCTGCAGTACTGAATATAAAATGCCGCCTGCGGCGAATAACATAATGGCAGAAACAATTACCGTATACTGTGCCAGCAAATAATAGCCTATCAATGCCATGACGGGTCCAAGCAACGCCATGAATAAAAACATCACCAGGATCCGACGGGCGCTATAGTGTCCGGCCGCTTTAAGCTCCCGGTAGGCATTAAACCCTTCTGGAAAGTTCTGCACTGCAACCAACAAGCCCAGTAAAACACTGCCTCCGCCTAATGCGGCGGTAGTGCCAAGGGCGATAGATTCAGGAATAAAATCAGATAACATAGACGCTAGCTGGCTGGCAGGTAAATCATTGCGGGCCAGCCAGATATCCAGCCCCATAAAAGCAAAAGCACCAAGTAAAAAGCTAACACAGGACGCCGTGGTACCGAGGTCTTTCATGCCTTCGGGCACCAGTACCAGCGCCACAGCCGACAACAGAGCCCCCGCCCCCATCGCCAGAATGCTGTGACGCAGCTCTTCATCCAGCCAGGCCGGGAACACGCCTTCAACCTTGGCCAATAAGCCACCGGCGGGCATAGCTAACCCCGCCACCAGTGCAACGATCACTACATATACTACCGACGGGTCTGTCACGCGCTTGCCTCTGTAAAATGTACGTCCAACGTGTTATTTCGCGAGCTCTTAGTTTTTTTGTTCGGCAATCCGTTCGGCAATCCTGGTCATATTTTCGTTACTGTCACGATGAACAATAATGTTATCTTCAATACGGATCCCGCCATAGGGCCGATACGTATCGACCACATCCCAGTTGATATATTTTGATGACTCACTGCTTTTGAGGTCGGCCAGCAACGACGCAATGAAATATAAACCCGGTTCGATAGTAAATACCTGACGGGCTTCCACAGCGCGAGTACATCGTAAGAACGGGTGTTCATCAGGGGCCGGCTTCGGTGTGCCACGATCATCCATTACCAGTCCGCCCACATCATGTACCTGTAACCCCAGGAAGTGGCCAATCCCGTGCGGGAAGAAAGTACGGGTAATCCCCTGTGTCAGACAGTCCTCGGCAGTCATGTTGACCAAACCGGCCTGCACCAGCACATTGGCAATACCTTCATGGGCTGCCAGGTGGATATCGGCATACTCTACACCGGGCTTTAAACGTTCTGCCAGTGACAAAGTCAATTTATCCAGTTCAATGATGAGCGCTTTAAACGGATTATCACCAATGGTATAGGTCCGGGTAATATCAGCCGCGTAACCGTTATAATTGGCACCGGCATCAATCAGAAATGAACGATGCTGGTCTGGCTTAGCCGTGTCGTAGTGCATATAGTGGAGTATCGAACAATGCTCATTGAGTGCAATGATACCGGTATAGGGCACGTCATTGTCGCCCTGCTGGGTAGCGGCATTGTAAGCCAAGTTTATATTAAACTCACTTTCGCCGGCAAAAAAAGCATCCGCCGCCGCGCGGTGACCCGCCACCGCTATACGGTTAGCCTCGCGCATGCATGCCAGTTCATAGTCGGTTTTATAGGCGCGCTGATAATGCAAATAATGCAATGCCCGGTCGGGATTCACATTATTAAAGCCCAATGCGCTGGCCACCTCAATATACTCGCCTACATAGGCAAAATTGCGCTTGTCATAAGGCAGGTGCTTTTCCACCATATCCGCCTGCTTAAGCATTACCACATCAAAACAGTCGGTCCAGTATTCATTCGGCTCAGGTGGTACCTTGTGCCAGAAGTCAGTGGGCCGGTAAAAAATTAACTTGGGTTTATCAACCCCGTTAACTACCAGCCAGCAATTTGGGTTATCGATAACCGGTAACCAGGCCTTAAACTGTGGGTTAACCTTAAAGGGATAATGGTTGTCGTCTAAAAACAATCGTTTGCTTTGACCTGAGTGAATAACCAACCCTTCCAGACCTTCTCGTTCCAAGGCTTCGCGGGTGCGTTGCTGAAGGGTTTTAATATGCGCTGCATACAGGTCGTGATGCTCTGTCATGGTGCCTCTGTCGTTATCTTTTATGCTTGTATTGTGGCGCATAACACTACCATGCGCCTAAGGTAAAGTCAGGCTGTCTGCCGAGAGTTTCATGCGACTCAAAGTATCGAACAACTGCGACGGCTGGCCAAGTTGTACCTGATAGATGTAGCGGTAAGCCATCACCGCTTTCACATAATGCCGGGTTTCCCGGTAAGGAATGTTTTCAATCCACACATCCAGCGACTGCTCACCGCTGGTTGGCAACCACTCCATTACCCGCTGCCAACCCGCATTGTAAGAGGCCGACACCAATACCGGATTATGATTGAGTTTGTCATTGAGGTATTTTAGATACTGAATGCCGAACTCCAGATTTTGCTCGGGCTCCAGCAGAGTGCGGTAGCCTACCCGCTGCTTACTGATGTAATTCACGGTTCCCGGCATCAACTGCATCAAACCCCGGGCACCTGCCGGAGATACGGCATCAACCATAAACGAGCTTTCCCGACGGGCAATCGCCATTGCCAGCGCCGGATCTACTTCATGCTGGGAGGCCTGCTGCTGGAACTCTTCGGCAAAGGCCATGGGAAAGCGCCGACGCACATCGTTAAAGTAACCGGTTTGAGCAAAGCCAATAATCGCCTGATCGTGCCATCCCCAGTCACTGGCAAGCAGCGTTACCGCACGCTTTTCTTCGTTGGTCAGGCGTCGATTCAGGTAATACCATTCGCGCCTGGCTTCCACATACCGGCCCAGCTTAAATAACTCATAGGCGCGTTGCACTGCCGGCACAGTGCTCATTCTGGCCAGGGTGTAATCGCTCATTTCAAGGGGTTGATCGGCCAGTTCCGGGGCCTGTTGTAAGCGAGCGCTGGCCAAAAATCCATAATAATGACGCTCTTTGGCCAACTCACCGTAAAGTTGTTGCGGTACCTGCTCAGCACTAAGCTCTGAAAGTCCCCGTGCCCGCCAGTAACGAAACGCGTCCTGACGCTGCTCATCTGCCGGCGCAGTTTGAATCACTTCCAAAGCCTGCTGCCAGTCATTTTGCCGCAACGTATAGGCAAGATGCCAGTGCCTGACATCTTCTTCGGCATCCGGGACGTTAGCCTTTGCCAGCCACTCACCGGCGTTATCATCGCCTTCAATGACCAGACTAATGGCAATTGCGCGATAAATTTGTCTGACTTGAGCTTCACTGAAGGCTGTTTTCCCCTGCCAGTACTGAAAGGCTTTTATTGCTTTTGTGGGCGTCTGCCACGCCAACCGGATCAGACCGTAATACAGTACGGCTTTTTCCTGCTCAGGGAATTTACCCGGGAATAAACGATAATTAAGGACAGTCGACGATGAACGACGGGTTTGTCGCCATAAATCGACCAGATAATGGTGCGAGGCTGGCAGCCTGCGCTGTAAATACCCCAGCAGATTTCGATTACCACCGCGCACGACTTTTTCAATGCGTCTGAGAACCATATCGGTAGTCATGTGGCCGGCCTGTTGCCATTGTTTGAATACCGGGTCGCATTCGTCCGGACGCGACTGCCCGGACAACCAGAGCGTATCGACCTGCTCGAACCAGTAATCGGGATTGTCGGACTCTTGTAACTGATAGTGCAGATAGCGGCAGGTATATTTAGTACCAAGTCCCGGTTGATAGGCCTCTATAAAAGCTGTTTTTCTTTGCTGCTCGCTTAGCAGGTCCAGCCAGCGCTTGCGTAACTGCGTAGCCAGAGGGGTACCAGCATAGCGGGCGAGAAATTCATTGACTGTGGTGTCGGAAAGACTCCCCAGGGTGCGCTCGGCAAGTCGCAGCTTTAAATATGGCACCAGCGGGTAATTAGCCAGACCCTCAATATCTTTATGGATCGCTGGCAGCTTAGATACCGGCAGCGTGTTGAGTTGTTTCTCCAGGCTTAAAAATTGTGCGCGTTGTTCTACACGCAGTTTGCCATCTTCGGCCACCGCATACGACGAAGCAAACCAATTCAGTAACGTGAACAGCAGTACTAACCGCAATGCCTGCACAACATCTCCTTTTTGCCCGGGCTACATTAGAGTCTCGTAGTGTAGAGACTCTGCGGCCGGGATGACAGCGATATTCGATGACTCGCTTTTGTACGAGTTTCAGGGCAAAAAGTAGCCAACAGTGCTAACATCAATAACAGCATTATCGGAATCGCCTGCCCGTAGTTCTAATTTAGCAAAATTGGCGAAAAATGGCAGCGACAGGAATGGCTATACACAACTATAAATAAATTAAATATGCGTTAAAGGGCTTGAAAACGTTACCTTAGACACCATTGACTCAACATAATTGAAACACCTGTTTGAATTTTTGTTGATATTTTTCTCTGCATTGGAAAGAATCAGGGTTTAAAGAAAACGCGCCTCCCTACAATTTTATTAATTTCACGCGTAACGCTGAAAGGAGACAACAATGATCTACGAAGGCCAAAATCTAACGGTATCACTGTTGGATAACGGTTTTGCTGAGCTGGTATTTGATGCCAAGGGCTCAGTAAATAAATTCGACCGCCAGACAATCAGTGACCTGGACGAAGCCACCCAGGCAATCGCCGCCAACCGCGACGTCAAAGGTGTGGTAGTTCGCAGCGCCAAGCCGGCTTTTATCGTTGGGGCTGATATCACAGAATTTACCGACATGTTTGCTCAGCCTGAAGAAGACATTCTGGCCTGGGTTGCCGAAACATCGAAAGTGTTTAACCGTTTCGAAGATCTGCCGGTCCCTACCGTCGCGGCCGTGAATGGTTTTGCATTAGGTGGCGGGTGTGAAATGGCACTCGCTTGTGACCTTCGCGTTGTTGATACTACCGCTTCCATTGGCTTGCCAGAGGTAAAATTAGGCCTGATGCCAGGCTTTGGTGGTACCGTTCGTCTGCCACGGCTCATCGGCTCTGACAACGCTCTTGAGTGGATGACCACTGGCAAAGACAGAAAAGGTCAGCAGGCACTGAATGAAGGCGCCGTAGATGCCGTTGTTGCACCTGAAAAGCTGACTGAAGCCGCACTAAGCATGGTGGCCGATGCAGCCGCAGGTAACATTGACTGGCAGGCTCGCCGGACCAGCAAAAAAGCGCCGCTTAAACTAAACAGCAACGAAGCCATGATGAGTTTCTCTACCGCTCAGGCTTTTGTTGCAGCTAAGGCAGGCAAACACTACCCAGCGCCACACATGATGGTAGAAACCGTTAAAAACGCCGCATCACTGGATCGTGACGGCGCACTGGCACTGGAAAACCAGGGCTTTGTAAAACTGGCCAAAACCGATGCAGCGAAAGCTCAGATTGGTATTTTCATGGCCGATCAGCTGGTGAAAGGCAAAGGTAAAAAATTAGCCAAGTCGGCCAGTAAAGCGGTAAAAATGAATGCTGTGTTAGGTGCCGGTATCATGGGTGGCGGTATTGCTTACCAAAGCGCCGTAAAAGGGTTGCCGGTAGTGATGAAAGATATCAACCAGCCAGCTCTGGACCTGGGCCTTTCTGAAGCTGCTAAGATCCTCAACAAAGGGATGCAGTTGGGTAAAGTCACGCCTGAAAAAATGGCTAAAACCCTCAACGCCATTACGCCATCACTTGAATACAGCGCCATTAAAGACGTTGATTTAGTAATTGAAGCGGTGGTTGAAAATCCGAAGGTTAAAAGCATAGTACTGAAAGAAACTGAGCAGAATGTGGATGATGACACTATCCTGTGCTCAAACACCTCCACCATTTCCATTAACCAGCTGGCAGAAAGCCTTGAGAAACCAGAGCGTTTCTGTGGTATGCACTTCTTCAATCCGGTGCACCGCATGCCACTGGTAGAAATAATCCGCGGTGAAAAAACCTCAGACGACACCATTGCAGCGGTAGTGGCTACCACCCTGCAAATGGGCAAGACGCCTATCGTCGTCAATGACTGCCCGGGCTTTTTGGTAAACCGCGTATTATTCCCTTACTTTGCTGGTTTCTCGAAACTGGTTCTCGATGGTGCCGACTTTGTTGCCGTCGATAAAGTGATGGAAAAACAATTTGGCTGGCCAATGGGCCCGGCTTACCTGCTCGATGTAGTTGGGATGGATACGGCAGACCATGCAGCTTCTGTAATGGCAGACGGTATTCCTGAGCGTATGGCAAAAGTCGAAAACGACCCGGTTACACTGCTGTTTAACGAAGAGCGTTTAGGTCAGAAAAATGCCAAAGGCTTCTATAACTTCAGCAAGGATAAGCGTGGTAAACCGAAGAAAGACGCAGCCCCAGAAGCTTATGAGCTGATTAAACCTCACCAGGCAGAGGCCAGCGAATTTAGCAGTGATGAAATCATCGCCCGCCTGATGATCCCGATGGCCAACGAAGCCATTCGTTGTCTTGAGGAAGGTATCGTGGCAAGCGCTGCTGAGGCTGATATGGCCCTGATTTACGGACTTGGCTTCCCGCCGTTCCGTGGTGGTATTTTCCGTTACATCGAAACTATGGGATTAGCGAATTTTGTCGAACTTGCCGACAAATACGCCCATTTGGGTCCGATTTACCAAATTACAGACGGCGTTCGTCAAATGGCCGCTGAAGGTAAATCTTACTTCGCTTAATCACCTTAGGAGACATAATCATGAAAGATGTAGTAGTTATTGACTGTATTCGCACGCCCATGGGTCGCTCCAAAGGTGGCATATTCAGAAACGTTCGTGCCGAGAGCTTATCGGCGCACTTAATGAGTGCCCTGATTGCCAGAAACCCCAATGTGGATCCGGCAGAAATTGAAGACATTATCTGGGGCTGTGTTCAGCAAACCAAAGAGCAGGGCTTTAATATTGCCCGTAATGCCCAGCTGTTAACCGAAATTCCACGCAGTACTTCTGCGGTAACGGTTAACCGTTTATGTGGATCATCCATGCAGGCGCTGCATGATGCCACTAAAAGCATTATGACCGGTCAGGGTGATGTGTACATGATTGGTGGTGTGGAGCACATGGGGCATGTGCCAATGACCTTTAACCTCGACTTCCATCCGGGACTGGCAAAATATACTGCCAAAGCCTCTGGAAACATGGGCATGACAGCAGAACTGCTGGGCCGCCAGAATGGCATTACCCGTGAAATGCAGGATGCCTTCGCTGCCCGCTCACACCAGAAAGCACACCAGGCACACCTGGAAGGCCGCTGGGCCAGTGAGATTGTCGCCACCGAAGGTCATGATGCCGACGGCGTTTTAAAGATGATCGACTTTGACGAAGTTATCCGCCCGGAAAGTACACCAGAGACCATGGCTGCGCTACGCCCGGTATTTGATCCGGTGAACGGTACCGTTACCGCCGGTTCTGCTTCGGCGATTTCAGACGGTGCTTCGGCAATGCTGTTAATGTCGGCCGATCGTGCCAAAGAACTGGGCCTGACACCACGCGCTAAGATCCGCTCAATGGGTGTGGCTGGCTGTGACGCGGCGATCATGGGTTACGGCCCGGTGCCGGCTACGCAAAAAGCCCTCAAGCGTGCGGGCTTAACCATGGATGACATTGAAATTGCGGAGTTTAACGAAGCCTTTGCGGCACAGGCGCTAAGCTGTATTAAGCAACTTGGCTGGCTGGATAAGTACGACGAATGCGTTAACTTAAACGGCGGGGCGATTGCGCTTGGTCACCCTCTGGGGTGCTCGGGCTCGCGTATCAGCACCACGCTGATTAACCTGATGGAAGCCAATAACAAGTCGATAGGTCTGGCTACCATGTGTATTGGTTTAGGCCAGGGTATTGCGACTATCTTCGAACGCGTATAGGCATAAAAACAACAGTATCAGGGCACCCAAAGGTGCCTTGATGCTTTCACTAATAATCCGCTTCTATTCTTATCTCTTATTTCACCTACAAACAATCTGTTACAGAATAATTCAGTATTGGTCTGGCAGCATCTTGCCTGCACTGATAATCTGGCGTCGGCGTGATTGACTGATGATATCAGGTGATGTTGAAATTACGCTTAAGTGAAGAAGAATCCCCAAAAAAGGACTTTAAAATGAAAAAAGTACTCGTTGCTTCGGCAATACTACTTTGCAGCCATACTGCGTTTGCAGCAGAAAACCAATGGAATGCAGGTATCTCCTATTTCAATCTGTCTGAAGATATCGATCTCTATTCCAATGAAACGATTTCATTAGGCGGTGTAGTTGGACACGTTAACTACAGCTATCCGGTGAGTGACCAGTTTAGTATCTTACCAGACGTGCGTCTTGGTACCGGTCTGCTGGATGACAGCATCGATTTCATCTACGGCTCAGAGCTCGACATTGAGCTGGAATTATTTGCCGCACTATCAGTGCGTGCTCAATATGATTTCAACAAACAGTTTTATGCGTTTATTGCCCCTTCTTATGCCTACGCGCGCATTGGCGTTAAATATGAAGGCTACACCGAATCAGAAGGTGACTGGGACTCAGGTATCGGCGGTGGTATTGGTTATAAAATCAGTGATGCAGCGGCAGCTGAGTTTCGTTACGAGTCATATAGCGGTACTAACGCACTGATGGCAGGTTTTAGTTTCAGCTTCTAATCCGCGTGAGATCGGACATTGCTCTGTCGGTGTCCGACAGAGCAATGTCATAATTAACTAGCGTTTACTCGCAAAGAAAGCGCTCACAGCGTCCTTCAGGTCAGTACAGCGCGAGTAGCCAGTAGCCGTACCGTCAGGCTTATAATCCGAGTCAACCAAATAAAGGTGCGACACACCCGCACTTTGCCCGGCCTGAATATCGGACATCTTGTCACCTACCAGCACGGATTTTGTCACATCAATTCCGTGTTTTTCAGCGGCAGCGATAATCATCCCCGGATTGGGTTTGCGAAAAGTACACTCTTTCAGATAAGCGCCCTGCCCATGAGTGGCATGATGTGGGCAATGTCTGACATCGGTAATAGTGATATGGTGCTCTTCAAATTGCTGACACATCCAACGGGTTAATTCAGCAAACTGAGCCTCGGTATAGTATCCACGCCCAATACCCGCCTGATTAGTGACAACAATAATGGCATAACCTTCATCCACTATACGTTTACAGGCCTCAAACACACCGGACGCAAACTCAAAACTCTCGGGCTCGCATACATAGCCATGATCAATGTTTATTACACCATCCCTGTCGAGGAAAAATGCTTTATGCATTGGCTTTGGCATATTGAATGTTCCGTTGGTTTCAGAATGTGCGGATTAACTGGATTACGCATAAAGTCACAATTAACGTTATAATATTCCAAGTTTTTATAAATTGAAATTGATCTCTATGCTAACTCAAATAAAATCAAAAATACGCGACGCCATTACCGTTAAAGAACTGGTTATCCAGGACGAGGCACTGCTCTCAGAATTACAGACACTAATAGAAGCTTGTATCTCATCTTTAAAAAGTGGCGGTAAAATTATCTTTTGTGGTAACGGGGGAAGTTTTGCCGATGCCCAGCATTTGTCTGCCGAGTTTACTGCACGGTTTGAGCGAGAACGTTCATCATTGGCTTCTGTTGCTTTGGGGACTAACAGTTCAACGCTAAGCGCAATTGGCAATGACTATGGCTATGAATATGTATTTTCAAGAGAGTTAGAAAGTATTGGTCAGGACAAGGACATTTTTATCGCCATATCAACCAGTGGTAATAGCAAAAATATAGTTCAAGCTGTGAAGGTAGCGAATGCGAAAGGCATCAAAACATGGGGATGGACCGGTCAGGGGGCCGGCAAGATGGCAGATATGTGCAGTACGCTGCGCATGCCCTCTTCGAATACTGCTCGCATACAGGAGTGCCACATTATGCTTGGCCACATCCTCTGTGGTGCAGTAGAAGAGCTGTATTTTAACTAATCTATAGCTAGGCGATAACAATTGACTGGGAAATACTCTGCTATTTCTATCGCGTTAGCACCATTGATATTGATCACGTAGGTACGGTAAGCAACTGATTGCGGTTGTTTATCGTCTGCAATATGTTGAATATTGAGCCCAAAATCAAAGATCTCACGATAAGACTCAAGCCCCTCATCTCTAAGTAGCTCACCAATACCAATTTGATTGGCAATGAGTCGTTGCGCCGCAGAAGAAGGCAGCTTATCCAAACAAATGTATGAATCAGCAGTAGCATAAACTCTATTGGTGTTCTGCCCAACCAACTTAATTTCTCTGTGCAAATACTGGTTATGTAAAGATGTATCAAACACCGTTTCCCTTGCTGGTAGATCAACCAAATCCTGCGTAATACTTACAACAATTACAGGTTCCCAATAATACGCTTCAAGGCTTTTGGTGACTGTTCCATCCGTTACTAATAACGTTCGTAAGAAAGGAGGCAATTTGGAGAGGTCAACTTCTTCACCACGGTGATTGGTAACCGTTCCCCCTTCAATAAATCCCTTTGTTTTAAAATGCTTTCTGATCACGCGCTTATCTTTACTTTATGTATTAAATGGGAGTCTAACACTAATAGACTGAATATGAGATGAGCGAATAAAACAAAACAGATACTTAATCCCATAGCCGGCACGGACTATGTTCTACTTTTTTCTATTTCTCTCTCACATGAGGCTAGGGCAATCACCGGCGGAGAACGGTTTCAAGCAAGCAAACCGTTTTGCTTGCGCCGTTCGGAGCGGCTTCGCCTCTGGCGAAGACTGAAGGCCCGGCTCAGCCGCGGACGAGCATCGAGATAGAGCACCTTAGTGCTTTCTAAGTAAAAGGGCTATCCTGATGAGGTTGAAAGCTGTGATTACGTTTTATTAAACGCCAGATGCAAAAAAGGGCCATCCACATGGATAGCCCTTTTTCTTAGAATGGGAGCCTGGCGGTGTTCTACTCTCACATGGGGAGACCCCACACTACCATCGACGCTAACGTGTTTCACTTCTGAGTTCGGAATGGAGTCAGGTGGGACCACGTCGCTATTGCCGCCAGGCAAAACTTGGTGCAAAAAATACTGCGTAGCAATTTCTTTTGCGCAAGGAGGACTCGACTTACGCTCTGCAGCGAGTCAAGTCAACCTTACTTTAAAATCTTAACAACTTTGGAATCTGATACGTATTCAATCTGTTGAGTAACGTCACTACTCTCTTTGACTTAATTAGTCAGCCATTCCATCAACTTCTAAATGTAAAGCCATTTAGGCGTTGTATGGTTAAGCCTCTCGGGCAATTAGTACAGGTTAGCTTAACGCCTTGCAACGCTTCCACACCCTGCCTATCAACGTCATAGTCTATAACAACCCTTCCAGCACTTACGTGCAGGGATGACTCATCTTGGGGCTCGCTTCCCGCTTAGATGCTTTCAGCGGTTATCGATTCCGAACTTGGCTACCGGGCAATGCCTTTGGCAAAACAACCCGAACACCAGCGGTTCGTCCACTCCGGTCCTCTCGTACTAGGAGCAGCTCCCCTCAATCATCCAACGCCCACACCAGATAGGGACCGAACTGTCTCACGACGTTCTAAACCCAGCTCGCGTACCACTTTAAATGGCGAACAGCCATACCCTTGGGACCGACTTCAGCCCCAGGATGTGATGAGCCGACATCGAGGTGCCAAACACCGCCGTCGATATGAACTCTTGGGCGGTATCAGCCTGTTATCCCCGGAGTACCTTTTATCCGTTGAGCGATGGCCCTTCCATACAGAACCACCGGATCACTATGACCTACTTTCGTACCTGCTCGACGTGTCTGTCTCGCAGTTAAGCTAGCTTATGCCATTGCACTAACCTCACGATGTCCGACCGTGATTAGCTAACCTTCGTGCTCCTCCGTTACTATTTGGGAGGAGACCGCCCCAGTCAAACTACCCACCAGACACTGTCCTCAATCCCGATAAGGGACCTAAGTTAGAACATCAAACATACCAGGGTGGTATTTCAAGGACGGCTCCACAGAAACTAGCGTCTCTGCTTCGAAGCCTCCCACCTATCCTACACAAGTAGGTTCAATGTTCAGTGCCAAGCTGTAGTAAAGGTTCACGGGGTCTTTCCGTCTAGGTGCGGGTACACAGCATCTTCACTGCGATTTCAATTTCACTGAGTCTCGGGTAGAGACAGCGTGGCCATGGTTACACCATTCGTGCAGGTCGGAACTTACCCGACAAGGAATTTCGCTACCTTAGGACCGTTATAGTTACGGCCGCCGTTTACCGGGGCTTCGATCAAGAGCTTCGCCTAAGCTAACCCCATCAATTAACCTTCCGGCACCGGGCAGGTGTCACACCCTATACGTCCTCTTTCGAGTTTGCAGAGTGCTGTGTTTTTAATAAACAGTCCCAGCCACCTGGTCACTGCGGCCCCCGACCGCTTAAGGAGCAAGTCCTATCACAATCAGGGGCGTACCTTCTCCCGAAGTTACGGTACAATTTTGCCGAGTTCCTTTACCCGAGTTCTCTCAAGCGCCTTAGTATTCTCTACCTGACCACCTGTGTCGGTTTGGGGTACGGTTTACATAATCATACGTTTAGAAGCTTTTCCTGGAAGCAGGGCATCAACAACTTCACCACCTTGGTGGCTCGTCTCGCGTCTCAGCCTTAGAATTCCGGATTTACCTAAAATTCCAGCCTACTCGCTTTCACTTGGACAACCAACGCCAAGCTTGCTTAGCCTTCTCCGTCCCTCCATCACTGATTATATAAGTACGGGAATATTAACCCGTTTCCCATCGACTACGCATCTCTGCCTCGCCTTAGGGGCCGACTTACCCTGCCCTGATTAGCATGGGACAGGAAACCTTGGTCTTCCGGCGTGCGGGTTTTTCACCCGCATTATCGTTACTCATGTCAGCATTCGCACTTCTGATACCTCCAGCAAACTTCACAGTTCACCTTCAACGGCTTACAGAACGCTCCCCTACCCAGCATGTAAACATGCTGCCGCAGCTTCGGTATATTGCTTAGCCCCGTTACATCTTCCGCGCAGGCCGACTCGACTAGTGAGCTATTACGCTTTCTTTAAAGGGTGGCTGCTTCTAAGCCAACCTCCTAGCTGTCTGGGCCTTCCCACATCGTTTCCCACTTAGCAATATTTTGGGACCTTAGCTGGCGGTCTGGGTTGTTTCCCTCTTCACGACGGACGTTAGCACCCGCCGTGTGTCTCCCGGATAGTTCTCATTGGTATTCGGAGTTTGCAAAGGGTTGGTAAGTCGGGATGACCCCCTAGCCTTAACAGTGCTCTACCCCCAATGGAATTCGTCCGAGGCTCTACCTAAATAGATTTCGGGGAGAACCAGCTATCTCCCGGTTTGATTGGCCTTTCACCCCCAGCCACAAGTCATCCCCTAACTTTTCAACGTTAGTGGGTTCGGTCCTCCAGTTGATGTTACTCAACCTTCAACCTGCCCATGGCTAGATCACCGGGTTTCGGGTCTATACCTAGCAACTAGACGCGCAGTTAACACTCGCTTTCGCTACGGCTCCCCTACATGGTTAACCTTGCTACTAAATATAAGTCGCTGACCCATTATACAAAAGGTACGCAGTCACCCCTAAAGGCTCCCACTGCTTGTACGTATACGGTTTCAGGTTCTATTTCACTCCCCTCACAGGGGTTCTTTTCGCCTTTCCCTCGCGGTACTGGTTCACTATCGGTCAAATAGGAGTATTTAGCCTTGGAGGATGGTCCCCCCATCTTCAGTCAGAATAACACGTGTTCCGACCTACTTAATATGTAAACAAAGCCGCTTCATGTACGGGACTATCACCCTGTACCGTCCAACTTTCCAGAAGGTTCCACTACAACTTTATTTATCGGCTGCTCCCCGTTCGCTCGCCGCTACTAAGGGAATCTCGGTTGATTTCTTTTCCTAAGGGTACTTAGATGTTTCAGTTCCCCTCGTTTGCCTCTACAACCTATGTATTCAGTTGCAGATACCTGTAAACAGGTGGGTTTCCCCATTCGGACATCTGTGGCTCAAATGCGTTTTGTCAGCTCACCACAGCTTTTCGCAGACTTACACGTCCTTCATCGCCTCTATTTGCCAAGGCATCCACCGTATACGCTTAGTCACTTAACCATACAACCCTAAATAGCTTCCGCTTGAGAACCTGTGTTGCGCGTTACGTCCTCGTTCGCTCAGTTATGTGTTATTCACACACGCCTTCGCTCACTCGTCGTAGCCGCTTACCCAGAACCTCAATCGTCGCTATTTCCACTTATTGACATGACTCATAAGTGTCCATAGCCGTTACAACTCAACCCAAAGCGTGCGACACGCTAAAAGGATGGACTGCGTTGCGCCTACCTCCGCCTTTTTATCCGGAGTCAGGTGAGAATTGAATCTCTGTTGTATGCATGACTGTCTAATCAATTTGGTGCAAAATCGTCATCGAAGATGGCGACTTTTGCGCAAGGAGGACGAACAGTACACTCAAGAGTGTAAACTCATCTTTCTTGCTACACCGTATGTCAAGTAGAGAGTAGTTCGTGCAAAATTTTCATCATTGCGTTAGCGTTGATGGAAACTTTTGCGCAAGGAGGACTCACAGTACGCTCAGTTGTGTAAACTAAACTTACTGCTTATTCTCTCAGTTACTCAATATTGATTGATTACTAATATCAGCTTTCCAAATTGTTAAAGAACATATCGTGGTCTTAAACCACTTCTAAACGCACTCAATATCAAATGCGCTTAGAAGTGGTGGAGCTAAGCAGGATCGAACTGCTGACCTCCTGAATGCAAATCAGGCGCTCTCCCAGCTGAGCTATAGCCCCAAGAAAGTTACTTCTCGGTGTTTTCTTTCTTAGGCGCGGCATCGTCAACCGAAGCGTGCTTCAGCACGTGAGGTTTGCGATAACAAAGCATAAGGAAGAAATGGTAGGCTTGGGCAGACTTGAACTGCCGACCTCACCCTTATCAGGGGTGCGCTCTAACCAGCTGAGCTACAAGCCTATTGCTTGGTCTTTGTCGCTCATGCGGCCTTGCTCCGGAATTTGCTTGGTCACAATCAGACGATTGTTCCCTGCGTCAAATTCCTCGCGGCGTTGCCTGAACAACAAATCCGCTACGCAATACTCTGTTTTAGGTGAGTACTACCTTTGGTGTTCTTTACTTTCTATAACAAAACAATCTGTGTAGGCACTACATTAAGTCGTCCAACGACTTTACGTAAGGAGGTGATCCAACCCCAGGTTCCCCTAGGGTTACCTTGTTACGACTTCACCCCAGTCATGAAACACAAAGTGGTAATCGTCCTCCCGAAGGTTAGACTAACTACTTCTTTTGCATCCCACTCCCATGGTGTGACGGGCGGTGTGTACAAGGCCCGGGAACGTATTCACCGCAGTATGCTGACCTGCGATTACTAGCGATTCCGACTTCATGGAGTCGAGTTGCAGACTCCAATCCGGACTACGACAAGCTTTAAGGGGTCCGCTCCACATCACTGTCTCGCTTCCCTCTGTACTTGCCATTGTAGCACGTGTGTAGCCCTACACGTAAGGGCCATGATGACTTGACGTCGTCCCCACCTTCCTCCGGTTTGTCACCGGCAGTCTCCTTAAAGTGCCCAACTAAATGCTGGCAACTAAGGACAAGGGTTGCGCTCGTTGCGGGACTTAACCCAACATCTCACGACACGAGCTGACGACAGCCATGCAGCACCTGTGTCAGAGTTCCCGAAGGCACCAATCCATCTCTGGAAAGTTCTCTGCATGTCAAGTGTAGGTAAGGTTCTTCGCGTTGCATCGAATTAAACCACATGCTCCACCGCTTGTGCGGGCCCCCGTCAATTCATTTGAGTTTTAACCTTGCGGCCGTACTCCCCAGGCGGTCTACTTAGCGCGTTAGCTTCGCTACTCACGGATTAAATCCACAAACAGCTAGTAGACAGCGTTTACGGTGTGGACTACCAGGGTATCTAATCCTGTTCGCTACCCACACTTTCGCACATGAGCGTCAGTCTTTGGCCAGGGAGCCGCCTTCGCCACTGATGTTCCTCCAGATATCTACGCATTTCACCGCTACACCTGGAATTCCACTCCCCTCTCCAAGACTCTAGTCTGCCAGTTCTAAATGACCATCCCAGGTTGAGCCCGGGGCTTTCACATCTAGCTTAACAAACCGCCTGCGTGCGCTTTACGCCCAGTAATTCCGATTAACGCTCGCACCCTCCGTATTACCGCGGCTGCTGGCACGGAGTTAGCCGGTGCTTCTTCTGTTGTTAACGTCACAGCTGGCAGGTATTAACTACCAACCTTTCCTCACAACTGAAAGTGCTTTACAACCCGAAGGCCTTCTTCACACACGCGGCATGGCTGCATCAGGGTTTCCCCCATTGTGCAATATTCCCCACTGCTGCCTCCCGTAGGAGTCTGGGCCGTGTCTCAGTCCCAGTGTGGCTGATCTTCCTCTCAGAACAGCTAGAGATCGTTGCCTTGGTAAGCCTTTACCTTACCAACTAGCTAATCTCACTTGGGCCTCTCTTCAGGTGCGAGCTAAAAGCCCGCTTTGGTCCGGAGACATTATGCGGTATTAGCAGTCGTTTCCAACTGTTATCCCCCTCCTGAAGGCAAGTTCCCAAGCATTACTCACCCGTCCGCCACTCGTCAGCGATTAGCAAGCTAATCCTGTTACCGTTCGACTTGCATGTGTTAGGCCTGCCGCCAGCGTTCAATCTGAGCCATGATCAAACTCTTCAATTAAATATCGAAATTTTGAATTGTCGTTGTTGACACTCTTAATGAGTGCCCACACAGATTGTCTTGTTATAAATTGTTAAAGAACAATGCAAGCTCTGCTTGCTGCTTCAGCGCTCTTTAAGAACCTGCCGAAGCGGGATGCGTATAATACGCTTTTGGTTTTCAGTGTCAACATCTTTTTGAAATTTAATTTCGCAAGTTGTTTTCGGTGAAAACCGTTATTAAAGGCTTACTTTACCTTCCATAACGCCTTCTTCGTGTCCCGTGTGACGTTCCCCGTCGAAGTGGGGCGCATTCTACGCATCAGAGGTTTTTCGTCAACCCCTTTTTTGTTTTTTTAATGCGTTTTTATGAAAATCAGGCTTAAGCGTCTATTTTTACAGCAAAAGCTATACTGAGAGTTATTCTTTTGTCTATATATGTGAATCAATATTGTTCATTTTGTTATAAATGAGTAAAATTTAAAAAGCCGACCCGTTCTTCCCATAACAATTATTAAGGTAGCATTATGAAAGTCAGCTTAATGCAGTGTTTTTTAGTCAGTCTTGTTCTGGCTGTTTTAGGATTTGTAATTACTCATCAGGTTTCATTTGATGGTCAAGCGCCAACAGTGGTTGCGTTGTCTTTATTAATTAGTGGTATTGTGACGCCTTGGATTGCTTCTTTTATAGGAACCAATAATCAGAGTCATTCTCAGGGGCCTGCCCCCACCACAAACCCTGTCTCCGATTCTTCGTCAGATAACGTTTCTACATTATATGTTGGTAACCTTCCGTACAAAGCAAATGAAGCAGCAGTGAAAGCTTACTTTGAAGACCATATCCGTATTCAATCGGTACGGTTAATGAAAGACAAGAAAACCGGTAAGCGTAAAGGATATGGTTTTATAGAAGTCATCGACGGTGATGTTGAGGCCATTATTGGTCAGTTTAATGATTCGGTATTTCAGGACCGCACTTTAAAAGTTCGACCGGCGAAAGACAAAGTCACCGATTAGTCCAAATAAGCAGGCCCCTATCACGGGGCCTTTTTCATTCTGCTTTAAGTGCGTTGATGCGCCCGTTAAACAAATGAAAGCGGTTTATTGCCGAAAGCACATCCGGAACATGAACCTCTTTCATCTGGTTAATAACGCCGGTTACTAACTCCTTATAGCCTTCCCCCTCTTTTAAAGTTGTATCGAGTAGCTGATTTAACGACTTCAGCTCATCCATATACTCTTTAATAGGGCGCATGTACTTTTTGAGCTCTGATGAATCACCATCACTGACTTCTTTATACGCTGAGATTTTCTCGCTAACGATTTCACGGCTGTTAAGCTTTAATGCAAAACCCGCCAGCTCTTTTTCGTCATACCCCAGATCAAGGGCTTTATCCAGCGCAGTATCCAAATCCCCCTTAAAGAATGACTTGCTGACATCGGTAATTTGCTTCACCAAATCAGAAATAGCACCGAGTTCATCATCGTCAAGCTCCCCCTGCACAGAAAAGCTAATACCCCGGTATTCAGAGAACTGTACATTCAGCGAACGCTGCGCAACAACATCACTTTGCGGTGCAGCAGATGCATTAGGATCCGCATCGCTATTGCCTGATGACGTTATCCGCTCACGGGCACTATACTGATAGTGACGTGACTGACCGAAGTTTATTTCTACCTCGTCACCGTCTTTAGTGGTTATCTTGAGCCCACCCGACTGCGACTGGGCATGCTGAGCAGATAGCGTTGCGCCAACTTCCATGGTACCGCGAAATGGCGATAAGACTTCTTTTTCGATGTTATCGATACCTTCGCCAATGGCTTCTTTACTGTTACGAATACCATCGGTGATTTCCGGATTCATAAACCCGGCCAGGTCTTTTTCTGCCATAGCAATACCCTTGGCTACTCCGGACCGGGCCTGACTAATTAAATCGGTTAGCTGTGCTTCATCTGCACCACTCTTTGCCGCGCCACGCACAACACCGCCGACAAACTTCAGAACATTGGCCGCTACTTTCTCAAAGTCAAAGGCAGACTTGTTCTCCTCAGCTTTGTCGAACCGCCGGTTATCGAAACGCCTTTCATTTAATACAACTTCCTGTTCGAGAGAGCTCACCAGAACGGTACTGCCCACCCGGGTTTGTGACAAAGTCACTTGTGTTGCCTGGCTACTTTGTTGAAACTCGCGTGCCTGCCGCAAGCCTTCTTGTTGAAGCTGCTTTTTAAGGGCAACGTCAGGCTTTTCAACAGTCGCCTGGCTGCCTTTTGCAGCAGGAATTGAATCCACACTCATAATTTAATCCTCTCACACCTCACTATAGTTATCGGCAGTTAATGAGGATTGTTTAATTTTAATACATAATTAACGTAGCGCCGCTACATTGGAAGTTTTTTGAAAAGTCTCTACAATGCCGCAGCAAATGCGGTACGGGGAACAAAATGAGCACAGCACCAACAACTACTATCACCTATCAGGACCAGCTTCAGGCTAAAGTCGACACCTTATCGTCACTGCTGGACCCTTTTTATAAGCAAACCCTGGATGTTTACCCGTCGCCTGAGCAGCATTACCGCATGCGCGCTGAATTCCGCGTATGGCATGATGGTGATGATCTTTATTACATCATGTTCAATAAAGAGACCAAAACCCCCTACCGGGTCGACGAGTTCCCGGCGGCTTCAGAAACCATCAATGCGTTAATGCCGCGTATTATTGAGCTGGTAAAGCCCAATGCTGTGCTCCGCAAAAAGTTGTTTCAGGTCGATTTCCTGAGCGGGTTATCGCAGGAGTGTGTGATCAGCCTGCTTTACCATCGCCAGTTAGATGAAGAATGGCAAGCGCAAGCCGAAGCACTGCGCACCGAGTTGAACAAAGAGTTTAAGGTCAGCGTTATCGGTCGTGCACGCAAACAAAAAGTGATCCTGGGTGACGACTTTGTTATCGAGAAGCTGCCTGCCGACGGCAAAACGTACCGGTTTAAACATATCGAAAACAGCTTTACGCAACCTAACGCCTACGTGAATACCCATATGATTGAATGGGCCATTGCGCAAAGCCAGGGGTTAACCGGCGATCTGCTGGAGCTGTATTGCGGCGCGGGGAATTTTTCCATTCCGCTGGCCGCGCACTTTAATCATGTGGTAGGCACCGAAATAGCAAAGCCTTCGGTGGAAGCGGCGCAATATAATATTGCGGTAAACCAGCTTGATAATGTACAGATTGCCCGGCTGTCTGCCGAAGAGTTTGTTGAAGCACTGGCCGGTAAACGTCAGTTTGAACGGCTAAAAGGCATTGAGTTGGCTGAACGACAGTTTAATACGGTGCTGGTTGATCCGCCTCGAGCGGGGTTGGATCCAGCCACCACACAAATGATTAGTCAGTTTGATAACATTATTTATATATCCTGTAACCCGCACACGCTGGTTGCTAACCTCGACGCACTGTCGGCAACTCATAAAGTAAGCCGAGCCGCACTGTTTGACCAGTTTCCCTTCACTGACCACATGGAGTCAGGAGTGTGGCTGACTCGCAAAACCTAGATTTTTTATGCTTGCGTGTCGGGCATCGTTTGCCAATAGGCAAGGCTGCCCAACTGGATAAACCGTAATTGGCGCTTTAGCCTGTCACTGATGTCATTTTTGAGAATCGTGTCTGCCTCCAGGGCATCCGCGCCGGCACTGAACACCAGGCGTACCATGCTTTCGGCCTGTAACACGGCAATATCATGGGGAATACGCAGTTGCTCAATGATGTAGTCACTCAGTTCGTCGGTGAAGTGCTGGATTTCACGGGACACTGCCAGTCGGTAAGCAGCCGAAGTGCCGGTATGCTCTCGCAGTAACAAACGAAAAACGTTACTGTTGGCAGAAATAAACTCCATAAAGGTATCCACCGACGTATCAATAACGCCACCACCGGAAGCAATCCGCCGCCGGGCCTGACGCATTAACTGGCGTAGCGCTAGTCCGGCTTCGTCAACCAGGGTTAAACCCAGTTCGTCCATATCCTTGAAGTGTCGATAAAAAGAAGTGGGGGCTATACCGGCTTCCCGAGCGACTTCACGCAAACTAATCGCCGACAGGGTGCGATTTTCATTAAGTAGTTGAAACGCACCAGCTATTATATTTTGTCTGGTTTTTTGTTTTTGTTCCTGACGGCTCAACGACTGTCCCCGACTGATACCTATGGCTTATTCTTAAGACTAATCTTAACGGTATTTCCCTTGCGAAACACCTCTTTTAAAGCTAAATTAGCGTACAGTTGTAAGCTGAGATAGAAATAAATGAATAAGCCACGTCTAATCATTACTAATGTGCTGGTCTTTGTGGTGACCGGACTTATCGCATTTGTAGGAGCTCCGTTATGGGCTTTCTCACATGGATTTGATACCACTGAAATAATCACCACTATTGTACTGTTTTTCGTCACTGGCATG
Organism: Alteromonas sp. ISO5; assembly: GCF_058105165.1. Taxonomy (NCBI): domain Bacteria; kingdom Pseudomonadati; phylum Pseudomonadota; class Gammaproteobacteria; order Alteromonadales; family Alteromonadaceae; genus Alteromonas; species Alteromonas sp. ISO5. The sequence continues at coordinate 2,387,010 of NZ_CM176572.1, read as the reverse complement.
TCTATTACTGCCGGTTATCACCGTTTGTGGGCGCATAAAACTTATGAGGCTCACCCTGTCGTAAAAGTCTTCCTTGCCATTGGCGGCGCCATGGCACTGCAAAACAGTATTTTACACTGGTCCTCAGATCACCGGGTGCACCATCGCCATGTTGATGTAAACGACAAAGACCCCTACTCAGCCAAAAAAGGTTTCTGGTTTTCACATATGGGCTGGATGCTGCGCGAGTATCAGTCACACCGCTACAACGATTACAGCAACTGTAAAGACCTGCTGAAAGACAAAGTGGTTATGTGGCAACACAATCACTATCTGGCTATCGTATTAGCGGCAAACCTTGGTATCACTGCATTACTTGGCTGGATCAATGGCGACATTCTGAGCATGATTCTGATTGCAGGCGTATTCCGCCTGGTCATGGTTCACCATGTGACTTTCTTTATCAACTCCCTTGCGCATATTTGGGGCAGCCGTCCTTACACCGATACCAATACCGCACGGGACAACGGAATAATCGCGTTATTCACATTTGGTGAGGGGTATCATAATTACCACCACATTTTTGAGTACGATTATCGTAACGGCATTAGGTGGTATCAATACGACCCAACCAAGTGGTTGATTAAGGGGCTTTCCTATATAGGCTTAACCAAAAACCTGCGCACCTGCCCCGAAGAGCGCATAGAGAAAGCGCGTTTGGCCATGCAGTTAAAATATGCCAGCCAAAAAGTGTCTAAATTGCCGAATGCAGAAGAGGTAATGCAAAAACTGCAGCACGAGTATGATGTACTGATGCAGAAGATGACTGACTACTACACCACTAAAAAGCGTATTATGACGTTACGCAAGAATCACCTGTTAAAGAGCATGGAGCGGCTGGAACTGGACTTTAAATATAAAGAGCTTAAGCAATCATTGCTGCTACAAAAAGAAAAATGGCTCAAGCTTAGTCAGATGGAATTTTCCTTTAGCTAATCCCTTACCCGATTTTTCCGTGGTGGGTGACTGCCCACCACAATTTTCTGCACAGTATACTTTCCGCTTACCTCTGTCATCCTGACTTGATATTTCTCAAACTTCGACGAAACTTACTCCTGTACCCCAAAACTTATTTCGACGCAAAACACCACCGGCTATGAATTCTGGCAGGAGATGAGGGAGTGTGAATGAACGAGCTGTTTGAGTTTAGCGCAGAGGAAGATATTGCCGACACATCACAAAAAAGTTGGGTGGTTCTCAGTGTAGAAGATAATCAACCTTACCAGGATGTACTGGAGATGGCCTTACAGGAAGTCACCTTTGAAGGCCGCTCCATTGAGCTTCTGCGCGCGTCATCAGCGGCATCTGCGGCAACAATATTATCTAAACGCCAGGACATCAGCCTGATCCTGCTGGATATCGTGATGGAAACAGACGATGCGGGCTTTTACCTTATTGATACAATCCGCAATATTATTGGCGACGACCTGGTCAGAATTATTGTGCTTACCGGCCAGCCCGGTGTAAAACCTCACGACAAGGCCATTAACGAATACAATATTTCGGAATACTGGAATAAAACCGATCTAAGCGCTGATAAGCTCAAAAGTGTGGTAGTAAGCAACCTGAGAACCTGGCAAATGTCTCAGGAACTCAAGATCGCACGGCGTGGTTTACAAATGATCGTTGATGCCTCGCGGTCGCTCACCGCCAAGCAGGATACTACAGAATTTTCCCATACGGTGTTAGAAGAAATAGCCAGAATACTTAACGTCCCTAACACCGGTGGTATTGTTTGTATCGTTAAGTCGGGCATAGAAAGTTTGCAATTGGCTCCTATCGTGGCTACCAGCAGCCACTTCAGGGAGTTTATCAATGCCCGCCTTGAATCAGTCTTTACTGTTTATGAGAAAAACAGAAAAGCGTTGGTCGAAAAAGCAATCTTCGATGCCTGGCAAACTCAACAGCACATTTTCGAGAAGGATTTTTCACTGCTGTTTTTCGACACCAGTGAGCACGATAACAAGCAATATCTTATGTTGGTGGACTCTCCTAACCCACTTGATAAAAACCAGCTTAATCTTTTACAAGTGTTTGCAGAAAACATTAGCTCCGGTTTTATTAATCAGGCTCTAATGAGCAAGCTGAGTCAGTTAGCCTATCTTGACACGCCAACCGGCATTCATAATCGCAACTGGTTGGTAAGAGAATTAAACCAACAATCTTCCTATCACCTTAACAACAGCTCACTGGTATTGTTCCGCTTACTGAACTACGACACCGCAGAAATGGTAGCCGGAAGTGAATATGCCACCAAAATGTTCAAGGTGTTTTGTGACTTTATCAAAAAACAACTCAACAACCATTACTTACTGGCCGTCTGGGATGAAGAAACCGTTGCTCTGGTTTTCACACTAGACAACAAGCCCTCTGAGGACAAGCTTGCGCAAATTCGACAAGCCACTATTGAAATGGATGAGCTCGACATTCAGCTTCAGTTTCAGGTAGGCATAATGGATTTTAAAGACAGCCAGTCTTTAAGACTCTCTGAGATACTGGTGCTGGCCAATAATGCACTGGCCAAAGCCTATCAGGCTGGTACGCCCATCTATCACTTCGACCATGCCATGATTCAACACCTCGCTAACCGCATGCGAATTCTTACCGCATTGAAGTCGGCCTTAACTACCCGGGAAACGTTTTTCCTGGTGTTGCAACCCAAGGTTCATCTGGCCACCGGAAAACCGGTCGGCTTTGAAGCCTTACTGCGCTGGCGAATAGATGACAACAAGCTGTGCCCGCCGTCAGAGTTTATTCCTATTGCTGAGGCGTCGGGTTTAAGCCTTGAAATATCGGAGATGGTGTTGGCTAAAACCATTGAAGCGATTCAACGTTTACACCATGAGGGGTACGCACTACCGGTTTCATTTAATCTGGCTAACAGTGATATTGTCAGCCCGATTATATTTAACGAAATTAACCGGTGTATTGATGAGCATGAAATCGATGCTTCGTTATTGGATATCGAAGTTACCGAAACCCAGGCAACGGAAGACTACGCCATTATCAACCCCATTCTGCGCTCTTTTATGGAAAAAGGGGTTGGCGTGAGCATTGATGACTTTGGTACCGGTTACTCCTCGCTATCTCAGCTTGCAGATTTAGCCGCCACTACCATTAAACTGGACCAAAAATTCGTTAACGATCTGTCTGCTGAAAATAAGGATAAAACCCTGCATATTATTCAGATGATAGCCCGACTAGCAGAACGCTTTGCCTTTAAACTGATTGCAGAAGGCGTGGAAACCGAAGAGCAGCGCCAACTGCTTATGGAGAATGGCTATCAGCATGCCCAAGGCTATTATTTTGCCAAACCCATGCCCATCGATGAACTGTTACGCTGGATGGATCAAACCTAAACTGAAACAGAGAGAAGCACATTGCATATACCGGCTCGTTGGCGATACCTATGGTTGTTTTTCATTGTTCTGATGTGCGCACTGGTATTTCGCTTATCCTACGTTGATCGCTTCAACGAACTAAAGTATCCCTATGAAATTCGCCAGGGCGCACTTATCGATCACGCCGCACTACTCCTGAACTCCAGGGTAAGTCTGGTAGAAACGCAGATTCGACTATTTCGTCATGAGCTCGAGTTACTTCAGCCAACGAGAACTGAGCTTGAACAGGCAATGATCTCCATGTTCAAGTTGTACAGCGATTCGTTACAGGTACGTTGGATTAATCTACAAGGCTTCGAACAAGTGCGGTTGAATAAATCCGTCAACAATGACGTAGTAGCTGTGCCTACCGAAGAATTACAAAACAAGTTAAACCGCTATTACGTTGAAGCTGGGCTTACCCTGGCCAGCGATGACGTGTTTATCTCTCAAATTGATCTTAATGTAGAACAAGGCGTGGTAGAGCAACCATTTCAGCCTACACTGCGGGGAGTAATCAAAGCCAGTTTAGCGAGTATGGGAGACGGTCTGCTGGTCATTAACTTTGATTTACGCTCATTACTGGAGGAAGTGGCTGCTCTCAGCAAGAATGATATCCGTGTATTGGTAGCCGCCGGTGAAGACCGCTGGATAGTGCACCCGGATAAGAGCCATGAATGGCGCAGCGATCTCAACGCGGAGCCTTCTGATATCGCAACAGACCTTCCTGAATTGGTGCATTTAATTGAAGATGATGGTGTTGCTCAAGGCGCTGAGATTAACAATCAGCTTTATGCTGCACAGCGCATTAAATCGCTTTATAACAACGAAGGCGGTTTACAAGACATTGTAGTGATTAGTCGAACAGCCCCATTTGCACTGAGTACTCTGAAGGAGCGAGCGCTGTTGCACGGCACGTTATTCGCCCTTGCTACCGCTATTGCCGGTTTGGTTTTGCTAACTTTGTATTCCCGTTACCTCAGGGAAGTGAATACGCTAAGTGTTAAATTGGAGAAAGAACGGGACACCCTGAAAAACACGCTGGAACGTCAGTCTTCACTTATCAACGAACTGGCTGAGACCAAAAAGCTGTCATCATTAAGCATCATGGTCGCAGGTCTTGCCCACGAGCTTAATACGCCTGTAGGAGCTACCCAACTCGCACTCTCCAGTCAGGCATCTTTACTGGAAAACTTGATTGAGAATAAGAATACCGGTCTGACCAAATCGGCATTCGACAACTACCTTGAGCAGTCCGGTAAATCCTTACAACAAGCGAAACGCAATAATCAACGGGCAATCGAATTGATCCAGAGCTTTAAACGCCTCACCTTTGAACGAGCCAATAATGAACTCAATACCTTTAATGTCTCTCAGCACCTTGATGATCTCTGCAAGTCTATCCACGGACTGTTGAACAAACACAACATTCGACTGGACACCAGGCTCCCCAACCATATAACCCTTACCGGTTATGCCGGCGCATTTAGTCAGATTGTACAAATTATTATTAACAATGCCATCGATCATGCTTTTGATAACATGGCGGGCGCCTGCATAGGAATAAGCTGCGAAAAGCATGGCAACGATATTATCGTTATGATCCGTGATAACGGTAAAGGTATCGCAGCAGAAGAGTTAGCCCACATTTTCGAACCCTTTGTCACGTCTAAAAGGCATCATGAACACACCGGGCTGGGGCTGCACATGGCGCAAGTCTGGATACAACAGGCTTTTTCCGGCGATATTCGGGTAGAATCAACGCCAGGCAAGGGGACAACTTTCAAACTGATTTTTCGCTCGGCGCGAAAACTGACAAATAAATTAGCCAAGGATAAAAAAGCGGAGAACCCCTTTATCTGAAACGAGGAATTAATCGTTGCCGCAGGCAGTCAGAAAATCCTAAACATATCAGTATTTTTTGCTACTATAATTTTGATATCTCCCACTTATTCAGTTAACGCAAGTTGAACAGCGCATAATTATGACAACCAAAAAGAAAACAGCTAAACCCAACTATCAATTTGACGCGATCGTGATTGGTACCGGTCCTGGTGGTGAAGGTGCTGCCATGCAGCTGGCCAAAGCTGGCAAGCGAGTCGCAGTAATCGAAAAATATCACGCAGTGGGTGGTGGCTGTACTCACTGGGGAACCATCCCATCTAAAGCGTTGCGGCATTCGGTGAGTCGTTTGATTGAATATAACAACACGCCATTATTCGCTGATAATCATGTATCCCGTAGTCTCACCTTTTCAGACATCATGAAGCATGCCAGCGGCGTGATCCGCAGTCAGACCCGGCTTCGTTCAACCTTTTATGATCGCAACAGAGTCACGCTAATTCATGGTGAAGCCAGTTTTATTGATGCTCACACGGTTGAAATCACCCGTAACGACGGTTCCAAAGAAATTATCACCGGCGAAAAAACCGCTATCGCCACGGGTTCTCGTCCGTATTGTCCAAAGGACATCGATTTTAATCATCCGAGAATTTATAACTCTGATACGATTTTGAATCTCGATCATGAGCCGCAATCCATTATTATTTATGGTGCAGGGGTTATTGGTACTGAATATGCGTCGATATTCCGGGGATTGGGCGTAAAAGTTGATCTGGTGAATATGCGTGATCGGCTGTTGTCTTTCCTTGATGCCGAGATTTCTGACGCCCTGAGCTATCATTTATGGAATAACGGCGTTGTGATCCGTCATACCGAAACCTACAGCTCAGTTGAAGGCAGAGAAGACTCGGTTATCTTAAACCTTGAATCCGGCAAACGGATGCGTGCCGACTGCTTGCTTTTTGCTAACGGCCGAACCGGTAACACCGACATGCTCAAGCTGGAAAATATCGGCTTGAAAGCCGATTCTCGCGGTCAGCTTAGAGTAAATCATAACTATCAGACCGAGGTAGATAACATTTATGCCATCGGTGATGTTATTGGCTATCCCAGTCTGGCCTCAGCCGCATATAACCAGGGTCGTTTCGCGGCTGAAGCTATGTTGCACGGTAATGCTAATGCCCAGTTGGTAGAAGATATTCCGACAGGAATCTACACTATCCCGGAAATTAGTTCTGTGGGTAAAAATGAACAGGAACTCACGCAACTTAAGGTCCCTTATGAAGTGGGCCGTGCCCAGTTTAAACACTTGGCCAGAGCGCAGATTGCGTCTACTCAGGTCGGGAGTTTAAAAATTCTCTTTCATCGTGAAACCAAAGAAGTACTGGGTATCCATTGCTTTGGTGAGCGTGCTTCGGAGATTGTTCATATCGGTCAGGCGATTATGCAGCAACAGGGCAGTGGCAATTCCATTGAATATTTTATTAATACCACGTTTAACTACCCCACCATGGCGGAAGCCTATCGGGTGGCCGCACTCAATGGTTTAAACCGGGTCTTTAGCGACTAAATATTAACGCCTGAAACGAAAAAAACCGGAGATAAACTCCGGTTTTTTTATTCAGTCGATGCTGAAAGCTATTTTTGCTCGGTGGCGTTACGCACTAACAGTGCATCTCTGTGAGCGACGATATCGATAGTCATTTCTTCGACATTAAAAGTCATAGTTGCCATCGCATACTTGCTGCTGTTGGTATCAGCAGTTTCAACAATACTTTGTTGAGCAGCCTGGAAGTTCATGTTGTTGCTGATTGTATCAACCATACATGTACTATTAATTTCAAACGTCTTAGCGTCCATACAAGAAAATGCTTTATCGTTACCGGTGTCAGCATGCGCCACACTAGCTCCAGCAAGCAACAGTGATGCTAATACAACTTTACGCATGAGATTATCTCCTTTTGTTAACGATATGTTTACTGTACTGTATTTTTGTCCAATTAGCAAATTGCAAAATCACAGCTTTATGACAGTAATATGACATAGACGGTAACAAATCAAAAGAATCTCATTTCTGGTTAGTTTGCGCTTTTCGCAGCCAAAAACTCAACCAGGCTCGGAAATGGCATAGGCCGACCAAACAAATATCCCTGGGCTTCATCACAGCCGAGCTTAATCATAAAACTGGCCTGTTCACGCTTTTCGATACCCTCTGCAATGGTGGTAAGGCCGAGTTTACTGCCCAGGGTAACGATGGTTTCGGCAATGAAGGCCGTTTCGCCAGGACGGATTTCGGCGACAAAGGAGCGGTCTACCTTAAGTCGATCCAAGGGTAGCTTTTGCAGGTAGCTCATAGACGAAAAGCCGGTACCAAAGTCGTCGATAGCGATAGTCACACCAAACTGTTTGAGGTCAGTGAGCGCATCGATGACTATCTGCGGCTCATCCATTACCACACTCTCTGTAATCTCCAATTCAAGTAAACTAGGACTTATCCCGGACTCTGTGATTAAGCGTTTTATACTCTTAACAAACTGCGGATCACGAAACTGTGGAATAGACACATTTACCGCAACCCTGAGATTCGGATAACCGAGTAAAGCGAGTTCCTGAAGCCGTTTGCATGACTCTTCAACCACCCAGTAACCAATATCAACAATAAGCCCTGAGTACTCAGCCAGCGGCACAAACTCAGCTGGTGAAATAAAGCCGCCGTTGCCGTCGGGCCAGCGCAATAAGCCTTCCATACCAATGACTCTTTCGCTAGAGATATCTACCTGAGGCTGAAACCAGAGTTCCAGTTTGCGGGCCGTAAAGTCGTTTCGCAAACGGCGGATCATATGCAATCGCCAAGTGGTTTGCTCTTCAATTTCAGGGGCAAAATACTCAAAGTTAGTGGTGGGGATTTTCTTTGCCCGGTTAAGCGCAATGTTGGTTCGTTTAAGTATATCCACACCCGCTTCCGGCTTACGCCCCAGCAAACACAAGCCAATGGTGACATTCAGTGGCATGGTGTTATCACCAGCACTAAAGGGTTGCTGAAAAGCCTGATTAATGAGCGCCGGGGTGATCTCTTCAGATTTGCCAAACAGGCCAAATACGTCGGCAGCAATACGACTTTTCTTAACTTCTTCACCAAAGCAGTTGTGTAGCCGTTGCGCCACGGCTTTAAGAAGATCGTTGCCGGCTTCCTGTCCCAATCCGTCGTTGATATCTGAAAACTGGTTTATATCAATTAACGCCGCGCAGAGCTGTTCCTGGGTATGGTAGTTTTTTGAGTGATCGAGAATATTAATAAACTCGTTACGGTTGGGCAGCCGTGTTAGCCAGTCTCTGAAGGCGGCGTTACGCAACTCATGAAACAGATAAACGTTTTCATACCCGACTGAGATACTAGACAGGAACACTTCCAGCAGTTGCTTATCCAACTCACTGATCTCGCTGTGCAGATTTAAATAAACAGCCGCTTCAAAGCCCGAGCTATTTAAGTAAAGCACGGATACACCGGCGTCAAAAATATGCTTCTTAAGACGTAAACAGCGGCCGACATGCTCAACTATCAGCGCATTATGCAATGACTCGATGCGTTCATTTATGTAGGTGGCGTAATCGCCAGCAGCGCCGAGTACGTAAACGCCATCATCATCGCGATCGAGCACCGAACCCGCCCGGGCACACACAATACCTTCCGCTTCCAGCCCTACCATCGAACTGATTTGGGTAACGATTCCCTCACAAAACCCTTTAATAGAATGCTCTTCCAACAGATTGGACACTGAGTGGATGATTTTCTGCAAACCAATCCGGCTTTGATTAATGGTCAGAATTTGCTGATATGACCGAACCGAAGAAATGACCGTAGTGAGCAATTTTGCCCGAGTCAGCTCTGTTTTAGTTTTGTAGTCATTAATATCGTAGGTTTTAATTACCTCTTCTTCAGGGGCAAAACCTGGCTGGCCAGTGCGCAGTATAATACGCGGCTCATGGTGGTTCAGCGTTTCACGAAGATAACGCACCACATTCAGGCCGGCATCATCTGTTTCCATCACCACATCAAGCAGGATGATAGCAATGCTGCTACCGTATTCATCGAGTATGGCTTTGGCTTCTTTGCCGGAATAGGCATGAAGAAAGTTTAACGTGCGATCGTGAACTTCAAGGTCGGATAAAGCGAAGCGGGTTACTGTATGGATTTCTTCATCATCATCAACGATCAAGATATTCCATTCCCGTTTGTTGCTCTGTTCTAATTCCTGATGGGTGTCTTCATCAAGAAATACCAGCTCATCGTTATCGTATTCCGCAGACATCTTGTGTACGTTGTGACCAATATTATCAGTATCCTACCCCTAATATAGAGCTTTGCATAGTAAACTTCCTATACACTAAAGTCGAAACAGGGTATTTTTAGTTATGGGTTTACGGCTAATGTTATGAGATGAAAATACCCACACACACCTCAGCCACACAATGGACCAGCGCTACCGGTGCTACCGGTAAGGAACGTAAAGTCCCAAAGTCTGTCAGTGAAGAAACGTCATCCGCCAAACGCCGCTCTACGCAGCATAGTAGCTCAACTCAACACCGCATAACTCACTGGTTCTCCTCTATCGGTATCGAGCAGTCGGCGCTGGACTACTCCACTCACCCTTCCCGGCAACTGGCCCAGTATCAACGTTTACGGGAACAAAAGCGCCTGAAAAACTTGCAAAAAATCATGTCGGTAGCCTTATCTGTATCCACCGGCGATCAGTCACAGGAACAGGTCGACCCGGACTGGTTTCACTCGTTTATTTCCATGGCTGAAAACATTTATTCACCTACCATGCAGGAGTTGTGGGGAAAAATTCTTGCGGTGGAGGTTCAGCGGCCTGGTAGCTTTTCGTTACGCAGTCTGGAAACGCTAACCAAACTGACCCAGCGGGATGCAGGCTTATTTAGTCGGGCGTGCCAGTTGGCCTGTCGGCGCAACAGCGATCCGGCGCCCATAATCATTACCGGATTCCATCAACAACCCGGATTGCTCAATACACTGTTTACGGCACCCTCTGCACAAACTCAACTCGCACAGTTTGGACTTTCGTACACCGATATTCTTGCGTTGGGCAGTATGAAGTTATTGTATTCTACAGAGATTGAGACTGGTTTACTGGACAAGGGCGTATCCATGGCCCTAAAGTTTTCGACCGAAAACCTGACGTTAGAAGCGCGAAGCAAGCAGTTGCTGATAACGTATTATAAGTTTACTTCGGTAGGCAGTGAGTTGGCACGCTTGCTGGCAAAACAGCAATCAGAGGCGTTTACTGCACATATTAAATCGCTGTTTACTCCACATTTCATTGTGGAGTAAACAACCATCTTACAGCCTTTAGATACCGTCACCGAATTCGTGAAGGCCGCATTCGCGCTTAAGCCCAAAGAAACGGGTATCCTGTTCACTCATCCCTTCCTGTAGTGACTGGGTGGTATGCCAGTCACCAATGGAAACATAACCCTGCTCCCACAGCGGATGATAGGACAGGCCGTTATCTTTGAGGTAATAGTGCAAATCCTTATTCGACCAGTCGATAATCGGATACAACTTAAACTGGTTACCGGCTCGCTGTAGTACTGGCAAATGCTGACGTGTGTCGGCCTGGCTACGACGTAACCCGGCAAACCAGGTTTGCGCACCAAGCTCTTTTAACGCTCGTTGCATTGGCTCAACCTTATTCATTTTGTTGTACCGCTCGATGCCATCAATCCCCTGCTCCCACAAGCGGCCGAAGCGCGCCTCCTGCCAGGCTGGTGACATATCACTGCGATACACCTTTAAGTTGAGTTTGAGCTGTTCAGCCAGTTCATCAACAAACTGGTACGTTTCCGGAAACAAATAACCCGTGTCGGTTAATACCACCGGAATATCAGGTTTTGCCTGGGTAAGTAAATGCAGCATAACCGCCGATTGTGCGCCAAAACTTGACGACACAATATGGTTACCCGGCAAATACTCCAGGGCCCACCGGATACGCTCTGATGCATCCAGTGTTTCCAGCACCTGATTGATCGCCGCCAGTTCCTCATCACTGGTATCAGAGGTAATCGGCTGACGAATCGATTGAAGATCGTGATCAGTCATAAAAATCCTGAGCGGAGTTGATCACCGGGGCAATCACGCCTGTGCGCACTACGAAATCGCCGAATGACTCATTCGTTTCACGCGAGCCGGCCCACTGGCCAACAAGCTCATCGAGAATAGCCATGATTTCCTGCTCGGTGATGTTTTCTTTAAACATACGAGGAATACGAGTCCCTTCGCGGTTACCACCTAAGTGCAGGTTGTAGCGGCCCGGACCTTTACCCACCAGACCAACTTCCGCCAGCATGGCGCGACCGCAACCATTAGGACAACCGGTTACCCGGAATATCACGCTGTCATTACTCAAACCGTGCTTGGCCAGTAGCTCGTCAAGCTGGTCTACTGCGCCGGGTAAGAAGCGCTCGGCTTCCGCCATTGCCAGCGGACAGGTAGGTAATGCTACACAAGCCATGGAGTCTAAACGCTGCGCCGATACGTCTGGCTGAATTAGACCGTGCTCTTTGGCTAGCGATTCAATAGCTTCTTTTTGATCGGCTGGCACACCGGCCACAATCAGGTTTTGGTTAGCCGTCATGCGGAAATCGCCCTGGTGAATTTTGGCAATTTCGCGGCAACCGGTTTTCAGGGTCTTATTCGGATAATCCAGAATACGGCCGTTTTCGATAAACAACGTTAAGTGAAATTTACCATCTATACCTTCCACCCAGCCAATGCGATCGCCACGGCTGGTGAATTCATAAGGCTTGCTCTCGGCAAACGTTACACCGGCACGTTTTTCCACTTCAGCGCGGAAGTTATCCACACCAACGCGCTCAAGGGTATACTTGGTTTTCGCATTTTTACGATTCACCCGGTTGCCCCAGTCACGCTGAGTGGTTACCACTGCTTCAGCAACGGCCAAAGTATGCTCTAACGGGATAAAACCAAAGTCATCAGCTTTACGTGGGAACGTGGTTTTATCGCCATGGGTCATGGCCAGGCCACCACCTACCAATACGTTAAAGCCCACCAGCTCGCCGTTTTCGGCAATGGCGACAAAGTTGAGGTCGTTAGCATGCACGTCCACATCGTTTTGCGGCGGGATAACCACGGTGGTTTTAAATTTACGTGGCAAGTAGGTGTCACCGAGAATTGGCTCCTGATCGGTGGTTTCCACTTTCTCACCATTTAACCAAATCTCGGCATAGGCGCGGGTTTTTGGCAGTAAGTACTCACTAATTTTGGTAGCCCAGTCATAAGCCTGCTGATGCACTTCTGATTCAACCGGGTTAGAGGTACACAGAACGTTACGGTTTACGTCACCCGCGGTCGCGATAGAGTCAATCCCTACCGAGTTAAGGGTTTGATGCATTAACTTAATATTGGGCTTTAACACGCCGTGAAACTGGAAAGTCTGACGGGTCGTTAAACGAATACTGCCGTACATGGTGTACTCATCAGCAAACTTGTCGATGGCCAGCCATTGCTCGGGGTTGCAAACGCCACCCGGTAAACGGGCACGCAGCATTACGTTGTGCAATGGCTCTAATTTTTGCTTGGTACGCTCACCGCGGATGTCACGGTCGTCCTGCTGATACATGCCATGAAAGCGGATCAGCTGAAAGTTATCCGCGGTAAACCCACCGGTTAACGGATCCTGCAGATCCTGTTCGATGGTGCCGCGCAGATGGCGACTCTCTGCCTTAAGGCGTTCGTTGTCGGCCAGTTTGCCTTCAACAATAAAAGGAGACTTAGTATCGCTCATTAGTAGACATCCTTCTGATATCGTTTGGCTTTGCGCAGTGACAGTAAGTAAGCCTTGGCTTCTTCATCACTCTTACCACCGTGGGTCCTGAAGATTTCAAGCAGCGCACTTTCAACATCTTTGGCCATTTGGTTAGCATCGCCACACACATACAGGTGAGCACCTTCTTCTAACCATTCGTAAACCGCCTTACCTTCTTCAAGTAAGCGATGTTGGACATAAATTTTGTCTTTCTGATCACGGGAGAAAGCCAGGCTGATTTTGCTCAGCAGACCACTTTTCACGTAGCCTTGCCACTCAAGCTGATACAGGAAGTCCTGAGTAAAGTTAGGGTTACCAAAGAACAACCAGTTTTTCCCTTCAGCCCCCTGGGCGTCGCGTTCCTGCATGAACGAGCGGAATGGTGCAATACCGGTACCCGGACCAATCATGATCACAGGCGTGTCAGGATTTTCCGGTAGCCGGAAGTTATCGTTTGGCTCAACAAAAATGTCTACTTCGCCGCCTTCTTCTAAACGGTCACACAAGAAACCTGAAGCGCCACCCTGATGACGGTTACCAAAGGCATCGTAATCCACGTGTGCAATGGTTAAGTGAACTTCATCTTCCACTTCTGACTGGCTCGACGCAATAGAGTACAGGCGTGGCGTGAGTGGACGACAAGCCGCCACAAACTGCTCAGCCGTTACCGGATGCGGATGGTCGCGGACAATATCAATGATCTGACGGTCGGCCAGGTAATCGCGCAGCGCGGCTTTATCTTCCAATAATTTACCTAACGCTTCACAGCCGGAAGCTTGCTGATAGGCTTTAACAAAACCGGGATAGCTCAGGGTCAACTCCAGTTTATTGATCAGCGCGTCTTTAAACGACAACTTGTGCTCAGCGACAGTCACTTCCTGATCAGCAGACGCCTGGATCAGCGTAATAATTTCGTCTGCCAGCGCGGCATCGTTCTTAAACCAGACACCCAGCGCATCACCGGCCTGATAAACAATACCGGAATCTTCCAGGCTGATTTCGATGTGGCGGATATCTTTAACCGAATCACGTCCAGTGATTTTTTGCGAGGTTAACAAGGTGGCCTGATAAGGCGCTTTCTTGGTGTACACCTGCGCCGCAGTACCCGCCGCTACGGCAGAACCGGTTTGCATCGCAACGGCAGCAGAGCCTGCCGAAGTAAAATCTTCTTTCAACGTTTCAATAAGTTTATCTACCCAGGTCTGGGCTTCCGCTTCGTAATCAACGTCGCAATCTACGCGCGGCACAACCAGTTTGCCGCCCAGCTTCGCCAGGCGCTCGTCGAAGTCTTTACCGGTTTGGCAGAAAAACTCGTAGCTTGAATCGCCTAACGACAATACAGCGTATTTCAGTTTATCGACTTTAGGAGCTTTTTTGGTACCCAGAAAGTCATGTAACTCGATGGCATCATCCGGCGGTTCTCCTTCACCATGAGTACTGGCCACAATGGCGAGGTGCGTTTCATTTTTAATCTGGCGCGGTTTGTAATCGGCCATACTGATTAATTTACTGGAGTAACCTGCCGCTTCCACTTTAGCCTGTAACGACTGGGCAATACCCTTGGCGTTACCGGTTTGCGAACCGAACAAAATGGTTAGTACCGGCGCATCGCCGGTCGCTGCGGTCACGGCTGCAGCCTGCCCTTGTGGTAAAGCTTGCCCGGACGCAGCCAGACCCGCCAGGTAACCACTTACCCAGGTTAACTGCTGTGCGTTTAACCCGGAGATTGACTGGGTAATAGCATTCCATTGCGGCTCACTCAGAATTGCTCCTGGTGCACCGACTGAAGTGTTTTGGTTGTTAGAATTTGCTGACATAACTCATTAGCCTTATTTGCATACTACTAGGCTAATGAGTTTTCTTGATAACTGGAAAGAATTAAAATTACTTTTTTATATCTTAAAATACTAGAAGTGAATTTCAAGACCGGCAAAGACGCCGTCGAAGCCCAGATCAGCGTAGATATCATCCAGATCTTCAATGTCTACAGTCATATCACGATAGCCGACCTGTAAGGTCATATCGATAGCTAAATTCTCGACAAAAGAATAAGTTAGTGCAGCCTGTATATCACGAACCTCGTGGTCGTCAAAGGCCAGATAGCTACCTTCAGCGTAAACACCTAAACCAGTGAATGGCAGGCCAAACTCCACCCGACTGTAGGCCATTGGGATAATGCCTTTGAAAGATGCCTCGCCATTTTCGCCGCTATCAACGTCTTCAACGTAGAACGTACCGTCGATGTATTTACCGTTGACACCAATGTCAAAGCTAACCAGATCATTATCGAAGATCTCGTAATAAAGGATCAGATCGGCACTATCGATGCTTGCATCGGTTAATAGCGAGGTGTTGGCTTCATATACAGTACCTTCAAATTCAAAGGCTGCATTCAGGTTGGTTACACCGTCGGTATCCAATTGCAGATAATTAACCTTTACATTGGGGACCAGCGGTACAAAGTGCTCAAACGCCACGTAGAGTGAAGCGTTTGTAGTACTGTCAAAATCAAAGTCAGCCGTATTGGAGGTTTCTGAGAAACCGCCCGAAGTTGAAGTGTTCCATCCCTGGGCGCCAGCATAAATACCCAGCAGAGTATCTGCATTAGTAGCTGGGGCAAGACATAACGCCCCAAGAGCGGCGGCAATGACACGTTTTTTCATCGTTTATCCTTGATTGAGTAATTCAGATAACTCAATTATGGCTGCATTTGCACGAGAAATATAGTTCGCCATGACTAACGAGTGATTAGCTAACATACCAAAGCCACTGCCATTGAGTATCATAGGGCTCCAGATAGTCTGTTGAGTTGCTTCTAGTTCTTTGACTATCTGTTGTAAACTCACTAACGCGTTTTTGTTTTCAAGAACACTGGCAAAGTCAACTTCAATGGCTTTGAGAAGGTGTAAAAGTGCCCAGGTAGAACCTCTGGCTTCATAAAATACATTATCCAGTTGCCACCAACTGGTGCGGGTTTGAATAGAGCTTGGACGCGGTGTGCTGTTGGAGGCAGACTTATCGCCCGCCAGATCAGTATTTACCCGCTCGGCCTCAACACTGGCGCTGAGTCGCTGCGACAAACTGCCAAGCTTTTTCTCAACCTGTTTTAAATACTCACGGAGGTTGTCAGCGCGGGTGTAAAATTGACTGTCACCCAGGGTTGGGTCGGCCAGATCATCGCGGTACTGGCTCAGGTAATCAATAGCTTCTGAATACTGAGATTCCGCGGAAGGAAACAGCCAGTTACGGCTGTCGATATTGAATTTCGGCTGCGCCTTCACCAAATGGGGGTTTTCAACCGATTGCGACTGAGAACGGCTGAAGTCCTTGCGCATAGACAGCGACATGTCACGCACCATTTCCAGCACCCCAAATTCCCAGCTGGGCATATTATCGAGGAACACGGAAGGTGGCATTACATCGTTTGATAAGTAGCCGCCCGGTTTATCCATAAGGGTATCGGCAACTGTGATCAACGTGGTAGTAATGGTATAACCAGGCACTGGCTGCGCATTGGTGCTGCTCATTTGTGCCCTGGCATTCGCTTTAACGTCGAAAGTATCGGGTTCGAAACTCCAGTAAAAACCAACCAGCCAAAGAAGCAGAAACAAAACACCTACGGTTATACTGACGGTTTTTACATTTAAATACTGTTTCATAGTTTTCCTTGTTTGCGGTTGGCCTTTCTGGTGAACAAGCTGCCATACATTCAAAGTATGGCCCATTATGCTAAGTTGTTCATCTCAGAAAGTAAATCCACGGAGGTTGGTTCAGGCTGGCGAACGAGAAATCAGGCTGTTGCGCTATTTGATTTCCCGACCAGCATGACAATGCCAACAATTAACAGTACCGGCCAGAAAACACCTACCCCGGCAAACACCAGTCCTCCGAGTACCGCAATGGCGGCGATGCCCAGGGCTGCGGCAATACTCATGGCTACCACAAAGCCAATAACGACTAACAGTACACCAACCCCGGCCATAATTAACCATTCCAGCGTACCACTAACCAGCTCATCGCCCATTACCAGATGTAAATCAAACCAGTCGGATGCCACGCCGCCCAGTACTTTGGTCAGAACAATGGCAATCAGGATGGCAAGAATAAAGTTTTTCATTATGCTCTCCTTGGTAACAGGATTACGGCCGCGACATAAGCAGGCAAGGTGATCATTGGCATGAACACTAAGCCTAACGCGGCTCCGGCGCGAACCCAAACCGGATCGATATCGGCATAGCGGGCTACACCAGCACATACACCTGAAATAACGGCCCGACCTAAATCTCTTGAAAGACGTTTTTTTTCATAAATAGTTTTCATAACCTAACTCCTGCTTGAATGAACTGGTTGCTGGCGAGGCCCGCACCGTGCGGGCACTTATGCGTTTAAGCGGCTTGTTTAGCTTTTAACGCTGCCAGTTCCTGCTCAATAGACTCATCTTTCTCAAGGGCATCGAACTCTGCCTGCAATGAGTTCTTCGAAGCACTCTCGGTCAAATCATAAGCTTCTACCCGTGCTTCCAGTTCATCGACCCGTTGCTCATAATGATCGAAACGCCCCATAACACTTTCCAGCTTGTCACTGTGCGTTGCCTGTTTGGCCTGCATTCTTACTGAGGCCGACTGACGACGCACTGCCAGCGCTTTCTGCTTGGCTTTGGCTTCGTTTAACTTCTCATTTAAACGACCGGTATCTTCCTGCACTTTCAGCAGAGCTTCGTCGATTACCTGCAAGTGCTCCTGCAGCTCGGTTTGTTTCGCTTCCAGCTCTTTCTTTTCTTTCAGTGCTGCGCGAGCCAAATCGTCCTTCCCTTTACTGACTGCCAGTTCTGCATTTTCCTGCCAGTGAGCGGCACGTTTTGCCAGATTATCAATTTGACGGTTAAGGTGCTTTTGCTCAGCAATATGCTGTGCTGCCAGCGTGCGGATCTCAACCAAAGTTTCCTGCATTTCCTGAATAATCAGGCGGATCATTTTTTCAGGATCCTCTGCCTTATCCAGCAGCGCGTTGATGTTAGACTGAATGATGTCGTTGATACGTGTGAACATTCCCATAATTAAATCTCCGATTGGCGAAACATTTTTAAAAAATTACTTAACACTTGCTTAGATATAACAATTCGCATGCCAACTTATAACCAATTGAATTTATTGACTTAAAATTAAAACTTTTATTCAGCACGTCGAATCCAACACAATCAAAACCACATGTTAGTAATATTGACTAACTGTTTAGCTTAATTGACCAAAAGCGAAATCCGACGCTGTTAAAGATGTTCACATCAATGATAAACGGCACCAGTAAACGCAGAAGAGAGCTTCAGGTAAGAGATAAATGCAGGATAGCAAGAAGTATTAAAGGGTTTATCGGGCCCGGAGGACAGGCAGAGCTTACAGGGAAAGAACTAAAAAGCTGCGCAAAAAAAAACAGGTAACGTTTTTACGGTTACCTGTGCCTTCGAATTTGTCTTAGTAAGACCTGGGACCTTATGGATCTGACCCTTTGTACGTAGCTCCGTATTGCTGATGTCACCAAAGCGCAAAGACCTATGCTGACTATCGGTAAAAGTACTACGTAGCTGGCGAGTAATGCATGGCTGAACATCATAGCCAGTGCTGCCTGTTACTCGCTATCAGCCTGTTTGCTTTCCTGCGCAGTATTTGCCGTCAGTTCCTGTACCGATACTTTACCTACTGGCGCATCAGACAGCGATATATGATAAGTGGCGTTAGCAATGTTTTGCTGAACTTCACGGCTGATTTCGGCCTGAGTCACTGATACAGCACTGGAGATCAGGCTGCTCATTAAACGCTCTACCGCTGATTCCTGAGCATTAGCCTGAGCACTAACAGACAGACCTAAAGCAACGACTGAAGTAATGATGATTGATTTGATTTTCATGGTGTTTCCTCTATTTAGTTAAACAAGTGATTTGTTACACACTAGATAGCGAAAGCTGTGCCATTCTTTCAAAATATTTTAATATATTGAATTTAAATGACTTTTTATTTTCAGACGGACACACCAATTGTCGTATAAAAAAGATGCACACTAACAGTTGGTTAATTTAACCAAATAACATTGTGAAATTAACCAACTTCTTTTGATTGATACTCTATCGCTTTCGATGCTGTTTCCTGCATCGCTGCCAAACCATTCATCAGCAAGTTGGGATCCGGTTTTTTGCCCGTGCCCTGCTGACTCAGGTAACGTCGCCATACTCTGCCACCCGGTTGCCCCTGAAACAGCCCAAGCATATGCCGGGCGGCGTGCCATGGCTTAAAGTATGGCGCATCCTGACGCTCAATGTATGCCTGCATCAGCCGGACAATTTCTGCCCGGTCCAGCGGTTCTGCGTGGTCACCGTAAAAGCGCTTGTCAACCCCGGTCAACATGTAGGGATTGGAATACGCCTCGCGGCCAATCATAACGCCATCGACCTGATTAAGATGTACTTCGGCCTGTTCCAGGCTGGTAATACCGCCATTTATCGAAATGTTCAGCTCGGGATGCTGTGCTTTTAACTGGTACACCCGCTCGTAGTTGAGTGGCGGGATATCACGGTTTTCTTTCGGACTGAGCCCTTGCAGCCAGGCTTTTCGGGCATGCACGATAAACGTATCGCATCCGGCCCCTGCCACCACATCAATAAAACGGCTGAAGTCTTCGTACTCGTCCATATCATCAATGCCAATCCGGCATTTCACGGTAACCGGAATATCCACTTCGGCCCGCATGGCTTTGACACAATCCGCCACTACCTGAGGCTGACCCATCAAACACGCACCAAAACTGCCGTTTTTCACCCGGTCGGAAGGACAACCAACATTGATGTTTACCTCATCGTAACCGTATTCCTGGGACTTAACCGCACATTGTGTCATATGCTCCGGATCGCAGCCGCCCAGTTGCACAGCCACAGGATGTTCCTCTTCATTGAACCCGAGATAATCGCCTTTACCATAAATAATCGCGCCACTGGTTACCATTTCGGTATACAACAGCGTGTGGCGGGATATCAGCCGCAAAAAATACCGGCAATGCCTGTCTGTCCAATCGAGCATTGGCGCGACTGAGAGTGTGCGATTTAAGGGGAAGTTAGACACAACCATTACCTATACAAATTATATTAGAAACTAACCTTTGACGTAACCATCAAGCAGATCCATGGCGATGGGGCCAAGTAGTTTACTTGCGTAGGGCATAAAAACAAAGGGCAGATGACTTTTTGTCAATTTATAATGGTGGTTTCGAGCACTAAACCGCACACGTGATCCGAATAAGTCCACTGCTCCAGAACTTAACTCTATTCGCTAACTACAGCACAGTAACGGCGGATAAATTCCTCATGCGATGGCATGGATTCTGCCGTTTTCGCTACAGACATGCGCAGCATTTGCATGTTTTTAAGTAACGCCTGAGCGGGTACCCTATCCACCAGCACATCGTAATGTTGCGGGTAGATCCCCTGCCCCAGCATAACGGCCAGCCAGCTATGGGGCGTAAACAGATCTTCCGGGGATGGAATTATCCGGCCACTGCTGCGAAATATTTCCAGTTTCGCTGCCAGCGAATCCGGAATATCCATATGCTTTACGTAGCGCCAGAATTCCGTATCCTCGCGCTCTGTAGCATTATAGTGGAGCACGATAAAGTCGCGCAGGCGTTCATAGTCGGCGGACATTAATGCATTATACTGAGCTATCTCTGCGCGGTTACAGCCTCGCCCCGGCCACAGATTCACGAGTCGCTGGATCCCCATTTGAGTGAGGTGAATACTGGTGGACTCCAATGGCTCTATAAACCCGCCAGCCAGGCCAATGGCCACGCAATTCTTTTCCCAGAATGCTTTGCGATGCCCGGTACGAAACTTAAGCGGCAACGGCTGCGTTTGCGGCTCCCCCTCAACGCCTGCAAGTAACTTTTGCAACGCCTCATCCTGAGCCAAAAAGTCACTACTGTAGACATGGCCATTCCCCAGCCGGGTTTGCAGTGGTATGCGCCAGCGCCAACCTGCATCGTCGGCAGTGGAGCGGGTAAACGGGTCGGGCGCTTCGGTTAATTGGGTTTGCACAGCAATGGCCCGGTCGCAAGGTAAATAGTGATGCCAGTCGACAAATTCACTTTGCATTGCACCATCAATCAACAGCGCCTTAAAGCCGCTGCAATCAACGAATAAGTCTCCGGCAAGTACCTGCCCGCTTTGTAACGTGACTGATTTCAACAGACCAGCACTGTGGTCTTGTTCGACACGGTTAACAATGCCCTCAATGCGTTCTACATTACGTTGTTCAGCATAGCGCCGGAGCATCTGTCCATAACGGGCAGAGTCGAAATGATAAGCGTAGCGCATGGTCGATAATATGGTATCAGCGCTCCCCTGAGGCGGCGTAAAGCGACCTTGCTTTGCCGCTACGGTACACAGATTATAATCGCTGAGATTACCCGGTGCATCGGCAGGGATTTCCCCATTTGCTGCCATTGCATTTAACCGGAGCCACAGTTGATGAAAAGAGAACTCCGGCGTATCGCGGCCATAAAACCCAAACGGGTGAAAGTAGCTTTGCCCCTTTTGATACCAGTCGACAAAGTCGATGCCCAGTTTGTAAGTGCCCTGGCACTCGCGGAGTAAATCGTGCTCTTTTATGCCGAGAAAATCGTTAAACTCCATCAACGTTGGAATTGTGGCTTCACCCACGCCTATCACGCCGATATCTTCGGATTCCACCAAGGTAATATGGGTTTCCGGCGGCGCAATGCGGGCAATCGCCGCAGCACACATCCAGCCTGACGTGCCACCTCCTACTATCACCACACGATTTACTTCAGGTGTATTGACGGGGCTAGCAGTCCGGGTCATCGACGAGCCCTCCGTGGTTGTGGCTTAAAGCCACTCTGACACACCTCGGTAACCAACTCCCGGTGGCTGGGAACTGCCCGTTTGGCATTCTCGCTTTGCTGGCGGATGCTGGCAAACTCGTTACGTGCATCATCAAAGAAACGCAACGCGCCCTCACGGGCCGAGATGTCGGTTTTAAAGCCCATACCATAGAGAATATATTGCCAGCTGTTTTCATCAAAAATATCGTGGCTGGCATCAATATCTAAAAACGAAGGCGGCCGGTGACGCCACTGTTCCAGCTTTCCTTTAAGGTATTCAGAAGCCGTGGCCGGGTCCTGATTGTCCCGCCAGAACGCGGTATCATCACGCTCGGTAAGATAGTAGTGAAGTTTGATGAAGTCTTTAACGTGTTCGAAGCGCTTACTCATAGCGTTGTTAAACTGTGTGGCAGACCGTTCATAATCGCCGGACCACGGAAATAAGTTACACAGCATCAGTGCCGCCACCTCAGCAAAGCTTATCCCCGTGGCTTCCAGGGGCTCGATAAAGCCCACCGACAAGCCAATTCCTACACAATTTTTATGCCACTGGAGTTTACGATAACCCGGCTCAAATTTCAGTAAGCGGTGTTGCAGGTTATCGGCCGCCGGCCCGATATGCACCTTGAGGGTAGCGACTGCGGTTTCTTCGTCACAATACTTCGACGAATACACATACCCCAATCCACGGCGCTCATGCAATCCAATATCCCAAATCCAGCCGTAATCTTTGGCGGTAGTATAAGTACAGGATGGTATCGGACATCCTGCCTGCTCATAGGGTACCTGCAGAGCAACGGCCCGGTCGCAGAACAACTCATTCTTATAGGAAGTAAATTCCGAGCCCATGGTTTCACCAATGAGTCTGGCGCTGAAGCCGGTACAGTCAATAAACAGATCGGCCGTCAGATCGCCATGCTGCCTCGCAGTAACTGCAGCAATGGCACCGTCGTCATCCAGCTTCACATCGTCGATGGTGTCGATGAGCCGTTTTACCCCCATCTCCGTGGCCCGCTTACGCACCAGCGCAGCCAGCTTGGTCGCATCAAAATGGTAGGCGTAATTAAGTGGCGCCTCATAATTGGGGTGCGATATTAGCTTAGGAGCTAGTTTAGCCTCTACCGCCCGCTCCTGCACGGTGCAGCATTCAGACCAGGGGACATCCCCTGCTACGCCTAGCAACCAGTAGGGCAACAGATCCATATCAGTATGCTGGGAGGCTACCTGAAAGGGGTGAAAATAGCTGTCACCCGGGTCGTCAGCCGGGTTCTTCTTCCAGTTATTAAAACGGATCCCCTGCTTGAATGTGGCATCCGCGTGTTTAATTAGATCGCTTTCGTCAAGGCCAATACGGCCCATGGTTTTACGAATGATAGGAAAGGTACCCTCGCCTACGCCGAGGATACCGATTTCTTCAGATTCGACCAGAGTGATTGATACGCCACCGGGGGTGTCTGCTGCCAGCATCCGTGCCATGTACGCTGCGGTAATCCAGCCTGCGGTGCCACCGCCAACAATCAATACACTCTTCCTCATCTTACATTTACCTTTTGTTTACAACTTAAATTGGACCATCTCAACAGCCTGCTCAGAAGTCAAATCCAACGTGCAGGCTGATACGACGGTCGGTTACAAACACGGCCCGGTCAACAAAAACTCCGTCAAGGATTTCCATCTCGGTACGCTGATCTTCGTCGGTCAGGTTCTGTACGTTCAGCTTAACGTTGATGGCGTCAGTCACCCGGTAAGAGACACTGGCATCCAGACGCCCGATGGCCGCTGCATAAACCGGCAGACCGATTTGAATATCATCACCGCTGAACGGGTCGGTATACACCCGCGTAGTACTTGAGTCATTGGTGGTGGTCAGGTAGCGGTCTCGCCAGTTATAGGCCAGACGTGCGCTCAGGTCGCCTTTATCGTAAAGCAGGGTGGCTGAGTAAGACCACTCAGACAAACCAATCACAGGCACATTCAGTTCATCACCATTAATATCCAGGGCGAAGGCATCCGGAGAGTCGTTACCAATGTAAGTGACATTAGCATCCACCCCAAAACCACTTAACCAACCCGGCAAGTCATCGAAGTAGGTCCTGCCACCCAATTCGAAACCGCTGATAATGGTGTCTTCATTTGCGTTAAAGTTGGTTCGACTCTGTACCGGCCCTTCCAGGAAGGAACTGCCACTGCCGTCGGTAAACGCTGACTGTGGATAGTTGTCTTCATTAAAGTACTCCGCCCCCGGACTAGAGAAGTTATTGAACGTGATATAATTCTCAATGGTTTTATGGAACAACGATAAATGCACCGAAGAGCCTTTACGCGGATACCACTCCACGGATACGTCATGATTAACGGCAATTTCCGGCTCCAGGAACGGGTTACCCGAAGTATTGGTGTAGCCCGAGAAAATAGCCGGAATCGATACATCGTCATCCGGATACAACGCATCCAGTTCCTGGTTAATCACGTTCTCAGTAGTTTGTACTGAGGCAATACCCTGAGCACGAATGTCCGGATAACGCGGCGGCGTTAATGTTTTGGTAAATGCGTAGCGAACAATCCAGTTTTCAACCGGTTCAAACTTAATGTTAAAGGACGGCAGGAAGTAGTCTTTGGTCAACTCACCCACACGTTCGGTTTCAAACCCTACACTCTCGCGGGTAAACGGCGGTTGAACTCCTTCATTGGCTTCCTGCCAGGCAAGGATATTAGACAGCCCGCCCATCGCTTCTACCGAGGCCTGGGCATCAGCAACGCTGGCGTAATAACGGGCACCACCATTGAAAGCAAAGTTACCCACACTTTCTATGTCATAATTCACCCAACGCACACCAAAGTTGCCGGTAAAGTTAGACCAGAACGAATCGCCGTAATTCTCGAACCCTACCATGGCATATAACGACTGAGTTTTATGCTTGGTATCGTAAAACGACGGACGCTGATCAAAGTTACGATTTGGCGGGTTGCCATAGAGGTAGTTACTAGCTTCAGGATCGCTACACTGGTAATACAGATCCGGTCCACAGGCCGTATAGGTATTATAGACACGCACAAACTGGTCGGCAGAGTTGATTTGGTCGGTACCTAACCACACTGCGCCTGGCGCCTGCACTTCACCTTTAAAGAAGTCTGAGAACTCTTCTAAATAAAAGTCGCCTTCCGGTGCCGTATCAACAAACGCCCGCGGTACGCCGTTCCAGTTGCGGCCTGTTGCCGACCACCAGGTACCCACGAAGCTGTCTGATTCTTCCCGGTCCGCAACACGTCCGCCCACAGCCACTTTACGGAAGAAGTCATGTTCCAGATAAAAATTTGCATCGAGCTGGAAGGCATGTGCTTCGCCCTCATTTTCCATATCCAGCCAGTTAATCCGTGACATGCCGGTATCTGCTGGATCGGTGGACAGTGGGTTGCCAAAGGTTACCGCCGGTCGATTGCCGGTTAAATCCATATTGGTTTCAATAATGTTTTCAAGCACCGCACCACCCAGGCTGTATTTGCCTGAACGTGATTCAGCTTTAACGTACTGATAGCTACCGCTTAAATCCCAGTAATCAGACTCGTATTCAAAACCAAAGCTGTGGTCCGCCGTTTTACTGAAGCCGGGTGTAAAGCTGGAGTTCATTGCCACTGGCAGCCCCGACGTAAGATTAGTGCTCGAAATTGCGCCACTAACAAATACGTCATCGTCAAACTGGGCACCATCGAGCACGCCTACAGGTGCGCCCGGCTCAATAGTCAAAATCTGACTATCGCGGTTACTCTCACGTTCTGAAATAAAAGTAGTGTGGAAGAATTCCAGGTTTTCTCTTGGTTTCCACTGCAGCGCCGCGTAATAACCGGTCCGTTCACGCTCAAACTGATCCTGGGTAAAGCGAACACCAGCCGGGGCATATACGCGCTGACCGTTGTAGTTAGTCGCGTGGTAAGGGGGAATAATAATATTACTGTCGTGCGAGGCGATTTTTGAGTAACCCATATTGAGTAACACACCAAACTCACCGTAATCGGTTTCCCAGCGATCCGAGATCAAGCCTGAATAAGCCGGGGTCAACTTTTCAGAAAAGTCACCGTAATCAGCGGTTACTGAGCCATTCGCTTTAAACCCTTCAAAGTCAAAGGGCATACGGGTTTGCAGGTTTACCGTGCCCGCTACGCCACCTTCAATCAGATCGGCCCGGCTGGCTTTATAAACGGTGACTGCTTTCAAGAGTTCTGGCCCTACATCGGCCCAATTTAACCCCGACCCACCGTTGGCGGAAAATACTTCCCGACCGTTTATCAGTGTTTTGGATTTATTCAGGCCTCGAACCTGAATGCCCGAACCTTCAAAGGCAAATCCGTCCGGAGACCCTTCACTACCCGCTCTTACCCGGTTCATGGTGACACCCGGTGAGCGTTCAAGAATTTCAAGTAATGAAGTACTGGGCACTTTACCCGCTTCATCGAGTACGATGGAATCCCCAATGGTATCGGCATTCTTCTTTAAATCGATGGCACTTTCCAGAGACTGGCGCTGACCCGTAACAGAGATAACCTCTACTGCACTGGTATCCTCGTTTTCCTGGTTTTCATCAACCGCTTCTTGTGCCATTACCGCGGTGGTACACGACATGATAGCAGCCGCAAGTAGCGACTTCTTAAAGCGCGGGAATGCCTCTCCGGTAAGTAAGTCATACTGCTCACCTGGTAAATCTAATTTTCTGCTCTTTGCTCTAGGCATGCTTTGCAGCCCTCCGGTTTCAATGATTCTCAGCCTTAATGAAGGCCACTGTGAGTTTAAGTTCAAGCTAACATCCCGTGTCGCTTGCGCACTCATATCACTCACACCGGATATATTATTAACATACAATATTAACAATGAATTTACGTTTATTAACAAACCAAATTCATTTGTTTAACATTATTATTTAATAAAATCATATAGATACAATTAGAGCACCCACCAGGGGCCCTCAGAAAGATAGGTTCTGATGTACTTTGCTGAAAGCTGGTTTTCCAACCAGGCTTGTATTGAATGTGTTGAGTTCAGGTCGGAAATTGCCGGCCCGTCTCTTCAGACTAGGACTTCGTTACCAATGCCATAAGGTTCCGTCTTCAAGGCGATTAACCGGCAACGCAGCCCGTTTATAGGGATAACGCGCTGCCAGTTGTTCATTAATGTCCACACCATGGCCGGGGGCTTCACCCGGAATGAAAAAGCCACGATCAAACTGGTAGTCAAAACTAAATACCGACTCCATTAATTCACTGTGCGGCATATGCTCCTGAATACCAAAGTTAGGTACCCAGTAATCAAAATGAAGCGCGGCCCCCATACATACAGGAGACAGATCGGTTGCACCATGAAATCCGGTACGTATATGGTAGAGGGCTGCTAAATCGGCAATCCGGCGCATTTGCGTAATGCCACCGGCATGAACAAGCGTGGAGCGTATATAATCAATCGACTGATTAAGAATAAGCTCCTTACAGTCATAAATTGAATTAAACACTTCACCAACGGCCAGTGGCGTTGTGGTGTGCTGGCGGATAAGCTCAAACCCTTGCTGGTTTTCGGCAGGGACTGCATCTTCCATCCAAAACAGGTGATAAGGTTCCAGCGCCTTACCCAGCCGTGCGGCTTCAATCGGTGTCAAGCGGTGATGAACATCATGTAACAGATGGATTTCTTCGCCATACTGACGGCGCACTTCACTGAACAAGTGTGGTACAAAGTTCAGGTACTTTTCGGTAGACCACACCGCCTCGGATGGCAGCGCAGCGTCTGCTGGCTCATATTTTTTACCCTCTTTCGCTACGCCGTATGTACTCGCCATACCGGGTATGCCTGACTGTACTCGTACTGCCTGATACCCCTGATCGATAGCTTCACCCACTGCTTCGAGGGTAGACACCAGATCACTGCCGTTAGCATGGGTATAAGTCATAATTCGGTCACGACTTCGCCCACCCAGTAACTGGTATAACGGCAAGCCAGCTACTTTGCCTTTGATATCCCAAAGTGCCATGTCTACCGCAGCCAGGGCTGTCATACCCACCGGGCCTCGCCGCCAGTAGGCGCCCCGGTAAATAAATTGCCAGATATCTTCAATCCGCGCAGGATCCTTACCGATTAGCGCCGGGATCAGGTAATCTTCAAGATAACTGGCCACCGTTTTCTCCCGGCCATTGAGCGTTGCATCGCCAATGCCATAGACCCCTTCATCGGTTACGATTTTAAGGGTAACGAAGTTGCGACCTGGTGAACAAACAATCACATACGCGTCAGTAATTTTCATAGTAAAATCTCATCTATAAACCGGATTAAGGCGTGGCATAAACATAGTCAGGTAAAAACAACACCAGTTGAGGTAGCAGTGCCAGTAGCAGCAACACCACCAGCACGGTCAGATAAAACGGCCAGACATGGCGAACAAACTCGGTGATGGAGCAATCCATAATGTTGCACACGGTGTACATGGCAATACCTACCGGCGGTGTAGTGCCGCCAAAAGTAACGACCAACACCAGCAAAATGCCAAAGTGAACCGGATCAATACCCACGCTTTGGATCACAGGCACCAGAATTGGAGTTAGTAACAGTACCGTAATGGTGCCTTCCATTAACGTACCAATCACCAGCAACAATGCCAGGCATATCATCAGCACCAGCAGCGGTGATTGGGTGACGGCAGATACGCTTTGCGCCAGTTCAACCGGCAATTGCTGAAAAGCAAT
Source organism: Alteromonas sp. ISO5 (assembly GCF_058105165.1). Taxonomy (NCBI): domain Bacteria; kingdom Pseudomonadati; phylum Pseudomonadota; class Gammaproteobacteria; order Alteromonadales; family Alteromonadaceae; genus Alteromonas; species Alteromonas sp. ISO5. Next base: position 2,358,302 of record NZ_CM176572.1, on the reverse strand, counting down.
CACGTACCCTACCGTTCCGGCTGCCAGTACAATCAACATAATCATGCCGATATCCCGCACACTTTCATTTAAAGCACGGTAAAGTTGCACGAACGTGAGCTCCCGATAGCCAAACAGTCCTACCAAAACCGCATACACTACGGCGAATGCACCGGCCTCAGATGGCGTAAAAATTCCCCAGCGAATGGTCACAATCAATAATACCGGAAATAGTAGTGCCCATTTGCAACGACCGGCGGCACGTATAACCTCCTTAAATGCCGGAGGATGATGAGTATCGGCATCACCGAGTGCTTGGCGACGGGCAATCCAACGCACACATAGCATCAGCGCTATGGTTAGTATTGCTCCGGGTAACAGCCCGGCAATGAACAATTTACCAATAGAGACGTTGCCCATATAGCCATACAAAATTAAGCCGATACTGGGTGGAATACAGGCGGTGATCAGGGCACTCACTGTTATAATGGCGGCACTAAAACCTCGCGGTAAGCCGGAGGCTTCCATGGGTTGACCAAGAATACGGGCCTGCATGGCCGCATCAGCAATAGCCGATCCCGATACACCGCCCATCAGTGCACTGAGCACAATAGTGACATGGGCCAGGCCGCCACTGATCCAACATACCAATAGGTTGGCAAAACTAATCAGTCGAGTGGTTATCCCCGATGCATTCATAATGTGCCCGGCCAGAATGAAAAACGGCACCGCTAACAAAGGAAAGCTCTGACTACTGGCAACCATTCGTTGTACGGCTACCAACACCGGGAGTGAGTCATTCATTACGAAAAACAGCAGACCGCTGGCCATCAGACTAAACGCCAGTGGTACCCCGGCTAGTAACAAGGCTAAAAAAACCAGCAGCATCATCATTGCGCCGCCCTCTTTGTTGCCGAGAACCACTTAAACCAGCTTTGTTCCAGCAAACTTAGCAGCATCAGTCCGGCACCAACCGGCAGTGCAAGGGCTACGTAACGGTAGGGAATCGGCGTACTGCCCAGGGTACGTTGAGGATTTAGATTAAACAGCGCAATGCCATACACCACGATAACGGCGAGTACGCCAATCATAATCAACGAGGACAAGCCCGACAGCCTTTGCTGCCAACGTGCAGGCAGGTATTGGGTAGCAATATCCACGGTGGCATGCTGCGCATGCCTTAAGGTCTGATTTGCGCCGAGCATGCATAGCCAGGCAAATAAAAGCTGAGCGATATCCACCGACCAGATAATCGGTAATCCCAGGGTACGCATGATCGCCGCGGCAAAAACCAACAGAACGATAGCCGACAACAAAGCAATGCATACAAAACGTTCAATGCTATCTAACCTGCTCACTGTTCCGCCCCCTCATTCAGCACGGTGCGAACCTTGTTGCGGAGCTGGCTGTAACCCAATTCCTTATAGACAGACTCGGTTGCCTGCCTGAATGGTTCAATAGCAGGCTGAGAAATATTCACCCCTGCAGCCTCTAGCGAAGCTTCAATTTCACTTTCTACCTGCAGCACCTGCCCGGTTGCATAGTCTCCGGCGGCAACGGCTGCGGTGATAATGACCGCCTGCTCCTTGCGAGATAAACGGTTAAACCAGTCATCACTGGTCACCAGACCGGAAATCAGTTGAATATGACCAGTCTTACTCACATGGCTTATCACCTCATAAAGCCTTGCTCCCCATACGGCTGCCAATTGAGCTTCGCCAGCGTCGATAACGCGCTGCTGCAGGGCGCTGTATACTTCAGACCAGCTCAGAGGTGTAGGTGTGGCCCCCATAGCTTCGATGGTGCTAATCCACACCGGAGCACTGATCGTGCGCAGCCTTAAACCATGTAAATCCTGTGGTCGTGCCACGCTCTGCTGGGTAAGCAGATGCCTGGCCCCCTGCCACCAGTTAAATGCCAGTACCCTCAAACCAGCATTCTGCTGCAGAGTGATATTCCAATCATTAAAAAGATCAGAACTAACCAGCCGTTGTAATTCGGCCAGATTACTCACCAGATAAGGCGCTCCCAGGATCCCCATTTCGTGAGCATAAACCGATAGACGTCCGCCATCCACCAACACTGCAATGCCGGCCCCAGCCATAGCTTGTTCAAGAATGTCATCGTCGTTACCAAGCTGCGAGCCAATAAACAGATTGACGTTAAGCGAGCCATTACTGCCCGTTTCGACCAACTGCTTAAAATGCATCAGGCCTTTATACATAGGATCGCTGCTACTGAGCGACGTCACCACATTTAATGATGTCACTTTGTCTGACGCGACAGCAGCAATGCCACCGGTGGCATAAAAAACCAGCAGAAAACCAATTATCCAGTTGTACAGATAGTGTCTAATCACAAAGGGTTGACTATTATTACCTCGTAAAAGCAGTACAGTAGCGGTGGATAGCCTCAGGCAATATTGTCATTTTTCACATTTACGCAACGTTTTTTACGATTCCCACGCCACTTAAGCTTATTTTATGACCACAACGAAGACATTATAACCAAAAGATTTTTTTCTGATTATTCAGTTAAGAAGCGTATTTTTAATGCCTGATTACTGTGGAATTTATGTTATTCATTACCGCTTTATCTTTTTATCGTTTCACAGCGTGTTAACATTGCCGATTGTTATCAGTCGCTGCATTATTTGAACTGAATTTTAATCACTGACCGGGAGCGTATTGTGACGTTTCAACCAAAATATTCACTGACTTTTTCTGCGTTGTTATCAGCCATGGCGCTAACAGCGTGTCAGCCACAACAACAAAACGTTGAAGCCCAGAGCACTGAGGCTCAAGTTGAGCCTCAAGCACAACCACAGGTAAAAAGTGGCCTTGCCGAGCCGCTGGTAAAACATATTTATACCGCTGATCCTTCAGCCCATGTATTTAACGGCCGCCTGTATATTTACCCTTCACATGATGTGGAGTCAGGTATCCCCCAGAACGATAACGGCGACCATTTCGACATGCGTGACTACCACATTTTGAGCATGGACGAAGTGGGTGGTGAAGTAACCGATCATGGCGTAGCGTTGTCGGTTAAAGATATTCCATGGGCAGGACGTCAGTTATGGGCACCAGATGCAGCTGAGAAAGACGGCAAATATTACCTGTATTTCCCGCTTAAAGATAAGAACGATGTGTTTCACATTGGTGCAGCAACCAGTGATACGCCGGAAGGACCTTTTACCGCCGAGCCAGAGCCTATTGCCGGCAGCTACAGTATGGATCCAACCGTCTTTAAAGATGACGATGGCGAGTACTACATGTACTTCGGCGGTATCTGGGGTGGCCAGTTGCAACGCTATGAAGGCGGCACTTACAACCCTGAAGATGTTTATCCCGCAGATGACGCCCCGGCAGTAAAACCGCGTATCGCCAAAATGGCGGATGACATGCTCTCTTACGCCGAAACGCCTAAAGAAATTGAATTGCTGGACAAAAACGGTGATCCCATATTGCAGGGTGATAATGACCGCCGCTTCTTTGAAGCTGCCTGGGTACACAAGTATCAGGGTACGTATTACTTCTCTTACTCTACCGGTGACACCCATAAGATTGTGTACGCAACCGGCGATAATCCTTATGGCCCCTTTACTTACCAGGGGGTGATCCTTCAGCCGGTAGAAGGCTGGACTAACCACCACTCGATAGCCAAGTTTAACGGTAAGTGGTATCTGTTTTACCACGACAGTTCACTGTCCGGCGGTCAGACTCATCTGCGTAGCGTAAAAATGACCGAACTCACCTATAACCCGGATGGCAGCATCGTTACCATCGATCCTTACCTGGAGCAGAAGTAATGCTTGAATCAACCGCAACAGCAGCATCGATGGATACCCCATCGGGTGAAAATATCGGTTTTGTCATTTTTATCAGTATTGTAGCTACCATTGGCGGATTTCTCTTTGGCTTCGACAGCGGCGTAATCAACGGCACGGTGGATGGCTTGCAGCAAGCCTTTAACTCAGAGAATGCCGGTACTGGTTTTAACGTATCCAGTATGCTGCTTGGCTGTGCGGTGGGGGCATTTTTTGCCGGCCGGTTTGCCGACAAATACGGCCGCCGCGCTTTGCTGATTGCGGCTTCAGTACTGTTTATTCTAAGTGCCTGGGGCTCCGGAATCGCTACTTCATCCTTTGAGTTTGTGATTTATCGGGTGTTGGGTGGCTTAGCGGTTGGCGCTGCGTCGGTGATGGCGCCTGCTTATATTTCAGAAGTATCGCCTGCGCGTTACCGCGGTATGCTAACCAGTATTCAGCAAATCGCCATTATCAGTGGTTTGTTCGTTGCGTTTTTAAGCAACTACATGCTGGCCGGCGAAGCCGGTGGCTCAACCAATTTACTATGGCTGAACTTCGAGGCCTGGCGCTGGATGTTCTGGATTGAACTTATCCCAGCTACGCTGTTTTTTGTCATGTTATGGTTCATTCCGGAGAGCCCTCGCTTTCTGGTTTCCAGTAACAAAACAGAACGAGCGCAACAGGTGCTTGGCCGTTTACTTGGCGAAGCGTCAGCCACTCGCAAGCTCGCCGAAATTCAGCAGTCACTGGCCGACGATCACCGCCCACAGTTAAAAGACCTTATTGATAAAACGCACAACAAAGTCCGCCCTATCGTATGGGTGGGTTTAGGCCTGGCAGCGTTTCAGCAACTGGTGGGTATCAACGTGGTATTTTACTATGGCGCGGTACTTTGGCAGGCAGTCGGATTTTCCGAATCAGATGCTTTGTTAATTAACGTACTGAGCGGTGCTATTAGTATTGCAGCCTGTATTATTACCTTACTGGTGATCGACAAGATTGGCCGAAAGCCACTGCTTAAGTGGGGCTCCATCGGTATGACAGTCACCCTTGGGATTATGGTTGTAGCGTTCTTAAACGCCTCTCAAGGTCCGGACGGCAAGCTGATCCTGGGGGACTGGGGTACAACAGCTCTGGTAGCGGCAAACCTTTACGTGTTCTTCTTTAACATGTCCTGGGGACCGGTAATGTGGGTTATGCTGGGCGAAATGTTCCCCAACCAAATCCGTGGCTCAGGCCTTGCGGTTAGTGGCCTGGTGCAGTGGACTGCTAACTTTGTCATTACCATCACCTTCCCGATACTGCTTGCCGGTATTGGTTTAGGTGGCGCATACGGCATTTATGCCATCTTCGCGTTCCTTTCGGTTATCTTTGTTGTGAAGTTTATCAACGAAACCAAAGGCAAAGAACTGGAACAAATGCAGGGATAGCAGTACCCACTCCCGCACTGTTTACAATTATAATAATCAGTGTTGCCAGCGCTTCTGCGCTGGCTTTTTTATGCCTGTTTATCTCTGTAAACAGAATAGCCAATATTAGAGAGCGTTATGGTTTTAAACTGATAATGATTAGCAGCGGACGTTAGCTGGATTACGGCCTAAGGACGGCTTTGTACGTAATATGGTCTTTCAACCTACTTGATCTGGATTAAAATGATTTAGGTTATGTGCTTATTGCATATGAACATTGTATGTAAGTCACTTGATGATTACCGCTTTACTTTCGATGCAATGAGTTACTTTGCTCATAACGAATACTCAGGGCATGCAACGAACGCCATCCATATTACTTTCGACGATCGAAGCATATCGAATTTCAGTACCAAAGACCCGATCATTTCCTTATCTTGACGACAACCCATTCCATGTTTTCTTCAAAATACCTATTAGAAAAAAGTAAAACCAGACTCAAATACAGCTGTCACTATGCTTAGCCAATAGCATTAATAGTTCTTATACTCAATCCCCCAACTGATCAAAGCGGCGATAACCCAAGGTTTATTCCCGAGTTCTTTAATATGTGCATACCAAGCAAATGTCATGAAAATATTACTGCAGAGCAGCAATGATGTTGATACGATTATTGAATTCATAAGGGTTATCTTCTTACATAATAATGAGTAAACAGCAGCGCTCTGCCGTATAACATCTTTTCTTGGTGCTTTATCAGTTACTGAAAGCCCCAAAAGACATATCACATACCTGTATGATGATAAAAGTGAAATTAATCAATGAAGATGCGTTCACTGGTCGGCTGCGTTCGATGCAGTATCCCGCTCAAGAGCAACATTCGCGTGACGCTGTCGGGAGAGCCTCACTCTAAAGCTCTCCCGTTAGCCGCTCTACAATATAAGCTTATTGGTTACCCTGTTCCACCGCCCTTTTCTGGTCTGAGAGCAATGTCTGCGCTAAAGTCAGCGCCTCATCTTTGGTTGCCACCATCAGCATCGGATAGCCCCAAAATTTTTCATAAACCAACGCGAAGGCTTTCGTAGCGACCCGTTTGGCGATATTCGGTTCGATATAGATAGCCGCTTTAACAAAGGCGGTTAATTCGCTTTTGTGCCGTTTCATCCAACGCGATGTTTGCTTCATATCTTCTGACGAATGTTCGTGATCGCCTTTATCCAGCCCCTCATCATTTAGTAACACGAAGACTGTATTACGTGCTAACAATGCCTCAAAGTCAGCAAATGGCGATGCATTAGCGTCGGCACTCGGTGTATTAAAGCGCATCCAGACAAGGGGAAACTGCGACGTATCAATCTGCATAGCAAAACTCCTTCAAAACATCTCAAAAAATACAACAGGACCGCAGCGAATAGACTAGGCTCTCTAATAAGACAACCTCTTTTCTCAATCCAGTCACGCTGGCCGACTTCGTCTCTATTAAGATACTGACAGAGTTGCTGGACGTCATTGCATGATTTAGCCATACTATTTTTCAATTCGGCCATTTTGATCGTGCATCATCTTCGCTTTGAGGTTCAAAACTGACTATGTCTCGCATTGCTATCACCGATCTGATCACCAGCCAAGATGTTGATAATGTTCCTCGCCCGACTGTGGCTCTGAGTGCGACCTCGGTAACTCAGGACTGGGAACATGCCCAACACCAGCATAATAAGGCACAGCTGCTTTACTCGGTTCGCGGCATCCTCAACTGCGAAGTCGAAGACGGGGTCTGGATTGTCCCACCGCAATGCGCGGTATGGATACCAGGAAACTTACCTCATTCGGCACGTGGTTCTGGCGAAACCGAGTGTTACTGCCTATTCGTCGATGCCGATGCCGCCCCAGATCTTCCTAAGACCTGCTGTACCCTTTCCGTATCGCCACTCATGCGTGAGTTACTGGTTAAAGTGGTCAGTTTTCCAGCGTTGTATGAGCTAGGCAGTCGAGAAGAACGACTAATCGCCACTTTATTGGATGAGTTGACCGTGGCTCCCGTTGAAAACTTGCACCTGCCCATGCCAAGGGACCCACGATTACGCCAACTGGCTGAAATGCTATTGGCGGATCCGACAGACAAAGCATTGAAAAAAGAGTGGGCGGCTCGTATTGGCATGAGTGAACGAAACATGAGTCGGCTTCTGCTACACGAAATCGGTATGAACTTCGGACGTTGGCGCCGGCAACTGCATGTGATCCTTGCACTTCAGCGCCTGACCAAAGGTGAAAGCGTGCAGACCGTGGCGTTAGGGTTGGGCTACGAAAATGCCAGCGGCTTCGTCACCATGTTCCGCAAGGCCGTCGGCCAGCCCCCCGCTCAATATCTCTCCGATCGTATGGCAGATAAAGAGCCGGCCTCGCCACGCGGCATTATTCTCCCCGAACACATTTAACACCGATTAAAATAGCGGGGCATCGCCGAGCTCGCCTCTTCCTATCCGACTCTCGCCTTCCATTCTTGAGGCACGTGTATTTGACCGTATTGCATAATAATGTGGCCAATTGTCGCAATAACTTCTGCCTGTACTCATTGTAAAATGTGGCTTATAAATACAAATGAGTGTTATTTATGCCTAAAGTCACCACAAATGAACAACCTCGTTGGTCAGTCAACAAAAGCCCCAGCCCACCGCTTGTAACGTCACAAGAGAAATGACGATGGCATTGCACTCTAATCCACGTTACGTCGCGACCATTTCCCAACAGGATGCCGAACTCTATGGTTATGAAGCACAGCTAGATTAGCATCTGGCTGACGCGTGACGGTTAAATGTGTTCTCAGATTACACCCGGGCCAAACTGGATGAGCGCGGCAATGTGCCAAGGATATTACGATGCGCGTTGACTCATCATTGCACGATGAAATGGATAACTGGCACTCAGAAGTGGAAGTCGTACATAACAGCCGTCAGGATAAAGTTGCCGCTAGCGAAACCAAAACCAAAACCAAAGGCTATACAATCTTATCTGCATCAGCCATTTATTATCTTGAGCTGGATAGGGTTGATATGACCTTTTACGTTAAGGGGGACAATCTCACCGACGAAGAGGCTAGGGTCCACTCTTCGTACCTGAAAGACGAAGCTCCGTTACCAGGCAGGAATCTTAGCCTGGGCGTTCGTATGCGTTTTTAGGTAAACTAGCGAAAGCAGGTATCACATATACCCGCTTTCTCAATTCCAAGGCATTACAGGGACGCGTGTCGATTTGCCACTCTGCATCCCTGCGCGGCAATTTATTAAATTTCAGTTTCCCTGGTAACCGGTATCGTACTTTACCGAAACCGCCTCATAACGATAGATAAATAGGCAAAACAGAGCAATGATTCCCAGTATCAGCCATATGGTAAAAGTGTTGGAAAAGCCTATTGCAGCAGCAATTGAGATAGCTCCCGATGAGGCTGTCATTTCACCGAGATCTCTGGCACTTTGTACGGCCGTCATATCTGTACCACTTTGCTTGCCGTATGACGCAAATTGCGCGGCCATGGTCATCACGCAAACTGACATTCCACCTGTCGCAAGGGCACCAAATGCAACCGCAACATAGACCGATTGCTTGTCGAGTGTGAGATAACCAGAAATAAGCGTTAACCAGGTTAAGGCTCCCAGTATAGCCATACTAACGCTAATAACAGCGAGTGGCCTAATACCAAACCGGCGAATCGCTAAAGCAACCAGCCCACAACCAAAGAAAATAGTCACCCCACCACTAAACATCGCTAATTGACCAATTTCAAAGGTATTCCAATCTCGCGATGCCAAAAATAGTTTCCCTAAAGAAAATCCGCCCACCGCAAGCACTGACGAAATGACAGCAAACAAAACAATCATGGTCGCGCCTTTGCGGACGAAAAAACCGAGTAAACTTGCTGATGTCGTTTTAGCTGTTTTATCATGTCGTGCACGTATCACCGGTGCGCGTTTATTTGGCATCAACAACGACAAGAGCATTCCGACGAGTGGAATGAGTGACAATGATAATAGCCCCAACGTTGTACCCAGTTTGCTAACGAGCATCAGCGCTAAACCGCCACCAATAAAAAAACCGATTAATGTACTGGACACCTGTACCGCGTTGGCAACTGGCAGCAAAGCGCGATCAAAGCGTTCCGCTAAATAGCCGTCGGTTGCAATATCCTGTGTCGCAGCCGCCATAGACATCAGCAGGAACAAGGTGATCAATAATGCTAGATTACTCTCATTAATTTTCAGAAAAGCGACAATCGCTAGCAGTAGCGTAATGCTGGCTTGCATCGGCAAAATCCAACTTTTGCGTTTACCCAGTTTGCGGTACCAGTGGTTATCAACAAATGGTGCCCATAAGAACTTTATTATCCAAGGTAAGCCTATGATAGGTAACCAACTGAGTAGTTGCAGATCGGCGCCTTGTATTTTTAAGTAAGTCGGCAGAAAGTCCATCGCTAAACCCAATGGCAGTCCCTGACAAATATACAGTAAGCCAACAGCGACCAAGCTGGTGCAAGTCCTAAAATCCATATGTTGATATTTCATAAATATTTGCTCTGCATCGAAGAATTTAAATAGCGATTGTTTACGCGCCAACAACGTTGTCCCCAGAGCACTAAACCGGTGCCGATCGAAAACAACATGACGGTAGCAAAAAACAGATATAACCAAGCGGTCGCTGTACTACCCCAAATACCAATATGAATAGCCTTTATCGCAACCATAACGTTCCAAAAAGCGGATGACGGCTGAGAAACATGCTGTTCCCCCGTTTTAGCATCAAAAGAAAGCGCTATTGATTTGTTCCACCAGACCGCCTCTCGATCGAGCATCATGACCGTCACAATTTGAGGCTCTGAGTGGGAAACCATTACACCTTGCACAACACGGGTTTGCGGTTGTTCTAGTAAAGTAGCCACAATGGGTTTGATGTTAATCACCGATGAAGCCTGAGGTGGCTGCTGAATACCAGCGGTGGGCCTATCGTGATGTCTTTGCAAGGCAAGTTTGTATCCCACCAGCAGTACCCCGCTAGCACAGCTGATCAGCAAAAAAATGGAAAAAACGACCGATAACCAACGATGCCAGTAGCGAAAAGATGTCAGCGTAGGTTTTGCGACAACGGTACGATACAAATTGGATTGCGTGCACAGGCCACTCATCGCTAGCGCGAGAATACAAAAAGCGGAAATGATCACGAAATAGAGACCGTAATGCCCAAGCAGCAACGTATTGTGAGCATGTAGCCACCATGAATGAAATCGCCCATCACTACTCTCATTTTTCACTTCGCCGCTGTCAGGGGTGAACCAAAGAGTCGAGCGGTCGGTGAACTGGACACGCCAATCATCAGCCGCCTTAGCGCCTGGAAGGAGCATAGTGATTGACGCTTCAGGTCGATCAGCGGTCAACCTCTCGATAGCGTTGACCATATGCGGTAAAACAAGCCGTTGTTGGTTCGCTGTTATTTGCTGTTGCGATGTAATCGGTGCCAATAAGACCAATACTAAGCCAGTAATAACAAGACCGATAAAAGGGAGCACAGAGACTAATCCGACCCAGCGATGCAAGGTCATCCAGGTTCGTTTCTTCATCGGTCTTCCAGTTCGTCTGCGACAGGTTTTCGCTCAGTGTTTTGAGTAGGTGTTAAGAACAACAACGTTGCTGGTGTGATCAGGTTGAGTCTGTGCCACTCGCCTTGTGGCACGATACAACCCTGACCACTACAAAGTTCTGAAGAGGCCATCTGCGGTTGGGATGAGGTGATTTTAATCTCTCCTGAGATCACATAAAGGAACTCATCACCGTTTGTATGCCGTTCCCACAAATCGGGATGCAACATTTTATCCTCAGTTATGGTGAGTACGCTCAATACATAACCATCAACTTTTTTTACTGCACCGCGCCATTTTTCATTACCTATATCTAACACCGATAACACATTATCTTTCGATAAAGCTATAAAAGGAGAAGGGGTTCGTAATAGCTTCATGACCAAACCTAATACTGAGCGCGCAACGTAAGTTGAATATTTCTGGGCTCGCCATACCAGTTATTCCAGCCAACACTGCCAAGTCGCGCATAATAGGTTTTATCAAACAGGTTGTTTATATTGAATGATAATTGCCATTGTTGATTAATCGTGTAGTGCACGTCTGCATCAAAGACAGCGTATCCCCCTTGGCTTAGGCGTGTGCCGCTGCTTTCTACGTACTGTGAGCTCTGAATGTTAACGCCGGCACCTAAACTGAGCGCTTGATTGAAATATGAGGGGGTATAATAGGTCCATATTTTGAGCATATGTCGAGGCGTGAAACTCGCGTAGGGATGCCCTTCATTTTCGGTCGCATCGCCAGCAGCATTGCGATCACGAACATACTCAGTATTAACCCATGTGTAACCGAACTGAAGTTTAAGGTTATCCGTCAATGACCCTGATACTTCGATATCAATTCCTTCGCTTTCTACGATCCCATTAGCGATATACACACAATCAGAACCGCCAGTACAGGGAACGTTGGGATCGACTTGAGCGCGATCTTCTTGCTTAATTCTGAACAGTGAAAGCGCGCTGTATAAATTGCCTTGATAAAACGACCCTTTCAGGCCAGCCTCATAGTTATAGCCAGTCATTGGATCAAGTATTTCTCCGGCAGCATCGCGATAACTTTGGGGATTGAAAATGGCGGTATAACTGGAATAAGCAGATACCTGGTCATTGACCGCGTAAACGATCCCCCCATAAGGCGTGAATTCGGCATCAATGTCATAGTCGCCGAGCGGAGACAAGGGGCCGCCGACACTGGCTCGACGATTAACGTCGGTGTCCCACCAGCTTAATCGGCCACCTAAAATAAGCGTTAAATCAAAGCCCAATGAAGTGCGATTAGCAAAATAACCACCATATTGGCGCGTACTGGTAACCTGTTCTCCGGTGGGGCTTTTCGAAGTAGGAGCCGTTATTGCCGATGCACGATAGCGATAGATATTCGTATCGCCGTTAATACCCCCTAATGCATAAGAGGTTTGCCCTTCATCAGCATCCCAATAATTGACACCAGCAACTAAGTGATTTGAAACTCCGAGGAATTCATACTCTCCTGTGATGTACGCATCTAAATCGGTTTCTTTATTATCGAAGTCATAAGCGCCATTGATTAGCATTGCGCCGTCACCTGTGCGCTTGTCAATGCCACCATATAAGCTCGCGTAGGAAAGATCACTATCGCCGTCAATATGTGACACCGAGATTTTTCCATACCAGCTGTCATTGAAATAATGTTTCAGCTCAACAAAGTACTGGGCGTTTTCCCAGTTTCTCTCTGACCAACGAGTACCGGTATTGGCTGATCGACTTAGCGTAACTGAAGTACCGTCAGTATTGCGCGGTAACCCGCCAATCATCACTCCTGTATCCTTGGTATCCTGATACTTGGCGGTTAACGCCAATACTGTATCTGGTGAGATATTCCATTCAGTCGTGCCATAAAACAGGGCTTTATCTCGATCTCCTTCATCATAAAAGTAGTCTTTATTCTCATAAACAGTGATAGCTCGAGCACGTAAAGACCCATCCCTATTTAGTCCCCCACCTACATCTGCTTGCGCTCGGTAATTACTGTCACTGCCCGCAACGACCGCGCCTTTGACTAATAGCGATTCGGTAGGACGCTTTCTGACTAAATTAATTGTACCTGCAGGATCGCCTACGCCCTGCAGCAGGCCTGATGCCCCGCGTAACAGTTCTACACGTTCATAAATAGCCATGTCTTCTGTATTTATGGCCTCATTCCAGCCGGAAGTTGGAATGCCATCGAAGCTCATAGAGCTAATCGCAAAACCTCTTGAATAGTATGCGGTACGTAATTGAACGCCGGGTTGAGTAGTAATACCGGGAGCTTTTAACATAACGTCGTCGAGCGTAACCAAGCGCTGGGCATTCAGCCTGTCTTCGTCGAGAATGGTAATGCTTTGCGGAATTTCTGAAATTTTGGCTGGGATTTTTAAACCTATATCAGTCCCAGGTTCTGAACTTGCGGTAATAACAATACGCTCGATATCTTGGATATCATCTGCGTCAGCCTCTTTGGCATGTACTGCATTACTAACAGCACAAGTTACCAAAGTCATAGCAAATAGGGACTGTTTGTGAACGCATGAAAGCTCCAACACGAATACCTTACTCCTAATTCTGTTTAAGCCATTGTTTCGACTCGAGAGCGCTCACTGCGATGAGCGCTCCTGACGACAAAACCAACGTGGACATTTAAGATTGATTCTTATTCGCGATTGAGCTTATCGCCATTACAGAAAAGAAGTTTTAGAAATTCGGCTTTTTGTTTTAGATTTACAGGCTAATGACGCAGGGTACTTGGAGCGCAGCCAAAATAGCGCTGAAACAACGTAGAGAAGTGGGCTAAACTATAGCCGATAGATAAGGCAGCATTGGTGACGTCGAGACCATCAATGACAATGAGTTCCCACGCTTTTTCCATCTTTAAACGACGAATATAGTCAGCGGCGGAACATTCGTAGATTAAATAAAACAAATGGTTCAACTTACGTATATTAAAGCCCGAGAGACTAGCTAAACGCGGCGTCGGGTACTGTTGGGATAAATCGCGGCGTATGTAGTCAACAAGCGCATTTAGGCGCTCAATCTCCTTTGGTAAGGCTGACCCACCACAGCGATGTTTTGTCGCCATATGCTGAGCTACTAAGCCGGCCAATTCGAGGCTCTTCGCGTGCTTAAACAGTTCGTTGGCGGCGTTCGTATATGGACATGAGAGTAGTTGACTGATGATAGCGGCCATTCTTGCATCTAAACCGACATCACAAAGCTTAAATTTCTGTTGCCCAGAAAGCCAAGGAGCAAAAGAGGCAATACTTTGTTTTACAAAGTCGTGGTGCAGATCAATCGTCACATATTCAATAGGGACACATTGAAAAAAGTCATGTTCAAGCTGCCAATCAGTCTGACTGGACAAGCAATAACACTTTCCAGCGACAACGTTTAGCTTGTGTTGTTCATTTACGACTAAATCAAACTCACCGCTTTTGATAAACGCCAGCTTCACTCCGGCTGACAAGCGTTCCACTTCGGTGCGACGTTGGCTGACGTTAATAATACCCGCGCTATGAGAAAAGGGCAGTAATGAAAAATGTGAGGGGCGCATTGATAAAACCATCTAATGATAATAATTCTCATTATCAAAAAAATAAGATAAATAATCAATGCCAATTAACAGCGCTCAGGTATTGCTAAAAACGCTGTGACCTACCACGTTAGATCTATCATAACCCGAGAACTTGTCGGAGAAATACAGCCACCGCCACACTAGGCTCATGAGTATTCAACTATTACATAAAGCGCAAACCGGGTGTCGGTTTGCGCTTTAACATGACGACCCGGTTACTGTCGCACACAACGGGCAATGACAGAAGGTTCGCCGTCGTCCTGTAATTGCCCCAGTTTTACGTCAAATTTCCAAAGCCGGTGAAGGTGTAGCATGACCTTATCTTTACTGTCGGCCAGCGAAATACCATTTTGCGGGACATAACGTAAAGTGAGAGAACGGTCGCCGCGAACATCCACATCGAACACCTGAATGTTAGGTTCCAGATTACTTAAGTTATACGGAGCGGACAGCTTCTCGCGGATAGTATGGTAACCCCGCTCATCATGAATGGCCGACACGCTGATATAAGGCTTCTCTGCATCATCCTCCACGGAAAACAGCTTAAATTCGCGCATCCCGGCGGTCGGTTTTAATTCGCTCCCCGGGCTTTTTAGGAATAAGAGAGAGATGGGGCTACCACATAACAGCAGTGCCCTAGGCTGGTAATCAAACGGTAAATCCAGTAGCCACACGAGCCAGCTTCATAAACAACGTGAATTGTCGCCCCAGGATATTCAGATTCAAACTGACATAGCAGCTTTTTAACACTGACTTTGGAAGACGGAATGCGACCATAATGAATAGGACTCGCCCCACGTTGTTCTTCACAATACGCCACTTCATGGAATTCTTTGTGCGTATCCAAACCGATAAAAATCATGCCATGTTTGTTCATGCTAGCCTCCAAATGATTTAGTCTTAAGCAAACTAATTATGGCTCCGGCCGGCGCTCCGGTGGCTTTCAGCTAACCCACGAAAATGCGGAGGCTAGCATTTCACAGGGAGTCATTGTGTCTATGCACCTAAGCGTACAGGATTTGCATCGATACTTTTATGAAGGATTCTTATGATAAGAATTTCCTGGCTACCTGTTTGTTTGTAAAAAATAACGAGGCTACCTTGCGGAAATTTTCTGTATTCTTCTCTTATTTCGTCGCAGCTTTTGCCGATATCAGGATTTTTAGACAACATCCAAAATGAATCGTCGAACTGTTTAAGATATACATTTCGCTGTTCTCGGCCCCATTTCCTTTGCGTAAACAACGCGATATTTTTTAAATCGGACTTTGCCAGAACAGTGAACTTAAATGGTTTCACTCTTTTAACTCACCATCTAGTTCTGATATCAGGTGCTCAAGGTCGTATTCAGCTTCGCCACTTTCTTCACCGGCTACAAGTAATTGACGCAAAGTGTTTAATTTGGTTTCATGTGTTTCTAGCAAGCGGAGAGCTGAACGAATAACCTCGCTCGCCGAACCATATCGACCAGTTTGAATTTGGCTAGCAATAAAGCCATCAAAATGGTCTCCAAGGGTAATGCTGGTATTTTTAGCCATTTGCTTTCTCCAAGTACCAATATATACCTAACTATGGTATTTGCGCGTTATAGGTCAATAGCGCATACAGTCAATCGTTGGGGACACAGACACGCGGGCTCTGCTTCGCAGTTTAGCCCACGCGTTTGTGCCGCCAAATTAGGGCGTTGCCAAAGGGAAAACTATGACTACTCAGGACGAAGAATATTCCGAAATACAAAAGTTGGGCCCTGTTGTAAGAGCTTTGAGCTTTTTTCTCGTATTGTGTTCAGGTATTGCATTAATAGCAGCAGTTAAAGCATTAATTCTAGAGCCATTTCATTATATTGACTTAATAGCAATTGTCGTTGGTGCCTTAATGTTGCATGTTTCAGGGAGTGTATTATTCACCGGTTCTGCTCCCCAATATTTGTTATTCGCTCACGGTAAAGTTAGGCTCGATAAACCGTAAAAAAGGAATTATTTAAGCGCACATAACATATACACTCGACTACCCTGCCGCTCGTGCCTCGCTCTGGACTTGCGGGTAATGCGGGCGTTAATGTCCGCTTTAGCAAAATTATTGGTTCTAGAGTGAGCTTGGTAGACTTTATCGAAATGACCGCTTCTGACCAAATGCAGAAATTCAGTGTCAGAGTGTTGAACGTACTTTGTCTTTTGCGGACTAAACAAATCTAACTATCTAGTGTCCGGTTATCTAAGCGGCCTTGACTGGTGCGAAACTTCACTAACCGCCCGCAGCCGTTAAGTTTGTTTACATCTTTTTACGTTTGTCGCCGGCCATCAGTTGATAAACTGAAGGTCAGAACATTCGAAGGGATCTAAACACCAGTGAAGTACATCGCTTTTTCGCTTGCCTCAGCGCTAACGTTTTGTATTGCAGCCTGTAGCAGCAATAATCAAGCAGAACGATTAACCCCACCCGACTCAGTGGTAAAATATTCCAGCATGGAAGGCTATCAGGATCGCTTTATTAATCTGTTCCCAAAATTTAAAGACTACCCGGTAACCTGCAGTGAAGACTGCTACCAGCCCAGTGATCTTCTGGCATGTAATGAACCCATGGAACAATGCACTTATACCGGCGATTCAACGCCGGTGTCGCTCAACACCGGGTATACGGTTAAATGGTATGGCCACGCCAGCTTTCAGATCACCACCCCGGATAACCAACAATTTCTGTTCGACCCGGTATTCAATCAGTTTGACTGGCCGGTAAACTGGGCTTTTCGACTTTCGGCTGGCTTTAACCGTAACGAACCAGAACAGCCAGCCAAGTCAGTGCTCGATGCAACCGATGCTGTGATGTATTCGCACATCCATTACGATCACTTTAACAAAGATGATATCCAGACATTCCCCGCCGATACTACCTTTTTAACTCCTTTAGGCTTTGCTGAGCACTTTCCCAGCGGCGATTTTAACATTACCGAAATGGCCTGGTATGCCAGTAAACCGGTGGGCAAAGTGAATGTGCATTTTGTGCCCGGCCATCACTTTAGCAACCGTATTCTGGTGCCTTATCTGTATGAAGACGAGAACAAAACCCTGTGGGGCGGCTGGCTGCTCGAACATCAGGGCAACACATTATTCTTTGCTGGTGACACCGGCTATTCCCCCCATTTTAAGCAAATCAGAGAAAAGTACGGCGAAATTGATGTGTGCTTACTGCCCATTGCTTCTTATTTCAGCGCAGAGTCGCCGGCCTGGTACCGAAAAGTCCATATGACACCGGAAGACGCTCTCATCGCAGCAAAAGAACTCAATTGCAAAGTGATGGTGCCATGGGGTTATGGCAATAACAGCTGGAAGATGGGGGATAAAACCTCCCATTCAGCCCTGTTCCGGCTGCTTACCATGCATGAGCGCCTGGCCTCAGATATTCCCTTACACATTCTCAACGAAGGGGAACGGGTAAGCTTCTAAAAGACAATAAAGGGGTCAGAGTACATTAACGATGTTCATTAATGTACTCTGACCCCTTTATTTTTATTGGTTGTAATGGGTTACGTGTTTAGGGCGCACGTCTTTCCGGCGGTCCAAGATAGCTGGGCCTGAGATTCCCGGTATCTATAATTACCCGTTGCAATACGGCGCCGGGCGTCAAGGCTTTTACCGCCAGACGATGGCGACCGGCCTGAGTAACGGGCAATGTAGTAGTAAGCGTTTTCACGTTATCCATCACTCCCTGTGCCCAGGCTTGCTTGTCTTTTTGTGAAGGCAGCGCCAGTGTAGCCAAAGGTTCACCATCCAGCGTGACCGCCACCTTAATGCCCGTTGCCGCATCAAACGGCAAGGAGGGTGACAACTGTAACGTTAGCGGAAACTCACCGGTTGAAGTAAAAAATACCGGAAACTCCAATGCCGGCGCCTGTTGGGGTGTCAGGCTGGTATAGGCAGGCAACGCAGCACTCATGGCATCACCTGTACGCCCATGTACAGCTACCTTATGCCAGCTGCCATTCGGGGTCGACTTTACTTTGGCCTCACTTGCATTCATTACCACATAACCGTCTGCTTCAATGAAATCGCCGCTAACCGGGTTGGCAGTCAGTTCCGGTTTGTGCGCAGTAACCTTGATGTTCGCGCCGCCCCAGCCGGTGCCTTTAACTGTAATGGTGCCCTCATGATAACCAGCCTCTAACTGAGACCAATCAATGGAAACCGCCACGGCCGTATCCTTTAGCAACTCACCGCCCTCTTCCCCCAGAATAATCCACGGGTGTGAGGCAGTCGCCGACCAGTTGAAAGCTTTGCCCTGGCGGTTGTACACGGTAAAGGTACGACTCACCTGACCATAGAGCGTAAATTCCGGCAACGATAGTCCACCGGTTGCCGGCCAGTAAGCTCGACTGCCTTCAACCGCAACTCCCATGTCAGCCACCGTAGGTTGCGCCAGCGCTTTAGTCTGCACCACCGGCGGAATATTGGCCGGCGGATTATTCCAGTACACATAACCAATATGCGGCTGCGACATCATGCGGTTCCATTTACCGCCCTTGATACTGTGATACCTCTCAGTAAGCTCGGCATCCCGCTCAAACCACGCATTCACTGTAGCCGCCATAGCCGACGTGGAGGCGCGGTCCTGTTCGGCATACAGCGCATTAAGTGCCTGCGCATGGTTTAACTCAAATATGGCCTGGGTTGCCCATACCGGGTGTCCGACCAACTGAAAAAAGGCATCCTGGTATTCGGCACCGATACGCTGATAGATATTCTCAGCCCGCGCTGCAGCCGCTGCCAGCTCCTGGCTGATACGACCGGCTTCGTTGTAATTAAGTACACTGTAAGTATCCGGACTCAATGACTCTGGTTTACGACGGCCATTTTGCAATGTATAGGTAGTTAACAGTTCAGCGATACCATGAGTAAACTGGCCGTTAAACTGCTGCTCAACCCAATTGCGAGTGAAACTCGCAGCCGACTGCGCATTAAACTCATCCGGATCCCAGGCCTGGGCCAGGAAAAAGCTGATCGGTAATTCCATCGGCTTTAAGTCACCCACGTTGGTGATCCAGATTTTATCGGCGCCATATTCCCAGGCCAGATTCATCTGCTCCCAAACCTTGCCCAGTGGCACGGTATTGATCCACCGGTAAGAACGTGGGCCACCAACATAATCAAAATGATAGTAAACGCCGGCACCACCGCTGCGCTCACGCTCGGCTTTGGTCGGCAGGCGGCGGATATTCCCGGCATTATCGTCAGACCAAAGTAAGGTCACATCATCCGGCACGCGCATACCGCGTTCGTAAAAGCCTTGCACTTCTTTGTACAACGCCCACACCTGGGGCACCTCAGTAAGTGGCTTATCCATTACATCAGCGAGAATTTCGCGCTGATCGTGAACAATTCTCTCCAGCAGACCGATATTTTCACCTTCGCTCATGGGCGTATCAGCCTGCCCTCGCATTCCCAGGGTAAAAATACCCTCTTTATCTTTGTAGCGTTTAGCGCCTTCAACCCAGAATTCGTAGAGCTTTTCAGGGTTAGTAGAATATTCCCAGGGGCCACTGCCATAGCGGTTCCACTCTTTGTCGGCGCGCATCATAGGCTCGTGGTGCGAAGTACTCATCACTATGCCCATATCGTTGGCCAGATACATATTTTGCGGATCGTCATCGGCAAACGCATTGTTCCACATCGCCGGCCATAAAAAATTAGATTTCAAACGCAACAGCAGCTCAAACACATGCTGATAAAACCTGGCGTTGTAGCCGCCAAACTTTTCATGAACCATACCGGTAAGGGCTGGAGCTTCATCATTGAGGAAGATCCCGCGGTACTTTACTTTGGGTGCATCGCTGATGTGCGTACCAGCCTTAATGACCAATGTCTGGTGTTTTTCCACCGGTACATCAGCCCACCAATACCAGGGCGACACACCGATTTTTTCACTTAAATCATAAACACCAAAAATCACCCCTCGGCGATCGTTACCGCTGATCACCCAGGCCTGTTCAATTCCGGGGAGCGGATTGGCGACCGTATCAAGCTGATAGCCTTCCCACTGCCGGGCTTTTGCCTGTACGGTCAGTTGATTACTGGCAATCAGTTTGTCCACCAGCGCAGCCTGGCCGCGCTCACCAATAATGATCACATGGCCCGACAGACTTTCTGTGTTGCTGGTTAAGCGTGGCTTGAGGCCCGTTACCCGACTAATATCCTGCTGCAGCGATTCAGCCGCCATTCTGATCCCCGGATTGGCTTTCCTGTCTACCCAGATAGTCGCCGTTTTTTTTCCGGCGCTGTCGGCCACCACGAAATCTCCTGCCGCAAACTGATGGGCAACATACTCACTCGCCAGGGCCGGTGTACAGAGACACAACAGTAAAATACTAACAAAGCGCTTTATCATGCCTTTATCTCTGATTATTTTCTGGCGTGCGGGCCAATAGTGGTGCCAACAAAGCCACCCGCTTTTTGTGTACTCAACCAGGTAGCATCCTGTGGTTCGCCAACCGCCAGCCACTCACCTTTCTGTTCAACAGCAAATTCGATTGATGCGCCCTCGCCGTGCACTTTCACTTTTACAGGTTCACCTACTTCGGTTGTCAGCGCCCGGCGGGCAACAGTGGTTACCTTGCCGTCAACCACCTGTTCAACAAACGCCTCATAGTGACCTTGTTCACCACGTACCCCAAGAAAATAGTGGTAGGCGGCACTTTGAAAAGCCGCCAGACCGGCCTCTGCAGTTGAGGCTTTGGCTATGGTTACTTCGGTGCTGGCCGCAAACGATGCTGCAGCCTGGTGGGAACCCACATAACTGACCATCTCTTTGGTATACAGCGGGTTTTCCAGTGGCGACATGGCCAGTACACCATTCTCTATACTCACCCAATGACGATCGAAATCCCTCGGGGTTTGCCAGCGCACGCTGAGCTGGTTGCCGTTGAATTCATCTGACCAATCATAAAAGTCGGTCCCTGGCTGTTTGCTTGAACCGGCCGGACGCGGACTGGTAGGTGGAATAGGCGTTTTTGCCGGCAGTATATGCGGCCATTCGTTACGCCACTCCACGGGCAGTAAAAAAGTATCTCGACCAGTATTATACAGGAAGTTCTCGTAAGGCCGGGTGCCCAGGAATACTGCCCACCACTCACCGGCGTCAGTCTGAATCATATCGGCGTGACCCGCAGTATCCACCGGATTGGGTCGTGGCCAACTCAGATCTCGCTGAGTCAGAATCGGGTTGTTTTCATAGGGAACAAAAGGTTTGTCCAGCGAACGGGATCTGAATACCACCTGGGAGTGTTGTGGCCCGGTGCCGCCCTCGGCGCAGGATAAATAATACCAGCCATTCACTTTGTAGATATGCGGCGCTTCAATCCAGATAGGTTCTTTACTGATATCTACGCCACCGTTGACCAGCAGCTTGCGGCTATCAGGTAACACTTTCTGACTGGCCGGATCATACTCCCACATCCAGATAGCACGGTGCCCCTCATATAACGGCTCTCCGGGAGGTGCTTCGTTGTGGGTAATATATACACGGCCATCATCATCAAAGAAGATATCCGGGTCAATACCCCCTACTTCGGGTAACCAGATAGGATCAGACCATTCACCGGCCGGATCTTCGGCTGTGATGATAAAATTACCGCCATTATCTATTGAGGTGGTAATGATATAAAACAGGCCATCATGGTAACGAATGGTCGGCGCAAAAATGCCACGCGATATGCGCGAACCGGAGAATTCCATTTGCGCTTCGCGGTTCAGCGCATACCCCACGAGTTCCCAGTCGGTTAGATTTTTACTGCGTAGGATCGGTAAACCGGGGGTATAACTAAAAGAAGACGTAGTCAGGTAGTAGTCTTCTCCTTTTTTTGTAATCGACGGATCAGGATAGAAGCCGGGCAAAACCGGATTGGCAAACTCGCCGGCCGGTGCCGTGGGGCGGTTATTCGGCGTAGCATACTTAAACCAGTCGAAGGTAACTTCTGCAGGCATCACCATTGCCTGCTGCGCAGCCTCTGATGAGCCTGAGGAATGACACCCGGTTACCAACAGTCCGGTCAGTAAAGATAAAATAACACGCTGCTTCATAAACATTCTCTGTGTATTAATGTGACTGGCATTTAACGTTAAAGCCAGCAAGGCTTCAACGCGCTGGCGTTATGAAAAATCCCAACCTGAATTGCGTTTTCTGTGAACTAAATGTAAACGAATAACTGCCCAGAGTATGGTTCGCTGTATTAAGTTAAACCATTGAAATAAAGAGATGTTCAAAGTGCATAGGGAGACAGAGCCAAATTACCGGAAGCAGGACGTATAATACCGTCCTGCTGCCTGCTATACCTTTCAGGAAGCCTTCAATGCCAGGTCCTGATCTTCCTTATCGCGCCGCGCGTCGCGGTATTCTTTTGGCGTTTGATCGAAGTGCTTTTTAAAGACTGCATACATATACTGCAACGACGGATATCCACAGATCTTGGCGATTTGTGAAGTTGCTTCGTCAGAATTCTCCAGCATCTTGCAGGCACGGTTCAGCTTTTCGTTATGGATCTCGCTGTGAATACTGTGGCCACGTTCTTCTTTAAAACGGTGCTCAAGGTTTGAGCGTGAAACTCCAACGTAGTCAAGCACCTGATCTACCTTAATGCCGCGGCACGCATTCTGACGGATATAGTGCATAGCCTGCATAACATGCGGATCACTAATGGCTTTAAAGTCAGTAGACTGGCGTTCGGCAACACATTCAGGCGGAATGAGCACTGGCTTACGCGGCTTGTTATGCCCCTTAAGAATCCGATGCAGGGTTTTCGCCGCCTGAACCCCCATTTCAAAACAGCCCTGGCGTACGGAGCTCAGACTCACCCGACTCAGGTAGCGGGCCAGTTCATCATCGTCAATGCCAATGACTGACATCCTATCAGGGATCAGCATGCCGATATGATCGCATACCTGCAGCAAATGACGTGCTCGTGAGTCCGTAACCGCAATAATACCCACCGGCGTGGGTAAACTTCTTAACCAATCTGCCAGCCGTTTGGTTGTATACTGCCAGGTCTCCGGTCGAACCGGATGTCCACGATAAACATGACACTCATAACCTTGTGAACGGGTGATTTCCAGCATTGCATTTTCACGTTCCTGAGCCCAACGATGATGCTCATTCACCGGCGCGCCGTAAAAGGCGAAACGTTGAATGCCTTTTTGTCGAAGATGCTCAAAAGCGGCTTGAATCAGCGCATAATTATCAGTTGCCACATAAGGCACATCGGGGTAATCAGCCGGATTTGCATATGAACCGCCAATGCCTACCACCGGTACGTTAGCCTTTTGCAGGGCCGCCTGAATTTCCGGGTTATCATAATCGGCAATAATACCGTCGCCGCTCCATTCATCAAGATGATCCAGGCGCGCCATAAAGTCTTCTTCCAGATACAGATCCCAGTCAACCTTAGACGTTTGCAGGTAATCTCCCACGCCCGCAATAATACGTCGGTCGTAGATTTTATTGGCATTGAATAAAAGCGTAATACTGTGTTTATTATCAAACATAAATTGCTCCGTGCTTGCCGGTTGTGCCCATAGCGATTAATGTCACACTCAAAATCTGTATACTGATTAACCACTTTATTTAAATTAAATAACTTTTTTTTACGATATTTCTTGTTTCAGAGCATACTAATACACCTTGTTCGAATTAACAAAAAAACAACAAATTTTCGTAATTGCGATTTAGTGATTTCGCAATCAGCATAAGCCCCTAATATTTCCCATGAGAACAATTATGTATATTGGTATTGATCTAGGCACATCTGGTGTCAAAACCATTTTGACCGATGAAAGTGGCACGGTGGTAGACTCAGCGTCTTCTTCGTTAACGGTAGCCATGCCACACCCACTATGGTCTGAACAAGACCCTAAGGATTGGTGGGCAGCAACCTGTGAAACGCTGGATGAACTAAAGCTACGTAACGACTTATCGGTGGTAAAAGCCCTGGGCCTGGCTGGGCAAATGCATGGTGCGACCCTGCTCGATAAAGCGGGTCAGGTGCTACGCCCTGCCATTCTATGGAATGACGGTCGCAGCGAATCGCAGTGCAAGACCCTGGAAAGCACGGTGGCAAAGGCGCGCGTGATCACGGGTAACCTGGTGATGCCCGGCTTCACGGCTCCCAAATTATTATGGGTAAAGGAAAACGAGCCTGACCTGTTCAAGCAGGTAGATAAGGTACTTCTGCCTAAAGATTATCTACGCTACAAACTTACCGGTGAATTTGCCTCAGACATGTCAGATTCGGCCGGTACCAGTTGGCTGAACACTGGTGAACGTAGCTGGAGTAAATCCATGCTGATGGCCTGCGGGTTAAGCGAAAAGCACATGCCAGCCTTGTTTGAAGGTAATGAGATTACCGGATATTTGCGTACAGAAGTAGCCAGTCGCTGGGGCATGAATGCTATTCCCGTTGTAGCAGGAGCGGGCGATAATGCCGCCGGAGCCGTTGGTTGCGGCATTATTGATGCAGGCCAGGCCATGCTATCGCTGGGCACCTCCGGTGTGTATTTCGCGGTCACCAACGATTACCGCAGTGATCCGGAATCAGCCGTCCACAGCTTTTGTCATGCCGTTGGACACCGCTGGCACCTGATGTCAGTCATGTTAAGCGCAGCCAGCTGTCTTGACTGGTTTGCCAAAAACTCCGGCTACAGTTCAGTAGCCGAAGTGTTTGACGATGTGGTTAATAACACCCGGCCGGATGACCCGAATACACCATTTTTTTTACCTTATTTAACCGGCGAGCGCACGCCACACAATAACCCCAATGCCAAAGCCGGCTTTTTTGGACTGACAGCCTCAACAACCCGGGCACATATGGCCCAGGCCGTTGTGCAGGGCGTTTCCATGGCGCTGGCCGACGGTATTGATGCGGTGCATGGGTGCGGCATTCAGGTCGATGGTATCAGCCTGATCGGTGGCGGGGTAAAAAGTACTTACTGGCGTCAACTGCTAGCCAACGTCAGTGGTATTGCCATGAATTACCGCAAAGCCGGTGACGTTGGGCCAGCACTGGGCGCGGCAAGACTGGCCCAAATGGGCGTTTCTCCGCAAACGCCAGTCAGAGATATCTGCCCGGTGCCGGAACTGGTAGCCAGTTACGAGCCAGATTCTGCACTCAAAGCCTACTATAGTCAGCGGCGCCAACAGTTTCGCGAGCTGTACTTTTCAGTTAATTCACAACTTTAACAAAAAACACAAAAGTCGATGAAGTTTACATAATTGTCGAATTCACGCCGATTGCACAGTATTAGCAATTATCATTATAACGGGCCATTCGGCCCACTCAGGAGTTAACTATGGCGGATTTTTTCCAGGACATCAGCCCCATTCAGTACGAAGGTGCCGAGTCCACTAACCCACTGGCTTTCAAACACTATAACCCCAAAGAAGTGGTGTTAGGCAAAACCATGGAAGAGCATTTGCGCTTTGCTTCCTGCTACTGGCACAACTTCTGCTGGGATGGTGCGGATGTATTCGGTGGCAATACCTTCGACCGTCCATGGCTACAACCAGGCAATGCCATGGAACGGGCTAAGCAAAAAGCCGATGTGGCCTTTGAGTTTTTTGCCAAGCTTGGGGCCCCCTATTACTGTTTCCACGACATCGACGTAGCACCAGAAGGTGACAGTGTTAACGACTATATTCGCAACTTCAGCGAAATGACGGATGTTCTGGCAGCCAAACAAGAAGCTACCGGCATGAAGTTGTTATGGGGCACTGCCAACGTCTTTAGTCATCCACGCTATATGTCCGGGGCGGCAACCAATCCGGATCCCGAAATCTTCGCCCGCGCGGCAACTCAGGTATTTCACGCGATGAATGCCACCAAAACCCTGGGCGGCGCTAACTACGTATTGTGGGGCGGACGCGAAGGTTACGAAACGCTGCTTAATACCGACCTGAAACGAGAGCGTGCACAGCTCGGACGTTTTATGAACATGGTAGTAGAACATAAGCACAAGATTGGCTTTGACGGCTTGCTGCTTATTGAGCCTAAGCCGCAGGAACCAACTAAGCATCAGTATGACTACGATACCGCGACTGTTTACGGCTTCCTGAAAGAGTTCGGACTGGAGAAAGAGTTTGCGGTGAATATTGAGGCCAACCATGCCACACTTTCCGGCCACTCTTTCCACCATGAAATCGCGACCGCTTTTGCGTTGGGTGTATTTGGCTCAATTGACGCCAACCGTGGTGATGCTCAGTTAGGCTGGGATACTGACCAGTTCCCTAACAGCGTGGAAGAAATGACCCTGATTTGTTACGAAATCCTCAAAAACGGCGGTTACACCTCAGGAGGTTTCAACTTCGACACCAAGTTACGCCGTCAGAGTATTGATGCTGCAGACCTGTTTCACGGTCATATTGGTGGTATGGATACCTGTGCTCTGGGCCTGAAGAAAGCGGCTGCGATGCTTGAAAATGATTTTATTGCCGATGCGAAAGCCAAGCGGTACGCAGGCTGGAACGGCGAGCTGGGCGAGAAGATTCTCAACGGTGGTTTTTCTCTGGAATCACTGGCGGGCTTAGCTACAGAACAGCAGCTTAATCCGAAACAGGTATCGGGCAAGCAGGAACTGCTGGAGAACAAGGTTAACCAGGTTATCTTCCGATAAGCTATTATTTTTACTTAGAAAAGTGCAGACATTCTCTGCACTTTTTTTGTTTCTGAAGGAGATATAATTTGATTCGGATTCTTTTGCTATGTACCTGCCTGATGACGCAATGTGCTGAGGCAGTCACCACCTTACACAGGCTTATTTCAGACAACGCGGTGTTACAGCGCAATAAGCCTATCCCGTTAACTGGCACAACAGATTCAAAGGTTCCGATTCAAGTATTCTTTGATGGCAACCTGCTCGGTGTAACCAGCGCAGCTAATGGTCAATGGCGCTATGAATTGCCAGCGCAGCCTGCCGGAGGCCCCCATCAACTTATCATCAAAAGTACCGACACCCTTACCATTAACAATCTGTATTTTGGCGATGTATGGCTCACCTCCGGGCAATCAAACATGGAGCTTCCCATGGCCAGGGTTGAAGAGGCTTACCCTCTTGATGTGGCAGAAGCCAACTTTCCATTAATTCGCGAATTTACCGTTCCGGATACCTACCGGTTTGATGGTACAAACAACGATTATAATGGCGGACAATGGCTTACGGCAACACAAGCAAATATTCGTCAACTATCAGCAGTGGCTTATTACTTTGCCCGACATATTTATCTCGACCAGAACGTGCCTGTTGGGATTGTTAATGCATCACTGGGTGGATCGCCGATTGAAGCCTGGATGCACCGCGATATTCTGGCTCCCTACCCGGACAAAATAACGGCAGCAGAACGCTTCGCCGACCCTCAGGTGGATGCCCAGACACGTGCACAAGACAAAGCCCGTTCAGATGCCTGGTATACAACCCTGAATCAAAAGGATAAAGGCCTGCAATCCGAGACCAAATGGTTTGCTCCGGAACTGGATGACAGCGACTGGCAGCGCATCGCACTACCCGGCAACCTGCCAATCAAAGGCCCAGGTTTTAACGGAGTATGGTGGTTACGCAAAACTATCCACCTGGATGAAGTACCCACTCAGCCAGTGAAACTTCGTTTAGGCCGCATTGTTGACGCAGACATAGCCTATATTAACGGCCATGAAGTCGGCAACACTGGTTATCAGTATCCACCACGACGCTACAGCGTCTCGCCGGAGATACTGAAAAAAGGTGATAACGTGATTGCAGTCCGAATTACCGCCAATGGTAACGAGAGCGGTTTTGTAAAAGATAAAGCTTATTTCTTAGGGACTGATAAGGCCCGTTATCCTCTTTCAGGTGAATGGCGTTATAAAATCGGTGCCGAAATGCCCTCGCTGATTGGCTCGACATTTATACGTTGGCAACCGACAGGGTTATATAATGCCATGATTGCGCCGGCTACCGGGTTCCCCATCACTGGCGCGCTTTGGTATCAGGGTGAGTCAAACAGTGGGGCGCCCCGTGACTACGCGGAAAAACTCAAAGCAATGATTAACCATTGGCGAACCCAATGGCAACAGCCGGATATGCCGTTTTTAATCGTCCAGTTGAGCAACTTCATGCAGCGCCAGAACCAACCTGTAGAAAGTAACTGGGCAGTTATGCGTGATCAACAAATACAAGCCGCGGAGCTAGCCAATACATCCTCGATAGTGACGATAGATGTGGGCGAATGGAATGACATTCATCCGGTGAATAAAGCCGCCGTAGGTGAACGATTAGCGCTAACTGCCCGGCATCTGGCCTATGAACAAGACGTCGCTTACCAAGGTCCGGTAGTTACCTCAATGCGTGTGGATAGCGGGACTGTGGTTGTGCAATTTAGTCATACCGGTGAAGGTCTGCGAGCCGCCTCGCCGCTCCAATACAGTTTCGCAATTGCCGGCGAAAATGGGCAGTATCACTGGGCCAGCGCGAAAGTCAATGCCAACTCCGTTGCATTAACCAGCGAGCAGGTCAGTGATCCGGTTAGCGTTCGTTATGGCTGGGCGGATAATCCGGAGCCCGGAATATTTAGCAGCAACGGTCTGCCTGCTGCACCGTTTTCCCTGACAATCAGCCCCTCGGACAGTAACCAGCAACCTTCATCAGCGGGGAATAATAATGAATAATAAGGTAAAACGTTTTTCCAGACTGGCAATCGCGGTATCTCTGACAATCGCGACGGTTGGCTGCTCGGCCTACAACAGTGACACTTCGCCCTCAGCTCAGGGCAACACGGTGACAGACCCAACAATTGCCTTTTACAAGAATCAGGTGGGCTTTTTACCTGATCAGCAAAAGCACGTTATTGTGCGCAGTTCACTGCCAGTTGAGTTTACGGTGACGAATGCCGCGACCGGCGAAACGGTAATGCAGGGCACAGCCAGCTCACCTGAGCACTGGTCTCTCGCTGATCAGGTCGTTTCGGTCGCTGACGTCAGCAGTATTACTCAACCTGGTCTGTACCGTCTGGAGCTAAGTAATAATAATTACACCACATTTAAAATTTCCCCTGCCCGACTTGGCGCACTGCACGACGCCACCATCAAAGCATACTATTATAACCGTGCAGGCATAGAGCTTGATCCGGCTTTTGCCGGAAAATGGCACAGGGCAGCCGGTCATCCGGATACCAGTGTAATTAACCTGAATGCCTCTCAACAAATAATAGCCAGTACCAAAGGCTGGTATGATGCGGGAGACTACAACAAATATGTTGTTAATTCGGGTATTTCTACCTATACCCTGATGCGGGCCTATCTTGACTTCCCAAAATTTTACGCCGAACGTCGCTGGAATATTCCTGAGTCGACAAATACGCAGCCGGACATTCTCGATGAAGTTCGCTGGAATCTTGACTGGATGCTTACCATGCAGGACGCTGATGGCGGTGTGTTTCACAAGCTCACCACCCTGAATTTTGCCCCTGCAGTGATGCCAGACCAAGCCACCGATCAGCGTTTTGTGGTGGCAAAGGGGACTGCCGCTACGCTCAATTTTGCTGCGGTAATGGCCACCGCAGCCCGCGTTTATCCTGATATGCAGCATACCTACTTAGGCGCAGCAGAGCGGGCATGGCAATGGGCGCTAGAGCATCCGGATATTCGTTACACCAATGAAGGCAACGTGAAAACCGGCGAATACGGCGACAGCGATTTCACAGATGAGTTTGCCTGGGCCGCCAGTGAGTTGTTTCTGGCTACCGATGAGCAACATTATCTCACTCAGGTAGAGCGCTATCTGGGCCCTCCAACCACCCCCGGCTGGTCAAACACCATGGGATTAGCGTATCTGTCATTACTCGCTGATGAGGGGCGCAGAACTTTACCCTCACAGCGTTATAATTTGCTTAGAACGCGTTTTCTGGATTATGCGGATACGCTGGTAAAAACCAGCAAAAACTCACCATTCAGAACTGCCATGGCCGCTCAGGATTTTGTTTGGGGCAGCAATGGTGTCGCCATGAACCATGCCATGATACTGGCCAGCGCCTACCGGCTTACGAATAACCCTGATTACCACCATGCTTTTACCGGCCTGGTGGACTACGTATTAGGGAAAAATCCCACCGGGTACAGCTATGTCACAGGCTATGGCGAACAGACACCACTGTTTATTCATCATCGCCAGTCACAGGCTGATGGGATCGCAGAACCAGTACCTGGCTTTTTAGCCGGTGGAGCCCAGAATGGTCAACAGGATCACTGCCGGTACCCTTCATCTTTGCCAGCAACTTCTTATACCGACAGTTGGTGTAGTTACTCAACTAACGAAGTCACTATAAACTGGAATGCACCTTTGGTTTATTCACTCGCAGCGATGTTGGCGAGGGAAGACTAAAATATTAGAAGGGATAACACTTTTGCTATCCCTTTCTCTCTGACGCTGATATCCATTACATTACTCACCATGTGAAACATCGCTATAAATAGAGTCTTTCGTTTTGCTCCAAACAAGTGCTAATGAAATGTCGCTATATGCTATATATATGGTTTTCAATTTGTGATTTTTTAACATTCTGTTGATAGATACCCCGCCTTCGCCGAATATTTTTAGACCAGCATTGGCTTTAATATAAGCAGCCTCTTTCCAGGCAGACCCCAGACAAATTCACTTTGTGACCGGCAAACGGCACAAGTTCTGGCATAAGAACTGTCTGGCAGTAGGGTTATCTGGCGGCTTTATGAAACCACTGGAGTCCACCAGCTTACACCTGGTGCAGGTCGCTATCTCCAAATTCTTTAGTTACTTCCCTTTCCAACAACGGTGCCAGAGTGATATTGACCAATACAACACAGAAATGGACTTTGACTTCACCCGTATCCGCGATTGCCTGATCCTGCACTATCATGCCACCGAGCGTGAGGATACTGAGTTCTGGCGGTACTGTAAGTACATGGCTATTCCCGATACCTTGCAGGAAAAAATCGACCATTTTAGGCCAACGGCCGCATTAGCCGTTTTAATAACGAATTGTTTAGTGACTTAAGCTGGTTTGAAGTGATGTATGGGCAAGGTCTTCGTCCTGAGGGATATCACGCGCTGGCAGACATTTTTCCGGATGATAAACTGGCCCGACGCCTTGAAGGGATCCAGCGGGTCGTCAGAAAATCCGTGAATTACATGCCAGGCCAGGCCGAGTTTATCGCCAAAACCTCTGCTCACCTGCGTTTGGTGGAACCAGCTTTTACCGCTACAAACCTACCGGGCATGTAGCGATAACGGAGTCAGGTTGCGCGGCCTATCAACAAAATCTGGCCAGACATTTGCGCGCGCAGTCGCCTGAGCCTGGCTACATTAACGGTGATACGCCGCTGTTTGAGCGGGTTTTACAGGTGCCCTGTAAGTTTAACCGGGCAGTGGTTTCCCCCTGTGCGATACTTCACTCCGGGAATATTCCCAAAGACTTTGTTCGCAATTTAAATCCCTATAACGCACGCTTTACTGTCACTGCGTTTCTGCGTTTCTGCGTTTCTGCGTTAGTGATTGTGGGTAGCCAACTCAGATACTGCCAGGTAGGCAGCTTTGGGTTTGCCCTCACGGTCCAGTAGCAGCGGATAATCCGTTCGCCCTCGAATAGGCCAGTTATTGCGCCATGAATCACCGTCGGTACTGCCCCACAAGGTGACTCGGCTAATGTGCCCGGCGTGTTTCAGAAACAGACCAAACAATTCTTTATATTTGCTGGCCAGCAATTGCTGCTGTTTCTCCGGTAAGCCAGCCGTATAAGGGTCGTAAACCGGGTGCGCGGTAAAACTCTGGGTTATATCCGCGCCGGTATGGGCATTTTCCGGAAGCGGTAGTACTGTGACGTCCAGTTCGGTAATGGCTACCTGGGTTCCGGCGTCAATCAGGGCAATAATGCTATGCTCAACGTCGCTGAGCGCGGGATAAAACAGCGAATAATGGCCTTGCATGCCCACGGCATCTACCTGAATACCTTTGCTGGCTAGTTGTTTAACCAGCCTGATTGCGCCCGCCACTTTTGGCGACTTATACAGATTGTAATCGTTGTAATACAGCTCAGCGGATGGATCGGCCTGTTTGGCATATTTAAAAGCGTATTCAATGTAGTCGTCGCCGATGATCCGCCTCCAGGGCGTATCACGCAAGGAGCCGTCTTCATTCAGTGCTTCATTCACTACATCCCAGCCTGTCACTTGCCCTTTATAGCGGCTCACCAGGGTATATATATGCTCGCGCAGGCGGGCGAGTAAAACCTCCCGACTCACCGCCTTGCCTGCCTCATCCTCAAACACCCAGTCAGGTGTTTGCTGATGCCACACCAGCGTGTGGCCAATCACTTTACCGTTACATTGCTGAGCAATGCGGACTAACTGATCGGCCATGGCAAAGGAAAAAACGCCTGGCTCTGGCTGAACATGCTGCCATTTCATCGCATTTTCGGCGGTGAAAGCATTAAATTCACGACAAACAGGTGCCTGCTTAGCCGGCAACGTTGACCTCAGATCGCTTGATTTCACCGCTGTACCAATCAGAAATTGAGCTTCATATTTGTCGGCCAGACCGGCTCCCGCCTTCGCGGCGCAGCTGGCAACAAGACACGGCAGAATTAACGAGGCCGTCAGACGACTCAACATCATCAGGCTCCTTTACTGCAACGCAATACGTGAGTGGGCAACCGCATCCGGATTACCGTAGCCTGGCTGACCATCTCCCATGTATACATCGAGAGCGCCGACATAAGGCACTTTTTGTCCCTGTTCGTTGATGTATACCAACTCGTCCGCGCTAAGAGTGAGTGAAACCGTCAGTTGTTCGCCCGCGCCAATATCCGTGCGGGTAAAGCCTTTGAGGCTGAGCTTCGGTGTGTTCACCGGTGCATCCGGCATACTCACATAAAC
Organism: Alteromonas sp. ISO5; assembly: GCF_058105165.1. NCBI lineage: Bacteria > Pseudomonadati > Pseudomonadota > Gammaproteobacteria > Alteromonadales > Alteromonadaceae > Alteromonas > Alteromonas sp. ISO5. Next base: position 2,324,985 of record NZ_CM176572.1, on the reverse strand, counting down.
CTGGGTAACCTGACTGGCTGCCTGCTCCCCCAGGTTGTTAAGCGTTACTTGCAGGGTTAAATCTTCACCTGATGACAGCGTTGCAGGCGCTTGTAAACTGCTGTATTGCATTGTGCTGTAGCCGAGACCGTAGCCGAAAGGATAGAGTACATCTCCTTCAAAGTAGCGATAGGTGCGATTAGCCATGGCATAATCATCCAGTGGCGCAAAGCCATCAAGATTTTTGTAGAAGGTAACCGGCAAGCGCCCGGAAGGATTCACCTCTCCCCACAGGATCCGGGCCAGGGCAGTGCCGGTCGCTTCACCTGGGTAGAACGCCTGAATGATCGCATCGATATTTTGCTGTTCCCAGTTAAGCGCCATGGCACTGCCACTGAAGTTAACCAGCACGACAGGCTTGCCGAGCTTTTCTACCGCTTTAATCAGTGCCTGTTGCTCCGCTGGTAAGTCAATACTAGTGCGATCGCCATAGTTAAACCCTTCCAGTTTTACCGGCATTTCCTCCCCTTCGATGCGAGGCGAAATGCCAACAGCCATTACCACGACATCGGCTTGCTGTACTTTGGCAATTGCCTCTTTTTGCAAGTCTGTACTTTCGTTTACCCAACGTAACTGCCACTCTGCCCGCAGGCCGCCAGCGGTATTACTAACCGGATTGGAGACGACCATATGACTGACTTTAAAGTCGTAGCTTTGCTCTGCATTAAGCTCCACCGCGCCGTTTACCACTTCACCATTAAGGGTAACTTCACCCGGCCCGTCAAATCGGTAACTGCCCGACTCCTGTGGCACAAGCTGGCCGCGTGCCACCATGGCAAAATCATCCAGCCACTTCCCGCTAACCGGCGAACGCAGGGGACGAATTTGCAATTTACTTAGTAACTCAGAATTTACTGCGCTTCCCGTTTGTTTAGCTGGCACTCTTAATGAGGAGAAATCGGTAATAGGTTCACGCGCGACGGCATAGTATTCCACCTTCACCCCGGGGCTTAATTCGCCGGTTTCATCCCGATGGAACAACACCGAATCATCCAGGATTTGCCAGTGGCCGTAAATGTCGTCAATCAGGGCACTGCCGGGAGCATAAGGAACTGCCTCATTGCCCGTGTAGTTTTTAATGCCCTGAAGTACGGTAACCGGATTGACCGGCAGACCATTGTAGTTACCCAGCAGAACATCCTGATTATCCGCGTTGGGTCCGATCACTGCCACTTTGACATCAGGCTTAAGAGGTAGCACACCATTGTTTTTCAACAAGACCAGGGAACGTTCCGACGCTTTTTGCGTTAGTGCCAGATGTTCTTCAGACCCTACCACCTCTATCGGAATATCAGCAAAGGGCACGTCACGGTCGGGATCAAACATACCCAGCTTAAACCGGGTCATCATCAGGCGACCTACCGCCTGGTCTATCAACGACTCCTCAATAAAGCCTTTCTGTACGGCAAAGGTAAGGTTAGCAAAACTGCTCAGACGCCCTGTTCCGCAATTCAAATCGGTACCGCTTTTTACCGCCCAGGCTGCAGCTGCCGCCGGCGAGGACGTTACGTTGTGCGCTTTAGGGTCGTAAAAATCAGCAATGGCACCACAATCAGACATTACATGCCCGTCAAACTGATAACTGCCGCGCAGGATTTCCTTTAACAACCGATCGGAGCCACAGGCCGGCAGACCGTTCACCCGGTTGTAGGCACACATTACGGCTTCGACGTCGGCCTCTACTACCGCCTTTTCGAAAGCAGGCAGGTAAGTTTCGTAGAGATCCTTATCGGAAACGACATAATCGTCTGAATGACGTGATATTTCCGGACCATTATGTACCGCATAGTGTTTGGCCGTAGCAGCAGTTTTTAAGTAAGTTTCGTCATCGCCCTGCAGGCCATTAATAAACGCTACGCCCAGCTCGCCGGTCAGGAAAGGGTCTTCACCGTAGGTCTCCTGGCCCCGCCCCCAACGCGGATCGCGGAATATATTTATGTTCGGCGACCAATAGGTTAAACCCGTATAGCGGTAGCTCAAACCTTCTTGCTTGAAGGCATGGTGCTTCGCGCGTCCTTCATCGGAGATTACCGTGGCAACCTGATTGAGCAACGCTTTGTCCCACATCGCTGCCATACCAATGGCCTGGGGGAAAACCGTTGCCTCACCTGCCCGGGCTACACCATGTAATGCCTCATTCCAATAGTCGTAGGCGGGTACATCCAGCCGCTCGATGGCCGGTGCATCGTTGTACATTTGAGCCACTTTTTCTGCCAACGACATTCTGCTCACCAGGTCATTGACCCGTTGATTCATCGGCAATGACGTATCCTGATACGGCAGAACCTGCTCAGTTTGTGAGTTTTCACTCTCATTTACACTGTTTGTAGTATTACTTTCGCTACAAGCGCTGAGGGTAAGAGCCAGAGTCAGCCAGGTTGCCAGCCGGCATTTGGCTCGCAGGTCGATAGTGCTTTTTTTGTGGATGGGTAGTTTCATCGGATGCCTCAACAATTGAATTACTGGCACCATACCTGATGGGTTACCAGGCACAATCAAAGGACGGCAAAACGTAAACAAAAAGTTAAAAAACGCTAGACTTACCGTTGAATCTTACTTCATTCATGTCCCTTTAACTGGCACGCACCGGGCGTTTCAGTAGTCACAATGAAAACACCCTCTGAATATACTTTTATCCCTACTTAACTCGATTAAGTATCGGTTTTAAGCCCGGTTTACGTTACACTGTGCGCAATTTTGCAACTGGTAAGATGACTGTAGTGAAAACCCTGTTTCATAGCCTCAACGGCGCGCTGTCGGCGCTACTTTATGGGCTCAATACGCTGTTCTGGGTACCATTAGTGTTGGCCCTGGCGGTGTTAAAGCTTGTTGTTCCGCTCAAACCCTGGCGGACCTTTATGACCTATCTGCTGGATGCCTGCGCCGTAGGCTGGATCAGCGTTAATAATTTTAATCAGCGAATATTCAGCCGCACCACGCTGGAAGTCTCTGGGCTGGAAGGGCTAGCCCGTAATGACTGGTACCTGGTCATTGCCAATCATCAATCCTGGGTCGACATTTTATTACTTCAGCGTATATTTAACCGTGAAATCCCATTTTTGAAATTTTTCCTTAAACAGCAACTGATCTGGGTGCCCCTTTTAGGTCTGGCCTGGTGGGCGCTGGACTTTCCCTTTATGCGCCGCTACAGCAAATCGTTTCTGGCCAAAAACCCGCATTTAAAAGGGAAAGACATGGAAACCACCAAAAAGGCTTGCGAGAAATTTAAGTACAAACCCGCCAGCATTATGAATTTTGTGGAAGGAACGCGCTATACCGAAGAAAAACATGCCCGCCAATCGTCGCCGTTTAAACACCTGTTAAAACCCAAGGCAGGAGGTATTGCGTTTGTGCTCAATGCCATGGGTGGCCAACTTCATCAGTTTATCGACGTCACCATTTTTTATCCGGCCGGTACTCCCTCTTTCTGGGATTTCATTAACGGCTCGGTCAGAAACATAAAGCTGCACGTAGATGTAAAACCTCTGAAAGGGCTGTTCCCGGAAGATATAAAGGTCATGGAATACTTTGAAAATCCGGAACAACGCGCCCGTTTTCAGCAATGGCTCAATGCCCAATGGCGCGCGAAAGATCAGCGATTAGAAAACTGGAAGACGGTGTAAGTAATGCTAAGAGCAATACTGTCCCCGCTAATATTTATTATCCATTTGCCTCTGCAACTGGCTAACCTGGCCTTGTGGGGGGGCCTGGTCATCATGTTTGGTTTGCTGCGTTTTGTGCTGCCCATTCCGGCAGTACAACGCGCGTTGGCACCACTGATGAACTTTTATATGCTATGTTTTGGTAAATGCAGTCTGGCGCTTATCCGACTATTTAATCCGGTCACCCTTGATTACCGGGTGCGGGGTCAGCTGAGTAAAGAAAACTGGTACCTGATTATTGCCAATCACCTGAGTTATCTGGATATCGTCCTGCTCATTGAGTTTTCGGCATTCAGGATCCCGGCCCCCAAGTTTTTCTTAAAACAAGAACTCATCTGGCTTCCGTTTGTTGGGCTTGCTGCCTGGGCACTGGAAATGCCATTTATGAAGCGCTATTCGCCAGCCTATCTTAAAAAATATCCGCATAAACGGGGCACTGATATCGACACGACCAAACGCTATTGCCAGAAATTTCGCCACAAGCCCACCACGGTGATCAACTTTGTTGAAGGCACAAGGTTTACCCCGGCCAAGCATGCCAGTAAAAAAAGCCCCTATCAGCAGCTGTTGCCGCCAAAAGCCGGGGGTATTGCTTTCACTCTAGCAACAATGGGCGAGCTGTTTACCAATATCCTGGATATTTCACTGCTTTATCCGGATAATCCAAAGCATCCCATGCTGGCCATGTTAAGTGGTCAAATGCGACGAATCATTGTGGATGTGAATGTGATTGACATTCCAGCCCAAGCCATTGGCGACTATTATACCGATGCACAGTTTAAAGCCGGCTTCCAGCAATGGGTAAATACCCTGTGGCAGGATAAAGACCGCAACATTATTGGATTAAAAAAGGGTAATTAAATGGTCACAGCGGAAACGCTTCGGGAAAACTTCGTTAGACTGCTCAGGCAGGTTGATACCGACATCGTATTAAACGGTTCGCTGTACAACAGCTTTTCCTTATTACTCATTTTTGTACTGGCTGTTACCGGCCTGTTAGTTAGCCGGGTCATGCTGAATTCGTTTGTCACCCGCTTTATCCTGAGAAGCAAAACCCACTGGGATGACGCACTGCACAGCCATGGCTTCTTCAAACGACTCATTCACCTGGCGCCAGCGCTAATCATTTTTGCCAGTACTCATGTGCTGCTGACCAGCGACAGTCTGCTGTACACCGTGTTACTGAAAGGCTCATTATTGTATTTGATGACCGTCGCAGCATTGTCGGTGAGTGCGTTACTGAATACCTTTGAAGACTGGTATAACTCCACTCCTTTTGCGGCACAGGCATCGATTACTGGTTTTGTTCAGGTCGCCAAGCTAGTGCTGTTTATTGTGCTGATGTTACTCAGCGTATCGCTTATCGTAGAGCGGAGCCCGCTGTTACTGCTCTCCGGCCTGACCGCCATTGCTGCAGTACTGCTACTGATATTCCGTGACACTATTCTGGGATTTGTAGCGGGCATCCAGATTACCGCTAACCGTTTATTCAACAATGGCGACTGGATCCAGGTTGACAAGTTTGGCGTTGATGGCGAAATCATCGAGCTGGGACTAACCAACGTCAAGGTCAGAAACTGGGACAATACCATTTCCACCATTCCAACCTATTCACTGACCAACGAAGCGATTAAAAACTGGCGCGGCATGCAGGAGTCAGGCGGGCGGCGCATCAAGCGCGCCGTGTATATCGATATCCATTCAATCCGTCTTTACGATGAGAAGAGCCTGCAAAAGGTAGCAAAAATTCGTTTTATTGCTGATTACATCAAAAGTAAAATTGACGAACTACAGCGTTATCATAAAGACAATTCTATTGATGAGGGTGACTTACTCAATCGTCGTGCGTTAACCAACATTGGTACATTTCGCGCTTATCTGGAAGCCTATCTGGACAAACACCCCAAAATCAATCAGGACATGACGCTGATGGTCCGGCAACTGCCGCCCAATGAGTTAGGATTACCGCTGGAAGTGTATTGCTTTTGCCGGGATAAGTCCTGGGTGGCCTACGAGAAGGTTCAGGCGGATATTTTCGACCATATCATGGCCATGCTGCCGTTGTTTGAACTAAGAGCCTATCAGCGTGACAGTCACCTGGCCGCTCTGTCGGGCCCGGCAAGCCAACAAAATCATACGGATAAAGCCCCTGAGACAGTAAAAGACTGACACAAAAAAAGCGCTCTTGAAGAGCGCTTTTTCTTTACCGAAAGTCGATGAGCCGTTAATTAGCTGATGACGTAGAGCATCAACAGGCTGATCACCAGGCCACTAACACCCAGATAACCCATTTCAATGCGCTCGTGCAGGGCTTCGCTGCCCTCTTTGCCAGACATAAAGCCCATGACTATGCTGCTCATGCCTAAAGTAAACGCTACTAACGCAACACCAAATAAAATTGCATCAATCCAGTCACTCATAATCTTTACCCTATAAAAATTCTGCGCGTATTATGCACTAAGGAAACAAAAATGAACATGCGCAAAATCAATATTCCGCTGAATAATGAACATGGTCAAATATGCTAATAATTAGTGTTACTTCCAAAACAATAGGGAATAAATTCTCAACTTTAGTACAACAAAAAACATAACCCATTGTTTTATAAAAATTTAACAGATTGGCCTGTGAATTGCGATACGACATTCGTATTGTTTAAAAGCAAAATTGAGGATAACCATGAAAACTGTTGCTGCATCATTAATTTTAACGACCGCCTTGATTGCTCAACCTGCACTGGCACACGTTGAAGTTGATAATAAATGTAATATGGAACTGCACGGCTCGGTAACCTTTGATCATGGCGATCTGACCATCACCACCGAAAGTGGCGAGAAGGTTCTGATCACGCCAAGTCACCAGCTATACGTTGATAATCAGGCAGTAAACCTGGATAACGACGAACAACGCTGGGTGTCTGATTATTACAGCAGTATTGAAACCGCCATCCCCATGACAGTTGAAATTGCCCGTGACGGCATCAAGATTGCCAGCTTCGCCATCACCGAAGTATTCACTGAACTGCTGGGTGAAGATAATGACCTTACTGAGGATTTTGATACGCTGTTCACCGATCTGTCGACCCGGATTGACGAGCGTTTCTACGCCGCCGATGGCACTTATAAATTTGACAGCACGGGGCTGGACGGCGACTGGGCTGATGCGGCATGGAGCGAAGAGTTTGATGAAAAAATTGAATCTCTGGTTGAGCGTTCTACCGGTCACCTGTTAATGGCAATTGGCCGCCAGATGCTGTTTGAGGACGGCGACATGGAAGCTTTTGCCGGCCGTATGGAAAACTTTGGTGAAATGTTTGAACAACGTGTTGAAGGCCAGACTGATGCACTGGAAAGCAAAGCCGAAGCATTATGCACCGTGCTTGCTAAAGCTGACTATGCCGAATCACGCATGCAAAAGAACATCGCTGGATTGTCTGGGCTGGATTTACTGGAAACCACCGGTAAGTCTGCGCTGAAACAATAATGAAATCGCTACCGGAAATGTTAAGCTTGAGCCAAACAAAAAAACGGTAGCGCACATGACATCCCAACAAGAAAATAAACTCATACTGTGTGGTTGTGGCTGGCTGGGAGGATATCTCGCCAGCCATTTCCGTTCCCAGATGAGTATCTACGGTACTACCCGTAGCGAAGACAAAGCCAGGCACTTAAATCAACAAGGTATTCACGCCATCTCTTTTGCGCTGGGAAATAACCCTGAAGCGCTTCTCGCGGTAGCTCCTGACAGTACCTTTATTCTTAATATTCCGCCGGGCAGACGCAATACCGACTTGAGTCAATTTACCTCAGCGATGCAGCAACTAATAACCGCGTTATACAGTCAGGTACCGCCCAAGCAACTTATTTTTATCAGTACCACATCGGTTTATGGTGATCAGGAAGGCATTATCACTACAAACACTACGCCTGCCCCGAACACCGCGTCGGGTGAAGCCCACGTAGCAATTGAGCAATGGATTCAGACCACAGCACCGGACTCGGGTTATCTATTACGCCTGGCCGGCCTGACCGGGCCCGACCGGCACCCGGTAAACACTCTGGCAGGCAGAACACTCAGTGGCGCGACTCAGGTAGTCAACCTGGTACATGTGGATGATGTGGTAAAGGTTATCCATGCCCTTATGACGCAAAAGCCCGCCAACAAGCTCTGGCATTTATGTAGCGATGGGCACCCCATGCGCGGTGAATATTATCCGCAAATGGCAAAACGGCTGGGGTTACCAGCCGTTGAATTTAGTGACGAATTAACCAGCGAAAGTGTGCCTTCAGGTAAACAAATTAATCCCGGGGCAACCCTTAGCGGCCTGGGATTAACGCTTTCTTATCCCACACCGTGGACAATGCAGCTGGCCTGATGGCCGGCCTGACGCCGGCGAAAATTAGCCAATCAGACTGACACCGAGATATTTCAGCGCTACCGTATTAACGAATATCACCGCCAGGATAAGCGGAATAAAGGTCCCCACTGAGATATCCACATAGCGTTCAACCCAGCTGCCTTTGTAGTTAGGCGCACCGACCTGCAATGCCTTGTTGAAATTATGACGTTTCCAGCGATACATCACAAAAATACAAATCAGCAGGCCATTGAGTGGCAAAATCGTGTCGTAGAATACGTCATACACCACATCGAAGAATGACTTATCTGCTCCGGCGTAAGCGGTGAACGCAGTCAGGGCCGGCACAAAACCAAACGACAATGCGCATAACGCGGCTAAGATCACCAGCAGCACACCGAGAACCAATAACGACTTGCGACGGCTGTAGTCTTTTTCGTCCATTAAAGCTGCTACGGGCACCTCAAAGATAGAGACCAGGGAAGTAATGGCGGCAAAGAAAACCAGCAGGAAGAAGATGCTGGCCACGATACTGGCACCAATGAATCCGATACTGGTTTGTAAAGCCAGAAATATCTGTGGCAAGAATGAGAAGATCATGCTTATTGATGATTCACTCAGCTCGGTAGTATCAATATTCGGATTAAACGAAAATATCGCGGGCAAAATCATCAGACCGGCCGTAAACGCTACCGCCGTGTCAGTAATCGCGACTAATTTAGCCGAGTTAGGAATGTCGGACTGGTTATCAATGTAACTACCGTAGGTAATCATGATCCCCATCCCCAGACTTAACGAGAAGAACGCCTGCGATAGGGCGCCGTTGATCACCGATGCATTAATTTTGGTGAAATCCGGTACCAGATAAAAACTCACTCCGGCCATAGCGTTGTCGCGGGTAAGTACGAAAATAACCAGTAACACCAGCATTACAAACAAAGTGGGCATCAGTAGCTTGGCGGCTTTCTCGATGCCTTGTTTCACCCCGCCCTGTAAAATGCCGTACATAATGCCCAAAACAGCTGCCATGTAAGCAAAAATTACCGGCGAGTTAATAAAGTTGCCGAAGGTAGCGGGATCGGCGAGTAATTCTAAATCGCCGGTCACCGCATAAAACAAGTAACCAAATATCCATACCGTAATCACCAGATAAAACACGGCAATCATAAAGGGCGTAACGATAGACAACCAACCGGCGATCTTCCACTTTGCCGAATTGCCGGTGAGATCAGAATAGGCTCCCAGCGGATCTTTCTTGGTATGCCGTCCCACCGACATTTCAGCCATCATCACCGGTAAACAAATAGCGAATACAAAAATGGCATACATCAGCAGGAATGCGCCGCCACCATTTTTTGCAGCGCCGACCGGAAATCCCACCAGGTTGCCAATACCTACCGCAGAGCCTGCGGCGGCCAGAATAAATCCAAGGCGCGATCCGAACTGTTCTCTGGTCCCGCTCATATAAGTTCCTCTTGTGATTTTTATTGTTGCTTTACTTCGGAACGGTGCGCACAACTTCTTTTATTGGTAATGACGGTTGGCTGCGTCCTGTCGTCCGATTTTTTCCAACAGGCATACTATCAATACCCTGTAAAAAAGTCTTGGGTTTCATCGGAAGCAATCTGCCAGAAGGCGGCAAGCGCTGTACGCGCCACTTACCAGGGAATAGGTTTGTCGTCCCAGTCAAGAAAGTAAGGGCTGTGTTCAACTTCACGTTGCTGAATAATAGCGACCAGTTGCTGCGCCGTAAATTCAGGTGTAAACAGTTTTTCCGGTTTTACGTTACGCTGAAAAGGCTCTGATAAGTGCGAATCCACGGTGCCCGGGTGATAGCAAATCAGGCTGGTCTGCCTGGCTCGCCGCTTATATTCCACTGCAGCTGTTTTAATCAGCATATTGAGCGCCGCCTTTGAAGCCCGGTAACCATACCAGCCGCCGAGACCATTATCTTCGATACTGCCAACCCGGGCGCTTAACACGGCTAAGGTTGAGTGTTCAGATGGAAAAAAGCCAACCAACTGCTTTACCCACAGCATCGGCAGCACGGTGTTAATGGCGAAGTAATGCTGCAACGCTTCAGGCGTGATGTCTTCAAGCCGTTTTTCTGGCTGCACCTCGTTGTCATGCAATATGCCGGTGGTACACACCACATGGTGAAACTGCATGTCGTGTTGTTTGCATTCAGCCAGCCACCCGGTAACCGCCTGTTCATCCGTTGTGTCCAGCTGTACCGACTTCAGGTTTGCTTCCGCGCCGCTGATCTCCTGCCCCTTACGCGAAACCGCGTAAACGGTAGCCTGTGGAAATTGCTTGTGCATTTGCCACGCAATCGCCTTTCCTATTGCACCGCTGCTGCCAATCACTAATACATTCATGGTTTTTTGAGCTCACACTGCTGGCAACGCTTTTGCCCGGTTAACAAATAGGAAATACGGTAACGATGTTTGGCAAACCACAGGTAAAAGCGGTCGGCCAGCGGTTTAACCAATGGCCAGCGCAGTGGCGCATACAGCCAGCCTTTCCCCACCAGCCGCCAGGCTTCGTAGGTGACATCCAGGCCAATGAGCATGGAGCCATCGGCTCGCATAGCGTGAATGCGGTCATTGAGGGCCTGCCAGTCCAGCTCAGGAAAACGCTGCGCAAAGTCCGCCGCCATAATATCGACAAAGCCAAGCTTATTATCTTCATTGAGGCGTTTCAGATGGCGCATTTCTATGGCACATAGCGGGCAACCGCCGTCATAGAATATGGTGAGTTGTGGGGTTGTTTTCGTATTCATGCCTCCTTATACGCACAAATTTATCGCCTGGATGACTTGAAGAACTGTCTTTACGCCACCACACTTCATGCATTACAAAAACGCGGAGTTTTTTATGACAACCACAGCGACAGAAATCACTGCAACCGCCACGCTGGCCGGCGGCTGCTTCTGGTGTATCGAATCAGCCTTTAACCAGGTTCAGGGCATTAAACTGGCGACCTCCGGTTATGCCGGTGGCCACACCGACTCACCCAGTTATGAGGCCGTTTGTAAAGGCGATACCGGCCACGCGGAAGTGGTACAGCTTACTTACTATCCGGACCAAATCAGTTATCGGGAAATTCTCGAAATCTTTTTTGCACTGCATGACCCAACCCAGTTAAACCGCCAGGGTAATGATGTGGGCAAGCAATATCGCAGCGCGGTGTTTTATCATAACGAGGAACAGAAAGCCGCAGCAGAAGCGATTATTCAGGAAATGACTGACGACCAGGTCTGGCCAGATCCTATCGTGACCGAGGTAGTGCCGTTATCTAATTATTCAGACGCGGAAGATTACCATCAGTCTTACTTTAAAAATAATCCGCAAAATCAATACTGCGCTATGGTTGTCGCACCAAAACTGGCGAAGTTCAAAAAGACCTTTGCCGAACGTTTACGTTAAAGAATCTACCTTCTAAAGAAAGTGGGTTTGCTTTATTCCCCTATAGCGGACCCTATTTAAATCGAAGAAAGAAAAATATTTGTGCCCTTCTTCAGTGTTGTCATCGTTTCTGGCATACATAACAAACTAGAAGAATCATCACGGATGGGGATTCAGTCGATGCGGCACAGGGACGTGCCGTCATTGACTGTCTAGTTTGTTCTGCCAGAGACGATGACGCTTTTCACTGATAAGGGCTGCGGGGAGTCCAGAGGGGGTCGCACAACCCCCTCTGGTCGCTGTCGGCGACTCCGACAACAATCTATAAACATCTTTCTTTGCTAGCTTATATCTGTGCAGCAAGGCCCTACTTGGATTGATAACAACGTACTGGAGTAGGTTGTTAAGGGCTGAAAACAAAATGGACTGGTAAATCCCAGCCCGCTCTATTTCTTTACCTAATTAAACCAGCTGGCATCCAGCGGCATGCTGAACAACAATGGCGCCATACCTTCGTAGCGAGCACGATTAGCCTCGCATTGCAGGTTTTTCATATAGTTGACTTTCCATGGGTCGTTCACCATCCACAGGGTATCACCAATCACTGCCAGCCCTTCAATTGAAGCATTGTCCATTACTTCCTGCTCTACGCAGTTTTGTGGATCGCCACTGGGGGCACTGAATTGCAATGGGATTTTCCGGGTTGGCTTGTGCCCCGCAGCGTCAATCACCCACAACTCGTTATCGTTACGCGCGGCGGCAAGTAAAAAGCCGCTGTCAGCACCGGCTGGCTGATAATACTCCAGTCCGTTGATGGGGTGGCGGCCACTGTCGAACGCAGGGACCTGCAGCCCCGGATCGGTCACTACGGCAAAGTCACCGCTGTCCCAGAAATCGTCGTCCAGGGTGACCGAAAATACCCGCGGATTGCCCGCATTGTCCCGTTCAAGGGCCAGGTATAAGGTACGATTTGGGCCCAATGCCATGCCTTCTATGCCGTCATTCGGAAAATCGCCGACGGCGAAATCGAGGGGAAACTGCAGGGGGCGCACGTGTGTCATGGTAGCGTTGCCGCTGTCGTGCTGCTCAATGCGCACCAGCAATGTAGGGTAATCGGTTGAGCCGGTTGCCTCATAGCGTTGCTGACAGCGGTCCGACAATGCACCAGTGCGCGTGGCATCCTCAGTGACGGTGTAAAACACTTTGGGCCGTTCGGGGTCGGCCACCAGGGCTTCCAGATCGGGCTCGTCAGCCAGATACTGGGAGAAACAGCTGCGGCGAACACGGCTTGCCATGCCCATATCGTCGGGACGTGGCGCTAAAGTCGCGCTGGCAGGGTCGATTTTGTGCAGCCGGCGGCGTTGATACTCTTTTGCACTGCCATCGGAGATGGTGTAGAGCATCCCATCAGCATGGGTCAGTCCGGAGGTTTGCGGGTCGAGCATCACTCCTCCAGCCGCTTCCATTATCCAGGCGCCAGCCAGTACATGCTCTTTTGGCGTTCCCTTAAGTTGGTTATTTTCGGTAGGTTGCTTGTCGTTACTGCAGGCACTTAGCAAGCCTGCGGCTACCAGGCTTAAAAACCAGGCTGATTTCATGTCAGGTCCAATCCGTAGTCATTTTGCGGTTATCGTCGCTCACTGGCACATTACGGTCAAGGCCGTTAAGCAAACGACTTGAGCGGTTAAGCGCACTTGCCTGAAACCGAACAGCACCGTATAGTCTGGCAGTAACTACTACAGGAGCAGTTTTGACCTCATCACCCCTTCCTCTTGTTATCGCCGGTCCTGTTTTAAGGCATACGCAACAGACTGGTTTTACCTTGTGGCTGGTTACCAGTGAACCGGCCGATATTGATGTATCTGTGTATCAGGCCCGCCAGCAACATAGCAGTGAAAGCACCGACCGCGTTATTCAGGTGGGAAAGAAAGCGTTTATTCACGTGGTGACCTGTGCACCACAAACGCCTCTGACGACCGATACCCTGTATCATTACCAGCTCAATTTTGACCAACCTGAGCAACAAAAGCGTTGGCAAAGCGCGTTACCGTCGTTGTGCTACCCTGGCCAGGCCGACCTGCATTTCCGCGTGCCCGGCGTGTTATCCAATGTGCTTCATGGCAGTTGTCGCAAACCGCATCACCCGTCAGAAGACAGCCTGGTGCGGGTGGATGAACTCATTCATCAGGCATGTGAGGGCGGCGCGCAGAGACCTGACCTACTGCTGATGACCGGCGATCAAATCTACGCTGATGACGTAGCCGGCCCCATGCTTCAGGCGATTATGCAAACCATCAGGCGACTGGGGTTATTTCATGAAGACCTCGATGAGGCCATCGTTGAATCCACAGCCCAATTGGATGGTCATCCTTACTGTTATTATCACCGCCAGCAAATTCTGCCTCAGGTAGCCACCAACACGGCGTTATCCAAACTCTTTTTTGGCGCCAAGAAAAAACCGGTGTTTACTTCGGTTAACGCGCAGAATCACCTTATTGGACTGGCGGAAGTGATCGCGATGTACTTGTTGGTATGGTCGGATTCACTGTGGGCTGATATCTCATTTAACGCCGACGATGTCGACTCCGTTCACCAGACCTTATTTAGCCGCGAAGCAGGCATTATAGAGCAGTTCAGCCTATCATTACCGCTGGTTCGCCGGGCGCTGGCGCACATTCCTACCTACATGATATTTGACGATCATGATGTCACCGATGACTGGAACCTGACCCGGGGCTGGGAGCAGGAGGTATACGGACATCCGTTATCCCGTCGTATGGTAGGCAATGCCCTGGCCGGCTACTGGCTTTGTCAGGGCTGGGCAAATCAGCCCGAGAGTTTTTGCGCCATAGAAAAGCTCGCAAATGAGAGCTTCACTGCCTCCGGCATCCTAAACCACTCCGCCTTCATCGACGCGTTATTCGACTGGGAGCAATGGCATTACCAGTTGGATACCCAGCCACCTTTACATGTTTTAGATACCCGAACCCGACGTTGGCGCAGTGAATCCAGCCTTGATAAACCATCAGGTCTGATGGACTGGGAAGCGTTGTGTGAATTTCAGCATCAACTTATCGGTCAGGACGCCGTTATTGTGGTGTCTGCCGCCCCCATTTACGGGGTAAAGTTTATCGAGGTTATTCAAAAACTATTCACCCTGGCCGGCAAAGCGTTAACGGTAGATGCGGAAAACTGGATGGCGCATAAAGGTACTGCCAGTGTGATTCTGAATATCTTCAGACACTATAAAACGCCTCCGCACTTTATTATTCTGTCTGGCGACGTACATTATTCCTTTGTTTACGATGTGCGTTTGCGTTTCAGCCGAAATAGCCCTGAAATCACCCAGTTTACCTGTAGTGGCATTAAAAACACCTTCCCGAATACCCTTATTCGTTGGCTCGACCGATTCAATCAATGGTTTTACGGGACTCGTTCACCACTCAATATTTTTACCCGGCGACGAAATATGTCGGTACACGACCGCCATCCTGGTAGCAACGACAGTATTGCACTGCTTAATCAGTCGGCCATTGGCCAGATGCTGATTGATCCCGATATTGAAAATGTTCGTTGTATTGCCTTGTGTAGTAATGGCGACACGGTAGAATTCACCAACGAACTGTCGGATGACGAAACACCAGCAAGAGAACAGTAAATGAGTGATACCGCATTAAAAATTGGCCTGTTTTATGGCTCAACCACTTGCTATACGGAAATGGCGGCTGAGAAAATTCAGGACCAGCTAAATAGCCTGTTGGGTGAGCCGATTGTGGAGTTGCATAACATAAAGGATGTTTCACTGAGTCAGACCGCTGGTTATGACATTTTAATTCTGGGTATTTCTACCTGGGATTTTGGCGAGTTGCAGGAAGACTGGGAGTCCAGTTGGGACGACGTTCATCAACTCGATTTGTCGGGCAAAATTGTTGCACTCTATGGTTTGGGCGACCAACTCGGTTATGCAGACTGGTTTCAGGATGCGCTGGGCATGCTGCACGATGCGCTTAAGCCAGCAGGTTGTCAGTTTATTGGTTACTGGCCTAATCAGGGTTACGAATTTACTCACTCCAAAGCACTTTGTGAGGATGGTTCACACTTTGTCGGTCTGTCACTGGACGACGAAAATCAATATGATCAAACTGATGAACGGATCCTGACATGGTGTACTCAACTGGTAACCGAACTCAGTGAGCTCTGAAACCAACGAGAACATCACCTTTCCCCTGCATCAGCTCTAATTTTGATATTTGACCGGTCACCGCCGGAGCCACCAATAGTCAGTTGAATGGTCAGGCTGATAGCATAATATCATGGAGATCGGTCAGACTGATATTGCTGATCAGGGTGTATTAAACGTACGCTGTCCCAGCACGTTTAAGCAAAGCGTTCTTAATCAGAGCACTTCGCTTTATGAACCATTCAAGCTAACACATTTGCTCCTTAACTAAGCAGTAAATACCTTAGCATCAATGCAACCCTGCCAATCCGCTAAGGTGATTGGTATCGCTTTGCTCAACTTAAGATTTACTTCACTCTGAACAAAACCTTCCCGTAAGGCCGGTAATACCCGGATTAAATGGCGAGAAATCAATCTATACAATAAGTACCCAGGGTTATCTATTGCCAAACACAAATCGCAACCGATGTTAACAATCGGTAATTATTTTGTTTAAAGCTATTGTATATCGACCTTTTAAATGTAAAATAGACCAACGTTCTATTTTAGGTAGTTGTTATGAAAAATTACTTTTTACTTGTTTGTTGTTTATTTGTCGCGGGTGGTTTTTTATCTGACCGGGTGGAAGCTCACCATTCAGCGGTAGGCTATGATATCGAAAACCGAATATCTATAACAGGTGAACTCTCCAGAGTACGATTCAGAAATCCCCATGGCACGCTTGAAATAGAAGTGACCGAAAAGGATGGTGTGACCATTGAGGGCAAAGCCCAGGAATGGGAGGTCGAAACAGCGGCTGCAAACCTGTTAAGACGCCGGGGTTGGGACTTTAAAGGAGTAAAACGTGGTATGACTGTCACACTGATTGGCCACCCCTCAAAAGATGGCTCACCTTTAATGTACTTACGTGAAATTCATCTGCCGGACGGTACGGTAATGGGTGATCCCAAAGGCCTCGACAAGGCATTAGATTAAACTGCATGTTATTTCGGAATCATGACTATGATTGACTTTTTAATGTCCCTGGAAGAGAGCACGATCGGCGAATGGGTCGCCGCCTCCGCCTGGGGGTATGCCATCACACTAGCCTCCCATGCGGTAGGTATGGCTATTGTTGTGGGCCTTACGGCCATTATCGCTATCAATATCCTGGGATTTCCCAAAGCAGTAAAGCCATCCAGTCTTCGGACGCTCGCCCCGGTGCTGATTTTTGGCCTGTTACTGAATTTCGTATCGGGCGTTGCTTTGTTTATGGCAGCAGCCAGTGAGCTGTTTTTTAACATCGCATTTCAAATCAAGATTCTGATGATCATAATTGGCTTGATACTGGTTATTTATCTCGATAAGCACTTGCTCAAACCTATGGTTAACGATGGAGCAGTTGCTGTTTGCCAGAGCCATAAAATAATAGCGGCGATCACACTAGGGATCTGGTGGCTTAGCGTTGTTTTATCAGGGCGCTTAATTGGATATATTCTTTATGTTTAATGAACTTTCAAGCTGGTTGAAATCAACCACACTGCACGAATTCATCACCTCAAGTTACGTCATTTTCCCGGCGGCAGAGACCCTCCATTTTATGGGCCTGACGATGTTAGTCGGCGCATTACTGGTGGTAGACCTTCGCGGCATGGGCTTTTTAAAAAGCATTTCAATGGAAACGGCTCACAAGTTTGTCCCCATTGCGCTCATAGCCTTCTCGGTCAACCTGCTAACTGGCATCATTTTTATTTTTGCCGATCCGGACCGTTATTTTATCAATATTGCCTTTCAGGTAAAAATGTTGCTAATTCTCGTAGCGGGTATTAACGCCCTGGTATTTGAGTTTGCGGTGTTCCGCCCTTCACTGGCTGGCCGCAGTAGCACAACGCAGAACGTTCTGGCTAAGTTGACCAGCGGTACGTCACTGCTAATTTGGACCTGCGTAATTATAGGTGGACGCCTTATTCCCTATGTAGAATATTAAATCCGCCTTGCCCCCTCGGCCGCCATCAGAAGTATCTGATACGGGTGGTGGTCGAGACCCTTCCTACTGTAAGACAGTCTGTCCTACTCATTTTATTAACGTAAAACCCATCTGCAAAAACGCTTTTTCCCAGTTAAACGTTAAATCTCTAAGTAATCTTGAAGAGCACTAACGTGCCATCCCATTTATCCCCACAATAGCTTCAGCGGCCTGGCAAATTAGATTGCGCTGGAAATGACACATCATACTAAAGGGCATCTATAGAGTAATTAAATCTAACTTCAAATCACCTGGTTTCATATCGATAAAGTCTTAAAATGGCCAGTGACAAAAGCAGGGCATCAATGATGCTTTCTAAAAAAAATGCTGGCAGTCAATTGGCTACCAGCATTTTGGACAATCAAGGCAGGAGGAGAATTACTGCCCTGACGTTAAGCCACCATCACTAACCAGAATCGAACCAGTGACGTATCTCGCTCCGGTTTTACTGGCGAGCAACACATATAAGTCCATATGCTCTTCCGGTTCAGAAACGCGTCCCAGTGGGATATGCTCGCCCATGGTGTCAAGGCGTGAACGATCGCTGTTCATGGCTTTTTCGGTTTGATTGAGCGCATCAGTCCCCTTGATCGGGGTATCGGTGGCGCCCGGCGCGACGCCGCACACCCTAACGTGGGGGGCAAAGTCCAGCGCTAGCTGTGCTACAACGCCGCGCAGAGCATACTTGGAAGCAACGTATAACGGACCTCCACCACCTGGTCTGAAGCAGGCATTGGAGCCAGTGGCAATCAGATTACCGCCGGATGCCTTAAGCGCTTCAAAGCTGGCGTGAGCCGCCATCAGAACGGCACGGACATTGGTATTCATCATTTGTCCGAAGCCATCTTCAAGCTCATTCGGGGTCATTTTCTGCAATTTCTTAAAGAAATCCCAAACGCCCGCATTAGCGATCATTGAATCCAGACCGCCCCATTTTTCTTCAGCTACTGCAACAGCCTCAGCGTTGGTTTGGTAGTCGTTGATATCGCCCACCACATAGCAAAAATTATCAGTGTCGGTATAAGCCTCTACCTGCTCCGCTTTGCGTACCACAGCAATGACTTTTGCCCCCTCGGCTAAAAAGCGGGTGACGATAGCTTTACCAATGCCGCTGCCGGCACCGGTAACAATGACCCGTCTGTCTTGTAACATTTGCATGAATAACCTTTGCTTACATAAATACGTTTAAGTTTTTGGTCAGCAACGTGGATTGCTGTAACAGCACCAGACGACCCGCCAAACGGTATTCAGTGCCTACCTTACGCCAGATGTCTTTACGGCGACCCATAATGGTGGAATCGTCGCGTTCAAAACGATTACGGTACAAGGCAAATACGGTGTGTACTTCAAACTCATCGACTTTATCGGTGTGGAATACTTCCAGGTTAGAAACCGACATCACCTGACGGGTAGGCGGATCTTCGGTCCAGCACATACCCGAATCGTTACGCTTCAGGCGCATCATGATAGAGGCTTTGTCTTCGTCAAACATTGACACATAAAAAGGGCTGATTTCCGGTGTTTTATCGCGACGCAAACGGTTTTCGCGCAGCGGGATCCAATACACAAGATCGTCTTCCAGGCTGTTACTCCACTCATTGAGTAGCTCATGATTCAGCCAGTTCGCTTCGCGATTTACAAAACGCTGAACGTTAAAATAGGTTTGCATGTCAACGTGTTCGCCTTTGCATTCCAGAGCGAGTAATTGTTCTTTAGTACTCATGATTATCCCTCCCCCTATTTAGTAATCGGTGCTAACGGAATGTCAGCCCAGCTGGCTGCATCCATAAACTCAGCATAACGTTTGAAGAATAAACGCTGGTTGCTGTCATTCAACTGACCAACGACGGTTTCACCCGGCATATCCAATGGCACTGTCTGCCCTTTGGTTGGATTCATGCTGTAGCACAACTTCTGATGTCGGGTAACGTAACCTGAGTTCGCTGCGGTGGCGTGTTCCCAGTTTTCACCGTCGTCCATTTCCAGAATGCCACTCGGAGAGAAGGTGCGCATGGTGCCTAAACGCCATTTGGCTTTAATTTCATCCGACGCTTCTTTGGGTACCAGCGTCCAGCTGTGCAGTTCGGTTTCCATCGGGCCTTTTGGCAGAAAGGTACGGAACGTAAAATAACCCGGCAAGAACGCAAAATTAGGGAAGATAGCGCCTGAGGCGACCGAGCCCCACATTTTGGCGCGGATGCTGCCTAAACGTTTACTGATTTCTTCCTCGCGGGCACGCAGGTATTTAACGATATCCTTTTCGCCCATGGTGGCCGCATTACCAAAGTTGTTACCCAAACTGAATTCCCAACCATGGCCGTTAACACTGGCCTGATAAGAATTTTCGTTAGATACCACAACACCGCCATGCTCTTTCAATGTTGCTTCGGCGCCACCGAGGTGAGTCCACAGTGCATGGTAAATATCACCAACAAAGTTATCGGCCGGGAATTTCCAATTACACTGCATCACAGAACGGGTAGTACCGGGCAGGAACTCGGTACCTTGTTCATCAATGTCCAGAATGGCATCCAGATACCAACGGAAGTCCCCCAGGTAATCACCCAGTGAAGGTGCTTCCGGATCAAACGTGGCAAATACCAAACCTTTATAACTTTCTACGCGGGCTTTGTGTAATCCCCAGTCTTCTTTATTGAAGCCTTCGGTATTATCGTAAAGTTCGTTATTCGGCATGCCGTTTAACTTACCGTCCAGACCAAATGCCCAGCCGTGATAGTTACACACGAATGAACGGATTTTACCTTCACCAGCAAAGCACACTTTGTTACCACGGTGCGGACAGCTGTTAAGCATAACGTTAATGCTGCCGTCCTTTGCACGGGCAACAATAACGGCATCTTCACCAATATAGGTTGTAATGAAGTCACCGAATGTTTTGATCTGTGACTCATGCGCCACAAAATGCCAGCAGCGGGCAAATATCTGTTTCAGTTCTTGCTGGTAAATTTCCTGATCCCAGAAAATACGGCGATCGACGATGCCCTTTTCGTGGTCAATCAATGATTTAAAATTAATGGACATTTTAATTTCCTCTAACTAAGCCGGTGAACACGCACCGGCCTGCTTTAAAAAGCGTGAAAAGTGAGTGAAGAGCTGGCCTTATGGTCATGCATGGCTTCGATGAGTTCAGACCAGTTGTCCAGCAGTGCGCGTTGATTCAGGTAACCTTTATCCGTCATCTCGTTTTTCTCAACGGACGGTGGGACTGGCAACAATGCAAAGCGACGAACACGGGTGCTTGCACTATAATGCGTTTCATTGTATTCGGAGAGGCGTTCAGTCACATCTCTGATGTACTCCTCGATGGTCTGCAAATGCGCTGCCGTTTGTTCTGCATCACTTAATTCAAAGCGCTCTGTCAGCTTGCCTATATTGGGCACCAGCAGCACACCAATATCGGGCTTGTTATGGCCGGTAATTACGGCATCCAGACATAAGCCTTTCAGCGCTGCAGAAACGGCTACACGTACCTGATTGACATTAACCCAGGTACCGGTATTGAGTTTGAAGTTTTCTGAAATACGCCCTTCAAACACCAGACCATCTGAGGGGTTTTCCGGATTGATCAGACGACCGGCGTCACCCATTGAATAAAAACCCTCTTCATCGATGGCTTTCCTGGTGGCGTCTTCGTTACGCCAGTAACCCGGCATCACGTTGGGACCGCGCACCGCCAGTGCGAGTCTGTCCTGCACCGGTGTCAGTTTGATTTCAGTACCCGGAATCGGCACACCGATATTTACCGACAGGTCTGAATCAAAGTTCAGGCAGGTAGAAAACGGCGCCGTTTCAGTAGATCCCCAACCAGCAAACAGCTTAGGTGTTTTGCCCACGGCTTCGACAGCCAATTCTTTTAACCGGTTACGGGTTTTATCTGGTAACGCTGCCGCCGCGACAAAGATAATCTTTACTTCGGAGAAGAATTTCCTGGCGATCACGGGGTTGTCTTCAAACTGAGCAACCAGCGCCTCGATTCCTACCGGTACGTTATAATGGATATTTGGCTGAATCAGGCAGATGTTTTCTACGGTTCGGCCAATTTGACCCGGCACTGGCTTACCATCGTCGATAGTCATAGTACCGCCATTGAACAACACCATATTGAAAACCGCATTGCCACCAAAGGTGTGGCTCCAGGGTAACCAGTCAACCAGATTAGGCGTCAGGTCCTGCAGCATCGGCCACATTTTATAAACCGCAACCTGGTTGCTGTACATCATACGATGGGTGTTGATAACACCTTTAGGCACACCAGTAGAACCGGAGGTCATCATGACTTTACATACGGTATCCGGCGTGACCTTAGCCCGCAAGGCAGCAACCTCTTCTTCACTGATGCTTTGCATATTGCGGATTGCCGGCACTTTCTCATTATTGGAGTGTGAGGCGATGCACGGAATATCAAACGTAGACTGAATAACGTTGATCGCGCGTTTGAAAAAGATAGTGTCACTAAAGTAAATAGCGCCAGGTTCAATCGTGCTGATAATGCTCTGTAAACGCTCAAAGGTATCACCAATTTGCGCATACGCCACAGATACCGGGGTAACTGGTACACCAATGGTCATTGCGGCGAAAGCCACAATCGCGTGATTAATTGAATTAGGCGCAACAATAATCAGTGGTTTTTCGGCTGACAACTCCAGGGTACCAAGGTGACCGGCGACGTTTTTTACCCGCAAACTGAATTCTTTATAGGAGATTTCAGCCCAGCCATCGGAGGTACGTTCGCGTAAGAACACCATGTTAGGACTTTTCTGCGACCAAAAATCAATACAGTCCAGCATGGTTTTATCGTCGAGGTCGATGGTTTCTGCATTACGCAAAATCACACCACCACCAGCAAGAACCTGTTTAACTACTTCATGAGTGCCCATTGTCAGTTCGGGGCTTTCGTTTGCTATATGCTCAAGCATGTTGTGTCCTTCCCTTATTGATTTGGCCAGGCAGACAGTTTGTCAGCCAACACGGTTTTAACGGTTTCTAACTCGTCAGCCAGTGCATTCACAACTTGCTGAACGGTCTCTATCTGCTGTGTAGCACCCACACCGTGGCCTGCACCCCATACATCTTTCCAGGCTTTGCCTTCACCCTGAATATTGGAAAAATCAATGTCAGTAGTGCCACCTTTCTTAGCAGTCAGGTCAAAGCCGGCCTGTTGCAAACTTTCTTTCAGCCAGTTGGCACGCACCCCGGATACCGCATCAGAAGTCACCACATCCTCCATACTGGCGCGAACCAGCATTTCACGGTAGTCGTCGTTAACCAGGCTTTCTTTACAGCTGATAAAGCGGGTACCCATGTAAGCGAAGTCTGCACCTAATGCGAGCAGCGCTGCGATAGAACTGGCGTTTTGAACAGAACCGCCAACAATCAGCGGGCCATCGTAAAAACGGCGAACTTCCTCCACAAAGGAAAGCGGTGAGTAGTTGCCGGTGTGACCACCGGCACCGGCACACACCAGAATTAAACCGTCCACACCGGCTTCAGTGGCTTTACGGGCATGTTCAAGAGAAATAACATCGGCGAATACCTTACCACCGAAGGCATGAACCCGTTCGAGTACACGTTTGGGACTACCTAACGCAGTCACTACGAACTTGGGTTTGTACTGTTCTACCAGCTCCATTTCGGCGTCAAAACGATCGTAACTCTTGTGCACGATCATATTCATGCCCCACATGCCTTGCTTGTCGGTGCCTGCAAGTTCGGCATCGATTTTGGCCAGCCAGCCTTTTAAGTCCTCAATGGTGCGGGCGTTAGGGGCCGGGAAGCAGCCGAGTATGTCAGCTTTTGCGGCGGCGATAACCAAATCCGGCCCCGAGATTAAAAACATCGGCGCGATGATGGTTGGCAGACGCATTTTTTGGTACAACGAATTTACCAATTCACGATTAGCCATGGTTACTGCCCTTTCTTTTCCAGAATATCCAGCGCCACATCAACAATCATGTCCTCCTGACCGCCGATCAGTTTACGGTGACCTACTTCTACCAGAATTTCCCGAACATCCAGGTTATAACGTTTAGCGGCTTGTTCGGCGTGACGTAAGAAGCTGGAGTAAACACCGGCATAACCGAGAGTTAAGGTTTCTCTGTCAACGCGAACCGGGCGATCCTGTAAAGGGCGTACCAGGTTTTCCGCAGCATCCATTAATTTGTACAAATCGCAGCCGTGATCCCAGCCCATGCGATCGACTGCCGCAATAAACACTTCCAATGGCGCATTACCTGCACCGGCGCCCATGCCGGTAAGGGATGCATCGACGCGAGTGACGCCACTTTTCACCGCCATAATGCTATTGGCTACGCCAAGGCTTAAGTTATGGTGTGCGTGAATGCCAAGCGCCGTACTTTCTTCGAGCACATCCCGCATGGCCAGACAGCGCGCTTCGATATCGTCCATGTTCATGGCGCCGCCACTGTCTACCACATAAACAGTCGTGGCCCCGTAGGACTCCATCAGTTTGGCTTGTTCAGCCAGTTTTTCTGGTGACGTCATATGCGACATCATCAAAAATCCAATGGTATCCATGCCCATTTCACGAGCGGTCTGGATATGTTGTTTAGATACATCAGCTTCAGTACAGTGTGTTGCAACACGAACTGAGCGCACGCCTAAGTCGTAGGCGCGCTTTAAATCTTCTACGGTACCTATACCGGGTAACAACAGCGTAGTCAGTACGGACTTATCCAGTACATCAGCAACGGCTTCCAGCCATTCCCAGTCGGTGTGGGCGCCAAAGCCATAGTTAAAGCTACTGCCGCTGAGGCCATCGCCATGTGCCACTTCAATAGCATCTACACCGGCTTCTTCCAGCGCTTTGGCAATGTTACGAACATGCTCGATACCATATTGGTGACGTATGGCATGCATACCGTCACGCAGCGTTACATCCTGAATATATAATTTTTTGGTCATTGGTCTGTCTCCGCCTTAGTTCTGCTTTGCAATGGCGATTTTTTCCGCCGTTTTCAGCGCTGCGGACGTCATGATGTCCAGGTTGCCGGCATACGACGGCAGGTAGTGCGCTGCGCCTTCCACCTCAAGGAATACTGAGGTTTTCAAGCCGCTGATTTTGCCAACACCGGGCAAGTCCAGCGGAGCGTCATCGGTAAAGCGATCGAACTGTACCTTTTGTTTCAGACGGTAACCCGGTACATAGCTTTGCACCGCTTTTACCATTTCATCGATGCTGGCTGCGATTTCAGCTTCGTCGCCATCTGGCGAGAAGGTAAATACCGTATCGCGCATCATCATAGGTGGCTCGGCAGGATTCAGAATAATGATAGCTTTACCGCGCTTTGCCCCGCCTACCTGCTCAATGGCGTGTGAGGTGGTTTCGGTAAATTCATCGATATTCGCGCGGGTACCAGGCCCGGCGGATTTAGACGAAATAGACGCGACAATTTCGGCGTAAAGCACATCGGTGGTGCGTGAAACCGCGTAAACAACAGGAATTGTTGCCTGTCCACCACAGGTCACCATATTCACATTTGGCTGACTTATGTTTTCTTCGCCGTTAACCACTGGTACGGTAAACGGACCAATGGCGGCCGGGGTTAAATCAACCATGGTTTTACCCGCTTCATTACATAGCTTTGCGTGGGTCGCGTGGGCGCCGGCAGAGGTGGCATCAAAAACGATTTGGATATCGTTCCACTCTGGCATCGCCATCAGGCCGTTTATACCTTCGTGAGTGGTTGCTACGCCCATACGGTTGGCACGAGCAAGGCCGTCAGATGCCGGATCGACACCCACCAGTACGCTCATTTCAAGGTGTTCAGAAGTACGAATGATTTTAATCATCAAATCCGTACCGATGTTACCTGAGCCAATAATGGCTACTTTTACTTTATCAGACATCACAAATCTCCTATTCAGTAAACCGAACAGACACGCCGTTCAGGCCGTCGATCGTGGCAGTAAAGCTATCACCTGCCTTAACGGGAACCATCGGGCCTAACGCGCCAGACAGCACAACATCACCGGCTTTAAGCGGTTGGTTGTTTTTAATCATGGTTTTAGCCAGCCACAGGGTGGCGTGTAATGGATTACCTAAACAGGCGCGACCGACGCCAGTGGAAATAACCTCGTCACCCTTGGTCATTTGCATCGCGCAACCTTCCAGATCCAACTGCGACAGTGGCACCGGTGTAGTGCCCATCACAATACCGCCGTAAGAGGCGTTATCTGCGATGGTATCGAACAACGAGATATCCCACTTGGCGATACGGCTATCCACAATTTCTAGCGCCGCCACGGCGTAGTCCACGGCATTAAGCACATCAATAATGGTGATATCCGGTGCGGTCAGATCCCGCTTCAGAACAAATGCCACTTCCGCTTCAATACGAGGTTGTAAAAACTGACTGGCTGAGATCTCTTCGCCAGAGCAGTAACAGGTATCAGCGTAAACCATGCCGTAGTCAGGCTGATCAACACCCAACTGAGTTTGAATGGCGACAGATGTCAGGCCGATTTTACGGCCAATAGTGCGGCGACCCGCTTCGGTCCAGCGCAGGTGATTTTGGTGTTGAACTGCATAAGCGTCCTCAACCTGTGGGTGATCCATCAGCGTACGGATCGGTGAAATTGCAGTGCCTTGATATGCGTCAAAGATATGCGACGCCATCTCTTTTATAATTGCTTTACTCATAGGGTACAGACCTGACTTTATTTCTTTTTACGGGGCGGAAACTGAAATTTATGGCCCCAGGCTGAGTTAACGTCGTGGGTTTTGACATGCCAGGTGTCGTCATCTACCTCGATTGCCCCCCAGCCAAATTCGACATCAAAGCCAGACGGGCTCATTGTGTAGAAAGACAACATTTCGTCATTGGAATGACGACCAAGGGTAAACGAGAAGTGACAGCCAGCCTTTTCTGCTTTATCCATTGCGCGGCCAACATCATCGATGTTGTCGACCTGGAGCATAATGTGCGCCACCTTAGCCGGAATGGGAACCGGTGCCAGCGCCAGTGAATGGTGGCGTCCGTTACAACGTAAAAAGGTAATACTTAGTGGCTTACCGGGTACCACTTCGGTGTTGATATAATCAGAGACTTTAAAACCGAGTAGTTCGGTATAAAAAGCTTCCTGAGCGGCGTGGTCCTGGGTAACCAGTACGATATGCCCAAGGCCTTGCTCGCCAGTAATAAAACGAAAGCCTTGTGGACTGACAAACGCCTTGTTGGTTTTCTGCAACGGCCCAAAAAAGGCTTCGCAACGTGTTCCATCGGGATCATTGAAAATAATAAGTTCTTTAACCAGGCGCTCATCGGCTAACGCTCTACCGCCATCTTCCCAGGCTATACCGGCGGCACTTAACCGTTGTTTCAATTGCTCAAGGGCTTGCTTGTCACTAACTTCCCAGCCCACGTAATCCAATTGGTCATGGTCTGCTTTGGCCAGTTTGATTCGCCAGGCGTAGCTGTCGATTCGTAAAACCAGGTCGCCATTGTCGGCTTCTTTTACGGCTACACCAAGCACGTTTTGAGCATAATCACGCCACTTGTCGGTGTCTGACACTGAGAAGCCCAGGTATCCTAGCGCTTTAATCTCTGACATCATCCATCTCCTAAAATTGAGTAAGCGCAGCCGTTAGCCGCGCATTTGGGCACGCAGTGATACTGCCGGATCAGCCAGTTTCTCCGGATCAGCATTCACGTTGTTTTTAATCATTCTGAGTGCAACGCGCACAGCGTTGGGGTTGTTGACGCTGACAGCGCCAACCACACGGTTGTCTTTCACACTGAAATACACTGGCCAATCTCCTTCTTCGCGTTTCACCAGGTATTCACTCTCGGCTAGCATGTGGCCAGCCATTTCGATATGCAGATCGCCCTGATCTGACCAAAACCAGTGTGTAGGCGCTTCGGGCTGCTCAGTGCCAAGAATCGATGCGGCTACGCGCTCGCCCTGAAACTGCGCAGACTGCCAGTGCTCATGACGCATAGTGGTGCCGTCTGCCTGGGTTACTGCCGCAACATCGCCTGCGGCATAAATACCATTAATGCGTGTTGATTGTGTTTCATCAACGCTAATACCGCCGGCATCGCTGAGCAGGAGTTCCTTGCTGGTATCGTCGGCAATAAACGGTAAATGAGGGAGCATGCCGACACCCAGTACAATGGCATCGGCCTCTAGTTTGTCACCATTGGTAAATTCGATAGTGACGGCGGCGTCGCCTTCGTTAGTAAATTTGCTGATACGGCAATTTGTGGTGAGTTTAATACCCGACTGCAAGTGGTGTTTTACCAGCGCTTCACTCAATGATTGCGGTAGTAAATGACCCATGGGTAGTGAGGCGGCATCAAGCCATTCAACCTGAACGCCGAGTTTAGCCAGTGACGCTGCCGTTTCAGCGCCAATAAACCCTCCGCCTATAACTGCAATTTTGGCGCCCGGCTTGACGATTCCACGAAGCTTTATCGCGTCCGCATAATGTCGCATTACCAACACTTCAGGTAGATCGGCGCCTTCAATGGGCAAGCGGCGTGCTTCACCGCCGGTTGCAATAACAATGGCGTCGGCAGTAAGCGTTGCGCCTGAGGCAAGCACGACTTCGCGAGTTTGCGCTTTCAGTTCAACCAGTGCGTTACCGTACAGCGTAGTGACCTTCAGCTCGTCCAGCTCAGCAGTGTCGATGAGCAAGATATCTTGCGCTGTAGTCTCTGCAGACATGAGTACCTGCTTGGACAACGGCGGGCGTTCGTAAGCGCCATTTTCATCTTTGTCGATGAGTGTAATACTGCCTTCGAAACCACCTTTACGCAGTTGTCGAACACAGCTGATGCCAGCAGCACTGGCACCTACCACAATCACCGATTCAATCGGCGCACTCATCGCTGCACCTCAAGGTATATTTCACCGTCGCGGATATCCACAATGTGCGTGCCCACCCCCTTGGTGGCTGGTGGATTTTCCGGCTCGCCAGTTTTAAGACAAAACACTGACATATGCAGCGGACATTCAACCGTATCCCCTTCGACAAAACCGTCACAAAATGAAGCTTCAGCATGAGAGCAGGTATCATCGATAGCATAGACTTCGCCACTTTCGCCTCTAATCACCGCGATAGGTGGCTTTACTGAATCGACTTTAATGGCTTCACCAGGCTCAAGTTCATCTAATTTGCAAACAAACAACATCGTAAACTCCCGTGACTTAAGCGGCTTTGAAATGGTTGACAACCAGGTCAAGGAACTCTTTAGGACGCTCAGCCATTACCCAGTGACCACACTTGGCAAAAATATGCATATCTGCATTTGGCATAGAGCGACCTAACTTCATACCCATTTCAGTTGGCACAACCTTATCTTCACGGCCGTGTAAAACGAGCGTTGGATGTTCAATCTTGGCAGCGATATGTTCAGGCATACCAGACAGCGGGGTATCGCCCTCAGGGTTAGGCTCTGCTAACAACTTACGAAGCCCTTCCTGCGCGCCGGGAATAAGACTTGTCTGGTAACGTTCTTCCACCAGTTCATCGGTAATAGAATCTGCGGAATATGGGAAGTGAGACAATGTTTTGCGCATGTTCTCCAGTGAGGGGGTGTAATCCCACCCGGCGCGCAGGCCTGGTGTCATCATAAATTTGTCGCAGGGCGTACCCATAAGGCAAATTCGCTCAAATCGCTCGGGAAAACGCGCTGCGGTGGCCAGCGCCAGTGAACCACCAAATGAGTTACCAACCACATGAGTCTTCTCAATACCCAGCGCATCAAGGAATGCCAGCAGGTGTTTACCCCAGTGTTTAATATCGTAAGAAAAGTCCGCTTTGCGCTCGGTATAGCCAAAACCGGCTAAGTCTGGTGCGATGACACGAAAATGCTTAGCCAGTTCAGGGATGATTTTACGCCAATTGGTGTAGGCCGAAACACCAGGCCCGGAACCGTGTAACAGCAATAACGGCTGTCCTTCACCTTCTTCCAGATAATTAGTTTGTAAACCAAACGCTTCAATGGTTTTGCCTTTGCCAGGCACATTGCCCTGTTTCATTTTTGCACCTCGTACAACCTGCTATAAGGAAAATATAATTATTTACTTTTTTATCACGTTATTACTTGATGGCCGAATTGTCAATACGCTACCGTATGTTAATGTGGTTATCTTAGACAGGGATACGTTTTTTGCGGTGAGTTGATTTACAATGCCGTTATTTAGCAAGAGGTGAGTATTTGATATGGCAACACCATCAGTGCCAGACGCCGTGCCTGCCAGTCAGCGACTGACAGCTGAAGATTGGCTCAACAAGGCTGAATTCGAATTAGCAAAAAACGGCATTACTGCGGTCAGAGTAGAGCCGTTGGCGAAAAAACTGAACGTCACAAAAGGCAGTTTCTACTGGCATTACAAAGACAGGAAAGAGCTTTTAGATCAGATAATTAACCGATGGAGAACGCGCTCAACCAGTGCCATCATAGAGCGCCTTAGCAGCGCCTCCCTTAGCCCTGAAGAGCGGCTTAAAGAGTTGTTTTTACTACCTGCCAGACGCAGTCAGAAGGCCGAAGCGGCTAACCTGGAACAGGCCATACGTAACTGGGCGCAAAGCGATCGCGAGGTAAGTTCGGTGCTGGATGAAGTCGACAGGCACCGTTTAGCTTTTATTTCCGGAAATTTTAAAGCTCTGGGTAATGACGATGCTGAAGCGGAGCTGAAAGCCATGCGTTTTTATTGTGCAATGCAAGGCATAGCGGTACTTGGCAAACAGTTGGATGATTCGAAAATTAACCGCATATTCGACTCACTTTTCTAGATATTTGCGCATTTTAGGATAGCGTTGTCCGAATCTGCCGAACCATCAGCAGACTGGTTGATTAGTTAAGCCAGTCTGCCTTTGTCAGCTATTCTGCCTGTCATTAGTCTTCAGCCACTGTTTTAGCCGGTACTGTCAGCAAACAATCTGCTCCCTATTGTTTTTGTTAACTAACTTAATATGGTTTTGACTCCAATTAAAAAAATACAGTAATGTATTTAAACGTACAGAATCCGGTATTTTAATAACACAAACGTTAAATATTTATTAAAAGAGAGTTCTATGGAAAATGTTAAGTCGTTGTTTGAAACCCGCTCCCTGACCGCCTCTGATGGTCATACGTTCACCGTATCACTAAGACTGGCCACGAATAGCTCAAAGGGGTCGCTGGTCATTCTTCAGGAAGTATTTGGCATCACCAATAACATTTACTCAGTGGCCAAAGCGTTTTGTGA
The DNA here is from genome assembly GCF_058105165.1 of Alteromonas sp. ISO5. NCBI lineage: Bacteria > Pseudomonadati > Pseudomonadota > Gammaproteobacteria > Alteromonadales > Alteromonadaceae > Alteromonas > Alteromonas sp. ISO5. The sequence continues at coordinate 2,294,099 of NZ_CM176572.1, read as the reverse complement.
TGCTGGATTTAACGTGGTTATTCCGCATTTGTTTGACCGCATTCAGCCTGCTTTAGTGGTGCCCTATACTGATGTAAAAAAAGGAGTGGCGTACGTGACTTCGTTGGATCCAAAGGAAACCTTGCTGGATATTACCGCAGCCATTGAACTGGTCAAACAGTACGGTAATGTGGCAACACTTGGTTATTGCTGGGGTGGCAGTCTGGCCTTTAAGTGTGCATGTGAGTTATCGGTGAGCGCCAGTGTCGCTTATTATGGCGGACAAATAGCAGGTCTGAGCAAGCTGCAACCTCAGGTGCCGGTTCAATACCACTTTGGCAAACTGGATAAATTCATTCCGGCCGACGATGTCGCGACAATTAGAGCCAACCAACCAGACGGTGAAATTTACGAGTATGACGCCGAACATGGCTTTAGTTGCAACGAACGCGCGTCGTTTGAACCCGCCTGTCACAGGCTGGCATTTGACCGCAGCATTGCATTTTTAAACCGATATCTCTAACGTTTAGCCAGGAAAAAGGACATCGTGGGTTACCGATGTCCTCTCACTTTAGCCAGCTTAAACCTGACGATTAAAAGTTAAATTGTGCTGTTGCCTGCCAGCGGTAAACATTTTGCTTTAAGCCATTGGCCAGCTCTATACCATAGAGCCCGTATTCCAGTCCGAGTGTAGTCCTTTCCATCGGATCCCAGAAGACGTTAGCCTGAATTGACGAGGTCTTGTCAATGGATGTTGGCAGAGTAACGTCAATATCTTCTTGAGAATCGGTGATAGCATAAGCAAAAGTCGAGCGTAAGCCTTTACGCCAGGTGTGGCTGTAAATCGCTGAAATACCGCCAGTAATGTATGGCTTAATTTCCCCATCTTCGACATAAGCATCCGGATAAGGACCGAGTTCAAGATAACGGCCCAGAGCACCATAGTTGACCTGAAAACCAATGCTGCCGGAGAATACCGGGAAGCGTGCTACAGCACTCACTGCACTTCCCCAGGTTGAATCATCCTGGCCGCCTATGGCTGGATCATCCAACACAAACTTACGCATTAAGGTAGCTAAACTCGCTGTTCCCCACTCGCCCTTAAAATCAACGCGTCCAATTAAGTCCGGCATTACCTGGTCATCTTTATTAGTGTCTGCGGTACTTCCTGAAATGGTAAGCACTTTGTTTTCATATGGATTTTCAGCAGCCACACTCCAACTCCCTCCTTCAAACTGACCGGTATATCGGACCATCACCTGACGGATAAATAAGGCATTTGCATGTTGACCAAAGTTAGCAATTTCACCCAATGATGCGAAATTTAAGAAGGTGGTAAATGACTGACCAATAAGCCAACCATCATAAGTAGCATAAGCTTGGCGAATTCGCGCATCATAACCATTTGTGAAGGCTTCGTCTCCGCCTGTGCCAATCATGTCTAGCTCAATATGGGTCTTCAGGCTTTTCTCGTTAACAGCATGATTCGTATCAAAATTTAATCGACTACGTCGAATCGACATGTCAAGGGTGTCACGTTTATCACGATTTATCACCGTTCCATTAAGTACAGGTGCATAAATACTAAAGTTAGTGTCATTAATACCCGAACCGTCTTCGATGACTCCGGCGTCAAGATGTACAAAACCACTAATACGCACACCCGCTTTCTCACCTACTTTGTTCAGTAAGCCTGGACTGCCTTCTGGTAGCAGGCTTTTGGCTTTAACCGCTTCAATTTCTATCTGAGCTTGTCTTTGGTCGTCTTTAATACCTTTTTGCTCTTTCTTTAAACTTTCGAGGCTACGTTGCAGTGACTCTATTTGCGCCTGCAATGCGTCTATTTTTTCTTCAGACTGAGAATACACAGATGTACTCAAAGCTATTAATGGGAGTGCACATACCAATTTATTAATTTTTAGCTTCATACGCTTTCACCTTTTTATAATAGGGTATAGAGGTGAGAATACTTTATTGCTACAGCTTGATCTTATTGTTATCAGAGCAACTTCTCATAGAGAAAATTAACATACACATGTGTACTTAACAATATTTAAACATATCTAATTGGGAGAATTTACATATTTTTTTTAAAATATTATGTATCCTATTTAAATAAAGGACTTAGTAAGTGCTTTAAGGGAAAACAAACGACTCAATACCGTTAACATGCAAGTTAAATAAAAGAACAAGAGATAGATAACCAATGGCAAAGAAGCGCCTGACCAGGGATGATTGGATCGATGCAGCAATCGATGTCCTGCTTTCTGGTGGTGGGATAGATCATGTCAGAATTGACAAACTCGCTAAAAAACTGGGCATTACCCGGGGAAGTTTTTATTATCACTTTAACAGTCGCGAAGAACTGTTAAAGGCAATGCTGGATAAATGGCGGGCAAGGGCAACAGAGTCAGTCATCACCAGTTTACAACATAAGTTTACATCGCCTCAGGAGCAACTGCTCAGTCTGGCGGAGTTGCCATTAAAAGGTCAGCGTGCGTTTGATGCCGCATCCACTGAGCTGGCCTTGCGAGGTTGGGCGCGCAGGGATCAAATGGCACGAATGACGTTGGAAGAGATTGATAAATACCGCACATCGTTTATTCAGAATCTGTTTGTGCAATTGGGACATTCTCCTCAAAAAGCGGCAGATTTAGCTTTCCTCTTTTACTCTTACATGCAAATGACCAGCTTACTACCGGCGGAACTCAAGGGAGAGGAGGCCAAGGAACGGGGAGAAAGGATAACCGCCTTACTGACGGATGTGATACCCAAAAAATAAGGGCGCTTAAAAGCGCCCTTATTGTATAGATTTAGTCCAACGCACTGGCCGTCCGGTTATTTTACATATGTTCAACCAGAAACAACGATAACCCCGGAAACAATAGCAGTACAACCAGCCGGACCAGGTCAGCGATCACAAACGGAAATACGCCTTTGAAAATGGTTTTGAGCTGAACATCGGGGAGAACGGATTTAAGCACAAACACATTGAGACCGACCGGCGGTGTTATTAAACTGATTTCAGTCGCCACCACTACGATAATACCAAACCACACCGGATCCATACCAAGACCATAGACTACCGGAAAGAACACAGGCACAGTGAGTAATAGCATTGATATGGATTCAAGAACGGCACCTAGCACAAAATAGATGAAGATAATAACCAGTAATACCCCCATCAGACTAAGTTCCATACTGTCGATCCAATCAACAATTTCAAACGGCAAATCAGATACATTGACGAGGTTGGCGAAGATCAGCGAGCCAATCAGGATAGCAACCAACGACACTGTAGTAGACGCCGAATCATCTAACGCTGCGAGCAAGCTTTTGAAGGAAAACTTACCACGGATAAACGTTATAAGGATGGCGCCAACAGAGCCAACTCCAGCAGCTTCGGTAGGCGAAAACAATCCCATGTAAATCCCACCCAGAACAAAAATGACAAGCAAGCTGAATGCCCACAGCTCTTTTAGCGCCTTGACTTTCTCTTTAAAGCTGCATTCTTCACTGCCTTTGGCTTTATTTTTGCCAAAATAAACCACGGCAAGTACCGCACAGATGTATAACACTACACCTAAAATACCTGGGATTGCGCCAGCAACAAACAATGCACCTATGTCAGTTTCGGTAATGATGCCATAGAAAACCAGCGCTATTGACGGCGGAATTAAGATACCCAGTGTGCCACCAGCAGCTATTGAGCCTGTTGCCAGCTCGTCGCTGTAGCCATATTTCTTCATCGATGGATAGGCTATTTTGGCCATGGTTGCTGCGGTAGCAAAACTCGAACCGCAAAAGGTGCTAAAACCACCCGAGGCTCCAATGGTAGTAATAGCAAGACCGCCGCGGTAATGACCGACTAAAGCATGGGTTGCATTATATAGCTCTTCGGCTAAGCCGGAGCGCGCGATAATATTCCCCATAAGGATAAACAACGGAATCACTGCAAACTCATAAGACAGTACGGTTTCGGTGGCAATCATGCCTAACTGACTAAGCGCCGGTCCCCAGCCCTGAAAGTAAGCCAGTCCGAACACGCCAACTGTACCGGTTGCAACTGCGATGGGTACTCTGATGAACAACAGCAGCATTAAAACAATAAACGCGATGGTCATAATCATGAGCGACTTTCACTTTTGTTAAAACTTACGACATCAGGAAACGCTTCAATCAGGCTGATTAGCGCAATCACAGCGAGCCCAAAAATGAACATCAGAACTTTCCATTTCTCGACGCCGAGAAACATAAACACTTCACCAAAGTCTTTTGAGAGCATTGTTTGCTCATACATCATGACAACCAGAGCACCAAAAAAAGTCACTTCGACGATGTAGCAAAACCAGTTGAGAGAAGTTCCCAGTGGCCCCTGAAAATATTTTTCAAGTAGATCAATCTGAATATGTTTGCGCTTCTTGTTTACGTGGTACAACCCCGCATAAAAAGAAACCGCAAGAAGAATAGCAACCAATTCATAAGCGAAGCCTAAGGGCGAGTTGAAAACAACCCGTCCAAAAACGTCGGCAAATGTGATAACAGCCATGAGCAGCAATGTATAACTGGATATCTTGCTGCATAATGCTTCCAGTATTTTAAGCAATGACATAATGAAATGTTCCTATCATTAACCTGCTTGAAAGAGACATTAATACATTATTGCGCACTTAGCTCTTTCACCTGCTCTTTGTAATAATTCCAGGCGGCTTGGCCGTCGATACCCGCTTTGGCAGCGGCTTCAAACCATGCTTCACGACCCGGCTCAAAGGCTTTATCAATCGCCTGAATTAACTCGTCACTGGCAACCTGATAGTCATCACCTAAGCGCTTGCTGAGTTTTTCCTGGGCTACCAAATCGTTCTTGTGCCAAAGGCTACCCATTTTTACCGACAGTTTTTCGCCGGCAATTGCCATGATGGCATTACGATCGCTTTCGCTGATCCGTTCCCATTGATCTTTGTTGATAATGATGAATGCGCTATTGGTAAAAATACCGCCAGGTACCTGCGTAACCTGCTTAACGTACTTGTCCACTTTAAATCCGAACAACAACTCATCCGATAGCATAGTGCCGTCAATAATGCCGCGAGAGAGAAACTCCCTTAGTTCATTAAGCGAACCTGAAATGGGCACTGCGTCCAGGGTTTTGATTGCTTCACCTAACACGTTTGTAGGCACACGTAGTTTTTTACCGGCAAAGTCAGCAGGCGTGATAATTGGGTCTTCGCGCATATGAATGTTACCGCCAGAGGTAACATGCATACCCAGAGTGACGACGTTATCTTGCATCCCGGTAGGCTCAAAAAACTTCTTATAAGTACGCCAGTAAGCCTTGGAACTAATACCTGCATCTATGGTTACAAAAGGAAACTCAACCATTTCGGTAAGCGGGAATGCGCCAGGTGTATACCCGTGTGGTCCCCAGGCAATATCAGCAATACCGCTCACCACAGCCTGGTAATTTTTGGTTGGTGGCGCCAGCGGTTTGGCCGATGGACGCACTTTTACTCTGCCATCAGTGACCTTTTCAATTTCGTCAAAAAAGTCGTGCAAGCCGTCTTTTTGTGACCAGTGCTGTGAAGGAAACCATTGGTTATATCGCAGTGTTAACGCATTGGCTGCTGAGTGACACAAAAGAGCACTCGCCATCACACCGCCTACCAAAAGTTTGTTTATAGTTTTCATGAGTGTTCACCTTGTTTTTGTAGGACCTCATGAAAAATACACAACTGTATGTTTCAGATCAATAAAAATTAACAGAAATTATACATATCAACTGATTGACTCACCGAAAGTTAACCAATATAACATTGATAATAAAGAATTAACTTACCCGCTCACTTTTAAGATAAAAATAAAAACAACATTTAGGATACTATTGTGTATTTATTAAAATACATATTTAATTGAATAACTAAGAGATAAAGCATGGCATTACACGAACAGGCAACAAGTAGTCATCAATTAGAAATTTCTATCGAGGGTACCGATTACCGAATCCATTATCACGATTGTGGTAGCGGTGATAAGGTCATTGTAATGCTGCATGGTTCAGGACCCGGCACCACGGCCTGGGACAACTTTAATGGCAATATTGCGCCGTTAACAGATGCGGGCTATCGCGTGATACTAATGGACTGCCCCGGATGGGGGAAAAGCTCTCCGATTATTTGCGAAACCTCGCGCTCTGACTTAAATGCAACAGTGTTAATGGGATTATTAGAGGCGCTTAACATCAACAACGTGAGTTTGGTCGGAAACTCAATGGGTGGTCATGTCGCTGTTGCATTTACACTGACTTATCCGCAGAGGGTGAATAAGTTGGTGTTACTGGGCGGTGGGACCGGCGGAAAATCTCTGTTTCAGCCAACACCTGCAGAAGGTATTAAGCGCCTGCAAAAGGTATATCGCCAACCTACAATGGCAAACCTAAAAGCGATGATGGATATTTTTGTGTTTGATCCCAACGCACTGAGCGAAGACATGCTACAAGCCAGATTAACAAGCATTCAGGCATATCCTGAGTACCTGAACAATTTTATTCTTTCTCAGTCACGTTACCCTGCTCAGTTCCCTGACGTAAATCATCGCTTACCAGAAATAGCGTGTCCGACTCTAGTGATCTGGGGTCGTGAAGATCAATTCGTACCTTTGGATATTGGCTTTCGCCTGGTAGCTGCAATTCCCAACGCCGAACTACATGTATTTAACCATTGTGGGCACTGGGTGCAATGGGAAAAGCGTCAGCGATTTAATAGCTTGTTACTACAATTTTTATCTCACGAAGCGCACTCTTAACATGTTTACCATTTAACAAAAGCGTGTTGATCTTTAGGGTATGTTTTTGTACCGGCTAGCGTAGGTGTGAAACCTCATTCCCAGCTGTGAGACATTATGACGTTGCTAAAAAGTGGTGGATATATGCGCCATTCAAGTAAAGACCTCGTATTATCTTCCCTGAGATAACTAATTGATACAACGAAAAATATGGCTTCTTACATTCCCTTACCAGAAGCCATCATCTCATTGGAAAACTTACAGTCGGAAACCTTGCCGGGATATCGGCATGGTGTTTATCCGTACCCCGGTTACCGAATAGATGGCATTACATATAGCCGGTGCCACCGGCGGTAGTGCCGGTTCGCCTGCACCACTTGGGGTATAATCCCCCTCGATAAAGAACACCTCAACCGGCGGAACCTGACCGATGCGTAACAGCGGGTACTGGTGAAAGTTGTGTTCCTTCACTGTGCCGTTTTCGATATGGATCTCTGCATCCAGCATGGTACTTAACCCATCCAGCACCGCGCCCTGACATTGATGTTCTGCACCAGATAAGTTAACTATCGGTCCAATATCACCCACACAAGTGATGTGGTGAATGGTGACTTTTTTACTATCGTCGACACTCACATCAGCACAAATGGCAAAATGTCCGCCATGACAAAAGTGAAATGCTAAGCCCAAGGCACGTCCGGGTTCTTCCTGGCGTCCCCAACCTGCTTTGTTTGCAGCCAACCTGATGACCCCGGCTGCCCTGCCGGTATGCAGCAGATTCTGATTACCTTCTACCAGCCAGCGCGGCTGTCCTAACAGGCGGAGCAAAAAGTCGCGGTGATCCTGAGCTGATGCCGTTGATAACTCATGCAAAACCGATTGCGTTACCCAGGCAAAGGTGTTGGTAAATGGTGCTCGCCAGGCCCCGGTCATGGTCTTTAGCGGGAGCATCGAATAACCATGCTGATAGTGCCCGGTCGCAGCCGAGGGAAACTCATACTGCGCCGTATCGGGAAACAAATAGCCACCGCCCATCACCGGCTTCTCGCCATCATGGGTAAACGTAATCAAATGGTTAGACCAACCAATCAACTCTCCATTTTCATCCAGGCCAGCATGCACTGCATTAAAGCCAGCAGGACGAAAGAAATCGTGTTGGAAGTCATCTTCCCTGCTCCAAACCAGTTTTACCGGTGTAGTGACGCGTTTAGCGATTAATGCTACCTCACACATGTAGTCATTTAGCAGGCGCCGACCAAAACCGCCACCTACACGGGTCTGGTTTACCTTAATATTTTCTGGCGGCAGTGCAAGTAACTCGGCGACCTGCTTTATGCCCCAGTCCGGTGCCTGAGTAGGCGCCCAGAACTCGATAGCATTTTCATGCATCACCGCTGTGCAATTTTGCGGCTCCAAATTGGCATGCCCAACAAATCCAAAGGTATAAAATGAGTTAACCGTTGTATTGGCCTGCGCCAAAGAGGCAGCAGGCTCGCCAGCCGTATAATAAATATGCTGAGGCTCCTGCTTTGCAATAGTGTTAGCCTGAGTAACCAGTTGTGACCAACTGTCTGACGAAGCCTCACTGTAATCCCACTGAATAGTAAGCATCCGACGAGCTCTGAACACATGCCAGGTTGACTGCCCTATAATCACAACACCGGATTTAACTGCGGTTGGTCCGCCACCGGCTTGTATAATAAAGGCATCATTAATACCGGGCTGCTGGCGAATTTCAGATTGATTAAAACTGAGAGCTTTGCCACCTTCCCGCGGACACTTCACAAACGCCGCATAGACTAATCCAGGTAAATCCACATCAATACCAAACAGTGGTTTACCGGTTACTATGGCCGGGTTATCTACACCACTAATGCGCTTACCCAATAACCGAAACTCACTAGACGGTTTAAGTGTTAGCGACTTTGCATCAGGCAAAGGTAAGTTAGCCGCCTCTTTAGCTAACTCTCCAAACGTTATTTTTCTGCCCGTTGGCAAATGCTTTACCTCGCTGAGTCGGGCTTCACATTCGGTTTCCGGCACCGACCACTTGCTGGCCGCAGCGCTCACCAATAATGTTCGGGCCATGGCACCAGCACGACGCAACCGTTCCCAGTTCATACTTACCGAAAGTGATCCGCCCGCCAGATGCATGCCAAACTTTGCACTATCCACTGGCGACTGACGAACAATAACATCGTCCCAGTCTGCCTCCAGTTCTTCGGCTACAATCATGGGTAAAGATGTTTTAACTCCCTGGCCTATTTCCGGATTTTTGGCCAGTATCACAATTTTTCCGTCCTCTCTTATGTGCACAAATGCACTGAGCTCTGTGCTTACGGCACTGGCGTTTAAATCGGCCATCCGCCCCGCTGCAAGGGCTTTGGGCGGGCACACTATGGCAATAGCAAACCCACCACCGGCCAAACCCGCTAATTTTAAAAATTGGCGGCGATTGATCGCCTGGGCGTTACTGTTATTGAGCATCTGCTGATAAATCGCCTGATGCAGCCGCTCATCATCGGCTAGGGCCGAAGTTTTGTGACTTTTCATACTCTACACCTCCGGCGTTTGCGCGTTTTTTATGGTAGCGGCGGCGACATGAATGGCCTTGCGAATACGCACATAGGTGGCACAGCGACACAGGTTACCAGACATCGCGGCGTCGATATCTTCATCCGTTGGCGATGGTGTTTTTTCCAACAACGCCACCGCTGACATAATTTGGCCCGCCTGACAATAGCCACACTGCGGCACGTCGAGATCTATCCAAACTTGCTGCAAAGCGTGCAACACTTCACCATTGGCAATACCTTCGATGGTGGTAATTCTGGCATTGCCTATCGCGCTCACAGGTAACAGGCATGAACGGACGGGCTGGTCATTCAGGTGAACGGTACAAGCTCCGCACTGGCCTGCACCACATCCGTATTTGGTGCCGGGCATCTTTAAATGATCGCGCAACACCCAAAGCAATGGCGTATCAGGCAAAACATCGCTGACCGTCACCTTCTGATTATTTACCGTTAGTGTTATATCTGTCATAAGCTTATTCCTACGTCAGGGTTATCAGTCAGCACGATTTGCTTCAGTCAGTATGTACTGGCGCAAAGCCACAATGTCGTTTTTAGAAAACTGTGCTTTAAAGGAAGGCATCCCACGAGGCAGCAGCGCTCCTGTTACAACCGCTTCGAATCCGGCCAAAGAATGCAGCATCGGACTACGGCGTAAATCCGGTACCGTGCCGCCGGATATAACATTAGAACCATGACAGCGACGACAATTTTTAGCATAGAGTAATTTGCCAAGATTAACCGAGTCTGCGCTGCCCTCAGCAGGCGGAGGCGCAATATGGGTTACCGGTGATGGTTTGGACAAGCTTTCTTTGCCGCCTAATTTAAACGTCAGCACCCGGCTAATATTACGTTTAGGGCCAGAAAGTTGCGCAAGATCACCGGCCAGCAGCGCAAAACCACCACCCCAACCCTGAATCACACTGATGTACTGTTCACCGTTAATACTAAAGCTCGAAGGCGCAGCAATAATGCCGCCATAGGTGTCATACTGCCAGAGTAACTCCCCCGTCTCTGCGTGATAAGCAGCGAACTCACCATTGGCATCGCCCTGAAATACGAGGTTTCCAGCCGTTGTCATCACGCCACCATTAAACGCTTTGGCGCGTTGTGCCCGCCACCTGGCTTGCTGATTAACCGGATCCCACGCCAGCAAATAACCGTCTAAATCCGTCTTAATGGTTTGTCGCATGGTTGCCAGCGTTTTAGCCAGTTCTGGATCATCTCTTTCTGGTTCAAGCACTTTAGCGTGAGTGCCACCTTCCATCTGATAGGTGCCCATGCTGATAAAAGGCGATTCCATCACCGGGATATAGACCAGCCCGGTATCCGGATTAAACGCCATCGGCTGCCAGCTATGTGCCCCAGCAGGACCTGGCCGGGTTAAATAGGGTTTACCGGTTTTATAATACAACGCTTCAGGGTTGAGGATGGGACGCCCGTTGCTATCTAACCCTTTGGCCCAATTTACCTCGGCATAGGCTTCGCCTGATATAAACTCACCGGTTTTTCTGTCGAGCACGTAAAAAAAGCCATTCTTGGGGGCCTGCATCAGCACTTTACGCAATTGTCCGTTAATTTTAAGATCAGCAAGAATGATAGGTTGTGTTGAGGTAAAGTCCCAGGCGTCGCCAGGTGTGGCCTGAAAATGCCATAAGTATTTCCCCGTATCCGGGTTTAAAGCCACAATGGAGCCGACAAAGAGGTTATCACCACCGCCAGGGCTTCTCACTACCGGGTTATGAGGCCCGCCGTTACCCACACCGATATACAGTTGATCCAATTCCGCATCATAGACAATCGCATCCCATACAGTGCCGCCCCCACCGAGTTTCCACCATTCACCATTCCATGTATGTTTAATTTCTTCGAGTACAGGATTCTCCTGGGGCTTAGCGGGATCGCCAGGCACGGTATAAAAACGCCAGAGTTGTTTACCACTGTCAGCATCGTAGGCAGTCACATATCCCCGCGCTCCATACTCCGCCCCGCCATTGCCGATAAATACCATCCCTTTGGCGACCCTGGGCGCACCAGTACTGGTATAAAGTGAATTTTCCGGGATGGTGTTTACATCCCAAAGGGGTTCGCCGCTAGCCAGTGATAACGCCACAAGTCGTCCATCAAGGGTGGCAACAAAAAGCCGGTCCTGCCATAAGGCAATACCCCGGTTAACTGCGTCACAGCAGGCTTGGGTGGCTTTAACCGGATCGACTTGGGGATCATATTCCCATATGAGCTCGCCGGTTAGTGCATCGAGCGCTTTAACTTTGCTCCACGCTGTAGAGAAATACATCTTACCATCGGCTATCAGTGGCGCCGCTTGCTGCCCCCGGTTGGTGTCCAGATCAAAAGTCCATGCCAGGCCTAACTCATCAACGTTGTTTGCATTAATTTGATTCAAAGGACTATAGAATTGCTCTTTGTAATCTCTGCCAATTGCCAGCCACTGCTCGCTTTCTTTATCTGCTGTATACAAACGCTGTGGTGTAATTGACGTATTGTCCGCCTTTTCATTTACAAGTGCTAAGGTCTCAGCTGCTACAGCTAGTAACCCAAACACCATCACTTTTAGAATTAGCCTCATGATTATCCCCGGACTCCTCAATAATGATTCTTTTTTTGGTGAAACAACAAGTCGTTACATTTACTTCACAAACAATACTTAGAGTTTTAACACATTTAAGAACGACGTTCTATATTTTTATATAGCCAATTTATGCGGATAAAAACCGGTGGATGTTCCGCCATTCACAATTCTTATATGACGTATTTACCAACAATAAGAAGCCAACAGGTAGAATAATTTAGTTCAACGGCGGCATCTGAAACTCTTTAAAACTTGTAGAAATAAAAGTTAAACCATTAATTTATAAAAACTATTAAAGGTACACTTCATTTAAATGAGCAGAGACCAAACTAACACAAACACCTAACCACCAGCCCATTTGTTAAGAGACTGTAAATATTGTATTGACAGCGTAAAATAAAGCTGCAAACATTAAAAATAGAACGGCATTCCTTTTAGTAAAATATTGTCGTCAACAGTGCATAAACTATGATCTTAGAATGACATGGGACAAAACAAGATGAAAACCACCAGTAAACAATGCTTTTTTGCATTGAGTGCCATCACTATGGCATTGAGTCCAATTTATCAGGCAGTGGCTCAGGACAGTGAGAAAAAAGAACAAAAGGCCATAGAGTCGATAGTTGTTACTACCCAATTCAGAGAACAACCTGTTCAGGATGTCCCTATAGCAATTACTGCTGTTAGCGCAGAATTACTTGATGAACGTAACCAAACTAATATCGCCGACATTGCCAAGCAAGCACCCAGTGTTACCCTTGCCCCTACTCATGCAGGTGGCGGTCCGGCCATGGCGGCAAATATTCGCGGGATTGGTCAGAACGACTTTAACCCTGCACTGGAGCCAGGTGTCGGTATTTACGTCGACGATGTGTATTTCCCTACACTTACCGGTGCTATGCTGGAACTGGTCGACCTTGAACGTATTGAGATCCTGCGTGGTCCTCAAGGCACGTTAACCGGCCGAAACTCTATTGGTGGTGCCATTAAGATGTTCACCAAAAAGCCGCAGGGCGACGACATTGGTTACTTTGAGCTGACCATGGGTGAAGATAACCTGCTGGGTATTCGCGGCAGTGGTGATTTTGCGTTGGCTGATGATCTGTTTATGCGGATAAGCGGAGTTAGCCGATCTCAGGATGGCTATGTTGACGTTATCGATTATGGCTGTGCATTTCCTGATAGCGGCATAAAAGCTTACGTACCAGCCGGTGGTGATTGCGTTCGCGATCAACACGGCGGTGTGGGTTACAGTGCTGGACGGGTAATGCTACGCTATGCACCTAACCGTCAGTTAGACATGGTTTTTAGTGCTGACTTTGTTCGTCAAAACCAAAGTCGTATCGGTGAAGTATTACGTGCCGGTAACCTGGACTTACCGAATGTCTATCCATCGGGTACCAACATTCCTTTTGATGAACGCTTTATTTGCGGCGATTTTTGTAACTACTCAGCGCCAGGCACAGAAGGTGGCACCTGGGTTGGCGGCACCTTTGATGGTCGCGTTTTGGCGCCAAACGGCGGGCACGAAGATACGACATTTGACAGCGATTCTTACTCACTAAAAGTCGACTATACATTGTCGGATACAGCCTATCTGACGTCTATCACTGCCTATCGCGAGTTTTCTACACGTTCAAGCAAAGATGGAGATTTATCGCCAGCCAATGTGCAGGCCGAGACCCGGGGCATGGAGCACGACTTTTTTAGCCAGGAAGTACGCCTGAATAATGAGTTAAGCGACAATTTACAATCAACAGTTGGAGTTTATTACTCTGATCAAACCACGCTTAATCTGGGTAACGTAGATTTACGTTATATTCCGCCGTTCCCGGGACAGTTCCTGGAGCGCGATCCGGTTGATATGGAAACCCAGGCAGTTTTTGGTACCTTAATGTGGGATGTTTCCGACACCATTAATTTAACTGCAGGTTTGCGTTATACGTCAGAAGATAAACAAATCGAAATTTATCGAGCCAATCCGGCAAACCCGGATGACGGATTACCCGATGTACCTGGATTGGGTGCCGCTGACGGCGAAATTGGTATCTATACTGCTGATGAACTGGACTACCGACTCAGTTTAAGTAAACGCTGGAATAATGAGTTTATGACTTATGCAACGGTTGCTACAGGTTATAAAGGCGGCGGTATTAATCCAAGAGCTTTTTTTGCTGAACAGGTACAGTCCTTTGAAAGTGAAACATCCACCGTCTATGAAGTCGGCTTCAAGAGTGATTTATTTGATCGCCGCGTAAGATTGAATGCTTCTACCTATTTCAACGATTACGAAAACTATCAGGTATCACTTCAGAGTTGCCCAGGGTTTGGCCCTGACAATGCCGACGGCACACCATTTAGTGGATCGCCATGCGCAATGTTCGTGAACATTGGTGATGTAGAAATTATCGGGGCTGAAGCAGAGCTGACCGCTGATGTAACCGATTCATTTACTATCGATGCCTCAGCTAGCTATACCGATTTTGAAATTCAAACCATTAACCCTGATTATGCAGGCGCAATATCACCTGATGTGGTAGCTCCTTTTATGCCGGAACTCAAATGGAGTATTGGTGGTCAGTATTTTTGGGAGCTTGAGGAAAACGGATTAGTGTCTTTGCGAGTCGATGCGTCTTACCAGGATGAAATCTATACCATACTGTCCAACGTACCAGGCAGTCTGATAGAATCATATACAGTAACTAATGCAAAATTGACCTGGAAAAATGCCGACGATGATATTTCAATCGCTTTGGCTATCACCAATCTTACCGATGAATATTATGATCTAACCTCCTTTGCCTTTGCAGCAGCAGGTGCGGTGTTAGCGACACCAGCGCGCCCCAGAACGGCATCGCTGATATTCAACAAGCGTTTTGATTAATAGGTAGTTGATTGTTTTTGGTTGCCGAGAATTGACCTTGTCATCGATTTTCTGCTAAACCTCTATAAAAACAATAACTTTTTTGCTTATTTTTGATGCGTCAAAACACTAAGTAAGCCCACTGAACTATAAGTGGGCTTTTTTATTCAACTAGCAATCAATACGTTAATTAGCCGTATAGATAAGATTGAAAGCCTTGCAAAGCTAATTTAATATACCCAACTTAAACACGGAATGGATAGTCTATGCCTAATAATAAAAGTAACAATGGTGTTGCAGCAGTTGACCGCGCGCTAACGATACTCAAAGCTTTTAATGACAGTAAAGCAGGGGCCTTATCGCTAGCTGCTCTTGCTGCCCATACTGGCTTATACAAAAGCACGATACTTAGACTAGTGAATTCACTTGAAGAATTTGGCTATATCCGCCAGATACCTGATGGACGTTACAAACTAGGCCCCATCGTTTCGGCTTTGGGCCAGCTATACCTGGACTCATTTCGACTGTCAGAATTTATTCAGCCAACGCTCGACACTATTTCAGATATAACCAAAGAAAGTGCTTCACTTTATGTTCGTGATGGTGATTACCAGGTCATTAGGTTTCGTAGTGACACAAATCACCGTATTCGGGATTATCTTAAAGTTGGCGACACTTCATTAATTACAGAGGGGGGCGCTTCGGCTAAATCGTTACAGTTTTTCTCAACCTATAATGGTGAGCCCTTTGACCCGGCGACGTTTTGTCAGTTCTCATTTGGCGAGAGGAATCCTGAAGTTGCCGGGGTTGCTGCACCGATAATCGATCACCAGCACCAACTGCTGGGTGCGATAGCCGTTACCGGACCGCTGTTTCGTTTTACTGAAGAAAAAGCTAATGAAATAGCCCAAATACTGACTCAGGAAGCCATTAACTTGTCGTTACGAATGGGCGCTTCTAATTCGGTATTCAGGCTATTTAGTGAATTGGATAATTAAATAAAACGATCTGGGTAGTGTCAGACAACTACCCAGTGATACGCTTTAATAGAGTTATTGCGTTTATCCGTAATTAGCTGTTCTTTGATCATATTTACCCTGAGCCCTTGCTCACGAAATAAGCCACTCATGACAATGTAATCCATCCAGGTCGAAACACCCACAATGACGTTCTCTGTTAATAACGTTTGCTCAAGCCCAGCGAATTGGAGAATAGGATCACTCTGTATTTCAAGCCACTGAGCCGAAGTTGATGTTAACGGCCAGGCCCGCTTTAAGGGTGCAACAAGCTCTTCTGATACCAGCATAAAAGTACTTTTCTCGTTATTACTTGCAAACTCCGAGCTAAACACAGGAAAACCGGCGAGCAACAACGACCCCGAAGTGCTTAATTGCAGAAACTTGCGGCGATTCATTCTTCAGTCTCCTTAGCAAGATACCGGGCTATTTGTTTAAGCTGCTCATCGCTGACTTCGGCACGGCTTAAAGAAAACATGATACCTTTCCCGTTACGCACTACATACTCGGTATAAGCCGCGGGGAGGTTCTCTCGCCGTTCCAGCCAGGCCTCTTCTGGTGCTACCTGATAATTTTCCGCTAGCTTACGTGTACCCATACCGAGGAAACGATGACACATGGCACATTTTTCTTCGAACAACGCTTTACCGCTGTCACGGCTAACCGACACCTGGGTTTGATTAGCTGTGGCAGTAAACGAAGCACAAGACAAACCCAGTAATAGGCTGATAAGTTGGCGGTTCATGCGTTGTCTCCTGCTGCTTTGCCCGGCCAAATGCCGTTTTTACCCGGCGACAAAATGCCATTGGGATCCAAAGCCGATTTTACCTTTTGATTCAGTCGCTGCATCGCATGGCCATTAAAATCGAAGGTATCAGCAATTAAATCCATATAAGAAATATGCGCCCGGTATTCGCCATATCCCAACTGATGGGCATCTTTTACCATGGCCCTGAACAGTTCATCGGCGCGGCGACGCATATCCGGATCATCCCGATCAAACAGGATTTGATTAATATTGGTTAAATGCCGCTCCCCCAGGTTAAACGCAGGATGGAAGTCAAAGCCAAATTCGTCAAAGCGTTTCCAGTTCTGGTGGAATAACTCAAGCGCCGCTTTACCTGATTGTGGCAATACCGGTGAGAAAGATACATGCCCGCCTCTGCCGCCATACCATCCGGCATTTTTTAGAGCCAGCGCATAGGGCACACCAAATGGCGGAAATGGCGGGCGCTTGTCGCCTTTTTGCCAGACTTTTCGTTCAACTTTATAAGGACTTACCTTGTCTAACGCGGCTTTAACAATATCAGCAGCAGGGCTGGCCACCGACGAGCGGCCGTAAAAGTTCACGCCAATGCCCCACCAGCCTATATTGCGGGTTTCCATTACTTTCTTCACGATTTCAGGCGGAAATGGCTCTGGTTTGTCATACCAGTCACTACGAACTGTTCTACCAGCAATCGCCCTCAGCCAGTTACCGATAGTCGGAGACTGGTTGATTAAGCCCTCGCGACGAAAAGGTGCCAGCGCATCAATCACCCAGCCAAGATCATCCGGTTCCTGCAGATCGAGATCCAAAGTAATCACCGATTCTGGCTCAGGCATTAACCATAAGCCCATTTGCGTAACGATACCGAAGTTAGACTGCACAAATACCGCATCCCAGTTAGGCCCAAAACCATGGGGATGTAATTGCCATAGTTTTGAATTGTTCATTGCGCCCATGCCGGTACGCACAAGATCGCCATCGGGTAAGACTACCTGCATCCCGTGAATCCTGGCCGCATGATCGCCATAGGGGGTATAGCCCACCCCTCTCTCCAGCGCATTGCCCAGGACCGAGCCCCAGCTATTCCCCGGCACCGATAACCAATATGGCAGGTTGCGTTCCTGGATAAATGAGTACAGGTCGTAAAAACTCACGCCCGGCTCAACGATGACGGTACCGTTCTCCTCGTCAATGTCGATCTTTTTCATGCGGGTGAGATCTAATACCAAGGAGCCCTCCACTACCGGCGCGGCGCTGCCATAACCAAAATTCTTACCGCGGCTGGTCACCCATAGCGGGATCTGGTAGCGGTTGGCAATTTTTACCACCTCCTGAACTTCTTCCGTGGTTACGGGCGCCACCGCACCCGCCGGATGATGTTCTTCCGGATGGATAGCAAAAAAGTCCTGATAGTGATCTCTGTCCTGATCGGTATTGAGTACCCATTCTTGTCCAACTACGCCTGCAAATTCCTGCATGGCTGAGTCAAACCGGGTTGCACTGACCCCGTTAGGCAATATTCTTTTCATAATTTCTCCGCACTAAGCGACATAACGACAATAGCAGATTAAGTTCTTGGTAAGCGTCCGCCGGTTTTCACCGACCCCGGCAGCGGGTGTCCAACAATAGACTCGGCCAGGTTAGCGCACTCAATCATCTTATCCAGATCAATTCCCGTTTCTATGCCCATTTCGTTGCATAAAAATACCAGATCTTCGGTGCATACATTACCTGCTGCCCCCCGATGTCCGGCAAAAGGACAGCCACCAAGCCCACCGACGCAGGCATCATAAGCATCAACGCCCATCAGCAATCCAGCGTAGGCGTTGGCAATCCCCATCCCACGAGTATCATGTAAATGAAGAGACCATTTTTGTGTAGGGAAAGCATCCTGAACGGCGCCAACAACGCGTTTAACCGACTCAGGCGTTGCCCATCCCATAGTATCGCCCAGGCCAATACGTGGTAAGACGGTACCTTGTTCAGCGGCAATTTCCCGCAACTCACGTACTCGCTCAACGACCCGCTGCACCGGAATATCCCCTTCAAAATTACATCCAAAGGCAGCCGACACAAAGCCTCTGGCAACCGGTACATTATCTGCTCTATACTGGGCCAACAGCGATTTCTGCAAGGCAAACTGTTCTTCCGGTGTACGCCTTTGATTACGTTTTAAAAAAGCGGATGATGCCGAGAGCGTTAAAGCGCCTTCGACGCTCAGTCGACCGGTGCTAAGCGCCCGCTGATATCCGCGCTCATTAAACCACAATCCGGTATACTCTACACCGGCATGACACTCCATTCCGGCCACTACATCCTCTGCATCAGCCATGCCAGGTACCGCTTTGGGATTGACGAAAGACACTACCTGAATATGTTTAACGCCAGTCGCAGACAGCGCATTAATCAGTCTAACCTTATCGGCGGTAGGAATTGCTGCTGACTCTATCTGAAAGCCCTCCCGAGGGCCCTCTTCGTTAATATGCACCGTACGTGGAGTATCACTCACCATGCCACCTCTTTTTCTGTTTTATATTCCGTACCCACTAAATCACCTTCGCTTTTGCCAGGTCACTGAGCTGTTTGTTGTTAATGCCTATGGACTGCAAAACTTCGGCAGTATGTTCACCTAAGGTTGGCGGCACTGTACTCACTCCTGGTAATCCGCTGCTACAAGTGAACCCTGCACGGGTAACCCGTAGTTGGCCATCGTCCAGGATATCTGAAGCAAATTCCTGTACGAGTTGCCGGGACACAATTTGCGGATGCTCCAGCACTTCAGGCACGCTCAGCACTCTGCCAGCCGGTACTCCGGCCCGATTAAACAGCTGTTCCCAGTAAGCTGCCGTATTATCCAACAGGGCGCGGGTTAACTCGGCATTCAACACATTCCGGTTTTTCTTTCTATCTTCCCGCCCGGCAAAGCGTGGATCTGTCACTAAATCATCCCGCTTTATGAGCTTACACAACGCCTCAAACTGTTCTTGCTTATTTGCAGCGATATTGAGCATACCATCGCCAGTCTGAAACGCCCCTGAGGGTGCAGCTGTCATATTTTCATTGCCGATCGCCTGTGGCATCACACCGGCAGAGAGGTAATTTGAAACCACCCAACCAAGCGTGGCAATCGTGGAATCCAACATCGAAACATCCAGCAACTGTCCCTCTTGAGTGCGCTCCCGATGCATTAATGCAGAGACAATGGCAAACGAGGCGGTTAAACCGCCAATGGTATCGCATACCGGAAAGCCCACCCGCAATGGTGCGGTGCCTTCGGCGTCACTCCCAGTGATGCTCATCACGCCCGAAAGGCCCTGAACAATCTGGTCATACGCCGGATTTTTATGCATCGGGCCTTCTTGTCCGAACCCGGAAATAGAACACACAATTAAACCGGGATTATGTTCTTTAAGTACTTCATAACCGATGCCCAACCGCTGCATCACGCCCGGACGAAAATTTTCGACCACGACGTCTGCGTTTTCACACAGAGACTTAAAAATCCTAATGCCTTCGGGCGTTTTGAGATTTAGCGTTACTGAACGCTTACCCGCGTTTTGCGCCAAAAATGACGCGCCCATAAGCTTTTTATTCAATGAAGCGGATGCCCCCAACTGGCGGGCAAGATCACCACCGTTGGGGTTTTCTATCTTAATGACATCAGCACCCAGCAGGCTTAGCTGATAAGTACAAAACGGGCCCGATAACACATTCGTTAAATCAAGTACGCGAATGCCTTCTAGCAACCTGGCATTGGCTGTATTATCACCTTTGTTATCAGTCATAATTTGCCCTTTCCCAACCAATCAAAATTAAACACAGGATGCTCTTTCATTAAATGGCTGTAGTACTGACATCGTAACTGTATAACCAGTTATAGCGTTCATGAAGTGGATCGGCGCCCATTTCCTGACTAAGGTAAACCTCGGCACGCTCAACACTTTCCAGTTCTGCACTGTGGAACCTATCGGTATTAGCGCGGGCACTTTTCACCATGGTGCTGGTGCGCTGCACCCGGGCCTGTTCAAAGCGCAATAACGCTTCTTCAACGCTGTCATGAGCATATTTATCGATACAACGGGCCAGAACGACACCATCTTCAATGGCCATGACCGCGCCCTGGGCGAGGAAAGGTAGCGTTGGGTGGCAAGCATCACCGAGTAGGGAAATCCGCCCTTGGCTCCATTTCTGCATAGGCTCTCGTTCACCAAACGCCCATTTAACTAGGGATGGCGCAGTGGTAATAAGGGTCGTCACGTCCTCATGCCAGCCCGCAAAATCACGCAAACACTCTTCGGCCTCCCCCTTAATCTGCCAGCCTTCTTCAGTCCAGTCTGAGCGCTCAATGGTACCCACAAAGTTCATCAGACTGCCGTCACGCAGCGGATAGTTCACCACGTGGCCACCAGGCCCAATCCAGGTAGACCCCACCATAACCTGCATATGCTTGGGCAGTTTTTCCATCGGAATCACCGCGCGCCAGGCAATCATGCCAGCATATTTAGGCAGGTCAGGGCCCCATAATTCGTGTCTGACCGTAGACTTAACACCGTCAGCCCCAATCAGAATATCGCCCTTTACTACCGTGCCATTATCCAGCGTTAACGTAGCTGAGTTTTCATCCTGTCCTATGGCTTTTACCCGAGAGTCCAGATGGAAAACATCCGGCTTAATTGCCTGCGCCGCCTTAACCAGCGTGTCGAGCAAATCAGGGCGATACACCGTAAGGTAGGGATAACCGTACTTTTCGATGGCCCTGTCGCCTAAATCGAACATTGGCCAGCGGTAGCCATTGTTCCACAAACGAAATTCCTTTTTCTCCGGCGCGCAGGACACGCCTTTTAATGTTTCAAACACGCCCAGGTGTTCCAGTGCGCGCGCACCGTTGGGGCTCAACTGTACGCCAGCCCCGACTTCGCCCAACTCTGCTGCCTGTTCGTAAACCTCAACATCGTAACCGGCGCGTAATAACGCCAAAGCCGCTGCAGCGCCACCGATACCGCCGCCAGCAATAATTACTTTTAAATTCTTTTTCATAGTTGTTACCTTTTTAATCTTTAAAATGACGCCAGCACATGGGTTTTGAGCAAGTTCAACTTGGCAAATACCGGTGCGTCAGTAACCCGCAGCAATACTGCGTCATCCTTAGCTGTATGTTGATAGCGGCGCCAGGCAGGCACCGCAATGGTATCGCCCACTTCCCAGTCAAAGGTTTCACCCTCAATACAGGCGCTGCCTTTCCCTTTGACGACTGCAAAAATACTGTTTGCCGTTGTTTGCATCACGGCAGACTGCGAATCGCTTAGCAGCGCAAGCATGTGCAAGCCGATTGTGGTTAAAGCTGGCGAGCCTAATTCGATGACCTTGTCGGCCTGCGGATCCTGCTGATATGCGGCGTCTTCTAGTCGCCGCAGGGTATCTTCCCAACGAAAGGCAGCAGGTGAGTCCGTTACATCAACGGGATCCGCCTCAAATTCGTTGGGATGTTTTTCATAAAACATGGGTTCAAGCAGATGAATTAGCGGAACATCCAGAAAATCCATCCAGAAGCAATCTTCATTGCCTACTGACTCATGAGAGTGCCAGGCC
Source organism: Alteromonas sp. ISO5 (assembly GCF_058105165.1). Classification (NCBI taxonomy): domain Bacteria; kingdom Pseudomonadati; phylum Pseudomonadota; class Gammaproteobacteria; order Alteromonadales; family Alteromonadaceae; genus Alteromonas; species Alteromonas sp. ISO5. The sequence continues at coordinate 2,271,940 of NZ_CM176572.1, read as the reverse complement.
ATACTTGGCGTTAGTAATACATCGCCCGGACACATTTCGATACGCTCACCATTAACCACTGTGTAGGTACCTGTACCTTCCAGGATTAAGCGTAATGCTGCCGGGGTATGGCGGTGTGCCCGCGCGGTCTCGCCTGGCTTTATCATCTGATAAGCAGCCACCAGCGTTCTGACCGTGGCGTATTGATTACCTTCAGCCGGATTTCGAAGGGTCAGGTTGCGTCGTTCTGCAAACTGAGTATCAACGAGGTCGCCTGCGGCATTGAGTACAGGCTTCATGTCGCGGTAACGCCATCGCGTGGGTAAAAAGTTGGCTCTGGGCTCAGGCCATAAAGCAGGAAATTTACGGTGCCAGCCACCTTCGGAGTTGAGGCCTTCAAATGCCTGATACAGCTCATCGAGTGTGTTAATTGATTGGTTGCTCATCACACTAGCCCTGTTTGATAATGGGTGGTACGTAAGGCTGCGCAAAGACTTCAGTCGCCCCTAGTTCGCCCTGACGTACCTTGAGCGACATCTCACCCACTTCGTCAATGGCAATTCGCACTACGTCACCATCCACAATGGGGGCAACCCCTGCAGGCGTGCCGGTGGCAATGATATCGCCGGGGTACAGGGTCATCACATCAGACGCTGTTTTTAGCATGCCCGGAATATCCAGCACCAGGTCGCGGGTGTTGGCGTGTTGGCGCAGTTCATCATTCACCCAAAGCTTCATTTCCAGTGATTGAGGATCCGATATCTCATCGGCCGTTGTGATCCAGGGGCCTACCGGACAAAACGTATCGTAAGCCTTTCTGAAAACCCGTTCCTCACGCCCTCTGACCACCATATCCATAAGACATACGTAGCCAAAAATATAAGAACGCCAGTCGTCCGCATCGATGGCCCGGGCTGTTTTACCCACAATGATGCCCAATTCACATTCGTGATGAACCTCTCGGCCGGGTACATGTGGCAAAATCACTTCGTCCTGGGGACCGCACAATGATGAATTAGGTTTCAGAAAGAAACCTTGATTTGTTGCCCTGTAGCCCGCTTGCATTTCCTTACCGTGATCATGGTAATTGACGGGATAAGCAATAATCTTATTAGGCCAGGGAACCGGCGTATCCAAGAGTGCTTCGGCTACTGGGGATGAAGGTAAGTTATCTATTTCAGCATCAATAATTGGCTTGTACTGTTCGAATTTATCAATCAGCTGAACAGGCGCAACCGGCGGCCAGCTCGCAGTATCAATATCCAGTAAGTCGGTCACATCCGTAATCTCTTTCCCTCTGACTACGCCAATTCTGCCGTTTTTAAATCGAGCGATTCTCATTAAGTCTTCTCCAGGTTAGTACCGCTAATCCACCTGACACTGAGATTTTCTGTAACCGGGGACAACGACTTGCCAAGCTACCCTGCCAGCATAAAAAGCTTTACAACAGAGCAACTTAGGAACGCCAAAGCCCTATTCAACTACACTAAATTCTATCAGGTAGAATGATATTCTATAAATTACATTATTCCGTAATTTCGCTAATGTCAAATTGTTGGATTAGTTAAAATGAAGAAAATTTTGAAGCTGAAAAGTGTTTACCAAATGTTAATTTCAATGTACTATTACGAAAATAGAATACCGTTCCATTGACAGAATAAAGATATAAGACACTGATTCTATTAACCAAACTAAAAAATACCGCTAAAGAGGATTCAGATATGACTACTTTTCCTAATACTCCTAATTTTACCGGGGCTCATACGCCCTCTCGTGTCGAAGCTGATGTTCCCTTTTTGAATGTAGCGGAAGGAAAAGTACCTGAAGAGTTAGATGGGGCATTTTTCAGGGTGCAGCCTGACCCGGCGTTTCCCCCGAGACTGGGCGACGACATTGTCTTCAATGGCGATGGCATGATCAGTCGTTTTCGCTTTCACAATGGCCAGGTCGATTTTAAGCAACGCTGGGCATACACCGACAAGCTCAACCTGGAAATGGAAGCTGGTAAAGCACTGTTTGGTGCGTATCGAAATCCATTAACTGATGATCCCAGCGTAAAGGGCAAAATTCGTGGCACGGCCAACACCAATGCATTTATTCACGGCAAGAAACTTTACGCATTGAAAGAAGATTCACCGGCGCTGGTAATGGATCCTGTAAGTCTGGAAACCCAGGGGTATACCTGGTTTAAAGACAAAATGAAGGGGCAAACCTTTACCGCGCACCCCAAAATTGATCCTGCGACCGGCAACATGGCAGGTTTTGGTTACGCTTCCAAAGGCATACTGACTAAAGACATGACCTACTACGAAGTATCACCTGAGGGAGAGTTACTGTACGACGTATGGTTTGAAACGCCTTACTACTGCATGATGCATGACTTTGCGATCACACCGGATTATGCACTATTTTCAGTAACCCCCATTACCAGCAGTTGGGAGCGCTTAGAAAAAGGTCTGCCACACTTTGGCTTTGACACCACTAAACCATCCTACATGGCTGTGATGCCACGCAAACCAGGTACAACAGCTAACGATATTCGCTGGTTCAAAGGCGCTAATGCCTGGGCCAGTCATGTAGTAGCAGCGTTCCAGGAAGGCAATAAGGTTCATCTGGACATGCCGGTATCGCCAAATAACTTCTTTGCGTTTTTTCCAGACTATCATACTGGTGAGTTCAATCCTAAAGAGGCTGCTCCACGCATCACGCGCTGGACTGCAGACCTGGATAGTGACAGTGAGGAGTTTGAAGTAACCCAACTTGGTCAGCTGGTTTGTGAATTTCCGCGTATTGATGACCGCTTTACCACTCAGGCTTATCAGTATTCCTGGATGTTATCGGTTGATATGAGTAAACCTGCTGAAGTAGAAGGTTCGAGTGCAGGTCGCTTCTTAATCAATACCCTGGTAATGCTGGATGTGAAAACCGGTAAAGAAACGACCTGGTGGTGCGGCCCCACGTCTTCTCTTCAGGAGCCATGCTTTATACCCCGTCCTGGCAGTACCAAAGAGGCTGACGGATGGATTGCGATGGTGATAAACAGATTAAACAGTAACACTACTGACTTAGCCTTATTTGATGCACTGGATATCGCTAAAGGGCCTATCACGATTATTAATGTCCCGGTGAGATTACGTTTTGGCTTACACGGAAACTGGGTAACCGCAGACGAAGCGGGCTTGTAAAATCAACAAAGGTCTGCATGATTGCAGACCGCTTTCTTATTGCTTTTATCTGGAAAACTTATGTTGAATGAACCAATTTCGCCCTTGCAGCGCCTCGAATCATCACCAATGAGCCGAGTGCAAATCTGGGTGGTAGCAATGACCGTTTTTTTGAACGCGTTAGACGGCTTTGATCTCTTGTCTATTAGCTTCGCCGCGCCTGGCATTGCGGCTGAGTGGCAGGTCACTCGTGCAGCTTTGGGGGTTGTGCTATCCATGGAACTTATCGGTATGGGAATTGGTGCACTACTTCTGGGCAGTGTAGCTGATCGCTATGGCCGAAAGCCAGCCGCACTGTTATGCCTGACATTTATGTTGATTGGCATGGTCGCTGCGACTTTTGCTACTGGCATAATTTCACTATCGGTTTATCGCGTAATCACCGGGGTTGGCCTGGGTGGTATGCTGGCGGTTAACAATGCCTTGGTATCTGAGTTTTCCAACGGTCCCCGTCGCCGTTTATGTATTGCTTTAATGGTCATTGGTTTCTCGCTTGGCGGCGTAGTTGGCGGCTTTGTTGCGACCAACTTACTGGCTCATTACGACTGGCGCTCAGTCTTTTATTTTGGTGCTGTAGTCACCGGCCTGTGTATTCCGATTGTCTGGTTAACCCTCCCTGAATCGTTGCCCTGGTTGTGTCGGAAGCATCCAAAAAATGGGTTGGTAAAAGCCAATCAAACCCTGCAGCGACTTGGCTATAAAGTCATAAACGCTCTACCGACTATTGAAACCTCGCAGTACAACGGCAAACTTAGAGATCTTTTTTCTAAGGAGCTGGTCTTAGGCACCGTACTCATTTCCATTGCTTACCTGCTGCACAGCGTGACCTTTTATTTCACATTGAAATGGGCTCCAAAGATAGTAGCTGATTTGGGATACCATCCGTCTACAGCAGGTTCAGTGCTGGTATGGGGCAACGTAGGGGGCGTAGTTGGTGGCATACTGTTTGGTTTTCTGGCGCAAAAATTTCGTCTTAAAGGATTATATGTTGCTGTGTTGATTCTATCTGGTGCTACGCTGGTATTGTTTGGTCAAAATGCCACTTCGATATTTGCCTTATCGTTTTTTAACGCACTAAATGGTTTCTTTTGCGTGTCAGGCTTAGCCGGGGCGTATGCAGCGATGGCAACACTATATCCCACTAATGTCAGAGGTGCAGGAACAGGCTTTACCTTGGGGATAGGACGAGCAGGCGCGATTATCTCCCCCATTCTTGCGGGCTTACTTTTTAGTATTGATTTGTCTCTTCCAACCGTAGCGATGGTAATGGCTATCGGCTCGGTACTGGCCGCGATCGCCATACTGCCACTGCAGTTAGATCAGCAAAGGGCTTAAGTAACCATACTGGCTATACGCCATATGAACAGTTAGTTTTAAGGATTACCTATCATGAAATTTGAACGAATGAATCCCATTACCGGCAAGGTAGTCAGCCATGCGGAAGCTATGCAGGTTGCAGATATTGCACCTATTGTCGCCAAAGCCGAAGCCGCTTTCCCGGTGTGGTCAGCAATGGGTCCAAATGCCCGACGTGACGTATTAATGCGTGCCGTAGATTGCATGGCAAAACGGGAAGACGACCTGATCCAGGCTATGATTGACGAAGTGGGTGCTACCTTCGGCTGGGCCAAATTTAATGTGCAGCGTTCTTTAATACAAATACGCGAAGCCGCCTCCATGACTACCCAGATAGCTGGCGAAGTTATCCCATCAGATGTGCCCGGTACAGTGGCTATGGCGACCCGGGAACCAGTTGGTGTTTTACTTGGCATTGCGCCCTGGAATGCGCCGATCATCCTGGGTGTAAGAGCAATCGTAATGCCTTTAGCTTGTGGTAATACTGTTATTTTTAAAGCTTCCGAGTTATGCCCAAGAACCCATGCCCTGATCGTGGATGCCTTTAATGAAGCCGGCTTCCCGGATGGAACGGTAAACGTAGTCACCAACGCCCCGCAAGACGCAGGAGATGTGGTGGGCGCGTTAATCGATCATCCGGCGGTACGGCGAATCAATTATACCGGCTCGACTACCGTAGGACGCATTATTGCTAAACGCGCAGCAGAGCACCTTAAACCTTGTCTGCTTGAATTAGGGGGGAAAGCGCCCTTTTTAGTGCTGCATGATGCAGACCTGGATGAAGCTGTCAAAGCGGCGGCCTTTGGCGCGTACTTTAATCAGGGTCAAATTTGTATGTCGACCGAACGCGTTATCGTTGATGCCCGGGTTTATGATGAATTTGTTGATAAGTTGAGCTCGAAGGTGCAAACCCTGACAGCCGGCGACCCTGGCGAAGCTAAACATCCTCTCGGGGCGGTTGTCGATATCAAAACAGTAGAGCGAGTGAATGCCCTGATTGATGACGCAATGAGTAAGGGTGCTCGATTACTGGTGGGCGACAAGGGCGATAACATTACCATGGATGCAGTGTTACTCGTGGATGTAACCAGCGAAATGCGCATTTACCGGGAAGAAACCTTTGGCCCCATCACCACTGTGATTAAAGCATCTGATGACGCTGATGCCATCCGCATTGCTAATGACTCTGAATACGGACTCTCTTCAGCCATCTTTACTCGTGATACCGCCCGCGGCCTTGTGCTAGCCAAACAAATTCGCTCAGGTATTTGCCATATTAATGGCGCAACGGTTCATGACGAATTTCAGATGCCGTTTGGCGGCGTGGGACAGTCTGGCTATGGCCGCTTTGGCGGTAAAGCCGGCATCGATTCTTTCACAGAATTAAGATGGGTTACGCTAGAAACACAAGCCCGGAACTACCCTATCTAAACCATCATTTTCAATGTGTTCCTCAATGATCCACTTTGCCCCTTTCCAGGGGCTTTTTTCTTCAAACATCAAGAAATGCAGCACCACTTAAAGGAACTTAGTTTCTTATTGCTATCGGCTCATTAGGGTCAATTACTCAACTATCTGAGCGGTATAAGCTCAATTTAATTGCAGAAGGTGTCGAAACTGAAGCACAGCGTGATTTACTTATTGAGAATGGTAACAAATTTGCACAAGGATATTACTTTGCCAACCCAATGCCGCTGGACGAATTACGTTGCTGGCTGAAGGCCAAAGAATCAGCCTAAAACATTTATGTTTCACTATTAGTGCAATCATGTCGTTACTTTTCTTGTTGATTGCTTGCATACTCAACTTGCGATTAGCTCATAGTAAAAATGTCATCTTCTCGAATAATTAACACTATTCAGCCCCATCACAATACAACGCGTTACAGTATTCTTTGGATAATTGAGTAACGCCTCATGGTTAGGTAAACAGCGTGAGCCAAACTCGTTGATTTGGTTATTGGAGGCGCAATTACCACCCTCTTAACGCCAAGCCAGATTAGGCTTGGCGGCACATTTTAAATATAATCAATTGCGTTGCGGAACGAGTGTCGAAAAATGGTAATGATATAATGATGCCAAGAGATTAAAAAACAACCGCTGTCAGTTTGGTGCAAGGTTTATTCGCTATAACTACGGTGTTCGAGCTTTGTCATAAAAATAAAACATAAGCTAGCCACCAACTCGAATGGGCAACTTTACTCAATTCGGAGAATTAACAAGTGAATAACCATAAATTCCCGCTTTCGTTAGTCACGATCGCGATACTTGGAATACCAACAGCAACCCTTGCAGCAACGATTCAGGAATCTGATATTGCTGTAACAGCTACAAACGATACTGAAATACAGACGCAGGAAGCGAATGAACAGCCATCTTCACCAGAGATAAAGGATCGTATTCTGGTAACAGGCTCGCGCCTGAAAGAGGGCAATCAGGTTAACAAACCCACGGTGATCACGTCTGAAGATATCAAGCGTCGCGGTGTTACTAGTGTAGAAGAGCTCATTCGTACTTTGCCACAAAACCTGGCAACGATTGGTGGCATGGCAAATTTAAATTCAAAAGGCCCGTTAGGTGTTGGTAATAATGGCAGTATTTCGACCATTGGTGCACTTGGCGTTTCTGCTGCTAACCTCGGCGGGTTAGGCGCAGGGCGAACTCTTATTCTGATCAACGGCCGCCGCGTTGCTGGTGCAGCCGGTATAGAAGATGGCTTTGTTAACCTAAACGGTATTCCACTTAGTGCAATCGAACGGGTTGAAATCAATACCAATGGTGCGTCTGCTGTTTACGGGGCCGATGCCATGGGCGGCGTAATTAACTTTATTTTGAAAAGTGGCTACTCTGGCTCTACCGTTAGTGTGCAATATGAAAACTCCAATAACGGAGCAGATAATTCCCGCATCAGTTTGTATACAGGTAAAGCATGGACGTCAGGGGATATCTCCCTGATCCTCGATTATTCAAAACGTGACCCAATTATTAATCGAAAAACTGGGTATGTTACCAATAACTACGCGCCATACTTTGACAACAATTCAGAATACGACAAACGTTCATTCACCGATGGTGGTCAGCCAGCCTATATCGATAACTCGATTACCACATGGGATCCTGTAACCTTCGAACCAACAACCATTCCCCAGGCTTATACCGTACGCCCAGGGTTTACCGGTCAACCTACGCTGGACGACATGATACTCGTAGATGGTAGTGAAGTACGCGATTTTGTGCCCCGCGTTGGTGGGCCAGAGTCAGAAAGTAAAAGTGCCACACTTAGCTTTGAACAGCGTCTTACTGAGCGTCTTACTATGAACGGTTATGGCTTGTTTACCCGTACCGAAACATCACAAAACGCCATTGAATGGGGTGGATTAGATCTCAATTTAGCCCCCGGCCAGGCGTATAACCCATTTCCCGCTTATTCTATGAGCTCTTGGTCTCCCGGCGTGACGGCGTACTACTACCCGGAAGACGAAATTGCCTCGGGCGAGCTCCCATTAGGTTACAGTGAAAGTACCAATGATGCCTGGACTTTAAACCTTGGGTTGACCTATGAAATCAACGACGATACTACACTTGATTTTATTTATACCACATCGCGCTCAAGCACTCGTGGAAGCAGTTACACCTCTAGTTCATTAGTCACTATCAATAATGACTCATCCAGCCCTACCGGATGGAGTTGTTATAACTTTTTCCTGAGTCAGGGACGCTATGGCGATCAACAGGACTATTACCAGGATTTGTTTGACCGCCAATGTGCGGCATTAACCAGCTCTGATCCGACCGTAGCATTTAACCCCTGGAAGTCCTCTGCTGATGGCAGCGGTGGGTCTGTTAACGACTTTTTCTACCAGGAGGCCACCGAGAATCGCAGTTCAAAATTAGAAAACTATGAATTACGGCTAACGGGCTCTGCCTTTGCACTTCCCGCAGGTAAAATACAGTACGCATTGGGCGGCGAATACAACGACGATGGTGTAGACAGCGGTGAAGTAGCTTTCCGCACGGGCGAAGCGGTAAACCGTACACGTGATAGCTATTTTATTGAAACATCGATCCCCGTGTTTGGTAGGGAATTTAACCTACCCTATGCTAAATCACTGACTCTGAGCCTTGCTGCACGCCGCGATGAATACAATACTGAAGGCGCTATTGGTACCGTTGATAATATTCCGGTCGATGCGGGAGGCGAGATAATATACGGCAAAAATACCTTTGCCAGAACAACCCCCTCCTTCGGTTTTAACTGGCAACCTACAGAGGATATTACCCTACGTGCCAAATGGACCGAAGGCTTTAAGGCACCACCTTATACTCGCCTTTTCAATGTTAGCGGATCGACACAGTACTCCACGGATATCGCTAACGACCCAACATACAATTGCCGTGAGTCTGGTAGTTGTGACTACGAATACAGCTATGATGGAGACGAATATTTCGGGTATTACGTGCCAGCAGTGCTGGCCCCTAACCCAGATCTGAAGCCAGAAACATCAAAACAGAGTTCGTATACCTTTTCATGGTATCCCGACAACGTGTTAGCTGGGCTAACTGTGGATGTCACCTATAATAAAACCAAAGTTAGCAACGAGTATGCCGATTCTGCCAACTTAACGCGCCTGATGCCGGCTGCTGATATTTATAAGCTAGACGAATATTACCCTCGTGATGAAAACGGCAAAGTGACAGAGTTCCGTAATATGACCTTTAACTTGGTCGGTTCAGAATACTCATCGCTAATGTATGAAGTCAGTTATCTCTTGCGTACTGAATTTGGGACATTTAATCCACAAATAACCTATGTGGACAACCTGAAATCAGAAACTCAAGCTTTCTTTGACACTGAGGCGTTGTCAACACTCGGCACGCTAACGGGCATCGATGAGTATAAGATTAACGCTTCGCTACGGTATAATTACGGCGATCTGAACGCGATGCTTTTTGCCTATTACACACCGGGCTATGTCAACGATAATGAGGCGTTAGTTACAGGGGGAGTTAACACAACCCCTAAACTAGTTAAAAACGTTGGATCGATGACAACCTTTGACTTAACGGTAAATTATCAGCTTACCCCAGAGTTGCAGGTAAATTTTGCAGGGCGTAATCTGTTTGACAGAACCCCGCCGTTTGTCGTGGTTCAAAAGCTACCGTTCGACCCCGCGCGTTATAACGTAGCAGGTCGTACCCTGTCACTGGAGCTTCGATACGAGTTCTAGCATCACATATGCGCCTCTTTTGAGGCGCTTTTTTCGCTTTTGGAGGTATTAGCATGCGTTTACTACTTATTGAAGATGATGAGAATATTGCTGAAACCTTAGTAGCTTACCTCGAAAAAAACGGATTTGTGGTGGATCTGGCGCCCACCTTGAGCATCGCCAAAGCGGCCGTTGCCGAGAACAATTTTGACTTAGTCTTATTAGATAGACTGTTACCTGACGGCGAAGGCATGTCGATGCTTCGCTACTTTGAAGATATCAGCAAACCACAACGGGTTATATTGTTAACCGCGTTGGGTGATGTAGATGACCGAGTTAGAGGGCTAGAATCTGGCGCTCACGACTATATCCCGAAACCGTTTGAGCCACGCGAATTATTAGCACGCATTCGCAATGCCTTACGACAACCTATAAAAATAAAACGAGAGGTCAAAACTTTAGGCCCGCTCACTTATGATGTTGAAAGCCGGAGCTTTGCAATCAACGGCGAAGAGCTGAATCTAAGACGCACAGAAGCGTTGGTATTAGAAGCACTCATGCAACGCCCTGGAAGCCTGGTATCACGCGAATCCATTGAATCTAAAGTGTATGGTTACGATAAATTCGTCTCGCCAAACTCCCTTGAGTCGCAAGTCAGCCGTTTACGAAAAAACCTGGCAGATCATACTAACGACATTAAAATTCAAACTACCCGAGGACTTGGCTACAGCCTGATTAAGCGCTAGCCATACAATATATGACAATACATTCGATCGATGCAGCCACCCAGCGTGTTCGTCAGTTTTCTGAGTCATTTGAAAAAATTCGTGATGAAATCAATAAAGTCATTGTTGGCCAAAGCGATGTCGTAGAAGGCGTTCTCACGGCGTTGATGGTAGGAGGTCATGTACTCATCGAAGGCGTGCCTGGACTCGGTAAAACAATGCTGGTTAGCACGCTCAGTAAAGTAGCAAACCTGCAGTTTAACCGTATCCAGTTTACCCCGGATATGATGCCTGCCGATATTGTAGGAAGCTCAGTTCTCACAGACGATGGCAGCGGTAAACATACACTCACGTTTCAACAAGGCCCCATCGTATCCAATCTCGTATTGGCCGATGAAATCAATCGCGCCACTCCAAAAACCCAATCCGCGTTGTTGGAAGTGATGCAAGAAAAGCAACTAACAGCTGGCCGCACAACCCTCAAAATGCCTGATCCGTTTTGTGTGATGGCAACCCAAAATCCGGTTGATCAGGAAGGCACTTACCCGTTGCCCGAGGCGCAACTGGATCGTTTTTTGTTTAAACTGATTGTCGGCTATCCATCGGAGTCGGATTACCATACGATCATCGACCGTACGACCAGCAACACCACTATCGATGTACAAGCTGTTATTTCGGCTACTGAACTACTGCAATTACGTCAAACAGTACGGGAAATCCCGGTCCCCTCTGTTGCAAAAACCTTTGCCATAAGACTAGTGATGGCCTCACAACCGGGCAGCGACTATGCAACTGACATGGTAAATCAGTATGTCTCGCTTGGTGCTTCCCCCAGGGGCATCCAAAGCTTAATGCTCGCCGCAAAGGTAAAAGCGCTACTTAATAATCGTTTTGCCGTAAGTTGCGACGACGTTGAATCTATTGTTTTGCCGGTACTACGACATCGAATCACGGTTAATTTTAAAGCGCAGGCATCTGCCATTACTACCGATGCCATCATTCGTGATATCTTGTCTCATGTGGCTAGACCCAATAGCATGAGCTAAATTATCTGTTAACTGACTCTCACGGCAACCCTTAAGCTAAAGCAGGCTACGCGCGTACAAGGACAAGCAATTGAAACGGATATTCAGCCTTCGTTTTTTTAAGCAAATACATCGTTCGATGATTGGACAGATGCTTATTTTGTCGTTTGTGTTTATTTGCGCCACCATTTACTACATCGCCTATTTGCCAATTTCTGAGTTAGATCTCACCGAACCAGATCCTGTGTACTTTACTGTGGAAAAAGTAAGACGAGAATTTCGCGATTTCATGGATGCCAGGCACGAAGGTAAAAATGATGCGCAATCCTTTGCGCTTTCTGAATCACTTAGCGAATTTGAGCGCCGTAATCCTAATTTTAGCTATTTCTTTATGGTCGATGGAGAGCGCTTTAGTAATGGCAGAACCCCTAAATACTATGAGCAGTATCGGCTGGATGACATAGATACCATCAGTCAGGATGTTAACCATGCTGATTTGTGTACCTCATTTTATAACGCCACTTCAGACAATAACAGCCATGGCTACGTGCAGTATAGCAACTGTAACAATTACCAATTTTACCTTGAATTTTCGGGTATTGAGGTCGCTGAACACCCCCCAAAGATGTCACTTTGGCGATTTTATAAACGCACCGTAGTCGATGTAGGTTTTAACCTTATTCTGGCCGCTGCCGGTGTTTTCATCATTACCGCACTGATCCTACTGTTTAACTGGCGACTAATGAATAAAGTCGCAAATGTTGCCTATTCATTTAACCCTAAGAACCTTCATCATCAGCTTCCTGAAAAAGGGTTACCCAATGAAGTACTGCCACTCGTGCAGGCGGTAAATGAGATGCTCTCTCGTATCGACGAAACCCAGAAACAGCATAATTTTTTCTTGTCGACTGCTGCACACGAAATGCGAACGCCCTTAACAGTACTGCGTACTCGTCTGGAAATGATGGACGAGGGTACACTTAAAGAGAAGTTGATTGATGACGTTCGTCGCTTGTCTCACCTGGTGAATCAGTTGTTACGCCTGATGCGCATTGGCGGCCCTAGACAACATGAACATGATATCGACTTAGTCCAGTGTTGTCAGCGCGTTATCAGAGAGCGTCAACTCTTTGCAGAAACGGCGAAAGTAACACTTTGCTTCGACACAGAAAGGCCAGCCAGAATCATTCCCGGCGACGAGGGCTTGATGGAAGTCGCTATTGCTAACCTGATAGACAACGCCGTGTCATTCTCCTCCCCGGGCGCATCAGTAGAACTTAGCGTGAACGCTGACTATTCCATTAGCGTTCGCGACCATGGTCCGGGGATACCTTCTGATAAACTGGCCAACCTGTTTAAACCCTTTGCGAAATTTCCACCCAATCGCAACGGTCATGGTTTGGGGCTGGCCATCGTTAAAGCGATCACGCTTTTACATAATGGTTCGGTAAGCGCCGAGAACGCAGAGGATGGCGGTGCGCGCTTTACCATTCGCTTCAACCGGTCAGAGCAAGAGTAGCTTTTTCAGGTAAAACTTTGAACGTTCATGCTTTCGGCCTGACCCTTTGCGCATAAAATTAATAAGGAAATACGAAAATGAAATTTGGAATTGTAATTTGGGGCTGCGTTATATTTATCAGTCTATCATTGTTTTACTGGAATGATTCAGTCCTAGAGGGATCTACTTCTTCAGAAAAATCGAATATTGACAGCTTAGAAGAATTGTCTTTTAACATTTTAAATGAAAAAAATAATGAGGCCCCCTCAATAAATGTTAACAAAGAAAAGAACACAGATTGTATTGAAATAAGCTGCCTGTTTCCTGGACATACAACGGAGTCGTTATCAAAAGCTTATCTGCGTGGGTATTTATTCACAATTTATTGAGCGCTGCGAGCTTGCAATCAAAAAGCTAAACGTCAATGGCAATCTTGGTTTGGTTGATTATTTCAATGAGCACGAATTTCACGGAGACATGCCAAATGACAAGCTCGGATACCAAAAGAGAAGTATGTTCTCTCATCAGCGCGAGTATAGAGTAAAAATTGATCTGAATCGTGCTGAACCTGGCCCATATTTATTAGATGTAGGTGATTTAAGTGATATTGCAGTCATTACCACGCCAAAAGAGTTCAACAAGCAATTAAAATTGGAACTACCTGATGGTAGTAAAGCGTAATAAAGCACTACTATCGGACAAATTCTCCGCTACTCAGCATTGCTCTACCAATACTCACTCTTTTGGCTTGGGCTTATACTTGATTAAACTTTCAGTATTCGCGCTGTGAGCGCGATACTGAAAGTACTTTTAATAACACTAAGTGGTATTCAGATTCTTTATACAGACTCTGGTAAGTAAGCCAACAATGGTGAACCCATTTTCATCGGCGCTGGAGCCCAACTGGTTCGTTCAAAGCGTTCTGTCAATAGTTGACGCATCTCTGCGGCTTTCTGCATATTTCCTATCGCCTCATATCCAGCTCGTTTATAATTTATCGCCAGCATCTCGAGTTGACTCTGACTTCCCAATTCTACTATTTTATTTGCGATACGAATTACGTTGGCACCATCGTTATTTTGCAGATATGCCTGTGCAAGCAATAAAAGCGACCCTGGTTTTGGTGTGGGTTGTAAGCTGATGACTTGCTCAAGCAGACCAATTGCTTCAGACGTTGAGTTTAGCTCCATTAGCGCAATTGCTCGATGGTGCTGTATAAACATCACTCGCTTGAGTGGCTCACCATCAAAAATTTCATCATAGCGAGACAGGATCTCTTGAGGTCGCTGTAACTTTTCGAGTAGATAACTCATCATCGTAAAACTCATAACTTTCAGAGAATATTCAGATTGGGGATCTTGAGTGTCAGACCTGTTTTCATACCAGTTCAGTAAGTCACTATAAGTATCATTGAGTATTTCAGAATCGTTGCTTTTTGCTCCATCTAAAATGGTTAGGAGTTCATTGACTTGTTTATCGTGAAGTACATTGCCATTAAAAATAGCTAACTTTTTCCTTGTTTCTTTTGTTATAGGTTGAGCTTGATTGGTATTCGTGGTTTGTGCTGTTTCACTGATAGTGGCGGCTGCAAGCAAGCTCAATGTAAGACCGAAAATTGAAACTACAATATATTTTGCTTTCATCTTTGTTTCCTTACTTAGGTGTTTAATGCGATATATATTAAAATTGTGGAAATGGCTTAGAGGCATAACCGTATAAACTGCGTTAGTTTGATGGTGTAAAAAAAGTTTTGCTAAATCACGAGTGTAATCATGGCTCAGCTGCTCCTGACAACGTTCGTCACAACTCAATTCAATGTTACGGCGCGCAAGGAAAACTAATAAACGAACCAGTGGATTCCACCAAAAGACACAATGGGCAAAAGTAATAAACCACATCCAAACTGGATCATGCTGACGCACATGATTAAGTTCGTGAGCTAGCACCGACTTTAACTCCGGCGTTTCGAGAAGAGCTTCGGATATCCAGACTTTCGACTTTCTGATACCAGTTACCATAGCCGTGTCACAATTTTTTGTGACATAAAGAAACACTGAGCCTGCATCAAGTTGATATTGTTGCCATAAATGACTCACATCTTTAGCGTGGATTCTGCAGTCGCGTATTAAGCGCAAATAGGCATAAACTTTTACGATGAAGAATAAAAGACCGACACTTGCTAAAAGCCCCCACAAATTGCTGGCTGATAACATTGAAAGCCAGCTTACGTCAGATTGTGCTGAAATGATATTTAGTGGAGGCAGACCTTGTGTGCTGCTGTGATCAGCCCCATAAAGAATAAATTGCGGTAAGCTGAATATCACATTGGCAAAGGGTTTCGATGTATCGGATAGCGCCTTTACAGTGGCGATGTGCTCCCAAGGTATAAACCAAGAGATTAACGCAATTGTCACTGAGTAAAAGCGCAGCCTGGCAGGTGCGTTTTTAAGAAGTCCGTAAGTGAGTAACGAAATAGCCGTAATAAGACAGTTAGTCACTATATAATCCATCGTCATTCATCCTTAAATTTATCTTTTTGTTCTTTCAAGAAAGCTTCCAGATAGGCAATATCTTCCTTGTTGAGTGATTCAGCCTTTAGCAAATGGGCAATTAAATCAGTCGGTTTTCCATTAAAAAAACGTCGAATAAATCCAGGTAACACAGACTTTGTTATAGCTGACTGTTCAACTGCGGGCACATAATAAATAGTTCGACCTTCATTTCGGGCCCTCTCAATTGCTCCTTTTTCTTCAAGACGATCAATAATCGTTTTAACAGTGGAATAAGTAACCTTCTTTACTGATCCAATTTTTTTAAACACTTCTGGCGACGAACAAGCCCCTTGTTGCCAGAATATTTGCATAACGTCTAATTCAAAATCGCTCAATTTCATTTCAATCTCTACATTTGTAGATTTAACTTCCACAAATGTAGAGATCAATTTGTGAACTGTCAACTATTCTCCAAGAATTTATCGCCGAACCGTTTTTTCTTTTGAATGCAGATTTTCAGGGGAAATGAAGAGAAATTGTTACAAAATAGATTTACAGTAACAGGTGGAAGTGCGTCAGCTTCAGCTCCTCAACATAACTAGGGGAAGCAGTTGCAGACATCAATTGAACTCACAACCAATTGCAGAAATCCAGTGTCATAGTCCTGAATGCCTACTCCTTGTCTTTTTAAGCCCTTCAACAAAGCTTGTGGGGCGGCAATTGTACGTAAACCGGACGGCTAGCATTCTTTCCTATGAAAACACAGATAATGGTTTTTCAGGGGAAACGGGTGTTACTATGAAGTCTCAGTATGGCAT
This sequence comes from Alteromonas sp. ISO5, assembly GCF_058105165.1. Classification (NCBI taxonomy): domain Bacteria; kingdom Pseudomonadati; phylum Pseudomonadota; class Gammaproteobacteria; order Alteromonadales; family Alteromonadaceae; genus Alteromonas; species Alteromonas sp. ISO5. The sequence continues at coordinate 2,255,617 of NZ_CM176572.1, read as the reverse complement.
TGAGGGGCTCACGGAAAGTGTAGCCAAAGAAATAGTTCATTCTCTTGGTGCTACAAACAAATTCATTAAGTTTGTGATGGAATATTCACCTGAACCTCCTGAAAAGCGCCCACGTGAATGGGCAAAAATAAGTTGGTCACGAACATCAATGAAAGCTGCTTTAGGTAAAATATATGGGTATCGCTCGGATGCTTTGCATGGAGGAATACCCTTTCCCGAGCCTATGTGTAGTGGGGAAATGATGATTGAGGGTTGTATGGCAGAGAAGCCGACAGGTCTTGCCTGCTCAACTCTCGGTGGGGTATGGCTAGCAGAAGATACACCTATGCTTTTACATATGTTTGAATACATAGCGAGAGGTGTATTAAATAACTGGATTAGTAGTTTGAGAAATGCCTAACAGTTGACGTCCAAACCTATAAAAAAGACAAGATAAAACATGAAACACACATACATTTTAGAAGAAGCTAGCTGGAAAGCCTCAGGAAAATACTACGATGGAAACCATAATTGTGTAGACGTTATAGGGGAAACACAGATTATTCACAATAAAGATGAATGGATTCTTGATGGTTTCATGGAATTAAAATTAGCGGATCCAGTGCAATTCTTGAATAGATATTCAATTGAGTCACTTGATCCTACTAAAGACTTTACATTCTGGACATCTGAGAATCCAGCGTTGGGAATGCTGATAGGAAAATTCATGATCATAGGCGATACTATACTTTCATCATATAGTACGGAAGACGGACAATACTCAGGATCAGAAAGTTTAGTGATGACTGATTCCAAATCATATAAAAATCGAGGTTTTGCCTTTCACAATAAAAACAAACTTTCCTCATGGGAAGTAGATTTAGTAAGAGTTTAGCATTATCAACAATTTTGCTTGTCGCGGGTTTAACAAGCACATACACTCGACCACCCCGTCGCTCGTGCCTCGCTCTGGACTTGCGGGTGATGCAGGCGTTAATGTCCGCTTTAGGAAAATTATTGGTTCTAGAGTGAGCTTGGTGGACTTTATCGAAATGACCGCTTTTGACCAAATGCAGAAATTCAGTGTCAAAGTGTTGACCGTCCTTGTCTTAAGCAGACATACACCCAAGGTACGGTAACAGTTTGCTATTCGCTCTTTCTTTTAGAAGCTTTGAGTCCAATCAGCTTCAGTGAACTCACTTAAAAGCCAGGTTACTATTGAAGATATTTTTCTTACCGCAAAATTTTATATGACCTTAAACGGGCATGTAGATTGGCAACTAATGGCTTCGAATTATTTTAAATTCAACACACAATAGCCTGGTACAGTACTCAGTACTATTAGTGAGAACTAACATTGACATTAAATAGGGTGAGTGGTGCTGGCAGTCGCTTATTTTTCGTTAAATGCCTTACGACATAAAAAAGCCCGGCTCTGGATCGAACCGGGCAAAGGGTCAGGGTCACACAATAAAAAATCGGTTGTTATCGCACCTTATTGCCGTAGACATCCCAAACTTCTACTTCTCCAAGGTGTGTATCGCGGATATCCTGTTCTATCTGTTTAAGGTCGCCCACTACTACCCAGACAAGTGCTTCAGGGTGAATGGTTTGTTTTGCTAACGACTCCACCTCAGAGACAGTGACGGCCTTTAATCTTTCAACAGCTTTTTCCACACGACGATAAGGTAACTGATACAGGTCTGCATTTATCAGATTGTTCAAAATAGCCCCGTTTCGATTAAACCCTTGAGGAATGGAGAACATTGCAGCATCTTTATCACGCAATAATTCTTCTTTTGTGACGGGCTTATCGGTTACATAGGCAGTAATTTCTTTTTTAATTTCCTGCATCGCGGCAGCTGTTTTATCGGTCTGCACGGTGCCACTGGCAATAAATACGCGGGGGCCGGAAGGCGCATTTTTAATTCCCCCTCTAAAGCCGTAGGTCCACCCTTTGTCTTCGCGCAAATTCATATTCAAGCGGCTATTGAACCCAGCACCCAAGGCATCATCCATCAACGACTCAATCGCCGAAGTTTGCTCATTGAACGGCCCGGTTATATGGCCAGCACTAATGCTGCTTTGCACAGCGCCTGGCGCATCTACAAGTATGACTTTACCCATTTCACTTTGGGGCTGGGGGATGTTTTCAAGATTCGAAGGTTTCTGTTTACGCCAGTCACCAAAATAATCGTTTGCCAGTCGAGTTGCCTCAGCTAGGGTAATATCGCCTACCATGTAGAAAGTGGCATTTTCAGGGCTCACTTCATTACGGTACATTGCCACAATAGTATCCCTATCAAGGGTTTTTGCTTCTTCACGACTGACAATTTTGCCAAACGGGTGAGTTGCTCCCCAAACCGCTTTTCCAAAAACATCGGAAGCCGAGCGCATTGGATCCTGCTCATAGCCATCGTAATTGGTATCAATACTGTCGAGTACCTTGTTAACTTCTGACTCTGGATAAACAGGATGGCGGATAATCTCAGCTGCGAGTTTGAATGTGTCATCGAGATTCTCACTTAATGCATTCCAACTTATGCCACTTTGCTGGGTGCCTGCGCCACTGTTAAATTGCACCCCTAGCGCTTCCATTTTCCGAGACAGCTCGGCCTCAGTAAAACGTTCTGTACCTTTAGTCAGCAGCCTAAATACATTACTAGCGGCATCTGGTGCATAGTTTGCGTCTGCCAAAGAGCCAGTTTTAAATTGCATGGCGATATCCACTAATGGCAAATTGTCACGGCGGGCAACCACAATCTTCATACCGTTATCTAACGTTGTAGTTTCAATGCCAGGCAACAATACTTTGCCAGTAAAAGCACCCGCCTCTGGCAGCGTTGCGCGATTCACCGAAGTATTCATTTTGACAACCTCAGGTGCAGGATGAAGCTGTATCTCGTAATACGGTGTCGATAGCCATTTTTGCGCGGTAGCCGTAACTTGCGCTGGAGTCGTATTTTGTAACCATTGTCGTTGGGTATTCACAAACAAAGGATCGCTATGATGAACCTCCCCGTTAACCAGTTGCCTGCCTATCTCCTCATTGCTTTCCATCGACCTCAGTAACGATATCTCGCCAGCTAGGTTTATCCCATCCAGTTTTTCTTGTTCCGGCCCCTGATTAAAATAACGCTGTAAAGCTTGATCGATAAGCCCATTGGCTTTTTGCACGTCAACACCAGGCTTGAGCGTTACAGAAAGAGTAAAGGCACTGGTAATATCATTAGGCTGAACTCTTGCGCTGGCATTGAGCGCAATGCCCTCGTCATCCACCAGCAGGTCATAAAGGGGAGTATTCTTGCCCCCGGCAAAAGAGCGAGCCACTAATTCCATCACGGTAGTTTGCTGATCGCTACTGCGGGGTAAAGGCCAAATTCGTTGCAGATTTACTGTGGGGACTTTGTCATAAATGATATCGCGTTTAATGGATGTCAATTCTGGGATCCATTGACTGATTTTGTCGATCGGCTGTCCTGGCGGCACATCGGAAAAATAGTGTGCGACTTTCTGCTTGGCCGAGGCTAAATCAATATCGCCAGACAACACCAATACCGCATTTGACGCGCCATAGGCCATGTCAAACCAGTCCGCTACGTCCTTTAAGCTGGCATTATTTAAATCGTCCATTGAGCCAATGGTAGTGTGATCGTACGGATGACCCTTGGGGTAAAAGGTTTTTAGAAATCGCTCATAAACCTTGGCTCCAGGACGCAATTCTCGTTGGCGTTTTTCATTTTTAACCACCGCACGCTGCTCATCCAACAATGTCTGATCAATGCTATCACCAAGGTAAGCCATACGATCAGATTCCATCCATAGCGCCACGTCAATCGCATTTGATGGCACAGTCTGATAGAAATTGGTCTGATCTAGGTTAGTCGTACCATTAATTCCTACCGCGCCAATCTGTTCTAGTGGAGCAAAGTATTCTCCTTCGCGATGAATGGTTCCTTGGAACATGAGATGTTCAAAAAGGTGAGCAAACCCCGTTTTTCCTTGTGCCTCGTTTTTGGAACCTACCTTATACCAAACACCAACATACACATTGGGTACACTGTGATCACTGTGTACAAGTACTGTCAGACCATTGGGTAACGTGAACTTATCGTACTGAATATCGATTTTTTCAAATGCCGATATTTCTGGTGCCTTTACGACAGTCGCACAGCCAGCAAGCATGAGCAAACAGCCCAACACTACGCCAGCACAAAGCTTCTTATTTTTGAACACACCTTTTCTCCAGCAAGGAATCATATGTGGCATAGTTATTTCACAGCAACCTTGCACGAGCCTGATCGACAAGCATTGCTTTAAATAAAGGTAAAAAAGTAGAATAAATAAGCGGCTTGCAAGGTTGGTGCAAGTTTATTGAGTTGAAATAGAATCATGGAAGAACTACGTAACGCAGGTCGACAATGCAACTCGCCAGTGCAACTCTAATCGCGTCGCAGCTCGATTTGCTCGCGCAGAAAGGCACCAAGATCATTCGCCAGACGGCAATGAAATCCAGTCGGCCTAAAGCGGCTGGTAATGCGTGTTTATCGTTAGTTACCTTGCCGTTGTTAAGCCTGACATTACTGTTTTTGGTGCAGCTTTCAGTTACCACTACCCTCATTGTCCTTGTGGTGGGAATGGTCGTGATCCCTTTTCTAACCTATCTGTTTACCGTGTTATTCGCAGTATTAACTACCACGCCATCCAGACAACAATCACTGGCATTGCTTGATAACCAACTCGGTCTGAAAGACGACTTGCAGATAGCCGATCAATTTCTACGGATTTCATCTCCCACAAGCTTTGAGCAAGCGGCACTGGCGAACTGCTCAACCAGTGTGAAACGCGCAACAGACCTTCCTCTGACGCCTTTATCTATGCCTATGTGCCCCTCGTTACCGTCGAAAGCGCAGATCGCTATGAGTGTACTGGCAATACTCACAGCGGCTGGCATAACGCTAATTAGCAACGGGCTGTTACAAACCGTTGATAACGGCAACGTTAATCATTCCACCGCAAAAAGTGAAGAAACCAATACCCCCCTTGTTAGACAAGAACCTATCGAGGATACCCAAACGCCAATCTCTGATACGCCGCCAAGCACTACGTCTTCAGAGACCCCATCTTCGCGGGCAAGCACAACGTTGTCGACGCAAGCCAATGCGTTGCCAGACTCAACCTCAACCGAATCGGCGATGGGTACCTCAGCTGTCACTGACGGTAACACTGCCCCGCACGCGTCAGCGAAAAATATAACCGCCAACCACAACAATCCGTTGTCGGCATCGACACGCTCAACGTCGTCGACACAGTTGACAAAACCCAGTACGACGACATCGTCTAAAACGACAGCCCCCTCAGGAAATGGGGCATCCAGTGAGGCGGTTGATGGCAGCCAGCCCAGTAGTGAGCAAAAGAAAAACAGCAATACACCGTCTTCTTTTACGACTGGAAGCCAGCAAACTAAACAACAGCAACCGGGGTCGCTTGCGCCCACTTCACGAGTTGCCCCCAAGCAGGCTCAGCGTAAATCCAAACAACAGGACTCAGGTAAAAACAGTGGACAACGGCAATCATCGGGTTCACAGCAAGACAGCAACAGTCAAAACAGAAGTACCCAAGGTGATGGCTCACAAAAGAAATCACGGGGTGTTAATCAACTGATGCTGTCAGTACCAATGCAAGATCAGTTTATTGGTACGCCTGGGCCCGGCCAGCAAAAGTCCACTCCCGAACAACAGCCAGCTGAAGAGCAGGCCTTCACCGAGGAGCCTTCGCAAGCACGAGGTCAAAACTCGCAGTCAGCGACACTTCACCAGAAACCCATAATGCAGTCCTGGCAAAAACAAATGATGAGCGACTTTTTTAGTCAGCAACATCAGCGATCACAACAGAGTGAGAAAACAGATGAACACTAGCGGCATGATGAAAGACGTAACCGACACTGCCAAAAACGATATCCTATTTTTCTGTGATACCTTTAATGCCATTAAAGCTGAAATAGGCAAAATGATCGTTGGTCAGGAACAGGTTGTCAGTGGAGTACTTGCAGCGTTGTGTGCGGGCGGGCACGTACTGCTAGAAGGTGTACCAGGACTTGGCAAAACCATGCTAATTAGCGCACTGAGCCGGTCGGTAGACCTGCCATTTTCCCGCATCCAGTTCACACCAGACATGATGCCAGCTGACATTCAGGGTGCCTCGGTTTTGCAGGAGCTTGAAAATGGCGGTCATGAGTTAACCTTCCAGCCCGGACCGATAGTGTCAAACCTGGTACTTGCCGACGAAATCAACCGTGCAACGCCCAAAACACAATCAGCGCTACTTGAGGTCATGCAGGAAAAACAGGTTACTGTTGGCAGACGCACCATTGAGCTCGAAGAGCCTTTTTGTGTGATGGCAACACAAAATCCGGTTGACCAGGAAGGTACATACCCATTGCCTGAAGCACAACTAGACCGCTTCTTATTTAAGCTGATAGTGGGTTATCCAACTGAACAGGATTATCAGTTGATTATCGATCGCACCACCAGTGGCCAGGACGTGACTCTGCAAGCGGTTTCAAACAGAGACGCTCTCATGACGATGAGAAAAATTGTACGTGATGTAGGGGTATCCAAAAGCGCCAAGGATTTTGCCATTAAGTTAGTCATTGGTACGCAACCGTTTAGTGAGTATGCCACTACGTCAGTCAATAATTTTGTGAGTCTTGGCGCATCACCCCGCGGGGTTCAAAGTCTCATGTTAGCGGCAAAAGTAGAAGCGCTGTTAGAGGGTAGGTTCGAAGTTTATGCAAACGATATTCGTAAAGTGGCATTGCCTGTTTTACGCCATCGACTTGTGCTTAATTTTAAAGCTCAGGCGTCAAATCAAACTGCTGACTCCCTCATCAACACACTGTTGTCTGAGTTGTAAGCAGAATGAACGATTTTTCGATGCCCCCAATTGAAGCTGAATTGATTGAGCAGATTCAACAATTCAGTTTGCGTATTGCTCAGGCCGGCAAAGGCGGCCGCTTAGCCGAACAAAAAACCAATGCCAGAGGGCAAGGGCTCGAATTTGCTGATTACAAACCCTACGTTGCCGGTGATGAGCTGCGCGCGATCGACTGGCATGTCTACCAACGATTAGGCCGCTTATTTGTCCGCGTATTCGAAGAACAACAAAACTTGCCAGTTTATATGGTATTTGATCATTCCAATAGTATGTTCATTGAAACCCCATCCCGTATCAAGGCAGCCCAACAATGTGCGCTAGCCTTAGGCGCTATTGCGCTACAACAACAAGATGCGGTACGCGTTTTTCCGGTGGCGAATAAACTGAATAACCAAAATAAGAGCCTTTCGGGTAAACATCAGTTATTTACTCTTGCCGAGCAGCTCCAGCATTATCAGCCTGTTGCTGATTCAAACTTGGCAAATGGGCTATTAGAGCTGGCAGGTTATCCACTCAGAAAAGGGCTTGTCATTGTTATTTCTGACTTTTTCGATAACCAAGGGATTACCCCCGTTATTGAGGCGCTTTCCCACCTTAACCATAATGTACTGCTCATTCAGATCACCCAGCCTTGGGATGCCGCCCCAGAACTCTTGCAGGTAAACGCTGATGTGCGCTTTGAAGATGCGGAATCTGGCACCACAATCGATTTGCAGCTATCACCCGCTGTGATAGACGCTTACCAGCAAACTTATCTGCAATTTAATCACCAGTTGAATCAGTTTGCCGATGCAACAGGAGCCGGGCTGCTGCAACTTAATGCCAGTGAAAGTGTGTTACCGCAGTTAAGCACCCTGTTTGAAAAAGGTAGGGTAGCGTAATGAGCTTTACCTATTTACCACTGTGGGCAGTGTTGGCTGGTGCGTTAACACTCGTAGCCTTGCTCTATGTGTTACAGCACTTTAAGGCTCAGCCAGTTGTCGTTAAAATCGCATCGGTTCAGTTATGGCAAGCAGCCTTGCAGCAAGCATCGGCCAATACCTTCTGGCAGCGCTTTCGACACTGGATTGCCTTTATCACCATCGCCATTATTGTATTGCTATTATGGCTGGCTTTTAGCGGGGTAAGCACAACTCGAGACTCTCAAAGGTTACACCTTTATTATTTAGACACCTCAGTGGCCATGACTGTGTCAGACAACATGGCGAATGCCAAAGCGCAATTGGAAACCGATATTTCGATTGCTTCAGGTGCCCCCCGAGCACTCTGGATTGGCGACGCGGTTCCAGCCCGGTTACTCGATATTGACTCTCCAAGCGTGTTAGCAAAATCCCTGCTGCCTGGCATTCACGCGTCTATGCATATCTCATCGTTTGCCAGCTGGCTGGATTCGCTTGCAGGCGTTGCCGACAAGCCTGTCACGGTGCATTACTATGGCGCGCCGTATGGCAATATCACCCCTCCTGACGGGGTTCGTATCATAAATGCGTTTGTTGCAAGCCGAATCGATAGCAACGCGGCGATCACAGCCATCGGCCAACAACACTATATGGACAATAACCAACAATCAGCCCGCGTTGCATTTACCTTGTTTGATAGTAACCAGAGCCCATTTACGTCGTCAGACTTTAGCGTGTCGTTAAATGGTAGTGTCGCACCTGCCTCGCAGCTGGCAACACTTAGCAATAATCAGTTTGTATACTCTGGAATACGTCTCACTGTCACCCCGCAAATAGTCACAGTAACGCTAAACACCCAAGATCAATTCCCTGCAGATAATACCCTAAGTATTCGGTTACCAGCGAAAACTCAGCTGTTCATTGCCACGCAAGAAGGCTTACCAGCCTGGATCGCTAATTTTATCTCTGCTAACCCTTTTATCACTGTTGATTCTTCCCGGGCCCAGGTCAGCCTCTGTGTTAACGAGGGTGACTCTTGTCCACGCGCCGACGCAACGCTTTATTTTGACAACGATAAAAATCAGGCTGCCTATTATGCGCCTGCGCCCAAGAACAGACCGAACCTTCACTCGATATGGCAAGCGAATAACTGGCAACAAAGCAACTTGTTGGATATGCCGTTACTTAAAATAAGCCAGGCAGATGCCACCTATGCCCGGTTGCCTTTGCAGCACTTGGGTAGCTTGATCAACCAGCAGAATCCCGATCCGCTGCTGTTGCTGTGGCACACCCTACACTGGCTAGTTAATCCACCTGCAACACCGCCCTATATGGCCGTTGGTGAAGCAATACCGCTGTTACAAAACACCTTTGCAGGAACAGCGGCAATTAGCGGCTTTCCGTTAGAAGCCACTCCTACAGATACCTATGCTGACAATAACAGCATCGCTACCATCCAATCGCCTTTAACGTCGTCTGTGGTAACCCATGAGCAAAATACCCGCGAGCAAGATATCAATGATATGCAGCATCACTATCCATGGAGTACCCTTGCTGCACTAATCGCACTGTTGTTACTCATTGCTGAATGGATACTCGTTCAGCGCGGACGCTGGGCATAGGAGAAAACAATGACAATCACCTTTGCTCACCCTGCTTTTAGTGCACTTTTCATATTGCTTGGCGTGGTTTGGTATTTCCGGCGCGGGAAAAATATCACCCACGCACTAATGCGCTGTTTACTGGTCACCTTGATCACGCTGGCTTTAATGGAGCCGGTTGTACTGTTACCCTCAGATTCAGTTCATCAGGTGGTAATTGTTGATCAAAGCCAAAGTATGGGTGGCAATAACAAACAGGCGGCCAGCCGCAAAGCTGAGGCATATATTGAATCACTCCCTGTTGGTACATTCGATATTATTGTTACCGGCACCGACGAATTCGCTCTGGCCCAAACAAAGGTAAACCCAATTGCACAAGCCTCGCTGTCGTTAACACAAGCCGTGTCGTTAGCCATCGATAAAGTGCCATACGGGCAACGCGGCGTGATCACCTTATTTAGCGACGGTAAAGCCACTGATGATCACTGGGAGAGTGTTCTTGCGCGCCTGAAAAGCCGTAATATTGTGCTGAACTGGATCGAATATAACAACGTTCAGCCACAGCCCAGTATCCAGTCAGTCGACTACTCAACCTTTTTCCCGGGCCAAACCACAACCCTAACAGTAAAGGTTCAAGCCTCATCAGCCTTAGCGTCACCATTACAACTGCGTATTGTCTCAGGTGATAAAACTATTAACGAGATGACGTTAGAAGGTGAAACAGAAGACGCTTTATATTCGGCATCATTTGAGATAGCCCCAACGACGACCGACTTTTTACCTCTGTCGGTTTTGTTAGTGAATCACGAGAATCTGATTATTGATACGCGTTCCAAGGTGTTAGCCGTACAAAGCCCAGTGCCCATTTTACTTGGCTCACCGTATCAGCAAGACCAAATTCCTATGCAGGCATTGTTAGGCAATGCATTTAAGGTAACGCATGTACCCTATCCATGGTCAACGTCCATCGACTTTACGCATTTTGATGCAGTTATCCTCAATAACGCGGCTAAGTCTGTATTACCTGACTCTGCACAAACTTCATTGAGTCACGCCGTAAAAGAGGGTACCGGCCTACTGTACACAGGAGCGGAGCCGGCATTTTCCACCAATGGGTTATCTAATGGAGCACTTGCCAAACTGCTCCCAGTACGAATTGATAATACCGATACTAAGCGGGAGCCAGGCATTTCACTGGCGATCATTATTGACAGCTCTGGCTCGATGCAAGGCCAACCCCTAGAGCTTGCCAAGCAGGTTGCTCGTTTAGCAGTGCGAAAATTAAAACCACAGGATCAGGTTGGTATTGTTGAGTTTTACGGTACTCGTCAATGGGCAATACCGATGCAACCGGTTGCCAATACCGACGATCTTGAAAGGGCTATTGGTAAACTACAGGCACAAGGCGGAAGTGAATTATTTCCCGCGATAGAAGAAGCCTATTTTGGGCTGAAAAATAGCCACAATAAATATCGTCACATCTTACTGATCACCGACGCCGCCGTGGAAGAAGATAACTATCAAAAGCTGCTGCAATATATCGCCTCTGACCAAATAAACGTGTCGACTGTACTCGTAGGCGATAATGCTTCCGGTGAAGAACGCATGTCTGAACTCGCCAATTGGGGAAAGGGGCGTTTTTACGCAATCTATAACGAATTCAGCATGGTTGAGCTTAATTTCCGGCAATCCGATCAATTACCGGCATCAGCCTATCAAACCGGTAGCTTTACGGTGCGAGATTTGCCGACCAACACGACGTTTCCCATTTCACTTAACGGCTATACTCGCGCCCCCATAAAGCCTTCGGCGGTAACACAGTGGGCTATCAACGACACTTCAGATACCTTACTCGCGTCCTGGTACTTTGGTGCAGGAAAGGTATCTGCACTTATGACTGAGCCACTAGGGAAAGGCACACAACCCTGGACAAACTGGCCTCAATACGGTCAACAGTTGGGCGACACCGTGGCGTCATTAACCACTATGGCTAAAAAGTCTGCGCTTAAAACTCAACGTACCTTTGACAAGGTTCATGTGCAATTTGAGACCACGCTAGGCACTAGTACCCCGCTGTTACAATGGAAGACTCCTGATTCCTCCACTTGGAGTCAACGACCGTTGCGCCAACGAGCACCAGGGTTGTTTAGCGAAGACGTAAATATACCGCGACATCAAGCCATGCTAATCATGGTTAACCACAATGGCCGAACGTATCGCGCAGCGCTTGAGCCCAATAGTGACCTACTACCTGAATACCAAAATAAAAATGTACACCCACAGAGGTTACCAACGGTTGTCAAAGAAACAGGCGGGCAAATGCTCACGCCATCGGCGCCGATTCACACCACCGAGCCTCACGGTCAGACACACTTAACTGCAATAGCATTGATGCCATTTGCCCTGTTGGCGTCGTTACTGCTTTATTTTATCGACATTATCTACCGCCGCTGGCCTGCGCGCCGCAGTGCGGGCTTTGCGGGAAACGTAATATGAGCTCGTCTTTAAAACCTGTCGTATTCGTATTGGCTCTTTTGGGGGTGCACTTGCCTGCGCCACTTAAGGCAATGACAACGAATGATTCGTCAAACACCATCAAGGAACAACCCAAGGCTACTGTTGAAGAACCTACCAAGGCCATATTGTCGGCTTGGGAAAACGGCGACTTGCAAAGGATTACCTTAGGGGCAAATACCGAAACAGACACTCAGCAACTTCTGCTTATGGCAGAAGCCTTTGAAGCTGAAGGTAACCTGGCTAAGGCGAAAAGTATCTACTCCAGGTTACTTGATCGCGCTAGCTTAAGCGTCTCACAGCAACACACGGTAATACTTAGACTTGCGCTACTAGCAGGAGATAATGCTGCCCTGACGTCGCTTGTCAAGACCGAGCCACAATTGGCCTATAAGATAGCAAAAGTAGTCGACATTCAAGCCGATAACACTCTGGCACTGACAATATTGAAATCAGCGCCCGCCGCTAGCGTGCCTGTCAACCTTACGCTGGCTACCTGGCTCATAGAGTCTGGTGAATTACGCGAAGCCCAGCAAACTGCCTGGTTAGCCTTCAATGCCGCCCAAAATAGTCATGATAAACAGTATGCACTGGCGCTATATGCCGAAGCGGTGAGAAAAAATCAGGATATTGAACGCGCGCTTTCGACACTATCAACCTATACCGACGACCCGTTCCTGACACCATTATACTTTGAGCTACTGCTAGAAGCCGGCCAGCTTGAAAAAGCGCTCGCACTCACAGAGCAAAGTACGCTCGATAGCATTCAAAGCAGAAAGGTTGCCTTGCTGACATTATCTGGAAACCAAGAAGCGTTAGTCGACTATTACCGCCAGTTGATGATCGCAACGCCTCATACTATTGACGGCTATTTTGGACTCGCTGGGCAGTTGGTAAATCGTGGCGATATTGGTGGTGCGAAGCAAGTATTTCAGCGTCTGGGCGAGAATAATCCAAACAATAAGCCACTTTTGCTGACGGCCGCCAGACGTATGCTTGCCATGAATATGCAAGACGAGGCAATTGCGCTGCTAACAACGCGTATAAGTGAAGCCCAAACCGATCCACAAATTAACTTTTTTCTGTTTGAAACCTATCTCAATAGCGGTAACGAGGAAGCTGCAAAACGTATTCTGGTGGAATTATCAAATACGATAGCGCCTAATAGCCCATCAAGGTTACTTATTGTCAGCGGCTTTGAGAAACTGCGGGACCCTGCAAAAGCCTTGTCACAACTTCAGCACTACCAAAATCATGGTGGCAGACTGTCTTACGACCAACAACTGCATCTTGCAGAGTTAGCCAAAGCAGCGGGACAAAATGACGTTGCTATTACGCAATGGGAAACACTCTGGAAACAGGTAACACTGCCTGCGCGTAAGTACTTTCTAGAAGGCTTACTGGTTAGAGCAACACAACAAGACGGCTCCACACAACATAAAATCACCCAATTAGAAAGCGGCTTACGATCAGGCAATCTCACCCTTCATGAACTCAATCTTCTGGTGGCGTTTTATCTGGTTGAAAACAACGTTGATAAAGCGGAAAAAGCCATCAACGACTATTCGCAACAACAGGCGTTGCCGCAAAAGCAACGGCTGACATTACTGGCCAACCTATTTGGTCGCAGTCATGCTTACGAAAAGCTCAATACAGTATGGAAGGCCCTGGCAAATATCGATCCGTCTAATGCTTCTCAGTACTGGCAACAAATCACACTAAATAGCATACGCAATAACGCCTTTGATATGAGTGGCCTGCAACCTGGCGAATCTTTGCAGGCACATCGACTAGCGCAAGTTAACCAGCTTATTACCAACCTCACACAAAGTCATCAGTCTAACGACCCGGCGTTCATTGCCAGCGTATACACCATGGCTGGGTTACCTGAAAAGGCAATTGACCAGTACAAAAAAGCCGTTAAAACTAACGCTTCGCCAGATGCCCTATTACAATTAACCCAGCTATACAAAAAAGAAGGGCAGTTTGAGCAAGCCGCCAGACTGTTGCAAATACACCTCGTCACCGCATCCAATAAAACCGATTACATCACCGCGGTTGACGGATTGCTTAATTTATTCGACTCTTCGGCCCAACACAGTAACGAGACACAGTCAGTCGCGTTACGAAACCACACATTCAGCTGGTTGCAGCGACAACTATTAGGTCGTCTGGTGTTTGCCAAAGACGACGAAACAGAATTAGTGTTATTAGCCGACATAGCGCAAACTCAAGGCGAGTTTGATACCGCTGAGCGCATTTACAACCTGCTGCTTGCGCAATCTCCACCTCAGCGGGCAACATTACTGAGAAGCATGATTTCCCAGTATAGCGGTGCTAATCAACAGAGCAGCTCGTCAGGGCCCACCATCGGTGATAAGCAAAAAGAGCTCACATACGGACGACGTCTGCTGGCGCTTAAATATGACTTCCCCCCGGCGCTTTATGCCAGCCTTGGCCGCTCACTACTGGCTGACAACGACATTGCAGGTGCCGAGCAGGCATTTTCGCTAATGACCAACATTCCTGGCATCTTAAACGTCAAGCAACTTAAAGCGGATGCCTATGTCAGCCAACACTTAGATACCACTGCGCTGAACTATTTTAAAGAAGCCCTGCAGGTCGACCAGTCAAACTTTGATTTATTACGAAAAACCGCTGTGCTCGAAGAGCAATTTGGTGAAGGGGCGGTTGCAAATTATTGGTATTGGCAAGGGTTAAAGCGGCTGATTAATCAGGCACCTCACTATCAAGCAGCGTTTTCAAACAGACGACTCTCCGACGGCTATCGATACTTCCCAACGCTATCCGAAGGACTTCTGCTAACGTTACAATATCAATCTGACCCGCAGCACGTCTTGAGCGAACTTAAAGACATGTTGGAAAAATCACTCCGAAGTCTACCGCCTCAAGCTGAGTCAGACACAGATATCAATGCCTATCCTCGTGTGTCGATGATTCAGGAGCTAATTCACCGCATAGCGCTACAACAAGGGAATTGGTCAGATTGGCGAACATCCCTTGAGCAAATACAGCGTCAGTTTGGACACGCTAACCCTATAACGCAAGCGCTAATAAAGCATGACCAGACGCTGCCTGACTCACCAATAGACAATCTTCAAAGGCAGGCAAAAAACGAAGGTAACTTTACGCTAGTGCTGGCACTTGCGATAGAACGAGCAAACTGGGACGCGGTGATTAATCTGGCCACAACATTAGTGCAACGCATTAAGTCTGAGGGGGAAATTAACGCCATTACCGGCAGCAATTACATTACGTTGCTAAGTGCTGCCGTTAATAAAATGCCCGAACACCCATTTATCAATAGGTTTTGGCCTGCAATAAGCAAACTCCCCCAGCAAACCTTGGTTATGTTTCAGCTGCAACGCTACTTACCCGATACGTTTGAAGCGTTAACGCGTAAACTGGGGGCGCCAATACTCACCGATGCCCAATTCGTTTCAATGGCTATTGAGCATATAAATACGCCACCGCTGCCTGGCATGCCCTACGCCATGTTTAATGAAGCCTTTAACAACCTGCTGTTCAGTAAAATGTCTGCCACTGAACAACTGCGCTTATGGCAAAGCATCGAGCATCATTACAGTATGACACACGCACCAACGGCCATTCGCGACGACATAGTCAAAAACGTGCTTAGCAAGCCAATAAAGCCTGCACAGCAACAACAGGTCGCCGAGCTGTTACATCATTATATTACGGCCAATAAATCGGGGCCTGCTCCCTGTTCGGCAATGGCACCCAAAGCCCTATTGTTGAATATCGCCATGGAAAATCAGCCACTTGTGTTAACCCAAGCCAATGACGTGGCGGCATTATCAAAACAATGTGCATCACTTCCTGATTTTCTGACTCACTTTTATGCGGGTAATTTACAGGAGGCTTATACCGCACTTAGGGCGTTAAATAAGGCCGCGGCGAATGGCCTTAGCTTTCCCATTTTTGAAGACGTGACTCGGCGCTATTTCAGTGAGCAAAGACAGGCTTATATTGATAACTTTTTCAGCCAGTCGCTTATTTCTTCTGATGATGCCCATCAGTTTATTACCGAGATTGTACAGGTAGAAAACAACCGTCAAGTACAACAACAGTATCTCGAAGCACTGCATACACGCCTACCCAATGATGATGTAATTTTTAATCGTCTGGTTCAACTGCTCTGGCAGACAAAACAAACCGATAAATTGGTCGACATCATTAGACAATGGTCACCCGCAGAAGCCAACTCTGACAAACAGCACTTGCTGCATTTTTTACATAAAATAAATCAGGCTACACAACGAGGCAATACACCGAAAGACGCAAGCGGACAACCCGTTATCAACGCTGATGCTCTTGTTGCCTGGTTGAATAAATCACTGTCTAGCGGCCCAGATAATGGCGGGCTTCCCGCATTGTATAGTGCTGCCTTTACTGAATATGCCAGCCTGTTTCCCAAAGACGAACTGGTGATAGCCTTAAAAGAACGTCAAGGTGGTAAGCAAGTCGCCGCACCAACAACCGTCAATAAACCCGATATAGCGCGGATTGTTAGCACATTTAAACAGGATAAACACAAAGCGGTTAGGTTACTCAATACCTTGTGGAGAAATGGTATCGAGGGAGGAAAGCAGTTTGATGGCAGCGCGTTAAGTCGAGAGCAACTGACCCATGAGTTTTTTGATAGCCAAGGAAATCCATCGGCTACGTTTAGTGGCCAGGAAGATGCCTTACGGGAAATAGCCGCCTTTCCAGAAGGGTCGGCGTTATTTGAAAACTGGTTAACCGCCATGCCAGTTGAACATCGAGGAACCGAACAGAGACTGTATAACCTGGTGGTAACAGGCTGGCAAAGACAAGGGATTATTGATAACAACATCCATGAACTGCTTGAGCGATTAACCACAGCGGATTTTACCGCTCACGATTTGCAATTACTGGTATCTGCCATGGCGCAAAGTGGCATTACCGCCCCTCGTCAGCAGCTTGATTTGCTGCGAGAGCAAGCGCTAGCGCTAAATAATGCGTCGTTTTATCTTCGTCTGGGGCTAGCCGATGTGTTCTCTCAGGCAGGCTTATTTAACGAAGCGGGCGAATGGCTGTTAGCGGCAGTTTGGCAACTGCACTTCCCGGCCTTAACGTTACACAACCGTATTGTGCAAAACCGGTTTAACGCCCCCAAACTCTTAGATGTGGTAAAACAACTCGGTACCTGGCGTAACAATCAACAGGCTAGCCAATTACTCGCAAAGGTAATTCAGATAAGTCAGCCTGTACTTGTGCTCAATCCCGAGCTGCTACCTTACTGGCAGTCCTTTGTGCTGCGTGCACACGCCGAGCTTGGCATAAAGGTTAACCGGTCATTGCTCACTATTGCGATTGAAGAAAGTTCTCCGGTGCTGGCTTTATCATTGGCAAAATACCAACGTGATGTAGAAAAGGACACTCAGAAATCAGTGACCACGGTGCTGAAAGGTCTTAACCAGTTTGTTAACACCGCGAAAAGCGGCAAGTACAATCGTGAACTCAATACGATGCTAAGTCGACTATATGGACCTCAGTCACCATTAACCGAGCAAGATATACTCATGCCATGGTTTACCTCTCTTGTTGATAGTGCCTCAGCATCCTGGCGTCAGGCTCTCTTTGAGCAACTGTCTTACCGCACTCAAAGCGAGGACAAACTCACTCCTTTCTTAACGTACCTGGGAAAGGTAACCCCAAATTAAAGGGAAAGGGTGTAAAGGTAGCGTAGTCATTCACTGCGCTACCTGAGTTGTTTGAGCAAAGGGTAACCGGCAAAAGCGCCCTGCCGCCATGGGCCAACAGAAAAACACCTTTATCGTGCTGGCTTTTACCATTTCACGAAACAAGGAAAGTACTTACACCGGTAACGCCGTACTTTTGCGCGGCGACTTCAATACAAAAGAGGAATGAACACCACTCACTCCCTCTACCCGCGTCAGTTTATTGAGTAAAAACTGCTGAAAATCGTCCATGTCTTTTACAATGACCTTTAACAAATAATCAGCAGATTGCCCCGTGATCAGGTGGCTTTCCAATACCTCGGGAAACGTCGCGATGGCATTGTCGAATTTTTCAAAACGTTCCGGTGTATGCTTGTCCATCACTATTTGAATAAACGATACTAACGTTAATCCCATTTTCCGGGCATTCACCAGTGCTACGTAGCCATCAATAAAGCCACTGTCTTCTAGCTGCTTTACACGTCTGAGGCAAGGCGATGGAGACAGGTTTACCGCTTCAGCCAGCTCTTGATTGGATATCCGACCATTTTTCTGCAAGGTCTCCAATATCAGTTTGCCTATCTTATCCAATTCCACACCCCACCCCTTTAAAGACATAATAAATCAACAATAACACAATTTTAGCTATATTATTGCGTCCAACATGTAAAGCTAGCAAGAGTTAGCAATCCTCTGCCAATCGAAAAGACGTACACTAGTGCAAACGTTAATCCGCTGTGGAGATTTCTTATTATGCTGACTCATCCAGACACCAAATATCAAAAATTTGTCGGGGTTTCTCTGCCCGATCGTCAATGGCCTGATAACGCGATTACGCAGGCTCCCATTTGGATGAGTACGGATCTGCGTGATGGTAATCAGGCATTAATTGACCCTATGTCCATTGAAACAAAACTGCGCTTTTTCAAAAAGCTTGTTGCCATTGGCTTTAAACAAATTGAAGTGGGGTTTCCGTCGGCATCCGACATTGATTTTCAGTTTGTCAGGTTGTTAATCGAAGCGGGGCATGTTCCCGATGACGTGACTATTGAGGTTCTCACACAAGCTCGATTTGACCTAATCGAGCGCACAGTGGAAAGTTTACGGGGCGCCAAAAATGCCATATTACATATGTACAATCCACTGGCTCCCGATTTTCGTGACATTGTGTATAACACCGATAAAGCGGGCGTAAAAGACATTGCCCTCAACGGTACACGTTGGGTAAAAACATTAACCGCTAACGCACCAGAAGTTAACTGGACCTATCAATATTCGCCAGAGGTGTTTTCCAGCACTGAAATCGATTTTGTTAAAGAGGTGGTCGATGAGGTGGTAGCGATTTGGCAGCCTTGTGTTGATAACAAAATAATTATTAATCTACCTGCCACCGTAGAAATGAATACACCCAATACCTATGCCGATCAGATTGAATGGATGCACCGTAATCTAAAAAATAGAGAGTGTATTGTACTGAGTGTGCACCCACACAATGACCGAGGTACCGCGGTAGCGGCAGCAGAACTGGCGTTAATGGCCGGAGCCGATCGTGTTGAAGGCTGTTTATTTGGTAACGGCGAGCGCACAGGTAATGTTGATCTGGTCACGCTGGCAATGAACATGTATTCCCAAGGCGTATCGCCGCAGTTGGATTTTTCGGACATTGACCAAGTACGCAAGCTGGTAGAGAAGTGTAATCAATTGCCCGTGCATCCCCGTCACCCCTACGCTGGCGAACTGGTGTACACCGCGTTTTCCGGCTCTCATCAAGATGCGATTAAAAAGGGGATGGCTGTACAAACCCAAGATAGCCGCTGGCGTGTTCCTTACCTACCTATTGATCCGTCAGATGTGGGACGAGGATTTGAGGCCGTGGTACGGGTAAATAGCCAATCAGGTAAAGGCGGTGTTGCTTTCTTGCTAGAACAAGAAGCAAATTTACAGTTACCCAGAAAGTTGCAGATTGAGTTTAGCGCCACAGTACAACGAGAAAACGACCTTTCGGGGAAAGAAATGTCGGGCCAACACATGGTAGCGCTATTTGAGCAAACCTACTTTGCTGCAACCTCTCCTTTTACCTACACCGACAGTACAATGCGTTCCACAGAAAATGGGCAGCAAACGGTTTCTATTCGATTTGCGCACAACAATGAGGTGTATGCCATTGAGGGAACGGGTAACGGGCCGGTCGAAGCGGCCGCAAATGCACTCAGTACATTCTTACACAAACAAGTTGATGTGGTGGACTATCATGAACATGCCATCGGAACGGGCGCAGGCGTAACGGCAGTGTGCCATATCGAGGTCAAGCTCGAGGGTGCTGGCTCCACGTTTGGTTGTGCCAGTGATAGCAATATCATCACCGCTGCACTTAAAGCACTACTTTCCGGAGTCAACCGATTGATGTAGCAACAATACAAACCGGTCCTGTGCAAGGTATAGGTAAGGTTCGCTCGTTAAAGTGACATGATATTTGCCATTGGAAGCCATTATGAAATCACTGTTTATGCTGGCCCTTATCGTCGTCACAGCCAATGCACTAGCGTGTAATTCAACTGTACCGTCTAGCGAAATCCGCTTCG
Organism: Alteromonas sp. ISO5; assembly: GCF_058105165.1. Lineage (NCBI taxonomy): Bacteria > Pseudomonadati > Pseudomonadota > Gammaproteobacteria > Alteromonadales > Alteromonadaceae > Alteromonas > Alteromonas sp. ISO5. The sequence goes on along the minus strand of NZ_CM176572.1, from coordinate 2,235,359 downwards.
ATTCACGCAGTCGTCCGGTCATTGCTACCGAGGTTAACGGTCAGGGACCATATTACATGGTGGTCGACACAGGTGCCGAGACCAGCTTAATGGCGCCAGTATTGGCAGAGCTTCTCACTCTGAAAAGCTTTGACACTGGCCTTACCATTAATGGCGCAACCGGAACCGTCGCCGCAAAAGCCTTTGGTGTGGACTCATTTACCAGCAACTTATTTAGTGTGACTTACGTTGGCTTACTGGAGTTTCCCAATCCAGGCTCAACAGAAGCTGCTGGCGTTATCGGCATGGATCTATTTGCTAACCATGTGCTTTCTTTTGATTTTACCGAAGGCAAATTACAACTGGTTGAATCAGGACAGCTTACGGGCAACTACCACACCATTGAGGCAATCGAGGATGACAGCTTACTCATTCACATCATGGTAAAAATGAATGGTGTAGACATCCCCGCATTAATCGATACCGGTGCAGCTTTTAGCATTGCTAACCTCGCAGCCTTGAAGGCACTAGGCTGGCAATCTACGGATACCCGCCTGTCTGATGACGGCAGCATACTCGGTGCCACCGCAGACGAAAGTAAAATCAAAAAGGCCAGCATCGACACCCTATCGATGGGCGGTATCAGTATGCAGGATGTGCCTATTCGCTTTACCCTGCAAGTCGATGGTCAGTCGCCATCGCTCATTTTAGGCACAGACGTACTCAATAGTCTTATGGGGTTTGCGATTGATTTTCCACAGCAAAAGTTCTTAATCAGACTCCCGTAAAACGGGTTAACCCCCTCTTTTAGTGGGTGGCAATTTACTTGCCACACTCATCAGACACCTATTGGTTATCAGCAGCATCTTCGCCTGTTAAGGGGATCAGTTTCGGACTTTCAATCGGTGAATTTTGCAAACCTGGTACTGCAAATAGCAGTTCACTCACTGGCTTATTGAATTCCACCTGAATATCTGGAGATAACGTTGTTTTTGACAATACCTCAGAAACGGCTTTCAAACCGGTATCACGTAAACCTGCAATCGTAAATACCATACCATCGCTGGTGCGCAAAAGGTTTACGTAACCGTAATCTTTATAAACATAGTCCTCTACCCTGCCATAGGGTTCGGATGTTCTATAGCGTTGATTGTTGATTGTGTTAACTAACTCGTCATACCCCATACCTGGCACTAAGGTTGATGAATCGAAAACGATTGACCCGAGGAACCCCATTCCACTTATTAAGCCAATGTAAATAATGTCATTGCCTTTGATAATCTCCGCACTCGCCTCAGACACGTTGAGCACTTTAACGGGCCGACCCAGGTTGTTAATGTCATCCAACAAATTACCTAAAGCAAAGCCAACCGATACCGGTAAATAAGTAATATCTATCGCTTTCATGTTGTCAAAGTCTTGCGCTTTTCGACTATTCCAATGTTCAAGGTCAGAAGCGCTATTAATACGGAAATCTCGGACATAACGAGTAAGATGCTCGCCGGATGCCGTATCCATCACCTGCCCAATCAGGTAATAGTCGCCCAGCAAAACAATGATCGGTTTGGTACTTTTACTCAGAGACTGCCAAAGCTGATTTTGCGGTATTGCAATTTCAGCCTTTTGTTCTGTAATACTCACCTGAATAAGGATAAACAGGACCAACAGTAAACAGAGCCCCCAGGGCAAAAGCGCAAGTCGTGAAGCCCTTGTCTCTTTTCTTGTTGTTTTGTCTTCACTCACTTCAAACGTTAGTGAGTACGCCCCTTTAGGGATGCGGATCCGGTGACTAAAATGATGCCCTTCGCCAGCATAAAATTCATCCAGCTTTTTGCGTAGCCGGTACATATACACCCGCACGGAGGAATCGTCAGATAAGGCTGCATCCTGCCTGCCAAACACGGCGTTGGCCAACACCTGCTCAGTCGGAGCTAAGCCCTCCCTGTGCTCCATCAAAAACTCAAAAAGCTGCCAAAGTTTGCTGTTTTTACCCAACAGGTTGCTGTCTTTTATTGCTTTGAAATGCCACTCAATTGTTTCGTTACCTGAATGAGGCGCTTCGGCCATTATTTGTCTCTCCCACAGGTCACCGCTGCCATTACAACCTCATTGTAACGTTAATGTAACGGTAAATAACCTATTAATTTTATACCACTATTCTAACCTCAGGCTTCCAGTTCACATCAGGCAGTGACCGATGAAAACAATAATGAAATTAACCCTATTAACAGTGGGCTTATGCCAGTCAGGACCACTTTTGGCCGAGCCGGAAAGCCATACAAATGAAGCCGACACTGAGCGCGTTTTAATTTACGGTAGAGCATCCGAACTTAATGGTGAGGCAGCCTCGGCCAACGAAGGTCAGGTAAGCGGCCAAGATTTACTCACCCGTCCAATGTTAAAAGTGGCAGAGCTACTAGAAGCTATGCCTGGCATGGTTGCAGTGCAGCATTCGGGCAGCGGTAAGGCAAATCAGTATTTTTTGCGGGGCTTTAACCTTGATCATGGTACCGACTTTTCAACCAGTATTGACGGTGTGCCTATCAACCTTCCCTCTCATGGTCATGGCCATGGCTACCTCGATATTAACGGACTGATTACCGAAACAGTGGATCGCGTTGCCTATCGAAAAGGCCCCTACTACGCCTCAGGCGGTGACTTTTCGCTGGCCGGGAGTTCTGCAATTACAACCATCGATCATTTGCCCAACGCGTTTATTTCTGCCGAAGCAGGCTCTTACGGCTGGCACCGCTTTGCCGTGGGAAATTCGCTGGAATTGGGTGGTGACAACCTGACTTTTATTGCCGAAACCAAAGGTTATAATGGCCCATGGCAACGTGATGAAAACCTCAAACACAATGCCATTTGGCTAAAATACGCAGCCAGCACCGCATTGGGTGAACTGACTGCATCACTATCGGGTTACCATGCAACCTGGCAACCCACCGAGCAAATCCCTCAGCGAGCCATTGGCAGTGCTGTTTGTAAAGATGCATTTTGTGCGCTGGACTCTTCCTCTACAGGGAAAACCCACCGCTGGATTGCCAGTGCTTCGTTACTGGCAGACAATTGGCAGGGTACTGTTTACGCTCAATTTTATGATTGGGAAATGGAGTCTAACCCAACCTATGACTATCAGATCAATCAGTCGGATAAACGATTCGTGCTGGGCGGGTGGGCAGAATCGCTGTTAGTTGACTCCGACACCGTGCAACTTACCACAGGGGTAAGCTACCGAGGTGACTTTATTTCTCCGGTTGGTCTGGCCCATCATGAAGATGGAAAATTTGTAGAAACGCTGAGTAAAAATGATATAAATCAGCATGCCATCGGTATATATAGCAATATTAACTGGAACATTACTTCTAAATTACGATTACTGGGTGGCCTGCGAGCAGACCATTACGAATTTGATGTAACAGCCTTAAGCAACAATGCTGCGCAAGGGACAGCCAATGATAACCTCATCCAACCAAAAATAGGCGCAGCCTTCGAATTAACCGATTATCTGGAGTGGTATGCGAATTGGGGTAAGGGGTTCCATTCTAACGATGCACGCGGCATTGTAAACGGCATCCGCGCGTTATCTGCCGGTTATGGCAAAGAACTCGGTGCCCGCTTAAATACAGGGTGGGTAAAATGGACGGCGACTTACTGGTGGCTCGATCAGGACAGTGAGCTCATTTTTATTGGTGACTCAAACTCTGTGGAGCCAAAAGGTGGCTCAAATCGTGAAGGCTACGAAATTACCGCCTTTGCACAACCCATAGAGGGACTCGCTATTGATGCCAGCTACACGTCCAGTAAGGCCCGCTATAAGGATAATGCCGATGGTATAAATGTGGAAAACGCTATCGAAGAGTCAGCACAACTAGGCATATCCTACCTGGCAAATGACTGGGAAATTAACGCGCGACTGCGCTATCTCGGCCCGTACGCCTTAACGTCGGATAATAGCCAACGGGCCAAAAGTCTCACTAATGTCAGTATCAGAGGGTCTTACATGTGGAATTCGATTACCCTTTACGGAGAGGTTATTAATCTGTTAGACACCGACAGAAATGATATCACCTACTATTACCCTGCCTATATAGCGGGCCTTGATCCCGCTAACCTTTCGTCCGAAACGCTTGATTGTACTGCTGTTAACTGCACTATGGGCCGAATAACAGAACCGCGCTCCTTGCGTGTGGGAGTAAAGTACTCCTTTTAACTAAACGTATCCAATAATTCGTTTTACTGGTTTGCGCATCAAGCTAATGCTGATGCGCTTTTTTTATTGCGCCTTCAAGAATACTCATTAAAACACGCAGCACTTTATAGCATCATCAATATTCAGTACGTATGTTGTTAGCATACCCTCTACAAGCATACATTATCTTAACCAGCGATTGCCTTTGTAGAGTTCGGTTTAGGCGAGCCTGATAAGTTACGCGGCGGCAAACTGCCGTCAACAATTACGACAGAGTCACCGAAGATACTGCAACGGTGACCGCGCGAAGCGAGTGATTATCCCGAATCGCGTTGGTATAGAGCACCGTCCTGCTAATGTGATCAAAAAAGCGGTTCGGCGATTGCCAAGCCGATGCCGTTTTAGAGAAGCCAGGAACGAGCACAATTGTCAGCCTGTTAAAACGAAAAGTAAGTTATACCTGACACCTAAGGTAGCAGCGAAAAGTGCGACTGATGTAGCCCGGGCTATGGTTGAAACTCAGTCGAAATATCAAGGCTATGCTCACACAGTCACGGTGGGTAATGGTCGTAAATTCTGTGCTCATGAGTGGGTTGCAGAGAAGCGGAAAACCGATATTTAGTTCGCGAATCCGTATTCATCCTAGGGCGTGTTGATCTTTGCTGTGCATTTTTGCAGCAGTCCGTAGCCGGCTAGTGTGCATCATTGAGGCAAGGCGGGTGGTTGCAGGTCTAGTGGGTCTAAATCAAAAACACCCAACGCAGTATAAATGACGCACAAGCGCTGCTCGAAGGGGTCGTCATGAGAGCACTTTACTCTTTGTCACAGTCCTTTGACTTAAAACCACCAGGTCTGCAGGGCTGTTTCGCGATTAAAATGCTTTCATATAGACCAAAATTCGTACAGCAAGGATCAACACGCCCTCGCAACACGGACTAAATAAAAACGTCAACGGCTTGTTGCCCCAATACTTACCTAAAGGCAACGAATTGTGGACAGTAACGGACAAACAGATTGCCGAAATTGAACGGACATGAAATGCCAAACTATAGTCAGACCGAGAAAGTGTCTCGGCTATACGCAACCTATTGTAGCACTCTATGAACTACACGAGGCTGCCTAATCTAGCGAGTGATGCATTTATCATCTGAATTCGGCACTTACAATAAGTTATTTTTGGAATAACCTATACTTCATGAGCCGAAACTGTTGTTTAGTGCGCCGCCATCCAATGGCCAATGACGTTATGCAAAAAAACAATCCACATAGAGATAACAATAACATTACGATATCCCAAAGCGGGCGATTAGTGAGCAAGAATTGAAAGTCCAGACTATGTAAGCCGTTATATAGCCAGCGTTGCACTCGCTTAATATGAGTCGAGCGACTAAGCAATTCACCCGTTGAAGCATCGATGTAAAACCAACTTTTTTCAGAGTCGTTAAAACGAAAACGATAAACGGGTAAAGGTTTGTAGCGATTGTGCGTGGTGTAATAGTAATTGTCGTATGCTTCCAATCGCTCAACCGCAAGCAGTGAGTTTTCAGGCATTAGAGCATTCACACTGTCGGTAATCCTGCGCTTTAATGACGCATCCGTAAGATTTACCGCGAACCGACGGTCGATGGTTGTTGCGACCAATACTCCATGGCCATTAATCGCAGTCCATGATAACTCTTTCAGATTGTCGTCTGCGCCCTCTTGCAGATAATCCAGCAGTTGTTGTTGAAATATCCAAAAGGCTTGCGCTTCACCTTCATACCATTGACGTTGCTCTCTGACTGAGGATTTGTCGTTAAATACACCAAAGGGATTCATCGAAAACAAACCACTCACCAAGAATGTAAAGATAAAGAACACGCATGTCAGGCCAGAAAGGTGATGCCATTTACGCATACCAGTGTATGGAGTTACAGAGCCATTGTTATAACGTGTTTTAACCCGCAAGCGCCAATAACCGACCAATGTGCCGGTAATGAGAACAAAGATGCCAGCTAGCGATAGATAAATAATGGTGTTTGCCCAAACACCGGCGTGCAGTCGAAACTGCATTGGGTAAATCCAATGAATCGTTGATCCAACCCAATTCCAGGCGATTTCCCAGCTATTCGTATCCCTGACTAACTGGCCTGTGCGGCTGGAGATGTATAAAACCGTGCTGTTCTCATCATGCAAATCCAACTGATAAAGCGGTCTGTGATTATCTAAGCGTCTGGACATTGTCCATTGGTTTACGGTTATCATTTGGCGCAACTCAGGGCTCGCACCTTTCTGAAAATTTCGACCAATATCAGTGAGCTGCTCTGCATTCAGGCTGCTAAACGGTTTACCGTTATCCGCGTAAATCACTTCTGAGCGGTTATTCTGGTAAGTCACATAGAATACGGGTCGATTACCAATAGAGCTTAACGTGATTTTATTGATACCCGCGTTTGACTTGGTGTTATTTGCCAGCGTTGCTAAACCAGGTTGAAGTGTCTTCCAATTAAGATTAGCGAGTGACTGGCGTCTTTCCGCCTCGGTAAGCTCAGGATAGTCGACATACATCATCACTACACCAGAAGCGAACCAAAGGGCCATAAACAAACACAAAGCGATACCCAACCAGCGATGCATTAAAAAACAGTACTGTTTAAATTTCTTCACTATTTTTCAGCCACTACATTATATAAGAAGATTAATCCAACCTGTTGCGTTAGACCCTATTGGTTATTATCGGGGCAATTAAAACCGATAGTCAGCCACTAAACTAAAGGTTCTGGGTTTACCCACCAACCAGGTATTTGAATAGCAGGCAGACGAGGCATACAGCTCATCAAACAAATTATCCACTTTAGCGGTCACTGCAATGTGATGAGTGACTTGCCAACTAACAGATGCATCCACTAAGGTAAAAGAAGGGATTGGATTAGTACTGTGATAACGCATGCCAACGTAGCGCGCATCGGCTATAAACCGCACAGCATGCACAGGACGCCAGGTAAAACCAACATTCGCTGTTTTTTCCGGGATATAGTTGGGAGTAGATCCGCTATCGGTTTCAGCCTCCAAAACTGACAAATTACCGTAGAACTGCACGTCCTCGTTAACCATATAGTTAAACCCTACCTCAATGCCTTGTGATGTTTGTTCAGCGATGACAATCACGTCATTGGGATCAGACGAATCTGGATCATCTTCAGTAAGATTATTTCTAGTCAAATCAAAAAGTGCCAGGGTCCATTGCAGCCCCGTATCGCTGACTTGTTTTTTAAAACCGATCTCCCATTGTTCACTTTCGATCAGGTTTGATTCTCGGTATGACGCATTCGCGGTTACAATCGAGCCACCGGGATGAGTCGCACCAGTGCCATACTGGGCATACAAAGCGGCATTTTCAGATAATGAATAAACAAGCCCCAGACGGCCAGTCGTAGCATTTGATTCTTGCTCAATTGGAGCCTGACCAAGACGCAAATAATCAGTTGAAAACTCGTCGTAACGCAATGCCGTCACCAAATCGACAGCGTCGGTTATTTGATATTGCAACTCGCCAAACAGTGCTTTTTGTAATACATCAGACATATTGTCTAACATGACACCTGCGTCGGTGATATCCGACAACAAACCTGGGTAAAATTCGTCGACCAAGACAGTGTCAAAATCATTGCTCCAATCTATAGGATTTGAATTGGCCGGACCAAAATTGCTGTCTCGCGAAAACTCAATATCGTTAATTTCAAAACCAACTGAAAACTTAAGCAAATCTTCTTGTAACGCTACATTCAGGTTACTTCTTAAACCATTGTGCGTCATGTCGTGCGTGAGAACTAAGGGATCCCATCGATCGATAGTATTCTCGGGGGCGTTATAAGTGTAATATTCAGAATTTGCCCAATACCGATCCGTGCTTAAACGGTACACTTCCGTTTGCCAACTGCTCACCTCGGATAATGACCAGTCAGCCTTGAGTCGAAATGATTCATCGCGATAGGTGATTTGTGAATCATCAACATTGAAATTCTTATCTGTGAGGCTTTTTATAAACTTCCCATTGTTTATTGGCACCCCAAAGTACTTCATGGGCTCCTGATCACCACGATCATAGCGAGTTACAATCGATAGGTTATCAGTTGGATCCCAACGCAATGCCAGTGACAACATCTCGGCTTCGCTCTCGCCGTTGACAACCCAATTGTCAGACGCTTGTTTACTGTAATTAACTCTGTATGCCAAGGAATCGGAAAATTTATCGTTGTAATCCAAGCCCAAAAAGCGACTTCTGTTTTCACCAATACCAAGACGCACGGCGCCCTGACGATGATATTCAGGCGTTTTGGGTACAATATTGATTGCCCCACCAATGCCACCTTCTCCATATAAAACCGAAGCAGGACCTTTCAGCACATCGATTCGCTCCACTCCCCACGTATCAAAAGGAAAGGTAATAGTGCCAGCCGCGGTAAAAAAATGGCTGCCATCATAGAGTTTAGTGACACTGCCCTGTCCTCTAAAGCCACGAGCTGAAATGCTGGAGTGACCATTGCCGGGGGTTGCTTCTGCAGTAAAGCTGGCAGTTCGGGTAACGGCTTCAAGGACACTGTTATCAACTCTTGCGCGGATACTCTCCCCGGATATCACCTCTACCGAAGCCGGCGTTTCCAAGACCGTTAAGTCCAATCGGCTGGCGGTTTTTACCTTTAAGGATTGCTGTGTTCCGAAAACATCCACACGTTCAATATCCTGATCGATTTCATGAGCAAATGCGGCTGACAACGGGCCAACAGAAAGACTTAAAATCGCCACTGTGACAAGGTTTTTATAAAACGTAGGCGTAATTTCCGGTTTATTCGCTCTTCTATTTCTTTTGACTAAATCCATACAACGTATCCCAGGGTATATAAATAATTAATATTCAGTTATTCGGCAAAACTCTTTTAATTTCAGCCAGTAAACATGCGTCATTAGCGATATTTATGATAGGGAGGGGAAGGCCTTCAAACAACGAATTTACCGTTACGTAACGGTGCATTAAGGAAGCCATTTGAGGTTATGAACTATCAGGTAAAATACAGGCTACTCTGCATCACCTTACTCAGATGTTTGAGACAACTTTTATTATTACAGGCCATCTACTGCGTTTGAAACGGGTTACAGCTAGTTACAACAGGTTACTTTGATTAAGGAGAAGGTAATTCGTTTGTGATCAATCCGCATAGCGGTGATGCGACAAGGGCTTAAGTAGAAAAGCAGGACCGGGCAGTCGCCGAAAATAAAAAGGTTACCCGCATACTGCTTAAGAGTAGCATTGGCGGACACACCCTTCCCGCAGTATAGAAACATTAAACAAAAGCTCTATGTAGGATTTCAGCTTATACTTTCACAGTTAAAAAATTTTAATCTATGGCGAATGGAATGATTATAGAGGGTGATGATGGTTACTGCATGATCACTCGGCTGTTAGTGTAGAGTGGGCGCACCAAACGTTTTCTGCGGAGGATAACGGGGCTTTGTGATCCCGCTTGGGATGATAATAGTTAGTAAACGAATTTATGCACTGATATAGCCCTGCCGAGACTGTAAGATATTCAGTGTAAGTGGCTGTCAATCATCGTGATATGCGGTCAATGTACATAATCATGATACTGACTCATAGCCCCTTTCCAACCTCTTATCGACCTAATCTACTTCTTCGATATCTGATGCAACGGGTTTTCGGGTAAGCGACATCGATGGCTGAAGGGAAGCCTTTCAGGCCATCACAGCAGGCGATGAAAATATACTCCGCGCCACGCGCTCTTAAGTTATTCGTTCATCGCGGACAACCAAAACGCTACACTTTCGTGTTTGTGCCATCCATAAGCCCAATAACGCCTTTTCACCATCGGTATTGATGCCGAGCGCCAGGTAAACTGATTTGTACTGTACCGCGCCAACGTCCCGGCTGCGCACCACTAAATATTCAGATAAACGACTGGATATAATGCGCCCAGGGGACGTTGTTGCCATTGCTTTACGTCATCCGGCATTTCATTGGTAACCTGAGAGATAAAGGTTGGAGGGACCTACGCCGTAAGATTCCTCGAAGTGAACCTGGAAATTTCGGGTTATCATGCTTCGCGCGTACAGCGAGATAATTCGGTCATCAAAGCCGTTGAACGGCTTCTCGCCCTTTTTAGCGGATTTACCGTTTCTGGCGTTGCCGGAAGTCTTGCCTTCCGGTATAGGTTTAGCGTATCCGAGATGTCGCTCCATCTCGGCATTTAACGCACGCTCTGCCACCTTTTTGGTGAGTTGCTTTAATAATCCGGCTTCGCCGAGAATATCATCGGCAGAATCACAGCCGTCTCACAGCTGATCGATATATTCGTCTGTTATTGGCATTCTGCCTTCCTTTCAACAGGTTAGGAATGCCACTTACACAGATATTGTTACACTCTCGCCCCACCATTCCTATGCTGGCAGCAACCTAATAAAGTTGCCGCCATAATGAAGACCTTTTACACCATTGCTATTCGATACTATCGCGTCTTTTATCAATATAGTCTTCCCATAATGTGGCTGAACAACCGTACTGACCTAACATGACTCCTTCCGAAGCTCGTTTGATAAGCGTTCTGCCCTTTACTGGTTTTTCATAATAATATGGGTCGGTCATAGTTAGAGTGATTTCGATAACCTCACCGTAGGTTGGATGGTCTTTTAATTTCCACCTTTCGGTAATTTTAGCTTCATCGCTACGATGATATAGCGTTGCATCGCTGGTCATGGTAAAGCCTTTACTTTCGATGACCAATTCATCACCCTCCCAGTGTCCAATAGAATAACCTTGTCGAGTTGGAGGCGTGTATTCGGGAAAAGTGTTTTGATTAAGATGAATATGTCGCACCTGGTCCATGTACTCATTGGAAAAGACAATGCGATCCTCAGACTGATAGATTTCACGCGGATAATTTCGTGCGCGCCCTAACATCGTCCATGGCATGCCAGTAGTGTCGCAGAACATTGAATGAGACTCAGACTTTACGTCAAAATTTTCTTTATAAAATTTCTCAACCTCAAGTGCCTCTTCAGTGTACTCAGCGATTTCTTCCGGGCGGATAACTTCATCATATTCAGTAATTACCCATACACCACTAAAATCCGGGTGCTTGCTCTTTAATTCAGGAGTAGTACTACTGCACCCCAGCATACAAGATGTAAAGACTATTAATGGATATTTAATCAAACTTTTCAAAAGATACTTCCTCATACTGACGAGCAATCATTCGGCTTAGCAGACATACCACTCACTAGACGATTTGATTACTCAATTGTGAAAAACGTTAACCTGATTTCAAAAGAATAACAAAAAAGAGAACGACGTTCCATTATATTAATATTTATGTTAGTGTAATGTAAATCACAATTAACAATACAGGCATAATTTATGTACCCTACTGCTCAAAAAATCACTTGGCGGACTTTATGTTTAATCATGCTAACCAGTTGCTTCCCGTTGACCGCTTTATCTCACCAGACTGACGATATGCCAACAATAAGAGTCATCGATACGGTTGGTGGTAACGAGAATATACTCAGCTTACCGCTCCCCGAGGACGGCGATCCATTAGCATTACCCAATCCGAGCGTTTTTCAGAAACATGCCGCCCCCTATAAAGAAGTAACCACCAGAATTACCCTGAAGCCAGAACAACAAACCGAAATTAAGCTGGCAATGACGGCTGGTCAGGTAGCAGTGTATTCATGGGCGACAGATCAAGAAAGTGTCTACGTCGACTTTCACGGACACCAACCGGATACAGAAGACTTTTTTGTACGCTACGAAGAACTTGACGAAGGAAAGTCAAGCCACGGCTCCCTGGCCGCCCCCTTTGCAGGACATCACGGCTGGTTTCTACTAAATATGACTGAGCAACCCGTGACTATAACCTTTAAGTTTGCCGGTTTTTTTACCGAAGTTATTGAGTATGAAGTAACATCTTCTTCGCCATTTTGATAGTGACCTGTTGCTTGGTAACCAGCGCTCTGTACGCCTACCACACAAAGCAGGAAACGCTAATTTAGAACGGTGTCATTAAAGGGGAAGTGAACACGGGCAGAATATTGCATTTTGGGCCTGCAGATGCTGATTACGTTAAACCGCAAGCTATTTAGAAGATATAACGGCAATACTTACGCTGGATACCGTGGCTGGTTTGTTTATTGGGTCAACTGACTTATTACTCTATTAAGAACGCGGTCCCTACGAACTTGATGAAACTGACACGTCCATGATGAGTATAATTGCTGAATCAGCACCTGCAGCCAATAAACGCTGGATTATACCGGCTTGGCGATCGGAAGAACGAAGCCTGAAGCACACGCTGGAAGCAGATTGCGTAGTATTTACCCACGAGTAAATAATCATTGATGCGAACGTAAAACACTTTCTTGACACCCTTGCACTTTCTGAAGACGCTATAGGTGCAAATCGTTATGGGCGTGTAAGCAACAGTGAAAAGTCCTAAAACAGGCCACTACAGCCATCCCTCGCTTTGTCACTCAGGCTGCTCTTTTTTCCACTCTCCCAATAAGGTATCAATTAAATCATACTGCATCTTTGGGAGTTTCTGCCACAGCGCTACCTGCGCACGTATACCGGTCGATGATGTTATGCAAGCCAAAGGTTGTAACAGTTAACACTTCTCAAACTATACTTACCCAGCCTGAGCCTGCTCAACAATATAAATCACCATTTACCAGTCTCTTCATGGCATGCAGAATACGTATAAGGAGTGATGAATCGCTTTTGGAGCGGATTGTGTTGTTGCCGTGGCCAAACAAATTCACACAACCCTGTTAAACCGCTTTTCCAACGTTAGCCAACTCAACGCCATATTGATTTGGACTTCTGACGTCCGGGTATGGGTGCTTTCTTTGAATGAGGATTACAGACCGTGTTTAATTAAACAACATGCAGAGATATTACTGACTTTTGACAGGTCGTAATATATCTGAACGTAATATTGAGTTTGGGCTCAATATTCGCAATGCGCGTAAATATTAAGGGATAACGCAGGAAGACTTAGCATTACGTGCAAAAGTGGACAGAAGTTATATGAACAAAGTGGAAAGGGTTAACTAATTTAACGGTGGACAGTTTGTACAGTTGAGCTGCTGCAATGCGTATCCCGTCTCAATCTCTTTTGCCTTAGAAGCGTTAGACTTACTTTTTATGAAATCTGAACAAGCAAGACGATCACGAATTTTCAATTCATTTTACAGGAATGGCCCAAGCCATAGAGACGGCGCAGACGTTTCATTTAATGACATCTTGAAGATATTTGGTTTTAGAACCGCAGAAGTCGGTGCCTGGGTTACAAGGGAAGAACAACAGGCTGCGGCAAATCTATTCTTTGATGCCTTTTGTGATTTGATGACTATTCTAAATGTTCCTGAAAAAGTCATTTCACTCAATGGAACGCTATCAATAGCGTTTGGCAAAGGAGGTCAAAAGCACTGCTCAGCTCACTACAACTCTCGCACACGAACGCTAGCCTTGGCAAAAAACGCTGGGGCAGGCTCACTAGCTCACGAGTGGTTTCACTCATTCGATCACTTCATCGCATCCAAGCTATTTAAACAGAGTTCTTCCGATAGTTTTGCCTCAGCGCTTTGGCTAAAACACCAGCAGATAGTAGAGCATCCAATTAACAATTTATTGGAAAATTGCTTTCAGCATATTTTCCTACAACAAAATAGCGATCAACCCAGCCAGCTATTCAACAAAAGTGTTGAAGCTGATAGGATTTTGAAAATCTACTACTATGCACTACCACAAGAGGTTAGTGCCCGCGCCTTTGAGTCATTTATACAAGATAATAAAACAAAAAATGCATTTCTTGTTCAGGGGACAAAAAATACTACAGAGGCTCATCTTGGCATTTATCCAGTTGAAGAGCACCGATGCATAATCGCTCATCACTTCATGAAGTACTTCTCTGCATTAGGCAAAGCACTAGACAATCGTTAATAACATCTCGTTATAAATACGACTCATATTTAAGACACGCCATGGGCCTGGCAGGATGCTGCGGAACGGGTCTAATCCCCATTGAATAGGCGCCTGACTGAGTAGTTTCAACTACTCTTTCTGGACACCGTTGGCAGCGAGGGACGTTGAAGCGTGCGTCCAGGAGCCGCTAATTAAGAACGCATTCTTAGTGCTGGGGACAAAAATGTCAGTAGAGGCTAGACTTGGCATTTATCCTCATGGTATTTTGGGATAGCAGCTAAACGACGCTTTTAAGTTGTATTTTTACCAACTGGGTGTGGCGCTGTCCGCAAAATGATGTTGCTTTCTAACGAAAGTGAACGACTAAGTCAGTAAGTTAATCGCTTTTGGTAATATTGATTGTACAAATTACTACATTTTTTTGTTACAAACAGTATACTAAGCAGACAAGTGTTAGAGACAAGAAAACGAAATGAAAAGAAAAAAGCATACTTCTGGGGATGACGAAGCCCAGGTCGACATGACGCCCATGTTGGACATTGTGTTCATCATGCTGATCTTCTTTATCGTAACGACATCATTCGTTAAAGAAAAAGGTCTGGATGTTAATCGCCCAGAAAACAAAAACGCATCAAACCAGCCAAGTAAATCTCTGTCGATTCGTATTGATGAAGCAGGTACGATCATGATGAATGGCCGTGAAGTCGACATCCGTCGTGTTATCGCGAATATTCAGACTTACTTAGCTGAAAACCCAACCGACACTGCAGCTATCCAGGCTCACGAAAATACTGAGCACGGTGTAGTGGTTGAGGTAATGAACCAGGCTAAAGAAGCCGGTATCAATAAGGTATCTGTTCTGGTTAAATCTTAACTTCCGGGTTTAAGATAAGAGAAAAAGCGCGTCTATCGCGCTTTTTTTGTGCCTGCAATTTCACTGCTCAGTTAAAAATTAAGATAAAACTCACCACAAAGCTTTTTATACTGCGGCGTATACTGGTTATCCTCGGTACGGATGATCAGCGATTTTGCTTCAGGTTGTGAGGGGGTTTGTTGAAAGCAATACACGTCTAAATAGGGTAGTGAACCGGCGTTATGCTGAACAGCCATTATCCGATACACATGCCATCCGTACATCAAGGCGCAATTGAGCACCTCGGCTTTTCTCGCTGCCGGGTACATACAATATAGCCTGCCATCATCTGCGCTAAGGTTAGCAGTTTCTGCGAAAAACTGTTCAATGCTCAGTGTTTGCTCAGTTCGCGCCTGCCCCCGGATCTCAGACATCGACGCATAAGCATGGGTAGGGCTCTCAGCATCGGCAAAATACGGCGGGTTCGAGACTATCAGGTCATACTGCAGTTGACGGTCCATATTCTGCAGTGGACTCTGCACCACCCGTATCTTTTCAGGCCACGGGCTGTTAGCGGCATTGTGAGTTGCCTGAGCAATCGCCCCTGGGTCGATATCAATAGCAGTAACGGTGATATCAGACGCGCTTTTTTGTGCGAGCATCAGTGCCAGTATTCCCGAGCCGGTACCGACATCGAGAATCGAGCGAGCATGGGCTACGTCAATGAAACTGCCCAGGATAAGGCTGTCTGTTGAGACTTTCATTGCGCAGTTATCATGGGCGACGAAAAACTGCTTACACTGAAACCCTCTGGGTTGTTTCGATGGTTTACTCATCAGAATGTCTGGTGGCGGAGCATTTCTCTGGCGACCTGGTGGGGATATACTGCGCGGTATTTTTTAAGGCGGCCAATAAGTAAAGGTTTAAGCAACTGCATCATGCCTGCCCCTAATCGCTCCAGGGGACGGTTATCGTTGAGACGTTCACCAATCAGCACGCCTGGCCTTACCGCAGCGGCATTGGGCAATTGCGGCATGCGCATAATCGCATTTTCCAGCTCCCCTTTCACGCGCAGGTAATAATTTTTACTTTTGGCGTTAGCCCCCACCGAGGAAATCCACACAAATCCACCAGCCCGCTGTGCTCTGGCCAACTGAGCCGCAACGTGAACATATTCAAAATCCACTTTGCGAAAGGCACTGATGTCGCCGGCTTTCTTTAATGTAGTGCCCAAACAGCAGTACACATGATCAACCGAAAAATAGCCCTGATACTCATCCAGGTTACCGAAATCAATCACTACCGGCCGCAGCTTGTTATCGGGATCCTGGTAGTGCTGCCGCCCCAGCGGACGCCGGACCAGACAGGTTACCGATTCATAGCGGGGATCGAGTAACAGCAGCCTGAGCAGGTTCTGCCCTACCAACCCACTGGCTCCCAGGATAAGTGCGCTTTTTAATGCAGGCAAATTGTGTCATCCTCTAGCTTTAAAATGGAGCCCGCACACTGCCGGGTTCTCCTGTATAACAACAACTTGTTTCTACGTATTTCAGAGCAAATACGTGCAGTAAGCAAGCTTTAATAACGACAGATAATAGCGTATCCATGAAAAAAGCATTAATACTTGGAGCCCTTATGCTCACGAACACGGTAGCCGCTGAAAAGCTGACCATCGAACGAATTTATGCATCGCCATCACTGGACGGTAGCTCTCCCAGAAACTTACAGGTTGCCCCCGACGGCCAGCGGGTAACTTACCTGCAGGGCAAACAGTCTGACTACGAACGTCTCGACCTGTGGGAATATAATATTGCTTCAGGTACCTCGCGCCTGTTGTTCGATTCCGATGACTTGTCCACCGGCGAAGAAGCCCTTTCTGATGAAGAAAAAGCCCGTCGTGAACGGATGCGTTTATCCGGCAGCGGTATAGTAAGCTATCAATGGTCTGCCGATGGTAAGGCGCTGCTCTTCCCCATGGGCGGTGATGTGTTTTACCACCAGTTAGGTCAACCTGGCGCTCGCCAGTTGCTCAACACCGATAGCTTTGAAACCGACATTAAGTTATCGCCAAAAGGTAACTACATCTCGTTTATTCGCGACCAGAACCTCTACATCAAACACATAGCATCAGGCAAGGAAACGGCGATTACCACCAAAGGTGGTGGCAATATCAAATACGGTATGGCGGAGTTTGTCGCGCAGGAAGAAATGAATCGCATGACCGGCTACTGGTGGTCTCCAGATGAGTCATACATTGCCTTTACCGAAGTCGATGAATCGCCGGTTGAAGTGATCACCCGCTCAGAAATCTATGCTGACGAGATCAAGATGATCGAGCAGAAGTATCCCAAGGCCGGTACCCCGAATGTCACCATTAAACTGGCCGTACAGGACATCAAAAGCGGTAACCGTCAGTGGATTGATACCGGTAAAGAAGAGGATATTTATATTGCCCGCGGTAAATGGATGCCCGACAGTCAGCACTTCACCTATCAATGGCAAAGCCGCGACCAACAGCAACTGGAGCTGCGCAGTTACAACGTAAACAACCACCAGCAGACTCTGGTCCTTAAAGAGCAGTCGGATACCTGGGTAAACCTGCACGATGACTTTACCTTCCTGGCAGACGGTAAGCGTTTCATCTGGGCTTCCGAGCGCGATGGTTTTAAACACCTGTACCTGTTTACCAACGAAGGCAAACTGGTTCGCCAGCTTACTCAGGGCGAATGGGTAGTGGATGAACTGGAAGCGGTCAATGATGACTCCGGCCAGGTTTACTTTACCGGTCGCAAAGATACGCCTTTGGAGCGCCATCTGTATGTTACTGATCTGAAAGGCAGTGCACCAAAGCGCCTGACCAACCGCGACGGCATGCACGGTATTAGCTTTAGCCACGACGCGTCGATTTATGTAGATAGCTCTTCAACCGCGAACCGCCCTACTCAGGTAAGCTTACATAACGCCAGTGGTAAACAGCTCACCTGGTTGGAAGAGAATGCACTGGATGAAAACCACCCGCTTACGCCCTACCTTAGCGACTGGGTAGAGCCTGAGTTTGGCACCATCACCAATGACAACGGCATTGACCTGTATTATCGCCTGTACAAACCGACTGAACTGAAAGGCAAACATCCGGTTATTGTTTACTTGTATGGCGGCCCGCACGCACAGGTGGTCAATAATGCCTGGGGCGGTAACCGCGGCCTTCTGATGCAATACTGGGTAAGTAAAGGCTACGTGGTGTTCAGCATTGACAACCGAGGTTCAAACTACCGTGGTAAAGCATTCGAGGAACCCATCTACAAAGCCATGGGCAGTGTGGAAGTAGACGACCAGGTAACCGGCGTTAAATTCCTTCACACCCTGCCCTATGTGGATAAAGAACGTATTGGCGTATACGGCCACAGCTACGGCGGCTACATGACAATCATGAGCATGTTTAAAGCGGGTGATTACTTTAAAGCCGGAGTCTCCGGGGCACCGGTAACCACCTGGCGGTTATACGACACACATTACACCGAACGTTACATGGGCAACCCAAATACCGATAGTGAAGCCTATGACGCTTCATCCGTTTTTCCTTATGCCGACGGCCTGAAAGGCCCGCTGCTGGTTTATCATGGAATGGCCGATGACAACGTGTTGTTTACTCACAGTACCAAACTGTATAAACACCTGCAGGATGCTGCCAAGCCTTTCGAGGTAATGGATTATCCGGGTAAAAAGCACAGTATTCGTGGTAAGCAAACAGGTATACATTTGTATCACACCATCACAAATTTCTTTGACAGACATTTTGATGTGCAGTAAACACTCGATAAGTGACAGGCAGCATCTGTGTTATCGACCGTGGAGCTATCAGCTTCCACGATAAAGTGGCCTACTGTGAAGCATCAGACGGTATGGGTGCGGTGATCATTAACAACAAAGCCGACATGCTTTACGGTACGCTGGGCGACACCAACACTATCTCTTTCCCTGCTTGTTGCTGCTACCAGCGCTGAACGGTCTTCCAACGCTGGTAGCAGCAACAAGCAGGGATGTGTCGGTAGAAGCCAGCGACTATGCATACCTGAGCGGTACGGAAATTCACGAGGCACTTAAAGCAACCCCGCTAGACGGCGGTGCTGGCGGTATGACTATCAGGTGTGCGAAACCTGCACCACAAGCTGTTCAGCCACAGTTACTGTGGTTTTCTAACTAAATCGATAAACACAAAAAGGGCTGTGATAACACAGCCCTTTTTATTCATAACCCGCTAATTCAGCTTTCTTTAGCAAAGCCTCTGAACACATACCCCAGAGCATCACAAGCCCGCCCTACCGGACAGTCTTCCTTATGCACAATATCCAAACCCACCTTTACTGCTTTCTCTTTGCACACACTGCATTCACAAGCCGTATTAAACGACTCGTCACTGATAAACTGTCCAGCGTCGAGCAAATCCATAATGATGATCTTCAGATCTTCCCGAGAAACGTCCACTTTCGTCTCCTGCATACAATAAATTTCACAACTATTATATTTGCAGTAACGGCACTGGGTGCATATTGATACGGATAATCAGGTATAGCCAGACAAACTCTTATTTATTGAACTTTAGTATAATAACACTAAAAAATCGCTGAAAATCAACGCACCAACTATACCGTGATAATGGCAAGTACGCTTGTGACATCAATGAATATTTCCTGCTAACATAACAACAAATTTCCTGGTCAGATACTATTGTGAAAATACTTGTTATTCCCGTTACCCCGTTTGCTCAAAACTGTTCGTTAATCTGGGATCCCGCCACCATGAAAGGTGCGCTGGTCGACCCCGGCGGCGATGAAGAAAAGCTCTATAAGGCGGTAAGCGAGCAACAGGTTACTATCGAAAAAGTTATTCTCACCCATGGCCATCTCGACCACGTTGGCGGCACCACTGCCGTGGCAGCCCACTACAACGTGCCCGTTATTGGCCCGCACATTGGTGACAAGTTCTGGCTTGATGGCCTGCTGCAACAAAGTCAGATGTTTGGCTTTCCACCCACACAGCCATTTAGCCCCAACCAGTGGTTAACCGAAGACGATACCATTTCTGTTGGCAACCTGACGCTGGAAATTTTGCACTGCCCGGGGCATACCCCCGGTCACATAGCCCTGGTTGAACGCAGCAGTAACCAGGTGATTGTGGGGGACATTATTTTTGCCGGTTCAATTGGCCGTACCGACTTTCCACAAGGCAATCATCAGCAATTAATTGATGCTATCCGTGACAAGCTGTTTACCTTACCAGACGAGATGATTGTATATCCGGGCCACGGCCCAACGACCACCATAGGCCACGAGCGTAAAACCAACCCGTTTGTCGCCGACGCTAAGTTTGGCTGATGTCAATGATGTATGAAGCCGTATGACACGGTTTCATACGCGTTTGAAATACCTTACCAGCTGGCTTTGGCATCGCTTTTATACGCACGCCAGACCAATCCGACACCAATACTATAGGTAATATCTTGCTCGTAGAGCGGACTGTCTTGATTCGCTGATCCACTGTTAAATTGCACTGACGTGGATAAAAAGCCGCGAACATTGTCGATTACAGGAAAAGCAACACTGGCCGACAATTCGGCTCCCAGATAGCCACCTTTTGCATCGTAAGCGGGCCTGGTTGCGGTTGCATATTCCGGCGTTACCGCATAAAAATAGTCATGTAACTTTTCCGTCGCCCAGGTCGCTCTAAAGGCCAGCCTCAATCCGGTATCAGGCAGGAACACATCGCGTTGCTGATAGGTTAACGCAGGCTCAAAAACAAAACCTCTGGCGTCAAATCCACCAAAGTCGGTTGAGACCACAGCGCGTGCCTGAAAACGGGCATTAAGGCGCGAGTGACCACCACCGTCAAAAGAAAAGTCTTTTATTTTATAAATCAGCTGTGGGCCGACCTCCACTAAATAGTCAAGCTCAGGCATGCCTTCACGGGCGGTATTATCATCACTGTCTGCCGCAAAAGCGCCACTGAAACTCAGATCCAACTCAAGCCTTTCGTTTTCCAGAAATACGGCCCTGGCACCACCTTGCCCGCCAACCCGAAAAATATCACCTCGATAAATCACGTAAGGTAATGCCAGGGCCACAAAATTACGTTCTGCTGAGGCTGGATAGTTAGGTGTTTCTATCATGCCGCCGCCAACGCCGGCTTCCCATAACGGCAGTTTTTCATTTAGCCCCTCAAACCCGGTTAAATCACGATTTGGCGATTCCTCGATGTCTTTATCTTCAGACGCCGCCTGAGCCGACAGGCACAGCGTTGTCAGAAGAACCAGCATGCCGAGTGTTTGAGCAAAATACATAACAACATCCTTAAAGAGAAAACCGCCGCCAACCGGCAGACCTTATACCTGACAAAAGCCTCCTTTATACTGACTAAACAACGTTAGGGATGAAAAAATTCGTCCACACACGACAATCGGATTGTGACGCAGAATTCAGGCTTCAGCCCGTGGAAAATTACGTTATGATGCCATTACTTCAGGCTAACAAGACTCTCTGATGGGATTGCTGCACTATTTAAAACAATGCTTTCGCCCCACACCGCAGCGCGTCATTGTGGCAGGCACGGATATCGCGTCCTACCAACTGATTGAATACCTGACGCAGGCGGCACAGTTTGAACCGTTATATGTGTTGAACGAGGAGCCCTGGCATCACCGCAGCTATATGTTTGGCGCACAGTTGCGCTACGCCAGTGAACTCATTGCGCTGGTTGAAAAGCATCAAATTAGTATGATCTTTTGTGTCACACCTGAAGATTACACCAGATTACAGACTGAGTATGGAAAGGGCTTATCAGTAAAAGGCTGTGAATTGTGCTTGCTAAGCAAAGGTGAATTCCCGCAAAACTAATCCTCCCGTTGGCACGGCAAACGCTGACCGTTTTAACGATCAGCCGTAAGCTTTAATCTTGCTCGTAGGGCTGGTTGTCTTCCAGCACGTTTTGATTCATAGAGTCGCAGGGTCGTGAACAACAGGGACGGCCTACCACTTTGGCCGGCACACCCACCACCGTTACATGCGGTGGTACATCATTAAGCACAACACTACCCGCGCCCACTTTAGAGCCTTCGCCAATTTCAATATTACCTAACACTTTGGCACCGGAGCCCAGCATTACGCCCTGGCGGATTTTGGGGTGACGGTCGCCGCTTTCATTACCTGTACCGCCCAGAGTCACGTTTTGCAGAATCGAAACGTTATCTTCAATGACTGCCGTTTCGCCCACTACAATACCGGTTGCATGGTCGAACATTACGCCCTTACCGATAGTTGCCGCAGGGTGAATATCTACAGCAAACGTTTCTGAGTTCCGGCTTTGTAAAAACAGTGCCAGCTGATGCCGCCCCTGTTGCCACAAATAATGCGCCATCCGGTGCACCTGAACCGCCTGAAACCCTTTGAAATGGACCAGCACGTTGAGGTAATTGGTAACGGCCGGGTCACGAGTGTAGATGGCACGAATATCTTCGATCGCTGACTCAACAATTGCCGGCTCCAGCAAATACGCTTCGTCAAGAATCTCCCTGATGGTCAGTGCGGGCATCACATCGTCGGCCATTTTGTTCGACAAAATAAAGCTCAGCGAAGACTCAAAGTTATGATGGGTTAAAATGCAGGCATGAATGAAACTCGCTAATAGCGGCTCTTCATCGACAATTTGACGCGCTTCTTTTTTTAGCTGCAGCCAAAAGTCAGCAGTATCGGTCAGTGCATGCATGGGCATTCCTATAGTTTGCTGTGCGGGTAAGGTTGAACAAGAATAAACCAGCCAACGCGCGTAGCGGTAACATAATGGTTTATGGCACCAATTCAAGAGGTAACCCGAAAAAATTACGATAGCCGGAGAATTCTGCGCGGTCTGCGACACCGGAAAGTTAATACTACCTTGTATCCGACCGGATTTCGCCCAGATCCCTTTCATTATGTGACTACGGGCAATAATCCGCCATTATTGTGCAAGCGCGGTTTAACGCAGTAGGCTTTAATGGCATACTCTGCTTTTTATGGCCTGAATAAAAACACAGGTGTTTTTGTATTGCTATGGATGTTTCTGAGTTACTCGACGAATTAAACGATAAACAGCGCGATGCCGTTGCTGCGCCGCTGTCTAACATGCTGGTGCTAGCGGGTGCCGGCAGTGGTAAAACCCGTGTGCTGGTGCACCGTATCGCCTGGTTAATGCAGGTGGAAAATATCGCCCCTTACAGTATTCTGGCGGTGACCTTTACCAACAAAGCGGCGCGTGAAATGCGCGGCCGTATAGAGCATGTTATGGGCCGGCCGTTAAATACCATGTGGATTGGTACCTTTCATGGCCTGGCACACCGTTTATTACGCGCTCATTACGCCGAAGCCAATCTGCCGGAAAATTTCCAGATCCTCGATTCAGACGACCAATACCGTCTGATACGGCGGGTACTGAAGGCCATGAACCTGGATGAAAAGCACTGGGCCCCCCGGCAAATCCAGTGGTATATCAACGGCAATAAAGACGAAGGTCTACGCCCTCAGCATATCGAAACCCATGGTGATCATACCCAGCAGAAAATGCGCGATATCTATGCGGCCTATCAGGAAGCCTGTGACCGCTCAGGGCTGGTCGACTTTGCTGAATTGTTATTGCGAGCTCACGAATTATGGGTTAAGAATCCAGATGTACTGGCGCACTATCAGCGTCGTTTTCGCGCAGTACTGGTAGACGAGTTTCAGGATACCAACAATATTCAGTATGCCTGGTTGCGGCTGTTATGTAATCAGGACAACAACATAATGATTGTGGGTGACGACGACCAGTCTATTTACGGCTGGCGTGGTGCTAATGTGGATAACATCCAACACTTTCTGAAAGATTTCGATGGTGCTTCCACCATTCGTCTGGAACAAAACTACCGCTCTACCGCCACCATATTGAAAGCCGCCAACACAGTTATCGACAATAACCAGGGCCGCCTGGGTAAAGAACTCTGGACCAACGGTGACGATGGCGAGCCTATCTCGATTTATGCTGGCTTTAACGACCTCGACGAAGCCCGCTTTATCGTTTCGCAGATTTCCGACTGGCATAATCAGGGCAACCAGTTAAAAGAAGTCGCTATTTTATACCGCAACAATGCGCAATCACGGGTGCTGGAAGAAGCGTTGCTACACCAAAGCCTCCCCTACCGTATTTATGGCGGTCTGCGCTTCTTCGAACGTCAGGAAATTAAGGATGCACTGGGTTATATGCGCCTGGTCAATCACGCTCATGACGATGCTGCATTTGAACGAGTAGTGAATACGCCCAGTCGCGGGTTAGGCGAGCGAACGCTGGCGACTATTCGCGAACAAACACGGTTGCAAGATTGCTCCATGTGGCAGGCCAGCTTGCAACTCATTCAGGATGGTAGTCTGAAGGGCCGCGCCGCCAATGCGCTGAACGCCTTTATTGAGCTGATTAATAAACTAGCCGACGAATTTGAAGGCCAGCCTCTGGAAGAACAGGCTAACAAAGCCATCAACCAGTCTGGACTATATGCTATGTATCAGGCTGAAAAAGGCGAGAAAGCCCAGGCGCGTCTGGAAAACTTAGAAGAATTGGTAACCGCCTGTAAGCAGTTTGTTATTCCCGAAGAAGCCGACGACATGACACCACTGCAGGCCTTTCTCGCCCATGCTTCACTGGAAGCCGGTGAAACCCAGGCCAGTGGTGATCAGGACGCGGTGCAACTGATGACCATTCACACGGCCAAGGGACTTGAATTCCCGCTGGTCTTTATTGCCGGGGTTGAAGAAGGTATGTTCCCAAGCCAGATGACCAACGACGAACCGGGCCGTATGGAGGAAGAACGCCGACTTTGCTATGTGGGTATGACCCGGGCCATGAAAAAGCTGTACATGACCTACGCCGAAATGCGCCGGGTGTACGGACAGGAAAAATATCACACAGCATCACGGTTTTTACGGGAAATTCCCAACGAATGTGTGGAAGAAATCCGTCTGACGTCTACAGTGTCAAGACCGGTCACAAGTCGTTTCAGCAATGCAGCGTCCCATGAGCGGATGGAGCAAAGTGGTTTTTCACTGGGGCAGCGGGTAAAGCACCGCAAGTTTGGTGAAGGCGTAGTACTAAACTATGAAGGTAGCGGCGACCATGCCCGGGTTCAGGTAAACTTTGACGAATTCGGCAGCAAATGGCTGGTACTGAGTTTTGCCAAACTAGAGGTGATATAGGACGCATTGTGCAGCAGAAGGTGCTGATAATTGAAGACAGTACGAGTACTATCAGCCTGCTGACCAAGCTGGTTGAGATGGCGCAATTAAAGCCAGTACTTGCCACTTCACTGACTGCTGCCAAACACATTTTTATTAACAGTGACCCGGAAGATTTTCTCTGTGCCATTGTGGATTACGACCTGCCGGATGCTCCCAATGGTGAAGCCATCGACTTTTCGGTAAAAAGCTATTTACCGACCATTGTTACAACTGAAAGGTTGGAAGAAGATATTCGCAAAGCGGTGTTATCCCGCGAGGTAGTAGATTATATCCCCAAAGAAAACGCGCAGATTTTTGACTATCTCATGCGTCTGATTGGCCGGTTAGAGAAAAATAAAACCACCGGCGTTCTGGTGATTAACCCTAAGCGAAGTGAGCGCACCGCTATGGCGGCCCTGCTGCGTCGACATAACTTTATTACCTACGAATGTGCTGCTGCCGCACAAGCCGAAACACTCCTCGATGAACACAGCCATATCAAGCTGGTATTCGTCGACAGCGATCTTCAGGATAAACCGCCTACGCAATTTGTTGCCTGGTTGCGCAAACAGTACAGCAAGGAAGATCTGGCGATAATTGGTCTTGCCAACGACCGCAATAATCTGTTGTCGGCGCGATTTTTAAAAAGCGGCGCTAACGACTTTGTGCGCAAGCCCTACCACCTCGAAGAGTTTCTGTGCCGGGTAAATCAGAACATAGAACTGCTGGAAAATGTGGAAACCATCCGACGCACGGCCAATACCGACTACCTTACCGGCTTACCTAACCGCCGCCACTTTTTCTATACCGTTAATAAGATGCAACGCAATCAACCAGCCAATCAGGCACTGGCGTTACTGGATTTAGACTTTTTTAAAAGCATCAACGACACCCACGGCCATGATGCTGGCGATGAAGTACTGAAAGTGGTGGCTAACCGCCTTGCCGTAATGTGCGCAGATGTGATTATCGCCCGCTTTGGTGGCGAAGAATTTTGCATCTATTTGCCCGACACATCGCCTCAGGAAGCGGTTTCCCGCCTGCAAGGGGTGTATCGTAAAATCAGCGAGCATCCTGTACGTTTCGGTAAGCTTAACGTAAAAGTAACGGTGAGTATTGGCCTGACAACCCGAAGTGACCGCAATATTCAGTCTATGCTTACCACGGCGGATAAACTGTTGTACCAGGCCAAGCATAATGGTCGCAACCGCGTGGTTCACGACGCTATTCCTGCCTCTTAATATAAGTAATATATGTTAACTGCTTTGCTATTATCTGTGGCAGAACATTCAGACTTGCTACCCGTTGGAAAGTAAGTGACCGACAAGGTATTAGCGATTGCTTAACACTGACTGCCTAAACCTACCGCTCATTTTAAACCCATCTATCATGTTCATTCCCATTAATATGAGATTGATTGTACCAGCAAGCAGTTCAATACCTTGCACTACATAAAAATAGGCATCAAAAACACCTGCAGATGCCCTGAGGTCAAGGAATATTGCGCATGGGATCAGCACAAATATTCCATTCGCTCCAACAAAAGGCATTCTCTTCTTTTTTTGTTGTAGGAGCTTTCCTTTTCTTGATCTTGCTAATGCGATACCACTACCACCCGTTAATGCAATGGCAGGTACGAGTATAAACAAGCCAGGCCATACAATCAGGCTTTTCACGGTTGCAATGGATTCAGCCGAGCCAATAAGCTCAACGAAAATGGTTGCTGAGAAAAACAAGGCTATACACAAAATGGCAATTGGTGCTGCAAACCGATGGATTACGAGAATCATGATATCCTCCGAAATAAATAATTGGTAACATGTTGTCATTATGTAAGTGACACCCAATATTGTCAACATGTTGTCATATTTAAAAGGATTGCAGATGAACGAATCTAAAAAAGGCCCGGTGTTCACCGAAATTGTTCTTGAAGTGTTCAAGCTGGGAGGACTCCTTGTTAGTGAAGGTGACCAGATGGGTTTTGAATATGGAGTTACGAGCGCCCGATGGAAAATATTAGGTGCCCTTTACTTAACCGGTGAGCCACAAACAGTGTCACAGATAGCAAGAAGTATGGGACTGACACGACAAGCCGTACAACGACTTGTTGATGTCATGCACAAGGATGGATTTTTATTGTTTATTCAAAATCCAGATCATAAACGTGCGAAGTTGGTAGGCCTCTCGGATTTTGGGAAAGAGATTTATTCAAAGCTAGATGAAAAACAATCTGGATGGGCAACTAGATGCTCAACAGGTATCACTCAGGAAGAACTTGAAACCACACTGTCAGTGCTGAAACGTGTCTCCGACACTTTTGATCGCTAACTTTTAAAGATGGGGCAATTAATAAAATGTCATCTCCGGTTGATGAAATAGAGGTGCTCATCAAAGGCATCTCTGTGAAAAACGTCCAAAGACTACAAGGTAAACTGATGTTTGACCAGTCTGCCTCAGAGCGGATTCTCCACACTACGAAGCGAACGATTGAGCGCTGCGTAAAAAGCAAAAAGCCGCTTACACCAGCCATCAGTGAATATAATACGGCGGTGAATGCCTTATCGGGTATTAGCGGTCATCACGCAGAAAATGGGTGCCGACGAGCACAGAAACGGCGGATCTGCGGTATTCCAGGTGCCATCAAGCCTATGCGATGATGAGTTTAATTTTATACTAAATTCAGATCATACTGATATGGCCAAGATAAAAGTGGTAGACAGCAAGCCCTTTATTTATCCGGACAGGTTAGCCCTAATCCTCTGATTTAAAAATAAAACCACGCATTCACCGGCGACCATCGTCAACTGAACTGATAATGGTCGCGCTGACCACTTACTGGCAAAAGGATATCACATAGATAATGCCCTGAATCCATACCGGGTCAGCCGCCATAATGCTTACGCTGCCCGTAGCACTTTGCGCTGCTGACGATAGGTTTTCAGTGAATCCAGACTAAATAACACTAAGCCACACCAGACAAACCCAAAGGTCACCAGCCTTGCTGGTTCCAGTGGCTCGTCGTACATGCCAACAGCAAAAATGAACATCAGTGTAGGGCCTATGTATTGGATCAGTCCAAGAGTAGTAAACATAATCCGTTTAGCTGCCGCATTAAACGCCAGTAATGGCAGGGTTGTCACCACGCCTGCCGCCATTAACCAGGCATTTAACGACCATTCGTTGGTATACATATTGGCCGCTTCAGAAGCAAAATACACCCAGTAAAGTGCCGCGAAGGGCAGCAGTACCAGGGTTTCCATAAACAATCCAGGTAGCGGCTCTACTGGAATTTGCTTACGTAACAAGCCGTATATTGCGAAACTGCCAGCCAGCAATAATGCTACCCAGGGTAAAGTACCGTGGGCAATAATGATATTCGCCACCCCGATAATGGCCAATACAACCGCGACTTTTTGCATTGGGCGAAGGCGTTCTTGCAGAAACACCCTGGCCAGGAAGACATTCAGCAAGGGGTTTATATAATAACCCAGGCTTGCTTCGAGCATCATGTCGGCGTTAATCGCCCAAATAAACAGCAGCCAGTTACCGCCCAGTAACACACTCGCCACCGCCAGTAATCCGATTAACCGTTTAGACCGGAAAATAGCGCTGACTCTGGCAAACTGCCCTAATCCCAACAGTAATAATGCCAACAATGCCGCCGACCAGACAATGCGATGCATCAGAATATCAGGCGCCGGTACACTGGCAATTTGTTTAAAATATAACGGGGCAATCCCCCACATGGTATAAGCTGCCACCGCATAGAGAAGACCGGCGGTGGCCTGGCGTTGAGTAGCCTCAGCGTTCAAAGCGTTTCCTTTTCATTACAGTAAAAACAGGCTACCCAGGCCCAGAAAGGCTACAAAACCCACGATGTCGGTGACTGTGGTGAGAATAACCGAGCCGGAAAGCGCCGGGTCGATTTTGAGCTTTTCCAGGATCACCGGCAATACCACTCCGGCCAGGGCTGCGGCCAGAATATTAACAAAGATGGCCAGGCAGATAACCAGCCCTAACAGTGGATCGCTGAACCACATATAGGCCACAATGCCAATCACCAGCGCCCAAATCACGCCATTCACACCACCGACCTTGAGCTCTTTGGTCATCAGGGCTTTTAAGTTGGCACTGGTGATCTGGCCAAGCGCCAGACCCCGCACAATCAGGGTTAAGGTCTGACTGCCCGCGATCCCGCCCATACTGGCTACCACAGGCATCAGCACCGCCAGTGCTACCACCTGTTGTAAGGTGGCTTCAAATAAGCCAATAAACCACGAGGCCATAAATGCGGTAAGCAGGTTGATACCTAACCACAAGGCACGACTACGGGCACTTTTTGCCACCGGCGCAAATAAATCCTCGTCTTCATCCATACCGGCGGTTGCCATTACCTGACGTTCGTAATATTCGTTGACCAGCTCACTGGCACTTAAAATATCGTGTCTGCCAAGCAATTTATTGTTGTCATCGACCACAGGTAATCCCGCATAACCACTGCGCTGAACTAATAGAGACGCAGTGGTGGAATCATCGCTGCCTTTAATAACGGGCATAGACTCTTCGGTAAGTTCAACCATGGGCAAATGTTCCGGTGCCCCGAATACAGCGGTTAACTTCACCGCGGCAGAAAACTGTCCGGAGCGATTGACCAGGAAAATGCTATCACAGTGCGCCGGCACATTGCGGCGAATTAAGCGCAGGCCATCACGCACCTTGGCATTGAGCGGCAGCACCAGCATTTCGTGAGATATCCAGTGACCCACCTGTTCGTCGGGGAACTGGGTTGCATCGCGAAAGTAAGCCTGTTGCTGTTCATCCAGAGCCTGAATGGCCAGTTCCAGCAACTTGCTTGGCAAGGAGTCCATCAGCTCAAGTAAGTCTTCGGCGTCGATGCCCAGTAAAATGGCACTCCATTTATCGTCTGGCGTGGCGGAAATCAGCACTTCCCGCGGATCGCTCCGCATCTCAACCAGCACGTCGAGCTTACGGACATCGGGCAACACTTCCCACAGCAACATCCTCTCTTCAACGGGAAGAGATTCTAACAGCGTGGCTATTTCAACATCTTCAGCCGGCAACAGCTGTTCAACCACAGCGTGAATGTCGTCGACGCCGTTATCGGCAACGATTTCTTCAATGAGATCGGGTAAGGGTTCAGCCATGAGTTCCACCACACAACAAAATTTGATTCATAATAACACTGTTGTTATCGCAGCAGGAAAGACTCTGTCGCGGTACATCAGTCAGTTATAGCAAGACGCAGAAAAAGTCGGGCAAAACCCGTGAACCTCAGGCAAAAAACGCGTAAACTCTGCGACTCATGACTGCTACACCTCATACTCCCACAGCCATCGACGATAACGATAGCCCGCCAGCTATCGTGGCCAGTGCTGCGCGGCCCGCAGACAGCCGTAATGCTCAGCAAATCCTTGAGGATATCTTCGGTTACAGCGAGTTTCGTTCTGGTCAGGCCGAGGTGATTGATCACACCATTAATGGCAAGGATGTACTGGTGTTACTACCCACGGGGGGCGGAAAATCCCTGTGCTATCAAATTCCGGCCATGGTGAGAGAAGGCACAGGCATCGTTGTTTCGCCGCTGATCTCATTAATGCAGGATCAGGTAGAGCAATTAAAAGAGGCCGGGGTGAAAGCCGCCTATCTGAATTCTTCTCTCGATCAGGACGATTATCAGGCTACCGTACAGCGCCTGCAGGAAGGCCGCTACGATATTATTTACGTTTCGCCTGAACGCTTGTTGCAACGCTACTTTTTGAATATGCTGGCGCAAACTAAAATCGCCTTGTTCGCAGTAGATGAAGCGCACTGCGTGTCGCACTGGGGGCATGATTTCCGCCAGGACTACCGGTCATTGGGTCAGCTAAAACAGCGCTTCCCGGATATCCCGGTCATTGGCCTGACAGCAACAGCCGACACCACCACAGAACAGGATATTCAGGTACAGTTGGGGCTGGATAACCCACTGGTGTATAAAGGCTCCTTCGACCGGCCGAATATCCGCTACCGGGTAATGGCCAAGTACAAACCTTTTGAGCAAATAGTTACCTACATTCGTCAGCAGGATGGCAGCGGTATTATTTACTGTAATTCCCGGGCCAAGGTTGATGATCTCAGTGCCAAATTACACCGTCAGGGCTTTAAGAGTGCCGCCTACCATGCGGGAATGGATGCCGACGAACGGGCTTACGTGCAGCGCCAGTTTATTACCGACAAAATTGACGTGGTTGTCGCTACCGTGGCATTTGGCATGGGCATTAATAAGTCTAACGTTCGCTATGTGGTCCATCACGATGTGCCGCGCAGTATTGAGAGTTATTACCAGGAAACCGGCCGCGCCGGCCGTGATGGGCTGCCAGCCGAAGCCTTATTGCTGTTTGACGAGAAAGACAGCGCCCGGGTAAAACAGTGGATTGATCAGGGCTCAATGGCCGATCGCAACGCCATTGAACTGCAAAAATTCGCCGCTATGGAAGCCTTCGCCGAAGCGCAAACCTGTCGACGTCAGGTATTACTTAATTATTTTTCGCAATTTAGCGATACCGCCTGCGGTAACTGTGATATTTGCCTTGATCCCCCCCGCCCCTTTGATGGTCTGGAAACCGCCCAGAAAGTCCTCAGCTGTATTTTGCGTCTGCAGCAGCAGGCGGCTACCCAGTACGTAATTGATGTACTGCGCGGTAAAAACCTCAAGCGATTACAGGAAACCGGTCACGACAAGTTGTCGACCTGGGGGATTGGTAAAGATCACAACGATCAGTACTGGCACAACATCATTAACCAGCTAATCCACCGGGGCTATATCCGGGTGGATATTGCCAGCCATGCGGTGCTGCGTTTAACCGAGGCTGCCCGCCCGGTATTGAAAGGCGAAATCCCGGTAGAACTTGCCACGCCGCGGCTTGAGATTAAAGCCGATAAACCGGCGAAAACCGCGCTGAAAAACTACGACAAAGCACTCTTCGCCCGGCTTAAACACCTACGCAAAGTGCTGGCGCAGGAAAACGACGTACCGCCTTTTGTTATCTTTAACGACGCTACTCTGGCCGAAATGGCCGCCAGCAAACCGACACATAAGCAAGGATTGCTGGCAGTAAGCGGGGTGGGCTTAACCAAGCTGGAGCGCTACGGCACGCCTTTCCTGCAACTGATTAACGACTACCTCAAACGCGACGACGAGTAACCACCTAGGCGTAAGCGTACTCACCGCCTTTTTCGAGCCCGCGCTGGTAGGCGTCCCGGTTGTGGATTTTATTGACCCAGGCGTCGATAGCCTCATACTGCCCTTTACCGACCCGTCCCTGCATGGCCTCCAGCGGAAAGCTCATCTGGAAATCCGCACCGCTTAAACTGTCCCCGGCAAACCACTCGTGATTTTTAAGGTAGTTATTCACATAGTCGAGACTGGCTTTTAAGTTTGGCCCGTAATAAGCGTTGGTGATCGCATCAACCACCTTGGCCACCACAGGTTTCATGAAAAACGGGCTGGCTTTCTCCTTTGCTTTACTCAAAACCAGTCGCGCCACCAGCGGCGGCATCAGGCTGCCTTCGGCAAAATGCATCCAGAAACGATACTGATTGAGCGCATCACGGCTGTCTGTCGGTTTCAATTGTCCGCCACATTCATCAATCAGGTATTCAATAATAGCGCCCGACTCTGCCAGCGTGGTATCGCCGTGGGTGATAATGGGCGCGCGACCGAGAGGATGAACCGCCTGGAGACCTTCTGGTGCCAGATTGGTTTTAGCATCACGCTGATAGTGCTTAATTTGGTAGTCTACTCCTAACTCTTCCAGCAGCCATAAAATACGCTGCGAGCGAGAATTATTGAGATGGTGCAGGGTTAATCCGTTAGCAGATGTCATAACAAACCTTATGGAGGTCGCAGCATTCGTCGCGACGCTATAAAAGCAATGAGATGCTTCTATTACGTAAAATCACGCCGTTGGATTAACTATTGCCAAAATAAGTTGATTGGCTATTGAGCAACCGTTGTTTTGCTGCCCCTGACATATTGCCATCATTCGATGAAAGCCTTTTCTCGCTGGCTGAAAGCCTGTCACTTTGTGCAATGAAATAGGTATACTTCTTCCTATCAATAAGTAATATTCCTGTGAAGTAACGTGATAGTAAGAAATGTAAGGGAGTGTCTGGCGGTACTACTGCTTAGCACCTGTTTAGCAGCCTGTGCGCCACCGCAAGCTAAGAATACAATTATCATTAGCGGGCCCTTTGAGCCGGTTAATCAGGATCCAGCTACCGCCGGCTATATCTTTACACGTATGCAAATTATTGAAACGCTGGTAGAGGTAGACGACCAGGGAGATTTAAAGCCCGGACTGGCATTGCACTGGCAGCACAACGACACTTATACCGAGTGGTTGTTTACCCTGCGCAAGAACGTCCATTTTCATGACGGTCAGATTATGACGGCGCAAAGTGTGCGAAAGAGCCTGGCGGTGGCGCTGGGTAAACCCGCACCGTTCAATACCCGTTTGTTTAAAAATATCGAGGCGCTGTCTGACAATGAGCTACGTATTACCCTTACTGAGCCTTTCCGGCCACTGCCATCTTTACTAAGTAATTACACTACGGCGATTTTGTCGCCAGCCACTTTTGGCACCTTTAATCGCATTAAAACGCTGATCGGAACAGGTCCCTATCAAATTGAACATTTTGAGCCGCCACACAATATCAAGGCGCGCCGTTTCGACGATTACTGGGGTGGCCCGGTAGCCATCGAAAAAGCCGAATATATCACCGGTCATCGCTCTGAAACCCGGGCATTGATGGTCAGAACCGGTCAGGCCGACATTGTTTATAACCTTGACCCGGCAGCGGTTAGCAGTCTCCGCACCAATCCGCAGGTCAGTGTATTTAGTACACCCATTCCGCGTACAACCCTTATCAAGCTGAACCTGGCCAATCCGGCACTAAGTGATCCGAAAGTCCGTCAGGCACTGAGTCTTGCCATCGACAGAACCGGCATTGCTGAAGGGGTGCTGCGCGTACCGGGATCAGAGGCGAATCAACTATTTGGTCCGTCCATGGGTAACTGGCATGTAAAGGGCGTTGCACCGGCTACCCGACAACCAGAAAAAGCCCGCCAGTTGCTTAAAGAAGCAGGCTGGCAACCAGGACCCGACGGCATTCTTAAGCGTAACGGTGAGCCGTTAGAACTGACCATGATCACGTACGCCAACCGGCCTGAACTCATCGTGATAGCTACCGCTATTCAGGATCAATGGGCACAGCTTGGTGTAAAACTGCACGTTAATATGGAAAATGCCAGTGCTATCCCATCCGGTCATAATGATGGTTCACTGCAAACCGCCCTGATGGCGAGAAATTTTGCCAATATTCCCGACCCACTGGGTATTTTGCTGGCTGATTTCACCTCAGAGCAAGGCGGCGACTGGGGGCCTATGAACTGGTCTAACCCGAAGGTATTTAAGCAGTTACGTGCCATGGCAATGGAGGAGGATGATACCACTTATCAACAATCTGCCGTTGAGGTGATGACCGCTATACAGCAGGATTTGCCGCTTATCCCGGTGGTGTTTTACATGCAACAAACCGGCGTTTCGGAGCGCGTAAAAGGGTTTAGTTTTGACCCCTACGAGCGCTCATTTCGTATTTCTGCCATGCAATTGGAGCCGTAACTTGTTATCTATTTTGCTGCGCCGCTTGTTACAAGCGTGCCTGATGACCTGGACAGTAGGCACATTAACCTTTGTACTGGTTCGGTCACTACCAGGCGATATGGCCTATAAAATTGCTGCCGGGCGGTATGGCGATGATGCGGTGAGCACTGCAGCTGCACAGGCGGTAACGGCCGAGCTCGGGCTCGATAAACCGGCCCTGTCACAATACCTCAGTTGGTTGTGGGATCTGCTTTCCTTTGACCTCGGCAATAGCCTGGTCACCGGCGCGCCGGTGATTTATGAGATCCAAAATCAGCTGAGTTATACCTTTGTGCTTGCCGGCTGGGGCATTTTGGTGGCGGCCCTCATCGCTTTCCCTATAGGTATTATCAGCGGCCTGAAAGCGGGCTCTGCGTGGGATAAGTCGGCCCTGACAACCTCGGTATTTATTCGTTCTCAACCGGTATTTTGTTTGGGCCTGTTGTTGATTTTTGCGTTTGCCATGGAATTAAACTGGCTGCCGGTAGCCGGGTTTGGCGGTGCCGTCTATGCCATTTTGCCAGCACTCACTCTGGGACTGAGTCTGGCGGCGATATCGAACCGGGTGATTCGCAATGCAACAAAACAAGCCAGCG
Organism: Alteromonas sp. ISO5; assembly: GCF_058105165.1. Lineage (NCBI taxonomy): Bacteria > Pseudomonadati > Pseudomonadota > Gammaproteobacteria > Alteromonadales > Alteromonadaceae > Alteromonas > Alteromonas sp. ISO5. Next base: position 2,199,788 of record NZ_CM176572.1, on the reverse strand, counting down.
AATCCGCCTACTTCCATTTTGCCCGGGTAAAAGGGTTGTCCTTCATGCAGGCGTTTAGCCGCCACATCCTGCCTAACGTAGCCATTCCAACCCTGGCCTTTATGGGGATCCAGCTCATCGGCCTGATAGAGGGTGTAATTATGGTGGAAAGCCTGTTTGCCTGGCCTGGCATCGGCCATGGCCTGTCCCATGCCGTCTTTGCTCGCGATATCCCAATGCTACAAGGTACCGCATTGATTATGGGATTCTTATTTGTACTGGTAAATACCCTGGTGGATATCAGTCACTATCTGCTTGATCCCAGAGTGAGGGAGGCCCGTTAATGACGTTACTCCGTAGACTGACTCTGCGTCAAAAATCTGGACTGGCGCTGCTTACGTTGCTAGCGCTGTTTGCTCTGGCTGAGGCGCTTATTTTTCGCATCGACCCGAACCAGCAATACCTGACCAATACCTTTGCTTTACCCGATTCATCACACTGGCTGGGCACCGACCAGTTCGGCAGAAGTATGTTTGCGCGCCTCGCGACTGGTTTACAAATATCCTTTGCACTGGCCTTCACCTGCGTAGCAACTTCGGCCTGCCTTGGCGTACTGGCCGGTGTCGCAGCCGCCTGGTACCGGGGCTGGACAGACAGTATTTTAAACTTTTTTGCCAATACCATCCTTGCTCTGCCCGGCCTGGTACTAGTTTTACTTTTCGCCGCCTTGATACCCGGCTCTTTCGTGATGCTTTACCTGGCCATCTCCGTGGTTTTGTGGGTGGAGTACTTTCGTCTGGTTCGCTCCTTGTCGCTGGCCAGTGTTAGCAGCCCGCAGTTGCAATCATCGCTGCTGATGGGCTTTGGGAAGTGGTACTTATTCCGCCGCCATATCTGGCCATCGCTGGCCGCGGATGTGTATTCGCTGGCCGCATTTGGTTCTGCCACAGCGATTATTGCGATGTCATCAGTAGGGTTTGTTTATGTTGGTCTTAAACCACCCACTCCAGAACTGGGCCTGATGATTGTAGAGCTATTCCCCTATTATCATGAAGCGCCCTGGCTATTGGCAGAACCGATTATAGTGCTGTTTTTAATGGTACTGGGCTTTCAGTTATTGGGAGATAAGGCCTCATGACTGCCCGTATAGTCATTGTTCAACTTACTGTAAAGCACCGCAATACGGTGATTATTGATAATCTGAGCCTGCGTCTGGCGCACGGTGAATGCTTGACAATCCTGGGCGAAACCGGCGCAGGCAAAAGCGTGCTTGCCCAGGCCATCATGGGCGATCTGAGCGCTGATTTTGATGTAACAGGCTCGGTAACCGTCGATGGTCTGGATATGCTTGCCAACCGACAACAAGCCCGGGCTCTCTGGGGTCATAAACTGGTAATGTTACCGCAAGAGCCCTGGCATTCGCTGAGTCCGATGATGTCACTTGACCAGCAGGTCGCTGAGGTCTATCGCTTTGTGAAAGGTCACAGTCGCAGCAAAGCCAGAGACTTATCGCAGCATGCCCTTAGCCGGTTTGGACTGGAACAGGCGGCCCACAAAGTCCCTTCGCAGTTATCCGGCGGCATGGCACAGCGAGGGGCTTTTGTTTGCAGCAATGCAACCGGCGCCGAGATATTACTGGCCGATGAGCCCACCAAAGGCCTGGATACATCATTACGTCATGATGTTACGCGACAACTGGCAAAACACGCGAGTAAAGGCTGCCTGCTTACCATTACCCACGATGTGGAAGTGGCCCGTCAGCTCGGGGGGCGAGTGATGATAATGCAACAGGGCTGCATTGTGGAGCAGGGCAAAGCCGATAGCGTATTTAGCCAGCCTGCATCACATTACGCAAAGCAATTACTGCACCCTGCCAGGTTCGACAGTGGCAAATCGGCAAACACAGGCCGGCCGCTACTCACAGCCAGTAACCTGACACTAAAACGCGGGCACCAAACCTTGTTTACCCAGCTCAATCTAACCCTCAATCAGGGCGAGTTTGTGGGCCTGTACGGACCCAGTGGCATTGGTAAATCATCGCTCGGGGATGCACTGCTGGGTTTACTCCCCTTCGATGGTTCGCTGACTTTTCACATGGCACTGCCACGCCATCAAAAACTAAAATTGTATCAGGACCCACCAGCTGCCTTTGCCCCGCAACTGCCGCTGATAAACCTATTGGAAGATGTTGCTACACGACATAGCATTAATGCCTCACAGATTTCAGTGTTGGCTGACGAGCTGGGGCTTTCATCTGCATTGCTCCGGCGCACTGCAACCGACGTGAGCGGTGGCGAACTGCAACGGGTTGCCTTGCTCAGGGCCCTGCTATTAAAACCGCAATTTTTAGTCGCCGATGAACCCACTTCTCGACTTGATACCCTGACCAGTCAACGTATCACCCGTTTGATGGTAGAAAAGTGTCGTACTGTAGGCTGTACTGTGCTCTTTATTAGTCATGATCTGGTGCAATTACAACAAACCTGTGATCGGGTAATCGACGCGTCCACATTGGCTTCGCCAAAACAGATTGCGTGAGACCCTCTATATGTTATTTGTTCCTGCAGGAGAATGACGCACTTACACTATGCCAATCGCAGATGTTACACTTTTTCCTTGTTCGTTCGCTGAGAATCCAATGCAATTACACCACCGTTACGCTACCGAATTGGCCGAAACCGTCAGCGCAGTCAAACCGCAGCCCCTGAACGGAATGACCATGCCGATGTACAACCGGGAACTCGCAGCACAATTCAATCTGCCGGATAGCGACGCACTGATGACGGCGATATTCGGGGAAGGCGGCGAGCTGGCAACAAATTCAGTCGCGCAAAAATATGGCGGGCATCAGTTTGGCCAGTGGAACCCAATGCTAGGTGACGGTCGCGGTTTGTTGCTGGGCGAAGTCAGCGATAACCAGGGCAACTGTTTTGATTTGCATTTAAAAGGCGCCGGGCAAACCCCTTATTCACGCCACGCCGATGGGCGCGCCGTGTTGCGCTCTACCCTGCGCGAATATATAGCCTCAGAGGCCCTGCATCATTTACGCATTCCCACCTCCCGGGCACTGTGCTTAATCACCAGTAAGCAACAGATCCGGCGAGAATTACCGGAACCCGGCGCGATGATGATCCGCATGGCGCCAAGCCATCTGCGTTTTGGCCACTTTGAGTTTTATTACCATAACAAACAAAAAGACACGTTAGATAAACTGATGCAGTACACCCTGACTCATCATTTTCCCGAATGTCTGGCGGAGGCTAATCCACACAAGGCACTGCTAACCGCGATTACCCTGCGCACCGCACGCATGGTGGCATTGTGGCAGACTTATGGGTTTGTGCATGGCGTAATGAATACCGATAATATGTCGCTTCACGGGATTACCTTCGATTATGGGCCTTACGCATTTATCGAACATTTTCAGTCTGATGCCGTATTTAATCACTCCGACTATGAGGGGCGCTACGCATTTGATCGACAGCCCGGCGTAGCCCTTTGGAATCTTAACGCGCTGGCCTATGCCTTCTCAGATCACTTAAGTACCGACGATATTCGCACCTGCCTGACTCTGTTTGAGCCGACCTTTTTAAATCAGTACCGCCATCTGATGCTTAGCCGGATTGGCCTTGATGATAACGCCGAACACGAGAACTGTCTGAACACCTGGTTAAGTTTGATAACTGCGGAGAAACGCGATTACACGCAAAGTTTCAGGCAACTGGCCATGGCGGACCCACACTCAGAAGCATCGCCGTTAAGAGACCATTTTGTTGACCGTAATGCCTTCGATGGCTGGTGGCAGGATTACCGTCAGCGCCGTCTTGCTGCAGCTATAGCAAGTAGCGAACTCGGCCAGCTTAATCCGGTTGTGATCCCCCGTACTCATTATTTACAGTCTGCTATCGAAGCAGCGGAGCAGGGTGACTTTGGTCCGGCCCATCAGCTGATGGAAGCCATTCGTCAGCCTTTTGATGATAACGACATCACCCGGAACTACACCAAACCTGGTCCCGACAGCTCACAAGGAGGTCTGTCGTGCAGCAGTTAACCCCACACGACATTGCTCGCGCACTGGTGTGCGAAACAAACATTGTGCGATGGACCGGGCCCATGCCGCAGACTCAGCAACAAGCGGTGGGGTTATGTCACACTATTGCCCGGTTACTGGGCGCACGTCAGGGCGACAGTGACTGGGGTGCAGACCGGTTACAGGTCAGGCTTAGCGCAGAGGATTTTGAAGCGGTGTTAAATGTTGAATGGCTGTGTGAAGCAATATGGCTTGAACCGGTGGGAGCCTCGTCTGCGCACATCAGTAAAGCCGACATGCTACAAAACCTGCAATTGAAATTACGGCAAGCCCTAAAGTCACTGGATCGTTGATATGCTAATTTAGTTGCGCCTGAAAATTAGACCCGTGCCCTGTTAGGCGTTATAATCGCCGCCCCTAAGGGCTTGTAAACACATAGCACTGCCCTTATATAGGGTATCTATTTGGCAGTATCTAAAACAATCCGGCTCGAGTTTCATGACCAGTAAATCCCAGCAATACCGATTTGTCAGCGCAGCAAAGCTTCCTACCCGCAAGGGGGAATTCACCATCCATGGTTTTGTTGAAGAAAACAGTGGTGTAGAGCACGTGGCGTTGTCTTATGGGAGCTGGCAACCCGAAGATGTAGTGCCTATCCGTATCCACTCTGAGTGCCTCACCGGCGATGCCTTGTTCTCAACCCGCTGTGACTGTGGTTTTCAATTAGAACGGGCCATGGAAAATATCGTCGAAAACGGCTGTGGTGTGTTGTTGTATCTGCGTCAGGAAGGCCGTGGTATTGGCCTTATCAATAAGATCCGTGCCTACCACTTACAGGATCAGGGCATGGATACCGTAGAAGCCAATGAACATCTGGGCTTTGATGCCGACATGCGTACCTATGAAATGTGTAAGGTAATGCTGGACAAGCTCAATGTAAAAAATGTTGAGTTGATGACCAACAACCCGCGCAAAATGGCGGCACTCAAGGACCTCGATATTAATGTAGTGGCGCGTAAACCTATCGACCACGGTATTACCAAAGAGAATAAGCAATACATTAAAACGAAGACTGAGAAACTCGGCCACGCTTTCGACCCCCACATTCTGGGCGATTAATCTTTTCTTAGCCTAAACTGAACGGCTCGTTCAGCTTGGTTCAGCCAGAATTAATCCAGTCCTTGCTATAACGATACAAACATCACACCAAGTGCATCTTGCACAGGAGAGTTTGTATGAAAAAGCGATTTCTACTGGCCCTGTTTCTGCCTCTGGCTTATGGCGGTCAGGTGCTGGCTACACCCGCCCCTGAAAATCAACCGGCATACTCTGAAGTGCGCCTGAGTGAAGAAGTGCTGGATACCCTGCTGGCACCCATCGCCCTGTATCCGGACACACTGGTTACTCATATACTGATTGCCAGCACCTATCCGTTACAAGTAATAGAAGCCGACCGCTGGCGTCAGGAGCATCAATCCCTGGAGGGCGACCAGTTAGAGCGGGCCATAGAGAACACCGACTGGGATCCAAGTGTAAAAGCCCTGCTGCCGTTTACCGATATTCTGCGCCACATGAGTGATGATCTTAACTGGTTGCAAAATCTTGGCGATGCGGTGATCACCAACGAAGACTGGGTACTCGACAGAGTACAGGCGTTACGTTTACAGGCTCATCAAAGTGGTAATCTGCAAAGTAATGACTACCAGCAGGTCTCTACTGAAGAAAAAATCATTGTGATTGAGTCACGTCAGCCGGAGGTAGTTTATGTACCTTATTATGATACCCGTCATGTCTATGGCCACTGGCACTACCATAGGCAGCCGGTATTCTGGCCCACCAACGTGCGTATTGCCCTGGGTCATCGTGTTTACTGGGGTCCGCGCGTAAGCATTTCAGCCGGCTTTTACTTTGGCAATATCTGGTGGCCGGAGCGCCACATCGTTATCCGCAGTACACCTGTGCGCCATTATGTGCGACCGGTTTATCATTCTAAACGGTCATCGGTACGAGAGTATCACCGCTGGCAGCATAATGTCTCTAACCGCCATGCGCGCTACTCAAAAAAAGTAATTACTCACAAACCTCAAATAGTTAAACAGCACAGAACGTTAAATAATGCCGCTAAACACCGGGAGCTGTATACCCGTACTCAGGCCGCGTCAGGGCATTCATTGACGAGCGAAAAGCGGGACAAACCGGTTCGGATCAACACTCAGGAGCACAAACCCCGAGCACCTGGTCAGGAGGCGAAGCAATTAAAACAGCGCTTGAAAAGCTATGACAACGGCAACCGGAGTCACCAGAGGGATCAGGTCAGAGCGCCCAAAGAGCAGTCTGGAGCCGACAAACCGGGCGCTAACTTCCGGCAACGTGCGCCAGCTGAACGCCGCCAACCGGAGCATCAGCAACCTAAGGCGCAGGCAGGGCAAAAAGAGCGAAAGTATATCAATAAAGCCCCGGCCCAATCGCAGCGTTCACGCCAGGCTTACCCTGAGTCGCGCCAACAACGCCCGGTTAAGCAACCACACAGTCGCCCGGTGCAACGAGAGCATGCTCAACAGTCCCGTGTTAAACGTGAGCACTAGCGTAACGGAGGTAGGCTTTTACAAAACGCTGAGGGGATTGTTCATCGAGATTGAAATAGAGTGAGGGCTCAATGAGCTCAAGCTCTATAATCCGCCATTCATCAGCGAACCATAACAAATCGACCCTCGCATAAAGATAATCATCAGGCATCGCCTGCAACGCTGCTTGTGCATTTTGCACCATCTCCGGCTCAGGCGTGATTGCCTGTAAACTGCCACCGTGTTCTTCCTGTACCCGGAAGTCACCCTCTTTGGGGCGCTTCAAAATGGCATGGCTTAACTCTCCGGCGAAATAAAACAGCGATACTTCACCCCGCTCAGTGACGCTCTGGACGAACGGCTGCACCATACATTCTCGCCCGGCAAAACACCTGGCCAGTTCGCCACTGGCAGGTGTCAGTAGCGCTGAGGTTAAGCGAAAAGTATCGTCTGCGTTAGCACTCACGCAGGGCTTAATGACCAGCTCATCGCAGGCAAACTCGGTAAATGCTGCGGTGATAGCGCTCTGCTCGAACCCTGAAAGCCAGCGCGTAGGTAATACAGGTACACCGGCGGCATCCAGATCTTTGAGGTACCGCTTGTTTAAATTCCACATCATCAGTGGCAATGAGTTCATCAGGCGGGATTGCTGATTGATGCGCTGCAGACAGGTCACAAACGCCGCCTCAAACTGCTGATAATCCCAGGGGCTGCGAACGATAACCGCTTCATAATCGCTAAAGTCGTAATCCGCTTCATGCCATGATATGGTATCTACTTCGTAGCCATGTTCGGCAAAAGGAACAAAGAGCAGTTCGTCGTAAACAAAGAAATCCTGCAGATCATCCATCGACAGGAAGGCGAGTTTTTTCATAGGCATTCTCTGGACAGTCACCGGTTAAATTTCGATAAGTAAGCCGTTGCTGGTAATATCGATTCGCTTGGGTTTCTGAACCCCAAAGGCTGCCAGATCTAAATCGTCAAAATCCAGTAACAGGATAACCGGTACCCGTTTGCCCTCCAGACGTTTAATGCTATTGACCAGGCTATCGGACACCACCGCCTGATTATCCAGTACTTGCAGTTTATCCAGCCGTGGCTCGATTAGTCGTAGTTGCGCTAACTGGTGGTGATAAGCAATCTGCCCGGTAATCTCTGCTTTGGCTTTAAGCTGCTGTCCATTTTGCTCTGCCAGCACGGTGACTTTCACGTTCACTTCATCTTCCAGTGGATCCAGCTCAACAAAGGGTTCAGAAAAGGTAAAGACCACATCATCAAAAGTGCGCTGCTGGGGAAATACCGCAGTGACCATCGTGTTTAACTGGCTTTCAGAAAAGGTCATAGTGAATGCATTGACTGCGGGCACAACTACCAGCGATGCAAAAAGGCAGATCCAAAGACGTGAAAAGAACTTCATAAAGCGACATCAGCAAATTAATATCTGATAAGACTACCAGATTTTTTATATGCAGGCACGTGTATGGACACCTGCCTGACTTCAGGTTTACGTTGCGGTTAAAAACATAAGAATACTTGTGTAAGAGGCATTCTTAACTTATTGAAAGGAAAGCTGTATGGCAATATCAAATTGAAAAGTCGCTATGCGTCAGTTTTGATTCAATAGAGTGACCGCATATTATGTAGATAAACAGCCACTAACCACGCCCAATATTTCTAGTTTTAGCCCAACACCTGTAACTCTCTTAACTGAACTTCAGCTTCAGTTGGTAACGCAGTCATTGCGCCAACTTTTTCGCACACGTATGCACTGACCTTTTGGGCAAAGATAACGGCATCCGTTAGCTCACTAAAATCCATAGAATCTAACGAATTAAGCGTTGCCAGGCGATGCAGCATGGCACCGATAAATGCATCTCCCGCGCCGGTTGTGTCAATTGCATTAATCTTAAATGCTGGAACGGTCCGTGCTTCCTGTTTTGTTGAAAGGTAACAACCTTTACTTCCCATGGTGACAAATATGACTCCCGCTCCTAGCTGGTGTAAAGCACTACAACCGTCTGGTATTTTCAACTCTCCGGTAAGAAGCGCCAATTCCTCTTCACTTACTTTTACCACATCAGCCAATGCAAAAAACGCATTACATTTTGCTTTAAACTTATCCAGTCTGTTTTGCCAAAGATCAACACGGTAATTAGGGTCGAAACAAACAATACTGCCGTTGTTTTGACAGCGTTCAGCCATTGAAAAATAAGCGTCTTGCAGACTACCTTCTAAAAAGGCGGTTGCCGAACCAAAGTGGAAAATGGCATTTTCAGGTTCGTGGCTATCCCCGCATTCGGTTGTAACAAATTCAGCGTCTGCCCCACGGTTGAAGATGAACTCCCTTTCCCCATCGTCTTGCAGTGTGACAAATGCCAGTGTTGTCGGCACCTTCACCGTCTGAACCCCGCTTGTACCGACACCAAATTTTTTCAGTGTATTTATCAGATAGTCACCAAAAGCATCATCACCGACAGCCCCTAGAAATTCAGTTTTTCCTCCTAACCTTCCAATACAAGCTGATACGTTGGCGGGAGCGCCTCCTGGTTTTCTCAAATATATGCCTTTATCAGCGCTTGTATCTCCCACATCAGTACAAACGAAGTCGATTAGCGCCTCACCAATACAAATTACTTTTTTGCTCATCATTTCTCGCTCATAAAAAAACAAAGCAGACCACCTCACGGTGATCTGCTCTTGGTTCATAGTTACTGATTCGCTATAAATCTCTGTAGTTCAACGACTGAAACAGATTGGTCTCGCGTATAAACCCCTACTGACCGTTGCTCCAGATCGTACAAACGGAAACTGAGCGCTCTGAAGTCATTGATATACACGGTGCCAAGTCCAGCTTGTGGATCCAACCACACATCCACTTTCACACCCATTGTAAGGTCCATCGGTACCGCTACCTGTGCATCCAGGCTGCCGGACGTAACGTCTTCACCCTCACTCACTGCGGGTAAATCTGCTGCTCTGAACTGATCCGCTATCAGGTAAGACAGCGCTGAATCTGAACCATCATCGGCATGCTGATCTATCAGCCTGATCACAGCAGTTTGCCCGATATATTCACTGACATCCCAGGTAGCCCACTCCAACAGGAACTTATCGTCCGCCGTCTTTTCGGCGTCAACGCCCGACTGACTGCGAACAACCTCTCCGTTTACAATCAGTACGACTGCTGTCGAATTGGCACTGTCGAACGAGTTAGAGCCACCACCAATCAGAAAGTTAATGTAAGGCTTGGAAATTTCAAAAGACGGGGTATCAGCACTACCTGTTGCACTAAAGCCAATCCAGCCAAGTGCAGTGCCGTCCTCCTCAAACCCATCGCCGAAGCTTGAAAACACCCTTTCACCGACGTTATTGGCAACATCACCGCCCCACCAGCCTCCATCGAGCTTCACAAAATCGCCAGTAATGTTGGTGAACTCATGGGCAGACAACGTATCGTATTGACCACAACAAAATTCGAAACCCGCGATGTTTTGCTCAGGTGCTTCTGTTCTTGCAAAAAGCGGTACGCCTTCTAATGCGGGGGTCGGCGTTACACTTGCACCTCCCGTTGGCGGCGTATCTCCAAAGTAAAACGATGCCTGGTTACTGTTGGTATCAAACTCAAGCCTGGCAACCTGTTCTCCTTCCATAGCGGTTGGAAAATAAATCCCGAACCGACCTCCTGACGTTTCACCTTCTACGGTCATCGACAGGCGGTTCTTCTCACCAAGTGATTCCAGTGTAAAAGCAGAGGATGACATCAGTAGAATTGGCGAAACACCTGATACAGCACCTTCCTGACTCTGGATTTCGGTGCCAGTATCAGCAGCAAACTCAGCTTTATAAGCATCCGGCATTTTTACTGCTAACTCGCCTGATGCCGTACTTTCCAGCTGATGAATTGCCAGGTCGCCACCGAAAGTCCCTGTACCAGCATTCGTTCTGGTCACTTTATGAGGGATCCAGCCAAACATTAACGTCACGTCTTCGGAAGAAGCTGTTCTTCCGGCGTAATAGAACTTGCCATCAAGTGACGCGTAATCAGCCAGTTCCCAACCAGCGCTGGTCTGTTGCAGATACTTAATATCTCTTTCATCGTCATTTTGATCTGAGAACAGCATGAACTGATTGTCTCCAAAATCGATCCAGTCAGGTACTTCAAGGTTCAATGGGGACTCCATAGTAAATAACGGCTCCTGAGGATCCCAGGTAACGAGATTGTCAGAGGTATACAGTCCAATGGCTGCTTGTCCGTTATAACGGCTGGTTATCAGCATCCAGTAACTACCAGTCTCTTCATTCCAGAAGACTTTCGGGTCCCGAAAGTCAAAATCGCTGTACCCATTACTTCCTGTAAAGGTGTCTTCAGGCACTTTAGTAAAGTCTGTCAATGTGCTATCTGTAGCCACTGCATGCATTACTGCCTCGACTGGATTGAAATCAGCATTGTGTCCGGTAAAGAACATATGAGTTTGCCCATCTGCACCCTCAATAATACTGCCTGAACCCGTCCACTGGTCCTGCGTGTTGGTATCGCCGGTGGCTTCAAGCACTCTTTGTGGAAAGCTACCATGCTGAAGATCACTGGTTTTCGTGAGATACCAGTCGTGAAAAGCCGTGTCGATTAAATAGTAAATATAGAATTCACCGTCTCGAAAATACGGGTTTGGATCTGCCATGACTAAAGGTAGCGACACATCATGACCATCAGGAATACTGACAAAATCATTTTTGCTGGGTTCTACAGCGGCGTAATCGGCCAGTCGGACTTCGTCAACCATAACAAAGGCCAGACTCCCGTCATCTTGCCCTTCGTGCTGGTCAATAATCTCCAAAACTGCGGTTTCACCTTGCAGCGCACTGACATCCCAGGAATACCAGTCAACCTGCGACTCCAGACCATTACCCACGGCCTGGCGAACTATCTTGCCATTTACACGTAATACAACCGCGGTTGCATTCTCGTCAGCAAAGTTGTTAGTTCCGCCGCCGACCAGGAAATTTAAAAATTGATGGGTAATTTGAAACGGTGGTGAACTTAATGCACCGGTAGCTTCATCGCCAATCCATCCCAATCCGGTGCCATCGGCAGTAAAACCGTCGCCACGGCTAGAAAGGATCCGTTCTCCCTGATGATTAACAATATCTGCTGCCCACCAGCCGCCATCAAGTTTGTTCATGTCGCCCGTCACCCTGAAGTCGTGATTAGCGTAGGTATTAAATTGCCCGCAACAAAACTCAAAACCGGCGATGTTCTGACCTGGATCCGAAACACGGCTAAACGCAGAGACCCCTTCCACTTCGGGTTCAATCGAAATATTTGCTGAGGCCAGCATTTTACTGCTTACATTCGGTACAGCCGCTGCCTCATCTGAGATTCGGAACTCGTCTGCCAGTAAATAAGGCAAAGAGGTATCAGAATTGTCATCGGGGTGATGGTCGATAAAGCGGATTTTTGCCGTCATTCCAACGTAGTCTGCGACGTCCCAACTAGCCCAATGCATAGTCATTGCACTATCATCACCACTTGCCTGAAGCACTATTTCATCATCGATGATCAACGCTAACGCGGTAGTGTTAGGTTCAGTTACACCATTACTGCCTCCACCAACGAGAAAGTTAATGAAGCGTTCTGTTATTTCAAAAGGAGGGCTTTCCATGGTTCCGATGGCATCAAAACCAATCCAGCCCAGGGCTTCATCATCCTTATTAAATCCATCGCCAAAGCTCGAGAAAACCCGCTCGCCAACAACACCGGCGACATCGGCTCCCCACCAGCCGCCGTCTAATTGATCAAACTTACCGGTTATAGCCTCAAAGCCGTGTTCGGCATAGGTATTGTATTGTCCACAGCAAAACTCAAAACCTGAAAGAACCTGCTCAATATTGTCAGGATTACTAAATAGCGGTTGACCGGAAATCTCAGGATTATCGGTAACAACGATATCTCCATCGGGTTCTTCCTCTTCGTCCGTGTTCCCGCCACTAATGACATCGGACGGACGTTGCCCTTCCTGCAAAATTATTAGGTCCGCATCAACGTTCGTTTTATTCGTTTCATCATCTGAGCATCCCGAAAGAGAGACACTCATCAACAGCATAATGCCCGATAGTTTCCACCCTATTTGATAGGGTTTTGATGTTTTCATGGTTTTCCTCCATAGCCTCCAGAAAGGCTATGTCCGTTAACTTTTAGTTAGATATGCCAAAACACTACTGTCATTTTTGACATGCTCTTTGGGGGTTACCCGAAATAAACAACGTTGTCTTTTTGTAATGCTAGTGTCAGATGAACAGAAATTCAACAAGTTTTTTACATTTTTATTGGGCCCATAAAAATGTAAGTGTTGTTATCAGGTTATGGCAAAATATGACAAAAGTGTGTAGCGTTAGAGAATTGAAATTGAACACTAAAGTCGGAAATCATCAGGTATGGTGACTATAAAGGACGTGGCTGCACATGCTGGCGTTGCATTTAAAACGGTTTCCAGGGTTGTTAATAATGATCCTACAGTTAAGTCAAAAAACCGTGAGAAAGTGCTTAAATCTATTGAAGAGCTTGGATATAGACCGAACCGCGCAGCTCAGATGACCCGCCGCAAAAAATCAGGGGTTGTTGGTTTTATAGCTGATGAGTTACTGAGAGTACCTTACACCTTTGATCTTATCAGAGGCGCGCAGGATCTTGCCTGGAAGCATAATAAAGAACTGATGGTTCTTAACGTAAACGTAAACAAATTCAGCGTTGAAGGAGCGGTGAACCACCTTTTTGAACACCGGGCAGAAGGTATAATTTATGCGGCCATGTACCATCGGGAAGTGACGTTGCCCCCCCAATTTTCAGACGTGCCGACTGTCTTAGCAAATTGCTACGACAGCAAGGATACTTACCCCTCTATTGTTCCGGATGAGCAAGAAGCCGCGCGGGAAATAACCACCAGCATGTTAAGTAAAGGTTACAAACGCATCGCCTTTTTGAATCTGAATGAAAATATTATCGCTGCGAGGCTGCGGAAAAAAGGTGTTGAGCAAGCGTTTGCTGATGCCAATGAACCCCCGGACAACCTGATTATAGAATCGGTCATTATTGGTGATGAGCATAAAGAACACTCAATCGCCCGCAAGCGTGCCGCAGAGTTGATAAAAAGCTTTAAACCCGATGCAATCCTTTGCGGTCAGGATCCAATGGCCGTGGAGGTGTATTTTGTTGCCCAGGCACTTGGCTTACAGGTGGGCAAAGACATTGGAATAGGTAGCTTTGATGACTGGGATATTATTCCATCCCTCGTCCAACCAGGCTTGACTACCATGGCCCTCCCACATTATGAAATGGGTCAGTGGGCATTTAATTACCTGCTTAAGGAACGCGCGGATAAAGTGAAAGAAACGGCGCGTTTTACACTTGTCAGCCGCCATTCATTTTAGCCAATTCCGGGGTTGTCGCAGGTGCTCTGTTTTCCAGCAACCAATACGAAAAGATGAGATTCACAGTAACCACGCTTCCCAACAGGAGGTAAGAATCAGCGAAACCCATTTCATCGTAGAGCTCACCTACAGGCGATGACAGCATAGTAGTCACAACCTGAGTAAATACATTAAACCCGATAAGATAGATGGTTGCCGATAACCTTGCGTCGAAATGCACCACAATGTATTTAAATATGGCTACCAGTAAAATGGGAAGTTCCAGCGCATGTAGCAATTTGACCATAGAAATAGACACGGGATCTGCCACCAGACCAGAGGCCACCATACGTACAGCCATGATAGCCCCACTTAAAAGCAGCCCTTGTTTGGGTCCTATACGATTAACAATATAGGGCGCTACAAACATCACTCCGGCTTCAATAAAAACCTGTAACGAATTGAGATAGCCATAAAACCGGTTGCCTTCTTCTGGCGATGAAAACAGCGAAGCAAAGTAAATAGGAAATTGCTGGTCGTATATTTGATAAAGACAGGATACCCCCATTACATATAGGCTTAACCGCCAGAATTTACTCAGTCGAAAAAGCGACAACACGTCGGTTAAAGCAACCTTGCCAGTTCGAGCGCTAGGGCGACACGTCGACTTTGGTAGCCAGAACAAACACAGGATAAATATCACACCGGTTGCACTGGCAATGGCAAAGTTCAGCTTAGGATCGGCGTTAAACAGTCCTCCGGCGATAAAGGTCGCGCATGCCCATCCCAGCGATCCCCATAACCTGGCTTTGCCAAACTCCACTTCATGCTGTCTGCCTAGCCTTTCAATAAACGCTTCCAGTGTTCCGACTGCGGCGCCAAACGTTAATGCACTATAAACTGCGCCAACAACTGCACCGAGCAAGAAGAATGATTCCAACAACGGCTGATATACAAAGATAAAGAAAGGACCGACACCTGCCAGGAGGATACCCAGCATAAACAAAAGTTGCTTCCCGGTACCGAGTCGATCCTGAAGTACGCCATAGACAGGCATGATTAACAGGGCAGCCATAGCATTGGTCGCGAATACCACACCAGTCTCCTTTCCGGTCAGTCCAAGCGTTTGGTTTAACCATAAAGGAAAAAGTGAGTAACAAAACGACCAGGTCAGGAAAAACGAAAAAAACGTCATTGCTGAGGGCCAGTATGCTGAGTCTGACTGCCACTTCATAATAATATCCCAGGCGTTTATTACCTATTCAGAAGCCCACACTGAGCTCAGGCGTTCAACCGTTACCTGATGTAATGATGGGCTATCCTGACCTACCTGCATCATATCGTAGACGCTCTCAGGAAACACCAGTGTTGTCATTACCGTAGTCCCATTGTCAATGAACAGCTCCAGTGATGAGCGATCAATAACGACTTCCACGTTAAACGCGTCATTAGTTGTCGTTAGAACGCCCTTTTGTAGGTTACCGAATTGATCGTTGAATGATATTGTCCCAGACTCACCGCGATCCACTGAAACTATGGAACGTTGTAAGTCGAGTTGAATATCAACAAATTCATCGTGTTCGTTTTCAAAGCGCAGAGAAACGGGAGATGTCGAATTGCCCTTCACCACAAATGAATAGCGAAGTGCTGATAACCTGCCGGTGTTATCAAGTGCTGATAGGCCGATTGTGTCTCCCGAAGCCAGTAATGAAGTTTCAGTAGAGGCTTCAACTAATTGATCAACCTCATCAACTAACTGGCTACGAACACGTAGCCCTTTACCGGTCTGAGTCAAATGCAGGGAGCGGGGTAGGGTCATAGCGCTACGCCACTTTTCTGTTGGTACCTCGTTGGCGTATAACCAGTTGCTCATCCAGCCCATGAAGATATGACGTTTTTCTGTACTATCCGGTGTATTAAAGAACGTTACACCTGCATAGTTGTCAGTACCATGATCCAACCAAACCGCAGGTTCAACACGGTTGGTTGCAGGGGCTTTTGCAAAAACAATATCATCAATATATGTATGTCCCCAGCTCTCTGACTCTTTATCGATAATTCTCAAAAAAGCGCGCTTACCTAACCACTTACTGACATCCCAACTCGCGTAATGAAGCGTTTCACGGTTGAGCCCTGTTTCGGATTTCACTATATCGCCATCAACCACAAGTTGAATCCCAACCCGGTTGGGATGATGACCGCCGCCAATTTTGAAATTGATAAAAGGTTCGGCGATGATAAATGAATCGGAGGTAAGCGTTCCTGTAGCACGATCCTCATCTGCGAAACTATTTATAAGGTATTCATCCGAATAACCTGCAGGAGGAGGCTGATTGGCATAGCCGCCTTCAGTTGGAACATCTGCAAAAGCAGTTCCTTTTGCTGTCCACTTACCGGCCCCTTCTTCAAAATCATCGAAAACCCTGCCGTTAGGGAACTGCGCAGCAGTTGGTGCAAGCTCACGTTGCCAATCTGGCTCAAGAACAAACTCTTTACCATCAAAATCACCCACAAAATATTGGGTTGCCGAACCGCCGTTGGGCCCGCCGGGAGAAATACTGACTAACAGCACATAGCGGGAGTCGTTCGTCCCCTCAACAGGCATTAACAGCAGTTCCGGGCACTCCCACACACCACCATGACTGCCTATATCTTCACCAAAGGTACTTTCTAAAGTCCAGTCGATCAGATTCCCGGAGCTATAAAAACCAATATGATCTTTTTGTGCTAACACCATTACCCATTTTTCAGAGGGCTCGTGCCACATTACCTTTGGATCACGAAAATCTTTTATTCCCGGGTTTTTAATCACCGGGTTACCTGAATACTTGCTCCAGGTTTTGCCTTTATCCAGACTGTAGGCAAGCGCCTGGGTTTGATAATCGATTTTTCCTTGCTGTTCCATTTCGGCATTGTGATAGGTATACAATGCAACGATAGGAGGGTTCTCTGTAGTTCCTAAACCACTGGAATTACGCCAATCAACTACCGCACTGCCTGAGAATATTGTACCTAGTTCATCCGGGTAAAGAGCAATTGGCAGTTCTTGCCAATGCACCAGGTCCTTGCTCACGGCGTGCCCCCAGTGCATCGGCCCCCAAACTGAAGTGTGTGGGTTATGCTGAAAAAACAAATGATACTCACCATCGAGAAAGAACATGCCATTTGGATCATTCATCCATTGTTCATTAGGGGAAAAATGAACCTGAGGACGAAAGGCTTCGTTGCGATCAGCCTCAACAGCATGTGTGAGGCTCTCGGGTAATCGATTGGTTTGATTCATGGAACATCCAACAAGAACGGTAGAAATAATTAGACCTAACATCGTTTTCATACTTAAAGTGCCTCTATTTTGATAACGCTGCGGACACATCTTCGAGCGTTTTGCCTTTCGTTTCTGGCATCATGAAGCGAACGAAAAGTAGCTGTAAGAACATAGCAAATGTGAAAAAACCAAACACTTGCGTGGCACTGAAGGTGGCTAAAACCTGTGGCATCACGAGCGTGATAAGCGCTGCAAAAATCCAATGCGTACCGCTTCCCAGAGACTGCCCTTTGGAGCGCACGGAATTTGGAAAAATTTCGGCAATAAACACCCAGATAACCGCCCCCTGCCCCACAGCATGTGCGGCAATAAAAACAAAAACAGCGCCAACAACAATAGCTCCACCAACCTGACCGCTAAAAGCCCAGGCCACAGTAGCTAAAGACAGGATGTAACCTATCGAGCCAATGTACATCAGTGATTTTCGTCCCAAACGGTCTATGAGGCTTAAACCAATCATGGTAAAGATCAGATTAACTAACCCAACACCAGCAGTAGACAACAAGGCTGCGCTGCCATCCAAACCGGCCATATCAAAAACGCGTGGTGCGTAATAAATAATGAAATTAATACCTGACAATTGATTGAAAGCGGCAAGCAGAAAAGCCAGTAGCACCGGAAGTCGGTGTTCAGGTTTAAACAACGCTTCTTTCTCGCCCGCTGTATTGTCATGTTTGACTGCGCGAATGGTTTGCTCAACATCCTCGCTTTGTAGTTCCCGAAATACCCGCCGGGCCTCGGCCTCATCATTACGGTGTAGCAAAAGCCAACGAGGGCTTTCGGGCGCTTTTAATACCATTAAAAAGTAAATAAGAGCAGGCAATGCCTCAACTCCCAGCATGATACGCCAGTCTTCAACAATGATACCGGCGAGCAGATAGTTGGAAAGAAACGCGACAAGGATCCCGAAAACAATTTGAAACTGGTAAGTCGCTACCAACCGTCCTCTTACTTTCGCTGGCGCAATTTCTGATATGTATGCCGGCACGGCAATTGAAGAGACTCCGACCCCTAAACCACCTATAAATCTGAGTATGGCAAAGGTGTATGGATCCTGAGCAAGTGCTGAGCCTATTGCCGAAAGCAAATAAAGCACGCCTATCAGAACCAGCGTCTTTTTCCGACCCAGTCTGTCACATGGCCAGTTTCCGGCCAACGCGCCAATGACCGTTCCCCACAGTGCCGAAGACATTACAAAAATCCCGTGAAAGAGCGGAGTCGTCTCCCACAGAGCCTGTATGGATTGGTCTGCACCGGATATCACTGCGGTATCAAAGCCAAATAAAAATCCAGCTATGGCAACGGTAAGTGACCAATAAAGTATTTTATTCATGGTGTGTATCGTACCTCTTGAAGACTGAAGACACGCCGGGCTTAGTAGCCCGGGTTCTGTACATAAATTCCACCACTTAAATTAATCTGTTGATTAGGGATTGGCAGGTATTCATGTTTGTTTTTGGTGAATGCAGCGTCTTCCAAATAGGGCTTTCTGCCACGCTCGGTAAGGAGGTATTCATCTATTGTCTCTTTGGCGATCCCCCAGCGAACCAGGTCGAAGAAGCGATGTCCCTCCAGCCCGAGTTCAACCCGTCTCTCCCAACGCAGCGCCTGACGTGCTTCAGCTTTGGAAGCGAAAGAGTCATAGGTTCCGATGCGATATAAACTGGCGTCGTTTAGCCTTTCCGTGCTTCCTGCTGCTCGTTCCCTGAGTCGGTTAATAACGGGAGTAGCCTCTGCCCAACGGTCCAGCTCAATGAGCGCTTCTGCTTTCCACAGCAAGACATCGGCATAGCGGATTAAAACGGTATTCAAAGAAAATATTGGGAAGGGGCCATTCTCGCCCCGGCAGTCGCACTCAGGGTGTTCCAGATCCTTCATCCCGGTATAGTTGCCATAAATCCCGGGCGCACGCGCCCAGCTATCGCCACCATGGATAAGTTCAGGGTCGTACTTAAACGGCTTACCTTCCATCGCTACGGTATGGTCCAGGCGCGGATCAACATAGTCATTTGCCACGCTGTAGACACTGTCATTAAAGGTTGAGAAGCGAGGTAGTCCGGCGTTATCGGTTTTAAACGCGTTAACGAAGTTCTCTGTAGGAACATGAAAGCCACAGCACCCGAATCCACCTGACATTGGGGCATTTAAGGCACTTGACCAGGCGCCTCTGCCATCAGGACTGCCATCATTCAACGAACGCTGAATAGCAAACACTGATTCCTTGCCATTCTCAAATTCGAACAGGAAGTTTTCCGCATAGTCATCGTACAAACCGTATTGCCCACTGGCTTCAATTTCATCTACCAGGCTTACCACTTCTTCCAGTTTTGGCTGATTGATGTTGACGACATTATGCAATTCATCCTGCTCATAGGCCTGATACAGAAGCGTCTTGGCCAAGTAGGCTTTCGCAGACAGCGCCGATGCCCGGCCAATATCCTGTTGAACATCTGGCAGGTTATTGGCGGCAAAACGAAAGTCTGCGGCAATTTTGTCCCAGAGTTGCTGATCAGTCAGGTCCCGATTCGTAGTGGCTAGTATTTCCTCTTGCGTCATCGTCTCATCAATCCAGGGGATATGTTTGTGATGAATTTTAAGGTCAAAGTAAAAAATAGCTCTGAGGAAACGTAATTCTGCTGCTTTTTCGTCGGCGGTTGGTAACTCACCTGTCGGTGTTTCTGCGATAACCTGAAGTGCCGAATTAGCCCGCGATATACCGGTGTAATTACGCGTCCACTTTTTATTATTAAGGTCTATTAAATCGGGTGGGAACGACTCCATGTCAGGCACTAGCGGTTCATACATTGAAAGCGCATGATAGGCAAAAATATCAGACGGTCCATTGCCCCCCTTATGCGCGTCCCCTGCACGCAAATTACCTGTCGGCCAGAGAAAATTAGGCGCAGTGTAGTGATCATTGCCAAGGTAGGAGTAGGTAGCGATTACCAAGGCATCAATGTTCTCGGTCGTTGCCACCTGATCTTCAGTCAATACCGCTTGCGGTTCACTGTCTAACTCACCACTTCCGCCGCATGAAACCACAGACAGCGCAATCAGACTTGTTGCGAAAAATTTGCTTATATTATTCATAATTCTAAATCCATTATCCTGTTCGTTTAAAAAGAAACTTCCAGCCCGAGGGTAAATCGGCGGGGTACAGGAAAGACTTCGTTAGGCGTTTCCGGATCTTCGCTTAGTGTGCCATCTGGCGTTATCGTCAGAAGATTCTGAGCCTGGAGATAAACACGCGCGTCGGAAAGGCCAAAGCGCTCGATGAAGTCCAGTGTCGGTCTGTAGCCAACACTGATATTGCGTAGTTTGAGATAGGTACCATCTTCCCAGAAGAAACTCGACTGACGGCCCTCGCCATTGTTGTCAATTAATGTCAGTGCCGGCACATTGCTATCTGTATTCTGAGGAGTCCATGCGCCTAGCGTCCGGGCACCATAGTTAGAACCAATGTTCAGTGAAGTGAAATCGGTAAACAGCCGCCAGTTATTGCGAATTTTCCCGCCTTTCACGCCTTGCCAGAACATATTGAAGTCCCAGTCTCTGTATTTAAACGTGAAATTCATTCCGTAGATAAAATCAGGATCAGTATCAGCAAAGAAGTCCTGATCGTTTTCATCGATAACACCATTTCCATCCAGGTCCTGCCAGCGGATCCGGCCTGGCGCCGCACCTGATTGCGTGGCGTGAGCATCAACCTCGGACTGACTTTGGAAAATACCATCAGCGACGTACCCGTAAACCGAGTTGATTGAACGACCCAAAATAGTTTTGTCCTGACCATTACCACCAAAGGAATTAACCACATCTTCAGGAAGAGCGGTAACGGTGTTTTCAGCCGATGACACATTAAAGTTAATGTCTACCAGCAGTTCATCTTCCAGCCAGCCTGTGTCGATCCACTTCTCATAGCCAAGGACCAGTTCAACCCCGGCATTTTCAATTGTGCCGCCATTAACCCACTTTTGCGCCCCTTCTCCGAGCGTCGCGATCGGCTGTGTCAAGGTGAGAATGTCACGAGTTTCCTTTTCGAACCAATCAAAGCTCCCGTAAACGGTGTTATCAAACAGTTCAAAGTCAACCCCGAAATTTATCTGCGTAGAGGTTTCCCATTTCAGGTCGGGGTTACCGGTTTGTGCACGAACAAAACCCGATGGCAAAGTGCCACCGTTGGACCCGGTAATATCGTATGCCGTACCTTCGTCTTGCTGATTTGTGAAAAGCGATTGCGTTGCATAGCGTGGTATGTAAGTGGTGACGGTCGCATTTGTTGGGATTTCCTGATTCCCTGTTTCACCCCAGCTTCCTCGTAGTTTCAAAGTGTCGATAAAGTCAACGTCGAAAAAGTCTTCATTGCTTACAACCCAACCAATCGAAGCGGCAGGGAAATTACCGTATTCGTTTGCGTCGCCAAACCTTGAGGAACCATCCCGACGAATCGTGAAGGATGCCAGATAACGATTATCGTAATTGTAATCTACACGAGCAAATTGAGAGTCAAGCGACCAGGTCTCTCCTTCGCCTTCAACTCTTACGTCCGACGTGGCCTGAGACAAGTAAGCAAATGAACGATCATCGGAAGCGAAGCCAGAACCGATGCCCCGGGATAATTCTCTTTCATAGTTAATTTGCTCTACGCCGGCAAGAAAGTTGAACTTGTGAAGATCGTCCAACACTAATTTATAAGTAGCTGTCGCACCGGTAATAATGCTTTGATTCCAGTTATCTTCAACAGTTAGTCGGTCGCTGCCACTAAGTGAACCCGCAGTATATGCACGAGTAAAATTCCGGAAGTAGAACTGACTGTAATCAACACCAACATTTCCTCGTAGTGTTAAATTCTCAATTGGAGAATACTCAACGAAAAAGTTTGCCATTACCTTGTTGTAAGTATGGTTGTTGTCACGATTCTGCTCAATAATACGAACAGGGTTGTCCCTATCCGTAATTCCCGGAACAGGCCCTCCCCAGCCACCTACATCGTTGTACACTGGTACGATAGATTGCTGCTCAATTGATAATCCCAGGATCTGTCCGGCAAGGTCATTGATAAGATTAGCTTTCTGATCAGTGATCAGGAACGTCTGTCCCACTTTAATCTTATCTTCCACGACTTCATGTTCTGAGTTAAACCTGAAAGCCAGTCGCTCGAACTTGGAACCATCGACAATTCCCTCGGCTTCGAAGTATCCGAGGGAACTATAAAATGTTGAAACATCATTCCCGCCAGCCACGGAAAAATTCATATCCGATACTTTTGACGTTCTGGTCACTTCGTCAAACCACCGGGTATCCGCCGGCCGCTGTACTCCCTCCGGATCAGTGTAGGTAGGCAGAATGACCGAATATAACGCTGGGTTTTCAAAGTCCTGATTCCAGTCAAAGGTATAGAGCGGGCTTGCAGAATTTGGATTTGACCCATCATTGACTGCCGCGCGCCATACGACTGCGCCACGCTCTAGCGTATTGAGCGGCTGCAGATCATAGTCGTATTCTTCGATACTCTGGTTGAAACGAAAGTTGAAATCCAGCCCGTCATAACCTTTCTTCGTAGTCACAACAATTACGCCGTTTCCTGACCGGGCACCATAGATACTTGCAGCAGCCGCATCCCGCAGCACCTGAACATCTGCAATATCGTTGCTGTTAATTTCGTGTAAACCCGACTTCGTTGGGATGCCATCGATGATATAGAGCGGATCATTATTGCCAAGTGGACCCAGACCTTGTCCCCGGATTCTTACTGTCGCGGTCGAGCTTGGATTACCAGTGGTGGTGATCTGGAGACCTGGCACCCTGCCTTGCAGATTTTGCATTATATTGCCGGCAGGAAGATCTATTATATCTTCAATGTCTACGGTGGCTATAGAACCCGTCAGATCTGTTTTCTCAACTGCGCTGTAACCGTAGGAAATTTCTATTACTTCTACTTCTTTTGGCGTTTCCACCTGTGCTGTATCTGACTCAGTTTCCTGCGCCTGTAACGACGTTGCCATCAGCATCAGCGCAAGTGGAGCAGGCTTTATTGCCGCCCGTAACTGACGTGCTAATGGATGCAATTTGTAGTCTTTCATATCGCGTCCCGATAGTTGAAGTGGTGTAATTTCTAAAATAAACAACGTTGTCTTTTTACGTTATACTAGCTCACCAGGAATTGATCAACAAAAAATTAACAATGAATTTTACATATAGTTTTTAAACCGATAATGTCGCGGGAGCAGATCTAAGCACCAAACACCTTCTGTCAGAGGGACGACCTGGAGTTGATGAAATAAAGATAACCAATACTTCTCGGTAGTTTGAAGAGTTAAAAAAAGAGTGACCCTATCTGTAAGAAAAGAGGCCTGAAAGCCACTTCCGCGCTTCGGCCCAAAAGCCAACTTCTGCTCTCCTCTTTAATGCTGTTATCTGAGGGAATGAAACCGGGATGCCCCGGCCTCATTCATGCTTTTTGTTAACCCTACACGAGTGCCCGGAAATTACTCCGCCAGTTGCGCCAGACAGTCAATTACCTTGTCTTCGGTTGCCTTAAAGCGCGCCTCATAAGGTGGCAGGGCTTCCTTAGGATCCGCCTCTTCGTTGATGATTTTATTTCGAATATATTCATAACGTTGCTCCAACACCGCTTGCTGGGTTGTATATGTCACACCGTCTATCTCAAATCCGTTGCTATACACTTTACTGGCACAGAGCTGATGATCTTTTTGCGACATCAGTAATGTCGATGAAACGCTTTTCGTCCAGCCTTCAATCGCCTCATAGATGTAGTCTTTCATCGAGACTTTAAAGGCTGCATTATTATCAGCAAAAGGTTCCAGCCAGGCAAACTCACTGTTGGCGTCCCGCTCAAACACCCTGGCTTTTGCCAGCACCTTCTGGGTAGCCAGATCAATCAGTTCAAATTTAATCAATACGAAAGCGCCGACATTATCATTTGCAACATGTTTTCTTAACCCGAAACCATTAACCGAAACCGGCGCCTGATCAAACTGAACGCTGTCCCTTGATGCCACAATAACGTATTTCAATGCCATTTCTTCCGCCTTTGCGGCGAACAAACGACTAAATTGCGTTATATCCAGCGCAGCAATAGCTTCCTCGTTTTTATAAGCACCGCGGTACGTTGCAAAATCAACATCAACCGGTACCACTCTCACCCGCGGGTTTACCCTGCTTAGCGCGCTGGTCATCGTAGACGTCACATAGTTATCTATGTCGAGATTAGGGAAGGGGTAGAGGTTATTTTCGTTATTAAAGACGGTCACCCCCACATAGTTGTAGGCTATCTGGTCATCGATAATCGACACCACACCTACTTTATCGATACCAGCTAACTGCTCATCGGTAATTCGTTCACCAAAAGTTTCGCATCCACTTAACAATCCCAATAGGATGATGCACACAAACGCTCTCATAACTTACCACTCTCCTTGTCATCCGCGCCTGCCCGATAGCAAACCTGGGGCGAGCGACGTCATATATTTTATAAACTTAATCATTGCTGCGAGAGTGACTGCAGAGAACAGCGCATCTCGAAAAGTGCAGATTTTGAATATAGTATGATGCACTTTCAATTTCTAACTATCTGTTAAATATTAACTTTAATCAACAAGGTAATTCGCAACGCCCCCCTACCAGTAACAGTCATACCGACAAGCAACGCCAAATCCGCCACTGGTCTAAGTTGCCCTTCTTACCACCAGCGATGGTAAGCTAATGACTATCGTTTTTTGTTAAGGGTCGCCATGGCCATTTATTTGTTTCCCCTCTGGGCACTCATCGTCAGTATTTTTGCTTACTTGTTTCCGCAGTGGTTGGTGGGGCTCAAATCCATTATTGTGCCGTTATTAGTATTAGTCATGCTGGCAATGGGTCTCACCCTTAAATGGCGCGACTTCACCAAGGTGTTAGCCTACCGCCACATTGTGGCAACCGGTGTGGCAATTCAGTTTGTCGTGATGCCGTTTGCGGCCTGGCTCATTGCCTTACTGCTGGGTCTTTCAGAAGCGCTCATGACAGGCATGATGCTGGTGGGCGCAACGGCCGGCGGAACCGCATCGAATGTGATGGCTTACTTAGCCAAAGGCAATGTCGCGTTGTCGGTCAGTATGACTATGATATCCACTCTGGTTGCCGTGCCCATGCTGCCATTACTCACCTGGTGTTATCTTGGCGAGAGCGTTGATGTGCCGGCGATGTCAATGCTGGCCATGCTGTTTAAGGTAATTGTACTGCCAGTCTCTGTTGGCATGCTGCTAAACCAGCTGTTAAAAAATCGCTTCGCCGCACTTAGCGGTTTACTGTCAATATTATCAATGGGCGCAATCCTGTTAATTATCGCCATTGTGGTTGCATTAAACCACGAAAACCTTAGTACCGTCGCCATGCCGCTGGTGTGCGCAGTGGTGCTCCATAACCTTACGGGATTAGGTTGTGGGTATGTCATCGTGCGTAAGCTCGGCTATGACTCGATAATTGCCAGAACCGTCGCCATTGAAGTGGGCATGCAAAACTCCGGATTAAGTGTTGCACTGGCGTTGAAATACTTTACGGCTGCCAGTGCGTTACCTGGGGCTATTTTCAGTATCTGGCACAACTTGTCAGGCGCTCTGTTTGCCGGTTATTGGGCTAAAAAATCAAATCCGCCGGGTAATTCTCAGCATCAGTAGACGGGGTAAGCACGCTGCCAGACATGCCGGCGCAGGTGAAAACATAACATTCTTCGTATTTTCAGCGGATCCGTCATGTGGTCTTATGCATGTAACGAGACTGAACACACCATAAGGGCAGTAAATAGCCTATCGGTTCGTCAGGCCGAACGCCTTTTAAGACAAAGACAACAAGTTGAGAATGACAATGACATCTAACACCTTTACCGAAATTCCGGTGATTGATATTTCCGGCTTATTCAGCGAGTCGGTTGAAGCTCGCTTAAATGTAGCTGAGCAGATGGGCAAAGCCGCCCGTGACGTGGGTTTTCTGTATGTCGTGGGTCATGGCATGCCAGCCGATAAAATTGCCGCCCTGCGCGATGCCGCCAAGCGCTTTTTTGCCCAGTCTGAAGAAGAAAAGATGAAATACTACATTGGCAGCTCGGCCTCGCATAAAGGCTTTGTTCCGGAAGGCGAAGAAATTTATGGCACCGGCAAACCCGATAAAAAAGAAGCCTTTGATGTGGGTTTTCCGGCCCCGCACGACCACCCGCTGGTTAAAGCTAAAACCCCGTTAATCGGTCAGAATGAATGGCCGACGCTGGCGAATTTTAAAGAGCCGGTACTCGATTATTATGAAGCCGTATTTGCGCTGGGCCGTAAGTTGTTTTCTGGCTTTGCGCTGGCGCTGGGCTTACCGGAAGATCATTTTGAAAGTATGATCACCTGCCCGCCATCCAAACTGCGCCTTATACATTATCCGCTGGATACCGAGGCAGAAGACCGGCCGGGTATTGGTGCTCACACCGATTATGAATGCTTTACTATCCTGCTACCTGACCAGCCCGGCCTGGAAGTGATGAATGATGATGGCGAGTGGATTGATGCCCCACCGATTCAAAAAGATGGCGAGGAAGCCTTTGTTATCAACATTGGCGATATGCTTGAAGTGCTGACTGCCGGAAAGTTTGTGGCGACCTCACACCGTGTGAGAAAAGTGTCTCAGGAACGTTATTCTTTTCCACTGTTCTTCGCCTGCGATTACCACACGCTAATTCGCCCGCTCGAGCAATTTGATGACGGCAGCGCTGAATACAAAGAACTCAGTATTGGCGAGCATATGTACAGCCAGGCATTACAAAGCTATCGTTATCTGCGTGAAAAAGTGGCTAAAGGCGAACTTTCGTTACCTGAGCGGGCAACGGGTGTGGCAACCTTTGGGCACTTAAAAAACACGAAGTCTTAATCTGCCAGACGAACAGACACATAAAATAACAGGGCTCGCGTACACGCTGGCTCTGTCGCGTTATAATCAAATAATGGCGTTACACAGCTCTGGTGATAGCCGTAGAGCTGTAAACGTTAAGGATTTTTGAGGAACTTTGTTATGGCCGAACTGAGCCACAGTGCAAACGCTGTTAGCGCCGAACAAGCATTACGTACCGACCTTGCTGCCGCTTACCGGCTATTAGATTTAAATGGCTGGAGCGATATGATTTTTACCCATATCTCAGCGCGTATGCCAGACGAGGCTGACCGCTTCCTGTTAAATAGTTACGGCCTGCTGCCCGAAGAAGTAACAGCTTCAAATCTGGTTATGGTCGACGTGCAGGGGGAAAACGCGGATAACAGCCCGGCCTCGGTGAACCCGGCCGGATTTACTATTCACAGCGCACTCCACATGGCCAGAGACGATGCACACTGTGTTATGCATACCCACACCATGGCAGGTATGGCCGTGTCTGGTTTAGCCGAGGGTTTATTACCGGTTAATCAAACCAACATGGAATTTTTTAATCGGGTGGCCTATTACGATTATCAGGGTATCCCACTGGAATGTGACGAGCGCGAGGCGATAGTCGCCGCCATGGGGGACAAAAACAGCATGATCCTGCGTAATCATGGCTTGTTAACGGTTGGCCGCACGGTAGCAGAAGCGTTTTATCGTATGTACTACCTCAATAAAGCGTGCGAAATTCAGGTCGAAACCATGAAAACCCGTGGCACGCTGCTAATTCCAGACGACGAGATCTGCGAACACGTTGCCCAACAGGCCTCCAGCCCCCGCTATATGGCACAAAGTATCGACCTTATCTGGCAGGCCATGATCCGTAAACTGGATCGCACAGACCCCTCTTACCGCGACTAATCAGCCTATGCCCAAAAAAAGACCCGCATAATGCGGGTCTGAAGGAGTAAAGAAGGTTTAATACGGCACCTTCGATTACACATGAACTGTTTAAACTGGTTTAAGCCATCGCCACATACTGGCGAATAATGCTCACGGATTGAACAAACCGGCGCTGCTCAACATCATTTAGAGACAGCGCAAAGCGCTTGCCCAACCCGGCTTTACCTACCTGGGTTGGATGATTGATATAACACCCGGCCGCTTCATCAAACACCGACACCGAATACACTTTCTGGCTGTTATTGAGAATGGCATAACAAATATTGGCCGCCATCGCACCGATACCATACTCAGTGCACCCTTTGCCGTTATAAATTACCGAACCGGTTTGCATGACGTTGTTTTCGATTTGTGCTTTTTGCTGATCGCTGATGTGCCATTCAGACGCCGGTATGCCTGCCATCCGCATGGGCGACCAGGCAACAAACTGGGAGTCGCCATGTTCACCGGCCATGTAGCCATCAATATCCGCCGGGTTTAACTCCAGGTAGTCACCTAACAGGCGCTGCAGGCGAAGGGAGTCCAGGGTGGTGCCGGTACCAAAGACACGACTCTTCGGTAAACCGGACGCTGCCTGCAGCACCTGGGTGATAACGTCACACGGATTAGTAATATTCAGCACTATCCCCTGATAACTGGCGTCTTTCAGGGTTTCCGCCAGACTGAGAATGCCAGCCTTGTTGCTGTAAAATTCGTCCAGACGGTCCAGCGAGGTAATATTCGCCGGGCCGATTGCCACTACGATGATGTCAGCGTTGAGCATATCGTCGGTGTCATTTACCGTGATGCTTACGTCCTGATTAAGGGCAATCAGTGCATCTTGCAAGTCCAACGCATGACTGGAGGCTTTCTCACTGTTGGAATCAATAATAGTGAGATGAGCAACTATCGCCTTATTGATCAGGGTATAAGCCAGCGCTGCACCTACGTTACCAAACCCTACTATTGCGATATGTCTGTTCATCTCACTTCACTGAACTATTAAAAACCAGACTCAGTCTAGAAGCTAGGCGTTGTGCAATCTAACAGTGTTTTTTAATGGCGCTATGAGGTTTTGGAATGGCAGTTATTCAGGTGCAGAAAAAGTATCGGCAATCACTTCATAAACCCCGTGATTGAGCCGTGCACCGCTTTTTTCAAGACTACTGATTATGGTTTTAAGCACCAGCAGCGTTCGCTGTGTCATATGTTCCCGGGGTTCAGTAACAAGGAAAACCGATTCACCAATCTGTTGATTAGTTTCGATAATCTGCATGAGTTTACCCTGCTGGATATCTTCACGGACTTCCATCACATCAGCCAGCGCCAGCCCCATACCAAGCCGGGCAGCTTCAATCGCCTGATAAGCATAATCAAAGTAAGTATGCTGGGCTGCCTGATGTACATCGAGTCCGTGCGACAGTAGCCATTGCTGCCACTGATTAAGCCGGTCGTGTAATAGCGGATGAGTAAGTAGCGCCGCAGGTGAGCTAAGACGCTGACCATTAACCAACTTGGGGCTGCACACAGGCACATAATATTCGTCATACAGCTTGCTAACGACGCGACTTTTATCGGCAGGGACGCCAAGGGTTAGCGCTATATCGAACTCCTGGTTAAGCGATTCCGCCAGTGGCTCCACCGTTTTTATTCGCAGTGTGATCTCCGGGTACTGTTTTTGTACATGGGTTAGCACCGGTAACAGCCAATTCATAGAAATCGTCGCGGTACAGGCAATCACTAGTTCACCGGCAATTTGAGTAGGATCCATATAGTGCAACCCGCGATTGAGCTCCTGAAAAGCCAACTGCACCGATGCCAGTAGTCGCCGACCAACCGGCGTTAACTGAATTCCATTTCCTTCCCGGTGAAACAGATTAGTGCCTAAACGCTCTTCGAGTTGCCGTATATGCCGACTTAAAGCTGAATGTGAAACGTGCAGTTCCTGCGCTGCACGGCGAATATGGCTATGCCGGCCGGCCGCCTCAAATGCGCGTAATGCCGTTAGCGGAATTTGACGTAAATCCAGATAAGGAGATTGTATTGGTCTCATTTTGTCACCAATATGGTATAAATTCGTTACTTGAATATGCTAATTAACACCATAAACTGGAAAAAACATCAATGCTTATGGAGCAATTAGCGATGACTAACTCACAATTTTTCCGCCGCCGTAACCTTACTGGGGGTACAGAAAGAATGCCTCACTGGGGTATGAATTCAGAATATGGCGTACTGCAGGACGTATTGATTGGTCCGATGGATCACTACACCTGGCAAACTGGTAATGCCATGTCCCGCCGTTCTATGCGTTTGGGTCGCAGCTTCGATAAAGAGGTTGCCAAGCAACAGTATCAGGAAATGTGCGATATTTACGAGCATTGCGGTGTAAAAACCCATTTCCTGCAGGCCGACGAAAACCTGCCTTATCAGATTTATGCCCGTGACTCCTCGGTGATGACGCCATGGGGCCCAATCGTGACACAAATGTACAGCCCGTGGCGCCGTGGTGAATGGCTGGAAGTCGTGAAATTTTATCAGCAAAACGATATTCCTTTGTACGATGTGGTTACTGCCGGTACCTTTGAGGGGGGTGACTTTATGGTGCTGGAGCCAGGCGTGATACTGTGTGGTTACACCGGTGAACGTACCAGCAAGGAAGGCCTTGATCAGGTGCGTGGCTGGCTCGAAAAAGAGGGCTGGGAATTCCGAGCCTACGAATTTGACCCCTACTTCCTGCACCTGGACGTTAAGGTGGCCATGTTATCTGAAAAGCTCGCCGCCGTGTGTACCCAGGCCGTAGAACAGGAACAGCTGGACTGGTTTAAGTCCCGCGGTATCGAAATCATCGACCTGTCGTACCGCTCGGTACTGGAGCTGGGTGTAAACGTAGTCGCACTGGGTAACGACCGCGTGCTGGTGCCTGCAGGTAGCAATGAACTGGTCGAAAAAGCCAAAGCCCATGGCCTTGAAGTGTACAGCCCGGATATGTCCATGTTTACCTCTGGTGGTGGTGGCGTTCACTGTATGTGTCAGCCACTTAGCCGTAAAGACGCATAGGAGTTACAACAATGACAGCATTAGCAGTAAATGGTGAACGACTGTGGTCAACCCTGATGGAAATGGCCGACATTGGCGGCACTGCCAAGGGCGGCTGTAACCGACAGGCATTAACCGAAAAAGATAAGATCGGCCGTGAGCTGTTTATTCGCTGGTGCAAAGACATTGGCTGCACCATGCGGGTAGACCAAATGGGCAACCTGTTTCTGCATAAGGCAGGAAGTGATGATTCGCTGCCGCCAGTGTTAATGGGCAGCCACCTCGACACTCAGCCCACCGGCGGCAAATTCGACGGTGTGTATGGTGTGCTTGGCGGTCTGGAAGTACTGCGCACGCTGCATGATGCCGGGATCACCACTAAACACCCCATCGAAGTGGCCGTATGGACCAACGAAGAAGGCGCACGTTTCTCACCGGCCATGGTCGGCTCGGGCGTATGGTGTGGTGAATTTGATTTAGAATACGGGTTATCCCGCACCGACAAACAGGGCATCACTATTAAACAAGCGCTCGAAGAAATCGGCTTTGCCGGTACCGAGCCGTGCCAACCGTTCCCGGTGAAAGCAGCGTTTGAACTGCACATTGAGCAGGGCCCTATTCTTGAATCGCTGGAAAAGCCGATTGGCGTGGTGAAAGGTGTACAGGGCATGCGCTGGTACGATTTAATTATTGATGGCCAGCCGGTTCACGCCGGTCCAACGCCTATGGAGCAGCGCCGCGATCCGTTTATGGCGCAATCGGCCATTGTGAGTGAGTTATACGCTCTGGCGGCCGAGCATTCGCCCTGGGCGCGGGCAACTTTTGGCGATATAAAGGCTGAGCCCGGCTCACGCAATACCGTGCCGGCCCGTTTGACCATGGCGGTGGATTTACGCCATCCGGACCAGAAAATTCTTGAACAAATGGACGCTGCGTTTCGCGACATCACACAAAAAACCTGTGAAAAATTTGGCCTGACCTTTGAAATTAAAGACGAATGGAATTCACCAGCGGTAGAATTTAATACCGACTGTATCAACGCGGTTCGCGAAGCCACTCAGGCTAACGGCTATGCCTATGAGGAGATGTTCTCGGGGGCCGGCCACGACTCGGTGTACACGTCGCGGGTGATCCCAACGTCGATGATTTTTATTCCCTGCGAAAAAGGCATCAGCCATAACGAAGCTGAAAATGCCACGCCAGCAGATATTAAAGCGGGCTGTAATGTGCTGCTAGGTGCCGTACTGAAAATGGCCAATGACTAACCGTCCTGGCGACCCAAAAAGGATAATTAATAATGAAAGACTACCCGCAACTTTATATTAATGGCGGTTGGGTAACCAGTCAGTCGGTAAGCAAAATCGATGTCATTAATCCGGCTGACGGCAGTATTTACGCCACTGTTCCGGCCGCATGTGAGAGCGACATCAACGCCGCTGTAGCCGCTGCTAAACACGCCTTTTCGAGCTGGTCAGCAACCACCGCAGAGTATCGCGCTGGTTTAATTCATGCGATTGCCGATGGCATGGAAGCACGTAAAGATGAGTTAATCGAAGCCATTGTCAATTCAATGGGTTGCCCGGTGGCACTGGCCGATGAGATCCAGGTACAAGGCAGTATTGATGCCTTTCGCAGCTTCGCTGGCCTGGCCGCTCATATGGAAGAATCCGAAACCTTTGATAACTATATCAAAGTGCAGGAGGCCGTAGGCGTGTGTGTTTTGATAAACCCATGGAATTACCCGTTGTCGCAACTGGCCGGCAAGTTAGGGCCTGCCCTCGCCGCGGGTTGCACCACGATTTTAAAACCAGCAGAACAAACGCCCCTGCAAGACCTTATTCTGGCAGACATTATTCACGCAGCCGGCGTGCCGGCTGGCGTGGTAAATGTACTCACTGCGGTCGGCAGTGACATCGGCGACTATTTATGTAGCCATGCCGATGTGGACATGGTGTCGTTTACCGGCTCAACCCTGGCGGGCGTGAAAGTGGCTCAGGCTGCCGCGCCCGGCGTAAAGCGCGTGTGCCAGGAGCTTGGTGGTAAATCCCCTTACATCATTGCCCCGGGTGCAGATTTAGCCGCTGCCGTGCGCTATGGCGTTGAAGATGTCATGATCAATTCCGGCCAGACCTGCTGCGCGCTAACACGCATGCTGGTGCCTGCTGAATCACTCAAAGAAGCAGAGGAAATTGCCGCTCAGGTTGCTGCAGAATGGCGACCCGGCAATCCTCTTGATCCCAATACCATGCTGGGCCCGGTAAGTTCGCATAAGCAACAAAAGCGTATTGCCGGCTTCATTCAGCAAGGCATTAACGAAGGTGCAAAACTGGTTTGCGGCGGCACAGCGGTGCACGCCAGTCTGCAGCAGGGAGCCTATGTGGCACCCACCATATTCTCTAATGTCAGCAATGATATGACCATCGCCCGGGAAGAAATCTTTGGCCCGGTGCTGTGCATAATGCCTTACCAGTCTCTTAATCAGGCAATCAGTATTGCCAATGACACCCCCTATGGTTTGTCCTCAGGCGTGTATGCCAAAGATGCAGAAGAAGCCAAGCTGATTGCCCGCCGTATTCGCGCCGGCCAATGCTATATCCAGGGCGCATTATTCAACACTGATGCGCCGTTTGGTGGCTACAAACAATCCGGCAACGGGCGGGAATGGGGTCTGAGCGGTCTGCACGAGTATACCGAAACCAAGGCGCTGATTATCTAACCGTTGTTCATTTACCTGTAAGGAGTCGTATTTCACGATATTAAAGGCAACCCAACCCGAACCAATGTGGATAACGGCGTAGCACAATACACAGCATCTCAGTGCGACTGCGTGATAGCGCTGGGCGGCGGTAGTGCCATCGATGTTACCAAAGGCATCTCACTAACGGCTCAGAACAAGCATGACCTGTGGGAATTTTGCTTTTTTGAATCGCCCGACAGTCTTACTGTTCCTGCTGATAATAACTTTTTTGTCGCCCTGGTTATTATTCCCACTACAGCAGGAACGGGCTCCCAATTATCCGGTAGTTCCTGCGTGATCACCTATGAAGCGCAGCAGCGTAAACGCGTGGCTTACCACCCGGCGCATTTTCCTTTTGCCATTATCGACGACCCGGAATTACTGGTAGGGCTACCCGCCAACCTGACAGCCTGGACCGGTATGGACGCTCTGACTCATGCGCTGGAAGCTTACTGCGCGCCTGACTTTAATCCGGCCTGCGCCGGTATCGCGCTGGAGGCTATATCGCTGCACTGGTCATGCGGGATACTGAACATCACACCAACCCGGTGGCCATGTTAGATGCCGACTTCAGGCATATCCTCAACGCCGCTTTTGCTGGCCGTGATCAGTAAAAATTCAACTTTCTGAAGACGGTAGTTTTGTGCAAAATCTGATTGGACTTTGCTGGATAGCCAAGGTCAGTTAAAGACAAATTGCAGACATTCGACGATGTGATTTCTTACTTCTGACTTTGGTCAAAAGCGGTCATTCCGAAAAGACCACCTAGCTCACTCTAGAACTAATAATTTTGCTAAAGCGGACATCAACGCCCGGCTCACCGAGCAAATTTTATTGGCGGCTTTTTTGGGACAAAAAAGGTGACACTAAAATTTGTCCGGTGGAGCCGCTTGTTATGGCTTCACTTGCGCAAAAGCCCGGTTTTTCCACTCTCATAGTCATTCCAGTTCCACGACCTTGCAGGCTTATGCGTGTAATGGCGTCTACCCGCAAAGCCAACCAATGATAATGACGGGAATGTTTCTAAAAACTCAAAGTCGCCATCAACTATTTTCGTATCACCAAAAAACGAAAGCGCTCTCAGCTGAGTTAACTCTTTGATATCCGATAGTGTTTCAATTTCTTTATTGTTAGATAGCTGCAACACTTTTAGACTATTAAGTGTTGAAAGCTCTTCTATGCTACTCAGCACTCTCGATCCATCAATCGTTAGCCACTCTAATCTGCTCAATTTACCTATACCATCTAGCCTATCAAGCTTCCTACAATTCAATAAAACCAGCTTTCGCAGGAATTGGATGTCGCCAAGTAATTCCGGTGCATTGAAATTAGAATTACCAATAGTTAAATACTCAACTTTGGCCAAGTTTTTAAGCTTAGAAAAGTCTTTAAGCTTAAACTCGTCAATATATA
Source organism: Alteromonas sp. ISO5 (assembly GCF_058105165.1). NCBI lineage: Bacteria > Pseudomonadati > Pseudomonadota > Gammaproteobacteria > Alteromonadales > Alteromonadaceae > Alteromonas > Alteromonas sp. ISO5. The sequence continues at coordinate 2,164,467 of NZ_CM176572.1, read as the reverse complement.
GATAGCGTAAAGACGAGCACTCAAAAACTGACTCAGCGCCTTTCCCATAGCTAATAAAACAACGAGCAAGTCTCTTCAACCGACTTAGATCGATCTTGTCTTTCCAGTGGCAAGACAAGCTCAGTGATTTTAGATTTACTAAAGTCTCAATGGAAAGTAGTGAATCTACAGGCGTGTAGATAATGTTGAGCAACTCTAATTCTGGCAAATCAGCTAGAAAATCAAAGTTTGGGCACTCAAATCCTTTTGCGTAATTGAGGTAAAGCCCTTTTATCTGGTTTTTCTGCATGAAGTCAATTATGTCATCATGCCATGGGCCTTTTACCAATATTGAACGAACCTCATCATCGTATTCGCAGTCAATAGGTGCTGCCGACTTGCTATACGGGTTCGTGACTACTTCTATTTCTGTGCCAGATATATTCATGCTGCCCTAGAGCCATAGACACAATGACTCCCGGTGAAAGTGCTAGCCTCCGCATTTTCGTGGGTTAGCTGAAAGCCAGTGCCATAATTAGTTTGCTTAAGACTAAATCATTTGGAGGCTAGCATGAACAAACATAGCATGATTTTTATTGGTTTGGATACGCACAAAGAGTTTCATGAAGTAGCTTATTGTGAGGAACAGCGTGGGGCGAGTCCGGTTCATTATGGCCGTATCCCCTCTTCCAAGGTCAGTGTTAAAAAGTTACTTCGCCAGTTTGAATCTAAATATCCTGGCGCGACTCTGCACGTGGTTTATGAAGCTGGACCTTGTGGCTATTGGATTTACCGGCTCATTACCAGCCTGGGGCATTGCTGTTATGTGGTTGCGCCATCGCTTATTCCCAAAAAGCCTGGGGAGCGAATTAAAACCGACCGCCGGGATGCGCTTAAATTGGTGAGGTCATTGAAGTCAGAAGACCTCACGCCAATCTATGTCCCGGAGCCCGAAGATGAAGCGGTTCGCGATTTATCCCGCGCTCGTGAAGCGGCCATGAAGGATTTAAAAGAAGCGAAGTATCAGCTTAAGGCCTTACTGCTTCGAAACAATATTCGTTATGAAGGCACAGCCAACTGGTCGAAGAAACATCTGCGGTGGCTCACTGAATTGATATTGCCCCATCCGGCGCAGCAAATTGTTTTGCAGGAACAACTTCAGACCATTGACGAACGCATCCGGCGATTAGAACGGCTGGATAATGAACTCACTCATCATGTTCACCAATGGCGTTATTATCCGGTAGTGAAAGCCATTCAGGCTATGCGGGGCGTTCGCTTGCTAGTGGCTGTTGGTGTCGTGGCAGAACTCGGTGATTTACACCGCTTCGACCATCCCAGAAAACTCATGGCCTATTTAGGCCTGGTTCCCAGCGAACAATCATCAGGTGGAAAGCGGCACTTAGGAGCCATTACTAAAGCCGGAAACGGCAGAGCCAGGCGTTTACTGATTGAAGGTGCGCACAGTTATCGATACCCGGCAAACGTCTCCACCGAGTTACAGTTAAGGCAGGAAGGCTTACCCAAAGACATCGTCGATATTGCTTGGAAAGCACAGCTTCGCCTGTGCAAACGCTATCAGCGGATGAGCAAGAGAGGAAAACACTACAACCTCATCATTACCGCCATTGCCAGGGAAATGGCAGCCTACATCTGGGCAATCGCAAAAGAAGTGGTACTCACTCCGGTTAATCCCAAATTAAGACTGAGCCGGGTACCTGCATGACAAACGAGTTTGAGCTAACGCATTCGGATCGGGCCGCGGAAAGTGGCACAACCTACGAGGGCGTTATGATGGCAATCACTTAACCGTGATTGACCCACGAGCATAGACTGATGAGAAGGTGGCACGGCGGATTGAGTAAGGTCAGCTCTGCTTATTCATCGAATAAGTAACCTACGAGTACCACTGGGGCGACACTCGCCATAACAACCGACGACATTACTGCCTCATCCGGTGCGTTAGCTCATTTATTTGAGTGAAAAAGATAACTAGTTATGGACTGAAAGAGTGTCAGGGAAGCACTCGTTCAGGGTTGACAAAGGGAGTCATACCAACGCCTGAATTAAGCCGCGCCGCGAAGCGGCGTCGGCTTGAATGAATTGTTAGGCATGACTAGATTTTCTCCACTTTCTGAGTCGCCCGCAGGCATTGGTGTATGGAGAAGAGGTATTAAATTGAATCATCCTTCCCATAGTCCATTTTTCATACCATGGCTTTCCATAGAGCTCAGAGTCGTCATGGCTCTCCACCAATTCAACTATTTTATCCTTGGCGGAATTCAGTCGCACAACCAAGTTATCAAATGGAACGCCTTCATAGTCTTTGTAAAACTTTCCCGCTAGCGACCCCAGTTCATTCCACTTGAATCCGGTCTCGGGGAAGTCAACTTTTTCTCCTGACGCAATTTTCGCGTGCCATTTCAGAACTAGTTCGTTCCAGCCAACAAGATACGAGATCAAGTTATGAGGACTCATTTTGCTGCCTTTGGCATGTCCATCCATAGTCTTGTCCAAGACGAATTCAGCAGGAATCAGTGCAATTTCACTGCTTAGTTTTCTATGTTCTTTCTGGATTGCAGAAAGAAGATCGGTCTTATTTTGCGGTACTGACATGCAGATGACCTGTTGCCTAACGGCCCGCATAACGGGCAAATATACGTAGGCTAAAATACCGAGCAAAGCGAGGGGAGCCTACGTGTATTTGTCCCCCGCGAGCGAAGCGACTGAGCCTACAGCCTGCGAGTGAGTTTATGCGCTTGTTAGGGGAAACAGTCGACTGTTAGGTGAAAGGTAAACGAACCTGCAGTTTGAACTTCACCTGTATCGTAAAGAACTATACCTTTTCTATACCAAAATTTATCGTCCTTTGCCTGCTGGCCGCCATCCATCTCTATAAATGGAAACTTAATATTGTTTTCAATTTCAAAAGTTTCGTCATGCCTAGTTACTCTGAGCATTAGTTCATTAGTTTCGGCTTTCCACACTTTATAGCTTTGATTTAACTTCAGAGACTTTAATTGATTTTTTAAATGTGAACCATCTTGCAATTGAACACCAAAAACAAGTTTCTTACTCTGTTCAGAAATTTGTTCTATGAAAGGTTCAATAAGTAATTGCTCTTCACATAAGATTTGAAGCTTCTTGTTAATTTGGTCGACGACTAACCAGCCGGTTATTTTCTGAGATACTTCATGTCCATTGTAATTTATGCTGATTTCGCCATTAATTTCTATATTTTGCGCATGAACCAAGCCGTGGCAGTTGCGGCAAAGCAGAATGCATTTATCAAGTTCATCTAGTTGCTTAGCTGAAAGTTTTTGCTTTATAAGATTTTTATAGTTGTTAGCTTTTTTGCCAGGGTCGATATGATGTAATTCAAACATTCGGTTAAAGGTACCAAAGCGATTGACCATTTCCGAGACGCTCATTCCGCAAATGGCACATTTACTACCTTTGTATTTGTATTGCTGTTCCTTTGCCACTAAATACCTCGTTTACCCTAACGCTCCAATCTAACGAATCCCCTCATAAATTAAAGCAGGTTCAATAATATAGACACGCATGGCGCGATTTGATCTAATTCATTTCGCCAAAAACCAAGTAGAACCACACACCATGCGTGATATCTCTATCTTACATGATTTGCTTAAGAATCAATGCCCTAATTTACATCAAAAACGGCTTTCCTCTCTGATGATTGCTGTGCAATCCTTGCTTGACGGGCAGCAGCTCTCACTGACTGAACTGGGCCGGAATATCTCCGGACCAGTTGCGGCTAAACACAATATTAAACGTATTGACCGTCTGCTGGGCAACCATGCGTTGTACCAGGAGCGGATGGATATTTACCGTTGGCATGCCCGATTCCTTTGTGGTGCAAACCCAATGCCTATTATCCTCATTGATTGGTCCGATGTAAGAGAACAAATGCGTCATCAAACGTTGCGTGCCTCAGTGAGTTTTGAGGGGCGCTCCGTCATACTCTATGAACGAGTATTTCCATTTTCCCAATATAACTCACCGGTCAGCCACAACCCCTTTCTACAAGAATTGGCTGCCATACTGCCAGAGCGCTGTTGTCCTCTTATCGTCACCGATGCCGGTTATCGCAACACCTGGTTCCGGGAAGTGGAGAAACTTGGTTGGTTCTGGCTTGGGCGTGTCCGTGGTGAAGTCGGCTTTCGTGAACATGGCCAATCTAAATGGCTCAGTAATAAGTCATTTTATCCCTCTGCTAACGCCAAAGCGCGTTACCTGGGCTTCGGGGAATTAGGACGAAAAAGGCCTATTAATGCCTATCTACATTTGTATAAAGCTAAATCCAAAGGTCGTAAAGACCAGCGTTCTTCGAAAGCTGGCCGTCATCACAATGCACAACAGAATTATCGTGATAGCAGCAAAGAGCCTTGGCTACTGGCAACCAATATTCCTGCCGAATCGCTGACCTCAAAGAAGCTCGTCAACCTCTATGCTAAGCGAATGCAAATAGAAGAAAGTTTCCGCGATATCAAAAGTCCTCAGTACGGACTAGGGCTCCGTCATAGCAGAACACGCTGCCCTAAACGCTTCGATATGCTGTTGCTCATTGCTATGCTTGCCGAGTGGCTGTTACGGTTGATTGGCATCATTGCTCAAAAACATCAATGGCAGCGAGCCTTCCAAGCCAACACTATCCGACATCGCCCTGTGCTCTCACTAATAAGACTAGGTCGGGAAGTTTGGAAACGGTGGCGAGATTATCCCGTTTCAATGACGGAAATTCGCTGGGCGATAGCCCAATATATTCAGCGGGTACACGTTACCGGTATGCCTGATTTATGAGGGGATCCCCCAGCGCCCGCATTTGCGGCTGGTTTGGAGCGCAGCGGAAAACCAGTCCGACAACATGCGCTTGTTAGGGCTTGCCTTTGCCACTGTAAACTTCCTTATACTCTGGGTGTTTCGCCTTTTGCGAGCGGGTTAAAACTGTTCTTAAGGCATTCGCCAGAACCCATTTCAAATTTGAATCTTGCTCTTGGTAAAATTCAGATAAAAGCGCTTGCGCCGCCACTTCATTCGCATCTTTCTCAGTGAGGGCACGAATAATACCCTCTCTGATTCTTGGATGATGCTCTATCTGAAGGTGTTTAACCAAAATTGAATAGGCTTTGTTATAGCTTCCGTTAAATCTACGCAGAAACTGATAACGATTGTTGTTATTAACAAAGTCCCAAACTGATTCAACTTCGTAACCCGCCTCCTCTAGCTCTTGGATAAGGCCTAGTTCGTCTGCCGCTAACAGAGCCTCTCCCTCTTTAAGCTCTATCTCTTTGCGCTTTCTCATTTCCTGATATTCAGGGTCATACTCAAGCTTTTTTAAAAAATCACTGGCTTTCATTCGTATGCACCAAGAGCCCTAACGCTTTAAACAGCGGAAAACGCGAGCGCAGCGAGTGGTTTTCCGCTGATTTAACTTGTTATATCGCATTATGCCAAGCCCTGAGCTCTTTCAACTCTTCAAGAGCTTGGTGTTTTGCAACCAAATACCAACCGTAAGTAGAGTCCAAAAGCATGTTGTACTGAGTTTTTATTTCCGTGTCAGAATCTGCTTTTTGACCAACAAGTTGATAAACAAAGAAGTACTCTTTCCCTGCTTCAAAGTTGAACTCAAATTCTAGGTTCGAGATTTTGATTGGCGCATTCGGTGTAAATGAAACTTCTTTATTTCCGGGTTCGACTGTGACCTTGGCGAAGCCCGGATAACCAACGCAACCTTCATATTTGTCATTTATACCAACCAATAGGCAAGCATTAACACCTGGCATGTCAAACTGATAAAAATATGCGACTGCCTTGTCGTTACTTTGTTGTTTTGAATAATTGAAGGTGGGTCCTTGTGGGACCACTTCGGTACTCATGCAACCAGATAGTGCGAGCACCAGTAAAATTGAAAGAACTCTCATTAGCTAAACATCCTTTTGCGATATAACGCCGCATTCAGCGGCTTGTCCGCTGCAATGCTTTGTTATGCCTTACCATTCACGAATTTCTGCAAAATACGGTAAGCCTTTCTCATAGCTTGTTTTTCGTTTAGACCACTTTCGCTCATCGTATTGTCTCTTCTTAATGCTTTCCCAATATTGGCCTTCTTTACTTGAATATCCCATAAGCCATTGGCTGACTTAATTCGCGAAACTTCGAGATCGCGCTTTCCATCACTACCTTTCCATACACGCCCTTGAGCTAAATTATTCTCTTCCCAATCCATAGCTATTGGAACAGCCTCTAGTGCTCGGCGCATTTCTTGTGCGGATTGATAGCGATCAGCAGGATTAACTGCCATAGCCTTATTGATAACTCTCTTCAAAGCTACCGGAATAAAGCCTCTATAGAGATCCCGATTTGGATATTCTCCAGCCCTTGCTCTACGAACTGCCTCTAAAGGCTTTAGCACTGGGAGGTAACTATCTCCATTAACTAATCTATAAAGCGTGACTCCAGCTGCGTATACATCAGCCAGTTCATCGTGATCTCCAAATGTAGAAACTTCTGGCGCAAGATGAATCAGGTATTGGTAACCCTTAATTGCTGACAAGTCTAGCTTTTTGAGGTCTGGCAACGCCAAACCGAAATCGGAAAGTTTGCCCTCTCCGTTATCGCCAATTAAAATATTGGCTGGTTTTATATCTCGATGGACAATTCCTTTTTCATGAGCATATTCAAGCCCTCTAAGTACGTCGCACATGAGTTTTTTGGCTCTTCTAAGAGGAACATATCCTCCACTAGCCTCATCTTCCAAACTGCCATTTACGAGAAACTCCATTGAGACATAGATTCGATCATCGTCAAGTTTTCCTGTCTCATTAACCCTAACAATATTCGCGTGCTCTGCCGCCTTAAGGGTTTGAGCTTCTTGGTAGAAATTCTTCTTATTAATAACTTTATCTGGTGGTATACACTTTAATGCGCACTCAGAATTTAGACCAAGGTCTACGGCATGCCACACTTCACCAAAATGACCAGCGCCCAAGCGTTTTTTGAAATCAAAGCCTACACTCATATTTACAGGCAGCTCCAAGCCACAACTATTGCTTCAAATTCCTTATCATTCTTTTGATCCAGCCCTGCAATTTTTGTGAATTCTAAATCTTCAACTAAAGATTTTGCTCGGCCTTTCAGACCTAGATCCTTTGCAATTGTTGGTTTAACTTTGCGTATAGAATTGGAACTACCAAGAATTGCAGCAGATAAAGAAATCATTGCCTCTAGTTCAACTCTGTCAGCATAAGATTTTCCTTTTGCAGCCATTGGCTCAGCGCCCTTAATTGCCCAGCCCGAAATTGTATATTTTCGATTTAACTCCTGTAGTTCATCTAGAAACCACTTGAGCTTTTCTGGTTGGGAGTATTTAGCAGGAAATGAAATACTTCGCACCTCATGTAACTGAGGCATTTCAATACTCCCACTCAATACGGCGAAAGAAAAATCATTGGTGCTACATCGGATTCCTAATATCATCGTTTACTTTCCTTGATGGCATAACTTTTAAATAAGGGGCGCAGACGCGTGGGCTAAAATGCGAAGCAGCCCACGTGTATGCGTCCCAGCGAACGAAGTGAGTGGCTTAATTTTTTTGTTAGGTGCGTGCATATTACATCCTTGTTTTGGGGTGAGAGTAAACGCCGAATATTGCCATCAATTACGCTTTGTTCGCTCAGTAACTAAAGCAACCAAAAACTCATTCTTTGAGTCTTCTATGTCGATCGAGAGTTTGTTTAATTGAGCCAAGGTTTTAGAATCCATCCAATGTGGTATTTCTTGCACCACTTCGAGCTCTGGGTATCCGTCCGGCAATACCACCTAGCGCTTATCAAACTGCCATGGTAGCAGTTGCTCGATATCGGCGTCGGGCTTGCTGACTTCATCAAGGCATGTCATTACATACTCGAACACATTGAGGTCGTTGGCTTTTGCGGTTTCAATGATGCTATAAAGCACCGCACTGGCATTTGCGCCCGTGGCGGTTTGGCTAAACAGCCAGTTTTTTCTGCCGATGACGAACGGTTTAATCGCGCGCTCAGCGCGATTATTATCTATATTCAGTAATCCATCGAGTGTGTAGCGTGCAAGCTTTTCCCATTGGTTTAAGCAGTATTGTATCGCTTCACCTAATTTGGTTTTCGGCAGCACCTGTTGAACCGATTTCGCTAGCCATGTATGGAGCTGATTGAGTAACGGCAGGCTCTTTTCTTGTCGGGTGAGGTAGCGTTCTTCCACCGTTTTATCTTTTAACTGGGTTTCGATGCGGTAGAGTTTTTGGATGTGATTGAGTGCCCAATCCGCTTTGCCACTGCCTTTTTTACCCGCGCCTTTCTTCGCTTCCATAAACTTACGGCGGGCATGTGCCCAGCACCCGACGAGTGTGGCTTGCGTTTGCTCGTAGCCTTGATAACCATCCACTTGTAGGTAACCGTTATAGCCATCAAGGAAGTCTACCGCGCATTGCCCAGCTCGACTATTGTGATAGTCGTAGAGCACGATGTTAGGTATCGCTGTATCGGGGATATTACCGCTAGGTGAATCAGCGCCACTGGCATATAGCCACATATAGCTATTCACTTTCTCAGACTCAATCACCTTCAACGTGGTTTCATCCGCAGCGATAACCGGTTGTTGCAGCAGGTGTTGATGAAGTTGGTCATAAAGGGGTTTAAACAACTCAGCGCAGCGGATTATCCAGTCCGCCATCGTCTTACGGCTGAGTTCAATACCATGCTGCTTAAACATGGCCTCTTGACGATAAAGCGGTAGCCCATACTGATATTTGCTGGTGATGATTTGCGCTAATAAGCTTGGCGTTGCATAACCTTTTGGGATAACGCAGTGAGGCACAGGAGCTTGCTTTACCTTATTGCTGATACCGTCGTTCTCACAAGTACGGCACGCATATTTAGGGCGAACATGCTCAATCACTTTGACCTGAGCAGGGATAAACTGAAGCTTCTCTGACTTATCTTCACCGATGCGATGTAATTCACCCGAACAACAGCCACAGATTTTTTCTTCATCCGTAATATCGTGAACGATAACCTCACGGGGAAGGTCTTTGGGTAGCGGTTTACGTACCGGCTTTTTACGGGTGTAGCTAATCGTTTCTTCGGCGGTTTCAGCCTCAACAACCAGTTCTTCCGCTTCATTGAACAACTCACCTTGCCCAGGGTGGCCTTCGGTGCTTTTACCAAACTGCTTATGCTGGGCAATACGAAACTGCTCTTCAAGGTATTGATTACGAGACATGACTTGCGACAACATCTTTTTCAATGTTGCTGGATCGTCGGGTAAGTTTTCGATATCAATATTCATGACGTTATTATCATGCAATAAGCCACTGATTACCCGACATTATTAAGACCGTTTGGTGATCGATAATCGCGACTTATGATCACAGGTTATAAGCCGGATGTATTGTAGTGCAATGGCTGATGGCCTATGACATCGTAGCCCGATAACAGCCATTGTAGCTGTTGTTCACTCACGTGCAGTTGTTGCAATTCCGTCTCGACAGGCCACTTAAACCGATGCTTCTCGAGACGTTTATACCAGAGTGCAAAGCCCGTTTTATCCCAGTAGAGTATTTTGACTTTATCGCGCTTTTTATTGCAAAACACAAACAGTGCATCGCGAAACGGATTAAGGTTCATGTCTTGCTCGACCACTACAATCAAGCCATTAATGGATTTGCGGAAGTCGACGATATCCATGTATAGATAAATATCGGCAGGCTCAACGAACATCTTCATTCGGCCAATGCCTTCATCACAGTAGCAACCCAATGAGGACTCATGTTCGTTGGCACGCTCAATTGAGCGTCTCCGAGTTGCAGGAGAAGGTCGCCCCCCATTTCTTCGGTGTATGACTCAATCTTCGTGACTTCGCGTTTCACTTGAACGAACTTGCTGCTTGTTCGTTGAAGCAGAATATCACGACGCCTGGTATAGTAGGTTTGAACGTTAATCTGCTGCTGGCGACAAAACTCCACCGCAGTGAGTCCGCTTTGTTTTTGTTGCTCAAATAGATTGAGCCAATCTTGCACTTCTCTTCGTTGCTGCATGATCATTCTCCTTTGCATAAAAGAACACCATGCCGTAGCTAACTTATGAATTGAATGTGGGGATTACCGGACGCTCACAGCTCTGGATAAGATTCGATTAACTGTTCCTTACTATTGGCAAAGACAAAACGCCAAACTCCTCCTTGGCCATAATCGTAACATGTTAAAAACTTTGTCTTCATTTTTCCTGATTAGCACCTAACGCTTCACATATGGGGCGCATACTTGCTGGCTATAATTGCGCGAAGCGCCAGCCAGCGAGTATGCGTCCCAATGAGCGGAGCGAATGAACATAATGTGTTTGTTAGAGTTCATTTGTCAATTTCATCAATGCCCATGTTTCCAAGAGCGCTTTTTGATCTGATGTCAGACATCGTTTAGGGACTGGAGCTATCCAATTTTCATTTCCAACGAGCAAATAGAAATGCTCAATATTCACCACTTTTACAACTTCACTCCATTGGAGTTTGCTAATACCTGAGTTTGACTTTCGCGCAAAACCCATTCTAGAAAATACAAAATGGCATTTACCTTCTTTACAAAGCTTAAACAAGTAAATAGCACCCCAAATTGGATATGCCATTATTTTAAAATACAACTTGTTGGCAGTTTTACTGCCGACTTCACTTTCGCTCACTTCTGCCAACAAAGAGCAATATTCGGTTAATTTGTAATGAATTGATATCGAATACATCCCTGAACTCTAACTTTTCAATAACGGGCGCAGACATGTGGGGCATAATGGCGAAGCCGCCCCGCGTGTATGCGTCCCAGCGAACGCAGTGAGTGAGTTGATTGGCTTGTTATGTGCTTTCACCTTAGTTGAGCTCCACATACTCCGCACTTTTTAGCAAACAGCTGCACCCCAGGATTTCCTAAAGCACGCGGTATCGAGTTGCATTTAGGGCATCGATACCATGTAAAAGTAGCAAACATAAAACCTAGCACCATGATGACGAAAGGAAAACCGGGATTTATGTACATGGACGAAAGAGAATTAATAACGACTACAACGGCAAAGGGGAGCGCGAAAATAAGCAAACCCCCTAAGAACTTTTTCTCTCTTGCTGCGAATTCAGTTTTAATTTTTAAATCTCGCATTGTCTAGCGGCACATAACGCTTTAAACAGCGGAAAACGCGAGCGTTTTGGCGCAGCCAGCGAGTGGTTTTCCGCTGCTTTAACTTGTTATAACCCATTTTTACGCCGAAGCCTAAGCCAATTGAATAGCTCATAGCCAGCCAAAATTGAAAAGCTAACCAGAATGACGCTACCCATCTCTAGTAGCTCGGGTCTCCCACACGCTCCGCCAGGTCCAGCTATACCTTCCATGAAAAGGAAATACATAACAGCCGGTATGTAGCCCAGAGAAAGCCCAAATAAAGCAGGCACCCAAAGCCGCGACTTTTGGCTGAAATATCGACATAATAACGCAAACAAAAACAGTACAATCCCAGCTCCAACATTTCCAGCAAAGGTGAGTTTATGCTCGTCGCTCAGTCCTTCTGGCGGAACAAAACAAGCATAACAATCGCTTGCGAATATGATTAGAAAAAATGAAATTAAAATTCTCAAGTTAACGTCCGTGATGGGTTATAACGCTGAGTGAAGGGGCCGCTGTTAAGCGGTCCCGGCACAAAGTGCCCTTGCTTTCACGTTTTGTTATGCATTTTCACTGTTACTTTGCTGGAACAACTGAACCAAATAGAAAAGCACTACACCAGTAAGCCCAAATGCCAATGAAAACAAGGGCCAAACCCAAAGCTTTAACCTTAGGGACTTGCACTCGAAAAACACCCAAACTGCCGCACCAAAATTTACTAGACCACCAATAAATATGGACAGTTGCTCCCACATAGATAGCACGTCTGGCGGGATAGTTGCTCCATAGGTTTGCGAGAGATAAACATCACGAACAAGGCCGCCAACTCTGCCGGCAAATAAAAGCAACAGCACTAGTAGAGCTATTTTTTCGTGCTTAGTCATTCCAATTTATTCCAGATGCATAACTTTTAAATAAGGGGCGCAGACGCGTGGGCTATAATGCGAAGCAGCCCACGTGTATGCGTCCCAGCGAACGAAGTGAGTGACTTAATTTTTTTGTTAGGTGACATGCTTATAAAACGCCCTCAAATACTAATGTTAAAATAACAGCTAGCAAGCCAACAGGCACGCAATAGATAAAAAGTTTAGCGCGAAACAAGGCTAATCTTTGAAGCTTTTCATCGTTAAACTGGGGAAATAAAATGGGTAAAAAAGAAAATGTAATTCCTGCCACAAACTTGTCATTACTATACTGTTCTCGGTGCGCCCAAAAAGAAAACTGGTTTAATATTGCGGAAACAACCCCAACAAAAATAAACAGAGCTCCAAGATAAAGAATGACTAACGAAGCGGTATTCTCAATCACACCTGTCACCTAACATCTTATTATAGAGAATTCACAGTAACACGCAGTCTTACTCATCTCTGAACTCCCAACATAATATATTGATAACAATACCTTACACCTGATTATGAGCCAGTTTCCAATGATTTATTTGAGTGTTACTGTGAATTCTCAGTAATAACAGCACTCAGATTAAATAAAACACTTAACAAACAATACTCTAACTAATATTTTCCCAGTTGTATGTATTTACTGAGAAGTCTCACTAATCCCAGCCCTATTTTATACCAAACCCCGCCTTTGGTGCGGCATTCATGAACATTTCTTTAGTTTTACAATGCGTGTTACTGAGAATTCTCAGTAATTACACATCCGTCAAAATTGGAGATTGTCTATGGCTCAAAGCCCATTTCTGGAAAATGTTCGGAGTGTTCTCCGAACGAAACATTATTCAATTCAAACTGAGAAAACATACTTACTCTGGATAAAACGATTCATTCTTTTTAATAACAAAAGGCACCCTAAAGAACTTGGTGAGCATGAGGTCACACAATTCCTAACCTATTTGGCCGTTAAACGCCACGTCACCTCTTCAACACAAAACCTGGCGTTGTGCGCAATCGTTTTTATGTATAAACATGTTTTTGAACGGGAACTAACACTCTTACCGGATGCCGTTCGAGCAAGAGCACCCAAGCGCGTACCAACCGTGTTAAATCATGAGGAAGCGTTAAGCATTATCAATCTTATGAGTGACAAATATCGACTGATGTTTTCAATGCTCTATGGTTGCGGCCTACGAAAAGCTGAGCTGCTGAAGCTGAGAATCAAAGATATTGATTTTCAGAGTAAAAGTGTTTTCGTATTTAGAGGAAAAGGGGGTAAAGATAGAGCGACCATGCTACCGGACAGTCTGCACATGGCTATTAAAGATCAGATTGAAAAGGTTCGAGCCATACATCAAAAAGACCTGGCAGAAGGTGGTGGCGAGACTAGCCTACCATCTGGTTTAGCAAGGAAGTACCCCTACGCGATTAAAGAATTCAAATGGCAATACTTATTCCCATCAACCTCGCGATGCCAGCATCCAGTAGATGGGTATTTTTGTCGTCATCACCTGCATTGGACTGCATTAACCAAAGCGTTGAGGGTGGCTGTCAAAAAATCGGGGGTGACTAAACACGTAACCGCTCATACGTTTCGTCATTCATTTGCGACCCAGCTTTTATATTCAGGTGCAGATATCAGAACCGTACAGGAACTGTTGGGGCATAATGATCTACGAACAACACAAATTTACACTCATGTTATTGGTCAGCATCACTCCGGCACAAAAAGTCCGTTAGATAGATAAAGTATGGCGGACGAACGTCCGCTATCAGCGATTGCCGACATAACAATCTTAATACACTAACGACCGCTTTACGTACTTTGCCGACCCTCGCGCTTCATTGACTGGCATCAAAAGACAAACAGCGGACGTTCAGGTTTCTGACACTGGATTTCTGCCATTGGTCATTAGCGGACATTAATGAAATTGATTCTGGACGGCTCTAATGGGCATAAAGCGGACATCTAACCGGATTAGTTTCGGTTTTCACCTTTTAGCAAAAAGCAGATCTTGGAGAACTTAGTGCTAACCGAGCAGTTTGTGTTTAAAGCTGTCATTCTATCATTGTAAAATGACGGATATTAGATTCACCTTTGCGTGTAGCATGTCAATGCTGGTCAATAAATGCCCAACCATTTAAAAAGACTTTTTGACTTCCGTTTTTTGTATATTTCTTCAACTTTTCTTCTTATCTCTTCAGAGGAATTATCCCGTGCTACGGCTCCCCCAAGCCCCCTCCTAATTTCATTTTTTTCTCTAAGCATCGTAAGTCTGTCTTTATTATCCTCGAGGAAGGTAGAGACAATTTCGGAACGAACTACGGTAATTATTAATTCACGCTTGTCATAGGATGGATTTTCAGAGGCGCTATGAAAGAAACTTGGTATGCATTTAAATTTGAATTTTTCATAGTTTTTGTATACGTCCTCAAAGAAGAAATTAAACATCCCGTTTAACATTTGGGAGATGCTCGGCTCTAGCGGTTCAATTCTATGTTGTCTAGGGCCGTCTAACTCTAAATCTGGCTCCCTTGCGCACTCAACATAATATGCAATAGAACCAAATGGAAGTTTGAAATTCGTAACTACATCGTGAACGTCAAGGTCATCACCTAACGCAAATCTAATCTCGGTGTAGCTTGATGGTATCGATACGCTCCATGTTCCAGTGCCCTTTTTTATCATTCCTTTTGGAAAATCAAACTCAATGTCTAGCGGTGATGGCTCACATTCCCAATCGAATGAGAGGTCTCTCCACGTGTCTGAGGCTGGTTTTTTAAATGCAATATCCAGTTTAGAAATGAACTCATTTTTTTGTTTAGAAAGGTGTGAACTGAGGGAAAGGACTTGCTCCTCGAGTATTTCCTTATATTGCTCATTTTGTAACTCTTCGGCAGCTTTTTTTGCCTGCGTAATTAAACCATCAAGTTCCTGTCCCACCAATCTCTTCCCTATATTTTTTATGATGCAAAAAATGCACATAGACCAAACATAGTAACGCGTTTGGAACAACCCTGCAGTATGTAATTTGCTATTTTAGAGTCATCGCGTCGAATAAATTTTACTAACCCGAGAGACCGTCCTTATTGTCTTTAGCGGTAGTTGGCAGAACTTCTTGTGACTGTCGCCTTCTCGCTCATTGCAGAAACTGAGTTATCTTATCGCCAACTTCCGCTTTACGTACGGAGTAGCCCACATTTGAACACGGACGGGCGACAAAAGACAAAATGTTTAAGTATGCGTTAGTATGTATTATAGAAATAAAAACTATATTGTCGGCCGGTTCTAATTTTTGATATGGAGATTAATTTGAAGCCAAATCGTTATCTTTTAGTCTTGTTATTTTTTTGTTCTACTCAGGCAGTCTCACTGACGCAGAAAAATCTCATCCATTTTAAACGTAAGGATGATGGTAGCTTGCTGTGGGAGTTAAATGGGAAATTAATTTGCAAGTCAGATGATATTTTTTGTAATAAAGAAACCGTCTTTATTGAGTTGCGTGATTACGAATATAAATTCAGATCGGAACGTGTTTTAAAATCTGCCTATTCCAAAAATTATTGGTGGGACCTATTTGACCAATATAGTTATGAGGACTATTTGCTCCGTAGTAGAGAGCCTATTCGTTCGGTCAATCATTCCCCAAGCGTAGAGTTTCGTAGCGATAATAAATTCACAAAGATGCGTGCTGAGCTTAAAGACAACAATGTTATACAGGTCACTAAATGTAAAAATAGTGATTATATGTTTAGCAAAAAATGTGGAGAAATAATAGCTTACAGTGAACTTCAGGACTTAATTAATGCAAGTAAGCCTATCCCTATTAGAATAAACTCTGGCTATACATATTACTTAAGTACGCAAGGAATTTTCGAAGCAATCAAAGTATCAAAGGCCGCAGCTGAGGCAAAGCTCGAATCAGAAACAGAAGCAGAAGCAGAAGCAGAAGCAGAAGCAGAAGCAGAAGCAGAAGCAGAAGCAGAAGCATATAATGAGAAATGGAAAAACGCTAAGTTAAAAGGTTTTTTTGCTAACGTCGCTATATTAGCGTCGATCCTTTTAGGAATATGGATAGCCTATAAACTGCTTCGTAAGGTGCTACATCTTATAAATTCCAGAATCTCATATAAAGTTAACTTTATAAGAAATAAAATAATAAAGTTGTCAGATAGTCGATATAAGCTTGGCACGGCTCAGGAGCTTGAGGCACTAAAACGCTTGGAACAGGAAGGCGAAATAAGTAAAACTGAGTATGAGCGAGCCAAGAAAAAGCTCATATCAGGTATGCGGTAAAGGATAGGGGGCGACTCAGGTATACTAAATTTCCCCTGTTCGCTCAGTATTACAAATTTAAACGGCTCCTTTACGTACAAAGCCGCCCCTTGCATTTAAATTTCCAACCTTAGAATGCAAAAGAGGAGGCGTCAGCCTCCTCTGTTCGCTCGTTAGTTTAGCGTTTTACCATTCACTTTCTGGTACTCGCACAATCAGGCCATCCAGCGCTTCTGTGACTTTAATCTGGCAGGATAAGCGGCTATTCGCCTGTGGCTCAATGGCGCTTTCCATCACAGACATTTCCACTTCGTCAGCTCTGCCGACTTTATCAATCCAGGCCTCATCAATAATGCAGTGGCAGGTTGCACAGGAGCAGCTTCCACCACAGTCTGCGGTAATTTCCTCAATGTCGTTGTCAACCGCGGTTTGCATGATGGAATCGCCTTCGATAGCGTCGGCAATTTTAATGCTCTCATCAGGCAGGATAAACGTTATATTTGGCACAATTCTTCTCCTAACAGACACCTGAAGATGTCAGTAATAGTTATAATCAGTTCACGCTTGCTCAGGTGTTTTGCATCTTACGCAGCCACATTTTGTGGAACGTCATATTGACCTGATCCCAGGCCTGTACCAGATGTCCCTGATCAGCCACTTGTGAAGTGCGGGTATGCTGCAGCTTATCAAGCAGCTCAATATCCTGCTGGTTAACCTCATTCAGCACGTCACTTAAGCGCGCGCGTTCTGCACTGTATTCGTCGCTGGCCGCTTCTTCGCTGGTCACGTAAATCGATAGCGTTTCATCGGTTTTGTTTGCCCCGGTTGGTTTTACCACTATGGTCTGTACCCACACCGGATCGACAAAAAATAATGTGTTGGGGAAAATACCGAACCATTGCTGGGTACCCTTTTTGTCTTCTGCAAGACCTGGCCAGTGCGGTATTTGTTTAGCAGTTTTAGCCGGTTTCGCGCTGGCCCCGTGGGGCAAACGTAAACCTACAATGTCATCGGATAAGAACAGGTCATCCTGGCCCAGTGCGGATTCGATAGAGCACGCCTGGGAATGTACAAACGGTACATGGTACCCATCAAGGAAGTTGTCTACCGCCAGTTTCCAGTTTACTTCACCGGAATAGTCGGTGGCGCTAACCATCTGCATGCCTTCGCTGGGGTAGTCGCTCAGCAAATCATCCAGCGGCTTTATAAAGTCTTCAAAAGGCTGCGCATCGCCCGAAATATTGACAAAGATGATGTCCCACCACACGGCAAAGCGCACTGGGATAAGCCCTTTATCGGTTTTATCTTCGCTGGAGATTGGTTTGTTTTCACTGCCGTAAAAACGCGGCGCGCCCATCAGCTCGCCATCCAGTTTGAAAGACCACTTGTGATACGGGCACACCAGGGTGCGTTTGTTACAGGGTTCATCAACCAGCGGCGCACCTTTGTGGCGGCAAACGTTATGAAAAACGCCAATACTGCCGTCTTTAGCCCGTATAGCGATAAGGGATACTCCGGCTATTCTGACCGGCAGGATGTCACCCGGGTTTTTAAGCTGTTGAGCGCAGCCAATACTTGCCCAGCCCTGAGCAAAAACCTTGTCTTTTTCCTGTTCGTAGACATCCTGTTCTGCAAAAACAAAACCGGGTAAACCGTGTTTTGAAATCGTTTCGCTAGCGATTTTTTCTACCTGGGTATTGCGCATTTTTTCACTCGCCTGTTATCTGCTGACTTGTTGTTTTTATAGCACTTATAAAACCATATTCAGCACATTGAGGATATACGAAGAATGTTATGTTTTTGCCTGTACACCTTTAAAAACTTGGCGTTCAGCCTGCCAAGCAAACGCAGGAAGGCACGGTATGTGCTTCCTTACAAAAGCTCGACCGCTGGCTAAAAGCTAAAACAGCCAGTGCGCAATAAGGGTGAGTATAGGCAAGGCAATGCAGGTTCTGATACAGAAGATTGCCACCAGCGATTTCACCGATAAAGGAATGGATGAACGCATGATCAAAATGGCACTTTCCGCAAAGAAAATCAGCTGGGTTACCGATAATCCGGCCAACACAAACTTGGTTTCAAGCGCGGTAAGTTCGCTGGCAATAATAGTGGGCACAAACTGATCGAACAAGCCTAATACCAAACCCGGCGCTGCGGCCTGCGCTTCAGGAATTTGCATCAGTTCCAGCAACACACTTAACGGGTAAGTCAGCGTCTGAAAGAACGACGTATTGTAGTAAATGGCCAGGGTAAATAGCTCAATGGTCATGGCCGCCGGCATCATCATCAGATAGATGTCCATCATGGAGTGCCAGCCACGCTTTAACGCCAGCTTGGGAGACGGCGCGTGTTCGGCAACACCGTAGGCCCGCGATACGGCATGTTTTATGCGCGACTCGCCATCATCCACGTCTTCATTCAGGGTTTTTCCGTGCGCCGGGTAATACTCGTCTTTAATCCAGCTAAGTGGCGGCAGTCGCGGCGTCACAATGGCGCAAATCACGCAGATTAAAAACATTGAGCCGTAAAGCTGTAAAAAGTAATTACCCAGGCCGGCCACATTGGCGGTTAACAATACAAACGGTACCGAAACAACGGAGAAATTAGTGGCGATAACCGACGACTCTCGTGCACTGTAGAAGCCTCTTTCAAACTGTGCGTTGGTTAGTACCACTGCAATGCTCGATGAGCCAACCCAGGAAGCCAGGGTGTCGATAGTTGCCCGGCCGGGCAGATTAAAAATCTTTTGAAAAGGCCGTTGTAACATGGTGCCCACAAACTCCAGCAGGCCATAGTCGGTTAAAAATGGCAGTAGCAGGCAGCCTAAGCCCACCAGCAAAAAGATGGCACCGGCTACGTCGATATACGCGGTCACGCCGGTTTGTTCTGAAATCAGCCAGTGCGGGCCAATTTGCAGTAATGTCAGGGTTGCCAGCACCGCAGTGCTCACATTCACAATCACCCACAACCAGTGCGACGCAATCAGCCGGTCTGCCATGGGTAGCTTCATGGCTATGTGCTTAGGCGAGGTGTTATACACAATGGAGACCACCGCCGCCATAATAAAACAACCCACGGTAAAATAACCCATGTTGTCGCCCAGCCAGCTGCTGATCTTGCTGGTTAGCAAGCCCAGGGCAATAGTCCAGGAGCCATCAATATTCAGCGGTGTTAAGAAAAACAACACGCCAAATAAAGAACACCCAAGTAACTTTATCCAGGTGGTGGTACTGCTGGTATCCTGCATGGTAAGGGCCTGTTCGTTATCGCTCATAGTGGATCTCCTTAAAACGCATAGCCAGCATCAAGGCCAGCTTCATTTACGTTTATAAGTGTGGTTTTGCCTGCCTGTGCGGCGGCTTTCAGCGCGTCGGCGAACTGCTCTGGTGTGTTGGCATTAAACGCCAGACAGCCCATGGATTCAGCGAGCGCGGTATAGTCGGGTGGTGTAATATTCACGCCCTCCCGTTGTACCTTTGCATCATCCATGAAACGGCGGATTTCACCGTGACCGGTGTTATTCCAGACCACGTAAATCACTGGCAGCTGATTTTCAGCCGCGGTTATAATTTCGTTCAGTGAAAACTGTCCGCCACCATCACCGGTTAAGCCGATCACCGGCAAATCACCTGCGGCGATCGCAGCGCCAATGGCGGCAGGAAACGCATAGCCTAAGGTGCCGTAGCCCGTGGTGGAGTGAAAATAGCGGCCCGGTGCTTTGGTTTCGTAATACGCCTGAGCATAGTAAGCGGGCTGGGTGGAATCTCCGGCTATGATACAGTCGCCCAGTACGTCGTCGATAACCTCAAAGAACGCCTGATATTGGGGTTTGCTAAGATCCGAGGCCGCTGCTTTGAGAGCCCTAACCCGCGCCTCGCCGCTGCCTGATGACACCGGATTCACCTGTTCAGCAAGCGCACCGAGCGCCAGTGACGCATCGGCATACACGGCTACATCAGCGCGGTGATTACGCAGTAACTGCGGGGCATCAATGTCCACGCGGATCACCTTGCCCGCCATGTTGACATCGCCTAAAAAGAAAAAGTCATAATCGGTTTCAGCAAGCTCGCTACCCACCACCAGGATCACATCGGCAGTTTGCTCCATCTCTTTGCGAAGCGCCGGATGGGATGGCGTGCAGCCTGTCCATAAAGGATGAGAGGCGGCCATTACCCCTTTGGCATTACAGGTGTTGATTACCGGCATACTGAGCTTTTCTGCCAGGGCCTGCGCCTGAGCCCCGGCTTGCTTAGCCCCACCGCCCAAAATCATCAATGGACGCTGTGCGCTATTGAGCAGTGCTGCTGCCTGTTCAATAGCCTGGGGATGCGGAGCCGGTGGCTGTGGTAAAGGCCAGGCCGATACATCCAGATGACTGGCATCGGCGGCCAGCACATCCAGCGGAATTTCAATATGCACCGGGCCGGGGCGCTGACTGCTAAACACCGAGAACGCCTGGGCCAGTACTTTGGGCAGGTTATCTGCGCTCAACAGGGTATGACTAAACCGGCACACCTGCGACGTCAGGCCGTGCTGATTAGGTAATTCATGTAAGCGCCCTTCTCCCATGCCTAACTGATGAGTGCGATTCACCGACGAAATCACCAGCATAGGAACAGAGTCCTGTAATGCCTGCCCCATGGCGGTCACGATATTGGTCATGCCCGGACCGGTAATAATAAAGCACACGCCGGGCTTGCCGGAAACACGGGCATAGCCGTCGGCCATAAAGCCGGCTCCCTGTTCATGGCGGGGCGTAATATGCTTCAGACTGGCGTTTTCCAGCCCGCGGTACAGCTCAATTGTGTGCACACCCGGAATACCAAAAATGGTATCAACACCGTAGTTTTTAAGTATTTCTACCAGGGCTTGCCCACAGGTTTTCGTATTTGCCATATATGAATCTTTATCTTCTTCTCTGCTCGTGCGTTGCTGGCACAGATTGTTAAGTGTTAACCACTAAAATCTGATTGAACTACGCAAGACGTTGCTCTAACCTCGACAATGCGTTGACGAGACCACGTAAAGGCGCCCCCGCAAAAAGCGGTCACCGTGTTTGTGCTCCTCGAGGGTTGCATTAGCATAACTGTCCGCTGACTATCCAAATCGACATCCGTTCCCAACCAACGGAGTGTCAAGCCTCTTGGCATAAATGTCAGCTTTGAGGGTTGAAGCCCGTTCGTTAAGGTGACCGCTTTTTCAACGGCTTCGCCTTGATTGCACCAAATAGAGGCAATAGACTGATCTTTTTCGGTGCTGACCTGGCGTTGAATCCAGTACAAGGTCTTACCGTTTGCCGAAAGCACTGGCGACTGCACGCGTACTAGTTGCTGATAATCTGCCGGCGTAATCACGGCCAATTGTTCGGCAGCAACCACCGCTCCGGTAACTCCTGTACCGGCCAGGGTGCAAAGCACCAGCAAACACGACAGTTTCGCCAATACACGTTTTAACATTGATACTCCGGTTAACGCTCTACAACACATTGCGATAAATTCAAGCCAACGCCGTCACTCAGGACGGCGTTGACTTCAGGGCGCTTTGCCATAATTGCTCAGCGGTTTCTTTTAACAACAGCGCCTCTTCCCAACGGTCACTCAGTTCGTAACCATCCTGTCCAGTCATGGCATACACCGGCGGGCCAAGTTCGCTTAAAAACACGCATCGATTATCTGAGTCACTACCTTGACGATATATCCATTTCTCGAACCCCTCCTGCCACCAGTTCTTAAAGAGTTCAAACCATGGCTTGTGTTGTTCGAATAAAATAGGCACCTGAATCTGTTCCCGGGTAGCGACTCGTCCGTGAAAAGCCTCGGCTCTGGTGAGAAACTGGGACATTCTTTTTTGTGCCTGTTCATGCAAAGGCAAATACCATTCCTGATTGACAAGTACATGAGATAAATCTGCAACCATCAGCAAATCCGGTATTTTTTCCATCAGTTGCAGGGTAAACATCAGATCGTTGGTCATGCAGTTGCGGTGAATTTCCACATGAGTGTTCACCCCGGCCTGCTCGCCAATCTGCATCCATTCAAGGGTGGTAGCCGCTACATCATCCAGATTCCACGGTTCAATCTGACCGACAATGGCAATAAAACGTGGCTTAACCGGCTGCGAATTAACGAAGTTTACGATTTGCTGATAGTGCGGGACGCTTTTCACAAACGCGTTGTAGCACAGGTCTAAATTAAACTCCTGTAATAACGGCATAGCCTCGCTGATATAGGCTTCAGTGTGATAACCAATATCAAAACTCACCCCTTTAAAGCCCGCACTGGCGATCTTTTCAATCTTTTCCCGAAGCGTCCACTCGAACCCATCCGGGCGCTTAAATTCCATTGCCCACATGGATTGAAATACATCCAGAACTACCATTTTATGTCCTCTTCAGTTAGGGGGCTTACCCCTTGCCTTGCCAGCTCGCTTTTAAGTGCCACCAGCGGTTCTTTAAATTGTTGCCACTGCCCGACATAGCGGTTATGCAGTGGCTCTATTACCTGACTGGCGCTCGCGGTTTGCGTAGCGCCGGCTTGAATATGAAACTGTAAACACGCCGCTTCCCAGTCGAGTTGACAAAACGACAGGATCTCGCGGCTGATGTGCTCAGGGTTTGCGGTCAGTTGCTCGTAACTCACCGTTAGGATCTGCTCCGGGAAGGAGTCCTGCCATTGCTGCATCATGCTTTGATAGGCCGGCAGATACACGCCGATATCCTCCAGCGAATAGGAGTACTCATAGCCCCGGTTAAACAGCATCTTAAAGTTGCTGAAGGCGGTATCCATGGCATTACGCTGTACCTGAATAATTCTCGCATTGGGTAACGCGCTTAGTATGATGGGGACAAACAGCGCATTAAGCGGCAGCTTGTCAATAAACACGCCCTGGGTGTTAAGATAGTCCCGGGCCAGTGCCATATAGCGTTCGCCGATGGCAGCCATATCCTGTTTTGCCACCTTCTCAAGAACCTCAGGCGTTACGCCTTCCGGCCCGGTAAACCAGTTAGAACCGCCGGCTTCCAGCAGCGTCATGGGGAAAAAGTTAAGCTCGCCACCACTGGTTACCCGGGAGTGGCTGGCCAGAATGCGCTCTACCACCGTGGTACCGGTGCGCGGCATCCCTACCACAAAGACCGGCCCGTCCGCTGTTTCAGCGGGCGCAGCCTTAAAGTGGCCTTGGTGTACCAGCGCCTGCATGGCAGCTATGCGTTGTATCTCCTGCTCAGCTGTAAAGGCTTGCAACGACTTCTTTAGTTCGGCTCCGGCTGAATATTCAGTAAATGCCGCTTGCCATTGCTTGCTATCTTCCAGCACTTTACCTTTGGCGTAGTGCAGTGAAGCCATAGCGTGGCTGGCTGTAACACTGTCATCATCGGCATATTCCGCCATGCAATGCTCGATATGCGCAATGACAGACTTTCCATCATAATGCTTTTTAGCATGGGCTAACGCGCTACAGGCCTGATAATCATTGGGTTTAATTGCCAATGCAGCAGCTAAACAGGTCGCCGACCGATTGAGTTCGCCGGTATACCGGTACAACGAACCAAGGTTATAAAGCACCTCGTGATTGTCGGGCTCTGCTGTAATAACCTGCTGATAAACCGCTATTGCCTGCTGAATATGGCCGCTCTGAAAATACAGCTTCGCCAGCGCAGTCAATGTGTGACTGTCCAGTGAGGCCGTCATGGCATTAAGCTTTTGCAACACCTTTCGGGTGGCCTGCCAGGCACTGAAGCCAGCATATAACTGTGCCAGGTGTAGCAGGTAAGCGGGCTGATCGGGCGCGATCTCCAGCGCTTTCAAGGCACTGTTAACCGCCATGCGGTTTTGCTTCAGGCGAACGCTGACTTTCGACAGCAGTAGCCAGGCATCCCCATTTTGAGGCGCTTGTTTGACAAGTTGAATACAGTCCTGAGCGGCGGTATCAAGATCACCTTGCGCGATAAGCGTTTCAATGTGTTGCGGGGAACTTAATGTGCTCATAGAAAACTCCGACTGTATTCAACTTAACAAAGCAAAGGGCTGGCTGATCTCTAAGCCGAGATCAGCCTTGCGCTTGATTGAATCAGAAAGAATAGCTAGCAGATAGACCAATTGTACGGGGACGTACACGATACGCTGGATCGGCGAGTTGATCCGGGTACTGCAACCCAAATTTCGGGCTGGAGTATAACTCATCGTTACCACTACTAGTCATATCGTCAGCATTAGTCAGGTTGTCAGCGAAGATACGAAACATCCAGTCATCTTTGCTGAATGCAATTGCAGCGTTCACCAGAGTAGAGCTATCGATTTCATCAATAGTCTGTTCATCATATCCGGTTATAAATGACCCCTTATAAGAAACTCCCAAACGGCTGCTCATAGCTATACCATCGAATATTTCCGTATTGTGAACCAGGCTTGCAGTGAAGGTATTTTCCGGTACACCAGGCATGGTCTCGCCGGCATTCGCAACTAGCAATCCAGATTCGACGCCGTCTTTTACGTTAGGACGATAAAAATCTTTGGTTAACTCTGCTTGCGTATAGCTCCAGCCAACATTCAATTTCAGTGAATCCGTTAGCGCCGCATTGACTTCCAGTTCAAAACCTTTCGACTCAGCCTCATCGGCATTAAACATTACCGGGAAACCACCGTTTGGCGTCTTGAAATTCAGAATTGGGTTTTCCCAGTCAATATAGAACACAGCAACAGAGTAATTAATTTCACCGTCCAGTAAGATACCTTTAGCGCCAACTTCATAGTTGGTAGTTTTATCCGGGTCAAAGTACAGGTAATCCGGGTGTTCGGCATAAACCCCACCCTCTACTTGTTCCGTAGACAGATCATCCACCGGTGCACCGTTAGCACCTCCGTGACGAAAGCCCTGTGCAACGTTGACATACACTTTAGTGTCCAGGTCCAGGTCATAAGACATATTCAGACGATAGAGCAAGTCGTCAAAATCACGCTTGCCTTCACCAGAGCTATAGCCTGTAGGACCTTCGCCACAGTATATCCCGCAAGGCGGCAGCTGCACTGACTGGAAGGCGAAAAAAGATTGATCAAAGTAACGCAGTCCACCCGTTACCTGCCAGTCATCGCTAATGTGATAAGTCAGTTCTGCAAATACTGCACGATCTTCAAACTCGGTGACTTGCACATTGCGATAACCCAAATCAGGTTCAATGGGGTTTTCCATAGCATAGAAGGTATCTACACCAAAAATAAAATCATCTGCCGTTTCATCGTAGTCCTGGTCGGCATAGTAACCACCTACCAGCCAATCAATACTGTCACTCGATCCGGTAAGACGGAGTTCTTGAGTAAATGTGTCATTTTTATAGTGCTTCACGCCCTGCACCACTTCGCGCGGAATGCCTGCGTAGAATTCCCAAAAGCTTTGATATGAATAGCCATAGCTCTGGTCGTGCATGTTATCGGCTTTGTTGGAAGTAAACGCGGTAGACGACGTTAACACGGCTGAATTGCCCAGCTCATGCTCTATAACCAGTGAAGTGATATTCACTTCACGCTCAAACTCGCCAATCATTTTGGCACCCGTGTTATACCCTCCCAGTCCTTCAGAAGCGGCAGTCGAACCTTTAACTTCATCTTTCTGATAAGCGTGACTGAGGATGATATCGGTTTCAGCTGACGGTGCCCAGCGAGCAGAAATACGGGCCATCGTTACATCGATGTCGTTAATATCTTTGCGCGAAAAGACTTCCCCGGTAGGCTGACGGTCGTCATCAACACCTTCGAGGTAGTCGGCATCCATGTAGCCCGCTTCATGCAGTTTCGCAAACACTCCGCGGATAGCGAATTCATCAGAAAGCGGCACATTAACGACGATATCGCCATCCCAATCCGTGCTGTCAGACTCAGCATTCTGTGCCACTTCACCACTAATTTTACCACTGACTTCATCGAACTCAGGTTTGTTTGGGATATACCGTAAAGTACCACTCAAGGAACCTGAGCCATATAGCGTAGACTGCGGACCACGCAGCACTTCTACACGATTAATGTCACGAATTTCCAGGTTGGCAGACATCGGTGTTTCACCCAGATAAACCGATACTGCCGGATCCGTTTTAGAACCAAAATTTTCAAATCCTGAAGCATTCGCGTTGATACCGCGGATAAAAATACCGTTTGAAATACCGTTTTTACCACGGCCTACATCGTTCAGGGTCAGGCCAGGGATGTTTCTTGCGAGTGTGGAAAAGTCCGTGATCCCATTTTCTTCCAGTGATTCACCGCCGTAGGCAGAAATACTATAAGGTACTTCCTGGATAGTGGTTTCACGGCGGGTTGCCGTTACACTGATCACTTCCAGACTGCTCTTTTCTTTTGCTTCACTCTCAGCGTTGGGCGTAGTCTGGGCTTGGGAATACAAAGGTAATCCCAGCAACGCACAACTGATGGCGACATTCACTTTACTCAACTTCAACATTTTGCTTCCCGTTAATACTGTAAGATTTGGATAACTTTATTTTTGTAATTTTATCGTTTGGCAAATTCATACTAGGGTGGCAGCAATTTCCCAGCAAACGATCAAAACTTGTAGGGGTATTCCAAAATGGAATGGCTAGATCAGACCAGTGAAAATGCTTGGTCCGGAATAGATAATAGCGAATGAGGTTTAGCAAGTTCATGCTATGCTAAAAAGCATTAGTCAATGTATATCGGGTAATGGAGTCACCATTTCAGCCCGGTCCGAAAGAAGAGAGAGGGGGTTTTTAAATGGCCAGAAAACTGCCAAGCATTACTTCTCTGCAGTGTTTCGATGAGGTTGCCCGCCACCTGAATATGACCTATGCCGGCGACGCGCTGCACCTGACCCAAAGTGCCGTCAGCCGCCAGGTCAAAAACCTTGAGGAGTTCATTGGACGCCCGCTTTTTTACCGCCACGACAATCAGTTGAGCCTGACACCAGTAGGTGAACAGTACGCGTTTGAAGTGCATAAAATATTAAAAAGCCTGGATGCCATAACACAAAAAATATCCCTCAACGAAGTTTCAAAGAAAGCCGTGGAATTAAAAGTGGTCACCGAGCCCACATTTGCCATCGCATGGCTGATGCCACGATTAACCGAGTTTTATATTAATTACCCGGATATCGAAATTACGCTGGGGACTGATTATGAAACCGTCACCCGTAACACCCGTAAAAGCGACTTCGCGATTTTATGGGGCAATGGTAACTGGCCCCATTACAAAGCCGAACCTTATCGTCGTGACACCTATCTGGCAGTGAGCACCCCCCGTTACATGAAAGGACGCCAGCCCGCACGAACAATGTGCGACGTGGTCCAGTTCAACTTTATTCATCAAAGCAGTGCGATTTCTACAACTGATGAATGGCTGCGCAAAGCCGGTTTGACAGACAAGGAAATTTCCCAGATGGGTGGCCAGAACTTTGAGTACTTTATGTATTTGCTCCAGGCGGTAAAAAGCCATCTAGGGGTGTCGATTTTCCCGGAGTATTTAGTCAAAGACAGTTTGGCCTCCGGTGAGCTGATTCTGGCCTGTTATGAAACCTACACACCGGACGAATGTTTTTACATGCTGTATCCGGAAGAACGCCAGGAAGATTATGCTATCCGGCAGTTTCGCAAATGGTTACTGACCCATAAAGACGATCGCTGATGACTACCCTGCCCGCTGCTTCCGGCTCACAGCCGATCCACGCACAACTGGCTGATGTTATCCGCCAGATCGACAGCGCCGCATTTTATCCGGCGCTGATTAGATGGCTGTGCCGTTTTTTTCCGGTCGACAGTGTGTCGGTAATCTCTTACTCAGAAGACCAGCCGCCAAAGCTGTTATATGAAGCGCTCACCGCCCAGGAACGGGACATTTTTTTTGCCCGTTTTATGGACGGTACCTATGTTGCCAGCCCCTCATATCGCGGTGTCATGGAAAACTATGTGCCAGGCGTTTATCTCTGGCCGCAGCTAATGCCCGATGATTTTCGCGAGTCCGATTTGTATAAGTCCTATTATCAGGCCAGTCAGATAGAAGATCTCGTTTACATTTTTTGCACACCGGCAGCCGGATTACATATCCAGATTGGTCTGGGTCGCCATTCTCCCAATCCGAAATTCAGTCATAGTGATATTGCCAACCTGTATGAATTAGCCGATGTGGTGCTGGAACTTGTTAATAAGCACTGGAAACTCACCGGCAATGACGATCCCCCCGATTCCGTTGTGCTTTCACGGCATGTCACGGAACGGGTAAAGAGCGTCCTGGATAATTTTGGCGCAGACATTCTCACCGAGCGCGAAAAAGACATCGCCAAACTGATTATTTCCGGTTACTCCTCTCAGGCCGCGGCAGAAAAACTGTGTATTTCGCCCGGCACCGAGCGGGTGCACCGGGCCAAGGTCTACGCCAAGCTTAATTTACGCTCTAATTCCGAATTGTTTTCGCTATTTTTAACGCATCTGACCGAAATCTAGCCGGCACCGGCGGCGCTGTCGCGGATCTCCGGGTAAGCTTTGGCACATTCGTCGAGCAGTTCCAGGAATAACTTCACTTTCTTGGGCTCCGCCGGCACTTCTTTATGCACCACGGATTGCGAGAAAGGATAAAAGTAGCGGTTGGCTGAGAGCACTTTAAAGGTGTTATCGGCCAGCTCCTTCTCGATATAGCTTCTCGGCAAATAGCCAATAAACTTACCGGATGCTATCAACGCTTTGCGTGAATCAAACTGATAGGCCGTTGCCCCTGGGTTAAGCTTTTTCACCTGCAGGCGCCCGGCCTGACTTATCTCTACCCCCGGCACAACAGCGGGGTATTGCTGTAACGTGCTATCGCTGATGTTGGCCTCATTCACGCTAAACAGCGGATGATGCTGGCTGCAGCATAAAAAGATTTGCTCATCAAAAGCCGGCTTGTAGCGTAACCCGGCCATACGCCGATAGTCCGGAAACAGCCCCACATGGGCTTTATCCTTGATCAGCGCGCGTTCAATGTTTTCAATCCGGTCACCATCAACGGTAATACGCAACTCCGGCGCTTTGTCATGGATTTTTGCCACCACATCAGCCAGTAACTGGCTGCGGGTTTGATCGAGTATATCCGAGTGCAGTACCACCAGGCTGCCACTCACCTGCTGACTCAGCTGTGATACCGAGTTGGAAAAATCACTCAATGCATCAAACAAAGTCAGTGAAGCCTGATAAACCTGTCGACCGTCCGGGGTTAACACAAATCCACCCCGTCCGCGCTGACAAAGGGTCAGCCTGAGCCGGGTTTCGAGGTTATTCATATGAATACTAATGGTCGAACGGGTCAGCCCCAGCTCATCTTCTGCTGCGGCAAACCCACCGTTTTCCACCACAGATTTGAACACATTCAACAACTTAATGTCGTACTCAGTAATAATCCGGCCAGCTATTTTCATAAGTTTTATAAAATCAAACTTTAGTTTTAATGTTTGATATTTAACTCCTTTACCAGCCCTGATTCAATAGCTGTAATAAAGTTAATCAGGTGAACTTATGAGAAACGATGTAGCAGCCCTGTTTGAACCCGGCTCTTTTATCAATGGCCAGTGGCTCTCTGGCGATAACCACTTTGCGGTAGTCAACAAAGCGACCGGCGACACGCTGGCACAAGTCGCGAATGCCGGGGCAGTTGAAATGGAACTGGCCGTTAAGGCTGCCAAAGAAGCCTTCTCAGCGTGGTCTGCCACACCGGCAGTAACCCGTGGACAGTTACTGCGTAAATGGTTCACGCTGATGACAGAGCGCAGCGACGAACTGGCCGAATTGCTGACCCTGGAACAAGGTAAGCCGCTGGCCGAAGCCAAAGGTGAAATTGCTTATGGTGCGGGCTATATCGAGTGGTTCGCCGAGGAAGCGCGCCGCATGGATGGCGATATATTACCGGCCAACAGCGCCGGGCAGCGTATTTATGTTACCCGTCAGCCAGTGGGCGTCGTGGGCGCCATTACGCCGTGGAACTTCCCGAATGCCATGATCACCCGCAAAGCAGCCGCAGCACTGGCAGCAGGCTGTACCTTTGTGGTTAAACCGGCACGCGAAACGCCACTGTCGGCACTGGCGCTGGCCGCCCTGGCAAAAGAAGCCGGTATTCCGGACGGCGTCATTAACGTCGTCGTGGGGACTGATTCACTGAAAATGGGCGCTGTACTCACTCAGTCGCCTGACGTGGCTAAATTCTCCTTTACCGGTTCGACTCAGGTGGGCAAGGTTCTCACCGCAGACTGCACCAGCACGATGAAACGGGTGAGTATGGAACTGGGCGGTAACGCCCCCTTTATTGTATTTGACGATGCCAATATCGACGCCGCAGTTGCCGGCGCCATGGTGTCTAAGTTCCGTAACGCCGGGCAAACCTGTGTGTGTGCAAATCGCTTTATTGTGCACGAAGATGTGCAAGCCGAGTTTGTCGAAAAGCTGTCAGCCAAATTTGCCGGGCTCAAAGTCGGTAATGGTATGGATGACGGCACGACAATCGGTCCCCTGATTAACGCGGGCGCAGCAGAGAATGTGCATAACCTGGTTAGCACTGCCGTGGCCCAGGGCGCAACGCTGGAATTGGGTGGAGACTGGCAGGCAGGGAGCTTCTACCCGCCAACGCTTCTGACAGACGTACAGCCAGATATGGATATCGTTAACGAAGAGATTTTTGGTCCGGTGGTTACAGTGCTGACTTTCAAAGACGACGCTGAAGCCATCGCTCTGGCCAATACCACAGAATATGGCCTGGCCAGTTATTTTTATTCACAAAATATCAGCCGTATTCATCGCGTTGCCGACGCGCTGCAGTTCGGCATGGTAGGCATTAACGAAGGTGCCATTTCTAATCCGGCAGCGCCCTTTGGCGGTGTCAAAGAGTCCGGCTACGGCCGCGAAGGTTCAAAATATGGTCTGGATGATTATTCCTTTATTCAGTACCGCTGCTTAGGAGGCATTTAAGATGTCTAACAACGAACAGTTACACGCCCGAAAAAACGCCGCGATTGCCAGCGGACAGGGTACACTTTATCCGGCCTATATCGATTATGCGAAAAACTCAGAATTATGGGATGTCGACGGCAACCGTTACATTGATTTTGGCGCGGGTATTGCCGTATGTAATACCGGTCACGCGCATCCCAAGCTGGTTAAGGCCGTCAGCGATCAGATGGCAAAGTTCAGCCATACCTGCGTGATGGTAAACCCTTATGAGTCAGCCGTGGTTCTGGCCGAAAAACTCAATGCACTGGCACCGGGCGACTCGCCCAAGAAATCCATGTTTGTCAGCACCGGCGCAGAAGCGGTTGAAAACGCCATTAAGATTGCCCGGGCCTTTACCGGCCGTCGCGGTGTAATTGCCTTTAACGGTGGTTTTCATGGCCGTACTAATCTGACTATGGGACTGACCGGTAAAATTACCCCTTACAAAGATAAGTTTGGTCCGTTTCCGGGCGAAATCTTCCACGTGCCTTTTCCTATTCCAATTCACGGTGTTACCGAGAAAGACTCTCTTACCGCGATTAAAAACCTGTTTAAAGTGGATATCGCTCCTGCCGATGTGGCGGCGCTGATCATTGAGCCAATTCAGGGCGAAGGGGGGTTTTATGAAGCCAGCCCGGTATTCCTCAAGGCACTGCGCGAACTCTGCGACGAACATGGCATCGTATTGATTTGCGATGAGATCCAGTCAGGCTTTGCGCGCACCGGTAAGATGTTTTGTACCGAGTACGCGAGTATTGAACCCGACCTGATGACCATGGCCAAAGGCATTGCCGGTGGCGTACCACTCTCAGCGGTTGTCGGTAAACAACACATCATGGATGCCTCACCGGTGGGCGGTTTGGGTGGCACGTACGGCGGCTCGCCATTAGCGACTGCGGCAGCCCTTGCGGTACTGGAAGTTATTGAAGAGGAACACCTGATTGAGCGCGCCCGGTTTATTGAAAGCCAGTTCCGCGAAACTCTGGATAAACTTGAAGCCGACTATCCACAACTGATTGGCGATATTCGCGGAAAAGGGGCCATGATGGCACTGGAACTGGTAAACGAAGGCGATGCAGACCAGCCCAACGTCGATCTAACCAAAGCCATTATTGCCGAAGCCATGGCTCACGGACTCGTTTTGTTGGCGTGCGGTTTTTACGGCAATGTTATTCGCTTTCTGCCGCCACTGACCATTGATGATGCCACCCTGGCTGAAGGGCTCAATGCGTTTGTAACGATATTTACAAAGGTCGCCTCCCGCTAGTCATGATGACGTATCCGCCCCAAAGCCTGATGTGAAAGCCGCTTTGGGGCTTCCCTCCCACCCTATATTCTTCTGCCCGGCACTTTTCGCGCTCGCTGCATAGCCCTTACTCACTCTTACCAGTTGCCTTTCTATCAATAATTTTCATCGTTAAGACAAAATTAACGCGGGCTTGTTTTCACCTAAGTTATTTGCATTAATCAATAGCACACTTATTATGAGCGCCACCGATAAATAGGGATAAGACCCGTGGAAGAAACACTACAACAAGTAAAAAACTTTCTGTCGCAAGACCTGTTTACGCTGTTTGATATTACTTTCACCAGCGGTGATTTAATTGCTGTACCACTGATTTATGTGGTCGGTATCTGGCTGATGAAAAAGCTCGCACATATTGCGACTTACCGGTTACGGGCATCCGGAGCCAGCGCCGACACCATTCATTTGTTCAAACGGCTTTTTTATATTATCGCCGGCGCGATTTTAATCGTGACCACGCTGGATGTCATGAACGTGCCGCTCACGGCTTTTGCGTTTCTATCCGGTGCCGTAGCCATTGGTGTCGGCTTTGGTGCTCAGAACATTATTAATAACTTTATCTCCGGCTGGATTTTAATGTGGGAGCGGCCAATCCGCATCGGCGACTTTCTGGAAGTAGACGGGGCCCGCGGCACCGTTGAGACCATTAATACCCGCTCTACCCGTATTCGCCGGGTTGATGGCGTACACATGCTGATCCCGAACAGTAAATTGCTGGAAAACACGGTGGTTAACTGGACGCTTATCGATAACCTTACCCGCACATCGGTGCGGGTTGGCGTAGCTTATGGTTCAGACTGCAAGCTGGTGGCCAGGCTGATTGAAGAAGCCTCGGTACAGCAGGAAGACATTCTTCAAGAACCGAAACCGGTGGTTATTTTTGATGATTTTGGTGATAGCGCGCTGATGTTCGAAACCTTTTTCTGGGTTAACGCCACTAAAGAACGGGATTTAAGACAAATTCGCAGCCGCGTTCGATTTACTATTGATGAACTTTTTGCAAAGCACAACGTCGTGATTGCCTTTCCGCAGCGCGATGTGCATCTGGACGGCACTTTGCAGCTGGTTAAACCTGGCAGGAAACCTTAATGACAATTGTAAATGACCCCTTTTTATGGGCTTATGATGTAAAGCAATCGGGTGAAATCAATAAACTCGATGCAAGTCAAATCACTTCACCAACACCTGAGCAAGGCTACCGGTGGATTCATATCCAATCTGATATTCCGCAAGCCGCGCCTCTGCTCCGGACCCTTGGGTTATCAGAGGATATTACTGACAGCCTGATAGCTCTGCAAACCCGCCCCCGGGTCATCCCGCTCAACCGAGGTGCACTGATCTTCCTGCGCGGCATCAATGTGAATCCGGGCGCTGACCCGGAAGACATGGTATCCCTGCGACTGTGGATTTCTGGGCCACTGATTGTAACTGCTCGTCGTCAGGACCGTAAACTTATGAGCGTGCAGGATACCCAAAAGAACCTGGAACAGGGAGATGTACCAGCCTCTACAACGGAATTGCTGATTGCACTGTTAACCCGTATTGCAGACCGCATCCACGATAAAGTGGAAGACATCGATGAAGCTCTGGGCGACTATGAAACTCAGGAGTCGCTCAACAAGCGCGACCGCAATCAGTTGGCCATGCTACGCCGGCAAACTGCCAGCATTCGCCGCCATTTGGCTCCGCAGCGTGACGCGCTGGAAAACCTGGTACGCATTCCCGGCCTGATACCCGATTCACAGGCTTTTGATCTACGCGACCAGTCAGACCGAATGACTCGTTCGATAGAGGAATTGGATCTCGCCCGCGAGCGCGCCCTTGTGTTGCAGGATGAACTGCGCAACCAGATTGCCGATAAGCAGAACATTCGCATGTATGTGCTTTCCATGATTACCGCCATCTTTTTACCCCTATCGTTTTTAACCGGCGTTTTTGGTATGAACGTAGCGGGTTTACCAGGCACAGAAACACCCAATGCATTTACCTTGCTGATGTCGTCTATGGGCGTCCTTGCGGTAATCATGCTAATCGCTATGCTCTGGAAAAAGTGGTTGTAACTTAAAGGTATTTTTGCGTAGACCAGCTGGGTTAGTTAACGAAAGATTGATCTGGTTTGCTGGCATGATTCGGCTCCTCACCTACACTTAACAAAAATTCTGGAGTTCTGCTTATGTATTCGTGGGTATCCGAAGGACATAAAATATTTCGTGGTGTCTTGGTAGCCCAACTATTACTGGCCATTATTATTGGGCTGATCACCGGCGAGCTTTTTATCGCTTTTTGGCTGGGAATTCCCATTATCGCACTGCCGCTTTTCTTGAGCTTTAATCACCCTGCAGCGGAGATAAGCGCGCATGCTATGGGCATTGGCACCCAGTTAATGACCGCTCTGCACATTCACCAGGCCTTTGGACTGACCGAAATACACTTCGAGATTTTCGCATTACTGGCAGTGTTGGCCGTATTTCGAAACTGGAGAGTGATCGCCTCAGCAGTTGTTGTTGTGGCAGTCCATCACATTGGTTTTTTCCTTCTGCAGGCAAATGAAGTGGCAGTGTATGTTTTTGAGGAAGGTCATGTCACTTTTATCATATTAGTCCTGCATGCATTATTTGCGTTAGTGGAAGGCGGCATCTTAATGTACATGACGAAACGTAGCCATGAGGAAGGTGTTGGTGGTGCAGCGCTGGAAGTTGCCATCAACGAAATCCTGGCCGACCGTCAACAAATCAACTTGCGCGTGAATATCGACAAATCTATCCCCATGCTAAAGCGCTTCGACGAACTGCTTGGCTCGTTACGACAGTTAGTACACGATGCTTCTTCACTGGCCAATGATGTCGCCATTACCAGTGACTTTATGCAATCATCAACCAAGGAGTTGAACGATCACGTTCAACAAAGTAGCCATGAAATTGGCGCTATTTCGGTGGCATCTGAAGAAATTTCAGTAACCTTGCAAGACTCATCCGAACGCACCAATGCCGCTAACGACATTACCAAGGATGCGCGTCACACAACGGGCGAATCCAGGGCCGCGGTAGAGAGTGCTACCGCCACCATTAATTCGCTTCGCGACCGACTGAATAATGCCGCCAAAACCAACCAGGAACTCAACGAACGCTGTGCCAATATTTCCGATGCAATGCGCTCAATTACCGCGGTGGCAGAACAGACTAACTTGCTGGCCTTAAACGCGGCAATCGAATCGGCTCGTGCCGGTGAACATGGGCGGGGCTTTGCGGTGGTTGCCGATGAAGTACGCACACTCGCCATACGTTCTAAAGAAAGTGCCGATGAAATTACTACCATCACTGAACAACTGGTTACCAGCACAGCCTCGTCGGTCAGCCAAATGAATCAGTGTATAGAACTGGTGGATAAAGCCGTCAGCACATCAGGCAATGCCGCCAGTTACATGAGCGGTATTGAAGAAAAAATTCAGGCTGCCAGTGATAATATGATGGAAGTGGCGACTTCGGCAGTGGAGCAGGAGACCGCCTCAAGCTCAATTGCCAAAAGCACGGCTACTATTCATGAACTGGCTAACCTGGAGGCGACAACCGCCGGGGCACTGAAGGCCAAATCCGCACAGCTGGCCGACATGTGTCAGCGTATGTTGCAAACCCTTAAACGCTTTGTGGTGTAATGACACAACGTACTATCATCCTGATCGTTGTGGTATGGGCGCTCGGTATTCTGAGTTTGCTGGGCTTTGCCAGCGTAAATCAGATTAAACCGTTCGATCCATCCATGTTACTGGCCCAGGCGGCCAGTAATCCGCGATTTGATAGCGATTTTACCCAAGCTTTAACCCAGGCAGGGGTTGCGCCGGGCACACTGGTACATATGGTTTCAAGTGGCAACTGTTATTGCGATAAGCTCACAGAATCCCATCGCCAGGAATTATCCCGCGAATTAACGGATGAAGGGTATCAGCTAAAACAGCTTTCTCTGGCGGAGCACCCGGCTTTATCTCGCTATATAGACCATTACCCGGCGCTGGCAGTACTCGATAGCGCCGGGCAATTACGCTACCTGGGCCCATATGCCATTGGCTATGGCTGCTTTACCGGTGCAAACCTGGTGGGCCAGATAAAACAAGCCGCCACCTCAACCGAATACTACGGCGCCAGTATCTACAGCGATGTTAAAGGCTGCTTCTGCGCCGTATAAGCAGTGCCTCAGTGGCTCTGCTCGTCGCCGTGTAAACCTTTGATATGCGCCACCACGCTGCGGCCTAAGGCACTTTGGTTGTAACCGCCTTCCAGCATACTCACGATCCGTCCGTGGCATACTTCATCGGCCACATTGCGAATTTGTTTGCTTACCCAGTGATAGTCATCTTCGCGCAACCGCAACTGCCCCATGGCATCTTCGGCGTGAGCGTCAAAGCCGGCGCTGATTAAAATCAGTTGCGGCATAAAATTACGTAACGCATCAAACCAGTAATTTACTTTTTCACGAAATTCTTCACCGGTTGCGCCGGCTTTCAGTGGCGCACTTAAAATATTGCTGGCCGATACCGGGTGGCCGGAGTGAGGATAAAACGGGTGCTGAAAGGAGGAACACATTAAAATTTGTTTGTCCCCGGCAATGATATTTTCGGTGCCGTTACCGTGGTGTACATCAAAATCGATAATGGCCACGCGCGACAGCTCATATTGTTTCAGGGCATAGCGAGCCGCCACCACAATATTATTGAACAGGCAAAAGCCCATTGCATTATCATATTCAGCGTGATGACCTGGCGGTCGCACGGCGCAAAATGCCTGGCGATCTTCCCCTTCCATCACCCAATCCACAGCATCGCAGCCCGCACCGGCGGCGTACAAGGCAGCGCTTAACGTAACAGGGGTCATGCCGGTATCCTGCTCCAGCCAGATTATGCCAGTACGCGGCGAACGCTGAAAGATACTGTCTACGTAGTAAGGGTCGTGAGCCAGTGCTAAATTTTCCCGTTTCACTTGCTTAGCATCACCATGTTGGCAAATCATCTCCAGGCCAGATGACAACAACTGATCGTCGATAGCGTACAGACGATCGGGATTTTCCGGATGTTCAGAAGACACATCGTGGTGCACGCAATCTCTACCGCGATAAATTTTAATGGTCATTTTCTGCCTCCTGATCCGCCCCTTGCGCTGCTTCGGGCTCCTGCAACGGCAATTCCAACTCCACCTCACTAGGGTCGCTACTAAACAGACGCTTGAATCCGTGATGTTCGAAGATGGCAATCATCGGTTTATTGTCGGCCCGGCAAAACGCCAGCATTTTGTTGATTTTCCGTTTGCGGGCGATGTCGATAAGCTTGATCAGTAACCGACTGCCCATCCCTTTACCTTGCTGCGTTTCGCGAGTAACAAAGGCCGCTTCGCAGGAATTATCGTGCTCGTTGTAATAAAAACGTCCCACCGCATGGATGGTGATTCGGGACCCTTCCTGGCGCACAATGCACAAGGCGGCGTCCGAGTTCTGATCAACACTTACCAGGTTGCAGGACTTCTCCCGGGACATTTGTTTAGGGTCGTAGTTATAGCGCAAACGCAGGGTTTCTTTAGTGTGCGAATAGAAAAACTCCTGCAAACGTCTTTCATCGGCCGGGTTCAGTGGCCGTAAGTAAAAAGTCTCGCCCTGGATCACCATTTTCTGTAACTGAATTGCACCAAGCTCAGGAATATCAGTGGGGTATTTCTGCTGGAAATGCGGTACCCAATAGTTTTTGCGTACTTCAGCAAGCAGATGAGCTCGAAATTTCGGGTGGGCCACACGAATTAGCTCCAGTGCTCGCTCCCGAATACTTTTCCCCCGCAACGACGCAATACCATATTCGGTAACAATGTAGTGTACATTCCCCCGGGAAGTGGTGACCCCCGCACCTTCGGCAATGCAGGGCACTATACGCGACACGGTTTCATTGTGCGCCGTGGATGGCATTGCGATAATGGGTTTGCCGCCTTTACTCATCGACGCTCCCGATACAAAATCTACCTGCCCACCAATGCCACTGTAAAAATCATACCCCAAGGAATCTGCTACCACCTGCCCGGTTAAATCCACTTCCAACGCACTGTTGATAGAAATCATATTGTCGTTTTTGGCAATATTGGTGGGCTTGTTCACATAACTGCTAGGGTAAAACTCAATGTGCGGGTTGTTATGCACAAACTTATAGAGCCGCTCGCTGCCCATACAAAAGCTGGTAACGATTTTGCCTGGGTGGAAAGTTTTTTTGCGGTTAGTAATGGCACCGGAAGCAATGATATCGATAATGCTGTCCGACAGCATTTCACTGTGAATCCCCAGGTCTTTATGGCGCTGCAGGTACTTTAACGTAGCACTGGGGATCTTCCCTACGCCAAACTGCAGGGTGGCGCCATCTTCCACCAACATGGCCACATACTGGCCAATTCGCTCGGTGACACTGTCGATAGCCGGTGCTTCAATTGCCTGCAGCGGCTCTTCGGCTTCGATGCAGGCCGTAAATTCGCTGATGTGAATAAAAGAGTGACCCGCTGTTCGTGGCATTTGCGGGTTGATCTGGGCTATGGCGATTGTGGCATTTCGTACCGCCGACATAGAAATATCTACCGACACGCCCAGCGAGCAATAGCCAAACTCATCCGGCGGGCTCACCGTTACCAGTGCAGCATCCAACGGTAGGGTACCGTCACTGAACAGGCTCGACATTTCAGATAAAAACACCGGGGTATAATCGGCCCTGCCTTCATCCACTGCGCGGCGAATTTCAGCGCCGTGAATAAAAAAGGTATTAACCTTAAACAGCTGCCGGTATTCTTCTTTTGCCCAGCGCGTGTCGCCCAGCGCCAACATGTGCACCAGTTCGATATCGCTAAATCCTTTGCTGTGTTTAATTAAGTCATCGATGAGTGCATAAGGTACACCGGCGTTACCACCAACAAATACCCGGCTGCCTGATTTAATTAAGTGCGGCCAATCCGGTCGCGGAGGCAGAGCAACGGTCATAGTTCCAACTCCCAATTTTAACTGGCTTTATAATGCCACAGTTGGCTACTGATGGCAGACCCAAACTCCGCTTATTTGATCTGGTTGGACTTTGCGCAGTAATTACAACCACAGCAGCATAAAAAAGCCCCGCGATTGCGGGGCTCCTTATTTGTCAGGCTCAAACCGTTAGCCTTCTTGTTTACTCTCTTCCTCGTGCGGATGACGTTTTGCGCCAAACCATTTAACCACCAAGACATAGAACATGGGAACAAAGAAGATAGCCAGGAAGGTGGCGGCAAACATCCCCCCCATTACCGCTATACCAATGGCATTCTGGCTTTCAGAGCCGGCACCTGTGGCAATAGCCAGCGGTGTGACACCCAGAATAAACGCCATTGAGGTCATCAGAATTGGGCGGAACCGCTGTTCTGCTGCGGTGATTACTGCGTCGAATAACGGTGTGCCGTTATCGTAAAGCTCCTTGGCAAACTCGACGATCAGAATAGCGTTTTTCGATGCCAGTCCCACGGTAGTCAGAAACGCGACCTGCAGGTAAACGTCATTGGGCAGACCAAATATATAAGCGGCGAGCACTGAACCGAAGATGCCTAATGGCACCACCAGCAGCACAGCAAACGGTACCACCCAGCTTTCGTAGAGTGCTGCCAGACACAGGAACACCACAATAATCGATAGCGCATACAGCATTGGCGCCTGCGAACCAGCAGCTTGTTCTTCATAAGACATGCCAGACCATTCAAGGCCAAATCCGGCAGGCAGTTGGCTCACTAAACGTTCGGCTTCTGCCATCGCTTCACCGGTAGAAACGCCTTCGGCCGGACTTCCCTGTATATTCACCGAGGAAATACCGTTAAAACGTTCAAGTTTGGGCGAGCCATAGTCCCACTCAACGGTTGAGAATGCGCTGAAAGCTACCATGTCACCTTCGCTATTGCGGACGAACCACTTATCGAGATCCGCCGGATCCATACGGTAGGGTGCATCAGCCTGCATATATACGCGCTTAATACGTCCGCGGTCAATAAAGTCATTCACATAAGCAGAGCCCCAGGCGATACTCAGAGTGTTATTAATATCACTAAGCGACAAGCCCAGTGCCGACGCTTTTTCATTGTCGATATTGACTTTAAATTCTGGTACATCGCTCAATCCATTAGGGCGCACGCCTACCATTTTAGGATTCTGTGCAGCCATACCCAAAAACTGATTACGCGCCTGCATTAAAGCCGCGTGCCCATTACCTGCACGGTCGACCAACTGGAAATCGAACCCGGTAGCGTTACCAAGCTCACGAATGGGCGGTGGCAGAATTGGGAATACACTGGCATCCTGAATTTGTGATAAGGCACCAAACGCCTGACCAATAATCGCAAAGGCACTTTGTGATTCATCACGTTTTTCCCAGTCAACCAGATGCACAAAACCCATACCGGAGTTTTGCGCGGCACCGGCAAAGCTAAAGCCAACAATAGTAAAGATATCTTTTACCGCATCGCTTTTTTGCTCCAGGAAGAAATCTTCCACCTGCTTCACCGACTCAAGCGTGCGTCCAGCCGTAGCACCCGCAGGTGCATTAACCAGTACCATGATATTGCCCTGATCTTCATCAGGCAGGAACGCGCCGGGCAACTGGGTAAAAATAGCCCCCATGCCTGCCACCAGCAAACCGTAAACCAACAGCGAGCGTTTTACACGATGGGCTATGCCGGAGGACATTTTACTGTAGTTATCACGCCCTTTATTAAAAACCCGGTTAAACCAACCAAAAAAGCCTTTATCTTTTTTGTTTTCCACATCTTCTCTGCGCAATAGCGCCACACAAAGTGTTGGAGATAAAATAATGGCGACCAGAACCGAGAATGTCATGGCAGAGACAATGGTAATCGAGAACTGACGATAAATAGAGCCCGCAGAGCCGCTAAAGAATGCCATGGGAACAAATACCGTAGACAGCACTACCGCTATCCCCACCAGTGCGCTGGAAATTTGAGTCATGGATTTCTTGGTCGCTTCCTTGGCATCGAGGCCTTCCTCTTCCATTAAGCGCTCTACGTTTTCCACCACCACGATGGCATCATCTACCAGCAGGCCGATGGCAAGCACCATGGCAAACATAGTTAGCACATTGATACTGAAACCGAAGGCATACAGCACGGCAAAAGTACCCAGTAATACCACCGGAACGGCAATGGTAGGAACCAGGGTTGCGCGCCAGTTTTGCAGGAACAACAACATTACGAAGAATACCAGTACCACCGCTTCCACCAGGGTTTTAACCACCGACGTAATCGACAGCTTGATAAATGGTGAAGAATCCACCGGGTAAACAATTTCAACGCTATCGGGCAGGTTAACCGCCAGTTCTTCCACGCGTTTTTTAACCGCTTCAATGGTATCCAGTGCATTAGCACCACTGGCCAGGCTCACTGCCATACCCGAAGCAGGTTGACGCTTGTAGCGGGCAATGTAGCTGTAATTTTCGGAGCCCAGCTCTACTTTGGCAACATCTCTTAAGCGCACCTGGGAGCCGTCGGTATTTACCCGTAACACAATATTTTCGAAATCTTCGGCGGTTTTTAACAACGACTGGGCAGTGATAGTGGCATTGATTTGCTGCCCTTCAACAGCAGGCATACCGCCTAACTGACCAGCAGAAATATCAGTATTCTGGGTTTGTACGGCAGCACGCACATCCACCGGCGTCAGGTTGAAACTGTAAAGTTTGTCGGGATCAAGCCATATACGCATAGAACGCTGAGCACCGAAAACCCGTAGGTTTCCAACCCCGTTAACCCGCGCAATCTGATCCTGAAACTGTGATACGAGCATATCACTCAGGTCAAACTGAGAAAGACTGCCATCTTTTGAGTAAAAGCCCACCACTACCGCGAAAGCATCATTGGACTTAGTTACCGTAACGCCCTGTTGTTGCACCTGGGTAGGTAGCAACGACATGGACGACTGTAACTTATTTTGAGTTTGTACTTGGGCAATATCAGGATCGGTACCAGGCTCAAAGGTGAGAGTAATCGACATCCGCGCATTTTCACTGCTGGAGATGAAATAGCGTAAATTGTCGATACCAGTCAGACTCTGTTCAATGACCTGAGTCACCGTGTTCTCGATGGTTTCAGCCGACGCTCCAGGGTAAGCGGCGCTGATTGTCACCGAGGGCGGCGCAACCTTGGGATACTGCTCAATGGGAAGC
The DNA here is from genome assembly GCF_058105165.1 of Alteromonas sp. ISO5. Taxonomy (NCBI): domain Bacteria; kingdom Pseudomonadati; phylum Pseudomonadota; class Gammaproteobacteria; order Alteromonadales; family Alteromonadaceae; genus Alteromonas; species Alteromonas sp. ISO5. The sequence goes on along the minus strand of NZ_CM176572.1, from coordinate 2,121,656 downwards.
CCGCTAATTGACAGAATACCCGCCATCATTACGATGATCGCAAGTACCCAGGCAAACACCGGGCGGTCTATAAAAAAGCGTGCCATATAGAATAATTTCCTGAATTAGTTAACGCGCGTTAGCCCTGAGGCTGCCATGGCTTGGTATTGACCTGAGCACCCGGTTGTACCTTCTGGTAACCGGCAACAATCACTTTGTCTCCGACTGATACCCCCCCGGTAACGATATACTGATCACCATAGCTGCCTGAAACAGTAATAGTGCGCGCTTCAACTTTATTCTGAGCATTGACCACCATAACTGACAACGACGTATCAGGCTGGCGGGTGGCAGCGCGTTGTGGCACTAACACTTCCTGTGTATTGGACAGACTCACGCGGACTTTGGTAAACATCCCCGGCAACAACAGTGAATCAGGGTTTGGAAACTCGGCACGCAATGCAACCGCACCGGTAGTTTCATCAACGGTGACTTCTGAAAATTTAAGCTCACCGGTATATTCATAGCTTTCGCCGGTTAACTCATCCAGCATCAAAGTGACAGGCAACGTTCCGCTCTTTTGCATAGCCCTGCGCATTGTTATTACGCCTTTACCTGACTGCTGCATATCAACGTAAATTGGATCTAACTGGGTAATAGTAGCCAGTTGTTGTGTCTGATTAGACGTTACCAATGCCCCCACCGTCATAAAAGAACGACTTATTTGACCGCTAATTGGTGCATAAACCTTGGTAAAATCCAGGTCGACCTGAGCAAGTTTCACCGCCGCTTTGGCCACGCTGATTTGGGCGTCGGCCTGCTCTGCCTGGGCAATTGCGTCATCATATTCCTGTTGACTTACTGCATTCTTATCCAGCAACCCCTTGTAACGTTCGGCTTTGGCTTCCAGTGTTTTGCGATTTGCTTCAGCACTTTTCACATCGGCTTTAGCGCTGGCTAACTGAGCTGCGTAGCGGGAGTCATCAATTTGATACAGTTGCTGCCCCTGTTCAACAAACGCGCCTTCTTCAAACAAACGCTCTGTAATAACACCTTCTACCTGAGGACGAACTTGTGACTGCCGTAAAGGGCTCACGCGGCCTGGCAAAGTCACAGAATTTTCAACTGGCTGCAGAGCAACCTCGAGAACAGAGACGGTAGGAGGCGGCGGCTGGCCACCTCCAGCGGCTTGCTGAGCAGGTTCTTGTGAACAAGCTGATATTGCAATCATCGATATTGCGGCTATTACCAATTTTTTGATCATAAATTCTTTTACTTTATTGGTTCCTGAGGACTACTTGACAGGAAAACTGGACAAAAGGCTCTGTAAGCTTTAGTTTAAAATACATTCATGAATGTATGTTGTCAATCAGCCCAAAAAGTCAGAATATGCGACGAACAAAAGAAGAAGCCGAACAAACCAGAAATGCTATTCTGGAAGCTGCAGTAGACGTCTTTACCGAAAAAGGGGTAGCCAAGGCAACCCTGGAACAAATAGCGCAAGCAGCTAATGTTACCAGAGGAGCGGTTTATTGGCATTTCAAAAACAAAACTGACATTTTTATGGCTCTTCACGATGAGCTTCATCGTCCGTTTATACAAGACTTAGTAGATGGGCTGGAGAATACCAACGACGACCCGCTTCAAAGTCTTAAAAGCTTCTGTATTGAGCTGCTAACCCGTTTAGAAGATGACCTCTACATGCGCCGTGTGCTTTCACTTTTTTTACTAAAATGTGATTACACAGGCAGTCTGCAGGTGTGCCAGGAGCGCACGTTTGAGGCCCGTCTGCAAAAGAGTGAAGCGCTTTCAAAGTTCTTCGAAAAAGCTCAGTCTCAGGGCACCTTATCGGCCGATCTGGATCCCAAAACACTGACACTGGCATTAGGCTGTTTTCTTCGCGGCATTGCCATGGAATATCTGGAAAACCCCACCAGCTTCTCTATACGGGAGGAAGCGCCAAAACTGTTCAATGTTTTTTTCAGAAAGTGGAATTAGCTGACTGTGTGGGGCAACTATCAACGACTCCCCACAGGGAATATCCGATAACAAAATACAAACTCAGGCAAAAAATGTTCGAATCCGCTCTGGATCCGCGACGAAGCCAGCCGCGCAGGCAAGGCTGATTGCATCATTCAGCTCGGTGACATATTCCACATTGATGCTGTAATGTTCATAGATTTTTTTTATTTGTTGAACCGATGTTACTGCCGTGCGTGATTTTCCGGTAACAATATAAACCTGCACCAGCCCGGCCGCTATTGCTCTGCCAATGCGCTCGGTCAGTGCTCGCTCAGCGTCTGGTACCAGCAGGCTTTCACCACTAAGTACAACAATATCAGCCCAGCGTGGTATACCGCTTTGATAAACTGTGCCCGCATAAGTGAGGCCAAAGTTCTCTACACATTCTCTGTTCCATGGACCTTTGGCATCAACCAACACAATGTCATTTACCATGGTTAAGGTAAAATCGCCGTGCTGTTTAACATCTCTGATATCCATATTTTCACTCCGAAAGTGAACTGGATTTCAGTGTAGCAAAAGCAGACCTGCCGCGACACAATGTAATCGCGGTCAGGCCTGGAATATTTACGCGGCGATAATATGTGAGAGGGCCGCAAAGGAGGGTTGAGACTGAATATCCAAAGGAATTCTCAATATCCGGGCAATGTCACTCACGCTAATTACGCCGCGAATTTCATGCGCCGCCTTATCGATAACCAGGCAATGCATAGCGCCATTCTCCCGTAAAGCATTTACCACATCAGAGACACTGGACAACTTGAGCTCGTTGTAATCAAAGGCCTGCAGCATGGATTTGGGCTGCATCATGTCCACCACCAACAATTCTGTGCGGGGTATGCCCAGTTGCACCACCCGTTGTAGAATTTTCTGCTCGGTAATATCCGCCAGGGTAACAATGCCTACAAACTGTTCCCGCTGGTCCAGCACCAGTTTCATTTTGACGTGTGACTGGCGCATCAGTTTTTCCAGTTCCACTGCTTTTACACTACCGTCAATCACCAGCGGTTGGTGATCATGAAAATCGGTAAAAATACTCAGCGCTGAAGACGCTAACTCTATATGCTCGAAGACATCCGGATGAGCGAGCGTATCGATAGATTCGGTTTTGCACAGGGTTAAATTATGCATGGATTTATCCTCATTAAATTAATTTTTATACGTCTGATTGCACCATTGCACGACGCAGATAAAAGCAAATTAACTTACTAAGGGTGGCGCTCTGATCCCATGATGGGAACGGTAGGTGTGATTATTACGACTCTGATAACGGAATGAGGCGCGGAAAAGATGCGCCTCTGAAATGGATGAGACAGGAGGGAGATAACCGTCAAAATCGTTATCGATATCGTCGGTACATTGAACGCTGTCCAGTCCACTTACATCAACGATAATATCTTGTAGATCAACACTTTGAACCTCGACACTGCGATCATTATGCAGCACGGTGCTGACAGCGGGACAACCCACCATCGCAATCATAACTACTAACAATCTTACCCAGTTCATCTAAGCACCACGTGTTGAGACACAATAATATAGAGTCAGCATGGTATTTATAAGTTCCAAAGAAAAGTCAATTCCCGACCAAATGATTCTTATTTACGTCGAATTACCAGTCTGACATCCAAATGCGGTAGTGTCGGCCGGAAACCCTTGCTACCGCATTGAGTGTTGAGAATGTAGATAAACACTCTGCGAAAAACTACTCTGCCTGCGCTTCAGTGGTCAGACGCAGCGTAATTTCATCGCTAACGTACGGTACGTACTGGTCGATGCCGAAGTCTGAACGCTTAATAACGGTTTGCGCATCAAAGCCTATGGCCTGTTTTTTAGACATCGGATGCTCGCCCATACCGTTCAGGGTCGCGTCCATAGTGACTGTTTTCGTGGTGCCTTTAATAGTCAGGTCGCCAGTGACAGCATATTTGTTGTCGCCTTTTGGCACAACGTTGGTACTCACAAACGTGGCTTTGGGGTACTTCGCTGCATCAAACCATTCTTCGCCGAGAAACTCTTCCGTTAATTTGTCTACGAAGGTATCAACCGTTTCAATGCTTACAGAAATGGCAATATCACTTTGAGCAGGCTTTTCAGCATCGTAAGTAATGGTGCCTTCAGCACCTGCAAATACGGCTGTCGGTGTAGAAAAGCCAAAGTGACTCCATGAAGCCACCGCAAAGGTATGCGTAGGGTCTACCGAATAGCTGGTTGGTGCGGCAAAAGCCGATACGCTGAAAAGCGCGCTAAGAAGAACAGTAGAAAGTCGTTTATTCATCACAGATTCCTTTTGTCGTCAAAAAGAGTAATTAAGTTTCAATTATTGTTACGTGTTTAAAGGAATTTAGCTCTATCTATTAATTAAACAATCCATTCTGATTTATAGAATTTGTATTCAAAAGTTCAGAATTGGCATGAAACACTTAGTGGAGATGATGTCGCAACCGGAAATCTAATCACCAACGAATTACGCGGGCTTCTCATTTATGCATGATAGGGTAGAATATCGGGTGAATTAACTTCTCCTGGATCAGCAGACAGGGCATAACTGAGCTGGCGCAACCATTAACTTTATTATTGGAGCCATTGCTATGTCTGCAGCACAGCGTATCTGGATAAAATCACCGTTATATGTTTTTGCACCCGACCAGTCTCAACCGGTAACAGGTCTGGTAATTAAAAAGGGGGAGATCGAAACCCTATTGTTTAATCAGGACACCCCGGTATCGCCCTGCGATGAGGTTTTCGACGCCGCCGGTCTGGTGATTTTGCCAGGGCTTATCAACACCCATCATCATTTTTACCAAACTCTCACCCGTGCCTGGGCACCGGTGGTGAATGAGCCCTTATTCCCCTGGCTAAAAACATTATATCCTGTGTGGGCGCGGCTCACGCCTGAAGCGCTGCACCTGGCAACGCAGGTCGCCATGGCAGAATTGCTGTTATCCGGCTGTACCACCGCCGCCGACCACCATTATTTATTTCCCCAGGGACTGGATAACGCCATCGATGTGCAGGTCGATGTGGTTAAGCAACTCGGCATGCGCGCTATGTTAACCCGGGGTTCCATGAGCCTAGGTGAAAAAGACGGCGGCTTACCTCCCCAGCACACCGTACAAACCGGCGAAGCCATTATTCGCGACAGCGAACGTCTTATTAGCCAGTACCACGAACGCGACTCCGGCGCGCAAATTCACATTGCCCTGGCCCCCTGTTCGCCGTTCTCTGTCACCCGGGAAATCATGCAGGAAAGCGCGCACCTTGCTAAGCGCGAAGATGTGCGCCTGCACACCCACCTGGCAGAAACGCTGGATGAAGAAGATTTCTGTTTACAGACCTTCGGTATGCGCACCGTGGACTATCTGGAAAGTGTTGGCTGGTTGAGCGATCGCACCTGGCTGGCGCATGGTATTCACTTTAATCAGGAAGAAATTGCTCGCCTGGGTGCCGCCGGCACCGGTATTTGCCACTGCCCGGTATCGAACATGCGCCTCGCATCAGGTATTTGTCCAACGCTCGACCTTATTGATGCCGGTGCACCGATCGGACTGGGCGTTGATGGTTCAGCGTCAAACGATGCGTCCAATATGATGTATGAAGCCCGCCAGGCTCTGTATCTTCAACGGTTAAAATATGGTGCCGAAAAAATCACCCCGGAAATGGTTTTGCGCTGGGCAACTGAGGGCTCAGCCAGGGTACTCGGTCGCACCGATGTTGGCGTCATTGCAGAAGGGATGCAGGCTGATTTAGCCATGTTCAGCCTTGATGACATTCGCTTTAGCGGCGCTCATGATCCACTGGCGGCGCTGATTCTTTGTGGGGCAGAAAGAGCCGATCACGTGATGGTTGGCGGCCAGTGGCGGGTAAGCCATGGTCAGATTAATGGTCTCGACCTGCCTGCTTTACTGACCCGTCATCGTGCGGCCGCCAACAAACTCATTGCAGGTTAATACCCTGAATTCAGTAAAAGGTGGCGACCACTCCGCCACCCTACACTTAGGTATTAATGACGCAGCACTTTGGTAGCAAACGCATCGATAATTAACGCCGTTAAGCCTTTAATCGAGTGAAAATCGATTGTTAAACACTCTTTACTGAATTGGCAACTAAGGGGCATTATTCCACCGTTTTAGCCACTGGAATTTACCTTTCAGCGAGCAAAACAGCCTGGTCGCTTGTTACAATATTCACAATTTTTTAACGGTAGTCAGAACGACCTTTGAGAGAGTTTACCCGGTAACTGAATACCGTTACCGGGTGATTTTGCTTAGTGAAGTTTCAGTTTAGGTGTAACCAGATTGCTGACTTTGCGCATCAACAGCATTAAGAAACCCTTAAACCAGCCATGCACCGCAAACAAATGCATATTATACAGCGATACATACACCATCTTAGCCAAACGGCCTTCAATGAACATGGTGCTGTTGCTAAGTTTTCCCATCAAACTGCCTACCGTTGAGTACTTACTAAGGTGTACCAGCGAGCCGTAATCGGTGTAGGTATAAGCCTGCATGGGTTTGTGCATAAACAGGTTTTGCAGGTTTTTGGCCAGTAAACTGGCCATCTGATGCGCCGACTGCGCCCGTGGTGGTACCCAGCTACCGTCTTTCTGCAGCACACCACAACAGTCACCAATAGCAAAAATCTTATTATTCACCGTACTTTGCAGGGCAGGCGTCACCAGAATCTGGTTTGCCTTATTGAGCTCAAACAAATTTAAATCGGCAAGAAAGTCAGGCGCTTTAACCCCTGCGGACCACACCATTAAATCCGCTTCAATCAGCACCTCTTCAGCAGTAACAAAGCCTTCTTTATCCACTCTTTGCACGCGCGTATTTTCGCGCACCTCAATACCCAGCTTGGTAAGTGCCCGCCGGGCAGAACCGGCAATCCGCTCGGGTAATGCAGGTAATATCCGCGGCCCGGCCTCTAGTATGGATACCTGCAGTTTATCGGCAGACATTTCCGGCATGCCATAGGCTCTGGCAAGATTACTGACATGGTGCAACTGAGCAGCCAACTCGGTGCCGGTAGCCCCGGCCCCAACAATAGCAACATGGATCTTTTTCTTGGTCACGCCTTCCTGGTTAATCTTTAGTAATTGATTTAACAGCGCGCGGTGGAAACGTTCCGCCTGAATAAGTGAGTCCAGGCAATAACAGTGTTCACTCACTCCAAGGGTACCAAAATCATTGGTTACGCTGCCGATAGCCATGACCAGATAATCATAGTCCACGGTGCGCTCGGGCAGAATTTCCAGACCATCTTCGTCGTACAACGGATCAAGGTAGATACTTTGGTTATCACGGTCAATATAGCTCATATTGCCGAGCTGAAACTGGTAATGATGCTGGGCGGCGTGCATGCGGTAATCAACACCGTCTGAGGCTTTATCGATGACCCCGGCAGCGACCTCATGAAGCAGGGGTTTCCAAACGTGCGTGCGGCTACGGTCAACCAGTATTATCTCGGCCAGCTTGCGCTTACCCAGTGTTTTACTCAGCCGTGTAACCAGTTCAAGACCACCGGCACCACCGCCCACCACTACGATTTTTTTCATAACAGACCTACTTATTAAATGTGAATTGGTCTGCACAATGCACTGATGTGCACAGATCAATCGACACTCCGGGGCTCATCAACCACTAGCAGCATACGCCATTTACCGGTGAGGTAAAGTCAGACTCTGCCAGTGTAGAAGTATTTTATGTTAACAAAAACAGCAAAAAACACTCTCTAAACTGCTACTTTGCGCAGGCTTTTAGTAGCACGTCATAGCAGTGCCAAAACCGCCCCTCCAAACCAGCACTTTAGTAGTAGTCCTTTCGGCGAATTTCCGCAGAGGACTAAAGTTGAATTCAAAAGGCTCCATTGAGGAGTACTCAAAATCCGGCTGCTCAACAATACTCAATGCAAAAGAGCAACGGCAAAGAATCGTTGCCAATTAACGTGAGTGACAGTGGGACGCAATAAAAAGTGTTACTCCACGCAATAAACACAAATATGAGGGTTACACATGAAAAATAATAAATTTGCGTGCAAACCGCTAGCCGTTGCCTTACTTGCACTCTCTTCAGTTTCAGCCAATGCCGCTATCACCATTTACGACGATGACGAAGTAGCCACCGTCTCTGTTGACGCGTCATTTAACACTTTCTATACCACAACGTCTGTTGATAACGGTCCAAACGGTGATCGAGACCAGTCTCGCGTTAAAATGGGTTTCCTGCCTAACTGGTTGGGGATGAACTTTAGTAAGCAGATTGGTGACATGAAAGTGGGCGGCCGTTCTTCTTTCTGGGTATCCATCAATGATTCTAACAGTGGTGTTACCTCAACCGGTATCGATGTACGTCAGTTTTATGCGACGCTGGATGCCGACTGGGGTCAATTACTGATTGGTAAAGATTTCACTCTGTTTAACCGCAGCAACATTTTCTTAGACGAAGTCCTGCTTGGTTACGGCAATGTCAATGACACGCTGGGGCTGGTTGATGGTCAGGGCGTATCATTCGGTAACATCGGCAGCGGGTACACTTATCCGTTCCCAGCATCGCAAATACGCTATACCTCGCCGTCGTTCGGTGGTGGTTTCAAAGTAGCCGTCGCGGCTGTCGATCCATCACCAGTCAATGGCGATGCTGACCGTGAAGAGTCTGCACCTCGCTTTGAAGGTGAAGTCACTTACAGTGGTACTTTCGACGATGCATCAGTAACTGCCTGGGTTGGTTTTCTGACACAAACGTCTGAATCAGCCATGGGTGACGTCGATTCAAACGGGGCTTCTTATGGCGTAAAAGTGGGCTTTGGCGGTTTGTCCCTGCACGCATCGGGGTATAGCGGTGAAGGCATCGGTATCCTGTTAGGTCCCACAGAAGCAGCGCTAGGGTTAGCACCAGTTACCATGTATGACCCAACCACCTATAACGCACTGGACAGCGAAGGCTACATTTTACAGGCATCTTACAAAATGGATGCTAACCGCTTCGTACTGTCTTATGGCGAAAACGAAATCGAAGACACTGACTACATCGGTCACGAAGGTATGCAGGCTGCCTGGTTTTATGGCTATAACAGCAACGTCACCTTTGCAGTGGAATATTCTACCAGCGAGTTTTCGGGCATTCTGGGTCAGGAAGAGGCTCAGACCGTTGCCGTTGGTGCCATCGTAAACTTTTAGTAAGTGACTGTTTCGGCCAGAAAACAGTCTTGTGTTACGGCAGTCGGTGCCGGTTAGGGTGATACTCGATATCGTCTACAAAACCGACAATCTGGCAACGCTTTTATAATTGATTACCGGAGTAAGCAACATGATCTATGCAGCACCTGGAACAGAAAATTCTGTCGTCTCATTTAAATCACGATACGGAAACTACATTGGCGGCGAGTGGGTTGCTCCCGTTAAAGGTCAGTATTTCGACAACGTATCACCTGTTAACAACGAAAAATTCTGTGAGATCCCTCGCTCAACCGCTGAAGATATCGAGTTAGCGCTGGATGCCGCTCACAAAGCGAAAGCAGCCTGGGGGAAAACCTCAGTTACCGAGCGCTCTAATCTGATTTTAAAGATTGCTGATCGCATTGAAGCCAACCTTGAAGCTTTGGCCGTAGCAGAAACCTGGGATAATGGTAAAGCCGTACGTGAAACGCTGAATGCTGACGTTCCGCTGGCTGCAGACCACTTCCGTTATTTTGCCGGCTGTATCCGAGCACAGGAAGGCGGTATCAGTGAAATTGATCAAAACACAATTGCTTACCACTTCCACGAGCCTTTAGGTGTGGTGGGTCAGATTATCCCATGGAACTTCCCGCTGCTGATGGCAGCATGGAAACTGGCACCAGCACTGGCTGCCGGTAACTGTATCGTCCTGAAGCCTGCTGAGCAGACCCCTGCTTCAATTCTCGTGCTGATGGAAATGATTGGTGATCTGTTACCACCGGGCGTTCTGAACGTAGTCAACGGTTTCGGTAGAGAAGCCGGTGAAGCACTGGCGACTAACAAGCGTATCGCTAAAATTGCCTTTACCGGTTCTACACCCGTGGGCGCTCACATCCTGAAATGTGCGGCAGACAACATCATCCCATCTACGGTTGAGCTGGGCGGTAAGTCCCCAAACATCTACTTCAGCGATGTAATGAAGCACGAAGATGAGTTTCTGAGCAAGTGTGTTGAGGGGACTGTATTAGCGTTCTTTAACCAGGGTGAAGTTTGTACCTGCCCTTCACGAGCGCTGATCCAAGAAGATATGTACGATGACTTCATTTCACTGGTTATTGCCCGTACTCAACAAATCAAACGTGGTAATCCACTGGATACCGAGACTCAGGTTGGCGCACAGGCTTCTTCTGAACAATACGACAAGATCCTGGGTTACCTTGAGTTAGGTAAGAAAGAAGGCGCAGAAGTACTTATCGGTGGCGGACCTGCAAATGTTGAAGGCTTCAGCAACGGCTTCTATGTACAGCCTACACTGCTGAAAGGTAACAACGACATGCGCGTGTTCCAGGAAGAAATCTTCGGCCCGGTTGTTGGTGTAACCACCTTTAAAGACGAAGCAGAAGCGCTGGCGATTGCTAACAACACTGAATTCGGTCTGGGTGCAGGTGTGTGGACACGTGACACTAACCTTGCCTACCGCATGGGTCGCGGCATCGAAGCCGGCCGTGTATGGATGAATTGCTACCACGCTTATCCTGCTCACGCAGCCTTCGGTGGCTATAAGAAATCAGGGGTTGGTCGTGAAAACCATAAGATGATGCTCGACCACTATCAGCAAACTAAAAACCTGCTGACCAGCTACGACATCAACCCACTGGGCTTTTTCTAAAAGCGTTGCCGTAACTGGCGTAAGCGAGGTTCCCGCAACTGCGGGGACCTTTTTCCTTTCTCTACCTTACAATCAATAGAAAACGAAGGACTTGTCTGCCATGCCAAAATTTATTATCGAACGCGAAATCCCGGGCGCCGGCGATCTTAATGCCGAGCAACTGCAACATACTTCGCAACAATCCTGCTGTGTCTTACGTGAAGCTGGCCCGCATATTCAGTGGGTAGAGAGCTACGTTACCGACAACAAGATTTACTGTGTTTATATTTCACCTGATAAACAGGCTATTTTGGATCACGCCGAACAAATGGGCATCCCGGCCAATCAGATTAATCAGGTAAAAACCATGATCGACCCGACTACCGCCGAGTAACCCGAATATCATGAAGAGTAGAGTTGTACTGGGTTGTATCATCCTGTGGTGTAGCTCGCTGATATCATGCGCGAACGCTGAAGCGTTGCCGGAAATCCGTGTTGGCGTGCTCAAATACGGTACTCTCAACTGGGAGCTTGATCTGGCTGAAGCCGAACAATTCCCCGAGCAATACGGGTTCAGATTAACCCGGGTTGCTCTGGGCTCACCGCAGGCACTGTCGGTTGCACTGCAAGGTGGCGCCGTAGACATGATTATAGGCGACTGGCTGTGGGCAGCCCGCCAGTATGATGAAGGCCGACTGTATCACTTTTATCCTTACTCTACCGCAGCGGGCGAGCTGGTTGTCCACAGCTCAGACAACGCCGCAAATATTGGTGATTTAAAGGGGAAAACCATTGGCTTCGCCGGAGGCAAAGGCAACAAAAACTGGATCCTATACAGCGCCTACGCCAGGCAACATTTCGGCCTTGAACTCGCCAAGCAGACAACCGTTAAATTCGCCGCTCCACCCATGCTCAATCAGCTTATGTTACGCGAGCAACTCGACGCTGTTGTCAATTTCTGGCACTACGCGGCTGAACTGAAAACACAGGATAAACGTTCGTTACTCACTATGGATGAGGTGCTTGGTAGTTGGCAAATCAGTGCTGACGTGCCGGTGATTGGCTGGTTATTTAAACAAAGCTGGGCAGCCGAAAACCGCGATCTGGTAGAGCAATTTTTTGCCATGTCTTTCGCTACGCGGGCCCAAATGAACAACGACGATAACCTGTGGCAGAGCATTCCTTCTTTTACACAAAAGTATTCCGATAACGCCCGACCAGTGCTTATTGAGCACTACCGCCACGGGATCCCGACCCGTTTTGATGCTGACATTAAAGCCGATTTACAAAAGTTGTTTAAGATTCTCAAAGCCAATGAAGGAACCAGCGGCGTAACGGGTTCACTGCACTCTTTGCCTGACAGCTTGTTCTGGCAGAGTTCAGCACTGGCAGGACAATAACGACCAATGCTCAGTCATCCGGCACTAACCCGCGTGATGTCGATGGTGGTATTTATTCTGCTATGGCAGGCTGCCGTGATGCTGTTTACCCCCGATCTGTTGCCAGCGCCCTATGCAGTGCTTACTAACCTGATGGGACATGTCGACAGCGGAGAGTTACCGCACCACCTGACCATTACGCTACGCCGCATCGCCATTAGTTTTCTGTGTGCTATGTTACTGGGGAGCTTACTGGGGCTGGTTATGGGTAATTTTAAGCGTCTCGATTTATGGCTCGACAGCGTAATAACCCTGGCGCTGAACGTGCCGGCGCTGGTTACTATTATTTTATGTTTTATCTGGTTTGGGTTAAACGAAACGGCGGCGCTGATTGCCGTCATCGTTAATAAAACGCCCAATATCGCGGTCACCATGCGCGAGGGTGCCAGAGCCGTGGATAAACGCTTACTGGATGTGGCCAAAGCCTATCAAATTCCGGCCGGACGAACTTTTATCAAAGTGTATTTGCCGCAACTTTACCCGTATTTTCTGGCTGCGGCCCGCGGTGGGCTGGCTTTGGTGTGGAAAATTGTGCTGGTAGTAGAACTGCTCGGCTGCAGTGATGGTGTGGGCTTTCAGCTGTCGTTGTTTTTTCAGTATTTCGATATTAGCAGTGTGCTGGCTTACACTCTGGCGTTTGCATGTATTATCTTTGCCCTAGAAGCTGGCGTATTACGCCCCTGGGAACGGCGGGTCCTTAAATGGCGCTGACGTACCAGATCGCTATTGCCCACAAATCATTTAGTGATGACGGCGGAGATAAACGCACGGTTATCAGCGATTTAAATATCACGCTGGGCGAAGGCGAGTTTGTTGCCCTGCTAGGACCTTCAGGCGCTGGCAAAAGTACCTTGCTGAATATCGTCGCCGGGCTCGACACCGATTATCAGGGCACGGTAAAGCTGACTTTACCCTTTGGCCAGCCGGCCCGTGTAGCACTGATGTTTCAGGAGCCAAGACTGATGCCCTGGCTAACTATTTGTGACAATATTATGCTCGTTTGTGAAGGCGATTCATCTCAACGCCGGGGGAACGCACTTTACTGGCTGCAGCAGGTTGGTCTTAGCGGTGCTGAGCATCAGTACCCGGCGCAACTTTCAGGCGGTATGTTAAAACGCGCAGCACTGGCCCGGGCCTTTGCCTGTGAGCCGGACATTTTGCTGATGGATGAGCCATTTTCGTCACTGGATATCCCTGCTGCCGACTCACTCAGACACTTACTTACCCAACTGTGGCAGGCGCGCAAAACAACCGTGGTTTATGTTACCCACGATATTGCCGAGGCAATTACCTTATCGGATCGGATTTTGCTGCTCAGTAGTCACCCAATGCAAGTGCTTGAAGACGTTAGCCTGACCGCAGAACGTCCCCGCAACCCCTACGCCGATGAACTATTAGCTCTCTCCCAACGTTTTAAACAGTCGTTAGCTAGTCCGGCCTGATCGTTAGTTGTATAACCCACGACCTTATTTATGCTACTAATGGCCGAGTTTTGTGCGTAAATCGCTATTGTGAATCTTGTTAAACAATTGTGAATTGTATAAAATCGACAGCGGTGAATTGGTATCTCAGCCCTTTGGCATAGCGTAATGCAACCAATCACCCGAGTTTAGGGAGTATCCATGCTGTCGCAACCAATTAGTCAAGCTGTTGAAGTTTTTGACTCACCCTCCGTAGCCAGAGCCGGCTCTGAAAGTCTCGACCCTGTTATTGCAGCGAGGGACATCTACCAATCATTGGCCCCCTGCGAAGCAGCATGCGTCGTATTTTATTGTTGTACCCGTTATCCGCTGGAACTGCTATCGAAAGAATTAAACCGCTATTTTGGGGACATCCCCGTGATTGGCTGTACATCCGCCGGTGAAATTACCCCCGACGGTTGTCGCAAGCATTCCATCAGCGCTTTTGCTCTGAGTAAGCATCACTTCGCCGTAGAAACCGTGCTCATCGAAAATCTTGCCGCTTTTTCTGAGCGCGATGCCGACGTACTGGTTAACTCTATGCTTAACAAGCTTCGCAGCAAAGCTGTATCGTCCGGACCGGTGGAGCAACACGCCTTCGGTATGACCTTACTGGATGGTTTATCCATTCGTGAAGAACTGGTTATCGATGCACTCAATATGAGTATGCAGGATATACCGCTGGTTGGTGGCTCTGCGGGAGACGATCAGCATTTTGTCGATACCCAGATTTACTGCAACGGTCGCTTTTACAGCAGCGCTGCAGTATTTATGCTGATCAATACCAACTGTTATTTTGATGTATTCAGCCACCACCATTTAGCGCCCGAAAACGATAAACTGGTGGTTACCCAAACCGCACCAGGGCAACGGGTTGTCGAAGAATTTAATGCCGAACCGGCGGCTCTGGAGTACTGCCGTATAAACGGTTTAAAGCTCGAGGAGCTGACCTCAGAAGTTTTCGCCATGCACCCGCTGGCAGTGCAAATTGGCGATCACCTGTATATCCGCAGCATCCAGCAGGTGAACGATGATTTAAGCCTGACGTTCTTTTGTGCCATTGATGCCGGAATTGTACTGACTAAGATGAAATCCAGCGGGCTGCACGCTCATTCCACCATGATCCTGAATGATATTCGCAGCAATGTGGGCGACATTGAATTACTCATTGGTTTTGACTGTATTCACCGCCGCGCTGAAATCGATAAATACCAGTTGGAAGACTCCATGTCAGAGCTCTACCGAGCCAATCACGTGATCGGATTTAATACCTACGGTGAGCAGATAAATGGGTTACACTTGAACCATACGTTTACCGGCGTAGCGATTGGAGCGCCCATTGAAACCGACCTCAAGTCCACTGACGCCTGAAGTAGCCGTTGAGCCGCCGGAAATGGCCGGCGAAGATGAACTCGAACGGCTGCGCTATGAAAACGAAAAGCTGCAGAAAATCAACCGTGTGCTGATGCGCCGGGTGGAAATGGGCTGGGGCAATCACAGCGACGCCTACCAGTCGTTTGAAGATGCGGCCATGCTCGCCGATAAGGTAAAAGAGCGCACCTATCGCTTGCAGCAAACCCTGCACCGCCTGGAAGAGTCCAACCAACAGCTTGAACTGGCCCGCCGCGAAACAGAAAAAAGCCAAATCCAGGCAGAGCAGGATCGTCAGCGTCTACGAGACGCCATTGAGAGTATTTCCGACGCCTTTGCCCTGTTCGATGCAGACCGCAAAATGGTGATGGTAAACAGCCGCTGCGCCGAATTTTGGCAACAGCACAATATTTCATACGAATTGGGCAAAACCTCTTTTCAGGAAATTACCGCAGCCTCGCTGGTACTGGTTGATCATAAAGCCAAAGCTCAGAAAAAAGTCGGCGTCTATCCCGACCCGATTGCCCAAACTATCTTTAAATTGCGCGATGGCACCTGGATCCAGATGCAGGAACGTAAAACTAACGATAACTGTCTGGTGGTGGTGTATACCGATATCACTAATATTAAATTAGCCGAAGAGGTCCGCTACGAAACTGCCATGGCTGAGCAGGCAGAGCTACTCAAAGCCACCCTGGAAAACATGAGCCAGGGCGTTGTGCTGATTAACGCTGAACGACAAATCGAAACCTGGAACCAGCGTTTTTTCGAGCTGTTAGGCCTGGCAGATGCTGGCGTAAGGCGCGGCGATGTGTTTGCCGAACTCATGCAGCAAAATGTGTTTGCCAAAGCCCTGTTAGACGCGATTTCATTTGATGTGGCACCGGACAAGGACTTCCTTGAAGTCGAGATGATGCTCGATGACAACCTGGTTTTACTGGTACGGCGCAACCTTATCCCTGGCGGCGGTATTCTGATCACCTTTGCCGATATTACCGAACGCAGTCGCAACCAGATTGCCCTGCGCGAGAGCGAGCAACGTATTCGCCTAATCACCGATGCCATGCCGGCACTGATTTCCTACGTCAACAAAGATCTGTGCTATGAATTCGTCAACCGCGAGTTTGAAAAATGGTTTAACCGCTCACGCGATGAAATTATCAATCATCACCTCTGTGACGTACTCGGACATAATGAGTATCAAACCCTGACTATCCACATCGCGCGTGCGATGCTTGGCCAGGCCGTTAATTTCGAGCTCGAACACAGCCGCGACCCTGAAAACGTGCGGATTTCGAACAAAACCTACATTCCGCACTTTGACGAGCATCGCAACGTCATTGGTTTCTTTGCCCTGGAACAGGATGTTACCGAGCAGCGACGTACCGCCCGGGCCCTTAAACATGCTTATGATTACATGGAGCAGCGGGTTAACCAGCGTACTAAGAAAATCTCCGAAATTAACCTGCAGTTACGTAACGAAATTGAAGAACGGCAACTAGCCGAAATTAAGCTGCTTGAGGCAAAACGCGAAGCCGACCAGGCCAATGAGTCTAAATCAAAATTCCTCGCCGCGACCAGCCACGATTTGCTGCAACCCATGAACTCAGCCCGTTTGTTTGCCGATGCCCTGAACGATCTGACGCTGGGCGAAGAAGCACAGAAACTTATTCGCTCATTAAGTTACTCACTGGAGAACCTCGAGTCGCTAATCAGTGCTTTGGTAGATATTTCCAAACTTGAGGCCGGATTAATTGAACCGGTACTGGATGATTTTGAAATCAATGAGCTAATTACCAATATGGTGAATGAGTTTACCCCACAGGCTAAGAGTAAAGGCCTGCGACTAAGGGTAAAAACCACCAGTACTCTGGTTCACTCAGATACCTACCTGCTGGCGCGGATCCTCCGTAATCTGCTCAGCAACGCGATTCGTTACACCAATGAAGGCAGTATTTTAATAGGCGTGAGACGGCACAAAGCCGGCTTACAGATTCAGATCTTTGATACCGGTATTGGTATCCCGCAAGACAAACTGAGTGAAATATTCCGCGAGTTTAATCGACTCGATGCCAAGAAGCGCCGTCATGACAAGGGGCTCGGTTTAGGCCTGGCCATTGTGGAGCGGCTCGCCAGCGTGATGAACCATACCATTAACGTTCGTTCGGTAGAGGGCAAAGGCTCCTGCTTCAGCATTACCCTGCCCTATGCCGATGTGTCACCTGAACGGGTTAAACCGGCTCCACCACCGTTAATCGACCGCTTCAACGATAAACTCGAAGGAGCGCGAATTTTACTTATCGATAACGACGATGAAATTTGTAAAGGCATGGAAACGGTGCTGGGCAGCTGGAATTGCAATATTACCTCGGTACAAACCCTGGAAGAATTGCAGGAACCGGAGTTTTTAACGGAGCTGGACCCACAGTTGATCATCGCAGATTATCACCTGGACGATGGCGATACCGGCTTTGATGCACTGAAAATCACTCACCAGCGCTTAGATCCGCACCCGCCGGTGATTATGATCACGGCTAATTACACCAATGAGCTGCGCCAGAAGGTACGGGAAAAAGGCTATTCGCTGTTAAATAAACCCGTGAAACCCCACAAAATGAAATTAGCATTATCTAACCTGCTGTCAAACGCAAAAGCCTAAGTGTGTGTACTTACTACCACCATATACTTGATAAAATGAGGCTGAGTAAAACAACATAAGGAAACATCACTGTCGGTCTGAGGCACTGTTTCAGGTATTCTGTCACCAAGCTAAAACCGCTGTTGGCGGTTTGCTGATACTGCTGATTGAACTGGCACCCCGTTTCATTATGATTGGCAGCTAAAGCAGCTTCTACGGCCAGCAAACGGATCTCAAAACGTCCCTGGAAGGTTTTCCAGATACCGTCTTGCAGCCAGAATACCCCTACCATCGACAGTGGCACCAGCAGATTAAATTCAAAACCTAATGCAAAAGCCGTCGTAAAAATGGCAACCAGCTTGATAAGCAAACTGTATTTCTCATAACTATCGAACTGATTTTGCAGCGTCTGCCATTCCAGTGATAAATAATCCGTGGCCATTACCTGTTCTTAACTCCGGGGTTGATAAGCATTAGTTGCCAGCATACTCAGTGATGACGGCCAGCGCGAGTTTATTCTCGATTTTTGTTACTCAGACGAAGCTCAATCATGCGCAACTCCCGGGAAAGTATGTTGCGATTCGTTTGCATGAAAATCCATAGCTTCACTGCAACTTGCGCATTAAAAGCCAGGATAAGCAAGATCCCCCAAAACGTTTCTGTTTCCAGAGTGGCCGTAAAGAAGCGGTAACCAAACAGAAGAATTAATCCGCTTAAGGCAAAAGCCAGTCCATAAGCCTTAACTTTTGGTTAAGGCTTTTTTTTGGCTATTGATTATTGGTAGGTTACTATTTAAACAATGCTGTCGACTGCGCTAAGGCGAAGATGGACTGAACGCCGCATGCTCAGTCACAAATGAATAAAGGAACTTATGTTGAACAGATTATTAGTTGCGTCGTTGTGTATTGCCGGGGTTTTCTTTTGCCAGTTGAGCCGTGCAGAAACAGCGCTATCTGAGATATCCAAAAACTGGACGGGTCTGGTTGTTGAGCAAGGGCACGTTAAACGCATCACACTCCAGCTTGATACCAGCGCTTCGGCCCTTTCAGCTAACACAGCACAACCATCTATGCGCCGCGGCGCGAGGAACGGGCAAGACCAGGAGATGCAATTAGGCAGCGGGGAGCCGATAGCTGGCCGGGTAATACTCGATGTCGCGAAAATTGATGCCTTTAATACCATACCAGCGCCCGCTACATACCCATTTACCGGCGAACTTATTCCTGAGCTAAATCTGCTCAAAATTCAGTATCAGCCTCACAGGCAACCAGCCGTTATGCTTTTGGGAGCGATAAGCGAAGATAAAGATGAGATATATCTGTTTTTTGGTGGCCCCCAAAGCAGCCAAAAAGCGCCGATTTTGCTGGTGGCTGGTAATACACTGCCTGAATACATGCAGCGTGCTGTAGGGGCTGGTGAGGAAGTCGAGGAAGCCAGACAGCGAGCTATTGAGGCAAAAACCAAAACAGACCTCATTAACCAACAGGTTGAGTCACTCAGAATTCAGGGGCAACAAGCCAGAGCCGAAGGCAACACTACATTAGTTGCTGAACTGCGCCAAAAAGTAAATGACTTATTTAGCGAAGGCGCCAAAATTAACGCCGAACAGAATCGATTACGACAAGAGGCAATGGCAGCACAGCAAAAAGCCCAACGTGAAAAACAACAGCAAAAACAAGCTCTGCTAAATCAAATCAACGCGAAAATGCAGGAAGTGCAGTCACAAATAGCGCAAGAACGACAAGCCGGTAATCAGGAAGCGGCAAATTTGCTAACTCAACAAATGCAGTTGTTTAGATCGCAACAACAGGACGTTGCCATGGGCCGGCACCCTGTATTGCAGCAAAAAGCCGGTTCGGGCTGTATGCCTTCACTGATCGCCTGGTTAGAAGAGTTTAACAAAAACAAGGGAACGTCGGAGCAAAGCGTCCAAATCGTTCAACTGATAAATTTGTTCAGGCCATCAGTGTTCAACAATTACTTTGAACAAAGCCTGTTAGATATGGATGATGAGTTGCGTGAAGGCTATGTCTACGAATTAGGGCGGGTTTGCTCGCAGCAGAATAACTTACCGGTAAGAAGATCGCACATTAACGTCTTGTCGAGCGGCTTTGGCGAGATACCGCGGGTTTCGCATTACATGAGTGCCGCCATTGGTGGCATGGTGCTCGATGGTGCGGCCGAGTGGCAGGCTTACACGCTAAACGAGTTAGCGAAAGCTAATGATTCTTCGGCGTTGAGCGAATTTGAAGTGCAATCTGTTTATGTTCGCAATGCATTGTGGCCAGAAGAGAAAGCTCAAACTGAAACCAAGTTGGTTGAACAAAAAAGACGAATTAATACTGAATCTAACGTCGTTAAGTCCGATGAAAAAACACAGACCGAGACAAAACTGGTTGAGCACAACGATAAACCGCAGCGAGAAGAGGTTTATGCTGAAATTAATGCGCGCATTAAACACGCTCAAAACGGAGAGCTGAAGGCACTGATGAACGCCGCAGAACCGCGGACGTTGGCCAGTTGGAATTCATTGAATATAGGAGCCCGGGATGAGGTAAGAGGTTATATCAATAGCAAACTACCTGCTTTACTAACAAATTATTTTTCGATACATACTTTGCCTGCGGATACCGGCTATGCAACGCCGGAGGAAGCACTTCTTGTCTCCAGAAACTGGTTTGAGCAACATAAAGACTTGTATGTTGGATTCAGAGATCAGCCCGCAGTGAGCAACACTTTCACCAAGCTGTTTAAAGCGCGGGAGCCTTACCTTAAGCAAGCCAGCCAAAGTGTTATTGATAAAATCAACAACATTACCAGTATTAATGAGCTAAACAAAGTCAGTGCAGAGCTGTTCATTCGGCCAGATAAACAGCACTCCTCTGCCTGGAAAGTAGTTAACGACGCTAAACAGCGTCGCATGGCAGAACTTGAACTTATTGCCCATCAGAAACGGGTGGGTGATGGCCCGTTGAGTGCAGAAGACAAAGGAGCCGTTTACATTAATGCGCTGTATCGAAACGACATGCAAATTATTGCCGAGGAAGATAAAAAATTCGAGCGGGCGATGGTTGAAGCAATAGAGCCGTTACTTAATTCCGGCATTGTTGAACTTACGTCATTTTTTGCTGGTCGGCATAGAGACCCACAAGCCATAAAGCAAGCCATGCGAGATAGTCTTAAAGATATCAGTATGAGCACGGCAATGAGCGGATTTTTTATTGTGGCATATGAGCACCTGGCGCCCAAATGCTTAGGCCCTGATACTATCGATTTTGAACGTACTAAAGTATGGGAAGAGATAAGTCAAACGGTTATGGGTGGAGAGGTGAACCGAAATACATTTAGTAAAACGCGTTATTATACGATAGCGAGGCGACATGCCGATATATTCACCCAGTTAGGGGAGGAGGCCAACGCTGAAAGTCTGGATGCGCTGGGTAGTATATATGGCACTTTTGGCTTGATTTCCGCTGACGCACAAAAGTCAATATTTACAATGAGTGACAACCTGCGAGGCGTAGCAACGGTTATGCAGCGATATGCTTGCGACAGTGAAGAAATGAAAACCATTGAGAATGCGTTGACCAGCATGACGCGTGCGCGATTGGAATAATGTCAAAGGAGGTGGAATTCGCACCTCTTTATGAACGGCTAGCTAATCTCTAGGGGGTATTCATACGATGCAAAATGAACGAAACACGCTCATTAATATTGCCTAGCGGTACTTCTAGTGTTTCGTATCCCCACTGCGAATACCACCTTTTCATACCGTCAAATACCTCTACGGACTCCTCAAAAGTTTGATCACGTTCTGAATCTGTATCGTAAATCTCCTTCCATGGGGGCAGAAGAAAGACAACTCTGTTATATGGAAATTTTTGTACGTATTTCGCTATTTCATCTCGTGTTAATGCGTTCTCCGCTTCCAGCATGTACAGCGCGTCCAGTACCCCGCGGTCAAAAAACATGACATAGTCGCAAGCGGCTGCATCCTGATACTTTTCGATATCCGAACTAAGTATCTCATGGGCAAAAGAGACAGGGGCCGGTCGAGGCGATAACCCTGCCGCTAACCGCCCTTTGATAATTTTCCTAGCAGACTCCGGGGCGAAGCTATATCCACGTTCCGCTAGAGCACTAAGAAGTGTAGTTTTCCCACCACCGGGGCCGCCGGTGACAACGAATCGATGGTTCATCTCATCCCTAACAGCCTATTAATGAGACTTCATCATAACACCCGTTTTCCCTGAAAAACCATGACCTGTGTTGTCAGAGAAATGAAACTTAGATGTCCGCTTCCGTACACAGGGGCTGCACAGGCAGCGCCGTACAGCCTAGACGTCATAGATTCCGAAATTTCCAACGCGTTGTCCACCTCGATGCCCAAGTAGCGGACCGTGCTCTCTAACTTCTTGTGGCCAAGCAAGAGTTGCACAACCCGAAGGTTTTTTGTCTTTTTATAAATCAGTTAGGGTTTGGTTCTGCGCATTGAGTGGGGGCTGTAGAGCGATGTATCTAGTCCAAGCTTTTCAATCCATCCGTGGAAAATGCGATTATATTGTCTGGTTGTTATGTGCTCGGCGCCATGTATACGCAACTTAAAAAGATAGTCAGATGCTTTTAATCCGGCTTTTTTTACCCAAGCCAAAATCGATTCTCCGGTATTTGGTGTTATCTAAAATTGGACAGGACGACCTGTTTTTTGCTGAACGACATGCGTGCGTCTCAGAACTGAACGTCCGCAAACGACATCTGAGACTATAAGTTTAACGAGGTCACAACCTCGTAATTTACTATCAAGTCAAAGATTGAACAGTGCGAGATCACGCGTCCGTCCTTCAAGCTCTAAGCGAATCCGGATACCCCATATATGTGATATCTGAAGAGGCTTTTTCTGCCCGATAATGCGATTTTTATTCCAAGGTGTATGGATTTTAATTGCCATGAGTTGTCTCCTGTTTAATAGGAAACATAAGTATGGCAGTCAGGTTGACAGGCGCACTTAGACAAACAACAGACGTTCAACAAAGGTATTTTCTACTTCTGACTTTGGCCCAGGCTGTGTGAAAAATCCTACCATAAATTTTTAAAGCCTTTTTATGCGCATTCTGCAATGACTTCATGAGCAAAATGACTCACATGTCAACATAGAACACATCTTTTTGTTTAGATGCGCTCAATCTCAGAATAACAAATAGTTTTCACACAGTCTGGACCAGAAATCGCCATACAAGCACTTCCCATGGCTATTAAAATCAGTGCGATGAAATAGTTGGAAACTAAACTGGCAGAACGAGGCTCGCATAGAATTGCAGGTTGCCTGCATACTGTGTACTCTTCTTTGTTTACGCTAAAAAATCACTGAGTAGAGAGTTAAACTCTGAAGCTGAATCGACATTCGGTAAGTGACAGGCATCTTTTATAGAAACATGCTGGGCATCTGACATATGTTGACTCAGGTAGTGGCTGTTGCTTACAGGCGAAATAACATCGCACTCACCACTGATGACTAAAACACGTTGTTTTATTTTGGGCAGCGCTACTCTAATATCAAAATCAGATATTCCTTTGACTATGTTTGCTAAAGATTCACCGTCAGCCATCGCTGCTTGTGCGTGCCAATTCTGATAAGCTATTTCACCTTCTTTAGAACTTCGAAAGGCGCGGTTCACCAATTTAGGCCAGGAGTTTTCGAAGCGCTTTACCGGCCCCTCCTGTGACAAAAATTCTGAATGCCAAGACTCGGCCATTACTTTAAATCCCTTATTCACAGTTTCAGCAAAACTGTTGGCAATAACAGCTTTGTTGAATAATGAAGGATGGTCCGCTAACAACTGTAGAGCAATCATCCCGCCTAAAGAAACACCGACAAGATTAATATTGGTCAGCGCTAGCGTTTCAATAAGAGCCAATAAATCTGAAGCTAAATCATTTACGCTATAAACATCTTTAACTTTATCTGAAGCGCCGTGTCCAGCGTGATCAGGAATAATTACGCGATAACCTGCGTTAACTAGCGCGACAGCTTGAGGAGAAAATGCGCGACCGGAATTCGTAATCCCGTGAAGTAGTAAGACAACCTCTCCTTCTCCTTGATCAAAATAGTAATGGCGTGAATTAGTGTGACTGTAATAGTGCATAGCTTATCTCTCTAATGATGGTTGCGTGGATCTACTAGTTAATCGGGTTTCTGGACGTAACACCCAGGTCAGAAATAAAAGAGGAATACAAAGAGCTAACATAAACCACCATGCAATTGATAAATTACTATAGTGCCCTTTAAGCATCGCGGCGAAGTAAGGAAAGACCGAGGCGAGTATGTAGCCTATTCCTTGTACAAGTGCGGAGAGTGAAGCAGCTTCAGTAGCGTCATGGGCATGTTCTAATGTGACGATAAGGGATAAAGGGAATAAAGCGCCAATCCCTAGCCCCAGACTGATAATACAGGGGTACAAGCATGTCAGCGGATTGGTCATGAGTAATACCAGTCCTAGTGCAAGAAAAGCTATTGCCATGAACAAGGCGTTTGTTGAGTTAATAGATTTTCCCAAACAGAATGTCACTAAAAGTCCGGCGATAATTTCTGCAACGGTAAGCGCACTCAATATCCCACCAGAAGCAACCTCAGATAGCCCTAACTGCTGGTAATAGGCGGGTAACCAGGCTAAAGCGAGCGTATAGGCACCTGTACTTATGCCGAACAAACTGCATAATCGCCAAATCACGATATTGGATTGACCATTTGAGGGGATAGCCTTTTTTTTTAGAAGAGCTGAATCCCGCCCGGCTTACATATGTCCAAACAATTACAGCGAGTAAAGCCGGTAAAGCCCAGCAAGCCAGTGCGAACGATGTACCGTGCTCACCGGTCACAAGAGGTGTAATGCCACTGGCTAATGCCGCTCCCCCCATAATTGCAGATGTATAGATACCCATTGCCAAACCGATACGACTGGCAAAATAAACTTTTATGATGCTCGGGATCAGCACTTGCAAAAACGCAATTCCAATGCCAGCCAGAACAGCACTAACCAATAATACAGTTCCATCTACCACGTAAAGTCGTGAACAGTTTGCGAGAAAAATTAACCATAAAGCGGCCAGGCATCCCTTTCGAAAAGAGCGCGGTGGACCAAGTTTTCTCATTAAAAGCGCGGTCACGCCCATTATTAAAACGGGTAAAGTGGTAAGCAATGAAAAAAAGCTATCACTCATTCCGGTAATCAGCTGAATTTGACTAATCATTGGAGAAAGTGCGGCCAGTGCTGGGCGCAAATTGAGGCCAATTAATACCACGGCAATGAGCAGGCTTGCCCGATAAATTTGCTGCATAAAAAAATATCTCATGTAATATATCTCTATATCAAGATATATTTATTTTATCTCTACATCAAGATAAATACCTCTATATAAAGGTAAATGGGACAGTTATGAGTGATAGAGCCAAGCGTGCACAGAGTCAATGGCAGAATGAGTTACCCAACTTAGATACCGAAGCTATGGTGGTATTCGGGAGATTAGGCGAGTTATATCAACTAGTTACGAACCACGTTTTAAATCCGAATTTTACTCGGTTTGGATTGCAACCCGGAGAATTTGATGTATTGGCGACATTGCGACGTAGTGGTAAGCCTTATGCTTTACCACCGACCCAGCTTTACCAGGCAGCCATGATTTCGTCGGGAAGCATGACAAACAGGATTGATCGCCTATGTGCTGCGGGTCTGGTGGTACGACTACCAAACCCAAAAGATAAACGGGGAACACTGGTAAAACTCACGGAACAAGGCAAATCCATAATAGAGCAGGCAATCGTTCCGCACGTTGAAAATCAGGCAAAGCTATTAGAGAGCCTTGATGGCGAAGAAAGACAAAAGTTAGCAAGTTATTTGCTGAAATTAATCAACCGTGTGGAGCACGGTCGCGAAGAGAACTGCGAATAAGCCCTTCAATTTGGCGTCGCTCTCGGTTTCATCAGTCCCTGCAAGCTTTGATAAAACAAACTGACGCTTTATAGTTAAAAGCGGGAGCTTAACCGTTGCCTGCTTTAGACAAACTATAGACGTTTAGGCTTTAGATTTTAGACTTCCGATTTGTGCCAATTGGAGATCGTTGATAAGCGTTGCTCGAATGAGCCCTTAGGGCAGTTTTCGGACATTCAAAAATATCTTGAGTTACCGGAATTGCACGGTCGCCGAGTGGTACACTTCGGAGTTGAATTCGCGCGATAATCAAGTACAAAACCTTATGAAAAAACTAGTACACATTGTTTTAATCAAGCTATTGTTAGCGGTCTCGATTCCTGTCCTCGCGAATCCTGAAGTTGAAATAAAAAACGTCAAACCAGGAGTATGGATCCATACTTCCTATTACACCTATCCAAATGGCGTTAAGTTCCCTTCAAATGGCATGATCTTTCAAGAAGGGGATGGCCTTGTTCTCGTTGATACAGCTTGGGGAGAGCTAGCTACCGTAGCGCTTCTTAAGACAATTAAATCGCAAATTAAACGCCCTGTAATAGCAGCTATAGTCACTCATGCACATGCTGACCGACTAGCTGGAACAGACGTTTTAAAATCAAATGGCATTGCCGTTTATGCTCATCCATTGACCATAAAATATGCGACCGAATACGGCTTACCAGTGCCCGACAAAACGTTAGATGGCCTGTCTTCCTCGCCAAGTATAATTACACTTGGCAATGCTGAAGTATTGTATCCAGGACCCGGTCACGCAACAGACAATTTGATGGTGTGGTTACCACAGGAGAATATTTTTTATGGCGGCTGTGCAGTGCGCGCAAAAGGCGCAACCTCTATTGGCAATACCGCACACAGTGATGTTGATTACTGGCGAAAGATAATGAAATATATCAGCATTGAGTACCAGTCAGCTGAAATCGTCATTCCCGGACACGGTGAGCTAGGTGATTTTTCGCTCATTTCGAATACGCTTAAACTTGTTAGCGAAGCGGCTCGTTAAACGCCCGATTTGGCAAAAATCGCGTCTCTCTCATCTTATTCTGGGTGATGCGATCCAAATGTTCATTCATAGGGAATCCTTAGCCCAGAGCCGTATTAAGGCATAGTGCCTATTTAAGCTGTTCGTTGAGTAGCTATATGCTGTTAGCGATTTCTTTCACGCTTAATGACGTATGTTTGGCGTGAAATGAATACGCCCAGCGATGAATTTGATAATAAGCCGCGCCTTGAGGAATTAGCTCATTAAGCGCTAATCTGTATCAGGAGATGTATGAAAAAATTAACCAATGAACTGTGGATCTTTGATGGCGACTCAGTGCAATTTTTGGGGCTGCCATTTTCAACCCGCATGACAGTGATCCGGCTCGAAGGGGGAGAACTTTGGGTACATAGTCCCATTAAATTATCGAGCACAATTAAAGAGCAACTGGAAAACTTAGGCCGGGTTAAATACCTGGTTGCGCCGAACCACTTACATCATCTTTTTCTGCCTGAATGGACTATTGCGTATCCAAACGCAGAAGTTTATGGCACCGATGAGGTCATCAAAAAGCGCAGTGATATCACGTTTACTGCGTCGCTTAATCAGGTTCAGAAGTGGCCCTGGGAAGCAAACATTGATCAAGTGCTATTTTCAGGTTCGCCGTTAATGGAGGAGTGCGTATTTTTCCATAAGGATTCTGACACATTAATTGTGACGGATTTGGTAGAGAACTTTTCGGGTAAGGAATTTAGCGGCTGGCAAAGAGCAATCGCTAAGATTGTGGGTATCCTTGCTCCTCATGGAAAAACCCCGTTGGACTGGCGTTTGAGCTTTCTGTTTAAAAAATCTGATGCGCGCAAACATATCCAAAAAATAGTGGCCTGGGAGCCAAGCATATTGGTCATGGCCCATGGTGAGATTGTAACGAAAGATACCAAAGAATTTTTAGCAAAATCGTTCAGTTGGCTTCTGTAAAGAAGTGATTATGAGAACGTTGTACAACCAGCACCGAACGCAGAAAACCTCACGGTCTCTTTTGGAGCAACCCGTTGATGTCGGATTTCAAGAAACACCCGCGTTAATCGAACGGTTGGATCAGCACAGTTAAATCGGCAGTCTTTTCGTCGATTGTGTGAGGTGCTGGTTGTAAACTGGTACAAAGAATAGGAAAGATTAACGCTATTCACTACCCTCAGTGACAGCTGAATTCAAGGCCTGTTTCACGCTTTACAAATTGAGTTAGCACCATCCTGAATATCACCATGAAAAGATTCAGGTTCGGCGGCTGCAAAATTGTTATCCAGAATATACCCCCCGCGGTCCAATGGCTTTTCCTGATCGAGAATTTCCATCTCGTAGCTTACACTCGTATCTCCAGAGAGATGCCAGAGAAGAGACGGACTCAGGTTAAGGTGCGATGGGCTTTTCGGTCTAACTTTGCTGAACCATCTATGAAACTAGTCTGATTGGCGCGTTTTCCATTGAGAAGGCGAACAGCCAATCACTCGGCTAAAAGCAGCGGAAAATTTACTGGGGTTATTATAACCAACTAGACCGGCGACGTGAGTAATACAATATCCCTGCTCAAGATAACGCTTTGCCTCACTCATGCGGTTTTTCAAAATGTATTTGTAAGGTGTGATGCCGGTTGATGTCGTTAATGCACGGGAAAATTGCTTTGGCTTCATCCCCACAAGATCAGCTAAGGTATCTGTTTTTATGTCCTGATCAATTTGCGCTTTAATGTACTCAGTAACGCAACTTATCTGTCGATAGCTTAATCCAATACCAGAAACATGCCGGTGCTCTGCTGTCGACAACGCAGCTATCCGGTTTAATAATACAGATACCCCTTCGTGAATAAACAATGGACAATCACCATGGTATTCTGCGCATGTCCACATAGCGGTAATCACAGACACTATCACCTCGTCATCAACGACTCTAGATAGGTATTGCGCTTTATTGGGCTGGCACGATTTACAAAATCTGGCAGTATCAATAGCCACGCCTAACATCGACACATCGGGCGAGTCAAAACTGCCATTTTCATAAGGAGCGGTAATTAACACGCGGCCTCGTTTCCATTCCCATGAGCGATTACCGTATCTCACCCGCCCTCCTTCCGATAAGCATACACCAATTTTTAAATGCCCCCCCGCATGCAACTGGCCCCTCATCGCTGGAAAATGAGAACGCAACAGAATGATATTGTTTTGTTCATAACCAATAACGGAAGCGGAACCAAAATTCTCGGTCAGATTTTCTACTATTTGACTTCCTGGGTTCATCGCATCCCTCAACACAATAAAGTTGTTATATTATATCAACTAAAATGGAGTATTCAGTCATTTTGGAGCGGTTTTTATTTGCTGGTTTTCTACACTACTGCCTTTTAAGTGAACTGGAGTATTCTTCACAATGACTGAACAGTCTAAACGCAAACTACTTGTGCCTTGTCTAACTGCACTAGGTGTATCAATAGCTTATCCCGGTGCATTCGCCGCTGAGCGAGAGTATACTTTCGAAAAGCAGTCCACTGAACAAAACCGGCAAACTCATCAACAACTGTCAGATGACTCCGAGCCACTGGAAAAAATTATCGTTAAGGGCTCAAAACGTAATACCGAATTAATGCAATCTGATCTGTCAGTGACATTGATCGATTCGGCACTTATTAATGAAGCCCGACTACGGGACTTCTCACGCATTGATGATCTCACCCCTAATGTACAGTTTAATGAGTCTGGTCAACGAGGTAGTATTTACATCACAATACGTGGCGTTGAGTCAAACCCCTTTATTGTTAATCGCGCAGCGGTATATATAGACGGCATCCCATTCAGAGAACTCAGTAATTCGGTACTCAACCAAGTAGACTCAGTCGAAGTGCTACGTGGACCACAAGGCACTCTTTATGGTGCGAATTCTGAATCTGGACTCATTATTGTTACCACTAAAACGCCTTCGGATATCTTTGAACAGAATTACCGAATCACAGCATCAGACTACCAGTCAGGCCAAAGTTACGAAGCGACCGGCTTTGTTTCAGGTCCGTTGATTCAGCATAAGCTCAGTGGCTCTTTTTCGTTTAGCTCAGCCCATGAAGATGCTTTCGTAAAAAATATCGGTACGTCAACCGGAGAGACGGGCAATATCAAAGAAAACTACTTGCAAGGTCGACTTCACTGGACACCTTCTGACTCACTTACTCTGAATGCGACGGCCTATTTGCTTGATATGGATGCACCCGGCCTGTTTGATCAGCAATATGTCCCGCTAAATATCAATCTTTATAACCAGCTTTACACCAACTATAACCAGGACCGAAAGATTGATGACTGGACGGTGCTGGAGGATGCACCGAAATATACCAACGAGGAAGAGTTTGTCATTGGTATCAGCGCAAACTATAAGACAGATTATGGTGATATTGATCTCGCTTCATCGTATCGTTCACTGGAAGAAGATGCTAAAGGCTTGGATCTGGATCTTACTGCGGCCCCTATCGTCGCCGGCCGTGAAGCTGAAAAAGAAGACTACAAAAATATTGAATTGCGCTTTACGTCCCCCAGTAATGATCAATTTGATTATATTGTCGGTGTCTCTTATTACGCAGAATCTGAAGAAAACACGAAGTCCACTTTTCTAGGAACAGGCACGCTTAACAGTTATTTGGCTGCTCCCATGCAATACAAAGAAGGCGAAGATAAGAGTGTTTTTGGTTCACTAAATTGGTATCTAACGGAAAAGCTAAAAATTGGTGCCGGGCTTCGCTACGACCATGCTGAGCGTTCGGCCATTCAAACTGCAGGGGAGCTTAATTTAGGGTTAGGCACCGTCACCCGTTATCAGGATGCACACTTGTCTGAAACATTCGATGCATGGCTACCTAAGATCTCAGCGCTATATCAGTATGCCGACAATTTATCTTTTCATGTTTCACTTTCCAAAGGCTACATCCCGGGCGGTTTTAATCTTACCGCGGTGCAAGATGATAGCGTAGATGACAATGTTTTGACTTACGATAGCGAAACACTTATCAGCCGGGAGATAGGGTATAAATGGTTTTCTACCGACAGAAAATGGCGTTCGTCTGGTGCAATTTTTTATATTCAATCAGATAACTGGCAGGAAATTCAAATCGCCACAGACGCTGATGGCCGGCCAATCAGTTCAGATTACATTAGTTCTGATGCATCCATTAAGAGCACAGGCGCTGAGCTAGAATTAACCTGGCGCCCGGTCGGGCCG
Organism: Alteromonas sp. ISO5; assembly: GCF_058105165.1. Classification (NCBI taxonomy): domain Bacteria; kingdom Pseudomonadati; phylum Pseudomonadota; class Gammaproteobacteria; order Alteromonadales; family Alteromonadaceae; genus Alteromonas; species Alteromonas sp. ISO5. The sequence goes on along the minus strand of NZ_CM176572.1, from coordinate 2,090,719 downwards.
TTTTCTGTAAACGGCCATATCGGTTATGTCAACGCCGAATATGACAATTTGCAGTTAAGTGAATGCTTCAACGCAAAAGGGCAGCCTATTCAATTTGTACCTGAATACGATGCAGGCATGGCGGCACGTTATCAGTGGGAGAATGACTTTTATATAAGAATCGAAGCTAATTTTACCGGCAAAACAGCGCTTAGATCTCGTGGTGATATATTTCAAAAGGCCACCACTATGTTAGGACTACAGCTAGGTTACGATTCGGGTAAATATGCCATTCGCATATTTGGTGAAAACCTGACTGACGAACGCAGAGCCAGCGGTTTAGCCGTGGAGAATATGGCATTTGGTAGTGACGGATTATTTTATAGTCCTTTGGATGCGCCTAGAGTGATCGGTTTGGAGGCCGAAATCTGGCTCTAACTAAGAGACTCATGTGAGCACTGCATTTTAAAACGACAGTAACATGGGTAATATCGCACATACAAACTGCCATTCGGGACCGCCAAGTGGCAGTTTATATATTAATAAACCTTTCGTGTAGACCACTTCAACATAGGCCCATTCAAAGATGGGTACGGGGTGTTTATTGTGAATAAAAGCACAACGAATTATTACAGTAAAAGATAATAGGGCCAAAGTTGCCTATCGAAAATAACAGACAACCCTGGCCCGCTTGCTTTTACAACGTTTAAAAATAGTATTTCACGCTCAGATTATTGACATCTAACCGCACGCTAAGTTGCTGACTCAACTCTATCGACGCCGCTACATTCACCAATGTATAAACAGGTATTCAGGATTCGTTGTCTCTCCGAGGCGGTCACCCACGTAACGTACTGTGAACGCAAAAAATGCTGGATTAGCCATCACTTCGTTAAAATGATTTAACGACACATAGCCCGAGTTTTTGGCAATATTGAGCAAACGGGAGCCTTTAGAGCCATCGACACGTTAGCATAAACACCAATAATTAACGCAAGTAATGCCCAATCCCAAACGTTAATGAAAAGCTATTTAGGTATAGCGAGTGACGACTCGATGGCCATTACCGACTCGTTTTCAACTGGCGAAACCAAGTCAAAAATCTGACCTTCTAACCCCTGACCTAAGTGTTTTGGTGTTATCTTAGCAGTGGTTGCACTCAACGCTACAACATTAAAAAGTATGTCATCGTTTAAAGGTAAAAACTGTTGTGGTGAAGCGGCTTGCAACCGATACCTAAGTGATTGCTGCATAGCGAATGTATCACCCACTTTTACCCCATCTTGTTTACCTAGGTTGATAATGAAACCATCAGGATCACGGGCAATTATCTGACCAAGTTGACGTTCGCATTGCATTTTATCTGTGATATCGACAATGGCATCAGCAATACTGCCCAGTACACTTCGGCCATAGTGAGACTGCCAGAACAGGCTGCTATTTAAGTCCACCGGCTGATACAAGTCAAAATCCCAATCGGCTTCGATATGATATGAGTCCTCCAGCACAACTTGCGATTGGAACACGTCCATAATATACAGACGCATTGTAAAGTTACGCTTCAATTTAGTGTTTTCTGTTAACCAAAGCCGCTCTGTTTGATTAAATAAACTGATATCACGAAGATAGCCAAATAGCACGTACTGAACGCCATATTCTCTCGCGAGAAACTCAGCCTTGGCAGCGAGCATTTGCTGATCGGCAACCTCCATAGGCGGTTTTTGCAAAACGGTCTGTCTTAGTAAATGGGCTTTAAAACCGTTATCAGACACATTAATTTGCTGCTCAAACCGTTTACTCACATGTTGACCAAAGGCCACTAAACTCCCAACTTTCGTGTGATGGGGAGTTTGAATGACGAAGGGGCTAATCAGTAAATGACGTCGATACTGTGAAGGCTGACATTCGTGAAATATTGCTAAGTCCACTTCAACCATTACGGTAAGAATATCGTTTTGAATTTGTTCGCTTACAACTTTAACGCGGCGCACCTCTCCTTGCGATTCGACCATCACCTGACTGCCCACCAACACGCCATTTAGTGAGACATCCTCTGCACTTACCATTGCTCCCGCCATATAGGAGGCGTTGGCAATGGCGTTTTTAATTGTCTGTTCGCGAACCTGTGTTAACGGCGCGTCTCCAATGGGCATACTCGCCTCGCCGCTATACCACTGAGATGCCATAACGTTGTGTGAAAAAAATAGTAAAAACCACCAGCGCATCGTTTATAACCTATCCAAGAATTGACAGAATCTTACTGATCAAAGAAGGTTCCTGATTGTCCTGTTGTCTCCCCTTACCACTGTATTCAATGCGGGCATTGCCTAATTTAGTGGAACTAATCGTATTTTGCGGGGTAATGTCTCTTGCGCGAATTTCCCCTGTCACCCTGATAAATTCCTGGCCTTCGTTCAAGGTGATCCATTTTTCGCCCGCCACTACCAAGTTTCCATTCGTTAAAATGTCGCTGACAAAAACATTTATTGTGCCGACCAGAGAATTTTTTTGCCGTGAATTAGAATTGCTTTTAAAGGCACTGTCCTGCTGATGATCAAGTTCGACATCGCCGCGATTGATGCGTAATGGACCAGCAGCTAACGTCAGTGGCTCAACGTTTAACTCGGCACTATTTGATTTCTTGAGTTCTTGCTGTTTGGAGGCACTGGTCTCTTCTTCAAGAACAAGTTGTACCATGTCCCCAACTTGGTAGGGGCGATTCTGAATTAAAATACCAACAAAATTACTACTATCAAATATCGATCCCGAAGGTACTCGTAGCGCTGGCGTAGGCGTTGTTCTTATTGGTGCATACTTCGGATGATCCGGTAACGTTGGGGTTGGCACCTTTTCGATCCTGGTAAGCGTTTTTTCAACGTTAGGATTGGTCGGTAACGATTCGACTACCGACGGTGTCTCCTTTATGGGTGCCACACACCCGGCCAGCAAAATACCTAATACAGTTATCAAAGCAATATGTCGTTTCATTCAAAGCCTCCACTTTTAAATGGAGAAGTAGAAAGGTCTACAACATTTTGTGTCGTCTGCGGTGCACTTGCTGGCAACTCAGTTTCTGGCGGCGCGTCTTCAGACATCATGGAATTGAAAATGTCTGAGGCGAAGCTAGCAGCGTTACCAATAATCGATTTACCACTTAGCTGCTCCGTCGCAATATTGGCCGCCGTCAAGGCTAACCCCACCGGGCCATATAACATAAAACTGCCGGCGAACGACGAGAACGCATCAACGTTATGATCGCTCACTTCCTGGTAAATATCAGAGACAACAGGAATATGGTTGAGCACGTTAAACGTGTCAAAAACATCATCCATGCCAAATCCATCTTCACCAAATGTGACGTCTAAAATCGATGCACCCAGGCTTTTCTCAGTTGTGCTGGCGCCTTCAGCAACGGTATTTTCAATAGTGACTGGTTCAGCTGAATTCGTTTTGCCTGCAACCGTCTGACTGCTGGCCGGGCTAGAGGCTTGATACAATGAAGCGGTTAAAGCTTGCAGTAAATTATTTTGAAAGGCACTAACAAGTTCTGACGAAATTACCTGGTTGCCCGGCGAACTTTCCAGTGCTGTTGATATCGCATGATTCACAATTTGCGATAAGGGTCCTTGCACCGAATTACTCGTTGATGAACTTGCTTCGCCAGCTTGGCGGTCATCGTTTGTTCCAGACGAGTTTTGATCAGCGTCTGTACCGGTAAATTGAGCAAGCAGGTTGTTAAAGAAACTTTCCGTTTGAGACTGCTGGGGAGGAGCAGTTACAGCGGCGTTATACGTTTGATTAGTGGGTGAAATAATTTCCATGACACACCTGTCCTGTTTCGAGTTTGCCAATCAATTTAGCGACAAACACGAATCTAAGATGTATGGAATTTTTGCCTTTGTTGTTTGGGAATACCTTACAACCATGTCTCGATGGCGCGCTAACGCTTGTATCCGGATGGGTGCCGGAGTTACGCGAACATGTAAGTATTGCGTCAACCTTATTGAGTTGACTCACACCAACTGCTAGTCTTGGTGCCGAGGGTATAAGGCGTCGGTTACTTCTCGGTCAGAGTAATAAATTGACGTTTGGTAGTGAATATTTGCGAAGTAAGATCGCAAAACAAAATAAGCATTATCTTGGTTAAAGAGGTTATCGGAACAACTTCTGAAAACTTTAGATTTTTTTGATCCGACACAGTGAAACAGGACGTTGAGGCTGAGTTGAATATTGACTACATGACCTATGACCCTTGAGCAACTAAGGGCGTTCGAAGCTGTTGTAAAACACGGTTCAGTTCGAGCGGCCAGTCAACATATGCATAAATCTGCACCATCTATCAGTGCGTCGATCCGAGCCATTGAAGATACCCTGGCTATTGAACTATTTTCTCGAGAAAGCTATCGACTGGTCCTGACTGCAGAAGGAAATGCGTTCTATGATAAAGCCCGTATTGCACTGCGGTCAGTAACCGAACTCAATGGCTTTTCAAAGCAGAAATGGCGCAAGCCTCCGAGTAAATTTGTCATTACCGTCAGCCATTTTGTATCTGAGTCTCACATTGTCAGTCTTATTGGCAGCCTAAACAAAGCCTTTCCAAATATGCAGCTCAGTTTGATGACTGAGACTTTTGTAAACATCGCCGAAGACGTGAACTCAGGTGCATCGGATATCGCTATTGCACCCATGAGCAGCGCGATTAGCAGTGAATTGGAGTTCAAGTACTTGTTTTCTGTAGAGCGGGTCGCCGTTGCTTCAGCCCACAGTTCTATTGCCCAGTTGCGCCAGCCCATTACTGGCGCGGCATTGCTGGATGAAACCCAGCTCGTACTCAAGGATGTGGAGCAACATCCCCAACTGGCGTTTAAATCAGTAATCTCTGGCGCCAAAACATTTCAGGTTAATGATCTCAAGACGCAAAAATCGCTAATTATGGCCGGTGTCGGTTGGAGCTGGTTGCCACGGCACATGGTTGAGAGTGAATTGAGTAACGGCGAGATCATAGTACTGGATATTGATGGCTACTCTGTCGATACCATCGAACACTTCTTAGTACGAAAACTCGAGGGTAATCACAGTGCAGTCTCTCAACGCATTTGGAACGACGCCCAGTTATTGTCACTCGATACGATTAATGACGCTTCGGCTTAGTACTTTGCGCGACGTAGTGAAAGAGGGTCATAAAGGTCTTCCCTCCAAAGTTGGCTAAGCCCTTATGAAGCGTCACTGTGATCTTTGCAGTCAATTGCAACGTCACCCGGGATGGTTGGGGAGGTTGCTGTAGCCTGACGCAATCGAGGCGAGACCAACCGCAGCATTGCTTTGAGTCATTTATGTACGTGACCCAAAACTCACTGTAAAGTCACTCAGGCTATCCTGTATCAACGCAATACAAGCACACATTGACTGGATTTAGGCGTGGAATAGGATTATTAACCGTCTTCGACGTGATGTCATAATTATCAACTTAATGTACGGCTTCCAGGCATCAACCAAATACGCTGTTAGCGCTGCGAAGGAATAGGGACGCCGACCGTTGCCGGCTTTAGGATAAAAACGTTCAATCACGTCCAGCAGTTGAGACCACGGCAGCAGGTTGTCCATCCGGGATAAGAAGTTCTCTTTACGGGTCTGGCGGCGCTGGCTGGAAAACTCACTATCGGCAAAAGTTAACTGTTGGCTCATGGGTGCTGCTGGTTGTGATTTACTATACCGACATGCTCTCACAACAGGGACTTATTGGCATCTTCCCTAAGTCAGTGCCTGCTATTTCAAAAACCGGATACTTAGCGGGTAGACCCACAATTCACCGTTATTTGCTTTTAGTGCGGCAATGATAGCAAAAATAATGTTCAGCAGAGCCAGAGCCCATATAGCGAAAGCACCAATTATGATAAACATAAGAATAAAACAAATGGCATAGTAAATAACCAGGCTTATCAGCCAGTTTACGGTCACTTTGCCATGCTGGTCTATGGTGTCACTTTTATCTTTATTTACCACCCACATCACAATGGGCAATATAAAGCCAAGCCCGGGAATGACAATACTGCTTAGCTGACTCAAATGCAGCAGCATGCAGTAGGTATTTAGCGGCATTCCCCAATATTCTTGCTGATTGTCTTTCATTGGTTTCTCCTTGTCGTGCCAAACGGCGAGTAAGATTTACGACTCTATTTTCAGATACTTGTGTTTACCAAACGACACGTAATAAAGAGGAAGAAACAGCGCTTTAAGCGGATTAGAGGCAAAGGTATTTTTCACTACGATGCGACCATCCTGAATATCACTAATGGAAAATTCCGGGCTGTAACACCAATCAATGTAAGCCGTGAGCATTTTACTGTCAGCCGGTAGCGTAATCCTTTGCGTAGTACCTCGTTCGATTAGAGCAACTTCCTTACCATCGGCAAGTAAGCGATAATTACGGGTGAGATCGGCGAATTGCTTTGGTCTGGTAACTTCGATTTCCATATCAAACTTGCAAACTTAGTAGGACAGATGGAAGACCATAATCTATTTTGGGGTTTATTTAAAGCATCGCAAACACAGACCGCCAGCAACTAACACCGGGAGACAAACGTGCGGTTTCCACCAAGGGCAACGAGTTACCCTTGGTGGGTAAAGCATCCGTAGTAACTAAAAGCTAGTTACGCATCAGGTACTGATTAAAGTCGATACTGGCGGCACACAAAGCAGCCTGGATGCGGTTATGTACATTCAGCTTCGTGAGAATGGCCGACACGTGAGCCTTCACGGTGGTCTCAGCGATATTCAGCTCATAGGCAATCTGTTTGTTAGACTTACCCTTGGCGATGCACTCAAACACCAGTAACTGGCGGCGGGTTAAAGCGCCAATCAGCTTGGGGTCGATTTGCTGCTGAGCAGAATCTTCCCTCGGCTTGCTGTTGCCGCCATTACGGATGATATCCGGTGGCAGGTATACCTGACCAGAGAGTACCTGCTGGAGCGCACCAACAATCTGCTCGCAGCTGGATGACTTGGTGATAAAGCCTACGGCACCATAAGTAAAGGCCTGCAGCACCACATTTTTATCTTCTTCGGCCGACACAATAACGATAGGAATTTCCGGAAACTGATTACGAAAGCGAACGATGCCGTTAAGGCCTTCCATACCTGGCATATTCAGATCGAGCAACACTAAGTCGATGTTGGGGTTTTCTTCTGCTGTATTCAGTGCCTCTTCAAGGTCGATACAACTGATAGTTTTAGTGTCCGGAATATTACGCTCAACGAAATCAGTAATTGCATATTGAAATAAGGGATGGTCATCAGCGACGAGAATTTCTACCATTTTTATCACCCTGTTAATGCTCTGTAAGTTATAGTAGTGGATGTACTGTCATTCAGCTAGCCTTTATTGCCAAGGCTACCGGGATAATCCATCCGTATGTTATTTCTGCGTGCCTAAGCGCCCACCTTACGTTTCACCATGCCACGTTTAGGATCGTAACCCCAAATAGCAAGACTGGTAAAAATCAGCGTACAAACACCGGTTATGAGGGCTGCCTGCCCATTAAATTGTCCATAAAGTGCAAAGCGAATTAGCTCTACTGCATGAGTAAACGGATTGAACTGGCATATCCAGTACAACCATTCGCTCGACTCTCGCATTTTCCACAGCGGGTATAGCGCTGAAGAAAGGAAAAACATGGGAAACACCACAAAGTTCATCACCCCGGCGAAATTTTCCAGTTGCTTGATAAAAGACGACAACAATAATCCCAGCGCACCGAGTAACAACGCCGTCAGTAAGAGGGCAGGGATCACCAGTAAATAGCCAATGGGTTGAGCCTCCACGTCCAACAACCAGGCGATAGCAAAAAAGGCATAGACCTGGAGTATGGAAATACAAGCCCCCGCCAGCAGTTTACTGACCAACAAAAACGGTCTCGGCATGGGACTGGTTAAGAGTACTTTCATACTTCCCATCTCCCTGTCGTAAACCATAGACAGAGAACTTTGCATACCGTTAAACAGCATGATCACACCAGCCAGCCCCGGGATGATATACACCTCATAGGTAATGTAGGTTTCATAAGGCGGAATAATAGCGACTCCCAGTGCCGCCCTGAAACCAGCAGCAAATACCACCAGCCACAATAAAGGACGCACCAGCGCACTGATGAGTCGGGAACGCTGCTGCCAGAATCTGAGCAGCTCCCGTTTAAGCACACCAACAAAGCAGGTCCAGTACATTTATTGCTCTCCCTGCTGATGAAAATGGCGGTAAAGCGCCTGTACGGAGTCCAGTTGCAATGCCTGCATAGCGTCTTCACAGCGTTGTTGCAATTGAATTTGCCCGTTTATCAGTACAATAAGCTCATCCGTTGGCCGGACTTCGTCAATCAGGTGAGTCGAGGATAATATCGTGATACCTGAGTCGCTACACAACTGACGCAGATGATCGTTAATGGTGTCGCGGGTGGACTGATCGAGTCCCACCGTGGCCTCATCAAGCAGCAAGATAGCCGGTTGATGCAGCAATGCCCGGGCTATTTCTACGCGTCGGCGGTGGCCGCCATTAAGAGAGCGAATTTTGTCTTTACGTCGTTCGCTTAAACCGAACCTGTCCAGCTCTTCATTAATTCGCTGTTGCGTGTAGGCGTTGGATAATCCGTGCAAACTGGCGTGATAGGCAAGGTTTTGCTCAACACTCAAATCCAAATCAAGGGTTGGCTGCTGAAAAACCATGCCAATTTTCTTTAACACCTGACGCGGCTTTTTCGCGGCATTGAGGCCATTTACCCTAACGTTACCGGCCTGTGGCTGCAGTAACTGACAGAGAATAGAGAACAGGGTACTCTTGCCCGCGCCATTAGGGCCAAGCAAGGCATAATACGCACCCGACGACAGCGAAAATGTCACATCAGACAGTGCTTGTTTAGCCCCGTAACTAAATCCTATTTGCTCTACTGCTAATACCGGATCACTCATGGCTTAACCACTACGCCCCACGGATACCGGCCTGCTTTTATGGTTTTAATCACTTTCAGATCATCCACATCGATTATCGACACATCGCCGCTTACACCATTGGTGGTGAGCAGTAATGACTGCCCTTTGGCAAAGGCCAACTGCCACACGCGGCGGCCAACCAACAGGTAATCGAGCACTTCATAAGTGCGGGCATCGATCACCGCCACATGATTTGCTGGTCCAAGCGCTACAAAGGCATATTTACCGTCATCGGTAAGTTTTATGCCCACCGGCTGGATTTTATCACGGTGGACACCTGGAATTTTGAAACCGATTTTCTTAATCAGTTTACGGGTTGCTGTATCGATCACGTCCACCGTCCCGCCAATTTCAGCCGACGCCCAGACCTTGTCACCGGAAAGAGTAAACTCCACATGGCGCGGACGCTGATCAACCAGGGTATTATCCACCAACTCGTGAGTACTGGCGTCAATCCAGTGCAACATATTAGTGGTTTCTGATGTATTGATGACCCATTTGCCGTCGGGGCTTACCGCCATACCTTCCGGTTCAATACCCACATCGATTTGGGCAATGACGGTGCGGTCTACGGTATCAACCACGGTTACCACAGCACTGTCTTCATTAGCGATATAAAGGTGTCGGTTATTCGGATGCAAGGCAAACTGCTCCGGGTCTTCGCCGGATGGCAGGTTATGAATTATTTTATGGGTCGCCAGGTCCATTACCTGGACAGCATCCGATTCGCTGGCGCAAATATACAGATATTTATAGTCCTGGCTAAAGATGATTCCGCGAGGGCGCAGTCCTACCTCCAGCGTATCGATGACTTCCAGCTTATCCAAATCAATGAGGGTTAACGTGTCGCTTTTTTCATTGGAAACATAGGCCACTTCGGCCTGACTCATAAACGCCGTTAACAAGCCGGCTGTTAAAATTAATAAACGCATACTTCTTGTACCACCTGTTAGTAAGCCATGTCACAACGTGATTCAGGCTTGTCGAATCCCAGCGTATCTAAATCAGTGCTCGGGTGAAGATACCCTTCCTGTGGCGACAACGAGGTCAAGCCTTTTGGATGTACCAGCGGTACCGGTTGACGCAATTGTCCGTTCCACGGTCGGAAACTCAGTTTGCGGCCTTTAAAGGCCGCAAGCTCAAAATCACTGCTTATAAGATACTCGTAAAGCGCTCTTGGGTTATTGGTTTGAGTTCGGGTAGCCGCTTCACTGATACTGCGCACAGCCAGCCAGCCAGCATAATCCTTGCTGAGCATTTCGCGGCCAAACTGTTCATAAAAACGGTTCTGTAGCTGGGTAGCCCCCCACTGCTCAAGCACCCAATGCCAGGTTTTCGGTGTAAGGCCATGCGTGCCCGCGACCGGCCTGGGTAACCAGGTGTTGTTAGGAATGTAGTTACCAAACAAGTCTGATTCGTCGGCGACCAGCACCACGTCGTAATCATCGCCCTGGGTGAATAAAGGCACCTCACGCTGCGCGCTACGGCGCAGATCGGTATCGAAACGCCAGGTTTTCTGCTCTACAATTTTCGCCCCAAACCGCTTTGCAGAGCGTTCAATTGACGCTGCGAAGGCTTTATCATCGGTAGATTCACCGCTGATCACGAACCACTCACGCCAGCGTCTGGACATCAAAAACTGCGCCATCGCATCAGTTAGCATAGCCCGGCTTGCCAGCGTATGTAGCAACCCACCACGGCACTCAGATACACGTAAGTTATTGTCGGCTTCACCGGCATTTATGATTACAGCACCACTAGCCAGCGCTAAATCAGCTACTTCTTTCAGCGTAGTCGTGGGCAGATCTGTCAGGAGGATAGCCGGCTGACCATTCAGACGCTGTTTCAAGGCCGCTACAATGTCTTTTTTATCTTCCCCGATTATTCCTGAAAGACTGTAATGATGATTTAAAAACCGCCCCGTCGTATTGCTGTCTTTGATGGCCAGTTCGGCACCGGCGATGGTGATATTGTCAGGTGTTTTCTTCAGTAATAAGGGCTGTGCAGCAACGTTTGATGATTGCTGAACATAAATCACATCTATATTTAGTGCCTTGGTGTTAGCCACTGCAGGCGTCAAAACGCCAGCCATTACCAACACAAAAAGGACGCGAACGTGTAGCGAAAAGCACGTTAAACAGGTGTAAAATTTGTAATATATGCGTTTTTTTATGTTCAAAAACAAAACCCTTTTTTAACCTTATGGTGCAATAGTAGAGCATGATTGTACACAGTTGAAATGAGCAAAAAGGATGAAAGGTTTACTACCTAAGTACAATTGGAAGGAATCCCGAGATCTCCTAACTTTCACCCTATGCTTTGTTGTAGACATGAAAATTTATTGATGACTAATTTTACTTCACTGCAACATTTAACAGCATAACAACTCAATGTGGCAGCTTTTGGAGAAACCGAGATGAAGATGTATTTAACGATTTTGCGCAGCGCGATGCTGGCGGTACTTACCCTGGTAACCGCTAATGCAATGGCTCACGGTAATGTAACGCCGCAAGCTGTAGATACCAGTGAATTACCACAATTAGGCGATGAGTGGTTGAAGACTAACCCTTACACTGGCAATGAGCTGGCGATTGAAGTCGGTGACTCAGCCTACAACCAGAACTGTGCCCGTTGTCATGGTCTGGAAGTTATTTCTGGCGGTATCACGCCTGATCTGCGTAAACTTAACGACGAGTTTGAATTCTTCAGTACGGAAGAAGCAGACGGTTGGTTTATGACTCGTATTCGTAATGGTGCAGTAGTTGATGGCCGTGTTTACATGCCTCCGTTTGAAGGGATCCTTTCTCAGGAAGCTATGTGGGCTATCAAAGCGTACATCGAAACCCGTGGGGTACCAGAGTAAGCAGAACATCTGATTAATCAATAGTTAAGGGGTAGTAATGGTATTAAGAATTGTTCTTCTGATCGGTAGTTTAATAGCCACTACGGTAATGGCTAAAAGTTATGAGGATATTCTTGAGCAAGGCCATATAACCATTGCTGTCTATAATAACTTTCCGCCCTACTCTTACCTCAAGGACGGCGAACCTGCCGGTGTAGACATTGAAGTAGGTAAACGTATTGCGGCGGGACTGGGCGTTGATCTGGAGTGGATGTGGATCAACGCTGACGAAAACCTCGAGGATGACCTTCGAAACGCCATCTGGAAAGGGCATATCATTACCCGCCAGAAAGCCGATTTAATGCTGCGGGTACCTTACGATCGTAAATTTGCCTACGCGATTGATGGTTACGGACTGCCCAAAAATGATTTGGTGGTAATGTTCAGCCCCTATCAACAGGAAAGCTGGGCATTGCTACGCGACCACCATAAAACCAATGATATTCGTACCCTGGCTATCTTCCAGTACGAACCCGTTGCCGTAGAGCTTGATTCATTACCCAGTTTCTTCCTCGGCGCGACCATTGGTGGTCGCCTCCGCGACAAACTGGTTCATGTGGACTCGGTATTTGACGGCATCAAACTGCTACAGGAAGGTAAAGTGGCTGCGGTGGCCGGTATGAAAGGCCAGTTACAATGGGGGATGAGCTCCTCCGGGGACGTTAACAAAAGCGAATTCGCGCCGCTTCCCGAGCAATACGATATCAGCGCTGACGGCCTGGCAGCTATGAGTATCAAATCGTGGGATATTGGTATGGCAGTTAAAACTGACTACCGGGAACTCACCTATGCCATTCAGGCCATCACCGAACCGATGATCAAAAACGGTGAAATGGAAGCGCTGTTTTTACAGTACGGACTGAGCTACGAAATCCCCGATTATCACCGCACCGAATAAACATTACATTTTATTTACAAAATATCGAAAGGCCGCTATTTTTCACTTTAAAAAGCGGCCTTTTTCACTATTTCCAACCCATCATCTACTCCACCCAAGCCCCGATATACAAGCCCTTCAGCGAAGTATTACTACCAACGAACTAAAAATGATAACCCAAGGTTTAATGGTTGTTAACAAAATGATGATTGATACTAATTCTGAGGACTCTTAGGTAGGTATACTGTTCTATACTCACCTAGTGGACGAAAACAACACTCGACAGTCGCATGCTTTTTGATGAACAAGCCGCGGACGTTGTAACAAAGGGTACCAAACCCCGTTGAAACACTGGAGAAATCTGATGAAAAGTAAAAGAGTTTCAGGCCGCTTACTTAGCTCTGCGTTCTGTTTAACCCTGTCGCTTGGTGCCGTGACTGGCATAGCCCAGGCAAAAGTGACAGATAAAGATATCATTAATGACCAGGCAACCCCAGGTGACGTGGTCAGCTATGGCCTTGGTCCGCGTGGACAGCGTTTTAGTCCAATCGACACATTGAACACTAGCAATGTTAAGAAGCTGAGTCCGGTTTGGGCCTTTTCTTTCGGTGGTGAGAAACAACGTGGTCAGGAATCACAGCCACTGGTTAAAGACGGCATTATGTTTGTTACCGCTTCTTACTCTCGTATCTACGCTATCGACGTAGAAACCGGTGATGAATTATGGCAATGGGAAGCGCGTTTACCTGACGGCATCATGCCTTGCTGTGACGTTATCAACCGTGGCGCAGCGTTATATGATGACGTAGTTATCTTCGGTACCCTGGATGCCAAACTGGTTGCTCTGGACCAGAAAACCGGTAAACCAAGATGGCGTAAAACCCTGGGCGATTATAAAGCCGGTTATTCATTTACTGCGGCGCCGATGATTGTGAAAGGCATGGTAGTCACCGGTGTTTCTGGTGGTGAATTCGGTATCGTGGGTAAAGTGGAGGCCCGTGATGCAGTAACCGGTGAACTGGTATGGTCTCGCCCAACTGTTGAAGGCCACATGGGTACTTTAAACGGTAAAGACAACGGTATAACCGGTGGTGCAGCAAACAAAACCTGGACTGGCGACCTGTGGAAAACCGGTGGTGCAGCAACCTGGTTAGGCGGAACTTACGATCCGGATCAAGACCTGATCTTTATGGGCACGGGTAACCCTTCGCCCTGGAACTCACACTTACGTCCTGGCGACAACCTGTACAGCTCTTCTCGCCTGGCTATTGACCCGGATACCGGCAAAATCGTCTGGCACTTCCAGACTACACCACACGATGGTTGGGATTTCGACGGTGTTAACGAGTTAATCGCATTCGACTACAAAGATAAAGGCAAAACAGTTAAAGCGGCTGCAACGGCTGACCGTAACGGCTTCTTCTATGTACTTAACCGTGAAAATGGCGATTTCATTCGTGGCTTCCCATTTGTAAGCGGTATTACCTGGGCCAAGGGTCTGGATAAAAATGGTCGTCCAATTTACGACGAAGACAAGCGTCCGGGCAATCCCGCTGACACCGAAGACGGTAAGAAAGGTAAAACCGTTTGGGCTGTACCTTCATTCTTAGGTGGTAAAAACTGGATGCCTATGGCGTACAGCCAGGATACTGGTCTGTTCTATGTGCCTTCCAACGAATGGGGCATGGACATCTGGAACGAGCCGGTTAACTACAAGAAAGGGGCTGCCTACTTAGGTTCTGGTTTTACTATCAAACCCATTTACGACCACATCGGTTCACTGAAAGCAGTCGACCCTAAAACAGGTGAAATTGTTTGGGAATACAAAAACAACGCACCGCTTTGGGGTGGTGTGTTAGCGACTGCAGGTAACCTGGTATTTACTGGTACGCCAGAGGGCTATCTGTATGGCTTCAACGCCAAGACCGGTGAGATTGTTTACAAGTTCAATACGGGTTCAGGCATCGTTGGCTCGCCAATTACCTGGGAACAGGATGGTGAACAATACCTGAGCATCGTATCAGGATGGGGTGGCGCCGTTCCTCTGTGGGGGGGCGAAGTTGCCAAGAAAGTTAAAGACATCAACCAAGGTGGTACTGTCTGGACGTTCAAATTGCCTCGTAGCTAAGAGGCACCGCGACAAACCGTTTTAGTCCCACCGGGTTTGTCGCGTTTTTTCTCCTCGGGGCAGGTAGCTTAGTCATCGCTACTTGCTCCACTCATTGCAGGGAGTCCAATGAAACGTTTCGCAATTGTTCTCAATATTTGCTTAGTTGTCTGCTTCGGCATTTGTTCTGCAAGCCAGGCCGAAGAAAGTATTCCCCCTGAGCGCATTCAGCAATTGTTTCCCAAAGCCACGGTGATTGGCGAAAAACAAGCTGACTACCCCGTTTACCCCGTTTATCAGTTACAAGAGCTACTTGGTTACGCCTTTCAAAGCAACGATCTGGTAGAGTTACCCGGCTTTTCCGGCGACCGCATTAACCTTCTGATTGGCATCGATGTGGAAGGCAATATTGTCGGCATCGACATTCTACACCACCACGAACCTATTTTTTTGCACGGCCTGGGGCCAGAACCCATGCTGAAGTTTCTTGACCAGTATATTGGCCAGAACGTGTCTAATCGCGTTATCGTCGACAGCGCGTCCAACGATACCAACCCGAATGACAACACGGTACACGTAGACGGCGTTACCAAAGCCACTGTTTCAGTGATTGTTATGAGTGATACCGTGTTACTCTCGGCACTGCAGGTCGCCAGAAACAAACTCACCGGCTTTGCGAGCGCACCTGCGGCCACAGCGAAGCAAAATAACTATGAGCCTCTTACTACAGCGCAGCTGCTCGATAAAGGTTATCTGAAACAGTGGCAAATCAGTCGCGAAACCTTTGAAAAAGCACTCGGCAGTGACCTTGATGATTACCCGTCTGAGACCTTTGACACCGATTTTAACGACACTTTCACGGTGTATTACGCGTACCTTAACTCACCGCTTATCGGCCGTAATCTGCTCGGTGAGGACGCCTTCAACCGCCTCCAGTCGATGCTGAAGCCCAATGAACAAGCGTTTATGGTGATGTCAGAGGGCTACTTTAGCTACCTCGATACTGACTTTAAGCCCGGCACGGTACCCAGCCAGGTGAGTCTGACGCAAAATGAACTGCCCTTCGCCATGCGTGACCTCAACTTTTTTAGTTTTGAGCCACAAGCTCTACAGGGCGATATTACCGCCACAGAAGATTTGCAACTGTTCGCCGTTAACACACAGTCAGGCTTTAACCCCAGTGTGCCGATGCAGCTAAATCTTAATGTCGAGGTAGCGAAGAACCACCTCATTAAACAGCAGGCGCAGTTTTCAGACGACTATGCCCTGCCAGAGACCCTGTTCGATATCGCCGAAGTGGAAGTGATGGAAGAACCGCTGCCGGCCTGGGTCAGAGTATGGAAAATGCGCTGGCATACCATCACCATATTAGTGCTGAGTCTGATTGCCGTAACCGCTATTTTTGCCTGGCAGCACAAGCTGTCTGCCAACCAAATGCTATTTCGCAAGGTGCGCTGGGGCTTTATGTTTTTCACCCTGTTCTTTATTGGCTGGTATGCCCAGGGGCAATTATCGATTGTGAACATCTACCCCATTCTGCAAAGCTTTATGAATGGCTTTGATTTGCAGGTGTACCTGATGGATCCGGTGTTATTTATTCTCTGGCTGTACGTCTTTATCAGCTTATTTATCGTCGGGCGCGGGATTTTCTGCGGCTGGCTATGCCCTTTTGGAGCCCTACAGGAAATGGTGGGCTGGGTCGCTAAGCGCTTTCGTATTCGCCAGTACAAAATAGCCTTTTCCCTGCACCGCCGCTTATGGTGGATTAAGTACGCGGTTTTAATTGGCCTTGCCGGCACCTCGTATTATTCTCTGTCGGCTGCCGAAGTGCTCTCCGAAGTAGAACCCTTTAAAACCGCCATTACCCTGCACTTTGTGCGCTACTGGCCATTTGTCCTCTACACCCTGGTGCTGCTCGGGCTCGGTTTGTTTATCAATAAGTTTTACTGTCGTTACGTGTGTCCGTTAGGTGCCGGGCTCGCCGTGCTTGGCTACTTCCACAAATTTGAATGGCTGACCCGCCGTAAGGAATGCGGTAAGCCCTGCACCATGTGTTATCACAAGTGTGACATTAAGGCGATTACGCCCGAAGGAAAAGTAGACTATAACGAGTGTGTGCAGTGTCTGGAGTGTATTGTTTATTACAATAACGACGACCTGTGCCCGCCACTGAAAAAAGCGAAGAAGACCAAACAAGCCAGACCTGATATCGCCGACTCGCTGGCTGTAGAGGTGAAGTAGCGCCCGCCAGGGCGCTACTATGCAGACTTACTGTCCAACCTCAGCACCGTTGTTTAAATACTTAACCGTGATGGTATGGGTATCTTCCAGCGCGCCCAGGAAAGCAACAATCTCGGAAACTTCCTGCTCACTCAGCTGACGTCCTAACTGCATCCACGCCATTTGGGCCACAGCCTCATCCAGTTCTGCTACCGCTCCATCATGGAAATAGGGCGCGGTTTTAGTGATATTGCGCAGACTTGGCACCTTGAATACATATTTATCAGCAGGGTTATTCGTCACTGCGAAACGCCCCAGATCCTGGGTGTTTTCGTAGGCGTTGATCAGACCCATTTTCATATACATCGAGCCACCAAATAGCGCACCATTGTGACAGGAAGCACAGCCCGACTGAATAAAGGTCTGATAGCCCTTTAGTTCCGTTTCGGTCATGGCGCTGTCATCGCCTGCGAGGAACTTGTCGAAGCGATCCACCGTTATAAGAGTACGCTCGAATGCACCAATTGCCTTAGCGACGTTATCATAGGTGAGTGGTTCGGCCTCGCCGGTAAAGACTTCAGCAAACAACGCTTCGTAACCTTCTTGTTTAAGGTTACTGACCGCCGTTTGTTCATCCGGGACAGCCATTTCTACCGGATTCAGAATAGGCCCTTTCGCCTGGGCGGCAAGATCGGCAGCACGACCATCCCAAAATTGGGCAACATGAAAGCCCGCATTCCACACAGACGGAGAATTGCGATCGCCACGAGACCCTTTCACACCAAGAGAGGTAGGCTCGTTATCGACGCCGCCCCGCCCGCCATCGATGCGGTGACAAGTATTGCATGACTGCGATCCATCGGCCGACAACGCCGTTTCAAAATACAGACGTTCACCAAGATCTATCAGGGCCGGCGTATCACTTTCTGCACCGGGCATTACCGCAGGAAGTGGTCCGTGCATCATTTTAGCCTGAGTACGTACCGCATTTTTATCCACCGCCATTGCTGTGGTAGTCACGCCGCCAATCACGACGGCCAGAATGAGCTTTTTAATATCCATAGTATGAGTATCCGAAAATGATGAACAAGAAACACATACTACAAAGCAACCTTTATGCCTGTTAAAGGAAAACTGAAAGCAGCTTGTATTTTTGGTATAAAGTCACTGTTTTCGGTATTTCCGAAGTAAAAACTGCTGCCTTATCAAAATTTTATTTACATCAGCATAAAAAGTTAACTGCCAATATTGGCAAGCTTGCTGACAAGTTTGTCAGGCTGCATCATTGCAGTGCAAGCGGCTTCTGAAGCTGGCACTTTATCCCTTCAGTATTCAGCTACTCTCAGACCAGTTCACACTCATCCGTAAGTAACTTACTCCTGATTTACAGAACTCACTGCCTTCAACGACCAGTCCAAGCTTCTGATAGAAGGCCGTTGCTGTTGATCGTGCATCGCACCAGAAACGTCTGATATGCTGTTGTTTGAGTTGCTCAATAACCTGCGCGATGACCTTACGACCAATTCCCTTTCTCTGATAGTCCGGGAGCGTAGCAAACTTTCTTAATCTGGCGCTGTCATCGCTCAGGTAAATCGATGCGACACAAACCAGCTTACCCTCTGTAAAAGCCCATAGTGGGTGGCAGTTTCATCACCGTCGACCCTGGAAAACAATACTGGCTTATCAGGCCACAGCACCTGATGTCTGACGGGCAGCGCATCCTGCCACGCAATTTCGCGGATTGTTAACGTCATCCCCTAGTCGTTGCGATAAAGGGTTTTAATCAGGTGATAACCAAATTTGGTTTTTACCGGCCCATGGATGGTAAGAATATCTTTTTTAAACACCACGTCATCAAACTGCTTCACCATTTGACCACGTTTGAACTCACCTAATTCTCCGCCGCGTTTGGCTGAAGGGCAGATTGAAAACTTACGGGCCAGGGCGGCAAAGTTTTTACCGTTGGCTTTTTTGAGCTGCGCTAAAAGTAGCAGCGCTTCTTTCTCAGTTTTTACCAGAATGTGTACTGCTGCGGCGCTGGCCATGATTTTTCCTTCAAAATCCGGGGGAGCGCATTATACTAATCAACCAGTACAATACCCAGAGATTCCAGCAGATAAATGGCTTCATAGCGGGAAAAGGTGGCCTCTTTCAGGTCGTTTGCCAGTATATCAATGGCACAACCTGTAGAACCGCTGAAGTCCACACGTTTCAGATCTGTATGCATAAATAAGCTACCATCAAAGGTACAACCGGTCATCTTGCTGTCGATGAAGTTGCCTTCCCGGAAATCGGCATCGTGCACTTTGCACTCGTCGAGGATTAATTCATTCAGAATCAGGCCGTAAAACGAAGCGTCATTTAGCAGGCAACGCTTAAACTTAAGCTCATAATCCCGGTAGTATTGTGGCCAGTCGGCTTTGGTCCAGTCCACGCCCACCAGTTTACAATCCTTGAACGACACGCCATATAACTGGGTGTTGGCAAAGTCCGCCAAACTCAGATTACAACCGCGAAAATCACAGTGAGTAAACTTGCAGCTACGAAACAGACTCTCGGAAAAATGACAATCGATAAATTCACAGTCTTCAAAGGCTATGCCACTATACCGAGTTGCTGAACCATCCAGCGCTTTAAAGGTTTCTTCGAAATACTCATCTGCGTTCAGTAATTTGTTCATTTTATCCAGCTGAGATTTAACAACTACTTATATATTCAGGCACAAGAAGATCCCTTGCCATAAGGTCACATTATGACTGCTGTATTTTTATAATCAAAGACTGTCCCCTTCTCTGACTTTTATTAACTGCTATCAATCGCTTTAACTGTGTTATAAAAGCAACTCTGTGCGCTTAACAATAAGATAAAATGGAAGCTCTGATCCCCTCCCTGTCGACATTAATTGAAATTGCCGTTGCGCCGGTATTTTTGCTGGCAGGTATTGCCGGCTTTTTAAATGTGATGTCCGGCCGGCTTGGCCGCATTACCGACCGGGTCCGCTCGGCTGAGAAAGAATTACACAGTCAGACAGAAGCTGAGCAAAGTACGCGATTACGCCGGGAAATTATTTTGCTATGGCGGCGGGTAAAGTTGATCAACTGGTCTATCGGCTTTTGTACCGCGTCAGCGGTAATGGTATGTGGCGTGATAATGAGTTTATTTGCCGGTGAGTTTTGGCAGGTCAAACTTAATGTGCTGGTCGTGACACTTTTTATTCTGACAATGCTATTGTTAATTTCAGCACTGACGTTGTTTCTTGCAGAAGTGAAACTGGCGACTGCAACCATAAGAGTGATTAGAACTATTAAGTAAGCGCTACCCAACGGAGAAAGCTTTGTTGCAATTTGGTTGTTTTGTTTTTGCTGTGCTGGCGCTGTTGTTTAGCAATCATGCTGCCGCCCACGCTGCGACTCAGCGCTGTTTAACCGCGTCAGAATACGCCAGCACATTAGCTGTCGCACTGGATAGGTTGGATCTTAGCGAAGTACAGACAATCCACAGTAACATTACTCAACATTGTGCGAGTTTACAGTCGCCCGATAGGGATATTGTTGCCGATGCGGCAACCCTGTTTGCTTTTATTCATCGCCGTTACAACACGGATTCAGCCCGTCGGGCGTTTAACCAGTTACTGCAACAGGATTTCAGCACCCTGCCTCGCAGCCAACAGGCTGCTTATTATCACCTGATGGCGCTTTATTCGTTGCATACCGGCGAATATAAACAAGCCTTGTCAATTAGCCACATTATTACTACAGAGCTCCTGCCCCCGGCTCGCAGCGCTGCGGAGGAAATAGCGGCAATCAACCTGGCGATTGCTGATATTCACTATGAGATAGAGTTTTATCAGTCGGTGAGAGAGTTACTGCTGCCATTACTTGAGCATTCTGCTCGATACGTTCGAGTTCGCGCTGCATCGCTGTTATGGCATATTCCGCAAACCCAACATCAGCTCGAAGACACCCTTACCGTTCTTGGAGACTATTCAGCCCTGCCTCAAACGCTGGTGAAACTGCATGCCCTGGAAGCCTTAGTCCGTCAGGCGCTGGAGGACGGTAACCAACCTGCTGCACAAGCGCTGTTCGAAGAGGCTTACCTTTTGGCTGATGAGTTAAACGCTAAGGCTGTGTTAATCCGTTTATATCTGCTGGAAGCAGAAACCGGGAATTCGCCACTTGCTGTAGAACAACTACTGGCTTTTTCTGCCAAGCAGCTCAGCCTCAAAGAACAATTGCCGGTACTGGCGCTTGAGGTTGATCAAGCTACTGCCAGACAGGATTGGCAACTCGCTACAGAAACATTACAGCAGGCCGTCGCACTGAACAAAGAACTCGCGCACAATAACGCGCTGGCCAGAGAGTATGCCGGTTTTCAGATGGTTAGCCAGGCTCGCGAGCTTGAACAGGCACGCCAGCAATCCCGTTTACAGGCACTGGCAGCTGAGCAGCAAAATCAGCAGCGAATCATCTACTTGCTGGCACTGGTATCAGCTATTCTCGCATTGGCGGTACTCACCTTATTGTTTGTTAAAAAACGCAAGGCGGCAGTACATTTTGAAAAACTGGCTAATACTGACGGGCTAACGCAGGTATTAAATCGCCGGGCCATTCAACAATTCGCCGAACAAGTTGCTTCGCGTAGCCGGCAACTCAACCAGCCCTACGTAGTAGCACTGGCTGATATTGATCATTTTAAGTTAATCAATGATACCTACGGCCATGATGCGGGCGATACAGTGTTAACCGAATTTGCCCGGCGGACCAATGCGCTAATTCGCCAGCAAGACAGGCTTGGCCGATGGGGCGGTGAAGAGTGGCTCATCATCATGACCAACACTCGTCTCGATGCGGTAGACGGTTTATTTACACGCATGCAGGAAGACATCCGCGTCATAAACGCCGGTGAACATCAACTTACCGTAACAGTCAGCATGGGGGCAGTAACCGGTAACGGCGAACAGTCTGTTGAGGCCCTGGTTCAGGCCGCCGATGAACTACTCTACCAGGCTAAACATAGCGGCCGTAACCGCTTATGCAAAGGCAGTGATTAAGGCCGCCCCATGAAGAATTTTGCCTGGGCTGACACCCCAAAGTAGTCACCAGGGCCGCCGGCCCGCATAATCGAATTAGCGCCAGCTGTATCGAATACGCCGTCGTTTAAATATGCTTTTTGAATGTGCACCGCCACCACCTGTCCCAGTACCAGCCAGGTATCGCACGGTTCACCATGCATGTCGTTAAGCTGAACAATTTGCGTTAGCTTGCACTCCATTGATGCCGGGCTGGCTGCAACATGAGGCACCTTCACTAACGTGGAAGGGCGTTTCTGCAATCCAGCCAGCTCAAATTCATCCACTTCAGGTTCAACACCGGCGCTGGAAGTATTCATAGCCTCAGCCAGCTCTCGGGTGGCCAGGCTCCAGCAAAACTCACCGGTCGCTTGTATATTGCTTACACTGTCTTTAAAACCAACACTGGCAAAGCCAATAATCGGCGGCGCACCGTTAAAGGCGTTAAAAAAACTGTAGGGAGCCAGGTTCGCTACCCCGCTGTCATTTTCTGAGGCGATCCAGCCGATCGGCCGTGGTGCTATAATGGCTTTAAATGGGTCGTGAGGCAGCCCATGACCATCGCTCAATTGATAGGAATAAAAGGTGTCTGACATATTCATTTTTCCTTTAATAAACCCAGCCATCCAGACAATTCGTCGGTTCGCCAAGTGCCGTGATCTCACTGATGATATCGTCTATATATGACGCTTCGTCAGGCTCATTTTGCCTGGCCTTATTCAGCCAAAGCAGAGCTTGTTCCGTATTTCCCACACACGCCTGGTAGTTGCCATACCAGCGCTGCGCTTCGAAGCTCCCCTGCTGAGCTGCCTCGCCAAACAATTGGACAGCCCGCTCCCGGTTGGTGAAGCGTAAACTGTCGGCCAGTTCATACAGATCACTGGCAGATTCTGTCTGCTGATAAATATACTCCCGCAACGTTACCGCTTGCGGATAATCCTTTGTGATCCGGTTGGTAAAGGCAATCATGCTGTAGCGATACATGCCGCCTTCCAAGGCCATTGCCAGGCCGCGAATTTCAGCCACAGATAATTCCTGATAGCGGGCTAACTGATGTATAAACACTCGCACCAGTTTGTCTTCATTTGGCTTGTTCCGGGAAATTCCCAGCAAATCCGGTAAGTCTGATAATTGCTCAATGGAGGGCTGCAACATATTTTGCAACATTCCGGCAAACCATTGATTGACGGCATCCTCCTCACAGCCGCCGATGTCGGTAAGGGTGCTGTCCATCAATTGCTTTACCAGTTTAGTTTCCTGAGCCGGATCGCTAAACTGCTTACGCCACTGAAAAAAGCTCATATTGGTTTGCATCCGTAATGCATAATCAATGGCAGAGTATGACTGGCTCGACATAGCGACCTTAATGTCACACTGTTCTGACATAGCGGAGAATAACTTATCGGTTAACGCCAGCCGACCAACAATTTCAGCATAATTGCGTGCCAATGTTTGTCTTTCAGTCGGCTCGCCAATCGGCTTGCCAGTTGGCTTGCCAGTTGGATTGCCAACCGGATTGCCAATCGGATTGCTGGTTTGTGCGCTAAGTGCCGCTGGCGCCATGGTGCACATCCACACCAGCAAAAAGCTCAAAATGCGCTGCATTATTGCGCCGCCAGCTCGTCCATTACAGCAAACAACACATTGGCGCCCACCCGGGAAACTTCTTTATCGTAGATATGCTCCACATTAACGCCCTCCTGGCCACCGGCCAGATCGCTGATTGCGCGGATAATCACCCAATCGACTTCATTTACCGTACACACCTGACCAACTGCGGTGGATTCCATTTCGGTGACTTCAGCATTAAACACTTCACGGGTCCATTTACGGTATTCGCGGTTATCGAGGAACACTGAGCCGGTAACGCCGTTACCACCAACGCTTAACTTCGCTTTGCGCTCACCAAGTATTAGTTGCGCCGGCATTTTAGCCATTGCGCTTTCAGCCGCGTTTAATAAGCGCGACGACGCTGTAAAATACGCCGTGTCCTCGGGTTTATCCATACCATCTTTAATAATTAACACTTCGTCAGGATGCACAAAATGAAAAGGCTTATAGTTGGGATAATGCGGGTCAGCCGCTTTGCGAGCCGGTTGTTCAGCCATAAACCGGGCATAATAAGCCGGTAACACAGATTCACCTGGATTGCTCGGATCCGGGTTCGCATACACGCTTTCGTCGTGGTAATACCACCGCTCAGGCACAATAACATCGCCGGGCTGCCATTGCGGATTAACTGCCCCGGCAATGCCCATATACACCACCTGCTTCACCGGGAAATAATCAAACGCCATTTGCATACTCATCGCAGCATTGGCAATGCTCATGCCGGTAGCAAAAATCAAAATGGGTTCATCATGATATTTACCAATACGGTATTTAATCCCCTTGTAAGTCACCATTTCCGTTATGCTGGCATTGGGGTCTGCCTCTATGCGCCCCAGAATGCCTTCCATCTCCGGTGCATACGCCACCACGACGGCTGTAAAGCCCTGGTCATGCGCTGCAAATTTGGGCCCGTAGGCAGTAGCAGTAGAAGACGGTGTATTCTGACACGCCGTGGTAACCACCAGCAGCACAGCAACAATGACCAGCCGTACCGATTGGACCTGGCGGGTAAAAGGTCGGTAAAACATGCGATATCCCTTAAACAAAACGACTTAGATAGGTTGATACTGACCATGCTATCAGGCTTTGGCCTGAAGCAGTGAGCCCCTTACTCGCGAGGTTTGGCAAACTGGTCGAAAAAATTTTAAATAATATTCTTGAAATAATTAACTCTGACCCTATTTCTTTTTTGTCGGTGCTTAACAGTAAGGCCGACATCACCGCCGCCGATCATCGGGGCACTTAATTTTGAAACATATTGCTTTATAAAGGATATGACTATGCGTTCTATCGATCTATCTCCACTTTACCGCTCATTCATTGGCTCTGATCACCTTGCATCATTAGTGGATGCTGCCAGCCGCGCTGAAAAGCAAAGCACCTACCCGCCGTATAACATTGAATTACTGGCGGAAGACAAGTACCGAATTACCATGGCGATTGCCGGTTTTAGCAGAGACGACATCAATATTGTTGTAGAAGACAACACTTTGTCGATTACTGGCACCAAAAACAGCGACGCCGACAAACAAGAGCGGAAGTTCCTGCATAAAGGTATTTCCGAGCGCAATTTTGAGCGTAAATTCCAGCTTGGTGACCACGTAAAGGTGCTCGCAGCTGACCTGGAAAACGGCTTATTACATGTTGATCTGGAGAGAGTGATCCCAGAAGCTAAGAAGCCTCGTAAGATAGAAATAGGTGGGCGCTTATTCGATAGCGAATAACACCTCCCTCACCTTGTGTTTTCATGTTCGGCGCCTTCTCGGCGCCGCTTTTTAATCTGCTATTGAATATTCGCGACGGCTTCCAACTCTTCCTTGTCCAGCACACTTATTGATGTAAAAGATGGTGTTGAGATAAGCCCATCACGTTTTAGTTTGCTCAACGAACGACTCACGGTTTCAACCGTTAAGCCAAGATAATCTGCGATGTCAGAGCGTGTCATCGGCAGTTCGATGCACTCCGCACTGGCCCCGGGAATACGATGAAGCAGTTCAACGATCAAAAAACAAGTGCGTTCGTAAGCCGTCATCTGCCCCAACATATACAACTGATCGAAGGTCAATTGTTGCACCAGTGCCCGGATAAACTTCAGATTCGCTTTAAGGGTGGGGATCTTCTCTGACAGCAAATACAAATCCCGCCGATTAAATTCGCAGACGGAAGTACAGGACAAACAGCGGATACCATATTCAAAATAGGGCGAATTGGACAAGCCGACAAAATCCCCTGGAAAAACAAACGCCAGAACTTGTCGACGTCCCGCAGTTGAGATCCGCTCCACCATGGCAACTCCTGAGACAATATTAAAAACTCGGTCTGATGGTGAATGCTGCATACACAAATACTGATGACGCTCCTGTATACGCAGCTTTGAGTGCTGGGCAATATCCTGGAGTTCCACGTCATTAAGGTTTTTAAATAACAGGTACTGACTGTTTAGTGCACTGGTTGCAACCGGATTAGCAAGACGCAGCATAGCGATACGCTCCTGAAAGATAATACACCTGTTGTTAAGAAGGTAAGGCTTCCTGTCTTACCATATGTAGTCTACGCCGGACAGTTTCACCGAGGCAGTTACTGTCTGATAAACCCCTGTGCAAAATTCATGCACTTATAACGTTAACGGTCGTCTTTCTAACAATTTTATCAGGCACCTACGGCGTCATTCCGTCGCAATTATTAACATCAAAGTTACGACAAGATCGTTTTAAAGGTATATCAATAACATGAATCATATGAAAATGACCAGAGTGTTACCGTTTTAAAACAAGGTAAAAATAGAGAAAGCAATGACCGAGAGTTTTTATTGAGTAAGCCGGAAGGAATTTAAGCTGACGATGTCGCAGACTGGACTATTTCGGTGCAGGCGCGCACAATAACGGCGCACCTATCAGGTAAAAAAGGAGCGTTGCGACTCCCTTTTTCCAGTTTTAGCGAGGTGGTTTATTCAAATAAGTAGGTAACCGATAAACGCCAGGTCCGAGGGTCAGCCATAAAGCGCGGCTGAACAACGCTAAAACCAAACCCAGTGAACCAGTATTTCTCATCGGTGAGGTTCTTTCCAGCCAGCCGAACAGTCCACTTGTCATACTCATAGGACAAATAGGCATCGTACAGCGTAAGTGCGGGAACGTGCCCGATTTCGGCATTATCTGCAGTAGAGTAATAATCACCGCGACGATTCATATTGGCACCGATACTTAGCATACCATCCCCGATATCGATCGTGTAATCACCACCCGCAGCATACTGATAATCAAAGGCGCCGGTCATGCTGTTGCCCAGTAACGCCCCCGAAGGCTGACCTTCTGCGGCATAGGTGTCGGTATATTCGTTGGATTGATATACACCGTTGGCCCAGATTGAGAACTCGCTACTGATACGATACCGGACTTCAGCTTCGATCCCCTTGTGCTCAGCATCGTAGTTTTCGGCAATAAACACACCTTCATTGGTTACTACGCCCTGCTGTAGCTTCTCGTAATCATTGAAGAACGCCGCCAGATTGACGCGCAACCGACCTTTCATCCAGTCTGACTTTAGACCCACCTCATAAGCATCCATCAGTTGCATTTTGACCACGGTATTAAGCGCATCCGCGGTACTTGCAAGCCCATTATATCCACCCGCCTTAAAGCCGCCGGTATAACTGGCAAAAATCAGCATATTGTCATCAACTTTATAGTCCACGCCAAGCTTGGGTGTAAAACGACTGAAATCATCATCACGGGATACCACGCTACCACTCACCAACGCGTCCAGTTCCTTATCATCCTTGGTATAACGACCGCCGATGGTTAAATCCAGTTGGTCAGACGCATGCCAGGTCATCTGGCCAAACCCTGCGTAGCTGTTGGTAGCGATATTAAACTCGGTGTAGCCTGGCTCAAAAAACAGCACGCTATCGATATATTGAGAACCTGATTCAGTAAAGTAATACAGTCCGCCGATATAGCTAACATCACCGTTCAGGATATCTCCCTGAAGCTGAATTTCCTGAGTAAAGGAGTCCTGATCACTTGCAGATTCACGGTAAAACAGCTCGATAGGCTGGTCACCGGTCAAGCCCAAAAATGCAGGTTGAACGCCACCTGAAAAACCGACAGCCCAATCATCAGTCAGCTTATTCCAAGCTGTAATCGTCACGAGTTGCATATTGTCACTCAACTCAGCTGACACCTTCAGATTAGCGCCATACTGCTTGTCTGAGGTATAAGACTCCTCTGGCGAAGACACCCGCTCGATACTGCCAGAGACAAATGGAATATCCTCATAAGGTTGATCCATTTTGGTTGGGTCCAGTGCCGAGGCTTGTAATCCATCACTGTCGTAATCCGTATAGTAGGCTTTCAAACGAATATCATAGCCTTCACCCACATAGTACAGATCGCCCTGCATACCGGCAAAGCGCTCCTCCCCCACTTTTTTATCCAGCGTTTCGTTATATTGACGGCCACCATCACGGTCGCGATACATGGCAGAAAAACCACCGCGCAATGCGCCATCATCGGTGAGTGCACCACTGACCACCAGCTTATCGTAAGCTTCACCCCAGCTACCTACACCGGCTTCATTTTTAAAGCGGAATAGCTCATCGGGTGTGCGAGATACAAACTTAACCGCGCCGGCTGAACTGTTACGTCCGTAAAGTGTGCCCTGCGGGCCACGTAATACTTCGATACGTTCGAGATCCAGCATTTCAATAAAAGAGGCCGCTGAGCGAGGCTGATAGACATCATCTATATATATACCCACCTCGGCTTCTGAGGTTATAATAGCTGTATCACGCACACCACCGCCCCGCACATATGGTGCAATACTGGCACTTCCCCCGGTCACTGGTTGGATGGTCACGTTTGGCGCAACCTGACTCAGGTCCTTGGCATTATCTATCTGCATACGCTCAATATCACGCTCACTGAACGCGGAAACTGAAACCGGAGTACTTTGTATGCTCTGCGCTTTTCGCTGAGCGGTTACCGTAATATTTTCGATGGCCAGTTCATCTTCCTGGGAGTTTTGTGCATTTGACGTTAGTGGCATAAAGCCTAGAAATGATGCAGAAATTAAGAGAGCGAGCCTGTTTTTTTTCATGATCTTGTTTCCTCAGTAAGTCAACGCGTTGTGGTGGTATCGGCATTCACTGCGTGGCTGTTGACGATGTATACGGCGTGCCCTCAGGCACTAACAGACGTATTTGTTATTGTTATGTATCGTTTTGATACGGGCCTTAAGGCATCCGTTAAACAAACCTTAAAGGTTGCAAAGGAAGATTGACCATGACAAATGTCAAGAGTTTACAAGGACCCACAAGGTGAAATAATTTGTGAAACCTGCCTGGGGTCACTGCCGCAGGCTTCGCCTCAGACTCTCACCTTCAAGTTAAAAAGAAGCAATGGTTTAGCTAAGCAGACCATTGAACATGGCTTCAATAATAACCAGAATACTAACGCCTATTACCAGACTGTAAGCGTTTGCATCTCTTGTTAATGACTTTAACCATTTAAAGAAAACGATTGATTTACTTGCTTTAGAGGCGATCACCATACTGTTCTCCAAGAATAGATTTACTTGTCTTTTTTATTGTTACAGCCTGTCTCAACATCCGTTGAACGTGCTGACATTTTTTTTGAACTTACAGTTATCATCTTAGGAACCGTCACCGTTACAATCCTTGACATTTGTCAATACGGTCAAAATTCAATCATCCATTGCGAAAATGAAGGGTAAAGTTTCGCGTTGACGAGAGCACTTCAGTGCTGCAAGGTATTAACTGCTTTGGTGTATGTGTTTTGTTCTGGATGGGTATCCGTGTAGCAGCCGCAGCACTGCGAGTATCGCCTGGTAGTCCAGGTAAAAAGACAAGATAAGGCGCAATGCAGGTCTAGCCACGCTCAACTAAACAAATCAGTGCGACTGGTCGACTCACTCAGATGATCTGACGACTGAATCAGGTTCTATCAGAGGACTAATGGACATGTGACTTAGTGTCAGAAACAGCAAAAGTCTGGCTCCCGACTAAGGCAGGCTGGGTAACAGACCGTCGCTGAGCTGACTTCACTGCCCTTCTGCTTTACCGCCGAAGCCGCAATGGTGACCATATTCCCTGGATATAATAGGGATTCAATTTCGTTAACTCATCGAAGTAATTTAACGTTGTGGCGGCTTATCCTTTGGATAATGGTGCTTTTTGATTTATTTTATGTTTAATCTTCCCGACAGAGAACTTTATAATGAAAACACTTGTTCGAATCGCTACCCTTTTTTCCTTCTTCACTTTCAGTGCAACCGGTTACGCAGCGCTCGATGTTTCCAGTGATGCCGTGCCGGATGGTAGTGTATTAACACAGTCTCAGGTATTTGCCGGCTTTGGGTGCAACGGTCTGAATATTTCACCAGACCTAACCTGGACTGCGGGTCCAGAGGGAACCAAGAGTTATGCTGTCACCATGTACGATCCTGACGCACCAACTGGTTCTGGATGGTGGCACTGGATTGTTTATAATCTGCCTGCAAATATCTTATCGTTACCCGCTGGCGTGGGCACCCCGGATGGCGAAAAGTTACCAGCAGGAGCGTTACAGGGTAAAACCGATTTTGGAGGTCCGGGGTTTGGTGGGGCATGCCCGCCTGCGGGTGATAAACCGCACCGTTATATCGTGACCGTTTATGCACTGGGTATCGAAAAAATTGAAGTGCCGCCTGAATCTACCGGTGCAATGGTTGGCTTTATGATCCACGCCAACATGCTGGATCACGGCAGACTGACGGCAACCTATTCCCGTAACTGATATTGCGATGAACATCTCTACGGCTTGGGGCGTACTTTCTTATAGACGCCACTCGCCGAGACGATCAGCGTGTCGCCTGCATGAACCTCACCACGCATAAACAGCAGGTCCCGGGTTTCCCGCAGAATCTCAGCTTTACCAAACAATGTATCATTCAGTCTACCAACCCCCATATACTGAACCTGCAAATCTACTGTTGGACAAACCACTGTTTCTGGCAACGTTAGTTGGGCGCTTACATAAAACACATAGTCTACAAATGCACTGAGCAACCCACCGTGTACAAAGCCTTCCGGATTTACATGTCGTTCGTCAACAAAAAGATAACAGTCAGCGCCTCGGGTAAAGACCGGCCCAAACAACGCTGTAAAGCCCTGCTGTGCCGGGCCAACTTCCAGCTCTTGCTGGTCAGCTTGTTGATTAGCCATGGCCACCAGATGCTCAAAATCAAAACAAGTCATACCTGGTCCAGATTTAACGTGGAAAGCTCTCTGCGTGTCTGATCACGCAAGATCTCAAGCGTTTTGCCATGCGGCACAGGGCGACGAGTCGCCGGATCCACCTGTACAAAAACTATATCATCGGCTAAACAAATCGTTTTCTTAGTTGCTTTGTTACGCACCAGACAACTCACGGTAATTGATGTCCTGCCAACCGCTTTCGTTGTCAGTCCGAACTCTACTACATCGCCCTGAAGGGCCGGGCTCTCAAAGGCAATGGCACCGATATGTTTAGTAACCAGACTATTTGTATCAAGCTGGCATGTGGCATATATTGCTGCCTCTTCATCGATCCATTCAAGCGCTCGTCCACCGAACAATGCATTTGCATAATTCAAATCATTTGGCATAACTAATCGACGTGTTAGAAATCGCATCGCACCCTCAAAATTTATTGCTATATCTTTATATCATATTAGATAAAATACAGTATGCAATATTTTTTTTAACAACAAAGAGATAATACCGTTGCACGCTCTCAATGCGCTAAATTAGAGCAAATGCCCCAAAATAATACATTGACATATCATTAAACATTTAACATTATAGCAACAATCGTATATAGACGATTGTTTTTATTGGTATCGGAGTTGGAGTCCGTATCTGGCGCAATAATTGCTGGTCTACAAAACTCAACTAACATTCAGCACCAAAGCAGAGGTAACACGGCTATGTTGACTATCTTTATACCTAAACATATTCGCCCAATGCATGGACGCCTTGCGCACAATGACTGTGCACTGTTTCACGATATGACCAGTATGGAACTGGATAAACTTGAAACCTGTGCCGATCAAACCAAATGCAATGCCGGCGATTACCTGTTCCGACAAAATGCTCCTTCCGACCACGTTTACAATGTCATCAGTGGCACCGTTGCCATTGAACGTGTATCGAACAACGGCCGCAGGCAGGTGCTGGGTTTTTTATTCCCAGGCGATTTTTTAGGGATCACCAACGCAGCCCAGTACGATTATGCGGTACGCAGCCTGACAAAAACAGAACTGTATAAGTTCAATCGCAAGCGCCTGTACAGTCTGGCTGACGAATTACCGCATCTTAAAACAAATATCGCTGAAATTAGTTCACGTATTTTTAATCGTATTCTGGATCAACTGTATATTCTTGGCCAGAAAAAAGCGCATGAACGGTTGTGTTTCCTGTTTATGCAACTATTGGAACGCTTACCCGGCGCCCGTCCTGACCGCATTGAATTGTATATGACCCGTCAGGATATGGCCGACTACCTTGGCCTTACCATCGAAACTGTTAGCCGTTCCCTGGCAAAATTAAAAGCTGACGGCCTCATTGCGTTTCCACAATTAAATGTGCTGCAGATACTGAATATTGCAAAGGTCAGTGAGCTCGCAGATACTTGATTTCAAGTGCATTCTATGTTCTAAAAAGGAGTCTGGGAGACTCCTTTTTATTTACACCTCACGAAACTTGACAATAATCAATGCTCAACGGCTTGCATCCCTTAGGATGTTTAAAAAGGAAATCCAGCGATTCAGCGCTACAGTAAAGAGACGCCTGTATTATGAGTAAATCCATTCACGTTAACCGACGTCAGTTTCTGCAAACCAGTGTTGCCCTTATGGGTGCCAGCATGCTCCCGCCACTGAGTTGGGCATCTTCAAATACCGACGTTATCGTGATCGGCGCAGGCCTGTCTGGTTTGTACGCTGCTGACCTGCTGGAGCAGGCAGGTATGACGGTTAAGGTGCTGGAGGGACGTGACCGTATTGGCGGACGTTTACACACCCTGAACGACGTACCGGGTGCACCTGAAGCGGGCGGACAAACTATTGGTCCTAACTATGGCAGAATGATTTATGTTGCTGCGAAACATGGCGTGCCACTGCATAACGTTAACTTTATGCTTGGTAATGAACCAGTACGTCAAATTATACATGCCGGTGGCCATCGAATTTTACCCTCTGAATGGCCAACGTCAGCGCAGAATCCGTTTCCTGAAGCCTTTAAACAAGTACTACCGGACAGGCTATTAAATACCGTGATGGGCATGCCTCCCTTTGACGCCAGCAACGCCTGGCTGCAGCCGGAGTTTGCCAAACTCGATTACCCCGTTGCGACACTATTTAAAGAAAAGGGCATTAATCAGGCATCCATTGATATTGCCGGTATCAGCAATAATTATGGCCCGACGCTTGAAGAAGCCTCTCTGTTGTTTTTACACCGTAACAACGCGATAGTCATGCAGTCCATGCAGACGCCCGGCGGCGTTAAGATGGGCACCGGTGGTAATCAACGTATTCCGGAAGCGATGGCTAAGCATCTGCATGGCGAAGTTCGTCTCAATAGTGTAGTCAGCAAAATTGCTACATCCGGTTCAGGTTACAGTATTACGTGTGCTGACGGCAGTACACACAAGGCGAAATATGTGATTGCGGCCGTTCCCTTTTCAACTTTACGTCATGTGGATATACAGGTTGCATTGCCTGCCATACAGCAAGAAGCCATTGCTCAACTGGCTTACGGTAAGGTGTTTCAGGCTCACTTTGCAGTAGATACGCCGTTTTGGGAAGGGAAAGGCTTCTTGCCAAATGTCTGGTCCGATTCAGTAATCGAACGAGTATTTGCCAGTGACCCAAGTAATGTTGGTAGGATCACGAATCTAACTGTGTGGATTAATGGTAAAGGTGCCGACATGATCGCACAGCTATCATCCAAAGAAGCCGAAGCACAGATTCTGAAATCGTTTTATGCCGCACTACCAGAAGCGAAAGGCGCAGTGCGTTTTGTCAGAACCTACACCTGGACCAATCAAGCCATGTCAAGAGGCAGCTTTGCAGTCTGGCGCCCTGGTCAGCTGACTCGCTATGCCAGCAGCATGTCAATACCAGTTGGTAATCTGCATTTTGCAGGCGAACATACCGCTCAGTGGAGCTCAGGTATGGAAGGTGCCTTAGAGTCTGGGGAGCGCGCAGCAAACGAAATTATTGCGAAAATTAACGCCTGATTATTAAGACCGGTTGACCCTTACTGTACATTTCCTGGCGAATGTTAGACAACTTTCGTAGGCCCGGAAGTAACCAGCATCAGGGACTGTTTATTTTATAAAAATGTACGATACTAAACCGTGCAATAAGATGATTTTTGGAGTAAATATGAATATATCAAAACTGAAACTTACAGCTCTGGCAGCGTTACTGGGTTTATCATTAGGTTCTGCTCACGCTGGGGACGCAGAAAAAGGTAAAGCATTGGCCGGGCAATGTGCAGCTTGCCATGGTGCTAACGGTATTAGTCACAGCCCAATTTGGCCCAATCTGGCTGGTCAGAAAGCCGCTTACCTGGAAAAGCAACTTAAAGATTTTCGCGGTGATGTCCGTAAAGACCCGATGATGACAATGATGGCTAAACCACTTTCAGATGAAGATATTGCTAACCTGGCCGCTTATTACTCTTCGGTAAAATAACCCACTATCCGGACCTGTTTCAGTGCTGTTCAGACGCTACCCACATACTTTTTGTATTTTTGACAAATGTTAAGGTTCTGCATTCAGTCAGTTCCTATGCTGAAGTAGTATCTGAAAGCCTGACTGTTCAGGCCGTTACCAGGGTTATTTTATGTCTGCAAAAATTAATTACCGCTTGTTCGCACTGCTGTGGCTGCCTGTATTCTTAACGGCTTTTACCTCTCCAACGAAAAGCTATGCAACAGACCTGACAAACAACCCATTCTGGATAGCCTCTGTAGGCTACTGGGTCAGCGATAATACTTACCTGGATGGCAGCTACAATTCAAAAATTCCCTATTATCAAACGCTCAAAGCAATTTCCATAAAAGGTAATCTGGTCACCTCGGAGGAACGCAAATTCTATCCCCCTGGTGCCTTTGCAGGCAGTGCGTTGGGGCTCGATATCCCCGCCGAACAGGGTGTGGAGTTAATTCAAATCAGCCGCGGCGAAGCCGGCGACGATGTAACAGTGGTTAATTTTGCACCGTTAAACGTTTACAGCCAGAATCAAAACATCCGGCTGAAAACCGTTTCGGCTGATACAGCCACCATGACTGTTACCGACAAGGAGACGGGAGTATTGGCTTATCAAATGCTAATCACCGTTCCTACCGCTCACTCACACATTACCGCCAGTCTTGGAATCAACGGTAGCTTCGCCAATCAACCTGATGAAACCCCACTGCGCGGCGTATCAATTTTTTCGGCGACGCGAATTGATGAACAAACCTATCATCAGCAAACGAAAATGTTACAGCAACAATTTCAGGTTGGCACGATTGTCACAATCGATCAACATGGTCAGTTTGTCGCAAGCCCCTTGCACTAAATGTTCATCATCCATACATGGACGCCCTGCTCAAAGACTAGCGGAAGCATTGCGTGGCTCTGATACGCCCTGACACCGCGCTTATATCACACGGCAATTTTAACATTAACGGAAGAAGTCGTTTCGAGCCCGCAGGTAACCTATCGCTGATATTGATCAATCGTTATCAATGGCAAAAGTGTCGCACTTCGTCCTTTTTAACCTGAAAACGAATGGGTTGGACTAAGAGACACCGTCTTTATGATTGTATGATGAGCGGCTACGACAACCTGTCGGTTTTATCCCGCATACGCACCTATACAGAAAATCGCGGTTAAAATGTTTTGAAGCCCCAAAAGAATGGACCAGGCCGGGCTTGCAGATAATGACAACAAGGCGGGCGAACACTCGCATACCAGTTAACAAATCAGACTACATTTGAGAGACCAGCATCGTTTGCTGAATTTTTGTATCTTTTCCCGTTATACCAACCCCCATAGACGTTTGCCAGTATTGCTGACAGGAGACTCTTCTATGCGGGTTGGTATTATTTTGGTTCATCACCCCTTTTTCTGTCCAAAACACCGCGCGTCCCTTTTGTTTTTATGCGTTAAACATGACAATTCTCAAAGACTAGCCAGAATGGAACGGTCTAAGCTGATCATGCATAACAATCATATTATTAAATTGAAAGAATCTAGGATGTGGCAATGAATAACTTTTTTAACCGGTTCATCCCGCAAAGCGCTAACCGTAGATCGCTGGCGACGGCTTTGATTGCAGCTTTTCTCACAACCGCCTGCACAGCATCTGCGCAAAAGGACAGTCAACCGCAAACCAGCGTTAGTAAGGAAACGCCGAGCTTTTTAACCACTGTCGATTTTAAAAACCCGGAATGGAACCGTGATACCTATGCCCGCCTGGATGGCGATTTGGATCCGACGAAAGAAAAAGTAGGCTGGTTAAAAGGTAAGGTATTTGGTGTCCGCCCCAATGAGACAGTTCGCGAACTATTTATTATGGAAGGGTTTAGCTTTACCCGTACAAAAAAATTACCTGATGGCAGTATCCGCCGGATGCTGCGTGAAGTGGTATTCTACAAAGATCCTGAAACCGGTGAAATTCTGGAAACCTGGGATAACCCATATACGGGTGAAACCGTACGCGTAGTGCCAATTGCCAACGACCCCTATAACTTCACTATCAGCGCTTACAAACAGCAGGCGAATGCCTACGCTGGCACTAATATGGGTAAACCGGAAAAAGAACCATTTTTACTGGATTGGGAAGAAGGTCCAAACGACACGATCATTCTGAACACCGGGATAAACTTATTCTACCCAAACCGTTTACAACCTGATAAATGGGTGCGCGAGTCTGCTGGTACGTTTAACCGTGTATCTGAACAATTCATCTATGTATTTAAAAAAGAAGACGTAGAAAACCCCAACCTGACCCATATTCCGGCAGTGGGCTCATGGTCACGCATCACACCATGGTTACCCTGGATGTTGATGGGTCAGGCTGAAGGTCATATCAGCTACTTCAGCACCTTTACTACCCTGCCCGGCGGTTTGGCTGAATTACCGGAAGATATCCGTGAAGCAGCGCGCGCGATTGACCCTAAATTCCTATCTGCGCCAACAGAAGACTACGGCCCCAATGTCTCAAGCCTGGAAGCTTACGCGACTGAGCAAACGCCGGCACCGGTACCAGAAGGCTGGGAGCCGCCTAAAGCACCTGAAGCACCTGTATGGCCTCCCAAACAATAAGCTTGTAAACGCTGTTAATAATGCCGCCTGAGTGCGGCATTATTATGTGACTGATTATCCGATTTACTGCTTCTGCAGGTAAATTAGCGATGACGACGATACGATTGTTCGTTGAGGGTTATAATGCACAAATGCATCTTAACTTAGCGCCACCCGGTTGCAATAAACACACAAATAAGCCATTACTTTATGTACACCTTAGCCCTAAACCGGGTCGCATTTTCGAGTGCTTTATGACCGCTTTTGCAACCACGTCCACTGTCATAGCACCTTACTATCCAGGTTTTGGAAAATCAGCACTACCTCCCGTAACCGGCAAGTTTGCATCACTGACTTTACATGCAACATGTGGTTGATAGTCGATCAATTAAACCTCAGCACAATCGTTATACCTGATTACCATGCCGGCTCACCGGTGGCCGCAGAAGTGACTGCACGTCAACCACAATAAGTAGATAGCATTATAGTGGTTAGTGCACTGCTCTTTAGCGAACTAGAGCTGGTCGCAGTTAAAGACTACCTTAAGCCGATACCGCTCGATGCAGCAGGTACTCGCTTCATGTCGATGCGGAGTGACGTCCGGGTGCATGCTGCGAAAGGCAAGTCATTAACACTCGTAGCCGAGTCGTTTGCAGAGAATTTAAGAGCCGGGGAAAACTGCCCATCGGGTGATCGTGCTACATATCGCTATGCCCATCAGTTTCCGATGACACTCAGCAACATAAGACAACCCAGTAAAAGACATTCGCCATTTACTCTCAATGTCATAAATGGCATAAAACACAGGCTTTCAGGGTTAAGATTTCTTTCGGTTCAGCAGCAACACAAAAACAGCCATAGCGAAAGGGATAACCCGCTCAGCGATGTCTCCTGGTGCATCAGGTAGCCAGTTAAACACTACCGCCGACACAAAACCGGTAGACATACCAGCCAGTGTGCCCGTCCCTGAGACACGAACACCAAGCAATTTAATTATTAGAAGCGGACCAAACGCCGCGCCAATAGCAGTCCAGGCAAACAGTACCCTCGAGAAAATACTGGCGGGTAGGAGTATTGCCAAGGCTATCGCTGCTAATGACACCATCAACATCGCCAGACGGGACACCAGCAATTCATGTCCTTTGACAAAGCGCTCCAACCCCAGATCATGAGCTACACAGGCAGCTGCAACTAACAGCATACTATCCGCTGTGGACATAATCGCAGATAGCACCGCAGCAACCATCACCGCACCAAAGACCGAAGGAAACAACGAGGCGGTGATATCAAAAAACAGCGTTTCAGGATTGGCCAGTGAAGGTAGCAGTACCTTACCGGCAATGCCTAAAAAGCACATCCCGAAAAATACCAGGGCAAACCAACCGATAGCAATCCAACGCGCCTGCTTTAGCGCTCTGGCATCGCGTAGAGCCATAAAACGACTGACCAGATGAGGCTGACCAAATGTGCCAAGGCCAACTGCCAGTCCCCCCACGACAACACCCGCAGTAGCTAATCCTGCGGCAGTACCGGAAAAAGACAACATGGCTGGCTCTCCGGCAGCATGTAAGGCAGTAGTGATCCCCTGCCAGCCACTGGCACTGTGCCAGGCTGCTACAGGTACCAACACCGCAGCAATCAGCATCAGAATGCCTTGCAGCGTATCGGTCACGCTGACTGCCCAGAATCCGCCTAACAGGGTGTAAATTAATATGATCGTGCCTCCCAGCAAAATACTTTCAGAGGCATCCATACCAAAGGTACTGGCGAACGTATTACCCGCACCTTGAAATTGAGAGGAAATATACAGCACGAAACACCCCAAAATCATTAGACTGGCCATCACTTTTATACGCTGAGACTGGGGCGCCTTGACATCCTCAGTGATAAATTCGGTAAGGGTAAGCTGTCCCCCGGCCTGACTTCTTTCCAGTATTCGCGGCGCAATCCACATCCATGCAAAAACGGCTCCTGCCACTGCGCCTGCCGCCATCCAGAACGCCACTACACCATACCGGTAGGCCATGCCCGACATCCCCAGTAACGTCCAGGCTGAGGCTGAACTTGCGCCATAACTGATTGATGCCACTACCGGCCCTAACTGCCGCCCTCCCAGAAAATAATCAGCAGTATTCGTGGTACGCTGCTGCGCCCAGAAGCCAACCGCTAGCAGCAGCAGTTTATAACCAATCAGCGTATAAAGAATGGTAGCCGTCATCACCCCCCCTTACATATTGGGGTAATTTGGCCCACCCGCTCCCTCCGGCGCTACCCACTGAATATTCTGGCTGGGATCTTTAATATCGCAGGTTTTACAGTGCACACAATTCTGGCTATTAATTTGAAAATACGGATGCTCTCCCTGAGTCACCACTTCATATACGCCAGCCGGGCAATAACGCTGTGCCGGCTCGTCGTAACGGTTCAGGTTCACTTTTATCGGGATGGCTGCATCCTTCAGACGTAAGTGGCAGGGCTGATCTTCTTCATGGTTTGTGTTAGATAAATAAACCGAAGAGAGTTTATCAAAACTGAGTACGCCATCAGGCTTTGCATAGGAAATCCGCGGAGCGTCCTGAGCCAGCTTAAGAGTAGCGTGATCAGCAATGGGGTCCGACAAGGTCCAGGGCAACCTACCATTAAAAATATTAATATCGATAAAGGCATAAGCAGAACCTAAAATATTGCCCCACTTATGTTGCGCCGGGCCGAAGTTACGCTGCACCCACAATTCTTTATACGCCCAGCTTCGCTGATACGCCTGATAGTAATCAACCGCCATTGCTCGCTCACGGTTTACATCAAGTGCCGCTGCCACGCATTCCGCGGCTACCATGCCAGATTTCATGGCCGTATGACTGCCCTTGATCTTAGCAAAGTTAAGGGTACCGGCTTCGTCGCCAACCAGCATACCGCCCGGAAACTCCATCTCTGGCTGCGACTGAATACCGCCTTTGGTAATCGCCCGCGCACCATAAACCAAACGCGTTCCACCTTGCAGGTGGCGGGCTATTTGCGGATGATGCTTATAGCGCTGAAATTCATCAAACGGGCTCAGATAGGGATTCGAATATGATAGGTCAGTGATAAGTCCGCACACCACCTGATTGTCTTCAATATGGTAAAGGAACCCCCCACCAGCAGCGCCGTTTTCACTCAACGGCCAGCCAGCGGTGTGTACGACTAAGCCAGGCTGATGTTGCGCAGGTGGCACACTCCATATTTCTTTTATGCCCAGGCCGTAATGTTGCGGCTCTTTACCATTATCAAGATTAAACTGGCTAATAAGGGTTTTACCCAAATGACCGCGACAACCTTCAGCAAAAAGCGTGTAAGTGGCTCTTAGCTCCATACCGGGCATATAGGACTCTTTCGGCGTCCCCTGATTGTCTACCCCTAAATCACCTGTAATAATCCCACCTACACTGCCATCATCGTTAAACAGGATATCGGCACCACTAAAACCAGGATAAATTTCAACGCCCAACGCTTCGGCTTGCTCGCTCAACCAGCGGCAAAGCGCAGCAAGACTGATAATATAGTTCCCTTCGTTATGCATGGTTTTAGGTGTCAGCACAGCTGGGATCCGTTGGGCTTTGTTGGCATTTTTGAGGACGTAGATTTCATCGCGCACTACCGCAACATTAAGCGGAGCATCAAGACTCTGCCAATCCGGAAAAAGTTCATCTAGAGCTCGGGTTTCAAAGACCGCGCCTGAAACAATGTGAGCCCCGACTTCACTGCCTTTTTCCACAACGCAGACACGGCTATCCGGACGGATCTGTTTTAATCGACATGCAGCTGATAACCCTGCCGGGCCTGCGCCAACAATCACCACATCGTAATTCATGAATTCGCGTTCCATAGTGCCTTCCTCTAAAGCGCCCTAACCGGCGACAGGCATCGCCTGATACCCACCATAACAATTAATCAAAAAATCCACATTGCACTATATGATATATTGTTATAGCATTTATTCAATATCTAATTATTTGCCATGTTTTACCGTTTTGTTTAGTCGGTAAAACCCGGCAGACACCTGGAGCAAATATGAAAATACTCGTCGCGATAAAGCGCGTTGTTGACTACAACGTAAAAGTGCGCCCAACGTCTGATGGCAAGGGTGTTGACATTGCTAATGCCAAAAAATCCATTAACCCATTTTGTGAAATTGCGGTCGAAGAAGCTGTGCGTCTTAAGGAAGCAAAACAAGCGGATGAAGTCATTGTGGTATCGGTCGGCTCTGACGCTGTACAAGAGCAACTGCGCACGGCCATGGCACTGGGCGCTGACCGTGCGATTCAGGTGAAGACCGATAGCGACCTGGAGCCTTTGGCCATCGCTAAAGCACTTGCCGCTATAGTGGCTCAGGAACAACCAGGACTGGTTATTCTGGGTAAACAATCTATTGATGGCGATAATAATCAGACCGGTCAGATGCTTGCTGCACTTTCCAACTTGCCGCAAGGTACTTTTGCCTCAGAAGTTGTGCTGGGTGACAACGATGTTCAGGTGACCCGCGAAGTCGATGGTGGTTTACAAACCCTGTCTCTAAGCCTGCCAGCCATTATTACTACCGACCTGCGCCTGAATGAACCACGTTATGCATCACTACCAAATATCATGAAAGCCAAACGTAAACCGCTGGCCATCATTGAACTCAGTGAGCTGGGAATCGATGCGCAGCCCAGAGTTGTCATTACTGCAGTTGAGGCCCCTGCTCAGCGAAAGGCGGGTATCAAGGTCAGTAGCGTTGAAGAGCTGGTAAATAAACTGAAAAATGAAGCAAAGGTGATCTCATGAGTGTACTTGTTATAGCCGAACACGACAATAAGTCGCTCAAAGGCGCTACCTTAAATACGCTAAACGCAGCCAGCCAGCTTGGCGACCAAATCGATGTGGTAGTCGCTGGTTATGAATGCGCTGACGTGGCTGCCCAGGTAGCCAAAGTTGCCGGTGTCAGTAATGTACAGTTATTCGATAACGTTGTTTACCAGCATCAGTTAGCCGAGAGCCTGGCTCCCCTGTTGAAGGACCTTGCCGCAAACTATAAGTACCTGTTAGCACCAGCCACGACCTTTGGTAAAAACGTGCTGCCACGAGTAGCCTCACTATTGGATTGCCAACCTATTTCAGACGTTATTGCCATTCTGGACAGCAACACGTTTAAACGTCCGATATATGCTGGCAATGCTATCGCTACGGTGACCTCTGAACAAAGTAAGTTATTACTTACCATTCGCAGCACAGCATTTGATCCAGCAGGTGAGAAGGCATCGTCTGCCCCTGTTAACGCGCAAGACGTAACGATAACCAATCAGCTTAGTCAGTTTGTAAGCGATAGGGTTGCTGCCAGCGACTACCCTGAACTAACAGCCGCCAATATTGTAATTTCCGGTGGTCGTGGCATGCAAAACGGTGACAACTTCTCACTGCTCTACAGCATTGCCGATAAGCTCAACGCAGCCGTTGGTGCTTCACGTGCAGCGGTAGACTCCGGATTTGTACCTAATGATATGCAAGTCGGTCAAACCGGTAAGATTGTTGCCCCGGATCTGTACATTGCGGTGGGTATTTCTGGCGCAATACAGCACCTTGCAGGTATGAAAGACAGTAAGGTCATTGTCGCTATTAACAAAGACGAAGACGCGCCCATCTTCCAGGTAGCAGACTATGGTCTGGTTGCAGACCTGTTTAATGCGCTGCCGGAGTTAGACAAACGCCTGTAATCATCGGCAATAGCCGACAATGGATGAACATGGCCAAGTATGTCTTATTGATATTCATTACCCATCAAAGTACAGATTTTGAATAAAGGATAAACCAATGCAATCAACTGCAACCAAGCCATTACAAAACCTAAAAGTCATTGAGTTTACGCATATGGTCATGGGCCCCACCGCAGGCGTCATTCTGGCTGACTTAGGTGCAACCGTTACCAAAGTTGAGCCATTGGAGGGCGATAAAACACGTCGCTTAAAAGGCTCTGGAGCCGGATACTTTCCAATGTATAACCGCAATAAACGCAGCCTGTGTGTCGACCTGAAATCAGCGGAAGGCAAAGCGATCGCGCTGAAGCTGATTGCAGATGCTGATATCCTGATTGAGAACTTCCGCCCTGGCGCAATGGACAAATTAGGTTTTGGTTATCAGGCGTTAAGCGAGCTAAACCCTCGCCTGGTGTACTGCTCATTAAAAGGCTTTCTGACTGGCCCATACGAAAACCGCACAGCGTTAGATGAAGTCACTCAGATGATGGGCGGGCTCGCTTACATGACAGGTTTACCTGACCGCCCGATGCGGGCGGGTTCTTCGGTTATCGATATCACCGGGGGGATGTTTGGCGTAATCGGAATTTTATCCGCCATACATGAGCGTGAACAGTCCGGTAAAGGACGTCACATTACCAGCTCACTGTTTGAAACCACCGCTTATATGGTTGGCCAACACATGGCCCAGGAAACTGTGCTGGGTGAGGCGCCGCCACCGATGTCGGTACGTCGCAGTGCCTGGTCTATCTATGATATTTTCCATTGCAAAAATGATGAGCGCATTTTCGTCGGTGTGGTTAGCGATACGTTGTGGAAGAAATTCTGTGCCGAGTTCGAACTCACTGATTTCCTTAACGACGAAAGTCTCGCAGCCAATAACGACCGGGTTTTACAACGTGATCGTTTGCTCCCTGTCATTAATGAATTATTTGCCAGTATGGACAAACACACGCTGATGGACCGCCTGGAACGTGCGGGTATTCCATTTGCCCCGATTAACCGACCATCAGATTTGTTTGATGACCCACACCTGAATGCCGGTGGCCTGCTGGAAGTCACCACGCCTCAGGGTAAAGCCAAGTTACCGTCTTTACCCATAGAATTTGACGGTGAGCGCACTACCCTGTTCCACGATTTACCGCTGGAGGGTGAAGACAGCGATATTGTCCTGCAAGACATTGGTTACAGTGATGAACAAATCACCAACCTGATCAATAGTGCGATTATTCGCAAAACAGTTGTCACAAGCTGATTCCTACCCTGGAACCAGAAAAACACGGCAGAGTTATCTGTTGTGTTCTCCGTTGGGGCCCGAATTTGGGCCCCTTTTTTATCCCTGATTTTAGGTCATTGGTCGTTTTTCAAACTAAATAAGCTCTATTCACAGTTGTTTGCTTTTATTTTCGTCAAAACCATCGTAGCCCTGTAACACCTTTATTTCTAAAACTTTAGCTTGGGCTAATTTTTATTCTGGTGGAACTGCCACCCTCAACTATCTGATTACATATCGAAATTGCACTATTGCATCA
The DNA here is from genome assembly GCF_058105165.1 of Alteromonas sp. ISO5. Lineage (NCBI taxonomy): Bacteria > Pseudomonadati > Pseudomonadota > Gammaproteobacteria > Alteromonadales > Alteromonadaceae > Alteromonas > Alteromonas sp. ISO5. Next base: position 2,046,338 of record NZ_CM176572.1, on the reverse strand, counting down.
ACTCTAAATACGCTTTAATGTGGATACTCCGTATACTTTATATATTAAAACAGAGTGACATGACCTATGAAATCTGAAATCCAAAATAATTCTCCGGTAGATTCGTCCCGTCGTAAATGGTTAAAAGCAGTGGGACTTGGTGCTGGTGCAACAGCGTTGGCTGCTTGTGTAGATTCCGGGGTTAATGAACTCAGCGCAGCTGGCATGAAGACAGACCATTTCCCGTCTGCCACACCAAATCTGAATGATGGATTGATCAGATTATCGTCAAATGAAAATGCTTTTGGCCCTTCTGCAAAAGCGGTAGAAGCCATGCAAAGCGAACTGTTTAATCTGTGCCGGTATGCCGATCCAACCGTAGCAGTACTTAAAAAGAAGATTGCCGAACAAGAAGGTGTTTCGGAAGATCAGATAATTGTGACTAACGGTTCGTCGCCTATTCTGTTTGGTTATGCTGACTGGATCACTAAAAATGGCAATAAGCTCGTCACCTCTATGGCAACCTATGAGGGCGTGCCACGCGGCGCCGAATTCATGGGTGCAGATGTCACTTATGTGCCACTGGATGCCAATATGGATTTTGATCTGGATGCTATCGAAGCGGCAGTGACCGATGAAACAACCGCAGTTTATATCTGTAACCCTAACAACCCTACCGGTCGCGCGCTGGATCCAGCAAAGCTGAGTGCTTTTGCCAAACGAGTCTCACAGAAAGCCCAGGTGTTTATCGACGAAGCCTATATCGAGATGTCCGAAGGCTACCCGGGCAATGTTCAATCCAAGCTGTCTGCTGAAGGCTACAATGTGGTTATTTGTCGCACCTTTTCGAAAATCCATGCTATGGCAGGCCAGCGTTTAGGTTATGCCATTATGCCCGCCGAACAGGCGAAAGTGCTGGGGCGCCAGCTACGCATGGGCGGTGTGAATTACCTGGGTCTCGTAGCTGGTATGGCAAGTATGGACGATCACGCTAACCTCACTACGATGCGTAACCGGGTTAAAACTGAACGAACGAAGTTAACGGACGCAGCAGAAGCACTTGGACGCCCTTACGCAAAAAATCCACAAGGTAATTTTATCTATATGGATTGTGGTATGCCACATGATCAATTTGCTGAAAAAATGCGGGCTCAGGGGATTAAAGTAGTGGGCAGAACCTGGCCCGGTTACGACACGTGGTCCCGAATCAGCGTTGGTACACCACAAGAAACCGATGCTTGTGTAACAGCATTAAAAACCGTTTTAGCTTAAAACGGTCTCCCCTCGCCGTCTCAATCCTTCGTTGATTGAGTCGGCATTAACCGCTCCGCTGTTTCCACACCCTTATTATAACTTCGCTCATTTCAAGGGAATACCACTACATTGTGTCGTTGTGTATAAATCCACGGGATGGTATATCGTTATTAATGACTTGTGCAGTAGCACAATTTTGTATAATACAATCATAAATGAGCGTAGTTCGGTGAACATAACGAAACAAATGTTTGGGCAATATCGTAAAAACCTGACCAACGCCTGGAGGCTTGGTACTACAATGATTAGCCAACATCACAAGACCTAAATATTGAAAGCCAATAGATCCTGAGGAACAAACATGACCATTAACGGCTCCTGTTTATGCGGCACAGTCACATTTCGTATCGAAGACGACTTCGAGCACTTTTTCATCTGCCATTGCCAGCATTGTCAGAAAGATACGGGGTCGGCATTTGCGGCCAATCTGTTTATTCGCAAAAATGCTATAAAGTGGCTATCTGGTGAGCACAGCATAACCAACTTTACACTGGCAGGTTCTCGGCATGTTCGTAGCTTTTGTGCCAGTTGTGGCTCAGCAGTCCCGAACCTGACAAGCGAAAACGAGACAGCCGTTGTTCCCGCCGGATGCCTGGATAACAATCCGTCAAAAAAACCTGATGCACATATTATGACCGCCAGTGCACCAAACTGGGCAAGCGCTCTGCACAGGTTACATCGCTATACCGGTTATCCCGAGTAGGTTCAAAAAAGCCTGCTCGAGGCAGGCTTTTCGTTGTATTTTAAACGACTAATGCTTTTCGTCGTTTAATTCCATATTCATCTGATACTGAAAAATGGCCGGGTTGTAACGACAGTGCAACATATCAACCAGCTTGCCTTCAGAATCATAGGACCGGCGCGCCAGCACCAACAGGGGTGCGTTTTCCCGCATATTCAGTTCGCGGGCGACATCCGGCGAGGCCGGTTCAGCGCTGATAAGCTGATCAATTCGAGAGAGCACAATGCCATTTCGTCGCAAAAGCTCTATACGGGTATTGTTCTTTAACGCTTGCTCACTAAACGTGCTAATCGATGTGAGTGTCCAGCTGAAATAATAAGCGAAAGGAATTTGCTCATCTTCGGTTAAACGCACACGCACCAAACGACAGGCGGTTTGACCATCCTGCAAACCTAACTCTTCACGGATATCCGCAGGTGGAATCGCTTCCGCAATATCCAGGATGCGAGTCAGAGTGTGCCTGCCCATAGTCTCAATACTCTCCAGCATCCCCACTAATGGCGCTTTAACAGGTTTGGGTTTGTATTTATACGTCACCGTACTGCCACGCCCCCGACGTCGCTCTACCAGCTTCTCTGCTGAAAGCTCATCCATCGCGCGCTTAACTGTAATACGTGACAGCCCAAACGCTTCTCCCAATTCCTGTTCGGTAGGAAGTTGCGAGCCATAACTGATCGTGCCATCGATAATCTGCTCTTTCAGCAAGCTGTATAACTGATGGTACAACGGCGTAGGACCATCCCAGCTCAACCCGTTTTGGTTTCCATATTGTTTCAGCGTGGCGATGATTGACGATTTAGTCAAAGATCTCTCCTTTAAGAATACCCGAATACTTAAAATATCTAACACAACTATCGATTAATTGTGTGCATATTGCTACATTAACAGGTGATTATACCTTTTAAAGTCCTTTATACCTAATACTGCGTGTAAAATGCGCAATTCAAACCACTTATTCGGATAATGTGGGGCAACCTTTAACTGGATTATTTTTAAGCTTCAGGAAGAATTGGTTCGCTACCTTAACTGTTTCATAAGGACGCTCTAAATTTATGTAGTGTCCGCCGTTATTAAAGGTTACCAGTTCCTTACTGCAGGCATTTGTCAGCGCGTGAATAAATGCATCTGCAGTTGCTGTATCCAGCGCCTGATTTGCGGTTCCCCACATGATTAGACTCGGCGCCTTCACATGCGCTAACACGCGCTGAGGATTACCCGCCTCATAAAATTTATATGCCACGATAGCTAGCTTATCGCGGTTCTGAATATTCAGTAAATCGAGCTTACGTTGAATAAGTGCTGGTGTGCGCCGCTCAGGATCGTTGATATAGCCGTTATAGAACGCTTCCACATCCTCTCTTAGCACCACAGGATCAGTAAATATATTCTTTCTTGGTTTCGCTGGCTTTTGTACTGATTCCTGCTTTGCTGGTTTAGACTTGAGATTCTTCGCTGCTTTGCCACGCTGAATACCAGCAGAGTTTATCAGTACCATTGCCGTTACGCGATCAGTGCGGGTAGCAGCGTAACGAAACATCAGCATACCGCCATAAGAGATGCCAACGACTGCAAATTTCTCCGCACCTAAATGGTCCATGAGCCCATCAATAAGTACTTGAGAACGAGGCGCAGAGTAATTCCCACTGGGAATATCGCTGGTTAACCCAAAGCCGGGCAAATCAAATCGTACCACACGGAAGTTTTTGCTTAACACCTCGGCCCATTCATCCCAGTCAGACAAATCACCTAAAGTGCCGTGCATCAGCAAAATTACCGGGCCTTTACCTTCGTCGCGATAATGCACATTAATGCCTTCTATATCGGCAAATTGTGAAGTAGGACCGGCGTATTTTGCGCGTATTTCTTCAAGGGTATGGGTGCGTGTCGTGCCGGTATCCGCTTGCGCAAGTCCCGACACTGCAACAGAGAAAGCTGCAATAATTGCTATTTTTAACATTCGTTTTATCATTGTATTTCTACCTTGTTCGCCGACCATATCAGGCATCAGCCTGTGATGAAGTCGTATTTTGTTTTGTCGGGCTTACCATTTTAGCAACCACTGCGAGAATGAGATACGCGAGCATCGATACCAGCAAACCGTACAAAGACGGGAATAGCGCAGTGACTCCTGGCAACTCTACTCCGGCCCCCGCTAAGTATGCGCTGCCGGCGCCAATTAGATAAGACACAATTGCCAGTGAATTCCAACCCGGCAAATGAGCCAGCGTTTCAGGATCATAGTGTTTCTTATTCACCACATAGTAGTCCACTATTACCGGGCCAATAATAGGTGGCACCAGTGCGGCTAATAAATTAATCCAGTCAAGAAAGTACTCGTACACACCCAGTCCCAGAATGGTCCCGGCAACCCCGCAAATCAGCGTGGTAACGCGCTTAGGCTTTTTGAACACACTGGCAGTTTGTACAGCAGGCAGATATAAATTGGTATCGCCGGTGGTCCAAAGTGCGAGACTCATAGCAATGACGCCAAGCAAGCCAATGACCGTACCTTGTTCCAACATGTATGTAGTGAACTCATAGGTTCCTGACACGATGCCGCCCATCGAGCCGATGACCTGCAAAAACCACTGAGAAATAATCAGAACCACAAACGGGATAGCAATGGCTACCCAGGCTTTTTTAGCAAAACGGGTATAATCTGCCATTACTATGGCCCCGACAATCCAGGATCCAACCACCATATTAATCGCATCACGCATACTGAGCGGCGATGCAGCAGCCTGAGTGGCTGACATGTCAAAAAATGCGTTCCACCCTCCCACGGAATCAATATTCAACCAGGTGGCGTAAATACCGACCGCGACTAGCATAAGCACCGACGGCATACTTACCTTTTCGAGCGCTTCCACCCCCAGATAAGTGGTTGCGGTAAACAAAACGCCTGCGCCAATCGCAACAACATAAAACGTCGTTGAATCGAATGATTGCGCCCATGCATAACCAAACGCACCGACCGTAATCCCCTGCCAGCCAATGGTTAGCAGCGCAACGAACAGCACCGGAATGTAGGCTCCCACGTTGCCGTAGGTAAAACGGTAGAGCAAACCACTGTTACACGCGGTCTTGTAACCGATGTAACCCACCAGCGCACCAATAATAAAGTTCATACTGTTACCCAGAAACGATGCCATCAGTAAATCCGGCATAAACGGTAACCCTTTTCCTAATGCACCACCGGTTAACAAACCAGTGACCAGAAAGCCCCAACCAAACGCCAGTGCCAGCAGTGGAAAAGCATTGCGGCGCTGACTTTCTTTCAAAGGAGAGAGTGGATTATCGGCACTTTTCGCTTCTTCGGTCGCATCAAGTGTCCACCATTGCTTAATTTTGTTTAACATTGTTCCCCTCATATGCTGATGTATAGCGGAATAAAAATACGGCCAATAACACTAATCCAGGATGAGATTGGGTAGTTCTGAATCGTCCCAGTTCCGACTGGGCTGGCCTATCCGTACAATAACGGTCTTTTGTGATGGAATGATATACACCCGCTGAGCGCCGGAGCCGTCGAGGAAGTACACATCATCCGCTTTAAATGGCTGCTCAGCGGGCACAACAAAAGCGCTACTCTGGCTGTATTGGCGTGCCGGGTTATGTGGACTACCCCGCCAGATTAGCCAGCCGTAATTAGCGTTAAGTGGCGACGGTTTCAGCATATTGTCTACCCACTCTGCTGGAATAACCTGCTTACCATCGACCTCACCCCGGTTCATGATCAACAGGCCTATTCTTAACCAGTCGCGGGCTGAAGCCTGTAAACAACATGACGTCCGTGGCGAGCCATTTTCATGATCCAACCAGACGCGAGCAGGTCCGGCTCCCAACGGCTGCCATAAACGCTGCGAAAGATACTGTGCATAACGCTTTCCCGTCGCGTTCTCAATAACCCAGCCAAGATATTGAGGGTTCACATTGGCATAATAAAACTCGCTGTTCGGAGAGAGCGACATTGGCCAGTGGCTGTAGGCTTCGCGTAAATCATTGCCAAGATAGGTTTGCGTACCAACACTCTCCGGGGCTGACGAAAAAGGGGGGTTAGTCATCCCACTGGACATTTCCAATAACGAACGAAGAGAAACCTGACCTAATGCTGCAGGTCGGATATCTGTTACAAAATCTTGCAGTGTGGCATCTACAGACGCAATGTAACCATCAGCAACTGCCGCCCCCAATACTAAGGCGACGACCGTTTTGTGCATCGAAGCAGTGTCGTATCTTGAAGATTGAGAGAAACCAGGCCAGTATTTTTCGTAACGAATTGCGCCATCGCGCCAAACTAAAAAGGCATAGCTGTTGTGCGCATGCGCGAGACGTTCGGCGGTTTGGTAATGTTGCTCGTCGTCGAGATCTATCGGCAAAGGTGACACATCCGATCCAGGCACGTCTTCCAACGGTGAATACCAATCTACCGCCGAAACAATATCCTGCCATGGCATCGTCGCTTGTCTTTCTTTCACAAATTCAATCTGTTTTGCCGAAGGCCAGGTATCTTCTGCATGAACAAGTTGACTAACACACCAACACAAAAGCAATGGCACGCCTAATTTACGCATGTACTCATCCTTACATTGCAAATAATACCGTATATCAATCAAATGACCGTAATGCAGTCCACCGCCCGATTCCTTAACAAAAGTCAATTATGCAAACATTGAGCTATGTTCTCTCCGGTATTTAAGGCTGAAGGGTTGATGTGGTGAGACAGAAATTGATATTTGTCATGGGCGTTAATGCGTATCAGGTTACACTGTGATGTTGACGCTTTATTAAAATCTCAATAGAGATTGTGCTTAGAAGGCTGTTTCTTATGAATGTAGCTAATTGTTTTTACTTAATAAAATTATTTACCCTTAGCGTCCTGTTGCTTATTTCAGGTACGCTCCACGCTCATGCTCAAGAACCAGAAGTTATCGAACTTCATTATGATGACAGAGCGATACAGGTTTGGCATTGGCAACCAACCGGTAAAACTGTAGGAACCATTCTTTTTTCACATGGAGCAGGTTCTGCCCCCTGGAAATATGCACCATTAGTCACACAATGGCTTGAAAATGGTTATCAGGTATTCGGTCCATTACATGTTGATTCTACCGATCATCCTCACCGTGACCGTTACGCCGGTTTCGCCTCCTGGACTACCCGTCTGCAGGATATGCAGATACTTGCCGATACCTATGGCGGTGAAAGCTACATTGCTGCCGGGCACAGTTACGGTGGCCTTACTGCGTTGGTTAAGGGCGGAGCTGTTGCACTGATACCTGACGGTGTGCCGGAGCCCGTTGCCGATAACCGGGTGAAGTTAGTACTGGCATTTTCCCCACCCGGGGCAATTCCTGGTTTCATTGAAAAACAAGGCTACAGCAAACTTGCGGTACCCGCTCTAATTCAAACCGGTACTGCTGATGTGCCAATGGGCAGTGACGCAGGATGGCAAACTCATCTTGATGCCTATCACGCAGTTGAACGTGGCGGCGAACGCTACGCCTTAGTACTTGATGATGTTGACCATTACTTCGGTGGTTTGATTTGTCGGCCGGAACTTCCCGGACCACACCAAACCACACAGATGCATGAAGCATTGCGCATTTCGACACTCATGATCAAAGCCTATGTCGAGAACGATTCGTCAGCAAAATCAACCCTCTCAGAACAACTTGGGCAACATGGCCAGGCAAACTTACAATCCAGGTAACCCATTGATACAGGAATAATAATGAGCAATAATCAATCCAGGCGTGACGCATTGAAACAACTTGGCGGTATAGGCTTATCAGCACTGACATTAGGCACCGCTTCTCAGGCCACGGCCGCTGAACAAACCAAACGTTACACGGCTATCGATCTCGACCTGTCCACCCCAGAGCGCCGCTCAACAGTGGCTACAAAAATTATGGGCAGTATTGGTACCGAAGAAAAACATGCTTTCCTGCGTTTTCATATCTACGGTTATATGGGAGAAAACGTTGTCCCCTTCTTTTCAATGAATAACTATGTCGTTCAACATTGGTCACCCGATAGCAGACCAGGACACTTTAACCTGAAACACTATGAAGTGGGTTATTTTACCGAATTCGATACAGATAACGCGATTACACACTGGAAAAACCCGGTAACCAATGAAGTGGTAGAGTTGGAGACGTTTATTCTTGGCCCCATTGGCCGACTGTACACGCCCAACGGTATTATCGCACCAGGCATTGCTCCGCAACCGCTGCGCATTAATGTGATTGGCGACAGAGTCTATGTCCCAACTCAATCCATTGAATCATTTCCAAACATGTTTCAGCCCAAGGATTGGCCTGTCTATTCAAGTGGTGAGAAAATTTACTGGGACTCGATGTCTACCTATTCCGCCCCACTGGCTGATGTGCTCGACACGAGTCGCCATTCAGTTAACGCTGAAATACACATGCAAAACCTGACAAGCTGGCAACCCTTTCTGCGACTGGGTCAACTACAGGGTCGCAGTATGGCGCGCGCTTTCGGGCAAAACATAGCCGGCTTTCACGAATTGCCGCCGCAGATAAGGGCCGATTTCGAAAAATTTGCACCGGCCATATTTGATACAAAGAACTGGAATGATATCCGCTTTGACTCCATTGATTTTTATAACAAAGCGTTAGCCGAGAAGAAGGGAAAGAATCATGATTAAACCGTTCATTTCTGTTGCAGTTGGTACGCTGTTATTAACGGCGTGTGCTGCCGCGGAGACGGATTACGAAGCCATGTATCTGGCGCGCTTCGAAGCGATAAAAGCCAACCGGGGCATGATGCCTGAATACTCACCCATGGAATCAGTCGCAGGGGCTTCCCATTATCAGCCTTTAGCACAAGCGGCTGATAATGAACTGTCTGTCAGCCAACAGGCACTGGATGAAGCGGACCAATACGCGGCAAACAATAATTCCACTGCATTTATGGTTTGGCGGGATGGGAAGATACAACGAGCGTCTTATTATGACGGTGCTGATTCTACTACCCCAATTGTATCAAAATCGTTATCCAAGCCTCTGGGTGCCATCGCTGTTGGACGCGCCATTCAACTCGATCATATCGATTCCATTGAACAATCGGCAGCCGATTTTATTACTGAGTGGCAGGGCACCCCAAAGGCAGCGGTTAAGATTAAACATCTGCTCAACATGACCTCAGGGTTTTTACCACAAGGCTATAGCACTGATCCGATGCATCCCTGGAATACAGCCTATCTGTCTTATGAACATGATAAGGTTTTAATCCACGATTACCCCTTGCAAAGCGAACCTGGCAGCACTTATGGCTACAATAATGCTGCCGCAGACATGATTGCCATCATTCTCGAAAGGGCAACGGGTGAGCGCTATTCTGATTTCCTCAGCACACAGATATTATCGCCTATCGGTGCCGCTGGCGGCGAAATTTGGGTCAATCGGGTGGGTGGACTCGCTCATTCTGGCTGCTGTATGAAACTTCCCGCTGAAACATGGCTTAGATTAGCAATTTTGCTCCTTGAGGATGGCAAAATCGCGGGCCAGAGATTACTACCTGAAGGTTACGTCACACTGATGCGAACCCCATCAAGCCATAACGAACATTATGGCCTGGGAGTTTGGGTAGGCACGCCTTATCAGGAACGACGAGGATTTACCGGCTCCTCAGGTCCGGGGCCAAAAGTGTTGCATTCAGCCCCTTACGCCGACCCTGAGCTGTTTTTGTTTGATGGCAACTCCAATCAGGTAGTGTATGTCTCCCCGGCTACCAGAACTGTTATTTTACGGCTAGGTCAGACGCCACCAAAGACACCAGAATGGGACAATAGCATCTTACCCAACCTGATATTAAAAGGGCTCCGTTGATCCCTTATCAATTAACGCCGTAAGCATTAAGTATTTAGTCAGGACAAAATCATGACATTAAATGACATTTCAATTTTTAAACAAGCTTGTCTGGTTGATGGAGAATGGGTAACCGCTGCAGATACCATTGCCATTACTAATCCGGCCACCGGTGCAGAAATTGCCTCCGTCCCTTCGCTGAAAAAGGACTCCATAACTAAAGCAATCATCGCAGCAGAACAAGCCTTTCAGCTCTGGCGCAAGAAACCCGCTTCTGAGCGCGGCGACATCGTGCGTAAATGGTACGATCTTATCATCGCCAATACCGATGCCCTGGCAACGATTATGACCTCTGAACAAGGTAAACCCTTGTCTGAAGCCAAAGGCGAAATTACCTATGCAGCAAGTTATGTAAAGTGGTTTGCCGAGGAAGCCATGCGTATCAATGGCGAAACTCTGCCCGCGGCAACCCCCAATACACAGATTCGTGTTTCCCGCGATCCAATAGGCGTTTGCGCCGCTATCACCCCGTGGAACTTCCCTGCCGCCATGATCGCCCGAAAAGTTGCACCTGCACTGGCGGCCGGTTGTACTATTATCGTCAAACCAGCCAGTCAAACCCCATTAACAGCACTGGCACTGGGTGAATTGGCGGTTCAGGCCGGCGTACCAAAGGGTGTCATTCAAGTGGTCACAGGTAAAGCCAGTGTCATTGGCGATACATTTTGCGAAAACCCAACGGTTCGCAAGCTTACCTTTACAGGCTCCACGGAAGTCGGTTCGCAACTAATGGCCAAATGTGCACCGGACGTGAAAAAGTTATCGCTGGAACTTGGCGGCAATGCCCCCTTTATCGTTTTTGACGATGCCGATGTTGATGTCGCTGTAGAAGGCTTAATTAAAGCCAAGTTCCGCAATGCTGGTCAAACCTGTATTTCACCCAACCGGGTATACGTTCAACGAGATGTGCTGGAGAGTTTTCAAACCCAACTCGTGGCGAGGGTTAAAGCGCTAAAAGTGGGTAATGGGCTGGATGACGGCGTCGAAATTGGTCCGCTGATCGACGATGCCGGTGCCGATAAAGTAACTGAGCATGTTGAGAATGCCTTGCAACAGGGCGCAACCCTGTTAACTGGCGGTAAGCGGCTTGAACACGGCAACAACTGGTATGCACCCACAGTGTTGACCAATGTCCCCCCCACCGCGCAATGTACATGCGAAGAAACATTTGGCCCCTTAGTGCCCATTATTCCATTTACTTCCGAAGAAGAAGTCATCGGGTACGCGAATGACACACCCTATGGACTGGCAGCATACTTCTTTACCGATGATCTGCACCGGGCACAGCGAGTTGTCGATGCGATAGAGTCTGGCATGGTGGGCATTAATACCGGCGTTATTTCCGCAGCCAATGCACCATTTGGTGGTATTAAAGCCAGCGGTATTGGGCGGGAAGGCGCACATGCGGGTATCGAGGAATATCTGGAAATGAAATATCAGTGCTATGCTATTAAAACCGCTTAATAGTCATCCATTATGATTGTTAAACACGGCATCGGTGGCTTGCCGATGCTGTGTAATCAGAGGTTACTCACTCAGAATTTTTGCTTTCGGCGGTTGATAGCCTGGAGTTTCAGGGGGTACCTGTTCAGCATATTCCTCTAAAGTTCCCCGTACACCGTAGTCAAGACCATCTTCAGGTTCTTCCAATAAGTCCGGACGGTCCCGTTCAACGCGTTCTAGTACCACTCTTGGCACATCTTCAGGACCACCGGTGATCTGATAGCTGTGCATTCTGCCAATCAGAACCCCATTTACCCCGCTTTGGCCCATCAGCATCCACGGCCACCAGGGTGCCTGACGGGAAAATCCAGCCGTAAAGGTCGCCGTTTCCAGAGACCGATCATCAATTTCGTCTTTCGGTGCAAATAAACAGAAGTGCTCAGAAGGGTTAACGCGACGACCTGTCGATGCTTTAGGCCAGCCTTCAGGCGTCACCGGGTTGGTATACTCATGAGCATAATCCCAGCTTAACAGATACTTATCCCCTATTGTTTGCCAGGGTAGTAAATAGGGCTGATTAGCCGCGTCTCCATCCCCCATGTCATTATTGACGGTTTCGCTGTCGCCTACCTTGAATACCTTTCGGGTCAGGCCAAGCGTGCCACGGAATTTATCATTTAAAAAGGGGAATACTTCGACCCGCTCGCCAGTCCAGGGATTATCCCAATGGTCAATAATCTTGCCCGTCTTAAGATCGGTAAAATAGCCACACTCTTTACCAAGCACCCGAACTGATCCGTCTTTTAAAATAACATTCCGAATATTGCCAAACCCACAATACCCGAAAAGCGGCATCGCACGCTGATTGCCGACGACGGCATATTGCACGCCCTGATAACCAGACAGCACAGCTTTATCGCCGATAGTGCCCCATAACTTAGCAAAGCCATACAAGTTCTCACGCGGATCGTGAATATCCAGTGGGCGAAGATTCTTCGCTCCGGTTTTTGCAAATCCAGGTGCCGCAGCCATGGCAGCGCCACTGGCCACTAAACCAGATAAAAAGCCGCGGCGAGTTACACCACCAAATATACTTTCATTAATCATGTCAGTTCCCAGTTCTCATTATGTTCATTCGCTACCGTATAATTAGCAAAGCACTTAGCGCATTGATATTTCTCAATTAGTTACACTGCTAAAGCTTGGGAAGGGAGTTGGTGATAGGCTTACGGTCACTGCGAACAAGCAGTGAATCTATTTGTCAGGGAAACAAGCTACCGACACTGTGCCGGTAGCTGTCATGGTAAGGTCTCAGGCGTTTTACTCATTCAATGAGCGCGTTAATTTTATCCAGGCGTTCTGCCCAGGCGTCTTCTACCGCACCACTCTTCTCAGGAATAAACCGCATAATGGTCGTCCCCTGATATTCGGGCCATTCAGGTAAAGCAGAGCCGTTAGGATTGCCGGTTTTAGCAAAATTGGTCCAGTAGTTCATCATAAGTTCAGACACTGCAAGCTGATCTGCACCAGGGTCTTTGGGCTCCATATGATCGCCAGTAAAATTACCGAAGGTATACGGCATATCACTCGCGTGCGGTGCGCCATAAACAGTACCAAAGTCGGTCTCTAAATTCGCAAAACCCATTGCCGGCATGCCAAAACGATACACAAATGTTGTATAACCTGCGCGTTCATGAGCTAAGGCAAACTCTCTGTTTTGCGAATGAAAGGCATAGTCACTATATAACATTTTGTCGCGAACCGCCTCTGAGCCAAAATAAGGCGTTAACACTGCCATTTCGTCTGCCGAGAAGAAGGTCGACATGATGCCCCGTTGCGCTTCTGGCGGTACCATACCAAACTCAAAATCGGTCGAACCAATAATCATTGGAATTGCAGCTTGCTGCCCGCTATGCAATGTCACCATCATATCTTTGCTAATAACCGTTCCGTCAACGGCAAAGTCAATGTAAGTTGAGAAATCGGTAGCCTTGACAATGTCACTGGCTGCTATCGCTCTGAGTTCAGCCAATGACGCATCTTGCATGTCTAATGCGTCGGCAAGCTTACTGCCCATGCTTTCTACCACTTTATCGCCTTCCTCAGCAATAGCTGCCACTCGCGGCTGACGGCCACGGCCGTAACCGGATTGCGATATCGCCTTATGAAATAACCCTTTACCAGCTTGAGACGCCACCAGCATATCTACTGAACCACCACCGGCCGATTCGCCAAAAATAGTGACATTGTCGGGGTCGCCACCAAAACCAGCGATATTCTGTTGTACCCACTCAAGCGCTGCGATTTGATCCATCAGGCCATAATTAAACAACTTGCCATTATCAGGATTTTCTTTCGACAATTCGGGATGTGCAAAGAAGCCAAAACTTCCCAACCGATAGTTGATACTTACTACCACTACATCTTTACGGACCAGATTACCGCCGTGATTCACCGGGCGGGAGCCTGAACCACTTACCAGTCCGCCACCCGGGATCCATACCATAACCGCCAGATCGCTTGCTGTAGTATCAGGGCGGTATATGTTCAGATATAAACAATCTTCACTTTCATCCTGAGTAAATTGCTCTTTTACGCGCTGAAAGTCAGGATTTACTGGTCGTTGCATACAACGATTGCCATAGGTATCCGCGATCAGCATTTCTTCACGTTCCGGCGGTTTCTGCGGTGCACGCCAGCGCAAGGGCCCGACCGGGGCTGCGGCATAGGGAATGCCTTTAAACGCAATAATGCCGTCTGATTTAACGCCCTTGACAGAGCCTTCAGTAGTCGTTACGGAGATAAAATCAGTTGGTGATTCGGTGGTCACTTTACTGCAGCCAGCAAGACATAATATGCCCGCAATAAGCAACACGTTTAATGTGATTTTACTAGACATGAATATTCCATATTCGATAGAAAAGAAAAAGGCGAGTCGGAACTCGCCTATTAGTTGAAAGCTCAACGCGATTAGTATTCGCTAAAGGTCCACTTAACTTGCAGACCAACAGTTCTTGGCTCCTGGAAGCTCGCTACTGTGGCAGAGTTTAATGCGAAGTAAGCAAAAGAAGAATCAAATGCGTAGTAATCGTAAGCAAAAGTATACGAGTCGTTATCAAACAGGTTTCTCACATAAGCCTGGACACTAAAATCACCGAAGGTGACACCCGCACGCAGGTTAACCAGATGAATATCAGGTGTTTTCAGGAAGTTTGCCTGGTTTGAATAGAGACCGTCTTTGTATATATAGTCTACACGACCAAAGTAATCGTACTCGCCACTGAACGTACCATCATACTGCAAGCCTATGTTGCCTGAATACTTTGACGTATTCGGCATCTCGTTGCCTGAGTAATCGCTAATGCCGGTTAACTGGGTCAATGCCAGGTTGGAGAAATCTTTAATTTCCGAATCCGTCATTGCACCGCTAAAATTCAGACGTAGATCACTGGTTAACATCCAGTTCACTTCAGCTTCTATACCTTGAAGAGTGGTATGGCCAGCATTGGCGACCCCTGAAAAGCTGGTAGGCGTACCATCTTCGTCACTCAGAACAAGGTTTACCCGGTTAATCTGTTTAGTCCAGTCCGCATAATATACACCGACGGCGTAAGTCATCGAACCATCAAAGCCAGTGCCCTTAAAACCTACTTCATAGTTATCAACCTCTTCAGGATCAACCGTCAGTCCTATACCCGCATCCACGGCTTGCTGTCTGACCGTTTCACTTACCGCTAATAACCCGGTATTAAATGCTGCAGGGTTAACCCCCTTAGAAAAAGTCGCATAGGCCATAAGATCATCGCTAAACTGATAGTCAACAATGATTCGTGGCAGGAAGTTATCGAAGTCTTCTTCCACTAATAGCGTGTCATCGGCATCATACGTTGCAATGGTATCGCGCTGGAAACGACCTTCTGCACTGATAGTGGCTTTATCGCTGAGCTCATAGCTTAAGCCAAAGAACAATCCGCTTGTTTCATTGGAGCCTTCACCAGTTTGTGATACTTGTGATGGAATACTTTCGCCAAATGGAAATTGAATGAGCTGGGTTTGCGAGCCATCTTGGGTCGCATCAAGGTAACTTAATCCTACCGTTCCGGAAAAAGCGCCGCCATTATCGTAAGTTAAACGCAATTCCTGAGAGAAGTCTTCGTTTACTTTTTCAACCAGGTAACCGTAATTGAAAGACGGCGAATAATAGTGGTCGATATCATTAAGAATAATCCATTCTTCCTTGTTTACCCCAGTGAGGGATGACAATGTGAAGCCGGTATCCCCGATTTCCCAGTCAACCACAATGTGGCCGTGATAGGTTTCACGATCCATACCGTAATTTGATAATCTGTCGGTACCAATAATTCTGCCTGCTGGGTTCTTCAAAAACGCTTTCAGTGCATCAGAGGCATTGGTGTTATACGTAATTGGATCGACCTTAGTCGGCAACTCGCCACAGAAGTAAGGACCATTTGCTGGGCCCAGTGTACAATTCGACTGACCTGTAACCACTTTGTTACCCGCGGCATCGAATAGATCAAAGGCAGACAGCAGCGCAGCAGCAGCAGGACCATCTTCGTCATGCGACATAAAGCCAAAGGCTTTGATCGTCAGCTCATCCGTTGGGTTGGCAAGAATATAGAGGTTGGTCATACTGGTTTTCTGCTCTCCCAGTTTACCGCCGTCCGGTCCTTTATTGTCCCAATAACCATCTTTCTCATAGGTTTCGTAAGACCCGCGGACAGAAAGTTTATCTTCAATAATTGCGCCTTCAGCCTCACCACGAAAACGCGTATAACCATAGTTCCCCGCGGTTATATCGATAAACCCCGCCAGATCCCCCAAGGGTTCGCGGTTTACTACGTTAATTGCACCAGCAAAGGTATTTCGACCGAAGTAAGCCGATTGTGGACCTCTTAGAATTTCAACACGTGCTGGAGTACCGATAGAAGAAACGGCAGTGGTTGAAGATACTGGTACGCCATCAATAAACATAGATGTAGTCGCTTCAGCACCGCTGCTGGGTGAGAACCCACGCAATGTGAAAGTCTGCACAGAGCGGTCTGCTTTGCCCGAGAAGTTGTTAGAAACAACCAGTCCAGGCGTGTTATCAGCCAGATCCTTCACCTGCACAATGCCGCGCTTTTCAATGTCGTCACTAATTAACGCCGATACAGCCAGTGGAATTTCCTGAATACTTTCTGCACGTTTACGAGCTGTCACTTCAATTTTTTCGATAATCGACTTATCTTCGGCGGCTGGTTCCGCTTCCTGGGCATATACTGTTTGACTTGCCAGGGCAACCGATGCGGCCAATAAACTTAATCGCAGGGTCTTATGTGGTGAGTAATGAGTCACGTAAATTTCCTCTTAGTAGCTTGTGTTTTCGCTCACTTCGCCTCTCTGGAAGATGACTTCAGCGATAGCATTGTGAAGTGACGTGTTGCATTTCTTATTATAAAAATTGTCTTCGGCAAAGAATCGGTATGGTTACAAATTCGTCATTCGAGCCTGATATCTATATCAGCACCCTAAAGCGATATAAAGAATGATAAATGTCAAAAAACTTTAACTTTTTCATTTAGTCGGACTGATAATCAGACTGAAAATCGTAATCAAGTCGTCATTTGCAGAACGCGATTGTTCGTTCACAATCCCCATGCGCTTTGCTGCTTAGGCATTGCAAGATATAGAAACGTTATACCAATCCTCACAGAGCGAGTCAGAAAACCTGCCAGTCACGCTGAGTAGGTAGACTTCTTTGCAGGTTGAAGCGTGTAGGGGGCACTTGGTTTTCTTTTTCGGGCAGTAACCGGATAACCAGGAAGTGATTGTATTGGTGACCGTTTATGTCAGTTACCGAAAAAAAACCACCTCCCCGACTGGAAAGGTGGTAAATGGGCACACTATGAAAGTGAGAGTGGCAAGCACACCGGCAACGTGTGCTAACCAGGGAAAATGTTGTGAGTACTAATTGCCGTCGGCAATTTCATCAATAGTACTCTTATACTTTTCTTTGGTTTCACCAATTTGCGCTTCCTCTGCATCTTTACGAGCAAGATAGAATAAACGGGCCATGAAGCCCTGACGCCAGGCTTCACGCTCTTCAAGCGCGGCGTCGTCCAGCTCTAACGCATCAATACCAGCGGCCAAATCAATGCCATGCAGCTTAGCCACTCGCTCCTGCGCGTCCATACGATCGCGCATTACATTCAGCTCGCTGGCCAGTACCATCACCATTGACATCAGTTGGTCAGACGCCGCATCTTCATAAAACTTTGGACGTTTACCTTTGGCATTATGATTAAGGGTTGGATTACTGTTCACAGACATTACGCCACCTCCTGCTTAACTAATGGTTTTTGCGCGATCAACACTTCCCAGCCTCCGCCAGGCGCAAACTCACCGGCTGTGAATTCCCTATCTGCAACCGCTTCTTTCGATTCATCACTGTAGCCTTTAGAACCTTCAGTGGTTTCCATAATCGCCATCGGTGCGGTATCAAAACGCACCGCATCACGCGGGAAGCCAGCGTCTTCAGCAAGCTTGATTTGGTCCAGGTCGCGCATTGCGCCCCAAAATGGCTCGTTGTTATACCAGGTTTCGTTATCCAGGATGAATTGCGTAAACGGATCCATTAAATCAAACGGAGGCAGGTCAGCGTGGATCATCAGCCCACCAGGTGCGAGAACCCGTTCACTTTCTTTAAAGATTTTTGGCATGGCTTTCCCGCTGGTTTCATGCAGCAGAATATGGCTCACCACTAAGTCGAAATATCCGTCTTCAAAAGTTGTTTCTTCGGCATTCATTTGCGCAAAGTTGACTGGTTTGCCAAGCGCAACGCCCCGGGCATGTGCGTAACGCACGCAACCACCACCCACATCGATCCCCCAGATTTCAGCATCCGGGAACGCTTCTTTATATGGCAGCGTTGAATGACCAACAGTGCAGCCCATATCCAGAATGCGACGCGGTTTAAATTCCGGATTATTGCGTTTTAAGTAATTACATACCGAACGCCCCATATCATCGTTATCAGGCCCTGTGTAACCCATGGTGTATAAATACACACCGCGGTCATACACCACACCGGCTGACACGTCTTCTTCAGTCACTTCGGTGCAGTACCCACCAGGCATACAATGGATATCAATCGCACTCACATACTTCGGTGGTACAAATCCTTCTGGGATAACCAGCTTAGCATCGGTTGAGGCAGAGAGTTCTTTGGCTTTTTCAATCAGTGCAGGCAATTGACGCTCTACACTCATCACCGTTGATTCCCACAGCAGCTCCTGAGCAATGCGATTGGTGGACGCATACAGTTGAAAGTAGCTGTTTTTTACCATCGCTTTACGGATGTCCTGGCGGTTCTGCGGTTCGTGACCGTGTTCGCGCTTAAACTTAGGGACCACCCGTTTTTGATAAATTGGCTGCAAACCAGGCAACGTCGAGTGCTGAATGAAGCCTCTTAGGCTTTTTGCAAATTCCTGTCTGGAGGCCTCGTCGTGCGAGGTCTCTGGCAACATATCGTGATGCCCTTGTTGAAAACAGTTAAGCATGTCACACCTCAATATTAATTTATGGTGATTGAACACTGTCACCGGTTCTTAGCACCGGAAACGGCTGAGTACAGGTTCACTATAAAAATCCGTACTGCCTCACGCATTGACAATTGTCATGGCAGGAACCTTTCAGGCAGATAGGCTAAATCAGGAAAATTACCGTGCTCATCCGGGTACGGCGAACGCAGCGGTGACCGCTTGAGCTGGCATACCAGACAGCGGCACCTGGCCACGGCTTACAGAGTGCAAGCAGCTCATCACCGCTTGCCTATGCAGCCTAAAACAACCTGGATTTGCCTAAATTGAGGGGATTAAAAATGAGTTATCGTCTAGGCGTTGATGTCGGCGGAACCTTTACTGACCTGTTGCTAATTAATGAAAAAAACGGTCAAACTTTTACGGCGAAAGTACCTTCTACACCTCACGACTCTTCTGAGGGTGTACTAAATGGTATCGCCAGAATTTGTGAAGAATCAGGCGTTGACGCAACCCAGATTCACCGCGTAATGCATGGTACCACCGTCGCAACAAATGCAGTGTTGACCGGCAAAGGCGCTAAAGTCGGTCTGGTGACCACAAAAGGATATGAACATACCTTGCAGGTTGCCCGTTCTTTCTGTCCTGGTGGCCTGGGCGGCTGGGTGAGCTATGTTAAGAAACCACTGCTGGCCCCGTTAGAACTGACTATTGGCGCGATTGAGCGCATGGATGCTCAGGGTAACGTGGTTACCGGATTAAACGAAGACGCCTTGCGGGTAGAACTGGAAAAGCTTCACGCCAAAGGGGAAGTGGAAGCACTGACCATTTGCTTTATTAACGCTTATGTAAACGACGCTCACGAAAGGCGTGCGAAAGAAATTGCTCAGCAAGTGTTTGGCGATATGCCCATATCACTGTCAAGTGAAGTGGTCCCTGAAATGCAGGAATATGAGCGTACCGAAACGACGGTCGTTAATTCCTATGTTCGTCCGGAAGTAGCCAAGTACGTTAACAACCTGCAAAACGCATTAAAAGACCGCATGGGTGAAAACGTTCAGTTGTCGATCCTGCGTTCGGACGGTGGTCTGGCATCAGGACGTGCTTCAGCTGAGTCGCCGGTAAACTTACTAATGTCCGGCCCTGCAGGCGGTGTTACCGGAGCAATCTACTTCTGTAGCCGCGCCGGTTATGACGATATTCTGACCTTTGATATGGGGGGGACTTCTACCGACGTTGCACTGATTCAGGGTTCTAAAGCCAAAGTTCGCCGCGAAACCATCGTGGGTGATGTGCGCGTTCGCGCACCATCCGTGGATGTACGCACTGTAGGAGCAGGAGGCGGTTCAATCGCGTTTGTACCGGAGCTGACTAAAGCACTGCGTGTTGGTCCTGAGTCCGCTGGCGCCGTACCTGGTCCTGCAGCCTATATGAAAGGAGGCGTTGAGCCGACCGTATGTGACGCAAACGTCGTATTAGGCTATCTGCCATCAGATGTACAACTGGGTGGTGCCATGGCGATTAACCGCGATGCTGCGGTAGCCGCTGTTCAAAAAGTCGCGGATGCCATGGGTATCGACATCATGGAAGCGGCCGAGGGGATCATCAAAATTGCTAACGAAGCCATGTTTGGTGCGCTGCGTCTGGTATCGGTTGAACAGGGTTACGACCCGCGTGATTTCGCGCTGGTTGGATTTGGTGGTGCAGGCCCACTGCATGCTAACGCCCTGGGTATTCTGACTGAAGCCTGGCCGGTGATCGTCCCGCCAGGGCCAGGGGTGCTTTGCGCCTACGGTGATGCAACAACAGAAGTTCAGGACGAAGCGGCCCGTACATACTTAGCACTGGCGCAAAATACCACTAAAGAAGCCCTACTTGCCGACCTTACCGATTTGCGTGCTAAAGCTTCTGAGTCACTGATTGCCGATGGATTATCACCAGAATCACTGGTCGTTACCTATCAGGCTGACCTACGTTATACCGGTCAAGCGTTTGAAATTTCGGTTGATTTTACCCAAGCCGACCTTGAA
Source organism: Alteromonas sp. ISO5 (assembly GCF_058105165.1). NCBI lineage: Bacteria > Pseudomonadati > Pseudomonadota > Gammaproteobacteria > Alteromonadales > Alteromonadaceae > Alteromonas > Alteromonas sp. ISO5. The sequence goes on along the minus strand of NZ_CM176572.1, from coordinate 2,025,397 downwards.
GAAAAAGGCCTGGCCGTGCTGACCGATTACTTCGATCAGGAACACGAAAAATTGTTCACCTTTAAGCTGGGTGACGGTCACGAAATTCTGATGATCCGGGCGGTAGTGAAAGCCAAAGGCGGTGATATCGCGGAACGTAATTTAGGCGAAGACAGCCTGACGCTGGCTGACTGTAAAGTACAGAACACCCGCTTCTTCTATGACGGAGCATGGCACGAGGGTGCAATTTATAACCGTAGCAAACTGCATCCGGCAATAGTGGTACCTGGCCCTGCAATCGTTAGCGAAATGGACTCAACCACGGTGGTACTGCCTGGCTATCAGGCCAATATCGACCATGTGGGTAACCTGTTAATTAATCCAGTGAAGTAACCGGGGAATATCATGACTGCACAGATTATTGAAACTAACACAACCCCGCTAAAGCGCGTGGATGTAGACGGTGTAACCGTTGATATTATTGAAAACGCCCTGCGTAACGCCCGTGAAGAAATGGACGCGGTACTGTTTCGTACCGCCATGTCACCGGGTATTCGCGAACAAGGCGACTGTTTTCCGCTGATCGCAGACCGTCAGGGTAAAATGGTAGTGGGCCAGATGGGGTCATTCATCACCGGTTTTACCAATGCCTACAATGGTACACTGGAAGAAGGTGACATCATCCTCACCAATGACCCTTACATGTGCAACGCCGCTATTTCGCACTTAAACGACTGGCTGATACTGATACCGGTATTTAAAGACGGCCGTCATATTGCGTGGTCAGCCATGTTTGGCCATATGTCGGATAACGGCGGCATGGTGCCGGGTTCAATGCCCATCCAGGCATCCACTATCTTCCAGGAAGGTGTGCGTATTCCGCCGGTAAAACTGTACAAAAAAGGCGTGCTCCAGGACGAAGTTTTAGAGCTTATCCTGCACAACGTTCGCACTCCGCAATGGAACCGCTTTGACTTGAACGCGCTGGTTGCTGCTTGTAAAACAGCGGCAAAACGCTGTCATGAGCTGGCCACCCGCTTTGGTGATGATGTATTCGACTCAACCATGGAAATTATGCTTGAGCGTAACAAAATGGCGATGGCCGAAATCATCAAGATGTTTATCCCGGAAGAACCGCGTGAATTTGCCGACTACATTTGTGACGATGGTAAAGGCATGGGCCCGTACAAGATCAACTGTAAAATGTGGCGTGAAGGCGAGAAGGTCATTTTTGACTTCGACGGTACCGATCCACAGGCACAAAGCTCGATTAACTTCTACCTGAACGAAGAGATGTTCAAGATGTTTTTCGGCTCATTCACGATTAACGTGGTTGATCCACAGATTATCTTTAACGATGGTTTCTACGACTTGGTCGACGTGCGCATTCCTGAAGGTACACTACTCAAACCTAAGTACCCTGCGGCGCTTTCTGGCCGTACTCACGCCCTTGGTCGTATCTTTGACATCCTCGGTGCTCTGCTGGGAATGGGCGCGCCGGAACAATTACTGAACGCCGCGGGATTCTCTGACTCACCGCACCTGTTTTACTCAGGATACGATGATAAAGGCGAGTGGTTCCAGTTGTTCCAGATTGGCTTTGGTGGCGTCCCGGGTCGTCCGGTTGGCGATGGTCCGGATGGTCACTCACTGTGGCCGGGCTTTACTAACGTGCCGAATGAATTTATCGAGTCGTATTTCCCCATGCGTATCGAAAACTACGAAGTGATCCCTGATTCGGGCGGTGCAGGCCTGCACCGTGGTGGTCACGGCCTGAGTGTAGCGTATCGCTTCTTATGTGATGGTCAGATTGCTATCCACGATGATCGCTGGTTAGTGTACCCGTGGGGCGTAAATGGTGGAGAACCCGGCATGCGTTCAACCAAGCGCATGGTTCGTGCCGACGGTACCGAAGAGTGGTTACCCTCTAAGTGTGAAGACATAAAAGTAAATGCTGGCGACCTGCTGTATTTCAATACCTGGGGCGGCGGTGGCTGGGGTGACCCCTATAAACGTGACCCACAACTGGTGTTAACCGACATTAACCGTGGCCTGGCAACGGTTGAAGGAGCGAAAGCTTACGGCGTTGTCATTAAAGACGGTGCTGTCGATGAAGCTGCGACCACCGAATTGCGTGCAACCTTAACTGAGCAGCGCGGCGAAATCGGTCTGTTCAACCGCGGTGGCACCATTGAGGAAATCAAAGCCCGCTGTCTGGAAGAAACGCATATTCCAGCACCGGTAACACCCAGCTTTCAAAATGTAAAATAAGCATTGGTCCTATTCTGACTAATAATTGGAAACCCCGGTTCCTGGCTTTAAGCTACAGACTTCAGGCTGGAATCGGGGTTTCGTGTTTATCTGTTTTCGTACTCTGGAGTTCTTATGAGCGCGCCTCGCACCCTTTACGACAAACTCTGGGACCGCCGTTTAGTTAAACAAAACGATAACGGTACGGCCCTGATTTACATTGACCGCCATATAGTACACGAGGTGTCTTCTGCCCAGGCTTTTGAAGGTCTGGCGGCCGCAGGGCGAAAGCCCTGGCGTACTAATGCCATTATTGCCACGCCCGATCATAACGTACCTACCACTGAACGTGATAAAGGCATTGCCGGCATTACCGACGATACGTCACGTATTCAGGTACAAACCCTCGATGACAATTGCAAAACCTTTAATGTGCCGCAATTTGCTCTGAACGATAAGCGTCAGGGGATCGTACATGTTATTGCACCTGAACAAGGCCTAACTTTACCGGGCATGACCGTTGTCTGTGGTGATTCGCACACCGCTACCCATGGTGCGTTTGCGGCCCTTGGCGTCGGGATTGGTACTTCTGAAGTAGAACACGTACTGGCGACCCAGTGTCTGATTCAGCGTAAGGCTAAAAATCTGCGTATCGACGTTTCCGGTCAGTTAGGCCGTGGCGTCACCGCCAAAGATGTAGTGCTGTATATCATCAGTCAAGTTGGCACCGCGGCCGGCACAGGTTGCACTATCGAGTTTACGGGTGATGCAATTTACAGTTTATCGATGGAAGGTCGTATGACCTTGTGCAACATGGCCATTGAAGCAGGCGCCCGTGCTGGTCTGGTGGCTTATGATGAAACAACAGAAGCCTATGTAAAAGGCCGCCCTTATGCGCCCACCGGTGCCGACTGGGACAAGGCTGTTGCGATGTGGCGAGACCTAAAGAGCGACCCTGGCGCTAAATTCGACATCGAGTATTGTTTTAAGGCTGAAGACATTCGCCCACAAGTAAGTTGGGGTACCTCACCCGAAATGGTCGTACCGGTGGATGCATGCGTACCTGACGTTGACAGTCTGCCTGCCGCCAAGTCAGCCGACTATCAAAAAGCCATGCAATACATGGGACTTAAGCCGGGTCAATCCATTACCAGCATCACGTTAGATCGGGTATTTGTTGGGTCTTGTACTAATTCCCGAATAGAAGATATTCGCGCTGTCGCTGACATCGTAAAAGGCAAACACATCGCACCTAATATTAAACAAGCACTGGTCGTCCCTGGTTCTGGTTTAGTTAAACAGCAAGCCGAAGACGAAGGACTGGATAAAATCATCTCTGCTGCCGGCTTTGAATGGCGTTCGCCAGGCTGTTCCATGTGTCTGGCCATGAATGCTGATCGCCTATACGAAGGCGAGCACTGCGCTTCCACGTCAAACCGCAATTTTGAAAGTCGTCAGGGCAGCGGTGGACGTACCCATTTGGTGAGCCCGGCAATGGCTGCTGCAGCAGCTATCAATGGTCACTTCGTAGATATATCAAAGGAGGCTGCGCTATGAAGCCGTTTACTCAGCACACCGGTCAGGTGTATCCCTTTGACCGCGCAAACATCGATACCGATGCCATACTGCCAAAGCAATACCTGAAATCCATTCGTAAGTTTGGTTATGGCGACTGGTTGTTCGACGACTTGCGTTACCTTGATAGCGGCGATTCGACAACACCGGTATCTGAGCGCCGTAAGAATCACGATTTCTTACTTAATCATAATGATTATGCCGGTAGTAGTATCTTGCTCGCCAGGGACAACTTTGGCTGTGGTTCCAGCCGGGAGCACGCGGTATGGGCACTTCGGGACTATGGATTTGCAGTTATACTGGCACCTAGCTTTGCCGACATTTTTTACAATAACTGTTTTAAAAATGGCATGTTACCGATAGCTCTGCCCAGTAATGTTATCGATCAATTGTTTGAGGTGAGCCTCACTGAGAAACTCTTCCTTACGGTAGACTTACAATCCAAGTTACTGCTTACTGAAACGAAGCAATGGCATTTTGATATCGACGAATCCCGCCGCCAGAACCTGTTATTAGGGCTGGATGAAATATCCGTTACACTTAAAGACGCCGCTCAAATACATGCCTTTGAAGATAAGCTGCAACAAGCTGAACCCTGGATTTTTCAATCCATCTGTTAATACCACCATGCTTGCCGGTTAATTTTGCTAACCGGCAGCTCTCAATTTTGCTATCAGTCTACTCAGTGAACAACTAGTCAATGCCCATAGGGAAGATGCGCTGTTCGAGATTGCCTCAATACGCCAGTTGCCCAACTGTCACTGGATAAGACCATTCGCACCACCATCATAAATTTCCGGCACTTACTGGAAAAACACAAGCTGACGCGTAGGTTATTCAAAACCGTCAAGCAATGGCTGTCGGAGTGCGGTGTGATGATGACGCAGGGCACACTGGTGGATGCGACGGTTATTGAAAGTCCCAAGCTCCACTTAGAACAAAGACAAACAACGCGTCCCGGATATGCATCAGACCAAGAAAGGCAACGAACATGACCTGAACCAGCTGAAAAACCTGCTACACAGTGATAAGAAATTCGTTTCTGGCGGTGCTGGTTATCAGGGAGCAGAGAAACGGCAAGAACCTAAAGATAAGCATGTAGCATGGCTGATAGCAGAGCGCCCCGGTAAAGTTCGTGCGCTGAAAAGGCCCCCACGAAAGAACAAAACTCCCATCAATATCGAATACCTCAAAGCCAGCATCCGAGCAAAAGCGAAACACCCGTTTGCATTATCAAATGCCAATTGGGTTTTATCAAAGCTCACTACAACGGATTGATGAAAATGACCGTCAATTGACTATGCTATTCACTCTGGCAAACCTGTTTAAACCAGACCCGATGTTACGACGACAGCTAAGATCTGCCTGAACCCCCGGATTAACCCGGAATAAGGTCACAATTCGACCTGAAACAGTAGTATATTGCCCAAAACTGGGAATTTTTCGTTTAAAATTTAAGCTATCCGTAAAACGTCTCGCTACAGCTCTAAATGGCAGGACTTATTCGCCGTTTCCCTAGCGTCTTACAGGCATTGATGGTAAATTTACCTCTTCTCCCATCGTCCTTCGCTCCTCTTTTTTGCTATAATATTGAGCGGCAATTATACATAGCATTTCCAAGGTCACTGTTTGGCAAAACTTTGCGATATTACTTTTAGAAGTATTTAATCCACGTAGCAATATAACGATACCCTATGAAAATACCAGTTACGTCTCCAGACCTCGTCAACATCACCGATGAAGATAGTTATAAAGCGATGGTTACCATTCTCAATAGCCTGGATGCGTTGGTCTATGTGGCTGATATTCAAACCCATGAACTCCTATTTTTGAATGAATACGGTCAAGCCCGGTGGGGAACCCCAAACGGAAACCGATGTTGGGGTGTATTACAGACCGGGCAAAAAGGCCCCTGTGAATTTTGTACCAACCAACATCTTCTCGACTCAAATAATAAGCCTACCGGAGTCTATGTATGGGAACTGCAAAATACCGTTAATGGAAGATGGTACCAGTGCCGTGACCAGGCGATACGTTGGATTGATGGACGAATGGTCAGAATTGAGATAGCTACAGATATCACTGAACGCAAACGCATGGAGCAACTGTTAGAAGATGAACGTAAACATGCTGACCGATTAGCGCGGACAGACATGCTGACCGGTTTAAACAATCGCCGTGAGTTTTTTGCTCTCGGTAATCAGTTATTTAAACAAGCGGCACGCTTTAAAAAGCCCATAGCATTGATTATGTTTGATCTTGATTACTTTAAACAGATTAATGACAACCACGGTCACACAGCGGGCGATACCGTATTAAAAAACATCAGTGAAGTTGCCCTGAAAACCGTGCGTGAGGCCGATGTGTTAGCCAGACTGGGAGGCGAAGAATTTGCTATTTTATTGCCACAAACCCATTTGGACGACGCCGTTAAACTAGCGCACCGGCTGCAGCAAGCTTTCGTTGAGAACCCTACGTTATTTCAGCAAACTCAAATTCCATGTACCGCGAGTTTTGGCATCACCTGGACAACGACACCCGGCAATACTTCATTAGATGAATTAGTTTCAGAGGCAGATCAAGGGCTTTATATGGCCAAACGTGATGGTCGTAATCGATGTGCTGTCATTGAGCAGTCAAATTCACTATGAATATACAAAACCAGTCCTCACTGAGAGAGTTATATTCTTTCCACTGCTCGGGTTAAAAGGAATTCGTTGTTTCTGAAACTGTTTTAGCAAACAGAGAAAGGCCACTGCATTTAATGCAATGGCCTTGGGGGCTCGGAAATTGGTAACACTATCTTTTGATTTGTGAGTGAATGCTTTATAGCACCGCGCACACAGTTTTCCATTCCAGGTAGTTATCCAGCGCCTGTTTACCGCTGTCACGACCATAGCCTGACATTTTCATACCACCGATAGGCAATGAGGCATCAAACATTGAGTGGCAGTTGATCCACACGGTACCGGCTTCCATTTCGCGCGATAAACGATGCGCAGCAGAGAGATCCTGCGTCCAGATACTGGCTGCCAAGCCATATTCGTTGTCGTTACACCAGGCCATGGCTTCGTCGAGATCATCATAAGGCTCAGCCACTAACACCGGACCAAACACCTCTTCACAATGAATAGGCATATCGGTGCTTGTGTTCGTAACCACCGTTGGCGCGATATAAGTGCCGTTTTCGCCTAAGCGCACCCCGCCGCACAGCACTTTGGCACCGTTAGCTTTTGCCTGTTCGATAAACTGCTCAATCTTTTCAGCTTGCGCAACCGATACAACAGGGCCCATTTGAGTGGCCTGATCGAGGCCATGACCCATTTGCATGCTCTCGGCGTAAGCGGCAATCCCCTCGACCACTTTGTCGAAGACAGAGCGGTGAATATAGGTACGTGAGTTCGCCACACATACTTGCCCACCGTTAAAAAAGATGCCATTGGCAATGCCTGGGATAACCAGTTCAAGGTCAGCATCCGGCAATACCAACGCCGGCGACTTCCCGCCTAACTCAAGGGTGACACGAGTTAAGTGTTTTTTACTAGCTTCCACAATGGCACGGCCAGTGGCAGTCGAACCGGTAAACGCAATTTTGTCGATGCCTTTATGATTGGTGAGCGCGCTACCACAGCTTGCGCCGTCACCAGTAACCACATTCACGACGCCAGCGGGCACACCTGCTTCGGTAATTATTTCGGCCAAGCGCAGTGCACTCAATGAGGTTAATTCGGCAGGCTTATGCACTAGCGTACAACCGGCTGCTAACGCTGGCGCAATTTTCATCGCGGTAAGGATAAGTGGTGAATTCCACGGTGTTACCGCGGCGACCACACCTACCGGCTGACGGAGCGTCCATGCCTGCACTTGCTTACCCTGTGGCTGGTAATTAATCGAAGTATTGATGGTGTTGCCGTCGAGCGATAATGCCTGAGCGGCAAAAAAGCGGAACTGATTCGCGGTGGCCGGAATTTCGGCCCAGCGTGCAACATAGTAAGGTTTACCCTGATCCAGTACTTCCAGCTCGCACAGTTCATCCATATTCGCATCTATCAAATCAGCAATACGGTTTAGGATCTGACTACGCTCTAGCGGAGTCAGGGTTGCCCAAGGACCTTTTAAGGCTTCGCGTGCCGCAGCCACAGCCTGGTCAACATCCTCGCTACCCGCATTCGCGATGCGCGCCAGGACTTTACCTGTAGCAGGATCGGTAGTGTCCAGATAAGTGCCACTTAAAGGTGCCTGAAACGCGCCATTAATGTACAACTGTTTGTCTTCAACTGAAGCCAGTAACGCTTTGGCTGCCTCGGTTTGCGGGACAGGCGTTGCGCCGTCGTTCACGATGGAATAAGACATAAAATGCTCCTTGGGTTAACCGGTCAGATTAGATCTGACCCGGAATATGACTTTCCTGCTGGGTTAAATACCAGTCGGCGATTTCTTCACGGGTTGCCCACCACACGCCAGGCAGCGTTTTGGCGTATTCGATAAATTCACGAATCGCACGGATACGATAAGCACGACCCGTTACATGCGGGTGTAAACCGATGTTCATGATGCGCGCCTGGGTTTCACCTTCTTTGTACAACTGGTTCAACTCTTCAATCAGGATATCTCGATACTCGTCAGTTGTGTGACCACGACGGGTAATAATGGTGAAGTCATTAATTTCGTTGCTGTACGGTACAGATACAATCGGACCAGCCTCAGTTCTGATCATAAACGGCTGGTCGTCGTTCATAATGTCGCAGTAGAACTTATAGCCTTCTTCGGCCAGAATTTTGGGCGTATTCAGCGTGCCGCGCAGTGACGAAGACAACCAGCCTTTAGGGCGACGCCCTACGTGTTGCTCGAACATCTCAATAGAACGCGAAATCACTTCACGCTCCCTGGCTTCGTCTTTCGCAAAATTAGTTAGCAGTTCGCCCTGCTCGTAGTTGTGGGTAATCAGTTCCCAACCACGATCCAGACACGCCTGCACCATGGCATTACGACGCTCGAAGGTGACCGCATTAGTCGTGCAGCTGGCTTTAATACCCAGCTCATCAAACAGGTCATACAAACGCCAGATACCGACACGCTGGCCGTATTCACGCCAGGTAAAGTTTGGGTAATCAGGAATATTCCCCGGCAGCGTGTCCGGCAGTACCGCCGGGCCACCTGCGTAATAGGGAGCATCGGTATCTTTAATCAGATCCCAGGTTTCCAGATTGAAGGTCAGAATCAGCGCAACACGCTTATCGTCAGGCCATTTAAGCTGACCACGCTGACTAATGGGTACATAATCGTATTGCATATTAATACTCCTCCAGCAGTCGGCCATAGCCGTTAATTTTGTCGGTAATGCCGAAACTACGCAGAGCGTGCCAGTAAGTTGCGGTATTGATCGCAATTACCGGTTTACCCAATTCAAGTTCCAGCGTAGAGGCCAGTTTGGCCATTGACAGGTTAGTACCTACCTGCAAAATGGCATCCACGCTGTCGTTGTCCATTTGCTTCACTACTTCCCGTACGCGGTGGTTGCTGATTTCAGCAATGGCAGTCCAGGTCGGGGCTCGAAAAGGATGGTCGGCAACCGTTTCAATACCGTAGTCGCTTAAAAAGTTGCGAACTTCGTTATTCGCCACCGGATAGTACGGCGACAGAAACGCAACTTTCTTTATACCGCCAATGGCTTTCATGGCTTCAACCACTGACACGGAACCAATCGAAGATTGCACGCCAGAGACTTCATTGATGTTTTTCTGCCAGGTTTCGGCGCCTTTAGCACCGCCGTAGAAGGTTATAGCCGACATCCCCATTACCAGGTAATCCGGCGCGCACGTCATGACGCCCTTCACAGCATCTACAGTGCCTTGATCGATAAGTTGAGTTCCCTTTAAAAAGGTTTCATCGGACAACGCTTTGGCATTGTCAACAATAATACGGCTGTAGTGGTTGGTCACCCCGGCCGGACGCATGGCTTCCATTTCAGGTTGTACTGTGGTGTTTGTAGACGGTCCTAACACACCAAATTTTGCGCGATATCCAAGTACATCAGTCATTACAGTATCTCCTTACTTAATTGAACGTTCTTGATCTAAGCTGGCGTACATGGCCTGACGGCGCAGGAATGCTTTGCGCTTAACCGGATCATCACGGGTGTCGCGCATTTCCTGCAGACGCATGTCGTGATTTTCTTCTGGACTGTGTTCAAGTAACTTCTTGTTCTGAATGGTTTGTGCCTGGATAAAGCTATGGGTAACCGGGCGACGCTGACGGTCGTACAACGCAAAGTTTTCGTCGTCGTGACCTTCAGTCAGGTTTTTGTAAATCTTGTCGCACAGGTTCCAGGCATCGTGGATACCACTGTTCATACCAAAACCACCCAGCGGGTTGTTCATGTGGCAGGCATCGCCTACCAGACAAACGCGGCCATGGTTAAATTGCTTCGCTACACGCTGGTGTACGCGGTAAATAGTGCGGTGTTCGGTTTCGATGTCTTCGCGGCCAATCAGGTCACGGAAGACCTGATTTTTCTTCTCATCAGACAAAATGTATTCATCCGGCTGATCAGCGGGTGCTGGCACCAGAATACGCCATACGCTGGGTACGCGAAGCAGTACCATCCACTCTTTCGGATCTGACACGTAGTTCACATATTCCAGATCCGGGATGTAGTCTTTCAGCTCGGTTTTGGTCGATAGCGTGAGGAATTTTTCAGGGTATGTGAAACCTTCAAATTCAACACCCAGCCATTTACGAATAATCGAGTTACCGCCATCGGCTGCAACCAGGTATTTTGCTCTTACTTTTTCAATTTCAAACGGGCCTTCAAGCGCAACTTCAACGCCATCGTCGGTTTGTTCGAAATGCACCACCCGGTGGCTGAATTTCACTTCGGCTTTAGGGTGTGCTTCGAGTTTTTCTGCCAACATGTTGGCCAGCACGTGTTGCTCACACTGCAGTCGGTAGGGGAATTTTTCTTCGCCTTCCAGCTCCGATAAATCAAACTCCACTACTTCGCCCGATGAACGCTCGCGAAAGTGATATTTTGGCGCTTTTAACCCGCGCGCAATAAGCGTTTCAGCAATGCCCAACTCATCGAGCATTTCCAGCGTTGGCGGATGGAACGTCGAGGCGCGAAGATCGATTGCACAGTTAGGGCCTGCTTCACAAAGCATTACATCAAACCCCATAGTGGCCAGACGGTAAGCAGCTACCGTTCCTACCGGCCCTGCGCCGGCAACGATGACCTGTGTTGATTTCATAGTATTTTCACCTTTGTTTGTAGTACGCATGGTATCCCTTGCGTTTTCACCCGCCTGTCTGCGTATGCAATACGCGCTGGCTTTTTGTTATCTCACCTACACCGTTACAGGCGTGCTGTAACGGCTTTGGTTTCCAGGTAGGCATCGAGGCCTTCCTGACCAAATTCTCGTCCCCATCCGGACTGACCGTAGCCACCAAACGGAATGTTGGTACCAATGGCACCATGGCAATTAATCGACACCTGTCCCGCACGAATGCGTGCAACCAGGGAATGTGCGGTGGATAAGTTAGTGGTCCACACACTGCCCGATAACCCGTACTCGGTGTTATTGGCCATAGCGGCAATCTCATCTAAATCGGTGGTGCTAAAGCGCTGAACGGCCATCACCGGACCAAAGATTTCTTCTTTAACAATCGCCATATCCGGCGTGCAGTGAGTAAAGATGGTCGGCTCGATAAAGTTACCCTCGCCCTCTAGCATTTCGCCGCCGCACACCAACGTTGCACCCTCTTCAATGCCTTTTTGGATATAGCCGTACACCTTGTCGCGATGGGCTTTGGAAATCAGCGGGCCGATAAAGGTCTCTGGCTTAAGGCCATGACCAATGACAAACTGGCGCGCAAAAGCAGCTATCTGCTCAATGCATTCATCGTGAATGCTGTCATGAATAAAAATACGGGTACCGGCCATGCAGTTCTGGCCTTGCAGGAAGAACGTTGCCATGGCCACACCGGGCACCACCAGCGACAGGTCAGCATCGGGCATGATCACCACCGGCGATTTACCACCCAATTCCAGTGAGACTTTTTTCAGGTTGCCCATGGCCGCAGCAATGACTTTACGACCCGTTGCGGTAGAGCCGGTAAAGGAGATTTTGTCGACCTGTGGATGCTCAGCTAAATGCTGTCCGGCGTCGTAACCGTAGCCATTAACGATGTTCACTACGCCCGGCGGAAAGCCGGCTTCGATAATCAGTTCGCCGAGCAATAAAATAGACAGTGGCGTTTCTTCTGACGGCTTAACCACGACCGTACAACCGGCGGCCAGCGCTGGCGCTAACTTAAGCACGGCGGTAGAAATGGGTACATTCCAGGGGACGATTTGCCCGGCGACTCCTACCGGCTCTTTGACTGTATAAGTTAAGGCTTCAGCTACTTCGGTAATGTGGCGTGGCGGGTTGGTTGTTGTACCTTCAATACGCTGGGCTGCGCCCGCGTAATAATCGAACATTTCTGAAATATTCTGAATAGTCAGTGCCGAGATAAACCGCGGCATTCCGTTATCAAGAATTTCCAGCTCGGTAAAGGTATCTACGTGGTCTTCAATCAACCGTGCCAGTTTAGATAAGTATTTTGCGCGCTCAAAATGGGAAAGCTTTGACCAGGGGCCACTAAACGCCGCATTGGCAGCCGCAACGGCTTTGTCAATATCGGCCTGATGACCGATGGCGACTGTGGCAATTTTCTCGCCGGTAGCCGGATCGAAGGAGTCAATAGAATCGCCTTTTTCCCCGGCTACCCACTCTCCATTTATTAACAGCAGGTGTTCCTTAGCCAGGTAATCACGGGTCGCCTCACTGACATGTGCCAGTGACGACCAACCTGATTCAATGGGATTAACTTGCATTCGACTCTCCGGTAATCTGATCTGCGCTAGCGATACAACATCTGCGCAGACACACGTTCATTGGAGAACCATATAAGCAATAAAGTTATGCCTCTATGACAAAAGTCAATCACATCGCGGATGTATAGCATCCTGTGCTTTGCGGCAAATTAACCAGATAAAACCTTACATCAGTTGATAATTATCATGGCCCGATGATTCGTCTTTCCGCATAAATATCACCCAACAGTCAACTAACGTCGAGCCCCCGATGACACAACGACCCACCATGCAAACTGGTTTATCAGCTCTCATTCGCACGACGTTGTTTGTCCGTAACAGACAACAAGCAAAAGCCTTTTACGCTGCATTAGGATTTAACGAAATCTATTTTGAAGGCGTGCTTGAGCATCCCTCTGCCAGCCAGGTGTTAGGTTTTGATGAAATCACACCCTATCCCATTTCGATTCTTAAAGTACCGGGACCAAACATGGGCATGCTGGGCTTGTTTGAACTACCCACAAGCGCAGAACAAGTGGCAATAGGCACCGGTGCGGCGTGTATTGGTGAGTCAGCTCAGATTTATTATGTTGCTGATTTAGATAGCGTAATACCAAAACTGGCAGCGGCAGGTGCCAGTTGGCTTCCGGAGCCGGTAATGTTTGAACTGGGGCATTTACAACATCGTGAAATATGTCTGCGCGATCCGGATGGTTTTTTAGTGAATTTAATTGAGCGTAATCCACTGGCTCAACGCTTAAGCGGCCCCGAGATACCCTTTACTCCCCTTGACGGATTGATATCACCATGACAACAGCACACCGTTCAGATCGCGTAACCCGCGGCACTATTGGCTACCGAAATCACCGCGACATACTGGTAGGCACAGAGCAGTTCGCCATCAGTTACCGTGATACAGGCATCACGCTGGACGCTCAATGTGACTTACAGGAATTGTTCTTACAGCGCCACGTTAACATCGTCATGAACGAGCGCTGGCAGCCAATCCTTGGTGACTTAAATCTTAAACATCATCGTAAGTTCCTGCTTAACAGTGAATTTGATGTAAGCAGCGAGAAGATTAACGTCCATAACCAACGTGCCGGTGAACAGTGTATTGTTCAGGCTTTACCTAACACGCTCGGGATCAAACACCTGGGCCTGCACCCGCTGCAGGGCGATGCGTTAATTACCAGGCAACTACCGAAAGTCCTGCGGGCCAACAAATTCTATTCAATACCAGCGGTAACCAACTCGGTGTCGGAAAATGGAGTAGATGATAAGCAGGCCAGCATACTTAACATTGCTGTCGCGTATAGCGGGATTGAGCCGGTTAACGTATCGGCGGGACAGTTCATGGCCCGTCGTTATAAATTATGCTGGCACCCCAAGTGGCCCCCTGCTTACCTCTGGACCATGGTAGATGAACCTGTGTTCCTAAAAATGATTTGGTCTCAGGTTCCCTATTGGTACGAACTACTTGAATTTGAGAAGGCTAAGCCTGCACAGCCTCAAGCAGCCAATGCCAGTTACTTACCGACTCATCTTCCTCAACAACTTGCAGGCTAGTATGAGCCGGCAAGTCTACTGTAGCTGGCTTTAACTCAGCAAGCAGTTCAGCTATCACCGGCGCACTGATTAATCTGTCCAGCATACGCTGTTGCAACCTGGCCGGGATAGACACAATGGCGTCTCGTTGTTGGGGCTGTTCATTGCCTAAATTCCAGGGTGCGAGCAAAGCACTGTCACGCTCTGCATACCAGGCTTTAAGCAACTGACTACCGGCAAAATCTGGCGTGAGATCCGGAGTAAAACCAGCATCATTAGGCGCTTGGGCTGCTTCGCAGCAGACAATTTTAGTGACGTTAATATCCGAATGCGCTGCCAGCAACGCCGCATAGTTTTTACTTAAACCCATGGCAATAATAGTGCATTGCGTTACATCATGAGTTGCCAGTAGGCCACCCAGAATCCTGACGATAAGTTCGCAGTCAGCACCAATATAATCAGACTGCCCATGCCCGGATAGATCAGGCGCAAGAACACAATGACGCTCAGCCAGCAGGTCAATCAATTCGGCATAGCGGACAATGCTCTGCCCTAAATCATGGAGAAACAATATCGTTGGCGATGATTTACAGCCGCTCTGCACATAATGCATGGCAAAGCTCCCGTAATTCAGAAGTTGTCGTTTACGGCTGTCACACGATGTACATTCTGGCGGTATATCAATAGTGCTGGCTGCCACAAACTCCAATGCAAAAGCTGCAGTGGCCGGCGTAACATCAGAAAATTGAGCGACTACCTGCACTTGGGTGGTATTAGTTAATGGCGGGTAATCCGGTACGTATTGAACCAACGCATCGCATTCGGCAACCACAAGCAATGTCGGCACGGTTAATCGGGTGAGATCCGGCGTAATATCATAATCAAGTACGGCTCGATAACCGGTTTTATAGTGCTCTCCGGCACGCAGTATTTCCATTGCGCTTTCATGCATGTCATCAGTACTGGCAGGCCAGTGAATTCGCGTTTCAGGGACACGATGATACCAAGGGTAGAAGCAATGCTGGTCGCGAATCCGCGACCATACCCTGGGCAGGTGCGAACCTTCCCAGTCCGGTTCAAAATCAGGAAAATAATTGGCTACCAACTGATCGCGGGTAAGCTGGTCATTAATTAAAATACCATTGGCAATTAACGCCGATAGTTTTTCGGGATAACGCGCCGCAAAGCGCACGCCAAATATCGCCCCGGAATGACTGCCAAATATGGCAGGCTTAATCATACCGAGGGCATCCAATAACCCGTCCAACGCGTCGGTAAAGTCATCTATTGTTGCGTGGTTATCGGGTAGTGGATCAGAGTAGCCATAGCCAGGTGTGTCCGGGGCAATAACCGTAAAATCGCTGGCCAGTTGACCTATCATACCTATCAACTCGGCCGAACTTTTGGGCGACTGATGAATCAGAACAATGGGCGGTCCGCTGCCTGCAGTGCGATAATGCACCAAACGGCAACCGACCTGCACAAAACGACGCTGCACCGTGAGTTTATTGGGTACAGCGTTACATTGAGGACTATTTGGTGTCAAAGCCTAGATTACCCGGCGCAATTAACCCTTCGGTATCAGTGGCTTGCTTAATATGCTGCAACACCGCTGTACCTGTATCATTGAGTCTTGACAAATAGGGGTACGCTTTACCTAACTGGAAGTTTATTGCCCCGAATTTTTCGAACAGGGCAGCCATGTCGTCCTTGAGTTGGTGAACATAATGACGGGCCGCCTGATTTGCTTCGTAACGCGGCAACTTGGCCAGGTAATCAGCCGGGACTACTTTTTTGTGGTAAGCAGTGATTTCATCCGGCCAGTAAATGGCAATCTCATAGAGGAAACCAGAAGACCCCACCGTAGCAAACATACCGCCATACCACACACCATACTTGTCTAAATCTGCTTTTCGCTCGGCATAGAACCGTTCGAGTGCGGCGTGAAATGCTTTCACCTGTGAGTGAGCCAGAATCCCATGCATTGGCACCCAGCGTTCGCCAGAAGGCCCCAGAGTATTATAAAATGGCGCAAACGGCATTCCACGCACCACCGAAGGCACCGTTGCCGGAATTTCCTGTCCTAGTGGCTGGTTTATTTCGCGAATACGTTGTAAACGGCCTTTTGCTTCGGTATCCGTTACCCCTTCCACGATGTAATGTGTCATATAGGGAGATTCGCTGATCACACGACGTGCCGAGACTGCTGAGGTGAGTAACTGCTTTATACCCGACAGGAATGACGGCGAGCTTTTAAGAATCGAAAGTGCCATTTTTATCGTTTGACCCGCTTTATCCTGACGGGCTATCTGGCCCTGTGATAGCGCTCCATCCAGTGCCAAATGCGTATCTTCCAGGCGTTCCTGAGAAATAAGACGCATTGACTCATGCATCGCATTAAAATCATTAAAGGCAAATGAGATAGTCTGATGACTCGGGCGCTGCCGGATAAGCGGCAGGGTAATCGATACTTTAACACCCATTACGCTGCAATCACCGGTAAACAATCCGGTTAAATCCGGCCCGAAGAAACGACAAAAGGGGGAACTGCCGGCCGCTGCTGATCCCGTACTTAACACCTCGCCGTTACCCAGCACCACGGTCACTGACTGCACACTTTGTGCCGAGATACCGTGAGCTCCGGAGCCGTGCGAAATAGTATTTTGTGAAACCGATCCACCTACGGTGGCATGTAAACCGGAGAAAGGTCCCCAGAATGGGGTGCGCCACCCCTTGGCATCCAATTTTTCTTTCAGTTGTGCCCAGGTGACACCTGCTTCAACGGTTACATAAGCGTCTTCTTCATTGATTTCGGTGATTCGATTCATGTGGCTCATATCCAGCAACACGTGATTACCTGTCAGTGGCAGATAACCATCTGTATATGACGCTCCGCCGCCACGTACTGATATAGCCAGACCCGAGTCATGACAATACTTTACGGCTGCCTGAACCTGTTCCACGCTAATGGGTTGAATAACTACAACCGGCACACTGAGCTGGCGATAAACATCGGTGTGTAAATGTTGCGATTCACCGGATAATAGGACTCGATCTTTGCCTAGCAACGCCTGTAGGGCGGCATGGTGATCGCTACTGTTATCAGTATCGACTGCTTGCGAAACGGCCACGTTCTTCGTCATAGCTTAACCTATCTTCATTTGTGTTTTTGCACGACTCTCTGCGCGCTTGCTGTGTGGTAGTCAGTCAATCTGATGCAGAACACATTCCGTCGCACCGACTCCGCGATGTCAGCAAACATACTACTTTGCATCCCGCAAAGTCTTTGACAATTGTCATGGCTGCCGGGCCTTGGATATGGAGACTTAGTAATAACATGTTTTCCCTGTGGCACGTCGTCGCGGATCAAAAAGGACAGTTACGATGCAAAATTTAACAATTGCTGTGGTAGGTGCCGGTATAGCTGGCTTAACGGCGGTGAATGCACTGGCCAAAGCCGGGCATAATGTACACTTGTTCGAAGCAGCCCCAGCATGGGGTGATGTGGGCGCGGGTATCACCCTGGCGCCCAATGCGATGCGCGGACTTGACTATATTGGCGTTGGTGCTGAGGTCGCTCAGACCGGCGTTGAGCCCACCAGCCAGCACATCAGCCACTGGCAAAGTGGTGAAACCCTTTTAAAGGTTGTTCGCAGCAATACGAGAGAACAATACGGCTCAGCATATGTATACATACACCGTGCCGACCTGCACAAAATTCTGGTTAATGCGGCGGAGCAAAACGGGGTTACCATTCATCTTAATAAACAGCTTGAAACGGTAACAACTGAGGGTGAACAAGCCTCTATCCAGTTTGCCAATGGTGAATCATTCTCCGCGGATCTGGTAATTGGTGCTGACGGACTGAAGTCTAATACACGTAAGTTGTTTAAAACCCAGCCACCACACTTTACCGGCCATATCGCTTATCGTGCGCTGGCACCGGCCAGCCCGGCAATTCAGGCGCTTATCGAACAACCGGGTATGCATATCGGCCCTGGCAAAATGGTAGTGCGTTACCCACTGCGCAAAGGGGATATTTTAAACCTTGTCTTCTTCACTCGTCAGGATGGCTGGGAAGAAGATGGCTGGGCCATCACGGCTGACATTGAAGAACTGAAAGGTCATTTTGAAGGCTGGTGCCCGGCCATTAAGACGCTGCTAAATGAAGTGAAACCCGGCTCGGTATTCAAATGGGCTATTAACGCCCACAAACCACTGCAAGGCGGCTGGTCGAAAGACGCCAACGTGACACTGATTGGTGATGCGGCACACGCCATGACCCCGTTTTTAGGCCAGGGGGCCGCAACCGGAATCGAAGATGCTGTGATGCTGAGCCGCGTTATTACTGACGCTGACTCACTAAAAGAAGCGCTGGAAAGGTATGAAGCTGCCCGCTTCGAGCGCACCAGTTTTATTCAGCAAGAATCTAACGAAAACGCCGATCGTTTACAGGGTGAAGAATCTGAAATGTATGGTCTTGGCAATCTTCGTAACGAAGAAACGCTGGGATTATTCAGCTATGACTGTGTGACCGAAGAAGTATAACCAGACAGACCGCTGCAACAGTGCGCAGCAAAGGTCAACAGCTCCGCGGAGAAAAAGCGCTATGACACAAGTTACCGATGTACCTGCAACACCTGTACAGGAGACCGACAACGATCGGGTGCC
Organism: Alteromonas sp. ISO5; assembly: GCF_058105165.1. NCBI lineage: Bacteria > Pseudomonadati > Pseudomonadota > Gammaproteobacteria > Alteromonadales > Alteromonadaceae > Alteromonas > Alteromonas sp. ISO5. The sequence continues at coordinate 2,006,520 of NZ_CM176572.1, read as the reverse complement.
GATTAGTATCAAACTACTATTTGGTTCGGGCCAGATTGGCGCTCAGCTATTTCGCGACGCACCGGCCGCGTTACTGCCACTGTTTATGACAACAATGCTCGGTGTATCTGCCTGGGTGGCGGGTATCGTTGTACTGATCCCTAAGTTATGGGTAATTGTATGCGACCCGATGATGGGTGTTTGGTCGGATAAACTCAAACCGCGGTATGCCCGTCGTCCTTTTCTGGCAGTTGGAGGGTTGTTAACCGGAATTGGCTTTATAGCACTGTTCAGTTTCAGTGAGTTTAGCTCTCCCACCATGGCAGCTGTGACTATCGGTATTATATTTTTAATCGCTTCGACGGCTTTTAGCGCGTTTTCGGTGCCCTACCTCGCCGTGGCGTCTGAGCTTTCAACCAATGCGCATGAGCGAACCAAGGTACTCTCGGTACGCATGATATTTGTCGTGGTTGGTGTCATTATGGGCGTGGGATTAGCGCAGCCATTGGTTTTCAAGTTGGGGGGAGATGCTGCCGCATGGCAAACCATGGCAATTATTTTCGGCGTAATTTGCATAGTAGCTATGCTGGCAACAGCGTATGGTGTACCGCGTAGTTTTGGTCAGGCCCAGGCTGACGATCCACGCAAACTATTCAGTCGTTTTTCCTCAGTATTAGATAACAAGCCATTTGTTGTACTGACTTCAACCTACTTTGTACAAACCATTGCACAAGCCTGCGGTTATACGGTGGTGGGATTCATATTTCTATATGCTGTCGGTGATATCAGTATTCTGCTGCCTTTCGTTATTGTGATGTGTACAGGCTCAATTTTAAGCCAACCAATGTGGGTTAAACTATCGAGTAAATGGGGCAAGGAAAAAGCTTTCTGGGTTGCTTGTATTGGCTGGGCGCTTGTCACTATTACCTGGTTGTGGGTCGAACCGAGCAGCGATGTGCTGTTTACACTCCCGTTTTGGGGTGATATGGCTACGCAGCACTTTTTAGTGATGTGTCGTGCAATTTTAATTGGCTGTACAAATGCGGGTTTTGCGGTGCTGGTTTTCTCGTTACTCACCGACACCATCGACAAACAACGTCGCTTAAAAGGCACCGTTGATGAAGGCTTGTTTTCCGGCTTCTTCTCGGCCACCGAAAAACTTGCCTTCGCACTGGGCCCGGTGCTGGCCGGATTCATTTTAAGTATGACAGGCTTTGAGTCATCAACCGGTGGCGCCGTAGCGCAGGATGCGTCTGCTGTGCGCGGAATGATCTTGGTGTACTCGGTTATTCCGGCCATCATAATGGCCATCAGTTTGGTGATATTCACCCGCTATACCCGCGCCATGCGCAATATGAATTAAGCCAGGGAATCTGATTATGCAAAGCTTTGTTTATACTTCAGCACATAAAATTGTTTGCGAAAATGGCGCAGCATCAAAACTAGCAGAACACTGTGCAGCGCTGAACATTAAAAAACCACTGTTGGTAACCGATAAGGGATTGATTCAGGCAGGTATTATTGAACCCGTACTGACGGGTCTTAAAGCCAGTGGTTTTGAACCCGTAATCTACAGCGACATTGTAGCCGATCCACCGCAGTCTCTGGTGGAAACAGCCGTGGACAACGCTAAATCACTGGCAGTGGATGGCGTGATTGGGTTAGGCGGTGGCAGCAGTATGGATGTGGCCAAGCTTATTGCAATCTTATGTACTGGTGATCAACCCATAACCGATATGTACGGCATTGACAAGGTGAGCGGGAGTCGCTTACCGCTAGTGCTTGTCCCCACTACTGCCGGTACGGGTTCAGAAGTGACACCGATTTCCATTATCACTACCGGAGAAACCACAAAATCCGGTGTGGTTTCGGCTCAATTATTACCCGACATTGCCATTCTGGATGCCACTCTCACTCTGGGGCTACCCGGCCACATTACCGCTGCAACAGGTATTGATGCGATGGTGCATGCCATTGAAGCCTTTACCAGTAAAGTGAAGAAGAATCCGTATTCTGACATGCTGGCCAAGGAGGCGTTGCGGTTACTTAGCCAAAACCTGCTGACCTGTGTTAAAGAGGGTAATAACCTGGCAGCTCGCAGCAAAGTATTGCTGGGTGCCATGCTTGCCGGGCAGGCATTTGCTAATGCACCGGTAGCCGCCGTGCACGCACTGGCTTATCCGCTTGGCGGCAACTACCACATCCCGCATGGTTTAAGTAACGCGTTGGTATTGCCCGCAGTTTTACGATTTAACGCCGAAGAACCTGCAGCCGCCGCACTCTACGGCGAACTATTACCATGCATCTGTGACAACGCCACTAGTGGCGACAACCAGATCGATTGCCTGACGTTTATTGAAACTCTCGAAGCACTGCTGCGTGACACGGAACTACCGCGCAATCTGGCAGCGATGAACATTGACGAAGACGATCTGGCTAAGCTGGCCAAAGAAGCCATGCTACAGCAACGATTACTGATCAACAACCCGCGCCCGGTAACCGAAACCGACGCTTTAGCCATTTATCAAGCGGCCTACAGCTAATTAGCGCCGCCAAACTTTAAGTTAGGAATTACATGATGTCCAGAAGCATTTTACGCGAGAAAATTGAGAAGGGTGAATTTGTATTCGCCCCGGGTATTCAGGATATGATCACGGCGGTGATGGCCAACAAGGTTGGTTTCGATGTTGTGTATGGCACCGGTTACTGGCTGACAGCATCTGCTTATGGTCTGCCCGATGCTGGCCTGGTGAGCTACACCCAGATGCTTGACCGCATGGCGACCCTGGTGAAAACCAGTAATGCGGCCGTGATGGCAGATGCGGATACCGGTTTTGGTGGTTTATTAAATGTACATCACACGGTAAAAGGATATCAGGAAGCGGGGGTAGCTGCGATCCAGATTGAGGATCAGGAATTTCCTAAAAAGTGTGGCCACACCCCGGGGCGCCGCGTTGTACCAACCGCCGAAATGGTAGAAAAAATTAAAGTGGCAATAGATGCACGTACTGACGAAGACATGATGATTATTGCCCGTACCGACGCCCTGCAGGCCGAGGGGCTGGAAGCATCAATCGCCCGTTGTAAAGCGTATCGCGCGGCAGGTGCCGACATTATCTTCCTTGAGGCAATGACCAACGAGGAAGAAATGCGCCGGGCTTGTGAAGCCATAGACGCTCCTATGATGGCCAATATGTCTAACGGTGGTTTAACGCCCATGTTTAGCGCCGAAAAGATGCAGGATATAGGTTTTAGTGTTGCGATTGCACCCTCCTTACCTGCGTTGGCTGCAGCCAACGCGGTGGAAAAGGCCCTGATTGCTATGAAAGAACAAGGTAGCCCGGAGCCAGACGGCGTACCTATTAACAACTTCAAAGAATTCTGTTCTCTGATCGGTTTTGAAGATGTATGGGCTTTCGACAAAAAATGGGCACGTTAAGCGAAACGCTTAACGTGAACTGCAACCAGCGGGCAAACGTGTTATGAGTGAAAATTTAGATGCAAACTATGCTGAGGTGTATAACAACCGTATCGGCTATGGCAAAAACCCGGCTCTTGTTCTGATTGACTTCGTGGAAGCCTATTTTGATCCCGAATGTGATCTCTACGCCGACGTAGAAAATGAACTGGCTTGTGCCATTCGACTGGTTGATATCGCCCGGACCAAAGGTATCCCGGTGATTTATACCAATGTAGTCTACAACAAGTCCGGCTTTAACGGTGGCCGCTTTTTCCAAAAAGCCAAACCCTTGCGTCATATGGTGGAAGGCTCACCACTTGGCGCGTGGGCAAAAGGGTTACTACCGCTGGAAAACGAACTAGTGATTTCCAAACAGTATCCCAGTGCCTTTTTTGGCACGTCACTGTCGTCGACCCTGACAGCTGCTGGTATCGATAGCGTGATCCTGACTGGTCTGACGACCAGCGGTTGTGTACGCGCCAGCTGCGTGGATGCCTGTTCATACGGGTTTATTCCGATTGTCGTGTCCGATGCCTGCGGCGACCGTCATGAAGCGCCGCACAATGCCAACCTGTTCGATATGAACGCTAAATACGCGGATGTTGTTTCTGAGCAAGAAGTTTCAGACTATTTAAGAGCGCTCTAACCGGTTTATCCACCTGGGGTCGGGTTACCGTTGTGACCACCTAGCCCCAGGTAAATTTAGCCGGGCGTTTCGCTACAAACGCCGCCAGCCCTTCCTGGCAATCTTCACTGCTAAAGGCGTTATCAAACATTGATGCATACGCATTCTCATTTAATTGCGTTATCCCTTCTAGACCTGCCAGCATTGCTTTTATGCCCCGTATTGCCGACTGCGAGTTAGCCGCAATGGTAGCGGCCAGTGCTGCAGTAACAGCCTCTACATCATTAGCTGCAGTCAGCTTATTGATAAAGCCGCATGCCAGTGCTTCATGTGCGGTTAAACGCTGACCAGTAAAAAGCAGCTCTTTCGTCTTCGAGGGACCCACCAGTGCCAGCAGTCTGCGGGTATCCCGATGGCTGTAAAGTAACCCAAGTTTGGCCGGTGTAATCGCAAAAAACGCCGTCTCTGCCGCAACCCTCATATCACACGCAAGGGCCAGTCCGCAGCCGCCGCCAACACAGGCCCCCTCTACCATTGCAATCGTCGGTCGGTCGAGCATTTCAAGTTTTAACTGGGTTTGCATTATTTGTGCGTTGTTGGCTTTAAGTGCCTCAGTATCATTAGCAAATCCTGCAAACTCTTTGATATCTGCCCCGGCGCTAAAGCTTCCGCCACGACCGGTAAGTACGACGACTCTAACATCGGGATCGAGCTCCACTTCACACAGCAACTGATACAGATGCAGCCACATAGCCTGGCTCATAGCGTTTTTACGCTCTGGGCGATTAATATAAAGTGTAGCAATGTTACCTTGTTTGGTAAGTGTAATGGCAGAATCTGTCATAGCCTCGTTTGCCCTTTAACTGAATACATATAACGACGTCGACTTGCCTTTAGAAAAAGTTAGTACGTGCCGCGAGATATGATATGTTTATATATCATTATAATTTTAAATGCTACCTTCCATGCCTCACAAATCAGCAAAACTCCAACAACGTTGCGGTTTTACCGCTACGCTTATCTGCCAACAACTTGAGCCGGTACTAACCGCCTATCAACGTGTGTTTCAGCTCAAACCAGACGCTATAAACACCCTTTCCACACGCATTACCGAAGCGTGGAACAAACCTGCACTCGCCAATAAACGTTATACGGTACTCAGAAACCCCGCCGGTAACCCTTGGTTAAGAATTATCGAAGTACCTGATTGTACTACGCCTATTCCGGTTAACTACTTTGGCTGGATGGCACTTCAATTAGGGATCAATAATCTGCCCTCTGTTTTGACTGAACTGGCCAGATATGATTTCCACGTTATTGGTGAACCTGTATTTCAGGATCTCGGCCAACAGCTCTCCATTTATCAGTGCATAGGACCGGCAGGAGAAGTGTTATATCTGGGAGATAACCAGCAACTATGTGAGGTATTGAGCAGCAGTGTGTATCGGCATAACAATTTAGTAATGCCAGTGCTAGCCACGTCAAACCGACAACACAGTGCCGATTTCTACGCGCTTCTGTCATCGACGGCCCCACGCTATCGTAATAGTCGTTTAACCGTTGTGAGCCGAGCATTAAACAAGTCTATTGACAGCACGTACCCGGTAGCAAGCATTCCTTTTGGGAACTGCAGCATTCTGGAAATCAATGAACTCAAAGCACTCTCCCCCAGGCCGCTATCCACAAAGGCATTGCCATCCGGGGTTGGCATGCTGACATGTAATGTATGCGATCTGAATCTGATTGCTGACCTCAACTATCAGCAAATATACCGTATTGAAGATGACTTCTACCAAGGCAGGCGCGCTGTTTTATTAAAGGGTCCGGAGGGTGAATGGGTAGAATGTATAGAACAGCAGGTACAAAGTTGACCAGCCAGGACTGAGTCGTTCTTGGATATGAAGCGGATATCAATGACGCTAATTCTCAATTGACCTCCTTAGTCTGACGCCATAGTTGTTGTTAGGCGATTTGCCCAATTAGACCGCATTAGTAACCCCTTACAACTAAAAAGAAAATGCAGATAGCGACCATTAGTAGAACGTAAATAATGAGAGGGCCTGAATTACCATTTTTGGCCTCAGACGCTAAGTAAGTATTAAGTTCTTTTTTACTCTGCCTGCGCCCATGTCTGGACGCAAGGTTATGATTGCCTAATGATGTAGTACCTTCAGTTACATACTATTTTGCCCTGGCTAGTGTCGGTAATCGACCAAATTCTGATGTGCCATCCGATTTAAGTACGTACCAGCTATAGCCGTCTTTAACAATGAAACGACCATTTGAAACAGAATATTGACCTGCCACGATCCTTTTGACAGATGTCATGATGTTCCCTTATCGCCTAACTTTTACTCAAAGGGCAAAACACAGCGCTATAATCGCGAAGCGGCGCTGTGTTTTTGTCCCAGCGAACGAAGTGAGTGACAATAGCGCATTATTATGTGCGTTCACGCCATTGCCCCGTTTAGTAACATGCCTGGCATGAAAAAGCTAAATGCAAAAACACCGGAACCGGTCAGTGCAAATGCCAAACAGCAAAATGTGGCCTGCAATGCGAATACTCTGGGACTGGCAGAGTTGCTATGCCTTAGGGAAATTATGGCTAGATTGGTGATGTTTTTTATTTGAGTGTAGGATCGCTGAAACCAAGCCCCTAAAGGCTGAAAGGTCAGTAAAAGAAAAGCAAATGCTACCTCGATACCACCGAACTGTAAAAGCAGTGCAATTTCAGGTGCGAATACCGCAATAGCTAAAATACAAATGCCTATTACGGCCTTTTGAGTGAATGTTAAATCTTCCCAATTTTTCATGTAAATCCTTTTAGTACATAGACACAATGACTCCCTGTGAAATGCTAGCCTCCGCATTTTCGTGGGTTAGCTGAAAGCCACCGGAGCGTCGGCCGGAACCATAATTAGTTTGCTTAAGACTAAATCATTTGGAGGCTAGCATGAATAAACATAGCATGATTTTTATCGGATTGGATACGCACAAAGAATTTCATGAAGTGGCGTATTGTGAAGAACAACTCGGGGCGAGTCCTGTTCACTATGCCCGCATTCCCTCTTCAAAAGTCAGTGTTAAAAAGCTGCTTCGCCAGTTTGAATCAAAATATCCTGGCGCGACTCTGCACGTTGTCTATGAAGCGGGCCCGTGTGGCTATTGATTTATCGACTGATAACAAGTTTAGGTCATTGCTGTCAGGAACAATTGCAAACCATTGAAGAACGTATCCGTCGACTAGAGAGGCTGGATAACTCACTCATCATGTTCACCAATGGCGATATTATCCGGTAGTGAAAGCCATTCAGGCCATGCGGGGTGTCAGGTTGTTGGTGGCTGTCGGCGTGGTAGCGGAATTGGACGACTTACATCGTTTCGACCATCCCAGAAAACTCATGGCTTATCTGGGTTTAGTGCCCAGTGAACAATCCTCTTGTGGTAAACGGCATTTGGGAGCAATTACCAAATCCGGTAACGGCCGAGCAAGGCGTTTACTCATTGAAGGGGCACACAGCTATCGTTATCCGGCAAATGTCTCTACCGAATTACAATTAGGGCAAGAAGGCTTACCCAAAGACATTGTCGATATAGCCTGGAAAGCACAGCTTCGCCTGTGCAAACGCTATCAGCGTATGAGTTAAAATGGCAAACATTACAACCTCATCATTACGGCGATTGCCAGAGAAATGGCCGCTTACATCTGGGCTATCGTTAAAGAAGTGGTACTCACGCCTGTTAATCCAAAACTAAGGTTAAGTCGAGTACCTGCATGATAAACGAGCTTGAGCTAACGCATTCGGATCAGGCCACGAAAGGTGACACAACCTACGAGGGCGTTATGATGGCAATCACTTAACCGTGATTGACCCACGAGCATAGACTGATGAGAATGGCTGAGCGGTCACCGGGGCACAGCGGATTAAGTAAGGTCAGCTCTGCTTATTCATCGAATAAGTAACCTACGAGTACCACTGGGGCGACACTCGCCATAACAACCGACGACATTACTGCCTCATCCGGTGCGTTAGCTCATTTATTTGAGTGAAAAAGATAACTAATTATGGACTGAAAGAGTGTCAGGGAAGCACTCGTTCAGGGTTGACAAAGGGAGTCATACCAACACCCCAAGAAGGGGCAATAACACGTAGGCTAAAATACCAAGCGAAGCGCAGGGAGCCTACGTGGTTTTGTCCCTAGCGAGCGCAGCGAGTGTTAATGCGTTTGCTACACGCAGATTGCCACAATTGTAGCGCATTGCTACAATGTAATAATGAACTATTAGGAGACATGTTATGGCAACAGCGAGCGTAAGACTAGACCAGAATTTAGTTGAGAAGGCGACCATTATGGGCAAAGCACTAAACCGAACTATGCCAAAACAGATTGAGCATTGGGCAAAGATAGGCGAAATGATGGAAGATAATCCTGATTTACCATACGAATTCGTGAAACAGGCAATTATTTCCAAAGCTGAGAAAGAGGCAGGAAAGTTGGAACCTTACGATTTTGGCTAAGATTACCAGTGTTTTACAGACAACTAATTTTAAGAGAGCAGTAAAGAAGTTACATCAGAATCAGAAAAAAGACTTGGATAAAGCTGTAAAAGAACTGATGGACGATCCTCTTCTAGGAGAGCAGAAAAAGGGCGACCTAGCCTTTCTTCATGTGTACAAGTTCAAGATGGTTAAGCAGTTAACTTTACTCGGTTACAGCTACGAGGATGGCACTGTAATACTTGAATTGATAGCACTTTGCTCTCATGAAAACTTTTACCGCGATGTTAAAAAGTTATTCTGACCATTTGCGTATCGCCCGCAACAGCGGCGCCAAAAAATGGGTGGCTTTGTGCAATAATTTGCGCAGCAAATGCACAAAGGCGCACAGCTTTTGGTGTCCGCCTGCTTGCGTTTGATACTCATTGAGCCTCCTCCCTATCAGCATAAACAGAGTTTATCCTAATAGGCGACCAAACCGAGGGAGAAAACTCAATGAACTTTTATACTAATACACATCTTTACTATTGTGGAATCGATCTTCATACACGATTACTGTATGTCTGTATCATCGATAATGAAAACAATATCTTAGTCCACGAAAAAATCGACGATTCACCAGAGAAGTTACTCGAACTGCTAACCCCCTATTTGGGCAATATCGTGGTAGGAGTGGAATGTATGCACTGCTGGTATTGGGTCTCCGACTTCTGTGAAGAGTACAATATTGATTTTATTCTCGGCCACGCTCTTTACATGAAGGCTATTCATGCAGGTAAAACCAAGAATGATAAAATTGATGCACTGAAGATTGCTAAGCTTATCCGCGGTGGCAACTTTCCGTTAGCTCACGCCTATTCAAAAGAGCACCGCTCTATCCGTGATGCGTTGCGCCGTCGAACGCATATTATGAGAATGAGTGCACAACTGAAAGCTCATGTAGCCAGTACGATTAGCCAATATAACCTACCCGCTCTCGAAGCCCGGTTAAACCTGCAAAACTCACCCGACCGCCAGAAAATGCATCACTTTTTCCCTGACGAAGCTGTGCAGAAAAGTATGGATTTAAATCTCAATATCATTAGCACCATGGTGCATGAGCTGTATAAAATTGAACATTATGTAAAAATTCAGGCGCAAACGCATAACGCTCGTGACCTGCATATTCTTAAGTCGTTTCCAGGCATTGGTAAAATCCTTGCTCTGACTATTTTATATGAGGTCGGCAATATTCAACGCTTCCCTTCTGTTCAGAAATTCGCATCCTATTCGCGGTTAGTAAAATGCAAAGCAGAGTCCGCAGGAAAATCATACGGTACCCAGGGGAATAAAATCGGCAATGCACATTTGAAATGGGCCTTCAGTGAAGCGGCTGTGTTGTACCTGAAAGGCAATGACAACGCCAAGCGCTACCTGGCTAATCTGCAAAAGCGCATGAGCAAAGCTAAAGCCTTATCGGCTTTAGCTCATAAAATCGGGCGATGTATATACTTTATGCTGAAAAACCAACAGGTGTTTGATGAAGAACGTTTTTTAAACGGGTAAGTCGCACAGTGGCATGAGCTTTAGCGTATAACTGGTTAAACGACGAGTATCGTCTTATCGCACAATACTCTGCACTCAGCAGCTTCGATAAGTATACCAACAGCTCATAACCCGTTGCGTTTGATTAGACATGCCACTGTTGCGCATTATTCCCTTTTTCAGAATTTGCTTACACCTTCACTGAGCCCGCTACTAACTGGCGTAAAGCAGCCACTTAGCTTTGAATAGGACAGAGGAAGGTTAACCGATGAATGTCTAGTGCCGTTGCCAGTCAGATGGAATTGATAAGTGCAACTTTAAGAGCCTCTATATGTGTTTGACGTAGGCAATACGCCTAACATCGACCATGACAGACGAAGTAAACGGATTCTATCAGGGGCTATGTATTGATCTTGAAATAGTGGTCAAGGGGCTATCTTTTTTCATTGACAGCCCGGAGGCTCATATGTGTTATGCCCGCCTCGATTAGCCCTTTTATATTTCTCTTGATATGCACGACGCTGTTTTGTGATTTCATACAACACGATACCTGATGTCGTACCGAGGTTTAAGCTTTCGATCATTCCGAACATTGGTATAGAAACACAGAAATTACTTCTTTCTACTGCTAAATCACTTATGCCCCGAGACTCATTGCCGAACCACACTGCAAGTCTAGGTTGTGTGTAATCCGCTTCGTGAAGTATGAAATTGTCTTTTCCTTTTACATGAGGAGAAGTAACTATTGATGTATAACGGTTTGACTCTAAATGATCAAAGCATTCTTCGGTGCTATTGAACCGTTTAACAAAACTCCATTTAATGGCTGAAACCGATGGCTTTGAGAGCGACTTCCTTTCTCTCATGTCTTGCCAGTCATCTGGAAGCGTCCCTTTGGGATCGACAATATATGTTTTCTCGACACCTAGAGCATTTACGTTACGAATTACTGTACCGATATTTTTAATGTCAGTGGGATACTCCATAACTGCTATTAGATTTTTACAACGATAAGGTTTTATCGTATCAGCTCTTTGCCTGATTTCAGATTTCATTTCATCCATAGATATTTAAATATTCCTTTGAGAGCATAACGCCCTAATTTGGCGGCACAAACGCGTGGGCTATACTGCGAAGCAGAGCCCGCATGTTTGTGTCCCCAACATTTGATTGTTATACGAATTGTCGATTAGTTCATTGAAAGTAACTGGCGAGGTTCTAGCGCTAGATTACTTTCTATACTTTTAATTTTGGATAAAAGTGCGCTATTTGTTTTACTCGTTTCATTCAACTGGATTTGCAACTGATCAATCTTTCCATGGAGAGCAAGATTAGTCTTATTTTGTTGATACAATATGAATGACTGAAGGCTGACAATTGCTGCGAAAGCGATTATTGAGAAGGTCAATTTCGTTTGATTTTTCATAAAATTTCCTTATTTCATTTGATTAGCTGAGATTACCAGCGATTTGAAATTTTTCCAATTAGTCGTATAGACACAATGACTCCCGGTGAAAGTGCTAGCCTCCGCATTTTCGTGGGTTAGCTGAAAGCCATTGCCATAATTAGTTTGTTCAATACTAAATCAATTTGGAGGCTAGCATGAACAAACATAGCATGATTTTTATCGGATTGGATACGCACAAAGAATTTCATGAAGTGGCGTATTGTGAAGAACAGCGTGGTGCTGTACCTGTTCATTACGGGCGCATCCCTTCTTCCAAAGTCAGCGTTAAAAAGTTACTTCGCCAGTTTGAATCTAAATATCCTGGCGCGACTCTGCACGTGGTTTATGAAGCTGGACCTTGTGGCTACTGGATTTATCGACTGATAACAAGTTTAGGTCATTGCTGTTATGTGGTCGCCCCTTCTCTTATTCCGAAAAAGCCTGGGGAGCGAATTAAAACCGACCGTCGGGATGCGCTTAAATTGGTGAGGTCATTGAAGTCAGAAGACCTCACGCCAATCTATGTCCCGGAGCCCGAAGATGAAGCGGTTCGCGATTTATCCCGCGCTCGTGAAGCGGCCATGAAGGATTTAAAAGAAGCGAAGTATCAGCTTAAGGCCTTACTGCTTCGAAACAATATTCGTTATGAAGGCACAGCCAACTGGTCGAAGAAACATCTGCGCTGGCTCACTGAATTGATATTGCCCCATCCGGCGCAGCAAATTGTTTTGCAGGAACAACTTCAGACCATTGACGAACGTATCCGGCGATTAGAACGGTTGGATAATGAACTCACTCATCATGTTCATCAATGGCGTTATTATCCTGTGGTGAAAGCGATTCAGGCTATGCGGGGCGTTCGCTTGCTAGTGGCTGTTGGTGTCGTGGCAGAACTTGGCGATTTACACCGCTTCGACCACCCCAGAAAGTTGATGGCGTACTTGGGCTTAGTCCCAAGTGAACAATCCTCCGGAGGCAAACGGCACTTAGGGGCTATTACCAAAGCAGGTAATGGAAGGGCCAGGCGTCTACTGATTGAAGGCGCACACAGCTATCGTTATCCGGCAAATGTCTCTACCGAATTACAATTAAGGCAGGAAGGCTTACCCAAAGACATCGTCGATATTGCCTGGAAAGCACAGCTTCGCCTGTGCAAACGCTATCAGCGGATGAGCAAGAGAGGAAAACACTACAACCTCATCATTACCGCCAATGCCAAGGAAATGGCAGCCTACATCTGGGCAATCGCGAAAGAAGTGGTACTCACACCGGTTAATCCAAAGCTACGGTTAAGTCGAGTACCTGCATGATAAACGAGTTTGAGCTAACGCATTCGGATCAGGCCGCTGAAGGTGGCACAACCTACGAGGGCGTTATGATGGCAATCACTTAACCGTGATTGACCCACGAGCATAGACTGATGAGAAGGTGCCACGGCGGATTGAGTAAGGTCAGCTCTGCTTATTCATCGAATAAGTAACCTACGAATACCAGCATAACAACCGACGACATTACTGCCTCATCCGGTGCGTTAGCTCATTTATTTGAGTGAAAAAGATAACTAATTATGGACTGAAAGAGTGTCAGGGAAGCACTCGTTCAGGGTTGACAAAGGGAGTCATACCAACGCCCCAAGCAGGGGCAATAACACGTAGGCTAAAATAGGAACGAAGTGACGGGAGCCTACGTGTTATTGTCCCACTGACTTGGTTTGTATGGATAATTAATCCCTAAATTCCCCACAACTTTTTCAAAGATGGGTAAAGTGAGGCCCAGACTTTGGCTGCAACCAAAGTTGGCTGTGTGGTAGTTCGATGACTTGCAGGCTCCTCAATTGAGAGACCGATAACAAACATGAACGCCACGCAGTGCTCCAAGCAACATACTCGAATAGTCGACTGGGCCCCGAGCTCGCATTTAGCAAACCAGAGTTAGCTTATTATGAATAAAACCGAAGCGCAAAACATTAACGCCGGCGTTGATACCGGTAAAGATTTCCTTGATATCCATATTCGCCCGTGCGATGAATACTTTAAAGTTACCAACGATAAAAAAGGTATTTCAGCTGCTATCAAGCGATTGAAAAAATTGGCTCTTGAACGTCTGGTTATTGAGGCAACAGGTCGTTACGAAGTCGCATTTATTACCGCTTGTGCAAAAGCAGGTATACCTTTTAGCGTGGTAAACCCCGTACATATAAAACGCTTTGCAGGTGCCATTGGCCGGAAAGCCAAAACAGACAGATTAGATGCAGCATTGATTGCTCATTTTAGTGAAGTAATACAACCTCCCCTATCTGCGCTGAAGCCAGAGAATATGCAGCAAATGGCTGATGTAGTGGCACGCAGGAGTCAGCTTCTTGAGATGCAGACTCGTGAGAAAAACCGGCTTCAAATTATGCCTACAAACGTTCATCCCAGCATCAAAGCCCTGCTCGTAGTGTTGAAGAAGCAAATTCAAAAAATGGACGATGAACTGGCTCAACTCATTGAAAGCTGTCCGGAATTTAAAGCGAAAAGTGACCTCGTTCAAAGTATGCCAGGAATAGGCAAAGTCTCCGCCGCTGCACTTATTAGTTACCTACCAGAACTTGGGTTAATGAACAATAAAGAAGTCGCTGCATTGGTTGGTGTAGCTCCTATGAGCAAAGAAAGTGGCCGATATAAAGGTAAGCAGGTTATTCAGGGCGGACGTCACCAGGTTCGTACTGTATTGTTCATGGCGATGATGTCGGCGATGCAATGTAATTCGGTTTTCAAGCGCACTTACAACCGATTAGTCGGGGCAGGTAAACCCAAGAAAGTCGCCATTATTGCCCGCGTCAGGAAGATGGTTGTCATCCTCAATTCGATGGTAAGAGATGGCGTCATGTGGGAAGAAAAAACAACTAAAATTCAGGGTTGACGCCATAGTCGTTTGTTAGGTGCCTACTCCCGAGCCCCTAGAAGTACATTTTGAATGTCATTAATATTACTGACCAAAGTACTACCAGAATCGGTACGCATGATTGAAACCATTTTTGTAAATGCCTTCCTTTGCTCGCTAGTAGCCATAGCGGCACCAAGTACTTCAAAAGCAGAGAAGGCCTCGATTGCTTCATTAGAACCATAAAGACAAATTCTGGCTTTTGCATCTCCAGTGCGGGCAAAAATATCCTTTTGCTCCTGACTTCCCATTTTGGGTCTAAGTTGCGCCTGATCACAAACACACTTTAAATAGTCCATGTAAGCTTTTGATTTTAATTCTCGGGAATGACGCTGATTTTCAATATGGCGAGTAAAAAAGTATTGAAGTATGGCACCGATAATTACGCCAGAAAACGCAAGTAACCCTACAGCTAATTTCATATCCATGAGTTCAAATTTCCTTTGGCACCTAACAATTTAATAGATTACAAAGTGGTGTAAAAAATTACACCATTTTGGTGTATATAACTCAATCATACTAAAGCTATAACTCCTTCTAATATAATTCTTTAATTTGCTCAATCCTAGTGCAGTTCTTACTAAATATGAGCAACTACACCACAATGGGCAATAATATTTTGTGTCCAAAAATAGCCCCTGTCAGTGAAATATTGTTTAGATGGTAAGCTTTTAAAGTACAGAACCTGTCATAGGTTCAGTTAGGTAGAGTTTTACGGCATGGTAAATTTCAGAAAAAAGGAGTTTATGCGCATCTCTCAGCTTTGAGATAAACGCCCCTCCTGCGAGTACAGCCTCGTTAATAAAGACTATTATTGAAAACTGTTATTCTTATTTGAGACATAACCAATCGCTTGCAAGGCTACAAATGGTCCGGAAGCTGACATCACAAATGTGGTTAGCAAAAAATGGCCGTGGGTTTATTGCCTGAAACAAGCCGATATATCGCGCAAAGCGACAATCTAAAAAGTAGCGTCGGTCGATTATTTGGCAATGACAGAAATAGTATTATCAGGAGCAAAGCTCGTTACGCTGTAAACAAGCAATACCCCTGTAAGCTCTTATAACTGAGTGTTTACACCTGCGGCGTAGCCATATTAAATCCTTTGGGTAAGCCAGCATCCGGTGTGAAACCGTAAAGTTCGACTTCAGCGGGTAAACTATCACGAAGTATTTGCCGTGCAGCCATCAGTTTTTCGAACTGAATACCGGTTTTAAGTCCCATACCTTCCAACAGAAAAATCAAGTCTTCCGTGACTATGTTACCCGACGCCCCGGGGGCAAAAGGACACCCGCCGATACCCGCCATCGACGCATCAATGGTAGTTAAGCCCACATCCAGTGCTGCCATTACATTCGCCAGTCCCTGGCCACGGGTGTTGTGCAAATGAATACCGGTAAGTTTCTCCCGCCCTACCGCTGCCCAGATTCCTTTGGTCATTGACGTAACCTGATTAGGCGTTCCAAACCCGGTAGTATCAGATATTCCGACTTCGTCACAACCCGCTTCGATAAGCTGCTCGGCTATACTAATCACTTTCGACTCTGGAACGTTACCCTCCAGGGTGCATCCAAATGCCGTTGATAATCCGCCTTCAAAAACCGGGCGTTCATTAACCGGTAGGGTGTTAATCAATTCGCGTATCTTGCGCACTTCATCAAACATTTGCTCGTGGGTACGGCGCACATTTTTGAGGCTGTGAGTTTCAGACACCGACAGAGGAATAGTAATTTTATGTGCGCCTGCGGTTACTGCACCTTCGGCGCCACGGTAGTTTGGTACCAACACGGCTACCGTGAGATTTGGGATCGTTCTGGCAAATGTAACCAACTCTGCGGTATCGGCTAACTGCGGTAATATTTTGGCTGGCACAAACGAACCCACTTCAATTTCTGGCATCCCGGCTTCCGCGAGCGCCTTAATCCAACGTTTTTTATCCTCGGTGGCCATAATTGGTGTGATGCTTTGCAGGCCATCACGAGGGCCAACTTCGCTGATTTCGATATCAATACTATTCGTCGCTTTCATAGGGCATACTCCTAATTGATTTATTGTCATAACATTATATTTTTTATTATATCAAAGAAAACGATAAAGATATTAAATTCATCCTCCTCTACTCCTCATCATGGCTATTTCAGCTTACACTGTTGCATTTATTGTTATAACTATATATCTTTACAGAAAGACATCATTGCTTATATTAATGAGCAGGTGAACCGGTGATTGATACAGATGACAAATCCACACTCTGAGGCTGCACTAAACGACACTCTTTATGTACAAGAGGTCGTTTTAGCAACTGCAGATTTTCCAGCGGCAAAAGCATTCTGGTGTGATCAATTGGGGTACCAAATACAACAACAGGTCAGTACTACTGACCGCAGTCTGCTAGACCTCTGGCAGGTATCAGAACAGGATATCGGATGCCGGGCCAAACTAGGCGTACCCAACGCTCATACCACAATCCACCTTGTTGAAGTATTGCGCCCCGCCACTCCGTTGAAGCAAAACGTCAGTAATCTTGATGCGCTGCCGAAAACCCTGAACCTACTGGTGAGAGATTTACCCAGAGTTTGGCAGCACCTCGCTAACGCAGGCGTTGTCATGAAAACGGACTGGGTAGAATACCAACAGCACGGCAAACGATACCGGGATGCACATATTGTTGGTCCGGATAGTACCGGCATAGGATTATTGGAAGTCCTGGACGAAGACTACCCGGTAAATGAACTGGGGATTGGCGAACCCGCATCGTTCACCAGCACTGTTAAAAATATGGTTGCAGAGGCTGACTTCTACCTTAAGCTTGGTGGCGAGAAGGTGCTGGATGAGCACTTTTCCGGCCAGGCTATCGAAAAACTCGTTGGACTGCCTCCTGGTGGCAGTCTACATATGCAATTATTTGGTCCGGGGACAACCCATTCGCGGATTGAGTTAGTGAGCTATGGTGTCCCCATGACATCGCATTATGCGCGCGCCCGCCTTCCACATACCGGCGCGTTATTCGCACATATTGCCAGTGGAGCTTTAACGCCCGCGCATCCAACAGATTGTGACGCTGAATTTAAAACGGTCACAGTTTGGAATACTACACAGCAGATGGCACGCCTGCAAACTCCTGCCGGCGCAACAGTGATACTCTGCAAAGAATAAAAGGTTACGTATCATGCAAACAGGTAAACAAGAATTTAAACGAGGCTGGCAAATTGTGTTTGCCTCCTCCATTGGTATTGGGCTGGGCTTGTCGCCGGTACCGTTCTATACAATAGGCATGTTTGCACCAGAGCTCGCTGCTGAATTTGGCTGGGGCTTTGGGGACATCATGATCGGCATTACCGTGATGACACTAACCGTATTGTTGTCCAGCCCAATGATTGGCGGCCTGGCAGACCGCTTCGGTGTGCGTCCGGTTATCCTGACGTCAATTGTGCTTTTTTCCTTAGGCTTTGGTACCTTTGCACTGGGTAATGGCTCATTACTGTTGTTTTATTTTAGCTGGGGGTTGATCGCTGCTGTTGGGGCCGGAACACTGCCAATTACCTGGACCCGTGGGGTAAATCTCTGGTTCGAGAAGAAAAAAGGTCTGGCGCTGGGCCTGGCATTGATTGGAACCGGTATATTCGGCTCACTGATTAAACCGCTTACCGCTTATTTAATCGCGGAACTTGGCTGGCGTGGCGCCTATGCCGTGATAGCGGCATTACCACTGGTTATTGCATTCCCCATCGCCTACTTCTTCTTTTACGAGTCACCGGATCACAAACAACAAACGGTCGTGGTTAAACAAGCGAGTAATGAAGCCGGTATGACTATGGCACAAGTATTTCGTGATCGTCGGTTCTGGACTATCTGCCTGGCAATTATACCAATATCCTTTGCTCTTGGTGGCCCGGTTCCCAATATGGAAAACCTGCTGTTAAGCAAAGGGTTCGATAAAGCAGCAGTGGCCGGTATCGTGCCAATGATCGGTATATCAGTACTAACTGGTCGTGCCTTAGGCGGCTGGTTAATCGACCACTTTTGGGCACCAGGTATTGCTTTTATCCTGCTGTCATTACCCGCAATGGCATGCTGGATGCTCACTGCCGATGAATTAAGTACACTCACCGCCCTGTTTGCCATATTCCTTATTGGCTTTGCCTCGGGTGTTGAATACGATTTACTGGCCTTCCTGATTGCTCGTTATTTTGGCATGAAATCCTACTCAACTATCTACGGGTTTATCTACGCCACCTTTGCGCTTGGTGCCGGTGTGGGTCCAATGGTATTCGGCATCATTTACGATAAAACCCAGAGCTATAACAGCATTTTGCTGTTCTCTCTGGTGATCCTACTGGTGGGAGCCTCTTTATTACTTACACTTGGCCAGTACAGGGTGTTTACCCGCGACGATCCGGCTCATGTTGAGGAATCTTTAGGCTTTGCCCCTAACAAGCCAGACAACGTGAAATAATCACCGTCAAAAAAGCCCCGGCGGTTAGCCCGACGGGGCTTTTTGTTTAGCTTAGCGAATATAAACAATGAGGTGATAATAATCTGCAATGAAGCTGAGTAATACTGGCATGCCCGCCCAGATACGCAGACTAGTTGCCAATATCAGCCACTCGCTTTAGTAGCTTTTTGTTGTGAACATGCTCTCAATAAAGGTTTAATCCTAAAAGCAAAAAGCCTGTAAAAAAGCATAATTCCCCAACGTCCAGGGGGCGAAAATCGCGATGTAACGCATACTGTTGAATAAAGCCTGCACAGACGGTACAAACAGATTCACGTAACGTCACATCCCTGGTCGGGATTGAGGTTGGGACTGGTACCAGGACTAAAAAGTAGAGGAAGCGTCGTTTAAAAAGCAGGCTCGGCGCCACGTTTAGCGCCAGCCCTTTATCAATTACAACCAGTGGCGCTTTTCACCATCGATTTGTTCGAATCGTCTGATATCCTCTTCAAAAGTGAGGGTTAACCCAATACTGTCGAGGCCTTTAAGCAGCATTTCCTTGTGGCCGGCTTCTATTTCAAATCCGGCTTGTGTGCCACAGAAACTGGTCACATTTTGCTGCGCTAAATCGATAGTGAGTTGGTGTACTTGTGGGTTTTCAGAGACTTCGGCAGCAAGCACCTGAATTGTTTTATTGTTCAGCACCACGGGCAATATGCCATTACGTATACAGTTCTGGTAAAAAATTGCGCCAAAGCCCGGGGCAATAATCGCACGAATGCCGTATTCAGCGAGCGCCCATACTGCGTGTTCCCGTGAGGATCCGCAACCAAAGTTATTGCCACCCAGAATTATCGTGGTATTGGCGTACTCCGGTCTGTTCAGCACAAAATCGGGATCAGGCTCACGCGAGTCAGGCAGCACATAACGCCAGCTGGCAAATAAACCTTCTCCCAGGCCTTTTTTAGACACCAAACGCATTTCACGACTGGGGATAATTGCATCCGTATCAATATTAATGCGCAGTAATGGCGCGGTAACACCTGTATGACAAATAAATGGCTCCATTAGTTCGCCTCCGCAAAGGTTCGTGGATCAGTTATAACCCCATTAATGGCGCTGGCGGCAACGGTCGCGGGGCTCGCCAGATGTGTGCGCGTACCCGGCCCCTGACGGGATTCAAAGTTGCGGTTACTGGTCGACAACACGCGTTCTTGCGCGCCAAAATGCTCGCCGCCGGCAAAGAAGCACATAGAACATCCGCTCTCCCGCCATTCAAAACCGGCTGCTTTAAAAATCTTATCCAGCCCTTCACGCTCAGCGGCGGCTTTAACCTGCTGCGAGCCTGGTACGCAAATGGCTTTGATACCTGCCGCGACTTTACGCCCCTTTAAAATACTGCCAGCACTGCGCAAATCTTCGATACGCGCATTCGTACAAGAGCCAATAAAGGCATTGTCGATTTTTAACCCTGCCAGTGCATCGCCACTCTGTAACCCCTGGTAATCCAACGCGCGTTGGGCAGCGGTTCTCGCATCATCCGACGCAAAACTGTCCAACTCAGGAATACACTGGCTGATACCTGCCGCATGCTGAGGGCTAGTTCCCCAGGTAACAGTAGGTTCAATGTCGGCAGCGTTAATAACGATTTCTTTATCAAACGTTGCATCGGCATCTGTGACCAGTGACCGCCAATAACATAACGCTGCGTCCCATTCCTTGCCTGTTGGCGAATAAGTACGCCCTTCCAGATAATCATAGGTTTTCTGATCCGGCGCAACCAAACCGGTAAACGCCGCAAATTCTACCGCCATATTACACAGGGTTAAACGCCCTTCAATAGATAGGCGTTCAACCGCACTACCGGCAAATTCGATGGCAAAGCCAGCACCGCCATTAGCACCATACTGGCCTATCAAATGCAAAATCATATCTTTAGCGGTCACGCCTGCACCCAGTTCGCCTTCAAACATCACACGCATAAGCTTGGGTTTGTTTATCCGCAAGGTTTGGGTGGCCATGGCATGCTCGGCCTCTGATGAGCCAATGCCCCAGGCGGCCGCGCCAATCGCGCCTTGTGTACAGGTGTGACTGTCAGGGCAAACAAGCGTAATGCCAGGCTGCACAATGCCCATTTCCGGGCTGATTACGTGGGCAATGCCCTGTCTATCATCGCCAATATCAAACAAGGTAATGCCTGCGGCTTTCGCTTCCTTACGCGTTGCCTGAATAAAGTTTTTCCCCGATGGCATTACGGTATCATCACCACGACCGGGAAAGGTATCCACAATATGATCCATGGTACAAAATACCCGGTCAGGATGGCGTACTTTGCGCCCCGCTTCCGCGAGACTTTGCAACGCGATTGAACCGGTACGTTCGTGTAAGAAAACTCGGTCGATGTAAATAAGGAACGTACCATCCGGCAGTGCTTTAACCAGATGCGCATCCCAAATTTTTTCAAAAAGGGTTTTAGACATATAATGTACTCTTAAGTGGCGAACAATACTGTCCACCATGCGGCTATTGCTGTGCTGACCACACCTTATGGATGTCTGAAGCGGTTGCGCTCCATACCCCGTCCAGACTGGTAATGTGCGCGAGCACTCGTTCCAGTTGACCTATACGGTGAGGCTGTCCAAGCATCCACGGATGAACATTAAGCGCCAGTAAACGTCCGCCTTGTTCGCTCGCTTCACATAGCAGGTAATCGCAGGCATCCATCACCTGTTCGGCGTAGCTATCTTCGCTGTGCAGGTTATTATTCAGGATAAAGAAATCGTCCAGTTCATTAGAAAGCGGCATTGCGGTAATCGCGCCAACCGAGGTGTTAAAGGCATAAGGCATGTCATCATTTACCCAGTCGCACATATACTCAACACCGTGTTCTTTGAGTAGTGCCGGGGTATTGGCGGATTGCAATCGACCCGGGCTTAACCAGCCGCTCACGGGTTGTTCGAAGCGTTCGCGCAGGGTGTTTAAGCTATTCGCTACCCATTGACGTTCTTCATTAATGGCGACTTCACCATGATGGATCATATCCATCTGCCAGCCGTGACCAAGCACTTCATCGCCGCGTTCTTTGATCATATCCATCAGATACGGCGCACGTTCAACCATCGCACCGTTAATGGCAATGGTGGGTTTAACCCCAAACTTATCCAGCGCTTTAAATAAGCGGTAAATACCAATGCGGTTACCGTAGTCACGCAGGCTGAAGTGGCGTAAATCCGGGTAAGGCATTTTCATGCCGCCGGGCACACCAGTGGGGTTACTGCGCTGATTTAGGGGGAAGAAATCAATATTCAGGTTAAGCCATAACGCCAGTTTTTTGCCCTTCGGCCAACTTACCGCGGGGCGCTCTGTGAGCATCGACCAGTCGTATAAATCGTGGTCCATGCCATAGCTACGATGCGGATATTCTAGATGTGATTTATCCAGACTCATTACTTCATCCCCCCTTGTTTAGCGGCGATGTCAGCCAGTACCGTATCGTATTGGTTTTCAATAAAATGACCGGCAATTTCCCGGCCGGTGGTTACCCACACATCGCTATGGCCGGTAATGTATTCCAGCGCTTCTTCAAAAGCTTTCATACGATGCGGACAGCTCACCTGATAGTTGTGCGTAGGAATACACATAATGGTACCGCTTTCCGCGCCTTCTTCTAACAGACGGTCGAAGTTGGCTTTAATCATTTTGCCATACTGACGCGGTTCTACCTTGTTCACCACGTAGGCGATGGTATCGTTCATTTCCAGTGAATATGGAATCGACACAAACTTCTTACCAGAACGGGTAGAAATCGGCGTTGGCAGATCGTCGTGAAACAAGTCGCAGGTATAAAAACCTGCTTCATCGCCAAATAACTCGGTACCTGCTTCGGCAAATAAATCGATGGTATCGTCGCTGTGTGATAGCGCCGGTGCTAAGTAGCCCGCACACTTTTGGCCGGTATGCTTATAAATGGTTTCGATAGAGTCACGGATCATCTCGCGTTCCTGCTCTGCACTCATGCCATAGGTATAACGCGTGTTATAAATACCATGGCTAAAAAACTCCCAATCGCGTTCTTTACATAGCTCGATGATTTCCGGGTGATGATCACACAGCGCAGTAGACAGTGAGATAGAACCACGAATACCGTATTTTTCCAGCAGCTTCATCTGGCGCATATGACCCACGCGGTTACCATAATCGCGGATGCCGTAACCGGCAATGGATGGATACGGACCCGGCCAGGCTTTACGATAGGAATTGGCCGGTGGATCCAGTTCATAAAATTCGATATTCGGCGCAACCCAAAAAGCTACTTTAGCGCCATTGGGCCAGGTAATTTTTGGCCGGTCGTGATAGGGCCAGTAATCGTAATAACCAGGATCGGCTTTCATAGTGTGGCTCCTTACTTTTGACCGTCGAACTTCTTATCTAAATAGCTAAACACTTCTTGCACATCGAGCACGTCGGCGTATTTGAGCGACAGGTCGGTCAGGTTGGCAAAGTGATAACTTTCGTGTTTATCCGCCACACACTCTTCCGGCACAATGGTACGGTAACCACGGGATAAGCTGTCTACCGCCGCGGCACGGATACAGCCCGAGGTAGAACCGCCGGTTAAAATAACCGTATCAACCTGATGCCATACGCACAGGCTTTGCAGTTGAGTTTCAAAAAATGGCGATGGCATTTTTTTGCAATAGAACACGTCTTTCTCACGATCCAGCACTAAACGGTCGTCCAATTCCGAACGCTCGCTACCAAATTTAATATTTTGCAGGCTGTCCGGCGTATCGGTGCGGGTGCCCCAGATACCCGCATCCTCGCCTGATTCCATGTAAGCCACATGGGTCCACACCACCGGCCAATTCAGTTCACGAAACTTCGCCGCCAGGGTATTGACATATTCCAGCTGGCGCGGGTCGGTTTCGTAAGCGGTCTTAAACAAATCTGTCCGGGTATACGCCTTTTGCAGGTCAATGTTGACCAGAATCGCTTTATTACCAAAGCCAAAGCGCTTTCGTGCCGGATTGGCTTTTACTTCAGCATACAGTTCGCGGGCGGTTTTATTAGAAAGTTCCATCGTGACTCCTCGGTATGGACAGATATCAAACGCATATAAAAACTAACGTCATAACTATAAGACAAATATCACTCAAATAGCAATTGTTATATTGACATATCATTCGTTCAGAATCTAAGATAAAGCCAACGTAACTTAAATTGCCAGTGATGGTAGCTTACACGGGAGAGTGACAATGACCACAATAATTGTGTTGTTTAATCTGCGCGAGGAAGCGGATAAAGACGCCTACGAAAACTGGGCGAAAACCACTGATTTGCCTACCGCCAGCAAACTATCTTCCGTCGATAAGTTTGACGTACTGCGCACCACCGGCCTGTTAGGCGGCGGCGATGCTCCGTATCAGTACATTGAAGTACTGGAAATTAACGACTTAGAACAACTTGGCAAAGATGCCGCCAGCGAAGCGATGCAAAAAGTCACCGCTGAGTTTGTGACCTTTGCGGATAACCCGCAGTTCATTCTGACTGAATCAATCTAGGCAGGGCAAATCATGAGTATGTATCCAGATTTAGTCGGCAAGGTAGCAGTTATTACTGGTTCGGGACGCCGAAAAGGTTTAGGCGAAGCCATCGCATGGCGTTTAGGGAAAGAAGGCTGCAAAATTGTGCTGGCGGATATAGGCGCAGCCAAAAATGCATACCTGCCGGAAAACGCGATTGGCACATCTGCAGAAATGGAAGCCATTGCCAGCGATATGCGTGAAGCCGGTATTGAAGTAACAACCGCGGTCTGTAACGTGCTGGAAGAATCAGACGTTGAAGCCCTCGCTAAAACCGCCAAAGACACTTTTGGTAGCCTGGATATCTGGGTAAATAATGCCGGTGTAGGTTATTTAATGACAGCGCTTGTTGATACCAAAGCCGAAGAATGGGACACCGTGTTAGGCGTAAACCTGCGTGGCGTGTTCTTAGGCATTAAACATGCCGGACGCATTATGCAGTCACAGGGCAGTGGCCGCATTATCAATATTGGTTCGCAGGCGTCCAAATCAGCCTTCGCCGAAGCTGGTGCCTATACTACCTCGAAGCATGGCGTAGTGGGGTTAACCCGGGTTGCCGCCAAAGAACTCGGCCCGCATGGTATTAATGTAAATGCCGTATGCCCTAACCACGTTACCACCGGTTTAGGTGCCTGGCAGAACCAGCGTTTTGCTGGCGGAGATATGGATAAATACATGGCGGACATGCGCGCGCGCATTCCACTGGGTCGCCCTGGATTACAGGACGACACCGCCAAAGCCTGCGCTTTTTTAAGTTCTGAGCAATCTGTTTATGTTACCGGCGAATGCATGAATGTATCCGGTGGCGAAGAGTATCACTAAGTAAATGCGCGGTACCGGAGTAAACCCATGAGCAAAAAGACACTATGGCCTGATAATGCCCGTCTGGCACTTTCCATTGTGATTAACGTGGAAGAAGGTTCAGAGAGCAATATTCTGGATGGCGACAAAGGACCGGAGTTGGTGGATGAGTTGGGTCTGGCGATTAAAAAGCCAATGCGCGTGCACATGAACGAGTCGAACTATGAGTACGGCATTAACGAAGGCTGGCCGCGTATTCATCGCTTATTGAAAAAGTACAGTATTCCGGCGACCTTTACTGCCGCTGCTGTAGCATTGGAACGTGCTCCGCAAATCGCAAAAGTCATCAGCGAAGAAGGCCACGAAGTCTGTTCGCATGGCTATCGCTGGAAGCATCAGTTTATGCTTGATGAAGCCAAAGAACGCGAGCAAATTCAAAAAGCCAGCGACAGCATGTTACTTACCACGGGTATGCGCCCGCAAGGCTGGCTATCCCGCTACCTGCATACCGAAAACACCCGCCGCCTGTTACAAGAAGAAGGCTTTACCTATCATATGGATGATGTGTCCCGTGATGAACCCTACTGGGGTCGCGTGCCGGGCAGTACAGAGCCCATGGTGATTGTGCCTTACGCTATCGACAGCAATGATATGAAATTCTGGACAGATCCGGCGCACTCGCCTGGCGAGTGGTTGGAGTACGCTAAAGACAGCTTTGATGTACTGTACGAAGAAGGCGCAGAGCAAACCCGCATGATGAGCTTAGGGTTGCACCTGCGCATTATCGGTCGTCCGGGACGTATTGGTGCGCTGGCGAAATTCCTCGAGTATGTCGCGTCTAAGCCTGACGTGTGGTTTGCCACCCGTTTACAGATTGCCGAAACCTTTGCTGAGCAACATCCGCAAAAAGAAATCACCCTGTCACTGCGTGACACTCAGGAATTAGCGCTTCGCGATAAACAAGAACAGGCGAAGGAGGCATAACCATGAGCTCACGCCGTTCCCTGTTATTTGTACCCGGTACCCGCCCGGAGCGTTTTGCGAAAGCGCTCGCCAGTGGCGCAGATGTGATTTGTATCGACCTGGAAGATGCCTGCTTACCGGAAGAAAAAGCCGGAGCGCGTCAGGCAGCGTTGGATTATATCGCAACTTCCACTGCCCCTGGGTCTCTTATTCTGCGGGTAAACTCGCCACGTACACCTTATGGTTTCCAAGATATTGCCGCCATAATCGAGCGTGATGACTTACCTCCGATTACGCTAATGTTACCCAAAGTTGCGACCGAAGAAGATGTCCACATTATTGATCAGGCACTGGCACAACGCTCTGTTGCACTGATTGCATTAATCGAGTCGGCTGAAGGCATTGGTAATGCCATGTCGATTGCCAGGGCCTCCAGTCGTCTTGTCGCGCTGATGTTTGGCGGCGGCGATTTATCGGCGGAGCTAGGCACTACCCTTGACTGGGAACCCATGTATTTTTCCCGCTGCCAATTGGCCATTGCCGCGGCCAGTCAGCAATTAGAACTCATCGATGTCCCCTACCTTGATATTCATAACAATGAGGGCCTGACCGCAGAGAGCCAGCGTGTGAAAGCGTTAGGTTATACCTGTAAGTCAGCCATTCATCCTAATCAGGTAGATACCATAAATAGTTGTTTTACCCCTTCACCCAGTGATATCGAACGAGCCCGAAAAATCGTTGCTGCTTATAAGAATTGCAATGGTGGCGCTTTACTGGTGGACGGCAGAATGATTGATCTGCCACTGGTATTAGCGGCCGAACGGATCGTCACTATCGCAGAAAAACTCGGGCTGTAACGCTGTAGCGCACATCCGAATTACCGTATTGAGAATTGGAGAAAAAACCATGTCACAAGGCTGGAAACAAGTCGGCGAAAACCGCTACCGCGAAACTTTTGGACGCTACCTGGAAGACTTTAAAGTCGGTGATATTTACGAGCACCGTCCGGGGCGCACTATTACTGAAACCGACAATACCTGGTTCACCCTACTGACCATGAATACGCATCCTATGCACTTTGACAAAGAATACGCGAAATATTCTGAATTTGGTAAGTGCATTGTAGCAAGCCCATTCACCGTCGCGTTGATGGTCGGTATGAGTGTCACTGATGTATCTCAAAAAGCCATTGCCAACCTAGGCTGGGATGACATTAAAATGACCCATCCGCTGTTTGTTGGTGACACGCTGTACTGCGAATCCGAAGTCATCGATAAGCGAGAATCCAAGTCACGTCCTAACCAAGGCATTGTCACCGTGCGCACTACCGGCTTTAACCAGGACGGCGTAAAAGTAAGCTCCTTTATTCGCAAAGTACTGGTGATGCGCGAAGGCAACGATGCTGAAGGCAAAGCAAACTATTAATTGCTAAGCGACCAACAATGACGCTGGTCGCAACATAACTACGAATTTCAGGCGGAGAATACCATGAGCTGGACTGCAGAAGACGAAATTGCCATTTTAGATACAATCGACAAATGGATCGAAAACGATGTAAAACCCATTGCTGATGAGCATGACCAGGCCGACGAGTACCCTCACACGCTGGTCGAGCAAATGATTGAACTGGGCCTGTTTGGTGCCACCATAGGTGAAGAGTACGGCGGCCTAGGACTATCGGCCTCACTGTACGCCAAAATCGTGGTAAAAGTGGCCGGCGCCTGGATGGCGCCATCGGGTATTTTTAACTCGCACCTGATCATGGCCTCCGCCATTGAACGCTCTGGTAGCGAAGCGCAAAAACAAGACTGGTTACCCCAAATGGTTGCTGGTGAACTGCGCGGCGGTATTGCGCTTACCGAACCTAATGCCGGTACTGATTTACAAGCTATCCGCACCCGCGCGGTGCGCGACGGTGATGAATATGTGATCAATGGTGCTAAAACCTGGATCACTAACTCATTAAACGGTAACTGCTTACTGTTACTGGCCAAAACCGACCCGGATGCTCAACCTCGTTACAAAGGCATGAGTATGTTTATCATCAAAACCAAAGATGAAAACGGGGATCCGCTGCCTGGTTTAACCATTAATAAAATGAAAAAGCTCGGCTACAAATCGATTGATACCTGCGAGTTGACCTTTGAAGACTTCCGCGTACCGGCTTCCAGTCTGTTAAAAGGCGAAGGAGAAGGCTTCTTTATTACCGTAGGCGGACTGGAACTCGGCCGTATTAATGTGGCGGCACGTGGTGCGGGTATTGCCGAAGGGGCCCTGAAACTGGCGGTTCGTTACGCCCAGGAACGAGAGTCTATGGGTAAACCTATTTGTCAGCATCAGGCGATTCAGCTGAAACTTGGTGAAATGGCCTCTAAGGTAGAAGCCTCTAAACTGCTAATCGAACAAGCAGCTAACAAATTCGATGCCCATGAGCGCTGCGACATGGAAGCAGGTATGGCGAAGTACTTCGCAACTGAAACCGGTGTGTTTTGTGCTAACGAAGCCATGCGTATCTTTGGTGGTTATTCTTATTCAATGGAATATCCTATCCAGCGTTACTACCGTGATGCCATGCTGATGTGTATCGGAGAGGGAACCAACGAAGTGCAACGCATGATCATTGCCAAGCAACTGATTGAGCGTAATAAGATATGAGTACGGGAATGAATAAGCCGGCACCGCTTAAGGGCATTCGCATTATTACCGTGGAGCAATACGGCGCGGGTCCCTTCGCGTCGATGTTTCTGGCTGACCTCGGTGCTGAAGTCATCAAAATCGAAAATCCGGCCAGTGGTGGCGACATCGCTCGTCAATCCGGGCCGTTCTACCTGGGCGACAATGACAGTTTATTCTTTCAAACCTTCAACCGGAACAAGAAAAGCCTGAGTCTTAACCTCAAACACGAGGCCGGCCGCAAGATTTTTCATGAACTGGTGACCTCAGCTGATGCGGTAATGAACAACCTGCGTGGCGATCAACCCGCTAAACTTGGCCTTGATTATGATTCGCTGCAATCGGTCAACCCAAAGATAGTTTGTGCACACCTATCCGCGTATGGCCGTGATAACGAACGTGCAGGCTGGCCGGGTTACGATTACCTGATGCAGGCCGAAGCAGGCTTTATGGCGCTTACCGGCGCACCGGAAACGCCGCCTACCCGCTTTGGGTTATCCATGGTGGACTTTATGACTGGTGCCACAATTTCCGGTGCGCTGTTAGCGGCACTGGTCGGTGTACTAAAACACGGTACCGGCCGCGATGTAGATGTCAGCTTATTTGATGTTGCCTTGCAACAGCTTACTTACCCCGCGACCTGGTACTTAAACGAAGGCTATACCACTGAACGTATTGGCCGTTCTGCGCATCCCTCAACCGTGCCATGTCAGCTTTATACCTCTAAAGACGGCTGGGTGTTTGTGATGTGTATGACCGAGAAGTTCTGGCAGTTGATGATCGACGGTATTGGAAAGCCGGAACTCGGTGATGACCCGCGTTTTGCAACCATCAAGGACCGTCAGGGCCAGCGTGGTGAATTGCAGAGCATACTTGATGAAGCCTTTTCGGCGCAAACTACCGACTACTGGGTACAATTGTTTGGCGGTAAGATTCCGATTGCCCCCGTGTATGAACTGGATCAGGCCCTGCAAAATAACTATGTGGCTCAAATTGGTATGTTGCAAAACCTTCCTCACGTCAACAAACCGACAATGCGAGTCGTCGCCAGCCCGGTAAAACTGGATGGTCAGCGCCCGGATGGTAAAGCCTGTTCACTACTGGGTGCTGATACCGATGATATTTTGTCGTCGCTGGGTTATTCTGCCGAGCAGGTATCAAACCTTAAAGCCGAGGATGCGATATAGTCCGGTGCTTTCTGCCACGCTGCCGAAACAATTCGGCAGCGTTTCAACAACACGATACCGGTAGTTATTCTCTGTTTAATTAACGGTGCCGAATTCCCGATTAAGCACACTGTGAGTAACTTAGTCTTTCGCCGGATCAGCGCTGATAAATACCCACTTATATCTATGCTTTGGGTTACCTTATACATGGGTTATCCATTCGTTCGCCACAAACGGTTGGCAGACCCTGGTCAGCATGAGTTTAAGTCATATAAAATGAAAGCTCCTCAGACTGAGCCATGTTTGCGGTAGTTAGCATCGCGTCCATCAGATATCTCACTACACGGCATAGTCTTACTCCCAAGTAAGATCTTTCACATTACTTACCATTATCATTGTAATAACAACAAGACCGGCTATTACCATGACATTAGTTAACGTTGCATTACTCTTTTCTATTAATTTGACGGCTTTCACAACCGCGGCTGATCAACCTCAGCCTGCGTTTACAGTACTAAACCCATCAAATGTTTATACGGCTATGCCGCCGAGAAAGTCGGCGACCACGATACCGCCATCGCCATTTTTGAAGACAGTATTGAACGCTTTAACAGCGTGTGTTCCATGATTTGGCTTGCGCCAGTTTATGATACCGGTGTGGGTGTTACCCGTAATAAAACCAAAGCTAATGCGCCACGGCGCAATGACCAATGATGAGGCGGGTGCTTCAGCACCGGTGCAGTACCACGATGGCATCGTGCTTATTGCAGGAAAGGAAAAAACAACGGAATAGCTCACTCACCATGCCAGGCATTAACGCTACCTGATGTCGTCTGCCAGAGTAAAAACTTGCTTAATGCATGCAAACTGTGTGTTAAAAACGCTCGATTCTGCGCTTTTCGGCGATAAGTTGTTTATGCAATTGTCAGTGACTTCGCTATAGTAGTGACAGTCCTTTGACTACCTCGTGTGCGCAAAAAAAACGAGAAAATGCAATACAAAAAGAACAAAAAAGCTACAAATGACACTAACCTATATCAATATATCTTTATTTCTTTTATAGTATGCTAATACCGTCTTTTAGTCGCAGCTAACCACAAGGAGTTGCTTATGAGTAGTAACCGTAAAGTCCCGCCAACATGGGACAAAGTGGGAAAACATGCGCTTTTCCCTGAAGCTAAACATGACGAAATTGCGCGCTTTAACTTTCTTGCCAATTTAAATATGCACTTGTCTGCTTCGGTTTTACCGGGTGTCAAGGAAAGCTACGAACAAAATGCCCTACCGGCATTCAGGGCTGAGCATGGCAGAGAACCTCAAACGCGTCACGAAGTCCGCGACATGATGAAGAAGCAACCCTTCTATCAGTGGTGGAGTGCATTGCGTCGCAGCACCATGGAATGCCGTCAACAGGCAGGACGCTCGCTGGTATTACGCCAGATTGATGCAATCAATGCCGCTGCAGCAAGTTACAACGATGGCGCTGACACCCTGGTATTAAATCCAGAGGCACAAATTCCTGAATACGTCACCGTAGTAGATACCCACTGTATGCCAGGCAGTTATCATACATCTGTGGTTGAAGGCGATGTAAGCGCTGGCGCAAACTACGACAGCGGATTATTTGTCACAACGGTTGGTCAGCTTGGTTCCATGACTGATGGGGGTGGCAGAGCGATTTCAGACTGGCTGAAAAAAGATCATCCAAACGTTGAACCCAAGCGTATTCTGGACATAGGCTGTACAATCGGTCACAACATTGTCCCCATAGCTCAGGCTTTCCCGGACGCCGAGATCATCGCTATTGATGTATCAGCCCCTGTGCTGCGCTATGGACATGCTCGCGCAAAAGCACTGGGTGTGAACAACATTACTTTTATGCAGGTAAATGCTGAAGATTTATCCCAGTTTGATGATGAAAGCTTTGACCTAATTACCACCAGCATGGTTCTGCACGAGCTGTCGGCCCAGTCCATGCCTAAGATTTTGAGCGAAATTAGCCGTCTGCTTGTACCAGGAGGACTGTCACTGCACCTCGAACAACCCCAATATGCCGACCGTCCGGTGTTTGAACAGTTTATTCGTGACTGGGATACCTGGAATAACAACGAACCATTCTGGGGCGCTATGCACGATGTCAATCTGGTTGACATGATAGACAGTACTGGCCTGCCCGCTGACTTACAGTTTTCCGCTGCGGTCACCGCCAAGGTAGATGAATCAATTTTTCCGAAAACCGAAACCGGCGATAAGTCTGAGGACTATGGTCGCGCCGCCGCCTGGAACGTATTTGGCGCATGGAAACCCGCCGAAGCCACAAAACAGGAGTCTGTCGCATGAGTGTAGATTATATTGCCGATGCTGGCCGTAAAGCTAAAGGTCAGCGCCCTTACTTTATGGAAGCAGAACAGACTGAGCAGTTACTTAATATTACCATGGCAATTGCCCAGGAACTGGCCGTCACCCGTGAGCGCGTAGATACCATAGAACGTTTGCTCGAAGCAGGTAATGGCGTTACCCGTGAGGCAATCGAGAACTATAAACCTGATCCCCAGGCCGCTGAACAACGTCAAATCTGGCACCAGGAGTTTATTTCGCGCATCCTGCGAATCATTCAGCAGAACCGCGAAGAGATCACTGAAAAAACCAACGGTCAGGCCGATATGGAAACCGTGGTTGAGCAAGTATCTCAGTAACCACAACGGTTCATTAGGTTTACCTTATCGCCCTCTTTTAGAGGGCGATTTGCTTTTTAAATTTGTATTTCTTTTTCCGGTCATCACACGGCATTTCTTATGAAATCCCCGTGGTCCATATTGATGTTTACTGAATAGTATGTATTATTGTTATTACATTATACTTTTAGTCAAACAAAAGGCTCATGGCAACCACCCTGCTAACTGAACTTATTCCGTTATTAAAACGCCCTGTTAGCGATACGGATCGTCAACGTGCTCGATTACATGTACTCGACTGGCTGGGATGCGCCCTGCTTGGCACCACTACTGACACCGGCAAAAAGCTCGGTAGCTGGCAGAACAATTTACGCAGTGCCGGTAATATAAGCGTAGCAGGCCATGGCAAAGCAGACTTGCAAACTGCACTGTTATTCAACGGGGCACTTGGCAACATTCTGGAAATGGACGATGTACACCGTACCTCAATTTTGCATCCCGGTCCGGTGGTGATCCCCGCCGCTATTGCCGTTTCGCAGCACATTGGAGCCACCCAGGAAGCCCTGCTTAATGCCATTATCGTTGGCTATGAAGCAATGATAAGAATTGGCCGTAGTTTTGGTCCGGCGCATTATCAGTACTGGCACAATACCTCTACCGCCGGAGCATTTGGCGCCGCTGCCGCTGCTTGTGAACTACTAAAGCTGAACGATATTCAATGGATACATGCGCTGGCTAACGCCGGCACCCGCACCGGTGGGCTTTGGCAAATGCGCCATGAGAACACCCAGAGTAAGCAATTGCACAATGGCTGGGCGGCACTTACCGGTGTACAAGCTGCTATTGCCGCACAAGTTGGTATAGAAGGCCCGGCCAGTTTACTTGAAGGCAAGCAAGGGTTACTTGCCGCTACCGCCGGAGGCGGTATACCAGAGGCTATTTTATGCGACGCTGATGCGCCTTGGCTGTTATGGCATTGCAGTTTTAAACCCTGGCCTGCTTGTCGGCATACCCACCCGGCTATTGATGCCGCATTGCAGATTGACACGCCACTTGATGACATTGAATCACTAACGCTAGAAACATACGACGACGCGCTACGTTTTTGTGATAACCCCGACCCGCAAACCGAACTACAGGCCAAGTTTAGTTTACAGCATGCCATTGCGGTCACGATAGTCAGAGGCGAGCCGACGCTGGGAGATTTCGACACTGACAGCCGCAGCCACCCTGAACTGGCTGAATGGCGCGATAAAATATCGGTACGCAGTAGTCGGATGCGTCAGATCGCCTACCCGAATGCCTACGGCGCAACACTCACCGTGTCCCTGAAGAATGGTGAACGCAAGGTCATTAACATTGATGACGTGTTGGGCGATCCAGGCAATCCCATGACAACTGAACAGATTATCGGTAAAGCCAGTCATTTATTTCACGCCGCCGATGTGGCTGCAGAACGTCAGCAAGATTTAATGAGTGTACTGTCTGATAACAGTGATGAGCGCTGGATAGCAGCATTCGCTTATGCCACGCCGGAATGCTCTTTTCCCTATCAGGTGACACCATGAGTCAGTCAACCGAGTCTTTACATCAACTGGTGGACTATGCGCTTAACCAACGCTTTGAGGACCTGGATGCAGGCACCATTGGCAAGCTGAAAACGTTTATTCAGGATTCAATGGGAGTAGGCATCTGTGGCGCCAGAGTACCTTTTGCTACATCGCTGAAAAAGTTGTGTCAAAGTTGGGGAGCTGGCCATGATGCACAAGTGTTTAATACGGGCGAATGGCTGCCCGCGCCTTCGGCTGCCATGGTCAATGCCTGGCAAATTCATAATCAGGAGTTTGATTGTGTTCACGAAGCCGCCGTTGTACATCCAATGGCAGTCATTCAGGCAGTATTACTGGCTTTTTGTCAGCGCAAGGGAGGCGTAAGTGGTAAGCAGTTTTTAACCGCTGTTAGCGTTGCTGTTGATGTTGCTACAACACTAGGCAGCGCCACCCGTTCGCCCTTAACGTTTTTTCGTCCGGCCTGGTGCGGTGCCCTCGGTGCGGTATGCGCCATGGCCTGGATAGATGGTCTTAACAGAAACCAAACCATACAGGCTCTTGGCATTACCTACAGTATGCTGGGCGGCACTATGCAGGCCCATTTAGAAGGGACATCCATGCTGGCGATGCAGATAGGTGTCGCAGCCAGAAGCGCTGTAAACGCATATGATCTTGCGGTGGCAGGCCTTGACGGCCCGGTTGATATTCTGGATGGGCCCTTTGGCTTTTTCTCGCTGATTGAACGGGAGTCTGATTTTCCAACTGCGATGCAAGCTCTGCTCGACGAGCACCGTATCAATCAGGTCTCTCATAAACCATTCCCAACCGGTCGGGCCTGCCACGGTGGGCTCGACGCATTGCAGGTTCTGATTGATCATTACGGTATTAAAGCCGGCGATATCAACCAGGTCACACTGTATGCACCGCCGTTGATTAACCGTTTAATTGGTCGGCGTCCTACACCAGGGATGGCGGTGAGCTATGCGAGATTATGCTTCGCTTACAGTGCCGCAACCTTATTTATTGATGGTGATGTTGCCGTGGATTGTTACGACGACGACAAACTGTGCAATCCAGAACGTCTTGCGTTGGCTGAGAAATTCGTGGTGAAGCTGGATGACAATACCGATCCTAATGCCATGAGCCCCCAGCGCATTGAAGTAGTACTGAAGGATAGCCGCGTGTTGAATCACGATATCCCTAATACACTGGGTAGCCCTGCCCGTCCGCTTAGTCGCGAGCAACATCTGAATAAATTTATACGCTGCTGTAAAGCAGCACCACGGCCACTTAATAACAGCCAAGTCCAACAATTAATCGACACCACAGATACGTTGGACACCCTGAACAATATTGACCTGCTGCTCCATCTGAGTGTGCCGGGTGACGTCCCCGAGGAGTAAATATCATGACCTATCCTACTTACTTTGAAACCTTTGATATCAAGAAAATGCTCGCAGACTACCCCATAGGTGATGCACTGTGGCAAACATTTACGGGTATGAGCCGTGACGAACTATTCTCGATTCAGAACGAACGCTTTAAAAAGGTCATGGCCCGCGCCTGGCAAATACCGTTTTATCAGCGGCACTGGGGCGCAGCAGGCATTCAGGCTGGCGACATTCGCGGCCTCGAGGATATCGCCAAACTACCAACCTATTCCA
This sequence comes from Alteromonas sp. ISO5, assembly GCF_058105165.1. Classification (NCBI taxonomy): domain Bacteria; kingdom Pseudomonadati; phylum Pseudomonadota; class Gammaproteobacteria; order Alteromonadales; family Alteromonadaceae; genus Alteromonas; species Alteromonas sp. ISO5. Next base: position 1,970,552 of record NZ_CM176572.1, on the reverse strand, counting down.
AATCAGATTTGATGAAAAGCCTGGAAGAATATCCGCCATTGGGGGATTTTAGCGGTATCAATTCTTATACTGCAGAAACGCGCCCGTCGATGGTATTTCACACCACGTCTGGTACTACCGGTACGCCACAACCACTGATGTTTGGCCCATATTCCCGTGAAGTACAAAATCTGTTGCTGGGCAGGACCTATCGTTTTCAGGGATTGCCAGGTGGAGCAACGGTACAGTCTTGCTACGGACACGGCATGATCAACGGTGGCCATTACATTCGCGAAGCGCTTATTCATTTTACCAATGCTATTTTTCTGTCGGCCGGTACCGGCATAGAAACCCGCTCGGTTCAACAGGTTAATCTGATGCGTGATTTCAATGTTAACGTATTGGTAGGTTTTGCTGATTACCTCAAACGGTTGGCGGATGTCGCTAAAGAACACGGTATTGAACCGGGCAAAGACATAAAAATAGATATGATTTCCGGCCACTTCGGCCAGGAAGGCCGAGAAGTCATTGCCGACGCCTGGGGCGGCCCTGAACTGTTCGACTGGTACGGTATCGGTGATACCGGCGCTATTTCTGCTGAGGGCCCGGACCACGATGGCTTATACATTTGGGAAGATGCTCAGTTTGTCGAAATCCTCGATACCGAAACCGACGAAGTACTGGATGGCGAAGGAGTATTTGGTAATCAGGTCGTCACCTGTTTGTTTAAGGATGATATCTATCCGATTATCCGCTACAACAGTAATGACGTCACGGAGATCATGCCTTACCGCAATAGTCTGGATCTGCCGTTCCGCCGGACCCGCGGCTTTATGGGCCGCTCAGACAATATGGTTAAGCTTCGCGGCATTAATATTTATCCGACCGGGATAGGCCCGATCCTGGATTCACACACGGCCTTTGCCGGCGATTACATCTGCGTGGTAGAACGTGATGCTAATGGCCGGGATGAAATGATAGTCAAAGCCGAGGCTAAACTGATGGGCGAAGCTATTAATCGCGAAATCAAAGCGTTACTGAAACAGCGATTAGGAATTGAAATGCAGGTTGAATTAACGGAACCAGGATCGCTGGCCTCGTTAACCGGAATCGATAGTCGTCAAAAGCCAATTCGTTTAATTGACAATCGCTTTAAAAAGTAACGTTTATGAACTCTCATGAAGCGCCCATATTACAGCAGGATGCCACTGCACAGTCGGCAGCAATAGCCAATGGTGAGATAACCGCCAGCGAATTACTCGCACTGACGCTAAATGCCATTGAAGCAAACAGCGCCCTTAACTGTTTTATCCATTATGACAGTGCAGCGGCGTTGGATGCTGCAGCGCAAAGTGATGCCCGTTATGCCGCTGGCAAGCCATTCAGTGCTATTGATGGCTTGATTGTCGCAGTGAAGGACAATATCGATGTCGCCGGTATGCCCACGACTGCTGCAACCAATACCGTATTAGCACACGCCGATACGGATGCGCCCGTCGTCGCTGCGCTGCGGGCCGCAGGCGTCATTATTCTCGGTAAGCTCAATATGGACGAACTGGCGCTGGGCACAGGGCACAACTACCCTCACCACGGCCAGTGCTATAATCCCGGATATCCTGAGCTTGTGCCGGGTGGTTCAAGCGGCGGTTCAGGTGCTGCGGTGGCTGCAGGATTATGCAGCATGGCACTGGGTACTGACACTATGGGCAGTGTGCGCATTCCCGCCGCGTGTAACAACATTGTTGGCTTAAAACCCACATATCTTGCCATAAGTAATGAGGGTAGCGTCCCCTGTAGCCAGGCCCTGGATCATATCGGGCCTTTATGCCGCTCGCTTCGTGACCTCGAACTCTGGCTTCCCGTGCTTTACTCGGCAACGAACTGGCAACATCTCAGTGAAAGTCATCCTGTTCCCTATCAGCCTAAGCCGTTATCAACACCATCGTTATCGGTTACCGTGGTGTCTAATTTAACGCAATTGGCCGCGGTCAGTAATGATGTATCATGTGCCTACCAACACGCAACAGAGCAGCTACAACTGTCAGGTTATACGGTTATCAACAAGCGACTTGATTTCAATCCGGGTAAACTGCGCCGTGCCGGTTTAATTACCGTGGAAGCAGACATAACGTCTGCATTGGCCGCGTATCACGCTAACCCGCTGTCTGATGTATCCAAGGGCGTACAGTCCATGCTCAACTGGTTGACCAACCAGCCGCCTCATATCGTGTCCGAGGCACATAACAGTCTGCGAACCGTCGGTAATTTGCTGCGCACATGGCTTGGCAATTGTGATGTTTTACTGCTCCCTACCATAGCTGAAGCCGTCCCGCGCCTTACTGATATGCCTCCACCAGGTTTCGCTGATTTAACGTCGCTGGCCAACGCTGCTGGCATGCCTGCCATTTCACTTCCCATAGGCCTTGACTCAAAAGGTCGCCCGATGGCAATGCAATTACTGGCACAGCCAGGTCGCGATGCCTCCCTGTTGGCCGCGGCCAAGCAATTGCAGCCACTTATCTCAATGAACAAAAGCGAACAAACGCCCGGGAGCGATAACGAACATAACAGAATGTAATTAGCCAGGGCTCAGGCGTTGAGTGACTGTGCAAACCATCGTTTACGTAAGCTGACCGAGCAATTATGCCTTAACGCCCTCGATGCCTGAGACATTTCCGTTACATTGGTTAATCCAGCCTGTTGCTGCAGAAACCCTTTGGTAAGAATAGCGATAGAATATGAATATTCGACTTTGCTGTGATGCTGGCCGGCTTGCACCGGGCGACATTCGCTACCAGGCAAGGTTGGTTAAGTCTGAGCAAGCTCTCTTTAACCAATGCATACCGGCCTTTGAACGTTGCTGCTGAAAAAGAAAGCTTATTTCGAACACCCGCGACAAATTTGGTGCACTGGGATCAATTACCTGTAGCCAGCGGCACACCACAGACTAAGAAACTATCAGCACAACGCTTTCATTTGGCTTGTATACCGCTCAGAAACTTCTGTAATAAACCTGTACACCAATGAGCCTAGGAAGCTGAGCTACTCAGCCTAAGGATTGTGCAGCTTTCAGGTAAACCAGCGAGGTTAAGCAACCACCCCGCCCTCTTCAATCAATCTGGCAATAGTTACCTCATCATAGCCCAGCTCAGTTAGTAACTGTGCTGCATGTTCTCCCTGTTGAGGGCGTGTAAAATCGGGCTTCGCCGGTTGCTTGCTGAATTTAATGGGTACACCTAAGTGGTACTTACCCTCAGTATCTTTCATTAACATTTCCCGTTCAGCCAGGTGGTTCTGGTGAATCGCTTCATGTAAATTACGCACCGGGGCCCAGCATACATCCACTGTTTCAAACCAAGCTTCCCATTCCTCCAGGGTTTTACTGAGGAAAGTCTCTTTAAAAAACGCGACCACCGGGCGCTGTGCCTCACCCGGCGCTGCTTTGCATAATGGATATAGATCTTCTCGTTGCAGTGCAACCAGCAGGTTATAGGCAAACTTCGTTTCACTACCGCCTAATGTCAGGTGACGGCCATCTTTGGTTTGATACACCTGATACATGGCTGAGCCCCCCCATGAACGCTCATCTTTTACTACCGGCGATCTATCTTCGGCAAATACCGGCCCCATGACATTTGGCGTCCAGGCCACTAAAGTATCCTGCATAGAAATATCCAGATAGTCACCCTGACCTGTTGTCTGGCGGGCATACAGTGCCATCATAATACCCGAAAAGGCCATTAAGCTGGCCGCCATATCGGCACAGGGCACGCCAGGACTGGCCGGTTGACCATCAGCGCCTTCATTTACGGCCACTAAACCGGAGTCTGCCTGGATGGACAAATCATGAGCGGCCTTCAAGCGTTTTGGTCCGGTTTGACCATAAGCAGATATAGAACAATACACCACACCAGGGTTACGTTGTGCAACGACGTCGTAACCAATTCCCAAGCGCTCGACAACACCTGGACGAAACGCTTCAATCACCACATCGGCGCCGTCCATTAATTTCAACAGTGCGGTTTTGGCTTCAGGGTGCTTTAAGTTGAGTGACAGGCTTTTCTTACCACGTCCGATATTACGAAACCAAATGGACTCACCGTCGGCTTTTAAGCCTACCTGACGGGTCGGCTCACCAGTGGGAGGTTCAATCATGATCACATCCGCACCATGATCAGCCATCATCATTGAAAGATGTGGACCTGGCAGAAACTGAGACAAATCAACAACTTTAATACCGGATAGCTTCATAACATTCTCTGTATTCGTAGGTGAATAGCCGCATAAAAGCGACAATAAAATTTGCAAACAGGATAGCCATAACGATATTGTTATGTCAATATATCTTATTATCGATCATGTTTTATCATAGGATCAGCGATGTCGGTATCAGTGCAACCCGTGTATCAGGCCTTTTGCAGCGTGCAGGGACGCAAAGTGCGTTATCAGATTAGTGGCACCGGCCCGGCGGTACTGGTTATACACGGTTCACCACAATCATCTCGGGCGGTGTTACCGTTGGTGCAGTATTTAGCCCAACAGGGGTTTTGTGCGATTGCGCCGGACACGCCTGGATACGGCTTATCAACCGCCCTTAATGAATCTCAGCAACCCACCACACTGGACTATGCCAGGGCACTGCAAGCTTTTGCTAATTCGCTAGGTTTAAAACAGTATGGTTTGTATGGATTTCATACCGGCGCAGCGATCTCCTGTACCCTGGCTGCCATCGCTCCTGACGAAGTAACTGCTCTGACCTGCGACGGTCTTACTGCCTGGACAAACGACGAGCGCAACACCATTTTACAAGGCTATCTACCACCTTTTACGCCTGTTTGGGACGGTAGCCACATGACGTGGCTGTGGGCCCGCATAGAGGAACAGGTCGCCTTTTTCCCCTGGCATGTGGCAGAACATCGCAACCTGATGGAGTACGACATGAGCCCGGTATCGCGGTTACATGCTAACGCCATGGACGTATTGCAGGCAGGGGACGGTTATCGGCTGGCTTACCATGCCGCATTTACGTTTGTAACCGAACACTGGTTACCACAGGTCCGTTGTCCTCAATTATTTGTTTGTCACCAAAATGATCCGCTAGCAAATCATTATAATCGGCCGGTTTTTAAAGAGTTTAACACTGAGTTGCATGACGATATGAATTCACTGTATGCCGCTATCGGACGTTGTCTGAAACAGCGTACCGGCACTGTCCGGCGTGCCGCACCAAAAACGATGACCGATAACACTGGCGTTACCCATGGCTGGGTAGGAAAGTCGGGGGAAGCATTAGCTTTTAGTGGCTGTTTAAGTCACTCCCGTAATGTCCCAATATTGGTGCTTTTGCCAGGTGCCGGGGAATCCAAGGCCATTTATGAGCGAATCATTTCATTACTAGCACCGACGCACAATGTCATCGCACTGGATTTACCTGGTCAGGGGGACTCTGAAAGTCTGCTTCAACCACCTGCTACCGTTGCCGCGCTGGGTGATTGGATTCACTCTGCTTTACATACATTAGCAATCAGTGACTATGTCGCAGTTGGGCATAGCCTTGGCGGGCGTATTGCCGCCTGGCTGGTTGAACAAGATTACGCCAAGAGTGGTGCAGCACTTAATATCAACACCCAACCTGATACCGATACAAACAACTGGCTGACCCACTATGCCAGTGATCTTACTCCGGCATGGGATGGTGCGCATTTGTTACGCGCGTTCCGCATTGCTCGCTGGGAGCGCATTTACAGTCCCTGGTATAACCGGACCATAGCCGGACGAAAACGTCCCGGTGACATACTGGAACCCGCAGCCATCCATCAACGTGCCTGCTCACTGCTAAAAGCCGGTGCTGCGTGGCCTGCGGCGGTTGCTGCTGAAACTACGTATTCCTGGTTAGAATGCAAACTACCTGGTGCGCGTTTTAACTATTATATCGTACCACTCTCTCAACACTGTGATACTGCCTTGTTAGAGCAAGCAGGCATCAGTGTGCAACCTCTTGGTACGCAGGACATGGACTGGCTATCAGTCCTGAAAAGGATGATCTCATGACAGAGATATTGGTAATGAAATACCTGCACCTGATGTGTCTGGTGTACTGGTTAGGTGGTGATCTGGGTACCTTTATTGCCAGCCGCTACTTACTAAATACTACACTGAGTGCCGAGTCCCGCCTGGTCGCAACTAAAATTCTGATTGCTTGCGATCAAGGACCACGCTTCGCCATGCCACTCATTTTGCCAACGGGCTTGCAACTCGCTTTCAATCTTGGCGTACTTGCTGTACCGACTATTGTAATGGCTCTCATCTGGTTAGTTACCCTCAGTTGGCTGGCTATCCTGATCACCTTACATGTTAAGCATAGCAGCCCTTCATGGCTCACCGTCAGTGACTGGGTAATCCGAATTGCCGTTTGTGTAACAACCTTAGGTTACGGTGTTGCCAGCCTCGTGTCGCACACCTCACTCAGCCCCGATTGGGCCGCCTGTAAACTCACATTATTTGGCATCACTGTACTGATGGGACTCTGTATTCGTATCAAGCTTAAGCCCTTTTTTGCGGTATTTGCCAACATTATTAATAATACCGTTGATGCGCAGACCAATCAGGTGATTGCCTCAAGTATCGGCGGTGCCCGCCCATTTGTCTTTGTTATCTGGGGATTACTTTTCCTGATTTCGGCAATTGGCCTTCATCTCATCATTTAATCTGTGGAGTATTAGCAATGAGCTATCAAACTATTCGGGGAAAAATTCTGTATACCAGTTTAAAGCCCGAGCGTATGAATCAGGAGCGGGGCCGGGAATATTTCTCTCTTACCGTACAACAGGACGAAACCCGCGTACTACACGCTCACTGCGAAATTGACGACGAGCCAGCGGTTATCAGAGACATTACCCTGGCCTTTGATAAAGATAACTATCCACAGGATTGCTTTAACCGCATTACCGTGGGTCATAAATTTGAAGGTACCGGCTGGTTTCGCTTTACCAACAATATGGCCGAATGCGAAACCTACAATCAGCGCGACGGCCGCATCAGTCAGAAAATTCCCCTATCCTCTCCTATCAGATGGTTAGGTTCGCACCCAATCGTTGCTGATGGTCTTGCGTGTAAGGTGTACGACCGCAGTGCCGGTTTAGGTAAACAGTTGTTTAATGACATGGCACTGACCAGCCCGGATCACCGCGGTGCTACCGGACCTATGCTGTTTCGTTTACGCTATGGCATTGAATACCTTGGCGAGAAAACCATTACCGTTCCTGCCGGTACATTTGAGTGCTATCACTTTGGCTACACGGATACGGCAGAAGGACTGCCAGAAGAACATCCAACGTATGAAGTATGGTGCACAAAAGACCATTTTATTGCCGTTGCGGCAGAGGCTGGCGGATACATGCAAACCCGCTATGAGCTTGTAGAATATTCGATAGAGTAATTACCCGGTCAGAATATATCTAAACCGGTATTCAGCGCGCCATGCAACGATACCGGTTTTAACGATATAGTCGAGCAGGATGGTCGCAAAAATCCATTCAATATCCGCGCCTATCGCCAGCAGCGCATAAGCTACGCTGAATCTGACCAACAATGGTCCAACAATGACACTGACCATTGGCCAGCGGGTATCGCCAGACCCCTGCAACGCCCCCACGTAAACAAAATCAGCCGCCATCACAGGCTGAATCAGGGCAAATATCAGTATAAAACTTGCCGTATAGCTGACCACCTCACCTTCAATCACCAACCAAAGTGCCAGCTCATCAGCAAAGATACCCAGTAAAATTCCCAGGAGGGACATCAAGCCCAGCGATATCAGCAAAGATGTACGAATAACCTTTCTGGCCAGTGCCGGGTTGTTCTGCCCCAATGCCTGACCCACCATAACGGCTGTGGCAATAGAAAAACCAAAACCAATCACAATGGACACCGCCATTAACATGATGCCTGCTCCGTAGGCAGCATAAGCGTCATCGCCAAAATGCGCTACTACCCATAAAAAAGCGAGTACCGATCCCTGACGTATCAATTGTTCGAGTATCGCCGGGTAACTCACGCGCCATATTGGCAGTATTTTGGACACTGGCCACACGCCGCTGAATAGGGACGATACCTTAGACCACAATAAGCCAAGCATTAACAGCAAACCTATAAAATTTCCCAGCCCGGCAGCCATAGCGACGCCACCAGAAGCAGTGATATTCATAAACGGCGCGTGATGCACAAAAGTAAAGGTAAGATACACAGTGAGGATATTTAGCAATATGCCGCAAACGAGAGGAATTGTAGTGATACTCATTGCCCTTAACGCACTGGCGAGTATTAAGTAAACAGCGATACCAGGAAGAAAAATACAGAGCTGATGGATATAGTCAATACTTTCCGTATGCGCCTCTCCGGCCAGACCAAGTCCGCTTAATAAAGGGTTAGCCGCAAGCCAGAACAATGCTGACATAAACAGAGAAATCAGTACCGACAGCAGCAAAGATGCGCGCAACCATTCGGCTGCCAATAAAGGGTCCTGACGCCCTATACTACGGGACACCATCGCCATAGTTCCCACATTGATACCCAGTAAAATGGCTTGCACTATAAAATATAAACGTTGGCCTCCGGTCACAGCGGCCAGCACATGGCTGCCCAGCGGGGCGATAATCTTAATAGTGAAGATCCCGACTACCGCTGACATAGCCTGTACTCCTCCAGCAGAAATCACCAGCGAAAACAATTGACTGATATCCACCTTGGAAGAGACCAACGACGTATCGTCACGGGAACTTGTCTGACACTCAGAAGTAATAGACACATCAATGCCTGTTGGTTTTATTTATGAAAAGACTACATTGTTATTACATTATGTCAATGCGACATTGAGATACTAAAGAAATCTACCACCATACGAAAAACCTCAATAAAAACCCTGATTAAATTTAATTATAAAAATGTAAAAAATGTCAAAGCGACTATTGCAATAGCACTAGATATGTCATATAGATATAACAAAGTGATTAATAATTATTCTAATAATACTTGCCGTCAAAAACCGACAACATTGGGAACCAAGTCATGAAAAAACACGCTTCAGTTTTAACATCAACCTGCTTCAAACAACTCTTACTTGCCACCGCAATATCTGCGGCTTGCCATAATTCAATGGCCCAGGAGCTCGAAAAAATTACGGTTACTGCGCAATATAAAGAGGAAGATCTACAGTCTGTTCCTATTGCGATAACAGCGCTAAGTGAAGAAGACATAGAGCTTCGCAATATGACTAATGCGCTGGATATCAACGAAACGGTTCCCAATATCAACATTGCTAAAAACACCGGTGCTGCATCTGGTATGAAAGTCTTTCTGCGGGGAATTGGTGAGGATGAATCACGCGCAGGTGCTGACCCGGCCATCGGTATCTACGTTGATGGCGTTTATATTGGCCGCCAAACCGGTGCATTACTTGAACTGGCCGACATTCAGTCTATTGAGGTTTTACGCGGTCCACAGGGTACCTTGTATGGCCGTAACTCAAATGGTGGAGCCATCAAGGTAACGACCAGACAACCATCACTGGATGACGAAGTAAAGCTTAAACTGAGCGCGGGGAATTACGATCTTGCCTCAGGCTACCTGATGGTTAACAAAGCGCTAAGCGATAAAATGGCGGCCCAGGTATCGTTGTACACCCAGAATCGGGATGGCTTTATGACCAACAAAGATAATGGTGAGAAGCTGGGCAAAGTTAACAAGGAAGGCGCTAAGTTAGCCGTTAAATATTACGGCGAAGTCTGGGATTTACTGTGGTCGGGCGATTTTTCAGCCGATAACTCTGAGCCCGGATATCCTTCTAAGGGCATGGACGATGACGGCGATTTATTCACTATCAGTCAGGCAGATTTTCCCCTAAGCGGATTAATCGGTGGAGACATACAGTTGGGCGAATTTGCCAACAAAACCTATCAGCGTGGCACCAGTTTTAGTGCGCACCGTGCCTTTGGTGACCTTCAGTTTGACTCTCTAACCTCTTACCGTAAATTAGACAATCAGTTTAATGCCATTATCAGTTTACCCTATTATCAGGAATTAAAGCAGGATCAGCGCACTCAGGAATTTCGCTTATCAGAATATACCGACCGTTATGAATGGGTAGCGGGACTATATCTGTATAACGAACGCATCGATCAGTATGCGGAGTTCTATCTGGGCAGCACCCAAATTTACATCAATACCGACTCTGCCGCTCTGTTTGGTCAGTACACCTACAACGCCACAGACGATCTACACATCACTGGCGGACTTCGCTACACATGGGAAGAAAAAGAATTCACTGGTATTGCCAGTGACGATTACTGGAGTGCACTGGGTAAAGCCAACGCCGGCGATCAATCGAATAACTGGAATGATCTATCATGGAAAGCCGCAGTCTCCTACGATGTGAGTGACGATCTAATGACTTACGCATCGATAACCACAGGTTTTAAATCCGGTGGTTGGTCGGTAGATAGTTTCCTGGCGGTAGAAGATGAAACGGTGGTGACCTATGAAGTGGGTATGAAAAGTGATCTGACTAAAACATTACGCTTAAACCTGAATGGGTTCTTCAATGATTATAGTGATCTACAAGTAAATGGTTCAACACCCATCGGCTTTACACGAATTAATGCCGGTGATGTGGAAACTTATGGAATAGAAGCGTCTCTTACCTATCAGATCACCGAGGATCTGCTTATTGACGCTTATGTTGGTACGCTTGAAGCGAAGTACACAACCCTCACGGAAGACGCTAAAGCGTTAATCGACAAAGACAATGAATTAAAGCAAGCACCGCCGCTAAGTTATGGCCTTAATATGACTTACTTTAAGGAAGTTGGCACCGGTAATATTGTGGCGAATCTACAATATGCCTACACCGATAAGCAGTATAACGATTTGGGCAACAGCGAACTCATCGCTCGTGATGACACCAATATAATCAATGCCCGGTTTGGATATACCTGGGGAACTGATATTGAATACAACGTTTCGGCCTGGGCCAAGAACCTGCTGGACGAAGAATATGCGGCAGCAGGTACAGCCGGTAACGCGGGGATTTACCCTGGTGACCCGCGTACTGTTGGGGTTGATTTCAGCGTAACATTCTAATCGGACTAGTTATATTGCCCTGTTTGGTTCTAGATAAACGCATTTGGTCACGGCGCGCCAATGGTAACCTGTTCATTCAGGTAAAAGCGGTGTAACAAAGCACAAAATGCGTTTATCAAGCCAGGCGGCTTTTGTATCAGGTTCGTAATAAATAGCTGAGAATAGCCGCTTGACGAAAAATAAAAAGCCCTGGTATGGGAAAACCATCCAGGGCTTTTTATTGTTAACTTGATCTACGAATCTTCAATCAGTTCAATTAGCTCACCTGCAGTGCCTCGGTAGAGTGCACTTCGACGACCGTTATAGAGCAGCGAGTCTGATTTTACAATTGGTCCCAGTGGTGAAAGGTCAACTGTATCCAGGTTATCCACCACAAAACTCACCATAGCAATACCGGAAGGTAAACCATTCGCTGTTGCAGGTCTCATCGGTAAGGATGCCACCTCATCAATTTCAATAAAAGTCTGTGCTTTAAACTGGATACTCGCAATCGGCATACGCTCATCAATATTGCGATCCAGAGCGTTGTTAATCACGGTAACCTTGGTATCAAAAGCCAGTGGTTTGGACGCACTCAGTCTGCTATACAACTCCATCGATGCATCCCGGTTAGGAACCAGTAATACCGGGATAAACAGACGGTCAACTTCGCATCGCGCCATGGGTAAATCGAAGGGGGGCACTTCGCGAAGAACACGGGTTAAATACAGTACTTCGCCGGCCGGTCCGGTCGCTTGAAAGGCTTCAATACCGTCGCTGACATCCAGCGGCTTAGGATCACCAATAATGGTAAATGGGCTGTCCTCAAATTTCCTGGCCAATGCATAGACATCGTCTACCAGTATTTCCAGAGACATCCAGCCAAGGGTCGAGATCGGTTCACTGATTTCACACCCCGACTGTTCTATACAACGTATCCAATTGTCGCCTAAAGCGTTTCCCATGATGACATAGGGACTGCCTGCCATCGCCGGACAGCCCCAGGCTGCCGCCAAAAGCGGATCGATATAACCTTCCTCGGTTACTTTTACACCCAGAAACTGCGTGTAAGCGCTTGTTATCCAGGCCAGATTGCGACACACCAGGGTGCCACAGAGCACGGGGCCCAGCGTGATATTACTCTGTTGCGCTGTCATATATTTTACCTTGCAAAAAATTAACGTAGGTCGGCGAGAACCTTACCCATGGATTGCCCCGACAGTAGCCGCTCTACCGCATCATACACTCCGTCAAGTCCTTTGAACTGCGGCGTATCAATACACACTTTTAGGTTTCCCTCGATGAAATCAGCAAACAGAGCATCCCTCGCTGGCGGCCATTTGTCGGCTAATAACCCATTCATAAATCCACGAACTGACGCGCTTTTGTAATACAGCTTATTCGCGATCCGAGGCCGTGATACAACTTCGGGCTTACCATCAAGATCTGCCGCTGCGCCACCGACAATTAAACGGCCATGGGGCGCAAGATTATCCAAAAACGCATCGTGTATAGAGCCACTTACGGTATCAAATGCAATATCCAGTTGGTCTTTATAGTGTGTGTTTAAATAGTCCGCCACATCGGTCTGGCGGTAATCAATAACACTATCAGCGCCTAATGATTTCACAAATTCCACTTTCTTTTCCCCGCCACATATTGCGATAACATGACAATCCAGGTTTTTCGCAATCTGCACCAGCAAATGGCCAAGCCCACCTGCGGCAGCAGAGATCGCAACGGTTTCACCCCGTTTGATTTCGCCGATATGATGCAGTGCAACGTATGCCGAAACACCTGTTGACGCTAGTACAAGCCATTCCGGGCGTGCATCAGCTACTTTATGAAAATCGCTGGCCGCGCCAATATTCCACTGCCTGTAACCCGACGGGAAGCGCGTGGTGATAACCACATCGCCTGGACGAAAGTCATCCACCCCTTCGCCAACCATCTCTACGATTCCCAGCGCCTCTACGCCGGTTAATACGGGTAATGTCAGCTTGACATAATCGACTGCATCGCGAGCAATTTGGGTATCAAAAATACCATTTACTCCACAATACAAATTGCGTACCGCCAGTTGATTAGCTGTTGGACCAGTTAAGGGCAGGTCAATAATACGAGTCGCCGATCGAAAAGTGTCTGCAAACTGCTGTAATTGTATTGCTGAGTAGTATTTTGGAAACATGACTTAAGCCTATTGATATACGTTTATAACATATTATCCTGCAGCACTGATGTCAATAAAGCAAGTGCCAGGCCAGTAGATAAACCAGCCTGGCTGATGGGGCTAGAATGGTTTGGTCGCGCCCAGGAAAGCGACACTGGAAATGCCAATCCAATATAGATAAGCGAGGTAGCGGGAGAAGCGAATAGACCGTTCAAGGCGACTTTCAACTTCATCGTTTTCACCTTTGGCAAGAATACGGAACATCTCTGTCCATTCACGCATTACAAAGCGCAAATGAAGACCTATCATTAACAGAATTGAGAAAAGCAGGATCTTGGCCGAAAACCATTTTTGCCCGGTTTCCGCCAAAAACGGGCCATAGCCAAGCAATGAACTGACCGCACACACTAAAATGAGCGGAATAAAGACAAACCGAATACGCTCATCCAGTTTGGTAAGCATTAAACCACGGTCTGTTTCACGATAGATAAACGCTGACCAGCACAGAATAAGCCAGGCTGCAAAAAATACCCAACTGATAGTTATGGCGGCGCCGCCATAAGGCTGTACACCCCAAAAATGGCCCATATGAAAGCCCAATGGGAATAACAACAGGATACCGCTGCGCGCAAGGATATCGATTCGATAAGCGGTTTCCATGTGCCGGCGACGCTCTGCCATTGGCAGCTTCCGGTTTACAATGTTATACGAGGATTGAAACACCCCCCATTCGCCACCTAACCAGTAGACCATAGCGAGGATATGCACCCATTTTAAAACGGCAAGTTCAGTAATTCCCATTTGCTGATTCACTATTATTGTTTAGAGAAGATGAACATAGGGTAGTTTTTCGGCGTAGGCGGCTCCTTAACAATTATCAAAGTCTTGATGTTTTGTTGGGAGTTATCGTGCTAAAAGAACATCCCACCGATAGCGGTGGGATTGAAAGGATCTTACACTACGAGCAGAAGAACTTACGCAGAATATTGGCAACCTGTTCAGGTTGTTCGAAGGTACACATTGCCCCACCATTGGTGACCAGTGCTGTTTGACAATTCTTAATTCGCTGTGGGCCTGTTGCCAGCAAGGCTTCGCTGTAAAACAGATCGTGTTCAGCACTAAATACCAGTGTCGGGCAGGCAATCTTTTCTGGCCATTGGTCTGACGCCATCCAATCCATGATCATTTCATGGATATCAAATTGACGTAGCCGGGCTAGCTGGCCGTTAATAAACGGCTTAAAACGCACTTCAAGTGGCGCCGTGGGAGCCAGAGCCTCATACCGCAACCAGGCTTCCGCAATAAACTTCCCGTCACTGTCCATCGGAATATCCCGGGACAGTGGCTTGCTCTTAATCGCCGCCAAAAATTGTTCGATTTGTTTTTTGGTGATCAGCATCTCACAAGAAATAGCCAGTTTCTCTACCCGTTTAGGGTATTTGGTGGCAATCGATGACGCCAGCGCTCCCCCGGAGTGATTCCCGGCCAGATAGACAGTGTCCAGCTCTAATGCATCCATTAACTGAACGGTTGCCTCAGTCAGCAAATCCATGCTCATACTGTCTGGCTCATAAGACTGGCCATGCCCTACCATATCGGGTGCTATCACCATAAAATCGTCACTGAGCAGTGGAATTATGTCATCCCATTCAACGCCACTCATTGGTGACTGATGAAGTAAAAATAATGCTTTACCACTACCGGCAATTCGATAATGTAGCTGCCCTTGGGGCAAATCCAGATAACATTTACGCATGGTATATTTCCATTCTGAGTCAGCGACTAAGGACAACCTCGGTCTTGTTCTACCGGAACAACGCACTTGATTTGAGCGTAACCGGCACATCGTTTAATTACCGGGAATGGTAGAACTGGTAGATAGTGAGTTCTTTGATAATTGTCATACCCTACTTGAAATTATCACCGACGCATTACAGACTGGATCTAAAATAACATTTGTTATAATGTTAGGTCATTATATTAAATGTGAATCAATTTGCCATCCCGAATCAACGCCAGATTGGCCTTCAGTGGTGCGTTTTCCGAGGAGTTTACACCATGTCTGCAATTATTGAGAATCTCAAAACCATCGTTGGTAGCGATAACCTGCTCACTGATGAAGCGAGCCGTCAGCTGTATGTTACCGACGTATTCACCCGTGGACCTGCTGCGTTAGCTGTTGTCAGGCCAACCAGCACCGAGCAGCTTGCAGCAGTCATCAAAGCCGCTGTAGATGCTGATATACCCGTTGTTCCTCGCGGCGGCGGTATGTCCTATACATCAGGTTACGTACCTAAGTTTGAACATAGCGTATTACTTGACATGAGTGCAATGAACCGCGTTATCGATATAAATACAGATGATATGTGTGTAACAGTTGAAGCCGGCTGTACCTGGCAAACACTGCATAACGCCCTTAAAGAGAGCGGTTTTCGAACACCGTTTTGGGGCACACTTTCAGGTCTCTATGCAACGGTTGGTGGTGGCTTATCGCAAAACTGTATTTTTTGGGGCTCTTCCCTGCATGGCCCGTCGGCAGAATCGGTTGTGTCCATGTCAGTTGTATTGGCCGATGGCAGTGTTATCGATACGGGCAGCGCCGCCCACAAACAAGGCTCCCCATGGTACCGTCATTTTGGTCCCGACCTGACCGGATTGTTTGTTGGTGATTGCGGTGCGCTGGGTTTTAAAGCTACAGTAACGCTGAAGCTGATCCCACAGACACCCGCTCGCCGCGGCCTGTCTTTTGCCGCCGAAACCGGCGATCAACTGCTGGCGTTTGCCAGCGAAGTCTCGCGTCAGCAACTGGCTTCAGAAGTATGCGGTTTCGATCCCTTCTTGCAGGCACAACGGCTGAAACGAGAAAGCCTTGCCAAAGACTTTAAGGCGTTAGGCGGTGTAATGAAATCCGCCGGGGGATTAGGCAAAGCGCTTAAGGCTGGTGCGAAAGTGGCCCTGGCCGGGCGAAGCTACATGAAAGATGTGAAGTTTTCTATCCATACACTGGTTGAAGAACGTTACGACGAGGTCGCGGTTATCAAGGAAAAAGC
This sequence comes from Alteromonas sp. ISO5, assembly GCF_058105165.1. Classification (NCBI taxonomy): domain Bacteria; kingdom Pseudomonadati; phylum Pseudomonadota; class Gammaproteobacteria; order Alteromonadales; family Alteromonadaceae; genus Alteromonas; species Alteromonas sp. ISO5. The sequence continues at coordinate 1,954,238 of NZ_CM176572.1, read as the reverse complement.
CATTCGTGAACTGGCAAGAAACCATGGCTTGCGTGAAATTGAAAATAGTATTCCCACCATCATGCGCGCTAACCCCTTTGGTCCGGTGAACTCTATGATCGGACCTGAAGCCGAACGCTGGTTGCCGGTGCACTGCGTAGCCCCTCATTCAAAAGTTCGCGACGTGTTTGCCGCAATTGGCGAGTTGTACGAACAACACAGCCAGGATATCGAGAAATACAATATTGGATGTGGTTACTTGTTTGCCACCATTGGTAACAGTGCCACGGTATTAGAGCCGGTCTTCTTTTGGCCTGAGGCGCTCAACGAACTGCACCGGCACGCTGTGGAAAGTGAGCATTTGAATAAGCTGCGGGAGCATGCACCTAACCCGGATGCGACAGCAAAAGTATACGAGTTGCGCCGAGCCCTGATCGATATCTTTACCCGTTTCGGTACCATGCACATGCAGTTGGGTAAATCTTACCCATATCATGAACAAGTAAAACCGCAAGCCTGGCAACTGGTTCAGGCACTCAAACAACACGTAGATCCTAAAGGTCTGCTTAACCCCGGTACCCTTGGCCTGGAGAAAAACTAATGGCATTAACCAACAGCAAAGTGATTTTGCAAGAAACACCGACGGGCATGCCTGCTGCCAGCCATTTCGACACTGTACAGACAGATATGCCTACCCTGAAAGATGGCGAAGTATTGGTTAAAAACCTCTGGCTATCTCTGGATCCCTACATGCGCAGCCAAATTAGCGCGCGCCATTTGTCAGGGGCTGTCATGCCTGGCGACACCATGAAAGGTGAAACCATTGCTAAGGTGGTGACATCCACTTCACCCGACTTTACACCCGGTGACAAGGTCCGCTGCTTTGGGGGTTGGCAACGTTATGCAGCGCTTCCGGCTGGCACACTCACAAGAGTACCGGATAATATCGAACACACGCCCTATTTATTATCTATTCTGGGCATGCCCGGCCTGACCGCCTATGCGGGCTTAATCTGGCAGGCACAACCCAAGGTTGGTGAAACCGTGGTGGTCGCTGCAGCAACAGGCGCGGTAGGTTCAATGGTTGTTCAATTGGCCAAACAACGCGGTTGTCGGGTTGTGGCAATTGCCGGAGGGCAACACAAGTGTGACTTCGCGGTAAATGAGCTTGGCGCGGATATCTGTATAGACCGCCACAAAGACGACCTGGCCATTGCGTTGGATACACATTGTCCTCAGGGTATCGATGTTTACTTTGATTTAATCGGTGGTGACATTCTGGAGTTATGCAGCCAACGTCTGTCCGTGGGCGCCAGGCTTATTCTGTGCGGTCTGGCAGCAGATTACAACCGAACCACCAGCACACCACCACCGGGTCCATCGCCGGTTTATTTCATCAAATCCCGGGCAACCGTATATGGATTGGTAGTCTATGACTTTGAACCCCGTCGTGCAGAGTTTATTGAAGCCTGTGCGCCTTTGGTGCATAAAGGTGACATCAAAATCCGTGAACAGGTAGTCACAGGCCTGGAAAATGCCGCTCAGGGTTTTGTGGATCTGTTATCCGGCGATAATTTTGGTAAGGTGCTGGTTAAGATCAGCGACCAGTAATCACGTCCGTTATGGGCGGGTGCTCAGTAAAAACGCTCTGGCACTCGCCTCAACAATATGGTCTGCAAGCGAAAATACCACCCGGCCATAAGATTACACAAACATCACCGACAGCGCATTCTGTGCTATGGCGTAGCCGGACTCGGTGACCACTGACAATAACGTAGCCGCTTTTTCCGGATGCCGTTCAACTGCCAGACCGGTTTCAAACAGCCATGCCAGTTCAGTGATAGCGGCAAAATCGGGTGGATCCTGTTCACTCAGGTGAATTAACTGACCCAGCGCCCATCTGTTCTCACCGCACAGCAGTAACCGTTTAACACTTAGCATAGAAGCGCTGGTCGCTTCTGTTCCCGCAACGAATACCTTCAGCAACCATCCTGCATCGTCATCAAGGGCGGCACCATCAGCCAGCATTCAGTCATGGCCCAGTGTACCTACGCTGAGACCTTCGGCCGCTAATGCCTATTATCCTTTTCAATACGGAAGTAGAGGTTAGTGAATACGCTAACGATACGCCTTTCGGTCTGGCAGACTATTTTTCAGTGATGATTAGCATCACACGCAGCGTGTTGTTGATGCGATAGAGTCAGGAATGGTAGGGGTTAACACTGGTGTCATGTCGGCAACAAATACGCCCTTTGGCAGGGTAAAAACCAGCGGCCTGGGCCGAGAAGGCGCCCACGCATCGAAGAATATCTGGAAATTGCATAACAGTATGACTAACCATCAACTTTCTCAATAAGCCGGAATACCAAGGAGATCCCAGATAGTTTCTGCGAAATTTCCGGTATGACCTTTGCTATTTTCTGTTACGAGACACAGCGAAAATGGCAATTCCTTACCAAAGTAGCCATTTTTAAAATTTGTCGCTATGATGAAACAAAAATGACAGTTATCTTAAATTTTGAGGTTTTTGTCGCAATAATTATAAATAAGTCATGCTTCGGGGAGTCACTCGTTGGTTCGCGTTTATTTCGATACACAACATCTGTATTACCTGCCTCAATATCTACCGGTAGCCCAAAAATTAACCGACGCCAACGTCGAGTGTATCTTTGTGCTTTACCCTGAAGAAGGTTTTGATGAGCTTAAGAAAAGTGAGCTCGACAAGGCCGGTATTGCTTATCATTTTATCGACTCCCCAAAGAACGCCCATCTTTTTTACCAGCAAAATAGAGCAGACTGGATTTTCTTTGGTAATCCGCCGCAATTCTGTAAAAGTGAGAAAACTAAAATTAAAGCCCGTCTTGCACTGGTTTTACACGGCATTGGCCCCAAAGCCATTTATTATACCGCCTCAGAATTCCCCTTTGATGTGCGCTTTGTGGAAGGTCAGCAACGGCTACAGCGGTTGCAGGAGAAGTTTCCGGAGTCCGGCTTTGTCGACACTGGCTACGCCAAACTCGATCCTATATTTAACGGTACTCCGGCCTCCATTTGCTTACGTGAGTTAGGCCTGTCGCCAGATAAACCCACTGTGCTTTACGCTCCGACTTTTTATCCGTCGAGTATTGAAAAATTTGATGAGTCATTGCCGCAACTGCTGGCTGATTACAATGTGCTGATCAAGCCTCACTATTTTAGCCTGACCAAAGAAAGATATAAGGGGCAGCGCGAGCTATTCAATAAATGGGGCCCCCATGCGAATGTGCATATTGCCGGTGTGGAGGACTATAACCTGATACCGTTTATGCAAATAGCCGATGTCATGTTATCAGATGCTTCTTCGGCCATATTTGAGTATGCTGCTCTGAATAAGCCGGTAGTATGGTGTGATTTCTATCAGACTCGCTGGAGCTATCGTGGCATTTTGAAGTTCCGTTTAGAGAAACGTCTTGACCCCGACCTGCAGATGTTCCACGATCTTTGCACGCGCGCGACGTTGCCCACGCACGTACCCTCAGCCATTAAAAGCGCATTAAGTAACCCGGAAAAGCTAGAGCCTCAACGTTTGCAGATCACCCAGGATATGGTGGGTGCCACCGACGGGCAGTGCAGCGAACGGATTAAAGACTACATTCTGGCTAACAGTTAACTAACCTCAAAAGATCGTCATCAGTGCGCCTGGTTTATTGAAGGAAATGAAGTCAATATCAGCTTATTCAAAGAACACGAAAGCCGCCTCTAGCGCCTTGCTGATGTAATGTTTGTGCCTGCAATATCGTACCGGCATTTATACTCGCTTTACAGGTCCCTGCGTACTTCACTACCAAACCACTTCAGTGATAGCCCGTCACAGCTAGAAATAAAAAATAGCTCCTCAGATAATCAGTGGCCTACGTAAAAAGTGACAAATGTCATAAAAAGTGATGACACTTGCTAATTACCCGTCTCGCAGGCACCCGGCATACTGACTCCATCATAACGGAGCAACAATATGCCAACAGATCATCAACCGCTCGTCAGCATTAATCACCTATCGAAACGCTTTGGCAAAGTATCCGCAGTTGACGATGTCACGCTAAGCATTCACCCCAATGAAGTCGTGGCATTGCTCGGTGAAAACGGCGCAGGAAAAACCACAACCATTGCTTCGCTGTTGGGTCAGCTGACGGCTGATTCTGGCGAGGTTATGGTCTTTGGCCATCCCGCCGGGCATTGGGCTGCCAAACAGCAAATCGGCGTAATGCTGCAGTCTGCTGCGTTGCCGGATAATGTGAAGGTAATAGAACAACTGCGGTTGTTTTCCAGCTATTACCCCAACAGCCTGCCACTTGAGGAAGTTATTAAAACGGCTTTACTGACTGACCTGCAACAGCGAAAAGTGCAAACCCTGTCTGGTGGACAAAAACAACGGCTACTGTTTGCTATGGCCATTATCGGTGATCCGCGTCTGGTGATCCTGGATGAGCCCACGGTTGGCCTGGATGCCACAGCCCGACGAGAGTTCTGGCGCTGCATCCGGGCATTAGCTGCGCGAGGTGCGTCGGTATTATTGACAACCCATTATCTGGAAGAAGCGGATACTCTGTCCGACAGGATCATCGTGTTATCCAAAGGGCAGATTGTAGCTCAGGGCATACCTGAACAGATCAAAGCAAAACTGGGCGGTAAACGGGTGCGCTTTCGCAGTAGCGCCTCACCGGAGGTTATCCAAAAGTGCCTGCCAGACACCCGGGTTCACGACCGCGGCGATTATATTGAGCTGTACTCACCGGCACCGCAAACACATCTGATGGCACTCTTCGCAGCCGGCGTTACAACCCGGGACTTAACCGTATCAGGCATATCACTGGAGGATGCGTTTTTACACCTCACTCAATCCACTGCCCCATCAGATAGTGCTGTAAATACTCAGGAGATATCGTAATGAACACTTCGCAACCATTACCGTTGTCGCTTTCTCAACGCTGGCATATTTTGCAGTTAGAGACCCAAACAGAACTAATGAAAACGTTGCGCAGTCCGGGCTTCGTGATCCCAAGCCTGACATTTCCGGTGATGTTTTATGTGTTTTTTGGCCTACTGTTTAACGCCATGGGCGGGCAGCCCGGTCAGGCTGCAAAGTACATGATGGCCACCTATGCCGTGTTTGGCGCAATCGGCCCGGCCCTGTTCTCTTTTGGTGCCGATGTTGCTACCGATAAGGACAAGGGAATTTTGAGCCTCAAACGGGTGAGCCCCATGCCTATCAGCAGCTATTTTGCGGCCCGTATTATTACGGCTATGTTGTTTGCACTGATTATTATACTGAGCCTGTTTGCCCTGGGAGCAGCGTTTGGTAACGTTACCATGACCCGCGGTCAGTGGATTTCTACACTCATCACAGTGCTTTTGGGGACGCTGCCCTTTTGTGCTATCGGACTGTTTATTGGCTTATCGGTGTCGGCCAAAGCGGCACCGGCTGTCGTCAATCTGATTTACCTGCCCATGGCGTTTTTATCCGGGTTGTGGGTACCTATCCAGTTGTTCCCCCCAAGCCTTGAACTGGCGGCCAATATCTTCCCTGCTTATCACCTGGCACAACTGGCGCTGGCTATTCAGAACAATGATTTAGGCGCGCCCTGGTCCCTGCATACCGGCGCATTAGCAGCTTACATGCTGGTCTTTCTGGGTCTCTCCGTTAAGCAATTTAACGCTATCGACAACCGTTATTAAACCAAGGATAAAACCATGCGATTTTCTATTATAATTATTGCGTGCATAGCACTAATCGGCCTATTTATTAGTTTGTTGCCTACACCAGAGGTCACCCCCCAGCCAGCCAGGAGTGGCGGCGAAAACAGCCTGTCCATTCCTGATACCGGCAGTTACTACCTCACCAACGTCACCGTTTTCGACGGCCAGCAGTGGCATGAAGAGGCCGAGCTGGCCATTCATAACGGTCGGGTAGTGAGCCCGGCAACAGTGACCGATGCCATTGTAATTGATGGCCAGGGCGGCTTTGTGATCCCTGGTTTGATTGATGCCCATACTCACTCCTGGGGCAAAGCGTTACAGCAGTCATTGCAGTTTGGTGTGACTACCACATTGGATATGTTTACCGATAGCCGTTTTTTTATGGCCAAAAAAGCTCAGCGCTCTTCCCTGACTGCCACTGAGGAAGCGGATTTATTTTCTTCCGGCGTGTTGGTAACCAGTGCCGGCGGACACGGTACCGAGTACGGTATTGCTATTCCAACTATTGCCCACCCCGAAGAAGCCAGCAACTTTGTCGCTGCGCGACTGGCCGAAGGTTCTGATTACATTAAGGTTGTTTACGATGCCTCAGCCAGTCAAGCCGGGCATAAAGGCCGTTTTACCTCAATCGACTACGATACCTTAGCGGCTGTGGTCAGCGCAGCGCATGCCCAGAACGCTTTAGCGGTAGTCCACGTTATGGATCTGATCTCGGCAGAGCATGCTGCTGAAGCCGGTGCAGATGGGCTAGTTCATACCTTCGGAGGTACGCCGGTCAGTGAGAAGCTCATGACGCTGATGAAATCTCAGGACATATTCGTCATCCCCACCTTATCGATACTGGCATCGCTGGCGGGTGAAGGACGGGGCCAGGCACTAATTCAGGACTCGGTTTTTAGCACTCACTTGGCGGCTGATGTGAAGCACGCTATTGCTAACGATATTGCCTCAGGCCGGGTAGCAGAAAACTACTTTGCTATCGCTATTGAGAACACCCGTAAAATGCACGAGGCCGGCATTGTGGTATTAGCCGGAACCGATGCGCCAAACCAAGGCACCACGCATGGAATCAGCCTGCACGACGAGTTGGCCTTATTAGTAGATAGTGGGTTATCGCCTACTGAAGCTTTGACCGCAGCTACCTACTTACCCTATTCGACGTTTGATATTGGCGAGCGTGGCCATCTTCGTAGTGGTGCCCGGGCAGACTTTATTGTGCTCGACAAAGACCCAAGAGAAAACATTAAGCATACTCAACACGTTCGCTGGATAGTCAAAAATGGCTTTCAGATTACTGCGTATTTCGACTCTCAGAATACCAAAGGTGAAACACCGAATTCAGGCATGGTAAGTCAGTTCAATTCAGACCTTAAGTCACAACTGGGTGGCCGGTTTGTTGTATCAACCGACCAGATGATGCAGGGAAATTCCACTGCTGAGATTACACATATCTCGCAAGGTTGTAATAATAGCGGTGCTCTTGCGGTAACCGGTACGGTTAGTAAGCAGTTTCCCTATCCATGGTCCGGCGTTTTCCTGATGTTCACAGAATCCATAGACGCTGGCTATAATCTTAGCAATTTCAAGCGTATAGTATTTGATGTAGCAGGCACCAACGGCGAATTCAGATTTATGGTTTTAACCCCACACACCGGGCGGCCCAGTGAAATAAACTTTGCCGTAACAGGACAGTGTCAACAGGTGTCGATTAACCTCAGTGATATTGGTGGTGTTGACTGGGCCAACGTGGCCGGGATTGGCTGGGTTGCCGGTACGGCAACGCCAGACTTTAACTTTACACTCGATAATATCTATTTTGAGTAAACATGATTAAACCCCTTAATAAGCTGGCACAACGGTGCATCACCGTTTGTTGCCAGCCAACAGTGACGTAGGCGTGTTGCCCTATCTGTGGCTGGTTTACCTGGGCAGTTTCTTTGTTCACTTCGTGTTTTACGACCCGCCGACCTGGCATATGTGGCTGTCGGCAACAGGTACACTGTTATTCCTGGCCTGTTATTTTCGGGCTTACTGGACCTCGGGCTACCATACGCTGTTTTATATTGCAGCAATTTGTGCGATTGGCTCGGTATTAACCTTAGTGAATCCCGGTGCCGGTGTTTTTTTTGTATACGCCAGTGCTTTTGCGGCACACGTCGGTCAACCAAAGCAGAGCCTTGCCACTATAGGCGTTATACTGGCTTATATCGTTTTGCTTGCCTGGCTGCGGGATTTATCGGCCTATTTTTACGCTCCGGCACTGATCTTTTCCGTTATGATTGGTGGTGCAAACGTTTTTCAGCGAGAAATAGCGAAGAAAAATGCTCAACTTAAACTCACTCAGGAAGAAGTAAAGCGACTGGCGACGACCGCCGAGCGGGAGCGGATTGCGCGGGATTTACATGATCTGATTGGCCATACTTTCTCGATGCTCACTATGAAAGCTCAACTGGCCCAAAAACTGTTTGATCATGATACCAACCAAGCCCGAAAAGAAATCGCTGAGCTGGAACAAATCAGTCGCAGCGCCCTGGCAGAAGTACGGGAAGCTGTAACCGGTTATCGCCAGAAGGATTTGGCCACTGAATTAGCCAACGCGAAAACCCTGTTAAATTCGGTTGATGTGGACTTCCATTACACTATTCCTGACTCAACCCTGCCTGCTAATATCGATACAACGCTTGGTTTTATTGTTCGCGAAGCCGTTACTAACCTGGTAAAACACACTAATGCAAACCGCTGCCAGATTACCCTGACTGAAGCAGCCGACAGCTTAACACTCACTATTGCGGATAACGGCAACAGCAAGGCAGGGCCTGAAGGAAATGGCCTGAAAGGCATGCGTGAGCGCCTGGCCCAACTGGGCGGCGGGCTCACACTTAATCATAAACAAGGCTTTAGCATTATCGTAACGGTGCCATTATGAACACAACCATCAATATTCTGATTGCTGAAGACCAGGGGATGCTGCTCGGTGCGTTGTCAGCCTTGTTGGATTTAGAGCCGGATATGCAGGTTATTGGCAAAGCCAGCAACGGCAAGCAAGCCTTGCAACTGATAAGCGAACTTAAACCCGACATCGTTTTAACCGACATTGAGATGCCCCAGATGTCAGGCCTGGAATTAGCTCAGCAAATTCAGCAACAACCACTGCCTTGCAAAGTGATTATTCTGACCACCTTTGCCCGTTCAGGCTACTTGCGCCGAGCCATGGATTACGGCGTTAAAGGCTATTTGCTTAAGGACGCGCCAAGTGATGATCTGGCCAATGCGATTCGACGCGTTATGCAAGGACGTAAAATGATCGCCCCGGAGCTAATTGTAGACGCCTGGGAAGAAGCCGATCCGCTAAGTGATAAAGAACGTAAAGCACTCAAGCTGGCTGCCGACGGTTACCAAACAGAGCAAATCGCGAGTGAAATGCACTTATCCCCGGGTACGGTACGCAATTATTTGTCCAGTGCTTCCAGTAAACTTAATGCCAGCAATCGCATTGAAGCGGCCCGAATTGCCCGGCAGAAAGGCTGGTTGTAACCATCAAAAAACAACACGACCAGCTTTGCACTGGTCGTATAATGTTAGCTCATCATAGCAGCGTGCCAGACTAAAATGCGTAACGGACACTTACCATCAGGGTGCGAGGTTTACCCGGTTGTGTCCACAGTGCTGAGTAAGAGTTGTCGTAATACTCTTTATCCAACAGGTTATCGATAACCAGCCGGGCGGATAATGCCGACGTAATTTCAACATTCCCCGAGATATCCACCGTTGTGTAGTGCGGCAATTTATAGTCTGGCGCTACTGCATCACCTACACGCTCACCTACATGGGTAATACCCGCAGCAATACTGGCTGGATAACCGCCCAGTGATAACTCGTGACGGGCAGTCAGATTAAAAGAATGCTCAGGAACATTCACCAGCGGCGTGCCGGCCGCAATTTCAACGCCCCAGTCGGGATTGGTTACCGTTTTTTTGGTCGCAGCGTCGATATAGGCATAGGAGAAAGTCACCACAGTGTCATCGGTTAGTGCCGCATCCAAGTCTACCTCAACGCCCGAACTTTCCACTTCACCAATGGCGATGGTGCCTCCATTAACCGGATCAGCCGCCAGAATGTTAGATTTTTCAGCGTGAAATACTGCCAGGGTTGCCACCAGAGACTCATCATTCGAGGCCAGTTTTACGCCCGCTTCATAGGATTCGCTTTCCTCCGGATCAAAAGCATTTCCGTCATTATCCACTCCGCTGTTCGGACTAAAGCCTTCAGAATAGCTCAGATAAAAAGAATAATTGTCGTTCGGGATATACACCGCACCGAAACGCGGGCTGGTGGCTGTTTGGTCTTGCGTGGTGGTACCATTGATCTGTTGCTTAAAATCATCAAAACGCAGGCCAACCAGCATTTTAAACTGCTCGGTCAAGTCAATCTGGTCCTGCACATACACACCATAAGCCTGCTGTTCTTCCAGTGAGTCGACCAGCGGCGCAACGTCAGGTTGGGGCTGACCATATTGTGGATTAAGTAAATCGACTGAATAGGTGGTATCACCCGAGCCCCATCCAGTGCGCCAGCGATCCATCCGTTGGTCGTATTCATAATCGTAAGCGTCAGCACCCATCAGAATATGGTGAGTCAGTGAACCGGTTGCCACTTCACCACTTAATTCAAATCGGCCCGATAGGTCGGTGGTGTCATAATCCCGATAACGGCGCTGACGAGATAGGGTTTGCCCGTCCACATAAAGTAGCTGTCGACCGCCCGACAATTCAGGTTCAGTAGAGAAACCTTCGAAGGAAGAATCGCGGTGGCTGATGCCGCCGTTGATGTTCCAGTTCTCATTGAGCTGTGACTGCACGGATAGTTGGTGAGCAATGCCCTCAATGGTCATTGGTCCATCATTTGGCTCACCGTAAAAAGTATCGATGGGTACCACCCCAAACTGATTATTCGGAATCGAGATCCCGCGGTCGAAATCAGCCTCCTGATCAATGATTTCCAGTTCGTAAAACAGACTTGTGTCGTCGCTCAGGCGATACACCACTGACGGGGTAAAAAACAGTTTCTCGCTCTCTACCGTGTCCCGGAAACTGCCAGCATCCTCGTAAGCACCATTGGCACGAAACGCAAGGTTATTATTAATGGCATTGGTGTAATCCCCTTCCAATCGGTAAAGATCGTAGCTTCCCACCGTGGCCTCAACGTAACCTTCTTCTGCAAACTGTGGTTTTTTGGTAATAATATTGATGGTACCGCCGGGTTCGCCGCGGCCATACAATGCAGACCCTGGGCCTTTCAATACCTCAATAGACTGAATGCTTGATGCATCGCGCTTACCCGAAAAGCCCCGTCCGGTATTAAAACCATTCACCAGATAACCGGAGGGTCGGTTACCGTCGCCGGCAAACCCGCGAATAGCAAAGCTGTCCCACAGTCCGCCAAAGTTATTCTGACTGGCAATGCCGCTGGTAAACTTTAATGCGCTTTGCAGATCAAATACGCCCATCTCATCGAGCAGTTCATCGTTAATGACATCTATAGATTGCGGCAGCTCTTTTAAAGGGACGTCACCGCGATAGGCCTGACGCTGATTTACCACTGAGATATGCTCAAGATCATCCTTGTCTGCGTCACCTGTTTGCGCTACCACTGTAGCGCTAAGTCCTGTTAATACTGCTAGTGTCAGCGCTTTGCGTGAAAAGTTTGTGTGCCGGTTTGTCATTGTTAAGTTCCAGGTTACTTATTGGTTTTATTGGGTCTAAAAACAGGTCTTTCTGCTAACGACTCCTCACTGTACTCAGTGCCATTAAACAAGAAAGGGTAGTAAAAATCGCGTAGTTCAGCATGAAATTCGCGGATATCACGCTCGTACTGCCAGGCAGCCTTTGCATCTGTACCAGCCCAGTTTGTTAGCGTTCTTTTGAACAGGGTTGCCGGCGATAACAGCGCCACCCATCCTGCCGCTGCATAGCGCTGCTCAGCAATTTGCTGATAAGCCCGGGACAGTGGCAGGGCTTTTTCATCACCCACTTGTTGAAAGGCGTAATACCACTTCCACTCAAACAGGCTGCTGGTTTCAGTTTTGCCTTGCCACTCAGGGTGCGATGCGACAAAGGCATCCATGGTTGTCTGATGCGGCAGATCCCAGGCATCGTTCACCGCTTCTCGCTGGGTCATCAGAATATCGCCCCCCTCGGGACCATGATAAGCCTCTTCAATGGCCACGTTGCCAACCGACGGCAGAATATACGTGGTGGCTAACCAAATACCCAACAGCAGCGAAGCCAACACTGGTGCCGGGAAAGTAAAGCGCGCCACCCAGTAACACAGCAACGACCAAAACAATAAGTAAATCAGCACCAGGGTACATACCGCTGTCACTTGCCCGACCGGGACACCGTTTACCAAGGCCCCGCCAATAAATGGCAGGGTGAGTGCCAGCCACAGTGCCAATACAATAAATCCAGCGCGCAGTGGCCACAAACTGCTACGCGTTCTGGCCGTCACAATCAGAAAATCATGACGCCCGGCGGCACGTTCTGCAGCGCGTAGATCGTGCAGCAGTAATATCAGCATCAGCGGCGCAAACACAGCAATCACAAAAGTAAAATCAATTTTGCCCGCTAAGGAAAGTTCCGGGTTTTGCGTGTCTGATTCGTGGATCTGGCCTTCCAGAGCCAGCATCCGAATGCGATGTTTCCAGGGATACACATCACGAACACCCAATGCCGCAAAAGCCAGTGGCGAGGGCGGCGCATAAGTCAGGTGAAAAGTATAATAAGCAATGTAGCCATAATCATGGTGCTTATGAGCAACCTCTTCCCGATCGGCTTTATCGCCCTCCAGTAAACGCTCAATGGTGGCATTTTGCTGCGCCACTTCCACACTACCGGTCCAGACCGAAAATAATGCCAGGGCAAAGGCCGCCATTAGCAGCAAAGACACGCTCTTTTTACGCAAAACAAACACGGCCTCACGACGGATATCTGACCAACTCATACTCGTCTACCTGCAATATAAATAAAACCCAGCGCTAATCCGGCAGCAAAAAGCAATTGCAGCATGGCCGTCAGGCTGTTGAAAAACCGTTGCCCGGCCGGTAACGGGGTAAAATGAAAATCTTCCAGCATCTGCCAGTTTTCCGCACCAACGGTAGCGGCTTTTTTAGCCTCTGCACTTTTGTATTTATTGGCATCTTGCTCAAGGGTCATACCTTCGGCATGCAGTTTATTCAGTGACTGAACAAATTCAAAACGTACGGCTTCCGCCTCGCGCATAAACCGCTGATAGTTTTCCAGATCCGTACCTGCGAGCTTCATTGAGGCATTCTGAATGGCAATCATGGGCGATAACCAGCCAAACATTCTGGCAATCACCGCCTGCGATTGCTGCTGCGCCATTTGCTGTTCAGCAAATTCATTTAACACTTCGGTCAAATCCGCTTCTGATTTTTGCGCCACTACGCCTCGAAAGTTGATTGGAAGCTCCTCCACCGTGTCAACGTCGTATTGCGCTAGCAAATTATCTTTAAAAGCCTTAAACGCCGGGTCGTTAGCATTATGCCCATCCCCCATTTGTCGCAGCTTCTTGAGGACCGCAAAATCCGTTTCCAATTTACCTGGCGAGGCAACCATAACGCTTGCCGTGTTACTGGCTATCCGCGGCACTACCAGGCACAACAGGATCCACACCGCCACAAGGCCACTAAAGCTGGCGCTGTTAGAACGAGCCAGTGTTGAAACCAGCAACACCAGCGCACACCACACCACAACGTACATCAGATAACTAAAAATAAAGGTCAATACCGGCACTAACTGGGCACCGTTTAACACTGTAATCAAGGCACCAATAATTAATGGTGTGAGTACCAGCAAGCCTGCTCCGGCCAGTGCAACGCCTTTACCAGCGAGCAAAACCAGTGGCGATACGCCTTGTACTTTAAGAAAGTCCAGCGTACCGGCTTCACGCTCCCGGGTCATCACACCAAATCCCAGAACAATTAGCAGCAACGGCGTAAGCACCTGCATGACATAGGCAGGTGTTAATCTTCCTGCCCAGGTTAAACCGCTGCTTTGCTTCTGATCAGCAAAGGTAGCGCCATTCTGACGATGACCTTCCAGAAAAATAGCATTACCGGTGAAGCTATCGATACCCGGATCCAGCGAGCCAAGTGGGGGAGGAGCGCGAAACAAATAATGACCGTAATGCACCATACGGTGGGGGTGACGATCGGGCTGTTCTTCAAATGCTGTAACCGATTCGGATTGCATGTGCTGACGTTGCTCAGTGGTATGGCTAATGGCCGCATGCGTTACCCAGACCGAGGCGGCGGCAAGAAGTACCGCAATCATCAGTACCGTTTGTGCAAGGCTGGAACGTCGCCAGTAACGCCATTCATCACGGGCGATGGTAAAAACAATACCACTCATGCAACCACTCCCTGGGTAAAGGCTTTGTGTACCGCTTCAGAGTCGATATTGCCCTGTTCAGGCGCATCAAACATCCCTACAATCTCGCCGTTACGCAGCAAACCAATGCGATTGGCTACATGGCAGGCCCCGTACACATCGTGGGTAACCATTAATATGGTGGCGCCCTGGGCGGCCAGTTGACTGACCAACCGGTTAAACTCATCAATAGCGACAGGATCAAGTCCGGAGGTCGGCTCATCCAGAAACAGGATAGGGGCCTCACGCAGTAACGCTAAAGCAATCGCGGTTTTCTGCCGCATGCCTTTGGAATAACCACCAAGTGAGGCTCGCCAGGCTGATTCCTGCAGCGCAACTCGTTTAAGGGCGGCGACAATATCGGCTTCGGGCTTGTCTTTACCCGACAAAGATAAAAAATACTGAATATTTTCAATCGCGGTTAAATGCCCGTATAGCATGACCGATTCTGGTAAATAGGCCACTTTTTGACGGACGATATCAGGATTTTTTTGCACATCCACACCATCCAACTGTACTGTGCCGGAAGTCGGTTTCATTAACCCCAGAAAGGTTTTAATGGTAGTCGATTTACCAGCTCCGTTGCCGCCGAGCAAGGCAAGTACTTCGCCTCTGTTGGCATGAAAAGAGACATTGTTTAATATTTTCTTTGCTTGCACATCAACACACAGGTTGGAAGCGCTGATTACGACGTCTGACATGGTAATAAGATCCGGAAATGGTAAAGATTTTGAATATAAAACGACAGTTTATTATTATGTTATACTATAACAACAACAGGCAAATCAAATTTGTTACGCGTCACATCGTTCGATTATTTTATTAAACTCACAGGCTTAGGTTTTACCGTCCAAAACATCATTTTCTTTGCTCCCATATTTATGTAAGGCTAGGCAAACCCTTTACCAGGACAAACGATAAAACTTATCCATACACTACCGGCAGCAGTGAGTCTGCTGAGCAGCGTCTTTACGGTACCTGGGCATTCAGAACAGACGGCGGTGAATTCCAGCGAGCTGAGTTACGAATCCTTTTATAACCAACCAGTACCAAACCGACTAAATGCCTTTATGGTTATGCCGCTGAAAAAGTGGGCGACCACGATCCGGCCATTGCCATTTTTGAAAACTGCATAGAACGCTTTAACAATGTGTATTCAATGATTTGGCTGGCACAAATCTATGACACCGGCGTTGGGGTTCCCCGAGATGAAAAAAGGCCACTGCCCTGCTCAAACGTGGCGCCATGACCAATGATGATGCGGGCTATTCTGCACTGGCAAAGTACCACTATGGCGTGGCACTGATAGAGGGCAGAACAACACTGCTCTATCGTACAGCCGGCGTAGCCTGGCTTACAAAGGCCTGCGAGGCCGGCGTATAGGAAGCAACGGCTTACCTCAACAGCCTGCCGACCTCCTAAAAGTGATAGACAACCTGTAAATTGCCGTCCATGCGCTTTGAATCAGTACCGGAGGCCTTACCATACCCAGCTTCCAGCCTTAACGCCCAGCCTTCTTTTGCGCCAAAGAAACGGTACTCATAAGACAAGCCTACCCCTCGGGTCGTTTTTCTGTCGGTGATGACAATATTAAAAGCGGGGCAATTGGCAGGATCTGAACCGCAGGGTAAATCGGTTTTGCGTGCACCAACAGCCCCCATAAAACCGCCCCACACATGATGCCCATCGGCCCACTGCACGCCAGCCGTAAAACCGTCGTCGAGGCCGAGCTTATAGTTGGCGTAGTACTCTATATTGTTGCCCTGTTTAAAAGTAACAGTAGGCGCCAGAATAAATGGCCAACCGCCTCCGACACTAAATGTGTCAGCTGTGGCATTAGCGCCCGGTAATGCCAGCAGCAGGCCAGTAACCAGCGTGGATTTTAGCCGCTTAGCTCGATCTTTAAGCATGCGATTCCTTAACTTGTTGTAGGTTATTAAAGTCACAGACTCTAACAATTCAGTGGTCAAGTTAAGGTGAAATCAATCACCATTGCCGTAAGTATTGCTGAACGGTTCGGCAGTTCAGAACAAGTTAATCAGAGCCATTGGCAGCCCCTGAAGCAGCCGTTGCCGCAATCACGCCGGCTGTGGCCGCAGATGACTGTTGTGCTTGCAGTTGATCGGCGATTAAAGACGCATTTTGGTTTTCGCTGGCAATAATACAAGGACCATAACCAAAACCATCAAGTTTGTTTTCCCACAACACTTTGCCATCTTTGGCGGCGACGCAGAATAAATGCCCACCTGAATAGGCGAACACTTTGTCATCTTCAAATAACAGGTTAGTCACACCGGAAGTAGATTTTAGTTTGGTGGCCCAGAGCTTGTTGCCTGAAGCCTTATCCAGGCAAACCACCTGACCTTTTATACCAAGAAAGAGCTTTTCCATCGCAAATACCATACTCGCTACTGATACCACCTAGCCTAACACCAAATGACAAGCGTGGTATGCACCAGAAACACTTGCTAACAAATGCGCAGCATTTGCTATCGGGCGATTCACGGCGTTGATTAGTTGTGTGACGCTGCATAAGCTGCCAACTGGGCTACCGCTGGTTTATAGTTCTGGGCGGCAGACTTGCGCAACCAATGCAGACTTAGTTCCTCATCAACAGGCTTACCGGCGCCGGTTGAATACATCACCGACAGCGCATACTGAGCCCTGGCATTACCTGCCTCAGCAGCCACAGAAAAGAGTTCGGCAGCTTTTTTGAGGTCGCGAGGCACGGCCAGCCCGGTTTCATACAGCCAGGCCAGTTCGGTCATGGCGGCATAGTTAGCGGGGGATTGCTCGCCTAGCGTTATAAGTTGCGCGATAGCCTGCTCATTGTCGCCGCGCATGAGTAATCGTTTAACGCTGAGCATGGGATCAGTCTCGTCAGGCTCTTCAGTAGTGAGCGTTTTTAGTAGCCGACCGGCATCTTCGTCGCCATCTAAAGCGGCGACCATCAGCCAGTGTTTTGCCGTGTCTGGCGGCACCATTTCAGGGTGTTCCAAAGCCATCAGACCTACCTGATAAGCCCCTGCACGACTGCCCGCTTCGGCGGCCTGAAAATAATAATCGCGGGCGGCAACCAAATTTTGTTCGACGCCCTTGCCCTGCTCGTAAAGGATCCCTAAATTAAACAGAGCTTCGGCTTTACCCGCACCTTCTATCTGCTGCCACATGGCATGCGCAAGCGGGTAATTAGCCATTTTATATTCAGCGTAGGCCATATAGAGCTGCACCCTGGGTTGCGCACTGAGGAAATCGTCTGACAACTCAACACCGGCCGGGGCCGACTGCACGCAGGACGCACCGAATAACCCCAACGCTAAAACAACTGCTCGCATAATTCACCTGTTTACTTACACGGATGCACTAAGCCTAAGCCAATTTCTGTAGAGAAGATCTCCTACTTTAGGCCCTTTTTCGCAGGTAAAAAAAAAGCAGGCCAGTGGAAGAGGGCCTGCTAAAAGACTTCTAATAGAGTTAAGAGACACACTATTAAAACTACGTACGCCGTTAATATAACGCTTCCCGATCATTATTGCAAATAATAATCATTACTATTAAGGTTTTTGAATGCCAGCTACCAGGCTATCAATAACCATACGAATTTTAGGTGATAAATGACGGGTAGGTGGATACACCGCCCAAATCCCCTCATGGGCAATTTGCTGGTTTGGCAGTAACTCGATGAGTTCACCGGAGGCCAGATATGGCCGGATGTAGTAGTCTGGTAACTGAATAATACCAAGATTTTTCAGCGCGGCATCAATCAGGGCCACACCACTATTGCAGCGTAAACGCGGCTTTACCCTGACAATTTCATGCTTACCATTGCGGCTGAATTTCCAGTTCTCAGAAGTCCCCAGAATACACTGATGATTGGGTAACTCAGACAATGAATGAGGCGTTCCTCGCTGCTCGAGATAAGCCGGCGATGCGGCCAGATGCCAGGCCCGACTGGACAAGCGCCGGGCAATATAGGAAGAGTCTTCCAGCTCACCCAGGCGAATCGCTAAATCATAGCCATCGTGAATTAAATCGACCAGCTGATTGGTCAGGTTTAACTGAATCTCCAGATCCGGGTGAGCCGCCGAGATATCATTTACAATCGGCGCAATAATACGTTCACCGTAAGTGACCGGTGCCGTCATTTTTAATTTACCGGTGGGTTTTGCCTGTAAATCGGTAACCACTTTTTCTGCCGCTGTAAGCTCTTCCAGGATAGGTTTACAGTGACGATAAAACGTTTCACCCGAGTCTGTTACCGCAACGACACGGGTGGTGCGATTAAGCAGTTTGGTGCTCAACCGGTTTTCCAGCTTAGCCACCTGCCGCGAAACCTGCGCGGTAGAGAGCCCCAACCGCTTTGCAGCCAGAGTAAAATTCTGTGCCTCAACTACCGCTACAAACTCGTTGATCCCTTCCCAATTTGCCATAACGCCCCGATTATTACTATATAGTAAAAGTTATTTACTTAAATCGACTATTGTTACTGATTCTATCAGGTCTACAATAAATGTAATTAGCTAAATCAACTTAAGAAAACCAAGAGGATGTTGAAATATGGCAGATGTCATTACCTGTAAAGCGGCGGTTGCCTGGGAAGCTGGTAAACCTTTAAGCATCGAAGAAGTGCAGGTTGCGCCACCGAAAGCCGGTGAAGTTCGCATCAGAATTGTTGCCACAGGTGTTTGTCATACTGATGCGTTTACCTTATCAGGTGACGATCCTGAAGGCGTATTCCCGTCAATTCTGGGCCACGAAGGTGGTGGTATTGTTGAGTCTGTGGGCGAAGGTGTGACCTCGGTAAAAGTTGGCGATCACGTTATCCCGTTATACACAGCCGAGTGTGGTAAGTGTAAGTTCTGTCTGTCGGGTAAGACCAACCTGTGTAGTGCAGTTCGTGAAACTCAGGGGAAGGGCCTGATGCCTGATGGCACCACGCGTTTTACCTGTAACGGTAAAGAAATTTTCCATTACATGGGTTGTTCTACTTTTTCTGAATACACGGTATTGCCAGAAATTTCACTGGCCAAAGTGAACCCTACCGCACCACTGGAGGAAGTATGCTTACTGGGCTGCGGTGTAACGACCGGTATGGGTGCCGTAACCAAAACCGCCAAAGTACAGGAAGGCGATACCGTAGCGGTGTTTGGCCTGGGCGGCATCGGTTTGTCTGCAATTATCGGTGCCACCATGGCTAAAGCAGGTCGTATCATTGGTATCGACCTGAATGAGTCCAAATTTGAACTGGCGAAAAAGCTCGGTGCAACTGACTGTATTAACCCTAAAGACTACGACAAACCTATTCAGGAAGTTATCGTAGAAATGACCGATGGTGGTGTGGATTACTCCTTTGAGTGTATCGGCAACGTGAACGTAATGCGTTCAGCGCTGGAATGCTGCCATAAAGGCTGGGGGGAGTCAGTTATCATTGGTGTTGCTGGCGCAGGTCAGGAAATCTCTACCCGTCCGTTCCAACTGGTAACCGGTCGCGTATGGCGTGGGACTGCTTTTGGTGGAGTGAAAGGTCGCTCAGAACTACCAGGAATAGTTGAAGACTATCTGGCTGGCAAATTCGCCCTGAATGACTTCATCACTCATACCATGGGGCTGGAAGACATTAACCAAGCCTTTGACTTAATGCACGAAGGCAAGAGTATCCGTAGCGTAATTCACTACAACGTTTAATAACTGCGCCCGCCACCAGCTATATGACCCACATCAGGGTGGCGGGGTAGTTTTTTCTTTGGACATCGGAAGAGATCATGACAATAGAAAATATCAGTTGTAATAAGAGCTTCGGTGGCTGGCATAAGCAATATACACACCGCTCCGAAGTCAATCGCTGCACTATGCGTTTTGCCATTTATTTGCCACCACAATGCAGTAACGGCACTAAGGTTCCGGTACTTTACTGGTTATCGGGACTCACCTGCACCGACGAGAACTTTATGCAAAAGGCTGGCGCGCAACGTATGGCGGCAGAATTAGGCATAGCCATTGTGGCACCGGACACCTCCCCCCGCGGAGATGATGTGGCCGACGATGACAACTACGATTTAGGCAAGGGCGCAGGTTTTTATGTCAACGCCACTCAATCCCCCTGGGCAACCCACTATCACATGTACGATTACGTGGTTAAGGAATTGCCTGCGATCATCGAGGAAAACTTCCCGGTTTCAGATAAACGTGCCATTGCCGGGCATTCAATGGGCGGGCACGGTGCACTGTCCATCGCGCTGAAAAACCCCGGAATGTTTGCTTCTGCGTCGGCTTTCAGCCCAATTACCAACCCGGTAAATTGCCCCTGGGGCCAAAAAGCGTTTTCGGCGTATCTGGGAGACGATAAGTCAGCCTGGGAAGCCCACGACACCGTGTGCCTGCTCAATGCCAGCAAAGAGCAAATACCGATGCTGGTCGATCAGGGTCTGGATGATAATTTTCTGGCAGAGCAACTTAAACCTGAAGCCCTGCAACATGCGGCTGAAGCTCATCAGTACCCTCTGACCCTGCGTCAGCATGAAGGTTACGATCACAGCTACTACTTTATTGCTTCATTTATTGGTGACCACCTGCGCTTCCATGCGGATCATTTCTAAATAGTTACTGCCAATCTCAAAGGCCACACGATTGTGGCCTTTTTTATCACTATCGCATCCACTTCACGAAGAATGTAAACATGAGGATAATGACTTCCTCTATTTTATTATCGCGTCAATTTCAACTTGTACGACCTTTTGCCTTTATCAATGCGAACTGGCCCCGCATGCAGCAATTGCCTTGAAATTTATTGCCACCACGTGCTCCCATTTACTAACAATTATAAGTTTACCAGGTACTGACTATGCGCTTTAGCTCCCCTTAGTATTAAACAAGAGCTCATCACTATTCTGATCATTGCCGTGCCCGCCTCGGCTTTGCTGGTTGGTACAGTTCAGCAAATCAGCACGAATAGCGATGATACTCTGCATGCAGCCAGACAAATGGTAGCTGTCAATGATCAACTGGATTCACTGGCCGCCGAGCTTAATGAGCAGGTGAACCGCTGTACGCTGTAACGGAAAAACCGGGGATGTGCAGTTTCCTGGGTCTAAACCCAATGATAAATTTGCACACCCAGGCGGACTTTACATCGTGAGCGAAAATGGCTATAAATTAATCAGCAGACATTGTCAAAATAAGGATATTTTCGCCATGAGTAACACCCGCAGCCTGCGTATTTTTGCCCTTATCGGCATGGTTTCTTTAACGGTCTTTCTGGCTTATTTCACCTATCGCAATCAACAAAGCATTGAACAGATTGAGTCCAAAGTTCTCAGTCAGAGCGAAGTTAAGGCTCGTCTGATCAGCCACTAACCCCTGAACTAAAACGCCCGCTGATATGATAAAGCAATAAAATCCAGCCCTGGATTTGGCTTTTTAAAGCCAGCATTGGAGTAGTGAAAGTAGCGTAGAGCAACATGGTGCTGGTTATTTTTACCAAATGGTATCATCAGGCCAAGACGATCTTCGAACTGATAGTGAGTGCTAACATCCTTTCCTGCAAAGTAAGTATCTTCAATGAGCGAGAGACCAATCCCGGCTTCCAGAAACAACGGGGATTGTTTGATTGTACCGATCTGCTTTACCAGTACCGGAGAGACCGCCAGCACAAAATCGGTATCGTGATTATCTTCAGCACCGTATTCCCAGAAATTCACACTGGCTTCCCAGTACAGCAGGATATCGTCGCTGATATAAGGCAATGACCCGGCGTTATAACGGGCGGCAAGCTTAATACCATCAACATCGCCCTCACCGTGGATATAGTCTACAGAGTAGCCTAAATCACCAGCCATCCCCAGAGTTGGTAGCAATAACAGACAGAAGCTCAAAAACAGCTTTTTCATAAGTAGGACTCTCAGTCATTAATAGCCAATGACTGTATTTTAAATCCTGATTTAATGAATGATTATTGCGTAATTCGACTGATTTCATATCACAAAAAAGAACGATATTTACAGCGGTATTACAAACCAAGAGGGGTTAAATTAGTTAAGATAAGTACCTTGTTGAGGCGTTAAAGCAGGATCCAGCCGACGCTGTTGAATTAGCTTAAATCCTGCCGCTGTAGGCACTTTCGAATACATAAAAACGTTATATAACGTCAGTTAAACTCGCGAGGACCTTTAAGTATCTCTAATCACATCACAATCATGATTTGCACATCATATTTTACGCAGCAATTTACAAATATCGCTCATACAAAGTAGATGTCACTCTTGGAATTAACGAGACAAGTTTTCTGCGCATAAGTTATTTTCACTACATGCCCGAGGCATTGGAAAGGGGGTATAGTCAGTGAATAATAAGTGCTTATAATCACCATCAAGCGTTTCGAAGTAGTCGGGTAGTTGAGGCCAATGCCCACTGGCAAGCCGCACCTCTAAAGCAGAGACTAACGCCCTCCTTTCATCGTCCGATTCGCTGCAATGACCGGCTCGCTCAATCCAGACATTAGCAACCATCTTACTGCCGCTTTTTTGGGTAACCAATTCTGTATAGCTCGCTTGTAATGCCGGAGATGTCATACCATCCCCTATTGTGTGAGCGCTGAGAACAGGTATTTTTACCTGACCAGATGGCGTAAAGTTTTTACGCATATACTGCACTGCATCACTGTTTGTGTGGACTCTCGATTGCCGATTTAAGGTTGCCAAATCGTCTTCTAAAGACGCATTAGCCAAACGGTACATTGCTGCGACAAAATCTTTCCTGCCGCTGACGGCAAGTAATTTTTTGTAGTCAACATCGGTATTTCCTGAAAAAACACCTCCTGCCCGTCGTTCCTGATCACCCCTTGGTAGAAACAATCCCCTGGCAATGGCTTTGGCAATCTGTGCTTCCTGCGTAAGATAATCCTGCTCATCAGGTTGCGGCGAACCTTTATCAGTCCAGGCGGGAATGCCTCCTAAAACACCCGCCAACGCCACACGAGCCCGGCCAAGCGGCGTTTCTCTGGCTTTTTCGACCTTGGCCATTATCGCCTTGACTGCATCAAAATTATTGCCACGCCCCACCGGTGATAAATGGTCTTCCGGTGTTATCAACGTGGTAAGGGAAAACGCCCCGTCAAACGCCATATTCATCATTGGTATAGCGCCAGCGGCGGAGGCACAAAGTGTAATTGCACCGTCTAGTTTGTCACTGTGACGTTCTGCCAATGCAGCGGTTACCATACCTCCCATCGATGATCCCCAGGCAATAACCTTATTTGGCTTAGTAAAATGATGAGTAAAGGCCTCGAGCGCCAATAACTGACTGGGAATTGCCTGTTTTACAGACCACCCGGCCTGAGAGTAAGACGATGCGAGTAGAGCATATCCATCCTCAAGTAGCTTAGCTTCGCTATTACCCGGGGCTAAGCTGGGTGAATGCAATTTACCGGCGTAACCGCGAGAGTAAAGTAATACCGTACCGTTCCATTTCTCTGGCACTTTAGCCCGCCAAAATGCGCCATCTGACAGTACGCCCTCAATGCTACCATGGGCTGAAAACCTCTCCTCATCAACTGCTGGTGACTGTCTGTTAGCGCTACAGGCTGCAAGTGATAGGCAGCAGGTCAGAATTAGAGTGAGTAAGCTCTTCATAGTCGGTTACTGCCCCAGATTTTTACTTTTTACTTGCCAGTCAAAGTCTTGGCATAAACGACACTCTTTTCCACTAAACCAGCCGCGTGCATCTTTACTGCCTTTCAACTGCCAGTCGAGCCAATAACGCGCCACGTTGGAATACGCACCGCCGTTTGGATAACGAAACGTGCCGCCGTGACCAACACCATTCTCGGCAAATAGCACTGGATTTTTATCGATCTTATTAAAATCTTCCAGTGCGTTAAAATAGGCAATATCAGCGGGTCCACCATTAATATAGGCCAGTGGGACAGTCACTTTTTCGAGCATGTCATAGCCGACCTTTAACGCAGTACTCTGGACAAACTTAGGCAAGCCAGTACTTTTAACCGTTATCGGCTCATTAATCACTCCACTATTAAAAATAACCACCGTGTCGACACGAGGATCAGTGGCGACCTCAATGGCTTGCAGGCCACCACAGCTATGCCCCATCACGGCAATTTTATCAATATCAACCTGACCATTTAGTACATGACCATCCTGCTGACTGACTTTACTCACCCAGTCCAGACCTTGTAAAAGCTGGCCTGCGCTAGTTTTATCCGGACCACCGACCTGATGATTGTCGGTTCGTTGCTCGCCCGACAACTTGGCTCTTGCCTGTTCAACGACTGATGGGACTTCTTCAATCGGCTCGCCCGCGGCAATGACCAGATAGCCATAAGACGCAATATCGCGTAAAAACTCACCATAGGCTAAGGCATTTTTCTTACAGCCTCCGTTGCCCCATAGTACAACGGGCAATTTCTCACCCGACATTTCTTTCGGCAAAAAGAGTGTATTCTGTGGCATAGTTTTAACGGTGGCTGCGGTAGCGGGATAGGGGCCGGTTCCACCGGTAAATGATACTGGATGCAATGGCTCGCTTACCTGAGCCTGACAGGCCGAAGTGCCCAGCAGAAAAATAAATGCAGCCAAGCTCTTTGAAACATTATGCATAACTTACTCCTTATAACGGGTACTGTAATTCAAACTACATATCATGCGCAGATTAAATGAGTTCCCAGCGTATTTTACAGGCGGGTAGTATTGCGCAAAATGTTAAACCGGTGTACAAAAAAGGTTAATGGCATATGATGACTAAAAACCTGACATATTCTGACAGCGAGTAATAATTGTTAAGTGTATTCTTTCCATATTGATTCAATGGGAGGGGCGACTGAATTAACGTTCTGGATGCAGCACCACACTGAGTCTGCGGTTCTTCCAGTCTCCTATACCAGTAGCTTGAGCAGGATCGGTGTGTATCTGGATAGTGAAATTCGCCTCTTCAACGCCCAGCTCGGAAAGTAATTCTTTAAACATATCCGCCCGCTCCTTCGCCATACCCTCTTTTTCTACCATCTCAGTTCCGTTATCCAGCAGAGTCGCTCCCTGATAACTGTCAACCGTGATATGCCCGCCTGAAAAGGACAAGTAGTGAACCAGGTAAAGTAATTTACGTAATTCTGGCCCCGATGATCTTTTGCTATTAAATGGATAATGCATGTCGACTTTTTGTACCGAAAAAGGTGGCTCGACGGGCTGTAAAGGAGGTGGATCAAGTATCGCTTCTTGCAACGATGATTCAGGGTTATCAGCGACTTCATCCATTAACCTGAATGCGCGAATACGTTGTTGCTCGGGGATCCTTAAAAAAAGGTTATTATTTTTGGCCACAACCGTTCCATCATTGGGCAAGATTTGGTTACACTCCGGGCTTATTTCGTCACGCATTACAGACAAAGCGCCCTTAATTCGCGTAGCACCGCATACCTTTTCACCCTCGACTATTTCGCCTTCCACTAACAATTTATGCTTGAGCATCGGTCGGTTGTAGCCATTGTCGTCAAGCAGACCATAGGTCTGTCCGTTATACTCTGCGATAAAACATAGATCGCTATCAGGGCCTATATCACGTGCAATCGGACAGGTAACAAATGAGACCTGTTCAGCAGCCTGACTTGTGCATGAAATCGCTCCGCCCCAGCCCATTACTAATAACAGCAGTAGCGAAGGCGTTTTATGAATGATCATTACAGCGTCCTCATAAAGTTAACCAGGTCCACTTTCTGTTGCTCGGTATAACCGATATTAAATCGTCTGTCGTAAAAATCGACTAGCTCACGTAAGTTTGCAGAAGCCCCACCAGCAAAGTAAGGTGCACGCGCAGCTAGCCCCCGCATTTGCTGAGTCATTGTTGCGCCCACGTCAGTGCACTTTCCGGTGACCAGTGCTCTGCCTGGATCATGAGTATAGATTTCGCGTCCCAGGAAAGCGTGCGGTCGCACATCTTCACGACAGGTAATCTTAAACAGCGGCAAATCATCTCTGGTGTTTTGCCATGGGAAAGTATTGAGTCCCAAATCCATAAATCCGGGCGACAGATCCATGCCCATTGATAAGGTATTGTGACAACCCGAACCACATGAACGTTTAAACGGATTACCTAACCCTTTGTCGTTGTACATGCCAACATCACTGATGTAAAACCTGACGTTGCGAAAAACGTTGGCGCCTCTGGCAACCGAAGCTTTGAACGAACTCACAACATCCTCCGAGGGTTGCTCGCCATTTGCTTCTTCATTCAGCCACATTGAGAAATCGCCGAAATTCTTATTGAGCGGGTTGTTACCTAAGCGTGCTTTGGGTGAAATAACTAACGCCTTGGGGCCCAGACCCGGTGGAGACGATTCGCTGGTTAAGTCACCAGCGACCTTATCGTAACTTTGCGCACCAAAGATCTGACGTTCAAATTCTTCAATCTGTTGCAATTGTGCTTTGCTGAATTCCTCTAACAACTCTAAATGGGTTGAAGCCGCGTCTCTTGCCTGATGTTGTGGCGTTAACCCTCGCCCGTCAGCCATTAACTGCTGAGGTACGGTTTCACCGGTATCAGGCCCCTTAGGTAAAGGCATTGCATCATTAAAAAAGAAGTTATTAAAGGGCGGTACGCCATGCGGTAGCTCCATCAGGTGTGAGATATTGATCACCGGTCGCGGCCGTCGGAACACCGATACAGCAGGCGCCTTACTATTAAGCCCCCACTTAGGATCGACATTACAGCCGGTTGGATCGCGAACCACTTCAATCGAAAATTCCGGCTCAACCTCCTTTCCATTAAACGGTTTTGGAGGCCATGGCATGGCGATACGAATTAAGCCTTTCTCTAACAACAGAGAATGTGATTCACGTTTATCCTGAGGCAGCGTTGGACAGTTAGAACCGTCTATCGCCGCAAAAAGCGGATCTTTACCATTTGTCTGCTCCCAACGTTTTTGTATGGTGGGTACCGACAAACTCATTGCATCGCTTGGCTGATGACAGGTAACACAGGCCCGCCCGTTAGGGCCTCTGACAGAAAAAAATGGATGAGTACTGGTATCGATAGGACCTGAAGTATTAATAATGCCAAAACGGCCCGAGGCATTTTCATACTCACTGAAGGTTGGGAAAACTCTGTCGTCGCCCGGCGACCACCAATTGTTGCCTGTTTCTTCTGCATTGGCCAACATCGCACAACAACACATCAACACTGCAGCACTTGTTCTTGCCAACGCGCCAAATAACTCGTTACTTATTGACATAGAATCCCTAAAATCTGGATTTTCTGATGATGAACCATCAACACTCGATTAATTCCGCCCTAGCGGGCTTTGTTTACGGCGACAAGCACGCAAACCTTCATACATTAATGTTAACTTTATGTACACCAAACGTTAATGGCAAAGTGTGACGAAATAGCAGACAAATACTGACAAATATTTTTGCTGTATATGCCTATCGCGCCCTGATTGATTGAGCGGATGGTATTGACGTACTGGCAATCAGTTTTGCATCGCATGATATTGCACAGCAACTGGCCCGCTATACACTATCTGAATGCATAAAAATGATCGACTCGCGGCCTCCAAAGGGCAGCAGAAAGTAGTGAAAAATCGAATAAAACAACGTCTAATCCAGATTTAAACGGCAGCAGCACTTCAAAACGCGACTTACTTTGCAAACAGCGGAAGACTCGAGTTTGCCTACTTATCATTATTGTTGTGATTAAATTTGTCTCGATATTTGCGCGGCGAATAGCCCGTCCATTTTTTAAACGCTCTGGCAAAAACAGCAGGGTCAGAATAGCCTACACGTTCTGCAACGTCTTTAATCGGAAGTAAACGCAAGGTGAGTAAGCTAATGGCTTTATCGCGTCGAACGACATCTTTGATTTGTTGAAACGACGAACCTTCTTCCTTTAACCTACGCATGACTGTTCGGCTAGTCATGTACAGGTGTGCGGCCACATCATCAATGGAAGTTAAACCATCATTAATGCGGTCTTTCAGGATGTTTTTTACTTCCGTTGACACGCTGTAGTCGGCTTTATATTGCCGAAATAATTCCAGCGGACAACTATTCATAAATGACTTAAGTAGTGCCTCACTCTGTTTTACAGGGCGAGATAAATATTGAGAGGGGAACACCAGACTTAAGGAACTACAATTAAACTTATGCATGCCAGGGAATAGATAACTGTATTCCCCAGCATGTTTGGGACTAGGATAATTAAACCGTGTTTCAAATAAGGGGATGGCGTCCGCAATCAGCCATGATGCGTATCTATGCCATGCAAGCAGACACATCTCTGCAAACAGATGACCATAATCGTCTTCCGGTGTTACCCGATTGAAGGAGATTACGCAGGTCTCTGCTCCTATATCAAGAGAGATAAACTCAAACCCCGTTACCAGATTATAAAACTTTGCGCCCAACTGAAGCGCCTTTTGCAAAGTGGGTTGATTGATTGTCAGTTTACCCATCATATAGTAGGTGCCTTGTTCCAGTTTTACTGTCTTCAGGCCCATACTTTCTGACTTCGACTCATCCCAACACGCTTTCTGTAACGCCGACAAATCCTCAGTCCTGATGCGGATATTGGGTTTGTCTATCATATTTTTGCTTATGTTAGTTTTTTCTAACAAGCTGTCGATATCTAATCCAATGTGCACTGCTTGATGATACAAAGCACTTACATAGTGATTACAGGCAGTGCCATTGCCTGTTTCACCTTTAGTTTGCATATTGATTCCTCAATAAAGCCATTGGCAGCGACCATCATAATTAGTTATCACAATATGGCTAGTTTACAGCTTCATCAGGTACTTTGCATGTAAATGAACTGGCACTTTGTGTATTCCCCTGGCCATCATACATTGGCACTTTCGGATGTGGGCACAATGGACGGCTGATCCCAGGCATAGATTCACCGTTAGCAGTCACAGAAGTCGGTCGTTGTTGATCGACGACCCAGTTATCCAGCTCGCTTAACATATCAAATTTATCGAGGGCTTGCTCTCCACCGCCACAATGTCCCATCCCTGGTACAAAATAAAACTGTGACCATTTGTCCGCTTTCACAGAACCGCCACTAGTAGCCTGCATTGCCTGAAAATATTGAAAGGTATCTTTGGCAGAAAACCAAGGATCACTTACGCCGTGGAAGAACATGATTTTACCACCATGCTGGGCAAACGTAGTTAAATTGGTAATTACCGCATTGCCGGGGGCAAGCGGGAAGTTTTTCGCAATATTAACTTGTTTTTGCATATCAAAATCTTCATCCATATAAACACTTAGCAGCGGCCCTGACTTAGCCTGCAACAAACCAGGAATAGAATGCTCTCCCGTTGCTACTATCCCGGTATCAAAGTAGAAACCAGGATAAACCTGTTGACCATCAGGTGTGCGTGGCCCGGCAAAGGCATCTTTTAGTGCTGTGATTTGCTGCTGACTCAAGCAGGCACCCGTTGAAGCGTCATTTTTGCACATCAGGTTTTCTGCTTTAAAATCACAACCTTCAACATCAAAGATCAAACCGTCAGCCAGTCCATCGTTAGCATCGCATTGAGCTAATACTTCTTTGACAATGGCGTGTTGTTGAGTTGCTGAAAAAGGTGTTCCATCGTTATCACGACTAACTTGCCTTAACCGTTTAGCTGACCACAGATTGGCAAGCTCCGAGAAGTTTGTTTGTCTGGCAGGCGCGCCCACAATAATGCCATCAAACAATTCAGGCGCCCGTTGCGACATGGTCATGGCTTCCCGCCCACCAGTTGAACAACCAACAAAATAGGCTTGGTCAGGATCCTGGTGATAGACTTTCTCTACTAGCTCTAAGGCGACATGGGTTGATTTCTCAACCGCGGCCGAATAAAAATCAAGCAGTGCTTTTTGATCAGCAAAAAAATAAGGGTTGAATACGGTGTCACTTTGATGACCACCATCCGAGGTTGCTACCGCATAGCCTCTGAATAATGCAGGCACACTACCTGCTGCTAGCGAGCCTAATGGGTCATGAATAACACCGTTTAAGCCGCCTCCACCCTGGAATAGAAATTTCCCGTTCCAATCATCGGGTAGCGATAACCCAAAGCCAATAGCATAGGGTTGGTCATCAACCCCAATACGTTTTTCAAAATAACCGGTTAACTTACAATAAGGCTTAAATGCTGCTATTTGCCCGGGAGTCAATCTGTTTTTTTTCGCATCGACTAACTCTGCTGAGTGAATATACTGCGTATCAGTAATTTCAAGATCGTCATAGTGTTGTGACGTTAAGTTGGCAAACGCTTCGCAGCGAGCCATCCCCGTTAGAGTGCTGTCACCTTCTTGTTTAGAGCTTGCATAAACAGTAGAAGACGAAGCCATTATGAGTGGAATCACAAATAGGGAGCCAATTATTTTTTTCATATGTTAATTCTCTTATTTTATTGATTTAGCAAGAAAAACCTAGCTAAATCAAACTCTGTTTGCTTGCCGAAAAAAAGGCGCAGTTCAAAATAGACATCCGACATCTACCCTAATAGCCTGTTGTTCTCCAATCAATGGAGAAGCCCAGTTTCTGACGACCAATTGACTCGACATTTGTTGGGTCATTACCTACGTCAACTATAAGCGATATTGGCAGACAAAATTAAGTTATAGAACCACCCTCAATGTTAAAAACATGTGTCGATTGTGTGAATTGCAAAAGATGACCAATTAGCATGCATTTAATGCCAATTGGTATATTTTGCAAAAATCCGTCTTTTGCACAACTAACCGCTACCAATGAGGTTGTAGCATGGGTACAGGTTAAAAGATTAGAATTTCGTCAAATTAAAAACATAACACAATGTTATACAAATTAGATATTTATGTATTTTACAATACCACCTCACTTTATTAACAATTACTACATGAACCCTCTTTTCCTCCTCATATGACTTCTGATTGTTAAATTAGTACTTTCCTTTCGTCAGATGTTAATGAACTGGTGAAAAGGTGTCCCTGACTAAATACACAACGAACAACGCAGGTAAGTGTTATGAAACGTTCTATCGCAACAGTTTGTTTATCCGGTGATTTAAGGCAAAAAATAGATGCTGCCGCGCGTGCTGGTTATGACGGTATTGAAATTTTTGAAAATGATTTACTTTTATTTGACCAGTCACCCGCGATGGTGAGAAAGATGGTTGCAGATGCGGGTTTACAGATAGTTGCCTTACAACCCTTTCGTGACTTTGAGGGCATGCCAACAGATAAACGACTTAAAAACTTTGCTCGGGCTGAACGCAAATTCGACATAATGGAGCAGCTAGGCACAGACAGTTTGCTGATATGCAGCAATGTTTCACCACACGCTTTCGATAGTATGTCCAGATGCGCCGAAGATTTAGCCGAATTGGCCATGCGCGCTGCCAAACGGGGCTTCCAAATTGGCTACGAAGCGCTGGCCTGGGGACGTTACATCAAAGACTACCAGCAAGCCTGGGAGTTAGTGAAAATGGCCGATCAGCGTAATTTAGGGATTATTCTGGATAGTTTTCATATTTTTGCTCGTGGTCATGACCTCAGTGTACTTAACACCATCCCAGGCGATCGTATTACATTGGTACAAATCGCTGATGCGCCTTATTTGGATATGGATGTGTTGCAGTGGAGTCGGCATTATCGCTGCTTTCCCGGTCAGGGCGACTTCCCTGTAGTGGAATTTATGCGGTCAATCAGCCATAGCGGTTATGATGGCTACATTTCACACGAAATATTTAATGATGAGTTTCGTGCTGCGCCAAGTGAAATCACGGCGAAGGACGGTATACGCTCTTTAATGTGGTTACAAGAAGAGACCTTTATTGCTGAACCCAGCCTGCCTAAGTTATTTAATACTGAGCAAGAGACATGTCCTCCTCCGAATATTGAACGGGTTGAATTTATCGAATTTGCTGTTGGTGAAGAAAGAGGTAAAGAACTCATTACCTTATTAGGAAATTTTGGCTTTATGCACACTCACCAACACAAGTCTAAAGATGTCAGCTTATATCGTCAGGGTGAAATTTGCATAGTGGTCAATCAGGAGCCTGACAGTTTTGCTCAATCGTTTAATAGCATTCATGGGACGTCTGTGTGCGCCATTGCCTATTTATGCGCCGATGCTAAGGGTATGATGGACCGTGCAGCGTACTATGGTTACAGCCGGTTCGACTATAATATTGAAGCGGGTGAGCTGGAAATTCCAGCCATTCGCGCTGTAGATGGCAAGTTAGTTTACTTTGTTCAAAAAGACCAAAGTGGTAAGCGTTTCTACGATGTTGATTTTGAGCCAGTTGCCAAGGATGCAACCCCTGACAGCGGTCAGCTGCTCGCCGTTGACCATATTGCCGAAGGAATGTCAGTCAATGAGTTTTTGCCTACCTCTTTATTTTTCAAAGTGTTATACGGGTTAGACATCACTCAGCCACAGGATTTGGTTGACCCCTACGGCATAGTGGTCAGTCGTACCGCTACAAGTCGCGATAAAAAGATTCGCATACCTTTTAATATGACTCGCAGTTGGGGAGCATCAACACAACGTTTTATGGATGCTCATAAAGGGGCGGGAGTGCAACATATTGCGTTTAATTGTGACAACATTTTTGCAGTTGTAGAAGCTTTCGATAGCAACTTATTATTGCCCATTCCCGACAACTACTATGATGATCTTGATGCTCGCTTTGGCCTTGAGCCAGAATTTCTGAATAATTTACGGCGTTACAATTTGCTTTATGATCAAAACGAAACTGGTCATTTTATTCATTTTTATAGCCAAGAAATTAACGGTCTTTTTTTTGAAGCCGTGCAGCGGGTCAATTACAACAACTATGGTGAATTAAATGCACCGGTAAGAATGGCCGCCCAGTCCAGACTCCACAAAAGCAGTTAAATAACCGTAATTATACAAGTAAAAAGAGCATGCTCCTTGTGACCATGCTCTTTTTTTATTTGGCAAAATTATGCAAAGTCACTGGTTCTAATTAAATAGGCTGCAGCGCCAGCAATCACCAGAGGTACTGCAAATACCACAAAGGTAATTGATAAACCAACGCCTGACTCTAACAAATAACCACCAATTAAGGGGCCCAATACAGCGCCTCCTCGCCCAGCACCTAAGGCCCAGCCAATCCCGGTGGTGCGGATTTCGGTAGGATATAGTCGCGCGGCGGTAGGCCAAAAGCCATTAAAGCCACCGTTTACAGTGATGCCGATCAGCAGCGAGCAGAAAAGTATTCCACTGAGCCCCATACTGACATTGCCAAAAACAATAAGTACCACCGCCGATACGAAAAAGAACGTCATGATCATCCGTTGTAAACCGAAGTAGGCTGAAACCCATCCCAAAAAAATACTTCCGAAAATTGAACCAACATTGTAAGCAGTACCTGCATAAATGGCTTTGTCTAAGGCTAAACCTGCGTCCACAGCAATTTTTGGTATCCAGCTAATCACAAAATAAAGCGTAAAAAAGCCCATAAATACGCCAGTCCAGAGCATCAAGGTTGAAAAAGTCCGGGAGCCGAAAAGCGCTTTTACAGATTGTTTCTGGTTAGCATTAGTGGGTTGTTGAGGCAGTGTACTTAACGTCGGGCTTCCCATACGTGTGAAAGTACGATTCATATCACGAAGGGCATTCGCTGGTTGCTTTCTTAATAAAAACTCCAAAGATTCAGGCAGATAAAAATACACTATTGGTAGCATAATGCCCGTGATAATACCCGCACCGATAAACATGGGCCGCCATCCCAGGGTGGGAATAATGTCGGCAGCGACAAACCCCGTTATGATCGCACCAAGAGGAAAACCCGCTTGTAAAAAAGTAACACACAGGTTACGACGTTTCTCTGATGAATATTCTGATGTCATTGCAGCCATGCTCGCTAATAGCGCGCCGACACCTAAACCGGTATACACCCTCGCTAAAGCCAACTGCACAACATTGCTGGCAAAGCCCGAAAATATCATGCCGCCTGCAATCATAAACAACGCCAGCATGATCATTTTACGTCGACCAATCACGTCGGCATAGGGGGCGATAGCCAAACAACCAACGGTCATACCCAATAATGCAGCGCTAAACACTATGCCTAAGGCACCAGCCGGGATAGCCCAATCAATAGCCAGTGAGGGAGCGGCATAAGACATAAGCACCACATCCATGCCATCAAGCATATTTAAGGTAAAGCAAATCAACACAACCAGGATTTGCAAAAAAGACATTGAGTTATCGCTAATTATACTGCGTACTTTCGCAACAACTTCCTCATAACCAGGTTCAATTTGAGCTTTTTGTGACGTATTTCCAGCATCACCTGATACTGTCTTGGATTTAATGTTTGAAGATTCAGTCATCTCTATTTCCGATTATTGCCACTTAAAATACCATTACAGGTAATTAAAGGAGACTTACCCACTTAAAGTCTGGACGAATAAAAGTGCAGATTATTAACATGATATTAACTGTATAACGCACGATATAGCGCTAACAAATACTTAACTTTTTAAATTCCATAACATGAAGTTATATCGATTGCATACCGGCCTAACACAGGGGCAATCAAAAACCAGTAAGAAATGTTTAGCGTCTCAGTTTTCCAATGTCATGCAGTTCGCTTTTAAAGTTCTCATAGAACTTTCTAACGTTACTGGAAAAAGAGACACCATAGTGAGTTAGCAATTGCAGTCGAGGATTACTGCTTTTGAGTGGAATAGCCTTTAAATTAGGATAGCGATTTCCCATTACTACAAAATCCAGAGCAATGGTTATCCCCAGACCGTGCTCAACCATAGCACAGGCGTCGTCATTATAACGCACTAACACCGACATCTTGGGTTGTAATTCAAGTTCTGCAAAGTGATTGTTTAACAATCGCCCCAGCACCGTATCGTTGTGATACATCACCATGTCATGATGGGCGATGTCTTTAAACGTCAATAGTTCATGACTGGCTAATTCATGATCTTTGGGCACAACGCAGACTAATTTTGTATAAATACTGGGTTCTGACAGTACCAAAGGATGGTTACTGGTATTTAGAGAAAGGGCAAAGTCACCTCTGCGCTGAGCAATGTATTCAGCCAGTTCTTCGTTAGAGTGTATATCTACTTTTATCACCATACCGGGTACTTTTTGTTTAGCTCTGGCCAGTAACTTCGGTAGCAGG
Source organism: Alteromonas sp. ISO5 (assembly GCF_058105165.1). Classification (NCBI taxonomy): domain Bacteria; kingdom Pseudomonadati; phylum Pseudomonadota; class Gammaproteobacteria; order Alteromonadales; family Alteromonadaceae; genus Alteromonas; species Alteromonas sp. ISO5. The sequence continues at coordinate 1,918,925 of NZ_CM176572.1, read as the reverse complement.
TATCGGGCAAGGCTTGGCGTACATCCCACTTGCAAGTGCAAGTCATCGTTTTTGGTGATGCGGTCTATCACAAATTCCAAGCCTTCCATCTTTGAATAAATGGGTTCTAAATGCTTGTAAAGTTCCTCACCTTCGGGCGTTGCAACTAACCGGCCCTTGCGTCGTTCAAATAGCAAAGTACCTAACTTTTGTTCTGTATATTTGAGGAGGCGGCTTATACCAGGTTGGGATACATGTAATAACTCCGCAGCGCCGCTTACTGTTTTAGCGATCATAATTGCGCGAAACACTTCTAATTGCCGAAAATTTAACTGCATCTATATCTACCCAATCTGAATGCTAAATGCCTTCGCAGACCTATCACGAAACCTTTACATACTTTCGTTTCCAGCGGCATCATAACAAGATGTTATACATATTCAAAAAATAGATAATTTACATAATATATACATTTAGCTTCTAATGGAAATTAAGCTGGCGATTTGGTTTGCGCCGGTTAAACGAATGGAAACCGAAAAAATGAGAATATCAATGGGCTTATTAGGGTATGGGATCGCTAAGTCTCGTATGGCTAAATTACAAAACTTCCTTGGTCAATTACAGGGAATGGACATTGACTATATTCTTATCGATGGTGCGTTAGAGGCAGAATTTGATTGCTTAAGTGAAATAAAGCAGCGCATTACTCAAGGGTTTCATGGCCTCAATATTACTCACCCCTACAAGGAACAAGTGTTAAGCATAGTGGATGCGCCATTGGTTGAAGAACACGCTCGAATAGGCTCTTACAACACGCTGAAGTTTGTAGATGGTAAAATTTTAGGCGCTAACACCGACTATAGCGGGTTTATTCGAGGGTACCGAAGCAAGTTTCCGACAACCTCACCTGGCAAGGTTCTTATGTGCGGAGCAGGAGGCGTTGGCAGAGCAATCGCCTTTGCACTAGCTAGCTTAAAAGCGACGCAAATTAGCATTTTTGACCTTGATAGCGCCAAAGCTGAAAATCTTTGCGCAGTGCTGAGTGATTACGGCGCCAATGTGAAGGTTGTTGAACAACAAGACTTGACCGATAACATGCTACAAGCCGATGGATTGGTAAATTGTACCGCATTGGGTATGCATAGCTATCCGGGGTCAGCTTTTCCAGTGCAATATATAGGCTCACAACGCTGGGCTTTTGATGCAGTTTACACCCCCTTAGAAACCGAATTCATGCAAGCGTGTAAAAAACACCACCTTTCGTGTATCACCGGATTTGATCTTTGGATATACCAGGGGCTAGACGCATTTAATCTATTTACTGGCGTCTCGGTTGATAATCAAGAGACCGTCATTGCAACCGCGCTTAGCTGGCTCGATTAATAACCTTGTTGTTTTCGTATTTATTGTGGATTGACAGTATTATCCAGTGTGTACACCAATACTGGTAGATACTGTTTTCACTACACTAGTATCCAACAAGGCTAACTATAATAAAGTGGTATGAGCATGCTCTTGCATTAGCGCTTCCACTTGCCTCGCCCATTCTTCCTGCTAACTAAACTCACTTACTCGTCCAAATACCGTTTTAAGTATACTTAAACAGCCTTGCCGCTGTTATCTGAATAAGTCAGATCATCCCATCGTTGGCAAACCGTTTTTTAACCTTGTCATACCTGCTCCTTGCTATGCCTGTCCCTGCCAATCTTGCTTCCCTTTACAACCATAACCTTATGTTATGGATTTCCAACAAATCGGTATTTGTGTTCATTTTAACAATTTAACTATTATGTTTTAACAATTTGACAACTTAGATATTACGATATCAGCACTATTGTTATTGGTGATTAATAGAATTGCATGAACCAATTCCTGAACCGCCTTAAATCATTGCAGTGCGCACAAACTATCCCGTGTAATAACGGGTGATAAGAGGATGAGTGACATGAGTGAAAAACTGAAATTTAACATCTGTAGCTTGGTGGGAGCAGGCTCTCTGATTGCTATGTGCCTTCCGGCTGTGGCGCAAGCTCAAGATACTGATAAGGAGGTCGAGCAGACCTTCGAAAACATTGCTGTTACCGGTAGTCGTATCCGTGGAATTGAAGTTACGGGTTCACCGGTTATCGGTTTGAACCGCGAAGATATCGAGCAAACTCCCGCAACAACAACCACCGAACTGCTGTCAACACTACCGCAGGTCTTCAATTTTGGAGCAAGCGACGCGTCGTTTACTTCGGCAAACAACCAAAACGCCAATCGTACCTTCGGCACCGGTATTAACCTGCGCGGGCTAGGGACCGAATCCACCCTGACATTACTCGACAACAGACGCTTGCCTGCCGCTGGCGTACAAAGCCAGTTCTTTGATCCCTCGGTTATCCCAACTATGGCTATTGAGCGATTGGAAGTACTGGCTGATGGTAGCTCCGGTATTTACGGTTCAGACGCCGTGGGCGGCGCAGTGAATATCATACTACGTAAGAATTTCGAGGGCGCTGAAGTCATGGCGCGCACGCGGCAACCTGACGGTTTCAATGAAAACCAGTTTGGTTTAGCTTTGGGTAAAATGTGGGACTCCGGTTCCATCATGGTAGCTGGTGAATACAATAAACGTGATTTCCTGTTCACGTCAGATCGTAATTACTACACAGATGATCTTAGACCTTTTGGCGGTCCGGATCTTCGCTCTCCTAATGCCGCGCCAGGCAATGTGACTGTGGACGGTGTTAATTACGCTATTCCCAGTGGTGATGGTGAGAATCTCACCCCTGAAGACTTTACAGCGGGTACACAAAACCTCCAAAGCGCCTATCTTGGGACAACGGCTTTGCCACAACAGAAGCGGTCCAGCATTGCCGTAACCTTCGAGCAAGAGTTAACAGATACCATTGTTTTCTATGCACAAGGGTTCTATGCAGAGCGGGATAGCGAACTTGTTGTTAACGCGCTGACTACACAATTTGACGTCCCTACATCTAACCCATTCTACGTCAATCCTGGCGCGCCTGGTGAACGTGTAACGGTGGCATATTCCTTCTTCAACGAACGTGGCGCTGAGCGCAGTCCGTCCAGCCAGAAGGCAAACCACATTACTGGCGGGTTGAACATTGATCTAGGGAGTTGGTCGAGCAATATATTTTATGCCTACGGTAAGAATGAGGAACGCTCACAGACCAGTAATGTTAACACTGGTGCGATTACGGCAGCACTCGCCGATCCTGATCCGGCCACTGCATTCAACCCGTTCAGTTCAACGGGCAACAATAATTCTGCGTTAATCGATTCATTTGTTACCCCCTTCCGCGTCGATACTGACTATACCACTAAAGAATATGGTATCTCGGCGGATGGCCCCCTGCTTGAACTGCCGGCAGGCAACCTAAGTGTTGCAGTTGGCGTCACACGGCAGGAAATTAACTGGCAGGATCTAGCTCCTACTCCAACCAATAGTGATCGTACTATTGACTCCGTCTTTGGTGAGGTGTTCGTACCTGTTCTTGGTGGTGATGGGCCTGAACTGAACTTTTCAGCTGCAGTGCGTTATGATGACTACGATGATGTCGGTGATACGTTGAATCCTAAATTAGGCGTTACTTTCCGCCCTATAGAATCACTGGCCCTGCGCGCCAGCTACGGCACTTCTTTTCGTGCGCCAACACTTTCTGATACTGGTCTACCTTTTAACCAGTATAGACAGTTCATTGATGAGAACAATGCTCAGCGCAACGTGTTATTCATGCGCGGTGGTAACCCTAACCTATCACCGGAAGAGGCCACTACCTGGTCTATGGGGGCTGACTGGCAGCCTGATGCCATTCCAGGCCTGGATATCTCCGTCACCTACTACAATGTTGATTATTCCAACCGTATCGCAACGCCTGGCAACAACATGCTAGCGCTACAAGTGCCTGAGTTAGCGCCTATTGTAACCTACAACCCATCACTTGATCGCGTCAACGAAATACTTGCTGGCGGGCTTTTCAGTGCGCCACCAGCCTCGCCGGAAGACGTCGAAGCTATCGTTGACGGCCGCAAAGTCAACCTGGGAGAAAACAAAACCGATGGTCTTGAGTTCATCGTTGACTATGACCAATATGAAAAGTGGGGATCGTGGCGCGTAGGTATGAATGCTGCCAAGATTCTGTCCTTTGAACGTTCAATAATCACTGGCAGCGCGCCCAAAGATGTGCTTGACACGATCAACAATCCGGCATCCTTTATTGCTCGTGCTCATGCAGGAGCACAAGTCGGTGATCTCTCGGCCACGGTTTACATGAATCACTATGGTAGTTACGACAATGATTCAGTTACACCAACGGCAAGCGTGCCTTCTCATACCGAATTTGACTTGTCCTTGCGCTATACGCTGGAACAGCCAGTTGCCTTTACTGAAACAATAACCTTCTCGTTAGAAGTACAAGACGTTTTTGACAACGATCCACCTTATGTTCAGAACGGAAACTTAGCGTTCGACCCCAATGCACACAATCCGATTGGACGCTCAATCGCATTTGGTGTTCGTGCCAGAATGTACTAAGTAAGATCGCCGGCAAGGTTAACTTTGCCGGCATTTTTATCGATATAATATGTTCAGCTCCATCGCACATTGCGTTATGTTGAGGCCTTTCCTTGCAAGATGAAAGGCCTTGTTTTGAGCGGGAAATCTTTAACATATGCTGCCTACTTTGGTAGCAAAAGAACCTGGCCCAGACAACAAAACAGCCAGCGCGTGTTCCCAACATTTGATGGCTAATTACAACCCTCCCCACCGCCGCACTTTACTAGCAACAATCCACCATAACAGGCAGACATTGCCACGTTCCAACTCCTTAGATAATTAATTTATAACAATGCCTTAAGTAAGTTTCGCTCTACATTTCCGGGTTTCCTGACAGTACGCCATAAAGACATATCATCAGGTGTGCAGATTTGTTGTGACGCAATTTCCCAGACCGGTGGAATGCTTCACTAACGAATGTCCGCTTTTAGGCTTTACCCACCTTGCTGGACGCTAACGAAATTATCCGCGATTTGTTCGTGTTAAGCTTAACTCAGCGAACATTAAACTAGAGCAGTACCGTCAGTTAGTTTGGCCTAACATAACATTTATCACTCACAACTCGCTCGATCACCGCTGTATAGAGTAGCTCGGTCATGCAGCGATCATAAAATATCGATAGTGTATGATAAGCGTATTCTCCGTCAGAGATAACCGGACATGAGTAATAACAAAATCAGCGACATAATGGATGATCTGCTGGAGAAAACCACTGGCGATGTATCTGTTGGCGATGTGGTCAACAAATTTGAAAACCGGGGTTTTGGGCCCCTTTTGCTGCTTCCCGCGCTTGTCGCGTTGCTACCCACCGGCGCTATCCCCGGAGTACCGTCTATTTGTGGAGTGACCTTGAGTATCATCTGTTTACAGATGGCATTTGGCGACGATCATCCCTGGTTACCTGGCATTCTGAAAAACCGTTCGCTGAGTCACGCAAGGCTGGAAAATGCAGTAGAAAAATCCAGACCCTACGTGGTAAAAGCCGAAAAAATACTGACTCCTCGCTTAACCGTATTGACTGAAAGCCCGGCCTCACGGTTTGTTGCGGCGTATTGTGCGCTGTTCGCACTCAGCATGGTCCCTCTTGAGGTTGTGCCCTTCGCAGCAGCCGTACCGGCGTTTTCTATCGCCCTGACTGCCGTGGGAATGACCAGCAAAGACGGCGTAGTGTTACTTACAGGTTTGCTGTGTCAGGCCGCGACGGGCATGTTACTGCTCCAGGTAATCTAGCCAGTTTTAAAGTTGGCGACCAATAACCGTAACTGCTCCGCCTGCTTAGACATACTGGCAGTTGAGCCGGCAGCAGTCTGAGTGCGTTGTTGGGCATTGGCGGATAAATCGCGGATAGCGACTACCGCACTGTTTACGCCTCTTATCACCACTGCCTGCTCTTCCACACTCACGGCGATCTGATGATTATTGTCTGCAATCGCAGCAATGATATCGGTCACCTGGGCCAATGAAGCGGCGGCCTCCTGAGTATGCTTAACCATTTCGTCGCTGATAGTGTGGGTACTTTGCATCGCACTCACAGCAATTTCGGTAGCGCCCTGGAGGCCATCAATAGACACCTGAATTTGCCCGAGCGATTGTTGCGTTTTAGTGGCCAGATTTCGTACTTCATCGGCCACCACTGAAAAGCCCCGTCCATGCTCGCCGGCTCGCGCTGCCTCAATAGCGGCATTCAGCGCCAGTAAGTTGGTTTGCTCAGCAATGGAGTTTATGACCTCTGCTACACCACCAATATCATCGGCCAAACTGGCCAGTTTTTCCATTTGACTGGTGGCATTTGCCACATCACTGGACATGGTCTGACTGTTGGCCAGGGTTGAGTTAAGCAAAGCCTGACTGTTACGGGTCTCCGCCAGCGCACTGCTGGCTTCCTTAGCGGCTCCATTGGCATGCTGTGTAACTTGCTCAATGGAAGCCAGCATTTCTTCCGCAGAGGTCGCCAGGCCGTCGGCTTGCTCTAACTGCGCTTCCAGGTCCCGGGCAATAGACTGATTACCGGTATTCACAGAACTGGCCATGGAGGAAGTGGTCGCGGATAATTCTTTGACATCACCGACAATACTGCGGATGTGCTCAATGAAGCGATTAAACTGTCGGGCAAGGTTCGCTATTTCACGATCGCCATTTTCATCCAACCGCTTAGACAAGTCGCCACCAGCATCGGCCAGCTGACCAGCCCTGTCGCTGATTAAATCCAGGCTCCGGGTGATACTGCGACCGGTCGCCAGATTGATAACCACTACCAGTACAATACCAATAATGGTTAACGTAGAAAGCGTGATAATGGCACCGCGTACCTCTGAAAAACTATCTTCAAGCTGGCTGGTTTGCACATTGCCCAGGCGCGAAATAAAGTCTGAGAAATCACTCAGCAGTAATTTCCTAAGGTCACTTAACCGGGCTGCATGCTCGATGTATTGCTCACTGATTTCCCGGGCCTGAATATTGAGTTCCAAACCCCGTTTTGCCGCATCTTCAACCGGTGTACCAGTAAGGGCAATGAGATCCTTACGGGTATTTTCGATCGCAGTGCTGATGTATTCCCGCACCTCAGGAACCAGGCTGTTGTCGTTTACCATGCGTAGAAACAACCGCTGAATGCGGTAGTTGCTATCGGTGTTATTGGTCGCACCGATAATGGTGCGCACTTCGCCCTCAGGAACGGCCATGGGATCGTTAAGTAGTTTATTCGCCACATAGGTTAAAAAGGTATTTGACTCATTGATAGAACTGTCGGTGGCGGCGAGTAACTGCGTTTCCAACTGCAGCATTTGCTTACTATGATCGGCAGCCAGCGCGATACGTTTTGCCATAGCAGAAAACTCATCAACCTGCACGTGGGTCGCCAGTGAATCGGGGATATGTTTTAAGTTATTCACCGTGTCAATCAGCGTGGACTCACTCACTTCGCCATTGAAGTAATTAACCAGCATAAACTGAGCTTGCCGGGATTTTGTGGCATAGCGCTCAATGGCTTCCACTGAGGATTTGGCACTTCCTAACACCGAAATTACATAAAATGAGGTAATCATGGCGACGATGGCAACAATGGCCAGAATCGCCACCGGAATATAAAGTTTTCTTTTTAATGATGACAGCACTGTCAGACTCCTTACTTCGACAAACGGTGTTAAAATTCCCGATTAAACAAACCTTCCAGACTATCAGGCAAGGGTTTTGTAGTCAGCTCTTTCCATAGAGTTTCAGTAATTTCAGCTGGCTTACCCAACAAACGGCAGCGGGCAATCACGCTACCTAGTATAGCGTAAAGCTCCAACTCCCTGCCTTTTTCCAGATCAATTAACATCGACGTTTTAATGGAGTTAAATGACTTTATAAGGGTAAACATATCGTCAACTTCTTCAGGAGTAATATCGACGCCGTCGTAAGCGGCAGCCCGGCTGGTCTCCTGCATAGCGCCATAAACCTTACGGGCCAGCTCAGGCTGATGAGTTAACTCATACGTTTTCAGCCGCGTAACAGCCGATAAGGGGTTTACCCCACAGTTAACAATGAGCTTTTTCCATAGTTCTTTCTGAATATCATGGCTAATCTGCAGTGGTACGTTCTGACTTTGCCACAGACTGGCCAGGGCAGTGAGGTTAGCGGGGATAGTATTCGACGCTGGCCAGGGGCCCATGATGACTTTATAAATGCCGGTCGTTGTGGCAACACCAGGTGCAGAAATTTCGCCACCACTGCGCACCGACAAGCCGCCCCATACGCGTTGCTGGCCCAGAAAAGAAGCCAGATAAGGCTCATTATCAACCCCGTTTTGCACAGATAATACCGGTGTCTTTCCGCGCCCTAACCAGTCGCCCAGTTCATCCAGCAATCCCTTGGTTTGAGTGGCTTTCAGCGCAATAACAATGACATCGAAATCATCTGCCTGGCAGGCAGTTTGTAATTCGGGATGTGAATAGGCAGTGACCGTCTGATGGCGAGCCTCGCCATCGTGGACTACTGTCAGGCCATTGCGTTTTAGCGCAGCGAGATGCGCACCACGGGCGGTAACGGTGACATCCGCCTGCGCATTCGCCAGACGTTCTGCATAAAAGCTACCAATCGCTCCACAACCCATTACCAGTACATTCATCAGATAACTTATTAACAAAATGTTATGAGCAACACATTAATAAGAGTTATTAGGATGTTCAACTGACAATATTGTTAGCAACAGACTTACAATTTTGTAAGGCTGAAACTATTAACAAGCTATGCCAGATTAAATCATGACTCGTCCCCCAAAATGGCTTCACGTATTGGTCGTTTTACCGGGTCGCCTTATCGGATCCTGCATCCAATTCGCTATCCAGCACGTTAAGATTAGTACGTTTCTTTTATATGAGAATGTGTTTTGAAATATCTGATTTTATCCTCATCGCTGTTGTTGCCTTTTGCAGCATCGGCAGATGGCCCACACATTGAGCGCGTGGTGGTGTTTGGTAAACAAAGTGACCTGATAGGAGCATCAATCTCTGCCTCCGAGGGCGTTATCGGTGCCGGCGACATTGCCCAGCGCCCGCTGCTTCGCCCTGGCGAAATACTCGAATTTGTGCCGGGTATGGTTGTTACCCAACACAGCGGCTCAGGCAAAGCGAATCAGTATTTTTTGCGGGGCTTTAACCTCGATCACGGCACGGACTTTAGTATTTCTCTGGACGGCATGCCGCTGAATATGCGCACTCATGGCCATGGTCAGGGCTATACCGATCTGAATTTCATTACACCGGAATTTATCCAGCGCATTGATTACCAGAAAGGGCCCTATCGCGCCATACAGGGCGATTTCTCGGTGGCGGGCTCAGCCAATTTTGCGCTGATGTCTTCCTTTGCGCAGCCATTTGCTAAGCTCGAAGTTGGCGAAAATGGTTTCTTGCGTACCGTCGCCGCAGCCAATGTGCCGGTTGCCGGGAGTAATCTGGCCATTGGCGGTGAATGGCAGCAGTACGATGGACCATGGACTGATATCAACGAAGACATAGCCAAAACCAGTGCCTTCGCCCGCTACCGTCAGGAGTCTGATGACAGTATTCTGCACATTACCTTTTTAGGTTACGACAACAGCTGGAATTCGGCCGACCAGATTCCCCTGCGTGCGGTAAACAACGGCCTGATTGACGAGCTCGGTTCATTAGATCCAACCCTCGGTGGCGAATCCAACCGCTACAGTTTATCGGTTAACTGGCAGTCGGCAGACTGGATGCTGAACGCCTATGCTATCTCAAGCGAGCTAAACCTGTTTTCTAACTTCACCTATTTCCTTGATAACCCTGACGCGGGCGATCAATTCGAACAGGTCGACGACCGTGCTATCTATGGCGGTACACTCACCCGCTTCCATTCTGCCACTATCGGTAAGTCCCATGTTCATTTTAGTGGCGGCATAGAATGGCGCTATGACGACATCAAAGAAGTGGGTCTTTATCACACCGTCCAACGGGTACGTCAATCACCGGTTCGACGCGACAGCGTCGACGAGTATTCGTTATCTGCTTTTCTGCAGGTGGATGCTAACCTCACCGATAACCTGCTTGGCCATGTGGATATTCGACACGATTATCTGGCCGTTGACGTTAACAGCGACCTCAGCGCAAACAGCGGTGATGATAGCGATCACATCACCAGCCTGAAAGGCGGCGTGAGTTATATTTTAAATGATGCCTGGCAGGCTTATGTCAATGTTGGACAGTCCTTTCACTCTAACGATGCCCGTGGCGCGGTGATTAGTGTTGACCCGGCCTCCGGCGAAACGGCTGCACCGGTTGACCTGCTGGTTAGAGGCGAAGGCGCAGAAATTGGCCTGAGAGTAGCCCGCTATCGCTACTATAATGCCTCCCTTTCCTTATGGTATCTGGAGAATGACTCTGAGTTGCTGTTTGTCGGTGACGCTGGCAATACCGAAGCCAGCCGCGCATCGCGCCGCTGGGGGGTGGAGTTCTCCGCTTACTATTGGTTCACGTCTAATCTCACTACCGATGTGGAGCTGGCCTGGACCGATTCGCAATACCGCGAAAATGAGCCTGGCGAAGGAAACTACATAGAAGGCTCTTTACCAGTCGTCGCCAGCGTGGGCCTGAACTGGCAGATGAACGATTACTGGCGCAGTGATGTGCGGGTGCGCTATTTTGGCAAACGCACACTGGATAGCTTTAAAGAACGCCAATCCGACACATTTACTGTTGTTAACGCCAGTCTGGTGTATGAAATTAGCCAATGGCAAGCCAGTTTGTCGGTCCTTAACCTGTTCGATAGCAATGACCACGACATCGACTACTTATATGCCAGCCGTCTGCCCGATGAACCTGAGGAGGGAGTGGAAGATCTGCACTTTCACCCTATAGAACCGCGTACCCTCCGCGCTGGCATCAGTTACCGCTTCTGATCCACGTTGATCCTCTCAGGACTTAATTGCGCAATTTTACGAAATTAAGTCCTGCTGCTATTTCGTTATTTCGCTAAATTACAAAATATAAAGTTTAACAGGTAAAATAATGCCGGACGTTTTTCAGGCACTGTCCAGCCCGGCGCGCCGTCAGATACTCAATATTTTAAAACAGCAGGATCGCTCAGCAGACGAAATTGCCGAGCAGATTAATGTGGCTAAACCCACGCTATCCGGTCACTTCAACGTACTGAAAAATGCCAACCTGGTCGTCATTGTAAAGCAAGGCACAACCATCACCTATTCGATAAACACCAGTGTACTGGAGGACGTTTTAGCCAGTGTCATGAATCTGCTGGACACCTCCGGGACAGATAAGGATAAGGAGCGCTGGTGAATTCCCTTAAAACAGCCGGCGTACAGGTCCCTATGTTTCAACTTATCATTAGCGCCCTTGGCATCACCTTTACGATTATGGGCAACTATTTTGGTAAAGTGCGTAGCAATTATTTTATTGGTATCAGGACGCCTTGGACACTTAGCAGCGACTCAGTATGGCAAAAAACCCACCGTCTGGCCGGCAAACTGACCATAACAGCAGGACTTATTAGCGCCATCCTTGCCTGGTTGCTGCCCGCAGATTTTGCCGGTATTTTGATAATCGCACTGCTTTTACCCAGTATTTTGCTGCCCGCGGTGCTGTCGTGGTGGTTTTGGCGCAAGGAAACTCACGGAGAGTGAAATGTTATTCATCTCAATATACCGCACATTAACGCCATTATTCGGCGTTAATGTGCGTCCGGCAGTCTCATTGCCTGTTTTAGTATACGATTTCCTCTTGTAAAACCCGTTAACCTGTTTCTTTTCTGGCTTTTTTAGTCCAATTAGCATTTTCTGCTGCATCAACCTAAGGCTTGATATTTTTGACTGTACAAAAGGGATTTTTCAACGCAATTTGAGCGCGCCGATACACTTATACTGATTGTGGAATAAATATCCATCTACAAATAACTTATAGAGCACAATAACAAACATAAGCTCTTAGATATTTATTTTGCCTTTGGCCAGAGAATTTATTGGAGAACAACACAAGATGAACACCAACAGAATTATTATGAAGTCAGTGCTCGCTGCAGCCATTTCAGTCGCCCTGTCATCCGCCGTCAACGCTCAGGTCAAATCAGACGATGATGACATTGAGCAAATTGAAGTAGTAAAACAACGTCAGGCTTATCGCGGAGACGTACCGTTAAAGTCAATGCCGCAGAATATTGACGTTGTCAGCGCCGAGTTGCTGGACGACTTAGGTGTAAACGATTTCCAAAACGCGCTTGACTTTACCAGTGGTATTGCCCGCCAGAACAGTTTTGGCGGCATGTGGGATAGCTTTGCCATACGCGGTTTCGCTGGTGACGAAAACTTACCAGGCGGCTACCTGGTTAATGGTTTTAGTGCCGGACGAGGATTTAGCGGCCGCCGTGAAACATCCAATATTCAGGCTATCGAAGTCATTAAAGGCCCGGGCTCAGCCCTATTCGGCCGAAGCGAACCTGGCGGCACTATCAATATCATTACTAAAAAGCCTCAGTTCTACGAAGAAGGCTATATTCAAGCCACCGCTGGTAGCTATGATTTATACCGTGTGGAAGGGGATTATACCAACGGCATTACTGATGACCTGGCATTCAGAATAAACGGTGCTTATGAAGATTCCGGTAGCTTCCGCGATGAAGTCTATACCGATAAAATATCCGTCAGCCCTTCCTTTCATTATAACATTTCAGACGATACCAGTTTAGTGTATGAGATGGAGTACCTTGATCAAGACTTAATGTTTGACCGTGGTGTTATCGTTACTAATTATGACTATTTTGACGTACCGCAAGATGTCTTTTACGGTGAGCCAGCCGATGGTCCGGTGACTATTGAGGCTACAGGTCATCAGCTAACCTTTCAACATACACTCAACAGCGACTGGAGCCTGCTTGGTGGTTTGAGCTATCGCGAGTCGTCCTTCGAAGGTTATGCGTCAGAAGTCGAGCTTGGCGGACGTCAACTGGTCACCAAGCCAGGTTTTGAAGAAACCGTCAACCGCCGCCGTCTGTTCCGTAATTATGACGCCGAGGATTTAAGTGGCCGTATTGAAGTTAGCGGTACAGTAGAACTTGCAGGCATGGCACACCATATTTTATTAGGTGCCGACGCTTATGATTACACCATTAAAAGTCATCAGGACCGCTGGCGCACTGCGTTTGGTGCAGACGATACTACGTACTCAGTTAATAAATATAACCCGGTTTATGGTCAGCCATTACCTGAGGTATTGCCATTCCGCGAAGAAAAAGAAGAGCAGGACTCCGTTGGTGTATACTTCCAGGATCAAATCGATGTTACTGAGAAGTTTAAAATGCAAGTGGGGATCCGCTTTGATGACTTCAGTCAGGACTTTACGAATTTCCGTCGTGAACCGGTCACTACCACTTCACAATCACAAACAGCTACCAGCCCGCGCGTAGGTTTAGTTTACGAAGCAAGTGATCTCTACACATTATACGCTAGCTACTCAGAAGGCTTCCGCCCTAACTCAGGTTCCAATGGTCAGGGTGACGCATTTGAACCCGAAGAGAGTAAGTCTTATGAGACAGGTGTTAAGTTCGCTAATGCTGATGAGAGCCTGAGTGGTACGGTGGCCCTGTTCAGAGCAGAGAAAACCAACGTTCTGGCAGCCGATCCGAACCCGGCAAATGCTGGCTTATCTGATACTATCGGCGCTGCTGAAAGTCAGGGTGTTGAGGTGGATCTCACCGCTATGCTGGGTGAAAACACGATGGTAACCGTCGCCTATGCATACGTCGATGCGACCACGTCTAATGATATTGTCAACCCGGATTGGCAGGTAGAAATTTTAGCGGGTACTCAGTTACTGAACATCCCGAAAAACAAATTGAACATTACCGGTATTCATTACATGGATATTGCCGGCAAAGAGGCCAAAATCGGCGCCAGCTTTACCTATGTTGATGACCGTCCTGGTGAACTGATCGATCCTGATTATATTTTACCTAGCTACTCGACCGTCAGATTGTTTGGTTCAATCTTCCTTACCGATCAAATCAGCATCAATGCTGATATTGAAAACCTTTTCGATGAGGAATATTACGCCAGCTCATACTCTGCGATGTGGACCCTTCCGGGCAACCCTCGTCAAGCTAAAATTAGTGTTAAATACGCCTTTTAATTGTGCTTAGCCGGGCCCCAGAGGCCCGGCAACTTCGAAAGATATTGCCAAACTTAGCAAACTAAGTAATGGTTTCCTATGCTGACAATAACGTAACGAAGAGCGAAGTACCAAGAGGAAAAGATTGTGGCAAGCACTAAATTAGACCGCATCGATATAAATATACTGGCAGAGTTACAAAAAAACGGACGTATTACCAATACCGACTTGGCTGATGCAGTGGCATTGTCGCCGAGTCCTTGTTTAGCGAGAGTGAAGCGCTTAGAAAAGGTTGGATATATTACCAGCTATAACGCGAAGATCGCGCTGGATAAACTGGGTGAAACAGCAACGGTCTTTACCGAAGTAACGTTGACTGATCACCACATGGAAGATTTTGCCAAGTTTGAGCGTAATATTCGTACCATTGATGAAGTGATTGAATGTCATCTAATCAGTGGTGGCTATGATTATTTGCTCAAATTTGTTACCCGTGGGATTACCCACTATCAAACTCTGATGGAAGATATACTGGAGCAAGATTTCGGCATCGCTAAATATTTCAGCTATATCGTCCTGAAATCGCCCATTGAAAAGCTTCATTATCCGCTTACCACCTTATTTAAACCGGAAAAGTAATACGTGGCACTCACCCTTTTATACAAAGGCCCCGCAGAGCGGGGCAAGTGCTGGCAGCAAGCCGTAAATGCTGCACTCCCCGAAGTTCGCTGGTTTACCTGGCCCGATGTACCAGAACCAGAAGCAGTGGATGCCATTATAACCTGGACACTTCCTGACAATTATCAGCAACAGTTTCCTAACCTTAAGGCCATTTTCTCCGTAGGCGCCGGTGTTGATCAATTCGCTCCGGCGTCGCTCCCAAGCCATTTGAAGCTGGTCAGGATGATTGATCCATCGATTGCCACGCAAATGCAGACCTGGGTACTTACAGCTGTGATGATGTTGCACCGTGAAGCATTTCGATACCAGCGACAGCAGATCCAAAACCTTTGGCAAACACACAGCGTTAAACTCCCTCATGAATGCACAATAAGTATTCTTGGCCTTGGCGAGCTGGGAAGCTCGGTGGCAGCGATGTTGAGCGGCCTGGGCTTTACTGTCCAGGGGTGGAGTCGACGCACCAAGCAACTCAATGATGTTAAGACCTTTGCCGGCGACAAGCCTCCTACGGCGATGCTGGCGAATACTGATATTCTACTTTGTTTATTACCTCTGACTGACAGTACCAGGGGTATCCTGAACACCGACTTGTTAGCGAAACTCCCAAAAGGTGCAGCACTGATCAATGCTGGCAGGGGTGAGCAGCTGGTCGCCAATGATCTACTGTATCACCTGGATGCGGGGCATATTAGTGAGGCCATTATGGATGTATTTGATCCAGAACCGTTACCTAAGCACCACCCATTCTGGGACCATCCAAATATTCATATTACACCACACATTGCCTCAATCACTCGCAATGACACGGCTGCGCTTAGATTAGTAGAGAATTTGCAATGCTGGTTAGCTAATAAACCCATGATGGGAGAAGTAGATAAGCTGAGGGGTTACTAGGGTCTGTTGACTTTTTGGTGTACAAGTTTTGGTCTATATGAACGCATTTTAATCGCGAAACAGTCCTGCAGTCTTAGTGGTTCTAAGTCAAAGGGCTGTGACAAAGAGTAAAATGCTTTCATGACGACCCCTTCGGACAGCGCTTGTGTGCCATTTATACTGCGTTGGGTGTTTTTGATTTAGGCCCACTAGACCGGCAAACACCCGCCTGGCCTAAATGATGCGCACTAGCCGGCTACGGACTGCTGCAAAAATGCACGCTAAAGATCAACAGACCCTAGTCTTCCTCTGGCTAAGCAGGCAGTAAATTAGCTGCCTGCAACGACACTTCAATGGCGGCTTATTCGTACACGCACAAGTACACTTTCTTGTACTTTTCAATCGTGCGCCATACACCTTTAAAACCATTTTGTAATACAAACGTATCGCCAGCCTGATAAGTCACCGGTTCACCACCGTCTTCAGTGATCTCAACCACCCCTTCAATCAGATAACAATACTCTAAAAAACCTTCCTTTACTGAACGATTAACGCTGGGTTCACAGGTCATTACGCCTATTTTTATCTTGTCATCTTCAGTCGTGAGCTGCGGCCATTTTTCAAGTAACGGATTACCTTCAATCAATATAGTAGGATTAGCATAGCTTACGTCAGGTGCGTCTGACGGATGGTGTACGATTGTCTTTAATAAACTCATTCCGACTCCGAATAAATAGTTAAAATCCCGTCCCTGGGTACACATGATTGCATGAGTTTTTAGTATACGCGCAGTGCCCCGGCAGCTTGCTCTAAAAGCATTTAGCTGTGGGGCATTTTCGTTGGCTTGTATTGCTTAAATCAGCGTTTTATAACTTGCCCTGCCTTTCCTTCAAAAACCAGGGATAAAGCGACGGTAAAACCACCAGTGTCAGTAATGTCGCGCTAATCAGCCCTCCAACTATCACGGCTGCGAGCGGTTTTTGGATTTCTGCACCAAGCCCATTCGAAAACAGCATAGGCAACAACCCCAGCGCAGACGTCAGTGCAGTCATCATGACTGGCCGCAAGCGGGAACAGGCTCCCTCAAGAATAGCGACGGTATCATCTTTAAACTCGTTGCGACGCTGGTTTATGCTCTCAACCATCACCACACCATTCAGAACTGCCACCCCAAAAAGCGTAATAAAGCCAACAGAACTCGGTACCGATAAATAGTGACCACTTACATACAGAGAGAATACTCCGCCTACAGCAGCCAATGGTATATTCACCATAATTAGCGCTACAAGACGGACGTCTGCAAAGGCAAAATAGAGTAAAACGGCGATTAGCAACAATGATACCGGCACCACCAGTGCCAGACGTTGCATCGCCCGCTGCTGGTTTTCAAACTGCCCGCCAATCTGTACCGCATAGCCACCTGGCAGGTTAACATTAGTCTCGATAGCGGTCTGAATATCGGCTACTACACTGCCCATATCGCGACCATCGACGTTGGCCTGGATCACCACGCGTCGCTGAACGTCATCACGACGGATCTGCGGAGGCCCCGACTCAATGGCCACGGAGGCGACATCTTTTAGACGTATCCAGGCGCCTTGTGCCGTTAGCAGACGGAGTTCTTTGATAGCTTCAATGTTATCCCGGAAGGCTTCACCATAGCGCACGACAATATCATAGCGTTCATTGCCGTTAATGATTTGTCCGGCAGCTACGCCACCAAGTCCCTGCTGCACCAGATTCATCACATCGGCTACATCCAGTCCGTAACGACTCAGCTGTTTACGTACCGGTCGCACAACGAGCTGTGCTTCCCCGCTGATTTGTTCCATAGCAACATCCTGAGCACCCGGAATCGCTGCAACCACATCAGCAATTTGCTGGCCGTAATCTGCCAGCACATCCAGTTCAGGGCCAAACAGTTTGATAGCAAGCTCAGCTTTTACGCCCGACAGCAGTTCATCTACCCGGGTGGCAATTGGCTGAGAAAAATTAAGCAATAGCCCTGGATGTGCTTCCAGCGCATGCGCCATAGCCTCCTGCAGTGCCAGACGGGATGGGGCCGTTTGCCATTCACTGGCCGGGCGCAAGCCAATATAGATTTCAATATTATTGACCGGCTCTGGATCACCACCGATTTCAGCGCGGCCAATTTTACTTACTGCGTAGGTGACTTCGGGAAA
Organism: Alteromonas sp. ISO5; assembly: GCF_058105165.1. Classification (NCBI taxonomy): domain Bacteria; kingdom Pseudomonadati; phylum Pseudomonadota; class Gammaproteobacteria; order Alteromonadales; family Alteromonadaceae; genus Alteromonas; species Alteromonas sp. ISO5. The sequence goes on along the minus strand of NZ_CM176572.1, from coordinate 1,901,034 downwards.
TCTGAGCAATATCTTCTCAAGCTTAGGCGCCACACTTAGTGCAGTGGCTAAACTGGCTGAAGGGGCCAGCGTTACCCGCAAGTTGATCGTGCCTTCTTCAAGTTCAGGCGCAAATTCAGTCCCTAAACGAGGAATCAATAACCCGGCGATCACCACTAGTATTGCCGCGACAGCCACCACAGCTTTGCGCTGTTGCATACTCACCGTCAACAATGCGATATAGGCCGACTCCAGTTTGGCTAACACCGGGTTGTTGCGCTGCACAACCGGGCGGGCTTTAAGCAAAACGGCCGACAATACCGGCACAAACACCAGCGCCACCACGACGGCGCATATCAGCGCAAGCATGATGGCTATCGCCATAGGCTGAAACAGTTTGGCTTCGACGCCTTCAAAGCTAAACAGGGGCGTAAAAACGACCAGAATAATCAGGGTCGCAAAAAACACCGGTCGTGCGACTTCCTGTGTTGCACTCACAACCAACGCCGGCATATTACTCACCGTCACCTTATCTTTTGGTAACTTCTGGTAAATGTTTTCCACGACCACGACCGAGCCATCCACCAGCATACCAATCGCTACAGCCATACCGCCTAATGACATCAAATTGGCCGAGATCCCCAGCATACTGAGCATGGCGAGCGCCAGGCCAATGGATACCGGTATAGACAGCAGCACCAATACGGTAGCGCGCACGCTCAGTAAGAACAGTGCCAGTACAATCACGATAAACAAAAAGGCCAGCAGCAACGCATTCACTACAGTATTTACAGCTTGTTTAATCAGGTCGGCCTGATCGTAAAATGGCTCAAAATGTACACCTTCCGGCAGGGCTTTATTGATGATATCAATGCGCTGGTTAATCCCTTCGATGGTGGCGTTAGTGTTGGCCCCCATGCGCTTTAACACCACGCCAGACACCACTTCGCCACGGTTTTCAATAACGCCGTCAGTACTTTTTACCGACATTGTCACCGCCCCCTGACGAATTTCACTACCAAAGTTCACATCCGCCACGTCTCCTACGGTCACGATGGCCGCACCCTGGGTTTTCAGCGGAATCTGTTTGAGCTCGGTTAAGGCCTGCGTTCCTGAGGAAAGCCAACCTGTGCCACGGATCACCAGCTGCTCAGGACCGCGTTCCATGTACCAGCCGCCGGCATTATTATTATTGCGTGCCAGCGCATCAACCACGTCCTGCTGAGTCAGGTTGTACGACAACAAACGGTTAGGATACAGATTTACCTGATACTGGCGCACATAGCCGCCAAAAGAGAGCACATCAGTAATGCCGTCCACCGGCATTAGCAACAACTTAATCAGATAGTCATTTAAACTGCGCAGCGCCATGCTGTCGTAGCCGGAATCAGGCTCCGCGATCAGTAAGTACTGATACACCTGACCAAGCCCTGAAGTATTCGGACCAATAGCCGGCATACCTATTCCCTCAGGGATCATTTCCGCGGCTATTTGTAAACGCTCAAATACCAGTTGGCGGGCAAAGTAAATATCCGTCCCTTCTTTAAACACCACGGTAATCCCGGATAGTCCGGTTTTTGAGATAGAACGCACTTCTTCCACATCAGGCAGCGCATACATCACGGCCTCGATGGGATAAGTAATAAGTTGCTCTACCTCTTCAGCGGCAAGTCCTGGGGCTTCAGTGTTAATAGCCACCTGAATATTGGTCACATCCGGAAACGCATCCAGGTTCAGTCTTGGGATCATCAGCGCAGCAAACACACACAATCCGGCTAACACCAGCAATAATACAAAGCGCAAACGCACTGCGCGGTCGATTAACCATGCAAACATCATCTGCCCCTGTTAATGATTGTGTGGATCAAAACCGCCCTTGGCGATTTCTGACGCAACAAAAAATGCCCCGCGGCTCACATAAGTAACGCCAGCTTCAACACCACTTACCGTTTGCCATTCACCATACTGTGGGCCCAGCGCTACAACTTGCGGAACTAACTCACCGTCGTCATTGGCCACAAAGAGTTGCCAGTCGCCATCCGCATCACGCATAAGTGCCGACTGCGGCACGGCCAGTACGGCTTTGACATCGGCACCACTAAAGTAAATGTCGGCAAACATACCAGAATGAAAACGGTGTCCCAGATTAACCAGATCCAGTCGCACGGTACGTGTGCGGCTGACCGGATCGATGGTGTGTGATTCCTGGGTCACGGTTGCAATAGCGGCAATGTCCCCAACCATAACACTGGCTTTATCACCAGGCTGCAAGTGCAGATCATTTTGCGCCGACAAACGCGCCTCAACCCATAAATGCCCTTCATCCGACAACAGCATCAATGGCTGGCCGGGCTCGATGCGCTGCCCCTGATTAAAGTCGTCAGTCATAATAAGTCCTGAGGCTTGTGCAGTTAGTGTATATTCACCTAACGGGTAATTATCGCTTTGTTCAATGCGCGCAATCGTTGCTGCAGATAAACCCAGTGCCTGCAATCGTCGACTGGCCGCATTGTATTGGGTGCGAGCGCTGACAACGCGTTTTTCGCCGACCGCACTTTGCCCCAACCGGCTCACCCGCTGCCATTCAACATACGCTTGCTGAAGCTGACTCTGAGCATCAATCATTTCTTCACTAAACAAGGTAACCAGCGGTTGGCCTTTGGCGACTTTCTCCCCCAAACCAGCATGCCGGGCGGTCACTACCGAACTGACCCGTGGCGAAACAATATAGCTGCGATAGCCATTCACTTTAATTTCACCAGGGGCATACACCTGTTCACTGAGAGTCATAGGCATCAGCGTTTCCAGATGGATATCAGCCAGTGCCCGTTGCTCGTCATTCAGACTGACAGCCGCCGTTTCCTCATGTCCGTGAGCATCATCATGACCGTGTTCTGCTTCGTTGTCATGAGAGTCTGACTCATGGCTATCTTCATGATTTTCATGGTCATGTTCGTCATTGCCCCCTTGCTCAGCATTGCTGCTGTGGGATTCAGTCTCATGATTGTCTTCATACTCATCATGAACGTGCTCTGCGCTGTGTCCGTGGTCGGCTTCACTGTCGTGGGACTCAGTCTCATGACTGTCTTCATGCTCATGTACGTGTTCCTGTGACATCACGTCCGACGTGTACAGCAGCGAAGTAAAACCCAGCACCGTAATTAATTTAACAAAATGTGACATGTTATTGCTCCTGGGATATCAAAGACGAAATGTGGGGTGCCAGCATGGCGGTAACATGCAAATAGGCCACATAGGTTTGCTGGTAGTTACTTTGCAGTGTCAAACCGGCCTGCATGCCGTTTCTGAGTTGCTGTACCTGCCATTGATAGTCAGCCAGCTCTAAATCGCCCTGGGCATAACGTTGTTGGAGCACTTCGACCTGTCGGGTCATTTCGTTATCATGTAACTGCTGCCATTGTAGAAATCGCTGCCGGGTTTGCTGTAAACGCTCGGCAAGGTTACGCACCGCTTCCCGGGTCTCCCGTAATTTCGCATGTAAACGCTGTTCGCTGGCCAGCGCCAGTTCTCGCGAGGCACTCAGTGCTTCACTATAATCATTACGAAACTGGATAGGTACCGACACACTCAAAGACACCAGCGACTCGCCGGCCTGACGGCCCACACCAAAACCGACCGTCGGTACTGGCTTATTGGCGACTTGTTGCTGATCAGCTGTCGCTGTCGATGTCAGCCAGGCCAGGCGGGCTTGTTTTACGACTGGCAGTGCCAGCAGTTGCTCTGGCTTTGGCACAACCGCCTTGCGCTGCCAAAATGCGTTATCAATGGCGATATTTTCGGCACGATCACCAGCCAGTGTCCGCAGTCGTTTCTGTGCACTTAACCACTCACTAAGCTGCTCGTTTTCAGCCACCATGCCTTGAGCAACCACGGATTTTGCCATGGCTACTTCGGTTCGGTTAACCTCGCCGGCGGCGAGTTGCTCTTCGGTTAGCTCAAGCAACCTGAGGTCTTGTTCTACCTGCATACGAGCCAGTTTGTATGCTTGACGGCCTAGCTCAACACTAATTTGGGCACTGAGAATTTGGGCCAGTAGATCATTGGTCGCAATTGTCGCGGCCAACGCACTTTGCTCGGCTTGTAAACGGCCAAGTTCAGCTTGGGAAGAGCGTACTTCCCACCAGTCAATATTCGAGCTTAACCCGATCTGAAAGTTGATTTCACTGCCTTCTCTTTCTACAGACGTATCCAGCGAAGGATTATAAAGGGGCTGTGCCATCGCCGTAGCGTTGTACTCGGCGGCACTTGTATCATATTGGTACGCACGCATCACAGGATGCCGCTCAACAGTCGTTATCAGCCATTGCGCCCAGGCCTGTTCGCTGGCCAGCGACGGCAGGCTAAGTGCGGCCAAAAGCACCGCACAACACATTTGATGTTTCATAAGAAGCTCTCTTAACTAAGTTAACTACCCGGTTATGCACCGGGACGATTTGAATAACTTTGTTAAGCGATAGGTGGGCGTAGCACGTTCCGCCAGTAGCCGTCGGTTGGCGGTGGGATAAGTTTGTGACGAACGGGATAATGACCATCACCCGGCAGGGCTTTGATGAGCATTGGCAGAAAAATATGTTGCGCGCTGTGACAATGGCAACAGTGCTGACAATCCAAACCACTGTTATCAACCGTGCCGCGGGACGAAGCAAGCCGTTTTATGTTCTCATCATCTTCGTCATCATGCACAGCGTCTGACAAGTGCGCTTCACTATTCTGATGAGCAACATGTGAGTCAAATACCACGCTTAAGGCCTGAGTGCTCACCGAGAGCATCAGTACCAACACGAGATAATTAACCCATTTAACCATGTAAGATTGCCGCCTGATTAACCAAATGCCTGGGAGGCAAGACTATATACTTTGGCATCAGCTCCCCGCCCCGGTAAAAACTCACCTTTTACCATGAGCGTTGGTTTATCGGCCTCAACAAGACCTAAAGCCTCCAGCCAAGGTTTTAGGCCAAGCGCATTCTCTGTGAGATCAAAACGAACAAAACCACTAACACTCATCAACAACTGGCTCACCAGGGTCTGAGCGACATTCTCATCGTTGGCCACTACCGGGCCAATGGTTTGTCCTCTGCCGCTTTGCCGTATCATAGCATAGCCAACCGGCTCGCCATTAGCATAGGCAACCACCCCTTCTCCACACTCACTCATTGTCGTGAGTAACGCGCCACGAGAGCACTGAAATGCGCTGGCATCCAGAGCTAACACTGCAGCGAGTGTTTCCTGGTTAATAGGCATTAGCTCAACATCTCTGGAGACAGGGCGTACCTCTGCGGTGAGTTCACCCTGCACCTGATAAATGCAACCTTGTTCAATAAAGCCACATTGTTGGTATAAACGCTTGCCCGCAGCAGTAGCAACCAACTGGAGGTTTCGTTTAGCGGTCTGGCTCATAACGGTGTCCATCAGCTTTCTGCCGAGGCCATTGCCCTGCATATGTTCAGGGACCACCACTAAACCAACGGACGCATACTCTTCACCATAATCCCACCACAGGATACAGCCCGCAACGACCCCTTCAGCATCTTCGATTACGCTACCATTACCGTGTGCAAAATGCAGTTGCCAGTCACTCATACGGTGTGGCCATTTTACCTGTTGCGTAAACTCATGGCAGATCGGTAAATCTGCCTCACGCATGTCACGTACGATGAATGCTGTTTTATCCATTTGCTTGTTTGAGCCTGTATTACTAGGTTATTCACTGTGTCAGATTTTACCGCTCAGCCCGCGGCAGAATCTGCTGTTTCATTCTGTCCCGTCAGGGGTTTCTGTTTATTCACTGGTCATCTGGCGAAAGAAAGTCTTCAACCAGTGCGGTGTGCAGCTTCACACCGGTTGCTATAATGTCATCGTTAAAGTCAAATTCGGGATGATGTAAAGGAATATGCTCGCCACCTTTACCCTGGCCAAGCCAGACGTAGGCACCCTCACATGCCTGCAGCATAAAAGCAAAATCTTCAGAGGTAAACGCTGGCTCCGGCGCCTCAACAGCGTTGCCGATGTGTTTTGCTACCGACAATGCATGCTGTGCCGCTGCGTCAGCATTAATTGTTGCCGGATAGTAACGGTTATAATCAACACTGATTTCCGTTCCGGTCGCCATTGCTACACCTGCGACGACTTGACGTATAGCGGCTTCGATCTGGTCCTGAACAGTGGGATCAAACGTTCTTACCGTCCCCGTCAGTGCTACGCTCCCGGGCAACACGTTGTGTGAGCTTCCGCCACTGATTTGGGTAACCGATAAAACCGCCGTGGACGTTGGCGCAATACGACGCGAGACGATGGTGTTAAGCTGACTAACAAGTTCACTGGCGGCGAGTATGGCATCCGGCGTCTGATGTGGCACCGCGGCGTGTCCGCCTTTACCTTTTACCCGGATAGAAAATTTGTCAGCCGCGGCCATTATTGCGCCTGAGCGCGTTGCAATAGTACCTGCAGGTAAGTCAGGCCAGTTATGGAAACCATAAACCCGGTCACACGGGAAACGCTCAAACAAACCGTCTTCAATCATCGCTTTAGCACCCGCCTCACCTTCTTCTGCAGGCTGGAAAATAAAGTGCACAGTACCATTAAACTTTTTGGTGCGGGCCAGGTGGCGTGCTGCCCCCAACAACATCGTGGTATGCCCATCGTGTCCACAACCATGGAAGACACCATGATGACAACTCGCATAAGGCAACCCGGTTTCTTCGACAATTGGCAACGCATCCATATCAGCTCGCAAACCAATCGAGCGCGAAGAATCTCCCACTTTAAGAGTTCCCACAACGCCGGTTTTACCAATACCCGTTGCCACTTCTAAGCCAATATCGCGCAAGCTTTGCGCCACTTTTTTCGCAGTGTTAACTTCATTAAAAGCGAGTTCAGGATTAGCGTGAATATCCCGTCGAAAGGCCACTAACTCTTCAAGTAGGTCATCAACGTCGTAGGTCTGAGGCATAATCCTTCTCCTGATGTAATTTGCTTGTCATTGCTTACGGTAGTGTGTCAGTTTAGCGTGGGCAGGACACTTTTTTTGATTTGTTTAACGCTTATTTTTTAATATATTTTGCTGTTCAAAATAGTAAAGCGGCAACCAATGCTGCACCATCCCCCCTATACTGGATTGTAATTCATTGTCTCTCTTTGCAGCAGATTCTGCCGTTCGCAATGTGTCGCCTTCAGGCGCTGCCTGCATTAATTAATATTAATAGGAAATGGTCCATGCCAATACAACCCGTCGAACAATTGCTTGATACCCGCCGGTTATCTCAGGCGTACATCAATGGTGAATGGGTTGCCTTATCACAGAATAAGCCGTTTGATGTCATTAACCCAGCCACTGAAGAGCCAGCCGCAACTATCGGGTTAGGCGGGAAAGAAGATCTAAATCGCGCCGTTGCAGCGGCCAAAGCCGCTTTCCCCGACTGGGCAAATACGCCCGTCGCAGAGCGTTTGGTATTGTTGGACAAAGTTCTGGAACTGATAGATCAACGTGCTGCAACGCTTGCGCAGCTTATGTCGTTAGAAATGGGCGCAACACACAGTTATGCGTTATCAACTCAGGTTCCGTTGGCGGCTGCGCATATTCGCGTTGCACGCGAAAATCTGGCTAACTACGAGTTTACCAAAATGCGTGGCACTACCGCCATTACCCGCGAGCCTATTGGTGTTGCCGGCCTGATTACACCATGGAACTGGCCGCTGTATCAGGTAACAGCTAAAGTCGGCCCCGCAATTGCCGTTGGCTGTACGGTCGTGTTGAAGCCGAGTGAACTCTCTCCTCTCAGTGCACTGGCCTTTGCTGAAATAATGCATGAAGCGGGGTTCCCTGCCGGCGTATTTAATTTAGTCAACGGCAATGGCATCGACGTTGGTGAGCCACTGGCCAGCCACCCTGATGTGGATATGATCTCGATTACAGGTTCTACCCGGGCAGGTGTTTTAGTCGCTCAGGCAGCAGCACCAACGGTTAAACGTGTTGGTCAGGAATTAGGCGGAAAATCACCCAATATTTTATTACCCGATGCCGACTTCGCGAATGCCGTCGGCCCGGGTGTTCAGGCCGGAATGCGAAATAACGGTCAGTCCTGCAGTGCCCCTACCCGAATGCTGGTGCCCAGAGAACGGCTGGCTGAAGTTGAACAGTTAGCCAAAGAAGCTGCCGAATCAATTGTGATAGGATTAGCTGACAATGAACTCGCCACCCATGGCCCGTTAGCAAACCGCGCGCAATTTGATCGCGTTCAGACGATGATTCAACGAGGTATAGATGAGGGTGCACGCTGCGTTACCGGCGGTACCGGTCGACCCGAAGGCTTTACACGTGGTTTCTATACCCGCCCCACCGTATTCAGCGATGTAACCTCGAAGATGGTCATTGCGCAGGAAGAAATATTCGGTCCGGTACTGTGTTTGATTCCTTACGACAGCATCGAACAGGCGGTTGAAATAGCCAATGACACTGTTTATGGCCTGGCAGCTCATGTACAGTCTGCAGATTATACCGCAGCCCGCCGTGTAGCCCGTCAGATCCGCAGTGGTCAGGTACTCATCAACTACCCGGCCTGGGATCCGCAAGCGCCGTTTGGTGGTTACAAACAATCAGGTACCGGCCGTGAATACGGTATAGAAGGTCTCGAAGAATATCTGGAGACAAAAGCAATTGTAGGCTACGGCGTTGAAGCAGAATAAATTTCCGATTAGGTATTAAAAGAATGTCACCACAACTTAAAGAAATTCCCAGCAATGAAAAGCTCCCAGCCGATGCCGATGTAGTGGTTATTGGAGGTGGGATTATAGGGGCTGCTGCCACCTACTTTATGTCGAAACAAGGATATAAGGTCGCCTTAGTTGAAAAAGGCCTGGTCGGTTGCGAACAATCCAGTCGAAACTGGGGTTGGTGTCGACAGCAGAACCGTGACGAACGGGAATTACCAACGTCGGTATTATCTATGCGTCTGTGGGACGAAATGTCTAAAGATATTGGCTTTGATTTAGGTTTTCGCCGCTGCGGACTCCGTTATGCGACTGACGATCCAGAACAATTGGCACAATGGGATGCATGGCAGGATTTAGCCAAACAGTACGGTGTTGAAACAGTTATGCTCAATGCCAAAGAAGCCAATGCAATGATCCCGGCCCGTGGCCGTAACTGGATTGGTGGTGTACATTCAATTCATGACGGTAAGGGCGAACCCGCGATAGCCGCCCCAATGATTGCTGAAGGCGCGCGAGCCTTAGGGGCAACCATTCATCAGAACTGCGCAGCCAGAGGTCTGGATATTACCAATGGCAAAGTAGAAGGTGTTATCACCGAACACGGAACCATCAAAACCAATAAAGTCTTATGCGCTGCCGGCGCCTGGGCTTCAGCATTTTGTCGCCACCATGGCATTAGCTTTCCACAGTCGAGCGTACGCCAAACGGCGTTTCGTACCAAACCGATGGAGAATATTGGAGACGCTATCTATACAAATGGTGGAATAGCATTAACCCGCCGGCTGGACGGCAGCTACACCGCCGCAATCAGTGGCAGTGCCTTAGTGGAAATTACTCCTCAGGGGATTCGCTACGCTAAAAACTTTATGCCAATGTTCATTAAGCGCTTAAAGAACTTACAAATGAGTGTAGGAAGTTCGTTCTTCTCGGGGCCAGAAGCGTTAAACAGCTGGCGTAACGATGAAGTTTCCCCGTTCGAGAAGATTCGTATTCTTGATCCTGCCCCCGTGAAGAGCAACCTTAAGAGAACCATCGCCAATGTCCAGTCACTGTTTCCGGTCTTTGAAAAAATGGAAATTATGGAAAGCTGGGGCAGCTTTGTAGATTGCACACCGGATGCCATTCCGGTGATCTCTGAGATTGACAGTGTCGATGGTTTCTATCTCGCTGCGGGAACGTCCGCTCATGGTTTTGGTCTGGGTCCAGGTTTGGCACATCTTGCTGCCGATATGGTGCTGGGAAAACAAACTGAGATTGATACCACGCCTTATCGTTTGTCGCGACTTCTGGATGGCTCGAAAGTTAAGGTTGGCGCTATTTAGTAGCACTCACTGAAAGACATAACGATTCCTGCGTTTGTGGTCGGGTGCAAGGTGATTGCCCCGGCCACTTTTTATTGGCCACTAAACATCCTACTCTCGCTCGGGCATTTGACTTGTAAAGTGTATAATGCTTTGAACGAACTCCCCCGCTACCAATCGTTTACTATCGCTGTAAATAGAAATTGTCATCTGCTAGCCAGCAATACAGAGTATGAGTATTGTCCACACGGTTTGCAGTGGCGGGATTAGCAAATGCCACTTTTCTGGCTAATGCGGACATCATCAATTAAGCAGGCGGCCCCGCTGTCTGAAATGGTCTTTGCCACCAGCCCCTCAAGATAAGACTTGTTTTCACCAGACGCGATGGCCGGAGGTGTACAGACATCCATTGCTATAACTTACGTGAATCTTCTTTCATTAGGCTGAATACGGTGAAACACATGAGATCTGTACGATACATGACACTGAGTTATTATGGGGCGATTTGACAGAGAGGCAAGCACTCTCATCAAGCGACTACGGACAAAAGTTGCTCGATGTCGGGCGACCGTGATGTAACGGTCGCCCTGTGTAGTGATCACTATGCCAGCGATTTAGCGAGTAAGGGCCACTTCGTCATGGTGACAGAGCACGGTTTTACCTGACGATAACGTTCTGAATGGCGGTGGTTCAGCATTACATTTACCCTCAATGCTCACCGTACAGCGGTTTCTAAACCGACAAAGGGTATCATCGTTGGTAATCTTAACGCCTGAATCTTCCTGATTGCCCTTTCGGCTATCGAGCCATACCGGATCCAGGGTCGGCACACTGCGAACCAGTAAGTCGGTATAAGGGTGGTAGGGCGCACTGGCAAAAGACTGGCCCGAACCATGTTCGACTTTTTTGCCCTTATATAACACTACGACTTCATCACACAGACTTTTCACCGTCGAAATATCATGGCTGATAAATACAATGGCGACATTCAGCTTGGCTTGTAACTCACCCAATAAATCCAGTATTGCTGCAGCCACAACGGTATCCAGCGCCGAGGTCACTTCATCACATAAGATGACACTCGGTTCTGCCGCTAGCGCGCGGGCCAGGTTTATACGTTGCTTTTGACCCCCCGAAAGCGCTCCACATTTACGAGCGGCCAAATCGGTCGATAACTTAACCAGCTCCAATAACTCTGCTACCCTTTGCTTACGTGCATCGCCGGTTAAACCATGAAAAAAGGTCAGCGGTCGCCCGAGTATATCACCCACTTTATGAGCAGGGTTCAATGCCGTATCGGCATTTTGAAACACCATCTGAATATGTTGGCATTCCGTTTTAGTGCGATCACTAATGGCAGGTCGTAATTCAGCACCATTTAGCAACATACTGCCATTTGCAGCAGGTAGCAGGCCGGCGATTACTCTGGCAAATGTCGATTTACCTGAGCCGGACTCACCAATAATTCCCACCGTCTGACCACGGCGAATATTCATAGAAATATCCGACAAAATGGGGATTTGTGGTTTACCCGCTTTAGTAATTTTGCCATAGCCAGCTTCGATGTCGCTGATTTGCAAAACTATTTCACTGTCCTGCTTATTCTGCACCAGATCACTGTCTTGTACAGCACTCAACAGCTCGCGGGTATACGGATGTTCTGCATGATTTAGAATGGCGTCGGTGGAATTATTTTCCATTTCCTTACCACCCTGTAATACCAGGATCCGATCCGCCATTTGCGCGACAACAGCCAGATCATGAGACACATAGACCGCTGTTGTATTCAACGCATTGACAGCCGCTTTGAACGCCTTAAGCACATCTACCTGGGTGGTCACATCAAGCGCGGTGGTCGGTTCGTCAAATATCACCAGTTCCGGGTCGCAAATCAATGCCATCGCAGCCATAAGTCGTTGTAGCTGTCCGCCCGATACTTCATGGGGGTAACGCCGACCAATCGTCTCCGGGGAAGGCAGCGAAAGCTGTTTAAATAAATCAACCGCTTTAGCCTCGGCTTCACTGCGTGACATAACACTGTGCATTAATGCGCTTTCAACCACTTGTTCCATAATCCGACGCGAAGGATTAAACGCCGCCGCAGCACTTTGCGCAACATAGGCTACTTTTTGCCCTCGCACCTTGGCCAACTGGGCGTCACTTAAAGCAGCCATATTGTCACCACCGACGTTAATCACACCTCCGGTGATTCGACAACCGGGCCTGGCATACCCCAACAATGACAGTGCAATAGTGGTTTTTCCAGAACCTGACTCACCAATCAGCGCTAACACCTCACCGCGTTGCAAGGAAAAGCTGACATCATGGACAATGGTTTTGGCCTGATCGACCGGACCGGCTTCTACCCGTAATTTTTCGACATTAACATGTGCAGTCATACTACTTACCTCCGGCTGCATACGTGGCGCTTCCACGCAAACTGTCAATTAACAGGTTGACCGCAATGGTAATGGTGGCAATCGCAAAAGCAGGTACAAGTACTGCTGGTGCGCCTTCTGCCAAACCTGAAATATTCTCTCTTACCAGGGATCCCAAGTCAGCGTTAGGAGGCTGGACACCCAATCCCAGGAAGCTCAGGCTGCTTAACAACAATACGATAAATACAAAGCGTAAACCGAAATCAGCCAGCATAGGATGCAAAATATTGGGCAGAATTTCCTTAACGGCCAGATAGAACCGGCTTTCACCGCGTGTTCTGGCTACGGTTACAAAGTCCATATTTGCCACATTCACAGCTAATGAGCGGGCAATCCGAAACGAGCCAGGCATATAGCTAATCGCAGTAATCGCCAGCAGTATTGGCACAGATGAACCAAAGGCTGCAATCATAACCAATGAGAATATTTTGCTTGGAATAGAGATTAACGCATCCATAAAGCGAGAAATTATTTCATCGGTACGCTTATTACTCACCGCTGAAATTAATGCAATGAGTGTTCCCGTAGAGCACGCCAAAGCGGCCGCAATAAGCGGGATGAATATGGTGTAGCGAGTACCATCTAGTAAACGGCTAAATACATCGCGACCTATGTAATCTGTGCCTAAAATATACTCACCGCCAATACCTTCAAATACATCATAGGCTACAATTTCACTGGCCGTGTGGGGTGCTAACCATGGGCCAAGAATGGCAACAAATACCCAAAACACTACTAGCAACGTGCCAAACTTGCCCGACAAAGGCATAGATTTAAATGCAGACATCATAATTAGCCTCCGGTTCGCAATTTAGGGTTAGCAACGATAGCAGCAATGTCCGCAATCAATACTAATGTGAGATAGCCGACACAGAACAACATGGCACAAGCCTGCAACAAGGGCATGTCCCGATTGGTCACTGCATCCACCATGAGACTGGCAACGCCGGGATAGTTAAAGATCACTTCAACAATGACTACGCCACCTAACAAATAGGACAAACTCAACGCAATCGCATTAACAATCGGACCGACCGCATTAGGCAGTGCATGGCGAAGCACAGCCCGTGACAACTTGGAGCCTTTAAGTAAGGCCATTTCCACATAGGGCTGAGACAATTGTTCAAGCACTGCGGCACGGGTCATCCTTGCCATTTGCGCACTGAGTACAATACAAAGGGTGGCAACAGGCATAGCAAAGGCGCGGAAATAATCATAAGGCCCGGCATCTGCAGGAATGTAGGAAAGCGATGGCAACCAGTTCAGCTCAACGGCAAAGATCAGCACAAATATCGTCGCCAACAGAAACTCCGGCACTGCAACCATAGACAGCGTAAAGATATTCATTGCTTTATCGATACGACTGCCACTGTACATCGCTGCGACAATCCCTAATGTCATCGCAAATGGCACGGCTAATATTGTTGTAAAACCGGCTAGCATTAATGATTTGGATAAGCGCGAACTAATGAGTTCTTCCACAGGTCTTGCGTTTGCCAGCGACTTGCCGGCATCGCCGGTAACCAGCCCCCCCAGCCATTTTGCATAGCGGGTTAAAGGCGGATCATTCAACCCATAAGCTTCTCGCAGCTCTGCAACCGCTTCAGGGGTAGCGCTTTGTCCCAGCATTTCTTGTGCTGCATCACCTGGCAACAGGTTCGCGATAAAAAATACCACTGCCGATACTATCAGCAGTGTAATAATAGATAAGCCAATTCGCTTTATAATAAGCTGGAAGATGACCTTCATTGCATGCTCCTTAAAACAATCAGGCGTCCAGCCATACGTATTCGGCAAAGGTATAGCCCATCAGGCCACCATTAGGAATGGGGAAGGCACCTTTGATTTTGTTGCTATATCCATCGATAAGGTTCATAAATACCGGAATTCCTACGCCACAATGGTCGCTGATCAACTCCTGCATATCCCAGTACATTTGCTTCCGTTTTGCTTCATCACCTTCACCTCGTGCCGCAATCAAAAGCTGATCGAACTGAGGGTTATGCCAGCCTGACTCATTCCACGGTGCATCGGACTTAAAGAACAAACTGAACAGTTCATCGAGGCTAACCCGCGGGTTGATATTGCCGTAGCCCAGAGGATGCTTCATCCAGTGATTTGACCAGTAGCCATCGGCAGGTACCCGGTTTATCCCAAAATGCATGCCGGCTTCAATGCCTGATAGCTGTAACAACGCCGCCATGTCAACCGAACCATTTGCCGCAGGTGATGCGAAAACGGGTACGCGCACACCCGTTAAGCCGCCTTTTTTAAGATGATACTTGGCCCGATCTATGTCATAGGGACGCTGTGGTAATTCATGATTGAAATACTTATGACTCGGTGCTACCGGGTGATCATTTGCGACGGTCGCATACCCTCTGAACAGCGCACGTTTTATCAACTCTCGATTGGTCATATACTTCACAGCGAGCACAAAATCCGGATTATTCGTTGGATAAGTATCCTGTCGCATAACCAGATTCGTATACAAACTGGACTCGGTTTGCATAATGTTACACGTACCGGAATTACGCACCCGTTTGGTAGAACGAGGATCAATAGCCAGGGTCATCTGAATATCACCCGACAACAAGGCGTTGACGCGTGAAGACTCATCAGTAATCCCCACCAACTCAATTTCATCGAGGTAGGGTTTGCCGGGTTTAAAGAAATTAGGGTTTCTCTGCACAATAGTGCGTACCCCCGCAGAAAACTCGCTTAGCTGATACGGACCGGTACCGTTCGCGTGTTGCGAGAAGTCCGTTGTTCCGTCTTCAACAATACAAAATTGTGGCGACGCGAGTAAGATAGGTAAGTCGGCGTTAGGAGATTGTAAAGTAATACGAAAACTTAATGGCCCTGTTTCAACGACTTCTGCAAACTGTGCTGCAATAGGGGCTACCCGCGATGTGACCGCCGGGTCTTTATGACGAAGTAATGAGTAGATAGCATCTTTGGCGGTTAAACTCTTGCCGTTGTGAAACGTTACCCCACTGCGCAACGTGATATGCCAGGTTTGTTGATCGTCTGAATGAAAGGTCTCAGCTAAGGCTAAATCAGCCCCCAATTCACGATTAAACTGGGTCAGGCCACTATATATCATGTAGATACGGGTGTAATCCGTACTCATAGATGCCCTGGCGGGATCCAACGTATCTTTGGTCGACATCGAATTGCCGGCAACCCTTATTCGGCCGCCATATTTAGGTTTTTCTACCGGTTTTTCATTGGTCATTTGTGCCAGTACATGTGCTGGCAGCGCCAGTCCGCTGGCGGCGCCAGTCCGCTGGCGGCGCTTACCAATCCGGCTGCACCCAATGATTTGAGCAACGCTCTGCGCGAGCCGGAGCACTGCCCCGTCATCTGCGCGATAGCAGCGTCGTCTAAATACTTCTTTTTCATGGTCTTCCCCTATAAATTACGGTTCAGGCGTACGAGTTACGTTTAGTGCAACATATCCTGCACTTTGTAATACATGCCAACGAAAGGTAAAAACCAGGGTTTACCAAAGTGAAATGGTACTGCTGGCCAGCGCGTCGTAACCCAAGGGCAGTTCGTTGGCTTACCATCTATGATATCTGCCATAACCTCACCCATATGAATTGCCATCTGTACGCCATGCCCACTGTAGCCCATGGCGTAAAACATCCCCTGGTGTTCACCCACTTTGGGCAGACGATCCGCACTCATGTCTACGGTGCCACCCCAACAGTAATCAATGTTGGTACTGGCAAGCTGGGGGAACATATCGTCCAGCGCCTGACGCAATATTTCACCGCTTTTAGCGTCCGAACGGGAATTCGATACCGCAAATTTGGCCCGCCCGCCAAACAATAATCGGCGATCAGCGGTTAACCGAAAATAATTACCAATGTTCTTACTGGTAACATAAGAGCGATTACCGGGGAACAATGAATGACACAGCGCTTCGCTAAGCGGTTCGGTGGTTACGGCAAAACTACCCACTGGTACAATGCGTCTGCGGAACCAGCTAAAAGGGCCCGGACCACTGCCACCCGTTGCAATTAAAATTGCCTTAGCTTCAATGGTTTGTTTTGGTGTACTTACTTTCCAGCGCTGTTCACCCAGCTTATCAATCTTGATCACCGGCTGATGTTCAAATATCGCAACGTTATTTTCCAGACAGCTTTTTGCCAGACCGTACACCATTTTACCCACATGCAACTGGGCACCGTTCGGACTGAGTAAGCCACCATAGAACTGGTCTGACTTAATCTCCCGTTGCAATTGTTCGGCATCAAGTAACGTTGCCTGCGGGTCGACAACTTTACTGATTGCTTCATGGGTACGTGCCAGTTTGTCAAAATGCTCCGGCTTAGCCGCCAGTTTGATTTTACCGGCACGGCGAAAGTCACAATCGATATTCTCGCTGGTAATGATTCGCTCTACCGAATCAACTGCCTGGTTATAGAATTGATAAAAAGACTGCGCCTTTTCTTCACCATAAGCGGCAACCAAACCGGCATAATCCTGGGCAGTGCCATTATTGCATTGCCCGCCGTTGCGACCTGAGGCTTCACCGCCAACGACGCCGGCTTCACAGAGTGCCACACTGGCCCCCCGTTTAGATAAAGCCAGCGCAGAGGATAACCCGGTGTAGCCACCACCAACCACCAGTACATCGACAGGCTGCTCAGGCAATGCCGATTCGGTTGTGCTTATAATCGGGGCTGTATCCAGCCAAAAAGACGCGCTTTTCATTTAAATCCTTACTCCAGCCCGACGACGCCTGGAAGACCGCTGATATCTTTAATTTCAGTGTATCCATAGAAAGGATTCGCTGGCTCGTGGCCGCGGTTAACCCACACTTTATTCTTAATACCAATATCATGTGCCGACATCAGGTCATATCGGAAACTTGAGGAGACGTGCAGAATGTCTTCAGGATTACAGCCCAGGTTGTCCAGCATGTACTCAAATGCTTGCAGACGAGGCTTGTAAGCCTGCGCCTGCTCAGCCGTATACACGTGAGCGAAAGGCGCTTCCAGATTGGCCACATTAGAATGAATTTGTTCATTCATAGCATTAGACAAAATAACCAGAGGGATCTCTGCGGCCACTTTCTTAAGCGGTTCAACCACATCCGGATGAGGTCCCCAGGTTGGTACCGCATTGTAGATAGTAATGCTATCTTCATCACGGTATTCAATGTTCCAACGCTTACATAAACGGGTCACCGCATTACGAACAACTTCCTGATAAGGTTTCCAGGCACCGAGTACTTCGTCCAGCCGGTAAGCCGAGAAATCCTTCACGAACTGAGGCATTTGCGCCTCAGTAATTCGGTCAGCAAATAGTTTTTGCGCGATCGGCGCCATTTCAAAATAAATCAGGGTGCCGTAGCAGTCGAAGCTAATATACTTGGGCTTAAATACACTCATTGTTCTTTCCAGCTAAAGTTATTGTCTCAATTTAAAATTTTGACTTGCATCGTAATACTTAGAGTATTGCAGTTCATTGTTATTACACCACGCAGTGACACTTATTAAATGCCAAATTAAATCTACCGTGTGCAATGTGACTTCTGTTTTAAGTAATCAATCAGCAGACTATGCTGCTAGTTAAACACGATTGAAAGTTAGTTACGCTTTGCTAAACAGGCCAGACGGAGACGCTTGCTAACGCCTTTACCCGGCATGAGCGTAACCGCAGCGACTCCGGCAATAACATTTCAACTTGTGCTTATCAGATTCGTATTTATCTTCGCCTAAACCTCGCAGCAGATATTGCTGAGAAGTGTGGAAAAACAAAATTTAGCCGCTTTTCTTTTGACCGTATCAACAAATCCTAAACGAAAATGCCCGTTACCATTGATGTTAGAAATCGTACCTGTCTGCTAGCGGGTACTTATCCTCTGACTACGTACTTAACAGTTGATTGTTTATGGTTAACAGCACTCTGCTCTTTCGTACTATTGATATGGAATATAATCATGCAAACGCCTGCTTTGACAGAATCGGACAGTAAATACCTCGTCCATCCAGTATCTAACTTTCGCGATCATCAGGAAAAAGGCGTCAAGATACTGACTTCCGGCAATGGTGCCTGGCTAAAGGCCGCTGACGGTGAATCGTACTTAGATGCGTTTGCCGGGTTATGGTGCGTTAATATAGGTTATGGCCAACAACGTGTTGTTGATGCAGCGGTCACACAAATGACAACGCTACCGTATGCGACGGGTTATTTCGGATTTGGTAGTGAACCCGCTATCGTTTTAGCTGAAAAGTTAGTGTCAATGACGCCAGAGTCATTACAACATGTGTATTTCTCTCTGGGTGGTTCAGATGCTGTTGACGCTGCCATTCGCTATATTACGCATTATTACAATGCTATTGGTAAACCTTCCAAAAAGCATATAATTTCGTTACAACGTGGATACCATGGCTCCTCATCAACCGGTGCGGGTATTACCGGTTTGCCGGCATTCCATGCCAACTTCGATGTACCAACACCACTTCAGCATCATATCAGCTGTCCGTACCTGTACCGCAGTGAATACAAAACTGGTGAAGAGCTGATCGCCGCCTCGGTAAAAGAGCTGGAAGATAAAGTCGCAGAAATCGGTGTTGACAATGTGGCCGCATTTTTCTGTGAGCCGGTTGTTGGTTCCGGCGGCGTAATCGTGCCGCCTAAGGGCTGGCTGAAGGCCATTGCTGATACCTGTAAACGTCTTGGCATTTTATTACTCGTTGACGAAGTGATTACCGGCTTCGGCCGGACCGGTAAAATGTTTGCCTGCGAACATGAAGGTATTCAGCCCGATTTGATGACGATTGCCAAAGGACTGACAGCGGGTTATGCCCCCATGGGTGCCTTACTCATGTCAGACGAAATCTTCAGCGGCATTGCCGATGGCCCGCACAAAGCCGCGACGGTTGGACACGGTCAGACCTATTCTGCACACCCTGTCAGCGCCGCTGTTGCCCTGGAAGTCATTAAAATATACGAAGAAGGCATGCTAGCACACGCGCAGTCAGTTGAGCCTTATTTCGCCGCAAAACTACAAGCCTGTATGGACCACCCGCTAGTCGGTGATGCCCGCAGCATTGGCTTATTAGGTGCAATTGAACTGGTAGCCGATAAAGCCACTAAACGCCAGTTTAATCCTGCACTCAAACTAAATGAAACGATCGCTGATATTGCCTGGAAACATAAACTGATTTTCCGCGCCTTCGGCGACAATATCCTGGGCTTTGCCCCCGCACTTTGCTATACGGAGTCAGACTTCGACACCTTGTTTGAACGCTTACAACTGACCTTGGATGAAGTGCTTAACTTAGACGTAGTAAAACAGGAGATGCAGGGCTAGTGAATACATATAATGTAGCCGTTATCGCCGGAGACGGCATTGGCAAAGAAGTCATGCCGGAAGGATTAAAGGTCGTTCAGGCCGCCGCCGAGAAATATGGTTTAGCCATTAATTTCCATCACTTCGACTGGGGTGGCTGCGATTATTATCTCAAGCACGAGCGCATGATGCCAGAAAACTGGAAAGACATCGTTGGTGGGATGGACGCTATCTATTTCGGCGCGGTTGGCTGGCCGGATACCGTACCTGATCATGTCTCACTCTGGGGGTCTATACTGACCTTCCGCCGCGAATTTGACCAGTATATTAATATGCGTCCGGTACGCACATTTGAAGGCGTAAAATGTGCCCTTTCCACCCCCAAAGCAGACGAAATTGATTTTATTGTGGTGCGCGAGAACACTGAAGGTGAATACTCTTCAATTGGTGGCATCATGTACGAAGGCACTGAACGAGAAATCGTTCTACAACAGTCTGTATTTAGTCGTCATGGTTCCGACCGCGTTTTAAAATATGCCTTTGAAACAGCCATGCGTCGTGAGGCTAAAAATCTCACTGTTGCAACCAAAAGTAACGGAATGGCCATTAGCATGCCATGGTGGGATTCTCGTGCAGACGCAATTTCAGAAGATTATCCCGAGATCAGCTGGACCAAACAGCACATAGACATTCTGTCTGCTCGCTTTGTCATGAATCCGGAACGTTTCGATGTCGTTGTCGCCACTAACCTCTTTGGTGATATTCTGTCGGATTTAGGGCCAGCATGCACCGGCACTATCGGTTTAGCGCCATCCGCTAACCTGAACCCAGAACGAAAGTTCCCTTCATTATTTGAGCCGGTTCACGGCTCAGCGCCGGATATTTACGGCAAAAACATTGCTAATCCGATAGGGATGATTTGGTCAGGCGCATTAATGCTTAAATTCCTGACTGAAGATGCAGGCGCAGGCTCCGAAGCCCACGATGCCATTGTCGCAGCCATAGAAAACGCCCTGAAAGGCGCAACCCTTACACCCGATCTGGGCGGCACAGCCAGCACACAAGATATGGGTGATGCAATTTTGGCGAATCTATAATGAGTAAAGATAATCAAGCCGATATCGTGTCAAAAATGAACGAACCAGCATTGTTTAATACCCGTAACTTCATTAACGGTAGCTGGAACAAAGCGGTATCTCAACAAACCTATGAAGTGATAAATCCAGCCACTGGCAATAGCGTTGCAAGTGTCGCAAACAGCGACGCAATCGACGCGGCAAATGCCGCTCGTTCAGCCAAGAAAGCATTTACCAGCTGGCAATTAACGACGCATCGCGAACGCGCTAACCTCCTTGAGAGATGGTACAACCTGATTCAAGAGCATACTGAAGACTTGGCTCTCATTATGACCACCGAACAAGGTAAGCCCCTGGCCGAAGCAAAAGGCGAAGTGGCTTACGGTGCCTCTTACATTAAGTGGTTTGCGCAACTGGCTATGCAACTGCGCGGCGATATTTTGCCAACCAGTATTTCAGGCCGCCAGCAGACAGTAGAAAAGCGCCCGGTTGGCGTAGTCGCAGTCATTACGCCATGGAACTTTCCGTTTGCCATGCTGGCGCGCAAAATATCACCGGCCATTGCTGCCGGTTGTACAGTCGTCGTTAAACCAGCAGAAGATACTCCCCTAACGGCATTAGCCATGGCGAAGCTTGCTGAAATGGCAGGCTTCCCGCCAGGTGTTATTAACGTTGTAGCAGCATCCCGCGAACAAACGTCAATAGCGGTAGATGCATGGCTGAAAGATCCCGAGGTCAAGAAAATCAGCTTTACCGGCTCAACGCCAGTAGGAAAATATTTAGCCCAGCGTTCAGCCAGTACGCTTAAAAAGCTGTCTCTGGAACTCGGTGGCAATGCACCATTTATCGTCTTTGATGATTGTGATATGGATGTTGCTATCAACGGCTTAATTGCGGCGAAGCTTCGTAATGGCGGACAAACCTGCGTGTGCCCTAACCGCATTTACGTTGCCGATGCGATTTATGATGAATTTGCCAGCCGACTGGTTGATCGGGTATCGAAGATAAATGTCGGAGATCCGTTAGCCTCTGACACGCAGATTGGTCCGATGATAAACCAAAAGGCTATCGACAAGATCAGCACTCACGTAAAGGATGCTGAGCAACATGGGGGCATTTTGCTGTGTGGCAACGCCACCCCACGTGACGGTTTTTTCTTCGAACCAGTAGTTATTGCTGAAGCCAACAATAATATGGCACTGTTTAGCGAAGAGACATTTGGCCCGGTGCTGCCACTGTTCAGGTTCAAGACTGAAGATGAAGTGATTGACGAGGCCAATAATACAGAATATGGCCTGGCTGCCTATTTCTTCACACAGGACCACAAGCGCATCCACCGCGTTAAGAGCCAATTACAAGCGGGGGTTATTGGCGTTAATGAAGGTGCTGTTGCCAGCGAAATAGGCCCGTTCGGTGGCGTAAAAGCGTCTGGCTATGGGCGTGAAGGTTCGCACTATGGTTTGGATGACTTCCTGCAGATGACCTACGTTTGTGAAGGAAACTTATAATAGCTCGTGTTGCCTTTTGCTAAAACGCCAGTGATGAAACTGGCGTTTTTGTAGACTCCCCAATATAAGTGGGTGTAACCGAAATAACATCATTCCCTCTATTTTTTAGAGAGCTATAGCGGCAGTGGTAACCAGAGCGTCTTTTTAACGACGGACAGGATAGACTGACTTTGAAAACACTTCTATTGAATAAAGAACAAGTTAGACAATTGATTTCACTCCCGGAAGTAATAGAGGCAGTGGAAAATGCATTTATGTCTTTCAGTGACAATAAGACCATTCAACCACCCTATGTCGGTATTCACCTGCCTGCGCCGCGTGGTGAAATCGATTTTAAAACAGGATATTGCGCCCCCGATGATATGATTTCACTAAAAGCCTCTTCAGGCGGGTTTACCCACAACCAGAGCGAGTTAGGCTTACCGCCCAATATGGGAACAATTGTGTTATTTGATGGCAAGAGTGGCGCGTTACTGTGTGTCATGGACGGTAGCCTGCTAACCGGCCTGCGTACCGGAGCATCAGGTGCAGTGTCAGTAAAGCACCTCGCCAGAAAAGATGCACAGACAGTCACATGCGTAGGTACCGGCATTCAGGCAAGAATGCAAATTCGCTCTATTGCACAAGTGATGACCATCAAAGAAATTTACGCCTGGAGCCGCAGAGCAGAGCAGCTGGCACAATTTAAAACCGATATTGAACAAGAACTGGGTATAACGGTGGTACTTGCTGACTCGAAACAGGCCGCTGTCGAACAAGCTGATATTCTTGTTACGACAACGCGCGGAACAGGCGATTTGGTTGCAGCGGACTGGGTCAAACCAGGTACCCATATCGTTGCTATAGGTACCGACCAAAAAGGCAAACAGGAGCTCGATCCAGCGGTGTTTCGAGGCGCAAAAGTCGTCACGGATTCAACCGCTCAATGCCTGGAGAAGGGCGAAACCAGCCATCCGATAAGTCAAAATATCATTACTGAATCAGACATTCATGCTGAGATAGGCGACATATTACTGGGCAGAAAGTCGGGCAGAGAAAACGATAGCGAAATTACTATTTTTGATTCCACCGGTATGGCAATTCAGGATAATACGGCAGCGACCAAGATATATCGTAATGCCATAGAAAAAAGCATCGGTGAGTTTTTTGCCTTTTCATAACGATTAACACCTTGTCAAAGAGATCTGAATTATGACCACTTTCCCAACCATCAATGACATCCGAGAAGCTCAACAACGGCTTAAAGGACTTATAAAAAGAACTCCTATTCTTCGTGCAGAGAAAGTGGAGAAAAAAGCGGGATGTAATGTCTTCCTCAAACCAGAGATGCTTCAGCTTACCGGCGCCTTTAAAATTCGTGGGGCCTTAAACAAATCCTTATCTCTGCCTTTCGAAGAGATTCAAAACGGCATTATTGCGACCTCTTCTGGTAATCACGCTCAGGGACTTGCTTATGCTGCAAGAATGCTAGGCGTCAAAGCGATTCTGGTACTACCGGTAACGTCACCAAAGATGAAAATCGAGAATACCAAAGCACTAGGCGCTGAAGTGATCCTGTTTGACGGTGACACAGCAGCCCGGTGGAAACACGTTCACGAAATCGCCAAAGAAAGACATTATGCTGTGGTACACGCCTTTGAAGATCCCATGGTAATGGCAGGGCAGGGAACAATAGGCTGCGAAATCCTGGAAGATTTAGCCAACGTCGATACGGTTATTATCCCAATGGGCGGTGGCGGCCTGATTTCGGGTATTTCTACCGCTATTAAAGAGATTAATCCGAACGTACGGGTGATTGGCGCCGAACCCGCGCTAACGCCCAAATACTATTATAGCCGTATCAATAAAGAACGAACTTCGTTACCACTCAAAGATACCATTGCCGATGGCTTACGAATTAGTGTACCTGGCCAGAACCCATTTCCCATTATCGAAAAGTATGTTGACGAAATTGTGTTAGTAGAAGATGAACATATTATCGAAGGTATGCGCGTGTTAGCGAAAGATGCCAAATTAATTGCTGAGCCCGCGGCGTCGATTGGTCTTGGCGCATTACTGGCAAAATCCATAGATGTACAGCCTGATGAGAATGTTTGTCTGGTACTCACTGGCGGCAATTGGGATCTGGAAGACTTAGCGAAAGCGTGGGCAAAATAAATCGTATGGCATTCGCGCTTCACTGATCTATTTAAACCGGTGTCTTGCGGGGGCGTCCCGCATTACACCTGGATGAGGTTCTACGCTATTGTCGCCCAACATACATTATCTCAGCCACAAGTTAGTCACCTTCTCAACCGTTCTCATTCGTCCATAAGCACACGTCCAGCAACGTTTAGGCGTTTTTCAGGCTCACTTACCATGTTCCTGAGCAGGTATGTGTAGCGGCATCGGTATTGAAACCTTTGTATGACTGGCACCTGCTCACATTAGACAGGTGTTCCAGCGCTGCGTTATCCGTGCATCATTTTTGCGTTCCCCCTCGTAGCACTCCTGGCAGTATGCAACGACACAATCGACCCTGACGGCTGCTTAAGCTGACTTACTTGTTACACAGCCACTTTCATTAAGCGTTCAACAGTTACGAGACGGCAACAACATGGCAATGCCAGTGAATAACGCGACATTCATTTATGATAATGGGTGACACACAAAGAGTGGTTTAAACAGTGGGCACGTTTCAGCGGATGAGAAACAACACGTTAGTACTTACATTAAGCGCCCCGGTAGCCGTTAGGCTTTCCGGGGCTGTCCTGAACAACTCATTAGAAGTAAGTTAACCAGGGTTTATTGCGTTTCTCGCGATGTTTGTAGTTGGCGAACCACTTAGTGGGTTTATACAGCAGAACAGGCACCAGAAGCGTCAGTGTCCACACCATGTAGATGGAATCAAAACCATAACGTGTGCCCTGGTTGTCACCAAATATCAGGTGCAGTACACCATATAAAATCAGTAACAGGTAAAGGTGTGCCAAGTAGACAAACATTGGCACCGAACCAAACACATTCAATGCTTTGGTCAGGCCGTTATCAAAGGATTCAAACAAGCGTAAAAGCAACAGGCCGGTTCCAATAGTTACCAGTACATAGTCAAGTGAAGGCGGGTATTTTGTATAATTGAAGAAATCCATAACCGTCAGCAACATAGTATCCTGCATCTGCCATTCGACGGTTTCGCCATACAGATTAAAGCCTCGCAACACGAGTAAACTGGCATAACAGGTTAACCCGAGGGTCACCAGTAATTTTTTACGGTTGTCGGCAGAGCGAGCGTGATGATAGATAGGTCCGGCAAAATAGCCCACCAGAATAACGCCTATCCACGGCAATACAGGGTAAGACACTTTAACCGGGAACAGTGCATCTTCTATGATGTAACCCCGATCGTGCAATATTGTCCACAGGGTGTATCCCCACTCAGACGGCTCAAAATGTATTGGTGAGAGTAAGTTATGGCCAATAACGATGGTAAAACCGATGAATCCAATCACCCCCGAATTCAGATAATAAGTGCACCACTCATGGTTAAAGGGTGACAGACGATCAACTGCCTGTTGGTGGTATTCTAAAGTCGCCAAACAATTAGAGTATTACCATGAGTTACATGCAGTTGATCGAGGGACAAAGATACCAGATCGAGGCCTACTTACGCGAGGGTTTCAGTTATCGAGAGATTGGAAAGCGTCTGTGTGTAAGTCACAGCACCATTAGTAGAGAAGTTAAACGTAATCGAATTCGAGATAGCCATTACCTACCGGAAGTCGCTCAGGCCAAGGCATTAAAACGACGTTGTCAGGCCGCAAAATACAGGATATCTGAACTGACGATTACCTTTGTAGAGTTTGGGCTGAATGAGAAATGGAGCCCTGAGCAGATTGCTGGTGTAGGTAAAATCATCGGTCATCA
The DNA here is from genome assembly GCF_058105165.1 of Alteromonas sp. ISO5. Taxonomy (NCBI): domain Bacteria; kingdom Pseudomonadati; phylum Pseudomonadota; class Gammaproteobacteria; order Alteromonadales; family Alteromonadaceae; genus Alteromonas; species Alteromonas sp. ISO5. The sequence continues at coordinate 1,874,785 of NZ_CM176572.1, read as the reverse complement.
CGTCAGCCATGAATGGATTTATGGCTACGTTCAGCGTGATAAATTAAGCGGCGGTAAATTGTATAAACAGCTACGCCAGAGCCACCGAAGATACCGTAAAGGTAGCCGCGCGAAGCGTGTAATTATCCCAAATCGCGTTGGCATAGAGCATCGTCCCGCTATCGTGAACAAGAAGAAGCGGTTCGGTGACTGGGAAGCTGACACGGTTTTAGGCAAGCAAGGAACGGGCGCGATTGTTAGCTTGGTGGAGCGTAAAAGTAAGCTGTATCTGATACGCAAAGTGCCAGCGAAAAGTGCAGCCGATGTGGCCCGTGCCATGGTTGGCATGTTGTGGAAATATCGCAGTCATGTCCGAACTATCACGGCGGACAACGGCAGCGAATTCTGTGATCACGAGCTGGTCGCAGAGAAGCTTAAAACGGATATTTACTTCGCGAACCCTTATTCTTCCTGGGAGCGCGGACTGAATGAAAACTTTAACGGTTTGCTTCGCCAATACATACGTAAAGGCTCCGATTTGCGGACAGTAATGGACAAGCAAATTGCTCAGATTGAACGGGCATTAAATGCCAGGCCGAGAAAGTGTCTCGGCTTCAGGCAACCTGTCGCGATATTCAATGAATTACGCAAGGCTGCCTAATTTAGCGAGTGGTGCACTTCGGAGTTGAATTCGCGCCCAATAATTCAACTTGCTTAAGACAGACAGCACCAACATGCAGAGCCCTATTGCCCAGATAACCTGTAAGTAAAAGGTATTGAATGAACTGGCCCAGACAAGGTAAACCGCCGTCACTTCCAGAAAGATAAGAAACAGACCGCGTTTTGCAAGAAAGCTGGTAGGTGAGCGATACGGCTTATTCGCCGGGTGTGCATATAGCCAGGCAGAAACACCGGTCAGAAACACAAACATCGGCGCACAAAGATGGGCCAGATATCGAGAGAAATATAAGCTCGGAGGTGTCGTAGTAATGTCCATTGGGTCTGACAACGGCACATGGAGATAGAACCGCTCTCTGACATGATCGAGCACCATAAAAACAATGATAAGGCCCCGCATGACATCTATTGACGAGATGCGCGAGCCTCTTGCGGCTGTGGGAGTATTTTCTGTTTTTGACATAGTTATTCCTGCTCTAAATTCGAGTCTTACCTCGTTGCCATCTGATTATCATGTTTCTTATTTTTAGTCTGTCGTTTAGTCCGAGCCCGAAAGCATCAGTACACTCAACGACAACGTAAGTTCCTGGCTCAGACTCGCCCAACACAGAACCTTATCCAAATTATACCCAATGTGACTCATTCACTTTGCCAAGTTACTTTTATGTTTAAGTATTTTTTAGTGTTTTATCCTCTTATCTCGGCATGCTTTGCTGAGATTAAACTAAAACGAACAGGTCGGTTACAGTGCCCGATTGTTCAATTGCCCGCTTCGATGCCATATAAGGCAGTACCTGGAACAGGCATTAATGAATCAAACACTATGCAACGTATTTGGTGCTATGGTGGGCCGCAAAACACAGCATAATGGTAACGAGTAGCAGCTTACTCCCCATTACCCACAGATAGTTGGTATTGACCTCCGGAATAACATTCAAGAAAACCGGATGCATCAGCATTTATCACACCAACGACATTCCAACCTGCGATTTTTACCTTTTCGGACGGCAATTGGGCTGCAGATGTTCACAGCCCACGGTTAAGGTTTTTAGAGGAACCGATCACTCTGGCTCATGGGGCAGAATGAACGACAGAGTGGCCAGCAATTCGTATTTATCAATCACTTTTGGACGATCTGTTGGCGCATCATAGGTAGCGACAACAACATTTAATCCCTGATTTCTGACCGGTAGCGTAACCATACCGTTTTTGTCTGATTCTGTTGCCTTGGCATCGGTATCGTTAATAAAGTCTGCTTTGACCATAGCACCTTGAACAGGCTTACCTTTATGCAAAATCTGATAGGTTTGCATTTCGCCTAACATAAGCGGGAAACTCTCCCCCACAGGTATAATTTGCAGTTCCTGACTGTCAATTTTAGGAACTTTACGCAATGGACCATCCAGGAAAACCGCATACTTGATGGTTTCTTCACTTAAAATTGCATCAGGCACCTCATCGCGGCCTTTACCAATCCAACGGCCATCTGGCGTATTGCTCCAAATGCCATTTTTCATCACTGCAGCTAAAGCATCGTGATCACCTTCTACAAACACCATGGGATCATAAACTTTTAGCTCAGCCTCTACTTCCTGCCAGTCTTTATTGAATGCCGTAAAATGACTAACCTTCGGCAGGCGCTTAACGATTTTCAAATCATCAGCGCCAACGCCGTACACCAGTGCTGTTTTCTGTACTCTTTCAGCAAAGTAAATTCCGTGAGCATATGCCGTACAGCATGTGACCAGCAATGCACTCATTATTCCCAGTTTTTTAAACATGATTCCACCCTTTATATAGTTATTAAACGCTAACGCGTTAGCCTTAGCGAGCTTAGATTTATACTAATGGAGGTGTTCTGGCAGAATGATGTAATGAGATGGGCTTTTGCAGAATATTTGTTTGAATTGAACTGCCACATAGCAATTTTCATTATGCAGGCATGACTACCTCCTGCGCAGAATTCACTACCTGAACCCGAGTTCAGGCAGCAACACAAAGAACTACAAAAGCTTAGTTAACGTTTGGGTCCTGCTGCTGATAGAGTGGCGAACGCGGACCGGGAAGTAACCCGTTGTGAGACGTAGTGGAAAGCAAACGAGTAGCGGCAATGCCTGCCACATCAAACCCGCGGTCGGTAACGGTTTCGATAATCTGGGTTAGCGCCGCCTCAACCAGCATGCCCAGTAGGCCATTGCTGTTTGCGCCGCGGCTTTCACCGCTTGAAGCACTGGCGGCCCCCTGCCACAACAGTTGGCCGGTGCGTAAATCCACCAGTTTGGCTTCAGCTGATACAATTGTGTCGCTGGCCAGCACGGCGTAAGAAGTGCCATAGTCACGAACAGTGATATACAAACCGGCATCGGCACCAAATATCTCATGCAGTTTTTGATAATTAATGGCCTGGGCGTCTTCGGCAACCGTCATGCCATTGGCAATAAATGTTTGATTAACTACCGCTACAGGAAACACATAATAACCGGCTTCGGCAACAGGTTTTACAATTTGCGCCATCATCCCGTAAGGTGCCATCACCTCGGGTGTATGGTTTACCGGCGGCATCACCAGGATAGAGGCTGGCGCAGCGGCCCGAAAAGCAGCGTAATCGTAGCTGGGCTTGCGTGTTGTCTGACAACCGCTAAGTAAGATCAACGCTGTTACCACCAATAGCAATAACCGTCTCATCACTTCACATCCTTTTGGCTAGACAACAGAAAATCAAGATAACCGGTGGACTCAGGAAACAGTTGCTTTTCGGTAGCAAAGTGCATCGCTCCGTTCACGCCATCGCCCTGTTCAAAATACAACATACCAAGGTGGGCATGTACGCCCGGCGCTACCGGAAGCCCTGAATTAGCGGCCTTCTCGATAATAATTTCCAGAGCATTGATTTGCTCATCAATGGTGGTCTCGTCGTTTTTAAAGTAGTGATAAACCGCGGTCTGGTACCCACCATAATAGTAAATCGGTTTCGACGAAGACTGGCACCCGGCCAGACCAATAAGGGCAACAACTGCCATCAATACCCGTATCATCAGGCAACTACTCCTGTGGCTGGAACTGGCCGCTTTCGATACCTTTTACCAGATTGTTGATGGCTTCGCGAATGGACAACTCAAGCACCTTGCCATTAAGGGTGGCGTCGTACCCCGCAGTGCTGCCAAAGCCAACCACTTCGCGTTCAGACAGGCTATACTCCCCTGCACCGCTAACGGAATAAACCACTTCGGTGGTCTGCGTATCAACAATATTGAGCGTTACCCGGGAATAAGCAATTTGTGCTTTACCTTTCCCCAGCAGGCCAAATAGTTGTCTGTCGCCTTCGGTTTTACGACCAAACTCCGTCACATCGCCGGTAATCAGATAACGCCCACCGGCAACTGATTGCTCTTTACCTGCGTAGCCGGTTTCTTCAGAAAGCATTTGCATGTTGTCTCTGTCGAGTACCGAGAAACGATTAGTTTGCTGTAGGTGGCTGATTAAAATCGTTTTGGCCTGGGAGCCAAGACGATCAGTACCGTTAGAAAAAATACCGTTTTGAAAGCTGGAGCGATTGACAAATTTACCGACCACCACTTTGCTTTTTACCCCATTGTAGGCGGTGTTATAAGACTCCACTCTGGGTGACTCGATGACGCGGGAAGACTGTTGCGTAGAGCAGCCGGAGAGTAGCAATACGGAAGCCGCAATAACCACAGTGAAAGACTTGCCAAAAACGTTCATTTTCATTTTCTTATCCTTAAAAAGCACATAAGAACGGGGCGTAAAAATCTGATTTTACTGTTCAGACCGTTAACGCAATATCACAGTCTACAGTGCACGCAGCGTAAAGAGATATCTGTCAAAAATCAATCAAATAAATGTAAGTAAACACATCTGTACTTAGCCTTAACAAAACAGATAAAGGTAGCACGGGAATATTCACTTAAAACCAGTTACTATCTGTGCGGTAATTAACGTAGTGAGATTTTCTGCATGGTAAAGCTGATAAAAATAACCTGCCTGTTGCTGATAACCTGTGCAATGGGCTGCACACCGGCCATTATAGAGCAGGAAAGTGTGACCTCTCCCTACGACAACCCGCCCATTGATCCAGACAACACCTTTAGTCAGACCGTACAACCAATACTCGACAAGCGTTGTGTGGTTTGTCACGCCTGTTATGACGCCCCCTGTCAGTTAAAACTCGGTAGCTACGAAGGTATTACTCGAGGCGCTAATAAAGCACCGGTTTATCATGGTGACCGCCTGTTGGCAGACAGCCCCAGTCGCCTGTTTATTGACGCCCAACGCCCCGGTGAGTGGCGCAGTAAAGACTTTTATCCGGTACTTGATGAAGTCAGTGAGTTCAATAACCAGCTAAATAACAGCGTCCTGGCTTCTATGCTGGCCCTCAAACAGTCAAACCCCACTAACACCAACGAACCACTGGGCGAAAACTTTGAGTTTGATATTAACCGTGAGATGCAATGCCCGACGGTTGATGAGTTCCCCGCTTATCAGAAAGATCATCCGCAGTGGGGCATGCCCTACGGATTGCCAGCCATTGATCAGCAGGAACATCAACACATCATTGCCTGGCTACAGGCTGGCGCTCCAGCCTCCCAACCGGCTCCAGTGCCGACTTCAGACCAGCAGGGTATTGCCAGATGGGAGGCGTTCCTCAACCAAGACTCATACAAACACCAGTTAGTAAGCCGTTACCTGTATGAACATCTGTTTATCGCTCACATTTACTTTGAGGATAAACAGGGCAACACCCGGTTTTATTCGTTGCAACGGGCATTAACACCACCGGGCGAACCTTTTACACCGCTGGCAACCCGGCGCCCTTTCAGTCCGCCCTTTAGTAATCAGGACAACAGCGACAATCAACGGGTTTACTACCGCTTTATGCCGGTCAAAAACACCATTGTCAGTAAGTTACATATGCCGATCAGGCTGGATGAGGCGCGCATGGACAAGTGGAAGAGCTGGTTTATTGAGCCCGAATATGAGGTTTCGGAATTACCCGGCTATACGCCGGAAGTCGCCTCTAATCCCTTTGTGGCTTTTGCGCAAATTCCGGTGTCGTCTCGCTACCGGTTTATGATTGATGAAGCCCAGTACACCATTATGCAATTTATTAAGGGGCCGGTTTGTCGCGGTCAAATAGCCCTCAATGTCATCAATGACCACTTCTGGGTAATGTTCTTAAACCCGTCCAGTAACATTCTGGAACATCAGGATGCCTTTTTACGCGACGCGCGCAATACCATCAGCATGCCTGCTGAAGCCCAATCTAACGCCATGCCCACCAACTGGATAAAGTACGCCAAACAAGAGCGGGAATACCTGGAAACGCGCAGTCAGTATATCGCCCAACACGCTCAGAACAAAATGCCACTCGATTTGGACATTATCTGGCGGGGCGACGGGGAGAACGATAACGCCGGCCTGACTATTTTACGCCATTACGATGCGGCTACGGTGGTAAAAGGTTTTATAGGTGAGCGCCCACAAACCGCATGGATTATTACCTACCCGTTATTTGAGCGAATTCACTACTTACTGGTGGCGGGCTACGATGTCTATGGAAATGTTGGTCACCAGTTGAACAGCCGTATCTACATGGACTTCCTGCGCATGGAAGGAGAGTTTAATTTTCTGGCGTTGTTGCCGGCGCAAACCCGCCAGAAGGTGTGGGATAAATGGTATCGTGGTGTGGTCAGTCCGGTGGAGAAATATGTTGCCGATGGCCATCAGTTAAGTGGTGAAACGGCCATGACATTCAACACCGACGACCCTCTCACTGAATTATACCAACGGGTTAAGCATCACCTGGTTAGCGTTCTGAGCCCGCGCCATGAACTGACTAACGGCTTCACCGACCAACACAGCTTAACCGCACTGAAGCATATTGCGACTACCACCGGCATATCTGCTTCTTTATTGCCCCAGAGTAGTATTGTGCTGGTAGAAGATAAAAACGGCGAGGTTAAGCATGTCTATACCCTACTCAGCAATAACGCCTATACCAATATCTCACATATTATCGCTGAGGATGCCAGACGCCTGCCACAAGAAGATACACTGACTCTGGCTTACGGTTTTGCCACATCACACCCTAATGCCATTTTCCATCTGGCCACTCAACAATTACCTGCTTTTAGTGAGCAGATCGCCGGCTTGCAAAACGCTGCCGACCTGCAGCGATTATACGAAACCTTCGGCGTGCGACGCTCAGCCGCTGACTTCTGGCAAGTCAGCGATATCATCCATCAGTGGTACCGCCAAACTTATCCACTCGAATTTGGCTATCTGGATTACAACCGGCTGATTAACTGGTAAGCCATAGCAAGCAATCAGCCACCAAACACTGCCAGTTCTATAATAGCCAGGGCTGCCACACCACACAGTGCGCAGTACATATTGGGGTCACGGAGCTTTTCCTTAAGCCAGTGATTAAATTTACCAGACAGTGACTGTGAGATTACCCTGGCCATCGCTGCATACCTCTTAGTTGGGTGAAGGTTGTTTTAGCCTGTTAACATAAGTCAACATTTGATTAACATAGCACCCTAATTCAATCTTCATGTCAATATCATGAAACACCATAAGTCCCGTACCCCAAAAACGAAATAACCATAAAAATCAATTGCTAGTGTTAAATAAGGAGAACAAAACGAGCCATTAGAATGATGCGAACAGCAATTAAATTAATGGAAAATGGGTTATGTCGGATATCATTTTGGATTATTTGTAGGTGCAACGCAGTAGCGACATACTGGGCATTACGGAGGCTTTATGAACACAATTCCCCCCGAACCAGAGAAACCTTTACCCAGTGACTGCTGTGGCGGCGGTGCCTGTTGTCCTTGTGTATGGGACCATTATTACGAAAAGCTCGCCGAATGGCGGGAAGCAAAACGAGCGATAGAAACCCAGGCTGCAGAGGTAAAAAACGACGCTGCGCAAAAGTCACGTTAGTGTAGCCGCTCAGGAATAGTCAAAAAAACTGTTCACTTTTTAATCACACAGCGCTACTCTGGCGGCAGTCTTTGCAAAAGATGCCGCTAATGAGCCAGCTTCAACCAGATTATTTTACCGCGGACAGTGAAGTGCAGTCACTGGTCAATCAACTCCATCAACGGCGCTCCAAGCGCGTGTCTGATATCGTCGATGAAGCCGGTCATCAATACATTGATTTAGTGATGGAAGGCGGTGGAGTGCTCGGTTTGTCACTGGTTGGCTATACTTACGGCCTGGAGGCCGCCGGCTTGCGTTTTCGGTCGGTAGCCGGCACCTCAGCCGGTGCGATTAATGCCTTGCTGGTTCAGGCACTTGGCACTCCCTTTGAGACCAAAAGCGAAAAGATGATTGCCGCCGTCGCCAATATGCCCATGGCCAGCTTTCAGGATGGCAGCAAAATGAGCCGCCTGGCAACTGAAGCATGGCTGGCTGGCAAACACTGGTTGTGGAAGTACTCTGTTTCACTAGCTATCCTGCGCCCTTTGCTTAAGCACCTTGGTCTCAATCCTGGTACGACTTTTCACCAGTGGCTCAAAGATTTACTGGCCGAGAATAACACCGACTCCTGGCAAGCATTAAAACAACAAATGAATACCCAGGTGCCAGGCCTGCGGTTTGACCCGGTGCCGTTACCAAACAACATGGCCGTCCCTGACCCCGCCCCTTTTGATCCGCAAAACTGGCAGGTCGAGTTAAAAGTCGTCACCGCCGAGCTGTCCAGTACCACTAAAATTGTGCTGCCCGAACGGGATGGAAAGTTGTTCTACCGCAATCTTGATCAGGCCAATCCCGCCGACTTTGCCCGGGCATCCATGTCGGTACCGGTTTTCTTTTACCCGTTTAAAGTGCCAGTACCCAAAACGCAATCGGTCACCGATGCCTGGCAGGCACTTGGCTTTAAAAATAAATCCATGCCACAAACCGCTGTGTTTGTTGACGGTGGATTAATTTCCAACTTTCCCATCAACCTGTTCCATACCAGTCATTCGGTGCCCAAAATGCCAACCTTTGGGGCTAAGCTCGGTATTGAAGAATACGTAGCGGAGGATATTGACAGTATAAAACCTTATCTGGGGTCGCTAATCGGTGCCATGCGCCATGATGCAGATGAAGAATTTATCCGTAAGAATCCCGACTACAAAGCGCTGGTGAAAAGCATTGACACCGGTAAGCATCACTGGCTGGACTTTTCGCTTTCTAAGGAAGCCAAACTCGATTTATTTAAACGAGGCCTATCCGCTTCACTCGAGTTTTTAGACAAATTTGACTGGCCGGAATATAAAAAGACCCGCCTGACACTGGCGGGTCTTAAATAATTGCCTTAACCGGCTCGCTCGAGCCAGCTTTGCGCTATTAAAGCCGTTTTACGTTATCCCCGCTATCACGGTCGATAAGTTTTACGAACGGGTCAACACCAACATATAGCGGCTTTTCAGCCACAGTTACCGTGATGGTATTTTCGCCGCTGACAATTTTGTGTTTGGCTTTGTAGAGCACCTGGCTGTCATCGGTGAGTATCGACGGGTCACTATTAAATACGCCAATATCCACCCACTCCTCAAGAGGCTGTTCGGTTTCCATACCTTGCCCGTCGGCGACGTACTTTGCGCCACTCACGGTAATGGTCACCTCAAAGCCCTCCTCTAACGGCACGGTCTCTACTTTATCCACTTTCAAATCGTACAGGGTGATTTGCTCGAAGATATCGGCGATAAACGCCTGCTCTTCGGGTGTGGCTTGTGCGTTCAGCGCAGCCTGCAGATCCAGCGTGGTCGGGTACGGGTCTGACTTGAAGCGGAAGTCTGACATTAACTGTTCAAGCGCCGCATTGAGTCGTTCTTCTCCTAACCGGTCGAGAATCGACATCATCACCACAGAGCCTTTGCGATAGTGAATGTACTGCTGGTTTTCACTGCGCATAAACGGCATTTCCTCAAGCAGTTCGCTACTGCGGCCGCGTAAGTAGCGGTCCAGTTCATAGGTCAGGAACTTACGGATCATGTTTTCGCCATAGCGCTTTTGCAGCACCATAATGGCACTATACTGTGACAGACTTTCCGACAGGATAGCACTGCCCTGCACATCCGCAGCGCCAAGCTGATGACCCCACCACTGGTGGGCGACTTCGTGGGCGGTAACATAATAAACATAATCAATATCTTCACTGTTTCTCAGGTCGGCGGTAAAGCCAATTACCTCAGAATAAGGCACTGTGTTGGCAAAACTCTGTGCAAACGAGCGATAGCCCGGAAATTCAATAATGCGCATTTGTTTGTGCTGATAAGGGCCAAACTCGGCTTCAAAGTAATCCAGTGAGTCCTTCACACTCTGGATCATTATATCCACGTTCCAGGCATGTTTTGGATCGTAATACACTTCGATGTTCACGCCATTATGCTCGTCACGTTTGACCTCGTGGCGGGCAGACAGGAAGGAATAAAAAGCCACCATCGGCGCATCCATTTTGTAATGGAAATAACGACGGCCGTTCTCGGTCCATTCTTTTTGCAGGTATCCCGGCGCAATGGCAATTTGATCGGCAGACGTTGAAATAGTCGTTTCAAAGTCAATAAACCCTACACCTGGTCCAAAGAAACTTTGTGCGTACTTGCTGGTATCTTCCAGTTTATTCGCACGCGGACGCTCAGGGAGATCCCGTTTGCGCCGCTCATGTCGGTCGCTGATCAGGTAGTCACCACGGAAACCAAATACCGGGAACAACTCATAGTTGTTAATGAAGGTACCGTTTTCTGCCACCATCAGATCGAATCCACGATCTTTGAAGCCGGCATGGTCGCGCATTACTGACACACTGCCCACCAGCTCATCGCCGGGCATCATGGGCTCGTCAAATTCCAGCCAGGCTGAGTTAAACTCGTCCATGATTTCCACTACTTTGGCACCGGGGATGTCAATATGCCACTCCGGTGTATGGCGTGGAATAGACACCAGCGCACGGGTAATCGGCGTATCCCGTTTGTTCTCAACCACAACCTCAGCAGTGGCTTCTATCCGTCGCTCTTCAGGATAGATATCCACCAGCGCATTGGTTTTGGTCACAATCGGAATGTTGGCGTCTTCGTACTGCACAAACTGACGCTCATACTCGGCCTGACGGTCGAGGCCTTCATCCCGGCCGATAAACTCGTTAAGCACTTTGGTGTTGTAGTGAATATAACCACCTGTGGCAATAAACACTACCAGGCTGGCGACCAGCAAGCCCTTACCGGTATTGCCCATCTGATAACCGAGCAGTTTGAAACGGTCTTTCAGCTTGCTTTCCGGACCGCGTTGCCACAGGCCATAGCCAATTACAGACAATGCCAGACTCAGCGCGCCCCAGTACAACATATACCAGTTAAATCCGGTTAAGAACCAACCGTAACCATTGAGATCGGAATACAATACCTGTGGCGCATTACCAAACGTCCACATATTGTGCTCCACACCCAACTGACTCATCACCAGGGTTGAAATGAGGTAAGCAGAGGTAATTAGCATACCCATGTACTTATTGGGGCTCAGTACCTGAATAAAGAACGCCAGCACGGTGACCCACATCCAGGGTAGCAGCTCAACATAAAACAGCTCGGTGATATACAGCCCCAACTCCAGGTTGGTATAGCCTTTAGTTAGCTGGAAGAAAATGGTGAACAACATGCCGATGATATACAGAACAGCCAGCACCGCCCACATGGAAAACAGCTTGGAGACCCAGAATACCGCATTAAACACCGGGGTAGACTCGATAATGTCGCCCATGCCGCTGCCGCGCTCGCGCCAGACAATCTCACCACTGTAATAAATCACCACTATCATCATAGTAAGGCTGAAGTTATCCACAATGGCCTGGGTCATATTCTGCGTGAGTGGCCAGTTATCCGTGCCATACAGGCCGCCGTAGGCTACCGCGTAAAGAGAAGTCAGGTTAAAGATACTGAACAGTACCAACACGATCATTGCCGGGCTTAACAACACCTGGCGCATTTCAAACCCCAGGTTGGTGACAAACTTGCTCCACTGATAGCCGCCACTGGCTTTGTAACTAATGCGGTTGCCCACGGGAGCAGGCACTCGGGATGCCTTGGTGGGCTTAACCTTTTTACTGCCTTGCTGCCATTTGAACGAGAAGATACCGCCAAAGGCAAACAAAGTAACGGCACCAATGCCCAGCCAGATGAGGCGGTTTTGCAGTAATACGCCATCCAGGGTGATGGCGGTGACGTTTTTATCAAACACGGTCCAGTAACGGCTGATTTCACCAAAGGTACGCAGTGCAAAGGGGTCGAGTAAGGCGGCAATGTCTCGATACTCGGGCTCACTGGTAATGACGCCACCCACCACGTAAATAATAAAGATGCCCAATGCCGTGAGATACGCCGCCATCATGGAACGCACGCGCTGCGCAAGAGCAAAGAAAATCATGCCGAGGGATAAAAAGCCCGGCACAATGATGTAGAAAAAAGGCGTCAAATAAAAACTCAACTGGGTGGCACCGATCCGTTCCGGATCGACCCATGGCATCAACGAACCAATCAGGACACCAAGAGGCACTGCCGCAAACACCGTCAGCGTCACCAGCGTTGACCCCAGGAAGCGGCCTAACTGGTATTTGACCGGATTCACCGGGCGGGTATATACCAGCTCACTCATTTTGGTAGTGTGGTTACGGGTTGCCGTGCCTGCAATAAAATTAACCAGTAAGAACAGTGCGAAAACGCCCATCACCAGTACGGTCTGAGCGATAGCATAACTGCCGTTGTACAACACATTACCGCCGCCACCTATGCGCACGCTGTCGGTAGTGGTTGCCATAAAAGGCAGTAAAAAGAACACCAGAGCAGTCACTGTAAACGACGGCTGGCGCAAGAAGTAGCGCCATTCAAAAGCCAGGCTTTTCCAAAACATAGTAACGCTCCTTATGCGGCCTGGGCTGATTTTTTACGTGATTCATAAAGCGTGGAGAAGTACACATCTTCAAGATTCGCCGGCGCCGCCTCAAAACCGTCGGGCGCGTCATCGGCCATAATATGCACCACATGTTTACCGGCAATCAGCCGCGAGGAAATCAGACTGTACTGTTGTTCAATTTCCTTGAGCTCTTCCTGGCTGACCTGCTTGCACCAGATCCGCCCCTTAAGTTGATAAGTTAGTTCAATGGGGTTTCCTTCAAGGAGGATCTTACCCTGACCAAGCACTGCCATGTTGGGGCACAGTTCAGACACATCATCAACAATATGGGTAGAGAGGATAATGACCTTGTCTTCCCCCAGACTCACCAACAGGTTATGAAAGCGATTGCGCTCTTCCGGATCCAAACCAGCGGTGGGCTCATCCACAATAATCAAATCCGGGTCACCCAATAATGCCTGGGCAATACCAAATCGCTGGCGCATCCCCCCCGAATAACCACTCACCGCTTTGTCTCTGTGCTGCCAAAGGTTAGTATGTACCAACAAACCTTCTACAGCTTCTTTACGTTCAGCTTTATTGTTTAACCCTTTGAGCACGGCCAGGTGATCGAGCAGACGTTCGGCACTGATTCGCGGATACACACCAAAATCCTGTGGCAAATAGCCTAATCGCTGACGCAGCTCATTGGGCTGGGCGATGACATCGGTACCGTCGAATACAATACTGCCCTGGTCAGGAGCCTGCAGCGTAGCGATAGTTCGCATTAGCGAAGATTTACCGGCGCCATTAGGCCCAAGTAAGCCAAACATACCTTTGGGGATATTAAGATTAATACCGTCCAGCGCGCGCACGCCGTTAGAGTAGGTTTTAGTAAGTTGAGTGATTGAGAGCATGGCCTTTCCGTCTGCTTATAATTGTGTGATTTTCACACTACCTTATTAAGCTGGCCAGGTAAGCAGCAAATTTGTAACGATTTATAACACTCTTGCTTCAACTCTGTCCTGGCCTGGGTTCACAGTCCCTGGGCATATTTTTCGGGCTGGTCAGCGCCGCTTCTGTGGAATGCACCGGCACCTCAACTCTGCCATTGGCAACCACTTCGCCAAGCTGCCATAAGCGCCACTCACCGCGCTCGTAGACGTCCCATTGCTCGTCACTGGTCAGTGGTTCGGTGGCAATGACACTGACCACATCCTTTGGCGTAGTTTCAGCAGCAAAATCAATTTCTACTTCCACGTCTTTCAGACAAGCCGGGCCAAAAGGCGCGCGCCGGGTAATACTAGCCAATTTGGTGCTGCAAAAGGTAAACAGCCAGTCACCGTTACTTAGCAAACAGTTAAACACGCCCTGACGGGCATACTCCTGAGCAAGCGCGACCAGGGTTTGGGTCAGTTGCCCCGGCATGGCATCCCGGGGCAGGCTGTGACGGACCTGATTCATAATATCACAGAACAGCTCTTCACTATCGGTATCGCCAATGGCTTCGTACATGCCCACCCGCCGGGAGAAGCCCGGGATCTGGCCGTTATGCGCAAATACCCAGTTGCGTCCCCACAACTCGCGAACAAAAGGATGCGTATTAGCCAGGTTAATATTGCCAACGTTAGCCTGACGAATATGACAGATAGCAGTTTTACTCTTAATGGGTAGTTTGCCGACAAATTCTGCTATGGGTGAAGTGGCACAGGGCTCCGGATCGTGAAACAGCCGCACGCCTTTACCCTCATAGAACGCCACACCCCAGCCGTCTTTGTGTGGCCCGGTTGCACCGCCTCGGCGTGTGAGTCCGGTAAAACTAAAACACAAATCGGTGGGCGTATTGGCACTCATACCGAGCAATTCACACATTGGCAAACCTCAAAATAAACAGCTATATGGGAAGAATAATCACTGACTCCGGGGGATTCAACTCTGCATGGCAGTTATTACCGTCTTGTTTAAGAACCAAACGCCCGGCGCTTCTGCAAAAGGTCAGAAAATACTGACGCAGAGCAATACAAACAACTGTTTTATATGGGAAATTATAAGAAACATCTGAAAAGCTTAAGTTGACACCTTATTTCACCAACTTATACTATTCCAGTCTGGGTGCCTGAGCGCTAATAGCGCTAAACTGTTGGGTAGTATTCAGGCCAACAGAACACCTCGCCCGGCGTGCATCTCCCTAACTGTAGCACAGCAGGAATTAAACTCGGAAGTATAGCTACCCGTATCCGGCCGATAATAAACAATAATGACCTTCCCAGCGCTTTTTAACAAGCGCTTGATTTCTATCGAAATAACACCGGCAACGAGTTCAATTCCTATATCGCGCTGCTCGACATTGACCACGTTAAAACCATTAACAATAAATTTGGTCACTTGTACGGCGACGAGGTATTAATCCACTTTGCCAATATCATACGCTCGACCTTCCGCCATTCCGACTTTTTGTTCCGCTATGGTGGTGAAGAATTTCTGGTGATCATTAACCAAATCAATGAAAACGGTGCCCTGGCGGTACTGGAACGATTCCGCCTGGCGGTTGAGGCTTGCCAGTTTCCCTCAGGTAACGTCACTTTGAGCATTGGTTGTACAGCAATTAAAACACAACCGGCCGTGCCACTGATGATCGAAGTTGCAGACGAAGCGCTTTACCTGTCAAAATCAAATGGCAGGAATCAAACCAATATTCTTGAGCGCTCAGCGAAACAGTTCGTTAATAACGATATAGAGTTTATTTGAGTTGGCGATGTGCTCATCTTCAGCAGCCAGGTCTGAAGCAAGGCATATTTAAACGGAAAGTGACTTTTGGCACTGTTTACCCTCTCCGGCTAAACCGTATCCTGAGTCCAATTAACACGACAGGGAATATAAGTGATGTCGCATAAACTCACCCTTTTACTGCTATCCGGCAGCTTACTAACGGCAAATCTAACCTTAGCCGAAAAACCAGCAGATCAGGTAGATAAGTTACTTGAACAGGCGCAAACCATGTTGGGCTCCGACATCGACGATGCCGAAGAAAAAATTGAAGAAGCTCTCGAACTCGCCCCTAAACGCGCTGATGTTCACTTTTTATGTGGCCAGGTCATGGGCATTCAGGCCAGTCAGTCGATTTTCTCAGCGCTGAGCTATGCAGGTAAATCCCTTGATTGCTTTAAACAGGCGGCCGCGCTGGAACCAGAAAACACCGATTATAAATATGGTCTGATGATGTTTTATCTGGGGGCGCCAGGCATTGCCGGCGGCGACACGGAACTGGCCTGGCAACAGGTAAACGATATTGCGGTACTTGATGAGCAGGCGGGTATGCGTGCTAAATTAAACTTCTACCGCCAGACCGATGACAACAAGGCCTATACCGAAACCATGGCCACCGCCCAACAACGCTACCCTGACCATGCCGAGTTCTATTATCAGCACGGACTGGTTCTACAGCAACGGGAGCAGTACGAACTGGCACTGGCTGAATTCACGCAAGCCACCAACGCCAGCATAGATGATGACGAGGCGCACTTTAAGCTAAGTGCACTGTACCAGATAGGCCGCAACGCGGTATTTAGTAAACAATCAGTTCAGCAAGGTATCGAAGCGTTACTGGAATATGTCGAGGCAGTACCGGCTGACACAGGCCTGCCGTCTGAGCAATGGGCTCACTTTCGTCTGGCTCAGCTCTACCGGCTGACCAGCGCAACCGATGCCGTAAAACAGCACCTGAAACTCGCTGCGGAAACCGACGATAAGCAATTACAGGACAACCTCGACGAGTTTTAATCAAGTGACAGCCAGCATGTCGTTTATAGCTCAGCCATCTGGGTATCGTTAGCGGATACCCGACGGTTGCTACTGAGCAACATATACAAACTGGTAGCAATTAAACACACCGCCAGATACACCGGCAAGCCCTGACTGACAATGCCGGTATTCGCGGCCATTAGCGGGCCCGCTACCGAGCCAACGCTGTAGCTCAGCAGCATAAATTCGGTAGCAGCCACAATTTTAGTAACGGGTAAACCATCACAAACCAGCGCAATGGCCACCGGGTAAAGGGCAAAACTGCATGCGCCCAGCAACAAATAGCAGCCTATGATGACAGCGAACTCTCCGGCCCAGGCAATGCCCATTACGCTTATTCCACCAATGACACAAAAACCGGCCATCAATAAGCGTTTGCTACAACGGGGCGATAAATAACTCACTAGCGGCTGCACCAGCATACCGCCAAGAATAATCACCGCCATCAGTAACCCGGTATTCGGCGCATAATTGGTTCTTGCGATATACAGCGGCATAAGACCATAAATGGGGCCAAGCACTAAGCCTGATACCAGACAGCCCATTACTGCAGGACGACTAAGTCCCTTTAACTCTGTTAAACGCAGCGGCTGAGACTGGTGCTGTTGCGGCTGGCCGGATTTAACCAGCAAGGGGACCAGCACTGCCAGAAGCAGCAGTCCAATCACAAATAGATAGGGCAAGGCGCCGTCGATACCTAATGGCTTAATAGCCAGCTGGCCCACCGCTGTGCCGCCATACAATGACGTCATATAAAGGCCCAGGCGCTTAGCCCTGGCTTTGGCGGTATCGGTCATTAATAACCAGGACTCTACCACCACAAATACGCCGGCTACAGCAACCCCGGCAACCAAACGCGCCGCCAGCCAGGCAGCTTCAGCAGGCCAGACCACCTGAACCGCAACCGTTAACGTGAGTAGCAATAGAAATGCGATAAAGGCAATCCGGTGACCGGATACCCTCACAATTCGCTGTATGGTAAAAGCACCAATCAGCAAGCCCAGATAAAAGACCGACGCCAGCCAAGGCGCCAGCGTTGACGGCAACCCATTAACTTTTAACGAAAGCGGAATCAGGCTCATTAAAAAACCAGAGGCCACTGCAAAGAAAGACAACCCTAAAACAGGCACAAGGGGGCTGCCGGGTGTATTGCCAGATGCAACATCGACCATTTTAGAATCCATAAGAAACACTGCGCTACCGAAGAATAAGAATGAGGTGGTAGAAACTGCAGAGATGAAATTGGCGGCGAATTTATGCTTGTTTCAGGCGAAAGTAAAGCAAAAATCACTGGCTCAGTACAATACAAAAACTAATCCAACACAATAGCTGCCCAGAGCATTATGGTAGCGGCCTGAAGGGACTGATGAAGTCCCGGGAATTGCAGTAAATATGTTTGCCTTGCAGCATTTTAAAAGTAGTCCCGTCATAGGCGCGAATATGCAAAAGTGCCTTACCCCATTCAATGACGGAAGATAAATGACAACCATCAAGGATATTGCCGAAGCAGCAAACGTTTCCCCGCTACCGTTTCACGTGTGATTAATAATGGTCCAAAGGTTGGCTCGAAAACTCGCAAGCACGTGAAAGCGGTCATGAAAAAATGGGCTATGGACCCAACAATAATGCGCGGCGTTGGTCACACAAAAAAGCACATCTATGGGGCTGGTGCTGGCAAAGCTAATGGACTCGTTTTTTTGCCACCTATACCGATGCCATCGAAAAAGTGGCACGTAAAGCCAACTCGCAACTATTAATGAACTCCGGCTCAGTGCATGCTGATATCGAGTTGAAGGCGATTGATACACTGCTGAATCACCGGATAAAAAGCCATCGCGGTTCACGCCAGATTTCTCGATGACGACACTCTGATTCAGCTGGCGCGACAGGCCCCTGGCGTTGTGCTGATCAACCGCTATATTGACGCTATCAAACATCGCTGTGTATGGCTGGATAATATAGCCGGCGAGCGAATGATGGCAGAACATGTGCTGCAGGCGCAATGTTGTCGCGCTAAGTTAACCACCATGAATATACTATCGCGTGGATGGCCTAACAAGCAGCCAGTCTGGCATTAGATTACGCACAGGGTAAACAACTTGATGCAGATATCTCTTATCAAGATCTGGCCACAATTGTGGCCAGAAACTCTGTTGCCCGACTTCCCCGTTAACGAGCGCCATTGCTTAGAGGCACGCCTTTGCTTCATCTTCTGCGCATACCTCCTAACCGTCTTTATAGTGGTAACTGTAACCGTTAAGTGCCGGAGCGCCGCCCAGGTGCGCATAAAGTACTTTTGACCCTTCCGGAAAGAAGCCTTTCTTAGTCAGATCAATCAGTCCCTGCATCGACTTTCCTTCATAGACCGGGTCGGTGATCATCGCTTCTGTTTTTGCTGCCAGACGGATCGCTTCATTCGTTTCATCTGATGGTACGCCGTAAGCCGGATAGGCGTAATCCGGGTTAATTACGATTTCATCTTCACGAACTTCGCGCCCTAAACTAACCAACTCTGCCGTCTTATTCACAATGCTGGTAACCTGCTCACGGGTTTGAGCCACGGTGCCAGAAGCGTCAATACCAATTACCGTATCGGCACGGTCATGATTAGCGAAGCCTACAATCATACCGCCCTGGGTAGAGCCCGTAACAACGCACACCACGATATAGTCAAACTTAAACCCCAGTTCTTTTTCCTGCGCAATCACTTCTTCGGCAAAGCCGATGTAACCCAGCGCTCCGTACTTATGCACCGACGCTCCGGCTGGGATGGCATAAGGCTTACCACCAGCATCCTTAACCGACTGAATGGCCTGCTGCCAGCTGTCACGAATACCAATATCAAAACCGTCGTCCACTAAGCGACTATCAGCACCCATCAGGCGCGTTAACTGGATATTGCCGACCCGGTCGTAAACCGCATCATAATGAGGCACCCATTTTTCCTGCACGACGACACACTTCATGCCAATCTTTGCCGCCGTAGCGGCGACCATGCGGGTATGATTAGACTGTACGCCACCAATCGACACCAGGGTATCCGCACCGCTGGCCAGGGCGTCGGGCACAATGTACTCGAGCTTTCTGAGCTTATTGCCCCCCAGTGCCAGACCGGAATTGCAATCCTCACGCTTGGCATAGATATCAACCTTGCCACCGAGCGCCTCACTCAGGCGTGGCAAATACTCGATTGGTGTCACCCCAAAAGTAAGAGGGTAACGCTCAAAGTTACTGATCAATGACTTCATAAACCTGTTTCCCGAAAAAATAATTGATGCTCACTGCGTTACCTGCACCGGCCGGTGTGGGCCTTCCTGCTTTATGTAACAATTATCAGACCTGAGTCCTGTTGTGCGTTATACTGCACAACGACAACCCACCATACCACTGTGCGTTATAGCGCACAAACAATTATTTCGTTATGGCAGAACAAGAATTCAAACAACATATCGCGCAACATTTAAAGGCATTACGCAACGCCCAGGGCCTGAGTCTGGATGCGGTAGCTAAATTAACCGGTGTTTCCAAGGCAATGCTTGGTCAGATAGAGCGGCAGGAATCGAGCCCGACGATTTCAACATTGTGGAAAATCGCCAGTGGTTTAGATGCCTCTTTTTCTGCATTTTTTGCCACCAATACAGACGAAAAAACCAGCGACGAGACTTTTCCTGAAGATCCGAATATGAAGGTCAAAGCTATCTTTGCGTATCGTGATGATACGCGAATGGAAGTGATGGAAGTCAGCCTGCTTAATTTTCATGAACAACAATCCGACCCTCACGCCACCGGCGTGATTGAACATGTTCATGTGCTAAATGGCGAGCTGTCGGTGTATTTTGATAATGCGTGGCACGAGCTAAAAGCGGGACAAAGTCTGCGTTTCTTTGCCGACCAACCGCATACTTATAAAGCCCGCTCTGACCACACCGTTTTTCACAATATTATTTGCTATTAACCAGGATTAGGCGCGCGACCCAACGCTACTTTTTGGCATTGCGTCGCGCCTTACGTAACTGATACTGCAGTTGCAGTTCACCCATAATTTTTTGGTGTAACGCATAGTAGCTTTTTTCGAGGCTGCCGATGCGAGTACTAAGGTCCGCCATATCGGTGTAATTGAGATCGCTCATCACGTCCTGGCACACATTGTTAATAATGCCTATCTGGCGTGGTGAAAACGCCGCTTTCCACTTGGATAAGCTCGACTTTTCAATAGGTTTCCGGGTATTCATATTGGAGCGGTTCTGGCCGAACTCTAACGGCTTTTTATAATATTCGAGCATACCCTGATCGAAGTCTACGCCCAGAAATTCGCAGATCCTGGTTAAAACCTGCTGGTTGTTTTCTATCAGGTTTTCGTAGGTAAACCATAAGCATCGGCGCTGATGAGCACGGCAAAAATCCAGCTGTGTGGTAACTTCATCCTGCCAACGTAAAGCCCCGGTATAAGGCGTAGTACCAAGCCCCCAGGCATTATCTATATACGAGGCAACAACTGCACGCGGGTCGCGAATTATCACTATAAATTTACTGTCCGGATAATGCTCGGCTAGTTCGTCAAGGTGTGGCGTTAACATCGGATCTTTCCAGCCCCACTGAATACCTTTCGACTCCAGCGATGTGACATCAATAGAATACCTATCCCGCAACCGTCCAGTTATTCTGCCGTGCAAAACTTCAGTAGTGTAAGGCTTATCAAAAACGCCGTAAGTACCCATTTCATTTTGAATAAATAGTTCAGGGTGTGCCGACAACATTCGGGTTAAAAGCGTAGTACCGGAACGCTGCGTACCTATAATGAAAATGGGTTGCTGCATTGACAAAAAACTCAAGTTAAGAAGTAGTTATATCTTGCTTTAAGATACCGGGCACTGCAAGTTGCATGTCAACTTTGACAAAGGATTTGTAGAGGTTTCAATCTGTCGGCGAGGAGAAACTGATTACAATACCATTAACACAGCGCTGATTATGATACCTGTAATGATAAGCTGTACAAGACAAAAACCCATTATGTCTTTAGCTTTTAAGCCCGCAATGGCCAGCACCGGAAGCGCCCAGAATGGTTGGATTAAGTTTGTCCAGGCATCTCCCCATGCCACCGCCATGGCCACTTTACTCACATCTGTACCCAGTTCGAGGGCAGCGGGTAACACAACAGGCGCCTGCACCGCCCATTGACCACCACCAGATGGAATTAACATATTAACGATACCTGCACTAAGAAAACTATAGAGCGCCAGTGTATCTGTGGTGGCGGCACTAATTAGCCATTGCGATAAGTCTCTGGCCAGACCCGATTGAACCATTACCGCCATAATCCCTGCGTAGAAAGGGAACTGCAGTACAATCCCACTGGCTCCCTGAATCGCCTGCTGCATGCTATGCAATAAACGCTCGGGCGTACCGTGTAATACAATAGCCAGAAACAGAAATAAAAAGTTTATAATATTAAGGTTTAGCGTGCCGCCCTCGGTGAAGTACAGACAAAGATAAATAATCCCCGCCAGCCCGGCCAAAATTGCCAGTGTAGGGTTACGCTCAAGTTTTTCCGCTGGGCGTAGATCCCCGGATGGAACTGGTGGTTCAGGTTCATCCAGCCGCTTAGGATCAACATATATCCGGTCAGTTTCCGCCGGCATCATCGCTCTGTTTACGGCAGGCATGATCACAATCAGGATCGCCAGTATTATCAAATTCAACGGCGAGAACAAGGTGTCGCTAGTGCTGACAACACCAATCAAATCTTCGGTAAAATGGCCGGGAGTCGCTATAGTCAAAGGAACGGACCCAGCCAGTCCACCATGCCACACCACAAAACTAGAGTAGGCACTGGCGACCAGTAAGCGATAATCCACCTCGATTCGACGTGCTATGGCTTTGGCAAATAATGCACCAACGACCAGCCCAAAACCCCAGTTAAGCCAGCTCGCCAACATGGATACCAGGGTTACCAGGATGATTGCTTTACCGGGCGTGGCAGCCAGACGAGCGAGTATATTCAGTGCATTCTTCACAAGCACAGTGCTAGCCAGCATATGGCCTGACACCAGAACTAATAACATTTGCATTGAGAATGTGAGCAGACTCCAGAAGCCTCCCCCCCAGTACTCTAAAACCTGGGTTACGGGTTGCTGTTGCAGCACCACTGCCGCCCCAATGACCAGAAGGGTTAACGCTAAAACAAAAACGAAGGGATCCGGAAGGTATTTCTCTACCAGCTTTACAAAAGGTTTCGCGGCAGCGGTTAGCATCGTTAAGATATCCTTATAACCCTGTTTTTATTTAGTTAACTTGCATATTACTTACTGTAGCTTCAGATTAAAGCTCAGGCTACTGCTGGGTGTAATTCATGCATTGAACTCAATAACAACCGCTTGCCAGCCTATTCAATCAACAGGTTTCAGCTCCAGCTAGTCATTTTCAGCCTGCCAGGCCAGTATAGCCTCTTCCGCAGCGCGGAACGCCTCAATCCCTGCCGGCATGCCACAATAGACGGCAGAGTGCAGCAGGACTTCCTGTATTTCCGCCACACTGCAGCCGTTGCGCAGCGCGCCTCTTACGTGGCCTTTAAGCTCGGTAGAGGCTTTAAGCGCAGCCAGCGTAGCAATAGTGACCAGACTGCGGGTTTGTTTATTAATACCGTCGCGTACCCAGGTTTCGCCCCAGGCGTTACGGATCACCATATCCTGCAGCGGCTGGCTGAACTCAGAGGCGTTATTCATGGCCCTATTCACATGAGCATCGCCCATGACTTCGCGCCGTATTCTCAGCCCCTGTTTGTAGCTGTCATTGTCTTTGCTCATATCGCCTCTTGCTTGATGGATTGTGACTCAGGTTGATTCACTACATACAATAAACCAAAGCGATGGTTGCCCTGTATAGCACGATGGTACAATATGCCACCGGTGAGCAACAGAGCGAGAAATTCGGCCGCCGGCCCTGCATACCAGATCCCCCATTCTCCCCACAGCAACGGCAACACAAAAATTAGTGGCAGGGCAAACAGGTAGGTTTTGGCAATACTTAGTATACCCGCCCGTCTGGCGTCACCGATACTTTGAAAATAAAAGCTGATCAGCATTAATGGCCCCAGCAGGAATAACGCCAGGCTCACTACGGGCAGCAATCTGGCTATTTCATTTGTCACCGCCGGATCGTCAACAAATAACCCCCCGATATCGGCGCGCAGCCACCACAGTAACGCTTCTGTAACCCCGCCGTAAAGCAGGGCAACACCAACGGCAATACACAAACTGCGATTAGACCGCTGAAATTGCTCCGCGCCGACGTTATTCCCCACAATACTTTGCATGGCAAGACCCAGCCCAAGTAACGGCAAATAAATAAAGGTCATGACCCGGGTAATCACACCATAAGCGCTTACGGTTACTTCGTAGCTGTAAGGCAACCATTGCTGCAGACTAAACAGAATAGCCCCGGATGTCAGTGCCACACCAACATAGGTCAGGCTAGAAGGTGCGCCCAGTGACAAAAACTCGCGCCATCGGTTGTGCACCGCCGTTAATGCAAAGAATGGTATGCCGAGACGGTTTTTGTGACTGCTGCGAAACCCCCACACCGCCCCTAAAGCAATGATTTGCGCGGCAATGGTACCATACGAGGAACCGGCCACGCCCAGCTCCAAAAGCACGATAAAAACGTAATTCATAACGCCGTTACCCACAGTCGTTAACAGCGAAACCAGCGCAATAAAACCGATATGTCCCTCACTGCGCAAACTGTCTGAAGCAACCCCCAGCCAGAAAATCAGCGGCGCACCGACCATAATAATGCTCATATAAGTAAAACTCATTGCTGCCTGCGCCTGATTGCCATTATTACTGGCCAGCGCCAGCGCCTGACCGGTCAGGCTAAAGACCGTCAGCAGGATAACGCTGATAACCAGCGCCAGTGTGAGTGCCTGAGCATAGGCGTTTCGCGCGTCGTCATGCTGGCCGGCACCACTCAGGCGGGCCATCACACTGGCGAAACCGCTGGCAATCCAGGTCGACAATGCAATCAACACCATAAACAGTGGAAACATCGCAGTCACCGCCGCCAACGCATCGGCCCCCACAAATACACCGATAAAATAGGCGTCCACCAGATTCAGCGAACCGCTCACCACCATCATCAGAATAATCGGCAACGCAGTTTTCAAAAATACCTGCGTTAGCGGCGGGCTAACGTAGGGATTGTGGCTAGTTTGTACCGTCATGAGAGTCATTTCCTATGATTAGCAAGCGTTTAAACTTGTCCTGATATATTGCCTGCAGCGCCTCTGGCCAATTGGCTATCGCCTGCATAAACGCCGTTTCATCGAGGCGATAAAGGGCCCGCGAAGCGGCTTCGAAGCCGGCCTCATCCTCAAATACCCGCATCATGCTGTACAGCTGATCTTGCTTAATGCGTCTTTCCTGGGCCGGTGCCATGCGACTCATGGCCGAGTCAATCAATCGCCGCAACGTAGTGGAGGCGCCGCCTCGTTGCACTGACAACCACTCCCAATGCTCAGGGAGTAGGGTGACTTCTTTTGAGATCACGCCAAGCTTGGGACGACCGCGCTTTTTGGCTGGCGGGACCAGTGCTGCAGGCAAGCGTCGGATGACCTCTTCGGCATCGCCGCGCCAGTCAATGTCCACCCGCTTGCCATTGTCCAGTTTGTATAGATAAGGTTCTGCGTCGGGGAACTGCTTTAATGCGTCGCGAATAACCGCCGGCAACTCCCCCTGCGCGATCAGCGACTTATTATGTATCGCAATATAGGTGCTACTCATGATTTTTATTTCTCGATTAATTTTACCGGGGTAAAAATAGCAAATGCTCAACATTAAATCAATATTACCCGGGTAAAATTAAAGTGAAATACAAACGAAAAATAAAGGGGTCAGAGTACATTATTGTTTCGGCAATAATGTACTCTGACCCCTTTATTTGGATTGGGTTGGTTAACCTACGGAACTTGGACGCAGGACTTTGTCCCTGCTGCGTTCGCGCATACGGGCGGAAAAAGGGTTACAGAATGTTGCCTGGTTTAGCGTCTTCGACACCAATAACGGCGTATGGACAGTGCTCCCGGATATGCCTGCCGCCATTTCAACCAAAGCGATTGCCCACCAGGGCAACATATACATCGTCGGCGGTTATGACGGTAAACCGAGTAAGAGTTTTTACCAATTCACCCCGGGGTCATCGCAATGGCGCGAGATGCCTCCATTACCGATTGCAACAGGCGCTCATTCGATGGCGGTAATTCACAACAGCCTCTACACCTTTGGCAACTACGACGAGCTGGCAAAAACGCTTCGCTACGACTTTAACACCGGCCAATGGGCTGAGACCGGGCTGCCTTTTAAACTCAGCCGACACAACGCCAGTACCTCGCTGGACAGCAGTATTTATGTTATCGGTCGCACAACCAGTCGAAGTGGTTCTCACCTTAACTACATACAGAAATTCACATTCTGAGCAGAGCTTGCGGGCCCTTGGTCAGCCAAACCAATGTCGTGTGCGGTTGGCAAACCAGACTAACGACAGCATCACCGGCACTTCCACCAGTACGCCCACCACGGTGGCCAGTGCCGCACCAGAATGCAGACCAAACAACGAAATGGCTACTGCAACCGCCAGCTCAAAGAAGTTAGACGTACCAATCATACACGCCGGTGCAGCCACGTTGTGCGGCAACCTGAGCTGCTTGGCAATGAAATAGGCTATGGCAAATATGCCGTAAGTCTGAATGAGCAGCGGAATAGCAATCAATACTATCGCCTGAGGCTTGTTAAGAATGGTTTCTGACTGAAAGCCAAATAACAACACCACGGTTGCCAGCAAACCAATGATTGACCAGGGTTTCATGGTGGCAAGAAACTGATTTAACCGGGAGTGATCATCTCCCTTATCCAGCTTGTTACGAGTTATAGCACCGGCCACCAGGGGGATCAGCACATACAATAACACGGATAAAAACAGCGTATCCCAGGGCACGGTAATGTCGGTAACCCCCAGCAGCATGCCAGCGATAGGAGCAAAAACGAAAATCATGATAATGTCGTTGATAGACACCTGTACCAGGGTGTAATTAGCGTCCCCTTTGGTGAGCTGACTCCACACGAACACCATGGCGGTACAGGGCGCTACGCCTAACAAAATCATACCGGCAATGTACTCACTGGCGGTTTGCGGATCGACCCAGTCGGCAAAAATACCTTTAAAGAATAACCAGCCAAGCAGCGCCATGGTAAACGGTTTTACCAACCAGTTAATGATCAGGGTTAGCGCCAATCCTTTTGGCTTTTCGCCCACATTCTTTAAGGATGAGAAATCGATCTGTACCATCATCGGATAGATCATCAGCCAAATCAGTACCGCAATCACCAGATTAACGTGGGCGTACTCAATAGCGGCGATGGCCGCAAACATGTCTGGAGAGAGGCTGCCCAGTGCAATACCACCGAGAATGGCGAGCCCGACCCATACCGACAAGTAACGTTCAAATAATCCCATACTCAGACTCCCTAAATAGACCGCTGGTTAACCCGCTCGCTGAGCTTTTCAGCCGACTCCACCCGCTCTGAATAACGGTCGACAAAGTACTCTTTGTTAGTGCGCAGCAGCAGGGTAAACTTCATTAGCTCTTCCATCACATCGACAATGCGATTGTAGTAGGACGAAGGCTTCATTCTGTCGTTTTCGTCAAACTCCATAAAAGCCTTGGCCACACTCGACTGATTGGGAATTGTCACCATCCGCATCCAGCGACCAAGTACCCGCAATTGATTCACCACGTTAAACGACTGAGAACCGCCACACACCTGCATCACCGCCAGGGTTTTGCCCTGGGTGGGGCGCACACTGCCAACACTTAAGGGCACCCAGTCTATCTGACTCTTAAATACGCTGGTCATGGAGCCGTGCCGTTCCGGTGAACACCATACCTGCCCTTCAGACCACATCATTAGCGAACGTAACTCCTGCACCTTTGGATGGTTTTCATCTTCGGTATCGGTTTGCGGCAATCCCTCAGGGTTAAAGATTTTGACTTCTGCGCCCATCCGGATAAGCAGCCGGGCACACTCTTCCACTACTAGTCGGCTGAAGGAGCGTTTACGGAGCGAACCGTAAAGTAACAATATACGCGGTGCATGCTGAGCAGCTGCGCTCTGACATTTTTCAAAACTGGGAATATCCAGTTGCGACGCATCAATATTAGGCAGTGAAGTATCTTCGACGCTCATTATTGCGCTCCCAGTGCCGTCAGCGCGGCTTTGAGTTCGGCGGGTGACGCGCTTTTCTCTGCCACCGGCAACAGCTTGTTAACCCGTTTAGTGATTTCGCTGATACAGGCGCGGAAAGCCGCCGCTTTTTGCTCGTCGCTGCCTTCCACCTTGGAGGGATCGCTCAGTCCCCAGTGCACTTTTACGGATTTTCCGAACCACACCGGGCAGGTTTCGCCGGCTGCTGAGTCACACACGGTAACCACCACATCCGGCGCAAAAGCTTCAAACTCATCCCACGACTGGCTGGTTAGGCCTTCAGTAGGGATCCCTGCTTCAGTGAGATACTGTAAAGAAAGCGGATGCACCACACCGGATGGCTGACTGCCGGCACTCCTGGCAATGATTTTATCACCGGCCACATGGTTAGTGATGGCTTCAGACAAGATGCTACGGCAACGATTATGGGTACAAATATACAGAATTTTCATGGCGGACCTTTGCTTAATGCGTGGTTACTGACAGCCCGGCCCTTGCTGCCGGTACTGATGAAGTTTATCGATGGCGGAACTAAAGTAAGACTGATTATTCTCAGCGGCCAGGCGGATAATATCCAGCGCCCACTCAGGCAAATCCTGGTGCAGTCGGTAATACACCCACTTACCACGTCGTTCATCCTGCAAAATGCCGCAGCGACGCAGCTCTGCCAGATGACGGGACACCTTAGGCTGGTCGAGCTCCAGCGCTGCAATGAGATCGCAGACACAAGCTTCCCCAAAGTGACTTATCAGCAACACCGACTGCAATCGGGTGTTATCCGACAGGCATTTGAAAAGTTGTAATGGCATCATTCAACACATCCGGAAAATCACATATGTAAATTATCATATATGTGTTTTGCCGTATGTCAAATATAAAAAAAAGCGGTGACAGGGTTTCCCGCATCACCGCTTTGAAGTTTAACAAACAGAGGTAAGGCTTATCCCTGACCCGGCGCGTAAGGGAATTTGCGCGACTGATACTCTTTCAGACTGCCTTGAGGTTGTGGCAGACCGGCAGGAATAGGGCGTTCAGAGAACATCTGGAAATACAGTACGCTGGCATCGCGCCACCATTTCGCTTCCTGATATTGTATGCTCAGGGCCATTTCAACCTGACGAAACTGGTTGGCATCAATGTAGGGCTTTACCTGTTGCCAGCGCTGTTGCATATCGCTGACGCCATCTACGCCGCGGTAATAATATCCAACCAGTTCGTTCCATAACGTCTCGCCATTCGCCAGTTGGTAATCCCACGGCAAATGATGAAACCACAACAACAACTCCTTCGGTGTAGTGTCCGGATTAGCAAACTTCTGTTGCCAGTAGGGCGCATACTGGCTGATAGCATTCGTGCCCGAAGCAGTGCGGTCCAGCCCAATTCCCTGTTTATCAGCGCGATGGTAGTACACAGGATTCCAGTCTGCCCGCCCGAGGTTATCTACCCACGGACCCGGCCCGTAGTGGTGACCGGAGTCCATCAGGTGATGCAAGCCAAGCGGTGTCATGTATTCCACTACATACTCTCGCGAGGGCATCATTATGGCTTCCACCTGCCGGACGGCCTGCGGTTGCACGGTAAGGGTTTGCTTGATCCACTCATTGGCGATCTGCTGCGCACTTAATGTGTGATCCCAGGCTAAACGGCCAAATGCATACCAGTTAGACTGGGCAAAGATATGACCGGTCCAGTTACGCTGCATACCAGTATTAGCTACCCCTGCGATGCCGGTAAGCTGATAGTTATACAACGAACCATCCACCACCTTAGCCACGGTTGAGCCCGGGCCTTTAACGTGAGTATCAGCATCCATGGCCTCTTTAAACAAGGTGCCCAAATAGGCTAAGTGAGTGGAAAAGCCGAGGTATTCCTGGGTAATTTGCAGCTCCATGGCCAGCGGAGTTTCTGGCGTAGCGCCAAACATCGGACTGAAAGGCTCGCGCGGCTGAAAATCGATAGGGCCGTTTTTCACCTGCACAATCACGTTGTCCATAAACTTACCGTCCAATGGCACAAACTCATCATAAGCCTGCAGACTGCGCTCTTTGACCGGGTCATTGGCATACACAAAAGCTCGCCAGAACACCACGCCGCCATAGGGCTTTAATGCGCTAGCCAGCATATTCGCGCCCTGGGCATGAGTGCGGCCGTAATCGCCGGGGCCCGGCTGCCCTTCTGAGTTGGCTTTCACCAGAAAGCCACCAAAGTCAGGGATTAGCTGATAAATTTCCGCCGCCTTCTTTTTCCACCACTGCTTAACCTGTGGGTCGAGCGGATCTGAGGTATCCAGCCCGTCTAACTGTTGTGGCGAGCTAAACTTGATCGACAAGTACATTTTGATGCCATAAGGACGCACAATGTCGGCGAGGGCTTTGACCTTCTGCAAATACATGGGGGTCAATATCAGCGCATTAGCGTTAACATTTAGCGGCACCATGCCATTAATACCAATGCTTGCATTCGCTCTGGCATAATCATAATAACGCTGGTCTTTATCAAGCGGCAGGCGATGCCAGTCAAAAATCGATTCACCAGCATAACCACGCTCTGTATGACGGTCGAGGTCATCCCAGTGATTCAATAAGCGACGTTGAATTTTGGGGTTTTGCAGTACCGACAACGAATCCAGTGGCTGTTGAGTAAACACCAAACGTAACAGGTGATAACTGCCATACAATAAACCAATATCCGTTTTTGCGGTGATCAGGATATCGTTACCGTGACGCTTAAGAATAAAGCCTTCATCGCCCAGTTTTGATGTTACATCAGCCTGCAGGTTGAAGCGAGACTGAAGCGTCTGGTTAAGCTTCTGTACCAGCAAGGTGCCATTGGACTGACCCACCCGGTTAGCAAATGCGCGGCGAAATTCATCGCGGATTATATTGTGGGTCTCGGTGCGACCAACCACGTTCAGACGCGCAGCCGGTAATGCCGCATCAATCACATTATAACGCTGCCAAAGACGATAGCCGTCCTCTCCGCTAAAATCCGGTACTGCCATCACCCGGGCGCTGATCAATAACAATAAGCAGACTACAATTCGCACGTAACTCTCCAATGGCTAACACATCATGGGCGAGCCTATCACTGTGGATTTAGCTCGTCAGCGAATAAGTAAATTTAGTGTTAACTTCATAATAAAACGTAAAAGTCGTAACTTCTGTTATCTCCCGCTTTATCAACTGGCTTCCCGGAATCGCATCTTACGTTCGAACGCCTGCAAACCGTATAAACCATCTCCCTTTGTTGATCATTAAGTAGTTGCCAATCAGGATCAGCAAGAGACCAGCGGAGCTGCTATGTGTCCAGTGGTAGCCTTCATACAGGGCAGACAAGCTCAGCGCGACCACCGGAAAGAGGACGGTGGTATAAGCCGCAGTCCCAGGTCCAACGCGACTGACCAAAGAAAGATAAGCCGTGAAGCCAATCACGGAGCCAAACAACGCTAGATAGAGCAGGCTAAAAGTGTACTCGGCGCCAGCCCCCCAGGCAAAAGGCACTCCTCGAACCAAACAGATAGCCAGTAACAATACGGTGCCATACATCATGGCCCACATATTACTTTGTAACGGTGTGATACCCGCCTTACCATGGCGAACTGAAATCATATTACCAAACGAAAAGAACAGAGTCCCCAGGGCCGCCAAACCACAACCTTTAAGTGTAGAGAGCCAACTGTCATCCAAACGAATTTCCGGTGCCATTAACAAAGCCAGACCAATTACGCCAAACAATGACGCCAGCCAGACATAGCTCTCTACCCTGGTTTTGAAGAATATCCGGCCGTTTATAGCGTTATAGAGCGTAGCAAGGCAAAAGATGACGGATACCAGACCAGAAGGAATATAGCGGGTAGCATAATAAAAACAGATGAAATTCAGCGAGAACAGGCAGGCTCCCTGAGCAACAAAAAACAACTGATCGTGGTGGCTGCCAATCCGCCCTTTTTTTAGCAGCATCACCAATGGGATCATCATCGCTGTAGCCAACCCAAACCGATAAAATACCGACACTACAATATCCACATTGCCCAGCTGATAATAAATAGCCAGCCAGGTGGTCCCCCAAATGGCGACGGTTAATACATATAAAAATAGCGTCATCAGTTTTACTCGCAGAAAAAGAAAGCCGTGAGCATAACGCTGGCAGTACAAACAAACTGGGACATTCCTGACATTTTGGGACAATCCTGCGGTTATTTTTGGACTTCACCGTGCCCGCCGCCAAATTATTCTTTGCTCACTGCCAGCGTTGATGAATAATAGTGCAATGATGAAACAGGCCATCTTCGACACCCTATCCCATTCCAACGCCACACTCAGAGGGGAATTACGCCTGCCCTCCAATATTCGCCTTGCCGCCTGGCAAAATGAACTGGACAGAGTGAGTTATCATACTGATGAAGTGCATACGCTCTCGCTTTACACCGCGGGTGGCGAACAAACCTATCGCCTGGATGGGCACCAACCGCAGCGTAATGGTTTCAAGCATGCTATTTGCATTATCCCCCAACAACAGGAATCGGTATGGGAAATACAGGGGCGCTTTGAGTTTACTCACGTATATTTTACCGACAACCATCTGCGAGCGTTTATTGCCCGGGAACTGGATCTTGAGCCGCGGTTATTCAGTCTGGCGGACCGGTCTTTTTTACACCATGCTAAGCTCGCAGCGATCCTACAGCAATTAGGCCAGCCGCAGGACTGGCAGGACGCCATTCAACAGCTTCGCATCCAATCGGTGGTACAGGAAGTATTTGCCGAGTTGTGCACAATGCAGTCGCACCGGCTAGCACAAAAAGCGCGTATTTTTGGCGGTTTGAGTTTACGCAGCAAAAAAACGGTAAGGCAATATATTGAAGACAACCTGCATCGTTCCATCAGCATTGCAGACATTGCCAGTACGGTAGGACTGAGCGAATTTCACTTTGCCCGGGCATTTCGCCAGTCATTTTATACCTCGGTCCATCGCTATATTGAATCCTGCCGTATACAACGCGTTCGCGAACTGCTGACAAAAGGGCAAAAACTCATCGATATTGCCGATGCCGCAGGGTTTAGCGATCAAAGCCATTTGTCCCGCGTAGTGAAACGGCAAACCGGTGTTACGCCAAAAAGCCTTAAACGTTATCTCACCAGCCATCAACACTAAACTATCCCAAGGCCCAGTTTACCGGTGTCCTAAACACACTACACTGCTAGTTTTACCCTGGGCTGACCATGATTATCCGACTACTGATGTTCCTACTCAGCGCGCTTTTCGTTGCCGCTTCAACCGCCCAGACGGCGCCGCTGCAACTGGCTCAAACCTATACAGGCGACATCGTCATTGGTGACTACCTGGTGAGTGAAAAGCTCGACGGCATTCGCGCTCGCTGGACAGGCACTACACTTATTACCCGTAATGGTAACCTTATTCACCCACCCACCTGGTTTACCCGCAACTGGCCGCCGGAGCCCATGGACGGCGAACTGTGGAGCAAACGGCGCAACTTTGAAGAAATCGCATCCATCGTGCTGAGTGATCACCCTGATGAACGTTGGCAGGAAATTAAAATGATGGTGTTTGACATACCTGTTAAAAACCTGCCCTTCGAGGACCGCGTCAAGCGGATGCAAAAGCTAATAACCCAAACGAATAATCCCAGCCTGAAACTGATTAGACAATTCAGACTGGATTCGTTGCCCGCGCTGGAAGATGCACTGGATAAATTTACCCAACAAGGTGCTGAAGGGCTCATGCTCCATCATCGTCAGGCTTACTATCAGCAGGGACGCAACCCGGGATTATTAAAAGCCAAACGCTATCAGGATGACGAAGCCAAAGTACTCGCTCACCTGCCCGGCAAAGGTAAGTTTAAAGGCATGATGGGTTCACTGCTGGTGGAAACCCGGCAGGGCCGGCAATTTAAAATTGGCAGCGGGTTTAACCTGGCACAGCGCCAGTCACCGCCACCGATAGGAAGCTGGGTCACCTATAAATACTATGGGCTGACAAAACATGGCGTTCCCCGCTTTGCCAGTTTTTTACACAATCGTCCTGAGCAGGACAGACCCAGGTAACCGCTGCCGCAATGCTATTTGCTTGCGCATAGTAATGACGCGGCAACGAGTACCACGTCTCACTTTACAGGTGACTTAAACACTAACTACGCCAGCCACCCCCTAACGCCTGATAAAGCTCAACCAGGGCCGTAAGTTGCTCTTTACGAGTATCGATAAGCTCACTCTTGGCTTCAAGTGCTTCACGCTGCGCCAACAGCACTTCAAGGTACTCCCCACGGGCTGAAGCAAACAATTGATTGGCAATATCAATGGAGGTTTCCAGTTGTTTAATCTGCTGGTCCTTTAACGTATAGCTTTGCGCGAGATTGTCGAGTTTGGCTAACCCGCCGGTTACCTCAGATACCGCCCGGATGACGGTATACTCATAATCATAAGCGGCCTGGATTTGGGCAGCACTGGCATTGTTATACTCCGCCTCAATGGCCCTGCGATTAATCAACGGTGCAAACATATCGCCGGATAACGAATAAGCCAGGGACTCAGGTACATTGAACAAATAACGGGGATCGAAGGATTCCAGACCGACCCCGGCACGCAGGGTAAACGACGGATAGAAATTAGCTTTTGCCACCTCAATATCCAGTTTTGCTGCCTGTAGTTCAAGTTCGGCCTGACGAATGTCATTACGATTAGCCAGTAGCTCAGACGGCACGCCAGCTGAAGGCTTATGCAATGATACCGTCATTAGCTGCCCGGCATCACGATTGATTGGCTGGGGCATGCGGCCGAGTAATAAATTAAGCTTATTTTCAGTTTCGACAATTTCTTGCTGGATCAAAAAACGTTCGCTTTGGTTTTTACTGATTTCGGCATTAAACCTGGCCACCGAGAGCGAAGATGCGCGCCCGTAGTTTTTTAACTGCTCGATGGTATTTAATACATCGTGCTGCACCTGAATGGTCGATTCCAGATTGCTCAGGTGGTTATCCAGTGCCAGCAACTCGTAATAGGTCCGTGATACTTCGGCCACCAGCTCAGTCACAAAAAATTTACGGTGCTCAATAGAGGCGAGGTATTCCAGTGAAGCAACTTTCGAGGCGTCACGTAACTTGTGCCACACATCAAGCTCCCAGGAGGCATTCAGGCCAAGACGCAAATTCGCCAGCGGATCCGGAAAGTCTTTGTCTTCACGAACATGAAGTTCCTCTTCGACCGCGCCTTCGCGGGTGTACTCACCAACCTTGCCTATTTCCGCTTCGGTGCCTGCCGACACTTGTGGTAAATACTCCCCTTCGCGGGCGTAAACTTCGTTAGCAGCCATATTGATACGTTGCAACATGACCGCTATTTCCTGATTGTTGGCAATTGCAATATCAATCAGTGCGATGAGTTGTGGATCATCAAACCATTCATTCCAGTTTATGTTAACCGGATCGGCATTAGCCGCAGGATATTGAGCCGGCAGGTCAATACTGACATCCCGTGTTGCAATGTCAGGAATCGCGCAGCCTTGCAGCAATATCGCTACGCTTACTGCAACGGCGACTGGCTTAATGCTGAGCCATTTTTTAACGCATTTAGTCATTGTTAAGCTCCTCGCTGTTGTAGTGATAACTTTCGGTGAGTGGTAAATGATCTTCGTTTTTGATCAGCGATTTACCTTCTTCTAACTTAGCAAAGAGGTAATACAGGCCAGGAATAATCAGCACCCCAAAAATAGTCCCAAACAGCATTCCGCCCAACGCTGACGAACCGATGGTGCGGTTACCTACAGCGCCGGCTCCGGTTGCAACCACCAACGGGATCAATCCGGCCACAAAGGCAAAAGAGGTCATCAGGATCGGTCTGAAACGCGCCGTGGCAGACTCTACCGCGGCCTGCGACAGAGACAGCCCTTGTTGGTTTTTCTGCACCGCATATTCAACAATCAGTACCGCGTTTTTACCCAACAAGCCAACCAGCATCACCAGCCCAAGTTGTGCATACACATCGTTTGCCAGTCCCATGACCTTAAGCAGGACTAAAGAGCCTAAGATCCCCATCGGTAATGATAAAATAACCGCAAACGGCAGCAGGAGGCTCTCGTACTGGGCAGCCAGTACGATGTAAACAAACAGCAATACCACCACAAAGATAATTAAGGCTTCATTACCGCGTTGGGCTTCATCATAGGATAACCCCTCCCAACCGATATCATAGCCGTGGGGCAGCGTAGCCTCGGCGACCTCCTGCACAGCTTTGATGGCATCAGCAGAGGTATATCCAGAAGCGGGTTCGGCACGAATGGCAGCCGAGGTATACAGGTTATAACGGGTGATTTCGTTAGGACCCTGGGTTTTTACCAGCTTCATAAAGGCTGAGTAAGGCACCATTTCGCCTTCTTCATTGCGGACGTAATAGTCCATTAAATCGCTGGGATAACGGCGGTATTCTGGTGCACTTTGGGTATACACTTTAAAAAAGTTATTAAAGCGCGTGAAACCCTGCTCATAGGTGCTGCCAATCAGAATGTTGAGGTTTTCCATGGCCGCGGCAATGGAGACCCCTTTTTGCATAGCAGCCTGATTATCGATTTCGATTTTCAACTGCGGATAATTAGCCGCGTAAAACGTAAACAACCCTTTCAGTTCTTTACGTTTACCTAACTCAGCCATAAAGTCCTGGTTGATGACATCGAATTCCTGATAATCGGTATTATTGGTTTTATCCAATAATCGGAAAGACAGTCCTGATGATGCCCCATATCCTGGCACGACCGGCGGTTCAAAATACTCAATCACGGCGCCCAGGTGATGGGCTTTGGCTTCCAGCTCTTCAATAATCTCACGGACCGATTGTTCCCGGTCGCCCCAGTCTTTGAGGTTAATCAGGCAGGTACCGGCGTTTGAACCACGTCCTTCGGTTAAAATTTCATAACCGGCCAGCGACGAAACCGACGACACGCCGTCAATTTCCAACGCCATGTGCTGAAGCTCGCGCGCAATCTTGTTGGTGGCTTCAAGGGTGGTACCCGGCGGCGTTTGGATAATGGCGTATATCTGCCCCTGATCCTCACCAGGAATAAAGCCCGATGGTAAGCTCTGGTTAACCCAGAAGGTGCTGAACATAAAGCCGCCAAGCACCACTAACGTCACGCTACGACGATTCACTACCGCTTTTACCATTGCGGTGTAACGCCCGGTGATACGTTCAAACCAGCGGTTAAAAGCATCAATGGCAATACTTAACGGCGTGCGTTTTTTAGGGTGGCTATGATGGTTTTTCAGCAGCATGGCACACAACACGGGCGTTAATGACAGCGCCACGATACAGGAGATAATAATCGAAGCGGCCATGGTGATTGAGAACTGGCGATAGAACACGCCCACCGGCCCGGTCATAAAGATTAGTGGTACAAATACCGCAACCATCACCAGCGTTATGGCGATAATCGCGCCGCCCATTTCACCCAGCACCTGTTGTGTGGCCACGTAAGGTGTCATGTTGGCATCGTGTTCCATTTTAGCGTGCACGGCTTCAACCACTACGATGGCGTTATCCACCACGATACCGATGGCCAGTACCAGCGCAAACAGGGTGATCAGGTTAATGTTAACGTCCAGTGCCTGCATGCAAAAGAACGTACCAATTAAGGATACTGGCACCGCCAGAATGGGGATTAGTGTGGAGCGCCAGTCGCCCAAAAACACAAACACCACCAGGGATACCAGCAAGAAAGCTTCAACCAGCGTGTGCAATACCTGTTCAATGGACGCATCCAGAAATTTAGACACGTCGTAGTTAATCTCGTATTGCATGCCGGCCGGGAAATTTGGCGCAAGTTCGGCCATTTTAGCTTTTACCTGGGCAATGACCTCATCGGCACTGCTGCCGTAGTTTTGCTTCAGCACGATGGCAGCAGAAGGATAACCATCTTTGTTGGAATAAATATCAAAGAACTCGCTGCCCAGTTCAACCTCGGCGATATCACCAAGTTTAAGTAATTTACCGTCGGAGTCGGCGCGGATAATGATATTTTCATACTCATCCGGCTCATTGTAACGGCCTTCATAAACCAACACGTATTCTTTGGATTGTGCTTCGATCCCCGAACTTCGTCCTAAGCGACCGGGACGGCCAATCAGGCTTTGCTCGTCGATAGATTCCATCACCTCGTCAACAGAAATGTTGTAGGCACGCATCCGATCGGGCTTCAACCAAATGCGCATGGCATACTGGCGACTGCCGAGAATTTTGGCGCTCGCGATCCCTTTTACCCGTTGAATTTCAGGGATGAGGTTGATGTTGGAGTAGTTGTACAAAAACTTCTCATCAGCGTCCTCATCGGTACTAAACACGTTGATATACATCAGCATGCTCGGTTGCACCCGTTCAACCACCACGCCTTCGAGCTGCACCAGTTGCGGCAGTCGGTTCATAATTTGATCGAGGCGGTTTTTAACGTTCATCAATGCCTGATTAGGATCCACATCCAAATCAAAAATCACCTGGATGGTGGCCTCACCGGCACTGGTGGCGTCGGACACAATGTATTTCATGCCCGGCACACCGTTGATCGAACGTTCAATGGTCACCAGTGACGATTTTACCAGCACATCGGCATTAGAGCCCGGATAAGCCAGAGATATGAGCACCCGTGGCGGGGCAATATCGGGATATTGTGACGTAGGTAACGAAAATATGGATAGCACGCCGAGAAACACAATCATCAGCGATAGCATAATGGCCATAACAGGCCGCTTGATAAATACTCCAAACATAAGGCGACCTTTTACTCTGCGTGCAGTGCTAATTCAGACAAGGCTTGTTCAGCCGACACTTTATGGGGCTCAATATGCGTGCCGTTAGAGACACGGCGTAAGCCTTCAATCAAAATAGTGTCGTTATCTTCGAGACCCTCGGTAACAATAAACTTATGCGGTAATTCAGCCGCAATCTGTATATGGCGTGACTGCAGTTTGTTGTCGCTATCGAGTACATAAACATAAGTTTGATCAAGGATTTCAAAGGTGGCTTTTTGCGGGATAACCAGTGAATCAGGGTATACAACATCCATCAGGATATTACCGGTTTGGCCATGCCGAAGCAGGTTATCAGGGTTTGGAAACGTGGCGCGCATTTCGATAGTACCGGTATGATTGTCAAAATCAGCTTCGATGGCATCGATTTTGCCCTCGTAGTTGTAGACTGAACCATTGGCGAGCTTTAGCTTAACAGGCGTATGGGTAATGTCCTTACCGCTTTGCACATAATCCAGGTACTGGGATTCCGGTACATTAAAATACACCCACATCTGGCTCAAATCTGCCAGTGTGGTTAACAATTCACCTTCATCCAGTAAGCTGCCGGTGCGTACTTCAAGATGATCCATTTTGCCGGTAAACGGCGCTCGGATGTCGGTGAAGTCCAGGTGTGTTTGCGCCAGTTCGACTTCGGCCAACGCTTTATCATATTCTGCCTTTAACACTGCCAGTTCATTTGGCGATACAATATTTTGCGCTACCAGCGACTTGGTATTTTCATATTCTACGCGAGCGGCTTCTGCTTCCGCCTGCGCCTTATGAAGCTCGGCTTCGTAAACCGTTGGGGTGATCTTAAACATGGTTTGACCCTGCTCAACGGTTTGCCCTTCATCCACGAAGGTTTTTTGCAGATAGCCTTTCTCCATGGCACGCATTTCAATATGTTGAATAGCATGGATCTGACTCACATATTCCTTCACCAGAGTGTTGGTCTGACGTAATGGATTGGTGACTTCAAATTCCAGGGATGCATGATGCGTAGCATGTTCTTCATGCCCACAACCGCCCAGTAATGCCGTAAGCACGCCTAATGTTACTAATGTTTTTTTGTTCATGTTTTTTAATCGTTTTATAAAACCAACGAGGTGTAACCCCATCGTCGGAGCACTAAAAACCCGGTTCTCACGCACAACGAAAGATCGCGTTATGTTGGCGAGAACATATGCATTTGCCCGACCGTAATCAGTCAGGAACGTTAAATATGAGTAAAGAAATGGCTGTTACACGTCATCATTATTTATGACGGCAAAGCGAGTTATTAAGCGAGTGGTGGTGCCCTGGACGGGGGCTGATGATAAGTGTAAGTAGACGAAGAGCCTGCTAACGGTACATCAGTGATGAAAGCAACGACAACAAAGGGTGGACAGGGAACAGCCAGACTGGCTGGTGACGCGGATTCGATTTTGCGTATTTCTTCCTGATCGTTTTCAAATACCAGGGTACAGGTTGAGGCATCATCCTGATGGCTGACTGCGAAACTATGCTGAAAATGTTCACCTGCAAACAAAATGGCCATAAGCAGTAAGAGCGAAAACGCCCACTGCTTGCATTGCCCATTCTGCTTACAATTATTTAAAAAATTTAACATTATTCAAACATTTAACAGGAAAAAATCCTCATTATCCTACGCATGGGAGAAAGTTTTGACAAGCGTCATTCAGGCTAAGTTTATGGGTTTATTTGCTTACCGCTAAAGTTGTATTACCAGTTGCCTCGTTGTTTAGCACTAACTGATTTTCAACGCGTATAAACCGTTACTGACATTGACTACATACGTGTTTGAAACTGGCACCATAAATAACGTATGTCATTCCAGACCTCAGTGAAAAAGGCGCTTGTTGTATCGATCGGTAATGTGGTTTATGCTTTTTAACTTGATTACCGTGAGATAACCTATGACTTATTGTTTGGCGCTAAAAATGAACGAAGGCATGGTTTTCGCCTCTGACTCCAGAACGAATGCCGGTGTTGATCAAATCGCGTCTTTCAAAAAAATGCGTACTTATAGTAACGGCAAAGATCGCGTCATTGTGACCTTAACATCGGGTAACCTATCCATTACACAGAGTGTGGTTAATCTCATTGAACAACGCGCCAATGATCCTGACGTACCCAACATCTGGAATGCTAAGACCTTATTCGATGTCGCCACCTTATTCGGTGAATGTTTGCGTGAGGTCAGAAATGAGACCGCCGCCTATTTAGACCAGTCCGGGATCAATATGGGGGTTAACTTTATTGTGGGTGGTCAGTTAGCTGGCGAACCGCAGCGACTATTCCTGATTTATTCGGCAGGCAACTTTATCGAAGCCACTGATGAAACACCGTTTTTTCAAATTGGCGAAACCAAATACGGAAAGCCTGTGTTGGATAGGTTTATGCAGCCCGAGACCCCTCTTGTCAATGCGATAAAATGTGCTCTGGTGTCGTTGGATTCGACCATACGCAGTAACATTTCCGTCGGTTTGCCGATTGATTTGGTGAGTTTAAAACGCGACCAATTTGAGTTTAATAATCAGTATCACATTACCGAAGATGACGCATACTTTTCGCACATCAGTTCATCATGGCGTGAGGGCTTAACAACCTTATTTGATGGTTTACCGGCTCCTGAGGGGTTTGATAACAACCCTGTGGTTTCTTTAAAGCAACCGCCTCAGCCTGCAGGCTCGGCGCCAGCGCAAACAGAGAACCACCGTTCCCAACCGTCTGCACCGGCGGCAGCAACCGCAGACGATACCTCAATAGCACAACATCAACCGCCACCTGCAAACAATTTAGTGCATGCTGCGCAAAACAATCAGCCTGTGCAAAATACGCAGGGTGACACCATACCAACAAAACAGCTACAACAGTCCAGGATTGGCAAGTAATTCGATAGCGGCGAGCTCCTCTAACCCCGCGTAACAACCGTTAAACGCCT
The DNA here is from genome assembly GCF_058105165.1 of Alteromonas sp. ISO5. Taxonomy (NCBI): domain Bacteria; kingdom Pseudomonadati; phylum Pseudomonadota; class Gammaproteobacteria; order Alteromonadales; family Alteromonadaceae; genus Alteromonas; species Alteromonas sp. ISO5. Next base: position 1,833,441 of record NZ_CM176572.1, on the reverse strand, counting down.
ATTCTGTTTATACACTTTTGCTAAGACGCTATTTTATTGCCGCTTGGCACGCGATTAACAAGGAAATAATCTGGGTATGTGGTTAAAAACACAGTGCAATCTTACCTTTGAAATTACAACACCTACTCCGTTTATTCTGATGTTGCGGCCCCGCAATGATTTCAGCCAGTGGGTAGCTGAGCAAACTTATATCATTACGCCTAATGTCCCGGTTATCGAGTACGACGATAGTTTTGGCAATTCATGTCAGCGATTGGTCGCGCCGGTCGGAATGTTTTCGGTGAGTACGTCAGCCAAGGTATTAACCTCACCAGTGCTGTTAGGTGACCGCTGGGCAGGGTTCTGCGAAATAGACACCTTACCCAATGAAGTACTGAGCTATCTTTTACCCTCACGCTATTGTGAGTCGGACCGGTTTGTTGAAATGGCCCACAGTATTGTGGCCAATTGCGTACCCGGCTATGAACAAGTAGCAGCTATAGAAGACTGGATCCGAACCAATGTACGTTTTAATCCCGACTCGCTCTACTTTCAGTTATCTGCCACCGAGGTCAATCAGTCCCGCGAGGGTGTTTGTCGTGAGTTAGCGCATTTGGGCATCGCTATGTGTCGCAGCTTATGTATTCCCGCCAGAATGGTGGTGGGGTATCTGCACGGCTTAACGCCTATGGATATGCACGCCTGGTTCGAAGCTTACGTAGGTGGGCGATGGTACACATTTGATGCCACCCAACCCTCCTCCGATGGTGCGCGCGTGGCCATTGCCTTCGGCCATGATGCCTCAGATGTTGCTACCTTCACGCAATTTGGGCCGGCCGTACAGCCGAAAACCATGACCGTGGGTGTGAGTGAAATTGAGCCGCCTGATGATGTTGTCTAAAAGGCCTCAGACATCAGACATTTGTCATTAAACGGCTTCACGCCGAACCCAGAGCGGATAAAGCGGTATGAAGTAAGTACAATTCATTGCAGCTGAATGTTAGCCAGATTATATCAGTACACATAATCACTTGCGTATATCCCCCAATATGCCGAAATCAGTGTCTCTTCGCTTTACAGCAAGTTCGGCATATTGATGCTAGATATTGGGACCTCTATTCGTACTTCTTCTTTTTGTCGTGCCGGAATACCCGTTGTATTCCTGACTTTTCCATCACACTACTCAGGTGAGCTTCAAGGGAGCGCCTTAACCTATTCATAGCGTTCACTTCGTCTATTTTAAGAGAGGGACACCAAGATGCTTTCTGCCAGGGTATCGACTATCTTGCTGGCCGCCGAACGGCTGAGACCCGCTGTAAAAGCAAATTCCACCAGTTCATGTCGAAGGGGAAAGCCTTGTTCTTACGCATTTTTAGCGCCACCTCATTGTCGATAGTGGAGTAAATCATCGTATGAGTGACATCGTACGCAGAACTGACCCCAATATCGGTGTGGTCTGGGGTACTGCAAAGAGAAATTTTTTCAAGTGGGCGCCACCATTGCTTCATCACCAAGGCTATACCACTGCTGCATACAGTGAATACGGAACATAGTTTCCAATGAATAGGGACGCCGACCGTTGCCGGCTTTAGGATAAAAAGGTTCAATCACGTCCAGCAGTTCTGACCACAGCAGCAGGTTGTCCATCCGGATAAGAAAATCTCTTTACGGGTCTGGCGGCGCTGGCTGGAAAACTCACTATCGGCAAAAGTTAACTGTTGGCTCATGGGTGCTGCTAGTTGTGTTTTACTATACCGACATGATCTCACAACAGGGACTTATTCGCATTTCTCTAGAGATGGTTTTCTCAGAGGTTGAGTTTAACACTATTTATTGTTAGCTTGTTGGGATGAAACGTATCCCAACACCTTCATCTTTTTTCTTTTGGTGGCGCTCTAACTAGAGCGGCACGGGATTTTCACATTCTTGAGCTGCTGGAAGGTAGCTAAGACTGTGTTCTCATTATCTCCAGTAGCGATCTATTTACTAGGAGATAAAATCATGAACACTAATCAATCCTCTGATAAATCAGAAATCATTTTAACAGGCGACAGAGCTACTGGCCCATTGCATCTTGGCCACTATATCGGTTCTTTGAAGCAGCGTGTCGCTTTGCAGCATGTTCACGATCAGACTATTCTTGTCGCTGACATGCAAGGTCTAACAGATAATGCTCACAATCCATTAAAAGTATCTTCCAATATACTTAATGTCGTCGCAGATTATCTTGCGGTAGGCATCGACCCAAGTAAAACAACGATTTGTCTCCAGTCGCAGTTACCAGCATTAGCTGAGCTAACGATGTATTACAGTAATCTTGTAACAATAGCGCGATTGGAGCGAAATCCTACGGTGAAAAGCGAGATACAAAATAAAGGCTTTGAGCGCTCAATCCCTGCTGGCTTTTTGACATACCCAATTTCTCAGGCCGCTGATATCACAGCTTTCAACGCAACTCTCGTTCCTGTTGGGGATGATCAGTTGCCTATGCTTGAACAAACGAATGAGATTGTCAGGAAAGTAAATTCCCTCGCAGGAAATACAGTTCTCAATGAATGCCGTCCACTGTTAAGTAATGCATCACGTCTGCCTAGCACAGATGGAAAGAACAAGATGTCAAAATCAATGGGCAATGCTATCAACCTTGGTGCTTCCCAGAAAGAGATCAGTGCTGCCGTAAAATCAATGTATACTGACCCTAATCACTTGAAGATTGAGGATGCTGGTTGTGTTGAAGGAAACGTTGTTTTTACATATCTCGATGCGTTTCACCCAGATGCAGACTACATCACTCAATTGAAAGATCATTACCAACGTGGAGGTCTTGGTGATGGAACTACGAAGAAGATCCTTGAAGAATGCTTGCAAGAACTGCTTCGCCCTATTCGAACGAAAAGAGCTGAACTATTAGATGATAAAGCACTGCTAATCGATGTTTTGGCTAAGGGCAGCCGAGTATCTAAAGAGAAAACTGAAAGGGTGCTTTTTGATATCAAAGCTATTTTTGGTCTGAATATCCTCTGAACAACTCGCGCTTCGGCTTGCTCAAATTAACAAGTGATGCTCCCGAAGCTATCCAATTTGCATTCGTATGCCATACCCACCTCAGCAGAAAATGAGCGTTTTTAGAAAAGTTTAGGGAGGTCGAGCATCGCCGCTCGACAGCCTGCTATTAGGAATTGTACGTCGATGAATCCCATCTTGTCGTTTACTTTCGTTTAAGTATGATACTTGATTGTGTAGCTGCTGCTTTTACTCTCTAAAAGCAGCAGCTACACAAAAACTGGGAATTATCTTATTCTTATTCGACCGTTACCGACTTGGCTAAATTTCGTGGTTGGTCTACGTCTGTCCCTTTTATCAACGCCACATAGTAGGAAAGTAGCTGCAACGGGATAGTGTAGATAATGGGGGCAATCGGGCCGTCACAGTGTGGTACGTTAATCACCCGCATGGTTTCGTCGCTGGCGAATGACGCGTCTTTATCGGCAAACACGTACATAATACCGCCGCGGGCACGCACTTCCTCAACGTTGGATTTGAGTTTTTCGAGTAATTCGTTGTTGGGCGCTACCACAATCACCGGCATTTCCTCGTCGATCAGCGCCAGCGGGCCATGCTTAAGCTCACCGGAAGCATAGGCTTCAGCGTGAATATAAGAAATCTCTTTAAGCTTTAACGCACCTTCCATGGCAATGGGATACTGGTCGCCACGGCCAAGGAACAGTGAGTGATGTTTATCAGCAAACTCTTCGGCCAGGTCTTCGATCCCCTGAGTAATCGCCAGGGTTTCTTCCAACTTGGCTGGCAGGCTGTGGAGCCCCTGCACAATAGCCTGTTTATCGGCTGCGGCCATCCCGTTGTGCTCGCCTAAAGCAAGGGTGAGGATTAAAAACGCGGTGAGCTGGGTAGTGAAAGCTTTGGTGGATGCTACGCCAATTTCTGCGCCGGCACGGGTCATAAACGCCATATCCGACTCGCGAACCAGCGATGAGCCAGGCACGTTACAAATGGTCAGGCTGGCGGTATAGCCCAGCTCTTTGGCTAAGCGCAACGCCGCCAGGGTATCAGCCGTTTCGCCCGACTGGGAAATGGTTACCAGCAGGCTGTTTTCGTGCACCACTGATTTGCGATAGCGGAATTCGGAGGCGATTTCCACGTTACAGGAGACATTGGCAAACTGTTCCAGCCAGTAACGTGCGGTCATCCCTGCATGGTAGCTGGTACCACAGGCCACTATTTGCACATGTTTGATTTTAGCCAGTAGTTCATCAGCCCCTTTACCAAAAATATTTGGCAGCAAACCTTCGTCGCTCACCCGTTCTTTTAAGGTATTGCGCACCACCACTGGCTGTTCATGGATTTCTTTGAGCATGTAATGGCGATAGCCGCCTTTGTCACCGGCATCGTGCTCAATATTCGACTCAATGATTTCCCGTTTGACCGGCTTTCCGTCTTTATCAAATACCGACACGCTGCGGCGGGTGATTTCGGCTACATCACCCTCTTCCAGGAACATAAACCGGCGGGTAACCGGTAACAGCGCCATTTGATCCGAGGCAATAAAGTTTTCGCCCAGTCCAAGGCCTATTACCAGCGGACTACCGGAACGGGCAACAACAACTTTAGAAGGGTCGGCACGATCCATAATAACGGTGCCGTAAGCGCCGTGGAATTGCTTAACTGAAGCCTGTACCGCCGCCAATAAAGAATCTGTATTCTTTAATTCTTCTGTAACCGTATGCGCAATAGTTTCGGTGTCTGTATCGCTGGTAAAGGTATAACCTTTGGTGGTGAGTTGTTCACGCAGAGACTGATAGTTCTCGATGATGCCGTTATGCACCACGGCAATGCGATCGTCGGAGAAGTGCGGGTGGGCATTGGCTTCGGTAACGCCGCCGTGGGTTGCCCAGCGCGTATGCGCAATACCCGTGGAGCCGAGTGCTTGCTGATCGCTTAACGCATCCACCAACTCCTGTACCTTACCGGTGCGGCGCACGCGGCTAAGAATACCATTGGGTTGTAACAACGCTACCCCGGCAGAATCGTACCCCCGATACTCCAGGCGTTTGAGGCCTTCCAGCAATATCTCAATAACATTACGCTCTGCAACCGCACCGACGATCCCACACATAGCTATTCTCCATTAAGTGAGGCTTTCATAACCTTCACATCTTGTTGATTTAATTGTTGTTCTGCACTGAATGGTAAACCATCATCGGTTACCAGCACTGCTACCTGTTGCCAGGCCAATTCGATATTCGGCATTTTATGCCTGAGTTTGGTGGATTCCGCCAGCACCACCACCTTACCGGCCACCCTCGCCATTTCCTGGCTCAGTAGTGTCAGTTCATTGTAGGTGGTGGTGCCGCGCTCAACATCCAGTCCGGCCGCGCCAACGAAGGCCAGATCAAAACTATAGGACTGTAGCATCTTACCTGCCATATTGCCCTGAAACGACTGGGATTGCTTATCCCAGGTACCACCTGTCATCAGCACGGTGGGTTCATTATCAAAGGTTACCAGTTGATTGGCCACATCGAGCGAGTTGGTCATCACAACAAGCTGTGACGGTTGTCTTAGATGCTCCACCATAGTGGCGGTTGTACTGCCGCTGTCGATAACGATTTTGTGGTTGTCATTTACCAGCGTCGCGGCAAGTTGTCCAATCGCTTGTTTGAATGATAACTGAGTAGTCGCAATGGTTTGCGGCTTGGTTAAAGGTGCTGCGCCGCCGTGCTGCCTGATAAGGCGGCCCTGGCCGGCAAGCAAGGTTAGATCTTTACGAATGGTGACTTCAGAGGTCGAAAACTCACGGGCGAGGGTTTCCACCGGGGTTTGTCCGTGCTGAACAACCCAGTTAACAATACTTTCATGGCGCGCGTGAAGATTTCTTTTTTGTTTCATTCGTAAGTTATATATTTCATTTGAAATCAAATATAGCACTAAACTTTCAAAAGTTACGCATTAATTTTTATACATAGGTAACTGTAACTGGTTAAACAGGTCGATTAGAAACAATATTTTCGCGTTCGAAAGTTGTCGGTAATCGAAGTACGGGCACACCACAATGTTGCGCTTCTTATTCAGCGCGAACTCGGGGGTTTCCCAATGCAACGAGGACGCTATAGACAAGGAATTTGCGTAAGTTTTGCCGGTGACAATGTGCAGCGCATCGGGAGAAAACTCTTCGGGTTCGCAGAACCACAACGCTGTGTTAGAACCGGCCTGAAGTAGGGTGCCATCGCGAAAGTCCTGCCAGCGGGAGGATGAGTTTCTCAATCCCAGTGATGGCGGTAACGCAAATATCAGCTTGGCGTACACGTTAAACACTTTGCGCCAGCCGTTCCCGCAAGCCTGGCCAATATTATAAATATCCTGCTCCACCAACGGCGATACACCAGGCTGCAAGAGCTCAATCTGCGTATCCGGGCGATTGCCAATGTACACTCGAATTTGCGCACGAGCATCGCCCAGGGCAACAAGGTCCGGATCGGTTAACTGCATTCTACGCTTATTGTTTGTTGCTGTTCGCTGGCAAGCCTGGCCAGTTCAATCACCCTGATCACGGCCACCACACTCTGACCGCTGGCAGGTAACGCCTCGGCGTTGTTGGTTACTAGTGCCGTTGCCAGCTGACGGTAAAAGGTAGTGTAGCCGCCATTAAGCGTAGCAACCGTTGTACTTTCAGCTTCATGATAAAGCGTGCCATACTGTGCCGCGGGTGCCACAGACCAGTCGGGAGCATCAAATGGCAGGCCAGCTTTCAGTTGGTCTTCCTGCGGATCCAGGTGGTATTTACGATAGCTGCCTGCTGTGCCCTGTAAGGCATATCTCAGCGTAGGGCCCGCTTCAAAAGGAGAACTGCCTACTCTCACGGTGATATTCGGATAATGCAGTGTTACTTCAAAGGCATCGTCTGATTCTCCGCCGTTGCGTAAAATACGGATATCGGCCGACACTTGCTGCGGTATCCCGAATAACTGTAGGACCTGGTCGATCAGGTGAGGACCCAGATCCCAGAAAATACCGCTCCCAGGGCCGGCATTTTCCCGCCAGCGTTTACGGGGGGTAGGCCTGAACCGATCGAAACGACTTTCAAGCCGCTTAATATCACCCACCGCCCCATCGGCTATGAGCTTTTTGAGGGTGAGGAAATCGCCGTCGAAGCGACGATTATGAAACACGCAAAGGTGTTTATTAAGCTGAGCAGCAAGCTTAACGAGTTGCTGTGCGCTGTCACTGCTCAAGGTAAAAGGCTTTTCCACCAGCACATGACAACCGGCGCGCAGCGCCGCTTCAGCCTGCTCAGCATGAAGATGATTGGGTGTAGTAATCACTACCAAGTCAAAATCATCGTCAGCGATTGCCTGCTCAAAGCTGTTATATACGTTAACACCCGGCAGCACTCCCTGAACCTTGGCCGGATCCGATGACACCACGCCCTGAATGCTATACGCATCCATAGCCTGTAAAAACGGTACATGAAAGGTTTTGGCGGCGTAGCCAAAACCCATTATCAATACGGAAAGCGCCACTATTTTTTCTTAGGGCGCTGCCAGCCAGCGATATTGCGCTGCTTACTGCGTGCCACGGCCAGCGCATCAACGGGCACTGTTGATGTAATAATAGAGCCTGCTGCAACCGTTGCGCCCGCACCTATCTCTACCGGGGCAACCAGCGCCGAGTTAGAGCCAATAAACGCGTTTTCTCCAATTAGAGTCTTAGACTTATTTACACCATCATAATTACAGGTAATGGTACCGGCGCCAATATTACTGCCCGCACCAATGTCGGCATCACCAAGATAGGTTAAGTGATTGGCTTTGGCACCTTCACCTAAACGGGCTTTTTTCATTTCGACGAAATTACCCACTTTAGCACCACGTTCCATGACCGCGCCTGGACGTAACCGTCCGTATGGGCCCACAGTACAGGATTCTCCAACGCTGGCTTGTTCCACAATGCTGTTGGCTTCGATTACGGCGTTATCGGCCACCTCGCAATCAATCAGCACGCAGTTGGGGCCAATCACCACATTGTTACCCAGCGTTACCTTGCCTTTAAACAGGGTATTGATGTCGATAAACACATCCTGTCCGGTGGTTAACTCACCACGCACATCCACTCGTAAGGGATCGGCCAGGGTTGCACCATTGGTCATGAGTTCTTCAGCCTGCCATTGCTGCAGGGTTCGCTCCAGGCGGGCCAGTTGAATGCGATTGTTTACGCCTTCGACTTCCAGCGGTGAGTCAGGCTGCGCAGCTTTAATTACTTTGCCTTCACCGGCGGCCATGGCAATCACGTCGGTAAGATAATACTCGCCCTGGGCATTGTCGTTGTTCAGTTCACTCAGCCAGCGTTTTAGGTCTTTACCAGGCATCATCATCATACCAGTATTGATTTCGGTGATGGCACGTTGCGCTTCTGTGGCATCTTTATGTTCCACAATGGCCACAATGTTATCGTCGCTACGAATAATGCGCCCCATGCCGGTTGGGTCATCGAGGTTTACGGTGAGTAGCGCCAGGTCGCAACTGGCTTTCACATCGATAAGTCGCTGCAGCGTGTCGGCTTTGATCAGCGGTGCATCCCCTACCAGGATCATAACGTCTTCTTCGTCACTGATATGCTCAACCGTTTGCATTACGGCATGGCCGGTACCTAATTGCTCGGCTTGCAGGCACCAGTTAATCTGTTGCCCGCATACGTTGGCCTGCAGTTGGTCAGCACCATGGCCATAAACCAGATGTACGGCAGTGGCCGTTAAGGATTCTGCGGTATTGATAATACGTTGAACCATCGCCACACCGCCAACCGGGTGTAACACTTTGGGTAACGCCGACTTCATTCTGGTACCTTTACCGGCAGCCAAAACCACTACAGAAAACGCCATAACTCATCCTTTTAAACTGATATTGTGCAATAGTGTAACCAAGCCGGCACAACAAGTCAGCGCTCATTTGCAAGCGGCTCATTATTTAGGTGTTTGTGCTTATACGTCAGTGTTTGGCGACAGTAGCATGAAAAGCCTTCAGTCTGTATTATACTCAGTTTCGGGCCAACAATACCGCTTACAGGGAGAAACAGAAAGCAAGTGAATGCGTTCAGGACATTACATCGAAGTATATTATTGCTCTTTGCAGTAGTAGTGATTGCGATTGTCACTTTAGTACACTTCAGCATCTCAAAAATCGTCGCTGAGCAAAGCCGGGCTCAACAACAGTCGTTGTCGCCAGCGGTTTCGCTGATTGTGTCACAAATTTTAAAACCGCTGCATGTTTCTGAAGCGCTTGGGAAATCCCGGGAGCTGGTTGAATTAATGGAGCATCAGGACATTAACGAGCCTGAGGTATTTGCCGCGTTGGACCGTCTGGAGCAAGAGTTTGGCTTAACCTTTTTTATTGCCAGCGACCTGGCCCGCATGCAGTACAATTCTGACGGTACCAGGCTCGCGCTGATTGAAGGCGAAGTGTCGTGGTATTTTAAATATCGTGACAGAGAAGCCGATGCGGTAGCGGATATTGGTAAGTGGGAAAATCCGCATTTTTATATCGATATCAAAATTTATGACGATGCCGGTAAGTTTTTAGGCTTTTTTGGTGTAGGAAAAAGCTTAAAAAGCTTTGTTTCGGTTTTCGAAACCTACAAACGTCAGTATGGCTACGACTTTTTGTTCGTCGACGGCTCAGGTGACATTATGCTGTCATCCGATCAAACGCTGGTTGCAACCTATTCTGATTTTACTAATTTATCTGAGCTACCCTGGTACGCCAGTTTACCGGAAGCGGTTCGTGCCGAAAATGCCCTGAACAACCAATTGATCACCATCGATGGTAAAGATCATCTGATTGCTGAAGTGAGCCTTCCTCAGTTTGGCTGGACGGTTTACCTGTTGAGTCCGTTGGATGCCAGACAAGCAGAGATATCCCAGGGCTTTATTTTCAGCGTAGTCACCATGCTGGTGATTATTTTTGCGCTGTTCCTGCTTATCTATAATCTGCTTTATTACTTCCGCCGCGATATGCAGCCTGAGCTGATAATTCGTAATACGCACCGTTTGCCGGATCGCAATCAGTTGGAAGTGACCTACCAGTCGCTCACGGAACAAAACGCATCACTGAGTATTATTATGGTCGATATTGATCACTTTATGGATATCAATGACCAGTTTGGCCGCAATGCCGGTGATGACGTGCTCGATAAAGTCTCCGGTTTTATTTCCAGTCACCTGCGCGATCAGGATGTACTGGGGCGTTGGAGCAGTGAGGAGTTCATTATTCTGCTACCCGAAATGGGGCCCCGTGAAGCGCAGGAACTGGCGCAGACTCTGCGCCACGGCATTGCTATTCTGCCGCCGCCGAGCGACTATCCGGAAATGCACTTAACCGCCAGCTTTGGCGTGTCGTTCACGGCTTCCAAGCGTAACCTCAATGAGCTCACGGCCCACGCTGAGGATGCTTTATATCAGGCCCGTCGCGATGGCCGTAATCTGGTTCGTGTGCAATTAATTGACGACTAACCGATGTTTTGCCCAGTGCGCAACGCGCTGGGCAACCCCCGTGGTAAAGCTGATCCCCAGCAATATCAACAATCCGCCGCAGAAATCCCACACACTTAATATCTCATTAAGAAAAATAACGCCCCAGGCAATGCCAAATAACGGCACCAGATAGCCCACCATGACCGCCTTGGCCGGACCGGCTGACGCGATCAGATAGAAATACAACAAGTAAGCCAGGCCAGTACCAACCAGGGCCAGTGCCAGGGCGTTCATCCATGCCAACGACGTAGGCCAGGCCTGCGGAAACTGCATTAAAGCTAATGGGGTCAATAATAATGAGGCCCATAACTGACTGCCCGCTGCCACGGCGACTGGCTTAACGCCAGCCAGGGATTTTTTCATCATACAGGCTCCCCAGCCGTAGCATCCGGCGGCGCCGAGCACAGCCAGCACCGGTACAATACTAAGCTGGCTGCCCAGGGTTTTATCCAGGCTGATCACTACCACGCCGACAAATCCGCACAACAAGCCAATAATAGCGAGCCTGCTGAGACGCTCCCTTAACCAGATAAACGCAAACAGAGCGGCAAACATCGGCGCCGTAGCATTGAGAATAGCCAATACCCCACTTTGCAGTTGCAAGCTGGCAAAGTTGAACAACGCAAAAGGCACCGCCGTATTAATGGCGCCCAGCAAGCACATTGGTTTCCAGAGTCTCACCATCTGCCGGCCACCACCGGTGATAAATAAAAAGGGCAGGAAGACTAAGGTGGCCAGTGATGTTCTCAATACCACCAGCGGTACGATACCAAACTCAGGGGCGGCAACCCGCATAAAAATAAATGAGGCGCCCCAGATTGCCCCCAGGAGTAATAACGCTCCAAGTTCTCGCGATGTCACCTAAATAGCTCCTTCCAGTTCCAGTAAAAATTGCTTTCTGCGTAGTCCGCCGGCATAACCGGTTAATGTGCCGTTCTGACCAATGACCCGATGGCAGGGCACAATAATGGTTAACGGGTTTTTGCCGTTGGCCATACCCACCGCCCGCGATGCCGTGGGTTTACCAATAGCACTGGCAATAGCTGCGTAACTCACCGTCTTACCATAAGGTATTGTTCGTAACTGGCGCCATACTTGCTGCTGAAATGCGGTGCCAGCAGGATTTAGCGGAACGTCGAAAGCGGTTAACTGCCCGGCAAAGTACGCTTCAAGCTGTTCGCAACAGATTTGAGTAAGGGCTGAGGGGCAAGCGTCTTCACCCGATGATGACACGAAGCGAATACTGGTAATCCCCGTGTCGTCTGCGCTGATTGCCATGAGTCCACAAGGACTTTGCCAGTAACTGAGTGCCATTAGGCTTCTCCATTGTGCTGATTGGCCAGTCGCCATAGCTGAATGGTCAGGTAGCTGCGCCATGGCGCGGCCAACGATGCCGTAATGGCATATTGTTGTGTCTGACGGGCAACAATAAGATCTTTTTCCAGATAAATATCCGGCTCACTGCTACCTCGTAGTTTAATATATTGTAAGGTCCAGGGACCAATCCCTTTAATCGCCAGAATGTCACTGTCGCTGAGTTCTTTACCCGGATGTGCGGCCACCAGCGCGGCAAAGTCACGGATCGCCTGTTTTCTGGCACCCGGCATTTTAAGCATCTCCAGCGACGATGCAGCCACACGCTCCGGGGTTGGAAAAGTATGGCCATATTGCTGTTTTTCGCCTAGTTCGTTGCTTAAACGCTGCAATTGTGTGATAGCCGCTTTTATACTGATTTGCTGACCTATAATCGCCCGACACCCGGCTTCAAACACATTCCACACACCGGGCAACCGTATTCCTTCAGTCTGTTGTTCGGAGGGCACTCCGGCGTTGGTTAGTGCCTGCCCCACGCTATGTGGATCAGTATCCATATCCAGTACCCTGCGTAAAGTGATCAGCAACGGCTGCAAATGTTGCGGCCGGGTGAGCTGCGCCTTTATGTGAAAGCCGCCTTGTTGCTCATCATAAGTGGCGCAAACAAAACCCGGTTCATTCTCAACGCTAAAGGCGCGGCTATAACTTTGCCTATCCACACTTTCGATATCTTTTAGCGCTCTTAATTGCAGAAAGTCCCTGACTTGAGGCCAGTTATAAGGCAACCGTACGGGCAAAAAGAGCAACAGTTCTGACCCTGCCGAATGACGCCCGCCAGCCTTACGAATGTCGCCGGCGGTTAATCCAAAATCCTTCTTCAAATGGCTTTGCAGACTCCGGCTCGACTGAAATCCACTGGCAAGCGCCACATCGCCGACCAACATAGTCGTTTGCTGTAATAGGCGCTTAGCCAGCAACAACCGGCTATGTAGCTGAAACCGCTTGGGTGACATGCCCACTTCCCTGGTAATCAACTGACCAAGATAGCGTTCGCTGATCCCCAACCGCTCGGCAATACTCTGTACCGTTTCGTCGAGCGCCTCACTCAACAAGCGCAGCGCACGCTGAGTAGTGGTACTCACACCACGCCATGCAAACGATCCCGGCGCACTGTCTGGCCGACACCGTAGACAGGGTCGATAGCCATGCTCAATAGCCTGCTGAGCATAATGATAATAGTCCACATTTCTTTCATCCGGGATACGGGCCGGGCATACAGGCCGACAGAATATACCCGTGGTTTTTACTGCTACGAAAAAACGGCCATCAAACCGTGGGTCCCGGGATTTTCGGGCTGCAGAGTACTGTTGCTGCATTGATGCGCTGAGCATAACCGGCTCTCAGTTAATGTATTGGTCTCTATTGTATCCTGCTTTGCCGGCCAGAATACGAAGAAATCGGAACTGACAGTCAGCGCTGGATTAATCAGCACTTACTTTCAATAAGTTGATCACTGTGCGGTCACCCCGCATAATAGCGACGATTATTTGACACAACATTATTCAATCCCCTATTCCGGAGTTTTTGTTTGCCTTATTTGGACCTGCTGCGTCGATACTGCTTTATCGCGCTGTGTGTAATGCCTGGATGCATTGTTAGTAACACCACAATCGCCGCCGACCAGTGGTTTGAAGACTATGCTGCTCAGGTAGAACGCGACGCACGCAAATACAATGTCCCCGGCTACGCCATGGTGTTTTATCAACAGGGCGAGTCACCGGTAATCAAAGTCTATGGCCGAACCCACAGTGGCGGAAAAGCCGTTGATGCAAACACTGTTTTCCGCCTGGCATCGGTATCAAAAACTTTCACGGCCGTACTGATGGCCAAACTGGTACGTCAAAAGCAACTCGACTGGACCACTCCGGTGACGGAAATGAGCCCAACGCTGGGCGCTGCTGGCACGCTGAATCCGGGCATGACACTGGGCCATATTGTTGGCCAGTCCAGTGGCTTTATGCCGAACGCATACGATAACCTGATTGAGGCCAATTACCCGTTAAAACGAGTACTTAATCAGCTCGCCGGACTCAAGCCATTATGTAACCCGGGGGAGTGTTATACCTACCAGAACGCCTTGTTTGGTGTGATCCAGGAATATTTTGTCAGTCGTAACACGTCCTATCAGCGCCAGCTTCAGGAGCAATTACTCACGCCACTGGGTATGGATACCGCCAGTGCCGGCAAGGGCGGACTGCTCGCGTCTGCACAATGGGCTCGCCCCCATATTGCGATTGCGCGAAATCGCTGGCGCGAAGGTCAGGTGGAAAGTAATTACTACCGGTTTACGCCTGCGGCCGGGGTCAACGCCAGTATCAATGACATGACACGTTGGCTACAGGCTATGTTACTGGAGTTTCCAACGGTAGTACCAGAAGATGTGGTCACTGCGGTCACAACGCCGAGAGTGCGCACGACAAGAGAAGTTTATCGCCGCGGCTGGCGTGAAGACCTGAACGATGCGCATTACGGACTTGGCTGGCGCATCTATGATTACGCCGGTGAAGTGCTTAACTATCATGGTGGCTGGGTAAAAGGCTATCGTGCCGATGTGTCCTTCTCTCCCAAATACAAAGCCGGCTATGTGATGCTGATGAACGCCGAGTCTAACCTCATAAACACCACGACTGCCGACTTTTGGGAAGCCTATTTTGAACAGGCCAAGCGTCGCTCGCAAGAATAGTTGCCCGCTCGCCTAGCTGCGAGCAGGACTCCTTGTTACTTACCGGTTTTCAAATAGGTATAGCCGCTCAGACAAGCCTCGTAAAAGTCTGTCCAGCGTACACCTTCACGGGGTTTGATCTTTCCTGCTGAAACCTGCTTATCAATTAACCGCTTAACATCATAAGCCATGGCTTTGGGGTTGTACTGCATAATGCTCAGCACATCTTCCACTGATGTCCCTTTCACCACTTCTTCGATGTAGAAATCTTCCGGATCGTCGTCGTAACTGAAAATATGTACTTCGTTCAGGCGACCAAACAAGTTGTGCATGTCACCCATAACGTCCTGATAAGCGCCGGTAAGGAACAGGCCAATATAGTAGGGTTCGTCCGGCTTCAGCTTATGCATTGGCAATACGTCGGTAATTTCGCGGCCTACAGTGAACTGATCGATTTTGCCATCGCTGTCGCAGGTTATGTCTACCAGCGAACAGTTCACCTCCGGGCGTTCATTCATACGTGTGATCGGCACGACCGGCAATAACTGGTCGATAGCCCAGGTATCAGCAGCCGACTGAAACACCGAGAAGTTACACAAATACTGCGAAGATAAACTGTAATCGAGTTCCTGCAATTCTTCAGGAACATACTCCGCATGGGCGTAATATTCTTGCAGGCGCACCATAATTTCCCAGTACAGAGTTTCGATTTTTGCCAGCTCTTCCAGCGAAAGGACACGCAATTTGAAGGCATCCAATGCCTGTTCTTTATATTGCGATGCGTCGTTATATAACTCCTGCATATTGGTTTGCTGGTCGAAGGTGCTGGCCATTTCCCGCATGTTCTTAACGAAATAATGCTCGCCTTCGGCCTCGCAGGTGTCTACGCCAGCGCTGTTGGAACGGATTTCACCCATGATCTGAGTGATGACGCAGCTGTGGTGTGCGGTAATCGCGCGGCCACTTTCGCTAACCAGATGAGGGTGTGGTACGCCTTCCAGATCGCACACTTCTTTCATACCATAGACCACATCTGCCACATACTCCTGCATGGAGTAGTTGCGCGAGGATTCACTGGTAGAAGCGGTACCGTCGTAGTCGATCCCTAAACCGCCGCCAACGTCAACATAATCCAGCGGGAAGCCCATCTTATGCATTTCCGCATAAATCCTGCCACCTTCAGAAATCGCTTCTTTTACCGAGCGAATGTCGGTGAGCTGACTACCAATATGAAAATGCAATAATTTGAGGCAGTGAGCCATGCCCTGCTCTTTGAGGTAACGGGCAGTATTGATAATTTCGGCAAAACTCAAACCAAACTTGGCGCGCTCACCACCGGAGCTCTCCCATTTTCCTCGCCCTTTCACAGTCATCTTGGCGCGTACACCAATTAACGGTTCGATGCCCAGCTCTTTGGAGATTTTAACCAGTAACAGAAGCTCTGAGTATTTTTCCACCACCACTACCATGCGCCGACCCAGTTTGCGACCGAGCAAAGCCAGGCGCATAAACTCTTCGTCTTTATAACCGTTTAGAATGGTTAACGAGTCTTCATTGGTGTTGAGCGCGAGCACAGTGATAAGCTCAGCTTTGGAGCCAGCTTCCAGACCATAATTGTAGTGTTCGCCCACATCCACAATCTCTTCTACCACTTCACGCATCTGGTTTACTTTTACCGGATACACACCCTGGTATTCACCGCTATAATCTGCCTCAGCGATAGTATTACGAAAGATGGTGTTCAGGTTGGCAACCTGAGAGCGCAAAATATCATGAAAACGGACTACAACGGGCAGTTGCACGCCTTCTTGATGGATCTCTTCAATGACCGCTTTAAAATCGATTTGAATTGAAGGATCCGAAGGGTTGGGGGTGACCTTAATATTGCCGTTTTCACCAATGTGAAAATAGCCACCGCCCCAGCGGGAAACGCCATATACGCGTTCCGCCTCTTCAACAGACCACTCCTTAGAAGTTCCATCCATCGTTAACACCTTAAATTTTTTGCGTGCTGGTAATAATGATTTGCAGCTGTCGTGCACATGGCGCGTATTATAACGGTCTTTGCAGTCAGCGCTATGACAATTTACGCGTCAGCCATTGAGTCGGATTATTGCTTTTTTACGTATTCAATCAATATGATAGAAATGTGTTGACTATTTTTTACACATCACCGTACCATAAAGTAGAACAAATTCATGATATTAACACATCATTCGTGAGCATTTCGCAGTGCCGGGATAAGTCCACGCCAAGGAGTATGAGATAATGCAGCGTGTATTAGGAGAGTTTGCTGTTGAGTTAACCCCGCAACAGGATGAGCTGGATATGGGCAGGATGTTGATCAAGAAAACGTTCACCGGTGAGCTTGCTGGCATTTCAAATGGTCAGATGCTAAGCAAACGCAGTGCCGTTCAGGGTTCAGCAGGTTATGTTGCCATGGAAACCTTTACCGGGGAGCTGCTAGGTAAAAGAGGCTGTTTCTCCCTGCAGCACCTCGGTATTATGAGCCGTGGTGAACAAAAACTCACTATTGTCGTCGTGCCTGACTCCGCCTCCGGAGACTTAACCGGCTTATATGGCAACATGCAAATCCAAATCGTAGAAGGTAAGCACTACTACGACTTTGAGTTCGATTTTACCTGAATCCCCCTCTGAGTAGCTTACCCTCCTGACTCACCATACAGGAATGGTTCCTGCAGCCATGTTCTGCAGAGTCTTTATCCCCCTAATTTTGCGTACTGAGATGTAGTTATTACAGGTTGGTCGTGTCGGTGGGTGAATAATTTTCATTGCGGAGGACGTCATGAGCAACACAGCAAAACTTTATCGCATGGTGACATCACAACATATCTGCCCTTTTGGCCTGCGCTCTAAAGATTTACTGGAGCGGAAAGGGTTTGAGGTGGAAGATCATCAGTTATCTTCCCGCGCAGAAACCGATGCGTTTAAACAACAACACGATGTAGAAACCACCCCGCAAACTTTTATCGATGGAAAGCGAATTGGCGGTTACGACGACCTGCGCGAATATTTTGGTAAAGGCGAAGCAGGCCAGACCGGTACTACCTACACACCGGTAATCGCCATTTTCTCGGTAGCAGCACTAATGACCCTGGGTTGGCAGTTAGCCTCGGCCAGCAGCCTGCTTAGTGTATCTTCATTACTGCTTTTTATTGCCGTGACCATGTGCTTTCTGGCAGTACAAAAACTGCAGGATCTATATCGTTTTACCCAATCGTTTATCACTTATGATTTGCTGGCCATGCGCTGGCTACGGTACGGCTATATTTATCCTTTTTTAGAGGCTTATGCAGGTATCGGTATGATTGCCGCTTTTCCGGCCCTGTGGGTTGCTCCGGTATCCCTGTTTATTGGTACTGTTGGTGCCGTATCGGTATTTAAAGCGGTGTATGTAAATAAACGTGAACTCAAATGTGCCTGCGTAGGCGGCGACAGCAATGTGCCCCTGGGCTTTGTCTCATTGGCGGAAAACTTGTTTATGATTGGCGGTGGTTTGCTGATGCTACTTAACTAACCCGTGCGATTAAAAAAGGCTGCCGGATGGCAGCCAGTTGCGTGGAATACTGAATAAAGCGTACCTGCGGATAACTGGCGTTCCGCTTTTATCCCGTTAAACTACAGAAGTATAACTAATTAAAAAATGAGCGATGTATGCCTGCTGCAACCGGGAATTCTGCCTACCTGGCTATCGACCAGGGAACCACTTCTTCAAGGGCCATATTGTTTAACCAACGGTTTGAAATGCTATACACGGCGCAGCGGGAGTTTCCGCAATACTACCCAAAAAATGGCTGGGTAGAACAGGATCCGGAAGAGCTATGGCAGTCAGTACTGAATGTGGCTCGTGAGGCGTTAACCGTTGCCAGCGATCTCAAACTCTCAGTTAAGCATGTGGGGATCACCAATCAACGGGAAACCACCCTGGTATGGAATAAAGAGTCAGGCCAACCTGTATATAATGCTATCGTCTGGCAGGACCGACGCACCAGTGGCTATTGCAGCAGCTTATCGGTGCATGAAAACCTGGTGCAACAAAAAACCGGCCTCAAACTGGACCCGTATTTTTCGGCCAGCAAGATACGCTGGATCCTCGACAATGTTGAAGACGCGGCCGAGCTGGCAGCAAATAACAAACTGCTGTTTGGGACCGTTGATACCTTTTTAATCTGGCGCTTAACCAACGGCAACGTGCACGCCACTGATGTGACCAATGCCAGTCGCACCAGTTTGTTTAATATTCACAGCCAGCAGTGGGATGAGGAACTCTTAGCGCTGTTTGATATTCCAACCGGCCTGCTGCCAGAGGTAAAAGAATGTGCCGACGACTTTGGCCGAACACAACCAGGCCTGTTGCCGGTAGTGCTAAACATCAGCGGTGTGGCTGGCGACCAACAGGCAGCTATGGTGGGCCAGGGCTGCATAACTCAGGGGAGCGTTAAAGCTACCTATGGTACGGGTTGCTTTGCGCTGGTCAATACCGGTAGTCACTGTGACATCAACACCACCGGCCTGCTTACCACTATCGCTTATCGGCTCAATGGCGTTACTCATTATGCGGTAGAAGGCTCCATTTTTGTTGCCGGGGCTGCGGTGCAGTGGCTGCGCGACGGGCTTGGATTGATTGAAAAAGCCGCCGATTCCGAAGCTATTGCCGGGCAGGTGGGTAACGAACATGGCCTGGTAGTGGTGCCTGCCTTTACCGGCCTTGGTGCCCCGCACTGGGCTCCCGATGCCCGCGGAGCGGTATTCGGCATTACCCGCGCCACCACTGCGAATGACATTGTTCGCGCCACGCTGGAGTCAATTTGCTTTCAAACTCACGATTTAGTCACGGCCATGAGTAGCGGCGGTAATCACCCGACCATTTTGAAGGTGGATGGCGGCATGGTTGCCAATGACTGGTTTTGCCAGTACCTGGCTAATACGCTGGATGTCCCGGTTGTAAGACCAAAAGTGATGGAAACCACAGCGCTTGGCGCCGCGTTACTGGCTGCTTTTCAGGCTGGCGATATCAACGAGCCGGCACAGCTGGCGAAGGCAAACCCTTGCCAGCGCCAGTTTGAAGCCGGGGCATCAGACAGCGACCGGGAACATCGGTTAACACAGTGGCATAAAGCGGTTCAGGCCACTTTGCACATGGCAAAGTAGCCTGTTTGAATATCAGTAGGATGATATTCCGGTTTAACAGTATTATTCCTGC
This sequence comes from Alteromonas sp. ISO5, assembly GCF_058105165.1. Taxonomy (NCBI): domain Bacteria; kingdom Pseudomonadati; phylum Pseudomonadota; class Gammaproteobacteria; order Alteromonadales; family Alteromonadaceae; genus Alteromonas; species Alteromonas sp. ISO5. The sequence continues at coordinate 1,813,659 of NZ_CM176572.1, read as the reverse complement.
AGGTTGTCGCTAAAAAACGCGTCGATTTTAACGGAGGGGGTTTTATCCGGTTGATCGTATAAATCGACATGTACCGTACCGGCGAGAATGAGCTACTCATTAAGCTCAGCCGTTGCGTGATACGCATCATCGGTAAAATATTTGGCATGCGCGTTGTCACCGCGCAATCAGCAAAACAGGACCGGTGCTATTTTGTCGACACAGAATAACAACGGCATATTCATTAACGACAACACCATTGTTGCTGCCCACTGGTCGTTCGAATTAATCGTGTGCGGATAGAAAGATAATTCCATTTTATTGGCTGTTTGCCCGAACAATCGAGATTTTATAAATTCCCCTATCCGCCGGGTCCGGCCTCTATGATCCAGAACAAACACTTGTATGATCACCTTGCCGGTGCATTGCGCGGTACTTTTTAGTACCCTAAGCTAAAACAAATACCACATGGTTAGTGCTGACGTTTTATTCAATCCCAACTAGCCATGTCATAACAAAGTAAAACGTAACCTTTACATTCAACCACTCAGGCTAATCTTCCCTGCACTCAGGGAACCCGACTTTCAGGGAGAAAGTACTGTGCTGTTTAAAACCCCGTTAACCAGCCCCCGCGGCCCCGCGGTAATGGACATGCTGCAAAGTGTCAGCGGTATCATCCTGGCCCTGTTTATGTGGGCACACATGTTTATGGTCTCGAGCATTCTGCTCGGCAACGATGCCATGTACTGGATCACCAAGATGTTTGAAGGCGAGCCCCTATTTGGCAAGGGCTATCCCATTCTGGTGAGCCTGTTTGCTTTGTTTATCCTGTCGTTAATTGTGCTGCACGCGTTTCTGGCAATGCGCAAGTTTCCGGCCACCCACCGCCAGTATCGCACTTTGCATAAGCACCTTGGCGGGGTTCGACACATCGACAGCTACTTGTGGTATGTGCAGGTAATTACCGGCTTTGCGCTATTCTTTTTAGCGTCGGTACATTTATACCAGCTCATTATGCATCCGGCGGACATTGGCCCCTTCGCCTCATCCGACCGAGTATGGACAGGGCGCATGTGGCCTCTGTATTTGGTTCTGCTGTTTGTGGTAGAGCTACACGGCGGCATTGGCCTGTATCGGGTATTAGTAAAATGGGGCTGGTTTATGGGTAAGGATCCGAAAGTTGGCCGCAAACGCCTGACCATTGCTAAATGGGTACTCACCTTATTCTTTCTGATACTGGGACTGATGACCCTGGCCGCCTACATGAAAATAGGTTATGAGCACCAGGACCGGGCCGGAGAACGTTATCAGCCAGCAGCATATTCGCAGGTAAACAATGCATCGCAGGGAGGCAACCACTAATGCAAACTATTGTAACCGATGCATTGATTATAGGCGGCGGTCTGGCCGGTTTAAGAGCCGCTATTGGTGTTAAACGCCGCGGATTTACGCCACTTATTTTAAGCCTTGTGCCTCCTAAGCGCTCCCATAGCGCTGCGGCTCAGGGTGGTATGCAGGCCAGCCTGGGCAACAGTGCCAAGGGATGGGGAGATAACGAAGATGTGCATTTTGCCGATACTATTCGCGGCAGCGACTGGGGAGCTGATCAGTTGGTTGCTCGCATGTTTGTGCATACCGCACCGAAAGCGGTTCGCGAACTTGCTGCCTGGGGCGTTCCCTGGAATCGCGTACAAAAAGGTGATCACAAAAGCGTGATAAACGGTGAAGAAGTCACTATCACCGAACGCGATGAAGCCCACGGGCTGATTACCGCACGTAACTTTGGTGGTACTGCCAAATGGCGCACCAATTATGTTGCCGATGGTACCGGCCACTCGATGCTTTATACCATGAGCAATCAGGCCATTGCCGAAGGCATCGAAGTGCACGAGCGGATGGAAGCCATTGCTCTGCTTCACGAAGACGGCCGCTGTCAGGGCGCCATAGTTCGTAATCTTATTACCGGCGAGCTTATTGTTTACCTGGCGAGGGTCACCTGCATCGCCACCGGCGGCTTTGGTCGCATTTACCGGGTATCGACCAATGCGGTAATCAATCAGGGCATTGGCACAGCCATCGCGCTTGAGACCGGCATCGCCAAGCTTGGCAACATGGAAGCGGTGCAGTTTCATCCTACCGGCATTTTTCCTGCCGGCATACTGGTCACCGAGGGCTGTCGTGGTGACGGCGGTCTGCTGCTGGATGCCAGAGAACACCGTTTTATGCCTGACTACGAGCCTGAGAAACGCGAGCTCGCCTCACGCGATGTGGTCTCACGCTGGATGGAAACCCATATTCGCAACGGCCACGGCGTGCAGTCACGTTTCGGCGAGCACTTATGGCTGGATATCCGTTTGCTGGGTAAAACGCACATCAACAGTAAACTCCGCGAAGTAAAAGAAATCTGCCAGTATTTCTTAGGCATCGACCCCACCGAGTCGCTGATTCCGGTGCGCCCGGCTCAGCACTACTCCATGGGCGGAATTCGCACCGACTACCGTGGCGAATCACCTACGCTAAAAGGCTTATTTGCCGCCGGAGAAGCCGCGTGCTGGGATATGCATGGTTTTAACCGTTTAGGCGGTAATTCGGTGGCAGAAACCGTGGTGGCAGGCATGATTGTAGGGGAGTTTATGGCCGATAGCCTGACAACAGACGCCACCCTGACCATCAACTCAACGGCGATTGATAGCCAGGTTAAAGCGGTTTGTGATGAACTTGCCTCATTCCAGCGCAGCGATAACAACGAAAACGCCTGGCAGATTATCGAAACCATGCAATCGGTCATGACCGAAAAGGTTGGCATCTTCCGCCATGGCGAGCAGTTGACTGAAGCGGTGACCGAATTGCAAACGCTTTGCGAGCGTGCCGAACGGATAAAAGTGAGCGACACCAGTCGCGGCGTTAACCCGGAACTCTGCGCCGCATACCGGGCCAAAAAGATGCTTAAACTCAGCCTGTGTGTGGCCAGCGGCGCATTGGCCCGGGAAGAAAGCCGAGGTGCGCATTGCCGTGAAGATTTTCCACTTAGAAATGATAAAGACTGGCTTAAACGCACGCTTACCAGCTGGTCACCGGAAGCTGCTTCACCTGCCATAGACTATGAACCGCTCGATGTAATGAGTATGGAGCTCCCACCCGGGTGGCGCGGCTATGGCGGCAAAGAGCGCATTGATCATCCTGATACCAATACTCGTCAGGCTGAGGTAGATAACGTGCAAGCGGGCGAAGCAGACCGCTTTGCTAAACAACAGCAACTGATGCCTTTTGCTGACTGTTTGCCTGAACCTTTCCGTGGCCGCAATGCCCGTTTGTCAGAGGAGCTTGATGCATGAATGTCTCACCCAAAAACACCATTCCGGTAACGGTCAGCACTGCGAGAACCATTGAGTTTGCCATTTTTCGGCACAATCCGTATGACGACACCAGTGAGCCGCATTTTGAACACTATGAACTGGAAGAAGCCGACAGCATGACGCTGTTTATCGCACTCAACGAGATACGCGCCAGGCAAGCGCCTTCATTACAGTTCGATTTTGTCTGTCGGGCTGGTATTTGCGGCAGTTGCGCCATGTTAATTAACGGCCGTCCGGGGCTTGCCTGCAGAACACTGGTTAGTCAGCTCCCGGCAAAAGTAACCTTAATGCCGTTACCCGGCTTTGAGCTGATTGGCGATTTATCGGTGAACACAGGTAAATGGATGCGCGGAATGAGTGAACATTTACAAACCTGGATCCATAGCGCCGAAGTAAGCAATTTTGATGCGATGGAAGAAAAAATGGCACCAGAGCAAGCGGAACAAATTTACGAATTGGAACGCTGTATCGAATGCGGTTGCTGTATTGCCGGTTGTGGTACTGCGCAAATGCGCCCAGAATTTGTGGGCGCCGTAGGCCTTAATCAGCTGGCACGCTTTAAGATTGATCCCCGGGACAATCGCACTGATGCGCAATTTTATGAAGTGATAGGTAACGATGACGGTGTATTTGGTTGTATGACCATGCTGGGGTGTGAAGATTTTTGTCCGAAAGAGTTACCACTGGCGCAGCAGATTGCTTATATGCGCCGTGCTATGGCCGTGACCGGAGTGAAATAGCCCCTACCCCATCTCTTCAAAGAAAAACGCCGCTAATTCATGGCGGCCGGTGCAGTCTGACTTCTTATACACTGCCGACGCCTGGTGGCGAATGGTTTTCTCGGAAGTTTGCCGCAACTCTGCAATTTCGTTCAGGCTTAGGCCTTTGAGCAAAAATAACCCCACCTCCTTTTCACTGGGGGTGAGTTGCCAGCGGTCAAACTGCTCCTGAACAGCAGCGAAGAAATCCCGTTTGGAACGCTTGAGTTCTTCACTCATCTGGTTGACCTTGGAATTAGAAAGCTCAAGATCTGCCCGCAGTGCTTTTAAAGCTGTGGAACGCTGACGGATATCGAAAATCAAAAAGAGAAACAGACCCGAAGAAATAAGGATTAATAAAGACTCCTGAACAATGTGTATAAGTTCAAGGTCTTCTGAAAAATCGATGTACAGGTCCATGCACTTAAGCGCAATAATACACACCAGTGCAACTGACAGGACTTTATCTTTCACCGCTTTCTCCAATAATCATCTGCCGGAAACCGTTCCCAATAGTATCAGCCAAAACAAAAAATGGCCTGCACAATTCTCTTATGCAGGCCATTTTTACGGTGATTGACTAAGCGTAACGATTAGTCGTCACCAAACTCACGAACGATGTTATTGATAGTTTCCTTCGCATCACCCAGTACCATGCGGGTGTTATCTTTAAAGAACAGCGGGTTATCAACCCCGGCAAAACCAGCATTGGCTGAGCGCTTAAGTACAAACACGGTTTTGGCGCGATACACTTCGATAACCGGCATACCGTAAATCGGGCTGCCTTTCATTTCTTTCGCTGCAGGGTTAACCACGTCGTTGGCACCAATAACGATAACCACGTCGTAATTTTCCATGCGCGGATTTACATCGTCCATTTCACACAGCAAATCATAAGGCACGTCGGCCTCAGCCAGCAGTACGTTCATATGGCCGGGCATACGCCCTGCTACCGGGTGAATAGCATATTCCACTGTACAGTTGTTTTCTTCCAGCAGCGACTGCATCTCGCGAACCGCATGCTGGGCTTGCGCGACCGCCATACCATATCCCGGTACCACCAGCACTGACTGGGCGGCTTCCAGTACGTAGAAAGCATCCTGGGCAGACATGATTTTGACCTCACCTTGGATGGCTTCCCCCATCTCCACCGGCTTGGCAAAACCCGATAACAGCACATTCATCAATGAACGGTTCATGGCCTTACACATGATGTTGGTCAGGATGAGGCCAGATGCCCCCACCAACAGACCGGTGACAATCAAAATAGTGTTGGCTACCGCCAGGCCAGCGGCGCAGGCTGCCACGCCTGAGTAGGAGTTAAGCAACGCAATAACGACCGGCATATCAGCACCACCAATGGAAATGGTGGCCCAGATTCCAAAGCTTAACGCCAGTGCGATAGACACATAGAGCCACAACGGATTACCCGGATCGGTGGCAAACAAGTAACCCACCACAAAAAAAGCAATCAGATGCAGAATACTCAGCTCGCGCAGACCGGTAAAAATAAACGCTTTCGATGACATCTTACCCGACAGTTTACCCCAGGCAATCACTGAACCAGAGAAGGTAATACCACCGATTAATATGGTCAGAAACACGGTCACGAAAATCAGCGCGTCGGTAGTTGCCAGTGTAATCGCGTTCATCCCCGACACTGTTGCCCAGCCAAGCAGCAGTGAAGCTGCGCCACCAAAGCCGTTAAACAGCGACACCATTTCCGGCATGGAGGTCATTTCCACGGTTTTAGCTTTCCAGGCACCATAGGCGCCACCAATCACAAAACCCAACAGGATCCAGTGATAGCTGATAATTTGCTGGTCGATTAAGGTAACGACCACGGCGATAAACATACCCACAGCCGACACCAGGTTGCCTTTTTTGGCCGACGACGGATGACTGAGTAATTTAAGGCCAACAATAAATAACGTGGTTGCCAGTACGTAGGCAAGATTAATGATCAATGCATTATCACTCACAGCATAATCTCCTTACTTGCCTTGTTTTTTCTTGAACATGCTGAGCATACGGTCGGTAACCATATACCCTCCCACTACATTGATACTGGCCAGCGCAACGGCCGCCGTACCTAAAATAGTGGTTAGCGTATTGTTGTCTGAGCCGGAAGCGACCAAAGCGCCTACCAGGGTGATACCAGAGATGGCGTTAGAGCCGGACATTAACGGTGTGTGCAGCGTAGCCGGTACCTTGCGGATAAGTTCAAAACCTAAAAAGGCAGCCAGCAGAACAATAAAGATCAGGTAAATAGTTTCCATGCGTTAGCCCCCTTTGTATGCGTTTTTGAGCATGTCATTGGTGATCTCGCCAGCGTGCGTAATCACGCTTTGAGCAAGAATTTCGTCTTCCAGATCCAGCGTAAACTGCTTGGACTCTTTATCGAAAAACTCATCAATGAGGTTGATCAGATTATTGGCATACATATCGGTAGCATCGCGCGCTACGCGCTGGCTCCAGTGACCGTCGCCAATGACGGTAACACCCTCGACCACAGCCGTTTTGCCAGGCACAGAGCCTTCAACGTTACCGCCTGACACTGCCGCCATATCCACTACAACGCTGCCGGGCTTCATGAGAGCCAGGGTTTGTCTGGAAATCAGCACCGGCGGTTTGCGGCCAAACAGCTGAGCAGTGGTGATCACGATGTCTGAATCGGCAATCGCGTCACGCTGTGCTTCCTGCTGTGTGGCTTTTTGTTCGTCGGTAAGTTCTTTGGCATAACCGTCTTTGGTCTGACCGGTTTCACCAATATCGATTTTGAGGAACTTACCCCCTAAGGATTCGACCTGCTCCGCTACAACCGGGCGAGTATCATAAGCCAGCACATTGGCACCTAAGCGCTTGGCTGTAGCAATGGCCTGTAAACCGGCCACGCCCGCACCAATAATAAACACTTTGGCCGGCTTAATCGTACCGGACGGGGTCATCATCATAGGCAGAATGCTTGGCAGCGCATTGGCAGCCTGCATCATCATCACATAACCTGCCAGGCTCGCCTGAGAACTCAGGGCATCCATTTTCTGGGCGCGGGAAGAACGCGGGATCATCTCAACTGAAAGTGTGGACAACCCTTTGGAGGCCATGCTCTCAACCAGTTCTTGTTGGAAAAACGGGTCGATATGACCAATCACCAATGCGTTGGCTTTGAGTTGTGCAAGCTGGCTACTCAGTGGGCGATTAACATAGAGCACAATATCAGCATCACCCAGCACGTCGGCAGTGGCCTCTACGATAGTGGCACCTTGTTCGGTGTAGGCGACATCGGGATAGCCTGATAACGCGCCTGCATCTTGTTCAATCATGACGGTAAAGCCCATTCGGGAAAACCGCATAACCGTGGCAGGCGTTACCGCACAGCGCTGTTCGACAAAGCTATCATCAATAGCGTGCCTTGCTTCGTTTAGAACTAAGAGTTTCAAGAGTATCCTCCTTTCCTCCGGGCAAAATTAACCTAACCGCTATTTTGAATGAGCGATTAAGCGGTATCTGTTTGTTGCCACAAGGTGCTTTTGATCCATTTATTACAAAATTGTAAAGCTTTCGCTCTATAAAACTGGTTTATATCTACAACTTTGTAATCTTCCATTTTTATTGGAGTTTTAGGAAAGGATTACAGCGAGGAGCCAATAATGCATAAATAAAATCGAAATTGAAAGAGAAAATTTAACCTTAAACACGTAAATACCGCTTATGAAACGTTTAAGTCTTATAACTCTTACTTATAATGTAATTCAAAGAAGTAGGTAAATAGTGCGGGCGGGGAATTGAGTATTGAGCGCAGATATGCAAAGCGCCGCAAAACGCCGCGCTTTGGTTGTCACTGATAAGTGATTAGATGTTAGCAACAACAGCGTTGTAATAGGTTTCTGGTGATGTTTCAGCGTTAACTGCCACAACACTGGCCATATCCGCACGTACCGCCGCGATAACTTTACCACGCTCGGCTTGTGCTACGTCCAGAATATCCATCATGGCAACTAGGTGCTCACCTTCGCCCTGACTGGTTTCTTCCATCACTTTTTTGAAGTTATCCTGAATGAATACTGCAGCAGTAACCAGTTTACCCTCGCAAGAATCGGCAGAAGATACTTTTGAAGACACAGCAGTTGTACCTAAATCCCAGATAATGTTTGAGATTGCCGCCGCTGTACCATTGTCATCAAAAATCATTGCACCAATACCACAGTGTTTCCATGGGTTGATGTTTTCCTGAGCCATAGCCTGGCCAGATAACGTTGCAGACATCAGTGTTGCAGCAATTGCGATCTTCTTGAACATTGTAGTTTTCCTTTTTAGTAATAATATGAAATATGCACCCCTGCTTCCGCCTGTCCAAGATACTGATAGGTTGCCCGCAGATCCCAGTGCTGACTTATCAACCAACGGGATTCCACCTGAACATACTGACGATGTTCAGACAACGCATTTACATACCATTGATGCCCGGCAGAGAAGGACATTGCGAATTTTGGTGTAAAGGTTATTACACCTCCCATTTCGGCACCGGCGGCAAGGTTGCCGCCCATGCGATTGGAACTGGTAGCGGTACCGGAAACAGCACCGTAAAATACCTGGCCGGCAGAGGGTGACCAGGCCTTGCCAACAAACCCTTCAACATATGCGCTGCCGCAATGGCGACAGGTATTGGATTGCTGGCGATAACCCAGCGCCATTTTCCAGGCCAGGGCGTCGTCACCGGGCAGTCCCGTTTGTGAGGCGTTTAGGTTTATCACGCTAAGTAAATTGAACTGTTGGACCGATAGTTCATGGTTATCACTGTACGCCAAACGCAAATCGAAGGTGCTGAGCTCAGAAAAGGGAATCCGGCCCGGGTTATAGGTCAGCAAATCATAGTAGCTGGCGCGATACCTGAACATGACTGAAGAGACGCCGTTATTTACGGTCATACCGGTTTGCAACAATGACGTAAACTGAGCATGGTGCGGTGCTACAGGTGTTGAGCTCTGCCATTGCACCTTGCCTGGTGCCATGGCAAAGCGTTTCGCCATGGCTAAGCGTTTTTTCTCTTGTAATTCCGCCGACACTTCATCCTGACGCACTTCCTGAAAGGCCACATAATCGTATAGGGTGTCGATAACCGGCTTAGCATCTTCATCGTCCAAAGCTGCTATAAGCATTGTGGTGTGCGAGGTGGGTGCTGCGATTATGGCCATAAGCGTATTCTGCTGCATTGCGTTCAACTGCGAGTAATGCTCATAAAGCGCCTGCTGACGTGAACCATGAAAACGCACATCAGTATAAAGCGGTGAACTGTTTGCCGCTTTGTTTAAGCGCATTATCAAATCCACCGGCATAACCTGGTATTTACCCGGCTCAGTAAGCGGCGTATTGATCACCAATTCCAGTAACTTTGCCAGTTGATAGGCGCAGTTTTGCCGGAAAAAATAGTAGGTCATCGACGTATTCTCAAGTTCCCATAAATGGGCAAGAATAAACGCCACCTCTGAGCGGCCAAGATCTAAGCGATACTCCCATAAATTGCGTAGCTCGGACTCATTGTAAGTAAGGTCGTGATGATGGTATTTCTGATTGGTAAAGTGCCCCTCGTAGCCGCCGCTTATCCCTTTAACGATATAAGCGAGCTTGTTGTCTGCGTCGGGCACACTGGCACCGTAGGAGAACGTGTTATCCAACAAATCATGTTCGCCGTCACTATTAAATTTCAGAAATACATGACCAAACATAGAGGCCGGATTACCCAGATAACCCGACGCATAGATGAGGCTCACACTGTCAGTGACAAAGGCGTCCATATACGCCTGATAGTCGGCGCATTGTACGGCCGGAAAATAACGGGCCGGATAATAGCGCTGCAGAAATAGTCGCCGTGCCGGATACCGGCATTGAGATTGTGGGTGTTGCTGAAACGCAGTAAGGGTCGCCTGAAGTTCTGCTAAGGGGCTTTCACTACCGTCGGCCGCCAGATAAAACAACTGAGACTTACCCGTTACCGGCGTTTGCCAGGTGTGCAACAACTGCGCCCAGACAGGATGCGAAGCAATCTCCCCATCAGAGGCTGTTTGCGCCAGAGCGTTAAAGGTAATGCAGCTAAGCAGGGCTATTCGCAACAAACTACGGCGAAGCATGGAAATTCCGTTTAATACTACTACGTCTATAAGCTGCTTTTTACGCTAGCTTTTTTTGAATGTGGCAAGATACAACACATCTGAGCAGTTAATCAAGTTGCCAGTTAGCTGGCATTTCACCGCGATAGTCTGATTCTAAGTCGTCGACTTTTTTAATAAATTCGTCCGGTAAGTGTTTTGTATCATTGTTGGCACGAAGAATGTCTGCATAGGCGTGCAGGTAAGCAGCAATATCCAGCTGAACAGTGGCTAAGAATTCATTAACGTCAAAGTGGTCCAGACCGAGGTGCTGCGTTAAGTGATCACTCAGCGCTTCTGCGTGCAAAACAGACAAAGCGCTGCCGTGGGCGGCACTCTTATAACCTTTTAGAACAAATAATGACGGCAACACCTTCAGGGTTCCGAAAAAGTCGACATTCTTACAACGGGCCTCTAATAATGGCCCAAACAGATGATCAGAATTATTCCTACGCTGAAGCACGGTTACTCGAGCCGGAATGTCGCCAAGCAATTCCATAACATGCAAGGCAGCTCCTTCGGCAAGCACGATTTCGCTGGCACTCTTGTAGTAAGCTAATTGTTCATGTAATGCGTGCTTCTCTGGTCGGAAAATCGTGTAACCTTGCCGGGCAAAAAATTGCTCAACATACCGCTCCCCCGCGAAGCTGCCCCGCAATAAAAACGGCGTGCGGCTCACATAAATTTTTGCGGGCAATTGCTTATCAGGCGCGATCTCGGCACGGCGCTCGCATTCCAGCAGAAACTGACGATAATCCGTTGAAATTTCACTGCGAATGCGAAACAGGCTCTGCTGTGGCGCGACCCAGAGGTTTTCAACACGCTGCGGCTTATCAACTAACACTACCCGCGCTTTATCTACGCCAAGATAGTCCAGTATTTCATAAAAATTAGGCGGTAATAACGGTTTGGCTAATATACGTAAGCGGCGGTGCAACTGAGGTAAAAAAAGCACCTTGCTTATATTAGCCTGCTGCTCGGCTCCGGGCAGAGCAGCTAACCGATGTATCGATTCGGCAATAAAATGCCCAAAGTTACTGAACGCCGGTCCGCCGTAATAGTAATGACCCTTTTTAGTACGGCTGATCTCTGGCTGATTTGCCAGTACTTCAGTTTCGGTCACGCACACTGGTGCCGTTTGCTGCAACCTGATTTTTTGATACCGAAACTGATGGGCAAACTCCGGCAGGTCCTGTGCCCGCACACCACCGCGGACTCTGGCCGGCGTCGAACCGGATAATTGCGGAATGATGTCAGCATTGGTGACCCTTACCGCGTTATTAAGCGATGCCGGGGGTTGCAGCGTCGGTTTTTGCGCTGAAATATTCTGTTTTTGTCTGATATCGCCCAGCATGCGCTTACCGAATAATGGCAATGCAGCTAACCAGCGCGCACTAGGGCTCAACTCAAACAAGGTCTTTAGCGACGCGTTGTAAACCGGTTGTTCGGCTGAATCAACGAGTATGCTGAGCGCCCTGAAAAGCATTCGCTTGTCTCGTCGCAACTGACAGACCAAACCGGCAATATCCGACTCATGCACACCCTGCTGATACCAGGGCAATGCAGCAACGTTAGTAAGCGCTTCAGTAACCAGAAACCAGTCCTGCTCAGGCAATAACTGCTGAAATTTAGTCGTGACCTCGGCAAGCTGCTGTTTATACGCAGCCAGGGTTTCATCATCTAACAAACGATAACGATCTGCTCCGGCACTGACAGCCTGCAAATAAGCATCGAGCTCCCCCTGCAAGGCGCTAATCGGGAATTGGTTGAGCCAACGTTTGAGTTCGAGCGCGGCGAAACTGTACGAGACATTCACCGAGTTATCACTCACTGAAAGTTCATTCCGCAGACCTAACACGCCAAGAACGTCGGGAATAACATTGCCCTTTTCACCATGATTTTTATAAGCGAAACAGTGAAGCTGATGAGCTTCGAGTTGGTTAGCGGTTTTTAATATGTTATCCCATTGACCGAGATTAAGGCGCTTACCAGGTGTAAATGGTTTTTGATTACCATGACGTTTAACCGACTGGTTATAAATTGACAGCTGAAACTCTACCGGATTACGCAAAAAGCAGATAATTTCAGCATCAGGCACAGCCTGAATAATGTCATCAATAATTCTGAAAAACGATTCGGAACTTAACAGAAGTATGTGAGCTTTAGGGTTGTTCTCAAAGGCGTTGAGAACATTGGTTAACTTTTGATGATCCAGTGCCAGGCGGCCCTCTGGATCCGGAGCGCAAATTTCTCTGGCATTACCGGAGCTAATGCCGTTTTCATCCACTGAGTGCGCAGGATATAAAACCCCCGACGCCAATAGCTGCTGACGATGTTGATGAAGAAACTGTTGGATCGCCGAACTGCCGGTTTTTGGCGGACCCACATGAAAGATAACGCGCTTATTCAAACTACTGCTCTGTCCCTGGAAAACGGCGTCATATTAGCACACATACCAGCCGCCTCGCACAACGGAAATCGTATTTTGTGCCTTCGTTTTTAACTGACGAATATTTGTCCAATTTGTAAACATCATTCTGAAAAAACGAATATCTGTGGGGTTTTAATCTGATGGATGTGCTTTTCAGGCTCCATTATCATTACCACAATCACTAAATTAGCAAGGGGCATACTATGAAAATTGTAGCTTTTGGAGCAAGTACCAGTTCAACTTCAATCAACAAGGCACTGGCTACTTATACTGCCGGTCTGGTTGACGGCGCAGAAGTTAAAGTGTTGGACATCAATGATTATGATGTACCTATGTTCAGCGAAGATCTGGAAAAAGAAATTGGCCAGGCTAACGGCGCTAAAGAGTTTTTAAACGATTTGGCCGACGCTGATGCATTTGTTATCTCTTATGCTGAGCATAACGGCCATTACCCAGCGGCGTATAAAAACCTGTTTGACTGGGCAACGCGTATCGATCGTGAATTGTTCAAACAAAAGCCGGCGGTTTATCTGGCAACCTCTCCAGGCCCAAGCGGTGCGAAATCAGTATTAGCCGCAGCTGAAGCTTCTGCGCCTTTCTACGCCGCTAATGTTAAAGCTACGGTTTCAGTACCCGGTTTCTACGACAAGTTCGACATGGAAGCTGGCAAAGCAACAGATGAAGCCCTGAACACCGAGCTAAAAGCAGCGGTAGCTAAATTAGCTGGCTAGTATGCACTCTTATTACGAGGGTGTGTTTTCCGGCGCATGCCTGTCTGACAGGTACTGCGCTGGTGACATCCCCAGCATATCTTTAAAGTCTCTGTTCAGGTGCGACTGGTCTGTGTATTCAAGCTGAGCGGCGAGTTCAATCATTGTCAGTGTGTTTGTTTCAAGCTCCGCAAGTGCGTCATGCAACCTGTATTTGCGCAACAGCCATTTTGGCGACAGCCCAACATATTTGTTAAATAATCGCTGTAAAGTCCTCACCGAAAGGTCAGCGCGCTTAGCCAGTTGCGCAACGGTATAAATCTCACCGCTATTTTTTATGCATTCCAGAAGCCTTGCCACCTGCGTTTGCTGTGCCGTAACAGGCTCTACAAAGCGCACTAAGAACTGATTTAGTGCCGATACAATCTTTTCGTCAGCCAGGGCAACAGCACCTGTTGCAAAAATGCCATTCACATCTGGACCGAAATATTTGCTGGCAGAGAGTTCCTTATCGACATAATCGCTTGGTGGGCTGTCCAACAACACATTGAGTGATCCAGGATTAAATTTAACACCAATCACAAAACCACTGGCAGCCATCGGATATTGATACACTTTGCTCACCGGCCCGATCAATTTTACACCAGCGCCATCGAAGGTTAAGTGAAAGTTAGGATCAGGCAAATTCTTCTGCACATGCTTAACACCGCTTTTCAATTGCCAGTTCACCAACCAGTACTGTTCAACAAGGTTTGTCAGTGGCGTGTCAGGCACATAACGGCGCAGACGGTAGTGTTTTTTACTGTCACTGTGATGCATGACGCCGGATACAGGATGATGACTGTGTTGCAAATCGATGGCTCTTATTAAAAGATTAGTGTCGTGTTTTTACAATACCAGAGGCGGCGGCAATGATAACCTGCAAAGTTAAATACGACATACAACAAAGAGGTTTAAATGACGCTACAAGGCATGTTTTCGATAACCGACTGGCAGGAAACGACTGAAAAAGCCTTTGAGCAGGGCAGTAAACTCAATATTGCCAAAGTTTCCCAGCACTATAGCGGCGAGCTAACAGGCACCAGCGAGGTGTTTTATCACATGCATTATAGTGCTGCAGGTGATGCTAGTTTCAGTGGCTTTGAATACATTAACGGCGTTATTGATAATCAGCCTTGTCGATTGGTGATAAGCCACATTGGCACATTTCAACAAGGTGTTGCATGCAGCCACTTTACCATTATTGAGTGCGACATGATTAAGGCCCTAGAGGGACAAACAGGGTCTTTTACCTCTGCCGAAGGTGGCAAAGCCACCTATGTTATTGGCGAGTAATTAATAACCTGAATGTGAGGGCCTAAAACAAGAAAGGCCGCCAAAGAGTGCCTTTCCAGTGCTAATACTGTAAATGTTGTTTGTGCATCTACAAGCCGCGAAGAAAGTTGTAAAAAGGCATGCCTAGTTAAGCATGCCTTGGTGTTTATTAAAACAGAGTACAGTACTGCGCTCACTTTTTTAGTTCAGCGAAAACTCGTCGAACAACGTAACTTCTGAATCTAAATCAGTAGGGTCGAACACGTAGCTTTTTACCCTGCCCGATCCGGTATCAAGTATAGAGAAAACCGACATTGTGTTGCTGGCTACAAAGGGCAGATTCGGGTAACTCTCATTTTCTGCATCCATCGGGCTAAAAACCGTTGGGAAACTCATTACACGGCCTTGAGGATCGCCATTTGGCGGGTAGTTTGCAATGTCCCAGCGCGGCGTTGCTGAGTTTACATCGTCCCAGAAATCGGCGTAACTGGATCGCACATCACTGGTGTACTCACCGGAAGTATCAACATAGTAGGCACCATAGCTGTTACCTACATTAGAGCTTTCTAAGTAATGCAAATTGCCTACTTGTGCTCGGTTCCACAAGTGCGAGTGACCAATGTGAACCAGGTCCACATCATTATCGAGAAGCAGTGGCTCGATGTCGTTTAGCCACACATCTTGAGCAAGCGGATACTGGTAACGAATTTCAGACGCCTCTTCGAGTAAAGGCGCAACGTTTTCTGTCCATTGCGTGGCGGTGAGGGGGAATGTAAATTCTTCAATGGTCTCAGCACCGGTAGCGTCAGTTTGCACTACTTGCATAATGGGCTGTGCCAGCACGGGGAGGGTGTTGTCACCTAAGCCGAATACGCCTTGGTGCGCCATTACCACCTTGTATTTTGCATTTTTGAAGTCATCAGTCGCCATGACCTCTTCCAACCACGCGTATTGCTCAGACTCTGCATCGAAACGCTCAAACAAGAACTCACCAAACCCCCAATCAGATGGAGAGGTTAACGATTCAGTAGCTTCTACAAACTTAGATTTATTGGCACCAGACACACTCCAAGAGCGCCATATCCTCGACACATTCATGGATATAATAAATACATCACCAAACTTAGCGGCGTAGTAGTCTTCACCAGCTGGGCCGTCTTCCGGAAAGCTGAAAATATCCAAAAAGCTCTGCTGATTGTGAGAGTGGTCGGCAATCCACTGAGCCTTTATGTCGGCATCGCCGGTGGGGTTGACCGTTGCAGCTACCTCTTCGTAGGCCACTTCAGCAAACCAGGCAGGTTGTGGGTCGTTAAAGCTACCGTTTAAGCTATAGCCGTCTTCATCAGGCGTATAGCGGCCCATGACTTCGTGGTTACCAATGGTGCCAAACAAGGGTGCGTGCTGCAAAATTTCACCGCCATTGTACGGAAAGCCCGGCATATATGCCTGATAATGGCCTTGCAGCGCAGGGAAGAAGGCTGGTGCATTGTCTTGCGCCTGATCGAACCATTCAGACGCGCGGTCAGGAACGTTTACAAAATCGCCAGCAAATAACACGGCATCCGGAGTCCCCACGGTTTCCACTACTTTTTGATAGTTCGCTACCACATTTTTTTTCGACTGTAAGTCAGAGGTAAGCAGTATTTTCATGGCCTGACCTTCGGTCGGCGCTGGAGCAAGCGTGAACTGCTCGCTGTTAAAAGCAAAGCCGTCTTCGTCGGTACTGGACACGTGATAGTTACACGCTCGCCCTGGGTCAACCCGTTTGCTGTGGCTTCATGGCGATACACGTTGCGGTAGGTGACTTCATCGTAAGTTTCACCGGTAACTGAAGACGAAGCGTCCTCCATCATGCGGGTAAGCGCAGTGGTGGTAACGTCGGTGGTGGAGCGATCGCCGTAATGTAACTCATGAGCAGTACCTTCAAAGTTAGTAAACCACACTACATTTACACTGTTTTCTGTAGGCAATTGCAAGAAGGGGTCCGTAAGCATTTTGTGTTCCGGGTTAACCGTTACCGGCACCTCAACCGGTACTTCCACCGGAACCTCGACCTCTACGGTCTCATCATCACAACCCGCCAGCAAGATTAGCGGGCAAATAACACTCAGCAAACGCAGTTGCGGCTTCATAAATTCTCCCTCAATAAAAAAGTCAGTTAACAATCAGACTAGTAAGGTAGAAGGGAGGTATGTCCGTTTAAAACATCGGCTATGAATTTTCGATGAACCCTTTATGACAGAGTTACCAAAAGCTGCTGGCCAGCTATATTTCCTGAAGAAGTCAGATTCATAAACTTAGAGAAGCTCATGTATCTCCATATCACTTGTTTGAGAAAGTTGGAAGAGACCATCCAAAACCAACTAAAACAAAAAAGCGCTGAGTGTTAACCCAACGCCTTTCTTTTGGCTTCTTTTCTGTCCTACATCACAGTCTACATTTGTGTCTACTTTTATGTATACAACACCTGTAAGCCTTTGATTTACAAGGACTAGACGAGAGCAGCTTTGATTACATCATGCCGCCCATTCCACCCATGCCGCCCATATCAGGCATTGCAGGTGCGTCGTCTTTAGGCAGTTCAGCAATCATGGCTTCAGTGGTGATCATCAGTGAAGCGATTGATGAAGCAAACTGCAGCGCAGAACGAGTCACTTTAGTTGGATCAAGGATACCCATTTCCAGCATGTCGCCGTAAGTGTCGTTACCTGCGTTGTAACCGTAGTTACCAGAGCCGTTCTTAATCTCGTTAACAACCACTGAGGCTTCTGCACCAGAGTTGATAGAGATTTGACGCAGAGGCGCTTCCATTGCACGCAGTGCCAGCTTGATACCGTGAGTCTGATCTTCGTTGTCGCCAGTCAGGTCAGCCAGTTTAGCGGCTGCACGTACCAACGCAACACCACCACCAGGGACTACGCCTTCTTCAACTGCTGCGCGAGTAGCATGCAGTGCATCTTCTACGCGGTCTTTCTTCTCTTTCATTTCTACTTCAGTGGCTGCGCCAACTTTGATTACTGCTACACCGCCAGACAGTTTAGCCAGACGCTCTTGCAGTTTTTCTTTGTCGTAGTCTGAAGTTGAATCAGCGATTTGACCACGGATTTGCTCACAACGTGCTTCGATAGCGGCTTCTTCACCCGCACCGTCAACCACAGTGGTGTTGTCTTTGTTGATAACAACACGCTTAGCCGTCCCTAAGTCTTCCAGCTGAACTTTTTCCAGCTCCAGGCCGATCTCTTCAGAGATAACCGTACCGCCAGTCAGAATAGCGATGTCTTGCAGCATTGCTTTACGACGGTCGCCGAAACCAGGTGCTTTAACCGCAGCCACTTTAACGATACCGCGCATGTTGTTAACAACCAGAGTGGCCAATGCTTCGCCTTCTACGTCTTCAGCGATGATAAGCAGAGGTTTGCCGCCTTTTGCTACCGCTTCCAGCGTAGGCAGTAATTCACGGATGTTAGAGATTTTCTTATCAACTAACAGGATGTAAGGGCTGTCCAGTTCAACGGCACCGCTTTCCTGATTGTTGATGAAGTATGGAGACAGGTAACCACGGTCGAATTGCATACCTTCAACCACGTCCAGCTCGTTTTGCAGAGCCTGACCTTCTTCTACGGTGATTACACCTTCTTTACCGACTTTTTCCATTGCTTTTGCAATGATGTCGCCCACTTCGGCGTCGGAGTTTGCAGAGATAGTACCTACCTGTGCAATCGCTTTGCTGTCGGCACAGTCAGTAGACAGAGCTTTCAGTTCTTCAACTGCTGCCAGTACCGCTTTGTCGATACCACGCTTCAGGTCCATTGGGTTCATGCCCGCTGCAACGGATTTTAAGCCTTCAGTTACAATTGACTGCGCCAGAACGGTTGCAGTAGTCGTACCGTCACCCGCTTCATCATTCGCTTTCGACGCAACTTCTTTTACCATCTGTGCGCCCATGTTCTCGAACTTGTCTTCCAGCTCGATTTCTTTGGCTACCGATACACCATCTTTAGTAATGGTAGGCGCGCCGAACGACTTATCTAAAACAACGTTACGGCCTTTTGGACCTAAGGTAACTTTAACTGCGTTGGCTAGAACATTAACGCCTTTGAGCATTTTTGTGCGGGCGTCATCACCAAAACGTACTTCTTTAGCTGCCATGATTAATTCCTCTTTATTCGGTTAAAACGGTTCTTATTCTACGATTGCCAGAATGTCGCTTTCGCTCATGATCAGCACTTCCTGATCGTCCAGCTTCTCGGTTTTCACGCCGTAACCGTCGTTGAAAATAACGGTGTCACCGACTTTAACGTCTAATGCTTTCACTTCGCCATTCTCCAGAATGCGACCGTTGCCCACAGCGATAACTTCACCGCGAGTCGATTTTTCTGCCGCAGAACCGGTCAATACGATACCGCCAGCAGATTTGCTTTCTTGCTCTGCGCGCTTGACGATAACGCGATCGTGTAAAGGACGAATTGCCATTTTCAAATCTCCTGAATAATCAACTATTCAATTTAAGTGTTATTCGGCTGCACAAATATTCGTGCGGCCTTTGCCTAGTTGGCCTGTAAGGGCCGTAAAATATTGTCTGCGTGGATAAATGGGGGAGTACCCGGATAAACTCAAGGGCTTTGTTAAAAAAAAAGTGAAATTTTTTTCAGATACCACACATTGTGACGTGCAAGGCGACTGCCGGCATGGCAATCGCTATTTAACAAGGATCTGATATCGACTCAGTAGCAACAGTGTAGGCTGAACATGTGTTAAGGGGTCGGCAACCGTCAATGCCGCCCCCACCCCAACAATTAAGGGTTAAGCTTAAATTCATTAGCCCGAATAAATAACACATCTCCCGGTGTAAAGTCGCCATTAATAACCTGCATTACATAGCCGGTGAGTTGCTCACAGGTCATCATATTATTGTTGGGCAAATCAAAGTAATCGCGGAATTTGGTATCAATGGCGCCGGGGCATAAACAAATAGCGTTATAGCCATCGGCGGCGAGGCTTTTCGATAAGGTGATCACCCCGGCTTTCGACGCGCAGTAAGACGACCAGTCTTTGTAAGCATTGAACCCAGCCGTTGATGAGATCTGAATTAATTGAGTGGCTTCAGAAACGGTAAGGGCATACTTACAGACATAATAAGTGCCCACCAGATTAACCTGAATATCATTCACCCACAATGCACTGTCTGATTCCAGAATACGTTTGGGATGGATGGAGCCGGCGTTGTTGATCACAATATCATAAGGGGCCGCCAGTCCGCCAAAATACCCTTTAACAGACGCTTCGCTGGTTACGTCCAGCTCACTGCGCCCCGGAGTATCGATATGGAATTGATCACCGTAATACTGCGTAAAACTCTGCGCCCAGTCACCGCTGCCGCCGGTGATTAAAATTCGCTTCATGATTTCTTTATCTCCGGGTTTTCATGTTTATCAGCGGTGCTTTTCAGCTTGTTGTATTGTTCGGTGATTTGTTGTTTTAACTTACTGGTGCAGACACCTTCACCATAGGGGAAGTAGTACACTTCTACGCCTAAATCGCGCAGATAATCATATTTACCGCGCCAGTCATCACCCACTACAAACACGTCGATATTGAGATCTTTTACCCGGTCAGTGTGATCCAGCGAACGCTGCGGTATAACCATATTGGGATATTTTAAAGCAGAAATAATCGCCGCGCGCTCTTCATAAGGTACAGCAGGAGGATTTTTATATGTGCAGACAAGTTCGTCAGTACTCACCCCCACAATTAACGTACCGCCAAACCCTGCGCCATATTCGATCATCTTAAGGTGGTTACTGTGAAATAAATCAAAGGTGCCGGATACATAGACTATTGGTTTCATTTTTATTCTTCCTACGTAGCTATGCTCTCAAGGTAACATTGTTTAAGCGTGATTACAGTGACAACCGTTGCCTGAATGCCTGGGCCTGACGGCGTGATGGCACCAGAATACGCCCGTTTTGCATACGTACCTGCCATTGGCCGTTAAGCGGTACTTCGATGTCATCAATAAAGGCCAGATTGATAATTTCTGAACGGTTGATGCGGAAAAATTCGGCCTCCGGCAAGCGCGCTTCAATATGCGATATAGCCTTATTCAACATAGGCTTATGCTGTTCAAAATAGACCCGAGTGTAATTACCAACCGACTCAAACAGCTGCACCTGCCTGAGCCTGATCAGCCAGCATTGTTCGCCCTCTTTTAAGAACAACTGGCTGTCGCCATGCAATCTGGTCTCGGTGGTAACGGCCTCTTGCGCGGCAAGTTGCGCTTCGGCTTTAGCCAGGGCTTTGGATAAACGCGGTAACGTGATGGGTTTAAGTAAATAGTCCAGCGCATCCACTTCAAACGAGCGCACCGCAAATTCATCAAAGGCGGTGGTAAATACCACTTTCGGCAGTACCTCCAGTTGCTCAAGTAAATCAAAGCCGGTGCCACCGGGCAAATCGATATCAAGCAGAATAAGATCGGGCTGCAATTCGTTGATAAGGGCTGTGGCACTATCCACTGTATCAGCCTGCCCCACCAGGGTGACATCAGGCAGCTGTGAGAGCTGCTCGCACAACTCCAGTCTCGCCAGTCGGCTGTCTTCCACGATGACTACCCGCATGGTTTGTCCTTATACGGTATTTGTACCCTTGCCACGACCTTGCCTTCCTGTTGGCTCAGACTAAATTCATGATGCTCTGCGTACAGTATTTCGAGCCGCTGACGTATATTATCAACGCCTATCCCGCCCTGGCCGGCATCCAGTGAGCCCGGGTTGGCCACTTCAATCAGCAGGCAATGCTGGTGAAGCCGGATAGATAAGGTTATCACGCCCCCTTTCACCTGTTTAGCGATACCATGCTTAATAGCGTTCTCCACCAGCAGTTGCAGCATTAATCTTGGCACAGGATAGTCCTGACGCACACTGTCATCCACACATACTTCATAGGCCAGCCGGGATTCGTGCTGCATCTTCATTAAACTCACGTAAGTCTCAACGATAGCCAACTCCTCACTCAGCGGTGAGGTTTCCCCGGCATCACTTTGCAGATTGTACCTCAGCATGTCGGCCAGATTGGCGAGCATGTCTCTGGCCTTAGCCGCATCTTCCAAAATCAACGCTCGAATATTATTGATGCAGTTGAACATAAAGTGCGGATTCAACTGACTCAGTAAGGCATTTAACTGCGCCTGTTGTAGGTTGTGCTGCAGGTCCTGTTGGGACGTTTCCAGCTCATCCACTTTGCGTTGCCGGGTAATAAAGAAATAAAGGCCACTCCATATAAGCAGGACCGCCCAAACCACCAGTAGATTGTTAATAAACAGCAAATCCAGTGCGCCGCTGGCCTGGTGGATAATCGGGCTTTTGATGACCACCAGGGTGCCCAGCATCAGACTCGTTGATCCGGCAGCGCCAAGCAGGGAAGCTATCAGAACTCCGGCAACCACTTTTAACAAGGGTAAACGCTGCCAGCGGCGATACCAGATGCGCAAACAATGTGAGGCAGCCATAGCAAAGCCATAAAGGATAAAAACAGCGATAAATAGCGGATAGCTGACAACGCCTGCAGCCACTTTTAACAATGAGTCAATGGCGTAAAATAATCCCCAGCCGGTAATCTGGAGCAGCCAGTATTGCTTCACTCTATTCCCCTACCCGACGGCTGATCCATTCACTGATAATCGTCAGCGCCTGCGGCGAAAAAGTCTGATTTATCTTACCATACTCGTCCGGCAGGCCAGATTCTGCTTGCTGAAAAAGATGGTTCAGATCAGGCAGTATTTTCAGCGTAACATCCTTGTTGTCACTGCTTGTAAAAATGGCCTTCATACCACCAATATTACTGGCAGCCGCTACCTGCAAATCTTTTTCGCCATTTAACGCCAATACCGGCATAGTCAGCTTTGGTAGTACCTCTTGAGGCTGGTAGGTTAAAAAGCTTCGCCCCCAATCGTTGGCCACCACCTTAATGTACTGTTGGGCAGTCGCCTTATCATAGCCTTTGCTCAGCAAATCCTGCTCTATGGCCTGAGGGCTTTTTCCGGCAATCACCTGCTCTGCAAAAACGTGCATCGCCTGATAGATAGCCTCGCTATTGGGCAAGCCGTAGGCCTTTGCTATATCCCGTTGTTGTTCCGCCCATAATGTAGTGCCATCCACCCCTAATCCGGCAAGCAGTACAACAAATGCCACCTCTGGCCGACGGATAGCAAAAAGCGGCGCCGTTACGCCCCCCTCACTATGACCAATCAAGCCAATCTCATCCTGGTTTATATCATCGCGCGAGTGTAAGTACCCGTAAGCGGATGCCACGTCAGTACTGAAATCATCAATGGTTGACCCGGCAAAGGTACCGCCGCTGGCGGCGGTACCTCGATCGTCAAACCGTAATACGGCAATGCCTGCCCTGGTGAGATGATCGGCAATTACCAGAAAAGGCTTATGACCCATCAGGGTTTCATCACGGTCCTGAGGGCCGGAACCAGATACCAGAATGGCTGCCGGGAAGGGGCCTTTGCCGTTGGGCAGAGTAAGGGTTGCGCCAAACTCAAAAGCCCCGGAAGTATGTGGGTAATTGACCTCTTCAACGGTATAGGGAAAAGGCGCCTTAGGGTGCTGCGGTCGTGCCGCTGTCTGCCTGGCTTTTTCTTTTCCCTCCTCGCTCTGGCGGGCCAGAGTCAGCGCAAAAGATTTGCCGCTCTGCGTGAATGTCCCCGCAAGCTTGCCGTCTTGCAGCGCGGCTTCATAGAAAGCACCGATAGCTGTAAACTTTACCTTTACATAAGTACCGGTGATACTTTCAGCACTCCCCGGGATGCCAATCGCGCCCTGAGCAGGACTATCCAGAGTCACCGCCCAGTCAGGGTCACTGCCTTTTATATGCAATACCAGAGGGAGTGATACACCAGGCTGAATATTAAGCTCGCCGTGCCAGTCACCAGCGGTATCCATTGCTGCGCTGCTGTGTGCCAACAGTAATCCGAAAATTAAACCTGTTATCCATTTAAGCATGAAATGTCTCCTTAACGGTTGTGTTATGGAACACAGAATGCCTGATTAAATCAAGTCTGGTGGATTAAATGATTAACGGTAATAACGGCGGATAAAGGGTAAATAGGAGGGATGGGCGGTAAGCCAGCAGGGCCTAAGTTCCCCTGCTGGTAACCATTACAGAGGTGTTACGGCGTTTCTGAGGATGTCGGCCGGAACAATAGCGCCGGGGTGTTGAATAACGGTACCAGCTACCATGGCACCAAAGCTGGCTGACTCAGTCACATTTTTACCGGATAACCGTGCGGCAAGATAACCACCGTTAAATGCATCGCCAGCAGCGGTAGTGTCCACAACATTCGTCACCGTTTGCACAGGCACAATAAACTGGCCATCCTGATTAACAATATGCACGCCCACTGCGCCGTTTTTCATCACCACTTCGCCTATGCCAAAAGGGGCCAGGTGCGCCAGCACATCATCGGCATTGGTATGGCCATATAACGCCAGGTGGTCATCACCGCCCGGAAAGGCGATATCAGCAACCTGATAGCTTTTATCCATCCAAATCTGAGCTTCCTGCAGGTCACGCCACAATCGCGGGCGATAGTTAGGATCAAAGACAACTCTGCAACCGCTGCTACGTAGCCTATTGATCATTTTAAACAGCTTTTCGCGCTGCTCGACATCTAAAATAGCCACCGAAATGCCTGAGAAATAAAACATTTCGATATTGTCCGGGGCCTGCGTCATCACATTGAGAGTTTGTGTGGCTGCCGAACCGGCCCGCCAGTAGGCAAAGGTGCGCTCCCCGTACTGATCGGTTCGTACCATGTACAAGCCAAGGTTTCGTTCATTACAGCGATACACATGGTCGGTATTGATTTGCTCATCACCCATGGCAAACAGCAGCTCATTACTTAAAAAGTCTTCGCCGATGGCGGTCAGATAACTGACCGACAGGCCCGGCGCATTGCGCTTTAAATACACTGCGGTGTTGTAGGTGTCACCAGCAAAACTCTTCTTTAGTTCGGTGGCGCTGGTTGACACCAGTTCCACCATACATTCCCCAAAAATGACGACTTTTTTCACGCGGCATCCTTAGTAAATTGTTGTTGCGCCAGCGCACAGGCAGCGGTTACGCCCTGCCAGTCGCCGCTTGCTATACAGCTCTTTGGAATCATCCAGGAGCCGCCCACGGCAAACACGTTAGGCAGGCTGCTGTACTCATATAAATTAGCATTGGAAATACCACCGGTGGGACATATGGATACTTCCGGAAAAATGGCCCGGAAATTATTCAGCATCGCGGCACCACCGCTTAAACTGGCCGGAAAGAATTTCACTTCCGACAAACCGGCCTCAACAGCCAGTAAAATGTCTGAGGGAGAAGCGGTACCAGGCAAATAGGGAATATCGATATCGCTCAGTGCCGATAACAGCTTTTCACTGATGGTCGGCGTAATAATAAACTGACTCCCGGCATCTACGGCTTCCTGTACATGGTCTTGATTTAACACTGTGCCCATACCCACCAGCAGATCCGGAAAGGTATCGCGAATGGCGGTTACCGCTGCCGCAGCTGCTGGCGTGCGTCGAACCACCTCAATACTGCGCAAGCCACTGGCATGCACAGCAGCGGCAATGTTAAGCGCCTGCTCTACACTTTGCGGCTGCAGGATTGGGAGTAGGGGCGTGCCCTGAATAAGGCTTTTAAAATGCGTCATTACAGTGCTCCTAATAGATCTGGCGCATTGCTGGCGTTAATTAAGGTTAACTTCTCAACCTGTTCCAGCACAGTGTCTTTAAACCATGTATTGGCGGTCAGTTCGGCGAACACCTGAGGCAGGTTCAGCACAGCAGCGGCCAGCGCCTGCAGGTTACCCTGATGTTGGTTCGCTAAACCAATTAACGTTTCCGCCAGCGGATCTACCAGTTCTTCCTGGTCGCTAGCACGTTTGGCAATAAATAAAATCCAGGCGGCAATGGGCACGCACAGTAGGTTTGCCTGCTGGCCAAGTTTTAAGTTGTCGCGCACGGTATTGAGCACGCGGAAAGGCAGCTTCTGCGAACCATCCCAGGCAATCTGTGCCAACAAGTGGCGAATGTGGCGGTTCTTGTAGCGATTTAAAATATCTTCTGAGTAGGCCGGTAAATCCATCACGCCTTCAGCGCTAATAGACGGTATAATTTCATCACTGAGCAAACGGCGAATAAAACCTTCCAGGGCGCTGTCACTGATCGCTTCATAAACAGTTTCTTTGCCGAGCAGAATACCAGTGTAAGCAAGCGTTGAGTGGGTACCATTCAGAATACGAAGTTTCGCATTTTCAAAGGCAGCCACATTATCGGTAAAAGTCACACCGACTTTCTCCCAGGCTGGACGAGGCCCACTGAACCTGTTCTCGACAACCCACTGGGTAAACCCTTCGCGCTGAATAGGCCAGGCATCCTCAACACCCAGCTTGTCGGTCGCCAGGCTAATCAGTGCTTCATCGGTTGCCGGCGTTATACTATCGACCATGGTGCAGGGAAAGGCAATATTCTGTTCAATCCACTGCGCCAGCTCTGGCTGGATTTTCTCAGCAAACTGCAATACCGCTTTGGCCAGTTTTTTGCCGTTGTCAGCCAGGTTGTCGCAGCTGATCACGGTAATATCAGCCTGTTCCTGTTCAAAACGGTGTTTAAGCGCGCTAACAATAAGTCCTACCGCCGATACCGGCTCATCAGGATGGGTTAAATCATGCATGATGTCGGCATGGGATGTATCGAGCTCACCATTACTGGTCAGGCAATAACCCTTCTCTGTAATCGTTAACGAAATAATATGAGTATTGGCGTCGGTGAGCGCCGTCATAATGGCTTCACGGTCTTCATTCAGCACCAATACGCTGTCAAAGACGCCAATGACCTGCACATAGGGTTCGTTGTCCAGTACCACCAGCGAATACAGGTTGTCCTGATCGGCGAGCTTTTGCTTGAGCGTAGCGCTGCGCATCGACACACCAGTGATACGCCAGTTACCACCATAGGCCATGGCCATATCGGTATACACTGCCTGGTGGGCGCGGTGAAAAGCCCCCGGACCGATGTGTACAATGCCACGACTGCGCTCTGTACGATCGTAGTCAGGTTGTTTGACCTCTGCTGGCAGGGTGGCCAGCGTAGCATTCGTTAAAGACGCTGCCATAATTATGCCTGCCCCAGTTTGTAAGCTTTTTTCGCCAGATCGTAAGACAGCTGTTTAATCAGGCTGCCCGCTTCCTCTTCACTGATACGATGTTCCATCACCATAGTAGCCAGGAACCGGCAATCAATACGGCGGGCTACATCGTGGCGAGCCGGAATCGACAGGAAGGCACGGGTGTCATCGTTAAAGCCGACGGTATTGAACAAACCGGCGGTTTCCGTCACCTGATGGCGATAACGCAACATGCCTTCCGGACTATCGTGAAACCACCAGGCCGGCCCCAGCTTCAGGCACGGATAATGACCGGCCAGCGGCGCCAGCTCACGGGAGTAAACGGTTTCATCAAGGGTAAATAAAATGATGTTCAGGCGAGGATCGTTGCCGTATTTATCCAGCAAAGGTTTCAGTGCGTTGACATATTCGGTTTGCAGCGGAATATCCGCACCTTTGTCGCGGCCGAATTTAGTAAACACATCGTGATTGTGATTACGGAACGCGCCAGGGTGGATCTGCATGACCATACCGTCTTCGATACTCATTCCCGCTAACTCGGTAAGCATCTGGGCACGGAATAATTCCTGATCGGCTTCACTGGCTTTGCCGCTCAGGCATTTGCTGAATAATGCCTGACAATCAGCTTTGGATAGATCAGCAGTACGGGCAGTAGGGTGGCCGTGATCGGTGGCTGTAGCACCATGTTCGCGGAATACCGCCCGGCGCTGACGAATAGCGGCCAGGTAGCCTTCCCATTCAGTGCTATTTTCACCGGTAATGTCGCCCAGCAGTTCAATATTTTGTGCGAAATCTTCGCGGGAGGCATCCACCACATCATCGGGGCGGAAGGACGTAATCACTCGCTTATCCCAGCCAGAGCCTTTTAATACCCGGTGGTGCTCGAGGTTATCCAAAGCGCCCTCAGTGGTAGCAATCAGTTCAATATTAAAGCGGTCCATTAAGGCGCGAGGCTTGTAGCCATCTTTTGCCAGTTCAGCCGTGATGAAGTGGTAATACTCCATGGCGTTTTCACTGCACAGCATGTCTGTTAAGCCAAACACATTCTTAAACACCGTATCCAGCCACATTCTGGATGGCGTGCCAGCAAACAGATAATAATGGTCAGCGAAAATCTGCCAGATTTTCTGTGGGTCGCTTTCGGTTGGACCGCCATCCCAGCGACGAATGCCCAGATTCTCTAGAGAAACGCCCTGACTGTAGAGCATTCTGAAAACATAATGATCGGGTAAAATAAACAGCTCAGTCGCATTACCAAAATTTTCATCGTAAGCAAACCAGCGCGGATCGGTGTGACCATGGGGGCTGATAATAGGCAAGTCTTTGACTGTTTGATACAGTGAGCGAGCAACAGAGCGTGTTGCTTCATCGGCCGGAAACAGTCTGTCTTCGTGTAATAGTATTGGTTTCATATCAGTCTCTTTGTTACAGGGTTACGCCACGTTTCCAGATCGCTATCTCGTGACTGCCATTTTTCTCGTTACAGGTTTTTTCGCCCGACGCAATAGTCAGGCATTGCTGGTACAGCTGAGCAGCGCAGTCATCAATACTGGTGCCCTGCAATATCTGGCCTGCATTAAAATCTATCCAGTGTGGCTTCTTATGAGCAATGTCACTGTTAGATGAGATTTTTACTGTGGGTACAGGAAAGCCGAGCGGGGTACCCCGTCCGGTGGTGAATAAAATGATATGCGCGCCACTGGCGGCCAGCGCAGTGGAACTTACCGCGTCGTTGCCCGGTGCCTGAAGTAAATTGAGGCCTTTTTCAGATATGGATTCGCCGTACTGCAGTACACCATTAACCGGTGCCTGACCGCCTT
The DNA here is from genome assembly GCF_058105165.1 of Alteromonas sp. ISO5. Taxonomy (NCBI): domain Bacteria; kingdom Pseudomonadati; phylum Pseudomonadota; class Gammaproteobacteria; order Alteromonadales; family Alteromonadaceae; genus Alteromonas; species Alteromonas sp. ISO5. The sequence goes on along the minus strand of NZ_CM176572.1, from coordinate 1,784,956 downwards.
TTTGTACCGCGCCCAGCGACTTCTCTTCCAGCGTTGTGAGCCCTCCGGCCTTGTTACCCGGAGATGGGTTTTCATAAATCGGTTGATTGTTATCGACAAAATACTGTTTAAAGTCATTCACCAGTTCGACGATTTGGGAGAACACGCCCTGCGAGGTGGCTCGGTTCATCAGCAGTTGCTCAGCCCCGAACATTTCCGGAGTTTCGGTTTGCAGTACACTGCCGTTCTGTTTAACCATCAGATCAGTGATGCGGCCCACTAACGGGTTTGCGGTAATGCCGCTGAAGGCATCACTGCCACCACACTTAACACCCAGTACCAGCTCACTGGCATCAATGGGCTCGCGGGTACATTTGCCCACGTCGGCGAGCATTTCGTGGATAAGGCGGATCCCTTCCTCGACTTCGTCACCCTCCTGCTGAGAGTTAAAATAACGGATCTGGCTGGCAGGGCGGTCGACTTTTTCAAGCAGATGGGTTAGCTGGTTATTCTCGCATCCCAGTCCAACAATCAGTACAGCACCGGCGTTAGGGTGTGAGGCCAGCGACGCAAGAATAGTCTGGGTATCATGTAAATCGTCGCCCAACTGAGAACAGCCAAACGGGTGGGTAAACGAACGAAACCCATCGCACTCGCCAAAAAAGCGACGCTCGCATTCAGCGGCAATACGTTCAGCCGTGCGGTTAACACAACCCACAGTATTGATGATCCATACTTCATTGCGGATCCCTATTTTCCCGTTAGTACGGCGATAGCCCATAAAGTTGGCCTGGGATGGTTTGGTAACCGGTTTGCGCGCAGCAACAGGTGCATACTGATAGTTTTCCTGACCGCTTAACGCCGTTTTTACATTATGGCTGTGAACATGATCACCGCGTTTAATATCAGCCTGTGCAATCCCGATAGCAAAACCATATTTCACCACTTTTTCGCCGGCAGCGATGTCTTTCAGGGCGACTTTATGACCAACAGGAATATCACTGGCAAGAGTAACGGGTAAATCGTCTACGATCGTGCCGACAGACAGCGCCATAGTCGACACAGCAACGTTATCATTTGGATGCACCTGTATTAGCTTGGTTTGATCAGCCATAAGATCTCTAAACGTTTATTCCAGCTATTGATTAAATTACCACACTTTTAACATCAATGCCACCGGTGGCAAATTACCGTCAGGCAGCTTTCCCTTATTTTTTCTCTGCTATTGTTTTATTGCTTTGCGGGTTGATTCACGAATAATAAGATGTGGCTTGATGGTATATTCTTCCGCACCTTCAACAGGCTTATTTTCAATCAGGGCGATAATCTTTTTCGCAGCAATGCCAGCCATAGCAACCACCGGGCGCTGCACGGTGGTAAGTGACGGAATCACCCGCGACGCCAGCAAGTTATCATCAAAGCCAGCAACCGATAGGTCGCCGGGCACATGGATACCGAGTTCATGAGCCACTTTGAGTACACCGGCAGCCATCTCGTCGTTATTGGCTACAATCACCTGCGGACGTGGCGTTTGGCTCAGTAATGCCCGGGCACACTCAATACCACTTTCGTAACTGTTTTTGCCTTCAGTAATCCGCTCTACAGGAATGCTTAAGCCCAGCTCCTGTAGTGTGTTAGTTATCCCTTCTAAACGCTCTACGGTAGAGTAATAATGGTTAGGACCAGTGATGATGGCGATGTCCTTGTGACCCAAAGACACCAGGTATCGTGCCATATCACTTAACGCCGCACGGTCGTCTGAAACCACAATATTGGCTTTATCGTCGATATCCACCGACGTCAGCCTGACATAGTTAATGCCATGATGTTTCAGCGCCGTCGCCAGCTCGTTAGACTCAGATACAGGCGGCAGCACAATCACGCCGTCAATGTTAGAGCGCCGGACAAACCCCACACAATTACTGATAAAATCGTCACTGCGGTAACTGCCGGGGTGAACAACCAGTTCGTAGCCTTTTTTCGAACAGACATCGAGCACACCGCGTTGTACCTGGTCAATATAGAGTGCATCCGGATTATCGTAAATCAGACCAATCAGATAAGAACGACTGGCAGCCAGTCCCCGGGCCTGTTTATCCGGGGAAAAACCCAGCTCATCCACCACCCGCTGAATCTTTTCCCGGGTGGCGGTGCCAACATTTGAGGCACCGTTAATAACCCGTGAGACAGTACGCTTAGAAACCCCCGCTATACGTGCCACATCATTAATGGTTGGCTTCTTGTCCATGCAGAATACTCTTTATTTTTGTTTTTTATTAATCGACCAGAGTTTACCGTTAAGCGGGGGTTTAAGCCACTCTCAGCACCATCACGTTGGTTGTCGACAGCCTGCATAGCCGTGGCGTATTACACCCCGAACAGTGCTGGTAATGCTTCACTAAACCAGGCCACATAAGTCACCAGCATCAACACGGCAAACATCGCAACATAAAGTGGTAGCAATGGTCGGATGATTTTATCCAGGCGTGTCTTGGCAATAGCACAGGTAATAAATAGCACAGCCCCAACCGGTGGTGAGCACAAACCAATCGACAGATTTAATACAATCATAATACCAAACTGCAGAGGCGACATACCCAGTTCCGCCGCCACGGGCAGGAAAATCGGCGTAAAGATCAACACTGCAGGGGTCATATCCAGAAAAGCACCCACAACGATTAACAACAGGTTTATCAACAGCAGGATAACAATAGGGTTATCGCTAACGTTCAGCAGAAAGGCACTGATATTTTGTGGAATGTTGGCATAGGAAAGCATCCACGACATGGCCGTTGAAGCGCCAATGAGCAGCATAACAATGGCCGTGGTTTCAGCGGATTTCAGCAAAATATCCGGCAGTTGTTTGAGCTTCACTTCGTGATAAACGCCCACCGCCAGGATCAGTGAATAAACCACCGCAATGGCGCCGGCTTCAGTGGCGGTAAAGATACCACCAACAATTCCTCCGATAACCAGAAAAATTAAAAACAAGCTGGGGATCGCTGCAGCAACCTGCTGCGCTACCAATTTCATTGGCAAGCGTTCAGCCGTAGCGTAACCTTTGCGCTTGGCATGAACAAAGCACACCATCATCAGCGCCAGTCCCACCATCACACCTGGTAAGTATCCGGCCATAAACAACGCGGCGATAGACACGCCGCCGCTGGCAATGGCATAAACAATCAGAATGTTACTTGGCGGGATCAACATACCAGTGGTAGAGGCAGCAGCGGTAACCGCCGCACTGAAGTTTTCGTCATAGCCTTGCTTTTTCATTTCCGGCAACATAAAACTACCAATGGCTGACGTGGTGGCCACTGCGGAGCCCGAAATAGCGCCAAACAGCATGCAGGACACAACATTAACCAGCGCCAGACCACCAGGTAGTGACCCTATCAGCGCCAGCGCGCAATTGATGAGGCGTTTGGCGATACCACCTCGTCCCATGATCATCCCCGATAACACAAAGAACGGGATGGCAAGTAAGGCAAAGCTGTCCAGTCCACCAGCCATGCGTTGAGCTATCGTGGTGACTGCCGGCGTGAAATCTATGCTCATCAGCATTGCGGCCATAGTAGCAATACCGATGCTGAATGAAATGGGTACATTGAGGATTAGCAGTAAAAAGAAAGTGACTACCAGCACCAATGCAGTGTAATCCATTATAGCGCTCCTTCTTCGTCGGCCAGCCACAGGTTATGAATATTAATCAACCCATAGTAAATAAGCAGGATCCCCGACAGCGGCAACACCACATACACATAACCCATCCGAATCCCCAGGGCGGCAGAGATTTGCTCCAGTTCCAGCGTCAGTGACACCAGTTGGCTCCCGCCAAATAACAAAGTGGCGGCACAAAAAATGATTACCAGCAGCTCAACCAGAGTGAGTATGTACTTACGAATATGCTCTGGCTGTTTTTCCACAATCAGGTTGAAGCCGAGGTGGACTTTTTGTCGATAAGCAAAAGCCGCGCCGAGCAAGCCAATCCAAATCAGTAAAAAACGTGACAATTCTTCAGTCGCTGATGCCGGATCCTGCAGGATATAGCGGGAGATAACCTGCCACACTACGGTCAGTAAAATAAGCGCCATTGCCAGCATCAGAGTGCCGGCTACGAGTTGATCAATGAGTCGTATAACCTTACGCATGCTACATGGCCTTAATTTGAGAAATGAGATCGCCAACGGCGGTGCCGCGCAGACTGTCGTGGAAAGGTTTTACTGCTTCAACGAATGGCTGTTTGTCAGGATAGATCACTTCCACACCATCAGCTTCGACCTTTGCCAGTGAGTCAAGCGTTGACTCCTGCCAGGCTTTGCGCTGAAAAGTCACGGAGTCCTGCATAGCCTGATCGACCCACGCCTGTTGCTGTTCGGTCAGGCTTTCCCACACACGCAATGACATCAGCATCACGTCAGGTACTGAGGTGTGTTCATCGAGCGAGTAGTAACGGGCAATTTCATAGTGACGCGACAGATAGTAACTGGGCGGATTGTTTTCCGCACCATCCACCACACCTTGTTGCAACGCGGTATAGAGCTCGCCCCAGGCTACCGGCGTAGCAGCACCGCCCAGTTCGCGAACAGTGCGTACTGCAGTAGGGCTATTAAGGACCCGAATTTTCATGCCTGCTAAATCAGCCGGCGTTCTGACCGGCTTGCTATTGGTGTAAAAGCTGCGACTGCCAGCGTCATAATAGGCCAGACCTTTGAGTCTGAAGAGCTCAACACCAGCCAGCAACCCTTGCCCTACATCACTGTTAAGCACTTTCCAGAAATGGTCGTTGTCGCGAAAAATGTAAGGAATACTGAAGATCTTCATGGCGGGCACAAAGCCCTCAAGCGGGCTGGCCGAGACCTTGGTCATGGACAATGAGCCAATTTGCAGTAACTCGATCATCTCGCGCTCGGTACCCAGTTGGCTGCTCGGGTAAATTTTTACGTCCATGGCACCATCGGATAACTGCTTGAGGCGTTCACCGAAATAAACCATGGCTTTGTGTACCGAATGCTGAGTATCCAGGGTATGACCCAAACGCAAGGTAGTGACCTCACTGTTGTTATCAGAGCCACAACTGGTTAACCCAAGACTGATAACAATGACACTGGTTAACCTTACGATCATGTTGAACATCAAAACGCTCCTAGCGCAATTCGCTGGCAGGGGGATTTACCCATATCATCATAATCCAGGTTTTCTCCTGCCCCCCGGATAAAGGCATAGTTGGCGCTACCGTACCCACAGCGGATTGACCACGGCGGTGATAATATGGCCTGATGGTTATGTACGAAGATATGGCGGGGTTCGTGCGGTTCACTCATAAAATGACTAACCGCCTGAGCTTGCCCGATGCCTCTGCTGGCACCGGTAACCAGAGTAGAGCGGCGAGTTAAACTAAAATCTGGCATGTCACCTCTTGCATAATTTTGCGATTACAATTTTAAGGATGTTAACAAGCTCGCCCTGGGAAGAAACTTTGTTAACAACATTTAAAATAATTGCCACCGGTGGCAATTGTCAACATGATTAACCAAATTTTTACGATTGATTATCGAATACGAACCACAGAGAAAACCATGAAACGGCACCTCGTCAAATCGCTAATCGCCGCATCCGTACTGCTCCCGGCCTGCTCTGATAATACCCAGTCGAAGACCCAGTCAATGACTCAGTCGTCGACACACCTTCCGTCGCAGCAGAACACTCCATAGTAAAAACTCATGCCAAGTTATCTATCCGTCAGGATGGAGAATTGCAGGGTAGTGACTATGTTGCCGACGATTATCAGTTTACCCCGGTAGAGACTTTCACCTCACCGGAGCAACTCTCCGCTCCTTCTTATTACCTGTGTTATGAAGGCCCGGGTAGGGAAAATGACCTGATTGGCTACCGTTTGTATCTGGACTGGCGCAACGGTATCGACGTATTTGTTAACACCACCACTGACATGGATTTGCCTCAGGTCGAACAGAATGGCTACGACGGTTATCACGCACTCAATGACTGGGGCGATGATGCTGAAGGCGGGCAAGTCAATCGGCCAGGGTGCGCTGGTACGCTGGGTTAATGACGGTGTACCGCACGTTAAGGAAGTCGACGCGACACACTGGCGCTTGCTGGAAAATGGCCCCGGAACAAAGTCGGTTTAAGGTAAAGTATGACGACTGGGCTGTTGACGGTGTCAGCACGGTGAATGCCATTAAAGCCGGTGACCGGATTGTTGAAACTTAAGGGCGTGGAATATATCGAGAAAGAAGGTCCGAACTGGAAAATGATTGCCACTTGCAACAAGCAGAATTTGCCAGGGGATGATTTGGATTTAGGTATGGCGCTGTTCGTGCGTAAAAGCAAAGTAGCCGAACAATTTGTCGGGCCCCAGGATTATCTGTTTAAATTTAAGCCCAGCACATCCTATCAATATGGTTTCTTTGCCAACTGGTCAGGCCCAAAATCAACACCAGTTCGAAGCGTTTATGGAAGCCTCACTGTATAGCCGGAACGCTCAGCGTCTGATGTTATTTCAAGCGCTTATTCGGATCGTTTTCTGACTTGTCGGTATACTCACCTTCTATGGTATCACCCTCATCGTGCGCCGAGGGACGGCTAGTGTACTGATAAGTTGACTGCTGCGTGGCGTTAAACGTGCGCACCGTAAGATGACTGGCGGCTCTGCTTGCAATGAATTGGCGGGAAAAAGGCAGCGCAAAAGCAAAACCGATGATATCGGTAATAAAACCGGGGGTGACTAACAGCACACCGGCAACCACCAGCAACATGCCCTCCATCATTTCTTTACCCGGTACCTGATTCTGGGCGATTTTCGCTTGTGCAGTTTGTAATGTTGAGATGCCTTCCTGACGAACCAGGTAAGCACCAACAAAAGCGGTAACAACGATTAACCCAACCGTATTCCAACCACCAATAACGTCACCCACCTGCAGCAACAGCGAAATTTCAACGATTGGCATGACAATGAAAAGTAATAATAAAAAGCGCAATGTACGTTTCCTGTTGCAGTCTTAAGTTTCAGTTAATGAAGATGGGGCACAATTATGCAAACCCAAGTCATCGTAACGCAAGTTTATCCCGTATTAACGATGATTAACTTGTCATAGACCCGATTTGCTCGGTAAAGTGCCGGCAAGCCGGACAAGTTGAATACTATTTGGGATAAACCCGGTCCTATGAGAATGATAACAGACCTTTGCATTGCATATTGCACCACGGATTCGCGGGAAAATGCGGAAACCATTGCCAACCAGTTGCTATCGCAACATCTTGCCGCCTGCGTGCAGATAGTGCCGGGGATGACCTCAGTTTATCGCTGGGATAATAAAGTGATGCAGGATCAGGAGTTCCTGATGCTCATCAAAACCCACCAGCACAAGCTTGCTGAAGCAGAGCAACTGGTTACGGCGCTGCACAACTACGATGTGCCGCAGTGGATTGCCGTTCCGGCCTGTGCAGCAAGTGCAGCTTACGGCTCTTGGGTAGAACAGGAATTAAACATTGAAAAGAGGAAGTAATTCGGTGAATCAGTCCCGGTTAGCAGTAATCACTCTGACATTTTTTGCCTTGTTATTCACAACAGTGGTCTCGGCCCAGTTAAGTGACAATAACATGGATGATCTGTTCAGCGACGAACCGTCATTTCTGCCGGTAGAAAAAGCCTTTGTTTTTGATTTTTCTCAAAAAGGCGACATGCTGGTAGTCCACTTTGACATCGCGGACGGTTATTACCTGTATAAAAAGCAGTTTAAGGTGTCCACCAAAAACGCCACTCTGGACGAACCCGTATTCCCACCGGCCGAGCAGATTGAAGATGAGTTTTTTGGCATTTCTGATGTGTTTTACAACACGGTGTCGTTCAGTTACCCCATCATCGAATCCGTGCAGGATGGCGTGGTTAAGCTTCGCTATCAGGGTTGTGCCAGCGCCGGGTTATGCTACCCGCCCACCACTAAGGTGATTTACCTCAACGAAATTAAGGGTGTCAGCGTCACCGGTGAGTTAAGCGGTAGCGAAACACAAACGTCCACTGCACCAGCGCAAGCACAAACGGTCAGCGAGCAATACGATTTGGCCAATCTGTTGCAATCCGACGAAAATCTGCCGCTAACCCTGCTGTTGTTTTTAGCGCTGGGGATAGGGCTGGCTTTTACGCCCTGTGTGTTCCCCATGTATCCTATTGTATCGGGTATCGTTATTGGTCAGGGCAAAGACATTAAAATGTCCCGCGCATTCACGCTCGCCTTTGTGTATGTGCAGGGCATGGCCATCATGTACTCATTGCTGGGTCTGGTGGTTGCCTCTGCCGGAGTGCAGTTTCAGGCATCGCTCCAGAGTCCGTACATCCTTGGCACCTTTATAGTTGTTTTTGTCACACTGGCCGCTGCCATGTTTGGTGTCTACGAAATCCAGTTACCCAGTAAGTGGCAGGAAAAAGTCAGCGGCATGAGCAATGCTCAGCAACGAGGCAGCCTGGTGGGCGTTTTTGTTATGGGCATACTCTCTGGCTTAATTGCCTCGCCCTGCACAACGGCGCCACTCACCGGTGTACTCATCTTTATCGCCCAAAGCGGCGATATGACACTGGGTTTCCTTGCCCTGTACGCGCTAAGCCTGGGCATGGGGATCCCGCTGATTATCTTTGCTATGACGGGCGGTAAGTTACTGCCGAGAGCCGGTAACTGGATGAACATTATTAAAACCACCTTTGGCTTTATGTTACTGGCCGTAGCGATTGTGTTTGTTGAACGACTGTGGAATTCAAACTACAGCATGCTGCTCTGGTCGGCGCTTGGCCTGGGGGCTTTTAGTTATTATCAGGTGGTTAATCAGGCAACTAACGCCACATTTGCCAAAGGCGTACGGTCACTGGTGATTTTTGTGGGTCTGTTTGTATCCGCTATGCTGGGCTATAACGCGCTGTTTGGCCAGGGTGGTGGACATTATGAGACCTCCGACACATCCGCCGGCGCCACCTCGCAGGCCGCCTCCCACCCAAAATTTATGGTGGTGAAAGACCTTGAGGATTTTGAACAAAAACTTGCTTCCGCCAACGCTGAAGGCAAATCGGTTATGGTTGATCTTTATGCTGACTGGTGTGTGGCCTGTAAAGAGTTTGAAAAATACACCTTTGTTGATCCGGCAGTGATTGATGCACTGAGTAACACGGTGTGGATGCAGATTGACTTAACCGATAACACGCCAACCAACCTGGCTTTTCAGGATGCTTTTGACGTGTTGGGACTGCCCACCATTTTACTGTTCGACGAAGCAGGCAATGAGCTTACCAAAGCCAGGGTAACCGGCTTTATGAAAGCAGAACCTTTCGCCCGACATGTAACAAACGCATTAGGCAAAAATCAATAATTTAACTTTTAAATTTATGTTTAAACAATCTAAAAGATAAAATTCTTAATTTTATCTATATTAAAAAATTAATTATTCATCAATGCGTTGCAACTATCGATAAGGGTAGTTGCACCGTCTTTAAGACTTCCCTACCGTAGCGCCATATATGTACTACAATTCATAGCGTTAGCCTGTGGATTAGAGAAAGTCATGAATAAATATTTTGTTGTAGGGATAGCAACAGTTGTTGCTCTGATGCTCGCTCAGTTTGTATCCGGCGTAGTTGGAGTGTTGGTTCTCGCTGCGGCGGTGTTCGCCTATGAGTACCTGACACCGGCATCACATGCAAACCGCGATGCTGTGCTACAAGCGGCTTCAATACCGCAAAACAGTCAGACTAAGAGTCTCGTTGCGGCAGAACCTGCGCTAAAAAGGGTTGCACAAACATCAACGGAAGTGCTGGCCGACTGCGAGTCGAGCCTGGCCAATATTATCTCCACCCACAATGATGCAGTGGACACCCTTAGCACCAGTTTCATTGGTCTGCGACGCCTGGTTGATCAGCAAAGCAATACCATTTTGCAGTTGATCAAAGCCGACGATGAAAGCGATGAGTTATATAGCGATCGAATGCGCAGCTTTGCTGAGCGTACCAGCGTAACGCTGGACCGTTTTATCCAAAGTACCGTCGATATGTCGGCCGGGATCATGGAAATCCTTGAGCAAATTACCGCCATTAACGACACCGTACCGTCGGTTATTCAAGCGCTGAAAGACATTGACAGTATTGCAGCGCAAACCAACTTGCTGGCACTGAATGCCGCTATTGAGGCTGCCCGTGCAGGGGAACATGGGCGCGGATTTGCGGTAGTGGCAGATGAAGTACGCAGCTTATCAAATCGCTCCGCTCAGTTTAGCGAATCGATTCAGACCCAAATTAACAGTATTAATGACAAAATCTCCTCTCTGAGCGACCGTATTGGCATACTGGCAGCCTATGATGTGAGTTATGTTATTGAAGCGAAAAAAGATATTAACCAAGCATTGGAGCGGATTATCGTTAAGGCTGAACACGATCAAAAGATCACATCGGGCCTGCATGACTTATCCATTGAGTTAAATTCGGCGCTTGATAATGCCACCCGCAGCCTGCAGTTTGGCGACATTAATCGTCAGTATATTGAATATACTATTGGTACTGTTACATTGCTGAATATGAACCTTGCTGATTTGCTGGACGATACTCACTGCCAGGCATTTTTAAATGACCCGCAACAATTCCAGCAAAAAGTGAAGTCAGAGTGGGCGGCACTGCATAACCCCGTGTCATCTTCTTCTGTCGCAGCAGGTGAGATTGAATTGTTTTAACGGAGCATCAATGAATTCAACAATTTCAGTCCCGGAACGCTTTAACTTAAGTTTTCACAAGTCTTTTACCGAGCAGTTCAACAAGAGGCTGGAAGATAAAAAGGCACCATGAGCACTCTGGATTTTTCCAGGGTACTTTATCTGGACAGTGCAGCCCTGGGGATGGTGGTACGGCTTAAAAAGCGCGCCTAAGCCAACGGCTGTGATGTGAAAATCGCGAGTGCTAAGAGCACAGCCCTGGAAGTACTCGAAATTGCCAACTTTATCCGCACAAGTTAAACGCTCTCAAGAACTCACAAGAAGCACCCAAACCAACAGAAAAGGTACTGGTTGTCAACGATGACACGATTTTTGTGAGTTGTTAGTCTCTGATTTAATGCTCAGGGGCGTAAAAGTTATCTCACAGCCTTTTCCCTTGAGGATGCCCGGGAGGTGCTTAATAAGCACCATTTAGACGTAGTGATTCTGGATAATCACCTGCCGGACGGTCAGGGCACTAATTTATTATCCGCTTTACAACAAACGGAACCACCGCCGTATGTGATCATGGTATCCATAGACGACCAGCTTAATAGTATCAGTAACAGTTTTAGTCAGGGTGTGCACGACGACATTGTTAAACCGGTCAGCATTGATTTGTTATGGGAACAGATCCGTAACCTGCTGACTTTTCAACGCAGCAGTCTGGATCAGGCCAATAACGAATTTCAGTGGTGACACCATCTTTTCGCCCCCCAACCCCTGCGGTAAGATTCAGATTATACTGGCAGAGGCCATGGGGCATGGTCTGGCGGCAGCGATCTGTATTATACCCATTGTGACCACCGCAAAAGCAATGGCGCATAAAGGCAAATCGATCGACGAAATTTTTCACGAAATCAATCGCAAATCATATACAGAAAAGACCCGATGACCGCTTTGTGGCGCTATTGAGTAGTGAGATTTGTTCTACCCCTCCACGATAGTCATCGTGAAGGCCGGCCTGCCAGGTGCCTTGTGCTGTTGTAACCTGGGTGAGGTAAAGCGGTTCGCTCGAAAGCCATGCCTCTCGGCATCATGAAGCCCAGCGAGTTCAGTATTCAACCCGAGCAAATCCCATTGGAGGAAATCCAGCAACTGGCACTTTATACCGATGGTGTGATTGAACAAACCAATTCTGCAGGTGAAGCCTATTCATCAACCAGATTAATATCGCAAGCAAAACAATTAGCCGATAATCGGTAAAGTCTGATCCACATTATGCAAAATTCCGGATTGCCCAGCGATCTATGCCAAAAAGCTTTTACCGTGTTGGCCGAGCCCATCAATAACGCGCTTGGTCATGGCATCCTCCATTGAGACTCAAAGCTCAAAAATGACGTTGAAGGATTTGGCTCCTACCTAGCATTACGCGAAGAGCGTATAGGTAGCCTGACAAATATTGACCAGTTAATCATACAAATTTACACAAATTCGACTACGTTTATAAAGATATCAGTGGAAGACTCCGGTTCGGGTTTTGCGCTGTCTGACCATTCCGCCGTTCAGCAAGGTCTTAGTGGGCGTGGCCTCGGGCTTGTTGAAACAATGTGCCAGACAGGTGAGCGGAATGCCAAAAGCAATCAAACGACCATGTCCATAGCAAGGAATTAATACAGATATGAGCAAGAAAATACTAATCGTTGACGACTCTATGTCGATCCGTCAAATGGTGGAGGTTACCCTGCGTGGGGCCGGCTACAATGTGGACTCAGCCGAAGACGGACAGGCGGCACTGGATAAATGCCAAACCACCCGTTATGACTTCGTGCTTACCGATCAGAATATGCCACGAATGGATGGTATTACCCTGATTAAGTCCCTGCGAGGCATGATGAGCTACCGAACTGTGCCTATTGTGGTGTTAACAACTGAAGCCGGCGATACCCTGAAAAGTCAGGGTAAAGCGGCCGGCGCCACCGGATGGATGGTTAAACCGTTTGATCCGTCCAAATTACTGGCCATCGCTAAAAAGCTGCTTGGGTAGTCGTACGTGTCTGTCGATATGAATCAGTTTCACACCGTGTTTTTTGAAGAGAGCCAGGAGCATCTTCAAACCATGGAGGAACTGCTGTTAAACATTTCAACAGACGACCCCGACGCGGAAGATCTCAACAGTATATTTCGCGCCGCACACTCTATTAAGGGTGGCAGCGGTATTTTTGGCTTCGACGCCTTAACCGGCCTCACCCACGTGATGGAAACCATCCTGGATAAGGCCCGTAAACATGAACTCGATTTAACGACCGATATCGTTGATGTATTGCTGGCCACCACCGATACCCTCGGCGATATTCTTCAGACGTACCAGGATGAAAGCGAGATCAACTGGCAGCAGATAGGAGAGGGTAAGGCAGCACTGGAAAATATTCTGTTTGCAGAAGGCGATAGAAGCGAGCGCGCTGAACTTCCCCCTGCAGCCGACACGACTGAAAAAGATGATAGCTTCGGTTTCTTTGATGACGCACCCGGTCAACCTGAAGCGGAAATCACCGCAGAAGACGATAATAGCTTTGGCTTCTTTGACGACGCACCCGGACAGTCCCATCAAAGCACTGACGGTGACGAAGACGACGACGGCTTTGGCTTCTTTGACGGTGCAGCAGGCCAGTCGGAAACAGAAATCACGTCGGCAGAAAACGAGCATGGTGACAATGATGGCAGCTTTGGCTTTTTCACCGAGCCCAAACCCGCCCAGCCGATCAAAGACGAGGAGGCTTACGGTTTCTTCGACCAGGAAAAAACATCCATAACACCATCGGTCAAAGCATCTGCTAAAACGGCTAAACCAACACCTAAGGCAACCAGCAAGGCCGATGCTGGCTCTATAAGAGTTGAAACCACAAAAATAGACAGCGTGGTAAATCTGGTGGGTGAAATGGTGATTACCCAGTCCATTCTTTCAATGATAGGCGAGGACGTAGACGGTGATACCGGCGAAAAGCTCAGCGGTGCCATCGATGAGCTCGCACGGAACGTGCGCGAAATTCAGGAAGCGGTCATGTCGATGCGAATGATCCCGGTGTCATTTATCTTTAATCGTTTTCCAAGACTGGTTCGGGATTTAGCCAAAACCCTGGATAAAAGAATTGACCTGGTTATTGAAGGCGGCGAAACCGAAGTCGATAAAAGTATGATCGAGAAACTCGCCGACCCGCTTACCCATTTGGTCCGCAATAGCCTGGATCACGGTATAGAACCATTGGAGAAACGCCTGGCGGCTGGTAAACCAGAAACTGGCACCGTCGTTCTTAAAGCGGAACAGCGAGGCGGCAGTATCCTGATTAGTATTCAGGATGATGGTGGTGGCCTTAACCGGGATAAAATTCTGGAGAAAGCCCTTTCTAGCGGACTGGATGTAGACCCCAAGATGCCTGATGAAGATGTCTGGCAGTTGATTTTTGCGCCGGGCTTCTCCACTGCCGACGCAGTTACCGACGTATCAGGCCGCGGCGTTGGCATGGATGTGGTGCGTAAAAATATTGAAGCTATTCAAGGCGGCATTGATATTGAATCAAGCGCCGGCCAGGGTTCAACCTTTACTATCAAATTACCTCTGACACTGGCCATTATTGATGGCATGTGTGTATCGGTAGGCAGTGAGACGTATATTGTTCCACTACTGAATATTATTGAGTCGCTGCAACCCAAGCCAGAGCAAATTAAAACCCTGGCTAACGACACCATGCTATGGAGCCGGGAGCAGTACTGGCCACTACTATCGTTGCGCGAGCAAATGCAAATTGACGGACCGGGCAAGCCGATTGACAACTCAATTATTGTGCTGGTCGAGATAGGCAAAAAGCGTTACGGCATTATTGTGGATCAACTGCTCGGCAAGCAACAGGTGGTGATTAAGAGCCTGGAACGCCATTACAAAAAAGTAGACGGCATATCCGGTGCAACCATCATGGGCGACGGCAAAGTGGCCATGATTATCGATGTTGACAACCTGATGAAAAATGAACAAATCAATCAAGTGGGGTTAGCCTGATGAATACCGTGTCATCTCAGGACGCTGCCAGCGCAGTAACTGGTGGTGCAAGCAAGGAGTATCTGACATTCATGTTGGGCGAAGAGCAATATGGCCTGGCCATTACTCAGGTTAAGGAAATTCGTGGCTACGAACCGGTTACGAAAATTGCCAATGCCCCTGACTTTATCAAAGGCGTTATTAACCTGCGCGGCGATATTGTGCCTATTGTCGATCTGCGAGTGAAGTTTAATGTCAGTGAAGCCACATATAACGAATTTACCATTGTCATTATGCTTAACGTGCAGGACCGGATTGTCGGTATTGTGGTAGACAGCGTGTCAGACGTTATCAATGTCACCGAAGGCGAAATTCACCCGCCCCCGGAATTCGGCGTCGCTTTCGACAGCCGCTACCTGGATGGCCTGGCCAGCGTGGATGACGGACTTGTCATTCTGGTCAACATAGAACGACTGATTACCAGCAGGGAAATCGGCATTTTTGACAGCATGAATCAGCAAAACGAGGGCTCAGTATGAACTTGCGAAACCTTTTTGGGGGCCAGCCAGAACCACAGATGCCGGCATATTATGAAATTGCGCTCAATGCCATCTCTTCCGGTGTCATGGTCGCTGATAAGAACCGAAATATCATCTATGCTAACGATGCCGTATATAACCTGCTCAAAAAGTATGAAGCTGATATTCGCACAGTACTGCCGCATTTCTCTGCTGAGAATTTAGTGGGTCAGAACATTGACCAATTCCACCAAGATCCAGACCATAAGCGCCGTATTCTGGCCGATTTAAGGGCACCAGTGTCCTCATCGATTGAAGTCGGCGATGTCAACTTTGACCTCAAGCTTCAGCCGCTGCTCGACGCGCAGGGCAATCCCGACGGTGCCATGGTCGAGTGGGTAGATAAAACCGAATATAACCTCGCATCAAATAAACTGGTTGCGCTGAACCGAAGCCAGGGTGTTATCGAGTTTCGTCCTAACGGAGAAATTCTTACGGCCAATGAGAACTTCCTCGAGCTAATGGGTTACAACGAGCAAGAAATCGCTGGTGAGCATCACCGGATTTTCGTCGATAAAGAATATGCTAACTCCCCTGAGTACAAAGCGCTGTGGGCAAAATTAAACCGCGGAGAGTATGTGTCAGGGGAATTCTTGCGTTACGACAGCCGCGGTGAAGAAGTCTGGATACAAGGGTCATATAACCCGGTGGTAACCAGTAATGGAAAAGTGACCCGGGTTATCAAATACGCCACTGACATCACCGAAGAAAAATTGAAAAATGCTTACTTCTCAGGCCAGATTAAGGCGATTACTCAGTCCCAGGCGGTCATTGAATTCGATCCAACGGGTAAAATCCTCGAGGCCAACGACAATTTCCTCAATGCTTTGGGCTACACCCTTGGCGACATAAAAGGCAAGCATCACAGCATGTTTGTCGATCCAGCCGTCCGTGCCAGTAGCGAATACCGGTTGTTCTGGGAACAACTCGCAGACGGTCAATTCCAAACGGGTGAATTCCACCGCATTGGCAATGGTGGCAAGGACGTTTGGATTCAGGCTACATACAGCCCCATCATTGACGACAACGGCAAAGTCTTCAAAGTAGTAAAATACGCCACCGACATTACCGGCCGAAAAGTTGCCGTGAATGATATCTGCGACGTTATGCTCGCGCTTTCCAAAGGTAGTCTTACCAGCCGTCTTGAGCGCGAATATGAAGGTGAATTTGAACAACTGGCTCAGTCGGTAAACGATTTTGTAACCAATCTGTCCAGCATCATTCATGAGATTCGCACAGGCTCGGAAACCATTAACAACGCCTCGGCTGACATTGCCAAAGGCAATGCTGACCTGTCTTCCCGAACCGAACAACAGGCATCAAGCCTGGAAGAAACGGCCTCCAGTATGGAAGAGATCACCAGTACTGTGCAGCTTAATGCCGACAATGCCAAACAGGCTAATGGCCTGGCTTCAGAGGCATCGCGAGTGGCTATCTCTGGCGGCAAACTGATAGAGCAGGTGGTTGACACCATGGCAGACATTAACCAGTCAGCCAAGAAGATTGAGGATATCATCGGCGTTATCGATGGCATTGCTTTCCAAACCAACATACTGGCGCTCAATGCGGCCGTCGAGGCGGCGCGTGCTGGCGAACAAGGCCGTGGCTTTGCGGTTGTGGCCTCAGAAGTGCGCACCCTGGCGCAGCGGTCTGCCAATGCAGCAAAAGATATCAAAGGCCTGATATCTGACTCGGTATCTAAAGTGGAAAGCGGTAATGAGCTGGTAAATCAGTCTGGCGCCACTATGAGTGAAATCGTCACCGCAATCCAGCGCGTTAACGACATTATGTCAGAAATTGCCTCGGCCTCCGCCGAACAAGCCAGCGGTATCGACGAAATTAACAAAGCCGTGGTTCAGATGGACGAGATGACCCAGCAAAATGCCGCCCTGGTTGAAGAAGCCGCCGCTGCAGCTGAGAGCATGAGCTCACAGGCTTCTCAGTTAATCTCGCGGGTCAATTTCTTCGAATTGGATCAGGAAAGCAAACTGGAAAGTACGCCGGTTATTCGCTCTGCGCCGCAACCACAAAGCAAACCCAAAGTGTCGGCGAAAGCCATGGCAGCCCGTTCTCAGCAACTCAGTGCCGCAAAGCCGGATGATGATGAATGGGAGAGTTTTTAAGGTTTAACGAGCGTATACATGGATAAACCTTTTGCATTTACGATCAAAGAGTTTAATGCGGTTCGGCAGAAAATTCGTGCGCTCACGGGCATTAGCCTGGCCGACAGTAAGGATAATATGGTTTACAGCCGCCTGGCCAGGCGGCTGCGCGCTCTGAATCTTGATACATTTCAGGCCTATTTAAGGTATCTGGATAATCATCAGGCTGAAACCGAACACTTTATTAACGCATTAACCACGAATCTGACTTCCTTTTTTCGCGAGGCGCATCATTTCGAGCAGCTGAAAGGATTTTTGCTTACTCACCCAGACCCATTACGGATCTGGTGTACCGCCAGCAGCAGCGGTGAGGAGCCTTACTCCATAGCGATGACCTGTGCAGAAGCCAGGGGGGCACTGACCACCAATGTCAAAATATATGCATCCGACATCGATAGTCGGATGCTTGAGCGGGCTAAAGCCGGTATTTATCCCATCGATCAGGTCGAAAAACTCAGCCCCTTGCGACGTAAACAGTTTTTTCATCGCGGTGTAGGCGTCAACGCAGGCAAGGCAAGAGTGGTCCCTGAATTACGCAAGAGTATCTATTTCTTTCAACAAAATCTGCTGGATAATAACTATGCTATGGAAGCAGGGCTGGATATTGTGTTTTGTCGCAACGTAATGATTTATTTCGACAAGCCAACGCAAGAGGTGATTCTGAAGCGAATTCTCAGATTAATGAAAACAGACAGTTGGTATATCGCCGGACATTCTGAAAATTTTTCTCACCTGAGTCGTTATATGCGGCCAATGGGGAAAACCATTTATCAGGTTAACCGGGGAATCTTATGACGCCATTGCCTGGGAAGACTACACCAAACCGGTATTTTGACCGACACTTCGACAATGACGCGGTCAAAATCCTGCCGGGTGAATACTATGCCACCAAAGACCCAACGATGATTGTAACAGTGCTGGGCTCGTGCGTATCGGTGTGCCTGCGCGACCCCGCAACCAAAATTGGTGGTATGAACCATTTTTTACTGCCAAACGATGAGTTTGTCACCACCGGACAGATGGATACCTCTGCCCGTTACGGTACTTATGCCATGGAATTGCTTATTAACGAGCTGCTTAAAATGGGGGCCGACAGAAACCGCCTCGAAGCCAAAGTGTTTGGTGGTGGCAACGTATTGCAAGGCCTTACCGTCCACAACATTGGTGAGCGCAACAGTGAATTCGTACTCGACTACCTGAAACTGGAAAATATTCCGGTGCTGGCCCGGGATTTACTGGGCCCCTACCCACGCAAAGTATATTTTTTCCCCGGCACCGGAGAAGTGAAGGTGCGTAAAATTAAAATTATGCACAACACCACTATTCTTGATCGTGAAAGTGAATACCGCATGCGTATTAAAGATACGCCGATTAGCGGTGAGATTGATTTTTTTGAGTAGCTTGTTATGACCATTTCAGTACTGGTTGTCGATGATTCGGCATTGATCCGCTCGTTGATGAGGCAAATTATTGCTAATCATCCCGACCTAAACCTGGTGGGTACTGCCCCGGATGCTTATGTCGCAAAGGACATGGTGAAGCGTTTCAGCCCCGACGTCATTACCCTTGATATCGAAATGCCCAAGGTCGACGGTCTGACCTTTTTAGACCGCCTGATGAAAGCCAAGCCCACCCCGGTAGTGATGATTTCAACCCTGACCGAAAAAGGCGCAGATGCCACTTTGCTGGCGCTGGAACTGGGTGCAGTAGATTTTATTCCCAAGCCAAAAATCGATGTTCAGGCCAAATTTCTGGCTTTTCAGCAACTGGTTACCAGCAAGATAATTGCGGCAGCCGGGGCCCGGGTCAAAAAAAGGGTCGCCAATGAGACAGTGACCAAAACCCAGTTATCCTACTCCGGCACCGAATTAATTGTAGGTATCGGTGCCAGCACCGGCGGTACCGAAGCCATTAAAGATTTGCTGGTCCGGTTACCAGCCTCATTTCCGGCCGTCGTGATGACCCAACATATGCCGCCAGGCTTTACCACATCCTTCGCCAAACGCCTTAACAGCCAATGTGCATTAACTGTTAACGAGGCACAGCATAATCAACGCCTGTTGCCCGGTCACGCTTACCTGGCACCCGGCGATCAGCATTTAAGCGTGATTAAATACGGCGCAGATTACCGCACCCAACTTACTAACGAGGGCCGGGTTAGCGGTCATAAACCCTCTGTGGATGTACTATTTGATAGCCTTGCGGAACACGTTGGTCACAATGCCTTTGGCGTGATCCTGACAGGCATGGGCCGTGATGGCGCCCAGGGGATGCGCGCAATGCATGACAACGGTGCCACCACCTTTGCTCAGGATGAAGCAACCTGCGTGGTTTACGGCATGCCCAAGGAAGCCGTTAAACGCGGCGGTGTGGACAAGTCTCTGCCTATTCCGGAGATTGCCAAACAACTTACGGAAGCCATTCGCCGCAAAGCCAGGGGCAATCGCCTGTAAACTTGCCTCTTTGCTCGACCGCAACATTTATTTGAGCCTATCTCAATATCGAGAAGTTGCGGCTAAAACTCCTGATAAGACCAGTATTTTGCTGCGATATCTTAATTATTAACTATAATTGTCGATTAAGCTTATTTTAGTATTAATTCAACGTGGTTTTTGTGTAAAACATTCACGAATTTATGTATAACTGGTATTTATGCCGAACTTAGCCGCAAGATAACTACAAGATTAATGAAAATACTTCTACTGAACGGCCCTAACCTGAATATGTTAGGCAAACGTGAGCCAGAAAAATATGGCCACGCCACACTCAACGACATTGTCGAAGGTCTGTCAAAACAGGCAGAAGGCATGTGTATAGAACTAGAACACTTGCAGTCCAACTCGGAAGCAGTGCTCATTGACCGTATCCATGCTGCTATGGGTAAGGTGGATGGCATCATTATTAATCCTGCTGCTTTTACGCATACCAGCGTAGCGTTGCGGGATGCGTTGTTAAGTGTATCCATCCCGTTTATTGAAGTGCATTTGTCGAACGTACATGCCCGTGAAGCATTTCGACATCATTCCTATTTTTCCGATATCGCTGCTGGCGTAATAGTAGGCTTTGGCGCTAAAGGCTACTCACTCGCCCTGGACGCAGCAGCCGATATTTTTACCCACTAATTGAAAAGACAAACAGAGACAGATTATGGATATTAGAAAGATAAAAAAACTGATTGAGCTGGTCGAAGAATCAGGCATTGCCGAGTTAGAAATCACCGAAGGTGAAGAATCTGTACGTATTCACCGCGGCAGTTCACAAGCTGCTGCGCCTGTTCATTATGCTGCTCCGCCGCCGATGGCTGCACCGGCCGCGCCAGCGCCAGCTGCCGCGCCGGCAGAGCCAGAAGCACCGGCTGGCCATACCGTTAAATCACCGATGGTCGGGACCTTCTACCGCGCTTCTTCACCTACAGCCAAAAATTTCGTTGAAGTAGGTCAGAGCGTTAATGTTGGCGATACCTTGTGTATCGTAGAAGCTATGAAGATGATGAACCAAATTGAGTCTGATAAAGCCGGAGTTGTTAAGGCTATTCTGGTAGAAAACCAGGAAGCAGTAGAATTCGACCAGCCTCTGTTCATCATCGAATAAACGGTAATCTCATGGATAAAGTACTCATAGCTAACCGCGGTGAAATAGCACTGCGGATCCTGCGAGCGTGCAAAGAGCTTGGGATTAAAACGGTAGCCGTGCACTCCACTGCCGACCGAAATCTTAAACATGTATTGCTTGCTGATGAATCAATTTGTATCGGTAACGCATCCGCTACCGAAAGTTATCTGAACATTCCGCGCATTATTGCTGCGGCAGAAGTCACTAACTCAATCGCCATTCACCCAGGTTACGGCTTTTTAGCCGAAAACGCGGACTTTGCCGATGCGGTAGAAAAAAGTGGTTTTATTTTCATTGGTCCTACAGCAGATACCATCAACCTGATGGGAGACAAAGTGTCTGCGATTAATGCCATGAAAAAGGCCGGCGTGCCCTGTGTACCTGGTTCCGATGGCCCGTTAACAGACGACGCCGATCGCAATAAAGCCATCGCCAAGCGCATTGGCTACCCGATCATAGTTAAAGCTGCCGGTGGCGGTGGTGGTCGCGGTATGCGTGTTGTACGCAGCGAAGCCGAACTGATTAAATCCATCGAAACAACCCAGGCAGAAGCGGGTGCTGCTTTTGGTAATAGCGTTGTTTATATGGAAAAATTCCTCGAGAATCCTCGTCACGTGGAAATTCAGGTATTGGCCGACGGTCAGGGCAACGCTATTCACTTAGGCGAACGGGACTGCTCGATGCAGCGTCGTCACCAAAAAGTAGTGGAAGAAGCGCCGGCACCGGGAATCTCAGAACAAATGCGCAATAAAATTGGTGATCGTTGCCGTAAAGCCTGTATTGAAATAGGCTACCGCGGTGCCGGTACTTTTGAGTTCCTGTATGAAAACGGCGAATTCTATTTCATCGAAATGAACACCCGTATTCAGGTAGAGCACCCGGTATCAGAAATGATCACTGGCGTTGATTTGGTTAAAGAGCAGCTGCGCATTGCCGCCGGTCAGCCACTGTCTATCGATCAGTCGCAAATCCAGATCCGTGGCCACGCCATTGAATGCCGGATTAACGCCGAAGATCCTAACTCATTTATTCCAAGTCCGGGTAAAATTGAGATGTTCCACCCACCAGGTGGTTTAGGTGTACGTTGGGACTCGCATATTTATGCCGGCTATACCGTACCGCCATACTACGATTCGATGATTGGCAAACTCATCACTTACGGTGAAAGCCGCGATGAAGCGATTGCCCGTATGCGTCATGCACTGGATGAACTGGTTGTCGATGGCATTAAAACCAACATTCCGTTACAACGGCGCATTATGGCCGATGAAAACTTCTACGCAGGTGGTACTAACATTCACTACCTCGAGAAAAAGTTAGACCTGAGCTAATCAGAACAAGACCAGTTAAAAGGCATTCTTCGGAATGCCTTTTTTATTGAAGATGATTCTATTTAGTCGATTAATTGAATCGTTTTTTTGATTACTAGTATTCGCCGTCTCCCATTATATTTACATTAAATTAAACTTTAGTTTAATTTATACCAACTGTTATGGTATTGACCCATCGTAGTTGTTGGTGACCTTTAGTAAAGGTACTTCTCCACTTGTTAGCCGGCATCCTTGCCGGCTTTTTTCTGTTAAATCAACCTTTTCGCCCGGAAAGAAACTCTGGTTGTAGCCCCTTTACTTAGGCTAAACTGCGATTTTAGCTTTGAATAGAAATGTATCCTATGGCTTATCTGCGCACCACACTGGTCTGCTTTATGGGATGTCTCATCTTCCTTGTTACGCCGTTGGCTAAGGCACAAGAATCTGCTGACTTTTACCAGCAAAAGCTCGATGTGCAGGTTCGCTATGACAATCGTTCAGACCAAAGTAACCGCTCACAGTTTCGGCTGCGTTTTTATCCTCAGCTTAATCTCAGTAACCAATGGAGCCTGCACAGTTTTGTCGTCACAGGCGACGACTTTAGTTCCAGTCACAACACCTTTGGTGATGACGACAGCAACCAGATTGCGGTCAGGCGTGTTTACCTGCGTCGCACTCATGTACTGGGTAAAACTGAAATTGGTATTATTCCTACCTACAAAGGCCGCATTTCGGCTACCGGGATGTCGAAAGACGGCTGGTTTCAGGGTATTCGTCATGTCTACGAAGCAAAGCCCGGCCATCAGTTGGAGTTGGTAGCAGGTGCCATCAACAGTACCGATCCGGATAAGGCTCTGTCATTTGCAGACGACCTTAACTTATTCGAGTTTGAGTACAGCGCCACTATCAACGAGCAATTCAGTATGGAGTTTGGTGTAGAGCGCATTATTGAAGGCAATTACCTACGTAGTGAAGTGCGTTTTCACCAGTCTGAGCGTGTGTGGTTTGCGGAGGTTGTCAGGCGTGTTGACGAAGCAGAAAACAAACTGGTGCTGGGCTTCGACAACGTGTTTACCGTTGGTCAGTATCCCCTGGAAATGTACGCCTATTATGCTTACGTTAGTACTCACTTCGGCCAACGTGCCGAGTTGACAGAGGACTACCTGGGTACCGGCCACGGAGGTTCTATAGAAGTCTCCGGCGCCTTACCGATGGCGCAGCTTGACTGGTTTAGCCGAATTGATATGGTGGGTAATACCCGTCGAGTTCTGATCGGCCTGAAACGTTCATTCTAAGCGCTGACAGTAAGGAGTTACTGTATGGTTCTGGTTTACGTGCCTGATTGGCTTATTGGCCCTGGTTACTCTTTTAACATACGCTGAAACGGCCGCCGAAGATATCAGTACCAGTGGGTTCAATCAGCCGGCAATTGCTCAGGCAAAGTTAATTCAACATAATCCATGTCAAGCACAACCTTGGCGGCAGCCCCAATGCCCGGCTGCATGACATCGGCTTCCCGCTACCACGCTATTACAGAGGTCTCATGGGCATTCAGGTCGAAGCCGTTACCGGAGGTTATCGCCCCCAACCGCCGTTTGGAAGGCCTTTAAACGTTCTGAAGATCATCGCTTTCATTTACTGGGTGAGTTAGATTTTTACCGCGAGCAACGGTCGATAGGGGTTGATTTTTCTCTGATCTACAGTCCTCCAATATTGATTACTGGATAGTCTACCTAACCAAAGCCGCCGATGAAGAGCGGGTGCCGGACTTTGAATTTATCCCCAACAAAGGGGGATTTGTGGTCCAGAAAGCCTAGCCCAAACAGGTTATCCAGTCTCCCAAACAAACCCGCCAATAGTGTTCATATAACCATTTAGATCAGTAAGTTGCCAGGTTACTTAGGGCTTCCGGGATATAACCAAAAAGCAAAGCGTTTAGTCATAAACGGCATCAGCACATATGACATCAGAATCATTAACACAGCTGTGACCAGCAAGGTGCGCAGTAGCAATGGTATTGCCGCAAGCCACGGGCCGAATAACCAGAAAATCAGTGTAGCGGCCGGGTAGAGCGCCAGCCAGCTGACAACGGTCATTTTATACCTCGGTGGCGGCTTTACCGGGTTTTGCGAGGGTAAACTAAACCAGGTCACCAGACCGGATACCTTTTCCCGCTCGGTTGGAGAGATCAGTAGCGCTTCGAGTTTTTCAAGCATTTCAGCCCGTTCGGCTGAGTTTTCCCATACCGCCAGACTAGCCTCATCGGCAAATTTAAAAATCATCCGATATTCAGGATCTTCAGGACTCACCGGTCGAAATAATGTAGCGCCCATATAACCGTCGAACTCACTCGCCCGGCGTGACATTTCATTACTTAAGGTTTCAAACGCAGCTACGGCTTCGGGTTTGACCCGTCTGGATACAATTACAGTAACGGGTTGTTGGGATTGGCTTTGCAAAATACACCTCTGATGACATAAAGCAACTAACAGTAACGGTTACCCCAGCATAATTAGTACCGACTCTCAGAGAATCACCATAAATTCTTATTTATTCATTATTTTCAGTAGATTAACTATGAAAGGCGATACTAATGATCACCACTTCCCAGGCACATTAACTGCCAGAACTGGCAGTTTTGATCATTTGATCACTTCACATCTGTCGAGTCGCTCTCACTAAGCTTTTTTAGCCGATAGGCCAGTGCCGGGCGGGTAAGGTTAAGTAACCTGGCTGCCGCCGAGACATTATCGTTGGTCATTGCCATGGCCCGGTTGATAAGCTGCTCTTCAATAGTATCCAGGCCGATTTGCTGATTGATAAGCGTATCCACCCAGCCTTCTGCGGATTTTATATTGCTCGGCTTCACCACATGGCCTTCTGAATACACATGAGTATCGTCGGTATTACCGGCTTCAGGGCCAATACTGGCAAACAGCGACTCCAGTGAAATCGTTTCGTGATTATCGGTCAGGATAACGCCACGCTCGATAACGTTCTCAAGCTCGCGGATATTACCCGGCCACGAGTAATTTTTGATAAACCGCCAGGACTTATCCGATAAACCGAGAGTGCGCTTAGAGTAATCATTGTGAAACTTGGCAAGGAAGTGCTCTACCAGCAACGGCAGGTCATCCAATCGATTACGCAGCGGCGGGATCTGCACCGGAAAGACGTTTAACCGGTAAAACAAGTCGGCCCGGAATTTACCGTCTTTCACCGCCTGCTCCAGGCTTTCATTGGTAGCGGCAATAACCCTTACATCCACTTTGCGGGTATTCACGCCGCCCACCCGCTCAACCTCACTTTCCTGAAGTACCCGGAGCAGAGAGGCCTGAGCCCTGGGCGTTAGTTCCACTACCTCATCGAGGAAAATTGTGCCACCATGGGCACGTTCAAAGCGACCAGCGCGAGACTGATTTGCGCCGGTGAACGCGCCCTTTTCCACCCCAAATAACTCAGCTTCGATAAGCTCCTGGGGAATGGCTGCACAGTTAACGGCAACAAATGCCTGTTCGGCGCGATCGCTGCGTAAATGTACGCTGCGGGCAATTACCTCCTTGCCTACACCGGTTTCCCCAAGTAACAACACTGAGACTTTACTGTGTGCCGCCTTGTCGATTTTTTTGCAGGCATTTTTATACTCTGGCGAATCACCAATCCCGTAATACTGCCCCTGATGGCGAACCAGGCTGCTACGCAGCGACTTCACCTGCGATTGCAGGCTATACAGCTCTTCAATAATAGGCTCGGCGGTAAAATATCTGGAGAATTCGGCCGCATCGTCCCATTCATTGGCAGGTTTTCCCACTATCAGGCAACGCTCATCACCACAGCCACGACAACTCACCTCACGGAAAATAATTTCCTGCCCCATAATTGCCGAGGTATAAGCGCAGGCATAGCCGAGTAACGACCAACACGCCGGTTCATCGATTTGGCCAAGCTCGGTTTGTACAATCTCCACTTCCCAGGAGTCCACCCATTCCAGCTCGCCGTAAAAATGGCCGCTATCCTTATCGATTTCTATTTTAATCGGCCGGTTTTTTACCATTCCGCGCAGTGAATGTAGTTGCGGCCCGGTCCAGAACAGCGCCATATCGTCGCAATCCGGCCGTAACCGCCTGGCCAGCTCAGCGTCGCGTAAACCGCCCTGATAACCCAGGCGCATAAAGAAACCTTTGGCCCGTTCCACGCCAATACTGTTGACTAATTCACGCCGAAAGGCCGCCAGTGCGGGGAGCTGCATAAACAAAATCCGCTGTTCGCCAAACCAAATCTTGCCTTCGGTGCTCTCAAACTGAATCAGTGAAGTGAGGTCCTGGATATCCACATGATTAAGCTTTGGTTCGAATTTTATGGTCATGGTTTTCCTCTGCATATCGCTGTCGAACACTGACTAGCCGCTCAGATGTAAAGTATATGTAAAACCCTTAGCGGACAGAAATCAACTAAATGATTAAATATTTTAATGAAGGTCCAATCACTGATTTCATCAAATGATCAAAAAATGCAAAAAAATTAATCATTTCATAAAAATTGGGCGGTAACGAAGAGGCTAAACACCAGGAAATTTCATTTTATGGATGCCACAAGCCTTGTATAAATTACTCCTCTATCAACAGGTTAACAATATATTTAAACAATTTATTAACCTTTGGCACAGCCGTTGCTCAGTTCACCGCACTGCATCAAAATTTTTTCTTTGATGCCGGAGACTTAAGTGTTTACAGCGGAGCAACAGTGCATGTCTGAGTATGTGATCACCGAGCAACACACCCAACACAGTTTTACCTGTAGCAAGCAACAGGTTGTGCTCAAGGCCATGGAAAGTCATGGGCTTCGCACTATTACGGTTGGTTGCCGTGGCGGCGGGTGCGGCGTGTGCCGGGTCAAAGTCATCTCGGGCAGCTATGAATGCGGCCGCATGAGCAAGGCCCAGGTCTCTTCAGAACAACAACAACAGGGGTACGCATTGGCCTGTCGGCTTAAGCCCACCAGCGATTTGCTCATTGAATGCAGCCCCTCACCACTGGCTATCAACGGGATTACCGGCGTAGCCAAGGCAAAACAAAAACACACCGAGGTAATAAAATGAGAAAAGGCGTATTACGTCCAGGGCACATTCAGTTGCGTGTACTGGATCTTGAAGCATCAATCAAACATTACGTTGAGTTGTTAGGCTTACACGAAACCGACCGTGATGAGCAGGGCAGAGTTTATTTAAAAGCCTGGAGCGAAGTAGACAAGTTTTCACTGGTCCTACGTGAGGCAGATGAACCGGGCATGGACTTTATGGCATTTAAGGTAGTAGACGATAGCACCCTTGAAAGTCTGACTGCTGACATCGAAGCGTTTGGCCTAGAAGTGACCCACAAAGCCGCCGGAGATTTGAAGGATTGCGGCCGCCGTGTTCAGTTTACCGCACCTTCCGGTCATGTCTTTGAGTTGTATGCAGACAAAGCGTATACCGGTAAATGGGGGGTTGAAGAAACCAATCCGGAAGCCTGGCCCCGGGCGCTTCGCGGCATGAAGGCAGTGCGCTTTGACCACTGTTTATTATACGGCGATGAGCTGGCCAAAACCTATGACTTGTTTGTAGATGTATTGGGGTTCTACCTGGCCGAACAGGTCCTTGATCCTGATGGTAATCGGATTGCACAATTCCTCACGCTGTCGATGAAGGCCCATGACATTGCCTTTATTCATCATGAAGAAAAAGCCAAGTTTCACCATGCGTCATTCTATCTGGAAACCTGGGAAGATATTCTGCGTGCCGCCGACCTTATCAGCATGACCAATACCTCACTGGATATTGGCCCTACACGGCACGGCATTACCCACGGCAAAACCATCTATTTCTTCGATCCATCGGGTAACCGCAACGAAGTGTTTGCCGGTGGTGATTATACGTATCCCGATCATAACCCCATTACCTGGAAAGCCGAGGATCTCGGCAAAGCGATTTTCTATCACGACCGTGTGCTCAACGAGCGTTTTCTTACGGTTTTAACTTAACTCATCAATACAGGACTCGCTGTGAAAGAAGTTAAACATTATATCAACGGCCAGTATGTTGGCTCTGCCAGTGGCAGCATGTTCGATAACATTAATCCGGCAACGGGTGAGGTGATCAGTCAGGTGCATGAAGCCGGGGAAGCGGAAGTGGATGCGGCGGTGAAAGCCGCCCGCGCCGCTCTGAAAGGCCCCTGGAGTAAAATGACTATCGACCAGCGCAGCAAAATTCTGCATGCCGTGGCCGACGGTATTAACGCCCGCTTCGACGAATTTTTAGAAGCGGAGTGCGCCGATACCGGTAAGCCCAAATCGTTGGCCAGTCACATTGATATCCCGCGTGGTGCAGCCAACTTTAAGGTGTTCGCCGACATGGTAAAAAATGTCGCCACCGAGGCCTTCGAAATGGCCACTCCCGACGGCACCGGCGCACTCAATTATGCGGTGCGCCGCCCTAAAGGCGTCATTGGTGTCATCAGCCCGTGGAACCTGCCGCTATTGCTGATGACCTGGAAAGTTGGTCCGGCGTTGGCCTGCGGAAATACAGTAGTGGTTAAGCCTTCCGAAGAAACGCCTACCACCACTGCATTGCTTGGCGAAGTGATGAAAGACGCAGGCGTACCGGATGGCGTATACAACGTAGTGCAGGGGTACGGCGGCAACTCTGCCGGCGCTTTCCTTACCGCCCACCCTGATGTGGATGGTTACACCTTTACCGGCGAAACCCGCACCGGTGAGTTGATCATGCAAAACGCCGCCAAGGGCGTGCGCGATATATCACTGGAGTTAGGCGGTAAAAACGCAGGCATTGTGTTTGCAGACTGTGACATGGATAAAGCGATTGAAGGCACCATGCGTTCAGCCTTTGCCAACTGCGGTCAGGTCTGTCTGGGCACCGAGCGGGTGTATGTGGAGCGGCCCATATTTGATGAATTCGTCAGTCGTTTAAAAGCCGAGGCAGAAAAGCTGGTAATTGGCCCGCCGGATGACACCACCGTGAATTTGGGGCCGCTGATCAGCCAAAAACAACGCGACAAAGTGCTGTCTTACTATCAGCAGGCAGTTAACGATGGCGCAACAGTGGTTACCGGTGGTGGCATTCCTGATATGCCCGACGCGCTGAAAAACGGCAGCTGGATCCAGCCTACTATCTGGACCGGTTTAAGTGACGACTCCGCCGTCATCAACGAAGAGATCTTTGGCCCCTGTTGCCATATTCAGCCTTTCGATACGGAAGATGAAGCCATCGAGCAGGCCAACCGCTTGCCCTATGGTTTGGCCAGTGCAATCTGGACCGAAAATCTAAGCCGGGCAGCGCGGGTAGCCGGGCAGGTGGAAGCGGGTATTGTCTGGGTCAACAGCTGGTTCCTGCGTGACTTGCGCACCGCGTTTGGCGGCAGTAAGCAATCGGGTATTGGCCGTGAAGGTGGCGAACACTCACTGGAGTTTTATACCGAACTCAAAAACATCTGCCTTAAGTTGTAGGGACAGGTATGACTGCACCCGGTAGTAACACCAGAGCGGAAATTGGCAATACAATCCAGGCCGCAGGCTGGCAAACCAATGTCCATGATGTGGGAGAGGGCTTCCCAGTTATGCTTCTTCATGGCTCTGGCCCCGGTGTAACCGCTTGGGCAAACTGGCGCCTGACCATTCCCGAACTGGCCAGAGAGCGTCGGGTCATTGCTCCTGACATGCTTGGCTTTGGTTACAGCGAACGCCCGGCAGATAGCCTGTACAATAAAAAGCGTTGGGTTGAGCATGCCGTTGGTGTGCTAGATGCGTTGGACATTGAACAGGCCGATATTATTGGCAACTCTTTTGGTGGCGGACTGGCTCTGGCACTGGCTATCGCCTATCCCAACCGGGTGCGCCGCCTCGTGCTGATGGGCAGTGCCGGGGCGAGCTTTCCGTTAACCCCCGGGCTGGATGCGGTCTGGGGCTATGAGCCATCGCTGGACAACATGCGCAAACTGCTCAACATGTTTGCTTTTGATCGCTCAATGGTTACTGACGACCTGGCGCAATTGCGCTATGAAGCGAGTATCCAGCCCGGCGTTCAGGAGGCCTTTGCCGCCATGTTTCCGGCCCCGCGGCAACGCTGGATAGAGATGCTGGCCAGCCCTTTAGGCGCGTTGGCCAGTCTGCCAAACCAAACGCTACTGGTACATGGCCACGACGACCAGGTCATCCCACTGGCTGCCTCACAAACCCTACTGGAGCTACTCCCCAATGCTCAGTTACATGTGTTCAACAAGTGCGGGCACTGGACTCAGATAGAGCACGCCGACCGCTTTGTACAACTGGTCACTAATTTTCTCAATGAGGCGAATACCGCCTCCCAAACCGGAACCTGATTTATGGATGCAAAGTTAATCAAACAGTATGGCGATGAACTTTACAACGCCATGCAAA
The DNA here is from genome assembly GCF_058105165.1 of Alteromonas sp. ISO5. Classification (NCBI taxonomy): domain Bacteria; kingdom Pseudomonadati; phylum Pseudomonadota; class Gammaproteobacteria; order Alteromonadales; family Alteromonadaceae; genus Alteromonas; species Alteromonas sp. ISO5. Next base: position 1,754,166 of record NZ_CM176572.1, on the reverse strand, counting down.
GTAAACAGGCAGTTGCACCGCTCACTGCCCGGGAGAGTGATATTAGCATTGAAGATGCTTATCACATTTCTTTACAAATGCTGAACCGGCGCATTGACGCCGGCGCCAAAGTCATCGGCAAAAAAATCGGCGTCACCAGTAAAGCCGTGCAAAGCATGCTGAATGTGCACCAGCCCGATTTTGGCTATCTCACCGACGACATGGTGTTCAACCAGGGAGAGGTGATGCCCATCAGTGAACGCCTTATCGCCCCTAAAGCAGAGGGTGAAATTGCGTTTATTCTCAAAAAAGACTTGATGGGGCCGGGTATTTCCAATGCCGACGTACTGGCCGCCACCGAGTGCGTTATTCCATGCTTTGAAGTGGTCGATTCTCGCATTGAAAACTGGCAAATCGCTATCCAGGATACTATTGCCGATAACGCTTCTTGCGGATTGTTTGTTTTAGGCGATAAAGCGGTTTCTCCTCACAAGGTCGATCTGGTGACCTGCGGCATGGTCGTGGAGAAGAATGGCAGGATTCTATCAACCGGCGCTGGCGCGGCTGCGCTGGGCTCACCGGTTAACTGTGTAACCTGGCTGGCCAATACTCTGGGTGAATACGGTATCGGCCTCAAAGCAGGCGAAGTCATTTTATCTGGCTCGCTGGTGCCGCTGGAACCGGTTAAAGCCGGAGACTTCATGCGCGTTGAGATTGGCGGCATTGGCTCGGCCAGTGTGTATTTCACCTGATAGGAGCAACCACTATGAGTAATAAACTGAATGTGGCGATTATCGGTTCCGGTAACATTGGTACCGATTTAATGATCAAAGTGTTGCGCACGTCGACCCATTTAAAAATGAGTGTGATGGTGGGTATCGACCCGCAGTCAGACGGCCTGGCCCGCGCTCAGCGCATGGGCGTAGCCACCACTCACGAAGGTGTCGACGGGCTGATTAATATGCCTGAGTTTAAGGACATCGGTATTGTATTTGATGCCACCTCAGCAAGCGCCCACCTGGTCAACGATAAAAAACTGAAAACGGCGAAGCCGGGTATTCGTCTGGTCGATTTGACCCCGGCGGCTATTGGCCCTTATTGCGTACCGGTGGTCAATCTTGAGGATCATATCGAGCAACCTAATGTCAATATGGTGACTTGCGGAGGGCAGGCAACGATCCCCATGGTAGCAGCAGTGAACCAGGTAGCGAAGGTACATTACGCAGAGATCGTAGCCAGTGTATCGAGCAAGTCTGCCGGCCCTGGCACCCGGGCCAATATTGATGAATTCACGCAAACCACCGCCCGTGCCATTGAGCAGGTAGGCGGCGCCGATAAAGGCAAAGCCATCATTATACTAAATCCCGCCGAACCCCCTATGATCATGCGCGATACGGTGTATGTGCTATCTGAGCAAGTGGACAAAACAAAAGTGGCCGCCTCGGTACAAGAAATGGCCAAAGCGGTACAAAGCTACGTACCAGGCTATCGTCTCAAACAAAAAGTCCAGTTTGATGATATTCCTGCCGACGCACCGTTGCACATTCCGGGTCTGGGTAATTTCAGCGGTCTGAAAACGTCAGTGTTCCTCGAAGTAGAGGGAGCGGCCCATTACTTGCCGGCTTATGCAGGCAACCTCGACATTATGACCTCAGCAGCCATGGCAACCGCCGAGCGCATGGCCAAATCAATACTGACAGGAGGCGCGTAATATGAGCTTTAATCCTGGTAAAAAACTGTATATCTCCGATGTGACCTTACGTGATGGTAGTCACGCCATTCGTCATCAGTACTCTATTCAGAATGTGCAGGATATCGCCCGGGCACTGGATGCTGCCAAAGTCGACAGTATCGAAGTGGCACACGGCGATGGCCTACAGGGCTCCAGCTTCAACTATGGTTTTGGTGCCCATACCGATCTGGCCTGGATAGAGGCCGCCGCTGATGTTCTAACCCATACTCAGATTGCCACGTTGCTGCTGCCCGGCATTGGCACTATCGAAGATCTCGACGATGCTTATGCCGCTGGCGCGCGCATAGTGCGGGTGGCAACCCACTGCACCGAAGCGGACGTGTCCAGACAGCACATTGAACATGCCCGAAAGCTAGGTATGGATACGGTAGGCTTTTTAATGATGAGTCATATGCAAACCCCTACCGGCCTGGCTGAGCAGGCAAAGCTGATGGAGTCATATGGTGCTACCTGCATCTATGTGGTGGACTCCGGCGGCGCCATGGGTATGCAGGATATTCGCGACCGTTTCCGCGCAGTCAAGGATGTGCTGGACCCGGCTACCGAAACCGGTATCCATGCTCACCATAACCTGAGTTTAGGTGTCGCCAATTCGATAGTAGCCGTAGAGGAAGGCTGTGATCGGATTGACGCCAGCCTGGCTGGCATGGGTGCCGGTGCAGGCAATGCCCCGCTGGAAGTGTTTATTGCCAATGCGGATAAACTGGGGTGGGAGCATGGTACCGACCTTTATGCGCTAATGGATGCGGCCGACGATATTGTTCGCCCCCTGCAGGACCGCCCGGTCCGGGTTGACCGTGAAACCCTGGCACTCGGCTATGCCGGTGTGTATTCAAGCTTTTTACGCCATTCAGAAGTGGCTGCGCAAAAGTACGGTCTTAAAACCGTGGATATTTTAGTCGAGCTTGGTCGCCGGCGGATGGTCGGTGGCCAGGAAGATATGATTGTAGACGTTGCCCTGGATTTGCTGGCACAACAGGAAGGAGGTGCTAAGTGAGCACTCGCACATTAACAAAAGATCAAATGCTTTCTCTGGCAGAGCACATTGAAAATGCCGAATTAAATGTTCATGACATCACCAAGGTCACCAATGACTTTCCGGATATGACTTTCGATGACGCCTACGATATTCAGTGGGAAATTCGTCGCCGTAAAGAAGCCCGTGGCAACAAGGTGGTTGGTATGAAAATGGGCCTCACCTCCTGGGCGAAAATGGCACAGATGGGTGTGGAAACGCCGGTCTATGGCTTTTTGGCGGACTATTTTTCAGTGCCTGATGGTGGAGATATTGATACCTCAGAACTTATCCACCCTAAAATTGAAGCGGAAGTGGCCTTTGTAACCAAAGCCCCACTAAAAGGACCCGGCTGTCACATTGGTGATGTACTGGCAGCAACTGACTTTATTATTCCGGCGGTAGAAGTGATTGATTCGCGCTACGAGAATTTTAAGTTTGACCTTATCAGTGTAGTGGCTGATAACGCCTCCTCCACACGGTTCATAACTGGTGGCCGCATGGCAAAAGTAGAAGATGTGGATCTTAAAACCCTTGGCGTTGTTATGGAAATCAATGGTGAAGTGGTTGAGCTGGGCGCCGGCGCTGCGGTACTTGGCCATCCCGCTTCCAGTGTGGCCATGCTGGCCAATATGCTGGGCGAGCGCGGTGAAGAAATTCCTGCCGGTACCTTTATTATGACCGGCGGAATTACCGCAGCCGTAGCGGTCAAAAAAGGCGACAATATCACCGTGCGCTACCAGGACCTTGGTTCTGTTTCAGCGAAGTTTGTGTAGGAGAATACGATGCCTATTGCACATCTGGAAATTCTGGAAGGTCGTACCGAAGAACAAAGAGCACAACTGATAAGCGAAGTGACGGATGCGATATCACGTTCAATCGATGCGCCGAAGGAGCGGGTGAGAGTGATTATTACCGAAATTCCCAAGGCCAATTGGGGAATTGGTGGTATACCGGCAAGTAAGGTTCGATAACCTGATTAGCTAAAAAACAAAAAGCCCCGCGGGTTACCGTCGGGGCTTTTTTTGCCAACTAACCATCTTAGTTTGCGCGGCTGATCAAAGTACCAGTGTAATCGCCAGCGGTAATGTAACGATTAATTTTTGCTACGTTTTCACCATACTGCTCAACAAATTCAACAATTGGCAGTTCGTTGCAGGTGACGTTTTCTTCTATAAAACCTCGAGTAAAACCTGCATCCCTGATTGCTTTGTGTAATTTCATTTTGTTACCGTTTGCGGCTATTACACAAATTTTAGAAGTAATCGCATCATCTGCTGCTTCAAATTGAGTGTTTGCCTGCGCTGCTGCCATTGCACCAAAAGTTAAACCTGCAACCATTACTACTTTAGTGAAAGTTTTCATCGTTATTTCCTTTTTACCATTTACGGGAGAGAGTTGCTTAAGCTAGAGCAACGACGATGCCAACTTTTTAAATCATTATATAACAACAACTTAATTAAAAAATCAACGTTGGGTCAACTTTAAAAAAAATAGTAAAAACCACAATATGGTTAATTTGACCAAAATTTAGTATTTATAAGTAAAGGCTAAAATAATAGGTGCGAATAAGTGAAACGAGGATAAAAAAGCCCACCAAAGTGGGCTAAACAGCAAGAACGCATACACACTTAGAAAGTGTTCTTATTAGTATGTACTTTGTTTAAAAATAGATCAAAAAAATTTATCTAAAATTATAATCAAATATAGTTTATTTATAATAAACTATATTTGATTAGCTACTTAGCATACTCGTTTTTGCGCTGTATCAGGCGTAGAAGTTCAGCGGCTGCCAAAGCATCATCCAGCGCGCGGTGATGATTCTCCAACCGAATATTAAACTGTGCAGATAATGCCCCCAGTCCATAAGCCTTAAGCCCCGGATACGCTTTTCGCATTCGTGCACAGGTGCAGAATTTCGGCCGTTTAAAGTCCAGGTTAAGACGGGCAAATTCCTGTTTTATAAAGCCATAATCAAAGTTAACATTATGGGCAACAAATACGCTGTCTTTAGTAAAAGCTTCTATCTCTTCGGCCACCTCAGTAAATACCGGCGCCTGGACCACCATCTCATCGCTGATACCAGTGAGTTGCGTGATTCGGGAAGGAATATGTCGCTGCGGATTAATCAGGCTCTGCCAACGGGCGACTTCTTCACCCCCTATAAGCTTGACCATGCCTACTTCGGTAATACGATGGTAAGCTGATTGTCCGCCAGTCGTTTCGATATCCACCACTACATAAGGTTGCATTGGGTCCTGATACCACTCGACCTGGGTAATTCCCACTTCAAATCCGCACTGTCGTAAGCGCTGTATGGTAATCAGCTGATTACGCCGCAACTGATCCCCTGGCGCCTTTATTTCCTCAAAACGCAGGGTGTTATTTTCCACCACGAGAATATCCGGAAAGCCATCGCGCAGGCTGGCATAGTCTTTACACATAAGCACCAGAAACTGGCGCAGGTTATCCACACACGTGTACTCAAGCAGTATTTTAAGGCTTTCCGGTAAGCCCTGCCGCCACATAAAAAGGCTGTTTACTTTGCCATAATGAGCACTGGCTTGTTTCAAAAGATAACGATGTAGCGTATCGGCATTTGCACAATACTTATTGAGATGTTGTTCAATATCACTGCCAAACCGGTCGTAAAAATCATTGTAGCGAAGTACTTGTGGCCGCCGGTCGAACTCGCTCACCAGTCCCCATTCACCATATAACCAGTCCCAGAATAACAACCCGAATAACATTCTCCAGGGTTGATTTTCAGCACGGTATGCTGCCACACCCAGACGCCGATAGTAGCTAATAACGCCCTGTTCTACCGATTGATTGTGGATATCATCCAGTTGCACTATATGAGTCGCATCACGTAGCATGTCAGTTAGCGTGGAGGTTCTTTTTCGAGCAAATTTACGGGCATAAAAATCTTCGGCAAAAGCCAGTAACGTATCAGAGGCGGGATCGTCAATAATGGCTTCAAGCGCCTGTTGCACCGCGTCTCTATAGCCGAGTTTATAACTTTCCCGCAACCACTTCTCCTGGGCCTGATCGCTGCCAGCCTGCTTCAGTAACACCAGGGCTTTTGGCGCGTCTTTAGCCAGCCAGTAACAACCCATCTGGAATAACAATCGGTCACGATAATCCTCGCCAATTGGGCAATGTACCGTTATTTCAGTATCAGGGCGAAAGCCTGACTTTTGTTCTTCGTTGAGTTGCTTAAAAGCGGTTAACTGGCGCGCATAATAAAATGCACCACGAGCAGCATCCTGCCCTTCAAATCGCGCCAGCTGTTGGCTTACATCCTGCCGGGTTCGCATGACTCCCAGATCACGCATGGAAAATTGATTCAGGCGGCCCCTGGTATGGCCAAAGTACAAAAACAACAAATAACTGAGCGGGGAATCATAAGCACGCCATAAATATTGGTCATGGAGTTCATCCATCACCGCCAGTGGCTGGCGGACCATGACACCAGAGAGTTCATCAATTAATGCTTGTTTGGCTAAGGTTGAGCTAGCCTGACACCCGTTGTGCTTCAGTAATATCAGTAAATCGGATTTTGTCATTGCCTGGCCAAGCGAATAGCTGTCGCCGTAACGGATACTGGTAAACCAACCAGCCTCACGTAGCCTGGCTAATCGCTCCAGGGGCGCGTCAATTTCTGCGTAGTCAAAAGTTTTGGTAACCACTACCGGATATTTGCGGTTAGCGGCGCGCACAACAAGACACTGATCATCACTGTCCAGCGCCTTAAAATTTTCTATAAACGCCGCGGTTTCGGCATCAATTAACGGTCGGTTTGCGCCCTCAAAAAATTGCAGAAATTCATAAAAATGATCGAGGTAATACCGTTCTGGGAGAGTTTTTCGCATTGCAGATCCTGAACCTATAACATGTATAAATATACAGCATTCAGTGAAAATTACTACCGTTACGGCTAACCACCAGGTTTACTATTTTGCTTGGCCGGGGGCGGCTTTAAGACTCTCAAGCGTTGAAAAAGACTTGGCCAGGGTCATCACATCATAAAAGCGATGAATACCATTATGACACTGGCGGCACACCATAGTGCCTTCGGCCAGTTCGGCTTTACTGTAACGTTTTTTGAGATAGTGACACCGATGCATCTTACGCGGAATAAGATGATGGCATGTCAGCCAGTGGATTCGTCCGCAACAACAACGCCTCTTTTTCATCTGATTGGCAAACTATCTTCCCTCCTGTTCAATCCAGCTGTGCCAGTCATACGTATAGCCTAACAAGAAAGCACAACGACCAAGGCAAAGCACTATGAGTTTAACCAAGGCCAGCACCTTTGAGTGCCCCTACTGCATGACCATCAATGATATCGAAGTCGACGAAATTAACGATATCGGCCAGAGTCAGGTGGTGGATTGTCAGATTTGCTGCCAGCCCATCCTCGTTTCTATTTACGACAGTAACGGTGAACTTGACATCCGCGCGGAAAGGGAGAACGAGTAACGATGCAAACCATTGACTCAGTTGACATTGATGCGATGGCACAACGCTTCCGCGCTAATTTTATTAACAGTCTGTCTGGTTATAAAAGTGCCAATCTGGTTGGCACTTGCAATGAACACCAACAAACCAACCTGGCAATCATCAGTTCAGTTGTGCATATCGGTGCCAACCCGCCTCTGATGGGTATGATTATGCGTCCGCACACGGTCACCCGTGACACCCTGGGCAATATTAAGCAAACCGGTTTATTCACCATCAATGCGTTACCGGTTAACCTTTATGCTAGCGGCCATCAAACCTCTGCACGCTACGACCCTACTGTCAGCGAATTTGATGAAGCAGGCTTTACGCCACTGTGGACAAACGACTTTGCCGCGCCGTTTGTTACCGAAAGTCCGTTACGAATAGCATTAAAACTGGCGGATATTCTGCCTATCGCGGTCAATAATACGGAACTGGTGATTGGTCGAATCCAACAGGTGCAGGTTGAACCATCGGTTATCACAGAAGATGGCACGCTGGATATTACCGCTTTGAAGCTGGCATCAGTCACCGGCCTGGATACTTATCATAAGGCCAGCCCGGTGGCCAAAATGGCTTACGCAAAACCTGACAAAGCGCCAACACCGTTACAGCTATTTAATACAGATCAATAGAATCGATAATTACTGTTGGTAGATCCACTTTTAACGTGTATAAGTAGAAACTAATAAATATGTATGATTCCAAAAAACCTGCTGCGGCAGGTTTTTGCATTTTGGGACCAAGGTAAAAAAGAATCATTCTCGTTAACTTTTTGGAGTAATACTATGAAATCAGTCAATCGCCGTGATTTTCTGAAACTTTCCGGAACCACGCTAATTGGCATGACGTTAGGCAGTGTAGCCCTGCGTGCGCAGGCTCAGGAACATCTGAGTGAAGAAGATGCCACGGCAAAAGCGCTTAAATACACCCATAAATCCACCGTTGAAGGTTCAAAATGTGCAACCTGCATGTACATTCAGGGCGATGCAGGCGCAGAATGGCGTCCATGTGCCATCTTCCCTGGCAAGCAAATTAATGCCAATGGCTGGTGTAGTGCCTGGGTGAAAAAACCCGGTTAATCCCCAGACTGAGTTATAAAGAGGGCGACGTTATGGATGATAACGTCGCCTTTTTCAATACCGGGCGGGCTTTTGATAAGGAGACTGAATACCTTTCACCGAAGTCGCTTCGAAGCGGTTAGGTAAAAAAGCCGGCGTAGCAATAAACCGATTAGCACGCTCAAAGGCTAATCCGGTATTCAGCACCTGCGCATCCTGCCACTGGCCGCCAATCACGCTCAACCCCACGGGTAGATCCTTCACCCTAGTGAGCGGCAGTGTGATATGCGGGTAACCGGCAATGGCAGCCAGATAGCCAACCCCCACGTAACCTGCCGGCGCATTATCGCCATATACAGCGTCAATTAAGAAAGCCGGATTGTTAGACGGCCCTACCAGCACATCCACATCATATTCGTTTAATAACTTGTCGATTCCCTGCTCCCGGGTTGCCGTGCGAACAAGCGCCAGGGCCTGCTGGTAGTCTTCACCGGCCATGCCGTCGGTGGCCGCTGATTTCTCAAAGATAGATTGATCAAATAACTGCATTTCCCGTTTTGACGTGCGATTAAAACCAATCAGTTCGTTCAGATTGGCCACCGGCAAATCAGCAGGTGATGACAATAGATAGTTATTCAGTGTGGTTTTAAATTCAGCAAGCAACACCAGGTAAGATTTGGCCCAAAAATCATCCGGCTGTTCAAGATTCTCGATTTCCACTACCTGTGCGCCCAGTGCGGTTAATTTCTCCACCGCATCATCAACCGCGGCGATAATTGCCGGATTGTTGCCCTGCCGATAGCGCATAACGCCAACTTTCAGCCCCTGGATATTACCGTTAATTGCCGCAAAATCACTGGCATCAGGTCTCTTTTCAGCCAGGGTGGCATCATCCTTATCATCCCGCCCGGCCATCACTGAAGCCATCAGCGCAACATCCGCTACCGTGCGAGCCATGGGACCGGCAGTGTCCTGCGTCACCGAAATAGGCACAATATGCGTGCGGGGGATCAGGCCCACCGTGGGTTTAAATCCTACAATACCGTTCATTGCAGACGGGCAAATAATCGAGCCGTTGGTTTCGGTGCCGACGGCAAGGGATGCCAGTCCTGCCGCCATCGCAGCGCCGGACCCCGAAGAAGAGCCACAGGCCGTGCGGGAAAGTACATGAGGATTGCGAGTGAGCCCGCCTACCGCACTCCAGCCACTGATGGAATCCTCTGACCGAAAATTAGCCCATTCTGACAAATTGGTTTTACCCAGAATAATCGCCCCGGCGTCACGCAAACTGGCCACCAGCGGCGAATCACGCCGGGTATGATTGTTAAGTAATGCCAGTGAACCGGCCGTAGTGGGCATATCCCTTGTTTCTATATTGTCTTTGAGTAATACCGGAATACCGTGCAGCGGGCCGGTCGCCTCACCGCTGACGAGCGCTGCATCTTTTGCTTTGGCTTCTGCCAGCGCGTTTGGATTAAGCAGCAGAATACTGTTTACTGTCGGTCCGCTTTTATCAATCGATTCTATGCGGGTCAGATAGCCAGCCACCAGCGCTTCGGCAGTTAACTCACCGCGCTTCATCGCCGCTACCTGCTGAGCAACCGGTGCATCCAGCCATTTATTATCCACCACGGGCTGAGTTTGCGTGGCACAGGATACAACGAAACAGACGAGCAGAATGCTAAGCAGTCTTTGTTTCATAGTTTCTCTCCGGCGGACTGTTCCACTTTATTATTAATGCGACGTTTGTTTATTTACCATAAATGAAAATCACAACTATCGCCATGCTGTGTAATCGCCGATACCAATTCTTACCAGCCCTGTTAAAATTGCGTTTTTCTGTACTACCGCTGAGGATCCCATGCCCTGGTTACAACTACGAATCGATACATCTGCCGAACTAGCCGAACAAGTTGGTGGCATGATGAGTGCCAATGGCGCTCAGGCTGTTACCTTTGTGGATGCTAAAGACACTCCGATGTACGAGCCCAAACCAGGTGAAGTGATGTTATGGCCGGATACCCAGGTCGTCGGATTATTTGATGCCGCAGACGACATGCCAGCCATTATTAAGCGTCTTGAAAAAGCCAGAGTGCTTGGCAAGGATTTTAAATGCCGCTTAGAGCCGCTGGAAGACAAAGACTGGGAGCGGGAGTGGATGGATAACTTCCATCCGATGAAGTTTGGTAACCGTCTGTGGATATGCCCAAGCTGGCGCGATGTGCCGGAGCCCGATGCTGTCAATGTGATGCTCGACCCGGGTCTGGCATTTGGTACTGGCACGCATCCCACTACCGCCTTATGTTTACGCTGGCTGGATAGCATAGATGTCGCAGGTAAAACTGTGGTCGACTTTGGTTGCGGCTCGGGAATTCTGGCCATCGCCGCCTTAAAACTCGGCGCTAAAGAAGTCATTGGTATCGATATCGATCCACAGGCTTTACAGGCATCCATGGACAATGCTCAACGCAACCAGGTCGCCGACCGGTTAAAGGTATTTTTGCCGGCAGACCAACCCACACTAAAAGCCGATATTGTGATGGCCAATATTTTGTCTGGCCCGTTGCTTGAGTTACAGGACGTCATTACCGGCTACTGTAAAGCAGGTGGTTTACTGGTGCTTTCCGGTATTCTTGCCGAACAGGTAGAGCGAATTGAACAGGCTTACGCCCGCGATATTACCCTCGATACCAGCGCCATAGATGAAGAATGGGCACGAGTTTCAGGCCGCCGGCACGGTTAATTATCGACGATACTGGTTGATCTGTCTTAATTGTCAATGTCACCACTCTGACATAAAAACGAAATCTCTTTGTCAATAGTGAACAGGCAAATTTTGTGTAATTTTTAGCCTTTTCAAGATTACAGAAAACGCGTACACTTAGCGCCCCGTTTCAGACAGGTGGTTATTTTCTACGCAAAGCTAGGTTGTTTTTTATGCGAATTGGAACTTACACACTTGATAACAACCTAATGTTAGCACCTATGGCAGGTGTAACAGACAGGCCCTTCAGACAGCTCTGTCGTCGTCTTGGAGCAGGCTTGGTTGTGTCGGAAATGCTGAGCAGTAATCCAAGGGTATGGAATACAGCGAAATCCATGCAACGCATGGATCACAGCGGGGAGTCAGGAATTCGTTCTGTGCAAATTGCCGGAGCCGACCCCGACTTAATGGCAGAAGCAGCAAAATTTAATGTTGCCAACGGCGCTCAGATTATTGATATCAATATGGGTTGCCCTGCCAAGAAAGTAAATAAAAAGCTGGCAGGTTCAGCACTACTGCAATACCCGGGTTTGGTGGAATCCATCGTTCGGTCAGTTGTAGACGCTGTGTCAGTTCCCGTCACCCTGAAGATCCGTACAGGGTGGAACACGGACAACCGCAATGGGGTGGAGATTGCTCGCATTGCACAGGAAAATGGTATCCAGTCACTGGCTGTTCATGGTCGAACCCGTGCCTGTATGTACAAAGGTTTTGCCGAATACGACACTATCCGCAGTATCAAGCAGGCGGTGTCAATTCCGGTAGTTGCCAATGGTGATATAACCTCACCAGAAAAAGCCAGGGAAGTGCTTGAGTATACTGAAGCTGATGCATTAATGATTGGCCGCGGTGCCCAGGGCAATCCGTGGATATTCAGAGAAGTCTCCCACTATCTGAATACCGGCGAACGGCTGGCCCCACCCTCATTAATGGAACAACATTCGGTGCTTAAAGAACACGTAACAGCGGTTCATGCCTTTTATGGCGCAGAAAACGGTGTTCGTATTGCCCGCAAACATGTGGGTTGGTATTTGATGGAGCATGATAAGGATCGTCAGTTCCGTAAAGTGTTTAATGCGCTGGAGTCTGCCGAAGAGCAACTGCAGGCCATTGACCACTACTTTAACAACGTGCTGCCTGATGGTGAGGCCCGACAGATCTCGCCGGCAGCTTAAGACTGATTAACAAAAGAGCAAGAAAGTATTATGTTCGATCAAAATGTAACTTCTCCTTTTACAACTACTGTAACTACTCCGTCACAAACTCAGGCACAAAAACCACTGCGTGACTCTGTTAAGCAAGCAGTCAACAAGTACCTGAAGCAATTAGACAACACCAACATCGATAACCTGTACGAAATGGTACTGGCTGAAGTTGAAGCGCCTTTACTGGAAGAAGTTATGACTTTCACTCGCGGCAACCAAACCCGCGCAGCAATCATGATGGGTATCAACCGTGGCACACTGCGCAAAAAATTAAAGCAGTATGGCATGAACTAAGCCCTGCGGGCCTGGCCCACATAAGAGCACCTTTTGGTGCTCTTTTTGTTTTAACCGCCACGCCTGGTTCCGGAAGCAGTGGCGGATAAAATAGCAACACTCCGGACACCCACACCATTGTTATTAACCTCATCGAAGCAAAATACCACTATGGAAACACCAAAACCTATCAAACGAGCCCTGTTAAGCGTTTCAGACAAAACCGGCATTGTTGAGTTCGCGACAGCGTTACACGAAGCAGGCGTTGAGCTGCTGTCGACAGGTGGCACCGCCAAGCTACTCGCTGACAAGGGGCTGCCCGTTATTGAAGTGTCAAACTACACAGGACACCCAGAGATTATGGACGGCCGGGTGAAAACCTTACATCCTAAAATTCATGGTGGCATCTTAGCCCGTCGTGGTACCGACGAAGCGGTGATGGCAGAAAATAACATTGGCCCCATCGATTTAGTTGCCGTGAACCTGTATCCGTTTGCGGCCACTGTGGCAAAAGAAGACTGCACCTTAGAAGATGCCATCGAGAATATCGATATCGGCGGACCAACCATGGTACGTGCTGCGGCGAAAAACCACAAAGATGTAACCATTGTGGTGAATGCTGCCGATTACCCACGCGTACTCAGTGAAATGCAGGGCAACGAAGGATCACTGACCTACAACACCCGTTTCGATTTAGCGATTAAAGCATTTGAACACACTGCCGAATACGATGGCATGATCGCTAACTACTTCGGCGCACGTCTGGACTCAACCGACTGTGCTGACGACTGCGAGCACGAGCACAGCGAGTTCCCGCGGACCTATAATATTCAGGTCAGCAAAAAGCAGGATCTGCGCTACGGCGAAAACAGCCATCAGTCTGCGGCTTTCTATGTTGAAAACAACATTCAGGAAGCCTCGGTTGCCACCGCTACTCAGTTAAATGGAAAAGAGCTGTCCTTCAACAACATCGCCGATACTGACGCCGCTTTAGAGTGTGTGAAAGAGTTCAACGAACCCGCCTGCGTTATTGTTAAGCACGCCAACCCTTGTGGTGTCGCACTGGGTGAAAATATTCTTGAGGCCTACGACCGCGCCTTTAAAACCGACCCGACTTCAGCATTCGGCGGCATTATCGCATTTAACCGCGAGCTGGATGCTACTACTGCACAGGCTATTATTGACCGTCAGTTTGTTGAAGTCATCATCGCGCCATCCGTTTCTCAGGCTGCGACTGACATTGTGGCGACCAAGAAAAACGTACGCCTGTTGGTTTGCGGTGACTGGGCTGGCCAGTTAACTGAAGGTTACGACTTTAAACGGGTTAACGGCGGTTTGCTGATCCAGGAACGTGACTTTGGCATGGTGGAAATGGAAGACCTGAAAGTAGTCACCAAAGCCCAACCTACCGAAGCACAACTGCGTGACCTGATGTTCTGCTGGAAAGTGGCTAAGTATGTTAAGTCTAATGCCATTGTATACTGCAAAGACAGTATGACCATTGGTGTGGGCGCCGGCCAGATGAGCCGTGTTTACTCGGCCAAGATTGCCGGCATTAAAGCGGCGGATGAAGAGCTGGAAGTAGCCGGCTCAGTAATGGCTTCTGATGCGTTCTTCCCATTCCGCGACGGCATTGATGCAGCCGCCGCCGCTGGCATTAAGGCGGTTATCCAACCAGGTGGCTCCATGCGTGACGATGAAGTTATCGCCGCTGCAGATGAACACGGCATTGCCATGGTGTTTACCGGCATGCGTCACTTCCGTCACTAATTCAGCATACGCTGTGTAACGTGTTTTTGTGCTGGCCTGACATCACGAATGTAAAAATTTTGTGTTAGGCTAGCGCAATAGTGATTGCTCATTAAACGATCTGATGAGTAATGCAGTATAAACAACACGTTGTTAATGACAGAAGGGAAATATCAATGCGTAAATCTGCGGTTCTATTACTTGCCAGCTTACTGGCGACACCGGCTTTTACAGCCAATGCCGATGCCATTGCTGATGCAGTAGCCAGCGATACACGTTCGAGCCAGGCGCGTCTGCGTGACGAATATCGTCACCCCCAGCAAACCCTGCGCTTTTTTGACGTTCAGCCTGACATGACCGTAGTGGAAATTCTGCCTGGCGGTGGCTGGTACTCTGACATTCTGGCGCCATTGCTGGAAGAAGACGGTAAACTGGTAGCAGCTCACTTTAATGTGAAAGCAAACTCTCCCAGCTACTACAACCGCCTGTTAGCCAACTTCAAAGACAAAATGGCCAGTGATGGGCCGTTTAGCGCGGTAGAGCTAACCGCTTTTGATCCGCTCGAGCAACTCGATGTCGCCAAAGCCGGCAGTGCCGATCGCGTACTGACATTCCGTAACGTGCACAACTGGTATATGGCCGACAAAGAGAATGGCGTGAAAAATGCCATGAAGACCTTTTTTAAAGCGCTGAAACCAGGCGGTATTCTGGGTGTTGTTGATCACCGTTTACCGGAGTCTGATGCCGACGATAAAATGGAATCATCTGGCTACATGAAACAATCGTACGTGATTGAGATGGCAGAAAAAGCCGGCTTTGAGCTGCTGGCAACCAGCGAGATTAACGCAAACGCAATGGATAATGCAGATCATCCACGGGGAGTCTGGACACTACCACCAAGCCTGAGACTGGGCGATGAAAAACGGGCTCACTACCTGGCCATTGGTGAAAGTGACCGAATGACCCTAAAATTTATGAAACCTGAATAACTTTACGGAACACTTTTAATGAAGGTACTTGTAATTGGCGGTGGTGGCCGCGAACACGCGCTGGCCTGGAAAGCGTCACAATCCATTGGCGTAACCGATGTATTTGTTGCGCCGGGTAATGCCGGCACAGCCACCGAAGCGGGCTTAACGAATGTTGATATTTCAGCGACTGACGTAGAAGCATTGGTGGCATTTGCCAAAGAGAACGCAATCGGGCTAACCATTGTTGGACCGGAAGCGCCACTGGTAATAGGTGTAGTAGATGCCTTTGAGGCTGAAGGTCTTAAGATTTTCGGGCCAAGCAAGGGCGCTGCACAGTTGGAAGGTTCTAAAGCCTTTACCAAAGACTTTCTGGCCCGCCACAACATTCCAACCGCCGATTACCAGAATTTCACCGAGATTGAACCAGCGCTGGCTTACGTGCGTGAAAAAGGTGCCCCTATCGTGGTGAAGGCCGACGGTCTGGCTGCTGGTAAAGGTGTGATTGTCGCCATGACCCTGGAAGAAGCCGAAGACGCCATTAAAGACATGCTGGCTGGAAACGCCTTCGGAGAAGCCGGTAGCCGTGTGGTTATTGAGGAATTCCTTGACGGTGAAGAGGCTTCTTTCATTGTGATGGTCGATGGCAAGAACGTCGCGGCGTTTGCCACCAGTCAGGATCACAAACGTATGGGCGATGGCGATACCGGCCCTAACACAGGCGGCATGGGTGCCTATTCGCCCGCACCAGTCGTTACGCTCGATATCCACCAGCGCATTATGGACGAAGTCATCAACCCAACAGTGGCCGGCATGGCCAGTGAAGGGTATCCCTACACCGGCTTTTTATACGCCGGCCTGATGATTATGGCCGACGGCACGCCCAAGGTAATCGAGTATAACTGTCGCTTCGGTGACCCGGAAACCCAGCCGATAATGCTGCGTTTGCAGTCCGATCTGGTGGCTCTGTGTCTGAAAGCCTGTGACGGTGAGCTGGAAGGTGTTGAGATTGGCTTCGACTCCCGCGCTGCCGTAGGTGTAGTGCTGGCAGCCGGTGGCTACCCTGCCGATTATGCCAAAGGCGACGTGATCTCCGGCTTAGACGAAGCCGCCAAACTCGACGGCAAAGTGTTTCATGCAGGCACTGCACTGAAAGACGGCGAAGTAGTTACCAGTGGTGGCCGGGTGCTTTGTGCCACGGCACTGGGTAATAGTGTTACCGAGGCCCAGCAGCAAGCCTATCAACTGGTTAAAGCTATCGATTGGAAGGACGTGTATTTCCGTAATGATATTGCCTACCGGGCAATGGCGCGGGAACAAGCTGGTCTCGCTTAATAGCATTTATCAGAACAAGCCGCTCTTTGGAGCGGCTTTTTAGTGTCTGCGACAAAACAATCCATTATTCCTGAGGAGCTGGCTTCTTATTAAGCCGATTGACCATGTTACCCGTTAGCGCCCACAGCATTACGCCCCCCAGGCAATCAGCGAAAAACCAGCCGGTACACAGGCCAGGGCAATTAACTTGACCTGTTTGCGGTTAAACACCAGCGCCACTATGGCCGGTAAAAACCACATCAGCAAGACTGACGATCCCACAACGGCATACTGCGCGGGCGTTATATTCTCAAAAAACGGCGTTAAAAATTCCATATTGATTATCCTGTAAATCAGAAGGGTATAAAGGTAGTCTTCGGTAGCACAGAAAAATTACACAACTTTAAAAAATGCCGATACATTGCGGTAGCTCAACCCTGACTAACAGCCACACTTGCTGAACATCATCACTGACCGGTAGAGTAACCAGACGGAATATCAAGGAGTTACCATGAACCATAACCCGTTACGCGATCGTATTTATCATATCCTGGAGCCTTACCGTAAAGGGGATTACGTTAGCCGGGCCTTTGATATTTTTTTAATCCTGTTAATTTTACTCAACACTGTAGCGGTTATGGCATCAACCGAGTCTGAACTCCACCAACAATGGCATCCTCAACTCTATGCTTTTGAGGTGTTTTCAGTGGCGGTTTTTACAATTGAATATCTGGCTCGGGTGTGGAGTTCTACCAGTGCTCCACAAACCACCAGTTACCGTCAGGCACCCTATACCAAGTCATGGCAACAGCGCCTGCGCTATATGTTCACACCGATGGCATTAGTCGATCTCGCCGCAATATTGCCATTTTATCTGAGCATGTTTATTGCCTTTGATTTACGTATTCTGCGCCTGTTGCGTCTGACCAGGCTAATCAAACTCGGCCGCTATTCTCGCTCGGTAAACCTGCTTTATATTGTTATACGCAAAGAGCTGCGTGTGCTGACTGCTGCCGTCTCGGTATTGGTGATTGTAATGGTGCTGGCGGCCACCGGCATGTACTACATAGAACAGCACGCCCAGCCTGAAGCCTTTGGCAGCATTCCGGCGGCGCTGTGGTGGGCAATCAATACACTGACCACTGTTGGCTACGGAGATGTCACGCCCATTACACCGCTGGGTAAAGTGTTCAGCGGTGCGATCACCATTTTAGGCGTAGGGATATTCGCCCTGCCGGCGGGTATTCTCGCTTCCCGTTTATCAGAACAGTTACGCCTGCGACGCGATACCTTCCGCAAGCATGTGATGGAAGTCATTTCCGATGGCAGCTTATCACCGCACGAATTATCCCGCTTAAATCAGCTCCGGGAAACACTGGGGCTGGACGATGACCAGGCCAATTTATTGATCGATATTGCGCAGGAATATAGTCAGCAAAACCAACGCTCAACCCCTTATTCGTACTGTCCTCACTGCGGTAAATCACTACCAGTCCGGCAGGAACCGGATTCGCGTCAGGGTTGATTATTGGCGCTCACCAGCTTATAAATAGGGATTATCTTATTGAGTATCTGACACAGACCAACTAAGAGTCTGGTATTTCGGATCACCATCAGCCCAAAAGAGTGCGCATGTCGGTAAAACACCCCATTATTGCTATTACCGGTTCATCTGGTTCCGGCACCACAACCACCACCAATGCGATTCGGCATATTTTTCGCAACCTGAACATTGATGCGGCTTATGTTGGCGGCGACAGCTTTCACCGTTTTACCCGTCCGGAAATGGAAGTAGAAATACGAAAAGCGCAGGAGCAAGGGCGCCACATCAGCTATTTCGGGCCGAAAGCTAATGATTTCTCGTTGCTCGAAACCTTATTCAACCAGTATGCAGAAGATGGCACTGGCCGGTTTCGCCAGTATTTGCATACCTTCGATGATGCGGTGCCATTTAATCAGATGCCCGGTACCTTTACGCCCTGGCAGGAATTACCATCCAGCACCGATTTGTTGTTTTACGAAGGCTTACATGGCGGCGTAAAAACTGAAGACATCGACGTGTCTCAGTATGTAGATTTGCTGGTTGGCATGGTACCCATTGTCAACCTTGAATGGATCCAAAAGATCGTGCGTGACACCACTGATCGGGGACATTCAAGAGAAGCCGTAATGAGCAGCATTGTGCGCGGTCTGGACGATTACTTCCATTATATTACGCCACAGTTTTCCCGTACCCACATTAACTTTCAGCGTGTTCCAACGGTAGATACCTCCAACCCGTTCAGCGCCCGTGAAATCCCCACTCAGGATGAAAGCTTTGTTGTAGTGCGTTTCCGCCGGGAAATGAAAAACGTGGATTTTCCTTACTTGTTACAAATGATCGACGGATCCTTTATGTCACGCATCAACACACTGGTTGTGCCCGGTGGAAAGATGGGCCTGGCCATGGAGCTTATTTTAACACCACTGATTGAAGATCTGATGAAACGCAAGAAAAGCCGTGGCTATCAGATGGACTGGGTGCAATAACTTAGATGCGGTGGAGCAGTGTGTTTCGCCACTCTACGATGCGCGAGCTGATGTTTAACAACAGTCCACTTATCCAACTGGGCTCTGGAGTATAACTGTCAATTTGAATATAGAGTGGCGTAGTACACACCAGCCCATCCGGGTAACGCTGAGTTACAACGATAGGCATGCATTCGGCAGCATAATCGCCCTTGTTGTTATTCGAACGTATCCAGGCGGGAGGTGGCAACTCAGACATAGCGTACTTTCAACCAATAAATTGTTATATTTATTACCTTCACCATAGCCCAGACTTAGGAATGATTAAAGGATTTCAGCCCTTATTTTTGAAGAATAACCACCAGTCACATAAAGTCCTGAGCCAACCCTTTTGGAAACACCTCTTGCGTGGGCAATGTGAACACATGCGAAGTAACTTCTTGTACGACAAACCTCACGGTTCATCCCCGTGGGTACGGGGAACACTTGATGTTGACGTAAAGAGTTATTACCCTAATCGGTTCATCCCCGTGGGTACGGGGAACACCTGGGAATATTATAACCCTCGTTGTGAACCACCGGTTCATCCCCGTGGGTACGGGGAACACACGTGCGAACTGTGGTCGCCTCGTAATGAATACGGTTCATCCCCGTGGGTACGGGGAACACAAGGGCACTGAAACTACCACGTTCAAGACTCGCGGTTCATCCCCGTGGGTACGGGGAACACTGCAGATAAATACATCACGCCAATTACTATCACGGTTCATCCCCGTGGGTACGGGGAACACTTTTATAGACTCAAAATCGCCGCTATGGATTACGGTTCATCCCCGTGGGTACGGGGAACACATATAGGCCTCATCGCGTAAGATGCATTTGGGCGGTTCATCCCCGTGGGTACGGGGAACACTATGCCAAGAGCTCGATAACGCTCCGTATATCCGGTTCATCCCCGTGGGTACGGGGAACACCGCAATAAACGGCCATTATGCAAGCGTATCAACGGTTCATCCCCGTGGGTACGGGGAACACTAAAAATGGTATCCGCAATACTTCTCCGTTTGCGGTTCATCCCCGTGGGTACGGGGAACACTGTTTGAATTTTAATGGCATGGTCTCGAACTTCGGTTCATCCCCGTGGGTACGGGGAACACACCTGCTCGTTGAGGCGGCACATTACCGTTTTCGGTTCATCCCCGTGGGTACGGGGAACACATATATGGCGAAGTAACAACCTGCTCTTTATGCGGTTCATCCCCGTGGGTACGGGGAACACCGGTGAGGTCGGCGCATCCGACTCATGGCGAACGGTTCATCCCCGTGGGTACGGGGAACACATCATCGATATCCCCATTCTCACGTAAAGCCACGGTTCATCCCCGTGGGTACGGGGAACACTCGCTGATAATCATTGATAGCGCAAATAGCAGCGGTTCATCCCCGTGGGTACGGGGAACACAAGTTGAACTAAAGAAATGCTCTGTAGATGTCCGGTTCATCCCCGTGGGTACGGGGAACACAATAAGATGTTTGTCGAACAAAGGTGTAATTGCGGTTCATCCCCGTGGGTACGGGGAACACAACACCAGCTTCACTGGCTGTTTCATTGAAGGCGGTTCATCCCCGTGGGTACGGGGAACACGGCATACTGCAGAAATTCCGTCAGTCGTTGGGCGGTTCATCCCCGTGGGTACGGGGAACACTGCAGTACCGTAATCAGAAGCGAAGTCGTTAGCGGTTCATCCCCGTGGGTACGGGGAACACAAGTTTTACAGGCTGAGTTATTGCAACCATGACGGTTCATCCCCGTGGGTACGGGGAACACGTAAACCCGCATGCAAGGCGTCTTTATGGCGCCGGTTCATCCCCGTGGGTACGGGGAACACGTTGTATCAGATGGCATAATAACAAATGGAGCCGGTTCATCCCCGTGGGTACGGGGAACACTTGAAAACGTAGCTATCAGGGTTGACTCTGGTCGGTTCATCCCCGTGGGTACGGGGAACACTTGACCCATGCGGATCAAGTGGAACCCTGACGCGGTTCATCCCCGTGGGTACGGGGAACACCCCAGCAATAAACCATTTCATTTATGGAATGTCGGTTCATCCCCGTGGGTACGGGGAACACGGCATCATAACCAATCATGGTGTGGGCCAAGGCGGTTCATCCCCGTGGGTACGGGGAACACACGTTCGTAAAGGTTTGTAAATCACCTATGGCCGGTTCATCCCCGTGGGTACGGGGAACACGGGCAGCCATCGGTAAATGTCTCACTATCAAGCGGTTCATCCCCGTGGGTACGGGGAACACTAACCGCGCATTGGCAATGGTTTGCTGGCGTTCGGTTCATCCCCGTGGGTACGGGGAACACGTTGCACCAGTCGTTGAGCAATAGTATTGCTGCGGTTCATCCCCGTGGGTACGGGGAACACTCTCTTCTCTCTTTTTTCTTCTTCTCTTTCTTCGGTTCATCCCCGTGGGTACGGGGAACACTCCAATTATAGACAATTGATCTATAAAGGAAATAATCCAATGGAAAAATCTACCAGATTTTTAAAGATCGAACTTAGTCTAAAATCAGTCAAAATCAGCAGGTAAAAAACGCACAAGTCTGAGACCATCAACGTCAATAGGTTCTCGCCTGTTTTCACCATAGGTTTGAAACTCAAAGCCGGACTCATTATTAGTTGACCACGCCATGACTACATTGCCATCTTCAGCCAGCTCAGTAATCTGATACCAGAGCATCTCGCGAATTCGCCTGGAAACATTACCAACATATACACCAGCTCTTACCTCTAAAAGCCACACAGCTAAACGTCCTCTTAACCTTGGTGGTACCGCTTCTGTGACTATAGTTAACATTGCCATAATTTATCCCGTTCGGTGACCTTCGTCACCAATACTTTGCGGCTCTGGTATCGCAGGTGGTTGACTATCTTCCGGCGCTTGAGGGGGAGTGATTTCGCCAGCACTCAACACTTCTTCAATTAACGGAATAAGGCGGTTTAATAGCTTGGTTTCCCTGAAAATATTGCGGCAGGCTATGCGAACTTCCCTATCAGGGCTACGGGGATGTTTTGAAGCTATCTTGAACGCTTCAGGTACAACAGATTCGAATTTGATGATGTCAGCCATATCATATACGAAGGATAAAGGCTTACCTGAATGAATAAAACCAATTGCGGGGGCGTACCCTGCCGCCAAAATCGCTGCTTCTGTTACACCGTATAAACAGGAGGTAGCTGCACTGATGCATTGATTAACGACATCGCCTTTTTCCCAGTCTTTGGGATCATACTTACGGCCTCGCCATTCAACACCAAACTGCTTGGCAAGTAATTCATAGGTTTTACGAACGCGAGCTCCTTCAATACCGCGTAATTGATCAACACTTCGCCGCTCTGGAGCGGGCTCACCAAAACGCAATTCAAACATTTTGCGAACCACTTTCAGTCTGAGGTTTTCGTCCAGCGCGAGTTTGGCCTGGTATAGCAATTTGTCAGACCGTGCGCCGCCGGGTTGTCCTGCTGCATATAGCCTCACACCAGCTTCACCCACCCAAATTAAAAGGGTGCCTACTTGAGCAGCCAACTTTATGGCCGCGTGCGAAACCCTGGTTCCAGGCTCAAGCATGATGCATACAACAGATCCCACCGGAATGTGCATTCGCTCGCCATTTACCTCGTCGATCACCACAAACGCACCGTCTTTAACATCGATGCGGCCCATACCAACGAAAATCATAGAATTGCGATCTTTTAAAGGAATAGGTTTAAGTGGAATGAATGCCATGCTTACCCCCTTAACAAGGTATTCTTTGCAATATTAGCCGCGATTAACATCTTCATTTGCTGAATAGCCAGTTCATTCAATTTAACTATCCTCTCACTTTGCCCGATGCCCGCCTGTACAAAATGCGCGTTCATGGATTCCATGTTGGCCAGACAAACCAATTTCAACAGAAATCCAACTGGCGAACGCGATGTCTTTTTGCGCATAGGTACCACCATAGCGGCTCGCTTTGGAAATAAGTCCAATAGCACTAGTTTTTTCTATTCACTGCTTTGGGGTAAGCGTAAAGCTATTCAACCCGGCTTCTGTTTTAACGCCGTCGAATTCCACGGGATTAAAATCCGCATTGTTGAGCTGCTCCCAAATTCCCAAAAATTCGATAGTGTTACGGTTTCTCAACCAGTTTCGAATAAGATCATCAGAACGGGCCGAGTTCTTATATTTTGCAATATCAGTAATACAAATATACTCCCAGCCATTTTTAGTCCTAGTAGCAATGGTTTGTTCAAGTACTTGTAGTTTCGGTTTCATAAACGTCCTTGTTTGATTATTTTACGCTCGCTTAATCATCATCAATCCGCATCCCATGCCTTTGGCTCTGCCAAATCCTTTGGCGTATTGATTAATGAACTTGAGGGGATTTTGTACCGTTAACATGCCCTGGTAATCAACGCTTGAAAACTGTATCTGATGTCGTTTTTTCTGGACCTTATGCTGAGCATATCCTTCAATGAAAGGTTGGTAATCTAGAGAAATACCCCATTCAACCAACCTTTTCTCGTTGCTCAACCAGTTAATTGCAGCCTGCTCCATGCGCATCTTTAGCGACTGAGTGTCTAGTTGCTCATCTTTAGCATTATATTTCTCCTGCATCATGACATCGTGGCGGCGCTGCTTTCCATCCTCACCTTTCGTGCACACTGTAGGATTACTCCTTAGCTTGAATGACAGTCGCTGCCCTTTTTCTAATTTCGGAGCAAATAATTTTGTTGTACACGAAAAGATGGGTAGCCTTGCTTGCGGTTCAGTTTTAGAAAGAACATAAAATTCAGGCATACCCACATTACCCATTTCTTCCCGATACAAAAACGATCTTTCTGTGTCGTTTGAAAACAGCTGCCAAATCAACTGGTGAGATGCATAAACTCCGTTGTGCTGAAGCTTCGCAAGTTCGTGAGAAGTTTGAGGGCTTGACATCATTGTGACTTTTGATAAAAACATTATCTCGCCTCCCGCACTGTTAATTGATGCATAGTCCGCTGTTTGAACTGCCATCGTCCACGATGAACCGGCTCGTCCCAAGGCTGATAAGACTCTGTGTGTTCATTGTCAAATTCAGTCGCAGCACCTTCCCAAAAGTAAGTTACGTAACCGTTAGCACCAAGCCAATGTTTATCTGATAGTTCTGAAATAACATGGGGGAAATCGGTATCTAAAGCTTCCTGCAGCGTCTCAGATCCGAAAACCCTAGGTGAAAGTGGTATGGCAAGGGGACAAGATTTACGCCCTAAGTAGAGAGGAAACACAGGCCTCACCAGCGCTTCTTTTAAGGCCAACAGCGATACCTGTGGGTTAGTCCTCAGCCAAACTGCCACTATCCAAACCCCATCACAGCGGTAATCCCTACTGGATAAAACAGTATTGAGCTTTGCTTCACTTAACTCGCTTTTACGAGTTAGATGGGTAACTCCTCTTTTTTCTGATGGCACCTGCGCGGTATGGTAATCACGCAATATAGAGCTGGGCACACACTGCTTAACACCAAACGAAACACTTTGTTGAAGCGCTTCTATTTTCGATGTATTGTCTCGCTTAATACCTAACGCAGCACCAAGTAAACCAAGTAATGCTGAACGTGTGGGCGCGATTGCCGTGGCTCTATCTCCTCCCACTGCTGGTAGGCCCCAGCTCGCCATTGGTCCATAGAGCCGAAAGACTAAATATGCTTTCATTGTTCAGCTCCAATTACTTTGTAACGAAGTCTAATAATTCGTTTAACGTACCTTCGCCTTTTACCGCATTAATGGTATAGCGAGCATCTGCACACTTACCGTAAACCGCGTCAAAATTCATCGTCTGTTTTTCTATTGCGTTGATTGCCGCATCAGCCATATCTTCGTCCTGAACCGGTTTAAGAAATGATACTGATAATGAACGGGGTTGTTGCTCACCTTTTTCTGCCATGACATAACTGGCGTAGGCGCGTGAAGCAAAGCTGTTTTGTTTGCCTTTGGGCGATACTTTCACTGCCGCTTCGGTCAGTGCTTTGATAGCGTTATCCGCCAACGTTTCGTTTCCGCCCAGGTTGTCTATCAATTGAGATTTGTTAATGCAGATGTAGCTATAAAAAAGTGCCGCAGCAAAGTTAGACTCCCCAATATGAGCTGAGCCAGTGCCTATTTTACTATCGTTTAAGTCATCAACCGCGGTAAAATAGTCATCTTCTACCAGTACCTTGTGAACACTTATTGAATGAGCAACCTGACAGGCTGCTTCTACATTAAACTCAGGGCTGGATGCCAGCATTCTGCCGAACAGCGCAATATCAACGGAAGTCCGGTCTGCTTTTAACAATTTCAATTCCTCAGCGCTTGGATCTCGCTGTTCATTGCAAAGTAGTTCCGCTAATGCCGAAACAGCTTGTTTTTCTGCCGTACTAATATGGGCAAGTTGCTCAATTTCTAAAGGCTTGTCTTTTTTAACCTTGCCAAACACCCCAGCAATTGTCGAAGCCCAGGTGATCGCTTGCTTCTCTTTTACACCACCAGCAACCAACGAATGAAATACTTCATCTCCCAGCTTTTTGGTGCGAACGCCGATTTCGCCAGACATGGCTTCTTCAAATAATTCAGACACACGCCAATTTCTCTTTAAACTTTGTGAGCTCACACGTAAACGATCAAATCCGCCCATTTTTGCTGTTTTTGGGCGTCCAAGGTCGTCACGGTTTAAGTTTGATGGTGCATAGGAAGTCAGTAAGTGAAGTTGAATAAATTTGCTCATGTGATTAATCCTTTTTTCAAAAAATAGTTATTCAGGCATCTAAATTAACTTGCCTGGTAGTATTCCATCGCCCAGCGTACCGCTATGCGTTTGTCAGCCTGCCTGGGGTAATTTGACGTTAGTTCCTGATACCAGTAAATGGTATCTTTGGCTAACTGAGTTACCGATGCCTTACCTTTTAACTGTTTTAAAATCCGCCTGATACGACGTAAAAACTCTTCTACCGTTTGTGCTTGTTGCAGTTGAGCAAAACGCAATTCGCTCACCACAGGTTTATCAGCCTCGCCCTTTATCCCGGCTAATTTAGCAAAGCTTTCGGCATGATTTTCTGTTACATAAACAAGCGCGCCTGCAATCACTGCCCAACAAAGCATGTTGTGGCTCACCTGTTTTTCATTGCCTTCAGTTATGTCACTACCTAACGATAACCACAGCGCTCTAAACCCCTGAGAAAGCAATACGGCATCAATAGATTCAGCTCTTCTTAGTTCGGCTTTCCATACCGTTGGCGCAGCATGGATCCCCTCTTTTTTTAAATCGCTGGCACTGGCATACATGGACTTCCACCAGCGGTGTGCAGTGACTAACCCGCGTTGAAGTAGGTCCTTATTCATTAGTTGGTCTCCTTAATAGGCTCAATTTGGTGCGCCTTTTCAAAATTTTTGAATGATTTTGAGTACAGCCCATTTAACAGGCTTTTCCTTGCCCTAATTCGCTTCGCCATGGAGCGTTCACAACCCAGTTCAGACAACGCATACTCATCAAATAAAAACAAAGCCACCTCTCTGAGTGCGGCTAACCATTGGTTTGCTTCATGTGAGGTTAAATAAAATGATTCACTGCTCATCAATTGCTGCACAGCGGTGAAGAAATCAGATTGGGTTTGCTGCCAAAAGGCGACATCAATAAAACTAAAATCACCTTTTGCATCACCGGGTTTATCAAACCACGCGGCTTTTATCTGGCTACGGCAATGCCAAAGAGCATCATTGGCGAGAGTCTGAAGCTCTTTAATGTGTTCTAGAATGTTCTGTTGCTTAGTAGATGGAACCTGAAACAGCGGCATTGTTTGCGAATACCACCCGCGGGCTTTCATATTGTCCATGTCGTAACCAAATGCCCATAATCTGGGCTGCGCTGCTACATCTTCTAAAATGTCTTCGTTGAACAGATTATTGAACGAATTAACCACACTCGCGCACATCTGCTGAGTTTTTCCGCCATCAGGGGAGCCTGTTAGCGTAAGTACATCCCAGATTTTATAAGTAATCCCCCCAGGCTGGCCCTTAATCGACAAGTCTTCCTGTTCAGGCTTTTTTAAATCTCGTTTATACGGCGTTAGAGGGTGTGTCCACGAACCCGCATAATTGGCACCATAATTCTGCGTTTTATACAGCTTCACCAACTGACTACAATGCTTGCCGGTCAGGCCACACTCACCGGTGATTTCCTCCACAACCAATCTAATGCGTCTTGGCATCGCCCAGAACACATGTAGCGGATGCACATCTTTCTGATAAGTCTCGCTCCCTTTCTTTGCACTGACTCGAGTTCTACCTAACCACGGGAACACAGTGTCACTGTGAAAATCTGGGGTGGAATAACGATCATCATTAGGCATCACGTTTAACCAAAGTTTTTGCCAGAGCGGGGAGTTTTCATTTTGTGGCATTACCAAAGTAGTTAGCGGGCCGCCACCACGAAGACCGGTGCGATGCCCCTGTCCACCGCTAGGTGCATTTATCTGGAGAGTAAAAAGCGCCAAAACTGCCATAGGCAAAGACATCGCTTCACCAATACCCCGTTTAACAAAGTGGTCGGTATTAAGCTTTAATCCATTAGCACCTGGCGCTTCGATGAGTAAACCCGATATTGAGGCTGGCTTTGCCTCATCTAAACTGTCATAGTCCTGCATAAACAGTGGGCCTTCGCCGATGACATTAAATGCATGCTTGGCTTTTGTTAAAATTTGCCAAAGCAATTCTTCTGTTGGGGGCTCAAGATAGTGATCTTGCCACTGAAATTCATCGTCAGGTGCAAAACACGTTTGTAGCAAGCCAATCGCAAACTGGTACGCGGCTCCCTGAAAATCTGCTCTGGGTAAAGCAAAATCGATAACTTCTGGCTTTGCAATGGCGGTTATCGGCAACGTTTGTTCAGTGATACTTCCATCGGGTTGTTGCACGTTAAATAACAGCCAAGGATCTTTAAGTAAGTTCATTGTAATTCCCATTTACATCTACTGTAATGTGGGAGATGACTCTCCCACTTAGACTACTTCTTCTTGATTTTGATAGGCCACGCGCGCTTTCCATAGCTATAAGCATCCATCAATTTCCCATCTTTCCCTTTCTTATATCTCCTGAAAATGACTATATAATCTGAATCTTGCTTACAATTAGGCATAAAGCCTCCTCTGTATATTCAGAGACAGAAATTCAACTGGTTCAAACTCGATTGATTCCAGCGTCAAAACCACTTACTATCACCGTGCTAATGAGCGTGTTTGTGGGGGTGGTACGCTGCCTCTGCTTACGCGCCACCAATTGACCGCTCAAACAATAAACAATCCTGAAGACGTTTTCAACAAAAATAAAGTAAATAGAGTTTATTTTATTAGTTTATTTTATTAAAGTCAGAGAATAAAGTTTAGATTTCATATTATTTATCAGCCAATGTACAATAATGCTGGTCCCTTATAATTAGGGGATGAACCGTAAATTGAGTTAATTTTGCTCTAATGGTTACTAAGTTCCCCGCGTTAAGCGGGGATTTTAAAAAAGCCAGATACAGGTGAATAACCAAACCGCTCATCCTGTGCCGGTATCCAGCATTGTTTAAATTTAAGCACCGGGTATTTCGCATTTAACCTATCCAGTTGTTCCTGATATTTTTCGGGGACCGGGCTTAAATTGTCTGCATACTTATTTTTTGCGAGTTTCAGTGTACTTAGCTGTATTGCATGCTGTTTATGCTCACGCCAAAAAGTGAGCTGTTCATGCTCATCTACTTTCAACACCACCACCTGTACCTCTTCCCGCTCGCTTAGCCGGGTATTAATCTCAACCTCATCTTCTTCCCAGCGCCCACGGCTCGTTATTTGGTATCCCGTTTCCCAGTTAAGTTTTCGCGCAAATGCCTGATTTTCTCTTGCTCTTTCATCGCCAAGGACTTGTTGTTCCTGTGCAATTAAACTGGCAGGGATTTGCTCCCGCCCTTCATCGCTATATACCGCTTCGATTAACTGTCTGGCATCCTGAGGCATGCGCATCGTGCCTAATTTCAGCAACTCTCTCATGCCCAACCATAATCTGCCTGCTGATGGGTACACATAGCTCGTATTTCTGAAGTCTTTTCTTACCCAGTCTTCGTACGGATCATCTTGCCAATGTGGCGCATGGACGATGAGTTCAGGTTGTCCACGCTGATCGGGTTTATCCGAAATCAACTTACCTTGCTTGTCTCGGGAATGGCGATGTAATCGTCCGGCTCGCTGTATCAAATCATCAATTGGGCAAATATCAGAAATCAGTAGATCGCAGTCTGCATCTAAGCTTTCCTGAAAAACCTGAGTCGCTATCAGGACTTTCCCAGCTCGAGAATCTGTTGCGGTATGCTTACCAAATACATTCAATACCTTTGCTTCAATAGAATTTCTATCAGTCAAGGTAAACCTGCTGTGAAATAAAATGCAGTCATCGGAGTTACTCATTTGAGCAGACAATTCTGAGTATGCTGCCAGAGCGTCATCAACAGAGTTGCGCACCCAAACTACGCAGTTTCCATTTTCTGTAGCGTTGATAATGCGTTCAATACAACTCGCCTCATCATGCAGATATGTCACTTTTACCGCTCGACTCACTTCTTCCCGACTGAGTAAAACTTCTTCTCGCACTGGATTTTCTATTTCGGGTGTAACATGTGTCGCAAGAGGGAAATCGTTCAATCCGGTTCTTGTAATCGGTTTCACAGCATTTCCTGCTGACGCTTGCCATATTTCTACCAGCTTTTTACGCTGTTTAAGGGGTAAGGTGGCAGTTAACAAGATAACGCTGCCACCCTGATGGAAATGCAGTTTTAATAATCCCTCAAGCAGTTCAAACATGTATTCGTCTGCCGCATGAACCTCATCAAAAATCAGCACTTTATTGTGCAGACCCAAGAGCCTGAGGGATTGGTGTCTTTTTGGTAATACCGCCAGTAATGCCTGATCAATGGTACCCACGCCAACTGGCGCAAGCAGTGCTTTTTTGCGGGAGTCGGCAAGCCACCGGTGACATTCGGCGATCGCGGTTTTGTCTTCACCAGTGTACTCAGAGTTATCTTTACCTGAAGAGATCACCGTTTGCTGGAAAAGCGGGTTCATCTCCCGGGCACCATGCGCCAGAACGATACTGGGTTTTTCTACCTCGGGTTCATACATTCTCAGGTAATGTTCAGTCACCCGCTTATACATAGCATTGGACGTAGCCATTGTAGGCAACCCAAAATAAAAGCCACTCGCCACACCTTTTTGCATGAGCCGGTGAGTTAATGTGAGCGCGGCTTCTGTCTTACCTGCCCCTGTTACGTCTTCAAGAATGAATAACTGAGGCACATCGCGGATCTCTACTTTTTCAGCCCAACTCTGTAGTGGTGTAGGGCTAAAGCCAAAGCTATCCTTTACTGAATAAAACGGGGCAACATTGAATGATCGAATGAGTTGCTTACTCTCAAGCGCTTTTTTGGCCTGTATCCTGGCTGTTTGCCAATAGATGTCTAACGGCATCTTGTCTGAAACATAGGGAAAGTCAGCTTGATCTGATCCTAACCAATCACAAAGTACCGCTATACCTGCAATGTGCCAACTGACTTGTTTTAGTTTTGCCAGCCATGCCTTATCATTTTGGTACATGACTTCAGTAAACTTCGGTTGAAACAACGCAATAAGATCTGCAGTAAATGCTTCTGAAGCGCATAGATTTTGGCTTTCAATAAATCCTTCAATTCCTGGCTCATCGAGTTCTACCGGAACACCATGGTGCCCCAGCATGCAATCCATAAGTATATTTAAGGACTTGGCTAAATACTGCTGCTGTCTTCTATCTAACTCATTACTTTCTGCCCATTGCTCACGGATTTGTTTGCGTAGTTTTCGCCAAAACCAGGTACCTAACCTGTCATGACGATAATGTGATCCGTCGTAGCTTTTTCGACTATTTGAGTTGATTAAATTTGGCGAGTCGCTTGAATATAAAGACTGAAAAGCAGACGCAAATTTCCCCAGGTCATGCATCGCCATGAAAAAGCTCATTAGCGATGTAAACTGTTTTCTGGGTATTGCCAAATAGTCGCTTAATTCACCAGCGAGCTTAGTATCTGCGTCCAACCACTCATAACATACTGCCGCCACATCCAAACAGTGATAAGGCAACAGGTGATAATCTGCTCCCGGCTGTTCACTGTCTTTTTTGGCTTTTCCCCAATATTTAAAGTAGGGAGGGAACTCCTTTTCCATATTCTGTCCTATGAGCTAGGGGGGACTTTATTGATATTACCTTTTCACACTAAAATCGCTTCTACAATCCCGTAAATAAAACCAGTAAACCGACTTGACCGGTTTAGCATTATTTTCAGGCTTAGCTGGCAAATAACCAGGGTTTCAGGTCATCTTCGTTTACCAATACTAATTGTTGCTGTTGAGGTGTTTTTGCCAGGGAGTCGGTACGTACCTGCATCCCCTGAATGACGTACTGAGCCAAGGCGGCTTTGGTTGTTATTAAAAGTTCACCCTTTT
This sequence comes from Alteromonas sp. ISO5, assembly GCF_058105165.1. Lineage (NCBI taxonomy): Bacteria > Pseudomonadati > Pseudomonadota > Gammaproteobacteria > Alteromonadales > Alteromonadaceae > Alteromonas > Alteromonas sp. ISO5. The sequence continues at coordinate 1,722,491 of NZ_CM176572.1, read as the reverse complement.
GCATTTGGTAATCTTTCTCAATAATGCCTTTTTGCTCAGGAGTAAAACGCGGGTCGGGTTGAAATCGCAGTGTTATCTCTTTGTTCCAGCCAGGGTCCTGAGCCCGGGTGTGAGTGGCAGCGTCCAATAAAAAGGGCTCTCCCCTGAACCGACTCAATACAAAATCGCGGTATTCGGAACGATACTCACAATAACCGCGTAAATGCCAGCGTAAACCGGTTTTAACAAAAGTATGAGGCTGTATTACTCTGCCTTCAGCCGTTGTTTTACTTAGCGAGAGGTATTCCACATCAACTCGGCGCTGATGTCTGATTGCAGTAATCAGCCCACGCATAATTTCGTGGGAGGTATGTCTTGGTGGTAACCGCAATTCGGCATGGGTAATACTGTTATGAAGCAATTCAGCGTGATCATTTTGAGTATTCAGCCAGTCCAGATACTCATTTACATCACCACTAATTAACTCACATTTAAGCTCATTATTGGGAAAATGCGCTTTAGCACTCTTATTGTAGACAATATTAGATGGGTAGATAATTTTGTAGTCTGAAATGTACTTTTTAGCCTGAGTCGTACTAATGCCATATGCATTACACAAGTCCTGACTATTTACCCGCCCTTGCCAAAAAGCGAGTAACTCAATTAGCCAAAGGTACTTATTACCAACACCGTTATCCATAACTCAAACCCATTTATTTTGCGAAAATGGCGCTAAAATAATAATGACAGGCGGATCGGCTCTTAGCAACCTAGGGTATATATCTGTTTTTAAAAAACAAACCTCCACACGCAACCGTCGTTGTGCAGATGTGACTAAACTCAGTTGTTAGCATTGAGCGCTTTAGTTGTAAGACCAAAGTATCTTATAACCTAAATGAATACTAACAATTAACGCCTGACACCGCTCATTCACCGTTTAGCCCTTTACTGGCGAGGGTTTCGGCGTAAAATACGGCCACTGAAATTGCGGAACCCCCCATATGATAGATACCATTCTTATTATCCTGGCCGCCCTGGCCCTGCTTGGTGTGATGTTCGAAGAAGTCTTGCACGTGAACAAAGCCAAAATCACCCTATTTTTCGGCACGCTGGCTTGGATGATCTTGTTTATCTCTGCCGACAGTCAGGCTTCTACCGATGCCGTAAACGAAGGCTTGTTACATAACATTACAGAAATCTCCATCCTCTGGTTATTTCTGGTGGCTGCCATGACCTTTGTGGCCTATCTCAACCGCAAGGGCCTGATTGCGAATATGCTTAACCTGGTGATGCCAACCAATATTTCGCTTAAAAAGCTGATGTTGATAACCGCACTGTTCAGTTTTTGTTTTTCTTCGCTGGCCGATAACATTACCGCTACGCTGGTCTCGATTGCCATGGTTTTGTCACTGGGACTGCCATTTAATCAAACCATGCGCTTCGCGGTATTGGTCGTATTCGCGGTCAATTCCGGCGGAGTTTCATTGATTACCGGTGACGTCACAACACTGATGATCTTTATGCAGAAGAAAGTCACTATTACTCAGCTGTTCTGGCTGCTGGTGCCTTCGTTCCTGGCAGTAATGGTACTGACTGGTTTACTTAGCATTGGTATGACCGGCAAGGTAAAGATTCGTAGAACCACCTATGCCACCAACACCATTGACTACGTCATCGCCGGTATCTTCTTAAGCACCATTATCTTAACCCTGATCTTAAACGTGTTATTTGCCATTCCTCCGATGCTGACTTTCCTGGCCGGCATGGCAATTATGTTTCTGGTGGCTAACCAGTTGGGCGAAGATGACGATCAGGATCCCATTATGGATTACATCCGCTATATCGAATTTGATACGCTGCTGTTTTTCCTGGGCGTGTTGTTATTGGTTGGCATGCTGGAGCATATCGAAGCCTTACACTCGCTGCTTTACCTGTATCAGGTCTTCCCGCCGCTGGTGGCAAATTATGTAATGGGCGCAACGTCGGCCTTAATTGATAACGTACCGCTAACGGCCGCCCTGCTTAAAGCCAACATAGGTATGTCGGTGAGTGAATGGATGTTGCTGACTTATGCCGTGGGCGTTGGCGGTTCATTGCTGATAATAGGCTCTGCTGCCGGCATTGTAACGATGAGTAAGGTTAAAGGCCTGAGCTTCGCCCGTTACGGCAAGTACTTCCTGCTCCTGCTGATTGCCTACTCAATTGGCTACGCACTGGTTTATGGCGTGGCCACTTATGTGATGCCCGGCGTTGTCTGAATCAGGCGCCTGACACGCTTTGTAACAATCCGCGTAAGTTCGAAACATTTGAGCACTTTTGTCCGGTATCACTTAGGGTTATAGTGATACCGGAACGCGGTTGTCAGTGAGGCAGAAATGGGTCAGGAAACATCAAAAATATTAGTCGTCGATGACGATATGCGGTTACGTAGCTTGCTTGAGCGCTACCTGGTTGAACAGGGTTTTCAGGTAAGGAGTGCGGCAAATGCCGAGCAAATGGACCGCCTGCTAGAACGTGAAAACTTTCATTTGATGGTGCTTGATCTGATGCTGCCCGGTGAGGATGGCCTGTCTATCTGCCGCCGTATGCGTCAGGCAGAAAGCAAAATGCCAATCATTATGTTAACCGCCAAAGGAGACGAAGTAGACCGCATTATTGGGCTTGAAATGGGTGCTGACGACTACCTGCCAAAGCCATTTAATCCGCGTGAACTGCTTGCCCGGGCTAAAGCCGTTCTGCGTCGTCAGACGCACGAGGCCCCCGGCGCGCCTTCCATGGAAGAACAAATTGTCGAGTTCGGCAGTTACCGGCTAAACCTGGCAACCCGTGAAATGACCGACAACGGCAAATCCCTGTCGCTCACCAGCGGCGAATTTGCGGTTTTGAAATCATTGGTTACACACCCCCGTGAACCGTTGTCCCGCGACAAATTAATGAATCTGGCCAGAGGCCGTGACTATAGCGCCCTGGAACGCAGTATCGACGTGCAGGTATCACGCTTGCGCCGCATGCTGGAGGACGATCCGGCCAATCCACGTTACATCCAGACGGTTTGGGGATTAGGCTATGTGTTCGTGCCGGATGGCGCGGTTGCCCAGTAACTTAACTAGTGCGATTACTTCCTAAAAGCGCCTTTGGCCAAACCGTACTGCTGATTGGCGTTTTATTATTGATCAACCAGGTAGTCTCTTACCTGTCGGTCACCATGTATTTTATTCGGCCCAGTTACGAGCAAATTAACAGTCTGATTGCCACCCAGGCCGCCACACTTAAAACCCACGTGGATGAACTGGACAACCCTGAGTACCTGCGTACTTTAAAAGCACAAACCGGCATTCGCATCTTTACCGATACCGAAGCAAAGGCTGCCAGGCTGGGTCAGGCGACCTTTTATCAGTTTATGTCTGCGCAGGTCACTGAGCAGCTTGAGGAAAAAGCCGAAGTGCGTATTGGTGCGCCCCAGTTTGATCAGCAGTCCACGCCCTACTATGTCTGGATAAAAGTCGCCAGCCTGCCAGACAAATGGATCCGGGTACCGGTATTCGGGTTAAGTGAAGCCAATATCTTCCCGCTAACCCTGTATCTGCTGCTGATTGGTATTTTAAGTGTGGGTGGCGGCTGGCTGTTTGTATTCCGCCTTAACCGGCCATTGAGCGCACTACAGCGTGCAGCTATTAAAGTGGGCAGAGGTCAGTTCCCACCACCGCTGAAAGAAGATGGCACCAGCGAAATGATTGAGGTAACCAAAGCGTTTAACCGCATGAACCAGGGGATCAAGCAGTTAGAACATGACCGCATGGTAATGACGGCGGGGATTTCTCACGACCTGCGGACACCACTCACCCGCATCCGCCTGGCCACCGAAATGTTACCGGAAGATCAGGACTGGGTTAAAGAAGGCATTGTCAGCGATATTGAGGATATGAATGCGATTATTGATCAGTTCATAGAGTATGCCCGGCAGGAACAGCAGGAACGTCAGACTATTGCCAACCTGAATCCGTTAATTACTGAATTATCGGACGCCCGCAATACCAATCAGCAGTTTAATCCATCCCAGGAAGACCGTCAGTCCATTCATCTGGAACTTAACCCTCTACCCAATATTCCGTTGCGGAAAGTGGCCTTAAAGCGGGTACTGGATAATCTGATAGAAAACGCTTTCCGCTATGGTAGTAATCATATCGAAATCACCACTTTCTTCGACAAAAAGCAAAACCGTGTGGTGTGTAAGGTACGTGATTTTGGCCAGGGTATTCCGGAGGATAGTCTGGAAAATGTTTTCCGACCTTTCTCTCAGGGCGACTCAGCCCGTAATTCCGGTGGCTCAGGCCTGGGACTGGCCATTACCAAACGCATTATTGAAATGCATGGCGGGCAGATTAATCTGCGGAATCATCCACAGGAAGGCCTGGTTGCCGAGTTCTGGCTGCCCAGTGAGGGACTTTAACCTTGTTTAATAATGCGGCTGTAAAACCAGGTAGCACTCCATAATAGCACCGCCGACATGGGCACAGACCAGTAAGCCACTTCAATAGAAGCCACCCCGGCCCAGGCGCCGGTGCCAAGCGACACCAGTTGGACGCCCATAGCATTACCAAGAATGGTTATTCCTGATAATAACGGACCTTTTTCGCTGTCGATATTCATGGCGGCGGAGAGGATCAGCGGAAAGAGCCCGCCAAGTCCCAGACCTAACAAGAAGTTACCCAGCATGATCAGCGTAAAGGTATCGCCCAGCTTGGCAATAATGGCACCAGCCAGCAGCATAGTGACCAGCACCACCATCAACCGATGCACGCTAAACCAGCGTAAAAACCAGGCGAAGGTTAACCGACTCAGCGCCATCCCGCCGGTAAAGCCGGCTAATAGCAGGCGCGCGGCATCCCCGTCGAAACCCAAGCCCTGCTGCGCATAACTGACAAACCAGTTAACCGTACCAAATTCCACCGCACCATAACCAAAGCTGGCTGCCGCCAGCAATAAAAACACCGGCTGACGCACGATGGTGGCAAACGCCAAAGTTTGTTTAGGCGCCGACGCCTGCTGCTTCTCTACCGGCAATTTTGCATTGGCATTGCGTACACTGAGGAAGGTAAACAGCGCCAGAATAACCCACAAGCCAGCCAGAAAATGCAGCGGTAAGCGCCAGTTAGCCTGCCACAAAAAGATAAGCGACACATAGAATGACGCTACCAGGGTACCCAGGCTAAACATAAAATCCATAACGCCCATCATGGCAAACCGCTTTTCCACATAGAGTTGGGCGATAACCGTATGGCCAATGGTAATTTTACAGGAGCTCAGCACACCAACAATGAACACAATAACCAGCAATCCCGGCCAGTTTGGCATTAAGGCGGCTATAACGATGAACAGGGCATTGACCAGCGACAAACTGGCAAACAGCGGCAAGAACTCAAATCGCGACGCATACTTGCCACCAATAATCGCGCCCATCATCATGCCCAGTGAAAACAGCGTAAACAACGCGCCACTCACAAAGCTGCTCATGGTCAGCTCTGCGGCCATGCGCGGTAACAGGATCCCCCACATTAGCAACAAGATACCAAGCAGAAAAAAGCCGCTGAAAATAACGGTGGTGGCCAGGGTTCGATTCATTAGTTCTCCGTCAGACGTGTCGATCCGGCATCCAGATAAAAGCCGGCTACGTTAGCAATAGCATCGAATCTGTCGGCGCAGCAATAAGAATTCGTATGCAGCGCGTGATTTCGTTAATAGACTTAACAAATCTGGTAATCACCGCTGCATTCTGATGAAAGACTGAAAAAAGAGTCACTGCACCCGGCTAACGGTGCCCGCGTACCAGACTTTCGAGGCGTGCCAGCTCTTGTTCCAGTGAGTTCGCTGGCATAGCAGTACCCGCCCGGGTATACCAGTAACGGGCATTAAACTCATCGCCTTCAACCCGGTGTAAATAGCCATGGATCAGACAGGAAACTTCATCGCTGTAATCCTGAACCAGTTCGTGAGAGCCATCCCAGTCACCGGCTCTGGCCAGTTCAAGCGCTTTAATATGAAAGTCAGCCATCAATAAACGGTTTATTGCGAGGCTTCAGGTGCGCTGTTATAGCCGCTCTTCAACGCTTCCACATCAATTTCGTCAAAGCGATACTCTGTGTGGCAGTACTGACAGTTCATATTGATTGAGCCTTCTTCTTTAATGATGGCCAGCAGTTCCGTTTTGTCGATGTTACGTAATGCTTCGGCGCTGCGCTCCCGTGAACAGGTGCAGGCAAAGGTCACCGTTTCCGGTGCATACACTTCCACGGTTTGCTCATGATACAGGCGGTACAATACATCCTGAGCAGGTAACGCAAACAGCTCTTCTGCGGTCATGGTTTCGGTTAAGGTGCACAGGTGCTCAAACTCACTGTCGGCAGTGACATTGGTCGCTTCGCTACTGGTTGGCACCACTTGTAAAAACATCCCGGCTACCTTAGGCGCGTCTTTGTCAGCTAAATCAGTGTGGATAAATACGCGGGTTGCTAATTGCTCTGAGCGTTCAAAATAGTCTTCAATACAGCCCGCCAGCGAGCCTTTATCCAGCGCAACAACCCCCTGATAACGTTCCCCTTCGGTAGGCGTAATAGTGATCACCAGTACTGCATTGGCCACCAGATCGGCAAAACTGGCCGCCGATAAATCAGCTTCCTCATCCCAGCGGGCCACGCCACGTAAAGTTTGTTCATGGGTTGCATTGACCACGGCGTAACGTACCTTACCCTGACTTTGAATTTGTAGCCCCACTTCACCCTCAAATTTGAGTGTGGCGGTTAACAAACTGGTGGCAGCGGCCATTTCCGCCAGTAGTTGCTGAATGGCCAGCGGGTAATCGGTACTATGCACGATTGGCTTTAAGGTGTCCTGTAATCTTACCAATTCACCGCGCACGCTGGCATCAGTGAATAAATAACGATGTAACTGATCAAACTGATTCATGGCATTTCCTGTCTTCTCATCAGCGCTATCACTGATGTTTAAATTTAATAAGTTCGCGCCGCTGCTTTTTATCCGGCCGACTCTCTGGTCGTGGATTGTGGAAGCTCTGCATTTTGCGTGCTTGCTGATTTTCTTCGCGTTTGGCCACACTTTCCGGCGTCTCTACATATAATAGCTGAGCGTCTTTGGCTGGCAGACGTTTTTCAGCAACGCCCTGTACTACCAGTTCTTTCACGTCCCAGCCAGCGGGTATCCGAATAACTGCGCCGGGCTCAACAATTTTACCAGGCTTGCTTTTTTGCCCGTTGTAGTGAACTTTTCCGGCCTGAATCAGGTCTCTTGCCAGTGCACGGGTTTTGGTTAACCTCGCTGCCCAGAGCCATTTGTCTAGCCGGACCTTTAGTTCATTGGTTACATCATTAGCCATCGGTTCATCTCATGCGTGTAATTACTAAACTGTAATATAATTTTAACCTGAGCGGATTAATGTTGTTGCCCCCGCGCAGACTAAGCTATGATGGGAGCGTTTTTTCGCGGTTATTTGTTCACCAATTAGTTGTTTTCAGATGATATTAAATCAAGCCAGATTACAAAGTTTACCGGCCTTATTTAACACCCACCAATCGCGCATTCGACTCGCGGTGGTGGTGTTATTGTGCCTGTATCTCATCGCTTTCGCTGCTGAAATCACCTGGAAACTAATCCCCGAGCCAGATAGCAATGCCAGCCTTGCCGGGCTTAACACCGCAAGTACCCGCCCTGCTGGTTCGTTGTCAAACTCCCAAAGTGGGGTCGACATTAATCAAATACAACGCCTGAACTTATTTGGCGAGGTAAATAAAGCTCCACCACCGCCAGTCCAGGAAACTATAACCGACGCACCGGAAACTCAGCTTAATCTGGTACTGTCCGGTGTGGTATCGACCAGTGCTGAAGATCAGGGTACCGCCATCATTGAAAACCGCGGCAAACAGGCAACCTACGCCATTGGCGAAAAAATTGACGGTACGAATGCCACGCTTTCTCAGGTGCATACTGACCGCGTCATTATTAAAAATGGTGGTCGCCATGAAACCCTGATGCTCGATGGCCTGGATTTTACCAAGCGCCACGCTGCACAACAATCACCGGCTACCGGCAGGATTACCCGGGGTAGTAATCAGAACAGTGCAACCATGGGTAGAATTGATAACAGCCCGCAGCCGGCTCGCGAGTTAAGTGACGAAGCCGTTGCTGCTACCGAGGCGCTGCGTGAAAGCCCATCCAGCTTTATTGATTTTATTACCGTTACCCCAGCACTCGAAGGCGGCCAGATGGCCGGCTACAAAGTGAAGCCGGGTAAGAACCCCAGCTTATTCGAGTCGGTGGGATTACAAAACGGTGACATTGTGATTCAGATAAACGGCTTGGACTTAACCGATCCCGCTCAGGCCAGAGAAGCCATGGGTGAATTAAGAACAGCGCAGTCCATCGAGCTAACGGTGACCCGCGAAGGTGAGTACATTACACTGTATCTGGACATGCCAGAGCAATAATTTAAGCAAGTAAAACACTAAACAGGAATAAAACATGAGGCGAGTTGGTCGAACCTGGTTGACCCGAATGAGCGTAGCAATCTGCACCACACTGTTGTGTGTGCAGGCAGCGGCAATCGATCGTATGCCCAAATTTCAGGATACGGATATCAACGAATTTATTACGATTGTTGGTCAGAACCTGCAAAAAACCATCATTGTTGACCCCAACGTGCGAGGTAAAATCAGTGTTATCAGCTACGACATGCTTAATGAAGAACAATATTATCAGTTCTTCTTAAATGTATTGCAGGTGTACGATTTTGCGGTGGTTGAAATGCCCAACGGCATTTTAAAGGTAGTCCGCTCTAAAGACGCCAAAACCTCCAACATTCCGGTGGTTGAAAACGCCAATCTCGACGGAGATGAAATGATCACCCGGGTTATCCCGGTGTACAACGTACCGGTACGTGAACTGGCCCCCATCTTACGTCAGCTCAACGATCAGGCCGGTGGTGGTAACGTAGTTAGCCACGACCCGTCGAATGTGATGATGCTCACTGGCCGTGCCGCCGTAGTAAACCGTTTAGTAGAAATTATTGAGCGGGTAGACCGCGCCGGTGACGAAGAAGTCGACATTGTAAAGTTGCAATACGCTTCAGCTTCTGAAATGGTGCGCATCATTGAGAGCATCAATAAATCTCAGGGCAAACAGGCTGCAGGCGGTAAAAGTGAACCCCGCGTGGTGGCCGATGACCGCACCAACAGCATCATTGTAAGCGGCGATTCCAAAGCCCGCAAACGTCTGATTAACCTGGTACAACGTATGGACCAGGAGCTCGAAACCAACGGTAATACCCGGGTTATCTTCCTCAACTATGCCAAAGCCGAAGATCTGGTAAAAGTCCTGCAGGGCGTGAGCGACAGTATTCAGGCCGAAGAAACCGCCGGTGCAGGCAACGCCAGACGTACTTCGTCTAACCGTAATGTCAGTATCGATTCTCATGAAGACTCCAACGCACTGGTGATCACCGCAGAGCCAGACATGATGCGTTCGCTGGAAGAAGTGATCCGACAGCTCGATATTCGCCGTGCGCAGGTCCAGGTAGAAGCGATCATTGTAGAAATGTACGAGGGCGACGGAACATCACTGGGTATGCAATTTGTCTCAGAAGCCGGTGGCGGTACGCAGTTTAATAATGGTGTGGTACCGGTCGGCGCGCTGGGCGTAGCCTTGCGTCAGGCCGAAGATCGAACTGTCACCCGCTCTACCACCTCCGCGAACGGTGTGCCGGTAGAAACGAAGGAAACCATCGAAGGTAACCTTACGCCCTTGGCCAGCCTGCTTGGCAGCGCCAATGGTTTGATTGCCGGCATTGTGGAAAATGGCTGGGGAGCAGTTATTCAGGCTGTTAGCAACGACACCAATTCCAATGTACTGGCCACCCCGCACTTAACCACCATGGACAACGAAGAGGCCTTCTTTATTGTGGGTCAGGAAGTGCCCATTATTACCGGCCAGACCACCGGCGCCAATAACTCGAATCCTTTCCAGACCGTCGATCGCCAGGAAGTGGGTATCAAGCTGCAGGTCACCCCGCAAATTAACGAAGGTAACGCCATTCAGCTGACCATAGAGCAGGAAGTGTCCAGCGTTTCCGGTGCTACCGCTGTAGACATCTCCATCAACAAACGCCAAATCAAAACCACGGTGATTGTGGATGATGGCGGCACCATTGTGCTGGGCGGCCTGATTGATGAAGACATTCAGGAAAGTGAATCAAAAGTACCGCTGCTTGGCGATATCCCGATTCTTGGCCACTTGTTCAAGTCCACCAGCAGTAGTAAACGCAAAACCAACCTGATGGTTTTTCTGCGCCCTAAAATCATTCGTGACGGTGTCACCATGAATGAAATCAGCAAGCGCAAATACAATTATATTCGTGCTGAACAGCTTGAACGTCAGTCACGTGGCGTCTCGTTAATGCCGCGCACCGAAACCCCGGTTTTACCTGACTGGAATGAAAGCCTGGCGCTGCCACCGACCTATGAAGATTATCTCAAGCGTCGCGAAGAGGAAGAGGCCCAGCAAAAAGCTAAACAAGCCCAGGAAGGCAACGAATGAGCGCCGAAGCTAAACAGTCCGAACTCACCGATTCAGTAGCCAGCGTGGCTGCTGAATCGGCAGAAGAGTTGTTACCGGAAGAAGCGGTAGACGATCAACAGTTACCCTTTGGTTTTGCCAAGCGGCACAAAGTATTGCTGGAGCTGAATCAGGAGCCGGCGTTGCTCTATCACACCAGCGACACGCCACTGGATATCTTCAGCGAAGTCCGTCGTTATCATGCCGGAGCCTTGCTCTTAAAAGAGCTGCCGCAAGACCAGTTTGAGCCGTTGTTAACCCAGGCTTATCAACGGGATTCATCGGCAGCCAAACAATTAATGGAAGATCTCGGCAACGAGAGCGATTTATTTTCATTGGCCGAAGAACTGCCCGACACTGAAGACCTGCTCGACAGCGAAGACGATGCCCCCATTATCAAACTCATCAACGCCATGTTGGGTGAAGCGATTAAAGAGGGCGCCTCGGATATTCATATCGAAACCTTTGAAAGCCAACTGGTGGTGCGCTTTCGGGTGGACGGCGTACTGCGCGAAATTCTGCGGCCAAACCGTAAACTGTCTTCCATGCTGGTCTCCCGAATTAAGGTAATGGCAAAACTGGATATCGCCGAAAAACGCGTGCCCCAGGATGGTCGTATTACGCTGCGTATTGCCGGCCGTGCCGTTGACGTACGGGTATCTACCTTACCTTCCAGCCATGGTGAGCGGGTAGTACTGCGTTTACTCGACAAAAATAATGCGCGACTGAACTTAGCGGATCTGGGCATGACCCAGGCGAACCGCGACCACTTCTCTACCTTAATTCGTAAACCACACGGTATTATTCTGGTCACCGGGCCAACCGGTTCCGGTAAAAGTACCACGCTGTATGCTGGCCTGACCGAAATTAATTCTAAAGACCGCAATATCATGACGGTGGAAGATCCCATCGAATTTGATTTGCAGGGTATAGGTCAGACCCAGGTTAACCCAAGGGTAGAAATGACCTTTGCCCGTGGTCTTCGAGCCATTCTTCGTCAGGATCCGGATGTGGTCATGGTGGGGGAAATCCGCGACATCGAAACCGGCCAGATTGCCGTGCAGGCCAGTTTAACCGGCCACCTGGTATTATCGACTCTGCACACCAATACCGCAGCGGGCGCCATTACCCGTCTCGAAGATATGGGGATCGAACCATTTCTGCTATCGTCGAGTTTGCTGGCGGTGTTGTCACAGCGTCTGGTGCGGACATTATGCCCGGAGTGTAAAACGCCTCACGCGCCCGGCGAACAGGAAGCGCAAATCCTTGGCGTAAATGACCCCGCCGGAGTGGTGATCTATTCACCCAAAGGGTGCGCAGCCTGTAATCAAACCGGATATCGCGGCCGTACCGGTATTCATGAACTGCTTATTGTGGATGAAGCCGTACGCACCATGATGCATGAAGGCAAGGGTGAGCAGGCTATTGAGAAATATATTCGCCAGACCACCCCAAGCATTCGTGAAGACGGTTGCCATAAAGTACTCAGCGGACAAACGTCGCTGGAAGAAGTGCTGCGGGTTACCCGGGAGGATTAATGGCCGCTTTTGCATTCAAAGCCATTGCCGCCAACGGGCGCAATAAAAGTGGTGTTCTGGAAGGCGATAACGCCCGGCAAATCCGCCAGCAACTACGCGAAAAAGGCATGGTGCCACTGGAAGTAGAGCAGGTCGCCGAAAAAAGCGCCAAACAGTCTTCCTCAGGATTTCAGCTGTTTCGCCCGCGTATATCCGCCAGTGACTTATCACTACTCACACGCCAGCTTGCTACCCTGGTTGAATCGGCGTTGCCCATTGAGGAAGCGCTACTGGCCGTTGCCGAGCAAAGTGAAAAGCCACGCCATAAAAACATGATGATGGCAGTACGCAGCCGCGTGGTAGAAGGCTACACCCTGGCCGACGCGCTCAGCGAATTCCCCAGCGTGTTCGACGACTTATACCGCGCGATGGTAGCGGCCGGCGAAAAATCAGGACACCTGGATACCGTATTAAATCGCCTGGCCGACTATACCGAACGTCGTCAGCAAACCCGCAGCCAGGTTATTCAGGCCTTGATTTATCCTGCTATCATGATGTTTTTCGCCATGATGATTGTGGTGGTATTGCTTACCGTAGTGGTACCTAAAATTGTTGGCCAGTTTGACCATATGGGTCAGGACCTGCCCACCATTACCACCGTACTTATAGCCATTAGTGAGTGGATGCAAAACTACGGGCTTTATTTGCTGATAGCCATTATGTTGCTTATCGTAGTGTTCCAGCGCCTGATTCAGAAGCCGGTAGTTCGCCTGCGCTATCATCGGGCTCTGCTTAAGGTCCCCATGATTGGTAAGGTTTCAAGAGGGCTCAATACCGCGCGCTTTGCGAGAACTCTGAGTATTCTGACAGCCAGTGCGGTGCCGCTGCTTGAGTCCATGCGGATCTCTACGGATGTGCTGCAAAACCTGTATATAAAAGAACGTATTGCCGAAGCGGCAGTGCATGTAAAAGAAGGATCCAGCCTGCGAGCTGCACTGGATAATACCCGGATATTTCCACCGATGATGATGCATATGATTGCCTCGGGTGAGCGCTCGGGTGAGCTACAACAGATGCTTGGCAGGGCTGCCGATAATCAGGACAGGGAATTTGAGTCACTTATTAGTGTCTCACTAAAGGTGTTCGAACCTTTGCTCATTGTAACAATGGCAGGCGTGGTGTTATTTATCGTCATGGCCATTATCCAACCAATTCTGGCATTAAATAATATGGTGAATGTGTAATGAAAATGCTTAAAAGACAGTCGGGATTCAGCTTAATCGAAATTATGGTGGTGCTGTTAATCATTGGTATCCTTGCTTCCATGGTGGCACCACAAATCCTCGGCAATCAGGAAGAAGCGCAGCTTAAAAAAGCCGCCGTGGATATTCAGCAGTTGGAAAGTGCACTGGAAATGTACAAGCTCAAGAGCAACCGCTTCCCCACCACAGAGCAAGGCCTTGATGCACTGATAACCGCCCCCACACTGGACCCTATTCCGCGTAACTACCCGGCAGATGGCTATATCAAACGTTTACCGGATGATCCATGGGGTAACCCCTATGTGCTGATCAGCCCCGGTGAAATGGGCACTATTGATATCTTTTCCAATGGCCCTGATGGTGAGCCCGGCACCGATGATGATATTGGTAACTGGAACATCAACGATTACCTGAACTAAGGAACTACGCTGTTTATGCGTGCTCCAGGCCGTCGCCGGTTCAGCTTCGCTTTAGCATCGTTGGCGGCCAGCCGCCAGCGCGGCTTTACGCTGCTCGAAGTGATGCTGGTGTTACTGCTAATGGGTCTGGCTGCCGGTTATGTCATTTTTAATGCTTTCTCCACCGACCCGACAGAACAACTGGAACGCGAAGCGCGGCGACTACAGGTGGTTATCGACATGGCCAGCGATTACGCGGTGCTCAATCAGCAACAACTGGGTATTTTTATTGATCAGGAAAACCGTACCTATAGTTTCATGCAACTCAACGAAGAAGACGAGTGGCAATTTATAGAAGGCAATACCCTGTATGAGCCGGTAACGCTCAGTGAGCCATTCTTTTTTACCCTCAATCTGGATGATTTGCCCTGGCAAACCGAAGACCGGCTGTTCGACCGTGAAATGTTCGACAGCTCACTGAGTGTTAATGAACAGGATATTGAAATTGGCGAGGAAGAAGCACCGCCGCCCCCACCACAAATTCTTATCATGTCGAGCGGTGAGATCACCCCTTTCAGTCTGGTATTTCATTATGAGCCAGAGTTTACCAACGACCTGCCAGCTTATTACGTTTTGAACTGCCAGGACATGCCACCGCTGGAATTACTCGGCCCATTGGAGCGACCAGAATGGGATTGATTTACAAGCAACGGGGCATGACATTACTGGAAGTAATGGTCGCACTGTTTATCTTTGCGATGACCGGCGGCGCCATTATGAAAGCCGCTTCAGAACACCTTAGCGGTGTTGGCCAGATTGAAGAAATCACCATTGCCACCTGGGTGGCCAACAATCACCTGAATGACATTCAGTTAGAACGACCCTGGCCACTCAAAAACAACCTCAAAGGTGAGGCCGAAATGGCCGAACGCACCTGGTACTGGAAACAGGTCGTCAAGGATACCGGTGATAGCGACTTTAAAGCGGTAGAAGTCAGTGTCAGCCTTGACGCAGATTTCAACGACACAATCACCACGGTGATCACTTACTTTGCCAAACCCGCGGAGAACAGCTAATGCGCACCCGCGGTTTTACCCTGATCGAAATTTTAATCGCCATGGCGATTTTCGCCATGTTGGGGCTGGCTTCAACGGCGCTGCTTTCTACGGTTATCGACAGCGACGAAATTTCCAGTGAAAAGTTTGCCAGATTACAACAGTTGCAACGCTTTATGCTGATCCTCGAACGGGATGTGCAACAGGCGGTGCCACGGGCTGTGCGTATGGAGGGGCAGAACAACAGCATAGTAATGCGCGGCGGCGAAGAAACCGACGATAGTGACGCGGGCGGGCTGGCTTTTGTGCGTGGCGGCTGGCACAACCCCAAACTCGCTCTGCCGCGCAGCACATTACAAGGCGTTGCATATCGCCTGCGGGAAAACAAACTCGAACGTCTCAATACCGTGTATGTAGACAGTGTGCTTGGCACCGAACCAAAAATCAGGGAGCTCCTCGACAACGTGACAAACTTTACCGTTGAGTTTAATACCGGCGGCAGTGAGTCAGGCGAAACGGCCTGGCATGACAGTTACATTGGCGAAACACTGCCAAGGGGAATTCGTATTACCATTACCCTGGCCGATATGGGCGAAATCCAGCGCGTCTTTGCGCTGACGGAGCAACCGTTATGAGACTAAGCAGACAACGCGGTGCAGCGCTGTTGATTGTGCTGATGGTAGTAGCCCTGGTGGCTATCCTTGCTTCAGAAATGGGTGCCAGACTGCAGCTTCAGGTACAACGTGCCAGTAATATCAAAAGCAGCAACCAGGCCTACTGGTATGCCCAAAGCGCTGAAGAGTATGCGCGCCTGTCACTGGTAACGCTGATGGAAGAAACCGGCGATAAAATCACCCTGAATCAGCCCTGGGCCCAGGAGTTCGAATACCCCATGGAAGAAGGTGGTATCAGCGTTACTCTGGAAGATATGCAAAGTTGTTTTAATCTCAACGCATTGCCTAACGCCAACCAGACCAATGTAAACGGTCAGCAGCCTACCGAGGCCATGAATGCGTTTGCCCGCTTGTTGCAGCTTGTCAATGAAGAAATACCCAGCTTTACGATAGATACGGTGCGGGATTCTCTGGCAGACTGGCTCGATAGTGACGATCGCATGCGCATTTATGGCGCCGAAGACAGTGAATACGCCTCCCGCGCTTTCCCCTACCTGGCCGCTAACGGGCAGATGAGCAGTCAGTCGGAATTACGCCTGATTAACGGTGTGGAAGCCGAGTGGCTGGACGATCTGCTGCCACAGGTTTGTGTTATTCCCGGTAATGATCAGTTAGTGATTAATGTAAACACCCTGAGTGAGGAACGCGCGCCGGTACTGGCCGCTTTAACCGGACTGAGTCTGTCGCAAGCCTCCTCGATAATCGCCGCCCGCCCGCTGGACGGCTGGGATGATGTTAGCACCTTTTTAGCCGAACCGGATATTGCAGCGTTGAATTTGCAGCCGGAACAAACTCAATGGTTTAGTGTGACCACAGAGTATTTTATTTTACATACCAAGAGCCGTTACAATGAAGCAACGTTTGCCATGACAACCGTGTTAAACGCCGCTTTATCAGGCAAAATAGCGGTATTGCGCCGCGAATTTGGAGTCATAAAGTAATGGAACAGTTAGTTGTTAGGCTGGGTACTAACCTGCACGACCCCGTGCATTGGGTAGTCTGGTCTGCCCCAAGCCAGGATGTGATTGCCAGCGGCGAATTAGCCGGTGCCGATGCACTGATAAGCCTTGGCGAGCGCACCAGTTTGCGCAGAGCAATCGTGCTGGTCCCTGGCGCGGATGTGCGACTGTGCAACGTTACCCTGCCTGGCAAGGTCAACCGTAAATTACAAAACGCGATTCCGTTTATGCTGGAAGACGAGTTGGCTGAAGATATCGGCGAACTGTTTTTTGCCATGGGCCCGTCCCGTGGTACCGAACAATCCGTGGCCATCGTCAGTCACCGCCAAATGGTAAAATGGCAGGGCTGGCTGGAAGATGCCGGATTTACCGCTGATGCGATACTGCCCGATATACTGGCGCTTCCCCTGCAGGACGATGACCAATGGGTAGCGCTGACACTCGGCGAACAATTAATTGTTCGCCAGGGGCCATGGCAAGGTATGCAGGGAGATCAGGCGTTTCTTACCGGGGTCCTTGCCTTACAGGCTAAAACCCAACCCGAGCCGGTTAGCCTGAACGCTCTCACCGACATCGATCTTCACACGCTACCGAATATTCATCAGCAAGTACATAACGACGACGTGCCTGCCATTGGCGTGCTGGCAAAGCACGTTGGGAAAGCATCCTTCAATTTACTACAAGGGCAATACAAGCCGAAAAAACAACATAATCAGGTTTGGCAGGTCTGGCGCGTACCACTCGTTTTACTCGCTCTGGTGGTTGTTTTAACCATCGGCGATAAAACTCTCAGGCTTAATCAACTGCAACAGCAAAATGCGGAGCTGACTGCCCAAATCGACAGACTGGTTAAGCAAGGTTTTCCGGACATCGGTACCTACCGCAACGTACGCCTGAAAGTGCAACAGGAGATGCAACGCCTGGAACAATCCGGTGACGGCAGTTCGCTGCTGGTTATGCTCTCGCAATTAAATACGGCTTTCGCCACGTCGAGTATCACGCCGCAAACATTGCGTTTTGATGCCAACCGCACCGAAATTCGCATGCAGGCGCAGGGCAAGGATTTTAACGCACTGGATACGTTTAAGCGGAGTGCCGAAGCAGCCGGTTTTGTGGTGGAGCAAGGCGCCATTAACAATCGCGACGATGCCGTGATTGGCACAATGAATATCCGGGGAGCCTCATGAACGCTTTAAAACAAAAGTTTACCGCTCTCACAGAACGGGAACAGCGCCTGGTGGTGCTATCAGGGCTGGTCATTTTACTGGGTATTTTTTACTGGGGGCTGTGGTCTCCACTTAATCAGAGTATCAGTCAGCAGAACCAGTTACTGGAAAGTAATAAAAAGCTAATTACCTGGGTAGAAGAACAAAGTCAGAAAGCGGCTCAGCTTCGTCGTACCCAATCAACCCCAAAACGTGTTTCGGGTTCACTACCACAACTGGTCACCAGCACCAGTGGTAACCACTCACTGTCTATATCCCGCATGCAACCACAAGGTGATGAAATTCAGGTATGGATAGACGAAGCGCCCTTCAACAGCCTGCTTGGCTGGCTCAATGAATTAGAAACACGAGGCATTGTGATTGAGCAGCTTGATGTGGCTGAAGCCAATGCGCCGGGAATGATAAAAGTCAGACGGTTGGTACTTACAAAATGATGGCAATTAACTGGCGCTGGCTGTTAGCCGGCCTCTTTTTTTACTTGTGTTTACTGATTGCTTACCTGCCAGCGTCACAGGTGGTTAGCCGAATCAACCTGCCAGCCAACGTTAAGGTTGGCAACGTGCAGGGTACCCTGTGGCAGGGCGAGGTCGATCGGCTTGTCGTCAATAATATTCCGGTTAATCAGTTAAGCTGGGATATATCGCCCTGGGCATTGTTCACCGGCCAGCTGGCAGTGGAACTCGATGCGGGTAACATGCGAGACCCAGCGTCGATTGCTTTCAACGGACCGGTTAGCGTGAGCCTGTTTGATTTTCAGGCGGTGTCAGCCGAGGACTTTTTACTGTACTTACCGGTTGATCGGGTGCTGTCTGAAGTGCAATTACCGCTGCCGGTAAATGCCGGCGGTCGGTTTCGGGTTAATATCGAAGATCTGGCATATTCCGCTCAGGGTTGCGACCAGATGATGGCCTATGGCGACTGGTTAAACGCTCGCGTTGCCGGTACGCAGGGGCCCATCGAGCTGGGCACCTTTTCGGCGCAAATCCGTTGTCAGGACGAGCAAATTGTGATTAATGTTGAAGAGCCTAACGCCTTCGGATTGAGCATGCGAGCCTCAGCCCGTCAGGATTTTTCTGGTTTATCCGTAAAAGGGCAGTTCAGACCCGACCCATCACTGCCGCAGGAAGTGCACGAGGCAGCACTATTTTTTGGTCGCCCGGATGCCAATGGCTATACCCAGTTTGAGCTTTAATCCGAGCTTTAGCTTCAATCTGTGTACAGCGGCAAAAAGTTAAATTTGGCCATGGTCAGTATAATAGCCAGCTCATAAACACTCTGGCGGGTGGCCAGATGATGGGTTAATAAGCCAATAGCGCCACCTTTTTGTTTGATATTGTGCGTATCAAACAGTTTATCCATCACATCGCCAAGTTCCTCCCCGGCAGACAATGAAGCATAGACCGACTCTGGCAACGGCAGGTTAGCACTGCGGCCCACCGACCATTGCTCGCCGTTACAGATTGCCACGTAGGCAAAAGTGGCAGGGCCGTCGGTAAAGTTATCCACGCCACCTTCAATCGCCACATACCAATTGGCCTGATGGCCAGCCAGACAGGCTTTTACCCGGTTTACCGCTCCCAACCGCGTTTCCGCCTCAGTCATAGGCTGGTCGGCCACCAGGCTTGGTGCGTCGACGCCAACCACCTCAACATCATCCGCCGTCCCTAAGACCTGCTGCAGGGCTACTCGGGTAGCATTCACTTTCACCGGATTCTTAGAGCCAACAACTACTTTCATTACACCGTTTCCGTTTATGCGTTTTCAAAGGGGTGATTAATAATATCAGCAATGAGAGTGCGATAATCACTGATCGCCGGGTAGCCTTCGATTTCACGGTGGGGCTGCTTGCTGTCGGGGTTTTTCACTGCCAATACATGCTTAATGCCAAAGGTCTTTGCTGCCTCCAGAATATTGAGGCTGTCATCAACAAAGAGCGTGGTAGCCGGGTCGAAGCCCAACCGCGCCTGCAAGGCCCGCCACAGCTCCTGAGACTCCTTGGTAACGCCAAATTCGTGCGTAGAAATCAGCGTATCAATATGCGAATCGAGTTTGGTGTGCTCCACTTTCAAAGATAAGCTCCCCGGATGTGCGTTGGTCACCAGCACCACTTCGCGACCACTGTTATGCAGGGCATCCAAAAAGGGCAGGGTATCGTCGCGCATGGCAATGAGGTGCTCAATTTCTCGTTTGGCCGCCACAATATCCATATCCAGATGCTTTGCCCAGTAATCCAGGCAGTACCATTCAATACGGCCACTTACCCTTGCATAATGCCCATGCATTTCTTCGCGGCACTCTGCCAGCGAACGGCCACTTTTCTCAGCCAGCTTTTTAGGTAAGTGCTCCAACCAGAACTGATTATCGAAGTGCAGGTCCAGTAAGGTGCCGTCCATATCCAGTAGGACAGTATTGATTTCGTTCCAGGGCAGAAATGGCAAGCGCTTTTCCTCTAAATACGTTAACCTTAAGTTTGATAATATGATAACGAAAGACTGACCCAAACAACATGAGCAATATCGATAAGGACAAAACGCTTCCGCAGATCCACCAGCGCGAAATCGTGGCTGAAAGCCGCTTTTTCAGGGTTGAGCGTGTGGACCTGGAATTTACCAATGGCGCAACTCGTCAGTTTGAACGGATGGCAGGCTATAGCCGTGGGGCAGTAATGATCGTTGCTGTGCAGGATGGCGACTTTCTGCTGGTCAGAGAGTATGCGGCCGGTACCCATACTTACGAACTGGGGTTTCCCAAAGGTCTTATCGATCAAGGTGAAAGTATTTTAGAAGCGGCGAACCGTGAGCTGAAAGAAGAAGCCGGCTTTGGTGCCAGAGAACTCGAGGCTATCCATAAAGTGAATATGGCACCTACGTTCTTTAACGCCCAGATGAATATTGTTATCGCTCACGATTTATACCCCGAAAGTCTGCCTGGCGACGAGCCGGAACCGCTTGAGCTGGTGCGCTGGCCAATTGCCCGGGCCGACGAGCTGCTGGCTCGCGAAGACTTTATTGAAGCGCGCTGTATCGCTGCACTGTTTCTTGCTCAAAAGTGGTTAAAGGAGCATCCGGACCATGCCTGATAATTCTGATCATGATTTGCTACAGATAGCCAAAGACGCCGCTCTAACGGCTGGCGAAGCCATTATGCGGTTGTATGATGTTGGCGATTTCGAAAGCTACCAGAAAGCCGACGAATCACCGGTCACCAGCGCCGATTACAAAGCCAATGAAATTATCACCGAATATTTAACCCGACTGTCACCGGATATCCCAATCCTTTCGGAAGAAACCAAACACGCCAGTCTGGAAGAACGCAAAACCTGGAAGCGTTACTGGTTAATCGATCCGATTGACGGCACCCAGGAATTTATCGCACGCAGCGGCGACTTTGCCGTGAATATCGCGCTGATTGAAGACAACAAGCCTAAGATAGGGGTGATTTTCTGGCCGCCCGGGCAAAGCCTGTATTACGCTCTGGCAGGACATGGTGCCTTTAAAGACTCACCGGAAGCCAGCGGGCCAATCAGCGTGCGTAAGCTGGATGATCCGCACAACAGCGTGGTGATCCTGGCCATTAGCCGTCGTCAACCGCGGGAACGGGTGATCTCTAAATTATGTGCCAAGCGGGTATATCAGACCCTGCCATTAGGCAGTTGCTCGTTGAAATCCTGCTTTATTGCCGAGGGTAAAGCCGACGTCTTCATGCGTTTGGGTGTCACCGGCGAGTGGGACACCGGCGCATCTCAGTGCATTGTTTCGGAAGCGGGCGGTGCCATCTATGCTGCTGATTTTGAGCCACTTAGCTACAATCAGCGTAATACGTTAGAGAACCCGGATTTTATTGTTCTGGGCGATCAAAATGTGCCGTGGCGGGACATTATTCAATATTAGGGAGTAAGTGTTTTATGCTTAAGCAATCATTAGTTCTTCTCAGCAGTTTACTGGTAGCACCGGCCTTCGCCGACTGGACAGTTGCACCTGAGCAATCCAGCCTGCACTTTATGTCGACCAAAAATGCCCAGGTAACCGAGGTACATGCCTTCGAAGAGCTCTCCGGCTCAGTGTCAGACAGCGGTAAACTGATGATTGAGGTGCCACTTAGCTCAGTCAATACCAACATTCCTATCCGCAACACGCGGATGCAGGAAAAGCTGTTTAACGTGGCGAAGTTTCCAGCCGCCATCTTTACCGCCGATGTACCCGCTGACTTAATGAATCTTAAAGCAGGCAGCAGCACTATGGCGAAAGTAGATGGCACACTGTCGCTGCACGGTGTGGAAGCACCGGTCAGCTTTAACGTTAGTGTAAGCAAGGTGTCTGCCGATACCATGGTAGTGAGCACGGTATCTCCTACCCTGATTGGTGCCGAAACCTTTGGTTTAACGGCTGGTCTCGACATGCTGCAAGACATTGCAGGCTTAAAGAGTATTACTCAGTCGTCCCCGGTAACCTTTTCTGTGACCTTTGAAATGGAATAAGTCTTTGGCTTAACCCCATAAAAAGGAGCAGTCATCTGCTCCTTTTTCGTTTCTACAGCAACCCCTTTACCTCTTGCCCCAGCAGCAGTTGCCTTATTTCGTCGTGATATTGAGCATCAGTCGAGGCCTGCAGTCGCTTCACAAAATCCATCGAGGTAACACTTTTCTTACCCGGCGCGTTCTGCTCAAGAAGCTGTTTCAATACGCTGACAATGGGCTCGTCGCCCAGCAGCTCACGGAGCCTGGCAAACACTAGCGTAGCTCTGGCATACACATCCGGCGAGCTGGTAGCATCAATAATGGCTGTGGTGGCCGTTAACCTGCCCCGCAAAGCGTGTTGATAGCGCTGCCGCTCAAAGTCCACCAGCGCCTGCATTGTCTCTTTACCGAAGCGCTGCTCAATCAGCACCAACTCAGCGTATTTCGCCAGCGATTCTATTAAAAAAGCACCATCAGCCTCTACACCATAACCAATCTGATGGCCAAACCACTGATGGGCCACTTCATGCGCCGTACGTCGATAGCGCTGGTCAAAACCAGCATCGGCAGCAGGACGCGCCCGCACTGCCAGGCGATGAGACATTAAAATAACCTGTGGCAGCGCATAACCGCTGGGGCCGAATTCTGGCGTAAACAGCAAGGATAACTGCTGGTAAGGATAGGGCGTAAGCTGAGCCGAAAACCATTTAAGGGTGTCGGTAACTGCCTGTAAATGAACTTGCTGCGCGCTGTCCTTTGAGCCACTCGTAAGATCACGGGTTAAGCCGGTCAAATGGATATCCACCGAGCGCTCTCCCGTCGAGGCGCTATAGGTTGTACTCGTTTGCAAAGTGGCAAGCCAGACCGGAATATTACGAACAGGCTCAGCAGTGGCAAATTCCGTGTAGCGACGACCAGCAGCCAGCCACTGGTTAACTATTTGCCCCTGAGTATGCACGGTATGCGAAACCGGCGAAGAAACAACACTGCGAAGAGTAACCGGGGTCGATTGCAATGTTGTCTCCGGAGCCGCATCCGCAAATGAAGTGGGTAACGGCAAATCCAGAGCCGTTAAGCTAAGTTCTTCCCTGAGCACTTCATCACGTAGCGTGTACTGCCGGTTAAACCCAATATTGGGTAATAATGGAATGCCGCGTAAATAGCTGAATTCCGGCAGCAGAACTTGATGCCCTGCGGGTAACCACCAACGTGTACCGTTTACCACTATTTCCGCGTGTAATGTCAGCATTTTTCCGGGCTGTAATGGCGAATCCAGCTTATACACAGACTGCTGTAACCTCTCGTTCTGAGACGTTAATTGCCCGCCGCTGAGCGTTAACACTTTGGGTTTAAAGCCCGGATAGCTACCCACTAACACTTTATTAATTGCCTCACCACTGAGGTTTTTAAGGTGCAGTGTGAGATTAAGCGTTGCCTGGCGCTGTTGCGGGAAAAAATCCACCAGCGCATCAATGTGCGTAACAACCGGCTGAGCCCGCGCTTCCCAATGGCCATATTGCTTTTCGTAGTCGGCGCGCAGGGCATAACGAGCGTCGGGCGTCATATAAGGTCGTTCCTGCTGCAGAGCCAGGTGAAAGCCCACAAGCATCACGACTGCCACACCAATAGCCAACCAGCCAGAGCGAGGCAACGATCGCCAGGCTCGCAGCACAAAGCCTGCCCCACGGTGCGTTTTGTTTACCGCCAGTACCATTGCGCAAGCCGCTACTGCTGACCACATAATCAGGTACGGCCAAAAGGTATGTTCACTGCGGGAGAAGCCGATTAAATAGTCTGCCGCCTGTAACGGCGTACCGGCGATATCAAGTAAAGGGTGGGAAATACCCGCCAAGGAAACGAGTGGCGTAAACTTAACCATCAGCAACAGCAGGCCAAGCCCGCCTGCTATCAACGCACTTCGCATAACATGATGAAGTGCCAGGCAAAGCCACCCAAACAACAATACAGGCAGGCCGGTCATTGTAAGCATACGGGCATAGATAACTACTTTTATCTGGCTGCCCGAAAGTAACTGGGCAACTGCAACGGCAATAGCTGTTATACCCAGCAAAACAAGGCCGGCGAAGAACAACGCACCGGCCTGCGCCACAACCAACTGTGTGTTAGTTACTGGCGTAGCGGCGATCATTTCTGCACTGCCATTACGCTGATTTTGCCAGCCCAGTTGCCAGCTCCAGAGCGCCATAAGCACGCAGCCGGCAAAGGGTAACATGTCCCACACAACGCGATTGAGTGCATCAATACTCAGCGGCGTGATGACTGAGTGGGGTTCTGCATAATCAATGGCTGCCAGCACTTCGGAGCAAATCGCGCCAGCGTAAAGTGCCAGTACTAACAGCATCACCCGATTAACCAGTAATGCTTTGGTTGCGCTCACAAGCAACGTGGCAAAGGGATGATGAGTAATGGCCGCGGGGATTTTACTTTGGCTATCAGGCAGGGCTGTTTTCCTTAAACGCCACCCGGGTGCGCGTTTAACGCTTTCATTTAACACACTTCGAGCGTTCAACGCTAACCACACCAGCAGTGCGCTAAGCGCCAGCCAGGCCAGACGATTCAGAACAATGCTCGGGTTGACTGACCAGTCAGTCTGATCACCGGTAAACTGGGCAAAAATCGCCGTAAAACCCAAAGGGTCAGCTACCAGCATCGCCTCGTAAAGCGATGGATGGATAATGCTACTCCCCGCCAAAACAGGCGAGCCAGTCACGGACGCCAACATGACATAAGCTATCCACACCAGGGCGAAAAAGGCATACACCGGCAGCGCACTTTTGACTCGCTGAGCAATCAGTAACGCGGCAGCGCAATACCAAAAACACGCCGGAGCGACTATAAACAAGCCGTTTTTCAGCGCCGTGTGAATAACACCGGCGTCGAATAGCGGATGCTGACTAAGCATTAATAGCTGCAGCACCGAGCCGCATAAACAGATCACCGCCACCAGACTCAAAAAGGCCACAAACCGGTTCAGCCGCCGGGTAAACTGACTCGTTCTGGCCGCACCAACGAGTTCCTGCATAGTGTAGAGCCTGTCACGCTGCAGCAAGGGAGGCGTTAACGCGGCCACCACCACAGGCAGCGCCAGCATGACCGCCGTAATATTTAGCATGGTAAGGCGTTTTGCCAACTGTAAATCGGCAACGGTCAGGCCCTGCACCAACAATACCGACAATCCGGGGAGACCCAGCGCACCTAACCACACCAGAGGCTGACGCACATATAAACGCCATTCATTGATGATCAGCATCAGTTCGCCTCCCGCCTGGCCAGTTCAAGAAAGTAGCGGTCCTGCAAGGTTGCCCGGCAGGCTACGGCATCAGCACCAGGCGGTTCATGATGGCACACCCGCCATACTGGCTGGCCGAAGTGATAACGCTCACCCAATAATATGCCTTCTGCGGGTTTTGCTGAGGTTTCCCACACGTTGTTTTGCATTGGCGCAATGAGCGCAGGAATAGCGCCACTGTCGACGATGGCGCCCTGCATCATAATGGCAGCCTGGGGGCACAGGTGCTCAATGTCTTCCACAATATGAGTGGAAAGCAATACCAGCTTGTTCTGGCTCAGGCGGATGAGCACACTGTGTAAACGCTGGCGCTCCTGCGGGTCGAGCCCGGCCGTGGGCTCATCCATGATCAATAACTTTGGGTCGCCCAACAGTGCCTGAGCAATGCCAAAACGTTGTCGCATGCCGCCGGAAAAGGTACTCACGCGCTTACCGGCAAATGCCGTCAGGTTGGTTAGCGTCAGTAATTCCTCTATTTGCTGCTTAGCCTGTTTACGCGGAATGTTTTTCAGGGCCGCGATGTGCTCAAGCATGGCCACACAACTCATGTGTGGGTACACGCCGAAAGACTGGGGTAAATAGCCCAGCTGTTCACGCAAACGCTGCGGTGATTGCTGAATATCCGTATTGTTAAAGCTAATCTGCCCGCTGTCCGGTGCCTGTAAACAGGCCAGAGTGCGCATTAAGCTCGATTTGCCCGCACCATTGGGGCCTAAAAGGCCTACCATACCCGCCGGCAAGGTTAAGGTAATATCATCCAGCGCTTTGGTGCCGTCTGAATAGGTTTTAGACACGTCGGTCATGGTAAGCATGTGGTTATCATCCTGAATGTGGAACGAGAATGGCCGTAACCTAACAAGCCGATTAACGGCTAAACAGCAAAGGATGACAAAGCATAAGTTTGCGGTGACAAACGACAAAAGAGTGGTTTATTCAGTACCGGGTGGAGTAAAAACCTTTATTGCGATTACTTAAACAGGGCTCCGGCCGCAACAGGTTTTACTTTCATCATTAAATTGCGTAGGTTCATCATTCACAACGTGTGCAGGCCGCGCCTATCAGGCAGACTTTGGCAGCTTTATTTATTCAAGGGTTCAGCAACATGGTGTTTAATTTGCGCAAAAACAGTTTGCTACTGCTACCGATTTTTGCCGCCCTGTTGCTGGAAGCGGCGATTCGTTTTCTTTCTTACCAACAACCCGATGCCACCACTTATCTGGCGGTGCATGGCCAACTGCTGGTGGAGATGCTGCCGTTTTTTGTGTGCCATTATCTGGCCTCAACACTTTCTGGCAGACCCGCGCTACTGACCTGGTTAAGCGGGTTTATCGGTTACCCGCTGTTAAGCAATATTCTGGCTCATACGATCCCCGCCTACGGGCAGTGGCTGTTGCTGGAGATACAAGGTGTAGTATTAGCCATTGTCGCCAGCGTGCTGTGGTTCATAGATAAATTCTACGGGAGGGTTAAGCAAGGCCCTCGAAGCTGGATTGCACACCTGTTATCGTTAGATACCATGGTGGCGCTGAGCCTGTTTTTGTGGACCTTTACCATGTCAGGGGTCTTTTTGTACACCGACAACCCTATGGTCAATCAGCCGCTACAAATGATCATCGACTTTGCGCTAATTGCCGGGCAACTACCGCTTTTTATGCAGTATTTCTGGCAGTTTAGCCTGATGGCACTGGTGCTATTCGGCGTATATTGGTTTAATCGTTATGTGCTGATCCGCCGCTTATTATCGGTGCATGGTTTAATACCGTTTCTGGCCGGTGGACTGGCATTTATTCTGTTGTTCAGCGCACCAGTAAGTGCACTGCTGTTATTGATGCCGTTGAATAACGTCACTGACTTCACCTTGATCCCATCAGAAAACCACAACCCTTTTGACCCCTTTAACAGTCAGATGACCTTTTGGTTGTTGATGTTCAGCACTCCCATCATTCTGGCTTTTGAGCGCAAATCACAGGATGCCAGAGTAGCGGATATAGCCCGCCGGCAAACCCGCACCGAATTGCAAATGCTGCAGCAACAGGTGAATCCGCACTTTTTGTTTAATACCCTGAATAATTTGTATGCGCTGTGTCTGGAGCGTTCACCACAGGCTCCCGAGATGGTGGAAAAACTGGCCGGGCTGTTACGCTATACCGTTTATCAGGGCCAGAAAGAACAGGTATCCCTGGCCGATGACGTGCGCTATTTACAGGACTACCTGGCACTTCAATCCATGCGCTATACCGATGACTGTCACTTTAAATGTACCTGGCCAACCCAGGGTGAACGCTGGCAACTGCCGCCGCTGTTACTGATCATTGTGCTGGAAAATGCTTTTAAACATGGCGTCGAAAAAGCCAGCAAGCCCTGCGAACTTAGGTTAGCCCTCTCACTGGATGATAATCGTCTGGTATTTGAATGCGAAAACCCCATAGGCCAGAACGCACAAGCGCCAGTTGATGAAAACAACAGTGGGCTGGGACTGGAAAACCTGCGGCGCCGCTTAAGCCTGCAGTACGCCAATCGCCACGAGCTGATTAGCGAGCAGAGCGGTACTCACTGGTACACCCGTTTGCAAATGGAGCTTACGCCATGCTAAATGCATTGATTGTGGATGATGAGCCCTTAGCCCATAAAGTGATTCTGCATCATCTTGCCCGTCATCGGGACGTAAAGGTGGTAAAGCAATGCTACAACGCCACCGATGCGCTGGCATGGTTAGCTTCTAACCGTGCTGATTTGATCTTCCTCGATATTAATATGCCGCAGCTAAACGGCATGGATATGCTTAAGGTAATGGCTAACCGGCCCCAGGTGATTATCGTCAGCGCCTACGAGGAATTCGCCCTGCAGGGATTCGAGCTGGATGTGACCGATTACCTGTTGAAGCCGGTGAGTGAAGCCCGCCTTACTTCAGCCTTAGATAAGGTTCACCAGCGAAGCGCTGCTAACAAACCTGCACAAACACCCAAAGAGATTGTGATTAAAGTAGACCGCGAACTACGAAAAGTAAACCTGCGAGACATCACCTATCTGGAAGCCTATGGCAACTACGTAAAAGTGTGGCAGGGCGATACTATGCTACTGGCCAACAGCACTTTAAAGAAGCTACTGGCAGAACTGCCTGCACAGGCCTTCAGCCAAATCCACAAATCCTTTGTGGTACGCAACAACGCAGTAATAGGGCAAGACAGTGACTCAGTGTTACTGAATAATCAGGTGCGACTTAAAGTGGGCAAGTCATTCAAAGGCGTACTAAACCGGCTATTACCTCTACCCGGCCAATAAAGGCTTTTCAGGCCAACAGCGACACGCGATAATGCCCACACAATTAACTCGACAGAGCCCCCACCTTGAACCAACAACCCAACAATCCGTTACACGGCCTGACGCTGGAAAAGCTCCTTACCCGCCTGCAGCAACACTATGGTTGGCAGGGTTTGTATCAGCAAATCAGAGTCAATTGCTTTAACAACGATCCGTCGATTAAATCGTCGCTGAAATTTTTGCGTAAAACCCAATGGGCCAGGGATAAGGTAGAGGCGCTTTACTTAGAGACTTTCAAGGATGGTTAGCCTCAATACTGCCTTTTAAAGCCCGCAATGGGCAGGCAAAGAAAAGCAAAAATTGTTTCCAGGGTAACCTCCCTGTAAATTCGCTTATTACTTGCGCTCTGTTATAAGCTGTAGCATCCACTGTGCAGAGGGAGTATCCGATTGGCAAATTCAGTTTCAGCAAAGCTTACGTCGTTTCTCGAGCAAATTAACCTGGCCAGGCAGCAAGCGCTAGCCGCAGGTATTAAGCCTTCTCCCGAACTGGCTCGCGCCAATATGCAAAAACTCTCGGCCCTTGGCGGACAAGGGCCCGAAATAGCCTATGTCTCCGATGGCAGCTTTTTTATTAAAAAATCAACTCGCTTCGCTATTCCCTTTCGTATTTACTCACCGGCCCCAACAAAGCCATTGCCGGTCGTTATCTATTTGCATGGTGGCGGACACATGTGTGGGGGAATCGAGACTTATGATGCCATAAGCCGCAGAATAGCTAAAATTACCAATAGTATCGTCATCACGCCTGATTATCGGTTAGCACCCGAATACCCCTATCCTCAAGCCATTGGCGATTGCGAGTTTCTTTTATCTCATTATCGCGCTTTACTAAATGGGTTACCGTTTAAGGAAGAGCTTATTCTGGCCGGAGACAGTGCTGGCGGCGCGCTGGCCGCAACCCTCAGTGCATCTGATAACATCGAAGCTCCCGTAATCACCAAGCAAATACTGATTTACCCAAGCCTCGACTACACCATGAATCAACCTTCAATTAACACTTATCAAACCGGTTACCTGCTGGAAAAAGCGGGCATCGGATGGTATTTCGATAACTACCTGCAACATGGCGAAGACCGCAAGCAGGTTTCCCCCTTATATTCGCCTGCAGGCGCCCGAACCCCGGCCACCTTAATAATTATTGCCGATTGCGATCCGCTTCAGGATGAAGCCTACGCCTATGCCGATAAACTGAGAATCGCGGGCGCTAAGGTGAACACACATACCGCCAGGGGGATGGTTCACGGGTTTATGCAGTTGCATAGTTTGGTGCAAGAAGAGTGTGCCCAGGTGTATGAGTTAATGAATGAATTTGTTCACCACACCTGAGTTAACTACGAAATAGTGGGCAGTTACGGGGCTGGCCCTTCGCACCGGAGGCTTTAGCTGGCCACCGGCGTTCCATCTTCATTAAATTTCGCAATGTCAGCACCCGACGATTCCCATTCCTTGCGTTCTTCTTCAGTTGCTTTTGGCGAAAACCACCCCATATAGGCGTAAAATATGCCGATAAGTGGTGCTGTCCAGCAGGCAAAGGCCAAAGGAATGTAGAGTAAGTTTGCTAAATTATCGCCGGAAATGGCCAGCCCGAGGGCAGAGATAACAAACGCGCCTCCGGCGTTCCAGGGGATCAGTGGCGACATTAATGTTCCCCCTTCCTCGATGCCCCGGGATAAATTCAACGTTGAGTAACCCATACCGCGATAAACCGGCGAAAACATGCGCCCTGGTAAGGCTACGGATAAGTACGGGTCGCCCGCCACCAGATTGGTTGAAAACGCCGTTCCTACGGAGGCCACCTGGGTGCCGGCAAAGGTTTTCACTTTGCTCTTAATGGCGTTGATGATACTTTCCAGACAGCCGGTGGTTTCTAATGCTCCCCCAAAACTTAAGGCAATCAGGACTAACGAAATGGTCCACATCATAGATTGAATACCGCCGCGGTTAAGCAGGTTGTCTATTTCGCTGATATTGGTTTGAATGCTGTAGCCGTTATTTGCGTAATCGAACACCGCCTGCAGGCTTTGCCCCTGAGTCACCATGGCAAACGCGCCACCCACAATGACCCCTGCGAATAATGAAGGCAGTGGCGGGAATTTTTTCAGCGCCAGTAGCATGACCACTAGAGCAGGCAGTAAGGCCCAGGCAGAGATGTAAAAATTATTGTCTAAGGCTACCGTAATGCCTTCGATCTTCTCAAACGAAACACTTTGGGTATCAATCACAAAATACCCGACCCCAAGGTAAATCAGAAAGGCAATGACCATGGCGGGAATAGTCGTCGCCATCATATTTTGAATATGAGAGAACACATCGGTGCCGGTAACGGCGGGAGCCAGATTAGTGGTATCAGAAAGTGGCGAGACCTTATCGCCGAAAAATGCACCCGACACCACCGCACCGGCAGTCCAGTACACAGGAATATCAAAGCCGTCGCCAATGCCCATTAAAGCCAGGCCAACCGTGCCGACACTGCCCCAGCTGGTACCCAGTGAAACGGCTACCACCGCACATATCACCATGCCTGCGGCAAGAAAAATCTCCGGGGACAATGTTTTTAAACCGTAATAGATGATGGTTGGCACGGTACCGCTGGCAATCCATATGCCGATGATCATGCCCACCACAATCAGTACGCTTACCGAAGGCAAGGCCACATGAATCACTTTAAAAATACCGGCTCGAATCTCTTCCCAGCTAAGCCCTAAGTGAATGCCCACAAAGCTGGCCAGCGCCACCCCAATAGCCAGGGGAATATGTGGCTCAAATACACCGAAGTAGAATATCTGTGTGCCCAGAATAATCAGCGTCAACACCACAGGCGTGAGTGCGAGCAATAGCGTTGGCGTAACAGGCTGCTTCTCTTCCATACTGCCTCCATTCATTTTAAAGCGGGCGAGCTAAGTGAACCTCCGGGTACAATTTAAGCTGGGAACACTGTTTATTTAAACTGGTAATTTGTGCTTAAGTATTCAGTTAGCTACGCGGCGTCGCGCCGTATAGATCGGAAAAGACTACGACCACCACCAATAAGAGACATAACGGCCTTAACCCAAAAAGCCGTCATACGACGGCTTTTAATGGTAGTTATCAGGCTATTACGCTGCTTCGGGCGCCAGTGGCGTTCGCGGTTCAGGGTAAGCACTGAAATCCTGAATCACCATAGGCTGCCAGCTACTTTCAGGCAATGCCGGTACCGGGGCTTTAGTATTGTTGGCTTCACTATGTTCAATGTTGGCCATACCAATACGTACCCGCTTTAATGCCCGGCATTCGTTGATTTCGTCCTGAATCACAAATATCCCGCCGCGCATGGCTGCCCGGCCGAGGCCCAGACTGGAGGTGATCCGGATCAGTGGCGCTGCCAGAATCAGCCCGATTAACACCGGTAATAACCAAACAAACAGCGCCGGAGTGTAAATGAACGTAGCCGCCCCCCACGCCAAAGCCACAATGGTCGCAACCTTAGAGCGCTTAAGTGAATCTATCCAGGGCACCATGCTGCCTTCACGGGCCTGGGCTTCCCATTTCACTGAAATACCGGCAAAGACACTAATCACAAAATAGCTGTGGTAAAACATCATCAGCGGTGCAATCAGAATGGCCATGGCCAGCTCCATCACGCCGCCTTTAATTAAGCGCCATGCCCCACCAAACTCGTCACGGCGCTGAAGTAACGCCAGGATCAGGCCCAGCACTTTAGGCATAAATAACAGCGCTGCCGTTCCCCACATGGTGGCCACCATTAACCCCTGTCGGGCAATCTGCCAGTCCGGAAATAACTGGTATTCGGCAGTAAAGAACTCCACCGGTGTTAATGCACGGTAGAGCGCATCGGCAGTACCGAATGCCAGTACCAGCAACAATAACAGTGACGAAATATACGCAAAGGCACCAAACAAAAAATGCAGGCGGCTGGTCGCTTTTAAGCCCTTAACGCCAAGCAGACCTAAATGCTGGATATTACCCTGTACCCAACGACGGTCACGGGTAGCGTACTCAATCATGTTAGAGGGTACTTCCTCATAACTGCCAGTGGTATCGGTCAGTAAGAAACATTGCCAGCCAGCACGGCGCAGTAACGCCGCTTCCACGAAGTCATGACTTAGAATATCGCCACCGAAAGGTTCCTTACCTTGCAGCGTTGGTAGCCCGCAATGTTGCATAAAAGGTTCCACACGGATAATCGCATTGTGACCCCAGTAATTGGCACTATCTGTTTGCCAGAATGACAAACCGGTTGCCAGCATCGGGCTGTACAGATGCGCGGCAAACTGTACAAACCGGGCAAAAAAAGTGTGTTGACGCACTGGCATGGGAATGGTTTGAATGAGCGCCGTATCCGGGTTTTGCTCAATACGGTAAGCCAGATCGTTCATGCGCTCGCCAGACATAATACTGTCGGCATCCAGTACAATCATAGCTTCGTAGCGATTACCCCAGCGTTGACAGAAATCAGCCAGATTACCTACCTTACGGCCGGTGTTTTGCTCACGACGACGATAGAACACCTGACTGCTTTTATCGCCTAAACGAGCGGTTAGCGCTTCCCAGGCGGCCAGTTCCGCTTCGGCCATCTCCGGCTTAGTGGTGTCACTGAGCATGTAAAAGTCGTATTGTTTACCGTTGTCGGTATCCAACAATTCGCGTACGCAGGCTTCAAAGCCCACCATAATACGGCGGGTATCTTCGTTATACACCGGCATTACCACGGCGTGGCGTTTAGTTAGCGGTGCATCGGTACGCGGCGCGGGGAGCGCTTTGCGCATACTGAGTGGATCGATGTTAAACAGCTTTAATACAAAGCCGATCACCGCTGTCCAAAACGACATGGCCAGCCACAGAAACAGCATCATGCTTAATGCCAGCTGCGCTATTTCCATTTCGGTTAAACGGTTAGGTTTAAAAATTTCGTACAGGCTCCACCCGGCTAATGCTGCAGTGGGAATGGCCAGAATCGCCATTATTGATAATCGTACACCTGCTCCCCACGCCTTCAATACAGGCGTTGCCTTTGGAGAACTGCTTTCAGAGTCCGAATGAGTACTATTTTGCATGATAGACATAGTTCCATACCTCACTGACACGTTGGTTTTCCTGATGAATGTAAAGACGCATATCCGCGGGCTGACCGGCCTGCGGAGTTAGCAGAAAAGTAGCGCGCAATAATTTACCGCTGTTAACCGGGAACACGCGCGCTTGCTGAATCTGTCCCTGGTTGGTGGTCACTGTCAGATTAAGCATTTCAGGCGCAATGCTCATGTCTTCAGGCACCTTAAAATCGATAGAAAAACGACGGGTTTGCGACTCTTGCGGTTCTTCCCCCGGTAATACCGTAGCGCCCTGACGAGTGCGCACAACCGTAGCTAAGTCGCTGTCGCGGGCTCCGGTTACCGTTTCCAACTGGTACGCGAAGTAACGGCTTTCACCGGCTACAAACGGGGCTTCTGGTACCCAGTAAGCCACAATGTTGTCGTGGGTTTCTGACTTGGTGGGAATTTCCACCACTTCCAGACGACCTTTTTCAAAACCCGCCTGTGGCGTTACCCATAACCCGGGGCGCTGATGATAATTGGCTTCGCCGTCCAGATAACTGGCGAAATCGGTATCGCGCTGCATCACGCCAAAGCCTTTTGGCGCACTGTCACTCATTGACGTGATTTGCAGCTGTGCCGGGTTGGTTAGCACACGCCAGATTTGCTCGCCACTTTCGGTAATCATATTCACACCGTCGCTGTCGTGCACCTCAGGACGATAATCGTCGGGCACTACAGCCGTGTTTTCACCGTATAGAAACATGCTGGTAAAGGGCGCAACGCCCAGCTTGGCGACGTCTTCGCGGGCAAATAACCAGCTCTGTACCTTAACGTTAGTCTCATCACCGGGCGTGATAATAAACTTATAAGCGCCACTTACCGAAGAACTCTCCAGGCGCGCGTAAATCATCATTGGCTCGCCCTCACCCGGCTCAATCAGCCAGAACTTAGTAAAGTGTGGAAACTCTTCGCCTTCCGGCAAGCCGGTATCGATAGCCAGGCCTCGAGCTGAAATACCGTATACATGTTCTTTGCCAATTACACGGAAATAGGAAGCGCCCAGAAATACCGCAAATTCGTCTTTATATTGTTGGTTTTTAATCGGAAAGTGAACTCTGAAACCGGCATAGCCGTTGCCATCGTCGGTTTCCTTGGCCAGCGGTGCTGCGTCGCCGTCATAGCGAAAGGCTTCGCGCTCAAAGGGTAAACGCTTTGGCTGGTTGTCCGCGCCAATGGTATACACAGTTATCGGCTGCTGATACAAAAAGCCGGGGTGGAAAAACTGTACTTCGTAGGGATTCTCACCACGCCATAAACTCTTGTCTGCTTTAAAGCGGATGGCCCGGTAAGTTTGGTAATTCATTTCTTTTAGCGCGTCAGACAGTTCGTGATCGTCTGTTTCGTAGGCCTGAGTAGCCGACTGACGAGCCTCTTCAATGAGACTGTTTAGTACGGGCGCAGACTCAGGAGGCAGGTTTTGCGCAGAAACTTCTTCGGCATGAGTCACCGCCGCGCCACATAGCATAAGAATGACACAAGCAAAGGCGCGCACGGAATAAACGATTGTGCGATCACTGAAAACCGGACCGCCGGCTGATAAAGTAGCCAGATAATGAGGTAATAACCGTTTGGTTGGTGGCATCGCTATCTCCATTTGATTCAAAGCAGCCAGAAAAACTACAGTCACTAGAGCAAATGCCGATCCAACCTTGAAGCTTTGCACACGAATTAATATAAATTCTTTGTTTATTAGAAGCTTAGGCAATCAATTAATTAATGAAACAAGTATCTGTTCAAAAAACACACCGTGAAAATTATACTTTAGACCAACAAGGTGTAGGAATTTAGCAACACTTTACATCAAACCATTGTTTGAAAAACAACCTACACACAGATATCACCACCTCACACACACCGTCTCAAAAAAATAAGCAATTGTTTTATATAGATTTATTGAATTATCTTTAACTTATTTTTACACCTTGGCCCAATGCTTGCGATAGCGATAGCAGCAAAACGCTTTTTGTTTTTTCTAAAGGAGTACCACTATGAAAGCATCTTCAATTCTCGCCATCACCGCTTTGTCGGCTTCAATGTTTTCGGTATCAGCCATTGCTGATACGCCCGACTGGCGCTATGTAGAAGGCGGTTACCTGAGCTATGACGGCGATGGTGGCTTCGATCCGGATGGTTTACAGGTGAATGGGAAGTATTTACTCGATCCAAACTTTTACGTGAACGGCGAATTTGGCTGGGCAGAAACCGGGAATATTGACTTTACCACTCTGACTCTTGGTGGAGGTTATCGCTTTGCGTTAAACAGCACTACCGATGCCTATGTTGGCGCGAACTTCGAACGCATCGACGCAGATTATTACGATGACAATGGCTACAGCCTGAATGCCGGTGTGCGCAGTATGTTAACGCCCGAGCTGGAAGTGAACGGAGAGCTGGGTTATCTCGATCTGGACGACGGTGACGTTACTCTTAAGGCCGGTGCCTATTACTACTTCAACCCACAATTTGCGTTGGGGGCCAGCTATGAATTTTTAGACGATACAGACGTGTTTCAACTTTCTGCCCGGTATGCTTTTTAAGTAGCAGTTGACGCCCTGCATACATGGACGAGGCGGGGCTTTTTATTCCTCAATTCCTCAGAAGTAAAATGCCGGATGTGGGTCCGGCATTTTTACGTTTAAAAAATAGTTTTAACATTTTCACAGATTACTAGCTGCATTCCCAAACAAGTCACACGCTCATTTTCACCATAACACTTTCGTTTAGCCTAATAATGTTAGTGCAGTCTGAGGTAATTGATTGACCTGACTGCGAGCAGCAGTTACATTCTCAGCTAAGGAATATAAATTCTTCAGCTTTCCTGTATATTTTTTATATAGTTAATAAAAATCTAATGCATTTTTCATGCGGTAAAAAAGCTATAAAGAACTAATAATCTTGTAACGGGAATGGGAGCTATTCTGCACTATCCGAGTCAGGCAGGTAGCTATCGGTCGGTCGGATATCCACAGTTTCATGAAGTTCAGAATACACTAAAATTGCCTCGCCGCTTTTGAGTTTGGCAATGACTTGCTCAACCTTATCAGCAAACGCCGCTTCAATTTCGCCGTAATCGGTGCCTTCACGCAGCACAAACTCCCGGGCAATATTGTTGAGAGTATCTGGCGTAAGTTCGTCGATAGGAATAATCATGCAGACTCCGTAGTAGTGGGTAAATAGTCGCGGAAATAACGCAGCACTCGCTGGTGCATCCACACCTCTGGTTTCATTGGGGTGCCCTGCATAAAGCCCACATGGCCGCCGGTTTCACTCAGTTCAACGCTTACGCTATGCGCCAGTTCCTGCTCCTGTGGGATCACCAGATGATTCATAAAGGGGTCGTCCAACGCATGCAGGATAAGCGTAGGGCAATGAATCGCTTTTAAAAAGTAGTAGGCGCTACACTTCTCGTAGTAATCTTTGGCATCGGCATAACCATGCAGCGGGGCGGTGACCAGATTATCAAACTGCCAGAAGGTCTGTATGCCTTCCACATCGGCCTCGCTGATTTGCAAAATATCGCGGTAATCAATGCGCTGCATTTTTTTGAGCAGATTTTTCTTCATGCTGGCGAGCAGGTATTTCTGATACACCCTGGAGAATCCCTGATTTACACTGGTAGCACATTCATCGAGTTTTAACGGTGCCGACACCGCTACCGCAGCCTTTAGTCTCAGGCTGTCCGGGTGCTCACCCAGCAATTTAAGCAACATATTACCGCCCAGGGAAAAGCCTATCGCAGCCTTTGGAATGTCTGGGTAACGTTGATGTAAGAGATTAATTACCAACGCCGGATCGCCAGTTTCACCGGAATGATAAGCCCTGGGCGTTAAGTTAGCTTCGCCACTGCAACCACGAAAATGCATCATTACCACCTGCCAGCCGCCCTGGCTGAGAGTCGCCATCATATCGTTGGCGTAATGGGAGTGCATGGAGCCTTCCAGGCCGTGGAACATCACCACCAGCCCGGTTAGCTTGTGCGGTGCGGGCCCCCAGGCTAAATCCAGAAAATCACCGTCGTCGAGCTTAATGCGCTCCAGGGTGTATTTCAGTGCTAAGCGCCGCTGAATAAAGCGCGGCCAAATGGTTTGAATATGCCGGTTATGCGCCCAACGCGGCGCGTTAAAGCTGCTCTTAACAATGCTTCCGTGTGATTGATTGGTCCGTATGGTCATGCCTGTAATACTGTTGTGATTAATGAACGGATCGTCTGGTTGTGCGGCAACCCAAGCACCTCAATAATGGGGTCAGAGTCAATTAATTCCATAGCATCGGTAATAAGTAACTCTGACCCCATTATTTTCATTATTTTGTTATAGGTGGTTACCAGCTCTGCTTGCTGCGCTGCTTCGAGTTCCAGCTCCTGCTGCTTAAGGGCTTCGTAGTCGCTACTGCCTTTGGCCGCACGCCGTCTGATACGGTGTGCCTGTATCGCCGGGTTGGTGCTGGCTATCGCTTCATTGAGCGCGTTTCGTAATGCCTGAGTGACCGGCAGCTTTACCGCAAAGCACCAGTGATAGAACAGCAACAAGTTTACATTGACCTGATAATCATCCTGCAGCGCCAGGCACGCCTTGGCGACACCCGGCTTCGCATAGATTTTCAGGCTATGCTGCCAGAGCAGGGCAGGAGTTAGCTTATGCGCTGATGTCATAGGTTTCTTTTGCCGCTTCGATTTGCTCCTGCGCATCCAGCCATTGCATCTCCTCATCCTCTATTTGAGATTTAAGAGTTGCCTGTTGATCGAGAAACTTCATTAGCTCAGGCTTGTTATCGGCTTCGTAGAGTTCGCTGCGGCCAAGCGCCTCCTCCACCTTCGCCAGCGAGGCATTAAGCTTTTCCATTGCTTTTTCAGACTGTTGGATTTGCTTACGCAGGTGCGCGGTAGACTGACGAAACTCGGCTTCGCGGCGTTTTTCGGCCTTGCGATCCACCTTGGGCTTGTCTTCCACCGGCGCTGCCTCTGCGGTTTTGTCCACTGTTTGCTGAGCGAGGATCCAGTCGCGATAATCATCCAGATCACCACTAAACGGCGCTACTTCGCCGCTGTCGACCAGGTAGAATTCTTCACACACCGCGGTTAATAAGAAACGGTCGTGCGATACCAGCACCATAGCTCCTTCAAAGCCCTGTAAGGCCATATTCAGCGCATGACGCATTTCTAAATCGAGGTGGTTAGTTGGTTCATCGAGCAGTAACAAGTTAGGCTTCTGATACACGATAAGGGCCAGCACTAAACGGGCCTTTTCACCGCCGGACATGGGCGCTACCGGACCGGTGGCCTCATCACCATGGAAACCAAAACCGCCAAGGAAATCCCGAAGCTGTTGTTCGGTGGCTTTGCTGTCCAGACGCTGTAAATGCAATAAGGCGGAAGCCTCGGGATCCAAATATTCCAGTTGATGCTGGGCGAAATAGCCCACGTT
Source organism: Alteromonas sp. ISO5 (assembly GCF_058105165.1). Taxonomy (NCBI): domain Bacteria; kingdom Pseudomonadati; phylum Pseudomonadota; class Gammaproteobacteria; order Alteromonadales; family Alteromonadaceae; genus Alteromonas; species Alteromonas sp. ISO5. Next base: position 1,683,196 of record NZ_CM176572.1, on the reverse strand, counting down.
TAACCCTTTGGCCGTAGTAAATACGCCGGTTTTCGGCTCATGTACCCCGGCCAGTAATTTAATAAGCGTTGATTTACCCTGACCATTGCGGCCCAGTAAACCAATACGGCTGCCCGGCACCAGATTAAGTTTTACCTGCTCCAGCACGATATGTTCGCCGTAACCCAGCATGACCTTTTCCATTTGAATTAATGGATTGGGCAGCGCCGTGGGCGTTTTAAACTCAAAGCTGAACTGGCTGGCGTGATGCGCTGGCAGCAGCGTTTCCATGCGTTCTAACTGCTTGATGCGGCTTTGTGCCTGCTTAGCCTTACTGGCCTTGGCCTTAAAGCGGGTAATAAAGGATTCTAAATGCGCGATTTTGTCCTGCTGTTTACGGTATTCAATATCCTGTAAACGCAGGCGTTCTGCACGCTGGGTTTCGTAGCTTGAGTAGTTACCAGTGTAGGCAATCAATTGTTGCTGCTCAACACTGATAATCTGCGCCACCGTATTATCGATAAACGCTTTATCGTGGGAAATCAGTAGCAGGGTACCCTGATAGCGCTGTAACCAGCGCTCCAGCCAGATCACGGCGTCTAAGTCTAAGTGGTTAGTGGGCTCATCGAGCAGCAGCAAGTCCGACGGGCACAGCAATGCCTGAGCCAGGTTTAGACGCATTCGCCAACCACCGGAGAAATCGGTGACCGGCGCAGTGAGCTGGCTTTGCGTAAAGCCCAGACCGGCTAGAATAGTGGCAGCTCGGGCTTCCACGTCATACGCACCGGCCTGAGCGAGTAAATCATGATACTTGCCCATCTCTTCGCCATTATGCGCCGCTTCTGCTTCACTGAGCTTTTGCTGTAGACCGCGTAAATAGTTATCGCCGTCGATCACATAATCAATGGCACTACGCTCCACCGCAGGCGTTTCCTGCGCCACGCTGACTATGCGCCAGTCGGCCGGTAATGCACAATCGCCAGCATCCACGCTGAGTTCGCCACGTAACAAAGCAAACAGGCTCGATTTACCACAGCCATTACTGCCTATCAGGGCAACCTTATGGCCGGGAAAAACCTGGGCCGATGCGCCATCGAGCAGTACTTTACTGCCGCGCAACAAGGTGACGTCGGATAACTGGATCATAAAACTGCGAATACCTGTGATAACATAGTCTGGCTGCGTAGTTTACCAGAAGCGCTGCAAGCGATCTGCATTTGCGCACAGTGCGTAATAACCTTAATTAGTCACAACGGTTTACCTCATGAGTCAACGCCAACGAAAACGCTTTATTGCCGGTGCCACCTGCCCGAAATGCAAGGCTACCGACACCATTATGTTGTTTTTTGAAAACAACGTCGAAAAACTCACTTGTGTGGAGTGCGGCTATGCCGAATCGCAACCCCAGGAAGAGGTAAAAACCGCCAGCAAAAACGCCAACGTGATTGGCGTGTTTAAACCTGAATAATCACCAAACCATTTATTTTGCTGCCCGATTTCCCCGAATTTAATATCGCCCAGGCATTTGGCATGCTGAGCTTTGTACTCGGTATTTTGTGTTTCTATCAGAAAGACGACCAACGCCTGCGCATTATGATGGTGGTGATGAACTTAAATCACGCCCTGCATTTTGCGCTATTAGGCGCAACAACCGCCTGTTTGAGTGCCTTGCTGTCGGTGGCCAGAACCGGTTTATCCATAAAAACCCGCTCCCGAATCATCGCCTATATCTTCATCGCGATTACACTGGCACTGGGGATTTATCTGGCTGATGTGTGGTACGACTTATTTCCCATTCTGGGCACGTGCATAGGTACTTATGCGCTGTATTGCCTGTCAGGCATTACAATGCGTCTGGCGTTTTTATGCGGTGCTATCTGCTGGCTCACCAACAACATTCTGGTGGGCTCGATTGGCGGTACGCTGTTAGAAATGACCCTGCTAATGGTAAATAGTTATACAATCTGGCGGTTGTATGTGTTTAGAAAACTTGGACATTATGGCAACGACGTATCCTGAACGTTAGGCCTGAACTACCTATTAAGTGCTTTACCATCTGGCTATTTTAGGATTACACTCCTTTTCTCGATTATGAATTCACCATCAGGGACGGTGGCATGTTGTCATTCTTATTAGATGATGCCAATTTCTGGTTTAGCTGTGCGCTGGGCATTGTTATAGCGCTTTTCATTCTGGAAATGGCAGGGATGTTTTTTGGGGTTAGCCTGTTAGGACTAATCGACGATCAGGCGGCGCTGGATGCCGACGCTGATACTTCTTCTGGTTTTACCGAATTTGGCAGCTGGCTGGCGCTCGACAGGGTGCCCCTGCTGGTTTGGCTGGTATTACTGCTTACCACTTTCGGCTCTGCCGGTCTGACGTTTAATTTTCTTTCTCTCACGCTGCTTAACACCTATTTTGCCCGTTGGCTGATAACGCTGCTGGCTGTTGTAGCCGGCTTGTTTTTCACGGCCCGGTTCGGCACCTTTATTGCCCGCCTGCTTCCCAAACAAGAGTCATCGGCCACCACAGCCGATGAACTGGTCGGCACAGTAGGCCACATCACCGTGGGTGTTGCCCGCCAGAACAGCCCGGCAGAAGGCAAATTTGTTGATGCCCATGGTCAGCCTCACTACCTGTTGGTAGAGCCTATCGAGCCTGATGAACAATTCAGTCAGGGCGAAAAAATATTATTAATACAAAAGCGGGATTACCGCTGGTTAGCAAGTCGCTATACCGACCTTTAACCCTTTACGATGGAAGTAGTCACTATGGAAAATTCAGGATTAGGTAACGTACCTTTCATGCTGATAATGATCGGCGCAGCAGTCATCGGCCTGCTCGTTATTGGCTTTATCTTTGCTCGCCTATATACGCGGGCAACCAAGGAAACCGCCTTTGTACGTACCGGCCTTGGCGGTGAAAAAGTCATCAAGGATGGTGGCGCGCTGGTGCTGCCAGTGGTTCACGAGGTGATCCCGGTAAATATGAACACCCTGCGCATTGAGGTAGAAAAAACCTCCAAGGATGCGCTAATCACCAAAGACCGCATGCGGGTGGATGTAAAAGCCGACTTCTATCTGCGCGTTGCGCCAAACGCCGCCGGTATTTCCATGGCTGCGCAAACCCTGGGCACACGTACCACCCGTGCCGAAGAAGTGAAAAAGCTCATGGAATCGAAATTCGTCGACGTATTGCGTGCGGTGGCGGCCGAGATGACCATGACCGAAATGCACGAACAACGGGCCGACTTTGTACAAAAAGTGCAGCAAAGTGTGGCGAATGATCTTGAAAAGAACGGCCTGGAGCTGGAATCGGTGAGCTTAACCGGCTTCGACCAGACCGACCTGCAGTACTTCAACGAAAACAATGCCTTCGACGCCGAAGGTCGCGCCCGCTTAGCCAAAATTATTGAAGAAAAACGCAAAGAAACCAACGACATTCAGCAGGAAAACCGCATTCAGATTGAACAGCGTAACCTGGAAGCGGAAAAACTGTCGTTAAACATCAAGCGTGACGAAGAAGAAGCCCGCATCCAGCAAGAGCAATCACTGGCCTTTAAACGGCAGGAACAAAAAGCCGAGATAGCCAAGCAGCGCGAACAAAAAGAGCAGGAAGAGCGTCAGGCCGAAATCGCCAAAGAAAAAGCCATTTCGTCTTCCGAAATCGAAAAAGCGCAAACCATTGAAGCCCGCGAAATAGAGAAGCGCAAAGCGATTGATGAAGCGCGTATTCTGCAACTGCAGCAAATTGAAGTGGCCGAGCAGAATAAGCAAATTGCTATTGCGAGTAAATCTGAAGAAGAATCCGCCGCCCGCGCTAAGGCCGCTGAAGCCGAAAAACTCAAGGTTGAAAAAGAAGAAGCCGTTATCACAACCCGCCAGGTGGCCGAAGCAAACCGCCGCATGGAAATCGAAGTGATCGACGCCCGTAAAGAAGCAGAGCGTGAGGCAGTGAACATTACCGTTGAAGCCGAAGCCAAACGTGAAGCGGCAATTAATACGTCAGAAGCGATTCTTACCGAAGCCCGGGCCAGCGCGGATGCTAAGAAGCTGCAGGCCGAAGCCGACGAGAAAGTGTTCGCCGTGGAAGCAGCCGGTAAAAAAGCCATGTACGAAGCTGAAAATACCCTCAAAGATGAGCAAATTGATCTGCAACGTTCACTGGCCATCCTTAAGATCCTGCCAGACATTATTGCCAATGCGGTTAAACCGCTGGAAAACATCGACGGTATCAAGATTTTACAAGGCTATGGCAATAGCCTTGGGGGTGCCGGTGGTAACGGTGAAAGTGGTGGCGCAGGCCTGGCGGATCAGGTTACCAGCGCGGCGCTTAACTACCGTGCCAATGCCCCGTTAGTCGACTCATTACTGCGTGAACTGGGTTTAGTGGATGCGGAAGATGGCACACTGGAAGACCTTATTCAGGGCAGTGCTGTGATTGACGGTGACCTGGTGACGACCAAAGCGAAGAAGCCTCAATCCGGTTCCGCTAAATCCGCTCCAGGTGAAACGCCGGCAAGAGATGACAAGCCAAACAGTTAATGATTTGTACCAGCCTTGCTACCGCGCCCCTGGCGTTGGTAGCAGCTTGCCTGGCCTGAAACCATGAAGCTACAGGGAAAGCTACTCAATTGGGACGATAACCGGGGCTTCGGCTTTGTTGAGCCCAAAGATGGCGGCCAGCGCGCCTTTGTGCACATTAAGGCGTTTAGTTTTTATTCCCGCCGCCCGCAAAGCGGCGATATGCTCCAGTACCAAACCAGCCAGGACCGCAAAGGTAAGCTCCGGGCCATTGAGGTTAACCTGCTTAACGACCGCCCGACGGGCGATAAACGCAGGCCGAAGAAAACATCGAAACCGTCATCCCGGCCTTCGAAAAGGCCTGTTCCGCTGGTCCTGCCCTTTTTAGCCTTACTCGGTGGTCTCATCTGGTTTCAACGCATCCCCCTTAAAGTGCTTTATATTTATGGTATTGCCAGCCTGATTGCGTTTGTGATGTACGCCATAGACAAATCCGCGGCGCGCAACAACCGCTGGCGCACACCAGAAAGTCATTTACATCTGATAGCATTAGTTGGCGGCTGGCCCGGCGCTTATTTAGCCCAGCAATGGTTGCGGCATAAATCCGCAAAGCGAGACTTTAAAGCCATGTTCTGGTTTACTGTGGTACTCAACCTTACTGCACTGGGTTACCTGTTAACCCCCAGCGGCCAGACATTATTAACCGGGATTATGGGCTTGCGTTGATGAAGTCATTCCTAAATCGACTTAGCGCAGGGCTCAACAGCCTGAAGTCAGAACTCGATAACACCGTCACCCTTATCAGGGAACAGGTAGGTAAACTACCGGTGCTGGCCTCGCTGGAGCGTGGCGAACAGACAGAATGCCAGTTTGATGAAAAGCATTATTTTGTGATCCCCAATTTTACCAGCGACACCGGATTTTCCCTGCATACCATGCGCTATCTGCCCAAAGGCGTACCCGAAGTTAATGACCTGCCCAAACGGCGGATTTTTCATTTCCCCAACGAACATTATGAGGGCACGTTACGCCACTACATGATCGAAGCAGCGCGCAATCTATCTTATTCCTCCCATCAGGGCGAAGTGAGTACGCTGGAAAAGCTGGCTGACGATATTGACGCACTGGATACCAAACTCACCTACGGCATGCTGGTTATCGGGGCGATTGCAGCAGTATTTAACCCGCTGATTGGCGCCGGCATTGCCATTAAAGCGGTTTTGCCAGGTATTTCGTCTTTATTGGCCAGGCATGGCCTAAAACCGCTTGGCGAAAAAGCAACCCGGGCACAACTGGAATTTGCCTTGCGTACCAGTGAGACAGAACACGACCCACTGCACGATCCTAATTTGGCTAACGCTAGTCTCTCCGAGCTCAACAGCGAGCATTGGCGCAACCTTACCGAAACCGCGGTTTGTCATGTGTATAAGGATATTCTGGCCACCCCGGCACAACATGCCAAAGCACGCCTGGGCCCGGAGGATATTCGTTGGCTGCAGGTATTACTGGCTGGGAAGCTCCAGAGTAACACTTAATAGTGGGGCGGCGGCGTCTCTTCCGACATTTTGGCGATATTGGAAGGCTCCATGCCTTTGACCTTGTCGATAACATGACGTAACTGAAACTGCATCTTATCGATTTGTATTTGCTGATGGGCTAAAGCTTCATTAAGCGCATCAATGGTGTGCTCCTGAAAAGCCACCTTGGTTTCAAGCTCCGCAATAGCGTCTTCTGCTTTGGCTAACTCATTAGCCAGCTTGTCGTTGTTCGTTGTCATTCAGGGCATACTCCACAGCTCAGCTAATCCGCTACTACTTACCGACAGCACGTGTTCGTCATCGAGAAAACCCACACCGTAAACTACGGCCGAGGGAGGTGACATGTTTTCGCGGGGAGCCACTTTCCATTCTCCCACCTGTTCACCCGTTGCAACTTCCCACAGGTATAATCTTCGGGAGGGAGCTCCGGTAAGCAAGTACTTACCATCTTTAGAAAACACGGCATCGGTAAATATTTTCTGGCGCGCAATATACTGCAATTGGCTAATCGGTTCACCTGTTTGTACATTCCAGATTTGCGATTTCTGCTGACTGTCGGCAGTAAAGGCATAACGCCCTTCGTCATCCAGCGCCACCAGAGTTACGCGGCTGGGATGAGTAAATGTATGAATCACCTGCCCGCTATCGGTACTCCAGAGGTAAGCCACATAGTCGTTTCCTCCGGTCAGGGCGTAACGGCCATTCGGCGTAATATCCACACTATTAATGCGCTCCTGATGACCAAGAAATTCAATGCGCCGGCCACTCTCCGGTTCAAAAAACATCACCTTGCCACTGGAACGGCCCACCAACACGCCGCGACCGCCGTTGGAAAGCGCCACATCGCGGATGGTTGACTCATCAATACGCCAGAATCCTACCGGCTCACCGGAAGACAAACTCCAGATGGCAAAGGCCTCACGATCTGATGTCACCGCAAACCGACTGTCGGCACTAATATGCACGTTGGCCACCAGGTTATTGCTCTGGTCACCGTCTTCGCTTTGATGGCTCCACTGAAACAAGGGTTGAGCTTCACCGAACCGCCACACATGGATACCATTATTGATACCGGACACCACACTTAACTGGCCATCCACCGATACATCTGCAGCGTAGGCGCCGTCTTCTACAATGCGCCATTGATTGTCCGGCGTCGTGTCCGGAACAATACAACCGGCTAAACCCAATACGGCCAGTAGCGTAACAATCAGACGAGAAGTGAACGTTTTCAGTGATGGTGTTGTCATATGCCTTTCTTATTGCGAATGCTCGCATTAACATAGCACGAAATCGTAATATGCGTCGCTTATCCTGGGGATTGGGCGCAATGTGAAGCCGATATTCGTGATTATCGTATCAGGCGTGTTAAAGTAAAGCGTTAACAACCTGGTTTATATTTTTAGAATTTGAATTGTCGCAGCAGCACCGGCGCTGCGACAAGAGACCAACTAACGGAGAAGTTTATGCAAAAGTCGCTCGTTGCCCTAACTATCATGGCTACACTGGGCCTGGCAGCATGTCAGCCTCAACAGGGCACCACTACCGAACCCGCTCAGGACCCTAAGCTTACTAAAGAAGAAATGACCGACGCGCAAAAGCAAGCGTATGCTATGGGTGCCAGCATGGGCATGTTCGTGTTTACCCGCGACAAGCAAATGCAACAGTTTGGTGAAAGCATCGATAAAGACGCCCTGATGCAAGGTATTAAAGACGGCATGGGTAACACCCTGGTGTTTGAAACTGCTGAAATTCAGCAACTGGCGCAAGCTGGCGAGCAGGCAATGCAAGCTAAGCAACAGGAACTGGCCAGCAAAATGGCCGAAGAAAATATCGCCAAGGGTGAAGCCTTCCTGGCTGAAAATGGTCAGAAAGAAGGGGTAATTACCACTGAGTCAGGTCTGCAGTATGAAGTGATGGCAGAAGGTGAAGGTGCCAGCCCGGTTGCCACCGACACGGTTAAAGTTCACTACAAAGGGACGTTACTGGATGGCACCGAGTTTGACTCTTCTTACTCTCGTGGCGAACCAGCAGTATTCCCACTGAACCGCGTTATTCCAGGCTGGACCGAAGGGGTTCAAACCATGAAAGAAGGCGGTAAAACCCGTTTCTTTATTCCTTCTGAACTGGCCTATGGTGAACGCTCTACGGGTAACATCACACCAAACTCAACGCTGATCTTTGAAGTTGAGTTACTTGAAGTGGTTAAACCGGCAGAAGAAGCCGCAGAATAATCTCTGGCGCGGTGTCTCGTGCACCGCCCTAATATTCCATCGAATTCAAAAAGAAAAAGCCGACAATAATTATGTCGGCTTTTTATTCAGCACCTATCCTTGCTCATCAGTAAGTCCGTACTGTCTGCATACTCATGCCAGTCAAAATGACAGCAACGCATGCGCCCAAATACTCATTCGGGTAAAGTTTTGTTTGCTCTTAAAGCTTAGTTGAGATTTGCCGATTTGCACGGCGAACAGATGCTTTTTAAAAAATATTTCGAGCTAGAAGGCGGTCGTTTTATTCCAATCTGAACTTAACAGAACAAGGGAACACACCTGTCACTGTGTGCCCCATGTTGATTTTAATAACTGTTGATTTGGATAACTAAGAGATAACGCTACGGCGGCGATTGGGCGGCATTTTGAATTTGCGAACCTGCTGAAGCAAAAACTTTCCGGCCCGGTACATAGCCAGGCAGATCAGCACTGACACCATGGTTTTCGTGCCTTCATTACTACTAAAAGCATTCACAGTAGTCAGGATGAACATTAAAACGCCGCTTAACAACAGCAGGAAGCCCATTAAACATAAACCGAGGGCGCTGGCGGTAGCCGCCTTGTCAGCTCGCTCATTGTGTTGCTCAGGTCGTTCTGTTGGTAAGTATCGATTCATAATCTCAATTCATTTAATGTAAGCGATGTCATTTGTAACAAGTGACAGTAATGATTAGTCACTGGTACGACGAATTCGTTCAATATATTTACATTTTGATTACAATACCTGAGAACCGAGGCTACGAATAGGGATCTTTAGTATAGATTACAATCATTAACAGTATAGATTATAAACAGAAATTGCCGACTTGGCGCTAATCTACTACACAATTTGTCGGCATTTTATATAAAAATATGATTTGTTTTATTGTTGTTGGCTAAAAGCTGAGTATTTTCAACGCTTGCGGGCGTGCTCATCAAAAGTAATCGCCATAACCGCCATACGTGCAGCCTCATATCCGGCAGTATCTAAATCGGTGAAATCCTGGACATGAAAACTGAGTAATTGCTGCTGGTATATCATGCAGTACATCTCACCATACAGTGCGACATCGTTATCGGTACTGCGCCCTTTCCAGCGGATCCTGACAGCAGGCTGCCCGTCAATTGATATTGTTTCTATGGCCGACGTAGAGAAATTATCCCGGCGGCGCTTTACGCCTTCTAAAAACTGCATCAGGTATTGTTTAGAAAAAGCGACTTGCTTCGCTTTATCAAGTTCAGGAATGCCATTTGGCGGTGTAAACACCGTCAATTGCAGCAGTGTGCTCTTATCAGACCCCTCATGACGGCGGGTAAACCCAACGGCAGCAAAGGCCTCGCTGGGTGTTTTCATTACCGGCCCCTCAAAACCTTCGGGGACCGTAATATCACCGTTTCCAAAATCGTAAGCATGCACACTCAGGCTTACAATCAATAAAACACTACTCCATATAAATCGGAACATAACGTCTTTAAAGCTATTCATGGTGCTAACCCTTGTAAGTAATCCGGTTGATATACCAGACTTTGAGGCCTTCAGGCGTTTGTACATCCACCTGATCATCTTCCTCTTTTTTCAGCAACGCCCGCGCCATCGGCGAATCGATGGAAATATAATCTTTGCGGTCGTAAATTTCATCGGGCCCAACGATGCGAAAAGTCTTGGTGTCACCGTCGTCATTTTCAATCTCTACCCAGGCACCAAAGAACACCCGGCCGGCCTGCTCCGGGGCAAAATCCACCACTTTAAGAATTTCCAGTCGCTTTCTTAAAAACCGGATCCGGGAGTCGATTTTCCGCAGCAGCCGTTTGTTCTCTTTGTAGTCAGCATTTTCTGAGCGATCACCCAGGCTGGCAGCCCATGCGACCTTGGCGGTGATTTCCGGCCGGTACTCACGCCACAGATAATTCAGTTCATTACGCAGTTTGTCATACCCTTCCCGGGTCACCAGGTTCGTACGCAATTTGCCAGACCCTTCAATAATTAGTGCTTTAAAGTGAATTGTATCGACAATTTCGAATACCAGCCAATGATAAAATCGGCAACCGGATTCGCCCCCTGAAATGAGGTTAGCAAACCCATATGACACGGCGGGTAGAGGTGCTATACTCTGGTCCCATTAAAAGCGCGAATGACGCTTACCGATTGCAAATCAATAGTAGGTAGGAAGGGACACTTCCAATCATTAAATTCACTACCGTCTGAATCTCATACATGATGATAATTAATACCATTGCCAACGAACTCGCCGTTAAACCTGCTCAGGTCGAGGCGGCTGTAAAACTGCTCGACGAAGGTTCAACCGTACCTTTTATCGCCCGCTACCGCAAAGAAGTAACCCAGGGACTGGATGATACCCAATTACGTAACCTGGAACAGCGGTTAGGTTATTTGCGCGAATTAGAAGACCGCCGTCAGGTAATTTTAAAATCTATCGGTGAGCAGGAAAAGCTCACGCCTGAATTGCAGCAACAAATTCTCGAAGCCGACAACAAAACCACGCTGGAAGACTTATATCTGCCTTACAAACCGCGTCGCCGTACCAAGGGACAAATTGCTATTGAGGCTGGCCTTGAACCGCTTGCTGATGCGCTGTTTGCTGATCCAACCCTGACTCCGGAAACAGTGGCTGCTGACTATGTCAGTGCTGAAAACAACGTGGCAGATACCAAAGCGGCACTGGAAGGTGCGCGCTATATTCTGATGGAACGATTTGCCGAGGATGCGGGTTTGCTGGCGAAGATTCGTCGTTACCTGAACGAGAATGCCCATATACGCAGCCGCGTGGTAGAAGGTCAGGAAAAAGCGGCCGTTAAATACAGCGATTACTTCGACCATTCAGAGAAGCTGGCGTCAGTACCATCACACCGGGCACTGGCGATGTTCCGTGGCCGCAATGAAAACATGCTGCATATTCAGATGATTGCTGATCCTGGTCAGGAAGACTCTCCAGCTCAGGCATCTTATTGCGAGCAAATTATTGCCGAGCATTTTGCGTTACGTAATCAGGGCCGCCCTGCCGATGTTTGGCTGGCTCAGGTAGTTACCTGGACCTGGAAAATCAAAATTGCCCTGCACATGGAAACCGAACTGTTTGGCCAGCTTCGCGAAAAAGCGGAAGAAGAAGCCATTAATGTATTTGCTAAAAACCTCAACGACCTGCTGATGGCTGCGCCGGCCGGTGCGAAAGTCACCATGGGTCTGGATCCGGGCCTGCGTACCGGGGTAAAAGTCGCCATTGTAGATAAAACCGGTAAGGTGGTGGGCACCACTACCATCTTCCCTCATGCGCCACAAAATCAGTGGGATAAATCCCAGCGCACCCTGGCTAATCTGTGCAAACAGCACAAGGTAGAACTGATCAGCATCGGTAACGGCACCGGCTCGCGGGAAACCGACAAACTGGTGGGTGAAATGCTCAAAGCCAATAGCGAGGTGCAGGCACAAAAAATTATGGTTAGTGAAGCCGGTGCATCGGTTTATTCGGCTTCCGAGCTTGCTTCAAAAGAACTGCCAGGAATGGATGTATCGTTACGTGGCGCCGTCTCTATAGCCCGGCGCTTACAGGATCCGCTGGCAGAACTGGTAAAAATTGAGCCAAAAGCCATTGGCGTGGGTCAGTATCAGCATGATGTCAGTCAGAGCTTGCTGGGTAAGTCGCTTGATCAGGTTATCGAAGATTGTGTTAACGCCGTTGGCGTTGATTTGAATACTGCTTCACCAGCACTGCTCAGTTATGTATCCGGATTGAACAAAACCCTCGCGCACAACATTGTTAGCTACCGTGATACCCATGGTGCCTTTGCCCGTCGTCAGGATTTAAAAGCTGTTGAGCGCTTAGGGCCCAAAGCCTTCGAGCAGGCCGCCGGATTCCTGCGAATTGTGAACGGCACTAACCCGCTGGATAGCTCGGCGGTGCACCCGGAAGCCTATCCGGTAATAGATAGCATTGTCAGTCGCACCGATGTGGCGGTAAATGACCTGATTGGTAACACCGACTTATTGCGTAAACTTAATCCGGAAGATTTTGTCAGTGACAGCTTTGGTATTCCAACCGTTAAAGACATTCTCAAGGAACTGGACAAGCCTGGCCGGGATCCGCGTCCGGAGTTTAAAACGGCCGCCTTTAAAGAGGGTGTGGAGACAATCGCAGACCTTAAGCCAGGTATGATCCTGGAGGGCGTTGTCAGTAACGTGGCCAACTTTGGTGCTTTTGTGGATGTGGGTGTTCATCAGGACGGTCTGGTGCACATTTCAGCACTGACCAATAAATTTATCTCTGATCCACGCGAGGTGGTGAAAGCCGGTGATATTGTTAAGGTAAAAGTACTGGAAGTCGATGCAGACCGCAAACGCATTTCGTTTACCATGCGCCTGGATGACACCCCGACACCACAAAGTAAAGGGCCTAAAGGTGGCGGCAAGCCACAGAACAAAGGCAGCAATAATCGTAATCAGAAAGGCCAGCAAGGCCGCCAGAGCGCACCCGCTAATGCAGCAATGGGTAATGCGTTCGCCGATGCCTTTGCCAAAGCAAAGAAAAACTGATTAAACAACTCAGCTGAACCCAAAAAAGCCCCGCTCGCAAGAGACGGGGCTTTTTTGTCAATACTGGTCGTTTAAGCCGAGGCGCTGAATCCACCTTCAAAAGGCGCCGCGACGTTTTTATAATATGATGCAATCACGGTATTACGCTGCTGCATTTGCTCACTGTCTATTTCCAGCGAGCGACGGCCACTGCTTTGCTGACTGTAGCGGTCTTCGTCGGCAGCCAGTTCGTCGAGTTTTCGGGTCGGAATTTGTGGCTGGTTATTCGCAACGATCTCTTCCAGCGTAGGTACATTAGAGGCCACTCGCGAGGCAGAATCGCTTTCTTCGGCACTCACTACCGACACGTCTTTGCGCTCTTCGGCTAGTTTACTGCGCGCTTCAAATGCTATACGCGAAGCTTCTGCGGCAACCTGTAAATCCTGAGGCGATGGCTCTGCCGGTGCCAGTGCGGCAGCACGAACCTGCTGCATCTTGCGGATAGTTTGTTGTGGTGTGTTTTCAGTAGAAACGTCAATAGACACCTCACCGTCAATGGCATAGCGCTGGCCGTCAGGACCGCGTTGAAAATCATACTGAGGCGAGCCGGCGTACTGGCCACCAATAGTGGCGTGTGCCTGTTCGTGGGTCCGCACTTCCTGATCGCGCTCTTTAAGTGATTCAACCTGACGCTGTTCGGCCTGCTGTTGCTGGCGCTCTCTGGCGTCTTCTTTGCCAGCACTTTCTTCGCCGGCATCGTTGAACTGCTGTTGGCTGTCGCCGGTTACCTGTGTCGCGCTGCCCTGATTCGACTGCGGACGTTCATAGGTGAGCGGCTGATTGCCTTTAACCGAGGATTTTAATTTGTCAGATTCAGAGCCCAGACCCTGCTCAGCACTGCCTTGTTTGGCATCTGACGGCTGGGGTATGGACTCACGGGCAAGATTATCACGCCGCGCTGCTTCCACGCTGAGATTAGCGGTTGGAATAGCGAAAGAAGTCGGGATGGACGTGACAATGTTCATAACGAATTACCCGTGCTCAGGCGATAGTGTCGATGATGCGGCCAACCGTTTCGTTAGCAACATCAATGACCTTGGCCGACGCCAGGGCGTTATTGGTATACATCTGCATCGACAATAAATCAGATGTCATGCTGTCGCCGCCGGATGGCAGCAGATTGGATGTGGTGGACAAACTGCGCAACGAAGCATCGGCCAGAAAATTGCCGGTACCATTTTGCGCCACGTCCTGCTGGGCCGTCCGCTGTGCAATGTTCATCGCTGACTGGGTCATTCCCTCAAACGACTGTTGCAAACCGAACTGGCCAGCAACCATCGCAGAATTTACGTTGTTGCTTATCACCATACACTACCTCTACACTCTCGTGTTCAATTATTAACCAAAACGGTTAAAAAATAAAGCCTGAGATAGTCACAGGTGTGGTATTAAATCGTTACACAAGCCAATAATGGCACGGCCATTATGCGCCTGGTGTGTTGAGCCAGTCATCAGTTTAATGACCGCAAGGTAACCTCACTCAGGCGAAGCACTTTGCGGTATGGCATCACAAGCTAGCTATAATGGCGGTCAATGCGGGCCAGGTTACTGATAAAATTCAACAAGATATCTGCAGTCTGCTGGGGATGCGAAATGAACGGTGCATGGGCAGCATGGGGCATTACCACGGTATCAGCACCGGGGTGCAGTTCGTGGATACGGTCGATGCTACTGGTAGGAACAAGACTGTCCAGGCGACCATACAAGCGCAGCGTGGGTTGATTTATCCGCCCAATCATATTCCGCAGGTCCACCGTTTCAAGTAAGGAAAGTCCGGCAGCCAGTGCTGTTTCGGCCGGTGAGGGCAAAGCACCCAGTTGCTGGCGAATGGTTTTCACGTCCTGCCTGGCTGATGCGCTACCCATAGCCTGAATAGCTAAAAAGCGGTCCAGAGTTTTCTCGTAATCTCGCGCCAGCTGACGTTGAAAACCGCTCAGCACCTCTGGCTCAATGCCTTTCCAGCAACCGTTAGAGACAAAACGGGGGCTAGAAGCCAGGGTAATTAAGCCGGCAATCTTAGCCGGGTAAGACAGCGCCAGCTGTTGCGCTACCAGCCCCCCAAGCGACCACCCTGCTACCACGGCACCAGCAGGAATGGACTCATTCACCAGTGCTGTGATGCTGTCCAATGAGTAGTCTTCAGGCAGCTTGTCGCTATTCATGCCGAAGCCTGGCAAACAAATGCGAATCACCTCCAACTCGTCGGTCAGAAGCGGTAGAAACTCACTAAAAACGGCGCTGTTCATGCCCCAGCCATGGAGCAAAACCAACGTCCTTCCCGATCCCTGAGACAGGCTTTTTAATGCTGTATTAGTGTTATAGTCACCCACGTAATCACTTCCTGACAGAACGTAGCAAAAGTTTACATGAGCATTTTAAAAACCCCAATAACGAAATGCGTGGAACGACTCAAAGGTGCGACGAAGTTCCGTCCAGCAGGGTTATGTTATTTGTGTCAGCAACACTGTAAGGCCGCAGTTTGCCGGGTTTGCGAGCAAGACTGCCTGTTCTTTAATAACCATAAGGTGGCCGGTAACCTGCTAAACTGGCCCGCAATTAAGCAGGGATTAACTCCCGGGCACTACCAGCAAATGTGCGCGCTAAGTTACTTTCAGTGGCCACTGGATCATTTGATTCGCCGCTTTAAATACGGCCATCCGCTGCTGGCGGAGCCATTGGCGCAATGGTTCTTGCGATATTCTGCGGTTTTAACCAGCCCGTTACCCGACTGCCTGCTGCCTGTTCCTATTAGTCCCTGGCGTTTTGCCAAACGCCAGTACCATCAGACGCTGCTGTTAGCCGACTACCTTGGAAAACATCTGGAGATTCCGGTGATGCCGCACTGGGCTCACAGACGAGGCTGGCAACGCAGTCAGCAATCCCTTGGCAGACGCGAGCGACTGCACAACCTGAAGCAGGCTTATCAGCTTGGAAACAGCAACTTCCCCGCTCGAGTAGCCCTGATTGACGACGTGGTGACGACCGGTGCCACTATTGCAACCCTTAGCAGGCTCATCCATCAGGTTGCGCCGCACACAGAAATCCTAGTCTGGGCGCTGGCCGTCACACCAGCAAAGGCCGACCAGGCGCTGCTGCTGCCTGGTCGGCAAATCCTTAGCCACCGTCAGGCTTAATTAATCGCCTCAGCCATAAACAGTGCATTGCTCATCAGCTTGTTGGTGCCATACCAGAACCCGCGAAATTGCGGATCGTCGGTAAAGCCAATCACCCGGCCGCGTCCAAGGGGTTCAGCCATTACCGCTACTGAGCCGGCTATCTCATTTGCCACAGGGTCGGCACTGAAACCGGCGACCAGCGGAGAGTCGGTGTAGCGGGCCGGCACCAAGGTTGGTGAGGCATTGCTGAACGCCATCATATTACTGGTTTTAAACAGGTTTAACAGCGGTGCATCATAGCCGTAAAACAGCGGATGGGAGGTATCGATGTTGGCCTGATAAACCGCCCCGGCCACCAGTTGTTGTGCATTGTGCGCGGAACGGTCGGCGAAGGTCAGGTTCTTTTCGTTGAACAGGTCGGCAACGTCCTGCCGCGAGCTTAACTTAATATCCAGCCATTTATGCCGGGCAAATAACCGCAGGGCCGAGGTCTGGCCTACCAGAGTGCCGCCAGCGCGAACCCAGTCGGTTAACGTTTTATCTGTTCCTTCAGGCAAATCGTAGCGGCCGCCAACAAATACAATGTGGGTGTAATCATGCAGGGAAACGTTATCGAGGTGACGTTGCTCCACCAGGGTTACCGGCATGCCCACCTGTGTATCCAGGTAATGCCACACTTCACCGGCCTGATAAGGACTGACGCCCTCGCCCCCCACCAGCAGTACCCGGGGTGCTTTTACCGGCACCATACTGCGACTGCCAATGTCGATGCCGGTTCGGGTAAAGCCGCTGCTGAGCGACAACACCGGCACCCCGGCATCAACCGCCGCCGCATTAATCAGGTCAATGAGCGACGGGGGCTGAGGCACCCCCCGTGGGATCACAATCGTACCCGCTGCCAGCGACAAGTTGCCCTGAGTGGTTGCTGCTGTAAACGGCTGGGTGGCGATACGCGCTGCTACCCCTTTATCCAGCAGTTGTTGTAACAATGCCGGGGCTTTGTAGTGATGCCACTCAAGCGCGTAGGCATAAGCATCACTGTCAATCGGTACCACCGGAGCAGGGGACGGGCTATTGTCGGTGAATTTTACGCGGCGCAGTTCACGGCTGCTCATGGGGGCAAAGGCTAAATCAAACGCCAGAGGCAGGTTAAAGTTAGAGACGTCGTAAAAGGTGTTATCCACAAAATCCTGCTGAGTGGAGAACAACGACTTGATTAACCGGTACTGCGGCTGTGCCAGCGGCACTACCAGCGTGCTGTTTGCTTTATACACAGTGTCGTTAACTTCAATATCTTCGCGCGGTTGCTGATACCTGATATTGTGCTGCGTGAGCACCCAGCGCGCTTTTTCCAGACGCCAGCTATCCTGCGGTTCATGAATTAAGTAGGCTGCATTGTCATCCTGACTGGCAAGCTCTGCAGTTTCTTTATAGAAGTTATGCTGATAGTCCAGCAACGCCGCCTTATTGGCCATGGCGCCATCAAACACCGCTACTGACATGGTGAACTGATTCTGGATAGTTTGCGGAAACGCCAGCGGGCCGTTAATGGAATCCTGCAGGTGTCCGCGACTACTGGCCTGCTCGAACAGCACACCAATACTGCCCTGGGCATCCGGATAGGATGAGCCTTTACCGTAGTAAAAATCATCAAAGCCTTCCTGACTGAAATACAGTTGTTTCTGACTATCGAAGGCCCTGACATAATATTCTGCCAACGCGTTAGTCAGGCGTACGTTACCTTCCGGCGTAAACGGATTTTTGCGACTTGGCACACCCGGCTGGAAAAAATAGGAACTGTTGGTGCCCATTTCATGGAAATCGGTTAATACGTGGGGGCGCCAGTACTGAAACTTCTTAATCCGAGCCTGAGACTCAGGATGCACCATCATCAACCAGTCCCGGTTCAGGTCGAACCAATAATGATTGGTGCGACCGTTTGGCCAGCCTTCCTGATGTTCCCGATGCGCTGGATCAGCATTGAGTACCTTGCCCTTGTGCATATTGGCCCAGTGCGCAAACCGCGATAACCCATCCGGGTTGTATGAAGGGTCTAGCAGCACCACGTTTTCCTGCAGTAAACGGGTTACCCGTTCGTCCTGGGCGGCTGCGAGATAATAGGCCACTAACAGCGACGCATTGGCACCGGATGGCTCATTGCCATGTACACTGTAGCCCATGTAAAAGAACAGCGGCGCATCCGCCGGTGTTTTTTTACCTTGCTGAAGCTGAGCCAGATGCGCAGCACGCCAGTCAGGCAGTTTACTGCGGTTTTGTGGCGCCGTAATGGTTAACAGCAGCAGCGGGCGTTGCTCGTGGGTATAGCCGGTGACTTCCAGGGTTATCCGATCAGAAGCCGCAGCGAGGCTGCGCATATAACTAACCAGTAAATCATGGCGAACATGCCAGTCGCCAACATTATAGCCAAGCACCGATTCGGGAGTGGGTATAGCGGGATCAAGCTGAATATTTTCAGGCAGGTACGCCTTTGCCGGCTTGCCCTGGGCAAGCGTCATCGTGCTGAAGCAGAGCGAAAACGCAACAATCAGAACAGCGTAGAGCCTGGCTAGATATGATTGTGAAGGGGTGGAATTTGTCGTTATTGGCGCTGATAGCATTTTACGGACACCATAATTAGTTTTATTTGATGGTCTTGAAACCTGTGACTTCGGCATAATATATTTTCAATACCTGACTGTTTTAGTCAGGTTAATTTGTTATCATATGCGACAGTTATTGATTATGCAGGACTCTACAATGATCTCAATATCAAAAGAGGCCCAGGGACACTTTGTTAAGTTACTGGCTAAACAGGAAGAAGGCACAAACATCCGTGTTTTCGTAGTGAATCCGGGAACCTCAAGTGCTGAATGCGGTGTTTCTTATTGTCCACCCGATGCGGTGGAGCCTTCCGACACCCGTTTACCCTTCGACGGCTTTGATGCCGTGGTTGACGAAGAAAGCGCGCCATATCTCGAAGAAGCCGAAATCGATTATGTCACCGATCAGATGGGCTCACAGCTAACGCTGAAAGCACCAAATGCCAAGGCTCGCAAAGTGGCAGATGATGCGCCAATAGTCGAGCGTCTGAACTACATGATTGAGTCTGAAATTAACCCGCAGCTGGCTAACCACGGTGGCCAGGTTGTACTGCTTGAAATTACCGATGACGGTTATGCCGTGCTGCAATTTGGCGGCGGTTGTAACGGCTGCTCAATGGTCGATGTAACGCTTAAAGAAGGGATTGAAAAGCAGATGCTCGACGAATTTGCCGGCGAAATCAAAGGCGTTCGCGATGCCACAGAGCATCAGTCGGGTGAGCACTCTTACTACTAAGCTTGCAGCCGGACCACGGCGCTATGCTGCCTTTTAGCCACTGGCAACGCTTTATTCAGGGCCTCAGTGTATTTGCAGTGGGGCTGGCTGTTATGGTGGCAGGCGCCTGGTGGTTCGAACCGCTTTATTATGTGGGGTTAGTCGTGTTGCTCGGCGGCTTTGGCTGGGCTATGTCTGGTTATCTTGGCCTGCTCTGGCAACGCCTCACCAAGTCGATTAATCCCAAGCGGCACAAGTAAATTCAGGCACTAACAACGAGTTTATCCCTGCGCCAGTAAAACACAGCGCCCAGTGTGATCCCCCGGGCAAGTAAAAAGGCCAGTAAGGCCCACCACAAGGCAGGATTACCCTCAGACTGGGTGAAATACCACACCGGGAAATACACCAGTAACGCGCTGACTATCATGGTATCGCGCATGGCTTTGGCCTGCGTGAGGCCAACAAACACCCCATCATACAAAAAACACCAGTGAGCCACTAATGGCAACACGGTCATCATGCCAAGGTAAGGGTATGCGGCCTGCTGCAAAGACTCTATATCGGTGAGTAAACGAATGATTTGCGGCCCGAAAAACCAAAACATCACCGCATAGCCGACGGCAAACAGCCCTGACCAGAGTAACCCCCGCTGTGTCTGGCGCATAACCCCGTTAGTACTCTTAGCGCCGGCAGCCTCGCCTACGGTAGCCTCTACTGCGTAAGCAATACCATCGAGCCCCAGAGCAATCAGCACAAAGAACTGCATAAGGATAGCATTGACCGCCGTGGCAGTCTGACCATAGCGGGCGCCCTGAATGGTTAAAAAGGCCAGACATGCCTGCAATGCCAGATTACGTAGCAGCATGTCACCATTGAGCTTCATTAAAAACCTACGGGCCGTTTTATTAAACCACTCAAGTGCCGGCGACTGCCATTTAATATGACTTAACGCAAACAGCATCGCCATTATCATCATCGTGTACTCGGCCACCACACTGGCCAGTGCAACTCCGCTGACGCCCCAATCCAACCACCAGACCAGCAGGATATCCAGCCCGGCATTAAGCAGGTTACCGACAATCTGCACCAGCAACACACTGGTGGTTTTTTGCTGCCCTACCAGCCAACCAATCAACGCCAGGTTGAGCAAGGCAGCCGGCGCTCCCCACACCCGGATAGTAAAGTACTCGCGACTAAAAACAGCCACATCGGCAGCCGGCGCCGCCAGCCATAAACCGGCTTGCAGAATAGCCTGTTGCGTCAGCCAGATGAGCAGACCAATAGTGATGGCAATCACCGCGGTTTGATAAAAGGATTTTGCCATCACGCTGAGGTCGCCCTCGCCCCGGGCCTGAGCACTCATCCCGGTGGCCGACATACGGATAAAGCCACACACCCAGTAAATTTGGGTAAGGATTAACGCACCAATGGATGCGCCGGCGAGTTGCGCCGATGAATCCATATGCCCCATTACCGCCGTATCAACCAATCCCAGCAATGGTGTGGTGATATTCGCCAGAATCATCGGCAGAGCCAGCTTTAATAACTGAATGTGGGCAGCACTGCCGCGCAACTGATAGGATAGGGTTGTCACCGGAACCTTTCCGAGTTTGGTATTAATTTCAAGGAGAATGCATGCAGTTTATCATGACACGCCGATTTATCCCGCTGTTACTGAGCCTGTTATTTTTGCACAGCACAGCAAGCCAGGCCGCGGCCGGACCAGCCCATTCCAGTGGCGTGATCTTACTGTATCACCATGTGGCGGAGGATACCCCGCGCAGCACATCAGTAACGCCCGAAGAGTTTGCTCAGCACCTCGATTATATTAATGAACACTATACGGTAGTGCCCTTAAAACAGCTGGTTGATGCAGCCAAAGGAAAGGGTAGCGTGCCTGATAACGCGCTGGCCATTACCTTTGATGATGGCTACGAGAATATTCTCACCAATGGTCACCCGCTGCTGCAGAAGCATGGCTTCCCTTACACCATTTTTATTAACCCTGAAGTCATTGGTAAACAGGGCAATCAGCTTAGCTGGAAGCAGGTAAAGCAAATGCAACAACAGGGGGTGTCCTTCGCCAATCACACCATAGACCACTTGCATTTGCTGGAAAAACAGGCCGGAGAAAGCGAGCAAGCCTGGCTTAAACGGGTCTGGCAGAATATCACCCGTGCCGAGAAAATCATTCAGCAACACACCGGTGAATCACTTAAATACCTCGCCTACCCATTCGGAGAATACAATCAGACTCTGGCTAACCAACTGGCACAACACGGCTATACGGGGTTTGGTCAGCACTCCGGCGCCGTTGGCACATTCACTGATATGACGGCGATTCCGCGCTTTCCTGCTGCCGGCCCCTATGCAAAGCTGAGCACGTTGAAGACCAAAATGGCCAGTCTGGCTATGCCGGTGGTGAGTGCTTCGCTGACCGATCCGCAAATGGCCAGCCGCCAGCTTGATGACACCGTTACCATTACTCTCGACAAGCGTGCGGCCAAGGACGTGAGATTATCGCAACTGGCCTGTTATTATCAGGGCAGCACACTTGAAGTAGAAACCGATGCCAGTGAGTATAGTTTTACGCTGGATGCAAAATTACCAATTGGCCGTTCTCGGGTGAATTGTACTGCGCCATCAGAGTCAGCAGGCGGCCGTTTTTACTGGTATTCCATGCCTTTTTTCGTGGCTAACGACAAAGGGCAGTATCCGGATTAAGCGAAACCGCGGCTATTGCTGATGCGAGAAAACCGCGACCGGCAATAGCCCACTGGTTATTATATTTCGATATGCAGCGCTTTAATCATTTGCACAAACTGATCGTTGGCCCGATGTTCACCAAACCCTAATCGCTGATAGAAAGCAATCGCGCCTTCATTAGCAATTTCACAGTTTAGGACGAGCGCATTTTTTTTCATCGCACGGGCTTTTACTTCCATAAACTCGATTAGGGCAGAGCCAGTACCCTGACGCCGGGCGTTGGGCGATACGGCCAGGTGGCCAATTCCAAGTTCGGTAAATAAAGGCGCCTCTAACACGGCCAGATATTGCTGTGAGCGCATGACAATCTCAAGCGCCTCATCGATACCATAGTGCTCGACGATCGAAGACAGGGTTTCTCTGTCGAAATTTTCAGGCAAGCGATCGTGCCAGCAACTAACCAGGCCGGTCACTTCGCCGTTATACTCGGCAACCCAATGATTTTCAAAACCGTACTGTCCACCCCCTTTATTCCAGGCTGACAACAGGTAGTCCAGGGTAACCTCTGGGTCACCTTGGCCAAAGACCTCGATAAGCAAGTGCTTACCAGCGTTCAACAGCAGGGGAACAGCTATACTACCATCATCCTTTTTGGCATTTCGGATAATACTACAACATGGCATTTATTGTTCTTTGATAATAACAGGCATATCAGTAAGTATTTGAACACTGTCACTTACTGCAAGTTCACCAGGATTATACTTAGGCTTAAACCTTCCAAGGGCCAAACCATTCGGATCGACTACAACCACAGAAGCACTGTGATCAACAAGATAATTGGGGTTATCGGTACTTTCGGCAATGGCATACATCAGCCCAAGCGATCTCGCAAACGGGAACAACATTTTGTGCTCACCCGTTAATGCAACAAACTCAGGGTTGAAGTACTCAACGTAAGAGGCGAGCCTTTCAGGTGTATCCCGCTTTGGATCCACGGAGACAAACACTACCTGAATCGGCGAGTCCGTGGAAATATTTTGTAGTTCTGGATAAATTTTCCCTAATGCTGCCATGGTAGTAGGGCACACATCCGGGCAAAAGGTATAGCCTAAAAATAACAGGCTCCAATGCCCTTTAAACAGTTCGTTATTAACCGTTTCGCCGTGCTGATTGAGTAGCGTGACCTCGGCCAGCTGACGAGGCTCAGGAAAGGTTTGTAGATACTGAGGTGTGTCGTTTTCGGTGCTTTGCGCGGTAAACCACCACGCCATACCCACGCCGGTCACAAGGGCCAGCACCGCCACCAGGGTTAACAACAGTTTTTGATTCATAAAGCCATCGGAACATAGTGATCAACCAACAATACAACAAATAATACCATCAGATGGACAATCGAGTATCTAAAGGTGGTCATGGCAGTTTGCCCATCCGCCGCATATTTGAGTTTTAACGCATAATATAAAAAGCCGGCGTTAAGTAGCGACGAACCCACCAGATAAATAAGGTGTGCTTTTCCAATCAGGTAAGGTAACAGGCACACTAAACACAGCAGAATGGTGTATAGCAGTACGCAGGTTTTGGTGAAGGCAATACCGTGAGTCACCGGCAGCATAGGTACCTTGGCTTTGGCGTAATCTTTCTCGCGATGGATGGCCAGCGCCCAGAAATGTGGTGGTGTCCACGTGAATACAATTAACACCAGTAACAATGCATGAGCATGAATCTCACCGGTGACCGCTGTCCAGCCCAGTAATGGCGGCGCGGCACCGGCTAATCCGCCAATCACTATATTTTGTGGTGTGGCACGCTTAAGAAACATGGTGTAAACCACGGCATAGCCGACCAGGCTGGCTAATGTGAGCATGGCGGTTAAGCGGTTAACCCAGATTTCCAGCATGGCGTAGCCCACTACCGCCAGTACAAACGAAAATATCAGTGCCTGTTGGATACTCACCTTGCCTTTCACCACCGGGCGGTTAAAGGTGCGCGCCATCTGGCTATCAATTTTATGATCAACGATATGGTTAAGTACCGCTGCCGCGCTGGCCAGCAGGCCAATGCCGAGTAAACCGGCAATTAAACGATCAGCGGGTACCCAGCCAGGCGTGGCCAGACACATTCCCACCAGGGCTGTGAGCAGTAATAACATTACCACCCGTGGCTTGGTCATTTCGTAATAATAGCGCCAGTTTGCCCGCCAGCCGGTTAACGAACGGCTTTTGGAAGCTGACAACGATGCAGTAATCGGTTGCGATTTTGCCATGAAGACCTCCTACACTTTTCGATACAGTGTGTAAGTAATAAGAACGAGCACCAGTAATAAACATGCCGCTACGGCATTGTGTAAAACGGCAACCTGCAGGGGTAAGCTGAACACGACATTGCTGATACCCAGACCAACCTGAGCCAGCAATACCAGGCCTAATACCACCGACGCGTTGCGCAGATGCTGAGAAGCGGAGCGGCGATACAGACTGATTGCCAGCCACCCCAGATACAGAAAAGTAATCACCGCGCCCAAACGATGTGCGATATGCATAGTCATGCGTTCGGCGTAGTCATGTGCGCCATATTCGTAGTTATCAGCATCAGGTACACTGTAAGCACCGGCCAGATCAATCCGGTTCAGCCAGTCGCCCTCGCAGACCGGGAATTCGGTACAGGCCAGTGCAGCATAGTTAGCCGAAGTCCAGCCTCCCAGTGCAATTTGTCCAACCAGCACCACGATGCCAAGGGCGGCAAACGTGGCGTAGCGCTTAATACGCATATCAACAAAGCCAATCCGGTAGCGGGATAATCGTAAATACAGTAAAAACAAGCAGGTAAGCACACTAAAACCGCCCAGCAGGTGGCCCATGACCACCACCGGAAGCAGGTTGAGCGTTACTGTCCACATGCCAAGTAAGGCCTGAAAAGACACCAGTACCAGCAAAATCAGCGGTAGTTTTAAGGGGACCTGAGCAGATCGCTTGCTCACCGCCCAAATAGCGATAGCCAAAATACACAGCCCCAGCGTGCCGGCAAAGTACCGGTGGATCATCTCGTTCCAGGCTTTATGGGTTTCCACCGGCCGCTCAGGATAGGCCGCGTTAGCTGCCTCGATGTGCCCATCAGATTGCGGTACCGTCAGATGACCGTAGCAGCCCGGCCAGTCCGGACAACCGAGGCCTGCGTCCGTTAAACGGGTATAGGCACCAAGCACGATAACCACGACCGCCAGGAGAAGACTAAAACCAACCAACTTCCGCATAGTGCCGCCTTACCCGATACGTGACAGTTTGAGTAATTTACGCAGATCGGACAGCACGTCGCGGCTGCCCATTACCGCTTCCTGACGACGCTGATACAGGGGATAACGCAACATCGCATTACCCTGGGTATCGACCAGAAAAATATGCTCATTGATCTGGCTACGCTCGAGCTGCTGGATTTGCGACTGATTGAGCATGACCGCATTGATATGTTCGTAATCATGCAGAATATTCATGGCTTTGCTGTCGCTGGTTGCGGTTAAAAATACCGCCGGTTGGGCCCGGTCAGACTCTTTTCCCAGTGCCAGCCAGACTTGCTGAATAGCGTAAATCGCATTTTCACACTCATTACCGCACCGCGCCGGGACGATATACATCACCCGCCACTTCGGTGTTTGCTCGCTAAGCAATGGTTGAAGATTCTCTACCGGCTGTAGCAGCTCCCCCTTATTGGTAGCGCCTTGCTCAAACCAGTTAAAGTCGAGGGCCAGCTTGGCCAGTACTACCGGAATAATAAATGCCGCCATTAAAATCAGCAGCGAACGTTTGGGTTTAGCCTGAGGATGAATTGCGGTCGCCATATTATTTGGATCTCCTGATGAGCACGACAATGAAAATAACTACTGCGGCAATGGCCAGGCCAAACCATTGAATGGCATAGCCGAGGTGTTTTTGCGGTGACATCACAACCGGTTGCCAGTTAGTTGTAAAGCGGTTCATTTGCGGTTGCGATGCCAACCGTTCAACCACCATGTCTGGCAGTCGCGATGCCCATTGCTGGTTAAACAGCGGAATATCTATTTGTTGCACCCGCAGCGGATAATCATTGAATTGTTGCTGGGTTTCCTTGATCAGTGGATTCAGCCCGGGTTGGGTTATCACCCCTTCGATTAACACCTGATCAGAGGGAAGCTCAACTGCCGGTAGCTCTGCACGGGATGCGGTGGCCGCCACCCAGCCAAGGTTAACCAGCACAGGTCGCCCGCGGGTAATCACCGGTACCAGCACGTCATAACCGCTTGCACCATTGGTAATCTGGTTATCGAGAAAAATAAGCTGTGTAGCCTGTAACTCGCCACGAAACGTTACCGGTACATCACGGACATCCTGCCATTGCTCCGCCACATCGAAGGGATGCATTGGCGCAGTGGTGTATTTTTGCGCTATGCTGTCGAGACGCTGTTGTTTTTGCTCCATGCGATCGAGCTGCCAGACACCCAAAAACAGCATAATGACAACCGCCATCAGCGTTACGCAGCTTGCCAGTACCGGCCATTTCTTTGGCCCGGAACCCTTCGCCACGGAGTACTGAGGAGTTTTACTCATGGTCATCAAAGTGATTATTGTTGGTTTACTGATTTTTATGATCATTAACCTGTTTTTAGCGATGAAAGTGATGCTGGGTAACAACTCAGATAAAGCCCCGATGAGTAAATATATTGGCCGGCGGGTCATGACGTCGGCCCTGATTGTGGTGATCATCCTGATAGCCATGGCCACCGGGCTGATCACGCCCAATCCGAGTCCTTATTAGCTTTACAACACGTAAACAAACACAAACAGCATTACCCACACTACGTCGACGAAGTGCCAGTACCAACTGCCTGCCTGGAAGGCAAAGTGGTTGTCTGGCGTGAAATGGCCTTTTATTACCCGTAGAAACAGCACTGTTAAAATGATGGTACCCAGGGTGACGTGCATGCCATGAAAGCCGGTTAACAGGAAGAAAGTATTGCCATACACGCCGGATTGCAGAGTCAGACCCAGTTCCTGATAGGCATGGATGTATTCTTCCACCTGCAGGAACAAGAACACGCAACCAAGCAGGATAGTAGCACCCAGCATAGTGGTAAGCTGCTTGCGTTTACCCTGTTCCAGGCCCACGTGAGCAAAGTGCAGAGTAACCGAGGAGATCAACAGAATAATGGTGTTGATGGTGGGCAATCCTGCCCAGCTCATTGGCGTTGTATTGATGCCCCCCGGTGTTTCCACCAACGGCCACATCGCCTGAAAACCCGGCCACAGCACTTCGTTGGTCATGGCATTATTCGACGAACCGCCAAGCCATGGCACCGCAATCATGCGGGCATAAAACAACGCGCCAAAGAAGGCCGCAAAAAACATCACTTCAGAGAAAATAAACCAACTCATTCCCTGTCGGTACGAACGACCTAACTGATCGCTGTACAAGCCGCTCATGGACTCGTTAATCTGATCTTTAAACCAGCCAAACAACATCACCAGCAGCATGACGATGCCAGCGCCCAGAACGTTATCGCCCCAGCCGCTCTCGCCGCGGCTGGCTTCTATAACAAAGTTACCGGCCCCAACGGCAATTAAAAACAGTGCAATGGCACCCACAATAGGCCAGTAGCTCTGCGCCGGAACATAGTATTTCTGATACTCTTGATGCATTACTTTCTCCTTAGACTCAGTTATCGCTAAGTGAAGTCAGGAAAGGGTTATTAAGTGGTTTGTCATCGGTACCATTACCGGTGACGTCAAAAAGGGTGTATTGCACGGTAAAAAAGTGAATGTCTTCGGGCAGCTGCGGATCCACATAAAACCTCATGGGCATAAGCGACTCACCGCCGGCTGCCAGTGGCTGGCTGTTAAAACAGAAGCACTCGGTTTTGTTTAAATACAACGCCGCCTGGCCCGGTGTAACTGAAGGAATAGCCTGCGCGACCATGGCTTTGCTAGCCGGATTACGCACATAAAACTCCACCATGTTCATTTCACCGGGATGCACCTTTACCTTTTGGGTTTGGGCTCTGAACTCCCACGGCATACCAGTATGAGTGCGGGTAATAAATTCCACCGTAATGGTGCGCGACTCATCCACCTGCCCCTCGTAGTAAACGGCAGCGGTTTCGCTGGTTTTGCCGTTGATGCCAGTGATGTCGCAAAACACGTCATACAACGGAACCAGAGCAAAACCAAAGCCGAACATACCCACTACAATCAGCAGTAATTTGGTTACCAGTGCCGAATTGGAATTGGCCATGTTGGTGCCCTTACTTCACAACAGGTGGCGTTTCAAAGGTGTGATAAGGGGCTGGTGAGGGAATTTCCCACTCCAGACCTTCCGCACCGTCCCACACCTGATCAGACACCGGTTCACCCTGTTTACGACAGGCTTTGATCATCACTACCAGGAAGATGAGCTGTGACAAACCAAAGGCAAAACCACCGATACTGATCCATTTGTTGAAATCCGCAAACTGCAGAGAGTAATCCGGAATACGACGGGGCATGCCGGCTAAGCCGACGAAGTGCATTGGGAAGAACAGTACGTTTACGGAAATCAGTGAGCACCAGAAATGCCACTTGGCAAGCGTCACATCGAACATCCGACCGGTCCATTTAGGGATCCAGTAATACACCGCCGCCATAATCGAGAACACCGCCCCGGTTACTAACACGTAATGGAAATGTGCGACCACAAAGTAGGTATCGTGATACTGGAAATCCACCGGCGTAATCGCGAGCATTAACCCGGATAAACCGCCAATGGTAAACAGCACAATAAAGGCCAGTGCAAATAACATAGGTACTTCAAAACTCATCGAGCCGCGCCACATGGTGGCCACCCAGTTAAACACTTTTACGCCGGTAGGTACTGATATCAGCATGGTGGCAAACATAAAGAACATCTCGGCCGCCACAGGCATGCCGGTAGTGAACATATGGTGAGCCCATACAATAAAGCTTAGCAGGGCTATTGATGCGGTGGCATACACCATTGAGGCATAACCAAATAAACGTTTACGGGCAAAGGTTGGCACAATCTGCGAGATAATACCGAAGGCCGGCAAAATCATGATGTACACTTCGGGGTGACCGAAGAACCAGAATATATGCTGGAACATTACCGGATCGCCACCACCGGCGGCATCAAAAAAGCTGGTACCAAAGAACTTATCGGTGAGCACCATGGTAACCGCACCAGCCAGAACCGGCATTACCGCAATAAGCAGGAACGCGGTAATCAGCCAGGTCCATACAAACAATGGCATCTTCATCCAGGTCATGCCCGGCGCACGCATATTAAAGATGGTCACAATGACGTTTATCGCGCCCATTATGGATGAGATACCCATGATGTGCACGGAGAACACAAACAATGCCGTACTGTCACCACTGTAGGTGGTAGATAGTGGTGCGTAGAACGTCCAGCCAAATGCCGGGCCACCGCCTTCAACAAACAGCGACGCCAGTAAAATCGTAAAGGCAAAGGGCAGGATCCAGAAGCTCCAGTTGTTCATACGCGGTAGCGCCATATCTGGCGCGCCGATCATCATGGGGATCAGCCAGTTAGCCAAACCAGTAAAGGCCGGCATAACCGCGCCGAATACCATGATGAGACCATGCACGGTGGTCATCTGGTTAAAAAAGTTAGGTTCAACAATTTGTAACCCGGGTTGAAACAGTTCGGCCCGGATCACCATAGCCATGGCACCACCCGTTAAAAACATGATGAAGGCGAACCAAAGGTACAAGGTCCCAATGTCTTTATGGTTGGTTGTTAATACCCAACGCATAATGCCTTTGGGAATATGATGCTCATGATGATCGTCGTGAGCATCTGCAGCCCCGAGACCGGGGTTTAAAACGTCAGTTGCTTTACTCATGTTCGGCTCCTATTCCCCGCTTGCGACGGCATTAACGTCTTTGGCCTGCACCATGTCACCGGTGTTATTACCCCAGGCATTACGCTCGTAGGTAATAACTGCAGCCAGTTCTTTGAGGCTCAGCATTTTGCCAAAGGCCTGCATGGCAGTACCGGTTTTACCGTTCAGTACAATGTCGATATGCCCTTGCATATCGTTCAGTGCTATGGGGCTGCCTTTCAGTGCCGGGAAGACGCCTGGCAACCCTTCGCCGTTAGGCATATGGCAGGCTGCACAGGTGGCGTTGTAGACCCGCTCGCCTTCGGTCATCAGCTCTTCCATGGACA
The DNA here is from genome assembly GCF_058105165.1 of Alteromonas sp. ISO5. Lineage (NCBI taxonomy): Bacteria > Pseudomonadati > Pseudomonadota > Gammaproteobacteria > Alteromonadales > Alteromonadaceae > Alteromonas > Alteromonas sp. ISO5. The sequence goes on along the minus strand of NZ_CM176572.1, from coordinate 1,652,968 downwards.
TACTCATAGCCAGTAAGCGCTGCTCTTCCTCACGTGCCTGCTGACGAATAGACTCCTGCTCACTGACCCACGCCTCATAGGCGGCCGGCTCTTTGGCAATCACCACAACCGGCATAAAGCCGTGGTCTTTACCGCACAGTTCAGCGCACTGACCACGATAGATTCCCGGCTCATCAACCCGGGTCCAGGCTTCGTTAATAAAGCCTGGGTTAGCATCTTTCTTAACCGCAAAATCCGGTACCCACCAAGAGTGAATAACGTCCTCAGAGGTGATCAGAAAGCGTACTTTCTGGCCGGTAGGGATCACCAGTGGGCGGTCGACCTCAAGCAGATAATTTTCGCCCTTGGCATAGCGGTTATCAATTTGTTCACGCTGAGTAGCCAGCAATGAATAAAATTCCACGTCGCGATCCATATACTTGTAATGCCATTTCCACTGGGAGCCGGTTACCAGGACGGTCATATCCGGTTCGGTGGTATCTTCCATTGCAAGCAGGGTTTTGGCGGCTGGTACAGCCATGAAGATTAGAATTAAGAAAGGAATAACGGTCCAGGCGATTTCAACTTTCACACTCTCATGAAAGTTGGCTGGTTTTGCACCCCGTGATTTGCGATGCAAATACATAGAAACAAACATAATCCCAAACACTACTACTGCGATCCCCACACAAATAGAGAACATCAGCATGTGCAGATCATAAACCTGGCCACTGATTTCTGTCGCGCCACGCCGCAGATTCAGTGCCGACACTTCGCTGCTCCCTGCTGCTACTGCTGTCGCACCAGCTAGCAACAGAACGAGTGCTGTCCAGGCTTTCAGTACACATATCCCGAGTTGTTTCACTCGACACCTCCGTTAGACCGGTAGCCACTCGCGAAACGCCCCAACGCGAAAAGTCAGACTGGTCTTTACTGGTTGTTATTTGAACTGCCTTTTTAATATTTTGTGCTTACTTTGTTATTTTATTGTTAAGCACTGTATAAGAATTACTCATTGTGACTATAACGTCCAGCTATTTTTGTCTAAAATTCGGATAAATGGTTATTTTTTGTGCTAAGCGCACAATCAGAGTGAATTTTGTTAGTGAGCTTTTACTAACTTAATAAGCAGACCTGAACAGGCAAAAAGTAACGGGAAAGCGTGGCTTTAAGAGAATAAAACCCTAAAAGCAAGAAAACCGGCGAATGCCGGTTTTCAAATTCATAATTTTAAAAAATAATGTCTGGTGTGCTTACATCCAGTCGGCATTACGGATAACACCTACCGCGATGCCTTCGATATTAAATGGCTGATTAGCCAGATCGACCTTAATGGGTGAGAACTCTTCATTTTCTGCATGCAGCAGTACTTCACGGCCTCGTTTTTCTAAACGCTTCACCGTAACGTCTTCATCGACTCTGGCCACGACTACCTGACCATTGTGAACATCGCTGGTACGGTGCACTGCCAGTAAGTCACCATCCAGAATACCGATATCTTTCATACTCATACCGTTTACACGCAGCAGGAAATCAGCTTTAGGATGGAATAACGCCGGATCCACTTTATAGTGCATCTCTACGTGTTCCTGCGCCAGAATAGGTTCACCCGCAGCAACGCGACCGATAAGCGGTAAGCCTTCTTCTTCTGCTTCATCGTCAAGAGGAATATTCAGTTTAATACCACGAGAGGTACCCGGTAAAATTTCAATCACGCCCTTTTTCGCCAACGCTTTTAAATGCTCCTCTGCGGCATTAGCAGAACGAAAGCCCAGTTGACGGGCAATCTCTGCACGCGTAGGCGGCATACCGGTATCCAGCATAGTGGATTTGATCAGATCGAGTACTTCTTGTTGTCGGGGGGTTAGTGGACGCATAAACAGCCTGTTATTCCATACAGTTGTTAGCAGTATAACGGCTAAAACTCAAAACACAACGACTTTTGTAGGCGCGATTCAGCTAAATGCTCAGGCAGCAGGACTTGATCGCCGCTGGAGGACGAATGGGGGATATTTTCAATATATCAGCGCTAGTGCGACAACCTGGAAAACTCTCCTGAAAGGAGCCTGATGCCCTTATTCCTTTATGTAAATTATGCAAAAAAGCGAATAGTTTCCTAAACTTTCATTCATCGCGCTTAATTTAGCTTTATCCAGCCAACTGAAAGGAATACCCATGCCCATCCGTTCGCTTAGCATTAAATTCAGGTTAGTACTGATTGGTATTATTGCGCTGTTAGCAATGGCGGCCATGTTATTACTGCAGGTCTATCAGGCAAATTCGACCCAGACACTGACTGAAGCCAAGGGTCAGGTTGATGAACTCATCGCCGACATGCTAATGCTTCGCCGGCACGAAAAAGACTTTTTAATGCGCAAACAGGACAAATATCCACAGCGTCATCAAAAAGTAGTCAGCGAGCTACAATCAACAGCCACATCGTTAAAAAGCCACCTTTCACAGTTGAATATCGCCACTCAACAACTCGAGCAGTTCAGCAGGCTTGTAAGCGAATATTCAGCCTCTTTTAAGGCACTGGTGGATATAGAGCGTAACATCGGCTTCACCCAAGACGATGGATTAAAGGCCAGTCTGCGCAATGCTGCTCAACGGTTAGAAGAGCAACTGAACACCGACAACAGAGCATTTACACTGCTGCTGCAAATGCGTCGTCAGGAAAAAGATTTCTTGTTACGCAATGCCGAAACCGACGTGGTGTCTTTTATTGACTACTACTCTCAGTTACGGCCCCTGTTACCCGATGAATGGCAGCAGCTTGCCAGTAATTATGCCGCGAGTTTTGACGCGCTGGTGAAGAACACCCGGGCACGCGGATTAACTCCCGATCAGGGGGCTGAAGGCACTATGCGTGAAACGATCCAGGCAACCGAAGCTATCCTGGATACCATGTCGTCCAACCTGAATGGGGAAATCAGTAGTTCCCTGTCACGGCTACAAGCAATCGGCTTAACAGTATTTGCGGTCATGCTGGCGCTTGTTGGCGGACTCATTGTGCTCCTGGCACACTCCATAAACGTCCCCCTGCAACGGGCCTCTGAACAGATCTCAAGAGTACGTAAAGAGCACGACTTCAGTCTTCGTCTGGAACAAAGTGGTAACGATGAAATTACCCGGTTTAGTTATGATGTGAATTCTTTACTCGATGACTTCCAGCAATTGGTCAAGTCTATAAATGTTGCGTTAACCAACCTTAACAGCGCCACGGCGCAACTAGCCACGGCAACCAATAGCACCGCCGAGGGTATGAAAGTTCAGCAAAATGAGACCGACATGGTAGCAACCGCTATTACGCAGATGGGCCAAACTATTCATGAAATTGCATCAAACACGGCAAATACCGCAGATAAAGCCCGCTCAACCAACGAAAATGCCACTCTCGGTAGTAATCAGGTAATTGCAACCGTTACCTCAATTCGCAGTTTGGTACAGCGCCTGGACAGCGCCTCTGCTGCGGTCAGTGAACTGGAAAAAGACAGTCAGACTATTGGTTCTGTGCTCGATGTGATTCGGGGTATTGCAGAACAAACCAACCTGCTGGCTTTAAATGCTGCGATTGAAGCGGCGCGGGCAGGCGAACAGGGACGAGGTTTCGCAGTAGTCGCGGATGAGGTCAGAACCCTGGCTATGCGTACTCAGGAGTCGACCAGTCAGATTGAAACCATTATTTCGGCCTTGCAGGAGCGCACCCAGAAGATTGTGGGTGAGATGAAAGCCTGCCAGCAGGAGGGCACCAGCAGTGACGAACAGGCCGACAAAGCCATGTTACGCCTGAATGAGATTACCGACGAAGTAGATACTATTCTGGACATGACTACACAGATAGCAGCCGCTATCGAGCAACAGAGTCTGGTCGCCAGTGAGGTCAATAAAAATGTGGTCAATATCCGCGACCTTTCGGAGGAAACCATGCGCAACGTTCACGTGAACGAACAAGCCAGTGAAGAAGTTGCCAGCCAGGCATCCCAACTGCGCCAGCATATTGCCCAGTTCAAAGCCTGACAGATTGCAAGGTTCGGCGTACAAGCTGTTATCGCGGATAAAACGCAATTAAATAGGACAGTCACTTTTTCCGCCGACACTGGCTTTCATAGCTTTACTAAGTTTATAAGCGGGTGGGGGTTTATAGCCCAGCTATCTTTTGGCCATTACAGCAACCTCCAAATTGCTTGTTGAAGAATCATATGAGCCGAGAGAACCGCAGGGCAAAAGCTATTAAAGCGGCTTTTGTCAGGATCAAGGTTTACGCCTCCTATACCGCAATTAAATAGGACAGTCACTTTTTCCGCCGACACTGGCTTTCATAGCTTTACTAAGTTTATAAGCGGGTGGGGGTGTTTATAGCCCAGCTATCTTTTGGCCATTACAGCAACCTCCAAATTGCTTGTTGAAGAATCATATGAGCCGAGAGAACCGCAGGGCAAAAGCTATTAAAGCGGCTTTTGTCAGGATCAAGGTTTACGCCTCCTATACTGAGCGGGATTTCCGAGTTATTAAACATCGCTAATCCGGTGACCGTGAGGTCGGCTAAGCAACGAAACAGGGTAACAGGTGTCGTTTTGATAATCAGTGCGTGTTTCACCAAGCGGAGGCTCATACGCATGGGATTCACTGCCTGCGGTCGATGAAGCAACTGACCTTTTATGTCTCAAGCTGTGTTGCGTCGATGAGTTGAAAGGGTCATCAACATATACACCTGCAAAAACGCCGAACCCCAGTGCAAAAGTCGGTCTGTAAAGTAACTGTCTTTTATCAGAACGAAGTGATTTACCGAAAAGTGACACCCGGTCACGAAGCAGATTTACTGGTAATGATAAACTCAGCGGGTGAAAAGAAGAGCAAAGTCTGCTTTATTCTGAACAGCCTGGATTGGTCACAAGCCTACATCATTCGTATCACATCCGAGTAATTGCCTTTAACTATCTGACTGGCTGAATAGCCCATCTTTTTTGCATCCTACGCGGGTCGTTTTCTTCATCCTGCAAATTTTATTGACTAAAAAACTTGCCATAAAGGATTACATATGTAATCTTAAAAACAGAACGACTACAATTGTAATCTTAACATTGGATTTTAAGAGAGATTCTTCATGAGTAATTGCAATCCAAAAGCGGATATCTCCAACGCCGAATTTGAAGTACTTGATGTGCTGTGGGATGACTATCCTGCCACATCCAGCGATATTGTTGAGCGTTTGAATAAAAAGAAGCCCTGGCACGACAAAACTGTTAAAACCCTGCTCAGTCGTTTGGTGAAAAAAGGCGTGTTGGATTTCGATAAAGCGCAGCGCCAGTATCTTTATCGCCCAGTTATCGCCCGCGAGGATTACACAAAGAAGGAAACCACCAGCTTTGTAAGTCGCTTATTCAAAGGCAAAGTTGCCCCTTTGGTAGCCGGGTTTGCCAACCAGAACAACCTCTCTCAGCAAGATGTGGATGAACTCAAGGCACTGATCAGGGAATGGGAGCAAAACAATGACTGAGTGGCTCATTCAGCAACAAGGCCCATTGTGTTTCGTGCTCATCACTCTGATGGTCATGGAACACTTTTTTACCGCCAGAATTGGCATCAGGCTGATGTACAAAATGTGGTGGTTGGTGCCGCTTGTACTGTTGGTAACTAATCTGCCAAGCCCTTTAATTTCGCTGCCCTCAAATAGCTTTACCCGCTATGTGGTAAGCGGCTCACTGGCTGTAAATGTCTCACAGAGCATCATGTGGTCGGGGCTATGGGCGGCTGGCGCCTTGTGCATCAGTCTTTACCTGATAGTTCAGTATTCACAGCTTGCCCGCTCTGTGAGTCAGCCTATGGTTGGCACTAAAAACATCTGGTTTGCCCGGCGGGCCACCACGCCTATGTTGTTTGGCTTGCTCGCACCGAAAATATTGCTTCCAGCGGGCTTTACCCGACTGTTTTGCCCTGTGCAACAACAATTAGTGCTCGAACATGAAAACACACACCTTAGGCACGGCGATCACTTTTGGAATGCGCTGGCGCTAATAGTAGTGACGGTCTTCTGGTTTAACCCACTGGTATGGCTGGCACTACGCTCATTCAGAATCAACCAGGAACTAGCCTGTGATCATCAGGTTTTAAGCCAAAAAAGCCCACAGGAAAAACTACTCTATGCAAAAGCCCTGGTGGCCTGCGCAGCACAAAACTCCTCGTACCTAACTACCTATCCTACATTCGGAGAAAAAAGCACCATGTTAAAACGCCTCAATCTGATCAATAAGCCGAATTCAGCAAATAAAATGGCTGGTGTCGCCGCACTGGCCTTCGCCGCCATATTAACCACCCACACGGCACTGGCAAATCTGCCAGCGAATGAAGAAAAGGCCGACAAAGTCAACCTGGCTACGCCGGTTAAACGTGTTCCGCCGGTTTACCCTGCAACTGCAGCACAGGCAAACCAGGAAGGTTTTGTTACGCTCCAGTTTGATATCACCGAGACCGGTGCCACTGACAACATTAAAGTAGTTAAATCATCGCCCGCTGGTGTATTTGACGCCAGTGCAGTGAAAGCGATGGAACAATGGCAGTATAAGCCTCGGGTTCAAGGCGGTAAGGCACAAAGACAGACCGGCATTTTAGTTCAGCTGGACTTTAAACTGGCTACCGACGAGGATGAAAGTGCTGCAAACAATCAGGATATTGAAAACATCAAAATATCCAAAGCCAATTAGGACACGGTATCTAAGCTCCCGTTAGAGTCAATACATGCCGCGCTTGCGGGAGTACTATCACCCACTCAGTCTGATGTATATTGTTGCCGACGCCGGGCCGCCACAGTACTAACATTCACCCAGCGGAATAAATACATGATTACCACCTTTGTTACCGCACTGGTTATTGCCAAAATAAGCAGTGGCCAGCCTTCCCTTATCCCCATACTCAGCGCTAAGGCAATAGTAGAAATGTCCATCAACAAAATAAACTGACTCATTTTAAGATCCACCGCACCGGTCTGACCCGCTTTCAGGATCAAGCGGATTTGATGATAGTAACCCTGAGCAATAAACGCAGACACCAGAACAATAAGCAGAGTAGCAATTTGCCTGCCCTGATCGGCGATTGTGTTGCCTAACAATAGCCCTGCACCCGCCAACACCAAGCTTACGCCTGCCAGTACAACACTTAAGCGGGCCGCCCGGGATTTGCGGTCCAGCCAGATTTCCAACAAAATCCCCATCACCAGCATTGCCGCCAGTAACCGGGGCCACACAATATAGTGATTGAATGGCTCAATGGAGTAGCCATAAATAAAAAAAGACAGGTAAGCAAAAAAGCTCACGGTAAACTGATTCAATGACAGTAACGCAGTCGGACGCGCAGTTTCACTCTCTCGTTGTTTGCGGCGCCATATAGTGCTCAGTTGAGAGTAAATACCCAGTACACTCACCATAATAAACAGGGTATTGAGAGCGCCCAGCAAATTATATAAAGTCAAAATCGTAATCCTTTTCACATTTAAATTGTCGACAATAATATTGTGAAACGCAGATTAACATCATTTACAATCGTTCTACCGAGCATTAATGTCGACAATAATGAAAATTGAATGACATACGCTCATCACTAAGCATTTTATTGCTTATCGCTTTCGCGAAACCAAACAGTAAGGGGCATATCCCATGTTAAACCAGGTCGCCGTCATTACCGGCAGCAGCAGAGGAATAGGCGCAGCAACAGCACGGCTTATGGCTGCAGAAGGCTATTCGATAGTGCTTAATTATCGGTACTCTGCCGCGAAGGCCGAGACATTAAAGCAAGACATTAGCGCTATGGGTGTGCCCTGCATCGCGGTGCAGGCCGATGTATCTGAGGAAGATCAGGTTGAAGCTTTGTTTACTCATGCCGACGCTCTGGGCCCCCTTGCTGTGCTGATTAACAACGCTGGCATCCTGGCGCAACAAACCAGCCTGCGAGGCATTTCGGCTGAGCGGTTTCGCCATATCCTTAATGTAAACGTGCTGTCCTGCTTCTTGTGTACCAGGGCAGCGGCAACAAGAATGTCGACAAAAGAAGGGGGAAGTGGCGGCACTATTGTGAATGTCTCCTCGACAGCAGCCAAATCCGGGGCCCCCAATGAATACACGGATTACGCTGCTTCCAAGGGTGCCATAGACAGCTTTACCCGCGGCGCCGCACTGGAACTGGCTGACGAAGGGATTCGGGTGAATGCAGTGCGACCGGCCCTGATAGATACTGAAATGCATGCCTCGGGTGGCGAGCCAGACAGAGTCAACCGCCTGCAGGCAAAGATACCTCTGCAGCGACCGGGCACCGTACAAGAAGTAGCTGAAGCCATTGTCTGGCTGGCAACGGATAAATCATCCTTTGTAACAGGTAGCTTTATCGACGCATCCGGTGGATTATAGTCACACTGTATTGGCTATTTTGAAGAGCAACACATGGAAGTCAGAATTTTTACTAAAACCCTCGCCTACAAGCCCGGATTATTTGCGGCTACCCAGGAAGTCACTGACGACGGTCTGGAAGACGAGGTCAACCAGTGGTTAAAAGCCAATCCGGCTTATCGCGTGGCGCACATCCATCAATCGCAGAGTGGCGGCTCCTGGCGCCCGGCAGTGGTTACTATCAGCGTTTGGTACACATCCAATGACTAATTTAACCCGCTTAGTTGCCCTCGCTTTTTTGCTGTTTATTGTATGGGTCATTTATATGGCGAATACCGGGCAGAGCAGCCTCTTTTTCGATCTTGTCGCGACGATGCCTTATGGCGACAAGGTCGGTCATGTGGGCTTATTCGGCACTCTCACCTTTTTAGCCGTGGTGGCCTCAAAGTTTACCGGCTGGACGCCCTATAGCACTAAACTGTATTTTGGCGCTATCGCCGTTACGCTGTTCGTGATTGGCGAAGAAATCAGCCAGGCTTTTATTCCCTCTCGTACCTTTGATTTTGCCGACTTAAGTGCCGATGCAGTAGGTATTCTGCTGGCCACAATGGTATTAAGGAAGCTGGAAAAGTCACCGGCTATGCAAACCTTCCTTCAACGCTGACGCTTTACAAAACGGTAGTACGCCAATGCCATCAGTAAGCAAACTACGGCGGGCAAAACCAGGGCCAGCTGAGCATAGTGGCTGAACCCCACCGCGCCACCTGTACCGCCAGCAATAAAGCCGCAGATAATGACCAGGAATAATTGTAGCTTGCGCGCATCAATGGGCTCTCCGCGCCATTTAGCGCCCAGCATGATACCTAAATCGGTGAATATGCCGGTGAGATGAGTGGTTCTTACTACCGCACCACTGTATCGCGTGGCCAGAGCATTTTGTAAGCCACAGGCGGCAGAGGCAAGAAAATGCGCATAAAACAGCCCCTCGTTTAGCAACACTTGTGCAGCGATGAGTAACAGGGCCTCGATCACCAGTGCCGTATCATAATGCCGACCCAGCTTCAGGGTAGACGCATTCAGCAGCATCCCGGCCAGAGCAGCACCGAATAAAAATGACAATAAAACGCCCAGCAAATGCAATGCACTCATCCAGCCTTTGTCCAGCAAGCCTGCGCCCAGCAGCGTGGCAGTGCCGGATAAATGCGAGACCGACTGATGCTCAAAACTCAGCAACCCAATGGCATTGACATAACCTGCCACCAGGGCAAGTAATAATGCACCGATTTCTACCCAATGGGGCAACCTGGCAGGCACTTAATACATCCTAAAAATACACAAAGGTTGGCTCATTATTATAAAGTAAACGTGGTGCTCAAGCACACCCGGTAATTTTTTAGCATGCCTCACAGTTTATCACACTGTTATCGATATTTATTTTGCTGACATACGGCTAAGCTCCTGTGCCGCATCATGGACTTTACTCATATTAGTGTTAATTTCGGAGCTTGTAGCCTGTTGTTGCTCCACAGCAGCGGCAACCTGAATCATAAAATCACAAATTTCGTTAATCTGCTCAGCGACATTCGATAACGTTGCATCGGCTTGCTGAGCAGTATCAGCGCTGGTTTGAGCTCTGCTCACTCCAGCCTGCACTAAATCCACAGATCGCGTCACATCAACCCCAAGCCGGCTGATCAGATTTCGAATTTCTTCTGTCGACTGCTGAGTACGAGCAGCCAATGTACGAACTTCGTCGGCCACCACTGCAAACCCTCGGCCTTGCTCACCAGCACGTGCAGCTTCTATTGCAGCATTGAGTGCTAATAAATTCGTTTGCTCGGCAATGCCATTTATGACGTCTACAATGCGATTAATATTATCGCTACTTTGGGATACTTCTGATACGGCTTCACTGGTACGAGCCATTTCGTCAGAAAGCTGAGACGCCTGCTCTACTACATCCGAGATGAGCTTTTTAACGCCCGCGACGCCTGTAACCGATGCTTCACCCCGTTGTGATGCCGTTGAAGCCACTTGTGACACTTCACCAATACTGGCGTTCATTTGGTGGATAGCGGCGGAGACACTCTGGATCTCCGCAACCTGTGTAGCTGATTTCTGTTTTACAATGTCCGCATGTTCGCGTAACGCTTGTTCCATTTCCTGCCGTTTCGTGGCCATATCATTCAATGAGAGGCTCACTGCATCCTGAGCACTGCTCGGTGTTAACTGCACGCTAAAATCGCCATTGGCTATGGCTGATGTCATACGGGTTATGCCCCGGTAGGAATCAACCACACGGTTTAAACTGATGATCAGGTCGTCAATTTCGTCCCGTCTTTCAACACTGCCAACGTGCTCTTTTATCCCGTCAATATCGCCCTGGCTCACTTTATCTGCTTTATTGACTAAAACCCTAACCCGCTGGCTAATGGTATTAACAAAATAGTAGGACAAAAACACAACAAAAATAACGGCCAGTAACGCCAGACCAAGTGTTCTCATCACGTTACTGTAAAGCGGTCCCATCACAGAATCTACCGTGGTGACTTGCACCAGCTTCCATTCGCCAATGGGGATCCCGGCGGCAACAAAAAAGCTGTCCTCTTTAGTAACCGGGTCTGCTTGCTGAACCACCTGACTAAAATCACTGTTATTGGCAACAAATGGCGTCACTATGGCGCCATAGGGTGTAACTCCCACGTCCTGTGTATTCAATTCACCTGCCACGGTTGACGCGATCACCTTATTTGTTCGGCTTAACAACAAGTAATTATTGCCATACTCATTTTTGAGTTGGTTAAGCAGTTCATCAATATAATCCAGTGCCCGGTCAACTCCGGCGATCCCCACAAACTGCTCATTCATAATAACCGGATACACCTGTTCAACTATCATGACGCCTTGATAAGAATAGGGCTCAGTAACTAGCCCCGAGGCTTTACCGTTGCGTTGATAAAGCTTTTTCACGCCGTCGTAGTAAAGGCTGGATTCCATATCTACCAGGGTATCCAGTGCCACGCTGCTGCCATCGCGATACCAGTATGGTAAAAACCGCCCGGTGGCATCGGTTGCCTGAGACGGCAAAGCGTTGTTTTCAGCACTACTGTCGTTTCCGTCGGCATTGGATTCATAACCAAAGTAAGCACCGGTGAACTGTGGGTTTTCCTGTAGTATCTGCTTTGCATAGTCGAGTGAAGCCTGACGCAGTCCCATCAGGCCGGTTTGTTGCGCCAGCGCCATGGATTTTGCCGTTTGGACTGCCCTCAGGTTGTCCGCTTGAAGCACCATAGCTGTGTTTGTGACTTCACTTTGGAGTAAACGTTGCGCCCGTTGTTTGGCCATGCTGAGTTCATTATAAGCATTTACCGAAATAACCAGCACAACGGCAACGATAGACGGCAATACCCACAGCAAAAGCATTCGCCCTTTTAATGTATTTAGCAAAGGATGACCAGCCATAATAGAACTCCGGTTACTAAGCGCCAGATGGGCGCTTTGATAAGATGATTACAAAAACCTGTATACTATATTTAATTTAGACAACTATTGACCTTTTTACAGGATAATTCAGAAAAATGACATTTATCCCACTCTCATATTTTGGATACCGGATAGGTGTGGGACCGTACACAGAAAAAGGTATAAGTCACCGATTTCTGCCCAGCAGGACAATCTGGCAGGCACTTTGATGTTCCTTCTCAAAAAAAAAGCCGGACTGTCGGCGAGACAATCCGGCCTGTAGCGTATATTACCATACCATCAGGGCGGTACGAATAAACCTCCAACAGTCTTTAGTGAATCTTTTTCTCCACTTTGGCGCGCAGGGCAGCAATATCTTTGTGACGACCTTCATCAGCCAGTGGCCGCTCGGGGCGTGGTGCGGCTTTAATCGCTTTATCAAGATATGCCAGGGCCTGCTGATACTGGCCATCGTCGTACAGATATTCAGCATAAAAATAGTTACTGTCTATTCCCTCCGGATTCACCTGCAGTGCGCTTTTTAACAGCTGCTCTGCTTTTTTGTCGCTGCCAAAGCCAATCGGCCAGCCTGGGACTTTATGATACAACACGCCCAGGCTGGTCATCGCCGATCCTTGCAGTGCATGAGAATCGATAGACAGCGCATCCTCAAAGCTCTTCTTCGCGGACTTAGCATATTTAAGCGCGCCAATACCACCTTGTGCACCAGCAGTACTCGACTGCACAATCCCCAGCCAGATTAAGTATTCCGGCTGCTTAGGTTGCTGTGCAACCAGTGCTTCGGCCTGTTTGATCAGCGATTTAAATTCATCCGCCTTTTTATCACTATCGATATCAGCGTAGTTAATTTTGGCCCAGGCCGACTGAATTTCAGCCAATCCAGGTGTGCTCTGGGCAGCACTTAATGGCAAACAAACGGCAACCAATAAGGTCAGCAAATAGCGAACAGTTTTCATGACAGTTTCTCCTTTGTGACAGACGTCAAAAAGCGTTGAATAACAGGTAGTTTTTTAATAAGTGCACGGTCAACAATGCCAGGAAAGGCACCGTTTATGCGGGCAAACAGTTTTTCCGGGAAACCAATAAACCAGCGGGGTTTATTACCTTCTAACTGGGCAACCAGGGCATCGGCCACCCGTTCGGGGGGATCCATCTGATTGCCCAATGCGTGGTTCATCGAGACCACTGCATCGGAGTTAATGGCCGTTTGTGTGGCCCGTGGCGCCAGATAAAAAAAGTTGACTGAACTATGTGCATACTCGCGAATGAGTGATTCGGTAAACCCACGCAAACCGAACTTAGACGCGCAATAGGCCGCATGACAGGGAAAACCAATACTGCCGAACGTAGAACCAACGTTTACCACGTAGCCTTTACCAGCGCGCTGCAACACAGGTAGCAAACGCTGTGTCAGAGCTATAGGGGCGGTTAAATTAGTGGTTAACAACATCTCAATCCGGGTCATCGGGATGGTACTGAAATCGCCAATTTCATTAATACCGGCACTGTTGATCAACATAGTAGGCTGATGCTCATGACTCACCGCGACCACTTTATCCAGGCCATCCGCAGTGGTGATATCTGCACACGCCACCGTGTGGCGGCCGGGTAATGATTCCAACAGGGCACTGAGTTTATCCGCATTCCGACCGGTTAAAATAAGCGAGGCACCGAGGCCCGCCAGCTTTCGGGCGATGGCTTCACCAATACCACCAGAGGCTCCGGTGATCAGGCACACCTGGTGTTGCCATTCAATAGCCATTACGCGGCCTCCCCAAGTTTTTCCTTACTCGCCAGGGTGCGGAAGATATTGGCGTATAACTGGAAGAACATTTTGGCGGAATGAATGATCAGATCCTGTTCGGCTTTGTCATCAATTTTGCTCATCAGGTCGCGAAAGAACACAATATGTTCCTGATCCAGTGAACCATGAGAGCGCAGATAGCTAAACGCACCGCCAGGTAAGTCCAGCGTTTTTCTAATCATTGCGGCGGCATTATCGGCCAGCGCAATACTGGTGCCTTCCAGCACAAACACCATGCCGAAGAAACACAGCGGGTTCTTGCGACGCACAGCATCATAAGCGTAAGCAACCATTAGTTCAGTGGCCGCCGAGGGCTGACTATGACGAACGGCCTCTTTATCTACACCACAGGTAGCCAGGTCGTTAAGGATCCATTCCTGGTGGCCCATTTCTTCCTCAATATACTCGCCAACAGCCTCACGCAACCATTCTTTACTTTCTGGCAATGCCGCGCCGGTAGCCATTAGCAATGGCACTGTATGTTTTACATGGTGATAAGCTTCGCGTAAGAACGCGGTGTAATCATCCAGGGAAACATCACCTTTAAACACCTGCTGAATAATAGGCGAACTGGTTAAGTAAGCTCTTTCTGCCTGGGTTTCCTGCTCTAAACGGGTATATAAATTCATGCTAATAACTCCTCGCCTATACAACTTCTGGCGCGTACATAGTTTCGATAACAGACTGAAAATGCGAAACGGCTCTATCCCGTTTTAATTTGCCATTAGCGGTAAACAAGCCGGTATCGGCAGCAATTTCAGGCAGGGTTTGCCACACAGTTATGCGGGCATAGTCGGGCAGTTGTTGATTTACTGCCTTCAGGTATTGATCAATCATCTTTGCAGTTACCGCTTTATGGCGTGGTACCAACAGCGCAGCGCAGTTAGGGCGAGCTTCCCCTACCACCAGCACCTGGCTGAACAAGCCACCAGCCATCAGTTGACTCTCGATCCACTCTGGCGAGATGTTGCGCCCTAGCGAGGTAATAATGAGGTTTTTCTTGCGACCCGCCACGTAGTAGTAGCCGTCCTTTTCACTCACCAAATCACCGGTTTTCACTTGCGATGGATAAAACGACTCTGGCTGATTCAGATAGCCCAGAAAAATCGTACCACTGGCTACCAGCTCACCGTCCTCAACGGTTAGCGTGTTGTGACCAAGGGAGCGCCCTACGCTGTCGATATTCTCTGCACCGGGAAGGTTGAGAGTATTCACCGAGACACATTCAGACAGGCCATAGCCCTGATAAACCGGCAAGCCAGCTTCGCGAGCCCTGGCAATGACGCCGACAGGCACGTGAGCACCGCCCACCGCAATAAACGTTAATGACTGCGGAGGCTGCCAACCATTATTGCAGGCAGCAACCAACATAAATAACAGTTCGGGTACCAGAATCAACGACTCTGGCTGAGCGTTGCTAATAGCAGTTAGCATGGCCGCTGGGTCGGTTAATCGTGCACCGGAAAAACCTAACTCTTTACTATTACAGATCACCACCGTACCACCGCAGGTTAACGGGGCATAAACGCCGGCAATATTTTCCAGCAGGGTAGCAAGGGGCAGCAGGCACTGATGACGCACTTGCGGCATATTCAGCGCCGCATCGAGGCTGGCGGCAACCCTGACCTGTGAGGCAGTACTCAGGCAAACGCCTTTGGGATTACCCGTTGAGCCCGACGTAAACGTCACTTTACCGGTGCCCACAGGCACTTGTGGTGTAACATGGTTAGCGCGGTGTAATGCACTCAGTTGCTCAAAGGGTGAAGAGATTAATCGCTCGCTGGCAAACCATGCTGGCTGGTCGGTAAGAATTAACTCTATCCCGGCTTCGGCAAGCAAATGCTCGCGCTGAATCACAGAAAAGTAAGGTGGCACCGGCACCAGTAATTTGTTGGCACGCTGACAGGCCAAATCGCAAATAATCCATTCGGCACTGTTGTCTGCCAGTAATGCTAAGCGTTCTGCGGTTTGCGCCACTAACCAGTCAGCCACCTGATTAACCCGGTCATTCAACTCGGCATAAGTCAGACTGCCGTTTTGCCAGCTAAGCGCTTGCCGGGCTGACCATTGTTGCCAGTTTTGCAGAATCATAACTGTGCCCCCAGTTGCGCTGAGAGTGCCGCAGCCAGGGGCGCAAACCGCTCATAGCCGGCGCGTAATTTAGGGTTATCCAGAGTTAACTGAATAATATCGGCAACTTTAGCAGCCACAACTTTAGGCGCTGTCTGGTAATAGGTACCCCAATTTTGTTTTGGCTTACCTAACCGCGCCTCATCGGCGTCTGTCAGGTAGTGCAGAGTCAGGCCGCCATGTTCCATCATGCTTTGCAATCGGGTAGTGGCAGTAAATACCAATACTGAGATATGGTGTTGAAATAATCCCATAGCGGTGAGTAACAACAACGGCATGGTATAGCGGGAAGATTTGCTGTAGAGATTACCGATTTCGGCCAGACGATGGCGAGGGCAGTGGATTCCATTGTCGTTTAGCGCCTGCTCCAAAGAGTCAGCGAAATAGGTTTCAACAAACATTTTTTCATTACCGGTACGAATGCCCAGTGCGGCTTCGATTTTATTGCTTCCCAGAGCAACCAGTACGGGCATAAATTCGGTAATGTCTGCCTGATAGGCCTGGTAAAAGCCTCTGGCAATATGGTTTTCAATGGTTTTTCTCTTTGTGCCCTGCTGATTCGCAACATGGATTGCCGAATGGTTTGCAGCAGACACTACAGTCGAGCCTTTGCGTGGAACACGCAGGCGTGATAATTGTTCTGAAACAGGTTGGATTGTACTCAACATAACTTCGTCTCATGGGTGACTGTTGAGCGAAATTATGAACTGTCAATATTAAGCGAACCTTAAGTGCAAAAAATTCCCAGTTTTTTTGCATCCCGGTTTTACAACGTAAAGACCGCCCCCTCAACAGCCTGGGTCACCAATAAAAATCTAAGATTCATAACTCTTCAATTACACCGTGATTTAGGAAATTTGTGATCCCCGGAGTGACGTTTAATAGATCGGGAGAGCTGGCCTCTATCGATAAATCTGGTTATAAAACGGTTAATAACGGGTAGCATGGCTTGTTTACCGGGTCGGACTACTAACACCAGATCGATGCTACTGATGATATTGGGAGATTGATAAAATTCGGTGTCGCAGAACTGATGTTTATTGAGTACCGACAGTGCATTTTGTTCGCTCATAATGGCGTAATCGCAACGGCCTTTGGTCAGCATCAATGCCATCAGAGTCTGGCTGGCCGAATCTACCCGAATGAGTGGATGCACTGGATCTTCAAAAGCCATCTGTAACACCGGATATTTAAAGCCAAAACGGGTACAAACCGCTTCACCATTACTCTCAGCAGGGATAAATGGCCCGTCAAACACGGTGGTGGCATACAGATAACTGTGATGCTGTATCAGGGGATTACTGAATATAAAGCCACTGGGATCATCCAGCCATGCCTCACTCGAAAGAAACATATCGGCCTTTCCCTGGCGCAGTAGTAACTCGTTGCGGGCCCGACTGGAATCAAGGTAAGTCACCTGTATATTGGTTTCATCAGCAAAGCTATTGAAAAAATCCACTACAATGCCCTGATAGGAGTGACTTTTCGTGTCGAAATAAAGGTAAGGAGGAGAGCCCGGAGAATTGATGGCAAATATGATTTCTTGCGCTGACGGCACAGCGACTGCGTTAAAAACGGAGAAGGCACTACTAAGGAGTAAGAGTGTGCAATAAGTAATTAACCGCATGGTGCTAATTTTTCTGCCTCATCTGCCAAAGCAACCTTATGCTGCCTGAAAACAATCTCAGAGTATACCTCAGGGCCCTTCCGCACGCTAACGCCAATATGACATGTGGGCTGTTTCCCATGGTGCAGTGCCTATGGTATTCCGTTATTTATAGCGGCAGTTTGATACTCGTTAATAATCGCAAAGACATGAATTTAACAACCTGTTTAGCCCCCTTAACCACGGCGAAAAATTGCTGGCCACCTCGGGTGAACACCTGTTTATACATAAACTAAGTCAGGATGCGTATACAGTAATGGTCAGGAGC
Source organism: Alteromonas sp. ISO5 (assembly GCF_058105165.1). NCBI lineage: Bacteria > Pseudomonadati > Pseudomonadota > Gammaproteobacteria > Alteromonadales > Alteromonadaceae > Alteromonas > Alteromonas sp. ISO5. Next base: position 1,635,260 of record NZ_CM176572.1, on the reverse strand, counting down.
AACAATCAGTACAACTCGCCACAAGAGATGTGAGCATGGCGATTTGAGTTTACCGGTATGGATGTCGGTACAACTTACATTTTGCGGACTACACTCTTGCTAACTCAGGCTGTCATTTTCAGGCACTACAACGCTTCTGGCGGGCGTAGTTTGCTGCGAAGAAGCCATCATTGCAACGGGAGCCTGGTCACCCAAGACAGCCAAACACCATTGCTAGTAGCGTACCGACGATATACATCAAGGATGTAGCGGTTTACTAAAACTCGTATTCCATGGCCATACGCAGTGTATGGTCTTTACTATCCCCATTTAGACCGGCAATAAAGGCCAGTTCCCATTTGAGTTGCTTTTGCTTGTCGAAGCGCTTTATGCCCATAAACGCCGGACCCACACCAATAAAATCCTCTGCGGCATAAAATTCTACGGCAGGTTGGATTTCAGGGATCCAACGATAGCGGAATTTCATTTTAAATTCGCTTTCAAACTCAGGCTCTATGGTATCTCCCCATTCATATACCAGCAGCACGTTTGTAGTTAAGCTAAAGCGCCCGAGTTCTTTCTCTGTGAGTACGCCGCCTTTAAACTCCCAGTCGTTACTGGCATTTTGCTTTTCCAGTTCAAAGAGTAATCCCCAGTCGGCCCAGTATTGCCCTTGTTCAGTCAGCATTGAGCGCAACTCCAGCTCATAACCAGCCACGCCGAAATTCCCCGTGTCATCACGGGAACCAACAATGTAGGCTTCCAGGATAGTGTACTCAGATAAGGCGTGACCAAAGGAAATCCGCTGCATCAGAATATTGCCGTCTTCTTCACTCTGGCGGGAGGTCAGACGCCATTCCACTTCCCGCTCAAAAGGTAAAACATAGGGGTGATATACCCTGTCGACGGTAAAATTGTCGGCCCACACTTTACCAGGCAGTACCAGTAGCAGGGCAATAACCAGATATAATCTCATCTCAACTCCCCGGTTAGCTGACGCTTGCCAACCAGTAACGAACACAAGTAACAATACACGACCGGAAAGAATACCGAAGCCACGTAGATCAACATATAAGCTCCTGTAGGAGTAGCTTCGTAGCCGATTAAAACATTCAGAAAGTGACCATACTCGCTGTCATCTGCTACCCAGCCTGAGGTATCCCATAACCGATTCTGATTTGGCAGCAAATTGATTTGTTCCAGCAACATGGCAATGCCGGCAATCTGGCCGGCAAAGAAGAGGGTCAGAACGGCGAGTTTAATCACTCTGACGCGAATTGCAGCGACAGCCACATAAAGTAGCACACCCACACTCAGGCTTATCCCAAGCCCAATTACGTTGCCCAGAATGAGCGACGAACCGGCTTCTGATGCCGACCAGTAGGCAAGCAGATAAATGATAAAATGAATCACATTAATGAAAGTAATGCCAACCATCAGCAACACACTCAACCACTGGGTAGCAAAGGGAACGCCCAGGTGCTGACGACGGATAAACTCGCCTAATCCGCTTAACATCACAATTAGCACCAGTGTTTTAATCAGCTCCAGTCCACCGCCTTCAAACCATTCAGAAACGACCGATAGATTAAAATACAACCCCACGGCAAATAAAAAGCCCGCTACCGTACCGCCCAGCAGATGTCGTGTGCTGCCGCCCTGCTGAGCCAATAAAAAGCTGAACAACAAGAATACGGGCAGGGTGTCACGAATAAACAGGATCACGGTGTTAATCAGCATCTGTTGCCTCCGTATCGCCTACAATGACATAGCCCACGGCGGAATTTGGATGCAGCTCGCCAAAAAACTTATAGCGGCCATTTGGCAATGGTCCAACAAAAATGGTGCCTTTGCTGTTGCCAAAAATCACCTTCTCACGGTTAAGATCGAAACTATCAATTTCCTCCGGCGAGGGATCGTGGTTAATAAATACCAGACGCACTTTTTTACCTTCCGGAATGCGCACGGTTTGCGGAATAAATAAATGGTCACGAATTTCAATAACAACCTCTGGCAGCGCTGCCAACGTATGCAGTGGCGCCAGGGTTAACAGCGTTAACGTTATGGTCTGCCTAATCAGCTTCATGACTCAGTTACCTCAAAAGGTAAACGAACTGTCACGTTTAATCCGCCCAGAGAAGAATCATCCAGGGAAATGGTGCCGTGATGCAAAGTAACAATTTGCCCAACGATAGCCAGCCCCAGGCCACTACCTGTTGACTTGTACTTTTCATCTTTCTGATCGCGGTAAAACCGTTTAAGCACCTGGGAACGCTCTTGAAGCGCTATACCGGGGCCAGAGTCTTCCACCATAAAACACACCTGAGTCCCCTGATTCAACACCGTTACCTGAATAGCCGCGTTCTGCGGCGAATAGGCACTGGCATTGGCAATCAGGTTCTGCAACATGGTGTATAAGGTAAATTCCGTACTCATCAAAAATGCACTGTCGCCCTCCAGGCTGATGTCCTGTTGTTTACTTTCTATTTTGCTGTAGAGGTCGGCAATCACATTTTGCGCCACGACAAAAGCATCCACCTGACTTAATTGTAAGTGAAACATCTCCGGGCTGGTGCGGCTGAGCAGTAAAATTTGATTCACTACGTGGATCATGCGATCCGTGTCCTGCTGAATGGCAAGCAGTTTACCCGCATCATCCTGGCGTTCTTTGGCCAGATTATGCAGATTAATTTTCATTACACTCAGCGGCGTGCGCAGTTCATGCGCGGCATTTGAAGCAAACTGTTGTTCGCGCTCAAAGGCTTCGTTGAGGCGCAGGAACATAGTGTTCAGAGTATCCATTACCGGCTGCATTTCCGTGGGGACCTGGGGCAGGGATACCGGCGACAGATCTTTCCCTTTACGATGAGACAGCTTAAGAGAAAGTAGCTTCAGTGGTTTTAAGCCCAGACTCACCGACATAAAGACGATAAGCGCCAATATCGGCACTGAGTAAATAAACGGCATAATGACCGATACGGTTAAAGCGTCGGTTAACCCTACGCGGCTTTGTAACGGCTGCCCAACTATAACCATAGTGCCGTCTGCGAGGGTTTGTTTATAAACCCGCCAGCGCCGCCCGTCAAAATTTTGCTCTGAAAAGCCATCCGCGCCTATGGTGAGCGGTTCATCAGGCTGATTGGGCGAATCGGTGATAAGTTTACCGTCGCGCCAGATCTGATATACCAGTTCACTGCTACCCAGGCCATCCATTTGCTGACCATTGCTCAGTGCTACCGAGTACAACAGGGTAGTTAGCTCCTGATCCATAAACCGTGATGACATCGATAACGCCGCCCGATAGCCATGAATCGCGGCGCTGAAAATCACCAGGATCAGTGAACTAATAAGAACCAGCGTGATGGTGCGCCTAATTGAATGCAATCGTCAGGCTCCGTTAACAGGAATACTGTAGCCTACACCACGGATGGTTTTAATAAAGTTTTCCGGCAGTTTCTTGCGCAGGTGATGAATGTGCACTTCGATAGTGTTGCTTGAGACTTCATCCCCCCATTCATATAATCGCGATTCCAGCTTTTGTTTAGGCTGAATACGGCCACCGTTTTCCATCAGCACCTTCAATAACATAAGCTCCCGCCGGGGTAGGGAAACCAACTCTCCGGCCACCGTTAGCTCCAGCGTTTGCGTGTTTAAGGCAACATCACCAATTTTTACCATGGCTGTGCTGGCGGTACCCAAACGACGCTCGAGCACACGTAAGCGGGCAAACAGCTCGTCCATATCAAAGGGCTTGGGCAAATAATCGTCGGCGCCAGCGTCGAGGCCAAGTATTTTATCGGTCACTTTATCCCGGGCCGTCAGGATGATCACCGGCATGTCTTTAACTTTGTGGCGAATCTGGCGCAGCACTTCCAGACCATCCATATCCGGCAAGCCAAGGTCGAGGATAACAATATCGGTTTGCTCTGCCGCCAGCATTGCCAGCGCTTCGCTGCCGCGATAAACGCAGTCCACCACATAACTGGCGTCACGCAGTGATCTACTCAACGCGGCCGAGAGTGGCTGGTCATCTTCAACAAGAAGTATTCGCATGTTATTGATAACGGGATAATTTAAGGTACTTTTAGTATAGCAGGTAAATCTTAAGCAAACCTTAAGGGAAGTTGAAGCATGAGAATGCTTCTGTTCACTTTTCGCCAGTCATCTACAATGGGTAAGAAAGTATAAAGCAGGCGCCTCCCAGCGAGCGGCTGGAAATCACCGACACCGTCCCTCCATGCCAGAGCTGAATTCGTTTTACAATTGCCAGTCCCAAACCGGCGCCGCCAGCATAACGAACCCGACTGTTGTCGGGCCTGAAAAAGGGCTCAAAAATACGCGTGGCCAGGGCAGCTTCTACGCCAGTACCGTCGTCGTTTACGGCAACATTTACTGCATTGTCGGTTTGATAAACTTCAATAATGATCTGCGACTTAGCATGGCGGATAGCATTATTTAGCAGGTTTATCACAGCCCGCTCTATAAAGTGACCATCCCCACGCACGGTAAATTCGTTGCCACTCACCAACAAGGTTTTACTGGTCGTTGGCACTAACCTGGCAACCACATCACTGCATAATGTTGTGAGCGGAATATCAGCAATATTCAGTTCGGGGGTCATGGCATCGTACTGGGTATAATCGAGCATTTCCTGCACCAACCCCTCAAGTTCATCCAGATCGGCTTGTATACCTCGCCAGGCCTGGCTGTCAGGCTCGGGGTGCATTTCCAGGGCGAATTTTAATCTGGCAATGGGCGTTCTGAATTCATGAGCCACAGCGCCGGTCAGTTCCCGCTGGTCGCGAAGCAAGCCGTGCACCCGCTCGCTAAGCATATTGAGTTTAGTAGAGATAGGCTGAATCACAGAACGCTTTTTCAGCGCAATCGATACGTTTTCGCTTTCCTGCCCAAGGTGATCCACCCTTCGGGTGAGATAAGCCAGATCGCGCCACAACGGCCACAACCAGATTGCCAGCATCACACCCAGCAATAGCAGGAACGCCGAAAGATAGATCAGTAAATAAGGTCTGGACACTTCGGTAAACGGCAACGAAAGCACAATCAGGCGGTTTTCACTGGCCGGCATATAAATGAACCTTGCAGTGTCGGTATACAAGGTGACGGGCAAGCCGGCCGCCAGGTCGGCTTGCTCTGCAGCAGACCAGTTAATCGCCGCACTCTCTTTCAGTTCGTAATCGATACCCGCCTGCCGAAGTTTTGCCAGCAGTTGATGTTGATCCTCCAGTGCCAGCGGCAATAAGGCTTTTGCCAGCACCATACCGGCCGACTCGCTGTAGTCCTCGCCAGGCCAAACCAGCTCAAGCGTGCTGCTGATTAGTACCAGAGACACCGCCATAAACAGGTAAAAGCTCACAAACAGGCGGGTCATTCGTCACTCCACGCATCCGCCACAAAAAAGAAGCCCTTGCCCCAGATAGTTTTGATCCGGTAGGGATTTTGCGGATTGTCTTTAAGCTTTTTACGTAAGCGGGACACCCGTACGTCGGCCGAGCGGTCCAGCCCGTCATATTCACGGCCAATAAGCGTCTTGTAGAGGGTTGTACGCTCAACCAGTTGTGAGGCATTGTCGGCCAGTAAACACAGCAGGTCGAATTCGTGGCTGGTCAGGGTAATATCCTCGCCACCCAGGTTCACCCGGCGCGACAGCTTATCGATACTCAATGTGCCAAAGGTAACCACCGAGCCGCTGTGAACCGGTGCGTCTGCCGAGGTTGCGCGGCGCATCAGGGCATTCACTCTGGCCAGAAGCACCCTGGGTTCCACCGGCTTTACCACATAATCATCAGCGCCTATTTCCAGTCCCAGTACCTGATCAAAGCTCTCGCTCTTAGCCGTCATAAAAAGTAAAGGTCCGCTATAAAACTGGCGTAAGCGATTGCACAGGGTAAAGCCATCTTCGCCTGGTAGCATCACGTCCAGAATAATGGCATCCGGTGGTGCGTTTTTCACCCGCTCTATGAGCCCTTCGCCATCGGCAAACCGGGTCACGCTGAAACCGTTAGCCGTCAGGTACTGACTAACCAGTTCAGCCAGTCTTTCATCGTCTTCAACCAGGATAAGCGACTTCATCAGAATAAACTCCAGGGATTTTTAACGCGGCGTCTGAGCATCGAAGCGCTGCGATAACGAAGTGTGAGTATCACCGAAGCGTGGTACGTATTACTTTCTCTCACCAGGCTAAGTTCTGACTCCTCTTTTAAGGTGATCATTACAGCATCTGGCATAGCACTGTGGGGCCAGCATCCCAGCGACTCGCCGTTCAGCGAAAGGCAATAGCGACCCTTGAGAAGCGGAGGATAGTTCAGCGTTACTGACATGACACACTCATCGCCTTTTTCAGCAACGATACACTCACTGGGCGTGGCTGAAAAGGCGCCGACCTCTGCTTCTGCCGGCATTAACAATGCGCCTGAGAGCAAAAAAAGTAAGCAGAATAAACGCACCAAAGTCCCTTAAAACCGATAGCCGAAGCCAATGAAACCACTGGCAACGTAATCTCCTGACACCAACGGGCTGTCAGTCATACCGCCGCCCAAAGTGGCTACCTCAACCCGGCCCACCCATCGCCAGTGCTTGTTTAAAGGTTTATTGAGTAATAGCCCGACACTGGTTTGCAGGGCATGGTCGGCGGCATACCACAGACTGCTGTTGGCCGTATCCTCGCTATCAATACCGTAATAATAATCTATCAGCTTTTCGCTCTTGTAGGTGACTGAGGCATTAGCAGCAAAGCGCCAGTCAGCCCACTGCCAGCGATACTGGTATTTGAGTTGTGCATAAAAGCCCTGATGTACGCCCAACAGGTCACCGGCTAACGCGGCAGAAAAAAGGCTGTCAGAACGGTTCCAGTTGATCCTGAAACCGGCATCAGCCGTCCACTTTCGGTTGCTGATATCATTGATAGAAATGGAATCCCGGGTGGCTGGGGATTCACCGTCGCTGTCGCCGGGTTGCAGCGGGCCCTCAATGACATTCGCCGAGCTGGTGTTAACAGACAAAACGATATTGGCCGGGTGCCAGAACGAAAAATAGGCGCGTTCACGGTTGGCCACAACAAACAATTCGGTGCTGACGTCGTTGCGCAGCTGCCACTGATAGCCAACCTCACCGTTGTCGAAATAAGCGTTTTCGCCGTACCAAGCCACATCGGGTAATACCACCAGCGGAATCGGATCACCGTCTACCAGCGGATTGGTCCTGCCGCCTATGCCCACTGCGATGCCTAATTTCCAGGAGTTGGGGGCTATGCAGGCATCATCATTTTCGCAGCCCCACGCAGTACCGGGGCCTGACAGCCATAGCAATAAACAGCACAGCAAAGGGATCCGCACACCATAGTTCCGGTAAGTTATTTGTATAGTTAAAGATTATCAAACACTGGGAGCCTGCACAGCATCCGATTACAAATTGTCACATTTATACATAGTTTGGATCGGATTATTGCTTTAACAAACACTAGGGTAGTCCTCAACCTCACCGCTGAAAAGGACATGAATATGGATATGAACCTGAGGCAAAAAACCGACCTGATGTGGAAGTGCCTGGCCGTAGCGATATTTTCAACCTGTACGATTACTGCCTGCAGCAACGACGGTAATGAGAGCCCGCCGACACTCAGTTTTCTGTCTGCCACTGTTTCGGCCTTATCCACCGCTCAACAGGTAAGTGCCGAGCTTTATGTTAAAAACGGCATGTATCTGATGAAGAAAGCTCAGGCAACCCCTGAAAAAGTAGCTGCCGATGATAGCGCTGCGCCGGCTGGCTTTTCAACCACCAACACCCAGCTTGCTGGTGTAGATGAGGCGGATCGTATCGAATACAACGGCGACTACCTGTTTGTGGCCGATTTACCAGTATGGACTGCCAACCAGGGAGAGATCAAAAAAATACGCATTCTGGCGCGCCAGAGCGATTATTCTCTTACCGAAGCAGCATCGATCTCCTTGCAGGACAATCTTAACGTAGCCGGCATGTACCTGTATGAAGATACGCTTGGCGTTGTCAGTCACGCCTTCCAATATTCCGCCATGGAAGATATTCTGGTCGAATCAAGCCCCTGGCAACAAGCTGAAAACGATACTTATATTGATATTTATGGCGTCGTCGACCCTGCCAGTCCCAGTACTGTGAGCAATATTCGCATTGATGGCGGCCTGATTAACTCACGACGCATCGACAACCATTTGTTTATTGCCACGCAGTTTGTGCCCAACCTGGAAGATTTGCCAGATGCCGGCACCAGCAACCGCAGTCAGGTTGATTTATACAATACGATACTGGCGAAAGACAGTAGTGAACTAGTCCCCAAAATCACGATTAACGGCCAAACCCATGATCTTTACCAGTTAAATAATTGCTTGTTACCCCGGCGTGCCACCAATCAGAATGGTCATGCTCAGCTGGTCAGCGTGGTTAAAATTGATTTAGATAACCCCATGGCTTTTTCCTCACTGTGCATGCTGACCGAAGCCCATGGTCTGTTCGCCTCGGCCGATCACCTGTACTTACATGCCAGTAGCGGAGAAACAACGGTTATTCATAAAGTCTCTCTGGGTAATGAAATCCGCTATCAGGCAACCGCCAGTGTAGTAGGCACTCTGGGCTGGCAAAGTTCAGCACAATTCAGACTGGCTGAGCGCGACGGTAAATTACTGGCTGTCACCACCGTGGGCGCCTGGTCTCAGGATCCCGAACATATGCTGCACATCCTCGAACAACAGGGCAGTGAACTGGTGGAAATTGCAACCTTGCCCAATGAATCTCAACCCGCGCCTATTGGTAAGCCCGGTGAAGCCATTTATGCAGTGCGCTTTTTTGAAGACCGTGCCTTTATCGTTACCTTTGAACAGATTGATCCCTTATATGTGCTTGACTTCACGGACCTGCATGCCCCGATGGTTGCCGGAGAACTCGATATTCCGGGCTTTTCCAGCTATTTGCATGCTATGGAAAACGGGCTGTTACTGGGCGTTGGTCAACAGGTGAGAAGCGATGCGATCCCCGCCAGTGGCAGTACCCCGCTTGAAACCCCCATTGAGGAGGGCATGAAGGTCAGTTTATTTGATGTACTCGACCCAGCTAATCCGATAGTGCTGGGCGAATTTGTCTGGCCCGACACTTATACGCCGGTTGAGTACGACCACCGTTCACTTTCAGTACTGAAAACAGCCGGCGGCTATCAGTTTGCGCTTCCTTCACAAACCTGGGGATACGACGAAACCGGTAACTGGTTTACCCGCAACGCTCTGCAGACTCTGGAGGTCGATGAAGCAGACCGAACCCTAAGCCTTGTCAATTCGGTAACCCCAACTAAAGAGGACGATTACTACATTGGTAGCTTTGAAGATCGCAGTGTGCTGCACAATGGTCATATCTATTACGTGCGCGGTAACAACGTTTATCATGCGCTATGGCAGCCAGGTGCCGAAGTAAGCAGGCCTTACTGATTGATATCAAAGTTCACTAGTGGCTGGTCGGTACAGTGCCAATTGTTGGCACTTTGCCGACCCTTTTTACAGTAACCGACCCTTACTGGTAAGCGACCACAAGTTTTCAACGGCGGGGACTTTGCCTTTTAAGCCTCCTTCCAGTACTTCGCTGTGCAACAACGTCATATCACAGTATTTACCATAGTTTTGCTGTATTTCTTTGCTGGGAATGGCAAATGGCGGGCCGCCTGTTAATGACTGATCGTACTCGAAGGTCACTAACAGATGTTTCGCGCCAGGGGTGAGTAAACACAGACGCTGACTGTATTGCTGACGCATATCCTGGGGCAGGGCCACCAGCGCGGCACGGTCGTAAACAACATCAATGGTGCCCAGTTGTTCAGGCGTGAGAGCAAATAAATCGCCACAGTACAGAGTGATATCCGGCGCCGTATAGCGGGTTAATTTACCGCTTTCTTCAATCACCGGCGTAACGCCAAGGCTGTTGAAATACTGGCTAACGGCCAGTTCGCTTAGCTCAACGCCCACCACTTCGCAACCACGCTCTAGCATAAACGTCATATCGTTGGATTTACCACAAAGCGGCACAAACACCCGGCACCCATCACCGATACCAAATTCATCAGCAAATCCTAATAGCATCGGATGGATATCACTCTGATGAAAGCCTATCTCGCCTTTTTCCCACTTGTCATGCCAGAACGTATGCTCCATGACCACTCCTCACTAACCACAACCAAACTGCTTACTACACTCGTAATGAAAAACACTAACCACCGTTAGCTATCCACCGCAAAAGGACGGCGCTGCAAATAATCGCAGGTAACGTCCATTTTATACAGAATACGGGTGGCCTCAAGATTTAGCGCATCATGCATTTGCGGACGCTGCTGTTCGTAGTCTTCGCTCATGGTATTGGCTGCGGCCTGTTGCCAGGTTACCCGGTCGGGCCATTGGGCATAGGCAATCCAGCGCCCCTCTTCATCTTTATGTAAGCGAGAGCCAAGGCTGCCGTGAAACAGATAAATGCCCTGAGTCACTTTAGGCCAGGCACGCAAAAAATCGGCTTCCTTGCCTGTTTTTGGGACAAACTCAAACATGACGATAAACATGGCCTCTCCTGTTTAACCGGCGCTTTGTGCTGCGACCGGCATAACCTTATTGTTTGTTACGGCGTGCAGACCACATAGCCCATACAGCGACAGCCAGCAACGGCACATTAACTTGCAATGCTGCCACAGAAAATGCAGCAGAGCCAAAGCGCAACACATACACCAGCCAAAACAAAGCAATTATTACCGCCAGCAACTGTTTATATAAGGGCACAATTCGCGCTTCGTCGTTAAGGCGTATCGCCAGGCCGGCAAGCACTGCCATCGCAACCCAGAATAGCAGGGCCGGTGAGAGTGCCACCGCAAAATAGCCCAGCGCACTGGCTACCAACGCCACTGGCGTGCCCCATACAAATGCCGGCCAGAGCAGATTAAGCGCGTCGCGGGTCTGGCGTTTTTTCAGCCAGATATTCATGCCGGTTGCAGAAACCACCGTCAGCATCATGCCCAGCACAATGTAAAGTACTTTTACCGGCATCCCGATAAAGTCACCAAAATGAATACGGAACACTGAATACAGGGTTTGCATGCCGCCATCACCATCAGAGTAACCGGCTTTACCCAGATAATTTCCGGCCGAATCATACCGGTAGTTTTCTGAGTAAATCAGTCGCTCAGGGGTTTTAACAAAAAACTCCAGGAACTGCTGCGGCGTATGCGGTTCATGCACCGTAAAGAACAGTAAATTACCTTCGGTATTTACCCGGGCATTCAGATCGCGCATGGCGGTGCCGATGTCGGGCGGGGCAACCTCCTGCACCAGTTCCGGTTCCGGCGTAAAAGCACGGTCGTATGCGGCCTGGGTATCGCCATCGTAGAAAGCCTGGGCAATTAACGTCACAAACACCCCGGCCAGGCCAAAATAGGCTCCGGTAATAGCAATCATCAGGTGAAAAGGCGTGCCCCACACACTCAGGCGATTATGCAGATCGATGTTTTCCTTGAACCCGTCGCCGCCATAGCGAAACTTAAAGGCGTCCTTGATAATTCTGGGGTGAGCCATTAAGCCCGATACAATCAGCGCACATAATAAAGCACCGCAGGCACTCACCAGGATCATGCCAAACGAATGGGGCAGATGCAGGTACAAATGCAAATCCACCAGCATCCGCGACCAGGTAACATTTTCCTGCTCAATGAGCTTGCCGTTGTTATCGATAAAGTGCGCGCGGTGATCATCTTCCATCACCAGTCGCGGAATACCGGTGCCGGGAAAAACAAAATAGTAGTGATGGGTGTCATCACTGTATTGCTCAGTAAAACTGGTATAGGCCCGCTCCACCTGTTCGATGGTGTAGTCTGTTGTCTCCGGGATGTTGGGTTGTTCCCAGCGCTCAAACTCTTTATGCAATACGGCAATAGTGCCGGATAAACAAATCAGGAACATCACCGCACTGACAACAAGTCCCAGCCAGGTGTGGGACTGCAACGAACGTTTTGCCAGACTACCCGCAGAAACCGATTTAGCCATGCGCCCCTCCAAATAACCATAAGCCAGCCAGAGCAGCCGCGCCGCAAGATAAAACTAAGTGCAGCCACTTTCGCGATGACAGCACGTACCAGTAAGCCAACAGGCCCCATAACACCGGCATCACCAGCACACCAGTGGCCATTTGCTTGGGCTCCGAGACAGGAAGGTGATACACCACGGCGATCATAATGAGCGCACAAATGAACATCTGCCCTACTAAGACATACAGAATATGCCCGGTCTGTAGGGCAATCTGGCGCGGAGCAATCCGCCATGGATGCGCCGATTTGAGGCGCTCACGTGGTTGTCGTTGGGGGGTGGCTTCAACCGCGATAGCCGCCCACACGGTCAGGGCAGGCAAACACAAACCAATAGTCAGGCCATACTCCACACCGAGGGCTAAATACCAGCAATAAACACTGCCGGCCACGACTAACCAGCCCAACCAGGCATACACCGCTGAACTGTTACGCCAGCCGAGGTATACACCACCGGCCGCCACGGTTGACACAACCAAAGCCAGAAAACTTCCTAAAATCATAAACTTTACTTATTATCTTGAGCTGGTGCAGCGGTCAGCACGTGAGTGCCTTATTAACCGCCATTATGCAGTGTGATTTTGTCAGACAGAGGCCGACCCTAAAACGCAAATAAGAATAATTTACATTTACAGAAAGATCAATCGCCCAAAGCGATCTGTTTCAGGCTTACTGCCATATCAGTCAGTAATGGAACGCCGTCATACAAGGAAATACCATGACATCCCCTTATGCTTCAAAAATCAGTTTTACTCAGCTGTTAGTGGCTTATGTCACAATGCTGCTGGTGTTTGGTGTGCTCGATGGCGTGTGGCTTGGCGTGGTGGCAAATCAATGGTATTTCGGCAGTCTCTCCAGCTTGTTGCGCGATCCTTTTATTACCTGGCCATGGCTGGTGTTTTACATTGGCTATTGCGCTGCGGGTTTATATCTGGCGGTGCTACCGGCCCGGCAGAACCTGGCGAAAGCGTTTCTGAACGGCGCAGTGGTTGGTGCCACGGCTTATGGTGCCTATAACCTGACCAATTATTCCATTGTCGCCGACTGGCCGTTACCCATTACCTTGATAGACTGGATCTGGGGCACTGCTGCTACCGCGTTAGTCAGTACCAGCGGCGCACTGGCTATAAAACTGAAGGATTAACAGCAAGCATGGTCAGGCAGACTATCACTGCCTGAAATCGTGATACACTATGTGGGTATTTCATTAAACAGGACACCCTATTCATGACTTGGATGCGTCAGGCTTTGCTTAACGTGTTTCGTCTCCCGGTTAAGTGGCTGGTGAAAACCAACAGTATTCCTTCTGATGTTGAGAGTGAGCTTGGCATCGATAAATCGCGCCCTATCATCTATTTGCTACCGTCAGATTCGGTAACTGACCAACTGGCATTGCAAATGTCCGCACAACGTCTCGGCCTGCCAGATCCCACGGAATCGGTGACACTGGCGAATAAGAGCTATCCGGGCAGCCTGTTCTTGCGTCGCACTGAGGCACTGCTGCGCAAACGAAATCAGAACACCGATATTGAACCGGTGTTTACCGATCTGTTTCATTTACATCGCGATCATAGCGAACTGGATGTTCAGGTGGTGCCGGTTTTTATCACCTGGGGCAGGGCACCAGGCAAAGGCAAACCCGGCCTGGCGGACTTACTCACCCTGTCCGCCGCACCGAGTTGGTTACGCAAATTTTTTATCGTGTTGTTTTTGGGTCGCGACACCTTTATCAGCTACAGCCAGGCGGTGTCATCACGGGCAATGGCCGACCAGCACAGCACCGATGAAAAGCTGGCCCATAAACTTTCCCGAGTAGCTAGTACTCACTTTCACCGTAAACGCCAGGCCATGACCGGCCCAACCTTGTTGGAACGCCAGGAACTGAATAATGCGGTGCTCGGCTCCGAAATGGTCCGCAATGCCATTGGCGAAGAAATGCGCACCAAAAAACTCAGTGCCGATGAAGCTCGCCAGGTTGCTGCAGGCTACCTGACTGAGATTGCCGCAGATTATCGGGAAGGGCTTATCCGTTTTGGTGACCGCCTATTAACCCGGATCTGGAACAAAATTTATAACGGCATCAGCGTTGGCCACGCCAACCGTATTCGCGAACTGGCCAATAATGGCCACGAAATCATCTACGTGCCCTGCCATCGAAGTCATATGGACTATCTGTTGCTTACCTATGTGATCTACCATGAAGGCCTGGTCACACCGCATATCGCAGCTGGCATTAATCTTAACTTCTGGCCGGTAGGCGGCATTTTCCGTCGCGGCGGCGCATTCTTCCTGCGCCGTAGTTTTGCCGGTAACAAGCTCTACACGGCGGTGTTCCGTGAGTATCTGGAGTTACTGTTTAAAAAAGGCTACGCCGTTAAGTATTACCCGGAAGGCGGCCGCAGCCGCACCGGGCGCCTGATACCACCTAAAACCGGCATGCTGGCCATGACCATTCAGGCCGCTGTAAAAGGCGTAAACCGTCCAATCAGTCTGGTGCCGGTGTACATTGGCTACGAAAACGTCATGGAAGTGAAAAGCTATCTGAGTGAGCTTAAGGGCGGCGCGAAAAAGAAAGAGTCCAACTGGCAGGTTTTTTCAGCCATTAAGAAGCTCAAGAATTACGGCCACGGCTTTGTAAATTTCGGCGAGCCGCTGCCACTCCATCAATTTCTCGACAACAAGGCCCCGAACTGGCGTGAGAGTCAGACGTTAAACCCCGAGAAAAAGCCCGCCTGGCTGACACCGACGGTTAACGGCCTGGCCAACGAATTAATGACCCGGGTAAACAGCGCGGCCGCGATTAATGGTATGGCCCTCACCGCGTTGTGTTTGCTGGCATCAAAAACCCAGACCATGAGTAAAACTGAACTGGCACAGGCAATGCGCGATTATCTCGCCCTGTTTGAACAAGCCCCTTACAGTGCTAATGCTACCCTGCCTAAGGAAGATGCCGACGCGCTGCTCGATCACGTTTTATCGTTAAAGCGATTGCAGGTCAGCGAAGATAACTACGGCACTCTGATTAGCCCAATGCCGGATAACGCGGTCTTTCTGACTTACTACCGGAATAATATTATTCACTTATTCGCGTTGCCAGGTATTGTGATGACCGCTATTTTTGCCCATGGCAAACTGGAGAAAAACAACATTCTGCAGTTAATTGCGGCACTTTACCCGCTGCTGCAGCGCGAGCTTTTCCTACACATGTCGCAGGATGAGGCACTGGCCTACACCGCGCAGCTGATTGATGCTTTCAGACAAACCGGCATGTTGCAGCAAAAAGGACGTTATCTGGCGTTTCCGGAAGCCGATAGCGAACAATTCCATTCAAGCTGGCTGTTGAGTCGCTGTATGCAGGAAACCCTGCAGCGCTATGCAGTAGTACTAACCATTCTTAAACGCGACAAATCGATTAGCCGCAATGCCCTGGAGCGGGAAAGTAAAACCGTGGCAGAGCGTTTATCCAAGCTATATGGCATGCACTCACCGGAGTTTTACGATAAAAATGTGCTGTCGAGTTTTATCAGCGCGTTACGGGACAACCACTGGCTGGATGCAGACGAAGACGGCAGCCTGAAGTATTCTGAGGAAGCCTCGGCCCTGCGTAAAGACATTATGGCGTTGGTCTGGCCGGAGATCGTGCAGCATTTACAGCAGGATATTCTTCAGGCCGACAGGGAAGCTGGTGCCGATGAAAAAATTTGATATCGAGTTACTCAGTGAATTAAGAGCCCGGGCGGAAGCCAGTCCGCGCCGTCGCGCGCATCACAATGTGCATGACAACTACCAGCAGCCGGTACAACGGCTGTTTGTTTGTATGCTGCCCGACTCCTATGTCAGGCCACACCGCCACAGCCAGCCGCATAAATGGGAGTTCTTTATGGTGGTGGATGGCTGCCTTGAGCTGCTATTTTTTGATGATCACGGTGTGTTGACAGAGCGCCTTGCGCTGGGCCCGGGCAGTGATTGCCTGGGTGTGGAAATACCGCCGAATACCTGGCACGCCACCGTGTGCACTCAACCGGTTACCTTTGTTGAAGTGAAACAAGGGCCCTACGAAATCACTGAAGATAAAGACTTTGCTGACTGGGCCCCGGCGGAGGGCGACGATAGCGTTCCGGCTTTCCTGGCCCGCATGAAACTACTCCGACCCGGCCAGACAACCGGTTGAAGCTATCTAAGTTGATCCTGATAGCTATGCAGGCCATCGCCCCTCGGACCATGGCCATTCAGTTCAGCAAACAGTCAACCCCAACCGGTTAATCTTCGTCTGGGGAAACCCCGCGCCCTGAAGCGATCCGCGCTTCTTTAAAGGACGAGTCAGCTTTCCAGTCAGGCCAATCGCCGTTAGTGGCAAGTTCAGTCATAATTTGACCAATCAGGTCCAGATCCTGAACCACCCCGCCTAGCGTCCAGCTATCGAAGTAGTCATCGCCGGATTTATGATAGCGGCTGGCGATAAATTGCGGGTCGGTATCGCCCAGGCTCATGAATAGGTAAGCGGGGATCCCCTGGCGGGCCGCCGCAAAGTGATCAGAGCGAAAAAACAACCCATTCTGCGGCCGCGGGTCAGGCTTAACAACGCGCCCCTGGATTTTAGCCACTCGGGCTACATAGTCTTCCAGTTCAGACACATTCTCACCATATTGCAGTATATAAGGTGTGGCGTCATTCACGTTCATGCCATCAATATTTAAAAATGCCACAATATTCTTTGCCGGCACCGGCGGGTGCTTAGCAAAATGTTCAGCACCAATTAGCCCCGTTTCCTCAGCAGTAAAAGCGCCAAACATCAGCGTACGCTTGAAGGGGGTTACTTCGGCCTGTTGCTTAAATACTCTGGCGAGTTCCAACACTCCGGCCACACCAGAAGCATTGTCCACGGCACCATTGAGAATCACCTCCTGGCCATTCTCCATACCTTTACCCAAGCCATCCCAGTGCGCATGCAAGGCTACCCATTCATCCTGCGCTTGATGGCCGGGCAGAATCGCTGCTACATTTTGTGATGCCTTGTGCTCTATGGTGTTGCGCAGCATCAGTTTGGCCTGCTGCTGCAGATCGATGGCGGCGAAACCTGGCTTGCCCGCCCGAGCTTTAACCTGTCGGTAATCCAAACCTGATGCGGCAAACACTTTTTCGGCTGCGCGCAGTGTCATCCAGCCCATCACACCAACTTTCGACTGGTTATTATTCTTGTCTACCAGAGTGTATTTAGCCGTCGTGCCGCCTGCTTTTACTACGCCCCAGCCATAACCTGCAGCCATGGTTTCATGAACAATAAAAACGGCTTTGGCCCCCTGCCGGGCGGCCTCCTCATATTTATAGGTCCAGCGACCGTAGTAAGTCATGGCCTGCCCGTTGAAGAAAGTTTTATCTCCGGAGATAAACCCTGGATCGTTAACCAACACGACCACGGTTTTGCCCTTCACATCGACCCCGGCATAGTCATTCCAGTGGTATTCCGGCGCATTGATACCATAGCCGACAAACACCACCTCATTTTCCAACGTTATTTCGTCTGTGATGCGTTCGGTACGGGCAACGAAGTCTTCGCCATTGTCAAAAGTGGTATCTCCAACAGATAACGACATGTCCTGACTGGCGGTAATTTTGGCCAATGGCACTGGCTGGATATAGCTATCGCCAAATGCCGGCTGTAAACCCATCTCACGAAACTGCTTTTCCAGATAGGCCACGGTTTTTGTTTCGCCGTCAGAAAGCGGTGCGCGCCCCTCAAACTCATCGCTGGCAAGGGTTTTAACAGCCTGTCGATAATTATCCAGATTGATGCTATTACCGATATTCGTTGGGGTAGCTGCGACGCTGGCAAACGTACAAAGCAGTGCGCTGCTCAGAATAAGTGTTTTTATCATGCTGTTCATTAGAAAAATTGAATTAACCAGAGACTACCCAATAACGCCGCGTCGCTCAAACTTTTAACCCGACCATTGCTGTCAGCACCTTCGAAATTGGCAATTTTTACGCACCGGAAACTGGAGAACTTAGCGTGTTTTGGACTATATTTAACGCGCGGCAGGATTAGCCGCTTATAGCTTTAGGAACAAAGCAACACTTCAGTCGAACTGTGCAAGGAGGCACAATGGTGAATCTCTCTATCAATATCAAAGGGATAAGTACATTCTTTTTCGCCGCTGGCATTTTACTTTTCATTCAGGCATTTTACGTCTCATCCATGACTAACGGTACCTCTGATTACCTGTTCAACCTGCACGATATTCAAAACGAGCAATATACCCGTATCGGCTTAAAACAAAGCAAGGTAGTGCTAAGCAGCGAAGTGATCAGAGAAGTCACCGATCGCTTCACCAGCCATGCATTTCATGCCGTATTGGCCATGAGCGTGGCAGGGGTTATTTTCCTTCTGCTTGGCTTTTTACTCAGCCGCTATCAGATAACTATCTGCGAAATACCTGCGGATGAGCGAAAACCCTAAGCGCCCAGGCGCTTTTCTGATAACTGGTAGGTATCGCGGTAGATCCCACGAGCTGCCTCCTTGGCGAATTCAGCTACAGCGGGGATTTGTGATGTTGGAAACGTCACGGCAGGCGCGGTAACCCCCACAGAAGCTACTACTACGCCACGGTTGTCTCTCACCGGCACCGCCAGACAACGCACATCTTTATTGTACTCACGTTCGTCTACCGCATAACCTAGGGCTTCAACTCGCTTGAGCTCTTCACGAAGTTTATCGATGTCGGTAATGGTGTACTCGGTATGCTTCTCCATCGGATGTTCCCGCAGGATTAACTCCAGGTTGTCGTAATACAGAAACGCCAGAAACACTTTGCCTCCTGCAGAACAATGCAACTGGGCCTGCACTCCAGGGCGTTTGGACACCATCAGGGGGTTAGGGCTATCCACCACTTCAACAATCAGAATACTGCCATTATTGGGCACGGCCAGATGGGCTGTGTGACCGCTTTTTAGCGCCAGGCGTTGAATGTGCGGGATCGCCAACTGATGCATTCGATCTGAGTTAATAATATGTAACCCGAGCTTCATCAGATCAGTGCCGCAAAAGTAGCGTTTACCCCGTTTTTCCAGCATCTGTTCATTGCACAAAGTACGTAATAACCGAAACAACGTAGTACGGGGTAACTCCAGCGCCACCTCCATCTCGTGCATGGTCATGCCCTCCGGCGCATTAGCCAGGGTTCTGAAAATCTGACAGGCATGGTTAACACTGGGGATCAGATAACGTTCCATAATCACTTCCGGGTTAGATCGTTAATATAGTATAGAACTCAGACTAAATAGCTACTAACGGAGTTGATCCGGTGGGTAACTGTCCATGTCGCCATAATCAAGATTTTCACCCGCCATGCCCCAGATAAAGGCATAATTTGACGTTCCCACACCGCAATGAATAGACCAGGGTGGAGATAACACAGCCTGCTCGTTCTGTACAAAGATATGCCGTGTTTCGTGGGGTTCCCCCATGATATGACAGACCGTCTGGCCTTCGTCGAGATCGAGATAGAAGTACACTTCATTACGGCGGTCGTGCTGGTGAGCAGGCATGGTATTCCATACGCTGCCCGGCAGCAGGCGGGTGAGTCCCATTTGTAACTGACAGGTTTCCACCACGGTGTTAATCATTAACTGATTAATGTTCCGTTCATTGGAAGTTTCCTGCCCACCAAGATGCAACACCCTGGCATCACTCCTACCAATTTTTTTGTTGCTGTAAGCATGATGGGCCGGCGCTGAATTTAAATAAAACTTAGCTGGTTTCGCTGGATCATTGGAATAAAAAGTGACTGCTTTATTCCCTTTGGCGAGATACAGCGCTTCTTCCCGGGCCAGACTAAACTCTTCGCCATCGGCCACCACTGTGCCGTCACCACCGATGTTAATAATGCCCAGCTCGCGCCGATCCAGGAAGTGTTCGGCTTTCAGAGCATCCAGCGTTTCCAGCACCAACGGCGAATCGGTGGGTACGGCGCTGCCCAGCATGAATCGCTCGTAATGGCTGTAAACCCAGTAAACCTTGCCCGGTGTCATCAGTTTGTCGACCAGAAAGGTATCGCGCAGTTCAGTTGTGTCGTAGCCTTTTACTTCGCGCTGCCCGACTGCATACCTGACTTCGTATTCAGTTTTGTTAGACATAATAGTAAGTCCTTAAATCAATTCGTTGCTATCGGGCCAGGAACCCGCCGTCGACGGCGAGTATATGCCCATTAATATAGTTACTGGCGGCGCTGGCCAAAAATACGGCTGCCCCCTGTAGGTCTGATGTTTCGCCCCAGCGGGCAGCCGGAATGCGCTTGAGAATCTCATTACTACGCTCAGTATCGTCCTGTAGAGCCTGGGTATTATCGGTACGGATGTAACCCGGCGCGATAGCATTTACCTGCACGTTGTGCTGACCCCATTCATTGGCCAAGGCCTTGGTTAACCCTGCCACCGCATGCTTGCTGGCCGTATAAGCCGGCACCGTAATACCACCGCTATAGCTGAGCATGGACGCGATATTAATAATTTTGCCCTGCTGACGCGCTACCATGTCCTTGCCAATCTGCTGACACAAGATA
Source organism: Alteromonas sp. ISO5 (assembly GCF_058105165.1). Taxonomy (NCBI): domain Bacteria; kingdom Pseudomonadati; phylum Pseudomonadota; class Gammaproteobacteria; order Alteromonadales; family Alteromonadaceae; genus Alteromonas; species Alteromonas sp. ISO5. The sequence goes on along the minus strand of NZ_CM176572.1, from coordinate 1,614,632 downwards.
AAGGTGGCATCAAGGTTTACCTGCAACACGTGTTGCCACTGCTCCAACGGAAACTCCACCGCCGGGCTGCGATAGATGGTGCCACCATTGTTAACCAGAATATCCACTTCGCCATACACGCCCCTGGCTTTGTCAGCCAGTGCCTTCACAGCTGCGGCGTCAGACAGATCAGCAAACAGTTGTGAGGCCTCACCACCTTCATCAGTAATTTTACTGACGGTGTCTGCACAACCACCTTCACGACTACTGCCACAAATCACTTTGGCACCGGCAGCTGCCAACCCTGTAGCCAGCGCCTGACCAATGCCACGACTGGCACCAGTCACTAAAGCAACCTTATTGGTTAATCCAAAATCGGGGGTGGCCATATACCCGTTCTCCTGTCGGCTAACTCTCTCAAATGAGCCTATAGTGTGGTTGGGAGGCCGGATTTGAAGCAAGTAATCCGTAGCAGAAGTACCAAATACCGTCGGTTTGTTTCACATGTGGAACTCACTGTCGGAAGGGGGCTCACCGGCCAGTGAAAGTGAGGAATTTATATCATCGGTACGAGAGCAGTTACCGGGTGGTGAAAATAAGTAGCCATGACGGACGCCGGGCATCTTTGCACAACCCAACGTCTATTCTTCGACACTGTCAGCCTTGCTTTGTGTACTTTTTCAGTTTCACAGGCGCCCCTGGCTATAAGGTTTAAGGGTTAATCTGCAAGCAGTTTCAGACGAATATCCATCCACGCTTTACCGATATGATTCAGGCCACGTTGATCGCGACCAATGCCCCAAAAATAATCATATTGTGAAGTTTCGATCATCAACCTGTCACCCGTTGCTAACAGTGCTTCGCGGACTTCATCATACATTTGTACTTTGGTGTACAAAGCACGCTTCATCAGTATCGGTGCGGTGATTTTAAAGTCAGCGATTTTGCCACGATACCAGGCATGCCCATAGGCATTTGCTTTTTCACCGGTTGGGAGAGTGGCGACTTTACTGGCTTGCCGGGCGCTGCGTAATGTTTTTGCCTGAACATAATGTTCGCAGGTCAGCCAGTTCTGGTCCTCCAGAAAAATAGGGTGTGCTGAACATGTAGAAAGTGGATTAGCACTATCGAACCGGGAAAACTGATACGCTTTCTCCAAAGCTAGGTTGGCAGTGAACAAAATAAATCCTCAGGCGAAATGTGATAGTCAGGAAGTATATAGCGTTCTTAAGGCATTGTAATTTTGTAGTGAGCATGACTGAGATTCGACAATCCAACCTACCGTTTCAGGTTCACCTCTGCACGGTATTTATCTGGTCAGCAGTCAGCGTTAGCTTGCCGACTGAGGTTCAGGCGTGCCATCGGCTTCATACTGAACGGGTGCAAAGTGATACCAGCCCGCGTAGCTGTATAACAGCGCAATACCGAGTACCAGCCAGTGGTACCACAAAAACGGCAGGTAATTCAGCGTGCTGACCCCCAGCGTAGTGGCCATAAAGATACCTCCGTCAGTCCACGGGATCATAGGAGTGGTCACCGTCCCCCCGGATTCAACATTGCGCGAAAGTACCCGTTTATCAATGCCCATTTGCTCGTAGTTTCGCGAGGTAATGGTGCTAGCGGTCATTATCGATACATAGGCCGCGCCGCCGAGCGCATTGCCTAAAATACCGCTTAGCATGGTGGAAAGCCCCAATCGGCCAGTGGTGGTGGCCCAGTGTTGCAAAGCATTACACACCGCCTTTAACACGCAAATAGACTCCATCAGTCCACCCAGTCCCAGTGCCAGAATGACCAACAGGATCACCGATAACATAGAAGTGATACCGCCTCGATTGAGCAGGATCTGCAAAAACTCAACGTCAGTATCGATAAAGTTGCCGGTATATAAACTTTCGAAGGCACTAACCAGTGAAGCCTGTTCAAACATCATCGCCCAGATTACACCGAGCAACGCTCCCAGGCAGATAACCGGGAACGACGGCAGGCGCATCATCAACAAACCAATCACAATCAATGCCGGTAGCAACATATACCAGCCAATGGTGTAGTGGATGGCAATGGCATTCATCACCTGTTGAGCGGTGCCGGTACCACCATCGTGCTCAAAGCCCAGGCCCACCAGCAAAAAAGCAATACCAGTAATAATGCAGGCCGGCACACTCACATACAGCATGGATTTAATATGCGCGATAAGATTTACCTGGCACATTGAGGCTGTCATTACAGTAGTATCGGAAAGCGGTGAGAGTTTATCACCCACATAAGCGCCTGACACAGCGGCCCCCGCCACCAGCGCTGGCGGTAAATCGAAACCTGCACCAATGCCCATCATGGCAATCCCCGCCGTGCCAGCGGTACCAAACGAGGTACCTGTTGCCAATGAGGTAATAGCACAAATAATAAAGGCCGCCGGTAAAAACAGGGCCGGGTCCATTACCGACAGCCCAAGGTAAATAATGTTGGGCACAATACCACCAGCCATCCAGCTACCAATCAGGGCGCCAACGGCGATTAGGATCAAAATCGCATCCATTCCCTGGTTAACACCTGCAATAACGCCTTTTTGCAGATGATGATAGTCATAACCAAGGTATTTCCCAAAGCCCATCACTACAAACCAACAGCCAATAAACGCCAGTTGAATAGGTAACCCCAGATGATGTACTGCCACAAAAATAATGGCCAGAAACGCAGCGGTGAGTATGAGAATTTCAGTCAGAGAGGGCAATCGCGTTTTGTGCATGAAGATCCCGGGCTGTGCTGCCGCAACGCCATTATAAACGTTGGTTACTACGCCTAAATATTATTCTGTATACTTTTTATCCCACATAAGATTATGAAAGTAAAGGTGCTCGATGAGCGATTGGAAAAAAGAATGGCGGGAAGCATTTCCCGCCATGGCTTACAGAGAAAGCAAGGGTTGGGATAACACAATTAAATCGTTCACAAATATCAGTCAGACTGCGTGAGAAACGCGAGCACCTGTTGATGGTTGTGCTGTCTGGCAACGCTTAATGCAGCCTTTCTTTCGTGCGCCTGCAGCGCCATATCATTGCCGGTATGGCTAAAGTATCTTAACAAGGTGAGATCACCCCGCCTGGCAGCATCCTGATACAGTCGGGTACGGGTTTTACTGGTGAAAGACACCGATAAGCACAACGGAATACAACACAACGTAGCGGTGAGTAATATCAGTAACATTACCGCCTCCGGCTAAGCGTTAGGTGGCTGTTCCGTCACAGCGTCTTTGCATAGTTGATCGCCATAATAGTTGTCACGGAAATTACAATCGCGTTGCGGTTGCTCATGATTGGTGGCGGGCTTGCGGTTTAGCAGGTGATGAATGATTTGCTGCATCAGACTTTCCTCTACACTTAATCGATGGGCAGAGTATGACTGACAGTATAAAATTATAAAAATAATTAAAACTGATTAATTTGATTTGTTTTTATGATTAGGGAGAGAGACGCTTTACCAGTTCCTGGTAGGCCGCTTGATCCTGACTTTTGAGTGTAGCCAGGTCGGCCTCGATGGTATCGAGCAGCGTTTTATTTTTAACCGCTTCAATCTCTTTAGCCATGGTCCTAAGAGCATCTACCGCTTCACCAGGCTCACCCTCGGCAATCTCAAGCACCGCATCGGTCAGCTTACCAAGCTGCTTGCCGTAACTGGCCGCTTTGGTAATAACTTGTTTTTCAAGGGCCGCATTGCCGGCAATATTGATTTCGTATTGGGGTGAAAACCATTCGGTAAACCAACTTGTGACCGGCGAAATATCTTTTACATTGCCACTTAAGGGCATATTCCAGGCGAAAGGTGGAAATGAAAAGGGGTTAAACATGTCACACTCCTTATGAACATAAACTCGTCTAAGTATAGAGTGCGCTGCGTTTTCTGGCTATTCTTTAATCAAATAAAATACACCCCGACAAAAATACCCGGCAGGTGCCGGGTATTGAATTTGCTTAGGGGTTACTTAGGTTCTGATAAAAAGAACCGGTAAGCCGGATTGTCAGTGACATCCTGGCAGGTATAGTTGAGCGCGGTTACATGCTCATCAAATGCCGCGCGGCTTTCTGGCGGGATATCGAATCCGGCCAGCACCAACCCTTCTGCCGCCCCGTGGTTACGGTAGTGGAACAAGGTAATGTTCCAGCGTTCACCCAGGGTACTCAGGAAGTTAAGCAGCGCTCCAGGGTATTCCGGAAACTCAAAGCTGAATACCACTTCATTAAGGATGGTTGGCGGACGCCCCCCCACCATATGACGAACGTGCAGTTTGGCCAGCTCATTGTCTGACAGATCAAAGCACTGATAACCTTTATCACCGAGCTCTGCTGTGAGGGCTTCAAATTCAGCCTTGCCACCACGCAGTTTAATGCCAACAAAAATATGCGCTTCGCTCTGCGACGCATATCGATAGTTAAACTCAGTAATCGTACGGCCACCGAGACATTCACAAAACTGCTTGAAGGCACCCTGGCGTTCCGGGATCTTCACCGCAAACACGGCTTCTTTTTGTTCACCTAACTCACAACGTTCAGACACATAACGCAGGGTATGGAAATTGGTGTTAGAACCACACAATATGCCACCCAGCTTTTTGCCCTGAATGTCGTTTTGCTTAACGTATTTGCGGATCGCCGCTACCGACATAGCCCCGGCGGGTTCAGCAATCACCCGGGTATCGTCGAATATGTCCTTAATGGCACCACAGATTTCATCGTTGGTGACTGTCATGATCTCATCGACGTACTGATTACACAGGCGGAAGGTTTCGGTACCCATCAGTTTAACAGCCACACCATCAGCAAAAATGCCCACTGAGCTCAAGCTGGTTGGTTCACCGGCGTCTTTAGCTGCCTTAAAACAGGCGGATTCTTCCGACTCTACGGCAATAATTTTGATCTCAGGTTTTAACTGCTTAAGGTATACCGAGATACCGGCCGCTAGCCCGCCACCGCCAACGGCGATGAACAAAATATCGAGGTTTGGGTTTTGCTCAAGCAGTTCACGGGCAATGGTACCTTGCCCGGCAATCACATCCGGATCGTCAAACGGCGGGATAAGGGTATACCCATGCTCAGCGCTTAGTACCCGGGCATGAGCACTGGCGGTATCAAAGTTGGTGCCATGCAGCACTACGTTTGCATGCTGGCCGCCAAAACGGCGTACCGCTTCAATTTTAATATCCGGCGTGGTTTCCGGCATCACAATAGTGGCGTTAATGCCTTTCATATTGGCACTGTATGCCACGCCCTGGGCGTGGTTACCCGCCGACGCAGCAATAACACCTGCCTCTAACTGCTCAGGCAACAAACTGGCGATACGGTTGTACGCACCGCGTAGTTTAAACGACTTAACCGGTTGCTGGTCTTCACGTTTTAAAAAGACGTCGTTGCCCAGTTCGGCGGTTAAGCGCGATAACAATACCAAATCACTGTTAACCGCCACGTCGTAAACCGGCGCTAACAGGATTTTTTTCAGGTATTCGTGATCGGTAACGGTCATAGATCTTCCAGTTTGGATGGGTCTCTTACTGCGCCTTTATCGGCACTGGTAGCCAGCATGGCAAAGGTTTTCAGTGACAGTGAAACTTCACGCTGACGGCTTACCGGTCGCCATGGACGTTCACTGGCTTCCATCGCAGCACGACGGGCCTGTAGCTCTGCATCGGTAATGGCAATATTGATGGTCCGGTTAGGAATATCGATCTCAATGGTATCGCCCTCCTGCACTAAACCAATACCACCGCCACTGGCGGCTTCTGGCGAGCAGTGACCAATCGATAACCCCGACGTACCGCCTGAGAAACGGCCATCGGTGATCAGTGCGCAATCTTTACCTAAGCCTTTAGACTTCAGATAGGAAGTCGGATAGAGCATTTCCTGCATGCCCGGGCCGCCTTTCGGGCCTTCGTAGCGAATAATGACCGCATCACCGGCAACTACCTGATCGTTCAGGATTGCGGCAACGGCTTCGTCCTGGCTTTCATAAATACGGGCGCGACCGGTAAATGTCAGAATGGACTCGTCCACGCCGGCAGTTTTCACAATACAGCCATTCTCTGCCAGATTACCAAACAGCACGGCCAGACCACCCTCCTGACTGTATGCGTGTTCTAAATCACGGATACAACCCTTGGCACGGTCGGCGTCGGCTTCATCCCAGCGACAATCCTGGCTAAACGCTTTGGTGGTACGAATACCGGCCGGGCCTGCCCGGTAAAAGGTGTTGGCATCGGCATTGTCGGGGTTAGTGATATCCCACTCGGCAATAACGCCTTCGATGGGCTTGCCCAGTACGTGGGCACAATCACCATGCAGTAAGCCGCCTTTGTTCAGTTCGTTGAGAATACCGAGTACGCCACCGGCACGGTGCACATCTTCCATATGATATTGCGGGGTAGAAGGTGCAACCTTACATAAGTGCGGCACTTTACGTGATAAGCGGTCGATATCGGCCATGGTAAACGGCACTTCACCTTCCATCGCAGCAGCCAGTAAATGCAGGATGGTATTAGTAGAACCGCCCATGGCAATATCCAGGCTCATAGCATTTTCAAAGGCGTTAAAATTAGCAATATTACGCGGCAGTGCAGAGGCATCATCGTTTTTATACCAACGCTCACACAACTCAACGACCAGTTCACCGGCACGCTTAAACAGGCCTTCACGGTCGGCGTGAGTAGCCAGCATAGAACCGTTGCCCGGTAAGGAAAGACCTAAGGCTTCGGTTAAGCAGTTCATGGAGTTAGCGGTAAACATGCCAGAGCAAGAGCCGCAGGTCGGGCACGCTGAACGTTCGATTTCATTGGAGTCATCGTCTGACACTTTATCGTCGGCAGCAGCCACCATGGCATCGACCAAATCGAGCTTGATGATTTGGTCAGACAATTTGGTTTTACCGGCTTCCATCGGGCCGCCGGATACAAACACCACCGGAATGTTCAGACGCATGGCCGCCATTAACATTCCCGGCGTGATTTTGTCGCAATTAGAGATACATACAATGGCATCGGCGCAGTGCGCATTCACCATATACTCAACCGAGTCGGCGATAATTTCACGGGACGGCAGGCTGTACAGCATACCGCTGTGGCCCATGGCAATACCATCGTCTACGGCGATGGTATTGAATTCTTTTGCCACACCACCTGCAGCCTCAACACTTCGGGCCACCAGTTGGCCCATGTCTTTTAAGTGAACGTGGCCTGGCACGAACTGGGTAAAGGAGTTGGCAATGGCAATAATAGGCTTACCAAAATCACCGTCTTTCATACCGGTGGCCCGCCATAAAGCGCGCGCTCCGGCCATGTTGCGTCCCTGTGTTGTGGTTGCAGATCTTAACTTAGGCATAAAAAACTCTCGTCCCGTGGGGGTATATCTTATTTATAAACCGGGGTTAACCAGTTCCATTTATCTTCGGTTTTGCCGTTAAACAAGCCGAAGAACATGTCTTGAATTTCTTTGGTGATCGGGCCACGACCGCCTTTACCAACGGTAATGCCGTCAACACTGTTTACCGGCGTGACTTCGGCAGCGGTGCCGCACATCAGGATCTCGTCGGCCAGATACATGGCTTCGCGCGGAATGTTCTCTTCGCGGATTTCATAACCCAGTTCTTTGGCCAGCGTCATGACCGTGTCGCGGGTAATACCCGGCAGGATTGCCGCGGTTTTAGGCGTAGTGCTGATAACGCCATCGCGGATCACGAAGATGTTTTCGCCAGCGCCTTCACTGATGTAACCGTTACGGTCCAAGGCAATACCTTCGCCGTAACCGTGACGACGGGCTTCCATTGATATAAGCTGTGAAGACAGGTAGTTACCACCCGCTTTCGCGCCAGTCGGCATAGTGTTAGCCGCCAGACGGTTCCAGGAAGAAATACCGGCATCAACACCGTTTTTCAGCGCTTCTTCACCTAAATAAGCGCCCCATTCAAAGGCCGCAATCGATACTTCTGCTTCAGCATCCAAAGGCACTTTAATGCCCATACCAATATCACCAAAGAAAGCAATCGGACGGATGTAAGCGGATTTAAGATCGTTTTTAACGATGATATCCATTAGCGCCTGATTTAATTCATCCATCGTGTATGGAATGTTCATGCGATAGATTTTGGCTGAGTCGAACAAGCGACGGGTGTGTTCCTGTAAACGGAATACACAGGTACCCTGATCTGGTGTGTTGTAAGCACGCACACCTTCAAAGACTGATGAACCGTAGTGAATAGCGTGAGTCATTACATGAACGGTAGCCTCTTTCCAGGGGATAATGTTACCGTTAAACCAGATATAATCAGCAAGTTGCTTAGCCATGACGTTTCCTTAAGAACAAGCGGGTTTCAGATAACCCGTAAAGAGTAGCCGGTTGTTAACTGGCCACCATAATTAATACCGCGTCAGATGATACATGACGCGGACTCGCGACCCAATGCACAGCGGCATTTTTCGCAGATAAACAGTGTAAACTCGTGCAATAAGGTGCGCGTTTAGCGCTACGACACTCGCGGTGCAATTTGCACGGAATAATTAATACCGTTATCGCCAATAGTTTATCGGCTGACAATAACGAGATACAGACACAGATTCGGAAGTTTTTGGCTGGCTTTTGAAAGGATACTTAACGCTTGGCTGTAACGTTGTCCTTTCAGGGGCGTAGAAATACCACGGATCCCGGGGCCTGATCAAGGGCAGGGCATAAAAATTAACCTTTTGACCGACCAAACCAACCAATTCTTCGACGAATCTGCACTAAGGCTCAGTATTCTCACACGCCCATCCTCACTACACTGCTCTATAAAACGCCGGAACAGTACAGAACATCATGGGAATGGGAATTGTATATACCCGCGGTGCCGCCGGGATCAGCGCACCAAAAGTAAAGGTGGAAGTGCACTTATCCAACGGTCTGCCTTCCTTTAAGTTAGTCGGTCTGGCTGAAACCGCCGTGCAGGAAGCCAAAGAACGGGTGCGCAGTGCCCTGATAAACAGCGGGTTTGAATATCCGGCCCGGCGTATCACGGTAAACCTGGCACCGGCTGATATCCCCAAAAGCGGCGGACGCTATGACTTGGCCATCGCGTTAGGGATACTGATAGCCATGGGACTCGTTGAACAGACCCCGTTTAATAACACTGAAGTTGCCGGAGAGCTTAGCTTAAACGGTGATATTCGCCCGGTGCCCGGCTTGCTACCGGTAGCTATGCGCTGTGCAGAAGACAACCATACCCTGGTGCTTCCCGCAGGTAACGAAGCGGAAATTCAGTTAGTGAATAACCTGGAATATCTGCAGCCAGCCACACTGCTGAATATTTTTTTGCACTTCACTCGGCAACAAACGCTTGAGCTTAAACACACCCAAAATAACGTTATCCTGCCACCACCGAGCCCACGTTGGGATGACATCATCGGTCAGCAGCAGGCTAAACGAGCCCTTTGCATTGCGGCAGCGGGTTCGCATAATCTGTTAATGGTAGGGCCGGCAGGCACCGGAAAAAGCCTACTCGCCAGTCGCCTTATAAGCTTGTTACCGCAACTTACTCATCAACAAGCACTGGCCACTGCCGCGCTGTATTCGGTAAAAGGTGAACAGCGTGACACCGAAGACTGGTTAACACCGCCATTTCGTTCTCCCCATCATACTTGCTCGGCGATTGCGCTGACTGGCGGAGGTGTTCACCCGCAACCAGGCGAAGTGTCGCTGGCGCATAATGGTGTATTGTTTTTAGATGAGCTGCCTGAGTTCGGTCGACAGGCGCTGGAAGTGCTGCGCGAACCGCTGGAGACGGGCGATATTTGTCTCTCCCGCGCCTCTGGTCAGGCAAAGTATCCCGCCCGGTTTCAATTATTAGCGGCTATGAATCCCAGTCCGACCGGGGATATCGATGACGGGCGCAGCACCACTCAACAGATTCAGCGCTATTTAAGTAAGCTTTCAGGCCCGTTACTCGACCGTATTGATATACAGATTGAAGTGCGCAGGCCGGGCTCCTACGCGTTTGCACCGCCTTTGTCGGGTGAGGATTCAGCGGTGACGGCCAGACAACAAGTTATGGCGGCCCATGAAATTCAGCAGCGGCGCCAAGGCAAAAGCAACGCCGCGTTGAGTGTAGCGGAGCTCAGCACCTATTGTGCAATGCCAGCGACAACCGAGGACTTTTTACAGCGCGCTGCCATAAAACTAAAGCTGTCCATGCGGGTATTTCATCGCACCATTAAGGTAGCCAGAACTATTGCGGACCTTGAGAACCAGGCGCAGATTAACACCGACCATATTGGCGAAGCGTTGGGGTACCGGGCGCTGGATAATTTAATTCGTCAGTTTAATTCAAGCTGAAACAGCGCGTTGATCAACGGCTCATGTCGGCGTTCCTGTAAACAAGCCAGCCCCAACTCGTAGGAGCCGATATCGTCTACCTGAATACGAGTAACACTGGACGACATACTGGAGTGGTCAAGCACTACCTGGGGCACAAAGCCAATGCCGCAGCCTAACGCCACCATAGAAACAATGGCTTCATTGCCGCCTACAGAAGCATACACATTTGGCCGAATACCATGTTCGGCAAACCAATGATACACAATCCGCCGACTCGGCCCTTGCTCTGGCAATATCACCTGGTTGACCCGCCAGTCAACCTGTGCCAGTTGGGTCAATCGCCTGTCACGGGGTGCAATTAATACCAGGGGAACAAAGTCCAGGCCGGAAAAACACAGGTCGGTGGGAAAGTCCGGAGAGTGAATGGCAATAGCCACATCCGATTTTTTATGCTTCACATGTTCGATTGAAAGCCCTGGATCACCAGTCACCAGTCGGATGTCTACACCGGGGTAACGCTGGCGAAAACGAGACAGAACGGCAGGCAAATGACTCTGGCTGGCAGTCACGGAACAGTAGAGGCTTAACTCCCCCTGCAGGGCCTTACCATCGTCACGCAGTTCTTGCCTGACCTGTTGCCACTCGCCCAGCACTTGTTCGCTAAAATTCAGTAATTTATGGCCGCCATGGGTGAGTGCCACCGAGCGATTATCGCGTTTAAACAATACACATCCACACTCTTCTTCAAGGCGTTGAATCACCCTGCTCAGCGTCGATGGTGAGACGAACATGGCTTCCGCCGTGTCACCAAAATGTAAGCTTTTTGCGAGATGATTAAATAGTTGGAGACTGCGAAAATCCATGGTGATTTCACTTTTTGCAACACTGTTTTGCAAATATATCATTTTTCAAAACGAAAGGGGTAGCGTATTGTTTGCTACAAGTCGTCAGTGACGAGGTCATCCCTGCTGTATGAAGCAACGGGATAACGACAAAAAGAAGTTCGGAAATTATTTTTTTATGGCTAATTATTTCAACACTCTGTCTTTACGTCAGCAACTGGACCAGTTAGGTCGTTGTCGCTTTATGAATCGCGACGAATTTGCTGATGGTTGTGAGTTTCTTAAAGGTAAAAAAATTGTCATCGTTGGCTGCGGTGCACAAGGCCTTAACCAGGGACTCAACATGCGTGATTCAGGGTTAGACGTCGCTTATGCGCTGCGTCAGGCTGCGATTGATGAGAAACGAGACTCATTCCAACGCGCCTCTAACAATGGTTTTAAAGTAGGTACCTATCAGGATCTGATCCCCACTGCGGATGTAGTTTATAACCTGACACCTGATAAGCAGCACGCCAGTGTAGTCGAAGCAGTAATGCCTTTAATGAAAGAAGGCGCAACCTTAGGTTACTCACACGGTTTCAACATTGTTGAAGAAGGTCAGCAAATCCGTAGCGACATTACTGTGGTTATGTGTGCGCCTAAGTGCCCGGGTACTGAAGTACGTGAAGAATATAAGCGTGGTTTCGGTGTACCAACACTGATTGCCGTTCACCCGGAAAATGATCCGAAAGGTGAAGGCTGGCCAATCGCTAAAGCACTGGCAAGCGCCACTGGTGGCGACCGTGCAGGTGTTCTGGAATCGTCTTTTGTTGCAGAAGTGAAGTCTGACCTGATGGGTGAGCAAACTATCCTATGTGGTATGCAACAGACTGCAGCGATTCTGGCCTTTGAGAAAATGACTGCTGACGGTATTGATGCCGGCTATGCAGCAGCCTTAATCCAGTATGGTTTAGAAGCCATTACTGAAGCGCTGAAAATCGGCGGCGTAACCAACATGATGGATCGCCTGTCTAACCCAGCGAAGTTAAAAGCTTATGATTTGTCAGAAGAACTGACTTCTCTGATGCGCCCACTGTTTGAAAAACACCAGGACGACATCATCAGCGGTGAATTTTCCCGCACTATGATGGCCGACTGGGCAAACAACGACGCAAACCTGCTGAAATGGCGTGAAGAAACCGGCGAAAGCGGTTTTGAAAATGCCCCGGTTTACGACGGCGAAATCTCAGAGCAAGAATTCTTCGACAACGGTATTTTGCTGGTAGCAATGATTAAAGCCGGTGTAGAGATGGCCTTCGACGTAATGGTTGAAGCAGGCATCCTGCCAGAGTCGGCTTACTACGAATCACTGCACGAAACACCACTGATTTCGAACACTATTTCGCGTAAGCGTCTGTACGAAATGAACGTGGTAATTTCAGACACAGCAGAATACGGTAACTATTTATTTGCGAACGCGGCAGTACCATTACTGCGCGAGAAGTTCATGCCAAACATCGATACCAGCGTAATCGGTAAAGGGCTGAGCGTAACGTCTAACCAGGTAGACAACAAGCGTCTTACCGAAGTTAACGAAGCGATTCGCAACACTGGCGTTGAAGCCATTGGTAAAGAATTACGCGGTTACATGACGGATATGAAAGCCATCATCGAAGCGTAGACAGTTTCTGTCGTTAGGTGCTTAACCAAGCCCTTTTGCCCGACCAATTTGGTCGGGCTTTTTTATATTTAACTAACGGCCCCGGTAGTCAGGACGAGAGCATAAGCGCTCAAATATCGTTCAACGCTACCAAACCTGCCGCTAACATCTTTTTCAAGTAATCAGTGCTACCCTGCGCACGCTTCTGTTTCCATAGCACACTCACTTTTCTGGTTGTCTCCGCACGAAGCTTGTTCAAGGCAAGTTTCCTCGCCCCTGGCAGTATTTCGGCACACCGCAGTCCGATAGCCATTGATTGACCCTCTTAAGTAACATGCGAGTTAGCTTGTCCTTTTCCTGCAGGAGCCTAAAGTTCATTATAATGGTGCGGACAGATATCGCTTTATCTAGGCATGGAAACTGGTGCACTGGGCAATCTCGTACAATGCGTCGCGATTAGAAGAACGCTGCACTTCGGAGTTGAATTCGCGGATAGTCGAACGCAGATAACTCATATGTTTTTGATGATAATGGTATTGCCGTATCATGCCTAACAAGAATAGGTGTACTGTTGTGAAGCCTATGAAAATATTTACATCAGATAATTCGGCCCAAAGCTGTAGACGCGTATGAACTAACATTTGTAATGTTGACGCCTAGCTACTTAGCCAATATATTAAAAAAGCATCAGGGAAGGACTCTCATTTAATATAAGGAAATTATCAATCAAAAAATCTGCATCAAATCTACGAAAACTGATTATTGGAGCGACAATTGCTATTGCATCATTTGCTGCGGTAGCCGGTTGTTTTAATTCTACGCAATGTGATTCAGAAGGGAGGTGTATCACCATAAGAATTTGCCACCCAGAGCAAACGCCACCTGTACCTGAACCTGGTGTACCTAGTATTTAAAGTTTAATAACAGGTAAATTTATTTCGGGAGTCCTTTTCGGGTGCATGATTTAATTAAAACAAAGAAACACACATTCTTTACTGAGAGAAAATTTCTAATCCCAGTTTTTTTACTTTGTTTTTGTGGCATCGTATTCAGTTTGTATTTGAAGTCAGACGCTGATATCGATACACAAAAAAAGTTTACTGTTTCTATCACTGAGCAACCTTCAGTAGCTCGGGGTAATGGAAAAATTACTGCAGTTAACCATCGCGTATTATCAGCTAACGAATCCGGGATCGTCGAAAAGATCTTTGTTAAGCAAGGTCAATCGATAGAGTTAGGCCAACCACTTATTCAAATTAATAACCCCAGTCTATTAAGAGAATCTCGGGAAGCGGAATTTACTGCAAACGAAATAATAGCCCAAACAAACTATCAGCATAGTCAGTTAGATTTAGAGTTGGAAGCATTGCGATCAGATTTGGCGCGATCTCGGTCAGTTTTAAAAGGTGTCCAGTTAGAATTAAGAGCAAATGAAAAGCTCAAAGAGTCAGGGATCATATCTAAAATTAAGTTCGAACAGTTAAAGTTAACCGTCGAACAGGCCCAAATGGATGTTAACAATCTTGAACATCGGCTAACCTTAATGGAACCAACAGTAAAGAATCAGCAGGACGCTTTACTGGCACAGCAGCAAGCAGCAACTGATAGAGTCTTATACTACAGAAAACGGATCGACTCTTTGATAATAGAATCACCTATCGCCGGTGTTTTAAGAGAACTCCCTATTACTCAAGGGGAAGCTGTGACTGAGGGAGCAAAGCTATTAGACATCGTTGACAATACACAATTGGTCGCTGAGATTACCGTACCACAATACCTGGGCGACAAAATTCGCGAGTCTTACATTGCTACAGTTGAAACACCTAATGGTCAAATTAATGGGCAGGTAGAATTTGTAGATCCAATCGTAAGACAGGGCGCTGTTCTAGTTAGAATTCAATTACCGCATGATCTCCCCCATTGGCTAACAATGGAGCAATCGGTTAAAGCGGCAATTAATATGTCTACCCCTATGACTATTGCCTCAGTGGAAAGACCGGATTTTTATACTGATGAACAAGCCTGGGAGATACATCATGTGATTGATGGGCAACGATACGCAACTGATATAAAAGTTATAAGTGCCAATAATGATAGCTTGGTGCTTGATGGGGAGCTACAAAGTGGCGACCAAATAGTATTCGTACCCATTGAAAAGCAAAGCGTTTGGTTTAACTAGGTGTAAATTACATGGGTGAAATTATTCGTTTGGAAAAAGTAAGTTATTGCTATCCGAATGAGACGACTGCAGTAATCCAAGATATTTCATTTTCAATTGAGGAAGGCGATTACTTGTCTATTGTTGGGACATCAGGTTCAGGTAAAAGTACACTGCTCTCCATTATAGGTATGATAAATAAGCCAACAAAGGGAAGTCATTACCTCTACGGAACTGACGTTCAGGATATTACCGAGGCATCTATTGCCAGATTGAAAAACCAGGAAATTGGTCTGATTTTTCAAAATTTTAATTTGTTGGGGCATCTAACCGTTTATCAAAACGTATGTTTACCATTAACTTACAACCCAACAGTTCGTCGTAAACAGTATCGCAACATAGTGTCACAAGCTTTGAAAGAAGTAGACATGGAGTCTTTTATCGACAGGTTTCCAAGTCAGCTTTCTGGTGGACAACAGCAACGAGTCGCAATTGCGAGAGCGATTGTTAATCAGCCTTCTCTTATTCTGGCTGACGAGCCGACCGGAAACCTCGATAGTAATAATTCGGAAATTATCTTTAACATTTTAGAGCAGTTGCATGCAAGCGGCTGCACGGTCTGTGTGATTACACATGATATGAATTACGCCAATAAAGCAGAAAAACAATTGGTTATAAAAGATGGTCAAATCGAGACAAAAAATAGGAAACATCAGTGAATCCAATTTGGCTTAGATTGGGCGTAAACTTTGCTATTAATTGGTGGCAGCAGTATAAGAAAAATACTGGTTTCTGGATTTCTTTATTCTTATTAGCTCTTCCAATGTCATTTTATGTTCACGCTTACCTAATAAATATAGCTTATAACACCCCCCAGTTCATTGGTGTTGACAAGCTCGGCAATGTCCAGCAAATTCGACTCATTGGCTCTTCAGATTTGCCAATTCCTGTTTATTTGGCTGAAGAATCAATTCCAAACTTTCAATACGATATTGTTTACGAAAAGAGTCAATGGGTTGAGATTGGTGAAACAGAGGTAAAAGACGTAGAGGCCAGTTTTTTTTCAGGTGATTATGAATCGTTTGGAATTTCACCTGCATTCGGGAATTTGGATAATTTAGACTTTCCTCACCAAACATCACAAATTCATATCGCAATTAGCCATGGATTTTGGAAAAATCATTTAAAGTCTAAGCCTATCTTAGGTAAAACACTCATAATAAACGGCGAGATTGTTATCGTAGATGCTATTATGAGGCCCGAATTCAAATCTTTTCGACAAAAAAACGTCGCCGATATTATTATTCCATTTATTTATCTATCAAAATTGACTTCTAGCTCGCTCGAAGATTTATCACCTGATGTACTATCATATATTACAAGTGATAACTTATTGGATACTAAAAGCTTAGATACTATAAATCAATATTTCAAAGATCAACTTTTATTGCCTGATAATGAAGAGCTTATAATTTCAAGTGCATTTGGATATACTGTTAAGGAATATAATGAAGTTCAAGCTCGCCTAGGCCGACTAGTTCAACTGTTTACCGTATTATTTGTTTTTAGTTTTATTGCCTTTTTGAGCCATCAAGTAAATGACAATCAAAATCGACAAAATGAGCGGACGTTGCGTACATATTTAGGAGCAAATCGATATCAGTTAACTCTACAATCAACGATTGAGAATTTATTGAATTTTATTTCCTTAGCTATTTTGCTTCTTTTTATGCTTCCCCTTTCTAAAATACTAATTAGCTTAGTAATTCCAACTCTAGATACAACGACCGACACAGGTTTTACTACACTTATTACTATTTTCGGCTTAGTGCTGGTTTCATTCTTTATTATGTCGAACGTAACATTTTTTTTGCAAACTCATTTCCTGAATACCAGTCTGGGAAGAGGCAACACCGCGTCGCGAGGACAAAAGCTACAAACGTTTGTTATTCTCAGTGTAATGGTGAGTTTGAGTTGTATTAGCGTTATCCGAGGAATAGAACTTGTTCAAACTCAGTTAGATTACTATCAAAAAGATAGAGGTTTTGATTCAACTGACTTATACGTGATCAATTTTGACTTTCCACGCCAAGGAGGTACGTTTTATGCCAATGGACTTCCAAAATTACTGATAGACAGCCTGGCTACACAAGAACATATCGATTCTGTAGCGTTAACAACAATGCCATTTATGATGGGGCGTTCATCTTACGAAAACCTCTACACTCCCTCTATGCAACCCCTGGGAGGAGCGGGGAGCGCCGCTGTACTCACCTCAAGCATTTCCCCCAATTTTTTTGACGCTAGTGGTATATCATTACTAATCGGAGAAAGTATGAAATGGGGGCGGTACAACGATGTAGTGATTAGTGATTCACTGTATAGGAAATATTTTGATGGCCAGCCTCTTACTCAAGTAAAGCTAATTGGCAAATATGTTGACGGCAAAACGCGAACAATAGATGTAGTAGGCGTAGCTGCAGATGTTTATTACGGAAGTTTAGATGATAAACCTGCATCTTTAGTTTACGGTTTAGTTCCTACAGTAACAGGATTTGAAAGTATTTTACTAAGGAGTAAAGCAACTGCTCCAGAGGTATTACAAAGTGTTAATGCAGGGATTCAAAGTATAGACAACTCATTTCAGAATCCAAAACTGTTTAATGTCACCGCCCTTATTAAGGAACAACAATCCCCACAAGTAGCACTTCTTTCAATGTCTTTGATTGTCATGCTGGTGTTAATAACAAGCACTGTTATATTTTGCTTAAATGGGGTTAAGTTACTATTGGTCAAGTCGGAACGAGAGATTTCCTTACGATTGAATATCGGGGCCAGGCCTTACCACATTTTATGTTCCCAAATGGTTGTCTACCTATCGATTTGTATTCCGGTGGCCGCCATTATTTTGTTTAGTGTTATTCACTTCTTCCCATCAATGTTTGATCATCTGATTCGGTCAATCTGGCTGTTTTCTGTATTAATAACGATATCGATACTGCTTTTTGCCATTATGATTTTCTCTGGGGTTTTGTTTATACGCCAAAAAGCTTGGGCTGCACTTACATAAGGATATAATTTTGAAGAAAACATATTTTTTAATAATTTTATTTATTTTATTGTCAACACCCGAAGCAAATGCGAAAGAGTACGAGAATAGAGTTATAGAAGATGAACTCTATGATTCTGGATTAGGTTTTATGACCCCAGAGTGGTATGTGTTTAACAAAAACGCACAACTTTTATATAAGAAGAAAGGACTGGCTCCTGATTTAGTGAAACATCTCAAAAATAAAAAAGCTTTAGAATCAAGCAACGAACAGATTACAACACTAAGTCCATTTTTACCTGAAAATTACGATTTTAATGAAAGCGATTTTACAATTGTGCTGATTAGACAGGATAACTATGACGCTTGCAAACCATGTAAGAAGCATGAAGATATGCTACTCAAAATCCATAAGAAACTAGCTCATAAAAATATCAACGCAGTTCAAATTATTATGGTCCCAAGTAAAAATTCAACAACAATTATGGTTCCGTCGGAAGATTTGGATGGTTTATTTAATTCGAATGGAAAATGACCATGAAATAAAAAAGTTTATAAATGAAGTTATACTTTATGATGTTATAGCTACACTTGCTATTGCAACAGCGTGGTTTACACACAGAAATGAAGATGTTTCTGCACTTGTGCAACGAGGTAATTATGATAAGTATGGAGTTAAAGACGAACAAAAAGTCATCTTATATGGTGCAGATTACTGTCCAGCATGCCAAGAATTGAAATCAGTTTTACAGAAGTGTGGTGTGAAATATAAATATTTCGAACTTAAAACACAGCCAAGGTCATTCGAAGCACTAAGAGCAGACAACATTAATCAGATACCTGTGTTAATAATTGAAAATATAATGATTGTTGGTTTTAGTGCATCTTTAACTGAAGAAGCTTTACACGAGAAAAACCTATTAATTAAAGATAGATAAAAAGTAAGCAATGAGACTCAAACACGATGGTGTACCGCTTACCACCAACGAAGTGGAACGTTCGTTGCGAAGCTATGTACTGTGGTGAAAAGGCAGCTATGGTGGGTGTTCGCATCGGGGCGAACTGTTCTGGCTGCGCATCCTGACCATTGTCGAAACCTGCCGAAAACAAAAGTTGAATCCTCTCAAATGGATCCGGGCAATTCTTGCTGCGACGCTGAATAAAACTACCTATCCACTATTTTCCGACTTCTGAGCTGCCTGTCAATAGGGCCTTGGTGAACGGTTATATTTTTAGCGCCTTTCTCGTTCTTGTTTTACTATGAAAGCTAGTGAGAAATTAGATAAAAGTTAGAAAATCATATCGTAAGCTACGTCTTTACTGAGTTTTCTAATCTTTGAATCAAAGTATTAGTTACATGTACTTTCTTATGCCTATAAGAAAACATAAATCATAGATAGTCCCTCAGCATTATTGGTTTACTGCTCAGGGCTGACGTTTAACAATGTGTTACCAACTGCATACACATCGACGCACACCAATTGGCGTCGCTGTCGCTAAACTATTGATAACACATTACATAATAGTTGGCACAATGCTTGTAGTAACCACTGGTTATCTGAAAAAGCAATCATAATAATTAAATCATCCTGAGGGGAGAATTTCATGCAATCAGGCATTTCCAGGTTTACGCAAATTGGCGACTGGATCTTCGAAGTCAAAATGGTCAGGGCGCTGAGAGTCGAAAATTACGGTGAGCCCTATGATGCAGTGGCCACGTTGACCGCTAACGGGGAAAGCATGTATATCGATACTCAGCTCACCCGCCAGCATAATGAGTTAAGTCGTGAAGACTGTATGGCCTTTTATGAATTTGCCAAACAGCTGGAAATGAAACAGTTGCAGTACGACAAGCTACGCAACGGCGAACGTCACTCACGCAATGTTGAAATTGTTGAAAATCAGCGCCCCCGCGCAGTGGTTCAATTGATTAACGGTAATCGCTTTCGCTAAGAGAGCGATTACGCTGCTTTTTCCGGCCGTTGCAGGCTCAGGCGGATGATAATAAAGGCCAGAGTAAAGAACACCACAAAGCCAGCACCAATAGGGAACAAATCTTCAGTGAGATAGGAGTCTACCGTAGTCGCGACCAAAACAGCGATAATACTCGACAATGAGCCGATAATGGCGGCACCCAGTCCTGCCATATCACCTAACGGGTGCATTGCAATGGCATTTAAATTACCGAATAACAGCCCCACAAAGAAAAAGCCGATAAACAATGAGCCTATCGTTACCACCATTGGCGGCAGGCCATCGAACATTTCGATGATGCCAAGAAAAATTATCGCAAAGACCACCGAGCCAATCAGCGCCACCTGAGTTACCCGGTACATGCCTAACCGCATAACGATCTTGCTATTAATAAAAGACGCCAGACCAATCGAAAAAGCCAGAATAGCAAAGATATAGGAAAACATTTCACCCACCCCGTAAAAACCCTGAAAGATAGTCTGAGATGCACTCAGGTAAGCGAGGAATCCACCAAATACGCAGCCCATGGCCAACGTTGGTCCGATAACCGGCTTATGGGTGAGTATAAACCTGGAGGAGCGCAGAAACTGCGACCAGGAGAAAGGTTGACGACGACTGGCAGGTAAGGTTTCAGGTTGTCGGATCCAGAACCAGGCCCCGGTAAACACTGCCACCAGCAGAAACAGGGTGAAAATATGGAACCAGGAAGCGATATTCAGCACCCACTGACCCACCATGGGTGCCAGCATCGGTACCAGGATAAATACCATCATAATAAACGACATGACCCGCGCCATGGCTTCACCGGCAAACTGATCGCGGATGACTGCGGTAGACGCAATACGCGGCCCGGAGACACCAAATGCCTGAATAACCCGGCCAATTAACATGGTTTGCATGTCATCAGCCAGCATACACACTACAGTACCTGCGGCAAATATACCCAACCCGAGCATAATCGCCTCACGACGACCACGGGTATCACAGTAAGGGCCGAAAAACAGCTGACCTATCGCCATGCCGCCAAAAAACAACGACACAATTAAGTGACTCTCATGGATATCCTTAGCGCCCATCGCCGTGCCTATAGCATCCAGGGCGGGCAGCATGGCATCAATACTCAGCGCCACCAACGACGTCATCAACGCCATAAGAGCAATAAACTCCGGCAAGCCGAGAGCAGGTTTAACATGAGTACTTTTTTGCGTCATAACAAGGACTATTCCGGTTAAAGTGTATTACAGGCGGGATTAACCAGCCTCAGCAAAGGAAAATAATTTAGCCGGCGATTATACCGCAAGATTGTGACAACTGCGCTCGGAAGGGGTGAATTAACGGTAAAATACCGTAGAAAATTTAGCCGGGTCGCTGGCAGGGGTGCTGAAGCGCTTGAGGCTTCATTGATTTGTACACCGGATAGCGCGAAAGCCGCTATCCGGCATAACAGTATCTTCTGGTATCAGGTAAACCAGAATCGACGACAGGAAAAGACTACTTAGCAGTCTTTATCTTCCAGATCCATTTTCTCTTTGGCATCTTCGCAGGCGTCTTCAAGTGCATCACCAGCATCGTCGGCGAGCTCCTCTGCTTTCTCAGAGGCATCTTCCGCCATGTCTTTGGCTTTGTCAGCAGCATCAGATGCGGCATCCTTAGCGTCATCCATGGCCTGGCTCGCGGCATTTTTAATACTGCTCAGCGAGTCTTCAGCCTGCTCTTTCTTTTCTTCGCTACAGGCGGTTAGTACCAGCGAAAATAAGCCAATAAAAGCCAGAGTCAAAATGTGTTTAGTTGTTTTCATGTTGTGCACCTTTTTTTAATGATGTCTGAACAGCAATGCTTTAACGACTTTACTTAAAAATACCACATAAACCCCTAAAATCACGATGAATTTACCAAGGCGATTCAGCAGACGTGACGCCCCCTGAAATTTAATAACTGTTGCCAGCAAGGCTATTCCCAGTAACATGACAATAAACATTAGCCATTCCTTTTTAAACTACTGCACCGCTTCTGCGGCGTAACAACAGTAGAATGCGAATACCTTGCCAGTTTTTAAATAGTTATACTTAACAGCAAGTTAAAGAGTATCCAGTAAGACCAAAATGACTATCAAGACTAGGGGCGTCTGCTAAAACAGACACTTGTGCTCAAAGTTAGCAGTCTGATGGGTCAGGCTTTTTGTTGGTCAGGGTGCAGGGATTTGCCCAGAATATGGTTGTCCCGATCGATAACGGTGGAAGCACGGCCTACGATCAGCGGATCCGGTGCTTTAGCAATACGGCGATCTTTATTCGGATATGGCATGCTGTGCAGGAAATACTGCATACAATTGAGCCTGGCGCGCTTTTTATCGTCCGACTTGATCACCATCCAGGGCGCGTCATTGGTATCGGTGTAAAAAAACATGGCTTCTTTCGCTTCGGTGTAGTCATCCCATTTCTCTTGTGCAAGTTTATCGATCGGACTTAATTTCCACTGCTTGAGCGGGTCGGTTTCTCGTTTCTGAAAGCGGCGGGTTTGTTCTTCCTGAGTGACCGAAAACCAGAATTTAAAGATCCGAATCCCGCTGTTCACCAGCATGCGTTCCAGCTCCGGTGTCTGACGCATAAATTCCAGGTATTCATTGGGCTCACAAAAACCCATCACCCGCTCTACACCCGCACGGTTGTACCAGGACCGGTCGAACAAGACAATTTCGCCCGCGGTTGGCAGATGTTTAATGTAACGCTGAAAATACCACTGTCCTTTTTCTTCCTCTGACGGCTTTTCCAGCGCGACAACTCTTGCCCCACGTGGATTCAGGTGTTCCATAAAACGCTTGATCGTGCCACCTTTACCTGCCGCATCGCGCCCTTCAAACAGCATGACTACTCGTTCGCCGCTTTCTTTTACCCACTTCTGGACCTTGAGCAGCTCTACTTGCAGTTGATGTTTATGCTGTTCATAGAACTGACGCGTCACTTTCCGCTTGTAAGGGTATTCACCGGAGCGGAATGACTCAGCAATATATTGCTCGTCGTGACGCATTTCAGACAATGAATGCGGATGCTCGTGGGCTTCTTCAAGAGTAGGTACAGCGGTTAGTTTTTGGCTATCGGTCACGTTCAATTCTCCTTCGTTACGGAGTTATTGTACGCCGATAAACCACAACAAGGGGGCTAATCCCGGGTTAATCCAAGCTCGGCTGATCTGGATCAACCAGTTAATTTACCACCTGTCCGGGCGCTTTTTAACAGCTTACCCGGACAACATGTTACCGTCTGCTCGTTACAGGTATTTAGCGAGGAATTTATCCATTTCTTTGAAGAGCTTTACCCTATTAGACTGGATTTCCAGGTGATGGTTACCCATGGGCAGTTCAACATAGCGGTACTCCTTGTCCTCGTCATCAAGCTCATCGGCCATCATGCGGCTCTGCTCCACGTGAACAACACGGTCCTCCTCGCCATGCACCAGCAAAATGGGCGTTTTGATATTTTCCACATAATTTATGGGTGAACGTCTGTCACGGTCTTCACCGTCTTCACCGATCTGCTTTTTGACTAACTTCGAACCTAAAAAGCCTTGTGCGCGCCAAACAATGCGATCCAAATCACTAACACCGGCAAAGCTCACTGCACACTTATACACTTCAGGGCTTTTTACCGTTGCAGCTAACGCGGCAAACCCGCCATAGCTAGCACCTACAATACAAATTTTATTTTTATCGGCATAACCCTGATCAATCATCCATTGGGTACCATCCACCACATCATCCTGCATGGCCATGCCCCAGTTCTGCATTTGTGATTCGCTAAACGAGTAGCCATAGCCTGAAGAGCCGCGGAAATTAGGCCGCAATACCGCATAACCTCGACTGGTAAAGTACGCCGTCCAGTAATCAAATCCGCTGTATTCACGAACGCCCGGCCCACCGTGAGGAAAGACTACCGTTGGATATGGCGCTGCGCCGATTTTTGGTAACGTGAGATAGCCTTCAATTTGTGTTTTATCGCGGGCTGTAAAAGTAATCCGCTCGTGCTCACTCAGTGTTTCGGTATCCATATCCGGGTATTGATCAAATAAAAAGTTAATCGTCACTTCTTTCTGATTACCAATGTAGTATCGACCGGGCTGCGTATCGCTCTCAGAATAAAGCAGATAAACCTCTTCGTTCCGGCTAAACGCTCTCAACGAGTTATGGCTATCCTTAAGTAACTCGTTGAGCCCTTTCTGAAGCAGCGCATAACGGTCATTCCAATAAAAGCGGCCGCCTGGAGCCTGAGGATGATAAACGCCAATGGCATCATTAGTCACTGGGGAATAGATGAGGCCGCCATCCACATCATAGTTATCATCGGCGTATACCAGCGTTTCTTCGCGTGTTGTCAAATCGAGTTTATACAGCGCTTTATATTCATCGCGGTACTTTTTGATATACAGAATATTCGGATCGGCAGCAAACCCCGACACGTAAACCGGTTTATCTTCAGAAACGTTATAGGTATACAACTCCTCGTAATTATCTTCTTCGTCACGTAAAAAGATCTGCTTTTCGCCAGTTTCGTAATTCAGTGCAATTCCAATTCGTACGTTCCCCTGACGATCAGTGATCCAGTCACGAATTCGTTTTTTACCTTTAATCATACGACTGATTCTGCGGTCTTTAAGACTCACTTTAAAAACTGATTTTTCGAACGGCCGGGAAATATCGATAGCCATCAGGATATGGTCAGGGTCGTCAGGCAGGTAATCGATCACATCATCCTGAAACTGCGGCACGTAGTTCGAATCATTTTGATAACGTTGGATATGTCGCCAGTCGATAACCATTTCGGGGTGCCCCCCTTGCTCATTGTATTTCATTAGGTATAAGCGCGTTCGGAAGAACTTTTTCCCGTGGCGGCTCACCTCGTAACGGGCGCTGACTAGCAAGTCTTCATTGTTAGCCCACTTATACCAGTTAATTTTCACTTTTTTGTTATCGGCTTTGAGCAGATAAAAAGCATCTCCGGTAGCCAGATCCAGTGTCATCAACACAGCAAGATCATCGTCTGCAAAGTTTCGCTCCACTGCAAAACGCTGTCCGTTTGGCGACATCGATACGCCATAAAATTGCGGCAAACGACTAAAAACTTCGATTGGCTGCGGCTCTGAGGGTTGGGCAACAGGGACTACCACGAAGCAACACAGCCATAGCATAGAGAACTGCTTAAGCAGGCGAGACATACAACATTCCTTGTTTATTCGTACCATATAATTGTGTGGTTAATATAAACGAAAAGGAATACCTGTCGCAACAAACAGGAAATTAGCTAAAAACGCTGTAGTAGCGCCTCTGAAGAAGGTACACTTTTGGCGTAGATTCTGCTTTAAGAATTGACCCTTTTTGTTTGTCATGTAGTGCAAGGAGCACACAGTCTGTTAATGTCTGTTGGTATTTTTTCATTTTTCCGTCGCGCTTTTCTGGCGCTGACCTCCCTGCTGATCTTCACCTGCCAGCCTTCGTGGGCACTGGACTACGAGCTAAAAGGAGTGGAACGCAGTAGGTTGGAAGACAACATAGAACTGCACCTCGCGCAGGTAAAACTTGCCAATAACACGCTGGATGAGCCAACTGAAGAACGTATCATCCGCTCTGTAAAAACTGCCCTGCAACCTTTCGGTTTTTACAGTAGTGAAGTCAATCTTTATTTTGAAGACGACGATCTCGTTATTAATGTAAGCCTTGGGGACCCCTTATTGGTGAGCAATGTTACCCGCGAAATCATTGGTGATGGACGCACGGATGATGCTTTTCGGCAGCGCTTTAATGCTTTCCCGCTAAAACAAGGCGATGTGTTACATCAGCCATCCTACGAAAAGTTTAAGTCAGAGATGTTTAACTATGCACTATCAAACGGCTATTTTGACTTTTACTGGCAGGCCACCCGGCTTGACCTGGTACGCGAGGACAATGAAGCCAATATTCTGCTTATTGCGCAAAGTGGTCGCCAGTACGAATTTGGTGAAGTGGTGCTGGTTGGCGACGATCGGGCTGCTGCAATCATCGGTCGACTCAATAATTTTGAACCCGGAGAAAAGTATAGCTCAGCCAAATTAACCGATTTTAACCGGCGCTTAAACGAAACCGGCTATTTTGCAAGAGCGATTGCCCGTCCCATCGTTAAACAAGCAGAGGGAGCCAGAGTGCCGGTTGAAGTTTCCCTGACCCACCTGCCAAGGGATATTTTTAACGTAGGTGGCGGTGCAAACTCAGACAAAGGTCCACGAGTAAGAGCGCGTTGGGAGCGACCATGGGTGAATTCCCGCGGCCACTCAGTAACCGGACAGGTGTTTTTCTCTAAGCTGGAACAAGCAGCGAGTCTTGATTACCGCATTCCGCTGGAAGACGTCAATAACGATTACGCCAGTATTCAAACCAGTTATGAATTTGAAGACAACTCGGTGAGTGATACTAAAAGTGAGACCCTAAGTATCTCGGGGCATCGTTTCTGGAAAGAGGCCGATTCGCCCTGGCAACGCAGCGTGTCGTTAACCTTTGAACGGGAAATGTTTACCCAGGGGATAAGCGATCCGCAAACCATTAATTTGCTGATGCCCGGCTATTCTGTTGGTTATACCAAATCCGATCAGGAACTCACCATAAATCAGGGGCAACAATATATTGTCGCATTGCAAGGTGGCCATGAAAGTGTCGGCAGTGACATCTCACTGTTTAAAATTACCGCCAATGCCAAAGTGATCACAACCATCAACGATACTCACCGAATTTACCTGCGAGCGGATGCAGGCGCCATTCGCACGGACGACTTTGATCGGGTGCCCTCATCACTGCGTTTCTTTACCGGTGGTGATCAGAGTATTCGTGGTTTCCGGTACCAGGAAATTTCCCCGAAAGTGCTCAATGAAGAAGGCAACGCCGTCCTCACCGGGGGCCGCTACCTTGCAACTGCCAGTGTTGAATATGCCTACCCGGTAGCCGACAACTGGCGTGCAGCCGTATTCGCTGATGTCGGTACCGCCACCAATGACTTCTCTGATGGCTTGTCCAGAGGCTTAGGCATTGGTGCGCATTGGTTAACACTCATCGGGCCGGTACGGTTTTACATAGCCCAGGGTAAAAATGACTTCGAGACGCAGTGGCGCTTCCACTTTTCGCTGGGGCCGGAATTATGAGTATTAATCGCCTGGCAAAAGTTTTTTTAGTTCTGCTGCTGACGCTAATGTTCCTGATAGCGATAGTGTTATCGCCGCTGGGCGCGCCTCTGATTAGCTACGCAGCCAACAAGTATGTTCCCGGCCTTACAGTTGACTCAGTGTCAGGCAGTCCGCTGAGCGAATTAACGGTTGAGAAAATCCGTTGGCAGAACGAACAATGGCAGGTGAATGTCAGCAAAGTTACGCTGGCTCACGAGTGGACTTGCCTGCTAGACAGCAAAGCGTGTATTACAGCCTTACAGGTTGAATCCCCCCACATTAAACAGTTGTCAGTGGCAGACACAACTGATGATGGCCCGCCAGGGCCAACCAGCGAAATTACTCTGCCGCTGGCAATCACGCTCGATGAACTCAGTATCACGGATACGCGGTTTAAAAGTCCGGCTATTTCCCTTCAGGCTGACCAGTTATCCGGCAGCGCTCAGTGGACAGACACACTGGAAATTAACGACCTGACCCTCAACGGTCTTACCATAAAATTACCGAACAGCGAGCCACAACCTCAATCGCCCATGATACTAAGCTATCAGGCACCGGCTCTGCCCGAGGTACATATACCTTTATCGCTTAAAGCCAGCGATGTTCAAGTCAATGATATTCGGGTGTTTCAGGGTGAACAGGAAATCGCGGCACTGGATGTCGCCTTGCAACAAACGCAGATAGAGGCGAGCCGGATTGCTCTGCGTGAGCTTAATGTTTCCATGCAGCAGGTCAGTGCCAGCCTCGACGGGGAAGTAACGCTGAGTGGCCAATATCCGCTCGCTATTCATCTTGTTGCCGACCTGCCCGTTGAGCAGTCTTCTCAGCATGCAGAGCTGACCGCCAAAGGCGATCTGAGCGATCTCGCGATTAATATCACCACCAGCGGACTGGCGAGCGCAGAAGTCGCAGGCAAGGCCAACCTGCTCAGCGACAGCCTGCCGGTGTCATTACACAGCCAATGGCCTGCTCAGGCGCTTACGCCGCTGGCTGATATTGAACTCGATAGCGGCGTTTTGTCGGTGCAGGGCCAAATGGGAGGATACGCCATCCAACTGGATGGTGGTGCCACCATCCCCGATGTGTCACCGGTAAAAGTCAGTCTGGTTGCCCTGTTAAGCGAACGTTCACTGGCCGTTTCGGCGCTTAACAGTGAATTGCTAGAAGGCGAAGTGACCAACAGCGGCGTGCTTTATTTTAGCGACTCACTGAGCTGGGAAGGCGTCTCTCGCTTAACCCGGGTAGATTTGCAAGGTTTCTCTGAACTCGCCCCGACTAATGTAAACGGTGTGGTAAAAGCGCAGGTCAGCCTTAGTGATAAAGGCCCTAACGTACTGGTATCGGATATTCGCTTAAGCGGCGAACACCTGCAGGAAATGTTTGCCATTACCGGCGATGCAGTGTATTCAGCAAACAGTGACATTATGGTTGCCAACCTCAACGGCGATCTGGCCGAAAACCATTTTTCAGCCGTCGGACAGGTATTTAACCAACAATACCTGGATGCTCTGGTAGCCATCGATCTGCAGAAACTGGCGGCTCTGTACCCCGAAATATCCGGCCAGCTGGCTGGAACAGTGGCAGTAAAAGGTCCCTGGGACGCGCCGGTGATCGATACAAAACTATTACTGACCGATATCCTTGCCAGTGCCCGCCTGAGTCAGGCGGCCGCTAATCAGGGCCCGCTGAATGGCGAAATCACCATTACCGGCTCATTAGCCGAACATGCCCTTAAGGCAAACCTGCAGTTGCCAGAACATACCACCACCTTAAATCTGGATGGTCAGTGGCAAAACCAGCAATGGCAGGGGCAGTTATCAGATACGCAGTTGGCGGTGCTGAATACAGTTTGGGAATTACAGTCAGATGTCGCGTTACGTTATGAAGCCAGCTCACAGCATTTCAAGGTGAGTCAGCATTGCTGGGAAGCCCGGGAGAAAGGCAATCTGTGCATTAATGCAGTGGATTATACACCAGCGCAAGTCAACTGGGACGTGCAAGCCAATGCACTACCGATTGGGTTATGGATTGATGAGCTGATGCCTGAGTTACTCGAAGAGCGCAACAGTGCAACCCTTAACATCACAACCAAAGGTAACTTCGACCCTGCTAATGAAAACGTCGTCGGCCAGTTGCAGATATCTGTGAGCCCGGCTAAATGGCAACTGGCCGGCAATGAAACGGTTACGATAGACCTCGATGAAGTTAGCTTTGACGGACAGTTCGATGCACAGCAGTTGGCCTTAACCGGCACTGTTACCAGCCCGCAAATTGGTACTATTACGTCTCAGGCCACAGTCTTTCCATTTACCGAACAGCCTTCTATCGAAGCCCAAATCAACATTGCCGACTGGCAGCTAGCTCCCTTTAAGCCATTGATTGCACGCATGAATGAACTCAACGGTAATATCAATGGGGAACTTAAACTGGACGGACCGTTAAGCCTGCCCCAGGTAAATGGCCAGCTAACCCTTAAACAAGGTGAGATAAACAGTGAAGACCTGCCGGTGGTGGTCAGTCAGTGGCAGCAAACCATTAACCTCAATGGTGCCAGTGCAGACTTTGAAGGTGAGTTTTTACTTGGCGACGGCCCGGGAACCCTCAATGGCTCAGTCGATTGGCAGGAAAGTCTGCTGGTGGATATGGCTGTTAAAGGCGATGCCTTTACGGTGAATTACAATGACAGCAGGGTGAAAGTCTCGCCCGACCTGTCGGTCAGCCTGAGTCCCCAGAGTGTGGATATTTCGGGAGACATTGATATTCCCTATGCGCGGGTGAAAATTAACGAACTCCCACCCAGCGCGGTATCCCCTTCCCGGGATGTCCATTTACGCGGTGAGCCACCCAGTGAAGCATTGGTAGATAATATTAACGCCAACATCATGGTGACCATCGATGAAGACGAACGTAAAGAAGTACGGCTTGATGCTTTCGGCTTAAAGGCTTCGTTAAGCGGCGGTGTAAATGTGCAAACCCAGCCGGCGCTCACCGGTTACGGTGACTTACGTATTCTGAATGGCCGGTATGCCGCCTACGGCCAGAACCTGATTATCCGTACCGGTGAAGTACAGTTTAACGGTCCGCTGGACCAGCCTATTCTGTTAGTTGAAGCCATCCGCGACCCCGACCTCACCGAAGATGAAGTGATCGCAGGTATCCGGGTGGAAGGCCCTGCCACTCGACCCAGCGTGTCGTTATTCTCAGAACCCGGTATGGATCAGGCCCGGAATCTGGCCTACCTGCTAAACGGCAGCGGCGGACTCGGTGGCGGCCAGATGGATGAAAATTCTTACGCAGCCATGCTGATTGGATTTGGTTTATCCAGTTCTGAGTCACTCACCAGTAATGTGGGCAATGCGCTGGGTATTGAGGATTTATCACTCAGTACCACCGGCCAGGGCAGTGATACCAAGGTCGCCATTTCAGGCAAAATTGCCTCTAACCTCACTGTACGCTACGGTGTGGGTATGTTTTCTGGCGAAGACAGCGGCGGCCAGGAAGTCGCATTACGCTATCAAATTTTGTCTAACCTGTACCTGGAGATTGTGCGGAGCCTTTATACCACTGTCGATCTCTACTACCAGTTCACGCTGGGAGAGAACAAGCCCAAAGACACTACTGAAGACGAAAACAAAGGCTAGTCGCCGGATTGCGCCGTCACTCCCAGGTCGGTAATACGACCATTGTTAAGGCGGTAAATCCAGCTATGGATGGTTAAGGCCTGATTGCGGGCCAGGGCATCTTTTACGATAGTGGTGCGTTTCACATTTTCGGTCTGGGCCAGTACATTGAGCTCACACAAGCGTGCAGAACGCTCATTCTCTGGCAACGCCCGGACCTCTTTGTAGTGTTGCTGATAGATATCCTTGATATGACCCAACCAGTTATCAATCAGGCCAAACTGCTTGTCACTCATGGCCGCTTCCACACCACCGCAACCATAATGCCCGCATACAATAATGTGCTTAACTTTTAGCACATCCACCGCGTATTGCAGTACCGATAGACAGTTAAAGTCGGTGTGGATCACCATATTGGCCACATTGCGGTGCACAAAAATGTCACCCGGCAATAAATCGACAATCTGATTCGCCGGTACACGGCTGTCAGAGCAGCCTATCCATAAATAATCAGGTGCCTGTTGCTTAGAGAGGGTATCGAAAAAAGCGGGGTCGGCCTGGTGAGTTCGGGCAGCCCAGTGGGCGTTGTTGTCGAGTAACTTTTTAATATCATCCATGCAGCCAGTGGCCTGTTTAAACGGGATAAGAACAGGCAGTTTAGGCCTGCTCGCCTAAGGGAACAAGTCGTTTTGCTCCTGACTGACCAGTCGCACATATTCCTGCTTAAATTTTTGCTCCCGCTTGTACGCCCAGTAGCCAAACCCTGCCATAACCACACTGATAATAATAAAGGTAGCCACACCACCTTTATCCACAAATGATTCCCAACTGAGATCGCCAACAACGGCAGCAATTCCCCATATAACCAATAAGATTAATTCACTGCTCCAGGCAGAATGCATGGTGATCCGCGCAATTCTCTGATTACTGAGATACTGCTTTTTTAATGTTTCGCGGTAATGGCTGGTATCTTCAAACGAGGCCAGCACCGCATGACGACGCAGCCAGACAACAAAACCGGTAACTATACCGCCACATGCTATGACTCCGCACAATACCAGGGCCATATATAATGGCAGCTTTTCCCAGCTGTAAATAAGCATCCCAAGGCCAATTAAAAAGCCCGTGAAATCTGAAACAATGTACCAGCGCTGGAGGCATTGCTGATGCTTCAGACGCTTTGTTACATCGGTCAGATCGATTTCACTCACCGGCTGCTGTTGCCAGAGTGCGGTTAAATCCTGCTCTGGTTTTTCATTATTCATGGTTCATCCTCTGCTGCAGCGTCGTTTTCGCCCGCTGCAGTAATACACCAACGTGGTTCCTGGTTAAGCCACACACTTCGGCAATCTCCTGATAGCTGAGGCCTTCCAGAGTGAGTGTCATTACCTGACGCATGGTAACCGGCAGGGTACGAATGGCTTCCAGCAGGGAGGTAACCTGCCGGCTGCGGGCAGCCGCATATTCAGGCTCTTCATCTATCGCCCCTGCAGTAGCAACGATATCGTCGTCATCCGGCTGACTCACATCACGATTCTTAACTTCTTTACTCACGTGAGTCACCGCCCGGTTATGAGCAATTTTCAGGATGTAAGTTTTCAGACTGGCATCGCCGTTAAAGCGCTCTAACCCTTGCCATACCGCCAGTGCTATTTCCTGCAACAGCTCCTGGCGCACAGACTCATTGGCCTCGTAGCTCGACGCTACGCGGCTCAGCAGCGCCTGATGTTCAGCGAGTATTTGCTTAAAGTCCTTGTGCACAAAAATCCTGGTATGAAAGGTTAAATGACTTTGCTTACTTCCTTTAGTCTGCCGCCGGCAAAAAAAATAACATTGTTGTGTAATTTTTTTTAACGGCTAGTGACTATACCGGTAACCACACCATTTGGTTAGTACCTAAAGAGGAAATCGCAATGACACACACAGAGATAATTTTATTGGTAACTGCCGTGCTTAGCCTGGGCTTATTTTGTCACTACCTGGATGCCAGATATAACTGGCAATTAAGCGCCTGGTTTTACGGCAAGCCGGTGAATCCTTTTAAGCAAGCGCAGCAGGCAAACTCGCAAACCGCCACCCAAAAAGATGCTGAAATTGCAGCCTTAAAAGAGCGTATCGCAGTACTGGAGAAAATCGTTACCGAGCCTGCTTATGAGCTTAATCAGGAATTGAATAAGTTGTGTCGGTAGACAATCGTTAAGTGAGATCCCTAAGAAATTTCAACCAGTCATCCCGGCCTTACCTGCATATTAATACTCGCCGGCTAAAAACTATCTGGCATTTGTCGGGGCCGACAAATGTGGAGAAAACCAGCTAAGTTAAACCCTAATCAGCTTAGTCAAACTGCTCAGGAAATACCGGATAGACGCGTTAGCATCTCCACGTATGACGGGATGTATATTAGTGCTTCACCAAGGTTTAACTAGCGTTTAGCAAGCCTCAATAAACCCTAGCAGGCGCTCGGCGGCGATTTGTACCAAACGCTGGCGAGCTTCTTTGGCAGACCAGGCGGAATGCGGGGTGATCAGCAGGTTGGGTAAATCAAGCTGCAGCAAGGGGTGATCCGCCGGAGGTGGCTCAACTGATAAGGTATCAAGCGCGGCGCCAGCAATCTGGCCCTGTTTAAGCGCTGTTACCAAGGCCGCCTCGTCAATAAGACCACCACGGGCCGTATTGATAAGCAAAGCTGAGGATTTCATTAAGGCAAGCCGCTCGGTGTTGATCAGCTTGTCGGTCTGCGAACTCAACTGGCAATGTAAACTCACTACGTCTGCTTCAGGCAGTAAATCATCCAATGCTTTGCGCTCAGCAGAGGTAGTTCCCGGCCTTGCCGCTACTGAGACGTTCATCCCAAACGCCCGGGCCAGTTCTGCAAAGCGCTGCCCCAGTGTGCCGTAGCCCACAATAACCAGATGTTTACCGGCCAGTTCCATCACCGGGTTATCCAGCAAACAGAAGAACGGCGAGCGTGACCATTCGCCCTGTTTCACCTGTTGCATGGTAGGCGCAAACGAGGTGGCCAGGTTCAATAACAGCATCATGGCATGCTGCGCAACCGAATCGGTGCCGTAGCCGTCGACATTGTTGACCGTAATACCGTGTTGCTGGCAGTATTCGGTATCCACATTATTGGTGCCTGTGGCGAGCACACCCACATAACGCAGTTTTTCGGCCTGACCTAATGCGTCAGCATTGAGCACCACTTTATTCACCAGCACAATTTCGGCATCGCGAATACGGTCATTGACCTGGTCGGGAGTGGTGGTTGGGTAACGGGTAAGAGTTACTGGTAATGATTCAAGTTCGCTGAGGGTAAGATCGGTTCCCAGCGAATCACTATCGAGTACAACAGCCCGCATTATAACGACTCAATGATGCGTTCCAGAGCCGATTTGGTACGCGCCGGAACAGGCACAACGCGGCCGGTAGTGCGATCAACAAATACGTGTACAAACTGACCATGGGCCACCCGACGCTCATTAGTGCCGGCGTAAATAGACACCCCGTAGGTGACTGAGCTGCGGCCAATCTTGGCTACCCGAACCCCTACATCCACGTCTTCCGGGTAGGCGACATGAGAAATAAACTGACACTGCGAACTGACCACATGAGCTACCACCGGACTGGTGCGAAAATCCATCCCCGCTTCATCACATAAGAAACGGTTTACCGCGGTATCAAAGAAACTGTAGAACACCACATTATTCACATTACCGTAGATATCATTATCCTGCCAACGGGTTGGCAATGTCACCTGATAAGGGTAATCGCTGAGGGACGGGGTAATATCCGTCATAATACTCTTTCTTCCTTTATTGACTGACTGGCAACGAAGACACAACGTCTGCCGCAAACTATAACACTACGCCATTTGTGGTTGAGTTTAAACCACGTTTATGCTCGGGTTTGCCCTTGCCCGAGTACCACAAACTTTTCAGTGGTCAGGGATTCGGCGCCCATGGGACCATAGGCATGTAATTTACTGGTCGAGATACCAATTTCAGCACCCAACCCCAGCTCACCGCCATCAGAAAAACGCGAGGACGCGTTCACCATCACCACTGCGGAATTAATATCCCGGATAAACGCGTTGGCCGTGGTGTAATTTTGCGTGGCAATCACTTCAGTATGACCAGAGCCGTACTCGGTGATATGAGCAATGGCATCGTCGTAACTATCCACGACTCGCACCGCAATTTCCATGGCCAGGTACTCAG
Source organism: Alteromonas sp. ISO5 (assembly GCF_058105165.1). NCBI lineage: Bacteria > Pseudomonadati > Pseudomonadota > Gammaproteobacteria > Alteromonadales > Alteromonadaceae > Alteromonas > Alteromonas sp. ISO5. The sequence continues at coordinate 1,579,650 of NZ_CM176572.1, read as the reverse complement.
CCTGCCAGTCGGCGTGGGTAGCTGAAACAGCCTCAGTAAAGTGACTAATCGATGAATCACAAGCGTGGATCATGGTGTTATGTTGCTTGAGCATGGCTGCCGCCCGGGGCAAAAACGTATCGGCCACCGCGCGATGCACTAAACAGGTTTCCAGCGCGTTACACACGCCGGTACGCTGGGTTTTACCGTTTTCCAGTAGCCCCAGGGCCTGCTCAAGGTCGGCGTCTTTATCGACGTATAAATGGCAAACCCCTTTGTAGTGCTGAATCACCGGGATCTGGCTACGCTCACTAACGTATTCAATTAAGCCTTCACCACCACGAGGTATGATCAAATCGATATACTCTTTTAAGGTCATCAGCTTATTCATGATCTCGCGATTTGGATCGGGAATAACCGTGACCGCGGCCGTATCGAGATCAAACTCGCGCAGCACATGATGGATACATGCTGCCAGCGCCAGATTAGAATGCAGCGCTTCTTTACCGCCACGTAATATCACCGCATTCCCCGCTTTAAAACACAGCGCAGCCGCATCGATGGTGACATTAGGGCGCGATTCATAAATCATCGCTATCACCCCAAGCGGGATGCGCATTTTGCCCACCTGAATACCACTGGCCATGGTTTTAAGCGACTTGATTTCGCCCACCGGATCAGTTTGATTAGCAATAGAGGCTACCGCACTGGCAATGCCCATGATCCGCTCTTCGGTAAGGGTTAAGCGATCGACCATGGCAGCATCCAGCCCTACCGTTTTGGCATGTTCCAGGTCAAGCTGGTTGGCACTTAAGATGTTGCTCACCTGACTCACCAGATGCTTGCTGATAGCCATTAATACCGTACGTTTTTGCTCGCCACTTAAACGGGCAACCTGTCTGGCGGCCACTTTTGCCTCGCTGGCGGCTTTACGAATTGAAAAACTCATACCGACTCCCTTTAATTAACGGATTAGTTAATTGTAGCAGTGCTGCGACGCAGTCATTGCAGGTTTACCGCTGAACGTCTCAGGCTTGGAATAGCACCAGATCATCCCGATGGACAATCACTTCGCCACTGTCATACCCCAAGATAGTATTGATCTGTGCGCTCTTGACCCCTTTGATTTGTCTCAACTCCTGCGCGCCATACAGTGCAATGCCTTTGGCAAGCACCTGTTTACCGCAGTGGATTTCGATAGCATCGCCAGGACCAAAGTGACCACTCACTTCCACCACACCTGAAGGTAGTAATGATGCACCTTTATGAACCAAGGCTTTTTTAGCGCCTTCATCCACCTCAACCCGGCCGCGGGTTTTTAACGTGTGTTCCAGCCACAGGCGGCGGGCCGTTTTTTGCGACTGTTGCGCTTTAAACAGCGTGCCCGGTAGTTGCCCTTCGTGCAAGGCATCAAAAACTGTTCCATTGCGGCCGTTCACAATCAGCGTTTGAATACCACTTCGGGTGCATTTATCGGCGGCTTCGATTTTAGTTCGCATACCGCCGGTCCCCACCGACGTACCGGCACCGCCGGCAATGGCATAAATATCCGGGGTAATGTGTTCCACTTCTGGGATCAATGTGGCGTCGGGACTCTTACGCGGATCTGCGCTGTACAGGCCATCAATGTCTGAGCAAATGATCAGCGTATCGGCGCCGGCCACCAGTGCCGTATAGGCAGCCAGATTGTCGTTATCACCCACTTTCAGCTCATTGACCGCTACGGTGTCGTTTTCGTTAACAATGGGCAGGGCCTGATGATTGAGTAATTCACGGATGGTGTTTTTGATGTTTACATAGCGCGTGCGGTCATGCAGATCGTCATAGGTCAGCAACACCTGAGCACAGGGAAAATCAAAAAAACGCTGCCAGTTGGCCATCATATCAATCTGGCCGATGGCGGCCATGGCCTGCTTTTCAGCAATGGATGCCACGTGATTGACCGGAATTTTGGCTCTTCCGGCGGCAACACTGCCTGAAGACACTAAAATCACTTCTTTGCCCGCCTCACGGCTGGCATTGATAAATCGCGCTATGGGAAGTAAGTACCGGCCACTGCATCGCTGTCCGTCTGGCGCAATCAAAGCGCTTCCTATCTTGATAACAGCGCGTTGCCAGGAAAATGTACTCATCTGGAGAAATCGATAGATAAACGGGGTGTTAAGAATATTACAACGCGCCCACAAAACAAACAAAAAACCATGAATATCTTGCCCTGTGAAGCTGTGTTTGCGTTCAGTTTTTGGCTATTTACGGTCAATCGCTGGCAAATTTCACCGTATTAGAATTAAACTATGTATCTTCTAATAAATATAGGTGACGATGCGTTAAGGAATTCCTTCTCGTCAATCTGAGCCATTTTCCACTTAACGACGAAGGAATACCTATGAGTAAGCGTATGCCGAAGTTAGTTTGGTTGATGCCAGTGCTGTCGATTATGTCAGCCACACCAGCTTTCGCTGATGGTGCAATCAAGCAAACCAAAGGTGATTTTGAGGATAAGTTCCGCCAACTGGAAGAAGTGTTACCCACGCCAAACGTTTATCGTAACGCCGCAGGTGAACCAGGCCATCAGTACTGGCAACAGCAAGTTGACTACGATATTGATGTTACGCTGAATGAAGAAAAGCGCCGCATTGATGCCAGCGAAGAAATTATTTATCACAACAATGCGCCGGATACGCTGAAATACCTGTGGATCCAACTGGACCAGAACAAATTCCGTGACGACTCCATGTCGGCACTGACCACCACCTTTGGTGGTATTGGTAACCGTGGACCAGCAACCTCTGCTGCTTCTGGCAGCTCGCCAGCCAAATTATCCATGGGCGCCATTCGTCGCCAGCAGTTTGTTGATGACAACGAACTGGGCTACCAAATCAAGAAAGTCACCGATGGTCGCGGTAAGCCACTGCACTACGTGATTGTTGGCACCCTGATGCGTGTTGACCTGGCCGAGCCGTTAAAGCCAGGCAAGAAAACCGAATTGAACATCGACTTTGGCTACAACATTGTTGAAGAAGATGCGGTATCAGCCCGTTCTGGTTACGAGCACTTCCCGGATGACGAACGCGAAGGCGGCAACGATATTTTCCTGCTGGCTCAATGGTTTCCGCGTCTTGCGGCTTACACCGATTACGAAGCCTGGACCAACAAAGAGTTTATCGGTCGCGGTGAATTTACCCTGGAGTTCGGTGACTACGAAGTCTCCATGACCGTACCAGCTGACCACATTGTATCGTCTACCGGTGTACTGCAAAACCCACGAGACGTGCTGACCAGTGAACAGCGTGAACGTTTGGAAAAAGCAGAAGATGCTGATCGTCCCGTATTTATTGTAACCCCGGAAGAAGCACTGGAAAACGAAAAAGAAGGCACCAGCAAAACCAAAACCTGGCACTTCAAAGCCGATAATGTGCGTGACTTCGCTTGGGCCTCTTCTCGCAAGTTTATGTGGGACGCGAAAGGCGTGAAGCAGGGCGGTCCGCAGAAGCACGTAATGGCGATGTCTTTCTGGCCAAAAGAAGGTGGCGATCTGTGGCAGAAATATTCTACCGAATCCATCGTGCATACGCTGGAAGTGTATAACCGCTTTACCTTTAACTACCCGTATCCAACGGCACAGTCAGTAAATGGCCCGGTAGGCGGCATGGAATACCCCATGATCACCTTTAACGGTCCGCGTACTGAATTGCAGGACGACGGCTCACGCACATACTCGCTGGCTGAGAAGCGCTTCCTGATTGGTGTGGTTATCCACGAAATTGGGCATACTTACTTCCCGATGGTCGTAAACTCAGACGAGCGTCAGTGGACCTGGATGGATGAAGGCTTAAACAGCTTTCTCGATGGCGTTGCCGGTCGAGAGTGGGATCCGGACATTCCATGGGGTGTTGAGCCGCGTGATGTGACAGGTTACATGAAGTCACAAACTCAGGTGCCAATCATGACTCAGTCTGATTCGGTACTGCGTTTAGGCCCGAACGCTTACACCAAACCAGCCGTTGCCCTGAATATTCTGCGCGAAACCATCCTGGGCCGTGAACTGTTTGATTTTGCCTTTAAAGAATACGCTCAGCGCTGGATGTTTAAGCGTCCTACACCGTCTGATTTCTTCCGCACCATGGAAGAAGCCTCAGGCGTTGATTTAGACTGGTTCTGGCGTGGCTGGTTCTACACCACAGATCACGTAGATATCTCGCTGGACAAGGTGTACAAACTGCGTTTGGATACAGAAGATCCGGATATTGATTTTGCCCGTGAGCGCCAGTTCGAGAAAGACAAGCCAATGTCGCTGACCGTTGAACGTAACAAAGAAGAAGGTCGTAAACTGTGGGTAGAACGCTTCCCGGACATCACCGACTTCTACGACGAAAACGATCAATTTACCGTAACCAACAAAGAACGTAACAAGTACCAAAGCTGGCTGAAGAAGCTTGAGCCGTGGGAACGTAAAGCCTTTGAGCGTGCCGTTGAAGAAGACAAAAACTACTACGTGATGGAATTCTCTAACGTGGGCGGCCTGGTTATGCCAATTATTCTGGAAATGACCTTTGCCGACGGGACCAAAGAGATGATGCGTATTCCGGCTGAAATCTGGCGTCGTACCCCTAAGGCAGTTAGCAAGCTGGTGGTTACCGACAAAGACAAAGAGCTGGTTAGCGTAACCGTTGACCCACGTTGGGAAACGGCTGACGTTGATGTGGAAAACAACCACTACCCACGTCAAATCATTCCTTCACGGATTGAAGCGTACAAGTCGAGTTCGACGAAGAAAGGTGCTCGTCGTGATATCATGCAGGATATTAAAACCGAGCTAAAAACCGACGAAGACGAAGACGGTGAGAAGAAAGAAGGTGATGACAACTAAACTCCATCGAGTAAAAAGTGTCATGCAGGCAGGGCTTTATGCCCTGCTGTTCTTTGTGGCCTGTGGTCAGGCTGTGGCACATCAGCAAAAAACCGCAATCACCACGGTGTTGTTTAATCCGCGCACCGAGAATATTGAGGTCATGCACCGGTTTAATCTGCATGATGCAGAACACGCCGTAAAAGCGCTGTTCAAGAAAACCGCCGATATTCTGGATGATAACGAAACGCAAACGGCATTTGCCCGCTATGTGGCGGACCGGTTTATCCTGCTTAATGCTCAGGGCGAGTCCCTGCCGCTCAACCTTGTGGGTTTTGAGGTAGAAGGCAAACACTTCTGGGTATATCAGGAAACTGCCCAACCGCCTGCACTGGAGGGCCTGCAAATTCGTCATGATGCTCTGCGGGACTTATGGCCGGAGCAGGTGAACACTATCAATGTTGAAGGCAATGGCGATTTAAAAACACTGACCTTTACCGACAGTGTTGAGTTACTGGAAGTCCACTTTTAATCGATTCAAGTACCGCGGGCACTCCCGCGGTTTTGCTTGTTCAGACCAAGGTCGCATTTGACCTGACCTGCGTAAATGGTCATCATGCTCAAAACAATGACAGGGCAATCTGAATGACCGACACCAACCAAACCGATACTCCCCAGGTAAAAAAGAAAAACATTATTTTTGTGATCCTGTCTGGTGCCATGGCACTCACTATTATTGTGATGATGTTCTTACCGGATAGTGGCATGGGTACTGGTCTGATAGCTATTTACGGCAGCATGTTGTGGTGTGGTATTTTCGGCGCCTCGCTGGCCCGCTATCTGGATAAAAACGGCTGGTTTGGCTTTGGTATTGGCAGCGCAGCGGGCATGCTGATCCAGTTTATATCGCAATTCGTTTAAGGGTGTATGAACCAGCCCCCAAAAAATAACCCCGTTCCCAGCTCACGCATAGCCAGGCTGTCGCGGATAGGGTCGCTGGCCACTAAAATTGCCGGCAGCGTGATTTCCAATGGCACGTCGAAATTGCTCCGGGGTGAACGCCCGGTACTGTCAGACCTGGTACTCACTCCTAAAAATATTCAGCGCATTACCGACCAACTGGCGTCACTGCGGGGTGCCGCCATGAAATTGGGCCAGCTCATATCCATGGACAGCGGCGAGCTGCTACCGCCGGAACTCAGCGCCATTCTGGCGCGCCTGCGAGAAGATGCCGACCCGATGCCCAAAGAGCAATTACAAAAAGTGCTCGATGAAGCCTGGGGTGCAGGCTGGTTCGATAAACTACTGTATTTTTCCTATGCACCAATCGCCGCTGCGTCGATTGGTCAGGTGCATAAAGTCATAACCATGCAAGGTGAAACCCTGGCGGTCAAAGTACAGTACCCGGGCATTAGTAACAGCATCGATAGCGACGTAGATAACGTCGCCAGTATTATCCGGCTTTCCGGCCTGCTGCCCGCTTCCTTTGATATCAAGCCACTGCTGGCCGAAGCCAAACTGCAACTGCATGATGAAGCTAACTATATTCGCGAAGCGGAAATGATGACCCGCTACCTACGGGCATCGGCAGACTACCAGAGTTTTGTGCTACCCGAGGTTTATGCAGCACTCAGTACGCCCAATGTACTGGCAATGACCCATATTATCAGTAGCCCCATTGAAGCACTTAGCGAACAACCACGGACAGTACGTAATCATTTGATGACGGAGCTGTTCAGACTGTTCTTTGACGAGGTATTTGCCTTCAGGCTCATCCAGAGCGACCCGAACATGGCGAACTACCGGTATATGCCAGATACGCAGCAAATTGCTTTGTTGGATTTTGGTGCCTGTCGGGAAATACCAGTCGCTATTTCTGAAGGTTATTTGCAGCTACTGCGCAGTATGGCCATAGAGGATATGCCTGGTGTGGCCGAGGCCGCTTTTAATATTGGCTTGATGCAAGAGTCTCACACTGAATCACAACAGGCCAGTGTACTGGCAATGGGCTGCCTTGCTTGTGAGGCATTGTATTGTGAAGGCGCTTATGACTTTGGCGAAAGTGACCTGCTGGGACGTTTGCAAACGGCAGGCATGGCGCTGAGCTTCGAGCAGGGTTTCTGGCATGTACCGCCGATTGATGCAGTGTTCATTCACCGTAAACTTGGCGGCTTGTATCTACTGGCTAAACGCCTTAATACACAGGTCGATTTACGTGAAGCGGCCGCAAAATGGCTTTAATAGGGTAACTCCATACTGAACGGCAGCGCCATCGAATGCCGGGCTTTAGGCGGATTGCCGATCATTTCATCATACGGCGTATCGTGGGTCATAAATGAGTTGGCCACCTCACAATGGATAAAAAATTCGCGAATATGGCCAGCACTGTAAAACCGCATGGGCTGGTCTTTATCGCTGAATACCAGGCCAGTATTGCCATCAATGGTTAGCTGGACCAGATAGACATTCATTTCGTACGACTGAACTTCCAGGTTCTCAATTTCCAGCGGACCTTTCTCAATATCGCTGCTCATAAACTTGTGCATAAACACTCCGAAATCAGGAATTCGTCATTAAGTACGCACGAAAGTAAAGAAAAGATGAAATGAACCAAATTATCCCTAAAGCATCTATAAAATCGTACCTGTTAACGGTTTACTCTTGCTGCCAAGTCCTGTATTCAATAAATATGAGGGTAGTAAGTGAGTTTTCATAATCGAAAAGATTTGCAAAAGTGCATTGATTTTCAGCGGATTGTCATTAACTCTGATAGTATGGAATTCCGCAGCCAATGATCAAGGTAGACAAATATGAGCGAAAATACTGAGCAGCGATCCTGGTTACCTTATGCCATTGTGGTAGGCGTAATCGTTGTTGTGTTACTGGTAGTATTGATGTGGCCATCAAGTGAACCAGAGCCGCAACCTGTCGTTGAAACAGAAACGCCGGCGGTTGCCCAACCTGAGCCTATCGAGCCTGAGCCAACTGATACCTTTGAAGCAACGCCACCGCCTGAACCAGTAGAAATCGATCCGGATCAGGAGGTTGAACCCATGCCAGAGCCTGCGCCTGAGCCAGAACCTCTGGACGTTAGCGATACCGCCATTAAGGCCGCTCTGGAAACTATTGCAACGTCACCAACGCTAAGTCGTTTACTGGTCAACGACGGGTTATTACAGCGCTTTGTTGTAACGGCGACTAACCTGGCTGATGATGAAACTGCTCCTAACCACCGTTTGCTCACACCACCGGACCAGGATTTCCGGGTGTATACCCAGGCCGACCGCGAGTGGATTGATTCAGCCAGTTACAAGCGTTACACCCCTTATGTAGACGTACTGGAGTCAATGAGCAACGAAGACCTGATTGCCCTGTACGAAACCTACCAGGACGAGATTCAGACCAAGTATGCTGAAATTGGCGACCCGGATCAGCCTTTCACTGAGGTACTGATTGAAGCCATTGATACGCTGCTGGATACACCAGAAGTGAAAATGCCGGTAGAGGTGTATACCGATTCAGTCATGTATAAATATGCTGACGAGCGTCTGGAAGGGTTATCCGACCCGCAGAAACAACTATTACGCACCGGCCCGGATAACATGCGCCGCATTAAAGCGAAACTACGTGAACTCAAAGACAGCCTGATGGCGCAATAAGTCCGCTTCGCAAAATGGTATTGAAGAAAGCCACCTGACGGTGGCTTTTTTATTGGCTGTTATTTATTGGCGCTTAGTCACTCGCTTCCAGTGTAACCCTTACGCCGCCGGTCATTTTGGCCAGCAGATTATAGATAAACGCCATAATCAGCGTAAAAATGTAAGTAAAAACTAAATAAAAGACCGGCATTACGAATGTCATCGCGCCGGTGAACATAAACGGCATGGTATTTTGCTCAGGCATATTCGGTGCCAGCGACGTCATCATAAGGGTAAACGGTAACATAAAGATCAGTGACAAAATGGCAAATACCAGTGCCAGGTGAATAGCCAGTGAATGCGCTGATATCTTCCTTATTCTTTATTGCATGACAGGTTCCTTTTCTCTTTTGTGATTTACTGTTGCTCATCAGGGAGCATTTAACATTGCTGTCGGTTTGCAGGGTATTTTGTAAAAGCGCCAGTCATGACATAAAGTGAAGTGAAATGACTTCACAACAATAAGAGCAAAGAACAATGAAGAATACGATTAAATCCATCCTGCTGGCGGCAGCCCTGCTTGCGGTGAATGACTTACAGGCCGCCACGGTGATCCATGCAGGCAACGCCTTTCTCGGCACTGACGACAAGCTAACCGGCCCGGTATCGCTGGTTATTGAGAACGACACTATCAGCGAGATCCACCAGGGTCATATTAAGGTGGCCACAGGCGACACGCTTATCGATCTAACCGATTCCGTGGTGCTGCCTGGCTTGATGGACATGCACGTACATCTGAGTTCACAGCAAAGCGGCACGTCGTCGTACCTGAAACGGTTTACACAAAATGAAGCCGATTACGCCCTGGCAGCAGCGCATTATGCTAATAAAACACTGATGGCAGGCTTTACCACGGTGCGTAACCTGGGTGACAGTTACAATGAGACAGTTGCTTTGCGCAATGCAATTAATAAGGGCATGGCAACCGGCCCGCGTATCTACACCGCCGCCAAATCTCTGGCAACCACCGGTGGCCACGCCGATCCGAGTAATGGCATGGCTAAAATGATCCGCCCTGATACAGGCCCTGAAGACGGTGTAATTAATGGTGTGGCAGAAGCACGTCAGGCTGTTCGGCAGCGTTATCAGGATGGTGCAGACGCCATTAAAATCACCGCCACAGGCGGCGTGCTAAGCGTGGCCAAAAGTGGGCAAAACCCGCAGTTTATGAACGATGAACTGGATGCTGTGGTAGCTACCGCGAAAGATTACGGAATGACGGTTGCGGTGCACGCCCATGGCAAAGAAGGCATGATGCGCGCTATCAAAGCCGGGGTAACGTCCATTGAACATGGCACTTACATGGACGAAGAGGTAATGGCGTTGATGAAAAAGCACGGCACCTATTACGTGCCAACCATTCTGGCCGGTGATTTTGTGGCCGAAAAAGCTAAGATTGATGGCTATTTTCCAGACATTGTTCGACCTAAAGCCGCGGCCATCGGGCCACTTATTCAGGCTACATTTGGCAAGGCCTATAAGAACGGCGTAAGCATTGCCTTTGGTACCGACAGCGGTGTTTCAGCCCATGGTGATAATGGTCAGGAATTTGGTTTGATGGTTGAAGCTGGCATGCCCCCTGCAAAAGCAATACAAGCCGCAACGATTAACGCAGCCACCATGCTCGGCATTGACGATAAGCTTGGTTCCCTGGAGGCCGGTAAATTCGCCGATATCGTCGCGGTTAAGGGCAATCCGCTGAATGATATTACAACACTGGAAAACGTGCGGTTTGTAATGAAAGGCGGAAAAATTTACAAACAATAGGGGCATTTTCCCTTGGTAAAAGACACGCTAAAGCGCAAAACGAAGGCGATGATTGAATCGAAGCACATGCTACGCGGCTTGACCATTGCCTCTTTTCTAGAATCTACCATTGTACCGGTGCCGCTGGAAGCCGTACTGGTGCCGTTAATGCAGGCCAAACGTGACAAACTCTGGGTGTTAGCCGCCATGGCGACACTGGGTTGTATTATTGGGGCACTGTTTGGTTATGCTATTGGGTATTTTCTATTTGATGCCATTGGGCAGGATCTAATTAGCTGGTTTGGCTCTGAACAACAGTTTGACCAGGTAAAACAAAAGATGGATGCGCAAGGTTTTTGGTTTGTGTTGTCGCTAGGCATAATCCCGGTTCCATTTCAAATTGCAATGCTTGCTGCAGGTGCCACTAAATACTCTATCTGGCTGTTTTTACTGGCAACGGTGATGGCCCGGAGCCTGCGCTATTTTGGTTTGGCGCTGTTAGTTAAGCTAGTAGGCAATAAAGCAGAAAAATTCATAAAACGTTATAAAACAAAAGCAATGGTTGGCATAACCGTTGTCGTCGCCGGTTTATGGTGGGTCTTAAGTTAAACCAACAGAAAACACAACACAGATAAAAATCACAACCCACTATTGATAATAATTATCATTTGCATTAACTTATTTCCTGGCAATTGTTAATCGCGAGGAGAGACGACCATGCGCACCTCAGTACTTTGTCCGGTTTACCGTAAATGGTTACAACTCAACCCAGAACAGGCCCGTGAGCAACGGCAAACCTTTAATGCACAGGCCCTGCAAATGCGTCGAAACGGACATATCAAACAAGCCGTAAAACGGTATCGCTTGGTATGGGAAGTGGCGCAATCAGTGTTGCTTTCGTTGCGCCAACCGGATAATACATCAAACCGTTATCAGCAGGATCTGGTTGTATTTGCTGCCGCGGCAATGGCCCACCAGCAATGCTGTAATCAGGTTAGCGACACGGTTAATGACAGTATCATGGCCGATACTCAACAGCAGTTATCCGCATTATCGCCATTGTATGCCAGTGAGCCGGACCTGTTAAATACCATAGCCCAGCTAAAAGAATGGTTGCGTTGCAACAACCTGCGCCAGTCTTCTTCGTCAATTCACTAAGGAACCAGTATGCAGGGGAATAAACAACCAGAGTTTGTGGCGGTAAATATGCGGGTCAGTGTATTAAAACACCTCTTACAAGGGCACCAAATTCATCTGTGTGATTTACATGCAACGTCAATCAAACAAAAACAGTGTCTGCAGCAATTGCTGTTGCAGGCACTGTCGGAGTTGTAAGCACTTATTGACCGGAAAATACCTTTTCAATATGGGGAGTTATAGCTTTAGCCCAAATTTCGTAACCGATTGCTTTAGGATGCAACAAGTCCGGCATAATGTCCTTGCTTAACACGCCCGATTCATCAAGAAACTGCTGATTGATATTGACAAATGTGACGTTGCGCTGCTGAGCAAGCACTTTAAGCAATTGGTTGGCTTGTTGGTTGTTGATTCTTTCCTTGTCAGAATTATCTGCTCCCCGCGGGAATATCGCCAGTAATACGACTTTGCTACCCGGAGTTCTCGCTTCCAGTTCATCAAGAATTCGCGCCACACCATCGCGAATGGCTGCGGGAGAGTCCATCCTGTGCCCGGTATTATTGGTGCCAATCATGATCATAGTAAGCTTAGGGTTAATACCATCCAGCTCACCATGCTCGAGTCGCCACAACACGTTCTCGGTACGATCGCCGCTAAAGCCTAAATTAAGCGTGGGAATATGTCCAAAGTGTGACCGCCAGACCGCCGCTCCGGCATCTTCCCAGCCGTGGGTAATGGAATCGCCAATCATCACCAGCTCAGGTTTGATGCTGTCCTTTTCTTTGAGTTTTTGCTCGTGTCGATTCATCCACCAGTCATCAGCCCAAAACGCGCGTAATGGAACAGGCGTAACCGTAATTGCGTCGAGGTCGGGGCAATCCAACGTAGCTTCACCGACTGATTGCAAGGCGATATCAGCAACAGATAGTTCTCCGCTGCCGTAAAAATAAAAGCGCAGTGGCTGTTCTACCGCGTTAAAGGTTGCACCGTCACGATTAAAACAGGCCAGTGGCATTGCAACTCGCTGCCACCCTTTATTTTGCATCGCTTTCAACCGGGGCCAGATATCTACGCTGTTGCGACAATTGGCATTGCAGCTTACTTCAACCTGAAATCCGGTTTTGGTGACATCATCAACTTTTACCGCAAACGACAACACGCCATCTGCCATGTAGTCTGTTAAATTCAGCGGTTTTGGCGTTTTAGCAAACAACCGGCCACTCCAGGCGTCCTTAAAGGTAATAACCGCTTCTTTTCGTGACCTGCTGTCGTTAAACGACAGCTTGATACTGCCGTCATCCGTTGAGCTTGACTCACCGGTGACAGCCTTCACCTGGCCATCATTTTCAATATAAAGCGGAATCGCAATATCCGTGTTAAGCACATTGATGACGTCGCCAGCGGCAACAGCGTGCAACGAAGCGAGTAAGACAAACAAACCATATAATCGACGCATTAGTTATTGTCCTTTTTAACGGTGACAGATTTACCATCATATATCACACTGATATCCGGCTTAGCAGAAAAATCAAGCAGTGAATCACCCTCTTCTATAAAGCGAATATGATAGGTTCTCGATGTTACCATCCCATCGAATTGTCCCTGACGATCGCCAATCGTCAGCGTCCCTTCGGTATCATCAAAAACAACAGGCGTATAAGAATACTGCCCATTCTCGTAGCCGTAGGATTTACCATCATCGTGATAAATTTCGAATTTACCATCGGCGCCGGTATACACATTGAGTGTATAGTCTCCCGCAGGCTTGTCGTAGACATACTGGATATCCTCTCCGGTAGGAATAATGGCGCCGGCGCGCACAAATATGGGCATTTGTGTCAGTGGTGCTTCAGCACTGATTGTACGTCCGCCCTGGTGTAATTTTCCGCTGTAGAAGTCATACCATTTGCCCTTACCGGGCAGGTACACATCACGCTCACGTGCCTTGAACTCATAGACTGGGTTAATCAGTAATGATGGGCCAAACAGGTATGCATCATTCACACTGATAGCAGTATCATCTTGCGGGAAATCCATCACCAGTCCACGCATCATCGTACCGTCTTTGTGGTACAGGTCACCCGCAAGCGAGTAGATATATGGCATTAAACGGTATCTGAGCTTGGTGTAAGACACCAATGAGTCGTACACCGCAGAGCCCTCATCGGCAATATTAAAGATTTCACGATACGGGTTCTGACCATGGGAGCGGAACAACGGCACGAATGCGCCAAACTGAAACCAACGCAGATTAAGCTCCTGCCATTCATCTTGATATGCAGGTGGCATTTGCGAATAATGCCCTACCACCTTACCGTTGTAATAGCGATAGTGGTTTTCTGGCGTGAATCCACCAATATCCATCGTCCAGTTGGGCATACCCGCCAGACTGGCCCCCAGACCAGCGGCTATTTGCTCTTTCAAATTTGACCAGCGCGGTACGGTATCCCCACTCCAGATAGCACTCCCGGTACGTTGGATCCCCGCGAAGCCACTGCGGGTTAATATAAAACTACGCTTATGACCATCGGTTTCGCGCTCGCCATTATACACCCCTTCGGCATTGGCCAGAGCATAGGAATTAAAATACTCAGCCCCGTTGCCAATCGACAACGGACTCATGATTTCTTTGCGCTTGGTTATCGACAGGTTAGAGTGAATGTCGGGTTCAGACGCATCCAGCCACCATGCATCAATGCCCAGTACGTTTAAATTTTCATTAAGCTGACGCCAGAAAATTTCTTGAGACTCTTGCGGGTAGGGGTCATAGAACCCGTTCAGATAGCCTTTCCCAATCCAATCGAGATTCCCTTCAATTTCAACATTCTTGTTCAGCATATAGCCTTTTTCATCGAGCTCCTTATAGTTATCTGTCGTAGCATAAAACTTAGGCCATACCGATATCATGATGTTGGCATTTAGCTCGTGTACTTCGTCAATCATGGCTTTAGGCTGCGGGAAATGCGCTTTATCAAACTTATGGCTACCCCAGGCATCCTGGGGCCAGTACGACCAGTCCAGTACAATATTGTCGATGGGAATTTGTCGTTCACGGTAGGTTTTTAATACTTCCAGCAGTTCATCCTGCGTGGTATAGCGCTCTCGGCTTTGCCAGAATCCATAAGCCCATTTGGGCAACATGACAGACTTTCCGGTAAGTTCTCGGTAACCGGCAATCAGCTCATCGTAATTGTCACCGACCACCACATAGTAGTCGATAGCTTTGGCTGACTCAGAAGCCAGCGATAAACTGTATTGGTCGGCTTTATCCTGTGGTGCATTGTGTAGCAAGCGGAAATATCCGCCTTGCGAATCCCAATCCACTTCAATGTCGACCTTCTCGCCAGCCGTTAATTCAGTCTCGGTGGTATGGAACCAGGGGTTCCAGTTCATCCGCCAACGATCTAACAATTGTTCGCCGTCAATGGATAACGCAGCATAGCCACTGCTATACATTCTGAACTTATGAACGCCTGAACGGTTAGGGCTTATCTGGCCTTTCCATACAACACGGGGCTGCGCAACATCGCCTAACTCGGCGGGAAACGGTATCTCCCGAATCGAATTGTTGGCCAGAAACTGATAATCTAAATCGGCTTCGTCACGACGCAACAGTAATTCGTCACCATCGTAATAGTATGCCGTGAGGCTGCCTTTTTCACCGTTTTCATTGTACAGCGTAAAGCCATTTTTTATGGGCGCAGAAAGTTCAGGATCACCAAAACGCGTAATTGATGCGTTATCCCATAACACACCGTAATTGCGGGTTGAGGCAACAAACGGAATAGAAATCTGCAAGTTATGTGTGCTCAGTTCGACGTTTTCACCCGCGTAGTTTACCTGCCCATTCTGATGCTGACCCAATCCAAAGAAACCTTCATCAGAGTTTTTGTTCCATTGCTGCCTTACTGCGTAAGAGTCCGCCTCTGGCTTAATGGGGTCCTCTGTGACCGGGCCAAATTCGCCACTGTTTACGGTGTCAAGAAGCACCTCTCCGGCCGCATTTCTTAACACCATGCGCCCATCTGTAAGAGAAACTTCTGCACTCATGGAAGCAGTTGTCAATATGACATGCTGATTGCTGGATTGGGTAGTAAAGTTACCTTGCGGAGAAGCAACGACCATCAGGCTGTCTTTAACACTGCTTAAATTACCGTGTGGTAAAGCTGTCACCCGAATAATGTCATCGGCCATTACGGTTAAGTAAATACGCTTTGCCTGGCCTCGTGCAGGTTGCACAACAATGCCATGGTCAAAGTTTTCGAAGGTACCTGCGGCGATGACCTGTTGGGCACTACTTGTTTGCTCACAGCCTGTTAGCAAGGGCACTGACAAACACGTCAGTGCCATGCAACACGCAACCAAATACGTTCTCTTCATACTTTTCTCCGTACTTCCTGTTGTCAGAATCAGTGTTTATACGTCGCCATTATTACGTTTAAACCATGTGGCTTAGCGGTGAGAAAGTTAGCCCACAGTTTATTGCGAAACCCATTCTGACTTTTGATAGAAAATAAACCGCCATCATAGACAGCCGTTACCCTTGATGCGTTGACTACTTGAATCACTTTTATATTTAAAGAAACAAGATGTTACTCACCTGTAAACAGAAAAAAGATAAGGAAAAGAATAGACTGGCGCTATTAATATTAATTAAAAAGCTACGACTGTGCAGAAATTGCAATTTTTTCGGGCGAATAATATAAGCAGAAATAGACAGTTAAGCCCGTTATAACCGCTTATTGATACTCGTTGACGAAGTTCTTCCTGTTTGGTTATATGTCTGTACGAAGGTATGCATGTTTGGCGGAGTTGCTAGAGCTATTTATGTTCAGTTATTACAGAAAAGTTACATACGCATTAATACTGATGTTGCTTTTTACCGCAGCGTTAGGCTTTATTGCCATGGAGTTTACTTTTCTCAGCGAACCTATGCTGCCAGCCAGCGACACAGAAAACTTTCAGTGGCGTGCCAAAACGTATTCCGATGCATCCGAAGGCGGAACGTCACATATTGAAATTATCGACAGTGATTACAGTTATTCGTTAAATATGTATCTTCGAGAAGAGGGCGAAAGTATCTTTGCGATGGGTGAAATGGAGTTTGTCGACACCGAAGGAAACCCAACATCGGTAGATATTGGTCAGTTCGACACCCTGTCTTTTACCGCTAAGTGTAAACCCGAAAATACGCTGACTTTTTCAGTGTTTACGCTGGATGACAATGCCTCAAAATTTGATGATGAGCGTTCGGATCGCATTTCCACGCACTATTTTCTTTGTAAAGAGGAATGGCAGCAATTTGATATCGATTTAACGCGTCTTGATACACCAGAGTGGTGGTTTAAATCGTACAACCAACAACTAAGCGCACAGGAGTATAACCTGTCCAATGTACTGAAAATCTCATTTGGCAGTTCCATTCAAAGCCCCAAAAATATCCTTTCGAATATCAATATTCGAGACATCACCTTCCGTGGCAAAAACTGGTTTTATTTGTATTTGTTTGGCGCAGTGAGCGTTGTCGGATGGATAGTGTTGCTCATTTGGCTGGTTCGCCAACATGCTTCGTATTTGATGGCGGATATCCGGGATAAAATGCGAAAAGACCGCCCGCTGATAGCCTATAAACAGCTGTCTATTGAATCACACAAAGATAAAGATAAAAGCGCAATTCTTAAGCTGATGGCAACCGAATACGCCAACCCTGATGTTAATCTAGATTATATCGTGCAAGCCTCAGGAATTAACCGCAATAAGATTAACGAACTCCTGAAAGAGGAACTGGGTTATACCTTTTCAACTTATCTGAATAAGTTAAGGCTTAATGAAGCAGCCAGGTTACTCTCTGAACATGAAGATTCCAACGTATCTGAAATAGCTTATACAGTAGGATACAAAAATGTCCCTTACTTCAATAAACTGTTTAAAAGTGAATACGGCTGTAGCCCAAAATTGTTTAAAAGTACCAGTAACAGCTTTCAGCCTGAACTATAACCAGAAGCTGGGTAACGTCTTTTACAGGCCCTTTTTAAGCAGGTAACGATAGGGGAGTTCGTCGGTGTCAGCAGCTACCAGGGTGTGCTGCATAAAACGACAAAAACTAGGAATATCTCTTACCGTAGCAGGATCGTCTGCGGTAATACACAGCGTTTCTCCGTTGGCAAGTTTACGCATTTGCAAGCGCACCATCATCACTGGCTCCGGGCAGCGCAGGCCCAGAGCATCTAACTGGTGATCGGCATCCTGCCAGTTAAACGTAGGTTCAGATACCATAGTTTTCCCGGTACGCTTCAATAGCCGCGATCGCCTCATCATAACCGCCGGCAGACTTAAGGTAAGTCACCACGTCATTTAACGAAACAATAGACACTACATTGGTATGGTAGTCGCGCTCCACTTCCTGGATCGCCGACAAGTCACCCGTACCGCGTTCCTGTCTGTCCAGCGCAATCAATACCCCGGCCAGTGAAGCTTCGTTGGCTTCAATTAAGGTCATCGACTCACGAATCGCTGTGCCAGCAGTAATCACGTCATCTACCAACATCACCTTGCCTGCCAGCGGGCTTCCCACCAGATTTCCGCCTTCGCCGTGATCTTTAGCTTCTTTGCGGTTAAAGCAGTAGGGCACATCCATCCCGTGGTGATCGGCCAAAGCCACTGCTGTTGTGGTGGCAATGGGGATCCCCTTATATGCCGGGCCAAACAATACATCAAAATTGATGCCAGCATCGGTTAATGCATCGGCATAATACCGACCCAGCTTGGCCAGATCGCCTCCGCGATTAAACAAACCGGCATTAAAGAAATACGGACTTTTACGGCCAGATTTCAAGGTAAACTCACCAAATTTCAGAACGCCACGGGCAATCGCGAACTCAATAAACGCCTGTTGGAATGCTTTCATAGAAACTCCGAAACTTAATTTAATGCCGCTTTCTGAATATCGAATAACTCTCGCAATCCGTGTTTGGCAATATCGAGCAATTCGTGCATTTCTTCAAACGAGAAGGGTTCGCCTTCAGCAGTCCCCTGAACTTCAATCAGCTTACCGGTTTCTGTCATCACAACGTTCATGTCAGTTTCGGCGGCAGAGTCTTCGATGTATTCCAGATCGGCGATAGGTGTACCTTCATAAATACCTACCGACAGTGCAGCAATCATATGCTTAAGCGGATTGGCTTTAATAATGCCTTTATTACGCATATAGGTAAGGGCATCGATTAACGCTACACAGGCACCAGTAATAGAAGCGGTACGGGTACCGCCATCGGCCTGAATCACGTCGCAATCAAAGGTAATGGTATTTTCGCCCAATAATTTCAGATCAACCGCAGCACGCAGAGAGCGGGCAATCAGGCGCTGAATCTCTAGAGTACGACCACCTTGTTTGCCGCGCGCAGCCTCCCGTTGCGAACGGGTATGAGTAGAGCGTGGCAACATGCTGTACTCAGCCGTGATCCAACCTTTACCCTGACCTTTCATAAAACGTGGTACGCCTTCTTCAACTGTGGCATTACATAACACTTTGGTGTTACCAAATTCCACCAGCACAGAACCTTCCGCATGGCAGGTAAAGTTACGGGTAATGGTGACGGGGCGGATTTGGCTGGCAGTTCGGCCACTTGGGCGCATGGTAATCTCCTGAAATTGGGTACTCGGCTAATTTAACGGCGATAGTATAGCGTAATTAATGGCATAAGTTGAACGTTGAATCACTTCTGTCCGCCTGATGTTCCATGTGAAACCCACGCATGCAGCAACGATGCAAAGGCATAGGGTTCAGAAGCGGACTGTAGTACAATAGATGACTACACAAGCAATATGCCGACGGATAATACAATGATTTATAGCATGACGGCTTTCGCACGCAGCGAAGTAAAAAAGGACTGGGGAACAGCAGTATGGGAAATTCGCTCAGTAAACCAACGCTACCTGGAAACCTATTTTCGTTTGCCTGAACAGTTTCGTAGCTTAGAGCCGCTGCTTCGCGACCGTTTCAGAAAGCGTTTGCAACGAGGTAAGGTAGAATGCGCCTTACGCTTCACCGCAAACGATGCAGCCGTCACCAAGTTAACGCTTAACGAAGAGCTGGCCAAACAAGTATTGCACGCTGCCGACTGGGTACAGTCGCACGGGCAGTCAACCGGCGTTAACCCACTCGACGTACTGCGCTGGCCGGGTGTCATTGCGGCTGAGGAAGCGGATACAGATACTATCCAGGCCGATTTGCTGGCCGGCCTGGATAAAGCTATGGATGACTTTATTACCGCTCGCGGGGATGAGGGCGAAAATCTCAAGTCGCTGATTGAGCAGCGCCTTGATGCCATCGAAGTTGAAGCACAAAAAGTGGCTGAGCGTATGCCGGAAATTCTCAACTGGCAACGCGAGCGGATTCAGACTCGCTTTGAAGAAGCCAAGCTAGAACTGGACGCCTCCCGTATTGAACAGGAGATGATCCTGTTAGCGCAAAAAGTGGATGTAGCGGAAGAGCTTGACCGCTTAAACTCTCACGTAGGTGAAACCCGTAAAATTCTTAATAAAGGCGGCGCCTGCGGCCGCAGACTGGATTTTATGATGCAGGAGTTTAACCGCGAATCGAATACCCTGGGCTCAAAATCTATTAGCACTGAAATCACGCAGTCAGCAGTAGAACTGAAAGTGCTAGTCGAACAAATGCGCGAGCAGATCCAGAACATCGAATAAGCCCGCTCAGTTACCCACGAAAAAGCCCCTTCATCAGGGGCTTTTTTAGTATTGATGACGGTTTTCTCTGTTATGGACTAGAAATGATAACGCGCTGTTAGCGCCGCCACTGAATAATCAGCCCCGCCAGTGTAACCCAGGTTGACCGAAACAGTTTCGGTAACAAAATAACCCGCCTCTACGCGATAAACGAACTCCGTATCAGCGCCATCAGTGTCAAATCGCTCAGCACCTACAGATCCTTTGAGGACAAAGTCATTGACGTTAAAAATATATCGTGCGGCCACACTGAAATAGTTTTCATCAGCAGACTCAGAGTAGCTATCGCTAAAGGTTTCCAGAATTGCATTTCCGTCGATATCCGTATAACGGATTTCTGCAGTAAAGTCGACATCCGCAGTTGCATCGAGATTGCCGTAAGCAACCATAAGGTCGATAGAAGCGCCGTCGCTGACATCCCAGATATAACCGGCGCCAAGCTCATAACGGGTAGTGGTAAGTTCCAGATTAGCCCGCTCATCAACCTCGAAACCGGGTTCTGATATGCCGTTGTTTTGATTGGTATCGTCCGCGGCTCTCATGTATTGGCCAGTGATAAAAAATTGGTCGAATTGCTTAGCCGCGCTAACCGAAATACCGGCAGGCTTCACTTCATCAATATCGTCGATGTCAAACTGAACATAGCCTGCTTCGGCATAATTAAACTGCGGATTGTTTGCACTACTCTGGGCCATAGCCTGATATGAAGTAAGCAATACTGATAGCGCCAGAAAGGTCTTTTTCATGTGGTTTTTTCCTTATAACCATTAAAATAATCAATTTATCACCCAGCTACCGACTGCCAGCCGGAAAAGTTGCCGCCGAGCTTAAATGAAAAAGGTAACATTTTCACATTTAATTTTTGCCTGGATAAAAGCGGCATAAACACCAAATACTAACCGTCTCGACCCACCCGGTTTGGTTAATTTCGCTGATGTGTCATACTCCCGGTGTCTACCAAGGAGTACTTCATGAGCCAATACAAAGAAATATTACTGGCCGCACGCCCCGATGGAAATCCCATCGGCCCACACTTGTTCGAGGTCGTGACTAGGGACATTCCACAGCCGGGCGCAGGCGAACTGTTAGTTAAGCAAACCCACATGTCGATGGATCCCGCCATGCTTGGCTGGATGATGCCTGATGAAGACAGCTATATACCGCCGGTTGCGCTCAATAGCCGGATGCGTTCCAGTGGATACGGTGAGGTCATTAGCTCAAACCACTCCGATTACTCGCCGGGTGATAAAGTGATGGGCATGATGGGCTGGACCGAATATGCCCTTAGCGACGGTAAAGGGCTCAATAAATTACCATCTGGCGTCGACGGTGAAACCGCCCTTGCGGTTTTTGGTCTGCCCGGCCTGACTGCCACCCAGGGCTTATTTAATATTGGAAAACCACAGGCCGGCGAAACACTCGTTGTGACCGGCGCAGCCGGCTCAGTAGGGTCGATGGTTGGTCAGTTGGCAAAAGCTGTAGGGCTGCGGGTTATCGGTGTAGTTGGCAGTGATGAAAAGGCTGACTGGATAGTTAACGAGTTGGGATTTGACGGCGCAGTGAATTACAACACGGATGACCTTGTGCGTAAGCTTCAGGACCTCACGCCACAAGGCGTTGACATCTTTTTTGAGAACACCGGCGGCCCGGTACAACAGCACATATTTAATCGTATGAATGTGCACGGCAGGGTGGTCGTTTGCGGCATGATTGCCGACTACACCGCCGCGAAACCAGCCCCCGGGCCAAACTGGATCCCGCTGATAAAGAAACGAATATTAATTCAGGGATTTGCCATGCCAGACCACCTGCATGAAGCTGCGCAGCTGTTACAGAAGCTCAGTCCTTATATTGCTCAGGGTAAAATAAAGTACCGGACCCATGTATTAGAAGGACTGGAAAGTGCCATGAGTGCTCTTAACCTGTTCTTCACCGGCGACAATAAAGGTAAACTGCTTATCCGGCTGTAGCCATTCCACAACGTGCTGGCCAGTAGTTTGGTCAGCAGCCTTTGCTGAGCACCATATCCACATGAGGAATCCCGTCTTCCAGGTAATCTTCTGAATTTCTTACAAAGCTAAATTGCTTATAAACGCCCTCAAGATAAACCTGAGCACCAATCTGGATATCCTTTTCCGGCCACAGTCGCTGACATTCATCTAATGCTTTACCTATTAATTGCTGTCCGTAACCGGCGCCCCGCGCCTGCTCTGCCACAACCACCCGGCCAATACTCACCTGCGGGAAACTAACACCGGGAGGAAGTAACCTGGCATAAGCCACCAGCTTATCGCCGGTCTTTCCTAACAGATGGTACACCCCGGATATACGGTCTTTATCATCCAGCTCCGGATAAGGGCAGTTTTGCTCTACAACAAACACGTCAGTGCGCAATTTGAGTAATTCATAAAGCTGGTCGGTATTGAGTTGAGAGAAGGGTAACAGGCACCAGTTAAGCATAAAACCTCCGCAACAATGTTGGCAAAGATGATTGCTGATCCACCTGGTCATTGCAATAAGAAAAGAAGCCAGCAAAGCCCGCTAGGCGATCTTTATTCTGACGCTGGTTATAACGGTAGCAGTGTTACTGATTGCCGTTGGCACGTCATTTTTAATTTCCCAGGGGATCCTGCAGCGCCTGCTGTCGTTGAATAACTCATTCCGTGAGCTCACGCAGGGCGATGGTGATCTGACTCAGCGTGTTAACGATAGTGTTAACGTTGAAGTCAGTGGACTGGCTCGAAATTTCAACGGCTTTGCCTCACGCATCCATCAGTTAATCAGCCAGGTAGCGCCCCAAAGCGAACCCGCTTACCAATCAACGACCGCGATAAGCAGCGATACTAAACAGGCTGGCGCGCAATTGCGTAAAGGCCAGCAGAGCAGCCACACCGTATCAGGCTTTGTGGGCGATATAGTCAATTCAGCCAGAGAAATCGCCACCAATGCAACGCAAACTGCCAATGCGGCGAGCCAGGTGAAAAGCCACTGTGATAAAGCAAATCGGGCCATCAATGAAACCGTAGGAGTCATGAATGGGCTGGAATCTGAAATATCGGTATCGGCCGAGCAAGTAGCAACACTGCTAAAAGACGTAGTGGACGTTGTTAAGGTACTGACAGTGATAAACGGCATTGCAGATCAAACCAGCCTACTGGCTTTAAACGCGGCGATAGAAGCAGCCCGGGCCAGGGAGCAGGGCAGGGGCTTTGCAGTAAGTTCGCGAGCTGGCACAACGAATCCAGGGCCGTACAGAAGTCAACATTCAGACCATCATGCGGCTGGAGCAAGCGGCAGCCAATGCAGTTAAAACAATGACCACGAGTAACACTACAAGCATTCAGGCCAGTCAGCAACGGCTGATAAGCTTGCCGACCAGATGCAATCATTACGACGCCTCATGGCCCAGTTTGCTATTTAGCTTACTGGTCGAATTGCGGTACAAAGGTAATTTTGCCCGGCACGATCTTCATGTCTAATGGCACATTACCGAGCCATGCCAGACCACCTTTAGTTGTATCAATCTGATACACCGGATGGGTAGCCAGATAACGGCTAAACAACCCCATGTAGCGGTCAGCCAGCGGCGCGAGGTTACCTTTAAACCCGGCCGCATCAATCTCACTGCGGGTCAGACTAAGCGAACGCACATACAGGGCTTTTTCCTGCTGATCGTAATAAGGCTCGCCTTCCAACCCCAGTTTTACCTTTGCGGGATAATTCAGGCCAAAAACAGAGATTGTTGCTTTCGCATCGGCCAATAAAGATACAACCGGCCTCCCATCCGGGCCAATATCAATCTGCAAGTTTTCAACCGTCAGAAAAACCGGAATGCCAGCCACCGATGATTTTTGATTTAAATTGTCCAATTGCCCCGCTAATTCCGACGCGATATCAGCCGACGTCACTGAATACGATGCCACTGAAGAAATAACGCTGCAGGCGGTGATTAAATTAAGTAATGCCACTAATAACAGAGTTTTATACTGCATACCTGTGTCCGCTGAGTTGGATTAGTCAACAGTATATCAGCTAACGTACTATACTTTGTGAAAGTCACAACAAGTTGATGTGGCGGACGATTCAATTTAATCTGAATTGGTCAAGGGGTAAACACTACTAGCAGAAAGCAACGTTATAGGGAAGTAGTAATGAAGCAAAGGTTTTATCGCTTATCAAAGTGGTTCTGTTCGTTAGTGTTGGTTGCTACTCCGGCATTCGCTGGGAAAATTTCGCTGACCCCAGAACAACAAAACTGGATAACAGAAAACCCAACCGTTAACGTTGCAGCAACCAACAATTGGGCCCCTTTTGAATATCAGAATACTGACGGTATCTATCGCGGCATCAGTGCAGACATCCTGCTTTTGATTTGTGAGTGCACCGGGCTAGACTGCCAGCCCACACTGGGTAATTGGGATACGCTTTATCCGGCTTTATTGAATGATAAGCTGGATTTATCGCCGGCAATGACGCCTTCGTCTGAGCGACGCAAATACTTCGAGTTTACCAAACCTTATTTACTTAGCCTGATCACAATTTTTACCGCAAAAGACGATGACTCCATCTCTGGTATTACTGATTTGCAAAACAAGAGTGTAGCCCTGGAAAAAGGTCATTATCTGGCTCAGTCACTCATAATCCAGTACCCCGAAATTCGTTTTCGTGAAGTAAAAGATCCACTGGAAGCACTGACCCTGGTCGCGACCCATGATGTTGATGCCTATATTGGTAACAATTTTGTGGGAGAGTACTTTATAAACCGCTTTTTACCGCGTCAGATACAAGCAGCTGGCTTTCTTGATGTCTCGCCCACACCACTGACAATCGGAGTCAGAAAAGATCAACCGGTTTTACTGGAAATTCTTAACCAGGGAATTGCCTCACTTAGCGAAGCCGACATAAAAGCGATTCGCGACAAGTATCTGAGTCAGGCATTTGACTACGAAGGTAAGTTTCATCTCACACCAGCTGAACAGCAGTGGCTCAATAACCATGTGGATATTCGCACCGGTATTGATCCGGCCTGGCTGCCTATTGAAGGACTAACCAAGGCCGGTGAACATATAGGAGTCACTTCAGAGTACACCAACTGGCTGCAACAGCAATTAGGCAGCACGTTTACGCCTTACCAGGCAAAAAACTGGTCGGAAGTCATTCGCGCATTCAGGCAAAAAGACGTGGATATTCTGGCCGCCGTGACTCCCATTGGTCAGCAACATCAGGATATCTTGTTTACCGATGTGTATCACTCCATGCCCATGGTGTTGATTACGCGTAATGACGCCGACTTTATCTCTCAGTTGAGCGATTTAAATGGGCAAAGAATCGGTGTGGTTAAAGAGTACGCCACCAATGTCTACCTCCGCCGCGATTTCCCCGAAATTCAAATTGTTGAATACCACTCATTGCATGAAGCCCTCAACGCCGTTATTGAAGGCGAAGTGACGGCCGCATTCGATACACTGCCTGCCGTTACTTACAATATCAGAAGTTTTACTCTGGAAAACCTGAAGGTTGCTGCCACCACACCTTATCAGTTTGAACTAGCGATAGGCGTCAGGGGAGACTGGCCAGAGCTGGTTGATATTCTTAATAAAGCTCTGTTGGCTTTACCACAGGAAAAGCAGCGCTCATTTTACGATCGCTGGGTGAATGTACGTACTGATTATGAATTTGACTGGTCCACTTTTTTGTTCGCGGCCGGCGCTATGATCGCGATGGCCGCAGTGATTATTATTGCAATATCATTCAGCAACCACCGGTTAGCGCGCGAAGTTAGGGAGCGCAAGGAAGTTGAAAAACGTCT
Organism: Alteromonas sp. ISO5; assembly: GCF_058105165.1. NCBI lineage: Bacteria > Pseudomonadati > Pseudomonadota > Gammaproteobacteria > Alteromonadales > Alteromonadaceae > Alteromonas > Alteromonas sp. ISO5. Next base: position 1,553,687 of record NZ_CM176572.1, on the reverse strand, counting down.
GCGTAAAATTAAGGGCGAATTACAGGGTATTTTCGACAGCGCTCAGGTTGGCATTTTTCTGGATAAGGGCCAACATTGTATCGACCGTTGTAATGAGCGGTTTGCGCTATTGCTCGGCTACGAAACTCCCAAAGCAGTAGCCGGACTGAGTTTAGATAAATTATTCTCGACTGAAGAAGAGTACCAGTCGTTTTTTCACGCAGCACATACCACCCTGCAACAGGGTAAAAACTACCAGGCGGAAATGCCACTCCAAACTGCTGGTAAAAAGGCACTATGGTGCTCACTGTCGGGGAAATCGCTTGCTCAGGACGACGATGGCAATATGACAGACGGTGTACTGTGGATTGTGGAAGATATTTCCGCCCGCAGAAGGGCGGAGCAGACTAAACAGGACCAAATACGGTTTCAGTCTGCGCTAGTCGACACCATTCCCTACCCCATTTTTATTAAAGATCCAAACGGGGTGTTTTTGGGATGTAACCGCGCTTACGAAAAAGCATTTGGCCTGAGCCGCGATATGATGATAGGTAAAACCGTGATGGAATTGGAATATCTGCCGCTCGAGGATCGTAAGACGTACCACGCCGAAGATTCTGCACTGCTCGCCAAAGGCGGTTCGGCCAAGCATGAACTGGTACAATATTATGCCGACGGTAAGGCCCATGACGTATTGTACTGGGTCACAACGTTCCACTTGTCTAACGATACCTTAGGCGGACTATTGGGTATTATGGTGGATATCACCGAAATGAAGGAAGCAAAAGCAAAAGCGGAGTCGGCGACCCAGGCGAAGTCTGCATTCCTGGCCAATATGAGTCATGAGATTCGTACCCCGATGAACGCAATTCTTGGCATGACTCATCTGGCATTGTGCACCGAGCTGACTACTAAACAGCAGGATTATCTGCTTAATATTGATAACTCGGCCAATGCCTTGCTGCGCATCATCAACGACATTCTCGACTTCTCGAAGATTGAAGCCGGTAAACTGCATTTTGAAAAAAACCTATTCTCACTGGAAAAAGTACTATTTGAAGTAGCTGCTATGGTGCAGGTCAGTGTCGAGAAGAAAAACCTCGAACTGATTTTCAATATAGACCCGGCAATCCCACTACAGCTGATAGGCGATCCGCTAAGACTTAACCAGGTTCTGTTAAACCTGCTCAGTAATGCTGTGAAATTTACCCATGAGGGTGAAATTATTGTTACTGCAACGGTGCTAAAGCAAACCAAAAAACAGACTACGCTAAGGTTTAGTGTCGCCGACACCGGAATTGGTTTAACCCGAGAACAGCAGCATAATCTGTTTGAATCCTTTTCTCAGGCCGACACTTCAACCACCCGTAAATACGGTGGTACTGGTCTTGGGCTGGCCATTTGTAAGCGACTGGCCAATTTGATGGGCGGCGATATAGGAGTGGAAAGCGAACATCATAAGGGAAGTGAGTTCTGGTTTACCGCTACCCTGGGCGTCGCCCCTGAAGCCTCGCCACCGGTGTATTTATCGGAGCAATTTAAAGGGCTTAAAGTCCTGGTGGTGGACGACAGTGACACCATGCGTCAGATATTATGTAACTTGCTATCGCAATTTGGCTGCGCTGCTCACGTTGCCTCCAACGGCAGGAAAGCACTGGATGTGATAGCCACAGCAAGCAGACCATTTGATGTGATCCTCATGGACTGGCGTATGCCCGGCCTTAATGGCATAGAAACCAGCCGCAGAATACAGACCGCAGACAACCACAAAAAGCCACGCATCATTCTCGTGAGCGCTTACGAACACGAAGATGTAAAACCTGAGGCCCTGAAAGCTGGTATTAACGAATTTCTGCTCAAGCCGGTGAGTCCGTCATCACTCTTTGATGCCCTGATCAACGTTATGAATGAAGGCAGTAGCATAGCCAGTTCAGGACTGGCTAATCCTCACGTTAAAACCAGCCATAATCGCCGCAGCCTACTCTGTGGTAATCGGGTTTTACTGGTTGAGGATAATCCTGTAAATCAACAAGTCGCCAGCGAATTATTGTCACAGGCCGGTATAGATGTGGTAACCACCAGCAATGGGCAGGAAGCGTTGGAAGTCCTCGGTCAGCAACAATTTGATGCCGTACTCATGGATATACAGATGCCGGTAATGGATGGCTTTACCGCTACCAATGAAATTCGTAAACATTCTCAATGGGATGATATGCCGGTTATCGCAATGACCGCCAATGTAATGCCCGAAGACAAGCAACATTGTGAGGACGTGGGGATGAATGCCCATATAAGCAAACCGATAGATCCAAACAGGTTATTTGATTTACTGATCGATTTTATAGGCCACGAGACACCTATCGATACAGAAATGACCCCACACCTGCACGAAACAGAACCGGAACACCTGGAAATAGATGGCTTTGATACACGAAGTGCCATTCAGCGCGTTGGTGGAAATGTCAATGCGTATAAACGTGTCCTAGCACGGGTAATCATCGACGAAGCAGACACTGCCGAATCACTGGAAAAAGCGCTAGCAGAAAACAATCCGCAGCAACTGCGCTTCATTTTTCACAGGTTAGCCGGCCTCGCTGGCAATATTGGCGCCCAGGAGCTCCACAAACAGGCACGCCTAGCCGAGCAAGCACTCGATGATGGCAGTAAAAAAGAAATATCTGAGCTGGTCACTACTACCAGTGTTTTGCTACAGCGGATGCTCGAAACCCTCTCTCATACGCTTTCCGGCACTGCAAAAATCCATAACAACTCACTCACCGGCGAAGCGTTATCCGTACAACAGATTAATGAACTGGCCAATAAAATCAGCCTTTATGACAGTGAAGCTTCAGATTATTGCGAGGCGCTACTCGCCAACGCACCAAAAGAGTTCAGAGCGACGCTGATAACAATACTGGAAGCTTTACAAGTCTACGACTTCGACACCGCATCGGCGTGCCTTTCTTCCCTGCAACCGGCCGCCAACAATCAGTCTTAAACGGAGTACATTATGACCGCTAAAAAGCTTATTCTCGCTGTAGATGATACCGCCACCAATATCGATATTGTAAAAGGCGTTTTGGGCGGACAACACACCATCATGGCAGCCCTGAACGGGGCAATAGCTCTTAAAATTCTGGACCAGCAAAAACCTGATTTAATCCTGCTGGATATTATGATGCCAGATATGGACGGGTATGAAGTGTGTGAGCGCATAAAAGCGAATCCCGATTTACGCGATATCCCTATTATATTTTTAACCGCTAAAGCCGAAGTCAGTGACGAAGCAAAAGGACTGGCGCTCGGTGCTGTGGACTATATCACCAAGCCTATTTCGCCGGCCATTATGATAGAGCGGGTGAAGAATCATCTGATGCTTAAGGAGGCTAAAGACCTGTTGGCATCGCAAAACCATGCACTGGAAGAGAAGGTAGCACAACGGACCCGCCAACTCGAAGAGCTGCAGGACGTTGCTATGGTAGCCATGGGTGCGCTGGCAGAAACACGAGATCCTGAAACCGGCAACCATATTCGCCGTACTCAACACTATATTCAGGTGCTAGCAGAACACCTAATGACGAATCCCCGTTTTACTGCTTATTTAACACAGGAAAATATAGCGCTGATATGCAAGTCCGCGCCATTACATGACATAGGTAAAGTCGGTATTCCGGACCGTATATTGCTAAAACCCGGAAAACTAACTGACGCTGAATTTGATGTAATGAAGTGTCATCCTAAATATGGAAAAGATGCGATAGAAGCAGCCATCAGTTCATTACACGATAGCAGTAAACACTTCCTAACGTTTGCAACAGAAATCATTTATAGCCATCACGAAAAATGGGATGGCAGCGGTTATCCTCAGGGACTGGCCGGTGATAAAATTCCAATTTCAGCGCGTCTGATGGCATTAGCAGACGTGTATGACGCCTTGATCAGCCGTCGTGTTTATAAGCCACCATTTTCTCATGAAAAAGCAGTTAGCATAATAAAAGAAGGAGAGGGCAGTCATTTTGATCCGGACATTGTTGCAGCGTTTCTGGCCTGTGAAGATAAGTTTATCCGAATAGCCGAGCAATATGCAGATTCACAGAAAGACGTAGAAGAGGCCGCTAACAGGCTTAGCTTTAACGCGTAAAACCCCGGCTTGTGGCGGTAAGATCGGCTCTCACCGTGTCCGCTTTCTGTCTGGCACCATTTACCCCATCAATGTCACAGGTGTTACCGAGGAGACCAGTATGTTGCGGACTTTTCCCATATTGGTTAACGCTGAGGTACTTAATTACAATGCTGGAAAATCAACGTTTTGTGCAGAAACAACACTGTTGATAATGACAAAAATCGCAAAACTGAGCGTGCCAATGATCGGGATGAGGCGAATTTTTTGCCTCAAAAGTAGGTTCATCAACGCAATGGCTCCAGATACATAAATACAGTGAGGACGGCTATAATCGCCGCACCTATACTATGAAAAGTAGTCGCCCCCTTATTTGCAAGTAAACAGCACGGCGTTTATATTAAAAACAGCGTGTTATGTAATCTTGCTCAAAGAGGTCATAATCGGGACCAAAACCACAATAAAGGAGGCATTATGCGTTGGTTAATTTGTTTAGTAGGGCTGGTTTGCCATTCAGCGTTAGCCACAGAGCAAGAGGCTGTCGATACTATAATCAGCAACTTACACAAGTTTGCTGCGCAGGCAAACTATGACCGTTATTTCGCGCAATATGACGAGGAAGCCATTTTTATTGGCACCGACGCGTCCGAAACCTGGACGCTGGAAGAATTCAAAAACTATGCGAAACCCATATTTGACCGGGGTTCTGGCTGGACCTATAAATCCAGGGAGCGCCACATTTACTTTTCACCCCACAAGGATGTCGCCTGGTTTGATGAGCTGCTGGACAATGCCTCACTCGGATTAACCCGGGGCACTGGCGTGCTGGTTAAAACCGAGTCCGGCTGGAAAGTCACCCAGTATCACTTAACCATTCCAATTCCCAATGACATTGCCGACAGCGTTGCCGAACAGATAAAAGCATACAACGCTATGCATTGAGCAAGACCCGCCGGTTAAGGCGGGTCAAAAGATGCCTGTTTAGTTGGTAATAGGCTGGATTGACAGTTCAACACGACGGTTCTGCTGACGGTTCTCAGCAGACGTATTGGGCACCTTAGGCTGATACTCGCCCATGCCCACAGTGGTGATCCGCTGGCCATTAACACTATAAGACATCAACAGATTTTTAACCGCATTGGCACGGCGCTCGGAGAGCGCCTGATTATACTCTTCTGCACCGGTATCGTCGGTATGGCCCTTAATCATCAGCACGGTTTTTTCATATTCGTTCAACACCAGAGCCACGTCTTCCAGTACCGGGTTAAAGTTTGGGCTGATAGCAGATGAATTGGTCGCAAAGGTAATGTCACCCGGCATGATAAGGTGTAACGTATCACCTTCCCGCACTACATCTACTCCGGTGTCTGCAAGCTCTTCGCGCAGCGCTTCTTCCTGTTTATCCATGTAGTTACCAATGGCACCACCGGCAATAGCACCAACTACTGCACCCCAGGCATACCGGCTTTTGTCATTATCGCCGGTGGCCTTACCTAATAATGCCCCGGCCACCGCACCAATAGCGGCCCCCCGCTGGGTGTTATTACTGTTAGCACAACCGGTTAAAGAAACAGCAGCTGAAACGGCACACACTAATAATAGCTTTTTCATAAATTCCTCAGATAACTTACCTATACATACTGACTCGAGCAAATCCTGTTCCAACAATAGCTGGTGATTAATGAACACCATATGAATCACGCCAGGTCACTAGAGTTATCAGGCTCTGCACGAATGAAACAGACTAATAGCAGGGGATTGTTCAGATAGCGTTAAAAGCAGGATCTGAAGGTAAGGTTTGCAATGTTTACACAGCAAACTGTTTCTTAATTGCAACACCAGCTGCTATGCCGTGATTGACTCTTTAAAGAATCGGTTAATATCAATATTGTATTCAGTTGGCGTAACCGCCTTTACGATATTTAGTTGCAGGTCTTTGCTAAGGTCGACGTCTTTCGGCGTTATATAATGGCCGCCATTGATGGAGTAGAACATTTTAACCGCGGGTCGTAAAGGCTGGCTCTCATTTTGATGCATCACCATGGCAACACGTTGATTTGAAAGCGCCACTAACGAGCCTAATGGATAGATCCCGATACATTTTATGAACTGCCTTAACAGGGTGGCATCCAATTTGGTTTCACTGTCTTTCATCAGGATCTGCAGCGCTTTTTGACTCGACATGCCCGCTTTGTAGCAGCGGTCAGCCGTTAACGCATCATACATATCCGTGATCGCCAGTATACGCCCGTTATACGAAATCTCCTCACCACTCAGCCGATTTGGATAACCCATCCCATCCAGTCGTTCGTGGTGTTCACTGATAACTTTAATCAGCCCGGCGTCTAATTTCATTGCTGACAAGAACTCCACGCCATACTCAACGTGTTTCTTCATCACTTCCATTTCAGCGTCAGTGAGGCGACCAGGTTTATGCAAAATTTCATCAGGGATTTTAATTTTGCCCAAATCGTGAAGCAGCCCGCTGTAGGCAACCGCTTCGATTTCCGGCTGAGACATACCCAGGGAACGGGCAAAATGGGCAGATAAAATGCCAACGTTCAGGGAATGCTCGAGTAAGTAAGTATCTTTCTCACGGATCCGGGATAGTAATAACAGCGCATCCGGGTTTCTATCCAGTGATCCCACCAGCGCCCGGGCAAATTCTGCCGGAACAAAATCGTCAAAAGGTGTTCCTTCATGAACGGCATCATACAGGTTTTTCTGCAGGACAATCCCCTGCTGATATAAGCTTTGAGCTTTGACCAGTTCCGCTTCCAGCGGTACGCGAGTGTCCAGTTCAGGTTGTCTTTGCACACTGGCTGTTGGTTTCGAGGCATGATAGGACAGGTCAGTATCAATAATTAACCGCTTTATGCCTTTGCGCTTTAACTGGTCAATAATTGCCTGACTGGTCACCCGGCCACGGTTTTTTATCTGCACCGTTCCGGCTTTTTGTTCAGCAATCTGCAGCACGTACATGCCGACTTCAAGCTGTTCAATTCCTATTGTTAACGATGCCATAAGCTCCTTAACCAGATAGAAGACATTAAAATGCTAACTGATGCAGTATTACATCCAGACCCGGCTCCCAGCCATACAACTTGAGATTAACCCGATTATTCTGCACCAGTACCTCTTCATCTGCCAGCAGCTCACATTGATTAAGAGCTTGTGGCGTACCGGCCTGAAAAGCAATCTGACCGTTACTACGTAACACACGGTACCAGGGTAGTGTAAGAGAGGCGGGGACATTGCGCAAACAATACCCAACATAGCGAGCACGCCCTGGCAATCCCGCCAGATCGGCAATTTTTCCATAGGATGCCACTTTTCCTTCCGGAATGAGTCCTACGGTGTGCCAAATGCGTTCAGCTGGGGTAAGCTTACGGCTATCTATACCAGCCGATTCCTGTTTAGTCATGCGCAAACAATGCCCTAGTTGTGGTTACCCTGTTCAAACCTGCCTATGCCATGCAATTAAACCGGTTTCTAATCATACCGAAGTAATTATCCTGCAACATCCAAAAGAGTCGGTACGCGCCAAAAACACGGTACGGCTGCTTAGCCTTGCGTTGGCAAACATAACCGTTTTGACAGGAAAACAGGCTGCCGACTTTAGTCAGCTTGAGCAGCACCTGGCGGCCAACCCGGCGACAACGGCTGTGTTCTACCCGTCTGACAAAAGTACCGAATTATCCGCCGTGACAGACACGTCTTCTGCTCGCATCAAACGGGCAATTTTTATCGATGCCAGTTGGAAGCAGGCCTTTGCTATCTGGCAGAACAATGCCTGGCTCAACCGGTATCCGTTTTACAAACTACCTCTACAGCAGCAAGGCCAGTATACAATTCGCCGTTCTGACCTGGAATACAGCTTTTCAACGCTGGAGGCAGTGGCCTATACCCTTGAGTATGTCGAACACCTCGACCCGGCACCACTGTTTACCTTGCTCAATGCCTTTACCACCCAATGGCAACGCTTTCTGCCGCGGCAGGATTAAATCAGTCTTTCTTCTGCACTGGCATATAGCCGCGCTGCTCTTGTACCATCAACAACCAACGACGGATCGCCGGATACTCGTCAAGCATGATGCCAGCCTCATGAGACACATGGGTATAGGCGTACAGTGCAATATCGGCCAGAGTCATCTGATCGCCAATCAGGAAAGCCGTTTGCATTAATTGCTGTTCCATCACCGCTAATGCTTTATATCCTGCCTGTTGCTTTAGTTCATATTCTAGCTGGCGCTCAGCAGGAAGACCCAGGTATACGTTAATAAAACGCGCTACTGCTATGGCAGGCTCATGGCTGTACTGTTCAAAGAACTGCCACTGTAGCATTTTAGCCAGTTCAAATTCGGTAGACGGAATAAACACGCTACCAGCGGCGAGGTAGTTTAAGATAGCATTTGACTCGCTCAGGCTACGGCCATCACTGAGTTCAAGCAATGGGATCTTGCCAGCAGGATTAAGTTGCTTAAAGGCATCAGTCTGAGTTTCGCCGTTGAGAATATCGACTTCTTGCCATTCACATTGCTTGCCTAATAATCCCAGTAATAACTGAATTTTGTAACAGTTGCCAGAACGGCTGTCACCGTACACTTTCATGCTGATTTGTTCCCTAATTTAACCACCAGATTAGCAATAAAAAACAACAAGGTAGACCGGTCGACATAATAAAAATTTTCGTATTAACAAAGCTATCTTTGGGCCAACAGCGAAATTGCTTTAAATCTTCGAACTGCTGATTAAGCTCAAACAATGCTTCACCCGGGTTATTTTCCGGGCTGTGCCGTCCGCTAATAATCAACCGGGCTATTTGTGTTTCGATTCGCCGAATACTCTGATTGCGATGTTTGCGCATCAGATAAACCGTTTTGAAGACTGGCATAAACAACAGAACGATCATAAACGTTGTCAATGTTAGTAATATTAAGGCATCGATGACAGGGACTGGTTTTCCAATCCAGAATACGGGTATCAAAAGTAACATCAGTAACGAAAAGATGACATTGCTGGCGCCAAGGTCACAAATTGCTTTGCAATGACAAAAGTACTGTTCAATGTTCGGCAGTACCAACCTTTTATACAGGTAGCGTGTAAAAGACGCCGACTGCATTAGAAACAGAAACAAGAAAAACCAGAAGGGCACCGCAATAACGTTAAGTAGCAGTACCGAGAAAGCCTGATTAAAAGCCAGCAAATCTTCGTTGATCAGATATATCAGGGTAATCGATATAGACAGCGATGCAGCCAGAATAACGTGGCGAATAAGCTTTCTCTCCAGCATTTTTTTGTGCTGATGGTATTGTGACAACTGATTAGTCTGGACCAGAAAGTCGGCTATCCGCTTGCCTGCACGACGGTGTAGAATTCGCAGTGCCAACCACAAAAAACCAATGATCAGCGGCATTCCTAACGCTGCGTTAAAATCTCGCTGGGACCGTTCGTCAGTAATGTTCCGGTAATCCAGCGATCCGGCCAGATAATTCGCGGTAAAACAGGCTAAGACAAACAAAAGCGGCAACATCCACACATGCAGTACAGTATTTTTGTTATTTTTCATCTGCTTTTCGTTAGTAATGTATTACGTTGCAAAGACTATACGGCGCAATACATTACCTTAAGCACCACCATGATGGTAGCTTTTCTGTAAGCGTTTACTTATCACTCCACACGGCGAATTCATTACCGCTGGGCTCGGTAAAATGAAACCGTCTGCCACCCGGAAAATCAAACACAGGCTTGATTACGGTTCCACCGTGTTGCTCAACTTTAGCTTTTATTTGCTCCAGTTGCGGCGAATAAAATACCAGCAAGGTTGCACCATTTTCAGTTAGCGAAGACTGCTCTGACTGATAAAACCCACCGACAATGCCTTTATCATGAAATTCTACATAGGCCGGGCCGTAATCAGTGAAGGTCCAGCCGAAAACCTCGGCAAAAAACGCTTTGGTTGCCTGTAAGTCGCGGCAGGGAAGTTCTGCATAATTGATTAAGGTATCTTTAGTCATAATGAGTCTCCTTCGAAAGCAGCAAACACTTCGGCACCGGTCATCTGATGAGTTTGTTCGGCAAAGTGATAATAGTGCGGTTTACTATCGATAAAAATTTCGTGGGATAAGACCATGTCATCATTCTCATCAAACAATCCAACGGGCACATAATACATGTTATTGCTTTTTAGCTTGTAGAAAAGGTGAGTACCACATTGCTTGCAAAACGCTCTTTCAGCCCAGTCTGAGGATGCGTAGCGGGCTACATGCTCACCGGAAACCGTTATCTGTGCTGATTCGATGCCCATAAAGGGCCCGCCAGACCATTTACGGCACATACCACAATGACAAGCACCTATCTGGCAGGAGTCAGGAGTGACTTCAATGCGGGTACCGCCACACAGACAGTCTGATTTTAAGGTTGTTTTATTCATAGGTTGCTTCCTTCATTGATGTTAATTGTTCTATTCAACACCGTCAGGCAATTGCGGTGACAACTTATGAATAACATTTAACGGCGTCGACGCCGTTAAATACTGTATATAAAATCAGTATTCAGATCAATATTTTTCAACCATAAAAAAACCCGGGCAATGCCCGGGTTTTTAGATAATGCTTATAACGATTTACTTGCGCAGTTTCTGTATCAAACGTAACTGGGCAATTGCTTCGGCTAGCTCTAATGCAGCTTCGGCGTAATCAAAATCAGCACCTGGATTGGCGATGTGCTCTTCTGCACGTCGTTTAGCTTCTTCAGCAGCTTGTTCATCCAAGTCTTCTGCTCTTACTGCCGTGTCGGCCAGAACAGTTACACTGCCAGGTTGTACCTCAAGTACACCACCAGCAACATAAATAACTTCTTCTTCACCGTGCTGTTTAACCAAACGCACCATGCCAGGCTTAATTGCAGTGATCAGAGGCGCGTGGCCAGGGTAAATACCCAGTTCACCTTCGCTTCCTGTCACCTGCATTGTTTCAACGAGACCAGAGAAGATCGACTTCTCTGCGCTTACTACATCCAGATGAACTGTCATTGCCATAATAACCTCCTGATAGGTACGGAAAGCCTTGCCTGGACATGACCGGCTGCATCTCTAGCGCCGGCCAGTATCAAACAGGCTTATTTTTTGGCCTTTTCCAGCGCTTCGTCGATAGAACCAACCATGTAGAAGGCTTGCTCTGGCAGGTGGTCATACTCACCTTCCAGGATACCTTTAAAGCCACTGATGGTGTCTTTCAGAGAAACGTATTTACCTGGAGAACCAGTGAATACTTCTGCTACGAAGAACGGCTGAGACAGGAAACGCTGAATCTTACGCGCGCGTGTTACAACCAGTTTATCTTCATCAGACAGTTCGTCCATACCCAGAATCGCGATGATGTCTTTCAGCTCTTTATAGCGCTGCAGTACAGTTTGAACGCCGCGAGCAGTCTCGTAGTGTTCCTGACCGATTACCAGTGGATCCAGCTGACGTGAAGTTGAATCCAGTGGGTCTACCGCAGGGTAGATACCTAAAGAGGCGATATCACGAGACAGTACTACCGTTGCATCCAAGTGAGCAAAGGTGGTCGCTGGTGACGGGTCAGTCAAGTCATCGGCTGGTACGTATACCGCCTGGATTGACGTGATTGAACCAGTCTTGGTAGAAGCGATACGCTCCTGCAGAACACCCATCTCTTCAGCCAGTGTAGGCTGATAACCTACCGCTGAAGGCATACGGCCTAACAGTGCTGATACCTCGGTACCGGCCAGTGTATAACGGTAGATGTTATCGACGAAGAAAAGTACGTCGCGACCTTCGTCACGGAACTTCTCTGCCATCGTCAGACCCGTCAGAGCAACACGTAAACGGTTACCTGGTGGTTCATTCATCTGACCATATACCAGTGATACTTTATCCAGAACGTTTGAGTCGTTCATCTCGTGATAGAAGTCGTTACCCTCACGAGTACGCTCACCAACACCGGCAAATACAGAGTAACCGCTGTGCTCGATGGCGATGTTACGGATAAGCTCCATCATGTTTACCGTTTTACCTACACCGGCACCACCGAACAGACCAACTTTACCACCCTTAGCGAAGGGGCAAACCAGATCGATTACTTTGATACCGGTTTCAAGCAGTTCAACTGAGCTTGATTGTTCTTCGTAGCTAGGTGCTGCGCGGTGAATAGACATACGCTCTTCTTCACCAATTGGACCTGCTTCGTCGATTGGGTTACCCAATACGTCCATGATGCGACCAAGTGTAGCTGTACCTACTGGCACCATAATTGGGTTACCAGAGTTTTCAACTACCAGACCACGACGCAGACCGTCAGTAGAACCCATAGCGATACCACGAACGACACCGCCACCTAATTGTTGTTGCACTTCCAGGGTTAACCCAGACAAGTCACCTTCGGTAACTTTAAGTGCGTCATATACCTTTGGAACCGCATCTTGTGGAAACTCAATGTCCACAACGGCGCCAATGATTTGGACGACCTTACCTTGACTCATAATTTGTCCTCATTAACTTTTATAAACCTTTGCCTACACCGCTGCGGCACCGCCAACAATCTCACTGATTTCTTGTGTGATTGCGGCCTGACGCGCTTTGTTGTATACCAATTGAAGATCATCGATCAGGTTGCCTGCGTTATCGGTTGCGGCTTTCATTGCAACCATTCGGGCAGCTTGCTCCGACGCGGCATTTTCAACTACGCCCTGATATACCTGAGATTCAATGTAACGAACCATTAATGCTTCCAAAATAGGTTTTGGATCCGGCTCGTAAATGTAATCCCAGCGATGTTTTAACGTTTCGTCTTCTGACTTTGGCAAAGGCAGTAACTGATTACTCACAGGCTGTTGGGTCATTGTGTTCACGAAGTCATTGTAAACCAGGAATACTTTATCCAGCTTACCTTCGTCGAATGCTTTAAGCATTACACGAACCACACCCACAATATCGCTTACCGACGGGGCATCCCCTAAACCGGATTCAGCAGCAAGTACATTGCCACCAAAACGGTTAAAGAATGCGCAGGCTTTTGAACCCAGCGCGGCAAAATCGACCTCTACGTCCTTAGCACGCCACTCTTTAACCTGTTGCGATACTAATTTGAACTCGTTGGTGTTTAAGCCACCACACAAGCCACGGTCCGTAGAAATGACAATGTAACCGACGCGCTTGACTTCACGCTCTTCCAGATAAGGATGGCGATATTCAAGGTTACCGTTAGCAATGTGACCAATCACTTTAAGCATGCTTTGTGCGTATGGGCGTCCATGAGACATACGTTCCTGCGCCTTTTTCATTTTAGACGCAGCAACCATTTCCATCGCACTGGTAATCTTCTGAGTATTCTTGATACTCCCAATCTTACCTTTTATCTCTTTACCGCTGGCCATGACTATCTCTCCGATTACTCAACGTTGTGCTGGTGGTTTTCACCACCAGCCATTGATTACCAAGTTTGTGTCGCTTTAAATTTCGTTAAAGCGTCATTCAACTGAGACTCAATGTCATCGTTGTAGTTACCTGTTTCATTGATAGTCTTCATCAGATCAGCATAGTCGCTGTTCATGAATGAATGTAAGGCCGCTTCGAAATCCAGGATCTTGTTCAGTTCCACGTCTTTCAGATAACCTTTTTCTACCGCAAACAGGGAAACACCCGTATCCGCCACTGACAGTGGCGTGTACTGTTTCTGTTTCATCAGTTCGGTAACGCGCTCACCGTGCTCAAGCTGGGCACGAGTCGCTTCGTCAAGGTCAGATGCAAACTGCGAGAATGCCGCCAGTTCGCGATACTGAGCCAGGGCTAAACGGATACCACCGCCCAGCTTCTTAACGATTTTAGTCTGCGCCGCACCACCAACACGAGATACCGAGATACCAGCGTTAACCGCCGGACGGATACCTGCGTTGAACAGATCAGTTTCTAAGAAGATCTGACCATCAGTAATCGAGATTACGTTAGTTGGTACGAATGCAGATACGTCACCCGCTTGCGTTTCGATAATTGGCAATGCCGTTAATGAGCCGGTTTTGCCCTTAACTTCGCCGTTAGTGAAACGCTCAACATACTGCTCGTTAACCCGTGCAGCACGCTCAAGTAAGCGTGAGTGAAGATAGAATACGTCACCTGGGTATGCTTCACGACCAGGAGGACGCTTCAGCAGCAGTGAAATTTGACGGTAAGCAACAGCTTGCTTAGACAAATCATCATATACGATAAGGGCGTCTTCACCGCGGTCACGGAAGTATTCACCCATTGTACAACCAGAGTATGGCGCCAGGTATTGCAGGGCAGCAGACTCAGAAGCAGAAGCGGCAACAATAATGGTGTGAGCCAGTGCGCCGTGCTCTTCCAGTTTACGTACCACGTTAGCGATAGTAGAGGCTTTTTGACCAACCGCTACGTATACACATTTAACGCCAGTACCTTTCTGGTTGATGATGGCATCGATTGCCATCGCTGTTTTACCAGTCTGACGGTCACCGATGATTAGCTCACGCTGACCACGACCGATTGGAATCATAGAGTCAACTGACTTGTAACCAGTTTGTACTGGTTGATCAACTGACTGACGCTCGATTACGCCCGGTGCGATTTTTTCAACTGGCTCGAAAGTATCAGTGTCGATAGACCCTTTACCATCAATCGGCTCACCCAGGGTGTTTACAACACGACCCAGCAGTGAACGACCAACAGGTACTTCGAGGATACGACCAGTAGACTGGACTTTTTGTCCTTCTTGCAGGTCCGAGTAAGGACCCATAACAACTGCACCAACTGAATCTCGTTCAAGGTTTAGTGCAATCGCGTAACGACCACCAGGAAGCTCAATCATTTCACCCTGCATAACATCGGCCAGGCCGTGAATGCGGATGATACCGTCGGTTACTGCGACGATAGTACCTTCATTGCGTGCTTCACTGGTTACATCGAACTGAGCAATTCTTTTCTTGATCAGTTCGGCAATTTCAGTGGAATTAAGTTGCATGCTCTTATCCCCGTTATGCTTGCAACGCGTCTGCGAGACGGTTCAATTTAGATTTCACGGAACCATCGATGACTGTATCACCAGCTTTAATTACTAAGCCGGCTACCAGGGCAGGATCCACGTTACAAATAAGCTTCACTTTACGTGCCAAACGTTTTTCCAACGATGTACTGAGTTCAGATTGCTGAGTTTCAGTCAGCTCAGCCGCAGAGGTAACAGATACTTCTACTTCTTTTTCATAATCTGCTTTGAGTAAATCAAACAAAGCAGAAATCTCAGGTAACACGGTTAAACGTTTATTCTCAGCCAGAACTTTTACTAAGTTTTGACCATGTTTATCGAGCGAATCGCCACAGACGTTAATGTACAGGTCTGCCAGCTTGTCTGCCGCCATAGCACCTGTAGACAGGTCATGGATGGTTTCGTTTTTCGAAACCTCCGCGGCAAAGCCCAGCATTTCCTGCCATGTAGCAATGGCATTTTGCTCAACAGCAAAATCGAAAGCGGCTTTCGCATAGGGACGAGCTACGGTTGTCAATTCAGACATGGCTCATCTCCTATCTCAAAGCTCGGCGACAAGTTTTTCAACAATGTCGCTTTGCGCGCTGGCGTCGATTTCACGTTCAAGGATCTGTTGTGCGCCGGCAATAGCTAATGCTGCTACCTGCTTACGCAGTTCCTCTTTGGCACGATTGCGTTCAGCTTCAATTTCGGCATAACCTTGCGAGATAATTTTTTCACGCTCAGCATGACCACGTTGCGTTTCTTCATCAACAAGTTGATTTCCACGCTTCTTAGCCTGCTCGATAATTTCAGCTGCTTGTGCTTTCGCTTCTTTAAGTTGCTCAGAGACTTTCGCCTGAGCAAGCTCCAGGTCTTTCTCAGCGCGTTCAGAAGCCGCTAAGCCATCGGCTATCTTCTTCTGACGCTCTTCAATCGCAGCCATTAATGGTGGCCATACGTAGCTTTTGCAGAACCACACAAAAACGACGAATGCGATTAATTGACCAAATAGAGTGGCGTTAATATTCACAACCGCTCCTCCTCATAAATGTTCGCTAATAGACTTGAGTTAATAAAAATTAAGCACCAACAGCGAACAAGAGGTATAAAGCGATACCAACACCGATCATTGCGATCGCATCGATAAGGCCCGCTACAACAAACATCTTAACTTGCAGTTGTGGTGCCAGTTCTGGTTGGCGTGCAGCAGATTCCAGGAATTTACCACCCAGCAGACCAAAACCAATAGCAGTCCCAAGGGCACCCATACCGATCAGTAGTGCAACAGCGATGTATAACATGTACGTCTCCGATTATATTTAAAGTTAAAGTTAAAAGTTAAAGTTAAAACACGTTTCAATGTGGTTGCCGTGAACTTCCGGGTGAATCACGACAACCGCTTGTTAGTTTCTAGTGATCTTCGCTTGCCAGACTCAGGTAAACGATGGTCAGCATCATGAAAATGAAGGCTTGCAAAGGCAGAACCAGGATATGGAACACAGCCCAGGCAAAGTGCAACGGCAGCTGGAAGTAGCCGATGGTTGCGATCAGGATGAAGATAAGTTCACTGGCATAAAGGTTACCAAACAAACGTAGCGCAAGTGATAACGGACGCGCCAGTAGGGTAACGGTTTCCAGAATAAAGTTAACGGGTATAAACGCCGGATGATTAAACGGCTGCATGGTCAGTTCTTTAATGAAACCGCCAACACCTTTAATCTTAATTGAATAGAAGATGATCAGTACGAATACCCCCAGTGCTAACGCGAACGTTAGGTTAAGGTCAGTAGTCGGAACTGCTTTGTTATAGACGTGATGGGCATCCACACCAAAGAAGGCCTCGCCAATCAGGCCGGAAATCATTGGAATGACGTCTACCGGTACTAAGTCCATCAGGTTCATCAGCAACACCCATACAAAGATGGTGAGCGCTAATGGTGCAATCAGGTCACTCTTGCCGTGGAAAGTACTCTTTACGTTATCATCAACAAACTCGATAACCATTTCCACGAATGCCTGCCATTTGGTAGGTACGCCTGTCGTCGCTTTTTTTGCCGCAGAGCGGAACAAAAACAAAAACAGAAAGCCTAAACCAATAGACCAGGCCAGCGTATCAATGTGCCACGTCCAAAATCCAGCATCGGCACACTGCGCGTTAAACGCAATGCCGTTTTCGGTGCTGCACATGGAGGCATTGGTCAAGTGATGCTTGATATATTCTGAGGTAGTGTATTCAGATGCCATTGTTCAACCTAAAAAATTAAAGTTTAAAATGCTTTACTGGTTTCGTCTCTACGACCTTCGCCTTAGGTTATTTACGACTAAGGACGATACGTTTATTTTTAGTTGTTAGTACTATCGTTGACGAAACAACGCCAGCCAGTAGCTGACAGTGGCTATTGCAAACCCGGTAAATACCGGCAGCGGTTCTAACTTTAAACCTGCAAAGGCAATAGCAAAAAAAATTACTGTTGCAGCCAGTTTTAACTTTGCGCCCTGGCTGAAACTTTTCGTGACCAGTCTTAATTGACTCGCCCCGGCATATCTGAACGCAAACAATGCGAAAACCTGATTGGGTAAGATACTGATGATAGTCCCCGCTGCAAACGCTAAGGCTTTATCAACGGTACTCAACAACCCTGTTATGAGAATGAAAATCAGCGCACATATAACCTGAAAAAGCGCCGCTTTTTTGGCCACTGATTTTCCTTTGTCGGCCAAGTTTTTTGTCACATGTATTCTCTGGTTGTGAAACCCAACAAAAAGCGACAGAAGTATACTGTTTTAGCGGTAGAATTCAACCGTTATGGATTTTTTGTATGTTATTGTGAAAATTTTCTGAGTCTATAACAGAAGGTCAGATGAGTTAGCCGCCAAAATAGCCTTACAAAGGCTATTTTATCCGCGACAAAATTCCGTCGAGCTGGTCTAAATCGTTAAAGTTGATCACCAACTTACCTTTACCTTTCGCGTTATGGTCAATCGACACTTTAGCGCCCAGGTTGTCAGACAACTTATTCACCAGACTTTTTACATCCGGATCGATTTCTTTGGGGGGTTTTGGTTCTGCTGGTTCAAGAATTTTACGCACCAGTTTTTCGGTATCACGAACCGTCAGTGCCTTGCCGGAAACAATTTGCGCAGCATCAGACTGAGACTCACCTTCCAGCGCCAGCAAAGCGCGGGCATGACCCATTTCAATATCACCGTGTTCAACCAGTAACTTTACATCGTCATTAAGGTTATTGAGGCGTAACAGGTTGGTGATGGTCGTGCGTGACTTACCTACCGCTTCGGCGACTTCCTGGTGAGTTAATTCAAACTCATTCATTAAGCGGTTAAGCGCCTGGGCTTCTTCCATGGCGTTTAAGTCTTCACGCTGAATATTTTCGATCAGCGCAATTGCCACAGCGGCTTCGTCAGGCACGTCCTTAATCAGGCAGGGCACGACATCCAGTTGCGCCAGCTGCGCGGCACGCCAACGACGTTCACCGGCGATAATTTCATATTTATCAGTACTTACTAACCGCGCAACTATTGGCTGAATAACACCCTGAGAACGGATAGAAGAGGCCAGTTCTTCCAGTGCCTCCGGCGACATATCTTTACGGGGTTGATACTTGCCAGGCTGCAAAAATTCGATAGGCAGTTTTCTAAGTTCACTGTTTTGTGACGTGACGGCTTCGCCATCTTCGCTGCGTGAGGCTGACTGACTGGTCGCTAACAATGCATCCAGCCCGCGTCCTAATCCTCTTCTTTTTGCTGACATAATATCCTCAATGCCTGAATGTTCTTTTTATTAACTCGCCTTGGCAGGCATTTCTGACGTTTTGTCCCGGCGTCGTAAAATTTCCCCGGCCAGGGCCAGATAAGCCTTTGCGCCAGTAGATGATTTATCGTAATACATAGCTGGGGCACCAAAACTTGGCGCTTCAGCAAGACGTACATTGCGAGGGATCACGGTACGGTATACCTGTTCACCAAAATGCCGTTTAAGTTGTTCGGACACATCATTGGCCAGGCGGTTACGTGGATCATACATGGTCCGCAGCACACCTTCTATTTTTAATTCCGGATTCACTACCGAGGCCAGTTTCTGAATGGTGTCCATCAATGCCGTTAGTCCTTCCAGTGCATAATATTCACATTGCATAGGCACTAAAATTGAGTCGGCTGCCGCCAGCGCATTAACCGTTAGCAGGTTCAGTGAAGGTGGGCAGTCGATAAAAATAAAGTCATAATAGTCACGAACCGACTGTAATGCATTGCGCAGACGAACTTCGCGAGCAAACTGTTCCATCAGTTTAATTTCAGCAGCCGTCACATCACCATTAGCGGCAATTAAATCGTATTTACCCGACGTACTTTTTACAATGACTTCGTCAACCGGCTTGTCTTCAATCAGTAATTCATAGCTGGTTGCATCTACTTCGTACTTGTCTACGCCGCTCCCCATGGTGGCGTTACCCTGTGGATCCAGGTCAATCAGTAGTACTTTACGTTTTGTGGCAGCCATTGACGCAGCTACGTTTACTGCTGTAGTAGTTTTACCCACACCGCCCTTTTGGTTTGCGATTGCAATTACTTTAGCCACGTTTGATCCCAACTATGATTTTTGAACCGTCAGCAGATGACGCTCGCCTTCCAGCCCGGGTACAAATAGCTCTACAGATGATTCCAGAGTACAGGTAGCCGGTATGGCAGCGATTTCGTCGGTCGGATACTGGCCTTTCAATGCCAGAAACTTCCCCTGAGTATCTACCAGATGCTCACACCAGTGCAACATATCTTTCAGCGAGGCAAACGCTCTGCTGAGTACTGCATCATAGTACTGCGCAGGCACGTGATCCTCAACCCGGCTTTGAATTGGCTCTATATTGACCAGTTTCATCTCAAAGGCGCATTGCTTCATAAAACGCACCCGTTTACCCAGGCTATCGAGTAACGTGAAGTGTTTATCCGGACAGGCGATGGCCAGTGGGATCCCCGGTAAGCCGGGGCCCGTGCCCACATCAATGTAACGCTGGTCGGTTAAAAATGGGGCTACGGCTAACGAATCCAG
Organism: Alteromonas sp. ISO5; assembly: GCF_058105165.1. Taxonomy (NCBI): domain Bacteria; kingdom Pseudomonadati; phylum Pseudomonadota; class Gammaproteobacteria; order Alteromonadales; family Alteromonadaceae; genus Alteromonas; species Alteromonas sp. ISO5. The sequence continues at coordinate 1,533,529 of NZ_CM176572.1, read as the reverse complement.
GATGTGTTTAACCATCATCTGCTCGGGATCACGAACCGATGTCAGGTTAAACGCCTTGTTCCATTTGTGGATGCGCTCAACATAATCCAGCAACAAATTTTGCTGTTGGTCAGACAGTACCAACGACATAGCATCGATACCGTCGCGTAAAATGATACTTAGTTTTTGTCGGTCAAAACTCATTTAGGCAGACTGCTTCTCATGTTTACGTAACATGCCGTGTTTTTTCAGATAAACCAGCAACAGCGATATGGCCGCCGGTGTGATCCCGGAAATACGAGCGGCTTTACCAATAGTTTCCGGACGGGCGTCGGTTAACTTCGCCACAACCTCGTTGGATAACCCGGATATTTTACTGTAATCGAAGTCTGCGGGTAACAGGGTATTTTCATGCCGCTGGGTTTTGGCTATCTCGTCAAGCTGACGGGCTATATAGCCGGCGTACTTAATTTGAATTTCCACCTGCTCGGCCGCAATAGGATCCTCAAGACCAGGCCCCAACGACTCGATACTCATCAGTGACGAGTAAGTCATTTCCGGACGACGGATCAGTTCTTCCAGCGAGTGTTCACGACTGACCGGATTTTTAAGCAGGGTGTTTAACTCAGCGACCGCCGCATGTTCAGGATGGATCCACTGGCCACGCAGACGTTGTTGTTCCTGTTCAACCGCTTCCATTTTAGCGTTAAACGCAGTCCAACGGGCATCGTCCACAAGACCGATTTCTCGGCCTGCCGCGGTTAAGCGCATGTCCGCGTTATCTTCGCGCAGTAACAAACGGTATTCGGCCCGGCTGGTAAACATCCGATAGGGCTCTTTGGTACCCATAGTCGCCAGATCATCAATCAATACACCCATGTAAGCCTGATCGCGACGCAGGATCAGCGGATCTTTTTGCTGTACCTGCAAAGCGGCGTTCGCACCGGCGATAAGACCTTGGGCACCGGCTTCTTCATAGCCGGTAGTACCGTTAATCTGGCCGGCAAAGAACAGTCCATCAATGTACTTGGTTTCCAGGGTTTGTTTGAGGTCCCTGGGATCAAAGAAGTCATACTCAATGGCATAGCCCGGGCGAATGATGTGCGCGTTTTCAAACCCTTTGATGGAATGGATCAGCGCTTGCTGAATATCAAACGGCAAGCTGGTTGATATACCGTTAGGGTACACCTCAACGCTGTTAAGACCTTCAGGCTCAACAAAGATCTGATGTGAATTTTTATCGGCAAACCGGGTTATTTTATCTTCAATGCTCGGGCAGTAACGTGGTCCAACGCCTTCAATCACACCGGTAAACATAGGGGAACGATCCAATCCACCACGAATAATCTCGTGGGTTTGTTCGTTAGTGTGGGTGATGTAGCACGGGATCTGCTGAGGATGCATTTCACGGTTACCCATAAACGAGAACACCGGTGCTGGCGTGTCGCCAGGCTGAGCTTGCATCACATCAAAATTAAGACTGCGAATATCCAGTCGTGCCGGGGTGCCGGTTTTCAGCCGATCGACTCTGAACGGCAAAGCTCGTAACCGTTCGGCCAGTGCAATCGACGGAGGATCGCCAGCACGGCCGCCGCGATAGTTTTCCAGACCGATGTGAATAGTGCCTCCAAGAAAAGTCCCTACGGTTAACACCACCGTTTTAGCTCGAAATTTCAGGCCCATCTGGGTCACAACACCACACACGCGATCGTTCTCAACGATCAAATCATCACAGCTCTGCTGGAACAATGTCAGATTTGGCTGGTTTTCAACCATGTTGCGGATCGCCTGACGATACAAACTACGGTCAGCCTGGGCGCGGGTTGCACGCACAGCAGGACCTTTACTGGAATTTAATGTTCTGAACTGGATCCCGCCTTGATCGATGGCCAGTGCCATAGCACCGCCCAAGGCATCAATTTCTTTAACCAGGTGGCCTTTACCAATACCACCGATCGCCGGATTACAAGACATCTGGCCAATAGTCTCAACATTATGGGTAAGTAATAGAGTTCGCACGCCCATACGCGCAGCAGCAAGTGCAGCTTCAGTTCCGGCGTGTCCGCCGCCAACGACAATGACATCGTAATCTTGCTGATAAAACATAGTTACCTCACTAATACCTAACTGAGACGAATTCGTTTAGCCAGTGGAGAAAAAAGGGCGCGTATTTTAGCTGGTTTATTGCCTAAAGAAAATGGTTAAATTTTCTACATTTTACCGGTGAAACTGAAAAGCGGATCGGCTTATTAAAATATAGGATCTTTATTAGATCTTTTATTTTTATATTTATTAGGGATCGCCGGATCTGTGTGTAAGTCGCTTTTCCTTATAATTAACATGATATTACACGATCAATAAGATCTGGAAGACCCCGATCACAACCCTAGTGGGATCCTGTGCATAAGGCATTGTTTTATCCACATGCCAGCACTGACCGGATCTTATCAAAATTCAGATCAAAGCTTGTACACAGCTACTTCTAAGAGGTTATTCACAGCAGTGATCTAGCTTTGATCTAACTGGGGATAACTTGTTTATCAGATCCAGGATCTGATCGGCCTGTAACCCTTGTTATGCGGCTTATAGCGGTGTTTTACTGTGGAAAAGAGTTATTCAGATCTTAATGGTTTTTGATCTGCGGATCACGTTATCGATCCGATCGTGTTGAAGCATAATGTTTATAACAATAATCTGAAAAGGACTTTTGCGGACAAATTTTTTTGTCAGGGCGGGGTCAAAAGGTACTAATAGCGTGTTTTGAACCGTGAATGGTAGAAATTGGATATAAAAAAACGCCGTATTTACGGCGTTTCTGGCAGGCTTGTTTAGAAGCTAGCGGACCTGGTTAGGCTGATAACGAGGCGGAGTTGTAACCTGGTCTTCTTCATCCAGGGTCAGCCCTTTGCGGCGGCTGGGACCAGAGAACCGTACTTTGTAGGTATCGTATTCTTTGAGCGATTCAAAACAATAACGGCCAAGTGCCTGTTCCAGATCGCCAAGATTGTGGTTGGTGATCATAATACAGTTTTTCTTGTTAACCAGCCGTTGTCTGAGCAAATTACCCAACCAGCTTTGGGAGTTTTTCTTCAATACCGTTTCGTTAACACAGACTTCATCGAGGATTAGCATATCGACATCAAGCAATTCCTGATGGGCGGCGCGGAATTTTTGGCCGGCGTTATCCTGGGAGCCGAAGTCATAGGCGGAATGACGCATTTCCAGAAGGGTAGAGAGCTGTCGGTACAATACGGTAACTTCATACTGATCAATCAACTGATGGGCTATGGCACCTGCTATATGTGACTTACCACGGCCATAATCACCGTAAAAAATCATCATGTGGGAACCGGCTTCACGCCAGGCTTTGTCTTCATGTGCTGCGATAAAAGACTGGGCAATGCTCACTGCCTCAACCACGTCATCACTGTCTTCAATGAGGTTAGCAAAGGTCCAGCGTGGGTTGAGATCTGAACGACCATGAAGCATCTCGATGCGCTGTTTTTTAGATTGCTGCTGGAGCTGCGCAATTTCCTGATTGGCCTGGGCCTCATACTGCTTACGCAAAGTTTTATAATCGATATATTCGGACTCATTCGGCACTGCTTTACCCAGTGTTCTGGCCAGTGAGTTGAGTTTATCTTTAAATGAATCCATGATTAATTTTTACCTGATTTATTGGCGTATTTGGCAACAAGCTGTCTGGCATTATCATCTGCTTCGATGCCAGGTTCAACTTTGACCACCTGATTACCCACTTTTTTCGTCGCCTGATAGCCTTTAGCTGTACGACGGTTTTTCAACGCGTAGGTAAATTTCTGAGTCCACTGATAGCTGCTGAAAACGGCCTCTGGTCGGCCCAGCCAGTACGCCACAAACTCGCCGGTGTCCTGTTCGTCAAAGCTTTTATCGATTAAGCCAATGAGCGCTGCTATATCATCAAACACCGGTTGTTCAGGTTGCCAGTCGCGATGCATTGCGAAGTGCTGCTGATGATAAGGCTGATAGCCCTGATTATGGCTTATCAGCGGCAACAAAACCCGTTTGCCGTTGAGCGACATGTCGAGGCTGAGTGATTCAGGTAATGACACCAGACCGGCCTGGGTAAGCTCTTCCAACAATGTATTGATCTCACGGCCACGGGTCACTGGTTCTCGCTGCGGGTCGCTGTTCATCAGAGCCAGTAGCTCTTTGTACTGCAGTGGAGTAGACAGCAATGTGTCTTGATTGGCTTGTGGCCGCAGTGCCAGACAATAAAGCACCCTGGCCGCATTACTTAGCGGCACAGTAAGCGCATTGAATTCAGCCTGGGTAAACATTTAGTCCAGCGTGTCGAGAATGGGTTCCAGCCACTCTACGGCGCGATCTTCAGGTATGGGGTGGTGCAATACGTCGATATGCAATGGATCGGCCATGAGTTTAGCGCCGGTTTTGTTCATCAGCGTTTCCATGGCGATGGCACCATAGCAATAGGTATCGTAGCTGCTGTCACCCAAGCCCACTACAAAGTACTCGATATCGCTGAGATCTTCGTCTTCTAACTGGGCCGCGAAGGGCTGAATATTGTCGGGTAAATCGCCGGCACCATGGGTAGAAGTGCAGATAAACCAGGTTGAATCTGCGTCAATATCGTTTATATCGGGCTGGGTGAGTATAGTAACTTTATATCCACGGGCACGAAGGGCCTCAGCAATGGCATCAGCAACATATTCGCTGGCCCCCAGTACAGAACCTACTAGCAGTGTAAAGTGACGATCCATATTACTCCGGATAAACCTTGTGGCAGTTATGCTTAAAGTGGAGGCATTATAACAATAATAACCGCCAGCGAATATGTTTAGTCGGGTGAGGTTGCTGGCCGCAGATTACTTGCCGATGCAGAAAGAGGAAAAAATACGACCGAGTAGATCGTCGGAGCTAAACTCGCCAGTGATTTCAGTGAGTGCCTGATGGGCCAATCGCAACTCTTCGGCCAATAGTTCGCCGGCAAGATTATCGTTAAGCTGCGCCTCACCGGTTTGCAGATGTTCAAGTGCTGTATCGATTGCATCTATGTGACGGCGGCGCGCAATAAACTGTCCTTCGGTGGTGGTATTCAGGCCGATACTGGCTGCCAGATGGTTTTTTAATACCTCAATACCTTCACCGGTACTGGCAGACAGGGCTATGGTGGTAAACGCTCCGTGGGCCGATTCCACCTGATGTAAGCGGATTTCATCGCCGGTTTTATCAACCTTGTTGCGAATAACCGTTACCGGCATGCCTGCGGGTAATTGTTGCATAAATTCAGGCCAGATAAGGTGTGGGTCGATGCTGTCTGATTCGGTACTGTCGACCACGAACAATACCCGATCGGCCTGATTAATCGCTTCCCATGCGCGGGCGATACCGATTTGTTCCACTTTGTCAGGGCTTTCTCTGAGGCCTGCCGTGTCGATAATATGCAGCGGCATACCATTAATATGGATATGCTCTTTCAGTACATCCCGGGTGGTACCTGCTATATCGGTAACGATGGCACTTTCACGGCCGGCCAGGGCATTGAGCAGGCTCGATTTACCCGCATTGGGTTTTCCGGCAATAACCACCTGCATGCCTTCGCGTAGCAGCGTACCTTGTTTTGCCTGACTGCGAACCTTACCAACTTGTTCAAGAATGGCGGTGAGATCATTACTAACCTTGCCGTCAGATAAAAAGTCGATTTCTTCATCCGGGAAGTCGATAGCGGCTTCCACATACATGCGCAAATGAATAATGGCTTCGCTGAGTGTATTAATTTGCTCTGAGAACTCACCCTGTAACGAACGCAACGCGCTTTTCGCTGCCTGTTGGGAGCTGGCATCGATCAGGTCGGCAATGGCTTCGGCCTGGGCCAAATCCAGTTTGTCGTTTAAGAAGGCTTGTTCGCTAAACTCACCTGGTCGCGCCAGTCTGACATTGGGTACCGCTGAAATTGCTTCCAGTAGCATATCAATAATGACCGGTCCGCCATGACCCTGAAACTCCACCACATCTTCACCGGTAAAGGAGTGGGGGGTTTTAAAATAAATGGCGATGCCCTGGTCGATGATTTCACCGTCGGCATTATAAAAATCAGTGTAGGTGGCCTGACGGGGCGATAATGGGGTGCGTAATAAGCTTTCAGCCACTTTTAACGCCTGCGGGCCGGATACCCGTACAATGCCAACACCACCTCGCCCTGGCGGGGTAGCTTGTGCAACGATGGTGTCGGTGTGGCTGATAGTCATAAATTAGCTCTAGTCGCGGAAGTTATTAAATTGAAATGGCTGACCTAACTCTGCCTGTTTTACCAGTTGCATAACCTGCTGCAGGTCGTCCCGTTTTTTACCGGTTACCCGCAGTTGCTCGCCCTGGATTGCGGTTTGTACTTTGATTTTGGCATCTTTGACCAGTTTAACAATCTTCTTGGCGACGGCCTGTTCTATACCTTCTTTAAACGCTATTACCTGGCGGTAGTTTTTACCGGTGACGGTATGCGGTTTACAATCTATGGCAGAGGTATCCAGATTACGCTTAGCACAGGCATTACGGAACATGGATTCCATTTGTTGCAGTTGGAATTCGGCCTGGGCTGCCATCAGTACGGTTTTTTCCTTGTATTCGAAGCTGGCTTCTACGCCACGAAAATCGAAACGGGTCGACAATTCACGGTTGGCGTTTTCCGTGGCATTGCGGACTTCTTCCATGTTTATTTCTGACACAATATCAAATGAAGGCATGATCACTGCTCTCCTGTTAACAAAAGCCCGCATTAATGCGGGCTTTAAGTAGTTTATTGGGATTATTTATTTACTTAATGCCACGTTTTTCCATGGAGGCGTAAATCATTTTTGCCTGGACCAGGGTAATCACGTTACTGATAAACCAGTAAAGTACCAGACCCGCCGGGAACCAGATGAAGAACACACTCATGGCAACCGGCATCCACTGCATAATTTTTTGTTGCATGGGGTCGGTCATGGTTGTGGGTTGCAGTTTTTGCAACATCCACATACTGGCACCGGTTAATACGGGCAGTACAAAATAGGGGTCCATTACCGACAAATCGGTAATCCACAGAATAAAGTCGGCATGGCGCAATTCCACACTTTCCAGCAGTACCCAGTACAGCGCCAGGAAGATAGGCATTTGCAGTAACAGTGGGAAGCAGCCACCCATGGGGTTAACTTTTTCTTTTTTGTACAACTCCATCATAGATTGTGACATCTTTTGACGGTCGTCGCCGTAACGGTCTTTAAGTTGCTGCATCTTCGGCGCCAGATTACGCATCTTGGCCATTGACTCGTATTGCTTCTTGGTGAGCCAGTACATGGCGCCTTTCACAATAATGGTGATGAGGATAATAGCCACCCCCCAGTTACCTACCAGGCTATGCAGGAATTTAAGCAGCGCAAACAAGGGTTGAGAAATCCACCATAAAATACCGTAGTCGACGGTCAGATCTAAGCCTTTCGCTAGCTTAGCCAGTTTATCCTGATCTTTTGGTCCAAGATAAAGTGTGCTATTTAACTCAATAGCCTGGCCAGATTCTACTGATGTTGGTTCGCCAGTGTAGCCAACGATAGCGTACTGATTGGCAACCATACGGCTGTAAAGCGAATTGGTTTCATTTTGAGACGGGACCCAGGCAGAAATAAAGTAATGCTCCAGCATACTCACCCAACCGCCGGTTGTGGTGATGTGCAATGGTTCGTCTTCGATATCGTCAAACGTATATTTATTATAACGGTCATCTGCTGTACCGTAGGCAGCGCCGCGGTAAGTTGGCATAAACATATTGCCGCCTTCCTGCTCTGCGGTGGTTTGCTTCAACTGAGCATATTGTTGGAACTGAGCAGTCTGACCAGTATTGTTGGTAATTGCATAGCTTACATCTACGTCGTTATGACCACGGGTAAAGGTAAAGGTTTTGGTAATGCTGATACCGTCGTTGCCCGACCAGGTAAGCGGTACACTCAGTGTGTCGCCGGTCAGTTCGTAAGAATCAGCCTGCGCTTGGTATAATGGTCTGCCTTGTGAGCTGCCATCGGGCCCATTAGCGCCAACTAGTCCACTTTGAGCAACATACAATCCATTTCCGGCACGCAGTAAGCTGTAGGGTTCGTCAGACCCCTGAGTGACCGGAAATTTAACCAAATCGGCATGAATTACGTCACCACCCACTAAGCTGATAGTCAGATTCAACGTATCGGTTACTACTGAAATCGTTTGCTGTGTATTGCCGTTATCCGCTGCTTGCGGCAATGCTTCACTTTGAGTGACCGGCACATCACCATCTGTACTGCTTGCTGCAGGTACAGTTGACGCAGAGAGGACACCGGCCGCTACACTTTCTGCCGCTTCCTGGGTTACTGGTTGAACTGGCTGCGGTCCGTAAGCCTCATGCCACTTTTGCCAGAGTAAAAAGCTGATAAATGCGATGGCAATAATCAGAATACTTCGTTGCGATTCCATACTGGTCTCTTTTAATTTGAGTGTTTATTGTCTTGTTTGTTTTCGGGTACCGGATCGTATCCGCCAGAGTGCAAAGGGTGGCATTTTAATATGCGTTTGATAGATAACCAACCGCCAATTAACAATCCGTGCGATTTAAATGCATTTAAGGCATAAACTGAGCAGCTTGGGTGAAAGCGACAACGCTGTCCAAGTACCGGGGAAATAAATAACCGGTAAAAGTAAATGAGTACCAGCGGCAGCGCGATTAGCCCGTAGTGCAGCGCTTTTCGAGCTTTTTCCATAACTTTTCCAACGTGACAAAGACTTCATCATTCGATAATTTGTCGGCGCCTGTTTTGCCGACCACAATAATATCGATTCCGGGGAGTTGTTGCGCGCGATGGCGAAAGCTCTCGCGAATTAAACGTTTAATGCGATTGCGCTGATTAGCCTTACGAATACGTTTTTTGGCTAAAGTAATACCAATGCGGGGATGGGCTAACTGATTATGTCTGGCTAGAACCGTAAAATACGGTGATACTGCGGGAATTGCTTTATCGAAAACATAGGTAAAGTGGGAGGGAGTAAGAAGCCTTAACTCCCGGGAAAACTGCTTTTCGCCCACTTTTGGTAAATACCATTAAGCAGAAAGGCGAGCACGACCCTTTGCACGGCGAGCGGCTAGTACTTTACGACCGTTTTTAGTCGCCATACGAGCACGGAAACCGTGAGAGCGTTTACGCTTTAGGTTACTCGGTTGAAACGTTCTTTTCATGACCAAAGTCTCACTTTTACGTGGTTAAACATACTTATCGTAACTGCCCAAATAATAGGCGTGCTACAAAAGGACGCTGAATTCTAGAGATCTCTTGGACCATTGTCAATGAAAAAGCCTGCTAAACCACGTAATAATCCAATTTTGATTGTCGCATCACGATTATAAATTACACCGACTGTGAATAATTATTTTTATCAATACAATTTATCCACAGTTTTGACGCTGATCCAGCAAGTATAGGTCTTGTCAAGACTATGATCGGCTACTGATCGCTTATACAGGATCCTTGATCATAATAGTGCGATCTGATCTTCAATTAAGATATTTTCTATAATAAACATGAAATTAACGGTTTGAAGTTGTTGTTTTTTGCTGATCCGGATTTACTTTGGATCGAATAAGTAAGATAATCCACAAGCTAGTTAATCGATCAGCGTGACATCATCAGTTTACTCACAATTCACTTGTTTGTTAGTCGATGCGACCTGCAGCCTTTATACACAACATTAAATAACGATAATAACAATAAAAATAAGGCCTACAGCCTGAACGGAGCATAATAATAATATGTCTTTATGGAATCAGTGCCTGGAGCGTTTGCGTCAGGAACTCCCTACACAGCAGTTTGTTATGTGGATAAGACCACTGACATCAGAACAAAATCAGGATGCTGTTACGCTTTATGCTCCGAATAGGTTTATTCTGGATTGGGTTCGCGAAAAATACCGGGATAAGATCAACCAGTTATTTGTTGAGTTTAGTGGCGGCCAACAGCCGCCACAGCTACGTTTCGAGGTGGTTCAGCGTCGCGCTGCACCGGTTGCGTCTAATCCGTCGCCAAATGCTGTCGACAGCGATCTGAATCGAGGATCGGTGCGGGGATCGTCGATTCCTGCGTCTGGTAATTATAGCCAGCCTCCTCAACAAACCAACGCTTTTACAAATGACAATAGTGCGGCAATGCAAAGACCGCCGGCCCCAACGCCGGTAGGTGCCAGGGTTAATCCACCCGGACCGGCTGGCAAGACTATGAATAAGGTCATTCCTATCCCGGAAGGGGTGAGTCATAAAAGCAACATCAATCCCAACTACCAGTTCGACAACTTTGTCGAAGGTAAGTCTAACCAACTGGCCAGAGCGGCAGCGAGCCAGGTGGCGAACAATCCCGGTGGATCCTATAACCCGCTGTTTATTTATGGTGGTACCGGTTTAGGTAAAACTCACTTACTACATGCAGTAGGTAATGGCATTCTGAATACTAAGCAGGATGCCAAAATCATTTATATGCACTCTGAGCGTTTTGTTCAGGATATGGTTAAAGCGCTACAAAATAATGCCATTGAGGACTTCAAGCGTTTCTATCGTTCAGTGGATGCGTTACTTATCGATGACATTCAGTTCTTTGCAAACAAAGAGCGTTCCCAGGAAGAGTTTTTCCATACGTTTAATGCGTTGTTGGAAGGTAATCAACAAATCATTCTTACCTCCGACCGTTACCCCAAGGAAATTGACGGGGTAGAGGATCGCCTTAAATCGCGCTTTGGTTGGGGACTGACCATTGCAATCGAACCTCCGGAGCTTGAAACTCGGGTGGCGATTCTGATGCGTAAAGCCGCTGAGAATAATATCCAGCTGCCTAACGAGGTTGCTTTCTTTATTGCCAAACGTCTACGGTCAAATGTTCGTGAACTGGAAGGTGCATTAAACCGTGTTATTGCCAATGCAAACTTTACCGGCAGACCCATTACCATTGATTTTGTGCGCGAGGCGTTAAGAGATCTTCTCGCGTTACAGGAAAAGTTGGTTACGGTAGATAATATTCAAAAAACGGTCGCGGATTATTATAAAATAAAGGTATCTGATATTCTGTCAAAACGTCGCAGCCGAAGTGTTGCCAGACCAAGACAAGTTGCCATGGCGTTATCTAAGGAATTGACGAATCATAGCTTGCCCGAGTTGGGTAATCTGTTTGGTGGCAGAGACCACACCACGGTGTTGCATGCCTGCCGCAAAATAGAGCAGCTTAAAGAAGAAAGTCATGATATAAAAGAAGACTATAAGAACTTGATAAGAACACTGTCTTCTTAACAGAAACCAACACAGGTGAGAAAAGAATTCGATGAACTTTACCATCAGCCGGGAAAACTTTTTACAACCATTACAACTAGTATCCGGGGCAGTAGAGAGACGCCACACCCTGCCAATTTTATCTAACGTTTTAATAAAAGTTAGTGAAGGCGCACTTTGGTTAACGGGTACAGATTTAGAGGTAGAGTTAATTTCCAGTACACAACTGGAAGGTGACTTTGCCGAGGGTGAGATCACTGTACCCGCCAAAAAGTTATTTGATATTTGTCGTGGTCTGTCTGATGGTACAGAAATCAATTTCTCACTCGATGGCAATAAAGCGGTTATCCGAGCCGGTCGCGGCCGCTATACACTCTCAACGTTATCAGCTAGTGATTACCCTAATCTCGAAGACTGGGAAGGCGAAGTTGAGTTTGAAGTGTCCGGTGCTAATCTTAAACGCTTAATCGACAGTGTGCATTTCTCAATGGCACAGCAGGACGTACGCTATTATCTCAACGGTATGTCTCTTGAAACCGAAGAAAATCTGGTTAGAACAGTGGCTACCGATGGGCACCGTTTAGCGCTTTGTCGGCTTGATTATACAGCGGCTACCTTGCCAGCTCGCCAGGTTATCATTCCACGTAAAGGTGTGCTGGAGATTTCTCGTCTGATTGAAGACGATGACAAGTTGTTAAAGATTCAGATTGGCGCAAATCACATTCGTATGTTCTCCTCTGAATTTATTTTTACCAGTAAGCTGGTTGATGGTCGTTTTCCTGATTATCGTCGCGTACTACCTAAAGACGGCGACAAGATTATTCTGGCCAGTAAAGATGTCTTGAAAGATGCGTTTTCGCGTGCTGCTATTTTGTCTAATGAAAAGTTCCGCGGTGTTCGTTTAAATATCTCTTCCGGCGAATTAAAAATTACTGCCAACAACCCGGAGCAGGAAGAAGCCGAGGAAATAGTTGATATCGATTATCAGGGCGATTCGCTCGAGATAGGTTTTAACGTCGCTTACTTAATCGATGTGCTGAACGCTATCGGTTCGAACAACGTTAAGATTAATCTTATGGATGCCAACTCCAGCGCCCTTATAGAAGACGCTGATGATGGTGCGGCTCTATACGTTATTATGCCCATGCGCCTGTAGGTGCACGTTGAGTCCATCATTTACGTAACTTGTAATCTTTGAATACATTGCCGAATCTCGATATTCGGCTTTGTTGTATTTAATCCCCGGTTTTTCTTCACTCAGAGCATAAGTATTGTTTTATGATTTTGGATAAGCTGCAGCTCACAAAGTTTAGAAACTTCGAGTCTGTGCAATTCAGCCCGTCGCCATCGCTGAGTATCATTACCGGTAGAAACGGAAGTGGCAAATCGTCGTTACTGGAAGCACTTCATTATCTGGGATACGGCCGTTCATTCAGAACGTCTAAACACCAATCTGTTATCAAGCATGATAACGATGCTTTCACTATCTTTGCTAGTTGCCAGAATGACGACGGTAAACAATTTAAGATTGGTCTGTCACGGGGAAATTCAGAGCAGTTCAAATGCAGTGTGAACGGCGAGCATTTTAAGCGCCTCAGTGATTTGGTGAGTCTTCTTCCTATCCAATTGTTTACGCCTCAGAGTACCGATTTAGTGATTGGTTCGCCTTCTGAAAGAAGACGATTTTGCGACTGGGGATTGTTCCACGTGGAACAATCCTATTCAGAACTGATAAAAAACTATGGAAAGGTACTTAAGCATCGCAATGCGCTGTTAAAGGACTATAATGGACAATCCGCCCAAAATGATACGGGATATTGGGATCAACAGATTATCGTGTTAGGGGAGCGTATAAATGCATTACGCGGCGAATACGTCAATAGATTAATTTCTGTATTCGAAAGTACTTGTATGCAATTTCTACCTGAGTTTTCCGTCGAAATTTCGTATTATAGGGGCTGGGACAAAGACAGCGATTTATCGCAGGCTTTACATAAAAAGCTGCCTTACGATAGAAAAGTGGGATACACCTCTGTTGGTCCACATAAAGCGGATTTACGCTTTAGGGTGAATAAAACCCAGGCCCAGGAAGTGCTATCACGCGGACAGTTAAGAATGGCAGTTGCTGCATTACAGCTAGCTCAAACAAAGCTATTTACGCTGGAAACCAACAGGCACAGTATATTTTTGCTCGATGATATTGGTGCCGAACTGGATGCAGAAAAAAGAGAACGGTTCATCGATGGGTTAATAGAAACACAGACCCAAGTTTTTGTTACTGCCATAGAACAAGAACAACTTGAATTTGTGAATAAATATAAAGACAAAAAATTGTTTCACGTGGAACATTGCAACGTGAACGAGGAGTAAAACTGAATGTCAGAACAGCACAATTATGATTCTTCCAGTATTAAAGTTCTGAAAGGATTGGATGCAGTACGGAAGCGTCCCGGCATGTACATTGGTGATACCGATGATGGAACAGGTCTACATCACATGGTGTTCGAGGTTGTAGATAACTCCATTGACGAAGCGTTAGCAGGACACTGTTCCGAAATCAAAGTACAAATTCATACCGATGGCTCTGTTTCAGTTTCTGATAATGGCCGTGGTATCCCAACAGAACTACACCCCGAAGAGGGCGTATCTGCGGCTGAAGTAATTATGACAGTACTTCACGCAGGCGGTAAGTTTGACGATAACTCTTATAAAGTGTCAGGTGGTTTACACGGTGTCGGTGTTTCAGTAGTAAACGCATTGTCCAGAAAGTTAAAGCTGACAATCCGCCGCGCAGGCAAAACTCACGAACAAGAGTATCAACACGGTGTACCACAACAACCATTGGCAGTGATCGGCGATACAGAAAGTACAGGTACTGCAGTGCGTTTCTGGCCAAGCACTGATACCTTCACGAACGTAGAATTTCACTACGAAATTCTGGCCAAACGTTTACGCGAGCTGTCATTCCTTAACTCAGGTGTATCAATTAAACTGAAAGACGAACGCGACGGTAAAGAAGACCATTTCCATTACGAAGGGGGAATTCAGGCATTCGTTGAATATCTGAATCGCAACAAAACACCTATCCATCAAAAAGTATTTCACTTCTCCAGCGAAAGAGAAGATGGCATCTCTGTTGAAGTGTCTATGCAATGGAACGATGGCTTCCAGGAAAATATCTATTGCTTTACCAATAACATTCCTCAGCGCGATGGTGGTACACACTTAGCCGGTTTCCGTGGTGCGTTAACCCGTACCCTGAACAACTACATGGAAAAAGAAGGCTTAAACAAGAAAGCGAAAACGTCCACCAGTGGCGATGACGCTCGCGAGGGTCTGACTGCTGTAGTTTCTGTTAAAGTACCTGATCCAAAGTTCTCGTCTCAGACCAAAGATAAATTGGTGTCTTCTGAAGTTCGGCCGGCGGTAGAGTCTGCTATGAACGAAAAACTAGCTGAGTACTTATTGGAAAATCCAGCCGAAAGTAAAATCATCGCCAGCAAGATAATTGACGCTGCACGAGCTCGGGAAGCGGCTCGTAAAGCCCGCGAAATGACTCGTCGTAAAGGCGCGTTAGACCTGGCCGGTCTACCGGGTAAACTGGCAGACTGTCAGGAAAAAGATCCGGCTCTCAGTGAACTCTATATAGTGGAGGGTGACTCTGCAGGCGGTTCGGCCAAGCAGGGTCGTAACCGTAAAAACCAGGCAATCCTGCCATTGAAAGGGAAAATTCTAAACGTTGAGAAAGCGCGTTTTGACAAGATGCTGTCTTCTCAGGAAGTCGCTACCTTAATTACCGCACTGGGCTGTGGTATCGGCCGTGACGAATATGACCCGGAAAAATTGCGCTACCACAGCATTATCATCATGACCGATGCGGACGTGGATGGCTCACATATCCGTACCTTGCTGCTGACCTTCTTCTACCGTCAGATGCCTGAAATCATCGAGCGCGGTTATGTTTATATTGCTCAGCCACCGCTGTATAAAGTGAAAAAAGGCAAGCAGGAACAATACCTGAAAGACGATGATTCCCTGACCAAACACCTCACTTCTATTGCAATGGACGGTGCTGAGTTATATACCAGTGAAGATGCGCTGCCTATCAAAGGTGTAGCGCTGGAAAACCTGGTACAACAATACCAGGGCGTAGAGAAAATGATTGCCCGCATGTATCGGGTAATGCCTGTGAGCTTGTGGTACAAACTCATTTATACCAAAACACTGTCTACCGACGATCTGATCAATAAAGAGGCATTAGCCGCTTTTGCGACTGAGTTTACCAGCGCGCTGGAAACACAGGAAACCGATGGCGCGTTATACAAGTACGAAATTAAACATGACGCAGAGCGTAGCGAATACTACATTGCTATCATTATGCGTATGCACGGTATCGACTACGAGTATAACCTTGGCAGGGACTTTATCGAATCAGCAGAATATCAACGTATTAAAGGCCTTAATGAGGCCATCAACGGCATGATGGAAGAGGGTGCCTATATTAAGCGTAACGAACGCAAAGAGCCGGTAACCTACTTTGTGGATGCACTGGAATGGTTAATGGCTGAGGCAAAACGCGGGCAATATATCCAGCGCTATAAAGGTTTGGGTGAAATGAACCCGGAGCAGCTTTGGGAAACTACCATGGATCCTGCAAGTCGTCGCATGTTACAGGTCACCATCGAGGATGCCATTGCCTGTGATCAGTTGTTCACAACCTTAATGGGTGATCAGGTTGAACCACGACGTGCATTTATTGAAGCGAACGCTCTGAACGTGGAAAACCTCGACGTATAGCTATTGCTACTTCTATGAAGGTAAAAACCCGGCTATAGCTGCCGGGTTTTTTTATGCCTTTTCGATAACAGGCAGCTATTCATGATTGATGATCATGACACCTGGAACAAACAAAGCTACATTGAACATCTAACCATACAGCGCGACTGCGGAATTGATAATAATGAATAAACGACTGTTACTTGCAGCAGTTTTTACTGCTTCACTGGGTTTTACTTCGCCGATTCTGGCGCAGGACAATACCTTTGAAATGTGGCCCTCTGCACAATACAAAACCAGTATCCCCACGAGTCACCAAATACTCGGCTATGAATTGGGTGAGCGTATTACCAGCCATGCTGATACATTAAAATACTATTATGCGTTACAGCAAGCCGCGCCTGACAATATCAAGGTAGTAGAATTCGGCGAAACCTGGGAAGGACGAAAATTAGTTTATGCGGTGATCGGGTCCAAACAAAACCTGACTAATCTTGACGAATTCGCCGAAAAAATGAATCGTCTGGCCGATCCGAGAGCCACCTCAGTAAGCGAAGCCGAAAAATTAATTGCTTCTTTGCCATCGTCGGTGTGGCTCGAACATGGGGTTCACGGCAATGAAATTTCCAGTACAGACGCGTCAATGGTAACGGCTTACCACTTATTGGCCGCCACCAATCAACCAATGGTGAAAAAGATCCTCGATAATACCCTGGTGTTTATCGACCCGATGCAAAATCCTGATGGCCGTATGCGGTTTATCAATCAGTATTATGCAACGGTAGGGATGGAGCACAGTACCGACCGCCTGAGCGCTGAGCACAATGAACCCTGGCCGCGGGGACGCTCTAATCACTATCTGTTCGACATGAACCGTGACTGGCTGGCAATTACTCAGCCAGAAACCAAAGCGCGAATTCGAGTTATCAACAAATACAAGCCCACCGTGGTCATCGATCTACATGAAATGGGCGGCGACTCGAGCTACTTCTTCGTGCCGGCTGCGCAACCCATTAATCCGCATATGCAAACAGAGCAGTTAGACAACAACGTTACCATCGGAAAAAACAACGCCAAATACTTCGACCAATTTGGTTTTAGTTATTACACCCGAGAAGTATTTGATGCTTTTTATCCTGGCTATGGTGACAGTTGGCCAACTTTCTATGGTGCTTCAGCGGCGACTTATGAAGTAGCGTCAGCCCGGGGTGAGCAATTCGAAAAACTGGATGGCAGTATATTACAGTACCGCGACACGGTGCAGCGCCATTTTGTTGCATCGATGGCGACGGCTGAAACGACGGCAGAACATCGCGAAAAAATCCTCTCTGACTTTTACCTGTATCAGCAAAAAGCTATTGAGGCAGGCAAGGACGATGATGAACGAACCTTTATCTTACCAAACGTCAGAGACAGGGCTGCAACACATCGTTTAGCCACATTAATGGCTGAGCATGGTGTAGAGGTGAAACAGGCCTCTGAGAGCTTCAAGGCGTGCGGTGAGCGTTATAAGCCTGGCGCATTCGTAATTGATACCGCACAACCACGAGGACTGTTTGCCAAGACAACCTTTACCCAACAGGTAGATATGGATAAAACCTTCGTGGCTGAACAGGAGCGACGTCGGGCCAATAAACTACGCGACCAAATTTATGATGTCACTGGCTGGTCGTTACCCCTGATGTTCAACGTGGAGACTAATAGCTGCGACGATGCAGTTAAGGTAAAAGGCCAGATGATCAGTGCCAATTTGCCATTGAAGGCGGAGCTGATAAACGCCAATGCCAAGGTTGCCTATCTGGTTCCGTGGGGGGATATGTCAGCAGGGCGGTTCTTAACGGCGGCACTGCGTGCAGGGATTACTATTAAAAGTGCGGACCAGGCCTTTAAAATGGAGTCGGGCAGTTATCCCGCCGGTACGCTTATCGTTGAAATTGCAAAAAATGATAAAAACCTCGCTGCGCAAATAACCCAGATTGCTAATCAAACCGGCGCAAAGGTAGTGGGCGTGGATACCAGCTGGGTAGTTGAGGGGCCAAGTTTTGGCAGTGAAAACACTGTAGGCATGAGCGCGCCAAAAATTGCCATGGCCTGGGATGAACCCACCAGCTCATTAAGTGCAGGTAGTCTGCGTTTTGTAATTGAGAGGCAGTTTAACTACCCGGTAACGGCTATCCGTGCCGGTAACATGAGCAGGGCTAACCTGAGTGACTATCAGGTTATCATTTTACCTTCCGGCAACTATGCCAGACATCTGGGCAAAGACGGTGCTGACAATCTGAAAGACTGGGTAAATAAAGGCGGGGTATTAATTACCATCGCTAATGCAACTCAGTGGGCTGCCAGCGAGAGCGTTGGGCTACTCGATGTGAAGCGAGAATTTGCCTTAAAAGGGGATGATGTGACCGCCCAGGCTGATGGTGACGTGGTAGATGGCACCACCATTGAAAACCGCACCGGTTTCCTTAACGCTATAGAAAACAAACAAGAATTACCGGATTATGTGGCTGGCATTCTTACTCGGGTAGACGTTGATCAGGAGCACTGGCTCACCGCAGGCGTTAACCCTGAAGTGGTTGCTATGGTCACCGGTAATGATATCTACAGCCCTATCAAACTTGAATCCGGCAAAAACGTGGCGTGGTTTAAAGGGCCGGATGAGGTGGTAGCCAGTGGCTATATCTGGAATGATTTTAAGACACAGAGCGCTTATAAACCTTTCCTGATCCACCAACCTATGGGTCGTGGCATGGTAATCGCCTATACCCAGGAGCCGACAGTCAGAGCTTATCTTGACGGTTTAAATGTGATGTTGATGAACACCATATTCCGTGCCTCAGCACATGCTTATCCATTGCGGTAACGAATTCTAATAGTAAGCCTTAAGAAAAAACGGCGACATCAAATTAACTTTGAGTCGCCGTTTTTTATATCTATTTGCAGCTTAAAGGGCAGTGATATTCAGCATTAAACTGGTATTCGGGCTACCTTTTACCGTGAATCGATAGGTTGCCGTACGAGGTGGCGTGAAGCGCATGTTAGCGGCTTCTGCACCACAGGTCAGCGACATGGATTGTTTGAGGGCAATCGCCAGTCCTTTATAACTGGCGCCACAGGTCTGACTGGTCGTCCAGTTGGTATTGGAAAACTTAAAGTCGTAAGGCTGTTCATCGGCGATCAGTTCAACATCCACGTAATAGCCATTACTACCTCGCTGCAACTGATAAGCCGGCTTGGCTTCCCACCAGTTAAATACGCCGCGTAAATACCAATCGGAAAATACAATTTCTGGCTGCTTTTCCTGAAATACAGGGTACTGACCGGTTTGTGTACAGGCCGTCATCAACAGGGATAATGGCAGAGCTAACCAACGTTTTTGCATGATTGACTCCAAATTATTGGAAATAAAAAAGGGCACGCCAGGTGCCCTTTAATGTACTTTATCGTTACTTCGCTAATAACGAAATATCTGCGGTGGTGATAAACAGACTACGCAACAATAACAGCAATGCCAGACGGTTTGTTTTTACTGCCGGGTCATCAGCCATAACCATCACGTTATCAAAGAAGGCATCGATACTGGGGCGTAACGTCGCCAGCTGAGCGAGTACGTCGGTGTACTCCCGGTTAGCCGCATGGCTGTGAATACTGTCCTGAATTGCCTTGATATCGTTATACAGGGTGACTTCTGCGTCTTCTGAGAGCAATGCCTCATCGACTTTCTGGTCGCCTTCAACGTTATTTTTGGCAAGAATATTCGCAACACGCTTGTTAGCCGCTGCCAGCGCCTCAGCTGCTTCGTCTTGCTTAAAGTCTGCCACTGCATTGATCCGGGCCAGGAAATCGGTTGGCTGCGTAGGACGGCGAGCAGATACGGCCTGAATCACATCGGTTTCTATATCCTGATCATGCAGCAAGGCATTAAAGCGGCCCAATACGAAATCGACTACTTGTTTGGTCACGTCTTTGTTGGTTAGCTTATCGCCATATATATCTGCAGCCTTGGCAACCACATCCTGCAGATCAATCAGTAATGATTTCTCGGTTATAATCCGCAACACACCAATGGCTGCACGACGCAATGCAAAGGGATCTTTATCGCCTTTCGGTAACTGGCCAATACCGAAGATACCGACTAGGGTATCGAACTTGTCGGCCAGTGCAACAGCTGCGCTTTCTGGCGCTTCCGGTAGCACATCGCCCGCGAAACGTGGCAAGTACTGCTCGTACAATGCATTAGCGACCGGAGCGGGTTCACCGTCATGCAGGGCATAGTACTTACCCATGACACCCTGAACATCCGGGAACTCCATGACCATATCAGTCATCAGGTCAGTTTTAGACAACAAGCCTGCGCGCGTGGCATGAGCGTTGTCTGCACCAATGATATCGGCAATGTAGCCAGATAATGCTGAAATCCGATCAGATTTCTCTTTCAAAGTACCTAATTGCTTCTGGAACAGAACGGACTCAAGTGAAGCTAAACGTGACGCCAAAGATTGCTTTTTGTCGGTATTAAAGAAAAACTCAGCATCGGCCAGGCGAGGGCGAATAACTTTCTCGTTACCCTGTATAACCTGAATAGGATCATGGCTTTCAATATTGGTAACGAAAAGAAATTTATTGGATAAAGAACCGTCTTTGTTCAGCAAAGGCACGTATTTCTGGTCGCCTTTCATGGTGTAAATCAGTGCTTCTTTAGGCACATCCAGGAAGGCTTCATCGAAGCTGGCCTGCAATACTACCGGCCACTCCACTAATGCGGCGATTTCGTTTAACAAACTTTCATCGTAATCGGCAACCAGGCCAAGCTTGTCGGCCTTGGCATTCAGAGATTCAGCAATGCTGGAGGCGCGACTAGCGAAATCTGCCACGACATAATGTGCTTTCAGGGCGCTTTGGTAATTGTCGGCATGATCCAGTTCAAAGGTTTTCTCACCGTGGAAACGGTGGCCCTGAATAGTTCTGGCACTGCTTAATCCCAAGGTTGCGATGTCAATCAGTTCATCACCATAAAGCGCGCACAACGTGTGTACCGGGCGAATAAACTGGGTGGTGTAATCGCCCCATTTCATCGGTTTAGGGATGGGCAGTTTGGCAATCGCCTGACTGACGATGTCTTCAAGCAGTTCACTAATCTTCTGGCCTTTTACTTCGGCCTTATACAGTAGCCATTCGCCTTTATCGGTAATCAGACGGTCGGCATCCTCAACATTGATACCATTACCCCGAGCCCAGCCCATGGCCGCTTTGGTAGGGTTGCCGTCTGCATCAAAGGCTGCTGAGACGGCAGGGCCGCGCTTTTCTACCACTTTATCCTGCTGCGATTCTGCCAGACTCGTAATGTACACCGCTAAACGACGCGGCGCCGCAAACCACTGCACATTGCTGTAACTCAGCTCTGCTGCACTTAACGCATCTTTGATGTTATCGGCAAAGCTTGAGCCCAGTTGGATAAGGGCTTTCGGGGGTAGCTCTTCGGTACCCAGTTCAACTAATAAATTATCGGTGCGCACCTTTTACTGCTCCTTCTTACACAGCGGGAAACCAAGCTCTTCACGGGCATTGTAATAAGCTTGTGCAACGGCTTTGGCAAGGGTTCTAACGCGTAAGATGTAACGTTGTCTCTCCGTAACAGATATCGCGTGGCGGGCATCCAGCAGGTTAAATGCATGGGATGCTTTCATTACCTGTTCATAAGCTGGCAACGGCAGATTCTTTTCGATCAGCATTTGGCAGGCAGATTCACATTCATCAAAGGTTCTGAACATCACATCTACATTGGCATATTCAAAGTTATAGGTCGATTGTTCCACTTCATTCTGGTGGAACACATCGCCATAAGTGACTTTACCCATCGGGCCGTCAGTCCAGATCAGATCGTAAATACTATCAACGCCCTGGATATACATGGCCAAACGCTCAAGACCATAAGTGATCTCACCGGTAACGGGTTTACATTCAAGGCCACCTACTTGCTGGAAGTAGGTAAACTGGGTGACTTCCATACCGTTTAGCCAGATTTCCCAGCCAAGACCCCAGGCGCCCAGAGTGGGTGATTCCCAGTTATCTTCTACAAAGCGTATGTCGTGCACCAGCGGGTCGAAACCAAGCTCCTTCAATGAGCCCAAGTACAGCTCCTGGAAGTTGTCCGGTGAGGGCTTTAACATGACCTGGAACTGGTAATAATGCTGCAGACGGTTAGGGTTTTCACCATAGCGACCGTCAGTAGGGCGTCGGCTTGGTTGTACGTAAGCACTGCTAATAGGCTCGGGGCCCAATGAACGCAGGAACGTCATAGGATGAAAGGTACCTGCTCCAACTTCCATATCCAGTGGTTGAATAATCACACAACCTTGTCTGGCCCAGTAATCCTGTAAGGCAAGGATCAAGCCCTGAAATGTTTTAATATCGTACTTGTGCATACATTAACGACTATAACTGACTGATGACTTAAAGAAGTGGGTTAGTATACATTTTGTAGGGCCATGAATGTAGGCCTTGGGCGGCTTAATTACCCGCTTGTTGACTAAAAAGTCTGGTTTATTCCAACAAAATCGACATTGTTCAGCGAGGTGTATTGTGGGCAGCAACCATCACAGGAGATAAAAATGAGTGAAAGTGTTATTCGGTGTGGCTGGGTTTCGGACGACCCAATTTATCAGCAATACCATGATGAGGTGTGGGGGCGGCCGGAATATAACTCCCAACAACTGTTTGCGAAATTGTGTCTGGATGGTCAGCAGGCCGGATTAAGCTGGATTACGATTTTAAAGAAACAGGCGGGATTCGAAGCAGCCTTTCATCAGTTCGACCCGGTAAAAATTGCCGCCATGACCGAACAGGACGTAGAGCGGCTGCTGCAAAATCCAGAAATTATTCGCAGCCGGGCGAAAATCACTGCCATTATTACCAATGCCAGGGCCTATCTGGCACTTACCGAAAACATGACATTCAGTGACTTTATCTGGCAATTCACCAACCATAAAACCGTGGTTAACCATTGGCAGGATTATCGGGATGCGCCTACCAGTACTGCGGAGTCGAAGGCGATGGCGAAGGCCCTGAAAAAGGCAGGCTTTAAATTTGTCGGGGAAACGATCTGCTATGCGTTTATGCAGGCTGTGGGCATGGTCAACGACCACACCACAGACTGTCACTGTTACGAAAGCGTGCGGGAATTAGCCAATTGCGGGTAGCGCTCTTCGCAGTAGGCAATAACAGCCGGCAGCTCCTTCAGGACCGGCGTTTCGTGTTGCTCTTCGATAGCTTCACGGGCTTTATCTTCATTGAACCGCTGCTGTTTAGATAACGCCTTACGGTCTTCTAAGATGGCGAAGCCGCTGACTTCTGTAAACAGTGTATGAATTGCCGGATAATCACCGGCGTAATCGCGAGCTTCTTCCGGGAGCGCCCTGAGTAACCGACAAATACGAATAGTACCTTCCGATACATTGCACTGTTGCTGCTGCATCGCTCTGGCAATGGTGTGAATGCTTTCAAACATCACTACCAGGCGCTTTTCCCGGGCATCCTTTTGGCGAGCGTTTTGCTGCTGCAACTGAAAAACCAGCTTGCCGGCGTAAACACCCAGAGCAGCAATGATCAGCAGGCCAATGCTAACCAGAATTATCCAAAGCATAGTTATTTCTCGTAGTCGTCCAGTTTCAATGCATCGAGTGCATCTAAGTTGTCGATTTCGTCTTCCGCTTCTTCGTCATCATTGATACCCATCAGATCACATAACACTTTATGGCGAGCCATGGTGGTATCGACATAGTGTTGTTGCTCTTTGGTTATCTTCTCGCCGTCGTCCAGTTTATCCAGCAAGCTGGCCAGACGATCATCGGCCTCAATGGCTGCTAATTCTTCAGCCGGGGTGGCGAACTTTCGCTTTTCAATCTTTGCCGGTACTGATTTTATCAGTGGTACCGGTTTCTTACTCCCTAAGCGCGGGTCCTTGTTGGTATGGGAAGCGGTTTTTTCCGCCTTTTTCTGTTCAACATTATGCCGGCTACCGGGGGCTTTGCCTTTGTGCTTTTTAGGCCGTTCAGAAGACTTGGTATTAACATGATCAGGGTTCTTACGAACGCCAATCAAACCTACCTTTCTGGATTTTCTCTTTTTTGCCATAGTGTTTAGTCGAGCTCCTGCGCTCTGATACAGTGTTTAATAGCTACCATTATAACGCGTTATTACGCGAGCTTCTGCATCAATACAATGTCGCGGTCCTCAAAGATCACATTTAACTGATACTCGCGGGCCAGCCAGGAAAAGGTTTCAACAGAAAAAAAGCTGACATGAGTGGGATCATTTTTGTAATGCCAGCTGGCAAACTTTTCGGCGCTTAGCACCCGCTTGGTCATGATGGCAAGCCAGCCCTGTGGTGCGAGTAGCGTCATCCACTGCCGCCATTCTGTTGCTGGCGTATGGAAATGTTCGATAGATTCCGTTGCCGTGATCAAGTCATAGCTCGGGCGGGGTATTTCCTTGGGGCCGAAAAAGGGGTCAAAGCAATCTGCGTTAAAGCCTGCCTTGTTGAGCAAATGCGCAAGTGCCGGGACCGGGCCTGAACCGTAATCTAACACCTTTGAGTCTGTATTCAGGTGCGGTGTAATACAGGTAACCAAACGATTAAGGTAACGAAGATAACCGTCATCCTCGAGGCTATTCTGATGCAGGCGGTACTCAGCCAGTTCCTGTTCTGTGGTAGGTAAGTATTGCGGATCGACAAACACCAACAGACACTGATTGCAGCGCAGGTAGGTTCGTTTTTTATCCTGATGAAACTGAACGTATTGTTCAGACTGGCAAAGTGGGCAATTAAACATGATTTAGTGCAATAAAAAAGGTGATGGTATCACACCATCACCTTGTTAATTGAGTGTCAGATGACACCTCTCCCGTTAGTGCACTTCTCTGTGCGGCTGGCTTTCCTGCAGTGCTCCCCTTATTGTTCTTTTTCACAGAGCATTTTTGTTCTGGGTCTTCCTGACACTTTATAAATTCATCCGTGGACTGACTTTTTATTTTTGTTGTTATCGTCGGGCTGTTTCACAACAGGTTTCACGACGCAAACTAGCTTACACTAACTGTAATAAAATACAACACCAAGTGTTACATTTTATTAACAATGACGTGTAAGCTTTGGTCAGTACGGTAAATTTTAGTGTAAACCGGCAATATAATTAGCCAGGATTTCGATGTCTTCGTCTGTCAGTTTAGAGGCTACGTCACGCATCATACCGTTCATATCATTATGACGCTCGCCGGCGCGGAAGGCTTTTAACTGGGCAGTCGTATACGCTGCATGCTGACCGCTGATATCAGGGAAACCTGCTAATTGCATGCCGTTACCATTTGGGCCGTGACAGGCAATACAAGCCGTTACACCACGTTCAGCATCTCCACCGCGATACAACGCTTCACCCGGCTCAACAAAGTTTTCAGGGGTAGAGCCCGGCGTAGCCTCCTGGCTTGAGAAGTAAGCGGTAAGGTCCGCAATATCCTGATCGCTCAGCGGGGCTGCCATACCGTTCATCACGGCATTATTACGACCTTCTTTGCCACCGGTAGAAGAGGCCAAGCGGAATTCGGTTAATTGTTTTACCAGATAGTTTTGGTGCTGACCGGCAATCTTAGGGTTCATGTCGATCATACTGTTACCATCAGGTCCGTGACAGGCAGCACAGACAGCTGATTTTGCTTTACCAGCTTCAGGGTCTCCTTCGGCAGTAACAGAAGTGGTAAACCCAAGGGTTAAACAAACCAACAAACACAGTTTTTTCATAATTTTTCTCTTACAAGGATCCAACGGCTGATGTGATATACGTGATATCATGCGTATTTTACACATTTAACGCGTCAGAAAAACCTATTCCATGCTAAAACTATGGAATAACATCGGTTTAATATTGAACTACGACTAATGTAGCAGACGTTCTGACATTATGAGTACCCCATGAGTTATTACAGCAAAGCAAAATTTTTTACCAGCGCTCCCGACATTAAGCACCTTAAAGATGATAGCGGTATTGAGGTCGCCTTCGCCGGACGGTCGAATGCCGGTAAGTCCAGTGCTTTAAATACACTGACCCGGCAAAAGAACCTTGCCAGAACCAGTAAAACCCCAGGACGCACTCAACTTATTAACGTGTTTGAGCTGGAAGCCGATAAACGACTGGTGGATTTGCCCGGATACGGTTATGCCAAAGTACCGTTGGCCATGAAAGAGAAATGGCAGCGCTCCCTAGGTGAGTACTTACAACGGCGCAAAAGCCTGAAAGGCCTGGTTGTATTGATGGATATTCGTCATCCTTATAAGGACCTCGACCAGGATCTGATCCACTGGGCAGTGGATGCAGGTATCCCGGTACTGGCGTTGTTAACTAAAGCCGATAAATTAAAATCGGGTAAACGCAAAGCGCAATTACTGATGGCCAGGGAGGCCGCTCTGGCGTTTTGTGGTGACGTAACAGTACAGACTTTTTCGGCTTTAAATAAACACGGTTTGCCAGAATTTGAAGCGATACTGAATCAATGGTTCGGTTTGATCAGAGAAGAATCGGCGGATGATAAGGGGAGCGCTGATTAGTAGCGTCCAAAAAAATAACCCCATTCATAGAATGGGGCTAAGGACTGAGAGAAAACACATAAAAAAACCGATTATAAGAGTACGCAATCACCCCGAAAGTTCAGAAATAATTCATTTATTTTTAAATTAATTTTATTTTTATTATTTATCAGTATCTTAAGCTTTGAAAGATGTGCTTCGGGTGTATAGTGGAAACGCATTTTGGACAGCCTGAACCAGCCCTTCTGCAAATTTATTCCAGACATAAAAAAAGCTCCGGTAAACACCGGAGCTCAAATCAAAGGTTTGAAAAATGATTTCTCACCTCTGTACCCTACAGTGGTAAGACTACCTAAGCTGAACGAAAACGGCAAGTCAAAAATGTAATTTTATTACTTATATGACCGCCGTATTGCCGTAATATTCGGCAATTGTTACGTTTTTTTTGAAATCTAATTACTTTTTTAGTGTGCTTCTTCCCAGTTTTCGCCATTTCCGGCTTCAACTTTCAGTGGCACCGACAGCGTTGCCGCCTGTTCCATCAGTTCAACAATCGTTGCAACGTTGGCATCCAGGGTGTCCTGTTTAATTTCGAATACCAGTTCATCGTGTACCTGCATGATCATGACCACGTCATCGCTGCTGTTGCTGCGGATCCAATCGTCAACCTGGATCATGGCCATTTTTATTACGTCAGCGGCCGTACCTTGCATGGGCGCGTTAATCGCCGCTCGTTCAGCGCCTTTGCGGCGCGCACCGTTGCTCGACTTGATTTCTGGCAAATACAGTCGGCGGCCAAATACGGTTTCGACATAACCATGTTCTTTCGCAAATTCGCGGGTGCGATCCATGTAATCCAGCACGCCGGGGTAACGCTTGAAATACAGATCCATATATTCCTGAGCTTCCTGACGGCCAACGTGTAACTGTTTAGCCAGACCAAAAGCAGACATTCCATAGATCAAACCAAAGTTTATTGCTTTGGCGCTGCGGCGCTGGTTATCGGTGACTTCATCCTCAGTAACATTGAATACCTCAGAGGCCGTTGCCCGGTGTATATCCTTGCCGTGGGCAAAGGCGTCGACAAGTCCTTTATCGCCGGATAAATGCGCCATAATCCGCAACTCGATTTGCGAGTAGTCGGCTGCGACAATCTTGTAACCCTCGCGGGCAATAAAGGCTTTACGAACCCGACGGCCTTCTTCGTTGCGAATAGGAATATTCTGTAAATTTGGATCCGTTGAAGATAGCCGGCCGGTAGCGGTGACGGCCTGATGATAAGACGTATGCACACGGCCGGTTCGATGATTGATCATCTTCGGTAGTTTATCCGTGTAAGTGTTTTTAAGCTTGGTCAGGCCGCGGTATTCCATAATCAGTGCCGGCAGGGGGTAGTCCAGAGCCAGTTCCTGTAACACTTCTTCTGAGGTTGACGGTGCGCCTTTGGGGGTTTTTTTAACCACCGGCAGCTCCATCTTCTCAAACAGAATATGTTGCAGTTGTTTGGTTGAACCTAAATTAAACGACTCGCCGGCCATCTCATGCACTTCTTTTTCGAGTTCCATGATCCGCGTGGCCAGCTGCTGACTTTGCTGACTTAATTGCTGACTGTCGATGAGCACACCTTGTTGCTCCATACGGGCCAGAATAGAGGCCAGTGGTACTTCAATTTCCTGCAGGATCTTTTTCAGTGTGTCTTCGGCCGCTACTTTTGGCCACAGCACCTGGTGTAAACGCAAGGTGATGTCGGCGTCTTCTGCTGCGTAAAAGGCGGCTTGTTCCAGATCGATCTGATTAAAGGTGAGCTGTTTAGCACCTTTACCAGCGATTTCCTCATAGTGAACGGTGCGGTGGTTCAGGTAATTTTGCGCCAGGGTATCCATATCGTGGCGACTACCGGTGCTGTTGAGTACATAAGATTCCAGCATCGTATCGAAACCAATGCCATCAAGGGTAATGTCGTAATTAGCGAGCACATTTTTGTCGTACTTCAGATGCTGCCCTACCTTTATCCGGGAGACATCCTCCAGCCAGGGTTTTAGCTGCTTAAGTACCCAGTCTCTTGAAAGCTGTTCAGGCGCATCCGGATAATCATGTGCAACCGGCAGATACGCCGCAACTCCGGGCTCCATACAAAAGGACATCCCCACCAGCTCGGCTTCCATATAGTCCAGGCTGGTCGTTTCTGTATCAAACGCAACAATATCGGCCTGTTGAATTTTTTCAAACCACTGGTTGAACGTAGCTTCGTCGAGAATCGTTGTATAGTTTGTTTCAATATCAGTATCGGCAGCTTCTTCGTCGTTATCGGTACTTGTGATGCCTGAATCTGTTGACGCTGGTGTAGCCTGGCTACTGGTTACTTCGGTGTACCAGCGCTTAAATTCATATTCGCTGTATAAGTTGGCCAGCTTGTCGTTATCAGCCTGCTCAGGCGTAAGAGTTTGTGGCGAATAGTCTAGGTTAAGGTCTACATCGATGGTTGCCAGTTTGTAGGATAAACGGGCCTGTTCTTCAAACTCCGCCATTTTCTTACCCAGTGTTTTCGCGCCGCGAAAATCCAGTTCGGCAATTTTGTCGAGATTTTGGTAAATGGTTTCGATGCCACCAATACCGTTTAACAGTCCCTGGGCGCTCTTGTCTCCAACACCCGGTACACCAGGAATGTTATCGACTTTATCCCCTTTAAGTGCGAGGAAGTCGATGACCAGTTCTGGCGGGATTCCAAATTTATCCTGCACACCCTGAACGTCCATCAGTTGGTTGTTCATGGTATTGATTAACGTTACATGCTCATTCACTAACTGAGCCATGTCCTTATCGCCGGTGCTGATAAGCGTATCTATACCTAGTTCGCTGGCCTGGCGGGCGAGGGTACCGATTACGTCGTCGGCTTCTACACCGTCCTCGATAATCAGCGGCAAGCCCATGGCCTTAATAATCTCGTGCAACGGTGCTATTTGCGAGCGGAGTTCATCCGGCATGGGCGGGCGGTTGGCCTTGTACTCCGGATAGATATCATCCCGAAAGGTTTTTCCCTTGGCATCAAATACCACGCCAATATGCGTTGGGCTGTACTGTTTGATCAAGCTTTTGAGCATATTGATCACGCCATAGATCGCGCCGGTGTCCTGACCTTTGGTATTGGTTAGTGGTGGCAATCCATGAAAAGCTCTGAACAGGTATGACGACCCATCGACGAGGATAAACGGGGGCTTTGAAGGGGATGACATGATTAAAATCTTCTCTTGCTATGGTCTGTGGCGAAGCATGCCATACACCTTTGGCAATGGCTACTATTGCGATCCATGTGATTGTGGATAACTTTGTGATCTAATGTGATCAACGTAAAAAGGGCACGATCCGATCGCTACGATTTTGGTAGCAGATCTTTATGAAAAGTAAGGGAAAAATAAAAGTTTTGCAGACTCTATCCTGCTTTATTATTTCCATATATTATTGTGGATAACCCAGCTGTCTATTATTTGCTCAGGCGCTGGTACAAAGGATAATTTAGCATATACCAGTAGAAATCCTAGTTTTGGTTGATAAAATTTTTAATGGTTAATGGCAATTCATAAAATGAAATTGCATAAGCCAGAAAGGACACAGTATGGAGACAAGATCATGAAAAAAGTAGCAGTAATTCTGAGTGGGTGTGGCGTTTACGACGGCGCCGAAATCCATGAGTCCGTGTTAACTCTGCAGAGTATTCTTAAACACGGTGGCAGTTACCAGTGTTTTGCTCCGGACAAGCCGCAGTTGCACGTTATTAATCACCTGACGGGTGAAGTTGCAGAGGGAGAGTCGCGTAACGTACTGGTGGAGGCCGCGCGGATAACCCGAGGCGAGGTTAAGGCTGTAACAGAGTGCAACGTTGACGACTTTGATTTGTTAATTTTACCGGGGGGCTTTGGCGCAGCTAAAAACCTGTGTACTTTCGCGGTAGATGGCGCTGATTGTGAGTTTGACGCCGATGTACTGACAGTTTGTAAAGCCTTTGCTGATGCCGGTAAACCGGCTGCATATGCCTGTATTGCACCTGCGCTGGCAGCAAAAGTGTATGGTAACAGTGTAAACCTGACCATTGGCAACGATGCTGGTACCGCAGAAGCACTGGAGCAATTTGGTATTAAACATCAAAACTGTGCAGTGACCGATGTCATTATCGATAGTGAAGCTAAACTGGTAACAACGCCTGCCTATATGCTTGGCCAGAACCTGCTGGAAGTAGGGGAAGGGCTTGATAAGATGGTGCAGGCCGTGTTTGCCATACAGTCGTAAACTGAAGAGTCTCTTGGTTGTGTGCGGCTTTCGCTATATAGTGAGGGCTGCATCAATTCAATAACATAAAAAATAGCCAACATACTATAATGCATTATCGCGCTATCATTCGTATTTTAGGGTTACTGGTTGCACTGTTCTCAGTCACCATGATTCCACCAGCGATCGTTTCTCTGATTTACGAAGACGGTAGTGGTTTGCCATTCTTCCTGGCTTTTATACTGTGTATCCTTACCGGTTGCGCGTTTTGGTATCCCAATCGCATGCATCGCCAGGACTTAAGGGCCCGCGAAGGCTTTCTGATTGTGGTGTTATTCTGGTCGGTACTGGCCAGTTTTGGTGCTATTCCGTTCATTCTTCTTGAACAACCTTCTATGACCGTAACCGATGCGTTTTTTGAGTCGTTTTCGGGTTTAACCACCACTGGTGCAACGGTGATCGAAGGGATTGATTTTCTGCCCCATTCCGTTCAATTTTACCGGCAGCAGTTGCAGTGGCTGGGTGGTATGGGGATCATCGTACTAGCGGTGGCTATCCTGCCAATCCTTGGCGTGGGGGGAATGCAACTATACCGGGCCGAAACACCAGGGCCGGTGAAAGACTCTAAAATGACTCCGCGGATCGCCGATACGGCTAAACATCTCTGGTACATCTATTTATCGTTGACCAGCGCATGTACCCTGGCTTACTGGTTTGCCGGGATGAACTGGTTTGATGCCATATGCCATTCGTTCTCGACCATAGCCATTGGCGGGTTTTCTACCCACGATGCCAGCCTCGGTTATTTTGATAGTCCTGTGGTTAACGCCATTTGTGCTATCTTTTTGATCATCGCAGCATTTAACTTTTCACTGCACTATGCTGCAGCCAGTGGTCGCTCTCTGAAAGGCTACTGGCAGGATCCGGAATTAAAAGCCTTCCTGTTTATTCAGGCGGCATTGATCAGCGTGTGCTTTATAGTGCTGGTCTTTCATAATCACTTTAGCGATGCTGAAGAAGCCCTGGATCAGGCTGTTATCCAGGCCGTGTCGATCAGTACTACCGCAGGGTTCGCTACCACCGACTTTGCCAACTGGCCGTCATTTCTGCCTATTCTGCTGATTTTTTCCAGCTTCATTGGAGGCTGCGCAGGTTCTACCGGCGGTGGCTTAAAAGTTATTCGGGTGTATTTGCTATTTCTGCAAGGCAAGCGCGAAATAGACCGACTGATCCATCCTAAAGCCGTTTACTCAGTTAAGTTGGGTGAACGGGCGATGCCAGACCGGGTAGTAGAAGCCGTTTGGGGCTTTTTCTCTGCCTATGCCATTGTCTTTGTCGTCATTATGATAGGTCTTATTGCTACCGGGCTGGACAACATTACCGCATTTACTGCCACGGCTGCCACGTTGAATAACCTTGGACCGGGTCTTGGTACCGTTGCCGGTACGTTTGCCGATGTCAGCGATGGCGGTAAGTGGTTACTGGTTACCGCCATGCTGTTTGGTCGACTGGAAGTCTTCTCCTTACTGGTACTATTCTCGCCAACTTTCTGGCGGGGTTAGCAGCACTACCTGACAAAACTGACCTGTTCGACGGCTGTTAACATACCTTTTGATGGGGCATTAGGTTGAGGACGGATCAAATTGTCTTCCATCCATTGTTCAGTTAGACAGGCGTAGCCGCCAACACCCCAGCCTTCGCTCCAGCTGTTGGCCATGATGACACAATAATCACCTTCTTCTGCCTTCATTGCTTCAGGTAATTTTATATAACCTATCAATAACATAGCGTGTCCGGCTGCATGCATGCCGCCAGCTTCCTGGTTGTTAACCGGGTCGTTAGCCCTTACCAGTCCTTTGGTTCGCATGTAGCTTTTGGTTAATGTGAAGCCTGCTGCGACCGGCCGGTTAGCCCGTATATGTTTAAGGATCTCGGGGATAGTAAAGTCCTGTTGCATACCTGTCACACGCAATACACCCTGGCTTTCATCCAGACAGCGATTGCTCAATGGGGTGTATGTCAGGTTTTGAGCGTTAGCTGCCGGCACATAAGGGCAGGCCTCTTCACGCCTGATAGCGGTGAGCGGATTGATCTTCTGTGACAGGGAGAAACCTATATCGAAATCTGAGCCGTCACCTGAATTTTTAGTGGTACAGGCCCTATCTATGCAGTCTGGCCGGCTAATCCAATAAAAGTGCTGTTCCGAAAAGTCCAGTTGATACTGGAGGTACTGTGGATGTTGTGCCAGTAATGTTTCCACCGCTCTAATGCCGGTAAAGGCTGCGCAAGTACCTCGTCGCTCCTGATTTCGGATAGGCACTTCCATAGCGGCAGGAATAACATAAAAGTCGCCAGGCTTCATGCCGGCGAGCGGATCTACGCGAGTAGGGAAGCTTCCTATAGCTGGTGACTGCACCGCCTGACTCAACGAAGCCAGGTCGAAAGTGGTTTCGAGGTACTCTTGTTCTTTTCGCTGATACTTGCGCTTGGCAATCCCCCACCTGCGTAATACTTTGTTGTAATCATCAGTCCATTGATCCACCGTGCTCCGATAGCTTTTCTTAAACCCTGACATCATGTCACTCATGCCACCATAGACGTCGTCTGCATAACCTTTTTTCTCGGGCTCGGGCTCAGGTTGCGGCTCGGGCTCAGGTTGCGGCTCGGGCTCAGGTTGCGGCTCGGGCTCAGGTTGCGGCTCGGGCTCAGGTTGCGGCTCGGGCTCAGGTTGCGGCTCGGGCTCAGGTTGCGGCTCGGGCTCAGGTTGCGGCTCGGGCTCAGGTTGCGGCTCCGGCTCAGGTTGTGGCTCCGGGTCAGGTAAGGGTTCGGGGATAGGGTCTGGTTTGCGTTTTTCCTTGTCTATGGCTTTTTTCTTGTCGTCGGCATCCAGACTCAACCCCATATCTTCTAACAGTTTCTGCATCACGAAAGAACCATATTGAGTAATTTCACCGGGTTTCCCCTGATCAGCTGGCGAAACTGTGGTAGCGCCGTGGCTAATGCCGGTAATACTGAATATTGTAAGTAACGCAATACCTTTGCTGGTTAGTTTATCCATTTTCCTCACCATAATGTCATTAAGCAGCACGTTGGTTGTTTGGCGGCCTTTAAATATTTTGGTACTTATCCATCCGGGTGCGTACTTTTTTCAGGTATTTACGGGTTTCTTCGTACGGTAGCTTTTCCAGTAGTAAGTCGTAGACTTCCTGTGGTTGCATGGCGTTAATTCTGTCTGCAACTGTGCTGTTGAGGCTGGTTGACTGGCCATCGGTAAACGCGCGGGTAACGTTCCCCACGCCGGTATTGTATGCCGCTATAGCACAATACAGGCGACTTTGCGGGTTAGTTATCTTAGTTAAGTAGCGGTTATTCAACAGGTGTAAGTAAGCAGAGCCTGCTTCAACGTTCTGTTCGGCGATAAACAGGTAGTCTTTATCTAATGGCTCCCGCTTACTGTGCAAAAACTCATTAACGTCGATTCCCGCTGAGGTTGGTACTACCTGCATTAGGCCGTACGCGGGAATATGAGACACTGCCAGTGGATTAAAACTGCTTTCAGTGTGAATCATCGCCACAATCAGCGGGACGGGAATTTCCATCACTGAAGAATATTGCTTGGCGTAGGGTTTAATCTCTGTGATACGGTCTTGCAATTCCTTAGGCTTAATTGCAATAGTGAGTCGGGTTATACGCTTGTTCTTTAATTCAGATGCTTTTTGGTTTTTATCCCGTTTAATTTTGTTTATAGAAAATGAATGGCTCTTTTCAGACTGACTGGCTACCCGGGTGATCGTCTGGTCTACAGTCTTCGATGGTGAACTCAATTTGTCTGCCATCATTTGAAAGGCTATTTCATCCTGGAGCTGGCGGGCTGCAAATGCCTGGTTCTCAGCTTCTATGTCGTCATCGGTAATTTCTGGTTGAGCAACTTCTACTTCGGCGTTTTGTACCAGCTTGTCGAGATCATCGAAGGTATCGTTGGCAGCGTAGGATTTTAAGATATTCACCGCTGTTCCATTGGAGTCTTCGGGCTCTACGCTTTTGAGCTTCTCCAAAGCTGCCACCACCTTGGTTTGATCGACCGTTGCGTTAGCGTCATGTAGTACACTGACGACAATTTTTTTGGC
Organism: Alteromonas sp. ISO5; assembly: GCF_058105165.1. NCBI lineage: Bacteria > Pseudomonadati > Pseudomonadota > Gammaproteobacteria > Alteromonadales > Alteromonadaceae > Alteromonas > Alteromonas sp. ISO5. Next base: position 1,498,509 of record NZ_CM176572.1, on the reverse strand, counting down.
TTCGTAATCGACCACTGTTTTAATTTCGGGGTCGGGATAAACTACCACCGTATCCTGATCGCTTATTTCTACTTCGCCCCACTTTTCCAGTAAGTCGGTACGAAACGCGGCGAGTTTTGCATTGTAGCGCGCCTTAAAGGCTGCAAATTGTTGAATACGGCGTAGCTGGAACGCCTCGAATTCCTTTTCGCGACGTTCTTTAAAGGCTTGCTGGTCAGCGGTAAGCTTGGTTTGTGCCGATGTGGCGGCCGGCAGCGTCAGGGCTGCGGCCAGCAAACTAAAGCACAAAACGGCATTAAGCTGAGGTAAAGCGAAAAATTCCCTTGTTTTCATAGCCTTTCCCCTTTGTTGTATTACTGAACCTTAATCATGGACATCAGACGTTCGCGTGCCTGCTCATTTTCGAACAGTTGTTTAATCTCGGCATCTTCATCCTGTAGCGCGGCAAACACTTTTTGCTGATTAGCCTTAAAGGTTGCTTCGTCCATAGCCAGCAGCACGTACTGACCACCGCTGGGGCTGGTCATGGTGCGAACGGTGCGGGTTCCAAACAGGGTCATGGATGAAACCGTTTCACGAACCATGTCAGTATCGATGACATACTTAGATGCTTCTTCAGTTTCCAATGATTTTTGATACTGGCTGAACATGTCCGATACCATAGTCGCGAAATAAGATGACATTTTGGCTCTGGCGTCTGCTGTGGCGGCGGAGTTAGTCATGGTTGCTGAGGGCTTCTTCTCGGAGAAACCCACCTGAGTAAAGGCAAAACCTTCCACCGGCACGCCACAAATCCACATCGGCGCGGCTTTTTCCGGGGCATCCTGGTATACGCACTCAGGCGTTAATACGGTTTCCTTTTTTGTGGTAATGCCATCTGACGTAGAGCTACAGGCACCTATACCAAACAACATGGGTAAAATGAGAGCGAGCTTTTTCATAATATGATCCTTTAAATGATGTTATTGAAAAGAGTTCTTAATGTTATCCGCGAGGTTGCCACCCTTGGTGATGTCATCCCAGAAGCTCTTTTCAAAGTCCGTTTGAGCGATATCGCCTTTCTTCAGTTGGCCTTCGGCCTCTTCATCAACAATAACCCAGGCATTGTTGGCATCTATCATGTCTGACACCACACCTTTAAAGTCATAATACACTGTTGAAACTTTGTTCTTACCAGTCGTGTAATCTGGTTGAGAAAGCTTGGTTGCGAATATAATTTTCTGGCCCTCTTTCAGCTTCTGACTGGCGCCCAGGGTAATATTCACAAGGTGCAGATCGCCGCGCTTGCGGTACTGCATAACATAACCACTCTGACTAAAGTTCTTTTGAATTTCTGACAAAATGTTATAGACACTGTTGCCGGAGGCCTGCGAGGCCAGGCTGTAGGCAATATCCTGACTAACAGGGCAACTGGAGTTGCTGATTGACAATGAAGTCGACGCAGTGCCTTTCATCTTAATTGCTTCTGTTTCTTTGAGATCGGGTAATTCAAAGATTTTTACATTACCTGTTACCGTGGCTTCGTAGTCGCATTTCGCTGGTGTATATTGGCGCTTGCCATCGTCATCCACATAGTTTGAAGCGGGAGTAAAAGACTTCGCGATACCCACATTATGGATCGCTGGTAATATGGCAACATCGGCCACATCCACACCCGCTCCGGAGAATTGTCCGGTGGCTTCATAGGCCAGAATTTCATCACCCAGTTTGGTTGCCAGACTGCGGTCAACAATTTCAACCCCAGCCGTTATCAATCCATTTTCCAGTTCGGAGGAAACCTGTCGAACTGCTCCGGTCTCGAAATTTGCATTGCTGTCGATTTTTACCGGGAGTACCACCACGGACTGTTGCTTTCCGGTCAGTTCCGACGGCGTCGGCATAAATTCTGATTCAGGCATGCTGACGATGTACTGAGAGTTAGTAATTACGTCAACTTTATTTTCAACTTTTGTAGTATTCATACAGCCGCTCAATAAGATAGTTGAAACTGCGGTTGCTATGACTCCATGCTTTAAAATTGCTTTCATAGTTTATTACCTAATAATGACACTACTGGGTTAACAGGTTAGTAAGTATTGCGCCGTTGTCGGCGTCGATTTTTGACATAAGGCGTTGATATGCAGCGTTACTTGCATTCGCCTGATTTTGCAACGAACGACCAGATTCATTAATGATCTCTGATGCGATGGGTTGATTGTTTTTATTCAGTTTGATGTCCAGCGACAAGCTGGCGACGTGCTGGTTAAATAGCTTCTGTAGCTTTACGGTATCGAACAACTGAATAGTAAATTCGCATTGGGCATTATCAGCGTTAAGACCAAGGCTTAAAATTTGCTGTCTGAAAGCCAGTCGCAGGTTTTCCTGTTCATGTGGTAAAACATATAAACAAACACTGCTTTGGATATCGCTGAGCTGGGTTTCTGTGGTGCTCAACAACGACTTATATTTATCGGTAGGCTGCGATAGCATGTCGAGGATTTCGATATACCGTACGTTAGTGGCAAACTGTTCAAGGAGCTGCGGTTTATTCTGCACCCACCATTCAAGCTTAGAGGCAACGGTGGCCTGTTCGCGAAGGGCTTTACTTAACTTATAAAAATTACTGGTAAGTTCGCCCCGAAATGTATCGGCTAACTGCTGTTTTTCTACCGAAATAAGGCTGAAAAATGTGCCATCTTCCTGATGATTCTTTAATTTTTTATATTGACTGATCGGCAACGACTCTATGGAACTGGACACTGTTTGGTTGATGTATTCTGCAAAGGCATCATTGTTAAGGATTTGGCGCTGGCTAAAGCCGCCGCTGACCCGGGTACGTAACTGGCCGAGTATATTTTTCAGGGCTACGTCATTAGCCTGCTGCAATGTCTGGCCTTCGCCAATCGCAAATAGTTCGGTTTCACTGGATGGCGGAAACAGGATCCACTCTGGTAATTCAGCCAGAGCTGCTTTGCTAACAGATAACATGATACTGCCCAAACAGAGCAGTAGAAGAATTCGCGGCTTAGTCATAAGCGCCTCCAAAATACGTTTCAAACTCAATCCGTGTGAGTAACGATTCGGTAATCAGAGTGGGGTCGAGTTCTGTATAGGCATAAAAGTTAGGCGGATATGCCGCTCTGAATACCGTTATTGCTTCAACTAATTCATCTTCCTCTCCGGCTTCAAGAAACTCGTTTAGCGCGAGGATTTCCTTAAGGATTGCATCTGCATCTATTTCGACATCATTAACGGAAAGTTCAAGGCCGCCATATTCAACAAAGCCGATGACCCGCTGCATGAACAGGTATTGCTTACCCATATCTTCCGATTCAGCATAGTAAAGCAAGTTGCTGGCGTCCAGATAGAGCCCGTCATCTCCTGTACTTGCCGCGCTAATTGGCTGTTTCGCCAATGGAAAATCCCGGTAAGGCTGGGGAGGGATAAAATCATAAACCAACGGCACAATAACAAAGCCCGCCACTCGGCCGTTATGATTAAAAACGGTGATAATGGCCTTCTCAATATTATAGTACTGAAATCGGACTTCGGGCTGATAACTGGAGGTCTTTATGACTTCTGGCGGGCCGAAAGTGTCTTCTATAAACGGTATTGTGCGGCCGATATTCAACGACTCAAGCTGTTCATATTCTACTTCATGAGTGAAAGCGGCTTTAACATCTTCGTAGGTTGCAGAGACCAGTTCCTTAGTATCATTAAACTGGCCAATAGAAATCAGTGTTAACGCAACACTCACTATCACACGATAAATTGTTGCCCGGCGAGATTCTTGACGTTGCTCCGCCCGGGATTTTTGCTGAGTAGCATCCGACATTGACTTCCCTGCTAACAAGCGGACCTAATAGAAGCGTGAACAAACTCCGGCAACAAACAATCACTGCTTCAACTGGTGATATAACACGCAATTTGTATAACCTAGCACAGGGTTGTGAAGATAAAAAGAATTGTTAGTCAATTTTACGCCAAAATTGCCAGGGATCTGTTCTCCGCGCTTTTAAACTGTATTTGACAGCCCCTAGGGCGTGTTGATCTTTGCTGGGCATTTTTTGCAGCAGTTGTGCGTCATTTAGGCAAGGCGGGTGGTTGCAGGTCTAGTGGGTCTAAATCAAAAGCACCCAACGCAGTATAAATGACGCACAAGCGCTGCCCGAAGGGGTCGTCATGAAAGCATTTTACTCTTTGTCACAGTCCTTTAACTTAGAACCACTAGGTCTGCAGGGCTGTTTCGCGATTAAAATGCTTTCATATAGACCAAAATTCGTACAACAAAGATCAACACGCCCTCGCAACGTCATATTGAATTGATTAACCAAAAAAGAACGCGCTTGGCTGGAACAGACGCTCCACATCACTGATGTATTTCTTATCAACTAAAAACAGAATGACATGATCGTTAGCTTCGATTACCGTATCGCTATGGGCAATAATAACCTGTTCTTCGCGAACAATAGCACCAATGGTGGTACCGGGGGGTAATTTAATATTGCCAATTTCGCGGCCTACCACTTTTGACGTGTTTTTATCGCCATGCGCGATTGCTTCTATAGCTTCTGCGGCACCGCGGCGAAGTGAGTACACATTAACTATATCGCCTCTGCGGACGTGGGTGAGCAAGGCTGAGATAGTTGCCTGCTGGGGCGAGAAGGCGATATCGATTTCGCCACCCTGAACCAAATCCACATAAGCGCTGCGCTGGATCAGCACCATAGCCTTTTGCGCGCCCATCCGTTTAGCCAGCATGGCCGACATAATATTGGCTTCATCGTCGTTGGTTACTGCAATAAACGCATCAACCTGCTCTACGCCTTCCTCACTCAGCAGTGTTGAGTCGGAGGCATCGCCGCTGAAGACAATGGTTTTATCCAGGTGGGCAGATAAATATTGCGCCCGCTCAGGGCTGTATTCGATTAGCTTAACGTTATGATTGTGTTCCAGGCGCTTGGCCAGACCGGCACCAATTAAGCCGCCGCCGGCAATCATAATACGTTTATAACTGGACTCCAGTTTTTGCAGTTCGCTCATGACAGCGCGAATGTGTTTGGTGGCGGCAATAAAAAACACTTCATCATCGGCTTCAATGACGGTGGTACCCAGGGGGCGAATAGGCTTTCCGCGGCGGTAAATAGCCGCTACCCGGGTTTCCACATTGGGCATATGCTCCTTCAATGCAGATAAGGCATGGCCAACCAGTAAACCGCCGTAATAGGCTTTAACCGCAACCAGGCTGGCTTTGCCGTCGGCAAATTCCACCACCTGCAGGGCACCAGGATAGTCAATCAAACGCTTAATCGCCTGGGTGACCAGTTGTTCCGGGGCAATAATATGATCAACCGGAATGTCCTGCTGCTTGTATAGCTGTTCCTGGTATATGATGTATTGCTCAGAGCGAACCCGGGCAATTTTCGTGGGAGTTTTGAACAGGCTGTAAGCCACCTGACAGGCCAGCATGTTACTTTCATCACTGTTGGTCACAGCAATCAGCATGTCGGCGTCTTCGGCACCTGCTTTACGCAGTACATCGGGGTGAGAACCTACACCGGTGACAACCTGCAGATCGAGGCGGTCCTGCAGCGCGCGCAGGATAACGGGATCGGAGTCGATCACCGTGATTTCGTTTTTTTCGCCTACCAGGTTTTCAGCCAGTGTGCCGCCAACCTGTCCTGCGCCAAGGATGATAATTTTCATCGTCGTTGTAAGGTATTATTAATCTTGGTTATTAAGACTTTAGCAGCCTCGCATAATAGAAACCATCCATTTGTTGCTCGCCGGGCAAAATTTGCCGCCCTGGCTGTTCAATGGATTCCCCCGGTTTGATTGGCAGTAGCTGCGCGTCGCTGTGCTCTTGCAGGAAGCGGCTAATCTGCGCCTTGTTTTCAACTGGCAGCACAGAGCAGGTGGCGTAAAGCAACGTACCGCCAGATTTGAGCGTGCGCCACAGCTCGGCCAGGATTTTATACTGAATCGCTTGTAGCACCTCGATATCGGCTGACTTACGTAGCCAGCGTATGTCAGGGTGGCGGCGGATAACGCCGGTAGCAGAGCAGGGCGCATCGAGCAGAATACGGTCGAAGGGCTTTCCGTCCCACCAACTGTCAACCTCTGCCGCATCGGCGCAAACTAAGTTAGCTTTTAGTTGCAGGCGAGCTAAATTTTCGGTCATTCGTTCGAGGCGCGATGCTTCACTGTCCAGAGCAACAAGCTCTGTCAGGCCGGTGGTGCGTTCCAGAATATGTGCGCTCTTACCACCAGGGGCTGCACAACAATCCAGGATACGCTCGCCTGGCTGAGCATCAAGTAGTGGTGCTGCCAGTTGCGCGGCACCGTCCTGCACACTAAACCACCCTTCGGCGAAGCCAGGCAGGGTGATAATTGGTGTTCTGTCGATAAGAATGACTGCGTCCGGATGATCCTCTGACAATGCGAAGCGAATGTCTGCGTCCGTTAAGGCACTGCAGTAATCTGCCCGGCTGGATTGTTGTTGATTTACCCTGAGCCAGATAGGCGCAGGCTGGTTCATACCACTCACCATACTTTCCAGCTCCTGCGGATACGCATTAGCAAGGCGTTTGTACAGCCACTTAGGTAAACCAGACTGGATAATGGGGTTGTCGCTAATCTGTTCGGCTAGCTGCTGACGCTGGAAGTTTCGCAGTATGGCATTAATGAGTCCTTTGAGACCTTTGCCGCCCAGTACTTCCGCGGCGTTAACTGTTGCGGCGACAGCGGCATGGTCAGACACGCGGCTAAAAGCCTGCTGATAAAACCCCAGCAAAATGACATGCTCGAGGATTTTTTTACTGCCTTTGAGAGGCTGTTCCAGCAGCTCTCGCAGCCATATTTGTAACTGTGGCAGGTGGCGAAAAACGCCCATTGCCATTTCTTGCAGCCAGGCGGCATCCTGTTTACCGTGTCTGGCCTGGGCCATTGCTAATGCTTCGCGGGAGGACTTTCCCTGCTCAAGTACCTGAAAGATAACCCAGGCGGTATCGGCTCTAAGATCAACTTTAGCCGGCAGTTTCATTGTGATTGCCCGGGCTCGCAGGGTAATACGCTGCCTACCGCAAACCATTCCTGATAACCATTGAGTACATCCTGAATGGCCATGGGTTTTTTACCAGGCAATTGCAGTTGCTCTATGCACAGCGCTTTATCGCTGGTGGCTACCACAATCCCGGATTTATCGGCAGCCAAAATGGTGCCTGGGGGGGTATTCGCGACGGCGTGTTCGCTAACGGATGCCTGCCAGACTTTAATATTCTTACCGTTAACCTGGCTCCAGCACACCGGCCAGGGATTAAATGCCCGAATGTTACGACTGAGTTGTTCTGCTGTATGCTGCCAGTTAAGAAACGCTTCTTCTTTATTGAGTTTTTTAGCGTAGGTGGCGCTGTCTTCCTGCTGGGGTTCGGCATTCAGCGAATCAAAATTATCCAGCACTTCAACCAAGGCCTGCGGGCCAATTGCCGCTAGCTTGGTATATAGTGTGGCGCTGGTATCTGAATCGCTAATCGGCAATCTGGCGATATGTAACATCGCACCAGTATCCAGGCCTTCATCCATTTGCATAATGGTGACACCGGTTTCTTGATCGCCTGCCCAAATGCTGCGTTGAATAGGCGCTGCGCCACGCCAGCGCGGCAATATAGAGCCATGTACATTAATGCAACCCCGAGTTGGGATTTCCAGAACGGCTTTTGGGAGCAGTAACCCATAGGCAACCACTACCATGATATCAGGTTGAAGCGCCGCCAGTTGCTGCTGGGCCTCCTCGCTTTTCAACGAGACGGGTTGGTACACAGGGATATTGTGCGCTTCGGCCACTTGTTTGGTGGCGCTAGGTGTTAGTTTTTTGCCACGCCCGGCAGGGCGATCGGGCTGAGTGTATACTGCTACCACATTATGTTGGCTATTGAGCAAACCAGTTAAGTGGGTAGCCGCAAAGTCCGGCGTACCGGCAAAAACAATATTCAGTGGCTTGGTCACAGGGCTATTCTCTTAGGCTTTAGCAGCCAGACGGGCTTCTTTCTCGAGTTTCTTGCGAATACGCTGGCGCTTAAGTGGCGATAAGTAATCTACGAACAGCTTACCTTCCAAATGATCCAGTTCATGCTGAATACAGATTGCAAGCAGACCATCCGCCTCAAGCTCGTAAGGCTTACCTTCGCCGTCGAGGGCCTTAACCGTTACTTTTTCAGCACGGTCTACCTTGGCATAATTGCCTGGCACCGACAAACAGCCTTCCTCACTGATGGTGGAGCCTTCTTTATTAACGATTTCAGGGTTTATAAATACCCGCGGTTCGTTTTGCTCTTCGGAGACGTCCATGACTACCAGGCGCACGTGTCTGTTAACCTGCGTTGCAGCCAGGCCAATGCCTTTTTCTTCACGCATGGTTTCAAACATGTCGGCGACGAGTTGCTTAATTTCACTATTCACTTCGTCAATGGGCTTAGCCACTGTACGAAGGCGCTCGTCGGGGAATTGTAATACGTCTAATATTGCCATCTGTCGATATTTACACTCTTTCTGTATTAAGAATTATACGCTAAGGCCGATGATGCTATTTATCCTGCCTTAACAGGCAGTATTCTAGCTTAAAGCACGTTTTCATGCAGTATTAATCGCTTCTATACTGAATTATTGGGGATTGTGATCTAATAATACAAGCATAGGGCTGGCTGCGAGACGTTACTGGCGAGGGGATATAATGTTAAAAAATGCAAAAAAATGGGTAGCCATACTGGCTGGGCTGATACTGTGGGTCAGCGCGGGCTGGGCGATGGCTCTGGAAGTAAAACCCGATGCGCCAACCCGCTATACAGTTAAGAAAAACGATACCCTGTGGGACATCGCTGGTATCTTTCTGGATAAGCCCTGGTTGTGGCCGGAACTGTGGCGCAACAATACGCAAATACTGAACCCTCATCTTATCTATCCTGGTGACGTGCTCATTCTGCGGATCGTCGACGGTGAACCGGTACTGGACATGGTAAGGAAAAAAACGCAGGTCACCCTGTCTCCCAATGCCAGTCGCACGGTGAAGCAGGGCGAGCCGATTAATCTGTTACCCTGGTCGGTTATCGAACCTTACATTCAGCATCATGAAATCCTCGATGCCGGCAAGTACGAAATCCTGCCGCACTTACTGGGCAACAAGAATGCCTCCATTCGTTTTGTGAACGAAGACTTGGTAATGAGCCGTCGCAGCGGCCGTGCCAGAGATCAGTATCGCGTGATCCGCAAGCAATCTACAATTGAAGACCTTGATGGCAACGAGTTGGGTGTACAAATTCACCATATCGCCGATGCGAGCATGGTGGAAGATCGCGCCGAAGGCGAGTGGCTGGTGAAAATTGATGGGTCTAACTCAGAAGCAAGGCGCGGTGACAAGCTGCTCTACGGTGAGCCGAAAACTGCCGGTGACATGGCGTTGCAACCGGCGGATGAGTCCCAGCGTGCGTTCATTGTAGGTAATCTGCACCAGTACGAACTGCTGGGTAAATATGATGTGGTCATCGTAGATCTCGGTGAAGAGGAAATTGAACCGGGCACTGTGATGGGGATTTATCAGCAGGGGCCGGTGATCATTGATGGTGAAGAGCCGAAGTATGCAACCGAAAGCAAAGTCGTTGTTAGTGTATTCGATGATGGCAGCACGGTTCATCAGCCCGCTTTAAAAGTGGGTGAGCTGATTATCTTCAGCACTTTCACTAATGCCAGCTACGGCATTATAACCCGGGCCAGTGATATGGTTCGAACCGGTAATATTGTCGCCCAGCCATAACCGGTACTGACGCTTCCGTCTCAGTACTGGGTACGGGAGTGTTAATGCAAAATCAACTATCACAACTCAATAAGCGCTGGCTGCGCCTGAGCTTAATCAAAAGACGTTCGCCGGCGTTCTGGTTGGCTCTACTGGCCCATTTCAATTTAACTATCGAACAATTATTCAGTATGCCGGCCGGGGAACTCCGTCAATGTGGTCTCAAGCCCGATGAAATAGCGCTGATCAATCGCCCGGGGGATGAGGTTGAACAGATTGAGCAATGGCTTTGTCAACATCCGCTCAACCAGATTATTGCCATAAGTGATACCACTTATCCAGAACGTTTAAAGCAGCTTGATTCACCTCCTCTGGTAATATTTTGCTACGGTAAAGCGGGTTTGCTGAAAGCACCGCAACTGGCTATTGTGGGAAGCCGCAAGGCAACCATTAATGGCTTAAATACCGCGCGCCGCATGGCAAAGGAACTGGGCGACGCAGGAATAACGGTTACCAGTGGACTGGCGCTGGGTATTGATGGGGCAGCACATCAGGGAGCTTACCCTACATCCGGGGGCACTGTTGGCATTCTCGGTGGTGGGCTGAGCCGCATTTACCCGCGCAGCCATCAGGCCCTGGCATCGAGCATGGTTGAGCACGGTGGATGTATCGTGTCGGAGTTTCCGCCCTGGGAAACTGTTAAGCCATACCATTTTCCGCGACGTAACCGCTTAATCGCCGCGCTGTCGAGCGGGGTATTGCTAATTGAAGCCCGTATCAAAAGTGGCTCAATGATTACCGCTAACCTGGCAGCAGACATGGGCATCGATGTATTTGCTACGCCAGGCAACATTAATAACCCGCTCAGCGAAGGACCCCATCATCTGATTCAGCAAGGGGCGAGGCTGGTTACCTGCTGCGGCGATATTTGCGAGGAGTTGGGATGGGCTGAGAAAGGCCCCCCGGAAACACGTGGCATTTCTCAGGAGGATGACAACAACGAACCGTTACTAAAAGAATTTGCCGGTGAGCCGATAGATATAGATTATCTGGTTGAGAAAACCGGTCTGTCAGTTAATCGTTTAATGCCAAGGCTGGCGGAGCTTGAACTTAAGGGGCGTGTAGTGGCAGTGCCCGGCGGCTATATTCGTGCTATGAGGCCTGTTGGTGATTGAAGCTACATCATTGGGGGAGGGTTGGTGAAAAGGCTTATTTGATATGAGAGTCAATCGTTTGCAGGTTAATGCTCGAGGTAATCGAAAAAAAGTCGAGCCAAAGCTTGGCATTATCCGTATTTTTAGATAAGTTGAACGTAGATGCTTTGTTTTTTGCATCGACACCGTACGCAAAACTGGTCTTGAGACTTGAAAAAAGACCAGACCACTACAATAGAGTTTGCGAGGTTAGGTAATCACCTTTTCGTGATTACTTCAAATTGAGGGGGAAAATGCTATGTTCGATATCCTCATGTATCTCTTCGAAAACTTCATCCATAGTGAAACCGAAATTCGCGTCGATCAGGATGAATTAACCGAAGAGCTGGTCCGCGCAGGATTTCATCACGATGAGATATACAAAGCGCTCGCCTGGTTAGAAAAACTCGCCGCGCTGCAAGAAACCGATATTAACCCCTACTTCTGTAAAGGCATTTCCAGCAGCCTGAGCCGTATTTATACGCAACAGGAACAAATGCGCCTGGATGTTGAATGTCGGGGATTCTTATTGTTCCTTGAACAGGTTGGTGTATTAGATGCCACCACACGGGAAATGGTTATCGACAGAGTCATGGAGATAGACTCTCCGGAATTCTGTTTAGAAGACCTTAAGTGGGTGGTACTAATGGTGTTGTTTAATGTGCCGGGCAAAGAAAATGCCTACGCGCAGATGGAAGATCTGTTATTCGAAGAGCATGACGGTATACTGCACTAATCTTATAGATTACGAAGTGTAGGGCTGTGTCGAAGATTGATCATTCACTGTTCGAAGCGCATGAGCACGCTTTAGAACATCAGTACGGGACATGTCCGGACTGTGGGAAAGAGCTGCGCATCAGAAACAGCAAGTCAGGCCCGTTTATCGGTTGTAGTGGCTATCCTGATTGCCACTACGCCAAGCCTTTACACGATAATCACACCACCACATTAAAAGTGATAGAAGATAGCCATTGCCCTGAGTGTGGGTCGCCTATGGCCATTAAAAAAGGCCGTTACGGTATGTTTATCGGCTGTACCAATTTTCCGACCTGTCACCATATTGAAAATGCCAAACCGCAAACTGATACCTCTGTCACCTGTCCTAAATGCCACAAGGGACATCTGCTCGATCGCACCAATAAATACGGTAAACGCTTTTTTGCCTGTAATCGTTATCCTGAATGCCGTTATGTGGTAAATTTCGCGCCGGTTGAGAAGTCCTGTCCAGATTGTGGATGGGCTATACTGGTCGAAAAAAAGGGCCGTTTAGTGTGCCCGCAGCCATTATGTGGCTATAAAGAAGTACAAAGCGAACAAGAAGCAGAATAAGAGGTAACAGATGAGCGTTGAATCAGTTCATCAGGATGCTGATGTAGCAGCGTTTGAAAGTGGCCAACTCATGGTGTATCCCACTGAAGCGGTCATGGGCATCGGTTGTGATCCCGATAACGAAACGGCTGTTATGTCGTTGCTGGCACTAAAACAGCGTCCGGTAGAAAAAGGTCTTATTCTGCTTGCTGCCAATTATTCACAGTTGCTGCCTTATGTGGACGATAATGCCATTCCTCTGGATAAACGATTCAGTATTTTTTCCTGTTGGCCTGGCCCGGTAACCTGGTTATTACCTAAATCTGCCACGGCACCAAAATGGCTGACCGGCGAGCACAATGCCATTGCAGTCAGGGTTACCGCTCACGAGGGGGCGCGGGCGTTATGTAACAAACTGGGCCGTCCGATTGTATCAACCAGCGCTAACCTTACCGGACAGGAACCGGCAAGAACCACAGAAGAAGCCCGCGGTTACTTTGCTAACAGTGTTCACTACGTGGCAGGTTCGGTGGGCGGAGCCGCTCAACCTTCTACTATTAAAGATGCCTTAACCGGTACCACCATTCGGAATTAAACATGAGTATTACTCCCTTAAAAGATACGCCTCAGGCGATTGCGTCGGTTAAAGCGTTTTTACTGGCTTTACAGGACAATATCTGCCACACCCTGGAACTGGCCGATGGCAAAGGTCACTTTGTAGAAGATGCCTGGGAACGGGAAGAAGGCGGCGGTGGTCGCTCGAGGGTGATTAAGAACGGAGCGGTAATTGAGCAGGGTGGGGTAAACTTTTCCCACGTGCATGGCACCCAAATGCCAGCCTCCGCAACGGCCTCGCGACCCGAGCTGGCCGGCCGCAGCTTTCAGGCAATGGGAGTGTCATTAGTGATCCACCCTCATAACCCTTACATCCCTACCTCGCACGCTAATGTGCGTTTCTTTATTGCCGAGAAGGAGGGAGAGACTCCAATCTGGTGGTTTGGTGGTGGTTTCGATTTAACCCCATTTTACCCCTTTAAAGAAGATGTGCAGCACTGGCATAACACCGCGAAGAAGATTTGTAAGCCATTTGGCGACACTGTTTATGCAGAGCACAAGACGTGGTGTGATGAGTATTTCTACCTGAAACACCGCAGCGAAACCCGTGGGGTTGGCGGGTTATTCTTTGACGACCTCAACCAGTGGGATTTTGAGCAGTGCTTTGCCTACATTCAGGCTGTAGGAAATGGTTACCTCGATGCCTATGTTCCTATTATAGAAAAGCGTAAGAACAATACATATGGCGAGCGTGAACGCCAGTTTCAGCTCTACCGTCGCGGACGTTACGTAGAATTTAACCTGGTGTATGACCGTGGCACCTTATTTGGTTTACAAACGGGGGGGCGCACCGAATCTATCCTGATGTCTATGCCGCCGCTGGCGCGTTGGGAGTACGGCTATGCTGCACCTGCAGGGTCGCCGGAAGCTAAACTGCAGGACTGGCTTACGCCTATTGAATGGTAAAAGCGAGCTTTTTCGTTGCTTTTTTTTGACGTAGATCAACCTTAATTCGCAGATTTTTAAACGTATTTTCAAACTTGTTTTAGATCAAATTTTTATTTGGCAGGAGGCGTATATTAGCTTCCATCAACTTAAACGAATGAGAAAATACACAATGAAAAAATCAGCTTTAGCTACACTAGTTCTAGCCGCACTAGTTTCTGCGCCTTCAGCATTTGCCTATGAAGCCGGCGACATAATTGTTCGTGCAGGTTTAACCTCTGTTTCACCTAACGACGATTCAAGCAACGTTAATGTAGACGCCCTGGGTGGCAACGTAGGTATGGGTGTAGAGGTAGATTCTAACACTCAACTGGGCCTTAACCTGGTTTACATGTTGGATTCTAACTGGGGTCTGGAAGTACTGGCTGCCACACCATTTACTCATGATGTTACCCTTATCGGTACAGCAGACAATGATCTGGGCCTGGGCGACGGCAAACTGGCAGAAGTAACACATCTGCCACCAACTGTTAGCGCTGTTTACTTCTTCGATACTAACAGTGCCTTTACGCCATATGTTGGCGTGGGTGTTAACTACACCATTTTCTTTGACGAAGAATTTACCGGTGCTCGTGAAGATCAGACCTTTACCGATCTGGATCTGGACAACTCTTTTGGTTTAGCAGCCCAGGTTGGTTTCGATTATCAAATCGATGAAAACTGGTCTCTGAATGCCTCTGCCCGTTATATCAAAATCGACACCACTGCAGAGTTCACCGTTGCTGACGTAAAAGGCAGCGTAGACGTGGATATTGACCCTTATGTATTCACTATTTCTGCGGGTTATAAGTTCTAAAAAATAGTTTTATCAGTTTCACCTTGTGTTTTTGCACTGCCTGTTGGCCCTTCATTGAAGGGCCTTTTTTCTTTAACTGGCGCCGTCTTCACGGTTAATCATATGATCGGCGAGTTGATCCAATGCCCTTAGTAACTGATCAGCTATATTCATATCGTCAACGCATTCATACATGGCCTTGCGCATGCAATACATCCATTGTGCTTTCAGCTTTGGAGTAACGGTAAAGGGCAGGTGCCTGGCTCGAAGTCGAGGGTGTCCGCGTTCCTGTTCGTACTGGTTAGGCCCACCCAGCCACATTGTAAGATAAAGAAAAAATACATGACGGATCCGGTCCATTGGTTGTGGGTGAATAGCTAAAAGCTCCGCCGCCATGGGGTCACTTTCCATGATGTCATAAAATCGGTTCGCCAGTTGCCTGACGGTATTTTCTCCACCTATTGCTTGATAGGGGGTAGTAACACCAGTATTGTTGTCCGAAGTTTTCTTTCCCATACCCAGTTTCGATAATAGTCCCATGAAAAAGTTTGCCGTCTTTGGAAATCCAATTGCTCAGAGTTTATCACCAACCATTCATAAAATGTTTGCTAAATCCTGTGGCGAGGAGATCAGTTACGCGAAAGTAGAGGCCCCATTGGATGGCTTTGAAGCCACCATCGACAATTTTTTCACCACACCACAAGCGGCAGGTTGCAATGTCACCGTACCTTTTAAAGAAAGAGCCTGCGCCATGGCAAAACACAAAGATGATGCGGTAATGATGGCCAGGGCGGCGAACACTTTGATGCTTAATGAAGAGGGCGAGTTATGTGCTTTCAATACAGATGGTATCGGCCTGGTAGCAGACCTTACAAATAATGGCTTAAATCTGCAAGCTACCAAAGTGTTGCTGTTAGGCGCGGGTGGCGCTGCGCGTGGTGTTGTGCATCCTCTGCTAAATGCTGGAGTTGAACACCTGCATATTCTTAATCGAACTGTGGAAAAGGCTGAGATCATTGCCGAAGATGTCAATAATCCAAAAGTATCAGCGGTTAACTTAAACCAACTGTTAGCAGGCTACGATGTGGTGATTAACTCTACGTCTGCCAGTTTATCCGGCACGTTGCCCGAAGTACCAGATGCTGTGCTGGCTAACTGCAAGCTCGCTTATGATATTGTGTACTCAAAGGATAATGGCGCGACGGTATTTATGGCCCATGCTCAGCAATTGGGCGCAGCAAAGCAGCTCGATGGCCTGGGAATGCTGGTGGAGCAAGCTGCCGCGGCGTTTTGTATCTGGACCGGCAAACAGCCGTCAACGGCCAGCGTGATTGAATTCCTGCGTAACCGCTAAGCGCTACTCACCTCCAGCGAGGTATTCGTCTTTCAGCTCTACATAGTTAATGGCGGACTGTTTTAAGAATGCCATTTCTGCCTCTTTTAACGGCCTCTTTTGTACCATGGGATTGCCAACATACAAATAACCACTTTCCAGGCGTTTATTAGGCGGTACCAGTGTGCCGGCCCCAATAAACACATCATCTTCTACTACGGCACCATCCATTACAATCGCACCCATACCAACCAGAATGCGATTACCTAATACACATCCATGCAACATGCATTTATGTCCAACTGTAACGTCATCACCAATGAGCAGTGGGTTACCCTCAGGGTTAGTGGTCGATTTTCGGGTAACGTGTAAGATAGTGCCATCCTGAATGTTACTGCGCGCGCCTATCTTGATATAGTTAACGTCACCGCGAGCCGCCACCATGTGCCATATACTGCTGTCTTCGCCTATTTCTATTTCGCCAACCAGTCGTGCCGAATCTGCAATATAAACACTCTGACCTATATCAGGCATTATGCCTTTAAAAGAGCTAATTGTATTTGTCACTTAGTCACCTGCTACGTTGATATCTATCATCGGACCGTTAATTTGAGTTGGTTCGATATAAGAATTGCCTGACATTATCTCTGTTAAACACCCGGTGTGCAAAAATCAACATTGTTCCATTTAAGCATTTAGTGGTTGGGGTGGTATTATTGCGCCAGTTATATTGTTTTAAGTGAAAAGCCAATGCCTAAACGCTATGTATTATTTGTCACGCTTCCGTACGCCTATGCTATTTTCCGCCCATTGCAGGCTGAAATTAGAGCCCGGGGTGATGAAGTTGCATGGTTTTTAGAAAAGGAATGTGTAAACCTTCTTCATGATGATGAGGTATTGCTTGAAGACATCCACTCAGTAAAGGATTATAACCCTTTGGCCATATTTGCTTGTGGAAATCATATTTACCATTTCTTGCCGGGCGTAAAGGTTGCGTTATTTCATGGTTATGCAATTGGTAAACGTGGGGAAAAAGGTGAGATACAGGATGATCACTTCACCATAAGAAACTGGTTTGATATTTATTGCACACAAGGACCAAGCAGTACTCCGACATTTAAAAAGCTGGAACAAAAGCACGGATTTTTTAAGTCTTATGAAACTGGCTGGTGCAAAGTTGATCCCTACTTTACTGAGCCAACCCTGCAAAATGGCGGCAACACTACTATCCTGTATTCGCCCACATTCAGCAGAGGTATCACCTCTGTTGAAGTGCTCTATGACACCATAGCCGACATGGCAAAGCGACGTGATTGGCATTGGATCATTACTTTTCATCCCAAAATTACCGATTCCACTATTATCAATAATTATAAAGCACTGGCAGATAAACTCGAAAATGTCAGCTTTGAACGTAATGAAGGATTACCAACGCTGCAACGAGCAGACTTGATGCTATGTGATAGCTCATCAATTATTCTTGAGTTTATGTTGCTGGATAAACCCGTTGTTACGTTTAACAATACAAATCCAGGCCCTCACCTCATAGATGTACACAATATAGAAGATGTAGAACCCGCTATTGATAAGGCATTATCTAAACCGCCTGAGTTAATGATGGCAATTAATGACTATACTTGGCAGCACGAATCACATCGTGATGGTAAGAACTGCGCAAGAGTTTTAGATGCTGTGGATGACTTTGTTGCTAACCATCAGATGCACATAAAACCCAAACCGCTTAATCTTTTGCGTAAGTTTAAGGTGCGTAGGAAGCTCGGATACTGGAAATAAGCCAATTTAGCTGCATTAGTGAGCGAATAAATCAAATATGACACTTTTTTTAAAATAACCGTTGACGTGTTCTCTTAACTCTCTATAATGCGCCCCACTTCGACGGGGAACGCGCTAAAACGCCAACCCAACAATAACGCCTTAGGGCTTATTGGAAGCGGCTTTCAGCCAAATGCGACGTTTGAAAAAGTTCAAAAAAAGCATTGACACAGAAAGCCATCAGCGTAGAATGCGCGCCTCACTTCAACGAGGTTGAATAGACAAAGTTGAAGTGGATTTAAGTGGCAACTTCCGAAATTAAATTTCAAAAAGTTATTGACACTGAAAATAAAGAGCGTAATATACTCATCCCGCTTCGGGGCTAAGCAATTAGGCCTGAAGCAGTGAAAGCCAAGTATATCAAGGGTTTCGCACTGTTCTTTAACAATTTATAACAAGACAATCTGTGTGGGCACTCATTAAGAGTGTCAACAACGACAATTCAAAATTTCGATATTTAATTGAAGAGTTTGATCATGGCTCAGATTGAACGCTGGCGGCAGGCCTAACACATGCAAGTCGAACGGTAACAGGATTAGCTTGCTAATCGCTGACGAGTGGCGGACGGGTGAGTAATGCTTGGGAACTTGCCTTCAGGAGGGGGATAACAGTTGGAAACGACTGCTAATACCGCATAATGTCTCCGGACCAAAGCGGGCTTTTAGCTCGCACCTGAAGAGAGGCCCAAGTGAGATTAGCTAGTTGGTAAGGTAAAGGCTTACCAAGGCAACGATCTCTAGCTGTTCTGAGAGGAAGATCAGCCACACTGGGACTGAGACACGGCCCAGACTCCTACGGGAGGCAGCAGTGGGGAATATTGCACAATGGGGGAAACCCTGATGCAGCCATGCCGCGTGTGTGAAGAAGGCCTTCGGGTTGTAAAGCACTTTCAGTTGTGAGGAAAGGTTGGTAGTTAATACCTGCCAGCTGTGACGTTAACAACAGAAGAAGCACCGGCTAACTCCGTGCCAGCAGCCGCGGTAATACGGAGGGTGCGAGCGTTAATCGGAATTACTGGGCGTAAAGCGCACGCAGGCGGTTTGTTAAGCTAGATGTGAAAGCCCCGGGCTCAACCTGGGATGGTCATTTAGAACTGGCAGACTAGAGTCTTGGAGAGGGGAGTGGAATTCCAGGTGTAGCGGTGAAATGCGTAGATATCTGGAGGAACATCAGTGGCGAAGGCGGCTCCCTGGCCAAAGACTGACGCTCATGTGCGAAAGTGTGGGTAGCGAACAGGATTAGATACCCTGGTAGTCCACACCGTAAACGCTGTCTACTAGCTGTTTGTGGATTTAATCCGTGAGTAGCGAAGCTAACGCGCTAAGTAGACCGCCTGGGGAGTACGGCCGCAAGGTTAAAACTCAAATGAATTGACGGGGGCCCGCACAAGCGGTGGAGCATGTGGTTTAATTCGATGCAACGCGAAGAACCTTACCTACACTTGACATGCAGAGAACTTTCCAGAGATGGATTGGTGCCTTCGGGAACTCTGACACAGGTGCTGCATGGCTGTCGTCAGCTCGTGTCGTGAGATGTTGGGTTAAGTCCCGCAACGAGCGCAACCCTTGTCCTTAGTTGCCAGCATTTAGTTGGGCACTTTAAGGAGACTGCCGGTGACAAACCGGAGGAAGGTGGGGACGACGTCAAGTCATCATGGCCCTTACGTGTAGGGCTACACACGTGCTACAATGGCAAGTACAGAGGGAAGCGAGACAGTGATGTGGAGCGGACCCCTTAAAGCTTGTCGTAGTCCGGATTGGAGTCTGCAACTCGACTCCATGAAGTCGGAATCGCTAGTAATCGCAGGTCAGCATACTGCGGTGAATACGTTCCCGGGCCTTGTACACACCGCCCGTCACACCATGGGAGTGGGATGCAAAAGAAGTAGTTAGTCTAACCTTCGGGAGGACGATTACCACTTTGTGTTTCATGACTGGGGTGAAGTCGTAACAAGGTAACCCTAGGGGAACCTGGGGTTGGATCACCTCCTTACGTAAAGTCGTTGGACGACTTAATGTAGTGCCTACACAGATTGTTTTGTTATTTCGCCATCATACGATGTATGAAGGGGATGTAACGAATACCAAAAGAAATTGCTAACGCAATATTTTTTTGCAAACCGTTCTTTAACAATTTGGAAAGCTGATATTAGTAATCAATCAATATTGAGTAACTGAGAGAATAAGCAGTAAGTTTAGTTTACACAACTGAGCGTACTGTGAGTCCTCCTTGCGCAAAAGTTTCCATCAACGCTAACGCAATGATGAAAATTTTGCACGAACTACTCTCTACTTGACATACGGCGCTGTGAAAACAGCAATGTAATTTGATTAGACAGTCATGCATACAACAGAGATTCAATTCTCACCTGACTCCGGATAAAAAGGCGGAGGTAGGCGCAACGCAGTCCATCCTTTTAGCGTGTCGCACGCTTTGGGTTGAGTTGTAACGGCTATGGACACTTATGAGTCATGTCAATAAGTGGAAATAGCGACGATTGAGGTTCTGGGTAAGCGGCTACGACGAGTAAGCGAAGGCGTGTGTGAATAACGCATAACTGAGCGAACGAGGACGTGACGCGCAACACAGGTTCTCAAGCGGAAGCTATTTAGGGTTGTATGGTTAAGTGACTAAGCGTATACGGTGGATGCCTTGGCAAATAGAGGCGATGAAGGACGTGTAAGTCTGCGAAAAGCTGTGGTGAGCTGACAAAACGCATTTGAGCCACAGATGTCCGAATGGGGAAACCCACCTGTTTACAGGTATCTGCAACTGAATACATAGGTTGTAGAGGCAAACGAGGGGAACTGAAACATCTAAGTACCCTTAGGAAAAGAAATCAACCGAGATTCCCTTAGTAGCGGCGAGCGAACGGGGAGCAGCCGATAAATAAAGTTGTAGTGGAACCTTCTGGAAAGTTGGACGGTACAGGGTGATAGTCCCGTACATGAAGCGGCTTTGTTTACATATTAAGTAGGTCGGAACACGTGTTATTCTGACTGAAGATGGGGGGACCATCCTCCAAGGCTAAATACTCCTATTTGACCGATAGTGAACCAGTACCGTGAGGGAAAGGCGAAAAGAACCCCTGTGAGGGGAGTGAAATAGAACCTGAAACCGTATACGTACAAGCAGTGGGAGCCTTTAGGGGTGACTGCGTACCTTTTGTATAATGGGTCAGCGACTTATATTTAGTAGCAAGGTTAACCATGTAGGGGAGCCGTAGCGAAAGCGAGTGTTAACTGCGCGTCTAGTTGCTAGGTATAGACCCGAAACCCGGTGATCTAGCCATGGGCAGGTTGAAGGTTGAGTAACATCAACTGGAGGACCGAACCCACTAACGTTGAAAAGTTAGGGGATGACTTGTGGCTGGGGGTGAAAGGCCAATCAAACCGGGAGATAGCTGGTTCTCCCCGAAATCTATTTAGGTAGAGCCTCGGACGAATTCCATTGGGGGTAGAGCACTGTTAAGGCTAGGGGGTCATCCCGACTTACCAACCCTTTGCAAACTCCGAATACCAATGAGAACTATCCGGGAGACACACGGCGGGTGCTAACGTCCGTCGTGAAGAGGGAAACAACCCAGACCGCCAGCTAAGGTCCCAAAATATTGCTAAGTGGGAAACGATGTGGGAAGGCCCAGACAGCTAGGAGGTTGGCTTAGAAGCAGCCACCCTTTAAAGAAAGCGTAATAGCTCACTAGTCGAGTCGGCCTGCGCGGAAGATGTAACGGGGCTAAGCAATATACCGAAGCTGCGGCAGCATGTTTACATGCTGGGTAGGGGAGCGTTCTGTAAGCCGTTGAAGGTGAACTGTGAAGTTTGCTGGAGGTATCAGAAGTGCGAATGCTGACATGAGTAACGATAATGCGGGTGAAAAACCCGCACGCCGGAAGACCAAGGTTTCCTGTCCCATGCTAATCAGGGCAGGGTAAGTCGGCCCCTAAGGCGAGGCAGAGATGCGTAGTCGATGGGAAACGGGTTAATATTCCCGTACTTATATAATCAGTGATGGAGGGACGGAGAAGGCTAAGCAAGCTTGGCGTTGGTTGTCCAAGTGAAAGCGAGTAGGCTGGAATTTTAGGTAAATCCGGAATTCTAAGGCTGAGACGCGAGACGAGCCACCAAGGTGGTGAAGTTGTTGATGCCCTGCTTCCAGGAAAAGCTTCTAAACGTATGATTATGTAAACCGTACCCCAAACCGACACAGGTGGTCAGGTAGAGAATACTAAGGCGCTTGAGAGAACTCGGGTAAAGGAACTCGGCAAAATTGTACCGTAACTTCGGGAGAAGGTACGCCCCTGATTGTGATAGGACTTGCTCCTTAAGCGGTCGGGGGCCGCAGTGACCAGGTGGCTGGGACTGTTTATTAAAAACACAGCACTCTGCAAACTCGAAAGAGGACGTATAGGGTGTGACACCTGCCCGGTGCCGGAAGGTTAATTGATGGGGTTAGCTTAGGCGAAGCTCTTGATCGAAGCCCCGGTAAACGGCGGCCGTAACTATAACGGTCCTAAGGTAGCGAAATTCCTTGTCGGGTAAGTTCCGACCTGCACGAATGGTGTAACCATGGCCACGCTGTCTCTACCCGAGACTCAGTGAAATTGAAATCGCAGTGAAGATGCTGTGTACCCGCACCTAGACGGAAAGACCCCGTGAACCTTTACTACAGCTTGGCACTGAACATTGAACCTACTTGTGTAGGATAGGTGGGAGGCTTCGAAGCAGAGACGCTAGTTTCTGTGGAGCCGTCCTTGAAATACCACCCTGGTATGTTTGATGTTCTAACTTAGGTCCCTTATCGGGATTGAGGACAGTGTCTGGTGGGTAGTTTGACTGGGGCGGTCTCCTCCCAAATAGTAACGGAGGAGCACGAAGGTTAGCTAATCACGGTCGGACATCGTGAGGTTAGTGCAATGGCATAAGCTAGCTTAACTGCGAGACAGACACGTCGAGCAGGTACGAAAGTAGGTCATAGTGATCCGGTGGTTCTGTATGGAAGGGCCATCGCTCAACGGATAAAAGGTACTCCGGGGATAACAGGCTGATACCGCCCAAGAGTTCATATCGACGGCGGTG
Source organism: Alteromonas sp. ISO5 (assembly GCF_058105165.1). Taxonomy (NCBI): domain Bacteria; kingdom Pseudomonadati; phylum Pseudomonadota; class Gammaproteobacteria; order Alteromonadales; family Alteromonadaceae; genus Alteromonas; species Alteromonas sp. ISO5. The sequence continues at coordinate 1,475,666 of NZ_CM176572.1, read as the reverse complement.
TTTGGCACCTCGATGTCGGCTCATCACATCCTGGGGCTGAAGTCGGTCCCAAGGGTATGGCTGTTCGCCATTTAAAGTGGTACGCGAGCTGGGTTTAGAACGTCGTGAGACAGTTCGGTCCCTATCTGGTGTGGGCGTTGGATGATTGAGGGGAGCTGCTCCTAGTACGAGAGGACCGGAGTGGACGAACCGCTGGTGTTCGGGTTGTTTTGCCAAAGGCATTGCCCGGTAGCCAAGTTCGGAATCGATAACCGCTGAAAGCATCTAAGCGGGAAGCGAGCCCCAAGATGAGTCATCCCTGCACGTAAGTGCTGGAAGGGTTGTTATAGACTATGACGTTGATAGGCAGGGTGTGGAAGCGTTGCAAGGCGTTAAGCTAACCTGTACTAATTGCCCGAGAGGCTTAACCATACAACGCCTAAATGGCTTTACATTTAGAAGTTGATGGAATGGCTGACTAATTAAGTCAAAGAGAGTAGTGACGTTACTCAACAGATTGAATACGTATCAGATTCCAAAGTTGTTAAGATTTTAAAGTAAGGCTGACTTGACTCGCTGCAGAGCGTAAATCGAGTCCCCCTTGCGCAAAAGAAATTGCTACGCAATATTTTTTGCACCAAGTTTTGCCTGGCGGCAATAGCGACGTGGTCCCACCTGACTCCATTCCGAACTCAGAAGTGAAACACGTTAGCGTCGATGGTAGTGTGGGGTCTCCCCATGTGAGAGTAGAACACCGCCAGGCTCCCAATTCAAAAAACAAAGAACCCAGCGAAAGCTGGGTTTTTTGCGTTTAGGACTGGTACTCACCTACCACGCCATGAAGACCTAACCCTCGAAGGTCATATCCACCCGAACAGCGTCGTCCGCTAATGATACATCCCTGTAGCGGGCATCCAGCCGCGTCGCTCCGGTCGCTGCGAATGTCCACAGGACATTCGGTCAACCTCCGCCGGTGACCGGCCCAGCCTCATGTGAGCGCTCTGTTAATTGAATAAAAGAAAGAACTTTCATCCCTGTTTCGCTTCGCGAAGACCGGGACCCACGTCGTGCAACCGCCGAGCCCATAAAAGCACTACAATAAACACCAACATCACCGTCATCCCGCAATGTACTTAAAACTACTGAAGGCCTGCCTGAATAGACTCAAGGCGGTAACGGGGGTTACCGATGTCATAGCGGGCTTTAAGCATGGCAACCAACCCTGGGTTGCTGGCAATAAACTCATCAAGCTCTAATAGTAATTCTGGGTTTTTCAACGTTGATAAACAAAACTCGACCACGGTAACGGGCAGATCAGGATCGAGTTTAAAATCGTCTATATCTTCAAGCTTTTGCATCAGGTGCTGTGCAACGTAGTAGTCCATATCAAAAGCGTCGGCTCTATCCCACTGCGCCATATAGATGGCTGACTTGTTGTCTGCTACTGAAATAAGTTTGGTTTGGCCACTGTTGATGCGGTCCTGCCAGTACAACGGCGAAAACCCCAGTACAATTGAAACCTTCCGTATCGATGACGCTCCCTGTCCAAACCGCTCTGGCTTTACAAATGTGCCCACGAGGCTCTCTGTAAGTGGAGTACTAAAGTGCTTAGTAGAATTGTCGTTAACCGGGTTGGTCCAGGTTGGGTGGTCGGGATAAACAAAGTCAACGTTTCCCTTTTCGAGTTCAATTTGTAAGCGCAAAACCGGCATGCTGACATATTCAAATGTTATGCCCCGATCGGCTGCAAAGGCTTCAAGTAAAGCCCAGGCATAACCACGGTCTTTTACCGCCGAAAATTCGTAGTGAGGATAATAGGCAATGTTTTGTGAGGCGACCACATAGGTTTTTGCACAAGCAGGGTTAAATGCCAGTACTGATGTTAATAACAAGGAGACTAAGCTAAACACTTTGCTAAATAAAGGGGGCTTCATAATTACTTAACGCCGGGAATCATAAATTAACTATAGTACACAGTGAATTGATGTTACCAATGAGATTTGCAATTACCGAGCAAGGCGATGAATAATAAATGTACAGGGCATCTAATTCAGCCATGGATATTAGCCCTCTGTAGATAACCACCCTGAATGGACCTCATTATGAGTAATCAGTCATCTTCCTCAGTATTAGATAGGCCTATTTTCTCGTTGATCATTACTAGCCTGATTATGCTTTCTGTAGTGACTTTCTCTATAGAAACGCTACCCGATCTCAGTGCAGAGAACAGGCGGTGGTTGCGTTATACCGAATATGTCATCGTGACCTTGTTTACCCTTGAGTACCTAACTCGTATCTACCTGGCTCGTAAAAAGTTAAGGTTCATTTTTAGCTTTTACGGTTTGGTGGATCTTATTGCCATACTGCCTTTTTTCCTGGCATTTGCTGTCGATCTCACTACTTTGCGGTTATTGCGGTTATTAAGGCTGGCAAGAATCATAAAGCTTGCGAGGTACAACACCGCCTTTCATCGCTTTACTCGTGCGCTCTATGTGGCAAAAGAAGAATTAATCATTTTTACCATGGCCAGCCTTGTGTTGTTGTATCTCTCTGCGGTTGGTATTTATCATTTCGAACATGCCGCGCAGCCTGATGTATTCCGGTCTATCTTCGATAGTTTGTGGTGGTCGGTAGCCACCCTGACTACCGTAGGCTATGGCGATATCTACCCCATCACGCTTGGCGGTAAGCTGTTCACGTTCTTAGTGCTAATGATAGGGCTTGGTTTGATCGCTGTACCTACAGGCATAGTCGCTTCTGCGCTCTCTGCTGTCAGACAGCAGCAGAGAGACGCCGATTAAATTAAAAGTGCGCGATATAAGCCAGGTTTAGGAAGTCCAGGCCAGGGTTGTCGTTATTTAAGCCGCCGTTAGAATAATGAATTAACCTGATGGCAACTTGCTGAGTAAGCCTTTCACTTTCATGAAGGTCGATAATAAGGCCAAGTTTATCCTCAAACTGGTAATGGGATCCAATATCCTTACCGGCAAAGTGCTGGTCACTTACCACACTTAATCCGATTCCTGCTTCCAGGTAAACCGGGTACTGTTCGCTAATTGTGCCAAGACGCTTAATAATGACTGGGGTCAGTGCAACCGTAAAATTGGTATCCGTTTCGTTGTCACCGTTTTGCGAGTAACGCCAAAAGTTAACACTTCCTTCCAGATAGACGTCTACATCGCCCAGCCAGGTGGTATCAATATCCAGGGTTGTTGGCCGCCATGCCACCCGTACGCCTTGGATATCATCGAACCCATTGAGATAACCTACAGAAACAGCCTGATCATTAGCAAATGAAAAGCACGAAAAAGAAAAAAGAAAAAGACAAAGAAAATAAGGTTTAAGCATGATATTTACTCCTTTGAAATCAAGGAAGCAAATAATTTGCCAATCGCAACTTATTGATAATATATGTTAATTAAGGGGGCGAATAAAAAAGGATGTTAATTTTTAACGGTGGTGGAAAAGATTACACATAAAAATCAATAGCATTGGTCACTTAAGTTGTTGAGAATAGTCTCGGGTGATCTAATTTGGTACTGCTTATGAAGTTGTTGAATGAACGCCTGGTATAAAGCAAGAATGGCATTAAATTCGTCCAGCAAGTCGGTATGGCTGATTGTTGCTAACACATCATGGGGTAATTCAGGAGCCAATGTGAACTCGCCAAGAGTGGGGGTTATTGAGAAGTGATATGTTGAGTGACATAGTATTCGAGGTTGGCTGCATCGGCCTTGTACTTGGCGATGAGCTCCAGCGCATTGAGGGTATCGTTTACCCTGATAAGGTGGGTAAGCTGCTTATCAATTCTTTTCTGCCAGTTGACCGGCGTGAAGCCTAATGGCATCGCCAGGCGGCTTAAAACAGAAGTTTTACCTTAAAGCTATACATAACAAAGTATGACTTAATGCGACGATAACACTAGATTTCGGCAAACATAGCGTGTTTTAAATACGTTTTTATCGATATAAACGTATTTTTTACGTGAATTGAAGACAATCACTAGTGAAAGTCCCTGGAGTGCATCAGCAACTGTTCAAATTTGTCACTATGATCGATAAGTTTTCCGGCAATGATATGAGTAACGCCTTCTTCTGAGCGTTCTAATATCCCTCTGACTTCAAGGATTTTACTGCTAATAAAGGCTTTTTTCTGCAACCTGGCTGTACTCTGCCAAACCACCACGTTCAGATTACCGGTGTGATCCTCAAGCGTCATAAAAGTTACTCCGCCGGCAGTACCCGGAGCTTGTCGGCCAACTACGCAACCAATTACTCGTATGAGGGACTTATGTGCTTTGTTCAAAACCTCATTTGCCAGTGTCAGGTGGGTAAGGGGGTGCTGCTCCAGGAGCAGTTTTATTGGATGTTGCGACAAAGACAGATTAAGCGACGCGTAATCTTCAATCAGATCTTCAACCGCAGTAGGGGCTAGCATCTGCGACCTGGTATCATTCTGATCTTTTAATAAAGGCAGAGTCATTTGAGAGTCCATCAGTTGCCAACGGGTATTAAACCGGTCTTTAGCCAGAGTACTTAATGCATTGGCGCTGGCCAGGGCTGAGAGTTCACTACGGCTAAGGCCGAGCGATTTAATCTCAGCAAGGCTGGCGAAGCCGTTTTCCGGGCGTTGTGTTATCAGTGTATTCATTCCCTTGACTGATAAGCCGTTCACTTGTCTCAGGCCTAATCTGAAGTGTTGTTTATCCATTACGCTGTGGTCAATATTGCTTTCATTGATATCAACCGGCAATGCATAAACCTGATGCCGGGCAGCATCCTGAATAAGCTGTGCCGGTGAGTAAAATCCCATTGGCCAGCTGTTAAGTAAACCAACATAAAACTCAACCGGGTAGTAATATTTAAGCCAGGCTGAGGCATAAGCCAGTACTGCAAATGAAGCAGAGTGAGACTCCGGAAAACCATACTCTCCAAAGCCGCAAATTTGCTCAAAAAGTTGCTCGGCGAATTGCGGCTTATAGCCTCGCTGCGTCATGCCATCGAGCAACTTGGTTCTGAACTGACGTAGCTTGCCATTTTTCTTCCAACTCGCCATGGCTCTTCTGAGCTGATCCGCTTCGCCGCCGGTAAACCCTGCGGCAACCATGGCTAACTGGAGCACCTGCTCCTGAAAAATAGGCACGCCCATAGTTCGGCTTAGTACCGATCTCACTTCATCAGAAGGGTAGCTTACCGGCTCTTTACCGTGCCTTCTTAGCAAATAAGGATGCACCATGTCTCCCTGAATCGGACCAGGCCTTACAATCGCTATTTGTACGACCAGATCATAGTAAGACACCGGTTTTAATCGGGGCAGCATGGTCATTTGGGCGCGTGATTCAATCTGAAAAACACCCACGGTATCGGCCTTGCAAATGGCCTTAAACACCTGCTGATCACTGCCATGGGCAGAGATAAAAGGAATTGAAATATCCTGTTGATAACGCTCCCTGATCAGCGAAAAGATTTTACGTATAGCCGTTAGCATACCCAGCGCCAGTACATCCACTTTTAGCAGGCCCAGAGACTCCAGATCGTCCTTGTCCCACTGAATCACACTTCGCTCTGCCATAGCGGCATTTTCAACTGGCACCAGTTCATACAGGGGACCTGCTGAAATCACAAAGCCGCCTACATGCTGAGAGAGATGCCGGGGAAACCCAATAATGTCTTCTGTAAGGGTAATTAACTGCTTAACTGTTCTGCTATCCTGATCAATCCCCAGTTCCTGTAACTGGCTTTGCCAGCCAAGCGTACGATCGCGAAGATTAAATTGCTTTAACCAGTAGCCAAGCTGCGATTCGGGCAATCCTAACGCCTTGCCGACTTCCCGAAACGCACTTTTAAATCGGAAAGTAGACACACTCGCCGCCAGCGCAGTCCGCTCCCGGCCGTACTTGGCATAAATATACTGGATAACTTCTTCACGGCGTTCATGCTCAAAATCCACATCAATATCCGGGGGCTCGTTACGCTCCTTGGAAATAAAACGTTCAAACAGCACATTTATCTGGCGTGGATCCACGGCGGTGATTTCAAGGCAATAACAAACAATGGAATTTGCTGCAGAGCCCCGGCCCTGGTAAAGAATTCCCCGCACTTTGGCAAATTGCACAATGTCGTAAATGGTCAGAAAAAAGTATTCGAATTGCTCTGAATGGATCAAAGCCAGCTCTTTTTCGATGGTCTCTCTGGTAGCCTGAGGCACACCTTGTTTAAACCGTTTTTTGATACCCGCCTCAACGCAGTGGCGAAGATAGCTGGTTGCAGTGTAGCCGTTAGGTACCAGCTCACTGGGATACTGATACTTAAGCTCATCCAGACTAAACTGACAAAGACTGGCAATACTCAGACTCTCGCTTAACCAGGCCTTAGGATACAAACGGGTGAGTTTGGTAAGCGTTTTGAGGCTGCGCTCCTGGTTTGGTAATCCATCCCTGCCTAAATCGGCCACCGTACAGCGTGTTCGGATGGCATGCAGAACATGCTGAGTGTGCTGTCGGTCCGGGTGATGGAACAGCGCCTGGTTGGTTGCTACCAGAGGAAAGCAATATTCCTCACTTAGCGACATTGCTGATGCGAAGTGAGTGGTATCATTACCGTTCAACAAACGCGACACGCCAATCCAGCAGCGTTCGCTGAAAAACTTAGCAAAAAACTCTGCCCATTGACGGTCGTTGCCGTTATACGCGGGTAACCAGATGGCCAGACACGACTTTACCGATTTTAAATCCCATTCTGATAAGGCGTAATGCCCTTTCTCACTGCGCCGCCGTGCATTGGTAATAATACGGCAGAGCTCGGCATAAGCGGTTTTATCCGGGCACAGTAAACACACTTTCAGATCCGGCACCAGCCGAAACACGCTGCCAACAATCAGCTTAATGGGTAAGCCGTTAGCCTTTATTTCTGCATGGGCTCTGACCACCCCGGCAACCGAACATTCATCACTAATGGTTATGGCTTCATAGCCCAGAAAGGCGGCGGTATTAACCAGCTCTTCGGGGTGAGACGCGCCTTCTAAAAATGAAAAGTTACTTTGGCAAACCAGTTCAGCAAACATAATCAGCCAAAGTATCCGTGCACGTACCAATGCTGTTGCTCATCCCGGTACACCCACAGGCGCTGACCTTTACCGGTGACAGCTAAAAAATAGTCCCGCTTTACCGGGTGATCATCCCACCAACCAGTGTGAACCCGTTCCGGGCCGTAGAGAATTTGAGTCTGCTCGATTAGCAGTTGGGGCATCGTCAGCAGCCAGGCCGGTTGCTGGCCGTTAACGTCTGAGTTCGCCGAAATCTTCTGGGGGGCACAAGCCTGCTGTACAGCGTAATCCTGGCGGTGTTCATTTACCTGTTGAACTGTTTTTACACTGTCGCTGCCGAGCCTCGCCAGCAGTTTACCCAACAGCATATTTTCAGCGTGTCTTGAGTAGCTGCTTTGCAGTAGGGACAGGTTTTCCGGATCAAACTCGACCAGTTGATCACAGGTTAGGGTTAGCGAGGTCACCGGAGAGTCGAGCTTAAGTTGCTCAAGTTTAAGGTCGATGAGCATTTGCCATTCATTTAAATGATGGTGAGCGGTCCCGGCGTTAACCTTAAATACCAGGTTTTCGTGCTCCCGCTGCTGAAGTTCAAACTGTAAGGTATCGGTGGCCAGATTGCGCTTTTGCAGATAAGCACAATTATTTGCCAGGGGAATAGCAATGTACCGGCTCAATCGGGGAGCAGACTCTACCGCATAGGGAAGTTCCAGGTACTGGCTGAATAGCTTACGCGGGTGAAATAAGCTGTAAGGAGGCTGCTTTACGCCTTTGAGAGCCAGCAGGTAACTGATGATCTGATTATTAAAACGTTTACCAATTTCCTCCAGTGGTAACTTAACAAGTTGCCCCAGCGTGCGAATGCCAATCCGGTTTAACTGCTCGGTTTCTCTGGCTGGCAGTTCACTGGACTGTAATGAACAGTGCTTAAGGTGATTATTGGCTAAGTTGGGATCTGGCTCTACCCGGTTAACATGGCTGCGGGCCAGTACCCGGGCGATTTCTATTGTGGCGCCAGAGCCAAAGTGAAAGTGCACTCGCTGGGCGGTTAACGTTCGCTGACATAACGCCATAAAATTATCCAGCCCCTGATAATAACGAACCAGCGGACTCAGATTTATGGCAATACCATTGCAGGCAACGCAGACTATGTCTGAGGCAATCGCATATAGGGTGGTAGCCAACTGCTCTAACTGACTCGCTTCGCTATTGACGGAATATTCAATAATCCAGGTTTGGGCATGGATCGCGGTTACTTCCGCTAAGCTCATGCCCGGCTTAATGCCTGCACTGATGGCTGCAGCCGATAACTGACAGACTGTGTTGCCGGTGCCGTCAATCACTACTGTTGGCCCGGTTTGATCAGGATGAAGCTGCTCGAATAGATCGAGTTGCAGGCGCGGAAAATGCAGGTAAAGCCAGTGCATTGAACTAACTGACTTCGTGAATGGCAGTTGCGGAGCGGTTACTGTACCGCCTGAACGCGTTTACAATGGCACTGTTAGAAGCCGGCAGCGGGTGTTCAATGGTAATATGCTGTTGCGGCCAGGCACCGGATACCCGGTGTAAGTGAACATACCATTGCCGCACATCAAAGCTCAGCTCCATATCAATGTTTACCGGCAACGCGCCCGGGCTCATGTTACCGGGATGTACCAGTATCACCAGGCAATCGTATTGCCTTGCCAGCACCTGCAGGCGCCGGGCAGCCTTCGGCGCTATTTGGCTAAGGTACATCACTACACAACAACAAGCCTGACTGCGGATTGCCTGTTCGCAGGCCCACAGGGCATCTGCTTCGTTAGTGGTGTTGACTACCCACGATTGTTGCTGGTATGGCGTTTGGGCCATCCAGTTTGGGTTTAAGTGCAATCGGTTGGGCAACCAGATAATGCGTTTTTGCGTGCTGGCTTTTTGCAATAGCACATTGTTCAGCAATTGAAGCTCACCTTGCCCGGCAAGCGCTCTGATGCTCAACGCGCCAGCTGCTGGCACTCCGCCCGCGCAGGCTTTATCCAGATTGTCCTGGCCGAAAGGCAGCCGCTCTTCGCTGCCATCGACACTGTGGCGATGGTCCCGGCCCCGAAAAACTAAGGGATGTTTAATAAGCGAACTGATAGATGCTGACATAATAAAAATACTGTTTATATATACAGTATTTTAGTCAAAAAAAACGCCTCTGCAAGAGGCGCGTGGGGTTTGTTTACTTATTCCGCTTTACTGTTTTCGGATTTGGTTGGCGGAAAGCTAAGGCCCTTACAGGCGATAATGAAGCCATCCAGAGTATTTTTACTCCAGGCCATGCGGATGTCACTGGGTTGGACTTTAATGACTTCGCGAAGTTGCTCGAGGGTCACTTCCCCATCCTGTAAAGCGGCATTGAGGGCTTCTTCAACCGACATGTCTTTTTCCATGCAATACACCGCTACTGTGCTGATTTTTTCAAACATCGGTTGCAGTGTTTCATAGTGCTTTGCGTTCACTAAACCACGCTTGTGTGAGGAATCGAGACGTTCGGCCAAAAAGCTCTGAACCTGTTGTGCGAGCACCACCATACTGCCGTTGGCATCGCTCATTCGTCTTGATGTGGCTTTCAGGCTGTTCTGGCAGAGCTGCAGTTGCTTTTGTAAGTTCTGAACTTTCAGACCAAAAAAAATCAATAACAAAACCAGAGCCGCAAAGCTTGCAAATATCAGCATGTCAGAATAATCCTTGTGTCAGTACAGGCCCGCAGGGTTAATCTTTGTTGGGGGTATATATCGGTCCGGGGAACGCGGTTACCTTATCCGATAACTCGGTGATTTTGGCACTACCTTGTTTTTTGACCTGGTCGATTCTAAGCACATTATGCATGGGAATAAAAGTACTGGTGACATCGGCAAACTCGGTTTTGAGTTTTTCATGGGAGGGATCCACCACAATGTGAGTGTGGTTATCCCAGACAAAATCGCCAATTTCAACAAACCCGAATAATCCGCCTTGGGAGACTTCCCGCACATAAAGCTCATAATGTTCACCATTACTCACAAACTGTACCCGGTAGAGCGTTTTATTGTCGGCCATTTATGTTCTCTTAATTACTACTGAAAAGGATTGGTATAGCACTAGCGCTGATTATAAAGGGAGATGGGCTGCCTCTCCAAGAGGAGAAAGCAGAATTGTTATTGCGAAATGGGCTGCAGTAAAGCGCGGGTGGCGATATGTAACTCTTCTTCGCTTTCCGCCAGAATGCTGTTGATGGCAAATCCCTGCACGAAACTGGTGAGCTGTAAGGCTACTGCTTCAACGTTGATATGGGTTTGCACAGTTTGCTGGCGTTGCGCTTGCTCAAGGCAACCGATAAACGCCAACTGGAGTTTGTCGAGGTAGTGGCGGCCCAGTGAGCGGATATGATCATCTTCACTGCCTAATTCGGTTAGCATGTTAATCAGCAAGCAGCCCCGGCCGTAAACATGCTCAATGTAAGCCGCAAAGAAGCGTTCAATAGAAGCCAGGCCCTGATGGTCTTCAAGGTGAGCAAGAATGGGTGACAGCTTGTGGGTATTGTAATACTCAAGGGCCGCGTAAAGAAACTTTAGCTTGCTGCCAAACTCAAGATAAAACCCTCTGCGATTAAACTCAGTCCGGGCAATAATCTCGTCCATTACGGCACCGTTGTAACTGTGTTCAATAAAGATATCTTCCGCTTCGCAGAGAATATCATCCAGGTTGTAAAGCGATGTGCGAGGCATAATAAAGTCAGCGTTTTAATCTAAGTTAACTGTAGTTTGCCTCGCATGGAATGCAAATAAACGGTTGGTATCAGTCTTCAATCGGCATCGTTTTTAAATGAAAAAAGACTGCTTAAAGCAGGCCCAGTGCTCATTGAAATGTTCAGTGGGTTTGCGCTGAAAACCACTGCGGATAAACTGGTTGATCCGGCCATCTGTAAAACAGATAAGCGTGTTAGCAATCAGTCCTTCATCGGCGGCAAGCTCTTTGCCCTCACGCAAACGGCGCTCCCGTAACACTTGCTTTAACTGAGTCTCCAGACGTTCGAACAGTTTGGCAATGCGAAGACGCAACCGTTCCTGCTCGCCCATCAGCGCATCACCGTTCAAAATGCGGGTAATGCCGGGGTTCTTTTCTGCAAAGCCAAGAATGAGGTGCAGGATGAGCTGACAACGGGCTGCCGCGTCTTTCTCTTCATTGATAATTTTATTGATGCGCGAAAACAGGGTTTCCTCAATAAACTCAATTAAGCCTTCAAACATCCGGGCTTTGCTGGGAAAGTGACGATACAGCGCGGCTTCAGATACGCCTACTTTTTCAGCAAGCTTCGCCGTGGTTATACGCTGACCGGGGCTGGTTTCCAGCATTCCGGCGAGCGCCTGTAGAATTTGCGCTCTACGGTTAGTTCGTTTTGCAGCAGGCATAATAAAAGTGCTTCCTCCACCATATTATTGAGTGACAACAGTTTCCACTTTATTGTGAATTATAATGACAGTGTGTCGTTTTTTTCTTGATATTGTTCAATGACTACGTTCAACAGCGCCAGTGCGAGCTCAGTTTTAGGCTGGGCGGGTAAATCACAGTGCCCCTCCGGCCAGAACACCTGTAACGCATTGGCGTCACTGTTAAACCCTAATCCGGCAACAGTAATATCATTCGCCGCAATCATATCGAGCTTTTTATCGGCCAGTTTCCGTTTTGCATAAGCTTCAACATCCTGGCTCTCTGCAGCAAAACCAACGCAAAATGGTGGCTTAGGCAAACCTGCTACTGTTTTTAGGATATCAGGGTTTTTTACAAAAGTAAGTGTTAACTCATCGGCATTTTTTTTGATTTTATTGTCCGCTACATTTTCTGCCCGGTAATCGGCAACGGCAGCGGTTGCGATAAAAATATCCTGACTGTTTACCTTGGCCATAACAGTCTCAAGCATCTGTCCGGCGCTTTCTACATTAATTCGCGTTACCCCGGCTGGCGTGGGCAAAGCAACCGGGCCGGCTATCAGGGTTACCTCGGCACCAAGGCTTCGGGCCTGTTCTGCAATGGCAAAACCCATCTTGCCCGAGCTGTGATTAGACAAAAAACGCACCGGATCTAGGCTTTCCCGGGTGGGGCCAGCGGTGATCAACAGGCGTTTACCGCGTAATGGCAGTGGTTTATTAAGTAGTGTGTTTAAACACTCAACGATTTTTTCTGGTTCCAGCATCCGGCCTGGGCCGATATCGCCACAGGCCTGGGCGCCGTCAGCCGGGCCGAGAATTTGCGTTTCATAGCTCCGCAATAACCGCAGGTTGTGCTGAGTTGGCTTGGCCTTCCACATTTGTTGGTTCATGGCTGGGGCAATACACACGGTTGCCGAGGTAGCCAGATATACCGTGGTCAGTAAGTCGTCAGCAATGCCGTGGGCAAGCTTGGCCATGGTATTGGCGGTGGCTGGCGCTATAAGCAGAATATCGGCCCATTTAGCCAGCTCAATATGGCCCATGGCGGCTTCTGCGCCGGGGTCCAGTAAATCCGTGCTAACCGGAAAACCCGACACGGCCTGCAGCGACAGTTCGCTGACAAAATGCCCGCCGGACTGGTTGAGGATAACGCGAACCTGCGCGCCCTGAGCGACTAATTTACGCACTAAATCAGGGGTTTTATAGGCCGCTATGCCGCCGCTAATCCCCAGTACTATTTTTTTACCTTGTAACGTCATGTGTCTATGTCCGACCAGCTAAACAGTCAAAGATTAGCATGCACGGCACCTGGTGTGTAGCGAAAACCCGGCTCAGGTGCAGTAGTTAGCCCGCGTTTTTTCTCTTAGTCTGGGGCGGTTATCAACGTTACCTTACCGAGAGATGTTATGACGCTGACACTTCATCACTGGCCGCTACAGGAGCGGCCCCGCGAGAGACTGCTAAAATATGGGCCTCAGCAATTATCCGATACGGAACTGCTGGCGATTATCCTACGCAGTGGTACCCGGGGCCTTACCGTACTGGAGTTGGCGGGAACGTTACTGGCACATTTTAGTAGTTTGCGCGGGGTTATCTCTGCCTCCAGTCATGAGCTCTGTGCGGTGCCTGGCATTGGCAAAGCCCGCTATTGCGAGCTCCAGGCGGCCATGGAAATCTGCCGCCGCCAACTGGCTGAGCCATTATACAAACGCTCGGTATTTCATTGCGCCGAAGATGCTAAGTTTTACCTGCGGGCTGAGCTGCGCGACTTAAAACAGGAAGTGTTTGGTGTGTTAATGCTAGACAGCCAGCATCAGTTAATTATGTTCAGAAAGCTGTTTTCCGGCACCATAAATGCCGCTGCCGTTTACCCCCGGGAAATCGTCAGGCAGGTGATTGCCGACCACGCTGCAGCAATTATTCTGGTGCATAATCATCCCTCGGGAAATCCCACGCCCAGCGAAGCAGATATTCGCTTAACCCGGGATATTAAACATGCCATGGCGCTGGTGGATGTTGAGGTGCTCGACCACTTTATTGTGGCCGATAATCAGGTGTGTTCACTGGCCCAACAGGGCTTAATGTGATCATCAGAGTTACCGATGGGGTATAAAGGTTTTAAAATTTATACTTTAGTTTGTTTTTTTATACCGGTATATTTTATCTTAAGTTGTACTTTTTTACGCCAACCCTAGTGATCTGACGCTAAAAATGCTTTAGTATGATCACTTGGCGGATATCCCATAGAAAGGACTAAACATGAAAAAATCATTGCTTATTACGCTGATCACTGCCGCTATGGCAATGTCTGCGAATGCACAACCAGATTCTAGTTCAACTGGCGCTGGTGGCGCGGGTTCAGCTAGTGCTGGCTTCGGCGGTATTGGTGCTGCTGGTATTGCTGGTGGTGTAATTACCGCAGCAGTAGTCGGTTCTGTTATTGCTAGTAACGATACAAACACTAGTATCGACCCGGAGCCAGAGGCAGAGTGTGCAGCTGGTGACGACGAGATAGATGGCATTTGCTACAATGTAACAAATACCCTAACTACTACAAATACCAACGGTGTAACCACTACTATCACTGTTCCGGTAACAACTACTTATTTACCTACTGTACCTCAGTAAGTAAACTCAGTGTTAGAAAGCCGCCTGTTGGGCGGCTTTTTTATTGGCTATGGAATTACATTAGGCTGAACCGTGTCTTTCATGTCTGTTGCAACATTTCTTCGATTTTTCATCATGGTAGCTATCAGCGTTGTGCTGGTTGGCTGTTCAAATGTTAACAGGTTGTACCTGGAAACCCTGCGTCTGGCATTTTTTGAAGACGGCCCTTCGTTATCTCTGGAACAGGTCCGGGAAAGTAAAATTGACTTCCTTAAAGTCCTGCATGGTGAGCGTCTACCTGTGTATATGGCCCTTGCGTATATTGAGGACGGGCAGGACAAATGGATATCCGCAGACCATGTTGTGATTGCCATGGATCAGGATAAAATCATCCGTATCGCCGGTCTGGATGTCGACTTGCAGTTTACCGACAACCTTCAGGGCAACCCGCTCAGAGCTAAAAAGCAGCTATCAGACGCTAACTGGCAATATCATATCGACGTAGAAGAACACTACTATGGCTTGCCTGTTACTTCACGGTGGCAACGTGGTGCCCCTCAGGAGGTAACGTTTTACGATAAAGCATTTACTGTTATTCCGGTAACCGAAACCGTTTCTATCAATATTGATAAACCTTACTGGACCCATGAGACCTCCTGGCAGAACCTATACTGGCTGGAGCAGGATTCCGGCCAGATCATTTATAGTGAACAGAAGCCCACACCGAATTCCGATCTGATGAAGATGACATTTGTGAGTCGTATTGCCCGTTTAATTAAAGCCCGGGAGGCAAACTGATGTTGCGTTTATTTTGTGTGTTGCTCGGCTTGCTGTCTTGCTCAGCCACTGCTGCTATAGCCGTTACCTTCAATGTGGCCGGCCAGATTTATACCTTCGACCGCCCAGTTCGTCTGGCAACGGTATTGTCTATAGTTGAAAGAAAGCCAACCCAATACTGGGCCAATGCGGCGGTTTATCAGTTAAATGCCCCTGAAATAGAACAGCAACGGGCGGATATTCTTCAGAAACTGGCAGCGCTCATTCGTGAACAGTCCAAGGGAAGTCCGGAATATCGCCAGCTTTCTGCGTTATACCAGGAAATAGGCAGTTGGCAGCTGATGCGCCGTCTCAACCTGATTGTTGATTATGATCAGGTGCGGCTTAATCCGGGCCTTAACCCGCAGTTTAACACCGGTGAGTACTATATTCGTTTTAAGGAACGTGCAAAGGAGATTCGGCTTAGCGGTATGGTTGAGCAAGCTACCGCGTTACCGTTTAATACGGAATACACGGTAACCGATTATATTGATGATATCCGTTTAGCGGCCAATGCTCATCGCGATTTCGCTTACCTCCTTGAGCCTGACGGCGATGTGAAAAAGCTTGGCATCGCCTACTGGAATCGCCAGCACGTAAAACCGATGCCCGGCAGTGAAATCTTTATACCGCTACAGGATGAGCTGTTTTTCGACCGTATCGGTCCGCTCAACGACAACATCGCCCAACTTATGATGCATAGGATGTAACCTTGGCTGCTCCGCGTTTTTCTTTCTCTTTGTCGACTCTGGCGCTGGCTTGCATGGCAGCCGTGCCTCAGACCCAGGCTGACGAATCAGATCAGCCAACCACTTATTCAGTTACCCCCAGTCAGATGGTGCAAGGTGGTGTAGGCTTGTGGCAAACACCAACGGCTCGGATGATGCCGGAAGGCGCCCTCTCGATGAGTTACACTGACAATCAGGAATACCGGTTTATGTCGGTAAGTTTGCAGTTGTTCCCCTGGATGGAGGCAACAGCCCGATATACCGACGTGAGAACCCGGCTCTACAGTAATGTAAAGGACTTCAGCGGCGATCAAACCCTGAAAGACAAAGGCCTCGACGTTAAATTCCGCCTATGGGAAGAAAGCTATTATTTACCGGATATTTCGGTGGGTTTCAGAGATTTTGGCGGCACCGGCTTTTTTGAAAGCGAGTTTGTTAATGCCAGTAAAGCGGTCGGGCCTTTCGATTTTCACCTTGGCTTAGGCTGGGGGTACTTAGGTTATCAGAACGACATCACCAACCCCTTTTGTGAATTAAGAGACAGCTTCTGTGAGCGCCCTGACGGCTTTTCCGGCCGGGGGGGGAAGGTTGATTATCAGAACTTTTTTAAAGGGCCTATGGCTGTCTTTGGGGGCGTAGAGTATCAGACCCCGCTGGAAGGTCTAAGCTTCAAAGCCGAGTTTGAAGGGAATAATTACCAGCAGGATCGCGCTGGTGCACTGGAGCAGGACTCCCGCTGGAACTTTGGTGCTGTCTACCGTTGGAATAATTTCGATTTTTCACTCAATTACCAGCGTGGCAACACCATCGGTTTTGGTGTGAGCTATAAGCTGAATATGCACACGGTAAGTCAGGTCAAAATTGATAATCCACCGCGCGAAATCCTCAGCATCCGACCGCCAGAGAACGCTGCCGTAGTGAATCGGCAAAAACTGTTTAACGATCTGCGCCGTCATGCAGGGTATGCGATCACCGACCTTGAAATCGACGACGACCAGGCCACTTTTTACGGCCTGCAAACAACCTATCGTGACCGCAATGAAGGCATAGAGCGGGTAGGCCGGATCCTGGCTTCAGAGCTGCCGGAGTCGATTCAACAATATCACCTGGTTGAGCAAAGCAATAATATCCCGCTGGTGGATACGGTTATCGATGCCGCTAAGTTTCGCGAGCACGCAACGTACAGCGTACCAGAGAGCCATGTAGAAAACACTTATCAGCGTGTTTCACCTACTCAGCAACAGGTAGATGCCTATGAGCCGCATCGTGCTACCGGTGCCTTTTTCTCCACCAAGTTTTTCTGGACGCAGACTTTTGGTAACCCGGAAGATTTCTATTTGTACCAAATTGGCTTGCTGAGTAACGTGGGGTATAAATTTAATGACCACCTGGGGATCTACGGTGGGCTCCGCACCACGTTGCTGGATAACTTTGATAAATTTAATTATACCGTGGATGCTGAAGAGGCGTTTCTGCCGCGGGTAAGAACCCGGGTTCGCGAGTATGTTACCGGGCCAATGATTACCCTTGATACGGTATTTATGCAGTGGTCTGACAGACTGGCTGATAATTGGTATTACCAAGGCTATGGCGGCTATCTGGAAACCATGTTCGGTGGTGTGGGTGGCGAAATTATGTATCGTCCCATCGACAGTAACTTTGCGTTCGGCGTAGACATTAACTACGTGAAACAGCGCGACCCTGATAGCACTACTGCCTTTATTGATTATTCCGCAGTCACCGGTTTTGCCTCGGCTTACTATCAGCCTGATTTTCTGCCGGATACACGCATCAGAGCCAGTGTAGGGCAGTTCCTGGCCAAGGATCGCGGTATCAATATCGATTTTGCCAAACGCTTCGACAGTGGCATCGTAGTAGGCGCATTCGCCTCATTTACGAATGTCTCGTCGGAAGAATACGGTGAAGGCAGCTTTACCAAAGGCTTTTACATTTCTGTGCCGCTGGATCTGTTTATTCTGCAGCCAGCGACAGGCCGCGGGCAGTTCCCATGGGTACCGATCGCGCGGGATGGCGGGCAGATGCTAAACCGTCCGGTGCAGCTCATCGGCGTAACCGAAATGCGATCGCCATTCTTGGATTAGGCGCTGAAACAGGGTATAAATGCCGATCTGAAGGATCTGACTGGCTGTTTTTTGCCCAGGATCGCAGGTTTTTATGGATTAGTGTTGAATTCGGCGCAGATTTACTGTATAAAATGCGCCCTCTTATTTAAAGGTTAAGACGTCATCAGACCCGACACCCAAATTGCTGGTGGGACCGATTGGCGAGACAAAATTCGTTGTTCTGGAGACAAATAATGTCAAGAGTATGTCAAGTAACAGGTAAGCGTCCTGCGGTAGGTAACAACCGCTCTCACGCTAGAAACGCGACTCGCCGTCGCTTTTTACCAAACCTTCAATCTCACCGTTTTTGGGTTGAGAGCGAAAACCGCTTCGTAAAACTGCGTCTGTCTGCAAAAGGCATGCGTATTATCGATAAGAAAGGTATCGATGCTGTATTAACAGACATCCGTGCCCGTGGCGAAAAGATCTAAGGAAGCCTAATCATGCGTGATAAAATTAAATTAGTTTCTTCAGCTGGTACGGGTTTCTTCTACACCACTGACAAAAACAAGCGTAATATGCCGGGCAAAATGGAGATCAAAAAGTATGATCCCGTTGTTCGTAAGCACGTTATGTTTAAAGAGGCCAAAATCAAGTAATAAAACTTGCTTTTGTCTCCACGAAAACCCGGCCCTTGCCGGGTTTTTTGCGTGAATGTCAGCAGCATATCTCAACAGGTAACTACTCTATGGCTAGACTATCCAAACGAGGATTCAATAACGTGGTGATATTCGCCATGCTAGGCATGATTTTCCTGTTTAATCTGGACCGTTTTGTGCCGGATAGTCAGCAGCCAGTGAGCCTACCGCTGCTGCCTGAAAACGCCCACGTGCTTAAGATTGAGCAAAGCGGCTTTAAACTTGAACGGGTGGGTCAGCAGTGGCGCTGGAATGGTGTTAATAACACCCTGAGTAGCACACCCGAGGATCAAATCAGACACTGGCGCAGCGCCGTAATGCAGCCGGCCAAGCCACCTCGCGAGGTCACACAGACCGAACCACTGATAGCCGTAGTATGGATAGCCGGTGCCTCACAGGGACTGGTTTATGCGTTTGTTGGTAAGGATCAAAACCTCTGGGTACAGTTTGATCAGCAGTGGTATACCCTCGACGATGTTCGTTTGTCGCAACTGTTGCCCTGGCTGGGCGATGAGCAGGAAATGTAATGCCTGAGTTACCAGAAGTCGAAGTGAGTCGCCTGGGCGTTGCCCCGTTTTTGGAGGGGCAGACTATCCGCAATATAATTGTCCGTGATCGCCGTTTACGCTGGCCGGTACCAGAATCACTTGCTGATGCGGTGGGCCACCAGGTTAGGGCAGTTAACCGCCGTGCCAAATATCTGCTTATCGAGCTGGACAGTGGCGGCAGGATTATTCTGCACCTGGGTATGTCTGGCAAGCTACGGGTTCTCGATGCCACCGTAGCACCGGTCAAACATGACCATATCGACATAATTCTTGGTAGTGGCAAATGCCTGCGGCTAAATGATCCCAGACGCTTTGGCGCCTGTTTATGGCAAGCCCCCGACGAACCCGCTCCGTTGCAACTGGCTCACCTGGGCCCGGAGCCACTGACAAGCGATTTTGACGCTGAACGTCTGGTGACGTTGTCACGCAATAAACAGGTGGCTATTAAGAATTTTATTATGGATAACGCGGTCGTCGTGGGAGTGGGTAATATCTACGCAAACGAAGCGTTGTTTATGGCCGGTATCGATCCCCGTCGTAAAGTGGGAAAGGTCAGCGCTAAACGCTATAAGTTGCTTACCATTGCCATTAAAGAAGTACTGGCAAAAGCCATCCAGCAGGGTGGTACAACGCTTAAAGACTTTACCCAGACCGATGGCAACCCTGGCTACTTTAAACAGTCTCTGAACGTCTACGGGCGCGCTGGTGAGCCATGCTCCACCTGTGAAACGCCCATTAAAAGTCTGACCATCGGCCAGCGCAATACGTTTTACTGCCCCCAGTGTCAGCGCTAAGCGTTGCCGGTTAGTCGTGTAAACGTTTTTCCAGCGCTGTTTTGACTGCCGGATGACAAAACTGCCCTACATCGCCATGATGCAATGCCACTTCTTTCACCAGCGTAGAGGAAATAAACGAGTTCTCCTCCGAAGGGGTAAGAAAAACACTTTCTAAATCGGGATTTAACCGACGGTTCATATTAGCCAGCTGAAATTCATATTCAAAATCGGCTACCGCTCGCAGACCACGGATCAGAATAGTTGCGTTCTCGGTGCGGGCAAACTCAGCCAGCAAACCCGAAAAGCCGATCACAGTGACATTGTCCAGCTCACTGGTAACCGTTGATATTAGCGAGACTCGCTCTTCCAGACTGAATAACGGCTTTTTACTGGGATTAGCGGCAATCCCCACAATCACTTCATCAAACATGCGTGAGGCCCGCTCGATTAAATCGGCGTGACCATTTGTGATGGGATCAAAGGTCCCAGGATAAATAGCTCGTGTATGCATAATAGATAAGTATTGTTTGATTTAGGAAAACAGTAACCAGATTTCACGCCGGATGCAATTACCATCCGGCTAGCCAGGCTGATTATAACCACTTAGCAGGCTATCCCAGTTATCTGGCTTAAAATGATAACCCTGATACTTGCCCTGTTCCTTGTGTAAGGAGCGATTCAAACGACTCAGATTGCCGGCTTTCCACTGGTCACCGGCCTTCTCTGCACATTTATCAAAATCAATCAGCCAGAGCTTATCGTCCTGATCGATCATAATATTGTGAATGTTAAGGTCGTGATGATAAACCTGATTATCGTGCAACTGCCTGATCAAACGTCCTACTTGTTGCCACAGTTTGGCAGTAAGTGGCTTTGCAAGCAGGTGCTCATGAACTTCACAACTGTGGGGAATACGGGCCATTAAAATACTGGCTTCGTAGCTGATACCATATCGGCTGACGCGTCCGGCCAGCCCTCTGGGAACCGGTAATCCAGCCTGATGCATTTTATTGAGCAGGTTGAGCTCACGATAAGGGCGGGTAGCGGTCAGCCCTCCGAAAATAAACCGTCTTTCAGATACATGCCTGACCAACCCCCCCCGGCAGTAATCCCTCAGCACCATTGGCGCCGGCTCATCAATCAGTACCGCCTGACCACGCCCGCTGTTGGCGGTGGCAGACTGCTGCCAGTGCGCCTGTTGTAACCATTCGAGCGGTGGAATAGGGATCCCGAATGCATCGCACTGGTCGGTGCAAAGTAACAGGGTATCACGGCCTGATGTATAGGTTTCTATGGCTTGCAACGATAATTCTCAGTATTAAGGCTTGTTAAATCATGCTGATTGTAATCAAATTAGCGGGGTTTATCAGTGCTAGTTGGAAGATTCTTTGTCAGGTGTATTAAAACTCCCTCAAAATGCAAGAATATGTATTCTTAGATTGTCTGCCATCGGCGATGTGTGCCATGCCGTGGCAATGGTTAGTCGCATCAGGAGCGCCAGGCCAGATATTCGCATTACCTGGATAATCGGTAAGATAGAGTACCAATTGCTCAACGGTATGGATGGTGTGGAGTTTGTTATCTATGACAAGAAAACCGGCCGTCAGGGGATGCAGGCCATTCGCCAGCAATTTAAAGCACAGCGCTTCGACGTGCTCTGTGTTATGCAGGTAGCGCTGCGAGCCAATTTGCTTTCCCGTGCTATCAGAGCGAAAGTGCGTTTAGGGTTCGATAAGTCCCGCAGTAAAGAAGGTCATAGCCTGTTTATTAATAAACGCATTGCAAAGCAACAACATCCCCATGTACTGGAAGGCTTTATGGCGTTTGCTGATGCCATGGGCATTGAGCCTGTTGACAAACCTGCCTGGCAGTTACCACTGAGCGAGTCTGATCTGGCTAAGGGCAATACTTTACAGCAACAATATGGCCGCTATGCTGTTATCTGCCCGGCTGCGTCCAAGGCGGAGCGAAACTGGACTGCACAAGGCTATGCCGAGGCCGCAAAGCACCTTGCTGATAAAAACATACCGGTATTCCTTTGCGGTGGACCGGGGCCGCTCGACAGAACTATCGGCGATAGTATCCTGGCTGCCGGCGCTCCCATAAAAGACGATCTGATTGGTAAAACCACACTCAAAGAGCTGGCCGGTGTGCTCGCACAGGCCAGTTTGGTTATTGCGCCCGACACCGGCCCTGCCCATATGGCGACGGCCGTGAATACGCCGGTCATCGGCTTGTATGCCCATTCTAATCCGCGCCGTACCGGCCCTTATAACAACCTGGCCGATGTGGTTTCAGTTTACGATCAGTGTATTGAGCAGCAGGCTGGCAAACCCTGGCAATCTTTGCCCTGGGGGCGTCGGGCCAAAGGTGAAGATCTGATGACCATGATCACCACTGAACAGGTTAAAAATGCTATCGATACCCTGCTAAACAGGACCGATAGCGTATAAAGCGCCGCCTTTAGTGCGTTAAAGTTATAATAATAAACACTTTAAAAAAACCAATTTTTTTCTAAACTTGTAAATGGGCTTTTCCAACTCAGGGAAGGCACTTCGCGGCAGGAAGGGACCTACGCAAAAGACTGAATTAGTTAAGGCGTATCTTTGAAAGTTTGGATTTTAAAAGCGTTCTGCTTCAGTGCACTACTGCTCTGCTTAGGAACTGCTCGGGCCGATATACCAGCGCAGCCAATTACGGTACTGGTAAATCAATCCGTTGATATTAATACATTAACACCCGCACAACTTCGTATGATATTTGCCGGGCGTACCCAGTTCTGGCCTGACGGCAGTCGGATCAGTGTCTTCGTGCTGTCACCAAAAAGTGATGTTCATCAGCGTTTTTGCCGAGACTTACTCAATATTTATCCCTATCAACTCGAACGTATCTGGCAGCGTGTAGTGTATTCTGGGCAAGGTGAAGCGCCAGAAATCATTAGTACCACGCAGGCCCTGCAAGACATTATTGGCCAAACGCCCGGGGCTATTGGCTACCTGCCAGTGGCTGAATCGATGAGTGAAAATACCAGGACGATCACCGTGGGAGAGCCGTTATGAAGCATTTTGTGTACAGCGTAGGGTTAACACTGCTGCTCTTTACTACTCATATTCAGGCTAGCCAGGACAACTTTTCCTGGCATGGTTTTGTCGCCCAGGGCATCACCAGCTCTACCGATAGCAATTACATCACCACCGGCAATGAAATCACCACTGAACTAACGGAAATAGGGATCAACGGCTCGTATGTGATTAACCCGTCTTTGAGCGTGTCCGGTCAGTTAGTTTACCTCGACGGCGGCAACCGCTTTCGCCAGGGAACCCGCCTTGATTATTTATTTTTAGACTGGCGCTTAATACGCATGTTTAACTGGCAGGTAAACATGCACCTGGGCCGCTATAAAAACCGCCACTGGTGGTATTCGGCCACGCAGGATGTGCCGCAAACCCGCCCTTCAATTTCACTGCCTCAGTCTATCTACTACGATGGTAACCGTGATCTCGCCCTGAGCAGCGACGGTATTGCCCTGCAGAGCACAAAAACAAGCAGCATTGGCACCTGGGAAGTGCGTTGGAGCTATGGGCGCTCACCACTGGCCAGAGAAGATACCGAAAAGCTGCTAAGCCCACAGGTGCAGGGGCGCGCAAAGCAGGATTTTACGCATCAGTTCAGCACCTACTGGCAGCCGGAGTCGATGCATTGGCAGGTTGGCTTTAGTTTGCTGCAGTCTGAGTTTACCTATGAGCCGGCCGCACTGGATATTCTGCTCAATGGCCAGTCTGATATCGACCGGCTCACCCTGGCCGCCCGTTATGACAGCGAAAACTGGGAGCTGACCATGGAGTTGCTGCGTGACCGCTTGATGTACGAGGGAGACTTCACACAGGGCGTTACCCTGGATGTGGATAAAACCGGCGAGGGTGGATACCTTCAATGGCGCTACTTTTTGCGAAACAATCTTACCGGACTGGTGCGATTTGATACCTACGATGTGGATCGTAAGGACCGGCGTGGCGATCAGCTGGCATTCAATCCATTTGGTGCTATTCCTGAATACTATGGTTATATGGACACACTGACCGTTGGCATGAGCTGGGATATCCGTTCAAATATCAGGCTCAGCGGCGAGTTTTCCCGCACGCACGGCGCAGGACGTCTGACAGCCGTGGTATTTCCTGAAGCGCTGGTTTATGCAAAGCCTTACTGGAATGCCTGGTCTGTACAACTGATGTACTGGTTCTGAGCCGATGAAAAAAACCGTTTCGCTCAGTTACAAAGTCCTGACCATCATGTTGGTAGTGATCATGTTTGTTTGCTCGCTGGTGGTGGGTCTATTACTGTATCAGGCGGCTAATCAGGAGCAACAGCTTAATCAGACGATACTATCGCGTGACGTTACCCGCTATCACCAGTTCTCAACCTTACTCAATGAACGTCTCTCGGTTTGGGTCGAAGGACTCAAGTACATTAACGACATCCCACCGCGTAACACTACCGAGCTGGTGGACACCTTCAGGCGCGCTGAAGATTTCCTGTTGCTTCAGTGGGATGTTAGTAACCTATGGATACTCGACAACCAGCTGCAACTGGTATACCAGCAGGGCGAGATGTTGCCAGACGATGTGCTTGAAATGGTTGAACAAACCCTGGCCGAGGCCCGGCCTGTTAACGGAGTACATTGCCACGTAGTGTGCGAACAGGTTGTCAGCATTCCAGTGATGATCAACCGGCAGACTGCCAATGTAGTGGTAATGAGCACATCATTACAGGAATTACTGGCCTTACTGAGTGAGGCAACCGAAGGCGCCAGTCAGTCAGACCTGGTGCTGGTGAAGCATGCCAGGGGGGCCAGTTCTCAATCCGACCGATACTTCATTAACAGTATGGTTAGCGATAAGCAGGAGCGCTTTATGCGCGATATTCTGGCCGCCATTCCGCCTTCCGCCACTAAAACTAAGCTGATCACCAGCGGCTACGAAGTCAACGTAAAAGGGCGCGCCTACCTTATAACACTATTGCCACTCTATCAGCACAAGTCTAACGGCCATTATCTAATGTTTACCCACGATATTGATGAGCGTAAGCGTGCTTATAAAAGCCAGAACCGGATTATCTTCTTCGGTGGAGTGGGGCTAGTACTGACCTTTGTGTTGTGTATGTTTGTGCTGTTGCGGCGCTATGCGCAAAAACTTACTGCGTTGGCGAACATGCTGCCGTTACTGGCTCAAAAGCGCTTCGAAGAATTCAAAATACAGCAAAAACGCAGCTTTACCTGTAAAAAATGGCTGTTGGATGAGCTCGACACCCTGGGCGAGGCCGCCGTAGAGCTATCCGATAAACTGGAATCACTGGATCAGCAAATGACGGTGAACACCGCCAAGCTGGAAAAGATGGCCATGTTCGACAGCCTGACCGGCTTGCCCAATCGCAATATGATGACCTTTCAGATCAACAAACAGCTGGCGGCACTGCACCGGCAACAGGCGGGTATGGCCTTATTGTTTATTGACCTGGATAACTTTAAAAAGGTCAACGACAGCCACGGCCATCACTTTGGCGATGAAGTGGTGAAACTTGCTGGTGAAAGGCTCTCCAGGGTGATCAGGGAAAATGACCTGATCGCCCGTTTTGGCGGCGATGAGTTTGTCATCCTGGTAACCGGGCTCGATAAGGTTGAGCAGGTGAATATTGTTGCTGACAAGCTCATAGAAGAATTTGTTGAACCTATGTGCATCATTGAACAAACCTTTTATATCAGTATCAGTATTGGCGTGGCTTATACTACCAGCTCAAAAACACGGGCTCTGGAGCTTATGCGCCAGGCCGATACCGCCATGTACGAAGCCAAGCTGGAACGAGGTTCCAGCTACCGGTTCTTTAATCCGTCGATGAATCAGAAAATCGTTAAACAGGTGGTGCTTGAGAACGAAGCCCGTATCGCTTTAAAAGAACAACAATTCTTCCTTGCCCTGCAGCCGCAAATTGAATTGGCCAGCAAGCGGTTAACCGGATTTGAAGCACTGTTGCGCTGGAATCATCCCGAGCGTGGCTTGGTGCCACCAGACGATTTCCTGCCCATGCTCGAGAATACGGCCATGATGTCTGAACTTGATTTTTGGGTCATGGAAAAAGCCATCGAGCTCTTGTCCAAACTAGAAACCAACGGCTACCGCAACGTAAAAATGGCCATTAACCTGTCGGCGGCGCAATTTGCTAACAGCGCCCTGCAACCTTATCTGATGGAGCTTATCGAGTTGCACAAGGTGGACCCGCGCAACATTGAGCTGGAACTCACCGAAACCGTGCTGGTGGCCGATATAGAGCGTGCAGTAGAAGTGATCCAACAGATCCGCGCCCTGGGCTGTAAAATTGCCGTGGATGACTTTGGTACCGGTTATTCATCACTTAGCTATCTGAAAATGATCCCCAGCGATATTATTAAGATTGACCGTTCTTTTATAGCCGGCATGTTGGAGACAGAGAGCGATCGCAATATTGTCAGTTCTACTATCAGTATGGTGCGCAGCATGGGGCAGGAGATTATCGCCGAAGGCATTGAACAGCCTGAGCAGTTATACCAGTTGGCCAATATGAGCTGCCAGTACGGGCAGGGGTATTACATCAGTAAACCTATCGACGAACATAGCTTGTGGGACGTTCTGCAAACCAAGGTCAATCTGGGTCGCTGGCAGCTCTAATCTGCCACCTCTTTGGGTGGTGTCTCGGGGCGTTCTTAAAAGTTTACACTTTGGGCACACAGAAACCCGCGGCCATGCTCGCCGGCATAGGCAGTATCACTGGCTCTTCGGTACAATACGGCTCTTTTATCCAACCCCCTTTGGCCAGGAGTGCTTGCATGTCAGCATCTTTTATTTCTCATCTCGAACAACAGCTTAACGCCACCCGTGAGGATGGGTTATATAAAGTGGAGCGGGTGATCACCACTCAGCAACAAGCCGACATAGCCACCCAGAGCGGTGAGCACGTTATTAACTTTTGTGCCAACAACTATCTGGGTCTGGCAAACCATCCGGCGTTGATTGAAGCAGCAAAGGATGGATTGGATTCCCACGGCTTTGGCATGGCTTCTGTGCGTTTTATTTGCGGCACCCAGGATATTCACAAGGCGCTGGAAGCGAAAATCAGCGACTTTCTTGGTACTGAAGACACTATTTTGTATCCGTCCTGCTTCGATGCCAATGGCGGCTTGTTCGAAACCCTGTTAGGGCCGGAGGACGCCATTGTTTCTGATGCACTTAACCATGCCAGTATTATCGACGGAGTGCGCCTCAGCAAAGCAAAGCGTTACCGCTATGCCAATAATGATATGGACGCGCTGGAAACGCAGTTAAAGCAAGCCCGCGAGGATGGCGCCAGGTTTATCCTGATTGCGACCGACGGGGTTTTCTCTATGGACGGCATCATCGCTAATCTTAAAGGGGTTTGCGATCTGGCGGATAAGTACGACGCCATGGTAATGGTAGATGACTGCCATGCCACGGGGTTTCTGGGCGACAATGGTCGTGGCAGCCACGAATATTGTGATGTGCTGGGCAGGGTAGATCTGATTACCGGTACACTGGGTAAGGCACTGGGTGGCGCTTCCGGTGGTTATACCTCGGGCAGCAAAGCAGCCATTGAGTGGCTGCGCCAGCGCTCACGCCCGTATTTGTTCTCTAACTCCGTGGCACCTCCTATTGTGGCTGCATCGCTGAAAGTATTCGATATGATGGCCGACGGCCATGATCTGCGCGCGCAGTTGTGGCGCAATGCAGAACACTTCCGCAATCGTATGACAGAAGCAGGCTTTACCCTGGCAGGAAAAGACCACGCCATTATTCCGGTGATGCTCGGTGACGCCAAACTGGCTAACCAGATGGCCGAGAAACTGCTGGAGAAAGGTATTTATGTGATTGGCTTCTCTTACCCTGTGGTACCTAAAGGCCAGGCGCGTATTCGTACTCAGATGTCGGCCGCGCACACGCTGGAGCACGTGGATAAAGCGGTAGATGCGTTTATTGAGGTAGGTCGTGAACTGGGAGTGATTGCATGAAGTCGTTGGTAAAACAGCAGCCAACCCGCGGTATCTGGATGCTCGATACCGACGAACCGGTAATGGGTCACAACGACCTGCTGATTAAAATTCGTAAAACCGCCATTTGCGGTACCGATATGCATATTTACCAGTGGGACGACTGGGCTCAGAAAACCATTCCGGTGCCCATGGTGGTGGGCCATGAGTATGTCGGTGAAGTGGTCGACATGGGCCAGGAAGTACAGGGGTTCAACGTGGGCGACAGGGTGTCTGGCGAAGGCCACATAACCTGTGGTCACTGCCGTAACTGCCGGGCAGGTCGTCGTCACCTGTGTCGTAATACTGAAGGCGTGGGAGTTAATCGCGCCGGTGCATTTGCCGAGTACCTAGTGATCCCCGCGTTTAACGCGTTTAAAATTCCGGATAACATCAGTGATGATCTGGCGTCGATATTCGACCCGTTTGGTAATGCTGTGCATACCGCGTTGTCATTCGATTTGGTGGGTGAGGATGTATTGATCACCGGTGCCGGCCCTATTGGTATTATGGCTGCCGCGGTAGCCCGTCACGTAGGTGCCCGACACGTGGTGATTACCGATGTGAATCCTTATCGCTTAAAGCTGGCTGAAAAAATGGGCGTCAGCCGCGCTGTTAACGTGGCTCAAGAGTCGCTGAAAGAAGTGATGAACGGACTGGGCATGACCGAAGGCTTTGATATCGGCCTAGAAATGTCTGGAGTCCCGACAGCCTTTCGCGATATGCTCAATAACATGAACAACGGCGGTAAAATAGCCATGCTGGGTATTCCGCCGCAGGACGTCGCCATCGACTGGAATCAGGTAATTTTTAAAGGCCTGGTGATCAAAGGCATTTATGGCCGGGAAATGTTTGAAACCTGGTACAAGATGGCGAGCTTACTGCAAAGTGGTCTGGATATTTCCCCCATTATTACGCATCAGTTTGCTATTGACGATTTTCAGCAAGGCTTTGATGTAATGGGCTCCGGAGAGTCAGGCAAAGTCATTCTTAACTGGCAATAAGAGTTTTATGCAACCATTCCAACACATTTCAATTGCTGACGTCGCTGCACAGAAAGACGAGCTGGTTATTGCGGATATCCGCGATGCCGGATCGTTTCAGACTGCCCATATGGAAGGCGCAGTGAACCTGAATAACGATAACCTGGCTGCGTTTATGGAAGCCACACCTAAAACCGCGCCGGTGGTAGTGGTGTGCTACCACGGCGTAAGCAGTCAGCAAGCTGCACAGTTTCTGGCCGGTCAGGGCTATGAAAAAGTGTACAGTATGGATGGCGGCTTTGAAGGTTGGCGTCTGGGTCAGCCGGTGGTTAGCGACTAATTGTGGCAACTCCTTTGATTGCCATCAGTCAGCTGCGTTATGCTGACTCCCTGGCCAGTTACCTAAAATCCCAACAGATCCCGGTGCAGGTTCATCATGTGCCGCAAGAAGACCAGTATTTGTTGGTGCTCGACAACCAAGCCGACCAGGCGCGTGCCATGGAAATATGCCAGGCGTTTATTAAGGCACCCAATGATCCCATTTATCAGCAGGCTGCCTGGCAACATTCTGAACGTACCGATATGCCGGTAGAGGCAGCTCAGGGCAACAGCCTGCGCCGCTGGCTGGTTTCATTGCGCCGCGCACCGGTAACTGGTCTTATTCTTATCCTTTGCACACTGATTTTTGCCGCATCACTGGTTGGTTTGTTCCAGCCCATTGCGGCAGCACTGATGATTATGCCGCTGGGAAATTTATTGCAGAATCATGAGTGGTGGCGATTGTTAGGGCCAGCCTTTATTCATTTTAGTGTACTGCATTTTATTTTTAACCTATTGTGGTGGAGCATGCTGGGTTCCCAGGTAGAACGTAAGTTTGGCAGCAGCTTTATTATTATTTTGTTTGTGGTAACAGCGTTGGTCAGTAATCTGGCCCAACTGTTGGTATCGGGGCCGAATTTTGGTGGACTTTCTGGTGTGGTGTACGGCCTGGTTGGGTTTGTATGGATCACCGGCTGGTTACGGCCTCAGTGGGGCCTGTATTTACCCAGGGCCATTGTTGGCTTTATGCTGGTATGGTTGTTGTTAGGCTTTGCCGATGTGTTATGGGTAAATATGGCCAACGCTGCGCACACCGCCGGATTGATTGCGGGGTGCGTAATGGCCTGGTTGCTGACACTGGGCAGTGACAAACCCTCTGCCCAGGGGCTTAGCTGATTATTTCTGATGCAGGTACTTGGTAAAGATAATGTCTTTTATCACCTTGGCACCGGTTTCTTGCAACATATGATCCTGCAGAGCCGCCAGTACCGCACGGCGAATGTCTTCACGGCCGGTGAGTGATTTTACTTTCTCTTCCGGCTGGCGGCCAAAAATCTCAATGGCGGTAGCGCGAAGCAGGGGCATATGGTGTTCAACCAGTTCGAGCTGGTCCACATCATTTACCATAATTTCGATCATCACCCGTACATAGCCCAATTTGGTGGCGTTAGGGCCCAGATAGTTGGTGACAATCTCAGGTTCAATACCAATGTAGGCATAAGACGGTTGATCTTGTGCTGAG
Organism: Alteromonas sp. ISO5; assembly: GCF_058105165.1. Classification (NCBI taxonomy): domain Bacteria; kingdom Pseudomonadati; phylum Pseudomonadota; class Gammaproteobacteria; order Alteromonadales; family Alteromonadaceae; genus Alteromonas; species Alteromonas sp. ISO5. The sequence goes on along the minus strand of NZ_CM176572.1, from coordinate 1,445,362 downwards.
GCATTAGAAAAAGGCGTGAGAAGTCCAAGCAATACAATCAGCCGAAGAAACTGCTTCATTAAGGTTATCCATAAAATTCAATTAGCTAAATTCTAGTTGAGACAACCACAGCGCACAACCTACTTTAGACTAAAGGCAGTGAGTGGATTGTCTCGGCAGCGTTGCCAATGCTAAACTTCCGGCGTCTTCACTGCGCGCTGGTATGCCAAAACATGACGCTGACCCTGCAAAATTTTCCTTATTACGCCAAACTCATGCGGCTGGACAAGCCTATTGGTATTTATTTACTGCTGTGGCCAACCCTGTGGGCGTTAATGCTGGCCGCAGGGGGGATGCCGCCGCTGAAAGAGCTGATTTTGTTTTCGTTGGGGGTGGTGGTGATGCGCTCTGCCGGTTGCGTGATTAACGATTATGCCGATCGCCACGTGGATGGGGCGGTTAAGCGTACCAATGAGCGCCCGCTGGTCGCCGGGCATGTTACCGAACGAGAAGCCTTACAGCTGTTTGGTGCCCTGATCCTGATGGCGTTTTTAATTGTGTTACAATTGAGCTGGGCCACTATTTTTCTTTCTGGCGTGGCATTGCTGCTGGCGTCGGCCTATCCGTTTATGAAGCGCTATACCTATTTGCCCCAGGCTGTGCTGGGCGCTGCCTATGGGTGGGCCATTCCCATGGCGGTGATGGCGGTGCGCGGCGATATTCCACAATGGGGTTGGCTGCTATTTATTGCTAACCTGCTGTGGACCATAGCCTACGACACCATGTATGCCATGGTCGACCGCGATGACGATGTGATTATTGGTATTAAATCCAGCGCCATATTATTTGGCCGCATGGATAAACTGATTGTGGCGCTGCTGGAAGTTATTACCTTGTTGCTACTGGCCGCTGTGTTTATGCTTAATAACCTCGGACCGTCTGCTTATGCAGGCCTGGTAGCTGCAGCGGTGCTGTTTATTCACCAGCATTACAGCATTCGTCACCGCCAGCGTGAGGCCTGTTTTAAGGCCTTTTTAGATAATCACTATGTTGGGTTAGTGATTGCGCTGGGGCTGATTGTCGATCTTATCTTGCTCGGCTAACGCTATTTGTCGGCCGCTTGTTCGGCTTCGAGGGCGGCAAGGCGTACTTCCATGGCTTCCAGCTTTTCGCGGGTTTTAATCAGCACCTGGGTTTGAATATCAAACTCTTCACGGGTGACTAAATCCAGCTTGGATAATTGCGCTTGCAACACCTGTTTAATTTTACCTTCGGCTCCTTCGGCCATGTTTTTTACGCCAGGGGGCACCGAGTCGGCGATCTGACGTGCAATATCTTCAAGTTTTTTAGGATCTAACATGGCTTTTCCTTGGCAAATACATAAATTGGCCGGGTTATTCTAAAACACTTGTGCAGCGATGCAATACAATCAGTACTCGGATTCTTAGCATGGGTCGATTACAATACCGCTTTCGCCATTACCAATTCCTTTTGTTGTTGAGAATACCCCTTAATGAAGCTTAATCCCGCCCAAGAATCTGCTGTTACCTTTGTATCCGGCCCCTGCCTGGTGCTCGCCGGTGCTGGCAGTGGTAAAACCCGGGTGATCACCAACAAGATTGCGCACCTGGTACGCCAGTGCGATATGCCGGCCCGCTACATAGCTGCGGTAACCTTTACCAACAAAGCCGCGCGGGAAATGAAAGAGCGGGTAGCGCAAACGCTGGGCAAAGTGGAAGCCCGAGGTCTTAAAGTGTCTACTTTCCACACCCTGGGCCTCAATATTATTAAGTCGGAAGTAAAAGCACTGGGCTTAAAAGCCGGTTTTTCACTGTTTGACGATAAAGACAGTATGGCGCTGCTGAACGATCTGACTACTGAAACCCTCGACGGCGATAAAGATCAGCTCCAACTGCTGCAAAGCTGTATTTCCAACTGGAAAAACGATTTGTTAACTCCCGAGTTACTGTTGAAACGAGCTGTGAGTCAGGGGGAAAAGGAATTTGCCGAATATTATCAGCAGTATCAGAACCACCTGCGTGCCTACAATGCGCTGGATTTTGATGATCTGATCATGCTACCCACTTTGCTACTTAAAGTGGATGAAAAGGCCCGAACCAAATGGCAAAACAAAATCCGCTACCTGCTGGTGGATGAGTATCAGGATACCAACACCAGTCAGTACGAACTGGTAAAGCTGCTGGTGGGCGAAAGAGCCCGGTTTACCGTGGTAGGCGATGACGACCAGTCTATTTACTCCTGGCGCGGTGCGCGGCCGCAGAACCTTAATTTATTGCAGGAAGACTTTCCCCGTTTGCGGGTCATTAAACTGGAGCAGAACTACCGTTCCTCGGGCCGTATTCTGCACTGTGCGAATATTCTTATTCAGAATAACCCGCACATGTTCGACAAAACCCTGTTTTCGGCGCTGGCCTATGGCGAGCCGTTACGGGTACTGATGGCCAAAAACGAAGAACACGAAGCAGAGCGCGTGGTCGCCGAGCTGCTGGCCCATAAATTTACCAATCGCACCGGCTTTAAAGATTACGCCATTTTATACCGGGGCAATCACCAGAGCCGCCTGTTTGAAAAGCTGCTGATGAGCAACCGTATTCCCTATAAAATCAGTGGGGGGATGTCGTTCTTTGGTCGTACTGAAGTCAAAGACATCATGGCTTACCTGCGCTTACTGGTAAATCAGGACGACGACAACGCCTTGCTCAGGGTGATTAATACACCCACCCGCGGCATTGGCCGCGCCACCCTGGAAAAGCTGGGTAACTTTGCTAATGAGCTGGGGGTATCGATGTTTGAAGCCGCCTGCCACGATAACCTTAATTCGGTCCTGAGCGGCAAAGGCTATTTAGCGGTGCATAACTTTGCGCGCTGGATTGTGTCGCTTTCAGACGAAGCGGTGCGCGGCGATACGGCTGCAGTACTGAGAAACATGATCCGCGCCATGAGCTACGAAGAGTGGCTCTATGAGCACAGCACCAGCCCGAAGGCGGCTGAAATGGCCATGGCTAATGTAAGTACCCTGTTCGGCTGGGTAACTGACATGCTTGAAGGCGATGAACTCAACGCGCCTATGACCCTGCCAGAGGTGGTTAACCGCTTAATCCTGAGAGATATGATGGAGCGTGGCGAAGAAGAAGCCGAAGCCGATCAGGTGCAGCTCATGACATTACATGCCTCAAAAGGGCTGGAATTCCCCATTGTGTTTCTGGTGGGCATGGAAGAAGGCTTGCTTCCTCACCAGAGCAGCATCGACGAGGATAACGTAGAAGAAGAACGCCGCCTGGCTTACGTAGGGATCACCCGAGCTCAGCGAGAGCTGATTTTTACGTTGTCGAAAGAACGCCGTCAGTTTGGCGAGATCATTCTGCCGGAGCCCAGCCGGTTCTTATTCGAGTTGCCTACCGACGATCTGGAATGGGAAGAGAAAAAACGCAAAGTCACCGCCGAGGAACGCCAGCAAAAAGGCCAGGCGAGTATTGCCAATATCCGCGAAATGCTGGGTAAGTCTTAGACGTTCGACTGATTGAGCGCCGGCAGCAACTGTGAGCTTTCCAGATACTTGCCCTGCCCGTAAATACATTCTATTTCGGTTAACGCCTCAAGCTGTGAGTGGCTGTCGATCCCTTCGGCAATCACGTCAAATTTGAGGTGCCCGGAAATCAGCATGACCGACTGAATCAGTTTTAAGTTGCGCAGCGAACGGGGCAGCGATTTAATAAACCGATGGTCAATCTTAATGTAATCAAACGGGTACGAGAATAAATAACTCAGTGAAGCCAGGCCGCTACCAAAGTTATCGAGCACCAGGGTTACGCCAGCGCGCTTAAGCTTTTTAATTGCCGGTAAAATATATTGCGAACGGCGGTTCAGATCGTTTTCGTCGAATTCAAATACCAGTGCCGCAGGCGATACGCCGGCTTCATTGATTACATTCAGAATTTTTTGTACCAGTGAACTCTGCAATAGGTGGTTAATCGACATGTTCACCGCAATTCTTGGCTCGTAATCGAGCGGGGCGGCATCGGGCCAGGTTTTCAGTAACTCGCAGGCGGCGCGTAACTGATACATATCCAGTTCCAGAATCAAACCACTTTGCTCAGCCACCTGGCGGAACTGTTCGCGGGAAATTTTACCTAAGGAAGGGTGCACCCAGCGTACATAAATCTCGTGATAGAGCGGCTGGTTGTTGGTGAGATTAATAACCGGCTGCAGGTAGCACTCAAATTCCCGATCGCGCAGGGAGCGACGAAACTCATTTTCCAGCTCAAGCTCTTCAAGCAGGCGCTCACGCATACTCTTATCAAATATCACCAAACGGCCACGGCCCAGCGACTTAGCCTGATACATGGCGGCGTCGGCGTCGCGGATCACCTCATCGGCGCTGCGGTAGTAGGTTTCCACATGGGCGATACCAATACTGGCGCCGGAATACATTTCTTTGTCGTCGAGAATAAACGGCTCGGAGATAGAGTCGATAATGCGCGCCGAGATTTCTTCCACATCAGAGGTATATTCAAAGTTATCCAGCAGTAACACAAATTCATCGCCACCGTGGCGGGCCAGTAAATCGTGGCTACGAATACATTTGATAATGCGTTTAGATACCTCAATTAAAAACTCGTCGCCGGCGTGGTGGCCCAGGGTATCGTTAATAATTTTAAACCGGTCGAGGTCGATAAACAGTACTGCAAACAGGTTTTCCGGGTGGCGCTGTTTATTGGCAATGGCCAGCTCCAGACGGCTGGCAAACATCGAGCGGTTGGGTAAGTCGGTCAGGTTATCGTGATGGGCGTCGTGAATAAGCTTATGCTCAATTTCTTTACGCTCTTCTATTTGCTGGCGCAATACAGCGTTTGCCCGATTAAGTTCGGTGGTGCGCTCTTTAACCCGCTCTTCAAGCTGTTCGCTGTAAGCATGCATGGCCTCGGCGCGGAATTTACGTTCCAGGGCAACGGCAATATGGTGCGACACAAAGCGCATGAGCTCTAAGTCGCGCGGCGTATACTTTGCCGACTTACCATAGGTTTGTACCGCAATAACGCCATACACCTCGCCATCGATGATCAGCGGCGAACCCAGCCAGGAGTTGGCCTGCTTTAAGATTCGCTGGGCTACGGTAACGTCGATTTCGCCGTCTTCAGTGAGCGATAAAATGCGCGAGGGATCAATCAGCTCCGCCTGACCGCGGCGAATAACAAATTCCGTTAAGCCAAAGCCTAAGGGGCGGGTGCCCGGTGTATCATCCTGGGTGTCACTGAAATACGGAAAATTCAGAAACTGCTTACTTTCGTCAAGGATCGCAATGTAGCAGTTGGGCGCGCTGATCAGCCGGGCAATAATTTCGTGCAGACTCGAATAAAAGGTATCCATGTTACGGCTGGCGTTGGCCGACAACTCGGATATTTCAAACAGTGCCTGCTGTAGCGCCTCGACTTTCTGGCGCTCAAGAATTTCTTCCTGCAAATCGTCGTTAATCTGACGTAACTGGCGGGTACGCTCACGAATGGTTCGCTCGGTAAGCTCGCGGTTTTTAACTCTGTCGACGGTGGTCACAATGTGTTGGGAAACAAACAGCAACACTTCCAGATCTTCCTGGGTGTAGCTCACATTATCATCGTAGGTTTGTACCACCATGGCACCAATTACCTGGCTACCGCGTTTAAGCGGTGCGCCCAACAGCTGGTGGGGCTGACTACCGATAAGCTCTATATTCTGGTTTTTATCAAACTCATCTTTGTTTTCGTTGCGATAGAAAACGTGATTACCCGATTCAAGAATATAGCCGGTAAGGCCTTTTTTTAATTCCTCGGCAGGCAACTGTTTGACCACTTGTTCGTCGAACTCATCAACAAAGTAGGCCATGTCGACCATGCTGGTATCAGGCGAATAAAAGGCAACAAAGAAGTTTTCTGCGTCCATGAAGTCGGCAATGATTTCATGAATAGCAGGATAGAGACGCGACAGGTTGCTAATGGAACTAGCCAACTCTGATATGTTAAACAATGCTTTTTGAACGCGTTCAGCACGTTTATATTTATCAGTTAATTGCTGCAGCTGCGGGATAAGCTCTCTTAATTCCGCTTCTGACAACTCATATTTTGTTGGCTCAGATGACATAAAATATAGCAGCCGACAATCCGCTGGAGTAAAAGGATAAACTTACTCTATTGTGGAATATTTTGCCAGAGCTTTGGGGGGATTGTATTCACCAACAACCTGCTGTTTTGGTATCGAAATGCGCCGAAGTTGCATAAAACGTGCAGGTTGTCAGTGATTCAGAACATTATAGTTCTGATGTCATGTACTCAATGGCTGCTTTGATATCATCATCGCTACAGCTTGCACAGGTACCACGAGGCGGCATAGCATTAAAGCCGTTAATCGCGTGAGATAATACGGTATCGAAACCCTGATCCAGACGAGGTGTCCAGTCAGCCGCGTTGTTTACTCGCGGTGCACCTAATACGCCCGCTGCGTGACACGCCACACAGGCTTTATTAAATACGTCTTCACCAGACATCGCACCCGCAGGGGCTGCCGCTGCCGCGCCAGCTACATGCACAGAGCCAACTGGCTTAATACGCTCTTTGATCGCCTCGTCTGACATTTCCTGAGCGTTTACCGCAAAAGCTGCCAGTACTACAGCGCCCATACCTAACCACGTTTTTAATTTCACAATCGTCTCCAGGCAATTTTGGTCTGAAAAATAAATAATCCGCATGATTATAAAGGTTAATCCAGCCGCGACAACTGTTTGAGACTAATTGATTAGTCCTTATCCGACAAAAAGTGCATAAAAATCGACTTTTTGCCGTATTGCCGCTGTATTTTTTATTTGTTACTGAGCAACTGGCGATTTGGATGAGGTATCAGCCAGTAACTGGGCCATAGCAATATCGAGCAGCTGTTGCATTTTTTTGCCAGCCCGGCCAACGCCGGCCTCGCTGTTGCCTTTCACCTCAGTTTGCACCGCCAGGGTAAACTCACGCCGGGGGCCATCAATAAGCGGCAGTATCACATGCGCGAGCAACACCGTTTCGCTTTGTCCGCGGGTTTCACTCGGGCCCGCGCCAATTTTCTGAAAGATACGCCAGTTGCCGCTGGTATGGTTGTCTAAAACCGACTTAGCCGATGCCGTTGATGCGGGTTCAAGCGCGTTAGCAATGGCTCTGGCCAGCAATACGCCAATACCCGCCTGCATGCCACCGGCTTCTATTACCGAATTACTGTGGCCATTGGCATACAGCAGCATTTCAAGGTGCGAGTGGGTAAACCCCGGCAGGCGGGTTTGCACCTGGCTACTATGCGTTACCAAACGCTTTAAAAACTCCGCCTGGGCCAGTGTGGTCATGGGCTTATTGCCGGTTATGCCACATTCATCGCACCGATAAGTCTGGTAGAATGGATCGTCGCCCGCCTCAGGATACGGCGTTACTGCCACCGTTTCTGCCGAATTAAAGCGCCATTGTTCACTCGCAGGTTTAAACGCGGTAGGCCCATAAGCCCCGCGAAAGCGCACCGCCGGATTAGTTAACTTCAGCCAGTTTTCATGAAACAAACCGGTTAAATATTCCCGCCCGGCAATATTGGCAAAATAGGTAGCAATCGCATTGGAATTCCCATCTGCCTTGCCCGACGGCGCATAGCTGTTAATGCTGGTAATTAAGTCCGCCAGGCGTACATCACCCACCTGCGTAGACGCATCAACCTCACGGCCTATCGTTGCCAGCGCGCCGGCAAACGCCATGATTTTTGATGAGCTCCACGGCTCATACAAAATATTCTGGGTATTGGCATTGGCCAGGTAGCGGAATCCGGTGCCTTCAGGCGTGGGCCCAAAATCGATAACAGTAATTTTTCCCAACGACGCAGGTATCTCAAAATATGCCCAGTTACTGGCAACCCGCTCTTCCCAGCCTAGAGCGGTGCCGGTTTGTTCAACGGTTAAGTACTTGCCTTCAGGGCTGTTGCCAATCATTAACTTGCCAGGCATATACGGAGGGCAGTTAACGTTTTCACCAGGCGAGCAAGTGCCCGGTAATACCGGTGGTGCGCTAAAGACGTTATGGTAAAAATCCAAATCACTCTGCTCATCAGCCAGAGCAGACAGAGAAACCAAAGTACTTAGAAAAAAGAAGAAAATAATCCGCCAAACTCGAGACATACACATCACATCCTTTATTATTAAACCCAGACTAAGCCAATTCAGAACGCGAAGCAAAAGCCAAATTTGCTGGTTTTTTAAACATCAGCACCGGCATTTTCATTTTTTACTGTAAATTAACCAGATGAACTCCTATAATGCGCCACTCAAGACGGTTCCACACCGTTTGCAAAGTACGCACCCGTAGCTCAGCTGGGTGAGTACCGGTCGCCAAAGGCGATTCGGGGTGACTTAACGTCACGCCGAAAGGCACGCAACGCCGCAACAGGACGTTGCGGCTGGAATGACCCACCATGGACGGGTCAGAAAAAAGTTTATAAAGTACGCACCCGTAGCTCAGCTGGATAGAGCGTTGCCCTCCGGAGGCAAAGGTCATAGGTTCGAATCCTATCGGGTGCGCCATTTTTAAAGGGCTGTAGCCCGATTTCTCCCCTCTGAAAATATACTTTTTAAAATATGTAGCAAATGTGTAGCAGATGTTTGTGCCTGTTTTTGCTTTTTGTTTCAATTGATATTATTACTGACATTTTTATAAGGAAATAATATGAGCGCAGAATCACAAATATTAAGAGGTCCAATTAGTGACATCTACTCTCAAATAAAAGAAAAGGTAAAAGTTCATAGAAGGCCAAGGGAAGAAAGTGTTTATCAGAAAGGGTTGTCCATTTTAAATGTGAAAACCATTTGGCAAACTGATAGAGCAGTTAGTCTGGCTAACTTTTACTATCCCTCAAAAGTGATCTGGGACGATCAAAAAATTCAAATTAATTCAGTTAATGACTTTCCGCAAAGGCAAAAGCTTGTTATTCAGGGTACTGCTGGGCAAGGAAAGTCGATTTTTCTAAGGTATTTAACTGGCGAAGAACTTAGAGGGGGTAGCCAAATACCAATATTTATCGAATTAATGAAGGTTTCTGATAAATACTCTTTAGAAAAACTGATTTCAAATGCACTAACTGAGTATGGTTTGAGTTGTAGAGAAGATGAGGTTGAAGCCTTTTTGGGAACTAACAGGTTCACTTTATTGTTTGACGCATTTGATGAACTACCTGTAGAGCATATTAAGGATACTTTGTCATACATAGAACATCTTGCATCTAGGTTTAGTTCTCTAAAGATACTCATAACGTCTAGACCAGATTTTGATATTCAAAATTCTGTTTATTTTACGGTCTATGACCTTGCTCCTATTTCAAAAGAGGACTTTGAGCCAATACTAGGTAAGTTTTATAAAAAAGACACTGCAGAAATCCACAAAATTTTGTCATATCTCGACGGTGAAAGTTTTCAAATAGCTTCGTTAATAACTACCCCGCTGTTATTGACTCTTTTATGTATTACTTATAACAGCACACATAAAATTCCTTCCTCCCCTTATGAATTTTACCAAAAATTATTTCACCTATTAGCTGAAAGACATGATTCTACAAAACCTGGCTTTAGGAGAAGCTTTGCTTCCAAATTGACCATAAATCAACTTGAAAAGCTATTTGAAGCATACAGCTTCTTTTGTATGAAGACAGACTCAAAGACTCTTGCGATTCACGATGCCATAGAAAAAGTGCGTGAAGCTTCAACCTTTTGTAATGTTTCCCCTGCTTCAGAGTCCGCTTTTTTAAATGATTGTGTAAAAAATACATGTCTGCTTTTAAAGGAGGGCTTTGATTATCAATTTATCCATAAAAGTGTCATGGAATATCATGCTGCTAGCTTTTTAAAGAATTCAGACTCTGAAATTAAACTAAAATTCTATGCTGCGGCTGTAGAGAAATCAGACGTTTATAGCGAGGAGCTAAAGTATCTCTCTTTTATTGATACTGAAAATTACGAAAGATATTTTTTAGCTCCATTCTATGAGTATTTATTAGAGCTTGCAGGCTTTGATGGTGAAAATTGTGAAGGCGAGTTGTTTTACCCTTCGTCTTTTACAGTATGGTTTCAAATTTACAAAGATAAATTACGCCTACGACGTTTATCTCGAAATTTTCATCCTGAGCATATACATATTCCTAGAATGGATAATAATCTAAACTATTGTTTTATAAGTGCATTGGAAGATTTTTTTGATGAGCTAGAGTTTGATGAGAAGGAACGAGTTTTCTCTTCAAATTCATCAGTTTCAGAATTACAGAGCTTAGTAATAGAACAGGAAAGGTTCGAACATATTGATCTCTTCAAGCTGGAAGTTATTGACCTGAAAATAAAGAGGCTTGAAGAATTGCTAAGTGGATTTCTAAATAACGAATGCAATGAATTAAAATCGCGGTTAAATGCTCTTCAATATAAGATTGATACTAGAGATAAAAATATAAAAGATTTAGATTTTTAACCTTTAAATTTTCATAGTACACTTATTTACAGAACTCCAAGTAAAAGCTAATTCGCCGCCAGCATTGCTGGCTGGCTGACATATTCAACTTGCCAGGTGTGCCAACGGGTGAGAATTTCTTTCCCTTTGTGAATGATTCCCTTTAATTTCCTGGTTATAAGCCCGTCATACCAGCTTTGCTTGATCTGTCCTGTTTCTGGGTTCACTTCCTCCTTGTATAGCGGCCTCACAGCTTGCTCAGTGCGTTTTACGAATAATCCGCCCATCAGCTCTAGTGTCCACTTCCCTTAAACTGAGACAGACTTAATTGGAGTTTTCTGCAATGATTGTATCCGTCCGGCAATACCACCTAGCGCTTATCAAACTGCCATGGTAGCAGTTGCTCGATATCGGCGTCGGGCTTGCTGACTTCATCAAGGCATGTCATTACATACTCGAACACATTGAGGTCGTTGGCTTTTGCGGTTTCAATGATGCTATAAAGCACCGCACTGGCATTTGCGCCCGTGGCGGTTTGGCTAAACAGCCAGTTTTTTCTGCCGATGACGAACGGTTTAATCGCGCGCTCAGCGCGATTATTATCTATATTCAGTAATCCATCGAGTGTGTAGCGTGCAAGCTTTTCCCATTGGTTTAAGCAGTATTGTATCGCTTCACCTAATTTGGTTTTCGGCAGCACCTGTTGAACCGATTTCGCTAGCCATGTATGGAGCTGATTGAGTAACGGCAGGCTCTTTTCTTGTCGGGTGAGGTAGCGTTCTTCCACCGTTTTATCTTTTAACTGGGTTTCGATGCGGTAGAGTTTTTGGATGTGATTGAGTGCCCAATCCGCTTTGCCACTGCCTTTTTTACCCGCGCCTTTCTTCGCTTCCATAAACTTACGGCGGGCATGTGCCCAGCACCCGACGAGTGTGGCTTGCGTTTGCTCGTAGCCTTGATAACCATCCACTTGTAGGTAACCGTTATAGCCATCAAGGAAGTCTACCGCGCATTGCCCAGCTCGACTATTGTGATAGTCGTAGAGCACGATGTTAGGTATCGCTGTATCGGGGATATTACCGCTAGGTGAATCAGCGCCACTGGCATATAGCCACATATAGCTATTCACTTTCTCAGACTCAATCACCTTCAACGTGGTTTCATCCGCAGCGATAACCGGTTGTTGCAGCAGGTGTTGATGAAGTTGGTCATAAAGGGGTTTAAACAACTCAGCGCAGCGGATTATCCAGTCCGCCATCGTCTTACGGCTGAGTTCAATACCATGCTGCTTAAACATGGCCTCTTGACGATAAAGCGGTAGCCCATACTGATATTTGCTGGTGATGATTTGCGCTAATAAGCTTGGCGTTGCATAACCTTTTGGGATAACGCAGTGAGGCACAGGAGCTTGCTTTACCTTATTGCTGATACCGTCGTTCTCACAAGTACGGCACGCATATTTAGGGCGAACATGCTCAATCACTTTGACCTGAGCAGGGATAAACTGAAGCTTCTCTGACTTATCTTCACCGATGCGATGTAATTCACCCGAACAACAGCCACAGATTTTTTCTTCATCCGTAATATCGTGAACGATAACCTCACGGGGAAGGTCTTTGGGTAGCGGTTTACGTACCGGCTTTTTACGGGTGTAGCTAATCGTTTCTTCGGCGGTTTCAGCCTCAACAACCAGTTCTTCCGCTTCATTGAACAACTCACCTTGCCCAGGGTGGCCTTCGGTGCTTTTACCAAACTGCTTATGCTGGGCAATACGAAACTGCTCTTCAAGGTATTGATTACGAGACATGACTTGCGACAACATCTTTTTCAATGTTGCTGGATCGTCGGGTAAGTTTTCGATATCAATATTCATGACGTTATTATCATGCAATAAGCCACTGATTACCCGACATTATTAAGACCGTTTGGTGATCGATAATCGCGACTTATGATCACAGGTTATAAGCCGGATGTATTGTAGTGCAATGGCTGATGGCCTATGACATCGTAGCCCGATAACAGCCATTGTAGCTGTTGTTCACTCACGTGCAGTTGTTGCAATTCCGTCTCGACAGGCCACTTAAACCGATGCTTCTCGAGACGTTTATACCAGAGTGCAAAGCCCGTTTTATCCCAGTAGAGTATTTTGACTTTATCGCGCTTTTTATTGCAAAACACAAACAGTGCATCGCGAAACGGATTAAGGTTCATGTCTTGCTCGACCACTACAATCAAGCCATTAATGGATTTGCGGAAGTCGACGATATCCATGTATAGATAAATATCGGCAGGCTCAACGAACATCTTCATTCGGCCAATGCCTTCATCACAGTAGCAACCCAATGAGGACTCATGTTCGTTGGCACGCTCAATTGAGCGTCTCCGAGTTGCAGGAGAAGGTCGCCCCCCATTTCTTCGGTGTATGACTCAATCTTCGTGACTTCGCGTTTCACTTGAACGAACTTGCTGCTTGTTCGTTGAAGCAGAATATCACGACGCCTGGTATAGTAGGTTTGAACGTTAATCTGCTGCTGGCGACAAAACTCCACCGCAGTGAGTCCGCTTTGTTTTTGTTGCTCAAATAGATTGAGCCAATCTTGCACTTCTCTTCGTTGCTGCATGATCATTCTCCTTTGCATAAAAGAACACCATGCCGTAGCTAACTTATGAATTGAATGTGGGGATTACCGGACGCTCACCAATGATTAATGCAGGAGACGAGTATCAAAAATCACGCTATACAGAATCTCAGATCATCGCAGTATTGAAAGAAGTTGATGCTGGTAGAAAAGTTGAGGAGGTGTGCCGTCAACACGGTATCAGCAGTGCAACTTTCTACAAATGGAAGTCCAAATACGGTGGTATGGAAGCGTCTGACGTCAAGCGACTGAAAGAGCTTGAAGAAGAAAATGCCAAGCTCAAAAAGATGTTCGCTGACGTTAGCTTAGAAAATAATGCGATTAAGGAACTTGTTGCAAAAAAGGTTGGTGACAGCAGAAAAATAAGCCCGCGGCGCCGCTAAATCCGATATACTCCAAGCTGATGTTAACGGTGGAGCTTTGCAATGCGTGTATGTGGTGTAGAACTGGCGGGACATGATGCCAACATTGCCCTATTGACTTTGGATAATGGCCTGATTCAGCTTCCTGATTGCCGCACCCGTAAAATGAGCCTGCAAAAAGCCGCTACCGCCCATGAGCTTAAGTATTTTCAGAAATCCTTCGCGCAGCTGGTGCAGGATTACAAAATCGAAACCATCGTAATCCGCCAGCGCCCGATGAAGGGCAAGTTTGCCGGTGGCGCCATTGGTTTTAAATTAGAGGCGGCGCTGGAGTTGCTAACCGGGGTGGAGGTTATCGTGATGCCGCCCACCGAGATCAAAGCGGCGTTAAAAGATAGCCGTGTGTACATAGAATTTAGCGAGACCGGTTTAAAAGGTTTCCAGAAACCAGCGTTTGAAACCGCACTGGCCTACATGAGTCAACATTTGTAATTCTCCTCCCGCAAGGCCAGTTTAATGGCATTATCGCCATTTCTCGGCCCCCTCTATTTCTAACCAATCGGGAGCGTAATTAAAGCTTATGCGCCCATTTTTTAACTACAACTCATCGACTGGAAATCCGTTCTTGGAACAATAAAATGTTCGGGTATGTGATTTGCGTCCCATTAGAAATTCAGTGATTCCTGAGCTGATTGGCGGTCTCGGCCACTTTGCAAAACATGACTCTCTCGGGTTAGTCATTGGTTAAACTAAATATAAATAGTCCAAATTTTTAAACTATTTAATTAATGCCAGTCTTTAAGCAGCTCGGGTGATTGTTAAAAGCGTAAAGGGTAGCAAAATACATTTACACGCAGGCGAGTGGCTGGTGCCGGCAATGATGGCGGCCATGGTTTTATACAGTCTTTGGGAGTCGGATAAATCGAAAATCGCGGTGTAGGCAGGGTGCAAAACGAAGCTGGCTATGTACCGCGAAATCATCTTGTTTTTATGGTTACTTACCCGTGTTCTGATGACTTTATTAATGCTGCACACAGTGTCGGCACAGAGCGTAGGACTCGGCTGGCAGAATAGCCGGGCCAATCTGGCTGGGGCATTGCTGTTGGTGGCTGCCTTGCACGCGTTAATGGATATCTTCGGTGGAGTTTTAGGCTATGTCGAGCATAAGCACGGTTGGTGTGAAAGCGAAGTGGCCTTGGCTTAATGCCCCAATACGTGTCTTCGTTCAAATATTTGGCGACTCAAAAACCGCATACCGAAAATTCTAACCTTGAGTACAGCTTACGAAGTGGTGCTTATCATTTATTGTTAACACTGCAGTTGAGGTGAACACTGTTAATTCGTTAAGCGCTCGTTGAGCGTTAACTTTAATTTGAGGAAAGAACTATGAAAGAGTTAAATTCAACTGATTGCGTTAATGTTTCAGGCGGTTTAGTCGGTGGAATTGTGTTAGGCATAATCGTCGGTAAAGTCGTTGACTACTATATCGGCGAGGAGCTGGATAAGGCTGTTGAGGGGATGTTAGGGCCAACCGACGATTACGAAGGTATGATGACGGCCGCTTAAATTAAGAAAAACCTGTAGTAGGGCATTTGCAGGTTTCTTAAGGAGACTGTAATGAGTAACAGAGCAATCCACTTAATCATGTTCACGTTGTCGCTGCTATTGTCGCTGACCGTTAAACTCAATCGTGAAGTCTATATTGGTATAAATGGTGGGCTGGATGTCCTGCTTGGTTCTGTGCTTAGCTGTTTATATGTTCTGATCTTAGTGTCTGGTTACGTGACCTTTGCGCATTCTATGACTAATAAAAAACTCAACAACTGCATTATCGGTATTACTTGCGGTGCTTTATTGTGGGAGGTTCATCAGGCATTCATTCCGGAAATGTATTTCGACTGGAATGATATTGTGGCAACGCTGGTTGCGTTTACTGTGTTAGTGCTGATTCAGCGCTATAAGCCGGTTGGTAATTATAAGAACAGCTATGCAGCGCTTGGCAATGACTAAAGTGTTAATTCAATCCGCCTGATTCTGCAACTGTCACTAATTCATCCACCACAAAACGGATCTTGGGTAATATCTGGCGGCCTTTGGGCCACAGAGCACTGATTGGCATCTCGCCGCTGGCGTAGTCGTTCAGCTGCTTTATGCGTTGCCCGGAGGTACGGGTGACATCCTCCCGCCCGGCCTCTATACTCGGTAATAAGGAATTCAGATGGGCGCAATAAAGCGCATCAAGGTGAAAATGGTTCTGCAGCGAATCTCTTGCAAAAGTCGTTGTATGGTCCATTAATGTATATTGGCGTTAATCCCGAAGTTGTTCTGAGGCAAGCGAATATTCTGCTTAATATCACCGACAATTAATAGCAGGCGAACACCTATGGATTTGCAAACCCTCACGGCACAAATTGAAAACCTCGATTCTGCGCCGCCATTTGATAAATGGCATCCGCCGTTTTGCGGGGATATTGATATGGTCATTAAGGCCGATGGCAGCTGGTGGTACGCAGGTACTCCCATCGGGCGCGAGAAGCTGGTGAAATTATTTGCAGGCGTGTTACTGAAAGAAGGTGATGAGTACTTTTTAAAAACCCCTGCCGAAAAAGTGCGGATCCAGGTAGAAGATGCGCCTTTTGTGATCACCGAATGGCGACGCCATGAAACAGATAACGGCCCGGCTATTGAAGTGATATCAAACTTAGGTCATTGTGCACTGCTTTCGCAGCAACACCCGCTCGTCATTGATAATACGGATCCAGAGCAGCCGCGACCTTATGTCACCCTTCACCGTGGTCTAAGAGCACTGGTACATCGCAATGTGTATTATCAGTGGGCTGATATGGCCACCCCTTTGCACATTGATGGCCAAGAGCATTTAGTGATCAGCAGTGGTCCTGAGCAGTTTAGTCTGGGCCGGTTGTCCTGAGCGCTGCATACTCCCAACCAAAATTAATCCACCCCGGCAGTTGAGCCACCCGCGGCGGGCGGCTACTATGGCTGCGTTTAGCCCTTGCCGGGCTATACCTCATGGAGTCATACTCATTAAGGACCGGTAGCGTCATGAAAATCCTGCACACCTCAGACTGGCACTTAGGGCAAAGTTTTTTTACCCAGAGCCGTAAGTACGAACACCAGTGCTTTATTCAGTGGTTGTTAGCGTTGGTTAAGCGTGAGCAGGTGGATGCGCTGATTATTGCTGGAGATGTGTTTGATACCGGCACGCCGCCAAGTTATGCCCGTGAAATGTATAACCAGTTCGTGGTGGATATTCAAAAACACGGCTGTAGCCTTATTGTACTGGGCGGCAATCATGATTCTGTTGCTATGCTAAATGAATCAAAGCAGTTGCTGGCTCAACTGGATACTAAAGTGGTGGCCAGTACCGGTATGGACACGGAAGAACAGGTTTTTACGCTTCATAACCGGGCGGGAGAAAAGGCCGCGATTTTGTGCGCCGTGCCATTTATCCGGCCCCGTGATGTACTGCAAAGTCAGGCTGGTGAATCGGGATTAGAAAAGCGGCAGGCACTCGGTGAAGCCATAAAGCAGCACTATGCTACGTTATATACTCAGGCCGTCGCCCTGCGTGAGGCCGCAGGCGGTGAACTGCCAATCATCGCTACCGGTCATTTAACCGCATTAGGCGTAAGCCAGTCAGACAGCGTGCGGGATATCTATATCGGTACGCTGGAGGGTTTCTCTGCTGATGGCTTTCCGCCTGCCGACTACATTGCGTTAGGGCACATCCACCGGCCACAGAAAGTGGCCAAAACGGAACACATTCGGTACAGCGGCTCACCCATCCCACTGAGCTTTGATGAACTCTCTACCCAGAAACAGGTGGTGCTGGTAGAGTTTAGCGGCGCAAGCCGCAAGGCTATTACGCCGATAGATGTACCTGTTTTTCAACCCATGCAAACACTTACCGGCTCTCTATCAGAGCTTGAGGCGGCATTAACCTCGCTGACTACCAATAAATTGGTTTGGTTGTGCTTACAGGTAGAAAGTGAAGATTATCTTTCTGATCTGCAGCAACGGGTACAGACCATGACCGAAGGCTTGAATGTGGAAGTACTGCAATTACGCCGGGTGCGTAATAAACAGCGCCAGTTACTTACCCGGCAGCAAACCGAAACACTGGCCGAACTTACTCCCGTTGAGGTGTTTGAAAAGCGCCTTGAGATGGAACAATTTGAAACCGAAGAAGCGCGGCAAAGAGCTGAGCGGATAAAGCACCACTTTGCCCGGATCCTCTCTGAAGTGGTGCACGAACAGGGAGGTCAGTCATGAAAATTCTGTCGCTGCGCTTAAAAAACCTCAACTCCCTTAAAGGTGAATGGAAAGTCGATTTTACGGCTGCACCGTTTGCCGAAAACGGACTCTTTGCTATTACCGGTCCTACCGGGGCCGGCAAAACCACCATTTTAGATGCTATTTGTCTGGCGCTGTACCATCAAACCCCACGACTGGGGGTCATTACATCGTCGAGTAATGAAATTATGACCCGTGGTACCGCAGAGTGTCTGGCTGAAGTTGAGTTTGATGTCAAAGGCGTGGCCTACCGGGCTTTCTGGAGTATGCGCAGAGCGCGCAATAAGCCCGATGGGAATTTGCAACAAGCTGAAACCGAACTGGCAGAGCTGGCCACCGGCAACATCCTGACAACTCAGATTAAGCAAAAAGCAGAAGCAATAAAGCAACTGACAGGCCTGGACTTTGGGCGGTTTACCAAGTCGATGATGCTGTCTCAGGGCGATTTTGCAGCGTTTCTTAATGCAGAGGAAGGGCAGCGTGCTGAATTGCTGGAAGAGCTTACCGGCACCGAAATATACGGCGAGATTTCCCGCCGTATTCACGAGCATTTTAGCCAGGCTAAACAGCATCTCGCTGAACTGAATGCCGCGGCTGGTGGTTTCGCGCTGCTGGCTGATGGCGAAAAGCAAACGTTGGAAGAAGAAGCGGCACAGCTACAGGCACAACAACAAACTCTGGTAACACAAGCTGATGGGCTTAACCAACAGCTACAGTGGTGGCAGACGTTAAACGCTGCAAAGCATAAAGCGCAACAGGCAGAGCAAAGTAAGTCTGTGGCAGAGCAGGCTATGGCTGACTCGAGGGATGAACTGGAGCAACTGGCCAGAAGTGAGCCCGCTGAACAGATGCGACTGCCCTGGGAAATGCTCAAAAACTTGCGCGCAGAGGCTACCCGCCTGGCAGCGGAAATTGACCAGCAGACCCGGCTAAAGGTAAGCCGGGAACAGGCGCTGAGCGCAGCCAGTGAGGCATTGGCTGTCGCCCATAAAACGTTTACGGAGAAAAAAGCCTATGCCCGGCAACAAGATCAACTCATCTCAGAAAAAATCCTGCCGTTAGACACCGCAATAAGACATCGGCAGGAAAAGTGGCAGGATTGTCAACTTCGTGCTCAGCAATTAAGCGACAGTAATACCCGGTTTAAACAGCAGATGGCTGCAACAACCAGCGCCATTGAAACGCTTAAAGCCCAGCGTGATGAGGCGGCAGGATATCTTGATGCCCATCATGACGATGCTGCCCTTAGCGAGAGTCTGGCTGACTGGGAACTACAATGGCATCAGGTTAAAACAGCCAGGCAAACGGTTGAGAGCCTGGAAACTGATTGTCAGCAACTGCGCGACAAACAGCACGTTTTCGCCAGTGAGACAGCTCAGTTATTGGCTCAGCAACAAAATGCTCAAACCGAGTTAAATGCGGCTACTTCCGACGCTAACAACAAGCTTGCCACCACTGGTGAGTTACTTGGCGATGACAGTGAAGACGGATTACAAAGTAAGCTTGATTCCTGCCGCTTAACGCTTAGTGTTATTGACAGGGCCAGGGGTGTGCAGCAGGCCTATCAACAGCAAGCGTCCAACAAACAACAGTTAAGAGGTACTGCCGACGAGGTTCAGAGTAGGGTAGAAGCCCTTTCCACAGAGCGGGAAGCACTGCTCAGGGCTTACCAGGAGCAACAGCAACAACTCGAGGATATAAAGCGATTGATCAGTCAGGAAGAAGAGCTGATCCAATATCGCAAACAGCTACATGAAGGCGAACCCTGCCCGCTATGCGGTGCTACAGAACATGCCTCACAAGAGAGTCTGGCGCTGGATATTCCGCATACTATTGCGCGTAGAGATGAGGCAGAAAAAACGCTACAGGCAACCTATGATGCCGGCACCCAGGCCCGTCAGGATCTGGAATCGAGTCGCCGCCACCTGCAGGATGTAAACCAGCAGAGGCAGCAGTGCGAGCAACAGCTAGACGAGCTTAAAGCCAACTGGGCCAGCTACGCCGAATCGCTGGAGGGAGAGCTGACCGTCACTGACACTGAAGGATTAGCCTCCCTGGAACGTAACACCACAGAGCAAAGCAATGCGCTGCAAAGCCGCATCGCCGCGGTGCGTCAGGCAAACACGGCGTATCAGACTGCCAGGCAACAAGTGGATGTCCGGCAAACTGCATTAGATAAGATTAGCGCTTCCTATCAGCTATTGTTGCAACAAAGGCAAACAAACAGTGAGGGCCTTACCCGCCTGGAGGCAAGACATCAGGCCGCAATGCAATCTTATGAACAGTTGCTGACTGTGCTCATGGAGCAGATAAAAGCAACAGGTTTCTCGCCCGACCCCCAAGCCCTGGCTTCCTGGCTGACGGCTAAGAAAAAAGATGCGGCCAGCTATGCAGAGCAGGTAAAAATACGCGATCAGCGCCAGCATGACATTGCCATAAAAGAAAATGAAGTGAATACCTTCGGGCAGCGCGTGCAGGAACTTACCGAACAGTTAACAGCAGCCCGACAACAAGCTGATGATCTATCAGCCGAACTTGATCAGCTCAGCGCGGAGCGCCATACGTTATTTGGCGATCAGGATATTGCGCAGGTGCGCCAGGCGCTCAGTCAGCAGGTTGGGGAGCTGGAGTTGGAAAAAGAACGCTGTCAGCAAGTTCGTAATGAGGCCGACAAAGCCTGCTCTTCGCTACAGTCTTCGCTGGCGGTGCTCAATGACAACCTTTCCAAGCTACAGACGCAGCTTAGTGACAAGCAAAGCCATTGGGATGCACTGCTAACTACCAGCGTTTTTGATTCGCCTGAGGCCTTTGAGCGAGCCTTATTACCGCAAGCTGAGCGTGAACGTCTGTCGGCATTGAAGCGCCGTCTATCCGATAACCTCCACTCCGCGACCATATTACTGCAAGAGGCGCAAAACCAAATTGCAACCCAGCAGGCCATGGATAACGCTGATATCTGGGCTCAGACCTCACCGGCTGAAGTGACCGCACAGTTAACTGAGTTAAATCGGCAGCGGGATAATATCATTGCCCGCAAAGGACAGCTTGAGCAGCGCTTGCTGACCGACACACAGCAACGAGAAAGACTCAGTGAACTCACCCGTAAAATAGCTGAGCAGCAGGCAGAGGTTGATGACATCAGCTATCTGCACGGCTTAGTGGGGTCAGCCAATGGCGATAAATTTCGTAAGTTTGCCCAGGGGCTGACACTGGATAATCTGGTGTACCTGGCGAATAAGCAACTGGATAAACTGCATGGTCGTTACCTGCTTAAACGTCAGAGTGGCGAGGGGTTATCGCTCAGTGTACTGGATACCTGGCAGGGCGATGTGGAACGTGATACCAAAACATTGTCGGGCGGGGAGAGTTTTTTAGTGAGCCTGGCGCTGGCGCTGGCGCTCTCTGATTTGGTCAGTCACAAAACCAGCATCGATTCATTATTTTTAGATGAAGGCTTTGGCACTCTCGACACCGAGACGCTGGATATTGCTCTGGATGCGCTGGATAATCTCAATGCGTCAGGCAAAATGATTGGTGTAATAAGCCACATTGAAGCCATGAAAGAGCGTATCCCTACGCAGTTGATGGTAACCAAAAGAAGTGGCCTGGGTACCAGCGTACTAGGAAATGAATACAGGGTGACGGTTTAGTCTTCAAGCCGCAATGATAAATTCCAGCGGCAGATTTGTATTACTTATAGCATTGACCGAACCGTTTTCCCATGCCAAAATTGGCCTTACCACCTGTCCGGTTCGCTGCAGTTCTGTGTAAAATAGTGGCCGGATTTTTCTGATTAACTATAGAGGTAAGGGCAATGCTCGAAACATGGCGCTGGTTTGGTCCTGATGATTCCATTACATTAAGCAAAATACGCCAGACTGGCGCAACCGGGATAGTGACATCCTTGCACGAAGTGCCAACCGGTGATGTGTGGCCTCTGGACACCATCCTTGCTCGTAAAGCCATGATCGAGCAGGCCGGTATGACCTGGTCAGTGGTAGAAAGTGTGCCATTGCACAACGACATTAAAACCCGGACTGGTGATTATCAACAGTACATTCAGAACTATATTGAAACGCTCACTAACCTGGGCAAAGCTGGCGTTGATACGGTGTGCTATAACTTTATGCCGGTTGTCGACTGGACCCGCACTAATTTAAGTTACACCCTGCCAAATGCCTCGCAGGCACTGCGTTTTGAAATGTCCGACTTTATTGCTTACGACGTGTACATACTTGAGCGTGAAAATGCCCGTTCTGATTATTCAGAGCATCAGTTAAACGTGGCTGAAGCCCGCATTCAGGGCATGAGCGAAGAAGAAAAGCTCCTGCTGGAAAAGAACATTATAGCCGGTCTGCCCGGGGGCGAAGGCTCCTATACCAGAGATAGTATCAAACAGGCAATTGCTGAATTTATCGCACTGGGTACTGAAGGTTATCGGCAGAATTTATTTACCTTTTTACGTGAAATTATGCCAACCGCCGAAGAGGCGGGTGTGAGAATGTGCATTCACCCTGATGATCCGCCGTTTTCACTGTTTGGTCTACCCAGAGTGGTATCAACGGCCGATGATGCCAGAGCAATCCTTGAGGCGGTGCCAAGCCCAAGCAACGGGATCACTTTGTGCGCTGGCTCATTTGGTGCCCGTGCTGATAACGATTTAGTGGAGATGGTTAAAGCCTTTGGGCCCAGTATTTTCTTTGTCCATTTACGCAATGTGAAACGCGAACCAGACGGATCATTTTATGAATCCGACCACCTCGGTGGAGACAATGACATGATAGGGTTGATCAATGCGTTGCTCGATGAGGAAGGGGCCAGAAAGCAGAAAAATAGTATTCCAATGCGTCCGGACCATGGCCATCTGTTGGAGGATGAACTGGGTAAACCGGATGTGAAACCTGGTTACTCTTACCTGGGTCGAATGAAGTCGCTGGCGGAACTGCGCGGTGTAATCCATGTGCTTGAAAGTCTGCGGGCTGGCCAGACTAACTAACTCCTGACTCCCAGATAAAAGCAATATGATTCGGTTTATATTGGTGGTTCTGCTCACTGGATGGTGAGTAGCCACCAGCATGAAAAGGCGCAGCGCCGCTATTTTGCGCTGCGCGTTCTGAGTCAATTATGTCATCTTGATAGCCCCTCGCTCCGGTTGTTCGCGTGGCCACGCCTCCGCTGCAACACATACGCTGATGTCCAGCTAGACTTTCTCAATGAACATACCCTGATGACGCGGCAGGATGTCAACAAAACCTGGCCTGAGGTGCAATGTGTCAGCGCAAAGTCAGGGCCAGCATAACTCCTCTCTGGCACTTCTAATCCTGGTCAGGCCAATGTCTTATTGTAATTCGAAGTCGTTGTTTTTAATTGGCTTTACCAAAAGGTATTGCATTTGCTGATACAAACCATCCTTAAAATAAATAGTTACGTTAAAATGTTGATTTGTAGTTAAAATGTTAACTCTGTTGTGTTTACTGTGTTAATTTATTGTTGAGTGGTATTTTGTGGTGTGTATATTGGCCTTACCAGATGGCCGGTGCCTAAAAAAGGTCCCTCATCATCACCGTTAACCAGCAGCACAAGAGAGAATATGCATGAACAACTTGCCTGTTTTTAAACCGTCGTTACTAGCACTTACGCTGTCAGTTGCTATGGGGAGCTTAGGTAACTCTGCTTCAGCACAGGAGTTGGAGATTATTGAAGTCAAAGCACAAAAACGCGCTCAGGCTCAGCAGGATATCCCTGTCGCCGTTTCGGTGCTTGGCGAAAATACGCTGGAACGATTGGACGTCAATAATTTTGATGATGTTACCCGGGTATCTCCATCACTGACCATTGAGCAGGGCGGTGAGCCACAGGTCAATACCATCAGCATGCGAGGCGTTGGCACGGCAGCTTTCAGTATCGGCGTTGAATCGAGTGTTGCGGTGGTGGTAGATGATGTACCGCTGATAATGGCAGCGCAGGCATTTTCGACACTGTCTGATATTCAACAGGTAGAAATATTACGCGGGCCGCAGGGCACGCTTTTTGGCAAAAATGCATCGGCGGGTCTGGTTAACATCATGACCAAAAATGCCACCCAGGATTTTGAAGGGCGAATTAACCTTGGCGTCACCGATGACAACGAGAAAAAAGCTCAGCTAATGGTATCGGGCCCGATGTCTGACACGCTAAGTTACCGGGTCAATGCCTTTTATAAGGACCGTGATGGCTTTATTAAAAACCTGACAACCGGCGAAGATCTTAACGGAGAGAAAGGTTACGGTGTGCGCGGAAAACTGCAGTGGTTTGCACACGACGATGTGGATTTAACCTTTATTTTTGATACCAGCCATCAGGAAGGTAGTAATGTGCCAACCTGGGTTGATGCTGCTGATATTGTAACGGGTGAAGGCGAAGTGGCAAGCAGCAGAAACCTGAACGTTCGTCGTGATACGGATAATCATTGGGAAACCGACCAAAACCTCGGCGTCGTTAAACTGAATTACTTCTTGAGTGATACCCTGACCCTCACCTCGGTATCCAGCTACCAACGTTTTGAACAGGACTCTATTTCTGATGAAGATCTTACAGATGTTCCCATGGAAGACGCATACCCACCGTTTCTGTTACCCCGTTTTGATCCGCTCGGCATTGGTGGCCCACAAGCAATTCAAACACCGTATATTGATGCCGAGGGCATTACTCAGGAAATTCGTTTAACCGGCACGCCAACAGGCCGCTTTGAATACATTGCCGGTTTGTTTTACAGCGACCAGGATATTTACCGTGATTTTGAGCGAGGCCCGCTATCTTTCGTGTTAAACAACTGGGAAGCATCGGTTTCTTCAAAAAGTACGGCAATATTTGGCCAGACGTCCTATGAAATGGTCGATGACACCTTTATTGATGTTGGGCTACGTTTAAATCACGAGAAAATTGGCGTGTCGTTTACCGACTATTATGCCAATGGCTATGAGCTTAACCCGACAAACCCGGCTACCTATAACGGCGACGACTCGCAAACGGCCGTTACCGGTAAGGTGGCACTGCGTCATTTTCTTGAAAACGGCACCATGGTTTACGGTTCAGTAAGTACCGGCTACAAAGGGCAGGCGTTTGACGTGGCATCTGGGTTTAATCAGTCTGATGCAGATCAGCCAGTGGGCGAGGAAACCTCCACGTCATACGAGATAGGCGTAAAAGGCTTTAATGACAGCCGCAGCTTTAGTTACGAGTTAATTGCTTTCTTAACCAACTTCGATGACTACCAGGCCCAGGGAGGGCGCGTTGATGAAAACGGTGCGCCGGTATTTGCGCTTAACAACGTGGGTAAACTGCGTACCCAGGGGCTGGAAGCCAACTTTTCGTTGCAGGCTTCTGAGGCGCTGCGACTTGATGCTTCTCTGGCGTATACCGATGCGGTAATTAAGGAATTTGATAATGCCCCCTGTTACGGCAATCAGACAGAGGCTGATGGTTGTATGATTGGGGCGGGACCGGGTGGTTTGGATGCACAGGATCTCGCCGGTGAAGACCTGAACAACTCGCCGGATCTTAAATACAATCTGGCCGCTTACTGGGAGAAGCCCGCTGGTGACTATTCGTTCAGTTGGTTCGCTCAGGCCAACTATCAGTGGCAGGACGAGGTGAATTTTGATCTGTATGGCGACCCGGTCAATGTGCAGGAAGCCTACGGCATCGCTAACCTGGGGTTCGGGGTGGTTGATAACGACAATCGCTACAAAGTGACCTTTTACGTCAATAACATGTTCGACGAAAACTATTCATTAGGCTACAGCAATTTTGAAAATCGTTTCCAGGGCGAAACGGCTGTTGCGAAGCGTTGGACCCGCGGTGCACTGCGATATATGGGCGTAAATGTTTCCTATAATTTTTACTAATTTCCAAACCGATACTTAATCAACCGTTACAGCAAGTGTAATTAACACTTGCTGCTTGTTAGCTTTTAAACGGCTACTTTAGCAAAGAGAGTGTGTATGTTATTTAAAAATCGCAACGCCATATTCATAGCTACTTTGTTGCTATTCCTTTTTGGGTGTTCTTCACCACCGCCGCAGCAAAGCTCAGTCAGTCAGCCCCGTGAAAGCCGCGAGTTAAAAGATAACTGGCTGTTCCTGCCAACCGATTCTATGCCAGAGCGTATTCATCAGCCTGATTTCAGAGCTGATCAATGGCAAACAGTGAGTATTCCGCATAGCTGGAACCGGGTTGGTTATTATCAGAACGACTTTTCTCATTTACATACCAAAGATAACGTCGATACCACTATGGGTATTGGTCTCTATCGAACAGAATTTAAGGTAGAGGATAACACGGCAGATAAGCAGTTCTGGCTGGAATTTGATGCGGTTAGCCGTACCGCCCAGGTATGGCTAAACGGTCAGTATCTGGGTGAGCACCGTGGTGGCTTTAATCGTTTTCGCTTTGATGCAACGCCCTATGTCAGTGACAGCAAACCCAATGTGCTGGTCGTAAAAGCCGATAACAGTAAACCTACGGCGGAGTCGTCAACGGCGGATACCCTGCCTATTTCCGGTGATTTTTTTGTGCATGGCGGAATTTACCGGCCGGTGAGACTGGTTACTACAGCAGATGTGCATCTGGATATGCAGGACTTTGGTGGTCCTGGTGTCTACGCTACAACAACAATACACGATAAGCAGGCGACGGTAACCGTAACCAGTCGGGTGAGTAATGCCAAAACAGATGAACAAACAGTCACATTAAGTGCACAGTTAATCGATGGAAACAATAAAGTCGTTGCCCGCAGTGAACAGCAGTTATCGTTAGCTGGTGCCGAGACCCGGGAACGGACACAACAATTATCGGTAACTAATCCGGTGCTTTGGCAAGGTATGGAGAACCCCTACTTATATACCTTACGCGTGCAGGTAACCGACAGCAATGGCATGGTTATCGACCAGCTTGATCAGCAATATGGCCTGCGTGAAATTACCGTAACCGCCGATAAAGGCCTGCTGCTAAATGGCAAACCATTGCGCTTGCACGGTGTAGCCTATCACCAGGACCGAGAAGGACGGGGTTGGGCAGTAACGGCCCAGGACATTGCCGAAGACATGGACATGCTGGTCGACATGGGCGCCAATACTATTCGCTTAGCCCATTATCCCCATGGTCAGCCAGTGCACAAAATCGCTAATGAAACAGGGCTTATTTTATGGGACGAAATTCCGCTGGTAACGGTATGGCGCTATGGAAAAGAGCATGAGAAGGTTAATCAGGCACTGCTGGATAATGCCAGCCTGCAACTGGAGGAAATGATAAAGCAAAACTTTAATCACCCGTCGGTTGCGGTGTGGGGCATCGCAAATGAAGTGGATTTTGGTGCAGTGATCCCCGCTTTTCTGGGCAGCCCGAGTGATTCGGAGCCTGATCCAACACCGGTGCTGACCATGCTGGACAAACAAACCAAAGCGCTCGACCCCCTGCGTTATTCAACGCTGGCGAATTGCTGTGAAGCGAATAAAAAGTGGGCCCACGCTAAAGTACCGCCGACCACGGGTATCGCCGATACGGTTGGCGTAAACCGATATTTCGGCTGGTATTATGGAAAACCCACCGACCTTGATGAGCACCTGGATACCTTGCATGCTATGTATCCGCAACAGCCTGTCTCAGTCAGTGAATACGGTGCCGGTGGGGCCTTATCCATGCATACCGATAATCCTCTGGGTGGCCCGGTCGCGGCAACCGGCAAACATCAGCCTGAGGAGTACATGTCTTATGTGCATGAAATAAACTGGCAGATCATGGCCGACAAGCCTTACTTATGGGCCACCTGGATCTGGAATGCTTTTGATTTTGCCACCACTACCCGTCGTGAAGGTGACTCTATTGATATTAATACGAAAGGACTGATCAGCTACGACCGTCAAATCAAAAAAGACAGCTACTATTTTTATCAGGCCAACTGGCGTGAAGCACCGGTAGTACATATCACCTCTCGTCGGTATACCAACCGTGCCTATCAGCAAACGCCGGTCAAAGTCTATTCTAATCTGGCGGCCACTGAACTGGTTGTAAACGGTAAGTCTGTCGGCGTACTGCAAAATTGCCCCCAGGCAGTTTGCGTGTTTACCGGCGTGGCGCTGCAACAGGGCGAAAATAATATTGTTGCTAAAGATGCTAATGGCAATGACGCAAGTGATAGCGTGACGTGGCACCTGGCAGCGTCTCAGGTCAATGCATACTTTATTGATGCGGGGGCCATAATGGCCGCTGATACCAGCGAAAATCAGTACGGTTCTGATGCGTTTTTCTCTGGTGGTAGTGCTAAAACACTGGATAAAGCGGGTGGCTGGGGACGCCCGCCGGTTAAAGCACAAGTTAAAGGCACGGCTGAGCGAGATTTAGCGGCATCCTATCGCGCCGGTGAATTCAGCTATACGTTGCCGCTTGCCGATGGCCGCTATCAGGTGGCTCTGATGTTTGTTGCACCCACTGATATCGAAGAGACAGCATTTACCGTTAGCTATAATCAAACTCCACTGTTACAGAAGTCCTTTAGCGCTACAACAGGCGATACATTCAGCGCTGATATCAGTACTGTCGACGTGGAAGTTAGCACAGGCGAGCTGCAACTGGTATTTGTGCCACAACAGGGCGAGGCATTTGTATCTTCTGTGGTAGTGACGCCCATACCTTGATTGTCGTTTCTTGCTATGGCGGGGGTTGTCCCGCTCTGGCAAGATATATACTACATAGACGTGCGGCTAAAACGCGCTGCGCTCTAAACGCTGTTGCCTTGTCTTAAACGAGCGGGTACACAAAAGCGCAAACAGGGCCTAATTGGGCTCCAGCCCGAGCACATTCATATCTTGTTCAATGGCATTTGATATGTGGGTCTGCATGGCGCTGCGAGCTCGCGAAGGATCACGCAATTTAAGAGCATTGAGAATACGCCGGTGTTCATCCACGTAAGGGTGTACGCCGAGGTCCCTTACTTTCTGATGAAAGGTAGAGCTTAATACGGATGCATTGCGTAGCTCCCATAACCACTTTATGTACGAGCACAAAGCGCTGTTATTGGTCGCTATGGCAATGGTGCAATGGAAGAGCTCGTCAGCCTGCTCTTTCTGATGTTCGTCGGAGTCAGCAGACTCCATGACCTTCAATGCCTTTTCCAGTACTTCAAGCTGATTTGAGGTAATTCTGGCAGCAGCCAGACTAACAGCTTCAGGTTCAACTAATAAGCGGGCTTCAAGTACTTCGAAGGGGCCAGGGACATCGTCAAGTTGACGGCTAAGAGCCTGGTCGTTGGTGGGCAATGCATAAATGCCAGAGCCTGTTCTAATTTCTACCAGGCCGGCTATTTCAAGGGCAATCATCGCTTCACGAATGGTCGGGCGGCTGACTTCAAAACGCGAGGCTAAATCTCGTTCTGACGGTAATCGCTCGCCGGTTTTAATGTTGCCTGAGCGGATCTGATTTTCAATTTGGTTCGCCACTTCGATATAAAGACGGCGTACTTTAACAGCATCCACTTTCATTGTTGATTGTTACCATTTTTTCGCTGGATTCCTCGGTTGAGAATACCGAGGCTGGTAAAATAGTCAAGCCAATAAAAGGGCAGGCTAGATGCTTTGATACTACGTTGGTAGAAGAAAAACGTGTCGGCTTTCATTGCGCCTGTTTCGGGCTGGCTTAATCCCGGTATTATAACAATACAACCAGCGGCATCGGGGATTCACGATGCCGCCTTAAGCGTCAACAGTGTTACTCAATGGCCTCGTAGGGCATGCCCACATACTGTCGGGCAATCACTTTCTGGCCTTCTTCATGAGTCAGGTAAAAATCCAGTTCAGACTGCATAAAGCGATCGAAGGTAGCCTTATCCATACCGTTTACCGTGTCCTGGTCAAAGTCGTGCAGCATATTGCTCATCCACCAAGAGAACCGTTCACCGTGCCACACCCGTCGCAGTGCGATTTCAGAGTACTGTTGCGGGGCGGTCAAATCACCTTGTGCATAGCGCTTCTGTAGCAGCTTGTATAAAGTTGATACGTCCGACGCGGCCAGGTTCAGTCCTTTCGCACCGGTAGGCGGTACGATATGCGCAGCATCGCCAACCAGAAACAGGTTACCCCATTGCATTGGCTCACACACGAAGCTACGTAGCGGGGCGATGGATTTTTCAATACTTGGCCCGGTGGTTAGCTTTTCTGCGCTGTCTTCAGGCAGACGTTTTTTAAGTTCATCCCAAAACGCTTCGTCTGACCAGTTTTCTACTTTGTCGGTCAGCGGGACCTGCAGGTAGTAGCGTGAGCGTGTTGATGAACGCATACTGGCCAGAGCGAAGCCGCGTTCTGTTTTACAATAGATCAATTCGTCGCTCACGGGTGGCACATCGGCCAGTAATCCCAGCCAGCCAAAGGGGTATACGCGTTCATGCTCGGTACGTTTTTCTTCTGGAATGGTTTGTCGGGATATGCCGTGAAAGCCGTCGCAGCCCGCAATGTAGTCACAATCGATGGTAATCGTCTCTCCGTCTTTCACCAACGTCACCTGTGGATTATCAGTGTCTGCGTTGTGTAACTGTACGTCCTGGCTCTGGTAAAAACTGGTGAGGCCTGAAGCTTCGCGAGCATCCATCAGGTCACGGGTAATTTCGGTTTGGCCATAGCACATTACCGTACTGCCATCAGTAAGCTTGTTGAGGTCGATGCGATAGCGCTTGCCATAGTAGGCAATATCAAAGCCGTCGTGCACCTGGCCTTCTTCGTCCATGCGTTTGTTTACGCCCGCCTCGCGAACCAAATCAACAAATCCTTGCTCAAGAATACCGGCGCGGATACGGCCAAGAATATAATCCGGGCTGACACGTTCTACAATAATATTATCTATACCTGCTTTGTGCAGCAGTTGGCCCAGTAATAAACCTGAGGGACCCGAGCCGATAATGGCAACCTGCGTTTTTGTCTTCATAGCACTGACTTCCGTTGAACAAATTAATTGCGATAATTCAATAGTGGAGGACGGTGACTGTAATTGTTATTCACTTATGCGTTAAGATGTTGTACTTTTTAATCACATGTTAAATTTTTGTCATGGTTGATAGCAACTGTGTGAGCACCAGGAGAAGCGCTTTGACGACAACGCAAAAGCACATCCCGTTTTATGATCTCTACGGTGAGTCATTTATGCGCATGCAGCCGGACTTTGTGCATCTGGAGGATATTCAGTCGCGCAGTGCCGACTTAGGCTGGGAAATTAAACCCCACCGACACGCTAATCTGGCCCAGATCATTTGCGTTTTTGACAGTCAGTGGCAGGTGCAACTGGATGACGAGGTGCATAATCTATCGGGTAACTGGGTGGTTACCCTGCCGCCTGGTGTGGTGCACGGTTTTCACTTTGCGCCCAATACTAAAGGCTTTGTGCTATCCATCAATGCTGATGTGATCACCAATATGGAAATGGGCGAGGACATCAGTGCATTTAACCAGTTGGTGTGGTTACCACAGACCATTGAGTTTCGCAGTGCCCGCCAGGCGGAGCGGTATTTTAGTTACCTGATGATGCTGGCTGATGAAATGCACATCAGCGATCCTGGGGCCTCTGCCACTATTCGTTTATTATTAAAGTTGTTATTTATCACGATTGCCCGGCAACGCCAGCTCGACTCGGTGCAAAGCGGGCCTTCCGGCAGGGAAAACCGTATTCTGTTGGGCTTTCGCGAACTCATCGACAAGCATTACCAGGATCATATAACCATTGATGAATATGCCGCAAAGCTCTTCGTTTCAGTGTCTACCCTAAGCCGCATCTGTCGTCAGCAACTCTCGCAAACGCCTAAACGACTGGTGCATCAGCGCCTGATCAGTGAAGCCCGGCGGCGGTTAATTTATACTCAGCAGACGCTTGATGAAATTGCACTGACACTGGGTTTTAAAGACACCGGTTACTTCTGTCGTTTCTTCAAGCAGATGGCGGGTATAACTGCCGGTGAATTCCGCCAGCAGAAGCGCAAATAATGACAAGATTAATTGCTCTATATTACCGTTTTGTGATTCGTTTTTTTAATTAATATATTGAAATATATTAACTTTGTTTGCTATTTTTGTTCGGGTTGTGTGTGTTTAAAAATTATCTATATAGAAAAAACTAATGGTGTTTTGCAGTTTTCTAAACTGCAAGGCCAGCACAGGTGGCGCATACTGTGTGCTAAATACTAAACAGTCTCAGCGTTACATTGCCAACAGCGCAATTGTAGGTTTATATCTTTCAATTGTACTTTTTAGTCAGGTTGGTTTTCTGGAACAGCTGAACGTTCGCTAAATCAACAGGTTGCTACCCAACAGGCATAAATGGGCAACCCATACTCAGGAGCAGGCCATGAGCCAATTTGTTGTGGATGCTGACTGGTTGCACTGGCATCAGTCACCATCGGTACCAGCTTACAAAGTACCAGAAGGCGCGGTGGATGCGCATTGTCATGTATTTGGTCCGGGTGATCAGTTTCCTTTTGCGCCACAACGTAAGTACACCCCTTGTGATGCTTCGAAGGATCAACTGTGGGCATTACGTGATTATCTTGGCTTCAGCCGCAATGTGATTGTACAGGCGACTTGTCATGGTGCTGATAATCGGGCGCTGGTAGACGCCCTGAATCATTCCAATGGCCTGGCTCGCGGTGTGGCAACCGTTACGGCGGACATTACCAGTGAAGAACTGCAAAGCCTGCACGATGCAGGGGTTCGTGGAGTACGGTTTAACTTCGTAAAACGCCTGGTGGACGCGTTGCCGTTTGATTCCCTTGCCACTATTGCCGACAAAATAAAGCCCTTTGGCTGGCATATTGTGATCTATTTTGAAGCTCAGGAGTTACCTGAGTTATATGACTTTTTTACTGCATTACCCACAACGGTGGTAGTTGATCATATGGGCCGTCCGGATGTTACCAAGCCGTTAGAGGGTCCTGAGTTCGCGCTGTTTTTGAAGCTATTGGAAGAGAATGAAAACTTCTGGAGCAAGGTGAGCTGTCCGGAGCGTATCTCGCAAGTCGGATTGGAAGGTAACTACGAAGATGTGGTTCCTTTTGCGCGAACGGTGGTTGAGCGCTTCCCTGATCGCGTGCTGTGGGGGACAGACTGGCCGCATCCGAATATGAAATCGCACATGCCTGATGATGGTCATCTGGTGGATATGATCCCCAAAATTGCGCCGACAGAGGCATTGCAGAAAAAATTACTGATTGATAACCCTATGCGCCTGTACTGGGCGGATTAGACACCGTGCCGGCAAGGTATTACCGCCGGTAGTAACGAAACGGGAGTTTTTATGAAGATTGTTGTTGTAGGACCAGGTGCGTTTGGCATTAAGCATTTAGATGGTCTGAAGAATATTGATAGCGCTGAAGTGGTTGGCCTGGTAGGTCGTGATGCTGCGAAAACGCAGGCGGTGGCAGACGAATATGCCATCCCCAATGTGTATACGTCGCTGGAAGAGGCGCTTGAAAGCGACGCTGATGCCATTATCCTGTGTACTCCTACACAAATGCATGCTGCCCAGGCGATTGCCTGTATGAAAGCAGGTAAACATGTGCAGGTTGAAATTCCACTGGCAGACAGTTGGGAAGATGCGCAGGAAGTGTTAAAAGTACAGGAAGAAACCGGCAAGGTTTGCATGGTGGGACACACCCGTCGTTTCAATCCTTCACACCAGTATGTGCATAATAAAATCACCGCCGGTGAGGTTAACATTCAGCAAATGGATGTGCAGACTTACTTCTTCCGTCGTCAGAATATCAACGCTAAGGGTGAGCCGCGCTCATGGACCGATCATCTGCTGTGGCACCATGCTGCGCACACGGTGGATTTGTTCGCTTATCAGGCCGGTGCGAAAGTGGTTAAGGCTAATGCTATTCAGGGCCCGATCCACCCGGAACTGGGTATCGCCATGGATATGTCGATTCAGTTGCTGGCCGAAAATGGTGCGGTATGTACGTTATCATTATCGTTCAACAATGACGGGCCGTTAGGTACCTTTTTCCGTTACATCTGTGACAATGGCACTTATATTGCCCGCTATGATGATTTGGTTGATGGTCGGGAAAACCCCATTGATGTGTCTCAGGTGGATGTGTCGATGAATGGCATTGAGTTGCAGGACCGCGAGTTTGTGGCAGCCATTAACGAAGGCCGTGAACCAAACAGTAGTGTTGCCAAAGTCTTTGACTGTTATCGTGTACTGTATGAACTGGAGCAACAGTTAAACGCTCAGTAATGCATACCTGTACCCTGTAAACTGAAAGGATTAGCCCTATGTTACAACGCAAACTGGCTGGCCGTCTGGTATCAGAAATTGGCCTGGGGTGTATGAACCTCAACCATGCCTATGCCAAAAAGGTCGACCAGGCTACGGCAACCAGCCTGCTTACCAAAGCCTTTGAAGCTGGCGTCACTCATTTCGATACGGCTGCCTTGTATGGTTTTGGCAGTAATGAAAAGATGGTGGGTGAAGCCATAAAGCCTTTCCGCAAGGATATCTTTTTGGCCAGTAAATGCGGTATGACCGGCGTCAATGGTAAACGTACCATCGATGGCCATCCGGCAACCTTAAAGGCTACGCTTGATACCGCGCTAACCAGCCTGCAAACGGATCATATCGACCTGTATTACCTGCATCGCATTGATCCGGATGTGCCGGTAGAGGAAAGTGTGGGGACATTAGGTGACATGGTTAAAGCCGGCAAAATTGGCGCTATTGGGTTATCGGAAGTCTCGGCGGAAACGCTGAGAAAAGCCCATGGCGAATACCCCATTGCGGCGCTGCAAACCGAGTATTCTCTGTGGACCCGCAATGCTGAAATTGCAGTACTCGATGCCTGTAAAGAGCTGGGTGTGGACTTTGTGGCATTCAGCCCACTGGCCAGAGGGTATCTGGCTGGTGGTATCAGCCC
This sequence comes from Alteromonas sp. ISO5, assembly GCF_058105165.1. Classification (NCBI taxonomy): domain Bacteria; kingdom Pseudomonadati; phylum Pseudomonadota; class Gammaproteobacteria; order Alteromonadales; family Alteromonadaceae; genus Alteromonas; species Alteromonas sp. ISO5. The sequence continues at coordinate 1,410,651 of NZ_CM176572.1, read as the reverse complement.
TGCAGACATGGGCGACGGTGATATTCGGAAAGGCATGCCGCGTTTTCAGGGCGATAACTGGACAGCTAACCAGCAACTGTTTGCCGACTTCGCAGCACTGGCCAGCTCTGCAGACGTTACGCCGGCGCAGTTGGCTCTAGCCTGGATACTGGCGCAAGGTGAACATATTCATGCCCTGCCAGGTACCAGCAGCGAAGCGCATCTTATGGAAGATATACAGGCCAGCGGCCTGCTCCTGCCAGCCGATATACTCGCCCAAGCAGATGCTCTGATTAATCGCCAAACAGTGAAAGGTGACCGGTATCCGGCTGGTGCGCAAGCCGATATTGATACTGAGGATTTCGCCGACGCGTAAACGGCAGCAAACAGCTCACCCCGTAAAGGGTGAGCTGCAATAACCGGATGATATGACTTATCTTTCAGCCAGAGCCAGGGCAGCGTTGACTGTGAACAGGTAAAGCCCGCCAACGTCAATCACATACTCATTTTCACCCCACAGGAACGGCCAGTTTTCCTTGTTTTCCGGCAGGTCGGGCTTCAGAATTAATACGCCTGGTACAATTGCGCCGCTGATAAACGAATAATCTGCCCGGTTCATTCCGTAAGCCACTTTTTTGGACACCGTGCCTACATTAGAGACAAAGGAAATGTCGGAGTCAGGATGCGTACCGTACAGATAATCGAGTGAGCGATAAATCAACTCCGTGTCAAACAGGTCCGGGAAGGCGGAATGCAAATAGTATTGCGTGTTTGCCATTTGCAAAATGGTAGAATTGCCTGCCCAGCCATACTCGGTAATGGTTACACCGAAGGGATTTCTGGTTGTGGCCGCTTCAAGGGCTGGTTTGTAGTTCTCCGCTGCCCGGCGGATACGCTTGCGGAAGGATTGGTCCATATACGGTAAGGCACGAATGGCAGTCACCGCAGCGCGGCTGAATTCACTTTCGACGTAGGGAAGCAAGTCTTTCACCACACGTTGGTATTGGGGGGCGCCGGTGGTGATAAGAAGCTCTACCGCTGCTTTGAGTTTTTCTTCTTCAAGGCTACCGCCAGTGGTATTACCCACCTTAAACATATCCGGTGCATGACTTGCTTCCTCCTGCCAGGCTGCAATAGCGGTTTCGCGGAACTCGGTAGCTAACGCAGGTTTGTAGTCTGCCATGGCTCGACTTGCCGCAGCCAATGCTGCCATAGCGCCGTAGTTCAATGGTGTGGACTTACTGGTAAATGCCCAGCGGTCGTCAAATACGCCGCTGTGTATACCATCTGACTCGGTGTCGGTCATAGTCGGATCATAGATTAGATTGTCGGTCATGGTGAGACCGTCGCCGAGATGCGTATACTGGCTCAAATCGGGTACGATAATCCCCGGGATAGCGTGACCAACCGCTTTATACTGCGCCAACAATGCCAGGCTACCATGTTCAATTTGTTGCAGCAGATCGGGTTTACCGTCTGGGACATGAATATCCACATACTTACGTTTGTAATCGACCAGCGTGGTATCGCGGGTCAGGCCAAACTCCTCCCATGCCTGCACCAGTGACGTAATGGTGTGATACTGGGTTTGCGTGCGAATGTCATAGTCACCAGCGTCATACCAGCCGCCCACGTTAAGGCCCGGAATATGCTCACCAGGTTCGTAAGGGGTATCGGTAGTCGGTCCCTGAGCATACAAATCGAAGTGGGTATGATTAACCGGAGCCTGGAGCGCATCGTCCAGATGGGAAGCGCCATGCCATACCCGGTATGCCTCGTTAATCAGCATATGGTCCATTTGCACCGGAAAGTAGTGGTCCAGGGTCGGATGCCAGGCTTTATCCAGAACGGTTGGGTCGATGGAAAATGCCGCAGTGGTGGTTTCACCATAGCGTAACTGATAAACACCACTGGTGGTTACATCGCTGAAATCAAATACGGCGTACTGATAACGCGTGTAGTTGTCATGCTTTTCCGGCTTGCGTTTTTTAACGGTGGTGGTCGTACCGTCAGGGTTAACCCGTAATAACTCGGCCTCGCCTGAAAGTGAGGCTCTGGCATCCAGTTCGATGACTGCCCGCTTGGTTTGTTGCGGCAGATAACCCACCTGCGAATGGCCAATGACCGGGGCGCGTAACCAGCTATCATCGGTACTCGCCGTTAGCTGCCATTTAGCCAGCGTGCCGCTTTTTCCGGCGGGTAGCAGGCCACGCACCACATACCAGCCATTCTGGGCCTTAGCGCGTCCGTCATAAAGCGCCAAAGGCAGCGATTCTGACACAATGGACACTCGTTTCTGCGCGTTTTCCGGTGCCAGTACCAGGTGTTGTCCGGTGGCCAGCGGTTCAGGCTCATGTTGTCCGATCATTTCTTTTACGCCAGTGGGGTAGAGCGGAAAGCTGCCTGGTTTGCCATCGGCGAGAAAGCTGGTTTCCCGGTATGTGGCGGGCAGAAACTCCATATTAAATCCTGCTTTTCCTTCCAGCACGGGCGGTAATGGATTAGGTGACGATAAGGTAATTTCAACACCGTTATCGATAGGCGTGGCGGTGATGGTGTAGGTGAAATTAAACTCGGGATAGGCAAGGGTGGCACTAATGCTGCCAGACTTCTTATCGACTTTGCGCTCCACAAATGTGGGGATTGGGTCCCATTGCTCCGGGGTTGCACTGAGGCGCACATCGCCGTTAGTGGCGGTGCGCTCACCAAAATGAATCAGCTCAATACCACTAATTTTTGAATCACCAAATAAACCATTGTACCAGTTGCTAAACACCACCACATCCAGACTTGGCTGGCTGAAGTACTGCTTATCATTAAGCTTAGGGGTAGCCGCCAGGGTTAGCGTTGATGCAGTGGCAAAAGCGCTGGCAATAGCGACAGCAAGAAGTGGTTTTAGCACGCAGTCTCTCCTCTTTTAATTGTAAACAAAAGGTTATCAATCTGGCGGGCAATTAAAATTACGGTATCGGTTATTGCTATTGTGATTTCGTCAGACTGGCAGGCTATCGAAATCCGGCAGTCAGTGACAACTGCAATGCAAGCGCATGTCACTGACTACAGTAAGGGGAATAACGCTAAACTTCGCAGCGGATTTGTGGTTCTATGTCCTGCAGATAAAATTCATAGAGGGCCTTATGCAGGTGTTTGTCGAGCGGTGCTAACCCTGCGATGGCGGCATTTTGGGAAACCTGTCTGGCCGAGCTGGCACCGGGAATAATCGCCGACACAGCTGGATGATCCAGTATCCAGCGCATGGCAAACTGGGCCATGTTTAATTCGGCAGGCTTAAACTGCTCCAACTGTTTTACCAGTGCCAGACCTTTGTTAAATTCAATTCCACTGAAGGTTTCGCCTACGCTAAAGGCTTCGCCGTCTTTATTGAAGTTACGGTGATCGCTGTCGGCAAAGCGGGTGTGCTGATCAAACTTACCCGTTAACATGCCACTGGCAAGGGGCAGGCGGACGATTATGCCCACCTGTTGATCGGCAGCCTGATCCAGTAGCTCGGTTACCGGGCGCTGGCGCATCAGATTAAAGATAATTTGGAGTGACGTCAGGTCGCTGTGCCGTAAACAAATATGCGCTTCGCGCAGGGTTTCCACGCTGGCACCGAAGTGTTGAATATGGCCTTCCTGCTGTATTTCCCGAAGCCAGTCAAAAATAACGCCTTCGCTAAGTACCTGCTCAGGAATGCAGTGGAGTTGTAATAAATCCAGGCTGTCCCGTTGCAGTCTGTCCTGCGCGCGTTTCACTGAGTCTCGCAGGTCCTGCAATGAATACCCATTCGGGTAAGTGCCTTCACCGCGCCCGTACTTGGTCGCGATAACCGCATCGGGGGCAATACTGGCTAATACCTCGCCCACATAGCTTTCACTGCGCCCGCCACCATAGACATCGGCGGTATCGAAAAAATTGATGCCGTCAGCGACGGCTTGTTCGAGTATGGCTTTGGCCGTGAGTTCATCTATAGGCCCGAAATCACCTCCAAGTTGCCAGCAACCTAAGCCGACTTCACTGACTTCAAACTTGGATGCGCCCAACTGGCGTGATGGGAGTGGCTTTACTGACATTGAATCTGCTCCTTGTACTTCATTAAATTGGCAAATCACGCGGCGCCGCTCCGATCTGAGCGGCCTTCTTTTCGGGTATGGCGCAATAGTGGCGGATAAATTCCTCGTGGGCGGGTAATTGAGCGACCGCCTGCAGTACCCGTTGGCGTTGCTGCGCCATGGACTGGTTAAGTTGGGTATCGGATAACATAGCGGCTGCAGGATGATGATGCTCCGGCGTGACGCCCTGTCCCAGCATTACCTGCGCCCAGGAGTCGACCCGGAATAACTCGTTTTGCTTCTGGAAGGCATGAGCCTGCTCTTTAAACAGCGCAATACGAGTTTGCAGGGAATCTGGTACAGACATGTTTCGGCAATGGTTCCAGAACGGGCTGTCGTCGCGGTCTGTCACGTGATAATGCAGAATAATAAAATCACGAATACGTTCGAGCTCAAGTTGGGTTTGCTGATTGTACTCATCAACCAGTGCCTGATTATTACCGGTGTGGGGAAACAGTTGCATAAACCGGGTAATGCCCATGATAACCAGGTGAATGCTGGTGGACTCCAAGGGTTCCACAAACCCGCTGGCCAGCCCCAGGGCCAGACAGTTGCGATGCCAGGCTTTATTGCGCCGGCCGGTTTTAAAGCGCAGGGTTCTGGGCGTGGTAATCGCTTCGCCCTTCACGTTCTGCATGAGTTGCGTGCTGGCTTCGTTGTCATCCATAAATGCGCTGCTGTAAACATTGCCATTGCCAGTTCGGTGCTGCAGCGGAATTTCCCACTGCCAACCGGCATGATGGGCAGCCGAGCGGGTAAAGGGAGCTGCCGGAGCGGTGCTGGTGGTTTGCACGGCACAAGCGCTGTCACAGAGTAACCATTGCGACCAGTCCTCATAGCCGGTATGCAAAGTTTCCTCAATAAGCAATCCTTTAAAACCGGTACAGTCAATGAAAAAATCGCCCTCAATGGTTTCGCCACTGGCCAGCCTGAGTGCTTTGATATCGCCGTTGTCGTGCTGGATAACCTGACTGATGACGCCATCACAGTGAGTAACGCCCAGAGGGCTGCAAAAACGTTTTAAAAAATCCACATAATTACCGGCATCCAGGTGGTAGGCATACTGGATATTACTTTGTGCTGAGGTGGCAAATTTATGCTGGCGAGCGGCTTCCAGCTCAAAGCAATAATCACCGTAGTCGCCTTCTAAGCCGCGGGCTTTGGCGCTTAGGTAAAAGTGAACAAACTCGGCAAGCCAGCTTTGCTGGCCCGTCATCCCAAAGGAATGAATATATTGCTCGGAAATGCGCCCCCAGTTTTCAAACTGAATACCCAGCTTGAAGGTCGCTGATGTTGCGCGCATAAAGGCTTGCTCGTCTATTTGCAGCAGCTTGTGAAATGTGCGCAAGGGCGGAATGGTCGCTTCACCCACGCCAATAGTGCCAATCGTGCTGGATTCAACCAGTCTGATATTCACCAACGGCCCCATTTTGCGGGCCAGCGCAGCCGCGGCTATCCATCCTGCGGTGCCGCCGCCGGCTATCACTATTTGTTTAGGCTGTGTTGTCATGCTCTGGCTACTTATTTAATTGATTCATAATGATGGCGCGTAAACGCCGGGCGGTGATGTCGTCTATGCTGTCCAGTACGCCTTTACCTGCTGGTGGCAAATGCTCATGGGGCAGACTGGGATCGCCAAACACGTAATACTCGAACAGTGCCTTAAAGGCTGCTTTTTCACGCTCTGGTCTGTCGCGAATGGCAAGCATGGCATGAAACAGCGCAGGCATACCGGAACCCGTCAGAGGTGACGCCTGCGACCACCAGTAATTCACCAGCACATTAAAGTTGCTGAGGCCTTCTACCTGGTGCCACCACATACTGGGGATGAATATGCCGTCACCCGGTTCAAGTTCGGCAATCTGGGCGTGCTCAAGCGCTTTGGCAAAGCGTGGATAACGGGCGAAATCGGGCTGATGAAAGTCGACCATACTGATAACCTGACCGCCCGGAGTCCGTTCTACCGGGCCTGGATACAGATTGCCTATTTGTTCGGGGGGAAAAATAACCAGTCGCCGACGACCTGCCACGCAACAGGCGATATTTTCCATGTTATCGAAGTGGCAGGATGCCAGTGATTGGTTGCCTACCCAGATACTCACCAGTGGATCGTACTTTGCGTCTGGATTCAATTGCGGAGTGTCGCTAAACCGAACGGCTTCTTTCAGGCCCGGGAAAAACTTATCCAACGGGGCTGAGGCCATGTAGAGCGATTCATCCTGGGGCTCGCTTGCCAGTTCGTCCAGAAAAGCATCGACCTGGCCGTGGACGCTTTGGTAATTCAAAGCGTTAGCTTCTTCAGTGTAAAAGTAGCGGCCATGAATAGTCGAAGGAGCCCGATATAGCATGGAGGGCCGGCCATTATAGAAAGGCTTAAGGTAGGCAGCAGCTTTGGCCGGACCTAGTGTTGCGTGGTTGGTAAGTGCCCAGTTTTTAGCAATACTGCGCAGGACAACAGGTTCACCTGCCTGTGCCAGCTCAGATGCAGCTGGCGCATCGCCCGCTGGTATTGTTTTTACCGGTGTACTGATGGCAGACAGAGTGTCAGACATAGGCTTGTTGCTCGTGTTGCTTGCGGATGTTTTTCAGATCGATCAGAGTCTGGATGTTACTGAGTGACGTCATCGCCTGATATAACCCCAGCAGGTAATAGCGTTGATGTAAGGTGGATAAATCGGTTTGTGCCAGCACCGTGGCAAACACGGGGACAGAGGCAACATTGTCGCCAAATTCGGCGCTGTAGTGCGGTATGACACGTAAGTCTTTGTGAGTTATATTGTCCAGCAGGGCATAGTTGTTATTGTTCATTGCTTACCTCTTTCAAACGCAAGAAGGCCATCGAAGTGGCCTTGTATTCCTTTTAGCTGTTATCAGAAGGTGTTCGGGCGCCTAACTGGTAGCGCGCACCGAGGTCCTCGAGATACCGCAGCTGGTTAGCGGTTCGGCCATGTTCACGGCTGTTTTCGCCGGTAATATTAGTGCCTTCCTCAAATACCGTAAGGTTTTCGCTCACTTCATAACTTACGTTAGCATCAATTTAATAATAATCCTCAATATATGCCGGGTTGTTGGCGCTTTTATAGTTAGCCCGGTTGAGGAATTCATCACGCCAGTTCAGTGCGAAACGGGCAGTCCAGCCATAGTGTTCGTATAACAGTACCTGGTTGGCGGTGTCACTCAGGCCGGTCAGTGCAAACTGCGAGACATTTGGATGACCAAATCCAATGTCACCACGAACTATAGTGTAGTTAGCCTGTACACCAAAACCGCTCTCAGCAAAGATGTGTTGTACTGACACCTCGGCACCTGGAGACACCGGTAATACGCTGTAATGATTCAGCCAGGTTGGTATCCGGAAAGTGACCAATACCTTTGGCTGCAATGGCGTCGACCACACCGACTGAGTTTTGTTTGATTGATACTGCCTCGGTAAGACTGGATTGCAGACCGGTAACCTCAATCACCTCGACTACATCATCGTCCGGCGTTGCTCGCTGTGCCATGGCCGGCAACATAACGCTGGTGGCAAGCAACAACGATATGCTTTGTGTAAGTATCGTTTTTTATGAAAATTTAGTATTCATGTGTGCCCATTCATTATTCTTAATCACCTGCTTACGCCCTGCTGGCCTTGTTTTTTGACTAGGTTCGATACGTTATGGCGAAGCGTAAGCAAAATGTTAACGAATGGTAACGAGATAGTAGTTAGCTGCCATTATTTTTTTTCACAACGTAATTTCTATTAATCACGTTATGCGCCTTTAATGGCGCAGGCGGATTGTCAGAATCTTCTTTTGCGTTGTAGCGACAACTCACAAGCTAAGTGTTAAAAAGTCGCGGGGGGTACCGGTTAAAATTCTGCATTGAACGCCTCAATCCGGTTGGGTTTACTGACAATGATCGCAGCGAAAAAACAAAGTCTGAGCAGGGCGTAACTTTGCTAAGGGCGGTTCTACAATGTATTCGGCACGCGCAAGCTTAACAGGTAGATTGTTCCAGAATGGTCAGAAAACTGGCCTGCAATCTGGTGGGGGTCCACCCCTTACGCAGCGTGTAGCCAATCTGTCGGGCCGGATCGCCGAGTTGTACAGGGCTTACCGCAAGTAGGCCGGCCTGAACATCTACTTCAACCTGTCGGGCCGGTAGCAATGCGGCGCGGTCACTGTTTATAAGCAAGCCTCGGGTGGCAACCAAAGAGCTGCACTCAATAATGTCACCAGGCACAGGTAAATTCATCGAACCGAACAAATCTTTAAAAATGGCTCTGGCCGGCGTACCGGTTTTAGGCACTACCCATTTTAGTGATGACCAGTCGTTACTGTTAAGCGCGGGTTGAGAAGCCAGCGGGTGGCCATTTCTGAAAACCAGCGATAAATTGTCATCGAACAGGTGATGCTGGGTAATTTCGTCACTGAGTGGGGGAAAGCGCAGTGCACCGACCAAAATATCAATCTGACCATGAAGCAGGGCATGCAACTGTTCTTCGTAGGGGCCATCCAAAATGTTGATGTGTGCCTGCGGTGCCAGTTCGGTGAGCTTGAGCACCGCATTAGGGATAATACTGGTGCGGGTTAATGGGAGACTGCCAAGTTTAAGAGAGCCGTGGCCAGAGCCCGCGAGCTCCTGCAATTCGTCGAGCCCTTGTTGCAGTTCAGCAAAATAGAGACCAGCCAAACGGCTTAGCTGACGAGCGCGCCAGGTGGCTTCAACACCGGTTGGTGAACGGGTAAACAAACTCTGCCCACACAGGGTCTCGAGCTCCTTTATGGTGCGGTGCAGGGTTGGCTGCGTCAGGCCCATCACGCGTGAGGCAGCGGTGTAGCTTTGGTGCTCAACTACCTGGATAAGAGCCGCTAACTGGCGGCCGCCAATGCCCCGTAAAAAGATTAACCGGGCAGTGCGATCGGCATTGAAAAGCGTGTTGGCAAAGTATTCTATATGAGCAAAACCGCGCTCAAAACGATTCAGAAAAACCTCACCTTCAGGGGTAACATACATCCCCGTAGTGGCGCGCGTAAATAATGACACACCAATAGACTTTTCCAGTTTTCGAATGCTTTGAGTTAGCGCTGACTGGGTCAGGTGAACATGCCTGGCCGCCTCGGAGAGATTAGCATGCTTGCGAATTTCAAGAGCGCAGAATAGGTGTCGGATATTAAATAGCACAGCATGTCTCTTTAAGGTTTTTTTTCATTATAGAAAATCCTAATGGAATTTCACATCTTTCTTAACGGAATTTCAGCGCCTTCGGGCGCATACTGATTTCATCAAAAACTAAAATTACTGAGGCAGTTATGGCGGTATGTGTTACCGGGTGTCCCCGCCCTTCAAAACAAACTATTGATAATTACGCAGATGCCGAGACGGCTACTGTGCATGAAGCTCAGGGACGTAAAGGCTTGATGAACGAGACCATCCGACCAATCTACAAGCCGGCAAAGATAGCCGGGCCTGCGGTCACCTGTCAGGTTGCGCCGGGCGATAACTGGATGATTCATGTTGCAGTTGAGCAGTGTCAGACCGGTGATGTGTTGGTGGTGGTTCCTACCAGCCCGTGTATCGATGGTTTTTTTGGTGACCTGCTGGCGACTTCACTAAAAGCGCGAGGTGTACAAGGGCTGGTGATAGACGGTGGCGTTCGGGATACCGCTACGCTGCAAGAAATGGGTTTTCCGGTCTGGTCTAAAGCTATTTATTCGCAGGGCACGGTAAAAGAAACCATTGCCAGCGTGAATGTGCCGGTAGTGTGTGCCGGTGCACTGGTGAATCCTGGCGATATGGTGGTGGCTGATGAAGATGGTGTGGTGGTGGTTGCCCGCGAGGAAGCCGACGACGTGCACGAGAAAGTTCTGAAGCGGGTGGCTAACGAAGAGTCTAAACGTGAGCGACTGGCTAATGGTGAGCTGGGGCTGGATATTTATAATATGCGCGAGCGCCTGGCTGAAAAAGGCTTGCGTTATGTGAGCTATGAAGAACATATCAGCGGTAAGAAAGCGTGAGATCCATTCCCTGTAGTTTAATGCGTGGCGGTACGTCCAAAGGCTTGTATTTTCAGGCTAAGGATTTGCCTGCAGACAATGCCGTTCGAGATCAGGTATTACTGGCCGCCATGGGTTCGCCAGACAGTCGCCAGATTGACGGGGTAGGCGGTGCCCATCCACTTACCAGTAAAGTCGCCGTTGTGAGTCCATCTACGCGGGACGATGCGGATGTAGACTATTTGTTTTTGCAGGTAGTGGTAGATAAAGCGGTAGTCAGTAGTGCTCAGAATTGCGGCAATATTCTTGCGGGTGTCGGGCCCTTTGCAATTGATGAGGGCTTGGTGGCTGCATGTGAAGGTAGCACCGACGTACGTATTCACATGGTAAACACTGGGGCACTGGCGGTAGCCCGGGTACAGGTTAAAGACGGTAAATCGGTGTATGAAGGCGATGCTGAAATTGATGGTGTGCCCGGTGGGGCTGCGCCGGTATTAATCGACTTTCTCGATATTGCCGGCTCCAGTTGTGGTGCCTTATTACCTACCGGGAATGTGACCGACACCTTCGACGGTATTACGGTGACCTGTATCGATAATGGAATGCCGGTGGTCCTTTTGAATGCGAGTGATTTTGATATTACCGGCACCGAGACGCCCGAACAAATTGAAGCCATGGCTGAGCTGAAAAGTCGGATAGAAGGCATTCGTTTACAGGCTGGTAAAAAAATGAATCTTGGCGACGTGACCAGCAAAACGGTACCGAAAATGACCCTGTTATCGCCTGCGGTAAAAGGCGGGCTGGTGAATACCCGTTCGTTTATCCCGCATCGCGTGCATGACGCCATTGGTGTGCTGGCCTCGGTTAGTGTAGCCACGGCCTGCGTTATCGAAGGCGCGGTGGGCAATGAGTATCTTGCCGGGCAGGATACTGGATTTGATGCCCTACAAATAGAACACCCTACCGGCCAGTTTACCGTTGCCATGGACGTAGAAGGTGCTGAGTCTGCCGATACGCTTAACGTACGTCGGGCTGCTTTACTGAGAACGGCGCGAATGCTGATGCGCGGGGAAGTGATGATCCCCGATAGCGCGTTTACCCCTAACGGATTTAATGAATAAAGAACAAGGCGCACATTATGATTATTGATTGCCACGGCCATTACACCACTGCGCCGGAACCATTACAGTTGTTCCGCGAAGCGCAGTTAAAAGCTTATAAGGATGGCAAAGCACTGCCTGAAGTGCCGCACATCAGTGACGAGCAAATTCAGGAAAGTATTGAGAAGAACCAGCTGCGACTGCTAATTGAACGCGGCTCAGACATGACCATATTCTCGCCCCGGGCGTCAGCTATGGCCCACCATATTGGTGACGAGGCGGTCTCAAAACAATGGACCAGCGCCTGTAACGACCTGATTGCCCGGGTAGTTGACCTGTACCCGCAGCACTTCATTGGGGTGTGTCAGCTACCCCAGTCACCGGGTGTGCCGATTAAAAACTCTGTTGCAGAACTGGAACGGTGTGTAAGAGAACTGGGGTTTGTCGGTTGTAACCTCAACCCGGACCCATCCGGTGGTCACTGGACTTCCAAGCCGCTGACCGACAAAAGCTGGTATCCCTTTTATGAAAAGATGGTAGAGCTGGATGTCCCGGCCATGATCCATGTATCTGGCTCGTGTAACGAAAATTTCCATGCCACCGGCGCCCACTATATGAACGCCGATACCACTGCATTTATGCAGTTATTACAGGGCGACCTGTTCAAAGACTTCCCGGAGCTGCGCTTTATTATTCCCCACGGTGGCGGTGCGGTGCCTTATCATTGGGGGCGCTATCGCGGCCTGGCAGACATGCTTAAGCAACCGCCGCTGCGCGAGCACCTGATGAAGAATGTGTTCTTTGACACCTGTGTATACCATCAACCGGGTATCGACCTTTTGTTTGAAGTGATCGATCTCGACAATATTTTGTTTGGCTCCGAGATGATTGGTGCAGTACGTGGCATTGACCCGGAAACTGGTTACTACTTTGACGATACTAAACGCTATATCGATGCGCTTGACTTAACCGACGAGCAGCGTAAGCAAGTCTATTCCGGCAATGCGCGCCGGGTTTATCCGGGCCTGGATAAAAAGTTAACAGAACTTGGTATTGGCTGATTGTTAGCCACGGGCACACCATCAGGACCCAATGGTGTGTCCGCCCTTTATTTTGACGAATCTTTCGCTTTCTTCTTATCCCTGATCCAAAGCAAGCCGCTATTCGATTTCTTGTTTTCGAATAAATCGATGGCCATGAATAAGTCACTGAGCTTTTTGAAGCCGTAGTTGCGTTGATCGAATGAAGTATGATTAGAGATATGGTTGCCGATTAAACCTAACTGGGCCCAGCCGTTTTCCTCGCTTACAGCATCAACGGCCTGCCTCAGCAGATTCATTAATTTGGTATCACTCTTTAATTTTTGATGTTGTATTTGGGCTGTCGCTTCGGTATCCGGATCACTTTCTTTGTCCAGATAAAGAAACCGCGAACAGCTGTTGACAAAAGGTTTGGGGGCTTTACGCTCACCGAAACCCACTACAAACTTTCCTTCAGCGAGGCACCTGGTAACTAAGGGAGTAAAGTCACAGTCTGAAGATACCAAGCAAATAACATCTACGTCTTTTGTATAGAGGACATCCATTACATCAATCACAAGTGCTATGTCTGTTGCGTTTTTGCCTTTAGTTAAATCGAACTGCTGGACTGGCTGGATGGCGTATTCGTGAAGCAGGTCTTCCCAGGACTTTAAATTCAGGTTCTTCCAGTTTCCGTAGGCTTTTCTTATGTTTACCACACCGTGTTTGGCGAGCTCTGATAATACTGTATCGATCTTAGCGGCGGGCGCATTATCAGCATCAATAAAAATCGCTATCTTTTCTTTATCTTGCATGTTCTTCCTTTGAACTTGGTCGGTATGTCAGGCTCGACACTAACACAATTATAGCAGCCTCAAACCACCGCAACCGTATCATCGGGGAAACCGATGCTTAGAATGATATAATCAACTGTCTGTACGCCGTGACGCCCCTTCCTAAATGTGAAACCTCCCTTTCTCTTTGATTGATATTGATTGGAAATGATTTATTGCGTGGTTTGTTTCATTATTGCTAGCAGAAGGTGGTCTTTAAGGCTGCCTTTGTTTGTGTCGTAGTGTTGGCTTTGCCCGTTAGGAGCCTTTAATGCCAAACGCTGTGGTGGATATTGGTAGAGCTTATATTAACTTGCTGGTGCTCGAAGAGGGTCACCAACAGGCTGGTTACAACAGTAAAAATGCACTGCTAGCGTCTCGCCTATACTGACTATAGCTCGTGCAGCCAAGCGACTGAGTTGTGCCCACAGGATCCAAATGTTACCAGCTCGGGTACTGTGTGACCGTATTTCCAAGCCTGCCTGCTCTGTTGACCCAACGGCTTGTCAGTAGGGCTACTTTTCTCCGGTTATTTAACGGTTTCACTGAGACATTAGGCGCATACTGCCGCAGGCATAAAAATCTCCGGTATCCTTTATACTGTATCAGGCGTGACCAAAGTCCGCCCATTCGCGTTATTTAAAAGGGGAGCCGTTAATGCGATTGAACCAATGTTTTAATTTTCACGATTTCAGAAAGCTGGCGCAAAAGCGACTGCCTGGTCCCATTTTCAATTACATTGATGGCGGTGCCGACGACGAAACCACATTGCGTCGCAACAGCGATGCGTTCAGAGAATGCGATCTCATTCCCCGTGTATTAACCGGTGTGAAAGATATTGATCTGAGCGTGGAAGTGATGGGCCAGAAGCTCAACCTGCCGGTGTACCTGTCGCCCACTGCGTTACAACGTTTGTTCCACCATCAGGGGGAACGTGCGGTAGCCGCTACGGCCGAAAAGTTCGGCACCATGTTTGGCGTGTCGTCGCTGGGCACGGTAAGTATGGAAGAGATTGCCCGGCAATACGATACCCCGCAGGTTTATCAGTTTTATTTTCATAAAGACAGAGGCCTGAACCGGGCCATGATGGAACGGGCTAAAGAATCCAATATTGAAGTGATGATGTTAACGGTAGACTCCATAACCGGCGGCAACCGGGAGCGGGATCTCAGAACCGGCTTTTCCATTCCGTTTAAGCTCAATCTGGCCGGGCTATGGCAGTTTGCAACCAAGCCAGCCTGGGGGATAAACTATATCACCCACGAGAAGTTCTCTTTACCGCAGCTCGAAGCGCACATTGATATGGGGAGTGGCAGTAGCTCTATCGGCGATTACTTTACCAATATGCTCGACCCATCCATGAACTGGAAAGACGTGGAAGAGATGGTTAAATTCTGGGGCGGCCAATTCTGTTTAAAAGGGATCATGAGTGCCGATGATGCGCGCCGTGCGGTGGACATTGGCTGTACCGGCATTGTGATCTCTAACCACGGTGGCCGGCAACTGGACGGCTCACGCAGTTCGTTCGACCATCTGGCCGAGATTGTCGACGCGGTAGGCGACAACATTGATGTGATTTTCGATAGCGGCATTCAGCGCGGTACTCACGTGCTCAAAGCACTGGCGCTGGGAGCAAAAGCGGTTGGCCTGGGCCGTTACTATTTGTATGCACTGGCGGCTGCCGGACAACCGGGTGTAGAGCGCGCCATGCAGCTGATGGTAGCAGAGATAGAGCGGGATATGCGCCTGATGGGCTGCAGTAAAATCAGTGAGCTGAATCGTCATCACGTCCGCTTTAGATAATCTGTTACAAATTAAGCACCTGAACTCATAACCGGTGAGTATTGGCAAAGCGGTTTAAGTGGTAAGCTGATGCTTTGCCTATTGCCATCGGACGGAGCCAAAATGAAAACTCGCTTGCAGCTTGGCGGTATTGCCGCAGTAGTCTGTGCGCTGTGTTATATCATTGGTTTTACCATGATACTGGTTGTCATGCCGGACATTAATATTGATGGCGAGCAGCGTCTGCAGGCCATTCTCTCTCAGCCTCGTCTGATCCAGAGCTGGTACTTTATTATCTTTGTGGTGTTTGGCGTGGCGTTGCTTTTACTTAACCGTAGCCTTTACCGTCCGGCCGGCGAGGAAACCGGCCAGTGGCAACTGATAGGCGCGCTGATTGGATATGTTTGGGCTGCTTACGTGTTTGCTATCGGCTTTATTTCGGTGCTCACCATAGAATACCTTACCCACCTGACACCCACGCTAACCGATGAAACCTGGCCGGCGATTCTGGCGATTCAGACGGGTCTTGGCGATGGCGTAGAATGGATTGGCGGCATCTGGATGCTGGTGATCAACATAAGCCTGTCTTGTCAGCGCAATGTGCCACGGGCCCTCAGTGTAATGGGAGCCTTAACGGGCGTGATTGGTATGTTAACCCTGTATCCGCCAATGGCCGCTGCAGGTGGCGCCTTCGGGTTGTTGCAAATCGGCTGGTTCTGCTGGCTGGGGGGCTTGCTCATTAAGCAAAAAGTCCCTGTTCTACCAGCTTAATAACACGCGGTAATGAGTGGCAGATTGCTCAATACTAACCTGCCAGTGCATTACCGACGCAATACGCTGCACCAGATACTGGCCGTGACCCAAACCCTGATAATAGGGCCGTGAAAGCGTTTCTGTTAGTGGGTTTTCAAACACCAGGTGCGATGATTGTAAATAAATCCGCATACCACCTCCACCGCCGTGATAAAAGCCGTTGTTAATCAGATTCTGGCACAATAAAGAGACTAAATAGGTGTTGCCCGGCAGGGTGAAATTGTCGGGTAGTTCAATGTCGGCATTAAACTCTTGGTCGGGGTAAATCTGGTAAAGAGCAAGCAACTGCTTTTCTAGAACGGGCAGTAGTTTTACCTCGCTGAACTGCAGGTTTTCCTTACGTGCCAGCGCCAGTAATACTTCTACGGTTTGCTGTAAGGTATTGGTGGCCTGCTCAATTAATTGTCGCTCGGCCGGAGCGCTAATCAGGTTGTCATTGAGAGTCAGGGTATTCTTCAGCAGCGTGATGGGGGTACGCAGTTCATGGCTCACATCGCGGGTAAAATCCCGCTCTCGTTGCCAGGCTTCCTGTAGTTCAGAATAAGTATTCTTGAACGAGTTGGCCAGTTCGCCGATTTCGTCCTGGCGACGTTCACCACTTATCTGACAGGGCGTATCGGGTGATTGCTGCTTAATTGAAACCGACAGACGCTGAATAGGCTTGGCCAGCCGTGAGGCCAGAAACCAGGTGCTGAGAATCGCCAGGATGATTGCTGCGGCCGATACGCTAAACAGGAAAACCCGGTAAATCGTGGCAAAGTCAGCCAGAGGCAGCAGCTCATTCGCCTTAACCATCACGCCCCGGGCCGGGATGTCAGACAATGTAAAAGGCCGAAAGTAAACCGCTTCCTGCGAGGCAACGGTGGCAACATTATCGCCATAGGTACTCGGTGTCAGCTCACCGGGTAAATCGCTGTCGTGAATAATAACGTTAAATGCTGAGGATGAGGGTGACAGAGCACTCAGCTGGTTGTTTTTCGCCCAGCTGTTTTCAAGCTGCGCAATTTCCATGCTCAGTAAATGGGAGGCCACAATGTCCTGAGTCACCTCGATAAACAGCATACTGAGGCGGGTATAAAATAAACCGATGATAAGCACCAGGGTTCCAAACGCGATAAACAACTGCGCCTGAATGCCTTTAAACTTCATTATCATCCAGTCCCTTAAGCTGATAACCGACGTTACTAATAGTGTGTAACAGTGCTTGACCGCTGGCTTGTTCCAATGTTTTGCGTAACGTATACATGTGCGACTTAAGTGCGTTACTTTCAGGCGGGTCGTCGGCCCAGATATGACTGATTAAGTCTGAGCGACTGACCGGATAAGGGTAGTCACAAAGCAGTTTATGCAGGATCTTAAAACCGATACCGGTCACCGGGATAACTGTACTGTGCCAGTTGACGGTCATGGCCCGGGTATCCATGGTCAGGGCACCCTGGGTTACTGTGGTATCAGTGTGCAGTTGTGGACGTCGCGCGAGGGCTTCACAGCGCAGCGCCAGTTCGCGTAAATCGAAAGGTTTAGTGAGATAATCATCGGCTCCCTGACCAAAACCTTTCGCTTTGTCGGTAAAGGCATCTCGTGCGGTGAGCATTAGTACCGGCATCACTTTTGTGGCCTCAGCTTTAACCCGTTTACACACGTTGAGCCCGTCAATGTCGGGCAGATTCAAATCCAGGATGAGAACGTCGAACTGACCGTTCAATGCCTGTTGAATTCCTTGTTTGCCGGTGGCGGCGAAATCGACCAGCCAGCCATGACCTTCCAGGAAATCAACAATCTGGCGGGCAATGGCCAGGTTGTCTTCGATTAATAAAACAGAAATTGATGTTGCCACAGTCCGGTGTCCTTAAAGGCTGTTGCTCTAGTATGTTACGCAAACCTTAGCGTGGCAACGGTCAAGGCAGGGTGAAAACAGGCTAAATGTCAGGTCGGATGTTTTAACGCTTGTATTCAATGCTGATTTTACTATCATTTTGAGCATAGCCAGTCTAATCAGAATCAGCGCGTGACCACCTACTTATACGTTGGCAGCAGTACCGAGAAACAGGACGTTGACGAGCAGGCCCAGACCTTAATCAACAAGTACCCTCATGATATTGTGGTGCGCGAGCCTAATGTAGATCCCGGCGCAAAACCCAAACTAAACCGGCTGTTAAAGCGCTTAAAGCGGGGGGATCGGCTGATTATTCACGATGTGTCCAGGCTGGGTCGTAGCGTTCGTGTAGTAGCCGCTATCACAGCCGACCTTGAACGACAGGGCGTTATGCTGATTGTGGATAATCTGGAATCGGTTGCCGGCCCGGCGCCTAATATTTATGCGCTGATTGCCAGTGCCGCGCGAATGGATAAGGACCTGTTGACCGACCGGCAGGCCATTGGCATAGCCAAAGCCCGGGCTAAGGGTAAGTACAAAGGCCGTAAAGCCCTGCCAGCAACGATTATCAACAAAGCCAGTAAGCTGATTGCCAAAGGCATGAAGAAAAAAGAGGTCGCTCAACAGCTCAATATTGGTGAGTCTACTTTGTACAAGTATCTGGCCGCTCAGCGTCAGAAAGACTAAATTGAATGCGGACCCGACGGTCAGTTTTCAGCCAGTTATTTTCTATCAGTACTCTCGTTTTTAAAATTATTCACTATACTTAGCCACTGTTGAGTGGAAAGCATATCTATTCCCGAACTTTTGTGGTGAGCTGTCTGGAATATAACACTCCTGTTGATTATCAAAGGGCCCGGACATGTTGCGAAACGCCAATTCTTTAGTGCAATTACTGCGACTTTACAGCCTTGTTTTTCTGATTTTTTTTAGCGGAGTCGCGCAAGCTGCCTATATCACTATTGATGAAGCCGGTATGGATGCTATTTATGCCCAGACCAGCTTCGGAAATACGCCGGTTGATATCCGACTGGGCACTGCTATTGAGCACGTCGACCCAGGCTTGCTCACCCTCGACTCCGGCGCTACATGGAGTGCTCTGACATCAGCCCATTACGGTTCAGTAACAACGGTGAATTTTTGGTTTCTCGATGATATTACCTGGTGCGGTAATCACTTTATTTTTTACGTTGGCTGTGGCGAAACGCCGGGCAACGATTTTGTGGTTGAATCGGCCTATGCCGATAGCCTGTTTAACGCAGAGTTACTTGCGCATGAACTCGGCCATAATCTGGGGCTGGGGCATAACAGTGGCAGTGACAACCTGATGCATGCGTTTTTAAATGGGGGGACGGATTTAAGCGGTACCGAAGTGGCAACCATAATGAGCAGCCCACTGCTGCAGTTTGATAATACGGGGTTCTTTATTGAAGTTTTACCGGTATTAGTGGTGGCGGTAGCAACGCAGGTAAATGCACCGGCAGTCAGTGTTTTATTATTGCTGGCATGTTTTGCGGTGGGTTACCGACGCCTTCATTATGGGTTCAATGCTGGCATGCCAGGTATGCCATTGGCCGTGAGATGAGCCGGTAAAAACAGTCTGCGGCGGGTTTCAGGCCTGATGCCGCAAGTGGGTAAAAAGAGGTAAAGCTATGCACAGGGCTATTGTTCAGCAGGACACTGCACCACTTGAAACTATTGAGCTGCTGGGCGGCCTGATAAATGTCATGAGCGATCACCGCAATGATGATGAGCAATCTGTGACCGTACAGGAAAGTGCGGGTGCAGGCTTTGGTCCTCCTCCCCACAGCCACCCGTGGTCGGAAACCTTTTACGTGATAAGCGGTGCTGTAGACTTTATGCTCAACGAAGATGGTTATCACTGCAGCGCCGGGGCCATGGTGTATGTACCTGAAAACCAGGTTCACGCATTTCAATCATGCAGCGGTGGCGTCAAGATAATCGAGTTTACCGGTCCCGGCAGTCAGGCGCTTGATTTGTTTCGCTCTCTGAGCGCATTTCTCAAGCAGGCTTCACCTGATGAACTGGATAAAGTGCGCACGATTTTTTCTCAGCATGGTGCAACATTGCATATCTGAAGCCAGCAAAACCGGGGCTGTAGTGAAAGGATGCTAAAATACCCGGTAGTCTTCTCTTTGATGCAAATCAGTGTCTTTAGCGTGTAATCTATGTACGGTATCTATACTATTACTATTAGATTAGATGGCATGCAGGTGCTGTGTACTTGAAGTTACGCCCCTGTTTTGTACTGCCTTTGACTTCTATGTACGGGAGTAATTATGACCGAAGTACAGCAATCCAAATGGCACGCGCTTTCCGCCGATGAGGCGATTACCCAGCTTGAAGCGAGTCGCGATGGTCTGAGCCTGGAACAGGTAAGTGAGCGACTATCAACCTGTGGTCCTAATAAACTGCCGGAAGCGCCACAAGCCAGCGCGCTGGCAAGATTTCTAAAACAGTTTGCCAATTTGCTGGTAATCGTACTGATCATAGCCGGTATTCTTACCGCTTTTCTGCAGCACTGGATAGATACCGCGGTGATCTTTGCCGTGGTCATCGTTAATGCCGTCATTGGGGTTATGCAGGAAGGCAAGGCCGAAAAAGCCATGGATTCCATTCGTCAGATGTTGGCCTTAAAAGCGGCGGTGATCCGCAATGGTAAGCGACGGACGGTAGCTGGCGAGGAGCTGGTACCCGGAGACGTGGTGTTACTGGAAGCAGGTGATAAGGTACCTGCAGATATTCGCCTGCTCAGCAGTCATAGTCTGGCGATTCAGGAAAGTCTGCTAACCGGTGAGTCACTGCCCGTGGAAAAGGGTACCAGCGCGGTGGAAGAGGAGGCTGGGCTTGGCGACAGGCAGTGTATGGCATTCAGCGGTACCAACGTGACGGCCGGACAAGCGATAGGTATTGTGGTGGCTACCGGCGCCAATACCGAAATTGGCCGGATCGGTGGTTTGCTATCCGGAGTACAGAAGCTTACGACACCACTGGTGGAACAAATGGACGTGCTGGCCAAGTGGATCACCGGCTTTATTCTTGCGGTGGCCGTTATCTTATTACTGGTTGGCACCTTGATACTTAACCAGCCTTTCACCGAATTATTCCTTGCGGTGGTGGGGTTATCCGTGGCCGCCATTCCCGAAGGACTGCCGGCAGTGCTCACCATTACCCTGGCCGTTGGTGTGCAGACAATGGCTAAACGAAGCGCCATCGTGCGGGTATTGCCTGCTATTGAAACCCTTGGCTCGGTGTCGGTTATTTGTTCGGACAAAACCGGTACTTTCACCCGTAACGAAATGATGGTGGTTAGCGTGCAAACCGCCGCTAACGACTACGATGTGGATGGCGAAGGTTATGCACCCATTGGTGATGTGTTGTTTAATGATAAACCGGTACATACGGCTGAACAGCCCTTGCTTCAGGAAGTTGCCAGGGCATGTGCACTGTGCAACGACGCCGAAATTCATCATCGCGATGATAACTGGCGTTTTGAGGGCGACCCCATGGAAGCCGCGCTGGTGAGTTTTGCCTGCAAAGCAACGTTTGATGAAGGGGATGATTTTAAAGCGCGATGGCGGCGCACCGATGTACTGCCGTTTGACTCTACCACCCAGTATATGGCCACCCTCAATCACGATCACAACGGCCACGGTATCATACTGGCAAAAGGCGCCCCGGAAGTGGTTTTGAAGTTATGCAGGGTGCAACAGACAGCACAAGGCGAGGAACAAGCCATCGACCTGACGGCCTGGCTGGATAAAGCCGAAGCGCTGGCCAGAAAAGGGCAGCGGGTACTGGCTGTCGCCTCGCGCAGTGTACCGGCGGATCATACCGTTCTGAGTGCCCCGGATTTGCAGAATTCGTTGTGCTTGCTGGGGCTGGTAGGACTGATAGATCCGCCCAGGCAGGAAGCCATTAGTGCTGTGCAAACCTGCCTGGACGCAAAAATTCAGGTCAAAATGATCACCGGGGACCATGCGGTAACCGCCCAAGCGATTGGTAAGCAGCTGGGGTTAACGCATACCGATAAGGTACTCACCGGCACGGAGCTTGATGCCCTCAGCGATGAGCAGCTTAAAGAAGCGGTGCAGCATACAGACGTGTTTGCCCGAACCACGCCTGAACATAAACTGCGTCTGGTGATGGCATTACAATCACTGGGCCTCACGGTATCAATGACCGGTGACGGCGTAAATGATGCGCCGTCGCTTAAACGTGCTGACGCCGGAGTAGCCATGGGCCTTAAAGGCAGTGAAGCCGCCAAGGAAGCCGCCGAAGTGGTGCTGGCAGACGATAACTTTGCGTCTATTGCGGCAGCCGTGGAGCAGGGCCGTACCGTATATGCCAACATCAAAAAAGTGGTGAGTTGGACGCTGCCAACCAATGCCGGGGAAGCCCTGACTATTATCGTTGCACTGCTGGCGGGGTTGCCGTATCCCATCACGCCGGTACAGATTTTATGGGTAAATATGATTACGGCGGTTACGCTGGGCATGGCGTTAGCCTTTGAACCTACCGACGCGGCGACCATGAAGAAACCGCCACGCCCGCGCGGCCAGGCGCTTATTCAGCCAGCCTTGGTGTGGCAAATTATGCTGGTGGGCACACTCTTCTTCCTGGCGGTATTTGGTATTTACCAGTACGCCATTAAGGCCGGGCATGATGTTGAATATGCGCGAACGCTGGCAATGAACATGCTGGTGGGGCTGGAGATTTTTTATTTGTTCTTTGTGCGCACCATGAACTTGCGATCTATCTCGTTAACCGGGGTAAAAGGCACTAAAGTGGTGTGGTCGGCAGTCGGTGTGGTAGTGGTAGCCCAGTTGGCCATTTCCTACATCCCGGTATTGCAAACCGTGTTTGGCACCCGTTCACCTACGTTAATCGACAACCTGGTGATAGTGTTAGCCGGCTTTGCATTACTCATACTGCTGGAGATTGAAAAAGTCGTAAGGCTTACCCTTTATCAGCGTAAACGTTAAAAGCGGTAGCCCAGCATTTCGACGTCGCGTTTAAAATAGGCCCCGACCAACTCAGCGAGTTCATCAGAATAGTAACGGTGGTAGGTTTGTCTGTCGGTGGCTTTGCGTTTATGGGGCAGGGCTGTGGTCGGCAGATTCAAGTGCTTACAAATGACATCAAAGTCGTGCTGCAGGTTTTCATACTTGGCGATAAAATCCATACATAGATTGTCGTGCAGATCGACAAGGTAGTCGGTTTGTAACTGCATGGAGGTATCGATGTGATACTGATAGGGACGCGCAGGGTCGAGCTTGTATCGCATAAAGCTGTCAAAGTCATCGAAGCCTGCTACCAGATGCGGCCGCTCACGTTTGATATGGTGATAGGAACTCACCTGTAAATCCCACGGATTTCTCACAAAAGCAAACTTATACAGTTGGTTAAAATATGCCTGTGGCAACATTTCTTTCGCGGCAATCACTTTGCTGTGGCGTGGAAAGCGACAACCCAGTTTGTGTCCACACAATTGACTGAGCTTATTCACAATAAATTGCGGTGCGGCAAGTTTCACATCCCAGCGATACCGGGAGAGTGCATCGCGTACGCTGGTACCGCCGGTTTTGGCAATATGGACAAAAAGAAACTGATGTTTGTGGGATAACAGCATATAAGTATTTGACTGTCATAAAATTGTTTAACTCTAACGATACGCTACCAATATGACATCTTATGGACAGGCACTTTTTTAGGATGAATCAGCCACTGGAAAACCTCACTATTCTGGTTTCTTATTCGGGCAGCGGCGGTGTGGAAGTGGTCACTAATCACCTGGTGGCCGGTATGCTAAATGCCGGGGTGAAAATTGAATTGTTGCTGCTTAAAACTCGTGGACCACACTTCCGCAAACTCATTGAACACCCCAATCTGACAATTCGTAAGTTAAAGGCAAGCAGCGCCTGGCTGGCCGTTCCCGAATTAAAACGTTATTGTCATAATCACCCGGGCCGGGTATTACTGGCAATCAAAGACCGTGCAATTCAGGCTGCGTCACTGGCAAATTACCTCAGCGGCTGCAACCTACGCGTAGTTGGGCAACTACACACTAATATGCAAACTGGTCTGGCGGGACGGAGTAAAGTGCTGGTACGCACAAGATTTATAATGATGCGTTATCTGTATCAATATTTAGCGGGAGTGATTGCAGTGTCTCAAGACGCCGCTGATTCCTTACAATCGATAGTGCGATTGCCATCCGCAAAAGTATCCGTGCTGGCAAACCCTGTTGTTACACCTGATATCGATACTAAGTCACAAATGGAGCCTGTGCATCCCTGGTTGGCTGATAAATCACAATGTGTAATCGTTGCCGCAGGCAGGCTGTCTTCCCAGAAAAATTACGCCTTGCTTATTCGTGCCTTTAAACTTGTGCGGCAGAAAAGGAGAGCAAAGCTGGTTATTTTTGGCGAAGGGCCTCAACGCAGCCAACTGGAAGGCCTGTGTGCCGAACTAGCGCTCACCAATGACGTGTCTCTGTTTGGCTTTGTGGACAACCCTTATGCAGAAATGAAGCATGCTGACCTATTTGTGTTGTCTTCAGACTGTGAAGGCTCTCCTACGGTGCTAACGGAGTGTCTTTCGCTGGGTATTCCCTGTGTTGCCACGTCCGTTGGTGATGTTACAGAGACTTTGCAGCATGGCCGCATCGGCCCGGTTGTGCCCTGCCATGACGAGCAATCATTAGCTGCGGCCATCATTCATACATTGGAAGCACCCTTGGGTAGCGATATATTAAAACAGGCCGTGAATAAGTTCAGACAGGTAGACTCTGTGGCGGCTTATCTACGGCAACTGACCCATTGGCAGCGCTAGTGGTTCGGTGTTATTTATTTGTTAATGAAATATTAATTAAAATGTGCTTTACTCTTTTTAGTCGGTTCAATACGAAAAACAGAGGTCAGCATGTATTTTTCTGTAGAGCATTCACTGGAGCGCCTGGCTGTCTTTGCGTCGTATTCAGAGTGTGATGGTTGCGAAGACGCTGAACTCACCAGTCAACTGATTGAAGGGCTGTTGATGAGTGGTGTGCATGTGGAATTACTGCTGCTCAACAGCAAAGATCACTCGTCCTGCCGTTTACCGGCGCACCCACATTTAACCATCAAAACCTTGCGAGCCAGCAGTGTCTGGCTGGCGGTGCCTGAGTTAAAGCGCTATATGCAAAGTCATCCCGGTGAAATCGTACTGGCGGTGGACGACCAGTGTATTCAGGCTGCTTCCATGGCTAACCTGCTGTCGGGATTGCGCGGCAACGTTGCCGGATTAATGCATAATACCAATTGGGGTGCAGCGAACCGCGGGATAACGCCTCGCCTGCGCTCCGGTCTGATGCGATTACTTTATGGCTATACATCTGGTGTGATTACGGAATCGGCAGATACCGGCAGAACACTTGAGCTGATGTGCCGGTTACCGAAAGCCAGAATCAAAATGCTTACCCAACCCTGTCGCCAGGATGTGACTATCAGCGGCTGTATTGAGCTGCTTACCGAATGGCAGTGCTGCGGCATATGTAGCGTGAATTCCGCGCGTTATTTAAGTGCTTAACTAAATGTAATATTTGGACAGGCACTGTCTATCCCAGAGTACAGTTGGATGTTTTGACAAACATCGGCACAATAAACTCACTATTTATTACAAATTGTAATTACTGTGCCAAGACCTCGTAAATGCCTGATTAACCTGTCAGATACCCCGTATTATCACTGTATCTCTCGCTGTGTAAGGCGAGCCTATTTGTGCGGTAAGGATAGCGTAACAGGCAAAAGCTATGAGCACCGGCGGCAGTGGGTGGAGGACCGCTTGTTGTTTTTGGCCGACGTGATGTGTGTGGATGTTTGTGCTTATGCTGTAATGAGTAATCATACCCATGTGGTACTGCGAATTAACAAGCAAAAGGCCGATGCTTTACG
Organism: Alteromonas sp. ISO5; assembly: GCF_058105165.1. Classification (NCBI taxonomy): domain Bacteria; kingdom Pseudomonadati; phylum Pseudomonadota; class Gammaproteobacteria; order Alteromonadales; family Alteromonadaceae; genus Alteromonas; species Alteromonas sp. ISO5. Next base: position 1,385,204 of record NZ_CM176572.1, on the reverse strand, counting down.
GGTAAAAGAGGTTATTACGCGATGGCAAAAGCTGTATAAAGGTGTGCTGTTGTGCCAGCGTTACTTGCACCCAGATGAATGCAAGGCTATGACGGATGCTGAAGTTGAGACGGTAAAGTCTATCGCCGAAGTTTATCGTCATAGGCTATACGATATCAGTTGGTTTATGCGCCTGCTCAATGAATACATCGCCAGGCAGGCGAATAAAGAAGATGACTGTACGGGCCATTTTTGGGAAGGCCGATTTAAATCTCAAGCATTATTGGATGAAGCTTCGCTCGCTGCGTGCATGGCTTATGTTGATTTAAACCCAGTACGCGCGTCCCTTGCCAAAGAGCCTGAATCGTCGGCCCACACCAGTATTCAAAAACGCATTAACGCGGCCAAATCAAATAAACAACCATGCTCACTGTTGCCATTTGCGGGCAACCCTCGAAACAACATGCCAGATGGACTGCCCTTTCGGGTGGAAGATTACCTGGCTATTGTTGAAATCACCGGCCGGCACTATCAGCCCACAAAACGAGGCCACATCAGCAACGCTGCCGCGCCTATTCTCAATCGAGTTGGCCTTGAAAGGCCAGATTGGGACCTCATGGTTGCGGGTATCGAGACCGAGTTTAAAACTACGGTGAGCATTGAAAAGTTAGGTCATATTCATAGACGAACCCGACGATGTCGCTCCGCGTGATTCTTTTTCGCCCCCACTTCAATAATTCAACTCAGGTGAGCATTAACCTCAAACCAGTGTGCATAAGCTTGCTAAATGTTCGTTTACGCCCTTTTATGTCTACTACTGCCAACTAACACCAAACGTATTTCCGTATGAACTTAGGGAATATCAACGCTAAATAACCAGAGTAACCGTTTCACAGAAGACAGTCATTCGAGTTAGTACTGACTGTCCAATATGGAAAAGAAAAAAGTGACTGTCACATGTGAACTCTCACATGTGAACTCACATGTGAATTCCGGTCGCTACTTAAGTGCTTAACCTCTGGTGCTATTTCTGGCAGACTGGCCAACAGGCTTTGATTAATCCCGATGTGAGTAGATGGAACGACCGCTGTTAAAACATATTCGCAACCACGAAGCGTTGTTTTTGGAAATTGCCCGTTTGCGAGACCTTGCCATTGAGCAGGCAGGTCTCGGCAACTATGAATTCAGTAAGACTCCCAAGTTTATCAGCGAAACCGGCGAACGATTTACTATCGAACCGGAGCGCAGCATCATTCTGCCTGACTACCACCTGTTTAAAGGATTAAAGCACGCCCTAACTGAGTGCGTTCCCGGGTTGACCATTGTTGAGCACAGTGACTGTGGCTACCGTTACCCAACTGCCGCACTGGCCGGTCTGGATGCACCTTTCATTAAGCGGTTACGCTCGGAGTATTTTCATCGGGTGGATGAAGACCGCAGTATTTGCCGCCCGGTAAATCTTTCCTATGGTATTAAAAGTCGGGGCAAGGCTGATAATCGCCTGGAATACGAAGTCTGGGTGCCGGAAAGCCAGTTGGAAGCCGATCCCATGCCGCTGCTGGTGGAAAAGTACGGTGAAGACTTGCCTCATGAAGTGCGCCAGTTCGCTCAGCAAAAGCCCATGATTTACGGCTGGATGGGGGTAAAACGCGCAGCCTTTGAAGCGCTCTACCGCAATCCCGCTGTAATGGGTGACCTGGTGATTTGCATTGGCCTGTCGGTAGACGCCTATAACATAGGTGCTCGGCCGGATCTGTCTTTTTCGCCTGCGGTGGAAAGCTCCATTGCGGCCAGTAATGCCGAATTTGAATGGGAAGTGATGGGTTATTATGCGCCGGGCGATGCCCACTATTCTCACGATGAGTTATGGGCGGCGATTAATCACTCTTTAGAAGCCATTGGTCAGCCTGTCAGTGCACTGTATGCGGCTGACATTATGCCGATTATGGAGAGTAAAACCGAGCGTATTCTTAGCACGGTTTACGGGCAGGGCATTACCACCGATGAAATCCAGGAACTGAATTTGCGTCCGCAGGAGTTTTTGCAAACCAGCAGCGAACGCCGGGTAAAGCCGCAGGATCCCAATCGTAAGGTAAATTTCCTCGGTCGCCTCAACCGGCTATTTTATCAGCCGGAACATCAATTACCGGCGATTGAATCATTGCATGATCTCATCGCACAATCGCGCTAAGCTTGCACAATAAACTCATACTGCACGGAAATTTGCACATATCATGCACGGTATCGATGATTACGATAAACAGATCCTAAAACTCTTGCGCCACAACGGCCGCCTGACTAATCAGGAGTTAGGTGAGCTGGTGGGCTTATCTGCCTCGCAAATCTCCCGTCGGCGGATTCACCTTGAGCAGCAAAAATACATTATTGGTTACAGCGCCCGTATTTCGCCTGCCGCGCTTAATTTAGATATCTCGTCGGTACTGGAAATTACCCTGGCCGAAGCTTCACCCGAGGCCGTTACGGCCTTTTATGAGCTGGTAAAACACACCCCGGCTATTCTGGATATGTATAAAACCACCGGCAACGCCGACTTTATCCTTAAAGTGGCGGTGGCAGAGCTGAGTGACTTATCGGCACTGATCAGCGATTTAGCTGCACACAAAACGGTAGGGCATATCCGTACCGCAGTGGTGCTGGAACGCCTTAAAGAGGATGGTGTTTGGTTGTGAAGCCACAAAAATAACTATTGAGCGCACATTTTGTGCAAATAATTAAAAATATGCACAAAATGTCTCTAATTGTGCTATATTTCTCACGGTTTAATTATTAGTCATTCCGTGGGTAAAGTAATGAGTGAAGCAGCAATCAGTCAGCCGAAGTCCATTCGGCACAGTTGGGTAGAAGATGTTCTGGCGTTGATCACCGGCACCATTTTAGTGTCCTTTGGCGCTATTTTACTGCGTGAGGTTGGCGCGCTTACCGGCAGTACCGCTGGGATGGCCTTTTTGATTGATTATCTGTCGCCCATGTCCTTCGGTTTAGCCTTCTTTTTAGTGAATATTCCGTTTTATATTCTGGCGGTAAAGAAAATGGGCGTAGTCTTTACGCTTAAGACCTTTGCTACTGTATCGCTGGTGTCGCTGTTTACCCATATCCACCCGGCGTTTATTCAGTTTGGTGAGCTGAATTTATTTTACTCAACGCTGTTCGGCAATCTGCTCATGGGCACCGGCTTTGTGGTATTGTTTCGCCACGGTGCAAGTTTAGGTGGTGTCACCATTTTAGCGCTCTACATTCAGGATAAGACCGGCTTCCGTGCCGGGTACCTGCAAATGGGGGTAGATGTGCTGGTGGTGTGTGCGGCGTTTTTTGTAGTAAGTATTCCTGCGCTGATCGCCTCAGTGTTGGGCGCTGTGGTACTGAATATACTGATTGCATTTAACCACCGTAAAGACCGTTACCTGGCCTAGTCTGTATTTGCAGCACTTACTTTTTATAACTGCCCCAAAAGAGGCAGTAAGTTTAAGGAAATACTATGTTTGAACATGTCGATGCCTATGCCGGCGACCCGATTTTCTCGTTGGTTGAGCAATTCATGAAAGATCCCCGTGAGGACAAAGTAAATCTCACCATCGGGTTTTATTTTGATGAAAACGGCAACGTGCCAAACTTTAGCAGTGTTGATAAAGCCAAAGTCTGGGCAGCAGACAACCCTCCGGCATCGCCCGTTTACCTGCCGATGGACGGCTTACCGGATTACCGTGTAGCGGTAAAATCGCTTGCCTTTGGTGATGCACTGCCATTAGTGGACAGTCGCTTAGCATCAACCCAGAGCCTCGGTGGTTCAGGCGCGTTGAAAGTGGGTGCTGATCTACTCAAGCGCTATTTTCCCGATTCAGAGCTATGGGTGAGCGACCCGACCTGGGAAAACCATCACTCTATCTTCAAAGGTGCGGGCGTAAAGGTAAACACCTATCGCTACTATAACCCGCAAACCAAACTGCTCGACTTCAGCGGTATGTTGGAAGATTTAAATAAGTTGCCGGAAAAAGCCATTGTATTGCTGCATCCGTGCTGCCATAACCCAACCGGGATCGATCTGACCAACGAGCAGTGGCAACAGGTTGTGGAAGTGGTTAAACAACGTAATTTGCTGGCCTTTTTCGATATGGCTTATCAGGGCTTCGGCTTTGGCTTAAGCGAAGATACTCAGGCCATTAAACTGATGGCAGAGTCTGGTCAGCCGTTCCTGCTGGCACAGTCATTCTCGAAGATTTTCTCACTGTACAGCGAGCGTGTAGGGGCGTTGTATGTGGTATGTGAGTCAGCGGAAACCGCCGAAACCATTCAGGGCCAGCTAAAATTTACGGTACGAACCAACTATTCTACGCCGCCGTCTTTTGGCGCGCGCCTGGTCAGCCACGTTCTGGCAAGCGATACGCTTACCGAAGAGTGGAAATCCGAGCTTGAAGTCATGCGCGAGCGCATGCACAGCATGCGTCAGCAACTGGTCGCAAAACTTGGCGAGCTGCGCCCCGATGTGGATTTCAGCTATTTGGCCGCGCAGGTGGGGATGTTCAGTTACACCGGCTTCAGCCCGGAGCAAATTAAACGCCTGAAAGAGGAGTTTGGGGTTTATCTGATTGCCAGTGGCCGCATGTGTGTAGCGGGCTTAAACACCCGTAATCTTGATGCGACAGCAAAAGCGTTTGCTGCAGTTTGCTAATAACATGAAGAGGCTGTGACCCTTTTGTTTCAATATGGATAGGCGGTTACAGTTTTTAAGTTAATCGACCAACATTTTTATACTAAGACAGTCACTTGCTAGACTCAGGTTCAGTTGGATTTTGCCTTTGTGCTGGCACAATGAACACACTACTTTTCTGTTTTAGTGAAACATTGTGCCCAGATCCCGTAAAAGCCTCATCAACCTCTCCGATACCCCTTACTACCATTGCGTTTCCCGCTGTGTTCGTCGGGCGTATTTATGTGGAAAAGATTACCAAACAGGCAAAAGTTATGAGCATCGCCGGCAGTGGGTAGAAGACAGATTACTGTTTTTGGCCAAAGTGTTTTGTGTTGATGTGTGCGCTTATGCGGTAATGAGTAACCACACCCATGTGGTACTACGTATTAACAAACGAAAGGCTGATTCGTTAAGCGTGAGGGACGTCATCAGGAGGTGGCACCAACTCTACAAGGGCATGTTGTTGTCGCAACGTTATATTGACCCTGTTCAATCTACCACATTGTCTGAAGCGGAAATTGAAACGGTACATAGTCTGGCTGAAATTTATCGTAAGCGACTGTACGATATCAGTTGGTTTATGCGGTTGCTTAACGAGTATATCGCCCGTAGGGCCAATAAAGAGGATGATTGTACTGGTCATTTCTGGGAGGGGCGGTTTAAGTCACAGGCGCTCTTAGATGAAGTTTCTCTAGCGGCCTGTATGGCATATGTTGACTTAAACCCAGTACGCGCTTGTTTGGCGAGTACGCCAGAATCATCTACTCACACAAGTATTCAAAAACGCATCAATGCGGCCAAATCGAATCGACAACCTGCTCAATTACTTCCGTTTGTAGGGAACCCATGTAACAAAATGCCAGATGGCCTGCCTTTTCGGTTGCAGGATTACATTGAACTGGTTGAACTGTCAGGACGCCATTTACAGCCCAACAAGCAAGGCAAAATCGATGACTCAGCTTCACCCATACTGAACCAGGTTGGACTCGCGCAAAGTGATTGGAATGAGATGGTAACAGGCATTGAGACTTCCTTTAAATCATCGATAAGCTTTGAGAAGTTTATCAGGCAACGCCGGAAATATGCAGGCTGCGCTTAGAGTTTTCCTGACCTATTAAGTCAAACATAATTATTACATCAACACCATTTCATTCCATATCGCCGGACGATTAGCGAAGATTGACTGGCGGACATTCAACAGCCTTCCCCGCATTTGAAAGGCCAAATGCTTTAACTTCACCCTCTGAAATATATAAAACGCAATACAACTGCCTAATGCTCGGAGCTGAAGCTCTAATTTCGGGATAGTTAATTTAATGCCTGTCCATATTAAAAAAGGATCTGCCTGTCTATGTCAAAAAGCCGCCTGGTGTTCGTTTGCAGGTGCCTGTCCAGCCAAGCCACTAAGCTCGCGACCTCAAGTCGATATAGACTTGAGGTGTGTGATGCTTAAAGCGATAAACCAGAAAAGTTGCTATAACTAATAACAACTAACTTGTGCTGTCATTCTCTCTTTATCGCCGGTAAATACTATAGTGCACTCCATTTCTCTCTCCAGAAGAGGTAGGACAAAGTCTATAAAATCATTAGAGCCCGCCGAGGAGGGAAACTGGGCACGGAAAGATACACCATTTCCATCTGTGGGATTGCCGTCTTCATCTATGAGGTTTTCTCCATCATCATCCCTAAGTTCTGCAACAATATAATGTTTTCCATCTTCGTCAACCCATACGATCAGTTCAGGAGCGCCATCAGGGCCATAGAGCTCGACAAATCCTCCGTCTCTGTTATTTTCAGAAAATAATTCACTTACCAGGTTCCGAATATCCACTATAGAGTCCGTCGTATTTTTCAGTTGCTCTGACCAGTCAGCTCCGTTGTTAGATCTTGTCGGATTGTTGGTTCTGCTGCCATTATTCCTTGTTAGCTTAGAATAAAAAGTATGTCCGTAGTGTGCATTGCTAACTCCGGCGCTGAAATCTGAAGCGAGATTGGGCACCTCTGCGCCGACACCAGACTTTATTGTAGAGCAGCCAGTACAAAATGCTTTAATGTCGTAGTGTTCAACTTTGAGTCTTGCCGATCCACTTTCTATAATGTCTGACTTGAACTGTATTTTGTAGCCGTTAGGTGTATCAAAAGACGTTTCTACAGTTTGATATTTAAACCCGAAAGAAACGCAGAAGCTTAAATCGGTCCCGGAATAGTTTGCGACACAACGTTCAAATACTCCTTCGAAAGTAGGTGCTTCTGGTGTGCCAGGAAATTTCTGAGCATAAGCTGTTGAGAAAGAAAAAGAAAATAAAGCAAAAATGAATAAACGTTTCATCAAAAAATAAGATCCTTCTAAATTAATTGAAACTAAAGTCTATATTTTTGCGGGGGGGAGTCAATGCACTGGGAATACAAATATTAAATATTTCATTGTGACTTCCTGATCGTCGAATCCTTGTTTTGAGTATTAATTAAACAATAATCCCCCGGTTTGTGCCAGAAGTCTGTACTAATTGGCGAATGTGACGCGATTGCAAATACAGCATCACGCGGGCATGATGAATTGAAGCTTACTCACAGGGAGAGTTGCTATGGCAGGATATCGCTACACACTCGGCCAGCTCACGTATCGGTTTAAGGATTTAGCCGAGGTGATGGCAAAAGCCTCACCGCTGCGCTCCGGCGACCAACTGGCCGGTGTGGCCGCGGCCGCGGCGGAGGAACGGGTGGTAGCCCAAATGGTGCTTGCCGAACTGCCCCTGAGCACCTTTTTAAACGAAACGGTTATCCCCTATGAGAAAGATGAAGTCACACGGTTGATCATCGATACTCACGATGCCGAAGCCTTTGTCCCGGTGGCCAATTTAACCGTAGGTGAGTTGCGCAACTGGTTACTGCTGGAGTCTACCGATGCTACCTTGCTGCAGGATGTGTGTTTGGGCCTGACCCCGGAGATGGTGGCGGCGGTGAGCAAAATTATGCGCAATCAGGATCTCATTCTGGTGGCCAGAAAATGTGAAGTGATCACTGCCTTTCGTAATACCATTGGGGTGCCCGGCCACTTTTCTACCCGCCTGCAACCGAATCACCCCACCGATGACTTAAACGGTATTGCGGCATCAATCTTTGATGGCCTGATGTACGGCAGTGGTGATGCGGTGATTGGCATTAACCCGGCAACCGACAATGTGGCGCAGACCATAAAACTACTCAGCATGCTCGATGAGCTCATCAATCAGTACCACATTCCTACCCAGTCCTGCGTGTTAACCCATGTGACCAACACCATTGAAGCCATCGAGCGCGGCGCACCGGTAGATTTGGTGTTTCAATCCATCGGTGGTACTGAGATTACAAACAGCAGTTTTGGGGTGTCACTCGCCTTGCTTCAGGAAGCCCGCGAGGCAGCGCTGTCGCTCAAACGCGGTACAGTGGGCGATAATGTGATGTATTTTGAAACCGGCCAGGGCAGCGCGCTGTCGGCCAATGGCCATCACGGCGTGGATCAGCAAACCTGCGAGACCCGGGCTTATGGCCTGGCCAGAGTTCTCGACCCGCTGCTTATCAATACCGTGGTGGGCTTTATCGGGCCGGAATACCTGTTTGATGGTAAACAGATTATCCGGGCGGGTTTAGAGGATCATTTTTGTGGCAAGCTATTAGGTTTACCTATGGGCTGCGATATCTGCTATACCAACCATGCCCAGGCCGACCAGAATGATATGGATAACCTGCTCACCTTACTCGCCAGCGCCCACTGCCAGTTTATTATGGGTATCCCGGGCGCCGACGACATTATGCTGAACTACCAGACTACGTCGTTTCATGACGCCCTGTATATTCGACAGCTATTCGGCGCTCGCCCGGCGCCGGAATTTGACGCCTGGCTGAAACAGCAGAAGATCTTCACCGACAGCGGCAATCAGCTATTGGCTGATAAACTCCCCGGCCGGTTTGCGGCGGCGCTGCCAAATAATGGAGGTAAGCCGTGAGTAACAAGGAGCAACACCTACATACCGACACATGGCAACAATTACGTGAGCTTACCGCCGCACGGATCGGGCTTGGCCGGGCCGGGACCAGCCTGCCCACCCGCGAATTACTTAAATTTCAATTGGCCCATGCCCAGGCCATTGATGCAGTGCACAGCCCGTTAAACGGTAAACTGTTGGGCGAACGGTTAACTGCACTGAGTTACCATCAACAGCCATTAACAGTACACAATGCTAATAGTGAGGCTGACGATCGTTTTGTTTATCTGCAACGACCGGATTTGGGGCGTATGCTTAACGAAGCAAGCACTCACTCTTTACAAAGTTTAAGAAAAGAAGAGTCGTTTGATTTAGCTGTTGTGGTTGCCGATGGACTTTCCGCTACCGCGGTAATGCAGCACAGCGTCCCGCTTTTAACCGCGTTACTGGCTCAGATGGAAACCAGCCAGTCAGCGTGGACCCTGGCGCCGGTAACGGTGGTTGAACAGGGTAGGGTCGCCATCGGTGACGACATTGCCCAGGCGCTCAATGCGCACATGGTGGTGGTACTGATCGGTGAGCGGCCAGGGTTAAGTTCGCCGGACAGTTTGGGGATCTATATTACCTGGCAGCCGGCACGGGGCTGTGATGATGCTAAACGCAATTGCATTTCAAATATCCGGTCTGAGGGGCTGGCCCCGGAAAAAGCTGCCACACGCTGCCTGTATTTAATGGAAAATGCCCGGGCTAAACAGCTGACGGGCGTTGGCCTGAAAGACCGCTCCGAAGACGATGTGCTCACTGATCAGGCTGGACAAGGCGTCTTTTTACTGCGCGGTACCTGATGGCGCCGGCAGTGGCGTGCTTTTCGCCTGAGGTTTGGTGTTCCCGCGGTATTTACGGGCTAGCAAAACCATGGCGATATTGCCGATAACACCGGGCAGAATCCAAAACGCATACTGCCAGGCACCAATGTCACTGAACAGGGTACGCCCGCCAAAGGCGAAAAACGCAGTATAAGCGCCTATGCCGGTACCTATGTAGCCGGAAAGATGCTCTGCCAACCAGGCTTTCGGTTCGACGTCTTTAGCCAAAATAAAACGTAACTGACCCCAGGCAATCATCAGGCCCAGCGGTGCAAAGACCATCATTAATACCTGCTCGTACATTATCCCCATGTAGCCTGAGCCAATGCTGGTGAAGACCAGCAAAGCTGGAGGGGCTATATGTGGCGGCGTGCGCAGGATCTTGCGGTTGTTTTTGGCTTCAAGGGCCCATTGACCGCCCATTAAAGAGGTGAACATTACCAGCCCAAGGTGTATTAAAAAGGCTCCGAAGCGTTGGAAGTAGGGGATCGCTGCAGGGTTGTCCAGCAGCTCGGGATGACCCAGTGTGGGCACCAGGATCCAGAAGAGTGCCAGTATTGCCCCACTGATAATAGAGGTCAGCATAGTGCGGCGGAAGTAAACGCCAAACCGGCGATGGTTAAAGCCGCCCTTACGACCAAAAATCGGCACCCAGAATAACAGCAGCCCTAAAGCCCCGGTGAATATATGTAAGTACAGTAAGCCTTGTTGAACATTTTGCATAACGAAATCTCCTTAACCTTGTGTTAAGCAGACTACCGGGGCAGCTTCGTTAGTCGCAGTGGCAAAAGTCATAATTTAAAAGATGACTTTTGGCCTATTCCATTTGCACGGCGATTCACCAATACTAGCCTTATGAAAAAATACTTCCCTAAAATAGCGTCTGAACTTTTGGTGGCGATGATCACCATTGCGGTAGTCGCACTGGCCAATATTTGGATAATGAGCACCTCCGGTCGTCTGGGGGTGTCAAACATTGCGTATACCGTGGCAATCTTTGCCGCGTTCAGTCTGGCGTTCGTGCTGGTTACCCGAGATAAACCTTACCGTTATGATACATGGGTCAGAGTGGCGCTGCTGACAGTTGAATACCTGCTGGTACTGGCAGTCTTTGTGGTGAGCCCGTTTAATTTTAATGCTATTTTGCTGGTTATCTGGTCCGGGCAATTACCCTACTTTATGCCGTACCGGCGTACGCTATGGCTATCACCGTTGTGGTCAGCGATACCGTGGCTGGTGTTTGCACAGGTGTGGGAACAAACCAACGGGCTGTGGTTAACCGCAACCCTGTTCTGGACCTTTAATTTGTTCTCTTTAATGATGATGGAAAGCCGCAAACAGGCGGAGCAGGCAAAAGAACAGTCTGAGCAGGCCAACCGTGAACTCAGGGCGTTGCAGGATCTGATGCAGCAAGCCTGTCGCAAGGATGAGCGTACCCGTATCGCCCGTGACATCCACGATCTGGTTGGCCATCATCTTACTGCGCTGTCATTGCATTTACAGGTGGCCTCACGCACCGCTGCACCAGCGCAACGACCGCCCATTGATCAGTGCTTAAGCATTGCCAGACTGTTACTGTCTGATGTACGCGAAGCCGTTTCGGATATGCGTGAATATGGCTCACTGGATTTACTGCAGGCGCTGAACGAACTGATTGCTCCCTTGCAGGATAAGATATCGGTGACCATCCATTGTGAGGGGGATTTAAGTGAACTTAGTTTGTTGCAGGCGACCACGATTCTGCGATGTGTGCAGGAAAGCCTGACCAACAGCATACGCCATGGTAAAGCCAGTGAACTGCACATAGAGATAAGCCGCAAGGCAAATCAATTGGTTACCGAAATTTCCGACAACGGCACTGCCGGTGAGTATCAGCCAGGCAATGGCTTAACCGGTATAAAGGAACGTGTTGCCGAGCTTAACGGCAGCGCAGAGTTCAACGCAAGCCCCCAGGGTTTTCATACCCTGTTGATGATACCGGAGCCAGGATGATTAGAGTATTGGTGGTAGACGACCAGCAGTTATTGCGGCAAGGGTTGTGTAGCCTGCTGGCGCTATCCGACAAAGTGGAAGTGGTGGGCCAGGCCAATGATGGCGTTGAGGCCCGGGAGTGGCTGCATGCCAACGCTGGAGATGTGGATGTGATGCTGCTGGATATCCGTATGCCACGGATGACAGGCATAGAGCTCCTTAATGCGTTAAAGCAGGATGGCACCCTGCTGCCCACTATTATGCTCACCACCTTTGACGATCATGAAAGTCTGATGGGCGCGCTGAGTGCCGGTGCTAAAGGGTACTTGCTAAAAGACGTATCGCTGGAAACCCTGGTCGACGGTATTGAGGCGGTGCATAACGGTGAATCGCTGATTCAGCCCGCTATTACCAATACCCTGATTAACAGTCTGCAGGGCTTGAATACCATCCCCGACGGCCTTGCTCCGGTTGAACCGCTGTCGGCCAAGGAAAAAGAAATCCTCCGGTTAATGGCATCCGGGTGCAGCAATAAAGAAATCGCCGGGGCGTTGTTTAAATCCGAAGGCACGGTAAAGAATCAGGTGTCGACGATACTGGCCAAACTGGATGCCCGTGATCGCACCCGTGCGGTGCTGCGGGCTGTTGAGCTGGGTATTATTGGCTAGAATCAGAGCGCTTTTTTGGTGGGGAACACCACGTTGGCGAAAATAAGTCCGGCGACCAGCGACATAAAAATCAAAAATACGTCCTGGCCGATGTGATCGGCATTTACGAAATCCTGACCCGAGACAAAAGAGTTCAGCCCAATATAGGTTTTTGAGCCCGGCACCAGCACAATCAGGCCGTGCATGGCCACAATGGTGGCGGGCTGATTGACAATGCGGGTAAAGGCATTGGCGAAGATCCCGAGGGTAAATGCCCCCACAAAGCTACCGATATTTTGCGGCAAAAAATCGGAGCTTAGCGCCGTGGCACTGTAGCCAATCAACGCGGCCGCCAGTGCCCAGGGAATATGTTTAGCACGGGTACGGAAAATCGCCACCAGGCCAAATCCCAGCAAGACCACGGCTAGCCAGGTAGACCAGTAAGGTAAGGATTCAGCTGGCGAATAAGTATTCTCACCAAACAGACTAAAGCCGGTAGCCACGCCTAAAAAGGCGCCAAAATACAGTTTAAACAGTTGCATCATGGCATCCATAATACGCGCTGTTCCCGACACCATATTGCGTGAGGAGAGCTCGGCAAGCCCCATGGTTAGCGCCAGCCCCGGCACAAAGATAATCACCGATGACAGGATAATAATGGGAATGTTAATGCCCGGATCAAAAAAGCGACTCGCCACGCAGGCCAGAAAGGCCACCACATAGGCAATCACCGGCTCAAGCATCAGGGCAACGCGCTTGGAGCGTTCTGACCACAGCACCCAGAAATACACCACAAAACCGAACAGACCGGACCAAAAAATTTCCGACCAGCTGGCGCCCATCAGCATACCGAAAGCGCCGGTGGACAAACCAAAAGAGCAACCGGTAATGAGTTTACCGTAGGGGCTTGGCATGGCATCGATTTCGGTTAAACGCTTGTCAGCCTCTTCAAGCGTTACCTGACCAGATAACAGCAGGTTGGCCAGTTCATCGGTGAGTGACAACGAATTTAAATCCAGTTCACCGGGCTCAAGCCGCGCATTGTGACTGTACTCCTCTTCGTGACGATCACTCCAGATAACCACTGATAAAGACGTCGGCGTAGAGATAAAGGAGGCATGTACACCCAGATAACGGGCGACTTCGGTTAAATAGGCTTCGAGACGAAAGGCCGGTGTGCCGTATTTGTGCAGCATTTTACCCAGCTTAAGAATAAACCGGCGTATTTGAATAAACTCTCTGGTGTCCAATGGCTGTCTCTTTATCCGGTCGCTTTATATGAGGTGCGCTGGTGATCGCCGCAATGTAATCAATAATAGCAGTATAAGCTGTTGGTTTCTAAGTAATACTCATATACTTAAAACGGATTGTTCAGTTTGGGTTAAGCAAGGCGTGCTAGGCTATTAAGTGGCAACTGATAAACAAGGAATTATTGGGCTGGCAGGTTGTCGAACCTGCAAAGTTAACGTTTTTAAAAAGGTGTATTATGAAGCGATATTGGCTTTTAGCGATAGCAGGACTGATGTTAGCCGGGTGTGCAACACCGCGTTTAACCAACAATGAAATGGTGATGCTGGTGGAGCAGTTTGTGGCGGATGAATCCCTTGAGCGCGACCATACTGTCAGTGCTTTTCGGCTCGACAGCTACGCCGAACTCAGTGATGAATATCTGATCCTTCGCAGTTCTCCCATGCGCCATTACCTGGTAGAACTGGTGCCTCGCTGCAATGAAATTGCCTTTGCTCCGGGTATTTTGCTGCACCGCCGTTTTGGCAACTCTCTCAGTGAAGGTACCGACTTTATCTACACGCCCGACTCATTGCCGTTTCGGTGCTACATCAACAAAATTTATCCGCTCACCAGAGAGCAGCATGACAAGCTTCGTGCGCAAATTAAAGCGGAAGTTAAAGAACTTGAGTTGAAAGAACAGCAGCTTGAAGGCGAAGACGCGGCTCTGAAATAGGGGATCCGATACATCTAACCAGCCATGGAAAATCGTCCCGCTGCTTAACTAACCGGATAATAATCCAGTTTCACATCGCTGTTGCCCCTGCTTCGGTGGGGTAGAGCGCGCCTCTGTATCATCAACCTTTTAATAGCATCTTCTTTTACCCTGATTTCTTAATACGAATAAGGTATTTCATGGCGTCACGTATAAGACCATTGGCTACTGTGATTAGCTTAAACAAAAGTCTAGTATGGGGGTGAATTAAACACTTGTTTGAATGCGAGAAGGATAACCATGAACCCTACACCTCACAACCCTTATGCGTTAGGACTCGATCAAAACCCGGCTAACTTTGCGGCGTTGAGCCCGTTGTCTTTTATTAAGCGCACTGCTGCGGTTTACCCCAATCATCTGGCGGTGATTCACCAGCAAACCCGCCGCACCTGGGCCGAAACCTATGAGCGCACGCAGCAGCTTGCCAGTGCCCTGACAAAACGGGGAATAGGTAAGGGCGATACCGTCGCCTTTATCTCGCCTAACCTGCCAGAGCTGTTTGAGGCGCACTTTGGTGTGCCGATGACCGGAGCTGTGCTCAATGCGGTCAATATTCGTCTGGATGCCGAAGCCATCGCGTTTATCCTGCAACATGGCGAAGCCAAAGTGGTAGTGGTTGACCGGGAGTTTTCTGAAGTAGTCGGTAAAGCGTTGAAAATGCTCAATAAGCGCCCGCTGGTGATTGATATTGACGACCCTTACTACGAAGGCGGCGAATTGATTGGCGAGATGGATTATGAAGCGTTTATCGCTACCGGCGATGCGGCGGACTATGAGTGGTCTTTGCCAGAGAATGAATGGGATGCCATTACCCTGAATTATACCTCCGGTACCACCGGCGATCCCAAAGGCGTGGTGTATCACCATCGCGGCGCCTATTTAAACGCTGTGAGTAATATTGTGTCATGGAATATGGCGCCACATCCGCGCTATTTATGGACGCTGCCCATGTTTCACTGCAATGGCTGGTGCTTCCCCTGGACCATTGCTGCCAATGCCGGTGTGAGCGTGTGCTTGCGCCATGTTCGCCCCGATGCAATTTATCAGGCTATCAAGGAAGAGGGGGTTAATTATTTCTGCGGTGCACCTATTGTACTGAATATGCTTAATAACGCGCCGGATGAGATGAAAGCGGGCATTGAGCATCAGGTGAGCGTGATGACGGCGGGCGCTGCTCCACCGGCTGCCGTGATTCAGGGTATGGAGGGAATGGGTTTTGCGGTGACCCATGTTTATGGCCTAACCGAAACCTATGGTCCTTGTGTAGTGTGTGCCTGGCATGATGAATGGGATGCACTGCCAATGGAAGAGAAGGCCCGTAAAAAGTCGCGTCAGGGCGTTAAAGTACCGATGCAGGAAGACATCATGGTGGCTAACCCCAATACCCTGGAACCGGTACCCCAGGATGGTAAAACTGTCGGTGAAATCTTTATGCGTGGAAACGTGGTGATGAAGGGATATTTGAAAAACCCGTCAACCACGGATAATTCCTTCGAAGACGGCTGGTTTCATTCCGGTGATTTGGCTGTATGGCACGAAGACGGTTATGTGGAAATTAAAGACCGTTCTAAAGACATCATCATCTCTGGTGGCGAAAACATCTCCAGTATTGAGGTGGAAGACGTACTTTATCGCCATCCGGCCATCATTGAAGCTGCTGTAGTGGCTCAGCCAGATGAAAAGTGGGGAGAAGTGCCTGCTGCGTTCATTAAACTCAAAGATGGTATGGAGGTAAGTGCTGAAGAAGTCATTGAATTCTGTCGCAATAATATGGCACGTTTTAAAGTGCCTAAGAAGATTGTGTTTGGTGAACTACCTAAGACGTCTACCGGAAAAATACAGAAATTTGTGTTGCGTAATCAGGTAAAAGAAAACTGATTCGGGGTGCCGGAGCGGCATTTGCCGCTCCGGATAGGCTTATAAATACGCTTCGCCGGCGGCTACGGTAAAGGCCATTTCAACTAGCCAGTCGGGATCGGCCAGTTCAACTTTTACGCACGCCCGACTTGGTGCCGTGCCTTTGTCAAACCAGGCGTCCCAGACTGCATTTAATCGGTCAACAAGATTGAAGTCGGTGATATAAACGGTCACGCTTAAAATACGCGATTTATCGCTGTCGATTAAAGCAAGGGAGGCTTCTGCCTGTTCAAAAATCGCCTTTACCTGGCCTTCGATGTCGAGTACTACGTCAGTTTCCGGGACTTCAACGAAGTTGGCAATGCCGTTAAAAACCGTGACATCTGACCAACGCGGAGTGGGGTTAATACGGTGGATTTTCATTAATTTGCTGTTAGCCTGTATGAGTTTTGGAAGGATTGTACAAAGGCCACTGCAGATGGCCAGTAAAAACAAGCTGGGAAGGTGCGGTCCATTTGGTCACAAATTTGTCACCTAATCATCATAAACTTAAAACTGGTTTATTAACTCTCCAGGCTCCATGTCACGCTTTCGCTATGTCTTGATAATCTGTAGTTGTGTTATCGGAACACTGGCACTCGACCTGCTGCTTACCCGTCATCAGTCAGTTGCACTGAACATTGGCCCGCTTAATGAAGTACAGTGTCAAACCGGCTCAGAGCTGGAAAAGCAACTTAATATGCAGGTGTACACGCCGGTGACGGCCAACAAAATTACACAATCACTGTGCGACTCACCGTTAATAAAACAACACTATGGCAGTGTAAGGCTCTCCTGGCAGGCGAGGGAAACGTTAACCGCAGTGAACCTGCTTAATCAGGATTTTGATGTCATTATGGGTCGTGAACATAGCCTTAAAGGGCTAGTGCCCAGCTTTTCACAACTCTATACACCTATTATAAAATTTGATGGCTTTTCAGTGTTCTGGTTTAGCCATCAGGTCATCGATTTCTCGCAACTGGATAAGCTGCGTATTGGCCTGGTAGAAGATACCTTTAGTCACACGCATTACCTGCTGCCATTGCAGGATCTAAAATCCCGTTCAAGTCATATAGACGCCCTCGATATCCGTTATTACGCCGATAGTTATTCATTATACGAAGCGTTTGATAAGGGTGAAGTGGATATGATCAGTACAATCGAGTTGTTCCGTAAGGGCAGGGAAGACGGCCTCCACAGTGTCAGAATTACCAGTGGCAATAGCGCTACTTTGTTTGTCACGTCTGAACTCTCTAACGCTGTTCGTTGTGAACTGTCCGATGCACTGACGCCCATCGTTGAGCACTTAACCACGGTTTTAAATCTGTCATCGGTAGACACCTCGTTAACCGGATGTCAGTGATGCAACGCTTCTCTGTGAAACAGTTTGTCTCAGTATTTATTATTGGTATCGTGCTTTGTGTTGTTACCCTCGCATGGTCGAAATGGTCACTGCTAACTTCTATCCAGCAACAGTACGCTGCGACTTATCAATCACTGGTGCCAAATAAAATTTACGCCGGCAATATGGATGAAGAAGTTGTTAATTTTATTGTCGATAAAATCAGTCATGCCCTTCAGCAGGTGAATTCGCAGAGTGGTTTGCCAGTTTTAGGGCAATGCCATGTAACGGACTTGACTGCAACAGAGGCTCTGGATAGCGGCGCACGCTGGCGTAATTTGCTCCTTTTTCGCCTTGCTCTGGACGATCCAAATCATCACATGAGTTATAGCGGAGCACTCATGTGTGAAATCAACTGGCATTGGCTGATCGTGAGTCAGTTGTTATTTTCGCTGTTTCTGGTGCTCTTTGTTCGATGGCTCCCTGTACCACTGAGCCGACACCTTGCCGAACGCATCAACTATTGGCAACAGTTGGGTTTAAATGCTGAACAGGCCACTGAAGTCGCAGTTGCCAGTGAGTCAACAAGGGAGGTTATCGAAACCCTTGTTCAATACCCTCCTTTAGCGGGATTTGCGCGCGATAAGTTAGTAACGCTGGTAAACCGCTATAAACTTGCCAATGTCACGGCGCGCGAACTGGCCTGGCTGGGCTTACTATTTACTCATTTTAAAGATGAAGAACAAGTATTCCTGAATGCATTGACTTTGCCTGAGCAATTGAGTTTTGACGCCGTGAGAAGACTGCTCACTATTAAAGGGATACAGATTAAGCTAACAGCCACACCTTATTACTACTATCTGTGGTACGCACAAAAGCGCATCCAAACCGAAGACGGATGGGTACTAAACCCGTTCACCAGCAAAGCTGATCATGAGCTGGCAGCAGAATTAATTGCCTTAATGGAGCAATTTGGCGGTCATGGTAAGGCCATTAATGATCTTGGCCGTAACGGCCTGACCGCGAAGAAGCTCGATCAAAATCGCAATAAAATTAAAGATGAACTGATTGCGGTTTTGGGCGAAGAGCTGGCAGGGCCTTTCTTGTTTGAAGGTCGCAGAGAACAAACCTCATTGCGTTATCTTTACCGTATTCAAGCGCCGCGAGAAAAAATCACAATAATCTAACTATAAGAAAAATAGGTACTTTTGGTTTTAGAGATATCTCATTTAAGTTTCAGATATCCCTGTCACATGGTTGTCATTGAGGTTTTGCAGACTCGCCCCCAACTTTTTTAAGCGCTGGAGAATTTCATGCAACCACGTTCTTATCTAACCGTGTCGATAATGGCCGCCTTAGGGCTATTTGTTTCCACGGCACACGCCCAACAAGCGAGTCAGGATGACAATCAACAAATCGAAGAGGTTGTCGCATTAGCTTCACCTATTAAAGACAGCCAGACAGCCGCTATCGAAGCCAAACGGGTAGCATCCAATGTGATGGAGGTGATTGCCGCTGATACGATTGGCCGTTTTCCTGATCAAAACCTGGCGGACTCCCTGGGTCGCGTTCCCGGTCTGGCGATTGAGAGGGATCAGGGGCAGGCTCGTTATATCAACTTCAGAGGTATGCCGTTTCGCTACACCGCAATTGGTTTTGACGGCATAGACGTGCCCGGTGCAGAAAACGGCAGGATCCCTCGTTTTGATTCGTTCCCGTCGGTGATAACCCGTCGTATTGAAGTGAATAAAGCCGTTCTGCCGTCAATGACCGGTGAGGCAGTGGCGGGTTATGTCAATATCGAAACCTTTAATCCGTTCGACCGTGAAGGCTTTAGCGCCGACCTTGATGTGGGCATGGGAGAGCAGCAATTGGGTGGCGGTGACGTGGAGAAGTTTGGTTCACGCCTGTCTTTCTCTAACGACAATTTTGGCATTATGGGCTTTTATTCAAAGAACAGCCGCGAGCAAATTACCGATAACCGTGAATATGATTTAGGGGCCGATGGCGCGGTCAACAGTATTGATATGCGCAGTTATAAACTCACTCGTGAAGATGAAGCATACGGTGGGCGGCTGGAGTATCGGTTGGATAATGGCACGCGTTTCTTTATTTCCAGCCTGTACTCCGAGTTTACCGATTTGGAGCAGCGTAACCAGTATGTGTTTAACTTTGCGACCTCGCCAGTAGGACCGGTTGTTAAGAATGCACCGGTGTATATTGACCGCCTATTACAAGACGGTGAGTACAGTAATTCCACTCAAACCACTACACTGGGTAGTGACTTTCTTATTGCGGGCTGGGATGTGGCATTGCGCTATAACCTCACCGAAACCGAATTTTCGACACAATTGCCCATTATCTATCAGTCGGGCTTAGACTTCCTGAACGATTATGCCGCGGATATTCATTTGGTGGACCTGGATCTCAGCAATATTGAAGACCCGATTATCACGCCGGCAACACCGGTAGACGAGATAGTGTATGGGCCGACTTCGACTTATGCCTATAAAATCAATTCGCCACTGAATGTTGATGCTGACAAAATTAAGCTGGATGCCAGCAAAGACCTGGCTTTTCTGGGATTACCTTCGACGTTTTCAATGGGCGGCGAATATAATCAGCGTGAGGCAAAAGGTGAAAACCTGGTGGACTTCGATGTCCTGGCTTTTATTCCGGCTCTGGGGGGCGTAGCCCTTGACGTAAACAATTTTTTGACTGACCAAAGCTGGACGTCAAATACTTCCAACAGTATTAATGCTAACTACTGGGACAATGCAGGTTTACGTGCAGCCTGGGAAGCCACCGGAGCAGAGTTATTCCCGGCGGCCTCGGCTGATGAGCGTACTCATATCGAAGAAGATATTATTGCGGTTTACGCCATGATGGACTCCCAGTTTAACTGGGGTAACGTGGTTTATGGCGTGCGTGTAGAGCAAACGGATTATTCTTCCATCGGTACGCTTATCGATAGTGAAACCGGTGAGCAAAATTCGGTGGATTACCGTGATGACTTTACCAATGTACTGCCAAGCGTGCATCTCAATTACAATGTTAACGACAATACTATCGCCCGGGTGTCATTTTCAAGCGGTGTAAACCGCCCGACCTACCAGGAGTGGCGCGCCGCAGCGAGTATTAATCCAACCACGACACCGGCCACCGTCAGCGGCGGTAATCCGTCCCTGGAAGCAGAAGAGTCCTACGGTTTGGATGCCACGTTGGAATACTATTTTGCGCCTGCCAGTATTGCCTCGGCATCCGTATTCAGCCGCTTTGTGGACAACGTTATCTACACCGACGTGCAGAATGTGGATGGTGCTATCTATGGTGGACAACCCGGTGAGCGCTGGGAACTTTCCGGACCAGTAAACGGCTCGGATGGTGAAATTATCGGTATCGAACTCAACCTGATTGCTATGGCAGAAGATTTTGTGCCGGGACTGATGGGATGGGGGATAAGCGTTAACGCCACATTCGTTGAATCCGAATTTCAAACCATTCAGGGCGAGACGCTGGATTTACCCGGTACGTCAGATTTGATTTATAACGCCTCCGTGTTTTATGAAGACTACGGTGTGTCTGCCCGTTTGAATTATCAATACCGGGATGAATGGATCTCGCCCATTGAAGATCCCACTGAATACTGGGGCGAACAAAGCCGACTGGACTTCAATTTACAGTATGTGCTGCCTGACGATCTTACCGGACCGGTGTCGGCCACGGTATACTTTAACGCTAATAATCTCACTGATGAGACCGATTTGCGTTATGCCGGCAACAATACGGTCAATCAGTCTGAAAGCTATGGTCGTCGTTTCCTGTTTGGCCTGCGCCTGAGTTACTAACCCCTCAAATACTGACTAACTAAACCGGGCTGCTGAAAACAGTCCGGCGGAGATTTATGATGAAAAATTTAACCCTATTACTGTCGGTTGTAGCCGGTGCTGTTGTCATGAGCTTTAATGCTTTGGCATTGGATGCTGAGGTCACTGTTGACCGTGACAGTGGTCATTATGTTTTAAACTGGCAGTCTTCAGAGCCAGTTTCTGTGACGGCAAAAGGGGAACGCAGCGATACAGCCATTATGATTTCAAACAAAATTAATGGTGGGGTTGTATCACTTGAGTGGAACGCGCCGATACAGGACCGTTACACTTTTACGTTTACCGGGCAAAATGGTGGGCAAGCCGTGGTGCGCTCACGCGTGCTGAACCTCAATGGCGGACGTAATTTTCGCGATCTGGGCGGCTATAAAACCGCTGATGGTCGGCGGGTTAAATGGGGAAAACTGTATCGCTCAGGTGCGCTGCATAATCTCGACGATGCCGACTATGCCATGTTAAGAGAGCTGGATATCAAAACCGTGGTGGACTTTCGGGGCAACAGTGAGCGCCAGAATGAGTTGACCCATTGGCAGGCTGGCGACATTAATCATATGACCTGGGACTATCAGCTTGAGTTTGATACCTCTGCTTTTAAACAAATGTTTGCCGAGGGTAGGGTTACCGAGCAAGACATGGAACTGGTGATGGCCGGTATGTACCCGGGATTGCTTAATCAGCAAAAGATTCATTACCGGGCCATGTTTGCCGAGCTGGTTGCTGATGATAAGCCTTTGTTATTCCACTGTACCGCAGGTAAAGACCGAACCGGTGTAGCGGCTGCATTAATTCTGTATGCACTGGGGGTAGAGAAGGATGTGATCATGCAGGACTACGTGTTGTCTGAGCAGATCTTACGGCCGGAAGATTTAATCGGCGGACACAAAGAAAAAGGCGATGATCACAAACAGGATGCGTCAATGGCGATGCTGGCCCGGTTACCCAAGGAGGCTGTTGGCGCGCTGATGGGAACCCGTGAAAGCTACCTGAACGCAGCATTTGCTGAAATGGAAACTCAATCCGGGTCTATCGATGCCTTTATCAGAGAAGAACTTAACGTAAGTGATGCAGATATTGCTCGTTTAAGAGCCCAGTATCTGGACTAAACGACAGGAAAGCCGGTGCAAAAACGTACCGGCATGACGCTATCAGGGATAATACTGATCTTCTGATTCTCGCAGGGTTTCTTCGGTAACCTGTAGCACTTCCTGTTTTTGATTGGTGAGCTTGGTGTGCTTCCAACTGCCTCGGGCCAGCCAGCAAATACTCACAATGCCAATCAGGATATTGGTGGCGGCAAAAGCCCACCAAATGCCAGTTTTACCTAACGCTGTGTGTTTCGATAAGATAAACGCAATGGGAAACAGGAACATCCACTGCGACAGTAGTGACAGCACCATGGCATTGACCATATTACCGGAAGCCCTGAATGCGCCGGTAATGCATACCTGCACGGCCATGCCGCCCCAGGTGAGTGCCATCACTTCCACAAATTCTGCGCCGGTGGCAATCACTTCTGGTTGCTCCGGTACGAAAAACGCGATGATTTGCGGGGCCAGAAAGAAGCTTAATATGCCAACCAGTGTTAGCGAAACAAACCCCCAGATTGCCCCGGTAAAAGCGGCCTGGGAAGCGCGCTCAATTTGTCCGGCGCCCAGGTTTTGCCCCACCAGCGTGGAAATAGCCATACCCAGGCCGAGAGCCGGGATAGTAACAAACATCAAAATGTTATTGCCCACGCCGTAGGAGGCAATGGTTACGGTACCGAAACTGGCCACCAGAAACGACATGATAATTTGCCCGAGCGCCCGTGCAGAGAGATCAACTGAGCCGGGAATACCGAGGAAAAAAGCGCGGCGAATATAGTTGTAATCGGGGATGAAATAGCGCAACCGAACATGGATACCATGGCGCCCTTTAAGTAAAATGCCAATGCCAATTACGGCGGCCAGCGCCTGAGTAACCAGAGTTGCCAAAGCTGCGCCGGTGACGCCTAAACCGGGAAAACTGCCGTAACCGAATATAAATAGCGGGTCGAGCACCAGGTTAAGCAACACGGTGGCAAGCACAATTAGTAGCGGAATACGCACTTCGCCAATGCCCCGCATCAGCGCCTGGAACATGTTAAAGGTAAACACAAAGATCACCCCGATGAACGAAACATGCATAAAGCTCAGAGCGTTGCTATACACCTCAGGCTCTACTTTCAGCAGGGTCAGAAAGTGCGGCGACAACAAATACCCGCAGGTACCCAGAAAGGTAGAGACCACCATCACCATCAATAACGTTTGTGCTGAAACCTTGTCGACTTCTTCTTTGCGACCGGCGCCCATGTACTGAGCGGCCAGCGTGGCACCGGCCATCGCAAGTCCGGCACCAATGGCAATCACCAGAAAGGTGACCGGCATACTGATCGAGACTGCGGCAACTTCGGCCGGACCTAGCCGGCCCACCCAAAACGCATCGGTCAGTTGGTAGGCAGACTGTAGGAGCTGGCTGATCACAATGGGAATGGCGAGTGATAACAGCGCTTTATGAATAGGACCGGTGAGCAGTTGTGATG
Organism: Alteromonas sp. ISO5; assembly: GCF_058105165.1. Taxonomy (NCBI): domain Bacteria; kingdom Pseudomonadati; phylum Pseudomonadota; class Gammaproteobacteria; order Alteromonadales; family Alteromonadaceae; genus Alteromonas; species Alteromonas sp. ISO5. Next base: position 1,361,381 of record NZ_CM176572.1, on the reverse strand, counting down.
AAAGGGTCATGTGAGCTCCGCAACAAAAGACGCGCTATGGTACCCCGTCCCCAGATAAAAAACACGGCCGCCAAACCTGCGGATTTGACATGTTATATATTTAAATGCCTTAGCGGCGCCGTTTGCCGGCCTTCCCTTTGTTTCTGGTTTGGCCAAGGGCATTGGCGCGCAGCGACTTTTTAGACGGTTTCCGTCGGGGGGGACCTGCGCTATCGTGCGCTGCCGGATTCGGCTCGAAGCCTTCCACCCACTGGACAATAAAATGCTCGCCGGTAAGTTTTTCAACGTCTTCAAGCAGGTACTTGTCTTTACGGGAAACCAGTGATACTGCCAGTCCGGCCTGACCGGCACGGCCGGTGCGACCAATGCGGTGGATATAATCTTCAGCGTTGTAGGGCAGTTCAAAATTGATCACGTATTGTAACTGCTGGATATCAAGGCCCCGGGCGGCTACATCGGTGGCAACCAGCGCTCGTACCTCACCGGCTTTGAAGGCTTCCAGGGCACGCTCGCGGGCCCCCTGGGCTTTATCGCCGTGAACCGCATCTGCGGTAATACCATCTTTGCCGAGCTCTTTGACCAGCGCGTCCACCGCCTGTTTAGTCCGCGTAAAAATCAGTACCTGATGCCAGTTATTCACACCGATAAGATAAGCCACCAGCGCAGCTTTTTTAGCACTATCGACCTCGTAAACACGCTGCTCAACCTTGCTGGCTGTGGTATTGCGTTCGGTCACTTCAATGAGCGCCGGATCCGTTAACAGGGTATTTTTGAGGGCATACACCTCATCGTTAAATGTGGCACTGAAAAACAGCGTTTGGTGCGCATCCGGCAGGTGCCTGAGGATCCGCTTAATATCGATAATAAAGCCCATATCCAGCATGCGGTCTGCTTCATCGAGTACCAGCGTTTGCAAGGTACTCAGGTCAATAAGCGCTTTACTAACCAGTTCCAGTAAACGCCCGGGGGTGGCAACCAGTACATCACAACCAAGGCCTAATGCTTCAATCTGCGGGTTAATACTCGCTCCGCCGTAGGCCACTACGGAGCGCAATCCGGTTCCCTGACTGTAAGTGACAAAACTCTGCTGAACCTGCTGAGCGAGTTCGCGTGTAGGGGTAAGCACTAATACCCGAATGGCTTTTTCCGCGTTTGATTGACACAGATAGCGCTGAATTAACGGTAACGCAAACGCGGCGGTCTTACCGGTACCGGTTTGTGCGCCCGCCAACACATCACGTCCGGCCAATACTTCGGGAATGGCGGCCTGTTGAATAGGCGTAGGGGCCTGATAGTCGAGCTCATCAAGGGTGGCAAGCAGAATAGTGTGCAGGCCCAGGTCGGAAAAACGCATCATTTACATCGCTACTTATTAAATAAACACGTCGCTATTGTAGCACTTTAACGGTAGGCGGCTTAACACCGGCATTGGGGACGGACGAACTATTCCGCTCCAGACAGGAAGTTCATGGCGCGGTAACACAACTGATTAGTGTGGTTGAGAAGAATTACATTCGTGACGACCCTCGTCAGGAGACTGTTGAGTGGTTAAACAGTGCCCTCCGGCAAGGTGAATTGAACGATGCTCAGTTTTCTCTTGGTCGCCTGAAAATACAACTGAAGCCCTTGCCTTATGACAACTGTCGAGAGACTGAGTGAGCACCTGAGTCTGGTGATGGCTTAGGCTGTGCTGCAACATCCAAAAACCGGCGATAGTTGGAAAAACAGCGGTGCTATGCCTGATATCCAAATTGATACCGACAAAACCATCTTGGTAGCGCTCAAAATGGCAAACGAAGCGTTGTAACAGGCTTAAGGAAACAAGGCGTAAGTCTTGCCGGCGTTGGTACGCTGCCAACAATCATTTACGCCCCCTGAGACGATGTTAACCTGCCGGGTAGGGCGATGGTCCGCCTTCGGCAATAAACTTATCTACCCGCTTGTCCAGAACCGAAAGCGGCACCGAGCCCATTTGCAGGATCATGTCGTGGAAGTTACGAATATCGAACTGCTCGCCGAGGGCTTGTTCTGCCCGCGCGCGGTATTCAACAATGGCCATCTGACCGAGGTAGTAAGAAAGTGCCTGTCCAGGCCATGCAATGTAGCGGTCTACTTCGGTGGTGATCTCATGAATCGACAGCGCTGTGTTCTCTTTCATAAAGTCCTGCGCCTCTTTACGTGTCCAACCCTTAGCGTGAATGCCGGTGTCTACCACCAAACGAGCCGCTCGCCACATTTGGTAACTCAGCATGCCAAAGACCTCGTAAGGCGTATGATAGAGGCCCATTTCTTCACCCAATAATTCGCTGTAAAGCGCCCAGCCTTCACCGAATGCTGAGATATAGCTTTTACGGCGGAACTCGGGAATGGCGTCGTTTTCCAGTGACAGTGGCATCTGGAACGCGTGGCCCGGTGCGGACTCATGTAGCGTGAGTGCTGGCAGGGAATACAGCGGGCGAGAGGGCAGGTCATAGGTATTTACCCAATAAGTGCCCGGGCCGCCACGGCCAGCGGTATAAAATGGCGCGATATCGTCCGGCACTTTAATGATGGCAAAGCGTTTGCGGGGCAGGTGACCAAACCACTGGTCTGCCACACCATCAAATTCCTTGGCAGTCCAGGCGGCGCGGTCGAGCAGCGCCTGTGGTGTATCAACATAAAATTGTTCATCGGTGCGCAGGAAGGTTAAAAAGGCTTGTAAGTCGCCATCAAAATTCACATCGGCCATCACTTCATGCATGCGCTGGCGGATCTTGGCGACTTCATCCAAACCAATCTGGTGGATCTCCTCGGCGCTTAAATCCAGCGTGGTGTACTGCTTAATTTGCGCCTGATAATAGGCCTTGCCATCGGGCAGGTCATAACCGGCAATCGATGGCTGGGCGTTAGGAATATAGTCTTCCTGTAAAAAGGTCAGCAAGGTCTGATGAGCTGGAATAACATAGTCGGCAATAGCGGCTTTGGCTTTGGCCTGCAATTGCGCTTGTTTTTCCTCACTTAAGCGGGAAGGCATTTTCTTAAACGGCTTAAAATACATGTTATCCGCGCCTTTTGCCTCGATAACTGAGATCACTGATGTATCGCGGCCCTGTAACGAAATCTTCGGTAAGGTGAACTTACGCGCCAGGCCAAGTTTCATATTGGCGATTTGCTGATCAAAATAGCGTGGCATGTCTTGCAGCCACTGTATGTAGTTCTCGAAATCCTGCTCGCTATGAAAGGTTTCACGGGTGATATACGCCAGGTTGCTCCAAAAGGCGGTATCTCCGAGTAAAGGTTTTTCGTAAGTTTTAAATTGCTGCTCGGCAATCAGGTTTTCAATTTGCAGGCGATACACCGCGTAGTTGATCTGATTGGTTTCGGATAAGGCTTCAACGTCGATGGCGTCCAGCTGTGTCAGGGTTTCCTGCCAACGGGCGAGGCGTTTTTGCTGGGTAGCAATACTAACATCCGGCAGGCTCGACGGGGCGCTGGTGGTATTGCTGTTTTCATCGGTCGCGTCTTTATTCTGGCGCCATGCCCATTCTGCCTTATACAGCGCCTCGAAGCGGCTGTCGGCGCTACTTTCCACCACACTGGTGGTGGCTGACGGCGAAGTCGTAGATGAACATGCCGTTACACCGATTGCCGAGCAAGCCATCATCACAGATAGGGCTACGATTTTTATTGGGTTGGGGGATTGAGCTGTGAGCACCAGAGTCTCCTATTGTTGTTATATCCGGATTTTAATAAGTCTATCGTATTTTGTTTATACTGCCTTAGCCAGTTGAATTGGGCGAGGATAAACCGCCGGGTTACCACTCTGCGTAGACCAGCTTCGCAGTGGCTGTCTGTCGTGAAAATGGTGTATGAGGTATAGTGTGCAGGTATTTTCGGACAGGAGTAATTCATGCAAACAGGTATTGGCGGCAAGACCCGCGAAGCCGTGCTGGCCACGCTTTCAAACATGACTGCAGACACTCAGCCGATAGCGCATAGTGAACACTTAGCCCGTATTGAAAAAGCCCAACAGTACATGCGTGAGCATCAAATTGCTGCTATCTATCTTAATGCCGGTACTAACTTAAGTTATTTTACTGGCATGGACTGGTATGCCAGCGAGCGTTTGGTAGGTGCTATTCTGCCAGCCAGTGGTGAAGTCGTTTATATTGCCCCTTTATTTGAGATTGACTCGCTGTCAGAGCGCAAGGTTGTTGCCGGCGATATGGTAGGCTGGCAGGAGCACGAAAGTCCCTATGCGCTGGCCGCCGATGTATTAAAAAGCGCCGGTGTCAGCGGCGGTGATATTTTCGGCGTGGATGAAGCCACGGCGTTCTTTATTGTGGATGGTTTTAATAAAGCGATGCCGGATATCAAGATTATTAACGCCAGCGGCGTGACAGCCCATTGCCGTATGCATAAATCGGCCGGCGAACTGGCGCTTATTCAGCGCGCCATGGACATGACGCTGGCAGTACATCAGGCTACCGCCAGCATATTACATGAAGGGATCACCACTACCGAGGTCGAACAGTTTATTCATGAAGCGCATAAAAAAGTTGGCGCCAGCGGCTCTTATTTTTGTATTGTGCTGTTTGGCAAAGCAACGTCTTTTCCCCATGGTGTAAAAGATCCGCAGGTCCTTAAAACTGGTGATCTGGTGCTGATTGATACCGGTTGTAAGTTACATGGCTACCTGTCGGACATCACCCGCACCTACTCTTTTGGCGGCGCAACAGAGAAGCAGGCCCGTTTGTGGCAGGCCGAAAAAGACGCGCAACTGGCAGCATTTGCCGCAGCGGTTAATGGTCAGCCCTGTGGCAACGTGGATGCCGCTGCCCGGGCCAGTCTGGAAAGCGCTGGTCTTGGACCCGATTACGATTTGCCGGGATTACCCCACCGCACCGGCCATGGCATCGGCATGGATATCCACGAATGGCCTTATCTGGTAAAAGACAATCCGCAGCCGTTAGCCCCGGGTATGTGCTTCAGTAATGAACCCATGATCGTAGTGCCGGGTGAGTTTGGAATTCGTCTGGAAGATCATTTTTACATGACCGAGGATGGTCCGCGCTGGTTTACCCAACCGGCGCAGTCCATCGATAACCCCTTTGCGCTATAACTGTAACAAAGTGTGGCAAAAGCTTGATATTGATTGCAAAGCCACCCACGTTAGGGAATAGACAAAGGGAATAATAGCAGTGTAACGGGGCGGGAGGATGACCATGCGAAACTTGCTGGATAGTGTGCTTAAACCGGTCAGGCGGGCGTCTGATGCTGGCTCGGCACAATTTGCCCAATGGTTTATGCAATCCCGCCACCGCTTTACCATTACCGGCTTAAGCCGCAGTGGTAAATCTATGCTGTTTACCAGCCTGATGACGATTCTTAAGTACCGTAGCGAGGAGCAGTATCAGTGTTTGCCCTTACTAAGGTATTTGCCCATGGATCTTGTCGAAAATATGTGGGTGGAACCCCTTGGCGACCTGCCTGAATTCCCGTTAGAAGAGCACATGGCAGCCCTGGAAAGAGGCGAATGGCCACCGGCTACTGAATCGGTGGCTGGCTTTCAGTTAACCGTTCGGTTGCGGCAAACCCACGGGGTTAAAAAGTACCTGCTGCCTTTCACCGATATCGTGTTTGAATTTATCGATTACCCCGGTGAATGGCTTACCGATTTACCCATGCTGGATAAAACCTTTACCCAATGGTCAGACTCCGCCTGGGCACAGCAAATGAATGAGCCGCAGAATCAGTTCGCTAAAGACTGGCACGAGGCGGTGAGCGGGTTCGATTTTGAACAGCCGCCCACGCCCGATGTGATTAACGTGCTGGTTAGCAAATACCGCGAGTATTTGCTGGCGGCCAAAGCTGAAGGTATTTCTATGCTGCAGCCGGGAAGTTTTCTTATTCCCGGTTCGGGCTTCGACTGGCAGGAGTACGGCTTTACGCCCTTGCCGTCGCGGATCAGCAGCGATTTATCCAGCCCGTGGACCCAGCGCTTTACCCATCATTTTGAGGTCTTCCAGAAAGACTGGCTGGCAGTATTAAAACAAAGTACGTTTCGCGAAACCGACAAGCAGATAATACTGGTGGATCTATTTGAGGGCTTGAACCACAGCAAGAGCCATTTGTATCAGTTGCGGGAAACCCTGAGTAATCTGGCGCAAACCTTTGTGTATGGTGCCCCGGGCTGGGTGCAACGTCATCTGTTACGCCAGCAGAAAATTGCCAAAGTGGCTTTTGTCGCCACTAAAAGCGATCTCATTCCGGCCGCGCAGAAAGATAATCTGCTGGCGCTGCTTAAAGATGTCACCCGGGGCGCAACGGCTCAGCTGGATAAAGACGACATTCAGTTTGAACACTTTCTGCTGTCGGCCATTCAGGCTACCGATACCGGTTCAAGTGACCAGGCCTTACGCTACATAAACAGCGAAGGGCGGTATATGGAAGCGACCTTCGAGCCCTTACCGGATTCGTTAAAAGCCATGCCTGCTGATGAACATTATCCCGCTTTACCGGCCGGTGTGCCTAAGGATCACCTGGCGCGTATTTTAAATGGCAATGGCCTGGACAGGCTGTTTCAGTATCTACTGGAGGACTAACCGTGAGCACCACAGAAAAAACCTATCGCTCCAAAGTCACGCAAACGGAAATTGACATGCAGCCGCCGGATCATGCCATGCCGGCTAAGCGGGAGGCGGAGCCGTTAACCGTGGTTGAACCGGGTAAGGGGTTTTCTGCGAAGTGGCTGGCGCTGCTCTCAGGTATCGGCTGTGTGGTTGGTTTTAGCTTATTTGAAGCCGTCACGTTTATTGAAAGCAACTTTGCCTCATCGCCGGTGGCGACTTCGGTGCTGGCTGCGGTATTGGGGGTATTCGTGCTTAGCGTATCTACTATGACCCTTGGTGAGGTGCGAGGTTATCGTAAGGTCACTCAGTTTATTCATCGTCGCCCTAAGCTATCGGCACTGGCGCGCAACGACTCCAGGCAGGCAACGCTGGATGCATTGCAGCTGCATGCCAGTCAGTTTACCCGGCACAGCTATGCCGAGCAGTGCTATAAGCGTTTTACCGGCTTGTTAAAGGCCGACCATTCCAGTGACGAGATTGTGGAAATGTATCGCCAGTTTGTGGCGCAGCCGGTGAAAGCCAAAGCCAGCGAAGTGGTGAAAAAGGAATCCATGGCCAGTGGTAGCATGGCGTTTATCAGTCCTAACCATCTTATTCAGTCACTGATGATTTTATGGATCAGCATGCGCACCATAAAACGGGTAGCCAAAGTCTATGGGCTGCGACCCGCCACGGCTGGCAACTGGAAGCTGATGAAAATTCTCGCTCAGAACCTGGCCGCGCAAAGTATTTTTGATTTAGCTACCGATGAGATGACTAATCAACTGAGCGGTTCGTTGGCCGCCAAACTGATGGAAAACTCTGCCGAAGCCGTGGCAGCCGGGGCCCTGAATGTTCGATTGGGTAAAACCCTGATGCGCTTGCTGGAAGAAGAAAAGTAGCCATCAGTGTGGCGCGCAGTTTATCGGTAAAAATAGCGTATTGGGCGTTTACGCTATTGTCTGGAAGGAACCAACACCCATTTTGTCATTCTAAAGTCATGTTACTGATGTAACGTAGAAAACAAAAATGGCTGTGAAAAATATAGGAACACCATGATTACACGACGACAGTTTACCGTCGCCTTAGGAACACTGGCAGCCGCCGGTATGTCAGGCGGCCTTTTCCGACAGCCCATGGCGGCAACCAATGTTGCCATGAAAACCAGTGCTGGTTATGGCCCGCTGATTGACGATCCTAAGGGCGTACTGGCATTACCCGAAGGCTTCTCTTATCAGGTCTTATCCTCTTTCGGCGATAAAATGGATGACGGACTACTGGTACCAGACCGCGCCGACGGCATGGGCTGTTTGCCTCTGGATGAAAACCGGGTTGCACTGATCCGGAACCACGAATTACAGCCCAAGCATTTAACGGAATTCGGGCCCGGCCAGCCGACGCCGTTTAAATCTGCCTTGGCTTACGACAACAATAGACGTAATGAAGCCTTGCCGGGTGGCACTACCACTCTTGTTTACAATACGAAAACTGGCAACAAAGAGCAGGAATATCTGAGTCTTATAGGCACGGTGCGAAACTGCTCTGGTGGCATTACGCCATGGGGAAGCTGGCTTACCTGTGAAGAAAGCGTTGATACGCCTTCTGACGATGGTAATAAATATCACGGTTATGTATTTGAAGTGCCCGCCAACGCAAACGGACTGGTTGAGGCTAAACCGCTCAAAGCACTGGGGCGGTTTAATCATGAAGCCGCCTGTGTGGATCCTGAAAGCAGTATTGTTTACATGACGGAAGACCGCGGTGACAGTTTACTGTACCGCTTAATCCCCAATGAATACGGTAATCTGGCCGCCGGTGGTCAGTTGCAGGCGCTGGCCGTTAAAGGCTATCCAAAGTTTGACTCTCGTAACTGGAACAAACGTGAAATGCCGGTAGGTGAGTGGCTGGATGTTAGTTGGGTGGATATTACTTCGCCCGACAGTGCTGAAGATGATCTGCGTAAACAAGGGTATCAGGCAGGCGCAGCGTTGTTTGCCCGGGGTGAAGGCATTCACTGGGCAGAAGACCGGTTGTATTTCTGCTGTACCAACGGCGGGCACAAAAAGCTGGGACAGGTAATGGCTTACAAGCCTTCCGTCTATGAGGGCAGCCCGGGAGAAAGTGACGCGCCGGGTGCTTTGCAGTTGTTTGTAGAGAGTGCCGACAGCCAACTGCTTAACTTCGGTGATAACCTTACGGTTACGCCTAATGGTCATTTGATTATTTGTGAAGATCAGTACACCGCCATTGTGGATAATTATTTACGAGGTGTGACGCCAGCTGGTGAGGTGTATCCTTTTGCGCGGCTGGCTTTGCAAACCGAGTTGGCCGGGGCGTGCTTCTCGCCGGATGGCAAAACGCTGTTTGTGAATCTCTATTCGCCTGCCAAAACCCTGGCGATTTCGGGACCCTGGAATCACCGGAACTCGTAAGCTTTCAAAACACGGCAGCCAGCCCTCCGGTTGCCGTGATAAATTCGGAATAGATTTAGTTGGTTTATTAGGAATAATTAATATTTCTATTCCTGCGAATAAGCTATTCCTGTGTAATAATTAATCACGTTTGCGAATAATGGTAAGCTGATTAACCCCTGAAAAGATATAAAAACGTTATTTGTTTACTTTGGTCGCTCAAATTTTAAGCTTATGAATTTATTTGATTAAATTTTGAATTTTTGGCTATTTTATAATGTATTGCCGATATCAACGCGATTCCGGCGAGGAAGTTTTGTATTTGACTAGAATAAATAAACGCTTTGAGCAGAAAATTATTATTGATATGAGATAAAATATTTCAAAAAATATGAATAATTAGAAAAAATTATTCTTGACGTGTGGTCGTGCTGTGGGTTAAATGTTGACCATAAGTGGTAATTTAGCCGCACTAAAAACAGCAAAAGGGTCACACTCATGAATAACGAACTCACGTCAATCAAGGCGAAATTTGCCGGGCAGTATCTGTCTGGTCAGATTCGTCAGGCAATTCGTCAATCCTGGAAAAATCGTTCAACCTCTACTGCTGCCGTTATGTTTGCCGGTGCAGTGGCTGCGGGTATCTGCGCACCTGTTCAGGCACAGCAAATTACCGGGAGTATTAAAGGTACCGTAACAGCACCGGGGGGGGATGTTGCCGTTAGTGGTGTGCAGGTAGTAGTTACCAGTGATGTGATGCCAAAACCGCGTAGTACAACAACCCGTCCCGATGGTACGTTCACGCTGCCGTATCTGCTCCCTGGCGACTACGACGTTACTTTCACCTTCGCAGATGGTTCAGTGCGTAAAACCAATACTAAGGTTCTTCTGGAACAGGCATCTGTGGTTAATTTTGCTTTTGAACCCATGCAGGCTGAACGCATTGAAGTATATGGTACTGCTATTGTTACAGAAGGTGATTCATCGCTGACTAACTCGTTCGGCGAAGACGTTATTGCTAACATGCCCATTGGTCAGTCTTATCGTGACATGCTGAAAATTTTGCCGGGTGTAGAATATACTGAAAACGGCGTACTGGGCCCCTCAGCTGGTGGTTCGGGCGTGGATAACAGCTATGCATTGGATGGTGTGGATTTATCCCTGCCGATGTTTGGTAACTTATCTTCATCACCTTCAACCCACGATATCTCCTATGTTTCGGTAGACCGTGGTGGTTCAAAAGCCATTGGTTTTAACCGTGCTGGTGGCGTAAATGTTAACTCTGTCACCAAGTCAGGTACCAATGACTTCCACGGCAGCCTAGAATACCGCATTCAGAATGCGGACTTTACTGCAACACCTACAGATGGTGTCATCAGTGACGTTGATAACAGTTGGATTATTGGCTCAGTGAGCGGTCCGATTATTCAGGACCAATTGTTTTTTTACGGCTCGTATTATCGTCCTGAAACCACCGGTGAAGATAAACAAACCGCTTACGGTCCGGCGAAATCTTATAAGCGAGTTCGTGATGAATATTATGGTAAATTAACCTGGGCACCAACTGACGACATTCTGATCAATGTTAGTCACCGTAATACCGACATCGAGGAAGAAGGTGCGTCAATCGGCGAGTTCGAAACCGATAGCGTTTCCCGTGGTGGCGAATCTAAAAGTAAAATCACCGCAGTTGATGGTTCATGGCTGTTAGGTGATACATCCAGCCTTACTTTTAAATATTCGAAATATACCGATGAAGGGGTTGAAGGCCCTGATGTTGAATTTGGATTTACACCAGCACTTGGCGATTCGTTAGATATTGCCAATATGGATCAGCTTGGTTACTTTTTAGTGCCCAGTGAGCGTGACTATCCGGCAAATGCTACGCCAGAAGAAATGGCCGAGTATGATATCTTCAACGCGCTGGCAGCTGGCTATGTTCAGCAGTACGGCTACATTGATGACGATGGCGAATTAAGCGGCGGCGGCGGTGTCGGCGCGTACCCTACTTATAATACCACTGAGTATAATCGTGAAGCGTTCCAGATTGGTTTTGATACCGAACTTTATACTGGTGATATGACTCACTTCCTGCATTTTGGTGCGCGCTGGTCAGAGGGCGAAGAAGAGCTTGCTCGTCTGTCTAACGGTTGGGGTAACGTCAGACTCATAGGTGGATTAGGGACAGACGTTGACCCAGATAGAACCGATGTATATTACCAGGCAACAATTCAGCAAATGAGCTTGTTGCAGAATGGTGAAACGGTACCTCCTATCAAGTCTTCTATTGAATCACTCGATTTTGAAATCAATGACGAAATTGAGCACGGTGACTTTACCTACAATATTGGCGTTATGGTGAGCCGGGACACGTTTTATGGTCAGGGGCTGCGTAAAAACAGCGCAAATGTATCAGGCTATGAGTTAGCGCCTGGCGCGAAATACGAAATGTATAAAACTGACTGGAAAGATATGATCCAGCCGCGTTTAGGCGTTACCTGGGAATATGAAGATTCCTCAACGGTATTTGCAAACTATGCCAGTTATAACCCCAATGCCAGTTCACTTCCGCGTGCTGCGTCGTGGGCTCGAAATACCCAGCGTGACCTAGATGTGAACTTCGACCAAGACGGCAACTACATTGACTTTGATCCAGCTGCAGGATCATCAGGTAAGTTCTTCGCCGATAACATGAAGCCGCGTCGTATTGATGAGTTCACCATTGGTACCACTAAACTGGTTACTAGCGAATTGTTCCTGCGTTCACACGTTCGTTATCGCTACGGTAGTCACTTCTGGGAAGATATGCCTAACGGTGCGCGTTCGTATGGCAAGTATGGTGATATCGGTCAGGTACCTGCGGATATTGCAGCAAAAGGTGATTATATCCCTAACCTGGGTGCAATGCGTGATGAAGTAGGCGGTTCCAGTTATGTGATTGCCGAAGTTGATGGCGGCCAGACCAAATACTGGGAATGGAGCATGGAGGCGGAATACCAAGATGACAAATGGTATGTAAACGCGTCTTATGTATGGAGCCATTACTACGGTAACTTTGACCAGGACAACACAACGTCAACTAATGATGCGAACACCTTTATCGGTTCGTCATACTATGGGGACGGCCGTGGTCGTATGCCATGGGATAACCGCTATGGTAAGTTAGCGGCTGATAAGCCACATAAAGTTAAAGTTATCAGCACCTATACCACTGACTGGGAAGGTATTATGGGCGCTTACTTTATTTTCCAGTCGGGTGAAGCCTGGACTGCCTGGGATGGCACTGGTTATGGTTATGCAACTTCACATACCAGCCGTTATGCTGAACCTGCCGGCAGCCGCCGTGGTGCCAGCCACTGGCAGGTGGACCTAAGTTACACGCAAAACTGGGAGTTTGTTGAAGGTTATACTGCCCGTTTCAGAGCGGATCTGTTTAACGTGTTCGATAAGCAAACCGGATATAACTACAACCCGTACCTGACCGATGACAACTTTGGTGAAGCGCGTAGTTACTACAACCCACGCCGTGTTCAGCTGGCTGTAGGCGTGAAGTTCTGATTTCCGTATAACCTCGTTGACTCACGACGGTTGAGCCACCTCTTTGAGGTGGCTTTTTTTGTGCTGCTGATTAGTTCGCCATGCAGAAGAAATTCAGCTTATTGCCGTCCAGGTCACGAACATAAGCACAGTAGTATGCGTCCATTCGCACGCCGGGTTCGCCTTCTGTCGTACCACCTAATTCAATTGCTTTGGCATAAAATGCATTTACCTGATCAGGATCAGTAGCAGCAATTGCCACCATGCTACCGTTACCCACGGTCGCTGGCTTTTCATCATAAGGGGTTGCGATGGCGAACATGGGCGCGGCGGGGTTATTGCCCCAGGCAATCATGCGCGGTGCGTCAATAGCACGCTGAGCACCTGCCAGACTTAAAAGTTCGTCGTAAAAGGCAGCGGCCTTTTCAATATTGTTGGTACCAACGATAGTGTAAGCGATCATATAAAATTCCTTGTTATTAACAGGCCCCATTGGCTTGCAGAATAGTGTAGAGCAAGAAGTCCCCGGCCGGAATGACTATTTATCCCTATTAACCCGGTCTGTGTGCTACCAAACATATGGGGCGAAATCGGCTAATCTCAACAAATAGTCTATCAGGGGTTAACAAAAACCGGTCTGCTATAGCCTGACTGGTCAAATTCTGGTAGTCTAAATGGGAATGATTGTTATTTAAGTGGTGCGCGGGTGACCGCTGCACAGTTTTTTGGCCAGCAGGTGCCACTGATTAGGTGTTTTTAGTATGACGTTATGGGAATTAGGTAAGTCAAAATCTGCCAAGGTTACTCAAATTGACGCCTCCCTCGATCAACAAATTATTGACCGCCTGAGCGAAATGGGCCTTTCCACAGGTCGTGATGTGCAGTGTATCCGACGCGGTCCCTTAGGTGGGCCAATGGTCATGCAGTTAGGTGGAAGTGTTTTTGCTATGGAGCACGACCTGGCCACCCGTATTCAGATTTCCCCACTGACTGAAATATCCAGTTAGTCTAGATTCAGGACAGCCGTATTCATGCAACGCATTTTAATGGTAGGTAAACCCAACTGTGGTAAGAGTTTGCTGTTTAACCAGCTTACCGGGTTACGCCAGAAAGTCGCTAACTATCCAGGTATCACTGTCGAAATCACGCGCGGCAAGTGTGACAAATTCGAGCTGGTAGATTTACCTGGCGCGTATTCGTTAAATGGTTTAACCCGTGACGAAGTGATCGCAGTTGAGGAAATTAAACGTTCTGTTGCCGATGACGACACGTCGATGGTGCTGGTGGTGCTGGATGCCACACGGTTGGCGCAGAGTTTGGTGATGGGCCTGCAGGTTCAGCGACTTGCTTTTGAGCATAACAAACCGGTGATGTTTGCCCTTAACTTTATTGATGAAGTTAAGCGTGTGGGCGAAACCATCGATACAGACGGTTTGTCGAAAGCCCTGGGCAGTCCGGTATTAGCGCTGTCGGCTCGTTCTTTGGATGGTTTACACGAGTTTAAGCAAAGCTTACTGGGCATGGCTGGTGAACCAGAGCGTTATGTTACAAACGACAGCACACCTCATGCGGATGCTGCCGAGCGCAGTCAGGAACTGGCCCGGGATTTCGGCATTCAGCACGATATCGTACTGAGAAACCAGAATCGTATCGACAATTTCATGCTCAACAACTGGACCGGCGGGATTATGTTTATTGCCGTGATGTTCGTGTTATTTCAGAGCATTTTTACCCTGGCTACGCCGTTAATGGACGGGGTGGAAGATTTTATTGGAACCCTCGCTGGCGGTGTGGGTGCGGTCACCGCAGAAGGCGTGGTGCACGACTTTATTAACGATGCCATCTTTGGTGGTTTCGGTTCCTTTTTGGTGTTTGTACCCCAGATAATGGTACTCACGCTGATCATTGGGCTGCTGGAAGACTCCGGCTATCTGGCCCGGGCGGCACTGATGTGCCACCGGCCGCTGAGCTTTTTCGGGCTTTCCGGACGCAGTTTTATACCGTATTTATCCGGCCATGCCTGCGCGATACCCGCTATCATGGCGGCGCGCACCATAGAGTCGCCTCACAAACGCCTGATCACCATGCTCACTATTCCGCTAATGTCGTGCTCGGCACGCCTGCCCGTTTATGCTTTGCTGGTAGCCGTACTGGTGCCTGCTAATGAGACGTTCCTGGGGATTTTCAATATGCAGGGCGCGGCGTTCTTTGGCTTGTATTTCTTTGGTATTTTCATGGCCCTGGTGGTCAGTCAGATCCTTAACCGTTTCCTGCCTCGCGATCTGGAAAAAAACGATATGCCGTTTATTCTGGAACTGCCAACCTATCGATTGCCACACTGGAAGCCGCTTTTTCAGCGGGTGTTAAACAGCGGTATTATGTTTATTAAGCGCGCTGGCCCCATTATCTTTATGGTGTCGGTGGGAATCTGGGTTTTAGGCTATTTCCCATTGAACTCAACGTTACAAAATTCCTGGCTGGGTCAGATCGGCCACTTTATTGAACCTATTTTTACGCCGATGGGACTCGACTGGCGTTACGGTGTGGCTATTCTGATGTCATTCCTGGCCCGTGAGGTGTTCGTCGGCGCGCTGGGGACACTGTTTGGGCTGGAAGGCGCAGATGAAGACGTTGCCGGTCTTGCTGAACGGGTACAGGCAGACGGCATGACCACCGAAGCCGGACTGGGGCTGATGTTATTCTACGTGGTTGCACTACAGTGCGTGGCAACCGTTGCCATGCTCAAAGGCGAAAGCGGGAGTAGCAAGCTGTCCTGGGGCTTATATGTGGCTTACGGGTTATTGGCTTACGTCATTGCGGTGGCCGTTAACCAGATAGGCGGTCTGCTTTAACAGACCGCTCAATTAGAGTATTACTAGCAATGCGCACTAAGGCAGCGAGTTTTTGCTAAATGCTTTATGGCTAACACTTCTCCCTGTTTAGCTGCCTTTGCTATCCATTGTGTGCCCGATTGCGGCTGTTTGGTTATACCTACGCCATTAATCAGCGCCATGCCATAATGATACTGTGCAATTGGGTTACCGGCATTTGCGGCTTTAGCCAGCCATTGGGTTGATAATTCTGGTTGTGCCTCCCTGATTGTGCCTTGTTCATAAAGCAGTGCTAAATAGATCATTGCCGAAGTTGAACCTCGTTGCGCACACTGGATTAAAAACTTTTCACTATCATTGTGTAAGCCGCCTTTGTCGAGTAAGTAGGCGTTATAGCAGATCGTACCAATTCGATCAGGAAAACGGTTCATTTGTTCCTGATAGTAATGCCAGGAAAAGTCCGTGGGATTTAATGCTCCACCATATTCATCGATCTCGCCATCCATAAATTGAGCTGTACTTGGCAGAGGCAGGAAAATCATCAGCACCATCACATAATTTGCGGTTTTCATCATTGCGCCCCTTATTGCGGAACAGGATAAAACAGGAAATTGAGGATCAGTAATAACGCCCAAAACCCGGTTTCAATAGTTTCTGTAACAGGCTGAATACGCAGCACTGCTCCCCAAATGTGTACGATCACCATTAAAATGCAAAACAGAATAAAAAATTGCAGGATAAAGGGCGTTCCAAGGTTATAGAGAGCCGCTTGCATAAACATAATATTGGTGACGATGGCAAATGCGCCCAGGCACCTTCCGAAGTATATGGTCAGGTGTGTGTCATCAGGAACCTTCCACAGTAGAAGCTTTGCCCACAGACAAGGCCTAAAGAAAAGCGGCAGACTGAAAGCAAAAAACGTGATGAGCGTTATTACCAACAGGTAGGTTTGTGCGTGTTCTGACCAAATTCCAATCCAGGACATTGTGATACCTTTTGTTGCTAGTTAATCGACCAGCTCATTGCACACTAAACGGCAATCGGATATGCCAGAAAACGCAAAGTTATTCGCAAGAAATTTGCAAGATTTTATTCAAAATGGTGATAAAGACTTATACGGGAGGGCTAAATCGATATCCCTGACCGTGTACGGTTTCGATTACCGTAGGCAGCTTCTTTTCGGGATCGAGTTTTCTACGTAGGGTGATGATGTGTTGTTCCAGCGCCCGGCTATTTGGCATAAATTCCCGCCCCCATGCTGCATCATATAATTCTTGTTTAGTGATAACTTCGCAAGGGTGACTGGCAAAATGCCGGAGTAACTTTACGTCCCTGTCTGTGAGGTCGATGGCTAAGTCCTGCCGTAAAGCACGCAATTGTTTCGGGTAGATTGTCAGATCGCCTAACCTGAAACCGGTTTCCTGATATCGTGTTTGGGTTGCCTTTGCTGGTTGCTGACGGCGCGAGAAAAGAACGCTGCCTGTTGATATCCCCAGTATTGCCAAAGCGGCTACGGCCCAGGTGACCCAGGTATGATTTGGCACTTCAGTATCGGAAAGTGCGAGTTGCTGATTGATCTCATCAGGCGAGACAGAAAATAAAGTGGCCAGTTGCTCGACATTAAGCAGTGCGCAAATGATCTGCTGTGTTCGATAGCAATAAAATAATTCGGCGCCCGAAGCATCTGCCTTTTCTGCCCGCCAGGGGCGGGCGAGTACTGCAAGTGCTTTTAATCGCTTTTCGGCAGCGATAACAGGCTGATCCAATACATGGAGTACTTGTGCGGTAGCCGGATAACGTTGTTCACCATCAGCTTGCCAAATTATCGCACTATTGATGACTGGCGAGGCAGAAATATACAGTCTGGTGCCTGCTACGTCACTGCGCTCATTTAAGGTTGCTATATGCTGCAACTCACTTTGCAGATATTCATTTACTTCGGTGTTGTCTGGGGATGCCAAGGCAAGTTGGGGTACGATTTCCAACATCGTCACAATGAGTGCTAAAACGATAATAAATCGACTCATAAGCCTACTCAAAAAAACCAAAATCAGGCTGGTATCGGGCGCGTGTCTTATCGCGCTCCCAAACTACTATTTAAGGTTAAGACTTTGCTTATAAAAGGCCATTGCCGATTCGCGGTTATTGGTCTTTTCGTTTATCTCTGCCAGTAACAACAAACCTTCCTGTGTAGGGTTAAGCTTCATGGCTTTTTGCAATGCTTTGTCAGCCAGCAAATTGTCGCCGGCGTTATAGGCTACATGACCCAGTACCATGTATAGCTCATGGTTGTCGTCATCGGCCTTAATCCATTTTTCCAGGGCTTTAATGGCTGGTGCCGGGTTAGGTAACTGTAATCCTTTCAACAATGGCAGTAATTGCGGCTGCGGCCCGCGCTTTTGCCAGTCGAGTAACACGGTTTGTGCCTCCTGGTGCATACCCTGACTGAGCAATTGTTCGGCATAGGCGGCCTGATAGCCAATATCATTGCGCTGCTTACGGGGCAGATTGTCCCAGAACGATTTAAGGGCAATTGCGCCTTGCTTGCTGGCTACTTCGGCTAAGCGACCTTTGGCAATTTGCTTCGACCATTTGGCGTAGTCATCACCGAGAATCTTCTTATATCCACCCAGTTCTTGCTCAAGTTGCTCCCACTGACCGCTTTCTGCCAGCGCCTGTACTTTTAGCTTAATAGCGGGCGCTGCGGCTTGTTGTTTGTCGTTAAGTTGAGCCAGTTCTGTTAATGCGTCTGCTGGTTGGCCTTCCGCCAATGCCATGCGGGCCAGCGTCACTCTCGCTGCCAGCGCGGAACTCTCGTAATCAGCGGCTTCGTTAAGCTTGCGCTCGGCGGTGTCTTTGCGGCCTCTTGCCACGGCTGCCTGCGCTGAAACCAGGTAGTTTACCCCTTCGAATTCGCCGTTCTCGGCCTGATCGGCGGCTTTGGTTGCAGCCTCCCAGTCACCCTCTGCGAGGGCCTGAATACTGCGATAAAAAGCCTTTTGCGTTTTACGCCGTGAGCGGTTGCCAAACCAACTGCCTGAGAGTTTAGTTAAGCGCCACGTACGGCTGAATAAGGTTGAGAGGATGATCCAGCCAACCAGACCAATAAATACCATGATAGCCAGGGCGACGACGCTGGTTTCTACCACCAGGTTACCCATCTGTATCAGCACATAGCCTTTGTCGCCCACCAACGATGGCGCGGCAATCATTGCGACCAGACATACCGCCACAATGACTAAGATATAGAGAAGTTTCTTCATAGTGCGCTGGCTCCTTCACCGAACACACGTTTTACCCGGCTGTCGAGCAGCGATTCAAGGGCAGCCTGTGAACTCAGTTCAGTGGGAATGGCTTTGCTGATATCGGTATTTTTTAACTGCCCCAGGGCACTCTGAAATCCTGATACATCACTGTTTGTCTGAATGTAGTCTTCGCTGATTATCGCCTGAGCACGTTCAACAGAGGCCTGATACAGCGCCTGCTCACCGGCCAGAGCGGCAGTTTGAGCCTGTTGCAGGGCCAGCTTGATTTGCTCGCGTGACAGCCATTGCTGTTGAGCTGTCATCATGGGTTCAACGGGTTCGTCGCGATATTCAACCCGAATAAAAACATCCACCAGTGAGCGCCACACATTTAGCAGGTTTTGCTTCCAGTCGCTGGTGGAGTCACTGACTTCGTCGCTGATAAATTCATTGGCTTCTTTGGGGGTGATAATGGCCAGCTTATCAACCTGTTTAACCAGGCCGTCGAGGGCCAGCGCGACCGACACTTCGGAGACCGGGTTGACCTGTTGAAGGGCCTGAATGTCCTGGGCGATTAAAGCTCTTACCGGCAGAACCGATGGATCGGCTAATGATTTTAAGCGCTGATCAGCGTTACCAAGTAGCATTATTGCGGTACGCAAATCCTTCTCCAGCCACAATTTACGTCCGGCCATACGCACCAGATAATCGGCTTCGGCTATTAACCAGTCAGTGGGTCTGCGGCCATCTAATTCCTGGATTTGTGCCAGTGCGCCCTGCAGTTGGTTTTCCAGTTGTTGCACGGTGGCCTGTTGAGCGGCTTCACCGTCCAGTACTTCCCGGGTAGCCGTTGCCTGGGCACTGATTTGCTGTTCGAGCTCGGCGGCTTTGCTGCTCATCTGGCTGTGTTTCTGGCCAAGATCATTGTTGAGCTCGCTGCGCAGAGAGTCAAGTTTGGCCTGGGTTACGCTGTGCTGATTGAAATACCAGTAACCACCGTAGGCCGTGCCGCCAAGAAGCAGCAGGTTGAGCAGAGTGAACAGCCATAGCAGGCCTGTTTTGGCTGCTTTGGGTGGAGCTGACTGAGCAGGCTTGGGGTTGTCTGGTGAGCTTTTGGGCGCAGCGGATTTAGCCGAAGTTTGTTTGGCGCTGGCTGTGTCGGGCAACTGCTTGGGTTGCTCTTGGTTTGGTTGCTGCTGATCAGCCATATATCACTCCCAATTCTGCTGAATCCATGAAATGAGCGCTTCGTTGCTGGCTTTAGGGCAAACATCAATTTGCCGGATACCTTGTTGATGAAGCTGTTGCGCTATGCGCTCACTGACCGTTAACCATTTTACACCGGTTAGCGGCTGGGTATTACATTGTTTTAAAAGTGCCTGGGCCTGTTCGCTACTGGTGACAATAATGCCCTCCAGCTGTGTCCAGTCACAGGTCCTGCTAAATACGGCAGGTATTAAGGGCACTCGCTCATAAAGCACCACCTCGTTTAGCCTGGCACCGCGTAGGGTTAGTTGTTCCGGGATTGTAGTACGCCCGCCTTTACCCTTTAATAACAAAATGTGCCTATTGGCGCAATCATTGAGCAATGGTAAAGCGAGCACGCCTTCTGAATTTTCGGTAGCCGGTACAATGGTCGTTAATCCGGCGTTGGTCAGAATAATGGCGGTACTTTGACCGACAGCAATGACTGGCTGTTTGCTAATGTCACCGGCCAGGTGAGTTACCAAGGGTATCGCTGCCGCGGTACTGGTGACTATTATTATGGCATCCGGGTGACTCGCCAACAATGTCTGCAATCTGGCAATGCCGGAGGAAACCTCGGTGGTTTGCTGTAATGCAATCACGCTGGCCGATAGCCCGGCCTCGGCAAAAGCCGAGTCAGTGGTGGCTAATTTTGCCAGCGGCCGGGTGATAAGATACATAGCCGGCTACTGATGCAAGGCCTTTAAGATGTCGCCGGCACCCTGCTCCAGCAACGACTCAGCAACCTCATTGCCCAGTGCAAAGGCATTCTCGCGGTGGCCTTCGGTGCTCGCGTACAACAGGGTTTGACCATCTGCCGAGCCCACCATGCCGGTTAGCTTCAGCGTGTCACCCTCAAGGGTGGCAAAACTGCCGATAGGTACCTGACAACCGCCCTCAAGACGTTCATTCATGGCACGTTCTGCAACCACTCGTGAAGCGGTGTCGGCATCATTAAGGGCAGCCAGTAACGCAATGAGTTCGGCATCATCGTTGCGGCATTCTATGCCCACTGCGCCCTGCCCCACTGCAGGTAACGATTGCTCCTGAGGAATAGACTGGGTAATCCGGCTTTCCATGCCCAGACGGATAAGGCCGGCACAGGCCAGAATGATGGCATCGTAGTCGCCGGCGTCCAGCTTAGCCAGTCGGGTGTTAACGTTGCCGCGCAGGTCTTTAATGACTATATCCGGACGCAGGTGCTTTAACTGACACTGACGCCGTAAGCTACTCGTGCCTACCACAGCACCTGCCGGTAGCTCATCGATAGTGTTATAGGTATTAGATACAAAAGCGTCGAATGGATTTTCCCGCGGGCAGATTGCATGCAGGCCAAATTCTGCCGGAAACTCTACCGGCACGTCTTTCATGGAGTGCACCGCGATGTCGGCGCGCCCTTCCAGCATGGCAATTTCGAGTTCTTTAATAAACAGGCCTTTACCGCCAATTTTCGCTAACGGCGTATCGAGAATACGGTCGCCCTGAGTAGACATGGGCACCAGCTCCACCTTGCATTCGGGGTGATGCGTTAATAACTGTGCCTGAACATATTCGGCCTGCCACATGGCCAGGGCACTTTTACGGGTGGCAATTCGGATAGTGCGGGAAGACTTCACTGCAATATTCGCCTTTAAACTTGAATTCAATAACTGCGCTTGCCGGACACCAGCAGCGCCAAAGCGCAAAGTGTAAACGATTTTGCAGACACAGGCGATGTTATACCGCCTGTAATTGATCTATCCCAAACGTGCCTGCAGCCACTGACTGATGGCGTTGATCTCATCAATATTGACATTATGCTGCATGCGATAGCTCTGCCAGCTAACGTTATACTTATTGGCAGTGAGGGTATCGTAGGCAGCCTTACCCATTTGAATCGGCACTACGTCATCCATTTCGCCGTGGGCCATGAAAACCGGCGTTTGCTGATTAGCCGGATGGGCTTCAGCAACCAGTAACTGCGGCTGACACATGTAGGTTGAAAGGCCCATAATTCCGCCCAGCGACTTACTAAAACGGGGGCCCAGGTGCAGTGCAATGACACCGCCCTGAGAAAAGCCGGCCAGAATGATTTTTTCCGGCGGGACGCCATTACGGATTTCTGCTTCAATAAGCTGTTCCACTTGATCGGCGGATTCTCTGACCCCGGTAAGATCGGCGCGTTTGTCGAAATCCATGGACTTAATATCGTACCAGGCGCGCATGCGCATGCCGCCATTAATGGTCACCGGGCGCTCCGGTGCGTGCGGAAAAACAAACCGTACACCCAGGGCGTCGGGTAACTTTAACTCCGGAACTATTGGCGCAAAACCATGGCCGGAGTGCCCCAGCCCATGTAACCAGATAACGGTGGCTTTAATCTCAGAGACCGGGTTGGTTTCGATGTAAGGTAATGCACTGCTCATTGACCGATGGTTCCTTTTGCTATTGTTTTTACGAATTAAAATTAACACTCACCGACCACAGGTACAATGGTCTTACCGGTATTGATGAATATTGTTGTTGCGGCGTTTATGTGGACGCCGAGTGTGCTACACTCTCGCCGTATAACCTCATCATAAAAATGAAGCATAGAACACCATTATGACCACACAACTCGGCAATCTGTTTATTTTAGCGGCCCCGTCTGGCGCCGGTAAATCCAGTTTGATAAAAGCGCTATTGTCTAAAGCGCCGGATGTTAACTTTAATCCGAAGCAGGTGTCTGTGTCGCATACCACCCGGACCCCCCGCCCTGGTGAAGTGGATGGTGAGCACTATCATTTTGTTACCCGTGAACAGTTTGAAGCACTGATCGCCCAGCAGGCATTTTTTGAATATGCCGAAGTGTTTGGTAACTATTATGGTACGTCCCGCATTACTATCGAAAATACCCTGAGCCAGGGCATTGATGTATTTTTGGATATTGACTGGCAGGGCGCCCGTCAGGTAAAAGCTCTGATGCCCGATACCTGTAGCATCTTTATTTTACCACCGTCTACTGAGACGCTGCGTGAAAGGCTGGTCAATCGCGGTCAGGATGAACAAAGTGTCATTGATAAGCGCATGGCAGAAGCGGTGTCTGAAATGTCGCACTACAATGAGTTTGACTATGTGTTGGTCAACGACGAGTTTACGGAAACGTTGCAGGAGTTAAGCAGTATTGTTGAAGCCCAGCGTTTACGTACGGCTAAGCAAAAAGCCCGTCACCAGTCATTAATAGAGAGTTTATTAAGCGCCGGGTGATTTATTACTACCCAATTGAGTATGGCTTGTTGTATACTACGCGGCCATTTTTTTAATATTTTTGTTCGAATCGGAGATTTTCATGGCTCGCGTAACAGTCGAAGATGCAGTAGATAAAGTTGGTAACCGTTTTGATCTGGTATTGGTTGCTGCACGTCGTGCCCGCCAAATCGCCACTGAAGGCAAAGATCCAATGGTTGATGTGAGTAACGATAAGCCAACGGTTATTGCGCTGCGCGAAATCGAAAAAGGCTTAGTGACTGCAGAAACCCTTGAGCAAGACGAGCTGCGTGACCAGCAGGATCAGGAGCACGCTGAGTTTGCATCAGTTGCAAATATCCTGTCTGATCAGTAAAACGGATAGCCCTCGGAAGCACAAATTGACAGCGCCAGTGTGTCTTTTATAAGAAACACTGGCGTTTTTCGTTGGAAACCGACGCGTTTCACCGTATTCTTGAAAAACGCTTGAAATTATTGGAAATACGCTACACACGTGTATCTGTTTGAAGGGTTAAAACAAAAAATTGCCGAATACCTGCCACCGGAACGGGTTCAGCTCGTTCAGGACGCTTTTGTATTGGCCCATGAAGCCCATGATGGTCAGATGCGATCGAGTGGTGATCCTTACATCACCCACCCGGTTGCAGTAACCAGCATTCTGGCTGACATGCACCTTGACCATGAAACTCTCATGGCGGCTTTGCTGCATGACGTAATTGAAGATACTCATTATAGCCAGGAAGATTTGGCCGAAGCCTTTGGCGACACGGTGGCTGATCTGGTGGAAGGGGTGAGTAAACTCGATAAAATCGCCTTTAGCAGTAAGCAGGAAGCTCAGGCCGAAAACTTTCGTAAAATGATGATGGCCATGGTGCAGGATATCCGGGTTATCCTGATTAAACTGGCCGACCGCACGCACAACATGCGTACACTGGGGTCATTGCGCCCGGATAAACGTCGTCGTATTGCGCTGGAAACCCTCGAAATTTATTCGCCTATTGCCCATCGTCTGGGTATTCACGATATTAAAAATGAATTGGAAGATCTTGGTTTCCAGGCCATGTATCCCATGCGTCACCGTGCCCTGAAATCAGCGGTGAAACAAGCGCGGGGTAATCGTAAGGAAATCATCGAGAATATCCGTCAGGAGTTGGGCACCCGCCTGGAAGGCTACCAGATTGAAGCCACTGTAGTGGGCCGTGAAAAACACCTCTATTCTATTTACCGCAAAATGAAGAATAAAGAAAAGATGTTCAATGAAGTGATGGACATCTATGCCTTTCGCATTGTGGTAAATTCCGTGGATGACTGTTATCGCTCCTTAGGGGCCATGCACGGTCTTTATAAGCCCATTGAAACACGCTTTAAAGACTACATCGCCATTCCGCGAACCAACGGATATCAGTCGCTGCATACCTCTTTGGTGGGGCCGCACGGGATTCCGGTAGAAGTACAGATTCGCACCCAGGCCATGGATCAGATGGCTGACAAGGGGGTTGCTGCCCACTGGATGTATAAAGAATCCAGTGATGGTACTACCGCCCAGCTACGCGCCCGTAAATGGATGCAATCGCTACTGGAATTGCAACAAAGCGCCAGCTCATCCTTTGAATTTATTGAAAGCGTTAAAACCGACCTGTTTCCGGACGAAATCTATGTGTTTACCCCGGATGGCCGAATTATTGAATTACCGGCGGGCGCTACGGCAGTAGACTTTGCTTATGCGGTACATTCTGATATC
The DNA here is from genome assembly GCF_058105165.1 of Alteromonas sp. ISO5. Lineage (NCBI taxonomy): Bacteria > Pseudomonadati > Pseudomonadota > Gammaproteobacteria > Alteromonadales > Alteromonadaceae > Alteromonas > Alteromonas sp. ISO5. The sequence goes on along the minus strand of NZ_CM176572.1, from coordinate 1,336,556 downwards.
GGGAATACCTGCGTGGGCGTGCGGGTTGAGCGCCGTAATTACAGCCTCAGCAAACCTCTGCAGAATGGTCAGACTGTAGAGGTTATTACCTCCCCACGGGCTAAGCCTAACGCTAACTGGCTAAATTTTGTGGTCAGTGCCCGGGCGCGGACGCGGATCAGGCAATACCTGCGTAAGCAGCGTTCTCAGGAAGCCCTGACCATGGGGAACCGACTGTTACGTCACGCTCTGGGCGCGGTCAAACTGGATGACATAAGTCAGGAATCCGTCGATCGTGTGGTGGCAGAAACCAAGCATGCATCCTTTGAAGATTTACTGGTGGATATTGGCCTGGGTAATGAGCTCAGCGCTATTGTTGCCCGCCGTCTGTTAGGCGAAAACGAAGATATTCCCGATAAGAAAGGTAATGTGGCTATTCGTGGTACGGAAGGCCTGCTGGTCACCTACGCCCGCTGTTGTCATCCGATCCCGGATGATGAAATTGTGTCGGTGCTTAGCCCGGGTAAAGGCATGACCATTCACCAGAATGGTTGCCCGAATATTCGTAAGCTGGTCAAAGAAGAGCCACAACGGGTACTGCAGATGACCTGGGATGAAGAGCCGCAGGGGGAATTTAAAGCCTCACTACGTGTTGAGCTGTTTAATCATCAGGGTACACTGGCTACACTGACTAATAACATTGCCTCGTGCGATTCGAATATCATCGGACTGCAAACTGAGGAAAAAGAAAGCAATATCTACTTTGTAGATCTTGAATTAACCACTTATAACCGCGTACATCTGGCCAACGTTATGCGCAAAATACGCATAATGCCGGAAGTACAACGGGTGTCGCGACACAGCCAGTCGCGACATCATTAATTGAGAAGGACTCATCATGGCAAAGTCGATTATTCAAACTGATAAAGCACCCGCTGCAATTGGCACTTACAGCCAGGCAGTTAAAGCCGGTACCACTGTGTACCTGTCAGGCCAGATCCCGTTAGTGCCAGCCACGATGGAATTGGTATCTCAGGATTTTGCTGAGCAGGCTACCCAGGTATTCGAAAACATCAAGGCTGTATGTGAAGCGGCTGGCGGTACTACTAATGACTTGGTGAAAGTAAACATTTACTTACTTGACCTTGGCCATTTTGCCACCGTCAATGAAATTATGTCTAAGTACTTTGCCAAGCCTTATCCTGCACGCGCAGCAATTGGCATTAAAGAGTTACCTAAAGGCGCTCAAATTGAAATCGACGGCGTGATGGAACTGCCGGAGTGATAGCTGTCAGCAGCCATTGATAGAGTAGATAAAATTGTACTGAAAGAAAAAGGCCCGCTTGCGGGTCTTTTTAGTTTTTGCTTATACCAATCTCCTATGAGGATTGGTATTCACTATCTAACGAGAACAATGATGCGACAACAGTTTTTCTTGATCCTGCTGTGTGTAATGCTGCCATTTGGTGCTTCTGCCAAAGCGTTAGCACCCGAGGCTAACGCCGTAACCCCGCTGCTAAATGGTATGAAAGTGCCGGCTGTGACCTTGCAGTTTCCGGATGGTAGTCCGGTAAGTCTGCATGCGCTGACCATAAATAAGCCCGCCATCATTTTGTTTTATCGTGGCGGCTGGTGCCCTTACTGTAATCGTCAGTTTGGTGAGCTACAGGCTATTGAAGACCAATTGCTGGATTTAGGTTACCAAATCCTGGCGATTTCGCCGCAAACGCCGGCAGCGTTGCAATCTCAGGAACTCGAAACCGAAATGAAAGTTCAGCAATTGTCAGACGTTAAACTGGATGCCTTGCGTGAATTCGGCATAGGCTTTTACGTAGACGACGCCACGGCGAAAAAATACGACGACTATAATATCGCCCTGACCAAAGATGACACCGGCACGCCGGTATTGCCCGCGCCCGGGGTATTCATTGTCAATCAAAAGGGGCTGGTTGAGTTTACTTATGTGAACCCGGACTTTACCGTGCGCCCTTCTGCTCAGCTGATTTTGTCGGTAGCTGAAGTACTCGCCGGCGAACGTTAATCCGCGTAACCGATATCATGGCGCAGCATGTAGTTGAGCAGCGCCAGTGATTCTGGGTCACCACTGTTTTTTAGCCCCTCACAAACCCCGGCCATATCGGCGGTATTTTTGTGCTGGCCGAGCTTGCGTAAGCCCTGCAAGCTGTCTACTTTAATCTCAATACCGACAATACCGCGGATCAGTTTTTGCTGGTAGTCGATGAGTGATGTAGCGAGCGTTTCAGGATTGTAATCCGGCTCAAAAGCCTGCATGAGCTCGTTGAGCGCTGCGGGTAATGCCTCATCACTCATAACACTTACCGTGCCTTTGGCATGAACCGCCACATAATTCCAGGTAGGCACATTGGGTTCGCTGGCATACCACTTAGGCGAGATATAGGCGTGAGGGCCGCTAAACACGGCAACTACCGGGGTGTTATCCAACGCCTGCCAGTGCGGGTTTGCGCGCGCCATATGGCCTGTTATAAAGAGGCTGTCACCTTCTTGCCTTACCAGCAGCGGCACATGGGTTGTCTGCAGATCGGGCGTGGTTATCAGCGCGAAGGGGTGCGCTTTAATAAAAGCTAACTGGGCTTCGGTATCGGTAAAAGAAAAAGCCGACGGGACAAACATAAAGACTCTCAGACACTAGGGTTAGCCTTTGATAATACGTGATCAGCGAATTTCCACAAAGGGTAAAAAGCGCGGCTGAGGTTCAGTGTCGGTGCGTGCAAATTCACCAAAAGGCGGTGTTGTGAGATCATCCGGAGGCGCTCCAAGCTGATTTAAGTCCACCCCTGTGCCACGCCGGTGATCCGGCCGTCCTGTCGGCTCATCTTGTAGTAAATACCATTCCAGAAGTTAGCGCCAAACTCGCCTTTTTTCTTGTACATAAATAACAGGTCGTGCGCCAGCCAGCTAAAATCCTCAGCACTCACCGTGCGGGGTTGACCGTATGGGTAAGGCCGATGACATCACAGTTCAGGGCCGTCCAGGCTTTTCATTTCCTTCATTGACAAAAAGTAATCAGTAAAATGGCTGTGGTCGATGGTGAGGGTGTAGCGAATCCCTTTAGCTTTGGGTACGAAGGTGACTCTGCCGATGTCCAGTTGCTCGCCTTTGTTGCCTTTTACTATAATGCGCTTCTCACCTGGAGCGGGTCATTGGTGTGCGCTGAGGCGACTGACTGGCTTAAGTCCGTCAGCGCCAATAGCAAGGTGGCAAGGGAGAACAGGTTCATGGCGGTATCCGAAAAGTTGATGGTTTATTCACTATAGACCGAGGGGGTCTGGCGAAAAGGTACATTAGGCCACTTAAAGTAGTAGACCCCCGCGAGAGCAAGCACGGGGTGATTGATGCTCGCAATGCCTAAGCGCTTGATTTAATATGCCCCTAAAAGTAAGGAATGACACTCACATGCGGTCTGAACAGCCTCTTGCCACCATGCCAATTACCCAGCTTAAGGGCGTTGGTGCCAAAGTGGCGGAGAAACTGGCGAAAATCAATCTGGTAACCGTGCAGGATGTGCTCTTTCACCTGCCCTCACGCTATGAAGACCGCACTCGTATTTATCTCATCGGCGATTGTTTGCCATTCACCCACGTTAGCATTCTGGGCGAAGTAAAATCGGCGGATATCCAGTACGGCAAAAAGCGCATGCTGGTGGTGAAACTCTCCGATGGCACAGGCACCATGACGCTGCGATTTTTTCATTTTGGTGCTCTGCAGCGCACCATGATGTCGCCCGGTAATCAGATCCGCGCTTTTGGTGAAGTGCGTACTGGCAAATGGGGGCTGGAAATGATGCACCCCGAGTTTATGCTGATTGAAGAAGATGCGGCGCCCATGGAAGAGACCCTGACACCGGTATATCCCACTACCGAGGGCGTGAAGCAGCTTACCTTACGCAACCTTACCGAGCAGGCGCTGAAAATCCTCAATAAGGGCGGTCTGACCGACTTATTACCCGACGGCATGTATCAGCAACAGGTGAGCCTGAAAGAAGCGCTTACCCTGGTTCATCGCCCCCCACCAGACGTAGCGTTACAGGAGTTGGAAAACGGTGAGCACCCAGCGCAGATGCGACTGATACTGGAAGAATTGCTGGCCCAACATTTAAGTGTGTTGAAAGTTCGCCAGCAAAGCGACGCGCAGCCGGGTATTGCGATAAACGTTGATCATGCACTGGTGAAAAAATTACTCGCTGCCTTGCCATTTAAACCTACTGGTGCCCAGCAGCGGGTAACCAGGGACATTCAGCAGGATATGGCGCGTAGTCGCCCGATGATGAGGCTGGTACAGGGCGACGTCGGCTCTGGTAAAACTCTGGTTGCCGCACTGGCAGCGCTGTCGGCCATAGGCGGCGGTTACCAGGTCGCGCTTATGGCACCTACCGAATTGTTGGCAGAACAACATGCCAATAATTTCAGGGACTGGCTGGCCCCGCTCGGCATTGAAGTAGGCTGGCTGGCCGGTAAATTAAAGGGCAAGCAACGCGCTGAAGTGCTGGAGCGACTGGCAAGTGGTGAGGTGCAAATGCTGGTGGGCACTCATGCTATTTTTCAGGAACAGGTGACTTACAATCAGTTAGCGCTGGTGATTGTCGATGAGCAACACCGCTTTGGTGTACATCAACGTTTGGCACTGCGCGAAAAAGGTGAGCAGCAAGGGCGTTTTCCTCATCAGTTGATTATGACCGCTACCCCGATTCCCCGCACATTGGCTATGACTGCCTATGCAGACCTGGATACCTCAATCATTGACGAACTGCCGCCGGGACGCACACCGGTAAAAACGGTGGCGTTGCCGGACACACGTCGGGCAGACGTTATTGAGCGGGTGCGTGAGGCCTGTCAACAGCAAGGGCGTCAGGCGTACTGGGTGTGTACGCTGATTGATGAGTCTGAAGTGTTACAGTGTCAGGCGGCTGAAGATACCGCGGTTATTTTAAAGACCGCCCTGCCCGACCTGCAAATAGGCCTTGTGCACGGCCGTTTAAAGGCTGCTGAAAAGCAAGCTATCATGGGCGCCTTTAAGTCTGGCGAGCTGGATTTACTGGTGGCTACCACGGTGATTGAAGTAGGCGTGGATGTGCCCAATGCCAGTTTAATGATTATTGAAAACCCGGAGCGGCTGGGTCTGGCTCAACTTCATCAGTTACGTGGCCGGGTTGGCCGGGGGGCGGTGGAGAGCCACTGCGTACTAATGTACCAAAGCCCGCTGTCGAGAACGGCCACCAAGCGTCTGGCGGTTTTACGGGAGTCGAATGACGGATTTTATATCGCCCAGCAAGACCTTGAAATCAGAGGCCCGGGCGAGCTGATGGGCACCCGCCAAACCGGCATCGCTGAGTTAAAGATTGCCGATATTGTACGCGACGCGCCGCTTATTCCTCAGGTTCAGGAAATTGCCAATCGCCTGTGGGCGGAATACCCGGCTCGCGCTCAGGCCATTATTAACCGCTGGATAGGGCAGAAGGAGCATTATGGGCATGCCTGAGTTACCGTATCTGAGGCTTTCAGCGCAGCAACTGGCCGCGCCTTCCGAGGTCGAGCAACAATTGATCTCGCTGACCGGTTCGGTGGGGATCACAGCAGTGCATGAGTTACCGGACAACCAGTCGCTGGTTCTGGAGATCGTTGATGAGACCCTGCAGTTAATGGATTTGACGGTGGCCAACAGTAACGGCGTGTATGTGGATTTCTTATCCGGTCAAAGTCAGTACCGACGGCAGCATGGCGGTGGTAGTAAAGAGCCGGTTGCCAAAGCCGTAGGTCTTAAAGCCAACCAGCCTCTCACGGTGCTGGATGCAACGCCGGGGCTTGGGCGGGATGCGTTTGTACTGGCAGCATTGGGTGCCAATGTGATTATGATTGAGCGCTCACCGGTCGCTTACCTGTTGCTAGCGGATGGCTTACGTCGTCTCGCCCTGCAGGAACCGGATCTGGCTAAACAGTTTGTGTTGTATCACGCCAACAGCTGCGATTACATGCAGCAACTGGCGCCAGCCAGCGTGGATGCAGTGTATCTGGATCCCATGTTTCCCCACCGCAAAAAATCAGCATTGGTGAAAAAAGAAATGCGCCTGTTTCAACTGATGCTCGGCCCTGATGAAGACGCCGATTTGCTGCTGCCGGCGGCGTTGCATGCCGCTGCCAAGCGCGTGGTAGTAAAGCGCCCTAACAGTGCGCCATTGTTGGCTAATCGTAAACCTTCAATGGCAATAACCAGTAAGAAACATCGCTTTGATGTGTATATAAAAACCGTTTGATTTTGACCCGGCAAGACCGTTGTAGCTTGTACTGTAAAACCTTTCTTGTATTGTGTTTTATAATTTTCGAGCTCGCTTTGGGATAAATGACCGGGAACTTAAATCTGTCAGATAAGCCAGTGTAAAAATAGTAACCCTCCGTTAATCGGGGGCTTTTTTATTTCACAATTTACAGATACTGTTATAGTTAACAGACAATTTAGCTATGACAGCTTGCTGTTAATTATATTATTTCTCTGGGAGAACAACATGATTGATGTGGGTAGCACCCTGCCGGAAGTGACGTTTGGATTAATGAAAGACGGCAAAATGACCAGTCCGCATACGAATGAATTATTTAGCGGTAAACGCGTAGTTGTCTTCGCTGTTCCGGGTGCATTTACACCAACCTGCTCGGAAGCGCATTTACCTGGTTATGTTGCTCTTGCCGATAAAATTAAAGCCAAGGGTGTGGATAGCATTATTTGTTTGAGTGTTAACGACGCCTATGTAATGGATGCCTGGGGTAAGTCGGCGAATGCCGATGAACTCCTGATGGTTGCCGATGGCAATGCGTTTTTTACCAAGAGCATTGGCCTGGACATGAATACCAGTGATTTTGGTGGTATCCGCTCAGTACGTTATTCCATGTTGGTAGAAGACGGCGAAGTGGTAAAACTGAATGTTGAGGACCCTGGTCGCTTTGAAGTGAGTGACGCTGAAACTATGCTGAAAAGCTTATAACTGCATCTCCAGCATAGTCAAAGTGTGCTGGTATCTTCTAATGGTGACGGGTAACCAGGCGATTACCTGCACCGCTAAGTTTGACGATTTCACAGGATGACAAAATGTTCCGTTGTTCAGTACATAAGTATGGCCTGATTGTTTTGGGCTCATTGTTTGGTTTATTTGCCTGCTCTGCTGCAAATACGCCTGGAGAAGTTGAAGTAACCGGCGGCAAAATAAAAGGCACCGTTACTGAGCAACTGGTGACGTACAAGGGTATTCCTTTTGCCGCGCCGCCTGTGGGCGAATTGCGCTGGCGGCCACCCCAACCGGTAACGCCCTGGGATGGCGTGAAACAAACCACCGATTACGGCAATGATTGTATGCAGTTGCCGTTCCCCAGCGATGCTGCACCGTTGGGTAAAATACCGGCTGAAGATTGCTTGTACGCTAATGTCTGGGCACCCAAGGATGCCGACGGTTCAACACCGGTACTAATTTGGATCTACGGCGGTGGTTTCGTTAACGGTGGTGCTTCCCCGGCTGTTTATGATGGCAGCGAATTTGCTAAAAACGGCGTGATTTTTGTGAGCTTTAATTATCGTCTGGGTCGCTTTGGTTTCTTTGCCCATCCGGCGCTGACCGCAGAAGCCAAGGCCAGTGGCGATATGCTGGGTAACTATGCCTACATGGATCAAATCGCCGCCCTTAAGTGGGTAAATCAAAACATCGCTGCCTTTGGTGGTGATGTGAATAATGTCACCATCATGGGTGAATCCGCGGGTGGCGGCTCGGTACATGCCATGATGCAGGCGAAACAGGTAAGAGGGCTGTTTGATCGGGCAATTATTATGTCGGGCGGTGGCCGTTCGCTGTTTGGTAATCGTAAGGTGAGTGAGCCTACGCCAGGTTCTCTGGCTGGTGAACAGTATGGTCTCAACTATGCTGAGAAGCATGGCATTACCGGCGACGACGCAGATGCCCTGGCGGCATTACGCAAGCTAAGTGCTGAAGATATCGTCGATGGGTTTAATCTGGCAGCTTTGTTTAACCCCGCTTCAACAGACAAGCCAACCTGGGCGGGTGGCCCTATGCAGGATGGTGAAATCATTACCGCAACGACCGAAGACGCTCTTCGTGATGGCGATGTGGCAATGGTGGATGTGATGGTAGGGGCTACCAGTTTGGACATTGGTTTCAACATGTTCAAAGACAAAGCCGGCTTGTTTGCCTCTTTTGGCGATTATGCCGAGCAGGCCCGGGAAGCCTATGATCCTAGCGGTGACATGCCGTTCCAGATGGTGGGTTATGCAGTAGGGCAGGATCGCAGTATGCAGGAACCGGCAAGATTTGTGGCAGAACAAATGACCGGACATGGTCAGCGAGCTTTCTATTACCGGTTTGGTACTGTTGCAGAGAGTAACGATAGTCCCGGCGCACCCCATGCTTCGGACATCCCGTTTTTCTTTAATACGGTCGCAGCCAAGTATGGCGATGCTTTAACTGAACAGGATGCAGCAGCTGCTGAAGCCATTCATCAGTACATCGTGAGCTTTGCCAAAACTGGCCAGCCGGTGAGTGCCGGTGCAGCAGCCTGGCAGGCTTTTAAGCCGGAACAAAGCAATATGCTGAATATGACCCGCAGTGGTGAAATGGAGCACGGTACTGACCCATGGAAAGCCAGGCTGGATGTAGTCAAAGCTGCGCTTGAGCACAGCAATTAAATCAGCCAAACCATATTAACCACGCTTCTCCTGACCTATAATACGCCGGTCAGGAGAGGAGCGTGTGGCTGTGAATAAGTTTGATGTAGTGGTGATTGGGGCGGGAGCAGCCGGATTATTCTGTGCCGCCGAAGCCGGAAAGCGCGGTCGCAGTGTGGCGGTGCTGGATCACGCAAAGAAAATCGGCCGTAAAATCCTCATGTCGGGCGGCGGGCGATGCAACTTCACCAATATGTATGCCAGCCACGAAAACTACCTGTGTAGCAATCCTCACTTCTGCAAATCTGCGCTTAGTCGTTACACCCAGTGGGACTTCATTTCCCTGGTGGCCGAATATGGCATCGCCTATCACGAGAAAACACTTGGTCAGCTATTTTGCGACGAATCAGCTGCAGATATCGTGAATTTACTGGTGAGCGAGTGTCGTAAGGTCAATGTCGACATTACCACTCGCTGTGAGATCCTCAGTGTGAGTAAAACCGCTAAGGGCTTCGCCTTAAGCACCTCGATGGGCGACTATGAGTGTGAATCCCTGGTGGTTGCTACCGGCGGTTTGAGCCTGCCAAAACTGGGGGCAACGCCTTTTGGCTATAAGCTGGCAGAGCAATTTGGCCTTAAAGTGTTGCCTACCCGGGCGGGGCTAGTGCCTTTTACCCTGCATGAAAAAGACAAGACGATTCTGGCCGAACTCAGCGGCGTGGCCATCGATACCTATGCCACCTGCAACGATACAACGTTCAGAGAAAATACCTTATTTACCCACCGGGGCTTAAGCGGCCCCGCCATGTTACAAATTTCAAGCTACTGGCAGCCGGGCGACACCTTGCATATTAATGCGTCACCTACCTTCGATATTGCTGAAAGTCTGGCGCAGGCGCAGTTAAAGAACCCTGATTCTTTAATAACAACCTGGTTATCAAAACACTTCCCCAAACGGGTAGCAGCAACCTTTTGCGAGCTGAACCACTGGGAGAATAAACCGGTTAAACAGTTAAACAGTAAAGAAGCCGAAGCCATCGCTGGATTTTTTGAAGACTGGCAGATTCAGCCAAACGGCACAGAGGGTTATCGAACTGCCGAAGTGACACTTGGCGGCGTAGACACTGATGAGTTGTCATCAAAAACGATGATGAGTAAGAAAGTAGAACAACTATTCTTTATCGGCGAAGTGGTGGATGTCACCGGCTGGTTGGGGGGCTACAACTTCCAGTGGGCGTGGAGCAGTGGTTGGGCTGCCGCGCAGTATGTGTAGTGATCTGAAGTAATTAAAACGAAGACAGGAGAAATTAGAGCGAAGACAAAGTAACGCTTTAAATTTGCAGATGCCATATTTTTGAAAATTGATCAGGCTAACGAACACATGGACAACTATTAGCCTGTTCTATCTTACATGTAGGATAGCGCTCTTCTTACTATAGCTTTTTCAAAATCTGTTAAGTAAGAAAATGATTCATCTCGCGAGTTAAATAGTTCCTTAATCACTAAGTCAATGTGTCCTACAGATATAAATAAGGCAATACGAAAGAGATAACGCCCCTTAAATTGATAAGCAATAGGTGTGATAGGGCTTTTATTGGCTAATGAATAGGAGGGATTTTTATCCATTTTGAGTGAGATAGGTAAGTTAAAACACCACATCGTGTAAAGCTGGCGACTTACTGGAACACGGCCAAGCGAAGCTTGGGAAAATAAGAATGGGTTGAAACCAATAAACCGCCCCCAAACCCATTTTTTTGAGGGGGGACTACCTCAGGATGAAAAGCATGACTCGTTGGACAACCACGCGTATTGATAACCACAGTCTCGCCCGTTTTATTGGTCCCCATCCCTATGTGGTGCTGTCGTGTCATGCCGCTATTCCAGAGCCTCACCTGTTCCTTTTTTTACGCCTGATGCGTGAGCTCAATACACTCGGCGCAGATGATTGTGAGTTTCACGTCTTTTGCATTGATGTTGATGAGAGAACCGGTATTCCTACACCGCAGGTGGAAATTATAGGCGATGCCAAGAGATCGTTTGAGACTGTGGCTGATAGGTATGAAAGGCTTTATCAACTGACAATAAAACAAAAGCCAAGCTTAAAGCTTGGCTTTTAGAACAGAAATCAACGACTGTAAGCCATTCTGGCTATATCACTACGTTCTTTCATCTCTCTTCGCAGTTTATCAGCAGTTTTGTTTAGTTCAGGGGTGATCCAACCTCGGCTCTGGTATACCTTCAGTTTCGCCGCTCGAGTAATCCTCTCTCGCTCTTTGGGATCTAGTGCTTTTAATTGTTCTGCACTGAGAACAGACATAGTTGTCATAACCGCACTCCTTCTATAGTGCCTTCAGCATAGCAGAGTTTAAAACTATTTGCTATTCAGGCTGAATGTATAACCGTTTACGAATTAAAACCAGGTAGGGTTCAATAATATTTAGAAAATCAGACACTTTCTCTCCGTTAAACAACAGCCCATCTTGATCACGATAAATATTTACAACCCACTTAACGCGTTCCTGTTTAAAAGCTGATGTCAGAGGGATACTTAATAAAGAATGTGCAACTCCAGTACTTTCAGTCAAATAGTATTGTTTAAGGTTTCTTTCAACGCTACCGGACCAATTTAATGTATTTTCACGTTTGGAGTAGTGATGATAAATATCTCGGATATCCTTCAGGTATGAGTAGCTTCTTTCAGCGACTGCAATTGGCGCTCCTAACAGGTTTTGATGTTTAGGTTTCTCTTGATTTCTAACCAACGTGAATGGGAAGGCAATTGGCTTTCTATCTGCATCAGGTATTGGCTCCGGGGTATCTGTAGCAGTTGTTAATTCATTATCTTCTAAAATGACAATACCACTGTAATCAGAAAAAGGCCCTCCGCTATATTTCGACGCTTCTTGATGCCACTTTTCAGCCTCTTCGGCTTTCATTTCGTCGTAATAAAATACTTTCATGATGTTAGCGCGATATACAACTTTATGACTGCGACGATTTCTGGCATCCCATTTATTGACTAGATCAATGAGTGTGACAAGCAGAAAACGCAAATCTTCCTTTCCGGTTTCTTTCTTTTCGAAAAATGCGGCATTGGTCGTTGAGTATGCTTGTAAAAGCTTATTTTTCACTAATTCTCTGGACTCCGGCGTTTCTTCATTGACTGGAGGAATATCAATGTCTATGTCTTCCAATTGCCCTGAAGGCGGTAGGGTTTCATTGTGAATATCGATATCTTGCTCATCAAGCAATGAACATACGTCGAGAAGCATACTTTCCGTCATTGCCATCTGCGCTTCAAATATCTCTAACTGATTTGAAGCTTGATCGTAATTGCGAGCAAAGTATTCCAAAAAATCAGCCGGTGGAGAGGTAATAATCGATTTGAGAGTATTTTCATCTTTAGCTTCAATAGCGCTGGAACGCGCACTGAAAAGGGAGAGCAAAATTAAGAATATTACTATTGCTAACCAGAAATACCAGTTTGGTGAATGCTCCCATGAGATGGGGGTAATGTCTCTGATTTCACTAGAGAAAACTGATACGTATCCACCGTAGGCCAATGCTGCTGCCCATAACAAAACATTACACGGGGAGCTAACGATAAAGCGCTGCCATAAGGAATTAGGGCTGTAATTACGATTATAAAAGCTCATCCATGAATATCCGGAGTTTTATGGCACGAAAGCCAATTTTAATTATCTAGTTATTGATACTACCACATGCTCAATCTGGTGTGTGCTGATAGGGGAGAATACATCAACTGATGTGTGGGTTCCTTAGAACCCACATGGTTAATTTATTGTTGAGGTGTTTGTGAAGTATTTAGAGATTCTTCAAGTTGTTCTACCTGGGCTGATAATGCAGAAATTTGCTTTTCTAGTGCTTCCAGTTTTTGGCGGCTATCTGACTCATGAGCTTTTAGCTTTTTTGTTTGCGATTCAATACTAGTAGCTACAGACTCTCGATTCGTCTTGCTTTCTGCATTCACTAGGACCCCATCAATGACTATCCACCACATGAAGGATACAGCAATAAGTTGAAGTATTAAATTTCCAAACCAGCCATACTTATGCGCATCAGGGGTATTAAAGTGCTTCAACCATACAGCTAAACCCGCAATTATTGCGAAGATAGGATATAAAACGTAAAAATTAGATGTCATAAATTGTAGCGGGTGATCGTTACACATAAATGTAATAGCTAAAAATATACCGGCTAAGCCCGCTGAATCGAGGAATGCGTTTTTTGTGAGCTGAGTCACTTTATATAAATTGAAAGAATTGGGAGATTTTTGATTGGCCATACTTCGTCCGTTTGCTGAGTGAGTAGTTAGATTTATATATTCTTTTCTATTGAAAACAACGGGTTATTTTTACCTTTTCTAATCCTCTGTCAAGACAAGTGGTAAAATATATTCACTCAAATTTCAATATCAACATTCTAAACAGATACAAAGTTGCAGTATCCAAGAAAATAATGAGGAACAGGTACTAAGTAGGTCGTTACTGGCAATTTTTATACGATAATGCGGTAGTAAACCTATTAAACATAATGTCTTCTTATGCGCGATTACGCCCATTTTGACGTTTGAGTGCATATTCGCCCTGAACGTGCCATTTATCGCACTTTTCGCAAACCGTCACCGACGACCCACAGGCGTAGCCCAAAGAGACACTCATGACGCATCAGCGCTGGGATGGCGCATTCGTGATAAGCTCCAAGTGAAAGGGGGGATCAGACTTGCTTAAACCGTGGAGCGCTCCTTTTCCCCAACGGGCCTATGCCAAACGATAATGGAGCTTGAGCAGCATGACAATCCCGGGATCCCAGGCGCGGCTGACGCAAATCGCCGAAGAGCTGGCGCTTTTGGAGAAACAAAAAACGGCGTTGCTCAATGAACGTAGTGCGCTTTTGCAACAAAGCATGGCGCATCAAGCACAGTACTTCAGTCAATCTGAGACACCCGAGGCCAAGATTGCCCTGTTTAAGCGATACTTTCGCGGACGCGAAGATGTCTATCCCTTCCGCTGGGAGTCTAAGCAAGGGAAAGCCGGATATAGCCCTTCCTGTGCCAATGAATGGCAAGCTGGGATCTGCAACAAACCCAAAACGGCATGTTCAGAATGTGCCCACCAAGCCTTCCATCGCTTTGATGACAGTGCTATTAATGCCCATCTTCGAGGGCAACGCACGATTGGGATCTACCCGTTAACGGCGCAAAATGAATGTTACCTGTTAGCGTTTGACTTCGATAAAACGGACTGGTTTGAGGCAATATCGGCACTGCGAAACGTGTGTGAGTCACTGTCTATTGGCTACTTAGTTGAGCGTTCCCGTAGTGGACAAGGCGGCCATTTGTGGCTCTTTTTTGAAAAAGCGACAGAGGCAAAATCCGCACGCCAATTGGGCACAGCGCTGCTCAATCTGACCATGGACACATACCCGGCCCTTAACTTTGACTGCTTTGACCGCATGTTTCCCAACCAAGACGCCTTACCCAGCGGCGGGATGGGGAACCTCATTGCATTACCGTTACAAAAACAGCCTCGTTTGTCGGGGAACGCCTGCTTTATTGATGCAGACGGGGGCGTTGTCGAAGATCAATGGCAGGCATTGGCGGCGACGGGCAAACTATCACCTGACACTATACGGCAACTACTCGAGCGTCTCGCCGATTATGTGGATGTGGAGCCGCAAGTCGCCGAGTTAAAACCCTGGGAAAAATCGACGACCCTTAATACGCCTAAAATTGACGACTGTCCCGCGACAATCGACATCGTTGTGGCTGACAAGCTGTATATTGCTATTGCGGTTTTACCCAACAAACTGGTTGCGACCTTAAAGAAGTTAGCGGTGTTTGCCAATCCTGAGTTTTTTAAACGCCAGGCGATGCGATTTTCAACAATAGGCATACCTCGTTATCTGTGTGCAGCCCACATTGAATCGGGCTATCTGCACCTGCCCCGAGGACTAAAAGGGCAAGTTGAAGCGTTATTGGAACAACAGGCTTGTACCATCCGGTATCAGGATAAACGCTATGCGGGTCAGCGACTCCCGGCTCTGCGTTTTGAGGGTACGCTTCGCAGCCAGCAAGCGAAAGCGCTACAAGCCTTACTGAAGGATGAGCATGGACTGGTCATTGCGAATACGGGGTTTGGTAAGACCGTTGTTGCACTGGCATTAATCGCCAAACGCGCCGTCAATACATTGGTATTAGTGCACAATAAGGCGCTGGCGGAACAATGGATTGAGCGATGCAAGATATTCCTCAAAGACGCTGAGATGGGATCTCTCCTGGGCGGAAAGGATAAATTAAATGGACGGATCGACGTCGCGACGTATCAAAGCCTGATCAGTCGAAATGGCATTGATATTCATGACAAAGTCGATAGCTACGGGCAAATTATTGTCGATGAATGCCATCACATTCCGGCCTCAAACTATGAAACATTGTTAAAGAACGTCGCGCCTCAATTCCTAGTTGGCTTTACCGCGACGCCCAAAAGACAAGATGGGTTGGAAAAGCTCATGTATTTTCAACTTGGTGCGGTGTTATTTGAGTCTAAACCAGCATCGGTAACATTCAGTCAAACGGCCTATGGCTGTGATACCCAAATCGCTTTTCCACCGTCTTGGGTGGATGGTTCGGAGCCGGTAAAAATCACCCAGCTGTATCAATACCTGCAAGACAATGCGTCTCGAAATCAGCTCATCACGCGCAGCATTGCCCAGGCAATAGAAGCCAAGCATCAATGTCTGGTGCTCAGTGAACGTAAAGAACATATTGCAATACTCAGCGAGCAATTAAATACACAAGGTATCAATACTATTGAGCTGCATGGTGGCGTGAGTACTAAGATCCGTAAACAGCGGATTGAACTGATTCAGAAGGAATTACCTGAAAGGACTGTCATCATTGCGACGGGTAAATATGTGGGGGAAGGCTTTGACTTGCCATATCTGGATACCTTGTTTTTGGCCCTCCCAATTTCATGGAAAGGGATTGTAGCCCAGTACGCTGGCCGTATTCAGCGTCACTACCCGAATAAAACTGAAGTAACGGTACACGATTATGTTGATGATTTTCCCATGCTACAGAGAATGTGGAAAAAGCGTGCTAATGGATATAAAGCCGTTGGGTATAGTGTCAAAAGGATCGGTAGCGGCAAAACTGACAAGCTTCTTTGACCCAGAATGCTAATCCATGTTTATCTAACTGGCTGCATAATTCGAAGTGTACTCCGTGGTATTTTTAATTCTTTTCTCGTTGATACCTACGATACATTACCCCTAATCATGAGTCGTTAATCGGCTCGCCAATATAGCTAGCGCTGCCTGTTGATTGAGATGTTGTGACGGCAAGTCCACCGAGCGGGCTATGAAACCGGTAGGCACATGCAGGACTTCTACCCCGACATGGGTGGCAGCCAAGCGGGTGGTCAGCGATGGGATAACCGTAAAGACCAAATCAGCGGAAAACGACGACATCGGTATGTTCTTACTATCGCATGCGCTCGACCGTCAGGCCGTGGGCCTGGGCGAAGGCTAGGACTTTGCTTTCGGTCGCGACCACATCGTGCTGATAGCGACAGCAGAAAGCAATCCAATGTTGTTCGGATTTGAAGACAGCTCGCACATCATTCAAGCCATGATCAATGCCATATTGGGTGGTATCGATGGGCACAGCCTCATGGGCGTGAAAGTGTTCCCGCGCAAATTGGTTCAGCAGACCGCGAGGCTCCGTGTCTGCATCCAACTTCCATACATAATTGCAATATACAGTCATGGTGTCTCCTTTATGCTTGGTCTAGGGAAATGTCGCTGATCCGGATACGTTGGACGGTCACGTGAGCCGCACGCCAATTTGCCAGTTCGCTGTCCAATAACACCCGTTGCAATGAGCGCACGCAGCCCTCTTTGAGTGGATGCAGTATTGAGGTCTCTCCATTTGAGGCGGCCCAATGATAGCTACCTTCTTCCGTGTGGATAGGTACAGCACCTTGTCTTGCGCAGTGAACGCTCATCGAATTGTCATTGAAGAGCGTGACGAGACAAACCTGGGTAGCGGCGTTGTTAGCGGTTAGTGTGTAAAGTAGCCAGCCATCGGGGTAAGTGAGCATGTCATACTATCGTGTCAGTGGTATCTCTCTTTACGCTAGTATAAGGTAAGGGTTAGTTCAATAGTCTTTTATAAACAATGAGTTAGTATCGCTTTGATACTAACTCCCGCACGGGCTGTGGTCTGCGGCTATGTGCTTGTAATTACGCTAGAACTTAACATGGATTCGGATAAACGGCTGGTCAATAGGCCCATTTTAAGGCCACGACTGACGCGTTATAAGAGGAGAGATAAGGTGGAACTACAAGAGCATGGTGTGATTGGGACGGTGTTGTGTTTGCAGGTGCGACCGTTGTACCAGGGTGAATGTTTGGTCCTGAATAATTGAAAACGATTTTAAAGTTTTAGAAATAACTATTGAAACAAGAACTATTCATGCAATCTTTCTAAAGAGGCCTATGGAACAGACTTTTTAGGGTAAAAAATCTGGCTTTAAATTCAGTATTCTTCTGGCTGAATAGGGATTACTGTTTTGCTTTAATATACATGGGGTTATGTTTGAAGTTTTTGTTGTGTTGTGAGTTAATACTTTGAAGAGAATAGTTGAATGTGGTTGACGGGCGGCATGCATATCACTACTATTGTAAGCAACACGCCCGCCAAGCCTCTTAACAATGCTCAAATTGTGCGGGCTTTTTTATGCCTGAATTTTACGTCATGGAAGATAAGGCATAATGAATCAATTCAACAAACCCGCGGTTAGTATTACAGAACAAATCGGCATTCTTCAGCGTCGCGGTCTAGCCATTCAAAATCCAGAGCGTGCGGAAAGATATTTAGAAGTAATAAGCTATTTTCGCCTTAGCGCATATATGCGCCCATTCCAAAAGAATATAAACGAACAAGTTGTAGATCATCAATTCAAAGATGGAACTGAATTTAAACAAATAGTGGACTTGTACGCTTTTGATAGAGAATTGCGGCTGCTCATTATGGACGCTATTGAGAGAGTAGAAGTTGCAATCCGAGCTACCTTGAATAACGTTATGGCTAACAAGCATCAAAAAACTGATGATATATGTAGTGGCTCCCAGTGGTACTTGAATGAATCACTATTTAAATCCTCATACCAGCACAAACGACTGTTGAAAGAAATCGAAGACAAGCAATCTAAAGAATCCAACGATCTTCAGAGAGATGTAAAAAAGATTGAGCGAACTTCCGTTTCTGCCGAAGTTAAAGATCGGCGGATTGAAAGAAGAGTCCGAGAGAATTATGCCCGCTTTTACCAACATACATATGATTCTCCTAAGTTAATGCCAGGTTGGGCGATGGTGGAAGAATTAACTCTTGGGAGTATATCTCACCTATATCGAGGGCTAGCGAAAGATAATGACCGTAAAGACATCGCTAGAAGATTTGACTTACCTCAAGAGGTTCTTGAAAGTTGGTTGCATACGCTAAACTTTGTGAGGAATTGTTGCGCACATCATAGTCGACTTTGGAATCGAGAATTGTCTGTTCAGCCTAAGATTCCAAATGGTGATAATTGGCAGTTGCCAGAAAGACTTGAGCCCAGCCAAGTTCAGCCTAAGCGTCGTATTTATATGGTGTTACTTATGTTAGGTCACCTAATGAGACAAGTTAGTCCAGATAGTCAATGGCATAATAAAGTAAAAGCGCTAGTTACACTTCATCCCGAAGTTCCAAAATTTCCTATGGGCTTTCCAGATGATTGGCTCGACCACGAATTTTTCAGCAGTTAAGTATCGCGAGACATCAAATACAGCTCGATGAAATACGGGTTTTGCAAAGACCATGCGAGATTCAGTAAAATTAATTCATACAAGAACGTCTTCGTTTTAATTTGATATTTATAGAAATCGAATGTGGTCTATTGAGAGGTATATAAGACTACTTTGTCTTCGTTTCAGTTCAGCCGGTTCAGTAGTGATCTGAAGTTTGTTGACAGACAACTGCTACAGTAAAACAGGCTGTTGAGGTGACAGGCTATCTCGAAGGCATTAACTGCGCCTTAAAATGCTCACCAACAGTGCTGGTTAAGTATTGCTGAATGCCCGCAGCGGCGCCCGGGTCAGGGACGTTGACTGCCTCGGATTTAAATCGTCCCATGCCTGCCAGAATGCAGTACCAGGAAGGGCGTAAATACACCAATTGTTCATCGATGCTATCTAAAGCGTCTTCAAACTGACCTTTTCCGTCCCAGGCATTGACCAGTAATCTGAGATTTTCCGGCACGCGGATATCATTCCTACAGGCTTGCCAGTATGGTGAATCGTTACGGGTATTCAGATAGTAGTGAGCCACAATGTAATCACGGATACCGTCAAACATCCTGTTCATTTCCGTATTGTATTGAGTGCGGCTGGTAGTTGTTACCGGCTCACCTAACCGGCTCGACAACTGGTAAATACCGTATTGCACCAACATCAGGGCGGTGGCTTCCAGTGGTTCGATAAATCCCTGGGATAAACCTATTGCTACACAATTGCCGTACCAGTGTTCCTGTAGGCGGCCCACAGGCATAGTAAGATGGCGGGCTGGTGTTTCATCGCTAACCCTGAGACGTTGCCTTAACTCTGCTTCAGCTTCCTCCGGTGAGCAAAACCGGCTGCTGTAGACATAGCCGTTACCGACTCTGCTGGTTAGCGGGATATTCCACATCCAGCCACAGGATAAGCCTTCGGATCGGGTTTGCGGGGTAATAGCCTGTTGGGGCTGGCTAGGTGGAGTAGGAATAGCCACGGCACGATCGTTGAATAAGCAATCCTGATAGCTTTGCAATGACTGTCCAAGTCCTTGTTTCATCAGGAGTCCGCGAAAGCCTGAGCAATCGATAAACAGCGTAGCCGTAAGGGGAACGCTGCAATCGGTTTGAAGCTGATTAATGTGGCCGTTAGTGCACTGCACATTAAGTACATTGCCGGTAAGGTGATTTACTCCCTGTTGTACGGCAAAGTTGCGTAAACAACTGGCGAGCTTGCTGGCATCAAAGTGATAAGCATAATCAATATCGCCGCCCAGAGTAGTACTAACCGGTGAGACTGCCGCTTCTGCCATTGTCGCTGCAGAGAAAAATTGCTCCGGCCGAACGGCTGCGTTCTGGCCCCGTCGCAGCTGGTTACAATTAGCAAAAAAGTGTTCGGCAGTGTCTAAATCAAGGGCGCTGAAGAAGGGGTGAAAATAGCGTTTAAACCGTTCGCTACCGGTCCAGTTACTGAACTCAATTCCAGTTTTGTAAGTCGCATCACAGGCGGGCATCCAGTCGGATTCGTGCCAGCCCAGTTCGGCAAAAAACTGCTTTAAAAACGGCGTGGAGCCTTCGCCTACGCCCACCGTACCAATTTGCGCCGATTCGATAAGCGTAATGCGATAGCGCTTGCTCCACTTCGCCGCCAGGTAAGCTGCACACATCCAGCCGGCGGTGCCGCCACCAACGATAACGATAGATTCAGGCTGTTGCGTACTATGCGTCATAATGGCTACCGGCTGGTGGATTCGCGAACTATCAGTTCGGGCACAAAGATATCAGCGGGAACTGTGTGGTTCTCCGCCTTACGTTTACGAGCCTGTAAGGAGCGTATTAACGAAGACGTTGCACGCTGGGCAATTTGCGCTGTGGGCTGCGAGGCGGTGGTGAGTGGCGGAAACGTCTGGGTAGAAAACGGGCTATTCTCGAACCCGGCAATGGCCAGCGATTCAGGCACATCAACGCCTTGCATCCGCGCTCCGAACAGCGCACCCGCTGCGATTTCATCGTTACAGGCAAATAGCGCGGTGGGCGGCTCAGGCAGCGCCAGTAGTTGCTGTATGCTTTGCACACCAGTGCCGAATGAATAGGTACCATCAATTACCAGCTTCGGATCCGCTTTTATGCCATGATCTGTCAGCGCCTGAAAAAAGCCACGCTGACGTTCGGTGGTGGAATGGTGTTGCTTTTCACCGGCAATAAATGCGATGCGCTGATGTCCCTGATTGAGCAGGTGCTCGGTGATCTGGCGGGCTGCCTGGTAATCGTCTACCAGCACACAGGGTTTATCGTCAGGCGCTTTATCGCCCGACAGTACCCGCACATACTGAATGCCTTTTTCATCCATTGCCTGCAGTACATCTGGCATTTCAGATAGCGGTGGCGACAGAATCAAACCTGCTAAACGGGCACTGTTCACCATGTTGACCAGTTCATCAATAATGTTGGCACTCGTGGCATCGCAAGGGTGGATCAACAGTTCATAGCCGTTGGCCCGACACTCTTTGAGAATACCGTTCTGCATGGCCAGAATGTAATAGGCGTTGGGGTTGTCGTATACGTAACCCAGTACATAGTTGTCGCGGCCCGCCAGATCGCGAGCAGCCTTATTCGGGCGATAATCCAGCGCGTCGATGGCCTGTTGCACTTTTGCCAGGGTATCTGGTTTTACCGTGCCTTCGTTATTGATAACCCGGGATACAGTTTTAATGGATACACCGGCGTATTGCGCAACACTTTTTATTGTGGCAGACATTATGCTTCCAGAATAATTTTTAAACAATTTTTTTGCATATATTTATCAGTAAGTTACGTCATTTTTACGACCAATAGTAAATAAATATGTTTGCAAAGGTTAATTCCTTGTTGTAGCTTAACATTCAATGACAGCGTTGTCATTAACCAAATTCTGGCTAGTGAACGCGACTGTCATTTTATTTATGAGTAAAATGACAGCGTTGTCATTGAGATGAGAACAAGGACTTGAGTGATGCAAAAACACAGAATAACTAAATTAACTCGTGGGCTTCGTCTGGCACTGGCAGTAGGTGCAGTGGCGGTAACTTCAACGCCGGCTGTCTTCGCACAGGAAGGCGCAGATAATACCGAAGTGATTGAAATACGCGGTATTCGGGCAAGCCAAAAAGAAAACATTAACACGAAACGTTTTTCCGACAGCGTGGTGGATGCCATTACCGCTGAAGACATTGGTAAGTTTCCCGACAAAAACGTGGCGGAATCACTGTCGCGTATTCCGGGTATTACCATCGACCGGGATTTCGGCGAAGGGCAGGGGGTGACCATCCGTGGAGTTCAGCCCGATCAAAACCTGACCTTACTCAATGGCCAGGCGGTGGGTACCGCACAATGGTTTGTGTTGTCTGATGCCACGCGTAACTTTAACTTCGAGATCCTGGCTTCAGAAATGGTTGCTGGACTTGAAGTATACAAATCATCTCAGGCCGATTTAGACGAGGGGGCACTGGGTGGTACGGTCATTTTGCGTACTCGCAAACCACTTGACCTTGATGCGAATACCTCGCAAGTATCCATTGAGGGCCAGTACAGTGATAACGCAGAAACCACCGACCCGTCACTGTCTGGCTTGTACAGCTGGAAAAACGACGACGGCACGTTTGGTTTGCTGGTGTCAGCAAGCTATCAACAACGCACCGTGCAGCGTGAAACCAATGAGGATTTTGGCTGGTTTGGTCCCAGTATTCCACGGATTGATCCGCTGATTGAAGCACCGCAGGGTGCCAGTGAACGTGGTGCCATTCCATGGGGAATGGGCTCTGCTTTGTTTAAGCAGGATCGTAAACGTAAAGGCTTCGACATTACTGGCCAGTGGTTAGTTACCGACGACCTTGACCTGTCTCTGCACTATATGTCGTCGGTTATGGAAGCAGATAACGTTAACTCCAACCTTATCGGTATACCATTCCGTGGCGTGGCATTTTTAGGCACAGACACCAATCCTGGTACGGTAAGTAACGGTATTGTTGATTCACTGGCGGTTACTGGCCTACCAAATCGTCCGGGCTGGGCGCGCCATATTGCCTACGACAATATCTTCCGTGACGGTTCGGAGATGTCTACCGAAGTGCTGGATTTAGAGGGCACCTATACCATGGAAAATGGTGAGCTGCACTTCCAGTTGGGTACCACCAGTGGTGAAGGCACCAACAATGACTTTTTCACCGAGTTCTGGGTAACCCCGGATGATGAGCGTGCGTCATTTGACTTCTATAACCCGGGTGGCACTAACCCGTACATTGATTTTGTGACTGCCAGCCCATGGCTGACGAACCCTGGCGATGAAATGTGGTTAGGCGGTATCTTCGATCAGGAAAACAGCACCGAAGATAAAGAAGACTATCTGCAATTTGACTACAGTCACTTTGTGGAATGGGGCGCGATTAACGAAATTAAATCCGGTATGAAGTTCCGCGATCGTAGCTTTTCACAGCAGCGCTATCGTACCGATCTGGCTAATCTGGCACCCACTGGTGAAGGTAGTCTGGGGCCGGCGAGCGACTTCTGGAGTGGCGATATGGTCAATGTAAGCCATTCGCAAACCAATGGTGTGGCGGCGAACTACTTCATGCCCGACAAAGATCTGATGTACTCAGCGTTATATGATGTCTCTGAGTGTAGCGAAGGTAATGCTGGCGGGTTATGCCGTAACAGTAATGTCTTCTTAAAAGATGCTTCATTCGATATTGAAGAGAACATTACAGCGCTGTACACCATGGCGAAGTTCTCAACCGACGACCTGCGCGGTAACATTGGTATTCGCTATGTGGAAACCGACTCAACTTCGAATGGCTTTGACCTCAACTCCGGGCAGGACGTGGCTTACGACAGCGACTATAAAGAGTGGCTGCCCAGTGCGAACATCGCCTATAACCTGTCGGAAGACGTTATTTTACGTTTTGCTGCTGCACGTGTGATTACCCGTCCGGCGCCATTCCAACTGGCGCCTGCGGTTAACCTGACACCGGAGACCAGTTCCGGTTCAGCCGGTAATCCGGCCCTCAATCCATTAACAGCTAACCAGTTTGAAAGTGGTGTGGAATGGTATTTCGACAGTGCGTCTCTGGCGTCGATCACGTTCTTCAGAAAAGATATCAGCGATTTTATCTTTACTAAAACCGTGGCTAAGGAAATTAACGGTCAGCAAATCAATCAGCTGAGTACGCCGGAAAATGGCGGTAAAACGGCCCTTGAAGGTTTTGAGTTCCAGCTTCAGCATGCTTTTGAAAATGGTTTTGGCGGGTACTTTAACTATACCTATACCGATCTGGATGATGCCGAAATTGACGAAGCAGCACCGGTACTAGACGAGGACGGTAATATCATTGGTGCCACACTCACCAGCCGCACGGTGAGCTTCCCCAATACGTCGAAGAACTCGTTTAACGTGGGGGTTTATTATGAAGCCGATCAGTACAGTGCACGTTTGAATTACAACTACCGTTCGGAGTACTTTATTGCGCAAACTGAAATTGGCGCGCAATATCGGGATGAACAGGCACAGCTAGACGCTCAGTTCAGCTGGCAGTTTAATGACAACGTCACGTTCAAAGCAGAAGCCTTAAACCTGACCGATGAAATCTGGGAAAACTACTATGTGCGGGAATCCGATGGCGCCCGTTTAGGTGGCACCCAGAGTGCTAATGGTCG
Organism: Alteromonas sp. ISO5; assembly: GCF_058105165.1. NCBI lineage: Bacteria > Pseudomonadati > Pseudomonadota > Gammaproteobacteria > Alteromonadales > Alteromonadaceae > Alteromonas > Alteromonas sp. ISO5. The sequence goes on along the minus strand of NZ_CM176572.1, from coordinate 1,312,362 downwards.
CCGTTTGTTTGTTGGCGCGAGCATGAGCTTTTAAGTCACAGTCGCTGGCCGGTCAATGGTCGGTCAGCGACAGGCTTAGCCTGTACCATTAATTTGTCTGTACCCTAATTCACCACGAAGATGTTCAATGATGCTCAATACCCTAATTAAATATTGTCTGGCCTGGTCTGTCGCGAGCATAAGTGCAAATGCAGTGGCCGTTACCCAGCACGAACTGAATCAGTTAGGCAGAACGCTGGCCGTGCAATACCAGGTATTGGATAACATTGAACAGTCGGGCTGTAAGTCAGAACAGATTGCCGGGCACTGTTTCAGCGCGCAAATCCGTTTGCAAACCCAGGAGGTAGCGCTAACCAAAGGAACGGTGATCCACTTTAGTCACATTGCACCTATCGCAGCGGCGCAAAGCAATTGGGTGACTATCAGCCATATCAATGGCGATCACCATGAAATGCACATTACCCGCACAATACCTGATCATACTACGGAGACTATACGCATAGCGGCACCGGCTTGGCACGCGGCCAGATCTGACATCATGCCCAATTATTATCTGGTCGCCGATGGGCTTGCGCCGGTGATGATTGACAGCACGGTGCAACAGGCAGAGCCGGGTTCTGGTTTACTGGTGAATACCCATGCCGGTAGCTTCACTAAACCGGGCCAGTATCGTCGTAATGCCGATGATATATTGCCACTGGAAACCAGCAAAACGCAATTTGCCTCAATGCCTGAGCAATGGCCTGTAGTCACTGCAAATCGCGTTGTTCCCAAAGTACAGCAGCGCCAGGACAACCTGCAAAAGCGCCTTTTACAGGGCATAAAATTACCGCCTGATGCGGCGCATTTAGCGCCCTGGTTACCACTTGTGGAGCAGTTAGGCTTACCGGTTGGTGAACAGCAGGAAACCATCAATATTCGTTTTGCCGAGCAGCAATTCAGTGGAGCCGAACAATATGAATTGCACATTGAGGAGCATGCCATCACCCTGACTGCAGCGTCAGATAAAGCGGCTGGCTATGGCTTACTCACGCTGGCTCAATTGCGCGATCCGCAAACTGGCCAGGTGGCTTTAACCACTATTTCTGATGCGCCACGATTTGATTTTCGCGGTGTTCACTTCGACATTGCCCGCAGCTTTACCGGCTACGATTCCATCACTATGTTGCTGGAGCAGATGGCGATATTAAAACTCAATAAACTTCATTTGCACGTCAGTGATGATGAGGGATGGCGGCTAGAAATTCCGGGCCTGCCTGAGCTTACCGAGGTGGGCGCATATCGTTGTCACGACGAGTCAGAGCGGCGTTGCCTGATGCCACAGCTGGGTTCCGGTCCATACCGCGATGCCGGGGTCAATGGCTACCTGAGTGTGCAGCAATATCAAACTGTATTGCAACTGGCGGCACAGTGGGGCATCGAAGTGATCCCATCGCTGGATATGCCGGGTCATTCCCGCGCTGCGATCAAGGCAATGGAAGCCAGATATTACCGCCTGATGGACGACAATAAACCAGAGCAGGCAGAAATGTATTTGCTGACTGAATTCAGCGATAAATCAGGTTATTCCTCTATTCAGCATTATAGCGACAACACCCTGAACCCGTGTTTGCCCTCAACGTTTCGGTTTATCGATAAGTTGCTGGCCGAACTTAAAGTCATGCATCAACAAGCGGGTGTGCCGCTTACTACTTATCACATTGGCGCTGATGAGACAGCGGGCGCCTGGACTGAGTCAGCAGCCTGCCTACAATCGGGTATTGCGCCGCACGACATCGCCAAAACCTTTATCCAGGAAATCATTAAGCTGGGTAACAAAAAGGGGCTGGTGATGGCCGGTTGGAGCGACGGCATGATGGAAGCCTTGCCGGCGTTGCCAAACGCCAATGTGTACGTAAATGTCTGGCAAACGCTGCCTGCTGGTGCCAGTAAAACGGTGGGGCAGCTAGCCGCAGGCAAAACCCCGGCCGTGCTGTCACTCCCAGACGTATTGTATTTTGACTTCCCTTATCAGAATGATCCGCTTGAACCGGGCTATTATTGGGGGGCGAAGTCGGTATCGCTTAAAAAAGTGTTTGCGTTTATGCCGCAGCATCTGGGTCAGCAGTCTGACATCTGGACCGACAGAATGGGCCACGCCTATGCCGATGAACCCCGTCAATCGGCGACGCCAGTGCTGGGTATGCAAGCCCAGCTGTGGACCGAAATTACCCGTGATCAGCGCAGCGTTGAATACATGTTTTTTCCGCGCTTACTGGCTTTTGCAGAGCGAGCCTGGCATCAGGCAGAGTGGGAAGGCAATGTGAGCCAGGCGGATTTTATGCCAGCGCTCAATCGCGATTTTAGCGAGTTTACCCAGGTAGTGGCGAAGCGCCACTACCCAAGGCTGGTTAAAGCGGATATCAATGTCCGGATACCGCCGCCGAGTTACCACATCAACGCACAACACCAATTGGAACTGCGAGCCGCCATGCCCAATCTGAAGCTGGAGTACAGCGCAGATGCTGTGACCTGGCACGCCTATACCGGCACTGTATCTGCAGACAATATCCATTTTGTGCAAGCGCGTTTAATTAACAGCCCTCACACCAGTCGAATTATTGCCGTGGAACCCTAATCAGCATGCTGACGACAGATCATAATTATCTTTATATCGCTGCCCACAGGTGTACTTCACAGACTTGGTGCCAGGGTAACTACTGCAAGTTGAGAACAATTAGCTATGAAAAGTAACACGTATTTTATTGGTGTTGATGGCGGAGGAAGCCGTTGCCGGGTTCGCCTTGAAGATCAGCACGGCAGGTTGCTGGCGACGGCCAGTAGTGGTCCGGCAAACATCATGCGCAATCCGGATGTGGCCGAAGCATCTATCCGCCAGGCAACTGAGCAGGCCATTGAGCAAGCTGGACTGAATATCCCCCTTGAACAGGTGGTATTGTGTGCGGGACTGGCCGGCGCCAATATTGCTGGTGCTAGTCAGGCGTTTTTAAAGCGTCAACTGCCATTTGCGCAGATCCTTCTGGTGAGTGATTTACACGCCGCCTGCGCCGGTGCACACGGGGGTAAACCCGGCGCGGTAATAGTGTGTGGTACCGGCTCATCGGCTACCTGTTACGCTAATCATACCTTTACCGACTTTGGTGGCCATGGCTTTCCGATTGGCGATAAGGCTAGCGGAGCCTGGCTGGGATTACAGGCCATTAAACATACCCTGTTGGGGTATGACCATCTCGCTCCCCGCGATGCGGTATTTGATACGATCGCCGGGCACTTCAACAGTGCACAGGCCGAAGACATTGTGCAGCAGTGCAGCGTATTCAACTCCAACGACTATGCGGCCATTGTGACTTCGCTGGTGCCCTTATATCAAAACGGTGACAGCGTGGTGGCAGGCTTTATTGATGAAGGTCGGGACTATTTACAGCGCCTCGCTGAACAGGTCGTGGGCAATAGCGCGCTCGAATTATGTCTGATTGGCGGATTGACCGCCCTTTATCAACCGTTATTAAGTGATGCCATACAGCAGCGGATAAAGCCCTGCTTATACAGCCCCGAACAGGGGGCAATACTCTTGGCAAAACAAACAATGAAATCCGGAGAGGGACTATGACAAACAGTATTATGGCGCAGGAGGCCCGTCAGGCCGCCACAGTTATTGCCGGCCAACTTAACAATAACAAGCCCGTCTGCGATAAGCTTGCAGCAACATTACGCGCTCTACAGCCGGGGATGGTCATGATCATAGCCCGCGGCTCTTCAGATCACGCTGGGGTGTTTGCCAAATACCTTTTTGAGGTGGAGCTGGGGATTCCGGTGTGTGCAGCGGCGCCTTCGGTTTCGGGTATTTTTAATAAGCAGCTCAATCTGAAAAATACCCTGGTGATTGTGATTTCACAGTCCGGACGCAGCCCGGACATCCTGCATCAGGCCAAATTTGCTAAACAGGGCGGTGCATACACGGTGGCGCTGGTGAACGATGAAACTTCCCCTCTGGCCACTATTTGTGATGCGGTATTACCCATCGGCGCAGGCCAGGAAAAGGCCGTCGCGGCAACCAAGAGCTATCTCGCCAGTTTGTCGGCATTGTTGCAACTGTGTGCGGTGTGGTCTGAAAACAAGGCGCTGGAGGCTTCACTAAACGACTTGCCTGAAGCTCTTCAAGCCGTTTGCAATCAGCCTGCGCAATTGCAGCTGGCCCATCTGCAGGCAGTGCAAAACTGTATTGTTCTTGGTCGTGCCTTCGGTTACGCCGTGTCCCGGGAGGTTGCGCTAAAACTTAAGGAAGTGCTGGGGATCCATGCCGAATCCTTCAGTAGCGCAGAGTTTATCCACGGTCCGGTCACACTGGCTGAAAAGCCATTGTTGATTGTCGATCTGGACATTCCTGATGAGTCTCAGCCTTATCATCATGCGATGTCTGAGAACGTGAGCCAGCGGGGCGCTAAAATGGTCAGGTTAAACTGTGGTGACATTGCTTTACACAAAAGAGTGTTACCCTTATTGCTAATGCAACGTTTTTATCTGGATATTGAACAGGTGGCGGTGGAAATGGGCCTCGATCCTGATACGCCGCCGGGGCTGAACAAAGTAACGGAAACCGTATAAATGAAGATATGTGTACAGCAGGTGATTACCCCAAACGGTGTGCTGGAGAAGACCAGTATCACTGTTGAAGATGGCATTATCGTGGCGATTGAGCCGGCTGGCGAAGAACCGGTGCAGCCAGGTACGCTGATCCCGGGTTACTTTGATACCCAGGTTAACGGCGGTGGAGGCGTGTTATTTAACCAACAACCAGACGCTGCTAGTCTGGATAAACTGGCGCGGGCCCATCTGCGATTCGGTACCACCTCAATGTTGCCCACGCTGATAACAGATGGGGAGCAGACCATGACCAGAGCGGCGGATGCTATTGCCGAAGTTATCGCCGATGACCATCCTACTATCGTGGGTGTGCACTTTGAAGGGCCCTTTCTTAACGTAGCCAAAAAAGGCGTGCATGAAGCAGGCTTTATTCGTCATCCCAAAGACAGTGAGCTGGCTATCTTAACCCGTCAGGATTTAGGTCAGGTACTGGTTACGGTGGCGCCGGATAATGTGGATGTGGGTTTTATTAGCGAGCTGACTGCTGCTGGTGTAGTCGTGGCGTTAGGTCATAGCAATGCCACTTATGAACAGGCTGAGGCGGCACTCGAAGCTGGCGCCACCGGCTTTACGCACCTCTACAATGCCATGTCAGCCTTACAATCACGTGCGCCGGGAATGGTCGGTGCTGCGTTAAATCAGAGTAATGCTTACTGTGGACTGATCGTGGACCATCACCATGTCCATCCGCAGAGCGCCGCGCTGGCAATCAGAACCAAAACCGCGCAACGTATTATGCTGGTCACCGATGCCATGGCCCACGTGGGCACCGACATTACTGAACTGACCTTTTTTAATACCGTGATTGAACGTCACGGCGACAAACTGGTGACGCCCGAGGGCACGCTCGCCGGTTCTTGTCTGGATATGCATACCGCGGTGTTGAACTGTCATCGTGATCTGGGTTTTTCATTAACCGATGTCAGTACCATGGCCAGTCAGACCCCGGCCCGTTTTATAGGCAAAGCCCAACACCTTGGCAGCATTGCCGTAGGGCAGACCGCCAATTTTCTGTTGCTCAACGATATGCTTAATATTGAGACTATTTGGTTGCGCGGTAAAGCCGTTGCTAACGGAGAAACAACCCTATGAATACGCCATCTGTTGCCCAGCCGGGTAGCCGCAGTTTAATGCCGATACTGACCATTGGTTTGCTATTTTTCATCTTTGGTTTTGTTACCTGGCTCAATGGCGCGCTGATCCCCTTTTTACAAATGGTGTGTGAGCTCAGTGAAATGGAAGCGCTGTTTATCGCCTTCTGTTTTTATGTGGCCTATGTCGTAATGGCTTTACCAATGGCCAAAATCCTGGAGCGAACCGGCTACAAAAAGGGCATGTCATTGGGACTGGCTATGATCGCGGGCGGCTGTTTACTGTTTGTGCCGGCGGCGTTAAGTAAAACCTTTATTATCTTCCTGCTTGCCCAATTTGTAGTGGGCTCAGGGCTGACCATTCTGCAAACCGCCTCCAATCCTTTTATTGTGCATCTGGGCTCGCCGGAAAGTGCTGCAGCGCGTATAGCCTTTATGGGGTTACTCAATAAATTTGCCGGCGTATTAGCCCCTTTAATTTTTACCGCGTTGGTACTGGGCGATTTCGGTCATGTTAACCAGGTATCATTGGCTCAGATGAGCGAAGCCGAACGCAATATCCAGCTTAATGAAATGTCGTATAAGCTGATTCAGCCATATATTGGCATGGCTATCGCGCTGGGAATACTGGCACTGGGTTTAATGAAAGTGAATCTGCCAGACATTCGTTTTGAAGATGACAACACTGCTACCGAAGTTGCCGGTTCGGTAATGCAGTTTCCGCATCTGGTGCTTGGTGCCATAGCCCTGTTTTGCTATGTGGGGGTTGAGGTGATTGCCGGCGACACTATTGGCTTATATGGCTCATCGTTGGGTGTTGCGAATGCTACTTCACTCACTTCTTTTACCATGACTGCTATGGTAGTGGGTTATGTGCTAGGTCTTGTCTGTATCCCACGGATTATTTCTCAGGCTGCGGCACTGCGCGCGTCTGCTGGTTTAGGATTGGTGCTGACAGTGGCAATTTTACTGGGTTCGGATAACTCAACATTGCTCTCTTCCTCACTCTGGGGATGGCTGGGGCTACCGGTGGTGCCCGATACCATTGCAATGATTGCGTTGTTAGGGTTAGCTAACGCCATGGTATGGCCGACTATCTGGCCACTGGCTTTGGCCGGACTGGGTAAATTTACCCCGCAAGGCTCTGCCATTCTGATCATGGGGATTGCCGGGGGGGCAATTTTGCCGCTGGCCTATGGAAGCCTGGCCGACATACTGTCGTCACAGCTGGCCTACGTCATCATGATCCCGTGCTATTTGTTTATTGGCTACTACGCCACCTTTGGTCATAAAAAGGCAAGCTGGTAAGAGTCAGCCCTTAACTGCCCAAGGTATAAATGTGTGACCTCCTGCCCCGTTGCGCGGGGCTTTTGGGTCCTGGCTAGTCGCTGGTCATCCCTTTGGTAAAGGAAACTACCTGATTCCGCCCGGCGTTTTTGGCTTTGTACAGGGCTTTATCGGCCTGGCTGATCAGGCCATCATCGGAAATACCCTGGGTGATGGTGGCAACACCAATACTGCACGTAATGGCAATACTATCCTTGAAGGTCATTTCTTCCACCGCTCGGCGGATCCGATCAGCCAGCTCACTGGCTTGCTCCGCGGGCGTTTCCGGCAGGATAACTAAAAACTCTTCGCCGCCGTAGCGTCCTACGGAATCCGTATTTCTGATGTTATCTTCGATGCAGAGCGCCAGGTCATGTAATACTTTATCGCCGGCTTGGTGACCGTGGGTATCGTTGATGTTCTTAAAATGGTCCACATCGATCATCAGAATAGAAAAATCCCGGTGGTAGCGCTGATACGCCAGGTAACAGCGACTGAGTCGGTCCATGATGGCAAAACGGCTGGCAATACCGGTTACGGTATCGGTATTAGCCTGACGTTCAAGTTCCAGGGTACGTTGCTGAACTTTCTCTTCCAATGACTTGTTGACTTCTTCCAGTTCAGTTCTGAGGTTTTCAAGCTCTGTGTTGCGTTGCTTTAGCATATCAATGCTGGGAATATTGATCAGCGTGGGCATTAATCGCCATAAGCAAATTGCCGTAACAATCGAGATCACGCCGGTAGAAAACTTAATTAGACCTTCGATAAAGTAATAGCCGTGCCATATATTAATCAGGCCCGCCAGATGTGAAGCGCCGCAGAAGGCAATAAAACCAGCAAATAACAGGGCTATACCGTTAAAATTAAGATCTTTACGTTTATGTAGAAAATAAAAAATGCCAAATGGAATGAGCGAGTAGGCCATCACCGTTAACAGGTCGCCACCCAGGTGTAAAAATAACAGATCCCAGCGCCATAACAGGCAGTGCCCGTGTGGCATCAGACTGCCATCAAATATTCGATCCAGCATACCGCCTCCGTTTTATCAGCATCAATGCCGTTGGTTGTTAAACCCTAAGGCGTGATTATTAATCTTTTCACTTCATTGAGCTTAATGCTAAATCGCAAAATCGGCCAAAATATAGCGCATTAATTTACCTGGTCATGTAAATAACGCCGCGACCTCTTGCCAGCGAGCTTCACTTTCGGCGACCAGTAACTTACCTGTGATCTGCGGTGAATAGCGGGTGTCATCAAGCATACGAGCAACCGCGCCGGCCTCCTGACTGATCAATAACCCGGCCCCGTGATCCCACAGGTTAAGCGTACCCTGAAACATAACAAAGGCAGTGGCACCGGTATTTAGCAGCCGATACTCAGCCGCTGGTCGGCTACTGTGACCAAATCATGGTGATTGCGTTTTTCTTCTATCTGGTCGCTGGCAAGATGTCTGAATCGGGGCATGATTTCAGAATCAGAAGCCTCCCGGCAGATAGAAGCAAGGTGGTGTAGTTCGCTGGCAGTGATCATCATTGTCCTGTTGTGTTGGGTGTCTGTTTATATACTGCCACGATATGTGTCGGCCGCCAGTTATCATGGACAGTTTTTAGATCCAACGGATACTAAGCTACAATGCCGGACCGATTTTTTAGTAGAATTACAATGTTTAATAAATTGTTGTTATTGCCCGTTAAGGGCCTGGTTACTATCCTGCCGTTTGCCATCACTATCTATTTTCTGGTGTGGTTGGTCAGTTCTACCGAAGCGCTGTTATTACCGCTTATACCCGCCCGGTATTATTTTCCCGGGCTAGGGGTGGTAACCGTTATTCTGGCACTAACAGCCATTGGAATTTTGATTAATGCCTACCTGTTTAACTGGATTATTCTGCTCGGCGAGCGCGTTTTCGCCCGCGTACCAGTAGTTAAAACCCTGTTCGGCGCGGTGCAGGATGCCGTTGAACTGTTTGAGGTGAAAAAAGAAAAAGAAGCAAAAAAGGCGGTTGCCGTAGAGCTTGATAATGGGATTAAACTGGTGGGTTTTATGACCAGTGAAAAGGTCGCCAATAAACTCTTTCCTGGCGAAGATAAAGTGGCCGTCTATTTGCCTTTAAGCTATCAGATTGGCGGCTATACTATCTACCTTGAACGGAACAGGATCACTGAGCTGGATATCGACGTAGAAACCGCTATGCGTATAGCGGTGACGGGCGGTAACTCGATCGAAAAAGACGCGAAATAATCAGTCATTTTATTGCGGTGCATGCATGAAAAAAACCATCAAGAAGCTCGACAATAATGTCGTTAAAGCGCTCACTGTAGCCTGTGAAACGGCTAAAGACTGGGACATGGGTTTTGTATGGCTCACCCATACCGCCCGTTACGAACAGTTCCCGGGTAGTCTGATGGTGACTTGTGTGTTTGAGTACGACGATGACGTAAAGCAACTTACCGTTGAGGAAAACGATAAAAAATTCCGTCAGCTTATTCAGCAGCAACTGTTGAAAGTGGGTATCAAGGTAAAGGACATCCGCCGACATGTCTGTTTTGACAGTGAAGAGAGTTGTGAGCGTGAGCACAACGGCGACTGGCAGAAACGGTTAGTTCACTGTTAAAGGGTTTTCTTAGTGATGCTTTTTGCATCACACTTAGTGCAAAAAACTGTATGGCTTTATGAGCAATTTGTCGGGGTGCCGACAGCACCCAGGGGGAACAGTGAGGTTCCCCCTGGAGCCCCCTCAGTTCTATGTGGCGAAATAGCATGTTGGCCAACAAAAGGGTAAACCTAACGAGGCAGAGCGGGCGTCCTGCCCGCCTGCCCTGGCTCGTCGTCCGTGACGAGCCTACGTTTTCCCTAATCTTTTTGTCGGCCAACAATTCGCCACAACAGAACCACAAAAAAAGCAGGAAGTTTTGAACTTCAAAAGGAAAGACAGTGCCCCTTGGCAGTTAATAGCGTTGTAAAACAGCATTAATTTCTCTATTGCTGTCACACCTACTCGGGGTGCCGTTTCTAATGAGTAAATCACTCGTATTAGTGACTTAAAAAAGACATCACCTTGAATCACGCAATCCACAATAAACCAACTTTCTTTAAAAAATATGCGCCGGCTTTTATTGCAGGGAGTAGTGCATTTATCGCGGTGATGGCAGGAGGTCCCGCCCTGGCGTAACGCATAAAGCTGATTGTTATTGGCTGATGACCAAAGAGTCAAGCGCCTGCCGTATCCAGTGTTGGTGCTTGCGCGTCCTTACCGCGCCGGATAAAACGCGTTTGGCTAGTTAAAGATGTTGAGTTATCAACACATCACGAACCAAATAGCGTAATCTATAGGCCCTGTTAATTGGCCTAGAAAATAACCTGTGAGCTGGATCTTATTCACCCTGATGGCGGTGTTTTTTCAAACCTTTCGCAATGCCATCCAAAGTAAACTGAGTAGCACTGTGCCGACAGCAGGGGTAACGCTGTCGCGTTTTCTGTTTGCGCCGCCTTTTGTGGCTGTGTATGTATGTCTGGTTTCCATAAACGAGGGAATTGGCGTGCCGCAATTTACGTCCCGCTTCTGGGTGTTTATTGTACTTGGTGCTGTGCTACAGATTGCTGCGACATCGCTGATGGTGGTGTTGTTTAAACAAAAGAATTTCGCCGTGGGCGCCGGACTGGCAAAAAGTGAAGCGCTGGTGGCTGGCGTGCTGGGCATGTTGTTTTTTGGCAGTCAGCTTTCCCTGTTGGGTTGGCTGGGGATTGTCATAGGTGCGGTGGCGGTGTTTGTACTGAGTGGTTGGCGAAGAGGCGGGGATCTATCGGCTAAAACCGTAGTTGTCGGTCTGGCCAGTGGTAGTTGTTTTGCGCTAACGTCTTTATATGCCCGCGAGGCGAGCCATGCGCTTGGCATCCCATTTGTGCCGGCGGCCGGATGGGTACTGTTATGGTTGTTAACATTGCAAACCATTATGTTGTGCGTGTTTATTGCTGTCCGGCAGCCTCAGACGTTTAAAAAACTGGCAAGCAGACCGAAAACCGTTATTGCTGCCAGTATCACCAGTTGCCTGGGCTCTATAGGTTGGTTTACGGCAATGGCCATGCAACATGTCGCCTATGTAAAAACGCTTGGTCAGCTAGAAGTTTTTACTACTATGCTTATTACGATTTTGTGGTTTAAGCAGCCGGTTCGTCGTCACGAGTTTGCAGGCCTGGTACTGATTGGTCTGGCCGCAATTCTGGTAATGTGGACCTGATCTCGCATTTCTGGCCGGACCGCGCTACGCTATGGCTATGGTAAGTGGTAGAGGAAAGACATTGCCCGACTATACCGATCCGGTGCTGCTCGAAGCGTTGACTGAATTAAAAGCAATGTTTGATACAGGTATTTCTGAATACCAGTTGATTAAACAATTGCAACAGCCGCCCTGGCTACTGTTTAATGGAGTCGAGCTTAGCGAGCCTCTGGCTATGTTTCGCTGTCATTTTGTGCTGTTCAATGCGCTTTACTCGCTAAGCGAGGAGTGGCGGCAACAGGGCCTGGGCGAATTGGATATCCATACCCTGAACATCAGGCTGAAACCAGCCACTGCATATGCAGCAGGGGTAACCGGGTACGATGGACTCAAGGCTTATTATCTGAACTGGGATAACTTCAGCGATACCAAAAGTGCCGATGTAGAGGCAATGCTGGATGATTTCTGGCAGTGCATGGCTGGTCGCAACCTGCCGGCCAGTGATGTAGCCAAAGCCAGATTAACGCTTGAGCTGGCTACAGATGATGAGCTGACGGCTATTGAACTTAAAAAGCAGTATCGTAAGTTGCTTCAGCAGCATCATCCGGATAAAGGCGGTTGCACGGCAAAAGCGCAGGAAATCAGTCAGGCATATCGTGTTTTATGCAGCGTCGTCAATTAATCTGCGAACTGACTATATTGCTGGGCATCTTCTCGTTTATCTATCTTATGCTGATCTTCTGAGCGGCCCTCTCGCCAGTAGCTGGTTACATAAACTTGCGTGCGTGGGACATTGAATTCCACATCCAGCGTACTGCGTATAGCACGCATGGATGAAAATTCGCATGCAGCCCATACCGCCGGGACACCTTCCAGCCATTGAATATCCAACAGGCTTTTGGCAAGACTGGCGCTGCCGGTCTGTGTTAACCAGACAACTTCGATGCCCTCGGGCGCTTGCAGAGACTGTTTATCTGTTTCTTCAACGATACTGATAATGGCATAGCCGCGGGTTTTCTCCGGTAGCACTTCCAGTTGCGCGCTAATAGCGGGCAGCGCCGTCATGTCGCCAAGTAATATTACCCAGTCGTGCTCTGTAGCAAGGCCCCTGGAGGTTCCGGGCCCGGCCACTGTTATGGGGTCACCGGGGGCGGCAGATTGTGCCCAGTGGGAAGCCGGGCCGGCTTCTACTCCCTCGCCGTGAAGCATAAAGTCGACGGTCAGGGTGTTGGCTGCTTTATTCAGCGCGCGCACGGTGTAGGTGCGCATCAGAATTTTCTGACCTCCTTCAGGCGTTGTGGTCTGTGGTTCACCAAATTGATTGAATAACAGTTTGATGTAACTGCCAGCCGGAGCCTCAGGAAACACTGCGAGATCGTTACCGGTGAGAATAAGCCGTTGTAAATTGGGCGTCAGGCGCGCAGTGCTAAGCACCTGTAATGTGTAGTATTGCCGTTTTTTCATAGACACTCCTTATTGTGGTCAGGAACCTATCCTAATCGTCCGTTTAAAAAGGAGAGGGAATGGCGCAAAACAAACTGCAGAGGCCAGTTTGTTTAACGTATCTTCATCATACCTTGTTAAGGCGCCGTCACGAGGACATCTGACGCAACGAATACCGTATTTGTCGATGATTATAAATGAGAAGCATTTGTAATTGTGGTTATCTAATCGAACGGCCCAATGCATAAAATAGAATGGCCCAGCTGATTTATAAATGGCGATAACGGGCCAGAAGTTGTTCAGTCGCTTCGCGTCGTTGCTGGGGCTCGTCGTCCATCACGCCGTAAATTCGCAATCCGTTGTCGAGTCGTTGAACCCCCATCGCATAACAATGGCCGCCGGTGCGTGGCAACCATAACCGCTCGTCACACATGACGTCTTTAATAAAGGTGTTTTGTTGGTCTGCAGACATGCCGGTGAGGGAGTACTGCAGGATCCAATCCTGCAGATCGCATGCAAACCGGACGTTATCGTCTAGCTTTGCGGCCAGTGTTGCTAGTCTGTTTGGCAGCTCTGTGGGGACCTCGGGCGCATGGTTTTCCAAAGTATCCGTTACCAGCGGGCAACAGACTTCCGCATCAGGTTTGCGCTCCATAATGCGGATCACTGGCTTTTTAAGTGGCCGTGCGCCAGTGATCACCGGCGTCAGAGTGAGTGCCTGGGAAAGTGCTACTACTTTGCGGTTAAGCGGCTGCTGCCCATGGTACCAGGCGAGCAGGGCATTAATGGTTTCAGGGTACTTCGACTCAAAGAAAATATGCTGCTTGGGCACGATATGCAGATGACGGACTTCGTCTACCAACGCCTGTTGTGCAGCAATAAGCTGGCCGGGACGGCCAATCAGGCGCAGGGCAAACTTCCTAACGTGATTGGCCGAGTCTTCCACAAAGACCCGCATGTTGTACGGCTTCATGGCCTCGTTTAAGCGGCTCTGGGCCGATAGCAGGCCATCGATGTAACATTCAGGCAGCCACCAACTGAAAATGTAATCGTCCTGCAGGGTATCACTGGAAAACCGATGATCTTTAGGGATATAGGTATTATCTGCGGGCTTACCTGTGGCGGTGCACCGTAACGGCAGTTCGTCAGCCTCAACGCCTGCCAGTAGCAGCGTGATGTGCTCTGGCTGATAATACTGGGACTTGTATGCTGCGATGTCTTCAGCGCTAATTCCGGCCAGGGTATCGCAATAACCGCCCCAGTGATGATAACAATCCGGTGAGCGGTCGCCGCGCCAGATACTCATTTGCGCCTGATAGTCGGGAGTTGCCTCGTACATGGCGAGCTCGCGGGCAATGACGCCATCCCGTTCGCGTTTAATGTCGTCGGCGGGGTACTCAATTTGCTGTAAGCCTGCGTAAAGGTAGCCCACAATCTTCAGCAACACCGATTTGCTTGGGGATACCGCGTAAAAATAACTAAAGCCGTTATGGCTGGAGGCATTGATTTTTACCGGTAGCACACTGTTGGCGGCAAACAGGGTATGGCGCTGTTGGTAACGGTCGGAGTAACGGAACACCAAATGTTCAATCAGGTGGGCGATGCCGGAGCTGTCTACCGCCGGTGTAGGCACTACAAAGGCAGCACCATAATCCTGTGCTGGTTGCTTGAAGCTGACAACGTTGAGGCCGTTACTCAGGCGCGTCTGGTTACCCATGGCTGATTCAGATTTCCGTGATTGGGATCTTTACTTTCGGGTCACGATACACTAATTCGCGCTCAGGCGTTTGAGATTTTGCAACCGCTTCGGCCATTAAATGGTGATCCGGTGATTTTGAGCAGACCGGGTCGGTTTTATACATATCGCCGGTTAACATATAGGCCTGACAACGACAGCCGCCAAAATCGAGGTCTTTTTCGTCGCAGGTTTTGCAGGGCCCCTGCATCCAGTTCGTGCCTCTGAAATGATTAAAAGCGAAATCGTCGAACCAGATATCCCGCACCGATTTGTCTTTTACATTGGGGAAAGTCAGCGGCAGAATTTTTGCGCTGTGACAGGGTAATGCGCTGCCATCCGGGGCGATAGTTAAAAAGGTTGTGCCCCAGCCATTCATGCAGGCTTTCGGACGTTCCTCATAATAGTCGGGGGTGACAAAAATAAAATGTGGACCACTACCGTTTTGCTTATCTCTGAACGCGTTCACTTTTGCTTCGGCTTCTGTCAGTTGTGCCTGAGAAGGGAGCAGGTGGTCGCGATTGAGATATGCCCAGCCATAATACTGCACGGTAGCCAGCTCTACATAATCACCTTCCAGCTCACAGCACAGGGCCATCACCTCTTCGATTTGATGAATATTCTGTGCCGTCAGGCAGAAATTCAGCACCATGGGGTACTCGTACTGCTTAACCAATTTTGCTACTTTAAGTTTTTGTTCAAAAGAATGGCGTTTGTTACCAATTAAATCATTAGCGTCGGCATTGGCTGCCTGGAAGCTTAACTGGATATGATCAAGTCCGGCTTCGCGCAGTGCCGCAATGCGTTTTTCGGTCAGGCCTATACCGGAGGTGATGAGATTGGTGTAATAGCCCAGGCCACTGGCGTGGGCCACCAGTTGTTCCAGGTCTTTGCGTAACAATGGCTCACCACCGGAGAAACCGAGCTGTACCGCGCCCATTTCACGCGCATCGCTAAGCACCTTTAACCAGGTGTCGGTATTACATTCCTGTTCTCTGGTGCCCAGATTGACCGGATTGGAGCAATAAGGGCAGTGCAGCGGACACTCGTAGGTTAATTCCGCCAGTAACCACAGCGGTGGACCAGGCTGGTTTGGAGTGGCTGAGCCGTTTTCAGACATAGTTTATCCAACGCTTTTGTTCGGCATGTTCAAAAAAGGCATAGACATCTTCATCGATACCTTCTGCATCAGGGAAGTCTGCCTCCAGTGCCGCAATAATATCGGCAACTGACTTTTTACCATCGACCTGTAACAGGATAGCAGAGGCACTGCCGTTGAGTTTTATCATGCCTTCCGGAAACAGCAATACGTAGCAGTCCTGGGCCTTTTCAAACTGAAATTTGAACAGGCGGTTTAGCTTCGGCACTTTTTTGGCTAGTTCACTCACTTACATTAACCCTTTATGGCAAATTTGCTGGTCGGCCACGCCATGAAACGGGCGGCGATCAAATTCGTAGGCCAGACTAATAGCATCTGCCAGTGACCACAAGACGTCGAGTTTAAATTGCAGAATGTTAAGCGCCTTTTCCTGGAGTTGACGGGTGGTAAAGTGATCCAGGGTAATTTGTAAACCGTGCTCCACATCTCGCCGGGCCTGACTTAGGCGCATCTGAAAGTATTTAAAGCCCTCGGCGTCTATCCAGGGGTAATGTGCCGGCCAGGTGTCTAGCCGGCTCTGATGAATTTCCGGGGCAAACATTTCGGTTAGCGATGAACAGGCGGCTTCTTCCCAGGTCGCGCGGCGAGCAAAATTCACATAAGCGCCTACTGCAAACTTAACCCCTGGTAAAAGCAGCTTTTCATCAACAATGTCCTGGCGATCAAGGCCCACTGCTTCGCCCAGGCGCAGCCAGGCTTCAATTCCGCCCAGACGCGGATCGCCTTCTTCACCATCGTGATCAAGAATGCGCTGAATCCACTTTCGACGCGTTTGCATATCAGGGCAGTTAGCTAAAATAGCAGCGTCCTTAACCGGGATACACTGCTGATAAAAAAACCGGTTAGCTACCCAGCCCTGAATTTGTTCTCTGCTACATTTACCCTGGTTCATGGCCTGATGGAAGGGATGGTGAATATGATAATACTGACCTTTATCGCGTAGCTTTTGTTCGAATTCTTCTCTGCTCCAGGGGCGTTGCTCGCTCATGGGATACCTCTTTTATAGGGTGATTTGCATACCGTCGTATGCCAGTTCAATATCGTTATCAGTTAAGTATTGATGCGCCGCTGAATCTTCATTCAGAACCGGATTGGTATTATTGATATGAATCAGGATTTTGCGATCGATGTTAAAACGATTCAACAGGCTGACTGTGCCATCCGGACCATTCACCGGCATATGGCCCATCTGACTGCCCAGACGATTGCTAAAGCCTTTCTGAATCATTTCGTCATCCAGCCATAATGTGCCGTCAAACAATACACAGGAGGCCTGATCGAGCATAGACTCGACTAACGGACTGGCTTGTACGCAACCCGGGGCATAGAACAGACTCTTACCACTGGCGGTATCGGTGATTTGTAAACCAATATTGTTGCCGGGCACCACTTTATCCCGGTAACTGGAATAGGGGGGCGCGTTGGACTCAAGCACGACCGGGTTAAATAGCAGCCCCGCGGCGCCTTGTGGAGTAAATGACGCTTCATAGTCGGTACCGATTTGGTGGCGTTCAAGGCCGCCATGCCAGTGTTTGAGCATGGTAAAAAGGGGAAAGGCAGTGGTTAAATCCTCATGTACCACATCGGTACAGTAAACCGGTAATGGCAATCCCTCACGGAGTGTAAGCAGACCCGTGGTGTGATCTATCTGACTGTCGGTTAAGATAATTGAGCGAATGCTGGTGCCCCGTTGCTGGTGTTTATCAACCGGCCAGAGTTCGGGGGTGTGATTTATTTGCTGGCGTAAATCCGGCGATGCATTGATTAATACCCAGTCAGTGCCATTAGCGCTGACCGCTATGCTGGATTGTGTGCGGGGAGTAGCCTTAATTGAGCCGTCGCGAACACCGCGACAGTTATCACAGTGACAATTCCACTGCGGAAACCCACCACCGGCTCCCGCTCCCAGGATCAGAATCTTCATATAATGAGCCCTGATTGGTTACCAAACCGCTACGCGGTTGCGGTAATATTTGATTAAAAAGCGTTACCAATAAAAAAGGCTGCACCACCATTAAGCGAAAGCGCAACCTTTTATAGGTCTTGTCGAGATGACGTTTCCGGAAGATTCTCTCCGGGCATAAAGCTATTATCTGTTGCTGATGTACAGAGTAACTTCAAAGCCTAAACGCATTTCAGTGTATTGAGGTTTAGTCCACATAACGGGCTCCTTATTAACTTCGTTTTAACACTTTTGTGATTGTAGGACTCGCCTGCCGAAAAAAAAATCCTACTTTGGAACTACTTTTTATCATCCCTTTAGGGTAAAAATCCACAAGCGTCCGTATCTATGGACCACTGCGGCGCACTTAAGTTGCTATAATTTCGTAAAAATTGTAACAACAGGGGTAAAGGCCGGCCGGAAGCGCTGGTGCCTGTCCCATACTGAAAGCTGGTGCCGGCTACATCAAGATGAGCCCAGGGCGTATTCCCTGCAAATCGTGCCAAATAGCAGCCAGCCGTGATCATGCCTGGTGAATGATTGCCGGCATTACGCATATCGGCAAAGGGCGAGTTGAGCGAATCCTGATAATCCGGCCATATTGGCATGGTCCAGGCCCGATCGCCACTTTCATCGCCGGCTTGCTGTAGTGCCTGGTTAAGCTGCGGTGAATTGCCCATTAAGCCACTGGCATGGCCGCCGAGGCTTACAATCTGTGCCCCGGTAAGGGTTGCCACGTCAATAATCAGTGCTGGCTGATGCTGTTTGGCGTAGGTAATGGCATCGCAAAGTACCAGCCTGCCCTCTGCATCGGTACTAATAATTTCAACGGTTTGTCCTGACATGGTGGTGAGAATATCACCCGGGCGAAACGCATCGCCATCAGGCATGTTTTCGGCGGTAGCAATCACCCCGGTCACATTCACCGGTAATTTAAGTTCAGCCACGGCGGCCATCAGGCCAATTACGGCCGCGCCGCCACACATGTCGTAAATCATGTTTTGCATGCCCGGTGGTTTTTTCAGAGTGATCCCGCCGCTGTCGAATGTAATGCCTTTGCCAATCACCCAGATCGCAGGCTCTTCGGGCTCCGCGCCTATGTAGTGAATCACCGGCATACAAGCTGGCTGTGCCGACCCCCTGCCAACAGCCAGATACGCGCCCATCCCCAATTCAGTTAACTGTACTTCGTCCAGAACGTCGGTTGATACGGTCGCGTATTGTTCGGCAAGCGCCAGGGCGCATTCAGCAAAATAGCCTGGCGTACACAGGTTGCCTGGCATGTTGGCCAGATCGCGGGTACGACACTTGCCGGTATGTAATGCCCGGGCATAATGCAATGTATCCTGTAAGCTGTCATCACTCACTAGCAACTCTACTGTAAGCTCTTTGCGCCGGGATGCTTTGGTTTTGTAATCGTTAAACTGATAAGAGGCATGAAAGAGCGCGTGTATCAGAAGTTCGCTACCCTGCAACCAGTGAGGAACAACAAGCTCAGCCTTAGCCTGGTTAAGTTGCGTTAGAGTGTCGGTGACTACGTTACTGATGCGCGTGGCATCCACCCTGCCGATATCAATGTTAGCGTTGACTAACAAAACACGAAATGCTTTAAATTTTGGTGGTTTTATGCATAGTAAGTATTTACTTTCTGAATGCCAGTCACCCATTGCCTGATAATGTTCAATAAGGGTTTTAAGGCTGGCAGGATACGCCTGTGAAGGAAAGCCGGCGTGTCCTGCCGGCACCAGAATAACCAGCAATTCTGTACTGTGGTTATTGATGGATGCCATATTCAGGTGTTGCGTTTGCACTATCACAGCAACGACTCCTGTGCTATCTGTACGCGGGTAAGTGTGGCATCAGTGTAACGGCTATGTGTTGGTTTCGCTAACCGGATATAAGGGTTTGGGTTTGTTTTTAACCGGTCTCCTGAGTGTCGCGATAAGCAAACAGGCACTGATAAGGCAGATGCCAAACCAGCCTGTTGGGGCGAGCTTTTCACCTACAACCGTTACTGCCAGCAGAGCAGCCACAACCGGTTCCAGCAGGGTAATGGTAGTGGCCAGGCTGGCGCGGATAACGGTGAGTCCTTTGCCAAATAACAGATAGGCAACAAACATCGGGACGACTGCCATATAGAGTCCCACCGAAAAGTTATTCATTGAAGACAACAGTGGAGCGCCGGTTGCGAAAAGAACAGGCATTAACATCAGGCCGCCCACACCAAACATACTGCCCATTGCAGCACGTGAAGTTATACCGCGATCGATAAGACGCCGAGCAATCCATGAATACATGGCATAAGTAAAAGCTGCTACCAGGCCAAGGACTATACCAATTGTGTTATGCCAGCTTGAGGCGGTGTTTTCAAAAGAACTGGCGGGTTTGGCCGTAGTGAGCAGTACTACTCCGGCAACCCCGAAAACAATACTGATAAGCCATCTACGGTTCAGAGATTGCTTGTCGAAGGTCCATTCAATTATTGCGGCGGCTATGGGCGCCAGACCGATGGAGACGACATTGCCAACGGCCACACCCGAAAGTTTCATGGAACTGTAAAATGCCAGGGGGTAAACGGCAACATTTACCGCGGCAGCCAGTACCAGCATACGGTTGTTGAGTAGCGCCGTTTTATGACGGGCAATGGGTCTGGCGGCAATCATTGCCAGTAGCAAACCGCCGACCCCCATGGTCACGGAGGCAATACCCAATGGGCTGACCTGAGGTGCGAAGGTGGCCGCAGTACCGGTGGTCCCCCACAGAATGGCAGCGATAACCACAGCTGTTATACCCATGAAGTAGCCCGGCTGCGAACTCATAATGCGCCCTCAATGAGTTTATCTGCCATCGCTCTGGCCCGTGAGATGGCTTTTACATCGCGAGACAGGCCAGCAAGCGATATTGAGCCCTCGAGTAAAAAACAGATGTGTTCTGCTAACGAAGCCTGGGTATGACCGTTTTCATCGGCGAGAGGTAATTCACTGAGCTGGTTTGTGACGATTTCCCGGACTTCCTGTTTATGCCTGTTTACTGCTTCACGCTCCGCACTGTTTGCTGGCATTTCTGCTGCGGCGTTTAATAAACCACACCCACGAAAGCCATTTTGATAGTCAAACTCGGCGTGGTCCTGATAGGCATCGAAAACCGCTAGAATCCGTTCCCAACCATTTGACAGGTTGGCAGAACGCAGGGCAAACAGTTCGAGCCATTCCTGGTGTCGAGCGTCGATGTAAGCGGCAATCAGATCAGATTTGGACTTAAAGTTATTATACAGCGACATCTTGGCAACCCCGGCACGGTTAATTACCGCGTCCACTCCGGTGGCGGTGATGCCGTGGTCATAAAACAACTCTCCTGCTGCTTTAAGCAATTTATCCCGCGCACTAACCCGACTCATTGTACTCTCCGAAATTAACTATACAGACTAGTCTATATAGTTAATTTGATGGAAGCAAGCTGGGCTGCCGGCCAAAATCAAAATATCTTTTCTTTAGCCTGTTATTATTGAGGTCTAGACTAGTCATTCTATATTCTGTGAGGACCTAAACCAGTAGAAAAAAAGAGAGTAAAATAAAGGTAATATCAATTAGAAACGGCGATAGCTATCGGGCTTGCTGTTAGTCCGAAGGTGTCGGTCGGGCCCGCAAGTGACTCATGGCGACTACGGTAACCAGTGCCAGCATCACTGAAGCGGCAATAAAGGGCATTCTGTGCTCAATACCGTACAACGTCGCTGCTATCGGGGGGCCAAGAATATATCCCATAGCGGGTGAAGCGGTAATAAATCCAGTCACTGTAGCCTGGTTTTCCGGTTTACAGCTGGAGCTGGCCAGCGCCGCAATTGCGGGATAGCTTATCCCAAGTCCACTGCCTAAAAACAGCATTGCTACGAATAAGTGTGAGGTCTCCTGATGAAGATAGATAATTAAATAGCCAACCGATAAAAGCGGAAAAGCGATCTTGATCAGGTTACCCGGATGTATGCTGGTGCGTTGTACCAGCGCAACCTGAACGGTTAAAGCACAA
Source organism: Alteromonas sp. ISO5 (assembly GCF_058105165.1). Taxonomy (NCBI): domain Bacteria; kingdom Pseudomonadati; phylum Pseudomonadota; class Gammaproteobacteria; order Alteromonadales; family Alteromonadaceae; genus Alteromonas; species Alteromonas sp. ISO5. Next base: position 1,290,779 of record NZ_CM176572.1, on the reverse strand, counting down.
ATGGCACTCAACATCATGGCCAGTCCTACCGCCTGGGCGGCTTCGGTAGTGGTGAGTTGGTGATGATCGATCAGGAAAAACGCCAGGGATTGCTGCATCATCGCAATAGCCAGAAAGACACTGGCGTTCATAGCGATTAAAAGCGGTACATAGGGTTGAATAGTTAAATCGCCCTGTCGTGTTTTTTTACCGGGGGCACTGCTGGCGGGTAGGCCGTGTTCTTTCGGAAGATAGCGCCATACCAGAACCGCCGCAATCAGGGTCATTAAGGTGATGCCGTACAAGGGCGCTAACAGGTGAAAGCTGACCATAATACCGGCAAAGGTTGGCCCGAGAATTTGCCCAAGACTGTGCGCAGAGGACACTTTACTGATTGCTTTAACCCTTTCTTTTTCACTGCTGATCGCGATGGCCATTCCCACCACCGATGGCGGAGTAGCCGACATGATGGTAGCCTGGGCTGTGCGGGAAAACAGAAGGGCGATAAATAAGGCCGAGCCAACTAGCCAGCCCTGAAAACCGGTTAGCCACACGGAGGCAAAAATTAGTGTACCTATGGTATAGCCACTCAGTCCGGTGATGAGGAGTCGTCGGTAACCCCGCCGTTTACCAATCCGTGACCAAAAGGCATTACCCAGCGCATACATCATGGCCGAACTGGACATCAGAAACGCCACGTTAAATTCGCTAAGCCCAACCTCGCGCCCCAGGGGCGGCAGCGTCGTCATAACCACAGACTGACCCATGGCTGTGGCGAGCAAAGAAAAGAACAGTAAGCGAAAGGTCATGTTTAAAAGGAACTGCCGAAAATAATCCAGTGAACTGCCAGTTTACCACGAACGCGCATCTTTCTGTCCGATATCAGACTGTTAGATATACCTAGCCATCTGATAAGACACCGAGGTCGGTGACGGCTAAATAAAAAAACTTATTATATTAGATTTGGCGCATATATTGCTGCTATAAATTAAGTTTTATTGTCTTAATGACGGTGTTTATGAAAAGTATCTCCAGCAAACTTGTTGCAATCAGTACGGAAAAGCCATTATGGGTTTATGCCATACTGTTGCTTTTGACCCTCGGCGTTGGTAGCCAGATCCCACGGATTACCATTGATACAGACCCGGAGAACATGTTGGATGCCGATCATCCTGCACGGGTTTTTCACAACCAGACCAAAGCGGATTTTGGCATGTACGACGCGATTGTCGTTGGCGTTGTGGACGACGATAATTCACAGGGCGTTTACAATCAGTCATCTTTGACTGACATTTTTGACTTAACTGAGTCAATTTTGGCAATTGAAGGCGTGGTAGATGCTGATTTAATGTCTATCTCCACGGTCGACAATATTTCTCAGGCCGGGCCGGGTACCATTCGTTTTGAATGGATGATGCCCAATCCGCCGGCTGATGAGGCGGCCGCGGCGCAGGTTCAGACCAATATTGAACGCTTACCGCTGCTATACGACACACTGGTTTCGCAGAACGGCAAAGCCGCTGCGATTTACGTGCCGATTCTCGACAAAAATGAGAGCTACCGTATTGCGGAAGAGATCCGTGCGGCAATTAATCAGTTTGACGGGACTGAGCAATGGTACATCACCGGGTTGCCGGTGGCCGAAGACCAGTTTGGTTTTGAAATGTTTGTGCAAATGGGTATCTCAGCGCCGCTTGCCGGGCTGACTATCTTTATTTTGCTGTTTATTTTCTTCCGCAATATTCCGCTTATTATTGCACCAATGGTAGTGGCCATGGCAACCGTTATCGTGACCATGGGACTACTGATTGGCTTTGGTTTTACCGTGCACATTATGTCGTCAATGATTGCCATCTTCCTGATGCCGATTGCGGTGGTGGATTCGGTGCATATTCTGTCGGAATTCTCTGACCGCTATAAACCAGGCGAAGATCTAAAAGCGGTGGTCAAAGAGGTGGTAGGTCACCTGTTTACGCCAATGTTGTTCACCTCCATTACGTCATCGGTTGGCTTCTTCTCGCTCATGCTAACGCCTATTCCACCGGTACAAATATTTGGTGCCTTTGTGGGCTTTGGGATCCTGTTTGCGTTTTTGGTGACCATTGTGTTTATTCCCGCTTACCTTTCGCGAATGAGTGACAAAGCGCTGAATAATTTACAAGAAGCTCTGCATCAGGATGGCAACGGCGATGGTTCGCGTATCGCTCGTATTGCTCGCGGACTGGGGAAAATTGCCACCGGATATAAGGGCTCTCTACTCGTAGCGTTCGGCGCGATTTTCGCGGTGTCGGTGTGGGGCGTTACACAAATTCAGATTAACGATAACCCGGTACGCTGGTTTAAATCTGATCATGAAATCCGTGTGGCAGACCGCGTGTTAAATGAGAACTTTGCCGGTACTTATAATGCTTATCTGGTATTAACAGATCGCACTGAACAGGCCACGCCACAGAGCATGTTGGATGAGCAGGCTATGCCTGCGTCGCTGAGCGACTGGCGCCAGGAAACACTGGCTACAGTGCAGGACGGTGCACCATCAGAAGCCCTGCAAAACCTGATCTTTGCCATCGACGATAAACTGTTTGATGACCTCACTCCCGAGGAAACTGACTACCTTGATGCTGTTATGGCAAAAGTTGAAACGGCTAATAGTCAGGGCAAAACCTTTCAGGATCCAGAAGTACTGGCCTATATTGAAAAACTGCAACAAACCCTGCAGGACTCTGGTTTAGTTGGCAAGTCCAATGCGCTGCCAGACGTAGTAAAAGTGGTTAACCGCGAGCTACGTTCAGGCGAGCAGAAAGACTATCAGTTACCTGACAGCAGCAATGCTGTAGCGCAAACCTTGTTGCAGTATCAGTCATCGCACAGGCCAAACGACCTGTGGCACTTTGTTACGCCGGACTACCGTGCAGCGCTGGTGTGGCTGCAACTTACCAGCGGTGACAATCAGGATATGACAGCAGTGGTACAACTGGTTAAGGACTACATAGAGACCAATCCGCTGCCAGCCGGTATCGAAGCTGACTGGGCCGGTAAAGCCTACCTGAACGTAGTGTGGCAGGAAAATATGGTGGCCGGTATGCTCGACAGCTTAATGGGCGCATTCGTGATTGTGTTTGTGATGATGATCGTGCTGTTTCGCTCGCTGGTTTACGGTGTGCTGGCCATGCTGCCACTTACCATTACCATCACCTTTATTTATGGTCTGATTGGCATCGTGGGTAAAGATTATGACATGCCGATTGCCGTGCTTTCAGCACTGACCCTGGGTCTGTCGGTGGATTTTGCCATCCACTTCCTTGAACGTGCACGGGCGACCTTTAACGATACAGGTAGTGTTCAGGAAACTATGACTATTATGTTTGAAGAACCGGCAACAGCCATATCCCGCAACGCGTTAGTGATTGCGCTGGGCTTCACGCCGTTACTGTTTGCCCCGCTCGTCCCGTACATTACCGTTGGTGTGTTTCTTGCGAGCATTATGGCTATCTCCGCCCTGGTAACCCTGTTGCTGTTGCCGGCGGTAATGAGTCTGGGCCGTAAAATTGTGTTTAAGTCGGCGAATTAAGGAGTGGTTATGAAATTAACTCGAATTGCTAAAACCATCTTGTCAGCGACAATTCTGGCAGCTTCCAGTCTGACATTTGTGTCATCTGCTATGGCAGCAGTCGACGTGGATCAACTGATTAAGCAGGCTGAAAAGGCCGCCTACTATGCCGGCGAAGACGGCCGTTCTGATGCCCGCATGATGATTGTGGACAGCCAGGGGCGTAAACAGCTTCGCCAGTTCACCATTTTACGTAAAGATGTTGAGGACAACGGCGATCAGAAAATGATGGTGTTTTTCTCCCGTCCCACCGATGTGAAGGACACGGTGTTCCGGGTGGAAAAACATGCCGATACCAATGTGGATGATGACCGCTGGTTGTATTTACCGGCACTGGATTTAGTGAAACGAATTTCTGCAGGCGACAAGCGTACGTCATTTGTGGGTTCACACTTCTTCTACGAAGATGTCTCCGGTCGCGCTGTATCGCAGGATGACTTTTCACTGGTAGAAGAGAACGACGAGCGGTATGTCCTTAAAGCGGTACCGAAAGACCCTGGTTCTGTAGAGTTCGCTTACTACATGGTGGAGATTGATAAGGCGACATCGCTACCGGTGCTGATTAACTTCTATAAAAGTGACGATACCAATTACCGTCGCGTGGAGTCGGTGCAGGTAGATATCGTGCAGGGATTTCCCACTGTATTGCGCTCGAAAGTGTCTGACCTGGCCAATGGCGGTTACACACTAATGGAATTCAGGGGGTCAGAGTATAACGTTGGCTTACCCGACGATGTATTTACCGAGCGCAGTCTGCGTAACCCGCCTGTACAGTGGATAAAATAATGCGCCGTTCATTATTAGCTATCGCCTTAGGGACAGCGCTTACTGGCACCCCGATGTTTTACGCAGTTCAGGCTTCAGCGCAGGAAGCGCAAACCAGTGGTGATGAGTGGGATGCCTGGGATCAATTTGACGAATTCGAAGAAACTGAAGAGGTCTCGCCGTTCATCTGGGCCGGCTTTGGCGAAATTGCTGTCGGTCAGCGTCTAAGTGACGACCCGGCGTTAGCCGCAGATAAAACCTTGCGGGATTTACGGGTGCAGTTACAAGCCGACTACACCCTGGATGCCTCGACGCTGGCGTTTCGGGGCGACCTTTACTATGACGGTGTGCTCGATAGCGTGAAAGTGCAGATTCGTGAGGCCGCGTGGCAGGGTAATCTGGCTTTTTTAGGTGACTGGGGCAGTAATTTTGACGCTAAAATTGGCCAGCAGGTGCTGACCTGGGGCACCGGCGATTACGTTTTTTTAAACGACATGTTTCCCAAGGATTATCAATCGTTCTTTGCCGGGCGAGACGACGAGTACTTAAAGGCGCCCAGTCTGTCGGCTAAACTTTCTGGCTATTTCGACTGGGTGAATGTGGATTTGGTGGTGACTCCGGAATTTGAACCGGATAACGGCATAACCGGTGAATACTTTTCGTTTTTTAATCCGCAGTTTGGTATGAATGTCGCGCCTGCCTTTGACGTACTGGACAAAAATGAGCCCGACGACGCTGAATGGGCGTTGCGATTGTATAAAACCGTTGGCCAGACAGAACTGGCGTTTTATGGATACCGGGGGTACAACAAAACACCCATGGCGGCCGATGAACAAGGGCTGCCTCGTTACAGCCGCTTAAACGTGTGGGGCGCTAGTGCTGTTAAACCTGTTGGCCCGGGCCTGGCAAAAGTGGAATACGCTTATCACGATGCCATTGAAGACAGTGATGGCACTAACCCTTTGGTGCCCAATAGTCAGCATCGTTTTTTAGTGGGTTATGAACAGGAACTGATAGCCAACTTAACCGGCAGTGTGCAGTGGTACGCCGAGCATACTGTGGATCACGATGCATTACTGGCCAACTCCTACTGGCCGCAGTTCGAGCAGGAAGAAAGCCGTCATGTGGTGACCACTCAGTTAGTGTACCGGGCGTTACGTCAAACGCTGACCCTCAACTGGTTTAATTTTTATTCGCCTACCGATAGCGATGGCTATATGAAGTTTCGCGCTACTTATTCGCCGGTGGATGAGTGGCAGATAAACGGCGGGGTTAACCTGTTCTATGGTGATGAGCCCCACACCTTTTACTCACAATTTAAAGACGCCAGCAATGTGTATACGTCTTTCCGATATTTTTATTAGGAGTTAGTTATGTCTGCAGAACGTGCGTTAACCGCTTTTGCCGGATTTATGGTATTGCTGTCTGTAGCACTTACCTGGTTTGTTCACGAGAATTTCTTGTGGTTTACCGTGTTTATTGGCGCCAACCTGTTTCAGCAAAGCTTTACCGGTTTTTGTCCGGCTACGATCATCTTACGTAAGGTGTTTGGCTTTAAAACCGAGAAAGAACTGGCGCTTAACCAGTAACATATTGAAATTAAAATAGTAAGTATTTGTTGGTAAATGCTTACTTAGTTACTTTTCTCATTGATGGATGTTCCCATCCGTTCTTTGCCCCGGTTGTTAAGGGGCTTTTTTATGGCGCTATACACGCCAGCATATCGCGTTCAATTTGGGTCCAATCCAGCGGCTTAGTGCTGATAATTTCAATTCGACTATCTCGGCGATAGGCGACTTTATCGAAGTCATGTTCGTCTTTCACCCGGTTGTAAAAGACCCAGGCTGTACCGATTTTTATCACCCCTTTAATGCGGCTGATATGCTCAAGGCCATTGAGGATAGTTTCGAGTTGCCAGTAGTCAAAGCTGTCATCGCGGTGGAAAATCCAACCACAGCTGTACAGGTCATTGCCGTGGCCGGTTTTACGCAAGGGGTTGCCAGGCGTAGCGCTTTCAGGGTGGCTATTGTTATCATGGCTGTGCTCATGCTCATGCTCATGCTCATGTTGGTGATGCTGATGAGACTCGGGAAACTGCGCTTTAAGCTCACCGTTTCGCACCACATCCAGTAAGGCAATGTCGATAGCGGCTCGAGTGGTTCGGCCGATAAACTGCTTGGGCGGAAACATATTGTTGAGGCCGTCTTCGGTGGCGGTAATCTGCGCCTCGCTGGCCAGGTCGCATTTGTTTATCAGCACCACGTCGGCAAGGTTTAGCTGGTCGTGAAAGGTTGCATTTTCAATTACCTCTGGTTCTCCCAGTGAACGGGGATCCAATAAACAGAGGGTAGCGCGCAGATCCAGTTTGTCTTTGAAAGCCGGGCCAGTGAGTGTATCGATAATGCCTTCAGGGTGACCAATACCGGTGGGCTCTATAATCAGTCTGTCAGGACTGGCCTGTTCAATTAGTGCTCGTACTGTTTTGCCCAGCGAAGCGCCAAGGGCGCAGCAAATACAGCCACCGGCCAGTTCTTTTACGTGCAGGTCCTGTTGGTCTGGCAGCATTTCCTGGTCGATACCGACCTGGCCGAACTCATTCACCAGAATAGCCCAGTTTTCCCCCTCAGGTTTGTTGGCCAGCAGCGTATTGATGGCTGTGGTTTTACCAACCCCTAAAAAGCCGGTCATAATATTGGTGGGGATTAATGTGTTGTTCTGGCTCATAACTTCTCTTTCGCTTAAAAAAATGAAACACTGCTATGCATTAGCACTGATCGTTCGGTACAGAGTGGTGTTATGGTATAACAATTCAAGGGGATGCAGCATGTAACGCCTGGTAAAACACCATTACTGAATGATGCATAAAGTTAAAGTGCCGCCATTATGAAACCCCCACAGAGAACGCACATGGCCATTACTGATCCGCTGGTTGCGGATGAATTATTACCTTCCCTCAATGCTTTATTAGAGCTTACCGAACAGTCTCCCCCCTTAAACGGCGCTAATCTGGGGTTTTATCGTAAGCGGGCCAGAGTAGGCGGTAGCAAGCCCCTTGAAGACGTACCTTTCGAGGTGGTTGACGTTGCCGATGGGCCGGGATACCGGGGTTTTCGGCTTTGGGTAATCAATCATGATCCGGCTGCTCTGGCGCGGCCAGCGGTACTGCATTTCCATGGTGGTGGTCTGGTAATGGGCAACTGCCAGAATTCTCTGCCGCGCATGCAAACAATAGCCAACGCGCTGAATTGCGTCGTGATTTCGGTGGAATACGGGCTGGCACCTGAAATACCGGCTGATGAGGCGCAATTACAGCACCAGGCCGCGTTGATTTGGTTAGTCTCACAGGCGAACACATTGGCCATTGATAGCCGTCGTATTAGTTTGCTGGGAGTAAGTGCTGGTGGCTGCCATGCGGTGAATCTGGCGCTACATTGTGCTGGCTTGCAGACCATTCAACTGGCTGGCATGGCATTGTTATATCCGATGCTGGACGACAGAACCGGTAGTACCGTGATACCGCCTGCTCATCAGGGAAAGTACTTATGGACAGCGGAGCAAAACCATTATGGCTGGCGTACGTTTTTAGGTAAAGCGCCAGGTAGCAATAAGGTACCCGATTACCATGTACCAGCCAGAGTGACTCAGCTTGATGGATTGCCATCCACTTACATTGCCGTGGGAGAACTGGATTTGTTTTATGCTGAAAACTGTGTCTTCGCAGAAAAACTCGAGGCTGCTGGTGTGACCACAGAGCTTTATACCGTGCCAGGCGCATTCCATGCGTTTGAGTCGGTGGCCCCACAAACCAGCCTGGCCATGCAATTCAATCAACGCTTGTTGCAGGCACTGCAACGGTTTTGCCAATAACCTGCGTTTATTTGCTGCACAGCAACTGCTTTAATTACTTTATTTATGAATTTATTTCATTGTTTTATGAAATAAAGTCACTTTTATTCATCTAATTCGGCGCGTATAACTTTCACCCTGCTTAACAGCAGATAGTATTTAGAGAGTTTTAAGTAATTAGAGCAGGGTAGCAGCCGACCATGAAAAATGATTTTAGGTTTACTATTAAGCGCGTTTGTTTTGATGAAAATTACCATCCATCAGACAATACGCGGGCAACCACCAATTTTGCCAATCTGGCCCGGGGACAATACCGTAAAGCGAACTTGCGGAATGCCCTGGCGATGATCAATAACCGCTTTAATGCTCTGGCGCACTGGGATAACCCCGCTGGTAATCGCTACCGCGTAGAGCTGGAGATTGTATCCGTGGATATTGATATTGACGGCAGCGGGCAAACCTTCCCCACCATTGAAATGCTGCAAACCTATATTGTTGATCGGCAGACCAACGAAAGGATTAAGGGCAACGTGGGCAATAATTTTTCTTCTTACGTGCGTGACTACGATTTTAGTGTGTTACTGCTTAATCATAACAAGAATCAACCAGGCTTCAGTATTCCGGAGAATTTCGGCGATTTACATGGCAAGCTGTTTCAGTGTTTCGTGGGCTCACAGGAATATCAGCAAGCTTTCAATAAGCTCCCGGTGATTTGTTTGAGTGTGTCTGACAGCAAAACTTATCACCGCACCGAGAATATCCATCCGGTACTTGGCGTTGAATATCAGCCCGACGAGTCTTCACTCACCGAACTTTACTTTCAGAAAATGGGCCTCAAGGTGCGCTATTTCATGCCGCCAAACAGTGTCGCGCCGTTGGCTTTTTACTTTTTTGGCGATTTGCTTAATGACTATACCAACCTGGAGCTGATTAGCACCATTGCCACCATGGAGACCTTTCAGAAGATATACCGTCCAGAAATATACAACGCTAATGCGGCGGCTGGTCAACGGTATAAGCCTAATCTGAAGCACCCGGACCATTCCGTCACTCAAATCGTGTATGACCGAGAAGAGCGCAGTCAGCTTGCCATCGCGCAGGGGCAGTTTGCCGAGGAGTATTTTATTAAACCTTATCAGGCCGTGCTGGAGCAATGGTCTGCCAATTACACTAACTAACCACCGAAAAGCATGCTTACTATGAAAAACTTATTACCTGTGTGTAGCGCCGGCAGTTTGCCTAAGCCAGCCTGGCTGGCACAGCCTGAAACATTGTGGTCACCCTGGAAGCTGGAAGGTGATGCGCTGGTGGAAGGGAAGCAGGATGCGCTGCTGTTGTCGTTGCAGGATCAGATCCGTGCTGGTGTTGATATTGTTAGTGATGGCGAGCAATCCCGTCAGCATTTCGTAACCACTTTTATCGAGCATCTTAGAGGAGTGGATTTTGAAAACCGTAAAACGGTAAGAATTCGCAACCGCTATGATGCCAGTGTGCCGGTAGTGGTGGATACTGTGGCCAGGCCAAAGTCGGTCTTTGCCGAAGATGCCCGGTTTTTACGTAAACACACCGGGCAGCCAATAAAATGGGCGTTACCCGGCCCGATGACGATGATTGATACCCTTTACGACGCTCACTACAAGAGCCGTGAAAAACTGGCCTGGGAGTTTGCTAAAATTCTGAATCAGGAAGCGAAAGAACTGGAAGCCGCAGGTGTGGACATTATCCAGTTTGATGAACCGGCCTTTAATGTGTTCTTTGATGAAGTGAATGACTGGGGCATTGCAGCGCTGGAAAGAGCCATTGAAGGCCTTAAGTGTGAAACCGCGGTACATATCTGCTATGGCTATGGCATAAAAGCCAACACAGACTGGAAGAAAACCCTGGGTGATGAGTGGCGCCAGTACGAGGCAATATTCCCTAAACTACAGCGGTCAAACATCGATATTATTTCGCTGGAATGCCATAACTCCCGGGTGCCCATGGAGCTGATTGAATTACTCCGGGGCAAGAAGGTTATGGTGGGGGCTATCGATGTTGCCAATACCGCCATAGAAACGCCCGAAGAAGTGGCTGATACCCTGCGCAAGGCCCTACAGTTTGTTGATGCGGATAAGCTTTATCCGTGCACTAACTGTGGCATGGCGCCGTTGTCCAGAAATGTCGCCAGCGGTAAATTAGCGGCATTATCTGCCGGTGCACAGATTGTGCGGGATGAGCTGGACAGGTAGTGAGTACTAATTAATTGATTCAGGGGGCCCGGCCACTGTCGACTGGTATATGGATATCCAGTCATCAATGTTCACTTTGCTAACTAGTTCGCCGATTCACTCAACGGGTTGCAGCAGCTGGATGGCTCGGTTCAGTGTGAGAGTGAACCTGGTTCTTTCACTGAATTTACCTTGCAACTGCCCCTGCAACAGGAAGATGACTCAGCGGCATCACTGGCGAGTTGGTTTGGCGTAGGTCTGCGCCATCTGTTAGTGCTGATTAGAACGTAAGCCCAACGCCCGGTAAATTCTGATTTTACTTGAGTGCCAGTGATTTTTCGGCAGCGCCGGGGCTTGTGCAATCAGAGCCTCGTAGTCGATGTCCTGCTGTGACAATGGCCTGACATGAGCGCAATATACCTTGGCAGGATTGAGCTTACTGATTCGCTTAAGTGAGCGTTTGTACTGGTTGGGATGGCATACCGGATAAGGCGAGGTAAGCTGTTTTTTCACCGACACAATTAAGTCGGCAACATAGATTTGCTGAGTTGGCAGGTGAAACAGTGAAATATCGTGGTCGGTATGACCGGGGGTGTATATAACCTGCCAGTCATCAAAAACAGGCAGTCGTTGTTCATCGTTAAGTTTTATATTCGGATGAAAATAGGGCTTATACCAGATATGCCGCTTAGGTTTACCTAACTTTCCCGCCACCCACCAGGTAAGTGCTACGTCGATAGCATGCGCCGTTCTTCCTGCGATGCCGCGGTACCAGCCAGGTGCTCTGGGGTGGCAAGCGAGTAATGCGCCACTACGCTGCTGCAATAGCCGGGCACCACCGGCGTGGTCCGGGTGCATATGGGTAACTACGATGAGTTTAAGCGCAGACAATGGCAGGTCAATTTCATCATTAATATAGCGACAAACGTTTTCTACATCGGCGCGGCTACAACCATCCAGCAGCATTAGCCCGGCCACGTCCTCGACCAGATAAATATTTTCTATGTAACCCGGGATGGCATGAAGTTGCATAAACACCTGCTGCTTGGATCAGTCAGGCGATAGTAACAAAGGTTGACTGGTCTAACCACTATTTGGCGTTGTGCACCGGGTTAGCATAGTTGGCTATAAGGTAACTGTGAGCCTGTTCAGGTAGCTCTGCCAGCTTGGCCGCAAAGCGATCCCGGCAGGCCTGGGTTAGTTCGTTGCACTCCTGGTTAGCAGCCAGATAGTTAATCGGGTAAAGCTGGTAGTTGTGGTGAATTTGCTGGTCGATATGCTTCGCCAGTGCTTCCGGCGTTTCGAAGTCCTGTGTGATCACTTCACCAAAGTTCACACTCAACCGGCACTTGTTACCAATGATACCCTGAATGATGCTGTCGATATCTTCAAATTCTGATTTGTTATAGCCGCCCAGGTGCTCACGTTGATAGAGCTCGTTGGCTTTCGCAATATCACAGGGATCGTTTTCGTAAGAAATGGCAACCGGCACAATATTTAGTGATTTCATGTACTCACCGAAGTCGAGTTTTTGTTGCTTACCAGCCATGTAGAACATTTTAAGGATAGCCGGGTCGGTTAGGTCCATGCCGTCTTTGGCTCGCCCTTCACGCTGTGCTATCCAGATTGACTGCCGGTGCTTCAACGAGTCTTTAATAAAATTAGACAACTGGGTGAGTGCTTTAAGTAATTCCCGGGGGCCTTTGGCTGAGCGTTTTACCACAAAACCTTTGTTGAGTTTCATTAACTCGGTGGCACTGGGCTTTTTAAGCAGGTTATCACCAAAAGCGATCAATGCGGTCTCGTGGCCGGCACGGTGTAGGGCAAAATTAACCAGCGCAGGATCCATTGCTATATCACGGTGATTGGAAATAAAAATATACGCCTGGTTGGGGTCGAGCTTATCTAATCCTTTTACGGTGATGCCCTGGCTAGTGCGCTGCAGCAGTGACTCCATAAAAAAACCCACTTCGTTCTGAATGTGGGCGACGGTCTTAAACTTTCGCCATTTCAGCCGCAGTAACACTTTCACCAGCGGTCTCAGCAGCGACGACAGCCAATGCGGACTGTGTTCAAAACGGTGATTAACAATCGCGTTGATAAACTCCTGATCGTTAATCAGCCGCTCAATGGACGCGGGGACTTCTACGTCGTTGTAGGGGCGAATGTCGAAATACGGATCGGCGTTATCGGTCATAATGCTGGCTATTGTTATGGTTGCTTAGAAAAGGCGAACATTGTACGCACATTCAGCAATTTGGGTAGTGTTGATAGTATTATTCCCGGTCAAAATGACCATTTCATTAAGTGAAATCTAACTTACCTGTGGGCCTTGAAGTGGTGGATTGCATTCCCTATACTCGGTGGCAATCCGATTGCAAAAGCTAAAAGGCTGCAATTAACGATACTTGTCGGAGTGCTTCGCTATTCTTTACGGAATGCAAGCTGAGACCGCGTAAGCGGGATCCGTTGAACCTGATCAGGCTAATACCTGCGAAGGGAACAAGGCAATATTACCCATAGTACAACACAGAACCAGAAGGTTTTGCCGTTGCTGTGGTAATCGTCTTTTTAAACACTCCTGACAAGCATTTTTCTCATTTCTACAAGGAATAAATGCTATGTCAACACGACGTCAACAGCGCGAACAAGCGCAACAATTTATCGCGCAATTAAGTGGCCAGAGCTTTACCGGCTCCAGGCGGGTTTACCTTGATGGCTCAGACCAGACGATTCGCGTTCCTATGCGCAGTATTGAACAGTCAGACAGCCTGATTGGTGGCGATACTGCAAACCCGGTCTACGAGTCGAATGAGCCGGTACTGGTTTACGATACGTCAGGTCCTTATGGTGATCCGGATATCACAATCGATGTGCACAACGGTTTGCAAGCGCTCAGGGAGCAATGGATTGATCAGCGCGGCGATTGCGAGGCGGTATCGGCTTCTGCATCACAATATACCCGCGATAACCAACTGGATGGTCATGCCTGCTCGTTACGAATGCAGGTGGAACACCCTATAAAAACCGCGAAATCCGGTAAATGTGTTACCCAGCTTCACTATGCGCGGCGCGGTATCATAACGCCGGAAATGGAATTCATTGCCATTCGGGAAAACATGGGCCGGGCACAGGTTCGTGATAAAGCCCTGTTGCAACAGCATAAAGGAGAAACCTTCGACACAGGATTACCAGAGCAGATTACGCCGGAATTTATCCGGGCTGAAGTGGCCGCCGGGCGCGCCATTATCCCGGCCAATATTAATCACCCGGAGTCTGAGCCTATGATCATTGGCCGCAATTTTCTGGTCAAGGTTAACGCCAATATTGGTAATTCGGCGGTCACCTCTTCCATCGAAGAAGAGGTCGAAAAGCTGGTCTGGGCAACTCGTTGGGGCGCGGATACCATCATGGATTTATCGACCGGGCGCAATATTCATGAAACCCGCGAGTGGTTACTTCGAAACAGCCCCGTGCCCCTTGGTACTGTTCCCATCTATCAGGCGCTGGAAAAAGTGAATGGTGTCGCACAGGACCTCACCTGGCCGCTGTTTCGCGACACGCTGATCGAACAAGCGGAACAAGGCGTCGATTATATTACGATACATGCCGGTGTGTTGCTGCGTTATGTGCCAATGACGGCAAACCGGGTGACGGGCATTGTATCCCGTGGCGGGTCAATTATGGCTAAGTGGTGCCTTAGTCATCATGCTGAGAGCTTTTTGTACGAGAACTTCAGAGAAATCTGCCAAATTTGTGCAGCCTATGATGTGTCGCTGAGTCTGGGTGACGGTCTGCGGCCCGGCTCAGTGGCTGATGCCAATGATGAGGCGCAGTTTGCCGAGTTACATACCCTCGGTGAGCTCACCAAGATTGCCTGGGAATATGATGTGCAGGTAATGATTGAGGGGCCAGGACATGTGCCCATGCATTTAATTAAAGCCAATATGGATGAGCAGTTAGCGCATTGTCACGGCGCGCCTTTCTATACGCTAGGTCCGCTCACTACTGACATTGCGCCCGGTTATGACCATTTTACTTCGGGGATTGGCGCCGCCATGATCGGATGGTTCGGCTGCGCAATGTTGTGCTATGTGACACCCAAAGAGCATCTTGGATTGCCCAATAAAGAGGATGTTAAACAAGGACTCATCACCTATAAAATCGCCGCCCACGCGGCAGACCTTGCGAAAGGTCATCCAGCGGCGCAAATTCGGGACAATGCCATGTCAAAAGCGCGCTTTGAATTCCGCTGGGAAGATCAGTTTAATCTGGCGCTGGATCCGGGTACCGCGCGAGCTTATCACGATGAAACACTCCCCCAGGCCGCTGGTAAAGTTGCCCATTTTTGCTCCATGTGTGGCCCCAAATTCTGTTCGATGAAAATTTCCCATGAAGTCCGTGATGCGGCAGCTAAGGAAGCCAGAGGAGAAGCTATTGCGGTAAATATCGCTGCCCATCACACTGCCGCCGAGCAGGTGGAGGGTATGCGTGCCAAATCAGTCGAATTCAATCGGCGCGGGGCAGAGCTCTATCATCCGGCCGTCACCACCGAGGATAGTGCTAATGATGGCCGCTGAACAACGCCCAATTGTCTGGTGTATCGGTGGATCCGATAGTGGCGGTGGCGCGGGGATTCAGGCTGATATGCTAACGCTCCACGATTTAGGTTGCCATGCCTGCACAGTGATCACCACGATAACAGCTCAGAACTCTGAGGCTGTTGAGCGGGTGGCAGCTGTTGCCCCCGACGTATTAAACAGTCAGGGGCAGGCATTGCTATACGATATGCCGCCACAGGCCATTAAAATTGGCTTGTTGAGTAACGACGCGCAAGTGGATGTAGTGATCGGGCTGATTAACCAGGTGCGTGAGCGTAATGACCAGGTGTGGGTCATTTGGGATCCCGTACAAGTAGCGACGACCGGCGCCGAAATGGCACGCGTTTCTACCCAGGCCTGTCGTGCTCTACTAGCCTGCATTAACCTGTGCACGCCGAATAGTGATGAATTACAGTATTTGTTTGCCTGTTTTGAAGGCGAGGTGGATTCAGAGCTGGCGTTGATTGCGAGGCTTACAGTGCACAACGGGCTGCCAGTTAAAAATACCGGGCTGCTCTGCACCGGTGGGCATGGTGGAGGCGAACAGGTTGAAGACAGGCTGTATACTAAAGAGGCGCAATGGTGTTATAGCAGTATCCGGCAGCAGGCTACTCATCAACATGGCAGCGGCTGCACGTTTGCCAGCGCTATCGCTGCCGCCCTGGCGCAGGATTACCCATTACATGATGCCGTCTGTATCGCTAAAGCCTATGTAAACATGGGCCTGACTAAAGGCTATCCGGCAGGCTCAGGTGCCGGGCCGTTAGCCCGCTGTGGCTGGCCCACAGATGAGCATCACTTCCCCGCCGTGCGTCAGCTGCCCGCAGATGCTGATATTACTGTGTCGCCCAGCGGGTTTGCTCCCCTGGCTTGTCATCAACTCGGCTTATATCCGGTGGTGGACAGCCTTGAATGGTTAGCTACCTTATTGCCCCTGGGGCTGAACATTATTCAGTTGCGTATCAAGCAACCCGTGGCTGACCTTGCTAAGCAAATTCGCCAGGCAGTCAACATGGCAGCGTCTTTTCATTCCCGATTGTTTATCAATGACCATTGGCAACTGGCCATTGAGTGTGGCGCCTACGGTGTTCACTTAGGTCAGGAAGATCTGGAAACCGCTGATTTAGGAGCTATTTGGAAGGCTGGGTTGCGTCTGGGCATTTCTACCCATGGCTATGCTGAATTATGCCGGGCTAAACAGTTCAAGCCTTCGTATATTGCCCTCGGTCATATCTATGCCACACAAACCAAAAAGATGCCCTCGAACCCCCAAGGATTAGCCCGATTGCGTCGTTATCAACGACTCGCTGGTGATATACCCACGATTGCTATTGGTGGCATTAACCAGGCGAGGTTTGCAGATGTGGTTGACACCGGTGTAAATGGTGTGGCGGTGGTTACCGCAATTACCCGCGCTCATGATCCACTGGCTGCGGTGAACCGATTAAAGGAGACGTATGCACGTGTTAACCAGAGATGATTACGTCAGATATAGCCGGCAATTGCTGGTGGCTGAGATGGATGACTTCAAGCAACAGGCATTACGGCACGCAGAAGTTGTAATTGTTGGTCTTGGTGGCCTTGGCTGTGCTGTGGCGCCTTACTTAGCCGGCGCCGGGGTCGGCATGCTAAGACTGGTGGACGGGGATGAGGTAGAGCTGAGCAACCTGCCACGACAACCCCTTTATAGTGAACGGGATATCGGAGAGTCCAAGGCGAGGGTGGCGAGCCTGCGATTGCGTGACATCAACCGGACTCTGAGTGTGCAATGCTATGTCACAGGGCTGGTTGAAAGTAATGCTGAAAGTCTGCTTGATGGGGCGTCGGTAGTACTTGATTGCACCGATAATATGGCATCCCGGCAATTAATTAATCAGACCTGTTATCAACTTGGCGTACCGCTTATATCTGGTGCTGCCAGTGGCATGCAGGGACAATTACTGATGTTAGATCCCAGACAATCCCACGGATGCTACCGGTGCTTATACGCGTCAGAGCAAAGTGAGGCGAATACGTGTATTGCCCAAGGCATTTTGGGGCCGGTTGTGGGAATCGTTGGCATGATGCAGGCGCTGCAGACCCTGCTGTTTCTTACTTCTATGACACCGCTGAGTTGGGGGGAGTTACAGCTTTTTGATGGCCTTTGTGGTCAATGGCAAGCCTTTAAATTACCCCCCCTTCAAGGGTGCCCGGTATGTGGAGAACGCAATGCAGATTACAGTTAATAATAGGGTAACGGAAGTGGCCGAAGGCCTGAGCCTGAAACAGCTTATCGAAGTGCTCTCGGTGGATGAAAGTGGACTCGCCCTGGCCGTTAATCAGCGGGTAATAAACCGAACATTATGGCCTCAGCATGCCTTGCATGCCGATGACCACGTAACACTTTTTACCGTTTTCGCCGGGGGATAACGAATGCTTAATATCGCAGATAAAACCTTTTCATCCAGATTATTTACTGGGACAGGAAAGTTTGCCAGCGCAGCTATTATGCAGCAAGCCATTGATGCCAGTGGTAGTGAGCTGACCACGCTGGCATTAAAGCGCATGGATCTTTCGCGCAGGTCAGATCAATTGCTCGCCCCCTTAAAGCAGCTAGGTGTGCATTTACTGCCTAACACTGCAGGCGCCCGCACAGCGAATGAGGCCGTTTACGCAGCTGAACTGGCGCGGCAGGCGCTACAAACCCACTGGGTGAAGCTTGAAATTCACCCTGATCAGCGCTATTTACTGCCGGACCCTGTGGAAACGCTGAAAGCTGCAGAACGACTGGTTAATCAGGGGTTTGTGGTATTGCCCTATTGTCCGGCCGATCCAGTTTTATGTAAACGACTGGAAGAGGTTGGCTGCGCAGCGGTCATGCCGCTGGGAGCCCCGATTGGTTCTAATCAGGGGCTGCAAACCCGCGAATTCCTACAGATAATTGTTGAACAGGCAAGGGTGCCGGTGGTGGTTGATGCGGGTATAGGCGCACCCAGTCATGCGGCCGCTGCAATGGAAATGGGGGTGGACGCAGTACTGGTAAATACCGCTATGGCTGCAGCGCACGACCCGGTCACCATGGCGGTAGCGTTTAACCATGCGGTCAGAGCAGGGCGACAGGCGTATGAAGCCGGGCTTGCTGCCGCGCACAAAGTGGCTGTGGCTACCAGTCCGGTTGAAGCGTTTCTGGAGGATTTATGAGTTTTGCAGACACACTGACGACCACCGACTGGGATGACATTCGGTTGCGTATTTATGCCAGTACCGCTAAAGAGGTGGAAGCCGCCCTTAACGCGCCAGGATTAACCCTGCAGCACCTGCCGGCTTTGTTGTCGCCGGCCGCCGAATCCTATTTGCCGGTACTCGCCAGCCGCGCCCGGCAACTTACCCGATGCCGGTTTGGTCATACCATGCAGTTTTTTGTGCCTTTGTATTTATCGAACCTTTGTGCCAATGAGTGTACGTATTGTGGTTTCTCGGCGAGTAATGCGATTCGCCGTAAAACGCTGTCGGAAGAAGAGGTAACGGCAGAAGTGACGGCCATCAAAGCAATGGGTTTTGACAGCTTATTGCTGGTGACCGGTGAGCATGAGCGTAAAGTCGGTATGGCATATTTTCGCCGGGTGTTGCCCCTGATCAAACCGCACTTCAGTTATGTGGCGATGGAAGTACAACCGCTGGCCGAACGCGACTACCAGACACTGAAAACCCTTGGTGTTGATGCAGTGATAGTGTATCAGGAAACTTATCAACGACGACGCTATGCTGAATACCACACGCGGGGTAGCAAACAGGATTTTGACTGGCGTCTGTTAACACCTGAACGTTTGGCCCGAGCCGGTATGGACAAAATTGGGCTGGGAGTATTAATTGGGCTAAACGACTGGCGTGTGGATAGCTATTTTACTGCGTTGCATCTTGAGTACCTGCAATCTTGTTACTGGCGAAGCCGTTATAGCTTGTCGGTACCGCGATTAAGGCCATATACGGGAGATAAGGTGAGTTCACTGGATATGACTAATCGCCAGTTACTGCAGCTTATCTGCGTACACCGGCTGATGAATCCGGATGTTGAAATTAGCTTATCAACCCGTGAGTCGGCAGCTCTGAGAGACAAGCTTATGCCTTTTGGCATCACTAGTTTAAGCGCCGCATCCAGCACGCAACCGGGAGGATATTCTACTGCCGATGAAGCGCTTGAACAGTTCAGCACTGATGATAAACGCTCACCTGAAGCGGTGGCAAAATCGGTGATGCGACTAGGAATGACACCGGTCTGGAAAGACTGGTGTGAGGCATTTTCTGGTTAGTATTACCATCAATCTGGCTTGTACTACTGTAAATTAGTGAATTCGGGAGAGCATCATAGGTACTCAGTGAAATATGTATTACTATTTAGAGAGGTGATTTTTGCAGCAAACATACTGGTGGGTTTGTCAGTGTGTTCAAGTGGTAAAACGAACAGTGCAAATAGTAACGGAAAAAATTAATGCAGTATTTAAAAATTCGTTATTAATACTAACCTGGTTGGTTTTATGGCGCCTGTCGGTTTTTATTGAGTATGCTCCTCATGCCAGCATTTGGTTTCCTTCCGCCGGTTTTACGTTTACTTGTTTTCTGCTGCTGAGGTGGCAAGCATTGCCAGCCATGTTCATCGCCTGTGTGTTGTCTACCGGCTGGGAAAGCCTGGTATTTAATGACCAGCGTTCGCTGGAACAACTGCTGACCGAAGGTAGCGAGTTTGCCATCTTGCATTGTCTGGTCTACGGTGTGAGTGCCAACTTGCTACGCGGCTCTATCGACCGGATAAGCCATCATAATTTATATGCGCCGATCATGCGGTTTTTACTAACCGTGGCCACTTCCAGCCTGGTCATGGCGACCGCTGGTGTGGTGTTCTTACTTGGTGGGTCGCAACTGGAGTCGTTTTTAGCAACCAGTCTGGCCTGGTGGATTGGCGATATGTCCGGGATCCTGGTGCTGGTGCCGGTTTTTATCGGCATTGTGAATCGATTATATCCGCGCAGAGGGTTACTGTCTGCGCTGAATTACCAGCCAAAAAACGGAAGTAGTTTTAGTTCCTTTGCTGGTAAGCTGGTATTTAGCTGGGCGTTGATGGTAGGGGTTGTGGTACTGGCTGACCATTATCAGTCTTCGGAAATCGCCTGTCTGATTTTCTTTCTGACCCTGCCACAAATGTGGATCGTTTTTACCGAGTCACCCATACGGATGGCTACCAGTCTGGCAATGCTAAACTTCTTGCTGGCGCTGCTGGTGAGTATTTTAGGGGTTACCGAACAGGCCTATATTTATCAGGTGGCCATCAATGTAATTGCCTGCAGTGCTTACTTTGCCATGTCTGTGCCTGCACTAGTGGCAGATAATCGCGAATTACACGTTGAAGCCAAAACCGACTTCCTCACCAAAGCGGTAATGCGGCAGCATTTTATTGCGCTTACCGAACAACACCTTAAACATGCCAAACGCTATGGTCACCAAACCGCTTTATTGTTGTTTGATGTGGATAAGTTTAAACAAGTCAACGACCGATTTGGTCATTTGGCAGGTGACGAAGTGCTTCGTGAACTGGCCGGCCTGGTGCGCAGCAAAATTCGCAGCAGTGATATCTTCGGTCGTTTCGGAGGCGACGAATTTATGTTGCTGCTGCCGCAAACCTCCATAGAGAATGCGTTCTCTGTGGCCGAAGCCATTCGTCAGGGCATAGCCGAACTAAAGTTCGCAGAGCCTGAGCTTGAAGTGTCCTGCAGTTTTGGTATTGCACGGGTTGATGAATGCCAGGGATTTCAAAAGGCATTTGATGAGGCTGACCGGCAGCTTTTGAAAGCCAAGCGGGAAGGACGAAACCAAACTGGACTGGACTTTGCCGGACCAGAATAGACCCGGCTAACCTGGGGTTAACCGGGCCCGTATTTTAAAGCTCTATACCTGCCAGGTGAAAGAAAAAGGCATATTCTTTGGCGCGTTGCTCATAGCGCTTAAAGCGCCCTGAAGCGCCGCCATGGCCGGCTTCCATATTGGTAATGAATAGCAACAGATTATCGTCGGTTTTGTAATCCCGGAGTTTGGCCACCCACTTCATAGGCTCGAAGTACTGAACCTGTGAGTCATGCAGGCCGGTGGTGACAAACATATGCGGGTAATCCTGCTTTTTCACCTGATCATAAGGTGAATAGGAAAGCATATACTCATATTCTTCTTTATTGGCCGGGTTACCCCACTCAGTATACTCGCCGGTAGTCAGTGGAATACTGGCGTCACTCATGGTGGTTACCACATCCACAAAAGGCACATGGGCAGCGATCGCGGTGTACAGTTCAGGCGCCATGTTTGCCACTGCGCCCATTAATAAACCACCGGCACTACCCCCCTCTGCGAATATACGGGTTGGGTCAGCATAGCCTTGTTCAATCAGTCCTTTAGTGACATCAATAAAGTCGGTAAAGGTGTTCATCTTGTTGCCCATTTTACCGTCTTCATACCACTGGGTGCCGAGCATCTGGCTACCGCGGATGTGGGCAATGGCAACCACAAAACCCCGGTCCAGCATCGATAACCACGAGGAAACGAAGGTTGGGTCCATGGTCGAACCATAGGAGCCATAACCATACTGGAATAGCGGGTTAGTACCGTCTTTCTTAAAGGTTGATTTACGATAAACCAATGAAACCGGAACCTGTTTACCGTCACGGGCGGTGATCATCACACGTTCTGACTGGTAGTCTGCAGAATTAAAGTTATCGCCCACTTTATTTTGTTTTTTCAGTTCACTTTGCAGGGTTTCGAGGTCGATATCGAAAGTGCTCGGTGGCGTGGTTAACGACGCATAGTAAATTCTGACAGTGTTGGTATCACTCTGGGTATTGCCGGTGAAACCTGCTGTATAAATTGGATCTTCAGTTGGGATAGTGCGTATTGAGCCGTCTTTAAGCGACATGGCTTCAAGGCGTAGATAGCCATTTTCTTTGGCTTTATACACCAGGTAGTCCTTCAGGACTTCGAAGCTGCTAATGTAAATGTCAGGGTTGTGGGCAACCACTTCCTGCCAGGCGCTGCGGTCCTGGGTGTTCTCGGCACTTACCTTCATAATGCGGTAGTTGTCGGCTTGCCAGTTGGTTAGCACATAGTAATTGTCGCCATGCTTTTCTACAGAATACTCATGGCCATGCTCTATGGGATAAAATGGCGTGGGGGTGGCATCGGCACTGTTAGCATCAATCAGGGTGACCCCAGACATATCGGTATTGCTGTGATTAATGAAGATAACTTCACCATCTTTGCTTTTGCCCAACGAGGTATAGAAGGTAGTGTCGGTTTCTTCGTATACCAGTTCATCATCGGCCTGATCGGTGCCCAGCGTATGACGGAATACCTGTGAACCCAACAAAGTTTGCGTATCACGTTTAATGTAATACAGAGTCTGGTTATCATTAGCCCAGTAAATCTGACCATTGGTGTCGGTCAGAGTGTCGGAATACAACTCACCAGTCGCAACATTTTTAACATACACGGTATATAAGCGGCGGCTGACGGTATCCACTGAGTAGGCCAATAACTCATTATTCGGGCTGGCCTCATAGGAGCCAATGCTGAAATAGCTTTCGCCCTCAGCCATGGCATTACCGTCGAGCAGAACGGTTTCTTCGCCTTCAAGCTCTTTTTTACGGACATAAATAGGGTATTCGCCATCGCCTACATAATGGGTAACATACCAGTACCCGTTTTGTTTAACCGGTACCGAAGAGTCATCTTTGGGGATCCGGGCAATCATTTCTTCGTACAGCGTGTTACTTTGTTTCTCGAGCGGCGCAAGTACAGCATCAGCATAGCTGTTTTCTTTTTCCAGGTGCGAAAGCACTTCCGCATTGGTGCGCGAATCGTCGCGCATCCAGTAATAATCATCAACCCGTGTATCACCGTGAGCGGATAACTCATAGGGTTCTTTTTTCGCCACTGGCGGCGTTACAGATGTTGATAAATTCATAGGGGTTGCAGGTTCTATTTGTTTTTCGGGCATTTTGTCGTCGCTACAGGCTGCTAGCAGCACGGTGGCAACAGACAGAGATAGAAGCATTTTATTCATGATTTTAAAGTGATTACTGTCGTTGTTGTTATGTAAGAACGAATAAGTTATCAGTGAATGTAAGACATAAACAGGTTTTATAAGACGAAATAGCTGTTTATTTGGTTGCAAAGTATTTCAGGCATAGTGAGAATCATGGTCAGGATAGATAGCGACTTTATGGTTTGTAATGGAAACACTGTTAACAGCCGGCATCCTTGACCTTTATACGGCGCTGGGACTCATTTTGCTGGCAGGATTTACTTCGTTTATCACCGGCACCATGGGATTGGGCGGCGGCATGCTGTTGCTGGTGGTAATGGCATCGGTGATGCCCATTGCTGCGTTAATTCCCGTGCATGGTCTGGTGCAACTAGGTTCCAACGCCAGCCGGGCGGTGATGACATTTAAATATCTCGACCGGGCGATGTTTAAGTACTTCGCTATAGGCACGATTCTGGGGGCGATAGCCGCCTCTTTTGTGGTAGTGCAACTGCCGTTGGCGATTATCCAACTGGCTATCGCAGTTTTTTTGCTGCTAATGGTGTGGGGGTTAAAACCCAGTCCCCGGGAAATGTCGCGCCCGGGCCGCATTGTCGCCGGTGCGTTAACCACTTTTCTTAGCATGTTTGTTGGCGCCAGCGGGCCTATGGTTGCCTCGGTGGTGTACCGCAATGGCTATAACAAAATGGCCCATACCTCCACATTCGCCAACTGCATGACCTTTCAGCACAGCTTAAAAGCAGTGGTATTTACCATGGTCGGGTTTTCGTTCTGGCAATGGTTGCCGCTGGTGGTGGCTATGATTGTCAGTGGTGCAATTGGTACCTGGCTGGGCCTGAAACTGCTAAACCGCATTCCGGCCGATAAGTTTAAACTTGCTTTTAAAGTGATTTTATCAGTGCTTGCAGTGCGCCTGTTGTATCAGGGAATTATGAACCTTTAAGTTTGATATTGTATCTCTGAAGCTTTCTGTATAGTGTGCGAGTGCTTACATCAAGCTTATTGGCAAGTTCATCCGGGCTGCCATCGAAGTGCTTACAGATTTTTTCCAGATACACCTGTTCGGCCTGTTCGAGTGGCATAATGTCTTCCGCTACGGCCTGGGTTTCTGTCGGCCCAACACCAAGGATCTGCGGCGGCAGATCACTTACCAGTATATCGTCATCATTCGACATCAGAGCGGCCTGCTCCACAATGCTCTTGAGTTCGCGGATATTGCCCGGAAAGCTGTATTGTGACAGAGTTTGTAATGCCCGTTCGCTAAGGTGCTTATGACGATGTTCGCTACCAGACAGAAAATGCTTACACAATAGTGGAATATCTGCCTTTCTTTCCCGTAGTGCGGGGAGGTAAATGGGAAATCCGGCAATACGAAAATACAGATCCTGACGAAACTCGCCTTTTTCGACCATCGCCAGCAGATTTTTGTGACTGGCACACACCAGGCGGAAGTCAGCTTTCTTTTGTTTTAGGCCGCCAACCGGCCGGTAGCACTGTGTTTCAAGTAAACGCAGCAGCTTTACCTGCATATTAAGCGGCACGTCACCAATTTCGTCGAAGAAGACGGTACCGCCGTTGGCCACTTCGATCAGGCCTTTCTTACTGTTAGTGGCCCCGGTAAACGCGCCCTTTTCATAGCCAAACAGTTCAGACTCAAACAGGCTTTCGTTTAATCCGGTACATTCAATCACCACAAAGGGTTTGTCTTTACGGCGGCTCGACTGGTGAACGGCCTGGGCAACCAGCTCTTTACCTGCACCAGTTTCGCCTTGCAGCAATACCGCAATCTCCGACTGCGCTGCGCGGTTGATGCGGTTAAGCATTTGCCTGAAATTGTCTGAACTACCAATCATCTTGTTTTTCTGAGAGTCGGCAGCGGCATAGCTGATGCGATCGAGAATTTCCAGATAACCGATGGTCATCCCGTCTTCATCCCGCACTGGCTTCATTAATATATCGCAGTAGGTTTTGCCTTCGTTGGTGTTATGAATGTGCACAACACTGCTGGGACGATTGGTTTGCTGACACTGAGCCAGCGGACACTCTTCACCGCGCTTATCGCAGGGCGCGTCATTGCGGTGAGATACTGCATAGCAGGTGCTGCTACCCACAATGACTTCGGTATCATAAGTCTCGCGGTAAGCATCGTTAACTGCCTGAATAATGTAGTCTTTGGTAATGAATATCGCCGGTTTATCAATGGCGTTAATCATTGACTGAATAAGCGACGCGTTCATAACTACTCTCTCCTGAGACAAATATGGCAGCTTTAAGCTGAGCTTGATTGTCAAATTTGACACAGCTATAAGTGCATAACAAGCCGTTTTGCTAATGAATATATTAAAAATCTAATATAAAACATCATCCTACTACGTTTACACCATAATGGCACGAATATTGGTAAATAACTTGTTAACAGAGAGATTTGTTCAACGGATTTGTTAGCGACCAGTGTGGCAAGACTAGCAGAGCCAATAACGATAAATGAGAATGATTATGGCAAAAATTGTGGTGTTAGGTGCAGGAACCGGCGGTATGCCAGCGGCTTACGAAGTAAAAGAAGCGTTGGGCGCAGGTCATGAAGTGATGGTCGTCAATGAACGGGAAGAGTTCAGATTTGTGCCTTCTAACCCGTGGGTAGCTGTGGGTTGGCGGGAAGCCGGTGCGGTGACTATGCCCATCGAGAAGTACCTGGCGAAAAAGAAAATTACGTTCAAGTGCGCCCGGGTCGACAAGATTGATGCCGAGGCCAATCAACTGGTCACTGGCGAGGGTGAAATCATTGATTATGACTACCTGATTATTGCGACCGGTCCACGTCTGGCTTTTGATCAAATCGAAGGAGCAGGGCCGGGTGGTTTCACTCAATCGGTTTGCACATTGGATCATGCTGAACATTGCTATGCCGATTTTGAAAAGTTGGTCGCTAACCCTGGTCCGGTCGTGGTGGGCTCCTTCCAGGGCGCCAGTTGTTTTGGCCCGGCCTATGAATATGCGTTTATTCTGGATAAAGCCCTGCGCGACGCCAAAATTCGTCACAAAGTGCCAATGACCTTTGTGACCAGTGAGCCCTACATCGGCCATTTAGGGCTTGGCGGTGTGGGCGACTCAAAATCAATGCTCGAATCGGATCTGCGAAACCGCAATATCAAATGGATCTGTAATGCCCGGGTCGATAAGGTTGAAGATGGCATGATGCATATATCTGAGCTCAATCGGAAAGGCGAGGTGGAGTTTACTTATGAAGAACCTTTTAATCACTCCATGCTGATCCCGCCCTTCGCCGGCGTACCGGCAGTGGCCAATGTGGAAGGGTTGTGTAATCCAAAAGGGTTTGTGATCACTGATGAATTCCAGCGTTCACCTAAATACCCCAATATTTTCTCAGGTGGGGTATGTGTGGCCATTCCGCCGGTTGAAGCTACGCCTGTGCCAACCGGTACCCCCAAAACCGGCTACATGATTGAAACCATGATGACAGCCATTGCGCATAATATGAAATCCATCATTGTTGAAAATAAACCACCTTCGACAAAAGGGACGTGGCATGCAATTTGTTTGGCTGATATGGGCGATACCGGAGCTGCGTTTGTGGCCATGCCGCAGATTCCGCCGCGTAACGTTACCTGGTTTAAAAAGGGGAAATGGGTGCATTTGGCCAAGATTGCCTTTGAAAAATATTTCATGCGTAAGATGAAAACCGGTACCAGCGAACCGGTGTACGAGAAATATGTGTTGAAGGCACTGGGTATCGAAAGATTGGAGCAGGATGACAAATGATCAGATTAACTCATAAAGCAGCATTTATAGGGTGCTTATTGCTCCCCCTTGCCGTTCAGGCGGGACAGTTGAGCGAAGCAGAGTTTAAAGCGCAGGCGAAGCAAAAAGCCATGCAGCTGGGTAAAACGCTGAAACAAAACCTGCAACAGGCGATAAAAACTGGTGGGCTAGCCAATGGTGTGCAGGTGTGTAAGGACATTGCGCCGGCTATCGCGGCAGAACTCAGCACTGATGGCTGGAAGGTAGGGCGCACCGCGTTGAAAGTGCGCAACCCGGAAAACCGAGCCGATAGTTGGGAAATGTCGTCGCTGATGGCAATGGTGAAAGGACTGGAAGAGGGCCTTGAGCCTGGGTCATTAGTAACAGTGCATATAGACGAGGCGGCTGGAGAATATCGTTTTATGGCGCCGATTATGACCGGTGGCTTATGCCTGAACTGCCATGGCGCATCACTGGCTGAGCCGGTGAAGGAAGCCATTAAACAGCAATATCCTAATGATGAGGCAACCGGCTTTGCCGCGGGAGATTTACGCGGTGCCTTTACGGTGAGTTACCAGACTGGAGAATAAAATGATTAAGGGCACTACTGGTGCGCTGCTGTTTATGCTGTGTCTGACATGGCCCGCGGCTAATGTGCTGGCCGATGATGAACGTATGGCAGTGGCTCTCAACGAGGAGCAAAAATCGTTTGTGCTGGGCCATATGCGCGACATGCTTGAAGCGCTTACCGATACCCAACAATTACTGCTGGAAGGGAAGCGAGAGGAGCTTCGCCAGCGAATTGCGAACCTGCAATCCCACGAGCAGGCGAATCGCCCTAAAGGCTTCGGCCAGCAAATACCGCCGGCTTTTCGCGCCATGGCACAAAGCATGCGCCCACACTGGCAGGCAATCCAAAACCCGGACCATACCGATGAGGAAGTGCGTCAGCATGTGGTGGATTTAATGCGTGTGTGTAATGCCTGTCATCGCACTTTTTCTATTCAGTAAAGCCCTGTCCGGCAGCGCGAATGGTGAGCGGGCAGTATGCCCGCTTCGCTGGCCAGGTACTCCTCATTGCTCTCAAACCAATCCCCTTTTTAGTTAGTTGATGACGATCAAACTATAATCGTCCACTTTACTGTATCTTCATGCGACTTCTCTGATAACGAAGCTTGTCAGTTCTGACAGGCTACTGACAAATATGTCAGCCATGCGCTACACTGCTTAGCAGATCGCCATTTGTTAAATTGATAGATTTCAGTTAAATTTAATAATATCAAATGATTAGGTGTTTTGTTTCGGTTGGCGTAAGTTATGCAGAGTGCAATGTATACAGAATAAAGTACCTGGGCCAGTTGGCCTGTTAGGTCGTGAAAAATTCGGACCTTCAGCATGGGTAACGCTGACTGTACTGAAGGTTATAACCCGGTTTAGTATTTAGAAACATCAAAGGAGAGTCCCATGAGCGATACGTTGATAGAACTATCGCGGTTACAATTTGCTTTAACAGCAATGTTCCACTTTATCTTTGTCCCGCTGACCCTTGGCCTGACGTTCCTGTTAGCCATTATGGAGTCGGTGTATGTGATGACCGGTAAAGAAATCTACAAACAAATGACCCAGTTCTGGGGCAAGCTGTTTGGGATTAACTTTGCCATCGGCGTTGCTACCGGGCTAACGATGGAGTTCCAGTTTGGTATGAACTGGTCTTACTATTCTCATTACGTGGGCGACATCTTTGGCGCTCCGTTGGCCATTGAAGGGTTAATGGCGTTCTTTTTAGAATCTACCTTCGTGGGACTGTTCTTCTTCGGCTGGGACAAAATGTCTAAGGTGAAGCACTTAATGGCAACTTGGCTTGTGGCCATTGGCTCGAACTTCTCTGCGCTGTGGATTTTGATTGCAAACGGTTGGATGCAGTACCCTGTAGGCGCAAGCTTCAATACCGAGTCAATGCGGATGGAAATGACCAGCTTCAGCGAAGTGATCTTCAACCCGGTAGCCCAGGTTAAGTTTGTCCACACTGTCTCTGCAGGCTATGTCACCGGTGCCATCTTTGTACTGGCTATCTCCAGTTATTATCTGCTTAAGCATAAACATATCGCCTTTGCCCGTCGTTCCTTTGCGATTGCGGCCAGTTTTGGTTTAGCAGCTACCTTGTCGGTGATTGTGTTAGGTGACGAAAGCGGTTACGAGCTGGGCGACGTGCAAAAAGTCAAACTGGCTGCGGTGGAAGCCGAGTACGAAACCCATCCGGCTCCGGCAGCTTTCACCTTGTTCGGCATTCCTAATGACGAAGAAGAAAAAATGGATTTCGCTATTCAGATCCCGTGGGCAATGGGGATTATTGCTACCCGTTCACTGGATGAAGAAGTGATGGGGATCAAGGATCTGAAAGAGATTCACAGGGTGCGCATTTTGTCCGGCGTACAGGCGCAGAAACAACTGGAAAAAGTGAAAGATGGCACGGCTACGCCTGCGGAACTTGAGATGTTTGAGCGCAACAAAGATGACTTAGGTTATGCGCTGTTGCTGGAACCTTTCACCGACGACATTACTCAGCCTACCCCGGAAGCGCTGGAGAAAGCGGTGGATTACAGCATCCCTCCGGTAGCACCGCTGTTTTATTCATTCCGTCTGATGGTGGTCGCAGGCTTCCTGATGCTGGCACTGTTTATTGCGGCCTTCTATTACAGTACCAAACATCGCATTACTCAACCCCGTTGGTTATTGAAAGCGGCGGTATGGTCGCTGCCATTGCCATGGATTGCCTGTGAAGCAGGTTGGTTTGTGGCTGAGTATGGCCGTCAGCCATGGTCTATCGCCGAAGTCTTACCGGTACACACAGCTGTGTCCAACCTGTCTGTATCAGACGTAGTGACTACACTGGTGGCTTACACCCTGTTCTATGCCACGATGTTTGTGATTGGCTTCTATCTGATGAAAAAATATGCCAAGAAAGGGCCGGTTCCACCGGAAGATGATAACAAACTGGATGATGCTATTGGCCTGGGTACTCAAGGAGCAAACGCATGATTGATTATGAAGTACTACGAGTAATTTGGTGGGTGCTGGTTGGCGTGCTGCTGATTGGCTTTGCTATCACCGATGGATTTGATTTAGGGGTGGGTGCACTGCTTACCTTGATTGGTAAAACTGATGACGAGCGCCGGGTGATGATCAACACGGTGGGGCCACACTGGGACGGTAATCAGGTTTGGTTTATCACCGCCGGCGGTGCTATCTTTGCCGCCTGGCCGATGATTTATGCTACCGCTTTCTCGGGCTTTTACCTGGCGCTGGCGCTGGTGTTGATTGCCTTATGGATGCGTCCGTTGGGCTTTGATTTTCGCAGCAAGCTCGAGGATAAACGCTGGCGTACCAGTTGGGACTGGGCGTTGTTTACTTCTGGCTTTGTACCTGCGTTAATCTTTGGTGTGGCCTTTGGTAACTTGCTGTTGGGCGTTCCGTTTGAGTTGGATGGCAATTTAAAAGCCACTTATACTGGTTCGTTCTTTGGCTTGCTTACCCCGTTTGCACTGGTGGCGGGGTTGGTTTCAGTCGCGATGATCCTTAACCATGGTGCCACCTGGCTGCAAATGAAAACCGATAGCTTTATTGAAGTGCGGGCACGGGCGGTCTCGGTTGTTCTGTCACTGGTAACAGTGGTGCTGTTTATTCTGGCCGGTCTTTGGGTTGCCTTTGGTCTGGATGGTTTTGTCGTAACCTCTGCCGTGGATACACTGGCCACCTCCAATCCACTTAAGAAAGACGTGGTGGTTGAAGCCGGCGCGTGGATGGCTAACTACAGCAAATATCCCTGGATGGTGGTGGCGCCGCTGTTAGGTATTGGTGCTGGCCTAGCGTGTGCCTTCTTTTCAAAAACAGGCCGCGGTGGCTGGGCGTTTGTAAGCAGTGCACTGATGATGACAGGTATTATTCTGACTGCGGGATTCTCGATGTTCCCATTCCTGATGCCAAGCACCACTATGCCGATGGCAAGCTTAACCATCTGGGATGCGACATCCAGTGAAATGACCCTGAGAATCATGTTTGTTGTAGCCTGTATCTTTGTGCCCATTATTCTGGGTTACACAGCATATAGTTTTTACGTGATGCGAGGTCGTATTAAAAACAGCGACCTGGGTTCATCTCACGCGATTTATTAAGGAGAACAAAACATGTGGTATTTTACCTGGATATTAGGTGTGTTGCTGGCTTGTTCATTTGGCATTATTAACGCCATGTGGTTAGAATCGACTGAGAATTTGGATCGCCCTGAAGACTCAGCAGATCAATAGTGAACGAGAGTCAGTCCCTTCCACGGTGGTTTAACGCCACCGTTACTGAGCAGGGTGTTGCGTCGCGCAGCACCTTGTTTTTATTGGTGGCAATAAAAACGACGCGGCTGTTGTGTTTAATTGCGGGTTACTGGCTGTTTGCCGCAATGATGCACGACTGGGTGGTGCTTGCAAAGCAGCCAGATATTAGTGACTGGCTTGGTCTGTCGGCTGCACTCTTACTGGCCTGGCTATTCCAGGGGGAGGCTTATCGACGCACGTTGCAGGCAAAAACCAACTTGCTCAGCGGCCTTGAAAAGCGCTTTGCCGAGCGTTTGGTGGCAGAACAAACCGCATTAGTCAGCAGCCGTTCGCCCTATTTCTGGCAATCAGTATGGACCCGACATATCAACGCGCTGGTTCAATGGCGCTATGACTATCAGGTGCAGCAATACGTAGCGGTGCTAACTCCTTTTTTTGCGCTGCTGTTTATTCTGGTGGTGAATCCGGTGGTCGGTGGCAGTTTGCTAATCACCTTACCGCTTATTCCGCTGTTTATGATTTTAGTAGGTAAGGGGGCGGCAGCACTACAACGCAAACACTTTGTTGCCCTCACCAGGCTCGGCAGCCTGTTTGTTGATCGCCTCACAGCGCTTGGGCTACTGGCCAGTTTCCGCACCCATCAAATTGAACAAAAGCTATTAAAACAGGCCAGTGACGACCTGAATGAACGCACCATGAAAGTGGTTGGCGTGGCGTTTTTGTCGAATACAGTGTTGGATTTCTTTTCGACCATTGCCGTTGCCTTAATTGCGGTGTTCATTGGTTTTAGCCTGCTGGGCGAGTTTTCGTTTGGCCCGACGCTTACGCTTCATAGTGGGTTATGGTTATTACTTACCGCGCCATTGTTGTTTTCTGAACTCAAAGCGTTGGGGCAGTTTTACCACCAAAAGGCCGAAGCTGAAGCCGCGCGCGACGCAGCCGGTGACTGGCTTGCGCCGGTGGTGGCTGTACAATTAGATGAGCCAGCCAACGAACTGACCGAACCGCAGCAATTCAGTTTACAACTGGCCAATAACATCCTCGTCAGCCAGCCACTCAATCTGCAGCCCGGCGACTGGGTAGCGGTAACCGGGCCTTCCGGCAGTGGCAAAACCCTGTTACTGGAAGCCCTGGCCGGGCAGCGGGAGGGCAACTATCGCCTGCCTTGTCGGGTGGCGATGCTCACTCAGCATCCGGTATTGTTACCGGCCACGTTGCGGGAAAATCTTAATTATCAGTACACATTTACCACCGCCAGGCTGGAGCATGTGCTTAGTGAGGTTGAGCTTAAGGCGTGGCTGGACTCGCTGCCCGCCGGGCTCGACACTCGTCTTGCTGAAGTGCCAGCTATCTCCGGAGGCCAGGCGCAGCGCCTGGCACTGGCGCGTTTATTACTGTCTGATGCACCGGTGTGGCTGCTGGATGAACCTACGGCACATCTGCCTGAGGCGCAGCATCACAGCCTGAGCCAGCTTATTTTTAACCTGGGACAGGGGCGGACCGTGTTATGGGTTTCCCATAAGGCGCTACCGGATGACTGGTTTAACCGAACCTGGTGGGTGGAAAACCGTATGGTTCAGCAAACGCGTGGGGGGCCAGTATCTTGAAAGCCTTTATTACCGTGTTACTGGCAGTCCTGCACGGCGGTGCCGGGTTGGCAATTTTAATTGTCTCTTCGTGGTTTATTGCCGCCTGCGCCGTGGCGCCGGTGAATTTTAACTATATGTTACCGGCAGTGGTTATCAGGGCTCTGGCGCTGTTACGCATTGGTAGTGGCTATGCCCACATGTGGGTAGGCCACAAACACTTACTGCAACTCACCTCACTGCTAAGAGTACAATTATTTGAACGGCTCTTTGCGGCGCAGATCCGCCAGCGCAGCGAAGAAGTAGAAGCGCTGGCCAGTCATACCGAAGCCATCGCAGCAGTTTGGGTTGGCTGGGTATCACAGCAGGCCTCTGCGGTACTTATGTTGTTAGTGAGCGCAGTAACGCTACTGGTGCTGGGTATTCCCTTTGCCGGCTGGACCATAGCGCTTGGTGTTATTTGGCTGGTGATAATGGCAACTCTTTGTATGCAAGGACTCACTCTAGCTAAATTTCAGGTATTACAGGAGCATGAATTCAGAGAGAAATCGGATGTGGTGCTCAGAAGTGTGTCAATCTGGCATTTGAAAACGGTGAAGGAACAGTTAGCCCAGTTACCCTCGGCACAAACACTATGGCAGACTGAAATCAGACAGCAGCAGCTTACCTTGCAGAGCCAGTGGGTGTTTCAGGGGCTTGCCTGGGCGTTGATGTTGATGATCATTTATCTGGCCATTCATACTCAGCTTGATGGTGAAGGCGGTAACCCACTGTTGCTGGTGGTGCCCATGCTGTTGCTCAGCGCCGGAGACTGGCTGGGGCGATCCTTTAATGGGCAGCCCGCACTGAACCGATATATGCAGGGGAAACAGGCGCTTGAGACATTACCTGTAGAGCCTCTGCAACTGACAGATGCAGTATCACTGACCCACTCACTCCAACTCACAGACTTTGGTTCAGTGAACGTTCCCGAACAAAAAGTGACTGCGGAATTTGGTGCCTGCGGTCTCTATATGGTTGGCGGTCCAAGCGGCGCAGGCAAATCCCAGTTACTGCAGGCCATCAGTGGGCTGGTTGCCAGCCATGGACAACGCCTTTGTGATGGGACTGCGCCGGGTGACGGCGTGATTGAAGGCTGGTTATATATGGAGCAACAGCCGGTGATACTGGCTGCTACGCTTAAACATAACCTGACCCTGGGCCGGGACTTTTCCGCTACGCAGCTTAATGATGTGCTGGTCAAAGTGGGCCTTGCCCAGCTTAACGACCTTGGCGAGTGGCTGGGGCCGGGGGGCCGCGTATTATCCGGCGGCGAGCGCAAGCGTTTAGGCATGGCCCGGGCAATGCTTATCGACTCACCGGTATGGCTGCTGGATGAACCCTTTGAAGGGCTCGATGGATCAGCGGTCAGTCAGTTGACTGCTTTGTTAACACGTGAAGCAGCTACTCGCCTTATCATCATTGCCAGCCACGTATATCCGGCTGAGCTGCAA
Organism: Alteromonas sp. ISO5; assembly: GCF_058105165.1. Classification (NCBI taxonomy): domain Bacteria; kingdom Pseudomonadati; phylum Pseudomonadota; class Gammaproteobacteria; order Alteromonadales; family Alteromonadaceae; genus Alteromonas; species Alteromonas sp. ISO5. The sequence continues at coordinate 1,256,546 of NZ_CM176572.1, read as the reverse complement.
TGTAAAGACACGCTGATATTAAGCCCGCCTGGTTAATCCATGTAAGACAGCTAGACCCTATCACACAGCTAAACTGTATCAGGCGACCCGGATAGGGATAACATCGTCGGTGATCCCGTGCTTTAGCCGGGCCTTTAAACAATCGGCTGAGCCGGCCTCAAATTCCCGGCAGGTAGACGAGCGCTGTTCGTAAATGCTGCAACTTACCTGTTTGCCAATTTCGCCTGTCAGGGCTACACACCTGGGGGTGGGCTGATTGGTGCCCGCCATCGATACCAGATTTGGCGAAATTTTAGTGGTAAGTTCGGCCGGTACCGAACCTCCGGCAAACGGGTCGGATTCTGCCCAGTAAAACGATACCCGAAAGGTGGCGCAACAGGCTCCACAATCTATACAAGACAACATACAAAAACTGCTCCACACAATGTGCAAAACAACCAGTGATTAGCTGGGTTTGCGAGCTAACGCATAAGGATTGGAAAACGTCATTGTCAGAGCGGGCAGAGGGTTCCCGTTCTACAACGTATTTGGCGAATTATGCCATTAAAATTAAAAAATCATAAATAATATAAATATCTATTTATCAGTTGGTTAGGTTTTATTTTGGCGTAGTTATGTGCTGTTATGGACCGCACCCGGCCAGCTGGCAAAGCTTTTGCTGTATCACACTATATACCTATTTTATTTTGATACAGAGAGCCGGCAAATGAGCAAAATTCAGATCACGCCATTTTTCCATGAGCCCACGTTTACCGTGACCTACGTGGTAACTGACCGTGCCACCAGCAGCTGCGCGATTATCGATCCAGTACTCGATTACGACGCCGCAGCCGGGCAAATCTCCCATGAGTTTGCTGACAAAGTTGTCAGTTATGTTGACAAAAATGGCTTAACGCTGGAGTGGATCCTGGAAACACACGCCCATGCGGACCATCTCACTGCAGCCCCTTACATTAAAGACAAGCTGGGTGGGCTGATTGGCGTAGGCGACCATATTCGCCGGGTACAATCCACGTTTAAAGCCATTTATAACCTGGAAAGCACGTTTCCCACCGACGGCAGCCAGTTCGACCAGCTGTTTGTCGACGGAGAAGTCATCACACTTGGGCACCTTGATATTGAAGTACTGCATACGCCCGGCCACACACCGGCTTGTGTGTCTTACTACATAGAAGATGCGGTGTTTGTTGGCGATACGCTGTTTATGCCGGATTACGGCACGGCACGGGCAGATTTTCCTAACGGTAGTGCACATACTTTATACCAGTCAATCCGCAAGACTCTCGCCTTGCCGGAGGCTACCCGGATGTTCGTGGGGCATGACTATAAAAGTCCGACGCGAGATCACTTCGCCTGGGAAACCTCCGTTATTGAGCAACGCCGCAACAATATTCACGTGAGAGATGGTGTTAGCCAGGCAGACTTTGTTGCCATGCGGGAAGCCCGGGATGCCACATTGGCGGTCCCTAAACTGCTGTTTCCAGCTATTCAGGTGAATGTCAGAGCCGGTCAGATGCCGCCGGCGGAAGACAATGGCAAGTGCTATCTGAAAATCCCCCTGACGGTTAAGTCATAGCCATGTTGCTTACCCTTATCGGTGCCATCGTGATTGGCGTTAGCCTTGGCTTACTCGGTTCTGGAGGCTCTATTCTCACGGTGCCGCTATTGACCTATGTGGTTGAGCGCCCGCCTAAAGTAGCGATTGCTGAATCCCTGTTAATAGTTGGGGGCATTGCGCTGGCTGGTGTATGGCGTCAACAGCAGGCCGGTCTGGTGGCCTGGCACAAAGTGGTTAGTTTTGGTTTGCCCAGTATGGTTGGTACCTATTTGGGCGCGCAACTCTCGCAGTATTTCAGTGGCCTGGCGCAGTTAGTGTTGTTCGCCGTCATTATGTTGCTTGCCAGTCGTTTTATGCTTAAACCGATTAACGTCAGTGTCAGTAGTGAGGTGTCATTGGCAAAGCTTGTTTCGGCCGCGGTGGTGGTAGGCATGATAGCCGGTTTGGTGGGGGTTGGCGGTGGCTTTTTAATTGTGCCGGCACTGCTGGCTCTCGGTGGCGTATCCATGCGCCAGGCCGTGGGTACCAGCCTGGCGATCATTGTGATGCAATCGGCAGTGGGCTTTGGCAAATACGTTTATTTGTTCAGACAGTTAGGTGAGCTGCCCTTTGACTTTCAGCTTATTGCGCTGATGGTGATCATTGGCGCAGCCGGTTCCATTCTTGGCGCAAAACTTAGCGCGCGTTTACCTCAGCAACAGCTGAAAAAAGGCTTTGGCGTGATGTTGATTGTAATGGGGTGCTTTATCTTTCTTTCGTCGTTATATGCGCTGTACTTTGTGGAGGTGTCAGCATGAATATTCGCACAATAAATCATAACTTTAGCGTTTCGGGACCATTAACCAAGGCCGATTTTTATGCGCTCGCCCAAGCCGGCGTTACCACGCTGATTAATGGCCGCCCGGATTTTGAAGATCCCAATCAGGTGCCTGACGCCGTGTTGAGCAACTGGGCAAGGGAAGCAGGTCTGGACTATTACTTTGTACCGGTAGTTAGTGGTAACTACAGTGAGCAGGATGTCGCCGAGTTTGGTCGGATCCTGCTTAGCGCCAAAGGTCGGGTCCATGCTTTTTGCCGATCCGGTACAAGAGTATTGCATTTATGGGCCCTGGCTCGTTGGGCTCAGGGGCTTAGCCAGCACGAAATAAAGCAAGTCGGCGAGCAGGCGGGTGTTGACCTTGATGGGTTGCTTTTAGCATTTCAAGACCGTCTCGGTCAGTCGCGGAATGCCAACTAAAAAGTCAATAAAAATCAAATCGTTGCATCCTTATGGGGCAGATGTCTGATAGGCGGGATAGACGTAACATGAGATGGTGAGTCCCTCTTACAGGGATTATTGCTATGTATTGTCAACGTGTGTTTGTGTTCTTAACTACCGGTATCATTATAGTACTTGGTGGGTGTTTTTCTGCTTATCTTGAGGCTTCAGAGGTCGCTGATTTAGCGGCGCTACGAGTACAAGCTCAACAGCGCGTCGAGCAGAGTTACTCCTCTGACTGGATGGCCCATCAAAGTTCGTCGCTGAGCCGCTGGCTCATCGGTGCTCCAACGCTGGAAATCTCAGCGTTACAATCTAACCTTGCCACCGGTACCGATGAGATTGAAGTGCGACTCGGTGTGCAAATCCAGCGGCCGGATAATCTCGATCTATTTGATCAGATGGAACAGACCAGTCAGGCCATTATGGTTGCCGAGCAGCGCCAGCAAGCACTCCTGATTTCAGGACTGGTAAGGCAGCGTGTCTGGGATGCAGCCATGGCTAGTCAGCAGGTGAATGCCCTGAATGACAAGCTGGTGTGGCTAACCAGGCTGGGTGCTCAGTTAACCGAGCGATTCAACGCTGGTGAGCTATCCCGCTTAGCATATTTGCAGTGGCAACAACAGCAGCTCGATGTACAGCAGGCGTTAGTTAGCGCCAAAGCGGATTTGGCTGGGGCAATGCGAGCTTACACCGAGCTGACCGGTGCTCAAACATTACCGACCAACATTGCAGAGTCTGTCCCCTCCAATATTGATAGTGCACTCAATAGCCACCCCGAATTGAAACTCCTGAACTTGCGGAAGCAATATGCCGCGGCGGCTTATCAGTATGGCCGGCAAAGCCAGAGCAACTGGGATGTGGCGCTGGTGGTGCGGCGCTTACAGAGCGTGATGGGTGATGAAAATCAGGTAGGTATCGCGGTAGGTATCCCTTTAGCCATTGAGATGCCTGCCAACCCTCAGAATTTACAGGCATGGCAGCAAACCGATCTGTCACTTTCACAAAATCTGATGAATCTGCGGATTACGTTGCTACAACAAGTCAGCGCTAATCTGACCAGCCTGGCATCGCTGGAAGAACAAATTGCTATTGGTGAACAGCAAATAACCATAGGCGAACAAATTGTTGAGCAGTTGGAACAGCTAAAGCAGAGCAGCGAACTGGAGCAAAGCAATTGGCTGCAATCGTTGCTACAGCAGCGCGACCGCACTTATCAACTGGATCAGCTCAAACTTTCTCAGCAACAACGGGTTGCGCAAATTAATCAACTGGCAGGGCATGTGCTATGAAATCGTTTTTCTTTTTTATATTGTTGGTGCTGACAGTCTCTACTGCTGCAGCGCAAACCCAGCGGATATCCATTGAATCTTTGGGTCGCCTGTCATTGAATTTTGCAACACCGCAAATTGTGCCTTCTGTGCCGACGCCTGCGGTAAGTGGTGAAGTAAGTTACCTGCCGGGCAATGGCTATCAACTGGTGTTGCCTTTTCGGGTATTGCAGCAACAGTATCTGGTAGCGCCACAAGCTTTTGTGGCGGCTGATACGCCGTTGGTCAAACTGACCGGTAGTGAGGTTCATCATTTCTACGAAATGTTAACAGCTCAAAAAGAGATTTACCGCCAGGCAGAACAGCGTTACCAACAAAACCTGCCGTTGTTTGAGAGCAAGTCCATTAACCAGCAATCCTGGCAGGCGATTACCGATCACTACTTTACCAGCAAACTTGAGTTGGGGCATCTTGGGCATGCCGAGGAGCTGCTGCAAAAGGCGAATGATGAAGACTCTGCTTTGCTGATTTCACCCGTTGCCGGTGTGTTTATCGCCGCGGGTGAACAACTGGATACGGAAGCGTTTGTGTATGGTGAGGTGATTGAACAGAGCGCATTGCGCTTAAAAGTGCAACTGCCATCCAAGCTTGCCAATAAGATATCGGCGTTAACGGTAGGAGCCTGCCATTTGGAAGTTGCCTATCGCGAACGCCTTAACCGTGGCCTGGTCAGCCGCTTATGGAGCGCTCCCATTACCGGCAATGCCGATTGTGCCCTGAGTTTTGCTGAGGCGGTTATAGTGACACCGGTAATTGAGCAAGCGGGTCTGGCTGTTCCTGCTTCAAGCGTGTACTTCTTTGGCGGTGAGTATTACGCCCTGGCTAAAGACGGTGTTGAGTTGTTGCCAGTGGCGGTAACAGTATTGGGGCGTCACGACGGCCAGCTGCTGATTGCGGATAATGCACTGCTTAAGAATGCGCAGGTACTTACCTCTTCAGTGAGTGCAGTGCAAGGCATCTTACTGGGTCTGGGAGGCGAATAAATGATTGCCCGCTGGATCCAATTTTCTCTTAGCCAGCGCATTTTTGTGCTGGCGATGTTTACTGTTGCGCTGGCTGCCGGGGTTAATGCCTGGCTGAAGCTGCCGGTGGATGCTTTTCCGGATATTTCTCCTACTCAGGTTAACGTGATAATTAAAGCGCCGGGCATGACCGCCGAAGAAATTGAGGCGCAAATTACCCAGCCTCTGGAAACCGAATTACTGGGTATTCCGGATAAGGCCGTTCTGCGTTCGACCACCAAATATGCGATTACCTCGATTACGCTGGATTTTGTGGAAGGTACCGATATTTACTGGGCCCGCCAGCAGGTCGCGGAACGCCTGAATAACCTGTGGAGCGAATTACCGCCCACGGTAGACGGTGGTATTGCGCCAATGAGCACGCCGCTCAGTGAAATGTTTATGTTGACACTTGAAAACCCCAATTTGTCGTTAATGGAACGTAAGCATTTATTAGATTGGCAAGTCCGGCCAGCGCTTCGCACTGTTGCCGGTGTCGCAGAGGTGAATGTGTTGGGTGGATACACTAAAACGGTGCAGTTTACCCCCGATGTACAGCGGATGAGTGCCCTTGGGCTAACATTGCCTGTTGTGGCCGATGCGCTTACCCGGTCTAATATCAATGGCAGTATTGGCCGCATAGAAGTCGGCAATGACACGTTAATTGTGCGTAGCGAAGGGCGATTCACCAGGTTGGAAGACGTGGCTGAGCGGGTGGTTGCCATTAAAGACGGCGGCGCCATTCGACTCGACGATATTGGCCGCTTGTCAGTAGGAAGCCTGGCCCGCTATGGCGGGGTAACTAAAGACGGTGAGGAAACCACCGAAGCACTGATTGTTGCGCTAAAAAACAGTAATACTGCCGAGGTAGTAGAGGCCGTACAGGCAAAACTGGCGCAAATTCAGCCTGGTTTACCTAAAGGTACCGAGGTCAACGTGTTTTATAACCGCAAGAACCTGATCGATACCGCAGTGGGTACCATTACCAGTGCGCTCGGGCAGGCAATTGTGATAGTTGTGGTACTGCTGGCCGTGTTTCTTGGTCAGATTGGTGCGTCTTTTGTGGTGGCGTGTGTTATCCCGGTAGCGGTACTGATCACCTTTTATCTGATGAGTGTGACCAGTCTTACCGCGAACCTCATGAGCCTGGGCGGCCTGGTGATTGCCATTGGCATGCTGGTGGATGCTTCGGTGGTCGTGGTGGAAAATATCGTTTCACAGCTCTCCCGCGGCGTACCATTACCCCGGTTGCACGTGATCTATCGCTCTGCCAAAGCGGTTGCCATGCCGGTAATCGCCGGTACGTTGATTGTGCTGGTGGTCTTTACACCATTGCTAACCCTCACCGGGCTTGAAGGCAAATTGTTCAGTCCGGTGGCCATGACCATCATGTTTGCCATGGCCGTGGCGCTGGTAAGTGCCTTTACCATTATTCCGGTGCTGGCGTCATTCTTTGTGAGTAAGGCGCCGCAGCAATTGCCCGGTTATTTGCAGGCTTTACAAAACGGCTTTGAAAGCGCGTTGCGCAAGGCTATTCGCGTGCCGAAAACCCTGTTTATTGCGATGGCGATAACGCTTGCCCTCACCGTGTTGGCCTTTATGCAGCTAGGTAAAACCTTTATGCCAACGCTGGATGAAGGCGACCTGATTGTGCAACTGGAAAAATCGCCGACGCTTTCGTTGACAGCCTCTTTAGCGCTGGATAAGCAAATTGAAGAGGTATTACTCGCCGAAGTTCCCGAGATTAAGCAGATTGTCGCGCGAACCGGCTCGGATGAGCTGGGTTTGGATCCCATGAGCCTCAATGAAACTGATATTTTTATGCAGCTTACACCAACCGATGAATGGCGGTTCGACACCAAGGCCGAACTGGCCAACGCTATTCGTGAGGTATTAAAGGGCTTCCCCGGTATTAACTATGGCTTTACCCAACCTATTCAAATGCGGGTATCTGAGATGCTTACCGGCAGTACCGGCATGGTAAGTATCAAAATTTTTGGCGATGACATTACCCGCCTTACCGATGTAGCCAGTGAGGTCGCGACGGTAACACAAAGCGTGCAGGGCGCGGTGGATGTAAACAAAACGCTGATGGAAGGCGGCGACTATTTGCGAATTAAGCCTAAAATGGATATCGCCCTGAGGTTTGATATGTCGCTCACTGAGCTGTCTGACTATTTACAAATGCAGGTGAACGGCGTGCAGGTGACTGACATCATCAACGGCCGCATTGTTACGCCGCTGATGTTTTCTAATCAGCGCGAGGGCATTGCAGCAATAGGCAGTGACATTGAGTTGGCCAATCTGCCAATACAATTGCCCGATGGCACTTTACTGGCATTATCGCAGGTTGCGGAGCTTGAGCGTATAGAAGGGCCGGCGGTGATTGAACGGGAAGATGCCTTACGTTATGTCATGGTCAGTACCAACGTGGAAAATCGCGACTTGGCATCCTTTGTTGAAGAAGTGGCGGCCAAGGTGAATAGCAGCGTGTCTTTACCCACCGGCTATACGGTAAGTTATGGCGGCGAATTTGAAAATCAGATCCGCGCAACCAATAACCTGTTGACCATCATTCCGCTGGTACTGGGTGTTATTCTGATTATTTTATTCACCCAGCTTAAAGAGCTTAAACTGGCACTGCTGATCCTGGCCAATATCCCGTTTGCATTGGTGGGAGGTGTGTTTGCGTTGTGGTTTACCGGTGAGTATCTGTCGGTACCGGCTTCAGTAGGATTTATTGCGCTACTTGGCGTGGCGGTACTCAATGGGGTAGTGATGCTGTCGCACTTTCAGCAGTTGGCTAAGCTGGCCGGCGACTTTAAAGAGCATATTATCCAAGGGGCGAAAGACCGGTTGCGGCCTATCCTTATGACGGCTACAACGGCTATTTTCGGTTTGATGCCACTGGCTTTTGCTACCGGTCCGGGCTCTGAAATACAAAAGCCATTAGCCATTGTGGTGATTGGCGGCCTGTTGTCCTCTACCCTGGTAACACTCATCATTCTGCCAATTCTGTATTTCACTCTGGAGCGCAAACATCATGACTGAACAATGCATTTTTAGCTGCTTTGTGGATCCTGAGACAGTCGATAATGTAGTGGACTGCTTGTTGTGCCAGCCCTACGTAAGTGGTTTCTCCATGCATCGTATTGAAGGCTACAGCAAGGAACATGCGAATTATTCCGTGGGCGAGCAGGTCGCTGGTCATCGGTCGGTATGCCGCATTGATATTCGCCTGCAGCATAAAGAGCTGGCGCATTTAACGGCTGCCCTTGCGGCATTATCGCTCCAGCATCGCATTCGCTACTGGGTTACGCCGGTTATTGATAGCGGTATTATTTAATCGCCGGTGGACTTAAGGTTTTCTTAAGAAACCTCAGGTAGCTTATTGTGAAAACAATAACATGTGGTGCATTGTGAACGTTTCTTTTGTCATCCCTGCAAAGAATGAGCAGGGCAATATCCGGCCGCTGGTAACGGAGATTATCCAACATACACCCAAAGAGGTAGCGTTTGAAATTATCTACGTTGACGACGGCAGCACAGATGACACGCTCCGTGAAATACTGAAACTTGCCAGTGAATTATCCGCTCGTTTGCGTGTTGTGCAGCATGAAAAATCCATGGGGCAGTCTACGGCAATCATGACCGGCGTTCGTTACGCGTGTAATGAGTGGATTATCACTCTGGATGCTGATGGGCAGAATGACCCATCCGACATTCCCCGCTTTATTGAGCTTGCCGCAAGCCAGCCCATAGGGGCAGATTTTTGTATAGCTGGCTATCGGAAAAATCGCAAGGATACTGCCTGGAAGCGTTTTCAGTCGCGCATTGCCAACCGGATACGCCAGCGTTTACTAAATGATGAAACCCCCGATACCGGCTGTGGTTTAAAACTGATCCCCCGCAGTACATTTTTATCATTGCCGTACTTTGATCATATGCATCGTTTTCTGCCGGCCCTGATCAAGCGGTTGGATGGGAGAGTGTTGGTGGTGGAAGTCAATCATCGAGACCGCCACTGCGGCACTTCCAATTACACAATGTTGAGTCGACTTGGCGTGGGGATTGTGGATTTATTTGGTGTTATATGGTTACTTAGGCGGGCCAAATGCCCACACCCTCAGGAAGTGACTAATTCATGAGTAAAGCCACCCATAAAAGCCGCCTGAAAATGACTCTGCAGATGCTGTTAAAACCGTTACTGGCCTGCGCAGTCATAGCCGTTATTTATAAAATGGCGAGTCTCGGCAAATATGCCGATCCGGTTGCGATTGAACAGTGGTTAACCGCACAAGGCTTGCTTGGCTGGCCGTTACTGGTATTCGCCGGAGTACTGCTGATGCTGGTGGGTTTTCCGCGTCAAATTGTTGCATTTATTGGTGGCGGCCTGCTGGGTGTTACCGCAGGGACTTTACTTTCTACTGCTATGGCAGCAATTGCCTGCGCTACTACCTTCCTGACTGCCCGTTATTTTTTGCAGAGCTGGGTGAAGCGTCGTTTTCCCGGCGTGATAGCCAAACTACATCCATTGTTGGCAGGTAAACCGTACACCGCGACACTGGCAATTCGACTACTTCCTGTTGGCAGTAACGCGATCACCAACATTGTCGCCGGTGCCAGTACCATTCGTGGCAGGGCTTTTGTGAGTGCATCTGCTGTGGGGTACGTGCCGCAAATGCTGACCTTCGCGCTAATGGGGCAGGGGATGGAGCAGATGTCATCGTGGCAGATAAGCGTTAGCCTCAGCTTGCTGGTTTGCTCGGCGTTGTTAGGCGTACACCTTTACCGCTGGTATCAGCAACAACCTGCTAACTCTGTTTCAGTGCGTTAGTTAGCCATGCTCATGCTGCCATCTTTCAGTTGTTATCGACGTTCAGATCTTGTGTGGCTGGGCTTATTTACCTTTATTTTTCTGGCTTTAGGTATAGGCTTACGCGCCCCCTGGCCCGCCGATGAACCCCGCTTTGCATTAATTGCCAAAGACATGGTGGAAACTGGCCAGTGGCTGTTTCCAATGCGTGGTAACGAGCTTTATCCGGATAAACCACCATTGTTTATGTGGTCTATCGCGGTTTTTTATGCCCTTACCGGCTCCTTGCATATCGCTTTTCTGCTGCCATCGGCCATAGCCGGGACGGTAACCGTGCTGGCGGTATTTGATATTTGCCGCCGTTTATGGGGTGAGAGGGAAGCCTGGTGGGCTGCCGGATTACTGCTGGGAAGTGTACAGTTTGTCTTGCAGGCGAAAAGTGCACAAATCGACGCGAGCGTGTGTCTGTGGGTTACCCTGGGCTGCTATGGTTTACTTCGGGCAACGCTTTGCGAAGAAGGGCATATTACCTGGTGGCTGGCAGGATGTATGGCCATGGGATTAGGTATCATGACTAAAGGGGTTGGTTTTCTACCCCTGTTGATGCTGTTGCCCTACGGTATCACTTTGTGGCGTCAGACCGCGGTGCAAACCTTGCCTAACCGCTATCACTGGGGGTGGTGGGCAACCGGTGTGCTGACCATGCTGATGACATTGCTGCTGTGGCTACTGCCAATGCTGCTGGCTGTGGATGGCAGATTAGACCCCGCTTATAGTGCTTATCGGGATAATATCCTGATGAAACAAACCGTCACCCGTTATGCCAACTCCTGGCATCACATCAAGCCATTCTGGTACTTTTGGGTAAACGTTATGCCGTGGGCGTGGTTGCCGCTGGTAGTGTTACTTCCCTGGCAGTGGCCGCACTGGCGCAGCGCCTGGAAGAAAAATGACGCGCGGATCCTGATGCCGCTTGGTTTTGTGTTGCTGGTGCTGGTGTTTTTCAGCATGAGTCCGGGCAAGCGTGGTGTGTATATTCTGCCAGCGCTACCGATGCTGGCGCTGGCCATGGCGCCTGCCATGCCTCATATCGCGCACCGGAAGTGGCTATCCCGCATCCTCTGGGCCCTGCCTGTGCTGATTGGCAGTAGCTTGTTTGTTTTGGGATTACTTGGTTTGGCGGATACCGGACCTGTTGCCAAACTCAATCAACGTTATGAAGTGGATGGAAGCGGGATGTTTTTGACCACCGGATTAGCGGTACTGATTGCTTTGTTAGTGGTGCGCCGCAGAGCTGGCTGGCAGGCATGGGGAATCAGCATGCTGTTGGTATGGTGTAGCTATAGTGTTGGATTTGCCAGCTTACTTAATCCGATTCGTACGCCGGCCTCAGTATGGCAGGGTATCGACACCAGCGTGCCTTCCAATAGCGAAATTGCCCTGTTAGATACCGGTGAACAGTTTATGTTGTTTGCTCGCCGGCCAATTGTACATTTTGGTTACCATACGCCGCCCGAGGCCGAAATGTTTGCCGCATGGCAATGGTTAAAGGCAAACCCGGCGAGTTATTTGTTGCTCCCTGCCAGCCGCGAGTCTGTCTGTGTGGACCTAACCAAAGGGCACTTTGTTGGACGGGCACACCGGGAAGAGTGGATGCTACTGGGGGCTGACGGACTAAGTGCGGACTGCCCCGAAACTGACATCAAAGCGACGACGTATCGATATGAGCCGATAAACCCGTTGATCAGGTAGTCGAATAGTGGCTATGCTAATAGCTCATTATGTTTCAATCTGCTACAGAGTTGTCTATATGACCGAACATGGCCACGGGCAGGGTCACCATCATCACTCTCATGATCATCATGGTCATCACCACCATCATGATATCGCTGAAGACCGAATAAGCTGGGCTTTCTGGCTCAATTTTAGTTTTACCATCATCGAGTTTATTGGTGGCTGGTTAACCAACAGTGTGGCCATTATGGCCGATGCGGTGCATGATTTGGGTGACTCACTGGCGATTGGTCTTGCCTGGTATCTCAGTAAAATCGGTAAACGTGACGCGACCGAACAGTATTCATACGGATTCAAGCGCCTTAGCTTGCTGGGGGCATTGATTAATGGGGTGATCCTGGTTGTCGGTTCGGTATGGGTGTTAACTGAAGCCATTCCTCGTTTGTGGTCACCGGAAATGCCGGTGACCGAGGGGATGATTGTGTTGGCAATATTAGGCATCGCGGCAAATGGCTTCGCAGCCTACAAGCTGCATGGTGGAGAAACTTTAAATGAGAAGGTCCTTAACTGGCATTTAATGGAAGACTTACTTGGCTGGGTGGCGGTGTTGATAGTCGCTATTGTGCTGCAGTTTGTTGACTGGCCGGTACTGGACCCATTGTTGTCGGTGGTTTTTACCCTTTTTATTCTGTTTAATGTGGTGAAGCATGTTATTCACACGGTAAAGCTATTTCTACAGGTTAACCCTGATAGTGACAAGCGAGCCGCAATTTTAGCGTCATTAGAGAAAATCGAACACGTAGGAGCTTTGCACCACGTCCACTTTTGGTCATTGGATGGGGCCAGTCACGTGCTTACCGCACATCTTGAACTGAACAAGCGCCTCGATGTGGCCGCCATTATCGATGTAAAAGCTCAGGTCGCCAAAGCGCTTGAACCATTTAACCTGGACCATACTACGATAGAATTTGAAATGCCGGGAGAACATTGCAGGGATAATACTCACAAGTAGTGAGGCAGTATGGTCCGGGAACGTGACCGGGCCAAATAAATGCTCCCGGCCACAGGGCACTCACTCAGGCGCCTGGACAGGCGACAGGCGTTTCTACCCGGGTAAAGCGAATATCTGACAGTTTAAACTCGGTGACATCACTGGCAGAGAGTGCCATGGGTACGTATATCTCGCGCAGATTCATGCCTTTATCAACAAAGCAACTAAGTGGAATGGCAACACTTTGCCAGCCACTGCCAGAAGACATAAAGTCATCCAAAGCCAGCTCCGCTTCGCAGTCGTCCCCGCATGACATGGAAACTGTTATGCCTGCTGATGCAGAGCGCTGCACATCGAAGGCAAGCACCCCCCCCGGAACTGCGAAATCGAGCAGATCTGCCGGGAAAGGGGAGAAAAAGCGGATGCTGTCTTCACGGCTGCCGAATTCAATCTGCAGGGTATCTTCCTGTACATGGCGGTCGGCAGTACGGATGCTAAGGGTATTAACATTCAGTACGTTACTGTTCATTGTGCCTTGTTCGCCGGCACTTGTGGCGATCAGTGACCAGGGCTGTTGTACGCTCTGCTGAAAGATCACCGTATCAGCGGCTGCATTGGCCGCACTATTCACTGACTCATCGAGTTGCGGAAGGTCTGTGTTTTCAGCGTAGGTGAGGCCATAGTCGTAGGCGAATAGCGGTTGTTTGCCATCACCCTTATTAACCGGATTCTGGAAAGGATCGGCCGGCCACGAGAACGATAATTTACCGTGCATAGGGTAGTTAACTGAGCCATCTGGTTTACTAAACAGTACATCGGCTACACCGCCACCTTCTGAACCGGGTAACCAGGCAACAACAAAGGCATCTGAGGCGTTAAGCTCAGGTGTGACCCACAACGGGCGACCGGTAATGAATACTGAAACCACCGGGATACCCTGCGCTTTGAGGGATTTCAGCAGTGCCAGGTCCTGCTTATTACCACGCTGATATTCCACGTTGGCAATATCACCGTTACCTTCTGCATAAGGTGTTTCGCCAAATACCACTACCGCCACATCGGGCTTTTCTGTGTAACTGCCATCAATGCTTAATTCAACCTGACCGCCTGCCGATTCAACGGTTTGCTTAATGCCGGTGAAAATAGAAGTGGCCCCCGGGAAGTCACTATTTTCATTACCGGTGCCCTGCCAGGTAATCGTCCAGCCACCGGATTGCTTGCCAATATTGTGCGCGCCATCACCGGCCACCAGTACCCGGCTAGTCGGCGCTAGCGGTAACAGTTGATGGTTATTTTTAAGCATAACCAGTGATTTACGCACGGCTTGACGGGCGACTTCGCGGTGTGCATCGGCACCAATAACCGACATGTCGCCAGACAGACTACGATTAGCCGGCGAGGGCAGGTCGAACAGACCTACACGTAATTTTACCCGCAGAACCCGACTGACGGCGTCATTAAGGCGTGACATGGGAATTTCGCCACTGTTGACCTGGGCAATCAGGTTTTCCATTAACGGTTTCCAGGTTGGGGTCGGCGCCATATAAACATCCAGGCCAGCCAATAATGCCTGTGGGCAGTTATCATTGGTGCAGCCCGGGATCTGACCGTGGCCATTCCAGTCACCTACCACAAAGCCATCGAAGCCCATTTTATTTTTCAGGACGTCAGTAAGTAAGTATTTGCTACCATGTATTTTTTCGCCGTGCCAGCTATTGAAAGACGCCATAACGGATTGGGAACCGGCATTTAAACCGTCAACATAGCCTTGTGCATGGATGTCGAATAGCTCTCTTTCGCTGGCCAGGTTGTTACCCTGATCGTCACCTTTATCGGTGCCGCCATCGCCAACAAAATGTTTAACAGTGGAAATGACGTGCTGGTCATCGATATTGCCATCACTGATATCACCTTGCAGGCCAGTAACGATTGCGCGCGCATACTCACCGACAATCGCGGGATCTTCGGAGTAACTTTCGTAGGTGCGACCCCAGCGGTCATCACGTACAACCGCTACAGTCGGAGCAAAAATCCAGTCTATACCTGTGGCACGCACTTCTTTAGCCGTAGCGGTGGCTATTTCTTCAATTAACGCTTGATCCCGCATGGCACCCAGACCAATGTTGTGAGGAAATAGTGTGGCACCAATGACGTTATTGTGCCCGTGCACCGCATCCGTGCCCCACATGGTTGGGATGCGACTGCCGTCGAGAGAGTCATCGACTGATGCCTGGTACATGGCTTCGGCAAGCTCAATCCATTCCTGAGGGGTGGCTTGTTTGTTTGCCCCCGGAAAAGAACCACCACCGTTGAGGTAGGAGCCGAACCCATAGCGCCGCATGTCTTCCACCGTTACGTCGCGGATTTCCGGCTGGATAAGCTGTGCGACTTTTTGCTCCACAGTCATATCGGCCAGTAGCGCTTCGACCTTCGCTTCAACGGCTTGCTTATTAGTGATTGGCGATTGAATTTGCGGCCAGTAATCCGGAACAGATACGGTATTGGTAGGCTGGCTGTCAGTTTCTGATGTGCTGCAAGCGGTTAAAGCTGCAACCCCGATGGCCGCCGCCGCTGACAAAGTAAATGATTTCATTATTATTCTCCGGATTTTAACCCCTGCGAATGCCAAAGCACTGCGAAACCAATGAACGAATGTTAATAATTTGTTGTGAGAGTATAAGTATTAATTCTGCAAATGCAAGCGCTTACATTTCGGCGTGGGGAAATTGCTGGAAAAATGGTTTCTATGAATAGCAAAGCCGGTTGAAAAGCCACTAATTCCAAAAAAAGTGGCTTAAATTTGGATGGGCGCCCCTGGTTAACTTTAGTACAGAACAATTTAAAGTGTCTATATGAAAGCGTTTACATTTTCTGTCGATCGCACTTGAAGGCGATTTGCGAGCTATGACAGTGAAGACAAGAACAGTTGCCCGGAGGCGTGCTTTTCATTATATGACTTTTGGCACATGCGATGTAGTGGTCTGCGCTTTATTCTTGTTGATAACAGGAACCTTTTAAGGCAGACACCTTTATGACATCACGGAAACTGACATACTCAATACTGATACTGGCGGTTTTTTATTCCGCTACGCATATGTCGTCATGGATACCGCCACAATACCGGCCGGACTATGGGATTTCATACATCGTCTGGATTATCACCATTGCTGCATGCTGGCCGCTGTTGGGTAAACGTTTGTTATCGATTATCGGACTGTCTTCTTCCTTCCGGGATGGGGCTACATGGGCAGTCATTTTTGTCTCACCGATGATGATCGGTTTTGCTATCACCGGAGAGGCTCAGTTTTTACCGGATGTATTGATTACGAAAGCGCTATTGCCAGGGTTCTTTGAAGAGTTAATGTTTCGGGGTTTCCTGGTGGGCATGCTGGTAGCTGTTGCTGGTTGGCGATTGCTCCCTGCAGCACTGGTTAATGCTGTGCTGTTTGGAATAGGACACTGGTTTCAGGGCGCGACGCCAGTTGAGGCCATGATGGCTAGCCTGTTTACCGGTATCGGTGGCTTGTGGTTTGCCTGGTTGTTTGTTGCCTGGCGACACAACCTCTGGCTGGTGGCTACGCTGCACATAATGATGAACACCTGTTGGGTGATCTGGCAGGTGGACACCACGGCTATCGGCAGTCAATACGCCAATACATTGCGTCTGAGCACAATAATTTTGAGTATTGTAGTAACCGTTTTCCTGCAACGAAGGCGTTCTTCTGCAGTCAATTAAAATGTAAATAACTTGTATAAAAAATGAAAGCGCTTACAATTGAAGGCGGATTTATGATGGTATTATTTTGCAAGAGGTGGCCGTGCGCTGACGGAAATAACTGCGTTAGGTGCGTAAATGTAAGATGAGTAAAGGTTTTTCAATCAATAGAGTGCTCGGTGATCCGAATTTTACAATTGGGGTGGCCACTTCGTCGTTTCAGATCGAAGGAGCCTGTGAATTGCGGGAGCCTTGTATCTGGGACACCTTTTGCCAGGTACCCGGTGCAGTAAAAGATAACTCCGACGGCCGGACAGCCTGCGATCATTATCATTTATGGCAGCAGGATATTGCGCTAATTGATGAACTGGGTTTTGATGCTTACCGGTTTTCCATTTGTTGGCCAAGGGTAATTGGTGCTGACGGCAGTGTGAACCAGCAAGGGTTGTCTTTTTACCTTCAAATACTTGATGAACTACAAAGGCGCGGCCTCAAGGCCTACGTGACGCTGTATCACTGGGAGTTGCCGCAATTTCTGGAAGATCAGGGCGGCTGGCTTAACCGCGCTACAGCCTATGCATTTGCCGAATACAGCCGTATTGTAGCTACCGCCTTTGGCGGGAAAGTAAGTGCTTATACCACTCTTAATGAACCTTATTGCAGTGCATTTTTAGGTTATGAAACAGGTGTGCATGCACCGGGTAAAATCGGCAAGCAGTACGGTAAAAAAGCGGCTCATCACCTTCTTCTTGCACATGGACTCGCCATGCAGGTGCTCAATGATGTCTGCCCGGATATTCCCAGTGGCCTAGTACTCAACTTTACCACTTATTATCCGGCTACTGACAGCGAGGCTGATAAGCAGGCCGCATTGCTGGCCAAAGCCCATTTTAGCGACTGGTACGTGAGTCCTGCGTTAACGGCGCAATACCCGCCGCTGCTAGACACTTTACCCGAAACAGAAAAGCCGTTAATCGAGCCAGATGACATGGCGATAATTGCCACGCCCATGGCATATCTCGGGGTAAATTATTATACACGGGCACTGGTTCAGGCTAGTTCCGGAGGGCATTTTGAGATCCTGCCGCCGGATGAAAACGTACCTGTCACTGCAATGAACTGGGAAATTTATCCGCAAGGGTTGTGTGATTTATTGCTTCAGCTTCATAATGAATATGATTTGCCGCCACTTTTTATTACCGAAAATGGTATGGCCGAAGATGACGTGATACTAGACGGTCAGGTGCACGATAAAGTGCGGATGGATTATTTGCAGGAGCACATGCAGGCTGTCGCCGAAGCAAAGGAAAAAGGCGTGGATATCAGAGGCTATTTTGTGTGGAGTTTGTTGGATAATTTCGAATGGGCGGAAGGGTATCTTAAGCGGTTTGGCATTGTGCACGTGGATTTTGCAACCCAACAACGGCTACCTAAACAAAGTGCCCTGAAACTCAGTGAATGGCTTAAACAACGCCGCTAAACTCCATAGCTGTCTGGACATTTAATGATTAGTGTAAAAGAAAAAGTTGCATACGGGCTTGGCGATACAGCAAGTAACTTTGTCTTTCAAACGGTCATTTTGTTTCTCACTTTCTATTACACCGATGTGGTAGGACTCAATCCGGCAACCGTTGGTAGTATCTTTTTACTGGTACGACTAATCGATGCGGTAACCGATCCTCTGATGGGCTCCCTGGCGGACAAAACCCGCACCCGTTGGGGCGCTTACCGGCCATATTTACTATGGATGGCCCTGCCATTTGCGCTTATCAGCGTACTGGCTTTTAGCACTCCCGATACTGATTACAACGGCAAACTGACTTACGCTATCGCCAGCTATGTGTTGTTAATGTTGATGTATACCGCAATTAATATCCCTTATTCCGCGTTAGGCGGTGTGATTACTGCGAGCCCGCTTGAACGAGTGTCGGTGCAATCTTATCGCTTTGTGTTTGCTATGTTTGGTGGATTAATTGTGTCGCTTTGTACGCTGCCAATGGTGCGTTGGTTTGGTGCTGGCGATGATGCGCGCGGCTATCAGCTCACTATGCTGACCATGGGAGTGGTAGGTATGGTGTTATTTCTTTTGTGTTTCGCAGGCACTAAGGAAAGAGTGCTACCGGCCGCTGGGCCGCCATCACCGGTACGGGAGCAGTTGAAGGCCGTATGGTATAACGACCAGTGCCGTATTTTGTGTATTATCAGCATGGTATTACTTACCGGCATAGTATTGCGCTATGCGTTGGCAATTTACTACGTAAAATATGTACTGCAACGTCCCGACGATGTCACGCTGTTTGTCTCGCTGGCGATGGTTGGCGGCATTCTGGGCGCAGCATCGGCTCATCCATTCACTCGTCGCTGTGATAAAGTATTGTTATATAAAATATTACAGCTTTCTTGTGCGGGGTTGTGTATTGTAAATTACTTTTTGCCTGCGTCCATGTGGGAGGGGGCGTTGGTGATTCACTTCTTATGGGGATTTGTGCTGCAAACGACCTCACCATTACTCTGGTCGAAGATGGGTGATGTGACGGATTATGGTGAATTACAAACCGGAACACGATTAACCGCAATGACCTTTTCTACCATAGTGTTCTTTATTAAGTTAGGCATAGCCCTTGGCAGTGCACTGGCGGGTTGGGCGCTGGCCTATTATGGCTATGAAGCCAATACTATCGATGAACGGGTAAGTCATGGCATTACCTTGTCCTTTTGTTTAATACCTGCGGCTATGTCTGTAGTGGTAGTGTTGTTGATGCGCTGGTATAAACTGGACAGTCAGCGAGTGGACGACATCCACAACGCCCTTAAAACTGCACGCCAACCCCAGCGGAAAAACGTATAGCGAAGTTAATATGGTCACAATAAAACAAGTTAGTGAGAAAGCCGGTGTATCATCTGCCACCGTCTCCAGGGTTATCAACAACACCGGTACGGTAAAAGAGAAAACCCGCGAGCTGGTTATGGCGGCGATGGCGGAGCTTGGTTACCGACATAATGTTGTGGCAGCCTCTCTGGCATCAAATAAAACCCATACTATTGGCTATGTTGTGCCGGAACTGCATGGATCTTTCTTTGGTGCGATGATGGGCGGTACTGAACAGGCCTTAAGGCAGGCTAAGAAGCACATGTTGATCGCTACTGGTCACTCCGACGCACAAATTGAAAAAGAACAAATCGATGCCCTGCTCAGTCGCCGTTGCGATGCCTTGATTTTGCACGTGGAGGCCGTTAGCGATGAGTACCTGGTGAATCTGGTTAACCAGGGCGTGGAACTGGTGGTGGTGAACCGGTTTATTGAAGAGATTGGCGACAACTGCATTAGTCTCGACAACATAAAAGGCGGGTATCTTGCTTCTCGCCACCTCCTCGACATTGGCCACACGCAAATTGCCTACATTGCCGGTTCGCTGTTTAAAGCCGACGCTAAAAACCGTTTAACCGGTCATCAACGGGCCCTTGCAGACATGGGGGTTGAATATACTGACAACCTTACCTATGAGGGTAACTTCCAGGCCAAATCCGGTACTGAGGGAATTCGAGCACTGATTGCCCGCGGTGCAAAGTTTACTGCAGTGGCCTGTGCAAACGATGAAATGGCCTCCGGCGCAATGATCGCGCTGCGGGAGCTTGGGCGCAGAGTACCGGAAGATGTTTCGGTGATCGGGTTTGATAACGTGGATTTTGCCAGTTATCTTTCACCGGGGTTAACGACCATTGATTATCCGGTACAAAAAATCGGTAGTATGGCGGCCCATTGGGTACTCGGGCGAGTGTATGGCCATACCCGCCACGAATACCACCATATACTCAGCCCGCGACTTATCCTAAGAGGTACAACAAGCAGCCCTGAGTAGTAAATAACTGGATTATTTACCACCAGCTTATAGAATCACGCTATACCACTACTAAAAGTAGGGTTTTTGGTTATGTTTAGGAGACGTTGTTTTGTTTGTATTTCGCACTACTTTTGATCGAGCTCAGAGAAAAGCCTCTGATTTACAAAAAGAAAATTCACAGTTTGCGACACAGGTTGCTGCTTTGGAAGAAGAAAATCAGCACCTTCGGCGGCAATTGGCTGAAGCAGAAAATCAAGAGTCTGATATGCCCGGCCTGACTGACAGCATGCTTGATTCGTTAAATCAGGTAGAGGGGATCCGCGAGACAGTACTCTCTTCATTTAAGGATATCAGTGCGCAAGCCGATAAAATCACCGAGAATCACCGCCTGTTCACCGAATCCAGCGAGTCATTAAAGCAAATCGTAAGCGATATGAGTGGCCTGAATACGATGATGTCGGCCATGAGTGACAGCATCGAAGGCCTTTCCGAAACGGCTGATAACATTAATAAGTTTGTAACTACGATCACCAGTATTTCTGATCAAACCAACCTGCTGGCACTCAATGCTGCCATTGAAGCTGCTCGCGCGGGAGATGCAGGACGCGGATTTAGTGTGGTGGCTGATGAAGTACGCTCATTGGCTAATGAAACAAATCAATCGGCAAGTGAAGTGTCTGAGCTGGTAAAAAGTATCATCCAATCCACTCAGGTGGCGGTGTCGTCTGTAGGGGAATTGCAGACCAATAACGGCAAGTTAGCCGACGGTATTAGTTCACTTCACAGTAATTACAACGGCATGGTTGAACATTGCGATGTAATGGAGAACACCATACGCTCTGCCAGCCTGCAAACCTTTATTCAAACCGTTAAGCTCGATCACGTAGTGTGGAAATCTGAGGTTTATGCTGTACTGACCGGACGTTCTTCCAAGTCAGAACATGACTTTGCCGACCATATGAACTGCCGCCTGGGTAAATGGTATAGCACTAACGCTAATTCAGACATGGCTAAACTGGATGCTTTCAAGCGCCTGGACAGGCCTCATGAGGCAGTGCATAAAACGGGGGTTAATGCTATTAAGGCACACGTTACGGGTCACCATGTTGAATGTGAACAGTTGCTCAGAGAAATGGAAGCTGCCAGCCAGGAGGTAACCACCTTACTGGATAATATTTCGCACACCGCAAAACCCTGACCGTTCGCCCGAGGCAGCTCGCAAGGAGCCGCTTTTTTTATTATCATGTTGTGCTGTTTTCAGTCTGCCGTTCGACTTTCGCCACTTGTTTAGTGTTGATTGTGTATTTATGGTCTATTTTAAATGATAGAAGTTGTTGGGTTCCTTGCATTCGTTACTATATCTTCACAAAGGGGCGTCCCAACTATTGGTCGTCAGGAGCGAGAAGGGAGCTTCATAATCGATGCGTAATAACCAGCCAATCACACAAAAAGAATATAAGTTTCCTAAGCACTACCGGCTGATTTCATCTACAGACAAGCGCGGCATTATTACCTACTGTAATGACGCTTTTGTGGAAGTGAGTGGTTTTGACAGGGAAGAACTGATCAACAAGAACCACAACCTAGTGCGCCATCCGGATATGCCGGAAGGCGTTTTCAAAGAAATGTGGCAAACCCTGCAGGCCGGCCGGATCTGGATGGGTCTGGTGAAAAACCGGCGTAAAAATGGTGACCATTACTGGGTCTCTGCGTTTGTTACACCAGTTTACGAGAATAACGAAATAGTTGGCTATGAGTCGGTCAGGATACCCGCTCTCGATCATGAAATTACCCGCGCCACTGCTCGCTATGAGCGGATTCGCAATGGTCAGTCTGCGGCCAGGGCGAGCGAAATTTACCTCTACAGGCTCAAAGAGCTGAGTGTGTTTTGGGGGGCGGGCATTCCGCTGCTTATTTTTCTTGGCTTATTCGCCGGGTGGGTGCCTACAGTGGTGACAGCTGCAGTGCTTATCGTGATGGCGGTTTGGCAGCATTCTTTAAGTGAAAGGCGTTGGGAAGAGTTAATCAGCCTGAGCCCGGATTCCTATGACAGCGCACTGGTCTCGCAAACCTATTTTGATGACTTTGGTGCATCGGCCAGAGCCAAGCTGGTGCTTGGGTGTGAACTTGCCCGTAGTCGTACAGCGTTAACCCGTATAAAAGACGCCGCTTCGTCGCTGGGGCATATAGCTACCACTACTCATGAACAGGCAGCAATTACGTCTACCGCAGTGGTACAACAAAATCAGGCGACCCAACAAATTGCGTCTGCAGTCACCCAGATGTCTCAGTCTATTCAGGAAGTGGCAGAACGAGTGGAGCAAAATGCCGATACCGCCCGCTCAGCGGCAAGAAACGTAGAAACTGGTAACCAGACTGCGCAATCTGCGGCAGCTGCAATCGATGAGTTAAAAGGCGTAGTGGAAACCATTTCCGCTACGGTGACAGAACTCGACCAAAGCACCAGTGATATTGGTGAAGCGGCAAGCATTATCTCTTCGATTGCTGAGCAGACAAACTTGCTGGCGCTCAATGCCGCAATTGAAGCTGCCCGGGCCGGTGAGCAAGGGCGTGGTTTTGCCGTGGTTGCTGACGAAGTGAGGGCTCTGGCGTCTAAAACCCGGGAATCAACAGATCGCATTCACAGTATTATTCAGGTACTGGCCACGCGTAGTGAGCGGGCTGTTAAGGTGTCTAAAAACGGGCTGGAGTCAGCAGAACGAGGTGCGGGTATTGTACAGGATACCCGTCAGGCGCTGTCAGATATTAATGTTGCGGTGCAAGGTATCTCAGAAATGACCATTGAAATGTCGGCAGCAGTAGAAGAGCAAAGTGCTGTAGCAGAGCATATCAATCAGCAAATTGTTGATATTGCCGATGGGGCTGCCGATACCCAGCGTAGTTCAGAACGTTCACTGGAAGCGAGTGATCATCTGCATACCACCATCGCCGAGGTTAATGGCGTTATTAAGCGATTCAATATTGAAAAGGAAGTTGGCGACAAATAGCGCCACCAGGCTCTGTTACCATCGCTGAGTCTGGCAGCCTTGCTACAACATTCCAACGGCGTTTACGACCCTAGCCGTTGGCTTTTAGCTTTACCACTTCAGCGCTCTCGCTGGATAACAGCGTATCTGCATCGGTGCCTTTAAGCAGCTTAGCCAGGTTGTCTTTGTTCTTGGCCAGCATGACTGATAGCTCTTCAGCAACTGCTTCATCAAGCTTTATCCCTTTCGCCTCAATGTAAACAGCCAGGTTATCGGCCACATCGAGCATTTTATCGTATTGATCTGCTGCTTTTTTATCGGTAGTAACCAACTTTTCTACCCCTTTATGAGAGACCACATATTGTGTTGTGATAGCCATTGTGTAACTCCGTTGTTGTGAAATTCCTTGTCACTGTATCGCAGTTTACTGTATAAATAAACAGTATTTTTAAACAAGTGGTAAAGTTAAATGCTTCAGGTTATACCCGTTGCGGCGCAAGCTGGTATCAGTGGTTTCGAATCGCCGGCGGCTGAATATAAACAGCTGGCACTGGATCTCGATGAGCTACTTATAGAACATCCTACTGCTACGTTTATTGGTCAGGCTCAGGGCGACTCTATGACAGGCGTAGGCATATTCGACGGTGATCTGCTGATTGTCGATCGTGCGGCGCATCCCACTTCACTGGATGTGATAGTGGCCAATTTAAACGGTAACTTTGTTTGTAAACTCTACGATCGTAAAGCACAGGTGCTGTTATCTCCAGGCCTTGATCACAAGCCCTATGCACTGGGTGACGGTGATTTGTTTGAGGTGGAAGGGATAGTGGTGCGTTCTGTGCGTATGCATCGTTATGTCAGATGGTTAAGCCAATGTATGCGTTAGTCGATGCCAATAGCTTTTACGCATCGGCCGAAAAAGTATTCGACCCAGCCATTCGCCAGCGACCGGTTGTTGTTCTGACTAACAACGACGGCTGTATTTGTGCCCTCTGCGAGCACGCAAAGCAACTGGGCGTCAAAAAATTTGGCCCCTACTATAAGGTAAAAAAACTGCTGGCGCAGCACAATGCCGTGATACGGTCTTCTAACTATGAACTTTACGATTACTTGTCGAATAAGATGATGCAGGTAGTGGGGCAGTACGCTCCAGACCAGCATATCTATTCCATAGACGAGTGCTTCTTATTTTTTGATACCTGGCGGCCTGCTGAAAACTGGCGTGTATATGCTAAGCGCATACAGGATGATGTGTGGCAGCAGCTAAGATTGCCGGTAGGCGTTGGCTTAGGCGCAACGCCCACTCTGGCTAAGGTTGCCAGCTTTGCAGGGAAGAAGCTTGGTGATAAGTCTGGCATTGCCGTGCTCGATACGCCGGAAGCTCGTCGCGATGTGCTGTTTCAAATGGATGTACAGGATGTTTGGGGCGTGGGTAAACGTATCGCCGCCAGGCTGCGCGAGCAAGGCATTTTAAACGCCTGGCAGCTGGCACAATCCGACCCTAAAGCGCTGCGTAAGCAGTTTTCAGTGGAATTGGAAAGAACAGTAAGAGAGCTTAACGGCACCGTTTGTATCGAGTGGGATCAGGAACGGGCCAAAAAGCAGCAAATTTACTCAACGCGCGCGTTCGGGCAACCGGTTACCAGTGAACAGTTTTTGCGTGAAAGCCTTTGCTGGCATGCTGAAAAAGTGGCTGAAAAATTACGTCGCCAGCAAAGTAAAACCTTGCTACTCACCCTATTTACGCATGCCAATCCCTTTGCTGATACAGAGCAATACCACAAGGCTATTCAGCATCGCTTTGCGCAGCCAACTAACGATACCAGAGCGTTGGTTCAGGCTGCGTCTAATGCCAGTAATGTGCTTTATAAAGCCAATATCAGGTTACATAAGTGCGGCGTTGGCGCGATAGAGATCCTCGAAACTGCCCATGAGCAGAGCGACATGTTTGCCGAGCTGGCCCACAACCCAAAACTCATGCAGTGCATGGATGCAATAAACAGCCGCTACGGCAGTCAGACAATCGGTGCCGCCGCAAAAGGAATACATCCGGAATGGGGAATGAAAAGAGGACACCTGTCACCCCAATACACCACTAACTGGCGGCATTTGCCTAAGGTTGAGTGTAAATACTAACAATTAAAGTATCGTAGTTATTAGCTGCGATACTGCTAAGTTTTTTTAAAACTTGTTCAGTTATTGATCTTAACTTGTAGTAGCCTTATATATAGTCTATAAGTGATAGTTAGTATTGACTTTCATTCTTAAGCGTGTCTTTAATTACTGATACAAGTTTACTTGTAAGTTTAAATCAGTATAATTTGTGCGCTTTATTAATCATATCCACGAAATTATAAAAAAGGATGCTATAAATGACTACTATTATAGGGCTAAGTCTCTTAGTCCTTGCGGTCGGTATATTGGCGTTTGGTATACAAGTATTGTTCCACGACAAAGACGAATTTGCCAGAAATCACGAACTAACAGGTTCAGTGGCAAATGCTATTAGCGGTGAACTTAGCAAAGATAGCTCGAAAGTAGCCGACAGAGTTTCGCGGGGTTTTGTTCGTGATATAAGAAATAATGAGCTTGTACCTTGTAGCCAAGTGTCTAAAGAGGGTATTAGGGGCTAAGAAAACTACTAACCTCAAATGGCCCTCAAGGATAGCAGTGACTGATGGAATATTTAGGGTGGATCCCCAATCTGAGGGGCCGATTGTCATTTACAACTATTGGTACTAGTACAAAGCCGTATCCTGTTGATAATTGCGAGAATCATAAGTTTAAGGTAATAATTCAAGATCGTTTCCTCAACGACAGCGCCTTGCCTCGATTTATCAGACTTTGTTTGTTCAGCCGTAAAACACCTCTTAGGTGGTTAATTTTTTTACCTCTTAATTGGTTGGCCAATAAGGCAGTTTCTCTATTCAAAATTGACGTTAATAGTGACTCAAATAACGTAATTAGCCGCATTGTTGTGGGCTTAGCTAATGGTATATTAGCAAGGCTACTTTTTCTCGATGGTGACTTTACGTTTATCTATTGGCAAAACCGCTTAAGTGACTTTTCTGACTCAGAAAAGGTAACAGGAACTGTATGTGTATTTGAAAGATTTAATAATTCTTACAAGAAAAGCATCATAAGAAGGTTAAAAAAAAATGGAGACAGTCAAAAGGTAAAGGATGAATTGCTAAACAAAAAGTTGTTTAAATATGACTTCGAAATTCAAAGAAACGGAATTCTAAAGCTGACAAACAGGGAGATAATTGAAATCGCGCCAAGTGAATTAACCCATGTTCGTCCAGATAAAGGCTTCAAAAAATCGTATTTCGAAAGCATCAGTGCAGATCAGATTTACTATTTCCTAAAAGATTTAACGCATCAACATCAACATCATGACTCTAAGACTGATTCTCTTATTCCCCTCGTACCTTATAATCAGACTTCAGAAATCGATGACTTTAGAGCTTTAACGGATAAAGTTTTAAGATCTCTCTATCGAGTTATCCATAAAAATCGTAGAAAAGAATACTTAAATGATTACTATTCAATTAAGGGGATTATGGCTTATATAAAGAGTTTTAAAAATATTATGAGAGCCATGGGAAATAACATCCTTGATGAGAAACGGTTTTCTGAAGTAGGAGATGAGTACATCCTAGAATCACTCAGCATAAAAACCGATGAAATCAAAAATAAACTAGAACGAATACATGGATTGAGATCGATCCTACCATCGTTGATTTCTGTTGGATTATCAGCAGTGGCTGTGCTTCTTTCATTTAGTTCAGTGCTTATAATTAGCAGCAGGTCAGCAAGAAGTAGTGCTGCAAGTGACCCGGAATTTAACGACCTTTATGAAAAAAATCTTATTTTCATAAAATTCTTCTTAACTCACCCTCTTTTTGTTGCTATATCCGTAATTTCCCCTTTATTACTACTTTACCTTTTGACTAGCCAATCATTTCGTCATAGTAAACTTCGTTTAGACTTGATGAGAATAGTTTATGGTTTTAAGAACAAGAATATTGTCGGCCTATCTTTGATTTCTTTGTCTATTCTGTTGATATTTAAGGCAGTTCAAATTTTGGGTTTATAATAGAGTTTTTATTATTAAAAAAGTGGTTTCAATAAAGCTGATATATATCGTTGCGATAATGAGAACTCATACCAAACTCGATTTTGCTATATGAATTACTGAAGCATTGGGCAGAATTCGATAATGCTTAAATTTGTTATTGAGAAATTTAGCCGTGTTTACATCACATATGATCTAGATGCAAAGTCTGAGTTGCAGAGAATTATGTTGCAGCTTAGCTTGAAGGATGATGATGATCACATGGCGGTAGGGCTAAATGAACCAGGTAAAGATTGTATAGAGGGACTTTTACCTCAAAAAGTACTATCCAATGTATACGGGAAAAATACTGACATCGTTATGAAATTGTCAATTGCAGACGCAAAAGTTAGGAAAGCTGCAAAAAGCGAGATTAAAACTAAGCTTCTAGAAGAGTTTAAGGCGACTAAGGATATTTCTGCATCCGACCTAAAAAACTTCAAATCTGTCTTTGCTAACATTAATAAAGCATTTAGTTCATGATTGCGAACGCTGCTTTGTACCGGTCATGCGGTGCTAAGCTGCGTTTAATGTATGGTAATTAAACGAAAGCTTTGTTTATTCAGTACGTTACCCATGTCATTAATTGCGCGAGAGCTGGAGTTAAACTAGGTGAGCTGGATTTCCGCTATTGCGCAGTTTTGCAAGTAGATAGTTTGAGATTACCTTTTGATTGACTAAAGACGTCAACCACTATTCGGCGTAAGCGTAATGTCTGTCAGCTAATGGGACTGCCACTAGGCTATATTGCTAGTACAGCTGTAAACTTCCCTTTAAAACTTGGCGAATGGCTCAATGTCTTGAAGCATACAAGTGTAGTATATGTACTCATTGAGGTTTTACTATGTCAACCATACTTATTACCGGTGCTAACCGTGGGATTGGTCTGGCGCTTGTGCAGGCCTACCTGCATCGCGGCGACAGTGTTATAGGCGTCTGTCGTAATTCATCTGAGGCACTACAGCGAAGTGGCGCTGAGGTGATTGAAAAGGTGGATGTCAGCCAGCAGGATGATCTGGAGAAATTGCAGAGTCAGCTGGACGGCAGGACCATCGACGTGCTGATCAATAATGCGGGCATCATGCGCAAAAACAGCCTAGACAACCTGGATTTTGAACAAATCAAGGAACAGTTTGAGGTAAATGCTGTTGGTCCGTTGCGAGTTGTCGCCACCTTAAAAGCAAACCTGAAAAAAGGCAGTAAAGTTGCTTTTATCACCAGTCGGATGGGCTCAATCGCCGATAATGACTCTGGTGGCAGTTACGGTTATCGCATGTCAAAAACGGCGCTTAATGCGGCTGGAAAGTCGCTGGCCGTTGATCTCAATAAACAAGGGATAGCCGTGGCGTTGTTGCATCCGGGCTGGGTGAATACTGAAATGGTAAACTTTAACGGGCTCATCGAACCTCAGGAGTCGGCGGCGGGCCTGGTTGCACGCATAGATGAACTAACCTGCGAAAACTCCGGTGGGTTCTGGCATAGCAACGGTGATGAATTACCCTGGTAGCTAGCAGTGAAACGCCGGGTAAAGCCGGCGACGGACTAGTTACTTTTCTGGCGGCAATGAAACGTGGATCTTACCGGTTTTATAATCCATGGTAAGCAGGAAGTGCTGGAATAAGCCGTAGCCGATAATGCCGACGATGCGTTTACCTTTAATGCGGCTGCGGGTTTCAGAAAACTGGCTTTCCAGGTTGGTGGTCTCACCCGGTGCGGGAAAACTCACTTTTACATCGGCAATTTCGAAAGGGCCAAGTCGCACGGTGTCGGCAGTTGCAACGTCCTGGACACCGGTACTGTTAACCCCTGCCGAAGACGCTGAACCTTCAATTTTGTCCAGCAACCCCGCTTGCGATGCAAAGCGACGCTCCATAAAAATGCCACTGGAACTGCCGGTATCGACTAAAAACCAGAAGTCTTCTCCGTTAATACCTATCTGGGCTATGGGCATGCCGTTGCCGCGATTGTCCATGGATCTTACATTTGATGCTTCGCTCATATCCACGCTATCGCGGGTGAGTAAGCGTATTTTCTTTTCGGGGTAGTTAATCTGAATAATAAACGGATTGAAAAACGCTGCGCCCAATAACATGCCACTGGTATGGTGGCCCAGGTTAAATTCAACCACCTTGTCCAGCTCAAATTCAGAACCAAACAAACCTACCTTAACATTGTTATAAGTGGTTCGCTCCTCTACATCGTGAACGCCCTTAATCCGCATTTTAGCGCCGGTCGATAAGTCCAGATTGTGTTTACCCACAAACGCCTTATTGATGGCGTGCACCTGAGAGCCAGAGTCCAGCAGTGCATGAGTGTCGATACCTTCAACCGTAATGGGTAAGTAGACGTGGCCATTGTGCAGAGTGAAATCAACCCATTCGGAAACGGCGGCAAAAGCGCGTAGGGGAGCAAGTAGTAGAACCAGCAAGAAAGTATACTTCATTGAATTTCCTTATTATATTAATTAATCCTTTAACAACGAAGAAAAATATACCCTACATAAGGATGAGAAGTCGAGCGATCTGTGAGCAGTAAAATAGCGTCAGGTTTAAAGCCTGTTAGCGTAATAATCGCGCCGGATAGTTTGAAAAGCGCCGCTGGCGACGCCGTTAGCAATAATTGCCTCGAGTTCGGCTTTGCGTGCATAGAGCCACGAGTGATTGCTGATGGCAATGAACTGCTGATAACGCTGTGGCGGCTGGTAAACAGCTTGCGTAATGTTAATAGTGTAGCCGAGCTGCTTAAGGCGTAATTCGGTGCTCTGCGTTACATGCAAAAAGCCATCTATGCGTCCTTTAAGCAGCATATCGATTTTTTGCTCCAACGAACGAGCCGAAACAATATGCTCTGTGGGAATTTCTCTTAATATGGCATCGCTGTTGGCGCGTCGGGTCAGGCTGAGTAAATGCGTGCGCATATCATCGGCATCAGTAAACAGGGTCTCATTGCCTGCGAGCACAAAGAGGCCAATAGTCATGTTATCGTAGGCGGGCTTGAGTAGGATGGTATGGCTACCAATGGGGGCGGAGCCGGACACTCCAACCATCATATCGATACTGCCGTCATCCAGCTCTATCAGCCGCCGGGCATAGGGCATGTGGGCGATGTCTGCCTCTACATTAAGCTGCTCACTGATATATTTAATAAAATGTGCGTGCAGGCCATTGGGAAAGCTATCGGATACTGCCGATTTAAGTTGGTTTGCTGCGTGAGTATTAACGGATAACAACAGTAGCAATAACAACCACCGATACCTCATAACTACTACTGTCTCCCCGTGACTCAGTTACAGAGCGGCTTGCCCCACCACTCACCGTCTTCCACATATTTAACCACCAGGCCATCATGAATCAATAGGGCATGTGTGTTAAATCCGGTGTCTTTACCAACCATGTTGCGGTAATTGAGGGTTGCACAAACAAGATAGCCGTAATACACATTATCAAGCTCATTCCCCAGCCAGTAACGTTTGGGCTTTTCTATTTTGCCGTATTCAACAGAATCAGGGTGAGTGAGGTGATAGCCATAGTAGGTTTTTACGATATTTTCGTAATCATCAGGGTAGGCGCCGTAGTCAGCATTACTGATTTCCTGTTCGGAGGGGAGGGACGTACATCCGGATAATATACCAGCAGAAATAACAGCTAACGCAGCAAGCAATTTTTTCATATACATTCATCTCCTCTTTGTTTTCAAACCAGGGCTTCAGAGCGCAAAGGATACCATATCCTCACATTATCTCGTTACGACAATTAGATATTGAAACGTGCCTGAGCGCTATATATTGCGACGAAACTGTTATTGTACAAGCCCGGTAACGCTACTTTTGACTGATAAGGTTTTGTTAAAAAAAGTGGTAAAAATACTACTGTTCAGAGAAAATAAAATCCAACTTCTCTGAAAGAAGCCCGGAATAATGAAAAAAATAACCGCGATCATAAAATCATTGCGCATCGAAGAAGTACGTCAGGCCCTGGCTGACACAGGTATAAACGGTTTAATAGTTAGTGAAGTAAAAAGGTTGAAAGGGCCACAGTGAGTTATTCCGTGGTGACGAGTATCAAATTGACTATGTACCCAAAACATAAATGGAGCTGGTCGTCGCCGACGAAAACGCAGAACGCGTTTGTGAGGCGATTATCCAGAGTGCCAGGACCGGCAAGATAGGCGACGGAAAATTATTTATAACAGATGTCGAAAAGGTTATCCGAATAAGAACATCAGAAACAAAATCCGACGCAATTGAATACAACACATTTGAGAATCAACAGGACACACTTATGCGAAACTGGCTTATTGGCCTGGCATTTATGCCGGGCTTTGTATTGGCTGAATCCGGTGCAGATACCGGCGATACCGCCTGGATATTAACCGCTACAGCTTTGGTTTTATTTATGACCCTGCCCGGTTTGTCGTTTTTCTACGGCGGCCTGGTGCGCAGCAAAAACGTACTTTCGGTTTTAATGCAATGTTTTGCGATTGCCTGTGGCGCATCTTTGATTTGGCTGATAGCCGGTTATAGCCTGGCCTTTGGCGAAGGTAACGCCTTTATTGGCGATTTCTCAAAGATGTTTTTAGTTAACACGGATAAGTCCTCGTTATCCGGTACGCTTCCTGAACCGCTGTTTTTCATGTTCCAGATGACATTTGCCATCATCACACCCGCACTGATGGTGGGTGGATTTGCTGAGCGTATGAAGTTTTCATCTGTGCTAGTGTTTTCTCTGGCCTGGCTGGTGCTGGTATACGTGCCCGTATGTCACTGGGTATGGGGCGGCGGTTGGCTGGCGCAAATTGGTTTACTGGACTTTGCCGGTGGCACGGTGGTGCATATCACTGCCGGCGTAGGTGCTTTGGTGGCAGCTATGTACATCAAAAACCGCCACGGCTACGGCAGCGCTTCTATGATCCCGCATAACCTGACCATGACAGTGGGCGGAGCCGGTATGCTTTGGGTTGGCTGGTTTGGCTTTAACGGTGGTAGCGCGGTGGCGGCCAATGGTGATGCTGCTATGGCGATGTTGGTGACGCATGTCTCAGCGGCAGCAGGTTCACTGGCGTGGATGACGATTGAATGGGTAAAATACGGTAAACCATCGGTGCTGGGTATCGTTACCGGCATGGTGGCAGGGCTGGGAACCATTACCCCGGCGTCAGGTTATGTTGGTCCGGCCGCAGCACTGGTGATCGGACTTACAGCCGGTTGCGTTTGTTTTTATTTCACCAACCTAATCAAACAGAAATGGAAAATTGATGATTCGCTGGACGTGTTCCCGGTTCACGGTATCGGCGGTATTCTCGGCACTTTCCTGGCGGGTATCTTTTGCTCTCCCGATCTGGGCATTTTCAGCGGTTACGGATTCGGTGGCGAGAACGCGTCTATCGGCGAGCAACTGGGCGTACAGATGGTCGGTATTTTTGCCACGTTTGTCTATACCGCTGTGGTAAGCCTGGTGTTGCTCAAGCTGGTCGACATGCTTACTAAAGGTATCCGGGTGACTGCAGAGCAGGAACAGCAGGGACTTGATATCAGCAGCCACGAAGAGCGCGGATACAACCTCTGATTTGCTTACAGGGCTGTTTAAACAGCCCTGCTAATGTTGTTACATAACACTAAAGTATAATGTCGCTTTTTTTTACAAATCGACATTTCACAGAATTACGCAAAAAGCCCTCAATACAAAAAATTGGCACTTATTCAATTAATTAATAGTAAATCTTACGATCTGGCCCCTTCTTTGCTAACAAAGCGCTAAGTGTGTTTGATTTTTAATCATGCTTAATATACTGCAAATAAAAACGTAGAGATTTCGCAGTACTACGGACGTTTATTAAAGAAGGACTTTTACATGAAAGCGAAGAAACTGTTTGCTGGCGGTCTCGCCGGTGTACTGTTGGCATCAGCATCTGCTGCCAACGCAACCATTCTAACTGTATTTGATGGCATTACTGACGGCGTGGCCGATTTCGACGGTACCGTAACGGGTGCCGGTGGTACTGTTGGTGTTGATATCTGGGATACTATCTTATCAGGTGCTTCAATCGACCGTGGTGACTATATTATCACCCAAAACGATGGCGGCTTTGCATCCGGTACAACCTATGGTTCATTAACTGGTACTGCAATTGGTATCGACCCGGCGGGGGGCGGTTCAATTCCTCGTACGAATCCAATGGACTATTTTAGTAGCGGCATTACCTTCACCTTCGATAGCGCGGTAAATGCTGTTGGCTTTGAAGTAGGCGACTGGGCTACCTGCTGTACTGACCCGACTACAGATCTTTTCATCTCGTTTGATGGTGGCGCGCCAATTTTAGTCGCATCGGCATCAACAAATGCTGAAGGGCTTTTCCCGTCGCAGGATAATCCGTCTAGTGATGTATTTGAAATATTCGTAGCGGCATTTGACGATAGTGATGAGTTTACCCAAGTGTCGTTCTGGGGTAATGGTATCGGTGAGTATCTGGTTGCCGGTGGTCAGGTTCGTTATGCATTATTAGATCAAGACAGCCTTCCTCCAACAACACCAGCTTCAGCGCCAGCCTCGCTGTTACTGATTATTGGTGGTTCTCTGCTCGCGGCTCGCCGCCGTCGTAGTGCATAATTAGTGACGACTTGTTCGTACGCAAAAGGCTTGCCTATGCAGGCCTTTTTTATGCGCGTAATAAATTAAGTAGTGCAGCTGTTGTAAAATTGTTGTTAAACTACGTTTTTTTATTACAACGCAAAACGGGCGAAATATCATGATGAAACTAAACAGGATCATGCTGGCCGGATATTTAAGTATGGCAGCAACCGGGCAGGTGTTAGCAGCGCCAACCGAAGTGATTAAAGCCAGTTCGCCCATTGTCATTGATGGTAAAGCGGATGAAGCGGCCTGGGATAATGCAAAATGGCATTCTCTTAAGCATCTCATGGTTGGCACAATGCCGATCCCGGCGGATTTCAGTGGCCGCTTTAAAATGCTGTGGGACGAAGAACAGCTGTATTTGCAGGTAGAAATCATTGATGATGTACTGGTAGACAGCCACCCTGATCCGCTATTGACCTACTGGGATGACGACTGTCTGGAGATTTTTATTGATGCCGACGCGTCAGGTGGTAATCACCTGAAATCTTACAACGCATTTGCCTACCATATCGCACTGGATGGCAATGTAGTGGATATCGGCCCAACGAGTAATGGTGGTCAGGAATTTGTCTTACTGAATGATCACGTAACCAGCCGGTGGACCCGCGAAGACACGGCACCTTATCAAATAACCTGGGAAGTAAGCTTCCGGGTATATCCGGACACCTTCCATCATAACCAGCCGGTACCGCCGCAGAGCCTTTCAGCTGAGCAGGTACTTGGATTTATGCTGGCTTATTGCGACAATGACGGCAGTGAAGAGCGTGAGCATTTCGTTGGTTCCCATGAAATTGAACCGGTAAATGGCGATCGTAACCTCGGCTTTATTGATGCTTCCGTGTTCGGTAAGATCAAACTGGTTGAATAATATCCTGGGCCAAAACTTCAGTCTATTGAACACCAAGAGCGGCATGTTTTTGTTCATACATGAGCATGTCTGCAGCATGGAGCAGTAACGCCAGGTCGCTGTGTGGAGTATCAATAATCTGGGCTCCCACACTGGCCGACACCCGGATATGCTGGTCATCAACTTTTATTATCAGATCGTTCAAACGCTCCGCCACGCGCTGCTTAACCCGTTCTGCAATAGTGCGGTTGTGACAATGGCTCATCACCACAAACTCGTCGCCACCGAGGCGACCAACAATATCCTGTGCCCGCGACTGACTGTTAAGAATTTTGGCCAGTATCACCAATACCTGATCGCCTACCCGATGCCCGTAGGTGTCGTTAATTTGCTTAAAGTCATCCATATCGATAAACAACAATAACAACACGCCGCCCTCTTTACTGTGGCTTGTTAACATCTTTTGTGCCGACTCTTCCCAGCCACGACGATTTAATACCGGGCACAGTGGGTCACTTGAGGCAGCGTAATATGCCCGCATTTTGTCAGACTGAAGACGTTTGACGCGCTCCGACGCCGCGATAGCTAACAACAGGGCTTCCAGGGTTACTGCCATAATCAACGCGTAACGATGGAGGAATTCGCTGACATTGGGTAACGACACTCTGAATAACATGGCGGCGAGTAATACCAGCAAAGCAATCAGTACCCAACCAGCACCATGCACTTTACGTAACAAGGCGTAGAGGGTGGCCAGAGTGACAGCCGCCATACCGAATAAGGTTACCAGTCCCATTAACTGATTAGCCGTGGCGTGCAAAGGTGCGACAGGCAATGCAGCGATAAAACCGAGTACCAGCACAATCATTCCGCTGTAAAGGATAGTCAGGTATTCCCACCGTTTCAGTATCAGGCGCAGGTCGAGCAGTATTGTGATGAAGCGCAGCGCTGTATAAACGGTGATACCGGCGAAAATGGCTTTAATCTGGTGGCTGTGTAGCCAATGCACAGCAGGGAACAAAATGCGTAGCACGCCTTCCTGCAGCACAAAGAAAAAACCGGCACTTAAAATATAGCCACTATAAGCGTAAAACCCTGCATTACGCAGGCTACGACCGAGGATCCCTACATAAATGCAAAGCGCGATGCAAAACCCACCAAAGGCGCTAATGGTTAAAATGTGCAGGTTGTTGTCATGCTGAAACGTACTGAGGTCGCGAAGCGACATTCTGACTTTGCTGATATGATCAGATTCGGCTGTCAGGGTAAACTGATAAACACCCTCCGGCAGCAGGTAGGCAGCTCTGGCGCTGGTTAGAGGCGAGATAGTGACATCCTGAGCGGTATACACAGAGGGCTTGTACAGGGCGTCCAGGGGAAAGCTCAGTACCTGGGCGTGTGCTAACTGGCAACGAAACTGGATATCGTTTAAGCCGAGAGTGATGTCTACCGGATGTTGTATTGACTGAGCTCGGGGAGTAATAATCTGACAGTCGGCGTAACCCGGCGACGAAAATAACATCATCAGCATCACGACAATATAAAATCCGTTAAAACGCCACATATCCAGCTTCACAACTTAACAACCTGCTACCAAAAAGTTCGATTATTTATCCGTTTAAAGTCCGTGATCCCACGGTATTGATTACTTTACGCGCACTCTAGAGCTCTGTGAATCAAAAAAAGGTTATGCAGGTATTTATTTTGATTAATGTTGGGAGGCGCGCTTCGTCAGTCGCCTCCAATAATTTGTACCTGAGCGAGGTCCGTGTCGCCTTTTATTACCTTGTAGATAGCGTCCTGGATAAGGGTTCGCATTCCATCCTGCATAGCCTGGGCTTTCATCTCGGCAACCGAAGCCTCCTTATAAACCAGCGAGCGTAGTGCTGGTGTCATGCCCAGTAACTCGTGTACACCGGTCCGACCCCGATAGCCGGTATCGCCGCAGTCGTCGCAGCCCTTGGCCTGGTAGATTTCAAGATTATCAGGAAGGTTAAGTTCGTCGATATACTCTTCGCCGTACTGGCGTTTGATAAAGGCCATATCAGTATCTGATACCGGGTGCTTTTCCTTACAGCTACTGCATAAGGTTCTGATTAGGCGCTGCGCGAGTATGCCCACACAGGCGTCAGAGAAGTTAACCGGATCGAGCCCCAAATCCAGTAAACGGGTAATCGTTTCCGGTGCAGAGTTAGTGTGCAGGGTAGATAAAACCAGGTGACCGGTTAATGAGGCCTCAATACCAGCGTGAGCGGTTTCTTTATCCCGCATCTCACCAATCAAAATAATATCCGGGTCGGCTCGCAAAAATGCCCTGAGTGCATTGGCAAACGTAAAGCCAATTTTCGGACTTACCTGCACCTGCTGTAAGCCAGGCTGAGTGATTTCTACCGGGTCCTCGGCTGTCCAGATTTTCTTTTCCGGTGTATTCAGGTAACCGAGAATTGCGTGCAGCGTGGTGGTTTTACCCGAACCGGTAGGTCCAACAACCAATAATATGCCGTGCGGTTTTTTGATCATTTCCTCGAGCCGGGTCAAATTATTCGGCGCGACATTCATTTTGTCCATGGGCATGGCACCGCCAGATGCCAGGATCCGCATAACCACCCCTTCACCGGCTACGGTTGGAATGGTAGCAACCCGCACTTCCACTAACTGACCACTCATTCTGAATGCCAGCTTGCCGTCCTGAGGCACGCGTTTTTCGGCGATGTTCAGGTTAGACATAATTTTAATCCGCGCAATCACCGCACTATGGTGAGAGGCCGGCACTTGGTTGATATCACGACACACCCCGTCGATCCGCATACGAACCCGGGTCGGGCCACTTTTTTCCGGGTCGATATGAATATCTGAGGCATTGAGGCGCTTGGCGTCGTGCAAAATACGGCTTACCAGTCGTACCACTGCCGGTGCATCATCGGAAAGTTCATCAACCCCCTCCTCTGACTCCTCAACCGAAGTACCGATTTCATCGAGGATCTCACTCATTTCGCCCGGGGCACCGCCGCCTGCTGAGTCTCCGAGGTACTGCAGAATATGGTTAGGCAGGCCTACCGCAATGTCGTAGCTGTCGATACCCAGCGCGCTTTCAATTTCCATTAGCAAAGACGCATTATTGGGCTCAGCCATCAACACAATGGGCTTATCGTGGGCGTCGGCAATCACAGCCACAAAATTACGTTTCAGATAAGACGTATTAAGACGGCTTTCACTTTGATAAACATGGTATTTCTCAGGATCAAAGCCGATGTATGGCACCTGATAGTGAATCGACAATGAGGTGCCCAGCTTACCTTCGTTAATGCGGTATTCCGACATTAACCTCTGTACCATCTGACGTATATCGCTGCTGGTTTCCTGAAGCTCCGTGAGCGCTTTCTCACTGAGCAGGTTTTCGTGCAGTAAAAGATCAAAGGGGTTTTGAGTGCCCCCTAGTTCGTATCGGAACTTGGTACCCAGAATGTCATTCAGTTGCTGCGCAAGCTCCATGTCACGGTTGGTGAATGGCCCGTTATTTTTATTGATAATCTGGAAAACGCCCATGATTACACCGGCATTCAGAATCGGCACACACAGAATACTGCGGGTTCTGAAGTCGCTGCTTTTATCAAATCGGTCGGCAAAGCGCAGGCGTGGGTGAATAGCCGCGAGCTCTTCCTGATCATAGGGGTCAGAGATGATTAAGGGGCGTTGCGACAAAGCGACATACCCGGCAATCGACAACGGGCTGATTGGCACCTTAATTTCCGTTGACTCTTTACCGGTTTTAAACCGGGCGACTAAATCCTGGTGCTGCCGACGACGCTGAAAGATACTCATGCGTTGAGCATCAAATAAACCGAGTATAAGGGGTTCTAGCTCTTTGTAGGCATCTAACAACGTCGGCTTTTTCTCAAGCACCGTGTTGATTTTATCGAACACCAACTGGTTTTCATTTATCTCTGACATATTCTACTACAAATTAGTAAGCTGTTACTCACAGGGCAGGAAACACATGCGGCTGTGACGAAGTATAATATTAATATATATCACCTTATACCCTCTGACCTAATGCAGCAATACTGCAAAAGGTACAGGTGGTAAAAGTCGGTGCAGGTCAGGTTATTTACTGATTCTGCTCAGGCGATGCCTTGAGTTGTTCCTTCAGTGTTACACTAAAGTGAAAATCACCGATTTGCATTATGTGGTACTGCGGCTGTCTATAATTTACTTCCAACGCCTGTAGGTGATCACGTAGAGTCATCTTTTTATCTTTGCCAGTGGGTCCCAAATCTTCAACATTTATCGGATACCAGCTTTTATTGCTGCGCGTATACAGGGTGGCATCTACCAGATAGTTAGTTTCCAGCATTAGCAGGTAATCGGTTGCGTTGTCGCCATCAGGATCGACTGCCAGCAGGTATAGATGCTCCGCCTGACGCAACAGGTAGTTACTTTTGGTCAGGTCGTCGTATATGACATCAGCGAGATCAGAGGGCATTTCGCAGTTGTTGAGACATTCAATACTGTTGATCACCATTAGCTTGTCCTGCTCAGGTTCGATGGCATCTTCCTGATAGGCGCGCGAAAGCCTTAGCGCCAGCGTTGGATGACTGTCGCCATAGGTTTGCTTAAGTTGCTCAATGGCAAGGTAGCCAGGCAAAGCGAGCTGATGGGCAAAGTATTGTATGTCGATGTCCTGCAGTTCGGTTTGTCCGGATTCGATACGGGCTAACTGGTTGTTAACCGTTAATTTGCGTAAATCTGCAAACGGACTGTTAACCAGTACAAGCACCAGCATAAGCAGCCAGCCCATCCCGACATTAATGCGCCCAAGACCGGCTATCCAGTCGTCTTTGTAGCGGACTATACAAGTCAGGTAGCCAAGGGAGAAAAGCGCCAGAAACAGCCACACAATCATGCCCCAGTAACGACTTACTGACCAGCCATACTGCTCC
Organism: Alteromonas sp. ISO5; assembly: GCF_058105165.1. NCBI lineage: Bacteria > Pseudomonadati > Pseudomonadota > Gammaproteobacteria > Alteromonadales > Alteromonadaceae > Alteromonas > Alteromonas sp. ISO5. The sequence continues at coordinate 1,216,777 of NZ_CM176572.1, read as the reverse complement.
ACTCTTAAGGACAGGCCATAAAATACCAGTGCGCTGTAGACAGGTAACAACAGTATGCCGAGATAGATAAACCGGTGTACCAAAGGCGAGTAAGGGCGTTCAGTTGCATCGCCCTGATAGACGCTGTTTAGCGCAAACAGCAGGCAGGCCTGCATCCACAGAATGAGATAACTGCCAGGTCCTTTTTCCCATAGCGGCGACAAACCGGTAAACGGTAATGCAAGCAGGAAAATGACTGAAACAAAGACCAACAGAACTAACAGGTACTTGAACAAAGCCTGCTGTAATTGCTTGATGGTATCGACGATGACGCTGAGCCGGCGAATAAGCACTACTCCTAATGCCAAAGCCAGATTAAGCGCGGGATAATAAAACCATTTCTCCTGAAACAGCTGGTCAAAGAAGTCGATATTTATCACCGCGAATAATCCGGCCCACAGCATTAAAATGCCCCATGCAACCAGCGTAAAGGCAATAGCCAGCCCGAGAGTGAGCAGGTTCCGCCATGAATAGTGAAATAACTGGGGGTAAGTAAAAGGTTCGTTTGCGGTTTTCACCTGCACATACATCAATGCTTTGAAAGTGAGTAAAGCTAAGGTGAATGTCATGGGCCCAAGCAACGTATCCAGCCGCGAAGGTGAAGCTGGGATAGCCTGGCCGCCGGTGTAGTAGGCGAGCAGTGAACAAAGCAAGGCGAAAGGAGCAATATAGGTGACAATTTTTACCTTATTGAGCTCGTTAACCCCCAACAGGTACATACCTGGCCCAATAATGACCAGGGCGTAAGCGGCAAACAGCCACTGGGGCGCTGTCGCTGGCCAGAACGCAAAGTCAATGGACTGATGTAGCAGTAAAAGGGCCAGTCCCTGAAGCAGGGCAACAAGCAGCATCAATCGGGTGGGGTAGCGTAGTTCTTCCATAAATAAAATCGCCTGATTGTTTTACCAATTAAACTACAGTAGTTTTATGAATTGGTGAAAATTAAATAAAGAGAATAGCTTATGCCCGGTACAGAACGTTCATTAACGTTACGCTTTTTGGCAGAACCTGCGGATGTCAACTTCGGTGGTAAGGTCCATGGCGGCGCAGTAATGAAGTGGATTGATTTGAGTGCCTACGGCTGTGCAGCGGGGTGGAGTGGTAAGTACTGTATTACGGCTTATGTGGGCGGTATGCATTTTGTTAAACCGATTCTGGTAGGGAATATCGTGGAAGTGGAAGCGAAGGTGATATATACCGGGAAAAGCTCCATGCATATTCGTATTCTGGTACGTGCCGGCGATCCGAAAAGCAGCGAACGTGAACTCTGTACTCACTGTATTGCAGTGATGGTAGCGATGGATGAAAATGGTAAACCTTCATCTGTTCCGGACTGGGTGCCACAAACCGAACAGGACAAGCGACAGCGGGACTCGGCGTTAACGCTTATGGCAATGCGCGATCAGATTCGGGAAGAAATGACGACCTACGTGGATAATTAACGTATGCACATTATTCCACACGACGAATAATACCGGTTGACGGAACCGGGTATTGTGTCATGCTCAATAAGTGAGCGATTAATGCTGGCAGAATGGCCGGCCAGGTTAAGACAGTTTGAAGTTAAAGTGTTTCGTTTTCCCGAACAAATTACTGCTGAGTATTTTGGCTTTGCTGACGTTATTTATTGTCAGTTCCGGTGCGAGTGGTATCGACTGGCCTGAAGATAAAGCAAAACTGCTTAATGGAATAAACCACCATCCTACCGATGTCATCAGTACTATTGATTCCCGCCTGGCTGATACCTCTCTCTCGGTTCATGAGCAAGCGCAGTATCACTATATACTTAGTGATGCGTATTACGCGCTATTTCTGGGCGATGAGGCGCTGGTAGCCGCAAAAAAAGCCCTGTTACTGGCCCAGAAAACAGAAGATTCAGCACTGGTGCAGGCTTGCAACATCAAGGTTGCAAGGGCTTATGACACCATGGCCGACCCATCTCCGGGTATTGACTATGCACAACGAGCACTAGTCTGGGCGGTTGATAATGAATCGACCTCGGTAATGATTGAGGCGTTGATCGCGCTAGGCTCCATTAATCTGACCACGGTCAATCTGGTTGAAGCGCTTGACTACTTTACTCAGGCTTATCGAATCGCTCAGCAAGAACAGGAGAGTGAGCTGACCGCGGTTGCCCCGCATATTGCCTCCTTCATAGCGCTGGTATACGAAGCTCAGGAAAAACCCCGATTGGCTATCCCCTATTTTGAAGAATCCGCACAGTACTATCGACAAACGGATAATCTGATTGAACTGTCTAACTCCCTGTATGGCCTGGGCCTCGCTCACGGCAAAATCCATCGGCTTGATAAAGCGGTTGATTACTTCAATGAAAGCATGGCCATATCTGTGGAAATTGGTGATAAACAAGGTGAGGCATATACAACTCAGGCGCTGTTTGACGTGATGTTATCGAGTAACGATGAGCACAGCAGTGAACAGCTCGCCCAGCTTATGCCAATGCTGAATGAAGCTATCGACACTTTTAAGCAAAGTAATAACGTACATTTACAGGTTGGTGCGTTACTGATTAAGGCCAGGTGGCTGGAGCAAAATGCGCTTATTGAACAGGCGTACGAGGTGACTGAGCAGGCTGAAGAACTCATTGCAGAGCACGGTATTACCCTTCATAAGGCTACGGCCTTGCTGTTGAAAGCGAGGCTTGATGCTGCTTCCGGGAATTACGCTAGCGCTTATCATACCTTGCAAGCTGCCCGGGATGAGGAAATAAAACGTAGAAAAGAAGCGGATGAAGAACGCTTTCAGCAGTTACGGGCAGGTTTTGAGCTGGACCAGAAGGAATATGAAAACCGTTTGCTGGTGGAAACCAATGCCCGGCAAACGGCTGAGCTGGCCATTAATAAACGTGATCAGACCATTGTTGCACTGGTAATCGCGGTGCTGGTGGTGATGTTTATGGCTATTGTGTTTATGTATTTCAGTATTAAACGTCAGCACCAACAGCTGGAAAAACTGGCTCAAACTGATGAACTCACGGGTCTGTATAACCGCCGTCAGACCTTTTTGTTACTCGAGCGTGAGAAAAAGCTGGCCGTCAGACAAAATCAACCGCTGAGTGTTGCCATTGCAGACCTGGACGATTTTAAATATATCAACGATACCTATGGACATCAGGTAGGGGATGAGGTGCTTAAGCATGTCGGGGAGCGCATAAAACGTGATTTCCGTAATACCGACATCATTGGACGGATTGGTGGTGAAGAGTTCTTATTTGTGTTTCCGGCGGCAGCTTGCGACGAAGTAGCGGTTGCTCTCAGGCAGTTCATGGATGAATGTAAGGTGTTGCCAGCAGCACTTGCAGCGTATCCTGATATCAGGGTGGCCTTTTCTATTGGGCTGGTGGACGCCAAAGACAAGGAGTCTGTGACCCATACCCTGTCACGGGCGGATAATCTGATGTACCAGGCAAAAGCCAATGGTAAGGACCAAGTGGTTCATTAAGTTGAGAAACATAGGTAAACGAAGTGAGGTAACTAACAGGGTGATACCACATACCCTGTTTAAATTACGTTCACCTGCTGTACTTTATTACTAGATGACTCAGTAAGTAAAATACCGTAATAATGCTAAACACAGGAAGCAATTGATGCTTTTCGACAAACGTTAAGCAAAACAGAATCGCACTTACGAAAGCGGAAAACGCGATGCCAATTGCTAAGGTACTTAAGTGAGGCGCTATAAGTACTTCTTTGACATTTTCCATGTAAAACCCTTAGCTTTACTCTGGATCATACGCAGTGGCAATCGCGATACCTGAGCTGATGATTGATGCGCCTAAAAGTATCCCCATTCCCACAGGCGTTAGTGCCGCTGCTGATGTAATGGCCGTAAATAGGAAACCGCCAGCACTGGCTAGTGAGCCCCCATAGATAGCGTCTTCAGAAACTCCACCTGAGACTGCATCCAGTTCTTGTATACTAAGTTCTTTCATATGTTAATCCTCGTAAAAATTTAGCAGTTGCGCTGATCAACGCAAATAAATGGTACGACTAAAAAAGCTCCCTCACTACTGGACATTAGGCGGTTTTGCCATATGGAAAAGACAAGAATTATGAGTGCATGATTTACTGAGACTGATCCGAACCACGAAGTTTCCATCAGAGATGCATCATTTCTGTACAAAAAGTGTAATGCGATGTTGCATTAGTTCGGTAACTCTGTATAATTCGCGCCCACTTGCCCCGTACATATGTACCCAGGGCATGGTTTCAGCCGCAGCCACACTGCTTTTAGGGTGGTCGCCAAAGCAACGTCTGAAGACGCGGCGGGAGTGTTAGAAACAAAGAACAAGGTTCCAATTGGGAACCACTGGTTTATACGCACATCTTTTCGTCCCAAGAATAAAAGGGAGTGAGAAGATGATTTTTTTGTTCTTTCGATTGGAGCTTAATCGATGCCAAATCAAAGAATTCGTATTCGTTTAAAAGCGTTTGATCACAAGTTGATCGATCAGTCTACGGCTGAAATCGTTGAAACGGCGAAACGTACTGGTGCTCAGGTCAGCGGTCCAATTCCACTGCCTACTCGCAAAGAACGCTATACAGTTCTGATTTCTCCGCACGTTAATAAAGACGCGCGTGATCAATATGAAATCCGTACTCATAAGCGTTTGGTAGACATCATTGAACCAACTGACAAGACCGTTGACGCGCTGATGCGTCTGGACTTGGCTGCTGGTGTTGATGTTCAAATCAGCCTGGGCTAACAAGAGAGGGTAATAACAATGGCGATTGGTCTAGTCGGTCGTAAAGTGGGTATGACTCGCATCTTCACTGAAGATGGCACGTCGATCCCTGTGACTGTTATTGAAGCGACCCCTAACCGTGTTACTCAGTTACGCACTGATGAAACTGACGGTTATCGCGCACTGCAAGTTACTGCAGGTACCAAAAAAGCGAACCGCGTAAACAAAGCTTCAGCAGGTCATTTTGCTAAAGCTGGTGTTGAAGCTGGCCGTGGTCTTTGGGAATTCCGCCTGGAAGATAACGAAGGTGCCGACATCGAAGTAGGCAGTGAAATCACTGTTGAAATCTTCAACGACACCAAGAAAATTGACGTCACTGGTACGTCTAAAGGTAAAGGTTTCGCAGGCGCTATCAAGCGTTGGAACTTTTCTGCTCAACGCGCAACTCACGGTAACTCATTGTCTCACCGTGCACCTGGTTCAATTGGTCAGAACCAATCTCCAGGTAAAGTATTCAAAGGCAAGAAAATGGCTGGTCAGCTTGGTAACAAGCAAGTCACCACTCAGTCTTTGGAAGTTGTACGTATTGACGTAGAAAACAGCCTGATCCTGGTTAAAGGTGCCGTACCTGGCGCAACTGGCGGCGACGTTGTCGTAAAGCCAGCTGTTAAAGCGTAACGTCTGGGAGTTGAACTGATGGAATTAACATTGAAAGACGCGCAAAGCGCTCTTGAAGTATCCGAAGCGACCTTTGGACGTGAATTCAACGAAGCCCTGGTTCACCAGGTCGTTGTAGCTTACGGCAATGGTGCTCGTCAGGGTACTAAAGCACAAAAGACACGTTCTGAAGTACGTGGTGGCGGTAAGAAGCCATGGCGTCAAAAAGGTACTGGTCGTGCTCGTGCCGGTACTATCCGCAGCCCAATCTGGGTTGGTGGTGGCCGAGCATTTGCTGCCAAGCCTCGTGACTTTGATCAAAAAGTTAACAAGAAAATGTATCGTGGTGCGATTAAGAGCATCCTGTCTGAACTGGTTCGCCAAGACCGTCTGGTTGTGGTTGAGAAGTTCGGTGTTGACACACCTAAGACTAAAGCTCTGATTGCTAAGCTGAACGATCTGGAATTAAACGATGTGTTAATCGTGACGCCAGAAGTTGAAGAAAACCTGTTCCTTGCTGCGCGTAACCTGTACAAGGTTGACGTACGTGATGTAGCTGGTATCGACCCGGTCAGCCTGATTGCATTTGAAAAAGTACTTATCACTGCTGATGCAGTGAAACAACTTGAGGAGGCGTTAGCATGAAAGAAGAACGTCTACTAAAAGTGCTTAAGGCACCACACGTTTCAGAAAAGTCTACCATGGCTGCTGAAGCGGGTAACACAGTTGTATTTAAAGTAGCTAAAGACGCGAACAAAGCTGAAATCAAAGCAGCAGTTGAGAAACTGTTCGAGGTTGAAGTGGATTCGGTTCGTACTGTTAACGTTAAGGGTAAAACCAAGCGTCACGGTATGTCTTTCGGTAAACGCAGCGACTGGAAAAAAGCGTATGTAGCGCTTAAAGAAGGTCAGGACATCGACTTCGTCGGTGGTGCTGAGTAAGAAGGGGATTAGAAATGCCATTAATGAAAGCTAAGCCAACTTCTGCCGGTCGTCGTCACGTCATCAAGGTTGTTAATCCTGACCTGCACAAAGGCGCACCATATGCACCTTTGCTGGAAAAGAATGACAAAACTGGCGGCCGTAACAACAATGGTCGTATTACTACACGTCACATCGGTGGTGGTCACAAACATCACTACCGCGTAGTTGACTTTAAACGTAATAAAGACGGCATCCCAGCGAAAGTTGAGCGTTTAGAATATGATCCTAACCGTTCTGCAAACATTGCTTTAGTACTGTATGCAGACGGTGAGCGTAAATACATTCTGGCACCAAAAGGTATTCAGGCGGGTGACGCAATCCAGTCTGGTTCAAATGCGCCTATCAAAGCGGGTAACGCTATGCCTATGCGCAACATGCCTGTTGGTACCATTGTACACGCGATTGAAATGAAGCCTGGTAAAGGTGCACAAATTGCACGTTCTGCCGGTGCTAACGCACAGATCCTGGCTCGTGACGGTAACTACGTTACTTTACGTCTGCGTTCAGGCGAAATGCGCAAAGTATTATCTGATTGCCGCGCCACCATTGGTGAAGTAGGTAACGCAGAGCACATGCTTCGTTCATTAGGTAAAGCTGGTGCCAGCCGCTGGCGTGGTGTTCGTCCAACCGTTCGTGGTGTTGTAATGAACCCGGTTGACCACCCACACGGTGGTGGTGAAGGTCGTACTTCTGGCGGTCGTCACCCAGTAACTCCTTGGGGTGTTCCTACTAAAGGTAAGAAAACCCGAAGCAACAAGCGTACTGATAAGCTTATCGTACGTCGTCGTAACAAGTAATAGCGAGGATTCACCATGCCACGTTCTCTCAAGAAAGGTCCATTTATCGACCTTCACTTGCTGAAGAAGGTAGAGGCTGCAGTGGAAAAGAACGAACGTAAACCAATCAAAACCTGGTCTCGTCGTTCTATCATCATCCCAGATATGATTGGGTTGACCATTGCAGTCCATAACGGCCGCCAACATGTACCTGTCATCGTGAGTGACGAAATGGTCGGCCACAAGTTGGGCGAATTTGCGCCAACGCGTACTTACCGCGGCCATGTCGCGGATAAGAAAGCTAAACGTTAAGGGGTAGGAAGATGGAAGCATTAGCTAAACACCGTTTTGCCCGCACGTCGGCTCAAAAAGCACGCTTGGTTGCGGATCAAGTTCGCGGTATGCACGTAGAAAAAGCACTTGAGCTTTTAACGTACAGCCCTAAGAAAAGCGCTGCGCTGATTAAGAAAGTATTGGAATCAGCAATCGCTAACGCAGAGCATAACGAAGGTGCAGACATTGATGAACTGCACGTCGCTAAGATCTTCGTTGACGAAGGCCCAACTATGAAACGTATCAAGCCACGAGCCAAAGGCCGTGCGGATCGTATCTTTAAGCGTAGCAGTCACATCACTGTGGTTGTAGCGGATAACTAGGAGTAGATAATGGGACAGAAGGTACATCCTACAGGTATACGCCTGGGTATCAGTAAACCATGGACTTCTACCTGGTACGCTAATACCGCAGATTATGCAGATAACCTGTACAATGACCATCAGGTACGTCAGTACCTGACTAAACAACTGAAAAACGCTTCACTGTCTAAAATCGTGATCGAGCGTCCTGCTAAGAGTATCCGTGTGACTATTCACACTGCTCGTCCAGGTGTCGTAATCGGTAAGAAAGGCGAAGACGTTGAAAAGCTGCGTAACTATGTATCTAAGCTGGCCGGTGTGCCTGCGCAGATCAACATTGCTGAAGTACGCAAGCCGGAGCTGGATGGTCAGTTGGTCGCTGACAGTATTTCAAGCCAGCTGGAACGCCGTGTCATGTTCCGTCGCGCGATGAAGCGTGCGGTTCAAAACGCAATGCGCCTTGGCGCAAAAGGTATCAAAGTAGAAGTTAGCGGCCGTTTGGGCGGAGCAGAGATTGCACGTTCTGAATGGTACCGTGAAGGTCGTGTTCCTCTGCACACTTTCCGTGCGGACATCGATTACGCGACCTCAGAAGCTGCTACTACTTACGGTATCATCGGCGTTAAAGTATGGATCTTCAAAGGTGAAGTGTTAGGCGGATTGCCTACAACACAAGAGCCGGCAGCGCCAGCTCAACCTAAGAAGAAAGGCCGCAACGCTAAGCGAGAGGGCTAATCATGTTACAACCAAAACGCATGAAATTCCGTAAAATGCACAAAGGCCGCAACCGCGGTACAGCTGCAGGAGCTACTGTTGCCTTTGGTACTTACGGTCTTAAAGCGGTTGGTCGTGGTCGAATGACCGCGCGCCAAATTGAGGCTGCACGTCGTGCCATGACTCGTCACGTTAAGCGTCAAGGTAAAATCTGGATTCGGGTTTTCCCTGACAAGCCAATTACTGAGAAGCCTCTAGAGGTTCGTCAAGGTAAAGGTAAGGGTAACGTTGAGTACTGGGTATGCCAAATTCAACCTGGTCGTGTTCTTTATGAGATGGAAGGTGTTCCTGAAGCTCTGGCACGCGAAGCGTTTACTTTGGCTGCGGCAAAACTGCCATTTAAAACAACCTTTGTAACTCGGACGGTGATGTAATGAAAGCAGCTGAACTGAAAGATAAAAGCGTAGAAGAGCTGAATGCAGAGTTATTAAACCTGCTACGCGAACAGTTCAACTTACGCATGCAGCATTCAACTGGCCAGCTTGAAAAAACCGACCAGTTGAAGAAAGTGCGTCGCAGCATCGCGCGTGTTAAAACCATTCTGACTCAAAAGGCTGATGCGTAATGACTGAGCAAAAAATTCGTACAGTACAAGGTCGTGTGGTTAGCAACAAAATGGATAAAACCATTACTGTTGCGGTAGAACGTTTTGTTAAACACCCTATTTACGGGAAGTTCATCAAGCGTACTACTAAACTGCACGCTCATGACGAAAGCAACGTGTGCAACGAAGGCGATACAGTGACTGTTCGCGAGTGTGCACCAATCTCTAAGAACAAATCTTGGATGTTGGTTGACGTTGTTGAGAAAGCTGGCGTTTAATCGCTACTTTCTAAGCGTTTAAAAAAAGCCGCTCTTTTGAGCGGCTTTTTTATGGCTGGAACATCCTGATATAACCCATAAATATGGGTATCTAGTATAGATTCTTGTATTAGTCTCTATTAATTTATAATAATAAGTTTAAGTTACTGATATTGCGTGATTAACCTTGACTAAACTTTAATTTAAGTGTTACTTAAAAGAGTGTTAAGTAAAACTTTAATTGTGATATGCATGGTTTCAACCAGTTATAGCGCCATAGTTCGTTGTGTGGTAATTTATCTCGGCGCTGGCTTGAGGTTGATTGTGAGAATAGTTTCTATCCTCATGAATATTATGATTTTCTTTTCTAAAATCTACATTTTTAGACACTGTGTCAAAAATAAACAGCTATACAGTTTTCTATTTGTCCTACATAAACATTGAGAGTTAGCAATGCGCAGACGTAAAGGTGGGTATCTGCTTTTGCTTAACATCAAATCAAGCGTTTCGTTAGCGACTAAGGTAATTTCCAGCAATCTCAGTATAGTTTTTTATAGGTTTATCACCTGAAGGTTGTATCAATGTATCCAGTTAGCCTGTTAGTTTTAAGCACGTTATGCAGATATCCCGGTTTAAGCTTCTGAAGCGGTGCCGATAAAGCAATACCTCCCACGATAGATCTCGCGTCTGGATGATTGGACTATTGTGATACTTCTCATTTTAGCCATGACTATATACTGCATTCGTTCATTCGCTAACGCAACGACTGAGGACTGGTATTCCGGCTTAATTCGGGTCGTGTCGGTGAAGCCAGCTGGTTAACACAGCCTGAGTGATAACGGGCCGGTCACTGTAAAAACCGTGGGCACCGCCTGGTACTACCGCAAGCTCAGCCCCCGGGGTTAAGGCAAGGTAATCCTGCACCGTATCGATTCGCGCGGAGTCGTACTGGCCAATCATAAACAGGGTTTTAGCCGGGTCGATACGGCTGAGTAAGTGGGTGGCATCGTAATGCTTTAATACCCCGGTAGAGGAAAATTCGCTGGGGCCCCACATGGCATTGTAGATCACCGGGTTAAACCCATTGCCGCCAACGTTTTGGGCATATTTCTGGCTTTCCGGGGTAGACTCGCCCGGTGTATAAAAAGCGGAGTAGAGTTTAGTATAAGCGGCACTGCATTTCTCAACGGCCGGCGGCTGTGGCGATTCACACCGGCGAAGTGTTTTCTGCACTGACTCAGGGGCGGCTTTAACCAACAAATTAGCATCCATGATCCAATGAGGGGTAGATATAAACGTGCCACCAAGTACTGTGGATACTACCTTGTTGGGGTATCTCGCGGTATATTCCAGCGCCAGTGCCGACCCCCAGCTGTGCCCAACCACATGCCAGCGCGGGATATTCAGGTGCTGGCGAATAGTCTCGATAGATTCAACAAACCGTTCTACGCGCCAGTTGGCAGGGTTATTGGTTTGCTCAGACTTACCGCTGTCGAGTTGGTCGTACATGATCACCATGCGATCATCAGATAATCCGGTCATACCGGCAAAGCCGTTGTGTGTGCCACCGGGGCCGCCGTGAATAAAGATTACAGGAATCGAGTCCTTGTGTTTTATGCCGTTTAATCTGACATATACCTTACCGCCTTCCACCGGCACCATGAATTCTTTTTCAGGTGCTGCATAGGGGGGTGTTCCAGCGAAAACGTGTGGAATAAAGAGCATTACCAGCGTCAGTAGCAACGAGGAGAACAATAAACGGCAGGACTTCATGACAACGGAACCTTTAATTTGAGTGGCTTCTGTCAGTATAAAAGGGTTTGAGTTTGTGCTCCAGCCACCCTATCCCTTAATTTGTCGATACAGGCTTAAGTAACGATTTGCCATCGCTTCGGGAGAAAAGTAAGTACTAACTTGTTTGAATAAAGCTTCACCATAAGCCTGCCTTAAGGCGTGATTGTCAAAGGCATCACATATGGCCGCGGCCAATTTGTCTGAATCGCCTGCCGGCGTCAGCCAGCCAGTGTGTTGATGTCTGATTATCTCAGGAATGCCTCCGGAGGGGCTGGCGATAACCGGCACTTTGCATGCCCCTGCTTGTAGAAGAATTACACCGAGCCCTTCGGCGTGAGCCGGATGCACCAGCAGGTCGATGTTGGGTAATATTCTGGCTACCTCTTTGGTAAAGCCACAAAGGCGGATATGGTTTTGCAATCCCGCCTGCTCAATCTGACGCTGGTACTCAGCATGCATTTTCCCTTTACCGAACAGTAAACAAAGCGTTTTTGGATGCTGCCTAACTACCTCAGACATGGCGTCGATGATCTCTGACTGTCCCTTACGCTCAATAAGCTGTGCAAAGTTAGCCAATACGAAAACATCATCCGCAATATTAAATGCGCTGCGAAACCATTGTTTGTCTGGTTTTTCGGTAAACTCAGCCAGCTCTACAGCGGAGTGAATCACCTGCTGATAAACATGGTTCGGACAGCGTTGAGATACCACTTTTTTTACGCCTTCAGATATGCTTACTACCGCCCTATACTGACCGTATTTTAAAGTGCTGAGTTTGGCTTCCGGATTATCGACCCGCCGGGTACAGATGGCCGGTATACCGGTTTTTCGCGCTAATAGGGCGCCCCAAACATCGGCGCCTCTTCTGCTATGGATATGTAAAATATCGGGTTTTTCTGTGCGAATAAGTTTACCTAATCGCCACAAAATACCGAAGTCCAGCTCACCGGCGTAGGGGAGCGGATAGATTGTGCAACCCGGTAGCGCTTGTTTTGCAATATCACTGCCCCGGGCACATACCAATAGTTGCGCAGTCGCTGGAGCGTGGTGATGAATGGCGTTTATAAGGTAAACTACTTGTTTTGCTCCGCCATACAAGTGTCTGCCTAACTCAATGTGTAAAACGCGCATTGTCAGAGTACACCTTGCAACGAACTGAATACCCTGTCCGGACTCACCGCTTGCATACAATCAAATCGGCCTTCACAAGTAGGCCTGCGCTTACATGGTGCACAGGCTAAGTCCGCATACAGGACGCGAGCAAAGGGATTTTGTGTTTGAGTGTAAGGCCGTGTAGAGCCAAATATCGCGATGGTAGGACGCTCGTAAACCATGCCTATATGGGTTAAACCGGTGTCAACGCCTATAAGGGCCTGGCATTGTTCTATCACCACAGCACTCCCGGTGATACTGAGTGCACCGGCCAGACTAACGCAGTGGTCATATCGCTCAGCCAGCTGCTTAGCATTTTCGGTATCCGAGGGGCCGCCAAGGATCACGAGCTTGTATCCGGCCTCACCAAGCCTGGCAATTAATGTATGCCAGGAGGAATGCATCCAGTGTTTCTGTGGCCGTGTAGTAAATGGTGCCAGTACCAGGAACGGACTTTCAATGCCTGATTCTGTCAGTACTTTTTTCGCATTGCTACGGTCTTGTTCGCTGGTGCACAAACGTAAACGGTACGGGGCATGACTAAATTGCTCTGCCAAAAACTTATACTCGCTGCTGATATCGTTGGATAATGGCTTGTCATAGGTTTCGGTTAATAACCACTGACTGCGTTCTTTGCTCTTAAAGCCTATACGCCGCGGGGCTCCGGTAAACCACGCCAGGAGTGCACTTTTTAACAGCCCCTGCGGATCAACGACCATATCAAAGTTATACCGCTTAAGTTTTTTCCTAAAGTTTAATATCGCTTTAACCAGCGTAAGATATTGCCTGGCTTTTACCAGTTGCCGCCACTCCTGCTTGGGCCAGCTAATAACGTTATCTACATCCGGGTGGTCTGCCACCAGGGCGGTATAGGGGCTTTCAACTAACCAGCTTATGGTCACATCGTTGTCAAAATGCTGTTTTAGGCTGGACGGCAGGCCTGAGGCCATTACAATATCGCCCATTGCACTTAGTCTGATTATTAGCACTGCGGGTTTGGTGGCATTTGATGACATGCAATAAAAGTAAACGTGAAAACCTTTTTATCAGTGAAACAAAACTTCACGACATTTTGATGACGGCCAGCATAACGGTGTACAAGGCAACATGAGCAAGCAGCGCGCAACTTATTCTCCGAAGTGGTATCAGGACGCCTTCCGCTGGCTCTATTCCTGTATTCTGGCTTTACTCATACCATTTGCCTTTTTAACTCTTGTTAAGCGCGGTATGACCCGGCAAAAAGATTATAATCGGCGTCGCTTTGAGCGGTTTGGCTATGTGGCACACGCGCCAAAAGCCAATGGCTATTTGTTTCACTGTGTGTCGGTGGGGGAAGTGATGGCCGCTTCAGTGCTCATTAAGCGCATTATGCAGGAGCAACCAGAACGCCAGATTACAGTGACTACAACTACGCCTACCGGCTCTGCCCGGGTGCGTTCGATTTTTGGTAATAAGGTTCATCACTTCTATCTGCCTTACGATTTGCATATGGCGATGGCCGGGATGTTAAGACGGATTAAACCCAGAGCGGTGTTTATCACCGAAGTCGAACTCTGGCCCAATCTGATCCATGCCTGCTGGAAGCGTGACATTCCGGTGCTGGTAGTAAACGCCAGAATGACCGACCGCTCGGCGCGCCGTTATGCTAAGTTTCCAATCTTATTTGAACCCATGCTGAATAAGCTGTCGCATGTGTGCGCTCAGGGCGAGCGTGATTATGCAAATTATCGGTTTTTAGGGATGCCAGAAGAAAAGCTAACCCTGACCAACAACATTAAATTTGATCAGGCTTCGGCAATTGATGCTGAGCATAGCGGTTTTCTTGGGCTGGAAACGACGGGCAGGAAAATTCTGGTTGGTGGTAGTACCCATGATCCGGAAGAGAGCGCACTACTGGCTACCTATCGCGCAGTAAAAGAGCGTTATCCACAATTATTGCTGGTGTTGGTGCCGCGCCACCCCGAGCGCTTTGAAACCGTAGCCAAACTTATTGGCAAAACCGGTCTAACCATGCTGAAAAGTACGGCGATTACGGAAGTACCTGATAGTTGTGATGTAGTGCTGGTTAATGAAATGGGCAAACTTAACGCTGCCTATGCGGTGGCTGACTTTGCATTTGTTGGCGGCAGTATTGCCGATCGGGGCGGTCACAACGCGCTGGAACCAGCAGCCAAAAAACTGCCTGTTATGATGGGTCCGAATACTTACAATAACCCGGTGATATGCGCGAAGCTGCAAGAAGCAGGCGCCCTGCATATTGTTGAAGATACCCCTGCCATGACAGCATTAACCCTGGCCTGGTGTGAGCAGGCTGGCATAGCTGCTAATGCGGGGTTGGCCGGGTTTGAAGTGCTGGTACAAAACAGTGGTGCCGTTGATAAAACCATGAAAGTCATCAATCTGTACCAGTAATGGGTATTTTTCCTGAATGATAAAGTGAATTTAACACATTGATGTGTGCATGATTTAATGAAATGAATCACTGACAAGGTTGGTGATTTATCATTTCATTAACCTTTCTTTGCTTTTTAGCGCCTTGTTTTCCTTACAAATTTGTAAAATATTGTGTGTAAGTTTTTGATCTAAATCAAATTAAAATTTAATTTTTTCGTCCTGGCACCGCCTTTGCTTTTGTTGGCTTAATGTTAACAAAGTATTACTAAAATAATGAAATTAGGTGAATTTAAGGTTCGGAGTTACACCAAAGTCATTGCTTGTTGTTTACTACCCTGGCTGTTAGCGGGCTGTGAAGCGCCATTAAATCTAGAGGCGGTTAGAGCGCAACAAGCACAATCGATTCAGCGCATAGATTTTTACCAGTCTATGGCTGCCAACGAAAACGAGCTTATCGCGGTCGGTAATAACGGACTGGTGATAACGTCTGCCGATGGCGAGGTCTGGGAGCGTCAAACGCTTCCTGATGCGGCCTCCTTACTGAAAGTCGACACATGTCCTTCCGGCGACTTCATCGCCCTGTCGTTCAACAATACTATCTGGCTAAAACCGCAGGGCGGCAAACAATGGCAATCCATTGCTATTCCCACTAACGAACAGTTGATGGATGTTACTTGCTCACCGAGTGGCAGCTGGTGGGTGGCAGGCAGCTTTTCAACCATCATGCACTCCAATGACAACGGTGCTAACTGGGAAACCTTCTCGTTGCAGGAGGATACCATCATTACCAATATTGCCTTCCTGAATGACACCGATGCTGTGGCCAGCGCGGAATACGGAATGATTCTAACGTCCACCGATGGTGGCCAGAGCTGGGATGTAACCGGGTATCTGCCTGATGAATTCTACCCTCACGGCATGCACTTCACCTCTCTGGAAACTGGCTGGGTAAGTGGACTGAATGGCTATATCTATGCCACACAAGACGGTGGCGAAAGCTGGGTCAGGGAGCCCGTCGACACTGCTGTTCCGGTATATCAACTGGTCTCAGCAAATGGGCAACTCCTGGGTTTAGGCGAAAACACAACAGTGCTTCGTCGTAATGACGATGGTAGCTGGCAAACCATCGTTTCACCCTCTGCACCCGTTTATCTGCGCGCTGCAGTTACCTCTGCCGATGGCGTAACCCACATCGCTGGCGGCAGAGGCGTTTATCTGGCTCTGACTTCATCAATGACTGGTTCCGAGGAGTAATACCATGAATAAGCCGAAGCACAAATTTACTCATTTGTTACACGAATCGGAATTGAGCCTGTTTCGCCACCCTAAAACCGTGTTGCTGATCATTTTTGCCCTGACAGTATTCTTTATGAGCCGCATTCCGGCGCTCAAAATTTTCACTGACTTTTCGAATTTGTTGCCCCAGCAGCACCCTTACATCCAGTTACACAACAGTATTAAAGACAGTTTTGGTGGTGCAAACGTGCTGGTAGTAGGGATCGAATTTACCGAAGGGGATATCTTTACTAACGAGAACCTCAAAAAAATCGACCGCATGACCCAGGCGATCGATAGCCTACCCGGTGTAAACCATAATCTGGTTTCCAGTGTTACTCATCGTAACTCTCGTCATATATGGCTTACAGAGGTAGGTAGTATTAACTCACAACCCTACTTCGATGCCACTAACGGCGACTATAGCCAGGCTGAACTGGATGAGATGCAAGCTAATATCGCGGCCAATCCACGAGTTTATGGCCCGCTGGTATCCCCTGACTTTAAAATGGCATTGGTAAAAGCTCAGCTAATTGAAGGGCAACTGGATTACGCCGGGACCTTTGACAAACTGCAAAAAATCCGCGAGCAGGAAAAAGAGGCCGGTATCAATATCTACGCTACCGGACAGCCGGTGCTGGTGGGTTGGGCTTATACATACCTGGATCAAATCGTGCAGATTTTCTTCTTCACCATCCTGATCATGCTAGCCCTGTTGGTATTTCATTTCCGTCGTGCTTACGGTGTGCTGGTTCCCCTTGGTGGTGTGATGGTATCTACCATATGGGGTCTCGGTATTATCAGCCTGCTGGGGTACAACCTGGATCCCTTAGGCCTGGTAATTCCATTCCTGATTGCCGCCCGAGCGATGAGTCATGGTGTGCAAATTGTTGAGCGTTATTACGCTGAGGTGACCCAGTGTGGAGATGGTGCGGTTGCCGCAAAGGAAACCTTTAACAGTTTGTTCCGCCCGGGCACATTGGGAGTGGTTTCGGATGCCGTTGGTTTGCTGCTAATTGCAGTTGGCTCTATTCCTCTGAATACCCAATTAGGTTTTTACGCTTCGCTTTGGGCGATCACTGTGGTCTTTACCGTGCTGATAGGTGTGCCGGTGTTACTGACCATTCTGCCAACACCGAAAAATCCCGAGCTCAAAGAAACATTTCTGCGTCATATAGGGGCAAGTTGCTCACGTCTGGTCGGTAGACCCGGAGCCGCGCGCAGCCTGTTGTTAGCGGCTGCGGCGTTAATGGCTATTGGCCTGGTAAGCGCATCGAACGTACAAATTGGTGATTCCGAGCCCGGCTCGCCCATTTTGTATCCTCATCATGATTACAATGTGTCGTCACGGGTGGTGAACGAGCAGTTCCCTGGCTCTGAAGAACTTTACATTGTGGCTGAAACCGATGAGCCCGGTGGCCTGAAACGTCCGGAAGTCCTGAAATCACTGATTGATTTGCAGCAGCACATGTTAAGCGACCCGGAAGTTGGTGGCAGTAAGGGCCTGACTGATCTGGTGATGCAGGTGAACCGCCTGATGCACAATAACGATCCGCGCTGGTATCAGATCCCTCATGATAAGTCTTATGTCGGCGGACTGATGTTTACCTACATGGCGTCCAGCCCCATTCCGGGCGCACTCAACGAGTTTAACGATACCGACGACCGTATTGCCAATCTGGTGTTCTACTACAAAGACCGTCAGGGCGAGACCATTCGCCGTGCTATTCACATGGCAAAGAGCTGGATTGCCGATCATGGAGATGATGTGCAAGGGCTTACTATTCGTTTAGCCGGCGGCACACTGGGGGTTGCGGCAGCGATGAACGAGTCTGCTTTTGAAACCAACCTAATTGTTTTGCCCAGCGTCTTCCTGCTGATTTTTATCTTCGTAATGGTGTTTTATACCTCCTGGCATGCCGGTGTGATGATGCTGATGACCATGATGTTCGCTACGACGCTCACCTATGCGTATATGGGCTTTTACGGTCTGAGTATCGACATCAATACCGTACCGGTGGTGGCTGTGGGCATTGGCGTGGGTATCGACTACTCCATTTACATGATGGACCGGATCCGCGAATTCATGGCTAAAACCCATGATCTGGCAAGCTCTGTGCGCCAGTCCATTGCGACCACTGGTATGGCTATCAGCTTCACCGCGGTCACGCTAATGGCCGGAATTATCATGTGGGTCATTCTCTCTGACCTGCGCTTTCAATCCGACGCCGCGCTGCTGCTGTGCGTCATGATCGTCATTAACGGGTTTGCCGCCATGTTGCTGGTACCAGCATGGGTGTTGGTGTTCAAACCCAAATTTATCGTCAATGTATACAGCGACGAAGATGGTGTGCTGTATGCCGATGGCGAATCTGCCAAAGAACCCACCACGCATAAAGACGTTGGCGACGAAGGCGGAAGTTTAGCCGGGAACGTAAGCCGCGCGTAAGCGGCACTATCCCTACACATTGCTCCAGAGGACATTAGGATGCACACAATAAAACCCAATAAGTACTGCTCCATATTGCGTCGCTATGCGCTACCGACGTTGCTGTTATGCAGCGCGGGCACAGCAATAGCAGAAGACGCGAGAGTTAACGGCTTCATCGAGAATGCGACTTACGTTCGCGATAATGTCGGGCTGTCTAAATTCAGAAATACCCTGCAAATTGAAGCGGAAAAGAATTACGGCAATAAAGGTATGTTCAGCAATGTAACGGTTAACGGTACATTCCGGCTTACCTACGATGCTGTATTTGACCTCAATGATGATGAATACGGCGATAACGCTGGTGGCCCTATTGAGCTGGAAAACATCGCTACCGGCCCGGGAACAACCGTACCCTTCGGTGGCGGTATTCCACTGCCCTTTACCTTTGATGTAGCTAATCATCCTAACGAGGGCATGATTGTTCTGGGACAACCATTGCACGACGCTAACGGCGGCGTGACATTTGGTGTGCCGGTGCGCCCCTGTGATGTGGATTCTCGTGGCTGTATCAATGGCTATCTCGACAAAGACGGTGATGAACTGCGCTCACCTGAGCTAAACGATCGCCTGGACTTTATTCGTGAACTCTATCTCGACTTCGACGTGTATACCGACAATGGCAATGTGTTGAGTACCCGATTGGGTAAACAGCAGGTTATCTGGGGGCGTACCGATTTGTTCCGGGTACTTGACGTGATCAATCCGGTGGATTATTCGCGCAACAATATATACGACGAGCTGGAAGATATCCGCATCCCGATGTGGATGTTAAAAATGGATTATCGGATGGGGGCAACGGAAACCTTTGATGATATCAATCTGCAGTTAATCTGGAACTTCGACCGTTTCCGCCCGCATGATTTAGGACAGTGTGGTAACCCTAACGTGATCCTGGATGCCGGCTGTTTGTTCCGTGGTATGAAAACACTGTGGGACTACGGCGGTACCGTATCTAACTTTGCCGGCGGTACCGCAGCAACCGACTTCGGCCCGGGCCAGGTGGGTCTGCGCAAGGCTCACATGCCGAGCTGGAGTTTGTCTAACTCGCAGGTAGGTTTGAAGTTTGAAGGTATTCTGGGCGATCTAGGCTTCTCATTAAATGCGCTGCATTATCGCTCACAGCTGCCATCTTTGCGTGGTGGTATACCAGCACAAAACTCCTTTACCGGTGAAGTAGGCGCATGGCCTTCGCTGATTGCTTTTGATGTGCATTTCCCGCGGGTCACTTTACTCGGTGGCTCCATCGATTATTACTCGCAGGGTATCGATACGGTATTTCGCGTTGAGGCGGCTCACACTTCTGGTGAAGAGTTCGCTAATACTATGCGTGAAGAGTTGTACTCAGAGTCGGACGTTATTCGCTACGTTATTGGTGCGGATAAAAACATCTTTATTCCCTTTCTGAATGACCGTCGTGCATTCCTGTTCTCGGGCCAGATCTTTGGTCAGCACCTGCTCGACCACGAAGAAGAACAACGTGCTCTGGGTCCTGTAGGCATGCCTGACTGGGACGAAAACTGGACCGCTACCCTGTTGATTAAAGGTTGGTGGATGAATGACCGTTTAAGCCCGCAAATTGTCGCTGCTCATGATTTCCGCGCCGAAGCATCCGTTATCTCTTTTGCGCTTGAGTATATCGTCAATGACAACTTCAAAATCACAGGTGGTGCCAACTTTAAAGTAGGTACGGGGGCTCGTGCTTACGATGATTGCCGCACCTGTAATCCTTTTTCTCCCTTTACTCAGGCCTTCCCGGAGCATCCAGCCGGATACTCGTTGGGATTGGGTGGATATGAGCCGCTTGGACGCTTTAAGTCGGGTCCCATCGGGATGGCACAAAAAGAAGATGAGCTTCAGTTAACGCTTCGTTATAGCTTCTAATAGGAATTCAATTATGACTATAAAATTAAAAAGGTTTTCAGCTTTACTCATTGGAGGGGCGCTTACTTCTGTCATGGGTACAGCTGCGGCTGCGTCTGATGTCGTGGAACAGTCGTTTTACCCTTACAAAATGAACACGCCAGAGTTTGCCGGACTTACTCCAGGTATGGTGATTGATAAGTCAAACGTAGATCAGTTTAAAGATATTATCGATCCGGCTTACTACGACTTTATTTCAAGCGGTATGACCTCGATTACCGTGGGGGAAACCACGTCTTTTGGCCTGCATGAAAATTACGTAAAGGCGACCGAAGATGGCCTGGGTAAAGTGAAACTGGGTGAGAAAGTCGGTGAAATCAGCGGTTGGGTGGCAGGCCGTCCGTTCCCTGCGGAGCCTGACATGAATGATCCGCGTGCCGGCGAAAAACTGGCCTGGAACTACAAGTTTGGTTACAACTGGGGAGACAGTGCATCGATATACCCCTTCTACTGGCAATACCGGGATCTGGACTCTGCAAAAGTTGAGCGTACGATTAAATTCAATTTTCACTTTCTTAACTTTAAAGGGCGTGTAAACCACGAGCCAAAACCTGAAATCACACCTAACCCTTCAGACTTGTTTCGTGCTACCTATGCTATGGTGTTAGAGCCATCAGATGTGCGGAATACACAGCTTTTGATTCACCGTTCCATGGATGATTTGAAACGGGATAACTCCTGGTTGTATCTGGGCTTCCAGCGACGTGTAAGACGCCTTGCCACGGGGCAGGTAACCGATGCTTTCCTTGGTTCAGATATCATGATTGAGGACTTTGAAGGCTACAACGGTCGTGTTTCCGATATGAAGTGGACCTTTAAGGGAACGCGAAATATCCTGATGCCGTTCTACAATCACAATGACCTCGAACTTGATAGTGAGATACATCAGGATGACGACGGTTATCAAATGGTTGCTTTCAGTGGTAAAGGCGGTTGTTTCCCGAATATTACCTGGCAATTGCGCAAGGTTTACGAACTGGAAGCAGAACCGGTAAGTGACTCTCATCCACTTTCAAAGCGTATCCACTTTATTGATGCGCAAACCTTTACCATACCACGGACTATCTCGTACGACCGGAAAGGTGACATGTGGAAGTCATTCACAATCGGTCAGGCACACCCTGATCACCACCTGCCGATGAATAAAGGCTCTGGTGTGTCTATTGATGATTCATTTTCGATGGTAGACATACAGGCAAACCATTGCACAACCGGACAATTCAAAGGGGTGATTGATCCCAGCCTGTCGCCGGTGACCAAATTTAACACGCAGTACATGCGCGCCTCAGGCAGTTAATTCAGTCGGCCATCCTGGCATCCGAACCATGCCAGGTTCCTCCTCGGATAATGGCTATCTGGATAAAGGAATGTGGGGCAGGCGACGGTCTGCCCCATTATTCTGAATTATCTCACCGCTAAACATTGTTGTAGTGCCATGCACGGCAGCAAACCCCTTTACTTACACACATGAATTGAAGACTATGTCTGATGACCATCCTAAATAATAAGGAAAATCAGATCATGGTTATTATCAGGCTACCGATGATGCTACTCGCAACCTTGCTGAGCATCTGCTCTTTATATAGTCAGGCCAGCGCACCGGCACTTACACTGGAAGAGGCGAATCGTCTGGCTTCTTTACCGCTTAAGTGTAGCCAGGTGGAATATCCGAATAAACTCAATCAGGTGCTGGATAGCGAACAATATCTGCAGTCACCAAAGGCGCTGCATCCGGTGTTTTATGGCTGCTTTGACTGGCATTCGAGCGTGCATGGTCATTGGATGATGGTTAATTTGCTACGCAATTTTCCGGAGCTGGCCGACAGAACTGCCATCAGGCATATTCTGAAAACTAACCTGACGGCAGAAAACATTGCAACAGAAGTGGCTTTTTTCGCGACGCCTGGTAATAAAAACTTTGAACGTACTTACGGCTGGGCGTGGTTGCTAACTTTGGCGGCAGAACTCCATCGCTGGGATGACCCCCTGGGCAGGGAACTTGAACAAAATTTACAGCCGTTAACCGATTTAATGGTGCGTAAGTACGAAACCTTTTTGCCGAAACTTATCTACCCGATTCGCACTGGTGAGCACCCCAATACCGCTTTCGGACTCTCCATGGCGTATGATTTTGCCGAGATCACCGCTAATGATGCACTGGCCGATCTAATTTCAGCGCGTGCTTTGCACTGGTACCTTAATGACAAGCAGTGTCCGCTTTCCTGGGAGCCTAACGGATTTGATTTTTTGTCGCCTTGTTTTGAAGAACTAAACTTAATGCGCAAAGTGTTACCCGGCGAACAGTTCAAAAGCTGGGCCCGTGATTTTATGCCGGAACTGATTAATAAAACGTTTGTTCTGGAGCCTGCCAGGGTGAGCGATCGTACCGATGGTAAATTGGTTCACCTGGATGGACTTAATTTCAGCCGGGCCTGGGCTCTGTATGGGGTTGCCAACGCGTTTCCGGCTGAGTACGGTCACCTGCAAACTATCGGCGATGCGCATGTTAATGCGGCATTACCTACCATCGTGGATAACCATTATGAAGGTACTCACTGGCTAGGCAGTTTTGCCATGTATGCCCTGCTCAGCCGACAGGGGCTTTAGCAGAATGCATCAGAGGGCAGTGTGCCCTCTGTCAGGATACAATTATTCTGGTTGCTTGGTTAACTTATATTGCAGTTTCCCCCTGCCCATTTTAAGCAGCCTTGCGGCGGCGGATACATTCCCATCGGTGCGGCGCATAGCCTGCTCTATCATCTTTTGCTCTATTTCCTCAACACAAACACCTTGCTCGAGCAGGTTATCGATCAATGCTTCTTCGTCTTCATTCGTCGCAAGCGCTTTCTTGTCAGTTTGTTGTAGCCGGCCGGACGAACTCAGCCCCAATGATGCGGTTTCGATATTCTCGCCGCCATTAAATAAATGGGGAACATCAATAGGCATATTATCGTCTACCAGAATCACCGCTCGTTCAACCAGGTTCTCCAGCTCTCGTACGTTTCCAGGCCAGTCGTAATGCCACATAGCATCTAAAGCCCTACGTGTAATTCCTGCCAGGGCCTTATTGGCTTTCTGCCCATACCGCTCGACAAACACATTAAATAGTAAAGGAATGTCCTCACGACGCTCTTTAAGAGGGGGGATCTCGATGGGATATACGTTTAGGCGGTAGAATAGGTCGGCCCGGAACTCGCCTTCTTCGACGGCTTTACGCAGATCATTATTGGTGGCAGCCACAATCCTCACATTCACTTTAATGACGTCGGTTCCGCCAACTCGCTCTACTTCGCCTTCCTGGATAGCCCGCAACAATTTGCCCTGGGCGGCCAGTGGTAAGCTGCCAATTTCATCCAAAAACAGCGTGCCGCCGCTGGCTCGCTCAAAACGGCCAGGCCTGGTCGCTGTGGCGCCGGTAAAGGCGCCTTTTTCGACACCGAATAACTCCGACTCAACCAATTCGCTGGGAATGGCAGCACAGTTGACCGAAATGCAAGGGCCGTCACTGCGCTGACTGATAGCATGCAACGCCTTGGAAAAGCGCTCTTTGCCCACGCCGCTTTCCCCCAACAGCAACACACTGGTGTCAGTAGGTGCTACTCGCTTTAGGCGGTAAATGACTTTGTTGAAGCCAGCGGATGCACCTACCAACTCATTTAATGGCGAGGTGGACTCCTCTTCGTTACTGATATCGGCAGGCACCTGATGCTGGCGTAGCTTGGGCAAGTCGACAAAAGACTCCACTTTTAGAAAGCTGCCCAGTTCTTCTGAGTCTTCCCAGTCATCAAGGGGCTTGCCGATTACCCGACAGGTCTTATGACCCATGGCTTTGCATTCAACTTCCCGCCAAACCACCGGACGGCCAAACATAGCGGTGGAAAATCCGTTGGCATAGCCAACCATGGTCCAGCAGGTTGGACGGCTACTCAAACCAAAATGCGACAGGTAGTTTTCTGCTTCCCAGGATGAGTGCCACTGATAGTCGCCCTGAAAAATGCCTTTTTCTACATCTATTTGCATACTTTCTATCGGGTCGTGATAGACATAACCTTCCAGTTCGGCAAGCCGCATAGCCGATCGTATAAGGATCTCGATATCGTTGCCTGAGATACTACGCAGGTGATGATAATAATTGACGCCTCGTTGGTAACCTAAGCGGGTTAATAGCTCTTTAGCTTTGTCGAAACTAAAAGTTTCAATCATTTCTTTGCGTAGCATGCCAAGAGTTTTACCAGGAATTAACAGCATACGCTGGTCGAATAATCTGATATGACCGGTATCGGGCGCAAACATTAACTGTTCGGAAAGCAACTGCGTGACTATAGCTTCAACTTCCTGCTTTTTTTTCATACTTTTGACCTGCTACATGGGTGACTGAAATCAGTGATTGAAACCATTAAAGTCATTAGGGTGTGATTGAAATCATGTAATGAAACCTACCATGAAAGTTTTTATATGCAAATAGAAAATTAACAATTAATACACATATCAACAACATAAGATGTTTTTCAATAACCTGGCTCGGCCTTTGCTATCACTGAGTAAAGCTTGCAAAAGTTGTTTTTAATTAACTGGTTAGCTTTCTCTTTTTGATTGAGAAAAGACATGGCCGAGTGAGGGAATGAATGAATTCAGAACTGATAGATGTTGAAGTTGTTAACAAATCTTCAGAAGCCGAAGGGATTGTCAGTTTCGAACTGGCACCTGTAAATGGCGGGGCGCTCCCTGCCTTCACACCGGGCGCGCACATTGATTTAGTATTGGCAAACGGACTCATTCGCCAGTATTCGTTGTATGAGCACACAGAGCAGCCATACAGCTACAAAATTGCGGTGTTACGTGAGCTACAGAGCCGGGGTGGCTCTGAGTATGTGCATCAGAATCTAAACATTGGCAGTACCCTGCAAATCAGTGCGCCGCGAAACCACTTTGAGTTAGTCCCGGCAAAACGTTACCTGCTGCTGGCTGGCGGTATCGGGGTCACGCCTATTATGTGTATGGCCGGCAGACTGGCTGAACAAAATGCCGACTTTACTATGCATTACTGCTGCCGCAGCCGAGAGCGAATGGCTTTTCACGATAAACTGTCGACGGCTACGTTTGCTCAGCAGGTGCAGCTACACATCGACGAAGAATCCTCACAACCGGCATTTGACGCAGCAAGCGTGTTCGCCAGTGTAGATAAGGATACCCATTTGTTTGTATGTGGACCTAAAGGCTTCATGGATTTTGTGATTAATGCCGCTAAAGGTGCCGGATGGGACGATAGCAATATTCACTTTGAGTATTTCTCTGGTGTCGAAACGACGCCGGATGACGCGGATTCGTTCCAGATCAAACTTGCCAGTTGCGGCAAGTTACTTACCGTGAAAGACGATCAAACCGTGTTACAGGTACTGCAGGATAATGGTGTGGACGTCCCCGTATCCTGTGAACAGGGAGTATGTGGTACCTGTGTCACTAGAATCATCGATGGCGAGCCCGAACATCGTGATTTGTTTTTAACCCAGGCCGAGCGAGACAGTAATAGTGTATTTACGCCTTGTTGCTCACGCGCCAAATCAGCCTTGCTGGTCCTCGATTTATAACCACTGTACCGACCTACAAAGGCATTTATAAACCTTAAATAAAAGCTAAAAACTGTGTTAAGGAACTACTAATGAAAGACACTAGCCGTAAATTTCTGACCAATACCTGGTACGCTGCTGCGTTATCAACAGAGGTAACCGATACGTTGTTTAAGCGCCGATTACTGGACACTCCGGTGGTCATTTATCGCCGCAATGACGGCTCTCCAGTGGCACTGCATGATCGCTGCCCGCACCGCTTTGCTCCGCTGAGTATGGGCAAGAAGAAGGATGATTGTGTTGTCTGCCCCTACCACGGACTGGCATTTAATGGCGAGGGCAAATGCACCCATAATCCCCACGGTGGCGGTCATATCCCCGCCAAAGCGGAAGTTAAAAGCTATCCGTTAATGGAAAAGTACGGCTTTATCTGGATTTGGATGGGCGATAAACCGGCTGATCCTGACATGTTACCTGACTATTCTCAGCTAGATAATGGTCATCCGAATGCCTTGGGACATACGTATATGAAACGGCCGTGTAACTATGAGCTGATTACCGACAATGTGATGGACCTGAGCCATATAGATCACCTGCATGGTGAAATCATTACTACCCGTGGTCAGTTGTCGCCACAGATTCCAAAAGTGAGAGATGAGAACAACCAGGTCGCAGTGCGCTGGGAGTGGGAGCAAACCCCCCCCATTATGATTTTCAATGATTTCCTGCCCAAGCCAGGGGAACCTGCTGCACACTTCATTGAAGTAACGTGGTCACATCCAACACATATTCAGCTGATTGTGGGTGCAACTCAGGATGATGTCGCTATGGATTACGACCACACGATTTCCCAGTACGACCTACACACCTGTACGCCTGAAACCGAATACAGCACACATTACTTCTTTGCTACGCGCCGTAATCATAATGTGGAGGATGCTGAATTCAACAAGATCAAAATTGAAGGAATGCACGGCGCATTTGAGGATGAAGACGGCCCGATCCTGGATGCCGTTCAGGACCAGATGGAAACCAATGATTTTCTGGCACTTGATCCTGTTTTAATTAGCAGTGATGCCGGACCTGTCCGGGTAAGACGTATCCTTAAATCAATGATTGAGCAAGAGTCCGCATAACTGGACAGATGTTCCCGCCAGCGTTACGAGAAGTCGCGCTGGTGGGATTAACCAGTTTGGTGCGACCAAAAATATTATGCTTCATGGTGGTGCTTTGTAAGCGCATACTTTCGGTGAAAAGTCGCAATTAATATTAAAAAACTCCGAAATATCATATAGTTATAAGGTTCGCAAAAGTTGGCCTGCTGATTGCTTTCACAAAGCGACGTTGTAATTAGGCAAAATAAAAATTCAAAAGGTTGCACCTGACGCATCATCTAATTGCTCGTTTTTTCCAGGGAGAGGCACCCTGTCCACAGACAGGGTGCTGTTCTGTTACTCTTTCGTCCGTTTCACGACTTTTTCTGTATCCAGCATTTCAGCCTCCACCAAACTGACTAACTTACTGCCCGCGCGCGGAATGGTTTCGTCTGCGCTCAGCAGAACATGCATACGATTGTGTTCATTGATGTACATCAGTGGCGTGGCTGCGTCCCCGTATTGCTCGACATAGTCTTTAAAGGTGAACTCGGGAGTCAATGGCGTGGTTTTAATTTTGGCGCCACGACTTACCGCACTGGCAAGATATCCATAGGTAACACCTTCGGCAAACAAGGACAGTTTCTTGGCATAATCCCGGGATACCTGATGGCTGGGCCGGGTGGCGAGTTCATTATTAGTTAGTCCCCATACCTTGTTCTTGCCCAGGGTGTATTCAAAGTGATAACCAATCATGGGGTTGAGCTGTTTGTACGGAGATAACAGCAATACGGTACCTATGGTGTTTAAATCCAGGTGAATCGCCGCGTGTTCTGAAGTGGGATTACCAAAATACACCGGGATATCCTGCATTCTGGCTGCTCTGATGGCATCCCAGTTGGTATCGGCAACTCGTACAGGGACCTTATGCTTCATTAGTTCTTTAGCCAGCATGCGGCTAAATTCACTTGCACCAAACAGTAAAAAGCCATTGGGTACCGGTGCCCGAACTTTCAACAAAGCGGCAACTGGCTTGGCTGTGAGTCCCTGCAGAACGACTGTTGCAATGATGACCAGAAACACCAGCGGCACAATGATTTCTACCTGAGCGTAGCCTAGCTGTTCTAACTTCAGAGAAAACAACGCAGAGACAGCCGCCGCCACGATGCCCCGTGGCGCCAGCCAGCTAAGCAGAGCCAGTTCTCGTAAGTTAAGTCCGGTGCCGATAGATGAGATAAAGACCGCCAGCGGACGGGCGATAAAAATGATGGAAATCAGAACTAATGCTGCCGCCCAGCCTACGTCTGCTACGGCTCCCAAATCGAGACGGGTAGCGAGTAGTATAAACAATCCGGAGATCAACAATACGCTGAGGGTTTCTTTAAACTCAAGAATGTCTTCAACATCCACATCACGCATATTTGCCATCATTACGCCAATAACCGTAACGGTGAGTAGTCCTGACTCATGAGCAAAGTAGTTAGAACCGGCGAAGGCGCCAAGAATGATGGTTAATACTGCGGTATTTCGTAAATAGTGGGGCACCAGATTATGGCGTAAAGTAACCCCCAGGAAATAGCCAACAGCCATACCAAGGCCCAGACCAATGCCCAGGGTTTTACCAAATGCCAGCAAGGTGTGAGACATCGCACTTTGCGAAGAAATGATGTATTCATAAACCAATACCGCCAGCAGTGCGCCAATGGGATCGATGATAATACCTTCCCAGCGCAGAATGTTACCCAGATTGGTTTGCGGGCGCACAGTACGTAACATGGGGACGATGACGGTTGGACCGGTCACGGTAACAATGGCACCAAACAAAAATGACAGTTGCCAGCTTATATCGAGCGCATAATGAGCCACAGTACCAGCTATCACCCAGGTGACCAGAACGCCAATACTGCAAAGATTTC
Source organism: Alteromonas sp. ISO5 (assembly GCF_058105165.1). Classification (NCBI taxonomy): domain Bacteria; kingdom Pseudomonadati; phylum Pseudomonadota; class Gammaproteobacteria; order Alteromonadales; family Alteromonadaceae; genus Alteromonas; species Alteromonas sp. ISO5. Next base: position 1,187,804 of record NZ_CM176572.1, on the reverse strand, counting down.
GCACCATATTACCGTGGCCGGCAATGTCGCTGTACTTAAGAGTCAGCGCTCCTTCAAACAGGATAATAGCGACTGACAACGACACCACCGGAAAGAGCAAATCACCGAACAGTGCGTCAGCATCCAGGACGTTAAAAACTGGCCCGACCAATATACCTACCACCAGGAGAGGCAGAATTGCCGGCAAGCGAATCTTATAAGCTAAATACTGACAACTGATTGAAAGCAGGCCAACCGCGACCAGAGAAATAGTGGGATCTGACACTCAAAGAGTCCTTATTATTGTTTGGCTGTTGTGCAAAACAACAGCAATTAGAGTCCTGATTGATGTTATACACCAGAATTGTGTCATGTGTTCACTTTCCGGTATAGAAAGCATTACTCTAATAACGCTATAATTGTGTCGAAGATTTTTACAATAGCCATAGTTCGATACCTTTAAGCGGTAATAAACCAATGATCTTGAGCCACTTTTTAAAATGGAATGATTATTGCATTTTTTCTTTTGAAACAACGCAGTACAGTAGTAGAAAATGAAAAGACAGAACAGAAAAACGTGGTCAGCCCTGATAGCCATTATGATGCTCGGGTTTGGTTTATTCACTGTTACGGCCCCTGTGAATGCGGCCATTATTAAAACCGATATCGTCATGCTGGTGGACGAAAGTGGCTCTATGAGTAGTATCCGCAATAACCTTCGGGACAGCATTGGGACGTTTGCTGGCATCCTGCAAAATGGTGGATTGGACGTACAGTTTGCGTTGATCGGATATGGCTTTGCCGGAGACAGTATCCGCCTTATTTCAGATTTTGTGGATGCGACAGGCTTTGCCAGCGCCATGTCAGGCATTACTCCGATTGGTGCCAATGAGCCTGCTTACGATGCAACCGCTTATGCGCTGGAAGCATTGCCATCTGAACAACCGAATTTAAGTTACCGTGATGATGCTGTAAAAAACCTAATTTTGTTTGCCGATGAAGCAAGCAATGGTGATGGCTTTTACAACGCAGGCTCATTGGATTCTGTGTTAAAAAACAATTCGGCATTATTTAATGTGGTTCTGGGCGGTGAGTTTAGTGAATTAATTGATTTAGCTTTGAACAATGGCGGTAACAGCTTTGACCTGAATGAGCTGAACACGCCCAATCAGAGTGATATTGAAAACTTTGTGACCAATTTTGCCGAGGTGAAATTGCAGGAAACACTGGATTTTTGTGAAGCAAACCCGGATCATCCGGCCTGCACAGACAGTGAACCTGTTCCCGCACCTGCCGGCATTACCTTATTTGCCCTTGGTCTTTTGCTGCTGTCACGCAAGAAGTTTAGCTAAACAAGGCAAGTTTAGCGGGGTGTATCCGGCAGGAAAAGTCAGATACCTGCCGGGTGAGTTCAAATCGCCAATCTTATTAGCGGCAACAAATGGAACGTTTTACCGCGTTAGTTGAGTTATGAAAAAATCATCATTTATGGCAGGTGTCGGCAGGACGCTTGCGTTAGGATTGCTATTCCTTCCTGCAGCCTGTAGTAGTACGGATACCGCGAATAACAACAGTATCGAAGTTTTAGACGAGTTTGTTTTAGAAGAGCAGTTGGGGGAAACCTCGGGCTTATTTTGTGATGCGAACCACAGTTACACGATAAATGATTCAGGTAACAGCCCGGATTTATTTACCCTCGACGCTACCGGTAAGATTGTCAAAAGCCAGCTACTGTCCCCCCAAAATACAGATTGGGAGTCGATAACAGGGGACAGCGATTATTTCTATATTGGTGATTTTGGCAATAACGCCGGCAAACGGAGCGACCTGGTAGTCCTTAAAGTCAATAGGTCAGATCCGAGCGATATCCGCCCGTTGGCATTTACTTACGACAATTATGACGTTGCTAAAAACGCGTACTATGCACACGATTACGATGCCGAAGCCATGGTTTCACAGGGCAACCATCTGGTGTTGTTCTCAAAAAGCTGGCTTACCCGGGTCGTTAAGGTTTATCGTCTCAATAAACATCAAGCGGACCAGTTGTTAACACCGGTTGCTGAAGTATCAGGCCTACCCGGAGTGGTCACTGGCGCCGATTTTGACGCGCACAAAAACCGTTATGTGATCGTTGGCTATACCAGTAATGCACTGGGCATGTTTAAGCCCTTTATTGCTACCCTGTCGGCCGATTTTGATTTAATCAGTACTTATAAGCTTTCAGGTTATGGACAGGTGGAAGGATTGTGTGTTCGGGAAAACAATACGATTTGGCTGACGCAGGAAAGTTCGCCGTTGAGTGCTGCTAAACTTATAAAAGTGAAGTTACCCGGGTAATCCGATTTCGAAAACAAAAAGGCCAGCTGCGCAGCTGGCCTTTGTATTATTAACCGCAATGGTTATTTATCTTGCTCTGATGTTACCGGAAAGCCACGGTCACGCATCAGCGCTTCAACGTTAGCATCCCGGCCACGGAACAGTCGATAAGCTTCCGTCGGATCCATAGCATTACGAACCGAGAACAGGTATTTGACCAGTTTGGCTGATACCTCTTCATCGTAGAAGCCGCCGGGGGCTGCCTCAAAGGCCTCTGCTGCATCTGCAGTTAATACCTCGGCCCACATATAACCGTAATAGCCCGCTGAATAGCCTTCGCCGGAGAAAACATGGCCGAAGTGAGGCGTACGGTGACGCATCACAATTTCTTCAGGCATGCCCAGTGCTTTTAATTGCTCACGCTCAAAGCTGTCTGGATCTATATTGGCTGGATCAGTCGTGTGATAAAGCAGATCCATAATGGCAGATGCCATATATTCGGTGGTTTTGAATCCTTCATTAAACGTTGATGCTTTTTTGATTTTGGCAATCAGACTATCCGGAATGGGCTCACCGGTTTCATAATGTACCAGATACTGATCAATCACTTCGTCGGTGGTCAGCCAGCGTTCCAGGAGTTGCGACTGAAACTCTGTGTAATCTCTTACACCTGAGTGAGAAGTCGGGTACTTAACATCGGCCGAAAGGAAGTGCAGCGCGTGTCCGAATTCATGGAAATAGGTTTCAGCGTCATCCCAGGAAATCAGCGTCGGCTCACCTTCCGGTCCTTTTACAAAGTTAGAGTTGTTTGAGGACAGCACATTCTTATCGCCATCGAAGGTGGTATGACGGCGGTACGTGGTCGCCCAGGCGCCAGAGCGCTTACCCTGACGTGCAAAAGGATCCAGATACCATAAACCAACCAGTTCACCAGAATCCTTATCCGCCACTTCCCATACTTTTACATCGGGGTGGAATACTGGAACGGTGCCGGCCGGTACCGGTGTAAATTCAAAATTGAACAGGCGGCCGGCCACGTAAAACATGGCTTCGCGAAGTTTATCGAGTTGCAGGTATTGTTTTACCTCGTTGGAGTCGAGGTCGTATTTGTCCAGACGAACCTTTTCGGCGTAAAAACGATAATCCCATGGCTTAATTGTAATCTGTGCACCTTCGGCATCTGCAACGGCCTGCATGTCGGCGACTTCTTCTTCAACCCGAGCCAGCGCCGCTGGCCAGACCTTCATCATCAGCGCCATGGCATTTTCAGGATTTTTCGCCATGCGATCTTCAAGGCGCCATTGGGCATAGTTATCGTAACCGAGCAGTTGTACCCGTTCATGGCGCAGAGTCAGAATTTGTTTGATGATGTCATTGTTATCAAATTCATCACCGTTATCGCCACGGTCGTAATAGGTGCGCCATACTTTTTCACGCAAATCCCGCTGGGTTGAATAGGTCAGGAAAGGGTCCATCGATGAACGGGTATTGGTAATGGCGTACATGCCTTCCTTACCACGTTCTGCAGCGGCTGCGGCAGCTGCTTTTACAAAGCTATCTGGTAAACCGTCGAGTTGCTCTGCGGTAATATAGGTTACGTAATTTTCTTCATCTGCCAATACGTTATTCGAGAAACGGGTATGCAAGCTTGCCAGTTCTTTGTTGATCTCGGCGTATCGTGCTTTTGCTTCGCCTTCAAGGGTCGCACCATTACGCGCAAAGCTGTTGTAGATTAGCCAGGTAATACGCTGCTCTTCGTCAGTAAGAGACTGTAGTTCGTCACTTTCATAGACCGACTTTATACGTTCGAAAAGCTTGGTGTTCTGATTGATTTTGGAGCGGTAAGCTGACAGTTTTGGTGATAATTCCCGTTGTAGTTCGCGAAACGCCGGGCTGGATACATTTGAGCTCCAGATTCCATAATAGGTATACACGCGGCCAATGGTGTCACCCGCTTTCTCGTACGCCACGATAGTATTGGCAAAATCAGGCGCATCGGGGTTATTGGCGATGGCATCAATTTCAGCCAGGTGTTCAGCCATAGCTGCTTCCATAGCGGGCATAAGGTCGCTCAGATGCATATCTTCAAATGCCGGAACGCCACCATAGGGGCCTTTAAAAGGTTGCAGCAGCGTGTTTTCTACCGTTTGGTTTGCCGTTTCGGCCGCACTTGAAGCGGTAGTCTCGCTGGTCGATGGTGCGTCAGAGCAGCCAGCCAGTGTCAGTACGATGGCGGTGGCAGTTAGCGTCTTCTTTATTGTAAGCATAGAGTTCCTGTCATCTTTTATTATTGAGTTATAAATAGTGCACTTTGCCTTTCAAGTGTGCAACTGGCAGACGTTGCCTGAGCCCTGCCAGCGACAAAGGACTAGGCGAATACCACAGTTTTGTTGTGGTGAATGATAACCCGGTCTTCGAGGTGGTTACGTACGCCTGTAGCCAGCGCATTCACTTCACAGTCTTTACCTTTACGCACCATGTCGGCAACCGTATCACTATGGCTGATGCGTTTTACACTTTGCTCAATAATCGGGCCTTCATCAAGGTCACGGGTGACGTAGTGGCAGGTTGCACCAATAAGCTTCACGCCGCGGTCGTAGGCTTGCTGATAGGGCTTGGCTCCGGCAAAGGAGGGCAGAAAGCTGTGATGGATATTAATCGCTCTGCCGGCCAGCTTTGAGCACAGGGTGTCAGGCAGGATCTGCATAAAACGCGCGAGTACCGTAAGGTCGATGGCATATTCATCGAGCAATACCTCAATTTGTTTAAACGCGCTTTCTTTCCCCAGGGACTTAAAGTCTACCCAGTGAAAAGGCACCTTGTACCAGTCGGCAAATTGTTTCATTTGCGGGTGGTTACCTATGATGCAGGGAATATCGCAATGTAATTCGCCGGTGTGCCAGCGATGTAAAATATCCACCAGACAATGGGATTCAACACTGCTGAGTAGCGCTACTCGCTGGCGCTTGGACGAATCCGTCACTTTCCACTGCATCTGGAATTCATTCGCCAGCGGGGTAAACTCTTCAATAAAACGCTCATAAGAGAGCGTTAATGAGTCGGTACTGATTTCATGGCGCATAAAAAACCGACCGGTCTGAACGTCGGTATGATGGCTGGCTTCGAGGATTGACGCATCATGGTCAGCCAGAAATTGGGATACGCGTGCAACCAGGCCAACCTGGTCGGGGCAATCGATAATAAGTCTGAAAGTTTGGTGCATGTTACTGGTGTTCTCTAAAGTGATGTGTCTTTTTACCGAGCAGCGACAGTGCTGTAAAGAGGCAAAGGTTAAAAATTCCCGCGCAGTAATTTTTCGCGTACTGAATGGTTGTTGCGCAGCGGCCAACTTTGGCAGATGGGGTATGTTACACCAGATTGAGTAGAGACCGATTCAAATAAATGGAACTGATTAAACTGACAGGTAACTGACGGCAGAAAAAGCGGAGTTGGAAAGTCAGCTTTGACGTTGCGAATCAGCGTAACATGCGGCTGATAGTCGCGTTTTTCTACATTTATGTCTGTTTGGCGTGCCGCGGTGGATACTTTCGCGGCCAACTGCTGCAAGGGTTCAGGAACAACGACTGGACTCACGAAGAAAATTTTCGGGCCCGACCAGAACCCCGTATTATCCAATGTGAGTTCGAAAGGTTGAGAGGTTACCTCAGCGAGCAATCCGGAGACAGTCTCTAACTGCCGCGGTGTAATAGAGCCTAAAAAACACAGGGTAATATGAAAATTAGCGGCGGGCACCGGGCGCGGCTGGCGAGCAGGCGCTTTGCTATTCAGTGGCATTTTTAAACGCGGTAGCTCAGGCAGGCTCTTTTCCCGCCAGCCGTCCAGCGCCAGTTTGTTTGCCGGAGACAAATCCAATCCAATAAAATAACGCATATTACTTTCAGGCCTGATAAGCTAGATTGATCGCTATGTTGGCAGTTTATAAACCCCAGGACAAGACTGGTTTATGTCTTAAGTGGCTATGGATATACTGCCTGTTTGCACTCAGTGTCGTGTATATAAGTAAAGAACAACTATTCTTTCGTCTGTTGCTGAAGTTATTTCCATGTCTAACACATTACCTGTAGAGAGCATCATCCCCGATTTACTGGCGGCCCTGGATACCGCAGATGTGCTGTTAAGCGCACCGCCGGGAGCCGGTAAGTCTACTGCCATTCCATTAGCCTTATTGCGCGCGACGTCAGCCAGAATATTGTTGCTTCAGCCGCGCCGGGTGGTGGTTAAGCAACTGGCGTCTTACCTTGCTCGTCAGTTAGGTGAGGAAGTCGGAGAGACCGTCGGCTATCGTATTCGTGGCGAGCACAACAGCACGGCTGCCACCCGGCTTGAAATAATCACCGAAGGGATCCTCACCCGCCGATTGCAACAGGACCCGGAACTTACAAATGTAGATATTGTTTTATTTGATGAATTCCATGAGCGTAGCTTACACAGTGACTTTAGTCTGGCGTTGGCAACTGAGGTACGGCAAAACCTGCGTGACGACCTACGGCTGGTGGTGATGTCGGCGACCCTGGATGTCAGTCCCTTGCGCCAGTTACTGCCAGAAGCTGCGGTATTATCCAGCCAGGGACGTCGGTTCGACGTTGAAGAAGTGTATGCGGGCGAATGCCATATATCACAACTAAGCCAGCGTATTACAGCCCTTATCGCAGAGGTGCTAGCGAAAGAAAGTGGTGATGTGCTGGTATTCTTGCCGACCGTAAAACATATCAATCAGGTACAGGCTTCGCTGTCTGGTGTAGAGGCTAAGGGAGTGGCAGTTCTTCCCCTTCATGGCGCTCTGCCGTTGCAGCAACAGCAACTGGCTCTTAAACCCCATGTAGAGGGGATGAGAAAGGTTATACTCGCTACCAACATTGCAGAAACCAGTTTAACCATTGAAGGCATTAGTCTTGTGGTAGACAGTGGGCGTGAGCAGGTCGCTCAGTATCACCCGACGACAGGCATGACCGAGCTGTCATTGAAGATGATTTCACAGGCCTCCGCCGAGCAGCGTAAAGGCCGGGCAGGCAGGGTGCAGGAAGGCATCTGTTACCGACTCTGGAGCAAAGAAGCCCACAGTCGGTTGGCAGAGTTCTCGCTTCCAGCCATTCGGACCGAGGATATAACGCCGCTGGTTCTGCATAGTGCCGACTGGGGAACATCCCTGGAGGCCTTGCCAATGCTGGATCACCCAAGCGATGCACAACTGAATGCCGCTAACCAGGTGTTGCAGGAATTGTGTTTGCTGGAAGCTCAGGGGCGGATTACCCCACTTGGCAAAGAGAGTCTCAAGCTGCCAGTTGAGCCGAAATTTGCCAGTATGCTCCTGCAGCTTAAAGAGGAATCAGAGCTTACCGATGATCCGACTCTGCTGATGGCCGGTTGTGTGGTGACAGCCTTAGCAGAGGAGTCGCCAAAAACCGAGCACTGGATTATCAGTGATGTCATTCGCTCTTTACCTGTTGCGCTCAAGCAATCGGTTAGCCGTCAGGCTGCGCGCTATGCACGTTTACTGGGCTGCACTGCCAGAGTTGAGGATATATCGCATGTTTCCGAGCAGAACCTTGGGCTTGCCGTTAGCCTGGCGCGGCCAGGATGGATTGCCAGAGCGCGAAATTTACAGGAGTACAAGCTGGCTATGGGAACCGGTGCGGAACTAACTCAGCCGGCAAACACAGAACACACCTGGCTGGCGGTATTGTCTGGTCAGCGAAAAGGCGCAAACCTGCTTATTCGTTTAGCGCAGCCTATTGAAGAGCCGCTTCTTCAGGAGCACTTTGCGGATTCTGTTTCGTTACAGCAGGTTGCCTTTTATGACGCCGAAAGCGACATAATTAAGGCCGAAGAGCGGCGTTACTTTAAGCAAATTTTGCTGTCTCGCAAGCCGATGGCTAAGCTGGGCGAAGTGCAGCGAATTCAGTGCTGGCAAGACTGGTTAGGCGGTAAAAACATTAAAGACTGGCCATTCTTCAACGAGCTTGGAGAGACGCTCAACCGCTTCAGCATGGCCAAAACGCTGAATCTCAGAGTGGGGGCCGACGGTGATGACTCCTGGCCGACTCTTACCGCAAATGGGTTGCTTGAACAGGAGGCTGTACAATCTGTATTGGGGAGGTGTGCATCACTTAATCAACTGCAAAATGCGCATTGGGCCGATGTGTTGCTACAAATTCTGACATGGCCACAACGTCAGGCCATTGAGCAACAGTTACCTACCAGCATAAAAGTGCCAAGTGGTTCGGTTCGTCGGCTTCGCTACGAAAGTGACTCACGGGTTGTGCTTTCGGCAAAAATGCAGGAAATGTACGGCAGTTCCGCCCCCGTTACCATTGGCCAGGGGCGTCAGACGGTGACTGTTGAATTATTATCACCAGCCGGCCGACCAGTTCAAACGACTAATGATTTGCCGCGCTTCTGGCAGGGTAGCTATACCGATGTCAGAAAAGACATGAAAGGCCGTTATCCCAAACATTACTGGCCTGAAGATCCGACCACTGCCACGCCTTCTGTTAAAACAACGAAGAATAAGTAACTGAATACTATTATTAAAATGTCATATAGACCGAATAGGCTATTGACTTGGACAATAGTTTATAGACCAACGTCTGATTTTCACAGTGGAATATTCAGGCTATAGATGATTATATAGTAATCAGTTGTACGTTGAGCAATATCAAACAAGAAGGAAATAGCATGAGCAGAGTAGCACTCGTTACAGGTGGAACACGCGGTATTGGTGAAGCAATCTGTACGACACTGAAGAATGCGGGTTATACCGTAGTGGCTAACTATGGTGGAAATGATCAGGCAGCAAAGGAATTTACCGAGCGAACCGGTATTGTTGCAATGAAGTTTGACGTGTCAGATTTTGAAAAAACCAAAGCTGCGATAGAACAAATTGAATCAGATTTCGGCCCGGTAGATGTGTTAATTAATAACGCGGGTATTACCCGTGATGGTACTATGCACCGAATGACCTTTGAGCAGTGGGACGCGGTAATTCAAACTAACCTGGCATCTTGCTTTAACACTTGCCGGGCAGTGATTGAAGGCATGCGTGAACGGTCATTTGGACGAATTGTAAACATTGGTTCAATCAATGGCCAGGCGGGTCAGTATGGTCAGGTGAACTATGCGGCTGCAAAATCGGGGATCCACGGCTTTACTAAAGCGCTGGCGCAGGAAGGCGCAGCAAAAGGCATTACGGTAAATGCTATTGCTCCCGGTTATATCGATACAGACATGGTACGCGCAGTACCGGAAGATGTACTGAAGAAAATCGTTGCGAGAATCCCGGTAGGCCGTTTAGGTAAGCCAGAAGATATCGCCGACGGTGTGTTGTTCCTGATTAAGGATGAGTCGAGTTTTATCACTGGCTCAACGCTGTCTATTAACGGTGGCCAGCACATGTATTAACCCAAAAAGCCGGGCATGCCGCTGAAAAGGCTTGCCCGGCTTTTTAATGTCTGAGAATTAAGAGGTGGGCGTTACTTTAATACCCAATGCCTGCATGACAGCCAACGATGGAAAACCATCGGCAATCATATTATTACGGCGCTGAAATACGCGGATCCCCTCGCGGGTAGCGGGGCCCAAAATACCGTCTGCACCACCAACATCAATCCCTTTTTGATTGAGCTGTTCCTGCATGGCTTTGATATCGTCGCGACGATAATTAGGCAAAGGGGGCAGGGAGGCAACCAGTTCACTATCACCGGCAATTCTGTCTGCCAGTCGGCCTACTGCGATGGCGTAAAACTCCGAATTGTTCCAGCGCATGATCACTCTGAAATTAGGATATGCGAGAAAGGTTGGCCCTTCATGACCGGCAGGCATGACTATGTAGGCATTCATATCACTGTTACCCAGTGCATCACCGTTGGCACGGGTGACCCCGAGTGCGTTCCAGTCAGTAACGGTGCGGCGTTTGGCATAGCCCAGCAATGAGTAATCAAAATCGCCAGGCAGTTTTACTTCTCTGCCCCAGCGAAATCCGGGTTGCCAGCCTAGCTGGGAAAGAAAGTTGGCGGCTGATGTTAACGCATCTGCTTCGCTATTCCAGAGATTAATTTGTCCATCACCGTCGCCGTCAATGGCATAGTTGGCATAGGCTGACGGCATAAACTGGGTGTGACCCATGGCACCCGCCCAGGACCCTACCATTTTTTCCTGCTCTAAAGACTGCTCTTCCAACAGCTTTACGGCAGTGAGTAATTCGCGGGTGAAAAAGGTGCTGCGCCGGGGATCACAGGCCAGGGTTGCCAGAGAATCCAGCACCGGCATTTTCCCTTTGTAGCCCCCGAAATTCGTTTCCAGGCCCCAAAACGCCAATAAGTACTGAGCAGGAATACCGTACTGTTTTACCAAATCCTGCAACAGCGCTTTGTGTTCACCGGCAAGTTCACGACCTTTGTTGATTCGCCAGTCATTGACCCGCTTGCTGAAGTAACCAGGAAACGTTTGCACAAACTCCGGCTGACTGCGATCAAGCTCAATGACTCTGGGCTGATATTTAATATTGGCAAATACCTGTTCGGCTATTGCTGGTGTGATACCAGCTTCTAAAGCTGATTGCTGCAGGCTTTGTTTGCAGATGTTGAAGGCCTGTACCGGATCGGCGTTCGCTGAAGACTGTTCATCGTTATTTTGCTGGGCGAAAACTGCTGGCTGAAAGCTCAGCATTGCTGCGGACAGCATGAAACAGGAGGTTAATAGTGGGAACAAACGCTGGCGTTTAGCGGGTGTGCAGCGGTGAACAAAGCGCATAGAAATCTCCCTGAAATTAAGAGCACCCATGCTAACCTAAGTTGCCAGCATGGGCGAGATAACGTCAGGCAAATTTATGAATAAAATCGGTGATCAACGGACGAATATGTTTGCGGAACTGCGAACCACTAAAAATACCGTAGTGACCGGCACCTTGCTGAACGTGGTGTTTGCGCTTGGACTTTGGAATGCTTTTGCATAAATGCTGGGCTGCTTCCGTTTGACCAAGACCGCAAATATCGTCATTAGCGCCTTCAACTGTCAGCAGCGGCGTATTGTCGATGGCTTCGAAGTTTACCGGCTGACCTTTATAGGTGATCGCCCCGCGAGCCACTTCATTATTTTTGAATACCCGCTCGATGGTCTCCAGATAAAACTCCGCCGGCATATCCAGTACCGCCAGATATTCGTCATAAAACGCCCGGAAGCGGTCTGCATCTTCTTCTTCACCCATAAACAGGTTTTGGTAGAAGTCGATATATTTTTGCATGTGCGACTTATGGTTCATGCTAATAAAACCACCGAGCTGCATAAAGCCAGGGTAAACCTTGCGGCCTTCGCCCGGGTAACCATGAGGTACGCTCATGATGGCCACATTACGAAACCAGGACATCGGATGTTTTCTAGAAAACTCGTTTACCCTGGTGGGATTTTTACTGGTATCGATAGGGCCCGCCATCAGTGTGAGTGAATGAGGCGTGGCCGGGCTTTTTTGTTCAGCCAATACTGCTGTCGCAATCAGTGCCTGCACGGTGGGCTGGCAAATGGCAATCAGGTGGGTATTAGGACCCAGATATTCCATGAAGTTAATCAGGTATTCAACATAACAGTCAAAGCTGAACGGGCCCTCGTCTAAGGGGACCTCGCGGGCATCAGCCCAGTCGGTAATATACACTTCATGGTCAGGCAACAGTGCTTCTACTGTGCCTTTAAGTAACGTAGCAAAGTGGCCGGAGAGTGGTGCTACAAGCAATACTTTATGAGCGTCGTGCACACCTACGCGATTAAAGTGAATTAAATCGCAAAAAGGTTTGGATAATGCGACTTCTTCCTTAACGGCGTGGTATTTGCCATTAATGGTGATCTCGTCAATATTAAAGCCAACTTTCTCATAACGGCGGGTTAGCCGCATGGCGGTCTCGAGACTCGCCCGGCTGACACGGCCTGGAATAGTATGGGAAAATGGGTTCGACGGGTGGCTGGCAATATCGTTTAGCAGACTAAACCCTTCATGCATGATTTGCGCACCGCGAGCCATGTAGTCGTATGCTTGGTAATTCATTGTTTCACTCCCGGAGGTACTACTTTTTGAGTGATGAGTGGACCCGAATAAATTGCCTTGGTTCCACAAATTTCAAAAAATTGTAATACAAATATCAAAAAAGGGCCATTAAGTATAACAGCCCTTTTTCTGGGCCCGCATAACACTTTTGTGCAATTTTAAGAGCAAGTGTTGCGGGCATTTTTAGCCTGGCGGAGTCTTACTTAGCAGTGAACTTAGTAGTGAACTCTTCGCTCATGCCTTTCATCATTTCGCCCGCTTTTTGCTGGGTTTCAGTGATCAGCGTGTAGCTGCTTTTAGCAGACTCAGTCATTTTTTCCTGCAGGCTTTCTAAATACGCTTTCTGCGCTTCAGCAAGGCTCATCAGGTCTTTTTGCTGGCTGGCAGTCTCAACAAAAGACATACCATCAGACATCAGGGTAGAGAACAGAGAATTTTGCTTTTCAGCTAATTCCTGCATGGTGTTCATGTTCAAAGTCGCAAGTTCAGTTACAGGCTTCATTGCAGTTTGAAATTTTTCAGTCATTTGCTCTAGCATTAGTCTCTCCTTAAAGAGTCGTTAATTAATTGGTTGATTTGGTTTCGGCCGCTTTAGTTGCTGGCTTTTTAGCTGTCGAAGTTGTTCTACGCGTACGCGTGGTTTTCTTTGCAGCAGACTTAGCTGCCGGCTTTGCCTCGGCTTCAGCTGGCTTTGCTGCTGTGGCTTCCTTTGCCGGGGCTGGCTCCTCTTTGGGGGCTGGCGCCGGTGTTGGTTCTGCCTTTGCTGCAGGCTTAGGCGCTGCCTTCTTGGCAGGCGCTTTTACCGGTGCGGCCGCCTTAGCTGCTGGTTTCTCAACAGCCTTGGTGACTTCTTTAGTAACTTCCGTGGCAACTTCAGCACCATCTTCGATTGATGATTTCACGACATCTTTCATATCAGCCTGTAAATGGCTCAATGTCGAGTAAGCGCCTTTAGATGCAACAGCCAAACGATCGCGCATGGCTTCAGCAAATTCAGAATTGGCGGCAAAAACGCCTTTCGCTTCGGTTTGTACTGACACGGTTTCGAGATATTTCACGCCGTCACTTAACAAACCGGTAAACAGCTCAGTTTGATTTTGCGATAAGTCTTCCAGCATTTTTGCATTCACGGCCATCCATGAATTTACTGGCTTTGAAGACTTCTTAAGTTGCTCTGAAAATTTGCCAAACATATAACACTCCCGTTCGAAGTTTATACTTGCTGCGTTGCAGCATTCGTTGGTTATATATTAGACAGTAGAGGCATGGATGGTCAAGAGGTATTTTGTTGCAATGCAGCAAAATGCCTAGAACAATATAGAATAACGATACAACTTTTTATGCTGCAGTGCAGCAAGTGGCTATTTTTTCTGATCTTTTTTCGATTTGGTCCAAGCGTCGATATTCTGTTCCATGATTTTACTGAACATACCCAGTGGGCTGGTATCCACCATATTCTTCATCATGCCCTGCAAGCTGTCCTGTTGTTCCATGAAGCTAATCAGGCTTTGTTCCAGGTACTCGCGCAGGAATAACTGCATATCGGAGTCGTAAAAGCGAATAAGCTGCTTGAGGAGTTTGTTGGTTAGTAAAGACTGATGCTCGTTGGTTTCAGACTCACTGATAATCTGGAGTAAAATGGTTTTGGTCACATCGTCACCGGATTTCGAGTCGACAACGTTAAAGTCGGTGCGCTCGTTGACCAGTGTTTTAATGTAATCCATGTTCACATATTGACTGCGTGACGTGTCATAAAGCCTGCGATTTGGATATTTCTTAATAGTAACCATCGGAACCTGTACTTATCTTGTTTGAACGTGAGTGAGTCACCTTAACAACTGCTTATCCGGGCGGGCAATCACTGCCGGGCAGTCGCATTGTCAACCCCAGAGCCGGATACACACAGAGCTGAAAAACCGAAAAAGGCCCTGGAGCGGGGCCGGCAGGTTGAATAAACTCTGTCAGCTGTTCTGCAATGTAGCGCAGAACAGGCCAACAGAGCAAATAACGGGCGGTTTATAATTAGCCGAGACGGCGTTTAACGTAACTGCCAGGTGCATCTTCAATAACCGGGTAAGACTTATGTTTACCCGGTTTGGGTGAAGTAACCTGTTTATCATTGTGTGATTGCAGCCAGTTGTACCAATCCGGCCACCAGGAGCCTTCATGCTGAGTAGCACCGTCAAACCAGGCGGCAGCGTCTGCCGGCAGGTCTTCGTTGATCCAGTGAGGATACTTGCCTTTGGCGGGTGGGTTTATTACTCCCGCTAAATGCCCGGAACCGGCCAGCACGAAGCGGGTCTCACCGCCCACCAGTTGTGTACCTTTGTAGGCAGCCTGCCAGAGCACGATATGATCGGCAATGGTGGCCAGGAAGTAAACCGGCACGTCGATATTGCTCAGATCGATAGGCACGCCGTCAATCACCATACCACCAGGTTCCCGCAGTTTGTTTTCCCAGTACATGGTACGCACATACTGTTTGAAGCAGGCGGCGGTGATGTTGGTGGCATCACTGTTCCAGAACAGAATATCAAAGGCAGCGGGATCCTCGCCTTTTAAGTAGTTATTGATAAAGTACGACCAGAACAGGTTGTTTTCGCGTAACAGGCTGAAACTGAGCCCCAGTATGCGGCCGTCATAAACGCCTTTAATGTCGGCGTTCTGCTCCATGGCGTTAAGGCTTTCTTCGGTCAGGTAGTTACCAATTTCACCAGGCTCACTGAAGTCGGTCAGGGTCGTTAGCAGAGTCAGTGACTGAATCCGTTCATCACCCTGGGCGCGCAGGTAAGCCGCTGTCACAGCGGACAGCGTGCCGCCCACACAGAACCCGGTCAGATTAACCTTGGGCTGTTTGGTAATCTCACATACCACATCCAGCGCGGCCAGCGGGCCATGTTTCATGTAACTGATAAAGTCATGGTTGGCCAGGGATTTGTCCGGGTTGACCCAGGAAATCATAAACACGCTGAAACCGTTTTCGAGCAATCCTTTCACCGCTGATTTCTTTTCATCGAGGTCAAGGATGTAATATTTATTGATAAACGGCGGCACAAACAGAATTGGCGGGGCGTAGGTTTTCGCTTTTTTCGGTACGTAGTGAATGAGCTGGATGAGATCATTCTGGTACACCACTTTGCCCTCGGTAGTCGCCAGGTTTTCACCCAGCTCGAAGGCCGACATGTCGGTTTGCGTAATCTTAAACGCTTCAAGGGGGCTTTGTTCCAGGTCGCGCATAAAATTCTCAATACCCTTGAGCATGCTTTGCCCTTTGGATTTGAGGATTTCTTCACACACATCCGGGTTTGAGAACAGGTAATTGGTTGGCGCTACCGAGTTAATATACTGACGCGTGTAAAATTTTACCTGTTCAGCAGATTTAGGGTCGGCAAAAGTCATGGAGTCCATCATGCCCTGCAGCATTTTGGAGTTGATCAGATAGGCTTGCTTTAAATAGTTAAACACCGGGTTGTCATTCCAGTCGGTGTGGCTGAAACGTTTATCCCCACGGGACTCACTGACGACCGCTTGAGCTTTTTCGCCAAACATAGCTTTGCTTGCCTGCTGCCATAGCTCGGTTTGCTGGCGCATAAACTCCATTTGGTTTTCAACCAGCTTAGAGGTATCTACTTCTACCTTATCGGCCAGCTTTGTGGTCAGTAGCTGCTGCAAATGCTGCGGGTCGAACATCTTTGCTGCGTCGTTCGAATCAGCCTGACGGGTAAGAATTTTCTGTACCATGCTATTAAACTGCTCAGCATACTGGTTCAGCGTGTCCAGAATTTCCTGCTTATCCTGTTGCTCCACAAGTGCTCCTTGAAGTTGTTATTTTTTGCCTGAGGCGGTGCTGGTGGCAATGCCTTCCATCATTTTCTGGTAGAAAGAAAAGGCCTGTTGACTGCCATCAAGGTAGGGTTTCAGAAGAGTCATCATTGTTTCCTGGTTACCGTTTTTTAACTGTTCGGTAAACATGGCAATGGTGGCTTCATGGATTTTGGTCATGTCCGGCCAGCCTAAGAGTTCGCGAGCTTCTGACGGTGACAGATCGATATCGACGGTAATTTTCATGGTAAACTCCTTACTTTAGCCAGTATCATGGCTTTCCCAGAGGCTGTTTGACTTACAGAGTAAAAAGCGAACAATCACTTGTCTAGTCTGATGAGCCTAAAGTTGCATAAAGGTAATTGATACAGCGCAAACAAAACTGCTGTGTCCCTTACCAGGCCTGAATGCCAGCAACCGGTCGTACCCGCAAAGTATTTACAGGAAGCGTTGTGACATCAAAAAAAGCTGAGCCTACTTCTAATCTTAACCGAAAACGCCGACTTTGGCGGTTTTTCTGGAAGTTCTCTTTGATTCTGCTGGTGCTGTTCGGGGCCTACATTATTTATCTCGATGCCCAGATTAAGCACCACTTTTCAGGCAATAAGTGGCAGGTGCCTGCACAAATCTATGCCCGCCCCTTGGAACTGCGAAAGGGCGAGGAGGTGACCCGCAAAGAAGTGCTGGATGAGTTAAAACTACTGGGCTACCGACGGGTTAATCAAATTCAGGGCAGTGGTGAATACAGCGTGAGTAATGCCGCTATCAGCATTTATCGCCGGGCGTTTCATTTTCCGGATGGCTTTCAGCCATTACGGCAGTTAAACATTCGCTGGAATGGTATGCGCATTGCGTCGATCACTGATCTACAAACCGGCCAGTCATTACCGCAGGTCAGGCTGGAGTCCTGGCTGGTGACCCGTCTTGCCAGTGGCAGTCAGGAAGATCGGATGCTGGTTACTCTGGAGGATGTACCGCCGTTACTGGTAAAGGCATTAACCCTTACCGAAGATCGCGATTTTTACAGTCATCACGGCATCGCCCCTTTGTCCATCATCCGTGCGCTACTGGCGAATATCGCCGCCGGACGCACGGTGCAGGGCGGCAGTACGCTGACTCAGCAACTGGTAAAAAACCTGTATCTGACGCGCGAACGCTCGCTTGAGCGCAAGATTAAAGAAGCCCTGATGGCTATTATCATTGATGCCCGCTACAGCAAAGACAAGATCATCCAGGCTTATCTGAATGAAGTGTTCCTGGGTCAGAGCGGCGATATGGCGGTTCATGGTTTCGGCCTGGCCAGTTATTTTTATTTTGACCGCCCCGTATATGAACTCGACGAAACCGAAATCGCCATGCTGGTGGGTATGATAAAAGGGCCATCTTATTATAATCCCCGCAAGTATCCTGAACGGGCCATCGAGCGGCGCAATCTGGTACTGCGTTTGTTGCTGGAGGGCAATGAGTTAAGCCCGCAACAATACGAAATGGCTGTATCCAGACCGGTAGGCATTGCGACCGGTGACAGCCTGGCTACCGGCAAACACCCGGCATTTATGACTCAGGTTCGTAAGGAACTACAAACCATTCTGGCCGACCCTAACATTCGTGAGTCGGGTGTGAAGGTGTTCACAACACTGGATATTTATGCACAACGCCGTGCTGAACAGGCGTTAGCCCGCACCCTGGACCGCTTGCAGCCCGGCCGCGACGCGCCCCTGGAAGGGGCTATGGTGGTATCAGACATTGGCAGCGGTGAAGTGCGCGCACTGGTAGGCGGACGCAATGTCAGCTTTGCCGGTTTTAATCGTGCTTTGGATGCGGTACGACCCATAGGGTCGCTGGTAAAACCCGCAGTGTACCTGACAGCGCTGGAACAACCGGCGCAGTATAATCTGGCCACTCCGTTGGAAGATAAGCCCTTATCGCTCAACGATGAACACGGAGATAACTGGCAGCCACAAAACTTCGATAAAACTTACCGCGGATCCGTACCGCTTATGGATGCCCTCAGTTTGTCGTTAAACGTACCGACTGTTAACCTTGGACTTGAGCTGGGTATCGATAACGTTGCCGCCACGTTAAGAAATCTGGGCGTTAAACGGCCAGTTCCGGAAGTGCCTGCGCTGACCCTTGGCGCGGTAGCGCTCACTCCTTTCGAAACCAACCAGATATACCAAACGATTGCAAACAATGGTGCATACCGGCCGTTACATACGGTCAGTGCTATTGTGAGTGTAAATAACCGTTTAATGTGGCGCCAGGCGGAATACGGCGAGCAGCGTGTTAACGAAGAGTCGGCTTACCTGCTCAATTACGCGCTTTATAAGGTGACCACCGAAGGCACGGCAAAAGCCATTGGCAGAGCCTTTGATAACATTAACATGGCGGGTAAAACCGGTACCACCGATGATTACCGGGATAGTTGGTTTGCCGGATACGACCGTAATAACCTGGCCACAGTATGGGTAGGTAATGATGAAAACCGGTCAACCGGTCTGACAGGCTCTACTGGTGCATTGCCGGTTTTCCTTGCCTACCAGCAGTTACAGGAACCTAAATCGCTGTCCCGACGTTTTCCTAATGGTCTTGGTATTGCTCACTTTGATCCTGAGACCGGCGCGGTAGTCACGGCCGGATGTCCAGGTAGCATGAGTGTACCAGCAGTGCTCGAAGCCCTGCCGCCTGCTCAGGGCTGCGCAGGTCAACCGGGTGGAAAAGCACCGCCTGAAAAGGCAAAGGAAAAGTCATGGTGGGAACGGTTGTTTGGTGGTTGATAGGCTAATCAGACTTGGCTGAACACCAATATGTCGGGGTGCCGACAGCACCCAAAGGGGAGGAGGCTTCTCTTTGCCCTTCATAACAGCTTTGCCCAGTTCTTACTCGCGAAGGCATACTGGAATTGGTCAGGTAAACCTATCGAACAGAGAGGGCGCCATGCCCTTGCTGGCCGGAGGCGTCGTCCATGACGCCTCTACGTTTTTACTTCTTCTGACCAACGCCAGTATTTCGCTCAATAAGAACCAAATAAACAGCAGGATGTTTTAAACACCCGATAATGTTTCTGTCAGTTATGCTTCTTCTGATCTTGAAAGGCAGAGCATAAAGGCTGGTGAGATTGGCTGAGAGATAATTGATTAGTCACTACCGCATAAAAAAACTCAGGAGATTGCAGAGATCTGCAATTCCTGAGAAGTGGCACTACGGGAGTGTCCAGGGATACAAATAGAGTAAGCCTTTAGTGGATTAAAGAGTCTGACGTAAACAGGTAACGAATCCCGTTAAAAATCCCCAGCGCAACGACGTAAGCCAGCACCGGACCCAATAAAAGCCAAATTAAAAAACTGTAAGTAATCATAATCTCGAACCTCGCTGTTCTATACGGGCACACCAGTAAGCGCTTCACACTTGCTGCCCTGTACCCAATCAGAGCCTCTTCTTGCTCGCCGAGCAGGCTGTCTGTTTGTTTAAGTCGCAGAATAGTTAGCGATAGTTGTGCCAGTCAGGTAATTATTTTTTAAGATATTGATTTGTAGGTATTTATTTTGATTTTATAAAGGCGGAAAAAATAAGGCGGGTGGTTTTTTTTGCTAATAAATAACTGAATTACCAGTAAAGTAGTGTAAATGGCTAATGCTACTCTACTGGTGGTGTTGAGTCTGATCACTGACGGGCTTTATTGAATACAGCCAGGCCAAAAGCGATGATCGCTCCAGCGACTAACCCGGCGATACCATCGGCGGTGATACTGAGAAGTAATGCTATCTGCGGGACTAACTGGGTTACCGATTCAGCGAGATGGTGCAAAAAGGGGATACTATGAGTCAGAATACCGCCGCCCACCAGGAACATCGCGATGGTGCCAACGAATGACAGTACTTTCATCAGAATGGGAGCCGCTGTCAGTATAAAACGGCCGGCGAAGCGCTGAGCACCGTTATAATCACCGGTAAGTGATTTACGCAGCAGGTACAAGCCGAGGTCATCCATTTTTACAATGCCAGCCACCAG
This sequence comes from Alteromonas sp. ISO5, assembly GCF_058105165.1. Classification (NCBI taxonomy): domain Bacteria; kingdom Pseudomonadati; phylum Pseudomonadota; class Gammaproteobacteria; order Alteromonadales; family Alteromonadaceae; genus Alteromonas; species Alteromonas sp. ISO5. Next base: position 1,167,625 of record NZ_CM176572.1, on the reverse strand, counting down.
GCCGTATACACCAATAGTAAAGGCAATACTCAGTCCGCTTAGGACCAGGATCTGGGTGGCCAGGTCGGCACCCTGCAGGCTACCAAGGGTAATGACCACAATTTCTGCAGACAAAATAAAGTCGGTGCGTATCGCTCCTTTAATTTTGTCTTTTTCCATTTGCACCAGGTCAATGGAAGCGTCGGTCAGATTGATGAGGCGCTCATCGGCCTCCTCTGGGCTGTCGGCATGGGGCAGGAAGCGATGGAGAACCTTTTCTGCCCCTTCGAAACACAAATAAAGGCCACCAAGCACTAACAATACGGTGATTAGCACCGGCACAAAAGCACTGATTAACAATGCTGCAGGCACCAGAATGAGTTTGTTAATGAAGGACCCTTTGGCTACTGCCCACACCACCGGTATTTCGCGGTCGGGTTTAACCCCCTGTACCTGATTGGCATTGAGTGCCAAATCATCGCCCAGTACACCGGCAGTTTTCTTGGCTGCCATTTTCGACATCATGGCGACATCGTCTAGCAGAGTGGCTATATCATCAATAAGTGCGAGTAGGTTGGCTCCGGCCACGGGCAGTCCCTTATTGTTCTGGTTGTTTATGTTGTCGTTTGTCGATGAATTGCTGGAATTCGTTGCGACTGTTGCACTTTACATTGCCTCCAAACAGTCGCGCAACTGTTGCCAGGGTGCTATTAACACCCTTTTCGCAATTCACGGCATATTCTCCTACCTTTTGCTCGACCGGCTCGTACTCGCCTATGTTGAGGTCCGGAGATTTCTGCTCCAGGCGACGCTGCCGCGTGACTTGCTCGGCGAGATCATACTGTCTCTTTAACTGCTGTCCTGCAATCCCCCGGCTGATAGCGTCGGATAAACGTCGTGAAGGCGGCGCCGGGCTGTCCTCTGCCTGAGTCAGTATTTCGCCTGAAGATGGCGCAGAGGTTTCGCTACTGGTACTGGGTGGTAGTTTTGGTTGCGGTGGCGGTGACGCCGCTTCGGGATGCGATGGTTCGTTCGCGGGTGCAGACGCCGGCTCGACTACCTCAGGCTCCTCTGCCGGTATGTCACTGCGGACTGGAACGGAACGTTCTGCAGGTGTCGGCAGGGCCTGTGCAGGCACAACCGGCGTGTATAAGACTGCTTGTACCGGACTGGATTTAACCGGCAGTGAAGCCGGTGGTGGAAACGATAAAGTGGCCAGTACCGCAATATGAGCCAGCACCGAGCAGACAATCAGCCACGCCAGTCTGCCAGCCTTCTTAGGGGCTGGTGCAGCAGATTGAAAACGCGTGGGCCCGGTAAAGGCGAAGTCCATTTTTCCCATGCCAGATAGACCGACCGTTTTACGCTAAGTTCCCTGCGATAAACGACATAACTGGATGGATGAATAGAAGTGGCACCAAAATAGTGCAAACCGACTGTCATGCATTTAAATGGTGCGAAAAATGGCAAGAAAATATAATAATTTTTAATTTAGTTGTTGATTTTAATGGATTTAAATTTATGGCATAGGACTTGTTCTAGTCAATCTCGCACAACACGAACACTGGTAGCAAACCACGATTATTTTGGGAGCAACACATGAAACTAGTCACAGCAATCATCAAGCCATTTAAGCTGGATGATGTTCGTGAAGCCATTTCAGAAATCGGTATTGACGGTCTGACCGTAACCGAAGTGAAAGGTTTCGGACGTCAAAAAGGACATACAGAATTATACCGCGGAGCCGAGTATCAGGTCGACTTCCTGCCGAAAGTCAAACTGGAAATAGCCGTTCAGGATGACCAGGTGGAACGATTGGTTGAAGCCATCACGGGCGCTGCGAAAACCGGCAAAATTGGTGACGGTAAGGTCTTTGTTTATGACCTTGAAGGCGCTGTCCGGATTCGTACTGGCGAAACAGATACCGACGCACTGTAAGAGCAGTCGACGAGAAATTTGCGGAGATAAGCATAATGGAAACAACATTTGAATTAGGGTACGCGTTAGATACCTTTTACTTTTTGATCTGTGGCGCACTGGTAATGTGGATGGCTGCAGGTTTTGCTATGCTGGAAGCTGGCCTTGTACGTGCTAAAAACACAACTGAAATCTTGACTAAAAACATCGCTCTGTTTGCTATCGCATGTACCATGTACATGGTGTGTGGTTACGGCATTATGTACCACGGCGGTGACATGATGTTGCTGTCTGGCATCATGGGTGACGGTGCAACGGGTGTGGCTGAAGAACCAGCAACTTACGCGCCTTCAGCGGACTTCTTCTTTCAGGTGGTATTCGTTGCTACGGCAATGTCAATCGTATCTGGCGCGGTAGCTGAGCGTATGAAACTGTGGGCATTTCTTGCTTTTGCGGTAGTGATGACTGGTTTCATCTACCCAATGGAAGGTGCCTGGACCTGGGGCGGCGCCTCTGTATTCGGCATGTACACACTGGGCGATCTTGGTTTCTCTGACTTCGCTGGTTCTGGTATCGTTCACATGGCGGGCGCTGCGGCGGCACTGGCTGGTGTAATTGTACTTGGTGCACGTAAAGGTAAATACACCACAGACGGTAAAGTTAACGCTATCCCTGGCGCTAACCTGCCACTGGCGACCTTAGGCACGTTCATCCTGTGGATGGGCTGGTTTGGTTTCAACGGTGGTTCAGTACTGGCTACTGCTACCGTGGAAAGCGCTAACTCAGTGGCGGTTGTGTTTATGAACACCAACGCTGCTGCAGCGGGTGGCTGTATTGCCGCACTGATTGTAGCCCGCATTATGTTTGGTAAAGCTGACCTGACAATGGCACTGAACGGTGCTCTGGCTGGTCTGGTTGCTATTACTGCTGAACCTTCGACCCCTACGCCACTGACTGCGACGCTGTTCGGTGCCCTGGGTGGTATCCTGGTAGTATTCAGTATTGTTACTCTGGACAAACTGAAAATCGATGATCCGGTAGGTGCGATTTCTGTTCACGGTGTGGTTGGTCTGTTAGGTCTGTTACTGGTTCCTGTTACTGGTGGCGCGACTTTCTCTGGTCAAATCATCGGTGCACTGACTATCTTCGTATGGGTATTCGTAACCAGCTTAGTGGTTTGGTTAATCATCAAAGCAGTTATCGGTGTACGCGTTAGCGAAGAAGAAGAATTTGAAGGTGTTGATATCAGTGAATGTGGTCTGGAAGCTTATCCTGACTTCACTGGTGGCCGTTCATAATCTTCGGACACATTATTGATTAGGCACTTAAGTTAATAATAATAAGCCTAAATCACTTCGACTCAGACCCCGCTTATGCGGGGTTTTTTCTTACCCGGTGGTTTTCTTTACCGCATGACGTAGGCGGCGAAATCCTCTGGCGTTAGGAGCCGGCTGAAATAGTACCCCTGAAAATAATCACCGCCTATTATTGTAAGCATTTCTACCTGCTCCAGGCGTTCTGTTTCTTCGGCGATCATTGGCAGTTTCATGTATTTGCTAATGGCAATGCTGGAGCTGGCGAGTTCCTTACTTTGCTGATGAGCGATGTTGTCGATAAAGGACCTATCGATTTTAAGCACGTTCAATGGTATTTCTCGTAAGAGCGACAAACCTGAATAACGGGTACCAAAATCTCCCAGCGATACTGATATACCGGTGTTATTGCAGTATCTTTAGTTACTCAATCGCTTTCTGGCTATCGAAAAGTAAACTGGACTCGGTAAGTTCAACTTCAATGAGTTCGGCTGGTATCTCGTAGCGCTCTCTTTCCGCCAGCAAAAAGTGGATTAAGTCTCCTTCAGCAAACTGGGAGGCCGTTACATTCATAGAGACCCGGTGTAGTGGAATATGAGTTTATTGCCAGCTATGCAGTTGGTCAAAAACACAGCGCAAGACCCATTTACCTAATTGATGAATTAGCCCGGTTTCTTCTGCTATGGGTACAACATGTGCTGGCGGGATGAACCCTTTCACCGTATGGTGCAAAAGCGCGCTGGTATGCGGTATTGGAAACCGTTCAGCCGGACGTGCGGCCAAGCCGTTGAGTTACCAGGAACCGATGTCAACGCGGTGCCGGCGACCGAGAACACACCTCTGAAAGACAAATAAGTCAGTCACATGTCAAAAAAGCCGGTATTTGCCGGGCTTTGTGATGACTCATGCTTCAGGCGCTTTGCCTGATCTCTTCAGCAACTTCCGCTTGTTCGTCGCAGGGCTGCTCGATAAAAAATTCATCCAGTTCATCCTCTGATGCCAGACGGGTTACCCGGATCCCGGTTTGTTGATAATCGGCATTCACATAGCCAAGCTCAGCAAATTTTTCGAAATAGTCGCAGAAGGGATAGCAACTCCACTTTTGTTTGAACAGCTCCGCGTTGGCAACGAGATCGCATAGGTGATTAAGCGGCGGATCAAAATGCATATGAAATTGTTTAAAGACGTGCCGGCCGGTGTTAACTAATGTAAGGCCGGCCTGGCTGCAGCGCATGGCAAAATCCACATCGCTAAAGCCGTAGCCATCGTAGTCAGTATCAAAACCGCCGAGACGGTCAAAGTCGTCGCTGGTGATAGCAAATACCGTGGTATCAAAGTGAACAAAGGGGAGTTCTTCCGGGGCTTGTAGCGGAATTGTCGCTAACTCTTGTAAAATATTTTTTGACACTTCTTCGGCCCTGCATGGCAGGTCAGTTATGTTCGCGGTAATCACCCGTCCGTTTGCCAGTGTTGCTGTCATCTCCTGCAGCAGAGTCGCAGGGCAAAAACAGTCCACATCCAGGTAGATAATGCTTGAAGTGGCACAGGCTTCAAAGCCACGATTACGGGCCTTCGCTATTGGCAACTCTGAATGCGTGGTAAAACAATGCTGAATGTCAAAGTATTCACTGCTTAATAGCGACTCGTCACTTGGTGAGGTCATCCAGACAATTACCACCTCTTTGGGGAGCACTGACGAGCACTCGATACTGCTCAGTAAATTAGACAGCTGTTGGGTGCGGTGCTTCACGATAGTAACGATACTAAATTCCGTGCTCATGGTACTGACTCTCTGCGGGTTGATGTCTTAAAAGACAAATTGAAAAAATGGTCCACAAGTACTGCAAGCGAGGGGACAGATAACTAGCTCATTTGAACCATATTGCAAACATGATTCCAACTCGTTTACTCCTAATGCTTGTTGTTCAGACCGCGTATTTAAAGGTCTTTGGTTTTTCGGCAAAAAGTGAAGGATTGTAATAGTATGTTATCTTAGGCAAAGCATTCACGCCGGGCTGGTAATTCTTACAGACAGACAGACAGCCAGACACTCACGATAACAAGGGTAACGTAATAATAATGATGTTGAGTTTATTAAAAGGCATGCGAATTAAACTGACTTGCGTGGTGATGGGGTTGGCGATGACTTTACCAGCCAGTGCCTATGACAGAATCACCGGCAAACCCTTTGCCAGTCGCTCCGAAGTCATTGCCCGGCAAGGGATGGTGGCGACCAGTCAGCCGCTGGCAACTCAGGTCGGGCTGGATATCTTAAAGCAAGGGGGCAGCGCCATTGATGCAGCCATTGCGGCAAATGCCATGCTGGGTCTTGTAGAGCCCACCGGTAGCGGAATTGGTGGCGACCTGTTTGCGCTTGTCTGGGATGCCGAGAGCAAACAATTATACGGGCTGAATGCGTCCGGACGGTCTCCCAAATCGCTGACTGCCGAGGTATTTTCCGCACAGGGGCTAACCAAGATTCCGTCTTTCGGGCCGTTGCCGGTGTCAGTGCCAGGTGCAGTAGACGGCTGGTTTGAATTGCATAAACGTTTTGGTCGCTTACCCATGACCTCATTGCTGTCGCCGGCGATTCGTTATGCTCGTAACGGCTTTCCGGTCAGTGAACTGGTGGCTTATTACTGGCAGATGAATGTTGATCGAATCGGTCACTACCCGGGATTTGCAACAACTTTCATGCCTGGGGAGAAAGTGCCGCAAAAGGGTGATGTGTTTAAGAACCCGGGGCTGGCTGTTACCTACGAGAAAATTGCTACTGGTGGCCGGGACGCGTTTTATAAAGGGGATATTGCCCGGATCATTGCTGCGTATATGAAAGAGCAGGGCGGCTATTTAAGTTATGACGATTTGGCTTCTCACACCTCTGAGTGGGTGACGCCGGTATCGGCAAATTACCGCGGTTACGATGTCTGGGAGCTACCACCTAACGGGCAGGGCATTGCGGCATTGCAGATCCTCAATATTCTGGAGCAGTACGACATTGAAGGCATGGGGCTGGACTCCACCGATTATATTCACACCTTTGTTGAAGCAAAAAAGCTGGCCTTTGAAGACCGCGCCAAGTACTACGCCGATCCGGCATTTAACGATATCCCAGTAGCACGGCTTATCAGCAAAGACTACGCTGGTGAGCGCCGTAAACTTATCGATCCGCTAAAGGCGGCCAATCGATATGATGCTGGCGTTATCGACGGCGACACCGTGTATCTGACCGTTGCCGATAGCCGCGGTAATATGGTTTCGTTAATTCAGAGTAACTATCGGGGCATGGGCTCCGGCATGACCCCGCCTGGGCTGGGCTTTATTCTGCAAAACCGTGGTGAGTTGTTTACCCTGGAGCCCGGTCACAGTAACGAATATCAGCCGGGTAAACGTCCGTTTCATACCATTATCCCGGCCATGGTCACCCGCAACAATAAACCCTGGTTAAGTTTTGGCGTCATGGGCGGTGCTACTCAGCCTCAGATGCATGCCCAAATAATCGTCAATCTTGTTGATTTTGGTATGAATTTGCAGGAGGCTGGTGATGCGCCCCGGTTTATTCACAGTGGCTCAAGCAGTCCTACCGGCGAGTTAATGAAAGATGGTGGATCGATTAGTCTGGAACGCGGCTTTTCGCTGAGCACCGAAAGAGAGTTGCTGGAAAGAGGCCACAAACTGGAAAATAAACTGGGGATTTACGGTGGCTATCAAGCGATTATGTATGATGCCGATAAGCAGATATACTATGGTGCATCAGAAAGCCGAAAAGATGGTCAGGCTGCCGGGTACTAATTAACAACGCCGGTCGATAACGATAAAAACAACGGGAAGACTATGTCGCAACCACAAAAAGGTATTTGTGCTGAACCCAATCTGCATGCGCAGTACTTGTTGTTCAATGTGATTGACGACGATTCACAAGCCGTCCGGGCGAAGCTGGGCCGGGCATTGGAAGTGATTGATTATTATGATAATGAACACTACGAAGCCATGGTGTCTGGGGTTATCGCCGTGGGCAGTAATTACTGGAGTGAACTTTATCCAGGCCCAATCCCCATTGAACTGACGCCGTTTCCTGATATGCAAAGTGAAGACCGCGTAGCGCCCTCCACGCCCTGTGATCTGTTTATTCAAATCCGTGCCGATCGCATTGATATTTGCTATGCCATTGGCCTTGAGATTATGGAACTACTGCGGATCCATGTGGAGCTGGTGGAGCAGATACAGGGGTTCCGCTATCTGGACGGTCGCGATCTTAACGGCTACTTGTATGCACAGGACAATCCTCGGGGGCTACAACGAGCCAAAGTTGCCGTTATTGAAGATGATGAGAATGGTTTTTCCGGTGGTAGCTATGTGCATGTGCAGCGCTTCAGGCACGATTTACGCCGTTGGTTGAGCTTGTCTGAACGCCAACAGGAACAAATCATGGGCACTACCAAAGAGCATAACCTGCCCAGTGTGGAGTGTAACCCTTCTTCTCACAGCATCAGAGCCAGCACTACTGCGACAGAACAGGGTATGGCTGACTTGCTCAAGCAGGGGATGCCTTACGGCGATATGACATCGCAAGGCATGTTTTCTGTGACCTGTGCGGCCAGCTCACAACCCTTTAAACGTATGTTGCACAGTCAGGTATATGGTAGTGGCGACGGCGAATACGACCGCTGGCTGGACTATACAGCTGCCGAGACAGGCTGCGCGTTTTTTGCGCCATCCATTGCCTTTATTAAAGCTCAGGCCAAGCTCTGATAACACCAGCTGCCCATGACGCCGATTAACTACAACCAGCTGTATTACTTTTACATGGTGGCCGAGCATGGCTCCATCGCCAGGGTCAGTGAGATACTGCATATCACGCCGCAAACGATCAGTGGCCAGATAAGTGCGCTGGAGGACACCATAGGCGCGTCGTTGTTTACCCGCCAATCCCGGCGGCTGATACCCACCGAGCTGGGGATACTGGTGCAGGGCTATGCCGCGGATATTTTTCAGCTCGGTGAAGAACTCAAGTCTGTGCTCAATCAGCAGCACAACCAGTGGCAGAGCTTTACCGTGGGGATCACCGATGTGCTGCCTAAAACCCTGGTCTACGAAATGCTTAAGCCGGTATTACAGTTACCGGTGAAACTGGTGTGCCGGGAAGGGGAACTCACCTCGTTACTTGGCGAGTTAGCGGTTAACCGTCTTGATATGGTGTTATCCGATCAACCCATTCAAACCGGCAGTCACATTAAGGCATACAGCCATTTGATCACCGAGTCACCCATGGCTGTGTATGCGACCGCAGATAAATACCACGCACTCAGTCAGAATTTTCCCCACTCACTCCATAATGCCCCCTTCCTGCTGCAAGGCAAGAAATCGTTAATTCGACAGCAGTTGCTGGGCTGGTTCAGCACCCAGGATATTCAGCCTGATATCACGGCGGAATTTGATGACAGTGCGTTGATGCTGGCTTTTGCCCAGGAAGGATTAGGCGCGTTTTCTGCTCCGTTGCTGTTGGCGCCGCAGCTGGAAAAACAATTTGGTCTGCGCAAAGTCGGGGTGATTAACCGGGTCACCGAGCAACTCTACGCGATTTCTCCGGAGCGAAAACTGACTCACCCTGCTGTTTTGCAACTGGTAAAAGCCCTGTGAAACTAATCTCATCGCCGGTTTTTTTTGATCAGTATTTTCCTTACTAAATATAAGTTATATACGATTTTAACTTACAGTGAATGACCCTATATAATGCCCAGTGTTAATTTTCGTTTCTTGTTTAGCGAGGCTTTTATGAAACGTGTCGTGCTGTTTTTGATCACAAACCTGGCTGTGGTGCTGGTACTCGGGATTGTGCTTAGTGTGGTGTTTACCGTACTGGGTATTAACAGCCAGAGTATGGGCGGTTTACTGGTATTTGCCGCAGTATTTGGTTTTGGCGGTTCGTTTATTTCACTATTGATGTCGAAGTGGCTGGCAAAGCGCTCTACCGGCGCTGTAGTCATTGAGCGGTCGCGTAATGCTACTGAGCAATGGCTGCTGGACACCGTGAAACGTCAGGCGCAAAAAGCCGGTATTGGTATGCCGGAAGTCGCGGTTTACGATTCGCCGGAAATCAATGCCTTTGCCACTGGGTCTAATCGCAATAAGGCCTTGGTTGCGGTGTCGACAGGCTTGCTGCATAACATGACGCAGGAAGAAGCTGAGGCAGTGCTGGCCCACGAAGTATCTCATGTGGCAAATGGCGATATGATTACCCTGGCGCTTATTCAGGGCGTGGTAAACACCTTCGTGATTTTCCTCGCCCGGGTCGTCGCCGGTTTGATCAGTAACCTGATGCAAAACGATGAAGATGGTGACGTGGTTGGCGGTTTTGCTTATATGTTCACCGTTATCATTTTGGAAGTAATTTTTGGCGCGCTGGCAAGTGTGGTGGTGTTCTGGTTCTCCCGTCAACGTGAGTTTCGTGCCGATGCGGGATCCGCTTCACTGGTTGGCAAGCAAAAAATGATTGCCGCGCTGGAGCGGCTCAAGTCTAACCGGGAAAGCGAGCTGGAAGGCACAATGATGGCTTTCGGTATTGCTGGTAAACGCAGCTTCTCAGAACTGTTTATGAGCCACCCGCCGCTGGAGAAGCGGATCCAGGCGTTACGCTCTATTGAGCATATTTAATCAGTAAAACATCCGTCGCTAAGTGGCGACGGCTGACTGTTTTGGCCGGACGGGCTTCCACTTCTCGTCCGGCTTTTTTATGGACTCGGCTTTACTGGCTTAATTTGCGGAAACCTGATCGGGTTTATTGAGCAAATAGATTAAATACACAATGGCCACAATAGGTACGAATACGGAAATACCCAGTGACAGCGCGGTCAGTATGGGTTTGTCGGTTTTACGTTTACCTAACATAAACCCCACCACGGTCATGATGATAGCTACAGGGAGCAGCCATTGAAAAATCATCTGTATATCGTAATTATTCACTTCGCCTTCCTGTTGATTAATGTGATACAGCGCCATCCCAGTCGGCGGGGAGGTCAGTGCGCATCAGAGTTTTAATGCTGTGGATGTGATGATGCAGCAGTCGGTCGTCAGGGGCTATTAGCAATGCTTTATTGAAATGGCTGAGCGCTTCCTGCCAGTCTTTGGTGATACGACAAGCGAGGCCATCGCGGATATATGGCGCCACAATGAGTTTTTGTTTGCGAAGATCCTCGCTCAGGTGGTTTAGGACTTCATAGACACGAATCGGGGCCTGACGGCCTTTAATTCTGACCACATCCAGCACGCGGTAGTCTATTTGCTGTTTATGACTGAAGGCTTTTAGTGTTTGCGCACTGATAACAATATCGGCGTGATACATCGGAGCCAGTCCCTCGAGACGAAAGGCGATATTCACGCTGTCGCCAATCACAGTAGTATCCATTCTGTCATCGCTACCCACGGTGCCAAGGATCACCGGCCCAATATGAACACCTACGCCTACCCGAATTCCCTCATAGCCGGATTTAGCCCGGTGCGTGTTATAAACGCTAAGGGCTTTTTGCAGGTCGAGTGCCGCATTAACTGCATCGGTTGCTTTGTCAGTGCCAGTGCCACCGGGGTGGTCAAACAGGGCCATAATGGCGTCACCGATGAACTTATCTATGAAGCCGCCATTCTGGTGAATAGGGGCGTTCATCCGCAGAAAATAAGAATTCAGGAAGTTCATTAACTCCTGGGGTGTCATTTTCTCCGACAGGCCGGTAAAACCGCGTATGTCGCAGAACAGGATTGCGACTTCGTCTTCGTCGGCACGGCCGAGTTCCAGGGTGTCGATGCCATGTTTGGCAAAGTGGTCGACAAACTGTCTCGGCACAAATTTCTGGAATGTCTGATTCAGCCGCATGGCTTCATCCGCTTTTTCCAGAAAACGTTGTTCGCTATCGTCGTGACGAATGGCCGGTTCAGGAATAACGCGGGTTGCCGCACGGGCAATACGCTGGGTTACCCTTTTCTGCCTGATAAGCAGCAGGGTAACAATCCCGGCGTAGAAGACCATTACGCAGACAAAGCCTGTGTACAACAGCGTCATCCCTGCATTTTTCCTGACCCGCCTGTTAACTTAAAGATTGGCAAATACTTTGCGCGCCGCGTCAAGTGTGGCGTCGACAATGTCCTGAGTATGCAGTTTAGATACGAAGCCCGCTTCATAAGAAGCTGGCGCCAGGTACACCCCTTCGTTCAGCATGCCGTGATAAAACTGCTTAAACCGTTCCTGATTGCAGTTAATGGCCTGCTGGTAATTTACTACCTTATCGACATCAGTGAAGAATAAACCGAACATGGATCCGGCGTGGTTAGTGGTGAAAGGGATGCCGTTTTGATCGGCGATGGCCTGAAACCCTTCCACTAGCGCTTTGGTGCTGCTGAAGATCGGTTCATAAAGGCCGGGCTGGGCAATTTGTTCCATCGCCGCCAGGCCCGCTGCCATGGCGATAGGGTTGCCTGATAGGGTCCCAGCCTGATAGACAGGACCGGTCGGCGCAATATGGGTGAGAATGGACTTTTTACCACCAAATGCCCCCACCGGCATACCGCCGCCAATCACTTTGCCCAGGCAGGTCAGATCAGGCGTGATATCATAACGCTCCTGAGCGCCACCACGGCTAACCCTAAAGCCGGTCATAACCTCGTCAAAAATCAGTATTGCACCATGCTCATCGCAAATATCGCGTAAACCCTGTAAAAAGCCATCAACGGGCGGGATACAGTTCATATTGCCGGCTACCGGCTCAACAATAATGCAGGCAATATCATCGCCTACTTCAGCAAACACCTGTTTCACGCTATCGAGGTTATTATACTCAACGGTTAATGTGTGTTGTGCTACATCCGCCGGCACGCCAGGTGAGCTGGGCACGCCAAGGGTCAGGGCGCCAGAACCGGCTTTTACCAGCAGCGAATCGGCGTGACCATGGTAGCAACCTTCAAACTTCACCAGTTTGTTTTTACCCGTGTAACCACGAGCCAGGCGGATAGCTGACATGGTGGCCTCGGTGCCGGAGTTCACCATTCTGACCATTTCCATGGAAGGTACCAGCTCGCGGACTTTTTCAGCCATAATAATTTCGGCTTCGGTGGGTGCACCGAAGCTTAACCCGGAAGCGGCGGCATGGATGACGGCTTCACGAATTTTGTCGTTATTGTGGCCCAGTACCATGGGGCCCCAGGATTGCACATAGTCAATGTATCGCTTGCCATCCACATCATAGATGTACGGGCCATCTGCCTTTTCAATAAAGCGCGGAGTTCCGCCTACTGCTTTAAAGGCTCGCACAGGTGAATTTACGCCACCGGGAATAGAAAGTTGGGCGCGCTCAAATAGTTGTTCGGATCGTTGCATAATGTTTTAGCTCTTATTGCTATACCAGATGACAGGCTTTTCGTATTGACTCACCAGATTTTCCACGCCGAGCGTGAGAGCGAATAACGCCATACGCACTAATACGCCATTGTCGGTTTGTCTGAAAATCGCCAGATTAGGGTTGAGATTGAGGTCGTTATCCAGCTCGTTAGCCTCTGTACGGGAATCCCTCGGTAACGGATGCATAATAACGGTTTTAGATTGAAAATGCCGGGTGTAAATCGACTGATTTAAGCGGAATTTGCCGCGGTATTTATTTGCCTCGTCCTGCGACGGGAAGCGTTCTTCCTGAATGCGGGTCTGATAACAAATATCGGCGTCCATGTTCCCTTCAAGTTGCTCGGTGACTTGTAAGGAGTGACCGGCGTTTTCGATGGCTTCCAGAATATACTCCGGCATTGCCAATTCTTTGGGAGAAATTAAAGTAAAACGAATATTCTTGAATAAACAAAGCAGTTTAGACAGGGAATGGACGGTACGTCCGTAACGTAAGTCACCAATCATCGCAATGTGCAGGCCATCAATTGTTTTGTTATTGAACTGCAGTTCCCGTTTAATGGTAAATAAATCAAGTAAGGCTTGGGTAGGGTGTTCATTGGCACCGTCACCACCGTTTAACACTGGTACCCGGCTGCCTTGGGCAAATTCTGCAACCGAGCCAGCAGCCGGATGGCGCATGGCAATAATGTCGGAGTAGCCACTAAGTACCCGGGCTGTGTCATACAGGGACTCCCCTTTAGCCAGCGCGGAATTAGCCATACCAGTGGTTTCCCGTACTTCACCACCGAGTAGGTTAAAGGCAGTACCAAAGCTCACCCGGGTTCGGGTACTGGGTTCAAAAAACAGGTTACCCAGAATTGCCCCATCAAGAACAGTGGTTCTCTTTTGGCGTTTGGCGTAGGGTTCCATGCTTTGGGCTACACTGAAAACCCGTTCTATCGCATCACGATCGAACTGAGAAACAGAAAGAATATGATTACCGGTGAAACTCGACATAGATTTAGCTGCGGCCTTATTGATTTGTGGCTAGTGTAGCAAAAATCGCTAACTGCCGTGCGGATTATCGTTGCGCGGGATCATATCCCTGTGTGTAAATCTTGCCAAGATTGACGTGTTAAATATATTCCCTCAGTGTCGCGTCGGGAGCATGATAAACTATATACTCAAATCCGTCGTTTAAATGAATAATACAGCGTATGCCAAAGCCCGACAAAATGACGCGCAAGGCCCGATCTGAGCCCACTCGGGAGGGAGGCCAGAACAAGGCTGGGTGGTGGTCAACAAACTGCCCGTTCTGTCAACGTATGCGTCTGTATGTGATTTGGACAGTATTAATGTTTGTGGTGTATTTCTATGTCTTCCAGCGATGATTATATCTTTATCCGTTCTACGGCCAAACGCAACGGCCTGACCACACTGCTGATTGGTATGGCCGTATTGCTGATTGCTTCGGTGGCGTTGAGTATGAGCCCTGACTGGGTGTTTTTACCCCTTATCTTTGCGGTAAGTGGTGGCATCGTAACTATGTTAGTGGGCTGGTTTAAACTGCGGGAACCACCGCATAGTCTGGCCATTAGTCGTGATAAAGTGAGCTACCAGCATCGCTGCGGTCAATGGCATATTGCCTGGGATGATATTCAGCGGGTAGATTGTCCCCGGGTTAATCGCGGGCTGGGCCATGACACCCTGGAGCTGGTGGGCTTTAAATTAAAACGGTACGACGAATTTTTACTGACCATCTCGCCACGTCTGGCGTCGCACATCATTATTGAACAACGGCCACTGATGGTACACGCTCAGGATAAGTCCTGTTCGACGGGTGGCTGCTACAGCAGCAGTTTATTTGAAGATAAACCCTTCGTGTTGGAAAACGGCCAGACCCTAACCGGTATCAAGGCAATTCTAGCTAATCGCATGACAGCCGTGAGAAAGGCACTGGGGTATGATGTGTTTATTTCTGCCAGCGAGTTAGACCGCGAGCCAGGCGAGTTTGTCGGACTTTTACGCGAATGTCAGGTGGCACGATTGCGGGATCCCGCCTAGTTGGAATTAAACGTGCTGTTGTCCTGAATAAATTTATTGGCCTGGGCTGCAGCGATTTCGCACTCCAGAATGATGGTTGGCAGCATCTCTGCTACTTCGTAATGATTGCCCAGTTTAAGGGCTGACTCCATCTCATTGGCCAGCGCCTGGAGCTTAGGGACACCGGTATAGCAACAGGCCCCGTGCAAACGGTGAATTTCGTCCTGCACTCCTTTGTAATGGCGGGCATCCCACTGGCTTCTTATTACTTCGGTAGCCTGCGGTAAATGAGCGATAAACTCACCCAACAGTTCCATTGCTAAATCCCGGTTTTGATTGGCTCGTTTCAGAGCAAGCTGCCAGTCCAGCGTCGGCAGTGCCATTGCACTGCTGTCCACGCCCTGACACCAGCGTTTGATAAGGGTGATAAGGGTTGAAAACTCAATGGGTTTGGGCAGGTAGTCTTCCATGCCCGATGACAGCAGGCGTTCCTGTTCTTCCTTAAAAGCATGGGCAGTTACGGCTATAATCGGCGTGCCTGCATTAAGCGGCGTTTTGCGAATGTGCCGGGTCGCCTGAATCCCATCCATCCCCGGCATCTGCACGTCCATCAGGATTAAATCAAACTCTTCATTTTTACAGCGATTTACCGAGTCCTGACCACTGGTGGATAGGGTTAGTTGCACTGGTGAGTCAGCCAGCCAGGTATCCAGCAGTTTGAGGTTCATGTCCATATCGTCCACCGCCAGAATGCGGGCTTTAGGCAGGGTGTTGAGTTTGCTTTGCTGGGTGGACGCTTTCTCTTTAATGTTGCCGTGGACAATCCCGTCCAGTTTGGTAATGGTTAGTGGCATTCTCACCTGAGCCTCAAAGTCTTCGATATAGGCTGGGTAATCTGTCAGTGGCTCGTCGCCCGAATACCATAAAACCCGCTTGGTGGCGTTAAATACACATAATGCTTCGAGCATCTGCTCACGATCGGTTTTTTTCAATGTTGGCAGGGTAGCAAACAGGTAATCAAATTCTTCTTGAAGGAACTTAAGATGGGCGATGGATTCCACGCAATACACCCTGGCCCCCAGGCTAATCATCATTTGCGCACTGGCGCGGCGGCTCTCCGGATGCGGATCAAAAATTAATACCCGTTTGTTAAGCCACTCAGGTAATGGTGAGAGCGCGTAACGCTGGCTTAACTGGTTGGTTCGCAGCACCACGGTAAAGGTACTGCCTTGTCCCGGTGCTGTTTTAAGCGCCAGGTGGCCGCGCATTAATTTAACCAGTTCCTGACAGATTACAAGGCCCAGGCCAGTACCCTGGTAGCTGCGGTTGAGCGCGTCATCGATCTGTGAAAATGCACTGAACAGTTTGTTTTTATCCTTGCGGCTAATACCAATGCCGGTATCCTCGACCTTAATTTCCAGCTCATGAATACCGTGTTGCAGTGCCTTACCTGCAACGGCCAGTTTGATATAGCCAGACGAAGTAAACTTCAGGGCATTACTCAACAGGTTGTTAAGGATTTGGCGGATACGGAAGACGTCACCAATTAACTTTTCCGGTAATGGGCCCAGTTCGAGAATAAACTCCAGCCCTTTCATATGTGCTGACTTAGACATAATGGTCACCATCTCTTCAATCAAAGAGTTGGGTGAGAAGGGCTGATTGTTGATTTGCAGTTTACCGGCTTCGATTTTTGAGAAATCCAGCACGTCATTAACAATGGTGAGCAGGTTATCGGCTGCAGTGTTGATGATCCTTACCTGTTCCATTTTATCAACCGGCAGCGTCAGGTTAGTGAGCTCTTTACTGAAACCTAAAATGGCGTTCAGAGGTGTGCGGATCTCGTGACTCATATTGGCCAGGAATTGTGACTTTACATTACTGGCTTTAATGGCGTCTTTACGGGCGATATCGAGCCGTGCATTTTGCTCTTCTATTAGCTCCATATTGTGGCGCAGTTCGTCGGTGGCCTGGCTGACTTCGTTTTCAAGCTGGCTGCGGCTCTTCTCCATCAGCGCAATGGAAAAGAGGCCTGCTTCACAAAAGACCGCCACCTGAAAACAATAGGTGGTAAGCAGATTGGACGGCAAAATCCCCACCAGACTAAGCATGCCTACGATGGCGCCGGTGGCCAGAATACCCCAGGCATAAATAAAATAGCGCGCCGGTCGGTAGCGTTTTCCATAGGCTTCAAAGCCCGCTGCAATGTAACTGGTAATCGACAACATACCAATGCCATAAACCAGGTTATGCTCCCAAACCGGTGGGAAGATATTGACCAGCGTGGTCAGCCCCATCAAGCCCTGTAACCATAAAAAAGCCACTACCACCGGATGAATGGACGGTGAGTTTGTTTTGGTGTCCAGAAATATCAGCGAGAAAACGCCGGAACTGATGCCTATCAATGAGAAAATCAGCGACGTATAGGGAGATAGCAGCGGTGACAAGGTATCAGAAAAGAAAAAGTCGATATGGCCGCCCCAGACAAATTGCCAGACCAGCACAGTGACAATATAAGCTACATAAGCAATCAGGCTTGGCTCCCGGGAGCCAAAATAGAGCACCAGGTTGTAGATGGCCAGTATGAACAGCCCGCCATAGAACAAGCCCCAGATGAGGTTATCTATCTGGCTGATGCGTATTTCTGCCGTCTCAGACATAACATAAATCGGCGCTATCAGGCTGGAGGAATCGCTTTGTACGCGGATAAACAGTTCTGCTTCTTCACCAATGGGGATACTGGTATTAAAGGTTGGAACGCGGTAAAGCTGTTCGCGCTGCAACTTACCCTGGTGACTTTGTGATACCACCTCGTTGTTAATCACCAGGTAAAAATCAACCGTATCGAGCTGACTGAAGTTTAATGAGAAAACCCAGTCACTGTAGTGCGACAGGTTCGACAGCTCAGCATGTAGCCACAGACCTTTATCGCTGAAGCCATAGTTGGGATTATTGTCGGCCTGGTAAATAAATTCGTGACGACGTTTAAGGATTTCACTGATAGTAAAGGGCGAAGACTGCTCATGCTGAATAGCGAAGTTGTCGGCCAGTAGCTGGGTTTGTTCCCCGTCATACAGGTGCACACCGGCGTGCACTGGCAGACTTAGCCAGGTAAGCAGGAGTAACCAGCGGATCACGGATAATTTGCCGTTCAAAATGAGTGCGCCTTTGAATACAGGTGGCGGTTGCCGAACGCTTATTAAACCTTAACTTTGGCTCGTCTGCAAAAGCTTGATTGAATAAGGATTAATCTGCCCGGGGTGACGGAGATGAGCTATTGCGCTTCATGGCGGATTCACTCACAATGGGGTGAGAATCATTGCGGCAACTCACACTCCCCCGGCGGATTGGTGTAAATAATAAGACGAGAATAAAACAGTACCCATGAGCGACGAAATTACCATTAACCAAGACGGTGTCGAACAGCTCCCCATTCGACGATTTACTGAAGACGCTTATCTGAATTACTCCATGTATGTCATCATGGACCGCGCGTTACCCAATATTGGTGACGGCCTCAAACCGGTGCAGCGTCGTATTATCTATGCGATGTCCGATCTGGGCTTGAGCTCTACAGCCAAGTACAAAAAGTCAGCCCGTACCGTGGGTGATGTACTGGGTAAATTTCACCCGCATGGTGATTCTGCCTGTTACGAAGCTATGGTCCTCATGGCCCAGCCCTTCTCTTACCGCTATCCGTTGGTCGACGGCCAGGGCAACTGGGGGGCACCGGACGATCCTAAGTCGTTTGCCGCTATGCGTTATACCGAGGCACGGCTGTCTAAATTCAGTGAAGTATTGTTGTCAGAGCTGGGGCAGGGAACCGTCGACTGGATCCCAAACTTTGATGGTACGCTAAATGAACCGCAGGTGCTGCCGGCGCGTTTGCCGCATATCCTGCTTAATGGCGTAACCGGTATTGCAGTGGGTATGGCCACCGATATTCCGCCCCACAACGTGCGTGAAGTCGCTAATGCTTGTGCGCGATTGCTGGACAACAGCAAAACTGAGTTACATGAATTACTCGAGGATATTCAGGGGCCTGACTACCCCACCGATGCTGAAATTATTACCCCGCGCAGTGATATTCGTAAGCTCTACGAAACCGGGCGCGGCAGTATTAAGATGCGCGCTAAGTATCACGAAGAAAATGGCGATGTGGTCATTACCGCGCTGCCGCACCAGTCTTCCGGTGCGAAAATTCTGGAACAGATTGCCGGCCAGATGCAAGCCAAAAAGTTACCCATGGTCAGCGATCTGCGCGATGAATCGGATCATGAAAACCCTACCCGGCTGGTGGTGGTGCCGCGTTCTAACCGGGTTGATACCGAGCAATTGATGCAGCATTTGTTTGCCACTACTGACCTGGAAAAAAGTTACCGCGTTAATCTCAATATGATTGGCCTGGATGGCCGACCGCAGGTAAAAGACTTAAGGACAATCCTGACCGAGTGGCTGGTTTTCAGGAAAGACACAGTCACCCGTCGTTTACAGTATCGATTGGACAAGGTACTGGCCCGGTTGCATATTCTTGAAGGTTTAATGATTGCCTTTTTGAATATCGACGAGGTGATTGAAATTATCCGCTTTCACGATGAGCCCAAAGCGGAGTTAATGCGTCGCTTTAGCCTGAGTGACAAGCAGGCCGAAGCCATCCTGGAATTAAAACTGCGCCACCTTGCTAAGCTCGAAGAAATGAAAATTCGGGGTGAGCAGGAAGAACTGGAAAAAGAGCGTGACCATCTGCAGCAGTTACTCGGCTCCGACCGCCGTTTAAAAACCCTGATGAAGAAAGAAATTCTGCAAGATGCTGAAACCTATGGTGACGACCGCCGTTCACCTATTGTTGAACGAGCAGAAGCCAAGGCACTGAGTGAGAAAGAGCTGGTACCCAGTGAAGCAGTAACCGTCGTGTTGTCGGACAAAGGCTGGGCACGTTGTGCCAAAGGACATGATATTGATGCCGAGGCCTTAAGTTATAAGTCGGGGGATAAATACCTCGCCAGTGCCCAGGGACGCAGTAATCAGCCAGTGGTGTTTATCGATACCTCCGGGCGGGCATTCTCCTGTGATGCCCATGGCTTGCCATCCGCGCGCAGTCAGGGAGAGCCGTTGACCGGTCGCTTCAGTGTGGTGGCCGGAGAACAGTTTAGTCATGTGGTGATGGGCAGCGATGACGGTAAGTATCTGATGGCCTCTGACGCTGGCTACGGCTTCGTCGGCACGTTTGCTGATATGGTCAGCAAAAATAAAGCGGGTAAAGCCTACCTTAATCTGCCGACTGGTGCCAGGGTGCTTGCCCCGCAGCGGGTGGATAACCTGGAGACCGACTGGTGCATGGCTATTTCAAACGAAGGGCGTATGTTGCTGTTTCCATTGCGGGATCTGCCGAGTCTTGGTAAAGGTAAGGGCAATAAGCTTATCAGTATCCCATCGGCCAAGGCGCAAATCCACGAGGAGTATGTCAAAGTGCTCGCGGTAGTACCGGAAGGCGCGGCAGTAAAAATTACCGCGGGTAAACGGAGTATGACCCTGAGCGCTGAAGATCTGGTGCACTATCAGGGGGAGCGCGGCCGTCGGGGCAATAAACTGCCTCGCGGTTTACAGCGCGTTGACCAAATCGATATTGAAATCTAACCGGTATATGCGCCCTCGTCAGGCAGGGCGCGTGCTTTTCTGCAGCGCACATCTCTACTGCTATCACCTTTAGTCTAAAAATCATATTTTATCGGGCAATTTCCGTGTGCTTTCAGCGACTTCTTCTACACTTTATAGTGGATTTAAGGAGAGTCTTTATGCTCGGAATTGTGTTCACCTCGCTGGTGGAAATGCTCGAGAACAATATCTCACCGGAGTTTGCCGACGAAGTGTTGGTTGAGGCAAACCTGGAGAATGACGGTGCTTTTACCGCGGTTGGTTATTATCCTTTCAGTGAACTGCTAAAAATTATGCTGGTACTGGTAAATAAGACCGGCCGTCCACTGAACGATTTACTTTACGAATACGGTCAGTACCTGTTTACGGTGTTATCGGCCGGTCACGCCGACATGATGGCCAACCGTCACTCTGTACTGGAGATTCTCGATTGTCTGGATGATGATATCCATGTGCAGGTCAGGAAGTTATATCCGGATGCTGATCTGCCTTCTTTTAAAGTGCTTGAGCGCACTCCTGAGAGTATTAAAATGGAATACTATTCCATACACGATCTCTACGCGCTTGCTGAGGGGCTTATCGACGGTGCAGGCGCCTATTTTTCGCAACAGGCAGAGCACCAGGTTACGCCAACCGCAGTGCCGCACACATACCATATAGACGTTAAATTAATTGTATCGTGAATGAAATGTCATCCTCCGCTGCCAGTGTTGCCAGCCTGAATCGACGGCTGGAGCGGGAAAAGGCGGCTAGAAAACAAGCCGAAACCCTGCTCACAGAAAAGAGCCAGGCACTTTATGATTCGCTGACCACAAGTCGCGGCGACCAGGAAAAACTTGAACTGGCGTTATGGGCCAGTCAGGAGAGTTATTTTGAGTGGCATGCAGAGGATGATGCTTTCATCATCCGCTCATACGGCTTACGGCAGAAGCAGCTGCGCGAAGTTAAACAAAATGCCATCGCGCTGATGCGCCGGGTCCATGCAGATGATTTGCCTCAGGTTCAGCTCATCTGGTCTATGGCGGTTAACGGTGAAAGCGACGATATCGAACTGATTTGCCGGATTCGAGGGGTGGCTGGTTACCAATGGACCCGTGCTCGAGGCAAGGTACTGGAACGCGATAAAACCGGTACCGCCACCTATCTCGTTGGTATGGCTAAGGATAAAACCCGGGAACACCGCACTGAGCAGTCCTTTCAGCTCATGGCTTCAGCTTTTGCCAGTTCCCGCGAACCCATGCTGGTGTTGTCTACCAGCTTGCAAATTACCGAGTCAAATGAAGCGTTCAGGCGGTTAGCCAGGCTCGGTGATATTGAGACAACGGAAAAGCTGCGGTTGGACTATTTTCTTCGCGATGCCAGGGAGCCTTTGGAACGAATTAATCAGACTCGCCAGGAAAGTTTTGAAACTTTACTCAGTACCCGGGATGATCAGGATATTGCGGTTGACGTTTCACTCGCGGTATTCGAAGCAAAGCAGCAAAATTCTTCCTATTTAATCGCCACCTTGCGAGATATCAGTGAACGTAAGAAGAATGAACAACAATTCCACGAACTGGTCAATCACGACGATCTGACCGGTTTGAAGAATCGATTAGGTTTGCGCAGTGCCCTGGAGAAGCTGGTGGCTGAGGAACAACATTTCGTGTTGTCTTTCATCGATCTTGATGACTTTAAACAAATCAATGATATTGCCGGTCACGAGCTCGCAGATGAATGCTTACAGATTGTTGCGCGTTTGCTGGGTAATACGTTTCCAGCCTCTGCTATTGTTACCCGGTGGGGCGGCGACGAGTTTATTATCGCCAGCACAGAACTGGATAAGCAGGCCTTTCATCAGCTCAATCGGAATATGATCGACGCCCTGGAAAACCAGACCTTCAAAAACGGTAAAACCGAACTTACCTTGTCAGCCAGTATTGGTATAGCCATTTATCCCGAGGATGGAAGCAGTATCGAGTCGATTATTCAAAATGCCGATGCGGCTATGTACCGGGCTAAAACCAGCGGTAAGGGCCGTGTGTTTGAATACCACGATGGCCTCACGGAGCATGTGAAAGAACAGGTGTCGTTGCTCAGTGATTTGCGCAGAACCATTCGCAACCGCGGATTGGAGTTTTATTTGCAGGGCAAATATAACGTGGCGGGCAGTCTGATTGGTGCTGAACTACTATGCCGCTGGTTCTCGCCACTACACGGCATCGTCAGCCCCTGCGTATTCATTCCGCTGGCTGAGCAACACGGTCTGGATATGGATATCGGGCTGATTGCCCTGGAGTCGGCCTGTGAATATATCAGCATGCTGGAGACCGAGCGCATTAGTCTGCCGCTGTCGGTAAACATCAGTGCTAATCAATTATTGAGTGAATCCTTTGCTGATGATGCTGCGGCTATTTGTGCAGAGCATTTTGTTTCGCCCGAGCTGGTAGAAATTGAAATCACAGAGTCGATTTTCATCCAGGATGAAGCTGCTGCCATTAAAGGGTTGGCGGCATTAAAAGCGCATGGATTTGTTATTGCTCTGGACGACTTTGGTTCAGGTTTTTCGTCGCTTAGCTATTTGCGCAAGTTTGACTTTGATGTGATAAAGCTGGACCGCAGTCTGGTAAAAGGAATTGATGCTTCTGAGCGGGCGCGTTCGTTGTTGAAAGGGGTTTTCAAAATGCTCGACAGTTTACGCCTGGAGGTCATTATTGAAGGGGTGGATAATTCTGCTTACCTGCCATTATTGGAAGATATAGGTATTAATGCTTACCAGGGCTTCTTGTTTGAAAAGCCACTGCCCTACGAGCAGTTCATATTTAAACATACCCAGGGCTGGCGTATGGTGAAGTAAAATGCAAACACAGCCGAGGGTAACTGGCCCGGCTGTGTTTTAGAAGGTTAACGCGCGTTGGTGCTTTCGAAAATCTTATCGGCAGACGCTTCTACAAAGCCCTGATAAAGCTTGCCATCGGGCATGGTGTAACGCTGGGCAAATTCATAGAAGCAACTGGGGATATTCAGGGTGGCATCACTGAATGCCAGTTCGTACTCATCTGCCATGGTAGATGACTGAGCCAGGAAAACTGACTCGCCGCCTTTGATTTCTCCACCAGACGTATTTAATACAAAACCGGCCTCTTTCAGCAGAGTGTTTACATCGGCCAGGGTGTCTATATTGTTCAGGTGATTCACACTCACGGTGAAGTGGTTAGCTCTGAAGCCCCACGCGGCCAGCCAACCGGCATATTCCGACTCGCTGATGAGCGACTGGTACTCTTCGGTTGACAACTGCCAGTGACGGCCTGAATAGAGAAAGTTTTCGGCGTTAACCACACTGGCAGGCATTTGCTCTACCAGGGCGTGGATAATGCGCTGTGTCTCGGTAGATAACTCATCTACCCGCAGTTCGCTGATGAACACTTTGGGGACCGTCGGGTCCGGGTGTTCGAAATGCTGTGCGGTGACCTTTTTGGCTTTAAAATCGTAGTCCCCCTTTACTTCATAACCCAGTGCCAGAAAATGAGCAGCCAGGTGAGAAAGTCGGGTTTTATCCAGCGCAAAGGTACGAAACGCCACGTGGTCGTTAACGATTTGCGGGCTGTTTTCTTCGCCCGCCAGTAATTTATGAATGCGCAGCGCACTGGGTGTAATGCTAACGTAATCTTTCCAGAGCGCAGAAAATAGGGTATCGGTTGTCTTATGCATGACGAATCTTTGTCCTTATTCGAGATCTAATCCAGGGTTCAGGGCGCCAGGTAAAGTGACTTTATCCAGCTCTACTGAAGCGACCGGGTAAGCGCAGTAGTCTGCCGCGTAATAAGCACTGGCGCGATGATTACCACTTTCACCAATACCACCGAAAGGAGCAGCACTGCTGGCGCCGGTTATAGGGCGATTCCAGTTTACGATCCCGGCCCGGATGTGAGCAAAGAAATGCTGATAATCCGCTTCGTTATCGCTTAACAGTCCGGCCGATAAACCAAAGCGTGTGTTATTAGCCTGGGCAATGGCGGTATCAAAATCGGTATAGCGAATGATCTTCAGTAACGGGCCAAAGTGTTCTTCATCTTCCATAGTGTCGGCAATAGTGGTGACATCCACGATTCCCGGTGTTACCAGACCGGTTTGTTCATCAAGGTGTTTAAGCGGCTCCAGTGCTTTGGCTCCAGCGTCTAATAATTGCTGTTGAGCTGCTACCATCCCTTTGGCAGCCGCGGCACTGATCATTGCACCCATAAACGGTTGTGGCTCAGCATCGTAATGACCCACCGAAATCTTGCGGGTTGCATTAACCAGGGCTTCAACTAACTCATCACCAGCCGCATTGGCAGGGATAAACAGGCGTCGGGCACAGGTGCAGCGCTGTCCTGAGGTCACAAATGCCGACTGGATGATGTCATGCACGGCGGCTTTGGTGTCGGCCACCTCAGTAACGATGAGAGGATTGTTGCCACCCATTTCCAACGCCAGGATCTTACCCGGATGGCCGGCAAATTGTTCGTGCAGAAATTTCCCGGTGCGTGAGCTGCCGGTAAAGAATAAACCGTCGATTTGAGGGTGTGAAGCCAGCGCTTTGCCGGTTTCTACTTCACCCTGAACCAGGTTAAGGACGCCTGTCGGAATGCCAGCTTGCTCCCACAGTTTAACGGTAGCTTCAGCGACAGCCGGGGTTAAATCACTCGGTTTAAACACGACGGTATTACCGGCGATCAGCGCTGGCACGATGTGACCGTTTGGCAGGTGGCCCGGGAAGTTATACGGTCCGAAAACCGCTACTACACCGTGGGGCTTATGGCGAATGAATGCCTTGCCCACTGGCATAGGGTTTTCTACCGTGCCGGTACGCTCAAAGTAAGCTTTTTCTGAGATGGCAATTTTGCCAATCATAGCGCCAATTTCGGTGGCGGTTTCCCACAGTGGCTTACCGGTTTCTTGCGCAATCAGTGCTGCCAGTTGTTGTTTGTTTTCGCCCAGTAATTCGGCAAATGTTTTAATCAGTGACAGGCGCTCTTCAACGGTTTTGGCCGACCATTGAGGTAACGCCTCGCGAGCGGCGTTGAGGGCACTGTCTACCTGTTTAGCAGAGGCGGCCTGGCCGCGCCAGAAGGTTTGATTTTTGGTCGGGTCGACCGAAGTAATTGGAGAACCTTCTCCGGCAACCCACTGCCCATTAATAAAATGAATGGCTTGTTGCATGATTTCTGTCCTGATGCTGTTGTAATTGTGTATTGATATCAGTTGCGGGGTTTGACACTCGCGAACCGAATTGAGTCGCCTTCTTCCACGTCTAACGACGCTGCGGCTTTGTGAGAAAGCACTGCCCGGCCGGTCTGTTCATCGACACTGAGATCGGCAACCACCGCTCTGAAATCGGCGATTTTAGTATTAATGATGTAGCATAATTCGCCGTCCTGTGCGGCTGACTGGTCGTCGATATGCACAGTCGCACGGCGACTACGCTGTGCGGTATTGATATGGCTTAGCCGGGCTTCCACCGTAGGGCCACCGTCGAAGATGTCTACATAACCTCGGCAACTAAAACCTTCTTCTTGGAGCAGACGCAAGGCAGGTTCGGTCTTTTGGTGAACTTTGCCAATGACATTCTGGGCTTCCTGGCTGAGCAGATTGACGTATATCGGATACTTCGGCATCAGCTCGGCAATGAACACCTTATTACCGATGCCGGTCATGTAATCTGCGGTAGGGAAGTCCATGGAGAAGAAGTGCTCTTCAAGCCATTCCCAGAATGGCGAGCTTCCATTTTCGTCGCTGACACCGCGCATTTCGGCAATCACAATTTCTGCGAAACGCTCGCGGTGCTCTTCCATAAACAAAAACCGTACTTTGGATAAGAATCGACCGTTCACGCCATTGCGGGCATTTTCCCGCAAGAACAGGGTGCAGATTTCGCTCACCCCGGTGTAGTCGTTACAAAATGTAAGGATCTCAACCGTGTTATGGATATTGAGTTCACGGGAAGCATGCACCACCTTACCCAGGTGGTAGTGATAAAAAGCATCGTCAGTGCCTACCGCGGCTTCAATACCCGTTGTACCAACGACCTCGCCGGTAACGATATCTTCCATAACGAACAGGTACGACTCATTGCCAGGTACCGACACATCGCGGCTGAACGCGTCCAGTGACTTGCCGATTTTGCGTTTGAGCAGACCCTCATTAACCGGCAGCGACGTGAAGCCGATGCCGGATTCTTCTGCTACTGCATACAGGGCGTCATAATCACTCGATCGGATAGGGCGAATAATGTACATGAGCAATTCCCGGTTAATTAGCGCGCCGCTACCACGCTCTCAATAGCACGGTCAAAACGAGCCAGACCCTCGGCGATGTCTTCGTCCGGAATAACCAGAGACGGAGCAAAACGAACTACGTTAGCGCCGGCTACCAGACACATCAGTTGTTGCTCGGTTGATGCCTCGAGGAATTTACGTGATTCGCCTTTGAAGTCGTCGTTTAATGCGCAGCCCAACAGCAGACCCTTGCCACGAATTTCGGCAAACACTTTGTACTTGGCATTGATGGTTTCCAGGGTGTCACGGAACAGCTGTTCTTTTTGTTTAACGCCGTTAAGTACTACCGGATCGTTAACAATATCAAAGGTGCGCTCGGCCACGGCGCATGCTAACGGATTACCACCATACGTGCTGCCGTGAGTGCCTGGTTTAAGGTGTTGGGCAATGGCTGTGGTGGTGAGCATTGCGCCTATCGGGAAACCGCCGCCAAGGGCCTTGGCGCTTGTCAGGATATCCGGCACCACGTCCAGGCCCATATAGGCGTAAAGGTGGCCGGTACGACCTACACCTGATTGGACTTCATCGAAAATCAGCAGTGCGTTGTGCTTGTCGCACAGTTCGCGAACGCCCTTAACAAAGGCCGGGTCGGGGGAAATGATACCGCCTTCACCCTGCAGGGGCTCCATCATGACCGCACAGGTTTCATCTGAAATCAGGGATTCAAAGGCTGCCAGGTCGTTGTAATCACAATGCTCAACAGCGCCGGGCTTTGGTCCGAAACCATCAGAGTAAGCCGGTTGACCGCCTACGGTAACCGTAAAGAAAGTGCGGCCATGGAAGCCCTGCGTAAATGCGATGATTTTTTGTTTATGTTCACCAAATTGCTCCAGGGCGTAACGACGGGCCAGTTTCAAAGCCGCTTCGTTAGCTTCTGCACCCGAGTTAGCGAAATAGACACGCTCAGCAAAGGTATGGTCAGTGAGCTTTTTCGCCAGTCGCAATGCAGGCTCATTGGTGAAAACGTTACTCAGGTGCCATAATTTCTGACCCTGTTCAGTTAAGGCATTAACCAGCTCCGGGTGACAGTGCCCCAGTGCATTTACGGCAATACCGCCGGCGAAATCAATAAACTCGTTACCTGCCTGATCCCAAACTCGCGAACCCAGACCACGCACCGGTACCATTTTGGCCGGGTTGTAGTTAGGAACCATGACTTGATCAAACATTTCGCGGGTTACCTGCATTTTTTCACCTCTAACTGTTAGTTATCGCCATCAGTTCGCGACTTTGAGGCCGGCGAATTTATGGCTTTCATTCGTTTTTAAGCGCTCCAGTATGCCACCATAAAAAGCTGTTGTCTTGTCTATTACCTTTCCTGAAAGGCAGTAAAATCAAGGGGTCTGTCACTTATTGCATAAAATGTGAATAACTATCCAAATATGTGAATATGTTGGTGTCGGGGCAAAAATATCGGCGCATTCTGCGCCATGCTGGTTATAGTCAGATTTTGGCCTGTAAAACATACTTTACGGCTGAATGATTATGAATCGATGGAATTAGTGCAGTGTTTGGCTTTATCGCGGTGTTCTGCTGTTTTGATTGCTCACAGATCGGTCAGAATAGGCAGTTGGTGGAGCGTCTGAGTATTCAGTTGTTGCAGTAAATCCGGCGCAATCGCACAACCTGCAATGAACTTTTCACTTTCATCTTCAAGAAACAGATTGTTGTCTTTTAACATCCGGTACTTGGCGTAATAGCGGGATTGTTGCAATACGCGTGTGAGTGGGTCGGCATCATCCGGCAGTACGTCCTGTAAGACCTGCTGCATGGCACTGGTATAGTCGAGGCGCTTAAATACCATGTATTCAAACAAGTGCAGGGCGGCTTTGTCGCTGTGTTCATCAATCAATGGCAGCAAGCGTTTCGGATCCGGTACCAGTTGAATCAGCGCTGAGTGCAAATCACGTAATTTAGCCTTTTGTGCATGGCGTAAAAAGTCCAGATGAACCTGTTCGAACAAACGAAAATACAATTTGATAATGGCACTGCGACCTAACTGGCTGAAGAGAGTCAGTGTATAAGCTTCAAAAGGTTTAACCTTGTAACTGCTGGCAATGGTTTGAGCCGTTCTTGCACATATCAGGCTGTATTCCCAGACCTTGTGTTTAATTTGAGGGAAAGGGTCGCTTATCTGGGGCAAAGTTTGTTTATAAATTAACGCGGGAATGACCCGCTTTACGTTGTCGATACCGATGAAACTCAGAGCTGTCTTAAGGGTATCGACTGCTATCACATCGTCACGGGCGTCGCGGCGTCGGTATTGAGGCTGGTTTACCTGTTTGAGCAGCTCATCGACAAGCCAGGGAATATTGACAGCGATGGCTTCAACCTTACTGATCGTTGCCGACGGCGAGGCCAGTAAATCAATCAGGTCGGTGGTATGTTCTGACCAGTTCAGCAGGTTTTCACACACATCCTGAGTATCAGCCAGGGTTTGCAGTAACTTCTTATCAATAACTGAGTGCAACTGCTGGTTAATTTGTTGCACATAATTGGCCTGTATCTTGGCGGTTTCCAGCTTGTTTTTGATGGCGTCCTTTTCGACTTTGAGCAACTGACGGCGGGTAAAGCTTTGCTCTGATTCCGCGTAGCTGACCTCGCCGGGAGCGCGACGACCAACCATTGCTTTGGCCAGTTCAGGAGCCAGCAATAAATAATCAAATCGTTTAGCAAAAGCTGGAGGGGTCAATAACCGCTCTACCATGTCAATTCCGTTCCATCCATGTAATACCTGAACCTTAAACGTCTTATAATGCTAAGGATAGGACATGTTTGTGTTTGTAAAGGTAATCAGACCGTCGAAAAAAAGAATGACTTACACCGCGTTGTTCAGAGAAACGAGCTCACCGTTAAATTCTGATACACAATTAATATCGGCATCGGATTGTACAACCTTAGCCAGTAACAGAAAGTTTAGCAGAATTTGGTGGCCATATTCTGTGAGTAATGACTCTGGATGGTACTGAACGCCCCAGACGGGTAAATGCTGATGTTTTATTGCCATGATTTCCGGTGTTTCACCGTCATCGCTCCAGGCGACCACCTGCAGACATCCTGGGATGGTAGCGGGATCAATGATTAGGGAATGGTAGCGGGTTACCACAAAGTGTTCGGGGATATTGTTAAATAAGCTGTCGCCGTTATGCTTCACACCAGAGAGTTTGCCATGGCGTACCTGTAAGGCATTGGTAATCCTGGCACCAAAAACCTGGCCGATAGCCTGATGACCAAGGCACACGCCCATGATGGGAATATGACCGGCAAAATGGCGGATTATCTCCAGGCTGACACCTGATTCATTAGGCGTGCAGGGGCCTGGGGAAATCACAATAGCCTGAACCTTTGCCGGATCGATATCGGCCACAGTAATAGCATCGTTACGCACTACCTGCAGTGCACAACCCAGCTCCTGAAAATATCTTGCCAGGTTGTGACTAAAAGAGTCGTAATTATCGATCAGTAGTATCAAGGTTTAATCGGCTGCTTCAGGGCTTAGCAATAAAACCCAGCGCATCGTAGGTGGCCTTTAGGGTGGCGGCCGCCCGAACCTGGGCTTTCTCTGCGCCCTGGTGCATCACTTCATCAAGATAACCACGATCGGCGCGCAGGGCTTTATACCGTTCCTGCAGAGGTTCAATCAGTGCGACCACGGCATCGGCTACGTCTGATTTTAAATGACCGTACATTTTATCTTCGTATGCTGGTACCAGCTCATTAACGGTTTTGCCGGTAGCCAGTGACAGGAGTGTGAGTAAGTTCGTCACCCCTGGCTTTTCAGTCCAGTCAAAATAAATACGAGCCTGCTCGTCTGAGTCAGTCACTGCACGTTTAATTTTCTTGGCGACTTTTTTCGGATCTTCCAGCAAGCCGATAAAGTTATTCGGGTTGGTGTCTGATTTAGACATTTTCTTATCCGGCTCCTGCAAGCTCATAATGCGGGCACCGAATTCAGGAATATAGGGCTCCGGGATACGGAAGGTGTCGCCGTATATGTTGTTAAATCGGGTAGCGATGTCGCGGGTGAGCTCCAGGTGCTGCTTCTGGTCTTCACCTACCGGCACCTCATTAGCCTGGTAGAGCAGGATATCGGCAGCCTGCAATACCGGGTAGCTATACAAGCCAACATTGATATTGTTGGTATTACGGGCCGATTTATCCTTGAACTGGGTCATGCGGTTTAGTTCACCCATTTGGGTAAAGCAGTTCAACACCCAGGAAAGTTGCGCGTGCTCAGGCACATGAGACTGCATAAACAATGTGCTTTTGGTTGGGTCGATGCCGCAAGCAAGATACAGTGCCAGGCCGTCCAGACAGGCTTCTTTCAGTTTGGCCGGGTCCTGACGCACCGTTATGGCATGCAAATCTACAATCATATAAAGACAGTCGTGAGTTTCCTGCATGGAGACCCACTGCTTCAGCGCACCCATATAGTTACCCAGGGTAAGCTGTCCGGAAGGCTGACAGCCACTTAATACGATTGGTTTTGCGCTCATTACTTGTTTACCTATTCACACTTAATTACTTAGAAGACACTGTTGCCAGTTTGTCACGCATTTGCTGGATAACGGCAGCATAGTCCGGCTGATTGAAGATTGCTGAACCGGCGACAAACATATCGGCACCGGCAGCGGCAATGGCTGCGATATTATCGACTTTAACTCCGCCGTCAACTTCCAAACGGATGTTTTGGCCGGATGCGTCGATTCGGGCTTTAACTTCTTGCAGCTTTTCCAACGTGCCGGGGATAAATGACTGGCCGCCAAACCCCGGGTTCACCGACATTAATAAAATGTGGTGTAATTTATCCATCACGTAGTCGAGATAGTGCAAGGGCGTTGCCGGATTAAATACCAGGCCTGGCTGACAACCTTTATCGGCGATGAGTTGCAGGCTGCGGTCTACATGCTGGCTGGCTTCCGGGTGGAAGCTGATATAACTGGCGCCAGCATCGGCAAACTGACTGATTAAGTCATCCACCGGCGATACCATCAAGTGCACATCTATAGGCGCAGTAATGCCATAGTCACGTAACGCAGAACAGATCATCGGCCCGAAGGTCAGGTTGGGTACGTAGTGATTGTCCATTACATCAAAGTGGACCACGTCAGCGCCGGCGTCGAGCACGCGCTGTACATCATCACCCAGACGGGCAAAATCCGCCGAAAGTATCGACGGTGCTATCAGGAATCGTTGCATGATTAACCCTTATAGACGGTGTAGGGAAACAGAGTAATACCGGGCGAGTGATGAGAAGCGCTGTTGTTATGTGATATGTACGACAAAACAAACACTTGGCCAGCGTATTTAGTGAGCTATATTTTAGCGGATTATCGTAACTGGCAAAAGGGCTTATCTCGCACCTTAACGGTGACTTTGCTTCTTTTTGGTGCAGATTGGTGTTAATTGACTGTGTGAAAGGGCTTTTTAAGATTTTTATGCTGTAAAGAATGTGAATAAAAGTGCATTTAAAACAGCAATTTATTAAGTTCGAGTGGTCGATTGGCACATGGCGACTAATTGGGCACTAGTTTTGCGTATACCGACATCACAAAAATAAAAATAAAGACAGAAAAGTGATTATAAATAATAACACTTATATATATGTGATTTATACGGAGAACACACATGAAATTTAATAAAACACTGGTAACTCTAGCCGTTGTTGGCTCTTGCCTTTCTTCACAAGCTGTACTGGCTGATAGCTTGTCTGGTAACGTAAGCGTCACTAATAACTACATCTGGCGTGGTCTGACTCAGACCATGAACGAAGCCGCGGTTCAAGGTGGTATCGATTACGCCAGTGATAGCGGATTCTATGCAGGTACCTGGGCATCTAATGTTAAGTATGAAGAGTCTGACGCCTACTCTTATGAGCATGACATTTACTTTGGTTATGCCGGTGAAGCAGGTGATATCAGCTACGACGTAGGTTACCTGTACTACAACTATGACGAAAACGCTGGTTATGACTTCGGTGAAATTTACGGTAGCATCGGTTATGGCGCGTTTAGTGCGACATTATCTGTTTTAGCCAATGCTGAGCCAGATGAAGGTCCGGGTGAAGACTTCGGTTTTGGTAAAGCAACTTACTTGTCACTTGATTACGGTATTGCAATGGAGAGTGGCACAGAAATAGGTCTTCATGTAGGTCATCACCAAGGTGATTTTGCTGAATCATTTAATGGCGTAACAGACGCTTATATTGATTATGGTGTAACCATTTCCAAAGACGGCTTTGCGTTTATGATCAGTGGTACTGATTTAGACGACAATGATGATTTCGCAAACACGCCAGAGCGTGATAATGACTCAATCAAATACACTGTTTCTTACTCAGTCGATTTCGAACTGTAAGAGACCTTTAACACTTTCACAGTGTTTATGTTTTGTGCACGCAAAGGCCACACGTTAGTGTGGCCTTTGTACTTTGGGTTAAAATTTTAATTGCCAGATGTAACAGACTGATTATAATTACACCAATGGATTTTATTCTGGAATGGTTTTCAGTATGACAAAGCTAAAGAAAAGCTTGAACTGGCGGGTAACAGGGGCAGTATTTGCTCTGGCGTTAACCGTGGGCAGTTTTAACCTGAGCGTGGGATCGCCAGAGGCAGATTGTCTGGAAAGCCGTGTGAGTAATGTTCTGGATGAGGCTGAGCAAGTCAGCTGGGTTAGCTGGCTAACCGGCCGCTCTACCTCGTACCGTTTCCATTTCCTCGATCTTCTTGAACTACTCTCCCGCCACAAAGGTAAGGACAGCGAGTAACGGCTCGCTGTGCTCAGACACGTGGCAAACAAGCCTGGTTTTTTAAAAGTTGTACAAAGCGTACTGGCCAGTGCCTTTGGCGTTCAGAGCCAACAAAAATATCAGCAGGATTTCGCCCAAACAACTATTGCCCCCTTTATCGTTGTCGGCATTGTGTTTGTCATATTACTGGTACTTGGCTTAGTTGCTTTGGTCAACTGGCTAACGCCCTGAGTTTGACGAAGCGTAATAACTAGACGTCGTCTGCCGCTGTGATGGGGTATACAGGCTTGTGTTGAAATAGCGCCAGCAATTCACTGACCGGTTTACGCGCACTGCCTTTCTGGCTGATTGAACGTTTTACATTCAGTGTTGTGATCTGCGCGCCATAATACATTTGCCGTGTCATGGGTAAATCATGGTTTGAAATTAGCACAGGAATGTTTCGTTTAAACGCGGCACGCTGAGCCAGCGTAGCCAGCTTGTGCTGACAGGATAAGCTGAACTGCTTGGCAGCGTAACTGGTAAACAGAGCCGTTTTACTAATTGGGGCATAAGGGGGGTCGCAATAAATCACGCTGCCTTTACGGGCATGCTGAAATACTTTCTCAAAGGGTAAGCAGGTGAACCTGGCCTTTTGCGCCTTTTCGGCGAACACAAACATCTCGCGCTCGGGAAAGTAGGGGCGTTTATACCGGCCAAATGGCACATTAAACCGACCTTTCAGACTGTAACGGCACAAGCCATTGTAGCCGTGTCGGTTCAAATACACGAACAACAGAGCCCGGTAGTATTCATCACTGGTCTGATTAAACTCTTCACGCA
Organism: Alteromonas sp. ISO5; assembly: GCF_058105165.1. Taxonomy (NCBI): domain Bacteria; kingdom Pseudomonadati; phylum Pseudomonadota; class Gammaproteobacteria; order Alteromonadales; family Alteromonadaceae; genus Alteromonas; species Alteromonas sp. ISO5. The sequence goes on along the minus strand of NZ_CM176572.1, from coordinate 1,133,485 downwards.
GGCCATAGTAAATTTTTTCGCTGTTATGATGGGGCGAAAAAAAGTCTTTAAGATCATTAATGAGTGGGTCCGGTTGTGCTTTTAATAGATTGTAGAGATTAATCAGGTCCGGATTAATGTCATTGAGCACATAGTGCTGAAAGTCCGAATTGAGAAACACCGACCCTGCGCCAACGAAAGGCTCAATGAGCTTCTTTCCCTCTGGCAGGTGTGCATTGATTTGTTCAACCAGGCTGTATTTGCCTCCTGCCCATTTGAGGAAAGCCCGGTGTTTACTGACGGCCATTATGTTGGTAACTACTCACTGACGCTATGATTTTTATTATTGGGGATATTGTGAACAACACTCACAACACCCAGCATCCCGCACCCGGTAAGGTTACCCTTGGGTGGCATTCAACTTTAACGAATCATTGATTGTATCTGTCAGCGTTGATCTCGACAACCGACAATAGCCAGAAATCGATAATTAATAGCGTTTGTCTGGTTATTGCAGACTGGCGATTTCAGCTTTTATCTGGCTGCCGGCTTTAACAAACGCTTTGTTGCTGCCGGGAAACTCGGGTAACGCTTGCAACTGCTGTTGAGCGACGGCCAGAGTTGGTGCAGGGGTTGACCACAAAATAACATACCAGTCACCACCGTAACGATAAGTCTTATACAGCGTAACCCGGGTGGTAAGCTGATGATCATTCAGGAAATCCAGGGCTAATTGCGGATCCTGCATACCCGCAATCTGAACCCAGTATTGGCCGGCCGGACTACTTGCCAGTTGCGCATTGGCCAGTAGACCTTCGAGGGTATTCAATGAACTCGATGCAACGGGTGTTTGTTCGCTTGCCTTAGGCTCGCTTTCAGGCTCAGGGAGTGCCTCTGCTACTGACAATATTGCCTGTGGCTGGCTCACTTGTTGAGCCGTTGCGGCGACTGCCTGAGGTTGCTGTGGTACAGATTCACCGGGTTGCCCAGAATCGGCTGTCGTATCTTTGATGACCACATCACTGACAGGTGTAACCGGAATCGCTTTAATGGCATCGTTAAAACTGGCCATTACTCTTGGCTGAGCTGCTGCAGAGGACGCGGACTCGACTGATGCTTGCTGGTCAGTGGCGGCCACTTCAGTCGTGTCCTGCTTGACTATACTGAGTGTGCGCGTAGGTTTTATAATGGCCTCGGACTCAGCCGCACTGTTTTCCGCTAAGTCAGGCTTACTGCTTTGAAGCGGATCGAACAAGGTGGTCATGGTAGTGCCGTACTGCCAGCCCATAATGGCTGCAAAGCTAGACAAAAACACCAGGGTGATGCCGATCCATAGCCAGGGGGAGCGTAAACGGTTATCAGTTAGCGGGGGCGCACCCGCTTCGCCTCGTTCCTGACGGTAACGCTCAAATGCTGCCCGGCGCTCAGCCAGTAATTTATCGACATCACTACTGTATTGCTGGGTAGATACCGACTGACTGCTGATTAACAGGGGCGTGTTAGTATTCTTAGCCGGTAGCCACTCTTTAGCCTGCTCAGCCCAGTCGCTTTCGCCAAATAACAGTACGTTGAGATGCTGTTTATTGTTGGCAAAGCGGCTTTGTAAAACCAGGTCCCACAGTTCCTGCAGAAAGCTGTTGGGTAAATGTTGCGCCTGACTGATTGTGATTAATACCGGTCCATCGTGATGATTTAGACCGGCAAGTAATTCGTTCAACGGCCGGATATAGCTGCCTACCACCTGACCAAGGAGTTGTTTGCAGAGGGTGCCGCGGTAATCAGTGACCTGCAGATCTGGCTCGGCAGTAATAAAAGCCAGTTCGGTATTGTCGGACTGCTGAAAGACAAAGGATTCCAGTGTACGCTGCTGCTCAGCAATACTGTCTCCGCTGACAAAAATCAGCTGAGACGAGTAGTTGACTAAATATTCAAGCCTGCTGTGCAGCTCAGATGCCACGGTAGTTTCCTTATTAAACGGCCAGTGATATTACCCGATTAACTTAATACCGCGTCCAGAATAGGCTGGGTAACGTCTTTGGTTACCACCGCTTTGCCAATTCCCTGGGGGATAACAAAGCGGATCTGGCCTGCCTCGACTTTCTTGTCGCGTGCCATATGGCGCATGTAGTCAGCCACAGACATACTGTCAGGGCCGGCAACCGGCAGTTTAAATTGCTGCTGGAGCACTTCAATACGACGGGTTTCTGACGGTGTTAACCAATCAAGGTGTTCTGCTGTTTTACAAGCAAGGATAATACCAGCCGCTACCGCTTCACCATGAAGCCAGTTACCATAACCCTGTTCGGCTTCGATAGCATGGCCGAAAGTATGTCCAAGATTAAGCAGCGCGCGAATGCCGCCTTCACGTTCATCCTGAGCAACAATTTCTGCTTTGATTTGACAGCAACGGAAAATAGCCTTGCTAAGGGCTTCGGCGTTGAGCGATTGTAGCCCTGCCTGATTGGCTTCTAACCAGTCAAAAAACGCTGCGTCATAAATAATGCCGTACTTGATGACTTCCGCCATACCGGCGGCAAATTCACGCTCTGGCAAGGTGTTAAGCGTAGTGATATCAATGGCCACCAGAATAGGCTGATAAAAAGCCCCAATCATATTTTTGCCGAGGGGATGATTCACCGCGGTTTTGCCGCCGACGGACGAGTCTACCTGTGACAACAACGTGGTAGGTACCTGAATAAAAGGGACGCCGCGTTGATAGGTGGCGGCGACAAAGCCGCATAAGTCGCCGATGACACCGCCTCCCAGTGCGATCAGAGTGACATCCCGGGCTGCGTTCATTTCCAGCAGTCGGGTCATTATCACTTCAAATTGCTCAAGCGTTTTATATTGTTCGCCATCCGGTAAAGTGATGACATCGGTTTGCTTTTCTCCGCAAGCCGCCAGTACCCGTTCCAGATAAAGAGGGGCCACTGTTTCGTTGGTGACGATAACAGCACGTTGCCCTTTGATGTAGGGCGTAAAAAAGCCGGGCTGTGATAACAGTCCGGCTTCAATCTGAATAGGGTAGCTACGCTCGTCAAGTTCTACGGTTAAGGTTGACACGCCTGTAGCTCCTTTAAATGTTATAACCCAATCTTGCTTATAATTTGGTTAGCAACGGCTCGCGCTGACTGATCGTCGGTTTCTACCACGTAATCGGCCACTTCTTCGTACAGCGGGTTACGCAGTTCAGCGAGTTCTCTTAATACCTTTTCCGGATCATCCTTTTGTAACAAGGGGCGACGCTTGTCGCGCTGGGTACGGGCAACCTGCTTGTCGATGGTGGTTTGCAGATACACTACAATACCACGCGCTGACAGGCGATTACGCACTGCTTTGGTCATAATAGAACCGCCGCCAGTGGCCAGCACAATACCTTGTTTGTCAGTTAAATCATTAATGACATTTTCTTCGCGTTTGCGGAAACCATCTTCACCTTCGAGATCAAAGATCCAGGTAATGTCTGCGCCAGATCGACGTTCAATCTCCTGATCGGAATCGAAGAACTCGAGGTGTAACTCATCTGCTAAGTGACGACCAATGGTACTTTTACCTGCTCCCATTGGACCAACCAAAAAGATATTACGTTTTTCAGCCATATTTGCTTATTTCACAACTTATCTATGTTAAGGGCAGAATGTTCTGTTTTCCTCAACCACCCGTTCACACGTGCTTATTTTGTCGCTAATAAGCACATACACAAAACCTCGTAAAAATTTCGAGAGCGGGATTATCTCAGTTTCTCAGACCGCTATGCAAGTTTTGTTGCAGGGATTAGGGCAAAAGCGTCAAAAATGAAGCTTAGCCAGAGGATTAAGAACCGGATCTGGGGGAGAAAAGACGCAAATTATTGCCTCAGACAGCGATTTTCCGCCTGAGGCATAAAAAATTACAGTGCTTCGGTAACAATTTTAGGCGTTACAAAAATCAGCAGCTCTCGTTTTTGGTATACCGTTGAGCTATTGCGAAATAATGCGCCAACTACCGGCAGATCGCCGAACAACGGCACTTTACTCACATCATTGCTGTTAACCTGTTGAAAGATTCCGCCCAGTACAATGGTTTCACCATTTTCTACCAGTACCTGGGTTTTAATTTCCTGGGTATCGATGGCTACGGCATCACCAGTAGCAGTTTTGACGGTTTCACCACGGGTATCCTGGGTCACAATCAGATCCATAATAATACGGTTATCCGGGGTAATATGCGGCGTTACCTTGAGGCTCAACACGGCCTTTTTGAACTCTACCGAGGTGGCACCACTGGAAGTGGCCTGTGAATAAGGTATTTCCGTACCTTGTTCAATATAAGCTTCCTGCTGATTAGCCACGGTGATACGCGGGCTGGCAATAATTTCACCTTTATTCTCTGACTCCAGCGCCGATAATTCGAGGTCTAATATGGTGCCGTCGGCCAGACTAGCAATCTGAAAGCCGATACTGCCTGCGGCACTGGCGACCGGCAGGTTAACGTTAAGGCGATCACCTAGAGCCGGTACGTTGCCGCCGGCAATGGCTTCAGCACCAGAGAGTGAACCTGACACGCCGTTGTCGTCCTGACGATCAGAGAAACCCCAGCGTACGCCCAACTGTTCATCAACGTTATCGCGTACGGTGACCATGCGGGATTCGATTAACACCTGTTTGACCGGAATATCCAGTGACTCAATGACCTGGCGGGCTTCGTCTATAGATGCCTGGGTGTCACGAACCAGAATCGTATTGGTACGGTTGTCTACCGTAACGGTGCCACGTTCAGTCAGAATACCACCAGCCCCTTCTTCGGCTTTCAGAATCTGCGATAATTCGGCGGCTTTTGCGTAATTAACCGTAATGCTGGCTGACGCTAACGGTGCCAGTTGAGCAACCTGCTGGTCAGACTGCAGTTTCTGGGTCTCACGCTGAGAAAGCTCTTCGCTGGGGGCGATCAGTAAAATGTTGCCTTCCTGACGTTTATCTAACCCTTTAATTTTTAAAATCATATCGAGTGCCTGATCCCAGGGCACACCGGTAAGGCTAATCGACACATTACCGGTAACGGTGTCGGTGGTGACCAGATTAAATCCGTTCACTTTGGCTATGATTTGCAATACCTGACGGACCGGCACATCCTGGAAGTCGAGAGAGATAGGCTCACCTTCATACTGGCTTTTTTCCAGCTTGGCCATTTGCTCCGGACTCATGGGGCTAATAGTGACTGTCAGAGTTTTTCCGTCCTGTTCAGTAGTGGTCATTACGTTACCAGCGTAATTAAACTCTATGCGTGAGGCGTCTTTCTCCTGAAAGGTCTCAATGGTCGTTACCTGCGTACCAAAAGCTGTAACGTCCAGTTCAATTAATTGATCTTCGGCGAGCTTAGTTGCAGGTAATGTAAGTACTAACTTACCGTTAGCCTCAATCAGCTGTGGTTGCACGTCACGGCTATTCATGGTCAGTGTGGTGACAGCCAGACCATTAGCGCCACGGGTAAAGTCAATGTCTTTCAGGATCGATTTAAAAACCTTTTCCGCCTCAGCATTCGGATTAATTAATTGTGGAGATTCCTGAGCTCTAAGCTCTGCGGCAACTACATTGAACAGTAAAAATGTGACTACGGCGCCGGCTACCCAGTAGCGGCGTTTGGTTTGCCGGTTTAGTCTTTCGTTAAAGATATATCGCTTAGACATCTAATAATCTCCTGCTCACGACTTCATCGTTAGCGTAGTTTCTTTCTTCTGCCAGCAGCCAGTGCCGTCAGGAACAAGCTCTTCAATAATCACTTTGTCGTTGCCAATGCTGATGATCTGTCCGAAGAACAAACCCAGTCGGCTGCCTTTTTTAGCCTGGTAAAGCCCGCCATCATTGGTTTTGAACAACACCCAGGTGTCACCGTTAGAACGGAAGCTACCGGTGAGTGACAGCGCATCAATACCGTAGGCTTCCAGAGGCTCACGGGTACGGTTGGAATCTGGCTGCGTACAATTCGCTTTCACCTCTGCAACCACAGGCGCCCGGCTGGCTTTCGGACGGATAAACGGACTGCGAAACTCCTGTGCCTCGTAGACGAACACCGGTTTCTGCTCAAATTCAGGGTAAGGTTCTATGCTGGGCTTGGTGTTTTGTCTGACTTCGTTAGTGTAAGCCACCAGATCGTCAATATGCGGCGCACAACCAGTTGCGGTCAAGGCTACCACTGCGATCCCCAGGAGGCGAGTAAATTGCGACATTATTTACTCTCCTTGTTCTCTGTGTTGGCGGCGCGGTAAGTTTTGGCCAGCAGACTTAGGCGTAAACCGCCCTGATCAGTGTGCACTTCAAAGTCGTGCATGGTCACTATTCGCGGCAACTCGGCCACTTTAGACACGAATTCACCAAAATTGTGATAGCCACCGGATACCTCGATGCGAATCGGTAACTCAGTGTAAAACTCTTTAGGAATTTCTTTTTCCCAGTTTAACAATCGGAAAGTAAGGCCCGCGCTGGTCCCTACATAGGTGATGTCATCCAGCAGCCCTGGCGTTTCGTTTTGTGTTGGCAGCGACTTTAACATCGAGGAAAAATCGTCTTCGATTTGTGCCAGCTGTTGCTTGTATGCCGAAAGGTTGGCGGCAAGACGGTATTTTGCCTGGAACTGCATTTTTAACTCGGCTTCTTTAGCTTCAGCCTGGTCCAGCAAAGGGAGTTTGGGGCTAATAATGCCGAAATAGCTGATGCCGGACACCACAATCACAATAAACAAGGCAACAACAGTTTTTACTTCAAACGGCCAAATGGCTATTTGTTCAAAATCGAGGTCGTTAATCTCTTTTAATTTGGCAAAGTCAAACTTCTTCATTTGCCACCTCTGTCCTGTTGTTCTTTCTCCATAGCAACCTGTTCGGTTATCGAAAAGGTCAGGGTAAACTCGCTAACCGCGTCGGTGGCGCTGGTGTCTGCCACGATAGATGACAGCTCGCCGGAGGTGAACACTTTTGATGTTTCCAGTTGGCGCATAAATTCAGCCAGGCGGTTGTTAGACTCGCTGGTGCCTCGTACCTGAATACTGGAGCCCGTGCGCTGGAGAGATTTAAAGCTAACCCCCTGCGGTACTATTCGTGCCAGCTCATCGAGTACCTGAGGAGCCAGATTACGGCTGCTTTGCAGTTGTTCAATCAGGGCCATGCGTTGTTCAATGGCCGACTTACTTTCTTTAATACGCTTAATTTCCGCAATCTGACTTTCCAGTGCGGTAATTTGGGTTTGCAGATACTGGTTACGCGAGTTTTGATTGCTGATCTGAGTATCGATGAGCTGGCCAATTAACCAGAAAATTAAACCCGTCATAATGGCCACAAACGCCAGCACAACAATGTACTGTTGTTTCTGCTGCTGGCGGCGCTGTTCCCGCCAGGGCAGTAGGTTTACATGTGCCATCTTGACATCCCCCGGCTGGCCAGACCTGCAGCAATCACCAGTAATGGCGCAACCTGCTCGACCTGATCAGTGTTTAGTTTGTCGCTGATTTTGATATTGGCAAATGGATTGAATACTTCCACCTCAATGCCGAGATCCTGCTGTAAGGTATCTACCAGTGCAGGTATGACTGCACCAGCGCCCATCAAGACGATTTTTTCCGGTCGATTAGCCTGCATAGTGCTCATGTACATTTGTAAGGCACGATTAATCTGCTGCTGTAGATTTGCAGCAAAAATAGGCAGGGTGTCGCTAATCCAGTTGCTTGGCAGCGTGTTATTGATTAACTGCTCTTCGGTGTCTTTACGGTCAAGCATGTGCACCAAAGACAAATCCTGGACCAGCGCATCAACGCCGAAGGTGTGCTCTTTGGTGTACACAGTGCTGCCATCCTTCCAAACGCATATCTGTAGCAGCGATGCACCAATATTGATGCAGCATATGCGTTGGGCTGCTTCGCCATGGGGATAAAAGTAGTCAACAGCATTGCCTATAGCGTAAGTTTCCACGTCCACCACCTTGGGCTCAAAGCTTTGCTCACGTACCAGCGTGGAACGGTTATCCACTACATCACGGTGGGCAGCGGTGAGCAGCACGTTCACTTTGCCAGAATGGGTTTCACTCATACCCACTTCTTCGAAGTCCAGATAAACTTCTTCCAGCGGGTAGGGGATCAGGCTGTCGGCCTCGACTTCTATCTGGCCTTCCAGTTCGTAATCGGTCTGATCGGGTTCCATATGAACAATTTTACTGATCACTGAAGTACCAGCTACGGCAATGGCTGCCGGCTTAATTTTATTCTTAAGTGCCAGTCGCACTTTACGCAGCGCTACACTTACAGCGTCGAAGTCGGTGATTTCTCGTTCTCTGAATGCATCTTTAATAATCGGCTCACAGGCATACGCGGTCAGCGTGTAGTCGCCTTCGACGCCTTCCAGCAAAACTGCCTTGATGCAACGGGTGCCAATGTCGAGTCCGACAATGGGAGGTTGCTTTTTCTTGAACAGCGATTTTAGCATGTCAACTGAATCTCATTTACTTGCGATCAATTTCTAACATAAGATGTTACTTAAAATTTTTCTATTTAATGGTTCTAATAAATACACTTAGGTATAAAATATAAGTCATTTTGGCAAAAAAGCCCTGTTTATTCTTATTGTGAAGTATATCAAAACCTTCTTATTGCTCGGATTTGTCGGTGCACTGCTCGGCGGTATTGCACTCACGGGTATTTATTTTTATATCAAGCCGGACCTGCCCAGCGTTGCAATCCTCAAAGATGTGCGACTGCAGACGCCTATGCGTATCTATACCCATGACGGCAAACTCATCTCCCAGTACGGTGTTAAACGGCGCATTCCGGTTACCCTTGAACAGGCCCCGGATCTGCTACAAAAAGCCATTCTGGCCACTGAGGACAATCGTTTTTACGAACACTTTGGTATTGATCCTATCGGCATCACACGGGCTTTCATTAACCTGGCATTGACCGGTGAGAAAAGTCAGGGGGCGAGTACTCTGACACAACAACTGGCCCGGGGATTCTTTTTAACCCGGGAGAAAACCTATATACGGAAAATTAAAGAAGTCTTTATAGCCCTGCATATGGAAGCAGAACTCAGCAAAGATGAAATTTTTGAACTGTATTTAAACAAGGTTGAGTTGGGTCATCGGTCTTTTGGTTTTGGGGCTGCTGCTCAGGTGTATTACGGTAAACGACTCGACGAGCTGACACTGGCGCAGATTGCTACCCTGGCCGGACTGCCCCAGGCGCCCTCGGTATTAAACCCGGTAAGCCGCCCACAACGTTCTGTGGAACGTCGTCGAATCGTGTTATTGCGGATGCTCGATGAAGGGTACATCACCCGACAGCAATTTGACGAAGCGGCCAGCGCTCCGGTGACAGCTGAAAAGCACGGTGCTGAAATCGAACTGGATGCCCCTTATCTGGCTGATTTGATTTACTCAGAAATGGTCACCGTGTACGGCAAAGAAGAAGCGGAAACCGGCGGTTATCAGGTGTACGCGACGGTTTCGTCTGAATTACAGAAAGCTGCGCAACAGGCCGTGAAGCAGAATCTACACGATTACGATGAGCGCCACGGCTATCGCGGTGCCGTGGCACGCTTGTGGCCACAAGAACAGAGTAAGGCAGAGCAGAATACCGAAGAAACACCGACGGAATGTGAGAGCGAGCCGCTTTATCCGAACTGGCCCTGTGAAGTAACGGAAGAGGCCCTTATCAGCCAACTGGATAATGCCGGTGCCTTCGGCTTTGTGTTTCCGGTGGCTGTCATTGGTGTTGATGAACAATCCTTTACCACCCGTGACGTAACCGGAATCGAACGGGTTATTGAATGGCAGGGCATGGACTGGGCCCGGCCGTTTTTAAGCGATAGCCGACAAGGGCAGCCTCCTTCCCAGGCTGCTGATATTGTCAGTGCTGGCGACATTGTGTACATCAGGGAACAAGAGGGGCAGTGGCGCCTCGCACAGTTGCCACAGGTCAGTGGCGCCTTTGTAGCGTTAGATCCCCATGACGGCGCGGTGCAGGCGATTGTGGGTGGCTACAGCTTCTACCAGAGTCAGTTTAACCGGGCTACGCAGGCTAAGCGTCAGGTGGGCTCTAACATCAAGCCTTTCATTTATTCCGCGGCGCTGGACAACGGTTACACTGTGGCCAGCATTATTAACGATGCGCCCATCAACGAATGGGATGAAGCCACTGGCGTGGCCTGGCGTCCGCAAAACTCTCCGGCTGAATATGACGGTCCTATCCGTATGCGGGTGGCACTGGGTAAATCGAAAAACGTAGTATCTGTGCGCTTACTGCGAGGTGTGGGGCTGGATAACACCATTGAACACCTGACCCGTTTTGGTCTCAATAGGGCCGATATTCACCGCGATGAAACCGTGTCTCTGGGGTCGAGTTCCCATACGCCGCTTGAAATAGTGCGAGGCATGGCCACCATTGCTAACGGCGGCTTTCTGGTTGAACCTTATTTTATCGACCGTGTGCTGAATGAGACGGGTGAAGTGCTGTGGCAAACCAACCCGGTTGTTGCCTGCAATAATTGTGGTGATAACAACGGTACACAGGAACAACCGGTCAGCGAAGAAGCTGATATCGAGGCGCTGCTGGCCGCAGAGTTAAACCAGTCGTTACCGGCCCAAACCGATAGCGAAGAAGTGTTGGCTGCACCCCGGGTGATTTCGCCACAAAATGCCTTTTTAGTTGCCGATATGATGCGTACCGCAGTGAGAGCCAATGGTAGCTGGAATAAAAAGACCTATTGGCAGGGCACTGGCTGGCGGGCGAGAAACATTCTGCAGCGCACCGATCTGGCCGGTAAAACCGGTACCACCAACGACTCGCGGGATGCCTGGTTTAGTGGTTTTAGCCGCAACCTGGTGGCTACTGCCTGGGTAGGTTTTGATGATATGACAAGGCAACTGGGTCGCGCGGCTTACAATAATCCACTGGCCAAACGCGATCCGGATCGGTTTGGCTGGATGGGTAATGCCATGGTGGGTACTGAGAGTGGCGCCATGGCGGCTCAGCCTGCGTGGATACGTTTTATGCAGGTAGCGCTCGAGGACGAGCCGGAAGAAGCTATGTCAGTACCAGATGATATTGTGCGGGTAAGGATTGATCGTACCAGTGGGAAGTTGACCCGGCGCACAGACCATACCACACTATTCGAGTATTTCCTGAGGGGCACTGAGCCGACCGTGTACGTCTTAGATGACGAAGTCATGGATCCGGCTGAGCAGGAAGACTCAACGCCTGACGTAGAGGAAATCTTCTAACGTCTATAGTCAAAACAACAACATAAAGAACTGGTTACTAATAATGTCTGATGACGATAAGCGATATTTATATATACCGCATGCCGGCCCGTCTTTGCTGGAAACCCCACTACTGAATAAAGGCAGTGCGTTCAATGCCAAAGAGAGGGCCCGTTTTAATCTTACCGGCCTGTTACCCCCGCGTTACGAAACTATCGAAGAACAGGTGGAACGGGCTTATCTACAATATAGCTCCTTCGATGAGCCCCTGAACAAGCATATTTACTTACGCGCTATTCAGGATAATAACGAAACCCTGTTTTACCGCCTGATCCAGTCGCACATTGAAGAAATGATGCCGATTATTTACACCCCCACGGTGGGCGACGCCTGCGAGCAGTTTTCAGATATTTATCGCAGCTCGCGGGGGTTGTTTATTTCCTGGGAAGAGCGCGACCAGATTGATGACATTGTCCGCAATGCGACCAAACGCAAGGTTAAGGTCATTGTGGTAACCGACGGAGAACGTATTCTGGGCCTTGGTGACCAGGGGATCGGAGGAATGGGTATCCCGATTGGTAAGCTTTCTCTGTACACGGCCTGTGGTGGCATTTCACCTGCGTACACCTTGCCGGTGATGCTGGATGTGGGAACCAACAACGAAAAATTGCTGAATGACCCAATGTATATGGGCGCCCGTCATCCTCGTATTAGCCAGGCAGAGTACGATGAATTCCTCGACTTATTTATTAAGGCCGTGACCCGTCGTTGGCCTGAAGCGATGATTCAGTTTGAGGATTTCGCACAGCCTAACGCGATGCCGTTGTTAAACCGCTATCGTGATGAAGTGTGCTGTTTTAATGATGACATCCAGGGGACTGCGGCAGTAACCTTGGGGACCATTCTGGCGGCATGTCGCATGAAGCAGGCAAAACTCTCTGAGCTGAAGGTAGTGTTTGTGGGCGCGGGCTCAGCCGGCTGTGGTATTGCTGAAATGCTGATCCAGCAGATGGTGCATGAAGGACTCAGCGATGAACAGGCCCGTAAGCAAATATTTATGGTCGACCGTTACGGGCTGGTGATGGAGGGGCAGGAAGGCCTGCGGGACTTCCAGCAGAAATTGCAGCATAGCCAGGAGGAAATTGCTGACTGGTCGTTCAGCGGTGAATACCCGGTGTTGCTTGATGTGGTCAACTGCGCACAGCCAGACGTACTGATCGGCGTGTCCGGCCAGCCGGGGTTATTTACTGAACATGTGGTGCGAGCCATGAAACGGCACACCGAGTTGCCTATCATTTTCCCGTTGAGTAACCCGTCACGTCAGGTAGAAGCCCGTCCGGAGCAGGTTATTGAATGGACTGACGGCGAAGTAATTATCGCCACTGGCAGCCCGTTTAAACCGGTAGAGTATGAGGGGAACGTTTACCCGGTTGCCCAGTGTAATAACAGCTATATTTTTCCCGGAATTGGCTTGGGCGTAATTGCTTCAAAAGCCCGTTTAATCAGCGATGAAATGCTGATGGCTGCCAGCAATGCACTGGCCAATGCCTCGCCACTGGCCAATACCGGTGAGGGTGAGTTGTTGCCACCACTGCGTAAGATCTCAGCGCTGAGTCGCCAGATTGCCTTTGAAGTAGCTAAAGTGGCCATGCAGCAAGGACTGGCACTGGAGCAAACTGACGACAATCTGTTAGCCAGCATTGAGAAAAACTACTGGCGCGCGGAATACCGTCCCTACAAGCGGGTCAGCATCTGATTCTGGCCCGGTTACCGGCTGCGCAGTAGCGCAGTCGGTAAAAACTGTTATCGTTTTGCAACATTTACCCACCTTTTGTTCGCCGGCTTTCCTGTCAAAATCAATTAAGTTTCTGTAAAGTATAGATAAATTTGTTTTGGCACGGCTCTTGATTATACTAAAGTGTAATGCACTTGCTTCACTAGGGCATGCATTGCACATTGCTTTTCAGATGTGTCACAACGGCGTGATTCCGGATGGATGAATCGCTTGTTGTTCCCTTCTTTTGATCCTCAGGGGGCGATGGAGTGCCCCCTCTTTTTTTTACGAACCGTTAAGAGTGTTTAACGACCCAGTTCACAATATCCGACCAAAACGGCAGCCCGTGTTTCGAGAAAAAACGCATATGACCAAGATGCCCGAGGTTGTGCTGAGCAGGATCGATAACCTTCCGGGTAATGTCCAGATTTTGATAGACAGTGAGAATATCTTCCATGTTTTTTTCAGGCGCTATCTGGTCATCGACGGCCCTGATCCATAAAGCCGGTTGGGCGAGTTGATCATAAAACTGCTGTTGAATATGACTGCCAAACTCAGTTTTGGCGTAGCCCTGACCGTTACACCAGCGCCGCCACTGGGCACCTACTCCCTTTGGCAGTGGTTCGCCCATGCCCATCCAGTGAGATTGAGTGCGACCAAACAGCGCATTGGTTAGCGGAATAAACACATTCATATAAAACTGTGCCTGGTACTTATAGGCACCGGTAAAGTTACGTAAACAGCCGGAAGAGCTGCCATAGGTAATGATACTGGTAAGCTCGGTGGCGTTGGGCATTAGTCCTACCAACTGGCCGCCGGCACTGTGGCCAATCAGGTGCAGCGGTAGGTCGGGATAACGTTGCTGTAAAAATGCCAGTGCTGCCGGCATATCTTTCTGACCCCAGTCCTGTAAGCGGGTCTCGCGCATCACCTTGCGGGTTTTGGGGGAGTCACCGATGCCACGGTTATCAAATGTGAGCACGGCGATGCCCTGTTCGGCCAGAAAGGTGGCAAAGCGGGTATAGAAACCCTGCTTGATGCCCGTTGCCGGCGCAATCATTATCGCCGCAATGGGCGCGACCAATGGCTTGTAGAGTAAGCCGGATAATGCAATATCGTCTGTACACTCAATGATGACAGCATGGGGAGAATGCATAAATGACCTTCTGGTCTAACCAGTTTGAGGCAATTATAACGAACTCTTAACAATATGAAAGAGGGGGAATTCAAGATACTGCCGCTGTAACCGGCGAGTCCGGCTACAGCGCAGGCTAGGGCTATAAGTCGAGGGTGTAGACTTTTGATTTACGCTGAAAGTTATACAGTTCTTTCTTCTGAGCCGGTAAGGCATCCACATCCGCCGCCTTGAAACCTTGATCGAGGAACCAATGACCGGTGACAGTCGTTAATACGAAGAGACGCTGAATACCGGCTGCAATGGCCCGTTCGCGAACTTCATCGAGAATACGCTCGCCACGATTTTTGCCACGATAATCGGAGTGAGTTGCAACACAGGCCAACTCGGCCGAGCCGTCATCAGGATAAAGGTAAAGCGCGGCACAGGCGATGATCATGCCGTCCCGTTCAATTACAATAAATTGATGAATTTCGTTCTCCAGACGTTCCCGGGAACGCTTCACCAATACGCCACTTTCTTCCAGCGGTTTGATGAGGTTAAGAATACCACCTACATCATCGATTGTGGCTTCGCGAAGCTGTTCGTAATGGTTTTCCATGACCAGAGAACCGGCACCATCGCGGGTAAACAGCTCTTGCAGTAAAGCGCCATCGGTTTCATAACTCACGCAATGGGCGCGGGGAATACCCGCTGCTATACTGGTCGTGAGTGCGCGAATCACTGTCGCTTCAGTCATGAGCTCATTATCACGATGCAACTGTTCAAGCAGATTACGCTCGATGGTACGAATAAGCTTGCCGTCTTTACGGAAAATGCCTGAATAGTTGGAAAATACCACCAGTTTATCGGCTTTAAGCGCTATGGCGGCCTGGGTTGCCACATCTTCGTGAGACAGGTTAAACACTTCTCCGGTAGAGGAGTAGCCCATTGGCGACAGTAGCACTATAGAGCCATCATTGAGATGATCGTTAATGCCGGTCGTGTCGATGCGGCGCACCTGACCGGTGTTTTCAAAATCCACCCCGTCGAGCACGCCCATTGGCTTGGCAACCACCAGATTACCTGTACACACACGTATGTGTGCACCGTGCATAGGCGAGTTAGGTAAACCCATGGTGAGCAGCGCTTCAATATGACAGCGCACCGAGCCTGCAGCGTCTTTTACGCACTCCAGAGTTTCTTTATCGGTAATGCGCACGTCGTGACTAAAGCGCGCTTCGGTTTTGCGCAGGGCCACCCGTTGATCAATTTGCGGACGAGCACCGTGCACCAGCACGAGGCGCACACCCAGACTGTTCAGTAGCGCAATGTCCTGAATAATATTGGGAAAGTTATCGTCTTCTATGGCTTCACCGCCAAACATCAGCACAAAGGTTTTACCCCGGTGTGCATTGATGTAAGGCGCCGAGCTTCTGAATAGCCCGATACTTTCGTGATGCGATAGCACCATTTGCACTTATCCTAACTTATCCAGTTTTTCCAGTTCTTCGTACAGTGCTTTGGTGACTGTTTCAGCACTGGTACCGCCTAGAATATTGCGTTTATCCACGCCATATTCCAGTTGGAGAACCGGGTAAACATCTTCATCAATATCACTGCACACTGATTGCAGCTGTGCCAGCGATAAATCTTCAATAGGCGCATCCTGCTCGAGTGCCAGTAATACAACCTGACCAGAGATATCGTGCGCCGTTCTGAACGGAATACCTTTACCCACCAGGTAATCGGCCAGTTCAGTGGCGTTTGAATAGCCCTGGGCGGCAGCAATTCGGCAGCGTTCTTCATTGAGCGCCAGACTGTCGAGCACCTCACACGCGATACAGAGGCAACAATGCCACTGGTTAACCGCATCGAAAGCACCTTCTTTGTCTTCCTGCATGTCTTTATTATACGCCAGCGGCAGGCCTTTCATCGTAACCAGCAGTGCCTGTAGATGGCCAAACACACGACCACATTTACCGCGCAGTAACTCCAGGGCATCGGGGTTTTTCTTCTGCGGCATCAATGATGAACCGGAGGTCACGCTGTCGCCCAATTGCAGAAAACCCGCTTCGCCAGAGTTATAGAAAATCAAATCTTCGGCCAGACGCGATAAGTGCATCATGCTGGTGCTCGCAGTAAATAACAGCTCCAGAACGAAATCACGGTCTGATACCGCATCCAGGCTATTTAGACACGGGCCGCTAAAGCCCAGTTGATCGGCAATTTCATGACGGTCAACCGGATAGGTTGTACCCGCCAGTGCGCCAGAACCGAGCGGACATTGGTTCATGCGAGCATATAAATCGTTTAATCGGCTTAAATCGCGTTTAAACATCTCTACATAGGCCAGACACCAGTGCGGGAAACGAATTGGTTGCGCGCGCTGTAGGTGTGTATAACCAGGAATAATTGCTTGCTGATGACGACTGGCAGTGTGCAGCAGGCTGCGAACCACTGCCGTCACATCGGATTTCAATGACTCAATGTGGGTTCGGCACCACAAACGGAAGTCCGTAGCAACCTGATCGTTCCGGCTGCGGCCAGTGTGTAGCTTACGCCCCACATCGCCGAGTTTATCAATCAATGCTGCCTCTACGAAGCTGTGAATGTCTTCTTCGCCACTGGCATTAAAGTCGATTTCGCCGGCTTCCGCCTGGGCTTTCAATTCGCTGAGTGCAGATTCTAACTGTTGTTGTTCCTCGCTGGTCAGCACCCCGGCCTTAGCCAGTGCGCGCGACCATATGATAGAACCTTCCATGTCCTGCGCGGCCATGGCCTGGTCAAACGGTAAAGAATCGTTCACCTGGCGGAACATGTTACTGCTGCCGGCAGCGAACCGGCCTCCCCACAATGCCATGATTACTCTCCCTGCTTTTTCAGTGCCGCAATACGGCTTGATAAGCTGAACAGACGGATAAAGCCTTCAGCGTGCTTCTGGTCGTAAACATCATCCGCACCAAAGGTCGCGAAGTCTTCAGAGTACAGGCTGTTAGGCGACTGACGCTGAGTTACGGTGGCCTGACCTTTATAAAGCTTAACCACAATTTCTCCGGTTACGTACTTGGCAAAAGACGACGCGCCAGCAATCAGCGCATCGCTCAGCGGCGTAAACCAACGGCCGTCGTACATGACATGTGAAAATTCCAGTGCCAGTTGTTCACGGTATTTTAGTGACGCTTTGTCCAATACCATAGTTTCGAGCGCTTTGTAGGCTTTCAGCAGAACCGTGCCTCCGGGTGTTTCATAACAGCCGCGTGACTTCATGCCTACCAGACGGTTTTCCACGATGTCGATACGCCCAACACCGTGCGCTGCTGCCAATTTGTTAAGCTCGACCAGACCTTCATAGGGTGAAACTTCTTTACCGTTAACGTGAGTTAGTGCGCCTTCATTAAACTTCAGGTTGATACGCTCAGCCTGATCCGGTGCTTCTTCCGGGTCGACGGTCATGGTCCATACCTGTTTACTTGGCTCACACCATGGGTCTTCCAGTTCGCCGCCTTCGTGAGATATGTGCCAGGCGTTGGCATCACGGCTGTAAATTTTGGTTGCTGAAGCGGTGGTTTTGATATTGCGCTCGGCTAAGTAGGCCAGCAGGTCTTCACGGGAAACCATGTCCCACTCACGCCAGGGAGCAATAACTGCCAGATCCGGCGCTAACGCATTGAAAGCCCCTTCGAAACGTACCTGGTCGTTACCCTTACCGGTACAGCCGTGGCACAGTGCATCGGCACCCACTTTACGGGCAATCTCTACCTGCGCTTTGGCGATAACCGGGCGCGCCATAGACGTACCTAACAGGTATTCACCCTCATAAACCGCACCGGTGGTAATAGTCGGGAATATATATTCTTTAACGAACTCTTCTTTTAAGTCAACGATGTAGCATTCGCTGGCACCCGTGGCGATGGCTTTCTCTTTTAAGCCTTCTAATTCTTCGTCGCCCTGACCAACATCGGCCGCAAAGGCGACTACTTCACAGTCGTAGTTTTCTTTAAGCCATGGAATGATGGCTGAAGTATCTAAACCGCCTGAATAGGCAAGCACAACTTTATTGATTTTGCGCATAATGAGTGTCCTGACTAGGCTCCAAGTAAATGGGTTAAAATTGCGTTCTGGCCGTGCATCCGGTTTTCAGCCTGCTGCATTAACAACGACGCATCGCTGTCCATCAGGCTGCCGGTAATTTCCAGGTCGCGGTGAGCGGGCTGACAGTGCAACACATGGGTTGCACCGGTCAGTTCCATCAATGCTTCGTTAACCTGATACGGCATAAATTTGTCTTTGATGGTCTCAAGGGGCGTATCATCTCCCATCGATAACCAGGTGTCGGTGTAAATCACGTTAGCGCCTTTGGCAGCGGCCACGTCACTTGACTCCGTGATTTTCACGCCGGTTTTGGCGGCGATAGCTTTGGCCTGAGTAACAATCTCCGGGCTGGCTTCATGGCCTTCAGGGGTCACAACCACCTGATGACAACCCAACAGTGCACCGACGATTAACAGGGAATGAGTAACGTTGTTACCATCACCTACATAGGCCATGGTGAGACCTTCACAGCTGCCGAATTTCTCGAACAGAGTTAAGTAATCGGCCAGACCCTGACAAGGATGATATTTATCGCACAGTGCGTTGATTACCGGTACATTAGCCGCTTCTGCAAAGGTCTCCAGCGTTTTGTGTGAGAAAACGCGAGCCACAATGGCGTCGGCCCAACAGGCCAGATTGGCGGCAACATCTACCGAGTCTTCACGACCGGCAAGTTTATTAGACTGGCTGTCTAGGTAAACCATGTGACCGCCTAAACGGTTAATACCTATATCAAAGCTGACGCGCGTACGTAGCGACGGTTTTTCAAACAGAGCAACGACAGACTTGCCAGCGAGGGCCTGGGAATAAGCCTGTGGCGCCTGTTTAATTTGAACCGCTAGTGACAATAGCTCCTGCATTTGCTCTGGTGTCCAGTTAGCAAACGTCAATAAATCCTGCTTCATTTTATACTCCAGATGTCTGGGAGGCCGGAATTACGCGGGTTCCGGTTTGATTATCCAATATTGCTGTCAGCGGCGCTGACCAGTTAGCAATCGTTACCGGCTTAGCCAGCTCGGTGGCCGCCTGCATTGCTGCTGCCACTTTAACCGACATGCCGTCTTTGATCACGCCCTTGGCCACTTCCTCATCGAGGCGTGACTGGTCGAGTTCATGTATAAGTTGTTTGTCTGCATCGAGCACGCCGTCGACGTTTGACAACAGCAACAAATCGCCGCCGGTTAGCTCGGCAATCACAGTAGCTGCCTGGTCGGCATTGACATTGAGCAAGCGCCCTTCGGCGTTACTGCCAATAGAACTAATCACCGGTAGAAAACCGGCACTGAGCAACTCGCTAAGCAGCGCTGGATTACCGGCAACCGGCACACCCACGGCACCATACTTTTCATTGAGTACGTTGCAATCGGTAATGCCACCGTCCAGTAAAGATAATCCCACCGGTGTGATCCCTGCACCAATCGCCAGACCGCACAAACTTTTATTGGCACTACCGGCCAGTGCACCACAAACGAACGGCATTTGTTCGTCTGGCGTTACCCGTAATCCGTCAATCTTGGTGCTGGTAAGCTGCATGGCTGCCAGCAAGGTTTCTACCAGCGGGCCGCCGCCATGGACTAATATTACCGGACGCTGACTTTGCAATGTTTTGATCTCAGATAACAACTGGCTTGCAATCTGAGGATTTTCCAGCAGAGCGCCACCCACTTTTATGACCACCGGCGATTTAGCGTCAGCCATTGATTAATCCCTCGGTCGCCGGTAAACCCAACGCTAAATTGGCACATTGCATGGCTTGAGAAGCGGCCCCTTTCATAACGTTATCGATGGCACTGGTAATGATGGCGTAGCCTGATTGCTCGTCGACTTTCCAGTGCAGATCGCAATACGGCGTATGCGCAACATCATCAATTTTAGGGAAACTCTCGCGCAAACGCACAACAGGCTGCTCACCATACACTTCGCTATACAGATTATCCAGTGTCGATTGGCTGGTACCACTTTTCAACTTAACGGTAACTGTAGCAAGGATCCCACGTTTGAAATTACCCAGGTGTGGCGTGAAGATTACCGGCCTACCCAGGTAGAGATCTATTTCGGGCGTATGACGATGACCGAGCACGCCGTATGCTTGCAGGCTCACTTCGTAAAAACTGGTGCCCAGGTTGGCTTTACGTCCGGCACCACTGACCCCGGAAACTGCATTGATGATTGGGCGCACGCTGTCGTCCAGCAGGCCAGCATTGTGTAATGGTTTTAATGCCAGTAGTGACGCGGTGGGGTAACAACCAGGAACGGCAACAATGCTGGCTTGCTTAATGGCATCGGCATTATATTCAGCAAGACCATATACGGCCTGCGCCAGACAATCCTGCGAGGTGTGGGCAAAACCATAGTGTTTGGCAAACACTTCAGTGTCTTTGAGACGGAATGCGCCTGACAGATCAAATACTTTTGCCTTGCCGGCAGATAACTCAGCCATCCAGTCGTGACTGGCTTCATGGGGCGTGGCCAGGAATATTGCATCCATTGATCCTGCCAGTTCGGCAAGGCGATGGGGCGCTAAAGGCTCGAGTACGTGTTGGGTCAGGTGCGCGAGGTTACCGTGCAACTGGGCAATCGTCTTACCGGCATCCTGACTGTTCTCAGACACTAACACATGCTGCAAAGTCATGTGTGAATGTCCGCTGATTAAACTCACTAACTGCGCCCCG
This sequence comes from Alteromonas sp. ISO5, assembly GCF_058105165.1. NCBI lineage: Bacteria > Pseudomonadati > Pseudomonadota > Gammaproteobacteria > Alteromonadales > Alteromonadaceae > Alteromonas > Alteromonas sp. ISO5. The sequence goes on along the minus strand of NZ_CM176572.1, from coordinate 1,112,632 downwards.
GTATAGCCGCTGGCGCCTATCACTGCTACGTTAAACATAATCTGATCGTTTGAAATTGATGGGTTACAAAATTAAAAAAACACTTTTTACCTTTGTGTTGGTGCTTGTGAGCAGGCCGATAAAACCACAAAGGTAAAAAGTGCGCTACGCATACTAGTGCATTACTTCTTCGGCGATGATGGTCCCCATCGTCGCCATGGGCACTGCATAGTGTAGCCAGCCAGGGGAGAGCTAAACTGTGTCGAAGCAACCGCAAGATGATGTCGGTTGGTGTTAATGTTCATGTCGTGTTCCTGTCATTTTCTTCCGCTACACTGTTAGTTTAGTCAGGCAAAAACAATCTGCAGAATCTTAATAGGTGCCAATAATACAATTTTGGAATATTTATGCAATAATTTTGTATAAATATTTAAAGTAAATGGGTGGAAATGCAACTTTTCAACAATTTATGTTGAATTTCTTGCCGGATGTAGCAGGATTTGCCATAGTTCGCCAAAAATCATACAAATAAAAACAGGAATTAGCATGACAGTCCGCACTGTTGCTCTGGTCGCCCACGACCATAAAAAAGCCGAGTTACTTGATTGGGTTAAATACCACCAGCCTCTGTTAGCGCCCTTTAAGCTGGTAGCAACAGGTACTACTGGAAAATTGATCAGTGACGAGACTGGTCTGGAAGTTCATCGCTATAAAAGTGGTCCACTCGGAGGCGACCAGCAAATAGGTGCGTTGATCGCTGAAGGTCAGCTCGATGCCCTGTTTTTCTTCTGGGACCCACTGAATCCGGCGCCGCATGACCCGGATGTGAAAGCGTTGCTAAGACTTTGCTCGGTTTGGAATGTGCCGGTAGCCTGCACTCCGGCTACCGCCGATCTGGTGGTCACTTCGCCATTGTTCAGCGACGCGACGCATCAGCGGTTTGTGCCGGATTACGGCAAGTAACGATTATCGGGTTACCACTGGTAAGGCGCTACTTGCCAAGTTTAAACGCGGTCAACACCATCACGCCGGGAACTTCCTGAGGTTTACCTTGCTTTATGAGCGGCCTATAGCGCCACTTTTTAAGCGCCTTGTGGGCCTCCCCGGTCGAAGATTTTTGCAGGTGGGCATCCAATACCACTGGCGCCTTTACACTGCCATCAGCATTAACCTGTCTTCCTGTTCATCCATTGCGGCTTGCTAGCTGCCTAGGGTCAGCAGCCCCTAGTTATTTACCCAACTGATATCATCAGTATGATATCGGCTATCCTGACAGCTTTCGGCTTTGTCGATGAAACGTTCCTTCACGGTAAAACATGACATGTCGAAATTTACGTTGCCATCAGGGGGGGATTAATTCAAGCTGATTACTACCCAGAAGAAACGCTGTAAAACCAATGACAGAGCATAACTGGTACCTGTGTACCGAATCTAAATTAGATGAAACGTTATCGAAAAACATTGCGCCATTCTGGCAAGCACACGTTGTACAGGGGAGCTTCCGTGGTGAAGGAAACGTAAGGGTAAACTATGCTTACTGTATCCCCGAGCAGGCAAAGCAGTCGGTACTTATTAGTTCGGGACGAATTGAATCCCTGCTCAAATATAAGGAAGTCATCTATGAGCTGTTTTGTAATGGCTTTGCCGTTTTCACACTGGATCACCGGGGGCAGGGGCTGTCTGGCCGTATGATGGTTAATCCCCACCAGGGATACATCGACGACTTTCAGCACTATGTGGATGACATGTGCCATTTTATCGATGAGATTGTTACGCCACACCAGCGAGGACCGCTAAATCTGCTCTGCCATTCCATGGGCTCAGCTATTGGTGCTCTAACCATCCTGCAGCGACCATCGCAGTTCAGCCGCGCTGTATTTTGTTCGCCGATGTTTGGGATTCGACCGGCGTTACCGGACTGGCTGGCCAGAATTTTATTAGGGATAAACCGCTGCTTTAACTACATAGTACCCGGTAATTCCGGTTATTTTTTTGGTCAGCGCGATTACCACGCAGATGACTTTTCGGTTAATCGCCTGACCAGCAGCGAAATTCGTTACCGGTTATTCAGAAACCTATACAGCGAACAACCGCAACTCCAGTTGGGGGGAGTCACGCCGCAATGGCTGTCTGCAGCAAGTGCCGCCATGTGGCAGGTAGAGCGCCATGCCAGCGCCATTGCTATTCCATTGCTGGTATTCAGTGCAAGTGAAGACACAGTGGTCGACAATAAGCGGCAGGCAAGGGTTGTGGCGGAAATGCAAAGTGCCCGGTACATTAACGTTGTTGGCGCGCGTCACGAGATCCTGATCGAAAGTGATGCTATTCGCCAGCCGGTTATGACCCGCATACTGGATTTCTTTACCCGCTAATTTTGACCGGTTGACCGAAACCTCTCATAATGCCGCCTGACTTGGCGAAGAGTGAACCAACATGCTAGACATCGTGTTATATCAACCTGAAATTCCACCCAATACCGGCAATATTATCCGTTTGTGCGCGAATACCGGTTATGCGTTACACCTTATTGAGCCACTGGGTTTTGACTGGGATGATAAACGGGTACGCCGCGCGGGCTTGGACTATCACGAGTTTGCCGACGTAAAACGCTATGCAAGTTTTGAAGCCTATCTGGCCGAGCGCCAGCCAGTTCGGGTATTTGCCTGTACCACCAAAGGCAAAGCGTTTCACTCTGATGTGCAATACAAAAGAGGCGACGCGTTATTGTTTGGGCCGGAAACCCGCGGATTACCCGGTGACATTATTGAATCGTTACCCCCCGGGCAACGGGTGCGAATTCCTATGCTGCCGGACAGTCGCAGCATGAACCTGTCGAATGCGGTATCGGTGTTTGTGTATGAGTCCTGGCGGCAATTTGGCTACGATGGTGCGCGTTAGGGGGTAGCCAGCTAACCGTACACAGAATGAGGTAAAGTCACAGGGAGTTAAAAGGGCAGATGCATAATAAAGAAGTGTCTGCTATTCACTCTTCAGTTCGCGACCCAGCAAAGCTAACGCAGCATCTTTGGGCGATTTACCCTCATAGAGCACAGCATAAATCTGTTCGCAAATGGGCATTTCCACACCCAGTTTGCGGGCCAGAATAACGACTTCTTCGGTATTACGGTAGCCTTCGACCACCTGTCCAATTTCGCTCATCGCGCTTTTAACCGACTTCCCCTTGCCCAATGCCAGGCCAAACCGGCGGTTGCGCGACTGGTTGTCGGTACAGGTAAGGACAAGATCACCTAACCCGGCCATGCCCATAAAAGTTTCACGTTGAGCGCCGGCCTGAACCCCTAAACGGGTGAGTTCAGCCAGTCCACGGGTAATTAATGCGGTTCGGGCATTCGCACCAAAGCCCAGCCCATCAGCTAAGCCAGCACCAATAGCGATTACGTTTTTAACGGCACCGCCAAGTTGCACACCGGTGACGTCAGGGTTTTTGTAAACCCGGAATGAACGGGCGCAATGCAGCTTGGCGGCCATTGCGTCAATAAACTCATCGTCAGTGGAAGACAGAGAGATAGCCGTAGGCAGTCCCGCGGCCATTTCTTTTGCGAAGGTCGGTCCGGATAGCACCGCCAGGGGATAGTTATCACCCAGTACTTCCAGTGCGACTTCTTTTAACAGACGACCGCTGCCGGGCTCAAGTCCCTTGGTGGCCCACACAATACGCTGGGAGTCGTGCAGTAATGGCGCTAATTGTTCCAGCATGCCTTTAAAGGCATGGCTTGGCACCACAACCAGGATATCGCGACTTTGCGCAACAGCAGTGGCTAAATCGCTCTCAACCGAGAGCGCATTGGGAAACGGTGCGCCAGGCAGGTACCGTTCGTTCTGGCGCTTGTCTGCCATGGCTGACAATTGCTCTGAGTCTCTGCCCCAGAGTATGGTGGGCGTATTATTACGAGCTAAGCAAATAGCCAGAGCTGTGCCATAAGACCCTGCTCCCAGAACGGTAACCGACGCATCATTCATGAGCGTCTTAGGCGTCCAGTTGTTGCTGAGATGCCTGGGCTTCCTGAGCGCGTTTTTGCATATAAGCAGCAAAGATCGCGTCGAAGTTTACCGGTGCCAGGTTTAATGGCGGGAAAGTACCGCGATTAACCAGGTTTGAAATGGTTTCACGAGCATAAGGGAACAAAGTGTTCGGGCAGAAAGAACCCAGCATGTGCGCTTTGTTTTGCTCTGGCATGTCACCAATCATGAATATACCGGCTTGTTCTACTTCACACAGGAATGCAGTCTCTTCACCCATGGTCGCTGTTACTGTAACAGACAGAACTACTTCGAACAGGTTGCCATCCAGTTTGTCAGTGGAGGTATCAATATCCAGTTTGATTTCTGGCTTCCACTCTTTGGTGAAGATACCTGGTGCGTTGGGGGACTCAAAAGAAATGTCTTTTGTGTAAATACGCTGGATGTTGAATTGTGGCGCTTGACCCTGGCCGGCAGCGGCGTTTTCTTGATTGCTTTGGTTTTCTTCAGACATGTTTTTACCTAAATGTAATTTTAAATTTTATAAGAATAATTAGCTGGCCAGCAGTGGATCGAGTTCTTGCTGTCTTTCCAGCGCAAACATTTCATCACAACCACCAATGTGCTGGTCGTTAATGAATATTTGCGGCACTGTGTAACCGCCGTTTGCGCGCTCAATCATGACATCGCGCAAGGCAGGCTCGGCGTCGATGGCGTACTCAGTGTATTCAACACCTTTTTGCTGGAGCAGGGCCTTTGCCCGGGTGCAAAAGGGGCAATAAGCTTTGGTGTAGATCTCAACTTTACTCACAATAGCAGCCTTTTGGTTGATTATTTCGCTACGGGTAAGCCAGCCTGAGACCAGGCATTCATGCCGCCTTTCAGAACATTCACTTTACTGAAACCGTCTTTCGTCATCGCAGCGGCTACACCACGTGCGCTGTTACCCATGGCACAAACAACAATAATGGGCGTGTCTTTGTATTTTTCAAGCTTGCTGAAGTTCTTTTCGCGAACCTCTTCCGGCTTGATCTGTCGGGCACCGGTGATATGACCTGCCTTAAAGTCGTTGGCAGCGCGGGTGTCAAGAACCACTGCATCTTCACGGTTAATCAGCAATGTCATTTCGTGCACACTGACTTCTTTGACAGAGGAAATCAGACCGCTGACATAGCTGTAAATCAGCATAATAACCAGCGCCAGCCAGATACCCGCCAGTATAATATTATTGCTGGCAAATTCGATGAGTTGATCCATTACGTGTTCCCAATGCATCGGTTTGTTAAAAAAAGAGTGCAAAGTATATAGAAAAAAACAACAGAAACCAGCTTTGCGCGGAGGAAGCCCAGTTAATACAACGCTAAGAGCGCTAAATTACTGTACTTCGGTTGGTTAATTCACATTATCAATTAAACTGATTGAGGTATTTTTCAACATCTGCTCTTCAATCCCCCCTCGGGTTTGGTAATATAAATGTATGCCTCGCCCTACGGAACAATCCAAAGCCTGACAATATCGGTACCTAATAATAAGCCGGGCAAGCGGATAATTAACCCGAACAGCATCGCCTGATAAGGGCAACGACATTTTTACAGGAGAACCCATGACGCAATCCAAGAAGACACTGGCACTAATCGTACTCGATGGCTGGGGATATCGTGAGGATGCAGATCAAAATGCCATCCTGGCCGCGAACACGCCAAATCTGGATGCTTTAACTAAAGCGTACCCAAACACGTTAATCAGCGGTTCCGGTCTTGATGTGGGTTTACCCGAAGGACAAATGGGTAACTCTGAGGTAGGGCATGTAAACCTGGGTGCCGGCCGTGTGGTGTATCAGGACTTTACCAAGGTCACAAAATCCATTGCCGACGGTGAGTTTGAACACAACCCGACGCTGGTTAAAGCTATCGATGATGCGGTAAGTAAAGATAAAGCCGTGCACATTATGGGTCTACTCTCACCAGGTGGTGTTCACAGTCATGAAGATCACATTTTTGCTGCGCTGAAAATGGCCGCCCACCGTGGTGCGAAAAAAGTCTATTTACACGCTTTTCTGGATGGCCGTGATACGCCGCCGCAAAGTGCTGAAGCGTCGCTGGAAAAAGCCGAGGAGGTGTTTGCTGAAATTGGCTGTGGTAAAACAGCGACTATTATCGGCCGCTACTTTGCCATGGACCGCGACAAACGCTGGGATCGGGTGCAGAAAGCTTACGACCTGATTACTCAGGGCAAAGGCGAAGCGACGGCAGATTCAGCGTTAGCGGGGTTAAAAGCCTCATATGAGGCAGGCAAAAACGATGAGTTTGTACCGCCAACCGTTATTGGTGACAGTGTCAGTGTGGAAGATGGCGATACGATTGTCTTTATGAACTTCCGTGCCGACCGCGCGCGTCAGTTAACCCAGGTGTTTGTTGATAAAAGCTTTGATGGCTTCGAGCTGGCGGTAAAACCTGAATTGTCGGCCTTTGTAATGCTAACTCAGTACTCCGCTGACTTCGATGCACCAGTTGCCTTCCCATCAGAAAAACTGGTAAATGTTTTAGGCGAATGGTTAGAGAAGCAGGATAAAACCCAACTGCGTATTTCAGAGACGGAAAAGTACGCCCACGTGACCTTTTTCTTCTCTGGCGGTGTAGAGAAAGAATTCAAAGGCGAAGAGCGTATTCTTATTCCATCACCCGATGTGGCCACCTACGATCTGCAGCCAGAAATGAACTCTGAGAAACTCACCGATGAACTGGTTGGGGCGATTGAGTCTGGCAAGTTTGATGTGATCATCTGTAATTATCCGAATGGCGATATGGTTGGTCATACCGGCGACTTCGACGCGGCGGTGAAGGCCTGCGAAGCAGTCGATAAATCGATTGGCCGCGTGATAGAAGCGTTGAAAAAAACCGGCGGCGAGTGTCTGATCACGGCTGACCACGGTAACGCTGAACAAATGATGGATAACGAGTCTGGTCAGGCGCACACTGCCCACACCAGCGAGCCCGTACCGTTTATTTACTTTGGTCGTGATGCTGAGCCCCGAAAGGGCGGCACACTCAGCGATGTGGCACCTACCATGCTGTATCTTATGGGCGTGGAGCAACCAGAGGAAATGACCGGCAAGACCATTATGACGCTAAAGTCTTAAACAGAGATATGCAGCCCATTGAAGTGTTGCTGAAGAACTGTGCCACCAGCCTTGTGCTGGTGGCATTGTTGTATGGGCTATCACCTGCTGGCTTTGTGTTTGCCCAAAGTGATGATGCCGAGCAGGAGCTGGCGGAACTACAGAAAGAATTAAAAGCCCGTCAACAGGCATTGCAGAACAGTAAAGCCGATGCCGAGAAACTACAATCAGTCCTTGAAGAATCGGAAAAAAACATCGGCGCGGTAGCCGGGCGGCTCAACAACACGAAAACCGCGTTGACCGAAAACCGTAAGCAGCAGGAAGGTCTCAAAAGCCGTCGCAATGAACTGCAGCAAGCTATTGCTCAGCAACAGGAGCTGCTTGGTGGCCAGCTAAGAACTGCTTTCATCTCTGGTAATTACGACTATGCCAAAATGGTGTTTTACCAGGAGGATGCAGCGCGCTTCGAACGTGTGCTGACTTATTACAAATATCTTAATGAAGCCCGACAAAAAGAAATCACTCAGTTCAAGGCGAGCGTTACTGAGCTGGAACAGGTTAATGCGCAGTTGCAGGTAAAGGCTCAGGAATTAACCGCGTTGTTGAGCGATCAGGAGAGCCAGCAAAATGAACTGGTTGCCCGGCAACAGGACCGCCAGAAAACGTTGCTGAAAATACGTAGCAAAATTGCCAGTGAAGAGAGCCGTATTGCGCAGTTGAGAGAAGCAGAACAGGCTTTAGTTGAGGCCATCGAGCGTGCTCAGCGAGCCAGCCAGGTGCCGCAGGAGTTAACCGGTTTATCCGGCGAAAAGGGTAAATTGCTACAACCTGCCAGTGGTACTTTGCGGCGTTTATTTGGTAAGCGTCGTCAGGGCCAGGTACGCTGGAAAGGTATCATGATAGACGGTCGCGAGGGCAGTGCGGTAAAAGCCATTGCTCATGGCCGGGTAATATATGCTGACTGGCTGAGAGGCTTTGGTCTGGTGACTATTATCGAACACGGTGATGGTTATATGTCGGTTTACGGGCACAATCAGGCACTGCTTCGTTCAGCCGGCGATGCTGTTGTCAGAGGCGAGACCGTTGCATTGCTGGGTCAGAGTGGCGGACAGTCCTCACCTAATTTGTATTTTGAAATCCGTCATAAGGGTAAGGCACTTAACCCTTTGCAGTGGCTGGATATTTAACGTCTGATGAGCAGAATTCGTATGGCGTAAGCCAGACTGGTAAGGCGGTTGATATTGGTAATTCGGATCCCGGCTGGTATGCTAGCGGCTATAACAACTACAAATAATCAGGTTTTAGTGCGCTTTTGAAACAACTCGGTATTTATTGCGTTATTGTGTGGGGGCTTCTGGTTAGCCTGACCGCGACGGCTGCCAGTCGATCAACTGCGCATCATTCACCCCAACCACCTGCAGAGCTCTATATTATCATTGATGATATGGGCTATCGTGGTACCGACGAGCGGGCATTTGCACTGCCTGAATCAGTGACTTTCTCAATTTTGCCGCATACCCCACAAGGGCAGGCATTTGCCGAGCGTGCGCACGCTGAAGCACGCGATGTAATGCTGCATTTACCAATGGAAGCGCAATCCGATAAGCCTCTCGGGCCCGGTGCCATTACGTCTTCGATGTATGCTGATGAAATTATCGCAACCTTTGAGTCAGCGCTGACGTCGGTCCCTTATGCCATCGGTGTTAATAATCATATGGGCAGTGTGCTGACCGCCTCTGGTCGGGCGATGCAGACATTGATGACTATTATTAAGCATAGTGGATTGTTTTTTGTAGATAGTCGCACCACTCGCTTTACCGTCGCACAACAGGTGGCCACCGAAAAACAGGTACCCAATGCCAGACGGCACGTGTTTCTGGATCACGAACAAACTGAAGTGTTTATGACTGAACAATGGCAACGCGCGATAGCGCTGACCAAAAAACATCGTAAGGTGATTATTATTGCTCACCCTCACCCTGGCACCATTGAGTTTTTGCTGGAAAAACTGGCTAATCTGCCCGCACAGCAATATGCCCTGAAATCGATGCATGACTTTTTTGATGTGCCTGATGTGCCGCAACGCAAGTTTGCCAATAATAGTCAGGTAAGTGTTGCCGCGCCTGACTAACCAATCTCTCTTCGAACGGTTTTAAGATAGTACGACGATGTCATTCGTCGTAATTTGCCATTATTTGCATGAAGATCGGTGATGGGATCTTGAAAAATCTCAAAAATGTTATATTATAACATCAGCTGAAGGTAAGGTAGTTATGCAATCACCCATCGACAATCCAACATTTTTAGACCGGCTTGGGATCTGGATCTCGAGTCTGTGCGCTTTGCATTGTCTGGCGATCCCGCTGCTGCCATTGCTGGCTTCCAGCATGTTTGGTCAAACCTGGTTTGAACGGACTATTTTAAGCTTGTCTATTCTTATCGGTAGCGTCGCGCTTATCAGCGGTGCTGTGCGATACCATGGTAAATATTATCCGCTATTGTTATTGCTAAGTGGCGGGGGGATTTACTGGTTTAAAGACATATTTGGTGAGGCTGGTGAGCCTTTTACTATCGCCTTTGGTGCTGGTCTGATTATACTTGGTCACTGGCTGAATCTGCGCTTGTGCCGTAAGTGTCGTTGCTGCAAAGGCAAAGTTGTTTCCCAACATCTGGCCAGTAATCACCGCTAAGCTTAATCCAGGGGGCTGAGTACCTGACGGGCTATATCCGGCACGTTGGTAAAAATACCATCGACTCCCCAGGCTTTTAGCATCAGCATATCTTCAGGGTAATCCACGGTATACACCAATACTTTTAAACCCGCTTGCCGGGCTTCTTTTACATAAAATTCATCCACCACGTCCAGCGCCATATGTAACGAAAAAGCATCCAAATCGTGAGCAAAACCCAAACCATTCTCGGGATAGGTAGCAGTGAGTGCGCCAATGTGTACCTGCGGCCAGGCGGCTTTAATCTGGCGGATCCAGCGATGATTAAACGAAGATATAATCAGGTTTTCAGCAGGAAATCCGCTTTGAGCAAGGCCCTGATGAACTTTCTCCAGCCAGCTATGCACATTAGTCAGATGTTTAATTTCCACATTCAGCACGGCGTCTGCTGGCAGGATGTCGAAGACTTCTGCCAGATAGGGGATAACTTCACCATTACCGGCATTGAGGCTACGTAAGTATGAGAGCGGATGGCTGGTAACCATCCCCTTGCCGTTGGTGGTGCGGTTTAACCAGCGGTCGTGAATAATAACAATTTCGTCTTCAACCTGATAAACGTCGAGCTCAATACCCGTTGCTTGCTGCGTCATTGCCAGTGAAAACGCAGCCAGGGTATTTTCAGGTGCTGCTACGCTGGCGCCGCGATGACCTAGGATCCACATAACGATTACTTATTGGTGGCAGATGCTGATTTATGGGTGTTTACTGTTTCATAAATTGACGCTGAGGTCACTAAAATTCCGCCTAACAGTGTTTGCCACCCCGGAGACTCATGAAGCAGAATAATGGCAAAAATCACACCGTAAAAGGGTTGCATACAGGCGATTAACGAGAAGGTTTTGGCTCGCAGATGAGCAAGGCTATTCGCCACTAGTGCATGAGGCAGCGCGGTAAATGCCGTACCCAGTGCCAGTAATAACAGCCATACGTTGGTATCCTGTCGGGTGTGTGGTAACTCACTGAACGGTAGCAGACATAAAACAATTATCAGCGTTTGCCAGGCCATGGAACGAGCACCGCTATAATGGGAAAAGTACTTTCGTAAGGAAAGGTTACGCACCGCATAAAGGACAGCAGAAATGATACCCAGTCCTACCCCGAGCGTCACATCATTATCCAGTGATACCTCAGGCACAATTAACACTATGCCGAGGACGACTACCATTGCGCTGAGCATGTCTTGCCAGGCCAGTCGGGTTTTCTCGAACAGCGGTTCAAGCAGTACGGTAATGACCGGAAAAGTAAACATCGCGATCATGCCCACCGAGACGCCAGCGTACTGCATGGAAGCAAAATAGGTAGCCCAGTGGGCGGCCATCAGTATGCCGAGGCCGATGGCAATAAAGTAATCAAGGCGTCGTTCCAGGCGCAAGTGCTCTCTGCCAGCTCTGACAAATAAGCACAGTGCCAGGCAGGCAAACAAACTACGCCCCAACGTAATGTCGATGGCGTTTAGCGGGATGATATTTGAAAAGAGCCCGGTACCCCCTAAAAGCACTACCGCGAGATGAAGGGTGATGAGGCTCTTTTTAACGGGATCCATTAATCAGCGGTGGGGGTGAATTTGGTCGCAAAGGGCTGGCCTAACCGAGTAACCTGGTCAAGGGCCAGATCGGCAAAGTTGACCTTATCCGGCTCAAAACATACCACAATCGTTGAACCCAGTTTAAACTGACCGAGCTCTTCGCCTTTCTTCAGGGATACGCCTTCGTCGCCCTCGTAACGCCAGTGTGTCACATGCTTGCCTGTTGGCGGCGTTACCGCACCGGCCCACACCGTATCAATACTGGCAACAATGGTAGCACCTACCAGGACAATGGCCATTTTGCCCACCGGGGTATCATAAATAGTCACTACCCGCTCGTTACGAGCGAATAACCCCGGCACGTTTTCCGCCGTTAAAGGGTTAACAGAGAAGAGTTCACCAGGGACATACACCATATCGGTAAGTTTACCTTCTATGGGCATATGGATACGATGGTAATCTTTAGGAGAGAGATAAATAGTGGCAAACTTACCGCCTTTAAATGGCTCGGCCAGATCCGGGTTACCGCCTAATAGGGCCGATAAAGTAAATTTGTGGCCTTTTGCCTGGATAAGGTCTTCGCCGACTATATCACCAAACTGACTGACGGTGCCGTCGACAGAATGACACAGTACGTCTTCATTTTCCTCAATAGGGCGTACACCGGGCTTTAAAGGGCGGGTAAAAAAAGCATTAAAGGTACGGTAGTCCTCTGGCTGAGAGTACATTGCCTCGTCCATGTTGACCTTAAACTGTTTAATAAACAGCTTGATTAGCCAGGTGGTCAGGGCGCCTGCCTCGGCGGCGGCCAGTTTACCCACTAACCGGGATATAAGGTGTTTAGGCAGTACGTACTGCAAGTTGACTTTAAACCAATTCAGCAAAGTAAATGCTCCTAGTTACATGTTGTCTGGCTCAGCCTGAGGGCTATTTGTGCCTAATGGTGCCTATTGTAGCCGATTTTGCAGGGAAACATACCAACATAAGGTTATGGTTCATCAGGGTTTGATATAAGACGGTTCGCATATGCCGGGCGCTGCTCGGCCATAGCGGCGATAATCCGGTGGTAATTATCATAGCGTTGCTGGTTAATTTTGCCCGCTTCGACGGCCTGACGAATGATACAGCCCGGATCGTTGAGGTGCTTACAGTCCCTAAACTTACAGCCACCCAGATAGTCCCTGAATTCAATAAAGCCCCAGGTAATACGCTCTTCAGGTAGGTGCCACAGGGCAAATTCACGCACCCCGGGGGAATCGATTAGCTCACCACCAGAAGGAATAGGCAGTAGCTTAGCAGCAGTGGTGGTGTGTGTGCCTAAACCTGAATTTTCGGAAATCTCTCCGACCAGTTCATCGGCATCGGGCAGTACCTGATTGATAATACTCGATTTGCCAACTCCGGACTGACCAACAAACACGCTGGTTTTATCGCGTAAGCGTTCATGTAGCTCGGCAATGCCTTCGCCACTTTTACAACTGGTGAGTAATAACTCGTAACCAAGCTCCTGATAAATGGCCAGCGAGGCTTTAACGGTTTCGCGCTCTTCGTCACTTAACAGCTCTACTTTGTTAAGCACCAGCAAGGGCTTTATGTCGGTGTCTTCACAGGCCACCAGGTAGCGGTCGATAATATTCAGCGACAAGTCCGGTTTTACCGACGACACCACAATGATTTGATCGATATTGGCCGCAATGGGTTTTACCCCATCATAAAAATCCGGGCGGGTCAGGACGGTGCGCCGATCCTGTACAATTTCAATAACCCCACCTATATTTTCGTCGGGGACTTCAGAACGGGCGAACAGCACCTCATCGCCGCATACCACCGATTCGATGGTACGACGAATATGACAACGAACAACGTTGCCTTCGGTGTCCTGAACGTCGGCTTGTTTACCAAAACGACCAATTACCCGGCCAGCCAGCAATGCGGATAAATCAGGTGATGATTGCTGTTTGCGAGACAGGCGTTTCTGGCGGTTTGCCGCGACCTGTCGCTTTTGTTTATGGGATAATTTGGGTTTCTTGGCCACGCCGATCTCGAAGTTTGCGTTTTAGGCTGTGCATGATACCTTTTGTGCACTTTATGTGTCACCTCTTGATAGAAAATAGGCAAGGTTAATGGCAAAAAACAATGACAACCTGGTGTGGATCGATATGGAAATGACCGGTCTGGACCCTGAAACCTGTAAAGTACTGGAAATTGCCACTATTGTGACGGACCCCCAGCTAAACGTAATTGCTGAAGGACCGGTGATTGCCGTACACCAGAGCGATGAAATTCTCGATGGCATGGATGAGTGGTGTACCCGGGTGCATGGCGAGAGTGGACTGACTCAACGTTGTCGCGACAGTCAGTTTGATGAAGATGCCGCGGCTACGCAAACCATTGCCTTTTTAACCCAATACGTCGAGGCAGGCAAATCGCCGCTGTGTGGTAACTCTATTGGTCAGGATCGCCGGTTTATGGTGAAATACATGCCAGAGCTGGAAGCGTATTTCCATTATCGCAATGTGGATGTGAGTACCATTAAAGAACTGGTTCGTCGCTGGAAGCCGGAGACGCTCGACGGATTTATCAAGCAGGGTACTCACCAGGCACTGGATGATATTCGTGAGTCTATCGCTGAAATGCAGTTCTATCGCGAGAAAGTGTTTAGTATTTAAGCATTCAGACAAAAAAACGCAAAAAAATGAAAATAGGTGTTGCACTGACAAAATAATTTTGTAAAATGCGCACCACTTCAAACGAAGTGCCACTCTTAAGCGGGAATAGCTCAGTTGGTAGAGCACAACCTTGCCAAGGTTGGGGTCGCGAGTTCGAATCTCGTTTCCCGCTCCAATTTCTCATCCAGAGAAGTGTTAAATTCTTAAAGTAATGTACAGCGACCCCAAGGGCCCAGCGACAACGTGGTTGCCAGTTGAATCTCGTTTCCCGCTCCAATTTCCCTTCCAGAAACGTTTTCAGTCAATATACAACGTCTGAACAAAACAAGTTTGTTACTTCCAGCATTTCCCTACCGGCCTTCGCTGTGCTGTAAGGTAAGAGCCAGCAGGGAGGTTATATCAAACTGTGTCGTTCTAGATATTTATTCACATAGCTATGCATGTTTTATGTGCGACCTTTCTAATGACGCCCTAAAATGATGAATTTCAGCCGATTTTGCACCAGAGAAGCTATTTTTTGCACTTAATTGGGCCGTCAATTTGGCGGTGAGAGGACTGTATTGCATTTTTCTTGAACAGTTATGCATAACTATGCGGATAATCTGTACAAAACCACTCAATAATTAGGCTAAGTCAGTAAAAACAGGCACAAATGCTGCTGTAATGGTCAGATATAAAAAAACAGTTGTCGATTTATCGTCGTTGAGGAGCACACATGAATAAACCAGGTAATCGATTTGCCTACTCTGTCGTTGCCAGTGCAGTTATGACCGCCTGTATGGTACCCACTGTTATGGCTCAGGAGCCGGATGGTGCAAAAGAGATAGAAAAGATTGAAGTAACGGCCACCCGTCGTACCGGTTCATTACAGGAAGTTCCGCTAAATATTTCAGCGATTACCGCTGATATCATGGAAGACCAGAATTTAGAAGATTTAGAAGATTTGGCCCGTTGGGTGCCGGGTCTGACTATTACCAACCAGGGTGGGCGAACTGACTCGCCCATTATTGTCCGCGGATTAAATACTAACTCTTCGGGTCCGTCTTCTGACGGTGGTACGGTTGCCACCTACTTTGGTGATGTGCCGTTGTTTTTGAACATGCGCTTAATCGATGTAAACCGGGTTGAGGTACTGATTGGTCCGCAGGGAACCCTGTACGGCGCCGGTACGCTCGGTGGTGCAATTCGGTATCTGCCCAATGAAGTAGCGATGGATCTGACCACTGGCCGTGTCAAAGGCGATGTCTTCAGCGTTGCAAAAAGCGATTCCATGGGCGGTGAAGCCAGCTTCGTATTTAACACGCCATTAATTGATGACACGCTGGCCATTCGCGCTGCGGTTAACTATTTCAACGATCCTGGCTACCTGGATTACAACTATGTGGTTCGAGAAAGTGGTGTTTCTCTGCCCGATCCTGACTGGACAGATCCAACGGCCGTGGCAGAAAACCTCAAACGGGTGAAAGATGCTAACGGCGAAAAGACTCTGACCGGCCGTGTTGCGCTGCGCTGGACACCGAATGACTGGTTCGACGGAAGCATTTCTTACTTCTATCAGAAGCGTGAAGTAGAAGGTCGCTCTATTACTCAGTACGGTGCCCTGGATCCGGCTAACGGTTTAAACGATGTGCTGGGACCATACGAATCCGGTTACCGTTATGAAGAACCCCGTGAGCAGGAAGACGACCTACTAAGTCTGGAACTGAAAGCCGACTTAGGCTTTGCAGAACTGGTTTCGGCAACGGGATGGTCTACCTCAGAAGACATGGGTAATCGTGACCAGACCGACCTGCTGATTCGTCTGGCCTATTCCTATGAAGAGTTCCCAGCCTTCAGTGCATTCACTGAAGAAGTGGGCGATATTGACCGCTTTACCCAGGAAGTACGCTTAGTGTCTGAGCCAAGTGGCCCGTTATCCTGGATTATAGGTGGGTTTTACTATGACACGGAAAGCTTTGGTGATAGTAAGGAATTTACGCCTGGCTTCGACCAATATGCACTAGACGTTTGGGGAGTAGGCGGCAATCCTCGCCCTGACTCATTAGAATACTATTCAGTTGACGATACTGACATCACCGAAAAAGCACTATTTGGTGAAGTTAGCTACGAAGTTACTGATAAGCTAACCGTTACCGCTGGTTTACGTGCCTATGAGTACGAAGTCAATTCGCGTTCGGCGGTTGACCTGCCACTATATTACAGCGTATTTGGCTACTACGATGAAGACTTGGACCAACAAATTTACAGAGACTCTACTGGTATAGAGCTCGACTTTGGTGAAGAAAGCGCCGATGATTCAGGCACGCTGTTTAAGTTCAATGCCAGCTATCAGGTGACTGATGATGTATTAGCTTACGCTACAGTGAGTGAAGGTTTCCGCATCGGTGGTGCTAACGGTGTGGCTGCGTGTCCTCCTGACATCGACGATATTGAAAACCAGATTGTCTGTGCGCTGCCCGATGAGCAGGTTTACACTGCCGACACCACTACTAACTATGAATTGGGTGTGAAAACTACTTTCTTTAAAAACAAGCTGCACTTCAATGCGGCGGTGTTTAACGTTGATTGGGAAGATGCGCAGGTGGGTGGTGCCACGGTTAATGGTCAGCAGCCCATCACGACCAATGCTGAAGGCGCAAACTCACGCGGTGTTGAATTGTTTACCCGTGCTGTGCTCAGTGATGAACTGACCATGTATGCAACTTACTCTTACACCAAAGCAGAGCTGACGGCGGATGCGCCATTCCTGTTTAACGTGTACGACGAGCTTAATGAAGATGGTACCCCCACTAATCTGGATCAGCTGTTTGACGGTAAAGACGGCGATCGCCTGCCTGGCTCTCCTGAACAACAGTTCTCACTTGGCCTGACCTATACTCAGGAAGTGTTTGGCGACAAGATGCTCGATATCAACTACGGTATTACCGCGCAAAGCGATATTATTACTACCGTTGGTAAACGTCGCAGTGGTGAGAGCCTGGCCGGTTATGCAGTAAGCAACCTGACCGCCAAAATCTCTGATTTGGACTGGAGTGTCACTTTCTATGTTGATAACCTGTTCGACAAATACGCCTTTGTATCGACTCGTGCCCACCAGGGGTATCAGGGAATCGGTGATGTAGAGATTAACCGCACCGATTTACAACGCGGTTACGGCCACTACCTGCTGCGCCCGCGCACGGTTGGTGTAACCTTCAGTTATCAGTTTGAAATGTAAAACTGCATAACCGGGAGCTGCACTAGCAAGCCTGGCAAATCACTACTCAAAAGGCACCGCAAGGTGCCTTTTTGTTGGAACAGCAACCTATGCAAAACAAGCAACAGTATATTCAGCAGGCACTGAGTGCGATCAATCAACGTGATTATGTCACAGCGCACGGCGCCTGTGTGGCGTTGATTAAACACTACGGTGATGATGCCGAGGCCTATTTTCTGCTCGGCATGGTGCATATTGAGATTCTGCAAGTCCATAAGGCGGTGCGCCTGTTAAAAAAATCCGCCCAGCTGTCGCCTGAACCCCAAACCTATGCTTATCTCACCAAGTGTCATGCACTGCTGGGCGATATGCCCGCAGCGGTAAAGGCGGCATCATGGTGTCCGGTATCCAGTCTGGATAAACCGCTGGCGCTGGATACGGTAGGGGTGTCACTTAGCCGGGTGGGCTTACACGAACAAGCACTGAAGTATTTTGAAGCGGCGCTGGCAAAAGCGCCGGAGAACGCCAGTTTTCATTATAACTTTGCAGTGTCGGCCAAGTTTGCCGGGCAGTTTGATGTCGCGCGGCAAGCCTTTGAACATGCCATTGCCCTGAAACCCGATTATTATCAGGCGCATTACGCGCTTTCCGATTTGGGTGGCATTAGTGAAAGCACTAATCATATTGAAAGACTATCTGTTCTTCACTCGAAAACCACTGACATCGATGGCAAATTACACCTTAGTCATGCACTGGCCAAAGAATACGAAGCCTTGAAGGAGTATGATAAAGCCTTTAACGTTCTCAGTGAGGCAAAGCAAGCTAAACGGCGCCAGTTCGCGGCGGTAGAGCAACACTATGACGCCATCTTTAACTGGCTGCTGGCTCAGCAGCCTGCTGCTAACTCCACAAAGCAGGGGAATCCGTCATCGCAGCCAATTTTTGTGCTCGGCATGCCGCGCTCCGGTACCACGCTGGTGGAGCGTATCATCACCAGTCATAGCCAGGTAGCCTCGGGTGGAGAGCTGCAGGATTTCGGGCTGGCGGTCAAAGAACTAACAAAAACATCGTCTAATCAAGTGCTTGACTTACCAACCTTGCAAGCCGCCGAGCAGCTTTCTTATGACGAACTGGGTAGCCGGTATCTTGCACGAACGTCAATCCTGCTAAACAATAAAAAACACCTGGTGGACAAACTCCCGTTTAATTTTTTCTATGTGCATTTAATTCGCAGGGCGCTCCCCAATGCAAAAATAGTGTGTTTGTTAAGGGATCCTATGGATACCTGTATTGGAAACTTCCGGCAGTTGTTTTCATTAAGCAGCCCTTACTTTGCCTACGCTTATGATCTTGAATCTACAGGGCGTTTTTATAAGAATTTTTATTCTCTAATGCGTCATTGGCAACGGCTTTTCCCGGACAATGTGTGGCTGCAATCCTATGAAGAACTGGTTACCCGTCCTGCTGAAGCTATCCCGGCACTGATTGATTTCTGTGGTCTTAACTGGGAACCGGCCTGTCTTCAGGTAGAAAAAAATAAGGCTCCGGTTTCAACTGCCAGTAAAGTGCAGGTAAGAGAAGCCATAAATACCCGTTCCATTGGCCGCTGGCGACAGTATGCTGCGCATACAGCAAGATTAGAGGCGATGCTGGCCGACCTGAATAAAGGTTAACAGGACGCGGCTTTTCCTTGATTTGTACGCTAAGAAAACGTAGGCTCTCCTGGTCTAACCAGTTGGGCTTTTTATGTCGAGTAACCCTTTAAGGCGCTTTGCCGAAAAAGTAAATCATTATCCAGCCTGGCTGAGTAGCCGACTGCTGACCTGGATGTTCCGCTACAAAGTAAAGCTGGCAGGAACCGCTCGGCTGGACATTCTGTCTACTGACTTTTCCACGGTCACATTCAGGCAACCCAACTATAAAAAGGTGCAGAATCACATTGGCAGTGTGCATGCTGCGGCAATGGCTCTGCTGGCCGAATCGGCCACGGGGTTTATTGTTGGCTTGAATCTGCCGGGAGATAAATTACCGTTGATTAAATCAATGAATCTCCAATACGTGAAGCGGGCGACAGGCGATATGACCGCAGTAGCCTCGCTTAGTAACGAACAGATTAAGATGATGCAACAACAGGAAAAAGGCGAGGTATTAGTGAAGGTTACCGTCAACGATGCCAACAATATCGAACCAGTTGTTTGTGAAATGCTATGGGCCTGGGTGCCTAAGCACAAAAAATAACTAACAAAGGCGAATACGTCGGCACTCGCCTTATGGCTGGCTATTGGCATCCGCATTCAGCAACCAGCCTTATTTAGCGTTCTTTGCAACGTTCCTATTGCGCAGCGCAGTCATGCTCTCACCTGGCTTTATTCGCCTGAATTATATTCTTATGCCTTGCTGATATTCCTGAAGTTACGTGAGGAAGACGCCGATGAATGAAGAGCTGGATAATCATATCCATAAACTTCGCTTGCAGTACAAGCTTTCTCAGCAGGAGCTGGTCGATGCCATCGGCGTGTCGAGAAAGACCATTTGCACAGTTGAAATTGGCTGATTTACGCCGTCAGAGGTCATCGCACTGAAAATTGCGGCCCATTTCAACGTACCCGTTGAGCAGCTATCTGCCTTAAAATAGTCTTTTTAGACTTTAAGGTTTAACTCGCGGATAAAGCCGGGAAAGTAACACGCACGGTCAGGCCACGCTCCTCACGGTTTTGCAGGGCTATCTGGCCATGATGGGCTTCTGCAATCTCCCTACACAGGGCCAGTCCCAGTCCGCTTCCAGAACTTTTAGTGGAATAAAAAGGGATGAGCGCTTGGGACAGCACGGTGTCAGACATTCCTTGCCCAAGATCGCTGACTTCAATAACGGTGCGCTGTTTATTGAGGTCGATACTTAGCGTAATATCTTCGCCATGGGAGTCTGATTCGTGGGCGTTTTTCAGCAGGTTGATTAGCAGTTGCTCTAACTGAATGATATCGGCATAGAGCTCACCCTCACCTTTTTCCTGATAATGAAACGGCCATTGCTGTTGCAGCTTAGAGATAAACGCTACCCGGTTTATCCTTTCTGGCTTAGGCTCAGGCAGTTTGGCAAATTTACCGTAACCCTGCACAAAGTCACTTAAATGCTCCACCCGTTCGGCGATGGTTGAAAAGACCCGGGTAAGCCGGGGTTCATTGAGGTTCTCACTCAGCAAGCGCCCACTGTGCAGCATAGAGGACACCGGTCCGATAGAGTTATTCAGTTCGTGGCTGATAATGCGAATGACCTTTTTCCAGACGGCCACTTCCTGACGGCTCAGTTCGCGGGTCATTTGTTTAAGAATAAATAGTCTGTGATGCTGATTATTCAGTACAAAACGGCCTATGGATAAATGCCAGGTTTCGTTTTCTCCGGTTGAACAGGGGAGGGTAAACAGCCCTTCTTTTGCTTCCCTTAGCACCGTGCCCGCGGGCGCTGAGATGTTGTCCAGTAACGCTGATAAGGGGAGGCCCTCCAGCCGGGCGCTGGCGTGAAAAAAGTCCCTAGCTGCGTAGTTACTGAAGACCACTTGCTGGTGGTCGTTAAGTAACAGCAGTATTTCAGGGGAGCTTTGTAATACCTTATCCAGCATCAGCTCCCGCTGATGCAGCCAGCGCTTTTCCTGACGCAGTTTTTCGGCCGACTCGTTATACAACAAACATAAATCGCCGAGTGGATCCTTGTCGCGATAGACAAGCTGATTTGAGAATTCGCCGTCTTTAAAATTAAGCAGACCCACTTTTAACGATTCCAGTGAAGTGGAGAGTTTGGTGAGCCCTTTTTTCATTATCAGCAGGCAAATAATGAGCGTGACGGTAAACAGCGCGATTTTATGGCTGACAGCCCAGTCCAGCAGCCACATTAACGGTGTAAAGGCGATGACAACCGTTAATACCGTGACCGCATAAACAATAAAGAAGGGCGGTAATGGATTTCTCAATATTCAATCCCGAATTTTTTGAGCCGGCGATACAGCGATTGCCTGCTCATGCCAAATTCCTTGGCTACCCGGGCAATCACGCCCTCGTGTTTTTCAATAGCAAATTCAAGCGCCTGGCGGGATGGCTCTGCAATGGCGGATGAGCTTACTGGTGCAATACCCTGAGCTGAACCGTGCAAAGCAAAATCAGCCAGGCTGATTTCACCATCCGGTTTAAGTACTGCCACTCGCTTACAGGCATTCTCCAGTTCGCGGACATTGCCCGGCCAGGGATAGTCGGCCAGCGCCTTTTGCACATCAAGGCCAATATCACGGCCGGGCAGGAAATGCTGAATCAACGGCATTACGTCATCTGTGCGTTCACTCAGCGGTGGCAGCCTCAGTTCGATGGCATTGAGTCGGTAATACAAATCTTCGCGGAATCGGCCTTGATGTATATCCGTGGTGAGATCGGCGTTGGTCGCAGAAACCACCCGTACGCTCACCCGCCGGGTTTGCACTGAGCCAAGGCGTTCAAACTCGCCGGTTTGCAGTACGCGCAGTAACTTCATTTGACCGGCAGGCGAGAGGTTACCTATCTCATCGAGAAATAAAGTGCCTCCGTCAGCCGCTTCAAAGCGGCCGATCCGTATTTTTTGTGCACCAGTGTATGCGCCGGGTTCGGCGCCAAACAATTCGGCTTCCATTAAATCCGGTGGCAATGCACCGGCATTGATACTGATAAAAGGTTTGTCTCTAAGAGGAGAGCAGGCCTGTATTAGCTGCGCTATTTTCTCTTTGCCGCTGCCGTTGGGACCGGTGATAAGTACACTAATATCGGATTTGGCCACCTGAATGGCCATGTCAATCAGGCGCTGCATCGCTGCGCTTTGGTATACCAGTCCAACTCGGGCGGCCGCTTCCCTGGCATCTACAAATGCATTTTGTTGCTTTATCAACTGAGCGCTCTGGGAGCGGGCTTTGCCCAGCTCAATCAGATTGGCCACAGTATTCACCAGCTTCTGATCATCCCAGGGCTTAGCGATATAATCTGCTGCGCCGGCTTTCACCAGTTCAACTGCTTGTTCCAGTTCAGTCCAGGCGGTGATCAGGATCACCGGCAAATGAGGATTGAGCTCGCGTAAGGCCTTAAACAGCTGCTTACCTTCCTCGCCGGAAGTCGTGTCGGCACTGAAGTTCATATCCTGAATAACCAGCGAAATGGCCTGATAATTCACAATTTGCCGGGCTGCCATTGGATTAGATGCCGTTACTACGGTATAACCATGAATTTCCAGTAATAGCGACAGTGCGTCAAGCACTGCCGGGTTATCATCAACGAGTAAAATTTTATCCATTATTTTCAGTGCTTAATCAGCCTGTTAAGGGGTAAATGCCAACACAGTGAGACCTTACCGCTAAATACTGCGGGTCGCAATGCTCGGC
Organism: Alteromonas sp. ISO5; assembly: GCF_058105165.1. Taxonomy (NCBI): domain Bacteria; kingdom Pseudomonadati; phylum Pseudomonadota; class Gammaproteobacteria; order Alteromonadales; family Alteromonadaceae; genus Alteromonas; species Alteromonas sp. ISO5. The sequence goes on along the minus strand of NZ_CM176572.1, from coordinate 1,090,045 downwards.
GAAATTTGGGCAGCCCGTCGGGCCGGAAATATCACGGCGACCAGCGTCATCACCAGCACCATTATCGCAGTAACTGCTACATACTGTAGTTCAAGAGCTGGCAGTGAGAAGCGTTGCAGCAGTTGCTGGCCCATCAGGATCGCGGCTGTACAGCCAACCATCAGTCCGCCAATGCAGATCAGCGCATTTTCGACTAAAAAGTAGCGAATAATATCGGATTTACGGGCACCCAGTGCGCGGCGGGTACCAATCTGGCGGGTACGCTTACTGATATTAAACAGCGTTAGACCAAAAATCCCCAGTGCTGTAATGCCGATCAATACCACTATAAGTACCATCAGCATACGCAGCATAAGGGTATCCGATGCATTATACTGACGTTTGTTTTCATCCAGTGTCAGCACATTGGTAAGTACACGCTTGTCATAAGCAGCCAGCATTTTATCTTCAACAGTTTGCATCACAGCCGATCTTTGGCCCGGTTCAGTACGAATAATAATATGCTGGTATGACGCTGCATTAATATAAGGAAAAATCATAACGTTGTCGGGCCGGTCATCTTTAAGCCATGGCCCTTTCATTGTTTCGACAATGCCAATGATTTTAAACGGGCGATCGCCCATATACATGACTTTACCAAGCCCGTCGCCATCGGGAAATGCTTCGTTTATAAAGGTGCTGGTGGCAATAGCGACGTTAGGAGATAGACTGTTATCCTGTGTCACAAGCACTTCGTCGGGGGCGAAATTACGGCCTTCAATCAGTTTAACACCCAGGGTGTTGATCATGTGCTCGTCGCCAAAGAGATAAGCTGTGCGGACATTTCGACCACGCTCCGGTGCGGGCTTCAGACCCATCCCGGAAGCACTGCCAGAACCACTAAGCGGCACCGCGTTGGAAAGTGACGCATCCACCACGCCAGGCAGGTTGCGTAACATGGCCTCATCTTCTTCGAACTGTTTGGACAAATCACGATCTTTACCGTAAGTCATAACGGTGAGTGAAAAGATATCCTCTTCCGGATAGCCGGTTTCCTGTTGTAAATAGCTCATGCGGTCCTGAATAATAAAGGCTGCATTGCTGACAATTGCCGTGGTAATGGCTATTTGTATCAGCAACAGAATCGCGCCCACTTTAGAGCGGCGCAGAGCATTAATGATGGGTTTAATTTCTAACATTGTGCGGCTCCTACTGGGTTTTAAGGTAAGTGGCTGGGGTAGTTCTGCACACCAGCCATGCCGGATACAGCCCGGCAATTACACAGGCCGAAATAGCTATCACTGGTGCTGATAGCAGCATAGTGAGGTCCATGGTCGCGAGAGGTGAATAATACTCCTGGGTGAGGCGAACGCCCCATAGTCCCAATTGAGCAATCCCAATGCCGAGCAAGCCACCAATCAGCCCCAGCATGGATACCTCAATAATGTGTTGTAAAAAGACCTGGCGTTTACTGGCACCCAGCGCTCTGCGAACGCCTACTTCTGCTGCGCGACGCATGAATTTGGCCAGCAGCAAACCCAGAATGTTAGCCAGGCACACGGCTAAAAACATAAAACTTAAGGCAACCAGAACTTCGTTATCTTCAGAAACTACATTACGGTAATCGAGCCATTCGTTCACATCACGTAATCCAAATTGGAGGTTTTCGCGGTTAAAACGACCAAACTTTTGTTGTTCTGCCATGTAGTTCATCAGATAATCGCCGTACTGACTGACGGCTGCCTGGTCCTCAAGTTGAACCCAAAACTGCAGCCAGAATATTTCCGACTGTCGTTTATCTTTCATTGAGTTGATATTCTGAAACTTCCAGCCGTTGCTGTTGCCCCAGGTATCGATATCCATGGCGGCAATTAAACTGAAAGGAATATAAATACTCTCCTGGCTGTTGAAGGCACCGTTGTTAACGTCATAATACTTCACGTGGGTTTGCCAGGGCGCGATGACGCCGACAATACGGAAACTGGTGTCGTCGAGGTAAATTTGTCGGCCCACGGAGTTTTCTCCGCCAAACAGCTTATCGTTCAGCGCCTGGCTAATAACGGCAACCGGGCTGGCAGCTTCAGCCTGCTCCTGGGTCCAGGCTGAACCATAAATAAAAGACAAATCAAAAAGGGTAAAAAAGTCGCTGTGTGTGACACGCGTATTCTGAATGAACGGGCGTATCTCGGAGTTATCCATATGTACGGTAAACCCGGTACGTAACATAGCCGCTTTGTACTGAGGGAAAGGCGCTTCGGCCAGGTTCTTCGCATCCTGATAGGTCAGCTGGTAAGGCAGGTTGTCCTCAGACCAGATTTCTTCCCCATCATCCATGGTTTGTAACTGTGGGTGGAATAAGCGGCTGCTTTTATGCTCAATAGGGTCCATCGACATCATGTGATAAACCGACAAGCTGGTCATGGTAATACCTATTCCCAGCGCAATGGCCAGGATCATCAAAAAGCTTACCAGCGGGGTACGGCGTAGGCTGCGCCATCCCAGGTCAATATAATGCAGTATCATATCAGCCTCCCACGACCTGGCGAGCAGACTGCCCGCCTACACCCTGATACAGGGTTAAATCGGCCACCTGGCCGTCGACAATCTGAATGTTGCGCGGTGCCCGACGGGCCAGTTCAGGATCGTGAGTAACCATCACAATGGTAGCCCCGTCGCGATTAATTTGTTCCAGCAGTTCCATGACCTGGCGAGCCATCAGGCTATCGAGGTTACCGGTTGGCTCATCGGCCAGCAAGAAACGCGGCTCACCCGCCAGTGCCCGGGCAATGGCCACTCGTTGCTGCTGACCGCCTGAGAGCTGTTGAGGCAGGTGCTTCGCACGGCTGCCGAGCCCAACCTGCTCGAGGCAAGACTCGATACGTTTTTTACGTTCCGCCGCCCTGATACCCCGGTAGCGCAATGGTACTTCAACATTCTCGTATAAGTTCAGATCAGGAATAAGGTTAAAACCCTGAAAGATAAAGCCAATTTTCTGGTTGCGTAAATCTGCGCGCTGGTTGTCAGATAACTCGCCCACATCGACGTCGTCCAGCATATACTGGCCACTGGTATAGGGCTCAAGCATGCCGGCAATGTTTAAAAACGTGGTCTTGCCGGAACCGGAAGGACCGGTAACTGCGATGAATTCGCCTTCTTTAACCTCCAGATCAAAATCTCTTAAGGCGTGGGTCTGTACCATTTCGGTTTGATAAACTTTGCTCACATTCTTCATTATTAACATTGGGTATTCCTTTCAGTTAAGTACGTTGGTTGGCCGCAAGGCTTAACGTAATAAAATGGATTCGGCTTGTTCAAAGCCCTGGTAGCTGGACACAATTATCTGATCGCCGGGCGTTGCACCGGTCAGGATTTCTACTTCACGCATACTGGTTGCGCCCGTTTCAATATCGATTCGGCTCGCCACGTTGCCGTTAAGTTTGTAGGCCACATACCCCCCGGACTGTAAGAAGTTGCCGCGACGGACTTTGAGTACATTGTTACGGTTTTCCAACAGTACCCGGGCCGTGACCTGCTGGTTCTGACGGATTTGGTTGAGACTGCTTTGATCAAATCGTACCCGGGTGGTCACTTCCCGCTCGGCCACTTCTGGTGATATGGCCGATAGTTTGCCCATTACGGTCTGACGACCAATTTTTAGCTCAACATCCATACCCAGGCCCAACTCATTGGCAAAGCTCTCGGCGACGTTAATTTCTGCTTCATAAGCGGTGAGATCGACCAGCGTCATCAGTGGCTGATTGGCCGTTACCAGAGAACGTCCGGTGACGAACAGATTGCCTACCACACCTTCAACGCTGGCTGCTATGGTCAGGTTACCGACTTTGCGCTGCAGTTCATCCACTACCAGTTGTTGTCTGGCAAGGGTGTTCTCGGCAGCCTGTACCTCAAAAGCCAGTGTATCTTTGGCCAGCGCCACTTCCTGTTCGGCGTGAGTAACGGTAAGCCTGGCGCGGGCTAGCTCATCTTCCGCCTTTTCATAGTCAATCTGGCTGATGATGTTGGTTTTAATGGACTTGTTCGCGCGACGGCTTTCGCGCTCGGCAGCTTTAAGTTCTACTTTCGCTAAGTCCAGTTGCTTATTCAACTGCAGGGTCTGGCGGCGCGCATCCAGGGCCTTTCGAGCCAGTTCACCTTCCAACCGTGCCAGTTCTGAGCGTTCCTGCTGTAATTGGTTCTGCAGTTGAGGGCTGTCGACCCGGGCTATCTGCTGACCTTTGCTTACGGTATCCCCGGCCCTTACCATTAGCGTTACCAGGCCTTCCTCAGGACTGTATACCTGAGGTGCATTGGCCGCCACAATTCGGCCAGTAGCCGCAATATCACGGACCAAATCACCGCGTTCTACTGTGGCAATCTGCACGCTGGCTCGATCCACAGACTTCGCTGCCGACTCTGTGTTAAGTATGGCATGAGCAGACAGAGCAACGGCAATCAGTACTAACGCGGCAAGCACCAGTTGCTTAATTTTGTTGCGTCGCTGTGGCAACACTACGGAATCCTGAGCACTGGTATCCTTAATCATTTCAGGCCACCCTGATGAAAGGACTCGAGCAGGGTAATGCACACTGCGGTCATCAATATTATTGCCGGGACTGCGAGAAAGTGAATTAGTAGCATAAGGTGTTCCTCCTAGGACGTATACCAGGACAGATACCAGATGTGTGCCAGGTTTTAACTTATTGTTACTTAAGTGATTTGTTGTTTTTGAGTGTCCGTTTTACCGCAAGCGGACACTTTTAGTGTCCGGGCCGGACACGGGCGCACACCACAGTGTTAACCACATAGATCGTTTTACATACAGAAATCAGTTACACTGTAATTGCTGAGTGGTTTTGAGGCGTAGTACGTGTTGTTGAGTGCCAACGTTAAGCACTGATATTTCTTACAGGATTGGCCGGCAGAGACAACCAGTACAAGCGTGGTCAGGAATGTTGAAAAAATTAAACGAAATATTTATCCTAATTTGATGTGGTAAATTAAATTGAATTTTTCGTAACGGATTTTCGCTTAAAGTCATGTTTAATAGGCGTTGCAGGGTTTTTTCAACGGCCGCTTCTGTTAATTTGATGTAAATACAAAAATTTCGTTTCTAAGCGTATATTACTTACAAATTAGGATGCTCATCCTATAATATTCATTATTTGGGATATGTGTCTCACTTTTGTGCAAAAAGTTGTTTGATCTTCGGGATGCCTTCGATATAGTCCGCGTACACGGCAACGGTGGTTAGTTTACATACGACCATTTGTCATTGCCATAAAGCAATTTGCTTTCGCTAATACATTGAATTAACTCAATGATTAGCATTAACTATTAATCCATTAGGAGATAACACCGTGAAGATGATGTCGGGCGCCGCCATGGTGGTGGAAGCGCTAAAAGATGTAGGAGTTACACATGTATTCGGTTACCCGGGTGGTGCCGTTCTTGACATTTATGATGCATTATTTGCTCAGGATGATGTCAAACATGTCCTCGTGCGTCATGAACAGGCAGCTGCCCACATGGCAGATGGTTATGCGCGTTCGACAGGCAAAACCGGTACCGTCCTTGTCACTTCAGGCCCTGGTGCTACCAATACCTTAACTGGTATTGCAACGGCTTATATGGACTCAATCCCAATGGTAATCCTGTCTGGCCAGGTGCCATCGATGCACATCGGTGAAGACGCCTTCCAGGAAACCGATATGGTTGGTTGTTCACGTCCAATTGTAAAGCACAGTTTTCTGGTTAAGCGGGCAGAGGATATTCCTGATGCTATCGCCAAAGCTTACTACATTGCTAATACCGGCCGTCCGGGCCCGGTAGTGGTTGATTTACCAAAAGACATTGTCAACGTCATGGAAGAACACCCTTATGTGTTCCCGACAGATGTGACCATGCGGTCTTACAACCCAACCGTGCGTGGCCACATGAAGCAGGTTAAAAAAGCCGTTACTTCACTTAAAAAGGCTGAACGTCCGGTACTTTATGTAGGTGGCGGTGCTATTACAGCTGAAGCGTCCGGTCTGGTAACTCAACTGGCCGAGTTACTTCAGGCCCCGGTAACCTGTACGCTGATGGGACTGGGGGCTTTCCCGGGTACTCACGAGCAGTTTGTCGGCATGCTTGGCATGCACGGTACGCTCGAAGCCAACAAAACCATGCATAACTCAGACTGCATTTTAGCGCTGGGAGCCCGTTTTGATGATCGTGTTACCAATAACGTCGAAAAGTTTTGTCCCCATGCGGATATCATTCATGTGGATATTGATCCGGCGTCGATCTCTAAAACGGTTAATGCCCATATTCCGGTAGTTGGCTCGGTGGAAACCGTGCTGGAACAGATTTTAAATCTGTTAACGCCAGAAGAGTTGCCAGAGCAGAAAGCCAAACTGGCTGACTGGTGGGAGCAAATCACTCAGTGGCGCAGCCGCAAGTGCCTGAACTTCGAGCAGGGTGAGACGGTGATCAAACCACAAAAGGTTATTGAATCGCTGTACAAGCACACCAATGGCGATGCGTACGTTAGCTCAGATGTTGGTCAACACCAGATGTTTGCTGCACTGTATTACCCCTATGATAAGCCGCGTCGCTGGATCAACTCTGGTGGCCTGGGCACTATGGGCTTTGGTTTACCGGCTGCAATGGGCGTGCAGTTTGCCCATCCGGATGCCACCTCTGTGGTAGTGACCGGTGACGGTAGTATCCAGATGAATATTCAGGAGCTGTCAACCTGTTTGCAATACAACCTGCCGATTAAGATTATTTCACTGAATAATCGCGCTCTGGGTATGGTTCGTCAGTGGCAGGATATGATTTATAAAGGGCGTCACTCCCATTCTTATATGGATTCTATGCCCGACTTCGTCAAATTAGCCGAGGCCTATGGCCACGTGGGTATCAAAGTTGACTCGCTGTCTGAATTAGACGCAGCAATGGAGAAATGCTTTAGCATTACCGATCGTCTGGTATTTATGGATATTGCCGTAGACCAGAATGAACACGTATATCCCATGCAAATTAAGTACGGCGCAATGGATGACATGCGCTTAAGTAAGACGGAGAGAACCTGATGAAAAGAATTATTTCAGTATTAATGGAAAACGCGCCAGGTGCACTGTCCCGAATTGTTGGAGTGTTCTCACAGCGTGGTTATAACGTTGACTCGTTATGCGTGGCACCAACAGAAGATCCGAGCTTGTCACGTCTTACCATCATTACCCATGGTGATGACAAGGTCATTGAGCAAATTACCAAGCAGGTAAATAAGCTGGTAGATGTGCTTAAGGTTATCGATTTATCAGAAAATGCGCACATTGAGCGGGAAATGATGCTGATTAAAGTAGCAACCCGTAATGAAGCCATTCGTGCCGAAGTAAAGCGCAATGCTGATATCTTCCGCGCTAACATCCTGGATGTATCGCTAAACAACTACACCATGGAAGTGACCGGCACCACGGATAAACTGGACGCTTTTGCGACAACCATGGCGCAATGCACTGAGATTATTGAGTCATCCCGTACCGGTGTGTGTGGTCTGGCGCGTGGTGAGCGTGCTCTGCGCCCGTAAGCAATTAGCTGAATTTACTATCTGATGCCCGGCTCAGCCGGGCATTTTTTTGCCTAAAATGTGTGGTTTGGCAGTGCAAGGGGGTGATGTTTGCTGGGGTCCCGCATCTGACTGTAGTCCTGGCGCTGCTGTCCACGACTAGCCAGGACAATGAGGGCAACCGAGAAAAAAGAGAAAAACGTGCTCAAATGGCTTTCGTCAAACCGGCCGCTGAGCTGTGGCTGAGGTTTGTAAAGCGGCGGTGGGCTTTGATTACCAATGCTTTGCCGGAACTGCAAAAGTGGTTCGTCGTGATCGGGTTGCAACGCAGACGCTGGCAAGGACAATCCGAGGCAAAAAAACAGTTTTATGCAGTTTTTAAAAAACACCGATGCCCCTCCTTGTTGCGTATGGTGACCAATAATTAACCACCCGGATGGCCTATTAAACCCAATTGTGGTTTTGTGAGCAAGAGGCAGTGGTTTATAACTGTTACTAAAGCAGATTAACTCAGAGTAATGCGCTGATTTTATTTTGATTTATTTTCTAACTGAAAAAGCGTAACAACAGGCTGAAAAATTACGATTTGAGCGCAACGGGCAGCAAGTCGTTCGCTACGGCCTGTTACTGTTGGCCGTAGTAAAATTCAAAGCGCATGGCGACGCCATAAGAGGGCTTAAAGTCTTCATTGCGAAGCCATATCACAAAAGGCTCAAGTTCAAAATAAAGCCATGAGCGTAAGTAGCTGGTGCGCCAGCGAGCACTGGTATACACCTCATTGAGATGGTGGTTGGGCTTGGTCAGGCCTTTGGTGACGAAGGTATACAATATCGCACTATCCTGGGTAAGCGGCCGCAGGTATTGTACTTCATGTCGCCAGAACCAGTCTTCAAAGCGGTCGCGGTAATAATAACGGTTATTAAAGCGCAGGTATTTCTCATCGGCCAACAGGTAGGTGAAATCCAGCCCGAGTTCTGCTCCCAGTTGATCACGGGTGTAATAGTACAGCTCGGCGTCGTAATCCATCTTCAGGACATCAGTGAAGTAGTATGCGCTTTCGTACTGACTTTTTGCAAACAACTGGCCCCGCCGTCCGGCACCAATGCGGTGAGAAATAGGCGAGCTCTGCTCTTTCTGATAGCGCAGAGATAGCGTGGTGGAATCCCGATTTTCGTTAACCGCATCCCTTGCTGCCCGGATTGAGTCCTGACGATCGTAGCTTTCGTCATCAGATAGCATTAAATCTACGCGGTCTTTCAGCGCCGGTAATTTTACCCTGACTCTGAAGCGAAAATCCTGTGCAGCCAGATCGCGGGTACGGGGCTCCCAGCCAAACCGCACTCTGCCTTCAGCCCTGGCATTTTCATGTTCATCACTGTCTGCCAGCGCAAAAAACTCGTCAAGTCGTTGCGCCGTGTAATCCATGGACTCACTAAAATTACTATGCCAGTTATCCAGCCAGCTGTCTGTGGCTGGCGGACTTTGCTGCGGCTTATCCCGTTCAACCGATATGTCATCAGACTGACCGAGGGCCGGGCTACTCACCCATAACCAAAGGAGCAGCAAACTGGCGAATTGCCTGCGTTTAAACAAGGTGGCCAGTTCCTTTTATTGTTAGCGTGTCTAATTCGGACATTGGTAGTTAAGCACCTGACTTCCATGAAAATGCTTGCAACTGATTAAGTTAGCTTGCGCGATAATGCCGGTGGCTGCAAATAAATTTTGTATTGCGCGGTTAGCGAGCAGACCTGTGATTTTTCGGCCGGCAGACTAATCAATACTGGCTTATCGTAAATAGCTCGGTAGAATATCGTGATTAATCGATAAAAGTGCTGTTTGAATTGGCAGTCGGTGGCATACTGTAGTCATTGATGTAAGCAAGAGGTTTTTATGGGTAATATTGGTTGGGTACAACTACTCATCGTGCTGGTAATTGTTGTGCTGTTATTTGGCACCAAGAAATTAAAAGGCATAGGTTCAGATTTAGGCGGAGCAATTAAAGGATTTAAGAAAGCAGTGTCTGAAGAAGACGCCGACTTTAAAGAGCCGCAGTCTAAAGTTGAAGAAAAGCCAAAGGCCGATAGCGAATCTGTTAAAACAGAAAGCGAAACTAAAGAAAAACACTAATGTTCGATATTGGGTTTTGGGAAATCCTGTTAATCGGTGTATTGGCGCTTGTTGTGCTGGGGCCTGAGCGGCTGCCTGGTGCGATGCGTTCTACCCTGAAAACAATTCGAAGCGTTAGGAACGTGGCCAGTGGGTTCAAGGAAGAAGTGGAGCATCAACTGCGGGTTCACGAGTTGCATGAGAATTTAAAAAAAGCGGAACAACAAGGGCTCAAGGATTTGTCTCCGGAGTTGAAAAACAGCGTTGACGAACTCAAAGAAGCTGCCGAATCTGTTCAAAAACCGTATAAAAAGCCATAAATGTCTGAAGAAAATAGTCTTATATCGCATCTGATTGAGTTGCGTTCACGGTTGCTGCGCGCTGTCCTCAGCGTATTTCTGGTATTTATCTGCCTGGCTTATTTCTCAAACGATCTTTATCAGTTGCTGGCTCAGCCGCTGTTACGGACGTTACCGGTTAATTCATCTATGATTGCGACGGATGTCGCGTCACCTTTCTTCGCACCCTTCAAATTAACCATGGTACTGTCGTTTTTCATTGCTATTCCTTATGTGTTGTTTCAGATTTGGGGCTTTGTAGCTCCGGGGTTGTATCGCAATGAGAAGAAGCTGGTAGCACCGCTGCTGTTTTCCAGTACGTTACTGTTTTATGCCGGTATGGCGTTTGCTTATTACGTGGTGTTTCCGGTCGTTTTTGCATTCTTTACCTCGGTCGCTCCGGAAGGCGTAACCGTTGCTACTGATATCAACAGTTACCTTAATTTTGTGTTAAAGCTGTTTTTTGCTTTTGGCGTATCATTTGAAATCCCCATTGCTATTGTACTGTTGTGCTGGACCGGCGTAACAGATGCCAACAGCCTGCGACAGAAACGTCCTTACGTCATTGTCGGGGCTTTTGTCATTGGCATGTTGCTTACACCGCCTGATATTATTTCCCAGTCGTTGCTGGCTATCCCGATGTGGATCCTGTTTGAGTGTGGTGTGGTAATTGGCGCATTGTATAGTCGCAACGACGAAGAAGATGAGGAAGAGTCTGCAGCGAAGGACTAAACAGTTCGTCACAAATGCTCTGAGACAATAAAACAAAAGGATGCCAGCGATGAAAAAACTGCCCGCTTTGATTTTACCTGCTTTGTTGTGGCTGGTGCCGGTAGATACCTATGCCGACAATATGCTCCAGGCCATTGCATCCTGTAAAGCCATCGATAATGATGTCCGGCGTCTGGCTTGTTTTGATGCCATTCAATCCCCGGCCCTCGAGCGTTTCAGCGCATCCGAAAACAGTCAGGGAAACTCACATAGACCGGCGGACACCGGCAGCAAACAATCACGTGCCAGGCAGGCCGTGAATCTCCCTCAACAGGTTCAGGCTCGCCGCAATGAACGCAAACAAGAACAACAGCGGGGCCAGGCACTGGCTGACTTTGGCTTGCCGCCAAAAACGGCTGACGAAAATATTGATGAAATTTCCGCCATTATCTCGCAACTCAGTGAGACTGCCCGAGGCAAATTGCTTATCACTCTCGATAATGGCAGTCAGTGGCAACAAAAGGATAGTCACTCCCTGCGGCTGAACACCGGCATGGAAGTGACTATCGAAAGAGGTTTTCTCGACGCTTTCTTTCTAAGTCATGATGGCGTTAACCGTCGAATTAAAGTTAAACGGATCCGATAACATGACCTGGTTTGATGCCGGGGTAAATATGTTCGATGCGCGTATGCCAGCCGAACAAACTATCCAGGATGCTCTGGCTGCCGGCGTTTCCAGACTGTGCCTCATCACAACCCATCCGGATGAATGGCAGCAGGCAGAAAACTACTATAAACAGTATCCTCAACAGCTCTGCTATACCTTGGGTCTACATCCGCACAATGCCAAGGATGCCCGACCCGAACACTGGCAGGAGTTGCGTGCAAGGGCTAAGCAACCAGGTGTAGTAGCTGTTGGGGAATGCGGTCTGGACTTTAACCGTGACTTTTCTCCTCGCGATGTTCAGCGCGCAGTGTTTGCTGAACAACTGGCGCTGGCCGTTGAACTCAATATGCCGGTCTATCTGCACGAACGGGATGCCTTTGCCGATCAACTGGCCATTCTCGAACCGTTTAAAAGCCAGCTGCCAGGAGGAATTGCGCATTGTTTTACCGGCACCCTTGAGCAAATGCTGAGATACCTCGCGCTCGGGCTGTACATAGGGATTACCGGTTGGGTGTGTGACGCCAAACGCGGGAAGTCATTACGTGAAGCTCTAGGCGAGTTGCCTCCTGAACGGCTTATTCTGGAAACAGATGCACCATATCTGTATCCCAAGGATCGTAAGCCGAGACAGCGGAATAATGCGCCGGCCTATTTGCCGCATATCGGCCAAACAGTCGCTCAGATCAAAACGTTGAGTGTCGAACAGGTACAAAATATCAGCTTTAACAACGCCAAAGACTTATTTGGCTAACAGAGCGATTAGTATGCAGTTTATTGCTTCAACCAAACTGGCGACAGAAAGGTGGTTATTTGTTTTAACCAGTCTGTTGGTTATTTCGGTACTTATTGTGATCACCCGTTCTGCCCCGGATAATTCACAACACAGCTTTACGCCTCAATTACGAGTTGCCGAAACTGCCACCTCCCCAACAACCTTAGATGCGTTGCAATCACAAACAGATATTGACTGGTATCCGGTTACCAACCCGGTTAGCGTTGGTTATACCGGTACTCAGCACTGGGTGACTTTTTCTCTGGCTTCGGCAAATCTGGATAAGCAACCTTCCTACATTGAAATTGGTTATCCGCTGCTGGATAACATTGATGTGTGGATCGTGCAGGGTGATGAGCAGCACCATCTGTCTGAGGGTGACAGCAAGCCGTTTAATCAACGTCAGTTGCGTTATAACAATTTTTTATTTGCCCTGCCGGATAATGACCTGCCCGCAGAGGTATTTATACGGGTGGAGTCTTCCAGTGTGGTTAAGTTACCGGTGAAGATTTGGCAGCGCGAGGCGTTCAGCGAATTTACCGCCAATACTAATTTAATAATGGGGTTATTTTTTGGTCTGCTGCTCGCTATGGGGCTGAGCAATCTGTTTTTCTTTTTTACTACGCGCAATCCGACTTTCCTATTTTACACAGGTTATGTGCTTTGCATGGGACTTACACTGGCAAGCATGCACGGTTTTGGTTACCAATACCTATGGCCTGAACAGGTTTGGTTTCAGAGTCAGGCGGTCAGTTTTCTGGCCAGTGCAACCTTATTTTTCGCGGTCATTTTTTCGGCGGCCTTGTTAGAAGTCAGGCAACACAGCCTGTTATTTACCAAGTGTTTCAGGGCTCTGTCACTGTCGTTTCTGGCGCTCACCGTCAGCTCTTTATTACTTGACTATGCAATATCGATTAAAGTGTTCCTGGTGCTGCTGACAATCACGGTAATCTTAATTATGGGCGTGGCAATCTGGTTTGCGATGCGCCGCATTCACATTGCCGGCTATTACGCGCTGGCCTGGAGCGCCTTATTAATAAGCGCTTTATCGGCCAGCCTGGACAACCTCGGTGTTCTTAATATCAGTATTCCGTCGCAGGTACTGCTGGTGTACGGTGCCACTATCGAAGCCCTGATGTTATCGTTTATCCTTGCTATCAGTTACAGTCGCCAGCGCGACCAAATGATGCAGGCAAAAGAACAAGTTCTGGAGCAAGAACGCGAGGCAGTGTCGGCTAAACAGAAGCTTATCGAGCTGCAACAACGGGCCCAGGATGATCTGGAGTACAAAGTGGAGGAGCGCACCCTGGAGCTTGAAATTGCGTTGCGGGAACTCTCGGATGCCAACCGTGAACTGGAGAAGCTCAATACTATCGACCCGCTCACCGGCATCCGCAACCGCAGGTACTTTGACAAGCGCTTACAAGCCGAGGTGCGGCGTAGTCGGCGAGAACAAACGCCGCTGGCGCTGGCGATGATAGACATCGACCACTTTAAACACATTAACGATCAATACGGTCACAGTGCTGGCGATACCTGTATCCGGTATGTGGCACAAACACTACAGAGCTTACTTAAGCGCCCGTCTGACGACGTGTGCCGGTATGGTGGCGAAGAGTTTGCTATTATTTTGCCGAATACCGAGACCCAAGGAGCCGGCCAGCTCATTGAGTCGATTCGTCAGCAGTTAGCCGATTCCCCTTGTATGATCGATAACGAAAGGATTTCACTAACCCTGAGCGGCGGTGTCGCCAGTGCAATTATTTCCCATGAAGATGCCGAAACAGAATTGCTCAAACTGGCCGATGAAAGGCTGTATGCCGCTAAACAGGCCGGTCGAAACCGGGTTGTTGCCACTTCACAGTTAAACCACATTGAGACAAAATTATGAGCTATTCACAATATCTGCCGCGCCGCCTGCGTCGTTTACGTCGCACCGAAGGATTACGCGCAATGGTCGCCGAAAACCAACTCTCTGCTGCCGATCTTATTTATCCGGTGTTCGTACTGCCCGGTAGTAACCAGCGTGAGGGCGTACCTTCCATGCCTGGCGTGGAAAGACTATCCATCGATCTACTGTTAGAAGCGGCTAAAGAGGCGTTTGAACTGGGGATCCGCAGCCTGGCGTTATTCCCGGTGACTCCCATAGAGAAAAAGTCCCTGTGTGCCAGTGAGGCTTTTAATGCTGACGCGATCGCCCAAACAGCCATCCGCACGCTGAAGGCCGAACTACCAGAAATGATGCTTATTTCTGATGTTGCTCTTGACCCGTTTACATCGCATGGGCAGGACGGCCTTCTTGATGAAGACGGCTATGTGATGAATGACGAAACGGTCGAAATTCTGATTAAACAAGCGTTATCACATGCCGAAGCCGGTGTGGATATTGTCGCTCCCTCGGATATGATGGACGGTCGTATTGGTGCCATTCGTGATGCGCTCGAAGAGGCCGGGTTTGTAAACACCTGTATCATGGCCTACTCAGCTAAGTATGCTTCTGCCTATTACGGGCCTTTCCGCGATGCGGTCGGGTCTGCAGCGAACATCAAAGGCGGTAACAAGAAAACCTATCAGATGGATCCGGCCAATAGCGATGAAGCCATCGCTGAAATTGCACTGGATCTGGAAGAAGGGGCTGATATGGTTATGGTTAAGCCGGGTATGCCATATCTTGATATAGTTCGTCGCTGTAAGTCTGAGCTGGCAGTGCCAACCTTTGCTTATCAGGTTAGTGGTGAATACGCCATGCACGTAGCGGCTTTCGCCAATGGCTGGCTCAACCGTGAACAGGTGATTCTGGAATCCTTGCTAGCCTTTAAACGCGCTGGTGCCGATGGCATTTTAACTTACTTTGCCCCGGAAGCAGCCCGTTTGCTGCAAAACCGGTAAGCCGACTGGCTGGCCCTACCTGCAGGTCAGGTGCCAGCCTGCTTTGTGCTGTAACCAGGCTTCGTTAACCAGCTCCGCATTAATGAGCGGATGCTTTTTGAGCCACTTTTCCGGAAATGTCAGCGTCCAGTCGAGGCCGTCGACATCCAGCTCAATGGCAGGAATATGTTGCTGATGGCGGCGTAAACAGACAACTACCGCAATCCGCAGGATCCGCAGTAAACCCTCCAGCATGGGCTTTACGTCCTCGTGATACAGAGCAAAAGGCTGCAAATCGATAGCCTGACGATGAGCGCCCACCAGATCTCGGATGGCGGCCCGTTGTAAACGGGTATAGCCGGGTAAATCAATATAATTAAGAATATAAGCACCGTGTTCATGGTGCTTCTTATACTCAATATGTAAGCCAATTTCGTGCAGCATGGCAGCTGCATCCAGCACCGTTTCGGTGTCCAGATGACAAAACGTTGACTGCTGACAGAGTTGCTTACACAAATTGATCGCCAGTTGCTTCACGTTTACCGCATGGGGCTTATCGATATGGTAACGGCGGATGGCAGTATTTAATGTCTGAGTGCGGCGATCGTTATGTTTAAGATTATCCAGCATGCCATAAATCAATCCTTCGCGGAGCGCACCGCCGGAAATATTCATGGTGCGAATTTTCAATCGCTCAAACAAAGCCAGCAGGATAGTCAGGCCACTCGGAAAAATGGGTTGCCGATTGGGTTCAAGACCATCAATCACCAAATCTTTCAGATTGCCACAATCAATACACTGCTGCCTGAGGTTATACAGATAGTCAATCCGAATAGCATCACTGATCCCCTGTTTTACCAGGATCTCGGTAATCGCCTGTGGCGTACCGGACGCGCCCAGACAGTTTTGCCAGTCAAAGCAAAGAAAAGCATCGGCAACCGGGTCAAGCAGTTCATAGGCGGCTTCTTTGGCACGCTGGAAGTTGGCTTCGGAAAGCTCGCCGTCGAGGAAATAACGTTCCATAAAGGTTACACAGCCCATATCGAGGCTGACCATATGGATAGGCTGCATGTCATTTCCGATGATAATTTCGGTACTGGCCCCGCCAATATCAATCACCAGGGAGTTGCCCTGATTAGCTGACGTATAGGCAACGCCAAGATAAATCTGCCTGGCCTCTTCTTCGCCAGGGATTACCTCGAGCTGGTGGCGAAGGATTTTCTCTGCTTCATCTATAAAAGTCTGAGCATTAACTGCCAGACGTAACGTCGCAGTGGCAACTATCCGTATATTAGAGGCCGGAATGTCCTGTAATCGTTCAGCAAACGTCTGCAAACAGTTCCAGCCCCGTTGCATGGCTTCTTCACTGAGGACCATATCTTTGTCGAGGCCGGCCGCCAGGCGGACCTTTTGTTTTACCTTACCGATGATCTGTACGCTGCCATTGACAACATGGACAACCACCATATGAAAGCTGTTCGACCCGAGGTCAACGGCGGCGTAGTATTCGCCAAGCGTCTTGGCGTCAAAATCGGTTTGTGGTTGCATAACGTTTACTGCGATATTAATTCTTTTTATGCTGTGGGCGCTTGCCTGAACCAGTACGTCGTGATGAAGGGCGACGATTCTGACGACGCTGGCGCGGTTTAGGCGCTTTTACATCATCGAGCAGTGCATCCTGCACATATTCAGTAACCGGAATCGCATGCTGAATGTAGCTTTCGATACCCGGCAAATTGAGCGCGTATTTTTCACAGGCAAAGCTAATTGCCACACCGCTCTTTCCGGCCCGCCCGGTACGACCAATACGGTGTACGTAATCTTCCGGGTCGTCGGGCAAATCATAGTTGAAAACGTGGGAAACGGCTTCGATATGCAGGCCTCTGGCTGCTACATCGGTGGCAACCAGAATGTCCAGTTTGCCGCCGGTAAAGTCTTCCAGAATACCCAGGCGTTTTTTCTGCGGCACATCGCCGCTCAACAGACCGACCCGGTGACCGTCGGCTTCCAGCCAGTCGGCAACGCGCTCACAGCCATGCTTGGTGTTAGAAAATACAATGGCTTTGTCCGGCCATTCTTCTTCCATCAGGGTTAGCAGCAGCTTTATTTTATCGTCGTCTGACGGGTAAAATAATTCTTCGGAAACGCGACTGGCGGTCATTTGCTGCGCTTCAACCTGTACGTGAGTAGGGTTGTTCATGTGTTCGTAAGCCAGTTCCTGCACACGGTAGCTTAAAGTGGCTGAAAACAGCATGCTCAGACGCTCAGCAGCTGGCGGCATACGGCGGAATAAAAAGCGAATATCCTTAATGAAGCCCAGGTCGAACATACGATCGGCTTCATCGAGCACAGCGACCTGGATATTTTGCAGCGAGAACACGCCTTGCTTGTAATAATCCAGTATGCGGCCCGTCGTACCAATAACGATATCTACCCCATCCTGCAAAGTTTCGCGTTGACTTTGGTAACCTTCACCCCCATAAATGAGTGCAAGTGAAAGCCCTGTATGCTTACTAAGTAGTTCTGCATCATTGTAAATTTGTACGGCAAGTTCCCGTGTGGGTGCCATAATAATGGCTTTTGGTCCTTCCTTTTGACCGTCAGGATTTGGTTCCCGGCTCAAAATATGGTGGAAAGTGGCGACCAGAAATGCCATGGTTTTACCCGTTCCGGTTTGGGCCTGGCCGGCTATGTCATTACCTTCTAACAAAGGAGGTAAGCTTAGCGCCTGAATTGGTGTACAATGCGTATAATTTGCAGCATTTAAGGCATCAATGACTTTGCCATTGATGGGTAAATCGGAAAAATGTGTTTCGGTTAAATGAGTTGTTTGCATAGCTTATAGCTTATCAGTGCTTGCATTAAAAAACAGTTTCTATATAACACTTATGGTAGAGCTGAACAATTCAGCGACAGACCAATTACGGAGAAAAGAATGAGCGACAAAATTATCCAGTTGACTGACGATAAGTTCGAAGCAGATGTTATCAATGCTGAAGGTCCTGTGCTGGTTGACTTCTGGGCTGAATGGTGTGGCCCGTGTAAAATGATTGCCCCTATTCTGGAAGAGGTCGCAACCGACTTTGAAGGAAAGTTAACAGTTGGCAAGCTGAATGTCGATGAAAATAATGAAACTCCGCCGAAATACGGTATTCGTGGTATCCCAACGTTGTTGCTGTTTAAAGGTGGTAATGTTGCAGCCACTAAAGTGGGTGCACTGTCAAAAGCACAGCTGACTGAGTTTTTGAACGAAAACATCTGATACGGTGTAAATTGTACTGAGAAAACCGGCTGAGGCCGGTTTTTTTGTGCCTCAAAAACGCTTTGTTTGATCTCGGTTAATACCCTTGCTGCAACCGTTGGTTAAGCTTCAGCGCTTTTTAACCGGTTACCTTAACGTTATGCGAAAACCTGAATTACTGTCACCCGCCGGGTCGATGAAAAATCTGAGATATGCACTGCATTATGGCGCCGATGCGGTGTATGCCGGTCAGCCCCGTTATTCACTGCGAGTACGTAACAATGAATTTACCCTTGCCAAATTGCAGGAAGCCAGGGATTACACCAGTGCTCATCATAAGCAACTGTATATCGTTAATAATATTGCCCCGCACAACACCAAATTAAAAACATTCGTGCAAGACCTGGCACCTGTTGCTGCCTTACAGCCCGATGCTATGATCATGTCCGACCCGGGCATAATAATGCTCACTCGTGAATCTTTTCCGGACTTGCCTGTTCACCTGTCAGTACAGGCCAATGCCGTGAATTGGGCGGCAGTAAAGTTCTGGCAGCAACAGGGGATCAAGCGGGTTATCCTGTCGCGGGAACTGGGATTGAATGAAATCGAAGAAATTCGTCAGCGGTGTCCGGATATCGAGCTTGAGGTATTCGTGCATGGTGCCTTGTGCATGGCGTACTCGGGACGTTGTTTATTATCCGGCTATATAAACAAACGGGATCCTAATCAGGGGGCCTGCACTAACGCTTGTCGCTGGGAATATAAAGCCGAAGCGGCAGTGGATAATGAAGTGGGGCAGTTTATTCCGGCCCGGGATGCGGTTGAGCCAACCCTGGGTATTGGCACACCTACTGACCAGGCGTTCTTGCTAACTGAACCCCAGCGCCCCGATGAGCCCATGGCGGCTTTTGAAGACGAGCACGGTACATATATTATGAACTCTCGCGACTTACGGGCCATTCAGCATGTACAGCGTTTGGTGGAGATTGGGGTGGACTCGCTGAAAATAGAAGGCCGTACCAAGTCCTTTTATTACTGCGCGCGCACGGCACAGGTTTATCGTAAGGCCATTGATGCAGCGTGGCGAGGCGAAGCATTCGATGCCGACTGGTTTCTGGAACTGGAGCATCTGGCTAACCGGGGTTATACCGATGGTTTTCTACAGCGTCATAACCACCAGGATTATCAGCAATATGCTCGGGGCAATTCAGCCAGTGATACACGCCAGCTGGTAGGAGAGGTTACCCATGGTGACAGCGACTGGTGGTACGTAGAAGTGAAAAACCGGTTTAGCGTCAACGATAAACTGGAAGTTATGACGCCGGCAGGGAATACTGTGATTGCCCTTGAAAGGTTGCTCTCTCAGCAGGGCGAAGTGTTAGTGGTAGCGCCTGGCAGTGGTTATAAGGTAAAGATCCCGGCGGTTCAGGGTCTCTCACCTGAGATGGCCATGCTGTTACGGTGTGTTGAGCAACCACAGCCGGGAACGGCCTAGACGAAAGAAGGATTATGAGCGTTTCGCAATCTTTTTTTAACATTTACAGGATTTAGTCTGGACGATAGTAAAATATGGTGCTACCTTTACTGAGTCTAGGCTAGCCTAGCATCCTTACTAGCCCTCCTCCGGGCTCAAGCACTATTCTTATTAATTAACGAATTTCCCAAAAAGACGTTCAAGCACAAAGACCCACCAGTATGAATCTAACGGAACTTAAGAATAAGCCAATCAGTGAATTGGTGGCCCTTGCCGAAGAAATGGGCCTCGAAAATATGGCCCGGGCGAGAAAACAAGACATTATTTTCTCGATTCTAAAATCCCACGCGAAAAGTGGCGAAGACATTTTTGGCGACGGCGTACTGGAAATCCTCCAGGACGGCTTCGGCTTCCTCCGCTCTGCTGACTCTTCCTATCTCGCGGGGCCAGATGATATATATGTTTCACCCAGCCAGATCAGACGCTTTAACCTGCGCACGGGTGATACCATTGCCGGGAAAATTCGCCCGCCGAAAGACAGTGAGCGTTATTTTGCCCTGTTAAAAATCCGCGAAGTCAACTTCGATAAGCCAGAAAATTCCCGCAATAAAATCCTGTTTGAAAACTTAACCCCACTGCATGCCAATGACCGGCTACGGATGGAACGAGGTAATGGTTCCTCCGAAGATATTACCGCTCGCGTATTAGATCTGGCATCGCCAATTGGTCGCGGCCAGCGTGGTCTGATTGTTGCGCCACCCAAAGCGGGTAAAACCTTATTACTACAAAATATTGCCCAGTCCATTGCGGCTAACCACCCTGAGTGTGAACTGATGGTGTTGCTTATTGATGAACGTCCGGAAGAAGTTACTGAAATGCACCGTCTGGTGCGTGGTGAAGTCGTTGCTTCAACGTTCGATGAGCCAGCCAGCCGTCACGTGCAGGTTGCCGAAATGGTCATCGAGAAGGCGAAACGCCTGGTTGAGCACAAAAAAGACGTGGTTATCCTGCTCGATTCAATTACTCGTCTGGCGCGTGCTTATAACACCGTTATTCCGTCATCAGGTAAAGTGCTTACTGGTGGTGTGGATGCTAACGCACTGCACAAACCCAAGCGTTTCTTTGGTGCCGCCCGTAACGTGGAAGAAGGTGGAAGCTTAACCATCATCGCGACCGCACTGATTGATACCGGCTCTAAAATGGATGAAGTTATCTACGAAGAGTTTAAAGGTACCGGTAACATGGAATTGCACCTTAATCGTAAGATTGCTGAAAAGCGTGTGTTCCCGGCTATCGACTTTAACCGCTCAGGTACTCGTCGTGAAGAGTTACTCACCGGTCAGGAGGAATTGCAGAAGATGTGGATCCTGCGCAAGATTGTGCATGAAATGTCAGAAATTGATGCCATGGAATTCCTTATCAATAAACTCTCCATGACCAAGACCAATGATGAGTTCTTCGATGCGATGAAGCGCCAGAGAAGTTAATCATTAGATTATACTTTTTAAAAACCGCTGTCTGACAGCGGTTTTTTTTTGTGATTTTTCATCAGACGGGGTAGTGTAAAGTGATTGTAATTTTATGGATAACACTATGCGTTGCGTCGTACTTGCTGCCCTGCTGCCTCTTTTTTCCCTGTCTGCTTTTGCCCAGTCTAATGAAGTGGATCGGTTGGCCAGTAACATTGAGAGTGAGGTGATTAGCTGGCGTCACCATTTGCATGAGTATCCGGAGTTATCCAATCGCGAGTTTAAAACTGCCGAGTACGTTGCCAGGCATCTGCGCTCGCTAAATCTCGAGGTTCAGACTGGTGTCGCCAAAACCGGTGTAGTAGCTATTTTGGATAGTGGCCGGCCTGGCCCGGTGGTGGCATTAAGAGCCGATATGGATGGCTTACCGGTGCCCGAGGAAAATACTCTGCCCTGGCGCTCTGCACAGCGTGGCGAATACAATGGTAATGATGTGCCGGTTATGCATGCCTGTGGTCACGATACCCACATGGCTATGCTGATGGGGGCAGCGTCGGTGTTAACTTCAATGAAAGATAAGCTGCGTGGCAAGGTGAAGTTTATTTTCCAGCCTGCTGAAGAGGGCGCGCCGGCCGGTGAGAAAGGTGGTGCAGAAGTGATGGTAGACGAGGGGGTGTTAAAAAGCCCGGACGTGGACGTCATTTTTGGCCTGCATATCAGCGCTAATAACGACATCGGCACGGTCAGCTATAATCCTGGTGGCACCATGGCTGCGGTGGACCCGTTTAAAATAGTAATCCATGGTAAGCAGGCCCATGGGGCTTACCCGTGGAAGAGTGTCGACCCCATTACCACTGCCGCACAGATGATCATGTCGCTGCAAACCATTGTTAGCCGTGAGCTGAAAATCATTGATGATGCTGCTGTGGTAACCATTGGTTCGATCCACGGCGGTAACCGCTCGAATATTATTCCAAACGAGGTTGAACTGGTTGGTACCATTCGTACCCTTAATCATGCTGCCCGTGAACACGTTTACGAAGCCATGGCTCGTAAGGTTAAAGGCATTGCTGACAGCATGGGGGCTAAGGCCGAGCTTACCCTGCCACTGGACTATAATTATCCTATTACCTATAACGACCCGGAATTAACGGCACAAATGATCCCCACCGTGGAGCGGACGGCAGGCAAGCAAAATACCCTGCTTGCTAAACCGGTTACCGGTGCCGAGGATTTTTCTTTCTACCAGGAAAAAGTGCCGGGTTTATTTATGTGGCTCGGTGGTAAACCGCTGGATGTGTCGGTGGAAGATTCGCCTGCTCACCATACCTCGGAGTTTTATGTAGACGATGCCGGGATGAAGCTGGGTGTTCGGGTACTTACCAACCTGACACTTGATTATATGGATGCTCACGCAGAATAACCCCCTATGGAAAACAGATTGCTGCAGGCGCTGGCTCTGGCGCTAGCCGGAGTTGCGGTTAATCTAATCCCCGCCCCGCTGGAAACTGGCGGGGTGGTATTTTTTGGTGGTGGTTTCGCCATCGCTGCCGCCTTATTGCTTTCTTTTCCCCTGACACTGGTGGTGACTACTGCCGTGTATGCTGCGTTGCTGGTGCATGGCAACGACCCTTTTATGATTGTCTTTCTGGCCGTGCAACCTTTGTTGGTGAATGCACTATCGAACAAGGATGATGCGCTAAGTCCGTTAAAACTTGGGGTTGGCTGGTGGAGCGGACTGATTGTGACTGGTTATATTGTGCTTGCTTATGCAACCTACAATGGTTCTCCCACTATGGCCTTTACGACGTATTCCATTACCTGGTTAAGCGGTATTTTTTCCTGTTTGTTTGGCCATTTGTTGTTTATCACGCTGCTGCGTTATTTGCCTGTGGGAAACGAGCTTCACTTCAATGTAGAGACCCTGTTTCGCTATATGTTTGCCACACTGTTTTTCTTTGTTGTACTGATTATGACTTATGTACACGTTGGCCAGTTACAACGTCAACAAGCGCAACAATTAACATTATATATGACCCAACGGGCGCAGGTGATGAGCACCGAGCTAAGTCGCTTTCTCGATGGTCATGCCGGCGCTATCAGCAATACGGCCAGGTCGATGGCTATTGCACAGCAGCACGGTGCTCCGTTATCAGCTATCGCTGATGAAACACTTTCGAACCTGGCCCAGGCGTTTCCTGAGTTTCTCACTTTTTTGATTGCCGATGAAAAAGGCGCCGTTACCCATTCTTACCCGACCAACCTGCTGAACAGGGCGAAACGACTGAATCAGGCCGTTGTGACTGAGCGCGATTATTTCGTTCAGGCCATGCAGACCCAATCGACCTTTGTCTCACAGGCGTTTCAGGGACGTGGTTTTGGTAACGACCCCATTGTGGCCATTGCCAGTCCGCTTTACGACGGAGAAGGCAATCTCATAGGTATCCTCGAAGGGTCGCTCAATCTTAGCAGCTTTATTGAATACGATAGTCGCAACCTGCCGGGCTTTTGGACGATTTACCGGGATGAAGCAGGCAAAGTGGTTTATGCTTCGCCGGAGCTCAGACTCGAAGCATTACAACGCCCCGAGTTACCAGGCTGTGATCAGGATAGTTGTTTTTTACGTCAGCACGCGCTGGCGCGGGACTGGTTTATCGCGCAATCGCGGGATCCGCTCTCGAATTGGACTGTCACCATGTTGTTTGAAAACAACAGCTATATGGCAATGAGCACAGATTCTGTTCGCTGGGCGCTATTTCTGCTTCTTGTGCTGGCGCTGGTGGGGATTATTGTCGGTGGACGGGTGGCACAGATTTTTTCCCGGCCGCTTGGCGAGTTAATGAAAACCTTCGCCGGTTATTCTCCGGAATCACCGGTGCCAACGTCGTCATTCAGTCACAATCGCTTGCAGCTAAAAGAGATATCCGGGCTGGCGATAGAATTTAGCGAGTTGGGGGAACGTCTGGTGAGTGCTTTTAATGAACTTTCCACCTCACGCCAGCGCCAACGGAGCCTTAATGAAGAACTGGAAAAGCTCAATCTCACCCTTACTGAACGGGTAGAAGAGAAAACTGCTTCGTTAATTCAGGCGCTGGCTCAGGCCGAAGCGGCTAATGTGTCGAAATCACAGTTTCTGGCCAATATGTCCCATGAGATCCGCACTCCTATGAACGGTATTCTTGGCACCTGTGAAAACCTGCTTGAACAATCCTTACCGGATGTTGTCAGGCGGCGAATTCAGGTAGTCGTGCAGTCGGCTAATAATTTGCTGCTGATCCTCGACAGTATTCTGGACTGGTCGAAAATTGAAGCGGGTAAAATGAAAGTAACCCGCCACCCCTTTTCACCACAACAGATTATTCAGGCTTGTGCCGAGATTCATCGTCAGGCAGCGAGTCGTAAACACTTGAGCCTGGACGTGGTCTGGGATAACAACATCCCCTCGTTTTTGCTTGGCGATGCCGGTAAATTAAGCCAGATCTTAAATAACCTGTTGAGTAACGCCGTAAAATTTACCGCTATTGGCGGTGTTATCATTAAGGTTACTTACCAGGATGGCGCACTCATAATGGCCGTCAAAGACTCCGGTATAGGGATTAATAAAGCTGAGCAGCAGACTATCTTCGAACAGTTTGTTCAGGCCGATGCGTCCAGCTCCAGACAATTCAGTGGCACCGGGCTGGGGTTATCGATTACCAGCAAGCTGATTGATTTAATGGGCGGTACTATTGAGCTGAACAGTGAGCAACAACAGGGCAGTGAATTTATTGTTAGGTTACCACTACCGGCTTCAGCCCAGGTTGAGCAGGCGCCGGAGCAGGCCTCGTTAACGCTCCCTGAAGGCTTAAAAATTCTGGTGGTAGAAGATAATGACATTAATGCTGAAATTATCCTCGATATGCTCAAGGATGCGGGGGTTAAATGTCTTCGTGCCAAAGACGGAGCTGAGGCGCTGGAAGTCATCCCTAAGGTCGATTTTGATTTGGTTTTAATGGATTGTCAGATGCCGGTGATGGATGGCTTTTCAGCGACCCGGGCGATTCGCGACTTGCCCGGTGATAAATCCGGCATCCCCATTATTGCCCTGACCGCCAATGCCTTTGATGATGACCGCAAAGCCTGTCTGAGTGCCGGAATGAGTGATTACTTAAGTAAGCCGGTGCGGCGCACCAGCTTATTTACAATGCTGATTAAGTATGTGGGTTATCAAGCAACGACTGACGAAACGCCTGGGCCGACAGACTAATTGGGCGACGGCGGTTGGTCACTACCTGCCAGGTGCTTTGTATTGGGAAGTCTTTGATATTAAGCACTTTAACGCTGTCGATGGCAGACTGATCGAGCGTATGCTGAGACAGCACCGCCAGACCTAACCCGGCAGAAACGGCTAACCGAATCGCCTCATTACTCTCAATCACCATCGTATTGCGTAACAGCACATCATGTTTGTCGCAGTACTCATCCAGTGTGCGGCGGGTACCACTGCCTTTTTCTCTAAGCAGGAACTTGGCGTTTTGCAGGTCGGGTAACCTGCAGTTGTCCGGGCCATCGTAATCCGGCGGGGCAATCACTAGCAGCGGATTGACCAGAAACGGCTCGCAGACCAAATCATCATCTTCAGGCGGATAGGTGAAAATATATAAGTCATCACGGTTTTGCATCAGACGCTCGACAATCTGTTCGCGGTTACCCACGGTAAAGCGCACATCGATATTAGGGTGTTGTTTGCAAAACGGGCTGAGCATTGGCGGAATGATGTATTTGGCAGTGGTGACTACCGCCAGTTTAAGAGAGCCAACTTCCACGCCCTGCAAGGCGCTGATTTGGCTTTTAAGTTTATCCTTAGAAGACAATATCTCCTGAGCGCAACGGTATACGGCAGCGCCGGCTTCAGTGAGTTGCACGCTGCCCTGAAAGTGCTCAATCAGGGGGAGACCAATAATGCTGTTTAGTTTTTTAAGCTGAAGTGACACGGTAGGCTGTGATAGTTGCAGGGCATTAGAAGCTGCGGTCACCGAGCCACAATCAACAACCTGCTGAAAAACTTCAAGTAGTCTGAACGTCAATGTATTCATAAAGCATCCCATGAAAGCGTTTTCGTAAAAATATACTAAAAACCCATTTATCTCTATCTATATTTGCCGGGTTGCGTTAATACGGAGGAAATATCCGTTTACAGGTTGTTTGTAATTGACCACAAATAGACGCTTACTATGGGCAAACGGGGCAAAATGAGCTAATATCGGCCGCTTTTCAAGCACTGCTCAACCACGAGTTAAGCGGATTAGTAAACGCAAAGTCTGAGAGGACGGCAAAATGGCGAAAATCGCAATTGTGATGGGGTCGACTTCGGATTGGCCAACAATGCAAAACGCGGCAGTAATGCTCAAACAATTCGGTGTTGAATTTGAGGCTCAGGTTGTCTCGGCCCACCGCACTCCTAATCTGTTAGTCGAATTTGCCGAGCAGGCAGAGCAGAATGGCTTTTGTGCCATTATTGCCGGTGCCGGCGGGGCAGCCCATTTACCTGGCATGATTGCCGCGCACACACACTTACCGGTATTCGGATGCCCGGTGCAGTCCAAAGCATTAAATGGCATGGACTCTTTATTATCTATCGTGCAGATGCCAAAAGGCGTCGCCGTTGGTACCCTGGCGATAGGTGAAGCCGGTGCAGCAAACGCCGGATTGCTGGCTGCTCAGGTGGTAGCCTTACAAGACCCGGCGGTCAGAGAAGCAATTATTGCCTTTCGCCAGCAACAAACTGACACGGTCTTAGTTAACGGTAAACTGGAGCTGTAACAATGCAGGTGCTGGTATACGGTGCCGGACAACTGGCACAAATGATGTATCTTGATGGGGCGGCGCTGGACATCAATGTTATGGCAGTGGATGTAAGCAATAACACAGTGGTTCATCCGGTCAGTAAGGCATCGATGGATTATACCCTCGAGCAGGCCATTGAACTGGCAGACGCGCTGACTGTCGAGTTTGAGCATGTCCCTGAGGCTTTACTGCAACAGGCAGAAGCCTCGGGTAAATTGTATCCGGGGATCGATGCTATCCTGGTGGGAGCCGACCGGGTACGAGAAAAACAATTACTGAGCGGTCTGTCTATCCCGAATTGTCCCTACCAGATAGTCGACGACCTGGCACAACTGGACAGTTGTGTTGAGAACCTTGGCGAGCGCCTGATCATTAAAGCCAGTCGTGATGGCTATGATGGCTATGGCCAGTGGCGCTTAAAAGCGGCCAGTGATTTACCAGCGCTCAAGTCTCAGTTAGCTGAGCTGGATCTGGAAGCCGTGCCTCTGGTGGTAGAGAAGATGCTTAATTTCGACCGCGAGGTATCGCTGATCGGGGCACGCAGCCCAAGCGGTGAGGTGGTAGTCTATCCACTGGCGGAAAATCTCCATCAAGAAGGTCAACTACATGTGTCGGTGGCACCGGCAACGGCCAGCAGTGCGGCGTTAACCGACCAGGCCAGAGACATCTTTACCAAGTTGGTTAATGGCATGGACTATGTTGGTGTACTGGCGGTTGAGCTATTCCAGTATGGCGACGAACTGCTGGTTAATGAACTGGCCCCGCGGGTACATAATTCAGGGCACTGGAGTCAGGCTGGCTCACCTACCAGTCAGTTTGAGAATCATTTACGGGCAGTACTTGATTTACCTTTGGGTCTTGCCTGTAATACCGGTGGCGAAGCGGCTGTCAGCGCAATGATCAATATCATTGGTTGCGACGACCATCAGATGGCGCTGTTAAGCGTGCCTGGTGTGCATTTCCACTGGTATGGCAAATCTGTGCGTCAAAAGCGCAAAATGGGGCATATCAATGTGACAGCGGCGAGCTACGCTGAGCTGGGCAGTAAACTGCAAAAGCTCAGTGAGTATCTTTCGCTGGCACATTTTCCCTGCCTGATTGATGAAGCTAACCGGCTGACATCAGTAAGCTAAAATAACCTTTAGGACCTCACCAATAGTGGGGTCTTTTTTGCTGTAAAGTTACAGGAGTGACAACAATGATTAATCGTTACTGGAAATGTCTTGTGCTGGCGCTGGGCTTGCAACTGGCTTTACCTGCTACGGCGAAAGTGGCGCACGGTGTAATGGTGCACAACGCCAATGCCCGGGCGACGTTTGCCATGGCTACCACCGCAGCCGTTTACCTTACCCTGATGAACCATGGCGATAGTGCCTTTACCTTAATCGGCGTTAGTGTGCCGGCAGACATTGCCAGCGAAGCACAGATCCATACCACGGTGATGGAAGGCGACATGATGAGAATGCGACAAGTAACCGATGGCATCGATGTTGGGCCCAATGACATGGTTGAATTTAAGCCCGGCGGCTACCATGTAATGCTTATGGGGCTGGTTAATCCCCTGACAAAAGGCAATAAGTTTAATCTGACGTTGCATTTCGCTGACCAGCGTAGCAAAACGGTAGAAGTTACCGTGGGTGAGCAGGGCAAACAGGATGGACACCACCACCACTGACAACGGGTCGCTGTAAAACGCATGTAATCCAAATCAGTGTATTATTGTTATGAATACTATAATTGGAATAAACCAAGGAGTTTATGATGAGCAAGATTGATATCGGTATTGCGGAAGCAGATCGCGAAGCGGTTGCCCACGGATTAAAGAAATTACTGGCAGATTCCTATACTCTGTATCTGCAAACGCATAATTTCCACTGGAATGTGATCGGTCCGCAATTCCGCGAGTTGCACCTGATGTTTGAAGAGCATTACACCGAGCTTGCTGTCGCGGTAGATGATATTGCAGAACGTATTCGTACCCTGGGGATTGCAGCCCCCGGTACTTACAAGGCTTTTGCCGAGCTAAGTGCTATTGAGGAAGTAGAAGGTGTGCCGGAAGCCAGCGAAATGGTGCAATTACTGACCCATGCCCATGAGCAGGTAGTCAAAACCTGTCGTGAAGCATTGAAACTGGCTCAGCAGGCGGATGATGAGTCCTCTGTAGCATTGATTTCTGACCGCATGCGTGTACATGAAAAAACCGCCTGGATGTTACGCGCAATGGTGCAATAACATTTTTTAAAACAACAAGAGACGACCTATGAAGCGACCTCTGCATAAGGTTGCAACGTTCACAGCACTGGCCTTTGCCGGTGCTGTTGCGTTTAGCAGCCAGGCGACAGAAACACTAAACGTGAATGAGTTAGCGACTGGTTTGGACCACCCCTGGGGGATGACTTTCCTTCCCTCAGGCGAGATGCTGATCACCGAACGAAGCGGGCAAATTCGCAGGTTTAATTTTGCCACCGGGCTGAGTAAGCCGTTAAGCGGCGTACCCGACGTGGCTGCCGATAATCAGGGCGGTTTGCTGGACATCACAGTCGATCCTGATTTTGCCAGTAACCACACGGTGTATTTTTGTTACTCGCGACCAACCGACGGTGGCAGCAGCTCCAGTGTAGCGAGTGCCACGCTCAATGGCACCAGCCTGACCAATGTAAAAGATATTTTTGTGGCCGATTCAGTGGTCAGTAATGGCTTCCATTTTGGCTGTCGCCTGGCTTTCGACAAAGATGAGTATTTGTTTGTGACCCTGGGAGATCGCTATAAATACATGAAAGAAGCGCAGAATACCAACAATCACTTTGGCAAGATTGTACGCATTAAGCGTAATGGTGATGTGCCACAAGACAACCCGTTTGTAGAGGGTGGTGCACCGGAAGTATTCAGTTACGGTCATCGAAATGTCCAGGGGTTAACGGTACACCCGCAAACCGGTGAAGTCTGGGCTATGGAACACGGTCCGAAAGGCGGTGATGAAATTAACTTGATCAAAACCGGTAATAATTACGGCTGGCCGGTAATTACTTATGGGATTGATTACAACGGCAGTATTATTTCCGATAAAACGGAGCAGGAAGGCATGGAGCAGCCCGTGCTGTACTGGGATCCATCCATTGCCCCAAGCGGTATGACTTTCTATGCGTCCGAGGTGTTTAAAGACTGGCAGGGCGATTTGCTGGTGGGAGCGCTGAAATTTCGCCACCTGCGCCGCATTAGTTTTAATGAGGTCGGTGAAGTTGAGTCACAAACCGAATACCTGCGCGACCGCAACGAGCGGATACGCGACGTAGAGGTGGGCCCCAACGGCTTGGTTTATCTGTTAACCGATGAAAGTAATGGTAAATTACTGCAGATAACTCCCGCTAATTAACAACAAGGGCTACCGAGGTAGCCCTTTTTTGTGGCTTAATCTGCCTGCGTTTCCTGCTCGGTGCGATAGCGTTCGAACCACGCCAGAATATTCCCCACCTTCTGTATCAACCGGGATGGTTTGGAAGCAATGCCATGAGACGCGCCAGGTAGTCTTAGCATGGCCGAATCTACGCCTCGTAGTTTGAGCGCCTGATAAAACTGTTCTGATTCACTGATCGGGGTGCGGTAATCCGATTCTCCGGTCAGTAACATGGTTGGTGTGGTCACGTTACCTACCAGTGATAATGGCGAGTGGGCCCATAAATGATCCGGTATTTCCCACGGCATACCCGGCATCCAGTACTGCGTAAAATAAGGATAGGCATCGGCTGTTAAAGCAAAACTCATCCAGTTAATGACCGGTTTGGCAACCACTGCTGCCGCGAAACGATCTGTTTTGCCTACAGACCAGGCAGTGAGCACGCCGCCACCAGAGCCGCCGGTGATAAACAGGTTGTTGGTATCAATAAAGCCTTTGGCTATGACGCCGTCGACCACATCCATCAGGTCGTTGTAGTCTTCGGATGGATAGTTGTGGTGAATCAGATTAGCAAAGTCCTCGCCATAAGAAGTGCTGCCACGCGGGTTTGACCAGACCACCACGTAACCTTTGGCAGCCATAAGTTGGATTTCAGCACTGAAATTGGGGCCGTAAGCTGTGTGTGGGCCGCCATGAATCTCCAGAATAAGCGGGTATTTCTTACTTGCGTCAAAATCCGGCGGGGTTATCATCCAGGCGTCAATCGGGCGTTCATCTACTGAAGACGTGACGGTCATGGCTTCAATCTCCGGTATTTTCAGGTGCCCCAGTACGTCCTTATTGAGTGTAGTTAAGCGGGTTACGCTACCGCGCCTTTCGCGAACAAACAAATCTGCCGGGGTCGAGCCATCGGAACTGACAAAAGCCAGTGCGCCATTATCGGCCACTGCAAACTCGCCAGAGGTGTAAGGGCGCCCAAGAGACTGACCACTTAAGGTGATGTTGAGCTTATCCATATCGCCGTCGAGCTCGACCGCGGCTACTTTGGTTTGTCCGGCATCCTCATAACTGACGTACAACTCATCGCTGTCGTCGCTCCAGGCAAATTGTCCGGTGGTGCGATCAAAGGATTCGGTAAGGTTGGTCAGCTTACCGTCTTTCAGGCGCATTACCCATAGGTCGCTGCTCTGAAAGCTCAACTTACGATCAGTGGTGTGTTTAAACGCCAGGTATTTGCCGTCCGGACTTAAGTGTGGGCCACTCTCCGGGCCTTCGAGGCTGGTGACCTGGCTAAACACTCCTGATGCAATATCCAGGCTGTAAATATCACTGCTCATCACTTCCATGGCGTAGTTGTCGCTGGGATTGGCAGAAAAGTACAATTGTGTGCCATCGTTTGAAAAGCTCAGATCGCCATTGAGCGGGTAGTCAGTAAACGTTAGCTGACGGGGGGTACCACCTTCTACCGGCAACAGATAAATCTGATTAAAGCCACCTGGTACATAGCCCGCGCCATCGGAGCGGTAGTTAAGGTCGTCAATAAACTTACCGGTTTCTGCCCAATTGGCTCCGGCCGGTTTGCCCGGCATATCGGTAAATAAGGGTTTGTTTGCTTGTGGGGTAAACTGGGTAAATGCCAGCGATTGTCCGTCTGGCGACCACACTACATTGCCCGGAGCATAGCTCGTGTTCGTTAATAGAGCGTCTTCACCACTATCGAGGTAGCGTACATAAAGTTGTTGCGAGCCGGAGCGGTCGGACAGATAGGCCAGCTTGGTACCGTCGGGGGAAAGTACCGGGCTGCGCACATTGGCATGCTCAGCAATCAGCGGACGATGCTGGCCGCTTTTTACCTCTACCTGCCATAAACTGATGTGCATCCGATCGTTCATAATATCGTTACTGCGACGCTCATAAATGATGTGTTTGCTGTCGGGCGTAAATACTGGTGATGCGGCGTACTCCAGGGCAAACACGTCTTTGTAATCAAAGGTAGTTGGCGCGCTGCTATCAGCCGCTGCGCCGGCTGACAAGCCCAGCATAACGCTGGCTGTCAGAGCTTTTATGGTTTTGTTCATTATTGTTTTTCCTTGCTTACTGTCGTCAGAATTTTATCCTGCCAAGCAGGATATCTTTATACATGACCCAGTCTCCCATTAAGCTGTACAAGGGATAACGAAAGGTCGCTGGTTTGTTGTGCTCAAATTTAAAGTGGCCAAGCCAGGCAAAGCCGTAACCGGCTACCGGTAATAACCATAGCAGCATTAACTGCCCGGTAAATAAACTCACTATCAGCAGGGTGAGTACCAGTGTTGAACCGATAAAATGCAGTCGTCGGCAGGTCTCATTCTGATGTTCACTTAGATAGTATGGGTAAAATTCCCGGAATGAGGTAAAGCGTTTTGTTGTTGTCATCTTATCGCCTTAGTAATTTAGCAGAGATAGTGTAGCATTTGTATTTTAAGGACTTGTAATTAAGGCCAGCGCGCCCATATTCATAAGCACAACAGAACGAAAGCAAACAGGCGAAATAAGCATGCAGCAATTGATGTCGAACAACATCGTGGATTTAACGGTAGAGAACTTTCAGCAGATCATTCTGGAAGTTTCCAAAGAAAAAATCGTCTTAATCGACTTTTGGGCCGAAGGCTACGAGCCTTGCAAAGAGTTATCACCGGTGCTGGAAAAAATTGCCGGTGATTATCCCGACACCCTGCTACTGGCCCGTGTTGACTGCGAACGTGAGCAGCAGGTAGCCGCTCAGTTTGGTATTCGTAATCTGCCTACCGTGATGGTCGTTAAAGACGCCCAGCCGGTTGATGGTTTTGCCGGTATGCAGCCGGAAAGTGAAATTCGCGCCATGTTGGGTAAATACCTGCCCAGCCCGGAGGATGAGTTTCTGACTAAAGCCGCGGAACTTATCGGTAGCGGGGATTACAGCGGTGCCTTCCCCATGGCGAAACAAGCTTACGAAATTAACCCGGACAATATCGATAGCAAATATCTTTACATTGACTGCCTGATTGAAACAGGCGCGGTGCCGGCAGCTAAAGAATTGCTGGCAGAGATTAAGCTGGTGGATCAGGACCAGCGCTATCATACCCTGCAGGGCAAAGTGGAGCTGGCTGAACAGGCCGCTGATACGCCGGAGATCCGCGCATTACAGGAACAGGCTGAAGCCAACCCGGATGATCTACAGGTGAAAGTGGATTTAGCGGTTGCGCTTTATCAGGTGCAGCGCTTTGAAGAAGCGCTGGAGTTGCTCTATGGCGTGTTATTGAAAGACTTCGGGTTTGGTGAAGCGAAAAAGCTTATCCTCGATATCATCAATGCCCTGCCGGACGGCGATTCACTGAAGTCAGGTTACCGCCGTAAAGTTTACAGCCTGATGTACTAATACCCCAGCGGCTCAGGGCTGATAGCCTTCATCTCTGAGCTACTTTATGGCGTCCAGATAGTTAGTAAAATACTCGCGCTTGTAGGCGTTTGAAATTGGATCATCCGGTTTCATTTGAGGGTCAGTGTGTTCCAGCTGGGCATGTTTTATGTGATTGTTATCCACCACATAGGCCGTTCTTTTTAAGCCATTGCGGATATTATTGAAAATACCTTCCCGCACGATACTCTGGCTCTCCGGGGGCTCATTACCCAGCACTGGCAATCAACAATGGCCGCCCAATTGCGTTGTTCAAACTGCCTGGCGATGGGCGCCATTCCATCCAGCATACTGGCCATACCCACCTCCCACGCTTCGTTGGTATAGACTTCCAGTATGTCATTAGAAACAGTCAGGCTGTACTGACCGAGATTGGGAATAACTTGTTCTGTGCTTGGTGATTTGTTGTACTTAAATATAGCCTGTCTGGCGTCGCAAGCGGCGAATTATTTGCTATAGTGCAGGACAAATACACGCATTTTTGAGACAAGTATGCCAAATTGGTTCTGGGCGGCGCTGGCTATGGTAATGATCGTTGAGGGCATCGGACCTTTGCTTATTCCAAACCGTTGGCGGCAATACCTGCGGCAAGTAGCCGAATCAGAGCCCGGCCAGTTACGCCAAATTGGCGGTACTCTGGTAGTGATTGGCTCAGTATGCTTATACTTTATAGTGGATTAGCGCTGTACAGGCGAAATATTCACTGGTCAGCTGAATATTTGTGCATAAAACAGATGATCCAGTGGCCCTAATTTTGATAGAATCCACGCCTAATTTTTTAACATACTCGACTCATGGCTAAAAATATTGTGGTCCTTGGCACCCAGTGGGGTGACGAGGGAAAAGGTAAAGTAGTAGATCTGCTTACTGACCGTGCAAAGTATGTTGTTCGCTATCAGGGCGGACACAATGCAGGTCACACACTGGTAATCGACGGTGAAAAAACCGTTCTGCATCTAATCCCATCCGGCATTCTGCGCGAAAACGTTACCTGTATCATTGGTAACGGCGTGGTACTGAGCCCGGAAGCATTAATGACTGAAGTCACCATGCTGGAAGAGCGCGGTGTACCAGTGCGTGAACGCCTGAAAATCAGTGAAGCTTGTCCGCTTATTCTGCCTTACCACGTGGCGCTGGATGTTGCGCGTGAAAAGGCCCGTGGTGCCAAAGCTATTGGTACTACCGGTCGCGGTATTGGTCCGGCTTATGAAGATAAAGTGTCCCGTCGTGGTTTACGGGTTGGCGATCTTTTCAATGCCGAAGATTTTGCCGCAAAGTTAAAAGAAGTGCTGGATATCCACAACTTTACGTTAACGCAGTATTACGGTGAAGAGCCGGTTGATTTCGATAAGACCCTGGCTGATGCCATGGCAGTTGCTGATATCCTGCGTGCGATGGTGGTTGATGTCACCGACGAACTGGATAAAGCCCAGAAAGCCGGCCTGCCTATCATGTTTGAAGGTGCGCAGGGCACGCTGTTGGATATCGACCATGGTACTTACCCTTACGTTACTTCTTCTAACACCACTGTTGGTGGCGTAGCAACCGGCGCCGGTTTCGGTCCATTGAACCTCGATTATGTGTTGGGTATTGTTAAGGCCTATACGACGCGTGTTGGCTCTGGTCCTTTTCCTACCGAGCTGGATGATGCTGTGGGCGAACACTTAGGTGTTAAAGGCCACGAGTTTGGCGCTACCACCGGTCGTAAGCGACGCACCGGCTGGTTTGACGCGGTAGCTATGAAGCGCGCGGTACAAATCAACTCTATCACCGGCTTCTGTCTGACCAAGCTGGATGTGTTAGATGGCCTGGAAACCCTGCAGATTTGCGTGGGTTATAAAGACAAAGACGGTAATGTAAAAGACGTTCCACCTATGGCTGCTGATGGCTACGATCTGGTAACGCCAGTCTACGAAGAAATGCCTGGCTGGAGCGATAACACCTTTGGTGTTACCGATTATGATTCACTGCCTCAGGCTGCTAAAAACTATATTGCCCGCCTTGAAGCCATTACCGGCGTACCTGTGGATATTATTTCTACCGGTCCGGACCGTAACGAAACAATTGTTGTACGTCATCCTTACGACGCATAAAAGTTGCTTAATATTAAAAACCCCGCTTTCGCGGGGTTTTTTTATTGTTGTGAAATAGTGCTAGTATGAAGACATCGTACCTGTGGGAGTTGTTTTGTGAGTATTGAACCAGGCGCTATCGTGTCAGCATTTGAACGCTTACAGCAGTCCTTTATGCTGGGGAAAACCCGGACCTACGCCTGGCGAAAGGCGCAGCTGGAAGCCTTACAACGTATGCTCAGCGAAAATGAAGCGGCGTTTGTTGAGGCCCTGAATACCGACCTGGGCAAGAGTGAAGCAGAAGCTTTTACCACCGAAATAGGGTTTCTGCTGAGCGATATACAGCACACTAAGCAACACTTACGAAAATGGATGAATGCCCAGAAAGTCAGTACTCCGTTACTGGCACAACCGGCCCGCAGTTATCTGCAACCGGAGCCTCTGGGGACAGTATTGATCATAGGTGCCTGGAATTACCCGCTACAGCTTACACTGGCGCCTTTTGTTGCCGCACTGGCAGCCGGTAATTGTGCGCTCCTCAAACCCTCTGAACTGGCACCGGCGAGTTCCTCACTGATGGCCAGCCTTATTCCGAAGTATCTGGATGGCGATGCCGTAGTGGTGGTTGAGGGAGATAAGGACGTTGCCAGTGAATTGCTGTCATTGTCCTTCGATCATATCTTTTATACTGGCGGTGAAATCGTTGGTAAAATTGTCATGGCGGCGGCGGCCCAAAATCTTACGCCCGTCACTCTTGAGCTGGGGGGGAAAAGTCCGTGTGTGGTGGATGCCAATACCGATATCGCTACCACCGCGCGGCGCATCGTGTGGGGAAAATGGACTAACGCCGGTCAAACCTGTATTGCGCCCGATTATGTATTGGTTGAGCGCAGCTGTGCTAACGCCCTCATCGACAAACTTGGTAAGGAAATTACCCGTCAGTTTGGCAATCAGCCATTGCAAAGCAAGGATTATGGGCGCATCGTTAATGAGCGTCATCTAACGCGCTTAAAGCAATACACTGAGGGACATGAGATAGTGATTGGCGGTCAGGTCGATGAAGCGCAAATGAAGTTAGCGCCTACCGTGATTTTAAATCCGGACATCGACACGCCGGTCATGCAGGAAGAGATTTTTGGGCCGGTCCTGCCGGTGATTGAAGTTAGCAGTGTCAGCGAAGCCATCGATTTTATAAAACGCAGGCACAAACCCCTGGCGGCCTATTTATTCAGCGAGTCGTCGGCAATTCAGCAGCAGTTTGTTGATGAGGTTAGTGCCGGAAGTATCTGTATCAACGATACCATGATGTTTATGGCGAACCCGCAATTGCCGTTTGGCGGTGTGGGTAATAGCGGGATGGGGCGCTATCATGGCAGGTTTGGTTTTGACACCTTCAGTCATCAGAAAAGCATTATGAGACGCAGTTTCTGGTTTGATGTGGCTATCCGTTATGCCCCTTCAAGTGCCCGCAAGCGCTTTTTACTCAAGAAGTTACTGTAGTTGATTGTTATCAACGACGAAGGAGCCGTATCGTCATGCCACAACCTTTTCATTTAGCCATTCCGGTGGACAACCTGGATAAAGCCCGCGAATTTTACGGCGATTTACTCGGCTGCAAGCAGGGGCGCAGTGATACGCAGTGGATAGACTGGAATTTAGCCGGGCATCAGCTGGTGACACATCTGGTTAAAGCCATGCCGTCTGCCCCGGAATATAATGCTGTGGATGGTCACAGTGTACCGGTACCGCATTTTGGTGTGGTGCTGACGATGAATGACTGGCAGTCAATGGCCGATAAATTGACCGCCACTGACATGGAGTTTGTGATTAAGCCCTATGTGCGTTTTAAGGGGCAGGCCGGTGAACAGGCCACTATGTTTTTTATGGATCCGGCGGGTAATGCGTTGGAGTTCAAAGCATTTACCGATATTCACCAATTATTTGCGACAGATTAAGCTAACCCGACAGGTGCTTGCCTTATAATGGGAACTGATTGTTTATGGCGTTATTGTAATAATTTAAGGACCCGATGGGTAACCCACGCCATTGTTACTCAGGGAAAGACGAATAAATTAACTCAGCAGTAGTCAACACAACTGGTGTTATGCTGAACATATAACAACAATAATAACCAACAGGATTTATCGTGATTGAAGATGTAGTCGCACAGGCTGGTAAAGGGTTTTTCAGGGGAATAGGTTTTCTAATTGCAGAGCTGCTGTTCTGGCGCTTGTGTTACCTGGTAGGCTGGCCGGTTTGTAAAATTGTCACCCTCGGTCAGTACCCCAGAAGAGTAGCGCGTGAGCGGGCTATTTTCCGCCAGGAGAAAGCACACACAGGCTTTACCTGTGCCGCAACCGGCTTGATCGTACTGCTTGTTTTAGGCGTAGTTCTTTCTGGTTACTGGCCTTCCAGTTTACCAGGGAGCACTTTGTCGTAGCCTGAAGCCGCAGGCTTCAGGCTGGTAGCGGGCATCATTTTGCCGACTGCACTACTGCTTTACCCCGTCCCCGAGCCTCTGAGGCGGCCGATAGTTTTCCGTCTTTTTGGATTATCAGATGCAGATCGCCAAAGTTACTTTCTTTGATTATATAGCCCATCTCTTGTAATGCATTGAGCGTGTCAGGGGCAAACCCTTCATGGACACGAATTTGATCCTGCGGCCAAAGCTGGTGATGGAAACGCGGAAGATTAACGGCTTCTTCAGCACTTAAATCGAACAGCAGCGTATTGAGAATCGACAGTGTTACCGACGAAATGATGGTAGTGCCGCCGGGTGAGCCGGTAACCAGTTTTACCTGTCCATCCTGCAGGACGATGGTAGGCGTCATCGACGATAACATGCGCTTATAAGGCTCAATAGCGTTGGCTTCACCACCAATCGCGCCAAAAAAGTTGGGCACACCGGGTTTGGCACTGAAATCATCCATCTCGTCATTCAATAAAAAGCCGGCACCCTCAGCGACAACCCCGGCACCAAAGCTCAGGTTGATGGTAGTGGTGTTTGCCACCGCATTGCCCCATTGATCTACAATGGAAAAATGGGTGGTATCTTCGCTTTCGTGCAAACCAGGCTTAATTTCAGGGGTAGCAGATATAGCCGTGAGGTTAATTTCATCAGCACGCTTGGCGATGTAGTCAGGATCGATTAACTGCAGTTGTGGTACGGCAAAAAAATCGGGATCGCCGAGGTATTCAGCCCGGTCAGCAAATACCCGTTTTCCGGCTTCACTCACCAGGTGCAGGTAAGGCGCAGAATTATGAGCAGGTAATACATTGGTTTGAATAACGTTGTTGACCATACCCAGCCACTGCGCTACAGCAATCCCGCCCGAACTTGGTGGAGGAGCGGTTATAACCTGATATTCTCGCCAATCGAAGTTAACCGGTGTACGCCATTGCGCATGATAACCGGTTAAGTCGGCATGGCTGATTAATCCGCCGTTGGCTTGCATATACGCGACGATATGGTCAGCCGTTTCACCCTCGTAAAACCCGGCTGGCCCGTTATCCCGGATCCGGCTTAATGTTGCGGCCAATTCGGGTTGCTTAAATAGTGCGCCTGCAGTGGCTGCCGCACCGAAGTAATCGGCGAAGTTAGTTTTCAGGCCGCGTTTTTCAATGCGCTCAATATAGCGACTTACCCGACCGGCCAGCTTCTCTGGTACGGCAAAACCTTCGCTGGCGAATGTTACAGCAGGCTGGACCAGGCGCTGCCAGGGTAACTTGCCATACTTTTGATGAGCGGCCCACATGCCGGCAACGGTACCAGGGATCCCAGATGCTTTGGCGCCAAACAG
Organism: Alteromonas sp. ISO5; assembly: GCF_058105165.1. NCBI lineage: Bacteria > Pseudomonadati > Pseudomonadota > Gammaproteobacteria > Alteromonadales > Alteromonadaceae > Alteromonas > Alteromonas sp. ISO5. Next base: position 1,050,340 of record NZ_CM176572.1, on the reverse strand, counting down.
GGAGTCTGTAGGGTGCACATCGCCTGTTTCATTCAGGTACATATCACGAGATGCCAGAGCAGGTGCCATCTCACGGTAATCAAGAAAATCAGCCTGCTGGTCCATGTAAATGGTCATAAACCCGCCACCGCCAATATTACCGGCTTCAGGATAAGTAACAGCCAGTACAAACTGAGCCGCAATGGCGGCATCTACCGCCGTGCCACCGTCCTGCATGACATCTAGAGCCACCTGCGCAGCAAATTTATCAGGCATGGCGACCGCATATTCGGCGGAGGTAGCCTGAGAACTTGTAACGGAGTCCGATGCTGAACATGCCGTAAGGGAAAGGATAAAAGCACTTATTAACAGATATCGCATAAAACTAACCCACCATGATTAAACTTGTTATCACATAAAGAATTAAGGTTAAGGCACCGCCGGTCAAAGCATATGGCATTTGTGTGCGCACGTGTTCAAGCAGATCACAGCCTGAAGCAATCGAAGAGACTGCCGTTGTGTCGGAGATTGGCGAGCAGTGATCGCCAAATACCCCGCCGCCCAGAATGGCGCCAATGACCAGTGATGGCGGAAGACCCAGTTGCTGAATTAAGGGCACGCCAATCGGAATCAGAATGGCGAAGGTCCCCCAGGATGTACCGGTGGTGAATGACATAATACCACCGGCTAAGAACAACATGGGAACAATCAAAAACAACGGTAAGTACTCACCAACTATGCCGGCTACAAAAATCCCCGTTCCCAGTACTTTTAAGCTGCTACCGAGTGTCAGTGAAAGTAATACTATGGTTACCAGGGGCAGCAATTCACCCATGCCTTTAAAGCCAACGTCTACCGCTTCGTGGTGAGTAAACCGTTTGGAAAATACCAGCATCAGATACGCCACAGCCGTGGCCAGAATGGTTGCATACAGTACCGACTTACTGCCGCTGCCCTGGGACAGCACACCATTGCCGGTCCACAGCATAAACCCCACCATGCTCACTACCATGGTTAAAATAGGGATTACCATATAACCGGGTTTCGTTGCTGCGGCTGCTGAGAACTGTTGCTGATTGCTCTCGAGTTGTTGTTCAGCTTTAGCCATGGGGCCATGGACTTTGTCGGCAAAGACGGTATAAGCGGCAATAAGCAGGGCGATGATGGCATAAAAATTAAAAAACACTGAACCCCACAGGATACTGGCCGAAGAAGCGGGCAATTCGTAGGTATCCAACATGCCAAGTACGAAAGCGCCCCAGCCGTTGAGCAATATAAGAATACATATGGGAGCACTGGTACTGTCGATAAGGTACGCCAGTCGGGCCCGGCTCATGCCAAACTTATCGAATAGCCCGCGGGCAAATATACCGGCAGTCAGCACACTTAGATTAGACTCGATGAAAACGACAATCCCGGTGAGCATGGTCAGTCCGCCTACCTGACGACGGCTTTTGGCGACGCCACGCTTGGTCAGCCAATCAACCGTAGCGGTAACCCCGCCTGAATCCCGGATATAAGCCAGCAATGCGCCCACCAGTACGCTGAATAATAATATCCGGGTATTGCCGGCACTGGTGGCTACCTCTACCACCCTTTCGATAGACGTGATGGGGGCGAGCAAAAGACTGTCTGTACCAGCGGAGAGAAGGATCAGTGCCTCAGCACTGAGAACCGCCATCAGCAGTGCCATAATGACCTCTTTCTTCCAGAAAACGATCACGATGGCGATAACTGGTGGAATGATGGAAACCCAATCCATACGAATGAACCCTTGTTGTTTTTATGCCGTTATTTTAGTTGGCCTGTTTGTTCAGAATTGCTTCATAGACCAGTGAAACGATGCTGCCGTAGCGACCGGTTTCAAATTGCTTACCGGTAAATTGCAGTTTTTCCTCGTCTTCTTCCACAATGGGCGAATGGCGCGCGTTGGTCAAGAGGATGACGGCCAAATCAAGGGCTGGGTCGATAACGGTTGCCGTGCCTGTCCACCCGGTGTGACCAAATGCCAGATCGCTGGCGTACGGGCCAAAGTGCCAGCGATTGGCGCCGTTCGCTGCCCGGCGCCAGCCGAGTCCATAGTGCCAGAAACGGTTATCCGGTTTGGTAAAGGCATTTATCACGTTGCTGTCGAACAAATGCGTTTCGCCATAACCACCGCCATTTAACAGCATCTGTGCCATGACGGCGAGTTCATCAGCAGTCGAGAAGAGTCCGGCGTGGCCGGACACGCCCTGCATGGCATAGAAGGCTTTTTCGTCGTGAACTTCTCCCTGTAGGGTATACTCACGGATGTTCGGGAATGTAATCCGGCCGTCGCGGGTATTACCACGCAGTTCGGTGGCGGCAAACTCGCCTTTATGGTGGCCCTTCTGAAGCGGGTTGAACAGGGTATTATTGAGGCCCAGCGGCTGATACAGCCATTCTTCGCAATAGCTGTCCAGCGGCATACCGGTAATACGTTCAACAATCAGGCCCAGTAACATAAAGTTGATATCACTGTAGGTTGCATTAAGCCCGTTGCTGATTTCAAAAGGAGCCTGAGTGATCAGCAGCTCACTGGTTCTTTGTCTGGACTGGGAATAAAAGCGCTCGCCCAGCGGGTTTTGTGGATCGTAAAAAGCAATGCTTGGCGAGTAGCCGGACTGATGAGACAGCAGATCGCTGACCCGCCGTGCCTCACGTCCCGCACCCTGATATTCCGGCAGGTAATGTTTAATGGGCTGCGTAACGTCGAGCTGACCGGTTTCCACCAGGTGCATAAGTGCCAGCGTGGTGGCAAACATCTTGGTATTGGAGGCCAGATCGAAAATGGTGTCGGTACGCATGGGTTGTGGATTGGCCAGCGGTTGACCGTTTTCGTCGTAGCGCTTCTGGTAACCATAGGCTGTGCGCTTAATAATTTCGCCGTTTTTGACTATCAGTAACACAGCGCCCGGGAAGCCTTCAGCCACTTCTTTATTGATTAGCTCGTCTACCGCGGTAAAGTGGCTTTGGTATGCTTGGATATTGTCTTTTAATTCAGGGTAGGGCACCTGAATATGTAACTGTGCTTCGACGGGTTCTATGTTGCTGACGGCCAGGGCATTGATGCCCGTTCGCGTGCGGCGTGCCAGGGAATAACGATAAGTATTATTAGCCGTAAACTTATCATCCAGCGACAGTACTTCGCCGTTAACCGACACGGTAGCCGACGCTGGCTGGTTACTCTCAATAATCAGCTCTCCGCGGCCGGCGTAGCTTTTAAACGCGAAGCGGTCTTTCACAAAAGCCCGTTTCGAGGGGGAATGATCCGGCAATACTGCGTCTACCTGACCACGTCGAACCGTCGGCAACTCACTTTCGGCGGTGGCAATGGCGAGCTCACGTTCTTTTTCATAACGGGTCAGCAGTGCATCTTTTTGGTCAGGAAAATACTTATCAAGTAAAGCAAATACGGCGGCGGTTGTGCGGCTGTCAGGTTCGCCACTTACATGCCAGGGCAGGAAGTGCATCTGAAATGCGGAAATTGCATTGAGCGTACTGGTATCGGCGATGCCGGTTTCAATTACCCCGTAACCATAAGCGCGCAGCGCACTTTGTAATAAACCGATACTGGCTGGTTGCTCATTGAATGTTTTCCAGTAGTCAGCCAGCGTGTCATTATCGTACCAGGCACCAACGCCCGCCTGATATAACTCAAACCAGGGAAAGCGAGGGCCAGGATCGTTTTTACGGTCAAAGGCAATATCAGAATGACCGACCACCGCAGTAGGTTCAATATCCGGGTGTCTGGCAATAATATCTTTTACCAGTTCGATAACCACTTCGATTTGCGCCGGATCGTAATCCGGGAAAAAACACAACCGGTTAGAGCCGTGTTCAGCCAAAGAGGGCGCCATATCACCATCACGTTCACATTCCGGCACATTAACAATTTCTATACCAATGGAGTGATCGTTTAAGCCGGTGCGCCCCTGCCAATAACTCTTACCGGCGTGCCAGGCACGCATATTTTCATCGACTAACTGAATTATTCTTGGCTTGCCGTCAGGATCGCTCGGGTCATTAGACTCCGGAATAAGGTAATGGGAGCTTAATCCGCCTTCATTTACCAGCGCAGTGACTGACCTGGCATAATTAATCGCCGTAAAGTGCAGTACCAGTGACTTTACTCGCTCCCCATAGTTGGCCGATGGCATCTCAATCACCCGGCGGCTACTACAGCTAATTACAAGCAGTGCACAAAGTGTCCATAATAACGCACCGCGAAAACTTCGGCTGGTCACAGCAATTCCTCTATATTGATCAGTGGTTGGTCAGGCGTCCGGCTGCAGCGCAGACGGTAGTATAGCTCAAACTACCATACTCGAATGACTTGTGCATAATAAAATATTCCTTATGTTTGGTTCGTATTTCAACCGTTCATTGATTACCTGAATAGCTATAATCTTCGGTGGTGGAGGCGTTTTTCTCTGCCTTTGGTAACGGTGATAATAGTCCTGAAGCACTAATCCCAGATAAATAAACAAAGAGTTAAAATGTCCGCTTGGAATAATTTATTTCTCATGCTCGCTGAGGTAAGCTTGATGGATAACGTTGATGTATTTATTAAGGGCTCTGATAGTGATGCGTACTAAGGCCATATTGGGAAGTTTGCTGGGATTGTTAATCGTGGGCTGCTCTGGCGGACAGGATACCGAGTTTATGTTGGGTCAGAAGCTGATGCTGGATATGCGTTACTACTGTGCCGATGGCACGCCCGCTGAGCGTTGCAAAACGCCCGTTACCACTTTGAGGCCCGAATTTGCTGATATTATTCGCCAGGGCCACATCGGCGGAGTGATTCTATTCGCTGAAAACCTCGAAAACACTCAGCAAATTATCGAGCTGAATTATGCCATTCAACAACTGGCGAAAGAGGCGGGCCTGCCGCCGCTGTTCATTGCTATCGATCAGGAGGGAGGCAGAGTCGCGCGATTACCCGATGAAGTGGCGACGCGTTATGTAGGCAATATGGCGATTGGCGCAACCTACCCGTTATATAACACCACCTTTGCCGAACGAGTCAATACAGGGATTGCCAAAAGTATTGGTTTGCTTGGGTTTAATGTGAATTTTGCCCCCACCGTAGATGTGAACGTGAACGCTGAAAACCCCGTGATAAACGTCAGGTCCTATGGCGAAGATCCGCGCATGGTAGCGGAACTGGGAGCGGCGGCAGTTGCTGCGTTGCAAGGCGAGAACATTCTTAGCGCCCTGAAACATTTCCCTGGCCATGGTGACACGCACACCGACAGTCATACCGGCCTGCCACGAGTGGACCATGATTTGGCAACGGTGGAAGCGGTTGATTTACTGCCTTTTCAACATGCCATCGAACAGGAGCAGGCACCAGCGATGATTATGACTGCGCATATTCAGTATCCCTTGCTCGACGATACCCGTTTTACCGCACTGGACGGCGAAGAAACCCTGGTACCGGCAACGCTCTCACATAAAATTCTGACGGGTCTGTTACGCAATAAAATGGGGTATCAGGGAATCATAGTTACCGATGCGTTGGATATGGCCGGTATCGCGCACTATGTTGACCACAAAAATGCGGTGATTAAAACTTTTAATGCCGGAGCTGACATAGCACTGATGCCCTATGCAGTGCGTAACCCGCAAAGCATCAGGCGGTTCTGGGAATTATACCAACAGTGGAACCAGGCTATTGCCAGCGGGACAATTGACCGCCAGCAAACAGAGCTGTCAGTAAAACGTATTTTGCAGGCTAAGCAACAATTTCAGCTCAATGATTTTATTCAGCAACCTTTGGCCGAACGAATAAAAACAGCGGCTGATGTGTTGCCAATGGAAGCGAACCAGCGCACCGAAAAGGCGCTGGCCAGTGCGGCACTAACCCAGGTGTATAATCGTGATGTACTGCCGCTAAGAGGTAGTCAGTATATGGTGGTGATGCCCGATACTGTGCGGTGTATGGCAATGACCGCGGCGCTCTTAAAACTACAACCAGAATTGCAACTTAGCTGTGTGGCGCTAACAGACATTGATCCTGAAGCTGCTTTACCAGCGCTTAGCGGGGCGGATGCTGTGATTATTGGCGATATTACACCGCAGCACAGTCTGGCCGAAATGGGGGGGATGGCTGACCTGACCACATGGCGTAACCGACCCGATAAGAATACTCAGGACGCCTGGGTGCGGCGTTTGTTGGTCAGTGCTGGTGAGCAGTCGGTTAAAACCGTGTTTGTGGCGCTCAGGGCACCCTATAGTATTTCGGACTACCGCCATCTTGCTAGCGCTGCGGTAGCAACATTCGGCTATAACGTAACCGTATCAGAAGCCGATAATAAGGAAGCAGCGCAGGCACATGGTGCAGTATTTACTGCGTTGGCCGAGGGGTTACTCGGGCGCTCACTAATGTCGGGTAAATCACCCGTTACCATCGACCAATAAGGAATTACCGTGCCGCGCATAAGCGCTCTGGATGCCCTGCGGGGAGTGGCAATAATCGCTATGGTACTGGTCAATAATCCGGGCTCCTGGCAGGCTGTTTATGCACCGCTGAAACATGCTGCGTGGCATGGTTTGACCCCGACAGACGTGATCTTCCCGGGGTTTATCTTTGTGATGGGAATCACCATTGCAGTCCATTTGCCTAAGGAGCTGACCGGCCTCAACAGTCGGGTGGCCGTAATCAGAAGTACCACCCGCCGCGCCATCATACTTATTCTGCTGGGCTGGGGGTTATATCTGTGTTGGTACAATACGGGCAGTCCCGGATACAATTGGGTTGAGGAGCGTCTGCTCTCCCTGCGTTTTGCTGGCGTTCTGCCCCGACTCGGTGTGGTTTACTGGCTTACCGTTATGCTTATTCTCACCGTATCCTGGCGCTGGATTGGCGTGCTGGCTACAGTGCTGTTGGCGGGCTACTGGGGAGCGATGGAATGGGTCCCTTATGTTGACGCTGGCGGCGTGATTTATAACGGCCAGTGGGATTTTGGCAATAGTCTGGCAGCCTACCTCGATCACCACCTGCTTGGAGCAGACCACGTTTATTACGCTGATGCGACCCCATTTGCCTTTGATCCGGAGGGGATCCTGTCAACCCTTCCAGCGGTAGTGACCTGCCTGAGTGGCGTCTGGGTCGGGCGATACGTACTGGTGCAACACGGCTGTCCGAATAAACTGATGATGCTGGCACTCGCCGGCATTTGTGCCGGTTATGGACTGGCGGTAATTAATCCAATAAATAAGGCTCTCTGGTCGCCCACTTATGTCATGGTCACCAGTGGTATTTTAACCATTCTGTTTTGGCTAAGTATCCTGTACGAGCGTAAAGCTGGCCCTTTGTCCAAAGGGCATCCCTTGCTGGTTGCCGGGACCAACAGCATCGCCTTTTTTATGCTGTCTGGTATGCTGGCCAGAGCACTGCTTATAGTAAGAGTTGATGGTGTATCTTTAAAAGGGCATGCCTGGCAACTGGCACAAGCGCTGCCTCTGCCCCCGCAACTGGCCTCTTTGTTGCTGGCAATAGTCTTTTTAATTCTGTGCTATTACCCGATTAAGTTTATGTATAATAATGGTTTTTTCTGGCGTATTTAAGTGCTGGTAAGTCCACATCAGGACATCGCCAGTGTAATAATTACGCCCACATCGTAAACGTAAATACAGGGAAAGACGTTGCGCTATCTGTTCATTTTCATGCTGACTGTGTGTCTGTATGGGGCCGTTTTTCCGGCCCGCAGCGAAGCACCATTCAATCTGGCTGTTACGGTTGACTGGAAACCCTACCTGTACATTAACCAACACGGAGAGCCAGACGGCGAAGATTTACGCCTACTGCGGCGCACACTGCAACGGTTAGGCTACGAGCTGAATGCGCAGCGACTACCTGAGCAACGACTGGCTATGGAACTTGAACAGGGAGAGATAGATGTAATCCTCGGGGCGGCCTATACGCAGGCCCGAGAAGCAAAGAACTTTTACTCCATGGCATATCGCAAAGAGACCATCGTATTCGGTTTCAGGTTTTCCCGTAATCCTTATTTCAGTGAAGTGAATGTCAGTACTTTATTGCAACAAAACTTTCTGGTTTCAGTGAATAAAAGTGGTTGGTTTGGAGAAGACTTTCAACGCAACGCGCTCGATGTTTACGACCGCAATCTGATCCACGCAGAGGGCACATTAAGACGTATGCAATTGCTCAATATGGGTCGAGTGGAGGCAGTGGTAGGCGACCAAAAAGTACTCGAAGCGGCGGCACAAGAACTGGGTATTGACGACTTTAAGATAGCTAAACAGGTGATACATGAAACCCGGGTGCATTTTCTGTTCAGTCGCAACCGGGTTGATGAGGCCTTTATGCAGCGTTTCAATCAGGCCCTCGGGGCTGAGCTTACCAAGCTGACCTTTTAGAGGTTTATGATCGTGCCGTTCAATACTGCCCGCTGTTTGCCTTCATTGTCCTGCATTATCCAGAACGCATCTGCACCGGGATACAAGCTGGAATATGCCAGCGGCGCAGACAAACATAACACTGGCAGACCACTCTGATTGTCGAGCAAGGATAACTCGCCCTCAAAAGCGCAAAAGCCCTGTTTTAACAGTGCCAGATAGTCTGTTTCAGTTAATACCATCGGCTTGTCGAGCCGAAGCGTTTTTCGTGGCAATACCGTCGTCTGGAAAGCGCTGATATTAGTAAACCCAGCCTGACCCGACAGGTCGCCGATATGTTGAACCGTGGCACGACCCTGTTTATCCCTGTTCACGCTGATATCAGCTACGTATTCGTGCCCGCAACAAGACTGCGCAACCTGGGAAAATTTAATATCCACCAGGCCATCCTCGACATTATCCGGAATACGGTAATAGTCCGCCAGGGATTTCTGTTGGTACAAGTTCCCTAATAAGGCCTCGAGGGCACTTTGCAAGCCAATCACATTCATCTTTCTGGCCACCTGACGGTGAGGATCATCAGGGTGGGCACCGGATTCAATTAAAATAGTACTGGCGCCGGTACCGGCGATGTTGTCACCAAAGGAGCGCAATGAATAGGTATCATCGTAGCGGCCTATGTGACAAGGCAGCCAGTGGCTGATGGTATCTGCCATACAGGCAATCAGTTGTTTTGCCCGCAAACGGGGGGCATCAACATGTTTATCCGGATGAAATGCAGGCGCAAGAAAGGCGATGGTTGCCGGGTAAGCGGTTGAGCCGGCCGAATAATACGGGTTTTGATCGTGCAGGTTAAAGGCAACATCGGGTTTCAGGGTTTGCACCTGTTGCCACAACAACTGGCCCTCTGGCGTTTGCAGGTGTTTGGCATCACGGTTGATATCGATCCCTTGTTCATTTACCCGCGTACGTCGCTCAGCGCCATCCGGGTTTAGCATCGGGATCACATGTAAGGTAACCAGGGAAGTCCAGTTGCTACCTAATGCCAGTGTATTGCTGGAGGTATTCAGATGTAAGAGCTTTAGCCAGTCCAGCACAGCCGCGGTGGCAGTAGGCTCGTCACCATGCATCTGTGTCCAGGCCAGAATTACCAGCGGCCCATTTCCCATGCTAAGGCGCTCAATAGACTTGCCGGAACAACTGTATCCGATAGTTTGCCTGCTGAGTGTGGGGAATTGCGTTAATTCATCGAGTACTGGCTGAATATCCTTATGCTGCAGGTGAGCTTTATCCAGCGATGTAAAATGATGTGAGTCCCACAGGCTGGAGGTTGCCTGCGCGGGCGCATGGGGATGGGCAGCTTTCATAAATTACGGTAACCTTACAAACAGTTAAACGCGTAGAGCGCCGAAAACTCTATTTAAAGAGATTTTGATATTCTTATCAACTGGTTTATATTTGAATAAAAAATTCTTTTGTTATTTTTGTTGTTGGTTTCTTTGCTTAGTAACCGACGCCGACAACCGGGAACAAGCACATGTCAGCTTTTGTTAAAATTAAAGCCATAAAGCATTCACTGTCGAGCAGTGAGTCAAAACTGGCGACTTTTACGCTGGATTCACCCAACGCGGTGCGGGACTTATCGTCCCAGGAGCTGGCCAATGTGGTGGGTGTGAGTCAGTCCAGTGTTGTTAAGTTTGCTCAAAAGCTTGGCTATAAGGGGTATCCGGCGTTTAAACTGGCGGTGATTGATGCGCTGAACCGGGAAACCCCCAATACCCAGCTACACGGCAAAATAACCCTTAACGACGGCTTTGAACAAATGGCCGATAAGTTGTTGAGCAGTAAAATTAGTGTGCTTAATGAAACCCGCAATCTGAATGAGTTGGTTGAGTTCGAAAAAGCCGTAGAGATCATTAAAAACGCTAAACGGATCCTGATTTGTGGCGTGGGTGGCTCAGCTCTGGTGAGTAAGGACTTTTCGTTCAAATTGCAAAAGCTGGGCATGATGGCGATAGCCGAGGCCGACGGGCACGTTCAGCTGGCATTGGCTGCCACTTTTAACGAGAATGATGTGGTCGTGGCGATTTCTGAGTCTGGCGCGACGCGGGAGATTGTCAACGTGGTGAATCAGGCCAGGGACAATCATGCCAAGGTCATTTCTATTACCAAATACGGCGCTACGCCGGTGTCGGAGCCAGCCGACGTGCAGCTTTATTCTGTGGCTGAAGAAGCCTCGGCGCGGTTGTCTTCGATTCTGGCCAGAACGGCTCAGGAACTGATTATCGATATGTTGTTTATTGCCCTTACTCAGGCTTCCCGCCCGGGCCGCAAGCTGCTGGAGAAAACCAACGAGATTGTTTCTCAGTTTCGCCGTGGTGGGTCAGGCGTGCCGGGAAGTTAGCGACTCAATACTTACTGCGGGTAAAGCAAATAAGGCTGACGCTGCGCTTTAAACGCTGTTAGCCCAGGTTGCCATGACGCTCTGATTGAAGCCGGGTCGAGGCCTTCTGCCAGTTGTTTACGTAATTTATCGGTACCACTTAACAGGTCAAAAAAGTCGGGCCGGTCAATAAATGTCTGCTGGCGCTTAAGAAACTGCTGATAAACCGCATGGAATAATTCAATATCAAAGCCATGAATGGCACTGTCGCGCAAATCCCGGCCAAACAGTAATTCCCCCTCAAGTTTTGGGTTAGGGGCACTTTCCGGCATGGATTGTGGTGTAAAGGTAAAGTTACCCAGCTTTATCTCATGATGGCCAATGATCTGAAATGGCCAGTTTGTACCTCTGCCTACACTGACTACCGTGGCCTCAAATAAACACAGTGACGGATATAAGCGTATAGCATCCCTGTTTGGCAAATTCGGGCTGGGAGCGACCGGTAATGTATACTCGGTTGCTTTGGTGTATCCGGAAACGGGAATGACCGTCAGACTAAGCTGTTTTGCCTGGTTTACCCAGCCTTCTCCCTGGATCATCAGCGCCAGTTCACCTACCGTCAGCCCGTGCAGTAATGGCAGCGGATCAAGGCCTACAAATGAGCTGAATTCAGCTTCACGTAGTGGGCCATCAACGAAGCGCCCATTTGGGTTGGGCCGATCCAGCACAATGACCGCAATATTCTGCTCAGCAGCAGCCTCGAGAATGTAGTGCAAGGTACTGATGTAAGTATAAAAACGCGCACCAACATCCTGAATGTCGAACACCAGCACATCAATGTCCTGCAGCATTTCCGGGGCGGGCTTTTTAAATTTGCCATACAGCGAGCGAATTGGCAGGCCGGTTTTCGTATCTATGCCGTCGGTAACTTTTTCTCCGGCGCCCAGCTTGCCTCTGAAACCATGCTCCGGAGCAAAGACTGTTTGTACCGCTACATTGCGGCTTAACAGAAAATCTACCAGATGGGTTTGTTCTACCCGGCTCGTTTGGTTAACTACCAGGCCAACTTGTTTGCCGTCCAGTAGCGGCAGGTAACGTGTTGGTTGCTCGGCGCCGACCTTTAATGAAGTGCTGTGCGCTGTTGCCGTGGTAAGCAACAGCAGAAAAAGTGTCAGTAACCTGATCATGGCTAAGAATGTGACTGCACAGCACGGCGTAAGAAACCGCCATTATCAGCCAACTGCGCTTCTGCCTCTGTGGCATTCTGGCCGGTCAGAATCATCAGAATGGCCAGCTTAGCCCGGTTATTTGCTGCCTGCAGTGCCGTATCGGCTTCTTTCTCGCTGCAGTCGGTGGCCTGCATTACAATGCGCGTAGCGCGCGCTTTTAATTTTTGGTTGCTGGCGTTGACGTCCACCATTAAATTCTCATAGGTTTTACCCAGTCTTATCATACTGGCCGTGCTGAGCATGTTGAGGATTAGTTTTTGTGCGGTACCAGACTTCATGCGGGTAGAGCCGGTGATACACTCGGCACCAACCACTGCACAAATACCGATGGCCGCGACATGCATCATGGGCGACTCAGGGTTACAGGTTACTGTAATGGTGGCTGCGTTAAGTGAGTTGGCGTATTGCATCGCTTCTATCACATAAGGGGTGCGCCCACTGGCAGATAAGCCAACCAGAACGTCTTTGGCAGAAAAGTTGATAGCTTTTAAATCTTCAACACCCTTCACGGTGTCGTCTTCGGCACCTTCCACCGCATGTTTTATAGCCTTGTCACCACCGGCGATAATGCCAATAACCATTGATTCAGGCACACTGAAGGTAGGGCGACATTCTACCGCATCGAGAATACCGAGACGGCCGCTGGTCCCTGCACCCATATAAATTAACCGGCCTCCGGCTTGTATGCGCGGGACAATGGCATCCACTGCTTTAGCGATATGAGGTATTGTCTTGCGAACAGCGTCAGCAACCCCGGCATCTTCCTGATTGATTTTTTCCAGAATCTCGATGGTCGGCAGCACATCAATATCCATAGTATGAGGGTTACGGCCCTCAGAAATAATTCTGTTCAGTTGTTCAAGCAATGTTGCTGACTGTTTATTTGTTATGTGCATAGTTAGCTGCCGACCTTAAGGTTAGCCATCGTCCAGGTTAAACGTGTTATTCCATTCATTTTGCTTCCGCCTTTATTTCAGGCATGTATTCAGGCTGGCTGCCTGCAGCACATACCAGCGTAGCAACCAGCGTTCCGATAACCAGTTGCCAGGTGAAGCCCAGGCTCAGTTGCCAGGCTTCAGGTAAATACCAGCTCATCACATATGGTTGTAGCAACAAGGGGATAATGAAACCACTCAATAATGCCGCTGTGACGGAGGCAGGGCTGCCCCGCTGAGTAAATAGTGTAATAAAGTATACGCCAAGTAAGCCACTGTAGGAAAATACCATCACGCCCAGCGCAAACTGTAATAACGGTGTATCTGAATACTGTTGCCAGTAATAGCATAAACAGGCCATGGACGCTAACGCCAATGCAACGACAGCCATTGCAAGGCGGCCGGCATTCACAAAATGATGTTCATTGCGTTGCTTACCCCGTTTACGTTGCCACGGCCGGTACAAATCCTGAATGAGTACACTCGACATTGAATTCAAGCCAGAATTCAATGTCGACAGAGCAGCGGCAAGGATGCCTATGGTAACCAGCCCTTTTAAGCCTGCCGGTAAGTCGGTCAGCACGTAATACATAAAAATGGTGACAGGTTCGCCGGCAAACTGCGGCACCGGTGCGCCGGCATTGCTGGTCATCAAATCTGGTTGCTGATAATAGATATATAACAGCAGGCCTATCACGATAAACACTAACATGACCGGGATCACCATGACCACCGACCATAACATTGCCCTGGCCCCTTCCTGGGCGTTGCGACAGGTCAGCACCCGTTGGGTCATATCCTGATCAAGGCCAAAGGCCGCGATATTTAGCAGAACAAAGCCAGTGAATACCGAGGTCAGGGTAAATACCCCGGATGGTGAAAAATCGATTCGGTTATCAAACAGTGTGAGTTTTGATGGCTCACCGGCGCCCGGATTCTGCAAAGTGTCGAGGATAGACGGAATATCTGCCGGGATGGCAATTAACAGTGCAATAATCACCGCAAGTGCCGCGCTAATGTAGGTAAAGGCCTGCATAACGTCACTGTAAATAACGGTTCGGATACCGCCATAGATACTGTAAATCAGGCCAATGACGCTGATCAGAATCGTCGCTGTTATGACGCTACTGGCAGCTATGTTGCCATACAGAATCATGGCCACAGCAAGCGCTGCCATGTAGAGTCTTGCACCGCTGGCGAATATACGGCCAAATAGGTACATCAGTCCGGCTTGTTTTTTGGCGCTGGCGCCAAAGCGGGTTTCCAATAACTCGTAAACGGTAAACACTTTCAGCTGGTAAAAGCGTGGAATGAGTACCCTGGCAACAAAAAAAGCGGCAATAAACGCCCCCAGATTGGTGGCCAGGTAGGTCAGGTTACCGCGATAGCCCTGGTCCGGGCCACCCAAAAAAGTGGCGGCAGATTGAGAAGTGGCCAGTACTGACATGGCAACCATCCAGACGGGCATAGCCTGCCCCCCCAGAAAATAATCGCTGGTGTTTTGCGCACGGCGATTAAAGTACCAACCAGACACCAGCAACAGTAGCCCGTAAAAGGCAAACAGCAACAAGTCTGGCAGGGTATAGTTGGTTAACATTTATTCTCGTTCTCACCGTTTGAAAGCTGGGTTATCATGGTTCTCAGTAACCAATAACCATCGATATTGACACCAGTTTGTCAGAGTTGGTGCGAATTTAGAATATATTATTCTGAGGGATTTTCAAATTAAGAATTTATTAATTTATGAGCAAGGTGTATCGTACAGGATATACCCAATATATTCCGCAACCTAAGAGTTAGTCGTTTGAGCAGATCAACCTGTGCCATTATAAATCCGGATGCCATCCGTCATAATTTCCGTCAGCTGCGTCCTGTGCAGGGCAGTACGGCTATTGCGGTGATTAAGGCTGACGCATACGGACACGGTGCGGTAACGGTAGCTAAAGCACTGGCTGAGCAGTGTGATTGTTTTGCGATTGCCATTTGTGATGAAGCCGCAGCACTGAGAGAGGCTGGTATCAGGCAGCCATTGCTGGTGCTCGAAGGGCCGCATCATGCCGACGATTGCGTTGCCGCGCGGGCTAGCAACCTTATTTTACTGGTCCATAATCAGCAACAACTGGACTGGTTGAGTGCTCTTGATCAGGACCAACGGCCACAGGTCTGGTTAAAGATGGATACCGGTATGCATCGGTTGGGGTATAACGCAGACGACATTGCTGAGGTGCTGACAAAGTGCGACTGGCTGAAACAACAGCAGCCGGTGCTGGTTTCCCATTTTGCCTGTGCTGATGACCCGGACAATCCTAATAATGCTGCCCAACTGCAACAATTTCTATCTTTAACAAGGTCACTGGCTCTGCCAGGCTGCATGGCTAACTCTGCGGCTACTTTATGTAACCCGGCGAGTCAGGCCAACTGGTGCCGGTTAGGAATAGGCCTGTATGGTGCCAGCCCGGTGACAGGTCATCCTGCCGCTGAATACGGACTCATACCGGCTATGACGCTAATGGCACAAATTATTGCGCTGCATAACGTAAAACAAGGTGAAGCCGTGGGCTACAGCCAAACCTGGACAGCACCCCGGGACAGTGTTATCGCCACGGTAGGGATTGGTTATGCCGATGGTTACCCCCGCCATTGTCCGAATGGTACGCCGGTAGTAGTGCGTGGTCAGCGAGGGCAACTGGTAGGCAGAGTTTCCATGGACATGATTACCATTGATGTTACCGACATCGAAGCGGTTGCCCTGGGTGACGAAGTGGAATTGTGGGGGCCGCAATTACCGGTGGATGAGGTGGCTGACTGGGCCGGTACCATTAGTTACGAATTGATCACCCGTGTCTCTGCCAGAGTACCAAGAGTATCTGGTTGAAATGGGAAATGAGTAAGTGGAGAGTTCACAAATAGTTTGGGCGGGTGTGATCGCCAGCGGCTGTGCCAGTCTGGGCACCGCCGCTGGTAGCCTGGGCGTCTTTTTGATCAGGCAATTGTCTCGCCGACTGGAGGATGCACTGCTTAGTCTGGCAGCCGGGATCATGCTGGCCGCGACCTTCTTTTCATTATTACTGCCATCGCTGGAGTACGGTAGTACATTGTACGGGAGTGATATGGCCGGCGGTATGGTGGTCGCAACGGGATTGCTGACCGGCGCGTTTTTACTGTTTTTTATTCACCAGGCCGTGCCCCATGAGCATTTTGTTACAGGTCGTGAAGGGGCTTCTAAAACCAAGCTTACCAGGATTTGGCTGTTTGTACTGGCCATCACCCTGCACAACTTTCCGGAGGGCCTGGCGGTTGGGGTGGGTTTTGCCGGTGGCGAAATGGCAAATGGCCTGTCACTGGCCTTGGGTATAGGTATCCAGAATATACCCGAAGGCCTGGCGGTAGCGGTGGCTTTGCGATCGGTGGGATTTACCCCAATCAGAGCCTCTTTAATAGGCATTGGCAGTGGATTGGTAGAGCCTCTTGGCGGGCTGGTAGGCGCAGTCGCCGTATCGGGCGCTGAAGCGTTTATGCCATGGGCACTGGCCTTCGCTGCTGGTGCTATGTTGTTTATTATTTCTGATGAAATCATTCCGGAAACCCACCAGAATGGTAATCAGAACATAGCCACGTTCAGCTTGCTTATTGGCTTTGTGGTAATGATGTTGTTAGATGTTTTACTGGGATGATCAGAATGACGCAAAACCTGAAAGACGGCGAATACTGGGTAGGCGTAGACGGCGGCGGCACTAAATGCCGGGCTAAGCTGTTTAACCAACTCGGAGAGTCGTTAGGGCAGGGTATTGGCGGGCCTGCCAATATTGCCAGGCATGGGCAGCTGGCGTTATCGTCGATACTGACCGCCGTTAAGAATGCCGTGGCAGATGCCGGGCTGCCGTTCAGTGATGTCAGTCGTGGACTGGTAGTCAGCGCTGGTCTGGCCGGTGCCTACCTGGACTCATCCACAGCCCTGCTTAAACAATGGCAGCACCCTTTTGCTGAACTGGTTTTTTCCTCCGATTTGCATACCGCCTTACTTGGCGCTCATGGTGGCGAGGATGGTGTGGTGATTATTACCGGCACCGGCTCCTGCGCGGCTGTGTTGCAAGATGGCAAGGTGACCCAATATGGGGGCTATGGTTTTCAACTGGGCGACCAGGCCAGTGGCGCCTGGCTCGGCCAGATGGCCGCCAGACAGGCATTGCTGGTGGCCGACAAGCTCAGGCATGGCAGTGAATTATGGCAAGCAGTAAGCCGGTTCTATGATTGCTCCACACCATCAGAGTTAGTCGAGCGACTCAATAGCGCATTACCCGGGGAATTTGCCCGCTTTGCACCACAGCTGTTTGAGTTGGCAAACGAAGATGCGGCGGCTGCAGACATTATCGCAGAGGGCGCAGAATATCTGAATGATCTGGCACGACGGGCGCTTGGCGATAGTACAATGAATTTAGTGTTGAGTGGTGGCCTGGCCAGCGCGTGGCGGCCGTACCTGGCAGAAACCGTTGCTGCGCGCATTCAACCTGCCTGTCACGGACCGGAATGGGGCGCGGTGTATCTGGCCCAGCAGCAACTTACTTCAGTGAATACCAGCGTTTAGCCGTTTTGTGGGTGCAGATGCTCCACTTCATCATCTGCCTGAGGCTTTTTTACCGCGGGCAGGGTGTAGCGCTCCGGTCGGTGATTCAGTGAAATCACCATATTCAGACAAAGCGCGGCCAGAATAGAGATTAGCACCAGGTGCGCGTTGATAAATACAAATGACAGGCTCAGAATACTGGTATCAACGACCAGTTGAAACGAACCAGCACGAATATTAAGCCGATTTTGTAGGTAATAAGCCAGGATCCCAAGGCCACCCAGGCTGGAGCTGTGGCGGAACATAATCAGCATGCCTACGCCAATTAAAATGCCACCAAACACGGCCGCGAAAAAAGGGTCGACCCGCGAAATATCCACAAAATGGGGGACCCACTCAGAGAATAATGAAACCGTAGTGACGGAAATAAACGTGTTGATCATGAAACGTTTGCTTATATGTCGCCACGCCAGATAGTAAAACGGCAAATTGATCAGGAAGAACAATAAGCCAAACTCAAGCGGGGTAATGTAGGTTGCCAACAGGGCAAGACCCGCAGCGCCACCTACCATGAGTTCCTGAGACTGAAACAGGAAAATGCCAAACGCCACAAATAAACCGGCACATAGCAGAGCAAAAACATCTTCGAAAACACTGTGTGATGCATTTTTCATAATAATAAACTGGATTTCTGTCGTTCTGAATGAAGTTAATTCGTCTGTTAGTTTTATATGTTGACGAAAAAATGAGCGCCTATTATACGTGCATTGCTAGGTCAGAGTAGCCTGCGCCGTCTGCGAAGCGGTGGCCGGGGCGTAGTTCTGGTATGGTAGCTTTACAAGGTGTTGATTATTTATTTTAAATATGTGTCTTTTTTGTAAAGGGTTGAGCGGTTTTGAGAGCCACACAGCCTGCTCAGCCACTTATAGACAGTAAAATTGATTATCCAGTGAGCATTCGCGCAATTAGTGCGATTTCTGAGCAAGTTCATTAAGTGTTTCAATTAACCGGGTCTCTTTTTCCAGCGCATTCATTCGTTCGGTCGCCTTCTGTGCTTTGGCAATGCCCTCTTCAGCACGGCTTGCAGCACTGGATGAGGTTTCGGATAACCCGGATAGATCAGCACTTAGCTCGGTAGAGCTACCTTCTATACTGGACAGCAATTCATTAATGCTATTGATAGCAACAGCAATGCCGTCGATGGAGCCTGAAACACCATCTATGGTGTCACCGGTCTCTTTTAAACTGGTCTGGGTGCGCTGCGAGAGTGCTCTCACTTCGTCGGCGACAACAGCAAAGCCACGGCCCGCTTCGCCGGCTCTCGCGGCTTCTATAGCGGCGTTTAGCGCCAACAGGTTAGTTTGCTCAGCAATGCCGCTGATCGACTGAATAATATGAACGATGCGCTCGGCACTATCACGGAGCTGGGCCATACCCTGAGTCAGCCCTGCGCGCTCTTTTTCCTGCTGTGCTATTTGATTTAAAAAGGTGCTGAACTGGCCGCCGAGTTCCAGTTGTTTGGTGGCTGAGTCGCGCGCCAGGCCTACCACGAACTGCAATTGCTCATTAGATTCCTCAAGCAAATGCCTGAATTCGTGCGTGCTTTCGATCAGACGGTTTTGCAGATCATTAATGCGCTGCATGCTGATAATTCTGGCATTCAAATGGTAGCTGGAAAAGGATGATAAATAGAACGGGTAGTTATTAGCGTACTCATCTTCAAAACGCTGCTGTGCTGAAACGGCAAAAAAGCCGACGGCCGTTACAGTTTGATTCTGGTGTAGGCCAAGAAATTCGCCAAAAGTAGAAAAACCGGATAAACAAATGCCGTCAAAGGTGTTCACGCTTTGCAGGGCAGAAGCGTTATTCAGACGGCGTAAAATACAATCATTGGCTATCATTGCCACCGGTGTGGCAGGCTTGTCCTGCATAAAGCGTCGGAAGTCCTCTTCCAGAGATTGCTTAAAGTCAGTGGCTTTAACTAAAAGTAACTCCTCACCAA
The DNA here is from genome assembly GCF_058105165.1 of Alteromonas sp. ISO5. NCBI lineage: Bacteria > Pseudomonadati > Pseudomonadota > Gammaproteobacteria > Alteromonadales > Alteromonadaceae > Alteromonas > Alteromonas sp. ISO5. Next base: position 1,030,863 of record NZ_CM176572.1, on the reverse strand, counting down.
AAGCCATATCGCTGAAGAAGCGAATGCTACCGTCATCATTAATAGACGCCACGGAACGAATGTAGATATTGTTGTTGATGTCGATGCCAAACGAGTGGGATTGCAAACGTGCTTCCAGTTCCGCAGGTGAGCACTGGAAAGTGTTGCAAAGGGCGTCAACCGGTGTCAGTAAATTCAGATTTTTATCCAGTACCGAATTAAGCGTGCGGGTAAGTGGATTGAATTCGGCAACCACAAACTGATTGCCGGTAGGCTTGAAGTTATGGCTTTTGAGGATGCCGTAACGATAGCCTTTCGCCAGTTTACAAAAACACAGAATAACGCTGTTATGTTTTACTTCGCCATTAATGGCGATGTCGGCCTGTTTAAAGTCCAGCTTGCCACCGGCACTGCCGCCAACAAAATAACAGGGGAAGCGACGGCTTTGATATAACGCCTGGGTAAAAAAGTCTTCGCTGGCCGTCAAACCATCAAAATAGGTCAGGGCTAGCGTATCGTGGCTGCTCACTTCAAAGGGCACTCGCACCTTCATCAGCTCGGCGGTAATGGCTTCGATGCGCTTAGCTGCCGGACGGGAAGGGTTACCGCTTTTAATATCCTGGCTGTGCAGCGCCACGGTATGAATTGATAGCTGCTCGAAGAGTCTGCTGGAAAATGCATGTAAAACAATATTATCCCACTGATCGGACGTTGTGTGGTAGAGCGCCTTGCCACCGCCTAATTCACCTGCTGTCATAATGGTGATGACCTGTGGTGAAAACGGCATTGCCTTGGTCAGGCGCTGGGATAGTTCGGCAAACTGGCCGGATGGGCTAATGAATGCAATCACCAGCGCTGTACCTGGTTCAAGCTTCAACGCCGTCAGCTTTTCCGGCTGAATGTCCCGGCTGGTTATATTGAGAGTGGCGGCCACCGGGTTATCAATGTCAGTACTGCGACTGTGTTTTGTTTTACGCTGGAAGAACATAACAAGCTTTCTCCTGCACTCCACTGTGTTCGGTGGCGCTTTCGTAATTATTTTTTGAATATAGCTGGTATCGAGTTTATCGCCACCGAGTTGAATCGATTCCCATCATTTTTCAATGAAATAGTCTACAGTCCGCGGTTACTTATTCAGAAATTCGAGTAGTTTGTCTACCGGTAAGGGTTTACTCAGCAGATAACCTTGAATACGGTCGCAACCAATGGCGGCCAGCGTTTCTCGCTGGGCGTCGTCATCAACGCCCTCGGCAAGCACATCGAAGTGCATTGCTTTACAAATATCAATCATGCCTTTGTAAATCTGCCTGGCCTGCTCACTGCGGGCCAGCTCTCTGACAAAGCTCATGTCAATTTTTATGGTATCTACCGGTAACCGGGTTAAATAACTCAGCGAACTGTAGCCCGTGCCAAAGTCGTCGATAGACAAAGCGAATCCAGCGTCACGCAGGGCGGTGAGGAGTAAAATACAGTGATCGAAATCGCTGATAAAAGCGCCTTCGGTGATTTCTAACTCAATGTCACTGGTATCGACATTATACGGCTTGAGCAACGCCAGCAGACTATCTACCAGGTTGGTACGCATAAAGTCGGTAGCCGAGATATTAATCGACACTTTGCCGGTAAAACCGTGCATGCGCAGTTTTGGGATGTCTTTGGCAACCTGACAGACGACGAAATCGGTAATGCTGCAAATTAAACCGGTGCGTTCAGCAAGGGGGATAAACTCACCGGGGGAAATCAGTCCTTCGGTAATATGGTTCCAGCGGATCAATGCTTCCAGACCATTGATTTGTCGGTTAAGCAAATCCTGTTTGGGCTGATACCACACCAGTAAACTGTCTTCTTCAGTGAGCGCCTGATTGAGCTGGGCTTCGAGCAACACCTGCCGGGTCAGCGTATGTTCCTGCTGAGGGTTGTATAATTTCTCTTTAGTCAGCGGATCGTCTTTGGCATGGTTGAGGGCAATATATGCACTTTCCAGCAAAGTAACAGGTTCTTCACCAGTATTGATATTCAGTGACAAGCCAATTGACGGAGTCAGGAACACGGCGCCTTTCTGGGTCATAAAAGGCGGTTCGAACTGCTCACAAATCCACTTTGAGATCTGCCAGATATCCTCTGTATCAGCTAATTGCGTTACCGCCAGGGCAAATTCATCACCATGCAGTCTGACCAACTTAAATCGTGAACCATGATACCGCTCCAGGCGACGGGCGATTTCAAACAAAATCAGATCGCCGGCGGCATGGCCAATGGTGTCGTTAATATCGCTGAAATCGTCGATCTCGACCAGGCAGATACCGGTTATCGCCTCGGGATCCTGCTCGTACCATATCCCGAGCTGACGCAAAAGAGACACACGCAAAGGCAGTTGGGTCACATGGTCAGTTTTTTCCTGTTCCCGGTTTATAACAATTTCGACTTTGTCATCTTTAGCGATAAGCGTTACACAGCGGTGACACAAAGGTACCACGCCATGGGTATTCTGCTCTGACGTAGCGTGCAGTTTATGCAGGTTTTTAATCAGGTATTCGCATTCATCGGGATAGATAACAGAACGACTTTGCAGGTTCAGCAGATATGCTTCGATATCACAGACGTCACATTCAAAATACCAGATTCCGGTTGAGTCACTTTGCATTGCGCGTTCCTTCAAAAGATAAAGTCGGGAGGGAAGGCTAAAAGTAGCCAGACGCCGTAATCGCGACGAATTAGGCTTGTGCATAGCATTAAAGCTATACGCCAACGCCGACTTTATAAAGCTTTTTTTCATTTGTGGATAAAAAAAGTCGTCATTTGGCAACACATCAGATTAGTCGGGCCAATTTGTCAACTTTTGTCCTATAAATGACCGCATAAAACTCATAAAAAAGTTCCCTAAAAACCGACAAGTTGACTTATTTTTGCGATATTTGGGTGAGAAAGCCGATGCGATAGTGCAAATCACGGGGTATTGGATTATATTCAACTACTATTGGTAGTAATAGTGGGTATTTGGAGACACTATGGCAGTATGCAGTGGAAGCATCAAACAGTATTCTTTCGTGGTAATCCCTTTTTTTGTTGCTTTTCTGAGTGTTGTGAGTGCATCAGCGACTGCCAAGCTGGTTGAAGCCAAAGGGATCAGTGCAGTGGCTGACAACAATATTGTCGAAGCCCGCAAAGTGGCCCTGGAAAATGCAAAGCGGGCTGCGGTAGAACAAGTGGTTGGCACCTTTGTGCGCTCCCGTACCGACGTGAATAATTACCTGCTGGGTAAAGACCAGATATTTTCCAGCACGGCAGGCCAGATCGACGAATACAAAATTATTTATGATGGCGTAGGCGACAGCGAAGACATCTACGAAGTGGTCATTCAGGCTGATGTACGGGTGGATATACTGGTAGACAGAGTCGCTCAAATTCAGGCTTCCATGGGCTGGACCAAAATGCCCCGCGTTACCGTGGTACTCGATGAAAATTCCACCAACTCTATTATTGCCCAGCATGCCCGCAACGAAATGACCGAACGTTTGTTACGGGATGGCTTTCAGGTGTTTGACGAAGACGAACCTATTTACGCCGGGTTTGCTGTTAATCTGATCGTTGATTCCCAAATAAAACCGGAAGAATTCCAAGGCATGAAAATCAATGCCAACGAGCTGACCCTTGGCATGCAGGTGACCCGGGTAGGTGATAACCAGGTGCTGGCTGCAGGTAGCAAGAGCGCCAGCAAACCGGGCGTTAAATCGAACAGTATTTTTGCAAAGCTATCAGCCGATATCATTCGCAAGGAATGGCCACAGTTACGGAAACAACTGATCCGCTTTTGGCATCAGGAGCAGGTGAAAGCCAGAAATGTGTTTCTTGATATTGAAGGCGTTGACTCACTGGATGTCGCGAATCAGATGAAAGCGGTCATTCAGGAGGCTATGCCCGCTATTCAGCAAATCGAAATTTCTAATATCGCCAATGGTGTGGCACATCTTGTCATCAGCTATAAAGGCTGGACAGAACAGCTATATGAAGAACTGCTGGCCAGTAACATAGCGCAACGACATAAAATACAGATTGTTGGCGTCACAGGTAACAAAATCACCGCAACCAAAGTTTGAGGATCAACCAATGAGACGGTACGTATTGGCCGCTCTGGTATTGTCAGCCCTGGCAGGCTGTCAATCAACGGGCAAGGGAAAAAAAGAGTTTGATGTATCTCAGCAGCTCGCTGCAGCCGGGAATTATGCTGAGGCCATTGCTTACCTTAAGCAGGCAATAACCAAAGAGCCGAATAACCAACAGTATTCGGCTCAGCTTAGCAGTTTACGCCTGAAAGCCTCACAGACACTCATTGGTCAGGCGCAGGGGATTCTGAATGTGGCCAGAGTCAACATTAATGACATTGAGAAAGCCGAGTCATTGGTGGCGGAAGCCAGGCAGTTCTCGCCGAATCTGCCGGCTATTGCGTCGTTGGAAAGTCAGATCGATAGCTCGCGCAGTGAACTCATTGATGAAGTGAAGGAGCGTTATTCTGAAGCGCTGGCACTGATTGACCGTCAGGACTGGGTGCGTGCTAACCTGACACTGCAACAGGTTCAGAAGTTGTATCCAAACTTTGAAGCATCAGTACCGTTAGCTTCGCGGATTAAAACCGAAGGTACCCGCGATTATCTTCTACAAGCCAAAAAAGCCTTTGTTGAGTACGAGTTTGAAGATGCCAAGCTGGCGGCCCGCAAAGCCACCATGCTGGATCCGAACAATGTTATCGCCAAGAAAATGGCCGCTGATGCTGACCAGAAAAACAACGCTACCTTTTTTAAAAGTCTGGCGGCCCAGTCGTTAGATACACAAAACTGGAGTCAGACTGAGTTTGCCTGTGAAAAAGTGCTTTCGTTCAGCCCTAACGACCAGGACTGTATCGCGTGGAAAGCCACAGCGTTGGAAAAGCTGGTTGACGAGAAAATTATTGAAGCGACCCGGTTGTTACAGCAGGGTTATATCGCCCGGGCAATCAATCTGGCGATTGAAATTGACGAAAATACCGGTGGTGCACTACCTCTGCGTGCCGTTGCTCTGCGCAATGCCGTGATATCCCGCGCCGAAGATATCGCCATCGAATACATGGACAATCGTTACTGGGGGGTTGCCTGGTACATGTACGAATTAATCGGCAAGCTGGACCCGTTAATGGAAGGCCTGTTTGAGAAGTCACGTGATGTACAGGATAAAATTCGCGAGCGTGTCATCAAATCAATCGCGGTATTTGACTTTAAGAGCCCGTCTTACAACATGGATGCGGGTGGCCTGATTGCCGGAAAGCTGATTTCTAACCTGTTCAACAACGCTACCAAGGATATCAACATCCTTGAGCGTGAAAACCTGAAGTCCATCCTTGAAGAAATGAAACTCGGCCAAATCGGCGTGGTATCTGAAGATACCGCCAAAGAAATGGGACGTTTGTATGGTATCGATGTGGCAATCATGGGCTCGGTACTGTTGTTTAAAGTAGACGAAACCAAATCTGAAAGTGCCGAAACCGTACGCTATCAGGTTGGCCAGGAAATTCAGGACAACATTGACTTCCTGAACTGGAAAGCGCTCAACCCGAACCCAGATAAAAACGATCTGAAAGAGGCACCACAGGCGAAAATTATGGTGCCGGTATACACCGAAAAAGAATACACCGTAAACAAAGCGAAAAAGGTCGGCTTTATCGAGATTTCTTATCGCATCGTTGACGTTTCAACCGGACAAAACGTGAGTGTGGATACTATCCGTTCGCGCCTGGTGAAAGAAGACGTGGGTAACGACGGGGTGAAAGACGCTAACATTGCTTACGACCCACTGGAAATTGCCACTGATACTGAAATGCTGCAAATGATGGCGGATCAGGTGGTGGAAGATTTGTCCCGTAAAGTATTACAACCACTGCGTAACCGTGAAGTCGATTACTTCGAAGCCGGTGAAGAATTACTGCTTAAGCGTAAAGAATCGCTGGAAGCGCTGGAGCGGTTTGTTGATGCCAAGTTTGATGAGCGTGTTAAATCTAATGTTAACTCTCCGATCTCCGCCAAAATTGACGGGTATATGAAGCAAATCATCGAAACCTATCAATTTAGAAATTAGTTAGTAGGCGAGGGGATATGCAAGCAGTAATCTTTAGAGTCGCTGTGTTGATAGTGTTGTTGTTACCAACCACGACTTTTGCAAAAACCAGCCTCGCTTTATTCAACCTGTCACCGGCCAGTATTGATGCTATTGGTCTGGACGGTGACCTGCTCTTTTCCATGCGAAAGGAGCTGGAGCGTTCCCAAACCTATCAGTTACTTTCAAGGCGCCAGATGGAAGAAGGCCTGTACCGTATTGGCGGTGCGCAGGTAGCTGATACACAAAAAATTATTCAGTACGGCAATGGACTAGGCGTAAACTTTATTTTGTCTGGTTCAATCGATATTAAACGTGCCACCATCATTGTGGATTTTAAGCTGATTGATGTATCAAACAGCCGGGAGGCGGCGATTTGGCAGGAGAGCTTTCAAACCCAGGGTGAGTTAGTGACCCGGGCACCGGAAATCGTAGAGTCACTGGAGCGACGCATTCGCCGTGCGCTGTCGGTGCAGCCGGATAGCACACAAGCCAGTGCCGCACTAACAGCATTTACCAGCAACGCGCAGGGCGAGCAGGTTGTACTGAACTGGCAAACCGCTGATATCGGCGCGGTCTTTTATTACAACCTGTATCGGGGGGAATCAGAATCGGGGCCTTTTGAATTTGTCGAAAGTACTACTGAAAGTCAGTATGTCGATACCCGAATTCCCCAAAGTGGCACTTTTTATTACCGTCTGGATATTATCCTGGAAACCGGTGATGAAATGGATGGTGGCCTGGTCAGTAAAGCCACTATTGCCAAAGCCCAGGCCAGTGCCGATGTGGCAGCGCCGTCTATCCTGCAGCATCAGGTTTACGTTAACGGTGTGAAGCTCGACTTTGTTCCTTCGATTGCGAATCAGGAAAAAACCGCCGCCTATCAGGTGTATTATCGTGAAGTCGGTGGCGTTTGGGCGCCTGCGGTAAAAATTGAAGACACCGGAAAAATTAATTACTCCGTTTCTGCCGTCAACCTGATGGAAGCGGATAAGAGCTATGAGTTTGCGGTAACAACGGTAACCAACAGTGGTAAGGAAAGTGCCAAGTCTCCACCGGTGAGGGTAACCAGTGCACCGATTATCCTGCTTAATGCCGATAGCGAGATAAAAACCCGTGAAGTCACTCTGCAGTGGCAGCCAGCCGCCTCAGAATACAGTGTGCGCATCGAGCGTCGCGGGGCCGGTACGAATGACTGGCAAACCGTGGGCGAAATCAACCCTGGCCACAACGGCACATACGTAGACAAACAGGGTCTGGAAGACGGCCTGGTTTATGAGTATCAGGTTCGCCTGTTCGATCAATTGTCTGCCTCTGAGCCTTCTAATATCACCCGCAAGGAAACTAAGAAACTGGCCGCGCCGACAGAATTTAGCGTCTCTGGCGGGGTTAAATCTGCTCATTTGTACTGGCAGGCGGTAAAAGACGACGATGTAGTGGGTTACCGGATATTCCGCACGGAAGGGGAGCTGGACCAAGATACCCTGCTTGATGCATTAGCTGATGTCAGCGGCGCCGATAAAACCCAGTTTATTGACGGGGTAGATAATGGTCAGCCTTTAAAAGACGGCACGACCTATCATTACCTCGTGGTTGCACTGAATAAATTCAAAGGCGTTGGTTTTGTATCAGAAACACGCAGCGCGCAAACCAAGCCACGCCCGGATCAGGCGCAGAGCCCGGCGCTATCGGCAGACAACAATACAATTCGTATCAGCTGGCCGCCATCGGGCGAAGTAGACATCAAGCACTACCGCTTATACCGGCGCTGGAATAACCAGGGCTGGCAGGAAATTGCGCTGCTACCCGCTAATGAGTCGGCATTTACCGATGCTAACCTGAAACCTTATGCGCAAACTTCCTATTATGTGGTGGCCGAGGATAAAGACGGTCTGCGCAGTGACCCGTCTGCGTTTGCCAGTATTGCTAGTCCTGATGAAGTAACGCTAAGTGTGGCTGCTCAGGGCATGTTGCGACAAACGGATTTAAGCTGGACTGCTCATAAAAATATTGATGGCTATAAACTGTACCGCCGGGTTCAGGGTGTACCCCGTTGGGAGCTGGTTACGGCTATCACTACACCGAGCATTACTCAGTACTCCGACAATGACCGCCGCAATCTGGCCGATGGCGTGAGCTATGAATATGCGATTAGCGCGGTGGGTGGTGACCAAGAAACGCAAAAGTCGAATATCGTGACGGCCACTACCAAAGCGGTGCCGGCAGCACCAGAGAACTTTACGGCGGCGAGTAACCAGGTTAAACGTGTAACACTTACCTGGCAGCCGGCTAATGATGCCGATGTTAAAGGCTATAAGATCTATCGTGAAGATAAGGGTAAATTTGATTTACTGGAAACCCTGAGCAGTCGAACTGCCAGTCGCTATGTCGACGAGGGGAGCTTCTTCAGCAAACTGGGTGATGGTCAAACCCATCGCTACAAAATACTGGCGTATAATCTGTATGATGCCAACGGCGTTTCCACGCCGGTGGTTGAGGCCAGAACCAAGCCACTACCGGCCCGCATTGAAGGGCTCAACGCCGTGGAATCAGCCTCCAATGTGGTCTTGCAGTGGCAGCCGGCACCTGAACGCGATATTGATTTTTATCAGGTATACCGGGGCTCAAGTTGTAGTAATGTAAGAAAATTGGCAGCTGTCAGTGCCGCCAACTATGTTGATACTGATGTGTCTGGCAGGCGCAGTTACTGCTACCGGGTATCCGCGGTAGATAAAGACGAATTAGAGGGAAGCGTGTCGGCTTCCGCTGAAATCACCACTGCACCGCATGCAGAAGGGAACTAAACATGATCAAATTATCCAGGCTGTTATTGCTGTGCTCGGCAGTCACAGTGTTTTCCGGTCTCAATATGGCAGCAGCCAACGAGTATTCTGCAATTAAGAAAGTCAGCGAATCGAAAGAGCTGGAAGGTCTGCGCGACAAATATCGTGAGTGTGTATTAGCCAAAGGCACGCTATATTTAAAGGTCAACGATCTGAATTCTGCCATTGTTCACGCCCCCATTGCCTGTAAGCGTGAATTGCTGAGCGTGCGTCAGTTTCTGCTCTCAGGTGCGTTTAAAGTGGAAGTTGTTGATCAATTAATGGATTCAGTGCGCGAAGGGGTAGAGATTGACCTGGTTAATCACGTCTACGCTGAGGTACTTAAGCAAAAAGGGATTAAACCATGAAAGTAAAGTTTTTACTGTTGCTGCTGGCCGGTTTTATCGGCGTTGTTCAGGCTGCAGATTTAACTGGCGTAGTGACGGCACAAGGGTTCGGTACCGTGGATCCGGCGATGGCAAAAACCAACGCCCAGGCTCGCATGCTGGCTAAGCGTGCTGCCCAGCTCGATGCTCAGCGTCAGTTATCTGAGCAGGTAAAGGGTATTGAATTACGTGCCGGTTCTACCGTGGAAGAGTATGAGGTAAAAAGCGATATTATTGCGACCCGTGTAAAAACCTGGTTGCAGGGTACCGTTGTGGTAGACGAGAAAGTTTATGAGCAGGAAGGAACCTGGATTGCGGAAGTGGTACTGGGTATTTGCCTGACAAACGAAGCTGATATTTGCAAAGAACGGGAAAGTTTAGAGGCGATCAGTAATGCGGCAAATTCTCAGTATTAACCTGCTGGCCGCGACGCTGGCATTCAGTCCGTTTTGTGCTGCGCAGTCGGTAGATGACTTCGATGAAATCAGCGCGCGGATGGATGCTGAATTCGAAAACCAAACCAGGCGTATCGACGACATCTACCAGGCTGTGGATGAAGCTATCGACCGTGCCTTCCGAGGCCTGACCAAGCGTATTGAGGTTAAATGGCCTGATGGGGCCATGCCTGAAAGACACCGCTGGGTAACCTATAACAAAACAATGAGCAGCCGGGCTATCGCCGACTTTGAGTCGGGTGAGTTGCTCATCGAAACCCTGGTAGAGCCAGGCGAAGATCTTCAACAGCGGGTTGCTGAGCTGATGGAAATGTCATCGTCCATAGCCACCGCTACACCGGCCGAGCTGGATGAGCAGGACGTACTGCTCCAGGAAGTAACCAAAGAGGTGGCTGAAGTTACCGAAGAGCCGGTAGAGATGACATCATCTACTGATTCATCACTGGCCAGTGTGCTGCCCGACACCATTGGCGGACAACTCAAAGGTCTGGCCGACGCCTTACAGCAGGATTTCTCCGCTGCACCGGAACTGCAAGTTGAGTCTGAGTCGGTTGATATCAGTGCGCTGGTAAGCAAGGTGGCGCAAAAGCAACAACTTACCAAAGCCGATGCGGGTCAGCCACGGCCACAACCGATAGCGGATGAAGAGCCGGAAACCGCGCCGCAAATTACCAACCTGCCGGCAGAGAAACCTTCCGCTGTTGCCAGGCAGTTTGTAGCGCCCGCCCAAGCTGGAGCAGAGGCTCAAATGACGGCAACCATCCAGCCTGTTGATCAAACCAAACCCATGCCGGTACTGAGCGTGGTGGAAGAAGGTGGGCAAACCCGCCTGCAATTAAAAATAGAGTTTGTAAACGGTTATCAGGAAAAACTGGTTAAGCAGTATTTTGATGATATCAAAGGCTATGCCGAGCAGTACGATGTGCCGGTTTCAGTCATTATGGCGATTATCGAAACAGAATCGAGTTATAACCCCAGAGCGGTATCTCCCGTTCCCGCGTTTGGTTTAATGCAATTGGTGCCCAAAACTGCAGGCCTGGACGCACACCTTTTTGTGCATGGTGAAAAAAAGATAGTAAGTGCTGACTATTTGTTTAATGAGGATAATAACCTCAAGCTGGGCTCAGCCTATTTTCACCTGCTGACCCATCGCTACTTACGTAAAATCACTGACCCCCAGGCGCGTTTTTATTGTGCGGTTGCCAGTTACAACACTGGAGTGGGCAATGTGGCCAGAACCTTTACCCCCAAAAAAAGTATCACTGCCGCGGTCGATACCATCAATGGGATGTCGCCCGATGCAGTCTATGATTTTCTGATGGAAAACCTGCCAGCCCAGGAAACCAAAAACTACCTGAAAAAGGTGGTAACCCGAATGGCTAAGTATAAGCAGTTTGATGCGTAACCCGTTTAAAGTGAGAGCAACAATGAAGACAATGCGATATTTAACGTTGGTGTGTGCGTTCCTCTCCGGCCTCGCTAATGCAGAAGAAGTCGTTGAGCAAAAGCCGGGTGGCGTAATTAACTGGTCTTCCGGGGTGATTTCAGCCTACGGTTATGGCGTAGCGCCGGATGATGTGCCGCTGGTTAAACAACGGTTGCTGGCTCGCCGGGCTGCTCAACTGGATGCCTACCGAAACCTGGCCGAGATGATCAAAGGCGTGCGGGTGTCATCTGAAACGGTTGTTGAGCAAATGGTGGCGCAGAGCGATACGGTAAAAACCAGCCTGGAAGCCATGATTAAAGGCGCGGCGATGACCGCCGATCATTACCAGAATGACGTTGCAACGGTTACCATGACCATGTCACTGGACGGTCGCTTTATTCAGATGATTGCACCCGAGGTGGCAAAAGGCGGCATGACGGCCGCAACCTGGTACGATAAACCGGTGCAATGGGTACTGTCCCGCACCACTCAGATGGAATGGCCTTCGCTCACGTTGTTCCCTACTGCTGCGGCGGCAGAAACGACTCAAAGCCATTTGGTTATCGACAACCCAAACCAACTGGAACTGGTAAAAGAAATTACCCGTTTACTGAAAACTCACAGTCAGCCTCAGGTTATCGCTCAACTGGAACAATACATTGAGTTTTATGAAAGTAATAGTAACTTTACCGGTGTCTTAATAGATGCCAGCCAGATTGGCAATTTTGAACTGGCGACCATTCCGCGGATCAGAAATCAAAAGGGCGACATTATTTACCCTACTGCAGATGATTTAACCCAGGGCCGTATCAGCAGCCGCCCGGTTTCTTACGATTTTGATGTAAATGATGCAGTGCGTAATGCTCGCATTGCGGTTAAGCCTTTTATCATACCCTCACAAGGCACCTATAAATCCCGTAAGTCTGATCTGGTCATCAGCGACGCTGCCGTAGCGTTACTGAAATCGCAGCAGACCCTGCAAAAAGCGCTGGGTAATGCCGAAGTGATGATAGTGATTGCCAGATGATGAGCGCCACTTGCTACCGTAGATTACTGGTATGCCTGCTGCTGGTACTGTTTTGCCAGTCGGCCGCCCATGCGTCACCCAAAGTAGCGATCGTTGAAGCGCAAATCCTGATCGAAAGCGGAGAATATGAAGAGGCTATTCGTTATCTGGAAAATGCCACGGTGCAGTATCCGGACAATGATATGTTGCTGTCGCTGTATGGTGATGCACTGTATGAAAATAAACAGATAGTCGAAGCCGAGGTGGCCTTTCGCCGGGCGCTGGAAATTAACCCGCTTAATGCTCTGGCTGCCCGTCGCATTGAAGTGATACGGTCTATTTATGATGCGTCGGTGAGTGAGCAGGCCCAGCAGTTAGAAGAACTCACCCTTGATAAACTTTTCGATCTCATCGCCATGGCCATGGCATTTGCCCTAGGCACTGTGATGTCGAAATACCTGCGTAAATTTTCCGACTGGAACTTTATGCGTCGCAGCCGCAAACTGTTTTTAAAAGGTGATTACGATGACTTTGTTGATTTGCTGGAAATTCAGCTGTCGACTAACGAGCTAAAACCCCTGCGCCGCAGTATAAACTTCATGCAGGAACAAATGTCGCAGGATGAAATCATGACGTTGCTTAATCGCTACGTAAACACGGAAGACAATCTCCATACACTCACCCGTATGGTAAGGCTAAGTTATGCACACGGCGATAATTCGAACACTTAGCTTTTGCTGCGTTGCCTTGTTGTGGAGTTGTGGCAGCACGCCCCCGCCGCCAAGCTTGTCTGCACAGTATCAAAAACTCGCGCAGGACGCCGGTTTTTCGGTGTTCGCCATGCGAAATATTGCCAATCAGGCCTATCAGAATAACGACCTGCCGCTTATGGCAAAGGCGCTGTGGAAATTATGCCAGCGAGGCGTAGCTGCCACGGGCGCTACCGAGGACTGCGCTGCGTTGCTGGACGTAGCGATTATTCAGGGCGATGAGCTAGCACAGGCAAGAGCTCATCTGGCGCAATATTTTATTACCGGCAACCGAGATGATTATGCGCGGGCTATGGCAGCTCTGCCAGCCAATGACGCGTCTTACCGAGCCATCTTTGACATCAGTGTGACCAACTGCCTTAGCAGTACAGAAACAACCGAATGGTTGGCTTTACAGTGTTATTTATCTGGTAAAGCTGCGTTTAATGAGCCGGCTTTACAAAAAGCGCTGGTGTTATTTGAGCAGTTTGATGCCCGCCATAACATGGCAGACAGCTATTTTTTACTGGCAAAGTTAAAATACGAGCAGGGACAACCGAACGCGGCAGCGGATTACGCTTCGCGAGCAGCACTGCTGCTTAGCCAACTGGGCGAGGCCGCCAGAGCAGAACGGGTCAGAACCTGGCGGCGGGACACGGTTTATGCTCAGTAGTCTGGGATTACGAACCCGGCGTTATGCCAATGTGCTGGTGGGTATCACTGGCCTGCTGGGTCTGGCGTTAAATACCTGCCCTCAACTATTAAAGCCCCAGCGACGTCGTATCTTCTGGTTGCTGTTTAAGCGCCAGTTGTATAACTCAGGCCTCAGGGCGGCGTCAATTAATACGATTATTGCCGTGTTACTTGGCGTGTTTGTGATGTCCAAAGCCTATTCAGTTATTCCCAATAACATGCAGTTTATCGATTACTACGCACAGTTTTTTAATATTGTGGTGAATCGTGAGATCGGCCCGCTAATTTCCGGCATCATTCTGATTGCCCGTTCGGCCTCCGCAGTGACCGCTGAAGTGGGACAAATGCAGTTGTACCGCCAGTTTGATGCCTTGTCTGCGGTGAATATGAGTCCGGCACTGGTTTTCCTGCTGCCGGTATTCTTTGCGTTTCCACTCTCTTTGCTGTTGATGTTTTTCTATTTTAATCTGATATGTGTGTTTACCTCATATGCGGTAATTGAGTTATATCATGAGGGCGGCATTACGCTGATGGCATTTATCCGTGCCCTGCTCGAACAGCTCACTTTCACCGAAGTGGTGGTAAGTATGACCAAAGCGTTGGTGGGCGGCTGCCTGATTGGCCTGGCCAGCTTGTTCTTCGGTTACAATGTGCAGGATCGGTTTACTGATGTATCGCGGGCGATATCTAATTCAAACACTTTTCAACTGTTTGCGTTTTTTGTGCTGAATGTGGGCTTGTCCTACCTGGTGTACTTATGACCTGCTTGCAGTTTGATAATGTCGATTTGCGGTTTGACCAGAACGTGGTGTTCAGGCAGCTCAGCCTGCGCGTTAACAGCGGCGAAATTGTGTGTATTGAAACCGGCGTACTGGATGGTGGTTCCAGTTTGTTAAAGCTGGCAGCCGGGTTATGCGAGCCGGATGACGGCAACATTATTATCGAAGGCTTATCGCTCAGGGATATGACCGAACAGGCGCGTTTTAAATCCACCTGTATGGCTTTTGAAGCCGGTGGCTTGCTGAGCATATTTACTAACTACAATAACATTGCCTTTCCGATGCTGTACCATACCCGGATGTCGGAAAAAGAAATAGCGGATCACATTGAGCCCCTGGCGGAGGCGCTGGCAATGACAGAGTTACTCGCACTGGAACCGCATCAGCTGAATGATGTGCAAACCCGTATGATGAACTTGTTAAGGGCAATGGTATTTCGGCCTAAACTGATACTGCTGGATGAAGTGCAAAGCGGTATGTCACACGAAATGCGTGAAAATATGCTAAATGTGTTGCTTAGGGAACAGCAACAACATCAGTATGCGGTAGTGATGACGGTCACCGCCGGCGATCGCACCGACTTTGCCGACCGGGTACTGGCAATTCATAACCATCAACTGGAGGAAGTACAATGAGCTTTGCGCCATCACAGTCGTTGTCTTCCCGTGCGCAGGATACGCTGCTTGGTTTGTTTGTGATTGTGGCAGTGTTACTGGCTGGCTGGTTATTGTTTG
Source organism: Alteromonas sp. ISO5 (assembly GCF_058105165.1). NCBI lineage: Bacteria > Pseudomonadati > Pseudomonadota > Gammaproteobacteria > Alteromonadales > Alteromonadaceae > Alteromonas > Alteromonas sp. ISO5. The sequence goes on along the minus strand of NZ_CM176572.1, from coordinate 1,015,711 downwards.
AGGATTTACAGGAACAACATGCCGACCAACTGCGTTTTCGCGCTAACCTTTCTTCGTCTTTCGGACTGAGCGTGGGCTCGCCGGTGAAAATTAACGGTGTCAGCGTGGGCCGGATTGACAATATCCGCCTCAGTGAGCAGGGGCAGGTGGCGCTGGATTTGGTGATGCAGCGGGATTACCAGGCGCTGTACCGGGCGGGAAGCCGGCTTAAGATAGACTCTACGCTGGCCATTGATAATGTATTGTCGGGTGCGGCCATTGCTTTTATTCCCGGCCCGGCGGGGCAATTACAAAATGGTGCCTTACTGGAAGCCGAGGAGCCACGCTCAATACAGGACCTGATGCAAGAATGGGATATCCAGGCACTGTCGCAAAAAGTGGCTGATATCCTGGTGAACCTCGACAAGATAGTCACCAATGTCAGTGACAACCAGGACTCACTGACCCAAAGTCTGGAAAACGTTGCGACATTGACCTCCAGTATGACCCAAGCCAGTCAGCAGTTGCCTGACGTCCTTAACCAGATGCAGCGCACCATGCAGGTGATGGAAACCACCCTGCAGGAAGGCTCGCAAACCGTTAACGATAACATAGCCACCTTTGCTGGCGTGGCGGAGCAGTCGGCACAGTTAATCGAAAGTATCAACGCCATCGCGGTGAATATGGAACCCACCGTGGCGGAAATGCCTCAAACTCAGGCATTGCTCAACAATTTATTGTTTGAGGTAAATGGTCTCACCCGCCAGTTACGTCAACATTGGTTATTACAGGGCGGGGAGGCCGTGCCGGTGCCAGCCAAAGGGCCGGAAAATAACGGCTTGTTCCCGCCTGATGAATCCCTATACGACCCTGCGGTACCACCGCTTGTGGAAGGAGACCCCAAGTCATGAAGAAGCTGTCTGTGCACCTGTGGTTAGGTGCGGTGTGTCTGGTGTTGTCTGGTTGTACAGTAAGTACAAAAGACACGGTGCTGGTGGGTCCACCGCAACGTTCAACCAGCAGCGAAGTAGAGAACAACACTGGTGTAAGCGGTGAGCAACAGGCGATCCCTTCGAGCATTGCCATTTTACCGTTCAGTAATGTAACCGAAGAAAAAGTAGCCGGACCGCTGCTTCGACAGGTTATCAACAGCCAGCTTTCCGGGCGGAACTTCTCGGTAATGCATCCTGGAGAAGTCGATAAACGGTTACCGTCGGGCCCTCTGGATCACACCCAAATGGCGTCTTATCTTGGCGTTGAAGGGGTGCTGGTCGGTGAAGTGGTAGACTTTGAAAGGTTCTTTGCTGGTATTTATTCAGAGATCCGGCTCGGTATTAAACTGTCACTATATAATACCAAAGGCGACGTGGTATGGACCGGCGAGCATGAAGTCACCCAGCGCGCCGGTGGCGTGTCCACTACTGCCTGGGGCCTGTTACTTAACGCGGCGATTGCCGCCATGAATTTAGATGATGAAAACCTGCTGGCGGCCGCCGACGAGCTGGGGCGTAAGGTGGCGTTTGAATTTCCTCAACCGCGTTTTTATAAAGGTAGTGCCGGACCACTTATTGAATCGGTTATTCACGACAAAGCCGGTAAATGGCTACGCTACGGCGACGTAATAGAAGTCGGCGTGAAAGGCGAAGCAGGTTTGCAGGCGTTTGTGGAGCTTGGCAATCAGTTACGGACCGAGCTTAAAGAAGTGGAGCCCGGTGTGTATATCAGCGAGATTCCGGTACAACCCGACTGGAACGAACAGCGGGTACCGGTTACCGGTATCCTGCAAGACACTGATGGCAGTACTAATACACTACTGAGTATTACCGGCCTGGTGAATTTTGACAATGAAGCGCCGCCGCCGGTAACCAATCTGGTGGGCAGTCAGACTGAATCCACCCTTAAGCTGGCCTGGCAGGACGCCGAAGTTGCAGCCGCCTATAAAGTAACGCGCACCAATGACAGCGGTAGTGTTGTAATTCAACAAAGCAGTGACTCCTTCGTTAACCTCGATATTGACTCGGAAGCGTTCAGTAAGAGTACCTACGAGGTGGTTGCCATCGATGAGGCGGGCAATACCAGTGAGCCTAAGTCACTCACTCTGACTACCTATATAAAGGAAGTGGGTAAACAAACTTTTGTTAGCGGCCCGCTGCAGGGCGGTTATGCTGGTATTTTGTCGCTTACTGAAACCTTTAGTCCTTATCAGGTAAAAGGTGAGGTGGTGTTTGCTGAAGACAGTGAGTTATACATTGAGCCTGGAGTAGTGCTGGAGTTTGAGCCCGGTGCCACTATCGAAATTAATGGAGAGGCGTATTTCTGGGGGCTAAAACAGGATATCCGTATCCGTGCCAGTGGCAAACAGGCTCGTCGGAAGCCTTACCTGATTGTGAACAATACCAAACCAACACAAATCTCAGGGCTAAAAATCAAAGATGCAGGCATAGGCATACTGGTTAAATCCGGTCAGCCACTGCTGGAAGCCATTGAGATAATCGGTAGCCGTTTTACCGCCCTGAGTATTGAAGGTGAGTCCAATGTGACTTTACGCTCCTGTGTAATTGACGGCAGTAACACGGCAGGTATTGTGGTGAGTGATTACGCCAAGCTCAATATGACGGATTGTACGCTGCAGAATAACTTCCCGTTTCATATTCAGAACGCGTCCAGTTATGAGGTCATAGCACAAGACAACAAATGGCAACCTGCACCTTCTGAGACGTCAATTTTAGGTAAAGTAAGGACTAAATAATGAGAAAGCTTGTATTCGCTCTGGCGCTGGTAAGCAGCAGTAGCATTGCCGCGGACGCTCATTATGAAGAATGGACCGCGGCCGGCGGTAAAATTAACTGGACCACGGGGCAAGTCTCTGCCGAAGGTTACGGTTTGCCGCCGGGCAATGTGCGCGGTAAAGCCGGGCCATTACTGGCGTGCCGCGCAGCAGTGGTTGATGCTCAGCGTAATTTGCTGGAGGCAACCCAGGGCGTCAGAGTGACTGCGACCACCGTCATCGACAATTACATGTTGAGTAACGATGAGGTGAAAAGCGAAGTGGAGGGGATTATTCGTAATGCCCGCATTATCAGCCGTACCCCTGCCGATGATGGCAGCTGTAAAATAGAAATGGTGATCAATCTGGGTGGCAAGGCGTCTAAAACGATTTATCAGGAAGTCTATCAGGAAACCGGCCTGCAAAGTTTTTATCGCTCAACCCTCGACTGGTTAGGCGGGGCATTGATCAGTAAAGCCTATGCCCAGGATGATGTAGAACTGGAAAAGCCAGTATGGCTACTGGAAATGGAAAAGCTCAACCGCCGGTTGTCGGTGATTGAACAAAAACTGGTTGAGACCCGTCGCGAGGATGCGCAGCCTGAACCGGTTGCGGATATACAACCCACCGGGCTGGTGGTGGATGCCAGAGGCAGTAACTTTATTCCGTCACTGAGTCCTAAAATTCGCCAGTTACGCGGCGCGGTAGTGTACCCGGATCAGGGCGCTTCCAAAGAACGCTTGCTGGAACGTGGTCAGCTGGTGTCATTATTTGCCCGCGATGTGGACTTTGCCGTACAGCACCCGGTGGTTGGCAATCGCCCGCTGTTAGTTAAAGCGCTACGTACCTATGGTGACACACGAACCGAAATCGTGCTGGCCAGCGAATATGCAGAGCGCATTATTGAGCTTGACGATAAAGGCTTTTTCAACGAAGCCGGCGTCATTATTGTTCTCGACTAAGCGCCATGCGCTTAGCAACCTTGTGTTGTTAAGGGCTTTACCTATTACATAAGATTGGGCCGAAAAGGCCCAATCTGCTAATCGTTACCTGTGTCAACATAGCCAACCTTAGGTCTTTTAAGGCATACTAAACGACCTCTAAGATTACAGTCTGTGTCTATGCCTGATTTATCCCAACGTCATACTTTTGGTATCGCCAGTCGTTGCCGCGTACTCCATGAGTTTTGCTCGGTGCAGCAACTTCTCGATTTATACCCCCGGGACACTCCCAGTTACATTATGGGGGAGGGAAGTAATACGATTTTTACCGAAGATTATGATGGCCAGGTGCTGGTCAATAAAATTACCGGCGTTGAAGTTTGTCATGAGCCCGGTGGGGTAAGCTTGCGGGTGGGTGCTGGCGAAAACTGGCATACGCTGGTGGCCTATACTATTGAGCAAGGCTGGGGAGGCCTGGAAAACCTTGCGCTGATCCCGGGCTCTGTTGGCGCGGCACCGATTCAGAATATTGGTGCCTATGGCCTGGAAGTGGGCGAGCGCATCAGTCAGGTTGAGGTCGTTGATGTTATCACCGGCAAGGCTTTTACTTTAAACCGGGACGAGTGTCAGTTTGGTTACCGTGACAGTCGCTTTAAGCGTGCCGAAGCAAAGCACTGGGTGGTAACCCACGTGCACTTCTGGTTGGCAGGCGATATTAAACCGGTAACCGCCTACGCTGAACTGGCAGCGCTGGAAAACCCATCGCCCGTTGATATCTTCAATAAAGTTATTGAGGTGCGACAGCAAAAGCTACCGGATCCGGTGGTACTGGGGAACGCTGGCAGCTTTTTTAAAAATCCGACGATCGCCACCAGCCAGTATGAAGCACTGAAAAAGTCTCATCCGGTTATTCCTGGCTTTATAGTGAATGAACAGCAGGTAAAAGTACCAGCCGCCTGGCTAATTGATAACGCCGGATTTAAAGGCCAGTGCATAGACGGTGCTTGTTGTTATCATCGTCAGCCGCTGGTACTGGTGAATCAACATCATGCCACAGGCAAAGCACTGCTTACATTGGCCCGGGCGATTCAGCAAAAAGTCTCACAACTATTTTCCATAACCCTGGTGCCTGAGGTGAGACTGTTGGGTAAACAAGGACGTATTGAACTATGAAACATAAATCCCGCGAGGTAAGGCAACAACTACTTGGCCTGCTGGCGGACGGCGACTTTCACTCAGGTGAAACCCTGGCTCAGACATTAAACCTATCCCGTACTGCTATTGCCGGGCATATCAACCAGCTGATTGACTGGGGACTGGACGTATTTAAGGTAAAAGGGAAGGGCTACAAATTAAACCGGCCGCTTAAGCTGCTCGATGCTAAGGCCATTACTGGCGCTTTGAGCAATAAACCTTATGCCGACATCAATGTGTTGCAGGTTATAGAATCGACCAATACCGAACTGAAAAACACCGCTCGCCTGCGGGCTAATGGTGATACGGTACTGGCTGAGATTCAGACCGCTGGTCGTGGTCGACATGGCCGTCAGTGGCTGGCACCAGTCGGCGGTAGTTTAACTTTTTCTATGTACTGGCGTTTTAATGACGGTTATCAGGGGATGGCCGGCCTGTCATTATTAGTCGGTGTGGCTATATGTCGGGCACTGCGAGACTGCGGTGTGGAAGAAGCCCGCCTGAAATGGCCAAACGATGTGTACCTGTATGGTAAAAAGCTGGCCGGGGTATTAATTGAAGTAGAAGGGCAAATCGGCGCGCCCGCCGATTGTATTATCGGCATTGGATTAAATGTTATGGTACCGGCTCACGAATACGATGTGGGCCAGCCGCATACCGATTTAAGCCAGGTTCTCGGTCCGGATGTCGATCGGAATGAGGTAGCGGCCCGTATCATTGAGCAACTCTGGACACTACTGCCTGATTTTACCCAGCGTGGTTTCGAGTCGTATATCGAAGAGTGGCAACACCTGGACTGGTTTGCCGACCGCACTGTGGTAATAAAAACAGGCGATAAACGAATCAGTGGTATAAACCGGGGCATCGACGCCAGTGGCGCACTGCTGTTGGAAACAGCTGACGGCATTACCCGGTTCCACGGAGGAGAGGTAAGTTTACGTGCAAACTAACAGCGTATTGCTGGTGGATATTGGTAACACCCGAATTAAATACCGTTTATTAAGTGATGATGGCGATAACGTCAATACGGTGGACGACCTGTCGGCATTGATTACTTATATAGAAGCAGCTCCGGTTACCCATTTATATATCGCTAATGTGGGTAAACCAGCAGTGGAAGCAGCGCTGGCGCAATTATGCCGGGAACAGCAGGTTACATTTTGTGCGGTGAAAACAGAAAGTGACGCATTTGGTATTTCCAACAGTTACCAAAATCCGCAAAAAATGGGCGTGGATCGCTGGCTGGCCATTTTAGGTGCGGCAAAATTAACCGATAAACCGTTTGCCGTGATTGATGCCGGCACAGCGGTAACGGTAGATTTTGTGGCAGATGGTCAACATTTAGGCGGATGGATAGCGCCAGGCTTTCATACAATGAAAAAAGCACTGCTCTCCAATACGACCCGGGTTTTCGAAAATGAGACCGTGCCGGAACAATTAATGACTGCCAGTGATACAGAAGAATGTGTGGCCATGGGCTGCCTGGCTGCACTGCAGGGTGTTTTTTGGTCAGCCAGGCGGCGATTAAATAGTCAATTTAAAGAAAGTGTCATAATTTTTACCGGCGGCGATAAAAAACTGCTGACAAGTGCTTGTGACGGTGGTAGTCTCTCCGCCGCGAATTTGGTGATAGACGGCCTAGCCCGCTATGCTGAAAAAGCTTCTTTTAATTGATTTTGTTCAATTAAACGACAGGGTGATAAATTAATAACCACTCAGTCAAAAAAAAGAAAATTTTTCGCAAAAGCCTATTGCACTGAGTGATTCATTACTCTAGAATTCGCACCCACTTGATGAGGAGCCGACTTAGCTCAGTTGGTAGAGCAACTGACTTGTAATCAGTAGGTCGCCAGTTCGATTCCGGCAGTCGGCACCATTCATCAATCTCTGGAGGGGTACCCAAGCGGTCAACGGGAGCAGACTGTAAATCTGCCGGCTCAGCCTTCGCAGGTTCGAATCCTGCCCCCTCCACCACTTTCTATGAGTGTGGCAAGAGAATTAGGAATGCGGGCATCGTATAATGGCTATTACCTCAGCCTTCCAAGCTGATGATGCGGGTTCGATTCCCGCTGCCCGCTCCAAGTCCCGTGCTGATATAGCTCAGTTGGTAGAGCGCACCCTTGGTAAGGGTGAGGTCGGCAGTTCAAATCTGCCTATCAGCACCATTTCTCCCCAGCTCATGTAGTAATATTTAAATTCACCTAACATTGTACTTTGCTGGGATATTAGAAAAATGGCAAAAGAAAAGTTTGAACGTTCGAAACCCCATGTAAACGTGGGTACTATCGGCCACGTTGACCACGGTAAAACCACTCTGACTGCAGCAATCACTACTGTTCTTGCAAAGACTTACGGTGGTTCTGCTCAAGCGTTTGATCAAATCGATAACGCGCCTGAAGAAAAAGCACGTGGTATCACCATCTCTACTTCACACGTAGAATATGACACTCCAACTCGTCACTACGCTCACGTAGACTGTCCTGGACACGCTGACTATGTTAAAAACATGATCACCGGTGCGGCTCAGATGGACGGCGCGATCCTGGTAGTTGCTGCAACTGACGGCCCTATGCCTCAGACTCGTGAGCACATCCTGTTAGGTCGTCAGGTAGGCGTACCTTACATCATCGTATTCATGAACAAATGTGACATGGTTGATGACGAAGAGCTGCTTGAGCTGGTTGAAATGGAAGTTCGTGAACTGTTATCAGAGTACGATTTCCCAGGTGATGACCTGCCAGTAATTCAAGGTTCAGCACTGAAAGCCCTTGAAGGCGATGCAGCGTGGGAAGCGAAAATTGTTGAGTTAGGTGAAGCCCTGGATTCATACATCCCAGAGCCAGAGCGTGACATCGATAAACCGTTCATCCTGCCAATCGAAGACGTATTCTCAATCTCAGGCCGTGGTACTGTTGTAACGGGTCGTGTTGAGCAAGGTATCGTTAAAGTAGGTGAAGAAGTAGAAATCGTTGGTATCAAAGATACAACTAAAACGACTTGTACTGGTGTTGAAATGTTCCGTAAGCTGCTTGACGAAGGTCGTGCAGGTGAGAACGTTGGTGTTCTGTTACGTGGTACTAAGCGTGACGATGTAGAGCGCGGACAAGTACTGGCTAAGCCTGGTTCAATCACGCCACATACCAAGTTTGAAGCGGAAGTATATGTACTGTCTAAAGATGAAGGTGGTCGTCACACGCCATTCTTCAAAGGTTACCGTCCACAGTTCTACTTCCGTACCACTGACGTAACCGGTGCTGTTCAACTGCCAGAAGGCGTTGAAATGGTAATGCCTGGCGACAACCTGAAGTTCGAAGTTGAACTGATTGCACCAATCGCGATGGACGAAGGTCTGCGCTTCGCAATCCGTGAAGGTGGTCGTACAGTAGGTGCTGGTGTTGTATCTAAAATCATCGATTAATATCGACGATTAACACCGTACCCAAAAAAGGTCGCTTACGCGGCCTTTTTTTATGCCCGAAGAAAGAGCATCTATTGTGAGACCATCCCGGAATTCGCGCCGCGTATATCCGAGATCTCCTTCAAAGGCTGTCTGGCCTGTAACAACTTCATCAGCAAAACACGTTTTAACTCTACGATATCAGGCAGGGAGGTCCCCGCTCTATAGCTTGCGGGATGACGTGGGGGATGTGTGGGCATTTCTGATCACATCCATTACTATTGCGGTGGTGGCAATAAAGCCAGTGCTGAGGGAGGCAAGGCAGACATATCGATCATAATGCCTTTCTTTGCGGCTTCCTGGCCAATAATAGCACCGATGTCCTGGGGGACATTTAGCACCGGATGCCATCACCGTATCCTCAACGGCACCAAAAAACTCCTGAAAGTGACCGCACGCAACCAATACCAGTAACTGAGCTGGCTCGTCATAGGGGGTTCAGAAACCGTGCTGATTATCACGCGGTAGTGACGCTACGGTGCCAGGCTCGGCAATCACCTCATCCTTACCATTGGACATGCACCTTACCTTTTCTGATACGATAAATATTTCCTCGAACAGACCAATTTAGGAAGGTAAATCCCCTGCTTTTACATGCTGGTAGAATGGCCTGTCGGTATACATTCTTGGCTAAATCCACCCAAATACGCATAATCGTCATAGGACTCTCCTCATTGATTAACGATATTCACCTTAATAATGGCACATCGATGCCGATTGTGAGGGGAGTCCATCCCATTTCCCTAAGTCTAGGCCCAGCAGATATAATTGATTGGCTCGTAAGCATTACTAGTTTTGGAGATGTTGAATTCAATAAATGTACTTTTTATCGTCTCGAAGAAAATGGTGAAGAAATTGCTACGATGTCCGAACGGGATGAACCCAATTGGGCTTACGATTACGGGGAAATTTACGTAATAAGTGGAGGAATCTATGATTCCGACCATGACGGAAAGCGGGATGCGGATAGCCAGGTTGCGAGGATGGTTAGTAATAATGGTAAACGTAACGTTGCTATAGCGGATGCTTTTTTAAGGTTATTTATCGTCAGTTGTCGGCGGGCCGTTACGTAGTTACAGCAATAACACTGGAAAACAGCGATGCTCGACACGGTAGCAAAAAAGCGGAAGCTCAAGACTATATTAAAGGGCGAGTCATTTCTCTGGCAAGTCTAGAGCAGCTAACGGGGTTGACCTTTTTACCACAGCTATCGGCCTCAGGAATAGATGGGACGGCTAGTAACTGGGATTGGAGTAATGTGGGGCGCAATATGCTGTTTACCTGCAAGCAGTAGTACTAATTTAAGCGCCATGTTTCCTGCCTGTCCTCCTGTAAAATTTATTCTTACAACTAACCTAATGAATAAAGGGGCGCGAATGCACCGCTGAGTGGCGAATTAGCCGCTCTCCCCTCTCAACATCACTCGCGTTTATCACCAGAATTCCCTGCGTGAATACATTAAAAGAAAGCATAACTAATAGTTATTTTTATTTTTTGCAAAAATACTGCAAATGTAAAGTATAATTTACGCTCAAAGGGGGTGCAAGAGCTGATTTACGCCCCAATAGGGTGCAAGAGCTGCAAGTTGTGATGAGTATTATCTTGTTAAATTACGTTGGAGCGCTTTATCGGCGACAAAAACTCCCTTGTTTATGTAATTTAATTACGAAGAGATGCTTATCGTAAAAAAGTAAAAAAATCTGACACCAACAGAATTTTCACTTGATTTTACTCAATTATTAGCGACTTTTGGCGTGTAATGGCGCTGTTGACAATTAGATATTTGCCGTTAGTCTGAAAGAGCCAAAGAGGGTTCTAATAATTCTCTTGGCATCGTAGCGTTAGTTTAATTACTAGCACGGTTAACATAAGAAGCGGAAGCATAGAGCTTCGGTCGTCAAACAGATCTCTATGTCCCGCACACCTGTAAAGTCGCTGATGAAACAGCACTTAAGGTTATCGCCTTGACCTTTCCGCTAAGGAAAGCCCTAAGACAATACGGTAGTATAAGGTCTGTCTGGGTGTGCGTCAAATACGATAGCAAACAGAGTTGATTCGTCGGCTTCTTTCTTTAAGGAGTTTTAGATGTTTCTTAAGAATACAGCTGCTGCTGTTATGTTTTCCTTATCCGTTCCCTGCGTTTCACATGCAGGGGTAATTTTCTACTCTGACCCGACGTTATTTCAAAATGACGTCGGAGCTGGTTTGGTTGTGGAGGATTTTGATAGTCAACCAGCCGGTACTTTTATTGCTAATGGTGATAGCTTTAATGGCATTACCTATAGTCTTAACGACCCGACGATTGATTTTGCCATTACCGATTCGTTTGATGCGACACCTGGGACAAATTCACTGATCACAACATGGGGGCCTTTCCTGGACTCCTTAGATGTCATTGATTTTGGTCTGGATGTTGCTACCAACGCATTTGGTTTGAGCCTGAGTCTATCTGATACCCCATTAGATGGCGAGTTGTTCATTTCACTTGCAGGACAAACATTTGGTATTGACGCTTCCAGCAAAGTCTCTGTGTTACCGGATAATGGCTTGGAGTTCTTTTTGGGGGTCATTAGCACAGATTCAGTGTTTAATACCGTTCGCCTGGGAAGTCTCGATGATGGGGACATTAACACTACCTACAGCATCGGTGGAGTGTTCACCAATATTGAATCTACGGCAGTTCCTGAGCCATCAACAACAGTATTTTTCACTGCGGCATTCTTCACGACACTTCTAATTATAAGGCGTCGACGTTCACGTCAGTATTCACTACATAATAATCTTTGAGGAAACAGGTATGAAAAAAATCAAAATCAATTATTCATTTTCCGCTATTGCCCTTTCTTTGCTTTTAGCAGGGAGTGCTTACGCTCAAACGCGTCCCTCTGTCGGGGGGAATGCCGCGGCTATTGCAGCGCTGCAAGAGCAATTAGCTCAAACACAATCGCTAATAGCCTCCCTGCAAGATACGATTGAAGAACAACAGGACGTTCTTGATGGTATTACAGGTGACTCAGAGCGGATTTGGACGACAGTAAACAGAGGCTTTTCAACGGAGTACGAAAACACAACAGATGGAACGATTGCGGTTGCTGTGCGAGTAGCTCAAAATGGCGGGAGCGAGGGGCAAGATACGCTTACTTTTCAAGTAAGAGATCCTTCAACTTCCAGTTGGGTATCTTTGTCCCACGCAAAAGTGTCTCGACGCTTTAATGAGAAGCAGGATAGCCTGGGGGGCATTGTTCCTAAAGGGTACTTCTACCGATTGATACGCGCGCATAACAGAGCCATATTAACAACTTGGGCCGAGTTAAGACCACTGTAAAACGTCGTATATTGCTATAAAGTATAAAGGACCTATCACAGGTCCTTTTTTATGTTCTGTCTGCGTTGCGCTTTCTGTAGATTTTAAGTTATTCCTGTTGGTGAAGACCGATTCAGTGGGTAAATTAAAAGTTTGGGTTTGCATTCTATCTTTACTTACAAATTACTTCAGTAACGCTGTGATTTTGTCTTCATCTTCTAAGCAAAAGCCATTATCAGCTCTCTTCTGCCAGGTGCACCAGTTCTTCACCTGAGCCTGCTATAAAGTCTATTTGTCCACTTCCCCTTTAATGGGACAGTTCTAAATTAGAGTTTTCCAGTTTTGCTCGGTAACCTGCCGGAGGCAGGTTACCCAGACTTTCAAAACAAGGCTTGTCTAACTTATTTTTTGCCTTAGATTCCATCGTCAATTTTTCCTATTAAAAAATAAAAGTGTTATCGTCTCGAAAGTACTCTCTGATATCTTTCGGTTGCTTACTATTATTCTCAGTCAAAATAGCGGAGTAAGAAGCCTCTACCTCAGTAAATTTCAGCAACTGCGCTCCTAACTGACTGTCAGTTGCACACAATTCACTCGTAGGCGTAAATACATTGTGTTTACGGCACTGAAAAGGTCTAACTTCATAAACCGAACACGAATCATTTACCAAGAACGGGCATGGCTGCCCAATTTTATTATTTCGCTTAGCGCGTTTAAACGATTTTGAAGCTTTACTTTTTATTAAGGATAACTCCAACTCAGAAACGTCCACTCTGATATTGCAGCAATAAGAGCAACCATTTTTACACGGTGTTAAATGACTAAACGATGAAGTTAGTTCGTACATAAAGTCATAAAGAGAAACAAGCTTGCCAATTGAGTTTTTCTTGCTTCTCTGTATTTTCGAAAGCAATCGCTCTTCCCGATCTATTATTTTAATAGGGATACTGTCTATTGCTTTTGCTCGATTTCTTATCGAATATGCTATATCAGGATGAACTTCCATGATGTTTCTTTTTCCCATCAGATACCGAGACCAATAAGTAATGCCACAGCGGCTACAATAGCTGAAAGTGCTCCCCACTTAAGCCAATCGGGGTATCTGGACCTATTCATTTCATCTAGCCTTTTATGGCCAGTATCAGTTATTTCTAAACCACTACTAGAATTTTGTTTCCTATTTGGTGTAAATATGACCAAACCTTCATTTTGAAGCTTTTTCAAGAAATCTGCTGCATCAGTAGTGCTTTGTGGACCTTTCTCAGACAGTGGGTTTATACCATCAGCCGCTAACTTCAAGTACTTGATTCGCTGCTTACGATCTTGCATCGTATTTCCTACCTAAAGATTGATATTATTAGAACAATTGAAACAAGCAACCAGGTAAGCTTTGTAAACGCTTCGATAATGAGCTTGGTTCTCGTTGTATGACTCATCAAGAGCTTTCCCCAACCTTCCTCAATGTGATCTTTGACTGGCCGTATTTCTCGTTCAGAAGAAACTGTTCTGTTTAGAATTAACATTAGTAAGAACAAAGCCGTATCGTTGTGTGCGGCCAGTAACTAATTAATCCGTTAAGACATCTTGTTTCCCACTTAATTTAATTAACTCAAGCAATGGTATCGTGAACAGGAATGCCCAGACTAAAATCGCCATGCTGTTTGAGCCAATTCAGGTGACAGTGACCAAAGTCTTCAATCTTCCCAACCTTCTGCGCCAGCAATAACCGCCGCGACAGTTAAGAACAGTACGTCGAAAAGAGGATAGGTGATTTTGCTAGCTTGGCGAGGTTCATCTATCGTGTGAAAATGACTAGCGAAAAGGGCAAGTGACATTATGCTGCTCCCAAAAAGAGAGCATATGATCATAACCAGATTCGATCGTCAACTAACAGCTAAAATTGATCAAATAGTGCTCGCGATCTTGCCCTGACTGTTTACCTATAAAAGTAACATTCAAAAAGTGCGAAATCACAATGCTTTCTGGAGCGTTTGTTATGTCTCCAATTTTAATTCTCCGTCATCTACTCAAAAATGATTTAAGGGTAGCCTCAATAGGCTAACTAATTCTTCATATAAACGTCATCAATCTGGGGTAGCGTCGGGCTTTATTTGCCGACGAGGTGATGCGATGAAATGGGATTCAATTAAGTCCCGGTTACTTCTGATGACAACTTTATGTGTGCTGGGTATGGGGTTAATGACCATTAACCAGCACTACTTTGGTCAGAAGTTAAGTACGCTGAATGAGCAGAATGTAGCGCTACAGCAAATGCAAGCCGACTTACTGCAATTACGGCGTCACGAAAAAGACTTTTTATTGCGCCATGACCGTCGCTACCTTGAGCAGTTTCGTGAACAATACCAACGTTTTATCTCCACTGTTAATAGTCTCGATGGTGTTATTAGCCAGTATGAATTACCAACTAACCTGGTTAGTGATATCGCGGTAAACAGTGAGCTCTATGCACGCCATTTTTACCAGTTGACGCAATTGATGGAAGTGTACGGACTCACGGCTGACACGGGTATTAACGGCGAACTTCGACAGCTTTCCATGTCGTTATATTCCAGAGTCGAAGGTTTTGCGCCAGCCTTGGTAAATCAAATCGGTCGGGCGACTTATCTGGCTGCCGATTATCAACTCACCGCAAACACGAATACGCTGGAAACACTCAGACAAACGTTGACAATCATTTTCGATGATCAGCCATTACCGGCTGACGTGGAAAGCCTGTTGATTGATTTCCGCCAGCAGGTTAACCGTCTTGCCCGAGTGAAAAAGCAAATCGGACTTAGTGAACAACAAGGATTGCGCGGTGAATTCCGCGACCTGGCACACCAGGTAGAAGATGATCTGGAAGTGTTGGATAATGCATTGCAACCGGTGCTGGCATCGCATAAAAAGCAGGCTGCAGTGTATAGCACAGCTATTGCCCTACTGACGTCAGTCGCACTAATTTTGTTACTGGTCAAAAGTTTTGCCTCATTTCATCGGTCTTTTGCTAACTTCGTACTGTTTTTTTATCGCTGTAAACGGCAATATCAACGTATAGACCCAAAGCAACTGGGATTTTCGGAGTTTCGCTCGCTGGCTGCACTGGCCAATGAAATGGTCGAAAGCCGCCGGCAAATTGAGCGGCGACTGGCTAAGTTGGAAGCGACTGAACCCAAGTCCGCAGAAGTGGCTCCATAACATTTTTAAGAGGGCAGAAATGCAATTTAATCAACTAGGTAGTAGCGATTTACAGGTATCGGAAATTTGCCTCGGCACCATGACCTTTGGCATCCAGAATACGCAGCAGGATGCCAACGACCAGTTAGATTACGCGGTCGATTGCGGCATTAACTTTATCGACACTGCCGAAATGTATCCTATTCCGCCTAACGAAGCGACCTACGCAGATACCGAGCGTTTTATCGGTAACTGGCTGGCAGCCCATCAGGATAAACGAGATAAGCTGGTGCTGATGACCAAGATTGCTGGCAGTGGCCTGGCTTACATCCGTGATGCCAGTCCTATCAGCAGTAAGACTATTGCGATGGCGCTGGATGAATCTCTGAAGCGGCTGCAAACGGGTTATGTGGATGTGTACCAGTTGCACTGGCCAAACCGTACCTCGCCACATTTTGCCAAACACTGGCCGTGGCGCACCAACCCTCAGGATACCGATGTTGAGCGCGAGCGCGAAGGTATGCGTGATATTGTTAAAGGAATTGGCGAGGCCATTGATGCCGGAAAAATACGTCATTGGGGGCTTTCGGATGACACCCCGTGGGGGATCCATACGTTTTTAAACCTGTGCCAGGAAATGGGTGTACCCAAGCCGGTCTCCATTCAGAATGAGTTTAGCCTGTTACATTTAAAAGACTGGCCTTATCTGATTGAAACCTGCGTTTTTGAAAACATTGCTTACCTGCCCTGGTCGCCACTGGCGACCGGATTACTGACTGGCAAATATTTAAATGATGAGCGTCCTAAGGGCAGTCGCTGGACCTTCGTGCAGCGTCAGGGGTTATTCAGAAATACCACCGAGGCACACGAAGCAACCGCCCGTTATCTGGAAATTGCTGAACGCGCAAACATTACCCCTGCGCAGCTGGCGCTGGCCTGGTGTAAGCAGGTCCCCGGTGTTACATCCACTATTATTGGCGCAACCAGTGTGGCGCAGCTTAAAGACAATATTGAAGCATTTGAAATAGACCTGTCAGAAGATACTAAAAAACAAATCAACCAGGTGATCAAGCGCTATCCCATGCCTTTCTAGGGCGTCTTACCCCTTCATCGATTTGTCATGTAACGTCCATAGACTGGAGGTTGGTTTACTTTCCACTTTCAGTTTATGTCGACAACATCACTTCCTTTAGGCACCCAGGCGGGCGCTGCACCTCAACCAAACCGTCATCAGTGGGTGGTATTACTGGGGCTTATATACCTGATGCTGGTTGCCGTCTCGGTCATCGGTAATGGCTTTCAGGCGATGACCGCTGGCCATGCAGAGTCGCTCTTTCAGTTTGCCGAAAATCCCGTTACCGGTTTAATTATTGGTATTCTTGCTACGGCGTTAATTCAGTCGTCCAGTACCGTCACGTCGATTATCGTGGCGATGGTCGCCGGTGGGTTACCGATAACATTGGCGGTGCCCATGATGATGGGGGCAAATGTTGGCACCAGTATTACCAATACTATCGTCAGTATGGGGCATATTAAAAATACCGATGAATACCGTAAGGCCTTTCAGGCCGCCACAATTCATGACATTTTCAATCTGATGGCGGTGATTATCTTCCTGCCGCTGGAAATCACGTTTCATCTGCTGGAGAAAATCAGTGGTGTACTCGTTAGTTGGATGCACAGCGATGAGGTGCTGGAGGTGAGCGGATTTAATCCTATTAAAGCGGTTACCTCGCCGGTAAGCCAGCAACTGGAGTCGATGCTGTCGGGCTTATCCTCGGGCTACGCCGGGGCGGTGATGATTGTGGCAGGGATATGTCTGATCATTGTTTCCATTACCTATCTGGGTAAAATTATGAAAGCACTGATGGTCGGCCGGGCCAAAACTATGCTTTACAGCAGTATTGGCCGAGGCCCGGTTTCCGGCATTGCTTCCGGCACTGCGGTAACGGTGTTGGTACAGTCTTCGTCAACCACCACGTCATTGATGGTGCCGTTGGTCGGCAGCGGCGCACTCACCGCCAGGGACATTTATCCATTTACGCTGGGAGCTAATATTGGCACCTGTATTACGGCCATTATTGCAGCGCTTGGAGTCAGTGGACTCATGGCAGAACCCGCTCTACAAATCGCGTTGGTGCATTTTGTCTATAACCTGCTGGCAGTGCTGTTGATTTTTGGATTGCCCTGGTTAAGGGAAATCCCGCCGCTCCTGTCTGGCTTGCTGGCTAACCGGGTTGCCAAACATAAGGTACTGGGCCTGGTGTATATTCTGAGTGTTTTTTTTGCGTTGCCTTTCGGCTTTTTATTACTGTCCGGATTCAAGCTACCATAAAAAAGGCCACAATCAATGTGGCCAACTTGGGAACAACTTTACACAACTGGCAGCATGCACACGCTGCCCGATTAAGTGTAGTCTTAAAAAGCGTACTTCGCAGAAAATTGCACGCGATTCATATCACCTTCAAGACCTGCATCGGTTTCACGCTTCGCGTATGCATATTCAGCGCCTACCGTCACGGTTTTGGTCATGGAGTAAATATAGTTCACGCGGGCACTGTAGGTCTTGTCAGTGTAATCACCCATGGTGACCTCAGTAACTTGCTCAGCATCGGCATCAAAAGCTGAAAACATAATGCTGGAACGGGCTTTGTCGGTCCACATATGGCGATAAGCCACACCATAACCGGTGGAGTCAATTGCGTCCAGGCTACCGGTTTCTTCGTTATATACGGCGCCCTGTGCGGCATTAAGTGCAGCGTAACGACCGAGGCCGCTACCAGTAAAGAAAGTGAAACGCAGGTCGTCGGTATCGCTTAACTTCACTTTTGAAGTAATCGATACCCCCATACCGGTGTCGGATGCATCAATACCGCCGACTTCATAGGATAACTGGCGTAAGATAGCGGCTACTTTCACGTGACCCCAGTCAGCTTTGTGCGTGTAGGCACCAATTACGTCTGGTACTGAGTTGTCATCTGTTGCCCCCACACCAACTACCGTGGTTTCCGGATTCTCAAGTGCAAAATCAAAGCCGTTTTGTGAATAACGTACCATTACCTGGCGACCAAATATAATACCATCGGTAGTACCAATAAAGTCCAGTGACTCAGGTAATGCGCCTACGTCCATAAAGGTGGTCCAGGTTTGGCCCACTAACCAGTTTTTGTATTTTAAGAAGGCGTGGCGCATACGGGGCAGATAAGAATTAGAAATCCGCTCGTTATCGTAGTCACCTTTAGTTACCATGAAATCAAATTCCAGTACACCTGTGATGCTGTCACCGTCATCTACCGGCGTGTTGGTGGTTAAACGAAAGCGTGATTGTCTGGCGTGACCGTCGAAGCGGCCGCCAATATCATCATCAGATTCGCCAACTGCAATGGTGGAAGGCACGTAAAAATCCCGGTTCAGAGGGTGGCCTTCGCCGTTAGAGTAGTCACTGTAGATGCCATCTACTTTGATGTAGCCGGTGTATTTAACGTCTGTTGAGCCAATGGTAGCAGCGTTGGCAGAAGCTACCGCAAAGCCAGCTACAGACAGTGATACTGCGCGGGTGATTGTTTTCATAGTGGTTTTCATGTTTCTCGTCCCATTTGTCCAGGAATTGGATGATTGGTAAAAAAAGTGTAAAAATACAGTTAACGAATAACAATTTGGATGAGTTTAGACCAATTGCAAATAAGCGGATGGTCTATAAGACGAAAGTCGTAACACGTGGTAAGTAAATAGAATTTTCGCTTTCGCTAAGACCAAAGTCGCATTTTTCTTTGGTCAGGAACGGCTACATTGATCTATCAACAATATCACTGCTTTTTATTAAAAAATTGGAGGCACATCAAATGACTGCCAGCAAGATATACCCGGTTCCAGAGGACATCAAAGCATCTACGCACCTGACTGAAGAGCAATACTTCGAGATGTACAAGAAGTCGGTTGAAGACCCTGAAGGGTTTTGGGGCGAACATGCCAGCACGCTGGATTGGTATACTAAGCCTACAAAAGTAAAAAATACTCACTTCGGCGCCGATGACGTCTCAATTAAATGGTTTGAAGATGGTGAGATCAACGCCAGTTATAACTGTATTGATCGCCACCTGGCCGAAAATGCCAAGAAAACTGCCATTTTCTGGGAAGGCGATTCACCTGAAGACAGTGATGAAATTAGTTTCCAGCAATTGCATTATGAAGTGTGTAAGCTGGCGAATGGCCTGAAAAAACTGGGTGTTGAAAAGGGCGACCGCGTTGCCATTTATATGCCAATGGTGCCACAAGCGGCTTACGCCATGCTGGCTTGTGCGCGCATCGGTGCGGTGCACTCAGTCATCTTCGGTGGTTTCTCTCCAAACGCCATTGCCGACCGGATTAACGACAGCAGTGCCAAGGTGGTCATTACCTGTGACGAAGGGCGTCGTGCTGGCCGCAGTGTGCCGCTTAAAGCAAACGTTGACCGGGCGCTGGCCAATGAGGCCTGTCCTTCTATCACTAACGTAATTGTGCACAGGTTAACGGGCGGCGATGTTGCGTTTAATGACAGTGTGGATGTGTGGTGGGACGCGCTGGTAGAGGACTGCTCTGCGCAGTGCGAGCCAGAAGTCATGAACGCAGAAGACCCACTGTTTATTCTGTACACGTCAGGCTCTACCGGCACACCTAAAGGTGTGGTTCACACGACCGGCGGTTACCTGTTATATACCGCAATGACGTTTAAATATGCCTTCGATTACCGCGAAGACGATATTTACTGGTGTACCGCCGATGTGGGCTGGATCACCGGCCACAGTTACATGACCTATGGACCACTGATTAACGGTGCGACGCAGGTATTCTTTGAAGGTGTACCGACTTACCCGGACGTACGTCGGATTGCTCAGGTTGTTGAAAAGTACAAAGTAAACTCTCTGTATACTGCGCCTACTGCAATTCGTGCGCTGATGGCCCATGGTAATGCGCCGGTCGAAGGCTGTGATCTGTCTTCACTGCGCCTGTTAGGTTCAGTCGGTGAGCCCATTAACCCGGAAGCCTGGGAATGGTACTACCGTGTTATTGGTGAAAGCCGTTGTCCGATTATGGATACCTGGTGGCAAACCGAAACCGGCGGTATGATGATTACGCCACTGCCTGGTGCCACACCGCTTAAACCAGGTTCTGCTTCACGCCCGATGTTCGGTATTCAACCAGCGCTGTTTGACGCTGAAGGTAAAGAACTGGACGGCGCCAGCGAAGGTAACCTGGTGATTAAAGAAAGCTGGCCAAGTCAGGCCCGTACGGTTTATGGCGACCACGAGCGTTTCATTAATACGTACTTCAGTGCCTATAAAGGCGTTTACTTTACCGGTGACGGTGCCCGTCGCGACGAAGACGGTTACTACTGGATCACGGGTCGGGTAGATGACGTACTTAACGTATCTGGCCACCGTTTAGGTACTGCAGAAATCGAAAGTGCGCTGGTTGCTCACCCTAAAGTGGCCGAAGCTGCCGTAGTGGGTTATCCGCACGACATTAAGGGGCAGGGTATCTACGTGTACATCACGCCTAATGAAGGTGTTGAGCCGGATGACGAGCTGACTAAAGAAATTCGTGCCTGGGTACGTACCGAACTTAGCCCAATTGCAACGCCGGATATGATTCAATGGTCACGTGGTCTGCCGAAAACCCGTTCAGGCAAAATCATGCGTCGTATCTTGCGTAAGATTGCAGCTAATGAGCATGAGCAGTTAGGCGACACGTCGACGTTGGCGGATCCGTCGGTTGTTGATACACTCATAGAGGAGCGTCTTAACAAGTAAACGGAGTAACAATGATAACGCTGCTGATTGCCGATGATCACCCTTTATACCGCGATGCGCTAAAGGGAGCGTTGTCATTGTCGTTGCCAGACCTCACCATCCTCGAGGCTGGCGACCTTACTGCTACGGCCGAGATTCTGGAAAAAGAAGATGTCGACCTGTTGTTACTTGATTTACATATGCCGGGCAGTAACGATCTGTTCGGCTTGCTGCATATTCGCAAACTCTACCCCGATTTACCCGTAGCCGTGGTCTCCGGCACCGAAGACGCCACCATAATTTCGAAAATTGTTGGCGTAGGTGCGCTTGGCTTTATCCCCAAAACTACCAGTGCGGATAATATAGCCAAAGCAGTGGAAGTGATCCTCGACGGTGACATCTGGCTGCCTGAGTCAATCAGCGAAAAGCTCGAAGACGTGGATGAAGCGTTCTCAGAACTGGCGGATAAAGTGTCGAGCCTGACACCCTCGCAGTACAAAGTGCTTTGTTATATGCGCGATGGTCTTCTTAATAAGCAAATCGGCTATAACCTTGATATCGCAGAGGCCACAGTGAAAGCTCACGTTACGGCGATATTTAAGAAGCTGGGTATCAATAACCGCACCCAGGCGGTTTTGATTGCTTCTCAGCTTGAGCTCGAACCTCCGGCCTCATCAGGCAAATAGTTGTCTTCAGAATAAGTGCTCAAGCGGGCTATTGTAGCGTGCAGTCGCTTCTTTGGTGGCTTCCGATAGCAATGGATTCTCCAACTTGATAAGGGTTCTGCCTGCGAGCAAATTACGAGCCCTGATATAGAAATGCTGAGAGGTAAGCAAGCGGGACAAGTCGCCGTTTGCAGCGAGTATTTCCAACCCTTTAAGCAACCGTTTGGCCAACTCAGGTTTGTCCTTCGTAACGAAGAAAAACATAGGATTGTTGTATTGCAGGGTAATGTCCCTGGCAATAACCAGATCCTTGAAGGTTCGGGTTGCTAATTCTTCAAAAACCTCATGAGCAGCGCGGGGAAAGTAATCTGCCCTGCCGTTGCTCAGGCTCTCAAAGGCGTCGGCATAGCTGTCTGTTATCAACTTAAAGCCGTTATAAGTGAGTATGCTGTTATCCGGCCAGCCGGTTCCCTGAATCGCGGTAAGGGCCTTGAGGGCGGCAAGAGACAGCGGATCGTCGAAACGATGGTCGTTTTTTCGTACCAGCATTACGCGATAACCAAATAAGCCTGCTGTTAAAGGCACCCGCACTGCAATATGCTGTTGCTCTCGTCTGATAGTCGTAATCGACCAGGTGATGTCGGTAATTCCAAGCGCCAATTCTTTAAATTGCGCTTCCTGAGTAACAATCTGGGAGTCAGTAACCAGTATTACAGGGCCAAACTGGTTATCGGTTTGCGCCAGAGCCAGGCTAAGTAAGGTTTTAATGTAAAAATAAAATTCACCGGTTCCAGGTTGATAATTAGGAATATTAATGTTGGTAACCTCGTCAAATGCGGCTGCCTGTGCCAGGCAGTTATTCGAGGCGATATATAACCAGGTAGCGAGCATGCCGCCTAGGATTAACCTTCTCCTTGGTTGCTTTTTCATTGGGCTATCTAATTATTGGCATAAGGGGCCTGCAGTAATGATTTATGTTGTTCCTGAACTTGCAGGCACTCGCCCAGGGAATCTCTATTCTCAAGGTCAAAAAACGTTCTCCCCTGCAGCATGGATTTCGCTCTCTTGAACCATTGCTGGGATTGCATGAGGCTCTGAAAAGTACCGCTTTCCAGATTATGCTGAAAACCCTGCGTGAGTCTTTCAGCCAGCGCCGTATTGCCCTTTTTAACATAAACCAAAAACAGTAGTGGATAGCGTAAGGCATGATGAGGCGCTACAGTCAGACCTTTTGTACTTGCCATCTGCATCTCGTCTGTGACTTCTGCTATACCTCTGGGGTAGAAATCAGCCAGGCCTTCTTCAATCGCACGGTAGGCAGAAAAGCGATCTGAGGGCAGAACAGTAAAGCCGTTATTGACCAGGATGTCATAGTCTTGCCATTTTGGAGACTGCACTACAATGAGGTCCTTAAGTGTGTCTATATCATTGATTTCCAATAATTGCTGGTCACCTTTACGAATAACGCTAACGCGAATGCCAAAAAGGCCTGCGATTTGTGGGATCAGCACTGGCTGATAGTTTTCATTACGCGCTACCGAACAGGTGGCCCAGGCAATATCCGTTATATTTTGGTTGAGATTTCGTAACTGACGTTCTTCTTCCATTGGAATTTTCAAATGCACGACCCCTACCTGACCAAAGTCATCTTCAGTTATCTCAAGTGCCAGATCTAACTGCTTATTAAGATATTCAATGATTGGATCCTGAACGGTAAAGGTTGGTATACGAACGATTTCCATGGCATGCACCACTGCTGGATAAACACCCATCAGAGCGATAATAAATAACGCCATTTTATACATGAGCAGCACAGTTCCCTATTCTTAACTACTAGAGTATAGGTGATGGTGTCTGTTCCTGCACAACTGGTAACAGCGAATTACCACTTGAAAACTAAGAACCGGCCGAAGAAGTCTGCTACCGGTTCGGTACCGTTAAGGCTGGCGTATTGCTTGATGGTTATGGTTGTACCGGCAGGATAAACTCATATTCAGGGTCGACATAGAATTTGCCGACCATAGCTTGTCTGCCTAATAACATTAAATAAGTCATTTCAGAGCGGTCGGTCAGTGTGAGTTTAATTTTCCATGCCCGCGAGCCCATCTCCAGCCGGGTGCGTATGACATAGCGGCGCTGGCGATCGGCCGTCGAGCTTTTAATTTTCTTCTGGCTGAGCACTTTACTTTCACATCTTACCGTACGTTCCACGTCGTGAATGTCAGGATGAATATCAAACCGTATCCAGCGTTCACCATCGCGTTCAAACTCTTGGATATCATCCACATGCAAAGAGGACGTAGCAGCGCCGGTGTCTACCCGCATCACTAAATTGGTGATCCCCAGCTCTGGCAGGTTGCCATATTCCAGGGCACCAATCATCTGTTTGGTTTTATGTGCTCTGTTCATTTATATTGTCACCGTTGAGTCGTTAGGTATCAGATTGTCCTGCAGCATTTCCACCTGTTCTGCCACGGTATCCGGGGTTTTAAAATAGGCAATGTGATAAATCGCCTCACCTTCCTGGGTTAACGGAATATTTTGCTTACCAATAACCACACCCTCTGCTGGGCTGGTGAGGGTACCCAGAAACTGACCGTAAGAATCCGCAATGGTAGCCAGCTTATCGCCTTTTTCCACATGGTCTCCCAGTTGCGCCAGGTGGTTGATAAAGCCACTTTCCGGGGCGCGAACCCAGCCACTGGAACGGGCGATATAAGGTTTAATCGGCAAGCTTTTCGCACGGCTTTTATTGAGCATACCCAGATGGCGCATGGTGTTAATAATACCTTTTACCCCGGCCCGAATGGAAAACTCGTCGTAACGTAAGGCCTGACCGGCTTCGTAGAGCAGAATTTTGATCCCGGCTTCACTGGCTGTCGCGCGTAACGAACCATCGCGAATATCGGCATTGAGCAGTACCGGCACTCCAAATGCCTGTGCCATAGCAAGTACTTCCTCGTCGTCCAGGTCGGCGCGGATCTGCGGTAAGTTACTGCGGTGAATTGCGCCGGTATGCAGGTCGATACCGACATCACACTTGCTCACCACTTCATTAAAAAATAAATGCGCCAAACGCCCGGCCAGACTGCCTTTTCGGCTACCTGGAAAGCTGCGGTTCAGGTCGCGTCTGTCCGGTAAGTAACGTGACTGGTTCAGCACACCGTAAACATTAACGGTTGGCACTGCTATTAGTGTGCCTTTTAACCTGTCGATAGCCCGGGATTTGATGAGTCGTGCAATGATTTCAATACCATTCAGCTCATCACCATGGATAGCGGCACTCACGAAGAGCGTAGGACCCGACCGTTTCCCGCGCTTCACGTAAACCGGAATACTCATACTCGTAGCGGTATAAAGAGGTGGCATATCCAGCGCGACCTTCTTCGTTTCACCTGGCAGTATGGTTTCACCGCCAATAACAAGCCCTTTGCTGGCCATCAACCTTTTCCTTTCGTTTTGGTGCTGTGGGGCTTAGCCGATTTCTCGATAAACTCGATAATCATACTGGCCACGTCTTTATTGGTCGCTTTTTCAATGCCTTCCAGGCCCGGTGAAGAATTAACTTCCATCACTACCGGCCCTCTGGACGAGCGTAAGATATCCACACCACAACAATTTAAGCCCATGGTTTTGGCCGCATCAATTGCGGTTTTACGCTCCGTTGGTGACAGACGAACCAGGCTGGCGGAACCTCCTCGGTGCAGATTGGAGCGAAACTCACCCGGCGCGGCCTGGCGTTTCATGGCTGCGATAACTTTGCCACCCACGACAAAGCAGCGGATGTCTGCACCACCGGCTTCTTTGATGTATTCCTGAACCAGAATGCTGGCATTCAGGCCCATAAAGGCTTCAATCATAGCTTCTGCCGTTTTTTGTGTTTCGGCCAGCACGACTCCGATCCCCTGAGTACCTTCCAGTAATTTGATCACCACGGGTGCGCCGCCAACGTTTTTAATGACATCGTCCACTTTGTCCGGGTGGTGAGCAAAGCCGGTACGGGGCATGCCGATACCCTTCCGGGAGAGCAACTGTAAGGAACGAAGTTTGTCCCGCGAGCGGCTGATTGCCACCGACTCGTTAATACTGTAAGTCCCCATCATTTCAAACTGACGAACAACCGAGGTGCCGTAAAAGCTCACTGAGGCACCAATGCGTGGGATCACTGCATCATAAACCGGCAGCTTTTTACCATTGTAACGAACGGATGGGTTGCTACTGGTGATATCCATGTAACAGTGCATCGTGTCGACTACGTCAACAGTATGACCTCTGAGCTCGCCGGCCTCTTTTAAACGGCGGGTAGAATAAAGCTTCGGATTTCTTGAAAGTATTGCGATTCGCATGATTAAGCCTAGTATTGGTTGCGGCAAAAAACGGCATACTTTGCCTTGTGTCGTTAGAATGTAAAGTGAATATAATTTATCGTGACGGTGACTTTTCTTAACGGTCACAACTACCTGCCACTACCGTATTAAGGTATAGCATACGGGTAAAAATAATGAGATGTACAGGCTACTTATCTAAACATGCCCACACATTAGTGGGCATGTTTAATGTAGCGGGTCATACTTTTAAGCAGCGCGCGGAGCTTAGCGGGCTTAATGGGTTTGCTCAGGTAATTCACCCCTTGTTCCTTACAACGGGTCACGACATCCTCATCGTGGGTGGCGGTAACCAGTGAAGCTGGCAGCACGATATCGAGATGCTGGCGAATGGCATCAATTAAATCCAGACCATTTTGATCGTTGCCGAGCTGATAATCCATCAGTAAAATTTGCGGCGAGAAAATATCGGCCTGCGTGATAGCATCGTTCCAGTTATCCGCCAATACCGTGCTTACGCCCCATTTCTCTAATAACGTTTGTAGCGCGTCGAGATTTTCCTGCTGGTCGTCCACACACAACACCCGTAGACCGTGGAAGGAAGCGGTAGGGTTTGCCAGCGAGGTATTCTTTGCGACCAGTGGCTGGGTCATGGGGAAACTCAGCGAGAAACAACTGCCCCGGCCCACTTCAGATTCAACTTTTACCTTACACTGCATCTGCTGGCTTAATCGTCTTACTACACCCAAACCCAACCCGATGCCGTGTTCAGAGCTTACATTGGTGCGATAGAAGTCACTAAAGATTAAAGCCTGTTGCTCCCTGGAGATCCCAATGCCGGTATCACGAATTTCAATCAGCAGTTTTCCTGCCCGCTTGCGGGTAGAAAGCAGCACCTTACCCGTGTTGGTGTATTTCACTGCATTAGACAGCAGGTTCTGAATTATTCGATACAGGAAGGTTTTATCGGCATACACCCAGCAGTTCAGTAAGCGGGTGCGCAGGATGAGGCCTTTATCCCTGGCGCGCATTGATAACTCATCAACGATGGGATCACATAAATCCTTGATGTTTACCGGCTCCGGGTTGGGCTTGAGCTCGCCCTGATCCAGGCGGGAAATGTCCAGCAGAGTAGCAATCAGCGCCTCACTGGAGGTAACCGAGTGGTTGAGTTTGTTGACGATGTTATTCACCGCTTCCGGTAATCTGGCCTCCTGCAAAGCCGAAACATAAAGCTTGGCAGCGTTAAGCGGCTGCAATACATCGTGACTTGCTAGCGCCAGGAAGCGGGTTTTACTGGCATTGGCATCTTCGGCCTGTTTACGGGCCCGGATCAGCTCTTTTTCTACGCCGCGGCGGCGCTCAATCTCGAGGCGTAACTCGGCGTTAATCGAGTGAACTTCTTCCGTGCGCTTTTTAATTCGCAGCTCAAGGTCGATATTGGACTCTTCCAGTGCCTGTTGGATTTCCACGTGCCCGGTAATATCATTGAAGCTGGTTACGAAGCCGCCACCCGGGAGCGGGTTACCGACCATTTCAATAACCCGGCCGTCGCTACGCTGACGGGTAAACCGATGAGGCGTGCCAGAACGCAGGTGCTCCAGACGTTTTTCGATTTCGCCCTCAATATCATTTACTCCAAACTCCCCCCGTTGTGCATTGTAGCGGATGAGCTTTTCTATGGGCATGCCCACCACTAAAAAGTCTTCCGGATAGGTATACAATGTGGCGTACTGTTTATTCCAGGCCACCAGGTTAAGGTGTTTATCAATCACGCTGATGCCCTGATCCATATTCTCCAGAGAGGTGAGCAGGGCGGTCATGTTAAATTGCATGGCCTGGGTGGTATCGTCAAAGAAGTTAATAACTTCGGTAAAGTCGAGCTTCTTACCACGCAGTACACTGTCGATCAGCGCTTTAGCACTGGATGCACCGATGACACCGCCGAGTGCCCTTTCACAGAAGGCCATAAAGGCGTCATCCGGTACCTGAGAGCTTTCAACCGTGGTGTGGTGCAGTTGCTGATACTCATTGACCAACTGCTTGCAGCGCCCGGTGCCCATAAACGTGGAGAGCAAAGTGATAAGATCAGCGATGGTAACGTTAACACTCTGATTCTTGAGTGGCGTATTACGCACTTCAGCGGGGGATACAAAGGCTTCAGCCTGGATCCTGTCAATTAATCGGGCCGGCGCAAACCAAGAAAACAGGCAATAGGCCATGGCGTTGGCAATCAGGCTGATAATCGCGCCCTGGCTGAGTAACTCACTTTGTTCAAAGTCCGTGGAGGAGCTGTTGACAATGGGCAACACCAGCCACAACACCCAGGTGATGAGCCCAACTACCAGGCCTGCGTATACACCATGCGCATGGCCGCGTTTCCAGTACAAGCCGCCAATTACCGCAGGCATAAGCTGAATAACCAGCGAAAAAGCAATCAAACCAATGGAGTGCAGCGAACGACTGCCGGTCAT
Organism: Alteromonas sp. ISO5; assembly: GCF_058105165.1. NCBI lineage: Bacteria > Pseudomonadati > Pseudomonadota > Gammaproteobacteria > Alteromonadales > Alteromonadaceae > Alteromonas > Alteromonas sp. ISO5. The sequence goes on along the minus strand of NZ_CM176572.1, from coordinate 987,663 downwards.
TTGCTGGTGATATAAAAAGGCCAGTAACAGAATAATGCCAATGATAATGCGGCGGATCAGTCGAATGCGTTTACCGTAGTCACCGTAAGCTGCGGAATGTTGTTTAACTGCCAGTAATCGGGGGAGTACCACGTCGTTGGTCAGCATGGTACTGAGCGTCAGCGTGGCAACGATGATCATGGCGGTGGCGGCCGATAATCCGCCAACAAACACAATGACCTGCAGTAAAAAAGATTCCGAGAAAATGGCCAGCGATAGTACATAAGTATCCGGCTCAATGGGATTGCTGGCAAACACCGATTGCCCGGCCATGGCAATAATAGGAATCACGGTGGCGGTGATTGCCAGGTATAACGGAAATAACCAGCGTGCCGTTTTCAGGTGATTCAGGCTCAGGTTATCAACAATTGCCACGTGAAACTGTCGAGGCAAACAAATCACCGCGGCGGCGGCCATAATCACCTGGGCGAAAAAGGTAAAAGAGGAAAACTGAGACAGTGCTTCAGAGGTGAGGAAATCTTCAAGAATCGGCCTTGTTTCCTGCTCATACCATGCCTGATAGCCGATGATGGCGACAAGAACCAGTGCTAACAGTTTAATAGAGGATTCAAAGGAAATGGCCAGGATTAAGCCGCGGCGGTATTCGGTAACATCGGTTTGTTTAGTACCAAAATAGATCGCAAACAGGGCAATAAAGGCGGTGGCCAGAACAATAATAAACTGGCTGTTAGGCTGATTGGTTAATAGTTTAAAGGTGGCACCGATGGCTTTTAACTGCAGGGCGATATAGGGAATAGTGGCCATCAAAGCGATAATGGTAACCAGCAGAGCAACCGCCTGACGCTTGCCATAGCGGGAAGCAATAAAGTCGGCAATGGTATTAATATGCTGTTTTTTGCTGACCAGTGTCAGTTTATAGATAAACCGGTAACCAAGAACGTAAACCAAAACCGGTCCAAGCAAAATGGGTAAATATATCCAGGTATCGCGCGATGCCTGACCTACCGCACCAAAAAAGGTCCAGGCAGTACAATAAATCGCCAGTGCCAGGGAGTAGATGACCGGATGCGAGGTTATCCATCTGGCGGTGGGAGAATTCTTATCGCCCCAACTGGCGATATAAAATAATAAAAATAAATAAACGAGTGCGAGTGAAACCCAACCGAACGTCATGCCTTGTCCTAACAGGTTTTTAACAAATCTGATTGCATTATAACCAACCCCCTAAGACCTGACCTACGACCATGGTCTCATTTCTTGAATTGACAGGCCCGTCTAGAGTATATCCGAAGCTCCTAATTATGCGGTTTTTAGGCGATTTTGGCGGTTTGGGATAGCCAGGGTAAGCGCTAAAGTCGCCTGAGAAGCTCTCCGTTAGGAAAATGTAAAAATAGAACATCGAATTAACCTGTTGATGAGGACGGAAAGATGGCATTTAAAAGTGATGACGACAAAACGGCGTACTGGAAGGAGAATCTCTCCATCCTCGCCAAATTGTTAGTAGTCTGGTTTGTCGTGTCTTTTGGCTGCGGCATTCTCTTAGTAGACGTGCTAAACGAAATCCAGTTCTTTGGCTTTAAGCTGGGATTCTGGTTTGCACAGCAAGGTGCAATATACGTGTTTGTGGTACTCATTTTTGTATATATGGCCAAAATGAATGCATTAGACAAAAAATACGGCGTAGACGAGGAGTAATCCAATGGATGTACAATTATTAACCTTTATCATCGTTGGCGCCTCGTTTGCCCTGTATATCGCTATTGCGATTTGGGCCCGCGCTGGTTCAACCAACGACTTTTATGTTGCCGGCGGCGGTGTTCCACCTGTCCTTAACGGCATGGCAACCGCTGCGGACTGGATGTCAGCCGCATCGTTTATCTCTATGGCCGGTCTGATTTCCTTTATGGGTTACGACGGCGCGGTTTACCTGATGGGCTGGACCGGTGGTTACGTACTGCTGGCGTTGTGTCTTGCGCCCTACTTACGTAAGTTTGGTAAATTTACTGTACCGGATTTCATTGGTGATCGCTACTACTCACAAACCGCACGTACCGTAGCGGTATTCTGTGCCATCTTCGTAAGCTTTACTTATGTTGCCGGTCAGATGCGTGGTGTTGGCGTGGTATTCAGCCGCTTCCTGGAAGTAGACATTGTTACCGGTGTGGTTATCGGTATGGCAATTGTATTCTTCTACACCGTATTAGGCGGTATGAAAGGCATTACCTACACTCAGGTGGCTCAGTACTGCGTACTGATTTTCGCCTACTTAGTACCTTGTGTATTTATCTCTGTAATGGTGACGGGTCACATTCTGCCGCAAACTGCTTTCGGTGCAACGCTGGCTGATGGGTCCGGGATGTACATGCTGGAGAAACTGGACCAGATTTCACTGGCACTTGGATTTGCAGAGTATACCACCGGAACGAAGAGCACCATTGACGTATTCTTTATTACCTTCGCACTGATGGTAGGTACTGCTGGTCTACCACACGTTATCGTACGTTTCTTCACTGTACCTAAAGTACGTGATGCGCGTAAGTCTGCAGGTTGGGCGCTGGTCTTCATTGCAATCCTGTACACCACTGCGCCGGCATTGGCTTCATTTGGTCGGGTAAACATGATTGAAACCATCAATGGTCCGGACCTGGCGGGTACACCTTATGCGGATGCCCCTACCTGGATTAAGAACTGGGAAAAAACCGGCCTTATCGAATTTAACGATAAGAATGGCGATGGCAACATGTATTATGCTGCGGGTAGTATTACCGACCCTAACAGTGCTAATGAAGTAAACGTTGACCGTGACATCATGGTACTGGCTAACCCGGAAATCGCCAACCTGCCTGCTTGGGTTATCGCTCTGGTAGCGGCTGGTGGTGTGGCTGCGGCACTGTCTACTTCGGCGGGTCTGCTGCTGGTAATCTCGACTTCGGTATCACACGACTTACTGAAACGTAACTTTGCGCCAAACATCTCTGATAAAGCTGAGCTGGGCTATGCCCGACTGGCAGCGGGTGTGGCGATTGTGATTGCCGGTTACTTTGGGATTAACCCGCCAGGATTCGTTGCGCAGGTGGTCGCCTTCGCGTTCGGTCTCGCGGCCTCGAGCTTCTTCCCGGCTATTATTATGGGTATCTTTAGCAAGCGTATGAATGATAAAGGTGCTGTGGCTGGTATGATCTCGGGTATCGCGTTTACCGCAGCCTATATCATCTACTTCAAGTTTGTGAATCCGGCAGCGAACGTGCCTGCTAACTGGTGGTTTGGTATTTCGCCGGAAGGTATCGGTACCCTGGGGATGATTGTGAACTTCGCAGTCGCCTACGGCGTGTTCAAAATGACTGATGAAGCGCCACAGGAAATCCAGGAAATGGTTGAAAGTATCCGCTTCCCGAAAGGCGCGGGTGAAGCGTCGGCTCACTAAGATTGACTGACATTTAAATACGAAAAGGCTCACCTTGCGGTGGGCCTTCTTTATTTATCCCTGAGCAGGTTTTTCCAAAGGCTGTTCAGGCATAAACAGGGTTGATTCAGCACAGTTAGTGATTGGCAAAAAAACAGTATGCTGTAACTAATACAGGATAAAAACGCTTTTGGGGACAGCTTATGAGTACCACGCCACAGCAAGTGATCGATTTTCTGAAAACCTCAGCACCTTTTGATCACCTGAAAAATGAAATGCTCGATGAACTGGCCCAAAAGGCGAGGCTTATCTATCTGGCTAAGGAAAACCAGGAAGCGTTACTCAAGGAAAACGCCGGACGTTTGTTTCTTATCCAGAGCGGCCAGTTTTCGGTAAAAGACTGTGACGGACCTGAGCGACACCTGAGTGAAGGTGATTACTTTGGCTTTCATGCGCTGATAGATGGCGTGACCTATCCGCTGGAAGTAGAAGTGGACTCACCCGGACTGGTTTATTCGTTTAGCGAGGTCGCGTTTAAAAAATCTCTGGAGATGCCGGAAATCGCCAACTTCTTCCAGGGCACCAAAAGCGAGGCACTGCAGAACCAGGCTGTGCAAGACTCAAATTCCATGTGGCTGTATAAAGCCCTATCCGAAGTGATTGAGCGGGCGCCGGTAAAAGTGGATGTCAGTCTGTCAGTGCAGCAGGCCGCAGAGGTTATGTCACAAAGCAATGTATCGTCACTGCTGATAACCGATAATGACAAGCTCGCCGGTATTGTTACCGACCGCGATTTGCGTAACCGGGTAGTGGCCACCGGCCTGGATGTTGGTTTGCCGGTAAAGTCTATCATGACAGAGAAACCGGCCATGATTATTCAGAACCGCACCATGTTCGACGCCATGACACTGATGACCGAGCGCAATATTCATCACCTACCGGTGATAGACCGGACAACCCGGCAGCCGCTGGGTATGGTGACCGCGTCAGATATAATACGTCATCAAAAGGGCAATGTACTGTTTGTTATTGGTGAGCTCTCTAAAGCGGAAAACCTTTATGAGCTCGCCAGGCTGTCGTGGCAACTGCCACATTATTTAGCCACCCATGCCAAGCGCCTCGGGGATTTCGATATTGCCGGTAAAGTGCTGGCCCAGGCTACCGATATTATGACCCGTAAGTTGATTAGTTATTATCAGCGCGAAAACGGGCCGGCGCCGCTAGATTATGCCTGGATTGTCTATGGCTCACAGGCGCGGGAAGATCAGACCATGGGCTCTGATCAGGACAACGGCTTATTGCTGGAACGTGAACCGAGTGACGAGGAGGCGGCTTACTTTGCCGGTATGGCAGAGTATGTGTGCAACGGGTTGGGAAAATGCGGAATCAAACTGTGCCCGGGCAATATTATGGCCAGCAATGCCGAGCTCCGGTTGTCACTGGATGCTGCCATTAAAGAAGCAAAAGGCTGGGTGGCTCAACCCACTAATAAAGCCATTATGTATTTTAATATTTTTCTGGATGCCCGTGCTGCCGCAGGAGACGTGGATTTATTCAGAAAAATGCAGATGGCTCGGGCGCCCTTATTAAAACAACCCATGTTTCTGGCGGCGTTGGCGCGCCAGGCTAATGATGCCTCGGTGCCCCTGTCGATGTTTAAAAAATTCACCTATGAAAAAGGCCACACCGTTAAAGATGCTATTGATCTGAAAGTGCGGGCAATTGCCATTATTAATAACCTGGTAAGGCTTTATGCGTTGGCAAACGGGTTAACCATGCCGTCTACGCTCGGGCGGCTTGCCGCACTCCCGGCAGGCGCCGGTTTATCGAACCGTGATGCAGATAATCTGCGGGATATCTGGCTGTTCTTAAATCGACTTCGCTGGCGCCACCAACTGCAAAATAGAGTCACCAACAATCTGGTGTCAGTCAGCGACTTATCGTCGATTGAAAAACACCAGTTAAAAGCGGCCTTTCAGGCTATCGAGCGAGCCCAGCAAGCGGCGGTTATGAAATTCTCCGGCGGAATATCCTGATATGCAGGCGCAGCGACAGCCTTCAATCTGGCGGCGCATACGGCAGTGGATGAGTAGTGGAACCGCTTTGCCGGAAAGCCGCAAGCACCAAATGCTCCGGGATGTCCCCTTGCTGGCGGTTGATTTGGAACTGACCTCGCTGGACCCACAGAAAGCCAAAGTAACGTCGATTGGCTGGACAGAGGGGAAGGCCGGGAGCATTGAGCTGAGTAGCTGCTATTATGACGTGGTCAGGGCATCGGGCGATCTGGAGCAAAGCCCGGTTATTCATGGCCTGACAGCGGATGAAATTGCTCAGGGTGCGCACATTAAGGAAGCGTTAGAGCGTCTCGCACCTTATGCTCAGACCCATGTTTGGGTTTTTCATAATGCCGGGCTTGATCTGGCGGTACTCGATAAAGTGTTCGCCGCCAACGAAATGTATCTGCCAGAGGTGATTACCATAGATACGCTGAAGCTGGCGGTGTATCAGTTGCAAAAACAACATGATGTGCTCCCGCCAAACAGTGCCACCCTTACGGTATGCCGTCAGCGCCTAGATTTACCGCTGGCTCCGGCACATAATGCCCTGGATGATGCGATGGCCACATTACAGCTCTGGTTTGCGCAATATTACAGCATGGACCCCTGCGGAAAGATGAGTTTGCAGGATATTGCTCATACACAAGCCGTAAGTTGCAAAAATTTAGGGAAAGTGAAAATAAGTGATTGACAAGAATAGTCCAACAGCGTATCTTTCCGCCCGCGTTGAGCAACGAGCTAAACGCAAGGCCCAGGTGGTGAAATTGGTAGACACGCTAGCTTCAGGTGCTAGTGCTCGCAAGGGCGTGGCGGTTCAAGTCCGCCCCTGGGCACCATTCTTTTCTAAGTTAAAATACTCCCATAATGTGATAAATCCCTGCAGTTATTTCTGCTTGGCGGACATTTCAGCCTCTCGCACAGCTCGAGCCGTTCAGCGAGCGTGAGCAAAACTGTTTGTTCACTTGAATCTCGCTTTACCCGCCTCTGGGCACCATTTATTTGTCTTTCGACAGGCTCTAGGTTCTACCCCATAAACGGTAATTGGACTTCCCTAACTCAACGAGCTAGGTTCATATTTTAGTTCTCACAAAAAAATACTACGGAGTTAAAACTTATCGCGCTTTTTGTTGCAGAAGACGAACAGCGCGTCACGGAAGACATTGAGGTTCATGCCCCGTGCGACCGCCACAATCAAGTCGTTACTCGACTTACAGCAGTCGACGATATTCATGTATAAATACATGTCGGCAGGCTCAACGAGCATCTTCATTCGGCTAATGTCTTCATGACAGTGGCAACTCAGTGAGGGCTGATGTTTGTTGGCACGCTAAGTTGAGCGTTTCCAAATTGCAGGTGAGGTTCGCGATCCATTTCCTCAATGTATGACTCAATCTTCGTCACTTCACGCTTCACTTGAACAAACTTGCTGCTTGTTCGTTTAAGCCTAATATCACGGCGGCCGGTATAGTAGGTTTGAACATTAATCTGCTGCTGACGACAAAACTCAACAGCGGTGAGTCCGCTTTGTTTTTGTTGATGTTACTGCATGGTCATTCTCCTTTGAAAGCGAACACGATGCCGCAGCTAACTTATGAATTGAATGTGGGGATTACCGGACGGACACCCTCTAAAATAGAAGTTTATCTTCTCGAAAGAGGCTAACTACTTAAAACCACAAGTGGTAAAGTTACTAGTGATAGCTCGACTGTGTTTATTGCAAAGCTAAGGAATTTAGCGCTGCTGTAGACGATTGCACAACTTTTCCCACCAAAAGTTGATATCCAGCTTTTTAAGTACTTTGGTACGCTTGTCTGGTTCGTCATACCATTGTGACAATTTCTCCTTCCACCGCGCTAGCTTTTTTTCGTTTATAGCAGAAGGGGTCCAATCATCTACAAAAGCAACGGGCAACTCTGAATAGGCTTCGCTCGTTGGTGTGCGCCTGATAATGGGGATTGCGCCCATTAGAATGCTGTGAATTATCTTAGGCGCGGGATCCAGACCTCCGCCTTCCACACAAGCAACAAAGCTAACGGTTTTGCAAAGCGTTAAATAAGTACGTTCTGAGAGATAATTGTCAATAACAATACAAAATTGTTGCCACTCTTTGGTGGCTATATGCTTTACACGCTTCCTGAGGTCCCATTGGTGGTCACCTCTAACTCTGTGGGCACATAATACTTTGTTTGGTCGTGAACGCATAGGAGGTACAGTTTCCCATGGTAAAGACGGATTCTGTTTACTGTCTCGATATACCAGTCCTAGTGGAATAGGGCTTAGTTTACTATGGCTATTGCTGGATAGGTTTTCTGTAAACCAGTGAATGAGATTTGGGTCATCCAGAATATTTTTAATTAATTCGTTCTCTTTTTCGTTAAAAGATCGCCTACGCTTGTCAATTTGCTCTGGAAAGGTTGTATCTTCTGACCCGGAAATTATGATGAATGGCGCAGAAATCTGTGGCATTACCTGTTCATAAAAGAAGCTAATTGCAGCAAAAGGATTGCGGAAGCTCACAAATATCGTTTTAGGCGATTCGGTATTTTGACGTTTAACTAAAAAGGTCTCTGGGGCACTGTTATCTGAAAGTACAACCCAGTCGCACTTCGCGGCAAGCCCATTGATAATAACTTTATCTGCGCCTTTGCTCTTCGGAAACAAGCGAGTTTGGAGAGATATTAGTGGAGGCACCTGCGTTAGTGTGAGTTGACCGTTGTGACGCTGCGTTAAAATATTGCATTTTTCTATATGCGTTAATATTCTGGCGGCGAGCTCAAATCTGGCATGAACATTACAACATTGTTTAAGTAAATTGGCATAGTGTTTTAGTAAACTTGCTTGATCAATTTTACTCAATGCGTCGCCATAAAACGCAAAGTAACCTTTGATTGCCGATGTGCTGTCGTTCGAATACTCACCAAATAACTGTTGCATAGTCTTATTTTCATCTTTGTGAGATAAGCTAAGAGGTTGTGGTGATACACTTAACAAAGCAGAAATAATAGGTGTGTTGGCATCAAAGTAGGTGTTTACCAGCTCATTCTCGGCCCTATGATCACAAAGGCTAAGCAATGTACGCCACAATTTGTCCAGTTCATTTTTTAATTGTGTTGGAATCAGAGTATTGTGGCGAAGGCTAACGGTTTCTTTTACCAGTTCTTTGGAAAATGGTGATAACGCGTTGTTATCAAGTGAAAAATCATCCATCGCATTAATACTATCCAATATCGGGGCGCCAACTAATGCAGCTTTTTGCGTAACTACTACACATTTAGCGCGATTTTGCTGGATGAACTCAACTATTTGCTGGTTGTAGTTTAGCCACATTTTGGCGGCCAGCGCCTCTATTTGCCAAAATTTGAGGTGCTGTGATGAACGGCTGCGTTGAGTTAAGTAGGTCAGCTCTCTGCTATGCCGGTGGTGCAAGGATTCAACACAGCTCTGCCAGGAGCGAACAACAATACAGTATCGGGCCCGTTCTTTTAAGGCGTATTGCCAGCTAGGCAAAAATAAGCAAAGTCTGGGATCTTTCAATGCCCATGGTTTGGCCTGCTTGTCGCGCAGCGCAACATATTGCTTGATTTGTTCTGCGTAAGCTGACTTTTGTGTTAACGCCACTTCTCCATGATATTGCCAGTTAGTGCCTTGCTCTTCCAGCCATGACTCATGCATTTTCACCACCGGCATATCTTCGAAATAGCCCCTTGGGTTTGCGATATGCGGCTGAATTAAATTTTCGCCGAAATCAAGACCTGCATTGTGTAAATAATTGGCAATTGCGGATGTGGCACTGCGATGAAAACCTACGCACAACAATACCGGAGGCAAAGCGGCGTTTTTTTGGGGGGGGAGGAACGACTGTGATGTCATCAGCTTTTGATTTTCCTTCACAATGAGCTGGTATAGTCAATTGGTAGTGCGTTATGTCAATTATTTAAGTGAGTAGATTTACGGCTGTATTGATTCCAACTCAATTAGTTTTTCACTAATGAGAGCTATAATTCGCTTATCGATTTCAAGTAAATCTGCTCCACGTGCATTAAAATCAACTATATCATTGGCTCCTATCGCTAACCGCAAAAAGGACTTATCGCCATAAGCGACAGGTTGCCCGATAAAAACTCTTTTGGTTGGAAGGTCAGGTTGGTTGCTTGTTACCACTGATATAAACAGTGTTCTTAATTGTTGATGGTTTAAAACCCCATCTTTCCCTTTAACCTGAAAAGAGATTATTGTGGGATCTGTTTTGTTCTGCTCAGGCATCAGCATAAATTCTTTATGTTTTCCTAACTCATTGTTAACAAATGCATTCCAGGTATATGTTATTTTGCTAATGTTGTTTTTTTCGATAAGCCTTAAATCGGAAATAGACTTAAACGTCACTAGCCATCGAAGGACTCCGCCTTTGTTGATTTTTGCTGGAAGGTTAGTTTTTTGCCTTAGCGTAGGTGGAAGATCATACTTGGAGAACACTTTATTGAATAAGTCAAAATGAGATAATCTTTTGATATTTTCTATTTTTTTAATCCAACTTTCCGGGATCAAAATAGCCCCGCAAAATGGAGGGGATTGGTAAAATTTAGAACCAGTGATCATAACTGAAACTCCCTTTTGGATGAGGGGAGCAATCAATTTATAACTGTGCCTGAATTGGCACATGTCTACATTCCACATCACATTGTCTGCGGCCAGTTCATCTATCCATGAAAGGTTGTCTTCAATACCCGATTTAGAACCAACAACTAGATTAACAATAATACTTTTGTCAGGATTGAAACTAATTAACTCGCTTAATTTTTCTCTAGGGTTTTCAATATATCCTTGCGGACACCGGGCGTTTAGGTAATGAGTTTCAATAAAATCAGTATCAATGATGGACTCTCCCTTCGGTATGCCTTCTCCAAACTGATTTTTTGCGGAAAAGTACTTACCTTGAGAGGCATTAATGGCTCCTGAGCCTAGTTCATCAATACAAGTAACAATATACAAACTCTTTTTTTCAGGAAAACGCTCTCTTGAAAAAAGCAACGGGAAGTACAGTAAATCAGTGCCAGAGGGCCCGAATAAAACCTCGAAATTAGTCTCTGTAATTCCAACGACTTCTTGTTGAATACTATTTCGTACTTTGTCTATTAAACTAATCCAGTCTTGACTGGTTGAAACTATGCGCAATTTTTTAGATAAATAGTCAATGTGATGTTGGGTAATATGGTTACAAGTGCAGGAGCCTCTATTTGTCAAACTGCTATCGGTAAAAGAAATGCCGTAGTTAGATAAACCTCTCTTATCCAATGACGTCCTTTCATCAGTTCCGCTCACCAATAATTCAGTTATTTCTTGCTTCATAGCATTCATTATATTGCTTTCTGAGAGTAAGCATCGGTAGATGGGTCTGGGACAGATACATTTGTTGTTATCAGCTGTTGCATTTCTCTATCCAAAAACTGGCTTAATTCAGTGATACCTGGTTCTCTAAAATATTGGCCATGCGCGGCGTTTAAAAATTCGTACTGCCATTTGCCTGGTAAAGTTTCCCACATTTTATTAGGGTCTATTCCGCTGTTGAACGGGTTATAACTACTGTCTTTGCCAAATAGCATTAGTTTGGGGCCACAATAGGCTTTGCGCTGGGTATAATCGAGTGTAACCAATTGAGGTAAGAGTCCGGTTTGGTTATTGATTCTTACTGCCAGTGACTCGGCTACCGGTGCACCCTGACAATTCCCACCGATAAGTAGTTGGTTCGAAATCAAGTTATGCACTTTTAACGTGGTTAAGTAACGCTTAACAAGGTGTTCATGTAATCGCGTTTTGAGCCTCCACTCTTGTCTTGCTGCTAACAGGTGAGTAGAAACTGCCGCTATCAAGGTGACTGAATTGGGTAAATGTCGAGCTAGCAAAAGTGGCTCGCTCCAATGATTAAAACACCATAATATGGCGGGGCTATTTGTGTTCCCATTGAATATGAGCATGTCATCAAGTACCCCCGAGGCATACTTTTCAATTTTACTTCGTTCATAGTGGAGATTGGCTAAACCAGTCTTAAACTTCTCTTGTTCATTTTCGCTAAGCTTAAAAGTAAGTACTTTGCGGTTGATATAACCCCATCGCTCGAAGGGATCCAGTGGACGTTTCTTTCCATCATTGGTATCGGGATTTGTAACCATGTTTTGTTTAGAATTCACGCGGGCTCCTTAGCAAATCTACCAATACTTTGCAGACATCAATTTTATCGCCAACCCAGGGGTAGTAATAGGGCGACAAACCAGGGTTTGCGTTAAGCTCAATAATCCAATGGTTCTCATTTGTGGCGGGTTTTGTCCGGTTCTTAATAACAATATCGATACCGCAGTAATATAATCCGGGTACCGATTGGCAGGCCCTTTCCACAATGCGAAGGTAATCCGGGTGGATGGCTTCCGGCGGCAGAATTATGGTATCTGCTGCTTCCGAGTGTCCGGCAGATGACCGCAAAAACACTCGCTGGTTTAAAGCGGGTACACTTTCTGGTGTGAGGTGTTGCGCTGCCAAATAATCCAGTATTGGTTGATCGATAGCAACCGTCGGATGGGTTACCAGGTTTCTTATAGCTCTCTCTTTATTTTTGTTATTGAGCAGAGTGGCAATGGTACTCACACCGTCACCTACTACACTCAGTGCAATACCTTCGCGGATCGCAATGACCTTTGGCTCAACGTAAAAAAAGCGAAAATGTTCTCCGTCTACATGCTCTTCAACCACTAGGGTTGGATAATCAGCAGCCACACGAGATATGGCTTTAGTGTATTGTTCATAGGTATTGATAGAAGCGGTTACACAGCGACCCATACGGCCATTGTTAGGTTTCACGCATAGCGGTTTTGTAAGATCGTTATAAAAATCGTAAGCGGGTTGCAATGAACGTCGTCGAAAGAATTTGCCAAATGGTACGCTAATGCCATGTTTGGCAAGGTGCAGCTTGGTTTTGTGTTTATCCGCCACGAGTAATTCTGCTCGATGGTTAATATTAACCTTATCGGACTGGTCGCCTGTGTTGGATACCGTAAACAAAACACCATAGCGGTATAAAAACGCTTGACCATTAACCTCAAACTTTAGCCAGTAGGCAATGTCTGATTTTTTATTGTTTGACGAAAATACTTCGTAATCAATACCATTCTGCGATAACGACCACGCCAATGATGCGGCGTGTTGATCAAGCTTTGTAGCTTGCGCTGGTAGAGTAATCATGTTTTATCCCTAATGATTCTCTTTGTTTTTCACGTCTTCACTTTCTGGGAAAGGGAAGTTTTTGAGCATCATATCAATGATTTTCCCGGCAATATCCACTTTTTCACCCTCCCAAGGAAAGTAAAAGGGAGTAATCGAAGGTGTAGAGTTTAATTCTAATATCCAGTAGTTATCTGAAGTTGCTGGCTGTGTAATGTCCTTTATCACAATATCGACACCACAAAAGTGTAAATCTGGCACTGCCTGGCATGCCCTAGCTACAATATCAAGATAATCTGGGTGAACTGAGCTCAAATCATGTAATAACGTATCTGCCCCTTCAGAGTAGCTGGCAGCAGAACGAAGAAATACGCGCTCATTTTGCGGTATGACTGAATCAATCGAAAGTTGCTGTGCTTTCAGATAACTAACAATATTGTCATCTACAGATATTTCGGGGTGCGTTGGCGATGCACGCTGTCGCCGTTGTAGGTTTTTTAAAGCTAGTAACTCAGCAATAGTGTGCTTACCATCTCCAACTACACTAAGCGGTATACCTTGACGTACCCCCACAACCTCTGGTTCAACGTAGAAAAAGCGAAAGTGCTCGCCTTCAACGTGTTCTTCAACCACGATATTGACAAAGTTCGCGGCAACTTTTTCGACAGCTTGTTTATACCGCTGATAACTATTGATCCTTGACGTTACACCTCGCCCCTGATTGCCATTGTTCGGCTTCACGCACAACATACCTTGTGTCGTATGATAATATTCAAGTGCTTTTTGAATTGAACGTCGGCGAAAGATTTGGCCCTTCGGGCAATTGATATGGTGGGCAGCAAGCCTTCGTTTGGTCCCATGTTTGTCGGCTACAATATGGCTCGCTTGCCCGTTTATGTAAGTTCTTGTACGTCTGGTTTGCTCACTCGTGGGTTCAAAAAAAATCGTCAGTCGGTAGAGCAAGTCTCTACCGTTTAAATTAAAGCTTAACCAGCGCTTCGGGTTACCTTTCTTCGTAAGCTTGCCCGGTTGATGCAAGACCCGCCAGGCGATACCTCGTTTCTCCAGCGCCTTGGCCATAAAATAGGCATGTTTATCGCGAGTAAGTAACGCTAGCTTTTCATCAGGTGAATTGGCAATAAGTTCTTGTTTCATAACATGGCTACTCTTTAGTTAATTCATTATCTGGTGAGCTAAATAGAAGCACAGCTGTTAACAATATTCTATGGAATTGTCCAATTCGCCCTGGGGGGATTGCTGACATGGTATTTTCTGTCTGACTAAGTTACTTTTTGTCGCTTTTAAAAAGCGCAGATACTCTATAACGTATCGGGCTCTTTCCATTTCGTGTAGTGCCGATTGTGGCCACGCATTTGTTTCAACAAGCCACAGTTTATCTTTGGTATCAAGTATAAAGTCAAGCCCCAACTCAGACAGGGGGTGATCTGCCACTCTATCCTGGGCCGTAGCAATTCCAATGGCCGTCGAGACTAACGTTCTGTTAATCTGTTTGAAATTATCGGGGCAAACAAGTTTCAAGTATGACTCTAGGTCCCGTTGATAACCTCCCTTGCTATAATTTGGCAACATTGAACAAGCTTCGGCTACCCTTGCATAAGCCCGAGTAGTGTACCATTTACCGTCTCGCCGTTTTTGCAGATGAACCCGGATATCAACGGGGCGCTGGTCCTTGGTTTTTGCTGTGATAAAGGGTTGTATTATATAGTCGCGATAATTCATCCGTCCTTTAATTAGCTTTGAAGCTTGCTCGGCGACCTCATCCAAAGTGCCTGTCATCTTTTTGCGTTCAGAGGTTAATGTCCATAAGCTCTCAACTTTACGAATAAAAACTAAACCTATTCCGCGGTTACTGTTCTCTCGTTTGACTACCGCTCCCTGATGTTCTTTTATAAATAGTTTTATATGGGAAACAGTATTGTCTTTGGCTAATGTTTGTGTGGGGATAATAGTGTTGTTGTAAATTGTATCACTGAGGAGCTCGGCGAGCCTTTTCTTACTAATGCCCACGTCAGCGATTGTGTATCGATACCGTATACACCACTCTCGGAGTTTACGCTCTGAATAGTTTTTAACTGCATCCTGGAATATTAACATCTCAGGGATAGGCACTAATTTAACGTGCCATTTCTCTTCTACTCTTGACCAACAATAGGCTTTAATCGTTTGGGAGTGATAATTCACAGAGCGATAAATCAAAACCAGAAGATCAAAACCCTGTATATTCGCCTCGTTTAGTAAGGCTCGAAGTCGGGATGAAGGCACTGCTTCTAGTGGTTTTTGTTGCAGGTAAAGCAGGCCTATTTCCATATGTCCCTCAAACTACAGCTCTTAATTATTTATTCATACAGATTCATTCTAATCGCCTATGGTAGCAAAAATTGTTGTATAAAAACTACTTGGTTTTTTTATAACGACTTGATATAAATCGGTTATACACAATCTGAGATGAAATAAATTGAAAGAGCTAGCAATGAAAAAATCAGTGTTGAGTAACGAGTTAACTCATTGGATGAAGTTATATCTAGCTGATTTATTGGGGGAGAGCTATAATGATATTGGTGAAAATTCACCCATCAGAGAGTTTGACCTTGACTCTATAGATGCGGTTACTATCACGATAGAATTAGAACGTGCTTTTAGCATCAAAATTACTCCGGAATATTTTTTTAACGGTGATATATGCCTAGAGAATATTGCTAATGATATCGCCACTCGGGTTTAATTTTATTTAGATAATTCTTCGGGTACTTTTGAAGGCCTTTCTGAAATCTTCACAATTGTTTACTTGGTTTTCGGCGCTCTTGGCAAGAAATCTCAATCCAGTGGCGTTACTTATATAGATATCGTAAGTCAAGTTGTTGTCAGCTTTGGCAAATACGTAAACTGCTCCTAGGCCATTTCAGAACAGCTCCTTTCCTTAGACAGAGGCGTCGGGAGAATTTTCATTACAAATAGGTTCTTTGGGTGTTTTTGATATATAGTGTGATTTATTGGTTTTTCATTGTTATAAATCATATTTCATGGGGTCTTGTTGATCAATTCATTTTCAGGGACTGACTTCCCCTTACCTTAATCTGCTTAGCGGATCATTTTGCTCACCGGCATGCCTAATTTTGTTCAACACGGCAACACGTGCCATGGAGTCGCCCACCTGAGCGTTGTAATCCCGTAAACGGAGTTTTTCACCCGTCAGAGATTTGTAGCGCCACATGGCGGTCTCCGCCAGCGAACGCTTATGATAATCCGTTTCTCGCTTCCATTCTTTAAGTCTGCGAGCCTAATTGTCGCCGATATTCTCCGGCGATATCTCGGCGCACAGAATTTGTGCGATTGGCATCCACACCCAGGTGTAGTTGTCGCCAGGTACGGCGCTTTTCTTTACCATGCTTGCGCACTTTCCATTCCTTATCCAATCGCAAGCCGAGACGACGGGAAGCGTGTCGCTTTTACACGTGGGCTGGTAAGACAGTAAGCTACTGTCAGCGGTCCGAGCCTGCCAGTAAACATCAATAACATAATAACCAATTTGCCAGGGTTACTTAGTTCGGCCGTTAATCCCTGGGATAAGCCAATCGTGCCGAGTGCAGAGACTGTTTCAAAAACAACATCAAAGAATTTACCATTTTCTGTTATCAGCAATCCAAACATACCCAGCCAGGTCACACAGATGTATGTAATGGCGAGTGCCTTTCTGACGGTTTCCGACGGAATTGTTTTATCAAAACTTTCCACATTACTGTCTCTGCGCAGAAAGCTGTATGTGGAGAATAACAGAACAAAAAAGTAACTACCTTTATCCCACTGGCTGTACTAAGTGACCCACCACCGGTAAACATAAGCAGCAGTATCAATGCTGTAGAAGCGTCTTTCAGCGACGCGATATCAACGGTGTTGAAATCAGCCGTTCTCGGTGTGACCGCCTTTAACCAAGCGGCAAGCTATTTGTCAGACTGGCTTAACATGCCAAGAGTTTATGGGTTGTCATATTCAATAAAATAAATGGTAAGCAGGGCTAACGTGTATAGAATGAGTGTGCCCGCTAGCATAAGTCGGCTATAGGGAGTGAGTTTTCGCTATCTTCGCTTTTGCCAAATATGTAGCCAGAGTGAAAAGCCCAAACCACCCGTAGTAAACAATGACGTAATGGTAAGATTAATAACGGGATCCTAAATATACGGCATCAAACTATCTGCGCTAAGGGCAAAACCCGCATTATTGAATGCTGATATAGTGTAAAACATGGCATGCCACAGACTGGTTTTCCAGTCCATTTCAGTGAACCAATACGCGGTCAGAATGCTAATCCCGATAAGCTCGACAATAACAGCAAAAAGAATAACCGCTTTTGCTATATTCACTAGCGTAGACGCAACAATTAGCTAACCATTGCGGACGAATGATATCAATAGCTGCTAATATACGTGTAAAATCTGCTGAGCGGGAGCGTTGCGACATTGCATGGCGTTTGCACCCTTTATTACCTCAGGATTACTATGGCACTTAAAGCAACCATTTTTAAAGCAGACCTGTCGATCACCGATATGGACCGCAACTATTATAACGATCATAACCTGACCATTGCCCGGCATCCGTCTGAAAACGATGCACGCATGATGCTGCGTATTATTGCGTTCATTGTGAATGCTCATGAGCGATTACAGTTCACTAAAGGGTTATCCGATGATGATGAGCCGGACCTGTGGCAAAAGCACTTTAGTGATGAGATTGAGTTGTGGATTGAATTAGGCCAACCCTCAGAGCAACGTATTAAGAAAGGCTGTAATCAAAGCCAGCAGATGATGATTTATTCCTACGCCGACAACAGCTTTGATGCATGGTGGAAAAAGGAACAAAATAAGCTGCAAACCCGCAAAAACCTCTCGGTGTTTACCGTGCCCGAAGCACTGGCCTCCACGCTGGCAAACGTCGTTCAACGCTCTATGCAAATTCAGGTTACCGTGCAGGATGGTCAGATGTGGCTGACTATCGAAGGGCCAGAGGCAACGGAAAGTGTTGAAGTGGCCATTGAACAGCACATGTAGCAGGTGGTAAGCGACGGACGTCTGGAACGTCCGTCAGGCATTATTTAGCAGCAGGAAACACTGCCTAGTTGAACAGATCTTTAAGTTTGTCTTTGCCTTTTTCCAGTAACTTGTCTTTTTCTTCCTCAAGTTTTTCTTTGGCTTTGTTAGCGACCACTTTCTTCGCTTCGGCTTTAGCCTGTTTAATCGCGTTATCCAGCATTTGCTGCACTATAGCGGCACCAACCTGGTCGGCTGGCAAACCGTCGGGCTTACCAATTGAACCGGCGTTGAAGGTGGGCAACGTGACTTCATAAGCCTTTTTATCAATCTCAAATTCCCCGGTATCGAGGTTTTCAAAATTCAGTACTAATCTGGCGTTGCTAACGGTTACCTGGTCGACAATCAGTTTCGGGCTGGGTGATGAAGGATCGGCGGGTTGCTCACTGCCGCCTTCAGGCAGGTTAGCGGTCAGGTTGTTCTTCAGCACTACCAGGTTACCCTGACCACTGCTATCCAGTTCATACAGAATCTCCGGGCCGTCGACAGTGACTTCCTGAATGCGGTAAGGTTCCTCGGTAGAACCTCCCAAGTCCAGGGTGATGCCGCTGAGGCTTAGGGCATCTTCGTCGCTAAAGCCATCCGGGTTTTCCACATCGATATCGTCTATGGTCAGGCGGCCTTCACTGAAAGACAAATCTACCGAAGCAACGCTCACCGGGGTGGCTAAATACTTGGTGCCCTGAGTTTCTATCTGCGAGCGGATAAATTCATTGGCACCACTGGCCAGAAACACCACTGCGCCTACAATAACCGCGATAACCAATAACAAGATAATAAGCACTTTCTTCATAACACTTCCTTATATTTTGTGCGTCCGGAGCATCCTACTATAAAAATGCGATGCGCCTAAATCGAACAACCTGTTAATTAATCAATATTACACCTGTTTAGTGCTTTTTTAAGGACTAGACATAATAAATGTATTCATGATCGCCCTCGCAATTTCAGGTTTCAGGTTCTGATTTTAACGCATCAAGCACCAAACTGAAGGCGCGTGAATGATGTCGTCGGTTTGGATAAAACAAATGAAACCCCGGCGAGAGTGGCATCCAGTCTTTTAAAACCTGAATCAAGCGACCTTCTTTGGCTTTCCATTCGAACAAATCATAGGGTAAATAAGCTAATCCTGCGCCGTCAAGAGCAGCATGCCAGGCGTGACCATTGTCACTAAAGGTCCACTGGCCATTCACTTTTTGAGTAAATGGTCTACCGTTTTCTTCAAGGAGCCAGTCAAAAGTGCGTCCATCATTCAGTTTTCTGACTTTAATACAATTATGTTTAAGTAGATCTTCGGGTTTTTGAGGATAACCGTAACGATTTAAATAGTCGGGTGAACCAGCAATTACCATCCCAACCTTTTTGCTTATGGGAAAGGAAATCATGTCTTTAGGGATTTCCTGTGCAATTCTGATCCCAATGTCATAATGCTCTGCGACGATGTCGTCTACCCGGTTGTCGACTAGCAGTTCAATGTGGAGGTTTGGATAACCAGCTAATTTATTGCGCAATCTGGGCCATACTAAAGCATGCGCCGCATAGCGACAGCTTATGATTTTCACTGTGCCAGAAGGGCTTTCCTGCCATTCCCCAAGGTTTGATATCGCCTCCAGAATATTGTCAAAACTTGGATTGATAATTTTGAGCAACTGTCTGCCAGCGTCGGTTGGATACAAACTGCGAGTACTGCGGGATAAAAGCCGGGTTCCAAGTCTGTCTTCCAGTGCTTTTACCGCATGACTCAAGGCTGACTGAGAGACGCCCAATTGTCTTGCTGCCTTGGTAAAACTACCTTCTTTTACCACCACGCTCAGTGCAACCAGATCGTTTAAATTTTCCCGTAACACGCAGGGGTTTCTCTTCGATTCTACTATTTATTTATGAATATTAATTATCAAAAGAGAGGTGAATGCAACAGTTAATCGCGATTATCAACTATTTAGTCCTGTTACCACACTCCTTGACGCTATTTAGCGCTAGGGCCTATGAATTTGTTTCATAACCAGAGTGATTTCCTGCGCTAACACTGATTCTACCTGGGATTATGCAGAAGCTGCTAAACCAGAATTAATAACGTTCTTAATTTTATTTAACAAATGTCAAAGTTAAGTCGGTTAAGCACTGCTAGGTTGATTAATAATTAAGCAGCTTCAGCTGGTGGACCAGTAGCTCGTCATGCAGTCTTAGTCAGATGATGCCATCGGACTTCTGCATTATGAAAGCGATGACGCTTGCTGTTAAGGCAATGGTGGAGACCCCGTGATTTTTCGATTGGCAATGTGTTTTATGCTTTTGAGTTATTTTTCCCTGGCCCAGGCCGAGCAAAATTGGCCAACACAACAACAAATCAACTTCGTAAAGGAGCGCATGGCTAACTTTCCTGTTAAGCGTTTTATTTATGATGTGGATTGGTATACGCCTCTGGAAGTAGTTGATGGGGATTATTCGCGTCAACTGCTTGTTAACGCACAAACCTCACCCGCAATCGATCAGGCCATTGCACTGGTCGAAAAGCATGACAGTTACGCCTTTATTTACTGGCAGGGCGGGGCTATAAAAGCGGAAAAGTATTGGTACGACTTTGGCCTACAGTCGCGTTTTGACACCGCTTCGATGCATAAAACGGTAGTGGCTGTGTTGTTAGGCATAGCGCAACAGCAGGGACTCATTGGCAATGTGGATGACCCGGTCGACAAGTATTTACCCGAATTACAAGGTACGCCACGGGGGGCTGTTAGTTTGCGCGCTATGTTGGAAATGGCCAGCGGTATTACTACACCTCCGGTATCAACTAATCCGGCAAGTGCCTATTATCAAACCTATTTTGGCAATGACTTGAGTCAGGCTATTGCTCACTGGCCAATGCGGTTTGAGCCGTTCCAAGAGTTTTTTTATGCCAATGCTAATACCCAGTATCTTGCCTGGATCATAGAACGCACAAGCCACATGCGGTATGCCGATTTCTTATCAAAATATCTCTGGCAACCCATTGGGGCCGGCGATGCGCGGTTGTGGTTGGATCATGAAGGTGGCAGCCCCCGAGCATCATGTTGTCTGCAGGCCAGTGCAAGAGACTGGCTGAAATTCGGTTTGCTATTACTGCAACAAGGCAAAGTGGGCGAAACACAAGTTGTGCCAGCCGAGTGGATTTCAGCTATGACCCAACCCTCTCAACTTAATCCAAACTATGGCTGGCAAATCTGGCGCGGCAGTCCACACAACCCAGGCAGGATTTATGGTAAAGGGATCCCGGCCGTCGTACCAGCGAAAGACCCCTTTAATCGCGATGATGTGTTTTTCCTGGATGGTTCTGGCGGACAAAGGGTTTACGTCATTCCCAGTACAAACACCGTGATAGTCCGCATCGGCAAAGCTGATCATTCCTGGGATGACTCTGCATTACCTAATTTGTTACTGCCAATTACACAGATGGAAAACAATCAATGAAAACAAACAGACGTCAATTAATGAAAGGGGCTTTGGCCTTATCGGCTCTGTCGATAACGGCAACCGGCAGAGCCAAAGCCGTCGAGAAAACCTCAGTCACCGTTGTCGGTGGCGGGCTATCGGGCTTAAACAGTGCGTTAATGCTTAAAGATGCCGGGTATGAAGTGATTGTACTGGAAGCTTCAGAACGGCTGGGGGGACGTGTATATACCGCTGATAATGTAGAAACCCGCCCAGAATACGGCGCCAGTCAGATCGGTAAGTCTTACGCACGAACCATTAGCTTATGTGAACGCTTTAATTTAAAGCTGATCCCAGAACATCGCAAACTGATGGCAATGTCTAATTATATAAATGGCCAATGGGTGAAATCGACCGATTGGGAACATTCCGAGGTGAATAAAACAGTCGGGGATGAGCGCAAGATCCCCCCGGCACTGTTAAGTTCGAAGCTGCTCACTCAACTCAATCCGCTTAAGTCACTTACTGATTGGCTAGACCCTAAATTCAGTGATTATGATATTTCCATTTACGACCTGTTTAAACAGCATGGTGCCTCTGAAGAGGCCATCCGGCTGGCTTCAGCTACGACCGACATTCACACCGCTTCGGCTTTAGGGTTGCTGCAGGAAAAAAACCGCGGTCTATTCGACCTGGCGTTCACTAAAGATGTTCAGGACGCTGTGGATCGCCCTTATGGATATGGCAACGGTAAAGGTATGAGCGAAGGGCTAGCCCTGATTAATAATATCGAAGGCGGTTGCTCTCGTTTACCTGAAGCTATGGCAGCAGCGTTGGGTGACAGTGTGCGCACTGGCAAGATGGTGCGCAAAATCAATATGACAAAAACGGGCGCCGAAGTGACCTGCATGGACGGCAGCCGTTTTCAATCTGACTATGTTGTCAGTGCATTGCCTTTCTCGACGTTACAGCATGTATCGGTATTTCCTGAGCTTGAGGGTAAACAGGCAGAAGGCGTGTTTACCCTCGATTATGTTGATACCTCACGGGCGTTTGGCGTTATCGAGGAACCATTCTGGGAAGAAGACGGATTTGAGCCTTCCTTCTTCAGTGACGAAACGGTGCAAATGTTCTGGGCTTTGGAACCACGCCCGGATGAAGAGAAAAGCCGCTTTATGGTGGTATTTACCGATGCCGCCGCAGCACGTATCGATCAGTACTCTAAGGACAAAGCGTTAGCTGTAATGGAAGCGGAAATTAACCGAATACGACCGTCAACTAAAGGTAAATTACGTTTCCTTGATATGTATGGCTGGAAAAACAATCCGATGATACAGGGGTGTCGCCATATGTATGCTCCGGGACAAATCAATCGTTTCGCTAAAGAAATCATCAAACCACATCATCGTCTCCATTTTGCTGGTGAACATACCCGTCGGAATGATTTTGGAATGGAATCGGCACTGGAGTCAGGTGAGCGGGCAGCATTTGAAATTATCAGCTTAGGATAAACAGGCTTATGAATATAATAACGGTCTCAAAACTTGTACTCGCTTTACTCGTGGCCTTGATGGGCATAACCAGGACAATGGCTGCAGAGCTTGAGCCTCTCGCCGCCAAAGGGAAATCACTCTTTGTGGTTTGCCAGGCCTGTCATACCACCAACGACCAGCCCAGCATAAAAATTGGCCCGAGTCTAAAGGGGATTGTCGGTCGGGATACCGCCAGTCTGGCCACATTTAGTTATTCAAAGGCGTTGAGTGAGACGGATTTTAGCTGGGATGAAACGACTTTAGATCAGTGGCTGCAGAGCCCTGCACAGCTGGTGCCTGGGAATATTATGAGCTTTTCCGGGTTACCCAATGAAGCTCAGCGTAAAGCAATTATTGCGTATCTCAAGACGCTCTAGACCTATCAGGAATACCGACAGTTATGCCGCCGGATTCTGTATACAAAGCAATAAAACAAGACTCAACAAGATATTGTGAGGAAATTTAATGAGAACAACGTGTAATAAAACCATGCGTTATAGTCTGGTAGCTGGTGTCGTCATCAGTGCTATTCAGCCAGCACTTGCACGAGAAGATGAAAAAGGGGCTGAACCCCAGATTGAGAAAATTGAGGTGACTGCCCGTAAACGTTCTGAAAGCATCCAGGAAGTTCCTCTGGCTGTGTCAGCGCTTATTAGTGACGATATTGAAAAGCGGGGTATTATTCAGATTAGTGATCTGGCTGATAATGCGCCTGGTTTGGTGGTTTCCAATAACTATTCGGGTAAAACTGACCGCTCTGTGCAAACCTTCATTTTAAGGGGTTTTACGCCAAGTGGTTCTCAAGCAACCACTTCTATGTTTATTGATGGTGTGCCAGTGTCTTCCACTACTGCCGTATCGTCTATTGGTTCGCCGGAACGCATTGAGATTTTGCGTGGACCGCAGGCTGCTTATTTCGGTCGAAATACCTTTGCTGGTGCAGTGAATGTGGTAAACAAAGAGCCTAATAAAGAATGGGCTGGCTCAATGGAAGCGACCGTCGGAAACTATAGCTTTACGCGCTTTCGAGGCGAATTCGAAGGGACTCTGATTGACGATGCTCTTGCTTTTAGAGCCTCAGTTGAAAGTTATGAAAAAGACGGTGCCTGGGATAACCATGGTCCCGATGGTGGCACGCTGGGTGATCAGAAAACGACTATGGGGAATCTGTATGTGCTGGCAACGCCAACCGAAGACTTAACCATTAAAGCCTTTGGCTTCTACTCGCACGATGAGGATGGTCCGGCGGCCTCGGCACTGATCGCAGCCTACAACATTAATGATTATTCTGGTAACCGACTGGTACAGGGACAAAGCAACTGTGAAATCAACGGTGGCAACCCGTATATTTGTGGCCAGTTGCCAGATAAAATCGATCCGCTTTCCTATAACACGCATTTACCCGAGGACTCGCCACTTAAAATTCCTTCACTGCGTTTAACGGATTTGGATATCAACGACTACGGTATGGAACGGGAAACCTATCATGCCCATTTGGTGGTGGATTATGAGATCGGTGACAGCGGTTTTACTGTCTCATCTCTCACCGGTATGAATGACGAAGAGTGGGTGATCATTAATGACATCGACCACTACTATTCCAGTGACTACAACTTTGCCTATATGTCGGAACGTCAGATTGAAGACTTCTCTCAGGAGTTACGCTTAAGTTACGCAGGCGATGGTCCGTTAACAGGTACTGTAGGCCTTAGTTATCTTGACGCTGAGTCGCAAACCGGTGCGGGTTACACTATTTATCAGCCATTCTTTAATTACACTTTTGCACCGGCTCAGGGCGGCACTGCTTTCAACGAGACCACCGGTTTGTTCTTCGGTTTATCCTATGAGTTTACCGATAAAGCGACGCTGAGTGCCGAAGGCCGTTATCAGCGTGATAAGGTGTCCAGTGAAACTGCAACCGGTGAGCTTGAAGCTGAAGCAACCTATAATAACTTTTTACCGCGCGTGATCCTGGACTACAAATTTAACGATGATTTGATGGCTTACGTGACTTACTCAAAAGGGGTAAACCCTTCCCGGTTTAATACTGTG
The DNA here is from genome assembly GCF_058105165.1 of Alteromonas sp. ISO5. Lineage (NCBI taxonomy): Bacteria > Pseudomonadati > Pseudomonadota > Gammaproteobacteria > Alteromonadales > Alteromonadaceae > Alteromonas > Alteromonas sp. ISO5. Next base: position 962,900 of record NZ_CM176572.1, on the reverse strand, counting down.
CTTTCAACCTATCTGCCAGAAGTACGTGCTGCGGCAGAAGAAGCCGGTATTACCCTGGCGGTACAGCCCGAGGAAGTAGATAACTACGAAATTGGTGTAAAAGGTTCTGCGCTGGATGGCTCTATGACCTATGTGGTTGACGCCTATTTTGCAGACTGGACGAATCAGACCAACCAACTGAATGGCACCATTGTGGTCGGTGGTTTGCAGGAAACTTATGCCGGTTATGCGAATACCGGCGGGGTGGAAATTAGCGGTCTGGAAGGCGAGATAAACTGGATGCTCACCAGTCATCTGCGGTTGAACGCAAGCGGGGCTTATATTGGTTCTGATATTCAGGAATTCACCAGTGTTAACCTGACTCGTCTGGTGGGTTATACCGACTTTTCAGGCAATGAAATGCCTGGCGTATCAAAGCAATCAGGCAATGTTGGTCTACAGTACAGCGACTTTATTGGTGAGTATGATTATTTTGCCCGAATTGATTACAGCTACAAATCAGGCATGTACACCAGTGAAGCTAATCTGACCGAAACGCCTGATCTACAGAAGGTAAATCTTAGAGCTGGCGTTTCATTTGGTAGTTTTAGCGTGCAGGCGTATGTGAAAAACGTCTTTGATGACAAATCCTATACGTATGGTCGTGACTACAACATCCTGGGTTATCCTGAAGGCGTAGACTCCGGATTTGCAGGCTACACCGCTATCTTAGCGTCTTTGCAGGAGCCGCGTACAGTGGGCTTAACGGTTAAGTATAGCTTCAGCCAGTACTAAGCCCTATTGATTTATACGTTCAGAAAACCCACCCTGGCTAACAGAGTGGGTTTTCTTGTTTAAATGCTACGAATGTTGCTGCAAAGGGTTGGTTTAGACTGTGCCGGCTTAGTGGATTGCTTGTGTGAGTTGCAATATCGACAGGGCCACAAGTTCAGGATTATCTTTATGTGGTTATGGGCGAAACCGATTTTGAGCGAACATGCATTGTTTGTTCTGAATTGGCAATACGCTCACGGTCGATAGCATTAAATTCTTTGCGCTGATTGCGCACTGTAGGTTCCAGCAACACAACCCTCTTGATCAGTTGCGGCATTAATTGTGCGGCTTCGGTTGCTACCAGTCTGCCATAAGAATGGCCAACCAGAATTATCATCATCGCCCTGATGCCGTTTAATTTGGTGGATTAACTGCTGAACATCCTCCGCATTCGCTGCAGAGCCAGCTGGTATGACACCGGGGGAGTAAACCCCAGGGAAATAGTGAAAGGAAGTTGCCAGCGGCATTTGCCGCTGGCAGCGCGGATATTACAGACTATTCATACTCTGTACCGAAACCGGGCCGAGATCGGCGGCTTCCACTTCAGCTTTAATTTTTTCGGCGTCACCAATAATAAGCCAGGTAAGCTTATCAGGATGGATCACCTGAGCTGCGGCTTCATTGAGGTCGTCCAGCGTAAGGCCGTTGTATTTTTCTACCAGAGTTTCCGGGTAGTTATACTGGCGATTAAAACGGCTACTGGAAAGCAGGCTCCCCAGCACAGAGTCAGCTGTTTCAAACTGCCCCGGCAGGGACCGTACCTCATCCAGACGCGCACGCTCAAGCTCCGTGGCCATCGGCGGCTTGTCACCCAGGTAAGCATTGAGCTCCTTCTTCAGCTCCAGTAAAGACGGGCCGGTCTGGTCGGTCTGAACCGGTGCATACACCATAAACGGGCGCTGACCACGGGCATCCTGCAGGAAGGTATAAGCGCCGTAAGACCAGCCCTTGTCTTCACGCAGGTTCATATTTACCCGGGCAGTGAAAGCGCCGCCTAATGTCAGGTTCATCGCTTCAATGGCAATATTGTTGTCGATGCCTGTGGGTGGCGCTAAATGGGCAGCCAGAATAAGCGATTGCTGAGAGCCCGGGCGGTCAATAATGATGGCCTGGCCCTGTTCAGGCAGTTCGGCTTTGGCGATTTGCTTGCTGCCTTTGCTGCCAGATACTTTCCACTTGCCAAACGCTTTCTCAAGGGCCGGTTTAATCTCATTTAAGGTGGTGTCACCTACAACGAAGATGGTGGCATTATCCGGCCGTAACCAGGTATTTTTAAAGTCAACCAAATCACTACGGGTGACCGCCTGTACATCTTCAGCCGTCCCCGTGCCGGTAAACGGGATACCGTAGGCATGGTCGTCACCGTAAATAAGTGGCGGCAGCAGGGTCAGGGCAATACTTACCGGGCGGGTCTTTTGCTGAGCAATATTACTTAGTATAAGAGCACGTTGGCGCTCAATCTCTTCCTTGTCAAAGGTTGGATCTTTAAGAATATCACCAAGTAAGGCCAGTGACGGTTTCATGTTCTCTTTTAGCATCGACATGCTGACGGTGGTGGTGTCGAGGTTGGAACCACTGTTTAAATTAGTGCCCAGTTGTTCCAGTTCGGCGGCCAGTTCCAGTGCGTCATAGTCACCAGCACCTTCATCCAGCATACGGGCGGTAAAGCTGGCGAGGCCAAGTTTGCCGCCTGCATCGGCGGCATAACCGGCATCAAACTGCACTGCTACATTCACTAATGGCACCGTAGAGCGCTGCGCAAACACCACCTTTATGCCGTTGGACAACTCGGTTTCAGTGACTTGAGGGAAGCTCAGCTGAGTTTCTGCATCAATCGATGGCAGGCCAGTGCTGCGGTCAACGCCTTCAGCCTTGGCCGTATGCTCTTCGAAAGGCACAAAGGTAATCTGATGCCAACCATTCCCTAGCCATTGCTGGGCGGCCGCTTTAACTTTTTTAGGGGTGGAATCAGCCAGTTCTTCTAATTCGGTTTTAAAGTAATTGGGATCGCCGGCAATGTATTCGCCGGTAGCCAGCGTATCGGCCTTACCGCCAAAGCCGCCAACTTCCTCAAGGCCTCGAATAATTGAGGCGCGACGCTTGGTGGATACGAGTTCTACTTCGTCACGGCTTGGGCCTTTACGTAAAAACTCGGCAATGATTTTATCCATTTCGCGTTCAACTTTAGCCGGATCTTCGCCGGCTTTTACGTCCACACTGACACCGAAGATAGATGCCATCTGAAGTTCATAATTAAACACTGAGGCATTGGTCGCGATCTGTTGGTCGTAAACCAGTTCTTTGTACATTCGCGAGTTCTTGCCATCGCCTAACACACTGGCTGCAATAAACAGGTCTGTGGCGGTGGGGCTGGTGTTCTCAGGCGACACCCATAGCCGGTAGATGCGGGTTTGCGGTACTTTGTCCTGCACTACCTGGCGTGTATTGGCTTTACGCTCAGGTACCCAGGATTGCCACTTGGCCAGGGCCGGGCCCGGCTCAATATCGCCAAAGTATTTGTCTACCAAAGGCTTGGCTTCGGCGGCGTTAATATCGCCACTAAGCACTAAAATGGCATTGTTAGGCCCGTAATACTGATTAAACCAGGCTTTTACATCGTCCAGTGAAGCCGAGTTCAGATCATCCATTGAACCAATAACGGTATGATTGTACGGGTGGCCATTGGGAAACAGGGCTTCAACCACATGATTAAACAAGGTGCCGTAGGGCTGATCCTCGCCCTGGCGTTTTTCGTTTTGTACTACACCCCGCTGCTCATCGAGCTTTTCCTGGGTTACCGCACCGAGCAAATGCCCCATACGGTCGGATTCCATCCACAAAATCCGATCGAGTGCAGGGGTAGGAACGGTCTGGAAATAGTTAGTGCGGTCGAAGTTTGTGGTGCCGTTCAGACCGGTAGCGCCAGCCTCCTGTAATGGCCCGAACCATTCATCATCGTAGTTTTCTGAGCCGTTAAACATCAGGTGCTCAAATAAATGTGCAAAGCCGGATTTACCTTCGGGTTCGTCTTTTGAACCCACTTTATACCACACTGCCACGGCGACAACCGGTGCTTTGCGATCTTCATGAACAATAACGGTGAGGCCGTTATCGGTGGTAAATTTTTCGTAGTCGATATTAATGTCGTCTTTGGCAAACGCAGCAGTTATGTATAAACCGCTGAGTGCCAGCACACCAACGCCTAGTTTCAGGCCTTTGGTGAGGTGTTTGATTACTGTCATTTTTGTCATCCTTAATCTTTTTATTAGCGTTGAGTATCGCCCGGGCAGATTTGTGCCAGTGTTAAACATATAGCATTCCGCCAGTAATTAAAGTGCTGGCGGAAGCAAAACTGTAAATGTTTGTTAACGGGTTAAATTCGACCCGGTTTAATCGGGAGCATGCACCTTAGGTACTTCGGTAAATGGCTGTATGCCAAACGAAGGATAAACCTCGGAGGGAAAGTAGATGCGTCCCTGAGTGGCAACCATGGCGATGGTTTTAATGGCCTTCAGATCCTCGGTTGGGTCACCGGGAACCAGAAAAAAGTCGGCCTGTTTACCCACTTCAATAGAACCGCGTTCTGTGTGGCCCAGATATTGCGCCATATCATAGGAACCGCGCCGCAGTGCTTCGGCTGCGGTCATACCGATCTTTTCAAACAACTCCAGTTCACGATGCAGGTAAAAAGCACCGCCCATGTCGGTGCCGGGCACCAACAGAATGCCACGTTCGTGCATTAACGCCAAAGTATCGAGAATTTTCTGGTAAGCGCTAAGATAAGCTTCATCCTCGGCTTTATCGGCAACGTTAAGCATGGCGGATTTAGCCGACCGCTGGACGCTAATGGGCATGTGATCAATATAATCGCGCACCGCGAAGTTGGTAATACCGTTACGGCCCGTCATGGCATATTCGTGGATCACTGCGGTGGGGTCGTGGGCAATGTTGTTTTCGGCCATTAGCTTCAGGGTATGCTGCACTTTATCGCTGTTGAGATCCAAATCAACAAAGCGCTTCATGCCGGTAATTCTGAACAGAGTACGGGTGTCCTCTTCCGGTCCGAGGACCCAGCCGAGCATAATCTGATTGATATGAGTCAGTTCATCATAACCTGCCTCAATCATCTGGTCGGCGCGGTAAAACGCCGGTACATGGCCCGCTACCCGCATACCCAGCCGGTGGGCTTCTGCTGCCATATCTTCAACCCAGTCACCGTTCATGGAGTTGTAGATTTTAATTTGCCAGTAACCTTTTTCGGCGTAGTGTCTGACCAGCTCCAGCGCTTTGTCTTTGCTGTCTGCCAGTTCTCCGGTTGCCGCGCTAAATTCACTTACGCCTTCAATAAAGCCACTTTTGGTAATGGTAGGGCCAATCAGCACGCCGCGGTCAATCTTATCTATCAGGTCCGACAATACGTCGTCTTCGTTACCCATATCGCGAATGCCGGTAACGCCGGCCATGACATTCATGATCGCCTGATTATCACCAACGTGACCGTGCATGTCGTAGAGTCCTGCCACCAGTGTGCCGCCTTCGCCTTCGATAAATACTTCATCGGTGTCAGGCGCCGACCGGACGTCTTCGATGGCGGTAATGGTATCGCCGGTCATGACCACCGATACCGGGTCTGTCAGACTAAGTAACTCAGGGTTAAAAATACGCACATTGTTAACCCGCACCGGTTGCTCATATTCATGAGTTACGTTACTGGCGATGTCTTCATAACGCTGAGTATTGAGCGTTGCCGTAAGTTCGCGCAGGCGGCTATCTTCATCCTCAAACCCTGCTTTCAACAGTGCGAAACGTGGTGATACGGTGCCCACGTATTGCTGTTGTTCATCGAGTATTATATAGCTTGGGTTGAGGTCGATACCCCCAACGGCATACAGGGTAGCTGCTAATTCGCCGTCTTTGCCCTGTAAGGTAAGAGATTCTTTCGGGGTAACGGTTACCTGGCCGGCCGGTAATGCAGGGTAGGGCTCACCACCGGCATCGAGCACTGTTTTAGCGTAGGTATACAGCGCATAAGGGCTGGGATTCTGGGCAATATAAATAGGCTCATTGCTGGCATCGGCTTCGCCACTGCCTGCGGCAGAGGTCCAGCTGGCCTGGCCGTCTTTTAACTCATAGGTTTCATTAACCTGATTACCGAAGGTTGTTTTACCGGTGATGTTCCAGCTGATTGGCAGGCCCGCTTCAGAGAGTAATAACGTTTCTTCGCTGCTGGCGCCACGGCCGTTATTGCTAAATCCATAGCTGATCTCAATCAGGGGGCCGGACTGGCTGATGGTCATATCACCCACATCGGTACCGCCAAACAACACATTGTAACTGGCGGTTTGAACCGTTGGTTGCTGGCTATGTGAAGCCGTTGTGTCTGAGCTAACAGGTGCTTCACCGCTACAGGCGGCTAAACCGGTAAGTGTGAGTAACACAATCAGTTTTCGCATGTTTCATCCTTTTTGTTGTTATCATTCCCAGTATGTCATAAAGCGGACATTAGCCTAATACTTAAAATTACCCATGGTGCGCTCCAGAAGCGCATTGTTTGACTGTAGATCGGTTGTCAGTGCTTTGAGCTCATCGGCAATCGAGACCTGATGGATAGCGGCGTCCTGCACCGAAATGACATCCTTAGCAATTTGGTCTGAGGTCACCGATTGCTGTTCGGCGGCGGCCGACATCGCATTGGCCTGGATCTCCACGTTAATGGCGCTTTCGCGAACGGTGTTCGCAGTGCGCTCGCCGCTTTCGGTAAGGTTGAGTGATGTGCGCGCGGCGTCTGCGCTCTGGCTGACCCCGTTGATAACTTTGCTACTCACTTGCGCCAGTGTATCGAGTAACGATGAAATTTTATCGGATGAGCCACGACTGGCGGTGGCCAGTTGCCTGACTTCGTCTGCCACCACGGCAAAGCCCCGTCCGTGCTCACCGGCCCGGGCAGCCTCAATAGCAGCATTCAGCGCCAGCAGGTTAGTTTGATCAGAGAGGCTGTTGATGGTGTCGAGAATACCGCTGATCTCGCTTAAGTGTTCGCCCATGGTTTTAGCGCTGTTTTCTACATCCTGCATTTGTTCTGTCAGGCTGTGGATCGAGGTTTTAATGGTGTTATTGGCCTGGGTTGCCTCGTCGGCCAGTTTGTCCAGGGCCTGACTCGACTCCAGGGTATTAAAGGCTGACTGAGCAATCTCTTTACTGGTTTGGGTCATCTGTTCAATGGCGGTTGCTATGCTCATGGCCCGCTGCTGGGTTTGCTCCGACTCGTGGTGAATGGTATCGGCCGATTCGGCTACGCTGTCGCCCAGCCGGGTACTGGTATTTACCGATTTAGCCAGGCCCGTAATCAAATCGCGGATAGCCAGTAAGGTTTGATTAACCGCTCTGGAGATAACGCCAAGTTCATTGTCGCTATTGAGTTTAACGCTAATGGTGAGGTCGCCGCTGCGGGAGATCTCGTTGAGCCTGTAAGTCAGTGTGGACAGCTGGGAGTTAAGGGTTTTGATCAGGGTGATGACCAGTAGGATAACCACTGCAAATACCGCTCCAGTTACCGAAACCAGCACAATCAGGCTGGTGAGCTCTGACTCGTATTCTGCCTCTGCACTGGCTTTTACCTCTAACCAGGTGTAGTCCAGCAACTCCTTCACCAGGCCAATCTGGGCCGTCGCCTGACCAAACCAGTCGGCAGCGGCCGGAAGTTGCGAAAAATCAACCGATTCAGCAACTAAAGCGCGGTAAACCTTATCCATAAACGCTTTTTGTGAGGAACTGGCAACGGTATTGAAGTCAGTCAGTTCCTGGCCGGTTAAGGCATTTTTTTGCACAGTAATAAGATATTCAATGTTGTCATGGTATTCAGACAGGTCATCGGCTAACTGCGCAGTGATGCGCTGGCTGGCCAGTACGCCATTAACTTTGCCTCGTAATTGGCCGAGACGCTCCTTCAGCCAAGCCTGGGTCAGGGCGTGAGCAATGGTATTGCTCACATCGCTGTTGGTAATGTTCAGTACCAGTGTATTGGCGGTGTCGAGCGCCATACGGTTGACCTTACTGTAATAAGCGAAAGCTTTGCTGCCTTCACGCCTGTCGACTTGCTGATGAATGACAGTTTTGTTGTCCAGCATAGCAAACAGGCTGTTGAGCTGGTGTTGAATACTGAGTGAGTCAGGCCAGTCCTGATTTGCAAGCTGACGCAAAGCATCCACTGAAGCACTGGCTTTTTGCCGTTGTTCGAGGACTGTTGCCCGCGCCTGCTCACTGCCAGAGCCCAGAAAACCAGCGGTTAGCCCCCGCTCCACAGCATGGTTATGGGCAATTTTTTCAACCGCATCAACTAATTCAACCAGGCGGGTTTCCAATTCAGCCTGGTGTAACTGAGTAAGGCTTTTGTTGACTGCGATGCCGGTCATAACCAGCATTAATCCGCCAATCAGGCCGATACACAGTAGCGTCAGGTGTACTATCGATAAACGTATCAATCCATTCATAGTCTGCTCGTCAGAAAGACCCTGGACTACACAACTCAGAGGTATCTTGGTTAACTAGGCTTATAACAGCGGTGTTTGAGGGATATCTTTTGGCTTATTTCCCGCCGCTTGGACTAAAGTATAGTTAGAGATTTATGTTTCGCGACAATTTGCCAAAACGGAATGGGAAACGGGCCTGGCGGCCCATAAAGGATTGGCTTTTAAGGATTAAGCAGCTTGCTGCCAGTAAAAGTGGATGTTATTCAGTGCGGGAATATCAGCACATCATCCTCACCAAATCTGGTGGTTGCCTTGAGTGGCGGCAGTTTACTGAGCATGCCATTTACCCGGGCAATATAGTGTTCTGATTACGACATGGCTTCGGTAAAGGTCATGGCCATCATTTTTTCTTTTTTCGCCTGGAAATAATCACGGGCTGAAGCGGTTGCAAACTCCGGTTGGTCATAAGGATATTACGCGGGAATAGCAAGCTGTTCATGTCACTGCTGTACTCGCTAAGCAGTAAGGTGACTTCATCTGCCAGTTGCCTGAGTGGCAGCGGTTTGTCAGCGAGCCCCAGGGACAAGGGGTTTGTTCATTATATCCAGACTCTCGCCCATTGCGCTGCCGTCATCGAGTCGCAAAATAGGCCCCATTTTTTACCAATCAGTTGATGACAGGTCTCATCATCGTCATTCAGCAGCAGTGCCTTCTCGTGAGGAATATCGGTATAGTTTACCAATCGGCGCACACGCAAAACGGGCAGAGTAAATATTGATACAGGGTGAACATCGGCACACTCCTTTTAACCGAGTTTGCTGGTAGACTACACCGTATTCACCTTACACATTTCATTTTTCCAAGATAATAAGTTATTCATTTTATGACTTTAACGCCTGATACCCTTATGGCCTTTGTAGTCGCAACGCTGATCATCAGTTTGTCGCCCGGCCCCTCCAATCTGTACATTATGGCTTGCACGCTGGGTTCAGGCCGTACCGGCGGCACCGCGGCAGCACTGGGTATGGCAGTAGGGTCTTCCAGTTATGCCATTGCCACGGCTTTTGGACTGGCGGCCGTTATAGCGTATGTACCTGTGGTCTTTACGGTGATAAAGGTGCTGGGGGCGCTGTATCTAATCTATCTTGGGGTCACTGCAATACGGTTTGCAGCCGCGCCACACCTGCGCAAGCCGGTTCAGGCATCGACCCGGCGGATAGTTTCCAGAAGCTTGCTGGTAGAACTGAGTAACCCCAAAACTGCGCTGTTTTTTATTGCCTTTCTGCCGCAGTTCACCCATGCGACGGGCGATGTGTTGATCACCGATTTGCTGATACTGGGGCTGCTATTCAGTATTATCGCATTGTGTTGTGATTTGCTGGTGGTGCAACTGTCTCATCAACTGGGGCGCTGGATGGCGAGAAACCCCCGCATCGCAGTGCGTCAGGAGCAGTTGGTGGGGGGGATTTTCCTTGGTTTAGGCGCAACCTTGTTGTTGGATATTAGCCAGACAGTAACGGTCTAGTCAGCCGATAAGGCTCAGCCACCTTCTACTTCGTCAAATAACGCCGCGATTTGTTTGGTAACCTTATGGCTGGGCATTAAAAACGGCAGCGGCGTGCGATGAGAGTGCGACTCTTTGATTTTCACAGAGCTACTCAAACGCGTTTCAAACAACGGCAGGCCTTTCTCCTGTAGCTCACCAATCAACGCCGCTGGCAACTTGGCCTGAGCGTTATACTGGTTAATAACAACACCGGATAGTGCCAGTGACTGATTATGGTCTTCTTTGATTTCCATGACATTTTCCAGCAAACGCTCAATGGCCTGGGCGGAAAAATGATCACAATCAAACGGTACCAGAAACTCATCGGCAGCAATTAGGGCTGCTTTTGAGTAAAAGTTAAAGTTGGGTGGTGTATCAATATAAATGCGTTCAAACTCTTCGCTCAGTGCTTCCAGGGTTTCCCGTAGTTTGAACATCTTATAGCGTGACTCCAGTTCCCGTTCAATTGTGGCAAGGGAGGGATCTGCCGGCAGTACAAACAGGTTTTCGAAGGCGGTCTCCCGCACAAAAGCGGTGGGCGGCTGGGGCTTGGAAAACCATCCCACAATCTGCTTAAACATGTCGGCCACAGTGAGGGTGTCTTCGGTAATATCGATGCCCGCATAGTGGGTACTGTTGCCCTGTGCATCCAAATCGACCAACAGGGTTTTATATCCTCTTAAGGCACTTTCTGCTGCGAGATTGGTGCTGATGGTTGATTTGCCAACACCGCCCTTTTGATTGAATACCACCCGTTTCATGTGACTCCCTTTATTTCCTCGTCGGTCGATGAGATGAGGACTTGCTGTATAAATAATCGACGCTTTCAGCATAAGTTATCCCTGCCGAAAAGTAACGGATTAAAGTGTTTAAATAATGTTAAATACGTGTGAATTGAGCTAAACTTAAAGGAGCCCTTTTAATGGAGGCGCCTGCCTATGAAAGTTTATGCATTGGTTGTCGTACTCAGCAGCTCCATCTTGCTAGGCGGATGCGCCAGTACAGAGCTCGATGACGGTAACGACTTACACCCGGTTTATACCGATGCATTTCCAGCTGCCAGGTCAGTAAACATTGAGTCGCCAGCCCAAATCCTCACGCTGCCGGAAGAGGCTAAACGGTTTTTAACAAAAATTAAGGTGACGGCTGAACAAAAAAAAACCACCCCGTTAGACGAGCTGGTAAATAGTCTGTTTGCCGAGCAGAAGCTTGGGTTAAGTTACTTTGGCGATGCAAATTCCACGGTTGCAGAAACCTTTAAAAACCGCCAGGCCAACTGTCTCTCGCTCACATTGATGACCTATGCTCTGGCAAAGGGGCTCGGCCTCGATGCCAGTCTACAGGACGTGTTTATTCCCGAGTACTGGTCGCGCAAGCAGGGTTTTAGTTTGCTCAACGGTCACGTCAATGTATTGGTCACCGACAAGCGGGGTTTGTTCGTTACACCAAGACTGATAGATTTTGACACCCGCATGCTGGGGCAGCAATTTAAATCAGAAACCATGTCGGTAAACCGAGCGCTGTCGATGTTTTACAACAACAAGGGGGCTAATGCACTCGTATATGGCAATTTCCCGGTGGCGTTTCGTTATCTCAGCGCGGCCCTGAAGCAGGACGAGCAGTTTACCGCGGCATGGATCAATCTGGGAGTGCTGTACCGGTTTACTGAACACTATGACTATGCTGAAGAAGCCTATAAAAAGGTTCTGCAGATCGACGCTCAAAATCTTACCGCCAGAGAAAATCTGGCTATTTTGTTTCGCCTGACAGGTCGTGACTCCCAGGCCACCGAGTTAGCCAAAGAAGTGCATCAACTGAGGGCTGCTAATCCTTATTACCATTTGATCCGCGGCGATGAAGCCTTTGATGAAGGGGATTTTAACCTTGCACACAATTATTACCGCCGGGCTTACCGGTTAGACAGAACCAATCATTTGATCCTGTTTGCATTGGGCAAGACCGCGTTGGCTACAGGTGAAACTGACGAGGCACAAACCTTTCTGGCTCGAGCCATTAAGCGCGCGGAATTAGCGGCCGATCGACAGCGCTATGCTGCCAAGCTGGCTATGCTGAGCCATTATTATGAGGAACAGCTGTAGTGAAATTGACCCTGTTAGTTGCTGTCTGGGGGATAGGCTGGTGTGCACTGGTGAATGCCAGTGAACCCGTGTGGATGCAGGATCTTAGCGTGCTGGCCGACGATGTGATGGAAGGCCGCGAAGTGGGTAGCAAGGGGTCTAGGCGGAGTCGCGAATACCTGATGGAGCGGTATGCGGAAATCGGCATTGAACCGCTGCCAGCACTTAACGATTATGGCCAGCCTTTTTCGGCGACCCGCAAGAATAAACGCCTGGCCGGCACTAATGTAGTTGGTCAGCTGAAAGGCACCCTGGAACGCTATATTGTTGTAAGTGCTCACTATGACCATATAGGCCGTAAGGGAAGGCGCATATTTAACGGTGCCGATGACAACGCCAGTGGTGTGGCGGCTATGTTGTACCTTGCTGCGCAAAGTCAGCAAAGGGGACGCCAGTGCCACCAGGTGTTTTTAGCTTCGGATGCCGAAGAACATGGCCTGCTAGGGGCCAAAGCCTTTGTGGCGTCTGACGTGGTCGGCGGTAACTTGATTTTCGTGAACCTTAATCTCGACATGCTCTCGCAACCGGGCGGTCGCAAGGAAGTGCTGGTTAGTGGTAATCTCAGCCATCCGGCGTTTAATGGTCTGATCAAAGAGATCGAACTCGCCAGTAACATGCCTATGATTGCCACCGATGAAAAGCGTCGGGTAGGCCGCTACCCGAGTCTGGCGGACCGCCGCAAGGTGAGCGACCATGCCGCCTTTGCTGAACAGGGCATCCCATTCTTGTTTCTTGGTGTGGGCCGGCATAATTACTACCACACGCCCAGGGATACCGCATCCCGGGTAAATCAATCGTTTTATGGCGAGACCGTCGCTATTGCGTGGCAATACCTGCAAAAACTCGATGCTTTGTGCGCTGAAGCTAACGAGCGGCCATAAAAACGCGGAGCTGTTAGTGCTTCGCTAATCAATTGGATAAAGCTCGCTAAATAACGCCCAGCTCGCGTAGACGTTCCTGTAAATACGCTTCAGCGGTGTAACGGTCAGACAGTTTAACGTCCGGACGCGGGTGAAGGAACAATGGCAGGGAAATGCGCGATTTAGTCATATCCGCACCGTCCGGGTTAATTACCCGGTGGATGGTTGATGGATAATAACCGCCGCTGGCTTCCTGCAGCATGTCGCCAATGTTCACAATCAGCGTACCAAAGTCGCAGGGTACATCCATCCATGAGCCGTCTTTGCGCTGAACCTGTAACCCCGGTTCGTTCGCTGCTGGTAATACGGTTAGCAGGTTGATATCGCCGTGAGCTGCAGCACGGATAGCATCTGGCTCTTCATTGCCGTCCAAGGGGGGGTAGTGAAGCACCCTCAGCAATGTTTGCTCACTGCCATTAATCATTTGTGGTAATGGCTCGTTAAAATTGGCCTTAACGTCTTCTGGTGCATTGTCTTCTACCCAGCTAAGTAATTCAGCGGCCAGGCTGGTGGTTTTGGCGTAATAATCTGCTAACTGCTGTTTTAACTCAGGGGGGCACATACCCCATGGGTAGTAGTGGAAATATTCCTTGATGTCTTTTTTCTTAAAGCCTTTGGCAACTTCGGATACCGACTTGGAAAAATAGCCGTCCTGAGTGCCTTTGTTGTAGGTGTAATCGAACTTTTCTTCGCTGTCGAAAAAAGCCTGCCAGGCGGTGTAGATATCTTCTACCAATTGTTTTTGGATAGGGTGATTTTTTAACACGCCAAAACCGGTTTCATGCAGCGATTTAGCAAATAACTCGGCAGCGTTGTCTGCCTGATAGTCCACGGCAACTAAGTTCATTAGGGTTTTCCTGTCGTTCTGATTTTACAAATTATAATGTGGCTTTGAGGTACTGCAAATGCCGGCGGCTTGATACATATCAAGCCGGATTGATTACGGCTGAAAGTTTACCCCAATGTCAGATAAAAACCGGCCAGGGCTGCGCTCATCAGGTTTGACAAGGTGGCAGCAAAAACCGCCTTAAGACCTAATTGCGCAATTTCTTTGCGCCGGGTGGGGGCCATGGCTCCGATACCGCCCATCAGAATGGCAATCGATGAGAGGTTGGCAAAACCACATAAGGCAAACGTTATAATGGCCTGACTGATAGGCGACAGTTCTGGCTGCGCTGCAATAAAATCAAGATAGGCAATGAATTCATTGACCACTATCTTCTGACCAATAAAGCTACCTGCTATCTGCGCCTCAGACCAGGGCACGCCTAAAGTCCAGGCCAGCGGCTGTAACAGGAAGCCGAGAATTTGCTGAATAGTCAGGTTTTCGAAACCTGCCAGGCCGCCAGCCCAGCCGATAATGCCGTTGAGCAAGGCAATCAGGGCCACAAAAGCCAGTAACATGGCGCCTACATTCAGGGCCAGTTGTAAACCTGAAGCAGCACCACTGGCCGCTGCATCAAATACATTGGCATAATGGGTTTTCTCTTCCTCGGTTTTTTCCAGTTCGTTGTGCGGCTCCGAAGTTTCAGGCTGCATTATCTTAGCCATTAGCAGGCCACCCGGAGCGGCCATAAAGCTGGCAGCTAACAGGTATTTAAGCTCGACCCCCATGCCGGCATAGCCAGCCATGACCGAGCCGGCAATGGAAGCGAGTCCGCCTACCATAATGGCAAACAGCTCAGAACGGGTCATGTTGGGGATAAAAGGCCGTACTACTAATGGTGCTTCGGTCTGGCCCACGAAAATATTGGCGGCTGCCGACATCGACTCGGGGCGACTGGTTTTTAGTGCTTTTTCCAGCAGACCGCCAATCAGGCGGATAATTATGTTCATTACTTTCAGGTGATACAGCACGGCAATCAGGGAAGAGAAAAAGATGATAACCGGCAGTACATTGAAGGCGAAAATAAAGCCCAGGGATTTGTTACCAATCGGACCAAACACAAAATCAATACCGGCCTGGCTGTAGTCGATAATATTCTGCACAAACTCGGTGGTTTTCAGTAACAGCTTAATACCGGGCTCAAAATACAGGATAAACGCCCCCACCGCCGCCTGGATGGCGAAAGCGCCACCCACGGTGCGCCAGTTTATGGAACGTCGATTACTTGATAAAGCAAATGCAATACATAACAGCAGGGCGACGCCCAGTAAACTTATCATGGGGTAATCCTTTACTTAATAACTTGTTGTATGTGTGATTTTATTACGTCCAGCGCAATTTGGTTTTTACCACCCTGAGTAACCACGACATCGGCGGTAAAACGGCTGGGCTCAATAAACTGGTGGTACATGGGTTTTACCGTTTCTTCGTACTGCTTAGCCACTGAATCCATGGTCCGCCCGCGTTCTTTTACATCCCGCATCATGCGGCGCATGAGACAGATATCCAGTGGCGTGTCGATGAAGATTTTTACGTCGTATAAAGGCAGTAACTCCACCCTGGCCAACAGCATAATGCCTTCAAGGATCACAACCGGGGCAGGTTGCAATCGTTCGGTTTTGGGCAACCGGGTGTGGGTTTTAAAGCAGTAATGCGGGTAGTCAATGGGCTCACCATTACGCAATGCGCCCAGATGGGCTTTTAATAATTCGTGCTCAAACGCGTTAGGATGGTCATAGTTGTTTTTTTCCCGCGCTTCCATGGGCAAATGGTCCTGGGCCCGGTAATAATGGTCCTCGCGAAGGATCTGTACCGGCCGACCTTGCTCAGAAAAAGCATTAATCAGGTTCTCAGTGAACAACGACTTACCAGAGCCAGAAGCACCGGAAATTGCAATAATCAGGGGTGTTTGCATAGTGGGAAAACGTATATTTAGTTATAGCAAAGATACGCAAATGCACCGTGCGAATCAATCCCACAGTATAGGCTTTAAATCAGATAGCGCCGCTCGGGGGTGTTTTGACCTCCCGGCAAATGGTGAGTCTTTGCAGTATAATGCTGACCATTTGTTCAGGTTACCATTGTTTTCCTGGCTTGCAAACTGTCTGTCATCAGGCCGTCACACCGACGCTGTACAAGCCTGATTACAAATCGCGCTATTCACCGATAATATTAATGTCACTGGTATGAAGCACCGGCAGGGCATAGGAGTGTTGCTTGGAACGTGACCCCTCACCCTGGGCACGAGGCGGATAATAGCGGGTTTTCTCTTCACTGAAACCGGCAAATACCTCATCGAGAGCAGCGCGGATTTCACTCAGGGTTTTATCCAGATTAGCGTTAAAATCTGGCCGTTTACGCTTGGTATGGCCTAATTCCATCAGGCGCGTAAACACTTTACTGGCAAGGTTAGTCAGCTCGGGCGGTATATCTTTGTGGTGGAGTAATATTGCATTGGGGTTATCGATACAATAGTGCAGCAATGCCGTGTAAAAACATAACGGTTTATTTTGTAGCTGCACGGTGACATCGTTGACGCCATTGCCAAGGGTTTTCTCGTTAAGGTTAACGGTGAGCTTCGGGGTAATTTTAATGATGGGCACCGGTTGTGCCAACGCAACTGCGTTAACCGCACGGCGTTGACTGGTTCGCACCTTAACAAAAGCCGGCGATACCAATAACGCCGCCAGTAAAGTCAAAGGGCTGAATGACAGGTAGCGATAAAGTGGTTTGGTAGCCAGTTGTACATTGACGGTTTGTTCTGAATTTTCCAGTACCAGCTGGGTTAAACGGGTATATTCAGGCTGATCTGCTGCATTGGCGGTGACCGACTGCAGTGACACCAGCCATACGCCGGTTCGTTGCTCGCTGAGAATGGTATTAATTCGATTAAGGTAAGCCTTGAGGGTGTCCTGATTTGGTGGCGTTCTTAAGGTTTGGTTTCCCACATCCAGGAACTGCAGATCCAGGCTAATCCGCGCTTTTATTTTATCGATAGCCTCATGCTCGGCATACAAGCGGGCACTGGCTTGCCCCGCAAGGGCTCCTAATTGGAAGATACTAAACAGCAGGAGAGTGACGAGGCCGCCCTTTAGCCAGTCGTTGGGTGTAATGTCATAGGTTTTCATTTGAATTACACTCATTAATTAGTACCACATCGCGGTAATACTTACGTGGGTGGTTATTGGATATTTCGGTAATCACTTGCTGAATGGCGCAGCGTAAATCCGTATTGTTATCCTGCATCTTTAAATACCAGCGCATGCCCGGCACACTGTTTTCCAGCGAGGTAATGTAATTTCGCGACAACGTCTGCTCATCGGCTTTACCCCAGTAGCTGGAGATAATATCCACTTCTCCGGCCATCAGTGCGCGGCGCAGTTCCTGATGCGAATTGTAGTAGTAGAGCTTGATGTTTGAGTCGTTAAGGCCCAGACGTTGTAGCACGGTTTTCGGCACGATGTGCCCAGACCGACTGCTCGGATAGTCGAGTATGCCGATCCGTTTACCTAGCAGATATTCTTTACTGAGTACCGGTTTTTCTCTCAATGCAATAAAATATGCACTGTAGTCCGGATGAGCTGCTATGCTATCGTAATGATAGATACGGTCGGCACCGAAAGCGTCGACCACATTACGTTTTACCAGGGTCAGCTCTGGTACGCCGTGATTAACAAAACGGAAAGTATCAAAATCGTTACGACCGATAATGACCTGCACATCGCCAAACTGACGTTGCACTACTTTATTGGCGCACAGCAAGGGCAGTGCTTTTTCGGCGATAGATTGCTCAGTAAGGTACACGGTAAAGACCTTACTGTTTTGCGACAATGGGGCTTCGCACTGCAATTTGCTGGTAGTTTGCGGTGAAATATCTTTTATTTTTTGTGAATTTTGCACGAAGCCCAGCACGCCGCTAAAAATAAAAATAGCAGCAACAATCAGCCATCGTGTTGTTGAATTCAGTCGTAAACGGTGCAAAGTGTTTTAGAGTTAGTTTTATTTGTTAGACCAATTTGAACAGTTAAACTTATTTAATGCAATAAGTAAGTTTATTTTGGCTGTCTAAGATGCTGAAAAATATATTAATTCATTAAGTAACTTTGAATTTGCTTAAACGCTGTTTATTCATTGTGGTTATGCGAAGAATATAGCTGGGCTTGTGAGCAGGGCCGAGGGTTCTAATAAATTAGGTAAATAACTGACCGTTCGTTCAGGAAAATATAAAAATAATAAGCGTTGTCAACTTTTTAAGTAGTTCAACCAGAGCGAATTTGTCATATTGCTGAAACAATAATAATGAACAATCTCGGCCCGATTTACGCTGTTTCAGAAAAACGGAACTGTCACCAATAACGGCTATGGTGACCGAACATAAAAATTGCATTTACTGCCGGAAGCAACAGGTTGCTGTTCTATCTCTTGTTAACGGGAGTAATACAAACGCCTTATGAAAATAAATGGGAAACACACTAATGATGACAAAATCGAAGCTTAATCGCGTAGCGATTGCGGTAGCGATGTCTGTTGGTCTGTCCACTGCCGCTATGGCACAACAGACATCTTCAGAAATCACTGGTCGCGTAGTTGGTCCACAGGGCGCACCTGCAGCGGGTACAGTAATTACTGTTAAGCACATTCCGACCGGAAGTATCAAAACAGTAACTGCTAACGCAAATGGTCAGTTCAATCTGTCTGGTCTGCGTGTTGGTGGTCCATACGAAATCGTAATGGATTCTGATACTTTTGAAGACGCGACTATTTCAGATGTTTACCTGTCACTGGACAGCGGCTTAAACCTGAACAACTTCGCACTGGGTGCCCAAGCTGACGTTGAGCGCATCGAAGTAACGGCTTCACAGATTGCTTCTATTGCATTTGGTCAAAAAGGTCCTTCTGCTAATTTTAGTATTGAAGACCTGCAAACTGCGCCCGCAATTAATCGTGATATCAAAGACCTGGTTCGTACTGATCCACGTGTTTATATCGATGAAACCTATTCTGATGGCATCCAATGTGCCGGTGCATCTCCACGTTTTAATAGCTTAACGCTGGATGGTATGCGCTTAAACGATAACTTCGGTCTGAACTCTAACGGTTATCCAACTGAAAACATGCCGTTTTCATACGATGCCATTGAGCAGGTAGCTGTTGAGTTAGCGCCGTTCGATGTTGAGTACGGTGGTTTTACCGCGTGTAACATCAACGCCGTAACCAAGTCTGGTACCAACGAAGTTCACGGTTCTGCATTCTACGACTTTACGTCTGATTCACTCCGTGGCGACTCAATTGAAGGTCGTGATATCGACAATGGTAACTACACTGAAAAACGTTATGGTTTCACTGTTGGTTTACCAATCATCAGTGACAAACTGTTCATATTTGGTGCTTACGAGAAGAAAGAAGGGATCCGTTTGCATGACTATTCGGCTTTGTCTGTAGTCTCTGATGCCCAAGTAGAACAAATTCGTACTATTTCACAAGAAATCTATGGTTATGATCCTGGTGGTTTTAAAGCATCCTCACCAATAGAAGATGAAAAACTGTTGATTAAATTGGACTGGAACATAAACCAGGATCACCGTGCATCTTTTACCTATAACTGGAATGACGGTTTCAACATCTCTGAGTCTGACGGCGGCAGCGATGAGTTAGTATTCGACGGTCACTATTATGAGCGCGGTGCTGAAATCGAAACCTTCACTGGTTCATTGTACTCAGACTGGACTGCAGATTTCTCAACTGAAATTCGTATTGGCCACACCAAGTTAGACAATCGTCAGAACTCGGTAGATGCCGCGACTGGTTTTGGTGAAGTTCAAATCGACACCGGTGAAGCCACAGTTTACTTAGGTCCTGATGACTCGCGTCAGTCGAATCAGCTAAATTGGGAAAACACCACATTTAAAATTGCTGGTACCTACTTGCTCGGCGATCACACCATCACAGCTGGTGTAGAATATGAAGAGTTAGATGCCTTCAACCTGTTCCAGCAGCACTCAATCGGTGAGTACCGATTTAACTCAATTGCTGACTATGAAGCTGGTTTAGCGAATCGTATTTACTATAACGGTTCAGCAGGTACTAACGATCCAAACGACGCAGCGGCAAGTTTTGGTTTCGAAACTACTACGTTTTATATTCAGGATGACTGGTACGTTAACGATGATCTGACCTTACTGCTAGGTGTTCGTTATGACCGTTGGTCTTCTAGCGATACGCCGCGTTACAACTCAGCATTTGAAGATGCATTCGGTTTTGATAACACAGCTAATTTAGATGGTATCGACTTGGTTCAGCCTCGTGTTGGCTTTAACTATGTACTGACTGACGACATGGAACTGCACGGTGGTTTCGGTCTGTATTCTGGTGGCAGCCCGAACGTGTGGGTGTCTAATGCCTACTCCAATGATGGTGTAACCAATGTGGGTTCTCGTGAATACCACATTCCAGGTTTTGTCGCTGGCGAAACCAGTATTTTCGATCTGCCTCGCGTAGGCGGCGGTGATCCTATTTTTGCTCCACCCCAGGCCCAATATGATTATGTAGAGGACTATCCAACCGAAGGTACAGCTAACTACGTTGTTGCGATTGATCCAGACCTTGATATTCCTACTGAGTGGAAATATGCCTTAGGTTTAACCTACCTGGCACCTGGTGATTACCTGGTACAAGCAGACATTCTTTACACTGACAAGAAAGACGCGATTACCTACATAGAACCCGCTCGTGAGCAAGTCGGTACTGGTCCTGACGGTCGTCCGGTATATGTTGGTTCTAACGATACCTTCCTGTTGACTAACATCGAAGGTGATTCAG
Source organism: Alteromonas sp. ISO5 (assembly GCF_058105165.1). Taxonomy (NCBI): domain Bacteria; kingdom Pseudomonadati; phylum Pseudomonadota; class Gammaproteobacteria; order Alteromonadales; family Alteromonadaceae; genus Alteromonas; species Alteromonas sp. ISO5. Next base: position 942,309 of record NZ_CM176572.1, on the reverse strand, counting down.
GTGACGCGACAACTCTGTCATTTGCAGTATCAAAAGAGTATGACTTCGGTCTGGATGTAAGTTTTGCTTATGCTTACAACGACTCGACTGACGCTAACCCAATGACCAGCTCGGTAGCAAGTTCAAACTACTCTAGCTTCGCAACCTACGATCCAAACAATCCTGCGGTAGCAACGTCTAACTACAACATTCCACATCGCTTTACTCTGCGTATTGGTTATGCTCAAGAGTTTATTGATGGATATACTACGCGTATTACCATGTTTGCTCAGGCGAATGAAGGTCGTGGTATGAGTTATACTTATGATAGCGTTCAACGTTTTGATGACGATGGTGACGACTATTATACAAACGCAATTGACAACTATTACGGTGATGACACAGGTGGCTGGCGCCAGTTGATTTACGTACCAACTGTAGATGATCCAAATGTTGTCTATGGTCCTGATTTTGACTTGGATGCCTTTAATGCATTCATCTCATCTGAAGGCTTAGATCGCGGTAAAATCATGGGCCGTAACAGCGTAAATGGTGACTGGTGGACTAAGGTTGACCTGCGTATCAGCCAAGAGCTACCAGCGTTTACCGCTGATCACTCTGCTGAAGCGTTCTTTGTTATTGAGAACTTTACTAACCTGTTAAACGATGACTGGGGCGTACTGAAACAAGGTAACTTCGTGTCTGAGTCAGTAGTTGGTGCAAGTGTTAATGACCAAGGCCAGTACGTGTACGAGACGTTCTCTACTCCACGTCAGCGCGACAGCGTACAAAACAACGCATCGCTTTGGGAAATCCGTGTAGGTGTCAACTACCGCTTCTAAGCTAACCCGTTAGATATTTATTTAAAAAACCCCGCGAAGCGGGGTTTTTTGTTTTTTGAAATTCAGTAGTCTCCAGGAAGACATGTATAAAGCTGAGATTTTCTGATTAATGGACTGCTTTTAGGGCAAAAAATACCGGCGTGCAGCCGGCACCTTCTAAACAGATGTTGGGCAGCAAGCCCTAAACATTATCGAATAAATCCTCTACCCGCTGGCGCAGGTTTTCAATTTTACTGACATCGGCCGGCGCAATAAAAATGGTGTCATCACCGGCAATAGTGCCAAGCACGCCATCTTTTTTACTGAGCGAGTCCAGCAGACGGGCAATGAGCTGTGCGGCTCCCGGACTGGTGCGAATAATTACCATCACATTATTATGCACAATATCCAGCACCAGTTGTTTAAGCGGACTTTTAGCTGTTGGCATGCCCAGTTCCGGCGGCAGGCAGTAAACCATATCGCCGCGTGCATTGCGGGTGCGAACCGCGCCAAACTTACTCAGCATGCGTGAAATTTTACTTTGACTAATATTGTTAAAGCCCTGGCTTTTCAGCCCTTCAACAATTTCTCCCTGGGAGCCGTAACTTTCAGCTTTAAGAATGTCTTTGAATGCCCGGATGAGCTCTTCCTGCTTCTGATTTGCCATTTAGTTCCTGACGTTTATTCGTAATAGTATGTTATTGGCGGCGTGGGTTAAGTTTTAATCGCTAATCGATTCGGCTAACCTGCCGGCTTGGTGTATACTCTATCCCGCGAAAGGTTCAGGGCCGGGATAACTCCCATACCCTAACGGTTTTAAAAACCAGTTATTGTGCCCTAATTTGCATGAAAAAGCAACATTAATGCATAACTATGCACTTATATTGAATATAACCCGATAAATCGCCCATTCACCTGTCCTACGACTAATAGGTGATTGAGTTTAAGGCTGACATCCTTTAATGTGTTCGGCCGTTATTAAACGTGATTCTTTCCATGAGGAGAAATGGTATGAAAGTAGCCGTGTTAGGTGCTGCCGGTGGTATTGGTCAGGCGCTGTCACTGTTGTTAAAAACACAACTGCCAGCAGGTTCTGAGTTAGCTTTGTATGACGTTGCACCTGTTGTTCCTGGTGTAGCGGTAGATTTAAGCCACATCCCCACTGCAGTGAAAGTTACCGGTCACGGTAAAGATGACCTGGCAGAAGCTTTAACGGGTTGTGACGTAGTTTTAATTCCAGCGGGTGTACCTCGTAAGCCTGGTATGGATCGTTCCGACCTGTTCAATATCAACGCGGGTATCGTTAAGAATCTGGTTGAAGGCATTGCTGATAACTGTCCTTCTGCTTGTACTTGTATTATCACAAACCCGGTAAACACCACTGTTGCTATCGCTGCTGAAACACTGAAAGCAAAAGGCGTTTACGATAAGAACAAACTGTTCGGTGTAACCACTCTGGACGTGATCCGTGCAGAAACCTTTGTTGCAGAACTGAAAGATCTGGATCCGGCGAATACTCACGTACCGGTTATCGGTGGTCACTCAGGCACGACTATTCTGCCTCTGCTGTCTCAGGTTGAAGGCGTAGACTTCTCTGATGACGAAGTGGCTTCGCTGACTACTCGTATCCAGAATGCGGGGACTGAAGTGGTTGAAGCTAAAGCCGGCGGCGGTTCTGCTACACTGTCTATGGGCCAGGCGGCTGCACGTTTCTGTCTGTCTCTGGTTGCCGCTATGCAAGGCGACAACGTGGTTGAGTACACCTATGTACAAACTGACGACAGCGATGACGCTGCGTTCTTCTCTCACCCTGTACGTTTAGGTCCAAACGGTGTTGAAGAAATTCTGTCTTACGGCGAACTGAGTGCCTTCGAACAAAAAGCTAAAGAAGATATGCTGGAAGGCCTGCGTGGCGACATCAAACTGGGTGTTGACTTCGTAAACGGGTAAGTAACGTTAAGTTTATATGTCAAAGCCGCTCATTTGAGCGGCTTTTTTGTTGATGGCATAAAAAAAGCCCGGATACCATTATCCGCGCTTTATTTGTTACGTTACCGTGCGGGTGGATTAACCGGTATTACGCATACCGATAGCAATACCACTGATCGCAACCATCATGGCTTTATCCAGCGTGGCATCATGCTCATCGTCATCTAACTGACGTAAGCGCGAAAGCAGCTCAATTTGCAGAAAATGCAGTGGTTCAAGGTACTGAGCGCGAATATTCATTGACTCTTTACCTTGCGGATCCGCTTCCATGATATCGGACTGGCCGTTAATATCCAGTTGTAGCTTGATGGCTTCCTGTAACTCATTGCGTAGTGCTTCACCGAAGTGTTTCAGCTCATCGGGCACCAAGCGAGCGTCGTATTCCGCGCTGATACGCGGATCCGCTTTTTGGAAAACCATATCCAGCATGGACAAACGCGACTGGAAGAACGGCCAGTTTTCGCGCATTTCCTGTAGCTTCTCGTGATGACCTGCCTGACGGACTGCTTCGATAGCTTTCATGCTGCCTAACCAGGCCGGCAATACCAGACGGGTTTGCGCCCAGGCAAAAATCCACGGAATGGCACGCAGGCTCTCGATACCGCCTGTCGGCTTACGTTTAGCCGGGCGACTCCCAAGCGGCAGTTTACCTAATTCTTGCTCCGGTGTAGCAACCCTGAAATAAGGTACAAATTCTGGGTCCTGACGCACTACGCCACGGTAGAAATCCCGACCTTTGGCGGCCATGGCAGCCATTAGTTCACGCCACTCGTCTTTAGGTGCAGGTGGTGGGAACAACATGGCTTCTATAATAGCACTGGTGTAGATACCCAGGCTGCGCTTAGCCAGTAACGGCATACCAAACTTATAACGGATGGTTTCACCCTGTTCGGTTACCCGGAAACCACCGTCCAGTGAACCCGGTGGTTGAGAATGTATGGCTGCATGCGCGGGCAGTCCGCCGCGGCCAATCGTGCCGCCGCGACCATGGAACAGCGTGAGCTTAACGTCGAATTCCTCAGCCAGCGCAACCAGCGCTTCCTGAGACTCGTATTGTGCCCACCCTGCGGCAATAGCGCCCGCATCTTTGGCTGAGTCAGAATAACCAATCATTACGAACTGCTTACCCTGAATATAACCACGGTACCAATCAATGCTCAGCAGTTTACGCATTACGGTGGGCGAATTATTCAAATCGTCCAGCGTTTCAAATAAGGGGGCTACCGGCATTGGCCAGTCGACGCCCATTTCCTGAAGTAGCAGTTGTACGGCCATTACGTCTGAGGCTTCACTTGCCATAGAAATAATGTAGATACCAAAACCATGGCGGCTGTGATTAGCGATAACCTTACAGGTGTTGAGCACTTCCTGAACCTCTTCCGATGGTTCCCAGCAGCGCGGGAACAAAGGTCGCTTGGAGCTAAGCTCACGCAGCAGGAAGGCTTGTTTGTCGGCCTCACTCCAGTGAGCGTAGTCGCCTAACCCAAGGTAACGGGTAACTTCGCTAAGCACATCAGCGTGACGTTGGGAGTCCTGACGAACGTCCAGACGCAACAGGTGAACGCCAAAACACTTAACACGACGGATAGTGTCGAGCAGCATGCCGTTAGCGGTTACTTCCAGACCCGACTCACACAGTGAGCGGTAGCACATCAGCAGGGGCTCTAACAACTCATCATTAGAGGCAATCCACTCGCTGGAATCATAGGGACGGCCATTGAAGAAATCGTAAATACCGTCGCGGGTATCTGCACAACGCTTCACCAGCGGGCGTAACAGCGCGCGGTAGGGCTCGTATTGTTCACCTACTGCGTTTTTGAGTTCATCGTTGCAGTCATTCATCGACAGCTCAACCTGCAGGCGGTCAAGATCGATAGTCAGCAGTTTAGCGGCACGGCGACGGGCCAGCAGCAAAACTTCTTCGGTCACTTTGGCTGTAACGAACGGGTTACCGTCACGGTCGCCGCCCATCCACGAACTAAAGTGAATAGGAGCCGCGTCTATCGGCAGAGATACGTTGTAATCCTTCTTTAAGCGTTCGTCTAAATCACGCAAGAACTCAGGGACAGCGTCCCACAGTGAGTTTTCGATTACCGAAAATCCCCAGCGTGCTTCGTCCACCGGGGTGGGGCGAACCGATCGAATTTCTTCGGTATGCCAGGCCTGACTAATCAGGTCTGCAATGCGGGTTTCCAGGCGATTTCGCTCGGTATCGCTTAATTGCTCGTGGTGCATGCTTTTTAAGCAGTAAGCTAACTCTTTATGCTTATGTATCAGGGTACGACGGAATACTTCGGTCGGGTGAGCGGTAAGTACCAGATCGATATCCAGTTTAGCCACCGCTTTTTCCACTTCCAGCGCGCTCAGTTCAGCCTTATCGAGGTGTGAAAAGAGTGAATCGATGGATGCGTCAACATCCAGGCCAGCGTTGTATTCCTGTTCGGCGATATTGCCCAGATTAAGAAACTGAGCGAATGCTCTGGCTACTACCAGTAATTCGCTGTCGGACATGGTTTTGAAAGTTTCTTTCAGATTTTTACTGCAATCTGTATCCCCTTTAAACGATGCACGACCGTCAAGGCGAACTTTCTCTATTTTCTCCAACCAGTCATTTCCCAGCTGAGCTTTGATTGTTTGTCCCAGCGTTTTTCCCAAATAGCGAACAGTATCTTTCAACTGCGCGTCATAATGTGATTGCATGGCGTCCTCCAAAAAACAGTGCTATCAACATACTGTCTCTTAGTTAAATTGTCTAATAGCTTTTTATCTAACAGCCCCTTGGAACGGGCTCTTCAAACCGGTCGGAACAATGTCGCGGGCACGGATTATCTGGCTGTGTTACACTATGCCAGCGAAAAATCGAAGCGTAATAAAAATTTTCAGAATACTACGGTTTTTGATTAATAATTGCGCAGAAAGTGTAATTTTATTTCAGGAGACACTGTGTCAGATTTATTTAAAACAGTAGAAACTCAGGCTAGTTACGGGATTGGTTTCCAAATGGGTCAGCAATTACAATCAAATCCATTTGACGGACTGGATCTGGACTCTGTTGTAGCAGGGTTAAAAGATGCATTCACTGGTCAGGCTCCACAGGTTGATAACGACGCTCTGCGTGCTGCGTTTGGTGAAATTCACGAGCGTATGCAGGCGGCTAAAGCCGAGCAACATAATGCCGCTATCGAAGACGGCGAGAACTTCCTGGCTGAAAACGCTAAGCGCGAAGAAGTACAGGTAACTGAATCTGGCCTTCAGTACGAAGTGGTTAGCGCGGGCGACGGTGAAGTGCCTACTGCTGAAAGTACCATCCGCGCACACTATCATGGTACTCTGATCGACGGTTCTGTATTCGACAGCTCTTACGATCGTGGCCAGCCGGCAGAATTCCCGGTCGGTGGTGTAATCAAAGGCTGGACCGAAGCGCTGCAAATGATGCCGGTGGGCTCGAAGTGGCGTTTGTACGTTCCGCACAGCCTGGCTTACGGCGAACAGGGTGCAGGTGGCGCGATTGCACCCTACAGCACACTGGTATTTGATATCGAGCTGCTGGACGTAGTTGCCTAAGCTCTTATTTATAGTTTGTTAAAGCCCGCGACTGCGGGCTTTTTGCTTTTTTAACCACGGGCATTGAGGCGTGGTTTGCAATTGGCGAAAATAGCATTAGGCTTAGCATGCTCTAGCTGTTCAGAGTTGTTATCAACGGCCGGTCATTTACAATACGCGCTAAAATAAGAAAGGATAGTGTCACTATGGTTATCAAGCCCAAAATTCGAGGCTTCATTTGTACAAATGCACACCCAGAAGGTTGTGCTGCAGTGGTTGCAGAACAGATTCAATATATTAAAGGTCTTGGCGAGCTCGGTGACGGGCCCAAAAAAGTGCTGGTTATTGGTTGCTCAACCGGCTATGGCCTGGCGTCCCGCATTACTTCTGCATTCGGTTATGGTGCCGACACCCTGGGCGTGTGTTTCGAAAAGCCGCCTACAGAACGTAAAACTGCGACGGCCGGCTGGTACAACACCGCGGCGTTTCATGAGCAGGCAAAAGCTGCTGACCTTTACGCTGAAACCATTAACGGTGATGCTTTCTCTAACGAATTAAAAGAGCAAGTTATCGACAAAATCAAAGCCGACCTGGGTCAGGTGGATTTGGTTATTTACAGTCTTGCGTCACCACGTCGCACCGATCCGGCCACAGGTGAAACCTACAAGTCTACCCTGAAACCGGTTGGTCAGGCCTATACCACAAAAACTTACGATACCGACAAAGATAAAATCCACGAAGTCTCTCTCGAGCCTGCGACCGCAGAAGAAATTGCGGATACTGTTAAGGTGATGGGCGGTGAAGACTGGGAGTTGTGGCTGAATGCGCTGGCTGAGGCAGGTGTGCTGGCTGAGGGGTGTAAAACCACAGCCTATACTTACATTGGTAAAGAGCTGACCTGGCCAATCTATGGTTCGGCGACAATTGGTAAAGCCAAAGAAGATCTCGACCGTGCCGCCACGGCGATTAATTCTGACCATGCTGATTTGCAGGTTGATGCGCATGTATCATCACTTAAGGCGTTGGTGACACAAGCCAGTTCAGCGATTCCGGTAATGCCGCTGTATATTTCGTTAATCTATCAGGTAATGAAAGAAGAGGGCACCCACGAAGGTTGTATCGAACAGATTGCAGGCCTTTACACAGAATGCCTTTACGGCGATAGCGCCACGCTTGATGAACACAATCGCTACCGCATGGATGGCAAGGAGACCAATGATGCGACGCAGGCGAAAATTAAAGCGCTGTGGGATCAGGTAACTCAGGATAATTTCCACGACCTGAGTGATTATGCCGGTTACCATCATGAGTTTTTGAAACTGTTCGGTTTTGACGTGTCAGGGGTCGATTATGACGCCGATGTTGATCCTTTGGTTAATTGGTAATACCACTTGATAATTAATATAAGCCGTCTTTATGACGGCTTTATTTTGGTTTTTTGTTAATACTTTAGTGCATACCGGCATGTCGACAATATTCAGTCGGCCGGGCATTGCAAGCCAGTCAGGGTGGCCCCTGTGATTAAATATAAGACTACTGTGGTAGGTTAGTTGTACAGATTATCGGGATAAAAATTACGGATTATCTCTGATCGACGTAGCGTAAGTTGCTATGTTGATGCTAAAATTCCGAAATTAAGTGGGGGACCTTGTTCAGGACCCTGCGCTTAGTCGTGACAACAGGCGATGCAGCAAGCGCCCAGCACTAAATAACCACGACACATTCTAACAACAATAACAATTCAGCTGGATTGCAATTTTTGCGAAGTGGAAACTAAGCTTTGTAGCTTTGTTACGGTTTTAAACAACCAAATTTTACTGTTTGTGCGAAGTACGTTTTTGAATTGTGGCTTTGTTGGCAGTTTTGCCGGAGCGCAGCCAATTCAAAAGGGTATTTCTATTAGAGTAGTGCGATTACGTATGATAAAAATCAAAAAAGGTCTCGACCTCCCTATATCGGGAGCTCCGACACAACAGATCCAGGATGGTCTGTCTGTGTCTCGGGCTGCCATACTGGGAGAAGAATATGTGGGTATGCGTCCTACCATGCACGTGCAGGTTGGAGACAAAGTAAAGAAAGGTCAGCTGATTTTTGAAGATAAAAAGAATCCTGGCGTTAAATTTACTGCTCCGGTTGCGGGTGAAGTGGTAGAAGTAAACCGTGGTGCTAAACGTGTTTTACAATCAGTTGTTGTAAAGCAGGAAGGAAACGAAGCGGAAACCTTCGAAGCCATTGCTGCTGACCAGATTACTTCAACTGCGCGTGAAAAAATTGAGCAAGTGCTGGTAGACACCGGTTTGTGGACGACACTTCGTACACGCCCGTTTAGTAAGTCTCCGGCGCTGGGGTCCACCCCAAGCTCGATTTTCGTTAACGCGATGGACACTAACCCGTTAGCAGCTGATCCGGCGGTAATTATCGCTGAGCGTCAGGAAGATTTCGCTAACGGCTTAAAAGCGCTTAGCATCTTATCCGGCGGTAAGGTGTATCTTTGTAAGAAAGCCGGCGCAAACGTATCTGCTGGCGACAGCAAAGCAGAAACGGCTGAGTTTGATGGTCCGCATCCTGCTGGTCTGGCTGGTACTCACGTACATTATCTGGATCCGGTCGGCGCCAAGAAAACGGTATGGACAGTAAACTACCAGGACGTTATAGCCATTGGTAAAACACTGACCAGCGGCGAACTGGACAACAGCCGTGTGGTGGCAATCGGCGGTCCGGCGGCGAAGAATCCTCGTCTGGTACGAACTGTTGTCGGCGCAGACCTGACAGAACTGACTGCCAGCGAGAAGAAAGATGGCGACGTTCGTGTGGTTTCTGGTTCAGTACTCAACGGAACTACCGCACAGGGCGTACACGGCTTCTTAGGTCGTTTCCACTTACAGGTATCTCTGTTACTGGAAGGTAAAGAAAAAGTCCTGTTTGGTTGGTTAACACCTGGGTCTGATAAACACTCAGTTACCCGTGCGTACACCGGTCACTTCAGTGGTAGCAAGCAATTTGACATGACCACGACCACTAACGGCTCAGAGCGTTCAATGGTACCAATTGGTAACTACGAGCGTGTAATGCCTCTGGATATCCTGCCAACGTTATTATTACGGGATTTAATTTCCGGTGATACTGACAGTGCTCAAACACTGGGCTGTCTGGAACTGGACGAGGAAGATTTGGCGCTGTGTACCTATGTGTGCCCCGGCAAATACACCTATGGTTCCATTCTGCGCGATTGTTTGACCACCATTGAGAAAGAGGGTTAATTCATGGGCTTAAAAGCGTATTTAGAAAAAATCGAACCTAACTTCGAGCCCGGTGGAAAGTACGAAAAATGGTATGCACTGTATGAAGCAGCCGCAACTATTTTCTACACGCCTGGTCATGTAAACAAAGCTGGCACGCACGTGCGTGACAGTATCGACCTGAAACGCATCATGATCATGGTGTGGATGGCTACGTTCCCTGCCATGTTTTTTGGTATGTATAACATTGGTTTCCAGGCCCAGGAAGCAATTGTTGCTGGCGCTGGTACCTTACCTGATGCCTGGCAGGCAGGTCTGTTTGCGGCACTGGGTGGAGACATTTCAAACGCGGGTACATTAGGCCTGATGTTTTACGGTGCTTGTTTCTGGTTACCGATTTACGCAACTACGTTCGTTGTTGGTGGTTTCTGGGAAGTACTGTTTGCTTCCGTGCGCAAGCACGAAGTCAACGAAGGTTTCTTTGTGACTTCAGTACTATTTGCACTAACGCTGCCAGCGACTATTCCGCTGTGGCAGGTTGCCTTAGGGATTACCTTCGGTGTGGTTATCGCGAAAGAAATCTTTGGTGGTACTGGCCGCAACTTCCTGAACCCTGCACTGTCGGGTCGTGCATTCCTGTACTTCGCATATCCGGCGCAAATTTCTGGTGACCGCGTATGGGTTGCTGCAGACGGCTATTCTGGCGCTACGTCACTGAGTGATGGCGCAGCAGGCACATTAAACTATGCCGACACTAACGCCTGGATGGATGCGTTCATGGGCTTCATCCCTGGTTCTGCCGGTGAAGTGTCTGCACTGGCGATTATGCTGGGCGGCCTGTTCATTATTTACATGCGTATTGCGAGTTGGCGGATTGTTGCGGGTGTGGCGCTGGGTGTGGCGTTCTTCGCAACCCTGCTTAACCTGATTGGCAGCGATACTAACCCAATGTTCGCCATGCCGGCTCACTGGCACTTTGTAGTGGGTGGTTTAGCCTTTGGTATGTTCTTTATGGCGACAGACCCCGTGTCTGCGTCGTTTACCAACCAGGGCAAGTGGGCGTACGGATTCTTTATTGGTTTTATGACCGTGCTGATTCGTGTACTTAACCCTGCATTCCCAGAGGGCGTTATGCTGGCAATTCTGTTTGCCAACCTGTGGGCGCCACTCTTCGACTACTTTGTCGCTCAAAGCAATATCAAGCGGAGGATAGCTCGTGTCGGCTAAAAAAGAATCTTTAGGAAAAACGGTCGGCGTAGTACTGGCAGTTTGTCTAGTTTGTTCAATTATTGTATCGGGTGCGGCCGTTGGCCTGCGAGATATTCAGCAAACCAACGCTAAGAAAGACAAGATGTCTAACATCCTGCATGCGGCGGGGTTACTGGATCAGGCAAACGGCGACATCCTTGCCACTTACAATGAATTTGTAGAACAACGTTATGTTGATTTAAGCAGCGGTGACTTTGTTGAAGCACCAAAAGAAGACTACGACATGTACAAAGCGGCGAAAGTCGACGACATGAGCATCAAGGTGGAAAACAGCAACGTGGGTTTCCAACGTCGTGCCGAAGTAGCCTCTGTTTATTTAGTACGTGATGAAGCCGGTGATGTCAGTCGCGTCATCCTGCCTGTACATGGTAGCGGTCTGTGGGATCTGATGTACGGTTTCCTGGCAGTTGACGCTGACGGCAAAACCGTTCGTGAACTGATTTACTACCAGCAAAAAGAAACGCCAGGACTGGGTGGTGAAGTTCAAAACCCAGCATGGCAGGCTAAGTGGGATGGCAAGAAGCTGTACGAAGATGGCCAGGTTGAAATTGAAGTGAAAAAGAACGCGGGCGAAAACAACCCTTATGCAGTTGACGCACTGTCTGGTGCAACGCTGACCAGTAACGGTGTTAATAACATGGTTCGGTACTGGGTAGGCGATAACGGCTTTGGTCCGTTCCTTAAAAAACAAGCCTGGCGTTCGTAAGGGGTTATTATCATGGCTGATACTAAAGAAATGAAGAAGGTCCTCTTTGGACCGATCTTAGACAGTAACCCAATTGCATTACAAATCCTCGGTATTTGTTCTGCACTTGCGATTACTACTAAACTAGAAACCGCGTTAGTAATGTCCTTGGCGCTAACCAGCGTTGTGGCGTTTTCTAACTTGTTTATCTCGTTAATTCGAAACCAGATCCCAAGCAGCGTGCGGATCATCATTCAGATGACCATTATCGCGTCGCTGGTAATTGTTGTAGACCAAATCCTCAAGGCTTACTCCTATGAGGTATCTAAACAACTCTCGGTTTTCGTTGGTCTGATTATTACTAACTGTATCGTAATGGGACGTGCGGAAGCGTACGCAATGAAGAGTCCGCCACTAATGTCGTTCCTAGACGGCATCGGTAACGGTCTTGGCTATTCACTGGTATTGATTATCGTGGGTACCATTAAAGAACTGTTTGGTTTCGGAACTATCCTTGGCTTCGAAATTCTGCCGCTGATTCAAAATGGTGGTTGGTATCAGGCTAACGGTCTGCTGATTCTGCCGTTCAGCTCGTTCTTCTTAATTGGTGGTTTGGTATGGGCGCTCCGTACCCTTCGCCCAGAACAAGTTGAGCCTAAGGAGTAAGTCTCGTGGAACATTATTTATCATTATTTGTTCGCTCAATCTTTGTTGAGAACATGGCGTTGTCGCTGTTCTTGGGTATGTGTACTTTTCTGGCCGTCTCAAAGAAAGTTAAAACAGCAATGGGGCTGGGGGTTGCGGTAATCGTAGTACTGGGTATTTCAGTGCCGGTTAACCAGGTTATCTATGTGAACATTCTGGCACCTGGTGCTCTGGCCTGGGCCGGGTTCCCTGATGCAGACCTGAGCTTCCTGAACTTTCTGACCTTTATCGGTGTTATTGCGGCACTGGTACAGATTCTGGAAATGAGTCTGGATAAGTTCTTCCCGGCGCTATATAACGCTCTGGGTATCTTCCTGCCGCTTATCACGGTTAACTGTGCAATCTTTGGTGGTGTGGCTTTCGCGGTACAGCGTGAGTACAACTTTACCGAAAGTATTGTTTACGGTGTAGGCAGTGGTATGGGTTGGGCTCTGGCTATTGTGTTACTGGCTGCTGTGCGTGAAAAGCTGAAATATGCTGACATGCCAGACGGTATCCGTGGTCTGGGTTCTGTTTTCATGATTGCTGGTCTGATGGCACTGGGTTTCCAGTCCTTCACTGGTGTACAGCTGTAATCGACGCTAGGGAGCAGAAACAATGAATCAAATTGAAATCATTCTTGGCGTAGGGATGTTTATCGTCATCGTATTGGCACTGGTATTCATCATTATGTTTGCCAAGTCTAAACTGGTACCATCCGGCGACGTCACTATCAGAATCAATGATGATCCTGAGAAAGACATCAAGACAGCACCAGGCGGCAAATTGCTGGGTGCCCTGGCCGATGCAGGGATCTTTGTATCCTCTGCTTGTGGTGGTGGTGGTTCATGCGGCCAGTGCCGTGTGGATGTAAAAGAAGGTGGTGGTGAAATTCTGCCAACCGAATTGGACCACATCACCAAGCGTGAAGCCCGTGAAGGCTGCCGTTTGTCTTGCCAGGTATCTGTTAAGCAAGACATGAAAATTGAGCTGGAAGAAGAAATCTTTGGTATTAAGAAGTGGGATTGTGAAGTTATTTCTAACGATAACAAAGCGACCTTCATCAAAGAGCTTAAGCTTAAAATTCCAAACGGCGAGAGCGTGCCTTTCCGTGCCGGTGGTTACATTCAGATCGAAGCTCCACCACATCACGTTAAGTACAAAGACTTTGATGTACCAGAAGAGTATCGTGGTGACTGGGAGCGCTTTGGCTTCTTCGATATCGAATCAAAAGTAGACGAAGAGACTATTCGTGCGTATTCCATGGCGAACTACCCGGAAGAAGAAGGCATTATCATGCTGAACGTGCGTATTGCTTCGCCGCCGCCAAACAACCTGAGCCTGCCGGCCGGTAAGATGTCATCGTACATCTGGAGCCTCAAGGAAGGTGACAAGGCGACTATCTCTGGTCCGTTCGGTGAATTCTTCGCTAAAGACACCGATGCAGAAATGGTATTCGTTGGTGGTGGTGCTGGTATGGCGCCTATGCGCTCACATATCTTCGACCAACTGCGTCGTATTAAGACTGACCGTAAGATCAGTTTCTGGTACGGTGCTCGTTCGCTGCGCGAAATGTTCTATGTAGAAGATTTTGATATGCTGCAGGAAGAGAACGATAACTTCGAATGGCACGTTGCGCTGTCTGATCCTCAGCCAGAAGACAACTGGGACGGTTACACAGGGTTTATCCACAATGTATTACTGGAAAACTACCTGAAAGACCACCCTGCACCAGAAGATTGTGAGTTCTACATGTGTGGACCACCTATGATGAACGCTGCGGTTATCAACATGTTGAAAGACCTCGGCGTAGAAGACGAAAACATCCTGCTGGATGACTTCGGTGGCTAAGCCGAAAAGGTAAAATAATAAAAGGGGCTGTTAGCCCCTTTTTTATTAACCCTGTATAATTATGCTGTACTTGCTGTAGCGTCCAAGGGGATGAGCGTGACACAAATGAAATTTTTGCTGGTTATTGTGGTCCTATTTATAGCTGCCTGTTCAAAACAGCCAGTGGTAAAAGTTGAGCACATTTTAGGTCAGACAATGGGGACGACCTATAACGTTAAGTTTCCTGAGGTAGCGGGCGTAAGCGATGAGGTTATCAAAGCCGCTATCGATAAGCGTCTTGTTCAGGTAAACAAGCTGATGTCGACGTACGATCCAACCTCTGAGCTGTCACGTTTTAACCAGTATCGCTTTGAAAAACCCTTTGAGGTGTCTGATGAAACCCTGCTGGTAGTTAACGAAGCTTTACGGCTCGGTGAGTTAAGTGATGGCGTACTGGACGTGACCGTAGGTCCACTGGTGAATCTTTGGGGGTTTGGGCCTACTATGCGCCCTGAAACAATCCCCGACGAAGAAGATGTCACGGCAGTCAGAGAGTACGTTGGCCTAGATAAACTTGAGGTACAAGGTCGCGCTTTGGTGAAGCATCATCCGCAGCTGTATGTGGATTTATCTACGATAGCCAAGGGCTATGGTGTTGATGTGGTCGCCGATCTGCTGGAAGAAAACGGTATTCACAACTATCTGGTCGAGATTGGTGGTGAGATGCGCGTGAAAGGTGAAAAGGGTGATGGTTCACCCTGGTTAATCGCCATTGAAAAGCCGGTTTCAAATCAGCGTGCTGTTCAGAAAGTAGTGTCTATTGGTGATAATGCCATTGCAACATCTGGTGATTATCGCAATTACTATGAACAGGATGGTACCCGGTATTCACACCTTATTGATCCGCGTACGGGTAAACCCATTCAGCACAATACCGTGGCGGTCACCGTGGTTCACTCGTCTTCAATGACGGCTGATGGCCTGGCCACTGCCTTTAATGTAATGGGTTGGGAAGATGCTATTGAAGTAGCAGAAGCCAATAACATTGCTGTGTTTATAATTCGTCGTAAAGACAAGGATTTTGAAGAATATGCCAGTCCGGCCTTTAAAGAGCTGGTAACGGTTTATTAATGCGCTAAGCGCTGAGGTTTGTTAAACAATGAGTACCTTTATATTAGCCTTCGCATTCTTTCTGGTAATGGTCACTGCCATGGCCATTGGCTACATTATGCAGAAGAGGAGCATTTCTGGCAGTTGCGGTGGGTTAGGCGCCTTGGGTATCGAAAAGGCCTGCGATTGCCCTGAACCCTGTGACCGCAAAAAAGCACGTATGGAAAAGGAAGCGGCTCGTCAGGAAAAGCTCAAAGAATGGGACAAAGACCGGATTATTTAGAGTGTTGCCCGGTACTTCGGTAAACGCCTGTTGGCCATCGTTAATATGATCGCCGTCAATGGCTGGTATAGGTTATCGCAAGACGTACTGATATTGGCAAACGGCGTCAGCGGCGATTGATTCCCAACCATCTGAGTTTCCATCATGAATAAAAATAAGCAGGTTCAGGTTCAACGTCATGTTCTTGATCCTGCTTATTAATTTGTCTTGTCTTGTCTGTTAGGGAAGATGCGAATAAGTCCCCGATGTGAGATCATAGCTGCATAGTAAATCACAGCCATTACCGCCCATGAGCCAACAGTTAACTTTTGCCGATAGTGAGTTTTCCAGCAAGCGCCGTCAAACTCGTAAAGAGATATTCTTATCCAGAATGGATAACCTGCTGCCGTGGTCTCAACTGCTGGAAGTGATTGAACCCTTTTATCCTAAAGCAGGCAATGGCAGACGTCCGTATGCGCTTGAGACCATGTTTCGCATTCACTGTATGCAGCAATGGTATAGCCTTGGTGATGAAGCGATGGAAGATGCGTTATATGAAATTGCTTCGATGCGTCAGTTTGCGCAACTGTCATTGGATAAAGCGATTCCAGACCGTACTACCATTATGAACTTCCGGCACTTGCTAGAAAAACACAAGCTGACTCGCAAATTATTCAAAACGGTCAACCAATGGCTGACGGACAGCGGTGTGATGATGACGCAGGGCACACTGGTGGATGCCACGATTATTGAAGCACCCAGCTCCACCAAGAATAAAAAGAATGAACGCGACCCGGATATGCATCAGACCAAGAAAGGCAATGAATGGCACTTCGGTATGAAAGCCCATATTGGTGTGGATGCCAAGAGCGGCCTGACTCATACGCTGGTGACCACCGCCGCCAACGAGCATGACCTGAACCAGTTGCACAATTTGTTGCACGGCGAAGAAGAATTCGCTTCCGGCGATGCCGGTTATCAGGGAGTAGATAAACGGGAAGAGTTGCAAGATACGAAAGTGGAATGGCTGATTGCCGAACGCCCCGGAAGAGTCCGGACACTGAAAAAGCATCCCCGCAAAAACAAAACGGCCATCAACATCGAATACTTAAAAGCCAGCATCCGAGCAAAAGTGGAGCATCCGTTTCGGCTCATCAAATGTCAGTTTGGCTTTATCAAAGCACGTTATAAAGGGCTGATGAAAAATGACTCACAGTTAGCTATGTTATTCACCTTGGCGAACCTGTTTAAAGTAGACCAAATGTTACGACGACAGCCAAGATCTGTCTAAAATCCGGGAATAGTCCGGAATAAGGCGGCAATCCGGCCTAAAACGGCAGTATATTGGCCGAAATTGAAAATTTAGCGTTCAAAAATTAGACGGCGAATGCAAAGGCTGGTTCAAGAACTAAATTGCAGGACTTATTCGCAGTTTCCTTAGGCTTTTTTTTGTCCAAGTAACTTGAAGATATTTGGATTTACAGAAACCATTATTTAAAAGGAATTAGCTATAATGTACTTAAAAGTGTACACATTTTTTGTGTTAATCTCTGCCCTTTTCTATTCTACAGACATACTTGCATCATCTAATAATTGTTTTAATTTTAGCAATAAACATTCAGCGGCTTGTCAGGCCTATCAATATGATGAAATCAGAGCGCATTTTCTGGATAACTTTTACACCGAACAAACCACTATTATCCACCGTGTATTCGACAAGAGTAGCGGTCAGTTGGCACATACGGAGTATGATTTTGAGATTAAATGCAGCCAACAGTTTACGTGTTCTGATAGTGACCTTGCTGTTAAACAGGTTTATTGGGCGTTGAGAAATGCGATATATGAAACACGCCTTTATGTTTGGGAAGAGGAAGTTTGCGATCCGCGTGACTCATCCTGTTGTGATGATTATCATTGCACAGAAATTCTCAGCATTGGCAGCTCTCCAGTGTTAGCTGTTGATAATAACGTTGCTGCTAATTCACTCAAAAAACGGGTATTAAGCAAAGCGGAACGTGTGTCTACTACGGTTAACAATGCAGTGCAGACGGCAACTACGCTTAATGAATTTGCAACATCGATCAAAAGCCAAAAAGCGAATACTACTGTGATGACCTTTATCGCTGTTGGGGTGACGGCCGACATCAATCTCGTGGTGCCGATAACACCAGACGAAGTATCAAGTGCTCCGATTGATGGGCAAATACGAAATAGCGGAGAAGCTGAGCTAAGTCATGAGCGCGGTGTTGATTTTAATATTAAGCTTAGTCGTTTCATACAAGATTTCTATCTATCAAGAGGAATGCCTAACTGTTCCAGTACCACTAATTGCGAAACTGATATGCTGCGTTGTACGGTCACCTATTCTTGCGAAGCGCTTTAAAATTAAGCTACTCAGCTTGTGTCGATTGATGGCACAAAGACTGTATTATTTGAATGGGTTTTGACAACATTAACAGGCCCCGGTCGTTATTAACGCCGGGGCTTTTTTGTGCCAAAGATCTGATTAACGAAAATTGGGGAGAATAGCCGGAATGCCGGGTAACAAGCCCACCAGGGCCATCACGGTAGTGAGTACAACAAACATAATGCCCGGTATAATCCAGCGACTCATGTTGGAAAGTTCTGCACTACGCTCCTTACAGCCTATCAGACCAAGGTTATCCAGCAGCATGGTTAAGGACCAGCCGAAGGCCGGATTTACCAGCGCTGACGAGAATACGACAATAGCAGCTGACTGGGTGGTCTTGCCTTCTCGGGTCATTTCCATTCCTGCTTCTAACAGTGGTATGAACACGCCCACAATCAATGCTACACACAGTACTGGCTCCCAGATAGCCAGATCCATGGGATAACCCCAGATACCGGCGATTACGCAGAACAACGCGGTTAACAATGCTCCAGCGGGAATAGGACGTTTGGCAATGGCTGCTGGCACAATATAAGTGCCCCAGGACGAGGTAAAGTTTGCACCTCCCATCACTGAGCCCACCATTTGCCGCGCCGATGCACTGACCATGGTGTCATCAATATTCATCTGTACTTTTTCAGTTTTCGGCGGATAGCTGATTTTCTGGAACACCTGGTGGCCGAGGAAGTCCGGAGACCACATAGCAACAGCCAGTACCGCAAACGGTAATACCACGATAAAGCTTTCGAGGGTTGGCAAACCCAACATCCAGCCGGTACTCTCGCCCCACCAGTAAGACGGGCTCATGTTCGGAAAACCCGGTGCCGTATTAAATTCAAATGGCGCGCCCAGCAGAAAAGCGATGCCGCCACCCAATAAGCAGCTTAAGGGCACTGCTAACCAGCGTTTTTTCCAGTGTTCCAGCAAGGCATAGAGCACAATGGTGCAGGCAATCACAATAAAGGCGATGTGAGCCATATCGATACCTTCAGCCCAGGCAAACAGCTTTTTAACCTGAGACGTCGTGCCAATAAAGCCAAGATAGAGTAACAGTCCTCCGCACACACCTTTACTGGTAAGCCGCGCCAGCAAACTGCCCCCCTTGCTTATTGCCAGCAGAAAACCAAATACGCCGATGAGGAGGCCAAAGGCCATTGGGTGACCACCCGCAGCCACAACAATAGGAATGAGTGGGATCAGCGGGCCATGGGTACCGGCTAAATTTGCCGTAGGAAGGATAAATCCTGAAAACAACACAATGAAAAACGCAACCAGAATAAGTTCGTAGCGCACATTTTCCAGTACAAAGCCGTCACTCAGCCCTAGTGGACCAGCGAAGGTGGCAGCAATTGCGCCCACCATCACCACTTTACCAATGGTGCCGGCCATAGCGGGAATAGTATCTTCCCATTCAAAACGATAGTCACGAAAAGGCAGATTAGGCCGCCAGCGCCGTGGTGACATGATCTGCAGCTCATGTTCCAGGTACTCATCCCTGCTGTTAAAGGCTGAGCTTGGTTTATGTTGTTGGCTGTAATTTGAAGACTGCGGCGATGATGCTGACGGGGCATCCCCGGCCAAATCAGCCTTGCCGTCCACGGTGTTACTGGTACTCATGTGTACTGACTCCAAATAAAGGTACAATCGAATCAGACATCATCCTAGAGAAAATAAAATAGCTTATTTGTTAAATCATTGTTTATTTATTATCTCTATATTTACAAACCTGTTGTCGCTGTTTACACGTAGAATCAGAATGTTAACCTTCGCCTGCACGCAGGTCATACTCCGCAGCTAGTCTAAAGTACTAAACAAATTCGACAAGGAGTAAATTTCTGATAACAAACTGTTAACATAGCCATATGCGCTATTAGTCGTAGATGCCAAACGCAGACAGGCCAAAAATGAAAAGTGACACTGGATTGCTGGTTAAATATACAGTATTATTCCACTATCATGAAGAGCCAAAGACAACGGTTGCCCAATCAGGCCGAAATAAAGTAGCAGGCATGCGCAAGATAATACATGTGGATATGGATTGCTTTTACGCAGCGGTAGAAATGCGGGACAACCCGGCGCTACGTAATATACCTATTGCCATTGGCGGCAGTAGCGAGCGCCGTGGTGTTATAGCGACCTGCAATTATCCGGCACGCAAGTATGGTGTGCGCTCAGCCATGGCGTCGGCCTATGCTCTAAAACTGTGCCCCAACTTAAAGTTGGTTAAAGGACGCATGGCGGTCTATCAGGAAGAATCACAAAAGATAAGGGCCATATTTGCCGACTACACCGATCTGATTGAACCCTTGTCTTTGGATGAAGCTTATCTGGATGTTACCGGCTCATCTTTATTTCAGGGGAGTGCTACCCGCATAGCCGAAGAAATTCGCCAGCGTATCGACAGCGAGCTTAACCTTACGGCATCAGCCGGTGTAGCGCCCTGTAAATTTGTGGCTAAGGTAGCTAGTGACGAAAACAAACCCAATGGCCTGTGTGTAGTCACACCAGACCAACTGGATGAATTTGTTAAAGCCATGTCGCTTAAAAAGATCCCGGGCGTAGGACAGGTAACTGTACAAAAGCTTAATCAGCTTGGGTTACACACCTGCGCTGATGTCAGAGCTTACCCCATAACGGAGCTGCAAAAGCGCTTTGGCAAGTTTGGTCAGGTGATCTGGGACAGAGCCCATGGGATTGATGATAGACCGGTGCAGACTAATCGGATTCGCAAGTCGGTAGGTGTTGAGCGCACGTTAAGTGAAGATATCCAGTCGCTTGAGGCGTGTGATGAAATAATCGATAAGCTATATACTACATTACAAGAAAGGCTGACTGCTCATCAGCGAAAACATAATGGCGGGCGGCCACCTAACATTCGCACGCTAGGGGTGAAGCTAAAGTTTAGCGATTTCCAACTGACCTCTGCAGAGCACCGCTACCCCAGTGTTCACCGTAGTGCGTTTAAGCCATTGTTGCAGGAAGCGTATCAGCGCAGCAATGGCCGGGGTATAAGGCTGGTAGGCCTGCAGGTAGGCCTGGCAGAAAAAGACGAAAACAAGCAATTGGATTTACCTTTTGAAACCTTGTAAACCGGCCGGAAATAAACTGCGCTGATGAGTTCGCAGCGCCAAGGAACCTGAACTAGACTTACAAACTGACTGTGCGCATCACCTAAAGGAAGTATTTAATGATAAGCCCGGGAATTTACCAACATTACAAAGGTAACAATTACGAAGTCATTGGTGTGGCAACACACTCAGAAGACGAAACCCACCTGGTGGTTTACCGCCCCCTATATGGCGAAAGAGGCTTGTGGGTAAGACCACTATCCATGTTCACTGAAGAAGTTAAAGTAAACGGGCGTAGTGTGGAGCGCTTTCGCTTTTTGGGGGAAAAGGCCGTCGAAACAACGCCCTGAGAGACAATCCTGTCACCTCCGGTGAACCTATTTGTCTGTAATAGCTTATAAATGGTGGAATGGAATTTCATCCAACCACTATTCGCTAACGACAGGTAATTAAAAAAATGAAAACACGTATTTCCAGTACGCTTGGGGCGGCTCTGATATTTTGTGCATCACAGAGTGCTGCTCAGGACCGTTTTGCTGATGTGTCTATTAGTGTCACGCCACTAAAGGGTAGTGCTTATATGCTACAAGGCGCTGGCGGTAACATCGGAGTCTCAGCCGGTGACGATGGCGTGCTGATCATCGACGACCAGTTTGCGCCTCTGGCACCTAAAATCAGTGCTGCGCTGGGTGATCTGGCAACAGACACTCCAAGCTATGTGATCAATACCCATTATCATGGCGACCATACTGGCAGTAATGCGTTTTTCCACGATAATAAAGGGGCCACCATCTTTGCCCATGAGAACGTGCGTATCCGCCTGGCCAATGATAACTCCATCGCCAAAGCTGCCTTGCCGGTAGTCACTTTTGAGGATGGTATAAAAATCCACTTCAACGATGAAACGCTCAACGTGTTTCACTTAGCTAACGGTCACACCGACGGCGACAGTGTGGTGTGGTTTGAGGAGGCCAATGTGTTGCATACTGGCGATCTGTTTTTTAACGAACGATTCCCCTATATCGACTTAGGCGCTGGCGGGACAGTAGACGGATATATCAAGGCGGTTGAAATCCTGCTAGGGAAAATCAATAACGCTACTGTGATTATCCCGGGTCATGGCCCATTGGCCAAAAAAGCAGATTACGAAAACTTTCTAGCGATGATTAAAGCCACTAAAGACTGGGTGGAAGAGCAAAAAGCAGCAGGTTTGTCGGTAGCGCAAGCAGTAGAAAAGGGTCTGCCAGAGCAATACGCCAAGTGGGACTGGAGTTTTATTACCGAAGAAAAGTGGATTAAAACACTCTATTAATGAGAAGTGTGTTGCCCGCTCGAGGAATACACAGCGAGCCACTTTCCGGCTCGCTGGATAAACTCAACCTTAGCTATAGAAGCACAGGTAAGCAGTAGTAGTGCTGACTTTCACGTCGAACGACTGATTCGCGGCTACGTTAAATTCACTACCGGTTTTAAACGATAAAAACTCTTCCGCGCTAGGCAGTTTAACCACCAGCTCACCTTCAACCACTTTCATCAATTCATCTTTACTGGTAGAGAATACATATTCACCAGGCAGCATCACCCCTGACGTACACGGGCCGTTGGCCGATTCAAAAGCGATAGATTTAACGTTATCGTCGAAATAGCTGTTTACACTTAAAGACATATTGATTCCTGTTAGCTAAAAAACGGCAATCACTATACAGTATTTCATCATCGCATTGTGGGATTTCCGGTCAGATCAGTCCGGTAGTATTCAGGGAGATTACAATATTGAGCACTGCGCAAAAAGGAACATACCTGCAATATACCCTGGCAACTGGCTGGTTTTGCCTGTTTATCATGTTGCTGTTGAGCGGTAATGTGCTTACGGGTTTTATCAATGGTAATTCTGCCAGTGGGACGGTGGTGGATAAACAGGTTTATATTGAGCAAATCCGGGGAACAGGTTCATCACGGGAGTCTGAGTTACATGAGATTACGATTCAGTATCAGGTAGCAGGAGAGACCTACCGGATATATGCCAATGCGCATATTTATGCTGGCATGGGCTTAATAAAAGAAGGCGATAAGCTGACAGTTGTTTACTCACCGGACCACCCTGCACAAGCCGAAGTGCTTAGTTATGCACTCTATAGCCCCATGGTGAGCATATTGGGTTATGTGGCGGTGATGTGCTTTTTAGTGGGGGTATCGCGTTGGTGGTTTTGGCGATGATAAATTGAAGCAAGTCTGCATTTAAGGATGACAGAATGCGCAAAGCTTCTTTAACCTGTATACACCGGGTTTGAGTGGATATTGAAAAATGTATATACATTTGCTATCTTTTGTATATCGAGTTACTCCTTACTATTGATTTGATTGCCTGTGACAAAAAGTAAGAAAAAGAATAGTCAATTAATAATCCGCATTAATGATGAGGAGCGTAAGGCGTTTGTTGATCTCTGTGATGAGCTCGATACAAGCGCAGCCCGAGAGGTAAGACGATTCATCAAGAGCTTTATCGCTGAACACGAGCGAGAGCAAAAACAAACTGATAAAAATTAGGAGTCATTTAAGATGGCAAAATCTAAAACAAAAGCGTTAAAACAAGAAATCAAATCACGCAAAGCGAAAATTGCAAAACAAGAAACAAAAGTAAAAAAGCTGAAAAAGAAACTTAAAAAAGCGAAATAAAAAATGGCCGCAAACAATGCGGCCATTTTTTATTTCACTTTCTTCGTGTTAAAAAACACAGCGGGCCTTTGAAAATTCTTCACCTTATTTCTAGCAAGTTGAAAATGTCACGCATAACCGATAAGCACTTACAAATTAAAAACTTCGCTGTTTGGCTAAGCTCATATCAAAGGAAAAGGTTAACCCAGCACCGCAAAAAGCCTGCGGTCGCAGTAACCGCAGGTGTTATGTTCTAGTCTGAAGACGTGTTTGCGTCGAACACTTTCTCACCGGCCAGCCAGGTTTGAATAACCTTGGTTTTCCAGATGTCCTGGGCCGGGATTTCAAAAATATCCTGATCAACCAGAATGAAATCGGCCCACTTGCCCGGGGTTAATGTACCCAGTGAATCTTCCATATGGGCGGCGTAGGCCGCATCCAGCGTAAAGCCCTTAAACGCTTGTTCTATGGTTAACGCCTGTTCTGGGTACCAGCCCGCCACGGGTTGATTATTTCTGTCCTGCCGGGTAACCGCTGCGTGCAGACCATAGAACGGATTGGCCAGTTCTACCGGAAAATCTGAGCCCAGAGGTAACGGAATACCACTGTCAATTAGGGTTTTCCAGGCGTAAGCGCCCTCCATACGGTCTTTACCCAAGCGGTCTTCGGCCATGTTTTTATCGCTGGTGGCGTGGGTAGGCTGCATGGAAGGTAATACCTTTAATTCGGCAAAACGTGGTAGATCTTCTACCGCAATCACCTGAGCATGCTCCACACGGTTTCTCAGTTCCTGACCACCGGTAGAGCTGAAAGTGCGCTCGAATTCATCCAGTACCATTTGGTTAGCACGGTCACCAATGGCGTGAAAGTTGAGTTGAAAACCTGCGCCCAATACTTGTTGGAAGATCTTTGGAAAGTCTTCCGGCTGGGTGAGCAGTAAGCCGTGCTGGTGTGGCGCGTCGCTGTAGGGTTTAATCAGTGCTGCGCCACGGCTGCCTAGCGCGCCGTCACCATAGGCCTTAACACTGCGGATAAACAGGAAGTCGTCACTGCTGCGTATAATGCCGGTATCCAGCATATCTGGCAGGGTAGGGTCAGTTGCGCTTAACATAGCGTAAATGCGCACCGGCAGGTTTTGCTCGGCCGCACGGGCCAGGTAAAAATCGTAGACGTGATGGCCAATGCCTGCATCATGCATGGCAGTGATACCTACCGATAGTAAGTGCTCACCTGCTGCATTAAGCTGTGCCTGGTATAAATTGCTGCTTTGCTTAGGCATAACTTCAGCAACCAGATCCATGGCGTTATCAATCAGTACCCCGGTGGCCTGGCCGTTTTCATCGCGAATAATCTGGCCACCGGTTGGATCGGGTGTGTCGTTAGTAATGCCGGCCAATTCCAGGGCTTTGGTGTTTACCCAGGCAGCGTGGCCGTCGACCCGGGTTAACCATACTGGTTTATTGCTGATAACGTCATCGAGGACTCTCGTACTGGGAAAAGAGCGGTCGCTCCAGAGCTCCTGATTCCAGCCGCGTCCCATAATCCATTCCTGATCGGCATGACCCATGGCATATTGCGCTACCCACTGCGCCGCTTCCTGCATCGTGCCAGTTTCACGCAGGTCGACTTCCAGTAGATTACCGCCCAGGCCCAGTAAGTGGCCGTGAGCATCAATAAGGCCCGGCAACAATACTTTGTCGTGGCCGTCCAGCTTAGTCGTGCCTGCCGGTACATTGTTTGGATCCAGGCTGACTACCTTACCGTTATCATCGACAAGCATACGCTTAAACTTTAAAAGTTTGCCTTGTTGGTTCAGGGTGTAGCCTTTCACATTAGTGACCAGTGTGGCGGCGCTAAGCGATACGCTGAAGCCTACAGAAAGAAGCAAGGTAGCAGAGAGGGTGAGCAATGATTTTTTATACATAGTGTTATTCAGTTTGCTGTTATTCAATGATAGGCGGCTGGAGTAAATAGTCAGTATCCCAGACTTTCGTCATGGTGGCTTTACTGATATTGCCACCGGATAAAATGACTACGGCGGTTTGCCCTTTGGGCGCATTTACTGCCCAGGCTGCAACGGCGGCCATACTCATGGCGCTGGTGGGCTCTACGTGTAATTTTAGCAGATGCTGTAACCACTGGGTCCAGTAAGCAATTTGTTGTTCATTGACTTCGTAAAAGTCGTCGAGCTGCTGCAATATCGGGAAGGTCACATCACCTACTGAGGGCGTCGCAGCGCCATCAGCTAAAGTTGAAACCGGCCCGCTAAGGGATTCTATTACGCCAGATTGTAACGAGCGGGCAGCATCGTTAGCCAGTAGCGGCTCAGCACCAATCACTCTCGCATGGGGAGCGAGTTGGCGGGTTGCCAGTAAACTGCCGCTTAGCAGGCCGCCACCGCCACAGGGGGCAAACACGGCATCCACGTGATCGGCATCCTGAATAGCCTCCATAGTAGCGGTGCCTTGTCCGGCCACAATCAACGGATGATTAAATGGCGGGATCCACACTACCCCTTCTTGCTTGGCCGCCTGTGTTACTGCCTCGTCGGCTTCCGGGCGAGTGGCGTAAAGCCGTAGCTCGGCCCCATAGTCTTCGGTTGCCGCTGCTTTTACCTCGGAGATATTTTCTGTAGAAAAAATGGTTACCGGGATACCCGCCTGAGAGGCCGCGTAAGCGACAGCCTGAGCATGGTTGCCGGAGCTATTCGCCACAATATGCCGAGGAATATTGCCCTGCTCCTGCAAACTGGCAATAAAGTTAGTGGCGCCGCGCAGCTTAAATGCGCCGGTGGTTTGAAAGCATTCAGCTTTAAACAGGATACGCTGCCCAAGCCATTGGTTGAGGCGGCTCGATTCGATTAGCGGGGTACGGGTAACCTTGCCTATCATACGCAAGGATGCCTGATGAACATCATCAAAGCTCACTTGCAGCGCGTTGCTTTCCATTCATTTATCCTTTGTCTGTTTACTTCTAGCTTACCATCTTGTGTGTTGAGAAAAATGGTAAATCCTTTTGGCTGTCTAATTTAACCGCAACTTCATCGTGAAAGTGAAGTTTTCTTTTTGCCGAGTGATGCCCTGCAGGCTGAATTCATGAAAAGGTGTGCTAAGGTAAAAGTTCGATTAATCACAAAACGGAAATCATTATGGGTTTACTTGATGCACTGATGGGCAATGCCAGTGAAGTTGATGTCGCCGAGGTTCAGGAAGAACTAGGGCCTATTCTGGGTGATAATGAGAAGGTTGTAAGTGCTTACAAACTGGTGAGAGACTTGATTGTATTTACCAGCAATCGGTTTATGTTTATCGACAAACAGGGCATGACCGGTCGTAAAGTGGATTACCACTCTATTCCCTATAAAGCGATTACCCAGTTTAAAGTAGAAACCGCAGGTCATTTCGACCTTGATGCAGAACTGAAAATCTTTGTTTCAGGGCAGTCCGCACCCCTTGAGTTTGAATTGAAATCAGAGACCGCTCAGGGCGTACAAAAATCCTTAGCTAACGCAATGTTTTAAAAAGCAAAAGCGTTTTAAAACCCCTGGAATTCAGTAAAAGGCCAGCACTGGATTTGATTCAACAGCTTGCTAGATTAGTAGTTCAACTAACCAACGTACGTTGAAAAAACTGCACGGCTTGCTGATACATCTGTAATGCCAAAGCGCCATCATAGCGTTCGCCCTCATCGCGCATAAAGGCGTGCACGGCGTTAACTTCCTGCCACTGGTAATTGAGGCCGCTGGCCAGGCATTGCTGATAAATCTTCAGACGACCTTCAGCGGGCACATGGGGGTCTTGTTTACCCCACACAAAAAACACCTCGCCCTGAATATCGGCCATGTGATTGAAACTTTGTTCTTCATCGCTGGCGGGCAGGGTGTTGCTGTGAATGTCGGTAGCATACAGGCAGAAGGCACTGGCCACAGCCGGATTAATCGCGGCCCGGTAAGCCAGATGACCACCAAGACAAACGCCCATGGCCCCAACGACTCCGGTGCAATAAGATGCAGTTTTACAATGGTCAACAATGGCGACGAGATCTGAGTCGTAACTGGTTAATGGCTTTTGCCACTTGTCGTTATTACCTTTGTCTTTGCCCTCATCATCATAGCCAAGTACCGTACCAATGGGGTTCAGCTCGTGAAAGACTTCCGGCACGATAACGACAAAACCGTGGCTAGCCATGATGGCCGCCGAGCGACCGATGGGTGCCGTGTGCTGAAATATTTCAGAGTAAAAAACGATGGCCGGATAGCGTTGCTCACTGGCCGGCCGATAAATATAACAACGCATGGTGCCGGTGGTAGTAGCCAGGTCCTCGCTGTGTTGAATGATCTGCATGGTATTTTTCGATGAGTATTGATTGGGGGTTGTAAACGTCGTCAGGCAACAAACCACAGCAATTCAGCCAGACTGTGCAGATGAACACCGGGTAGCACACTGACGTCTTCCTGACGTAAATCCATAGAGCGGTTCACCGCGAACCAGGCGGTTTGCAATCCGGCCCGGTGTGCGCCAAGCACGTCTTTTTCGAGATTGTCGCCCACATGGAGGATTTCCTGCGGCGCGAGGCCCAAAGTTTGTGCCGCTTCATCGAACATATGGCGGTGGGGTTTGCTGGGGCGACTCAGGCTGGCGTGATACGTGGCAGTGAAGAATTCATCAATGCCAATTTTTACTGTGTCCACATTGCCGTTAGTAATAGCTATTAAAGGGATTTTTGCAGCCAGAGTGGCCAGTATCCGGCTGACTTCTTCGCTTACAGCAAAGTCGCTGCGGGCATGATAAAAATAATCAAATAACGACTGCGCCGCCTGGTGGCGCTTGTCATCGTCTAACTGCTCTGCGGCCAGTCCGTGGTAAAGGGTCTCATAGCGCAATCGACCCATATCCGAAGCTAATCCCCGGTTGCCTTTAATCAGGTCTCGCTTTATGGCGGCCCATTGTGCCGCCGGCAGCGCGGCGGCTGCCGGGTAAAGCTCGGCAATTCGATTGTTCAGGGCCTGAGTAGCGCCTGCAATGATAGGCTCGTTATCGTACAGGGTATCGTCTAAATCAAAGGTCATAGCTTTAACCGGCGAGACCGGGCGGTAACATTGCATCAAAAATTCCTGACTGGCTGATTAATCTTTCTTCTTACGGGCACGAGGGTGGGCTGTATCATACACTTTGGCTAAATGTTGAAAATCCAGATGGGTGTACACCTGAGTGGTCGACAGATTAGCATGGCCTAATAGCTCTTGTACTGCGCGTAAATCACTGCTCGACTCCAGTACATGGGTCGCAAAAGAATGGCGCAATTTATGCGGGTTAATACGCTGATTCAGGGTTTGCCGCCGGGCCATTTCAGTGAGGCGATTACCCACCTGACGATTGGATATACGCCGCTTCTGGCGGCTGATAAACAGCGCATTATCGAATCCTGCGCCCCAATGACTGCGAATAGCCAGCCAACGTTGTAAGGCCTGCCAGGCTTTACGGCCAATGGGCAGAAGACGTTGCTTGTTGCCTTTACCTGTTACGCGTAACTGACGATCGCTGGTAATGTGTTTAAGATCCAACGAGGTCAGCTCGCTGAGGCGTAACCCACAACCGTACATCAGTTCAAACATCGCCTGGTCACGGATCACGATCTCTTCATCATCCGACTCATTCAGCAATGCAGACATATCGTCCACCGACATCTGCTTGGGCAGAGGTTTCTCCGCTTTGGGCGCTGAAATACCTTCTACCGGGTCGATGCCGATAATTTGATGACGCAACAGGTATTTACAAAACGTGCGCAGTGCAGATAAGCGCAGAGCGGTGCTTCGCGCGCCAAGACTTTGTTTACGGGCAATGGCGACGGCTTTTTTTACCGCCGCCTGGTCCAGTTGTTGCCAGCTCGTTAGCTCCAGACTCAGCGCAATCTGTTCAAGTTGTCGCGCATAATTTTTAATGGTGTGATCAGACAAGCCGCGTTCATAACGCAGGTAATCAATAAATTTGTTCAGCCAGTATTCGCAGTCCGGCGACAGCGATGCGGGAGAGTCGGCCGCCGATGCAGTCATCAGTAACGCAGTTTCTCGGGCAGAACTACATTTAGGACTTCGCGCAGCTGGTTTAACAGCAGGGTATCCATATCGGGGGTAAAGTGATCGGCGTTGCGGCTGCCAACGGCTAACACGCCTAAATTGTGGCTCTCACCTAGTAGGATCAAAGCAACAGATTCAGCCACTTCATTACCGAACATCAGCTGTTTTTCGTGCT
Source organism: Alteromonas sp. ISO5 (assembly GCF_058105165.1). NCBI lineage: Bacteria > Pseudomonadati > Pseudomonadota > Gammaproteobacteria > Alteromonadales > Alteromonadaceae > Alteromonas > Alteromonas sp. ISO5. Next base: position 912,514 of record NZ_CM176572.1, on the reverse strand, counting down.
GGCTGAGGCGGCCAAAAAAGTACGGCCCCTGTTTGAAGCGTTTTTCCATGAACAATCGCTGCTGTAATTCCGGTAACGCATTCGCGCCTTTAAACAACTTGAGTTCCACACTCGCCAGTCCCAGTTCATCCTGCAGGGTTTCCTGTAGTTTAAGCAGCATTTCGCCAACGTCTTTGCAGGTTAACAGGTGCAGGTTTAAATCGGCGTAGGCGCGGTAAATTTTTTCGTTTTGCTTGGCAATGCCAATCAGTTGGCTGAGCTTATAGTTAAGCAGGCGCACTTTTTTGCGCAGCTGCTCACTTTGCAATTCTACCAGTGACACGCTGCCTTTTTGCAGGTGGGGGATTTGCAGCGCTTCTAAAATACTCGGATGCTGAATAAAAAAATCAGGGTTCTCGACCAAATACTGACTCACTTGTTCGGCAGTTAACTCACCTACCTCAGGAAAGTCGGTATCAAACTGCAGTGTGGTATTGGCCTGACCTGATAGTTCATTCATATATTTATTGTTCCGTCGTATACATGCTCAGCCGGTCCGGTCATTTTTAATGGGCTTCCTGGCCCTTGCCAGCGGATGCGCAAGCGCCCACCAGGTAAATCCACCCGAACGTCTTTGCCTAATTTACCTTGTATTTGTCCTATTGCAACTGCTGCGCATGCACCGCTGCCACATGCCAGGGTTTCTCCTGCTCCACGTTCAAATACTCTGAGGCGAATATGTTCGGCCGTCAATACTTGCATAAAGCCCACATTAACCCCTTCAGGGAAGCGTTCGTGGCGTTCTAGTAGTGGCCCGATCGTTTCTACATCGACGCTTTCGGTGTTGTCTACCTCCAGTACGCAATGGGGATTGCCCATGGAGACTGCACCGCAAAAATGGGTGCTATCGTCGGCACGAATAATATAGGTTTTTTCTTCTTTATTTGCCTTTAACGGGATTTCTGCCGGGGTAAAATCTGGCACACCCATGTTGACCGTGACCTGACCGTCTTTTTCCAGATACAGGATCATTTTGCCGGCTTTGGTACTCACCAGAATCTTGTTGCGGTTGATTAAGCCTTTGAGCTTCACAAAGCGTGCAAAGCAGCGCGCCCCATTACCGCACTGCGACACTTCTGAGCCGTCAGCATTAAAAATACGGTAATGAAAATCCTGATCGGGATCGTAGGGTGGCTCAACCATCAGGAGCTGGTCGAAACCAATACCAAAATTGCGGTCGGCAAGCTGCTGGATTTTTTCCGGCGAGAAAAAAACATTTTGAGTCACATTATCAATGACCATAAAGTCATTGCCGAGACCGTGCATTTTAGAAAAGTTCACCAGCATCCTGGGCCTGTTTATTTAAGTGTTGCAGACTATTTTTTTAGGCACCCGGTGTTGTTATGACAGAAAAGGTGATGCAGTGTTCATCACAATAACCCAACTAACAACAACGGGGTTTAGCGCAACAGGACTTATAAGAATAGTGCTAGTTTACGTAACTTTATGCTCACCTTTCCAGAGATCTTTTAGATTTTCTCTTTCTCTGACCACATGAACATTGCTTTTATCTACCAGCAACTCAGCCGGGCGGCAGCGTGTATTATAGTTCGAAGCCATTACAAAACCGTAAGCACCAGCGCTACGTACTGCCAGCAGGTCGCCCGGGGCAATTGCCAGTTCGCGGTCTTTACCAATGAAATCACCGGTTTCGCAAATCGGGCCAACCACATCGTAAACATGAGGTGTATGGGTTGGATTTTCATCTACCGGAATAATCGACATCCAGGCTGAGTAAAGAGAAGGACGAATGAGATCATTCATGGCAGCATCCACAATCGCGAAGCTCTTTTCCTCGCCCTCCTTCACAAACTCTACTTTGGTGAGCATGATACCGGCGTTTGCTGCAATAGCGCGTCCAGGCTCCATAATCAGAGTTAAGTGTTCGCGACCGGCCATTTTCGCCGCAATCGCTTGGGCGTACTCTTTCGGGTGCGGCGGTGTTTCATCCTTATAGGTAACACCCAAACCGCCGCCTACGTCGAGATGGCTGATTTCAATGCCCTTGGCCGACAGCTCATCTACCAGTTCCAGTAAGCGCTCCAGTGCATCCACAAAAGGACCGGTTTCGGTAAGCTGAGAACCAATATGACAGTCCATGCCCACTACATTGAGATGCTCCAGGCTGGCCGCCAGGGTGTATACCTCTACCGCTCGCTCGCGGGCGATACCAAACTTATTGGCTTTTAAGCCAGTGGAAATATATGGATGGGTTTTGGCATCGACATCGGGGTTAATACGTAGCGATATAGGCGCTTTTTTGCCCAGCTTTGCCGCTACCTCGTTGATCCGCTCGAGTTCTGGCTCTGATTCCACGTTAAAGCAGTGAATACCTTGTTGCAGTGCAAATTCGATTTCTTCCGGTGTTTTACCCACGCCCGAGAACACGACTTTGCTCATGTCGCCACCCGCTTCGATAACGCGGGCCAGTTCGCCGCCTGAAACGATATCGAAACCAGATCCCAGTTTGGCCAGTACGCTCAGCACGCCAATATTAGAATTTGCTTTTACCGCGTAGCAAATCAGGTGGGGGTGGTCGCCCAACGCATCGTTAAAGGCGTGCCAGTGACGCTCAAGGGTGGCACGTGAATACACGTATAACGGGGTGCCGTATTGGGCGGCCAGCGCCTTTACGTCAATGTCTTCAGCGTGCAGCGATTGGTTTTTGTAACTGAAGTAGTCCACTAGCGAGAATCTCCGGAAGCATCAGGAGTCGAGTTGTCAGCAGGTTCATTATCACTGGCCGGCGGTTGCTCCGGTAAATATAAGGCGCCGCGGTATCCACAGGCCGAAATACTCAGTAACAACACCAGTAATAATGCAACACGTTTTGCCACGCACTCACTCCGCAAATAAAAAGAGCGGATATCATCGCAGAGGGAGATTAAAATGCAAGTGACATCAAACGTTCACGGGTCTTTGGACCAAAATTTACCTGTTTCCACAGCGCTTCGCACAGTGGTTTAGTATTGTGCCAATTACCTGCCACAATCCAGTCAAGCATAGGGGTTGGATCGTCAGGGAACTGCAAGCCTTCACTGGCTGGTTCCAGCAACCACTCTTCAACGGTATCCGTGTCCAGTTGATACAGTGGCTGGCAAAGGCCCAACGACATCAGGGTTTTCAGATTGGAGAGCTGTTCAAACTGGCCGTTCAGCGGTTTCACCAGCAGTTTCTTTTTCAGTTGCAATGATTCACTGGCCAGTTCAAAGCCACCATTGCTGATCACCCCCGAACAGTGTTGCAGGGCATGGCTGAAGCCAGGCTTGGAAGGCGGGTGCCACTCAATATGTCCTTGCGTGTGTTGCTGCTTCACTTTGGGATGAAAGCATACAAACTGCTGTTCGGTGAGCGGCTCAAGCAGCAACTGAATATCGTCGAGTTCTTCAAAGGGCAGATAGACCAGCGTGTGGCTGTTAGCCGGGTACGGCACCGGTTTATCGGTAATAAAAGGGGGCACAATAGGTTTTTCAAAGTGAAACCAGTGCACGCCTAATTGGATGTCTGTGGGCGCAAAGCCGCGCATAATGAGCTTGTCAGTGAAGTGTTCACTGGCGCGTGGGATATCGTGACTAAAGGCGGCCTGGTGACTTATCGATATAGAGGTTAATCCCTGGCGGCGGGCTGCCCAGGCGGTGACGGGTTCAAAGTCATTCAGCAACAGATCATAGCCTGCTACATCGAGTTGCCGTATATCTCGATACAATTGCAGCGGCCTGGCGCTTTTTAGCGTTTCCCATTGGCTGACCTTGCCTTTATGGGTTACAAAAGTCAGCCCATTAAAGGTGAGGTATTCACCAAAGCACTCCATATCAAAATACTCATCTGCTGCTCTGCCTGAGAAAATAAAATCCACTTCGATATCAGTACGTTCAGCCATGGCTGATGCCATAATGCGAGCACGGGCAATATGACCGTTGCCGGTAGCTTGTACGCCATAAAGTATTTTCATGTTAAACCAGAATAGTCAGACTCAGTTGGGCAATGGTGAGGCCCAGCAAGGCGCCAGCAATCACATCAGTAGGGTAGTGCACGCCCAGCAATATGCGGGACAAACCAATCAGACTTGCCCAGGTAAAGGCGAGTAGTGAGAATGAAGGGTAGTAAAACGCGATGATAGTTGCCATTAAACAGGCGGCAGCGGTGTGCCCGGACGGCAAGCTGAATTTGTCGGACGGCGTTACGTGGGCTGTCAGGTTAGCCAGAAAATCACACGGGCGTGGGCGTTTGAAGGCCTTTTTCAAGATCACATAAATTGGCAGTTCGAGACCGTAGGCCATTAGTGCGGTATAGAGAAAAATCTCACCATGCTCAGGCTCGAAGCACATTAACAAAAGACCAATAACAAAATACAGGTAGCCATCACCGGTACGCGACAACCAGACAATAACCCGACAATCGCGGTGTTTGGTCAGATCGTACAACCAGTGAAAGATTGCAGTATCGTATTTGGTTATATTTTTCAGGCCCATCCAACGCGGCTCCTTTTCATCAACGCTATCAGGTTAAAAAGTGTTCGTGAAACACAAGTGACAGTTTTGCTAAAGGTTTATGACAGTGACTGGCAATGGCGGGAGGGTAGAGCGAAATCAAACTTTTTGTGAGTAAAATCAATTTCTGCGCTAGGCGTTATCACTGTTAGAGTGCTATGCTAAAACCCGAAAACCTAGCTTACCAACAGGGTATAAACATGGACTATAACACTTCTGAGTTATGTGATTTATTCGCCGATAACGTGGATGTGGTCGATCCCATTTTCACCAGTTATGGCGGTCGGTATTCCTTTGGTGGAGAAATAACCACCGTGAAGTGTTTTGAAGACAGGGAATTAATCGACCGGGTACTGACTGAACCGGGCGATGGCAAAGTATTATTGATCGATGGTGGTGGCTCGCTGCGCCGCGCGTTGTTTGATGCTGAATCGGCGCAACTGGCAGTTGAAAATAACTGGGAAGGTGTAGTGTGCTACGGCTGTGTTCGCGAAGTCGACAGCCTGTCTGATTTTGATCTGGGCATACTGGCCGTCAATTCTATTCCGGTAAATGCCGATAGCCAGGGCACTGGTGATATTGATGTGCCGGTTAATTTTGGTGGGGTAACCTTTCTGCCGGAAGACCATCTATATGCCGACAGCACTGGCGTAATTCTCTCTCCTGAGCCGCTCGATATTGATTAAGCCGGTGGCGTAGCCACCGCTTTCTTTGTTACTGCTCTACAATTTTTCTTCACGTTCGGTGTGAAATACGCCACCATGTTGAGCTGAAAAGACACAACGTTTCGTGTGAATTCAGCTTTCATCAGCCCGCCTGTTTCAGGCAAAAATCTTCACTTTTAGTATACTGTTGGTATCAATATAAATACCTAAATTCCGTTTATCTTGCGATAACATACGGTTTACGGACGATGTCTTTGATGCTGTACAGGGAGCCGTAAATGACTAATGGTGGTCTTAACGCGCCATTACCGCCATGTTGAAAGCAAAAACACTATAATAAGGTTTACAGTGAGTAAGTTTGAACATCCCGACAATAACTATACTCTGCAAGTTAAGCAGCTTATCGAAGAGGTTTACCCAAAGGATGATCGGCTGGGGTCGGTTTACGGCGATGCCAGACAATACTTTGCTGAGGCCAGTGCACAGCAATCAGCCGTAGCGGAAATACAGAAACAACTTACCCGTGCAGAAAAGTTGAAAAAAGGTCAGGCAAAAGCCGAGCTTTTACGCAAGCAGATGAAAGACGTATCAGCGTCGCACGAGGATGGGCGCCATCAGCGGATCGAGCGACTGCATTCGGTGGCCAGTCAGTTGATTAGCCTGTGCGAAGGTGAGAATTTTGAAGATACGCAGATGTTAAGCTCCAAATTTCTCGGTACCCTGATGCTTATCACCCGCGGACCTGAACGAAATTTTGCAGGCCTGCATCAACGCTTAAAGCCACTATATAAGGCCGTACTGGCCTTGCGGCTGGTGGATAAGGTGCTGGATATGGATGTGCAGAACAACCGCTATCTGTATCATGTAAAAGATTCGGTATTACGCTTTAAGGGCGGCCGTGAACATCATCAAAAGTGGCAGGAAGAAGTAGCGATCCCTATTATCAGCTGCGCCTTGTTGCAGGATATTGGCTTACAGTCATCCGAAGCGCTGTCTATTTTACATGGCGAGGATAACAAGCTTGATGAGTTTCGCGTACTGGATGAGCCTACCCGTAAGCAGTTACTCAAAATTAATTTTACCCAAACCCTGGAATACCTCAAAAATGGTTTGGGGTTGCCGCGATATATCGGTAACGACAAAGCTGAGCGGGATCGTTTTGTGCAGCGCCATACAGCGCTCAACGGGTTTATGCAGACGCTGCTCAAAGACACCTACCTGTCGAAAAACGGGGTTGGCGAGCTGATAAAAATACCACAAATCTATACGTCCATTGTGTTATCAACCAAACCGGATTTTTCAAAGAAAAACCTGCCAAAAGGCTATGTGTTTATTGAACAGCTGGCCAAAAAGGGGGCAATTAATGCCGAGTTAGCTAAGGCGTTTGTGCAGATTGTGGGGTATTTCCCCCTTGGTTTTGGCGTCACTTATATTCCACGCAATGAAAAGGGTATTGACCGGGAACAATATGAATGTGCGATTGTAACCCGTTTGAACCCAGCCCATCCAGCCGAGCCGGTAGGGCGCCCGGTAACCAGAAACCTGTCCTATATCAGCTCGGGTAGTGATGAAGTGATTAAAAAGTCGAGCAATCTGTTTTTTCCGGCGAATCGCAAAAAATTAATGCGGATCGGCCGGGAACGCCTCATGGAAATTATGAGTCAGCTATCCGGTAACTTCTCGCCGGAAGCTGTTGACGATCTGATCCCTGCTTTCTGGGAACCGGCAGATTATTTTTCGTTTAAGAAAAATCAAAACCTTTGGAATAAAGTGCGCTAGGTCGGTTAGTCGGCGGCCTATTATCTTTAACCTGATGGCCAGCTACGGTCGGCCATCCCCCCGTTATTTTCCTAACATATCTTCTGTTAGTACTCGCTAGGTGCTGCTGGTTTCCTGTGGAATCTCATGGAAGTTGATAGATGATTGTACTGAATCATAAGAGGTTTTTCGTTTTAACTAGAGAATCTAGAGTGTGTTGATTTTTTCTGTACATGTTTCAGTCAGCATACATCGGTAACCACAGCATAGTAAAAGCCAGAGATACCATCGAATAGTAGTTTCTGGCCAATTTGTCATATCCCGTAGCGATTGCCCGATACTTTTTTAGTTTTAAAAACGCATTCTCAACCAGGTGGCGATATTTGTATAACCACCAGTCCATATGGGTATTACCGCGCTTCTTATTGATTTTCCTCGGAATATTAGACGCCATGTCAGCGGCCTCTATCGAGCCTCTTAACATGTCACTATCGCAACCCTTATCCGCCACAACAACCTCTGACGAAGGAGAGTTCATCACTAAGGATTCTGCGACACTAACGTCGTGGGCTTGGCCACCCGATAATTTAAAGTAAACCGGTAATCAGCCACTATCGACCGCAAGATATATTTTGGTTGAGTTTCCACCGCGGTTTTTCCCGATGGACTCATCGATGTCACTGGCAGCCCCTGCGTCATGCTGATGAGCCTTAACGATACTGTCATCAAAACAACCATTGAGTATCACTCGCTTGGCTCAGTGCCTTAAACATCTCGGCTAGCACGCCCTTTTTAGACCATAGATTGAACCGCCTAAATATGGCACTCCAATCACCGAATTCCCTGGGCAAATCACGTCACAGAATGCCTGTTCGCATACGATATAGAATCCCTTCAAACGTCATTCTGTGCTCGGCTTTTGAATAGACCCGACCACTTAAATACATCAATTGGCATAGCTTGTCCCATTGGACATCTGATAACATAGATCTCGGCATGTTGATTTCGGTATGGATTGTTTTTGGCGAAATGAATAATATCAGTCTTCATGCCGTTTGTTTTTTATACCGCAAAGAGCAACACGCTCTAGTTAAAGAAAACAGCACGACAGAAAATAACAAAGGCCAGGGAGGCAGCAATGCGCTTATCTAAACTAGCGGCAGTCATCGTCGCAACAATCTCTATTTCAGGGTTATCCGCATGTGGCGGTGGCTCCAGTTCTTCGGCCCCGGCGGCCACGCCAACACCTACACCTACAGGACCATCCTGGCAACCGGGCGTTTATGCGGCAGCATCTTCGCTGATCGCGAGATGCGAGTCGCCACGAACCGGTATTGACCCTTTCACCGGGCAACAGTACCCGGATGAGGCGGGCAGCAGTCTGGAGGAAAAGCTTTGGCTTCGTAGCTGGACGAATGAGACCTATCTCTGGTACGACGAAGTTGATGATAACAATCCGGCCAATTATTCGGTGCAGGCGTATTTTGGGCAGCTAAAAACTACTGCGACCACGCCAAGCGGTGCGCCAAAAGACAATTTCCATTTTTACCAACCTACCGATGAATACAATGAGCTGACTCAAAGTGGTGTTGCATCCGGCTATGGATTCGACTGGGAATTTGTGCGAAATACCTCGCCAAGAGCATTCATAGTCAGATTTACTGAGCCCGGATCACCTGCTGATTTAGCTGGCATCCCGAGGGGCGCTTCAGTAAAACGGGTTAATGGCATCGATTTTGTTAACACCAACAATGGTACTGATATCGAAGCGCTAAATGAAGCCCTTTTCCCCGTTGATAATGGTACTACCACTAGTTTTGTGTTTGAACTTGTTAATGGTGATGAACTGGCGGTGGATGTGACGTCATCCGACGTACAGGTATCTCCGGTGCAGAATGTTCAGGTGCTGGATATGCCAGCAGGCAGAACGGGGTATTTTCAGTTCAATACCTTTATCCGAACAGCCCAGTATGATCTGATTGACACTTTTGATAGGTTCATAAATGAAAACGTTACCGAACTGGTCATCGACCTGCGTTATAATGGTGGTGGTCTGTTGGCTCTGGCATCTCAGTTGTCTTATATGGTGGCAGGTCCGGCGCAGACCAACAATGCTTTTTTCGAGACTCTGCAATTCAATGATAAATCACCAAACATTGATCCTGTAACTGGCAATGTCATTCGGCCTACGCCCTTTTACAGCAATGAAATAGATTATAATGCCAGCCGTTTACTCAGTGAGGTTTTACCCAGCTTATCATTAACCCGGGTATTCGTATTGACCACCGGTGCGTCCTGCTCGGCGAGTGAATCGGTTATGAATGCATTGCGTGGGATCGACGTAGAAGTTGTCCAGATAGGTTCTACGACCTGTGGCAAGCCTTATGGCTTTTATCCGACCGACAATTGCGGTACAACCTATTTCACCATTCAGTTTCAGGGCGTAAATAACAAAGGTTTTGGCGATTATGCCGACGGCTTTATACCTACCGAGACGCCAAATTATGGCTATGAAGTGCCGGGTTGTGCAGTAGAAGATGATTTTAGCCGCCCGTTGGGCGATCCTGCTGAAGGAATGCTTTCCGCGGCTCTGGAATATGCAGAAACCGGGGCCTGCCCTGAGCCAGTGAGTCCTGCACCGGTTTCACCGGATTCGCTTGACCGACAGAGTTCAGAGTCGTCACTGGCTATTGAAAATCCATTCGTTCTCAAAGAGCGTTTAATCCTGCAAAACAAAATCAATGAGCCCATTCTGACGGAGCAAGAATAATGCAAAAGCTAAAGCTAACCTGGCTTTTGACAAGTGTGTCACTGGTTGTTGCCAGTGGCTGTGCGCAAACCAGTGATAACGAGCTTTATCCCGCCACGGTAGGTGCGCTGACTCATCAGCAGAAAGTGCAGATAGAGAAGGTAATCAGTGCATGGTTTGGTGGTACCAAAGTTACTCTGGCTGACAATGTGTTCTCGAGTTCTTCCTCTGTGACTATTGAGCGAAGAGAGCACTTGGACAGGCAGGGTAGACCTGTTGAAGGTCGTCATAACAACCAGGCCTATTGGTTCACCTTATATAAAAAAGGAACGAAGTGTCTGCTGAGTAATGATGGAACCGGTAAAATGGTTGAGATTAATAACCTTGAGTGTGTCGCTACAGGACATTAATAAGACGCTCAGATATATCCTATGGGATGGATTCTGAGCGTCCTTACGTTTATTTAGCAAATATTTCGTTGAGATAATGCGCTATGCGAATGCCAGCCTGCTGCAGGCGACGTTTGGTGGTGGGCATATGATCATAAAGATAACCATAGCCCATGTGATTGGCATCTTCGGGGTAAATGGTGTCACGGATTTTAGTGCTCTCGGTGATCCACTCTGCCGGATCCGTTGAGTGCCAGGCTTCTATGTCTTGTGCTGTGATCTTTTTGTCGAGCCAGTCAGTCCACTCGGTATAAGACAGCTCTTTCTGACGAATCATTTGCGAATCCCACACGCGGTGAAGGTTAGAATCCTGCCAGAAGAACCGTACCTTAATATCGTTACCACCACGATCGGTACCGTTGCCGGCATGAAGCGGTTGGTGAAGGTCGCCAATGATATGCACGATAAAGCGCAGGGCCAGTTGTTTATCTGCTTTGGAAGCTTTGCTGTCTTCCAGCGTAGCGCTAAATTGGGTTAAAGCGGTGACGGCGTCACCTTCTTCCGGCACCGTTACGTCGTGATAGTGTTTGTCTTTAGGCACTGTTACGTAATGCCAGGGGGTAGCGGTTTTCTGCCAGAATTCAGCAGGGTTCGACTTCATATCATCCGGGTAGGTTGCCGCTTCTGCCAGTGATTCCAGCGGTAACAGTGCTTCAATTTGCTGTTTGGCTTCAGCGGAAAGGTGACGTTCAGCAATAGCGCCGGTGACACGGTGGCCGGTTTGGCCCCAGCCAAAAGCTGGCAGGCTTAATACTGATGAAGCTAAGAGAAGCAGTGCAACAGGGGCGTTTCTCGCGCGTGTTATCATTTTAATTTTCCTTTGCAAATTGAAATCCGTCGGATTACTGGTTCTGATAGCCCCAGCGCGCCATCAACGACTGGTCTACCCCTAAATGGTCGAGTATACGCGCCACGACAAAATCGACTAAATCACTGATCTGTTGGGGCTGATGGTAAAAGCCGGGTGAGGCGGGCATGATAGTAGCGCCCATTTGTGACAGTTTGAGCATATTTTCCAGATGAATGCTCGACAATGGCATTTCCCGGGTTACCAGAATCAGTTGCCCTCTTTCTTTGAGTACCACATCGGCAGCACGCTCAATCAGGTTGTCACAAGCGCCGATGGCGATGGAAGACAAAGTACCAGTGGAGCAGGGGCACACGACCATTTGTTTAGGCGCCGCAGAGCCGGAAGCAACGGGTGAAAACCACTCTTCTTTACCACAAACCCGGATCTGCCCGGGATGAGCGTTAAAGCGTTCAGTAAAAAAAGTGCTGGCTGCTTCTGGCTGGGTCGGGATCTTCAGGTCTTCTTCGGTGGCAAAAACCACTTTTGCGGCGGAAGATATCAGTACAAATACGTCATACTGGGCCACAACCAGTTGCTCCAGTAAGCGAAGTGCATAGGGCGCACCTGATGCGCCGGTGATTGCCAGGGTGATGGTTTTTTTCATGCTAACTCTCAGGCTTTACCCGCTAATACATCCAATAGCTTGTTATGGATCCCACCAAAACCGCCATTACTCATGATTAATACATGATCGCCGGGCTGCAGCATAGTCGTTAACTGATGAACAATAGCATCTACGCTACGAAATACCTGCGTTGGCGTTTGACTGTGCTTGGCCAGTTGCGCCATTGACCAGCCGAGATTATCCGGCTCAAACAGTAATATCTCGTCTGCTTCCTGCCAGGAGTCGACCAGTACATCCTTATGAATACCCATTTTCATGGTGTTGGAACGGGGTTCCAGTACACCTATGATACGGGCATCGCCAACTTTCTTGCGCAGGCCGTCGAGGGTGGTTTTAATGGCGGTAGGATGATGCGCAAAGTCGTCGTAAACGGTAATGTCTTTCACGCAGCCGCGAACTTCCATGCGGCGCTTAACATTCACAAATTCGCTTAATGCGGCAATGGCGTCTGGTAGTGTCACTCCGGCATGGTGCGCCGCTGCGATGGCCATCAGGGCGTTGTCGACGTTGTGCTGACCGAGAAGCTCCCAGGTTACTGTGCCGACCTGTTCCTCCTGATTGAACACTTTAAAGGCTGAGCCATCGGGGTTAATGAGCTCGGCATGCCAGTGGCGGCCAAGATATTGCTGCTCGCTCCAACAGCCTTTGTCGAGTACGGTGGCGAGGTTGTCATCACTGTCGGGCGAAAGGACCAGGCCGGTGGCAGGCACAGTTCGCACCAAATGGTGAAATTGCGTTTGAATAGCGGCTAAATCGGCGAAGATGTCTGCATGATCGAACTCCAGGTTGTTCATCACCAGAGTCCGTGGGCGGTAATGAACAAACTTCGAGCGCTTATCAAAGAACGCGCTGTCGTATTCATCGGCCTCAATCACAAAGAACGGGCTTTTCCCCACTCGGGCGGAGATACCGAAGTTTTGTGGAATGCCACCAATTAAAAAGCCCGGCTCAAGCCCGGCGTATTCCAATATCCAGGCCACCATAGAAGACGTGGTGGTTTTACCGTGGGTACCGGCAACGCCTATAACCCAGCGGTCGGTTAATAAATTATCCAGCAACCATTGGGGGCCACTGGTATAAGGCAGGTTGCGGTCGAGCACGTATTCTACCGCCGGGTTGCCACGTGACATAGCGTTGCCAATGATCACCATATCCGGTAGTGGTTCGAACTGGGCCGGATCATAGCCTTCGGTAAGGGTAATCCCGAGCGCCTCAAGCTGGGTGCTCATTGGCGGATAAACATTGCGGTCTGAGCCAGTGACAGTGTGTCCCAGCGATTTGGCAATTGCAGCGATACCGCCCATAAAACTGCCACAAATTCCCAAAATGTGTACGTGCATTAACTTTCCTGCGCTAATTTCATATCCGAACACTTTACCAGATGCGCACGGTGATGCCTAAACATCTGATTTCCTTTCAGCGGTGAGTCAGTTTACAATCTAACCAGAGCATCATGCTCGAGGTTCAATTGCTGCCACGCGGCAACGGAGAGAACCAGCATTATCGACCCGTATAGTGCAACAATACCCTACATAGAAAAAAAGGCTTACATAAACCATGAAAAGACTTAATTCACAAATGCAACAAGATGGTGCTCCGCTCGAACTTATTTTGCTGATCCGTACGCTGTTGGCGGGCTGTAAAGAGATTTCGTTTCGGGTGAGTCAGGGCGCTTTGGCGGGCGTTTTGGGTTCAACTCTGAGTGAAAACGTTCAGGGCGAAACGCAAAAGAAACTGGATGTGATTTCAAATCAAATTCTTAAGGATATCCTTAAGGAGTCGGGTTATGTAAAAGCGATTTCCTCTGAAGAGGAAGATGACGTGGTGCCCTGTCATCCCGATGGTAAATACCTGGTCAGCTTTGATCCGCTGGATGGTTCTTCAAATACCGAAATTAACAGCCTGATCGGCACTATCTTCTCCATTGCTCATGCACCGCAGTGGATGGAGCCGGATGATCCTTCGGCCTTTTTACAGCCTGGTACGCAAATGGTTGCAGCTGGTTATGTGCTGTATGGTCCGTCTACGATGCTGGCTATGACCACCGGGAAAGGCACACATATTTATACGCTGGATAAAACCCATGGTGGTTTCCTGCTAACCCATCCGAATATTCAGGTGCCGGAACAAACCGCTGAGTTTTCCATTAATGCGTCTAACCAGCGTCATTGGGAACCGCCCATTCAAAACTACGTGGCAGACCTGCTGGCCGGAACGGAAGGCCCTCGCGAGAAAAACTACAACATGCGCTGGGTAGCCGCCATGGTTGGTGACATCCACCGCCTGTTATGCCGCGGTGGTATTTTTATGTACCCGTACGATAAACGTGATCCGGGTAAGCCAGGAAAACTGCGTCTGCTATATGAAGCGAACCCCATGGCATTTTTGATGGAGCAGGCCGGTGGTCTGGCTTCAACCGGTGAGGGGCGCATCATGGAAGTGATGCCGGAAGAAATTCACCAGCGTGTACCGGTAATCATCGGTTCAAAAGACGAAGTAGAGGCTTGCCTGAGCTATTACGACTAATTGGTTAGGTAAAATAAATCCTAAGTATGCCCGATACATCGGGCAACAGGTTTTTATTTTCATCTGTTAGCCTTATACTTGACGCAATCTAACTATTAACGAAAGGACAAACCTGTATGAGCTTAAACGCCGTACCTGCAGGCAAAAAACTGCCTGATGAAGTGAACGTAATTATCGAAATTCCAGCCCACGCTGATCCGGTGAAGTACGAAGTCGACAAAGACACTGGTGCTATTTTCGTAGACCGCTTCATGGCGACCTGCATGCACTACCCAACCAATTACGGCTATGTAAACAACACGCTGTCTGAAGACGGTGACCCGGTAGATGTGCTGGTTATCACACCTTTCCCTCTGCTGGCAGGTTCAGTGATTAAATGTCGTCCTGTGGGCGTATTAAACATGACCGATGAATCAGGCAAAGACGCAAAAGTGTTGGCTGTGCCAATCGACAAGCTGTCTACCCTGTATCGCAAAGTGTTTGAAACCTCAGATGTTGAGCCTTTACTGCTGAAGCAAATCGAACATTTCTTTGAGCACTATAAAGACTTAGAAGAAGGCAAGTGGGTTAAGATTGACGGTTGGGGTGATGCCGCCGCCGCTAAAGCTGAAATCGTATCAAGTGTTGAGCGTTACGAAGCTGAAAAATAAGCATTATGCTGATAGATTAAAGGCTCGATTCGTCGGGCCTTTTTTATTTGGAGATCCTATGTTGCAATTGATACAACAACGGGCAGTGCCGCTGCTTTGGTGCCTGATGCTACTTGCTGGTGGGGTAAACGCCAGCGAGGTTAAAGAAGTGTACTGGGAAGATCTGGTACCGCCGGACTTCAATGAACTGGCGCCTCAACAGGCTACCGATCACAACAATAAGATGGCCCAGTTGCAGCCTGATGCACCGGTAGTGGATATTTACAATGGTAAACGGGTTAAAGTGCCGGGGTTTATTGTCCCTCTAGAAGGTACTGCAGAGCTGACAACCGAATTTTTGCTGGTGCCGTTTTTTGGTGCCTGCATTCATGTGCCGCCACCACCTTCCAACCAGATTGTACATGTTAAAATGAAAGAAGGCGTGCCGGTGGAAAATCTCTATGATGCGGTTTGGGTTGAGGGTATTTTCTCGACCACCCGTTACAGCAGTGATCTGGCTGCTGCCGGCTACAGCATGCAGGGCGAGGTGGTTCATCCCTATTGAGGAACAGCCCCCAAACCATTCTAGAATTGTACAAAATACGTGCTAATGTAAAAGTCTTAGTCCTTCAGGTTAGTACAGTATGAAAAATCCCATTACGTGGTTCGAAATTTATGTTGATGACATGGCCCGGGCCTCGGCATTTTATAGTTCGGTCTTTGCCATCGAATTTGCCGATTTATTGGAGTCCACGGAGCCAGCTAATAGCTCGCTGCAAATGAAGGCCTTCCCGTCTGACATGGAAAGCCATGGGGCTTCAGGGGCGCTCGTTTGTGTTGAAGACATGCCGGCGGGTCAGAACAGCGTATTGGTGTATTTTTCCTGCGAAGACTGTGCGGTAGAAGAGTCACGTGTAGCGTCTGCAGGCGGCACAGTAGTGCGGCCGAAAATTTCGATTGGTGATTATGGTTTTATTACGCTGGCAAAAGACACCGAAGGGAATATGTTTGGCTTACATTCGCTAAAGTAACTACCCTGGTCCATGGCAGGCTCCCCCTGGTTTGGTCGACATTGTGATAGGCTTTCAGTAGTCTCTGTCTGGTTTGGATATGCATACTCCACAGCAAGGGATCGCATGAAACAACTACTTTGCCTGTTTTTAATTGTTATTTCGTTTGGTACAGAGGCGCAATCATTCGATAAAGCAAAGCTCGATGAATTTGTGCAGTTACTTGATGATCATCAAAAAACTATGATGTCGGTGGCAATTATCGATAAAGGTCAGCCTGTTTATCAGCGTTCGATCGGTTTTACCGACGTAAAAGCAGGCACAAAGCCTAACTCAGAAACGCAGTATCGCATTGGTTCAATCACCAAGGTTTATACAGCCACCATGATTTTTCAACTTATCGAAGAAGGTAAGTTGTCGCTCGATACGCCGCTGGCTGCGTTTTATCCCAAGGTAAAGTATGCCAGTGATATCACCATATCGATGCTGTTAAGCCACCGCAGTGGCATTCATAACTTCACCGCTTTACCAGAATATCCAAGCCTGATGACGAAAAAGATGTCGAAAGCAGACATGCTTATGATTATTGAGCACATGGATAGCGATTTTACTCCTGGTAGCAAGGCACAGTACTCAAACAGTGGGTATTTGCTACTCGGTTATATTCTGGAAGACGTCACCGGCGATACCTTTGCCAATCAACTGCAAAAACGAATTACCGATAAACTTGGTTTGAGTCGTACTGCTTATGGTCGCGAAATTACGCCTGAGCAAAATCAGGCAAGGTCATATCAGTTTCAAAGTGGCACATGGTACCCGGCATCAGAAACTGATATGAGTGTACCGCATGGGGCTGGCGCCATTATTTCAACCCCAACTGAGGTAGCGCTGTTTCTGACCCGGTTATTTGAAGGAAAGCTGCTGTCAGCAGCGTCGCTGGCAAAAATGACAGAGATTAATGAAGGTTTTGGCCGTGGCATCTTTCAGTTTCCTTTCAATGGCAAGCAGGCCTATGGCCATACTGGCGGTATCGACGGATTTAGTTCGCAAGGCGTTTATTTTGATCGTGATGATGTGGCAGTGGTGATCACTTCCAATGGAACAAATTTTAAGGTTAATGATATAAGTATTGGCGTATTAAGTATTTACTTCGGAATGCCTTACGAACTGCCTGATTTTAGCAAACAGGCGATTACGCTTTCTGCCAAACAACTGCGCCATTATCAGGGCGTTTTTACCTCTGATGAGATTACGCTTAGCATTACTCTTAGCATTGACGGTAACCAACTTACCGCTCAGGCAACCGGACAACGGGCTCTGCCGTTAACCCCCTTTTCAGATTCAGAATTTCGCTTTGAGCCTGCTGGCATCATCATAACCTTTGAGCAGAATGACGGTGGGGTCGATTATCAGTCATTTACACTCAATCAGGGCGGGCGCAACTTAACGTTTGTTAAAGACTGACGACGTTAACTCAGTTATTTACTGATGAATGATCGCAACAATATCCGGCTGATTGCCGGTGTATTTTAGCTGTGGTTAGCCAACTGCCAGCCACAGCCCAACGCCAGCCATTAACGTACCAGCTATACGGTTCATGATGCGCACGTTGCCGCTTTGCATCAGTACTGTGCGTAAGGTTCTGCCACCAGAGGCATACATCAGTAAACAGCCAAACTCCAGAGTAAGAATGATGGCAATCAGACTGGCTAATTGTCCCGCCATCGGCTGACTGGCATCAAGAAAGGGCGGTAGTAATGCCACAAAAAAAGCCCAGCCCTTGGGGTTGGCTATGGCGGTAATAAAGCCCTGGCTGATAAGCTGTGTTCTGTTCACCCACTGGTCGCTGCTCTCCTGGCGTAATGCCATTCTGCCTTTGGAAAGCCACAGTTGTAGGCCTAAATAAAGCAGGTACAGTCCGCCAGCGTATTTAAACAGGGTAAATATGTCCGGATAGTTTAACAGCAGCGCCGCTACGCCCACCGCAGACAGGGTCGCTACCAGGCCAACGCCAGTTAGTTCACCCAGCATCATCCATAATGCGCGTTTCACGCCAATACTCATGCCCAGTGTCATGGCCAGGGTCATACACATCCCCGGTGTTACAGACACAAAGAAAAAAGTCGGTACAAAGACAGACAGCAAGGCCCAGCTCATGAAAGATTATCCGGATAAGTAAAACGAGGCAGGAAATTGCCAGAAAAGTCATTGGCTGGCAACCCTTCAGTTAGGGCGATTAGAATCTGATAAACGGGTAATGCACCGAATAAGTCAGACGCATTACCCACAGTGCTTATTTCTCGCCGGCTGCTTCGGCCTGAGTTGCCTTGGCGTTTTCTTCGGCTTCCTGCTGCTGTTTTAACTCATCGATAAAGGTTTCGTATTGCGCCTGCATTTGCGCAATATCACGGTCAATATCGGTTTGCCAGGTGTTGCCAAAGTCATTGGTACTGACGATTTGTCCCTGATCGCACAGAAAATACAGTGTATTGCCGGATGTTAACTGAGGCAGTAAGGAATGGCAGTTGTCCTTTGCCACACCATGTAGCTGCCAGCTACTGCTATCATCAGCGTTACTCAATGCTGTGGTAGCAATGCGGATCTGGCTTTTTTCGCCGCTGGACTTGCGGTTACGACTAAGTGTGATGACTTCATTGTCGTCGGTCAGTACCGGTAAACTGACATCGGCTTTGAGATCGCCAAATAAACTCAGATTACGGTTAATAGTTTGCCAGTTCAGACCATCATCCAGGCTGATGAGTTGTGAGCCAACACCATCCCACTGGCTTACCTCAACGGCCACTAATGCGCCATTGGCCAGTTGTACCATATTACGCAGTGACGTGCTTTTATCCGTCGACCAGGTATTGTCAGCAGGATTATAGTCGTGACGCTTGTTATCGTTGAAAATACGCAGTGTGCCTTGCTTAGTGATAGCTGCAAACAGACCGCCATTTTGAATCAACCAGTCGTTGGGATCCTTTTTGATGTAACTACCAATTTTCTGCCAGCTATCGTTTAACTGATTAAACCGGTATACCTGATATTGTTTGGCAGAACTGGTGAGGGCATAGTGACTGTCTGCTGTCTTGTCCATCCAGACAATGGCCTCATCGGCCCCTACGGGGTTAGTGATCTGCCATTGCTGCCAATCGGACGAAATAAATAACTGCCCCAACTCGCCGCCAACGGCCACTTTTCCGTCTATTTCAAGCGCTGCATACAACTGTGAATTGGTTGGCAGGTTATAGGTTGTCCAGGTATCGTCATGCTGTATTGCCAGACGACCGAATTTAGCTGCCAGCGCGCGCTGCTGAGTGGTTGGTAATACGATGGGGCTGGCTGCCAGGGCGTTTTCGGTAGCCAGTACACTGAGTTTCTCGCGGAGTGGATCCAGCTCGTCGGTTTTCCAACTCAGGCTTGGTTTACCAGTAAGTTGTTGCTGTATTTGCGGATATTGTGGCAGTACGATATTGCCTAAATCTGACTCTTCAAATACCCGCGTAACAAAAGCTCTGGATGAAGTGGAAGTGCTCCAGAAAGAGCTTTCCTTAATACTGAGCAATGGCTGAAACAACACAGACCCGAGGTCGGTGAGTGTGGTCTCGCTCACTGCAAATTCACCGGCGGCAGAAAATACCGGCATGGAAATCCAGGAAGTCATATCGCCGCCATTATAAAAACTGTACAGGTTTGAAATCATATATTCGCCTGGCGGCATGCTGCCAATAAACAGTTGGCTGTCTACCGTTCCCTGGTATACCGGCGTTAATTCATAAACCTCTGGATCCCAGTCGACTTTTTCTTCGTCGATGGTTTTACCTTTCTTTTCTGCTTTTTGTTTTGCTTCAGCAATAGCGGCGGCTTTAATCGCGTCCATATTGTCGGTTCTTACTACTATCACCGCTGTCCAGCCCTTATGTAACGGGGCGAGCCGTTCGGCATTGTTGATAACCTGTAAGGCAACAACGCCATTATTGGCTGGTAATGGTTGATTCTTGGCGATGGTGGTAGAGCGAATCTCATAGCTGGCACAACCACTTAAAGTGGTAACCAGCAATGCGGCAACAAACAAAAATCTACGCATGATTTTATCCTGTTAATATTACTATTCCCTGGGTCATTCGGACCCATTGCCTGAGCCCGACAGCATATTAGCTCAAGCCAATGAGTATGAAGCTGTCCTCTTAGCGTCATCGAACTGAGTAATGGCAAGAATATACGGCAAAATCACCGGGAAAAGCGAGTGAATCCGCAATCCTGGCAGAAAATGACGTTAAGGACGGGCCGGAATTTGGTGAAAGACACACTGCGCAGGGGCATTTTTCGGTTTCCTTAAGCTTTCCTTAAGGTTTGATTTTTACACTGCTCATCAGTTAATTGAACACAGGGTTTTAAGATGGGTCGTATTCGAGCCTTGGCAGGCGCCGTTAGCTTAAGTCTGGGCTTAATGCTGGCCAGCGCCAACCTGGCCGTAGCAGCACAACCAGCCCCGGAGCTGGTGTTAAGCATGGCTTCTAAGCAAGTAAATTTATCGGATTATAAAGGTCAGGTTGTCTATCTGGATTTCTGGGCAAGCTGGTGCAAGCCCTGTCAGCGCTCGTTCCCGTGGATGAACGATATGCAGGCTAAATATGGCGAGCAAGGCTTTACCGTTATTGCTATCAACCTTGATAGCGAGCGCAAACTGGCCAATACGTTCCTCGATAAACTTCCGGCGCATTTTCCGGTTGCCTTCGATCCTGATGGCAATTCAGCACAAACCTATAAATTAAAAGGCATGCCTACCAGTTATCTGATTGATAAAGCGGGCAATCTACGTATTGCTCATCAGGGCTTTCACGTTGAGAAGCAAGCCCGATACGAACAGGAAATTAAGGGCCTGTTGGCCGAATAGGAGTTCAGCATGAAACGAAAACTAGCAGCTATTTTAGCCATGGTGGCTGTCGCTCAGCTCAGCGGCTGTGCGTCCTTAGGTGTACAACCCTGGGAGCGTGATTTACTGGCCAAGGATGAAATGGCACTGGGCGCTGAAGGCGTTGATTTAGGCCTTGATGATCATATCTATTTTAGTAAGGAAGCCACCAGTGGCGGCCGTTCATTTGCCGGAGGCGGCTGCGGATGCAACTAACAAATAAAGGCACGGTAGCGACAGCACTGGCAGGTGCTGCCTGCGCGTTATTGGGAACTCCTGCGGCTCAGGCCGAGGAGGAGATGCTTAAAGACTGGACATTTGATACCGCTATTTTGTACTACGGCGAAACCGACCGGGTGAGTCTGGCTGAAGGCGTTATCAACGCCACCAAAACCAACGACGATGATAGTATCTTTAACGTTAAACTGGTTATCGATACGCTGACCGGTGCATCGGCTAACGGGGCTGTCGCTCAGCCTTATGCCCAGACATTCTCCCGCCCCTCAGGTAAAGATGGTTACGTAGTGAACGCCGGTGAAACGCCGCTGGATGATACATTCCGCGATACCCGCGTGCAGGTTTCCAGTTCGTGGATGCAGCCTTTTGCCGATACCTGGCGGGCTACCGGTGCGGTAAACGTGTCCCGTGAGTATGACTATATGTCGCTGGGACTGAGTGGCTTACTGGAAAAAGATTTATTTATGCGCAATACCACGCTTTCGGCTGGCTTGTCGTTCCAGTTTGATTCCATCGATCCGGTAGGTGGAACGCCTGATGCATTAACCAGTATGTTGGTCCCGACCTACATCGGCGATGATAATGATGAAGGCGAGTTCGAATGGGATGATGACTACGAAGAAGGTGAAAACAAAACCGGCTCGGAAAGTAAAACGACGACTGACCTCATCCTGGGTGTTACTCAGGTCATTAACCGCCGTATGCTGATGCAGTTTAACTATGGGTTAAGTGTGGTCGACGGCTACATGACTGATCCCTACAAACTGCTAAGTGTGGTAGATGGTGCCGGTATGACGCAGGATGTCATTTATGAAGGCCGCCCGGATTCGCGCACCAAGCACAGCTTTTTCTGGCAAACCAAATATGCCCTCGATAGTGGTGTTGTGGATGTGTCGTATCGTTTTGCTACTGATGACTGGGAAATCGATTCTCACACCATCGATTCTCGTTTCCGGTTTAATTTAGGCGATAATAACTACATTCAGCCCCACTTGCGGTACTACCAGCAGAGCGCGGCGGAATTTTATCGTCCGTTCCTGAACCAGAACGATCCGATGCCTATGTATGCCAGTGCTGATTATCGTGTAGGCGAAATGACGGCGTATACCGTTGGGCTCAAGTACGGACATAAAATGGAAAACGGTCACGAGTGGGCTGTGCGGGCAGAATATTATCAGCAGGATCCGAAAAATGCCGGTTTCGATGAACCGGGCGTGCTAGCTGATTTAGACCTTTACCCCAGTGTGAAAGCCGTTATATTACAGTTTAACTACCATTTTTAAGGTAAGCAGACTGTTTTAATGGCCACTAATCAAGCCGATACCACCAGAACCGGGGAGCATTCCGATCTGGCGGTATCCATTCAACCACAAGACGGCTTTATGCTTGGCACCTTTGATGCCATGGCCAGTCCTTGTGAAATTCTTATTGAAACCGCCGATAATCAACTGGCCCGGCATATTACCCAACTGGCTTATAATGAAGCGAAACGGATCGAATACAAGTACAGCCGTTACCGTGCCGACAGTGTGATTAGCGCCATCAATAGTAGTCACGGGAAGCCGATAGCTATTGATGATGAAACCTACCGATTATTAAGTTTTGCCAATACCTGTTATCAGCTCAGCGAGGGCATGTTTGATATTACTTCGGGGGTACTGGGTAAAGTCTGGCGCTTTGACGGATCCAACCGTTTGCCATCTGAATCTTATATTGCTGCGCTGTTAACCCTGATTGGCTGGCAGCGGGTTGAGCTTACCGCCGATACCGTTACTGTGCCAGCGGGCATGCATCTTGATGTTGGCGGGATTGGTAAAGAGTATGCGGTGGATCGTGTAGCGGTGTTGCTGTCTGAGCAGGTGCCAGAGGTGTCGGTGGTCGTCAATTTTGGCGGCGATATTCAGGTAACACACCGGCGGATAAACGATCAGCCCTGGTATATAGGCATTGAAAACCCACTCAAGGGAGAACAGGGTGAAACCCTGGTTAAAATTTATCAGGGCGGGCTGGCAACCAGCGGCGATGCCCGTCGATATCTGTTGTATAAAGGCAAGCGTTACAGCCATATACTAAACCCTAACACCGGTTATCCGGTTGAGGAACCGCCCCGTTCGGTAACGGTTGCGGCAGGTTCTTGCACGCAGGCTGGGTTACTGGCAACCCTGGCAATGTTACAGGGAAAAGACGCTGAAGATTTTTTAGCCGCCCAGGGTCTAACGCATTGGGTGTACCGCTAAAAAGAAAGGAGCTTGTGGCTCCTTTCAGTGTCTTTGAATACTCTGACGGTGGTTAATCAGCGGGCAGAAGAGACATAAACAATAACCGGCTCGTCAGAACTGCTGGTTTGCGCCAGATCGTTTATCGTTACGGACGTTTTGGCTTTATTACCATAAGCACTGCGATTGTTGAGGTACACGAAGGTGTCCTCAGCGCGATATTTATGCGTGAATTTTGCTACCGACATATCGTTACAGGTAATACGGTTAATATTCTTTCGTACTGCATCGCCCATCCCCATCCGGAATAAACGCCCTTTCATTGCATCTAAGTCGTTGTTAACTGCGCTGACGCAAAATTTTGTTTCCGGGTTATTGTCGGCTGCGACAAACTGAAAATCCTGTGCCTTAAGCTGGCTGGATACAGATAGCGCGGCTATCACTCCAGCTAATTTGAAGTAGTTCATTAGTTACCTCCAATAGAAAAATATCCTGGTTCCGATAGGCACCTTCGCATCCTGAATTATTTTTACATCGATAGGCAAAGTTAATGCGTAAAGTGCTTACCCACACAGCTCCATCTGCGTCCATAGACTATAGTTGTAAAACAATTGTTAATAAAGTTTCTGGTGGCAAAATTCAGGCAACTCGTCTTAAAACCAGCTTAATTGTTGGTAATGTGCTCAAAAATAGCCGCATGCGGAGACGGTATGCCGCTGTAAACTGTTCCTATCGGCCAGTAAGGTTGGGGTTGCCGTCCTCAATGGAATTGAAAACCAGTGACAGAAATGGCGGATCTCTGATACGACAGACAAGCCTTCTGATTATAGGCTAATCAAAGCGCATTTCTTTTTGTCAGTCTCTGAGGTGTCTGACGGACGTTGTTATTGTCTTTGTGTTCTTCATTCTCGCACTTTTTGCTTTGCTCAAACGCAGGTCCACCACCTCAGTAGTTAATTGATGACTATTATAATATCGCGAATGTGAAGGTCCTGCTGCAGGAAGGGATAACCCAGTTTGGCGAGCAAAAGATGCCGGTTGGTGAAATCACACGGCTTGCTATTGAAGGTCGTGTCAGGCTAAAAAACTTACCCACACTCGTGGTGTATTTCTTTGCTCCGGACGTTGAAGAATGGGAAATTGCCCGCTTTACGGCAGCCTGGATTGATGAGACCAATAGTGTGCAGTCTGGTTCGGGAGGCTGTGAGAAAGCGGGTGGCCGGGTTGTGGTTGGTGTAAACCGTTTCAGTGACTAATGTGAGGTTGGCTATAAATGTGTTCTGCACGGTTGAACAATACCCTGGAGGTTAAAAAGTATTTATGATCACTCACCGGCACCTGGATACGATGGGTATGAGTAAAATAAGCCGGCGCTATGACCATCTGGCCTGCCCGTGGCTGAATGGATTTGTTACTGATAGTAAACGTCGGAACTGCTGCCTTCCCCGACGTCATTGAGGTAGAACATAAACAGTAAGATACGAATTAAGGGCTCATTTTGAACGCTTTTTATCGGTATCCATACCTCCGTCAGAGCAGTCAGTTTGTAAGTGCTTGCTACTACCATAACCCTCTATTTTTTATGGTGTGGTTCTGGCGATAAGGCGTTGTCGTCAACTTCAATAAAGTCGGTATTCACATTTCATCCTGCCCGGGCAGTAAGTGTTCCCTGAGGCCTGCCTTAATGCTCTCCGGGATTGGTTCGGACTTGCCGGCCTGATAATTAAAGTAAACCTGTGTCGAGGTACCGGAAGCGCAGCGTTTACCGTCCTGCCAGACTTCCTGATAGGTTTCGAATGAGCTGTTACCAATGCGTTTTACCCAGGTTTTTATCTGTACGGGGTTGCCGTAAAAAATCTGTGCATAAAAATCTACGTTGTAATTGGCCAGTATTAATGACCAGGTGGCTATGGATAAGTCGGGCATGACAATACGAAACAAAGGCGTGCGGGCTTCTTCAAACCAGACTACCAACACTGTATTGCCAACATGACCGGCGCCGTCGGTTTCGCTCAGGCGCGGGTTTAAGTCCATTTCAAACATGCTTCACCTACTTCAGCATCGGTTTTAAGAATCGCCCGGTATGGGAGACTGCACTGTTGGCAACTTCTTCCGGCGTGCCTTCAGCAATGATCTGACCACCTCCGGAGCCGCCCTCCGGGCCAAGGTCGACAATGTAATCAGCGGTTTTTATAACATCCAGATTATGCTCAATAACCACCACAGTATTGCCGTGATCCCGCAGACGATGCAGGACCGCGAGCAACTGTTTAATGTCGTGGAAGTGCAGGCCCGTGGTAGGCTCATCCAGAATATACAGCGTTTGGCCGGTATCCCGCTTCGACAACTCTTTGGCCAGTTTTACCCGTTGTGCCTCACCACCTGATAAAGTGGTCGCCGATTGGCCCAGGCGCACATAGGACAAGCCCACATCCATTAAGGTTTGCAGTTTACGGGCGATGGCCGGGATAGCATCGAAGAAATGCCTGGCATCTTCGACGGTCATTTCCAGCACTTCGTGGATATTCTTGTCTTTAAACTTAATTTCCAGCGTTTCGCGGTTATAGCGCTTGCCCTTACATACATCACAGGGCACGTAAACGTCTGGCAAAAAGTGCATTTCTACCTTAATGACGCCGTCACCCTGGCAGGCTTCACAACGGCCGCCTTTCACGTTAAAGCTAAAGCGACCCGGCTTGTAACCCCGCGAACGGGCTTCCTGGGTACCGGAGAAAATTTCCCGGATCGGAGTGAAAATGCCCGCGTAGGTGGCCGGGTTAGAACGAGGCGTGCGGCCAATGGGTGACTGATCGATATCCACCACCTTATCGAGCAGCTCCAATCCTTGCATTGACTTATACGGCGCGGGTTCACTGGTGGTGGCTTTATTTAACTCGCGCTGGGCAATCTTGTAGAACGTATCATTAACCAGAGTCGACTTACCTGAACCTGACACGCCGGTGATACAGGTCATAACGCCTGTTGGTACCCTTAGTGTGACGTCCTTTAAGTTGTTGCCCGTGGCGCCGGCAAGTTCCAGCCACTGATCGTCCTTAGCCGGATGACGCACTGACGGAATATCAATTTTCTCTTTGCCTGATAGATATTTACCGGTAAGTGATTGCTCGTTATTAACGATATCCTCAAGGCTGCCCTGGGCAATGATTTCGCCACCATGAACACCGGCACCGGGGCCAATATCGATAATAAAGTCGGCATCACGAATAGCGTCTTCGTCGTGTTCGACCACCAGTACCGTGTTACCCAGATCGCGCAGGTGGGTGAGCGTTTTCAGCAACCGCTCGTTGTCGCGCTGGTGCAGGCCAATCGACGGCTCATCCAGCACATACATAACACCCACAAGACCCGCGCCAATCTGGCTGGCCAGGCGAATACGCTGAGCTTCACCACCAGATAAGGTTTCTGCGCTGCGTGACAGACTCAGGTAATTGAGTCCGACATTGATCAGAAAACGCAGGCGGTCGAGAATTTCTTTCAGTATTTTATCGGCGATTTGTGCGCGCTGACCAGAGAGTTGCAGATTTTCGAAGAAATCAAACGCACCGGCAATCGACATATCGGCCACGGTAGGTAAGTTGGTCTGTCCGATAAACACATGACGGGCTTCGGTACGCAAACGAGTACCGCCGCAGCTGTTACACGGCTGTTGACTCAAAAATTTAGACAGCTCTTCACGCACCGTATTTGACTCGGTTTCACGGTAGCGGCGTTCCATGTTAGGAATGATCCCTTCAAAGGGATGCTTTCGCTCCATAATATCGCCGCGGTCGTTAATATAGCGGAAATTAATCGACTTGCCTTTTGAACCGTACAGCACAATGTCACGGAATTCTTTGCTCAGTTCGCCGAAGGGCACAGTGAGGCTGAATTGATAATGATCGGCAACGGCCTGGAGCATCTGAAAATAATAATAGCTGCGCTTGTCCCAGCCGCGGATAGCGCCGCCAGACAGGCTCAGTTCGTCGTTAACGACTACTTTGAAAGGGTCGAAGAATTGCCGGGTACCTAATCCGTCGCAGGTACCACAGGCACCTGCCGGGTTGTTGAACGAGAACATGCGTGGTTCCAGTTCACTGATGCTGTAGCCACAGTGAGGGCAAGCAAAATTGGCCGAGAAAACAATTTCCGGTTCGCTGCTGTCATCCATGTAGGCCACTTTGGCATTGCCGTTGGCAAGCTGCAACGCCGTTTCGAATGATTCGGCCAAACGCAGTTGCAAATCATCGCGTACTTTAAAGCGGTCGATAACCACTTCGATGGTGTGTTTTTTATGTAAATCGAGCTCAGGTGGATCCGACAGGTCACACACTTCGCCATCAATACGGGCGCGAATGTAACCCTGGGCAGCTAGCGACTGCAGGGTTTTTACGTGTTCGCCTTTGCGATCCTGAACAATCGGCGCCAGTAGCATGAGCTTGGTGCCTTCAGGCATAGCCAGCACCTTATCGACCATCTGTGAAATGGTCTGGGCATCCAATGGCACATCGTGATCCGGACAGCGTGGTGTGCCCACACGGGCAAACATTAGACGCAGGTAATCGTATATTTCGGTAATGGTCCCCACGGTTGAACGGGGGTTATGCGAGGTGGATTTCTGTTCAATCGAAATCGCCGGAGACAGGCCCTCAATGTGATCCACATCGGGCTTTTCCATCATCGATAAAAACTGGCGGGCATAGGCAGATAAAGATTCCACATAACGACGCTGACCTTCAGCGTAGAGCGTATCGAATGCCAGGGACGACTTACCCGAACCCGATAAACCGGTAATCACTACCAGTTTGTCGCGGGGAATGGTGATATCGATGTTTTTGAGATTGTGCGTACGTGCACCGCGAACTTCTATTTTATCCATTCGAACCAGTTCAGAATACAAAAGAAACAGTATGCCATATACCCATGTCGTGGGTATATGGCTATGGTATGAATATGGTGTATCAGGTGTTTAAGATCAGTCAGCCCCTAACCATTCGTTGTATCGGCGGAATTTCGCACATAGGCCAACAGGCTCTAGGGACAGGCGGACAAGTTATGCTACAATTCGCGCCCCGTTTCACCCCCAGAACAGAGAAGAAAGTACTTTGAACGCCATTGAAGTCCGTGCCGCATTAACGCTTGCCGTTGTTTACGTACTGAGAATGCTTGGGTTATTTATGGTCATGCCGGTGTTAGCTGTGGCTGCTACAGAATTTAGTGACTACTCTGTGATGCTGGTGGGCGTGGCTATCGGCGGGTATGGTTTAACCCAGGCGGCGCTACAAATTCCGATGGGCATGTTGTCGGATAAATGGGGGCGTAAACCGGTTATTTTACTCGGGCTTTCTGTGTTCGCTCTGGGTAGTATTATCGCTGCTATGGCCGATAGTATGATGTGGCTGATCGCCGGGCGTATTCTGCAGGGTGCCGGGGCTATTGCCGGTGCCATCATGGCATTGGCAACCGACGTCACCAGAGAACAGCAGCGGGCCAAGGTGATGGCGATTATTGGCATTGCTATTGGTTTTTCATTTTATATCGCGGTGGTCATCGGACCGCTAATCGCTGAAGGCTGGGGCCTTGCCGGTGTATTCTGGGTAACCGGTATTCTGGCTTTGTGTTGCTTACCTCTGGTGAAATGGGCTGTGCCCGACAGCCCTAAACAGTTTAACGCAGATACTCTGCCGCGTATGGACCAGGTTTGGCAACTGTTTACCTCTCGGGATTTGTGGCGCTTGAATGTCAGCGTCATGCTGCTGCATATGATGATCACCCTGTTGTTTGTGCAGGTACCATCCACAATGGTGGCGCTGGGAATGCCGCTGGACAACCACTGGACAATCTACCTGCCGGTGTTATTGGTGTCGGTATTTCTACTGGCCATCATGATGCGTAGCAGTCGCGGCCGTACGCCGCGTTCGATGTTACTGGCGGCGGTTATCATGCTCGGCAGTGCTTTTGTACTGTTGCCTTCAGCCGGACAGAACTGGTGGTTACTGGGCACCGGACTGCTGATATTTTTTACCGGTTTTAACTACCTGGAAGCGAATTTTCCGGCGCTGCTGTCTACTATTGCTCCGGCTGGTCAGAAGGGCACTGCCATGGGCATTTATGCCAGCTTTCAGTTTTTTGGTGCGTTTCTGGGCGGTATTCTTTCCGGTGCGATGACAGCACAAGCAGGCCCCACTTCGGCCTACTATACCGGTGCCGTCATCGCCGTAGTTTGGTGTGTGATTGTGGCGGGTATTCGCGTTGGCGAAAAGCTCAAGCGAGTGACCCTTAACGTGCCGGGTAATACGCGACCTGTGGCCGGTCAGTTAGCTCAACTGGACGAATTAAAAGGGGTTGTGGAATATGTGTTCGATGCCAACCAGAATCAGTTATACCTGAAAGTGGACGGTGAGTTTGATGAGCTTAATGCCCGTGCTGTCATCAGGCAGTGGGGTTAACCACTGCCTTCGAAGGTTGCCGGGTTGCAGCGACTATTTTATGGGCGCAGGGCGGACATGAAATATCCCTACTTCGGCATTGGTCACTTCTACTTCAGTGCCAGCAGCGATAGGCTCATCACATTGAACTGACCAACTAATGCCCGAGTATTTATGCGTACCAGGGGCAGCAGGAGCGATAGCCTCTGTCAGGCGAAACCGTAAGCCGTTGAAATCACCGTTCACCGTTTTCTTTTCTACCTGTTGCTGCATTTGCTTAAGCGGCTTGTACAACACAAGAGCAATAATAGCGGTTAACACAGCACAACTGAAAAAGGCGTTGATGTAGGTTGCTTCCAGCACGCCGGTATAAAAAATGCCAGCGGTGATAAGCGCTGCCAAACCAACAAAAAACAGCACAAAGGTGGCAAACCCCAGTATCGCTACTTCAATGATTAACAACACTAAACCGGTGACTACCAGTACCGTGGTCACATTTGCATAGATCCAGTCCATAGGCATCAGTCTTTATTGTTCATTTTATTAATAATAGCCATGGCCTGAGTCACCAGGCTGGCCGCTTCAGTATTACCGTCGGGTAGCAACACAATGGATGACTCTTTGGCAATCGCCTGTTTCGCTTCAATGGCTTTAGTGGCAAGGTCGAGCTGAATAGCTTTTTGGCCTTTTTCGGTATCGGCGGCTTCACCCACCTTACGTAATGCCTCAGCCTGGGCGTCGGCCACGGCCAGAATCGCCTGGGCTTCACCTTCGGCTTTCAGTACTTGTTCGGCTTTATCTGCTTCTGCCGCCAGTACTACTGACTGTTTAGCCCCCTCTGCACGGTTAATCGCGGCTTGGCGATCACCTTCTGACTCGAGGATTTGCGCGCGTTTCACCCGCTCGGCTTTCATCTGCGCTTCCATGGCCTCCATTACCGAGTTAGGCGGCACGATGTCTTTTATTTCGTAGCGCAATACCTGAATACCCCAGGGACCACTGGCATCGTTAATGGAGGTTACGATGTTGGTATTGAGCTGGTCACGCTCTTCAAAGGTTTTATCAAGCTCCATTTTACCCAGTTCTGAACGCATGGTGGTTTGCGCCAACTGGGTAACGGCAAATACGTAATCGTCTACGCCGTAGGTGGCTTTATAAGGATCCAGTACCCGGAAATACAGCACGCCGTCGACGTGCAGCGAAATATTGTCTTTGGTAATGGCACTTTGTTCTGGTACGTCAACCGCTTGTTCTTTTAGTGAGCGGTCGGCAGCAATGCGGTCGATAAAGGGCACAATAAAGTTCAGGCCAGCCTCTTTGGTTGACTGGTATTTACCAAAACGTTCAACTAAATAAGCCCGGTTCTGCGGCACAAATTTGATCGATGATTTAAGTAAAATCACCACAAAAATCAGAATAAACAGTTGCGGAGTGAGAATATAGTCCAGTAATACTTCCATGATTTACAGCCTCTAACTATTTTGACTTATGGAGCTTAACCCAATCGGGACCAACTGGGTACTGGCTAATTGTATCAAGGCGTAACAACCGTGCTTTGGATCAGACGTCCTTTACCTGTAGCAGGTCCCACTTGTTGCCGTAAAGATCCTCAAAAATGGCCACAGTGCCGTAGTCTTCATCGCGTGGTGTTTCAATGAAGTCTACGCCCTGGCTTTGCATAAAGTCGTAGTCGCGCCAGAAGTCATTGGTTTGCAGTACGAAAAGAACCTGATCGCCGGCCTGATTACCCACCGCAATTTTATCCATTTTTGAACGGGCAAGATTAAGCATGATACCGGTGGAGGATAATCCCGGCGGGTGCAGCAACACCCAGCGTAAAGCGTTTTTATGTTTTTCGTTAGCGATGAGCGTAAAATTGAGCACCTCAGTAAAATATGTGATAGCTTCATCGTAGTCGTCGACCAGAATGCCAACGGCATTCAGGCTTTGTATGCGATCTGTCATGACTGTGTGCTCCGAAACGTAACATGCCTCATATAACGTGACAGATTTGCCCCAATATAACCAGACGTTGCCCTGAAAATGTGCTCATAAGCAGGCACTTGTTAACGAATAGTGTATTGAGGCTTCTTTTTTTTAACTTACAGGTTGTGTTAGACCGTCAGTTCAATTTACTATTTATACTATAATAGTAACAAGGGTCTTTACACTCATGTCAGTATCAACTCAAGTCGCTGCTAATGCTATTCGTATGCTCGCAGTGGAAGCAATTCAAAAAGCCAAGTCAGGTCACCCTGGTGCGCCAATGGGTATGGCAGACATTGCTACTGTACTGTGGCAGCAATTCTTACAGCACAATCCGGCAAATCCTAACTGGGCTAACCGTGACCGCTTCGTGCTGTCTAACGGCCATGCGTCCATGCTTCAGTATGCCTTGCTGCATCTGAGTGGTTATGATCTGCCAATTGAAGAACTTAAACAGTTCCGTCAGTTACATTCAAAAACCCCAGGCCACCCGGAGTATGGTTATACTGCAGGTGTTGAAACCACAACCGGGCCATTGGGCGCTGGTATTGCCAATGCTGTCGGTATGGCCATCGCCGAGAAGACTCTGGCTGGCCAGTTTAACCGCGATGATTTCGATATTGTTAATCACTTCACCTATTGTTTCCTGGGTGACGGCTGTCTGATGGAAGGGATTTCTCACGAAGCCTGTTCACTGGCCGGTACGTTGAAACTGGGCAAACTGATCGCCTTTTGGGATGACAACGGTATCTCTATCGACGGTCATGTAGAAGGTTGGTTTACCGATAACACACCAATGCGCTTTGAGTCTTATGGCTGGCATGTAATTAAGGATGTGAACGGCCACGATGAAGCGGCTCTGCAGGCAGCCATTGAAGATGCACAGTCAGTTACCGACAAACCTACTCTGATTTGCTGTAAAACCGTTATAGGCTTCGGTTCTCCAAACAAATCTGGCAGTCACGATTGTCATGGCGCGCCACTCGGTGATGAAGAAATTGCCGAAGTCCGTAAGCAGCTGGACTGGTCGCACGGACCGTTTGAAGTGCCTGAAGATATTTATGCGAAGTGGGATGCCAAAGAAAAAGGTAATGCCGCGGAGCAGCAATGGGAAGCTAAGTTCGCCGAGTACGCAGCGGCTTACCCACAACTCGCCGCCGAGTTTGAACGCCGCGTGATCAAACAGCAGGTGCCTACCGATCTGAACGAAAAGGCCGACACCTACATTCGCCAGTGCCAGGCGGATATGAAAGACATGGCCACTCGTAAAGCCTCGCAAAATGCGATTGGTTTCTTTGCTGGTCAGCTACCTGAAATCATTGGCGGCAGTGCCGACCTGGCTGGTTCCAACCTGACCTTGTGGCCACAAGCAAAAGGCATTCAGGATGATGCCGCCGGAAACTATGTGTTTTACGGTGTGCGTGAGTTTGGTATGAGCGCTATCATGAACGGTATAGCCCTGCATGGCGGATTTATCCCGTTTGGTGCGACCTTCCTGATGTTTATGGAGTATGCACGTAATGCTGTGCGTATGGCTTCATTAATGAAAGCAAAATCGATTTTCGTTTATACCCACGACTCTATTGGTCAGGGTGAAGACGGCCCGACTCACCAGCCTATCGAACAACTGGCTAACCTGCGCCTGACCCCGAATCTGACTACCTGGCGCCCTTGTGATGCAGTGGAAGCTGCCGAAGCCTGGCGTCAGTCGCTGGTCAAAGAAGCGGGCCCAAGTGCGCTGGTATTTACCCGTCAGGGCACCAGAACCATGGCTCGAAGCGAAAGTCAGTTAGCGGATATTGCCAAAGGTGGTTACGTGTTGAAAGACTGCGCAGGTACCCCACAGCTGGTGCTGATTGCTACTGGCTCGGAAGTGGCGCTGGCCGCGGATGCCGCATCGAAACTGGCTGATAATGGTGTAGCGGTGCGAGTTGTATCGATGCCAAGTACTGAGCAGTTTGATGCACAGGATGCTGCCTACAAGCAATCCGTGTTACCAACGGGTGTGCCGAAACTGGCTATCGAAGCGGCCCATACTGACTTCTGGTACAAGTATGTGGGCACCGACGGTAATGTAGTTGGAATGCAAACCTTCGGTGAATCTGCACCGGGCGGCGTACTGCTGGAACACTTCGGTTTCACAGTAGAAAACGTAGTCGCTAAAGCAACCGCGTTGCTTAAGTAAATACCAGTCATCCCTGCCTCCGGGCCGGGATCTTCTAAAACAGTCTGACTCCTTCAAACAGTATAACTTTAAATGCTGCTCCCGCTTTTGTCGGGTCGCCGACGGCGACCAGGGGAGGCAGTGAGGCCCCCCTGGACCCTCTCAGTGCTATGTGGCGATACAGCATGACATAAAATAAAAAGGGAAAGTCTATCGAGCAGAGCGAGCGTCCTGCCCTGGCTAGCCTTCCGTGGTTAGCCCACGTCTTTCATGGACTTTTTGTTTTACGTCATATCACCACCGCTAAACGACTCGTAAGTGACCTTTTAAACGCTTGTGGTCCTTTACCTAAAGCTTAAATGCAAGGAGAACCCGGATATTTGCTGCACAAATTCCGGGATGACAGGGAGGTGGTAAATCACATAAACAAGCTGGTTTTTTGTTGATTACATTCAACTGATGCATATCAATTTTAATTACCGTCAATAGCGCTACAGTTGTACCCCTGACTGAACTTTGTTATACCTAAAAGAGACCCTGCAACCTAAAATAAAAATAATAAGTTCAGCGTTGCCTTTAGAAAAGTTTTCTAATTTAATTTTCAACCGTTCACGGAGGAAAAGGCAATGGCCATTTCTGTCGAAACCTTAGCGAAATACGGCATCAACGATGCCTCCGAAATTATATACAACCCCAGTTACGAGCAATTGTTTGCCGAGGAAACCCGTGATGATCTTACCGGTTATGAGCGTGGCGTGGTAACCGAGTCCGGTGCCGTGGCAGTGAGTACGGGTGTTTTCACCGGTCGTTCACCGAAAGACAAATACATTGTGGAAGACGACGTCAGCAAAGAGCACATGTGGTGGGACAGCGATGCTGCCCATAACGACAACAAGCCAATAAGCCCGGAAGTTTGGGCTGATCTCAAGGCGTTGGTGGGTAAGCAGTTATCCGGCAAACGCTTGTTTGTGGTGGATACATTTTGTGGTGCTAACGAAAGCTCTCGTTTAAAAGTACGGTTTGTGATGGAAGTGGCCTGGCAGGCGCACTTTGTTAAGAACATGTTTATCCGTCCGTCGGAAGACGAACTGGCTAATTTTGGCGAGCCGGATTTTGTGGTGCTCAATGGTTCTAAAACCAGCAACCCTAAGTGGAAAGAACACGGCATGAATTCGGAAGTGTTCACCGTGTTTAATATGACCGAAAAAATGCAGGTTATCGGTGGCACCTGGTATGGTGGTGAAATGAAAAAAGGTATGTTCGCGATGATGAACTACTACCTGCCACTGAACAACATGGCTTCCATGCACTGCTCTGCCAATATGGGCGAAGAGGGTGATGTAGCAATCTTTTTCGGTCTGTCAGGCACCGGTAAAACCACGCTGTCTACCGATCCTCACCGCCGCCTGATCGGTGACGATGAGCACGGCTGGGACGAAAACGGCGTGTTTAATTTCGAAGGTGGCTGCTATGCCAAAACCATCAACTTAGACCCGGAGAGTGAACCGGATATTTATCAAGCTATTCGCCGTGATGCGTTGCTGGAAAACGTGACCGTTGATGACAACGGCGTAGTGGATTATAGCGATAACTCCGTCACCGAAAACACCCGGGTGTCTTACCCTATCCACCATATTGAAAATATTGTGAAGCCGGTGTCTAAAGGCGGTCACGCTAAGAAAGTGATTTTCCTAACTGCTGATGCCTTTGGTGTATTACCGCCGGTATCGAAACTGGATCATGCGCAAACTCAATACCATTTCCTGTCTGGCTTTACGGCTAAACTGGCGGGTACTGAGCGTGGCATTACCGAACCAACACCAACCTTCTCTGCATGTTTTGGTAAAGCGTTTTTAACCCTCCATCCCACCAAGTACGGTGAAGAGTTAGTTGCGAAAATGGACGCGGTTGGCGCCCAGGCATACCTGGTGAACACCGGTTGGAATGGCACGGGCAAACGGATTTCCATAAAAGATACCCGTGCTATCATTGATCGTATTCTGGATGGTTCTATTGAAGAGGCGGAATGCCATTCATTGCCTATTTTCAACCTGCAGGTACCTTCATCACTGCCAGGGGTTGATCCGGATATACTGGATCCGCGTGATACCTATGAAAGTGCAGATGAGTGGTTCGAAAAGGCTACCAAGCTTGCCGAGTTGTTTATTGATAACTTTGAGCAATTTGCCGTTAACGACAAAGGCCGGGCACTGGTGAAAGCCGGTCCCCAGCTTGAGGAAGTTGTTGAGCAGGCGTAAAACCTGTCAGCAGATTAAGCAGGCCGCTCTATTAGCGGCCTGTTTTGTGTTTAATACTGCCAGTTTAATGACAACATATAGTTACGGGGTGCACCGTAATAGCCTTGTTCCCAATACAGCGACTTCAGATATCTTTCGTCGGTCACATTATTCACGTTAGCAATAATGGTAATACTGTCGTTAACGGTGTAACTGGCCATCAGATTCACCAGGGCGTAGGCATCCTGTTCAATTACGATATCCTGGCCCGCGTTAGCATATGTGGCGGGTACCTGGCCCACATTGCGGGAAGTGGCTTCCTGCCACCGGATCGAGGTACCGACTTTCAGTGCCGGTAACGTCTGGAACTGATAGGTAGCATTCACGTTAACCAGTTTTTCCGGCGTATAATCGGCAACAAGCTGGTCGCCATCAAGGTCGAAAAACGTCAGGCCAAGGCTGGTTTGCAGGCCGGGCAGAATTTCACCGGCTAAGTCGATTTCCCAGCCTCTAGAGCTCAGGCCATCCGCTTCGCGGTAAACCTGCTCTTCCACACCGGATACCGGGTTGGCTGCAAAGCCGTCGTCCACCGCAACGTTGACCTGATCAATATCGAAGTAGGCCACGGTCAGTAGCGCATTACCATCAATTAATGACGCCTTAATCCCAATCTCCTTTGATTCGCCGGTAATCGGATCGAGTCGATTGAAGTTGGCATCTCTTTCAGTTTGGGGGGTAAACACTTCAGTGTAGCTGAAGTAGGTGTTGATATCATCGTTAATGGCGTAAACCAGGCCCCCGTAGGGGACAAAAGCGTTTTGATCGAGGGTCTCGTCGATGTCATAGGAGATACCAGTTACTTCCACCTGATTAAAGCGTCCGCCGGCTAGTAGCGACAGGCTGTCGGTCAGGGCAAAATTACCACCAAAATACACGGCTGTTTGTTTTTCCTCTACATCGCTGCCGGTAGCACCGTCTGTAAATTCAGGGTAGGGTGTGTCGCCGCTCCAATCTTCCATGGCTGGCAAGAGCGGAAAGCCGTTACCGGTATGGAAGTCGTAAAGCGATACATCAGTGTAAGCTACTTTGGCATAGCTCGCCCCCATCATTACCTGATGTGTTTGTCCGAAAGCATCGAAGTTACCGTTCAGGTAGATATCGGCATAGTCATGTTCATCATCCAGGGTGTATTCGCTACCGTAGCCAATCAGGCCCAGACCCGTTTCAGGATCCAGCAACATAACACCGGTATCCGGATCGCGGGATACGTAGCTATAAAACAGCTGTGTGTCTTCGTCGGTCTCAATGTGCGTATAATCTGCTTTGAGTGACCAGCCTTCGGCCAGTTGCTGTTCTAGAAATGCAAAATAGCGGGTGTCGGTGACATCCCATTGCGACCAATCGGCAGAAGTGCTGGTGCTGGTGTCGAAGTTGGTTGGCGTGCCATCGGCGTAATACAGAGTTAACGCGCCCCACATATTGCCTTTCGCATCACTGGTTTGTTGGCTGGCGCCTACGGTTAGCTGAGTGGTGTCGGTGAGGGCGGCACTAATAACGCCATAAGCCACGGTTTTATCTAACTCGTAGCGGTCCAGGTAAGACTCTTTGTCTTCTTTCACCACTACCACACGCGCACCTACTGAGTCGGATAATGGTGCAGAGGCATCAACGTCGAGACGCCTGGCATTCCAGCTACCCAACTGAGCACGGGCGGAGATTTGCGTGTTCTCGGTTGGCTTTTTGCGCACGTAGTTGATCGTGGCAGAAGGGCTGCCGGTACCTGTCATCAGGCCGTTTGCACCACGCAATACCTCAACTCTTTCGTAAATGGCGGTGTCGATATCGCCATGTACGTTACCGTTTAATATGGGTAAACCCAGACCGTCTACCTGAAAGTTGGTAACGTCGAAGCCGCGCGCAGTAAAATATGTCCGGTCGGTTTCGACTTCCTCTACGTTAAGGCCGGTGACGGTATCGAGTACCGCATTAATGTTATTTAACGCGAAATCATCAATCATTTCCTCGCCAATCACGCTGATCGACTGAGGCAAATCCTTTATATCCAGATCCAGTCGGGACAAGCTATCGGCTTTTTCATACAGATAATTATTTAAGCGCTCGCCATTGACCGTGAGCTTTTCAATATCGTCATCGTCAGGCACCGCAGTTGCGTTGGCAACGCCGGCCCGCAAAGCGAGAGAAGTAAGCAGGACGAGACTGATCGCGTTATATTTCATCAATAATCCTAATGTAAATGATAATAGTTCGCGTTATTATATTGCTGAGTTAGCATTATGCAACCATCTCGTTGATAAAATCCTGTATAGGATGACAGCCGCGGTTCCGTGCGAATTGGCTGAGTAGATGCGGCAAAAGGCGTAATCGGCCATACAAAAAGTGTGGCCGGTGTAGATAAATGCTGAACTATTTGACGGAGCAGAGCTCGTAACAAGCGGTATGTATACTGCGGTTATGCTGTGTTGATGTGTGGCTTCGTTACGCGGCGCCGGGGCAAACCGCTGATCGTCATTTTTATCGTAACAAGAATGAGCTATGAAGCATTCCCTTTTACCCATAGCCCTGTCCGGGTTGTGTTTTTCTGGTTTTTCCGTTGTTACCCAAAATGAGATCTCTTTCGGTATAGCTGATTTAAAAAGCTATGGCGACGACTTTATTGGTATTGAATACAAGCGGTATTTGTCTGATGTGCCGGTGAGCGAACAAGCTTTCATATTTCACCTTAGCTGAATAAAACCAACCGTGTTTTTGTGCGTTATTTTGGCGACAGTGTAGTCGACCGCTATAAACTGAACGGAGAGTGGTTCGTTGGTGCCCGTTATTTCATTAATCAGCGCTTTAGTGCCGGGCTGATCGCTTCAGGTTAGTGCCGGTGCTAACACATCGGGCGGTTCGGCCGCGATAACCTTATCAACCAGCGTACTGATTATTGCAAGTTTTGTACGTTTCCCACACGATTGGGAAACAAGGACGATGCCATCATTAAAGACATGGCAAAACCGGGTCCTTCATTGTTGAGAATGCCGGTAGGCAGGTAATAAAACTGCTGCCCTTCAGCCCCGTACAGCGCAGCATCTATAATCTGCCATTTACCTTTATACCAGACTTCCGTCCAGGCATGACCAAACGCATCGGCCGATTCTCCATAAGCCGTAATAACCGTACCCAGAGTTAAGCGGGCGGGCAATCCTAAACCTCTGGCCAGGGCAGTCGTCAGGGCAGCAAATTCCGTGCAGTCACCAGCGCGCTGGGTGGCAACCGTAGACGCCAGATTAAACCCGTGAATATAAGTCGGTTCATTAATGTATTTACTGACGTAGGCGGTGATCGCCTCAAGCTTGTCAGTATCAGCCAAAGTGGTGGTAAAACCGTCAATAAAAGCCTGGGTCGCCGGTTCATCGGTATCAATAACAAAGCTTGGCTGAGTATACTTTGCCTGAACCGGACCGGTAAACCTGGGTTGGTGTGTTAAGGCAACCGCCAATTTCTGGCTAGCAAGCCGCTTAGTGGTAACACCATTGTAATTGCCCAGGTGTTTTATCAGTGAAGCTGGTTGGCGGGTCTCAATCTCCAGATAAACGGTACCGTTTAAAGCGCCAGACTGATTGGCACTGAGAGTCAGCGGTATTTCAGCCAGTGAAGGCACTGACTGTGCACTGACGTTGAATGAAAACGTCAGTGCCAGGATGGTCAGGTACTTTTTCATGGCAGAACCGGCTGGCCTTTGCTGTACACTTTTTCAAGTTTCAGCTCCACGCCGCCCTGGGCAATGGAACCTTTTTCAAAGGAGCCATTTTCTGTAGCCAGGTATTTAAGGGTAAGCGGCCCAAGATCAAACTGTAAATTGGCGTCAGGCAGTTCGTCGATCTTGGTAAAGGTCACCGGTAAGGCTGAGGTTGGGTCGGCTTCTGAGAGCCAGATATGGTAATCGGCAGTTGGCGCATCGCTGGTCAGCAGCAGCGCAGTTTCAGTGTAATTACCGAAACTCGACAATAACCAGCTATTGTATTCCAGGCGTGCGTTGACTTCTTTACCCTGCATTTGGCCTGTTACCTGCCAGGCATCTTCTGCGTGACTGATAGCAAACTGTGATGTCAACTGGCCATTTTCAATGGCATATTCCTGAGCATTGATCAGGGAGCCATCGGGCCGGCTCCATTCCAGGGTTTGAGAGTCTGAACGGGACACCGCTACCTGGTCGACCGGGGTAATCATGGCATCGCGCAACACGGTTGCAATATCACCGTCCTGATCAATGGTGTGCTTTTCCTGTGTGTAGCCTACCGGAATGCCGTTAATAGTCATCCGGTAAGTGGCTTCGTATAATTCGGGTTGCTTGTCATTTGCCGTGAACGCTTGTACAAAGCTGCTGAAAACGTCGAGGAATGCCTGTTGGTAACCCATTTCGTTGTGTACACAAATCTGCAAACTCTGGTCTGTTTGCGCGGAGAGGCCTTTTAACACACCTGCCACTTTATCGTTACCTTGTCCGAGATTATACAGAGTATCAAGCTGCAGATAGGGCGTATCGCCAATCATGCCCATATCCAGACCGAGATTAAAACGGCCAGACAACGATTTATTGTTAATTTGCTCAGCGCCGCCGAGGCTGTGTTCCACAATGGCATGAAGGGAGTTAGCCGCGCCATCAAACTCTAAGAAGGCATAACACTCTACTGGTGAATCAGAGCCGATATCCATGGTGTAATACCAAACATCCTCACTGCCGCTGTCCTGCAAAGCCGGAGCACCTTTTACTTTGGCATCGACATTTAACTGTTCGATGGTGAGTTGGCCGGTAGTCGTCACCTCGGCTTCACGAGCCATGGACTGCTGAAACCATGCCGGAAAGTCAGTCAGGTTAATTAGGTATTCAGCACTGGCATTAACCGAAACGGTAGCTGGTAACAGAAAAAGGGCGACAGACTTTAATAGCTTCATAAAGTTCATTCCTTGTTGATGGTGGGTCATCCGTTATAACGGCAATAAACATACGTATTTATTGAAGGTTTGACCACATTATTTTTTACTCAGATACGGCTGATGTTCATCATCGCTTTGGGTGAGCTCGTCGTTTGTGACCTGTATTGTGGTTAAATCACTATATACTTAAATGGTAATAAATAATAAAACAGGTGGAGCAACTATGCGGTCTGGAATAGGGATTAAGTGCTGGTTACTGGTATTAGGCGTATTGATGACATCGGCTCAGGCTGAGGATGAAAAAGTACCTGTTGACGCACCGCAGGCGTTCATCACCAATCACAGTGGCAAGTTTAACGGTCAGAAAATTGCCTACAGGGCAACCGCTGGCGAAACCTATTTACGAGACTTGCAAGGCGAACCCAAAGCCAGCATATTTTCATTTGCTTATACCCAGGATAAGGTCAAAGCGTCCACGCGGCCGGTAACCTTTGTCTGGAATGGCGGACCGGGTTCGGCGTCGGTGTGGCTACATATGAGTGGCTTAGGGCCTGCCTTTGCTGAAGTGCCGTCGGATGCGACCCATCCCGGCTTACCGCCTTATTTACCGAAGAGTTCAACAAACTCAATAATGGATGTAACAGATTTGGTCTTTATCGATCCGGTTGGCACCGGATTCTCCAGGGCTCTGGGTGAGCACGAAGGTAAAGAATTTTGGGGCCTAAAAGAAGATGCGCAGTCCATGGCCGAATTTATCCGCACCTGGATGACAGAGAATAACCGGTGGGGTTCGCCGATTTTTATTCTGGGTGAAAGTTATGGCACCACGCGAGCCGCTTATGTGGCTAATATTCTGCAAAAGAATATGAAAATCAGTATTAACGGGCTGGTATTTGTGTCTCAGGCGCTGGATTATCAGGGGTCGTCGCCATATATCCCGGATAATATTATTTCCTATGTGACTTATGTGCCGACTATGGCAGCGGCCGCGTTATACCACGGTAAAGTGGCCCCTGTGCCACAGAATAAACAGGCGTTCCTGGAGCAAGCGCGTCAGTTTGCTACGAATGAATTACTGTCAGGCCTGTTTGCGGGTAACCGTTTAAAGCCTGAACAAAAAAGTCAGTTAGCCAGGCGGCTGGCTTATTTTACCGGATTAAGTCCTCAATATGTCGAACGCGCTGAGTTAAGAATAAGCGCGCGCCGCTTTGCCAAGGAGTTATTGCGTGACCAGAGTAAGACAGTGGGCTTGCTGGATGCGCGCTATTTAGGTGATGAGCGTGATGACCTGGATGATAGCACCAAACGGGATGCGGCATCAGATACCATCTCGGCAGCCTTTAACAGCGCCCTGCAGGTATATATGCGCAACTCACTCAATGTAGACTGGGAGCGTCAGTACCTGTCGCCGGCAGACCCAGATCTCAGACGTTACTGGCGGTACCGTACCAGCAAAGACGGTAGTTCCTGGGAGCCAACTTACGTGAATACGGCGGGACAATTAACAGAGGTATTACGGATTAACCCTCATTTGGACGTGTTGGTGGCATCAGGGTATTACGATCTGGTAACGCCGTTCTTTGACGCCGAATATACCCTTAACCGCCATGCCATCAATGCAGAGCAAATCTGGTATACCTATTATGAAGGGGGCCACATGATGTACGTTAACAGCACGGCTAAATCGGCACTGTTTAAGGATATTCGCAGCTTTATTGAAGGGCACTCATCAACCAATAAGTAATATAAATGTTGAGCCATTCGTATAATAAAAATGCGGCTGACAGGTCACTTTGAGCCGCATTGCATTGAGAAGCAGTGTAACGATTATTTGGCCAGCTCGGTCAGCATGGTTTCTAAGGTTTCCTGGTCCTTAGCAAACTGACGGATGCCCTGAGACAGTTTATCAGTAGCCATGGCATCTTCGTTCATATCCCAGCGGAAAGTTTGCTCGGTTAACGCCGACGGCGCTGCCTTAGGTGCATCAACCGGAGTGAGTTTGCGTGGCAGTGCGGCGTCGTTATTAGTCAGCTCATCAAGTAATCCCGGACTGATGGTCAGTCTGTCACAGCCAGCCAGCTCCTGAATCTCACTAATGTTGCGGAAGCTTGCGCCCATGACGATGGTGTCATAGCCATGCTCTTTGAAGTAGTTATAAATGCGGGTAACCGACAACACGCCCGGATCATTAGCGCCGCTAAAGTTAGCGTCTGGCTGGTCTGCTTTATACCAGTCAAGAATACGACCTACGAAAGGAGATATAAGGAAAGCGCCAGCCTCGGCTGATGCACGGGCCTGAGCAAAAGAGAAAACCAGAGTGACGTTGGTTTTAATCCCCTGGGCTTCGAGGATACGGGCGGCCTGAATACCTTCCCAGGTTGCTGCAATTTTAATCAGTACGCGACTGGTATCGATGCCCTGATCCCGATACAGCGCCAGCAGATGATTGGCTTTCTCGACAGTGGCCATGGTGTCGAAGGATAAGCGTGCGTCTACTTCGGTAGACACATAACCGGGTACCTGCTCCATTAGCTTAGCACCAATAAGTACCGCTAGTTTGTCTGCAGCAACCGTTGCAATGTCATCGGTAGCACCCTGATCTTTCGCCCATTTTACGGCTTCAAGAGCCAGCGGACGATACTTTTCAATTTGTACGGCCTTTAACAATAGCGACGGGTTAGTGGTCGCATCCTGTGGTTGATATAAAGCAATCGCTTCGAAGTCGCCGGTGTCGGCAACCACAGTAGTCATAGATTTAAGCTGTTCTAACTGGGTAGTCATAGTTCTTTCCACTCTGAATAAATTCAAAAGGTTACAAGTTTCGGCAGGCTTTGGTTGTGGTTTTTTACAGCAATAGGTCAGCGGCATCATCAACTTACGTACTGGTGCATTATGCACCGTCTACACTGTTAATATTAATTTTATATTACCTTTACATTTGCCTAATATTGATATTATCATACAATTAGGCTTTGTTGGCTAATTTTGTTAGCCGTGAGTGGAATTAGAAATTATGTCTCGTTATACATTAGGGCTGGATTATGGCTCTGATTCGGTCAGAGCCTTACTGGTAGATGTAACCACCGGCGAAGAGCTGGCCAGCCATATGGCGAATTACCCGCGCTGGGCACAGGGCCGTTATTGCGAGCCCGCGAAAGACCAGTACCGTCAGCACCCTCAGGACTATGTGGATAGCCTGATTGAAGTGGTCAATGCGCTGTGGTCGAAGGTACCTGCCGGCACGGCTGATAAAGTCGTTGGCATGAGCTTCGACACCACCGGGTCTACCCCTGTGGCAATCAACGCCGAAGGTGTGCCGCTGGCATTAACCGAAGAATTTACAGAAAACCCCAATGCGATGTTCGTATTGTGGAAAGACCACACGTCACTGAAAGAAGCCGGCGAAATCACTAAGGCTGCGAGCACTAATGAGGTGAACTACCTGGCTTACATGGGCGGTATATATTCTTCTGAATGGTACTGGGCCAAAGCCTTACACATTTTCCGCCAGGATCCGGCGGTTAAAGCCGCCACCTACAGTTGGGTAGAGCATTGCGACTGGATGACCGCATTAATGTGCGGCACTACCCATCCTTCGCAGTTACAGATGGGCCGTTGTGCAACCGGTCATAAACTAATGTGGAATGAAGCCTGGAACGGTTTCCCGCCAAATGATTTCTTTACCTCAGTAGATCCGCTGCTGGATGGCCTGGTGGATACCTTGAATCCAGTAACACAAACAAGCGATCAGGTAGCCGGAGAGTTAACTTCTGAGTGGTCTGAAAAGCTGGGTCTGCCTGCAGGTATTAAAGTGGGTTATGGCGCATTTGACTGTCACATGGGCGCGGTAGCTGCCAATGTTCGCGAAGGCGTGCTGACTAAAGTAATGGGTACTTCTACCTGTGACATCACGGTGACGTCTTACGAAACCATTGGCGAAACCTGTGTTCGCGGTATTTGTGGGCAGGTTGATGGTTCTGTTATTCCTGGTCTGGTTGGCCTTGA
This sequence comes from Alteromonas sp. ISO5, assembly GCF_058105165.1. Lineage (NCBI taxonomy): Bacteria > Pseudomonadati > Pseudomonadota > Gammaproteobacteria > Alteromonadales > Alteromonadaceae > Alteromonas > Alteromonas sp. ISO5. The sequence continues at coordinate 867,598 of NZ_CM176572.1, read as the reverse complement.
AGCCGGTCAGTCAGCATTTGGTGACCTGTATGCCTGGTTTAAAAACCTGGTGCTGTGGCCAACCAGCAATTTACTGCATGAACTGGTGGAATCAGGCGCCGATGAATTAGTGGATAAGATTGAATCGCTGACCTTACAGCGTTTGTCTGCTGCTGCCGCGACTTTGCCGGTAAGTGCTACAGATATCACCGCCCTGGACTGGGTAAATGGTCGCCGTACACCGGATGCCGACCAAACCGTGTCGATGGCGTTAACCGGTATCAAAATGGGCGCCGATGCGCCGCAATTATTTAAAGCGCTGGTGGAAGCAACGGCGTTTGGTGCGCGGGCCATTACCGAACGTTTCCGTGAGGAAGGCGTACCTATTGACTCGGTAGTGGTTATTGGCGGCATTTCGAAAAAATCCGACTACGTAATGCAAACCTGCGCCGATGTGTGGAACTGCCCCATCGACGTACTGGAAAGTGAACAGAGTTGTGCCCTGGGCGGTGCCATTATGGCTGCTGTAGCGGCTGGCGAATACCCAACCGTCGCCGAAGCTCAGCAGGTAATGGCGTCGCCTGTTTGCAAACAATATCTGCCGGATGCATCGAAAGTGGATATTTACGACGAGTTATACCGAAACTATCAGACACTTGGCGATTATGTCAGTGGAGGTAAAGCATGAGCTACACCGAATTAAAGCGGGAAGTGTATGAAGCCAATATGGAACTTCAGCGGCGTAATCTGGTGATTTACACCTTCGGTAATGTATCACAGATTGATCGGGATAGAGGCGTAGTGGCTATCAAGCCAAGCGGTGTGTCTTATGATCAGTTGAAGCCGCAAGACATTGTTATCGTGGATATGGAAAATACCATCGTGGAAGGCACCATGCGGCCTTCTTCTGATACCAAAACCCACACCCACCTTTACCGCGCGTTTGACTCAATTGGTGGCGTAACTCACACCCATTCAACTTACGCGACAGCGTGGGCACAAGCGCGCCAGAGCATTCCCTGCCTGGGCACAACTCACGCTGATTACGTACACGGTGAAATTACCTGTACCCGCGACCTCACCGACGAGCAGGTTAACGGCGACTATGAAGAAGAAACCGGGGTGCAGATTACTGACGCTTACGTGGATCGCGACCCGGCTGCAGCACCGATGGTCATCGTTGCCGGCCATGCGCCATTTACCTGGGGTAAGGATGCAGCACAATCGGTATATCATGCCGCGCTGCTCGAAGAGATCGCCAAAATGGCGTATCTCACAAGGACTTTAGACCCCAATGCCGCTGTGCTTAAGCAAGCCGTATTGGACAAGCATTATTTACGCAAGCACGGTAAAAACGCCTACTACGGCCAAGAGTAACTCTACCTGCAAGCTCTTTATCAATAGAGGACTCAAATTATGACTACAGTACAAAAAGAAGTATGGTTTGTTACCGGTTCTCAGCATCTGTATGGCCCACGCGTACTTGAAGAAGTCGCCGGTAACAGTCAGGCGCTGGCCGCAGGCCTTAACGAAAACAACCTGCCGGTGAAAGTGGTTTATAAAGACACCGTAAAATCTGCAGCTGAAATCCATCAGATTTGCCAGGCAGCGAACAGCGATGCCAACTGCGTTGGTTTGATCCTGTGGATGCACACCTTTTCGCCAGCCAAAATGTGGATTGCCGGCCTGAACGAACTGCAAAAGCCATGGCTGCATTTGCATACTCAGTTTAATGCCGGTCTGCCGTGGAGCAGCATCGACATGAACTACATGAATACGCACCAGAGTGCCCATGGTGACCGTGAATTTGGTTTCATTGGTAGCCGCATGCGTAAAGAACGTAAAGTCGTGGTTGGTCACTGGCAAAATCCGAAAACCGTTGCGCAAATCGACGGCTGGTGCCGTGCCGCCTTAGGCTGGGCAGAAAGCAAGTCGCTCAAAGTGGTTCGCTTTGGTGACAACATGCGTAACGTAGCGGTAACTGAGGGCGACAAGGTTGCAGCACAGATTACTTTTGGTTACGAAGTGCATGCTTACGGCCTGCAGGACTTAGCAGATGTCGTAAACGGCATCAGCGACGGCGACGTGGCGGCACAACTGGATGCTTACTATCAGGAATACGATGTTAGTAAAGAACTACTAACCGACGACTACCAGCGTGACCGTCTGATGAAAGAAGCCCGTCTGGAACTGGGTATGGAAAAATTCTTCATCGACGGTGGCTTCGGGGCGTTCACTAACTGTTTTGAAAACCTTGCCGGGTTAACCGGTCTGCCGGGGCTCGCCACTCAGCGCTTAATGGCCAAAGGCTATGGTTACGGCGGAGAGGGTGACTGGAAAACGGCTGCTATGGTTCGCACCATGAAAGTGATGGCACAGGGTCTTGAGGGCGGCTGTTCCTTTATGGAAGATTACACCTATAACTTCACTGATTCCGTGGATCAGGTACTGGGTGCCCACATGCTGGAAATCTGCCCGTCAATTGCTGGCAAGACGCCTCGTCTGGAACTGCATCGCCACACCATTGGTGTAAAGTGTGACGTGCCACGTCTGCTGTTTGCCGCTAAAGCGGGCCCTTCCATTAACGTATCGCCAATCGATATGGGTAACCGTTTCCGGATTCTGATTAACGAAGTGGAAACCGTTGAACAACCTGAAACGACACCACACCTGCCGGTTGCATCGGCACTGTGGGAACCTAAGCCAAATCTGGAGGTGGCTGCGGCTGCCTGGATACATGCTGGCGGTGCTCACCACGCAGCCTACAGCCAGGCGCTGAGCTCAGAAGTAATTGAAGATTTTGCTGATATGGCGGGTGTTGAAACCGTGGTAATCGACAGCGATACCAATCTGCGTAACTTCAAATCAGAACTGCGCTATAACGCTGCTTACTATCAGCTTAAGCAAGGTATCTAATCGACCTGTTGGTTTACCCTCAGGGTGAACCAACAACATTGTCATACCAGTGATAGTAATATAATCGCAAGTAGCTCGTGTTACATTGCGATTTTGTTTTATGACTAGTACAGATTGATTAGGAGTACTCATGGTCGACTTAAGCCCTTATAAAGGCATTGTGTTTGATATGGATGGCACGTTGGTAGACTCGATGCCAGCGCACATGGAAGCATGGCGTATCACCTGCGAAAAATACGGTTATCCCTTTGACCTCGACTACATGAATTCACTGGGTGGTGTACCTACGCGACAGACTGTTTTGGTTCTGAATGATAAATTCAACATGGATCTTGATCCATCGGAAGTTGCCCGCTTCAAGCGCGAAAGCTGGGAAGCAATGAAGCTTGAACCGGTTATCATAGAGTCGACCATGGCGGTGTTTGAGCATTATCGCCCGCACATGGCGATTGGGATTGGTACCGGCGCTGAACGCCCGCATGCGGAACATCTGTTGTCGGCCCATGGTCTCCTTGAGCGCATTGATTCACTGGTAACGGCTACCGATGTGACTCATGGCAAACCACATCCGGAAACCTTCCTCACTGTTGCCAGACAAATAGGGGTTGAACCGTCCAGGTGCGTAGTGTTCGAGGATACCGAGATTGGTCGCCAGGCGGCTGAGGATGCCGGAATGGACTGTATTATGGTAAACAACGGCGAAATTCAGGTCTGAAAAACTTGCATTCCCTTATGTTAATTGTAATATAAAAGTATAAAAATTATTGTAGGGATGTAAATTATGCCGTCGTTATCTTTATCCAGGGTTCGCCCTGCGTTTTTCTCCCGCTCCGGTAAACAGGCCAAGTGGTTGCTGGCCGGAGTGCTAACACTGACATTTGGCTGTGCCAATCAGGTTATGGCTAATAAGCAAGGACAATCTATGACTACCACTCCCAGCGCTACCATTAGTGCTTTTGGTTCGCTGAGCGACGCGACACCGGTTGAAAAAGTCACCCTTAAAAATAGCAATAATGTGGAAGTTGAAGTGATTAGCTTCGGCGGCATTATTACCCGCATTGCTACGCCCGATGCTAATGGCAAATCGGGTAACATTGTCTATGGCATGGAAACCATTGAAGAGTATGAAAAGGGCAACCCTTATTTTGGCGCGCTGATCGGTCGGTATGGTAACCGTATAAGAGACGGCAAGTTTACGTTAAACGGCACTGAGTATCAGCTTGCCAGCAATGATGGCGATAACCACCTGCACGGTGGGATCCAGGGGTTCGACAAGAAAATCTGGAAAATGGCCCCGTTTGCAACGGCTAACAGTGCTGGGGTGACCCTGACTCTGGTAAGCCCGGACGGCGATCAGGGCTACCCGGGTGAGCTGACAACCGAAGTCACTTACACGCTGACCAACAACAACACACTGGATATGCAGTTTATCGCTACCACTGATAAACCAACCGTGGTCAATCTGACCCAGCACTCCTATTTCAACCTGGCCGGTAAAGGCACGATTCTGGATCACGAGCTGCAGATCAACGGTCAATACATCACACCGGTAGATGATGGCCTGATCCCAACGGGCGAGCTGGCCCCGGTGGCCGGAACCCCTTTCGACTTTAGGTCACCAAAAGCCATCGGTCGCGATATTGAAGCTGACAACGAGCAACTGGCGCTGGGTAAAGGCTATGATCATAACTACGTATTAAAAGAACAGGTAGACAATGAGCTTATCGAAGCAGCCACCGTTTATGAGCCAACCTCTGGCCGGATTCTGCGAGTACTGACCGAAGAGCCCGCGGTACAGTTTTATTCTGGTAACTTTCTGGAAGGAACTACCGAAGGGTTTGGTCAGCAGCATATTTTCCGTGGTGCCTTGTGCTTGGAGCCCCAACATTATCCCGACTCGCCTAATCAGGCTAACTTCCCAAGCACTACCTTATTACCGGGCGAAGTTTACTCAACGCGTATTGTCTACATCTTCGAAACAAAGTAAGCCAGCGTTGAGCGGTTAACCCTAACACCCGTCGGCTGGCGGGGGGTGTCACCCAGATAGAGAGCAATCATGATTACCAAGTCGTTTAAACGACTTGGTATTAGTTTGTTGGTAATGTATTTCCTTGCCGGCTGGAACAGCACAGGCAGTCAGGAAGTCACCGAATCCAAGGCTAATGTCGCGACGCAAGCATCCGGCATTTTCACTAATCCCCTGTTTTCTAATGGCGCCGATCCGTGGCTGGAATACTGGGATGGTAACTATTACCTGACCACAACCACCTGGACGTCGCAACTAGTGATGTGTAAGTCGCCCACCCTGGCGGTTGCCGGGTGTTCTGCTTCTGTCAATCAGGCAGTGTTACCGCACAATACCGACAGTGCCTGTAATCAGTGGCAACTGTGCCCCATGGGAGACGTGACACTCATGAGCCAGCAAAGTGGTAAAGCGCTGGCCGTGAATGGTGGCAACATTGAACAGCAGGTCTTTAATTCTCGGGCAGAATAAAGCTGGTTATTTGTGCTAACCGCTAAATGCGTCTGCCGCTGGGCTTAACCGATCGTGGTCCTTCTGAAGGCACTCATATTGCGCAGCAGCCTGACCTGGCAACACGCTGCGCAGATTTTCCATCTGCGCGAACCTCAGTAAATCATTATTTTTTAAGTACCTTGTTGTTCAAGGGGGCGTTCTGGGTAGGGCGGTGCTCTCCCTTCTTTCTCTGTAACTCCTCAAACCACAGAGTAAATGTATGGCCCTGCATGATTTTCTGCGGTTTTACTGATACGCTTAAAGCAGTTAAAGGTTTTCCAGGGAAAGGCATGCACCGTTTTATCAAAACCTCCATCATTTCCGTCATCGCAGTGGTGATTACCGGCTGTGTGATCAACGTCACGCCGGGCAATCTTATTTATCAGTCGGCTACAACCGAAAAACTGAATCTTACTCGTTTTCGGGAGCAGGCCTTTAAGGATGATATGTCGGTTGCGCTAAAAGCGGTAAGCCTGACCAGTGAACAGGGATACACCCTGCGCGGTATTCAGGCGCTTTATCATGGCGCGAAAGCCAATATTCTGTTGTTTGGTGCCAACGGCATGACCATTAATGAGTCAGCCAATATTGTGCACCGCTTTGGCGCCATTCCGGCCAACGTGATTTGGTTTGATTACCCCGGTGCGGGAATTAGTGATAAACCAACCCAACTCGATCCCGAAGCTATGATGGCTGATGCACTGGCTATTTATGAATTTGCCGCCGAGAAATTGCGTAACGATAAACCCTTTATCGTGCACGGTATCGAATTGGGCACTGCCGTGGCTGCCAATATTGCATTGCAGCGTAGCCCGGATGCCCTGGTGCTGGAAAAACCCATTGTTAATCTTTCTCAGCTTATTAACGATAACTCACCGGGCTGGTCCGGCTGGTTTACGCGTATCAAGCTGTCGCCTGAACTCGAAGCGGTAGACAATGCCTACCAGGTAGGCAGCTACAAAGGCCCATTATTGATTATCGTGGGCGAAAAAGACCTCACCACACCACCCAAGTATAGTCAGATACTTTACCGGGTATCGCCCTCGGAGAATAAAAACCTACTGGTGGTAGAAGGTGTTGGCCATGACAAGCTGATGAAAAGCCCTATAGCTGTCGATGCCTACAAAACCTTCGTTGCCGGTCTGTAAACATTTAGCCGGATTAGCACTGAGTGTAAAAATCTGCAGGGGAGCGCGGATAACACCCAATAGTGGTCGCACAGCTATACATTAGCTGATAATCTAACCGCCAGGTAAGTAATCAGCCCCTGTCTGCAGAGATGGGGGTATTGCGTTGGAATATGGAAATAACACATGGCATTTAATGGCAAAGTCGAAGTGACGCCATCACAATTTGTCACAGGCAACGCAGATCTGCGTTCAGAGGAAGAAACCAAAAAGCTGCAAAAGCAAAAGTGGTTAGTGTTAAGCTTAACGTTTCTGGTGGTATTTGCTGCCGCTCTGGTGTGGATTTGGTCGCGGGCAGAAATTTATCAGAGTCAGGCCATCGTTCATTTCAGCTATGCCCAGCAACATAATACCGAGCAAAGCACTGTGCCGGTTGAGCAAATTACCCTGAACAACCAGCGTCTTACCAGTAATCGTGTATTTAATGATTTGAGTGTTCGGTTGCTGGCCTATGATTCATTGTCACTTAGCCCGGAGCAATTGGCAGGTATGTTGAGTACCGAGGCCAATACCAGTAGTCGTATTATTAGTCTGTATGCCAGCGGAGAAGACAAAACTCTGTTAAAACCGGTCCTGGAGCAGTGGCTCAGTCTGTACCTTGAACAACTGTCGGCCGAAACCCTTGCTAACACCGCAGAAACCATCAGTGTCGAACAGGAAAAACTCTTCGCGCTGGAAGAAAAGATTAGTGCACAACGGGCAGTAGTGCAGGCCTTTGGTGAAGAAAACAACATTGTTTCGCTGGAGCGTGATGAAAACCGCGTACTGGCGAAAATTAAAAGTAAGGGCGCTGCGCTGGATGAGGCTGAGTCTATGCAGGCTGAAGCCGAGGCTGAGCTGGCCACCGTACGCCAGAGTATTGCGCGCGGCGAAATGGTCTTTCATCCCAATGACAAAGCACGCATGGATAGCCTCTATGCCGTGATTGCCGAAGTGGAAGCGGAACTAGCCGAACTGGCAGAAAACTTCACCCCCACTTATATGAATATGGACCCTGATATCGTTGGCAAAAAGCGCAAACTGGAGGAACTCAGAGGTAATTACGATAAGACTGTAGTACAAAGCCAGCAGCGCTACCTGGAAGAGCTCAAACGAACAGTAACGTCTTCCCAGCAAAAGCAGCAGCAGTTGGAGAGCGAACTTAAACAACTGTCGCTTGATGCCCAGGCCTTTAATCAGAAACTCGAAGAATATGCCCGCCTTGACGGTGCCCTGGAGCAGTTACAACTACAGTCGCAGACTTTGCGGGATCAACTGGTACAGGCAGAGGTGCAAAAGCCCATGCAGCCAACCATTAATATCCTGGAGCAACCCTTTGAACCGGACTTTCCCATAGCGCCACACTACTGGCGGGACTCTGCCATTGCGTTGGTCGTAGCAATTATTCTTGGCTTGCTGGCACTGCAGCTGTTCAGCTCGATTCATCGCCAACAAGCTCCCGCGCCGACCTTTACCAGCTATAACGTGGTGCCCAATCAGGGGCTGACTCTGGAGCAGCAAATGGCTGCCCATCAGGCGCTTGAGCAACAAAAGGTCTCTCAATTAGGGCATCAGCAAGCCCCCATGCAACTTGGTCATGAAGCCACCTCAAACAATGCAAGGTTACTGAGTGAAAAAGACTGCCAGGGGCTCTACAAAGCGGCCAATCGAGATGGCAAACTGGTTATTGCGTTGTTGCTCAGCGGGGTAGCACCAGAGGAATTACCTGAAGTACGTTATCAGGACGTGCTGGTGCAAAAAGGCGGACTAAAGATCCACGGTGACTTTGCCCGTACCCTCGACTTGACCAATGAGTGCATAGGATTATTGTGCGAGTCAGAAAGCGACCCTGAAGCGACGGTATTGAGCAGTCGTCTGGATGTCAGTCAGTTAGATCAGATGATCATTAACGTGGCTCACGACGCAGGGCTGCCATACCCGGATCAGTTTTCAGTGGCTGCGCTAAGGCATACTTATCTGACGTTCCTGGTGGCTCAGGGAGCACGCCTGAACGATATTGAACTGGCAGCTGGTTTTGTCCCCCCGGCTGAGCTGGGTCTGTACCGGCAGGTAAACCGCAACGGCAATGTCGTGGATATCGATAGCCTGGAAACCCGCTATCCGTTGGTTTAGCCCGTGACACTATGCTCACTACAATCACCCGGCGATTAAATACCGCTCAGCAATGCTGGTCGTGCCGGGCAGGGCTCATATATAATGAAACCCTGTTCGTTTTATTCCGGCAATGCTTTGCATAATTCTGTTTTAGCCCTGCGCCAGCGAGAGCTGGTTCATTCAACCCGCCCGTTTCTGGCCCGCGGGGGCAAGGTCGTACGCTGTGATGACTGTTTGCTGCCAACCGCCAATTGTATCTGCAAGCATGTGCCAGAGCCGCAGGCTAACAGTGCTTTTGTGTTTTTGATGTACAAAGGCGAATGTTACAAGCCAACGAATACCGGGCGACTGATTGCCGATGTGGCAAAGGTGAATCACGCCTTTACGTGGCATCGCACTGAACCCTCGCCAGCGTTTTTAGCGCTGCTCGACAATCCGAGCTATCAGCCGTTTATTATCTTTCCCCACGAATATGCTGAGCCTGAGCGACGCGAGCATGCGGTAGCTGATACCGGTAAAGTCCCTTTGTTTATCATGCTTGATGGTACCTGGCGTGAAGCGCGCAAAATGTTTCGTAAAAGTGAGTATCTGCAGCATCTGCCGGTGTTGGGTATTCAGCCGCAGGCGAACTCAGAGTATAAATTGCGGGAGGCGGCACATGCCCATCAGTTGTGTACTGCAGAAGTTGGCGTAGAGGTATTAAAACTGGCCGGCGAAGCTAGCGCTGCTCAAACATTGGCGCATTACTTTAACGTTTTTCGGCATTTTTATGTGAAGGGTAAGCCCCATCTGACCGACCATTTAAGTGCCAGTGAACTGGGATTGAGTGAGTAAAAAAAGCGTGGCCAGAAACTGACCGCGCTTTTATCCGGTACAGACCAGCTTATTTCAGCTCTGCAACCAGCACCGACTTGGCTGGCAGTACTAGTTCGTCAAAATCACTGCTGAATGATGCAGGTTTAACGACGTCCTTGGCGCCAAACGTGTTCTTAGCCGTAATGGCATCAGCAGTCAGGATCTGACCGACCAGTGAAGAAAAATCACCGTTGTCAAAATCCAAAGTGACTTCTGCGTCATTGGCCGGGTCTAAGTTAACCAGAGCAATATACACCTTGCCATCCTGACCCTTAGCAATAGAGGCGGTGACCGCAGGTAACGACTGGTCGCCTTGTTGATACTCACTACCGTTGATGGTAAATGGGATCGAGGTGGCATCCTGAAAGACCTTATACATGCCATACACATGATAAGTTGGTGTTAGCAGCATATCGCTACCATCAGTGAGGATCATGGCCTGCAGTACGTTGACCATCTGCGCGATATTGGTCATGTGCACGCGCTCGGCATAGTGGTGGAACAGGTTAAAGTTCACCGCGGTTAACACCGCATCACGCAGGGTATTCTGCTGATACAAAAAGCCCGGTTCACGGCCCGGCTCAGGGTCGTACCAGGTACCCCATTCATCCACGTAAAAGCCCAGTTTACCGTCGGGATCGTTAGCATCGAGTTTTGCGATATTATCCTTAAGGTATCTATCCATGCGATAAGTACGCTCCATGGTTTTAAACCAGTCGGTTTCGGTAAACTCAGTAGCGTGGCCCTTGTTCGACCAATCGCTGTTAGGCAACGTGTAGAAGTGGTAGCTGATGCCATCCATGTTGCGCTCGATACTGGCGCTTAACACATCAGTCCATGCGGTATCTTCGGTATGGCCGCCACTGGCCACCAGTTTTGGCATTTTACCCGGCGGCGTTTTGATGAAGGTGGCAAACTGGTTATACAGGTTAACATAGTACTCCGGCGACATATGACCACCACAGCCCCAGCTTTCGTTACCAATACCAAAATACGCAATATCCCAGGGCTCATCGCGACCATTTGCCCGGCGTTGATTGGCCAGCGTGGAGTTTTTGTCTGAGGTCATGTATTCGACCCACTCAGCCATTTCACGCACGGTGCCGCTACCCAGGTTACCATTGATGTATGCATCAGCCCCGAGCAGCTCGACAAAATCGAAGAATTCATGGGTGCCTACTGCGTTATCTTCCTCCACACCGCCCCAGTGAGTATTCACTTTCACCGGACGCTTTGTGGGATCGCCAATTCCGTCACGCCAGTGGTATTCATCGGCAAAGCACCCACCCGGCCAGCGGACCAGTGGCACCTTAATATCGCGCAGGGCATTGAGGACGTCATTCCGAAAACCCTTGGTATTGGGTATATCTGAGTCTTTACCTACCCAGATCCCTTCGTAAATACCCCGTCCGAGATGCTCGACAAACTGACCGTAGATATCTTTATTAATGGTTGCACCTTCTTTACTGAGGTCGGCGGTGATATTCACCTCATGTTGTTTGGAAACACAGCCAAACGACAGGCCAACCCCCAGCAGGGCACAGACAACTAATTTTAATCTCATCATTACTCCTTGTTAATTCTGCACGCCTTCAGTACTCATAATGACACGTTTCAGGGTGCTATCTTCGTTATAATAAAAAGGCTCTACAGCCACTGAACGGCGAAAGCGTCCGCCGCTTGCCTGGCCATCTTTAGGCGGCAGCGCGCCGGTGTGATAAATAAAATAACTTTTACCTTTGTACTCAATAATCGACTGGGGATTGGTTTCTGAGTTAACCGCGACTATCCTCGATAGGCCCTTGTACACCCATGGACCATGAATACTCTTACTCATGGCATAGCAGATCTTTTCCGGAAATTCGCAGGCATAGCTAAAGTAATAATTATCGCCCTTTTTATGGACCCACGAGACTTCGGTGTAATTGGATACGTCGATGGTGTTTATCTCGCCATCCAGCTCTAGTATATTGTCTTTAAGTTTGACGTATTTCGGCATCAGATTATCGAAGAATATGTAGGCATCGGCATTTGCTTCAATAAAGATTGCCGCCTACCCAGTCGATACCTTCTGATACCTCTGACCGGTAGGTATTGAATAATGGCGTGTTTGCTGCGGCGTCGTTACTTGCGGCGCCTGGGTTTAACTGAGTCCGGTTAACTATGTCGGTAGAGCTGGCATAGGCCATATGAGAACCGAAGCTATAGAAAGTGCTGTCATTCATACCAATAACAGAAGGATCGTGAACGCCTGCTTCTCTAAAAGTAACGCCGGTTGGAAAGGTCGGGTTGGCAACACTGACAGACGGTTCGTTCTGAAGGGCTTCAACAACACCCTCAACATTTTGTTGTGTTCCGTTCCCACATCCAACTAATACAGCGGAAATATTCACGGCTAACAACACTTTGTACCATCTCATGGTTACATCTCACCAGAGTAATATTGTATGACTAATTGAATATATCAAACAGTATATAGTATGTAAATCCATTGTTAATCGTTAAATCGGGTAAATCAATCTAGTTAAATGTAAGGGTTTGAATATTAATATTAATTTTTACGTTATGGCCTTTGTCTTTTAATCGAACTATGCAGCAGTCCGATTTGCTAACACATGTTAATATATTTGCCAGACTTCATTGGTATTAATTAAGTCATACAATAACATCTTGGCGTGATCGAATCGTTCTGCTACAAAACTGATATTGTTTACTTTGCAGTTAACACAACTTGTATAAAGGTGACTGGCCGGAGTTTGGTTGGCTCCTAGTAATGGTGGTTTACCGTATGTGTAAAAGAACGCAACTAGCAACAGCAATCATGTTTGCGCTGGGTAGTACAATGCTCAATAAGCTGGGAATGCACGGGAAGACGCACCAGAAGACCTAGAGGTTATTGAAGTCTCCGGTATCTGGACTCGTTTAAATACAGCCATCAACATCAAGCGTCAGAATTTGCAAATCGTAGACACAATCGTTGCGGAAGACATTGGTAAATTTCCTGATATTAATGTGGTAGAGGCCCTGTAACGGGTTACCGGTGTTCAGGTAACTGACAGAGCTTCAGGTGAAGTGAATACGGTTACTATTCGGGGGTATCTGATGCAACAACCACTGTTAATGGTAGAAATATTTTTACTTCGACAGGCCGTTCCACTGCACTGGCTGCTATTCCTGCAGCATTGTTACGAAGCCCCAGTGTCTATAAAACCCGCTCTGCTTTGCAACTTGGTAATGCTTCTGATAGCACCTTGTGCGGCCTTGAATTAGGACTGGTATATTGTCCCTGACAACTTACCAGAAATGCTCGATGGGATAGGTGTTCAGGCGAGTTACACGATGCAGGATTCGGAACAGGATATTCCCGAGTTTGAAGTAGATGAAAACGGCGAAATTTATGTTTCCAGAGCGCTTTCGCGCAGGGGTCACGCACATGTAGTGAGAGCCCGGCATTTCTTCGGGCTCTTTGTTGTTAACAGCCTGTTCAGGCAGATTGTTAATATTTCCCCAGGCGCAAAAATTCCCCTTCCTGAAAGTCATAATACGTCTTGTTTAAATTGTATGATGATAGTATATGTTATGTTAACATTTGGTTTGCAAATACGACAAGCCGAGGGCTGAATTAGCAGTCTTATGTCTATTTCACACAGCCTAATGTATTAAGGCTGAAAGTCGGAAGCGTGGTGGTATGGTTTCACAAAAATTAACCCGGTTAGAGAAGATAGGCTTCGGGGCCTGTGCTGATTATTGGCAAGGTAAACTGGCAGCAGGATACCAGACTGCAATGGGTCTGATGGCTGTGGTCTGGCCGTGGCGATGTTTCTGTTTTGCTTCTTCACCACCACTGAACGGCTCAAACATGACGTTCAACTGGACGCCGCCAGTCAACACAGTGCTGATATGGCATCCGGTGTGAAATAACGTCGCAAGACATGCAACGATTACCCAAACGCTTACAGAAGCGACGCCGGGTCTGGCTGGTTATCAATCAGCCTCCGGTGGTCGCAGCGTCTTTAGTCAGGCGCAAAGGGACTAAACAATACAAAAATGGCGAAGCGCTATGAAGATAAATACAGTTAAACACTGGGCACTGGCGCTTTGCGTCAGTGCCGCTCTGACAACCCTCAACGGCTGCAGCCAACCTGCTAATCAGCAATCATCCGAATTGGCTCAAACAGCGGGCAGCGCGTCAGCGCGTGCTTCTGTCTCTGTGGCGAATGCCAGCCTGTTTGACTTGCAACAAGTGCGTCTTACTGATGGGCCGTTTGCCCACGCCATGCATACCAATGTGAATTATCTGCTGGCCATGGATCCCGACAAATTGCTCGCGCCTTATTTACGCGAGGCGGGCCTTGAGCCTAAAACGGCATCCTATGGAAACTGGGAAAACACCGGTCTTGACGGTCATATTGGCGGCCATTATCTCTCTGCGTTAAGTCTTGGTTACGCTGCCACCGGCGATCAGGCTTTGCTAGACCGCCTGGAATATATGCTCGACGAACTTAAGCAGGCGCAGGAGGCCGGCAATGGATATCTTGGCGGTATTCCCAACAGCAAAGCGATGTGGGCTGAAATTAAAGCCGGTAAAATTAATGCAGACTTATTCAGCCTGAACGACCGTTGGGTTCCGTTGTATAACATTGATAAAATATTCCATGGTTTGCGCGATGCTTACCAAATCGCTCACCGTGAGCAGGCTAGAGTCATGTTATTGGAGCTTGGTGAATGGATGCTCGATATCACCGCTGATTTGAACGAAGAGCAGATCCAGCAAATGCTGTATTCCGAACACGGTGGTCTCAATGAGGTGTTTGCCGATATGGCGGCAATAAGCGGTGATGAACGCTACTTAGAGCTGGCGCGCCAGTTTACCCATCAAAAAATCATGCGGCCGTTAACTCAGTATGAAGATAAATTAACCGGCCTGCATGCCAATACGCAAATTCCTAAAATTATTGGTGCGTTGCGGGTAGCGGAGTTGGATGATGATGACGTATGGGAAGACGCAGCCATATTTTTCTGGAACACGGTTAGCCAGCATCGCAGTGTCAGTATCGGCGGCAACAGCGTACGCGAACATTTCCATGACGATAAAGACTTCACGCCGATGGTGGAAGATATCGAAGGGCCGGAAACCTGCAATACTTACAACATGATGAAGCTCAGTAAGATGTTGTTCTTACGTACCGGCGAACAGCGGTATCTGGATTTTTACGAACGCGCCACATATAACCATATTTTATCCAGTCAGCACCCCGAACATGGCGGACTGGTGTACTTTACCTCCATGCGGCCCGGCCACTATCGGATGTACTCCTCGGTACAGGACTCAATGTGGTGCTGTGTAGGCTCAGGGATTGAGAATCATAGTAAGTATGGAGAGTTAGTATTTACGCATACGGATGATGCGTTGTGGGTCAATTTATTTATACCCGCCACGCTCAACTGGCAGGAGAAAGGCGTACTGCTCCAACAACACACCCGTTTTCCGGATGATGACAAAGTGACGCTTGAAGTGGATCCCAGTCAGGAGTCCGCGACATTTACGCTGAATGTCAGGCAGCCACAGTGGGCTGATAAGTCGCTACAGGTGGCGGTTAACGGTGAGGCAGTTGATGCGCCCTTGTCCGAAGGTTATCTTCAGCTCCGTCGTCAATGGCAGGCAGGTGATACAGTGACGTTCTCAGTAAACCCGGCGTTGCATGTTGAGCAATTGCCTGACGGACAGGACTATTATTCGGTGATGTATGGTCCGGTGGTCATGGCAACGCCGGTGACGGCATTTGCCAACGAGCAGATTAACTTTGTGGCCGATGATAGCCGCATGGGGCATGTTGCTGCGGGGCCTGTCTGTCCTCCTGAAGCGTTGCCGATTATGCTTGGTGAGCCTGAGCGATTTTTACAGAATCTTGAGCGGACGGAAGAGAAAGGGCTGACTTTTGTTGCAACCGATAACGTGGCTATTGCCGATCCGGTAGATGGCAATAAACCAACCATGTTAATCCCGTTTTTCCGCTTACACGACTCCCGCTATCAGGTGTACTGGCCGCAACTGGATAAAGCCGGGTTTAACCAGTTTGTTGATGATGCCAAAGCTAAAGCCAGTGCTACTTCAGCTCTGCAGGCCATCACTGTTGATAAAGTCACACCCGGGGAGCAACAGCCGGAGGTAGAGCACGATTTTACTGGCGAGAATACCCGGGCTGGTGTGAATAATGGCAGGCACTGGCGGGATGCCAGTGGATACTTTCAGTACCTGTTACGTAATCCCGACCTGCGCGCCAGGTCACTGCGGATTACCTATTTTAAAGGTGACGTTAATCGTCAGTTCAGCATTAAAGTGAATCAGGAAGTGCTGTCGGAAGTTGAGCTGCCAGTGGGCTCACCAACCAGCGATTTTTACACCGTTGATTATCCGCTAAGTCCGTCGATGCAGCAGGCTGAAAAACTGATGTTGAAATTCGAGGCCGGCACCGGCTCTGTAGCAGGTGGGATATATGGCGTTCGATTGATTGCAGATTAGTCCTGGTTGCTCAGAGTACTATAATCATTTGTGATTTAATTACTCTGACCCCATTATTTTTTATTTTATGAGTAGTGCAAGTTCACAATATGGCAAAACGAAAACAATCCAAAGGCTCGCGTGGCAGTAACAGAAACCTGACCGAAGAGGTGCTGACAAAATACCAACAGCGCGACGATACTAGCGAAACGGCGTCGGGTTTACTGTATCGAATTATTGAGCAGGCCGAGGGGGTAAAACCCGGTTTTCAGCACAGGGTAAAAGTCCATCAGCGTATCAAGTTAGGTGATGGCAGTGTCATTGATGACACATATAAGAAGGGCTTACCGGAAGAATACGCCGTCAGCGAAGCGATTGAAGGTTTACAGGAAGGCTTTCAGTTAATGAACGTGGGAGCCCGGTATGAATTTGTGATCCCACCGGAGCTGGCCTGGGGGAAGCGGGGTAACAGCAGTTCAATTGGCCCTAATGCTGTTATGATTGTTGATGCCCGACTGATCAGTATTGAGTAACGCAAGCAGGTCAGTTGTGTTAATCGGATTCCTGAGAGATCTGTAGTTGCCAGAATCCAACATCCAGCCATTGTCCGAACTTAAATCCTACTGCCGGGAAGTGCCCCACTTTTTGCATGTTCATTTTTTCGTGCAGAGCCACGCTCGCGGGATTGGGCAGAGTGATACAGCCAATGACATTACGAATCCCTGCCTGATAAAGCTTTTGCAGGAGCGCTTCGTACAATGCGGTACCAAGACCTTTTCCCTGGGCATCGGGCGCCAGGTAAACGGTTGACTCTACTGAAAACCGGTACGCACTGCGGGGCTTAAAGGCAGTGGCATAGGCATAGCCTGATAGGGTGCCGCCGTCGGAGGATACCAGCCAGGGCAGGCCCGAATCCAGCACAGCCTTGATCCGTTGGGCAAACGCCTCTGGCGCCACTGGCTCTTCTTCAAATGTAACTGGCGTATGCTCAACGTAGTGATTGTAAATTGAGGCAACTTCAACCGTATCTTCAATGCTGATTTCCCGAATCATTCCTGCTCCTGTGGTTGCATCTGATATGGCTATCAGATAAAGCTGGGGGTTATTTAGCAGTAGTCAGTGTATCTGAGCCATTAGTCGCAGCAAAAAAAGACGGATAACCAGTCTTGTTAAATCTGCGAAGATGGTCTGCGGAATTTCAAAATAAATCAATATATTTCAATCTTTTATGATTCTGTCAGGCGTAGTTAAGTGAATCCTTAAAATCAAAGTAAAAACAAAATAGTATACGATTTTAAAATTGCACTGGCAATTATTACAGTATTGTCATATAGTTAATAGGGCAACACAAAAAGGAGGATGTAATATGAAAGCTTTTAAACGATTCTTCAAGCGCGCACATCCATACACTGTTGCCTGGTATTTAGGCAGGAAAAATACCCAGAAAATCTTCAATTGTAAGATTAAGAAAAAGTCTGAACTACTCGACGAACAGCATGGATAATGCTTGAAGGCATAAAGGCTCCCATACAGGAGCCTTTTTTGCGGCTAGATACAGGCTTTCTCAGCACTGCTTTTCAATTAGTACGCATCCTTATTTAGCACATACCTTAGCGCCGTGGCCTGATGTCCATTTCAGGGCATCTTTAATCAGTGTGATATTTTCCGGTACATCATACATCTCTTCGCGATGACCAATCGCTGTATACATAGCGCGGCCTTCCTTTACACAGTGCTTCCAGGCAATGGGATGGACACCGTTCATCGCCAAATCGCCCGGCTGATAGCTGTTTTCATCAATCGTGATAACGTATTCCACGCCATCGAGGTCCGGTTCTGCTGCAAAGGAATACCATTCATCTTTAATAGACCAGGTATCAGGCAATGACTCAGCGATATGTGCCGAATTCTCGTGGGTGGTTAGTTCGGCCAACTGGAACTGCGGATCCATAGGGTGACCAATAAACTGCACGCCAAGCAAAGCTTCACGATACCAGTCCCAGAAATAGATGGAATCACCACCTGAAGCATGGACACCAAGGAAACCACCGCCACTGTTCATATAGTTTTCGAATGCCGCACGCTGCGAAAGGGTGAGCGTATCACCACTGACATTGTTCCATACAACCACATCAAACTGAGACAGGTTTTCAGCATTAAACGCGCCGCCATTGGCGGTAACGGTAACGCCATAGCCCATTTCTTTTGATATACGGGTCAGCGCTTCGGTAGCAGCAGTAACCGAACGCCCATGGTCGTAGCCGTTGATTTTCTGATACACCAGCACCTGCACCGGTGCATCATCAACCGTAAAATGCTGAGGTTCAGCATCGAAGCGGGCACAGCGTGCAGCTTTTACGGCTTCGGTAACCGGCAACGCGCGAAGTTCAGCATCGAGCTCAGCCAGACGCGACTTTGCCGGATCAGCTCTGGCGATAAGTTGCTCCAGAGTTAGTATGGTAGCGAACGATGGCATTTTTTCGCTGAGAAGCCAGGCTGGCAGTGTTTCAAACAGACCAGGGTAGTATTTCTCGGCAATAGTCCGGGCTTCCGGGCGGATCATTACGTCATACGCAGGCAGCTGTACGCTAAAACTGGCGTCTCGTAATACACAGTCAGCAATAGCCGTTTCCGCGTGGGCAGTGTTTATGCTTAGCAAACCGGCAGTAAGCACTGCGGCTTGGATTAGTGGAAGTTTAATAAGTTTGTTTAAATTCATCGTTGTTTACCAGGGCCAGACTGTTGTCCAGGCTTTATCGCCTTCGTTATAAGGAATGTCATAGTAGCCGCCGGGCACATCGGAGTGGCGGAGTACCTGAGTACCACCCACTTTGGATGAGAAGAAGCTAAAAATAATCAATTGTTTCATTAGTGTGAAGTAGTGTGGCTGACCTCTAAAGCCAGAACCATCCCACTGTGTCGCTTCGCCTTTGTTAAACGCCATGGCTTCTGCATCAATGGCGGTGATCAGATCGGACTGTTGCACTGCTGCCAGGGTTGCAAAGGGGGTGCCGTAAAGTGCGTTACTACGTGATTCAATGTCGGCAAAGCCTGCTTCAAACAGCTTTTGCTGCTGTTCGTCGTAGCACTCGCGCACCATGCCTATGAAAAACGGTGGTACACCGGCGTCTTTGGCTCCCGGTGTGTCGGTACGCGGAATAACAACCTCGCAGAGTTCAGTAATGAGCGCCACGGTGGCGTCATCAAAACCTGCTTTGCTTACCGGTAGCAGTTCGGGTTGTTCTTCCCAGACTGCCAGTGCCGGAGCATTAATCAGGCCGGCACCGGTTGAGGCCGCAATCAGCTTTAACAGCGTACGGCGGTCCATGGTCGTGGATGATGAATTTGCCATTACAGGTTCCCCCGTTTTAATTCTTCAACGGCAAAGTCTGCTGCCCTGGCGGTTAACGCCATGTAAGTCAGAGACGGATTGACACAGGATGATGAGGTCATACAGGCGCCGTCGGTGACAAAAACGTTCGGTGCGTCCCATACCTGGTTGTGCTTATTAAGCACAGAGGTTTTAGGATCCCGGCCCATACGCGCAGTGCCCATTTCGTGAATACCCTTACCCATATGGTAAGTCGATTCCCAAGCCTGTGCATTCTTAAGACCAATGCTATCAAACATCTCAACAATGTCTTCCTTCATCGCTTTACGCATTTTGATTTCGTTGTCGCGAATTTTGGCA
This sequence comes from Alteromonas sp. ISO5, assembly GCF_058105165.1. NCBI lineage: Bacteria > Pseudomonadati > Pseudomonadota > Gammaproteobacteria > Alteromonadales > Alteromonadaceae > Alteromonas > Alteromonas sp. ISO5. Next base: position 847,859 of record NZ_CM176572.1, on the reverse strand, counting down.
TCCATTTCGAGTACCGGTAGTCCCCAGGCATCCGTGACCGTCTTACTCAGGCTGACCTTGTTGCGATGATCTGGCAATATTTCACCAAATCCAACGGTGCGCATGGTCCATTTACCTGGCTTGCTCAGAGTCTCTTTCAGTGTCGCGCCAATGCCGAGGCCATTAGCGTCACGGGTAAAGCTTTGACGTTCAGCATTGCCCTGGAAGCCAAAGCCGCGCAGGAAGTCTCGTTTGTCACTGCCCCAGTTGGCAAAGCGCGGAATATAAATACCGGTTGGGCGGCGGCCATAGATATACTTGTCAAGATGGCCTGGAATGTCCGCAGTGCCCCCCAGCATGTAGTGGTGATCCATCACATTATGACCGAGTTCGCCTGAGCTCGAACCCAACCCGTTGTCCCACACATCCCGGGCGGAGTTCATCAGTACCCAGGCAGAGTTAAGCGTCGATGCGTTCAGGAACACAATCTTGCTTTTATAAACAATGGTTTCCTTAGTTTCTGCATCAATGATTTCCACACCGGTAACGCGCTTTTTGTCTTTATCGTAAATGAGTTCTTTCACTATCGACAGCGGGCGCAGGGTGAGATTACCGGTATTCAGTGCCGCTGGGAGTGTCGCCGACTGAGTACTAAAGTAACCGCCCCATGGACAACCCGTCCAGCATTTATCACGGTTCTGGCATTTCCCGCGGCCCTGCTCCGGGCGGTGCTCGGTAATGTGAGCTGTACGGCCCATGATCATGTGGCGCTCGCCTTTGTAGTGCTTTTTCAGGCGCGCGGCCAGGTCCTTCTCTACGGCGTTCATTTCGAACGCAGGCAGGAAGTCACCATCGGGCAGCACGTCCAAACCGTCTTTATTACCTGAGATACCGGCAAACTTTTCTACATAGCTGTACCAGGGGGCGATGTCGTTGTAACGGATTGGCCAGTCAATGGCAACGCCTTCTTTAGCGTTAGCTTCAAAGTCTTCGGGGTTGAGTCGGTAAGACTGCCGGCCCCACAGCAGTGAACGGCCACCTACCTGATAAGCGCGAAACCATTGAAATGGTTCTTTTTCCACATAGGGCGAAGTTTCATGATCCGCCCAGGTACCCATGGTAACTTCGTTGAACGGATAGCCCTTACCACGTGCCATAATCGGTTGAGACGCCAGCGCTTTTTCGCTTGGGCGACCATGGTGAGGGTAATCCCACAGGTTTTTATGGGTGTTGGTGTAGTCCTTTACGTGCTCAACGTTTTCGCCACGCTCCAACATTAATACCTTCAGGCCTTTCTCTGTGAGCTCTTTGGCGGCCCAACCGCCGCTTATTCCGGAGCCAACAACGATGGCATCATAAGTGTTATTAACCATTACTACCTCGGCGCGTAAGACAACGACATGATGCTTGTTGTCAATTGTTAGGTTGCTTAACTAATTAGCTAAAGATACTCTTGCTGTGGCCAAATTTGAAGCGATAAAAGACAAAATTTAACACTTATTTATCTTGTTTCGCGCCGAAGAACAGGGAAAACGTGGCCTGCGGAACTGCGCAGACCATAACGTTGTAGTCATTAACATTCATGGTTAACAAAAAGGTTACCAGGGAAAGAAAAACGGGATAAGGAAATAACAGCACACAAAGACCCAAACGAGCATGGGCGTGCCGAGCTTTATGAAATCGACGAAGCGATATTTTCCTGGCTCGACAATCAGAGTAATGATGGGCGAGGCTATGGGGGTCATAAATGCAGCCGAGGCAGCAAACAGAACGGTCATGGCCAACGGGTAGGGTGACACACCGAGCTGCTGGGCTATGCTAATTGCGATTGGTGCCATGAGTACCGCAGATGCCGTGTTAGACAAAATGTTAGTGAGCAAAGCTGTGATGCCAAATAGCAACACCAGCAGGGTTTGGGGAGAGGCGTCGCCAGCGGCGCCTATCATACTGCCAACAATCATAGCCGTGCCGCCGGTTTGTTGCAGCGCTTCAGCCAGGGGCAGCATACCGGCCAGCAATACCAGGCTTTGCCAGTGAATGGCCCGGTAAGCGTCGGCCGCGGTGAGGCAGCGGGCCATCACTGCCGCAATAACCGAAATAAGCACAGCGGCAACCAGCGGCATCCAGTTAAACACCGAACTGAGCACCATAAAGCTGGTAATAGCCAGTGCCACGGGCATCCGCTTGAAAGCAGGCACCACATCAGCGGCCTCGGCGGGCGTTTCCAATACTACGAAATCGTGGTTTTGTTGTTGTAACTGCATAATTTTAGCCCAGGGGCCGGTGACCAAAAGGCAATCAGAGGCTTGCAGTTTTTGATTCTGATAGTCGTCCAGAGACTGGCGGTTGCGCCTGACACCAAACACATCGAGGCCGTAGTGATCGCGGAATTTGGCCTCCCGCACTGACTTACCAATAAGCTTTGATTCGGGATGAACCAGCACGCTTTCAGCGCCAAACTCCCAACTGCGGTACTGGGTTTCTAACTGCGATGGGTGAAATGGCATCAGCCTGACCTGGCTTTCTACCTGCGCCAGTTGCTCAGGTGGAATGGCGACATGCAGCACATCCCCGGTGTGTAGCATAATATCCGGCGATACACCGGCCTTTAACTCACGCCAGCCACGAACACGCTGGGACAGATCTAGAATGCGCAAACCGTAGCTATCGTACAATCCGCTTTGCGCAATAGTTTTGCCGTGCAAAGGGGACTCCTCGTCGATACGCAGGTAGACCAGTTCGCGGTTAACCCGGTAGTCGTCCCACAGCGCTTTAATAGAGCGCTGTGCAGATTGATGCACGGCTTTACCATTATTGGGCAACCATTTACGGCCGACAAACAGCATATACAGCATCAGTCCTCCGAGGACGACCAGCCCCGGCAGCGTGAAAGTAAAAAATCGCAGGGGCTCATAGCCCTGTGCACCCAACTCGCCGCTTATCACCAGGTTCGGCGGCGTGGCAATCAGGGTAAGCATACCACTGACCAGCGCAGCATAAGACATGGGTAACAGTAGTTGACTGGCACTGTTACCCGTTTGTTTGGCAATACGCATCACGATGGGAATAAATATCGCGACGACTGCCGTAGAACTCATTACAGCACTTAAAATAGCACTGGCGAGCATGAGCATTATTAACAGCTTATTGGTAGAACTGTGACTGTGCCTGCCTATCCAGTCACCGACAAAACGGGCGACCCCGGTGCGGTCGAGCATTTCACCAACAATCAGCAGGGCGCCGATGAGTACAACCACCGGGTTGCCAAAGCCGGCCAGTGACTCCTGAACCGACAATACACCGCCCAGCATCAGTGCCAGCACTACGGTGATGGCTATCATATCGTAGCGCACGCGATTACTGGCCATTAACAGCGCGGCCAGAGCTATAACCAGAAATACATAATGAGCATGCCAGGCATGTGGAATAGAAAGCATGGGAACTCCCGCGACACAAACCCTGTGAAACCGAGAACAGAGAAGGAAATTTGTTTAGTCAGAATACTGAAATAACGTATGGATGAACAGTGGGTTGGATAAATACTATGAGAAAAACTCCCGTGCGCGTGGATGTGTCATAGCCATCGACAACGCACGGCAAGCTGAAGCGGTATTATTTTTTCAAACGTTTAGTGGTGCGCTTGTTGAGGTCAGCCGGGTCAATCACAGGCCAGTCATTATCCCGACTAATCGGCAGAATACGCAGCTTTTGCAGCGTGTTATCGACCGTCTCACAGCCGTGCAACACCAGGTAATCTTTGCCGTCGAAGGTATAAGCGGCATTATAACCCAGTGCTGCCCAGTCATCGTTACCTACTATTACCATGGTTTTACCGCCTTCCATCTGCGATTTACCAACGCGGTCCAGTTTAGGGCCTGTGACCGATTTACTGCACCCGACGCGTGTATTGCAGGTACTGTCCATAACGCGACAGCATTTATCAAAAGAAAAAAACAAATAGTAATAACCATGTTGTTTAAAAATATAGGGTGCTGATCACCTATTCGGCCAGTGCAACCGATCACCGCTATGCCATGGCTCTGCTGTGGGACGATGAAGACGCGGATTTACTGGATCCTGCCAGTTGGCATAAAAAAGCCGAGCCGGTATTTACCACCAATGCAGCGGTTGGCGGCTACGGCTCGGGCCATAATCGTTTTGTGAAAGCCAAAAATGGCGAGACCGAGCTGATGATTTACCACCGCCGTGATTATGAAACCCTGCGGGGCGCGCCACTTACCGATCCTAACCGTCATGCCTGAGGCCGGTTGATTTACTGGGGTGCTGAAGGGTTTCAGGTAGTCTTCAGTGATAAGACTGATTAGTCGAGTACAAAGAATAGTGCCACCGGCACGACCACCAGACTGGCGATATTGCCTAGTAATACAATCGACGCCACCGTGTGTGGCGCTTGTTTGTAGCGTTCCGCAAGCATGAAATTGAGTACGGCCGGTGGCAGTACCGAAAACAGCACAAAATACGCCGTATGTTCGCTCGACAGCCCCGCCAGCAAGGCAAACGGGTAAGCGACCATAAAGCCGGTTAACGGCCCGTATAACCCCCAGAACAAACCGGAACGCCAGTTGGCAAAATCCACATCAGTCATGCGGACTCCCAGCGCAAATAACATCAGTGGTATGGAAATCTGGCCGAGCATATCTATCGGTGTGCTGGCCCATATCGGTAACGTCCAGTCGGATAAACTCCATATCACCCCTGCAGCAGTGGCCATGACCATAGGATTGGTAGCCAGGGTTTTCAACTGTGCTTTGTCATGCAGAATATAGACGCCCAGTGAAAAATGTAGCAACGTGCTTACCAGGAACATGGCGATAGCAGCACTTAAACCGGCTTCACCAAATGCCAGCAAGGCGAGGGGCAAGCCCAGATTGCCGCAGTTGTTAAACATGGTGGGCGGAGCGAAAATTTTTGGCGACACCCCCAGCCACTTGCAAACCGGCAGAGCCAGTAAGCCTGACCCTATAACCATCAACAAAGTACCCAGCATTAAGTCCAGATAACTAAACAGATCAAACGACTTGGACGCCATCACAGAGAAGATCAGTGCGGGCACAAAAATGTCGATGTTGATGCGGTTGGCCACCCCCATGTCTGAATCGGTTTTGCGGGCATAAAGAAACCCCACCATTACCATGGCAATTAACGGAAAAACGGTGGCAAAGATGCGTTCAATGATGGGGAATAAAGCAAAGCTGTCTGACATAAGTGGTGATGCAGGACGGGAAATTGATACTGAGGTTACATTGTTAACTGACCAGGTATCAATCAGTTTGCGTTTAACGAGTGCTTTACAGCGAGGATGGCACGGTGAAAAGCGCTGCGCTATTGTTGTTAATCAGAATGGCACTGACTCTCCAGTTGTGTCTCTCGCTCTGCAAATTGGCGTCCTAATATCAGGGAATCCGCAGAAGTGTCGTGCCAGCCGTCATCAAGATGGGTAAAACTTTCACTAACGCTGACCAGAGCTGCGCAAGGAGCCTGTTCCACAAAGTTTTGCTGGGCGTGTTGAACCTGACCGCCCCAGTTCATTCGTAAACTGTCTTCAGGAGCCATGCCCGAATCGGTCATTTTACCTAATACTACCGGTAAATCCGGGCTACGAAGAGCGGTCCTGAACAGCGCCATCATCGTTTTCAGGTTATCCGGACAACACGATTGGCGGTTATGTCACTATCGGAAGCATCTGACTCTCCCTGCATCCAGATAATGCCTGCGGGTATCAGGGTCAGGCTCGCGATCACCATCAAGATCCCGGCTGGCGAACGCATTGCTGAGTGTAGATAAAAAATTATTGTATTGGTTTACACCATTGCTACGACGAGAGTCGGGATACCAGTTGTTACCCACGCCACAGCCCAGGACCGAGCCACCCAAGCGCATAGTTTATAAGGGCTACGTGCTGTTGTGGGTGTAGTCTGGCAATCTGGTGCCCGAAACTCAGCTCCGGGCCGATAAAGTCTGAATGCTGATTAGTTTTTCCGTCGGAATAAAACTGCCGGCCGAAGCCTGGTTATAGTGTATCCCATAAACCAGGGCCAACATTGAGTTTAAAATCGACCACCGGATTGCCCTGGAAAACAGCCCCCGTTTTAAGTGGCGTTTAGTAATGAGCAGGCGGATCGGCATTTTCACTAAAGCCTTCCATGTTCGACTGCCCGCCAAGGTAATAAACCTTGTAGGTAGTTGCTGTGGCAGGAGATGCTACCAGTAATATTAAAGCGAGTGTTTGCAGCATGGTGCTACCTGGGTTGGCTCTGATAGTTTAGTGTATATAAAGAAAAGCCGGTGACGTTGGCACCGGCTTGGTCGTTTACCAGAAGCGGATATAGATGAAGGCCGTAATACCTAATATACCTACGGTATGAATGTAATCCCACTTATCCAGACCGTCGACCACTTCTTTCATGGTGCCTTTTCCCAGTGTCCGAAAGGTCAGGCCCTGAAGTTTTTCTTCACTGGCCGCTTTGGTGAACATACTCACCACAATCATGATAGCCGTTACCAATACGAACAGCAGGATACAGTAGTAAAGCCAGTTCATCTCCACAACCCAGGCAAAGCTGGTGTCGGCCAGGCTGTCTTTAAACGGCAGCATTACCAGTCTGATCATACCCAGTACAAAGCCTGAAACCAGGCCCGCGTAGCCTGCTGCAGGCGTGATGCGACGGCTTACCAGGCCCAGCAGGAAGACGGCTGCAATACCCGGCGCGATAAGTGACTGCACACTCTGTAGGTACTCATACAATACATCGGCAATTAGGCTCATCACCGGGATCCACAGAATACCCAGAATAACAATGACGATGGTAGCGATACGGCCCACTTTTAGCAGGTGTTTTTCGCTGGATTCAGGTTTAAATTTCTTATAGAAATCGATGGTAAACAGCGTGGCAGAAGAGTTAAAAAGAGACGCCAGTGAACTCATCAGCGCTGCAACCAGACCACCGATAACAATACCCTTAACCCCTGAAGGTAATAGCTCGGCAACCAGCGTTGGGAACGCCTGGTCGGCGCTGGCGTAATTGATAATGCCTTTTTCCTTAAGGGCGACAGCAATCATGCCCGGGAACAGGAAAATAAACACGGGCAGTAATTTAAGGTAACCGGCAAACATGGTACCACGACGGGCTTCCTTGATGCCTTTTGCTGACAGAACGCGCTGTACAATGTACTGGTCGGTACACCAGTACCAGAAACCAATAATGAATGAGCCGAAAATAATGCCAGGCCATGGGAAGTCTACATCGCTGGCTGAGCGAATAAGGTGTAGGTTGGCGTCATTAATACGCTCAACTTCAGACCAACCGCCAACCTGATCGAGACCGACCACCAGGATCACCACAGAACCGATGATCAACACCGGGGTTTGTAATACGGAGGTCCACATAATGGCTTTCATACCACCGAGTACGGTATAGATACCGGTAATGATGACCAGGCCTAACGCCGATATCCAGAAGAAGTCGATACCCCAGATACTGTCGATGCCGAGGATTGTTTTAAACGCAATACCACCGGCGTAAACCGTTACAGCGACTTTGGTCAAAACATAACTGACCAGTGAAATCACCGACAGGAAGGTACGTGAAGCGGCGTTGTAGCGGCGTTCCAGGAACTCCGGCATGGTGTACACTTTACTGCTCCAGTAAAAGGGCACAAATATCCAACCCAACAGCAGGATGATCCACGACTGCAATTCCCAGTGAGCAAGCGCCATACCCGACTGGGCACCGGAACCAGACAAACCTACCAAATGTTCAGAGCCAATATTTGAGGCAAAAATTGAGGCTCCAATCACCAGCCAGCTGGCGTTACGACCGGCAAGAAAATAATCCGCCGTATCTTCCTCTTTTTGCCGCATGGACATCCCGACTACGCCAAGCAACAAAATAAAAAAGCCAGCCAGAACCAGCCAGTCGAGTGTACTTAATTCAACCATGTAATAACCCTGATACCATGATATAAGCTCAAAACAATTAAAAAATATTATATTACAATATTGGTAATGAAAAGCTTTTTGTTAAAACAGCGTTAAATTCCATAATGACGTTGATAGATTGTTTTTAGGGTTGGATCAATTTTAAACGCTTGCACGTTGGAGGCTTACAACTCTATGATGTGAACAAATATATTAACAATAAAGCCAACAGGTACCACCGATAAATATGATATTATTAGTGGTTATGGCGGTAAGCAGAAAGATTATAATCCATGGCGCGAATTGAGAATTTAAACCTGTCGCAACGCGTTACCAATGAATTGGGTAAAGCGATTATTGCGGGAGTCTATGGCGAGGGTTCAGGCCTTCCAACTGAAGCTCAGCTTTGTACCGAGTATGGCATCAGTCGTACTGCAGTGCGCGAAGCAGTGAAAATGCTGGCAGCAAAGGGGTTAATATCCTCCCGACCGCGCCAGGGGATTCGGGTTGAGCCGCCAGAGAACTGGAACTTATACGATACCAACGTGTTGGGGTGGATGTTTGAGAGCAGTCCGTCATTGCTGGTTTTAAAAGAGTTTTTGCAGATGCGTCTGGCTATTGAGCCACAGGCTGCAGCGCTGGCAGCCAAACACGGCTCACCGGAAGCCATCGCGCAAATTGAGATGGCTTTGAATGGCATGGATAACGCCGCACAAACCGACGGATCTATCCATCAGAGCGATTTAGAATTTCATACGGCCATTTTACTTGCCAGTGGCAATCGCTTTTTCTACCAGTTACGGGATTTCATCAGCACCGCTTTAAATGTAAGCTTCCAGTATACGACTAATGCTAAGGACAGCCTGCAAACCATTGCCGACGAGCATCGTAAGATTTATCAGGCGATTAAAAATGGTGAAGCAGAGCGAGCCAAAAACATGATGGCGTATCTGATAGATGAAGCAATGGCTTATATTGAACTGAAGATTGCTGAATCTGACCTGTCTGCGTAACGAATTTTTATTTAACAACGAAAGTTGGTGTGTACCGAGCCATCATCTATGGTGATTTTTTATGACCCAGTCGTCTGATACTTCAGCCTGTTATCCAAGCCTGAACAACCGCAGCGTATTTATTACCGGCGGTGGTACAGGTATTGGCGAGGTTATGGTGGAACGGTTTTGTGCACAGGGAGCCCGAGTGTGTTTTGTTGATGTCAATGTTGACAAGAGTCAGACATTGGTAGAACGAATAACTAAAACCGGTAAAGGCCAGGTCACCTTCATAGAGTGTGATTTGCGCGATCTCAAAGCCCTCGAAGGGGCTATCAGAGAGGCCGGGGAACGGCACGGCGATATTAGCGTGCTGATTAACAATGCGGCCGACGATACCCGCCACGAATTTGAAGACGTGGACGAGGAATACTGGAATGATCGCATTAATGTAAACCTGCGCCCGAGCTTTTTTGCCGCACAGGCAGTTATCGAGCAAATGCGTCGCTGCGGTGGCGGCAGTATTGTAAATATGGGCTCGGTCAGCTGGCGCCAGAAGCAAACCTGTATGCCTGTTTATACTACAGCTAAAGCGGCCATTGATGGCCTGACCCGCACCCTGGCTGCAAAACTTGGTCCCGAGCATATCCGGGTAAACACGCTGGTGCCCGGCTGGGTGATGACCGAACGACAGATGACTCGTTGGGCTGGCCCTGACATTATTCAGGAAGTACAACAGGCTCAGTGTATCCATGAAACCCTGCTACCTATCGATATTGCCAACGCTGCATTATTCCTCGCCGCTGATGACAGTAAAATGATGACTGCGCAAACGCTGATTGTTGATGCCGGCTGGGTATAACGTCATGCTGACGTCTGTCGGCATTGCGCAGGCATGCCTGATCCTCTGACCTTTTTCGTTGCTAAGGCTTGGTCTGAAGACCCTTGCACGGCTGTGAACAAGTATTCCGGCTCACTGTTATGTTGAAAAAATGTTTACACTCTGGCGCTGTGCATAAATGATATGTAATATAATATGTATAATGAATGTTGCGCATAACAGTTAAGCTTTAGTTGAAGGATTGTTTGTTTGACCGACTATATCCTGGTGTATCTGGTCCTGATCATCGGTTCATGCTTGCAGAGTGTTATAGGCTTTGGGCTGGGTCTGTTGGGTGCACCGCTTATCTTTTTGATAATGCCCGAACTGGTGCCTGGTCCCATGATCCTCAATGCGTTACTGTTGACGACGCTGTTGGCGGTTAAACATCAGTACGATATCGACTTAAAACAGACCGGGTTCTCTATTCTTGGTGGCACGGCGGGTGTGCTGGTGGCCGGTAGCGTGCTGCTTTATATTGATGCTCATCAGTATCAGATGTTATTGGGCGTGTGTATTATTACTGCAGTGATATTGTCGATGGTGGGTGTTAAACCCCGTGTCAGCGTTATCTCCAATTTAATCGCGGCCATGATATCGGGTTTTATGGGCACCACTACATCGGCTGGCGGTGCCCCTATGGGCTTGCTGTATCAGGCGGAAGACAAAGATAAAATTAAAGCCAATCTGAGTGTCTTTTTTGTTTATATCAACATGTTTGGTATCGCCGTACTGTGGTTTACCGATGCGGCGGGCCGTGACGATCTTGAGCTCTTCTTAAAGTGTATCCCGGCTATTCTGACTGGTTGGTTCGCGTCGTTTTTTATCAACCGGCGTATCAACGAAATACTGATTAGAAAACTGATCCTGGTCGTGGCAGCGTTTGCCGGTACCGTGCTGATTGTTGCCAGCTAAGCCGCACTCCCTCTCATTTTAAGCTTTCATAAACTATCCCATACCTGTCCGTTTGGACCGATGATTTCGTGGCCCTTTACATTTAAATTTAGGTTTCTTCTGCAAAAATTATAGTGGAAGGGGCTCTCGGGAAACCGGTATCTCCCCGAGGCAAAATTGTTTTCAGGTTATCAACTGAAAATTAAAACTATGTGAAGGAGCAATCTATGTATGAATTAAATAGCAAACATATCGAGTTGGTTAGCGGTGGCGGTGACGTTATCGATGCCGCAGAGGGAGCTACAACTGGCGCAGGAGCTGGCGCTACAGTGGTAGGTGTTGCAGTTGCCGTTGGGGTTACTGTTAGCGCTCCGGTTGTGATTGGTGTGGTAGCAGCAGGAGCTTTGATAGGAGCAGCTTATGAATACTTCTCAGATTAAGGCGAGCAATATGAGATGTTTGGATTTAGACGAGTGTATGGTGGTTACAGGCGGCTCGGTAAGCGGTGGTGAAGCACTCGAAGCGGCAGGCTCCGGTGCGCTGTCGGGTGCAGCCACGGGGGCTACTGTTGGAGCTGCCATGGGAGGCATCATTGGGGCTGCCGCTGGTGCAGTGGCTGGCAGTATCGTGGGCGCCGTGGTGTCCGGTGTTGATAGTATCGTTGATCAAATCCAGAAAGATGGCGGGAGTGTGTTTTAACGCTCGAGCGGTTCGTTCAGAGCCGCTTTTCCTTTATGAATCCTCGACCCCTATTCGGAGAGAATGTATGGAACGTATATATATTTACTCAAGTCTTATACTGATGACTGTTGCGGTCTATCACGGCTTTAGCAATGGCGACATCTGGCTACCCATCATCCTGACACCTATCGCGCTGGCCGTTGCGGCAAAACTCTATGCTCACACGCAGGGGAAACAAATAAGTCAGTGGCATAAAGATTTACCGGTGTTGAAACTGATGGCCTGGGTGTTAAGAGACAAGCGACTGCGTCAGCAACAAAATAGCCAGTCATTGTTTGCTTTATTGTTTTTCGGTAGCTTCTTCCTTTGTGCCGATATCGCAATGATCTTATTCTTAAACGACATTCACTATTCGATTCTGTTTGCAGGTTGTGTAAGCTTTGCCTTTCTATATTCGGCTTTGATGGTGAATCATCGGGCGGCTAACTGACGAAGAGCGTCGGTTTGGGCTGGATTCACCCGCAGGGCTATTTAACAGCGAAATGATGCCATGCCGGTTAAAATTTTAAATGTTAGTCGTCACAAATGTAGCCTCGGCGAGGGCATTTATTACAGTGCCCGGTGTAACTGTGTTTACTGGGTCGATATTAAACAGCAGCTGTTATATCGTATGGATTACGCCACTAAGGCCGAGACCTGTATCGCCATGCCAGAGCAAATTGGCTGGGTGAAGGAAACTCGCTCGGGCCGCTTTATTGTTGGATTACAGTCGGGCATTTACTGGCTAAACGATGATCTGAGCTGTGGCGAATACTGTTTGCTACTGCGTGATGAACCGGTAACCAATCGCTTGAACGATGCGAAAACCGACCAGGCTGGCCGGCTGTATTTTGGTACCATGGATGACAGTGAAGCGGCCCCCTGCGGAAGTCTCTATCAGCTGGCCAGTCTCAACGATAATAGCACGCTGCACAAAGTAGACAGTGGCTATACCGTATCCAATGGCCCGGCCCTTAATCTTGCTGGTAACCGGCTTTATTCGGTGAGTTCTGCCAGTCGAACCATTTACGCCTTTACCGTTGATGCCAATGGGCAGTTATCCCATAAACGCCAACACATTGTTTTATCTGACCACTACGGTTATCCGGATGGCATCACAGTAGATAACCAGGACAACCTTTGGGTGGCCTGCTGGCAAGGGCACGGGATATGTTGCTTTAATCCGGCAGGAAAGCTCATCGAGCGCATTGTGCTGCCTGCGCCACAAATTACGAATGTCACTTTCGGCGGTCCAGCTTATTCAATGCTGTTTGTTACCTCAGCAAGAATTGGGATGGATGATGAGGCGTTAAATCGTTATCCATTGGCTGGTAGCGTGTTTGAGCTTGACGTGGGCGTAACAGGTGTTCCTGAAGCCCGGGTTTGTGACAATTAACCCTTGGTTTATCAATCTTTTGTCTAGCGCATTAAGGTAAAGGTTTTCCCTTTTGTTAAACAGGAAATAAGCATGTCTGTTCCTTTTGAGCCGTCAGATCATCCGCATCGACGTTACAACCCATTACTGAAAGAATGGGTACTGGTATCGCCACACCGGGCCAAGCGCCCCTGGCAGGGCCAACAGGATGAACCCGACCAATCCGTCTTACCAACCTATGACGAGGGCTGTTATTTGTGCCCGGGAAACACCCGGATCAACGGTGAAGTTAACCCGGCTTATGAAGGGACTTACGTGTTTATCAACGACTTCGCCGCGCTGCAGCCGGACACGCCGGAAAATGCCAGCAACGATCCGCTGTTTCGCTATGAATCTGAACAGGGCTGTAGCCGGGTGATTTGCTTCTCACCGGATCACAGCAAAACGTTGCCATTGCTTAGCGATGAGGAAAGATTAGGCGTGGTGAAATGCTGGATGGCTCAAACTGCCGAGCTGGGGAAAAGTTATCAGTGGGTCCAGGTGTTTGAAAATAAAGGCGCAATGATGGGCTGTTCCAATCCGCACCCTCATGGACAAGTCTGGGCCCAACGTCATTTGCCAACGCAGGCAGCAAAGAAACTGGCGAGCTTCGCGGCGTATTATCAGCAACACAAGCGGGCTTTATTACTCGATTATGCCGAGCGTGAAGTCGCTCTTAATGAGCGGGTGGTATGCAGTAACGATGACTGGGTGGTCGTGGTTCCTTATTGGGCCGCGTGGCCGTTTGAAACCCTGTTGTTACCTCGCTTTAGTGTTAGTTCTCTGGCAGTCCTGAGTGACTTACAGGCGCACAATCTGGGTATGATTGTGGGCGCAATCACCAGTAAATATGACAACTTGTTTAACACGTCTTTTCCTTATTCGATGGGCTGGCACAGCCAGCCTTGCGATAGTGACGAACACCCTGAATGGGGTCTGCACGCGCACTTCTTTCCGCCTTTGCTTCGCTCTGCCAGGGTCAGAAAATTCATGGTTGGGTATGAGATGATGGCGGAAGCGCAGCGCGACCTGACACCTGAACAAGCTGCCCAGCGCCTGCAGGCGCTTTCTACAACGCATTATAAGAAGACCGGCCAATGACGCTTGCAGATATTTCTTCGCTCTTCACTGCTAATTTCAATACCACGCCAGAGGTAACCAGCCATGCCCCCGGCCGGGTTAATCTGATTGGTGAACATACCGACTATAACCAGGGCTTTGTCTTTCCGGTGGCGATCAATTTTGGTACCGATATTGCCGCGGCGCGGCGGGATGACGGCATTGTTAAGGTGGTGGCTGTTGATTACGACAATGAATGCGCGTCATTTTCCCTGGCTAACATTGAGCATCAGCCAGAGCCTGGCTGGCTTAATTATGTAAAGGGGGTGTGTCAGGTTGTCAAAGCGAAATATCCGCAGCTGGGCGGGGCTAACCTGGTAGTAACCGGTAATGTACCACAAGGTGCGGGCCTGAGTTCATCTGCTTCTTTTGAAATTGCAATTATCAGTGCATTAACGCAGCTTTACGAGCTGAATATAGCAGGCCTTGAGGCCGCCTTGCTGGGGCAGCAGGCTGAAAATGAATTTGTTGGCTGCTCCTGCGGCATTATGGATCAGTTGATATCAGCACTGGGGAAAAGCGGTAAAGCCATGCTGCTGGATTGCCGCGACCTGTCACAGCGTTTTATCGACTTGCCCGAAGATTTCGCCATTATGATCGTCAACTCCAACGTTAAACGGGGTTTGGTTGACAGCGAGTACAATCTGCGGCGTCAGCAATGCGAGGCAGCATCCCGTAAACTCGGCGTGGCCAGTTTACGGGATGCTAACAATGAGCTGCTGGAAGCCGGCAAACAAGTACTAAGTGAGAGTGAGTATAAGCGTGCACGTCATGTTATCAGTGAAAACGCACGCACTACTGCCATGTTTGATGCGCTGGGAAAAGGCGACATTGCCAAAGTGAGTCAGTTAATGGCCGAGTCGCATCATTCAATGCGTGATGACTTTGAAATCACCGTACCGGCTATTGATTACCTTGTAGAAATTATTCAACAGGTGATAGGAGAATCCGGCGGGGTAAGGTTGACCGGAGGCGGATTTGGCGGTTGTGTTGTTATTTTACTACCAAAAAAATTACTTTTAGGGGTGACTAAACAGGTAGAAGACAAGTATTATGCGCAGACTGGGTTGAAACAAAAAGTTTACATTTGTACTACAAATTCGGGCGCTTTTGACGAAAACACTTGATTTCGTTACCCACTTACGAATTAAAATTACAAACTATTGGGTCGCATAATGAAAATTGAAACACTCGATATAGCGTTATTCGCTATTTATGTCATTGCCTTAATAGGTATTGCCTGGTGGGTTTCCCGGGAAGAGAAGGGCCACGAGAAAGACACTAACGATTACTTTTTAGCGGGCTCCAGCTTGCCGTGGTGGGCTATTGGTGCATCACTAATTGCTGCCAATATCTCTGCGGAACAGATCATCGGTATGTCTGGTTCAGGTTATATGGTGGGTCTGGCAATAGCTTCCTACGAGTGGATGGCAGCCATCACACTGATCATTGTGGGTAAATACTTCCTGCCGATCTTCCTGAAGCATAAAATTTATACGATGCCGCAATTTCTTGAGCAGCGCTATGACCACCGTGTACGCATGGTCATGGCGGTGTTCTGGCTGGGGGTTTATGTGTTTGTAAATCTCACCGCGGTATTATGGCTGGGTGCACTGGCAATTAATACTATCGCCGGCGTCGACCTGATGTATGGCATGATCTTCCTTGGTGTCTTTTCCCTGGCATACTCGCTGTACGGTGGTCTGAAAGCAGTGGCTATGACTGATATTATCCAGGTTGTGCTGTTAGTGTTAGGCGGAATGTTCCTGTCTTACACTGCCTTGGATATTATTGGCGACGGGGCCGGGTTCTGGGCTGGTTTTAATACTGTCACTACGGAGTTACCTGGCAAATTCGATATGATCCTGAGCGAAGAGAATCCGCACTATATGGATCTGCCTGGCTTATCGGTACTGATTGGTGGTATGTGGATCATGAACCTGTCTTACTGGGGCTTCAACCAGTATATAATCCAACGTACCCTGGCGGCTAAAAGCGTTAATGAAGCGCAGAAAGGAATTGTATTTGCTGCATTCCTAAAAGTATTGATGCCGTTGATTGTCGTATTACCGGGTATAGCTGCGGTACTGCTGGTGCCGGATCTGGAAAAAGCCGATCAGGCCTATCCATCGCTGATGACACTGATGCCGGTTGGTCTTAAAGGCATTATCTTTGCTGCCCTGGTTGCCGCAATTGTGTCGTCGCTGGCGTCGATGACCAATAGCGTGTCTACTATCTTTACCATGGATATTTACAAAGACCGCAACCCTAACAAGAGCCAGCATCACTATGTAAAAGTAGGTCGTATTGTTAGCTTACTGGCACTGATTATTGCCATGGCCGTGGCAAAACCATTACTCGGTCAGTTCGATCAGGCGTTCCAGTACATTCAGGAATTCACCGGCTTTTTCACTCCGGGTATTGTCGCACTGTTTGCTCTGGGTATGTTCTGGAAGAAAACTACCGCCAATGGTGGTCTGGTAGCGGCCGTTGGCTCTGCGGTATTCAGCCTGGCATTTAAACTGCTGTGGCCGGAACTGCCATTTATGGACCGCGTGGGTATTGTATTCCTGCTGTGTGTTGGTCTGGCCGTTGTAGTGAGCCTGTTTGAAGGCAAAGGTGAGCATGAGCACGCCGTACAACTGGACGAGATTAACTTTAAAACCTCATCAGTGTTTAATGTGGCCTCTGTAGCATTAACTATTGTGGTGGCGGCATTCTACATTACCTGGTGGTAAGCATTGTCGCATAAAATGCAAAGCTGAAAGCCTCAACCTCGGTTGAGGCTTTTTTTACCTGCGTTTTACCAGCCTGCGATGAGTCTGTTGGAATTAATTAAACCGCAGACAAATCATTCATAATAAAACTACCTGGTTGCTGCTATCGGCGTTTCTGCTGATCGCACTGGTGCCGGGAGGCCCCATTGAAAACCGCGACTTTTCCTACCTTTCGCCATTGTTGCTCAGTACTTTTAATTTATTTTTAACCACTCTGGCCTTGGGAGCCTGATGGCGGCCTACTTCGTCAGGTTACATGCCCGGTGGGCGAAAGTTGGCGGATTGCTGGCGGGAATGAGCTATTTCAACGTTTATCTACTCGATCTGGCCAGGTTATTCTCGGTGTCGCCAACTCCTGCGCCACTGCTGTTGGAACTGACTGAAATTGTTGGTCTCAGGCTGTCCGTACCCACCATGTACTGGTGTCTGAAGGTGTTAACAGTGGCACCATTGACTAACCGGGAGCCGCAATTGGCGCACCACTTATGGCCGCCTGTAAGGTTGTTTCTGCTATTTTGTGGGATGCTCATTGTGGGCTTGATAGTGGCTATTTTTACCACACTGGCAGCAATGGGACATTTACTCAGGTGAATTGTGTGACACAACCGGTTGCAAGAACAGGTGAAAGCCATGCCAATTTGCCGTAGTCTGTATGGTAAAACAACGAGTTAGTATATTGTCATTGAGGATTTTTATTTAACCTCAAAAAGGCGCTGAGCGAGCGCAAAAAATGCGTTATACTGGCAAGCTTTACAAACGACGACGAAGCGCTGCATGCGCTTATATTATTATAAAAGCGTAAACAGATTTTAGGAGACATCATGGCAACTCGAGGCGTTAACAAAGTCATTCTGGTCGGTAATTTAGGTAACGACCCGGAAGTACGTTACATGCCCAACGGCAACGCCGTTGCCAATCTGAGCCTGGCAACCAGCGAAAGCTGGAAAGATCAGCAGGGGCAGGTACAGGAACGAACTGAATGGCACCGTTTAACCATGTACCGTCGGTTAGCGGAAATTGCCGGTGAATACCTCAAAAAAGGTTCGCAAATTTACGTTGAAGGTAAACTGCAAACCCGCAAATGGCAGGATCAACAGGGTCAGGATCGTTACACCACAGAAATTATCGTCGACCAGATGCAAATGCTCGGTGGCCGTGACGGTGGTCAGGGCGGCCAGGGCGGGGGCTATCAGCAACGCCCACAAGGCGGTCAACAGGGCGGTGGTTACGGTGGCAACCAGGGTGGTGGTTATCAGCAACCGCCTCAGCAACAACGTCCCCAGGGCGGCCAGAATCAGCAAAAGCCCCCAATGGCTGAGCCTGACTTCGACTTTGACGATGACATTCCGTTCTGACGGTTACCTGAGACATCTTTTACAAACCCCGCCCCGGCGGGGTTTTTTATTGGTGATAGCCGCACAGCCTAATGACAGCACAGCCTAAAATACATATAGTAAAAGTCTGATTGTTTCACCTGTGCAGGAAGTCGTATGAATTGTCCCAAGTGTCATGGTAATTTTGAGCATATCAGTACGCCTGCCGGTGTTGTTGCGCGTTGCAGCACCTGCTATGGTTTATGGTTTGATGTCATGGAGCACGAGGAGCTAAAGGACTTTGCCCGGGCTTTGGATACCGGTGATAAGGAAATGGGCAGGCTTTACAGTGAAATAAGCGATATTCATTGCCCTGTGTGCCCTAATAGTAAAATGCTCGAAATGACCGACAGCGGGCAGCGACATATCCATTTTGAAAGTTGCCCTCAGTGCCATGGACGGTTCTACGATGCCGGTGAATATGTTGACTACGCCACGTTTTCCTTGAGTGATTTCCTAATACGTTTCGGCTTGGGTAAGTAAAGCGCCTCGTCACCGCCGGTAAAGGTTTCATCTACCCCGGCTTTTTTAGAAACCCGGTTCAGGATACCGCCGGTGCCACCGCGGCCAAAGAGCAGGCGTTGGGCCCGCGCAGGATTTCGACCTGTTCTACATTGTACAGTGAGTGATAGTACTGTACGTCATCGCGATTGCCATCAATGTAAAAATCAGCGGTTGAGCGAACGCCGCGGAACACCACTGAATCGCGGTGCCCCTTACCCTGCGAGGTGTTAACACCTGGCGTGTAGTCGATGATTTCGCCAATACTGGTAATGCCGCGCTCGGTGATGTCTTCGGCCGTCATAATCGATAGGCTTAGAGGAACATCAATAATCGGTGTAGGGGTTTTACCTAATTTGATTCATTGATCGATCAATACTGACCTTCAAAAGTAATGCGTTCCGGGTCATATGCCGTACTGGCTGATACTGAGGTGTTAAAGGTAAGCGCTGCGGCAATGACTGACAGTGTATATTTCAAACTAAAGTCTCCAGATATGCTGAGCGGAAATATCGGTCAACCGCTTCTCTTTATCGACTCGATTTGGTAATGAGTGGCAGCAAAATTTGAGAGAATGTTAATGTGAATTATTCTTTGTTGTAACTGATGTTTTAATTTTGATTAAAGTCTATGTTTAGTTTTTCTTAACCTTAAGGTCTGATGAAATAGCTGGTTGAAGGTTGAAGGTTGAAGGTTGAAGGTTGAAGGTTGAAGGTTGAAGGTTGAAGGTTGAAGGTTGAAACCGTAGTGATGAGCCGGTGAACCAGCAGGGTAATGGCCAGCTTGAAACGCCGGCCTGCCGGCAGCGGGGCAAAAGCCATGTGCACAGGGCGCAGAAGAAAGATGCAAAGTGCTTTACGGGTTAAGCATCTGCTGCATGTAGTATGCAATCATCCATTCTTCATTAGTGGGGAGCATGCGCACAGTAACGGACGATGTTGATGTGCTGATCACGGGTTGGTTGTTCTGGTTCGCCGTGTTATCGAGCTCAACACCAAGCCAGTTGAGCGACTCACATATCTGGCGGCGGATATCTGCTGCATTTTCTCCAACCCCGGCGGTAAATATCAACGTGTCCAGGCCTTGCAATTCTGCCGTCAGACTACCAATGGCCCGTACAATGTAGCGGCAATAAAGAGCAAGTGCATGAGCTACAGCAGGATCATTTCGGTGTTGGTCCAACACACGCATATCACCTGAACAGCCGGAAACACCCAGCAGGCCCGATGACTTATACAATGAACTGGTCACTTCAGAGGCTGACATCCCCAGTTGCGTTATACAGTGTAACACCAGCCCCGGATCCAAAGTGCCACAGCGAGTTGCCATCATCAGACCATCAAGAGCGGTAAAGCCCATGGTTGAGCTAACGCTTTTGCCTTCGTACATAGCGCAACCGCTGGCACCGCTACCCAAGTGCAACACAATACATCTGCCGCCCGCTGAGGCATCTGAAGCAGCAAGCTGATGACTGATATAATCGTAAGATAATCCGTGAAAACCGTAACGGCGAATGCCCTGACGACGCAACGAGTCGGGTAAAGCATAATCGGTTGAAACCGCAGGCTGCGTAGCGTGAAAAGCGGTGTCGAAACAGGCAATCTGTGGCAGTTCCGGATGCAGCTTTCGCAGTACTTTTACAGCATGCAGATTATGCGGCTGGTGTAACGGCGCCAGATCGCACAGTTCATCGAGTGTCGCGAGTGAGCTATCATCAATGAGTAGTGGTTGCGTATAGGCGGTACCGCCATGAACTACACGGTGCCCGACGGCACTGACATAGCCGCCATGGTGTAGCACCTCGTCCAGCGTCTCGGCATAATTATCTTCACTAAGTTCGAATAGCCCCCGTTCCACTACCGCCAGGCTGATGGCGTCAAATACGGCGTATTTTAAGGTGGAGGAACCGCTGTTTAAGACCAGGTAATGGGGGCTATCGGTTTGCTTGCTCATAACGGCAGATCTCCGCGTTTACGCTGATAAACCAATGCCATGGCACAAGACATTTTGCGGGTTAGCGGGCCACCGGCACGACTGGTCAGAATAATCGGCGCTCTGGCACCCAGTACAATGCCTGCTCCTTCGATGCCGGACAGGTAACGCATTTGTTTAAACAACATGTTGCCCGATTCTAAATCCGGTGCGACCAGAATGTCAGCATCGCCGGCCACCTGCGACAATATTCCCTTGGCTTTCGCCGCTTCAGCCGAAATCGCATTGTCCATTGCCAGCGGTCCGTCGAGGAGTCCACCAACAATCTGACCACGCTCGGCCATTTTACAAAGTGCTGTGGCATCAAGTGTTGAAGGTATTTTTTCTTCGACAGTTTCCACCGCTGATAAAATCGCGACCTTTGGAGTTCGGTTTGTTAGGGCATACACCAGTTCGATGGCGTTTTGAATAATATCCTTTTTAGCCGCCAGGTTAGGGCGGATATTAATCGCGGCATCGGTGAGAAAAAGCGTCTTATGGTAACTGGGTGCATCAAGCGCAAATATATGACTCATCAACCGCCCGGTTCTTAATCCGTAATCCTTATTGAGCACTTCATGCATCATTTCATCGGTGTGCAAATGGCCTTTCATCAGCGCTTCGGCCTTGCCACTGCTCACCAGTTTTACTGCGGTTTCAGCTGAGGCATGGCTATGCGGTGTATCGACCAGTTCAAACGCGGAAATGTCGAGCTTATTTTCCAACGCGACCTGTTCGATACGGGCTATGGGGCCCACCAGAATAGGGGTAATAAGGTTATCTGCAGCGGCTTCTACAGCGCCAGCCAGTGAATTGAGGTCCACTGGGTGAATAACACAGGTTTTGAGCGGAGCCATATCTTTTGCCATGTCCATAAACTGCTGATAGCGGTCACTGCTTTGTTCTTTGAGTTCAACCGCCGGCAATACCGCCCTGGGCCGATCGATTTGTTCGGTAGGCGCTTTTACCAGTGCCTGACCGTCAATAACGACTTCACCGTCCTGATTAGTACAGGCACAGCCGAGTAGGATTTGATGATGCTCACGTTTTTCTACTACGGTTACCGTGACGGTGAGGTTGTCGCCAAGGGAAACCGGGCGGCGGAAGGTAAAATCCTGCTTTAGGTAAATGGTGCCAGGGCCGGGCAGTTGGGTACCCAGTACGGTTGAAATTAATGCTCCGCCCCACATCCCATGGGCGATAATGTGATGAAACTGGGAGCTGTTAGCGTACTCCTCGTCTACGTGGGCCGGGTTTACATCGCCCGACATAATGGCAAACAGCTGAATATCTTTACGGGTCAGTGTGCGGCTAAGCGAGGCTTTATCGCCCACCGTAATGCTGTTGTAGGGTTTATTGCGGATCATTTCCATGTTGATTCTCCGGCCAGAGGCGCCAAATTGTGAATGCTGTAATTCGCTTTGTAATATTACATGATTACACTACAGGTTGATGAATAAATGTGCATTGATACCTATCAAGATCAAGATTTTTAACCGCTGAAGCTGTTATGCTAGATAAAATAGTCTGGGAGACTCGTTGTGATAAACCACGAAAGTAACGTTATTGAATATACTTACACCGATCAGCATGCGGTACCCTACGATGTTAGTGAGCCGCTCAATCCTGATTATGCCATTAATCAACTACTCGCGCAGTTTACCGGTGGCATCGATCCGGTGGCTTATTCGCTGGCCTTTACTGACTGGTTTATTCATTTGCTGTTGTCATTGGGTAAGCAGCAGGCACTACTGGACTTGAGCCTGACTAATGCCAGTACGCTCAATAAAAACCTCGAAAAGGCCGCAGACGATAATCGGCTGTCCGGTCCCGAATGGCAAACCTGGCCCTACGCCGTATACCGGCAAAACTATCTGGCCATGCGTCAATGGTGGCAACAGGCTACCCGTGGTGTACAAGGCGTTGAAAAACATCATACCGACATGGTGAACTTTTCGGTCCGGCAGTGGTTGGAAGCTTTATCTCCGGCCAACTTTATAACCACCAACCCGAACGTCATTCGCAAAACCCTGGAATCCGCTGGTGCTAACCTAGTGAAAGGGGCTGATAACTTTATCGAGGATTTGCAGGCGCAACATTTCAAAGAAGCCGAGTCTCATCGCCAGGATACCTACCGGGTGGGTGAGAATATTGCCGTTACGCCTGGCCAGGTCGTGTTCAAAAACAACCTGCTGGAACTTATCCAGTACAGCCCGGACACTGAGGAAGTGTGCGCCGAGCCGGTGTTGGTAGTGCCGGCATGGATCATGAAGTACTACATTCTGGATCTGTCTGAGCACAACTCGCTGGTAAGGTATTTGGTGCAGCAGGGCCATACGGTATTTATGATTTCCTGGAAAAACCCGCAACAAGAGGATCATAACGTTAGTCTGATTGATTACCTGAAACTGGGCCTTGGCGAGGCGATAGAAGCCGTTCAGCAACGAGTCCCCGGGGAACAAATCAATGGGGTTGGCTATTGTCTGGGCGGCACTCTGCTGACAATGGCCGCCGCCTGGCTGGCCCGGGAAAAGCGTAATCCATTCTGTGCGCTTACCTTACTGGCGGCACAAACTGATTTCAGTGATGCAGGCGATCTCAGATTATTCATCGACGAAAGCCAGTTGTCGATGTTGGAGGCAGTGATGGCTAAGAACGGCTTCCTGCCCAAAGAAAGCATGGCCGGCACTTTTACCCTGCTGCGGGCGAATTATTTACTCTGGTCGCGATGGGTAAAAGAGTACCTGTTAGGTGAACGCCAGCACCCTAACGACCTACTGACCTGGAATAAAGACGCTACCCGCATGCCTGCGCGCATGCATGCCGAATATTTGCGTCAGTGTTATTTACAAAATTCGCTGGCCAGCGGTCAGTTTATGGTGGATGACAGGCCCATTGCGCTGGCCGATATTCAGGTACCGTTGTTTGTGGTCGGTACCGCCAAAGATCATGTCGCGCCATGGCAATCAGTGTATAAAATTAACTTGTTGATTGATAAAGATATTACATTCTTACTGACCAATGGCGGGCATAATGCCGGGATTATCAGTGAACCTGGTCATGCCCATCGGGTCTATCAGATGTCTACCCGTAAGGAAGACGGGGCTTATCTGCCACCCCAGGCCTGGTTGGATGAAGTGCCATTACAGGAAGGTTCCTGGTGGCCGGTCTGGCAGCAATGGCTAACCTCGCAATCAAGCCGTAAGGTCAGCGCCAGAACTGTGGAAGCCATTAAGCCGTTACCGGCCGCTCCCGGCGATTATGTACTGGCGCAGTAGTGTTGGAAGGTTACTCGGGAAGATTGGTGCGGACCAAGCGCAGGTAAATAGCCCGTTGCTTTTCTTTTATCGAATGGCTGGCATTGAAAAAGGCCACCGTCCAAACCCTTTCCGGGTCGTTCAGGCTGGGCGTGGACGTCCAGAAACTGTCTTTTGGTGTAGCCGGGAAAAATACCGAATTTACTGACGGTCTCACGCAATTTCTTTCGGTGAGCGAGGCCAGTTCCTTCACATTGGGAACACGCCAGCCTTCGAGTAATTCAGCGTCGTAGTCGCGGGCATATACCAATGCCTGCTGCCAGGTGAGTTGTTCGGCATCGCCGGTACAGGTTTCACCATTCCAGGTTTGCCCCACCGCGCAGCGCTGCCAGATTAAACCGGTTGGAATGTGCAATATGGTATCGGTGGTCACTTCGCCGAAGACCTCATCGGGAGTGGTTTCTACGGCGTTAGTAAGGCATTCCTGCGCTGTGACCTCAGCCACCCAAAGTAAGCTAAACAAGACTGTGATTAAGCGTTTCATGATTATCGTCCCGCTCTGACCAGTCGGATGCTGACGGCATCTGACTTATTAAGAAAACTATCCACCCCACTGATGAAGTCGATGGCCCAGGCATTCTGCGCTGCATCATTACTCACGCCATCGGCGCTGGGCTGGGAGGTCCAGTACCAGAGCGAAGCGGCGCTGTCAGCTCCGGTATTGGGGAAGTACTGCGTATCAATGCGCAGCAGGGGGTGACGGCCAAAGTGTACCAGTGACATCAGTTCCTGATGATTGGGCAGACGCCAGTCATAGAAACCGCATAATCCGGCACTGTTAACAGCGTCGATGTAAGCATCGGTATTACAGCTTGCCAGCGTGCAACTGGTGTTTGTGCCATTAAGGTTGCCGGGCGCGCCGCCGTTGTTTTCATCGGCATACCAGCTATAGCGGTGATCAAGATCACGCAGGCCGCCGTCGGTGGTTTTCACTTCCCAGACCAGCCCGGTGACATTGTCCCGCACACAACTGAACTGCGCTGCATCCACATCCTCTTCGTCGCCATTGGCATTGAGCTTAGTAAAATCAAAACCGTTTTCACCGCGGCCGGCTTTCTCCAGTACGTTGCTGTCGGCCAAAGCATCGGCGCCGCGCTGACCATCCTGGCCGGGAAATGCGTTTTGCTGAGTAGCCGATAACGTAGTATTGGTGGCCTGCTGCGTCATGCCGGTATCATTGAGCACCCGCACCGGAAATGGACGTACCAGTACGCGCAGATGATCGGTCACTTCGTTACCGAATCTATCTTTCCCGGTGAGGTAAAAATCCAGCGTGGTGGCACTGTCTACCAGCGGCGCTATAGCATAGGTGTCGGCAGTATTTTGATTGATGATTTGTGGCGCTGCATCACCGCTGTAGGTCCACAGAGTGGTAATCGGCGTCGCGTCTGGCACGGTGCTGGAGACAGTGCCAGCGAGAACGATTCGCTCGCCTGCAAACAGTGCCTGATCGATTCCCGCATCCACCTCCGGTGGTGTATCACTCAGTGATAAGACGGTGATGGACTGAGTTGCGGTGTCGACCGCCCCTTCATCGTCGGTGACGGTCAGGCTAAACGTCAGGGTCTGTTGGTTTTCGGTAACCGGGGTGTCAATAACCAGCGTAGACTGGTCGGATTCAATCCCAGTTACAATATCATCACCCGCGGTTTGCTCCCAGACCCAGGCACTGATCTCTTCACTGCTGGTGCCGTCACTGTCTGTGCTGTTACGACCATCCAATGTAACAGTAACGCCTGCCGGGTAGGTACCGGATGGCAAATCCGGCCAGTCGTTAAGGGTAATAATGGCCGTGGGAGGCAGGTTGTCGGGGGTTACGGTAAGGGTAAAGCTGTCAGAGGCCGACTGACCTGCACTGTCGGTTACGCTTACCGTGACCACATATTGTGTGTCGGCTGTGACAACCGGGGTGGTCAGACTGGCTGTGGCAACGCTGGTGTCGTCATGGGTGATGTTTAGTGCCGGTATTGCCGACCAGCTATACACTACCGCACCGGAAGGAAAAGACACCTGGGCAGACAAATTGACATCGGTTTGCTCTGCCGCCGAGCGATCGCGGCCGGCATTGACGGCAAAGCTTTCGTCTGAGTCATCCTTACTCAGCCCACTCCCGCATGCACTCAAAAGCAGTGCAACTGTCAACAGGGCAGCTTTCATCAGCAGATGATGGGTTCGTAAGGGCAACAGGCTCATTCCTTTCATCAGACGTTATCACTCTTTTCTGGCACAACACTGTGAAGTGTTATCGGCCACCCCCGGCTGATTATTGAGTATTTTGTGTAATGTTACGCTGCACGGTGGCAGGAACGCCGTAGGCGACGGCATTAGCAGGAATGTCGTTGAGCACCAGGCTGCCCGCACCAATCACCGCGTTATCGCCAATCGACACGCCGGCACATACCGTGGTATTTGCACCAATCCAAACCCGGTGACCAATTGAAACCGGCAGGCCAACTTCCGCCGGCGGATAGATTTCTGGCCAAATTTGTGTTCTGCCCAGAGCGCTGGAGATAATGCAGTTGGGGCCGATAAGTACCTGATTACCCAATTTAATAGGGCAAACATCAAGAAAGCTGGTGTTATGGTTTATAAAACTGCCTTTCCCGATAGAGCAGTGCAGGGCGTATTCGATTTGAAAGGTTGATTCAATCTGTACCGACCCCCGGCACTGCAGTTGTGCTGTCAGCATGGCCTGACGCTGCCGGGCATCGGTAAGCTGGTTATAACTGCGACACCATTGCCGGGCACCTTGTCTTACCTGGTCGAAAGGGGCTTCAGCCGGGGCGTAGGACGTACCGCTCGCCATTTCGCAAACATTTTTAGCTGGTGCATTGTTGGTGGCTTTGCAGGTCAAAAATTTATCTTGATGTCAGAGAGTGAAGTTGAAATTATAAGGGGTAGCGACGATTTGGTACATAGTTCGACAAAAGTGTGGTACTCGACACTGGTACTTTAAGTTAAATTCTGTTGTAATTTAACTAATAATTATACGAAGTTATAAAAATATATGCGCATTGGTTGGCGTTCTTTCCTCAAACAAAAATTCCAACAAAAATCTGGCTATCATGCAATCGGCATTGCAGTGTCGTTGGATTCGGTAACGTTTTGTGCACTCAAAAAGCAAAACGGTGCAATTACCCTGGCGTTTGAAGAGACGGTCAGCTTTTCGCACTGGGGGGCGTATCTAATCAAGTGGGTTGATAAACATGGCCTTGCCGGTACCCCCACCTACGTTGCCTTTTCAATTCACTGGTATCAGATTCTCCAGATAGACCGGCCTTCCGTGGAAGCTGATGAGATCACCGCGGCATTATCCTGGTCGGTGAAAGAACTCACTGGCAGCGATAAAGAAATGGCTATCGATTACACCGACTTGCCGGTACCGCTGGCCGGCAATGCCAGAATTAATGTGTTTGCACTACCCAAAGAAGATGTTGAGAATGTTAGCGATGTGGTATTCAACGCAGGCCTGGTACTTCAGCTAATTACGGTCGAGGAACTGGCTAACTGTGAGTTAGTACCGGTGCAGACCGACCCTATTCTGACAGTGGTGCAGGAAGTGGGTGAAGAAATTTGTCTGAATATCATCAAAGATGGCCAGCTGTATTTCAGCCGTCGTCTGAAAGGCTTTGAGAACCTCGGAAGCTTTACCGAGGACGAGCTCAAAATGGGCATCGGCGAGTCGTTAAGTGTGCAGATTCAGCGTTCAATGGACTTTTATGAAAGTCAGCTGCGTCAGGCGCCTGTCAGGCAGATTATGATGCGCCTTGATACCCCTCACCCTGAGGCCCTGGCCGGTCAGATTGAGCAGGTGGTTGGTGCCAGTGTCAGTGACCTTATCCCTGCCGTGACGTCAGCCGAGCCAGGAACGTCGATAACGCGGGTGAATTATTCCAGCCTGGGCGCAGCGATTTGTAGGTCTGCGGAGCCGCAGGAAGAGAATGAGGCCGCGCTATGAAAAACAGGATTAACTTTTATTCTGCTGAGTTTGCGCCGCGCCTCGATTTGCTCTCGCTTACCAGCGTGCTGCTGGCGTGGGGAGCAACCCTCACAGTGTTGTTACTGATTTGGGCCGGTGTCGCATGGTATGGGGCAACCAAACGGACAGAACTAGCGAATGTTCAGGTTCAGCAACAGCAGTTATCGGCTGCGGTAAACAATCTAAAAACGACTCTTGAGCAACGTAAACCCGATGCCGGACTCACTCGCACCCTGGAACAACGCCAGCAGGAACTGGCAAATCGTGAATTGCTGGTGCGTGAACTCAGTCAGCGGGAGCAAATTAAACAGCAGGGCTTTGCTGGTATGCTCGATAGCCTGGCACACAAAGACAGTCAGGATATCTGGCTCGATACCATTGAAGTCAGTGAAAACATGATGGTGCTGCAAGGACAATTGAGTACCCCACAGGCAATGCCCAAATGGTTGCAGCGGCTGGGGCAAACCAGCTCATTCTCCGGCCGCACCTTTGACTCTACCCGTCTGTACCGAGACGACGAGCAATTACGCTTTGAATTAAATATGGCCCGGGTACCGGAAACAACACAACAAGGTGGTCTGCGGTGACTTTTGACCAGTACGAAGAAAAATTTGCCGCGCTGAGTCATCGCGAGAAAGCGTTAATATTTGCCTCGGGAATGGTCGTAGTCCTTGCTGTATTGGTCTTTTTGCTGATTGAGCCCGACATCAAGGAAAACGGTAAAACCAACAGCACTATTGAGATTGCCCGCAACGAGGTCAATTCGCTTACAGCGCTACAGGAGGTTTACCAGGAGGCGTTGGCCGAAGACCCGGATGCCAGCCTGAAGCAGCAAATCGCCCAGGTTGACAAGCGCATGGTGCGACTGCAGGAAAACTTTGCCGCACAACTGGCTGATTTAATCCTGCCCCGGCAAATGCCAGCGCTCATCGAGCAGGTGTTTTCGCAGGCCGATGGGCTAAAACTCATCGAAATGGCATCCGTTAGTCCGGAAAATATTTTTGCCGATAACCCGGCGATGAAAGAAGTACCACTGTACCAACATGGTGTCACGCTGACTTTCGAAGGGCGTTATTTTGCAGTGAGGGATTTTCTGGCCCGCCTGGAGCAGTTGTCGAACAAGTTGTACTGGCGCTCTATGGCTTATCATGTAAAGGAATATCCCACTGCTGAGGTAACCCTTGAGGTTTACACTCTGAGTACTGAGAAGGCGTTTATAGGTGTTGAATAAAGTGTCCCCTTTGTTGCTGTTAACCATGCTCGTTAGCCAGGCGGGAGCTCAGGTGCTTGAGGATCCCACCCGCCCGGCACGCACAGCCTCTCAGGCCAGCGCGTCGGTAGCAGCGGCTGCGGTTGAATTACAACTGCAAGCTGTCTTACAGCTTGGCGCGAGCCGGACCGCGGTAATTAATGGCAAAGCGGTTAAACCGGGGCAAACATTTCAGGGTGCACTAATAAAAGAAATCAATCCACGTAGCGTGGTGATTGCGCATGATGAAAACGGGGTGTGGAAAACAATGACGTTATGGGTCAGCCAACGGGGCAACGTGAAAACCAATGCAGCAGAGAATTATTAAAATGGGTAGCATGAATAAACGTTTGATATACATCGCTCTGGCTATGGCACTGGCGGGCTGTCAGTCGACACCCGAAGAATCCGTGGTGGAACAATCATTGAAACAGCAACTGGCTGAGCAAATTGCCCACGAACAAGCCGCTCAGAAAAATGCCAAGGTGTCACCGAATTCCTTGCAGGATGTGCCGGACAACGTAACCCATTTACTGGGAGATGTGGAAACTAGCGGTGAACGTCCGTCGTTATTTGGCCCCGAAAAATACGATATCGAAGCCGACGGCGTTGGCGTCAAAGCCTTTTTTACCGGTCTGGTGGCCGATACTCCCTACAGCGTGGCCATTCATCCGGATGTCAGCGGTGACATTTCCCTAAGCTTAAAACAGGTTAGCATGGAGCAGGTGATGGAACTGCTGGGCGACCTTTACGGCTTTGATATCAGCCGCAAGAGTAATGTTTTCAGAGTGTTGCCTGCCGGTATGCGCACTGAAACACTGGCAGTAAATTACCTGCTGATGAAACGTGATGGCTCCACGCAAACCAGTATTATTTCAGGCGGTGTATCACAAACCGACAACAACGGTAATCGTAACTCTAACAGTAACTTTAATAACTTCAGCGGCAATTCTGCAAACCGTAACAATCTGGGTAACCAGTTCGGCAACAATGTTAATGGTACCTCTATTTCAACTCGCACTGAAACCGATTTCTGGACCGAGCTGAAAGCATCGCTGGAATCGATGATTGGCACTGAAGGCGGCCGGGCAGTTTTTGTAACACCACAGGCCGGGCTGGTCACCATTCGCGCGATGCCCGATGAGATCCGCGATATCAAACGGTTCCTTAATACCTCTGAAGCGAGCTTACAACGTCAGGTTATTCTGGAAGCCAGAATTCTGGAAGTCGCGCTGGATGACGGTTATCAGCAGGGCATTAACTGGTCTGAGGTAGTGGCGAATGTGGGTAGCACCGATTTTACTTTCAGCAATACCGCGGCCAGCATTGGCAATGAAATTTCCGCGTCGCTGGGGGCAGTGACCAGCTTGTCGTTTCTGAATCAGGACTTCTCTGGGGTTATCTCGCTATTATCTACCCAGGGAAACGTACAGGTGTTGTCCAGCCCCAGAGTGACGGCAATTAACAATCAGAAAGCCGTGATCAAAGTGGGTGATGACGAGTATTTCGTTACGGATGTGTCGAGTCAGAACACCATCACCTCCACCACCACATCGGTAGTGCCGAATATTGAGCTTACCCCGTTTTTCTCCGGGATAGCGCTGGATGTTACGCCACAAATCGATGAGAGCGGCTCGGTACTGTTACATGTGCACCCTTCGGTTATCGAAACCCAGGAACAGGAAAAAGTCGTTAGCCTGAATCAGGAACAGATTGTACTGCCACTGGCGCAGAGCACGATTCGTGAGTCTGACACTATCATCAAGGCGGCATCGGGCGAAATTGTGGTGATTGGTGGCCTGATGCAAACCAGCCTGACTGATTCAGAATCGAAAACGCCGTTGCTTGGCGATATCCCGCTGCTTGGTGAGTTGTTTACCAACAAAAGTCAGCGTGAAACCAAGAAAGAGCTGATTATTCTGCTTAAACCTACCGTGATCGGCAGTGGAACCTGGGCGGAACAAATTGAACTAAGCCGTGAAAAAATGGCTGATTGGTTGTACGTAGAGTAACCATGTACCTGTATCACTTTGGTATCCGTGAACTGCCTTTTACGCTGACCCCGAATACCAGCTATTTTTTTGGCTTACCCAGTCATAACGAGGCTATGCAGGTCTTGCTGACGGCTTTAAAAACCGGCGAGGGTTTTATAAAGGTTACAGGCGAGGTCGGAACCGGTAAGACGCTGATTTGCCGTAAGTTACTCAATGAACTGCCGGATTACTTTGTGGCGGCCTACGTGCCTAACCCCATGCTGTCGCCCACAGAATTGCGGCGTGCAGTGGCCAACGAGCTGGGTGTTGAGCTCAGCAGTGACTGCGATCAACAGGAATTTACGCAAAAAATTCAGGAGCGGTTGATTGCGATTCATCAGCAGCAACAAAGTGCAGTGCTGATTATTGATGAGGCTCAGGCATTACCCACTGAGAGTATTGAAGCCTTGCGGTTGATGACCAACCTGGAAACCGAATCGCGTAAATTGCTTCAGGTGGTGTTATTCGGACAGCCGGAGCTTGACGAAAAACTGGCCTTGCCGGAGTTACGTCAGTTACGGCAGCGAATTACTTTTAGTTACAGCCTGGCGCTGATGGATCCTGATCAGGTGTATCAATATGTCAGACATCGGGTCAATGTGGCCGGTTATCATGGTGCGGATTTATTTAACCGTCAGTGCTGCGAGCTACTCTATCGCGCCAGTGCCGGCACGCCGAGAATAGTGAATGTACTGGCTCATAAAGCGCTAATGCTGGCTTATGGCGAAGGTAAATCAGTCGTGGAGCCAGAGCATATTGCCGCCGCATCTGTCGATACAGAAGCTGCTCGAACGGTCAGTAATAATTGGTGGCAGGGCCTGCAGAGTAAATGGTTGGCGTTAGCGGCCACAGTAGTAGTGATAGTGATGATTGCAGGGATATGGAACATGAGGGCGACACTGTGAGTGTAGTCAATAAAATGCTGAAAGATTTAGAGAACCGGGAAGCCAGTCAGGCTACGCCGGCTAACTATCAGCCGCCTGCTAAAAAGTCATCCTCAGTGTTGCGTATTGCGGGAATTCTGCTGGTTGGCTTAGTCGCCATTGGTGTTGTCTATTTGTGGCCTGTTGCCACTCAGGGTGATTTGCGGCAAAGCCCATCGGTAGGGCCGATCAATCAGGTTGTACCAGACGCAGTGGCTGCGCAGGTTACAGCGCCTGAAGAGTCCGAGCCGCAGCAAATACAAACCAGCACGGCAACTAAACCGCACAATACCATGGGCACGATGGATGGCCCGGTTGATCCGAGTGCAACGTCTTTACCCACTGAATCCGATACTGGAAATGCCTTACCGACTGCCAGACAAAGAATGGCTGCGTATACGGGCGGCGATTCCGAGACTACTGAGGCAGCCCCCGCGGCAACACTTGAGCCGGAAAAGCGCACTGCTGAGCCGGTTATCAAGCCCAGTGCCGCTAATCCGGAAGAAGCGCTAAAAGCACAAATCCGCCGCGCGCTCAGCCAGAATGATACGCCGATGGCTGTTCAATTGTTACGTACACTGATCCGTCAACAACCCGATAACGTGGCGGCCCGCAAAAGGCTGGCAGCCCTGTATTTTAGTGCAGGTCGCACTACTGACGCCCAGCAGTTACTGCAAAAAACCGTGGCTGATATGCCTGCCGACAGCAGTGTCAGGCTAATGTATGCCCGCCTGCTGGTGCAGCAAAACGAAACCAAGCTGGCTTATTACACGCTGCAGGATGTAAACGACTACGCGCAGCCTTCCATTGAGCTGTTAGGTTACCGGGCATCGCTGGCGCAAAAGTTAAGTTTGCTGGATGATGCTCTCAACGACTATACGCAGTTGGTCCAGTTAGATAGTCAAACCGCCAAATGGTGGCTCGGTCAGGCGGTCGTCGCCGATAAGCAGGGGTATACGGCGCTTGCTCTGAGCAGTTACCGTGAGGCTCTGTCATTGCGACAGCTCGAAGACGGCATTGAACAATTTATTCGCCAGCGCTTAACGAATCTGACGGGAGTATCATCATGAGTGGTGTAAAGGTCAGGCTGGGCGATCTGCTGGTGCAGCAAGGGCTGATAGACGAGCCACAACTCATGTCGGCTTTGGCTGAGCAACGCCAGACCGGCCGCAAGCTCGGCGCTACCCTGATAGCCATGGAACTGGTTACTGAAAAGCAATTGCTCGAATTGCTCTCCACGCACTTAAATGTACCACTGATCGACATTGATCATTTTAATGTCAATCCGGCTGCGGTAAAACTGCTGCCGGAAGTGCAGGCCCGCCGCTACCGGGCGCTGGTGCTGGAAGACCGCGGCGATAAATTACTGGTGGGGATGAGCGACCCGGCCGACCTGACCGCGGTAGATAATCTTGGCGAGATTCTGCCGAAGCCCTTTGAAGTGGCAGTGGTAAGTGAACAACAGTTGTTTGGAGCATACGACAGCTTTTATCGGCGTACCGATGAAATAGCCTCTTTTGCCCAGCAGCTGGCCAATGAATACCGCGACGAGCAGGAATTTGAGCTTACGGCTGGACTCGAGGACGAGCAGGACACGGCTGTTGCCCGCCTGCTGCAGTCTATTTTTGAAGATGCCGTACAAGCTAAGGCGTCAGATATTCACATTGAGCCTGACGAGCAGCAGTTACGTATCCGGCAGCGGGTAGACGGTGTACTGCAGGAAACGGTATTTCCGGAAAATAATATCGCAGCAGCGCTGGTATTGCGCCTTAAGCTGATGGCCGGTCTGGATATTTCAGAGAAGCGCCTGCCTCAGGATGGTCGCACACAGGTCAGAGTGAAAGGTCACCGTGTGGATGTGCGTTTATCAACGATGCCGGTTCAAACCGGTGAAGCAGTGGTCATGCGTTTGCTCGATCAGTCAGCCGGGGTATTATCTCTGGATGAAACCGGTATGCCCAAACCGTTACTCGACAGATTACGGGTGTTACTGAAACGCCCCCACGGCATGATCCTGGTAACCGGGCCGACCGGTTCCGGTAAAACGACAACCTTATATGGCGCCCTGAGTGAATTAAACCAGCCCCAGCGTAAAATAATTACCGTAGAAGACCCGGTGGAATACCGTTTGCCGCGAATTAATCAGGTCCAGGTAAACAGTCGTATCGGGCTTAACTTTTCACGCGTACTGCGGACCACTTTGCGTCAGGACCCGGACATTATTATGGTCGGTGAGATGCGGGACCAGGAAACGGTAGAAATTGGTTTGCGCGGTGCGTTAACCGGCCACCTGGTATTATCTACGCTGCACACCAACGATGCCGTGTCCAGCGCCATCCGTCTGCTCGATATGGGCGCAGCGGGCTACCTGGTGGCCAGCTCATTGAGAGGCATCATCGCCCAGCGTCTGGTGCGACGGATCTGCGATAATTGTGAGGTAGAGCATCAGCCTTCACAGGACGAGCTTTTCTGGCTCGGGCATATTGATAATAATCTTGATGCGGTTACATTTAAGCGCGGTAAAGGTTGTCAGAAGTGCCATCATACCGGTTACCGTGGCCGGATGGGGGTATTTGAGTTACTCGAACTGACTAATCCGATGATGAATGCATTAAAAACCGGTGATACCGCCGCCTTTGGTGAGCATGCCTTACGTAGTCCGGGCTATAAGCCGCTGTCTCACGTTGCCCTCACCTATGCCAAGATGGGCCTGACAACGGTAGAAGAAGTACTAAAACTGGTGGAAATGGTCGCAGAGCTTCCGCAAAGCGACGAACAGGGTGTGCAACACGCACAAATCACGCCGGGCAATAACAGCAATCCAGATGGTGGCCTGAGTCTGGAGGATTTACCGGATGCCTAGGTTCAGCTACACCGGCCGTGAGCCTGGTGGCGAAATGAAAAGCGGTATGCTTGATGCGCTTGACGCCAACGCTGCAGCCAAAATGTTGCTGGCGCGCAGTATTACACCGATTTCGATTAACCCGGTGGAAGGCAGTACGACACAGGGCGAGGTAAAGGTTAATTTTCTAACGCCTAGGGTGAGTCTTGATGAACGGGTGATCCTGTCCCGTCAGATGTACTCCCTTACTCATGCCGGCATCCCAATTCTCCGTGCGGTAAGCAGCCTGGCTGAATCGTCGTCGTCGCTGCGCCTGAAAATAGCGCTGACCGATATTATCAGCTTGCTGGAAAGGGGCCGCACCCTGTCATCGGCCATGCATCAACACAGCGAGATCTTCGACAAGTTATACGTAAGCGTTGTTCACGTTGGTGAGAATACCGGTCGGCTGGACGAAGCGTTCTTGCAGTTGGCTGGCTACCTTGAAAGGGAGCAGGAAACCCGCCGTCAGATAAAAGCGGCAACCCGCTATCCGATTTTTGTAGTGATTGCCCTGGTAGCAGCGCTAATCATTATGAATATCGTTGTTATCCCTAAGTTTGCCGATTTGTTTAACAAATTTGGCGCCGAGTTACCGGTGATGACGCGCTTTCTGTTAGGTATGTCTGACTTTTTTATCAATCAGTGGTATATACTGATTGGCTCGCTTCTGGCCGTAGTTTTTGGTGTACGTAACTACTTACAAACACCTGATGGCAATCTGGCCTGGAGTCGCAAGAAATTGAAATTGCCGATTATTGGTAAGGTGATAGAACGCTCGTTGCTGGCCCGCTTTTGTCGCAGTTTCTCGATGATGTTGCAAGCCGGTTTACCGTTAACTACCGCACTTAACCTGGTGGCAGAGGCTGTTGGCAACCGGTTTATGGAAACTAAAATCATAGAGATGCGCCAGAGCATTGAAAAGGGCGAAAATCTGTCCAGGGTGACCCAGGCAAGCGGCCTGTTTACGCCAATGGTGTTGCAAATGGTGAATGTGGGAGAAGAAACCGGCCGGGTTGATGAACTGTTGGCCGAAGTGGCGGATTTCTATGAACGTGAAGTAGATTACGACCTCAATAGCCTGACGGCCAAAATAGAACCGGTATTGATAGGCATTGTCGCTGGTATGGTACTGGTGCTGGCACTGGGGATCTTTACCCCGATGTGGGACATGATGAGCGCGATTAAGGGGCAATAAGCTTGAAATCAAAAGACGTCGCCGAACATAACCTTAACCGGGTGCTGGTAAACCTGGCGGTAATTGTGGTGTTTACCATTTTGATGGCTACCGCGATTGTTTATGTGTACGACAGTGAACCGGATGTGGAGGCGGAAATTATGCAAGGCTACGCGCGGCAGTTTGCCACCAGTGCCACCAATGCCCACTGGCAGTGGCAGGCCGAGGGCCGTCCGGAAATGATTATGTTGGTACACTACGACAAAGAAGGTAAGGAAGTAGGCCGCCGGCCGGTGAGAATGGCCCACTTTGGCTGGCCGAAAGTAGAGCCGAGTTCGGATAGTTGTCTGCAGTTGTGGGAGCAATTACTGAATACTTCAACCCGGGTTGAGGGATTTCGTGTACTGGGGGATTACTACGCCAGTGATAACGACGGGGAGCAAACACCGAATGCAAGGTGTCGCTACCGGGTGAGTACCGGCCCCTATTTTGACTACAGTATTTATACGGGTATTGTTCAACAATCAGGGAATGACTAGTTGGTGAATAAATTGGGAGTTCAGGAGTTATCTATGACAAATTATAAACGTCACAACGCGGGCACGCAGATCGCGGGTGCAAAGGGTTTTACCCTCATTGAGCTCACTATTGTAGTGGTCTTACTGGGGTTGCTTGCGGCAGTAGCAATACCGCGTTTCCTGGACGTGACTGAACAAGCCGAGGACGCCACTATCGAGGCTGTATCCGGTGGGTTTGCCACGGGAGTGGGCCTGGTCAGAGCCGAGTGGGAACTGGAAGCCCGGCCGCGGGATAATCAGGGCACCAATCTGTCGTTTGTCACCATCGACGGTATTATTGTTGGGGTAGATAAAAACACCGGTTATCCTACCGGCCAGTTAAACAACGATAACAGTACCGAAGATGATGCCATGTCAGCGCTGGACTGTGAGAGTATTTTTAATCTGATTATGCAGAGTGCGCCCACCATTACGTCTAACTGGGCAAACCGGCCATTTGATAGTTTTCGTTATTTTGCCAACTTCAGCAATGGTACGGGGTCCGGTGGCAACGACTTATGCTATTACTATTTAAGTAAATCGGTGCGTAATTTACAAAACGCACCGACCGATGACACGGTTGGGGATGGATTCATATACGACCCCAGAATTGGTCAGGTGGTAGTCTTTAGTAACAATACTAACTAATTCGTCTAATTAGTGCAGTAAACGCTGTACTCGATTGAAAAATAGTGAATAATAGAACAAATAGTTTTAAGGGGAATTAATATGCAACAGCGTGGTTTTACTTTAATTGAACTGATCATCGTGATCGTGATTCTGGGCATTTTAGCGGTGACTGCCGCCCCGCGTTTTATTGACTTCCAAAGTGAGGCTCGCGTATCTACTCTTCAGGGTCTTAAAGCCGGATTACAAGGAGGCTCGCAATTAGTTTATGCAAAATCAGCGATCGCAGGCTCGCAGGGCCTCGCAGCAACGACTGTTTTGATAAACGGCACCACCGTAGATATTAATTATGGTTATCCTGATGCGGATACGATGTTACTTACAGGGACTCCAACAATTTCAGCGTGGACTGATATCACCGATACGGACTGGAATGCTGTTGTTACAACGGCAGGGGATCAGACTTCTAGTCCTGAAGTTGCAGGTGTAATTACTTTTTACCCTGAAGGGACTACAGATAATACTTGTGCAGTAACTTATACAGAAGCAACTGATAGTGGTGTTCCTTCAGTCGCTTTAGTTGACACAGGTTGTTAACCATCATTTTTTGATTGTGGCTTGATCTATGACCGGTAAGGTCATTAAAAGAGCCGGTGGTTTTAGTTTAGTTGAACTAGTCACTGTCATAACTCTAATCGGCGTGCTGGCCGTTGTGGCCGGCACCCGACTTCAGAGCCGTCAGGGCTATGTTGAATACGCCTATCAGGACCGCCTCGTGTCCGCCCTTCGTAATATGCAAATCAGAGCCATGCAGGATACCCGTGACGGGTTTTGCTTTCGGCTTAACTTTCAATACGGCGCTAATAGCGCATACGGACCACCAGCACTCGATTATGCACCTGGTAACGGCAGTGCTACGTGCGGCAGCGGCATAGCCAGTGATGCTCCAGGGTTTCTGGCCACTGTGGGTACCGAGCTTACCGATGAGGGACTGAGCTTATCCAGTGCCGATGGCGCGCTGATTAACTTCAGTTATATCGGGTTTGATGCGCTGGGCAGGCCGCTGAACAATGCAGCTAACTGTGGTACGGGAACGCCGTGCCGGGTAACTATCACTGGTGAGTCCAGTGTGGATGTATGCATTGAAAGTGAGGGCTACATCCATGCCTGCTAAGCTACAAAAAGGGTTTACCCTGGTTGAACTGATTATTGGTATTACTGTGTTCTCTATCATCATGATGGTGATCATTGGCTTAATTGGCCCGCAATCGCGGCTCAGTGTGGAGCCCATCTGGCAGGTACGGGCCAGCGAGTTAGCGCAGTCGCTGTTGAGCGAAATTAATGCCCGGGCGTTCGATAACAATCTGGCTAACAGCAGTACTCGCTGCAATGAATCAGTTCCTTGTACGACCTCGGGAAACCTTGGGCCCGACGCCGGTGAAAACCGCGCTCAGTATGATGATATTGATGATTATAATGGCCTCAATGAATCCGGAGCTGCCATTTTGTCGGCTCAGGGGGTACCTGTACTGTACAATGGCGAGAGCCTGTATGCCGGCTTTTCTGTGGCCGTTGAGGTTTACTATGATGATAACGAAGACGGCGTTAATGACGATACCGGCGGCAGTGGCACGGTTATCGGCAATGTAAAGCGGATTGTGATTACGGTTACCACGCCTGGCGGTGAGGCAATCACTTTTAGCACCTATCGGTGGAACGTATGATTCAGCGCAACCGCGGATTCACCCTGATTGAACTGGTTACCGTCATTGTGATCCTCGGAGTCGCCAGTGCTGGCATTGCCTCTTTTGTGCGTGGCTCAATGCAGACTTATATTGATGTCAGTACCCGAGAACAACTGATGTCAGAAAGTCGTTTTGCCATTGAACGGCTTAAACGGGAGCTGCGCAACGCGTTGCCCAACAGTGTCAGAATAACCGGGAATACCAGCTATCATTGCCTTGAGTTTGTACCGATTAACTGGGCCACGGTGTATACCGACTTACCCGACCCCGGCGATGCGACCTACGAAATTGATGTGGTTGCCCTGCACGATATTAACAACGTGCCTTATGCGCTGCCCGGTGGCGATAGCTTTGCGGTCGTTTATCCTACCCGAAGTGAAGACGTGTTTGATGCCAATAATGGCTACCGGGTTACCGTAAACGGCTGCAGTGATGATGGTGATGGCGACTGCACCACACTGGATGACAGCGATAACATTGTACAACTGGAGGTTACTGGGTTGCTGGCCCAGGAGTCGCCTGCTTCACGGGTCTATCTGGTCGATCGGGCCGTGAGTTACTGTGTGTATCAGAATCGCCTTATTCGCTATGAAAATGACTTGCTGGTGAATCAATTAGGGGCATTTCCCGGCCTGCCGGTTATCGCAGAGCATGTGGCCAATGTGCTGTCGGCTGATCCGGTAGGCAATCCACAGGAAGATGATCCGTTCCGGATTATTTCTACTAGTTTGCAAAGTAATTCGATAGTCGAAATACGCCTGCGCTTTATCGACAATAATGAACAGATTGCTTATCAGCAGGAGATCCATATTGATAATGTTCCCTGACAAACGCCAGCGCGGCAGTATGTTGGTGATGACGTTGTTCATTATAATTATACTCGCCTTTCTGGGCATCACCATGGTTAATCTGTTATCGTCATCCAATCAGTCGGTGGTGTATGAGGTGCTGGGCGCCAGAGCCAAATTGGCCGCACAAAGCGGTGTACAGCGATTGCTCAGTAGCGCCTTTCCATTAAATAGCCCGGTAGCAACCTGCAGTACCACTGTTTCAAGCCGTGCGGCATTCAGCACCGGCACCGGGCTGGAAAACTGCAGTTATCAGGCAACCTGCACAACCACCCAGGTGGTAAAACAAAATGTCGATTATTATTATTATCGCTTTGAGAGTACCGGTATCTGCCGGGCGAATGATATTTGGGCCAGCCGGACCTTCGAGCTGGACGCATTCGAAGAACGCTAAGTCAACGATATTCACAATAGTTGAGGGACGCACTGCTCAATGGCAGAAAATCTGTTGGTGGCAAGGCGAGAGTAACA
Source organism: Alteromonas sp. ISO5 (assembly GCF_058105165.1). NCBI lineage: Bacteria > Pseudomonadati > Pseudomonadota > Gammaproteobacteria > Alteromonadales > Alteromonadaceae > Alteromonas > Alteromonas sp. ISO5. The sequence goes on along the minus strand of NZ_CM176572.1, from coordinate 807,493 downwards.
GCGACTAGATGGTATTTTATAAAGGTGTTGTTTTGCAATGAGATGGCTTTGTTTATTAGTATTGTGGTTTCACTGCGCACTGGCCATTGGCGCTTCCTGTTCAGCTGCCTTTCCTGATCCGGTTTCCTCCTATCATCCAAGTGGCGACGTGGAGTTTGACTTCAATGCAATGGCTATCGGTAGTGACGGGATTCTTGCTGTCGATGAAGTTTATTACGACAAAGACTCCAGCACGTCGAAGTTAAGCTGTGTAAGTGCCCACTGTATCGCTTCGGGCGATCCATCCAACGAGATAACCTACCCTCGTAATTTCGAGAATTCCAGAGGCTCACAAGATATTGATATTGGCTACAGGGGGAGCGACACCTTTGACGCCGGCCACTATGATGTAATAACGCTTAGCAATGAAAGTACCCTGACTGCAACTGAAGAGGGCATTTATCATATCAACGAGCTTACGCTACGTTACCGTTCAACGTTGTATCTGTCTTCAGGGACTTATTGGATTGGTAAATTAGTGCTTCAAAATGAAAGTAATATTCGCTTAATGCCCGGAGCGAAAGTGGTATTGCTGACAAAAAACAATTTGGAACTCGAGTACCGAAGCGGCTTAAACCGCTTGGATGATGCCGAACCCGGGAATTTACTGGTAATTGGTTATGACAGTATTTTTGTCAGTAATGAAGTTGAGATAAATGGCTTTTTATTTGCCGTTGAAACCATAAGATATAATTATCGGGCCAGTCATACTGGCGCTGCTAATGCGAAAACGGTACATCTTGATAATGAAGCTACCGTTACCTATGCCGAATCATCAATAAGCCTTTTACCAGCAGAGGGAATGTGTGATACAGAGGTGACTTTGCCCGACCCGGTTGGGCACTGGCCTTTTGATGTTTGTAGTCTTACCGGAAGAGCTGGTGATCTACCTGACATTATTGCTGGAAACCATGGTACATCGAATAATTTACCCGGTATAAAAGACGACGGTAAGCTATGCCAGGCTGGGCAGTTTCGTGGCGATGGTGACATCATTAGTATTCCTCACCAAAGTAGTTATGCCGCGGCTGACTTCAGTATTTCATTCTGGCTGCAAACCGATGACTTAAACTTTACCAATGAAGCTCTTAACGGCGGTATGGCGCTGGTTTCGAAAGACTTAAGAGGGTTTGGCAGTGGTGGTCATTTTACGATATCGGTAACCCCTGCAGGGGCGATTTCGGTTAAACAGCAATCTGCAAATACCAGCTACCAGTTACAGTCTGCGCCATCTATTACACCAGGCCAGTGGCATCATGTCGTGTACACGGTCGGTAAAGATGGCATGCTGCTGTATATTGATAATGCATTGGCGGCATCATCTGGCAGTTACAAAGCCGGTTTAAGCAACAACAGTGCGTTATTGACTCTGGCCGCCAATGGCGGTGATTTGCCAGGCCCTGGTCAGGATGTCAGCAGGCTGAGAGACTTTTATAAGGGCCAACTAGATGACTTACGTCTTTATAACGCTCAGCTAAATGCTCAGCAGGTTAGCTTACTTTACGATCTGAATAGTGCGTCCTGTATCAATTGCGAATCATCGGCTTATGCCGTGTCACATTGGGATTTCGATGTTTGCAGCGTCAGTGGTAAAAGCGGTGAAATTGTTGATACCGTGAGTGGTTTCCATGGCACTGCTAAAGGCAATGTTGCCTTAGATAGCAATGGGCGCTTTTGCCAGGGCCTTGCTTTTGACGGCGACAGTTATGTTGAAGTGGCGCACCAAAGTGAATTTGCCATCGAGGCTGGAACGCTAACTTTTTGGGTCAGGCTTGAGACGTTGTCCGGTAATGTCAACGAACGAATGGCTTTGGTGTCTAAAGATGGTTTACAACGCAACAGTGAAGGGTACTTTACCGCCTATGTGAATGGTGCAGGGCAATTGGTTTTTCATCAGGAAACAAGTAGTAACAGTGATGAAGTGATATCTTCCCAAACCTTGTCTGCCGGCCAATGGCATCATATTGCCTATCAATGGGACAACAATGGTATGCAGTATTACATTGATGGCGTCTTTCAGGGGGGTTATACCGACTCAGAATACGACTGGTCGTTTAACCAGCAGCCTTTGCTGTTTGGCGCTTCAGGGGAAAACTTTGCAACGGGCACTAGCAACCAAAGTCTGGTGACTGATTATCTTACCGGCAGTATGGATGATATCCAGTTTTACCATGGTGTAATGTCTGCCGGTGAAATCCAGGCGCTGTACGGCGCTTCAGATTATGGCTGTATTAATTGTGGTGATGTTGCGCCCCTGGCCCATTATAAATTTGAAGAATCTGTTTGGAATGGCAATGGCGCAGTGCCGGATAGCTCGTCGCGCAATAATAATGGTACGGCGCTTTCAGGCGTTACGCCCGTACTACCCGATGCACCGGTATCTTGTCGTGCTATGGATATTGCTGCCAGCAATGACAGTGGTGTAACCGGACTGAATACCAATGTCGATATTAATGATGTGGGGCCACGTGGCACTATTTCACTCTGGTATCGGAGTAATACGCCTTGGGTAAACGGTGGCCACCGGCAATTGTTTGATGCCAGTGATAGTGACAGCGACAGCGGGAAATATTTTTATCTTGCTCTTACAAATGACGGCGAACTGGCATTTGGGATGGAAGATTTTAATGACGGTGATTTGCAATATATCACCGAATCTCAGTATTACCCCGCAGAAGAATGGGTGCATATAGCTATCAGTTGGGACATTATCAGCAATGAGGTCTTGCTGTATGTAAACAGTCGCAATATTTTTATGGGTGGGCGAGCTTCTGTACCCCAAGCGGGATTTGGAAAGCTCGGTACACTTATTATTGGCGACAATGCTTCCAGTTATCTGGTTGCAGATATGACCAGCAATTCAGCTAACGGTATTTTTGATGATGTGCGGATTTACGATTACGAGCAAACCCTGGCACTGGTTCGGGCAGATATGCTGGATACCGAAGAATGTTTCAGAGTACATCATTACGAAATCGTTCACCCCGAAGAAGCGTTAACCTGCAGCTCAGCTGCAGTTACCGTAAAGGCATGCTCAGACGAAGATTGTAACGAGTTGTCTGCCAGCCCTACCAGCATCAGTCTGTCCGGGAGGAGCTGGACACCAGCAATGCCCATCACTTTTATCGGTAGCAGGACCGTAAACCTGACGCAGTCGTCGCCAGGCAATGTTGTTTTGTCTGTCGTCGCAACTGATTCGGTCTCGACTCCAGAGTATGCTGCCCAGTGTTCCGGTGACTGCAGTATCGATTTTGTGGCTGCGGGGTTCGAATTTTACGATACTGCCTCTCCCTATTCTGCGGTATTACCAGACATCGTTGCCCAAAGCGATCTGGGACGAATCGGTTTTAGATTGGTAAGGGATGACGATGGCGTTTGTAAACCCTTACTCTCCGGAGAGCAAACGCTTTCTTTAAACTATGATTGTGTGTCAGCTGGCTCTGGCTATTCTCCTGACCAGTGCACTGTCCCTTTTGCCGGTGTGGCTCCCAACGTTCCGGATGGGACTAGTCACGGCGACATTGCAGTGACCTTTAATAGCAATGGTGAATCCAGTCTGGCGGGTTATCAGTATGCTGACGCTGGCCGTGTGGCAATTTCGTTAAGTGCCGAAGTCAATGGCGCTACCATTGAATCTGCCAACGCTCTGGTGGATAGCATTCCGGCGCGACTGTTAATGACGTCTAATGAAGCGTTGCCTCACACTGCCGGTGCTAGTTTCAGTCTGTCGATTACGGCATTGGGTGCGCATGATGGAGTGTTATCAGGCTATTCGCCAGGCGCGCTACAGATGCGACTGAAGCGTATAGTGCCGGCGGCCATGGGGGCGGCAGAGTCGCAGATGCAAGTGGCGAATAACCAGACTGTGACCAGTAGTGTTAGTACAAGTTGGCAAGACGTATCAGTGGAGCCGTTTGTAAGTGGTAAGTGGAGTTATAATCAGGCGGCGTCTTCAGAAGTGGGTAGCTATGAATGGGATAGTCAGGATGCTAACTATCTAGGTAATAGTATTCAGGCAGACAGCGTTGGTGGGGACGCTCTAACGTTCAATCGGTTTATTCCAGCATATTTTTCAGTGGAAGCGGCGATCACTCCTCAGCTTGAAAATCAGTGTGGCGGGCAGTTTACTTACATCGGGCAGCCATTCGGTTTCAGCATTGGCAGCGAACCTGAACTGTTGATTACGGCCTATAATGCTTTAGGTCAGATCACACAGAATTACTCTGACAGTTTATGGGCACTCAATCCGGGCAGCAGTGGTTTGTCGGCGGTGACGGTGGCTGATAACACTCTTTACAGCGGCGATGTAAGCGCCTTGGATGTCGGCAGTGTACCAGTGGTCAGTGACTATACACAGTATAACGGCGAAGGCACTATCACTGTGTTGGATACAAAATTGGTTTACAGCAAAATTGCTACTCTGGCGCCCAGCGCCGGAAATGGCTCACCGTTTGATGCTGATATTACAATGGCCTTCGATGCGTCATTTTTAACTGATGCCGATGGTGTGTGTTATCAAAGTACGTATCCGGGAAGTTGTGAAGGGTTTAGTTTTAACTCTATTCGGGGCGCGCAGATGCGGTACGGTAGAATACGCTTTGAAAACACTTTTGGGCCGGAAACCGAAACCCTGACGGCCCCGCTGGTCACGGAATATTACGATAGTGGCAACTGGATGATAAACGTGCAGGACAACTGTACCGCTTTAAGTTTATCTCAGAGTAGTGGTCAGGTGTCGGTTGCCAGCGCTTCTGAGGGGAATGATGAGCAGGATATTACCGGTTATCTCCCCGCCATCAGCAGTACCGGCGTGCTATCTGCCGGTAAAAGCCCGGGCTCAATGATTAATCTGGGGCCGGCCATGCACAACGGCGTGGCTTTGCGTGGTGCAGTAAGATTAACCCTGGAGCCAGCAGCAGCGGGCGCAGACTGGGCGGAGTATCTTAATATCGACTGGGACGGTGACGGTGACATCGACACGGACGATAAGCCGACCGGAGAAGCCTTCTTTGGTATTTATCGCGGCAACGACCGCACCATACACATTCGGGAGAGCTTTTAAACCAACGATTGGCAGTGCGACGGCGCAATCTTGTATAAGCAGAAATACCTGCCCTGGGAATTAAGCTTGTATAATAGTTGAACGCTGAGCAGCCCCCATGGTCAAAGCGACGGGCAAATAAGGGCAAAGCCTGGTTTTTTTCGGTTTAGTCAGGGAGTTTACTTGCTCAAAATAGCCCCCATTGTTAAAGTGTGCGGATAGTTGTTAAATCACGTCCAGCCGCCTTATTCCCGCACTTCACGGCGCAGTGACAGGTGCTTATTACAGGAAATACCACTTCATGTTTAAAAAACTTCGAGGCATGTTCTCTAACGATCTGTCCATCGACCTCGGAACAGCCAATACGTTGATCTACGTTAAAGATCAGGGCATCGTGCTGAATGAACCCTCCGTTGTTGCTATTCGCCAGGAACGTGCCGCCGGCCCTAAGAGTGTTGCCGCTGTGGGTGCTGAGGCAAAGCGCATGCTGGGCAGAACGCCAGGCAATATTCGCGCAATCAGGCCAATGAAAGATGGTGTTATCGCCGATTTCTACGTGACCGAGAAAATGCTTCAGCACTTTATTAAGCAAGTGCATGACAATAACTTTTTACGTCCGAGCCCACGCGTACTGGTGTGTGTTCCCTGTGGTTCTACCCAGGTTGAGCGTCGCGCAATCAAAGAATCGGCACTGGGTGCTGGTGCCCGTGAAGTGTATCTGATTGATGAGCCCATGGCGGCGGCGATAGGTGCTGGCCTGCCGGTATCTGAAGCAACCGGTTCAATGGTTGTCGATATTGGTGGTGGTACCACTGAGGTCGCAATTATTTCATTAAACGGGGTGGTCTATTCCTCTTCAGTACGCATTGGTGGTGATAAGTTCGATGAAGCTATTATCAACTACATCCGCCGTAACTTTGGCTCGCTGATTGGTGAAGCCACGGCAGAACGTATAAAGCACGAAATCGGTGCCGCCTATCCGGGTGAAGAAGTTCGCGAAATTGAAGTTCGTGGTCGTAACCTGGCGGAAGGCGTACCGCGTGGCTTTATACTTAACTCAAACGAGATCCTGGAAGCACTGCAGGAGCCATTAACCGGCATCGTTTCAGCGGTGATGGTGGCGCTTGAGCAGTCACCGCCAGAACTGGCGTCTGATATTTCAGAGCGTGGCATGGTGCTAACCGGCGGTGGTGCGCTACTTAAAGATCTCGACCGGTTGCTAATGGAAGAAACCGGCATTCCAGTGGTTATTGCTGACGATCCGCTCACCTGCGTGGCGCGTGGCGGGGGCAAAGCCTTCGACATGATAGACATGCACGGTGGGGATTTGTTTAGCTACGAGTAAATAGACAAGGCAACCTTCTAAGGTTGCCTTCTTGCATTATGGATACAATTTTTACCCGTGGCCCTTCGCTCAATATACGGCTGGCATTAGCCCTGGCAATGTCGGTGATGTTGATCGTGCTCGATTTTAAACTCGACGCGTTCTCAACCACCCGGGTTCTGCTTAATTCTCTGGTCAGCCCGGTTCAGTATCTGGCCAATTTACCCGGACAGCTACTGAATGCCAGCGCCCAGCGCCTGACTTCACAGCAGGCGCTTATAGAAGAGAATGAGCAGCTTACCAACCGCTTGTTGTTGCAGAATGAAAAGCTCCAGCGCTTTGAGGCATTAGAGCAGGAAAACAAAGAACTACGTCGTTTGCTCGATGCGCCGGTGCGCCAGGATATGCGTAAGATGGTGGCAGAATTAATGGCGGTGGATAACACGCCCTACAGCCAGCAAATTGTAATTAATAAAGGCGCTATCGACGGGGTATATCTTGGCCAGTCAATCCTCGACGAGAGAGGGATTGTCGGACAGGTCATGGAAGTAGGTACCACCAACAGCCGAGTACTGTTGATCAGTGACGTAACGCACTCCATACCGGTTCGTTCTATCCGGAATAACAGTCGCTTTATTGCCTCGGGAAGCGGCGCTATCGATGAATTGTATCTGACTCACGTAGCCCACAGTGCCGATATCCGCGAAGGCGATGTACTGGTCTCCTCCGGACTGGGTGAAGTGTTTCCTGAGGGATACCCGGTGGCTGAAGTGACTCAGGTAATTCGTGATGAGTCGCGCCCTTTTGCACAGGTAACCATAGCACCACAGGCTCGGCTAAACCGGCTGAAATACCTGTTATTGCTGTGGCCGCAAAGTTCCTCTGGGCCTGATGAACAGGCGTCGGCGGTGACGGATGATTAAGGTGCGTCATTACACCATTGCAATTACGCTGCTAATTGCCATGGTATTTCAGATTATTCCGGTGCCTGTACAGGTGGATTTATACCGTCCGGACTGGGTACTGATTGTGTTGTCTTACTGGGTAATGGCCTTACCGCACCGCGCCAACGTGGGAGTAGCCTTTACCAGCGGTCTGGCACTGGACATTCTGCTTGGCACTGCCATGGGCGTACACAGTTTTGCACTAAGTATCTCCATTTATGTTTTAGCGGCTAATTACCAGCGCCTACGAAATTACTCGGTGTGGCAGCAAGCGGTGATCATCGGCGTGGTGTCGGCGTTATACCATTCGTTATTGTTCTGGTTACTGCGTTTACTGACCGACGTTACCTTTCGCTTTGAAGAGCTTTGGCCGGTGCTGACTTCGATGGCTCTATGGCCCTGGATTTTCTGGTTATTACGTAAAGTCAGACGGCAACTGAGGATCACATGAGTCAGCTGCGAAAACTGGTACTGGCCTCAGCGTCACCGCGACGCGCCGAACTATTAACTCAGATTGGGGTCAAATTTAGTATCAGGCCTGTGGATCTGGATGAGTCGCCGTTAGCGGATGAACAGCCCGAAACGCTGGTAACACGTCTGGCAGCTGAGAAAGCAAACGCCGCCGCATTGAACCATTCTGATATAGGAGACGCGGTGGTTCTGGCATCTGACACGGTAGTGGTACTGGATAACAAAGCCCTGGGGAAACCTGTCGACTTTGCCGATGCAGCTGCCATGTTAGGAGCATTAAGCGACCGTACTCATCAGGTGATGACCGCAGTAAGCCTGCTTGATGGTACCAGGCAGAAAACCAATTGCGTGATAACCCAGGTGCATTTTGCCCGGTTATCCAATGCACAAATCGCCCGCTACTGGGCAACCGGAGAGCCCGCTGATAAAGCAGGGGCCTATGGAATTCAGGGAATTGCCGGTCAGTTTGTCAAATCGATTGAAGGCAGTTACAGCGCCGTTGTGGGGTTACCGCTGTATGAAACCGTACAACTACTGCAAGAGTTTGGAGTGATGGAATGAGTGCAGAACTACTGATTAACGTTACACCGTCAGAGTCGCGTGTTGCACTGATAGAAAATGGTATTCTGCAGGAAGTCCACGTGGAGCGTCATACCAAACGTGGCCTGGTAGGCAATATTTATCGCGGTAAAGTTAGCCGGGTATTGCCCGGCATGCAGGCGGCCTTTGTGGACATTGGGCTGGATAAAGCCGCATTCTTGCATGCTTCAGACATCGTTATTCATAACGAGGTGGTGGGGGAAGTCTCAACCAGTCATATCGAAAAACATGACATCCGCGACCTGGTACGCGATGGTCAGGACATTGTGGTGCAGGTGGTGAAAGACCCCATTGGCACCAAAGGTGCCCGGCTGACCACTGACATCACTATTCCATCCCGATACCTGGTATTTATGCCCAGCGTGACTCATGTTGGAGTATCACAGCGCATTGAAGATGAAACCGAGCGAGAGCGATTAAAAGAACTGGTGGCTGAGTTTTGCGACGAGGAAGGCGGATTTATCCTGCGCACTGCAGCAGAAGGTGTCAGCCAGCCGGAACTGAAGGCAGATGCGGCCTTTTTACGCCGCTTATGGAGCAAAATTCAACAGCGTATGAAGAAGCGGCGCTCTCATGTGCTGTACGAAGATTTACCCCTTGCCCGGCGTGTATTACGGGATTTTGTGGGTACCGAACTTGACCGCATCAGGATTGACTCTAACCTTTCGCATCATGAGCTTGGTCAGTTCACTAAGGAATATGTACCGGAAATGCATTCAAAGCTGGAGTATTACCCCGGCGACCGGCCTATTTTTGATCTCTACGATGTTGAAAACGAGATGCAACGGGCGCTGGAGCGTCGGGTGGATCTGAAATCCGGTGGTTATCTGATTATCGATCAAACCGAGGCCATGACCACCATCGATATTAATACCGGTGCTTTTGTTGGCCATCGTAATCTCGAAGAAACTATTTTTAACACCAATATCGAAGCAACTCTGGCCATTGCCCGTCAGCTTAGACTGCGCAATCTGGGTGGCATGATCCTTATCGATTTTATCGATATGACGAATAACGACCATAAACGCCGGGTACTTAACAGCCTGGAAGCTGCAACCAGTAAAGACCGGGCCAAAATCAATATTCATGGCTTTACCTCACTGGGTCTGGTGGAAATGACCCGCAAGCGAACTCGCGAAAGCCTCGAGCATATTTTGTGTGGCGATTGCCCGGTTTGCAAAGGACGCGGTACGGTTAAAACCATTGAAACCATTTGCTTTGAGATCATGCGTGAAATTGTCAGGGTAAACCGTGCTTACGATGCCGATATGTTTGTGGTTTACGCGTCGCCCACTGTGGCCGATTATTTGTTGGGAGAGGAATCTCACATGTTGGCCGAACTGGAAGTATTCGTTTCGAAACAAATAAAAGTACAAACAGAAACCTTATACAACCAGGATAAGTACGATGTGGTAATGATGTGAACCGACCCCTTTCTGTTGCCGCTTACATTGTTAAAAAACTCTGGCTGTTCTGCGCTATTGTACTGGTACTGTTTGCTGTTTTACTTAGCGCTTTGCGCTTCACCCTGCCTTATCTCGACGAAGAAAAACAACTCATTGAAGATTACCTGAGTGCCCAGTACGGCATTCAGCTGACTATTGACAGCCTGTCCGCGACCTGGCAAGGCACTGGCCCGAGTATCGTGCTCAATGGCGTTGAGTTTCAACAAAACGATCTATCGCCGGTAGAGCTCAAACTCGAGCAGGTTTATGTAGAAGTTGATTTCTGGCAATCCCTGCAACAGCGGGAATTATCGTCTAAGCGTTTCGACTTGGTTGGCCTGCACGCCCGGCTAGATACCCAGCGCATGCAAAAAGGCAACGAAGGGGACTTTCCCATTGTTGAGGCCCTGCGCAGTTTGTTTCTCGACCAGTTGCAAAGCTTTTCACTGTTGCATGGCGAGGTGACACTGGTCACCCCTGCCGAAGAAGAAATCATTGAGTTATCCCAGCTATACTGGGTCAACCGCGACAGTCGTCACCAGGGGCGGGGCGAAATCCGGGTACAGGATATTGCCAATAACTCTGCCTCTTTTATACTCGACTTGTATGGCGGTAAATCAGACTTGTCCGGCACCCTGTATGTGAAAGGGGAGTCACTGGATATTTCGCCGTGGATTAGTGCTTTGCTACCCACCCGTTCGCCGGTTGAACGCAGTCGTGGCAATTTTGAGGTCTGGGCGAGTCTGCAAAACAATCATATCGACGCTGTGCAGGTGGAGTTTGACGACAGTGATATTGCCTGGCGACTGACCGGTGACAATAATATTCTGCAATCGCAGATCCTCGGCGGTAGTATTCAGGCGTTGCCATCGGCGGATGGCTGGTCAGTCAGGGTGGATCAGTTAATTCTGCAAGCCGACAACAATACCCTGGTCACTGACCTGGTTGGACGCCTGAATGGCGACGGGGAGCTAACCATTAATACGGTTAAACCTATCTCTCTTGCGCCTCTTATGGCCCTTGTACCGCTGTTTACTGATGGTAACGGCGGACAACTGGTTAAACGGCTTAGCCCAACGGCCGAGCTGGCGACTTTACAGTTGCAATGGCAGCAAAAAGCCCTGTCTGTGGCGGCGAAGATTTTTGATATGCACTGGAATCAGAGCAGTAATGTACCTGGACTCAGTGCCATTGATGGCGAGTTTTTCTGGCATCAAAATCATGGTGTACTGGAACTGGAAGCCAGGGACTCAGAGCTTACCATTAATAATCTGTTACCCCAGAACCTCACCCTCGATAAAATACGTGGACGGGTTTATTTATACCCGGAAAATGAAGGCGATTGGGTGTTGAGCCTGCAAAATATGCAGGTGGAGAGCGAGTTATTGAGCTTTACCCAGGATATCCGCTATCAGTTTGGTAATGGTTTACTGAGTGCTGCGATGGACATTAAGCACATGGCATTAACTGACGTACCCGGATTTTTCCCGGCCGCCTATATGGGCGAGGGAACGGTGAATTACCTGCAACGGGCCTTTAGCGGCGGCGGACAAGTACAGAATGCCAGCGTGCTGTGGTTTGGTAACCCGGCAGAGTTTCCGTTTGCCGACGACCAGGGCGTGTTTCAGGCCCGGGTAGACGTTACTGACGCCGGATTTACTTTCGCTCCGGACTGGCCAGCGTTAGCTAATCTTAATATGCGGCTGATGTTTGAAAATGAATCACTCACCATGACCAGCCCGGCCAGTCAGTTGATGGACATTGAACTATCCGACTTATACGCCCGCATTCCACGCCTTAGCGGTTCTTCAGTGCTGACTATTGATGCGAAAGGGAAAGGCTCGGGCGGGCAGGTGGCCGCGCTGATGCGTAATTCGGGGTTAAAGGATTCGCTGGGCAAAATCCTTACCCAGGATGTAGTGGTTACCGGGCCGGTTGCCAGTGAGGTTAAGCTTGAAATCCCCTTAAACGGGAAGCATGTGAAAGCCACGGGCATAGCCCGGCTTGACGGTAACCAGGTTAACGTTAACAGCCTGGACCTTAAATTTACCCGGGCCAGCGGTGAAGTGAGTTTTTCTAATGCCAATATTGCCATTAACGGCCTGACTGCTTCGCTATTTGATCAGCCGGTGGCAGTGGAACTTGCTGGTAATCAACTGAGCGATGAGTATCTACTGGATATTGAACTCAGCGGGAACTGGGCCGCGCAGCCCTTAATTAAAATGATGAACCCGGCATTTGCCGATTACCTTAGTGGCGATGCGCAGTGGCGAACTGATGTATCGGTATCGCTGGGTAAGGATGGCTTTCAGTATAATGCCAGTCTGACCAGCGAGTTGTCTGGTGTTGAATCGCGTTTACCTGCGCCGTTTTACAAAGATGCGATGACGGTGAAAGAGCTTATGGTGTTGGTGGATGGCAATAAGGATGCGTCAGACATAACCCTGAGTGTTGGCAATGATATTAATTTCTCTGGCGTTCTGCCCCATGATACCAAACAGTTTGCCGGTGCCCACCTGGCCCTGGGCAATAGCGATATCGTTGGGCTTGGAACGGGATTCAGTATTTCTGCGGCTATGCCTGAGGTGGATGTAGCCCGCTGGTATCAGGTTATTGATTTACTGGTTGGCGGGCTGTCGTCAGACACCGGCCAAACAACAAAGGCTACGCAGCAGCCGGGCTACTTCTCCGTACCGCAACGGATATTCGTTGAAACTGAAAACCTGATTGTGGCCGGCCAGACCCTCACCGATGTGACAATTTCGGCACGCCAGCAGAGTAATAACTGGTCGCTGAATGTGCTCTCGTCCCAGGCTAAAGCGGAAATAAAACTGTTTGATGCCTGGCTGGAGCAGGGCCTAGAAATTGATGCCGATTTTATTCGGCTTGCCGAGTGGCAAACTGACGAGGGTGAACAGGAAAAGGCGGAGTATGACTACCAGCCCGATGCACTGCCACCCATTCGTTTTCATTGTGATGCCTGTAATTTGCTCGACAGGGATTTCGGCACCGTGGACTTAGAAGTTACCCGCACGGATAACGGCATGTTAATCAAACGCTTTGATGCCACGAACGATTTCGGTCAGTTGCGGGCATCCGGCAGTTGGATTACAGCTGGTAATAAAACCTCAGTGACGCACTTCGAAGGTGATATTAACAGTCACAATATAGGCGGGATGTTGTCAGAGTTAGGCGTCAACTCCGGCATAAAGGACTCTAAGGCGAACATTGATTTTGTGCTTAACTGGGATAACTCGCCGTTTAATTTTACCATGGAGTCGTTAAACGGCAGCGTAAAAACCGAACTGACTGACGGCTACCTTACCCAGGTGAGCGATAAAGGCTCGCGTATATTTACCCTATTCAGCCTTAACTCCCTGGTCAGAAAACTCAGTCTTGATTTCCGTGATGTGTTTGCCCAGGGCTTTTTCTATGATGATATCAAGGGCAGTCTGGAGATTGTTGACGGGGTGGCAAATACTACCGACACTGTGATCGATGGTGGCGCCGGTGAGATTGAAATCAAAGGTTATACCGATCTGGCCAATAAGACGCTAAACTACAATGTTAGCTTCGCGCCGAATGTAACCGGCAACCTGCCTTTCCTGGTATATTTTATGGTGAATCCGCCCACCGCACTGGCGGCACTGGCGCTCGATCAGGTATTGACCTCAGCCAAGGTGATCTCTAATGTGAATTACCACATTACCGGCACCATCGATAACCCGGAACTCGAAGAAGTCGGCCGCGATAGCACCGACATTGAGCTGCCTGCACAACGTCAGCCAGCGCAGCCCGAAGGTATCGATAGTCAGCCGGTAGAACCCGCAGAGTCAAAGGAGCCTATCGATGCAGACAGTTAATCTTGCCGCCCTGCAAATGACATCCGGCCCGGATGTTGATGCGAATCTGGATTATGTTGAAGACCAACTGGCAGAAGCCGCATTACCCGCCCATACTGTGGTAGTGCTCCCCGAATGTTTTGCCTGCTTTGGTACCCGTGACGGTTTTCTACTGACTATCGCAGAGTCACCCGGTGATGGGCCCATCCAAGCCCGACTGGCCCGGATTGCGGCCAGGTTTCAATGTTATCTGGTGGCCGGGACGATTCCGGCAGCTTGCAACGACGCGCACAAATTTACCGCTTCCTGCTTTGTGTTCGGCCCACAGGGCAAAACGCTCGACTGCTATCAGAAGATCCATTTATTTGATGCCGCCGTGGCCGATAATACCAAAGCCTACAAAGAGTCGAAGTACACGCAGGCGGGTGAGCGGGTTGTAGTCATTGATACTCCACATGGGCGAATTGGTGTTGCAGTATGTTATGATGTGCGCTTTCCCGGTTTGTTCGACGCCATGGGCGATATTGATGTACTGGTGTTGCCTGCTGCATTTACCCAGGTGACCGGTGCGGCGCACTGGCATACGTTAGTGCGTGCCAGAGCGATTGAAAAGCAGTGTTTCGTAGTAGCCGCTAACCAAACCGGCATCCATGAAAATGGCCGTGAAACCTACGGGCACAGCGTGATATATTCGCCCTGGGGTGATTTGCTGGCAGAGCGGGAAACCGCAACAGGCATTGTGCAGCATGCCGTGTCTCTGACGGACATCAATAAATACCGACAAGCCATGCCATTGGCTCAACACAATCGTTTCAGGAGTCACTTTGATAAATCAAGTTGAAACTAATTTGCTGGCTGATTCAGGGTTATCCCGACAATCACTGGATACCGCACTTGCTTCGATTCATTCTCATCAAACCGATTACGCCGACTTATATTTTCAATCCAGCCAACACGAAAGTTGGGTAATGGAAGACGGTATTATTAAAGAAGGCAGCTTCAATCTGGAGCGCGGTGTAGGCGTGCGCGCGGTGAGTGGCGAGAAGACTGGTTTTGCTTACTCTGATGAAATCAGTGTGGAAGCGATTACCAAGGCTTGTACAGCGGCTCGCAGCATTGCGCCCGCTGGTGGTCAGGTAAATGTTGGTACCCTAAGCGACATCACGCCAGCACCGCGGTACGCTGCTGATAACCCCATCCTGGCCATGGCTGAGGCAGAAAAAATAGCCTTGCTGAAAGCCGTAGACGGCTATATTCGTCAACAGGACAGCAGTATTAATCAGGTAGTGGTGTCGCTTAGCGGCGTGTATGAAGAGGTTCTGGTGGCTGGCAGCGACGGTACGCTGGCTACCGACATTCGGCCGTTGGTGCGACTGAACTGCTCAGTACTGATGGAAAATGGTGACCGCCGTGAGCGTGGCAGCGCCGGTGCTGGTGGCCGACATACTTACGCATTCTTTACCCGCCAGGAAGATGGCCGTCCGTTTTACGAACAAATCGCCGATGATGCATTGCATATGGCCAGAGTTAACATGCAGGCAATCGCCTCACCAGCTGGCTTGATGCCAGTAGTACTAGGCAACGGCTGGCCAGGTGTATTGCTTCATGAGGCGGTCGGACATGGCCTTGAGGGCGATTTTAACCGTAAGGGCGCGTCTACCTTTGCCGGCCGCATGGGCCAGCAGGTAGCCTCTAAAGGGGTGACGGTGGTGGATGACGGGACGCTGGATAATCGCCGTGGCTCGTTAACGGTAGACGATGAGGGTACGCCAACGGCGCATAATGTGCTGATAGAAGACGGTATTCTTACCGGCTACATGCAGGATAAAATGAATGCCCGTCTGATGGGCGTAAAACCCACCGGCAATGGTCGTCGTGAGTCTTATGCCCATTTACCGATGCCGCGGATGACCAACACCTATATGCTGGGGGGGCAGTACACGCCGGATGAGATTATCAGCTCGATTGATAAAGGGATTTATGCGCCTAACTTTGCCGGCGGGCAGGTGGATATTACTTCCGGCAAGTTTGTGTTCTCCAGTGCCGAGGCCTATTTAATCGAAAATGGCAAAATTACCGCGCCGGTGAAAGGCGCTACGCTGATTGGCAATGGCCCGGAAGTGATGCAAAAGATATCCATGATCGGCAACGATGTGGCGCTGGATCGTGGTGTAGGGGTATGCGGTAAGGATGGTCAGAGCGTGCCCGTAGGTGTGGGCCAGCCCACCTTAAAAATAGACGAGCTAACCGTCGGCGGGACCAGTTAATCCTGGTCCAGCATATGTTCTTTAAGATATTGAAATAACTCACGATAAGCTTTTGGTGGCGCATTTTTGCTGCGCTCCTTAGCGATAGACCGATGGAACTGCCGGAGTTTTTGGCGCTCCAGAGTCGGATGCTCATCGAGGACTGACTGGATGGCATCGTCGCCTCGGTCGGCAATCGCATCGCGGGTTTTTTCTAATTGATGGAAGCGTGCATTTTGCGCCTGGTGCTGGTGTTGTAACTTGGCCAGGGCTTCTTCAATAGGTGTTAAATCGCGACTGCGCATTAACTTACCGATAAACTGTAGCTGGCGGCGGAAGCCATCTTTTTTACGGTTTATTCTGCGGGCCAGTGTTACGGCATCGGCCAGTTCATCATCCATCGGGATGGTTTTGATATGCGCGTCAGACAAATTTACGAGTTGCTCGCCGACCTGCTGACGTAGGGCAGACAGGCGTTTAAGCTCAGATTTACTAATGAATTCATCGTGCTCGGGATAGCTGTCGTCGTTATCCCAATTCGCGTCATCATGCTGACTTGGGTCGTTCATTGGACTCTCGTTTATAACTGATAATGGTGAATTGTAGCCATGAACAACGGACATTTATAGCGAAACTTCTATGCAGATCGAACAACAACTAGCAGAAATTCAATCGAAAGTGGCAGATACGCTTAAGTTAGCGCTGAAAAAAGGCGCCACACAAGCCGAGGCCAGCATGTCGAAGGTTGAGGGAATTTCGGTTTCCTCTCGCTTACGGGAAGTAGAAAATATTGAGTTTACCAACGACGGTGGCCTGGGAATTAGTGTTTACGTGGGTAAGCATAAAGGCAGTGCTTCAACCGCTGACCTGAGTATGGAGGCATTAGCACTGGCGGTTGAGAAGGCCGTCGACATTGCCCGCTATACCAGTGAAGACCCCTGTACCGGACTGGCGGATGCAGAGTTAATAGCCAGCGAGTTTCCTGATTTGGAACTCTATCACCCTATTCCACTGGATCCCCAGCAAGCTATTAAGACTGCCGTGGCAGCCGAATCGGCGGCCCTGGATTATGATCCCAGGATCACCAATTCCGACGGGGCCAGCTATAACGCCAATATGGGCATGCGGGTGTACGGTAATACGCATGGTATTAATGCCGGCTATACCAGCAGTCGTTACAGCTTGAGTTGTATGGTGATCGCCAGTGATAAGGATGATATGCAACGCGATTATGCCTACACGGTTAGTCGCAATGCCAGCAAGCTGGACTCCGCCGAAGCGGTCGGGCTGGAAGCCGCGCAGTGCACAGTGGCCCGCCTTGGCGCACAGAAAATTAAAACCGCCACCGTACCGGTATTAATTGATAAGCAACTGGCTTCCAGTTTGTTTGGCCATTATGTTGGGGCTATCAGTGGTGGCTCATTATATCGCCGTTCTTCTTTCCTGCTCGACAAGCTCGGCAGTCAGGTATTTCCGGAGTGGCTGAATATTGTCGAACGCCCGCACATAAAAGGCGGACTGGCCAGCAGTAACTTCGATCACGAAGGCGTGGCCACCAAAGACATGACCATCGTCGATGGCGGTAAATTGTCGACGTACCTGTATACCAGCTATTCAGCCCGCAAACTTAACACCGTGACGAACGGCCATGCCGGAGGCATTCATAACTGGATTGTCAGTGATTCCGGGCAGTCAGACGCAGAACTGCTGAAAACGATGGGCACGGGTTTGTACGTGACCGAAATGATGGGTCAGGGCGTTAACATCGTAACCGGTGATTACTCCCGTGGTGCGGCCGGTTTCTGGGTGGAAAACGGTGTGATACAATACCCGGTACACGAGGTGACAATTGCTGGAACTTTGCAGGAAATGTTCGCCAATATTGTTGCCATTGGTGCCGAACGTGATGCTCGCGGAAGTGTTAATACCGGTGCTGTATTGCTCGAAAAACTGAAAATTGCCGGGGCTTAATCGCAGGCTTTATTGTCGGCATCCTTTACACTTTATGCTAACTGGTGCGTTCTCTTTGTTATAATATACTACAAAACAATAGGTTAACGTTGTGGTGTGAATTTTGCATTGATCTGCCCAGTTCAACCTTTAATGAAAAAGTGAATAAAATGAAAATGTTAAGTCGTATTAGTGGTCTCGTTTTGTGTGCTTATGCTGCATCTGGCTTTGCCTCGGTTGATAACGTTGGTACATACAACTTAATATTGAAAAACGATCTGAATACGTCCAGTGATATTGAAGGGCGGATCATGATTGGCGGTGATATTAACGGTGCTTCAACCGACGTAGGCAGTCGTATTCCTGCCGACCCCGTGGTTGATGCAGTCACCGTAGTTGGAGATATTAACGCCCCCAGCCTCAAGGCACTCAATGGTAACGTGGTGTATGGCGGAAACGCTAATCCGGCTAACATTGACGTTCAGGATCACGACGCTGCCCTTATTAAAGAAGATCAATTGTTATTGCAAAGCCGATTCGATGCAATCTATCAAAGCGTGATCGATGACAGCGATTATTACCAGACGCTGGCCGCAAACGGCACGTTTAATACGTCAGATATGAACAAAAAGTTGTTCGAATCGTCCAGTACAGATGATTTGCTGGTGTTTAATATTAGCGGTGATGATTTACAAAGTGGTGGGCTTGAATTCGGTTTTACACCAAGTGTGCCAATGATCATTAACGTATCAGGTACCGGCACACTCAATATCAATGCAAAAGCGCAAGGGAACTTCGAGAAGAGCTCGGTTTCGCCACTGGTGCTGTGGAATTTTTACGATTACACCGGTCTTAACTTTAATGGTGATGGCTGGAATGGCTCGGTACTGGCGCCTTACGCTGATATCACCAGCTATACCGGTAGTCTGGATGGCGGTATCGCAGCATTGTCTTACACCGGCGGTGTACAAGTTCATAATAAACTATTTACCCACAAGCCGCCGCAGGATGAACAAACGCCGGTATCAGCGCCTTCCACAGCAGCCCTGTTATTGGGTGGAGTACTGTTAGTCATGCGCAGACGTCGTAAGCACGCTGCTGCATGAACGCGCCAGGCTCATCCGGCAAACACCGGTGAGTCGTTGTCAGCCGGATTCATTCAGATATTCCAGGTTAACCGCTAGTGAGTTGTATTAACGTGGCCGGACGTTTCTTTTTTGCGCTTTTTTGTTGGTGTTGTTTTGTTGGTCAAGGTCTGGCGCAAAGCCAGCAGACTGAAGCCGTGGTTATTGACTGTGAGAAAGCTGAGTTTGCTTATCTTGATGGTAACTCCGAAGAAGCGCTAATTTATCTGAAGCGGTGCCGCCAGCAACTCCCCGATTACCTTCCTGCGCTCACATTGCTGGGCAAAATACAGACTGAATATGGCCGCCATGAGCTGGCAGTTGATACCTTCCAACAGGCGCTCGAGCAAGGAGCTGATGCTGAACTATTTGCACGGGAATGGTCACGCTCACTGATTACTGCAAGACAGTTTGAATCGTTAATTAGCTTCTCCGGTTTTCATACGTTTACGCCAGCCATACGTGCAGACTGGCTGAAACAGCGGGCAGTGGCATGCCGGGAAACAAACAATAACAACTGCGCCAGGGAAAGTTATTCCGCTCTGAAGGAACTGGGGGAAGAGCTCGCTGCGGCGTTGGGATTTGCCGAGCTGGCCATTGAGAACAAAGCCTGGCAGGAAGCGAGAAAACAGCTTGAATTAGCTGCCTCTATGGCACCTAATGATATTCGGGTATTGCTTGCCAAGGGACGCTTAGCGCTTTATCAACAACGCTATGACGAGGCGTTTGAATTTGTGGATAAAGCGTCGGTACTTGCACCCGAGGACCCGCTGGTGTTACGAACACTTGTGGATGTTTATCTTGCTGCCAATCAACGTGAAGAGGCGGCCAATACGCTGGATCTTATCCTCAGTCTGGCACCAGAGGATCCTTTCGCCATGTTGGTGCGCAACAGTCTGGACCCAAATGACAAATACTCTGCAATCCTGGCAACTTATAGAGCGCGTATCGAGCAGTTGGATGAAACCACTAAGGCGAATGACCAGACACTGTACTATCTGGAAGGCTTAATTGCTTATCAGTCAGGGAGTTATGAACAGGCACTCAAGGCATTCACATTTTTAGTTAAAGAGCGCGCTTTTTACCCACAGACGTTAGCTTTGTTGGCCAGGACGCATGTTGCGTTAAAGCAACCCGACCAGGCGATTGGCCTGCTGGAGCCGGTACAGGATACATTGCTGACAGAAACGCCAGAGTCCATGGCTCTACTGATTGAACTTTTTATTGAAGACGGGAAGGTATTTAAAGCCCTGCCAGCCTGGCGCAGTTTTGCCGACAGGTATCCACAGCGCCTGGAAACCGGTTTGCTGGAAGTCAAAATACTATTTGCCAGGGGCATGCGCGACCCCGCGATGCAACGACTCGAGCAATTGCAGCAGACTTTTCCGGATTCAGAAGCAGTCGCCCGCGTATCGGCAGTCGCCCTGAGTTTTGCTGGCGATTACACTAAGGCACTTCATGTAGTTGAACAGCAATTACAACGCTCAGCCCAGGCGCCGGTCTGGTATAATTTTAAAGGTACTCTGCATTTGATGTCGGGAGACGCTCATAACGCCAGGGTGGCATTTGACAATGCACTGAGCCATGATCCTAACATGATTCCGGCTCAGGCTAATCTGGCCTGGCTGGATTTTTACCAGGGCAATAAAAGCGAAGCGTTGGAAAGGGTTGAGCAACTGGCTGCGCAGTATCCTGCCCAGTTGCCATTGCAACAAATGTATGCCGGAATGTTACTCTCGTCTGGTCAGGCAGAGTTGGCTAAAGAACGCTATGAAACCTTGTATAAACAGGATAGTACTGATCGTTCAGTGATTGAAAGCCTGATAGCGATCTATCAAAAAGAGGGGAACACAGCGGGCTCAATGAGAATGCTTTCCCGGCTTATTGAACTGGAGCATGATACCGCCAGAAATCTGATTCGACGAGCGCAGTTGTATGTGTCTCAACAGGAGTCAAACCGGGCTGACCTGGATCTCTACAAAGCGCTGCCCCTCAGCAACGGAAATGCAACATTGTTGCTAGGGATTGCCAATGCGAGTATCCGGTCGGGGAATCAGCGCTTGGCGGTGAAGTCATTGCAGCAGGCCCGGCAAATTAATCCTGATGATCCTTTACCGCCGATTAAGCTTGCCGAAATATACCTCAATCAGAATCAGACTGAGGAAGCTGAGAAGGTACTTCAGGCAGCCTCTGGTTTTAACAATGTCGCCGAGCTCTGGTTATTAAATGGGCGCCTTGCAGAACAGCAGGGGCGGGCGATTAAAGCCAGTGAATATTACCATCATGCATTACAGTTAAACCCTGCTTTTGAACTTGCGTACGCTAAGTTATATGGCTTAACCCGGATTGATATTGGTAAAGTAGCATTCGAGGAGGTTCTGAAAAAGCGGGTGGCAGCGGCGCCCGAGGTGGTATTCAGCCTTAGCTTGCTTGGCCAGTATTATTACTATGAACAGCGCTTTAAAGAAGCTGCACCTTACTATGAGAAGCTCTACCTTACCGCAGAAGACGATACGAAGAAGGCCGGTTATGCACGCCGTCTTGCCCAGTTGTACTTTCATTTTGAGCCGCAAAAGGCGATTGAGTATGTGGCAGCCGCCGAGGCGATCAACCCTGCAGACCCTTATATACTGGCGTTAAAAGGTTGGGGTCTGGTGCACCGTAATCGTATGGAAAGCGGCCTTAAGCTGTTACGCGAAGCTTACACTCGCAATGGTCAGGATGCTGATACACAATATTTTCTCGCTCACACCCTCAACGTACTGGGTATGCGTGACGAAGCACGACAATTTCTTATGCCGCTGGTAGAAACGCAGGCGCCATCAACTTATTCGCAAGAGATTCAACAGCTGCATCAACTATTAATGACTGAGCCTGATTAAGTTCAGCAAGCAAGGTGGCGTTGGGTCAGAAAATAATGTTGTCAATCGCAGACACTAAAACAACAGCAGCAAGCTAATACTTGTGCTGTTGTCCCAGTACGTAAATGAGCGATTTGGGCAGTTTTAGCTGTCTACTGAGCCACAGAAGCGGTAGCCTTCACCGTGGATAGTGACAATCAGTTCTTCTTCGTTTGGCTCAGATTCGAAATGCTTACGAATACGGCGAATGGTAACATCCACAGTACGGTCATTCGGGCGTAGTTCACGGCCGGTCATTTCCATAATCAGCTGTTCACGGGTAAGGATTTTACCTGGGTTGCTCAGGAACAGGTGTAACGCCCGGAACTCACTGCGTGGCAGGCGGAATTCATTGCCGCTAGGCGCAATCAGAGAGCGGCTGTCGCCGTCCAGAGTCCAGCCGTTAAAGCTAACGCGACTGGGTAAATCATCGTCTTCGGTGCTGCTGGTGGTGCGGCTAAGCAGGTTACGTGCACGGATGGTCAGTTCACGTGGGTTAAATGGTTTGGTGAGATAATCGTCTGCACCAATTTCCAGACCCAGGATACGATCCACGTCGTTATCACGACCGGTTAAGAAAATCAGGCCGATATTTTTACGGTCGCGAACTTCGCGAGCCAGAATCAATCCGTTCTTACCAGGCAGGTTAATGTCCATGATAACCAGATTGATTGTGTGATTTTCAAAAAAATCATGCATTTGTTCGCCGTTTTCGGCTTCGAAAACGTTATACCCTTCGGCTTCAAACAAACTTTTCAATGTGGTTCGGGTGACCACTTCATCTTCTACTATCAATATGTTGGGCGTCTGCATGTTCACACTCTATTTACAAAAATTAGTACTCTGTACAAAGTTTATCAGATTTTATTGTTATCGATCTTTTTATCTTGCAAATTAATTGCCACATTCGTAAAAGTACGCCTAAGGGCAGGTTAAGTTCAAGAAAAAATGTGTTAAATAACGGTTTTATGGTTTTTTTACTGTTACCGGGAACGTTAGCGTAAACTCAACGCCGTTTCCTTCTTCGCTTTCTAACTTTATATTGCCATTAAGCGCCTGAGTTACCAAGTTAAATACCAAATGCATCCCTAATCCGGAGCCACCCTGGCCACGTTTAGTTGTAACAAAGGGATCAAAAATACGCTTCCTGATGCTTGTTGGTATACCGCTACCGTTATCCTTGTAAATTATTTTCAGTTTTTGGTCATCCGTCAACCTAGCTATGACGTCTATTTTGCCGTTTTCAACCGTTTCGAAGGCGTGGATTAGTGAATTCATGATTAAATTGATTAAAATCTGATTTAGCGGCCCGGCTTTGCACATTACATTCAGGGTTTCAGAGCAATCCACATTAATCGTGTGTGTTACCTTTTTCAGCCGCGGCCGCAGCGACATCAGGGTTTCTTCAATCAACTGCTTGACGTTGACTTCCCGGGCTTCTTCACTGGTCTGATCTACCGCCACTTGCTTAAAGCTTGAAATTAACTGCGCGGCCCGGTCGAGGTTGCGGTAAATGATATTAAGGTTTTCCCGGCTCTCATTGATAAACCGATCCATGGCACTGGCTTTGAGAGTCTTATCCCGAAACTGCTGATCGATAACGGCCAGTCGGTCGAGCATCATGGTCGAGGCGGTAATGCCCAGCCCAATCGGTGTATTTACCTCGTGGGCAACGCCCGCCACCATATCGCCGAGTGATGCCATCTTTTCGTTTTCAACAATCTGGCGCTGAAACTGATGCAATTTCTCAAGAGTTTGAATCAGTTCATTGTTAGCGCTCTTCAGTGCGATCGTACGTTGATTTACCTCTTCTTCCAGACGGCTGTTTAGTGTTTGCAGTTGACATTCGGCCTGCTGTTGTTTGCAGATGTATTCCTCAACCCGCGACAGTAAGATATTGATGGAATCAAGCATATGGTCGTACTCGCGGACATTGCTAGCTGAGAATCTCAGGGAGTAGTCGCGGCTACGGGCAACCTTCTGCAGCATCAGGTTGGTGTCCTGAATTGGATTAGCCAGCATCTGGCCATATTTGAGTGCAACCAGAAAGGCAGCAATGATAATCAGCCCTATTGTGGCTACTTGCACCATGCGGGTGCCACTGACGTGGCTGAAAAACGATTTGGACGACATCCGCAGATAGACGTATCCGAGCGTTTGTTCTTCTATGTTAATAGGGCGGATGATTTCTATTACCTGGTTATCTTCGTCTAACCGGGCAGTAAAGTAGCGCGCCAGGTCATTAATCTTACTCTCGGCAGCGGTACTGGTTGATTTGGTGTACAACGCGAGCATCTGCGGCGTCTGCCCGTATATCTGAGCACTGTATATATGCGCGTTTAATACGTCCGGGAAGCTATTGAGCCCGTGCAACATATTGGCAAGCTGATCGCTGCGGATCATTTCTTCGTCTAAATCGGTGGGTGCGGTGGCCATGATAGGACGCACGTTACTGGCTATCATATCGGCTAGCGAGCGCACGTTTTGTAGCAACTGCTCCTTTACCTCAGCGTGTTGCAGGTAGTTTGTTACCAGGGTAGATAACAACATAGCGCTGCCCGACACGACGATAACAAGCCATATCATGATACTTTTGATCGAAAGTTTGGCGGCCGACAGCGACATGAGAAGGTTAATTAGCCCACAAGGATTAGTAGGTTAATAGTGGCTCATAAAGGCCAAAAAATAAAGTATTGCAAGGGCTTAAAGGTGCAGTTTTAAGAAAGAACAGCACGCTTTGGTGCAGATTAACGCTTATTTGCTTTAGCCCAGTCTGGCGCCGGTATTTCCAGCAGCCGGTAAAGTGCTAGCGGTGGCAAGCCATACTCCTGGGCTATGCTGGTAAAGGCGGCTTGCTGACGGCTGGCTGGCAAATCAGTGAGGTCGGATAAACACAGGCATACCATACCGCCCTGGTTAATCGCCAGTGACGGTACTGCAACCCGGGCTACCCGGTACAGGGTATGTGGGCAGTAGGTTTGTCGCTCCGGCGCCTGAAGACACTCCTGAGGTACATCAGCCTGCGCCGAAGGACTTGCTAAGGCACACGTGGCCAACAGTATTAATGCTCGGCGTGACATTAACGGATGCTCTGGTAGAGCGCCAGATATTGTTCAGCGGCAGCCAGCCAGGTAAAGCGCGTTTGCATGCCCCTTTGCTGCAATGCCCGGAAAGTCACCGGGCATTCATAGTAAGCTAACAACGCACGGCGAATACAGCTAAGTAACGCTTCGCCACTAGGCTCTTCGAACACAAAACCGGTTGCTGTATCGGGGGCGTATTCGGGATCGACCACGGTATCTTTGAGACCGCCGACTGCCCGTACTATAGGCACTGTGCCGTAGGCCAGGCTGTACATCTGGTTAAGACCACAAGGCTCAAACTGAGAGGGCATTAAAAAGAAGTCCGCACCTGCTTCAATCAGGTGAGCATGTTCGGTACTAAAGCCATTTATAAAGGAGAACTGCTGGGGGTGTTGTTCGGCAAACTCGCCAAGATCCTGACAAACCCTGGGATCGCCGGTGCCAATAATCACCAGTTGCAGCTTGTGACGAATAAGGCGATCGAGGATAGGGGTAAGGTAACCAAAACCTTTTTGTTCGGTAAGGCGACATACCATACCAAACAGCGGTACATTCGGTTCTGCCGGTAAGCCAGATTTACGTTGCAGGGCCTGCTTACACTCAGCCTTGCCGCCGACATCCTCAGCATTGAAGTGGGCCGGAATATAGGGATCGGTCATGGGATCCCACTGGCTGTAATCACAGCCATTTAAAATGCCGCATAGGTCGTTGCGGCGTTGCATGAGCCGGTCGTGCAGGCCGTGGCTGCCAAGGTCGGTGAGGAGTTCCGAGGCGTAGTTAGGGCTTACCGTGGTGATTTTGTCTGCGCACTCGATGGCGGATTGCAAAAAGTTAATGTAGCCGCCATGGACCTGCTCAACGATGGCCGGATGATGGCGTAGATAGGGAATTTCTTCTATGCGGTGAACCCCCTGAAACGCGGCGTTGTGAATAGTAAATACTGAACGTGTGTTACTGAAATAGCCGGTACGGTCGTTGCGTAATAAAAAGGGCAACATGGCGGTGTGCCAGTCGTGGCAATGGATAATATCCGGCTCCATGGCGAGCATCTGAATAGCATTTAATACGGCACCACAAAAAAAACTGAACCGCTCGCCGTTGTCGTTATAGGCTTCATAAGCATTGTTATAAAGACCTTCCCGGTCGAAGTATTCAGGGTAGTCAATAAAGTACACCTCGATACCATGCCAGTTAAGCTGGCGAACGGCATAGTGGTAAACCTTACTTTCGGCAAACAGGGTCTGGCTGCTACAGGCTTCAGAAAGTGAGAACTGTTCGGCGATTGCCCGGTAGTAGGGCATAAATACGCTGATAGTATGATCGGGCGATTTCAGTGCCAGAGGCAGCGCTTTGCCCACATCGGCCAGGCCACCGGTTTTGACCAGCTCTTCAACTTCAGAAATCGCAAAAACAATGTTCACACTACTCTCCAGCGTTTAATTTGATGCTTTGCACAAATTATCACACAAGACAGGGATTTAAACGCTAACTTTGTGCAAAATACACAGAAAAGCGATTGTCCTGGGTTAGCACTGAGAGGCTTGAAAACTGTTCAGAAAGCAATTCTGCATAGGGTAAAAAGCGGTTGGCGACCAGATAAAGTTTACCCTTCGGTTGCAGATGTTGTCGGGTTGCCTGAATAAACTCGCGGCTGATGCGGTAATCTGTTTTAACCCCGGTATGAAACGGCGGGTTAGTCACAACTGTGTGGTATTTAGCGCTAACACCCTGCAGTGTGTCGGTGGCAATAATAACACCTTGCTGATTATTTTCATGCAACGTATGGGCGGCGCACCACACAGCCAGAGCGCTGACATCCAGCAGTTCCACACTGGCCTTACTGCCGGCACTTAACAGGTAGCTGGTGATAACCCCGGCACCACAAGCAAAGTCGAGTACCTTACCAGACAGGGAGGAGGGCAGTTTATCCAGCAACATGGCGGTGCCGGCATCAAGTTCGCGATGACTGAATACTCCGGGTAAGGAACACACTGTCCAGTCGACATTGTTGCGGCTGTAAATATCCCGGCTCATGTAGTCGTCAAGTGTAAATTGAGCAGGCGCCTGGTCGAGATGGCAGGTTAACCAGCTGCAGTGACGAGCAGAGTCAATTTTGTCTACATCACCATAGGATTGAATGGTTTTGTCGGCGCTTTTGATACCACCGCGGTTTTCACCAATCACGTGAACGCGGTTACCTTCGCCAACCAGCGCGGCCGCCATGGCCACCAGCATCGCCAGGTGTGCCTTGGCTTTGGGCATAAAAATCAACACATCGGTGATACCTTCAATATCACCTACTGCAGGAGCAAAAATGTGTGAGTGATTACCAGAGGTTACGGTTAGTGCAAAGCTAGCGTTATTGCTTACCAGATCGCGGCTGTCAAAACGGGCGGCCTCAGTACGTCGGGCACAGAGTTTAAATACATCGTAATACTGATGCAAAACGGTGAGTTTTACCTCACTTAAGGCGTTGAATAAAGCCGCATCGTCGGGATTAATGACCAGCCAGTTGCCCTGCTCAAACTGTTCTTCGTTACGCAGTATTAACTGGCTTTGAGGAGACAGGCTCATGCTGTACGCTCGTAAATCAGATCCCAAACGCCATGGCCGAGTTTCTGGCCGCGTACTTCAAATTTGGTGGTTGGACGGTAGTCAGGGCGGGGTACATACTTACCTTCGGTAGCAGTGTTAGTGTAACCCTCTGCTGCGTTCATGACGTCGGCCATGTGCTCGGCATAGGGTTCCCAGTCTGTGGCCATGTGGAATGTGCCGCTAACGGCCAGTTTGGTGCGGACTAATTCAGCAAAATCGGGTTGCACGATGCGGCGTTTGTGGTGGCGCTTTTTATGCCACGGATCGGGGAAAAACAACTGCAGGCGATGCAGACTGGCATCGGGGATCATGTTTTTAAGTACTTCAACGGCATCATGTTCCATCACGCGCAGATTTTCTACACCCAGTTCACCGGCATCCGCCAGGCAAGCGCCAACCCCCGGGCGATGGACTTCAATACCAATAAAATTAAGCTCAGGGGCTTCATGAGCCATGGTGACCAGCGATTTACCCATGCCAAAACCGATTTCGACAACCACTGGCGCGTCACGACCAAATACAGCAGCCAGATCCAGCGGCTCGTTCCGGTATTCAATGCCTTTGGTAGGCCAGAATTCTTCCAGCGCACGGCCCTGGGCTTTGGTTAAGCGCCCTTCGCGCTTCACAAAACTCTTTACTTTACTGATATAAACGCCGGCCGCTTCGGCTTCGGCCTGGGAATTAAATTTTGCCATGATAATCTGTCACCTGTTAATTGCCGCGGCATTATCCACGACGCGTACAAAATTGCAACGGTCAGGCATACGGAGCCGCGACGGGTCGCTGGTTGTATGATAGCGTAAACCCAGCTCAAACGAATGGAAACTCACTTCATGTCAGTTCACTTTTGCCCCCAGTGTGGTCAGCAGGCTCTTACCAGCCAGGACAACAACTGTTACCAGTGCAGCTACTGCCAGTTTGAAGTGTTTCGCAATGTGGCGGCAGCGGTAGGTGGGATTCTGGTGTGTCAGCACCAGGTGCTACTGGTAAAGCGCAGTAAAGCCCCGGCTGCCGGTGAGTGGGATTTGCCGGGCGGATTTGTTAATCCCGATGAGTCGGCCGAGCAGGCGCTGCGCCGTGAGTGCAGGGAAGAAACCGGCATCGATCCCGGCGACTCATTGCAATATCTCGGGGCATGGCCAAATCAATACCCGTATAAAACGTTGGTATACCCAACCATGGATATCTTTTTCGTTGCAGAGCTACACAGCAAGCCTGTTTGTGAGGTGGACAACAGTGAGGTGAGTGGCTTTAGCTGGCGGCCTTTATCTGATTGTGCTGAGCTTAAGCTGGCGTTTCCTTCCGCACAGCTTGCCCTGCAGCGTTACCTTAATTTAAGCCAATAGCTCGTTGAGCAGCGCCGCCACACTTGCTGGTTGTTCCAGCATCATCATATGACCGCTGTCATCAACCGTCAGCAACCGTGCACCGTTAATTTTTTGCTGCGCGGTTTGCATGGCCGAAAACGGCGCAACCGCGTCCTCACGGGCGGCGATTAAATTCACCGGGCATCTAAGCTGGCTGAGTTTACCGGTGAGGTCTTTTCTGGGGGTGGTGCTTTGCACATGTGCCTGTAACGTTGCCGCGCCTAAATCGCTGGCCATATCGGTAAGTATTGGCAGTATTTCGTCGCTGTGCTCAGGAAGCATCATATTAGCCAGATAGGTTTTAGCCGTGACATCCACCTTGCCGCCTCTTAACTGCTCAAGTAATGTTTTACGCCGTTTAAGCTCTCGTTCTGAAAGCCCGGTGGGGGCGTAGCCCATCAGCGTTAACGAGGCGACCTTATCCGGATAGGTGAGCGCCCAGAGTGCGGCGATGTAGGCCCCCATGGAATAGCCAATCAGGTGGTTTTTTCCTGCCGGGTCGGTGCGGTCGTTGGTGAGCGCTAACATTTCTTCTAAACTATTTGCCCATTGCAGCGGAACATAAGCACGGGCAGAGAGGTTGAGTTGCTTCCAGACGGGCAACCACACACGCTCATCACATAAGGTACCGGGTAAAAAAACGTATCGCATGAAACGCTCCTGGGGAAAAGTTGGTCAGAGCCTATCAGGCTCTACGGGATTAGTGCAATCACTGTTACACTGCGCCGCAGTAATTGGGAGTAAAAAGTCGTGAATTCATTTTCTACACGGGTATTAAACTGGTTTGACACACATGGCCGTAAGCACCTGCCCTGGCAGCAGGCTATTTCTGCTTACCGGGTATGGGTGTCTGAGATCATGTTGCAACAAACTCAGGTCACCACGGTGATCCCGTATTTTGAGCGCTTTATGGCGCGTTTTCCAACCGTGAAGGAACTGGCCGAAGCACCCCAGGATGATGTGTTACATTTGTGGACAGGTTTGGGATATTACGCCAGAGCGCGTAATCTGCATAAAGCGGCACAGCAAATTGCCACGCACTATAACGGCGAGTTTCCGCCCACACTGGATGAAGTGATGGCACTGCCGGGGATTGGCCGTTCTACGGCCGGCGCTATTTTATCCATCGCCGGCGGTCAGTCACACCCTATTCTCGACGGTAACGTGAAGCGTGTACTGGCTCGTTATTATGCCGTAGAAGGCTGGCCGGGTAAGCGCCAGGTAGAAGAACAGCTCTGGCAGTATGCTACGCAGAATACGCCAGCCAAGCGGACCAATCACTATACCCAGGCCATGATGGATTTAGGAGCAATGATTTGTACCCGCAGCAAACCGGCCTGTGATCGCTGCCCGTTACAAAGTGACTGTATTGCTTATGCTCAGGGTAACCAGACTGACTACCCGGGTAAAAAGCCGAAAAAGACCCTGCCGGTAAAAAGTACCGTGATGTGGATCCCGTTTTATCAGGGCAGTGTTTTGCTTAAACAACGTCCATCCAGCGGTATTTGGGGAGGGTTGTGGAGCTTTATTGAGAGCGAAGACCCTGACACCGTGCCAAATGATGTTGCGCAGTTCATCGGCGGTGATTTCGATACTCAACTGCTTGCGCCATTCAGGCACACTTTTAGCCACTATCATTTAGATATTCAGCCTAAGCTGGTACATTGCGAGTCGTTAAGCGCGGTGATTGCCGAGTCCGGCCATAGCTGGGTATCGTTACATGAGCCATTGCAACTTGGTGTGCCAACGCCGGTAAAAAGACTTCTAACTGATTTAACGAAACAGTTATAATCACAACAAATTAATGCGGAGAATGACCATGCCGAGAACGGTACATTGTGTGCACTACGATAAAGAAGCTGACGGACTGGATTTCCAGCTTTATCCGGGCGAACTGGGTAAGCGCATTTTCGACAGTATTTCGAAACAAGCTTGGGCGGAATGGCAGAAAAAGCAAACCATGCTGATTAATGAGAAAAAGCTCAATATGATGGAGCCAACCGATCGCAAGTTCCTTGAAGAACAGATGGAAGGGTTTCTGTTTGAAGGTAAAGAGCCGACGATTGAAGGCTATGTTCCGCCCCAAAAGCCATGATTCTGCACAGATTGCACAAAGAACACGCAGTTGATTAAAATATTAAAAAAAGGGGTTGACTTAAAAGCGCGAAACTCGTTAAATACGCACCCACAGCGAGACGGCAACGTTTACCGCTAACCAGTTTTAGCCTCGATAGCTCAGTTGGTAGAGCAGCGGATTGAAAAGTGCAAGCTTTATCGGTCAACTTCACCAAGCTAAGCTGTTAGGATAAGAGATACAAAGTTAGTAAGCACTTAGATTTGACTTGCAAAGTTTTGCAAAGAAAAATTAAAGCTTACACTGCACAGTTTTATGTGCCTCGATAGCTCAGTTGGTAGAGCAGCGGATTGAAAATCCGCGTGTCCCTGGTTCGATCCCGGGTCGAGGCACCATTAATATATGAGCCCTGATCAGAAATGGTCGGGGCTTTTTGTTTGTAATACATCATTTATCTACATTATCAATCTTCTTTTTATTTGGGTTGGCTCTAACAAACTCCTTTCCATTCACCTCAATTGTGTGAAAGTTTGGGTGTTTTTTATTCTTGACTTCGTTTACTAACTGGTTTCTTTTTACCACACCCCTTCCTGGAATTGTATAAGTCTCATTTTGTCCATTACTTCCATCTGCGTTACCGTTGATATGATTTGCCATGATTAATTACCTCTAAATGTTAAAGTCGCTTGGTGCATTAAAAGTCAAAATATGCTTGGTTGACTTAATTCAATTTTAGCCTAATTTCGGTTGACATAGTATTAATTTAGCATAATATTGGTTGACATATATCGAAATTTGCAATTTTTAAGGCTATTTAAAGTTATGGTTAAGGCTGAGTTAGAATCCCCATTCGAGTTATGTCCTGAATTGGATGAAGCTATTCTGGAAGAGTTGTCATTTAATATTTTGAAGGTTGTAGAAATGACAATGCAAAATTTAAATTCGGGATATGACGATAACTACACACGGGAAACATGTATTTATGGGCGTGTGAGACAGTTATTTCTGCAGCTAGCGAATGACCCAAGTAAGCCTTGGATAGCCGTTAAGAGTAAAACTATGGACTATGTCCCAAGCATCTGTAATATACCTGTCCGAGTTTTTAGGGATGACCCAATTAATCCTAAAAAGAAAAAGGTTTTCTTTAAAAATAACTGTGAACAGAGTCAATTGGCTTTATTGTTTGATGATTTTGACACTCAGATGGCTAGTCAGATAACTTGGCGGTTATTTATTCAGGCTCCTGAAACCAATCTGGAAAATGGTGAGCTAGAAGACTTGGAAGATGATTTTCGAGTAGTTTTGGTGGGGTTTTCTGCAATGACAGGAGAGATCCGGTCGATGTGGCATCTAAATCAAGCTCGCGCATTGTACCTTTTGCCATTGAAGCTGAACTACCTCAAGCAAATATTCTTGAAAGAAAGCCTGTTAAATCAAAAGAAGTAGATACTGGTTTGGCAAAAGAAAATGGAAAACAACTTTAAACTAACTCCCTATAGAGGAGATAAATTAAGACTAGCCCGATTAGCCAAAGGCTATTCTCTGGAAGAGCTGGGGAATAGACTAAATGTTACCCGTCAAAACATACATAAGATGGAAGCTGGTCAAGAGCCTACATCTGATCAAATGCCTTTACTATGTAAGGCGTTAAATGTTGAAAGTGGCTACTTCTATACGGATAGAAATACACCTGTAATTGAAGAGCAATGCCATTTCCGAAGTTTGAAATCTAGGACTAAAGCCCTTACGCATACTGTAATGGCTCGCGCTGAAATATTAGATCAGGTTATTTGCTCCCTTGAAGAACTTGTTGAGCTGCCAACTTTTGAGCTGCCAAATATTGATGAATTAGACTTCGAGCAAGTAGAAGATATCGAAAAGGTAGCTGAGCGCATAAGAAAAGTATGGGGGTTAGGTGAAGGGCCAGTTGAGGATATAACTATAGCGGTAGAAAACGCTGGAATCATTATAGCCGTAGTCGAAGGTGTAGATGAAAAAGTAGATGCGTTTTCTATGTCTCGAAAAAGGCCAGTAATCATTAGAAACTCATCTAAAGATAACCCTTGTCGATATCGATTTGATATAGCTCACGAGCTAGGGCACCTAGTAATGCATGATGGTGTGGTTACTGGTTGCAAGCATACTGAGAAGCAAGCCAATTATTTTGCTAGCGCATTCCTGATGCCTAGAAGGCTATTTTTGTCAGCGACGCAAAAGTATCCTTTGGTTCGGGGGCTTAAAAGTTTAAATTGGCAAAGTCTATATAGTTTGAAAAAGTACTTTAAGGTTAGTTTTAAGGCTCTTCTGTATCGAGCAAAGTCTTTAGGGGTTATATCTGAAGCACAAATGAAATCAGGCTATATATTCTTGAATAAAAATGGTTATACGAAGGGGGAAGAACTGGATGACTTACTTCCTATGGAAGAGCCTAGATTGTTATCTGATATAATTGAAAGTATCAGTGTAACAAAATGGCAAAGTCTACTTCTCAAGTTAGGTATTTCCACGGAATTCATAGCTTCAATATTACCCAGAGTTAAATTACCAAAAATACTATTATGAAAATACGGATTACGATGAGATTATCGAAAACCTGTCAAACCGGTTCTACTTCAAAGTTTGGGACATGTATAGTGAGATGGTCCCTTCCTTAGACCCTCTTTTTAAATATATAACCAAGCATGAAGTGCATGTTAATTCGGAAGCGAAAGCCAAACTAGCATTAATGGTTAGTAAAAACAGCCTTACCAGTTTATTTATTGCTAATAGAGTTCTGAAGCTTGATATGTTCAATAAATGATATTTGTAACTATTCTGCCGGATCAGTATTAAAGATATCAGGTAGCTTATGGTTAAACAGCAATGTTAACGCTTCTGATGCACTAACATGCTGTTTTCTGCAGCTTGATATGTAGCTTCTCACTAAACAAAAAATCTCCGCGCCTTACATACTGCGAAATCAGCCCTATATTTTCTGGTGTACCATAGTCATATGGATGTCGTTTTCATCTTGATTGTTGGTAAACGGTACACCAAGTTGGGTCATGAATCGCAAAACATCCTCTTGATAATCCCTTAGCCTTTCCAATAGCGCTTTCGGTCGGTTTGCTTCGCTTCAAACGTCTTCGCTGACCTTATAAATCGAAACGTTCAAGTCAGCCTTACGTCATATCACTCATTGAGCCAGAAAGTTTCTCTTATGGCAGCGAATTTCAAACTTGTCTTTTAAAAAGCAGGTTGAAATAAGTGACGTTAATAAGCCGCGAATTCAACTCCGAAGTGCACCACTCGCTAAATTAGGCAGCCTTGCGTAATTCATTGAATATCGCGACAGGTTGTCTGAAGCCGAGACACTTTCTCGGTCTGGCATTTAATGCCCGTTCAATCTCAGCAATTTGCTTGTCCGTTACTGTCCGCAAATCGGTACCTTTACGTATGTATTGGCGAAGCAAACCGTTAAAGTTTTCATTCAGTCCGCGCTCCCAGGATGAATAAGGGTTCGCGAAGTAAATATCCGTTTTAAGCTTCTCTGCGACCAGCTCGTGGTCACAGAATTCGCTGCCGTTGTCCGCCGTGATAGTTCGGACATGACTGCGATATTTCCACAACATGCCAACCATGGCACGGGCCACATCGACTGCGCTTTTCGCTGGCACTTTGCGTATCAGATACAGCTTACTTTTACGCTCCACCAAGCTAACAATCGCGCCCGTTCCTTGCTTGCCTAAAACCGTGTCAGCTTCCCAGTCACCGAACCGCTTCTTCTTGTTCACGATAGCGGGACGATGCTCTATGCCAACGCGATTTGGGATAATCACACGCTTCGCGCGGCTACCTTTACGGTATCTTCGGCGGCTCTGACGTAGCTGTTTATACAACTTGCCACCACTTAACTTATCGCGCTGGACATAGCCATAAATCCACTCGTGACTGACGTGATGACCGATGATTTTACCTACACCAGCTATCTGCTCAGGGCTCCACTTTTCGTTAAGCCCGAACTCAACAAAAGTAATCGTCAGTTCAGATATCCTGTACTTTGCGGCCTGACAACGTCGTTTTAATGCCTTGGCCTGAGCGACTTCTGGTAGGTAATGGCTATCTCGAATTCGATTACGTTTAACTTCTCTACTAATGGTGCTGTGACTCACATTAAGACGCTTTCCAATCTCTCGATAACTGAAACCCTCGCGTAAGTAGGACTCGATCTGGTATCGTTGTCCTTCGATCAACTGCTTGTAACTCATGGTAATACTCTAATTGTTTGGCGACTTTAGAATACCACCAACAGGCAGTTGATCGTCTGTCACCCATTAACCATGAGTGGTGCACTTATTATCTGAATTCGGGGCATTAACATTACCATTGTGTTTAAATAATTTTTCGAAACTTTTGATTGTATTTGACTTTGTGAAAAGTGTCTCCATTTGCTTATGAAAAGCAAGAAGAATTTAAGCTAAAACCTTTTGAATAAAGTCAGATCGATTCGGTTGAGACTTGCTTAGCAAAGTTCTACTTGTTGATTCTTATGGAACCATGTAGCATAAAAAATGCACACTCATACTGTGTAATACTTGAAATAATGGAATTCAATTGATTTGTAGAAAAGGAACTCATAAATGAAAAATAAAAAGGGAAAATTTAATTCGAAAAAGCAAGAAGCGAAATTTCGAGCCATAGCAAAGGAAAATGCGATTGTTATGTTAATGTTGGAAGCAAAGGATAGCGGTCAATCTCTTTTTCAAGTAATTACTTCTAAGATTGAAAATCGCGATTTGAATATTAACGAATCACTCTGTCCAAATAGACCATTCTATACTCCTACATTTGCTATTTTGACTCTGGACCGAGAGGCTGGTGCTTCTGAGTTTGAAAAACTGCTTGAGCTTGGAGCATATCCCGATAGTGAAACCTTTGTCCGCTTTCTGGCACACAAAAGTAGTGCCGTTGTTTCGGTTTTTGTAAAATATGGGTTTAATCTACATGGAGCAACAGATTTATCTGGTTTGAGCTTAATAGATCATGCCTATTTAAAAAAGAATATTGAACTAATGTCATACCTTAGCGACGTAGGTATGAGAATAAATGAAGCGGCAGTTAGTTCCTATTCCTAGGTAGGCTCTTAAGAAATTAATGCTTAAATTTAAGAACATAAGAAATAAGTATAACGAGCTAAACAAAATAACGAAACTCCTAAACGAATTTAATATTATCGATATCGGTAGACGGTGTTATTTCTGCCATCATGAGCCTATCGTTAAACCCTATGAATTCGTGATGGTATTGGTAACGGCTATGTGTCAGTTTGTTGGCATAACCAGTGGAGAAGCCTATTGAATTTAGTATTCAACGAATGATGGACGTCGATACATCGAAATTCATGGTCTCGACAAGTAAGCAGAGCTGGCTCTATCCATTAATGGGTCGAGTAATACACGACACGGATTCTGAATAAAAACAAGCCTGAAATTGGGCAGTGAATTACCAGTCAAGATATGCCAAACAGATACACCCTGACAGGGACAGGAAAAACGGATGCTTAAATTATGGATTGGTCACGGTTAATCCTTAATGTTCAACCTACGAGTGCCTATTAGAAGGCAAAGAGAAAAGGAAATCTAAAGATGAAACTCGCCAAAGAAAATCAAGCGTTAATCCCGGTGGTTGATTTAACATCAAATACGCCAAGCGTGTATAATTCCACTAGACGCTCGTTTATAAAAAGGTCTGTGCTATCAGCACTAGCACTGCAGTCGCAATTGTTTATATCCGCGGGTGCGCAAGCTGCAAAAAAGAAGAAAAAGAAAGGAATTATCAATGATATATATATTGCAGGTGCTGCATTTTTAGCATGGATATTAAATGAAGAGGATGAAGCTCCAGCAGATGGTGCAGTGGGAATGGGAGCTGAAGGGGGTGTAATAATTATTACACCTTCTCAATGTATACAGTGCCAATCATGTACCGTCGAGTATACGGAAGGAGGGGATGTGATCGCTCTCTGCCCAACGGAATGCTTTACATTACAAGAATAATACTGATTTTTTTTAAGGCGATATAGATATATCGCCTTTCGCTTTGGCAGGTGGAATGAGTTAGATGCTACCCCTCATATTGAGTATTCACCGCTAATTATAAGTAATACAGTGACTAAATAATTATGAAAGGAGTGAACAGCTATCGGCATGATGACTGCTATCAACTTGTGCCTTGGATACCAACTAGTAAAAGCAAAACCAAGGTAAAAACCAGAAACAGCCACTGATAGCGCAATTGCTCCATCTTCAGGTACATGCATTGCCACAAACGCAAGTATTGAGATAGTCAGTTGAACATAAATATTACCTTTCAACCATCTTACGACGCTTATCAACAAAACCTGAAAAATAAGAGACTCGTATATTGGGACTATTAAACCTACTACCAAAAGTAATTTTGTTAAAGGCCAATCTAAAAACTTATCAACTTCGAGGGAATCAGCAGTGCCCAAAGTAAGATCCCAAAGATAGACTATAACCAAACTAATTACTACCGACTCAACACTTGTACGCCAACAAAAATGCCAAGGCGTCATAGTTTCAAGATTTCTGAAATGACGTGTTACATAAGAAGTAATATTCAATTTAAAACATTCCATGCTCATAAGTGTTAATCCATTAAATGATTGGTAAGTTCATGAAAATTAGATAGATGCAGTGGAAAAACTAACATGTACTAAATAACTGTTCCTAAGTGTAGATCACCCCATAGGGGGAACTCAGTGTGATTTCTGCGATCAGATCAATCGCCAAAAAGAAATTACCGAGAACCACACTGAGCATGAACAGAATATCATTGATTGACCGGGCTGAGCGACGCCGTTTAGAGAAAATCGTTCAACGCAGTAAGGATAAACGCTTTAGTCGTCGGGCAAATGCTGTGCTATTGGTTCACAAGGGCCAATCCCGTAAGCGTGTTGCACTATTGTTGAGTGCAGCACGTTCATCGGTCAGTCGCTGGTGCAAGTGGTATGAAGAATCAGGCATAGACGGTTTAAAAGATGCAGAGCATGGCAAACCGGCTTATTTGCCGGGTGACATTATAGTGCAGTTACTCTTCTTGCTGATTCTATGGACCCCACCACAAGACCTAGGTTATCAGCGTAGCCGATGGAGTTCGGAATTACTGGCGAAGGTAATTCATGAGAATACCGGGATCCGTGTACACAGCTCGACTTTACGACGGTGGATGCCAGAACTCGGTATTGTTTGGCGTAGAGCGGCGCCTACTTTGCGGATAAGAGACCCGCACAAAGAAGAGAAACTGGCAGCGATTAAAGCGGCGCTAGATAAATGTTCTGCAGAGCATCCGGTATTTTACGAGGATGAGGTGGATATCCATCTGAATCCCAAAATAGGTGCGGATTGGGGATTCAGAGGAAAGCAGCGGTTAGTGCCAACGCCGGGACAGAATGAAAAATACTATCTGGCCGGAGCGTTAAATACCGGCACAGGGAAAGTGCTTTACGTGGGTCGACACTCAAAATGCTCAGAGATATTTATCCGGCTAATGGAGCATTTAAGAAAAACGTACCGGAAGGCAAAAACCATCACGCTGATTGTAGACAATTACATTATTCATAAAAGCAAAAAGACGCAGGCATGGCTAAAGCAGAATCCCAAATTTACCTTGCTGTTCCAGCCAGTCTACAGCCCTTGGGTCAATAAAATTGAAAAGCTGTGGCATGCGTTGCATGAAACCGTAACTCGCAATCATAAATGCACAGAAATGTGGCAGTTGTTGCAAAAAGTACGGCGATTTATGGAGACCGCATCGCCATTCCCAGGCAACCAGCATGGATTGGCTAAGGTGAAGCAGAGTTAGGATCAATTATTTAGTGTGATTGCCAAGGGATACTGACGGTATAATTACCAAGCGATTTTGACGTAATCACACTATCAATGTTGCCGTGCTTCGGCAAGCCTTGCCAATCGTAACTCAGTGGTATTCATGTTTTCCCTCAGTCAGATATTGCGAACGCCGTTAGCGTGTATGTCGACGTTTCCTGAGTATCCGTCCGGCAATACCACCTAGCGCTTATCAAACTGCCATGGTAGCAGTTGCTCGATATCGGCGTCGGGCTTGCTGACTTCATCAAGGCATGTCATTACATACTCGAACACATTGAGGTCGTTGGCTTTTGCGGTTTCAATGATGCTATAAAGCACCGCACTGGCATTTGCGCCCGTGGCGGTTTGGCTAAACAGCCAGTTTTTTCTGCCGATGACGAACGGTTTAATCGCGCGCTCAGCGCGATTATTATCTATATTCAGTAATCCATCGAGTGTGTAGCGTGCAAGCTTTTCCCATTGGTTTAAGCAGTATTGTATCGCTTCACCTAATTTGGTTTTCGGCAGCACCTGTTGAACCGATTTCGCTAGCCATGTATGGAGCTGATTGAGTAACGGCAGGCTCTTTTCTTGTCGGGTGAGGTAGCGTTCTTCCACCGTTTTATCTTTTAACTGGGTTTCGATGCGGTAGAGTTTTTGGATGTGATTGAGTGCCCAATCCGCTTTGCCACTGCCTTTTTTACCCGCGCCTTTCTTCGCTTCCATAAACTTACGGCGGGCATGTGCCCAGCACCCGACGAGTGTGGCTTGCGTTTGCTCGTAGCCTTGATAACCATCCACTTGTAGGTAACCGTTAAAAATCATTTTGGTCAAATGTTGAGCAGTTGTGTTGTTTGTATTTTGACTCTAAAAAGTACATATCGATTAGTAACGTTAACATGCATTAACGTCTCTATTTTTTTAAATATTATTTACTAGAGAACAGCGCGTGTCTCCTAATTCTCTAAAAAAATCGAAGACTTTTTTTGCCTCTGGAGATTTGCTTTTTTGTAAATTATCGTACATTTCATTAAGGCTTAAATAGTAATTTAAACCACGTTCTCGCATGAATTGAATGGACTCAGTTTCTGATAAACTTTGTTTATAAACTAATGCTTTTACTGCGTATGGCCTCACTGCAGTATTGTTAGCTCCTTGAGAAAGTGACGATAAAATGCCTTCGAATATGTCATCATCTCCTAGGCTTTTCCTACAAATTAGATGCATTACATCTGGGTCTAATCCAGAATCTATGCGGTCTGAAGTTTTTCCCGATATTATTGATTTATTTAGTGCATATTGCTCAGCGGCAATTGTATATCGTTCTAAATATAAGGTGACATCAAAGTGACTCTTGTTTCCAATACCCAAGAAATGCCCTCTAAACTGAAAGCGAGGACCATCTTTATCCTTGATGTTTTTAACATTAATCTTTGTGCGCATTACTGCAGATTTCATAAAAGGCATCTGCAGAGTATGTGATATCCGCATAGCGGCTCTAAAGTATCCGCGGATCTTCCCGTCTAAATTTAAACTAGGATAGTATATTGCGTAGACTCCCTCATATTTAGAAAGCAACTTCTTTGTTTTTTCTTTTTCCATAAAGAATCCTCGCCCTGGTCCCATGTTTGAATTAACTACATCATCAATTGCTTTTATACATTCAAACCTATGATTGGAAATAGAATCGATTTCATCTATCTCGTCATTCTTAAAGCCTAATTTAAATTGAGCCAAGTTGAATAGATGCGACTCTAAATCTATGATTTTATTGGGGTTAATTTGTTTTTGGCGAGGGAATAGAGCATACATTTTTTCACACTTTGGATTTAAATCTTCTAAAGTTAGTATAGATAACTGCTTTAAGCATTCCCCTTCCGGAACTTCAAGCATTACTTCGCGAAATGTCCATAGACATATAACAAGCTCAATGAGTGTTGATTGCAAACAAGGTTTATACGTGACTGCATTCTTTGCTAACGTTTGTCTTGATATTCCAAAAATTAGCCGTATTGGCTCTCCAAGCTTTTTTACTTTAAGTTGCGAAATGTAATTTGGTTTTATCTTCAATATATTCGCAATGTGTAACATGGGCTCGTATTCCATACCACATATCTCATTGCGCCTACGATAAACTGCATCAACTATCTTAGATTTTTGCTCTTTCTTCAAGGTAGTGAATACTTTGTAATATTTGGTATTTTTTGATAGGCAAAGTGCGAAAAAATTTCGATTGAACTCTGATGCTGGGATCTTTGTATTTGACTTGGGGGACATGTCTCACAATCCTTTACGAAACGCTACCAATTTACATTGTAATAAGTTCTTGTTACTACTCTAAGAAAAGTCGTTTACTTTTTCAACAAAACACTATTTCTTGTCACGTTTTTTGTTTTATTGATTTACGAGCCTCTCCCTTTTGCTAATTATCTAGATAAGTCGCGAAGTCTAGCGGCAGCTTCATAATGTTAATATCTAACCTTAAGAGGGCTGAATTATGGCGGAAATTATTCCTTTTTTACTGTTTACAGGCGTCGTGGGCTGGGGAGCTTTGAAAATTTTAGAAGGGCTTTTTGTGGTAGCAATCAAGGCATTTAAATTTTTCGGGGCCTTACTAATTGCATTTATTCCAGCTTTGGTAGCGGTAGTAATATCAGATTTTCTGCTTGCTTCGACAGCTGCACAAGCAACCGCGCAGCTAGCAATAGGCACGGTTGGAATCGGCGCAGTTGCACAAAGCATCTTCGAAAACCAAATTTCATGAGAGAAAGAATATGCAGGTTAAACTAAAATTAGCCTGCATTCTTGCATGTGTGGCGATTTTCATGTGCAAGGATGTAAAGGCCGAACAATTTGTAATAAATGGTTGCAACTTCTCTGTTTATGAAGTGCAAATGTATGTCTTATCTTTCACTGTAAATGAAAGCAACATTAGCAGTGCACGAGTTGCTTCGGGTGAATGCGTTTCATTGAATAAGCAAATACCTGAAAATTCCTTTCAAGATGCAATTCATATATATTCTGAGCCAGTCAAGACTGACCCTATTTACCTATATCTTCAATCAAAACACTTTTATCGCTCATTTTGGCAAGGTGGTCCAGCAGAATGGGGGGGCGACTCTGAAACGGGTATAAGTATATGTTCGAATGAACATCGAGATTACTTCTATACTATTATTGATGCCTCCTGCGATCCAGGTGACGTAACGGTTACGTTTTCTTCGCCACTGACTTTTGATCGAAATCATGCAAATTATATGGTAGCAGATTTCGCTATTTGTGATGCAAGTGATGATATCGATTGTAAGAACGCTTCGTTTGAAAATCTATCTCTATGGTCGCTAAACCTTCATCATTCACTTGTCAGAAGATTAAAAGCGATAGAACTACAACGTAAACGGCTAACAAAAATTTTAGCTACTGATATCGGCGTAAGGCTTAATGATACTAATGGTATGTTCAACCTTGGTATTGAAGTATCTGAAATTAAAACATATTCAAGTTTGTTAGGAGGGACAACTTCTCTTGAAGTAGGCGATATAATAACCCAGTTTAACGATAAAATGATTTACGGCCAAGAACTACTAGTTAGTATTCTGGATGCTGCGAATCAAAAGGGTATTTTGACCCCTATAGAGATCACTTTTCTTCGTGATGGACAGTATTATTCTACAAATGTCTTTCTATTTTTTGACGAGAACATTTATCAATCGGTGTTTCAAGACTCTACTGGTAGCTGTCGGTTTCCGGTTCAATCGCTGCTGGTATCGGGTCTTAACGAATATCTTTTCTATTTACAAAATAGCGGCTCTTGTATTGTTAATAGCCTGAAGCTGGAACGATATGACAATCAAGAAAGTTGTCAGTTTGAACGTAAACAACTTTATGGAGCGCTTCGTCAATTTTGTCCGCAGTCTTCTTACGTTGGAGAGATTCTTGGCGGTGTAAGTTTTATCGGAAGAAATTCAGTTGAAAAACTAATAGGAAACGTTTCTTTATTTTCGAACAGAAAACTTGTTAACCGCATAGCTAGAGCTGCGTTATTGGAAGGTTCTGAAGAAGCATTGAGAACATTGTTTACAGTTCACCCTAGTAGTTCCACGGACGCCATTTTAAAAGAAATGGGCGAGCGTGGGCGCTTCCAAGCAATAGTAGGCGTCGGATATCAATTAAATTCGAAGCTGACTAGTGTTGCACTGATACCAGTGTTATTTCATAGCTATGAAGCATTGTAGTTACTTAAATACAGAGGATAAGCAAATGAAAGCAAACAGAAATTTGATTCGCACTATTTCAGTAGCTGTAGCTCTTGTTTTTTCAGGTTACTTAAACGCTGCTACACTTAAAGGTAACGGAGGTTCCGGTGTAGGAACTCCTCCTCCGATTACTCCAAAGCCTGCTCCAATCCCTAAACCACCAATTCCACCAAAACCTGCTCCAGGCCCCAAGCCTGAATCACTACCATCGAGTACGAAGAAGAGTGAAGTATTAACTACATCACCATCTGTCAATATTGCAGGAGCTAAAAACAGCGGAGTTCAATTACCTAGTACGAGTAAACAATTCAATCTAAATGCTAAGCCTTTACCCGACAAACAGGCAAAGGAAATTAAAAAGTTCATCAAAGGATCAAATACGCCAAAGGACGTTAAGGCCACTGAAGCTTATGCGAAATCGGGTCTAAATGGCATGCCTACAAACAAAGTGATTACTCAGACAAGAAAGCCTAACGGAATAGTGAGAACCGAGGTTGCTGTTGGTTCTCGTATTAACATAAGCGGTACTCAATCGAAAAAAATATACATTCGCGATTACAACTCCAATGGAGATTGGACCGGAGGTAAAAAGGATATACGGAACTCTAACGTCGGTACGATCGAGAGCAAGCCGTACAAAGAATTTATGGATAAAAGCAATTCAGTTGAATAGAAATCTTGTACTAAAGGCCTTGGGAGAGGCCTTTATGATTTAGTGTTAATTCTAACCGAAGTAGTAATAGTCTGAAATGGCGAATAATTTATTTTTATGTGAGAAATAAGTGACGTTAATCAACATTAACAGTTACTAATATAAATTTATAACTGCTTTCCTCAGGGAACAAGATCAAACTCAAATTCGTATATACATATTTTTGATATGCCAACTGACGTTTCTTTATCATAACTCTCGGCAAAAGGAAAAATTATACTAACTGGCTTTTTCATATAGCTTTCTTGTTGATAGAGAAGACCTATACCTAATGTTTGAGCTTTGGTTGACAGCGGGCAAAGGTAGATATGTTTGTGGCGTTGTTGATCAAATAATTGCCTCTATCCCTTTGTTGTCAGGCGGTCCAGCCAATTAATCAGTTTCCTGACGAACAGGCATACCAAGCCCAAGCACCTTGTTGATTATCTTAACTCCGATTAACACTTCCGCCACCTGAGCATCATGACATCGCAGGCTCAATCGGTTGCTGACTAAGGTTTTGTATCGATACATCGCGGTTTCTGACAGCGAGCGTTTGTGATAACCACTTTTCTGTTTCCACTCTGCTAGCGTACCCGCTTTCTGTGCTTCTACCGCTTCGTTACGAGGATGACCTTCTTGCCAGAAGCCCGCATTTCTTCGTGGCGGGATAGTGGCTTTTGCTTTCTTCTTTTGCAACAACTGATGGCAAGCTCTGGTATCGTATGCACCGTCAGCACTGAGCTGGCCTATCCTACGTCGAAGCGGGTTCAACAATACTGGCAATACCTGATTATCGCCGACATTTTCCAAACTC
Organism: Alteromonas sp. ISO5; assembly: GCF_058105165.1. Classification (NCBI taxonomy): domain Bacteria; kingdom Pseudomonadati; phylum Pseudomonadota; class Gammaproteobacteria; order Alteromonadales; family Alteromonadaceae; genus Alteromonas; species Alteromonas sp. ISO5. Next base: position 762,816 of record NZ_CM176572.1, on the reverse strand, counting down.
ATCTGGGCGGCAATCACTTCGTGCGTGTCGCTGTCCACTGCAACATGCAGTTTGCGCCAGCGACGCCGTTTCTCTCTTCCATGTTTATGGGCATGCCATTCGCCTTCGCCATAGATTTTCAATCCTGTGGCATCCACCACAACATGCGCTATCGGGCCACGAGAGCGTCTTTTATAATTAATCTCTACCGTCTTTGCTCGCTTGCTCAGACAGCTATAGCCGGGTGAACGGCAAGGCACATCCATCAACCTGAAAATAGAATTTAAAAAGCCCTCAGTTGCACGCAACGGCAAACTAAATACCGCTTTTATGGTTAGCGCTGTTTCAATAGCGATATCAGAAAAAAGAAACCCTCGTCCCCGACCGCCATGGTGCGTTTGGCAATGCCAACCATCAATGGCTTTATCATCTATCCAGAACACTATCGAACCGCGATTGACCAACGCATTGTTGTACGCAGACCAATTAGATATCTTACTTTTCGCCTTACCCATTCTTATTCGCCACGAGGAAATATTACGATCTGATCAGGTAAACGCCGCAAAGTTCAATTTAGGCAACAACGCCCCGGTTAAAGCACAAGTGGATAATTGCTTATTCATTACCCGGTTTTCCTTGGCTTTAAATGTTAGCTGGTATTTACGTATTACCTGCTGAAAGCGTTTGAGATACTGGCAACGAAAGCCATAATTGGCGGGCATCCATTCGGTGGGGCCCTTTGCTCCTTTTGAGCGGTTAGCTGAAAGGCTCACAGCAATCACGTTCAGGGTATCGTTCGCGAAAGCGGCTCTGACGTTCTCAGGCCATTTATTTGCGCCATGTTCATAAGCCCATTTGAGTGGCACGATGTGGTCGATATCGAGGTCATCATCATCGGTAAAGGTATTGTTAGTATATGGGTCGTACCAGCGGCCACTGGTTACCTGACATCCCGCGGCATCGGCAAATGCCACCGGAATTTCTGATTGCCGGATCAGCGTTTCGGCGCGGGTATCGCGGCAATTTTCATCTTCATCCAGCCAGTGTGGGAACAAGTCTCTGTTATAGTCATCCGAAATGGTGGCCCTGGGAGCAGTGATATATCCGGAATAAGCTTTGCCTCCGGCCGCCAGACAATTTTGCATATTGCTGTATGCCGTATAATTGCGGGTTAGCTCGTACCATTGACTGTTCTTGTCATGACATAATCCCGAGCCGGAACGTTTTACAACCTCTACGGCGAAGGGGGCACTAAAGGGCAGGCAAAGCAGCCACAGCAAAACAACAAATTTAATCATGAAAAAGAGATACTTCGCTCAATACTGCTTCATTACCGGCTACTGTAATTTCAGGCCAGTTTAGTTTCAAGCGCAATTCACGCGCTTAGCAGACTTTCCTTTGATTTGAAGCTAACGTTGCGTAGCCTGTATCACATCTAACGCAGTGGCCTGCTTAGCTAGTTTTCTGGTTTATCCACCATTTGAGTTTCTTCAAAATTTAACCCTATATTGGGTCGGTGTTATTCACTCACAAAGAGAAGAAAAATTAGGTATAAAGTATACTTTGTGGTATATGTCTAACGGGTTCTTTCTGCCCTATTCACCTTCAATAAGTATAAACGGTGATAATTTCTATTTTCCCTTTTATCTATTGGATATTGAGGAATTTTAAGGTCCTATGGCCGCGTTTTCATTCTTATACGAAAGGTTAAAATGTCTTAGTTCTGCACAAATTTTCGTTGACAATCGGCGAATAAAATTCATAATTCGCGTCAAATATGCACATTGTGACAAATGTGACATTGGGTGCTTAGGTGTAAGGATGTGTTGTTTTTTGCAAAATAAAAATAATATGCCACGCTTTGAGCAGGTATAGCGTTTGTGAAGTTGAGGCGGCCCATGATTGATTTCAGCCAGTTCTCCATAAGAAGTAAGTTTGCTCTCCCTCTCGTCGTCGTAACAGCGTTATTGTGTGTTGTAGCGGTGATTTCTGTTTTGTCTCTTAGTAAGCTGAGTGACGACTCTGAGCAAATCGCCAAGCGATATCTGAATGCTGTCACTCTCACTCTTAATGCCGATCGGGATTTATATCAGGCGCAAACAGCCTTGCAGGACGCTATTATACGTGCAGGCATGCGCGGTCAGGCCATCGAGGCTGAAATAGCAGACTTCAGAGATAACGCTCAACAAGCCCTCGACCGCATGAGTCAGGCACGCAGCATTGTGCAGGGGGGCGTGGCGAATGTGGGTAGTAGCACTCAATTCAAAAGTGATTTTGACAACTGGTTTAGTGATGCTAATGAAGTCGTGTCGCTGGTGTCGGCTGGCGATATTAAAGGTGCTAATGCACTGCGTTCGGCGAGTTTAATTAATCATTTTGAGCAGGTCAGAAGCCATTACGATACCTTTGGTGAGGCGATGAAAAACGCTGCTGATGAACTTGCTGCCGATATGCAATCATCATCACAAAACAATCAGTTCATGTTGCTGCTGGTGCTTGTTATTGTGTTAATCGTAAGCGCTTTATCCATTATGTATGGCCCACGGCTAGTGACTGATCGTCTGAATACGCTGATCGATGTAATGCGCGATATCAGTCAGGGCGATGGCGATTTACGCAGCCGCCTGAACAGTAGCGGCAAGGACGAATTGGCAATCCTGGCAAAAACCTTCAACCGCTTTATGGAAAACCTGCAGGAATTGATTGTGGTGATCCAGCAGGATACTGAAAACCTGAAAGCTGCCGCAGCAAATTTAAATGATGCCTCCAATACCGTAAAGTCTGCGTCGCATCAGCAGAATGACAATCTCGATCAGATTGCTACGGCGGTTAACGAACTGAGTCATGTGGTGGCAGATACTGCCCGTAACAGTCAGGGCGCTATGGGAAAAGTCAAAGTCGCTTCAGAAATCAGTACGTCTTCCAGACAAGTGGTCAGCGATTCGGTCAATAATGTGTCGAACCTCTCTGCTTCCATTCGTAATGCTAACGACGTGATATCCAGCCTGGCCAAAGACTCGCAGAACATTATTGCGGTGCTGGATGTTATTCGTGGCATCGCAGAGCAAACTAACCTGCTCGCACTGAATGCTGCCATTGAGGCTGCTCGTGCCGGTGAGCAGGGGCGAGGCTTTGCTGTGGTGGCTGATGAGGTCAGAACGCTGGCGAGCCGCACCCAGCAGTCAACCGAAAATATCAACGAAATGCTTGGTCGCCTGGAGCACAGTGTGAATGATGCAGTAAATGCAATTGAGCGCGGTGCCAGTGAAGTAGACTCTGTGGTAGCCGTTTCTGAACAGCTGGCGAGGGCTTTTGATCAGGTAAACGAAGCGGTCAATGATGCCAACGAAACCATTTATCAGATAGCTGCTGCCACCGAAGAGCAAAGCCAGGTGGTAACGGATATCAATACTAATGTCACCAACCTCAATACCCTGGGTCAACAGAATCTCAAAACCATCGAGAATACCGGGGATATTGCCGGCAGTGTTAACGGCACCGTCCAACAACTGGGGCAAAAAGTCAGTCGTTTTAAAACGTGATGTAACTGACACCAAATCACATCAAAACCTACGTTCTAAATTCCCAGGTGAGAGAAACCGGAGACACCTATGAAATCACTGTATGTAAAATTTGCCAGCATGCTCAGTGTGGCCTGCGCTGCTTCACTCCTGCCACCATTAGTGTTGGCTGAGTCGCCCACTTTTGATGTGTCAGGGCAGTGGGCCTTACGTTATGAAAATATCACTAATCCGTTATTCCCGACTACCGACGACCGCTTCAATCAGCATAACCAGCGCGTCTCCTCAAAGTTGCAGGTAAAAACGGTAATGAAATGGTCGCAGTTCGAAGCCGTCGGCGAGTTAGCCGATTCCCGGGTATATCTGGACAATGACGATCCTACCCTTGGTCGTTCGCAGGTCAACACTCTGGAGCCTGTGCAGTTTAATTTCTCATGGCTTGGTAATAGTCAACATGACGGTGCCCTGAACATGCAGAAGCTCAGTGTTGGGCGGTTTATGCTTGACTTTGGTAGCCGTCGGGTGATTTCCAGCGGGTATTTTCGTAATGCCATGAACACCTTCGATGGTGTGGTGAGTGAATGGCAATGGAACGATTGGAATGTGCAGGGCGTTTATTTACTGCCGGTGACTCGCTTACCCGGCGATGCAGCAAGTATCGATGCTAATGAGCGGGGCTTTGATAAGTCGTATTCAGAACGGGCTATTTACGGTGTCTATGCAAGTTCTGCCAATAAAACCTGGCAACTGCAAACTTACTGGTTTGACGAAGAAGATGGTCCGGGATTGAATACTGCCAACCGCGAATTTTTAACTGTTAGTGCGCACTACACCTTACCGAAAGACACCAAATGGCGTGCCGATGCAGAGGTCATTGTGCAATCCGGTACCCGTCATCAGTCAACGTCGCCCAGTGATGTCACCGAAATCGACCACCAAGCCTGGTTATTCCACGGCGCGTTTGGTCAGATGGTTACCGAGGATACTTCCCTACAGGCCATCGTTGATTTAATCAGTGGTGATAACAATAGCAGCGATGGTAAAAATACTAACTTCGACACGCTGTACGGTGTACGTCGCTTCGACTTCGGACCAACGGAAGTGTACCGCACCATGCCGCGACGTAACCTGGTATCACTGGGTCTTAAAATGGTGAGTAAATTTACCAACAAAGATAACCTGCTGATTCGGTATTTAAATTTCAGCTACCAGCAAACCCCGGTGGGGAGTGCCAGTGATATTGGTAATCAGGTTGAATTTCGCTGGCGTCACCAGTTGCTGCCTAACTTCCGCCTTGAACTTGGTGGCGCATATATGGCCAAAGGTGATGCGTTTGCCCAAGGCGATTACCCGGACGACACCGTTTATGGGTATACCGCCTTTTTATTAAAATTCTAAGCGAAAGGGGTTGTTGCTGGCGCGTGGGGATTGCAATCTGGCATGGTTAAACAATTAATGGTTGCCACTTCCAGTGTAGCGGTAATAAAGCCGGCAAACTACGCCGGCTTTATTACCGCTGCTACGAAATTAAGCGGCTTTTTCTTTAGCAATCCAGTTATCTACCATACGTTCTAAAATAGTAAGCGGCACTGCGCCGCTGCCGAGGATCACATCGTGGAAAGCGCGGATATCAAATTTTTCGCCCAGCTCGGTTTCGGCTTTCTCGCGTAGCTCGAGAATTTTCAGCATGCCAATTTTGTAGGAAGTGGCCTGACCAGGCCAAACAAAATAGCGCTGAACTTCGGCTTTTATCGCGCCATCAGAAATGGGCGAGTTATCTTTAAAGAATTGGTTTGCCTGTTCTTCTGTCCAGCCTTTGGCATGGATGCCGGTATCTACCACCAGACGGATCGCGCGCCACATTTCAGAGACTAAGCGGCCGAAATCAGACATGGGGTTCTGATAGCCGCCCATTTCCTTGGCGATCAGCTCCGCATACAACGCCCAGCCTTCGACATAGCTATTAAAAAACGACGTGGTTCTGAATTTAGGCACGCCTTCCAGTTCCTGAGCAATGGATATTTGCATATGGTGACCGGGGTTGCCTTCGTGGTAGGCAATCGCCTCCATTTCGTTCTTAGGCATGGTTGTCATGTCTATCAGGTGGGCATAGTACACACCCGGTGTGCTGCCATCTGGCGACCCCGCAAAGTAATGCTGAGGGGCGCCAGCCTGCTCGCGATAGGGCTCTACCCGCTTCACGACCAAATCGGCTTTAGGCAGAATACCGAAAAACTCCGGTAATTTTTCGGCAATGTTCTCCAGAAAGGCGGTTGCATCGTCAAGGTAAGCCTGTCGTCCTTCGTCCGTATTCGGATAATAGAAGCGTTCATCGGTGTTATCCGATTTAATGTAGGCAAAGAACTCTTTTAATGTGCCATCGAAGCCTTCTGCCTGCTTAATTTTTTCCATTTCAGCCAGAATACGGTCTACTTCGTTTAAACCAATCTGATGAATTTCATCGGCAGTTAAATCGGTAGTGGTTCGTAATGCCAGGGCCGAGTTGTAATAAGCTTCGCCCTGAGGGAGAGCCGATGCTCCCGTTGCCTGGCGGGAAATGTTAGGCAGGTCATTTTCAAACCAGCTAATCAGTTTGCCATAGGACGGCATGACTTTATCGAGCAGTGCGGTCTCGGCTTCCTCAATAAAGGTTGCCGCTTGTTCTGTTGTGATCTCGCCACTTTCCTCAAGGGCTGCCACCTTGGTTTTCACATCCGCCAGCAACGAGGAGTCCTGGTCGCTGTCAGGTTCAAAAGGCTTGCCTGAAATAATCGCTTTGCTTTGTTTGATAACGCCCTCGTAGGCAAAGTACGGTGCTTTAACGCCTTCATCTGCATTAATGGCAACCCGGCTGGTTAATTGCTCAACGGCCCGGCCAACGCCTTCCAGCCTTGAAATATAGGCGTCCATATCCGAGGCATCGGCGACTTTGTGATAATTGATCAGCAGGGTTGGCAGCATGGACTGCATACCATTCATTTGCGTGAGTACGTAGGTACGGCGGCGGAACTCAGCCTGTTTTTTGGCTTGCTCAAACTGAAACATCCAGATGTCGTAGGATATTTTGGTGTCTTCATCTAACTTGCTGTAATCAAAATTAGCTGTCAGTTCGTCAACGGTTGCAGCCATCCATTGCAGCCGTTTTTCCTGACCTTGCTCCGACATGTCATCAATCTGGTCGTAGAGATCCTTGCGGCCAAGGCGGGTCATCATCAGCGGAGAAAACTGCAACTGTTGTTCGTATTTCTCTTCAAACCAGGCATTCAACCGTTCAGATTCACTAAGCTGGGCGCTCTCGGCCGTGGTGGCAGGTTGTGAAGCTGTATTGGTTTGTGGTGCTTCGGAACAGGCGGTCAGCGCAAGCGCCACCGCACTGAGTAAAAAGAGTCGTTTCATGGTGTAAGTCCCTGGATAGTGGTTAATTATAATTGCTTTCTCTACCAGTAGACCCTGATGAGGGGCTTATTTCAATCCCTTCTGTGGATTAGAGTTGTTTCAATTTGTGCGTAAATGCTTTGATCCTCGCCAGACTTTCATGCAACAGCGCTTCCGACGTGGCGTAAGACAGCCTGACATACTGACGGTCACCAACCACACCAAAATCATTGCCGGGTGTCATAGCAACATGGGCTTCATTAAGTAAGCGGTCACAAAATTCCATGGCTGACATACCTGTCTGGCTAACATCGATATAGACATAAAATGCACCGTCAGGCTTGACCGGAACGTTTAGGTCGGCGTCAGCCAGGCCTTGCAGAACAATTTTACGCCGTGATAACAAGGATTGCCGCCTTTGTTCACAAAGCGCCAACGTTGATGGCGTAAAGCAGGCTAAAGCCGCAAGTTGGGCCGGTGTGGAGGGGCAAATATATAAGTTTTGCGCCAGTCGCTCGATCACTGCCACCATGTCGTCCGGTACGATCATCCAGCCTAGCCGCCAGCCGGTCATGCCAAAGTATTTTGAAAAACTGTTGATAATAATAGCGTCGTTATCAAACGACAGCGCCGACTGCGGCGGACCGTTGGTATCGTCACTCAGATTTAAATAAATTTCATCGATTATGCGCCATGCACCACGGGCTTTGGCAAACTCGCACATTTGCGCGAGATCGTTGGCAGATACTGCTGTTCCAGTGGGGTTTGAAGGCGTGGCAATCATCAGCGCCCGGATCGTCTTATGCCAGTGCTTTTCAACCAGCGCAGGAGTTAACTGAAAGCGATCGGACGCCGACGTGGGTACCAGGTTGACTTTACCGCCGAACGTGGTGACAAACTGACGATTACAGGGATAAGAGGGATCGCCTACCATCACTTCATCACCTGGGTTTACCAGTGCGGCACATACCAGTAGCAGCGCCGCTGAGGCACCAGCGGTTACCACTACCCGTTGCGGATCGATTTCCAGCCCGTGCCGGGTCTGGTAAAACCCTGCAATAGCTTCACGCAGACGATAGTCGCCAAGTGCACCGGTGTAGGGTAACTGATTTTCTGCAACGGCCTGCTGCATGGCTTGTTGAACCGCTGGCGGAGCACCAAAGTCGGGTTCACCAATGTTTAAACGAATAACGCTGTGTCCGGCGTTCTCAAGCGCCGTGGCTTTCTCGCCAAAGGCCATTGCATAAAATGGGGTAATGGCTTTGGCCCGGTCAGAATACTGCATGAGACTCTCTATTGTTTTAGTGTAACCAACCAGAACGAACACCTCGCTGGCTGATTAACATCACAAGTAACGATATACTGGTGACGATAACAGGCATTACCACAATGCCCCAGCCCATAATGCTGATGGTATCAATCACCACAAAATTATAATACTGCTGCACAATCACGCCGGCGAACGAGATAACCAACACCGGGAAAGCGGCTTTTTTGCCCAGCGCCAGTAAAACAGAGCCAATTAAGCCGCCAAAAACGGCCAGGGCGTAAGCGCTGTATGTCCATACCGGGATATCCCTGTAGACCGCCTGTTGCGCCTCAGGAAGTTGGGCAATCATTTCCGGCGTCATCATAATCTGACTGAAAAATGCCGCCACGCCAATGCCATTCCATAACACCATCAGCCAGGCAAACACCTTTACACCAGTGGACATCTGTTTTGTGTTATTCATTCTGACCCTATTAAACGTTGCGTTGCGGTAACAGTTGCTCTCATCACTATACTTGAATTTTAAGTGATAGATAACGAATTATACCTTGTTATATTTTCGTCTAAAGTGGTGCAACTGGTCAGTTTTTCGTCACAAAAAATGTGCAGTCCTGATTATTACCCGGGAATAGAATGTTAAGTAATTGTATTAAAGATACGGTATACGATATCTCTTATGCAGACTGTCGGTTGCATCGGGTGATTTATCCCAAAATAGCCGTCGAATCAGTGAATTGGTACAGGGTTTGAAACGCTTGTGTGAATACCGCCTAAGGAAGGGCGCAGAACAACAACACGGTCTCGAATGCAAACTCCCTGAAACAAGACTGAGAAAATAACGATATGGCACAAAAACACACAAGCAACACTTTTTCACTTACCCTATTGGCTGGTGGGGTTATTGGTCAGCTAATGCTTGGAGCTCAGGCCAGCGCACAAACCAGTGACGAAGCCGAAGCACAAAAAGAAGAGAAAATCGTCGTCGTTGGCCGTCGTATTTCACAAACCGACATCGCCATAGGTACCGATGAAGCGACCAACACCCTGGCCGTTACCCGCGATGAGCTTCTTTCTGCTCCGTCAGGCATTTCAGGTCTCAAGATGTTGGAAAATTTGCCAGGATTTAACGTACAAACTGATGGCGCGCTGGGTCTTTATGAATTTGGTAACTCGGTACAGGTTCGGGCTTTCCAGTTAAGTCAGATGGGTTTTGTACTGGATGGCATTCCCATGGGACGTTCAGACGCTTTTGGTGGGAGTCCTATTTTCCGATATGTCGACAATGAAAACCTTGGCGCCGTTATCGCCTCACCGGGTGCCGGCGATGTTTCGGCACCAACTTATGCTTCACTGGGCCCTATTGCGTCTTACAGCACCGTTCGTCCATCTGAAGACATGGGTGGCATGGTGGCCGTCACTGTGGGTGATTTCGACTTACAACGGACCTTCGTAAAACTGGAAACCGGCGATATCGACGGTTTCAGAGCGTATGTCAGTCGCTCTAAAACTGACAGCGACCTGTGGCGTGGCCCCGGTACGATTGACCGGGAACATATCGAAGCTAAAGCGTTGTATGAGTTCGGTGACAGCTACATCCGTGCCACCTATGTTGCCAATGATTTCTTTGACTACGATTCACCGTCTGCACCAGCGTCTCAATTTGCTGACGATTACTACTACAGCTATTTGAGCAGTATTCCTGAAGGCTGTGTTGAGCCCAAGCCTGGCGTGTATGACTTTAATGGTGATGGGACGATTAATGACGAGGATTTTACACCGGTATTTACTGGTTCAACTGGCAAGGATAGTTGTACCCTTTATTACGAAGATCGCATCAATATCCGCGACGATAAACTCTATTCATTGGGTTTTGGTACCTATTTTACCGAAGATATAAAGCTGGATGTTACCGCATATTATGAAGACAAAAACGGCTATGGTGTGTCACCAGACACTTATGAAAATACGTTGAGTATTTATAAACGGCAAGTGGCAGCAGGACTGGATGTGGTGCATCCACGCGGTGTGCAGTATGGTTTATCCACGGTGGGCGGAGAACGTGAAGGTTTAGTTGCCGGCCTGACCTGGTTTATGGGCGACCATAAAATTGAGTTCGGTGGCTGGATTGAAGACGACACTTATAATCGCACCCAGGCCCGTCTGAATAAAACCGGTGGTAGTGCCGACGGTGATGTGATTACCGATGAGGTCGCTTATTACCGTCGTGACTACACGGCAGTGCGTGATACTACACAGCTGTATTTAAAAGACAATTTCAGCATGATGGATGACAATCTGATGTTGGAAGTCGGCTTTAAATCGCTGTCTATCGATTACTCACTGGATGGCTATCGCGATTACGATGATTACGAAATTAACAGCCAGCCGGGTTACGGTCCGCAGTCGGTTGAAGCGGATTACAGTGATAACTTCCTGCCGATGGTAGGTGCGGTATACCGGTTAAATGATACCGACCAGATCTTCGCCTCATTCGCGCAAAACTACGCGTTGCCAGCCGGCACCGATGATATCTTTGATAACGCGGTACCGTTTGATGCCCCGGCCCCTAAAGGGGAAGAGGCCGATAACTACGAAATTGGGTTCAGAACCAACCGCGAAACCTATAATGGTGCAGTTGCCTTATTCTATACCCGCTTCGACAATCGCTTAATTGCCAGCAGTGTAATGAACCCGGCAACGGGACAGCCTGAACCTTTTTATGTTAATGCCGGCGCGTCTAAGGCCTATGGGATTGAGTTAAGCGGAGTATTCCAGCCCGAAGTGTTTGAGCGCGAGCTGTACTTCAACGCAAACCTTTCTTACAAAAAAGCCGAGCTGGTGGACGGCTTTGGAGGTAACCCGGCTGGCAATCAGTTACCGGATAGTCCGGAGTGGCTGATGACCGGCGGTGTAACCTACGAACCAACCGAATGGCTGGTGGCTAACTTCTCAGCCAAATACACCGGCAAACGCTACACCGACTTCGCCGAATCTATTGAACTGGACAGCTACCTGGTGGCGCAGGCCTATGTAGACATCGGCGGTCCTAACAACTTTGGTATGCCTGAAAATATGCGTCTTCGCTTTAATATCGACAACGTGTTCGACAAAGAAGTGATGTCCTTTGGCTTTACCGATTCGACCTATGGTCGTCCGCTTAGCCCACGCACCTTCCAGGCAACCCTGACGGTAGACTTCTAATGAAAACAAAAATTAAACAAACATTGTGCGCGTTAGCTGTGGCTGCTTCATGCAGTCCGGCTCTCGGGGCTGCCGACGCGGCTAAACTGCATGATTCGTTGGTGGTTATGGATACACATCTCGATACGCCTGCGCTATTAGTGCAGCCAGGTTTCGACATTATGCATTCGCACACTGTTGCTGACGATTTCTCCCAGGTCGATGTACCACGCATGAACAGCGGTGGACTGGATGGCGGTTTTTGGGTGATCTATACCCCTCAGGGACCAGTGACCGAAGCGGGATTTAAATCATCCCGCGACACCGCATTATTGCGCGCAATGGCGATTCACAAAATGGTTGCCGCTAATCCGGATACTTTCGCGCTGGCAACCGAACCGGAAGACGCTAAGGCGATTGCAGAGCAAGGCAAAAAGATTGTCTATGTCAGCATGGAAAATGCGTATCCGCTGGGAGAAGACCTGAGTCTGTTGGAGACCTTTTATAAAATGGGTCTGCGTATGGTAGGACCGGTCCATTTTAAAAATAACCAGTTTGGTGACAGTTCTACGGATCCCGATGGCCAGAAATACGGTGGTCTTTCGCCGCTGGGTAAAGAGCTGGTGAAAAAGGCCAATGAGCTGGGCATTATTCTGGATGGCTCCCACGCCCACGATGACCTGTTGGAAGACATGATTGAGTTATCCAAAACACCGGTGATCCTGTCGCACTCCGGTACCAAAACAATTTATGACCACCCACGTAATGTGGACGACAGCCTGCTTAAAAAGCTGGTTGAAAGTGGTGGGGTAATTCATGTTAATGCCTATAGCTCTTACCTGAAGGAGCTGCCTCAGGACCCGGAGCGCGCTAAAGCCTACGGCGAGTTGTTCCGGCAAATGGGTAACCTATCTCAAATGAGCGAAGCTGAAATTGCAGCGCTTAAGGCTAAGCGCAAGCAAATTGATATGGAACACCCTGCGGTCAGAGCGACCTTTGAGGATTACATGGAGCATTTCCTTCATATCCTTGATGTCGCCGGGCCAAAGCATACTGGCGTTGGTGCCGACTGGGACGGCGGTGGCGGGGTTGAAACCATGATGGATGTGGCCGCTCTGCCCAAAATCACCGAGCGCTTACTGGCTGAGGGCTATACCGAAGAAGATTTAGCTGATATTTGGGGGAATAACGTGCTGCGCCTGTTACAACAGGCAAAAGACTACGCACAATCCCTCAAGGAATAGTTTTTATTGCTTGTTCTCCGTAAAAACAGCAATGCGGGCACACTTCGGTGTGCCCTTTTTATTTTTATCACCTGGCCGCGTGAACCGGTTTAGTTTGTTTTCTCCGTTTCCTCTATCTTTTGCCATAGCGCTTCTGCATCAGCAGTGAGCATTGAATAGGTTTTAATATCGCCATTACGCTGGGCGTGCATGGCCTTCTCGAGTAGGGCGGAATGCTGCTTACGCAGTTTTGCTGTCGGGTCTTTCTTGAATAGTCCAAACATTGAATTTGCCTGTTAGATTTTTCCCTGGGTTGCTGCTGTTAACGCAGGTTAGATCATTTGGGATCAACTAAAACATAAAGGCGTGGACGAATAGCGCCAATTTGTGGCGCATCGGTTTCCTTACGCTTCGTCAATTTCCTTACCTTATGTATCACAGAGAGCAAGCAATACATAAACGGCTTTGCTATCTGCCTGTTTAATTTTTTATTGGTTTAAGGAAACGTCTATGAAAATTTCACGATTCGTCAAAATGGCTGGTTTAGCTGGCTCTATTCTGTTTAGCAGTCTGAGCTTTGCTTCAGCGGTAAATATTGCTGAAAACGATGTGGCCATTCACGGCTACGACCCGGTGGCTTACTTTACCCAGCATAAAGCGGTTGAGGGCGCTGCTAAGTACACCGCGACTTATGAAGGTGCTATTTACCGCTTCAGCAGTGCTAAAAACCGCGACATGTTTAAAGCCAATGCGGCGAAATACGCCCCTCAGTTTGGCGGCTACTGCGCAATGGGTGTGGCCCTTAATAAAAAGCTGGATGTCGATCCTGATGCTTTCTACATCGAAGACGACAAGCTGTATCTCAACCTCAACAAGGCTGTCCAGAAAAAATGGCTGGAAGATGTACCGGCAAACCTGAAAACCGCTTACCGGGTTTGGGATGGCATTGAAGCCTTATCGGTTGCCGACGCCAACGCTGAGGAGTAAGCGCAATGGATGCTGGTACTAAGGTCATTACGGCTAACGGTCATCAATACCCTGAACCGTTGGTGATGCTGTGGTTCAGTGCCGTATGGTGTGGCCCGTGTAAGCAGATTGCGCCGGTCATCAACATGATTGAGCAAGGCTACGCCGGCACCGTGAGAGTGGTAAAGGTAGATGCCGAAGAGGATTTTGAGCTGGCCCACCGCCTCGGCGTGCGGGCGGTTCCGACCCTCATCCTGCTTGATCACGAAAAGCGGCTCGATACCAAAGTGGGATCGGGGAGTTACGCTGAGCTCACTCAGTGGATTGATTCACATATTAATTTAGTTGCTTAAAGAGGTAATAACTATGACTAACAAACGTACGATTGCAGCGGCAGCCTTAGCGATGGCTTTAACCTCAGTGGTGGCTGCACCGGTCCAAGCAGCTGGCAAAGAGAAATGTTATGGCATCGCGGCCGCCGGTCAGAACGACTGTGGTAACCTGGCAGGCACCCACAGCTGTGCTGGTCAGTCGACTATGGATAAAGACCCGGGCGAATGGAAACTGGTAGCCAAAGGAAGCTGCGAAGATCTGGGCGGCATGCTTAAAGCCGAAGCGAAAAAACGTTACGAAGCTGAAAAGCGCCGTAACAGTTAACCTGCAGCAGCGGAGGAATAATGATGGCGGCTTTAAAACCACTTAGTCAGGCTCCAATCAGCCCTGCTCCGGTGGGGGTTGGTTTACGTCACGAGCACTATTCGGCGGCTTTATCGCAGCCATCACCTGCGCTTGATTTTATCGAAATCCATGCCGAAAACTTCTTTGCCGAAGGTGGTGCGGCAAGCCGGTTACTGGATCAAATTACCGAACATTACGCGGTGAGCATTCATGGTACTGCCATGGGATTAGGCTCAGCCAGCGGAATAAATGGCCAATACCTGAAAAAGTTTACTCAACTGGTCAATCGGGTGGATCCGGTGTTGGTCTCCGATCACGCCTGCTTTACATGGGGTGAAGTGGGGCAGGAACCGGTACACAGTGGTGATCTTCTGCCGCTTAAGTTTGATAACCCCACACTGGATATCCTGTGTACCAATATAGATACCGTGCAGCAGGCATTGGGCAGGCAATTGCTGGTAGAAAATATAGTAACTTATCTGCCGTTTGCACAGGGTGATTTCAGTGAAGCAGAATTTCTGGCCCGGGTCGCCGAGAGAACCCAATGTGGCTTGCTGGTGGATTTAAACAATATTCTGGTTAATTACCGGAATTTTTCCCATGGCAATCCACTGTCCCTGGCGTGTGATTGGCTGGCACAACTGCCAGCCAACGCGGTCAGGGAATTGCACCTGGCCGGCAGTTCTCAGGTAGGGCCGGGAATGCTGATAGTGGACGATCACGGTCAGCCGGTATCGGATGACTGCTGGGCATTATTCCACGAAGCCCATGAGCGGTTTCCCCATGCCGCTACCCTGATTGAATGGGATAACAATTTACCCTCCTGGCAAGAGTTGCTGGAAGAAGCGCATCAGGCTCGGTGGCGAATGGATATGGTGACATTAGAGGTTGCCAAATGAGTAGCCGTTTACATGCTGTGGCAGATTATCAGACAGCGATGTTAGCCGACATCATGTCTTTTACTGGCAGCGCTTATGATTCGGGGATTTGGGTGTATCAGCAAAACCTGCAGATGACCGCGGTGCGCAGTTTGAATGTGACTTTTCCGGTGTTGGCGACCATGCTGGGTGAGGAGGCACTATACGTGTTGGGCCGTCGTTTGTTGGGGCATGAAAAGCCTTGCAGCGGTGACTGGGCAGACTGGGGCAAAACCCTGGCGGCATTGCTGCGAGAAAGCGAATTGCACGCTGAGCATCCTTATCTGGCTGATGTGGCCAGTTTTGAATGGGCTTTTCATCGGGCTTCGCGAAGCCGGTGTGCGGCGCTGAAAGCCGAAACCTTGACTCGTCTTACACAGTGCGAACCGGATGATATCAGGATCTGCTTGCAACCTTCATTAACGCTGGTCAGCAGTCGGTTTCCTGTGTTTGGCCTATGGCAATTACATCGTTCTCAACAGCCGGGGCGTGCTCCGGGTAAAGCTGAACTGGAGGCTGTTATGCATACTGAGGAAAGTGGTTGTTACGTCATTTCACAGAGTAGCCTGACAACCCAGGTGAATGTGATTCATGCCGAAGCGTATCAGTGGCTCGAGGGGGTGCAGCAAGGTATGACGCTGGGGGCACTGATTGATGTTTATCCTACGCTGGATTTTGCTCAATGGCTATCCTCAGCGCTGAGAAATGAATGGGTGACAGGCCTTAACTGACACCTGTAAGACTCCTGTCGGGGGCAATCATTGTCTCCTGCTTTTGGCGGTGTTCCACTACACCGCCTTTTTTTTGCCTGTTGGCAACGCGTGCCCGGCTGTCTGATTAATGGATAAGTTTTCCATACGGACGGGCAATTTCAACAGCAGATTGCACTCTACACTTGCGGTCACTTACTTAACCCTATTAACGGAGATTTACGTGACCTCTTTACTATTAAACTTACGGCGGTTCGGACGGAGTATCGCGGCCGTTGCCATCACTCTGTTTGTGTCTTTGCACGTTCAGGCGGCGTCTTTGGCCGTGGATTATCTGCGCGGAGAGGGTGATGTGGAAGGCATTAAAGTGGCCTACCAGTATTACCAGCAAGCTGTGACAGAGTATACAGATGACCTGTATTTTTATGTGGAAACCAGTGTCAATTTCTGGGAGTACGGTGTTGAGCGGCAACATGACACTAACTTTATCGTAGCCTTGTCGCCGGTACTGCATAAAACCTTTTTTCATCGTCCACAAGGACGCTTCTTTGGAGAGTTTGGCATTGGCTTATCGTTACTTGATGATACTGCCTTTGCCGGAAAAGATGTCAGTACCCATTACCAGTTTGAAGACCGCCTGGGACTGGGTTATGAGTTTGGTCGTGAGCATCAGTACCGGGTCGCTCTGCGCTATTTTCACTATTCCAATGGCGGCGTAAAAAAGCCCAATCCCGGGCTGGATTTCATTAGCTTATCGTTTGCTATGCAACTCTAGCGCATTTCCCGGGTAGAAAGAAAATCAGGTTGATCGCGGTCTTACCAATCACAAATGTTAGTTTCAAAAGTAGAGTTATCATGCAAAACACCAAAAGCCGTTTAATTGGCATTATTCTATTGCTGCTTGGCGTTACAGGGCCAACTGTGGCTCAGGAGCATAAACCTGCTGTGCAGCAGGCACCTTATTTTCACTTTAGCGGGCTGAATGGTGAATCCTTTGATTTTCCGGTACCGCGCGCAGATAAACCCACTTTGCTGTACTTTTGGGCAACCTGGTGTCCATATTGTAAGAAGGCGACGCCCAGGGTCGTAACGCTGCATGAGCAATTTTCTGAGCAACTCAATGTGCTGGCAGTGAATGTGGGAATCAATGATTCAGTAGCCAAAGCGCAGCAGTATATGCGCGACTACGATATCCACTTCCCGGTGGCTTTTGATCACGAAAGCCAGATTAGTCAGGCTTACCATGTGTTTGGTACACCGGTGTTTGTTATTGTGTCGCAGAGCGGGCAGATACTGTACCGGGGCCATCGTTACCCTGAGGGTATTGAACAGGCGCTGACAAACTAATGACTACTGCGCGCAAAATGCCATCATGGAGTGAGTTAACCGGAGCGCTAAAAACGGCTGGCGTAGTGGGGAGTGTGCTGTTACTGATTAATCAGTACGAAGCGGTGATGGGGGCGGCTGAGTTTAATTTAATTAAGGCCATACTGAGTTATTGTGTGCCTTTTTCGGTGTGTTTATATGGGCGCTTAAGCCTTGCAAGTAGCCGCTAGTAAGCCCTTTTGTTTGTCTGTAATTGGTGTATACTGGTCTGTATACTTGATGAGGTGGCAATATGACGCAGGGCCGTAAAAGCAAGCGGGAGCATTTGGTTGAAACCGCGCAGCAACTGTTTTATCGCGAAGGCATTAAAGGCACGGGTATCGATACTGTGCTTGAGCATGCCGGCGTAGCCAAACGCACGCTGTATAACCATTTTAAATCCAAGGATGAGCTGGTTATTGCCACTTTGCAGCGCCGTGATCAGGAATTTATGGCCATGCTCAAAGCCGGGGTTAAGAAATTTGAATCTAAGCAAACTGGCGACCCGGCATTCGCCCGAGTACTGGCTTATTTTGATGCCATCGAAGAATGGACCACCTCAAAACAGTTTTCCGGCTGTATGTTTATTAATGCATCGGCCGAATACCCGCGCCAGGACCATCCCGTGCATGTAATTTGTGCCATGCATAAGCGCCTGGTGATCCAGTATATTGAAGAGCTTATGTCAGGGTTGGCGTTGGCCGAACCCCATGAGTTAGCGGTGCAATTAGCCGTGCTGACGGATGGCGCAATTGTTAATGCCCATACCACAAGTAATCGCAATGCGGCCCAGGTAGCCAAGCAAATTGCCGTATCATTACTCACCCTGCATACTCAGGCGGCGCATTAATAGCAGGCGCCGCGCCAGCAGCAATTTTCATCAATCAGGAATAATCATGCTTATCAGGGCCCGCATACTGATGGTTATCCTCTCAGGTTTCCTTGTTACCGCATGTACGCTGCCGGGTCACCGCCAGATAGTGAACGGTCTAGGACGTAAACATTGTAATTGAAGCGCCGGATAAACATACCAGGCAGCAAATACGCCTCAGTGCGGATGGACAAAACATACGGTTTATGCCCGAAGATACCACCATGAGAGAAGCGAGAACGACGGCAGGCAGCTGGTTATCAGTGCCTCTTATGGTGAAGTCATTTATCAATACCGGGTGAATGGCAGGGAAGAGGCCTCCGATGATGCTGCCAAACAATGGATATCGCCCTATCTGCCTGGCAAAGTAAGCGCGATAAGTCGCGACTAATCATCATCGGCTGGCGCCGGCATAAATCCCTCGATGTCACACTGTCTGCTCAGGCGGGTCTCAACGTCGGCGTGCAGTTTACGACCGATAACAAAGGGGGCACGATCGCGATCGATACATTCATTATGTGCTGCTAAGCGGCGATAGAATTCACTGAGTCCGGCTTCTTTGCTGCGTTGTCGGGTTTGCTGCGACAGTTTAGCCAGGCTGGCAGCACAGTAGGCGGGGCTAAAGCGCGCTATGCCCTGGTAGGTAAAGTGTTCGGTTACCCAGTCATCGCTGCGTTTAATCAATAAGTCCATCAGGGAAAACAGCAGTTGGTTAGCTGAGGGCGATTTAAGTAGCAGTGTATCGGTAGTCACCTGTGTTTCAGGTAGCTCGGAATGAGCTGTCGGTCGCAGTGCAAAATCAACAAGCAGATGGCTATTATGGCGTTGTTCGATATTGAGTATCGAGATCGCGGCGTGGTCAAAACGCAATTGCTCGCACAAGGCGACGGCTTCCTTATGAAACTGACTCAGTGCCTGGCCGTTTTGCCGGTGGCGTAAGGCATCTGCCTGACGGACAAATAAAGGTAAATCCTGATGGGTGCTGAACGGCGCGCTTAACTGCCCGTTGATAGTGAGTTTAAAGCGCTCGCGAACTTCATGTTCCCGGGCTTTTTTGACAGCCAGAAAAATGGTTTGTATGAGTTCAGAAGTCGGAAAATGGGGTTCGATTCGCCACCGTCGGCCATACACCAGTTTACGTTTTGTTTGCTGCCGGCGTGGCCGGTAAGTATCGAACCCGATAACACCAATCTGAATGAATAATCCCTGCTGGTCCTCGCCAGCCATAATCAGGTAATCATCGTCGAAGTAACAATCACGGATAACCTGTTCGACGGTCTGGCGAGTATGGGCATAGGCCAGGTAGTGCTGTGGAATGCAGCGGTCTCCGCTGTCTAACGTGACAGACGGAGCGCCGGGTAGGGGTGTTTCACCGGATAAATGCAGCTTGGTCAAGAAAAATGTCTCACGCTACGGTGGGATTAACCGCCAGTGGCTGGGCTTTATGGCGGGTAATAACGTGATCCAACGACAGTTTACCAGACCCCCAAACAGTGATATGCAGTAAAATGAGTCCCCAGATAACATGGCCATACAAGGCGGCCGGCGCAATCTCTTCCAGGCTTATCACGGCTACAACATTCACAATGCCCAGTCCCAGGGCACTTAACCGACTGACAATGCCAAGGCTGATTAAAACCGGTAGCAGCAGCTCGGCGATGGTTGCCAGACAAGCTGCCAGCGCGAAGGGGAGTAGCGGCACGTGGTACTCGTATTCAAACAAAAAGAGGGTGGTTTCCCAGTCATTGGTTTTGGTGAGTCCTGAAGCAAAAAACACCCAGGAGACATAGAGTCGTCCGGCTACGGAGAGGACTGACTGTAAGGGCGTAAACAGGTTGGCGGCGATGGCACTTAAGCGGCCAAACATTAAGGCTAATGGTTTCACAATGGTCTTCCTACGTTAATAAGCTAATCAATAAGTTCTGGCCTGTTGCCATTGAGATAACTGTAAGGGATCCAACGCGGGCAAAAGCGACCAATCGTCTGCGCTTTGTATCTATTCGTTTTTATCCGTGGCGAGCTGATGTGCCGTTTTAAGCGGTTCATTGTGACCGGTTGCAGGCTGCTTAAGCCATTGCTTAGGCGAGATGCCGAGTTTCTTGCGAAATAGCCTGGCCAGCGCGGAGCCGTGCTCGTAACCTACCAGGTTGGCCACCAGGTTTACCGGCTTGTTGTCCTGTAACATTTCCTGAGCCAGCGCAATGCGAATATCGGTTAAGTAATCGTTGGGTGTCAGACCCACCACACTTTTAAACGTGGCAGCAAACCGGGAGCGCGACATCGCCGCAATGTCAGCCAGTGAATCCACAGTCCAGTTGACCTCGGGCTGGTTGTGCATCGTACTGATCACCTTTGCCATCTTCGGATGACTCAACGCTGCCAGTACCCCGCCTTTTGCCAGGTTGTTTTCCAGAATGTAGCGCAGGACCTGAAGCAGAAATATTTCGCTTAACTTGTCGATCATCACGCCACGAGTTACCGAACGGCTAAACGCTTCATCAAACAGCCACTGTGCGGTTTGCCCGATATATTGCTCGGTATCCAGCGCCAGGGTGATTAGCGGCGGGAAAGCCTCAAGCAGCAGCTTTTGATGTGCCGATTCCATGCTGATCGTGGCACAGACCATTTCAGCACCGGCTGACTGTTCTGCCAGAATTCGGTGTTCAATCGGACCTGGTATAAAAATCACTGATGGCTTGTCGATAACCCGTTTACTGCCATCTTTCATAACAATGGTTAAACAACCGGATTTTAGCAGGTGCAGGTGACCTTTCTCGTCGTTGCTGAACGACTGGATCCCACATAGTTTGCCACTGAAAAATACCTCGGCTTTTAATGAAATCCGTCTAACGATATTGGCTATGTTGTCCATCTGATTCCTCTTAATCGACAGGCCGTTAAACCACCGCCCCCGCTACTGACGCCTGATTACCGCGACTTTGTTGCAACCACTGGCGTGGCGAAACCCCCAGTTTTTTCTTAAAAATCCTGACCAGCGCCGATCCGTGCTCGTAGCCCACTTCACCGGCGACAAAATTAACCGGCTTGTTGTGCTTCAACAGTTGTTGGGCAACGGCCAGACGCAGATCGGTGATGTAGTTGTTTGGCGTTTGCTCTACCAGTGCTTTAAAACATTCAGCAAACTTGGACCGGGACATCGCGGCAATACTTGCAAGTTCATTCAGTGTCCAGTGATGACCCGGTTCGTTATGGATGGCTTCGATGACTTTACGCATTTGCGGATGATTGAGGGCGGCAATGGCCCCCTGATGCAAACTGCCTTGTTCGGTGGCATGACGCAGTACCTGCAACATGAAAATTTCACCGAGTTTATTGATCATAATGTCTTTGCCAAAACGCTGCTCAAAGACTTCATTGAATAACCATTGCACGGTGCATGACAAAGAGCACTCCGGTGAAACCTGCAGATACACGATATCCGGCAAGGCGTTGATCAGCAGTGACGAACTGGTAATGGTAAATGTAACGCTGGCACTGATGAGTCTGGCCGGTTTCTCGCCAACCGATTCCAGATAATGCGAGGCGCCTTTAGGCAGCAAAACTACTGAAGGGCGATCCATCAGGATTTCACGCTGTCCTGATCGGTTGAGCCGGACGGTGCCTGACTCGAGTAAGTGTAACTGGCCATGCTGGCCAAAGTGCTTAATGCCGCTCAGCGGGCCGCTGTGATTAATGGTAGTCGCAAATGAATGTTGATTAAGAATGCCGCTTAAATTGTCCATGTGATATCTCTTTTTACCGGTTTACAGGTGTGTTGAGATAACCTCAGCGCTGAGAGACGGAAACGAATCACAGCGTGACAGCCGTTATCTTAAAAAGTAAACAGTTCTGTATAGAAAACGTGGGTTTGTGAGCACCAAACTAAGTTGAATGCCATACTTACAACGCTTGCTATAACGATTAAAATTTAACAAGCGGGGCAGTGTTGCCCCGCAACAAGGGGCTAGAGTCCCAGTTGAGACAAACCCGGATGGTCATCGGGACGTCGTCCCAGTGGCCACTTAAATAAACGCTCTTGCGACGTGATCGGCAGATCATTCAATGAGGCGTGGCGGTTAACCATCAAGCCCTGGTTGTTGAACTCCCAATTTTCATTGCCGTAAGAGCGGAACCAGTTAGCCGAATCATCACGCCATTCATAGGCATAACGCACTGCAATGCGGTTTTCAGTAAAGGCCCACAGTTCTTTGATCAATCTGTACTCAAGCTCTTTGTCCCATTTGAGGGCAAGAAACGTAGCAGCCTGATCGCGGCCGTGAATAAACTCCGCACGGTTACGCCATTGGGTGTCGATACTGTAAGCCTGGGCGACCTTTACCGGATCACGGCTGTTCCAGCCATCTTCGGCTAGTCGCACTTTTTCAGTCGCCGTTGCCAGCGTGAACGGCGGCAGTGGCGGACGAGTTTGCTCGGTGTTGTTCATCTGCGTATCCTCGCCAGTGTTAAACGGGGTGAACCAGAGGAAAATCAACCTCAGTACGGCCGGTATTATTGAGGTAGTTGGTAAAGATATTCAGTGCGACATGCTGCACCACCTCAACAATTTCTGCGTCGTTAAGACCGGCTTCACGCACTTTTGCCAGGTTGTCCTGGCTAACTTTACCCCGCTGCGAAACCACTTCGCCGGTAAACTGCAATATCGCCTGCGTTTGCCGATCCCGGGACAGCCCTTTGCGATTAGCCGTAATTTCACTGTCTTCCACCTTAACCAAATTCGTGGCCAGAAAAGCGTGCGCGGACAGGCAATAATCACACTCGTTGAGCTGTGCAACCAGTAGCGCAATAGCTTCGCGGACGGAGGCTGGCAGCACGCCTTTGCTCAGTGACTGAGACATTTCAAGGTAACCATTAAGGGCGGCTGGACTATTCGCAATCATGCGAAATAAATTAGGCACACTACCGAGTTGCTTAAGTACGCCCTGTAATGGGGTTTGCGAAGCAGCTGGTGCATCATCGATAGAAGCGGGTACATGTAAACCTGACACTGACATAACATTTCTCCAAATTGAAACTGTAGATAAACCTGAGGCGCTTTTGAGCGACCGTTCAAGTGGTGTTATTTAAAATACACAGATCTGTCTACTTTGTGCAATGGGCAGAGGCAAGAAAAATTGCAGAGCAAGGGGAAGCGCTTGTTTTTTCAGAAAATATACTTTTCTGTCTGCTTTTGTTTTTATGGCTATTTAATTTAATTAGTGTTGTTTAGATAGTGAGGTATACAAATCTGTATTAAAATTGATGTGATGTCGGGGTGGCTTGAAATTATAAAAACGTGGTTCGCTCTACCAGACTTGGGGACATGCCTATCACTCGTTTGAACGCCCTGGAGAAGGCGGTTTCAGACTCGTAGCCACATTTCAGAGCGAGCTCAATAAGCGGGATTTTAGCGCTTTTAAGCTGGTAATAGGCCAGAGTCAAGCGCCATTCGGTGAGGTAGTTTTTGGCACTGGTGCCAACCAGTTCGGTAAATTTTGCCGCAAATGCTGAGCGCGACATGCAGGCAATGGCAGCCAGACTTGCTACCGTCCACTTTTCTTCCGGCTGCTGATGAATGGCTTTAAGCGCGGCGCCGATTCGATTATCGCGCATGGCTGCAAACCAGCCTTCACTTGCCAGTGGATCGTTGTTCAGCCAGTACCTGAGTAATTGAATTAACATAATTTCAGCCAGCCGGGTAAGAATGGTTTCACTGCCTCCCATCAGGTCTGAGGCTTCACGCTTGATTAATTCAAGGGTGGATGTCAGCCAGGCCAGATCCTGATAATCATCAGCCGTTAAACAAATGATTTCGGGTAACTGATCAAGCAGATAATGGCCAATCAGCGGATCGAAGGACACAACACCGCAAATAAGTTGTGTGGTTTCACCCTGACCGGGGATCGTCAGCACTTCAAGGTTAGGGGATAGCTGCTTTACACCGGAGTCAAAAAACGGCACATCCCTGACGTGAGCAGAAGATTTAAGACTGTGCCCCTTACCGTGAGGGATTAACACCAGTGTCCCGGCAGACAGGGTAATTTGCGATGTGTCGGTGGTGATCAGACAGTTACCGCTCATTACCACATGCAGCATCAGCCGTCCCGGCATGGCGGGTAAGGCTAATCCCCAGGGCGCGGCAAGGGTTGAAAAACAGTAAAGGCTATTTTGCGGTTTCAATTGCTCGATGAACGGACCAAAAGGGTCTTTGTTGGCGGGGAACTCCGGTGAGTTTATCGGGTTAGTCATGGGCGCGTCTCAGCTGGGTCCTTGCAAGTTGCCTGTTAACTATACGATTGATTGGCTGCCCAAGTCTAATTTCCCCATCGCTGGACGAACGGTCAGGTATTGCGGACACCTGGCTATGTCCGCTAAGGCGGTCTGTTCATACTATAAGCTCGACATAAATGGTATTGCCGTAGCAGGAGCTCAGATGACACAGCTTGTTAATTCCCTTAGACCTTTTAGGGTACTTGGTGGCTCGGGTAAAACCGGCCGACGGGTTGTTGAACAGTTACACCGAAAAGGTGAAATGGTCAGCGGGGTTTTCAGAACCACCAGGCCGGTTTTTCACTGGCATGACAGCCCCCATAACTGGCAACAGTTGCTCAGTGAGGTGCTCGATGGCCGCAATAGTTATACAACCGATACGCTGGAGACATTGCTGGGTAGGCCGCCGGTGTCTTTTAGTCATTATGCAGGCTGCGCTTTCGGGACAAGCACTGCAAACGCAAACGCCGGACAGCCGCCAAAAACGGTGGAGGAGTGCTAGTGCTTTTTTATCTGACGATGCTCGCCGCTTTACTTTCTGCCCTGATGGCGGGAATTTATTTTGCTTTTTCTGTGGTAGTAATGCCCTCTCTGCAGTGCCTTGGAGATGAGCAGGGGGCCAGGGTAATGCAGCAAATTAACCGGGTTATTTTGCGATCCTTGTTTATGCCAATGTTCTGGGCTTCCAGTCTACTGAGTCTGATTTTGTTGGTGGCCGGTCATTCAGGGGGGACTATGCTTGCGGGCGCTATTTACCTGACCGGTATGTTGGGCGTAACGGCACTGGTCAATGTGCCTTTAAACAATCAGTTGCAACAGGCCAAAGATAGCGAGATCCCCGCAACCTGGCGCCGCTACCTCAGACGCTGGCAATTTTTTAATCATATACGAACAGTAAGTGCCACTCTGAGTGCCTTGTTATTCGCCACGGCAGCATGAGCCCAACTGGAGGAAAGAATGACGAACTCGATGTTAGTTTCAACTAGTGCCAGTAAAGGAGCAGCGAATGGTTGATTTTCTTTACTGGGTATTGATGCTGGTGCAACAAGCGTTGTTTTGGTTTACGGATCTCACAGATTATGCTCCTACCGCGTTGATCTTTGGCTGAGAAACTTAGGCGTTAGTCAACGTCCTGCCACCATGGCGTGATGGCAGGAGGCGATGGCTGGTTAATTAGCTGGCCAATCAGCGGCGAGTAAAACAGATAAGGTGGATTTTCGCTGAATGACCGAATCTCGTCGAAGGGGTCTTCCCATGGGGACTTTTGCCCGGCCGAAGCGCTTCATCGATCGTATCCCTGAGCAGGTATGTGAGGAAATTTAACAGTCGACCAGGCCAATAGAACAAGCTACCAGGGCACAATTGCACTCACAACGCTAAGGTTATTGTTCACTCTCAACTACTGAAAAAGACAAATAAACTTTACATTTGTCTTGTTTATGCTACTTTGGGTAAAGCAAGCTTTACATAAAGGAAGGTTATATTGACATGAATGATCCCCAACAGCTAAGCAGAAGGCAACGTAATCAGATAAATCGTCGCCGCCTCGCAGGACTAACTTTTATATGGTTGATAACCCTGGCTTTGGTTTACTTTGGCCACCGCTACCTGTGGAATGGCGCCGAAATGCTCACTGTAGGAATGGTGGTTATTAACCTGATAGCGGGCGTGTCAATGCTTTGGGCAAATAAGAAAATGTTGTCCGGGCTGGATGAGCTGGAACAGAAGGTTCAGCTTGAGGCCATGGCGTTCTCTTTGGGAACAGGGTTGGTTGCAGGGTTTGCTTACTCTGCATTGAGCCAGACCGGCATATTGCCTTTTGCGCCGCAAATTTCACATCTTGCCGTACTGATGTCGCTGACGTATTTGTTTGGCACAGTAAAGGGAGTGAAGAAGTACCAATGAAAAACCGTTTAAAGGTGCTTAGAGCTGAGCACGACTGGACCCAAGCCGATTTAGCTGAGCGGCTGGACGTGTCCAGGCAAACTATAAATGCTATCGAAAAAGGAAAGTTCGATCCCAGCTTACCCCTGGCATTTAAAGCATCTCGATTATTTGGATTAACTATCGAAGAAATATTTCAGGACGAATGATTATTCTCAAGCGGAGAAATTAATGTACAACCTAAAATGTAAGGCTAAAAGCCGGTTAATTATCTCACTGGTGTTTGCCGCCGCGATACTAACGAGCAGTTGGCTGATGAGAGGCCATGAAAATCCGGTAGCGGTGTTTATTGCTTTGGTCAGCGCCTACCCAATCCTGGCCCGCCAGCTTCAGAGCAAAAGTTCTACAGGGTGCTAGCGATGCGACAGGGTGCTAGCGATGCGACAGGGTATGCTGCTCAAGGAGAGTGGATGGGCGGTTACTCCCTTTTTCCCGGCTTCAACATCAGGTGTCGGGTTGTGCGAGTCGCCGGCCAGTTGCTCTAACAGCTTTAGCCCGTTCCACGGGCTCGCTTACCCGGTCGGAAAAGCCAGCTTCAAACCGCGTACATGCATCAGATGTTTGTGATCAATTAATGGGCTGATAGGTTAAACAAATTTACTCAGGTGAGGGTGTGCCAGCTCGATCCACTGTTTCAAACACGGTTCATCAATAAAGCTGAAGTCAGCAAAGTCGAAACCTGGCGCAACCGAACAACCCACCAAAGAATAGCCTCCGGTGGTTGTGGCCGCCTGATAGTGACCACCAGGCACGGCCGTCGCCATTTCATCCTCCGGACCGCCAATGCGTTTCTCATGTAGCTGTTGCTGGTGCAACTGATACAGCGTAAGCGGTGCGCCATCATAGTGATTCCAGATTTCGTCATGCAGTACTTTATGAAAGCGGCTGACCTGACCTTTCAAAAGCAAAAAGTAAATATGCGTGACAGCAGGACGGGGCAAACCGTGCTTGGGCGAACTGACCTCCGCTGTAGAGCGGTAGATTTGACGAAAATAGCCACCCTCCGGATGAGGTTCCAGACCGAGTTTATTAACTAAAGGATGCATTTATTACTCCACTGGGGGACATGACCAATATTCCCATTATTGGCAGAAAAGTCTTAAATACAGGCCGTAGCGGCTTGATTAAGAATTAAGCATACATAAGGGAAACGGTATGTGCATCACTTTTATTAAAATATTGTTAATTTATTGCTACGGAATTGGGGTTAAAATAAGGATTTGAACTTATTACACACCCTGGTACGTATAAATTTCATCAAGCCGTTCAAATATACTAGTGTTAAATTTGTAAGTGTAAGTATTTAATAGAGTTATTGTCTGGTTAGAAAAATGCATGAACGGTTTAAGACAAGTAATCACAGCAATGAAAAAGGAAGCGTAAAAAATGAAATATCAAACCTATTCACCGCTTAAGGTGA
Source organism: Alteromonas sp. ISO5 (assembly GCF_058105165.1). Taxonomy (NCBI): domain Bacteria; kingdom Pseudomonadati; phylum Pseudomonadota; class Gammaproteobacteria; order Alteromonadales; family Alteromonadaceae; genus Alteromonas; species Alteromonas sp. ISO5. Next base: position 735,130 of record NZ_CM176572.1, on the reverse strand, counting down.
ATGACCATTCCTATTCTGCGATCAGTTTTGACAAGCTTTCCGAACAATACGATCTGGCAAGACTACCTTTTTGCGTCAAAATTTTACTCGAAAACTTGCTACGGCACGAGCACACAGACTTTGTTAGCGACGCCGATATTGAAACCATTGCCAGGTGGGATACCAGCGATGGCGATGACCATGAGATTTCCTTTGTACCGGCCCGAGTGATCCTGCAGGACTTCACCGGCGTGCCGGCGATTGTCGATCTGGCAGCCATGCGTGACGCCATTAATCGATTAGGTGGTGATGCGCAGGCGATCAATCCGCTCAATCCGGTGGAACTCGTGATTGACCATTCGGTGATGGTAGACTACTTCGCCGAAAAGGATGCGCTTAAAAAGAACACCGCCATTGAAGTAGAGCGTAACAAAGAGCGGTATCAGTTTTTAAAATGGGGACAATCCTCTTTCGACAACTTTAAGGTTGTGCCACCCGGCCGGGGGATCGTGCATCAGGTCAACCTTGAATATCTGGCGCGTTGCGTCTTTGCGAAAGACCAGGGGGACGAAACCCTGGTATACCCTGATACGTTGGTAGGAACCGATTCACACACCACCATGATTAACGGTCTCGGCGTATTGGGCTGGGGGGTCGGCGGTATCGAGGCCGAAGCCGCGATGCTGGGGCAGCCCGTGACAATGTTACTGCCCCGGGTAGTCGGTTTCAGACTAACCGGCGCGCTGCCCGCAGGCGTTACTGCCACCGATATGGTGCTCACGATTACCGAGCAATTGCGTAAGCATGGTGTAGTTGGCAAGTTCGTTGAGTTTTACGGCCCGGGACTCAGCTCACTGACTACCGCTGACCGCGCGACCATCGCCAATATGGCTCCTGAGTATGGCGCAACCTGTGGTATTTTCCCGCTCGATGATGTTGCGCTGGATTACCTTCGCCTGACCGGGCGTGATGAACAGCAAATTGAGCTGGTGGAGGCTTATGCTAAACAAACCGGCTTATGGCACGACGATAACTGCAAAGATGCGGAATATCATGAAACCCTCGAACTCGATCTGGGTGAAGTTGTTCCTTCTGTCGCCGGGCCGAAACGCCCGCAGGACCGTATCGCGCTGGATAACGCCGCAGCGGCCTATAATGAATGGTTGTCGCAGCAAATCGACGTTGCTGATGTAACGGAAGAGGCCAACTTTGTTGCCGAAGGCGGCGATGCGCCGGTGGTCGACGAAGATCACGCGTCTTATGTAAAACTCGGTGATAACACATTTAACCTGGAAGATGGCGCGGTTGTGATCGCCGCGATTACCAGTTGTACCAATACCTCAAATCCATCGGTTCTGATTGCTGCTGGTCTGGTAGCCAAGAAGGCCGCTGAACGAGGGCTTACCCGTAAGCCATGGGTTAAAACCTCACTGGCACCGGGTTCTCAGGTGGTCACGCAGTATCTGGAAGACGCTGGCCTGATGCCTTACCTGGAACAGCTGGGCTTTAATCTGGTCGGTTATGGTTGTACTACCTGCATTGGTAACTCGGGACCTCTGCCTGACGCCATCGAAACCGCCATCCGCAAAGCCAAACTGTCAGTGACCTCAGTACTTTCCGGTAACCGTAATTTTGAAGGACGTATCCATCCGGATGTAGCAGCCAACTACCTTGCCTCACCACCTCTGGTGGTGGCCTATGCACTGGCAGGTAACATGAAAATGGATATCGCTAACAGCCCGATCGGTAAAGATTCTCAGGGCAGCGATGTGTACCTCAAAGATCTGTGGCCAACGCCTGAAGAAGTGCAGCAATACATAAAAGATAATGTGTCCGGCGAGCTGTTCAAGGCCAAGTATGCCGACGTATTTAAGGGCAGCGGTGTGTGGAACGAACTCGAAGTTGCTGATACGTCGGTCTATGACTGGCCGGATTCAACCTACATTGAGCATCCGCCATTCTTTGAGACCATGTCGACTACGCCGGATCCCATTGGAGCCATTAAAGACGCCCGTTGTCTGGTGAAAGTGGGCGATTCCATCACCACCGACCATATTTCACCGGCGGGTGCCATTGCGCCGGAAAGTCCGGCGGGCGAATACCTGCAGGAACTGGGCGTGACGCCGGAACACTTTAACTCTTATGGTTCACGCCGTGGTAACCATGAAGTGATGATGCGAGGCACCTTCGCTAATGTGCGCCTTAAAAACCAGCTGGCGCCCGGCACCAGCGGCAGTGCTACTACGCACTTCCCAAGTGGTGATGCGATGTCAATTTATCACGCTGCCATGCGCTACAAGGAAGAAAACGTGCCTGCTATTGTTATTGGTGGTAAGGAGTACGGCACCGGATCGAGCCGTGACTGGGCGGCCAAAGGCCCCTCGCTGATGGGCGTAAAAGCAGTCATTGCTGAAAGCTTTGAGCGTATCCACCGCTCAAACCTGATTGGTATGGGGATCCTGCCACTACAGTTCAGCGAGGGCGATAGCGCCGACGCTATAGGGCTGGAGGGGAATGAGACCTTCTCCATCGAACCGGTGGAACGCGGACAAAAAAGCACGCAAATGACCGTTACCAAGGGGGATGGCAGTAGCCTGACTGTTGAATTAACGGTGCGCATCGATACCGCCAATGAGTTCACTTATTATGAGCATGGCGGGATCTTGCACTATGTGATCCGGGAGTATCTTAAGGCGTAAGTAGCGTAATAAAAAAGGGGCTAAGGCCTAATGCCGATCAGTTAAGAGATTGACAGTAGCTGTAAGAGGATCAAAATCCGATGATCGTAAGGTCATCGGATTTTTTTATGCAACTTCAACAAGCCCTTAATACAGCATTCAATGCCAGCACCCAGTGCAGTTCGTTTGAGCAACTGTCCTCATTTCTCGACCCGGCGATTATCGATAAAGCTTTCGTTGAAGCTGGCGTAGCGACAGTTAGAAAACGCAGGCTTCCACTCGAAGCGGTTATGTGGACGGTCGTTGGAATGAGCTTGTTTAGGCAGGAATCTGTCTGGAATATCGCGACCAAAATGGATATTGCGTTACCGGGTAAGAATCCGCTGGTTGCTCCTAGTGCGATGGTACAGGCCCGACAGAGGTTGGGAGTTGATGCTGTTAAATCAGTATTTATGAAAATGGCAGCGCAATGATATCAGTCACAGCAATTCGAAACGTGGAACGGGCTTAATCTGTTAGCAGTGGATGGCGTGGTTTGGCGTACAACGGATACGCCTGAAAACCGTGAGAAATATGGCTCAGCCAGCACACAGTATGGTGATACAAGCTTCCCTCAAATAAGGATGGTTTGTCATATGGCGTTGACTAGCCATCAGCTAATCAACAGTGTCTTTGATAAATACAAATCGAATGAGATGGTATTGGCGGAACAGCTTATTGATGATACGCCTAACCATTCACTTACCCTGTTTGATAAAGGTTACTACTCACTGGGCTTATTAAACCGTTGGAACAGTCGGGGCGAAGAGCGTCACTGGCTAATTCCCGCCAGAAAGGACCTTCAGTTCGAAGCAATACGTGCGCTGGGTCGAAAAGATAAATTAGTCAGGTTAGCAACAACAACGCAAGCGCGTAAACGCTTCGATGACCTGCCAGAATACGTAGAAGCACGACTGATAACGAAGTCGATAAAAGGGAAAACCTGTGAAGTGCTTACTTCAATGGTCGATGCTATGCGCTTCCCCGGGAATGAAATCGTTGAGCTATATAGCTATCGATGGGAAATCGAGCTTGGGTTCAGAGAAATAAAACAAACACTGCTGAACAGCGAATATACCTTCAGAAGTAAGCTACCTGAAATGGTTGAGCAGGAAATATGGGGGGGTATTACTCGCTTATAATCTTATTCGTTCAGCAATGACAGAGGCCGCTAGCAGAAAAGGGATATAGCCTAACCAGTTTAGCTTCAGCGGTTGTTCAAGTGCAGTTGTTGCGTTCCTGATGACACTCCAACTCACCAGCCCGGGTAAACTCCCGGTAATCTATAACTCACTCATTGATCAGCTAGGGTTTAACGAACTTCCAGCTCGACGAGAAGGCAGGGTCTACCCGAGATGTATAAAGCCAAAAGTGAGTCGTTATCCCCATAAAAAGAAAAATGCCAGTCAGCTTAACTGACTGGCATTAGGCTAAGGCCCGTTTTTAACGTTTACACAGCAGCAATCCTAGTATTTGTCATTCAGACGACTGACCGCCAGGTAACCTTGCTTAATGGTTTCCACCATATCGTTGGTTTTGTCGCGTTCAACAAACTTATGTTCAATACCTGACAGCTCGCCGTGGGCGAAGATGTCATCAAAGTCAATTGTACCTTTACCTACATCGGCAAACTCGCCCTGGGCATCCATATCTTTAACATGCCACAGCTTAAAGCGACCGGGGTTACGCTTGAAATAATCCACCGGATTAAGGCCTGCTTTCACAGTCCAGTATAAATCCAGTTCCATGGCGAGCAGGTCGGCCTCACACTCATCGAGTAGCACGTCATAAGGCACCTGGCCGTTCATGTTTTCAAACTCAAAATCGTGGTTGTGATAGGCGAGCTGAATACCGTTCGCTTTGAACGTTTCGCCAAGTTTATTCAAACGCTCGGCAAGGCGCTGATAACCGGCGATATCAGAACTGCGATCTTCCGGGAAGATATATGGTACTACCACGTATTTGTGGCCCATGGTGTTGGCAATTTCGATTTGCTTTTCAACGTCAGCATCAGTGGACATAAACTTGAGTAACACGTGTGAGGAAGGAGCGGTTAAACCCAGTTCGTCCATTAATGCTTTAACGTCTTTCGGCTCGTTGTTGTAGAAACCGGCAAACTCCAGCTCTTTGTAGCCGACACTGGCAACCAGTTTTAAGGTGTCAGTAACGCTTTTTTCCATCATGCTGCGCAACGTGTAAAGTTGCAGACCAACGCGATTGTCTTTGGCGGCTGTGGTCACTGTGGATGCTCCGCCACAGGCTGCGGCACCAAAGAGCGCGCTAACGCCGGTGGCCGACATTTGCATAAAGCGACGACGGCTTAGTGAGCTGGCAGAGACGGGGGGGACGATAGAGCCGTTTTTACGGTGTTGCGACATAGTTTTTCTCCCTTTTACTGGCATGTATACAGCCTTACTGGGTTAAGTTGACCGGTTGCATGGGGGCTGGCCCTGTGCTGCTACGGGTAATTAACTGGTACGGCAGAATGACTTTTACTGCCCGTTTGGCCTTGCCCTTTAATACATCAATGAGCAGGTTAATTGCGGTCTCGCCAAACTCTTCAGCCGGTTGGGCGATAGTCGTTAATGGCGGATCGCTGAAATTTGAAAACGCGATATTGTCGAAGCCGGAAATCGAAATATCCTCGGGAACGCGCAATCCGGCAGTTTTCAGGCGGCTGATGGCGCCCAGAGCCATCTCGTCGTTTTCGCAAAAAATCGCGCTGACCGGATGTGACTGACTGAGAATTCGATCGGCAGCGTCATAGCCGGACTGCAGGGTGAAGTCTCCATCGAACATGAGTTGGTCACAATAATTGAGTCCGGCGGCCTGCAGAGCATCCTTGAAACCGAGCATACGCTCACGGGTTAACGGGCTGGCCGCCGGCCCTTTGATCATAGCGATATGCTGGTGGCCAAGCTTAACCAAATGTTCGGTCATCGCAGTGGCGGCCAGGCGGTTATCCAGCGACACGGTTGGACATTGCGGTGTATCGAGAATTTCGCATGCGTTGACCATGGGTAACAAGCCCTGAGTATTCGTATCATTTTCATTAAAGGGGTTAAAGGCGCGCAGCTGTACAACACCATCGGCCTGCGAAGTATGGATCATTCGGGCGTAGTTTTGCTCAGTGGCATCGTCGCCCATGGTATTCACCAGTAATAAAGAGTAACCCTCAGCGGCTGCCGCCTCCTGCATACCGCGGATCACACGGGCAAAGAATACGTTAGCGACCGTGGGCACCAGTACCACTATATTGTGGGTTTTGCCGGAGCGAAATTTAACCGCCATTAAATTAGGCTTGTAATTGAGCTGTTCAATGGCCCGGGTCACTTTGGTCCGGGTTTTTGGCGATACTAATTCTGGCTGCTGTAACGTACGCGACACCGTAGCAACCGACACGCCTGCCAGGTCAGCAACTGCTCTTATATTCGACAACTAATCGCCCTCACGTCATTTGGAAAAGTGATGTAACCGATAACATTTGTTGTTTTTTATGTTAACAAAAATTTTGTTTACAGCTAGCTAAAATTGCGTGTTATTCGCGCTTTAAACAAAAATCATCCGACTCTGTTAACATATTTGTCATTAATTTGGACTAGATCTGGAGAATAATCTTGATATACTCCGATGTAATCCGTTACATTTTTACATGATTAACAAAAAGTACACAAGTGCGTTTTGGGCTAAAATCGCAAATCGAGGTTTGAACGTGGCAAAAACTGAGAAAATTCGCTTAGGCATGATCGGCGGCGGTCAGGGCGCTTTTATTGGTGCGGTGCACCGTCATGCAGCCGGGCTGGATGGACATTACGAACTGGTGTGTGGTGCGTTTAGCCGCAACCAGGAAAATAACCTTGAAACTGCCGAATCGCTGAGTATTTCAGCGGACCGTGCGTACGAGAGCTGGCAGGTTTTAATCGAACAGGAGGCCAAACTGCCTGAAGACCAACGTATACAGGTGCTCGCGGTGGTTACGCCGAATCACCTGCACGTTGAAGTCACCAAGGCTGCGCTGGAAGCCGGTATCCACGTGTTCTGCGAAAAGCCACTGGCTATTTCTCTGGACGAAGCCAAAACACTCAAGCCGGTGTTGCAGGCAAAACCGGTATTACTGGGCCTGGCGCACACCTATATTGGCTATCCCATGGTATGGCAGGCGCGGCACATGGTCGCTAACGGCGAGCTGGGTAAAATTCGCAAAGTATTTGTGGAGTATCCGCAGGGTTGGTTGAGCGAAGGCATCGAACTGCAGGACAATAAGCAGGCTGGCTGGCGTACTGATCCGAGCAAATCCGGCGGCAGCGGCTGCATGGGCGACATTGGTACGCATGCGCTAAACATGGCTGAATTTGTTGCTGGCGACAGGGTAACCAAGCTGTGCGCCGACATGCATACCCACGTTGAAGGACGCCGTCTGGACGATGATGGCGCAGCACTGCTGCGCTTTGAAAACGGCGCGTCTGGTGTGTTGATGGCCAGCCAGGTGTGTGCAGGTGAAGAAAATGGCCTGAAAATCCGCGTTTACGGTGAAAAAGGTGGTTTAGAGTGGTTGCAGATGAATCCAAACTCACTGTTGGTACGCTCGTTAACCGGCCCAATGGTTACTCTGCGTGCAGGTGGCGGTATGCCTGGCCTGTGTGAAGAAGCCAACGCTCGCTGCCGCATTCCGGGTGGTCACCCGGAAGGTTATCTGGAAGCCATGGCTAACTTATATACCTTGTTTGCCAAAGCGGTTCGCAGCGGGCAAACAGGTAAAGCCGATGGGGTGCCGGGTTTGGAAGACGGTTTGCGTGGTAATGCCTTTATCGAAACCATGCTGGCGAGCACCGCCAGTGACGCCAAATGGACCGATTTTTTCGACGTTGAATAACACGCACCTAATTAACGAATTAAGCAGGAGAGTAAACCATGTCTGCGATTAAAGGCCCGGCTATCTTTTTAGCCCAGTTTGTCAGTGATAAAGCGCCATTTAATAAGCTTGATACCATTGTTAAGTGGGCTGCTGAGAATGGCTACAAAGGCATTCAAATGCCTACCGGTAACGACGATATTTTTAATTTAGAACTGGCTGCTAAAAGTCAGGACTATTGTAATGAAGTGATGCGCATCTGTCGCGATGCCGGCATTGAAATCACCGAACTTTCAACCCATCTGCAAGGTCAACTGGTGGCGGTGCATCCAGCGTATGACGAGCTGTTTGATAACTTTGCACCCAAACACCTGCATGGTAAACCGCAGGAACGTACTCAATGGGCTGTTGGGCAATTAAAATTTGCCGCTAAGGCAAGCGAACGGTTGGGACTGAAAGCTCATGCAACCTTTTCCGGTGCGTTACTGTGGCATCTTGTCTACCCATGGCCACAGCGTCCGGCTGGTCTGGTAGAACAAGGCTTTGCCGAGTTGGCCAAACGCTGGAAGCCAATTCTGGATGCGTTTGATGAGGCTGGTGTAGATGTTTGCTACGAAATTCACCCAGGAGAAGATTTGCATGATGGCGCCACCTTCGAGCGCTTCCTGAAAGCGGTGGATAATCACCCGCGTGCCAATATCCTGTTCGATCCAAGCCACTTTGTACTGCAGCAATTGGACTACCTGGATTTTATCGATCGTTATCACGACCGTATCAAGATGTTTCACGTTAAGGATGCCGAATTCAACGCTACCGGTCGTTCTGGCGTGTACGGTGGCTACGAAGACTGGGTGGACCGTCCAGGGCGTTTTCGTTCGCTGGGTGATGGACAAGTGGACTTCAAGGGTATTTTCAGCAAGCTCACCCAGTACGGGTTTGATGGCTGGGCAGTACTGGAATGGGAGTGTTGCCTGAAAGATTCAGCCCAGGGTGCCGCCGAGGGGGCGCCGTTTATTGCCAGCCATATCATTGAACCTACCAAGCATGCGTTTGATGATTTTGCCGGCGCTGAAGCGAGCGAAGAGCGCAACCGCCGGATTCTGGGTTTAACAGATTAATAACAACAAGTAGCTAGTACAAATAGTACAGACAGTTGGCGAGGAGCCTATGAACACAATAACAATACGTCTGAGTATTATGATGTTTCTCCAGTTTTTTATCTGGGGTGGTTGGTTTGTGACGCTGGGAACGTTTCTTGGCGGCACGCTCGGTGCATCGGGCAGTGAAGTTGGTATGGCGTTCTCAACTCAGTCTTGGGGAGCGATCATTGCGCCGTTTATCATTGGTCTGATTGCTGACCGGTTCTTTAATGCTGAGCGTATCCTGGGTATTCTGCATCTGGTGGGCGCGGCATTAATGTACATGATGTACATGTCGACCGACTTTGCCGGCTTCTACCCCTACGTATTGGGCTACATGATTGCTTACATGCCAACACTTGCACTCGTTAACTCGGTGTCGTTCGGGCAAATGTCTGACCCGTCTAAAGAGTTTGGTAAAATTCGTGTGTGGGGTACTATCGGCTGGATCGTTGCTGGTCTGGTAATCAGCTATGTGTTCTCGTGGGATTCTCAGCAAGGTATTGCTGATGGCATGCTCCGCAACACCTTTATGCTGTGTGCAATAGCATCACTTGCGTTGGGAATTTACAGCTTTACGCTGCCTGCCACGCCACCGGCCGCAAAAGGTTCAGAAGCGGCCAGCCTTGGTCAGTTACTGGGCCTGGACGCCCTGGCACTATTAAAAGACCGTAACTTCTTTGTGTTCTTCGCATCAAGCGTTCTGATCTGTATTCCGCTGGCCTTCTACTACCAGAATGCCAACCCGTTTCTTACCGAAATCGGCGTTGAAAACGCGACCGGTAAAATGACGCTGGGTCAGGTGTCTGAAGTATTATTTATGCTGGCACTGCCGGTATTCCTCAATCGCTTTGGTATCAAAATGACGCTGTTGCTGGGTATGGCGGCCTGGGTATTGCGGTATGCGTTGTTTGCTTTTGGTGACGCCGAGTCCGGCTTATTCCTGCTGATCATCGGTATTGCCCTGCACGGTATCTGCTATGACTTCTTTTTTGTGTCAGGTCAAATCTATACCAATGCCAAAGCGGGTGACAAAGTGAAAAGTGCCGCTCAAGGCCTGATTACGCTGGCGACTTACGGTGTAGGTATGCTGGTAGGTTTCTGGGTGGCGGGTCAGATTACCGACAACTATGCTGGTGATGCAGGCCACGCCTGGCAGCAAATCTGGTTGTTCCCGGCGGCGTTCGCGGCAGTGGTACTGGTATTGTTCCTGTTAATCTTTAAGAAAGAAGAGGTTAAGGCAGATGCCTGATAAAGCGGTGGATTCTGCTTTGTCCGACGCGCTGATAGCGCGTCGCGACCTGCTCAAGAAAATGGTGCTCGGGGTAACCGGTGCCAGTTTTAGTTCGTCGACGCTGGCGGCATTGCCGGATAACATTGCAGGGTTAAAACTAAAAGGGAATATTAATCATTCGGTCGCTCGCTGGACTTATGGCGAGTTAAGCATTGAAGAACTGTGTATTGCCGCTAAAGCCATAGGCTTTAACGCCATTGATTTGGTTGGTCCCGCTGACTGGCCGACACTGAAAAAGTACGGCATCGATAGCTCGATGTGTAATGGCGCGGAGCTCAACCTTGAAGATGGTTGGGCCGATCCAACGTTTCATGACCAACTGACGGAGCGCTATTTAAAGCATATCGATTTAGTCGCCGATGCTGGTTACCGCAACCTGATTTGTTTTAGCGGTAACAAACGGGGCGTTAGTCCGGAGCAGGGTTTGAAACATGCTGTTACCGGCTTAAAGCGAATTATTAAACAGGCTGAAAAACGCGGCGTTATTCTGCAAATGGAGCTGTTTAACAGCAAGGTGGATCACCCAGATTACTTTGCGGATAACTCCGCATGGGGGATAGCCCTTTGTAAACAGCTTGGTTCAGCTAACTTTAAGCTGCTTTATGATATTTATCATATGCAAATCAGTGAAGGTGACATTATTCGTACCATCCGGGAGAACCATGAGTACTTTGGTCATTACCACACTGCCGGCGTTCCCGGCAGAAACGAAATAAATGATACCCAGGAGCTGTTTTATCCGGCGATTATCAAAGCGATTAATGCAACCGGCTTTAGCGGATATGTAGCTCAGGAGTTTTTACCAACCCCAAAAACCATTCAGGATCAGATTGAATCGCTGCGCGAAGCCATTCTGATTTGTGATGTGTGATTGGGCAACACACAAAATCGGGCTTACAAAAGACACGATTAAAGGGGACAAGTAATGGCAGACAATGTCTATGATGCAATCGTAGTTGGTTCAGGGATCAGCGGCGGTTGGGCAGCTAAAGAGCTGGCTGAAAAAGGGCTAAAGGTTCTGATGCTGGAGCGTGGCCGTAATATTGAACATATCAAGGATTACGTGAACGCTCATAATGAAGCGTGGAATTACCCGCACCGTGATTTGGCTACTCAGGAAATGAAAGAGCTGGAGCCGGTTATCAAACGTGACTACCCACTCAATGAATCCACTTATGGTATGTGGGAAAGTCACCAGACCTCGCCTTATGTGGAGAAAAAGCGTTTCGACTGGTATCGCGGCTATCACGTGGGCGGACGTTCACTATTATGGGGTCGTCAAAGCTACCGTCTGAATGAGACTGACTTCATGGCCAATGCCAAAGAAGGTGTTGGTGTAGACTGGCCAATTCGCTACAGCGACTTAGCGCCCTGGTATGATTATGTAGAGCGTTTTGCCGGGATCAGTGGTAACCGAGATGGCCTGGACGTGCTGCCTGATGGTCAGTACCAGCCGCCAATACCACTGAACGTGGTGGAAAAAGACCTCGCCAAGCGTTTGCAAAAAGCGTTTAAAGGCACCCGTCATATTATCAATGGTCGTAGTGCCAACATGACTGAGCCCAAGCCAGAGCAAAACCGGGTGAACTGTCAGTACCGTAACAAGTGCTGGCTGGGTTGTCCGTTTGGTGGTTACTTCTCTACACAGTCGTCAACACTGCCAGTGGCGATGGCAACCGGTAATCTAACCGTACGTCCTTTCTCTATCGTCACCCGTGTGCTGTACGACAAAGACAAAAAGCGTGCTACCGGTGTTGAAATCCTTGATTCAGAAAACAATCAGACATATGAATTCAAGAGTAAAATTGTGTTCCTCAACGCGTCATCGCTTAACTCAGTGTGGATGCTGATGAACTCAGCCACCGACGTATGGGACGGCGGTCTGGGCAGCAGCAGTGGCGAGTTGGGTCATAATATTATGGATCACCACTTCCGCGTGGGCGCGTCGGCCGACATCGAAGGCTTTGAAGATAAGTATTATTACGGGCGCCGTCCGTCTGGTTTTTACATCCCGCGTTTCCGTAACTGGGGCGATGATAAGCGTGACTATCTGCGTGGCTTCGGCTATCAGGGCTCTGCAAGTCGTCAGGGGTGGAATCGCAACGTGGCCGAAATGGGCATTGGTGCCGATCTGAAAAACATCCTGAGCGAACCAGGCAACTGGTCTATTGGTATGACGGCCTTTGGTGAAATGTTACCTAACCACGACAACAAGGTTTATCTCAACAAAGCGCAAAAAGACAAGTGGGGCTTACCTGTGTTGGAGATGGACGTTGAGATCAAAGAGAACGAATTTGCCATGCGTAAAGATATGATGAACGACGCGGTGGAAATGTTCGAAAAAATGGGCCTTAAAAATGTCCAAGGGTACGACGCGGATTACGCGCCGGGCATGGGTATTCATGAAATGGGCGGTGCGCGCATGGGCCGCGATCCTAAGTCTTCAGTGCTAAATGCAAACAATCAGGTATGGGATGCGCCCAACGTATTTGTAACTGACGGTGCGGCAATGACTTCGGCCTCCTGTGTTAACCCGTCGTTGACTTACATGGCATTAACCGCCCGAGCTGCTAACTTTGCTGTTGAAGAACTGAAAAAGGGGAATATCTGAGATGGATAGACGCGACCTTCTTAAAATGATTGCGGCCTCTACCGGTGCGGCCTTTGTGGGCGGTAACGCGATGGCCTGGGGTTTAAAGGTACCCGCGACGGACCCTTCTAAAGTGGGCCTCAGTAAGGACGACATCAGCTTAATCAGCGAAGTGGCGGAAACCATCATGCCACGCACTGACACGCCGGGAGCGAAAGATGCCCAGTGTGCGCATATGATGGCGGTGCTGGTAGCGGATTGTTACACGCCCGTTCAGCAACAGGCGTTTAAAGACGGCCTGCGTAAACTGAACCTGGCCAGCGATGAACGCTTCGACACGCCGTTCCTTGCGTTAAGCAATGCACAGCGTTTTGAATTGCTGACTGACCTGGATGCCGAAGCAAAGAAATATAATACTGAGCGTAACCTGTGGGGCGCGGTTAATAAGCGTCCAAACAGCCGTGATGAAAGCGATACTGACCCGTTACCGCACTACTTCACGATGTTTAAACAGCTAACCTTGTTTACCTTCTTTACGTCGGAAGTGGGGGCTACCAAAGTCCTTCGATACGTTGGTATTCCTGGCAAGTACGATGGCGATCTACCCTATGAGAAAGGCGACAGAGCCTGGGCGACCTGATTTCATGTCGTTGACCCATTGCCAAACAAAAGGATACAACTTATGCGCAACAAAAGTTTAGCAACAATCGTCAGCCTGGCGTTGTTAACGCCGGCTCTGGCGGCTTGTGCTGCCCAGGAAGAAAAGCTGGAACCCTGGCAACAGGCACAAAAAACCGAAGTCTGGGAACCTGTACCAGAAGCGGTAGCAACGCCGGTAGGCAAAGCACCGTCTGATGCCGTTGTGCTGTTTGACGGTACAGACCTGTCAGCCTGGGAGTCAGTGAAAGGTGGTGAAGCGGCCTGGACCCTTGGTGGTGACACGGTCACGGTGAAGCCAGGAACGGGTAATATCCGCACCAAACAGTCTTTCTGCGATGTGCAGTTACACGTTGAGTGGCGTGCACCACAGCCTCAAGACGGTATGGACGGACAGTTACGCAACAACAGTGGCGTATTCTTCCAGGAACGCTATGAGATTCAGGTGCTTGACTCTTACCAGAATAAAACCTATCCCAACGGACAGGCTGCTTCGGTTTACAAGCAAACCATTCCACTGGTGAATGCTACCCGTCCGCCTGGCGAGTGGCAGGAATACGACATAATCTTTACCGCGCCAAGGTTCGACGGTGAAGCGCTCGAGTCGCCAGGGTACGTGACGGTTATTCACAATGGTGTGGTGGTACAGAACCACGTGGAACTCCAGGGCACAACCGAGTGGATTGGTGCGCCAAAATATAAAGCCCATGGCTGTGCGCCGATTCAGCTACAGGACCATGATAACCTGGTGAGCTTCAGGAATATCTGGCTACGCGAACTCTAAGCTGTCAAAATAGCGCTACATAATACCCGGCTCCGCCGGGTATTTTTTTGCTATGAATTATTGGATCCGACTATGATTGGCGAATTCGCTGCCCTGGCTGCGGCGTTATGCTGGGCGGTGTCTGCCCGCTTATTCAGAGTGCTGGGCAGTGCGTTTACACCGCTGGCGCTCAATTTCTGGAAGGGACTGTTGTCCGCCGGTTTGCTGTTCACTGTTTCCCTGGTATTTATACCACCCATGGAAGTACCGGTGCCGGCTTGGGGTTGGCTGTTGCTTAGCGGGATTATCGGTATTGGCCTGGGAGATACCTTTTTCTTTCAGGCGTTGAATAAAATTGGCGATGCCCAGTCAATTTTAATTGCTGAAACGCTCGCCCCGGTGTTAACCGCGCTAATCGCCATGGCATGGATTGGTGAGTGGCTGAGCTGGCAGCAATGGCTGGCCGTAGCGCTGGTGATCATCTCAGTGGATATGATTGTTAAGCTCCATAAGCGTGCGGCGTTAACCTTATTTTCGCCAACCGGATATGTGTATGCCGCGCTGGCAGCACTTTGCCAGGCAACTGGTGCTGTTATCAGTCGCGATGTGCTGACTTCTTTTAAGATTGATGCTTTTAATGCCAGCCTGATCAGGTTGCTCGGTGGGTTGCTGATCATCTGTCTTCTTATGGTGATTACCAAACAGCGCTGGCTGCCAACAACTGCCAACAAAGGCAAAACCTGGCGACTGTTTACGCTTGCTGTGTTGATTGGCACCTTTATGGCGCTGACCTTACAAATGCTGGCTTTCAGTCATACCAAAGCCGCAATTGCGCAAACTTTGCTGGCAGCCAGTGTGTTGCTCTCCCTCGCTATTGGCTGGATGTTGGGAGACAAAATCAATCACAGAGCGGGCGTCTGGTCTGCTCTTGCTGTCGCCGGGATTGCTATGTTGGTGTGGCTGGAGTAATTTAATTACATCACTTTTCTTTCGGACCGCACCATGTTTGATGATATCAATGTTATCCCGTTTATCTTCGCCTGCTTATTACTCAACATTTTGCCAGGGCCGGACTCGCTGTACATTATTGCCCGCAGTGCTACCCAGGGCGCTCGTGCCGGCGTGGTGGCGCTATTGGGGATCATGTCGGGGGTTAGCGTGCATATTGTGGCAGCCGCGCTGGGGTTAAGCGCCTTACTGGCTACCTCTGCCTGGGCTTTTACGGTGGTTAAGATTGCGGGTTGTGCTTATCTGCTGTACCTGGGCTTTTCCATGTTAATAGCAAAACAACAAATCCAGCCCGCTGAAGCGCAGAGTATTGAGTTACCCCGTCCCACAAGCCTGCAACGGATATTTGCCGGCGGCTTTTTCACCAATGTGTTAAACCCCAAGGTGGCGCTTTTCTTTCTGGCCTTTGTGCCGCAGTTTATTCCCGCTGAAGTGGCGGACAAAACGCAGATGTTTCTGGCTCTGGGAGGAATCTTTACACTCACCGGCACGTCCTGGTGCCTGCTACTCGTAATCGGCACAGTGTGGTTACGAAAACGTCTGGCTGGTATAAGCAGGGTGAGCTTTTGGCTAAACAAAGCGGCAGGCGGCCTGTTTGTGTACTTCGCCGTGAAACTGGGGCTGGCCAGTGCATAATAACCGTCAAGGAAGGTTGTTATGTTAATGTTAACAGTTGAAGTTGTTACAATACATGGCTATTATTTGTTTAAAAAATAAACAAATGTAAACCAATAACGTTTAGTGGTTACTGAAGTTCGATATCGATAGGATGCAACGTTATTAAAGCAGGATGCTTTTATGACACCACTAAAACGAAACCTTTCCAGGCTTTTGTTTCTCACCCTTGTACTCACCCTCGGCGGTGCCATTTTTGGTGTTGTTTATTACCTCAAGATGGATCGTAACGAGGATACTCTCAATACTCTGTTATTTCGTGAACTCCAGCAAGTTGAAGGCACGATTCAGCGTAGCCTGGAAAAGGTACAGGCAACCGCTAAATATACGTTGCCGGAAAAGTATGTTGACTACCAAAAAGCCGGTGCTGAGGAGAGTAAAACAGGGACTTTAACTGACCGTGAAGCACGTCTGAAAGTGTTAAAAGAAGCTAGCAAGGCCAACTTTAATAAATTGCAGAACTCTTCATCAGACCTTGCCGATATTAAAGTACATAGCGTTGATGAAAGCTACAGCTGCGGGGAGAAAGGTCAGGAGCAAGGTGTTTTTTCGTTTACTATCCCCGAGTTTAATACCGTCCGTTTTACGCTTTCGAAGCACTATCCCAATGAGCATAAGGTTTTAGTGCTAACCTTAGAAAGTAGCATTCATTATTCCTTAAAACAACGAGTAAACCGGTTTCAAACGGTTGCTCTGGTAAACGGCAACGGCGAAGTGAAGTCAGTGGTCAATCATTCCGGTAATCTGAACAACGCCAGTGAGCTATTTATCAGGGACGTTTTGAATATTTCACAAGGTCAGAATGGTGCAGTGGTTGCGCAATCAGAAAATTCAGGGGCGCGCTTGGCCAACGCACAAATTAAAAGCCTGGAAGATAGAGCTGACGCTAAACTGAAGTTAGAAGGTACGCGTTTCGAAGATGTTCGGTTAAATGATAGTGATTACCGGGTTTATCTTCATCCGGTAACGAGTAAAGGGCTTAGTGCAGATAAAACGCGTTACTATTTACTGGGAGTGCTCAAGAAAAGCGAAGTCAACGAACAAAAGCTCAAGCTGGCGCCGGATTTATTGATGTGGCTAATTTTAGTCCTATTACTGTTGATTGCCGTTATACCTTTAATCAAATTGCGTTTTATCAGTGCTACATCTGCAATTCAAAAGGGAGATAAAAGTCAGATAGTCCTGGGCTTAATGGTGTCTGTTGGGGTTATTACCATTGGGTTCTCGCAGCACTTTTTCTTTGATTACCTCATGAGCGTAAAAGAGAGGCAATTAGCCCGTATATTCGCAAATACTAAACAGGAGTTTAATACCGAACTCGGTACGTTGCTAACAGGAATTTCAGAAGTAAAGTCAGATAAAAAAAGCGAGGAAAAATTTAGCGCACATTATAAAAGTGTTTTAGATCCTGAACCGCTCATTTTTCTTAAGGATAGCCCTCCAGGAAAAGCGTTTGTGGAATCAATTACCAGCCTGGATAAAGACGGCGAAATAAATAATACAGAACAGAAGCCCATTATAATGATGTCTGAGGTGGTTAAGTATACTCAAAACATAGATTTAACCCCTCGAGAATATGTAAAAGCTGGCCAGAATGGGGACTATTGGAAATTTTCGAAAACACGCCCTTTCTGTGAAACACCGGTATGGGAGATGTACGAACGAACAAAATTGCTAGATGACAATTTGCCCTATTGTTCATTGTTTTACTGCCCGGTAGGCATCGTCTCACTATTCAATTGGCTTGTTGACACTTATTATCCTGCGCTTTATAGCAATCTTTGCGCGACGCCGGTAAAGTCAGTCGACACTTATCATTTATATCTTCAACGTGTGTTCAACATTGAGGATGGTCGTCGAAATTTAATGCTCGCTCTTGATAAAGCGATTAACCCAGGCCTGGGAGTCGCTCATGAAGGCGCTAAAAAACCAACACATATGTTCATTGCTGGCACCCGGTTATCCGCGCTGATCGACAGAGTTTTACCTATCGGCTTTGGTTATGCAGTGATTGAAAAAGATGGGGATGTTCTTTTCCATAGTGACGATTCTTTAAGTTTGATCGAGAATTTCTTTGCCGAATCAAACCAAAATCCTGAACTTTTGCTTGCCAGCAAACATGAGCATTCAGCCACGCCCACACTGATAAATGTTGAATACAAGGGCGAACCGATTAAGCTGGTGATAGGTTCGCTGGCGGAGCAAGACTCGTACTCAAACGTAGTCTCGGGTATCCCGTGGAAACTCATTATCTACTTTAATCCCCAAGGACTTCAAACTAATAATATGGTACTGGTATTTGTGGCGGTATTGTTGTTTTTAGTAGTGCTTATCCCGTCTTTTATACTGTTGCGTTATGTTACCCATCAACGATTTTGGCAGGAAGTCTGTGGTTATGATACTGAAAGGGAAAAATACTATCTTGCGCTTGGTTTTCTATTGTTTGCTGCCAGCGTATTTACGCAATTCCAAATGGGATGGGTGCAGAGTATTTTAGGCCGCTTGTTGCTCTGGGCTATTCTGTGTGCGGTTATAGCTTATTTGCTGGTCGCTGTATTTAAACTTCGTCTTGTTTTTTTCTATTGGTGGCGACAGCCCTTGCTAGCATTCTCACTGTTATTACTGCCATTAATTACAATGAACTGGTTATTTGACTCCGGCATTAATTTTAAGAAAGAAACTGTAAACTGGGTCAGTGCCGGCTTAGGTGGATTATTCCTTATTGGAAGTATTGCATTTTTTTTGCGAAAAATAGAATCGACAAGCGCAGTGCGCATATGGCTATGGATTAGGATTAAGGTGGCGCTCTTGTCGGCATGGATGGGGGTAAAGTCGAAGTACAAGCTTGTTTTAACGCTATTATTCTCAATCGTCTGTGGTTTGATTGTGTGCATTTATATGGAGACTGACTGGAGTGCAGTGATCCAATTTGTTTGGCGTTTACTTAAGATATTCATTTGGGTTGGCTTTTTGATAGTCGTTCTAGTTGCCAGCCTGAAGGCAGAAAAGTGGTATAAAAAGATTGAAAAAATAAAAGCGACGAAAAAGTCGATAGATCTAATCAGCCCAACTAATAATGCGATGGTAGTTGCGCAAGCAGAGTCATCCGATCATACGAAAACGCAAAAATATCGAAGGGAATCGACCCGATTTTCTAAAGGTTATGTTTTCTTTTTGACAGGCATGGTGTACCTCGGAGCCTCGACACCGGCTTCATTAGTTGCCTACAGTGCCCATGATTATTTACTGCAGCGCCAATCACAGTTTGAAGAAGCACACATCCGCAGTGAAATAGAACAGAAAGAACAGGGCTTTGCAGAGTATATAAAATTCATCACGAGAGGCGTATGCCAATCGCCTGATAATCATACGCTATGCAATTTAACACTCAAAATAGATTTCAACGATTTGTTGAGAACCTATTTTCCGCGCGGGGCATTTTGCCCAAAAGATCTGGAAGGTTGCAAATCTGCCTGGGCTGGCTTGTATAAACACGAGAAGATGTCGAAAACTATTCAGCAGAACACCGATAATGTTTTTGACTTGTTATTTAGTAAAACACCCAGCGAAACAGAGTTTATCAGTCACCTGTCTTATGCAGCGAAACAGGATTTGAAAGTAAAACAAGATAGTCATTCAGCGGTTCATACCGATGCAGACGACTATGAATTACGCTATCGAACAGACCTATTGATGATGAGTGCCATTAGCAACAATTCTGGTGCAATGATCATGTTACTGATGATGTTTGGCTTGCCTTACGGTCTTTATATGGTAACGCGCCAACTTATTGTCAAGCGCCTGTTAGGGGAACACATTCAGGATCAATACAGAGTGCGAAAAGGGTGCGATAACGATACGTTATATGCTAGGGAATTTCCGCGGTTTAACGTATCGTCTAATGGACACTCTTTACTGGTACTCAATACAACTCGCCTTTGCGCCGAACGTGAGCTAAAAAAAGCAGCATCATCCACCCCTTGTATGTTGTATGAGAATAATGTGTTCAGAGTCGTCGACAGCCTGAATAAATATTACAGCTCAACACAGCACGGTGATGTTTTTTATTTTATGTCGGAGCTTAAGAAGTGGCTGGTTAACCATAATGAGCCAACCGTTGTCGTTGCCATTTCCGGCCTTGAGCAGGTCAGCCGCAACGAGGAATTACGAAAAGACGCTCTCGGACTGCTCTATGAGCTGCACTTACATAGCCGGGTTTTGCTGGTGATTGTGGCTGAAACGGCACCTTTATACCGACTGCTCCATCCGGAAGCCTACGAAGCATGTCAGGCAGCGCCTGATATAGATGAAAAGACCGGTTGGACTAAACTTTTTTCTGAATGTGAAAAACACTACGCGTGGTCACCAGTGTGTAAACAGCGCGTGGGGAATCCTTTTGATATTAAACAACTTCTACATCACGAGTGCTGGGCGTGGCCTGAAATTGTAGCGCTTAAAGAGGCATTCATAACCCACACGATTAAAAGTAACTTTAATCAACGGGTAAGCAAACAAATTAGAGTGAGAGACTTAAAAGCCCCCGTTTATAATGAATGTTGGGAACCAGAGCAGTTGATTGAGTTCATGTTGGTTCATGCGGGGCCCCTATACCGGCGTAAATGGGAAGAATGTACGGTTAAAGAAAAGTTGATCTTGTGGAAAATGGCGCATGGTGCGAGTATTAATCCAGAAAGTGCAGTGACCATAGAACGGTTGGTTCGGCGCTGTTACTTATTCCGTGATAAAGGTTGGCATATTGTTAATGAGAGTTTTAGACAGTTTATAATAACGGCTGAACCAGACTCCGTCGTTAAGGGCTGGATGGACAATTCGAGCAGTGGCGTATGGAGCGTGCTGCGTATTCCTATTTTTGCAGTGCTTTTGGTACTACTGGCCATCTTTATTTATTCAAGCGGCAGCTCTCTGAATTCACTGCTAAGTATAGCCACCGCCACGCTGGGCCTGATCCCATTGCTCATTAAGAACTTGAGCCTGCTGCGTGGGGGCGGCACTGAGATCGAGTAGAATTCAGATATTCCTGCTGAGTGTTTCAACTGCGTCACGAATAGTGTCGTTACCATCGGTAAGCTCAATGATCTGCCTGCGGATGGTAGGGTTAGCAATAATCGCTGCCAGGGTATTCGCCACATTACCGCGTTTAACCGAACCATAGGTGAGTGCATAATCGAGACTGACCTTGTCGTTGGCATCCTCATCGAGCAGAGTGCCCGGGCGTAATATTACCCAGTCCAGTGATGATTTAACCAGGCTGGCATCGGCCGCTTTCTTGACCTGCATGTAATGTTCAAACCCTTCGCCCAACCCTTTGGTACGTCCTGCTTCTGGGAAGGCGGAGACTAAATAAAAGCGTCTAATGCCTAGCTCCTCGGCCAGCTCTGTCAGTAGTGCCGGGGTGTCGCCATCTATTTTGTTGGTGCGATCTTTACCGCTGCCTGCTGCGCCGGCGCTAAATATAATGGTGTCGTGTCCGTCGAGCAGTTTTTTATACTCACTTCGGTCAAGTTCCATTATATCGCCTTCAACAGGTGTCGCGCCTTGCTGATTGAGTGAATCGGCCTGTTCAGGCTTACGGTGTAACGCTGTTACTTCGTGCCCCTGAGCAATCAGTTGCGGCAGAAGACGATAACCAACACCACCGGTTGCACCGATAAAGAATATACGACTCATAAAACCTCCTGAGATGAGTAAGAAAAATAGTGTCCGTACCTGATGGTATGGGGATGCAGTAGTCCGGTTTCTACCTGGGATGCTGAATTAGGATTAACGGGCAAGCACGCGAGTGGATCAGACAAGGCTGGGAGGTCTGCAATATTCGTTGAATAAAGCTTGTACAGTGATAAGAAGCTCTATATAATGCGCGCCCTTACAGCCGCCCAAATTAAGTTCCTTGTCTCCATGCAGATGGCTGTACTGCGCGAGGCTACAACCGTAAGGAGCGTTTAAATGCGTCATTACGAAATCGTTTTTATGGTTCACCCTGACCAGAGTGAACAAGTACCCGGTATGATCGAGCGTTATACCACTATCCTGAAGCAAGATGGCGGACAAATCCATCGCTTGGAAGACTGGGGCCGTCGTCAACTGGCTTACCCAATCGAAAAACTGCACAAAGCACACTATGTTCTGATCAACGCTGAAGCAACTGCTGCTGCGGTTGAAGAACTGGAAACTGCTTTCCGTTTCAACGACGTTATCCTGCGCAACATGGTTATGCGTACTAAAGGCGCGGTAACCGAAGCTTCTCCTATGATGAAGGAAGAGCGTCGTGAACGTCGTGAAGATTCTGCCCCTCGTGGCGAGCGTGCAGAAAAACCTGCAGCAAGCGAAGAATAAGGAGAATTAATCATGGCTCGTTTTTTCAGACGTCGTAAATTCTGCCGTTTTTCTGCAGAAGGTGTTGTTGAGATTGATTACAAAGATATCGCTACGTTGAAAAACTACGTAACTGAAAGCGGTAAAATTGTACCTAGCCGTATTACCGGCACCAGCGCTAAATATCAGCGCCAACTGTCTAGTGCTATTAAGCGTGCACGTTTTCTTGCACTGCTTCCGTACACTGACTCTCATAAGTAATTTGGCGAAGAATAAGGGGTAGCATCGATGGAAATCATTCTACTGGATAAAATCGCCAACTTAGGCGGTCTGGGTGACACTGTCACTGTTAAAGCTGGTTTTGCACGTAACTTCCTTTTCCCACAAGGTAAAGCGGTTCCTGCAACCAAAGCAAACGTTGAAAAATTTGAAGCGCGTCGCGCAGAGCTGGAAGCAAAAATCGCTGAACAGCTGGCTGCTGCTCAGGCGCGTGCCGACAAAGTTACTGAGCTTGGCGAAGTAACTATTGCTGCACCAGCAGGTGAAGAAGGCAAACTGTTCGGTTCTGTCGGTACTCAGGATATCGCTGATGCGATTACTGCAGCTGGCGTTGAAGTAGCGAAAGCAGAAGTTAAACTGCCTACCGGTACACTGCGTGAAACTGGCGAGTACGACATCGACCTGCAATTACACTCTGATGTAATGGCAACTGCTAAAGTAGTTATCATCGCTCAGGCGTAAGCGCTAAGTGATATAGAAAAAACCGCGCTCAGGCGCGGTTTTTTTTTGTCTTTATTTTATTTCGCCAAAGTCGGGTAATGTGCTGGTAGATAGCTTTTAAATCCTGCCATAACAACAACGGTGGCATTGCAGGCATATACGGCATAGGTAAATTTTTCTGGGTATGTCGTTTGGGGTAAACCTGAGTGCTGTCTTCGTTCTTTTTATCTGTCATCGCGTTGACCTGTTAGCTTTAATTGCTTAAAGCTTAATAATCTTTTATTATTTATTTAATCTAATAATTCTTTTTCCTGTTTTAAGTTAATCTTAATAATTGGGGCACTGATGAATAGCAACAAATCCGGAAATAGCCTGTCTTTGCTCAGCAGCCCAACCGTTGATCTGGATATGCTGCGTTCCTTTATTGCCATCGCAGAAACCGGCAGTATGACAAAGGCCGCAAAAATGGTATTCAGGACACCTGCTGCAGTCAGCATGCAGGTCAAAAAACTGGAAACATTGCTGGATAAAAGTTTGCTGGAGCGAAACACCCGTTCGATCAACCTCACCAGTGATGGCGAAGTGCTACTGAGTTTCGGCCGTAAAATGCTCGCACTAAATCATTCCTTAATGGATGCATTTATTGCCCCGCAGCTTGAGGGAACAATACGGCTCGGTCTTCCTGAACAGTTTGGGGTAACGGAATTACCCGCTATTCTGTCTCAATTTAGATTGAGTTTTCCCCACGTTAATTTGGATGTCGAGCTGGGGCGCAGCGTTGACATTAGCCATAAATTTAACCGCGGTGAGATCGATATTGGAATTATATCAACCAATGAGACCGCCATGCTAAAAGAAAGTAGCAAGTTCTTGCGCTCAGAGCCTCTTTATTGGGTCTGTCAAAAAGGCAGTACGATTGCTGCAGATAACGTATTGCTTCTGTCACTTGCCGAGCCTGGATGCTCCTGGAGAAAGCTGGCGCTAGAAGCATTGGACAACGCCAACATTCCCTACAGAATTGCCTATACCAGTGATACTTCCATGGGGCAACTGGCGGCGGTAGAAGCTAACCTTGCAGTCGCTGCTGTGCCAGAATCGCTTATCAGAAAACGACAGGCCACTATACAGGTTGTTGATGATCTTCCGGCGTTGGGTAGTGTAGAGTCGTATCTCCTGATCGCCGGAACGGCCTCTAATGCAGCACAAACTCTGGCTGGTTATATCGAGGTATTATTAACTGAAAAAAAACATACGCCGTTTCAGTAGCATTATGCATAAGTCAACATTAGTGAGCCTATCTGCGGCCTAATTTTCGTGGTCCAAAGCGTCGACGAGAAATCACTTGCTCTTCATCTTCCCGCTGCATCTCAGCAATTTTGGCCTTCAGTACCTGTTGGCTGTTACTGTCGGGATCGTTCGTTTCGCCGCCTTTCTCCAGGTGAATCAACGCCGCTTCAACCACAGGGTTGACCTGATTAGCCCGAGAGGTGTCAAAGTCGGATTGTTTGGCCAGGGTATCGCCAAATACTCTATCGGGCTCATCGTTATTCATCTCCAGCTTTCTGAATTCAGCTTTGGTTTCAATTAGTGCTTTAACCGCCTGCGCCTGGGTTTCATTAAACTTAAATTGCTGACTTTTAAGCTGCATTCTGCCGCCAAAATAAAAGGCAATGATAACGCTGAGCAGTGTCCAGTAGCCGTCTGGGATCGAACTCAATGCCAGCGTGATCTCGGCAAGATGGATTGGCGAAATATAGGCAATCACAAAAATAAACAGAATCAGCGAGACGATCATGGGCCGGATAAGGCGGTTGAAGGCATCAGCCAGAGAGTCAGCCCAGGTGCGGTTTTGACGGGCGTTAAACTCGGCTTGGTAGGCTTTTAACAGTGCCATCTGTTCATCGGCAGCACGTTGGGCGTCTTTTTCTTTGTTGGACGTGAAAACGCCGGCCACGGTTTCTACGCCTTTGGAGACGGAGTCGGTGATGGCTGAAATAGGGTTTTCAAACAATTTGCTCATACCCGACTCTCCTAGGCCACACGGTAATCAGGCAGAAAACTTCTGGCCCTGGCCAGCCAGCCCTTAAGAAAGACATTCTGACTGGCATCGTTCGTCACAATGTCGGCATAAAACATCTGGCGCTCTTCCACTAATGCTAAAATCATCCAGTCGCCTAGCTCTTGTAAACAAGCATAGGCCTGAGCTTTACTCTTAGGGCCCATCAGGCCGTCCACGACCAGTGGGCCGTAGCCTGCATCGTTACAGACTTCCTGCAAAAATTTTATGGCTCGTCGGGGGCCGTGATTCACAGCACTGTCGAACAGGAAAGGCTGGATAGCGGGCGGCAATTTATCGATGCGAGGGATACGGTAATAATTGAGTTCGTAAATATCTCTGGCCGTCTCCACATCCAGCGCTTTTACCATGTCAGCGGTTACAGCGACTTCCAGGTAGCGGGAGAGCGTCTTTTGGGTTATGCCGAAATTAGTCGGCCCACCACGATCTGCCGGATGATTCACAAAACCACCTTCCTTAACCAGGATTTCGTCGATCATAGTCTCTACATCCATGTTGCCTCCGGCTTTAGGTTGTCGCGTGCTGATTAATAATTAAACACATAAACCGGGTAGTTTGCCACTTTTGCGGTTAATTAATATACAGCTGGTGGACGATTAAGCCTGGAACAGGAGGCGGTATGCTCGCAACACCAGGCGGACACTGGTGTGGGTGGTAATCAGTTGCGCCTGGCATAGGCGGTCTTTGCCCTGCCGACGTGTATAGACCAAGGCCTGGATGGCTTTATTACGTGAACGTATACGAACACGTTCCCGTTGATAATAGGGTATGTCCTCCCAGTTGTTTGTCGTGTTGAGTTGTAGGCGGGTTAACCAGATAACTGAACCGCGCACGGTGTTGTGCGGCGATGGTTGAATAAACCGATAGCCTTCGTCACCCATGCGCAAGCGCCATCCGTATAAAACCGCCGGAGAAGAGGGCACCGTCACCAAACAAGCGGCGCTGGTAGCGCGGGAGCAGCAATGTACCGTAACAAAATACAGCTGTTGATGTGTGTGGCACGGCCAGGGTGTCAGCGCCGGCCTTTAGCCGTGGCTTTTTCACATTTACCACGCCATTCATCATCCAGTACTCCCAGGCTCAGGTAGTCACTGGCTTTGGTAAAATAATCCGGGTTGTAAACGCTACGCATCAAGTTGCCGACGCTAACTGTATGAGATGGCCGACGTTCAAGAGCAACGTTATCGCCGGTGTGAATGATGCCTGTTTTCAGCACCCGGTAATACCAGCCGGTAATCCCATGGTTACCAGTAAAACGATCGAGATTGGGCATGTCGAAGCGGTGGTTAATTTTATTGCACGGTGCTCGGGGAGCAGCCACTTGTACGACGACTTCGCCAAAGGCGTACACATCACCAATCATCACATTTTGATCGGTCATACCATCGACTGTGATATTTTCGCCAATACTACCAGCGATAGCCTGATCAGCCAAAGCGGGGTATTGTTGCTTTATCAACTCGTAACCTGCGAGACTGTACTGATGAAGGACTTTTTCCGGGCCGCCGTGTAAGCGCTTATTGGCTTGCGAGTCTTCGTCGGTTCTGTCCTGATGAACGGTAAGAAAATAGACCGGCTGTTTACAGATGGCTGAGAGAGCCTTTCTGGGCCCGAGCGGGGCGGGTTTTCCGGCATACAGAGCGGCGACTTTCATAACAGTTCCTTTTTATTAGCGGGGCGCTCCGTATTGTAGCGAAATTCGCTTTAAACGAAATACAAGAAATATTATTAAGTCGTTTAAACCTTTTGATAAAAGCCGGCGACAAAGCTTTTGACAACACTAATGATAAGTAAGCAGACACACTCAGTATGACGGTAGAACAGGGAAATGTAGTAAATGCCAAGGCGGCATTTACCCAACATCAACTGCAGCAGCAAATTGAAGCGGCACAGCAGGGCGATATGGTTGCCTACAGGCAATTGTACGACCGGTTTGTAGGCAAGGTATATGCGTTGAGTTATCGGTTAACCGGCGATGCTGCGATGGCAGAAGATGCCACCCAGGAAGTGTTTGTTCAGGTATGGCAGAAGTTAGGCAATTTTTCAGGAAAGAGCCAGTTCGCCACCTGGTTACACAGCGTGACAGCCAACATCACAATTAGCTATCTGCGAAAGCAAAAAGGATGGTTAAAGCGGATGTTCTCTATGGAGCCTGAAACCGAACAGCAGTTACTGGCAGAACCGGCAACCGATCTGACACAACTGGATAAATGTATTGTGAGGTTACCCGAACGGGCGCGACTGGTTTTTGTTTTGCACGCGATTGAAGGTTATCGACACGAGGAGATTGGTCGTATGCTGAATATGGCCACCGGTACCAGTAAAGCCCAGTACCACCGGGCCAGAACGTTATTAGAAGAATGGTTGGGAGATGGTAGTGAATAACCACTCAGACAAGTTAAAGCAACAACTCGATACGCTATCCGATGATATTAAGCCATCACGGGATCTATGGCAGGGCATCGAACTAGCCATTACCCATGATACGCCGGCAAAACCGGTGCGTTCTTGGTGGCCGCTGGCGGCTGCCGCTGGCTTGGTTTTACCGGCAGTTCTGGTATGGCTGTTTATGAGTAGTGGGCTACCACCGGTGGGCTCTACCAATCCAACGGTGGTAGCCCAGATGAGTAAACAATTTGAATCGCAGAAGGCTTCATTACTGGTGGCTTACCGCGACCAGAACGCCGTGGCTGATAACTGGCAGGGGCAGCTGGCTGAACTTGAGTCGGCGGCCGATGCAATAAAGGCCGCGTTGAAAAACGATCCGAATAACATGGCGCTCTTGCGAATGCTGCAAAGCGTGTATCAACAACAGATTGACCTGATTGAGCGAGTGCACGCGCCCAAATGGCAACAAATTTAATAGGTGAATTATGCAATCTTTAACGACGACACATTTTATGAAGAAATTTTATTGGGGCGCAGCAGTGGCAGGCGTACTACTGTCTGCGAGTGCGCTGGCACAGGAAAAAATCGACCGGGTGCTGGATACCGACAGCAAGCCCTTTGTGGAAATGGAACACGTGTATGGCAAAGCCGATATCAAAACCTGGGATAAAAATCAGGTCAGAATAACCGGTACCCTGGGAGAGCTGACGGAGGAGTTTACCTTTGAAAAACGCGGTAACTCAGTGGTGATTGATGTGGAGGTCAAAAATAATCACTATCGCTGGGAAGATAAAGACGAAGCGAAGGACAATTTAACCGTATTTGTACCGGTAGGCAGCCGCTTTGCCTATGAAACGGTGAATGCCGACGTAAAGATAGAAGGACCACAGGGCGGCACATCCATTGAAGTGGTTAACGGCGATATTGAGGGCCGTAATCTGGGCGGTAAGGTCAACGTTGAGTCAGTTAATGGTGACATAGAGCTCAAAGGGATATCCGGCATGTTGACTGTTGAAGCGGTTAATGGCGATATTGAAGTAGAGCACGACAGCACAGAACCACTCGAGGTAGTCAGTGTTAACGGTAAAATTGAGCTGAAGAGTAGCAGTCGGGAAGTCAGTGTGGAAACCGTGAACGGTGATTCGTCCCTGGAACTGTTGGAAGTGGATGATCTGGAGATGACTTCAGTAAACGGTGACGCCCGGGTGTCCATGAGCCTGGCTGATAATGCGGATGTTGAGGTCGACACCGTAGGCGGTAGCATTACATTGAACTTCAGTGGCGATGTGTCTGCCCGCTTTGAACTGGAAGCGCATGCTGGTGGCAAAATTATTAACAATATTAACGATACCAAAGTAAACAAAGCCAAATATGGCCCTGGTCAGTGGGTAGACTTTACCGAAGGCAGCGGCAACAGCCGGGTAAGAGTGTCTACCGTAAACGGTAAGGTGACAGTTAGCTCATGAGCCAACTGTCACCCATTATCAATGAGTGGTGCACTTATTATCTGAATTCGGGCGTCATTCAGCGTGGACTTGTTATATTTGTGTCTTAACTTTATTGTTTCTAAGATATTTTGAATTATAGAGCAGTTTTTTCAAAGCAAACTTTGTGTCCGAATTTTTTTTCAATCACTTCTATGAGCTTATCTAATTTTTCTTCCATCATAATTCGATCAGTTAAATAAAACTGACGTTGTTGAAGTTGCTTAAGATGCTCGGCCAGCATTTTTAAACTCTTATTAGAAGACGTTTTCGGAGGAGGAGCGTCAAATTTAGCGGTGAATACATTCAAATTCGATAAGGTTCGCTTAATTGTATTTTTTAGCTTAATCTTTGAAGATTTTTTTTTGTCTCCTATCCAGATAGGTTCTGCGTAAGAAAATTGAATCGGTAATGAGAAAGATTCGGTCCAATCAAACCATTTGTTTTCATTAATATGGTCGTACATTTTGACTGGTTGCCAAGGAATGCCAAAGGTATCGGCGATAATAGCACCATGCATGGCTTCGCAAATAACCCGTTCAGATTGTGCTAGTGCGGTGATGAATGCTTCGACAGATAGTCTTGGGTCAATAACATTGACACCTGTGAGTGCAGAAAAATGCTCCCAGTCCGCATTATTCATACTAAAAACGTGAGGTATATAGCTAACTTCATGTTTTTTGGCAATGTTTGAAATGTCTAAATACTTAGAGAGTAAATATGCACCGTCCAAAGTAAGTGTCTCTTTGGGCAACCCAAGCGCTTCTATTGTTCTCGGGCCTCTAACTCCAATAAACTCCCATTGGTTATTTATATTAGGTTTTTCACCGTATCCAAAGCCTGAAGTCGCTACGATATAGCGTTTAGCTTCAGGTATATGATGATTGAGTAACGTACCTATACCAATAAATAATGTACTATCATCGTCGTTAAACTCATCGGGAAGCATTCTTTTCCAAAGCCACGGGTTTATATCGTCTCCAACGTTGCCATGTGTGGACTCCCAATAAAAAAGTTTCATAGGCTTACATCTTCCTTCGTTGAAAGCGATTAATGTGATCTAAAAAAGAATCGAAAATAATAAGCGATAATGACATCATTGATTGACGATTTTTTGCCTGGTTTAGCCCAAAACACCCACTTGAGAATGCCCCCCCAAGCCAAAGAATAAGCTGGTCTTTTCCTTATAAAATTCAAGATAGGACGGATCTTAATCAGATCCGGCAATATCATTTGATTTTCACCTTGACTTGCTACACTCAGCCAAAATCGCTCGAAAGCGGGCTTGTCGATATTCTGTATCATTTGACAGACATGCTCATATGAACCTTCTATCGCGATATTGAGTTGTTCTTTTCGATACTTACGGGTAAGACTGCTATCATTAATACGGTAGCTCAAGAGTTGCTTTTTGATACCACCAAATATAAAGCCTCGTTCAACTAGCTTGAGGAAAAGGAGGTAGTCTTCCGCATTTCTTACTTGCGGAATGCCGCCAACATCTCTTATTGCCTCAGTTTTGACAATCGTACTCGGTGTGCAAATCCTGCTATTCAGTAATAGTTCAGCCTTTAGAATATCAGAATCCGTGCTAATTGGATGTTCGCCAATGCAATTCCCTTCCATATCAATGTATTTGACATCCGAACCACAGAAAGTCAATTGTGGGTTTTCCTGGAGATAATCAACTAATGTCGCTAGTCGGTCAGGGTGAGAAATATCATCAGCATCGTTTCTTGCGAAATATTCTCCTTTGGCTAGCGCTAATCCCTTGTTAAGCGAATAACCTACGCCAAAGTTTTGCTCGTTAGTTATTAAT
Source organism: Alteromonas sp. ISO5 (assembly GCF_058105165.1). Taxonomy (NCBI): domain Bacteria; kingdom Pseudomonadati; phylum Pseudomonadota; class Gammaproteobacteria; order Alteromonadales; family Alteromonadaceae; genus Alteromonas; species Alteromonas sp. ISO5. The sequence goes on along the minus strand of NZ_CM176572.1, from coordinate 704,635 downwards.
CTGATGCGGGCGTCGGATTCAGCGTATGCCATCAAAATTTGCTTCGTCGTCTGATTGCTGCCATCGTCGATTATGATGAATTCAAAGTTATTGTAAGTTTGATTGAGTATGCCTTCTATGGATTGCTTGAGATGCACTGGATTGCCATTTAGTAAAGGCATGACAACTGACACAAATGGGGGCATCGGCTTTTCCTGTAGTAGATAAATACCAGGTTCTTAGGTTTAGAATCGCTAATTTTAACAACTTAAGTATTAATCGTATTTCATAAAATTAACGATATATATCATTAGTTTTAGAGTATAAGCTGGTAAATTCAATTGCCCAGTTTATACTTCGAGCGAGAGACTAACTGGCTGTCTCTTTATAGCACAAACGGACCGCATTTTAAGGCAAAGATATTGATTATTCATTACTAAGCAGAAAGCAGTGGTCTGTATTCGCATTAAAAATGGCAAACTTATTCCGCTTAATGTTGGCTTATAAAAACAACCAATAAACTTACTTACTGTCGTTAAGCTTGGCTTAATAAACCTGTGGCATAAATAGCACTATTCTCAACGCAGCCTGTGTTTGTTGCGAAAAATGTGCGGTTAGAGTTTATGCGGCGTTCTATACATCAAAATAATGTCTATGCAGCGCGCTTATTCATTTTTCTGCCTCTGGCGAATCACTGCCTGTCAGCGATTGTAATCCTGCAACGGGTAGTAATGAACGCCCGCAAACCATTGGCGATATTGAAGCAGAACATGACAATCCTGAGCCACTCAGTGTGGTTTGTGTAAATGGTAAAATTGAACTAAAGAGCAGTAGTCGTGAAGTGAGTGTCGAAACGGTAAATGGCGATTCAACGCTGGAGCTGGGCGAGGTCGTCGGTCTTGAAATGACGTCGGTAAACGGTGATGCGCGGGTATCGATGAGCCTGTCTGATAGTGCTGACGTAGAAGTCGATACCGTAGGCGGCAGTATTACACTTATCTTTAAACAGGATGTGTCTGCCCGCTTTGAGCTGGAAGCACACGCGGGTGGCAGCATTCGTCATAACATCAACGATAGCAAAGTCAGCAAGGCCAAATACGGCCCGGCCAGTGGATCGATTTCACCGAAGGTGGCGGCAACAGCCGGGTAAGAGTCTCCACAGTAAACGGCCGGGTAACGGTTAGTAAGTGAATGAGTGACACAGTCACTCATTCATCCCAGAGATTTCGAAAGAAATCATCCGGGATCTCTTTTGCCGTCATACCGGAAGATACGCAGTATCTATCCGGTATCTCCCCAAAAGTGTTACTCATCCAAAAGAACATTTGCAGGTAGCCAGGCTATTAAGGAGATACTGGCTCGGAGGCTGGTATGACGGTAAGAAATGTCTCCCGGGATCTCCACGGAAATATTTGTTACTCTGACCAGCCTGTTAACCACTCCACAATTTCATGGCAAAACCGAATAAAAAAGGGCCGGTAAAAACTGTCCAGATAGCCTGTTTACACTGTAAAGCACCGCTCTTTAAGTATCGAAAGGGCGGTAAAGGTGCACTGGTGAAGTGCTTTAAAGAGCGAATTGTTGAAGATCACACCACAGCCCCGTGCCACTGCCCGGGCTGTGGTCAGGAATTTGCCCGGGCAACCCTTATTCGGGGCGTGCCCGCCTATAAGATGATAGGCGGTAAAGTACACATGAAGTGAGGCGGTTTAAGTTTTCGGCGGGTTACTGGCTAAGCAGCGCTTTTACTTTATCGATGGGTAAAGCATTTGCTTCACCATGAAATCCCTTCACGTCCTCAGCCATCAGCAAGCTGTTATAGATAGCTTCTTCGGTCGCTTCGATAACAGCCTGAAACAACGGCGAAACAGTATTGTTCGAAAGAGAAGGGGTATGGTGAAGCTGTTCACTTTCGCTGCGGCGTAGGGCCTCGGCTGTACTGAATGCAATGACATAATCGCCGGAACCGTTGGTCAGGCTGGCGCCGGTTCTGGCCACTCCGCCCATAGCCCGCTTAGCAAGTCGGTAAAGATTTCGGTCTGATAGCGGCGCATCAGTGGCAATAACAATCATAATCGAGCCATCTGCCGCTGAGTCGTTATTCAACGCATTAGACAGATAATACTGGTCAAGCTTAACGCCTACCGGCTCACCATCTATTTGCAGGATCCCTCCAAAATTACTTTGCACCAGAACCCCAAGCGTATAGCCGCCAAGACTCTGTGGCAATTTACGACTGCTGGTACCAATACCACCTTTAAAACCGAAGGCCCGGGTGCCCGCTCCGGCGCCCACATTGCCCTCTGCAACCGGGCCGCTGGCTGCCTGTTCAATTGCCCTTATAACATGCCTGGGCTTCACAAAACGGCTACGGATATCATTTAAGAAACCGTCGTTGGTTTCTCCGACTACGGCGTTCACCGAGCGGACGTCTTCGTTTCCCGGTTGGCTCAGTGTCCACTCCACAACCCCGGCAATGCCTTCTGCCACATTCAATGTGTTGGTCAGGATAATGGGCGTTTCTATCTCACCTAATTCCAGGATCTGACTGATGCCCGCCATCTTGCCGTAGCCATTTCCCACGTACACCGCGGCCGGTACCTTATTCTTGCGCAGGTTGCCCGGAGCCGGAATAATCGCGGTTACGCCGGTATGCTGAGCTACGCCGTCACTGAGGGTGACCTGGCCTACTTTCACCCCGGCAACGTCAGTAATAGCGTTGAGCGGCCCGGTCTGTAGTACGCCTGGTTTAACATCCAGCTCACGAGCTCTGAGTTGTTCAGCTTGCACCATGAGACTTTGGCTGACCATTACCATAACGATGAGAGCCCTGGATAATGATGTGATAGTACGCATAGATTGTTCCCGATAGGCTGAAGGATGAACGCTGAGTAACGTCCGCTTAGTCATTAATCATACCTGTATCGGGCGGCATGTTGTAAAAGGGTAAGCGCGGTTAATCTGCTATTGAACCTGACAGCTTGTTACTTTCACTGATTTTGCCAGCCCGACTATAAAGATTGACGTACACTCACTAGTTTTTAGTCGGCGACCGATCCCGGTGGTTTGACATCTCGCGAGGTCCTACCTTGATAAAACATGTGTTCGTATTATTGTGTTGCACTTTCAGCCTGGTAGCCGTCTCCGCAGCTGCACAGGAAAAAAAGCTGACCCTGTTGTATACCAATGACATTCACGCCAGAGTGCATCCACATATTGTGCGCTATGTTGATGCTTCCCGAAAAGTAGGCGGCTTCGCCAACATTGCCAGCTACGTAAAACAATACAAAAGCGAATATCCGGGCACATTGTTTCTGGATGCGGGAGATTATTTTGCTGGCTCCACTATGGATACTCTGAGTCAGGGTGAGTCGATTATCGATATTATGAATCAGATGAGTTACGACGCGGTGTCTATTGGCAATCACGAATTTGATTATGGCTGGGACAACATGTTGGTTCAATTGAGCCGGGCAAAGTATGATGTACTGCTGGGTAACGTCTTCTACGCCGGATCAGATAAACCTCTGTGGGACAAACCTTACACCATTGTTGAGCGCAGCGGCCTGAAAGTTGGTGTGATAGGCATGCACGGCGTGTTTGCATTTTACGATACGGTGTCTGCAGAAATGCGTCAGCACATCGAAGCCCGCGATGAAGTCAGGCTAACGCAGCAGTTCATTAATGAACTTAGTCCGCTGGTAGATATTACCGTACTGTTGGTTCATGAGGGTACTCCGGCACGGCAGTCCAGTTACGGCAATGCCGATGTGCGCCGCGGACTGGATAAAGATATTCGGATGGCTGAACAGCTTAAGGGACTGGATGTGCTAGTCACCGGGCATGCGCATGTAGGCACTCCTGCTCCTATTGAAGTGAATAATACGCTGATCGTGTCGACCGATGCTTACGGCATTAATGTGGGCAGGTTAGCGCTGACATTTGACACTGCCACTGCGAGTATTACCGGGTACCAGTTTGAGCTTAAAACCATCTGGGACGATGAATGGCAGGCCGATCCGGCAACCCAGGCGGTTATCGAACACTGGGATGAGCAAATGGCTGAACGTACAGCAAAGGTGGTTGCGACGTTTCCGGCGCCGTTAACCCGTTCTTATGGTGAATCCTCACCGCTGGGTAACCTGGTTGCCGATGCACTGCTGACCCGGTTTCCTGGTGCGCAACTGGCGTTTACAAATAGTGGCGGTATTCGCGCCGATATCAACGCCGGTGAGGTTTCTGTCGCCGAGGTGATTGACGCCCTGCCATTTCAGAACTATCCGGTGCTGATGACTATGAAAGGCTCACAAATCAGGGCTGTGCTGGAACATGCGGCTGGTTTGACAAACGGTGTACTGCAAACGTCCTCGGGCATGTATTATCAGTACGATAGTTCATTGCCAAAAGGGCAGCGTGTCACTGGTATATTGCTTAACAACCAACCGCTGGATGTAACCAGAACCTATCAGGTGGCCACAAATAACTTTTTAGCGGATGGTGGGGACGGGTTTACCGCTTTCACCGAAGGTGAGGGCCGGCACAATCTGGCCGGAGAGTATTTATTTCAGACCGTGTCGGCCTATTTGCAAACGCTACCGGATCTTAGGGTAATCCTTGAGCAGAGAAGGGTTCATGATACATCCTTAACGTCTCAATAGGCTGATCTCAATAATCCGAGGGCTAAAAGCCCCCGGATCAATTGCCGCCAAGTTGCAGTACATTAGCCAATTTCTGGTAACTTTGGCAGCGGGCCTTAAAGCTGTGGGTTACCGCCACGGCCAGTACTTCATCCACGTCGTAAAATGCCGCCTGGCGGTGCAGTTCACTGGCACATTCCTCTGCGGTGCCAGTGATCATGGAGTCACGGGTTTCCCTAAAATAAGCCTGGTCAGAGGTCGAGAGTTGCTTGTACAAATCCATACATTGTTCGGGCGGTCGCAGTGACTCACGAATGCCATGACGAAACGCCAGTACTTTCCAGTAGGTATGGGATGCCGCCAACAGCTCGGCTTCTTCTTTACTGTCGGCACAAATAACCGCCTGGGCAATCATGGCCTGCGGTGACTGAAAGCCTTCAGGGCGAGCTTTAAATTGTGCTTTGTAACGGCTGATGATGGAGGCCGGGCGCTCATGAGTACCAATAAATAATGCCAGTACAAATCCAAGGCCAAAATGAGCCGCCAGATCGACGCTGCCATCGCTGGAACCTAAGGTCCACAGTTGCGGCGCATGGCTGTCCTGAGGGGTAGTTTTTAATCCCTCAAACACGGTGTCGGAAAAACTATCGCCATCCACAAAACCGGTGAGCAGTGCCACCTGGTTAGGAAACTGCTGGGCATGTGTTGGTGCATGAGGATAAGCGAGTGCCTGAGAGGAGGCTTCATTGCCCCCAGGGGCACGGCCAAACCCCAGGTCGATTCGATTGGGATGATAAGCCTCCAGGGTTTTAAATACCTCTGCCACTTTGTAGGGGCTGTAGTGCGACAACATTACGCCGCCGCTGCCAACCCGAATGCGCCGGGTATGAGCGGCAATCTGGCCAATGACAATTTCCGGGCACGGGCTTGCGTAGCCGGGGGTGGCGTGATGTTCGGCAATCCAGTATCGGTGATAGCCCAGTTCATCAGCTTGCTTGGCCAGCTCCAGCGTATTGCGTAAGGCTTGTGCCTGACCCTGGTCATCGTGCACCGGACTCTGATCGACAATACTGACTTTTAAATCACTCATCACATTTAACACCTGTAAAAACTCACTGTGAAAAGTTTAACGAATATCGAATTGTAAAAATAAGTGTAAAAATGCAATCATTGATCCCAAAAATGGGATTAATGATGAATTATCAGGACCTCTACCTGCTGATAAAGGTTGTTGAATGCGGTTCCTTTTCAAAAGCCGCCAAACGATTGAATATGTCGACCTCCACATTGAGTCGTCGTGTTCAATATCTGGAATCCGCAGTAGGCACAAGGCTTATTCGCCGTACGGCCAGACACCTGAGTTTAACCCAGGCCGGTAGTCTGCTCTTTCAGCGCAGTCAGGCGCTTTACAACGAACTGGAAAATATCTCGCTTAGTGTTGAGCAGGAGGTGCATTCGCCTTCTGGTGAACTCACCATCACCGCGCCCATTGGGTTGTCCGCGCAAGTGCTGGATAACTGGTTTTTCAGCTTTATGGATGTTTACCCGAATATCGCGCTAAAGCTTAATTTGGTGAATAAACAAATAGATCTCAAGCAGGAGGGGGTCGATGTTGCTTTTCGGATTGGTAATCAGGCGGTACAAGACTGGGTGGTACGTACCTTGTTTTCATCGTCCTACTCATTAATTGCTGCGACCGACCGATTGGCTACGTTACCCGAGATATCGCATCCGAATGAGTTGCACCAACTCCCCTTGTTGGCAGCCCGTAGCCTTTCTACATGGCAATTGACCCATCAAAATGGTGAGCTGTTTGTTATTGATGTTAGCGGCCGCCTGGTGGTTGATGAAATGAGTACTTTGTTAAAAGCTGTACAGCGGGGCATGGGGGTGAGCCTGATGCCTGATTATATGCTGCCAAAAAACCTGACAGATGCCGGACTGCACCGCCTGTTACCCGCATGGCAAGCACCGGAAAAACCGGTGCAGATGCTCTATTCCGACCGTCAGTATATCCCGCGTAAGGTCCGCGTATTTATCGACAGTATGCTGCAACAGGCTAAGCCGTATTCGCCGAGGTATACGCCGGCCCGGTAAAAGCGTTAAGCCTGCCTTAAGAATCCTGTGGCATAAATCACCATATCCTCAGTGCAACTGAATTTTGTTGCCGAATCGTGCGGTAAGGTTTATGCGACGTTCTACACATTACAAGCGGCTTTGTACTGCCTTCTTTGTATACAGCCTGTTCAGTCAATACGCTGTCTGTGAAGTGCTGTTCCCGAAAGAAGGCTGTGGTTCGGACGTTCGTCACGAACAACCGCAAAAGGTGGCTGAAATTGTTATTAACAGCCGGGATATTTTTGACGAGTCGAAACAGGATACCGGGTTTATTCATCGTCTGGCCAATCGTCTGCATATTACTACTGGAGCGGATGTCATTGCCGAGCGACTGCCCTTTAGAAAGGGGCAGGTTGTTACTCCTGAGCAACTCGCTGAAGCAGAACGAATTATCCGCCGTGAAATGTATATTCGTGATGCGAAAGTCACCTATATTGATACCTGTAACATAGACGATATGGCCAGAATTCAGGTGGAGACCTGGGATAACTGGTCATTATTACCAGCGGTGAGTTTTGGCCGAAAAGGCGGCAAAAACCGCTTCGAGGTGGGCTTTAAGGAAGACAATCTGTTTGGCCGGGGAATTCATACCAGCGTTGAATATAAAAGTGATGAGCAACGAACCGGATACCGCTTTGTGGTACGTGCTCCGCTCTCGTTTATCCCGCACAGTAACGTGATTCTGGATGTTGAAGACAATGATGACGGCAGCATTGTGCAATTGCAGTTTGATAAACCGTTTTATCAGTTGTCTGGCGAAAACCGTTTTCTGGCCAATTATTTGAGTTACCAGCGGGTGGATGAAATCTTCCAGAACGGTGGTACTCGCAGTGTATTTGCCCATAAAGGCCATCAGTACGATTTAGCCTATGGTTTTTTATTGCAACGGCAAGGTGATCATTTACACCGACTCACGCTGGGAGTGACCGATCAGTCTGATGAATTTGACTGGCCGCCAGATAATGCGGAACCGGGTTTTAACCAACAACTACCGCTCACCCGCGATTTTGTTTATCCCTGGCTGGAATACCAGTATTTGCAAAACGATTTTCAGGTATTGCAGGATATTTACCTTACCAATCAGAATGAAGATATTAACCTGGGGTGGGCGGCCACGCTCAAACTCGGGATCGAGACCCAATCGCCACAAAGTGCATTCGGTACCCATCTGCAAGGCTCGCTTTCACGGGGCTTTTTGTGGGGCAGTAACCTGTTGCTGCTGGGAGCTGATATCTCGTCAGCGCTAGGGGTGCTGGAGGATGATTACTTTAGTGTCAGCCTGCATGGTGAGTATTTTAACCGGCTCAACAGTAAATTTGCGTTTTATACCTCAGGAATCTTATCAGCCAGTCGTCATCCGTTTGCAGATTTACCGGTTACGCTGGGGGGCGAGAGCGGTGTCCGTGGTTATCCATTGCAATATCAGCATGGCGACAACCGGGCGCTGACTTCCGTGGAGCTTCGTTACTATCCAAAGATCAATATCTATCGGGTGCTCGATATGGGCATGGTGGCATTTTTGGATGCGGGTAAAGCCTGGTCCGGTGAAAGCAGCCGCGACAACGAAGATAGCGCCATTCTCGCCAGCACCGGGCTTGGGGCCCGGTTTTACTCTAATCGTTCCAGTCACCGCAATGTTATCCATGTGGATATGGCTTTCCCGTTCAGCAATGGCGAAAACGTTGATAGCTGGCAGTGGCGTCTGCAAGTAAAACAATCCTTTTAACACCACAAAGTGAATTATAATGAAAACTCAACCTGTATTCCGATTGCCTGGCATCCCACAATTTCAATGCAGAGCGGTACATTTGCTACTGCTGGTAAGTGTGGTGAATATCTTTTTGTTTAATCAAACCTTTCTGACCATGTTCTGGGCCGCGGTGAATATCAGCTCGGTGCATGACATGCTGTTTGTTCTGAGTGTGCCGGTTTTTATGGTCATTGTAATGACCCTGCTGACGTCTTTGCTCTCAATGGTCGTGGGCTTGCGATTGGCAATCATGATTAATTTTTTGTTTGCTGCACTGGTGAGTTATGCCACGTCTTCATTCGGCATTGTGTTTGATAAGGAAATGCTACGCAATATTTTTGAAACCAATTCTCAAGAGGCGCTCAGTTATTTAAACATATCGATAGTCGGCTATGTGCTGCTAACCGTGGTATTGCCCATGGTAATATTGGCAAGGACTCGGTTTAGCGATACCTTTAAGCAACGTGTCGTGTCGGTGTTTGCTGTAAATGTTGTGGGAATGCTGGGCGTTATTGCTATTGCTGCGCTGTTTTATAAAGATTACGCGGCGTTTTTTCGTAATCACAAAGAACTTACCAAATACATTACGCCGGCAACTGCTTATGATTCTACCTATAAATATGTGCGTGATACTTACTTTACTGAGCCTACGCCGTTTAAAGTGCTTGATCCGGCTCCGCGAATTAACCCTTATGTCGCCAACTCGACAACGCTCACGGTAATGGTGGTAGGGGAAACCGCCAGAGCGGATCATTTTCAGTTACAAGGCTATCCCCGGGAAACAACACCTAATCTGGATCGTGAACATGTGCATTACTTTAACTCGGTTGCCTCATGTGGCACGGCAACGGCGGTTTCTGTGCCGTGCATGTTTTCGCGCTTAAACCGTGACGAGTACGACCACTATACCGCTGATCATCAGGATAACGCGCTGGATATTATCCAGCGTGCCGGCGTTGAGGTGGCATGGGTTGATAATAACTCCAGCTGTAAAGGCGTTTGTAAGCGCGTGCCCAGTTTTACTGTTGAGCCGCGCGAGGACTCCGGTGAGTGTAATAAAGACACCTGTTACGACAGCGTGCTGGTAACCGCAGTGAAACAATATATTACCCATTCAAACCGACCCAACAAACTACTGGTGCTGCATATGATTGGTTCGCATGGCCCGACCTACTATCAACGCTACCCTGCAACCTTTCGACGTTTCACGCCCGATTGCCAGCAAAGTGATATTCAAAATTGCAGCAATGAGGCACTGATTAATACTTACGATAACACCATTGCGTATACCGATTATGTATTGGGCGAAATTATCGAGGTATTGAAGCGCAGTGACATCGGTAATACCCAGCTGTTATATGTTTCTGATCACGGCGAATCACTGGGCGAGTCAGGCTTGTATTTGCATGGCTTTCCCTATGCCCTGGCACCTGAATCGCAAACCCATGTCCCCATGTTGTACTGGCAAAACCTGCAGTCTGATTATGCTGGGGTTAACCGGGATTGTGATGGAAAATTCGCCTCACAAAACATCTCTCATGATAATGTTTTCGATATGCTGCTGGGCATGACCGGTGTGGAATCCATCGCCTACCGCCCCCAAGGTAATGTATTTAGTCAGTGCGATCAGTCTCTGGCGGGGGTATTAGCAGACTTTCCGGTTGCTGCGGCGCCGTAAGCTGGCACCGCTCCGCTGGCTTATTCTGAAACCAAAACCAGTTTTTGAACCCGTCGGCCGGTAGAGACCTCAGAGGTGTAGAGGTTTCCTTTGCTATCGGCCACCACGCTGTGCAACCAGGTAAACTGACCGGGGTAGCGGCCGGGGCGGCCAAAACTACCGAGTACTTCATAGGTATCGTGCCAGAGTACCCAGATACGACCGTTCATCATATCGGCCACATACATGTAGTGATTGTCAGGAGAGAAAGCGACATCGGTGGCGGTGCCAAGGCCCATGGTATTGCCAGCAATTGCTAATTCTCGCACAAAGGTCATCTGGCCATTGGCATCGTTTTTAAACACCTGCAGGCGATTATTGCGCCGGTCGCACACATAAATCAGGCCGTTATCTGACTTTGTAACACAGTGCACAATATCGCCAAAGTTGGGCGCTTCGGTATTAATGCTATCGGCACCCGCGGTGGCCTGCGATACATCAAAATCGCCAGCGCGGGTACCGCCACCTGGGATAGATGCGTAGGCGCCCCAGTATTGTGAGAAGGCATTGTCGTTGCTGTTAAAACCAATAATACGCTTATTGATATAGCCGTCGGCGATGAGCACTTCATTAGTCTGCGCGTCATGATAAATATCAGCCGGGTTGCCCAGCGACTGCTTGCTCTGATTGCCCTGCGTACTGTTGCGCTTACCAAACTGGCGAATAAATTTACCTTCCGCCGTAAAGTTAAGTACCACATGATCGCCTTTGCCGTTGCCGCCCAGCCAAACCGTGTTGTTATCGTCAACAAATAAGCCGTGTACGGTTTGCGGCCACTGGTTAATACCGTCAATTTCCGGTGCGATGGACTCGCCGCCCCAGCTGTTTTTCACTTTTCCGGCCGGTGAGATTTGCACCACATGGGGAGCCGCTTCACAGCAGACTCCGGTGGGGGGCGTTTGTTCCAGAGCCAGATCCAGCGGGCTCAGCGAGTTGGGGCGGTGCAGTAACCACAGGTTATCGGCCTTATCCACCGCCAGCCCCGGCACCTGGCCAATAATCCAGGTATCGGGTAAATCAGGCCAGCTGGCATCTACTTTAAATTCTGGCATGGGGTGCGATGCGCCTGGCTCAGGATAACTCTCTAGCGCTACCAGTGTCTCGCTGGCATTCACACTCATTGAAACAAGCCCGGGAATTAGCAGTAATAACGAGGTTTTCTTCATAACATTCCTGTTTGGCGAGCGGCCTTAGTCTTGATCTTTAGTATATCGGCTTAGCCATGATTAAGGATCATTTTCCCCCAACAAACGATGCAAGCGAGCGCTAAATATCGCATAATAACCCCCTTGCAAATTATTCAGGTATATCGTCAGGTGAAAGTTGTTCCGGCCAGTTCCGATAAAAGCGTAGAAAAACTCAAAGTACCGCCGCACAGCATAGAAGCTGAGCAGGCTGTGCTGGGCAGTATGCTTATCGATCCGGAATCCTGGGATAAGGTATCTGAGCTGGTTACCGATGCAGAGTTTTATAATCGCTCACATCAAATCGTATTTAAGGCGATCCTTGATTTGCTGGCGCAAAGTCAGCCAGTCGACCTGATTACCGTATCTGAATTACTCGAAAATAACGACCAGCTCGAAGACGCTGGTGGCTTTGCCTATTTAGGTGAGCTGGCCCGCAACACGCCAAGTTCTGCCAACGTTACCGCCTACGCGAAAATTATTCGGGAACGGGCCATCACCCGCGAACTGATTGGCGTGGCTAACGAAATCGCCGAAGTGGGTTACAATCCGGAAGGACGCGACAGCGCCGATATTCTGGATATGGCCGAGAGTAAGGTGTTTGAAATTGCTGAGCGCCGCACCGGGGCTTCGGAAGGGCCGCAGAGTATTGAGTCGGTACTGGGTAAGACCATCGACCGTCTTGAGGCGCTCATTAAAGACAACCGGGAAGTGACCGGGGTGACCACCGGGTTTTCCGATCTGGATAAAAAAACCAGTGGTATGCAGCCTTCCGATCTGATCATCGTTGCAGCACGGCCCTCCATGGGAAAAACGACCTTTGCTATGAACCTGGCGGAAAACGCCATGCTGGCAGAAGACAAGCCGGTGCTGGTGTTCAGTCTGGAGATGCCTTCCGAACAGATTATGATGCGTATGCTGGCATCACTCAGCCGGGTGGATCAAACCAAAATCCGAACCGCGCAGCTTGACGACGAAGACTGGGCACGCATTTCAAACACCATGGCCATGCTCAAAGAAAAAGACAACATCTATGTGGATGACTCGTCCGGTCTGACGCCCATGGACGTGCGTAGCCGTGCCAGAAAGCTGGCCCGGGAGCGGGGCGGACTGAGCATGATCATGGTGGATTACCTGCAGCTCATGCGAGTGCCTTCCTTAAGCGACAACCGAACGCTGGAAATTGCGGAAATTTCACGCTCGCTTAAAGCGCTGGCTAAAGAGCTCAATATCCCGGTTATAGCCTTATCACAGCTGAACCGGAGTCTGGAGCAGCGGGCCGATAAACGCCCGGTGAACTCCGATCTACGGGAATCGGGCTCGATTGAGCAGGATGCCGACTTGATCATGTTTATCTATCGTGACGAGGTGTATCACGAAAACAGTGAAGATAAAGGTGTCGCCGAAATCATCATCGGTAAGCAGCGTAACGGCCCCATCGGTACCTGCCGGTTAACCTTCCAGGGCCAGTTCTCTCGTTTTGACAATTACGCGGGCCCGGCAGTACCCGACGAGTATTAAAGCCCTCGAACACGCAAAGGATTATGAGCTCAACAGCCAGTACATCAGCGCGCCACCGGTAACCATACCCACTAACAAGGCAAGCAGAATACTCAGCGTTTGCTTACCGATATTAATAGATTGCCAGGATGACGAGTCTGCTTCTGGCACCACCTGTAAGGACTGCTGCGTCACTTCAAATACTGCACTCAGACTCATCACCGTTTCTGTCGCTGCGTTACCTTCTTTTTCAACGCGCTGGATGGTGCGTAAGCTCACGCCGCACATCTCGGCGAGTTGTTGTTGGGTCCACTGGTGCTGTTGCCGTAGCGCTTTTATTCGCAGTGCATCGATTTCCACAGCGCTGATCCCTATGCAACCAGGTATTTGATTAGCGCAACCGCCGATAAACCGAAGATAAAGCCGATACCAAACATTTTGACAATGTTAAGCCAGCTTCGCTTAGACGATGAAACAAACGCCTTTGACTGAGACGCCAGTAATTCGCCGTTTTTAAACACTTCGCACTCCAGATCGCCGCGCAATAAACTGGTAATATGATAGCGCACACGATAGTTGTGTCCGTTGTGGACAAACTGGTGCTCGCTTACCGTTTTCAATAATTCGCGTTTGCTCGACACCGGGTTGTCATTAACATAAACCGTTTCTTTACCCGACCAGGCTGAGCCGTGGACGGCAATATCGGTATCGCCATCGTTAAAATAAAACCAGTATCCGTCGATGAAATTGGGTGATGACATTGCAGTGCTTTGATTGTCTTTGGATGAATTTAAGTGTGCCATATTCGGGACTCCATACCTATATAATAACCTGTAATTTTCGTTCGTCGTCAGTACAAAGGTTGTGCTGAGTTGACGTCGCTATTGCAGCATGTTCATCCGACAAAGCGTGACGACAGCAGGGCGACTGCAAGCCGACTGGCATATGACAGTTTTTGTGACATTCTTTTATTTTATGTTATGAGTAGGAAGTAAGTACTTGCAAACTATTTTCGGGTAAGCTTGGATTGACCATGCTTATTGCACCGGTTTTCAATAGCCGTTACTCTGATGGCCCGCTAAACCGGCGTATCCCAGGAGTTACAGTGCGAGTATGCAACGGAGCAGAAGAGAAGCCCTCTATGATAAGAGTACTCAGCCTCCTGGCCGTAATGGTCGCTTTGCAGGCATGTAAGACTTTACCGGACAGTTCGATAAACGAGGTAAAGAATGTGCCGTACAGCGAAGTGGTTAGTCAGCGTTACCAGATTGCAGCGTCCAGTATTGCTTATGCAGACAGTACGCTACAGCGTATTTATTACTGGCCGGCTCAGGTCAAAACCCAAAGTGCGCTAATTTTTATCCATGGCGGATGCTGGCTAAATGCCTATGATTACACCCATGCCCGCGGCACGTTTACTGCACTGGCCAAACAAGGGATAGCGACATTTGCTATTGAGTATCGTCGCACGGGTGATGCTGGTGGTGGCTGGCCCGGCACGCTTACCGACATTCAACAGGCCCTACCCGAGGTGAAACAATGGCTGAATGAACAATCACTGGGAGACGTACCGGTTTATCTGGCGGGTCATTCGGCAGGTGGGCATCTGGCCTTGTTGGCTGCGCAGTCCTTAACGTTTCCGGTAGAAAAAATCATTGGCCTGGCAGCTATTACTGATCCTGTTACTTATGCCAAAGGGGCTAACAGTTGTCAGACGGCGACGCCGCCATTTTTTAACGGTATGCCAGATGAACTTCCCGAGGCGTATGCGGCTGCAACGCCGGATGTTGCGCGTATCAAGGCACCGGTGATTCTGCTTCAGGGGGATGCCGATGCTATCGTGCCGGTTAACCAAAGTCAGCTATCGGGCAGTGAAGTCATTATCAGTGAAGGGGCCGGTCATTTTGACTGGTTACACAGCCAGACATCCGCCTATCAGTTGTTGCTTAATCAATTATTAAAAGGAGCCGAATGATGTTGTCTATTGCGCAGAATCTCGATGAGCAGGACATTCTCGCGCCACTCCGTCAGCAGTTTTATTTGCCCCCGAACACCATTTATCTGGACGGCAATTCGCTCGGACCAATGCCTGTGGCAGCCAAAGCACGTGCTATAGACGTTGTTAATCAGCAATGGGGGCAGGACCTTATCACCAGCTGGAACAAGCACGCCTGGATTGATTTGCCCCATCAGTGTGGCGAGTTGATTGCGCCGATTATTGGTGCCGCGCCGGGGCAGGTTATTTGTTGCGACTCTATTTCGGTTAACTTATTTAAAGTGCTGAGCGGCGCCTTGCAGATGCAGGCAGGACGCAAAAAGGTGATAACCACGGCAGATAATTTCCCGACTGATATTTATGTCATTGAGGGGCTTAAACAACAGTTGGGTGAGGCGTCCTGTGAGCTGGTGCTGTGCGAGGAAAGTGATATCGAAGCGCAACTGGATGAGAGTATCGCCATTCTGTTACTGACCCAGGTGAATTTCAGGAGTGGACGATTGCTGGATATGCAGAAGATCACTGAGTTAGCCCATGCCAGGGGGATCCTGGTGATCTGGGATCTGGCACATTCTGCCGGTGCACTGCCGGTAAAACTCGATGACTGCAACGTGGATTTCGCCGTAGGTTGTACTTATAAGTACCTTAACGGTGGTCCCGGCGCGCCGGCATTTATTTATGTTGCTGAACGCCATCAGAACGCTTTTCAGCAGCCGCTTAGTGGCTGGATGGGACACGCCGCGCCTTTTACTTTTGACTCAGCTTACACGCCCGTGGCCGGCGTAAAACAAAATCTCTCCGGCACGCCGTCAGTGATTGCGATGAGTGTGTTGGAAGCGGCACTTAATGTTTGGTCAAACGTAGACATGCTGCAAGTGAGGCAGAAATCTCTGGCCATGGGGGAATTCTTTCTGGAGTGCCTTAAGGCCTGTGGACTGGATGAAGAGTTTACTAGTGTGTCGCCCGACTCTGCATTAGAAAGAGGCAGTCAACTGGCCTTTCAACATGAACACGCCTACGCGATTTGCCAGGCTTGGATCGAAGCCGGCGTGATTGCCGACTTCAGGGCACCAGATCTGCTCAGAATTGGTTTTACGCCGCTTTATGTTAGTTTTGGGGAACTGTGGCTGGCAGCTGAAAAGTTAAAGCATATTGTGACAGAGCAGACTTATTTGCTGCCAGAGCATCAGCAAAAGCTGGCTGTGACGTAGACTTAGCGTTACTGTAATAGTTAATATTGATAACGAAAGTACAAAGCGATAAGCAAACGTCTTAGTGAGAACCTGATAGCTAGTGCATTACGGGAAACGTAACGAAACGAACCTTTCCAGGCCCGGTAGTATGGCGGATTTTGCCTGATGAAGGTGAGTATCGGACGTAATTTTCTTAAATCACTGATCCGCAGATCACTTTGGCCCTGAGTTGCTACAAAGAACCAAAAACGTTCAAATGCCTCTTGGTCTAACTCTCCCACCAGCCTTGTAGCATGATCATAAGAGCCTGCTTGTGCCGTAGATAATTGCTTACTGCGGTTTTTACGGGTAATACTCTCGGTATTTATCCGGTAATCCACTAAAGGTTCATCTAGCCCGCCAAACTTAAAACCTGCTTTAAGTGACCTCAGGTATAACAAATAATCCTGCGCACTTTTAGTGACCGGGTAACTACCATTATCGCGGATCTCTTTGGTTCGAAACATGAGGCTGGGATGGCACAGCCGGCTATTGAGTAATAGCTCTGCGGCTAGTAATTCGCTGTCGGTACTAACCGGATAGCCGCCAATCTTGTTCCCCTGCATATCGATATGATTTACCGAGGTACAGCTTAAGGTTATGTCGGGATTGGCTTCCATGTAAGCAAATTGTTTGGCCAGGCGCTCAGGATGAGCAACGTCGTCGGCGTCATGTCTGGCCGTGTAGCGCCCCACCGCGTTTTCCAGCCCCTTATTGAGTGAGTTGCCTACACCCATATTGACTGGGTTAGTTATAATGATGATGCGTTTATCTTTTCCAGCATACTCTGCCAGAAAGTCTTTGGTTTCCTGGTTGCTGCCGTCATCCACAATTAAGAACTCAAAGTCCTTAAATGATTGCACGAGAATGCTGTCGATAGCTTCAGAGAGGTGTGTGAAGTCACCATTTAGTACAGGCATTAAAACAGAAATGGCACAGGACATATAACTTTCTCAAACATATTGTGTATTGCCAAAGTGCTGCTTAAAAACAAAACTGAAAAGGGGTTTTGGCAATCCCTGCCAGCTTTTTATCGTGATGGTTGATTGGCGGCACAAAAATCTACTGTGAGCTCCCAACTTCACCGAGAATAATAATTAAGTAGTTATTATGCAAGCGCTAGCCATTGAGGAAATGTATTGTTCATCGAACCGTGAGAGCTTTAAGCGGATTTGCGGGAGGCATACTCATCCCGCGCACTTCAGTTCTTCAATCCGCGTTGCGCAATGCGAAGCCATCAGTCCGATAATACAGTCATAAGTAAAACAAAAACGCCTGCAGTCGCAGGCGTTCTTTTATTATTGATTGGGTTAAAGATTATTGAGCGGGTACTTCAATAGTCTCACTTACTTTAACTTCAATACGACGGTTTAGGTGGTGTGCTTCTTTAGTGTTAGCAGTATCTAACAGACGCTCTTCACCGTAACCTACGGTATCTAAGCGGCTTGCATCGATACCGTACTGATTAACCAGCACAGACTTTAATGCTTTCGCACGACGCAGAGACAAGTCTTTGTTGTATGCTGGGGCGCCCGGTGCTGAAGAGTGACCTTCGATAGTTGCAGAGGTACTGCCGTAACGATTCAGGAAGGCAGCAAGTTCTTCAATTTGCGGGTCACTTTTGTCTTCAATTCCAGCGCTGTTGTTGGCAAACAGAATACGAACTTCAATCGACACTTCTTTATTGGTAAACACGGTACAACCATTCGGGTGCACTTTGTCGCCTTTAGGCGTATCCGGACAAGCATCCTGGCTATCGATAACGCCGTCGTTATCTGAGTCAGGCTCAATAGCACAACCCACGCCATCAACGGCTAAACCGGCACGGGTGTTCGGGCATTTATCCTGGCTGTTGATTACGCCGTCGCCATCTTTATCTGCGTTACAGCCCATGCTGTCGACAACGGTTCCTGAAGGAGTACCCGGGCACTTGTCCAGCGAATCCACTACGCCATCGTAGTCTGAATCAGCCGGTGCGGCTGTCATAGGGGCAGGCGTTGGCTCTGAATAGCTTGATGTACCGCCGAAGGTGTAAGATACGCCGAGCTTCACGCTGTAGTCATATAAGTTGTCGCTCAGATCACGGTAAGCCGCAATTTCACTGATGACGGCAACATCGTCGTTAACTGACCAGTGTTTACCCATACCGTAACCCAGCATTTGGTAATCATCGTCGAGATCCTGGTGGTACAAACCACCGAAAACATAGAAGAGGTCGTCCTGGAAGAAGTACATGGCATCAACGCCCAACATTGGGCCGCTTTCATCGCTGCCACCATTGGTGCCATCGATATCAAGGTAAGAAGCTGAAATTCTCGCTGCCCAGCTTTCATCAAATCGGAAACCGTATTCAGCACCCAAACCAAAACCGTCGTCCAACTGACCGGTTGGCTCTGGTTTGCCTTCGTCCGTGCTGTAGTACAGGCCATAGATACCCGCCCAGTTTTTCGCGTCTGATTCCTGAGCAAATGAAGGGGCAGAAACTAAGCCTGCTGCAATGAGTGCAAGAGTAATAGTAGATTTTTTCATTATTGACTTCCTGTGTTGGCAATAAAGTGTGTCCTGTAGTTCTATGCTAAAGCCGTGCCAGCATTGAACTTAAGTCTAACTATTATATGCCTGTGTTGCCCTGAATAGTAGCAATAATTGAGCGGGACCCCCCGCTGTCGCGATGCTCGCCGAGGATGATACCCTGCCAGGTGCCGAGTGCGAGCCGCCCTTGTTGTATCGGGATGGTTAACTGGCATCCCATAAGGCTGCTTTTAATATGAGCCGGCATATCATCAGACCCTTCATAAGTATGAATGAAATACGGTGTATTTTCTTTAACTGTATGATTAAAAAAGGATTCTAGATCTTTTCTTACCGATGGGTCGGCATTTTCATTAATGGTTAAACTGGCACTGGTATGTTGCAGCATGAGGTGCAGTAAACCCACCTCAACGTCACGAATCTGTGGTATTGCGCTGGTGATTGAATCAGTAATTAAATGAAAGCCTCTGGGATGAGGTGGTAAGGTAATTTTTTCAGAGTGCCAGTAATTATTTATCAAAGCAGATTTCCAGGTACGCTTTTCCGAGTTCGTGGTTAAACGGCAAAATAATCTTCGGCCCGTCTACCTGATGGCTTATACTGTGTTGCTTTCCAGAGACAACAACCGGTGTAGCCATACCAAACTCATAACCTTTCTCGGCCAGATCACGCTTGGCGTTACCACAAATCATGTTGGTAATTTCACCGACCATGTCGGCCACTTCTGCATCAATTTCACTGGAAGCCTCGCCCAGCATGTTTTGCATGATGCTCAAAATTAATCCTTCATCGAAAGTGATAGACATTGACCCTTTTACATTGGGCCCCACCATGCCGATTAATCCAGATACGTCGCCGTGGGCAACGTCATCATTTTTTTTCTTGGGTTTACCGGGGGTTAGCGTCGTCTGAGCCATGGTTTCCAAAACGTTTAGCAGGCCGCCGATAAACGGGTTTACGAACTCAGCATTCATGTTGTTCCTCTCCCAGTGTAGTTGACTCACTCTCCTGACAGTCTGCACAAAGGCCGTGGGCTTCAATGGTTTGTTTGGAAATTTTGAAGCCGTGTTGTTTGGCCTGGTTATCAAGCGTTTCTTTCAATCCTTCCGACTGTATCTCTGAGACGTCACCACAACTGTCGCAAATTAGAAACTGTACCGGGTGGTGGCAACCAAAATGATAGCAAGCCACAAACGCATTCGTGGATTCAAGGCGATGAATCAGGCCGAAGTCGAGCAAAAAATCCAGTGCCCGGTATACGGTTGCCGGCTTGGCGCTGGACTCAGTTTCTTTCAGGCCGTCGAGCAACTCATAGGCACCCATGGGGCCGTGCTTTTCCAGCATGAGTTCATACACTTTTTCCCTTAATGGGGTAAATCGTGCTCCCCGTTGCTCGCAGTAGGCTCTCGCTTTACTTATTATAGTGCTATTTTTCATGCTGAATTTTAATAATGTTGATACGAATTAATGGCATAAGAAATTATGATAACTGTTTCCAGGCCGGGACGCTAACCGGCTACCTCGTCGTTGACGAGGCCATGCATTCTCTGAATTAACCGATCTTCCAATTCGAAGCGGTCATCCAGGGCTTCCCCTAACTGAGTAATGGCAACTTCAAACCCCCGGGTATTCTGAGCGTTGAAGCCTTCGGCAAACTGATCGTTAAAGTCCAGTGCATGGTCGGTAGTGGCGCTGATTTTTGGAAACAGCTCCTGTTTAAGCGCTTGTCCATCCTCATCGTCGTTCACCAGCATCTCGTAAACTTCAAAATGACCCACTGACAGGTAATCCATTAGCAGTGCACAAAATTCGTTTACCTCGGTTTCATCAGGCAGTGTATTGGCTGATTGGTAATTGACCCCGGCTAAATGGCAATACTGGATCAATAACTGCCGGCGCTCATCCAGCCAGTTATCAATGGTTTTACTCGCGCCGCCCCAGCGTTGCCGGGCTTTTTCTACCTGATTTAACACTCTGAACGTCCTCATGAGGCTGTCATCAATCTAATTTGAGTATAACACTGCCTCAGAGTCTCACAAATGACAGTCGGAAATAATTCACCTTAACCATCTAAAGGATAATAGGAATTAACCGTGCAGCAAGTAAAAAGACAGCGCTTCTTGGTTCAATCAAATGTCACTGTGGTAGAATAAAACCAACGTCGTAATGGTAGCTGATATGTTAAAGTTTACAGGAAACACCATAGTGCAGCCGGGTCACTGGCTTATCTTCAATCGCGATCAGTTACTGGTGCCTGAAGAAGGTGACTTGCTGCCATTAATGAGTTGGTCAGATTTACCTTTTTTACATCATTATCAGGATCAGGTTCACCACCTGCATGCCGCTGACTTACCGCTCTCTCATCCGTTATACATTATCGATCTCGGCGCTGAGAATATCAGTGCTGCGGGTTGGCGCAATGCCGGTTTGCGGGAATTGATGACCAGTGAGCCACCGGTAACCTATGAAACCCTCTCCCGCGCCTGGCAATATGTGCATTTTCAGCGCACCCATCGGTTCTGTGGCCGCTGTGGGTCTCCCACCCAGGCGGTCGACTGGGAAATGGCGGTGCAGTGCCATCAGTGCGGGCATCGCTGTTATCCAAGGGTGTCGCCGTGCACGATTGTGGCAGTCTATCGTGGTAAGGAAATCCTGTTAGCCAGAGGTGTGCGTCACAGTAACTCTAAAATGTATTCGATCATCGCCGGGTTTGTCGAGAGCGGCGAAAGTGTCGAACAGGCAACGCACCGGGAAGTCGGCGAAGAGGTGGGGGTCAAAATCAAAAATCTGGAATACTTTGGCAGCCAGGCCTGGCCATTCCCTCACTCACTGATGATGGGCTACCTGGCCGAATATGACAGTGGCGACATCGTTATCGATGAAAAAGAAATTGTCGATGCAGACTGGTATCATATTGATAACCTGCCAATGCTGCCACCTAAATTGTCGATTGCCGGGAAAATACTTGAAGCATTAATTGACCGTCTTCGCCAAGCGCCTTAAATGAGCCTTAAAACGTGGAGAAACAATAAAAAACCCCGCAAAATGCGGGGTTTGAGTATGTTTAACTGAGGGCCCGTTGGCGAGCTTCTGTACTTATGCTTAATAGTAGTAGCAGAGCATATGCGATAAATCAAGTAAATCGCTGCAATTTTCATCTGGCTGTTCATTTATACGCATCATTCGCCAAATCTTGTTATACTCGCCGCCAATTTTTTGTAGTGTAATTGATTCCGGGGATCCCCATGGCAGAAACCAATGGCAGCCTTGAGCGCCCAGTTTTAAAAAATGACCGCTATCTGCGTGCGTTGCTCAAGCAACCTGTAGACGTAACGCCGGTATGGATGATGCGTCAGGCTGGTCGTTATTTACCAGAATATAAGGCCACTCGTGCCGTCGCCGGCGACTTTATGTCGTTGTGTAAAAACGCCGAGCTGGCCTGCGAAGTAACTTTGCAACCACTGCGTCGTTTCCCACTGGACGCTGCCATCTTGTTTTCGGATATTCTCACCATTCCTGATGCTATGGGATTGGGGTTATATTTTGAAACCGGTGAAGGTCCACGTTTTGAACGCCCGATTTCCTGTAAAGCGGATGTCGATCGTATTGGTGTGCCCGACCCGGAAGGCGAACTCCAGTATGTCATGAATGCCGTGCGTACCATTCGCCGCGAGCTCAAAGGCGATGTGCCGCTAATCGGTTTCTCAGGCAGCCCGTGGACACTGGCTACCTACATGGTTGAAGGCGGCTCCAGCAAAGCATTTACCAAAATTAAGAAAATGGCGTTTGCTGAGCCACAGGTATTACACGCACTGCTTGGCAAATTGGCAGATTCTGTGACCAGTTACTTAAATGCGCAAATAGCCGCCGGGGCACAATCGGTAATGGTGTTTGATACCTGGGGCGGTGTGCTGTCACCACGGGACTACAAAGAATTCTCGTTGCAGTATATGCAGCGCATTGTGGAAGGCTTAACTCGTGAAAACGAAGGTCGCCGGGTTCCGGTTACGCTGTTTACCAAAAACGGCGGCATGTGGTTGGAAGCTATCGCAGCAACCGGCTGTGATGCAGTAGGCCTTGACTGGACCATCGATATTGCCGAGGCGAAAACCCGGGTCGGAGATAAAGTGGCCCTGCAAGGTAATATGGACCCTTCCATGTTATATGCGCCACCGGCCCGTATTGAGCAGGAAGTCGGCGATATTCTGGCTGGCTTTGGTGAAGGTAATGGCCACGTGTTTAACCTTGGCCACGGTATCCATCTGGACGTGCCGCCCGAGCACGCCGGTGTGTTTGTAGAGGCGGTCCACCGCTTAAGCGCCCAGTACCACAAGTAATATTACTGTAGTGGCCGCGTGACCTCAGGCGTCGCGCGGCAGTCCTTTCTCAATGGTCCGGGTGAGCCTGGCCAGTTGCCGGTTTTCCTGATTACTGGTTTGCCGTTTCTCTTTCTGCTGCGTCAGTGCCCACTCCAAATGAGGCAATACCAGTTCACAGGCATTGGTTCTGGCTGCCGTCAGCGCTGTAACATAATTGGCAGAATACGGTGCATTGCCAATTGCTATACACAGGTTTCGTTGCCACTTCGCAAAACCTATACGCCGAATGGGCGAGCCTTCGGTGTTTTTCAAAAACGTATTTTCATCCCAGTTAAATAACGTAAGTAAAGACTGCCCGTGCAGGACCTGGCGAGGATGAAAATCACTCTCTGAAGTGACCGGAGCGAAACGATTCCATGGGCAAACCAGCTGACAATCATCGCACCCGTAGATGCGATTGCCCATGGCCGGGCGCAAGGATTCGGGGATCACACCATTATATTCGATGGTCAGGTAAGAAATACAGCGTCTGGCGTCGACCTGATAGGGCGCAACGATAGCCTGGGTGGGGCACATGGTGATACAGGCGGTGCAAGTACCACAATTTTCGGCTACCGGTTCATCCACCGGTAACGGCAGGTTAATAAACAGCTCGCCCAGGAAAAACCACGAACCCGCTTGTTTATTCAGTGTAAGGGAATGTTTACCGGTCCAGCCCAGCCCCGCTTTTTCAGCGATGGCATGTTCGAGTACCGGCGCGGAGTCTACAAACGGGCGGTACTCGGTATCGGTCAGACGTTCGCTGATCTGTTCGCCCAGCTGTTTAAGCTTTATTCGTAATACCTTATGGTAATCGCGGCCCAGTGCATAGCGGGAAATATAGCCAATATCACCGTCTTTAAGGTGGCGGGCAAAGGAGGCGTCCGGGGGAAGGTAGTCCATCCTGACGGAAATTACCCGTAATGTCCCTGGCACTAATTCGGCCGGGCGGGCCCGCTTCATCCCGTGGCTGGCCATGTAGTCCATGTCACCATGATACTGGTTATCCAGCCACTGTTGCAGGGCATATTCATGCTGACTAAGATCAATATCACTGATACCAACCTGCTGAAAGCCTAGCGCAATGGCCCAAGCCTTGATATCGTCTACCAAATTGACCAGATCTATCGATTGTAAAGTGGACATGTACACATGCTAGATACTCAACTGCTCGACAGTTTACCATATAAACTCTATCGCGCCGACCAGGTTCGGGAAAATGAACGTACCGCGGCTGAACAGTCCGGTGTGGAAATGTTTGAGCTGATGCAGCGGGCCGGAAAAGCGGTATTTAAGCAATGTCAGTTATTGTTGCCTAACACCGATGTGTTTTTGGTGCTGGTGGGGCAGGGCAATAATGCAGGCGATGGTTACATTGCCGCTTTACATGCTAAAGAAGCCGGTAAGCAGGTGTTGCTGTGTGCTGTTGAGCCTCATCGGATCCTCGAGGGCGATGCAGGTACTGCACAACAACAATGGCTTGATGCGGGCGGTAAAATCGAGCCTTTCACCGCAGCTCACATTGAGAAATGCGAGCTGATAGTTGATGCGTTGTTAGGGACGGGGATCAACAGTTATATTCGCAATGAGTTCGCCGATATTATCGATGCAGTGAATCAGGCCGATAGGCCGGTGGTGAGTATTGATGTACCTTCCGGCCTCGATTCCAATACCGGTCAGTCACTAGGGCGTTGCATTGAAGCCGACGTGACAGTGACCTTTGTCGGTATCAAGCCTGGATTGACCACGGGTGCCGGTAAACAATCCTGCGGCCGTTTGGTGTTCGACGATCTGGGTATTGGTAAAGCCTTCGTGGAGCTGGCTCGTTCATCTGCCACTTTACTGACAATCGAACAGTTCCAGGGCATGGCGCCACGAGAAATTCATAGCCACAAAGGCACGTATGGGAGGTTGCTTTGTATTGGTGGTAATCGGGGTACGGCTGGCGCTATTCGTTTAGCTAGTGAGGCGGCATTACGCTGTGGCACCGGGTTAGTGAAAGTCTTTTGTCATGAGGCCTCAACCATTCAGGTGAGCGCCGGCCGACCAGAGCTGATGGTGTCTCATGAGAATCTACAGGACGCGCTTAACTGGGCATCCTGTGTAGTGATTGGTCCAGGGCTGGGACAGGATGACTGGGCGCTGGCAGCGTTTGAGCAAGCGATGAAGCACTGTCAGACCCACCCCAAACCCATGGTCATAGATGCTGATGCACTAAACCTGCTCAGTAAACATGCTCTGTCGTATTCTATTTCGGATTGCATTATCACTCCTCACGCCGGCGAAGCTGCGCGGTTGCTTAATACCAGTGTCGATGAAGTGGAAGCCGACAGGTTTAACAGCACCAAACAGTGTGCGCAGAAGTTTCATGCCACTTGTGTGTTGAAAGGTGCGGGTTCGATTATCGACAACGAAACTCAGACCTGGGTGTGTCAGCATGGCAACCCCGGCATGGCAACGGCTGGCATGGGTGATGTGTTAAGTGGTATTCTTGGCTCCTTGCTGTCCCAGGGGTTAAGCAAGGATATCGCGACGAAATACGGTGTTTCGATTCATGCAAAAGCCGGTGATGAAGTTGCTCGTTTGTATGGTCAGCGCGGGATGCTTGCCAGTGATTTGTTTGAGTCACTGCGGGCCTTGGTCAATCAGTAATCATTTAAATAGCAGTAATCGGTATGGCATTAGCGCAAGGGGCGTTTTACGCGGCATCAGAACAGGATACAGCCAGGCTGGCGACAGATTTGGCTCAGGCGGTAAAGCAGCAGTTACCCCAAGGTATAGTGGTTTATCTGCAAGGCGATCTTGGCGCCGGTAAAACCACATTTAGCCGCCATTTTATTCAGGCCCTGGGCCATTCAGGCAACGTTAAGAGTCCAACCTATACGCTGGTTGAGCCGTATTCGCTGGCAGGTCTGGAAGTGTTCCATTTTGATCTGTATCGGCTGGCGGATCCTGAAGAACTGGAGTTTATGGGGATCCGGGATTACTTCGGTAATAATCGCGTTTGCCTTATTGAGTGGCCGCAAAATGGTGGTCAAAACTTGGCACCAGCGGATTTAGTGATTAGTATAGAACCAGACAAGTCTGGAAGACGATTTAACATTGCTGCGATTTCGCTAACAGGACGAGCCGCATTGCAATTGTGTAAGCGGATATAGCCTGGCGCTTTATCCATTCGTCATTCGGGGGAATTTACGGCCTGATAAATATAATTTAACACCAGGGCTAAGTATGTTGCGCGATACATTATTACTCTTTATAAGTTTGTGCTTACTTACCTTTAATGTGAGTGCCGCAAACGACATAAACAACATGCGTGTATGGCCATCCGAGGGCAGTACGCGGGTAGTTTTTGATCTCAAAAGTTCTCCTGAGTTCACTTATTTTACTTTACGAAATCCGGACCGGCTGGTTATCGACCTGGCTGCCACCCAAAGTGACACCTCACTGGATATTGATAAACAGGGGCCTCTGCTCAAACGAGTCAGATACTCCACCCCTAAAGACAATTCATCTACCCGTATTGTACTGGAACTGAATCGTAAAGCCGAAACGGCGCTGTTTGCCATCGCACCTGCTGAAGACAAAGGTCACCGGTTAGTAGTGGATCTGGTTGATACCGCGCCTCCCGGTGAACCGGGGGTAGTGCTGGATATGAACCAGTCCAGCCGTGATCGTGACATTATTGTGGCCATTGATGCCGGCCATGGTGGTAAGGATCCAGGATCTATTGGTCCTGCTGGTAGTTTTGAAAAAAATATTACCCTAAGCATTGCCAAAATGCTCGAAAGCCGAATTAATGCCGAAACCGGCATGCGTGCGGTGATGACGCGAAGCGGCGATTATTACATTTCGCCCAATGGGCGGCCGGAAGTTGCCCGTAAACATAAAGCCGATTTACTGATTTCAATTCACGCTGATGCGTTTAGTCAGCCTCAGCCGCGCGGCGCTTCGGTTTGGGTGCTTTCAATGAGACGTGCCGACAGTGAACTGGGTCGCTGGCTGGAGAAGAGCGAGCGGCATTCTGAATTACTTGGCGGCGCGGCCGAGGTGATTTCAGATAACGCCTCAGAACGGTATCTGGCTGAAACGATTCTCGGACTGTCGATGGATCACTCCATGTCGACCAGCTACGACCTGAGTAAAAAAGTCATCAGTGAATTAAAAGGGATTACCCGGTTACATAAACGAGCTCCGCAGGCAGCGAGTTTTGCAGTACTTACCGCACCAGATATTCCCTCCATCTTGGTTGAAGTGGGTTTTATTTCGAATCCGCAGGAAGAGAAAAACCTGAATTGGTCCAAGTATCGCCAACAACTGGCTGATGCGTTGTTGTCGGCCACCAAGCGCTATTTCCGGCAAACGCCGCCGGATGGTACGCTCTGGGCATCGATCAAGTCAGAAAGCCGTACACACAAGGTTCGCAGCGGTGAGTCTTTATCCTTGCTGGCACAGCGGTATAATGTAAAAGTCAGCAGCATTAAAGCCGCCAACAATCTCAATGGTGACATGGTCCGCATCGGTCAGGTGCTCACGATTCCCAGTACCTAAGCAAAACGTTAACAGGATTTTCTTTGCCCATTAAATTATTGCCGCCCAGACTGGCAAACCAGATTGCCGCCGGTGAAGTGGTTGAACGCCCCGCATCGGTTGTAAAAGAACTGGTGGAAAATAGCCTGGATGCCGGCGCTACCCGAATAGAGCTCGACATTGAGAAAGGCGGCCATAAGCGTATCAAATTGCGCGATAACGGTTCTGGCATCGCAAAAGACGAGTTGGAGCTGGCGTTGTCGCGCCATGCGACCAGTAAAATTGCCACGCTCGATGACTTGGAACAGATATTATCGCTGGGCTTTCGCGGTGAAGCACTGGCCAGTATATCTTCTGTCAGCCGACTGTCGCTGACGTCGAAACCTGTCGGGCAAGAGCAAGCCTGGCAAGCAATCTGTGAAGGCCGTGATATGGCGGTAACCCTGCAACCGGCCGCTCACCCGGATGGCACGACCATAGATGTGGTGGATATCTTTTATAATACGCCAGCGCGGCGCAAGTTCTTACGCACGGAAAAAACGGAATACCAGCACATTGAAGAGGTGGTCAAGCGCATTGCGTTAAGTCGCCCGGAAGTGGCTTTTATGTTGCGTCATAACGGCAAGGTGACTAAACGGTTCAGCGCCATGAGTGAGGATCAGCTTGCTTCGCGGGTTGGGCAGGTTTGTGGCCAGGCTTTTGTGCAACATGCCACCCACACCCGGTGTGAGTATGATTCCATTACCCTCGAGGCCTGGCTCGGAGATGCCAGTCAGATGCGCAGCAGCAATGACTGCCAGTATAGTTTCGTTAACGGCCGGGGCATGCGCGATAAGCTTATTCTCCATGCTTTGCGACAGGCTTATGAGTCGGTATTGGCCTTGCCGGAGCAACCGGCCTTTGTGGTGTATTTAACCATCGACCCTAAAGAGGTTGATGTTAATGTGCATCCGGCCAAACACGAAGTTCGTTTCCAGCAAAGCCGGCTGGTTCACGATTTTATCTGCAAGGCAATTTGTGATGCCTTGGGCAACAGCGCCACAACTCCTGAAGACAGGTTACCCGGGCCTGCTTCTGAACCCAGCCATGACTACATCCGCCCCCTAGTCCAGCGCAGTGACAATGAGTATGGCACGCCAGCCGGTACATCTCATCAGGTCCGCTCGTCGGGGCCTGGAGCGTCAACGGGACGTGGCACTCCCTATGTACCCACCGGTAGCCGCATAAGTGGTCAGTATCAGCAGCATTATCAGCAACTTATGACGCCAACTCAGGACGCTTCAGAGCATCGGGATAGCGCACTGAGGTTCGTTGAACTGCAGGGAAACAGACTGTATGTGCAAGCCGGGCAATGCATTCTGTTAGAGTCCCGGCAGCTTATCCGAGCCTGGCTGGTTGACACACTTACCCAGGCGAGTGTGGCTCAACCGCTGCTGATGCCCGTGGCTGTAAGCCAGACGCTGACCGCACAGAGTTCGGAGTTGTTGGCAGCGCAGGGCTTTGAAATCAGCATCGCAGGCGGTAAGTCCCGTCTGCTAAAAGTACCAGGCGGTTTGCGTCAATTGCCCTGGGCAGGCTTGTTTCCTGCGTTAGTGGAGTCTTCTCCCGAGCAGGAAGAAGGGTTGTATGATGTTTTAGCACAGGCTATGCAAAAACAGGAAACGAAGACAATCCCTTCGTGGCAGTGGTTTGATCAATTGGCGGTTTCTGCACAGACTGACATACTAGAACAACACGGCCTCGGGGTCGCGCAGCACAAGCTTATACACTGGATAACAACAAGCAATGAGTAATCAAACAGGCCCGGTGGTGTCGATAATGGGCCCGACCGCATCCGGCAAGACCGGATTGGCGCTTGAACTGGCCAGTCAGGTACCCGCTGAGATAATCAGTGTTGACTCAGCGCTGGTTTATAAACACATGAATATTGGTACCGCCAAGCCGACCCCCGAGGAAATGGCTATTGCACCACACTGGCTGGTCGATATTATTGAGCCCAATGAGGCTTATTCTGTGGCGGACTTTGTGGCCGATAGCACACGTCTGATCAGTGAAATTCACGGCAGAGGAAAACTGCCCATTTTGGTGGGCGGAACAATTATGTATTTCAATGCCTTGATAAATGGTATTTCGCCCCTACCTAAGTCTAATCCTGAGATTCGTGAAGCGATTCTTGGTGAAGCTAATGAGCGGGGCTGGCAGGCAATGCATGCGGACCTCGAAAAGGTCGATCCGGTCAGTGCTACGCGTATCCATCCTAATGATCCGCAACGACTGACCAGGGCACTGGAAGTGTATCGCAGTTCGGGGAAATCTCTAACCCACTGGCAGGAAAAGGCAATTTATCGTTGTCCGTACAAGATTGACCAGTTTGCGATTGCACCTCAGGAGCGAGCCGTGTTACATGATCGCATTGCACAAAGGTTTGATTTGATGTTAGCGCAAGGATTGGTGGACGAAGTGAAAGCGTTGTACGAACGTGGAGACCTCCATGAGGACATGCCAGCAATCCGGGCTGTGGGATATCGTCAGGTATGGCAGTATCTTAAAGGTGAGTTAAGCTATGCAGAAATGCGTGATAAAGGTATCATTGCAACCAGGCAGTTAGCGAAAAGACAGTTAACCTGGTTACGAGGGTGGCCTGACTTAACCTGGCTTGACACATTTTCTAAAGATAATTTGACTAAAATTACTGCAAAAGTCACACTTTAGTTTGAGCAAGTGTGATATAAATTTAATTAGCGCTGGGACAATTTTTTGAGTTGTCGGTTTAATAATAAAAATTAAGGATCTGAGATGGCTAAAGGGCAATCATTACAAGACCCGTTTTTAAACGCATTACGGAAGGAGCGGATTCCGGTATCTATTTATTTAGTTAACGGTATTAAACTCCAGGGGCAGGTAGAGTCATTCGACCAGTTTGTTATCCTGTTAAAGAACACAGTGAGTCAGATGGTTTACAAGCATGCTATCTCAACGGTCGTGCCTTCACGAGCTATTACGATGCCAAGCGCGCAAGGGGATTCTGAGAACAAAAGTGAGTAAATACAAAGGTAACCTGCTTGTTTGACCGTTATGAAGCCGGTGAACAGGCTATACTTGTTCATGTAAATTTTGCCGATGAAGACAGTCGTGAAGACTTGGCTGAGCTGGAATTACTGGTTTCATCGGCGGGCGTTAATGCTGTTGATGTACTAACCACGTCCCGGGGCGCCCCTCATCCAAAATATTTTGTTGGATCGGGTAAAGCTGAAGAGATCGCTGCTGCAGTGAAAGCCCATGAGGCTAATGTGGTGATCTTTAACCACGCCCTGTCTCCTTCACAGGAACGAAACCTCGAAGCAATCTGCAAGTGCCGGGTGATCGATCGCACCGGGCTAATTCTCGATATTTTTGCGCAGCGTGCCCGTACTCACGAAGGTAAACTGCAGGTTGAACTTGCCCAACTGCGACATATTTCCACCCGTTTGATCCGGGGTTGGACTCACCTTGAACGCCAAAAAGGCGGGATCGGCTTACGTGGCCCGGGCGAAACCCAGCTCGAAACTGACCGACGTTTATTGCGTGGCAGAATTAAAACTATTCTGCGCCGTCTGGAAAAAGTCGCCAAGCAACGGGAACAGGGCCGTCGTTCGCGTAAACGGGCTGAAATACCCACCATGTCGTTGGTCGGTTATACCAACGCCGGTAAGTCTACTCTGTTCAATCATATCACCGATGCGGATGTATATGCGGCTGACCAGCTGTTTGCGACGCTGGACCCCACGTTGCGTAAATTGGACCTGAAAGAGGTTGGCCCGGTGATTCTTGCCGACACGGTTGGTTTTATTCGTCACCTCCCCCATGATCTGGTTGCAGCTTTTAAAGCCACGTTGCAGGAAACTCAGGAAGCCGATTTGTTGTTACACGTGGTGGATTATTCCGCCAACAATTATCTGGAAACCATGGATGAGGTGAATACGGTGCTCGATGAAATTGACGCCGGTGAAATTCAGCAGCTGATTGTGTGTAATAAAATTGATCAGCTGGAAGAAGTAGAACCAAAAATTGATC
This sequence comes from Alteromonas sp. ISO5, assembly GCF_058105165.1. NCBI lineage: Bacteria > Pseudomonadati > Pseudomonadota > Gammaproteobacteria > Alteromonadales > Alteromonadaceae > Alteromonas > Alteromonas sp. ISO5. The sequence continues at coordinate 673,049 of NZ_CM176572.1, read as the reverse complement.
GGGACGAGGAAGGCACACCAATACGCGTCTGGCTGTCTGCTAAAACCGGTCAGGGCACAGAACTGTTGTTCGAGGCAATTAATGATTGTCTGGCCCAGAGCATGGTAAGTTACACCCTGAAGATTCCTCCGGCGCAGAGCCGTTTACGCGGTGTTCTTTATGAACTGGATTGTATATCCGAACAATCTTACGATGCGCAAGGGGACTGGGTGGTGGATGTGCGGATGCCGGCAGCTGATTGGAACCGGCTGGAAAAGCGTTTAGATCATGGTTTATCAGAGTTTGTAGTAAAACACTGATTTGGCAGTTTTATATATTTTGAAATCTAAAAATAATAGAATTCAGTATTAAATAATTAAATTTTCGGAGTACTAGCATGGCTTGGAATGAGCCGGGTGATAAAAATAATGACCCGTGGAAAAATCGCGGAGGACGAGACCAAGGTCCTCCGGATTTGGATGATGTGTTTAAGAACCTGTTTGGTAAGCTCGGTAGAATGGGCGGCGGTGGTAATGGTGGCTCTGGCAAAAAGCTGGGTGGCATTGGTGCGGCCTTCCTGATTGGCTTGTTGGCAATTATCTACTTTGTTAGTGGTTTCTACACCATTCGTGAGGCTGAGTCGGGCGTTGTACTGCGGTTTGGTGAGTACAACTCACTGGTTGAGCCGGGTTTGCGCTGGAAACCGACATTCATTGACTCGGTTATCCCGGTGGATGTTCAGTCAATTCGCTATAAGTCTTCCTCTGGTTCAATGCTGACCGAAGATGAAAACGTGGTCAGCGTGCAGATGGAAGTACAATACCGGGTTGTTGACCCGTACCGTTGGACGTTTGCGGTAACCAGTCCGGAAATGAGCCTGAGTCAGGCATTGGACAGTGCTATACGTTATGTGGTGGGGCATTCCACTATGGACGATGTACTGACCGACGGCCGTGAATTGACCCGCCAACGTGTCTGGGAAGAGCTTGAAGCCATTCTTGAACCTTATAATATTGGTGTTGCCATTGTTGATATGAACTTTAAAGATGCCCGCCCTCCTGAGCAGGTCAAGGATGCGTTCGATGACGCTATTTCCGCACAGGAAGATGAGCAGCGCTTTATCCGTGAAGCGGAAGCTTATGCCCGTGAGATCGAGCCTCGTGCCCGTGGTCAGGTTAACCGGATGAACGAAGAAGCGCAGGCATACAAAGAGCGTGTAACACTGGAAGCGCAGGGTGAAGTTTCACGCTTCGAAGAGTTATTGCCACAGTATGAAAAAGCGCCGGAAGTTACTCGCCAGCGTATTTATCTGGAAACCATGGAACAGGTGTTTTCAAATACCACCAAAATCATGGTTGATAGTGGTAATGGTGGTAACAACATTATGTATTTACCTTTGGATAAGATGATGCAAAACCAGGGCGCTGACAGTAAGTCAAGCCTGGAGCGTATGCGCAATACACTCGAAGGTTTACAAAATAACGTCGCTAACTCAACTGGGAACAACTCCCGAAACTCGTCATCGACGCCTTCTGGCCTTCGCGGTGACAGTGGTCGTGGTGGGAGATAAGCACTGATGAAAAACTTTATTATAGCTATCATAATTACGGTTTTGGTTCTGGCCACCGGTTCACTGTTTGTGGTTCGGGAAGGGCAGCGCGCCATCGTTATTCAGTTTGGTAAGGTGCAGCGTGATGCCGCAACCGGCGATACCAGAGTATTCGAACCGGGTCTGCATTTTAAATTGCCATTTATCGACACCGTGCGCCAGTTAGATGCGCGGATCCAGACCCTGGATGACTCGCCAGACCGCTTTGTAACGTCAGAGAAAAAAGACTTAATCGTTGATTCCTATGTGAAATGGCGCATTGAAGACTTTGCCCGTTATTACCTGTCAACAAATGGCGGTAACAAATTACAGGCCGAAGCCTTGTTAAAGCAGAAAGTTAACAACGGTCTGCGCACAGAGTTTGGTAGCCGCACGATTGCGCAAATCGTTTCTGGCGAACGTACCGAGTTAATGGAACAAGCAATGGAACAAGCTTCCAGTTCATCTGATGAACTTGGCATTGAAATCGTTGACGTAAGGGTTAAACAAATTAACCTGCCGACGGAAGTCAGTAATTCAATCTTCCAACGGATGCGTGCTGAACGTGCGGCTGTTGCCCGTGAGCACCGTTCACAAGGTCAGGAGCAGGCAGAAGTCATTAAAGCCAACATCGAAGCCAAGGTAACTGTTATGTTGGCCGACGCTGAGCGTAATGCCCGACAGCTTCGCGGTGAAGGTGATGCGACCGCGGCGCAGATCTATGCTGAAACTTATTCCAAGAATCCTGAATTCTATGGCTTCTTGCGTAGTATGGACGCGTACCGCGCTAGCTTTGATAGTAAGGACGACATCCTGGTGGTCGAGCCTGACAGCGACTTCTTCCGCTATATGAACAAACGCTCTGGTCAGTAACGACTCTGGCCAGACTAAAAAAACCGACTTTCACAGTCGGTTTTTTTATGCGTGAATTTTGCCGCTAAAAGTAGCCAACTCTGCCAAAGGGCATCGATTTAAGGTAAACTGCTGCCATAAAAATAATGGTCTGAGCGAAGCTTCAGTGCCAACATAATATGCCAACATCCGGTCAGGGACTACCGGACTGTAGTTGTCCTCCATTGCACAGCAATGTCGGCTAAGGCTACAGCTATAATAAGAAAGATTGAGGAAATGTTTTGACAGAAAAAAGTATTACAACAACAGAGAATAATAAGGGCTGGTTTTCCCGATTTTTAGCAACGGTTGAATGGTTAGGTAATCTGTTACCCCATCCCGTTACACTGTTTGCCATTTTAACTGTGTTTATTGTGTTGCTTAGTGGCTTTTTAAGCTGGCTTGGCGTCTCTGTCGCCGACCCAAGGCCAGAAGACGCGCAGACCGCTTCGGGGACTATTGAAGTCGTCTCCTTAATGAGCGTGGAAGGTCTGCACTGGATGATGACACACATTGTCACCAACTTTACTGGTTTTGCACCATTAGGGACGGTACTGGTGGCATTGCTGGGGGTGTCGGTGGCTGAACATTCCGGATTGTTATCTACTGCCATGCGGGCCCTGGTACTCAATGCCCCCCGCCGGTTGGTCACGTTTATCGTGGTGTTAAGTGGTATTTTGTCCAATACGGCCTCTGAACTTGGCTATGTCGTACTGATCCCGCTGGCGGCGATGATATTTCACTCCCTGGGGCGTCACCCTCTGGCCGGCCTGGCTGCTGCGTTTGCTGGCGTTTCAGCTGGTTACAGTGCCAATTTATTTTTAGGTACTATTGACCCGTTACTGGCCGGAATAACAACACCAGCAGCGCAGATGATCGACCCCAATTACGTGGTTGGCGCAGAGTCTAATCACTTCTTTATGATTGCCAGTACCTTTGTGATAGCGGCGTTGGGTTTCTTTGTGACCGATCGGATTGTTGAACCTCGGCTGGGTAAATTCGATGAATCCAAATCGACCATGGTGTTGGATGAGAAAGCTATGGCATCGCCTAGTGCTCAGGAAATGAAAGCCATGAAAATGGCCGGTCTGGCATTTTTGGGGCTGTGCATAGTAGTCGCATTGGCAGTGGTACCTGAAGATGGTGTTCTGCGTAACCCCGAAACCGGCGGCTTAAAAGGCTCACCCTTTTTGAAAGGGATCGTGGTATTAATTTTTGTCATGTTTGCTATTCCTGGCTTTGTGTACGGAAAGGTGGCGGGAACAATGAAAAATGACCGCGACGTTATCGAGGGTATGGCGCGTAGCATGAGTAGCATGGGGCTTTACATCGCTCTGGTCTTTTTTGCCGCTCAGTTTGTCGCCTTTTTCAAGTACACCAACCTGGGTACAGTACTGGCGGTAGAGGGTGCAGCACTGCTTATTCAGCTTGATTTGAAAGGCCCGGAGGTTTTCCTGCTGTTTATCCTCATGTGTGGTTTGGTAAACCTCTCTTTGGGGAGTGCATCAGCGCAATGGGCGGTTACCGCCCCGGTGTTTGTGCCAATGCTAATGCTACTGGGCTATGCCCCGGAAGTGATTCAGGCCGCCTATCGTATCGGTGATTCAGTAACAAATGTTATTTCGCCGATGATGAGCTACTTCGGACTGATCATGGCTATGGCCGCCAAGTACAAAAAAGATGTCGGGATGGGGACATTAATCGCTATGATGCTGCCTTATTCAATGGTCTTTATTGTTGGCTGGACACTGCTGTTTTATCTGTGGGTGTTCGTGCTGGGGCTGCCGGTAGGCTGGGAAACGCCCACCTATTATCAGTCATAGCAGTCCAATTTAGTCGTTGCGCCGTATTATTTGCAATTAACTATTTTACTATTGAGATTCGATATTTATGAAGTACACCGGTAACGCGGGATTCAGCCATCATCAGGCAGATAAAATTGGTGTTTTAATTACCAACCTGGGTACGCCCAAGGCGCCCACGAAAGGCGCACTTAAACCGTACCTTAAAGAGTTTTTATCGGATCCGCGAGTGGTTGAGGTACCACGCCTTATCTGGTGGTTTATTCTCAATGGCATTATTTTAAACATTCGCCCCAAACGGTCGGCTAAAGCCTATGAAACCGTCTGGTCTGAGCAAGGTTCACCGCTGATGGTGCATACCAAAGCACAGGCCGAAGCGCTGGCTAAGTGTTGTGAGCGGGAGTTTGGTGATGACGTGGTAGTTGATTTTGCCATGCGTTATGGCGAGCCTGCGGTAAATCAAGTGATTGAGCGAATGCTCAGTAACGGTGTGCGAAAACTGTTGGTGGTGCCGTTATACCCGCAATACAGCGCCTCAACCGTCGGCTCTACCTTTGATGCTATCGCGGCGGATTTTCAACAGCGTCGGTGGTTGCCGGACCTGCGGTTCGTCAGTCATTATCACGACCGTCCGGGCTATATTAAGGCGGTTGCCGAAACCATACGCCAGCACTGGGAAATTAATGGCCAGGCAGAAAAACTGATCCTGTCTTACCATGGGGTACCCCGACGGTATCTAGAAAATGGCGATCCTTATCACTGTGAATGCCTTAAAACGTCGCGGCTGATAGCCGAAGAGCTGGGATTGGATAACACTCAGTTTATGACCACTTTTCAGTCGCGATTTGGTCGCGAAGAGTGGTTAAAACCCTATACGGATGAAACCCTTAAGGCGCTGCCTGCCAAGGGTATTAAGTCAGTACAGGTGGTCTGTCCCGGCTTCTCATCGGATTGTCTGGAAACGATTGAAGAAATTGGCGAAGAGAATCGTGATTACTTTTTGGAAGCCGGCGGAGTACGTTATGAATACATCCCGGCGCTCAACAGTGAATCGTCCCACATCTCAATGCTGTTCGACCTCGTAAAGGAAAACCTGCATGGCTGGCAGGTGGACACTGACGTGGAACAGCGTGCACAACTGGCCAAAAAACACGGATGTCCAAGATGAAAGACTACAACGGTTCGGCACCTAAACTGTTACTGAAAGCGCAAAAACTGGCGAACCTTCTGGATACGTCGATTAGAATCCCGCTGATTAATTTTCGCATTGGTTTAGACGGCATCGTGGGGTTAATTCCAGGCGTTGGTGATGTGCTGATGTTGCTGGTGTCGTTTCGGATTGTGCATCTCGCTAAACAGATGGGGCTGCCCAGGGGACTGATTAAAGTGATGATCCGCAATTGTCTGCTCGACTTTGGGCTGGGGTTTATTCCGCTGGTTGGTGATATTGCTGACTTCTTTTACAAAGCCAATCAGGCCAATGTGCGGATCATGGAAAAATACTGGGTCAGCAACAACAAAGACGCCATTGATAAGCATACCCAGGATGCGCTGGAAAACTGGAAAGCCGCTCAGTAATACGCGCTAATTCATTGTTGAACTAAACTATTTTTCACTGTCTGCGTAGCAACTAGTACGCTAAGCCAATAAGTAACAGGAATATGAAAGCAGCAGATTTGTTTGTGCAAGCTCTGGAAGCTGAGGGTGTCGAGTATATTTTCGGCATTCCCGGCGAGGAGAATTTGGATTTACTCGAGTCATTACGCCATTCATCCATTAAGTTGGTGCTCACCCGGCATGAACAGGGCGCAGGGTTTATGGCTGCCACCTACGGCCGACTCACCGGTAAAGTCGGGGTTTGTTTATCCACCCTGGGCCCCGGTGCTACCAATCTGGTAACACCTGCCGCTTATGCTCAGCTCGGCGCTATGCCGATGCTGATGATTACTGGCCAGAAGCCAATTAAAACCAGTAAACAAGGGCGTTTTCAGGTGGTTGATGTGGTTGATATGATGCGGCCGATTACTAAATACACCACGCAAATAGTTAGCGGCGAACGCATTCCGTCAGTCATTCGCGAGGCATTCAGACTCGCCGCAGAAGAACGTCCCGGGGCAGTACATATTGAGATTCCAGAAGATATTGCACGGGAATCCACCACTGCGCCCTTGTTGAAGCAAAGTCAGTCTCGTCGCCCGGTTGCCGAGGAAAAAGCGGTGGAGCGAGCCAAGACCATGATTGAACAGGCTACAGCGCCGTTATTACTCATTGGTGCTGGAGCGAACCGTAAACTGACGGCTAAAATGTTGCGCCGCTTTGTCGATCATACCGGGATCCCGTTTGTGACGACCCAAATGGGCAAGGGCGTTTTAAATGAGTCTGACCCCTTGTTTGTTGGCAATACGGCTCTGTCAGACGGCGATTTTGTGCACAAGGCGATTGAACGGGCTGATCTCATCATTAATGTGGGTCATGACGTAGTCGAAAAGCCACCATTCTTTATGCACCACAACGGCAAGCAGGTAATCCATATTAACTTTGAGTCCGCGGCAGTGGATCCGGTGTATTTTCCGCAACTGGAAGTGGTTGGTGATATTGCGAACAGCGTCTGGCAGATCAACGAGCGCCTGACGCCCCAGGCGCATTGGAAGCGGGATCTCTACCAGGACGTTCACGATGCTTATGTGCAGCATCGCCAGGAATCAGACAGTGACGACCGGTTTCCTGTCCTGCCGGAAAGACTGGTTAGCGAAGTCCGTGCAGTCATGCCTGAAAACGGTGTGGTAGCGCTGGATAATGGCATCTATAAAATTTGGTTTGCCCGAAATTACCCGGCTTACGCACCGAATACTCTGTTACTCGACAATGCGCTTGCCTCCATGGGGGCTGGCTTGCCTTCGGCGATGGCTGCAAAACTGGTGAATCCGGATGAACCGGTCATGGCGGTTTGCGGTGACGGCGGCTTTATGATGAACAGTCAGGAAATTGAAACCGCGGTTCGCCTTAAGCTTGATCTGGTGGTGCTTATTCTGCGCGACGACGCCTATGGTATGATTAAGTGGAAGCAGGCTCACATGGAGTTTGATAACTTCGGCTTGGATTACGGTAACCCGGATTTCGTCACCTACGCGCAAAGCTATGGCGCGACAGGCCACCGGGTTAACGCCACGGAAGAATTAGGCCCTCTTATGCGTAGTTGTATTGCAGAATCTGGTGTGCATATCATTGATTGCCCGGTAGATTATAGCGAGAATGACCGTAAACTTAATCATGATATTCGCCGTCTCAGCGAGCAGTTGTAAATGAAGTCTTGTCATGCTGGATAAAAGCAAAGTCACAGGCACAGTCGGCGCCGAAAATGTTTCACAACAACAAGTGGCTCGCTTCAATGCGCTGGCTGAGCAGTGGTGGGACCCCAACGGCAAATATAAAACCGCACTGGCGTTTAATGCGGCGCGTACCCATTTCATGATTGCGCAGTTGGCGACTTGTCACGGACGGCGCCCGGATGCCGCCAGGTGTCTTGAGGGTTTGCGCATACTCGACGTTGGCTGTGGTGGTGGACTGATCAGTGAGGCCCTGGCCAAACGGGGGGCTGTGGTGACCGGGATCGATGCCAGTGCGATAAGTATAGAAGTGGCGAAACGTCACGCAAAAATGTCCGGACTGTCAGTGGATTACCGGCACTGTTTGTCAGAAGAGCTACGAGCTGAAGGTGAGCGATTTGATGTTGTTATTAATGCAGAAGTGGTCGAGCACGTGCCGGATCAGGCCGCGCTTGTCCACGACTGTGCGACACTCGTTGAACCTTCCGGCACTCTGATCCTGGCTACATTGAACCGCACGGTCAAGTCCTGGCTCATTGCCATCCTGGGGGCTGAGTATATTATGCGTTATTTGCCGGTGGGCACACACGACTGGAAAATGTTCGTTAACCCTGAACAGCTTGCAGAGTGGGTGTCTTCGGAGCAATTTACGCTGATTAATGAAACTGGTATGAAATTAAACCCGTTTACCGGTGTTTGGCGGTTATCTGACTCCCTCGCGGTAAATTACATTCAGGTTTACCATCGTTAATGGCGCCTTAGCTGGCGGGACACAATAGACAGTTCTCAATTCAGCGATAGCTATTAATGAGATCTGTTTGATTCCTATTGATAATTCTCAAGATTCTGTTGACAAAAACAGGGGGCAAGTATATTGATTGGCATTACCAGCCCATTTCAAGACCAGTTATTTCAGAGTAGAGTGAAACATGAAGGATAGCGTAACCGCTTGCAAGGTAGCCAAATCCGACATCGGCATGCGGCTGCGGCGGGAAACCCGCGACGCCCATTGCCGGATTGAAGCGGTGATGAGTGACTTGTTGTTTGCCACATCACTTGACCTTCAGGCCTATCAACACATGCTTAAACTCCACCGTTCGTATTACGAGCTGGTTGAAGTCAGGCTCGAACAATACAACAGCACCGCAGCGATGATGAAAGAGCGCTCCAAACTTAGCTGGCTGGACAGTGATATCGACTACCTTGAGAAAAACAGTGGCCAATTTGTCGCTGATAGCGAGTCATATTCAAGCATAGCACTCACATTACCGGATAACGAGGCTCAGGCGTGGGGATTTTTGTATGTCTTTGAGGGCGCTACTCTTGGCGGCGGACATATCCTTGACAGATTACGTCACCAGCCTCAATTCAAAGGGCGTTTCGGGTTACGCTTTTTTCACAGTTACGGACCCAAAACGCCGACGATGTGGCGGGACTTTCAGTTATCCCTGGAGCAGTTTGTGACCTTAAACCCTGGCAGTGAAAAGCAGATTATTAACGGCGCCAACCAGTCATTTTCAAATATGTCTGAGCTGATGAAAGGAGTTCAGTTTGACTGATAACTTTGAAGTAACTCTGGATAACTGTCACAAAGAGCCTATTCATATCCCCGGTTCTATCCAGCCGCACGGCTATTTGCTGGTGGTCGAGCCGGCCACAATGGCGTTGAGTTGTGTGAGCGAAAATATCACTGAGTTGTGCGGCATACCCTTGTCAGAATGTATCGGTAAAAGCCTTGTTGAAGTCGTTGATGCGGAATACTGCGCTATCATCAATAAGCACTGGCAATCCGAAAATTTACAGCTATTCAATCCTACATCCGTGCAAATTAAGCATGCCGACTCAGAGCTGCTTAAGATGACCGCTATTGCCACCTACAATGGCTCGGTGATCCTGATAGCGCTGGAGCCGGATAGTAAGGTTAGTGATAAGGCCTATGAGTCTGTGCTTAAAATGCTCAAGAACTCTGTTCAGTCGTTAATGGGTGTGCACAAACTCGACCTGATTTACCAGACTGTGGTGGAAGAGGTAAAACGGTTCTCAGGCTTCGACCGGGTGATGCTTTACCAGTTCGATCATGAGTACAACGGTGAGGTGATTGCCGAAGCCAAAGAGCCCCATCTTAATGCGTTTTTAAAACAGCATTTTCCTGAGTCGGATATTCCACAACAAGCCCGTGAGTTGTATATCAAAAACCCTATCCGGCTGTTGTGTGATGTGGAGGCTGAAGTGTCCCGGTTGTACCCGGCTCAACCTCACGTAGATTTAAGTTACTGCTCGCTTCGCAGCGTATCGCCTATCCACATACAGTATTTGCGTAATATGGGCGTAAAAGCCTCCATGTCTATCAGCATTATCATTAACGGCAAATTATGGGGACTCATCGCCTGTCACCATTACTCACGTAACTTTGTCCCTTTTGAAGTACGTGAAATCGCTCAGTACATCTCAGTAATGTTGTCACAACTGATATCGGTCAAAATTCAGGAAGAAGATACACAACGAAATGCCCGGCAACTGGCTATGCTGGGTCAGATCTCAGCAGCAATGGCCGAGGAGCGGGAATATCAGAATGCACTGAAGATAAAAGCCGATCAACTGCTCGCACTGGTGGAGGCCAGTGGGGCCGTATGGTGCCTTGACGGCACGATACAAAGTGCAGGGGATGTCCCTGAACCGGATATTATAGCGCCGTTACATCAGTGGCTGGCAGAACAAATAACCGAACAGGAAGAAGCGTACTTTACACACCAGCTTGGCATCGACAACCCACAGTTTGCTGAACTTGCAGACATTGCCAGTGGGGTCATGATGGTGTCGCTCTCTGGGGACAACAGTTCATATATTCTGTGGTTTCGCAGAGAAATTATTCAGGCGAAGAATTGGGGTGGCAAACCGGAAAAGGTGATTGAGTTTACCGATGACGGCAGTCATCGCTTAATGCCGAGAAGTTCATTTGAGCTCTGGAAACAAAACGTTTATAAAAAGTCCGCGCCCTGGCAGGAAGCCGAGCGGGAAGGTGCATTGAAGCTGCGCAGTATGATCCAGAGTAAAATGATTCTTGAGTCTGAGAAAGTGCTGCAGATGAACAATATGCTCGAAGAGTTAGTCACTCACCGTACGGCTGAACTCAATCTGGAAATTAAACAACGTAAAACAGCAGAATTACATCTGCTTGAAGCACTGGAGAAAGCCGAGACCTCAAATCGGGAGCTGGAACGCTTTGCTTTTGTTGCTTCTCATGACCTGCAGGAACCCTTGCGAAAAATTCAGACTTTTGGTGACCGGATCCAGCGCTCTGGCGACACTTTCTCAGAGAAGAATCAGTCCTATTTAAAAAGGATGCGGGCGTCTGCTGAACGTATGCAGACACTCATTAAAAATACCCTTAGCTTTTCACGGTTAAGCAATGACGCCATGAAGTTTCGCCTGATCAATGCTAACAATGCTATTCAAGCGGTGCTTGATGATATTTCGTTGCTGGTGAATGACAAGCAGGCGGATATCAGGGTCGAAAAAATTGGTGTCATTCTTGCTGATAAGGGAAATATAATGCGGGTTTTTCAGAATTTACTGCAGAACTCCCTGAAATTTGTTGCCCCGGAGCGACAACCTGTCATCGAGATTACGGTAGAGGAGTTAACGGAGGAACATATTACCCTGGCATTCAAAGACAATGGCATTGGCTTTGACAATCAGTATGCAAAAAGAATTTTTAATCTATTTGAACGCCTGCATGGCAAGAGTGAGTTTGAAGGTACCGGAATGGGCCTCGCAATTTGTAGGAAAATTGTAGAAAAACACAATGGAAGTATCTGGGCCGAAGGCCGTGAGAACGAAGGTAGCGTTTTTTACATGCAACTACCGGTAAAGTAAACCGTCAGTGAGGTCATTGAGATAAAATGTTATAATGAACGAGCTATGAACACTTTAGAAATTAATCAAAAGAAGATCAGTGAGTTAAATTTCATCTTCATTGTTGATGATGATGAAGACGATCGCGAACTGATCACCGATGCCTTAATCGATAGTAATTTAATGCAAACCCAGATCAAAACCGCCGTAGATGGGGTGGATTTGATGGAGCAGTTAACCACTACCGGTTCTCTGCCCTCATTCATTATTCTTGATCTGAATATGCCAAGAATGGGCGGCCGCGAAGTGCTATCTGCGATCCGTGAAAATACTGACTTGAAACATATTCCGGTTATCATGTTCTCGACATCAGATACCGACGTGGATGTAAAAGACTGTTACGATTTAGGCTGTAACACTTATATGACCAAACCTTGTGATTACCTGAGTCTGACCGACGCTATGCAGGTTATCCTGCTTTACTGGACCGGCAACTCTACGCTGTTAACCGTTCAGTAATCCATTCTTCACCTGTTTTGCGGGCGCAGATTGCCCGTGAAGCATGGTTTATCCGCCTACCATTTACCCTGATTTACACAATTGTGAGTTGATTTGGTCGCCAAATCCATTAGTCTGATCCTTCTTCACTGAACAGGAGCTCGCGATGAAAATCTACGATACGCAAACGGCACCCAATCCACGGCGGGTAAGAATGTTTCTTGCTGAAAAAGGGATTAATGCTCAATACATACAGGTTGATTTGAAGGGGGGCGAAAATCTTAGCCCGGAATTGCTGAGCAAGAATCCAATGGGTAAGTTGCCCATTCTGGAGCTCGACGACGGCACCTGTATCAGTGAAAGCGATGCTATTTGTACTTACATTGAAGCTGCGTTTCCCAATCCACCTTTGTGTGGTGAAAGTGCGCTTGAGAAGGGCATGGTGGCCATGTGGCAGCGGCGCGTGGATTTGTGTCTGATGCTACCTGTAGTGCACTGCTTTCAGCATACCACCGGTTATTTTAGCGATCGTATGACCCCTGTTGCCGACTATGGTGTGGAAGCAGGCAAAGATGCCGTTAAGTTTCTGGATGTGCTGAATAAGCAACTGGCAGATTCTACCTACATTGCTGGTGAGTATTTCTCAATTGCCGATATAATTGCCCTGTGCGCAATTGACTTTGCCCGTGTGGTCAAGATTCGAATTGGCGAGGAGCAAACGCATTTGCAGCGCTGGTATAAGTTGGTGAGTGAGCGCCCGAGCGCTAAAGCTTAAGTGGACTGCACAGATAGGGGGCTAACCGTCTACTGGCATCAAGTTATTCGATGATAAGCGCTTTGGCATTGGTCAAGGTATCGGCTTCCCAGGCAGGCTTATCCCAGCGGATGCGGTGAAAACGGGGGAAGCGCAGGGCAACGCCGGATTTATGCCGGGAGGAAGGATGAATAGCATCAAAAGCGACTTCGACTACCAGTTCTTTTTTCACCTCCCGGACCGGGCCAAATCGGCCAATGGCATTTCGTCTGACCCAGTTATCCAGCTTCTTGAGTTCCTCGTCGGTAAAGCCCGAATAGGCTTTGCCGATGGGTAGCAAGGTGTCGCCCTGCCATACGCCGAAGGTGAAGTCCGAGTAAAAACTTGAGCGTTTACCATGCCCGCGTTGAGCGTACATGATGACGGTATCAAGATGTAGTGCCTCACGTTTCCACTTATACCATTGGCCGCTCGGACGGCCGGGCTGATAGCTGCTGTCTTTACGCTTGAGCATCAGGCCTTCAACGCCGGGATCTTCTGCTGTTTCGGCATAGATTTGCTGTAGCTGTTCATTGCTATTAACCGAAAGTAAGGGCGACAGCAGCAGGTGGTCGGCAAAGGCCCGGGAGAGCCAGTGCGCGAGTCGCTGACGTCGCATCATTAGCGGCAGGGGGGTAATATCTTCGTCGTTATCTGTTAGCAGATCGTAAACCACTATCCCGGCGGGGCGCTCAGCAATGAGTTTCTTTGACGGTTTCTTCCGGTTGAGCCGTTGCTGCAAAGCGTTGAAGGATTCAATTTTACCGTTGTTAATCACCAGCAGTTCACCGTCAATGACGCCGCGTGCTTCTATGCCTGCCAGTACGTCGGGAAAAGACTCACTGATGTCGTCACCGGTACGGCTGTAAAGCGCTTTACCCTGTTCGGTTACCACCAATTGAACACGGATACCGTCGTATTTATATTCAACCTGCCAGTCCTCAACGGTAAGTTCTGGGGCTTTATCTTCAGGCAGTGGGTGCGACAACATCACCGGATGGAAGGTGACCGCACCGGCGATATCGGGTTTCTCCGCACGGCCTTCCAACCAGTCGAATAATTCGCGGTAAGGAGGCTTGAGCGCGTGCCAGAGGGTTTCAATTTCGTTTACCGGTACTGCGCCGTATTCGGCGAGAATACGCTTCACGCTGCGTGCCGACAATCCAACTCTGAGTCCCCGGGTACCCAACTTAAGCAATGACCAGCGCTGCTCGGCCGTCATGCCGGATAAATAATGTACCAGCAGTACTTTTACCTGCTCGCGATTGGCCTGACGGAATTGGTCGATGAGCTCTGCCAGGCCGGGCAGGCCGATGCCGTTGGTAGCGTCAGGCCATAAGTGGGCTACCGTCTCACTCATTTCACCCACGTAGTCATAACTCATGGCAAAAAGTTCAGGATCTACCCGTTCCAGCATCAGGTTTTTCACTGCATTGCGTTTAAAAAACTCAAACTTTAAAGTGCCGGCCAGTGCGGCTATCGCCCAGCCGCGATCGGGGTCTGCGGTGTGCGCCAGATAGTGCCGCAGTAGCCGACTCTTCTCATTGTTACTGCTGGTGAAATACAGTTGTTGAAGGAGTTGGGAAAAAGCTTCCATTAGTCTGTGGCATCCTCGTCATAGCCAATCAGCGATAACGCCCGGGCTTTTACGCCCTGTGTTGTTAGCTGATGTAACAAGGCGTCCTCCCGGCCATGGGTTATCCATACCTCCCGCGGATTGACTTCGTCGATGGTATCCAGCAATGCTTGCCAGTCACAGTGATCAGACACTATCAGAGGGAGTTCCACCTGACGCTGATGGGCCCGGGCACGGATTTGCATCCAGCCGGATGCCATGGCTTTGCGTACCTCAGGTAATGAGCGTGACCAGCGATCATTGAGGGCTGAAGGCGGGGCGAGCACTATCTGACCAGCCAACTCAGACTTGTTAGATACATCTGCCACATCCATTAGCTGACCAAGCTCGATGCCGTGTTCCTCATACAAATCACAAAGCCGTCGTTGAGCGCCGTGCAGATAAACAGGCTGGTGATACCCCAGGGCACGCAGACCAAGGATCATGCGTTGACATTTTCCCAGAGCATAAACGCCTACGAGATGACAGCGTTCCGGAAACAGGGCTAATGAGTGCAGCAGTTTTTCACATTCCTGCTCAATAGGCGGATGCTTAAACACCGGTAGGGCGAATGTTGCCTCGGTTATAAAAACATCGCAGTTAATGGCGGTAAAGGGTGGGCAGGTTGGATCCGGCTGACGTTTATAATCGCCGGAAATCACCACTCGGGTACCGCGATAGCAAAGCAGAATTTGAGCGGAGCCGAGAATATGTCCGGCCGGATAAAACGTACAGGTGACTGGGTCATCCGGCTTCCCCAGAGTAATGGTCTGGCCGTAACCCACTGGCTTAACTGTCTGCGCCATATCCTCGCCATAGCGGGTTTGCATAATGGCAATGGTGGGCGCTGTAGCGACAACGCTATGATGCCCGCCAATGGCATGATCGGCGTGTCCATGGGTAATAAGGGCGCAATTTACCGGCGCGGTAGGATCGATGTAATAGTCGGCGGCAACGCAATAAAGGCCGTTATCCCGTGGTTGTAACCACTTGTCAGCTTGCAAAAACGCTCCGTTAAAATAGCCATTTGGCTTCTTTTACGCGGAGTGAGGCAGAAAAGCTCAATAGCCGCCTTTGACGATGTAATATTCGCCGTCAGAGGTCAGCGAGACATGCAATTTAGCGACTTCATCGATAGTTTTGCGGCCGACTTTTTTCCCCGCAGTCAGGCAGGTGGTTTGTTGATAGGCCATACCGTCGGCAAACGGGGCTTCAAATGATACATTTTCCAAAAATCGATAGCATTTTTGCTGGCTGTCAAAAGCAATCAATCGGTTCATGGGCACATCGCCATGGGTACGGCCAATAGTCGGTAGAGGCGCATCACTACAAGCGGTAAGCCCTGCAAGACCGGTAATTAAGCAAAGTCGCGCGGTAAATAGATTCATTCAGGTGGACACAGTAATAAAGTGAACGGGCAGTATAGCGAATGTTGAGCGCGGTATTAAACCGCTTTGTGTGCGGGGACGTATCTATATCCTTACCAGTTAACCAACCGGATTTGTTGTCTCTCTTGAGTTTGCCATTACCCGCCGAATTTACCGCATGGTTCTCCCGTCAGGGGTGGTCACTGCGAGCCTATCAACAGGACATGCTCAATCGTGCCGGCGCAGAACAGTCGACGCTACTGATAGCGCCTACCGGCGCCGGTAAAACGCTGTCGGGCTTCCTGCCGTCATTGGTAGATCTGCAGCACGAGACGTCTGAGTATCTGCATACCTTGTACATTTCGCCGTTAAAAGCGTTAACTCAGGATATTCATCGTAACTTATTGCGCCCCATAGAAGAAATGGACCTGCCCATTACGGTGGAGACGCGCACCGGCGATACGCCGTCGCATAAACGCCAGCGCCAGCGTAAACGGCCCCCGCATATCCTGCTCACCACCCCCGAATCGTTAATGCTGATGTTGTCTTACACCGAAGCGCCAAAAATATTCGGCAAGCTAAGTACCGTTATTATCGACGAAGTTCATAGCCTGATTGGCAACAAACGTGGTGACTTTACCACGCTGGCTCTGGCCCGGCTGGAATCGCTGGCACCAAAGTTCAAACGCATTGGGTTATCGGCGACGGTGGCTAAACCCATGTTGGTGGCAGACTGGCTGGGGCCTACCGGAGAACCCGCCGCGTTGCTGGAGGTTGAAGATACGGCCAAGCCGGCCATCAACATTCTACGTTCAGAGCAGCGCATGCCCTTTGGCGGCTTTATGGCAAAATACGCGATTGGTGATATTTATCAGGCCATCGTTAATGCCGGGACTACCCTGGTGTTTGTGAACACGCGGGCACAGGCTGAATTATTGTTTCAGTTGTTGTGGTCAGAAAATTCCCAGGTTCTGCCTATCGCCCTCTACCATGGTTCACTGAGTAAAGAGCAGCGCCGTAAAACCGAAGAGATGATGGCCTCCGGCAAGCTCCGCGCAATTGTCACCACATCCGCCCTTGAACTGGGCATCGACTGGGGCGATGTGGATTTGGTCATTCAGGTTGGCGCTCCGAAAGGGGTTAGTCGCCTGCTACAACGCATCGGACGGGCTAATCACCGGTTTGAGGAAGCCAGCGAGGCGCTATTGGTACCGGCCAATCGCTTTGAAGCGCTGGAATGTCAGGCTGCCATTGAGGCTATCAGTCAGGGCGCGCGTGATGGTGCGTTGGTACAGCCCGGTGCCATGGATATTATCCCGCAGTTTATTATTAACTGCGCCTGCTCTGGTGTGATTACGCCTGCAACCCTGTATCAGCAAATTCTCAATGCTTCACCCTATCAGGGGCTGGCACCTGATGAGTTTAATCAATTGTGGCAGTTCAGTATGGACGGTGGTTATGCGCTTAAAGGTTATGAGCGTTATCAGCGGCTAACTCAACAACCAGACGGCACCTTTAAACCGGCCAGTCAGCGGGTAGTCCAGCGGCATCGGCAGAATATCGGTACGATTGTTGAGGCGGGTAAGCTTAAAGTGAAGCGGATCCGTCGGGGCAATCAGGGCAAGATTATTGGCGAGGTGGAAGAGTATTTTGCCCAGCAACTTACGCCGGGCGATACGTTTTTGTTTGCTGGCGAAATGCTGCGCTTTGAAGCCATACGGGATATGCAGTTACACGCCCGTCCGGATAAAGGTAAAGAACCGAAAATTCCAAGCTATGTGGGAGGACAGCTACCTCTTTCGACTTATCTGGCCGATGGTGTACGGGCGTTATTAAATGAGCCCGCACAGTGGCAGGCTTTGCCTGCTCAGGTTCGAGAGTGGCTCGATTTGCAACAGGCCTTTTCGCGAATTCCCGCCCGCGATAAGGTGCTTATCGAACAGTTTCCTTACCACCGGGCGTTTTATTCGTTGTATTACACCTTTGAGGGCCGCAAGGCTAATCAGACACTGGGTATGTTACTGACCCGGCGGATGGAAAAGCTCGACCTTAAGCCGTTAAGTTTCAGTGTGACAGACTATGGACTCTCGGTATGCGCGCTCAAGCCACTGGATGAAGGTCATATCGCTACCTTATTCCAGCCCGATATTCTTGGTGATGAGCTGGAGGACTGGATGCTCAATGCCCCCATGCTTAAACGCTCTTTCCGCCAGGTTGCCATTGTTAGCGGGCTAACCGAGCAGCGTTATCACAGCACACGAAAAACCATGAAACAGGTGACCTTTTCTACTGATTTAATTTACGATACGCTGCGAGAATATGAGCCTGACCATATTCTGCTCAAGGTTGCACGGGAAGATGCCGAGCGAGAATTACTCGATCTTCGGCGGCTGGCAGATACTTTGATTCGATTTGTCGGGAAAACGCAATTTGTAGATCTACCTAAGGTGTCACCCATGGCGATCCCTATTGTGCTGGATGTACGTAGTGAGCAGGTTAAAGGGGCTGGCGAGCAGGCGCTACTTGATCAGACGGCACTCTATGCGGAAGGCGAATCTATGCTTGATGAGGTCAGAACGCTGCTGTCGGGTGACGGCTGAAAATGCTATCAACAACCCAATTGCAACCGTTAATCGATGCCAGGCAGGTATTCCCCGTCCGGTTTGGTGGTAGCTTATGGCTACTCGATAGCCGCGCCGCGCTTTACTGGCCGGAGCAGGACTGCCTGTTACTGGCCGACCTGCATTTTGAAAAAGGCAGTTACCTTTCGCAATATGCCTCGCCGCTGCCCCGCTATGATTCCCGGGCAACGCTGCGTAGCCTTGCAGCCTTGCTGGCATGCTACGAACCGGAACGGGTACTTTGCCTGGGCGACAGCTTCCATGATATTCATGCATTTGACCGCTTTTTAGCCGAAGATGTCGCACAACTTAAGGCGTTAGTGCTAAGTGTGAAGGAATGGGTCTGGCTGGAAGGGAACCATGATCCCCAGGTACCTGAAGCGCTGGGTGGGCTGCGAGCCGAGAATTATCCGCTACACACTCAGCAGGGCAGCCTGATTCATTGCCGGCATATTCCACAGGATAACGGTGGCTTACAGATTGTGGGTCACTTCCATCCCAAAGCGTATTTTGCTTCAGGTAAGCGGCGTTTTCGCGGCAAAAGCCTGGTGGTTACTGACAAATTGATGCTGATGCCAGCACTCGGCCAGTACACCGGTGGGTTAAACATAGAGGATGAGGTATTAACGGCACTGGCGCCTAAATCGCAACGCCAGTGCTATGTATTGTGTGAACAGCGGGTTATCGTACTGCCTGCTGGTAGCTAGGTTAATCGCGCCAGCGCTTGACCAGATCGTCGTAGGCGTCGATGCGGCGGTCACGGAAGTAAGGCCAAATTCGCTTGACTTGTTCGGTACGGGTCATATCCAGGTCCACCAGTAAGGTTTCTTCCTTGTCACTACTGGCCTGGGCGAGGATCTCACCCTGTGGACCGGCAATAAAGCTCTGTCCCCAGAACTGAATACCCGGATCGCCCTCGGTAGGGGATGTTTCAAAGCCAGTGCGGTTAGCCACAATTATCGGTACCGAATTGGCTACTGCATGGGCACGCTGAATGGTATGCCAGGCATCATGCTGACGCGTACGCTCATCATCGGTGTCGGT
Source organism: Alteromonas sp. ISO5 (assembly GCF_058105165.1). Lineage (NCBI taxonomy): Bacteria > Pseudomonadati > Pseudomonadota > Gammaproteobacteria > Alteromonadales > Alteromonadaceae > Alteromonas > Alteromonas sp. ISO5. The sequence continues at coordinate 653,670 of NZ_CM176572.1, read as the reverse complement.
CATATCCCAACCAATTGCGGTGGGATAAAACAGAATTTCAGCGCCGGCCATGGCCATCAGGCGGGCGGCTTCCGGATACCATTGATCCCAGCACACCAACACGCCCAGTTTGCCTACACTGGTTTGAATGGGCTCAAACCCCATATCGCCCGGGGTAAAATAAAACTTTTCATAAAAGCCTGGATCGTCCGGAATGTGCATTTTGCGATATTTTCCGGCGATCTCACGGCTGCGGTCGAACACCACGGCGGTGTTGTGATACAGCCCTGAACCGCGTTTTTCAAACAATGAGGTTACCAGCACGATATTGTGCTGTTCGGCGATTTCACCAAAAAAGGCGGTCGCCGGGCCGGGAATAGGTTCGGCCAGATCGAAAGCATCGGTATCTTCGTTCTGACAGAAGTACAAGGTGCTGTGCAGCTCTTGCAGTAAAATAAGCTCGGCGCCTTGCTCTGCCAGCTCAGCAATTCTGGCTGCGCTTTTATGCCAGTTGGTGGCTTTATCGTTGTCGGCGACAGACTGCTGTACCAGTCCAACCTTTAAGGTGCGCTCAGACATAACGGGTCACTCCTGAGTTTAATTGGTGAATGGCATCGGTTTTTAAGGTGTTACAGGGTACCTGCATGGAAATGCAGTGCAGGCTGCCAAATTGTTGAACCAGGGTGGCACAATTAACCGGCACTATTTCGTGATGCGGGAAAGCCTGTTGCATCACGGCTACTGCCTCACTGTCTTCAGGCTGACCGTAAACCGGTAATAAAACGGTATGATTACAGATGAGGTAATTAGCATAAGATGCCGGCAACCTGTCGCCATCGTCGTTAAACATGGCCGGTAATGGCAATAAATAATGAGTATGATCCGGCAATGCCTCCGCACATTCCTGCACCAGAGCAGACAACCCGTTGTAATGAGTGTCTTCGGGGCGATTATCGGCTGCCTGAATCACCAGACCACTGGTGGGCGTGAAACGTACCAGGGTGTCAATGTGACCATCGGTATCGTCGCCTTCCAGATGCCCGTTGGCGAATATTGACAGCTGCGCGCAGCCCAGATAAGCGGTAAATGCCTCACGGTAAGCGTCGGCGCTCATCTGGCCATTACGGGCCGGATTATAAAGACAGGATGCGGTGGATAACAGGTGACCATTATCGTCAATTTCCAATGCGCCACCTTCGGCTACAATCGACGAGGTACGCAGTTTTTCCCGGCATAATGGTGCAAGATACCGTTGATTAATCCGATTATCCTTGCTGGCGTCAAACTTATTACCCCAGCCGTTGAAGGTGAACTCTACCGGGTAGGGAGCTTCAGGGTTGCCGCAGCTCAAAAAAGCAAAATCCCGCGCCCAGGTATCGTTGTAATCTGCTTTGATTAACATAACCCGGGCATCGGCCGCCAGCCGTTTTTCCACATCATCCATGTCTTCTTCGCGGCACAACAATAGTACACCGGCCTGATTGGCGTTGATAATGCGGATGATAGACAGATAAGTCTGGCGCGTCTCCTCCAGCCACGGTGCCCAGTCAGTGTCCTGATGCGGCCAGGCCAGAATAACCGCTTCGCTGGCTTTCCATTCTGGAATAAGTGAGGTGGTCACAGTGTTTCCTGATTAAGTATTTAACGGGGTAATTATACGCTGTCGGCCCTTATGGGCCAACAACTTAGGCGGACGATGTTGGCTATTTTAAGTTCCTGCCACCGTTTAAATGTAAGGTCTGGCCGGTGACATACTCCGCGTTAAGCAGGTAATTAACCGCTTTCACCGCTTCCTGCGCGCCGGGGACGATGCCCAGCAGGTTTTTGTTGAGCGCCTTTTCGCGATATTCAAGGGAGTCTTGGTCGTTAAACATCACCAGTGACGGCGCGATGCTGTTTACTTTAACGAGGGGCGCGTAAACCCTGGCAAATGACAGGGTCAGGTTATGCAGAGCGGCTTTGCTGGCTGCATAGGCAATGTGGTTTTCGCTGCCGGTGTCCTGCACATAATCGGTCATATGGATGATGTCCGATTGCATACCGTTTTCAGACTGCAAAGCGTCCTTCAATGCCAGATTGAGTTGATAAGGGGCATTGGCATGCACCATCATCATGGCATGCATCAGGTCGCCGGGCGCAGTTTCCGGGTTTTCCGGCACCCAATCTGACGCATTATGGATAATGCCACGCAACGTTGGCGCCGTGCGTTTTATTTCTTCTATTGCTCGCGAAATACCCGCCTGGGTGCTAAAATCCGCCTCCAACACAATAGCACCGGCATTTTTAAGCGCGTCGACAGACGGCTTGTGTCGTCGGTATGTGATGATAACCGGTTGATCGTTGGCCAGCATATCTTGCGCAATAGCAAGTCCAAGACGCTGACTTCCACCGGTGATGAGTATAGGTAAAGACAAAAATACCTCCGATAATTTTGGTACTAATTACGACTTTACACGGATTGCAGATCGTTTTAATGACAAATTAACAGGTTATTTTAATCCTAATCTGCAGTCTGGATAGTATAAGCAGGGTTAGTCGTTGTTACGGAATGAGTGAATGTTAGCAAAAGAAGCGGTAGTTGTGCGCGATGCTGTAAAGCTGGGCATTTCCAGAGAGGCGTTGCTGGTGCATGAAGCACTGGTAGAGAAGGGCCTGGAAACACCTATGCTAGAAAATGGTTTGAGCGACGAGGCAAAGCGTCAGCGGATAGAACACGCCATGCGGGACGTGATGGAAACGCTCGGCCTGGATTTGTCTGATGACAGCCTGTCTGAGACTCCAGAACGTATCGCTAAAATGTATGTCGATGAAATATTCTCGGGGCTGGATTATCGCAAGTTTCCCAAGATCACCCAGATTGAAAATAAAATGCAGGTGGGTCAGCCGGTTCAGGTAAGTGATATTAGTCTTACCAGTACCTGTGAGCACCATTTTGTCACCATTGATGGGACCGCCACGGTAGCCTATATTCCAAAGGACACCGTGATTGGCTTGTCTAAAATTAATCGTTTGGTAGGTTTCTTTGCCCAGCGCCCTCAGGTGCAGGAGCGCCTTACTCAGCAGGTGCTGGTGGCATTACAGGCGCTGACCGGCACTGAGGATGTGGCGGTAGTGATTAACGCAACGCATTATTGTGTAAAGGCGAGAGGCATACGCGATAGTCTTTCCTACACTAAAACATCGGCACTGGGCGGACAATTTCTGGCTGACGTACAGTTGCGCCGGGAGTTCTTTGGCGGCTAGTCACCGAAGATTTAGTTGAAACCCAAAAGGGGATGCCTTACCAGCATTCCCTTTTTTCGTTTACTGACAATTACTTTGCGCAGTCTTCCTGTTCTGAGACGATAAGGTTGATTTGATCATTAATACCGTTGGCAGCAATAATTTCGAGTTTTTGCTGGCAGTGCTGACACGCATCGGATTGTTCCTTATACATGTCTAAAACGGTTTCTCTGGCTATGGCATTTATATATCCACAGCGAGGACAGCGATATTCCAAATAAGCAGGGCTTAGCATTTTCCGTTTGCTCCTTGTTTTGCTGAAACAGTGATTCCTTTCTAAACAACCAAAAGCTGGTTGCTCTGCTTCTAACTGTACCTGGGTATATAAGTGATACCCGACGCCTCATTATCTCAGTAATGAGCTCATTAAAGTGAACCGCAACTCAACATACGTTAAGTATAGCAGTTCTGCGAAATGTCACCGGTAGATCGGAAACCAAATTGGTGATAGATACTGGTTAACGGGAGGGGGCGATCATTATGGAAAGGAAAAAAGCAGAAAAGAAGGCACTGAGCCTCCTTTTCTACTCGACTTTAGCCTAATAACCAGTATTGCTGGTAAGGTGCTAAGTGGATGTCAGAGGCCCTATCAATGCGCCTGTTGCTAAGCAGGTCTTTCGCAGGCTTTCCACCAAATACTTCAATTACCTTACCCTCCAGTGTTTGTGAGTGCTCACTGAAATTACATAAGACCAGCAGCTTCTGACCGTCATCCGCCACCCGGCAGTACACAAAACAATGTTGATTGCCAGTTTGTAAAATATGGGTGCGGGCCTGACCAAACACAGCGTGTTTTTTGCGCAGAGTAATAAGCTGTTTTATGCCGGTGAATATCGCTTTTTGGGTTTTTCGCTCGAGCGAATCAGTGGGGGCCGGCGGCACTTCAATGTCGTTTATTTGTGCTGTAGTGACGGCAATTCGATTTACCCAGCGGTCATCATGGACTTTGGCCGGATCGTCACGGTAACTATAGTCATTGAGTAAACCCATTTCATCACCGGAATAAAGCAATGGTATGCCGCCGATGCTCATAATTACCCCGTGCACCAGCATAATGCGGCGTATGGCGGTGTTAATTGCCTGTTGATCATTGGCCTTTAACGCTCCTTCCAGTCCGCATAACGAGGCCAGTGAGCCACAAACACGACAATCGCCGTTTGATGGATTTTCCGCAAATGGCACGCCGTCGGCATAAGAGCCCTCGAAACGGCCGGTAAAAAACTGATTCAGGAAATAGCGATGATCGTATGGGTTAATGCCCAGTTGATGAGCCACGGCATCATCAAAAGTCCAGCCAATATCATCATGGCAACGTACATAGTTTACCCAACTGCAATTCTGCTCTATGGCAAAACTCTTTTGCATTGAGCTGGTTAGTAGGCGCGTCTTGCGCGTTGCCAGACTGTTCCAGATAAGTGCCATCAACAGTGGGTTGTAGGAAAGCTGACACTCGTCCTGACGAATATATTTGAGCACTTCGTCGGGGTGGACAATGGCTTCCGACTTAAACACCACCGCCGGTGCAGTGATCCGCAGGCAGCAGTTAAAAGCCTGGATTAGCTTGTGTGCATTAGGCTGGTTTTCGCAGTTGGTACCCATCTGCTTCCAGATGAAAGCCAGGGCATCCAGGCGTAAGGCAGCGCAGCCAATGTTTGCCAGGAACAGCATTTCTTCGGTTATGGCATTAAACACTGCCGGATTGCTGTAGTTCAGATCCCATTGAAAGCTGTTAAAAGTGGTCCAGACCCACTTTTGCATCGTTTCGTTCCAGGTAAAGCTGCCACGGCGAACCTGCGGAAATATTTCGCGCAGGGTTTGCTCATACTGGTCTGGAATGGTGCGGTCATCAAACAGGTAGTAGTAGTTCTGGTAATTTGCGTCGCCAGCCAGAGCGGCTTTTGCCCAACGGTGTTCGTCGGAGGTGTGGTTAAATACAAAATCCAGTACCAGATTAATACCGGCTTCCCGTAACGCTTTAGACAGCGCCTCGAGCTCTTTCATATTACCCAGAATCGGATTGACCTTGCGATAGTCAGACACGGCATAGCCGCCGTCGCTATCACCTTCCGGCGAAGCATAAAGTGGCATAAGGTGCAGGTAAGTGAGCCCGAGCGACTTAAAATAGGGTATTTTGGCTTGCAGATCGGTAAGGGTGGGCCCCATCAGATTAACATAGCACGCCATACCGACCTGGTTTGCCTGCTGGTGCCACAGCTTGTCATCATTGTTTCTGGCTTTATCCAGGCGTTTCAGATCGGCTTTACGGTTCTTAAGCCCCATGGCAAGCGATAGGACCAACTGTGACAAGTGATAATAACAGTCGTACTGGTGTCCGTAGACATCCACATAACGCGTAAATAATTCTTGAAAGTGGCTGTTAAGGCGATTAGTGAAGAGCTTAATGTCGCGCTGTGACAAAAACGATAAGTCTAACCCTGCCAGTATTCTGTTCAGGCATTGTTCACTCGACGCCGCATAATTCATCAGTATTCTCCAGCCAACTGACTTGCTTCAGGTGGTTTTACAAAAGTTTCACAAATTTGTTTACAGCAAAACTAAGCTTTGCTAATTTTAATCTTAAACGATTAAGTTATTTTATCAAGAAATTTACAAGTAAATAACGAATGAAAGTCAGTGCTTTCCGATAAGAGGTTTATTGGGTTACTAATTTCTTAAATTAAGTTTAAAAGTTAAGTTTTTACTGTTGTGTGTTTTTTGTTAAATGAAGGCGGTTGGGATAGTAAGCCAAACCCGTTATACCGTGCTACAACTTATAAACAGGCACAACAGGTGTGTATTTAAAGCTAATCGATGTAATGATAGCCCGGAACCTGCTATCGGGTTTATCTAACACCTCGTCAAGAATTTTGAGGCAATAGCAAATGGCGTTAACCGATCCTTACTACGCAGTAATAGAAGCCGGCGGTACCAAGTTTAACTGTGCAGTGGTGACCCCCGGGCGCGAGATAGTGGCGGAAATACGTATTCCAACCACAACGCCCGAGGAGACCTTAGCTAGAACGGTGGTTTTTTTTCAGCAGCAACGTGAAGCAGGTTATGCTTTCACTCAGATGGGCATTGCCAGTTTTGGCCCCTTGGATCTGAATCCCGCTTCGGCTACCTATGGCTATATTACTAAAACACCGAAACCAGACTGGAGCCAGATCAATTTAGCCGGTCACCTCGCTGCTCAACTTGATTGTGAAGTGACCATTGATACCGATGTAAATGGTGCGGCACTGGGCGAATATCGCTGGGGCGCTGCTCAGGATACAACCGTTGCGGTATATATTACCGTGGGCACCGGTGTGGGCGGCGGTGTAGTAATCAACGGTAAACCGTTGCATGGTCTGGTGCATCCGGAAATTGGCCATATGCTGGTGCAGCCTCCGGCTGGTATTAATGGCGTGTGTCCCTTCCATCAGAATTGTGTGGAGGGGTTAGCTTCGGGAACCGCGTTAGGCAAAATCTGGTCGCAGCCTTCACACACTTTTGCCGATGATCACCCGGCCTGGGATGGTCTGAGTGAAGTATTGGGCGATATGTGCCATAACCTGATGGTGACCTTAAGTGCTGAAAAAATCATACTGGGCGGGGGAGTGATGCAAAAGCATGGCCTGGTTGATAAAGTGATTGCGGCCACCCGTGGTAAACTCAATGACTATATTGTCATGCCCGAAGGGATAAGCCTGGAAAACATTATTTGTTTACCAGGCCTGGACACCCGCTCGGGATTGTTTGGTGCATTAGCGTTACTGGATAACTAAATTTCGTAGAGTTCCAGCGGTAAGCCATCAGGATCGTTGAAGAAAGTGAAGCGGCGCTGGGTGTAAGGATCAACCCTTACCGGTTCACATTCAATCTGATGGTCAGTCAGATATTGAATTGCTGCATCGATGTCCGTGACTTTAAACGCTAGATGGCGAAGGCCCTGGGCTTCCGGCCGACTAGGCCTCGCCGGCGCACCCGGAAAAGAAAACAGCTCAATCTGTGTGCCATCGGCTAACGCCAGATCGCATTTATAGGAATCGCGCTCAGCCCGGTAGTTTTCGGCTACTAACTGAAACCCCAGCACCTGTTGGTAAAACGTTTTAGAGGCGGCATAGTCGCTACAAATAATGGCGACGTGGTGAATAGCATTAAACATATTAAGGCACTTCCTGACCGCGGGCGGATTCGAACAACTGATACCAGTGCTCGCGGGACAAAGTAAGCGTTTCTGCTTCAGCGCAGGCAGCTATACGTTCTGGATTGGTGGTACCAATGACCGGTTGAATGCCAGCGGGATGGCGCATCAACCAGCCTAACACGATTGCTTCTCTGCTCACGCCATACCGGGTGGCTAGTTCGCTTACCAGTTTGCTGGTGGGGCAGACTGTATCGCCATTGCCCGAATACCTGCCCTGTGCCAGCGGTGCCCAGGCTTGTAGCTGTACTCCGTGCTGCTGACAATATTCCAGTGTGCCCGGTGTAAAACCATTTTGGCTATTGAGCGGACTGTTGGTGCAAATACCTTCTTCTACCCAGTCACGGTAGCCGAGGCTCATTTCTAACTGATTGGCAATAACCGGGAATGGCAGGAGTTTGTTGAGGGCGTCAATCTGATACCAGTGCATATTGGAAACACCCAGATGACCAAATTTACCTGCCTGATGTAACCGTGTCAGGCACTCTGCAACCGCGGGTAAATCGGCCAGTGGATCCGGGCGGTGCAGCAATAATACGTCGAGGTGCTCGATATTCAGTCTACCCAAAATGCCGTCAACTGATGCGGATATCCATGCGGGAGAGAAATCGTAACGCTTTGGCCCCTGATTGTCTTCAAAACGGATCCCGCATTTAGACTGAATAATCATTTTATCACGCCAGTCCGGCTGGTTACTCAGCACTTCGGCAAAGACCTTTTCTGCGTTGCCATGGGTATAGATATCGGCGTGATCGAACACTGTAATACCAGACGATAACGCTTGTTCAACGGCTTTGGTGGCCAGATTCAAATCGGCCTTTGTGTAGGGTTGGTGAGACCAGTTCCCGCCCAGCCCCATGCATCCAAAGATTAGCTTTGAGGCATGTGGAAATTGTGTTTTTAGCATAATGGTTTTCGATTTTTTATGTTGGCCACACCCTATCTTAAAGCTTTAAGTGATACAAACCTAGTTGACGCTCGTATTGAGGGCTGACAACACTTTTCGTTACAAGGAATTATTATGTTTCGTTTTTTATTGGTCCTTTCCACTGTGTGGTTAGTCTTCGGGTGTACATCTGTGCCAGAAGGCGTTAAACCAGTAAAGGGCTTTGAGGCTGATCGCTATCTGGGAACCTGGTACGAAATTGCCCGTTTTGATCATAGTTTCGAGCGTGGCCTTTCGCAAATTACGGCTAACTACTCTATGCGTGATGACGGTGGTATTCGGGTACTGAACCGTGGCTATAACGCCGAGGAAGGTAAGTGGAATGAGGCTGAAGGTAAGGCTTATTTTGTTGAGGATAAGCAAACGGGGCATTTGAAGGTGTCTTTTTTCGGTCCGTTTTATGCCAGTTATGTGGTGGCAGAACTGGACAAAAAAAATTACCGTTATTCACTGGTGACCGGCCCGGATAAGACTTACCTGTGGATACTGGCACGAACGCCAGAACTGCCACAAGACATACTGGACAGTTTACTCGGCAAAGCAAAAGCGCTGGGATTTGATACATCCAAACTGATATGGGTCGAGCACAAAGATAGCGCAAGCTAAATGGGTATATTGCTTATTATAAAATCTTTAGCCTGTGTTATACTCGCGTTTTTTTTACTTTCGGGCATAAACAATGGCAAACGAACAAGCAGTATTTAAACGTGCAAATGACGCATGTGAGTTATGTGGTAACAGTGAAGGCCTGAGCCTTTACATGGTACCTGAATCACCCAACGACTCAGATAATTGCGCAATAGCAGTTTGTTCGACCTGTTTACCGCAGTTAAAAGATGAGAGCGCTGTTGACGTGAATCACTGGCGTTGTCTCAATGATGCCATGTGGTCTCAGGTGCCGGCGGTGCAGGTGGTTTCATGGCGGATGTTGAAACAGCTAGAAAGCGAAACCTGGGCTCAGGATTTGCTCGATATGTTGTACCTTGACGATGATACGCTGGAATGGGCTAAAGCGGGTATTGACGACAGGGAACCTACTCTGGATAGCAATGGCGATGTGCTCAAAGCCGGAGATTCAGTTCATCTGATTAAAGATCTCACCGTTAAAGGCGCTAATTTTACTGCCAAACGAGGCACGCCGGTGCGTAATATCCGTTTAACCAATAACCCGTTGCATATCGAAGGCAAAGTAAACGGCCAGACTATAGTTATCATAGCGGCCTATACGAAAAAGTAAAAAGAAGCTTCGCCTGTTTTTACTCCGGAAACACCGAGAGGTGTTATCCGGGGGGCTTCTTAAGATCCTGGTTGCTGAAGACAATAATATTAACCAAATGGTGCTGGCCTCGATGCTGGTGCCAACCGAGGTTGAACTTGAATTTGTTGCAAATGGGCGGGAAGCGCTTGGCAGTGCCAGCTTTGATCGGGTGTTAATGGATATTCAGATGCCGGAAATGGATGGCTTCGAAGCCCTTGAACTTGCCCATAGTAGCCCTGATTGCAAATGTGTCGCCTCGCGATGTCAGTGCTTATTTAATTGCGGGGTTCACTTTGCACATTGGTAAGCCAATCGATCTGCAATTGCTTTACAGCTGTTTACACCGTCTGTTGGCATAGCACTGGGCTGAAGCGCTAAGTGACTCCAGCACTAGCCGGGTGACAGCAATGTTTTCTTTATTAACGGCGTAACTCAGCCATAGTGAATTATCCCGGACATCGCTTTTCGGATAGCTGTAAGCCACTCGCTTGTATATGCTATCAAAGCGCATTGCTGGTAGCTGGTCTTTGCCTCGCACTATCATTGCCTGACTAAACACCTGACCCTCGCGACTTATGGCATATTCTGTGTGCCCGGCTTTGGGAGACAGCTGTTTGGCCCACACGTTGGTGATAACCACGCCATCAGGTAAATCAATCACCGTGACCGCATAAGCATTCCGGTATTTAGCTCAGACTATGAAAGGTAGGCGCCTACAGTCAGTGATGCAATGCCGGCACTGAGGTGCCGGAAAAAAGTTTATATGTGAACCCCCCCCCCGACTGTGATAAATAGCCGCTAGAACGTTAACTAATCAGGACGATAAGGTAATCAGAGAAGAGCCGTTGTTTTACACTTTCTTACATATTTGTCAGGCACTTACTATCAATAAACTTTATGCTGACAGAAGATAAGGAGAACACCATGTCACCACATCGTAGTCTGGAGGAGCAGCGCGCTGAGTTTGCCAGCCGACGTCTGATTGCTACCCCTATTGCAGGATTAATTGCCTGGCTGATTGTTGCTGTAGGTTCATTATTTTTGGGACCGGTTGCGGTCAGTTTGCTGACATTCGCTGCCACCGGGTCAATTGTGTACCTCGGGTTGTTTATTTCAAAACTTACCGGGGAAAATTTTCTCGATAAATCGCGGCCAAAAAATACTTTTGATACGCTGTTTATGTACTCGGTTGGCATGGCCGTACTGGTTTACGCCATTGCGATCCCTTTCTTTATGACTGACTACACCTCACTGCCGTTAACCATAGGAGTGCTCACCGGGTTGATGTGGCTGCCAATCAGCTGGATCATTCAGCACTGGGTAGGCATAGTGCACGGCGTATTACGAACGGTGCTCGTGGTAGTCGCCTGGTATCTTTTTCCTGAGCAGCGTTTCCTGGCAGTATCGCTGGTGATCGTTGTGCTTTATATAGTTGTCATCACTGTTCTGGAACTCAGGTGGCGCAATCTGCCCAAAGCGAAGTAAACTAGCTAGTCTGCTTTGCACTTCAAAACAGAGCAACTGGTGATGAATCGCAGCGTTTATTCTTTGTGGAGTCCATCTACAGGCCTTCACCCAGACCTTCACCAAAGCTTTATGCGTAGTCCAGGAGCATGATGTACGTGCCAATGACACCGGCACTGGCAATAATCATACTGGTAATTGAATCGCCGTTGACGCTTGCATAGTGCTCTTCAGATAAAGTATCCATCTGTTTTCTCCTTATTTACTGGCCTGCGGTCAACGACGCTACATTGTCTACTACACCATTACCAATTAGTCTATTCTTGTGGATATAACCTGCTGTATAACCAATCGCATAGCCTACATCATGGGCCCGGTCTTCCAGATAATCGCTAACTTCTCCAGCACCATTAATGGTCGCTGTTTCATTAAAAGTAAGTTCTCTCATTTTTTCTCCAAAATCGTCGCAGCACCTAATTGCTGCTTGAGCATGGAGAATACTTTCAGGCGAAACAGTAACTGTATTTATTGGTAGTTTTGGGGCGGTTTACTACCGTTCAACGGCAAGCGGTTTTCGATTAACTGACCGAGTAATAAGTACAGAATGAAAGACTCAGTTGCGGGATTGCCCAACACCGAAATTCTTTGAGTAAACCAAGTGTAAATCAACAACAATAATGTGATCATGGCGGGCGCACAGCCAATCGCAAGAAAAAATTGCCGGTGTGTAGTGTGTTTAGGGTTATTGATAGCAGCCATAACTCATCTTCTTTTAAGCAATATGACAGCAGTGTACTGAGGCAGGCATGCTTACAATAGATGCCAAAAGGACAGTTTTACCTTCAATTACACTATTAACCGTTAAAGTTGCTATAATGTGCGACTGATCTTAACCATGCGTTTATTATTCGGGGCCTTCCATGCAGTCAATTACTATCCGCCAGCCAGACGACTGGCACCTCCATTTTCGCGATAATGAAATGTTAGCTGAAACGGTTCCGGCGACGGCCCGCTGTTTTGCTCGCGCAATTGTCATGCCCAATCTGGTGCCGCCGGTAACGAATGCATCGCTCGTCATGGCCTACAAAGAGCGGATCCTGGCAGCGCGTCCTGAAGGAAGTCAGTTTGAGCCCTTAATGACGCTGTATCTGACTAACGAAACCACCCCCGCGGATATTACCGATGCTAAAGCGGCCGGGGTCACGGCTTGCAAGCTTTATCCTGCTGGTGCAACCACCAACTCTGATGCGGCTGTAAAGGGCATTAACGCGCTGTATCCGGTGTTTGAGCAAATGCAGAAAGACGGTATGTTGCTGCTGGTGCATGGTGAAGTGACCGAATCCCATGTGGATATCTTTGACCGTGAAAAAGTATTTATCGACGAGTACATGGTGAAGATCGTTAACGATTTCCCGGCGCTGAAAGTGGTCTTCGAACATATCACCACGGCGGACGCGGCCGATTTTGTACTGGCCCACGGTGATAACGTTGGCGCTACTATTACGCCGCAACACTTATTACTTAACCGCAATGATTTGCTGGTGGGTGGGGTTCGGCCGCATAATTACTGTTTACCGGTATTAAAGCGTAATACCCACCAGGCTCGTTTGCGCGAAGTGGTAGCCGAAGGCTCGAAAAAATTCTTCTTAGGTACGGACTCCGCGCCGCATGCTAAGCATCGCAAAGAAAATGCCTGTGGCTGTGCGGGTTGCTACAGCGCGTGGAGTGCCATTGAACTTTATGCTGAAGTGTTTGAGCAACTGGGCGCTATGGATAAGTTTGAAGACTTTGCCAGCAATAATGGTCCGGATTTCTATGGACTGCCGCGCAACGAAGGCACCATTACCCTGGTGAAAGAAAGCTGGCAGGTACCTGAACGGGTAACCCTGGCCGATGGCACTGAAATGGTACCGTTTTTTGCCGGACAAACCCTCAACTGGAAACTGGCTTAATGTACTTATGAGCGAACTGTTTAGCGACTACAATTTGCGCCCTGAGGTTATCTCGGCAATTGCTCGTGCGGGTTATACCGCCCCCCGTCCTGTTCAGCAGGCGAGTATGCCGGCCATACTCGCCGGACGGGATGTGCTGGCTCAGGCGCAAACCGGATCCGGTAAAACCCTGGCATTTGCGGTGGGTTGCTTGCAGCAGCTGGATATCAATAAGAATGCCCTGCAGGCCATTGTGCTGTGCCCCACTCGGGAGCTAGCCGAACAGGTGGCAGAGCAGTGTCGCGTGCTTGCTAAGGATATGCCAAATGCCAAAGTGCTGACGCTGTGTGGAGGTCAGCCCATGGGGCCGCAAATTAACTCACTTCGGCACGGCTGCCACATTATAGTGGGCACACCCGGACGAGTAATGGATCACGTGCAGAAAAAGCGGATCACGCTTAAACACTTAAAAGTGCGCGTGTTCGACGAGGCCGATCGCATGCTGGATATGGGCTTTACGGATGATCTGGCGGTGATTTTTGCCGGCTTACGCGGGCCGGTGCAAACCCTCTTCTTTTCTGCCACGTTTACCGAGGCAACCACGGCTTTGGCTCAGGCCTATTTACGCGATCCGGAATCCATTATAGTGGATTCTGAACAGCGGGCTAACGTGGGTGAGTTGGTATACACCGTAGATGAAGGGCAGCGCTTTAATGCCTTGAAAGCCCTCCTCACCACAGAGCAACCAAACAGTGCCATGGTGTTTTGTCGAACCAAACGAACCACCCAGGAAGTGGCTGACATGCTGGCTCAGGAAGGCTTTGTGGTGGCGGCGATTCAGGGAGATATGGAGCAGGTGGACCGTAACCGGGTGCTGATGCGCTTTGCCAGTGATTGTTTAAATGTACTGGTCGCAACAGACGTTGCGGCCCGAGGTCTGGATATTGCCGGTGTGGATTGTGTAGTGAATTACGAGGTCAGCGAAAACCCGGATGCGCATATTCACCGTATCGGTCGGGCTGGCCGGGCTCAGCAGCCGGGCATGGCTTTCACCCTGATGAGTGAAAGTGAAGGCGCGGCCCTGGCGGCAATTGAAATTCATACCAAACAGGATTTAAAAAAGAAAGGTGCGCAAAGCCTGCGCTTTCATGCCAATCGTATCATTGAGCCGGAGTTTGTTTGCCTGAATCTGAATGAGGGGAAGAAAGCTAAATTGCGACCTGGAGATATCCTTGGCGCACTCACCAAAGACGCCGATGTGCCGGGTGAGGACATTGGTAAAATTAAAGTACAGGCCAATGAAAGTTTTGTGGCAATTAAACGGCGCAGTGTGAAACGCGCATTAAAGCTATTTCGGGAAGGTAAAATCAAAGGTAAACGGGTTAGAGCGTTTAAACTGTAAGGGGAAGTTATGACAGGGGAAACAGATTTAAAAACGCTGCTTGACGGGCTTAATCCGGTACTACAGCCAGAATCCTGGGTATTTGTCAGCATCTTAGTGCTGGATCCTGAGGTGTTTGTCAGACTCGATCCCAAGGTCATGTTCCGTGAAAAGGAAGGCGTCACTCTTGTATTGTTGCAAGCGGTGGCCGACGCCGAAGGCTTTGCGTATGAGACAGTTTTTAACTGCATTACTTGCGAAATTCACTCCAGCCTGGAGGCGGTAGGCCTAACGGCCGCTATGTCACAGGCATTGACCAAGGTGGGTATTAGTTCCAATGTCATCGCGGCATTTTATCATGATCATATTTTTGTGCCGCAGGCCGATGCTGAGCAGGCGATGGCGGCCCTCAAAGCGCTGACCGCCGAGCATAACTAACCCTGTTTTACTTCATGTATTCATCGAGCCAGGCAATAACTTCCTGTTGCATGGCCTGACGATTGTTAACCAGGCCATGATTGTCGCCTTCATAGATAACCAGTTTGTTTTTGTGCTCCACTTTATCCAGAGCCGCGGCAAGCAAACGGGATTGTTCCGGATTGACCCGCTTATCTTCGCTTCCGTGGAGTAGTAATACCGGTGCATTGGGTAATTCATCCAGCCAGTTTAATACCGAACGCGCAGCGAGAGCGGCAGATTTATTGTTGTCGTAGCCGGGAATTCGGCCCCGGTATACGTTCTCCATTTTCGGACGCCAGCTAAGCTCCTTTTCTAGGTCGGTAACACCGGCAATGCCGACAATAGCTTTTACTCCGGATAACACTTTGGCGGCGAGATAAGACTGCATCGCCCCCCGGCTCCAGCCAACCAGGGCGATCCTGCTGCTGTCGGCCATCGGAATTTCGGCCAGAACATCTATCAGTGCAGTGACATCATCCACATCGGCGCCGTTATTCTTGATAAAGCGTGCGCTGGCGCCGCGATACTGGCTGCCAATTACCACATACCCCGCCTGGGCAAGCTCTGCCTGAAGCAGTAATTTCTTGGCGAATATAACATAACCAAATTCAGCATTACCGCCGCGATTATAAATTACCGCAGGTAACTTCGTCTGGCGCTCTTTGGGCGCGAGGTAATAGCCCTCAACGGTGAGCCCATCCACTTCATAGGTAAAATCATAGCAGTCCAGCACTTGTCTGATTCGGCTGTATTTTTCTTCGGGGAAAGCCCATTTGAATGCTTTTTCGTTAAAGTTTGGCTTTTTACTGGCGAGGGTCTTTTTCCAGGTTTCGTAGCTGCTGAACGGGCCGCGGAAACAATCTTTCATTGACGAGCTTTTAACGGTTGCCTGAGCGCAGCCGCTTATCAGACAACATAAAAGTAACAATAACTTAGGTAACATCACGTCAATTCCTTTTTTGTGACGAGTTAGGTTTAAGCGGCGATAGTTTAACCAATAACCGCCGCGGTGCTATCCGTTCTGTGTGAATAAGTGTAAAAGAGTATGTAGCCATTCCCCGCCGGGAAGAAGAATAACCCTGTGCCTAATAGGTGCATTACTCTGCATCATATTGGTACATATTTTAGCTTAACTGTTGGGTGATTTGTATTCGATTTGTGCGTAAAGTCCCCTTTATAGCCTACTATTAGTTATTAATCGTATATTATATAACGTTAACCCTGTCTGTGAACAAGCTGGCATTGGCAGTGCATTATCTGTGCAACCATCAGTTTTTACATTTATACGAGGGGTGTTTTCGTTGAATAATCACGCTATGAGCCGCCGGGCATTGTTGGGCTGGATAGGCAAAACGGCTGGCGCCAGTGCAATGTATCAGGCCATGACTTCCTTGGGCTTTGCGGCAGAGTCTTCACATCCAGGTAAGCTAAATTTGAGCGGGGCCAAAAAAGGTGCAACGGTCTTGGTACTGGGCGCCGGGCTTGCAGGCATGGCATCTGCCTATGAATTAAGAAAGGCGGGTTACAAAGTAAAGATTCTTGAGTTTAATGCCCGTGCTGGCGGGCGGTGTTGGACGCTACGTGGCGGTGATACCTATACCGAATTGGGCGGCGTGACTCAGCAATGTCAGTTTGCCGAGGGAAATTATATCAATCCTGGCCCCTGGCGAGTGCCCTATCACCACCATCATGTAATGTCTTATATTAATGAATTCAATATTGCTATCGAGCCATTCATTCAGGTGAACTATAACGCGTTGGTGCATTCCACCAAGGCTTTTGATGGTAAACCGCAGCGCTATCGTGAAGTTCAGGCTGACTATCAGGGTTATGCCGCCGAACTACTGGGTAAGGCATTAAATCAAAATGCGTTGGATGAAGCGCTGACACTAGAAGATCGGGAAAAGCTTTTTGAATCTCTGCGTCACTGGGGAGCACTGGATGCTAAAGGGGATTATAAAAAATCCCATGAAGTCAGTTTGCGTCGCGGTTTTGCCATCCCGCCGGGTGGCGGGTTATCACCGAAGCCAGAACCCAGTGAACCGTTTGATCAAAGTACACTAATACAATCTGAACTATGGAAGTACATCGTCAACGGTCAGGATATTGAGTTTCAAAGTAGTATTTTTCAGCCGGTTGGCGGCATGGATAATATTGCCAAAGCGTTTGAAAAGCGCGTGGGCGATCTTATTGAATACAGTGCCAAAGTGACCAAAATTGACCAGAGCGACAGCGGCGTTACGGTTAACTTCGAGCAGAACGGCGAGGCTAAATCCGCTCAGGCCGATTGGTGTGTGTGTACAATCCCTTTGTCTATCTTAAGTCAGATCCCCGTTCAGGCAAGTAGCGGAATGCGCGCTGCTATACGTTCCGTACCTTATGCTGCTTCGGTAAAAGTTGGTCTGGAATTTAAGCGTCGCTTCTGGGAACAGGACGAAGCCATTTACGGTGGTGTGAGCTACACCAACTTACCTATTACCAATATCAGTTATCCCAGCACCAAATTTTGCGATAAAGGCAAGGGTGTATTATTGGGCGGTTATGTGTGGGGAGCGAATGCCTTTGAATTTACCTCATTGCCACCTGCTGAACGAGTGAAGAAAGCCGTGGAATATGGCAAACAAATTCATCCTCAGTATGCCGAAGAGTTCGACAATGGTATTTCTGTGGGCTGGCATCGGGTGCCTTGGACACAAGGCTGTTTTGGCTTATGGACAGAAGAAAAGCGGGCAGAGCATTACGAGAATCTTTGTCAGGTAGACGGCCGTCTTGTGCTGGCAGGAGAACATGCCTCCAACTTACCTGCCTGGCAGGAAGGCGCAATTTCATCGGCCCACGACGCGATTAAACGACTCCATCACAAAGCCCTGAGCACGGTGGCTTAATTAACCGAGGATGCATCCATGAATAAGATGAAAAAATATTTATTGGCCGGATCTATGCTGTTTGTAAGTACTTGCTTGCATGCCACCGATGATGCCGGGTTTTCTGAAGGCGCTAACTTCGAGGAAGTGACCGGCGAAGCGCTTTATCATGCCATTTGCCAGGGCTGTCATATGACCAACGCCGAAGGCGCGCAAGGCGCCGGCAGGTATCCGGCATTGGCTAAGAACCCCAAACTGGCGGCGGGTGCCTATGTGGTTTATATGGTCAGCAACGGCATGGGCGGGATGCCGCCGCTCAAGCAATACCTGTCTGATAAACAAATCGCCGAAGTGGTGAATTACACCCGTAGCCATTTTGGTAATCACTTTACCGACGTGGTTGACGCCGACGACGTTAAAACCATTGCAAAAAGATAAACACTAACCAGAACACAGGAACACAACATGAAAAAATTATTCCTTGCCCCACTGCTGTTAAGCACGGTAATTGCCACGACCGGATGTAATGACGCTGAAGCAACTTCACCGGCCAAAGAAACCGTCATCCGCCATGGCTTGATTGGCTCAGACTTTCCAATCCTGCGCGCTTCAGAAGTGCCAGCTACCAGCACCATTGTTTTTTTAAGCGGTTCAGTGCCCGGCGTGAGTAATCCTGATGCGCCCAAGGGCAGTATGGAAGCCTACGGTGATACCGAAATGCAAACCGTCAGCGTGCTCAACCGAATTGACGAAAACTTAAAGAGCCTGGGGCTGACCATGGGCGATGTAATGAAAATGCAGGTCTTTTTAGTAGGTGACCCGGCGATGGACGGTAAGATGGATTTCGCCGGGTTTATGCGCGGCTATAAACAGTTTTTCGGAACCGAAGAACAACCTAACCTGCCTTCTCGTTCGGCTTTTCAGGTGGCCGGCCTGGCTAACCCCAACTATCTGGTAGAAATTGAAGTTACCGCGGTCCGCCCTGAATAAAAGAAATGATTGTCAGGCCTGAGCCACAGGCCAGGTAAACAACAGCATGTGGGTGGTATTGAGTCCCCAGTGACAAAGTACTGCCCACATCAGCCGTCCGCTTAACAGATATACCAGGCCGTAAAGCAGTCCGGCCAATGTGGCCAGCAGCATATACCAGCCGCCACCGGCAAAATGTGCGAGACCAAACAAACCACTGGCAATCACCAACCCGCCAAACATCCCCAGTTTTTCTTGCAGGTAATGTTGCAGTCCACCACGAAACAGTAATTCTTCAGTAAAACAGGTATTAAGCAGATTGGATACCACGATAATAATCAACAGTCCGGAAAGTTGCGGCTGCCATCTAAGTAAGCCAAGCTGAACTGCAAGCAGCATGATTAGCGGTATCGCCAGCAATGGCAATACCAGCGAAAACCACCCCGGCACTGTGGAGGAAACGCGGGTATTTTTTTTCCATACCGGTATCCATTGTAGTAACGCCCAGGCGATAAGTACCTTGTCGGTATTCAGATAAACGCTGGCAGCCAGACTGTTGGCTTTTACCTGTGTGGTGTCGGTTAATGGAAGTCCCTGGTAACCCGGCAGCAGGTGAGTGAGTAATCCAACGCTTAACGCAACCCACAGTACCCAGGTTATCGTCATCAACCACCGCCCTGGCAGTCGTTGTTGATGAAGTAGATAAGTCAGCCCGATATAGGCAACGGCCTGCAAGGCAAACAGCAGGCTGCCGGCAAAACTCAACGATAACCACACGGCCACCAATGGTATACCGTAGCGGAGAGTTCGCTTTGAGGAGACGGTACAAAGCAACAACAAAGTTGAATAAAGCAGCGCGGCCAACTGGTGATAATCAAACAGGTTCATGGGCTGGGGTAATCGTTTTTTAAGTCCAAGATAACACAGACAGTGATAATGAAAATACACGTCAACTACTCCTCAATTGGTGCAGGGTTGATATAGTGGTGATTCTTTAATCTGTTATTTCATCGGGGAGAACGTAATGACCATTGACTTTTCATCTGTCTCAACATGCGAGTATGCCGACGCACTGCCGCGCGAGCAATTTATGGATTATGCAATTCATTCATTGTGGCAACCGGTGCCTAACATTTCGGGCCCTGCGTTTACCGTAAAGTGTCAGCCGGGCGATCACCTGATGTTACACGCAGCCATTTACCGGGCTAACCCGGGCGATATCATTGTAGTGGAAGCAGACGATCAATTTGCGGTATCCGGCGGTAACGTGTGTGCGATTGCCCAACGCCGGGGCATAGCTGGTTTTGTGGTCGATGGTGTGATCAGAGATTTAGCCGAGGTACGGGAGATGGGCTTTCCGGTGTTTGCCCGCGGCGTGCTCCCCAAACCCGGTGCAAAGAAATGCGTCGACCCACTCAACCAACCGATCAACTGTGGTGGTGTGACAGTGCATCCCGGTGATATCATTGTCGCCGACGAAGAGGGTATTGCCGTCGTCCCACAATCCGCTGCTGCTGACGCCTTTGATATTGCTAAAAAACGCGCCGACAAAGACAGCAGTATGACCCTTGATGAATGGCAAACCAAACACCATGACAATGTCGAAGCTATCCTCAGCAAACTGGGGTTCAGCGACACCTGACAATAAGCAAAAGGCCTGATGTTTTCTTTTTTTGAGCGATTAACCAACCCGTTTCCATCCGAATCTCCCACGCAGCCACCAAGCGGTATGGTGGCTTTTTGTAAGCATTATACCAAGGGTATGTGGGCAGTATTGCTCACGGTTTCATTACTCAGCGCCATTGTGGCGATACTTGAAGTTACTTTATTTGGTTTTATGGGCAAGCTGGTGGACTGGTTTGCCGAACGAGATCGCGCCACTTTTGTGGAACAGGAAAGCAGCACGCTTATGCTGATGGGGATCGTTGTGGTAGTGCTCATTCCGGGGTTTATTCTACTGCGCTCGCTATTTTCCCGCCAGTCGCTGCTGGGGAACTACCCCATGCGTATTCGCTGGCAGGCCCACCGTTATCTGCTTGGCCAGAGCTTATCTTTTTTCCACAACGAATTTGCCGGACGCGTGGCCACCAAGGTAATGCAAACCGCCCTGTCGGTGCGGGAAACGGTGATGAAGCTGCTCGATTTAATGGTGTATATCGGCGTTTATTTTATCGCTATGGTGGTACTGATTTTTACCGCTGACTGGCGGCTGGCCTTGCCATTGATTGTGTGGCTCGGAGTTTATATTGGGATTTTACGGGTACTTGTGCCCAAGTTAAAAAAAGTGTCTCAGTATCAGGCCGATGCCCGCTCGCTAATGACCGGCCGTATTGTAGACAGTTACACTAACATTTCCACAGTGAAGCTGTTCTCCCATAGCCAGCGTGAAGCCAGCTATGCTCAGGAAAGTATGGATAAGTTCCTGCATACCGTGTATCCACAAATGCGCCTGGTGACGATTCTTGAGTTTTGCGTTGAGCTGAGTAATGCATTACTGATCTTCAGTGTGGGCGCGCTGTCGGTGTACTTGTGGTTACAACAAATTGTGACACCCGGTGAAATTGCCCTGGCTGTGAGTTTATGTTTGCGCTTAAACGGCATGTCGCACTGGGTAATGTGGGAAGTGGCTTCATTGTTTGAAAATTTAGGCACCGTGCAGGATGGTATTAACACCCTGGCCCAGCCCATTGCAGTGAAGAATGTGGATAAGGCCCCTGCGCTAAACGTTAGTGGCGGGCAAATTCACTTCAAGAATATGAGTTTTAGTTATCCCGGTGCTAATGAGCAACCGGTGCCGGTATTTAAAAACCTGGACTTAAACATTAAACCGGGTGAAAAAGTGGGACTGGTAGGGCGCTCCGGAGCGGGTAAGTCGACTCTGGTGAATCTGCTGTTGCGCTTTTACGATACCACCGAAGGCCAGATATTAATTGACGGACAGGATATTAGTCAGGTCGATCAGGAGTCGTTACGGGCGCAAATCAGTATGGTGACCCAGGATACCTCTTTAATGCACCGCTCGGTACGGGATAATATTATCTACGGCCGTAATGATGCCGATGACGCCGCAATGATAAAAGCGGCGGAGCAAGCCGAAGCCTTTGAATTTATCCAGCAGTTATCCGACAAAGATGGTCGCACCGGTTTCGATGCCCAGGTAGGTGAGCGCGGCGTAAAACTGTCCGGTGGTCAACGTCAGCGGATTGCGATTGCCCGTGTGTTACTGAAAGATGCGCCGGTACTCATCCTCGATGAAGCTACTTCAGCGCTCGACTCAGAAGTGGAATCGGCCATTCAGGAGTGCCTGAATAAGGTAATGGAAAATAAAACCGTACTGGCCATCGCTCACCGTTTATCCACCATTGCGCAAATGGACCGCTTGCTGGTACTGGATAATGGCGAAATCGTAGAGCAGGGCACCCATCAGGAACTGCTGGAAAAAGGTGGCATCTACGCCAAGTTATGGGCTCACCAGACAGGTGGATTTCTCGGTCTCGAATAAGCACGCTTGCGTGCTTATTCAGACCTGAAAATCACCTGTCCCGGAGAGGGCAAAGCATTTATCCTGGTCCCGCTCAAAAGGCTGCCTCATCCAAAACAGCCTTTTTGATGATGTACTTTTTAACGCTACGATATCCTGCAAGAGAGTCCCGATATTGGCGTTGCAATATTGGGGATGAGGGGACGTGATTTTTCCATGAGCCTCTATAATAATGGCACGCAATGACTCACCTGGATCTTTATAACGCTATGCATTTATCAGCTCCACCTGACATCGAAGAAAATAACCAACTGTCTGCCGCTACGCTTAATTGGATAGCCGGAAATAATTTGTGGAATTTATGGGTGCCACGTGACTGCGGCGGGCTCGAGGCTGACTTGCTAGACGGTCTCAGAACCCTGCAATCTTTAGCCAGAATAGACGGCAGTCTGGGCTGGACGGTCACTTTGTGTGCAGGGGCTAATTTTTTTATTGGCAACTTACAACCGGATTATGCCAAGTCTGTTTTTAACCATCAGCCGGTTATCATGGGCGGCAGTGGCGGCATTTTTGGCACCGCGGTTGAAACCCGTGAGGGCTATCAGTTAAACGGCCACTGGCGTTATGCTACCGGAGCACCTTATCTCACCCACTTTACCCTGAATGCGCAGCTTCACCAACATGGCAGGGCACTTGAGTATGCCGACGGCACACCGGTTTTCCGGTCTTTTGTGGTGCCCGCCGAACAGGTGAAAGTGGTTAATGACTGGCAAACCATGGGCCTTCAAGCAACCGCAACACATAGCTTTATTGCAGAAAACCTAATGGCATCACCACTGCAAACTTTTCAATACGAAAAGGTGTACCTCCCCCAGCCTCTTTACCGTCTCAATTTCAGTGTGTTTGCCGACCTTACATTATGGGTTAACTATATTGGTATGGCAGAGCACTTACTTGATGTGACGGCTGACAGTAAGGTGGCACAACGAACCGCCTTGCAGGCAGTAGTAGCAAAAGCCAACGCGGACGTGGAGGTACAGGCGAGGC
Organism: Alteromonas sp. ISO5; assembly: GCF_058105165.1. Classification (NCBI taxonomy): domain Bacteria; kingdom Pseudomonadati; phylum Pseudomonadota; class Gammaproteobacteria; order Alteromonadales; family Alteromonadaceae; genus Alteromonas; species Alteromonas sp. ISO5. The sequence continues at coordinate 630,423 of NZ_CM176572.1, read as the reverse complement.
ATTGTTCGGCATTGGTAAAGGGCAGGCAAGCGCTAAGCGAACAACAAATCGCAGACATTCATCGTATTGCAGCAATGTCTGTAGCGCAGATGTCATCAGCCATTATTTCACTGTATCCCTGTTTGGGAATTGCCGGGGCGACTGAAAACAACCCTGTAAACCAGATATTCCGCGATTATTTTACGGCCACACAGCATCACATCTTTACCCGGTAAGTGAGCATACAGTGATGGTAATAAAGCGCTTGTATCTCAATGCGTGTTGAGTATAATACGCGTCCCTCCCTTGCGAAGCCGCACTTTTTCACTAAAAAGACGACAAAACTTCACAAGGTGAGTGTAAGTAAAATCAGCCATAAGGCTGGTTATTACTCTTTAAATGAAGAGTATAGGGGTGTAGTTCGAATTGGTAGAACAGCGGTCTCCAAAACCGATGGTTGGGGGTTCGAGTCCCTCCACCCCTGCCAGATTAATCTGGTTGCGCGTGTGAGAATTTTTTCTGCGGGTAACTGAAATGTGCCGTATTGCTAGGGTCGTGAAATGAGCGAAAAAACGGAAAGTCAATCCAATCCAATGGACTTACTAAAGTGGTTGATCGTATTTGCCTTGTTGGCAGGTGTGATTACAGCCAACTATGTGTATGGTGAGTTGTCAGTATTATACCGCGCCATTGGCGCTGTTGCCGGTGTAGCGATCGCGGGCTTTATTGCTGCAACCACGGCAAAAGGCAGCGCATTTCTGACATTTGCTAAAGACTCACGTATGGAAGTACGCAAAGTAGTATGGCCATCGCGTCAGGAATTGAACCAGACAACCCTTATCGTGCTTGTTGCAGTCGTTATTGCTGCACTTATTCTTTGGGGCCTTGACGGGATTCTGGTTTGGGTCGTTGGATTTATTACTGGTATTGGAGCATAAGTCATGACTGAAGAAAACAAACCAAAGAAACGTTGGTACGTTGTACAAGCTTATTCTCAGTACGAGTCACGTGTTAAGAAAACCCTGCTTGAGTACATCAAAATGCACGGCATGGAAGACTATTTCGGCCAGGTATTAGTACCTACCGAAGAAGTGGTTGAAATGCGTGCCGGGCAGAAGCGTAAATCCGAGCGTAAGTTTTACCCGGGTTACGTCTTGGTTGAAATGGAAATGAACGAAGACTCATGGCACTTAGTGAAAAGTGTGCCGCGGGTACTGGGTTTTATTGGTGGTACGTCAGACCGTCCAATGCCGATTTCTCAGCGTGAAGCCGATGCTATTCTTAACCGTCTGGAAGAGTCAGTTGATAAGCCGAAGCCGAAAACATTGTTCGAGCCAGGCGAAGTGGTACGCGTTATCGATGGCCCATTTGCCGATTTCAATGGTGTGGTAGAGGAAGTCGACTACGAAAAAAGCCGCGTAAAAGTGTCGGTACTTATTTTTGGTCGCTCTACACCGGTCGAACTGGAATTCAGTCAGGTCGAAAAAGGTTAATTTTTACACAATAAAATTAAAGCCTTATTGCCATATGGCAGTAAGGCTTTTTGCTTTGTATAAGCCGATTAAAACTAATTTACATAAGAGGTTGCATCAGGCTAATTGTTAGCCTATAATTCGCGCCCCTTTTATTGGAACCGGGAAGCCGATTGAGCAAATAATCTCGACATTTGCGAGGCGTTATACCCAACAACGAGAGCATTTAAAATGGCTAAAAAAGTAACAGGCTTAATTAAGCTTCAGGTTGCAGCCGGTGCTGCTAACCCGTCTCCACCAGTTGGTCCAGCACTTGGTCAACATGGTGTAAACATCATGGAATTCTGTAAGGCTTTCAACGCAAAAACCGAAAGTCTTGAAAAAGGCGCGCCAGTACCAGTAGAAATTACTGTGTACGAAGATCGCTCTTTCACATTCGAAACCAAAACGCCTCCTGCTTCTTACCTGCTGAAAAAAGCGGCTGGTATCAAGAGTGGTTCTGGCCGTCCAAACACCGAAAAAGTGGGTACTGTTACCCGTGCTCAACTGGAAGAAATTGCCAAAACTAAAGAGCCGGATCTGACAGCTGCTGACCTGGACGCTGCAGTACGTACAATTGCGGGTTCTGCTCGCTCAATGGGCTTGAAGGTAGAGGGTTAATCGAATGGCTAAATTAACTAAACGCGCACGTTTAATCCGTGACAAGGTTGATGCAACCAAAGAGTACGATATTGCTGAAGCAGTTGCTCTGTTAAAAGAACTGGCTACTGCCAACTTTGCAGAAAGCGTAGACGTTGCTATTAATCTGGGTATCGACGCTAAAAAATCTGACCAAAACGTGCGTGGTGCAACCGTACTGCCAAACGGCACTGGTAAAGATGTTCGCGTAGCGGTATTTACTCAAGGCGCAAACGCTGAAGCGGCGAAAGAAGCCGGTGCCGACATCGTTGGTATGGACGACCTGGCTGACCAGGTTAAGAAAGGCGAAATGAACTTTGACGTAGTAGTGGCCAGCCCGGACGCAATGCGCGTTGTTGGTCAGTTAGGTCAAATATTAGGTCCACGTGGCCTGATGCCTAACCCTAAAACTGGCACTGTAACGCCAGACGTAGCTACTGCAGTTAAAAATGCTAAAGCCGGTCAGGTTCGCTACCGTAATGATAAGAACGGTATCATCCACGCCAGCATTGGTAAGATTGCTTTTGAAGCAAATCAAATCCAGGAAAACTTAGAAGCATTACTGGAAGCTCTGAAGAAAGCTAAGCCTTCTTCTGCTAAAGGTACTTACATCAAGAAAGTTAGTCTGAGCACCACTATGGGCGCCGGCGTTTCTGTTGATAAGGCGACCGTAGGTCAGTAATGCCCCTTGCTGGTTTATTGAACCGGCATTCTCTTCGGTTTTGGGTTGGAGCCATTATTTCGCAAAGCGAATTCTGGCTCCCGTCCTAGACCGCAGGCGTAACGCAGTAAAAGAGGTAAGAGAACTTTTACGTTTAATGCGTTACTTAATCGACCAGCCTGCGCAGACGGTGGTTTGAACTCAGACTCTCTGGGGTAAAAAACACCGTAGAGCGGTGACTTCAATTGGTGGAGTCATCAATCTGTGAACCCTGATTAGGTAGTTGTTGTGCTTAATCAGATTTTAAGAGGTGAACTCAGTGGCACTAGGTTTAGCAGCAAAAAAAGAGATCGTAGCAGAGGTTTCCGAAGTTGCATCTCGCGCTCTATCCGTAGCCGTTGCTGAATACCGTGGGATGGAAGTTGCAGATCTGACTGACCTGCGCGTTAAAGCCCGTGAGCAAGGCGTATACCTGAAGGTTGTACGTAATACTCTGGCAAAACGTGCGTTAGCAGATAGCAAATTTTCAGATTTAGAAAGCGCCTTAACTGGCCCGCTTATCTATGGTTTCTCTATCGATGCACCTGGCGGTGCAGCACGTCTTTTCAAAGACTTCGGTAAAACCAACGAGAAGCTGAAAGTTACTGCACTTTCAATTGGTAGTGGTCTGCTTGGTCCAGAAAAACTGGATGCAGTGGCATCTCTGCCTACCCGCGACGAAGCGCTTGCAAAACTACTTGCAACCTTCAAAGCACCTGCCGAGAAATTCGTTCGTACTATCAACGAAGTGCCTGGCAAGTTTGTGCGCGTATTGGCGGCGGTCAAAGACACCAAGTAATTGGCGTTTTTGGCATATTGATTTTTTTAACATTTTAATCCCAGGAGTTTAGAGAAAATGGCTCTAACTAAAGAAGATATCTTAAACGCGATCGCTGAAATGCCAGTAATGGAACTGGTTGAACTGATCGAAGCAGCTGAAGAAAAATTCAACGTATCTGCTGCTGCTGTTGCAGTTGCTGGTCCTGCTGTAGCTGGTGAAGCAGCTGCTGCAGAAGAGAAAACTGAATTTGACGTTGTTATGACTTCATTCGGTGGCAACAAAGTTGCAGTAATCAAAGCAGTTCGCGGCGCGACTGGCTTAGGTCTGAAAGAAGCGAAAGAAGTAGTTGAATCTGCTCCTAAAGCTATCAAAGAAGGCGTAAGCAAAGACGAAGCTGAAGCACTGAAGAAAGAGCTTGAAGAAGCTGGTGCAGAAGTTGAAATTAAGTAATCTGCACTAGCAGATTGCTTGCCAGAAATGGCATAGGCTGGTGGTTTTTTTGACCACCAGCCTTTTTGCGCTGTAGGGTGTACGGTTTATTACCCTTGTCTGTACACGTCATGCGCCACCACTGAGAATAATTTATTTAGCAATAAACCAACAAGTTAACTAAAAATTGGCTAATTTTTGGTGTATGCTATCTGATTGTTCCCTGTGAAAGGGTACTGGAAGTTTGTTGTCAACGAGTTTTACGGCAACAGGTTGGGTCAAAAATCAGCAGGCTGAGGAACCCATGGTTTACTCTTATAGCGAAAAGAAACGTATCCGTAAGGATTTTGGCAAACGCCCACAGGTATTGGAAATTCCATACCTTCTTTCAATCCAGCTAGATTCTTTCAAGAAATTTATTGATATCGATGTAGATGGTCAATATGGTTTGGAAGCAGCATTCCGTTCTGTGTTTCCAATCAAAAGTTACTCTGGCAATTCAGAATTACAATATGTAAGTTACCGCCTCGGCGAACCGGTATTTGACGTTAAAGAATGTCAAATCCGTGGCGTAACCTTCTCCGCGCCGTTAAGAGTGAAACTGCGCCTGGTATTATTCGATAAAGAAGCAGCACCTGGTACTGTAAAAGACATTAAAGAACAAGAAGTGTACATGGGTGAGATCCCATTAATGACAGAGAACGGTACGTTCGTTATTAATGGTACCGAGCGTGTTATCGTTTCTCAGCTGCACCGTTCTCCTGGCGTGTTCTATGATCACGACAAAGGTAAAACGCACTCTTCAGGTAAAGTTCTCTACAACGCACGCGTAATCCCTTACCGCGGTTCGTGGTTAGATTTCGAGTTTGACCCGAAAGATAACCTGTTTGTACGTATCGACCGTCGTCGTAAGTTGCCTGCAACAATTATCTTACGCGCACTGGAAATGACCACCGAAGAAATCCTTGATACTTTCTTCGAAAAAATCCAGGTGCGTATAGCCGATAACAAGATGCTGATGGAAGTCGTTCCTGATCGCCTGCGCGGTGAAACGGCTCAATTCGACATCCTGGATGGCGAAGGCAATGTGCTGGTTGAGACTGGCCGTCGTATTTCAGCCCGTCACACTCGTGCTTTAGAAAAAGCCGGTGTTACTGAGCTGGAAGTACCTGTTGAATACCTGGCTGGCCGTGTGTATGGCGAGACTTATATCAACGAAGACACTGGTGAAGTGCTGGTTAATGCTAACGATGAAGTGACTCTGGAAACGCTGGCGGCACTAAGCCAGGCAGGTATTAAAGAGTTTACTACGCTGTATATTAACGAGCTTGACCATGGTTCGTATATCTCAGATACGCTGCGTATTGACAGCTCAACAAATCGCCTGGAAGCACTGGTAGAAATCTACCGCATGATGCGTCCTGGTGAACCACCTACAAAAGATGCTGCTGAAACGCTGTTCGATAATCTGTTCTTCTCTGAAGAGCGTTACGATCTGTCATCGGTAGGTCGTATGAAGTTTAACCGCCGTTTAGGTCGGGAAGAATTGGTTGGTTCAGGTACGCTGGATAAGCAAGACATCATCGATGTGATGAAACAACTCATCCTTATCCGTGACGGTAAAGACGAAGTGGACGATATCGACCACTTAGGTAACCGTCGTATCCGTTCTGTTGGCGAAATGGCCGAAAACCAGTTCCGTGTAGGTCTGGTGCGTGTTGAACGCGCCGTGAAAGAACGTCTGTCTCTGGGTGACCTGGACAACGTAATGCCACAGGACCTGATCAACGCCAAGCCTATTTCTGCAGCCGTTAAAGAATTCTTCGGTTCTTCACAGCTGTCTCAGTTTATGGACCAGAACAACCCGCTGTCAGAAGTTACGCACAAGCGTCGTATTTCTGCCTTAGGCCCGGGTGGTCTGACTCGAGAACGTGCAGGCTTTGAGGTTCGGGACGTACACCCGACGCACTATGGTCGTCTGTGTCCTATCGAAACCCCTGAAGGTCCGAACATCGGTTTGATCAACTCATTGGCGAGCTTTGCCCGTACCAATGACTTTGGTTTCCTTGAAACGCCTTTCCGCCGCATCGTAGATGGTGTAGTGACCGATGAAATCGATTACTTATCAGCGATTGAAGAAGGTCAGTTCGCGATTGCACAGGCAAATATATTACTGACTGACAGCATGGAACTGGTTGATGACCTGATCCCATGTCGTCACCGCGGTGAAACCACTCTGATGCCGAAAGAAGACATCAAGTATATGGACGTTTCACCACAGCAGATCGTGTCTATCGCTGCCAGCATTATCCCGTTCCTAGAACACGATGATGCTAACCGTGCTCTGATGGGTGCCAACATGCAACGTCAGGCAGTACCTACGCTGCGCGCTGACAAGCCGCTGGTTGGTACCGGTATGGAAAAAACCATCGCTGTAGACTCCGGTGTAACCGTAGTGGCTAAGCGTGGTGGTGTGATCGACTATGTCGATGCCAGCCGTATCGTGGTGAAGGTTGATGAAGATGAGATGTTTGCTGGTGAAGCCGGTATCGACATTTACAACCTGAACAAATACACCCGTTCTAACCAGAACACCTGTATTAACCAGCGTCCAACCTGTAGCGTCGGTGACCCGATCGTAGCAGGCGATGTACTGGCTGACGGTCCGTCTACGGACTTAGGTGATCTGGCCCTTGGTCAGAACATGCGTATCGCGTTCATGCCTTGGAACGGTTACAACTTCGAAGACTCGATCCTGATCTCTGAGCGTGTTGCTCAGGAAGACCGTTTTACCACGATCCATATTCAGGAATTGAGCTGTATCGCTCGTGACACCAAGTTAGGGCCAGAAGAAATTTCTTCTGACATTCCAAACGTAGGTGAGTCTGCGCTGAGCAAGCTGGATGAATCCGGCGTTGTTTACATCGGTGCAGAAGTGAAGGGCGGTGACATTCTGGTAGGTAAGGTAACGCCTAAGGGCGAAACCCAGCTGACGCCAGAAGAAAAACTGTTACGTGCTATCTTTGGTGAAAAAGCCTCTGACGTGAAAGATACCTCATTACGTGTACCTAACTCTGTGCACGGAACCGTTATCGACGTTCAGGTATTCACCCGTGATGGCGTAGAAAAAGACAAGCGTGCTCTGGAAATTGAAGACATGCAGTTACGTCAGGTTAAGAAAGACCTGTCTGACGAATTCAATATCCTAGCCGACGGCATCTTCGCACGTGCTGCAAACCTGCTGCTTAAAGCAGGCGTAGAGCAGGGTAAACTGGACAGCATGCCGCGTGAAAAATGGTTCGATATCCCACTGACGGATGCTGATCTGCAGAGCGATTTAGACCAAATCGGTGCCCAGCACGACGAAATCAAAGCCGATTTCGACAAGAAATTTGAAGTTAAGCGTCGCAAGATCACTCAAGGCGATGACCTGGCTCCAGGCGTACTGAAGATCGTTAAGGTCTACCTGGCTGTTAAGCGTCACATCCAGCCTGGTGACAAGATGGCTGGTCGTCACGGTAACAAAGGTGTTATCTCTACCGTTATCCCGGTAGAAGACATGCCATACGATGAAAACGGTACGCCGGTAGACATCGTACTGAACCCACTGGGTGTACCGTCACGGATGAACATCGGTCAGATCCTTGAAACGCACTTAGGTATGGCTGCGCACGGTCTGGGCGTTAAGATCGACCGTATGCTGAAAGAGCAAGAAGAAATGCAAAAACTGCGTGGCTTCCTGCAAGAAGTGTACGATTTGGGTGATAACCCGAAACAGGTCGATATCAGCACCTTTACTGACCACGAAGTACTGCGTTTAGCCGACAACCTGCGTAAGGGTGTACCGGTAGCAACACCAGTATTCGACGGCGCACGTGAAGCTGAAATCAAAGAGATGTTAAAACTGGCGGATATTCCAGAGAGCGGGCAGATTACCCTGTTTGATGGTCGTACGGGTCGTGAATTCGAACGTCCGGTTACCGTTGGTTACATGTACATGCTGAAACTGAACCACTTGGTTGACGATAAGATGCACGCGCGTTCAACCGGTTCTTACAGCCTGGTTACTCAGCAGCCGCTGGGTGGTAAAGCACAGTTTGGTGGTCAGCGCTTCGGTGAGATGGAAGTGTGGGCACTGGAAGCATACGGTGCCGCTTACACCCTGCAGGAAATGCTGACGGTTAAGTCGGATGACGTTAACGGCCGTACCAAAATGTACAAGAACATCGTTGATGGCGATCACAGAATGGAACCAGGTATGCCTGAGTCCTTCAACGTACTGCTTAAAGAAATCCGTTCACTCGGTATTAATATCGAGCTGGAAGAAAACTAAGCAGGCCGTTTGTTGCCATAATTGATTGAGTTGGCCCGGGTAACCGGGCCATAGAGACTGACTCCGCCGGGAGAGTATTGTGAAAGACTTATTAAAGTTTCTAAAACAACAAAACAAGACTGAAGAATTCGATAATATTCGCATTGGTCTTGCCTCACCAGACATGATCCGTTCATGGTCTTTTGGTGAAGTTAAGAAACCAGAAACCATCAACTATCGTACGTTTAAGCCAGAGCGTGATGGTCTGTTCTGTGCGCGTATCTTTGGTCCTGTAAAAGACTACGAGTGTCTGTGCGGTAAGTACAAGCGCCTGAAGCACCGTGGTGTTATCTGTGAAAAGTGTGGTGTTGAAGTAACCCTTACCAAAGTACGTCGTGAGCGTATGGGTCACATCGAACTGGCCAGCCCAGTTGCCCACATCTGGTTCCTGAAATCTCTGCCGTCTCGTATCGGTCTGATGCTGGATATGACTCTGCGTGATATCGAGCGTGTGCTGTACTTCGAGTCATTCGTTGTAACAGAACCAGGCATGACGACGCTTGAGCGCAGCCAACTGCTGAGCGAAGAAGAGTACCTGGATGCGTTAGAAGAGCACGGTGACGAGTTTGAAGCCAAGATGGGTGCCGAAGCCGTATTCGATCTGCTTAAGCATCTGGATGTTGATGCTGATGTTGCTGCAATGCGTGAAGAGCTGCCGTCAATCAACTCAGAAACCAAGCGTAAGAAGATCACCAAACGTTTAAAACTGCTTGAATCATTCCAACAGTCTGGCAACAAACCAGAGTGGATGATCATGACCGTACTGCCAGTTCTGCCACCGGATTTACGTCCTCTGGTACCGCTGGACGGTGGCCGTTTTGCAACGTCTGATCTGAACGATTTATACCGTCGTGTTATCAACCGTAACAACCGTCTGAAGCGTCTGTTAGACCTGGCGGCACCTGACATCATCGTACGTAACGAAAAACGTATGCTGCAGGAAGCGGTCGATGCACTACTTGATAACGGTCGTCGTGGCCGCGCTATCACCGGTTCCAACAAGCGTCCTCTGAAATCGCTTGCCGATATGATCAAAGGTAAGCAGGGTCGTTTCCGTCAGAACCTGCTGGGTAAGCGTGTTGACTACTCAGGCCGTTCTGTAATTACCGTTGGTCCGACACTGCGTCTGCACCAGTGTGGTCTGCCTAAGAAAATGGCGCTTGAGCTGTTCAAGCCGTTTATCTACGGTAAGTTAGAAGGTCGTGGTTTAGCCACTACCATTAAAGCGGCTAAAAAGCTGGTAGAGCGCGAAGCGCCGGAAGTATGGGACGTACTGGACGAAGTTATTCGCGAACACCCGGTACTCCTTAACCGGGCACCAACGCTTCACCGTCTGGGTATCCAGGCGTTTGAACCGACCCTTATTGAAGGTAAAGCGATCCAGTTGCACCCATTAGTGTGTGCGGCCTATAACGCTGACTTCGACGGTGACCAAATGGCGGTACACGTACCACTGACCATTGAAGCCCAGTTAGAAGCCCGCTCACTGATGATGTCGACAAATAACATTCTGTCGCCAGCGAACGGTGAGCCAATCATCGTACCTTCACAGGACGTTGTATTGGGTCTGTACTACCTGACACGTGACAAAGTGAACGGTCAGGGCGAAGGCATGGTATTTACCAGCCCGCACGAAGCAGAAAAAGCCTACCGTACCGGTAACGCCGAACTACATTCACGCGTTAAAGTACGTATTACAGAATATGACGTAGCGGAAGACGGCGCTAAAACTGAGAAAGTCACCCTGACCGATACTACGGTTGGTCGTGCGATTTTCTCTCTGATCCTGCCAAAAGGTCTGCCTTTTGAACTGATCAACCAGGCAATGGGTAAAAAGCAAATCTCTGGTCTGCTTAACGCCTGTTACCGTCGTCTTGGTCTGAAAGACACCGTTATTGCGGCTGACCAAATCATGTATACCGGTTTCCACTACGCGATGATCGCGGGTGCGTCTGTTGGTATCGACGATATGGTTATCCCGGATGCCAAGAAAGAAATTATCGACGCTGCTGAAGCGGAAGTTATCGAGATCCAGGAACAGTTCCAAAGCGGTCTTGTAACAGCCGGTGAGCGCTACAACAAAGTTATCGATATCTGGTCAAATGCCAACGAAAAAGTTGCCAAGGCCATGATGGATAACCTGAAAACTGACGTGGTTGTCAACGCCAAAGGCGAAGAAGAAGAGCAGGCCTCATTTAACTCTGTTTACATGATGGCTGACTCCGGTGCTCGTGGTAGTGCGGCACAGATTCGTCAGCTTGCGGGTATGCGTGGTCTGATGGCGAAGCCGGATGGCTCAATCATCGAAACGCCCATTACGGCTAACTTCCGTGAAGGTCTGAACGTACTACAGTACTTCATCTCAACCCACGGTGCGCGTAAAGGTCTTGCCGATACCGCCCTTAAGACTGCGAACTCGGGTTATCTGACTCGTCGTCTGGTAGACGTGGCACAGGATCTGGTTATCACTAACTCAGATTGTGGTACGTACGAAGGTGTACTGATGACGCCACTGATTGAAGGTGGTGACGTTGTTGAGCCACTGCGTGAGCGAGTGCTTGGTCGCGTAGTTGCAGAAGATGTTTACATTCCGGGTACTGAAGAAATTCTGCTTGAGCGTAACACGCTGCTTGACGAAGCCCTGGTAGACCTGCTTGAAGCCAACTCTGTTGATCAGGTTATGGTTCGCTCTGTAATCACCTGTGACAACGATTACGGCGTGTGTGCTAACTGTTACGGTCGTGACCTAGCGCGCGGTCATATGGTTGGTAAAGGCGAATCTGTTGGTGTTATCGCTGCTCAGTCAATCGGTGAACCGGGCACTCAGCTTACCATGCGTACCTTCCACATTGGTGGTGCGGCATCACGAGCGTCTGCAGAAAACAGTGTACAGGTTAAAACAGCCGGTAACCTGAAGCTGCACAACGCCAAGTATGTACGAAACACCGACGGTAAATTGGTTATTGTTTCACGTTCAACTGAACTGACCATGACCGACGAGCAGGGCCGTGAGAAAGAACGTTATAAAGTGCCTTACGGTGCAACCTTAACGGTTGATGACGGTGCTGCTGTACAGGCTGGCGACGTCGTCGCTAACTGGGATCCGCACAGTCACCCAATTATCGTTGAGCGTGCATCGAAGATCTCATTTGCTGATATCGATGACTCGAACACCGAAATGCAGCAGGATGAGCTGACTGGTCTGACCCGTGTTGTGGTGAAAGATCTGTCTAAAGTGAATGCGAAAGAGCCTAAGCTGATTCTGGAGAGCGACGAGTTCGGTCTGCAGGAAATCCGCCTGCCAAGCTTCACCACCATCGAAGCGGCTGACGGAAAAGTCGCTAACGAAGGTGATGTGCTGGCACGTATTCCTCAGGAAAGCTCGAAAACTCGAGACATCACCGGTGGTCTGCCACGGGTTGCTGACCTCTTCGAAGCGCGTAAGCCCAAAGAGCCTGCAATCCTTGCTGAAGTCTCTGGTACCATTGGTTTCGGTAAAGAAACCAAAGGCAAGAAACGTTTGGTTATCACCCCGAAAGACGGCGACCCATACGAGGAAATGATTCCGAAGTGGCGTCAGCTTAACGTGTTTGAAGGTGAAAACGTGGAACGCGGTGAAGTTATCGCTGATGGCCCGGAGTCACCACATGACATCCTACGTCTGCGTGGCGTAAGCGCGGTATCAAATTACATCGTGAACGAGGTTCAGGAAGTTTACCGTCTGCAGGGTGTAAAAATTAACGATAAGCACATCGAGGTGGTTATCCGCCAGATGCTGCGTAAGTGTTTGATCACGGCACCGGGCGATACGCAATTCCTGGAAGGTGAACAGGTAGAGGTCGCAGCGGTTAAGATCGCGAACCGTGAAATGGAAAAACAAGGCAAACTGCCTGCGCTTTATGAAATCCAGTTACTGGGTATCACCAAAGCGTCGCTGTCTACAGAGTCTTTCATCTCAGCAGCATCGTTCCAGGAAACAACCCGCGTACTGACCGAAGCCGCGGTTCAGGGCAAAGAAGACGATTTACGTGGTCTGAAAGAAAACGTTATCGTTGGCCGCCTGATCCCAGCTGGTACCGGCTTCGCTTATCACGAGAAACGTGCTCAGCGTCGTCATGAAGAAATTGCTGAATTGTCAGTGTCTGCTGCTGAAGCAGAACAAGCGCTGACTGAAGCATTAAATGCTGAAGTATCTTCTGACCAGTCTGCGTCAGAGGAATAATCACTTAAGCAAGCGATTGGGGCACTACCGCAAGGTAGTGCCCCATTTTGTCATCTGTACAGGCTAAATACCGGTTTATTCTGTGGTTAACCTTTGTACATCTTGACAGCACAGGCATTGATCTTTACTATTCCGCGACCCAAAAATGGTAGCAGGCTTTTTAGCCGCCCACACAGGGCACGGTTTTTAGATTCAATGTCATTAGGATCGTAACGAGCATACGGTCTGACAACGATGTAAAAGTCGTAATTAATCGACCCGGACAAAGGCCCGGGTTTTTGTAGTTTTTAATCAGGAGCTAGTTAATGGCAACAGTTAACCAGTTAGTGCGCAAGCCACGCAGAAAGCCCGTTGAGAAAAGCAACGTTGCTGCCCTGCAAGCTTGCCCGCAAAGACGTGGTGTATGTACTCGTGTATATACTACTACGCCTAAGAAACCAAACTCAGCACTACGTAAAGTATGTCGTGTGCGTTTAACCAACGGTTTTGAAGTTTCTTCATACATCGGTGGTGAAGGCCACAACCTGCAAGAGCACAGTGTTGTTCTTATTCGTGGCGGTCGTGTAAAAGATCTGCCAGGTGTTCGTTATCACACGGTTCGCGGTACGCTTGACTGCGCCGGCGTAAACGATCGTAAACAGGCCCGTTCTAAATACGGCGCCAAGCGGCCCAAGTCTTAACGGTTCTCCGTTAGTAAGGCCAAACTGAATTAATTGAGTTTTGGGTTATCCCTGAATTCCACGGAGAATAGAAGATGCCAAGAAGAAGAGTCGTAGGTCAACGTAAAATCCTACCAGAACCAAAATTTGGTTCACAGCTGCTTGCTAAGTTCATGAATGTCGTAATGCTCGACGGCAAGAAATCGATTGCAGAAAAAATCGTTTACGGTGCGCTTGATATTGTTGCTGAAAAAACCGGCAAGGCACACTTAGATGTATTCGAAGAAGCTCTGGACAACATTCGTCCTACTGTAGAGGTTAAGTCTCGCCGCGTTGGTGGTTCAACTTACCAGGTACCAGTAGAGGTTCGTCCTGTTCGTCGTAATGCATTAGGTATGCGTTGGATGGTAGAAGCGGCACGTAAACGTGGCGAGAAGTCAATGGCTCAACGCCTTGCAGCCGAAATGTTAGATGCAGCTGACAACAAAGGTTCAGCGGTTAAGAAACGTGAAGACGTTCACCGTATGGCCGAAGCGAACAAAGCGTTCGCACACTATCGTTGGTAATCAACGTTTAACTGAGAGAGATGTATGTCGCGTAAGACCCCAATTGATCGCTACCGGAATATAGGCATTGTTGCGCACGTTGATGCGGGTAAAACCACTACAACCGAGCGCGTGCTGTTCTATACCGGGTTATCGCATAAAATTGGTGAAGTGCATGATGGTGCAGCAACCATGGACTGGATGGAACAGGAACAAGAGCGCGGAATTACCATTACTTCCGCCGCTACTACCTGTTTCTGGGCCGGGATGCAGCAACAGTTTGATCAGCATCGCATCAATATTATCGACACCCCCGGACACGTCGACTTTACCATCGAGGTAGAGCGTTCATTGCGCGTTCTGGATGGTGCCGTAGTGGTATTTTGTGGGTCTTCGGGCGTAGAGCCTCAATCAGAAACCGTTTGGCGACAAGCGGATAAATATCACGTTCCGCGCATGGTCTTTGTGAATAAGATGGACCGTGCCGGGGCTGATTTCGAACGGGTTGTTGGTCAAATCCGTAAGCGTTTGGGCGCAAACTGCGTGCCTATTCAGCTTAACATCGGTGCTGAGGAAGAGTTCAGCGGCGTGATTGACCTGATTAAAATGAAATCCATTAACTGGAATGCTGAAGATAAAGGCATGACTTTTACTTACGAAGATATTCCTGCTGAGTTGTTGGACAAAGCTGAGCAATATCGTAGCGAGATGATCGAAGCGGCCGCTGAAGCCACCGACGAGTTAATGGACAAGTATTTAGAAGGCGGAGAACTGACTGAAGATGAAATTCATGAAGGCCTGCGCATTCGTACGCTAAACAACGAAATTGTGTTAGCAACCTGTGGTAGTGCATTTAAAAACAAAGGCGTTCAGGCAGTACTTGATGCTGTGGTTCGCTACTTACCCGCACCTATCGATGTGCCGGCAATCAAGGGTATTTTACCTGATGATAGCGAAGGCGAGCGTCATGCAAATGATGACGAGCCATTCTCAGCGCTGGCGTTTAAGATAGCCACCGACCCATTCGTGGGTACGTTAACGTTCTTCCGCTGTTACTCCGGCGTGGTAAACACCGGTGATACCGTGTTTAACCCGGTGAAAGGTAAGCGGGAACGCTTTGGTCGAATTGTGCAAATGCACTCGAAAGACCGTGAAGAATTAAAAGAAGTTCGCGCGGGTGACATCGCGGCCGCTATCGGCATGAAAGATGTCACCACGGGCGATACGCTGTGTGATCCAAACAATGTGATCACACTGGAACGGATGGAATTCCCTGATCCGGTAATTTCAATTGCTGTTGAGCCAAAATCAACAGCCGATCAGGAAAAAATGGGCATTGCCCTGAGTAAGCTGGCAGCTGAAGATCCATCGTTCCGCGTTAAAACCGACGATGAAACCGGACAAACCATCATTTCCGGCATGGGTGAACTACACTTAGATATCATTGTCGACCGCATGAAGCGGGAGTTTAAAGTTGAATGTAACGTTGGTAACCCACAAGTGGCTTACCGCGAGACGATCCGCAAGAAAGTGGAAGTCGAAGGCAAGTTTGTCCGTCAGTCGGGCGGCCGTGGCCAGTTTGGTCACGTCTGGCTGCGCATAGAGCCGAATGAAGAAGGCGCAGGGTACCAATTCGTTAACGAGATTGTTGGCGGCGTTATCCCGAAAGAGTTTATTCCTTCGGTGGACAAAGGAATTCAGGAGCAAATGCAAAATGGTGTGCTGGCAGGTTACCCGGTTCTCGATGTAAAGGTAACTTTGTTCGACGGCTCTTACCATGATGTTGACTCTTCTGAAATGGCGTTTAAGATCGCCGGTTCAATGGGCTTTAAGAAAGGGGCCGCTGAGGCGAACCCGGTATTGCTTGAGCCCACAATGAACGTTGAAGTAACCACTCCGGAAGACTGGATGGGTGACGTTGTTGGCGACCTGAATCGCCGCCGTGGAATGATCGAAGGTATGGAAGACGGTGTGGCCGGTATAAAAATTGTGCGGGCAAAGGTGCCACTTTCAGAGATGTTCGGTTATGCTACAGACCTGCGTTCTGCTACGCAGGGGCGCGCCTCTTATTCAATGGAGTTCTTCAACTATGTAGAAGCGCCTAATAACGTGGCGAAAGCAATCATTGAAGCACGAAGCTAATAAATTTGAAGGTTCGGTCCGGTCTGCTATTGGATCGGACTTTTAACTTAGGAAACGAGAAAAATGGCAAAAGAAAAGTTTGAAAGGTCGAAACCCCATGTAAACGTGGGTACTATCGGCCACGTTGACCACGGTAAAACCACTCTGACTGCAGCAATCACTACTGTTCTTGCAAAGACTTACGGTGGTTCTGCTCAAGCGTTTGATCAAATCGATAACGCGCCTGAAGAAAAAGCACGTGGTATCACCATCTCTACTTCACACGTAGAATATGACACTCCAACTCGTCACTACGCTCACGTAGACTGTCCTGGACACGCTGACTATGTTAAAAACATGATCACCGGTGCGGCTCAGATGGACGGCGCGATCCTGGTAGTTGCTGCAACTGACGGCCCTATGCCTCAGACTCGTGAGCACATCCTGTTAGGTCGTCAGGTAGGCGTACCTTACATCATCGTATTCATGAACAAATGTGACATGGTTGATGACGAAGAGCTGCTTGAGCTGGTTGAAATGGAAGTTCGTGAACTGTTATCAGAGTACGATTTCCCAGGTGATGACCTGCCAGTAATTCAAGGTTCAGCACTGAAAGCCCTTGAAGGCGATGCAGCGTGGGAAGCGAAAATTGTTGAGTTAGGTGAAGCCCTGGATTCATACATCCCAGAGCCAGAGCGTGACATCGATAAACCGTTCATCCTGCCAATCGAAGACGTATTCTCAATCTCAGGCCGTGGTACTGTTGTAACGGGTCGTGTTGAGCAAGGTATCGTTAAAGTAGGTGAAGAAGTAGAAATCGTTGGTATCAAAGATACAACTAAAACGACTTGTACTGGTGTTGAAATGTTCCGTAAGCTGCTTGACGAAGGTCGTGCAGGTGAGAACGTTGGTGTTCTGTTACGTGGTACTAAGCGTGACGATGTAGAGCGCGGACAAGTACTGGCTAAGCCTGGTTCAATCACGCCACATACCAAGTTTGAAGCGGAAGTATATGTACTGTCTAAAGATGAAGGTGGTCGTCACACGCCATTCTTCAAAGGTTACCGTCCACAGTTCTACTTCCGTACCACTGACGTAACCGGTGCTGTTCAACTGCCAGAAGGCGTTGAAATGGTAATGCCTGGCGACAACCTGAAGTTCGAAGTTGAACTGATTGCACCAATCGCGATGGACGAAGGTCTGCGCTTCGCAATCCGTGAAGGTGGTCGTACAGTAGGTGCTGGTGTTGTATCTAAAATCATCGATTAAGATCGACGATTAACACCGTACCCAAAAAAGGTCGCTTACGCGGCCTTTTTTTATGCCCGGAGAAAGAGCATCTATTATGAGATCATCCCGGAATCCGCGCAGCGCATATCCGGGAACTCCTTAAAAAGGCTGTCTTAGCCAAAATAACCTTTTCAGCACAACTCTTTTAAATTCTACGACTATATATTGGGAACTCACCGCTAAGAACTCGCGGAGATGTAGCATGTTTCGTTACCGTTACGCAAATGACGCTGCGGACGTTTTAACTCAGTATTGTCCTCACCTGTAAATACCTTGGCCATTATTCGTTTGCTCGAGACTTTCACAAATTTAGTTAAGTTACTGTGAATTTTTACTAGTTGTCTGTGAGCAGTAGCTTTGAATAAAATATAAGGTAGGTTTTCCCTGCATATCTTACTTTTGCTCTCTGTAGCAGACGCGAACTCATTGACGATTTTATGGGGCGCTTTGATGTACTTGAACGTGAGCAGAAGGTTCTTCCTGTTGGTTATGTGGATTAGTTACAACCTAACCCGACAGTCTCTTGTAAAGCGGACATCCATTTTCTTTCCCGTGAATACTGAGAATATGGTTTTTCCAGTGAAACGGGTGTTACTATGATGTATCAGTAATCAACTATTTAGTTTTTTAAGGATGAATTTGAAGGACCAGTTAGCCTCAGTAATACCAATTTTTCATCAAGATTTTCAAACAGAGAAAATTAATCAAATAGGGTCTGGTGTATTAATACTTTTTAGAGCTTATTACTTCATACTTACTGCTGGGCATGTAATAGATGAACAAAAATCTGGTCACTTATTGATTCCTGGTGTAACAAGGCACCTTACAGGGATACGTGGAAGTTTTTCTCACTTCAACCCAATAATTGGCCGTAAAAATGATCTAGTTGATGTGGGTTACTTTAAGTTAGAGACCGATTTTGGTTTAGAATTATCTAAAGTCTTTGAGGTAGTTACTGAACAGGATATGTTTTTGGCACCCGAGTACGCAGAAGACACCATTTTTAGTTTGTGTGGCTATCCATACCGCAAAGCAAAAATTGAAAATGACCAGGTAAATAATAAAGTTTTCTCGTATTCAGCATTGCAGTCTAAACCGGAGGAATATGAAAAACATAACTGTAAACAGCCTTACCAAATCGTTATGAAATTCAACAGGAAAAAAGCTGTGGATTCATACACTGGCAAAATAGAAATATCACCTTTGCCGCATGGTATTAGCGGGGGAGGCATATTTATTTGGCCGAAGACATTTGAATCATTAACTCCCATGGACAGAAAATTGACAGGGATCTGCCATACTTACAAGCAAAGTGAACACTTATTTATAGGAACTAACCTTCTGTTAGTTATTAATTTTATATTGCATAACAATCCAGAACTAGCAAAAAATTAACAAATCGAGGTGCTAGCGTGCTTATATTCAAAATATAGTAGATGCGCTATCTCTGACTCACTTCTGAGGAGAGTCAATTATCTCCCTGGGATATAAACACGTGGGCTATGCCCTAAGAAGAATGTTACATGTCTGGCTCCGAGAAAATATGCAAAAATTAGTTGAACAGTTAATAAAGAATAAAAGTGAGGGATATATCACTGAGCGGCTATTCACAGAATGGGCGTACAGTATTGTTCACGAAAACAGCATGTAACAAACTCACCTTGCCCGGACTGTTTTCAGCAACGCTCGAAATCAGTTTCAATTGCAGGTATTGAGAGTCCTTGTCTAAAGGTGCCTCTGACGCTGTTATGCTGCTCCGTAAACCGGACGTTTGCTCATTGAGTCTTTAATGGCATCAATGAGCGAAAAGCGGAAGAAAGCAGTGCTTACTTTGAACGAGAAAGTTTACATTATAGCGGACGTTCGTCCGCCATACTTTATCTATCTAACGGGCTTTTGGTGCCGGAGTGGTGTTGACCAATAACGTGAGTTGCAATGCCGCCGAAATACTGTCAATGGCGAGGAAACTTGCCTTGAACATGCTTCGTACGAAGACAACCAGAAAAGTGAGTTTGCTATGGAAACAGAAGCGTGCACTGGTAGCACTGATTACTCGCAAAAGATGTATCCGGCAGGTTTGGTATTGTTGAACGATATTTGAACGCTCATGCTCTCGCCCTGCAGAGAAACTTGCTCAATCGACACCTATTGTATTTTTTAATACAAAATGATTAATATAAAAGAATACAAAAGGAATGGCTGACAATGTATTCATTGAAAATTTTTTCAATCTTAAGTTTTGCGATAATTACTTCGTTTATAATTTTTAAGAGTTTCGAGTCCCCAAAAAGGGAAAGCTCAGTCATGGAAAATATTTCTAGCACTGAAAATGGAACGGTAAGAGCTAATGATAATTCAAGTGCCGATGGCAACGACGTCACTTTAATTGTCGCGGAAGAAAAGCCAAAAGTGATAACCAAACACCAATCAGAAATAGAAAGAGATTATAAGGAATTATATTCATCATCCCTTGAATCTCAACGCCCAAATAAAGATGTAGATGAATATAAAGAAAGAAGAAATTGCTTCTCTTATTTTGAATATGATACTGAAAATAAAATAGATGACTTCCTAATTCAACAAGCAAATGTTAGCTCAATGTATACGCCTGAATTGTTGGCGGGTTTAAGGGCTAATATGGTTAACAAAATGAAAGTTTGCAATTCACTTGTAGGGGATAGTTCAGAAGAAGAGTTCATTGAAGAAACTTTTGAAAGATTAGAAGAATCAGCTGAGGGAAATAATCAAAAGTCTCAACTTTTTTTAGCACTAGCCCTTGATAATAAAGCATTAGGTTTAAAGCGAACGAGTCCTGAAGCAAGTGAGTTGCATAATAGGTCACTGGTTCTTTTAAAAAAAGCATCAGTAGTCGAACCACAAGCTAAAGTA
Source organism: Alteromonas sp. ISO5 (assembly GCF_058105165.1). Lineage (NCBI taxonomy): Bacteria > Pseudomonadati > Pseudomonadota > Gammaproteobacteria > Alteromonadales > Alteromonadaceae > Alteromonas > Alteromonas sp. ISO5. Next base: position 610,286 of record NZ_CM176572.1, on the reverse strand, counting down.
TTTTTAGCGATGAAGTATTTGGATCACATTCATCACCCAGAAATTTTTAACATTGAAGAAGCTGAAAGATTGGTTAGGGAGGCCCAGAAAATTACAGGAAATGAATATAAGTCATTAGTTACTAAGATAAATAAGTTTAATTAAAGGATATTATTATGAAAAAATACGGACTCATTCTCGCTTTAATATGCTTAGGGGGGCTGGCAGGGTGAGAGCATGAACGCTCAAATATCGTTCAATGCTTGTGAACACCACTACAGGTTATGTTAATGGCACCAGTTTACGGACTTTTTTACAAGTGCTCAGTGGGTGAGCAAGAAATCGGTGCTTACTGTTCACGGCTTATCTTTTTCGGTAGGGCCAAGCCGCTGGGTGCAGGTTGCTACCCTTGATGCAAGCGTTGAGTATTTACTAAAAATTCATCAGCATTGTCGTGCTTACCGGTAAATAGTGTTTCAGAGGAGATCAAAATTGTTCTTGTTCTGGAATAAATGCCGAAGTTTTTCGAGTCTTATCCGTGTCGTTTCACTGGTACTCTTCTCGGTAACAGCCAGCGCACAGATTAATTTTAATGGCTTTGCGACACTCGGCGTTACGGCCAGCAATAGTGATAAAACATTGGGTTCCCTTTCTTGTTTAGCGGGTAAGCTGCTTACCCGCAATGACTATGCGCTAAAGACGGTGTTAGAAACGCTCCACTGTGTAGCCTTTTGCTTCGAGTAATGCCAACACATTGGTTGGACCTACCAGGTGTCCGGTGCCCACTAATACAAACTCCTGTGCATCATTGCCAAACATCGCTTCAATCTGAGGAACCCAGTTGTTATTGCGCTCGGTAAACATTAAATCAAATGAAGCCGGTGACTCTTTTTTGAATTTATCCACTGATAGGGCCCGCAGTGTGTCAGTATCACCGGCGCGCCATGCTGTGATAATGTCTTGTAAGTAGGTTTTTAACTGAGGCATCATTGTCAGGCTTTCTGAGATCATACGATCTTCATCGCCTTCACCTAACGAAGACAGAACGCTAATCTGATATTCAATTGTTTCAAGATATTGTTGGTCTTTATGGTCTCTCTGCGCCAACTGCATAAAGTACCCGTCTACACCTTCGCCGGCCATTCTCACTCGCTGGGCTTCCATCGCGGTCATCATGGTAGTGATGAAACCGGGTTTGAACTGAGATAATTGCTCCATATTGGCGCCAAACGCCTTGAAATACTCGCTGAGTGCCTGATAGGTTGATGCCGACAATGTGTCCTTCAGCGTCTCACCATTTTTATACATCATAGCCGCCATTACCTGCTGTTGAGCCGCCGCATCGGTTAGATCAGGCAGTTCGGCTTCAAAGACTAAAGTATCACTTTTGGCGTAAGCATCTGTAAACGCTTCTGGTAGCGGAAACTCCGCTACCGGCAGAATGTGAATGGTACCGCCTATAATGACGCTATCTTCCCCTTTGGTTACTTTCCAGACCGAGCTGTGTGCATCGCCCGCAAAACCTGATACCGGGGTGATTACGGCGGCCAATAAGCCAAGGGCACAAATTGCAGAACGAATAATGGTGTTTGTCATGAGTTAGCTCCCGACGATTAAAGTGAAATTATGTTTGAAACCGTGTTAACCAGTGCAGACTCCAATGCTTGGCGACGCTGTTGGATAGCTGTTGAAACCTGTGCTTCTACTTCTTTTAAAAACGCATTAGCTAAAGACACGTCAACAGTATATTGCGCCTGTTCAGGGGATGTTAACTGTGCATTGGTTGGGTTTTGTTGTAACGGTTACCTTAACAGCTGCCTCAGTCTGACTTTCTTGTGCTAATACAACCCGGCTTGAACAAACACTGATAAACGTTAAAGTAACGAATGTCGCCAGACGGTTGTGAATGCGTTTCATGGTATTGCTCCTTTATCTGTTGTCAGGCGTTGTTGCCTGATGACAGGAGCAAGATTAAGCAGGTTTTTTGCGATTGTGTCTTATGAAAACCTTATAAAGCCTTAATTCGGGGTGCTAATGCTGTATAAAGCATTATTACCGATGTTGGAAACGCAGATATACAGTGTTTGAATTAAAGGTTTTTTGTCTGAGTCAATTTTGCTGCCAGGCATCATCGACCAGGTTCTGACGTGAGACAAGACGGCTGTGATTTACAATAAAATAAAGTAACAGGTTGAACAACAGCGGCTCTAATTCAATAACCTTACCCCGGTGGGAAAGCTCGCGAGCCCTGGGTGTGAGTAACCAATCTGCAAAGTGTATCGACTGAGATCAGGCTGAAGAGTCGGGTACTGAAGACGTTTTATCGTCCATGGAATAGCTTGGTTCTTATAATAGCGCTGATAAAAATGAATCGTTATACGGAAGCTAGTATGCCAAACTGCTTTATAATCAAGCAATACAAAATGGACCGATTTAAAGCCGTTATTCATCCTGAGTGACCAGCACCTTATCCAGAGTAGAATGCGTAGGGTGCTTTGCTTAGTAATGAAATGCGTTAGAATTGGGAGTTACATAGTTTAATTGTTGGTGATTAACGTCTATTGAGTCGTTATCACCTTCTTAAGGTGTTTTCATGGCTTCAGTACTGATAGTTTTGCTCGGCATTGCGGGAATGATGCTGGGTTGGTTTGTTTATTCAAAGTTTATTGCGGAACGGATTTTCCAGCTCGATCCTAACTTTAAAACGCCCGCTCACGAACTACGTGATGGTGTGGACTTTGTCCCCACGAATAAAGTGGTTTTGTGGGGCCATCATTTCACCTCTGTAGCGGGCGCTGCGCCGATTGTCGGTCCGGCTATCGCGGTTTACTGGGGGTGGGTTCCTGCAGTACTCTGGGTCGTCTTCGGTACAATGTTTTTTGCCGGGGTACATGACATGGGGGCGCTGTGGGCCAGCAGCCGGCATAAGGGTAAGTCTATGGGGGCGCTCGCGGAAGATGTCATTGGTAAGCATACCCGTTCACTGTTCATGGTAGTCGTCTTCCTAGTCTTGCTCATGGTAAATGCCGTTTTCGGCGTTGTCATTGCTAAATCATTTGTCTCCCAGCCTAACGCGGTATTTCCTGCCTGGATGGCGATTGCCGTGGCGCTGGTTATTGGCCAGCTTCTGAAACGAAACTTTAGCCTGATCCCGATGTGTCTGGTGGGGATCATAGTGCTTTACGCTTCAGTGTTTGCTGGTAGCTACATTCCTATCGAGTTACCGGAAACCCTGTTTGGCTTATCCGCCAATGCTAACTGGATCATTATTTTGTTCATCTATGCTGCCATTGCTTCACTACTGCCGGTGTGGATGCTTCTACAGCCTAGAGACTTCATTAACGGCATGCAGTTACTGGTTGGATTGTTTTTACTTTATGGTGCGGTGTTTGTGTCGCTACCGGATATTACGGCACCTGCGTTTAATACCCAGACAGCGGTGGATACCCCCAGTATTATCCCTTTGTTGTTCGTCACTATTGCTTGCGGCGCGGTGTCGGGTTTTCATGGGATCGTTTCTTCGGGTACCAGCTCGAAGCAACTGGATAAAGAAACGGATGCCCGTTTCGTTGGTTACCTTGGTGCGGTAGGTGAGGGTTGTCTGGCTCTGGTGACGATTGTTGCGGTCAGCGGCGTGGCATTAGCCGCATCACCAGAAGAGTGGCATGAGGTATACAGCCATCTTGGGGATGGCTCGGTAGCGGCATTCATCACAGGTGGCGCTAACCTTATCCAACAGGGCTGGGGCTTACCGGTAGACTTCTCATCCACCATTCTGGCGACGATGGTTGTGTTGTTTGCCGGTACCACCATGGACTCTGGCGTTCGCTTACAGCGTTACATTATTCAGGAGTGGGGTGAAATTTATCAGTTACCGGTACTGAAAAATGGCGTGATAGCTACCCTGGTTGCTGTAGCCTGCTGCCTGTTACTGGCCTTCGGTGCTGGCGGCTCCTCGGGCAGCGGTGGTATGATCATCTGGCCATTGTTTGGTTCAACCAATCAGATCCTGGCAAGTATGACGCTGCTGGTGATTTCAGTGATGCTGATTAAAATGAAGCGCCCGGCTGTTTATACCCTGGTACCTATGACCTTTGTAATTGTGATGGCATTTTTGGCGGGGATTATTAAGCTAAAAGAGTACTACCTCGATGGTAACTATCTACTGGTCTTTTTAGATGCGGTTGTGTTGATTGTCAGTGTGTTGGTAATGCTTGAATCCTGGTCGGTGATCCGTAAATTCAAACGGCAATCATCCTGATGAAAAAAGCCGTCAGTGCTACTGACGGCTTTTTGCTTTATGTGCTAGCCACGCTGACTCTTTAAGAGCTTTGCGTTCAAATATATGCGTTAAAAACACCCGCAGTAATGATCATTAACGAAACAGAATACAACACCAGTGAAATTTGATCTGACAATTTAGCTTTAGTCATAATTCGAACCTCTTTTTCATCGAATGTAATTCAAATGTAACAATAATTATTAAATTTGTTAATCATTCTTTGGTATTAGATATTTTGTTACGCTTTATAGCGCTTGTATCCACCGGATAAGGCCTCATAATAACCTTTGTACACTGACTCAATGGACTGCTTTACATGATTTTATTGCTCGTTTACGTGATTATCGCACTAGGATTTTCATTCTTGTGTTCCATCGCCGAAGCGGTGATCCTGAGCGTTTCTTCAGCCTATATTTCTGTTCTGGAAAAAGAGCAGAAGCCCAGTGGCGTGGTGCTTCGCCATCTCACCGAAGATATTAACCGCCCCTTATCGGCCATTTTAACGTTAAATACTATTGCCCATACCATGGGGGCTGCTGGTGCCGGTGCTCAGGCGGCAATAGTATTTGGTGATGCGTATCTGGGCCTTATTTCGGCTATTCTCACTTTGTTGATTCTGGTCTTTTCGGAAATTATCCCCAAAACTTTGGGCGCAACTTTCTGGCGCGCTCTGGCTCCAGTCACTGCGTACTTCCTTAAGTACCTGGTTCTTCTGCTTTACCCTTTTGTGAAGATGTCTGAATGGCTAACTAAGGGTTTTAAAGAAGAGAGTCCTTTGCGCGGGCTTAATCGTGCCGAGTTACACGCTATGGCAGAGTTGAGCGGCGAAGAAGGCCAATTAAATGAGCATGAAGCGTCTGTCATGAAGAGCTTGCTTACTCTCAATGAGCTGTCGGTAAAAGATGCCATCACTCATCGTACCCAGGTGTTTTCGGTGCCCGAAACACAGACCATTACAGAGTTTTTCCATAAACATGGCAGTATTAAATACTCACGCATTCCCATTTATGAAGAGGGCGACTCAGAGCAAATTACCGGCTTTGTGATGCGGTCTGATTTGTTGGTTGCCCAGGCAAAAGGCCATGGCGACAATCCGTTGTCACAATACCGTATGAGCATGTTGACCGTACTAAGTTCGATGCCGTTGTCATCTACTTTCGATCAGTTTATTAAAAACCACGTGCATATTGTGCTGGTTGTGGATGAATACGGTGGTTTGGAAGGCATACTGACGCTGGAGGATCTATTGGAAAGATTACTGGGTGTGGATATTGAGGATGAGAAGGATACCAATGTTAGCATGCGCCGTCTGGCTTATGTGATGCACCGCCGTAAGCAACTGATGATGCTTAAAAATGTACCTGATAGCAGTATGACGTCGGCGCCGGGCAAAAAGTAGCCCGATACGGACTACGTTAAGGATTGTCCAGTCGCTCCTCCCACATGGTCAGATGTTCCCGGCGTTTTTGCTGTAACTCACCAGTCACATCGGGATCGTCCCGCAAATCTGTTGGAATCATCGCCAGCATGCGGTCGCAGGACAATGCTGATACCGCCGCAGCCCACACCTGAGTTAAGTGTACATTCGAGCTCTGCTGACTCGTTGCCAGCTCGTTGGTAGCGTTGATTTTCTGCTGCATAGTCTGGTCGCGGCCCGGATACATCGCCACGGTTACCTCAAAATCACGCTTAAGCTGGGTAAAGTCATCATGGTTGGCGTCGATATCCTGGCCGGTCTGGATCACCGTCATCACCGCAGACTGGGCGTGACTAAAAGTATCAAACAATTGTACGTGTAACTGACTGAACTGCTTTTCCAGTGCCACAATCCGCGGATCAGCTTCGCTCATTCTTTCACCCTTTCTGGTTAGTTCTGGGTTACGGGCAGTGAAATCACCACGCAGACCCCGGTTTTGTCTGGTAAATCCTGAAGTACAATGTTCCCTTTATGGAAGGCCACAATCATGTTGGCAATATATAGCCCGAGGCCTAAATGCGGCGGTCCATCGGCATTATTGCCCTCTGCGCGAACCGACACCATGGACTGGGTCAGTTGTTCGTGCATACCTTTGGGTAGCAACGGGCCGGTATTGGTAATGCTGAGCTTAACAGTGCGCTGTTCCTGCCACATATGCAGAGCAATAGTACTCTTTGCCTGGCTGAATTCCACCGCATTAGCGATAATCTTGTCCAGCATTTGAGCAATTAAATCCGGCGAGCCATTGAGCAGTGCTTTCTCACAACTGAGCCTGAGCGCAAACTGCCGGTGGGGGTAGGCATGTTGATAGCCTGCTACACAGCCACCAACTACTTTCACTATATCGAAGCGCTCAGTGTCTTCCTGACTGATCATTTGTTCCAATCGGGTTGCTTCGCTCATGCTGTTCAGAATGCTGCTTAACCGGCTTATACCAGATTGTGCGCGGCTTAAAAACACCTGTTGCTGGGCTGGATCCTTAACCTCGTTGAGGGTATCCAGTGAGGAGCGAACCACGGCAATAGGCGTACGTAGTTCGTGGGAAAGGCGGGATGCCATATTTTCTAGGTATGAATTGTACTGCTGCAGGCGGCTTAACACCGCGCTGAATGAGCGGGATAAGTCGCCAATTTCATCACCATGTCGGGATGGCGGCAGGCTGCCGATTATTTTGCCGTTCGGGTCGATGACCGCTTCGGTATCATCACGTAAATTGCGAATACGACTGGAGATGCGGTGGGCAAACATCAACAAGCCGAGCGTACCGAGTAGCATTACGGCAAGAATAACGTGAAAAAGCTGTTCCAGTGCCCGGTTCCGCAACGTTCGGATCCCGTGGGTGGTCTGTTCAACGACCACCGCCCCCATGACAGAATCGCCAATGTAAATGGGATAGGCGGCAGATAATATCACTGCTTTGTTGTCCGGAGTCAGACGCCACAGGGAGTCTGGCTGGCCACTCAGCGCGTGATTGATATCTTTGCCAGCCAGCGCATAGGCGTCTGCCAGCTCGTCAACAAAATCGCCGGGGGGACGGGTGAGTATCTGATAATACAGTGGCAGCAACCATTGTTGTTCTACGTAGTGCCACCATCCCTGACTGCTGCTTTCCTGGCTACCGGCATTAAGCCCGAGAGAAGAATGGATAGAACCTGAGCGGGCCAGTACTCGCTTGTGTTTATCGATAACCCACACTCTGGAGTCGGCATAGCGTAACCCGGAAAGTATCCGCTCGATTTCAGGAGATGGGGTTACCACGGTGCCTAAATCATCACTCTGGTTGGGGTTAGCGGTACCCACGGCATACTGTTTGGCGCGGTTAACCGGGTCGTCAACATCGACAATGGCGAAAGCCAGGGCGCCGGATGTCATGGTAATTGGAAAGCGGAGTTCGACATTATAACCGCTATTGGTTAGCTCCCAGCGGCCCTGAATTTCCAGCGCGTTATCGACGGCGCGAAAGCGGCCAGGGTTCTCATCAAGTTGGTAAGCATTTACCCAGCCGGCGTCGTAGGGCGAAATTATGTAGCGGTGCAGGGTATCCTGAGCATCCAGCATACCGATCAGTAGATGATCGGAGCGGTCAACGCTCAGGCTGTTGGGTGCACGAAAAACCACGTTGTCATCAGTTACTGCGAACATGGCGTAAAAGTACTGATCGTAACGACCCACCATGTGCTCTACGGACAGGGTGACCGGCACATTCTGATCGGCAAACCAAGTGACTACGTTCTCTTCATTATAAGACTGGATAAGTGGTGATACCGCCTGCCATTCCTGTAAGCGTCCGTCGAGCTGAATGGGCACATCAATGGGCGGCGCATACAAATCTGTACCGGGGCGTACGTTTTGTAAGTATGCGGACTGACTGTCAAACAGGGCCGGGCGTTCGTGCAGCGCAGTGGCAACCGCTCTGGCCGTGCCAATCATAGTTTGTTCCTGCCCGATGCGTAGGTATTGCTCCAGCTCCCAGACATATTTATAGCCGAGCCAGGGAATGGCAAACAAGAATAGCGACAGTACCAATAACTGCAGACGAATTGAAAAACGCAACTTCACCAGCCTGATTCCTTCTTACACCGGCCAGCTATTGCTGCCAGCGATATCCCATGCCATAGACTGTATCGATATGATCGAAGCTTTCGTCGAGTTGCACAAATTTTTTCCGCATGCGCTTGATATGTGAGGTGATTGTAGAGTCATCGACTACCATACGTGATTCATCCATCAGTTGCTGACGGCTTTTAACATGCCCCGGGCGCTTGATCAGAGCGTGCAACATCCAGAATTCGGTGACGGTCAGGGCAACCGGGATATCCTTCCAGCTCACTGTCATGCGACTGACATCCACCTTAAGATGGCCAAGGCGAATTGAATCTGAGTCCTGTTTTGGCGTGGCAAGTAAGTCGGTGCGTCTGAACAGGGCGGCAATGCGCGCTAACAGGTGTGCCATACTGATGTCTTTGGTCAGGTAGTCATCGGCACCCATACGCAGGCCGCTGATGGTATCCACGTCATTATCCCGCGCAGTAAAAAAGATGATAGGTAACGACTGGGAAAGCTGACGCAACTGTTGGCAAAGCATAAAGCCGCCTTCCATTTCGTCATTCAGACCGATATCGATAATAGCGAGGTCGGGTAAAGACTGGCTGAATGCCAGGGTGGCCGACGGTCGATCAGCATAAGCCTGAACCGTATAGCCTTGTCCGCTCAGCACGGCAGTATAGTTATCACGGATAGCAATATCATCTTCAACAATGGCAATGGTTTTTGGCATACATCATTCATCCTGTCTAATACCGGCCTCTACTATAACTTAGTTAACAGGGTTAGGCGGAAGTTCGGCACAAATTCCCCGAGCTTGCCATTTTTCTGCCACTTTTGCGCTGGTGATGGTGGGTTTTCCGCAGTTGGCAATTCATTTGGTGTTTAATATCGCCACAAGTTGCCATGTTTTTCCTTTTTTGTTCAGCACATTGCCACAACCTGACACCAACCGTGCCATATCCCGCTGGTGTAATACCTATCGTTCACAGCGAAACATAACTTGATTACCCAAAGGAAACTACTATGCGTAAAACTATCATTTCAGCCGCACTTGCCATGTCTTGCTTAACATCAGTTGCGCCAGCCATGGCCAGCGAAAAAGAAAAACCTTATGAACATGCCGCCGGTATTGGTATGGGATCCGGTGTAGTCATTGGCGCTATGGTAGCGGGGCCGGTGGGCGCCGCCGTGGCTGGCTTCGTGGGAGCGTTATTAGGTAATGATATTCAACAGGATAAGGAACTTCAGACCAAGCAGGCCAGGTTAACCGCTCAGGCCGAGTTATTATCGCAGCGCGATCGATCATTACTGGCAATGAAAAGCCAGATACAACAGTTACAGCAGGCGAGTATGACCACCCAGGTGAGTGATACGCGTACTCAGGATGCGCCGGCTATCACTTTGCAGAGTGTGGTGCAGTTTCAAACCGGGGCCTATGACATTGCGCCGGATTATCAGCAGCAACTGGATCTGATTGCCAAGGCATTACGCGGTTACCCCTCGCTTCAGGCTCGCCTCACCGGTCATGCAGATCAGCGTGGTGATGCTAAGTACAATCAGGCGTTGTCAATGCAACGGGCGATTAGCGTAAAGCAATACTTACTTAATCAGGGCGTAAACGAAACGCAGGTGCTTACCTTGGCGTTAGGTGAGGAACGCAGTAAACATAAGGAATATGAAGGCACTTTCTTCGACCGGAAAGTGGTCATTGAACTCGGTGAGGAAGATCCAACCTTAACCGCACAGCGATAGCGGTTAGCTCGTAACGACCCTGTTTTTACCTTTGAGCTTTGCATCGTACAGGTTGATATCAGCCTGTTCGATGACATCGTTGAGGGGGTAGCGTTCAATATTCTGAATACTCACGGCACCAGCACTCAGGGTAACCCGCTCAAAAGGTGAGTGCTTGTGGGCTATGTTTAACAGATAGATATCGGCTAAAATCTGATTCGCTATCTCCCGCGTACCGGATAGTTTGGTATTCGGCAGTAGCATGATAAACTCCTCTCCCCCATACCTGACCACGGCATCACGGGCTCGCCGCGAGTAACGAGCCAACACCGACGACACCTTTTCCAAACAGATATCACCCTTCAGATGGCCATAAAGATCGTTGTACTGCTTGAAATAATCCACATCGAAAATGATTAGCCCTAATGGCTGGTGGTCGCGCATCAACTGGCGCGATAAATGGGGATATTCCTCATTCAGGTAATTGCGGTTGTATAAGCCGGTCAGACTGTCCTCATAACTGAGTTTTCTTAATGCGTCGAGACGCAGCTTGCTCAGCAATTGATTACGGACACGGTGAACGATGGTTTGGGCAACCACCGGTTTGGTCACAAAGTCATTACCACCGGCCTCCCAGCAGTTTACCTGAGCATCTTTACCTAAATCAGCGGTTATAAAGATAACCGGGATATCGGCGGTATCATTGCGGGCTTTGAACTGACGACAGAGCTCCAGTCCATTGGTATCAGGCATGTTTACGTCTACCACCAGTAAATCAGGTAGTTTGTTTTCACAGAACTCTAAGGCATCGGCAGCGGACGATGCGGTGAAAGAGCGGCAGACGTTATTTAAGATATTAGCAACCAGTGTACGACTGATGTGATCATCATCAACGATTAAAACCAGGCAGGACTCGATATTTTTCGTGGATTGGATGGGCATAGAGAGGACTGATGAGCTACCAGAGAATAGATACGTTGCTGTTAAAGCTTGAAAATAGCACGTCACAGATGGGAAACAAACCTCAGATGCCGACATTAGGTATAAATTTGGTATGTATAATCCGCTTATGGTATTTTATTTTATACGTTATTGGTTTTTTTGAATGGTTTGTCCGCCAAAGTAGACACTTTAAATCTGTAAATTTGTTACCATATCAGTTGAAAATCGAATTCTATCTGAACCCGTTGTGCTCAGGCCTCCTGCCAAAAAATGAAACACCAATAACAGACGTTGGGTTGGATGGTCAGGCGAATATGGTGTATTTACATACCTTTTGCCAATTCCTGCCCCCCAGGGCAACACAACAATAAACACGGAAATCAGCATGCAAGCGTTAACAATCTCGGGGTTAACAAAAACCTACCGTGGCTCAGTTCATGCCTTAAAAGGCGTTGAGCTGAGTGTGCAAGAGGGTGACTTTTTTGCCCTGCTCGGTCCTAATGGGGCGGGTAAATCAACCACAATTGGCATCATTAGCTCGTTGGTAAACCAAACTTCAGGTGACGTAAAAGTGTTTGGTTACGATTTGGATAAGGAAAAGGAGCTGGCCAAGTCGTGCATCGGTCTGGTGCCGCAGGAGTTTAACTTTAATCAGTTCGAAACCGTATTGCAGATCGTGCTCAATCAGGCCGGTTATTACGGCGTGCCACGTAATGTTGCTCACGAACGGGCCGAAAAATATTTATCGCAGCTCGATTTATGGGAAAAACGTAATGCCCGTGCACGTGAATTATCAGGTGGTATGAAGCGTCGCCTGATGATTGCCAGAGCCTTAATGCATGAGCCCAAAATGCTCATCCTCGATGAACCTACAGCAGGCGTTGATATCGAAATCAGGCGCTCAATGTGGCACTTCCTGCAGGAAATTAACGGCCAGGGGATCACCATCATTCTGACTACGCATTACCTGGAAGAAGCGGAAATGCTGTGTCGCAATATCGCCATCATCGATAAAGGACTGATTGTTGAAAATACGTCCATGAAGGCGCTGTTGTCGAAACTCAATATCGAAACCTTTGTGCTGGATTTGCAGGGTGAAACTGCTGATGTCAGCCTGGCGGGTTTTGAATACCGCTTACTCGACAGCAACACGCTGGAAGTGGACGTAGCCAAATCCGATGGCCTTAATCCGGTGTTCAGTCAGTTGACGGAGCAGGGCATACAGGTAATGAGTATGCGTAATAAGGCCAATCGTCTGGAAGAATTATTTGTTAGTCTGGTTGAAGCCGGACGTAAGGAGTCGGTGTAATGTCTGCCGGAAACAACTGGATAGCTTTAACCACCATCTGGATAAAAGAGTGCACGCGCTTTCTGCGAATTTGGGTACAAACCCTGGTGCCGCCAGCCATTACTATGAGTTTGTACTTTGTTATTTTTGGTAATCTCATCGGCGAACGTATCGGTCAGATGGGTGGCTTTACCTATATGGAATTCATTGTGCCTGGCCTGATCATGATGTCGGTAATTACCAACTCATATGCCAATGTGTCGTCTTCATTTTTCAGCGCCAAGTTCCAGCGTAACCTGGAAGAAATGCTGGTGGCACCGGTACCTACCTCGGTGATTATTCTGGGCTACGTGGGCGGCGGTGTAGCCAGGGCCATGCTGATTGGCCTTATTGTAACGGTGGTATCGATGTTATTTGTGGATGTCCATATTCACAACCTGGCTATTATAGTGCTGACCCTGATACTCACGGCAACACTGTTTGCGACGGCTGGGCTGGTTAATGGTATTTTCGCTAAAACCTTTGACGATATCAGCCTGATCCCCACTTTCGTGCTAACACCGCTGACTTACCTTGGGGGCGTCTTCTACTCGCTGACACTCTTACCTGAGTTCTGGCAATGGGTTAGTAAGGCAAACCCCATTGTGTATATGGTGAATGGTTTCCGCTACGGCTTTTTAGGCGTGTCTGATGTTAATATTGGCCTGGCCATGGGTTTACTGGTGTTGTTTAACCTGGCATTGTTTACCGTTGCTTACACGTTGCTCAAGCGCGGCACGGGGATCCGTTCCTGATCATGCGGGGGAATTCTCGCACCGTAGAAAGCCAGCAAAATGGCGTTCACGATAAGCTTGAGGCGATAGTTGAAAAGTACCAGCGTACCGAAAACCGTCGCCCCATCCATGCCCATACCCAGCAGGCTTTCGATGAAGTCGCTGACTGGCTGAGTGACTGGCAGGGCGAGGTGATCCTCGACTCCTGCTGTGGGGTGGGCAAAAGCACGGCCGAACTGGCTCAACGATATCCGCAAGCGCGGATCGTCGGCATCGATAAATCAGCCCTGAGAGTCAGTAAGCACCAGCATTATCAGAGCGAGCGAACAAACTACCGGGTAGTGCGGGCTGATGTAGTCGACTTCTGGCGGTTGATGGGAGATGCCTGTAACCAGAGCCCCTGGCGCATCAAAGCCCATTATCTGCTGTATCCTAATCCGTACCCCAAACCTTCTCAGGTACAAAAGCGCTGGCATGCGAGTCAGGCTATGCCCGCTCTCATGGCCCTGTCCCCTTGTCTTGAAGTGCGCAGTAATTGGTTGATTTACCTTGAGGAATTCGCTGTTGCCGCGGCTAAATATGGCATGCAGTGTGAGATTGCTGAGGTTAATTCACAGCGAACGGCGTTAACGCCCTTTGAGCAGAAGTATCAGGACAGTGGCCAGCAATGCTGGCAGTTGCTCGGGGCAGTGGCGGAATAAGGCCACACACTAAAGTGGTTAAAAACTGGATTTGTGTCACTAATATGACAGATTTTCATGGGTTTTTGTTAGAAAATCCTTATAATCGCACACTCTTTGGGGCTGCCCCGGAAGATCTTTTTACTGGCTGTTTAGCGCAAGAAACGTTGGCTGGCCTTGGCGTAGCCGGTAATCTGCGCTACAGTCATGGGCTGTGAAAGGTCATTGCTAAGTATCCGGAATGAGTTTCAGATTAGGCCGGTTGGCAATGTTGCGCGAGCGTTTAAAAGTTAATGTGACAAAGCTTCAGCGCAGTTATCATTTTCAATTCGAGAGGTGTACAGTGTGGGTGAAGCACAAGTAAGCTTGAAGCACCTGTTTCGGGTTTTTACCAAGCCAGAGCACAAAGACTCTAAGCTGGCACAAATTGAAGAACACCTTTCAGACAATATCCTGGATTTCTTGTCTCGACACGTAGTGACGAAGAAAACCTCGCTGGAAGAAGTCGAACAGGACTTTGCCGATGCAATGATGCCTGAGTCGCCGGAGTTTGTGTCAACGCACGCTGAAAACCTGCTGGAAAAGCTGGTTGCTCATTCAGTGAATACCTATTCCCCAACTTTTATTGGCCATATGACATCGGCGTTGCCGTACTTTCATTTATCGCTGGCCAAGCTGCTGGTAGGTCTGAATCAGAACCTGGTCAAAATAGAAACCTCAAAAGCGTTTACCCCACTTGAACGTCAGGTGCTGGGCATGATGCACAATCTGGTTTACGAGCAGGACGAAAGTTTTTACGAACAATACCTGCACAGTGCCCGACACGCCCTGGGCGCGTTTTGCTCTGGTGGTACTGTTGCCAACATTACCGCACTTTGGGTGGCACGGAACAAAATCCTTGGTCCACAGGGGCGTTTTCCTGGTGTAGCCAGAGCCGGACTGGCCAGTGCTTACCGTCACTATGATATCGACAATCTCGGGGTATTGTGCTCGCGGCGTGGTCATTACAGCCTCTCGAAAGCGGTGGATGTACTGGGGATCGGGCGCGAAAACCTGCTTACGTTGCCTTGTCCGGAGCAAGTGCTTGATCCCACCGAGGCGCTCAGAAAAGGCCGGGAATATCAGGAACAGGGCAATAAACTGCTGGCCATTGTTGGTATTGGCGGAACCACGGAAACCGGTCATGTTGATCCGCTCGATGAACTGGCCGATGTGGCTGAAGAACTGGGCTGCTGGTTCCACGTAGATGCTGCCTGGGGCGGTGCTACGCTGTTTTCCAAGCACTACCGGGGCATTTTAAAAGGCATTGAAAAGGCCGACTCGGTGACTATTGACGCGCACAAGCAAATGTATGTACCCATGGGGGCAGGCATGGCGCTGTTTAAGAACCCGGCAGATGCCAACGCTGTGCGTCATCACGCGCAATATATTCTGCGTGAAGGTTCAAAGGATCTGGGTGCGACTACTCTCGAAGGCTCTCGTAATGGCATGGCCATGATGGTGTATTCGTCATTGCATATTCTGGGCCGCCGTGGCTATGAACTGCTGATTAACCAGAGTATTGAAAAAGCGAAAAAATTTGCGGCTATGATTGAGGCACATGCTGATTTCGAGCTGATCACTTCCCCCACACTTTCTATTATGACTTACCGGGTTTGTCCGGCGGCTATTCAGGCCCAATTGAAAACGTTGCCTCAGGTACACGCGCAGCGGCTCAACAGTAAAGCTGACCGCCTGGTCGTCAATGTGCAAAAATTGCAGCGTGAAGCTGGTAAGTCATTTGTGTCACGGACTCGTTTGGAATGTCCGGTTTATGGCGCTTATCCCATCACGGTTTTTCGTGTTGTGCTGGCCAATCCAATGACCACAACCCGCGATCTCAGAGCGATTCTGGAAGAGCAACACGCCATTGCCAGCCGCAATCGCGTGTGGCAGGAATTATTGGCGGTGAACACCCCTGCGACACTGGATCAGGCCTGATCCAGTGTAATCTGCATATTGTCGATTAAACGTGTTGTGCCTATAAACGCCGCCATCAGAATGACCAGCTGAGTGTCCTTTGGCTGTGCAGGTTGCAGGCTCCTGGCATTTCGAATAGTAACGTAATCCGGTTTAAAACCAGCTGCCATAAGCGACTGAGATGCTTTACGCTCGATATCCGCATAGCTTTCGCGACCATTACAAATCGCTTCTCGCATTTGTTCCATGGCGGCGTATATCTGAGTGGCTGCGGCCCGTTGTTCAGCACTGAGGTAACCATTGCGGGAACTCATCGCCAGTCCGTCTTCCTGACGTCTTGTGGGCACGCCAACAATGTTAATCGGCATGGATAAATCTTCCACCATGATGCGGATCACCTGTAACTGCTGGAAGTCTTTCTCACCAAAACAAGCCACGTTGGGCTGTACCATATTAAATAACTTACACACGATGGTCGCGACACCGCGGAAATGGCCGGGGCGACTCGCCCCGCACAGTAGTTCAGATATGCCGGGCACTTCGACAAAGGTTTGTTCACTTAAACCGCGTGGATAAACATCATCAACCGCCGGGAAAAACAGCGCGTCAACACCGTGGGCTTCTAGCTTGCTACGATCGGCGTCAAGCGTACGTGGATAGGCATCCAGATCTTCATTGGCACCAAACTGCATCGGGTTTACGAAAATCGACACCACCACTTTATCGGCCAGTTTTTTGGCCTGCTTCACCAGATCCAGATGGCCGTCGTGTAAATTACCCATGGTGGGAACAAAGGCAACAGAGCGACCGGCGCTGCGCCAATCTTCTCGAACTTCTCGTAAAGTACTTAGTGATTCAATAAATTGCATTATTTGTCAAAGCTATGTTCGGGGCCGGGGAACAGGCCGTTTTTTACTTGTTCAATATACAGGGCAACGGCTTTACGCAGATCACCTGTCTCGGTAAGATAGTTTTTCGAAAACTTGGGCATATAATTGGCGCTGACACCAAACATATCGTGCATGACCAGGATCTGGCCGTCGGTGTGCACGCCCGCGCCTATGCCTATTACCGGAATGTTGAGTTGTTCACTTACCGCTTTACCCAGTGGCGTGGGGACACACTCGAGTACCAGCATTTGTGCTCCCGCTGCCTCCAAAGCCAACGCGTCATCCACAAGCTGTTGTGCTTTGTCTTCTTCACGACCTTGTACTTTAAAGCCACCAAAGACATTCACCGATTGCGGGGTAAGCCCCAGATGACCACAAACCGGCACTCCTCGCTGTTTAAGGCCGGTGATGGTGTCACGTAGCCAGGACCCGCCCTCCAGTTTGACCATACTGGCACCGGCGGCCATTAATTGCGCTGCGTTTTCATAAGCCTGCGCTGGTGTGGCATAGGACATAAACGGCATATCGGCAATCACGAAGGCTGTATTCACCCCGGCAGCGACTGAGCGGGTATGGTAGGCAACATCTACCGTGGTTACCGGCAAGGTGCTGTCCTGGCCCTGTAACACCATGCCCAGTGAGTCTCCTATTAACAGCACATCAATCCCTTGCTCATCAAATAGCTTGGCAAAACTGGCGTCATAGGCTGTCAGGGCGGTGATTTTTTCACCCTGTTGTTTTTGTTTAATCAGCGTCGAAATGGTGACTTTTTTCATGGGCATTCTCCCAATGCAATAAAGGCGACAGGGCCATTATAGAGTGGATGTCTCGTTGATTGAGGCGAGGCGCTTAAGACCGTCCAGCGAGCAGCGTGACACCCACACTGATAGCGGCAGTCCGTCTGGCATAATCATGTCTGGCGCAATTTCAAAAAGCGGAACCAGTACAAATTCGCGCTCGGCCATACCAATGTGCGGAATGATCAGAGCATCGGTATTGATGGTCTCGGTATCATACAGCAGAATATCTAAATCGAGGGTGCGTGGTCCCCAGCGCTCACCTTCACGGACCCGGCCGTGATGATGTTCGATTTTTTGCAGGCTGGTTAATAATTCATGGGGATCTAAAGTGGTTGTAATGCGTGCAACGGCGTTAATATAAACGGGCTGATCCTGCGGGCCCATGGGCTTACTCTGATAAAAAGAGGAAGCCTTCTCTACCTGGGTATCTGACAATTCACTGATCGCGCAAATAGCCGAAATCAACTGGCTCAGTGATTCGCCCAGATTACTGCCCAGGCCAATATAAACATTATGCTTACTGGACATGGTTATCGGATTTCGGTTTTCTGGGACGGCGGCGTTTACGCTGGGCTCCGCCTTCTTCCTGACGCAGGGTATTGAGCATTTTCTTTTGCTGGTTGGGTGACGCATCCTGAAACTGGGTCCACCAATCGGCTAACTCCAGCAATGCACCTCCTTCAGTCTGACCGCGGGCGAGTAAAAAGTCGTACGCTGCGCGGAACTTCGGATGCGACAATAACTGGAAAGCCCGTCGGCCAAAGCGTCTTGGTAGCCGCTGCTGCAGGTTCCAGATGTCGCGTACCACCGTGCTGAAACGTTTTGGGATCATAATGCGCTGGGATTGGCGATGTAATACATCACCCATGGCAATATTGAATGCATCGTGCGCGTTGAGGCCTGCCTCTGACTGGAGTTTGGTGGCATGCTCTTCTACTGGGTACCACAATAAGGTGGCAATCAAAAAAGCCGGTGTGACCCGCTGCCCGGTGTTAATACGTTCGTCGGTATTTACCAATACCCGTTCAATCAGCGCTATTTCCTTGCTGTCAGCCGCGGCAAACACTCTGCCAAGCATCGGGAACAAAGGCTCCAGAAGGTTAAACTCACGCAGCATGCGGAATGTCTTGAGACCCTGACCAGACAAAAACAGTTTGAGTATTTCTTCAAACAGACGCGCCGGCGGAATATTGGATAACAGATGTGCCAGTTCACGGATAGGTTCTGCCGTACGCGGGTTGATCGTCATATCCAGTTTGGCAGCAAAACGCACGGCGCGCAGCATTCTGACCGGATCTTCCCGATAGCGGACTTCAGGGTCGCCAATTAAATCCACTTCGCGTCGCTTAATGGCACGGATACCGTTGGCAAAATCAGTGACAGAAAAGGTTGCCACATCGTAATACATGGCATTGAAGGTAAAGTCGCGGCGTTCGGCATCTTCTTCAATGGTGCCAAATACATTGTCTCTTACCAGCTGTCCCTGCTCATCCTGTTTGGCCAGTGACTGATCTTCATTGTGGTGGCCACGAAAGGTCGCGACTTCAATGATTTCACGACCAAATACAATGTGCGCCAGGCGAAAACGGCGACCAATAAGGCGACAGTTGCGAAACAACCCTTTGATCTGCTCGGGGGTGGCATTGGTGACGACATCGAAATCTTTAGGTTTATGGCCCAGCATCAGGTCGCGCACGCAACCGCCAACCAGATAAGCAGAAAACCCGGCGTTATTCAGGCGGTACATCACCTTCAGGGCATTATCACTAATGTCTTCCCGGGATATTGTATGCTCAGCGCGAGGGATCACCACACCTTCAATCAGCGGGGCTTGTTCACTGTCGCGACTCAATGCGCGTTTCACCTTGTCTAGAACGCGGGTTATGATGGTAACTACTCCTTAACTTTCAGGGGCACTATGATAAGTAGATTCTGCCCCGTCGACAATAATTTCATGTCTTTTCGGTATTTTATTATACTGCCAGGCCGCTATCGCTGCATTAAGTAATGCCGATATCGTGCTGTACTTTTCTGCGATGTCGCTAAACCCAAGAAAGCCCAATGCATGTTGCAGGTTTTGCAGAGCATGATTGTGATCCAGTGGCCGGGCATGATTTTGTTTGCTTAGTTTACGCCCTGATGAGGTCGCTGCAACCGGAATGTGTGCATAAAGCGGCGGTTTGGCGCCAAGCTGGCGGTACAAGGTCAGGTGCGCCGCGGTAGTCGTCAGCAAATCGCTGCCGCGTACAATATGATTGACGCCCTGGGCAATATCGTCCACTACGACCACCAGATTATAGCTGTGCAGACCATCGCGACGGCGAAGCACGGTATCTTCAAGGGCATGGGGGTCACTGATCACTACCGGCCCGAGTAACTGATCGGTAAAGGTGGTCACCGGCTGGTCACATTTGAGTCTTAGCGCATTGCCCTGGGGCGGCAGGTTACGTTCACGGCATGTCCCCAGATAAACCCCGCCGGATGCCTTGATTTGTTTACGGGTGCATTGGCAGGCATACAGCGCCTTTTGCGCGAATAGCGTTTGCAGTGCATCGTCATAGTCGTTTAACTGTGCAGACTGGTAGCGTACATCGCCGTCCCAGATAAGCCCGTGGGCTGCTAAACAGTCCAGAATATCCTTATCGGCCCCTTCAATGCACCGCGGGTGGTCGATATCTTCCATTCTCACCAGCCACTGGCCCTGATTGGCTCTGGCATCGAGAAAACTGGCTAACGCCGCAATTAACGAACCAAAATGTAAGGGGCCGGTGGGAGAGGGGGCAAAACGGCCGGTATAAATGGGTTTGGAGCAGTGAGTCACGTGGTTAAACACTGTGGTAATGAAAGACGTAGTTCAATTGTCCTGCTAAAACGGACATGATAAAGAAGACAAAGTAAAATACCGGCCAGTTATTACAATACTGACCGGCAATTATCATTAACCCTGGAGTTGCTTTTCTTTAATTTCCGCCATGGTTTTACAGTCGATACACAGGTCGGCTGTTGGACGTGCCTCGAGGCGACGAATACCGATTTCGATTCCACACTGGTCACAAAATCCAAAATCGTCTTCTTCGATACGTTTCAGGGTTTTTTCGATTTTCTTGATCAGTTTACGCTCACGGTCGCGGGTGCGCAGTTCTAAGCTGAACTCTTCTTCTTGTGCGGCGCGGTCTACTGGATCAGGGAAATTCGCTGCTTCATCCTTCATATGAGTAACCGTGCGGTCAACTTCTTCACGCAACTGGTTACGCCAGGCTTTCAGTATTTGACGAAAATGCTCCATCTGAGCATCGTTCATATACTCTTCGTCATCTTTTGGTTGATACGGGGTGAGCCCGGCAAGTGCCAAAAGACCAAGGGATTTGGTTTCTTTCTCAGCTGGCATGTGTCACTTCTCCTACACTACGACACCCTAAATGTCCTGAAATAAAACAAATATCTATAACAGAATAGTATTGTACAGGCAACGTAAAGTGTCTATGTCTGACGAGGTAAACATGATGCTGTATTGTTTACCCCATGGTTGTACCCAAGGGTACCTGCTTATTTCAGCAAGGCGCAAATATGACGTCCATTTCCTAAAAATCAACTCTTTTTTTACAAAATAACAGGTAATGACTGATTTATATTGATTTTTTCTTGGCTGATTTGGCAGCCTACAGCGAAAATCCTGACCCCGTCGGTCGCAGCCTGACGTACTGCGAGGGCGTATTTAGGGTCGATATGCTCGGCCAGCCGGACATTTTGGATACCGCTGTGCTGAACACAGAACAATAAACCGGTGGCTACGCCCTCACGAGCCAGCATGGCCAGTTCTTCGGCGTGCTTTGTGCCGCGACTGGTTACCGCATCGGGGAAAAAACCGTTAGTGCCCTGGGCCAGGGTGACCGATTTTACTTCAATGTATAGCGGCGTATGATCGGTCCGAGTCACACAAAAATCGAAACGGGAATGGAAATCCGGCGGGCTGACTTCACGCCTGACCTCGGTGTAGCCTGTTACTCCCGGCAGTGTGTGGGTTTCCAGTGCACTCTGAACTAATTTGTTAGCGCGGTGCGTATTAACGCTTATCCAGTCACCCTGAGGCGTGACTGCCAGTTCCCATGTGAACTTTAGTTTACGCTTTGGGTTATCTGACGGACTGACCCAGGCGGTAAATCCGGGGTCGGCGCAGCCGGTCATGGCCCCGGTATTCGGGCAATGGGCCGTAATCTGCTCACCGGAGTCGAGCAATATATCGGCAAAAAATCGTTTATAGCGCTTAAGGAGTGTGCCGCGCAACAAAGGTGAAGTAAACTGCATAGATAAACCTGACAATAATAGTAAGGAGCATTATGACTGACATGAAAGTGAAGATCACGAGCAACCCGGCCCCGGTTCATTGGGGAGACAAGGCGTTGGTAAGTCTTACCGGTAACGACATCACCATCCACATCAGGGATGAAGCGGACCGTCTGCGCAGTATTCGTAAAGCCGCGAGACAGATAGACAATCTCGGGATCCCGTCAGTCACGCTTAGCGGTGAATGGTCGGTTATTGACCAGGTAACTTTTGTGATGAGTTTCTCCAAGGCGCGTAATCCGGGTGAAGTAACGTTATGTGATAACGCTGAGCGAGCTGAAGCAGAGCGTCAGGTAACTGCGATGATGTTTACCCGTAAGCTCACCAATGATACCCCTGAGCGGCTTTCTCCGGCAGGCCTGGCACAGGAAAGTGCCGACTGGCTGCAATCATTAAACGGTGATGCAGTAACCTATCGGGTAGTGAGTGGTGAACAGCTTGCGTCTGAGGGATGGGCAGGTATTTACAACGTCGGGCGCGGCAGTGAACGCCCCCCGGCCATGCTGGAACTGGATTATAACCCTGGTGGCGATCCGCAGGCGCCGGTGGCTTTTGCATTGGTTGGGAAAGGGATTACCTTTGATAGTGGTGGCTACAGCCTGAAGTCCAGCGAAGGTATGTTGGATATGAAGTGTGACATGGGCGGTGCAGCAACAGTGACCGGCGCGCTGGGACTGGCCATAATGCAGGGTCTCAATAAACGGGTGAAGCTGTTTTTATGCTGCGCTGAAAACTTGGTCAGCGGTCACGCCTACAAACTCGGTGACGTACTGACATATAAAAACGGTGTCAGTGTGGAAATTGTTAATACGGACGCCGAAGGCCGCCTTGTTCTTGCCGACGGCCTTATTGCGGCTTCCGAAGCAGAGGCTGCCTGTATTATTGATGCGGCTACGCTGACCGGTGCCGCAACGGTAGCGCTGGGGTATGATTATCACGCGGTATTCAGTCTCAATCCGGTGCTTAGCCAATCGTTTCTAAGTGAAGCCCAGGCGCAGCAGGAGCTCTTCTGGCCATTACCTCTGCAACCGTGGCACCAGGAAAAATGTCCATCAGCGTTTGCCGATACAGCTAACAGTCGTCCGCAAAAAGGCGGCGGCGCAGGTGGCGCCTCTAATGCCGCCGGGTTTTTGTCGCGTTTTGTGACCCCGGCAGACAGTTGGTTACACCTGGATTTGGCCGCGGCATATCACGGCAGTGCCAACAGCGAAATGCCGGCAGGTGCTACAGCGGCCGGTATCAGAACACTGGCAGCCTTTATCGGCCAGTAGAAAGGGATTACTCGGTGGTTACAGACCGCCGAGTCGCTCTGCTAAGGTTTTGTATTTTTCTACTTCAACAGAGTCAAATAAGGGATTGCCGTTACCGTCTGTCTCTTTTGCAACGAGCAGACTCTCTCGCTGTAGACGCTCAACGCGAATTTCCTGAACATCAAGAAAATCCGCAACCTCCTGGACTGTCATTAAACTCATAAATGCAACCTGCATAGTGAAAGCGGTACAGAGAGTAAAGCGCAAAAAACTTAATTTGTGAAATAAACTTTAAATATAGGTAAATATTGCCTGTATTTCGATGGGAGACAATCGATTATGGATACCTGGTCAGCAGCGGTCATGCTGTTTTTAATTATGGACCCGCTCGGCAACCTGCCCATATTCATGTCTGTTCTGAAGATGATCGAGCCAAAGCGCCGACGCATCGTTTTGATACGTGAATTAGTATTTGCCCTGGTTATTTTGTATGTTTTTCTGTTTAGCGGTCAGGCGGTACTGGACTTTTTGAATGTAAAACAGGAAACCGTGAGCATCGCCGGCGGAATTATTTTGTTCCTGATCGCCCTTAAAATGATCTTTCCTAAGGCCGGCGGCAGTCCGCTGGGACTGGCGGCAGGCGAGGAGCCTTACATCGTGCCGCTGGCTATACCGCTGATTGCAGGCCCGTCAACGCTTGCAGCTTTGATCCTGCTATCTAACCAGAGCCCTGATCGTATGGGAGACTGGTCGTTGGCATTGGGTGCCGCCTGGCTGGTGAGTGCGACCATATTGCTATTCTCAGGCGCATTTCACCGGGTGTTAGGCGAGCGCGGCTTAACCGCCATGGAGCGCCTGATGGGAATGATCCTGGTGATGATTGCCATCCAAATGTTTTTAGACGGTGTGGGTACTTATTTTTCTCAGGTGGGTTAATATGTGCCCCAATATTGTATGGCTTCAGATTGGAAAACAGGCGTTAATTTGACAACTAAACTCTCAACATTCGCCCAGGTCCGGGCTTTGGAAGGCACTGATGCCATTGCGTTCAGTGCTGCACTACTGCACCGTATGGTGCCCAATTATCAGCTTTTTTGTGAGCTTACTGAGTTTGCTGAGCCTGATACCCTGGCAAAATGCCTGGATCTTATCTGGGAGTCTCTGTGCAGCCCCAAGAGCAAAATTAACTTTGCCACGCAACTGGAAAAGGTAGAAGAGGCAACACCTGATGTAAGCGATTACGACTCTTTTGGTGTGTATCCTGCGCTGGATGCTGCCATTGCCATGTCGTCGGCCATTAACCTGATTATGAAAGTGGATCCCCATGGTGCCGTGGTTGTCAGTAAACTGTCCCAGGGCAGTGTTGAAGCTTACTTACTGGCCACGGGTGAAGCCACAGAGGATGACGTGAAAACGCATCCGCTGATGCAATTTGAAATAGCCATACAGCAGGAATTGCTCGATGCCGTGACCACCAAAGCGCCAATGACACAGAAAGTATCAAAGCTTAGAGCCATTGCCGCCAGTGAAGGGATATCCAATATCGGCCTGGAATTAAACCCTTAAGCGTCAGCGCCGGTATACTCAAGCAGACAATAGGTCAGCTGGCCGGTTTGCTTTTGCTTGATAACCTGACAGCCGGGTGGCAGGGAGAGCACCGGAGCGTTGATTTCCTGTTCAATATATATCAGGGCATTTGCGGCCAGTAACCGGTACTTATGCAGTGCGGTCAGACAAGGATTGACTAAATCATACCCAAAGGGCGGGTCAATAAAAATAATATCAAAAGGGGTTTTTAGCGTTGGTAATACCGCCATTGCATCGTTACAGTGAACCTCAGCCCCGGCTTTCAGTGTCGTAAGATTGGCTTTTAATTGTTTGGCTGTGGGGGCATGTTTTTCGATAAACACGGTTTCTTTGGCATAGCGAGATAACGCCTCTAGTCCCAGTACGCCGGAGCCGGCAAAAACGTCGAGTACCCGGCTACCCTGGACATGGGCCATGAGCCAGTTAAACAGTGTTTCGCGGGTGCGGTCGGTACTGGGGCGTAACCCTTCAGCATCCAGCACAGGTAACCGGCGACCGCGCCACTGGCCGCTGATAATGCGTACGCTACCACTTTTTTTGTTATGGCGTGAGGTTGGTTTTGCTACTCGATTCATTATGCCAGTCGATGGTATTATGTGCTGATATAACGCAGCACGCTTAAATTAATATTTAGTAGTTTACCGCACAAAGCGGTTTCTCAGTAAGGAATTGTCAATACAATGTCTAAACTCTTTGGCTGGTTTAACAAAAATAAAAATGAAAATAAAACGCCGGAACCAGCAACTAATCCCCCTCAAGACGAAAGCTCAGACAGCAATACAGCCATCGTTGCCACAAAGGAGCAGGTTGAAAAAGATCTGGTTGAGCAAGAACAACCCGAAGTACCTGATGAAGCTGAGCCAGACAGCAGTCTGGTAGAAGCCGAACCCATCGACGCGCTAACGGATGAATCTAACGTTGGAGAGCAGGTTGTTGATACGGTGGAACCTGCTTCGCAGGAACAGGTAATACCAGCGCCAGCCCCCGAGGTTGAACAACCTCCGACAACGCAAACTGTTGCAGACTCTGCAGCAACTGAAAAGAAATCCTTTTTCGGTCGCCTTAAAGCCAGTTTATCGCGTACTAAGGCCAACCTCGGCAGCGGTATCGTTAGTCTGTTCCGCGGCAAGGCTATTGACGATGAGCTGTATGAAGAGCTCGAAACCCAGCTATTGGTGGCCGATGTGGGAATGGATACGACCCAGAAAATTATCGACCGTCTGGTGGAAGGCGCTAAACATTCACAACTGAAAAACGGCGATGCACTATACGAATTGCTCAAACAGCAGCTCAGAAGCATGCTTACTGCCGTAGAGCAACCGCTGCCAGAGGTGATTGCCAGTCACGATAAAGCCCAGGGACCTTTTGTCATTCTGATGGTAGGCGTTAATGGGGTCGGTAAAACCACCACCATTGGTAAACTGGCCAAGCAGTATCAGCAGCAGGGTAAAAAAGTCATGCTGGCAGCCGGTGATACTTTCCGGGCTGCGGCGGTGGAACAATTGCAAGTGTGGGGGGAGCGTAACAATATTCCGGTTATCGCTCAGCCTACTGGTTCGGATAGCGCTTCGGTGTTGTACGATGCTTTGCAGTCGGCTAAGGCCAAAGGCAGTGATATCCTTATCGCCGATACGGCCGGTCGCTTACAGAATAAAGATAACCTGATGGAAGAGCTGAAAAAAGTGGTGCGGGTAATGAAAAAACTCAACCCGGATGCGCCCCATGAAGTCATGCTCACTGTTGATGCCGCTACCGGCCAGAATGCGATTAGTCAGGCTAAACTATTTAAAGAAGCCGTAGGGTTAACCGGCATTACCCTCACCAAGCTCGACGGAACAGCCAAGGGCGGAGTGATTTTTGCTATTGCCGATAAATTTGCTATTCCGATCCGTTACATTGGGGTGGGGGAAGGCATTGACGACCTGCGTGGCTTTAACGGCGACGAATTTATCGATGCGCTGTTCAGCGAGGGTGAGAAAAGTTAATCTGGTATTGGTTAACCCTAATAAAAACAACAGACAGAATAATCAGGATCCTTGATGATCAGATTTGAGCAGGTAAGCAAAACGTATCCCGGCGGCCAGCGAGCGCTGTCTAAAGTCGACTTTCACATAGCCCAGGGCGAAATGGCGTTTTTAACCGGGCATTCCGGTGCCGGTAAAAGTACCCTGCTTAAACTGATCAGTATAATGGAGCGCCCCACTGTTGGCCGGGTACTCATTAACGGCCACGATCTTAACGTGATTAAGCGACGCCAGATTGCTTATATTCGTCGTGATATCGGCATGATTTTTCAGAGCCATCAACTGCTGATGGACAAAACGGTCTTCGATAACGTGGCACTGCCACTGGTCATTGAAGGATACGGTCACAAGGAAATTGCCAAGCGGGTGGATGCCGCACTGGAGATGGTGGGGCTGCGCAGCAAAGCACGCAATTTACCCATAACCTTGTCTGGCGGTGAGCAACAACGTGTCGGCATCGCCAGGGCTGTGGTAAATAAACCGCCTCTGCTGCTGGCCGATGAGCCGACAGGTAACCTCGACCCCAAATTATCCATGGAAATTGTGCGCCTGTTTGAAGATTTTAATCAGGCCGGTGTTTCTGTACTCATAGCCACCCACGATTTGGGCCTGATTGCGCGCATGCGCTATCGCACTCTTACACTTAAGAACGGTAAAATGATCACCGACGGCTTAACGGACGGCGAGGAAGCGCTATGAGTATTTTGTTTAAAGGCCGCAGTCAGGGCGCCAGTGAACGTAAAATCAATATTGCCCAGCGCTTTGTTATGTTCTTCGTTAATCACATCCGTCAGGCGCTGGGAAGCCTTGGTGAGCTGTGGCGGCAGCCTGCAGCATCGCTGATGACAATTGGTGTATTGGGGTTAAGTATTACCCTGCCCAGTACGCTGTACATTTTGGTAAAGAACACCGAAAAAATCAGCGCCGGCTGGGAGCAGGCAGCGGAAATTTCGTTGTTTCTGAAAGATCAGACCAGCGCCGCAGAAGCGCAACAGTTAATCACTCGTTTACAAACCTGGCCGGAGATTGAGCGGGTGGTTTATATCCCCGCTGATGATGCGCTGGAAGAGTTTAAACAGTTGTCTGGTTTAGGGGATGCGGTGAAATATCTTGAAGCCAATCCATTACCGGATGTAGTGCTGGTTACCCCCGGCGATAAACATACCGCACCAACCGCTGCCCAGATGCTGCTGGAGAAATTGCAGCAACAGCGGGAAGTGGATATGGGCAAGCTGGATATTGAGTGGCTGGAGCGGCTCTACAGCTTTCTGCAAATCGCTACTGAGCTGGTCACTATTATTGGCGTGCTGTTATTTATTGCCGTTGTCCTGATTGTTGGTAATACCATCCGGCTGAATATCCTCAACAAGCGGGATGAGATCCTGGTGATGAAACTGGTGGGTGCCACCGACGGGTTTATCCACCGGCCCTTCCTCTATACGGGGTTCTGGTATGGCTTGCTGGGGGGCGTGATTGCCTGGATGGCGGTCATCATTATTCTGTGGTGGATGGACAGCAGCATTCAGGCGTTTGCCAGTTTATACGACAAGTCCTTTCATATTACCGGGTTAACCGGTTCGGCGCTACTTACCATGTTGTTCTTGTCGGTGATGCTGGGGCTGGTGGGCTCGTTAATTTCGGTGCAGCGGCATGTGCGGGAAATTGAGCCACAGTAAGTTTTCTTATGAACTATCTGGCCCATTTATTTTTAGCCCGGCCCACTGCCGATTCCTGCTTCGGTAATTTGTTGGGCGATTTTCGCCGTGGCGTTGATCTTGACCTCTATTCCGATGCGGTGAGAGCAGGCGTCGCCAACCATATATTAGTGGACAAATTCACTGATTCGCACAGTATTGTGCGCCAGGCCCGTGGTGAAGTTTCTGCCAGGCGCCGGCGGTTTGCCGGTATCATGTTGGATGTGTTGTTTGATCACTTCCTGATTAAGCACTGGTCGCTATACAGCGAGGATAGTTTTACGGTATTCAGTCATCGTGCCTATGATTGTCTGGCCCAGCGTGTCAGTGTTATGCCCGAGTCCATGCAGGCAATGGTCAGGAGCATGCTGACCCATCGTTGGCTGGATACCTATACGCATTTGCAGGGCGTAGAAAGGGCGCTGGAGCGCACTGCCAGTCGCATTCGTTTTCAGCATAACTTTCATGGCAGCATCGACGAAGTGCAGCAAAATTATAGGGTGTTTGAGCAATCGTTTCTGACATTCTTTCCACAACTTCTGGCCGCCGTGCGCCAGCAGGGCGTAGAAGACTGAACGACTTTATTTGTCAGTGACCTGTTTTCTCGGGAAGTAGGACGAAATGGTTTTACGTACCCCGTTGCCCCATACAATGGCCTGATTAAACAAGCTGTGCAGGTATTTCTGATCGATGTTGAGCTCTCTGGATTCGCGAATAACATTCATCCACATTGCCCCTTCAAAGGCTCGGACCAGTTTCATGTAGTGATTAAATTCAGCCGATTTACACAGCAGCGCATCGTTGACTTCGTCGGTCAGCGGGAGCTGGCGTAAAATATCCGGCATTTCCTGATCGAGCAGGGCATCGAGTAATGAAAACAGGCCAATCAAAAAGCCAATCGGCGGATCGGAATTCAGCCCGCGTTCCTGAGCGAGCAGGTCGAAAAATTTAGCCCGTACTAAAGACATATGCAGTAATTCAAGCGGCTTTTCGTCACCTAGGTGAGCCAGCGACAACAGGGCAATAAATTTTTTAATTTCCACCTCACCCATATAGTTAAGCGCATGCTTTAATGAGGTGATCTTATAGCGTTTATTAATGGTGGGATTGTTAATGAATTTGAGCAACAAAAATGACAGGGCGGCATCGCGCTCGACAATCTGGTTAATGCGCTCCAGATTAAACTGCGAGCTGGCACTTTCGCCCATCAAATCAACCAGGTTCATTTTTGACGCAGGTAGCTGACGTTGCGTGGTTTTTTCCGGCGTAGCGAAAAAGTAGCCCTGAAATAAATCAAAGCCCAAATCACGACAAACCACGAAGTCGTCGTGGTTATTCACATTTTCAGCGACCAGTTGAATGCTGGATTGCAGAAAACGAGGAATGTTCTGTTCAATAACGCTGTAATTGGCTTTGTGTACATCGACTTTAAGTATATCGATAAGCGGAAAAATAGAATGCTGGCCGCTGATCATCGCCGGATCATCAATCGCCAGTTTAAAGCCCAGCTGTTTTACATGTTTACAGGCATCCACCAGCGCCGCTTGTTGGGCTGGGTATTCAGACAGCTCAATCACCACCGTATCAGGATTAAGCGTTGCGGGTAGACCGGCAATCAGTGTATCGCTGTGAAAGTTGATAAACGAGGTTTTATCGCCGCAGATATCGTCCAGCCCCAGGGTGTGAAAATGCTCTGCGATGTAGCGGCTTTTCTCGTTATCGTGGGTGGGGTAGGTACCGGATTTACCATCCCTGAACAACAGTTCATAACCGAAAACATCCTTTTCCCGGTCTAGAATTGGCTGGCGAGCGATAAATGCAAACATTAAAGTGATTATCCTTGTTATACCATTGGCCTTAACAACAGACCTATACAAACTCTAACCGATGGTTAATCTTTGATCCATCTTTAGTTAGTTAAAATAGACTGATCCGGCGCAATGTTCGGGCGATAATTAGTTATGAACTTCATTCTGCAAAGCCGCAGCCCAACTGAGCGAACTGGTATAAATTTCGTGTAGCTGCTTTTGGGTGAGGCCGAAACGCGAGCTTAGTGCTCTTATGATACCCCACTGACCGCGTTCAAACGCGGTTGCCAGTTGTAAGCATTGTTTCAGGAGGTTGTTTTCACCGCATAATGCGCCACTCACATCATCCGGTAGTGGCAATTTCTTTACCAGTTCGCGCATTTCCTGTTCCATCAGGGTGTCGATAAGTGACAGTATGCCGGTGAGAAAACCACGGCTTGGTTTGCTTTGGTCTTTCATCGCAATCAGGATAAGCTCACAAAAACGGGCCCGAACCAGACTCATGCTCAGGATTTCACCGGGCTGACCGTCAGATAAATTAGCCAGCGACAACAGGGCAATAAATTTACGCACTTCCTGCTCACCCATAAAGGTCATGGCGTGCTTCAACGATGTGATTTCGTTACGCTTGTTTACCGTGGGGTTATTAATAAACCGCAGTAACAGGTAGGAGAGAGAAACATCCCGCTCGAGAATCGCGTTAATATTCTCAATGTTAAGTTCAGCCGCTGTGCTTTCTTTTAATAATTCGAGCATATTGACGGCCGACGAGCTCATCTTACGGTGGCGGATAACTTCAGGACGAGCAAAGAAGTAACCCTGAAAATAGTCAAAGCCCAGTTGGCGGTAATAATGAAACTGTTCTTTGGTCTCCACTCGTTCAGCTACTAATTTAATGTTATGCGTCTTCAGAAGGGGAACCGCTTCGCGAATTTGTTCATCAGTGACGGTGGTGATATCAAACTTAACAATACTGATAAGCGGCAGCAGGACCTGCCATTTCTCCTCGAGATCATAATCATCGAGTGCCAGCCGGTAGCCCTGGTTGCTGATTTGCTTGCAGGCTTCTACCAGGTCATCACTAACATCCACGGTTTCGGTTATTTCAATGACCACACTTTTCGGGTCGAGACTGGTAGGAAAGCGGTAAAGTAGCGTATCCGTATGGAAGTTGATAAACGCCTGTGCGCCGTTAGTTACTGCTTCCAGCCCTATGTTTAAATGGCTGGCAGCGAGAAGTCTGGAAGTGGCTTGATCGGGCGGTATATTGGGAAAACAGTTTTTTTCCCCATCCCGGAATAACAGCTCATAGGCATACAACTGTTGAGATGTATCTACAATTGGCTGGCGCGCTACATATGCAAACATCCGATCTCCATAACATGCAGTTCAGCGCAATTCATTTGCGTTTATTGATCTTGTGCTGTCCAATGGAAGTAATATACGTCGAATAGTTTTAATAATCACCTGTCCAAAGAAAATTTTGCGACGCAAAGATGATTAATGCCAGGCAATAGTGGGTCTGATAAGGTTTTTTGTGAAAGTCTGGCCACAGTAGTCCGGTCTTATGCAGGTAATGCTTGCGATACCTGCGATGTTATGTGCCAGCAACATTAAGTTACATTATGAAGCAGGCCAATTTATGCACTGAAAAAGTGGTTTTTCTACACTCTTCATCCGGTTAGCTATCGCAGACGTAAAAATTTGAACTTTTTTATGATATCGGGGTCTTGATAAGTATGGTATTAACCCCTATATTTCGTTTTTGATTGGTTGGTGCGTCGCAGTGAGATGCTACCAACCTAAGCTTCGCAAACTGGTATTTTTGTTATTGGATTAAGTGAAGTATATAGGATTTTATTGAGGTGACTATGAGCGTGGGTACAAGTAAAAACTTACAATCAATGGCCCTGTCTGTTCCACACAATGGAAGTATTGAAGGTTACATTCAGGCTGTCAGCACGATTGACATGCTATCCGCTGACGAAGAGCGCGAATTGGCGTTACGTTTGCGTGAAGATGAAGATATCGATGCGGCACGTAAGCTGGTAATGTCTCACCTTCGTTTTGTTGTGCATATTGCCAAGTCCTATTCAGGGTACGGGTTGCCTCAGGCAGACCTTATTCAGGAAGGCAATATTGGTTTAATGAAAGCGGTAAAACGCTTTGACCCGTCAGTGGGTGTGCGTTTGGTCTCTTTTGCCGTGCACTGGATTAAAGCCGAAATTCACGAATTTGTATTGAAAAACTGGCGCATCGTTAAAGTGGCTACCACTAAAGCCCAGCGTAAGTTGTTCTTTAACTTGCGTAAAGCAAAGAAGCGGTTGGGCTGGTTCAGTCACGAAGAAGTGCAAACCGTGGCGAATGAGCTGGGTGTCAGTACTAAAGAAGTGCTGCAAATGGAAGCGCGGATGAGCTCTCAGGACCAGGCTTTTGATTTGAGTGCCGATGACGATGAAAACGGCAGCTTTGCCCCGGTTCAGTATCTGGAAGATAAATCAGAAGACGTCGAGTCAAGTGTGATTAATGATGATTGGGATGCTAACGCCACTAAGCGTTTATACTCAGCCATGAAAACCCTGGACGATCGAAGTCAGGATATTATCGAAACTCGCTGGTTAGCGGACGATAAAACCACCCTGCAGGACCTGGCAGATAAATATCAGGTCTCAGCAGAACGGGTTCGCCAGATTGAAAAGAATGCGATGAAGAAATTACAGGCCGCCATGGCAGGCTAACATTCTTGCTTCTGAAAACAAAAAAAGCGCCCTTGCAGGCGCTTTTTTTGTTTTGGCAGGTTTATTGTTATCGTTGGTTAATCTTTACTGATGGTAATGTCCACGAGATCGGCAGCCTCACGGGCCGTGGCAACTGCAGAGTCAATGGTCTCACCACGAGCCAGGGTTACACCTAAACGGCGTTTGCCGTTGATAGTGGGTTTGCCGAACAAACGCAAATCTGTCATCGGTTGACTGAGCGCTTTATCCAGGTTGCCAAAACTGATGCGATTGCCCTCACCAAAGCCCAGAATCACCGCTGAAGCGCTTGGGCCATAACAGCTAACAACCGGTATGGGTAACCCGAGGATCGCCCGGCTGTGTAAAGCAAACTCCGACAGGTTCTGGGAAATCAGTGTGACCATGCCCGTATCGTGTGGTCGTGGAGAGACCTCACTAAAAATCACCTCGTCACCACAGACAAACAGTTCTACGCCAAATAAGCCATAGCCACCAAGCGCCTGGGTTATTTTATCGGCAATTTGTTGTGCGCTCGCCAGGGCTGTGTCGCTCATCGCGGTGGGTTGCCAGGAGTACTGGTAGTCGCCGTCTTTTTGAATATGGCCAATGGGCGGACAAAATGTTACGCCTTGTCGCGTGCGGACTGTCAGAAGCGTAATTTCATAATCGAAATTCACATGCCCTTCAACTATTACCTTACCGGCTCCGGCACGGCCACCTTCCTGAGCGTATTGCCAGGCGTGCTCTATATCGTCAGGGCCAGTCAATCGACTCTGCCCTTTGCCTGAGGAGCTCATGATGGGCTTTACAAAGCAGGGGTAGCCAATCGCCTCAATTGCAGCGACAAATTGTGTTTTATCACTGGCGAAACGGTAAGCCGAGGTTGGTAATCCCAGCGCTTCGGCGGCCAGCGTGCGAATGCCTTCACGGTTCATGGTCAGATTAACCGCGTTGGCACTTGGCACTACAGTAAAGCCTTCTTTTTCAAGTTCAACCAGCTCCGCAGTAGCAATTGCCTCAACCTCCGGCACGATCAGGTCCGGTGCTTCTTTCTCTACGACTTCCCGCAGTGCTTTGGCATCCAGCATGGAAAACTGATAACTGCGATCGGCAACCTGCATGGCCGGAGCATTGGCATAGCTGTCGCAGGCAATAACTTCGCAGCCCAGACGCTGGCATTCAATAACCACTTCCTTACCCAGCTCGCCGCTACCCAGTAGCAGTATCTTTTTAGCCTGAGGGGTAAAAGGTGTACCAAGTGTTGTCATTTGTCGTCCTCTTTAGGTAATACCCAGTAAATACCGTGAAACTCCGCCACTGGCTGGGTATCGTCAAGCACTTCGACTTCCAGTTCCAGACGGCACTTCTTACCTTTTTCCAGCAGGGTGAACTTGCCTTTAAGCCGTTCAATATTGCACACTGCGCGGGGCTTCATAGTGATGGGCTTATGATAGTGAATATTGCCATCGCCAAGCACGATATCGCCATCGAGACCTTTATTCTTAAGCTGCAGAAAAATCATTCCCCAGCCGGTTAATGTGGCCAGCGAGAAAATACTGCCGGCAAACATGGTGCCGTGGATGTTGATGTTTTTATTTAGCGAGGCCCGGGTTTCCAGCGTCTTGCCGGTATACTGATGCAGTTTGATACCCATATGCTCAGTAATCGGGATCGTTTCGGTCCAGGTATTCTGCAGTTCCTGGCACCACTGTGGGTGTAACACCAGTAAGGAAAAGTCGTCCAGCTTCTTAACCATTTGCTGACGTTTCAGCAGGCCCAGTTCATTGGGCGCCTCCCGCTCTACCTTAAAACCACAGGCCTGGAAGAAATCAATGGATATCTCCCGGCTGTTGGTAACGGCACGAATGGCTCCGAGCTCACGGGCTACCGCTTCCAGTGCGTTAAGCATAAACTGGCCGAGCCCCCGGCGCTGGTAGTCGCTGTGTACCGCGATATGACGGATCTGCGCTTCTTCGGCGGTGTTTAAATGAACCCGGCCACAGGCAATAATGTCGCCGTCATTATTCACCACCATGCGGTGTTCACTGACTTGCTCGTACTCGTCTTTTTCTGAGCCCGGAGGAAAATTCCATGGCTGGCGCAAATACTGCCAGCGGAAGTGATAATAAGCCGCCAATGCATCATCGGTTTGCGGTGTGACTATTTTGAACACAGCCTTACCTCAAATTAAATTAGGGCCCACATTAAATCTTAAGGCTCTATTAACAGCAAGAGGCGGGCGGGAAAAATTATACCTGTAAATGGAAGGTTACCGGACCATCATTGACTAACTGTACCTGCATGTCGGCGCCAAACTGGCCACTGGCCACCGGGATATCCATGGTTTGTAACTGATGAATAAAGGCTTTATACAAGGCGTTACCCAACTCTGGCGTGGCACCACGGGAGAAACCCGGCCGGTTACCTTTGCGGGTATCGGCTACCAGGGTAAACTGCGACACCACCAACACGGCGCCGCCGGTTTGCTTTACGTTCAGATTCATCCTGCCATCTTCATCACTGAAGATGCGATAATTCGTTAACTTGGTGGCTAGCTTTTCCACTTCAGTCTGGGTGTCATCTTTTTCCACACCTAACAGGATGAGGATCCCCGGGCCAATCTCGCCCACCGTTTCGCCTGCTACGGTTACACAGGCTTCGCTTACGCGTTGAATTAAACCAATCATAGTTGTACTAGTGCTTTAAAATAAATTGATGGGTTGCCTCGCGTAGGGCCATAGCAATTGCTGGTTCAGCACTGCTGTGGCCTGCGCCGTCAATTAAGAGCAACTTACTGTCTGGCCAGCATTGATGCAAGACATGGGCACCCTGAGGTTTGCATACCGTATCACAGCGCCCGTGAATTATCCTGCCAGGAATGCCGGCCAACCGGTGAGCCTGTTGTAGAATTTCATTTTCGCCGATAAAGCAGCGGTTAACGATGTAATGCCATTCCAGTACTGCCAGGCTTAGCATCACCGGGTGGGCAGACTCAGGTTGTATCGGCACACCCGGAGAATGAACCCGGGCAATCGCTTCCTCCCACTGATACCAGCGAATTGCTGCCTGGTGACGCCGGCGCTCATCCGCACTTGAAAATACCTTGCTGTAATGGGCCAGCACAGCGGCAAAACTGTTGGGGTTGTCAATTTCATCAATAAAGTGCTGATAAGCATCAGGATAGATTTGCGCTGCTCCGCCATCGGGGGCCAGAAACCACTTAAAATCTTCCTCCCGGGCCAAAAAGATACCACGTAAAATAAGTCCGTTCACTGTCTCAGGCTCGCGGATTGCTGCAAGCAAGGCCAGGGTAGTGCCCCAGGAACCGCCAAACATAAGCCAGCGGGCAATACCGAGATGTTCGCGTAGACGGGTAATATCGGCAAGTAAATCCTGGGTGGTATTATGGGTTAGCGACAGGTAAGGCTGTGAACGCCCGCAGCCGCGTTGTTCGAAGCCGATAACATGATAAGCACTGAGATCAAAAAAGTCTGTGTAGCGGGAACTTAAACCAGCACCTGGCCCGCCATGGATAACCAGTGCAGGCACGCCGTTGGGATTGCCACTTAACTCATAGTAAACCCGGTGGCCATCACAGCCGGGAAGTAATCCATGTTGATAGCACACGCCGGACATAGACAAGTTCTCTTACAAAACAGAAGGGTAAAATGATTGTATCTCAACCCTAATTCATTTAATTTAAACAGAAGATAGGTAGTTAATCGGAGTTATTATGGCTGGACAAGGTTCTGGCGGCAACGTAATTGCCGCGATATGTAGTTTCTTTATTCCTGGTTTAGGGCAATTGGTGCAGGGCAGGATTATGGCAGCCTTGTTCTTTTTTGTAGCGTGTGCCGTTAGTTATGCACTGGGCGCAACGGTCATTTTGTTCTTTATGTGGTTTGTCGGCGCAATCTTTCATTTATGGGCAATTATTGACGCAGCCAAATTCAGAGGTGTTAATTAACCATGAGCCGGTTATTGAAAGCCTGCTTGGTCGCGTTAGTACTAGTCTCTGTGACGGCTTGTCAGAGTGCCTATTACGCCGCCTGGGAAAAGGTGGGTGTGGAAAAGCGTGAGATTCTGGTCGATAGGGTTGAAGATGCCCGTGAATCCCAGGAGGATGCGGAAGAACAATTTACCTCGGCGCTCGAGGAGTTTTCGGCCCTGATCCAGTTTGATGGCGGCGATCTGGAGGAAGCGTATCAGTCTCTTAACGACCAGTACGAAGCCAGCCGGTCTGCGGCTGAGGACGTCACCAATCGCATTGATAAAATAGAAAGTGTTGCACAAGCGCTGTTTGATGAATGGGAAGCTGAACTCGACGAGTACAGCAACGCCAGTCTAAAGCGCACTAGTAAACAAAAATTGTCTGAAACCCGGGTTAAATATAACAAGATGGTGCGCGCAATGCGTAAAGTCGAGAGCAGTATGGACCCGGTATTACGTACGTTGCAGGATAACGTGCTGTTTCTCAAACATAACCTGAATGCCAGTGCCATTGGTGCGCTGCAGGGGGAACTTAATGATATCGAGCGGGACGTGAAAACTCTGCTAACCGATATGAAAAGTGCCATCGCCCAGTCCAACGACTTTATCGCCGACATGAATGGCGGTTAAACCAACATAGTCGACCTTTCACCGCAATTCTTACTACAAAAGTAGTAAGAATTGTTCTCCATCAATATGCCTGTCAGACAACTTGTGCATGATTGCCGCCAGTGAGAATGGAGCTGGTAGTGATAGAGTGTCATGAATGCATTGGTTGCAAAGTTAAAGAAACTGTCCGATTTTGTTGGTCAAACCCGCGGGCAGGAATATTTCGAACTGTTAGTGCTGGCGTTGTCAGAAATCATTGAATGTGATTTCATTTTCATCGGCCAACCCAACAAACAGGCTAACCGTTGTTCTACGGTGGCGGTCTCTGCCTTTAGCCGTATAGAGGAAAATTATACCTACGAGTTAAAGAACACGCCTTGCGAAGCGGTAATTAACACCGGCGTGTGTTGCTTTCAAAGCAAGGTCACAGAGCTTTATCCTAAGGACCAGTTACTCAAGGATATGCGTGTAGAGTCGTATATCGGCATGCCGCTGCACAGTGCACAGGGCGATGTACTGGGCATACTAGTGGCTATGCATACCGCCGCAATAAAAAGTGAAGCCGAGATCACCGCTTTATTTGAAATAATAGGTTATCGAATCGCTGCGGAGCTGGAACGGGTAGAGCAGGATCGTTCACTGAACATGCTGTCATCGA
Organism: Alteromonas sp. ISO5; assembly: GCF_058105165.1. Lineage (NCBI taxonomy): Bacteria > Pseudomonadati > Pseudomonadota > Gammaproteobacteria > Alteromonadales > Alteromonadaceae > Alteromonas > Alteromonas sp. ISO5. The sequence continues at coordinate 572,236 of NZ_CM176572.1, read as the reverse complement.
TTTTCAGTAATTCAGCCGAAGCCATGCTGGTAACAGATGCCGATTTAAAAATTATTGAAGTTAATCAAGCCTTTTGTGACATGTTCGGTTACAGCCGCTCAGAAGTGCAGGGACTTGAACCTCAGTTACTTTCTTCTGGGTTACATAATAAGTCCTTCTATCGGAATTTCTGGTTTAGAGTGTTTAAAAATGGGGTGTGGCAGGGCGAGATAAAAAATCGTCATGCCGATGGCTCGGTGCTGGAGCAATGGGTTTCAGTTAATCAGGTTCGCGATGATCACGGTCATATCCACCATTATACTGCGATTTATACCGACTTAACTGAGCTTAATAAAACCCAGGCGGAAAACTTATACCTGGCTAATACCGATCCGCTCAGCGGATTGTCGAGCAAGTCTTTTCTCGTTGAAGAACTCAAATCGCCTGGCAGCAAAAGCATGTTGATAGTGGGAATCGACGGGCTCAGGTACCTTAACGATGCTTATGGTTTTGATGTCTGCGATGAACTGATCCGCAGTACCGCCAGAATTATTAAGGAACAGGTGGTCGCCGACTGCTATGTGGGCGGCGGCCCGGGGAAGTTTGTATTGCTGTTTAAACGGCCCGTGGACCTTTACGCAGTAGCCGAGCAACTGCGCATGTATTTTCGTCATCATCAGGTGTCTACAGCGGATATCAGCGTCTTTGTTTCGCTTTCTTTTGGCGGCGCCCGGGGGAAAACCGATCTACTGCGGTTAGGCGTTACTGCACTGCGTCAGAGTCGCGAATCAGGTGATTTAAAATGCATTGTGCTGGAACAGGACGCTATTGCGGCGGAAAGTAAGCAGCATTTATTGTTTGTTGAAGCCAACAATATTATTCACAGCGCGGTTAATCAGCAGCTTATTGTGCCGTATTTCCAGGGGATCCATGATAATCAGCTGGGCATTGCTACCCATTATGAAGCGCTGGCCCGAATTCACTATAACGATCAGGTGCTCAGCCCCTATAGCTTTATTGATGCTGCCAAAGTGGCTGGAATGCTGCCATTGATTACCCGACAAATGGCCCGTCAGGCGTTTAAAATCATGAGTCATCATGATTATACCTTTTCACTGAATATTACCGAGTATGACCTCAATGCCCAGTATCTGCAGCGCTTTCTGGAAGAGTTGTGTAAACAGTACCAGATTGCACCTCAGCGGGTTATTCTGGAAGTGCTTGAAGGCATCAGCAGTGCGGGTAAAAACAGTCATCTGAAACAGCTGAAAGCGCTCAAACATGCAGGTTTCAGGCTGGCCATTGATGACTTTGGTACCGAGCATTCTAATTTCGAGCGGATCCTCGACTTGGAGGTCGATTACCTCAAAATTGACGCAAAATATATTAAGAATATTGATACCGACGCCAAAAGTTACGAAATTGTCAAAGCGCTGAGCTTCTTTTGTCGCAACAGCGGAATTAAATGTATAGCTGAATTTGTCCATTCCATTGAGGTGCAGCAATGCCTGTTGGAACTCGGTATAGACTATAGCCAGGGCTTTCTGTTCTCACGCCCTGAGTCGTTTGGCGAACATCAGGAGCAGGGTGAAGTACGGGTAGAATTTGATAAGCAGCACCCTAATCTGGTGCACTTACGGCTTAGCGGACATATTCATAAGGCCATGCGTTTTACCGATGCTTTCCGCCGCTGTCTGGCCGAGCGGGAGAAACCAGTTGCCTATGGACTGTTTGACTTCAGGTATTCTGATTTCTTCCAGATGGGCGAGCCTGATCTTATCGATCGTGCCCGCCTGGCCGCTATCGAGCCTCAGTATCAACAGTTTGAAAAAGTAGCGTTGCTGGTGGATGGCCAGTATTCACAGAAGATGGCGGCTGTCTGGTGCCTGCATGTGATGAGAGGCTTTGAGGTACGCAGCTTCGAAGATGAGGCCTCAGCCCGACAATGGCTTCTCGGTGATGCCCAGCTTAGTTTAATTGCTTAACACTACTACAGAGCCGGTTGTCTGGAAGGTGGGTGACGATTGATGCCACTTAACCTTCCGGGACATCGTTCTCGTCATTGGCGGGCTTTTTTTCTTGCTCTTCGGGGAACGCTTCGCCCAGACTACAGGTAAATTCGGCGCCTAACAGCACCACGATCCACGACAGGTAAATCCAGAGAAACAGTAGCGGTAGTGCGGCCAACGCGCCATAAATAACCTGATAAGACGGGAAGCTGGTCACGTAAAACGCAAAGCCTTTTTTACTGAGTTCAAATAGCAGGGTAGCCAACACCGCTCCACCTAAGGCATGAATTACCGGTACGCGGCGATTGGGTACCAGCATGTATAAGATGATGAAGGCTGCGAGTGCAGCAAAGCTTGGCACCAGCTCTAGCAAAAACGTGCCCAGCCCGGGAGTATATTCTTCGGCAAACTCGGCCAGTCCTACCAGGTAGGAGGTCATTACCACGCTGGCGCCCATCAGTAGTGGTCCGAGTGTAATTACCATCCAGTAAATGGCAAAGGTATAAATAATCGGGCGTTCACTCTGCGTGCGCCAGATGCGGTTAAGCGTTTTATCCACATTAGAAATAAGCAGGATGGCAACAACTAACAGGGAAAGAATCCCCACGGCGCCCATTTGCGAAGCGTTACCCACGAAATCGCTCATGTACTCATGCACCACATCACTGGCGGTCGGTACAAAGTTACTGAAGATAAACTGTTCGAGTTTATTGCGCACGATCGCAAAGGCAGGAAAGGCCGACAGGATGGTAAAAAATACCATTATGAAAGGTACCAGCGACAACAGGGTAACGTAGGCGAGGTGGCCTGCGGAGATGGTGATATTATCCGTTTTACAGCGGGTAATGAAGGTTGTAGCGAATTTCTCCAGATGGGGCTGGTATTGCTCCCAGCGGGCGCGTAATTCAGGTAATGCCACTCTTGTTCCCTGTTGGTTCAACTATATCAATAGTCTACCTGCGCTGGGTGAGGGAGCAACCGTTTTCTTAGTTGCCCGTTAATAAGTTGGCAGACTAACCGGCGTTTTGCGGTTTCACGCCCAGCATGTGACAGATAGCATAGCTCAGTTCACTGCGGTTAAGGGTGTAAAAATGGAAGTGTTTAACGCCTTCTTTCGCCAGCACCTTAACCTGCTCCATGGCGATGTTAGCACCCAGCAGATTGCGGGTGGTCTGATCGTCAGCATCCAGGCCTTCATAAAGTTTATGTAACCAGCCAGGTACGTGAACGTTGGTAAAACCAGCGAACTTCACCAGCGTCTGATAGTTAGTCACAGGCAGGATACCTGGCACGATGTCTAAATCGATACCCGCTGCTGCGGCTCTGTCGCGGAAGCGTAAAAATACCCCGGTATCAAAGAAAAACTGTGTAATTGCTTCACTGGCGCCAGCCTCAGCTTTGCGCTTGAGATTAAGCAAGTCAAATTGTGCGTTAGGGGCTTCCGGATGTTTTTCAGGATAGGCGGCCACTGAAATATCAAAGTCATGGACGTCTTTTAAAAGGGCTACCAGATCGGAGGCGTACATATCTGTTTTTTCGACGCCTTTAGGTAAATCGCCACGCAGTGCAACGATGCGGCGAATACCGGAATCCCAGTAGTCACGGGCAATTTGTCTCAATTCGTCTGCTGTAGCATCAACACAGGTCAGGTGTGGGGCTGCGGTAACGCCTGTTTGCTGCTGAATGCGTTTTACCACATCATGGGTGCGGTTACGCTCGCCACTGTTGGCACCATAGGTGACTGACATGTACGCAGGTTTTAACGGCGCAAGACGTTCAACAGACTTCCATAGGGTCTTTTCCATATTCTCGTTGCCGGGTGGAAAAAACTCAAATGATACATCGATGTCGCGTAATTCTGACAAAGACTGATTTAGGGCATCGATCCCCTGCGCGTATGACACCATGGTGATATATTCTCAATTGGACGTTTAGACGTCTAAACTAAAGAATATATGTCTAGACGTCAAGCAGTTTACACTGCTCAATTGATGTTTTCTGTGGTTTAATACCTTTATAGCGAATATTTTGGTTAAATTGCCCTGTGAACGCAGCCGCATGACGAACTGGGTGGCCGCACTGATGCCGGGGTAGCCGAGTCGATCAGAAATTTGCTGTACAGGTATACACAAAGTTTCTTATTACAATAATGATAGCAGAGCTGGGAAAGAGCATGGCAAAGTGGGACGGAAAATATATTTATCCTTACGCAGAGCACGGTAAAAAGAGTGAACAGGTTAAAAAAGTCACGGTGTCGATTCCGATCAACGTACTAAAAGTACTGACCGATGAGCGCACCCGCCGCCAAATCAATAACCTGCGTCATGCTACCAATTCGGAGTTGTTATGCGAAGCATTCGTCCATGCTTTCACCGGTCAGCCATTGCCTGATGACGACGATCTGCGCAAAGAGAATCCCCACCGTATCCCGGCTGAAGCCCGTCGCATCATGGAAGAAATGGGGATTGACGTTGACTTCGAGGAAAACGAACTCGACAACGATTAGCCTTTGCTGAATGAGCAATGAAAAAGGCCGCTTTCACAGCGGCCTTTTTGCTTTTTTGGAGCTTTCTGTCGTTACGTGCGGTCCAAGGGACCAGGGTAGCAGCTTAAGCCTTAATGGCTTTGTACATTTCATCCAGTGCTTTTGGCACCGCAGCCGCGTATTTCTTAACATCTTCAATGCGACCGGTACTCACCCGTGACCACTGCTGATAGGTGCGGTACTGTCCACGAATAAGCACGTCCTGCTCTTCCATCGCTTTGCGGAATGCATTCGCATCGCCGTTATCACCAAGGTTTACAAACACAAAGTTAGTGGTCGATGGCAACGCGCTTAAGCCGTTTGCTTTAACTGCATCCAAAATGATGTCACGGCCTTCTTTTACTTTCTGGCGTGAGAAATCTTTGAAGGCTTCATCATTGTAACTGGCAATCGCAGCAGCCAGACCTGCCTGGTTAATTGAATAACCACCCAAACCATACTTGTTGATGAACTCCATGTTCCCTTCGCTGCCGAGCATGTATCCAACCCGCATACCAGCTAAGCCGTAAATCTTCGAGAAAGTGCGGGCAACAATGATGTTGTGACCTTCGTTGACCAGCGGGATCATTGAATGCTTGGGACCGTCTTCAATGAGTTCGTTATAGGCTTCGTCTACCAGAACCAGGGTCTTTTTCGATGCCTTAATACAGAACTCACGAAGCGCTTTAGGATCAAGCACTTTGCCGGTAGGGTTATTCGGGTTACAGATGTGAACCATGGCAATGTCATCATCGATAGCATTGTAGAGGGCATCCAGATCGATACTGAGGTCGGCTTTGTTCGGTACTCGCACGATTTCCGGACCGCCCTGACGAACAGGGGCCATTGACGTGGTATCCCAGAATAAGTCCGGACCCAGAATCTTGCCTTTACTGGTTGCAGCAAAAGCCGCAAACGCCAGGATCAGGCTTGAACCTGCGGTAATTGACACATTTTCTGGTTTCAGACCGTTTGATTCCGCCAGCATATCACGTAAATACATACCTGCACGGTAGGCGTAATAAGCACCACCGGTGCTGCTCGCTTCAGCTATGGCTTTCAGAGCCATATCACTTGGACCATAGGGATTTTCGTTGGCGTTCAGCTTTGCCACGCCCGGTGTTGGTCCATACATGATTTTAGGCGATTTCATTGGCTGCGCTGCGGCCAGGCCAGCAGGCGTAATAAGACCCGTAGCACCAGCGGCTGAAGCGGCCAGTGAGCCTCCTAAGAATAATCGTCTTGATGAATTATAAGTCATTGACTGTTCCTCTTATTTTAATGTGTGAGCTTTATAACGCTTTGGCAAACATAGCGACTGATACAATCACCAGGTAAATACCAAACAGACGCTTAAGCATTTTTTCACTAAAGCTGTGTGCCATTGATGCACCAATCGGTGCGGTCAGAATTGAACCAATACTGATAGCTAGCAGAGCCGGCAAATTAATATAGCCAACCGTGCCAACGGGCATACCCTGTGGATTGGTATTTTCCATAAACAGGAAACCAATTGCACCAGGCAAACCAATTAAGAACCCAACACCAGCAGCCGTTGCTACCGCTTGTTGAATGGTACGGCGACACATCACCATGGTGATGACTGTCGGCGTGCCACCACCAATACCAAGCAGTGCAGAAAAGCCACCAATGGTAAACGCCAGAATACTTTTGCCCACGCCTTGCGGCATCGAAAAAGACATACCTGGACGAACCACAAACTCCGGAAATAGAAAGTAAATGGAATAGAGTAATACGCCGCCGGCAAAAACCATTGTCAGGCCATTACTGCTGGTGTGATTAGCGATGGCTACACCGCCAAGCACGCCTAGTATGATCCACACTGACCATGATTTAAGCATGTCAAAATCGACTGCCCCACGTTTCTTGTGTGCTAAAACCGAACGAGCACTGGAAATAACAATGGATGCCAAAGAGGTACCAATTGCTACTTTTACTAACTCTTCAGAATTGGGGGTAAAGAAAGGAAATACGGCGAGAAGGGCTGGGACTACAACAAAACCACCTCCGTTGCCAAAAAGGCCAGAAGTAATGCCTGCGACCGCGCCCGCAACGCACAACGTGACGACGAACCAGACGAGTTCAATCTCCATAACAACAGTGCTCCACTAGTTAAATAATTATTCGGTTTTTTGTTATTTTTATACAGTAGAAATTATAACGTTTTGTACGCTTTGTCGCCTTGATAGCGATGAGTGACCTGATAAAGTCGACCAGCCCAGAGGCTGGTCGATAACAGGTTTATTAATAGAGATAAGCTGCAGCTTAGAAGCTCGCGTTGAGTCTCATGTAGTAGTAACCACCCTGCCAGTCAACGATGGAATCAGAGCGATAAATACGACCACAGCAGCTCTCTCCAATCTCACCTGGATCAGGGTAGTTATCGAACAGGTTACGAGCACCGGCTGAGACAGACAGTGTTTCGTTGATGAAGTAAGTCCCTTCCAGGTCGAACATGACTTCGGGTTCAAAAATCTGAATGGCTGACACCTGGTTGGCACCCTCAGAGTTTGAGTAGCCACCGAAGTAATTCATACGAGCGGTAAATGACATGTCATCCATAGCGTGTTTTACAGATAAAACACCGCGGGTAGCTGGCGTGCCGTTTAAGAAGTCGTAAATAGCTTCGTTGTTGAAATAAACCTGTGGATCAGAGTTAAAATTCTGGTCGGCAAAGTTCATTGATGCCGTGATTGTGGTGTCACCGTATTCAGATTCAAAGTTGTAGGTACCAACAATATCAATACCCTGAGTTACCGTATCGAATGCATTCTGGAAGTAGAACACTCCACCAATCGTATTAGCTCCATCTACGCCCGCTTCATCCAGTGCCAGGTAACGTTCGTAAGCGGCTAAGTCTGCATCATAAGTTTCTGAGTCAGGATCAGTTGGCTGGTTTGTCGACACATCCAGAGTAGAAATCGCGTTAACCCGATCTTCAAGCAGAATGCGGTAGTAATCCACGGTCAGAGTGAAGTTACCAATATCAGCAGTGGCACCCAATGTGAAGTTAGTAGACGTTTCAGGTTTAAGTGGTGACGCCCCCAGTGCCTGAGCCGTTGCACTGCCAGCCGGGAACAGGCCGGTTGCTACAGGTAAGCCGTTAGGCAGACGGGTTGATACGTTGGTGGTACCTTGCTGACCTGGTGTTGGAGCCCGGAAACCGGTACCAAACGATGAGCGTACTGCGATTTCATCAGATACCTGGAAGATAGCCGCAATTTTGTACACGACTTCTGAGTCGAAGTCAGAATAGTCCTCGTAACGGATAGCAGCCTGTGCGAATAGCTTGTCGGTGATGTCGCCCGAGATATCACCATATACCGCGTAAGAATCACGCTCATAGGTACCAGTATAAGCGTCTGAATATCCGGGGAAACCGTTAGAGCCTACGCCAACGGCCTGGAAGGTCGGATCGATACCGGCAAAACCATCAACCGGATTACCATCATTATCGGTAGCACTGGTGTTGTTGGCACAGTTCATACCAGCAGCCAGAGCGGCCGCCACAGCCTCATCAGACGCTAAGCCATAACCGATATCCTGACGTGAGCAGAAACCAAACGGATCAGGCACAGAGTGGGGGCCTATTGCAACTGATGCAGCGTCACCGGCAGATATTTCGTAAGACTCTTCCATGTAGCTAGCACCGAAGGCTAGTACGTATTCAGCAAAGTCGTAGGTAAAATCTGCCTGGAACTGTAATTCGTCATTGCTCAGGTCGCCCGGTTTAAAGGAAGTAGGAGATGCATCGCCCATTGACGGGTTGATGGTGTTTTTCAGGGTGTAAGAAATTTCGTTATAGCCATAACGACCGCTGATGTCATAACCTAATGAACCGGTTATGCCTTTTAAGCCGGCTGCAAAAGAGTAATCAGTGATATCACCGAAGAAGCGTGGGGTAAAACCGCCCGGGAATTTTTCCAGAGGATTGTAGATAGTGCCGTCGATTTCACGCAGATCTTCGATGGTACCGTTGCCTGGGTAACGGTAGAAGAATGAGCCGTCACCTTCACTTTCTGAGTAGTTTGCGAAGGAGTAAATTTCCATATCTGAGTTAATCGCGTAACCGGCGTTAACAAACACTTTTGCACCAGAATAGTTAGGTTGCCCCCAAGGTTGTACCTGTGGAGAGCCATGTACAGAACGCCCTTGTTCTTCCGCCGCAGCAATATAGTCCGGACTTTGCTCGTCCACACAGAACCAGCTCTCACAATACTGCTCACCGCGGAAAGTCGCTTCAGAATCAGTCACTTCTGCAGAGATGCTTAGGAAACCGTCGTCACCTAAAGAGAAGCCTTTGTTACCACCGATGGTGTATTGGTCGCCGTCACCTTCGTAATACTGGCCGATATCCAGGGAGAATGAGCCGCCTTCGGCGTTGTTTTTAAGCTGGAAGTTGATCACCCCGGCGATGGCATCAGAGCCATACTGTGCCGCTGCACCATCACGCAGAACCTCTACACTGCCTAAAGCAGCAGAAGGAATGGTGGCAATATCAGGGCCCTGTGTACCAGAACCTCCGATCTCAACCAGTGCTGCACGGTGGCGACGTTTACCGTTAACCAAAACCAGGGTTTTGTCAGTCGGCAGGCCACGTAATTGTGCAGGACGAATAAACGTACCACCATCAGAAATTGGCTGACGGGTCAGGGTATATGATGGAACCAGTGTCATCATGATGTCGTTCATGTCTGATGACGCCACACCAGTAATGTCTTCAGCGGTTAATACATCTACCGGAACCGGAGAGCTGGTCACTGAGCGAGGCGCACCACGGGCACCCACAACTGCGATTTTCTCAACATTCTCTTCCGCTGCCTCTTCTTCTGCCATTGCAGTGGTTGCGACAGTCATCGAAAGCGAATAACCGGCAAGACCTGCCAGTATTGCTGCATTTAATTTCTTGAGTTTCATCATGTGTTCCCTAAATTGTCATATCACTATGATCTTTTTAGGTGCAATTACGATAGGCGTGAAATCACGTCGCTGGCTAAAACTGCCCCAAATTGGTTCATAATTGCACCAAATTTAAACATTATTTGGACTTAATGAGCGCGTCAGACTTTGCTGACGGCTGTGCAAAGACTAAGAAAAGAGCAAGTGTTTCCGGAAGAAAAAAGAATGTTGAGGGTTATAAAGAAAATATTGAGGTGTTAAAAAAAACGATTAAATACAATTGTTTAATCCTGATCTCTGCAAATAAAATATTTTATAATAAATGCGTTGGCTACAAAAAATTAACAATTCAGAGCGCTTGAGAGGCCGGTTATTCTTATTTAAGGTATTGAAAATAATGGATAATATTTTTTTTGATATGGTCTGTACAGATTGTTATAAGCTACTTAACGGACAATTAGTTTATACGAAAGTATAGAGTGTGTTATCCGGCATCGGATATTATTGTCGGGCAAAAAAAGACCAGCCACAGGGCTGGTCGATTAAGATGTTGCGAAGTTAAGCGTATTGCTTAAAAGGTATAGTTAAATTTGGCATAGTAGTAACCACCCTGCCAGTCCACTAGTGAGCTGGTCAGATAAACTGCACCATTTCGGGCATCGCCAATGGTTTCTTTATCCGGGTAGTTATCAAACAGGTTTCTGATCCCGGCCTGCAGCGTAATACTCTCGGTTAGGAAGTAAGAACCTTCTAAATCGAACATGTATTCTGAACTGAAAGTTTGAAAACGTAATGGTTTATCGGGGTCTACGTCATTTGAATTGGTGTATTCACCGTAGTAACTCAGCCTGCCTGTTACAGTGAAATCCTGATAAGCATGTTTAACAGAGAAAACACCACGGACATTCGGCTCTGCATTTTCGAAATCGTATTGCGCCTCGCGGTTAAAGTAATCGCCGGGATCGGAGTCGAACTCAGACTTGTTGTAGTTCATCGACAACGTGAAGGTCGTGTTACCTATATCTGATTCCATACCGTAAGTGGCTACCACATCTAAACCTTCGGTTACACTGTCGAAAGCATTCTGGAAGTAGTTAGCGCCACCAATTGCGGCAGCCTGGGTTTCGCCAATGGCATCAACCAGGTTGAGGTAATTAGCATATTCCGCGGTATCAGTGCCGGCAGTCTGATCGGCAAAGAGTGTAGAGATGGCGTAAAAACGATCTTCAATTGCAATGTTGTAGTAATCAACGGTTAGCGTGAAGTCACCATAGTTAGCGGTCATACCCAAAGTAAAGTTGGTGGATGTTTCCGGCTTCAGCATTTCTGCTCCCAGGGCCTGTGCAATCGGGCCATTAGCCGGGAATAAACCTACGTTTACCGGATCGGCGAACGGGAATCGGGTCGAAACGTTGGTAGTACCTTGCTGACCTGGCGTTGGTGCGCGGAAACCAGTGCCGAATGAGGCACGTAAACCGACTTCTTCGGTGACCTGATAAAATCCCGCTACCTTATAGACTGTTTCGGCGTCGAAGTCTGAATACTTTTCGTAACGAACGGCCGCCTGAGCAAAGAGTGCATCGGTCAGGTCTCCGGATACGTCAACATAAACCGCGTGAGAGTCACGGCTGTATTTGTCAGAGAAAGCCGGTGAGTAACCCGGAAATCCATTTGAGCCCACACCTAGTCCACTGGTGTATACCGGATCGTCAGGGTTGTTGCAATCGAGGCCATTGGCAACGGCCGAGGCTACGGCATCGGCGGAAGCTGTACCATCGCAGAATCCCCAGGGGTCAGCGCGATAATAGGTGCCTTGTGAATAGGAGTCTGGATCCCCGGTGGTAATTTCGTAAGACTCATCCATGTAGCTTAACCCGAAAGCCAGCACATAGTTGGCTATGTCGTAGGTAAAGTCGGCCTGAAACTGTGTTTCTTCGTTAATTAAGTCCCCTGGCTTAAACGAAGTAGGAGACTCGTTCATCATAACCGGGTTAAACGTGCTCCACAGACTATATGATATTTCGTCGTAGCCGTAGCGTCCGGATAAGTCATAACCGAGATCGCCAACCATGCCCTTAATGCCGCCAAGCAGGGAGTAATCCGTAATATCACCGCCAAAACGCGGGGTAAAGCCACCTGGGAATAACTCTACGTTGGGATCCCACACAGAACCGTCGGCGATCCGCACTGGTTTCAATACGCTGTTGTAAGGGTAGCGATAGTTAAAGGCACCGTCGCCTTCACTCTCGGAATAGTTACCGTAAGCGTACAGTTCCATATTGCTCCCCAATGCATAACCTGCATTAAAGAAAATACGCGCGGCCTCGTAATTTGGCTGACCCCATGGTTGCACTACATCACCACCTTGTGCGGTTCGGCCCATTTCTTTTGCCGCCGCTACAAATTCTGGCGTAACATACTGAGCATAAGGCTTTGTTGCATCAAAACCTTCTAAAGACGGATCCACACAGAAGCTACTGTTACAATACTGCACACCACGGCTGGTGGCATCGGTATCAACGATTTCGGCAGAAATACTTAAAAAGCCATCGTCACCCAGTGCAAATCCTTTATTGCCGGTAATGGTCAGGGATTCACCATCACCTTCGTAATACTGTCCCCATTCTGCTGAGAAACTGCCGCCTTCAGCATTATTTTTTAACTGGAAGTTGATTACGCCGGCAATAGCGTCTGAACCATATTGTGCTGCTGCACCGTCGCGTAATACTTCAACACTGCCAATGGCTGAAGCCGGAATGGTGGCCAGGTCAGGACCCTGGGTACCAGAACCACCGATAGAAACCAGTGCCGCGCGATGACGGCGTTTACCATTAACCAGAACCAGGGTTTTATCGGTTGGCAGGCCACGCAATGAAGCGGGGCGGATAAAGGTACCGCCATCAGAGATAGGCTGACGGCTAAGTGTGTAGGAAGGTACCAGCGTCATCAAGATATCGTTCATATCTGAAGAGGCAACCGAACCGAGATCTTCAGCGCTCAATACATCTACAGGTACCGGTGAGCTGGTCACTGAGCGAGGCGCACCACGGGCACCCACAACTGCGATTTTCTCAACATTCTCTTCCGCTGCCTCTTCTTCTGCTAATGCAGTGGTTGCGGCAGTCATCGAAAGCGAATAACCGGCGAGACCTGCCAGTATTGCTGCATTTAATTTCTTGAGTTTCATCATGTGTTCCCTAAATTGTCATATCGCTATGATCTTTTTAGGTGCAGTTACGAAAGGTGTGAAATCTGGTCGCTGGCTAAATTTGCCCCAAATTGGTTCGTAAAAGCACCAAATTTAAACATTATTTGGACTTAATGAACGCGTCAGACTTTGCTGACGACTGTGAAAGACTAAAAAAAGAGCAAGCGTTTCCGGAAGAAAAAAGAATGTCGAGGTCTATAAATAAAATATTGAGGTTTGAAAAAAAATCATGAAATACAACTGGTTAATCCTGAGATTGGCAAATAAAATATTTTATAATAAATACAGGGCTACAAAAAGTTCACAAATCAAATGGTAAGCCTGACCATTTGATGGCATGTAACTTGCTGAAATTAAAATGAAAATAAACTATTCGCTGTAGGTTGGTGAGAATGTAACAAACCTATGATTTACAGCGGTGTGGCATGAGAGTTGACGAGTTGAGTAGTCTATAAATGAATTCCAAACAGCTTCAGTATTTTCTTGTAACGGTTCAAAAAGGAAGTATTGCTGCTGCAGCGAGGGAACTGGATATCGCACAACCTGCGATCAGTCAGCAATTAGCTAATCTGGAACGGGAAATGGGCAGTGCCCTGTTTGAGAGAAGTTTTAAAGGAGTGAGTCTGACAGCAGCCGGCGAGGTTTTCGAGAAACACGCAAAAAAACTTATTGAAGACATAAATGCTGCAAAAATGGAATTACATCAGTTAGCCGCTAATCAGCACGGCGTTGTTCGTGTGGGCATGTTACCGTCGATCGGTAATGTGTTGTCGATGTCTTTAATTGCAATGGTGAATGAATCTTATCCCCATTTAAAGCTGGAAATCAGTACCGGGCCGTCTTATGCGGTGAAAGAATGGCTGAAGACCAATCAGGTGGATATCGCCCTGACTTATGAACAGGAAGTCGAACCGCGTTTTATGTCTGCTTATCCGATCATTGAAGAATTTATGTACCTGGTTGTTGGCGTAAATGAGGCTTCTGCCTACTACCAGCTGCTGCAACACCGGGATACCATTTGCTTTTGGGAGCTCAGCCAGTTTGAGTTACTTACGCCTGGCCCAAAGGATGCGCTGGGGCGTCTGATTGAGAAGTATGAAAAGGATACTGGCGTTGCGCTAAAGCATGACAAAGCCTACTCGGGACAGTTAATGACCGGACTACGTCAGGTTATTCAGGGCGAGGGGTTAATGATTTTACCTTCTTCTGCCATGTACCACCTTGAAGAGAGTAAGGTGATCAAATCGCTTAAAATAACGCAACCGGATATGAAGCGGCAGGTGTTGGCGGCAACCAACAGTAATTTTGCCATGACCGACGCAATCGTTAAGATGTTAACTATCATTCAGGAAGTTAGCAGCGCTGAGCAGGCTTCTGGCCACTGGCGTGGAAATCTGCTTAATAAGGTACTCAGGAACGATTCCAGGCCTTTGGGGATGACGCAGCCATCATCTGTCGGGTTACTTTAGCAACTATCAGAGCGTCTTAGCCTGAGATGGCGCTGTTGATACCATAACAAGGGGGCAAACAGGGTAAACAAGGCCAGAGCGTAGAGCATTTTGCTACCCAGCCCCAACGCGATTATACTGCAAAACAGGCAGCCAAAGTAAACCAACGGGCGATGGGCGCGCGACAACAGTTTCATTGCTGCCAGCATACTGGCCAGATAGATCAGCACAAATACGCCATTCACCCAGCCAATCAAATCTTCCAGGTTGTGGGTCGAATAGCGGGTAATAATTAATGTTAATGACATAATCAGAAGAATTGCCTGTAACGCTCTTTGTGGCACACCGTAACGGTTGAGAGTGCCAAAATAAGCTGGCAGAACGCCGTCCTGACTCAGGCTCCAGGCCAGCCTCGACAAACTGGCCGTATACACATTGACCGTAGCGAGACCGCCGGCAATACCCAGGATTCCTATTACATAAGCGCCGTAACCGCCGACAATCTGATCAAAGACATCCACCATCGCCAGGGTATTTTCCGTGCTGTCATCGATCAGCAGGTAAGTACAGCCAATATAAATGATGCCAACTAACAGCGTGCCCAGCATTATAGCCGGGACCAGATCCCGTTTTGGATCTCGAAAGTCATTGGCCAGATGAGATAAAGCTTCAATGCCTAAAAAGCTCCAGAACGCCAGCCCCATAGCGGCCAAAGTACTGTCCAACTCAAAAGCGGACGGGGGCAGTGGCCCTGGAGTCGGCATAAGACTACCGCCAATTACCAGTGTACAAACCACCAGGGTAATAATGAGTGTCAGGCCCAACTGTAAGGTTGCCGAAAACTGAACGCCCCGATAGTTCAGCGCCAACAACAGCCCGACAATGGCTAGTTGAATAGGCAATGACCAGGTGGCATTAAGCTGCAGCAGACTTTCTATAAACCAGTAGGTCATGATGATAGCGGCGGGCGCTCCAATGGGCACTACAAATAAAAACAGCATGCCAATGGTTCTGCCGGCGGTAACACCAAAGGCTTTTTCCACAAAGAAAGCAGGGCCTCCGGCATGTGGATACTGAGAGGATAGTTTTGCAAATACCATTGCTACCGGCAGGATGGCCAGAATCAGCAACACCCAGCTTAATAATGCGTAGTTGCCGGCAACGGCAATGGTCATCTGCGGCAGAATAAACACGCTGGTACCGAGCAATGTGGTGGTTAGTAATCCAGCGCCGTGCCAGCGGCCAATTTTTTGTGGTGAGTGACTCATAGCAAGTGTCGGTGGAAGCAGAGGCGGCGATTATAGCGCTTTATCGACAAAATCGTGGCAGTTTTTCTTCAGGATGGACATATTTGTCGAATTATTTAACAGTTTGACCAGTTACTCATACTGCCTATTTCAGCAGGTCCCTGATACATCAGCTAAAAATGACTCTGGCCCGGTTTATGCTGCAGTGAAGCATAACGGTTTTATGGCTCGCCAATCCTGGATGGTGTCTGACTCAAACAAAGCGTATAAGAGGTAGTTATGTCTTGTTTAACCCGACAACTGCAACAGCAATTGGCTAAATATATCAAAAAAGAAGTCGAGGTTGCGTCACCTTGCGATCCGTCGGTGATCCGTGAGGAATTGATTAACCGTGGGGTTTGTCCAAGTGGCATTACTGAGGGGCAGGTACGACAGGTGCTGGAAGTGGCCGGATACCTTCCGTAGTAACAAAAATACAAAAAAAAACAGGTGACTGAGAGCCACCTGTTAGCTACATAGCAATGATGGGTTACTTCAGGTCGAAGCGGTCGTTTTGCATCACTTTTACCCAGGCATCAACGAAGTCTGAGACAAATTTCTGCTCAGCATCGGCTGCTGCGTACACTTCTGCGATTGCCCTCAATTCAGAATTGGAGCCAAAAATCAGATCTACTGGTGTGGCAGTCCATTTGGCTTTACCTGACATACGGTCAACGCCTTCATACACACCTTCCTCATCAGTCTTATTCCACTTGGTACCCATGTCCAGCAGATTGGTGAAGAAAGCATTGTTCAGTTTGCCCGGCGTGTTAGTGAGTACACCATGAGCCATCCCTTTGTAATTGGCGTCGAGCGCTCGCATACCGCCTAGCAGTGCGGTCATTTCTGGTACCGACAGATTGAGGTAGTCAGCCCGCTCAACCAGCATTTCGGTTGGTGACATGTAGTTCATTTCAGGGTCGTAAAAGTTACGGAACGCATCAGCCGTAGGCTCCAGTACAGCGAAAGACTGCACGTCGGTCATCTCTTGTGAAGCATCCATCCGGCCCGGCTCGAAAGGTACTGTGATGGAGTGACCGGCATCCTGAGCCGCTTTTTCAATGGCAGCCGCACCCGCCAGCACAATAATGTCGGCGGTGGATATACGCTTATTGCCAGACGCTTTACGGTTAAAGTCTCGCTTTACCTGTTCAAGTTTCAACAGTACTTTGTCGAGTTCGTCCGGATTGTTTACCGCCCAGCCATTCTGTGGCGCTAAGCGAACACGGGCACCATTTGCACCACCACGCATGTCAGTACCGCGGAAGCTGGCTGCCGATGCCCAGGCGACTCTAACCAACTCAGCTACGCTTAAGCCGGTGTTTAGAATGTCCGCTTTCAATTTGCGTACATCGGCATCAGTCACCAGGTCATGATTAACCTCTGGAATTGGGTCCTGCCATACCAGTACTTCATCTGGCACCTCGTCACCTAAATAACGGGCACGTGGACCAAGATCACGGTGATTCAGTTTAAACCAGGCTTTCGCGAAGGCTAGTTCGTATTCCGCCGGATCGGCGCGGAAACGCTCAGCAATCTTACGGAACTCAGGATCTTTTTTGATCGCGATATCAGTAGTAAACATGATAGGCGCGTGGCGCTTACCCTTCACATGAGCATCGGGTACCATGTTGGCAGCAGCCGGATCGTCCGGGGTCCACTGGGTAGCACCAGCCGGGCTCTTGGTTTTCACCCAGTTGAAGCTGAACAGGTTATCCAGGTAATTTGTTGTCCATTGGGTTGGAGTGACTGTCCAGGCACCTTCCAGGCCACTACTTGTGGTGTCTTCAGAATGGCCTTTACCACATTTGTTTTTCCAGCCAAAGCCTTGCTCTTCAATATCGGCAGCGGCAGGTTCCGGACCTACACAGTCAGCCGGCTTTTTTGCACCGTGAGCTTTACCGAAGGTGTGACCACCGGCAATCAGCGCAACTATTTCTTCATCATTCATCGCCATACGGCCAAACGACATACGAATATCTTTAGCGGCTGCCAGCGGATCCGGGTTTCCGTGGGGACCTTCGGGGTTAACATAAATCAAACCCATTTCAACCGCGGCCAGAGGGCCTTTCAGTTTGCCAAACTTATCGCGACGTTCGTCGGTCAGCATTTTCCCTTCCGGGCCCCAGTAAACGTAATCCGGTTCCCAGTCGTCTTCACGACCACCGGCATAACCGAATGTTTTAAAGCCCATGTCTTCCAGCGCCACGTTACCGGTTAACGCCATCAGGTCTGCCCAGGAAATTTTGCGACCATACTTTTGCTTTACCGGCCAAATCAAACGGCGAGCTTTGTCGAGGTTAACGTTATCCGGCCAGCTGTTAAGCGGATCAAAACGTTGTTGTCCACCACCGGCGCCACCACGACCATCGTGGATACGGTAGGTTCCTGCAGCGTGCCAGGCCATACGAATAAAGAAAGGTCCGTAGTGACCATAGTCCGCCGGCCACCAGTCCTGAGAGTCTGTCAGGACTTTACGTAAATCGGCTTTTACCGCTTCCAGATCCAGTGAGTTAAACTCTTTGGCATAGTTAAAGTCTTCACCGTACGGGTTTGATTCGACCCCGTGGGCGCGCAGCTGACTCAGGTCGAGCTGATCAGGCCACCAAAAACTATTGGCCTTTGGTTCTGCAGCATCAGCCTGGGCGGCGGATGTCATCACCACTGGTGACATCGCAATGGCCACGGCTGCCGCCAATGATAACGTCTTTTTCATTTTCATTTGTTCTTCCTCGTTTCGAATGTGAACAATGTACAAATACAGTGTTTGTTAACATCCATAAGTGTTAACGAGGAAACAGAATTTGCATAATTGAAAAATCAGATGCACTTGATTGGAAAAATAAAAATTACATAACCTATTGTTTTTAATTACCTATATTTTTCCTGTTAAATGATGTTAAACATTTGTACAAATAGTCAAAGCGATTTTTTCAGTCTTTCTGTGTACAAATTATTAACAATTTTAACAAGTTCCGCGGTCATTAGTGGTGGAGATAGAAACCGTCTTCGTTGTCACTTTCGTAGCATAACAATGTGCCTGTGTTCAGCTTTTAACCGTGAAAGACGGAAAGCCGGTGAAACCAGATTAAAGTTCGTGGTATTCTTTGAGTTTGCCGGCGCGCCGCCTTCACCACATCGTTATGGACCATGGGAACAACACAACGACATCTGGTTAATCTGGATATGCTGCTAACTGATATAGAAATGCTCGATGGAAGTGAGTATGGCAGTCTGGTACACGTTAAATTATTAACAGATATTCAGCGTGTGCTGGCAGCGCTTGAGGTTGCGGTGCAATCAGAAACCGTGTCTTCTTTTCAAAAAGCGGTGGTCAATGCTGGTTTGGCTGGGCCACTTGAAGACAAGCGAATGCCCGGAATATTCAGGCGGCTGATAGGTTATGTGCTGGAATACTGGGAAGCCCATAACAAAGCCGCAAAGATCCTTGATTCGCAGTTTGATGGCAACGCCGATAAGCGGCTGGAATTGTTACAGGTAAAAGGTATTAAGGCGAAATCCCAATTTAAAACAGTTGCCCGGGCAATGGGGCGTACCGACTACCTTCACTTTGTGGAAGCCTTGGGTCTGCTCCATGAAGACTGGCAATGGCAGGCCTGAACGTTTCATCCACATTCCCTCCCTTTCTCGTATACGTAACAACTTACTGCTGTTTTAGGAAATAAGCCGTGCCAGAAGGCCCTGAGATCCGCCAAAGCGCCGATGCTTTAGCCAACGTTTTACAAAACCAAAAGATAAGCAAAGTCACCGTAGGGCTGGCGTCATTGAAGCCTTATCAATCTGCGCTTAGTGGCCAGCATATAAAGGAAGTTAGCTGTCGGGGAAAGGCTATGTTGCTGCACTTCGACAACGACCTGAGCATTTACGCTCATGTCAGTTGTATGGGCGCTGGATTATTGTACCCCTTGATAAGCTGCCTGATACTAACCGTTCACTTCGTCTGGGCTTGCATACCCGCACGCACAGTGCCGTGCTCTACAGTGCATCTGATATCAGTGTTTGGCCAAGTGAGAAGTTAAGTGAACATCCGTTTTTGCGCACGTTGGGCCCCGATATTCTTAATCAGACGGTCACCCCTGAAGCGATTCAGCAAAGATTAATAAGCACGCGGTTTCGCAATCGACGCCTGGCGGCGCTTTATCTCGACCAGCAGTTTCTGGCCGGGATGGGAAATTACCTGCGCAGTGAAATATTGTTTTTTGCCGGTATTCATCCTGATAAAAGGCCAGCGGATCTGAGTGATGAGCAGCTCAAACATCTGGCAAAACAAACCATTATGGTCACCAACCGTTCTTACCAAACGGGGGGCTATACGACGTCGATCACTAAATCAATTCGGTCACGGCATTCGGTGGCTGAGTATGAGGCACAACGGTTTATGGTTTTCGATCGTGAAGGGCTGCCATGCAGACGCTGTCAAGAAACAATCCTGCGTGCTGAACGAAGCAGCCGCAGGATCTATGTATGTCCGCAATGTCAGCGCGGGAAATAACTCGCCGGTTTAATTAGAAGCGGTATTCAATACCAATACTGGCCTGTTTCAGGTCGGTCTCAAAGTTAGTATCGTCAATATCATCGAAAGCAGCTTCAGCATCGAGTTCGGTGTCGTACACTACATATTCTGCGTTAACCAGCAGATTTGGTGAAAAGGCGTAGCTTAAACCCGCACCGACAAACAGACTTTCGTCGTCCGCAGAAGTCGTAACACCGGCCAGGCGATAATCGGTATCCGACCACAACTGACCTAATTTGGCATAGGCAGATAAACCACCTGCTACCGGCACCATCCCTTTCAGGGCCAGGGTGTAGCCGTCGGTTTCGGCGCCAGCCAGTGATGAGCCGTAGTCACCAAAGTCGATGTAGGATCCTTCAACAGCCACCCAGGTATTAAATTTGTAACCAACAATGCCCTGCCATACATCTTTGTCATCGTCGAAATCATCTTCACCTTCTACCCGCAGATAACCGTAGTTACCGCCAACATAAATGCCGGTTTCATTGATCTCGTCGGGCGTTTGCTGTGCGCTCAGGCCAAAAGATGTCAGGGCGGTCAGGGTTGATAAAGCAATGATTGTTTTTTTCATCATAGTGTCCTCTTTGTATGAACAGGATTGGCTGATAAACGGCGCGTAATTGGCTACCGCTTATCAGAAGTTACCAATGCTTTTTCAAACAACATGCCAGCTCAGAAAAGCATGCTAATCGCTGTTTTAGTGAGAGTTTTTTTCATGGTTGACGAAGTTTTGCGCGCAGATTTAACAAAAATGGCTATCTGTTGCCAAATGGTAACGTGAAGACTTTTCATGGTGTGAAAACAAAGTTGCAGGGTAGGTCGCCCGAAAGCAACAAGGCGACCAGCAGCAGATTAAAAAACGTAGCGGGCGAACAACTTGCACCACTGAGAGTCTGAGAACTTGGTGTACTCTGCGCCGAGCACAAACTGTTGAGTTGCGCCGAAAGCGTATTGAGCACCCAGTCGATAAGCTTTCTGGTTTGAACCTTCGTGCCATTTTTGCACCTCCAGTCCGCCAAATAATTCCACAGCATCGGTTAACTGATGGCGCACGTTGCCGGCGACGCTGTAAAAATGTGTACCGTCTTTGGCTGATGCCTCGTTGTCTGAGAGTTTGAAATCAATTTCACCGTAGTATAACCGCACGTCAAAGACGGTATTCTGACTAAAGTGATAATAGTAGCCGGTCCCTGCCTGCCAGTTAGTTTCATCAAGGGTATACTGGCCAACCTTATCGTCAGCGCTACGATATTTACCGGTAATAAATATATTCCGGCCGATTTCATAGCTGCCTTCAAATTCAGGTCCTTTTAAATCAAATGGCTCAATATCAGCATAATCGCCCGTAGCATAACCTAATTGCAGGTAATCATAATCGAGTGGGTCTGCCATTGCCGCGGCGCTAATAACTGATGATAAGGCTACCAGCGTGGTGTTGATGGTATGTTTTTTCATGGGTTTTCCTTAAGTGTTTACCAAAATGTGCGGCAAAGATACTTAAGACTGGGTCAAATTGTGGTGAAGCTTTGCCTGTAATTCAGGCCAGCAACACCCAGTTTAACAGGCTGGCAAGGGCCCACATGGTGATGACGTAATGCCAGTTATTTCGGATAATACGACGTGAGGAAGCCCCGTAACGGCTAGTCAGGACTAGACCTATTCCCGATAGCGGCCCCGAGCCTGTGGAAATAGCCCAGGTAGAGAGAAACATAAAGCCCAGGCTGGTGGGGTCAGGAGCTAGTGGCAACAGTAACGGGCTCACTACCGCGATACTGATCACCGGGTGCACCCCGAGCAGGCCGGCTGTGATCATTAACGCTAATATGATAGCAAACATGTTGGCATCGAAACTGAACAGATGCAGGTCAATGAGATCCGGATGCAGATCAATTACAGTTTTGATGCCAGCAGAAAACACACCCGCAGCGAGAAATAGGGCAAATTGAGGGCCGGCAGTGTGCAACCGGTTATCAACAAAGTCTTTTAAAGTGAACAGGCGGGGGCGTTGCTGCATACACACCAAAGTACCCAGAACCGACAGCAGGCTTATCAGGAGCATAATGGGGATTTGCGGGAAAAAATGATGCAGAGTCAATACGGAAACCGCCATTAATAAGGGTATCATAAGGCTTTCTGCTTTAAGGGGATAACCTTCAAATTGAGAAGCGGATTTGTATTTTACCTCTACGAGTGTGTAGATAATGCCCAGCATAGCCATTAGTGCGCCTGGCGCAACCGTCGCTTTCCAGGCCATCCCGGGGGCGTACATCAGAGCTACGCCGGTGGCTATAAAAAACGGTGACCACCAGGCTGCAGCAGTAAAACAGCGGGCCAGCAGGATTTGCTGTGCATCGGTTAAAGTGCCGCCGCGTTGCAGCCGGTCACCAAACACAAAGATAACTGATAAGTTGATAAAGGCACCGAGTAATGTGGTGCCTACAGCGGTGATGGCTGCAGCCTTACAGCCTGTGGGTAGGCGTTCTTCACTGTCCGGCGCGTTCGTTAAGGATAAAAAAGTAATCGCCACAAACATGGTTAACAGCGGCACGTTGGCTGCAAAAACACTGCGCCAGCTAATATCCGCACCTTGCCAGTAACCTGTAGCCAGGCCTATCACGCCCAGTGTAAATAGTATCGCGGATTGCCTTCTGGCCGATGCTTTAATCGCAGGTAGCATGATAACCAGAGTAAGCCACGCCGCTACGGTGGCTATATCGGCAGGCACCAGGCCAGCCACCGAAAGCAGATAAGTTATCAGTGTAAAACACGCTAGCCAGCCAGCGGAACGGGTAGGATGATACGGTTTCATGGTAATGATGAGTGGCTTAAAGAGTCATGTTTAAACAAGAAGTGCTACCAGGTGGTGTTATGCGTAAAACTAGGCTTTATCAACCTGATTTTCAGTTTGTTTTGCCAGGCGCACAAAATCGGCCAGATAATCGATATTGACGTCATTGTTGCGCATACCCAGATAAATATGCTTCATGATCCCCTCTGCACCTAACCGTAAACTCACCAGTTGTAACGATTCAGCGTAGGTATCAACCAACCAGCCAGGCAGTGCCGCAACGCCACGGCCGGCACTAACCATCTGTAGCATGATTTCGGTAGCCTCTATATGCCTGTGGCGTTTTACGGTGCAGCCTGCCGGCGCCAGAAACTGACTGAATATATCCAACCGTTGTGGCTCTACCGGATAAGTGATCAACGTTTCATTTTGCAGGTCGGATGGCTCAACCCGATCTAGCGCCGCCAGGGGATGGTTGTGAGCTACCACCAGGCGTTGCTCAAAATCAAACACTGGCTCGAAGGTAACGCCGCTTTTA
Organism: Alteromonas sp. ISO5; assembly: GCF_058105165.1. Classification (NCBI taxonomy): domain Bacteria; kingdom Pseudomonadati; phylum Pseudomonadota; class Gammaproteobacteria; order Alteromonadales; family Alteromonadaceae; genus Alteromonas; species Alteromonas sp. ISO5. Next base: position 549,002 of record NZ_CM176572.1, on the reverse strand, counting down.
AACAAAGGGTCGGGTGTTACCAGGACATCGATATCATAGTCATACAAGGCCCGCATGCCGCCAAACTGAAACTCCTGCTTAACGTCGACTTCGACCCCTGGCCAGCTTTCAAGGAAAGGGCTAACCACCTTCAAAAGCCACTGATAGCAGGGGTGACACTCCATACCTATCCGCAGTGAGCCGCGCTGGCCTTTAGCTATCTGCGTAAGCAATAATTCGGTGTGTTCAAACTGGGGCAATAAACGTTTTGCCAGGATGAGAATTTGTTGTCCTGTCTGGGTAAGTCGAAGCTTACGGCCGTCTTTTTCCCAAATCGGTGTGCCCAATTGTTGTTCCAGTTTCTTAATACTGTGACTCAACGCGGACTGGCTGAGGTATAATTTTTCGGCGGCCAGGGTCAGGGTGCCGTATTCATTTACCGCGGTGAGAAGTTGTAAGTGAAATCGTTCTATCATTGCTAACTATGCATAGTTTTCATTGTTTCACCGAATTCTATCATTATTCTTAATTCATAGGTGCCTTTTGGATGGCATTAAACGAGCAGTGCGATGCCATCGACGGCTTGGTTTATTTCACTCGCGGGGCAGTGCTTATGGAGCGCACTTGACTGCATCAAGGCCTGCTGCCCGGTACCGGCAGTGAAAATGGCTGAATATTGCAGAGGCTTGCTTTTCCAATTCGTAGTCCTGTGGCCAAAGCAATTAATGGTGTGTTGCCTGCGTGTTCACAGGCATAGTGAGCACTGTGCGCAGAGCTGCCGGCGCGGTTTACGCACAGATTTTTTGGTCCTGAATGGGGATAGTTTAGCGTGTGTAGTCGATGGCAATTTTGCCAAAGTGTCCTGCCGACAACTCATAGCGAAACGCATCAGCGAGCTCTTCTAAGGCAAAAGTTTTATCGATTACCGGCTTGATATCCAGTTGTTCTAAGGCTTTTACCATGTCTTGCTGTTCCTGTCGGTTGCCTACAACAATTCCCTGCAAACGGATTTGTTTAAGCATCATGAGTGCTGTTGGAATATCACCCGTCATACCGGTAAGTACCCCGATGAGCACAATTTTACCGCCTACGCGACAGGCCGTTATGCTTTGGGCAAGTGTTCCGGGGCCGCCAACTTCTACAACTACATCAACGCCACCTGCTGACCATCCGGCAATGGTTTCACCCCAGTTTTCATCCTCTTTATAGTTAACGGTAAAGTCGGCGCCCAGCGTCTTAGCCTGTTCCAGTTTATCGTTACTGGAAGACGTGATTGCTACTTTGGCGCCCATTCCTTTCGCCAATTGAAGTGCGTAAACCGAAACCCCTCCGGTGCCCAACAACAAAATTTTATCGCCTGCTTTGATGTTACCCTCGGTTACCAGCGCACGCCAGGCTGTTAGCCCGGCGGTGGTGATGGTCGATGATTCCGTGGCGGTCCAGCCTTTTGGGGCTTTGGTGAACCAGTGTTGTGGTGCGACGACTTTGTCTCTGGCATAGCCGTCGATACCATCACCAGGCGTGCGGCTGAAATCGCCAATTAGCGGACTACCGTTCTGCCAATCAGGAAAGAAGCAGGAAACCACCTCATCACCAGGCACAAACTCGGTAACATCGTCGCCAACCGCTTCAACTATACCGGCCCCATCGGCCAGTAAAATACGATCATGGACTCTGTTAAGCGTCCCCATGGCGACGCCTAAATCGTGATAATTCAGTGAGCTGCCTTGTATTCTTACCAGGGTTTGATCGCCTGTGGGGGCCATTGGCTCAGGGAGATTAGTTATTTTCAGACCATCAAGGCCTTTATCGGGAGCTGTAGTAATAATTGCGCGCATAATAGTTACTTACTTTATTCGGGATTTACATTTACGTGCCGGAACACAGTTTTCTTTAATGCCAGTCACAGCCATGCTATCTCAGCGCTGATTAACTGAATAGGGCCTAAAGTAGCAATTTCAGAGTTGTTATTCGCAAAAATATGACGCTCATCTCAAATTAGTATTTTAGGTTGGACAATAATTCGTTTCATAAATTAATATTACATAAATGAAATAAATATCTATGTAATAAAGATCGCTGTATGTCCGTTTGTTCAGTGTCACAGAGTGAAACTTCCAATGACCACATTTTCTGATATAGAAAAACATCTAACCTCCTTCAGTCAGCGCCATCCTGAATACTCTCTGTCGGAGGCTTTGCTTGTCCGGCTTATTCGTATGCTGGATAAACTCATGGCCGACAACGCCAATCAGCAACTACGCCAATATGGTCTGTCATTATCCGAATACAATACGCTCACAATGCTGGAAGGGTCTGAAGACGGCCTGACGGTATCAGAAGTGATTGCCTTAACCGGTGAGAAGCCCTCGAATATCACCCGGGTAACTGATCAGTTATTTGCCAAAGGGTTCATTGAGAGACGTGTCAGTCCAATCGACCGGCGGGTTTGGCTGCTGAATCTGAATGAGGAGGGCAGAGCACTTCTGAAGCAACTTTTGCCAGACATCTCAGCGCAACTACGCAGCATATTTGCTGGCGTTAACCCGTCACAAAGGGAAAACCTTGAAGCCTCGCTAAAGCTGTTACTCAACAGTGTGAGTAAAGAAATACAGTGAAAAGCCAGGCACTTTTGCAACAAATGATAACGCCGCTTTTTCAGGGCGTTAAAGAGAACCGCGAGCCCTGGTTGTTTGTGTTTAAAGCTATGTTGTCGTTATATCTGGCAACCGGGCTGGCCATGCTGCTGGAACTGCCATCTCCAATGACGTCTATGCTTACCGTGGTAGTGGTTATGAATAGTCAGTCCGGTATGGTCATGGCGAAAAGTTTCTACCGGATCCTTGGAACGGTAATAGGTACTATCGCGTCGGTTACGCTGGTGGCAATGTTTGCGCAACAGTCGCAGATACTGATTACGGCTATTGCTCTGTGGAGTGGCATTTGTGCCGCTGGGGCGCTTATGTTCAAAGGTTTTCGTGGCTATACCTTTGTATTGGGAGGCTACACGGTAGCCATGATAACCCTGCCGGTACTGGATAATCCCCATGCGATTTTTGAAGTGGCTATCCACCGCTTTTTTGAAGTGGTGCTCGGACTTGGAGTGACTACGCTGGTATTCGACGGGCTGTTTCCCCGTCAGTTGCGAGGGCAGGTTAAGAAACAGGTTGAGGCAAACATCAGCAATTTACTGGCAGAGGTGCACCATACGTTGTCGCAGGGACAGCATTCAAAGCAAGCCCTCGCGATTTACCGTGAAACCACCTCAGACGCCATGAACTTTGAAGATCTGCTGGCCAATGCAAAGTTTGAAGGACCGTGGTTAAGCAGTCTCAGCCGGCCCTTAAGGCTGAGTAACTATTATTATCTTGAAACGATCAACCACTTACAGACATTACAAAGACTAAAACAACGTCTGGCAAACAGTGCTTCCTCAAACCTTATGGTTATTAATCAGAGCAGCCAGCCGTTGGTAGACATACTTGAGAGTGACGGAAATAGAGAAAATATTCTGGTGCGCCTCCATCAGTACTCAAGTCAGTTGCAAAAAGGCACTCATAAAGCATGCGACGATAATAAAAAGGCAAACACCGAACTGGAAGCCGGCATTATTTTGCTGGAAAAAATCACTAAATCCCTGACGCTTTGTTTGCGTGCTTTTCTGGTAGCCAGTAAGCGACGTCATACTGAGGCTGCTGTGCTCAGTAAAGTTAGGTTTAGCAGCGTATTCGATCCGGCCTTGGTACGGCTAACCTTTTTCCGTACCTTTCTGGTCACTGAAGTGGTTGGCTTAATCTGGGTAAACAGCCATTGGCAGGCAGGCGCCATAGCCGTGTTTATTGTTGTGGCGCTCAGCATGATGCTGGCCCCGCTTCCCAATCCGCTGGCGGCAGTAAAAATGGCCGTAGTTGGTCACAGTATTGCCCCTTTTCTGGCGCTAAGTTGCTTTGTTGTGCTACCAACATTTACCACTTATCCAATGTTTGTAATAGGCACCGCGCCGTATCTTCTGGTGATGTTTTATATTGCTACCTTACCTGGCGGAAACGGATTGGCTATACCGTTGTTGATGGGCTTTTTAGTGGCACTGAATATTGGCCCGGTAGTCAGCCTTGACTACACACGTTTCTCTAATGAAATGCTGGCTGCCATTGTCGGAGTGATCACCGCGTGCAGCGGTTTTCTGCTTATGCCTAAAATTGTCGGCACGAAAGCGCAGTACCAGCGCTATCTCACCATGCTGGGGCAAAGTGTGAGTATGGCTGGTTTGCACGGCGAAAAGGGATTGGCTCAGAAAGTGCGCAGTCGAAACAGTGATATCACGGTACAGATGTCACAGCATTTTGCTTCCCGCCCTGAAGTGCTGGAGCGATTTTTAGCTGCAGCATTAAATACTAATGAGCTGTGTTATGCCGTTGTTGCATTACGTGAAGACCTTATACAACATCCACCGCAGGTTCACCACAAACTCGCTATTTCTGAACTACTATCATCGATAGTAAATGCTTACAGAAAGAGTAAGTGCTCACAATCCGAAGTGCTGGCGATAAATGTCAGAGTGACCAGTTTGCTAGATGAACTGGATAATACTGAGCCCAATGGCGCTTTGCGGCAGCACCTTTTTTTACTAAGTAGCGTGTTAAAGGAGCCGTTGTCGATGGCCGAATATTCATACGAAGGGGTTACATCATGCCACTAGCGTTTTCTTTTGCAGGGGTGTATCTGCCCGGTGCCGCACTATTACTTATTGCTTTAATTCCTTTTTTTATTGTGATTGATCGCATGCTGGTGGTAATGGGGTGGTACCGCTGGTTGTGGCATCCATCTTTATTTCGAATGGCGCTGATGATTAGTTTATACGCGCTAGCGATTATTCAACTGGTAGGTTAATTATGAAACACACTTTATCTGTACGGGTACTGGTAACCCTGTCAATGGTAGCCATAGCAACTTTTGGTGCTTATTTGGCATGGCACCATTTTACCACCCAGCCATGGACTCGGGACGGGCGCGTGAGAGCCGACATCATCAAAGTGTCCGCCGATGTGTCCGGGTTGGTCACTGAGGTTGCGGTAAAAGACAATCAGGCAGTGCGTAAAGGCGATCTGTTATTTGTTATTGACCCCGCCCGTTACGCGCAAAACGTTAAAGCGGCCGAAGCTGATTTGGCCGAAGCAAAGGCAGCCGTTATTGCGGCAAGAGCAAACGAAGCAATTGCTGAGTCTGCTGTAACGGCCAGCGAGACTTACTATGCGAACCTGAATGAGCGGGCTGAACGACGTGCCAGGCTAAATAAAGCGGTCTCGAGTGAGGAAATCCATGATAGCAAAGCCCTGGCGGAAGAAGCTTATGCCCAGCTGCAGCAAGCCCTGGCACAGGCTAAACTCGCCACTGCTAACACTATTCGCGCTCAGGCTGCAGTAAAACAAATCGAAAATCAACTGGCACTAGCCGAACTGGACTATGCCCGTACCCGGGTCACAGCGGCGGCTGATGGTGCTGTTACAAATCTCAATGTGAAGCAGGGAGATTACGTTACTTCAGGCGTTGCGAGTCTGGCCCTGGTAAAGCGTGAGGGGATGTGGGTATACGGTTACTTTGAGGAAACCAAACTGCCAGGGATTCATGTGGGTGATAAAGCGGAGGTAATACTCATGGCTGGCAATATCAAAGTGCCTGGCCGGGTAGATAGTATTGCCAGCGGGATTGCCGATAATGCCGCCGCGACCAGCGCCGATATGTTAAGTGATATAACCCCGACCTTTAGCTGGGTGCGTCTGGCCCAGCGGGTACCGGTAAGAATTCACCTTGATACTTCCGCCTTGCCTGATGGCTACACGCTGGTATCCGGCATGAGCGCAACGGTAAGTATTTCCGGCAATGATGCCTGATAACGCTGACTATTCGTCCTCGTTGTCATGCATATCCAGTACCGACATATCCTGTTCAAGCGCATTTGAAATATGGTGATGTATGGCGTTTCGTGCGCGCCCAGGATCGCATAATTCCAATTTATTCAGAATCTTACGGTGTTCTTCCACATAAGCTCTTATTGGCGTTGATCTGAGTGGTCGGAACTATCGCTAACCATCAAATAGTCAAGGGTCTGGCGCACGCGAATTTCCAGCAGGGACTGCTCAAGAATGATTTGCTGGCGCGCCAGGTAACTGGTTGTGCATCTTTTGAAGATCTACTTTTACAACAATGATATGAGACTAAGTTGAAATTATAGGGCCCTTCCAATAGGAATACTTGGGTATGGATAATTAAACCCATGCTGTTGGGGTTATACCTATCGGGCGAGGATACCGGCTGCCAAGTTGGTATACTTTTGGCTACATTGCAACCTTGGTGTCTGGTGGAGATTTAACACTTCATGTCGTCCGGCCTTCCCACTGGCATAGTAATGGCTTTTGTCATCAACGTGCTGGTAAGCGTTTACTTTTTCGTTGTATACAGGGCGCAACAGCGCAATCAGTCGTATCTGCACTGGTCTGTTTCCTGCGCCCTATTCGCGTTGGGTATTGGCGCGTCTGTTATTGCTCATGCCGCAGAGGGGTTGCAGGCCGTCAACACCCTGGCTTGTCTGTTGCTGTTCACGGCTTCTTTCGGACTCTACTGCGGGCTGAATAAATTTGAATTGTCACCGGGATCGCTAAAGTTTTACCGCCGGGTGAGAAGTATCTTTGTGGTTGGCAGCGCACTCATTATCGTGGCCGCGTTCTATTCCGCGATGGTTAACGTGGTTGCCTCAGTAGGCATGGCGTTGATGTTCGTGATGACCGAAGGGCTGTTTTATCAGCGTAAATCACCCTACAAAAGCGTCTATCTGGTGCTGCGTGTACTGTTGTTGTTGCACGCTTTTGTGCTGTTTCTGCAGGGGATTGTCATTATGGTTCAAATGCTGGCAGCCCAGGACTCTGATACCCGCTACCTGTTCAATATCGTCTTGCTCTCTCACCTCGTGTTAACTGTGGCTACGGCGCTGGTGCTACCGTTACTGCATGTAATGAACCAGCGACGGCAATGGCAGAAACTCGCCAACCTGGATGAGTTAACCGGTCTGCCTACCCGCCGCGCATTTGTGCAAAAAGCCGCGAAATCGTTATCTGCCGACGATCAGGCCTGCCATTCCCTGTTAATGGTCGATATTGATCACTTTAAACAAGTGAACGATCAGTATGGCCACACCTTTGGCGATGAGGTGCTCAGCCGGGTTGGGAAAATGCTAGCAGAAGGACTACGGCAAACCGATATCGTGGGTCGTATGGGGGGGGAGGAGTTTGCTGTCTTGCTGCCCGGCGTTACTACCGAACGGGCCCAGGGCGTTGCCGACAGGCTAAGGCATAAGGTGTCTGAGCTGCAATTTAAACAGGGCGATAAACAGGTTAATATTACGGTCAGTATCGGTATTGCGGTATCACATGAAGTGCTCTACGACTGGGAACATCTGTATTCACAAGCTGATCAGGCGTTGTATGCCGCCAAGCGGCATGGGCGCAATCTGGTGTATGTTTTCAACTGAGTGCGGCAAACGATAATCGCATATCGCAGCCCCTGACAACGGACTAACCATGGATCATCACGCGTTTAATGCCTATTGCCGCGCCTTTAAAGCTTCTACACACGTGGTACAGTGGGGTAACTCTGAAGTCTGGAAAGTCGGCGGAAAAGTCTTCGCCATCGGCAGTCGCTCGAAAGCGGGTACGCCAGCTTATACCTTCAAAACGTCACCGCTCAACTTCGAATTTTTGTGCATGGCAGAAGGTTACATTCCGGCCCCTTACCTGGCCAGTCGCGGCATGAAATGGATCCAGCAAATTGATACTACCGGCCCACTTGATGACGACTTAAAATACTATATCTGCGAGTCTTATCGCATCGTAGCACTTGGTTTGAGTAAACGTAAGCGGCAGGAACTGGGCATTGCCGATATTGGCTGAGGCAGTCGGTTTAACCACATTTTTAACTGTGCTTCTCTTGCTCGAGGATCCTCGCCCCCGGACCATCTTCGCCCAGCTTATCTTGCGGATTCCGTAGTGGGCAGACACGTAAAGAGAGACAGCCACAGCCAATGCAACTGTCGAACTTATCCCTGAGCTGTGTCAGACTCTGAATTCGATCGTTCAGCATCGTCCGCCATTCACTGCTCATCTGCTGCCAGTCAGAAGGGGACAACTCGCGGGTTGGAAATTTTTCCAGATGAGATTTTATCATCCGTAACGAAATACCGGCCTGTTTAGCAATGCGAATAATCGCTACCCGGCGCAGAATACTGCGATGGTAGCGGCGTTGATTGCCCTGAGTGCGCAGGCTCTGAATTAACCCCTTTTCTTCATAATAGTGAAGAGTAGACACGGCCACGCCACTGCGTTTAGCTACCTCACCGACACTTAAGGTGTTTTCCATCATCATTCCCAAAAAAGTTATTGACCTCAAGTATGCATGAGGTTTTAGTCTTTGTGTCGACTAGTCAAATATTCGTTATCCACTATTTGAGTCAGGAGACAAAGATGCGTTTTACGTTACCCGATTTACCTTATGCAAAAGATGCCCTGGCACCTTTAATGTCAGAGGAAACCCTCGAATATCACTATGCAAAGCATCACGCAACTTATGTGGCGAAACTCAATGATTTGGTTGTCGGCACGCCCTATGCCGATATGTCGCTGGAAGCAATCATCACAGACGTCAGTGGGCCGCTGTTCAATAATGCTGCTCAGGTGTGGAATCATACATTCTTTTGGCAATGTTTATCGCCACAAGGCGGTGGAGAGCCGCCGAAGGCATTGGCAGATGTGATTGAGGAGAACTGGGCGTCAGTTGATGCCTTTAAAGCTGAATTTACCCAGCAATCGATTAACAATTTTGGTTCGGGCTGGACCTGGCTGGCGCTAAACGCGGCCGGCGAGCTGGTAATTGTGAATACTGCCAATGCTGATACGCCGGTTGCCCATGAAGGCTTAAAGCCATTGCTTACTTTGGATGTATGGGAGCACGCCTATTACATTGATCACCGTAATGCCAGACCGGCTTATCTGGAAGCCTTCTGGCAGCTGGTTAACTGGGATTTTGCGCTGGCCAATTTAACTGGCGAATAGACCGGTATCTGAAATGGCAGCTTGAGTAAGCTTTGGCTTGTTCGAGTTGCTACTAAGTAATCGCTTCACTGATTAGCCTTAAGTTATTCCTTTAAGGCCGACTTCCTTGATCCAAATTAACCAATCAAGCTTTATTTAATAATCTAAATGAGAATTACTATCGTTTGTGTTGACTTTTTGTTTTGGTTGTTTACTATAAGCCACCATAACAACACACACTGAACAACGCATAGACATATAGGAAACTCATGAAAATTCGTTTTGGATATTCTTGTTTGGCACTCGCCATCCAGTTAGGACTGATGCCCGCCGCTCTGGCTACTGCAGTACCAGATAGCGAAGATATTGAACACGTAGTGGTATCAGCGACCGGTTTTGAACAGAAAATTACCGAAGCTCCCGCCAGTATTTCTGTGATCACCGCAGAAGATCTCAAAACCCGTTCGTTCACTTCTTTACTCGATGCAGTGCAGTTTCAGGAAGGTATTGATATTGGCACTACCCGTGATAAAACCGGCAAAGGCAGCGTTAGTATGCGTGGTCTTACCGGTGAATACACTTTGCTACTGATCGACGGGCGTCGTCAGAATAACCATGGTGATATTTACCCTAACAACTTTGGTGGCAACGCATTCAATCACATGCCACCGCTGGATACTATTGAACGAATCGAAGTGATTCGTGGTCCCGCTTCAACGCTCTACGGTGCAGATGCGCTGGGTGGCGTAATTAATGTAATCACTAAAAAGCACCGTAGTGAGTGGGGCGGTAACATCACCTTTGGCCGCAGTCTGCAAACTAACGATGACTTTGGTGATGACATCACTACTGATTTTTCGGTTACTGGCCCGTTGATTGAAAATCTGCTAAGCCTGGGCATTCGCGGCAGCATATATGAGCAGCAGGCGTCTACACCACAAGTGGCGCCGGCAATCGACCCGAATGGCGTTGTGCATATGCGTTCGCTGGGCTTTGGTGGTGGCGGCCGCACGGTCGATAATAACAGCAAGCACTACGGTTTCAGCCTGAACTACACGCCTGCTGACGGCCATGAAATTGGCTTTGATTTTGATGACTCTCATCAGCAGTACGACAACACGCCTGAGTTTAACCTTGATACCGGCGAAATCATCTATCCGCTGGGGACCCGCGATAGCATCGAAAGTTTGTGGCAAGACCGCCGTGGGCAGGTAAATCCGCGCGCCGGATATGCTGCTGAACAGGAATTTGATCGCCAGTGGTGGTCATTAACTTACGACGGTAAGCTGAACTTTGGTACTGTTGCGGCATCACTGGCCTACGTTGATACAGAAAATAATGGCCGTACATTACCACTGAGTGTAGCGGAACGTCAGTTGCTGCAAGCCATGTACGACGGCACAGGTGAATACGAAGGCATGAGTGAAGAAGCCCGACGGGATCTGGCCGAACAAACGTTTCTGCCGCGTCCGGCGCGCCCACTCGACAGCAGCCAGTATACCTTTGACTTACGCTTTGATATTCCGGTTGAAGACTTAGCCGGCGATCATAATTTTGTGTTTGGCGCACAGGTAATCGACGGCGAGCTCAAAGACGGCGTATTTGGTCTTGAGTCCGGTGATCCCGGTGCCGTACAGGAACAAAAAATGTATTCCCTGTTTGCCGAAGATAACTGGGGCATTTTTGATAGCATGACCCTGACCGCTGGTTTCCGTTACGACGAGCACGACGTTTTTGGTAGCCAGACTTCACCGCGGATCTATGCAGTATATAACATTACTGATTACTGGACGGTGAAAGGTGGCGTAAGTACGGGTTATAAAACGCCGCAAACGACCGATTTGTACGACGGTATCATTGGTTTCGGTGGTCAGGGTACCAGCCCCTTTGCTGGTAACCCGGAGCTGAAACCCGAAACCAGCGTTAACTCTGAAATCGCGGTGTACTGGAGTCGTGACGCACACAACTTCAATATCACGTATTTTCAAACTGACTTTGAAGACAAAATTGCCAGCGGTGATACAGTGCAGAGCTGTAATACTACCGGTGGTGTTCGCCCGTGTGTAAACCTTGGTGAGTATGACGAACTTGGATACGACACTTACAGCCAGCGTATTAACATCGACGAAGTTGAGCTGCAGGGGATCGAAATGGCCGGCCGCTACGGTATCACCGAAGACTGGTCAGTCTACTTAAATTACACCTGGACTGACAGTGAACAAAAAAGTGGCCCGGAGGCCGGTTTGCCTCTCACCAACACTGCAGAGCACATGGCGAACGGTAACATCACCTGGCAGGTGAATACCGACTTAAATGTTTACCTGCAAGGCGAGTACCGTTCGGATCGTTATCGTGGTTATGATTCAACCTTGGATCGTGAGCTGTATTTCAAAAACTTCGCCATGTTGCACTTGGGCGCACGCTGGCAGTTAAACGACAACGTGATCCTTAATTTACGGGTTAACAACCTGCTTGACAGAGACTTTACTACCTACTCCGTTACCTATGACGACCTGAATAACGATGGTCAGTTCGAATACCTCACGGGGCGCGGCGTAGTCAGTGAAGTGAACTTTACCGACGATTACAACGTCAAAGACAGAGCCAGAAACTTCTGGGCTGGCGTTACTGTTAGCTTTTAATTGCGCGATCCCCGATTCTTCTGCATAAGCGGCCTGCGGGCCGCTTTTTTTATGGGCGATCGAGCTCAGGTAATAAAGGTTGTTTAAAAAATAAACTGGCAGGTTAGCCCAAAGGGTGGTATTATCCGCCCGCCTTTGAAAGGTACTATTTCAATTTGCTTCACGCTTCTTCCGTTAGTCCGAGTAAGTCCCCGTAGAGATTCACATTCTGACCGTCTGATATGAGCCAGGTAAACACCGATAGCCTTTTTCTTTCGTGCAACTGCGAGTCGTGCATGGACTCATTATTTCGTACTAACTAATACACCGAGGTATTATGTCTTTTAGTCAACTAGGGCTGTGTGACCCACTTCTTAAAGCAATTCAAGAGAAGGGCTACAGTTCGCCTTCGCCGATTCAACAAGAGGCGATCCCGGCTATTTTAACCGGTCGCGATGTGCTGGCTGCAGCACAAACCGGTACCGGTAAAACGGCAGGCTTTGCCCTGCCGGTTCTGCAACGTCTGGCGGCGGGTCCGAAAACCAAAGCCAATCATGTGCGTGCGCTTATCCTCACGCCAACCCGTGAGCTTGCTGCTCAGGTCGAAACCAATATCCGTGAATACAAAACTCACCTGCGTTTAAAGAGCTCTGTGGTGTTTGGTGGCGTGGGTATCAACCCGCAAATGAAGATACTGCGTTCCGGGGTGGATGTGCTGGTGGCAACGCCGGGCCGTTTACTGGATTTGTATCAGCAAAACGCGGTGAAGTTTGAGCAACTGGAAATCCTCGTCCTGGACGAAGCCGATCGTATGCTCGACATGGGCTTTATCCATGATATTAAGCGTATTCTTAAGTTACTGCCCGCGCAGCGTCAGTCGTTATTATTTTCAGCCACATTTGCCGACAATGTAATGACACTGGCTGAGTCGATTACGCGTAACCCGATTAAATTAGCGGTAACGCCGGCGAATACAACGGTAGAAAAAATTGAGCAACAGCTGGTGGCGGTGGATAAATCACGCAAGATTGCGGCACTGACCAAACTGATTAAGACTCAGGACTGGCAACAGGTGTTGGTATTCAGTCGTACTAAACATGGCGCCAACCGAATTGCCGCCAAACTGGAGAGTGCCGGTCTGCCCAGCGCAGCCATTCATGGCAACAAAAGCCAGGGAGCGCGAACAACGGCGCTCAAAGCGTTTAAAGATGGCCGGGTAAAAGTGCTGGTAGCGACGGATATCGCCGCTCGTGGTATTGATATTAGTGAGCTGCCTGTAGTGATAAACCTTGACTTACCCAACACTGCTGCCGACTATGTACATCGCATCGGCAGAACAGGGCGGGCGGGTTCTGCCGGACAGGCATGGTCACTGGTGAGCGCCGATGAACTAGATCAGTTGCAGGATATTGAGCGGCTTATTCAGTTGCTTATTCCGCGCGAGAGTCTGGCTGGGTTTGAGCCTAATCAGCCTCTACCAGAAACTAAACTGTTACCCCCGAAGAAAATTAAAAAGCCAAAGACGGCAAAAAATACTTCTTCAGATGCGGCCGGTAAGCCCCAGCGCACCGGTAAGAGCCCTCAGCGGAACGGCAACAACCACCCACGCTCAGGTAAAGCGGCTGATAACAACAGTCAGTCCCGCCCACCACGTCGCCGCAGAGTCAACACTCAGGTAAAGCGCAAAGCGGTGGAGGCCTGAAGCCAGCGCTAACCTATAAAGCTAAAGCCCTGTTCATTCCTGACAGGGCTTTAGCTGATTACATCATTTCTCAGCAATATCTTCGCCTTATCTGGGCATTGTATTATCAGTATCTAAGGGCGCTGCAAAGGGGCGTGAGGCTGGTAACAGGCTTATTGACCTCAAATTGCATTGATTAGATATTAGGCTAAACGCTATTTGTAAAATGTAAATGATGTTAACCAAAAGTTGCAAGGAGCATGATCCCTTCACAAAAAGACCTCGTAACCGTATTTGTCACAACACAACAACGAGGAAATAATGATGAACAGGACCATGTCGCTCCTTGCAGCGTGCAGTCTACCACTTTTTTTAGCTGGTTGCTTATCTGACGATGACGACGATGAGGTAGTACAACCGAAACCCGAATTTGCCAATGTGCGGGTCATCCACGCCGCTTCCGATGCGCCGCTGGTTAACATTACCGCAAACGATGTCATCCTGAATAACCTTGAAGGCGTTGACTATCAGGTCGCTTCAAGTCGCTTTGAAGTTGAAACCGGCACCTACGATATTGGCGTAACCGCCATACTGCCAGGGGATAATGCCGAAGTTCTGCAAGCGGATGTTACGCTGGAAACCGATACGAATTATGACGTCTTTGCCGTAGGCAGTGTAGCCGATGATTCGCTCATGCTGTTGCCGGTAACCAGCGCCGAAACGCCGGTAACTGCCGGTAATGCACAGGTACAAATTGTGCATGCCGCATCAGCAGCGCCTACAGTTGATATCTATGTCACCGGCCCTGATGCTGCGCTGGCCGATGAGCAGCCGCTGGTGACTGCTGCGTTTACTGATGCCACCGATTTAGTCCAGGTGCCAGCCGGTGAATACCGTATTCGTATAACCCCGGCAGGCAGTATGGACGTGGTGTTTGATTCCGGTACCGTGGCGCTGGCTGATGGTGCTGATTTACTGGTAGCTGCCACCAACAATACCGGCAGCGGTGATTCACCGGTAACATTACTGGTTGCTGATGGCGAGAACGCAATCAAACTGTGGGACGCAAATACCACTGCTGATATTCGCGTAGTGCATGGCATAAGTGATGCCCCGGCGGTTGATGTAATTGCTAATAACGAACTGGTACTGGTTGATGCCTTGGCATTTCCTATGGCCACCGAGTATTTGTCGGTGATGCTCGCAGATTACCTGATTGATGTTGTGGCAGACGCTGACAACAGCATTGTGGCCATTGATGACGCTGCGGTCACTCTGGAAACGGGCATGTCTTATACTGCCATCGCCAATAATGAACTGGCAGCACCGGAGCTGGACCTGCTAATGGATATGCCGCGTCGTGTGGCGACCGAAGCAAAAGTACGTATTATTCATGCCTCACCGGCGGCCGGAAGCGTTGATATTTATGTCACCGGCGACGGAGAGATTGCGGATGTGGATCCGGCTTTTGCCGGCGTTGATTATTCCACTGATGCACTGGCCGAATCCGGTTATGTGAGCCTGGCGGCCGGTGAGTACTTTGTTACTGTAACGGCAGCGGGAAGCAAAGAGGCTGCGATTGCTACCGGTTCACTGATGCTTGATGCCGGCAATGTATACACTGCCATTGCGGTAAATGGTGCAATGGAAGGGGCTTTATCACAGTTGGTTTTACTGGATGACTTTGCGGTTGCCCCCTAAGGTCGTCACCTAAACAAGCAACTAATAGCTCCGCCTCCGCCAGAACTAAGAAGCCTGATGGGACTGACTTGTCAGGCTTCTTTGGGCTGGGTACTAAACGGCAAGTATCAAAGTAGTATATTGAAACGCTGTTTATCCTGTTGTGCGCTATTAAGTGTTTCTAGCATCAGATGCATGACTTTATTAAGACGCCGGTTGAAGCCAACAGTGCTCTGGCTGCTGCGACATTGCCCCTTAACCAAGTGACGATATAATTGGTGATATATTTTTCTATTACTCTCTAATTCAGTAAATTCGCCAGCATTGCGAGCGCGATAATAGTCATCGACAAATAGCATTGCGCTGTCTTCCAGAAAGCCAGAAGGCCAGTTGTCGGAGATTGGGCAACCAGCTAATGCCAGAATGCCTTGCACCGAATGTTGTGTAAATACGCTGGCTAAATCCTGGGGCCACTCTCGTTGCAGGTAGCGCTGGCGAATCATTTGTTTCAGGTGAGCGTCCGTAAAGTCAGAATAATCGGTGACCTGTAAGGTTGTGGCTGGCCAGTTTGTCATTTCTTGCTTCAGTCGGTACTGCCACTCAGTTTGATAAAGTGTAAACCAACGGTTAAATTCCGGCACCTCTTTCACTATCACGGTTTCGATGCTGGCCTGATTATCTTGTTTAAGCGTTAGTACCGTGTAACCAGGCTGATAGGCCGCTAATGACGGCATCTGAACGTTGAGTAAGCTGCGTTGACTGGAAGTCGCCACATCATAAAGGTGCATATGTCCGGCAAAATGCAGGGTCAGGCCCGTAGCGGCCAGCGCCTCTGTTGTGCCTTGCTTTGGCAACCGTTGTAATTGCATTGCCTTATTGCCAAATAGCTGCGCTATGGTGGTGGCCTGATTATCGTAAAAGTCAGCCATAGGAAAATGACTAAAAGCGATGAGTTTTTTGTTCTTCGCTTTGGCCCGCTTAGCTACATCACTAATCCATTCAATGAGTTCGGGTTTATAGTGTAACAAGGCGTTATAACCGGCATTGCCAGAACCTTTAAATTGCCCGTCGCTAACATCTCCGACAGGTTCATAAACGTTGGCATCAATGGCCAGTAGCCATATTCCCTCAATAGGTTCAACCAAATAACTGCTGTCTGGCATAGCAATACAGTGCTGCGCTTCATCACACCACTGCCAGTGTCGCTGATCCAACTCTTTGGACCCGAATGGGGTTTCAAACAGTAAGTCTTCCTGATGAGGCATAAAACCGTGACCAGACATAGCAGCCACAATCTCAGCATAGCCCCATTCTCGCAGGGCGTTGGTACAATGCGAAGCCTGTTGATTCTTGCATGCCTGATGGTCTTGGCTTACCACTGTTATTTCACTGCCCGTTGACGACAGAAAGTCCATTTTCCCGCCGGGGCGACTAAATGGTCGCGTTGGGTCGTGATTCCCGTTTATGGCGTAAAAGCGCAGGTTATAGCGCGCGCTATACTCATCCAGCAATTGTGTTAATGCAATGATATTGGTCGGTTGACCATCGTCAGAAAAATCACCAGGCAGCGCTACCAGCTTAATTCCCTGCCGGGCAATGTCGTCTAACGCGGCCCGTAACACCCAGTAGTTTTCGTTAAATAGTCGGGTTGAATGTAACTGTGCGTTCATGCTGCGCAGTAATAAAGGCGCGCCGGTTACTGGATCTTTTGGCAGATCGTTGTCAGGCAGGCCTTTGGCCGCTGCATAGGGATCGTGCAAATGAATATCGGCTAGAAACGCAATGCGTATTGGTGTTTCAGTATCACCATTGGTCGTCGCCTCCGCCGTTTCTAAGCAAAGTAGAAGCAGCATCAAAGCACTTTTCACTATCCACATTTTCAGCATGTGTCACTCCGTTTATTAGCCTGTTAATCGTCGGGGTTTGCGGCCAAAAGCTGTTAGCCATTGAGGGAGACGACTGATATCAAAAAACGGGGACAGGTGTTTTTAAATTGTCATTAAACTTTCACTAACTATATGACATTTTTATTAAAATTTATCTTTTTTGATATTTTTACGTCCCCGTTTTGAAGCCCATTCCCTCTTTCTTACATACCTGCCAACCGGAGTGTGATAATGCGTTTTTTCAGTTTGATTGGGCTATGCCTGTTACCTGTTTTGACCAGTGCTGCAACCTTAAGTGATTACCAGATCATAGGTTCCCACAACAGTTATAAACGGGCTTTGCCGTCTTCTTTATTCACACAGTTACAAGCTGAGTATCCCCGCTTAGCGCAGCAAATAAATTATCATCATCCGGCTTTAGCCGCCCAGTTGTCTCTAGGGCTTCGCCAGTTGGAAATCGATGTCGTCAACGATCCGGATGGTCATCAATACGACACACCGGAAATGGCCCAGCAGCTTAACGAGCAATGGTTAACCGCTGATGAGCGTCAGGCGCTGGCACAACCCGGATTTAAAGTGCTGCATATTCCCCATGTAGACGTACTGAGCCACTGTGTAGTGTTTAAAGAGTGCCTGAACCTATTAAAAAGCTGGTCTGACAGCCACCCGGGGCACTTTCCGGTAATGGTGATGTTAAACGCGAAAGAAAATCAGCCAGCGTTTATTTCGCGTCCGGTGCCCGCATCTTTTACAGCACAAACCTACCAGGCGCTGGATGCAGAAATTCGCGCGGTAATGCAGGGCAAGCTGGTAACGCCCGATGATATTCGAGGCGAATGTCATCGTCTGAGCGAAGCGGTGCGCCGCGCTGGCTGGCCTGACATTGACTCCCTGCGAGGCAAATTTATATTTCTGTTCGACGCAAACGCCAGTCAGCGCGCGTTATATGCCCAGGAACATCCATCATTGCGCGGGCGTAGCATGTTTGCCTCTTATCCGCCAGACAGTGATGAAGCCGCCATCATGGTGCGTAACGATCCCGTTCGCGGGTTTAGCGACATCCGCCAACTGATTCAGCAAGGCTTTTTGGTGCGTACCCGGGCAGATGCCGATTTTAGTAAAACGCCTGCGCAAATGCAGGCACAGTTTGAACAGGCGCAGCTTAGCGGCGCACAGTTTATTTCTACCGATTTTTATCCCCGCTCACCGCAATCTCAACAAACCGGGCATACCGTGCGGTTTGATGACGGCGCTTTAGTGCGGGCCAATCCATTTACTCAGTAATTTAACACCACTTATTTAAGGATTTACAATGCAACCGTCTTTTCGTAAACGTTTAGTCGCGCTCTCTGTGATGAGCGTGATGGGCTCATTGCCATTGACTGTAGCCGGGCAAAGTGCCGAGGATGCCGTGATTGAAGAAATCGTGGTCAGCGGTTTTCGTGGGTCACTGCTGAAAGCCAAAGATCTTAAAAAAGACGCGCTGGGTTCTCAGGATTCAATTCTGGCCGAAGATATCGCTGATTTCCCCAGTCTCAACCTGGCTGAATCGATCCAGCGTATTCCCGGGGTGACTATTACCCGTGAAGCCGGTGAGGGGCGTCAAATCTCACTGCGCGGATTAAATGCCGATTTTACCCAGGTGCAGTTAAATGGCATGGAGGCGTTAGGTACGTCTTCCTCGCCGATGGACAGTCGCGGAACGGTAAACGCATCACGTTCCTTTGATTTTAATATCTTTGCTTCTGAACTGTTTAATCAGATTGATGTTAAGAAAAGCTACTCGGCAGATATGGACGAAGGTGGTATCGGTGGCACTGTTAAGTTATACACCGCTAAGCCATTTGATTATGACGGTTTTAAAAGCGTGATCAGCGCCCAGGCCGGTGATAACTCCTTAACCGATGATACCAGTCCGCGCATTGCGGCACTGGTGTCGAATACCTGGGACAAATTTGGCGCGTTATTCTCATTGGCGTACAGCAAACGAGATACCAGTGAGCAGGGCTACAATACTTACCGTTGGCGTCCGCGTGATGCGCAAGGGTCTGATATTTCAGCGTTGCCTGCGGCCGATCAGGCGGCGGTAAACAGTGGTGAACTGCGTTTTAGCCGAGGTAGCCGTTACTCGCTGTTCAATAGTGAGCAAACGCGCCTAGGCGCGACCCTGGCATTACAATATCGCCCGACTACGGATCTGTCTTTTGATTTGGATGCACTGTATGGCGAGTTGAAAAACGACCGTGGTGAATTTCACCTGCAAAGCCGTGGCTCAAGCTCTACGGCGCTGGGCTGCACCGGCCCGGATTACGACAGCAGCCGCTATTTCTGCTCTTCGCTGACAGCCCTTGAGTACAACGCCAACAACGAAGTGATCTATTCACAGTGGGAAAATACCGCGCTGCACTCTGAAAGTCGCGATCAAAGCGCCAATACTGAAGTCTCCCAAATTGTACTAAACGGCGAATGGACAGTCAGCGACGATCTGATCATCAGCGGTCTGGTTGGCCATATGCAAAGTGATTATGAAAGTAACAGTGCCAAGGTTTACCTGGAATCTTTCGGCGATATGACCATTGATTATCGTCAGGATCGATTCTACGGCACCAATACTTATCAGGATGGCTACGACCCAACCAATATCGATGAATTCCGTTATCACGAAATCGATCTGGCAGAAGATGAAGTGTCGAACAGCTTCGATATTGCCAAGCTGGATGGAGACTATCTGTTAACCGACAGCAGCAGTCTGAAGTTCGGGGTGTCGTTTAAAACCTTTGAGCACAGCAACAACAATGTGCAGTCGGCCAATGAAATGCGCAGTGACTGGCAAAGTGGTGCAGTGAGTGATGTGATTGACGGTGGCTTAACCTACACCAACACCGGCCATGAAAAGCAAAACTGGTTGAGCATCAATGTGAACGGCGTGCTGGATGAATTTGGCGTAAACCGTCACCTCACCATGAGCACAACTCCGAATGAAGTGACAGAAGACACTCAGGCCGCTTACCTGCTTTATGATTTGGATATGATGCTGGCCGACAGCGAGCTTCGCGCCAGTGTTGGAGTACGCTACTTCGACACGGATATTGAATCTACCGGTTTGGTGAATGGTACTGATTACGTTACCGTTGAACGTAGCTATGACGGTGTGTTGCCAACCTTTAACCTGGCCTGGTATGCCACTGAGAATCTGGTCGTCCGTGCCAGTGCAGGAAAAAACGTCACCCGTCCAACACTGGGCAGCCTGTCTGTTTCCGGCACCGTTAATACCGATCCGCTGGTGGGGTCAAGTGGCCTGAGCATCAGTGCCGGTAACCCGGCTTTACAGCCGTTTGAAACCATCAATATGGAAACCAGCGTTGAATATTACTTTGACGAAGTGGGCTACGCTTCACTAACTTATTTCCGTAAAGATATCGATAACTTTATTGCTACCCGAGTGGCACCGGTAGCGTTTGGTGATACCGGATACCCAATGGCGCTGCTCGATGGCATGCTGGATGAAAACGGTAATCCGCAAACGGCGAAAACTACCTACACCTTCTCGCAACCGCAGAACCTGGAAGACAGCGACTTCTCAGGCTGGGAAGTCGCTATGCAGCGTGATTTTGATTTTCTGCCTGCGCCTTTTGATAAGTTAGGAGCCATTGCCAACTACACCTACGCAGAAGGTGAGTCGTTACATAACATTCTGGTGGACGGCGAGAGCGTTTCGGTTTACCGGCCTTTCTATGGGTTATCAGAAAACACCTATAACGCCACGTTATACTATGAAACAGACTCCTGGGGCGCACGCGTATCTCTGGCGCATCGTGATGATTACCTGACTCAGGTAGAAACCTCCAGTAACGATCAGGATGAAGCCGGTTTCCATGGCACCACCTACTGGGATTTCTCCGCGTTTTACAATATTTCTGACAACTTAAAAGTCAGCCTCGAAGGTATTAACCTGAGCGATGAGCGTGAAGAGCAGTACAGTGATTCTGATGATCGTTTGTATAACACGACTTTAAGTGGCCGTACCTTCTATCTGGGCGTAACTTACTCAATGTAAGACTTATCGTTGTTATCAGTTGGCAGCGTGCAGTGCGCTGCCTGCTGATATACTTCAGGCTTTTTTGACCCAACCTTTATCGATCTCCCCAGCAATACCGGGTCTATCAAATTTTTGTCACAAAAGTCTAGTAGTTTTATGTAGATACCTTTGTTTAAAACTCTGTTACAAGGCAAAAAATTGGCTAATTCTGCAAAAATAAACATCGCATTTGCCCTATTACTGGTTTTGTCTACCTGCTACTTCATATTTTGGGGCCTAGGGTACACCAATCACAATCACATAACGCTGTTTATTCTGGCTACCGTGTTTGGGGTTTTTATGGCCTTTAACATCGGTGGCAATGATGTCGCTAATTCCTTTGGTACCAGTGTGGGCGCCGGCACTTTAACCATAAAGCAAGCACTGGCGGTAGCGGCCGTTTTTGAGGTGAGCGGCGCGTTAATAGCGGGTGGCGAAGTAACCGATACTATCCGTAAAGGTATTGTTGATTTGTCGACGGTAAGCATTCAGCCAATACAGTTTGTGTACATTATGATGTCGGCCCTGCTATCGGCAGCAATCTGGCTACTGTTTGCCACTAAAAAAGGCTGGCCGGTGTCGACCACTCATTCGATTATCGGCGGTATCGTTGGCAGCTCTGTCACCCTGGGGCTGATGATTACCGAAAGTGAGCAAGCTTTGTCACTGGTCCAATGGGACGAAATTGGCACTATTGCTTTGTCGTGGGTGTTGTCGCCGTTGTTGGGGGGGCTGGCGTCTTATGTACTGTATTTTCAGATTAAAAAACACATTCTGCAATATAACGAGCAGGCCAATGAAGAGTTGCATAATATTCGCCGGCAGCGGATCCAGCTTAACGAAGAGCACAAAAGCGCCTTTGAGCGACTCAGTGAACTGCAACAAATCGCCTATACTAATACCATGGTACGTGATTCACAGGCCATGCGGGAAAGTGACTTTGCTCCCACCGATCTGGAGTCTGATTACTACAAGCAACTGTACGAAATTAACGCCAGACGCCAGGCGGTTGATGCACACCGGGCACTGGAAAACTGGGTACCGGTGATTGCCGCCCTGGGGGCTGCGGTGATTTCGTCGATGTTGCTGTTCAAAGGTCTGAAAAATATGGACCTTGGGCTTAATACCCTGCATAACTACCTGATCATGGCGATGGTGGCAGCCGGGGTATGGATGGCCACCTTTATTTTTGCTAAAACCCTGAAAACTAACTCATTGGATAATGCCACGTTCCTGCTATTCAGCTGGATGCAGGTATTCACTGCGGCCGGATTTGCCTTTAGCCATGGCTCCAACGATATTGCCAATGCAATCGGCCCCTTTGCCGCCATTCTTGATGTACTCAGAACCGGCGAAATAGGCGCCCAGGCCAGCGTACCTACAGTGACCATGTTTACCTTTGGTGTAGCATTGATAGCAGGGCTTTGGTTTATTGGTAAAGAAGTGATCCAGACTGTAGGGCATAACCTTACCGCTATGCATCCAGCCTCAGGTTTTTCTGCTGAACTCGCTGCAGCAGGAGTGGTCATGCTTGCCTCAACGCTGGGTATTCCAGTGTCCAGTACACATATTTTAATCGGCGCTGTACTGGGAATAGGTTTGGTAAATCATCAGACCAACTGGGGATTAATGAAACCCATTGCCCTGGCCTGGGTGATTACCTTGCCCGCCGCCGCGTTATTGAGTTCGCTTACTCTGGTTATTCTAACGCAGGTTTTTTAACCTGCGAACAGGACCTGATAACACGCAGGCTAGCGCCAGGTCTCAAGTACGTTATCCAGATACTCCATCACGTCTTTCTCTCCCTCTCGTGAAGATTGGTAATGCTCACAGGGGGAGGCGTCATTAAAGGAGCGGCAAGGTGAGTGCAGCCAGTCGTAAGTGAGCCTCGAATCGTTGAAAAACAAAAAGGCTTTGTCTCTGAGTGCTTTGGTACCGATTTTCATTCTCTTTAACATTCATTAAAAACAACTTGAAAAAAGCTATGTTTAATATACGACGTGCCGATGCGCTTGTCATCGTTTGCTATGCGCGTCGAACTGATTTGTAGTCTGAATGAGAATAATCGTGGATTCGCGAATTCAACTCCGAAGTGCACCACTCGCTAAATTAGGCAGCCTGGCGTAATTCATTGAATACCGCAACAGGTTGCCTGAAGCCGAGACACTTTCTCGGCCTGGCATTTAATGCCCGTTCAATCTCAGTAATTTGCTTGTCCGTTACTGTCCGCAAATCGGTGCCTTTACGTATGTATTGGCGAAGCAAACCGTTAAAGTTTTCATTCAGTCCGCGTTCCCAGGATGAATAAGGGTTCGCGAAGTAAATATCCGTTTTAAGCTTCTCTGCGACCAGCTCGTGGTCACAGAATTCGCTGCCGTTGTCCGCCGTGATAGTTCGGACATGACTGCGATATTTCCACAACATGCCAACCATGGCACGGGCCACATCGGCTGCACTTTTCGCTGGCACTTTGCGTATCAGATACAGCTTACTTTTACGCTCTACCAGGCTGACAATTGCGCCAGTACCTTGCTTCCCCAGAACTGTGTCAGCTTCCCAGTCACCGAAGCGTTTTTTCTTGTCCACGATAGCTGGACGTTGCTCTATCCCAACGCGATTCGGGATAATCACACGCTTCGCGCGGCTACCATTACGGTATCTTCGGTGGCTCTGACGTAGCTGTTTATACAATTTACCGCCGCGTAATTTATCACGCTGGACGTAGCCATAAATCCATTCGTGACTGACGTGATGACCGATGATTTTACCTACACCAGTAATCTGCTCAGGGCTCCACTTTTCGTTAAGCCCGAACTCAACAAAGGTAATCGTCAGTTCAGATATCCTGTACTTTGCGGCCTGACAACGCCGTTTTAATGCCTTGGCCTGAGCGACTTCCGGTAGGTAATGGCTATCTCGAATTCGATTGCGCTTAACTTCACGACTAATGGTGCTGTGACTTACACTCAGACGCTTTCCAATCTCCCGATAACTGAAACCCTCGCGTAAGTAGGCTTCGATCTGGTATCGTTGTCCCTCGATCAACTGCTTGTAACTCATGGTAATACTCTAATTGTTTGGCGACTTTAGAATACCACCAACAGGCAGTTGGTCGTCTGTCACCCTTTAACCATGAGTGGTGCACTTATTATCTGAATTCGGGTTAAGACTTTTCACCGTAATGAAATTCGCGGAAAATACGCTTTTATAATCCGCCAAAAACGTGCGGTTTGTGGCCAGTAAAAAATGGGAATTATCATGCCAAAGGCAAGCGAAATTAAAAAAAATAACACCATCGTATTTAACGGTAAAACCTGTATTGTCAGGGATATAGAACGCTCTGTACCACAAGGCCGGGCGGGTGGCAGTATTTATCGTATGCGAATGTACGATGTAGTCAGTGGTGCAAAGTTTGATGAAACCTTTAAAGACTCAGACATGCTGGAAATGGCTGATTTGATCCGACGCCCCTCGATGTTTTCCTATATCGACGGAGACGAGTATGTGTTTCTCGACAAAGAAGATTACACGCCTTATCACCTCAATAAAGACAGCATTGCTGATGAAGTGCTGTTTATTAACGAAGACACCGACGGTATTTTAGTGGTAATTGTCAGCGACACGCCGGTAGCACTGGATTTACCCATGAGTGTGGAACTGGAAGTGGTTGAGACAGATCCGTCTATTAAGGGCGCTTCTGCCACGTCACGCACCAAACCTGCAACCTTATCTACCGGCCTGGTCGTTCAGGTGCCGGAATATATCAGTACCGGTGAGTGGATAAAAATCAATACCGAAGAACGCAAGTTCCAAAGCCGTGCCGATAAGCACTAAAAGCGCAGTTATGACGGACGAACTGAAAATTGAAGAGCTCATTGAAGGTGATGGTAAAGCGGCCGAAAAAGGCGCGCTAATTACAGCACACTACCGCGGCTGGCTCGCCGATGGTACTGAGTTTGACTCATCCTATGCGAAAGGCCGCCCTTTTCAGACGGTACTTTCTAAAAACAAGGTGATTCAGGGCTGGTTTCTGGGATTGCAGGGCATGAATGTTGGCGGCAAGCGTAAACTGTGGGTGCCAGCAGCGCTTGCTTATGGTGAACGCCAGGTTGGCACTATGATCCCGCCAAACAGCGATTTAACCTTCGAAATTGAACTGCTCGAAGTGCTGACCCGCGACGATTAACGCAGTGGTCTGAGTATTAATAACGGTAAGTGAGGCCAAGGTAATAATTGCGGCCGCTTACCGTCGTATTGTAAGGGCGACGGCTGGAATCGGAATACTGCATTTCCTGCTCATTGGTTAAATTCGTCGCCTCCATTCGCACCTCCCAGGTATCCGAGAATTGATATGCCAGCACGGCATCCAGATACAGGCTTTGTTCAAATCCGGTTTCATCTTCATCCTGCACCGTATTACCATCAACCCGGGCTATGTAGCTATCGCGGTAAGTGGCCGATAGCCGGAAACTAAGCGAATAGCCCTCTATATAAGCCGTTACGTTGACCAGCCAGGGGGATAAAAAAGGCAGTTGCTTGGTAGATAAAGGGCTGCCGGTGACATCATTATAATAATCCACTTTGCCCCGGGAATAACTGACATTGGTGACTATGCCCACGTGATAAGCCTGTAACGCTCCGGAAAGCCCGGCTAGTGAGGTTTCAAACTGTGCGCTGCTTTCAATACCATAAAGCCAGGCTTGTTCGGCATTCACAGCCATTACCTGAACCCCACTCTCGGCAGCTGCCGTAGTCGCAGCAGGTAACACAGCAGCCTGATTGACAATGTAATCGTCCAGCCATTTAGTAAACAGGTTTAATGAAAAACGGTTAGTCTGCTTTGGGTAATATTCAAAGGCCAAATCCAGATTATACGCTGAATAGGGTTTAAGCGCCGGGTTAAATTGCCACAAGGTGTTACTGTCTGCATCATAACCTTCTGGTTGTGCTAGGGTTTCTAGTTGCGGCCTGCCGATGGTTTTGCTAACGGCCAGCCGGTATACCCGCTCCGGTTGGCGGAAATTAACAGCCAGGGAGGGCAACCAGTTCATATGGCTTAGTTCATAGTCTTCTGCGGAAGTGTCAGATAAATGAATACGGGTCACATCCTGTTCTACTCGCAGTCCACTGATAAATTGCCACTGCTTATGCTGCCACTGATGCTGAACATACCCGGCGGCCCGCATTTCTCTTATCGAGTTGTGTTGTGACACCTGACCGTCTGGCCTGATAAAGTCGGAAAACGCTATGGCGTCAGGGGATAGTGGCACAGCAAATTGTGCGAAGGCCGATTGAGGATTAAGTGCCAGCCAGTTGAGCTTAGGATGAGCGTTCAGGACGTAAGAAGCGCCTTCTGGCACCTGATTTAAAACGGACGATGCTGTCCATTCAGGCAGCAAAATATCCTGTATGTCGGTATAGTCTAACGTATTTTTAAAGTGGGTCAGGTCAATACCCATAAGCCATTCAGTGTCGGCATTGTGTGCATAGTTTAGCTGGTACCGGGTATTGGTAAAGGTCGTTCTGGCGCGATACTTTTCACTATCGAGTTCGTTCATTTTCCAGAATGAGGGGGCAGTTAAATCGTCAGCATAGGCTATATCGGCAAAATGGTAATCGCTGCGGTAATCAACCGAAATATCGCTGCTGCCCCGCATGTAAGCCTTAATGCTCAGTGGCATTTCGTAACTGGCTTGCTCTATACCAAAGGTGCCGGTGCCCGATAGTAAGTCAGTAAAGTGGTGCTCAGTATTTAACACCCATTGTTGATATTGAGTGGCGACTTTCTGATAACGGCTTTCGGTGCCAACCCGTGCGTTTTGGTAACGGGCATAAATGAGCTCATTTTGCTGGCTAATCTGCGCTTCTGTTACACGGGTCTGACCTTTAATAATTGGTGTTGAATTATACCCGCGAGGGTACAGGTGGTTTTCCCGTCGCTCGCCGCTAAATTCACCATACAGCCAGTCAAACGTTATATGGCTGTGGGTGGTCAGGTATTCCAGCGATGCACCAATGCCAAGACGTTGCATATCACTATGCCATACCGAATAACGGTTGCCTCGGGGGATCCATAATTGCTGCCCTTGCCAGGCTTGTTGAAGATCGGTGGGAAGTGCCGATATGTCGGATCCTTCAGGTGAGGTTTTACGCCAGCGAAATGTATTCGCACCCACTTCCTGCGACTCGCGGCTGCCGTAAGACACTGACAGCAGTGCTCCCCAGTTACCTCGTGTTGAGGACAGCATGCCGGATAAACGTGGCGCTAAACTACCGGCATATTGGTTAGTGCCGACTTGTTGCGTAACAGACCAACGCAGGCCTGGCGTGTCGAATGGATGAGCTGTTTGCAAGGCTGCTATACCGGCCAGACCACCACTTGGCTGGTCAACCGTGTAGCTTTTGAGTACCTGAATTTCGCTAAACAACTCGGTGGCAAACAGGTTCAGGTCGAAAGAGCGGTCACGATGCTTCTGCAAGCGACTGTCCATAGGCGAATCATTATTGGCGAGCACCGGCATGCCGTTAAGTGTCACCAGAGTAAAGTCGGGGTTAAGACCCCGTAACACGATTTGCCGACCTTCGCCGGCCTCCCGGGTAATCGACATGCCTGGAATTCGTTGCAGCGACTCGGCCAGATTGCTATCCGGGTAAGACGCAATATCGCGGGCGGCAATCACATCACTTATCACAGGGGATTGCCGTTTTTGTTGGCGCGAGCGGTTTAGTGAAGCGCGAATACCGTTAACCGCGACTTCTTCCATTTCCATAACCTTTTGTTGTTGAAGAGATTGTTCAGCCTTAATGACGATACCGTCATCATTGATCTGATAGGTAAGGCCCGTATTCATTAACAACTCAGCCAGGGCGCTATCCAGTGTATAGCGGCCTTCAAGTTTAGCGGCGGCCAAATGATCGATGCGTTTCGCATTAATAATAAATGCCCGGTTAAAGGTAGTTGCCAGCGATTGTAGCGCTTGTTGTAAAGGCTGTGCCTTAATATAAACTGGCCGTTCAAGCTCAGCGGGTGTTGCCGCAACAGGAAGACAGATCAGTAAACTCAGCACAACGGCCAGTTTTAGAGTGCCTGATATTGCTGTGAGTGAGGTAACCGCTATCATGGGTTAGCCAAATTAAAGCGCTACAGCGTTACGGATAGCTGGTAGTGATCGGGCATTTCCCTAAGGGTTAAATCATCCATGGCACTCAATAATTGCAGCGCTTGCTGGGGCGCTTTTAAGTTGAACCGTCCTGATACCGGTAGCGCTGTCTGGCCGTTAATTCTAATCGGTTTATCGGTATAACGGTTGAGCCGGATAACCACGTCAGCAAGCGGTTGTTGACTGACCTCCAGCCAACCGGTCCGCCAATCCGGCAACTGCATACCGGTGAGTTTAAATGTGGCTTGCCAGTGGCCGTTTTGCAATACAACCCCCTCGCCCTTATGAAGCATCAGGGTTTTATCAGCGTTAACCTTTACTATCCCTTCGTATACCCGAATTTCGGTTTTATCGGCTAAACGGTCAATATCAAACGAAGTGCCAACTACCTGCACTGAAGCCGTATCGAGTTGCACTATAAAAGGTCGTTGAGGCTCATGGGCTATATCGAAGTAGGCCTGACCATGGGGCAGACTGACCTCTCTAAAGCTTTCGTTGTGATTCACAGTCAGTGCGGTATCGCCATTTAAATAAACGATAGATCCGTCCGCCAGACTGGCTGAGTTACTTTCACCGACCCCGGTGATAAACTGTTGTTGCTGAGACTGATAACCGGCCGATTTTGCCGTTTGATATTGTGGCTGGAACGTCGGGTCTGGCAGGGAGGTATCCAGTGAAAATAAGGCGGCAACCAAAGCCACCGCCGCGGCGCTGGCAAGACCAATTTTACGCCAGGCAGTCTTTGTTGTGTGTCTGTCTTTTGCTTCTTTGCCGGACCGGGAAGTTGAGGCGCCAGGCACTAATGTAAGTGCCACATTATCTTTAATCCGCTGCGTAGCCACCTGAACTTCGGGCTGACCTAAAGCTGCTGCGATACGATTAAATGCTTGCTGGTTATCTGCACACGTTAACCATTCAGCAAACAGCAGCTTATCCTGCTCGCTGAATTCGTCAATGCGGTCAAACCAGTCTGCGGCTTGTTCTAATCGTTGCGACTCTGTCATTACTGTCTCTTAAAAAGGTCATATTAAGTAGATTCTGAATTGCATCAAACGGGGACACTAATTCTCGATTGTCCAGCCTGCGGCCTCGAGTTTTATGGTGAACTCCACCATTGCCCGGGTTAGATGTTTTTTAACTGCTTCCACACTGAGGTCGAGGCGGCTGGCTATTTCATCCCGGGTTAGCCCATCCACCCTGCGTAATATAAATACCTCACGACGCAGTGGTGACATAGTGTCAAGGATCGCTTCAATACAACTGAGCTTTTGCTGCTGGATGTAGGTAAGTTCAGGACCGTCGTTGGCCGCTTCCAGGTCGATATGCTCAATTTCAACGGCGTTGGGAGTGCGCTTACGCTGAAAGTCATAGAGCACGGACTTTGCCACGGTGATCATATATGCCAGAGGATTTTCCAGATCCGAAAAACGGGTGCTGCGTCCGGTGCGCAGTAGAGTCTCCTGATAAATATCATCAGCCTGAGTGGTATCGTGGGTCAGTCCGTGAATAAATGCTTTCAGCGCAGCCCGAAGCTGCTCAGCTTCAGCGGTACTTATACATTGCCAGTCGATATTTATGCCAGATTGCATCGAGACTCAAATCACTTATCTTTTAAAGTCCTCGACCTTAATGACAAAGTATGACAGTTCGATGGCAACGTAACGCCACTTATCGTACAAAAGAGTAGGTTTAACCTGAGTGTCGAAAGTTAGACATCAGGAGTTGTATTGATGAATAAAGTCCTGGCAATTACCGGAGAAAATATTGTCTATCAGAAAGTGAATCTTCCAGTGCGGGCCAGTTTTGACGAGTTGGAAGCTATTTACCCCGCAATGACTTAGCTTACCATCCAGATAAAACGCATAGGGCGTCCACACGGCGGCCAGATTATCACTTTGTTGCACCGTAACCGCTAACAGCTTTTCATCAAGGTATTTATCAGTCTGGCTCACAAATTCAGCAAATCGCGTAATATCATCCTGTTTAATGTCTCCGCTTTCTTCAGCTCGTTGTAATAAGGCGCCAGCAGTGAACTGTGCTTTGAGTTGCTCGCCATTATGGGCGCGCATAGCATCAAACAGCGCCTTAACGGGCGTATCCGGAGATTGGGCAAACCCTTTAACACTCAGTGAAAATAGTACTATGGTAAATAACAGTGAAGTGGACTTTGACATGGGGAATGTTACTTTTAAGTTACAAATCCAGCACATTATGAGAATTTTAGTGAGTCGTCAAACTGGTAATTTTTTCACCAGACAGATAAATTGCTGATATCTGCGTAGTGGTTGTATGAACAAGTGGTAGTGTTTTCTAAAGGAGTAGGGGCATGTTCGCGGTTTTCATTATCACTTGCAGGGGGACAAATGACCTTAGCCGAAATCGAATCTATTGCAGACAGCTGGCAGGACCGGTGTCAGAAACTGACCACGATTGTGGATATGCAAACCTCCATTGCCAAAGTGGGAATGGATCTGACTTCTGCCATGCAAATTATCGTTAAACATTGTTTAGTGCTGGTGCAATGCGAAGGTGCGGCAATCGAATTTAAAGAAGGTAAAAGTATGGTCTACCGTGCGACGTCCGGGGTGGCCGAACCTTTTTTAGGGCACAGTATTCCTATCGATAACAGCCTGTCCGGATTTTGTCTGCAAACCGGTAAGGTACAACAGTGCAATGATGTTACCGTAAATCGCTGGGCCAATCAGGCTGCCTGTGCTGAAATCGGTGTCGCCTCGATGCTATTGATCCCCCTTCATCACCATGATCATACCGTTGGAGTGCTCAAAGTCTTTTCTCATGCCAAGCATCACTTTACGTCGCGGGATACCGCTGCTTTAAAGCTGGTGTCAGAGCAACTGGCCGCCACACTTTATTATTGCCACCGGTTTGTCGCCGACAACCTGGTCTATCAGGCTACGCATGATTCAATGACAAACCTGTTTAACCGTTCTGCGTTTATGGAACATCTGAATCGCGAGCATTCCCTTGCCGAATCCTGTTCGGGGCAAAAGTTCGGCATTCTGATAGTTGATATGAACGGTCTGAAAACTATTAATGATGAACTTGGTCACCGGGTGGGGGATAGTATGCTTAGCGAGCTCGCCAGGCGCTTGCTCAAAGCATTCAGGCCTGCGGATAAGGTAGCCCGGATTGGCGGCGATGAATTTGGGGTGTTGATGACGAACATTCAACATGAAGACGCAGTGAAGAGCATTACTCGTCGCTTTGAAAATTCTCTCGGCCCAGAATTTGAATTTGAGGGGCATTCACTGACCCTGAGTGCGAGCATCGGCTGGGCGGTATATCCTGACAGTGCGCAAACCATCAATGCACTGCTGGATATCGCGGATGCGCACATGTACGAGAACAAAAACGCCCACTATATGGAGGCGCACATTTAGTCTGCTTTCATTCGTTTAATCACCGTGCGGGCGTGCCAGACTGCCGGGAAGATCACCAGGATTGCAATAACCAATAGTACCCATGTCGAATGCCATTGGAACTCAGAGAGTCCGGCAAGCTCTGCAGCGAGCCCGGTGTTCTCGTGCTGTGCAATGGTGATGGGCCCCAATGCGGCCTCACGGGCTATGGAAAAGCCGCCGCTGATGGCACTATGCCAGCCAACGGCCGATAGCGAGGCAAATGCCTGATAGCCAATTGCTGAAGCCCCAAACGCTATCAGACCGAAAGCGACAGTGCCGGTGCTAATCAGCCCAAAACCGACACCGCCAATGGTAACCAGACCAAAAGAAATTATCCCCACACTGACCGGCGCGATGGCTACGCCGCCCCAGGCAAACAAAAGACCTCTGGCGTGGGTGCCTGCCGCAATCCATCCGTAAGCAGAGGTATCGGTGTGTTCTGGCATACCAAACTGAAAATGGCAAAGGGGGACGCCGAACAAGCGTAATTTACTGATATATTCGCGCTGCTTTGCTCCGGGCTGGTGGGCGCTACCCTTGAACGCCTCGGGGTGCGCAATTCGCTCAAGGGCTCTGAGATCTTTCATTGCCCCAAACAGTTTTTTAACCAGAACCACATAGCTGATAACGAAGCCCGCTACGACAATCTGGGATAACAGGCTCAGCGCAACATAGTGCTTTGGCAATACAAAACAGAGCTGCTTCAGCCCTACCATGCCGGCAATATAGAGGGCAGCGAACACAAAAAACAGGGTGACCGATTTTTTTACCAGGTGGCGTTCCCGTTTCGTGCGGGACTGCGCGAGGCTGGCTCGCAGGCTAAACCATGAGCCAATGAGCCCCGATACTGAAGCCAGCATTGCAGCGAGTGACGCCAGTTTAAACGCCGAACCGGTTTTTAATGCACTGCTACTTATTACGGCAGCTTTGGCGGGCGGGGATATGCCGCTGATCATGGTCATGACAGCTACCGTAAACGCGGCGCCAGGCTTACTGTGTTTAAGCGTATCTTCAACAAAGACTGACATCGCTTCTTTTAGCAGCTTGCGGCCCCTTGAAATACGTTGCTTAACTGCATCTTCACTAAGTTCCAGTTCCTCGGCGACCCGCTGCACAGATTGCTCTTCCCGGTAAAACAGTATCATTGGCTCACGATACAACGGCTCCATTTGATCAAGCACCTGCCATAACAAAGCCTGCTGCTGTTCAGTTATTGCGGTTTGTTCCAGCGCAACCTCGTCAGCAATGTCTTGTTCTGCGGTTAATGAAATACCCTGGTGCTGGGTTTTTTTAGCTGCTTTGCGATAATGCCGACTGACCTTAAAACGTAGAATGCCGCACAGCCAGGCTTTAAGTTTTTCCGGGTTGTGCAGGGTATCCAGCTTACGCCAGCCTTCAACAAAGGTCTCCTGGGCAATGTCTTCACTGTGTTTCAGGTCGCCAGTAGAGGAATAAGCCAGTGAACAAAGCAGGGTCTGGTAACGGTTGACAATTTCACCATAGGCATCACGATTGCCGCCCAGAGACAGCATAACCAGCCCGGCATCGTCTTGTTCGGCTATCCGTAAGCGCTTTTTAAATAAACTCATAATGTCTTTTCTTGGCTACTTTTGGTGTATGTGCCTGCCTGGGAATAAAAGGTGACAGAAAATCTGAAAAATAATTTTTTATCTTTTTTGTCACCTTTCTCAAGCTGCCTGGCTCTTATCCGTTAAATCCCGCTGCACTGCTTTAGTTGCCGGGGAAAAACTACTTTAACGGTTTAAACGGAGAACACCTATTATGAATATGCTTAATCACATAATGCGCCACCTTTTCGGATTATTTGCTATAGCAGCGATACTGCTTCCGGTTTGCACTAATGCCAACGAACTACCAGAGCTGGTTGATGATTTCAGCCATCAGAGTCAAAACAGTCTTGGTGTTCAGCGCCAGTTTATGAATGACTCTGTTGCTGGTGGAGCAAGTGAAAGTGAAGTGACTGTAGCGGACGGTAAAATGTATCTCACAGGCAATCTGGTCCCGCCCCGGGGGCAGCCGGCCTGGGCCAGTTCTATTCTGTTGCTTGATGCGCAGGGAAAGTCCCATGATGCATCTGGATTCACCGGTATTCGCCTCAAAGTCAAAATTAATCAAGGTATGATGTCAGTTTCGGCTAACAGCAGCGATGTGACCAATTTTGACTATCATGCAGCGCCGGTTCAGGTGAAAGCTGACGGTCGGTTTCATGAAGTTAAACTCCCCTTTTCCAGTTTGAAACGCGCCTGGTCAGAACAGACAACCCTGGACGCTACCACGCTTAACAGTCTGAGCATTGTAGCTTTTGCCATGCAGAAAACGGCTTATGATTTCGTTATTGATGAAGTCGGTTTCTACTGATCACCTGGGCGAATAAAATATGATAACAACCACAGCCTCACGACTGGATTACCTAGATGCGTTGCGTGCTTTTGCCTTGCTACTTGGCGTTGTGTTTCATGCCGGGTTGTCATTTATGCCGGTGTTTATTGGCTGGGCGGTTATGGATATTTATACCAGCCCTGCAATAGCTATTTTCAGCCTGATAAGTCATTCATTCCGAATGGCACTGTTCTTTTTGATCGCCGGTTTCTTTGCTCATATGTCACTACAAAAATATGGGGTCAGAGTGCTTTTCAGGTCCCGGGCAGTGCGACTTGGGGGGCCATTTTTCGCTGGGTGGTTTGTACTTAAACCCTTGTTGATATCAGGCTGGGTCATGGGCGCTCAGAGTATGCGGGGAGATGTCAATATAACCGATGGATTGTGGCAGGGTCTCAAAAGCCTTGCGGAGCTGCCAGCGGGCATGTTCACTGGTACACACTTGTGGTTTTTATACTATCTCATGCTGTTTACCGCCATGGCCATAGTCGCAGCTACTTTGCTTGCTCGCTTACCGCTACTGTGCAATGTGCTGGCGGTTGGAAGCAAAGCTGTCATGGACTGGTTATGCAGAACCCGCTTTGGACTTATCGTACTTTCTTTGCCTGTAGCCTACTGCCTATGGTGGATGGAGCACTGGGGACTGGATACGCCGGATAAGTCATTATGGCCCGATATACCTCTCTTACTCATTTATGGGAGTTTCTTCTTCATCGGATGGGGGGGGTATGCACAGCAGCATTTGCTGGATGCGTTTATGCAGGTTACCAGGATCAAGGTGCTGTGGCTTACATTCTGCATATCCGGAGCGATCTATCTGTCAGGCTTTGAAATGCAACCCGGTCATGAGCATTACCTATGGTTTAAAGCCGGGTTCGTGATCTGTTATGCAGGGATGATGTGGTTGCTTGTTGCACTGCTTATGGCTTGTTGCAAGCGCTTGTTTAGCCGGCCAAACGCTTTAGTCAGGTACGTCTCGGCGCGGGCTTATTGGCTGTACCTGATTCACTTACCGATTGTAGTTTGGTTGCAAGTGGCCTTCGCTGAATTACCGCTTCATTGGCTAATAAAGCTAGGCAGTATCACTTTATTGACGCTGGTTATTTCATTTGCTTTGTATGAGCTGCTGGTTAAAAGGACGTGGTTAAATAATGTCGTTAGTGGCGCGAGTAAACCATTAACTGAAAGGAAAGGGTTGCTAAAGCCTGAGCAGGCTCTGTAGCCGGCGCTTGTGTGTCACAATGATGACTGCGGCTATTAGCTGGTGGTATCGAGTACGATACCGTCGACGTAGTTGCGCGGGTAAAGAGAATCAACCACAAACTGCGGAATGAACCCTTTCGAGAAGGCAACAACCACTTTTGAAATGATGTCTACCATGCGAATGTTAAGAATAATGCCGCGGTCGTTATAAGTCATCGTACCGGATAGGATATATTTGATATAGGGATTGCGCTCCAGCTCTCCCAGGTTTTTAATGCTGTCTCTGATTAATTCGCGTGATCATCAACAATAATAATGTGCATCAGCAAGTCCCTTTTTCACGACATCAGTGTAGCGCGACTCAGAATTAGCTCAAATAAGCCAATGGCTTAGAAGGGGGAGTTGTACACAAAGGATGCAATTAAGGCTTCAACTCCTTTACGAGTTGGGGTAATGTCATAACAAAACAGTAACCCTATAAAAACAGAACTAAAAGCGATATTGCATGCTGTTTAACTCCTACGAATTTATTTTTGCGTTTTTGCCGCTGACCATTTTGCTGGTGTGGTTGTTTGGACGGTACTCCTCATTTCAAGCCGTTGTTTGTTTACTGGTGCTCGCCTCATTGTTTTTCTATGGCTGGTGGAATCCGGCCTATCTGGCGATCATTCTGGTATCCATGGTGCTCAATTACCAGTTAGGTAAACGCCTCAGCAAAAATCGGGAAAAGGTAACATTGTATATCGGCGTTTTCCTGAACTTATTGTCGTTGGGTTATTTTAAATATACCGATTTTGTTCTGGATAATGTTAATTTACTGCTGGACACGCCATTACCGCTTCCAGGCGTAGTATTGCCTCTGGCCATTTCGTTTTTTACGTTTCAGCAAATTGCCTATCTGGTGGACTCTTATCGTGGTGAAACCGTAGAAAAGCACCCACTGGACTATGCGTTATTTGTGACGTTTTTTCCGCAGCTGATAGCGGGACCCATAGTCCACCACAAGGAAATGCTGCCTCAGTTTACCAACGGCCATGCCTCTATTACAGCAAGAAATCTGGGGCTGGGATTATCGATTTTTGCCCTGGGGTTATTTAAAAAAGCGGTACTTGCCGATGGTGTAGCAGGCTATGCCAATGTGGCTTTCGCTAATGTGGATAATGGCGTAACGCTGGACTTTTTTGCCGCATGGGCTGGTGCTCTGGCCTATACTTTCCAGCTCTATTTTGATTTTTCCGGTTATTCCGATATGGCCATTGGGTTGGCCAGAATGTTTGGCATAATTTTACCGTTAAACTTCTACTCGCCTTATAAGTCGGTCAATATTTCTGAGTTTTGGCGTCGCTGGCACATGACGTTATCACGCTTTCTTCGTGACTATTTATATATTGCTTTGGGGGGGAACCGGGCCGGTAACTTCAATCGGTACCGCAATTTGTTTTTAACCATGGTCATTGGTGGGATCTGGCACGGCGCGGGCTGGAACTTTTTAATCTGGGGAGCTCTGCATGGTTCTTATCTGATAATTTTCCATGCCTGGCGTTACCTGTTTCCTGCACTTCATGCGTTGCAGAATGGTTGGGCTCGGATGATAGGTTGGGCTGTTACCTTTGTGGGCGTAA
Source organism: Alteromonas sp. ISO5 (assembly GCF_058105165.1). Lineage (NCBI taxonomy): Bacteria > Pseudomonadati > Pseudomonadota > Gammaproteobacteria > Alteromonadales > Alteromonadaceae > Alteromonas > Alteromonas sp. ISO5. Next base: position 512,190 of record NZ_CM176572.1, on the reverse strand, counting down.
TTGTTGGGTGGGTCTTTTTCCGGGCAGTTACCTTTGATGGCGCTATTACAATGTTAAAAGGTATGTTTGGAAGCTATGGTGTATCTATTCCTCAAGGTATTTGGACTCGGCTGGGCGACACGATAACGGAGATTCTATCGCAGCTTGGGATTACAGCGTCTTCCGCCGGAAGCAGCGCTTTTGTGGAAGTGTGGGTGTGGAACCTCTTTTTATTGGTGGTGGTGCTGATGATGCCCAACACACAGGATATTTTCAGCCGGGTGGCGGGCTCGTTGAGTAAGTTATCTTACGACCGACGCGATACCTTCTGGCCCGGGTTTGCCCTGGTCACCGGTATTGGTTGGAAAGCAAATACGCGCTGGGCACTTATTTCAGCGATATTTTTTGTAGCCGGGGTGCTCACTTTGTCACAAGTGAGTGAATTCCTGTATTTTCAGTTTTAGCCTATGAATTATCTCACGCGTTTAACACTATTTATCGCTCTTGTCTTCGCACTGGCCGGTGGATTTAATTTTCTGGTGGATCCCTACGGCTTCTATTGGAGCCCTGCGCTGAAAGGATTTAATCAGCAGAAAACCCAGGCCGATGAAAGAGTGAGGGAAGTCACTCCTTACCGGGCTCTGGCTCTGCAACCGGATACTGTGTTAATCGGTAATTCAAGGGTTCAGCTTGGCATCGCTGCTGAATCGGAAGTGCTTAATGGGCGAAAAGCTTATAACTTGTCACTGCCAGGTGCTGGTCTGGCAGAAACGTTGCGTCATGCTCTGAGTCAGGCCCGTCAAAACCCCAATCTGACAACACTCATTATTGCGCTGGACTACCGGTATTTTTTGCATAATTACTCGCGAAGCCCAGGACCGTGGCCGCAAGAGGAATTACTCGATACTATTACTCAGCGCCCGGAGAGCACCGTCGACAGGTTCATGCGCATTTATCCGGCGGTATTTTCACTCGATACGCTGTTCGATTCGGTGAGGACTATTGCGCAGCAAGGAGGTACTTATAACAACATTACCCGCCTGGGTAGTAATACTGGCGGTTATTATCTGGATGCGATCAAGGCCGAAGGTAAAAGACGCTTCTATCAGCATCAGTTTGATGGATTATTTATGCGCTTTGGTCGTAAACATCTGACCTACCAGGCCGACGGGCAGGTTTATTCTATTGCCTTACTGACGAGGTTTCTGGAGGAAATGAGAAAAGCACATCCGAAGGTTGCACTACACCTCTTTATCAACCCTTACCATCAGTCTTACTGGCAGGTTATTTATAAAAGTGGTCATTGGGGAAGCTACCTTCAATGGAAGCGAGATTTAGCCAGGGAAGGTGAGAAATTCCCGGAATACGCTATTTATGATTTTAGTTTGCCCAGCGTACAAACGTTGGAACCGTTCAATTATAAGCAAGACAAGCAATTAATGACCTGGTACTGGGAACCGGCCCATTACCGGCCCAAGTTAGGCGATGAAGTACTAAAAGCATTGCTGGGTAAACCTTCTTCGACGATAACGGCTGACTGGCCAATCAGATTGCGACAGCGCACCATTGAAAAAGCTATTGAGAGGAGTATCGACGGTTTAGCTCAGTCAGGTTTCAGGTAGTCTGCGATATGCAGGCAGTGGCGTACAGGCCCGTTTGCTTACCATTCAAGACAAATCGCAACTGCTAGCATATTCGCCTTGTAAGCAGGGTGGATGGCGTCTTCGCTGGAACTCTACACCCGTTCAAAACTGACTTCGAATGTATCAACTACAGTCTGAATTAGGTCGTTTTATTGGTGGACTGCAGGTTAACAACTGGATCGCACTCCAGTGTTGGTAGCCGAAACATAGCGTTGTTCGTTAACCTGTATGCATCATATCCACGTTAGCGTAACGCATTCGCCGTTCAGTCGACGCGGCGCAACTTTCAAATCGTTGTGCTTGTTCCATATGGTTGTTAGCTGTAAGTTCTTTAAGCGAATGCTCAATGACATGTTGTTGTCGGGTAATAGCGGGTGTAACGGCCTGGATGAGTGATAAGGCGGGTGGCATAGGAAGAGAATTAGTTGGGGTAAATAAAAAGGGCGTTCAGTAGCTACTGAACGCCCTTTATCAACAAATTCAGAAATGCTTATTTTGCTTTTCTGCGGCGCACAGCCATAATGCCCAGACCACTCAGCAACAATGCCAGCGTAGCCGGAGCATTTGCGTTAGTGATGCTCTTAATCCAATCCAGATATGGCGCGTACAGGTTTCCGCCAAAGATATGACCATAACCGCCATTAGCGACTGGTGAACTATTAATACCAAAGGTATTGTTAGCCGCTAACAGAAATTTATCGTTAGTGGAATCGTAAACAAATGACGGGCCACCTGAGTCACCACCACCAATGTTTGCTTCAAACAATCCGCTAGTCGTATCGCTGCCGAAAGCGTCGCCGCAAACACCGAATACGATACAAAAGTAATCCCAGTTAGTACCGTCGGCTACACCGTCAAAGTCGGCATACCACACTTCAGCTTCTGTTCCGTAGGCAGCAGGACAAACAGAAGATGAAGACCAACCGCCTGTACCTTCTGCCGCCATATTGGCATCGTCACAATCAAAATACTCTGGAATATTGAAGCCGAAACGTTTGTTGGTCCAATCTGAACTAAACGCAGTGTAGCCGTCTAAGCCGTTACCAGTAGTGCCATAACCAACCATGGTGAAAAGATCACCACTGTCGATGTCGCCAGTGTAGAAATCATAAATTTCAACGCCAGCCGGAATATCCTCTTCCAGCGTTAAAATAGCGATATCATCGTTAAGACAGCCGCCTGAAAAACCAGTGCCGTCAGTAGCTGAACAGACGCCAAAACCCAGATAATCAGGGTGAGCGACTACGCTGGAGCTAGGAATGTAATCAACAAAATTACCACCGTCAGAAAAAACTGCGCTCACTGTGCCTGCTGACAAATCCATAATAGAACCATTATCACGCTCAATACAGTGCGCTGCAGTAATAATGTGTCGGGGAGAAATGGCACTACCGGTACAAATATAGTAGCCACCGTCGCGAAAGATTTCGATGCTCACAACGCCGGTAAATTCACCTGCCGCCGTAAAAGGAGCGCCGCCATTGCCATACAGGTTAGAGTCACCCGCAGCGATGGTAGGGCTAACCGAATGGCCCTCTAACGTTACGGGTGATGCCTGAACCAGACCTGCCGTCAGAAGACCACAAAGTAGTGTCCCTGTTTGTAATACTTTGTTTTTTATTTTCATTTTGCTTTTCCACATGGTTATTTCCCAGTTTTTACTATGCAATTACCGATCCTTTGCTTAATTTTTTTGTAAGTATTTGAAATTAAATAATTATAATTCAATTTAAAACGACAGGTTTCATTTGTTAGAACAATTCTGTTAAAAAAACTGACATTAAGGTGGTATGCTGAAAACTGGATATAATAAAAACACTCAGTCACTATTCTAACGATATGAAAAAGTTTACCGTCACTCGAATTGTCGCGATTTCCGCGGTGCTGCTAATGGTTTCAGGCTGTAGCCAGAAATCTTCTGATGAGCACATCAATGAAGCAAAACAACATGTAGAACAAGGCGACAATAAAGCTGCTATTATCGCTTTAAAAAATGCCATTCAATTAGATCCTCAGTCTGCTCAGCCGCGGTTTGAATTGGGTAAACTCTATTTGCTGGAGCAGGATTACGAGTCGGCTGAAAAAGAACTCTCCCGGGCATTGGATTATGGTTACAAACCCGCCGATGTTTTGCCGCTATTATCAAAGGCTTTTCAGCAGACCCGTGCCGATGTCGCGATGACAGAATTGCCACTGGAAAGCAGTGGTTTATCGAATGTTGATAAAGTGACTGTGGGTTATCGCAAAGCTTTATCACTGCTGACACTCGAAGAAAATAAGCAGGCCGTGCTACTGTCAGAAAATTTAACAGCGCTGAATGTTAACAGCGTTTATCACGACCTCATTCAGCTTATTCCATTACTGGCAGCCGAAAAATATGCTGAGGCGGTAAGTAAAGCGGAAGAAGCCAAAGCCCGTTCGCCACTAAACAGTGATGTCCTGTTAATTCTTGGCAAGCTTTATCTCTCCACCGAACAAGGTGCCAAAGCCGTAGAGTCGTTTAAGGATTACCTGCGTGTAGAGCCTACTGATTTACGGGTGAAATTTATTCTGGCCAGTTTACTGATACAACAGCGGGATGCCGGGCAGGCTGAACCTTATATCGATGAGTTGTTAAGGGTTAATAATAAAAGCCCCTATTTAAATCAGCTCAAAAGCATTGCCCGGGCAGTAGATAACGATCACGAGGCTGCGCTTAAATATGCTGAAACAGCCATTAATACCGGACGACTGGATCCGACATTAAGAGTGGTTGCTGGTTTTGCTGCTTATAAAACAGAAAATTACGATAAAGCCGTTGAGCATTTGTTGACGGTTGCCAGTTTGCTTCCCGACGACCACAGCGTGTTACGGCTGCTGGCAGCCAGTCAGGTAAACTCAAGTACCAGTGCTCAGGTAAAATCCGTGATTGAGCGTCTCGATAATTTTCAATCAACGGATGTTCCCTTGTTATCCAAAGCGGCACTGGAAATGTTGAAAGCGGATGATGAGGCGGCAGCCAGCGAAATGATTGAGCAAATGGAAAATTTGTCGCAGAGCGCTGAGCAAATTGTTCAGCTTAATTTGTTACGGTTATCTGTAGACGATATCGATGGTTTGATAGGTATCGATGAGATCGTCGAAGATCAGGAAGTCCCGGTACAGGCCAAACAGATGATTGCCATGGCGCTGATCAAACATGGCAAGTATGACGAAGCACAAGCCATCGCCAGAGAGTTAAATAGCAATGAAGATACAGCGTTCAGCAGTTTCATTATCGATGCTGAAGCTGCACTGGCGAAAGGTGATTTAGTGGGGGCAGAAGTGTCCGTTGACAAGGCGCTAAGCGAACAACCGAATGCAGTACCTGCACAGGTTTTAAAAATGCGCTTGCTTGAACAACAAGGGCAACGGGAAAGCGCATTAACGCTGGCCAGAAAAATCGTGGCAGACAGCCCGAGTGCTTTTAAAGCGTGGCAATTTTTACTCACGCAGGATAAAGAGCAAGCTGAACAGGACTTATTTACGCTTATTGATTCTCTTGAGTCGGACCTGACTAATCCGCCGCTAAGAATGTTGGCAGCCCAAAAGGCTCTTGAGTTCGACCTGAAGGAGCAGGCGCTTAAACTTATAGAAGCCATTTCCCTGACCGCGAACAGCCCACAAACATTATGGCAGCTTAAAGGTAACGTATTGGTTCAAACCAATCAGGTCTCCCCAGCAGAAGAGCACTTCAGGCAATGGTCCGGCTTTTTTCCAAATCAGGAAAACGCGGCCATAGGGGTCATTGCCGTCAATAATATTCGTGGCAATTTTCCGGCGGCGCTGGCCGAAGCAAATCGCTTTTTACAGTTGGAAGATAATCAGGAAATCCGCATCCTCCAGGCATTGTTTAATGCTAAGCTGGGTAATCTTGAGGAAGCAAAAGCGGCCTGGCAGAAAATTGATAAACGACTACAAAATGAACCAGAGGTAAGAGGCGTAAAAGCCCATATCAGCTTGCTGGAAAGACGCCCTGCAGAAGCCCTTGATGATGCGCTCGTAGCGTATAAGGCGAATAGAAGCTTTGACAATCTCGCTTTACTCACTCGAATTTATGCGGCACAGGATCAGCGCAGTGAGGCGCTAACGTTGTTACAGGAACATAATACATCGCCTGAAAAGGACATTCGCTCGTTAATGTTGATGGCAGAATTTCAGATGGTATTAGCACCGGAAGATGCGGTAGCCAGCTATGAAGAAGCCATAGCAGCAGATCCCTATAATTACGTAGCGTTGAATAATCTCGCGTACCTTAAAATGAACCAGGACGAACTTGATGAAGCGAGAGAGCTGATTGAGCAAGCGTACAAATTTGTTCCAACGAATGACGGGGTAGTCGATACCTACGCCGAAATTTTAACTAAACAAGGTGAAACAGACGAGGCTATAGCCCTCTACGAGACAATTATTGAGCAGCCCCGGGTTGCCGAGCATATCCGTCTGAATTACGTTGAGACGCTGTTAAAACAAGGCAGCAAAGCGATAGCTCAACGCAAGCTTGAACGTATGCGCTTTTCGCAACCAGCTTCTTTTGTGCGCTTAAATAGCCTGATTCAACAATATGAATTAAAGAATGTGAAACCACGTTGAGATGATTTCACAGCGGCAGGTACTTTGTGGTGTTGGGTTAGTTAAATAATCAATGCCATAGACAAGTTTATAGAGAGTTATTTATGCAGAGTCTAAATATATTTCTTTACCCGCAGAGTGATTAACGATAAAACTTGCCCGAAGCACATCCTCTGCAGGGTAAATTATGGAAGCCTTTATCGCTGAGCTGAAGAAAACTTATTTGGTTGCTCAGGACGCCGTTCTTAGTCCAACATTTTTGTACCAGGTTATCGTTATTGTTTCGATTTATGCCGTTGCCTGGCTAATGTCCTCCAGTTTACGTCGGCAATTCAGCTGGACGCGCGAAGTGCCGGCCGACGGCTCCCATATCATCAGACACAAAATCTATCGCATGAGCGGTACCTTGTTTCCAATTTTTACGATTTCCCTTCTCAAGCTTACGTCGGTACTCGGCAAGCAGTATCAACTGGATGCCTGGCTTCTGGAAGTTGCGGTCATAGTGGCGATTATGATTTTTCTCAACTCATTCATTCGCGCTTTCGTAGAAAGCCGGGGGATTGCGAATTTTCTGCGCTGGGTGGGATTGCCCATTGTCTTTCTGCACATGATTGATGTGTTGCCTTCCGTGATTGCCGCGCTAGAGTCAATCTCGATTAATGTTGGCAATGTCAGCGTATCTGCCTACGGCGTGGCCAGGGTCACTATTTTCGGGGTGTTATTGTTCTGGCTTGGCCGAGCATCCAGCGTGATGGGTAAAGACATCATTCGTAACCATGAAAAGCTCGATGTGACCACCAAAGAAGTGTTTTCCAAGCTCTTCGAAGTGGTGCTGTTCTGCGTGATTTTTCTGCTCTTGCTGAACATTATGGGTATTAACCTTACTGCCCTTGCGGTGTTTGGTGGAGCCTTGGGTGTAGGGCTCGGCCTGGGTTTACAATCAATAGCATCCAACTTTATTTCGGGGATTATTATTCTACTGGATCGCTCATTAACCGTGGGCGATTTCGTTGAACTTGATGACGGCAGTAAGGGGTTCGTGCGTGAATTTAAAATGCGCTACGCAGTGCTTGAAACCTATGATGGTAAAGATATTCTCGTACCTAATGAAAAGTTTATCAGCTCGTTATTAATTAACTGGACTCATAAGGATCCGAAACAACGATACCGCATCGACTTTTCAGTGGCTTATAAAACCGATATTCGTGCTATGGTCGACATTATCAAAGAGGCTGTAAGCGAACACCCTCAGGTGATCAGCGGGCCCGATATTCCGTTTGAGGAACGCCCTGATTGCGAAATAGACAGCTTTGGTGACTCCGGCGTTAATATGTTTGTGGAGTTCTGGATGGAAGGCGTGGATGACGGTAAAAATCGGGTCGGCGGCGATTTGTTACTGATTGTGTTTGAAACACTGCGAGCACATGACATCGAAATTCCGTTCCCGCAACGTGAAGTGCGGGTCATTAACGAAGACGCTATTTCTCGGAGAAATACAACGCCTTAGTCAAGACGGCGGGAGCGCTCCTCCGATTTAGTTGGTTGGAGCAAGCGTCGCCTGATAGGCGTCTGTACCCCACAATGGCACGGTCGATAAACTGTGTTTAAAACTGCCTGAGGTTTCTTTGGTGGAGTAGGCCAGGTACATAAGCGTTTGGTTCTGGGCGTCGAAAATACGGCGAATCTTCATATTTTTAAACAATACACTTTTCGATTTTTTAAACACTACGTCACCTGATTTTGATTTATCGATAGCCGCGATCATGGCGGTAGTTATTTCGCCGGTCTGGCGACAGGCAATAGAGCTGTCAGAGGGATCGGCCAGGCTCAAATCGGCTTCGATACTCGCCACATGACAGGTTACTCCCGGGATCAATGGATCGGCGAACATGTCTATTTTAATGTCCTTGGTGGTAAATAGCCCTAAAGAAACATCACCCACTTCATTGCGGTCGCAGGCAGTCAGCATTAAAACGCCTGTTATTGTGACTAGTAGCTTTTTCATAAGATTCCTTTTAACGGTTGCCGGATTATCTACAGGGTACACTCATCGGCGCTGCTTCGGTATGTTTATCCCTGATAGTTGATGTACAATAGCCCGCGTTAAACTTATTTACGGTTGTGCGCGTAACAAAGGTTGCATTACCGTTATCAATCAAGGAATTTAATCATGCCATTACTCGACAGCTTCCGTGTTGATCACACCCGCATGCAAGCCCCGGCTGTGCGCATTGCGAAAAAAATGACGACGCCTAAAGGCGATCCCATCACCGTTTACGATCTGCGCTTTACGGTACCGAATCAGGAAGCGTTGTCTGAAAAAGGCATTCACACCCTTGAGCACCTGTTTGCAGGCTTTATGCGTGAGCATCTTAATGCTGATGACGTTGAGATCATCGATATTTCTCCCATGGGCTGCCGTACGGGTTTTTACATGAGCCTGATTGGTACGCCGGATGAAGAGCGAGTGGCTAAGGCCTGGTTGGCGGCAATGAACGATGTACTGAATGTACAGACAGAATCCGATATTCCGGAGCTGAACGAATACCAGTGCGGCACGTACAAAATGCATTCACTGAAAGAAGCACAGGAAATTGCGCAAACGGTATTGAATCGCAAAGTGGGTATCAACAGTAACGACGAGCTTTATTTAAGTGATGAGTTTTTAGAGCAGTAAGATGTGCGTGGATCTTCTGCTTTCATTGCTGATAGCAGAAGATCTTGTCTAGCTGAAATTAAACTAATACGCCGTTATATTTACACATCTCTCCAAACAGTTTCTCTGTTTAATATCTCTCTCTTACGGCTTTTGATTGCGGGTTTCTTACGCCTTGAGTAAACTGATTGCTAAATGAGCAGCAATCGTTCGGCCGTTACTGGTTTGTTATTTCTCTAATTAAATCAGCTTATTGATATTAATCTGCCGCGCCCAAGGTATTGCTGTAAAAAATAATAATGGCTAAATACCAGCGCCGCCTTTTTAATCGGGTAGAGGACTACCCATGCAGTAGAGGACAAGGATGTGACAGACTCCCCCCGTACCCATCAGAAAGTAGCACCCTATCGGGCTGTGTGGCTGGAGGGCTTGCTAACCATAGTGACGATGGGCTGCTACTTGTTTGTATGGTTTGCCCTGGCCGCCCGGGATTGTAAACGCATTACCGGTCGCTCGTTCACTCCTATCCTGTGGTTTTTTGCGCCGGTAGTGTGTTTGCCGTTGCCTTTCGCCTCGCACATTCTGCTTAATACGTTCAGCGACATCGAAGCACAGCGGCAACTACCGGGCTGGACCCGGATACAGAACATTGCCTGGAACGGATTATTCAGCGGTGCCTATATTGGTGCTTATGTAGTGGGTGAAGTCATAGAGAGTCAGACGCTGCAATTTGTCTTGTGGGCAGTAGCCTTTATTTTGTTTTTGCTGCTGCACCGGCGTTTAAATCGTATCAGACAAGCATTTGAGAGCGAGCCGATGATGCACCGGTTTGCCGGATTTAATGCCCTGGAATGGGTTGTCGGCTTGTTATTTTTGGCCCTTTGGGCTGGTCTGTTCTGGGCGCTGGGGCAGTTAAAACTGGTTAATGTAGAGACTACGCCTATCGAGCCCGGTACCGAAATAGTGGTGCCTGAGGCGGGCGTGCGCTTTACCGTGAATCAGCAAGGCTGGGAAAACGTGCCGATTGGGACTGTTACCGATGGCTCTGCCGAGTATGAGCTTCGAGGGCCTGCTCCGTTAAACACCATGTGGTACGCGGTATTTACCTACACCGAACATGACGACTTTAATGAGATAGCACAAAATCGTTATGCTAACTATCTTGAAGTGTTGCCTGGTGCAACCTGTAGCGCATCGCGGTCATTGCAGGAAGGAACCGGGTTGCTGCGCTCTGTAGTGAGCTGTGAGAATACTGAAGACGGTGACCAGCAACTGTATATCTCGCACCTTATCGAGCAGGAAAAAGGCCTGGTCGAGCTGGTGGGATACATGTGGGTGGCGCCACGCAACTATACCCAATACAAGCCGCAATTTATTAAGGATGTAAAAGGGCTGATCGCAGATGAGAAGTAAGCTAATCCTATTATTCAGTTTGTTGTTAACCCTGCCGGTGTCGGCTGAATTTCTGCACGGGGAGGCGCTGATTGCGCGGGCCAAACAGCTTGCCAGTGAGCTGGAACCAGATGTACACAGTGCATTAACCGGCCTGGAGCGCACCTACAAAGTGGAACTGAACAACAACAAGGTAACCGTTTATGGTCATAAAATCTGGTTTTACCCAACCACGGCATCCGTGCAGAACAATGCCTATGAGAGCATTTACTTTAATCAGTTGAATGAACAGCTTACCGTGCTGACAGCAGCGAGTATTTCGCCTGCTGGTAGGGTGAATTACGTCAACGAGTCACATCAGAAAGTCATTGCTGAAGATACCTACAATACCTTTACGGAAACAGAAAAGATGATTGTGTCTTTTCCAGCTGTGGAAGTGGGCGGCTTAACCCTGATTGCTTATAAAATTGAGGAAACACTCACCCCTGAGCGTCCATTCTGGAGCATTCGTTCGTACCCTCAACAAACCGCTGATATGCTCCATTACAGTTTCGAAGCGCAGTGGGACGACATTACCCAGTTGTATTTCGATAATAGCAGTGAACTTGTAAACTGCGAGCAGCAGTCCAAGCGAGTGTTCTGTCACGCAGACAATCTCGTTGCGGCAGAATCCGACAGCGTAGTGAACTGGGGCGATCAATTGGGTCAGCTCACCCTTTCCACAGAGCCGGACTGGCAAGCGGTTAAAGAGCAAGTACGTCCTGGCTTTGTAAATGCTATTGAAAATAACCAGAGCGTAGAGCCATTGGTTGATCAATTTGCTGAAAATGCTGATGGCAAGCGTGCTCTGATCCAGCGTATTTTCGAATTTGTTGCCCGTGATATTCGTTATGTCTCGCGCTCGGAAGCCGGCTACGATATTGTGCCGCATGACGTGGACGAAACCATCGCTAATCGGTTTGGTGATTGTAAAGACAAATCTGCCTTGCTGATAGCCATGCTGCGTGCCATCAATATTGATGCTGAACCGGTTTTGGTGGCAACCAAAAGAGAGCGTCCGGCCATGGCTGGCGCTGCAGCAGTCGGTTTATTTGATCATGTAGTGGTTTGTTTTAGCTTTGAAGGACAGCAGTATTGTCTTGATCCAACCGATCCCTACACCCAATGGCAGAGTACGTCAGACTGGATCCAGGGACGGGTAGCATTAAATTTGTCTGATAGTGAGTCGATATCGACCATTCCCCGACCGCAATATCGCTGGCAACTGAAAGCGCAGTCAGACATCACCATTACACCACAAGGTGGTCAGCAAGAGCTGGTCACGCTCACTTTTCTGAATGAGTATGCGTCGTTAATGCGCCAGAACATGGCTGGTCTGTCACAACCAAAACGTCTGGAATACATGGTGGACGTTTATCATGATGTGGCCAGTGAAGATGCTGAGCCGGTATTTGAAATCTCTGGTGTCGATAGCATGTCGAGCCACCTGACGACCCATTCTGCCACCACATACGAGCCTTATTTTAATCCACAGCAGGGCATTTCGCTGGCTGAAAATGACTCGTGGTTACGCGGAGAACTCTCATCATCATGGCTGAATAACGAAGTCTATGGTCAGTTTTATCCCGGCTTTTGGGTGGAGTCTGAGTATAAAATTCAGGTACCTCATGAATGGGCACTCAACCGCTTTCCCCCGGACCTGAACTTCGAGCATCGCTATGGAAAGCTCACCCGTTCTTACCGGTTTGAACCGGGTGATGAGCTGGATACCCTGTATGTGAGTACCCTATTGTTAATGCCTTCCCGGTATCTGGCGGTGGAAGAGATAAAAGCCTTTAATGATTTATTAAATGTCTTCTATAAGCAGGTACCGATTAGCTTCGGGCACGATAGTTAAGCCCGGCAAACGGTTGCTTCAGCCTGGTTTCTGAATTCTGACAAAAGCACAGGCAATCACACTACCCAGGCTCAAGGCAGCGGTTGCCAGTATAAAGGCGTGAGCTGGCGGCTGGTTTAGTGTGGCCACCAGGTAAGCGCCGGCTGAGGCGCCACTAAGGTGGAAAAAGCCTACCAATGCGGCTAACAGGCCCGCCGAAGAGTCAGAAAATGCCAGTATCAGGAGTACGCTGCAAGGCATGGCGATGCCCGCCAGAAAGAAGGCGAGATAACTGTAAGTCATAATGAGCCATAGTCTGTCAGCCCCCAATACTGTAATCCATAACAGGGTGATTAAAGACAATCCCAGTATAACCCAACCGGACAGGGTAAATTTACGCAGCGCAGAAACGCCCGACAATTTAATATTAACAATGCCGCCGAGCACAAAACACAGTGTAGTCAGCAGTGAGAATAACGAAAAAGCACTTTTACTGTAGCCGTGCTCATTGATAATAATTGACGGACTGATAGTCACAAAGCCGAATACAACGCCATAAAGGAATCCACTGGCAGTACCGATTAACACAATAGGGCCCAAGCAGCTTTTTAGCATCGTGAAGGTTTCACGCATTACGTGTAGAGCCTCGGGGGCAGGCCGCAAGTTAAAGGCGGGAGTGACCACAATAAGTAATCCCAGAGCCACTAGCGCAATTACCAGTACCGCGAAGAATATAGCTCTGATACCTAGCCATTCACCGGTTAACGTACCCAGCATCGGCGCGATTGCGGGGGCGATGGCAAAGGCCATATTGGTGAGTGAAAGGGACACATTGAGTTGTTGTGGGCTAAATAACTGTTTCGATAAGGCTCGTGTTACCGACACGCCCACCCCTCCGCCCAGCCCCTGAATTACCCGCCCGGTTAAAAAGAGCAGCGGACTATTAGCATAAGCAACCATCAGCGTGCCCAGTATAAATAACAGTAACCCTGACTGCAGCAGACAGGCTTTATTCAAATAGTCGCAGGCGATGCCTGATAACAGCTGTGATAGCGCAAACGCGATGAGAAAAATGGCCACGCTTTTTTCAATCAGAGCGATACCTGCGCCATGCAACTGGGCTAATTCATGAAAGAATGGCGTGTATATTCCCGTTGAAAGCTGACCAAGTACAGCGAGGAGAATAAAAGTGACAATGATCAGGTAAAATGATCGGTTAGCAGAGGGTGGCTTCAATAACACGTATTCTCGTAGCGATTTGTTGTTGTGAATCTTAAAAGTACATTGTTGTTATGACAACTGTTTGAAAATGCCATTATCGATACTAGGGGAGATGCGAATAAGTCCCTGATGTGAAATTATAGCGGTACAGTTAATCACAACCGCTAGCGCCCATGAACCAACCGTTTACCTTCGCCGATAGTGAGTTTTCCAGCAGGCGCCGCCAACGAACATGACCTGAACCAGTTGAAAAAACTGCTACACGGTGATGAGGAATTCGTTTCTTGCGATGCTGGTTATCAGGGAGCAGAGAAACGAGAAGAACCTAAAGATAAGGATGTAGCATGGCTGATAGCAGAGCGCCCCGGTAAAGTTCGTGCGCTGAAAAGGTACCCACGAAAGAACAAAACATCCATCAATATCGAATACCTGAAAGCCAGCATCCGAGCAAAAGTGGAACACCCGTTTGCATTATCAAATGCCAATTGGGTTTTATCAAAGCTCGCTACAAAGCGACTGATGAAAAATAACCGTCAATTGACGATGTTATTCACTCTGGCAAACTTGTTTAAACCAGACCCGATGTTACGACGACAGCTAAGGTTTGCCTGAAACCCCGGATTCGTCAGGAATAAGGTCGTAATTCGACCGAAAACAGTAGTATGTTGGCCGAAACTGGGAACTTGGCGTTTAAAATTTAAGCTATCCGTAAAACGTCTCGCTAGAGCTCTAAATGGCAGGACTTATTCGCAGTTTCCCTATATAAATGTCGGTTATACGCAGTGGTTGAGGCCGTTCATCACATCTTGAGTAGGTCTGTTTATTTAAATTCTTTTACGGTGATGGTAATTGGCATCACAGTGACAGCCTTACTTCAGAAGATACAACGCATAGAAAGAGAAGAATGCGTTTAATCTGGACATACGGATGATTTGCTTAAATGTTGCAGAAGAGTATCAATACAAAAAAGCTTGCCTAAATATCAAGCGGTGATTAAACCTTGAAGACAGTTCAATCACCACCGGCAACATCGATACTGGCTATCCCATAGTAATAATGGCTTTGCGAAATTTAGCCAGTGCAATGGCATAAAAGGCCGCGCCTATGCTGGCGAGAATCGCTAGCTCGGGCCACACACTTTTAAAGTCCGCCCCACGATATAGAATGTTTTGCGCCAGGGTCACGAAATGGGTAGAAGGCGAGAACATCATCACGCGTTGTAAAAACAGCGGCATGCTTTCTTGTGGGGTAGTGCCGCCTGACAACAGGTACATCATGATGACAATCGGAATAAGCAGCAATGCAAACTGGGCCATGGAATTGGTAATGATGCCTAGCATGATGCCCAGTGAGGTGACGGAAAATAAGTACAATATGCAAGCAAACACGTAGAGCAATAACGAACCTTGCACCGGTACTGCCAGCCACCAGGTGACCACTAATTGTAGCGATAAAACAGAGGCTACCAGAATAACCAGACTATTGGCCCAGATTTTTGCCAACATGATCTCTGCGGGGGTAACAGGCATGACCAGTAGATGTTCAACGGTGCCGTGTTCACGCTCTCGGATTAGCGCTGCACCGGTTAAAATTACGCCAAGAATGGTAATACTGTTGATCACTTGCATTAATGAGTTAAACCAAACCGATGACGAATTAGGATTAAACAGTTTGCGAATACGTGTTTGGACCGGCAGCATGTCCTCCAGCGTCATGCCGGGAGACAGTGCATTGATAGCTTCACGTTGAATGATTTCTTCAATGTAATTAGCGCCATTTCCGGCCTGTGCGATGGCTGTGGCATCCACTAACACTTGCACTTGTGGTTGCCGTCCGGCGAGTACATCTTCTTCAAATTTCGGCGGGAAAGAGACAATAAACAAGTAGGTGGCATCATCAAGTCGCTGCTGAACACTGGCCGCACTAATGACCTGGGGCGCCTTGAACTGTGGCGGTAAAAATGCGGCAGTGATATTGCGGGTTAACGCCGAGCGGTCTTCATCAACGACTGCAATCGCTGCATTATCGACATCATAGTTCACGCCTCTTGCGACCGAATAAACAGACAATGAGAAGATATAAATGATCAGTAGTAACAGGACCGGATCAGAGCGTAGACTAAACAGTTCTTTTAAGCCCAGTTCCTTCACGTTTTTAATATTCATCAGGTCTCCTGCTTTTTTAAGCCGAACCAGGCAAGTGCAGTAAATACCAGTACAAAAACACCAAGCATAAGATGGTTTTGCCACAGTTCATTAAACTGCAATCCCTTTGTAAAAGAACCAATACTGATTTGTTGAAACCAGGACGACGGGAACATCAGGCCTATGATATAGCCAGGCCCGGCCAGTGAAGAGACTGGAGAAAGTAAACCGGAAAAGTTAACCGCGGGTAATATACTCAATATCACGGACGCGAAAATAGCCGCGACCTGAGTTTTGGTAAAGGTTGATATCACCATGCCAAACCCGGTGGTGGCGGTAACATACAGTAAAGCGCCGAGCGTTAAAACCGGAATATTACCGCGTACCGGTACGCCAAATAGCGTAACGGCCAGTATTAGCAGTGTAATAAAGCTGATAAAAGAAATGGCAACATAAGGCGCTTGTTTGCCGAGCAGGAACTCAAGTCGTGACACCGGTGTAGCATAGAAGTTAGCGATTGAGCCGGTTTCTTTTTCGCGGACAATACTCACTGCGGTCATCAAAGCCGGAATGAGCGCCAACATCAGCATAATGACGCCGGGAACAATGGAATACACACTTTTAAATGCTTGGTTATACTCAAACCTGTTTTGCACATTTACCGGATAAGAGAGCGATGTTGATAGCGCATTTTTAGCCGAAATTTGCTGTAGCTCCTGGAGCAGAAGGCCACGCACATAGCCTGAGGTAGTTTCTGCTTTAAAGGGCATAGCACCATCAATAGTGATACCCAGTTCGGGTGCCCAGCCACGAATAAAATGCTCGCCAAATTGTGGCGGAATTTCGATAAGCAGGGTGAGTTGCCCAGTGCGCATTTGTTCGACCGCTGCATCGTGAGAAGGTGGTGTTGCAACTTGTTCGAAATAGCGTGAGCCAGACAACCCTTCAGTTAACAAGCGGCTTTCCCGCGATTGATCGTGATCGATAATCGCATAACGAATGTTTTCAACATCAAAGGTAATACCATACCCAAAGGTTATCATTAGCAAGAGCGGGCCGAATAAGGCAAATACCAAACGGACAGGGTCGCGTTGAATTTCGAGCGCTTCACGCCAGGCATACGCCCACCCTCTGCGCCAATTAAAGCGACTAGAATGGCTTTCGTTTTGCGACGCTAACGTGGCGTTATCCAATTGCTCAGTGGCGTTATCGCCCGGTTCATCATCGGTAATATCGGCGGCTTCTTTGAGGTAGTCAACAAAGGCTTCTTCAAGTGACGAGTTACCGCGTTGGTGGGCAAGTTCGGCTGGTTTACCGACGGCCAGTACTTTACCTGCATGCATTAGCGACACGCGGTCGCACCGCTCCGCTTCATTCATAAAGTGGGTCGAAATAAAAATCGTCACGCCCTTGTTACGGGATAGATCTACTAAATGGGACCAAAATTGATCGCGGGCAACGGGATCTACCCCGGAGGTGGGTTCATCAAGGATTAAAATGTCAGGGTCGTGTAAAACCGCGACTGCCAGTTGTAAACGTTGTCTGATGCCTAAAGGTAAACTAGAGGGTTGCTGCTCGGCGACGTGATGCAGGCCAAACTCTTCCATCACCGAGTCAATTCGATGGGTCGATTGCTGTTCACTTAACGCATACAATTTGGCATGAAGTTCAAGGTTTTGACGCACCGAAATTTCAGCATACAGCGAAAAGCTTTGCGACATATAACCCACACGTTTGCGGGTTTGCAAATCATCAGGCTCGGGTAACTGACCAAATAAGCGGGCCTCTCCAGAGGAGAAAGGGAGTAACCCTGTGAGCATTTTCATGGTGGTGGTTTTGCCACAACCGTTGGAGCCGAGAAAGCCAAAGATTTCGCCGCGTTGAATCTCAAAGGAAACGTCATCTACTGCAGTAAAATCACCAAAGGTACGCGTTAAATGAGATGCCTGAATAGCCAGTTCAGCCCGTTCTTCGGGCATTTTGGGGACGACGACTTCATGGTGCTCGGCGCGTTTTCTCTCGGGCAGTAACGAGATAAATGCGCTTTCCAGAGTGTTACAGCCGGTGCGCTCCAGCAAAGACTGCGGTGAACCAGTGGCAATGACTTTGCCATCATCCATAGCTGCCAGCCAGTCAAATTGCTGGGCTTCTTCCATGTAGGCAGTAGCCACTAATACACTCATTTGCGGACGTTGCTGACGAATATCTTTGATCAACTGCCAAAATTGTTGCCGTGAGAGCGGATCAACCCCAGTGGTTGGTTCATCCAGGATAAGCAGATCCGGATCGTGGATCAGGGCACAGCACAGCCCCAGCTTTTGCTTCATGCCACCTGAGAGTTTTCCGGCAGGCCTGGTAAGAAATGGATCCAGTCCCGTCGCCCGGGTTAAGTGAGTTATCCGGTGTTTACGTTCGCTGGCATTCTGACCAAATAAATTGCCAAAAAAATTGAGGTTCTCTTCTACACTTAAAGTGGGATACAGGTTTTTACCAAGCCCTTGTGGCATGTACGCTATACGCGGTTGGCTGCGACGCCGATGTACTGAGTCGCGCATATCGCCGCCCAGTACTTCAACCCGGCAAGGGGAGTCAGTATCTGCACTATCTATCGCTGGTGATTGGATTTTTCGGGTGCCTGAAATAATCGACAGTAAGGTCGATTTACCAACACCGTCAGGCCCAATAAAGCCTGCCATGACGCCTGCAGGCACGGTTAAGCTAACATCATCTGCTGCGACGGTGTCACCGAAGCGGTGCGTCAGATGTGAAACATGAGCAACCTCAGTCATACCTTACTCCGCGTTTTATGGTTTACTCGCTGATAATGGCGGGTGATGGTAGGGGCTTACTGAGTTCCTCTGGCCAGGACGTTTGTGCAGATGTTCTCACATAACCCATACCACGAATGCCGGTTTTGACCAGATCTTCATAGCGCTTGAGTAAGGTAGGTTGAATGCTGAGTTTTACTCTGAACATCAGGTTGTCACGCTGCTCTGAGGTTTCCACCGATTTAGGTGTAAATTGCGCATCTGCGGCAACAAATGATACGCGGGCGGGGATAACGTAATCGGAAAAGGGGTCCAGTATTAATTTAGCGTCATCATTGAGTGCGAGTTTGCCTGCCACATCGGCTGGTAAAAATACGGTCATATAGACATCGCTGATATCTAAAATGGTCACCACCCGGCCGCCTGCTGAGAGCACTTCTCCGGGTTGGGCCAGCAGATATTGAATACGGCCATCGCGCGGCGCGATGATTTCGGTATCATCCAGCAGTGTCATGAGTTCTGCCAAAGACGCTTGGGCGGCATCAATACTGGCTTTGGCGCGCTCCGCAGTAGCTTTACTCAGGCGTAAGGCCGCTTTGGCAGAATCATATTGAGATTGGGCCTGATCAAGCGATTCCTGCGAAGTAACTTTCTTGGCAATCATAGCTCGGGTTCGTTCCAGTTCCCGCGTTGCAAGCGTTAACTGTGCCTGACGTTGTTCGACACCCGCATCGGCTTCTTCGTAAGCTAGTTCGGATGCCTTTATTTGTGCTTCGGCTTCGCGTTTGCGGGCCAATAATTGCTGGCTGTCCATGCGTGCCAGAGGATCGCCTTTATGAACTAGCTGCCCTTCTTTTACTAACACTTCGGCAATACGACCGGCGGTTTTAGTGGCCACCTGAACCTGCTCTGCTTCCAGACGACCATTGGTGCTGTAAAGCCCTTCTGGTAACGCCGCTGGTTGCAGGAAATACCAGCCAGCTCCCCCTGCTACGGCAACCATAACAAGAATAAGGGTAAGAAGAATTTTCCTGTTCATATGACGCTCCGAAAAAATAACAATGCAAACCTGATGGTTAGGTGTTCGATTGTTGACTGCCGGTACATAGTGCGAGAAGTCAATCGAGAATAAGAAAAGTCACCATCAACAAATCAATTATAACGCTCAACAGGTCGCAATCACAATGAAGCATTCATTGAACTGGACACGCGGTAAAGGCATCTATCGCAAAGATGTCTTCACCGCACGAGGGTTAGGCTTTTGGCTGGCGCTTTGTAAACCAAAACAGGAAGAGAGCTATGACTGAGTACATGTTGTGTTTCGCAGCCAATGGGCAGTGCATTAATGGATAGCCAAAGCTTAAATGGGGACTGTGTATCGACGATGAACTGGATTAGGTTCATTTGTACTGACTTTTATATGATTTGATACTAAGGGTGATATCCCATGATGAACTCAAGGTGCCCAGTGTGCTCATCGATCCGCTCTCCAAGTAAATTGAATCCGTGCTTCTCATAAAATTTGATGCTCGGAATATTATCTTTATAAACAGTGAGCTGAATCTTCTCTCGCCTATTCTTCGCATCATAAATCAGAGCTGAACCCAATCCTTTACCTTGCGAACCTGGTTTCACAAAGATCGCAGCTAGATTGTTCTCATACAGACTATAGAAACCAACCACCTCTCCCTCTGCTTCATATACAAGCGTCTCCGATGCAGGAATATATACATCACGCATCATGCCAATCTTCGACTTCCAAAACTCAGGGGCGATAAAGTTGTGGGCTTTAATCGATGCAGATAGCCAGATTTCCAAGATTTGATCAATATCGGCTGCCCGATAGTCGCGAATCATTTGTTTGTTCCCTAGTTCTCGTAACGTCGGCTGCAGCACATTGTTAAGCGTGGGTCGCCAGGGCACGCAACCTCTCCTCTAGGGAGGATGCGAATAAGTCTCTGATGTGAGATCATAGTAGTACAGTAAATCGCATCGACCAATACCTAAGTTAATTTTTGCCGATAGTGGGTTTTCCAGCAAGCGCCGCCAGACCCGTAAAGAGATTTTCCTATCCCGGATGGACAACTTGTTGCCGTGGTCTCAACTGCTGGAAGTAATTGAACCCTTTTATCCTAGAGCCGGCAACGGCCGCCGTCCGTATCTGCTAGAAACCATGTTCCGCATTCACTGTATGCAAAAATGGTATAGCCTTAGTGATGAAGCGATGGAAGATGCGATATATGAAATTGCTTCGATGCGTCAGTTTGCACAACCGTCACTGGATAAAGCGATTCCTGACCGCATCACCATTATGAACTTCCGGCACTTGCTGGAAAAACACAAGCTGACTCGCAAATTATTCAAAACGGTTAACCAATGGGTGACGGACAGCGGTGCGATGATGACGCAGGGTACACTGGTGGATGCCACAATAATTGAAGCGCCAAGTTCTACTAAAAATAAAAAGAATGAGCGTGACCCGGATATGCATCAGACCAAAAAAGGTAACGAGTGGCACTTCGGTATGAAAGCCCATATTGGTGTGGATGCCAAGAGTGGCCTGACCCATACGCTGGGAACCACCGCCGCCAACGAGCATGACCTGAATCAGTTGAAAAGCCTGTTGCACGGCGACGAGAAATTCATTTCTGGCGATGCCGGATATCAAGGCGCAGAGAAGCGAGAAGAACTTGAAGGTACGGATGTCGAATGACTGATTGTCGAACGCCCCGGTAAAGTCCGGGCACTGAAAAAGCACCCACGGAAAAATAAAACGGCTATCAGGATTGAATACTTGAAAGCCAGTATCCGGGCAAAAGTGGAACACCCATTTCGCATCATCAAATGCCAATTTGGTTTTATCAAAGCTCGCTACAAGGGACTGGTGAAAAACGAAAGTCAATTGGCTATGTTATTCACTCTGGCGAACCTGTTTAAAGTAGACCAGATGTTACGACGACAGCCAATATCTGTGTGAAATCCGGGAATAGCCCGGAATAAGGTCACAATCTGGCCTAATAGGTTAGTCTATTGGCCGAAATTGAGAATTTAGAGTTCAAAAATTAGACGGCGAGTGCAAAGCCTTGCTCAAGAACTAAATTGCAGGACTTATTCGCAGTTTCCTTAGTTTCTAATGGCGAAACGTTTTTGTCTTTCATTATTGCGGATACGATCTCGTCCATATGCCCGGAGCTTTTGAAACGCTGGCAAAAGGTGATCTGGCCCACCGTTTTGTGATTGATATGGCATCGCTTAGCGCAGAATAAGCGCTATTGTGCCATCACGACCAGTGCACATGCACTGGTCGCAGTGTTGCCGCGTTGATCACGAATTATTCTTGTGGCTCAAGCCGCGGCATGGCTACTTTGTAAACCTTTTTCAAACGTTTTGAAATGCCCCACATTACCCGTCCTGCTTCACTGCGGTCCCAGGCGATTCCCTGTCCTTCCATCTGCTCAGGCAACGCAATTGTGCCTACCCATTGCAACTCACTGCCGAATTCAGGCAACTGTACAGCATAAGCTTCGGCATGATCATGGCCAGTAATGTACAGCAAACCATCCGGTCCCCAGGAGCCGCCCGAATTACTCATGGGTGTAAAGCGCTCGAGCAGTGCCGGTGGAAATACCCAGCGGGCTAAAATACGGAAGTCGTCGTCCATTTTCACCATAATGGTGTTGCGGGTTTCACCGTAGGCTGATGTCTGGCCTTTTTGTACTTTGTCGTAATTAGCAAACGCGCCCCACCAGTACCCCTGATAGCGATCAAGCCACGTGAATGAGCCCAACTGAATGCCAAAACTATGGTTTGCCACATGGTTTAGCGACCGGGTGTCCCAGATTTCTACCGAGCTGGTCATTGGCGTGCCAGGATAGTTAGAGTGCGATGCATATAATTTGCCCTGCCACACCATTCCGCTGTCCATGTGGGTTAACATACCGCTTGATTGAGGGGCTTGCTGCCACTCCTTCAGCAATTTTCCCGTTTGCTTATCATGCTGAGAAATACGGGTGTTATTGATGCTATAGACATATTCAGCATCAACGGCCACGCCCTGCCGGGCATTAACGGAGCTAAACGAAGCCAGAATATTAGCCTTTGGCGGCGCTGCGAGAAGCGTTGCTGAATACAGAAACAGGCCAAGACCTACTACAAATTGTTTCATTAAAAACTGTCCTTACAGGAAAAACGCCCACCGATGGAGGGCGCGACACAACATAAACTGGCTTAAAACTGGTAGGTCACACCAACGTAATAAGTACTGCCAACGTACTCATATTCGGTATTCCAGGCTGTTTTGCCGGCCTGAAACTCCGTTGTTGGCTCATTATTTAGGTTGTTAACATCCACATAAGCCGTTAACTTCTCGTTGATGGCGTAAGAAGCTCGGAAGTCCCAACGGCCAAATTCGCCCTGATAGATATCATCGGAAGTATCGTTAAGGTTATTGATATCGGTTAGGAAATAATCATTGTAGTTGTAGGTAAAGCCCGCATAAACCCCATAGTTTTCATAAAACAATGTGAAGCTTTGTATGGTTTCGGGCTGATCTTCGAGGGTACGGGATTGATTAATACTACTGTCGAAGAACTCCGCATCAATAGACGTATATGAGTAGGAAACTCCTACGCCGTCAAACGGTGCAGGTAAACCTTCAAACTGATGCTGAATGTTAAACTCATAACCATCAACCGTCGCGGTATCGGCATTACGCACCGTTTCAACATATAATTCATCAACACCGTAGTTGATGCCCTGATATTCGCCACCCGCAATACGCTGCTCATCATTGATAATAATGTCGTGGATTTTTTTTCTGAACCAGGCCACGGAAATAACACTGGTATCCATGGGGTACCACTCAAGCGCAATATCGTAATTATCGGCGGTGTAAGGATCTAAATCCGGATTACCAATGCTCAACACCGTATCGCCATCATCGTTGATCCCCAGACTGGAACTCGCACTTAAATCACCGTAATCCGGGCGTCCCAGACTTGTGGTGTATGAGGCTCGCAATATCAGATCATCAAGCACAGAGTAGTTAGCCACTAACGAAGGTAAAACAACGTCGTTACTGCCACTGATTGAAATCGACGAATACTGATCGACAGATTGCTGATTAGCGGTGGAATCAATATCGGTTTTCTCAAAACGAACACCAGCAATTAACTGCAAATCGCCAATATCGATGCTGTTCATGGCATAAATTGCAAAAATATCTTCTTTAACCTCTCGGTCGTTAGCCAGGTTAGCTTCCCGGTTATCGCCGGAGGCAGTAAACAAGTCAGGACGACTAGCAAACAAACCGTTTAGGGCATCAAGGTTTAGCCAGATATTTGCGCGGGGCTGGCCGTCCACATCATTGGCGAAACTGCCATCAGTTACACCGTAGCCATCGACAATATCGCGTTCAATGGCATATACATTGTTGTTAAAGTCGAAATCCTTCTTGCTATGGCTGAACTTCACACCAAATTTCAGCGTGGAGCCGTAGCTGCCAAGGTAATAATCATAGCTGGCATCAAATTTCGCTGAAGTAATATCCTGGGTGGCTTTATCGGCCTGATAACCCACCGAGTGGAACCGCAAGTTCGCCGCATCATTATGGGTTAAACCACCCGCCCGAAGATC
The DNA here is from genome assembly GCF_058105165.1 of Alteromonas sp. ISO5. NCBI lineage: Bacteria > Pseudomonadati > Pseudomonadota > Gammaproteobacteria > Alteromonadales > Alteromonadaceae > Alteromonas > Alteromonas sp. ISO5. The sequence goes on along the minus strand of NZ_CM176572.1, from coordinate 488,287 downwards.
AACCACGCCATTGCTAAAAACAGAGAAACTGTCCGGCCCCAACTCAACACCAGATGCCTGACGAAGCTGCCAGTAAGCATTCGGTTGGGAGACTTCGTTCTCGCCGTAATTAACCCCGTACTGGAAAGTCCAGTCCTGAACTAAGGTTTCGCCACTGATGCTGAAATTAAATAACTCTTTATCGGTTTCCTCTAAACGCAGATCAGCCCTGACACTGGTAGCGTCTGGTTCCAGATATACTGTGTCACCAGATATGGAACTAATCGCGCTTTCGTCCTGGTCGATATACTGACGAAAACGGTTTCGGTGCTGAAACTCTTCAAACTTGCTGAAAAATGCCTGCGCGAGTAAATTGGTGGACTCGCTGATATTAAACTCTAACCCACCAATGGCCGTTTGACGTTCACGACCCAAAACGTAATAATTGTTTTTGGTTTGGTTAGGAAAAGCGACCCCCTCTACTTCCAGCCAGTCATCCTGATAAAGGCCCTGCGCCAGATACTCACGGTGGGTATAAGAACCGCCCACCATCCAGCCAACATTTTCAGACAGCTTTCCAGACAGAGCTAAATCAAAGTTATAGGGGTTTTCTTGGTCATAATAAGGATTTGCCTGGTCAGACTCTTCCATACCAAACCGCACATTGGCCGTGGCAGAAAAGTCATCGCCCGATAACGGCTTTTTGGTAACAATATTGACCGTACCACCAATACCTTCGCCGTCCATATCAGCCGTTTTTGCTTTATAGACTTCAATGGTCTGCAGCATTTCACCACCTAGTACATCCAATGGCATTGAGCGTCCGCTTCCATCTTTTTCCGGTGAGCCAGTTTCGAAACCATTAATGGTTACCCGGTTCCAGTCCGGACGAATACCACGAATTGAGGCAAAGCGGCCTTCCCCTTTCTCGATAATGATCGACACGCCCGGTAACCGATTAAGTGACTCCGCGGCATTCTTATCCGGCAGACGACCCAAGTTGTCGGTAGAGAGTGCATCCATCACGGTATTGGCATTGCGTTTAATGTCTATGGCTTTTAAGCGAGACAGTTTTTGACCTTTAACTACAACTTCTTCAATAGAGCCTTCTTCAGACATTTGTGCAGTCACATTGGGGGCAATAAATAGTGTCGATAGAAAGGCGGCAATTGCTGATAATTTATGCTTTTTCACAGTCTTCATTTCCTCAACCGGCAGATCCCGGGAAACTTCAATTTTTAATCGCCCATCGGCGATATAAACAGGGTTGAGTGGTGTCCCTTCAAGCAGAGCGGTTGCAGCATCGGCAATTGTCATATCTCCGATTACCGGATTAGCTGAAAATTGTCGTGCCACATTAAACGGAAAAATTAAGGTAATGTCCGCTTGGTCTGCATAAAGCGACAGCGCTTTATCTGCGCGCTGTTGAGGAATATTAAACTGAACTACGCCATCGAGTTTTTGCGTGGCAGCCAGGCTGTTTGAAGCAGCCGGGGCGACCTGGAGAAAACACACAAAGAACGTTTTAACCATTCCGTTACGCGAGCCGATAAGGCATCCACGTCTTAACGACGAAGGGTTAAACAAAAACCGCCATAAAAAAATTATTAAGGTTTTATTACTGCTTCTGTACACTTAAGAGAACCCTTTCATCGCCCACTTTTTGATATTCAATCGCTAAGTTGTCCTGTAGCGCATTGAGAAAACCATCGATATCTCCAATCTTAAAACGCCCGGCCACCGGCACTGATTTCGCTTTTTCATCAGTAAAAGTAAATTCTGTTGTGGTGTATTCGCTGATGGTGGCAATCACGACTTCCAATGGCTCACCGTTAAACATCAAATGTCCCGATTGCCATTCAAGACGTTGCGCCAGATCGGCTTCGGGTAACAGTTGCTTAAGCTCGCTGTCTTTACCATATTGCCCCTGTTCCCCGGCCTGCATTAAGTCACCGGTTTCAAGTAACGGAACTTCTTTCGCTTGAGGTACCTCCTGGGTTTTATTCACTCTCACCAGGCCATCAAAAACGGTAAGTTCTACCTTATCGGGCCTTAACTGCACGGTAAATTCTGTGCCGACCGCCTGGAATAAGCGATCGCCTGCAAACACGTTAAACGGTCGTGATGGGTCATGCTCTACACCAAAGTGTGCTTCACCTCGTTGTAAATCCAGATGCCGCTCATGGGCACTAAAGGTAACTTTTAACAGACTATTGGTATTCAGCGATACGCGACTACCGTCGCTCAGTGAGAACTCAGCATACTCACCTATTTTGGTTTGATAGGTGGCTACCTGTTTATGAGAATGTTCGTTTTGAGCAAAAGGTTTAAGGATTATCAGGGTCAGTGAAACCATAAAAACAACCGAAGCAGCGAGCGCGGTATACAAGTGACGCATGGATTTGCCATGCCGGGGGCGAGTAACGCCCTCTTTTGGAACCAACGGTGCTAATCGCGATAACACTTCCATCTTGTCCCATAACAAGGCTAGCTCCTCAAAATCGGCCTTGGCCTGAGGTTGACTTAAAAATAACCTTAGCTGACTTTCTTCTGCATGCGTCAGCCCTCGGTCAACCTTCGCTAACCAATCGGCGGCCTCATCAAGGGTCGATTTTTTTGGCGTGAACGGAACGATATTACTCATTATTCGCTCCCTTTGACTGAAGATTCCCGCGTTGTTTACGTTGCAGCAATACGCGTTTCATACCACTGGCAACATGCTTTTCTACGGTACTTACCGAGATACTCAATGTTTCGGCGATTTCCTGTTGTGAAAATCCATAGACTTTACGAAGTACGAACACACGACGGCATTGCTCTGGTAGTTCACTCACGACATCGCAAAAAAGCACAAACTCCTGTTCTGTGGCGGATGTGTGATAGACAGTATCTACCTGTGTTGTGCTATCCAGCAATGAATCAATTTCGCTATAGGATTCGGCAAGGCGATAGCTTGCGCTTTTAACATGATCTTTGGCTAAATTCACAGCAGTTCGATATATGTAAGACTTGGGCTGTTTGATACAATCTAACTGTTCAGACTGAATAATCCTGACGTAGGTATCTTGCACCACATCTTCAATTTCCCGAGCAGGAACAATTCCGCTAACGACTTTCATCAAGCCTTGTCTAATACTGACAAACGACTGATTGATAATATTTTTGGAGGACATTTTTGTGCTTAACCTGACACCAAGTTATCACTAAGACGACTGGGTACAATTAATCCGCTATAGCGTGGCAAAAAAATCTACAATAATGGACTTTCAGGTCAATTAGATGACAAAGGCAAGGAAATAAGCGCTACAACAAAAACAGTTGCAGGGCTAAAAGCTACACGCCCTGAACTACCATCGTGTTAGGGGAACTGCGAATAAGTTCTACAATTTAGACCTTGAATATGGTTTTGCACTTGCCGTCTGAATTTTAAGCACTAAACGTCCAGTTTCGGTCAATATACTACCGTTTTAGGCCGGTTTTCGCCCTTATTCCGGGCTACTCCCGGATTTCAGGCGGATCTTGGCTGTCGTCGTAATTTCTGTTCGACTTTAAACAGGTTTGCCAAGGTGAACAGCATGGCTAACTGTGAGTCGTTTTTCATCAATTCTTTATAGCGTGCTTTGATGAAGCCGAACTGACATTTGATAATGCGAAACGGGTGTTCTACCTTTGCCCGGATACTGGCTTTCAGGTATTCGATGTTAATGGTGGTTTTGTTCTTGCGAGGATGTTTTTTCAGCGCACCAACTTTACCGGGACGCTCGGCAATCAGCCATTCTGTGGCTAGCATTCCACAGGGAGTCATTGTGTCTATGATCATTTAAGAAAATGTGCAGAAAACTTGCGTAATCTTCTTAATCGTTTAAGATTCAGCTTGCGAAGTTAATTTTTTGTGTGTTTTATGTTGCGTGGGAAGGCTGGTAATAGTCGCGCACAACATCAAACCTAGCACTAGTATCAGCGTGTTACATGTTTATGTTTCGAGATTGTGAGAATCAGCAACATGTTTGTTACGCTAAAGTTTACTACAAACAGAGATCTTGTTATGAAAGATTCACTAAAACCGAACTTAAGCTTTTGGCAAATATGGAACATGTGCTTTGGCTTTTTTGGTATTCAGTATGGCTTCGGTCTGCAGCAAGCTAACCTGAGTCCGATTTTCCGTTATCACGGTGCGGCAGAACATGAGCTGCCTATTCTGTGGCTGGCCGGCCCGGTGACAGGGCTGCTCATCCAACCGCTGATAGGGGCTATCAGTGATGGCACCTGGACCCGCTTTGGTCGCCGTAAACCATTTTTTATGATTGGGGCTTTGGTTGGCTCAATTGCCGTGATGTTTATGCCTTATGTACCTGAGCTATGGATGGTTGTGGGGCTGTTCTGGATCCTTGATGCGGCAATGAATACCGCCATGGAACCGTACCGTGCCCTGGTGGGTGATAAGCTTAATCATCAGCAACGTCCTACTGGTTATGCCTTACAGTCTTTTATGATTGCCGCCGGTCAGATACTGGCAGGTCTGATGCCATTGATAATGATCTCTGCGGGCGTTTCAGCTGAAACCGATGGCAAGCAAGTTCCTGAAATAGTGAAATATTCCTTTGCCATTGGGGTAGTGGTGATCCTGGTTTCCATGGCCTGGTCATTTATAAAAACAGAGGAATATCCGCCAGAAAATATGGAGGCATTTCACGCTAAGCGTGAGCACAAAAGCATCAGTCATGTGTTTACTGAGTTGTGGAGTGCGGTGGTCGATATGCCCAAGTCTTTACGTGCAGTATGGTGGGTGAAACTGGTTACCTGGTTTGGTTTACCTATGATGTGGCAGTACCTGGCGTTGTCGATTGCCCGCCACGTTTACGATGCCCCTAACCCGGATAGCCCCGGTTTTGCGGAAGGCACCGCGCAGGTGGGCATGGCTTTCACCATTATGAACGTTACCACACTCATTATGGCGTTGGTGATTGCTAAGGTAGTTACCAAAATTGGTGATGCTAAAACTTATGCACTGTTTTTGCTGATTGGCGGGCTAGGTTACTTGTCGATGCAACTGACCACTGATTTGTATACCACTTTTGCCTGTATGGCGCTGGTAGGTATTGGCTGGTCTGCTGTTATCACCGTGCCCTTTATCATTGCTGCCGACGTAACGCCTGCCGCCAGAGTAGGGGTTTACATGGGGCTGCTGAACGCCATGATTTGCCTGCCGCAGATCATGGAAATGCTCTCTGTGGGTTATTTCTACGACTCTTTACTGGGCGGAGATCCGCGTAACGCGTTGGCTCTGTCGGGTATCTTGTTTGTGGTCGGTGCAGGCCTTGCACTGAGAATTAACACCAAACCTGATCACCTGGCTAACCAGGAGAAACAATCATGCAACTAAAACAGATAAACCGTCAATGGTGGAAAGAGGGTGTTGTTTATCAGATTTATCCGCGCAGTTTTCAGGACTCAAACGGTGATGGGGTTGGTGATCTTCAAGGGATCATTAGTCGCCTCGATTACATTGCTTCGCTGGGGGTGGACATTGTCTGGTTAAACCCGGTGTATAAATCGCCTAACAATGATAATGGCTACGATATTTCTGATTATCGGGACATTATGGATGAGTTTGGCACCATGACCGACTTTGAGGAATTACTGGCCGGTTTCCATGCCCGTGGTATTAAGGTGGTGATGGATTTGGTGGTTAACCACTCCAGCAGCGAACATGAATGGTTTAAACAAGCCTGTTCGTCCCGCGATAATCCCTATCGTGACTATTATCACTGGTGGCCGGCCGAAAAGGGCACGCCGCCTGAGCGCTGGTCGTTCTTCGACGAAGAAGGCAGTGCCTGGGCCTATCACAAGCCTACAGACGCATACTATTTGCATTACTTTGATAAAACCCAGCCAGACCTAAACTGGGAAAATCCCAAAGTACGCGAAGAAATTTTCGACATGATGCATTACTGGTTTAAAAAGGGGATCGATGGTTTCCGGATGGACGTGATCACCTTTATTTCCAAGCATGATGATTATCCGGTATTCGAGGGCGTGCACGGCGAAGCCATGATCGATGTCTACGCGCAAGGCCCGCGCTTACACCAGTATTTGCACGAGATGAACCGCGAGGTGCTACAGCATTACGATATTATGACTGTGGCTGAAGGACCGGGAACAAACCTGGACAATATTCACGACCTGGTGGACGAGGACCGTCAGGAACTGAATATGAATTACCACTTTGAGCATGTGGAACTGGGCGTAGATCAACGCAAGATCGTTAATGCTGATTTCCAGAATTTGGTGAAGTACAAAGCGATCATGAGTGCCTGGGCAACCACCTTTGATGAAAAAGGTTGGGGCACCCAATGGCATACCAACCATGATTTTCCGCGCCAGGTGACCTGGTTTGGTGACGACTCGCCAGAGCATCGCGTTCAGTCCTCCAAGCTGTTGAGCACCTTTTTGCTCACCATGCGTGGCACGCCCTACTACTACATGGGCGATGAAATTGGCATGACCAACGCCAAATTCGACAGCATTGATGACTACGACGATCTGATGACAATCAACTGGTATAACCTGACTAAAAATGAAGGGGGTGATGCTGAAATGTTACTCGAGTCGCATAAGTTAAGTGCTCGTGACAATGCCCGCACGCCTATCCAGTGGGATGACTCAGCAAACGCAGGGTTTACTACTGGTGAACCCTGGCTAAAAGTTACCGGCAATTATCCCGAAGTTAACGTGGCCGCGCAGGAAAACGATCCGGACTCGCCGTTAAACTACTTCCGTAAACTTACGCGTTTACGCAAAGAAAATTTAACGCTGGTTTATGGTGCGTACGAATTGTTGTTGCCGGATGATGAGCATATTTATGCTTATACCCGCAAACTCGATGATGAGGTGATTCTGGTACTGCTTAACTATTCGGGCAGTCAACAACATTGCGCTTTGGAGCCAGCACTGATTGGCGATAATGTCATGATCAACAACTATGCGTCGCTACAGCTGGATGACTCAGGTTATACCCTTGAGCCCTGGCAGGCTGTGGTGATCAGGCTGGCCTGAAAATGCTGCGATTTTAAACAAACAAAGCCGCACCACTGAGCGGCTTTGTTGTATTAAACATCGGCCAGTTTAGGGTCTGAAGACTTATCAGTCGGTTAGCGCTTAACTCTGCGCCGGAACACGATAGTGGTTACGGCAATAATCAGTAACGCCAACGGATGCATTGCACCACCCGAAGAGCCGCCACCAGATGGAGGGGTTGGCTCGCTGCCGTTATCGATCAGAGTGTTTGGCACGGGGTTTAAGTCCGGATTAGTCACCGTAGCTGGGTCGGTAACCACAATATCGGTAATTAACACAAAGTTATCGCCGTCCGGTTCACGGCCGTTGGTAGCATCGTTGCTAGTAAAATCCTGTAGTGGAATGGAATTAGCCGCGCCACCTAAATTAAAGCGTGGCAGCTCACTGATAGCGTCTACAACGTCCATACCGCCATCAATAACCTGGCCGAATACGGTAAAGCCACCATTCTGAACATCCAGATTCTGACTGTTGTCAGATAAGTTAATAAACCACTGCGATGTGGCGCTGTCAGGATCGCTGGCTAGCTTGGCCATGGCAATAGTGCCGCGCACATTAGACAGTTCGGGTTCATTAACCACCGAAGTGCCGGTTGCCACATTGTCCAGCGGTAATGTGTTGTTGTAAGTAAAACCACCGGCCTGAACCACAAAGTCAGGTTCCAGACGATGAACTACATTGTTGGCATAAGCCCCCGAGTTTACATACTCAAGAAAGTTCTCAACAGTTTCAGGTGTTTCCTCATCAAAGAGGTTTACGCTGATATTGCCCATGTTAGTGCGAATTTCAACCACGGTTGCCGCGGCTTGCAGGCTGAACAGGGCTGCAGTGCTTAATGCAAGGATTGGTTTTATCATGCCGGTAATCTGCTCGTTGTTATAAAAATGCAGGCCAATGGTACGCAATGTCCCCTGAAGCGGAAACCTTTTCTCTGTATCATTTTGTAATCGGCCCGTTGCAGCCCTTCGGGCTCGCCATCGCCCCCCACTGATTGGCAATTTCTGCCCTTGCTGTCTACTATACACAGTAAAGCTGTTGCGCTTGTATGCGGTCAGCGCCGCAGGTCCGAAAGCCTTCTGTAAGTAAACTTTAGAGGAAGAACAACGTGGCTATGAATGACACAGAGACAAGACTCCTCAATAAATACCGCCTGTTAGATGAAGGCCATCAGCAAATTGTTGAGAAGTTCATCGATAAAATTCTGGCTCAGGATAAAGACAGTTATGATGCTAACCTCTCCAATGCCGAATTGGTGGCGTATGCCATAGAGCTTGAAAGACAAAGTGACGCTTAGTCAATCGCTCAGGTTTGGCCCGTGGTAGCGATATAGGCGCCCGCTCTGTTTACGCTTCAGGCAGGCCTAATGCTAGCGTTGCGCCAGCAATCAATCCCATTCCTGGTTTAAATGCAGTAAACTTGCGCATAACGTAGTGATAACAGGACGATCTTAGTGGCCTTACAGTGGTTTCCGGGGCATATGCACAAAGCCCTTAAAGAAATAAAAGAATCGATAAGTCAGGTTGATATCCTGATAGAAGTGCTCGATGCGCGGATCCCGTATTCCAGCGAAAATCCGGAAATTGCCAAGATAAGAGGGGATAAACCTGTTCTTAAAATCCTCAATAAGTACGATTTGGCGGATCCGGAGTTGACCGCCCGGTGGCAGGCTTATCTGGAAAGTGAGCGCGGTGTGAAAACCATCACTACTACCACCGACAACCCGACTAACAGTAAGCAGATTATAAAATTAGTCCAGACGATTTGTGCTCAGAAACACGCGTCGGTGAAGTCGATCAATGCCATGATCACCGGTATTCCTAATGTGGGAAAATCTACCCTGATTAACATTCTGGCTGAACGGGTGATTGCCAAAACAGGTAACGAGCCGGCGGTAACCAAATCTCAGCAGCGGATTAACCTGGGCGGCGGGATTGTGCTGTATGACACGCCGGGCGTACTTTGGCCAAAGCTGGAAAACCCTAATTCTATTTACCGGCTGGCATCTTCTGGAGCGGTAAAGAACACCGCTATGGAATACGATGACGTAGGCTTTTTTGCCGCAGACTATTTAATTAAAGCGTATCCGGAGGCAATGAAAGAGCGCTACAGGCTGGAAGAACTGCCCGATACCGAGCTTGAGTTTTTAGAAGCAGCGGCGAAAAGCCGGGGAGCCATCATGGCGGGTGGCCGGGTTAATCTGCATAAAATCTGCGAAATCCTGTTAACCGAATTACAGGCGGGTAAGCTGGGACGGCTGACCCTGGAAACGCCCGAAATGATTGAGCAGGAAAAAATTGAGATGGCCGCCGCTGCCGAGAAAAAAGCGGCTGACAAAGCCAGGCGCAAACAAAAATTCAAAGAAGGCTCGTTAACCCCGGATAAAGTGGCTCGTAAAGAAAAACGCGAAGAAAAGCGTCAGGAGCAGAGTCGCCGTATGAAGAAAAGCCGGCGTTAGGTAAACCACTCCCGCAAAAAGTCAGTCTTCTTTCTGGAGCCGCAATTACGTTGCGGCTTGTGCCAGCTGAAAAGCACAAATGCCTACGGCACTGGCCAGATTCAATGATTCGATGTTGCCGTTGCCGGCAATGGTAAATGCATCGGCATTCATTTCTGATAGAGCCTTGGCAGGCACCCCTCTGGCTTCGTTGCCAAACAGATAACACGGGTAATTCCCAAACTGCTCATCTGTTATCGCAGTGCCATTAAGATCAAGGTACGCGAACTTTGCAAAGCGGGATTGTAGTTGGCTTAATGAAACGTCCAGCTCAACCGGTAGATGAAAGATGGCGCCCATGCTGGCGCGTACTGCCTTGGAGTTAAACGGGTCGACACTGTTAGGGCTCAGCAACAGTCGAAAGCCGCCAAACCAGGCCAGCGAGCGTAAAATGGTGCCCAGATTACCGGGATCCTGGATTTCATGCAGATAAATACAGCGCTCGTTGGCGGTTACTGGCGCATTTATATCGTTAGCAGGCAGCGGCACTCTGGCTATGACGCCCTGAGGCGTTTTGGTATCACTGAGAGATGCCATCTGGCGATCGGTAACTGAGACTATCTCAAAGCGTTCATCCAGCCTAATGCCCCGAGCCTGCCAGGCATCGGTAACATAGACCGTAATGGGAAAAGTCATCAGCGGCGAACGTTGCAGCTCCTGAATCAGGTGCTCACCTTCCACCAGATAATAGCCAAACTGCGAGCGGTACTTTTTCTGGTGCAGTTTCTTTACGTCGTCTAATTTCATGGTGCAGGCAGTTCCGGATACAAAAGAGGCAATAGGCGCCCACAAAGGCGCACGATAAAATAGAACGCATTGTAGCCTGTAATAACCATGAAGTCAGGCGGCCTGGAAAAGTTTGTTAGCGCTGCTGCCTTTGCAAATGGCTTAGGCATGATTACAATAAACACCGATTTCCCACCAGTCACAGCAGAGTAGATATGGCCCGCTCAAAAACCAGTAAAAAATGGATGGAAGAACACGTTAACGATCCCTATGTAAAAAAGGCGCAAGCCGACGGGTATCGTTCCCGGGCCAGTTATAAGCTGATTGAAATCAACGAAAAAGACAAACTATTTCGCCCCGGAAGCGTGGTGATGGATTTGGGTTCAGCCCCTGGCGGCTGGTCGCAGATCGTCGCGCCCGTAGTGGGTGAAAACGGTCGGGTTATTGCTTCGGATATTCTGCCTATGGATAGCATTATCGGGGTGGATTTTATTCAGGGCGACTTCACCGACGAAGCCGTATACGACCAAATTCTGCAGGTTCTTGGCGATGATCAAGTGGATGTTGTGGTTTCAGATATGGCGCCTAATCAAAGTGGTGTAAAAACCACTGATCAGTATGCCTCGATGTACCTGGTTGAACTGGCGCTCGACATGGCCAGAAACGTATTGCAGCCCGGCGGCAGTTTTTGTGCGAAAGTGTTTCAGGGTGTGGGCTACGATGAATATGTTAAAGACGTCCGTTCATCCTTTAACAAGGTGGTAGTGAGAAAGCCTGCGGCGTCCCGCCCCCGTTCACGGGAAGTGTATTTAGTCGCCACCGGTTTTAAGGGCTGATAGTCAGCCCTGATCACTTTTTTCAGCGTTCCAGTAACGGTAGTTTATCCGGCACGCCGTTCCAGCTGTCTGCATCCTCAGGCGGCGTAATCACATCAGTAATATTGGGCCACTGCTGACTGAGTTCGGCGTTAATGGCCAGGTACGGCTTTTGCTCTTCGGTAAGCTCAGTATCCTGGATAATGGCCTCGGCCGGACACTCTGGCACGCACAGCGCACAATCAATGCAGATAGCCGGGTCAATGGCCAGAAAGTTCGGCCCCTCAAAAAAAGCGTCTACCGGGCACACGGCCACACAGTCGGTATATTTGCATTTTACGCAGTTGTCGGTCACTACAAAGGTCATGATAGCTTGGCGAGTGAATCAATTTATCTTCGATTATAAGGGTTATGCAGCCTGATCTAAAGACAAATGGCCACAATGGCTACCGGATTGCCTGCAACTGCATTAAACTATAGCCGCTCTGACAGATAGGCTGTCCGGCGAACCAGGATCTTCCCTCATGTTGCGTTTAACCGATATAAAACTTCCCCTCGATCACGATGATTCAGCACTGGCTGCCGCGATTGTCAGTAAACTGGCGATTGCCGCGGATGATCTGCTAAACATTAACGTGTTTAAACGCGGTTACGATGCGCGCAACAACCGGGATATTCAGCTGATCTACACGGTGGACGTAGAGGTAAACGGCGAGACAGATTTACTGGCTAAGTTTGCCAAAGATACCCAGGTTCGCGTGACGCCGGATATGACCTACAAGTTTGTTGCCCAGGCTCCGGAAAACCTGGCCCATCGCCCGGTAGTGGTAGGACTTGGCCCGTGCGGGATCTTTGCAGCGCTGATCCTGGCACAGATGGGCTTTAAACCGATTGTGCTGGAGCGTGGTAAAGCCGTGCGCGAGCGCACCAAAGATACCTTTGGCTTCTGGCGAAAGCAGCCGCTGAACCCGGAATCCAACGTGCAGTATGGCGAAGGTGGTGCCGGCACGTTTTCTGACGGCAAGCTATACAGCCAGGTAAAAGACCGCAAGCATTACGGCCGCAAAGTACTACATGAGTTTGTTGAAGCCGGCGCGCCAGAGGAAATTCTGTACGTTAGCAAGCCGCATATCGGCACGTTCAAACTGGTTAGCATGGTAGAGAAAATGCGCCAGCAGATTATCGACCTGGGCGGCGAAATTCGCTTCTCTACACGGGTAGAAAAACTGGATATGGACGAGATGGACGGTCAGTACACCCTGAAAGGCCTGCATTTATCTGACGGCGATTATCTGGCTTGTAAACAGGTCATTCTGGCTCTCGGTCACAGTGCCCGGGATACTTTTCAGAACTTGTATGAACAAGGCGTTTACATCGAAGCCAAGCCATTTTCCATTGGATTTCGCATTGAACATGAACAGAGTATGATTGACCGCTGCCGGTTTGGTGAAAACGCCGGTAATCCTATCCTGGGCGCCGCAGATTACAAACTGGTGCATCACTGTAAGAATGGCCGCACCGTATACAGCTTCTGTATGTGCCCTGGCGGTACTGTGGTAGCGGCGGCTTCAGAACCCGGCCGCGTGGTGACTAACGGTATGAGTCAGTATTCCCGACACGAGCGCAACGCGAACAGCGCCATTGTAGTGGGAATTACGCCGGAACAGGATTATCCTGGCCATCCACTGGCAGGCATTGAATTACAGCGCCGTCTTGAAGAACTGGCATTTAAAGCCGGCGGCGAAAATTACAACGCCCCCGGACAGTTAATTGGCGACTTTCTGGCTGGCAAACCCAGCGCCGAGCTAGGAGAAGTTACCCCATCTTATACACCGGGCGTTACCTTAACCGATCTGAGCAAAGTGGTGCCAGATTATGTTACCCAGGCTATTCGCGAGGCAATCCCGGCGTTCGACCGCCAGATTAAAGGCTTCGCTAAAGCCGATGGTACCCTGACCGGTGTGGAAACCCGTACCTCTTCACCGGTGTGCATTAAACGCGATAAAGACTATCAAAGTATCAATGTCAAAGGTTTGTACCCGGCAGGGGAGGGCGCAGGCTATGCCGGTGGGATTTGGTCGGCAGGTATAGACGGCATCCGCGTGGCTGAGGCTCTGGCGCTGGCGTTTGAGAACCAGCAATAAAATTAACTCTGACCCCATTATTTACTGAATATAGAGGCCTCCTATACTTGATGTTATAGTGATATCTCAGTATTCACAGGCCATTCAGATGGATAGTAACAATAAACCGGACATAATCGTCGAGGCTAATTCTGTTGGTGCGTTGGCGCAGGTGCGCCGACACCGGTTATTACAAATTTGTGGCGTCAGTGCGTTAGGGTTGTTGGTATCAGTACTGATAGCCAGAGGGATTGCAGTCAGTATTTTTTTGACGGGTTTAATTTCATTGGTGGCCGCATTTCTTCTGGCTTACAAACATAAAATCCAGGCATCATCCTTTGTATTATTAAGCGCAATGTCGGCTATGTTATTTGCTCTGGCATTAGTGGGCGCGGGCCTGTTTGACATTGCTATCATTGGCTATCCATGTTTGCTTATCTTCGCAGCACTATTAGGCGGAGTGGGCCTTTTCAGTACGCTGATAACGCTCACTTTAGTGCAATGCTCGGTGTTGGTATGGCTTATCCTGCAGGGCTATATAATTCCCAGTACACCCAGAGTAAGCTGGGAGCACCTGATATTTGTACAGATAATATTTTTAATCACAGGCTTCGGTGTTTATGTATTGGTTAGCGATATCAAACAGTTGATGATATCGCTGCAAAATGAGAACGAGAAAGTGCAACTCAGTCGTGCGCAAATTCAGCATCTTGCCCACCACGATCCACTCACCCATTTACCTAACCGCTTACACGGCGAACTGCTGTTTCAACGTATGCTGGCGCAGAGCAAAAGCAATAATACTCAGTTGGCCATGCTGTTTCTGGATTTGGATAACTTTAAACCGGTAAACGATGCTCTTGGCCATGTGGCCGGCGATGTGCTGCTGGAAGAGCTTGCTCAGCGCCTCAGCGACCGCCTTGGTGAGGGACAGCACCTTATTCGATTCGGCGGCGATGAGTTTTTGGTGCTTACGCCCTGTGGTGGTAACTGTGAAAATAACGATGTGCTCAAAGATTTTGTAAACGGTCTGCTTTCAGAATGCGCTAAAGAGTTCGAGGTGCTGCAAAACCGTGTGGTGATCTCTTCTTCAATCGGTATTGCCATTGCGCCCAAAGACGGCGAGCACTTCAAAGATCTTTCCCGTAAAGCCGATATTGCTATGTATCAGGCAAAAAGTGATGGACGTAATACTTACAGCTTTTACTCGGCTGAGCAGGATGAGCTGAGTGAAGAACGCTTCAAGTTGTTACAAAAGTTACGCAGTGCGGTGAGTGACAATGCATTTGAATTACATTATCAGCCGATCGTCGACCTGAATTCAGAGCATCCGTTAGTGATAGAAGCTTTGTTGCGCTGGCCACAAAAAGATGGCGCCATGATTGGCCCGGACATCTTTATTCCTTTGGCAGAGACCGCTGGGGTTATTAATACCCTGGGACGCTGGGTAATAAAAGAGGCTTGTCTGTTTTGCGCCCGACAGCGCCAAAGTGGCCTACCTGACTTGCGTGTTGCGGTGAATATCTCAGCGTTGCAATTTAAAGATGGTTTACTACAAAGCCACGTGGAGCGTGCCTTACAACAGTCAGATCTGCCACCCGAAGCCCTTGAAATCGAGCTAACAGAGTCGCTGTTTATTGATGACTCATCCGGTATTGTTGCGCAGTTGGCAGCTCTGACGGAAATGGGCATTACCATTGCCATCGATGACTTTGGCTCGGGATACTCAAACTTAGCTTACTTGCGTCGGTTCAATGCCTCCACGCTTAAAATTGATCGTTCATTTATTGATCCTCTTACCAGTGATGACAATGATGTACCCCTGGTGCAGGCCATGATCACCATGGCCCGCAGCCTTGGTATGAGCACTGTTGCCGAGGGAATAGAAGATGCAGCGACCAGGCAAATACTGCTGGAAATGGGCTGTGATTTTGGCCAGGGGTATCATTGGTCAAAACCGTTAAGTGCTAACGAAGTCGGTGAACAACTTAAGTCACTTACCAAATAAAATTGAGTTGAATACGTCGCCGGTTGGCGCGGGTGGGAATGCATTAGCTAGCTTTATCGTACCGTACTAGTTTTAGTCAACCAGATTGAGTAACCAGTCAGAGTGTAATCTGGTTACTCACTTCACGCAGACTGGCGACTGCAGTTTAGCAGGTGGCATCAGTGGCTAATTGGCCGGCATTGTTACTGGCTTTATTACTGATACTGCTGATGGTTGCCAGTGAGCGGTTATGTCTTCCGTTACGCTGGTTTGCTGACTCGTTACCTGGTCGGTCTGCGTACTCCTCGATTAGACAGTAACAATGGACTCACTGATATGCCTTAACGACGCGGCCACTTTGTGCGCTCGTTCTACACCTTGCCCTGACTTTCTTAGCCCGGCCCGCTCAGCCTGGCGTGAAGAAAGGTCACGTAATAGTCTTTTCCCTGCCAGCGAACAGCAACGGTCCCATGTGTTTGCGGAACCAAAGAAAGCCGACTTGTTATTGCTATCAGTGCTGCTAAGTCCCAGTTTCTGGCCTCACCAGATCACTGATTCGGATGCTTCACTTTCAGATCCGGCCGGAATATGCACCAGAGGTCGGGCTTGATTAGACCGATGCTCGGACGGCACAGTATTGCTACCAGCGGATTTTTAAAGTTAGCGTACATTAAAACTTTTTATATTCAGTTGCTTGTAGTGTTTATAAAAACTCTGAAAATGCTTTTCATACGGTTTGTGTGCGATTTATATCTAGTTTGAAGGACAGTTGTGATAAATGGTGCCTTACGGCAATCTAAATTTGTCAGAGTAGATTGACTACTGACAAATAGCTATCCATTTATGAACAAAGGAAAGCACAACTATGAAAGCCCGAATTCAGATAATAAGTGCACCACTCATGGTTAAAGGGTGACAGACGACCAACTGCCTGTTGGTGGTATTCTAAAGTCGCCAAACAATTAGAGTATTACCATGAGTTACAAGCAGTTGATCGAGGGACAACGATACCAGATCGAAGCCTACTTACGCGAGGGTTTCAGTTATCGGAAGATTGGAAAGCGTCTGAGTGTAAGTCACAGCACCATTAGTCGTGAAGTTAAGCGCAATCGAATTCGAGATAGCCATTACCTACCGGAAGTCGCTCAGGCCAAGGCATTAAAACGGCGTTGTCAGGCCGCAAAGTACAGGATATCTGAACTGACGATTACCTTTGTTGAGTTCGGGCTTAACGAAAAGTGGAGCCCTGAGCAGATTACTGGTGTAGGTAAAATCATCGGTCATCACGTCAGTCACGAATGGATTTATGGCTACGTCCAGCGTGATAAATTACGCGGCGGTAAATTGTATAAACAGCTACGTCAGAGCCACCGAAGATACCGTAATGGTAGCCGCGCGAAGCGTGTGATTATCCCGAATCGCGTTGGGATAGAGCAACGTCCAGCTATCGTGGACAAGAAAAAACGCTTCGGTGACTGGGAAGCTGACACAGTTCTGGGGAAGCAAGGTACTGGCGCAATTGTCAGCCTGGTAGAGCGTAAAAGTAAGCTGTATCTGATACGCAAAGTGCCAGCGAAAAGTGCAGCCGATGTGGCCCGTGCCATGGTTGGCATGTTGTGGAAATATCGCAGTCATGTCCGAACTATCACGGCGGACAACGGCAGCGAATTCTGTGACCACGAGCTGGTCGCAGAGAAGCTTAAAACGGATATTTACTTCGCGAACCCTTATTCTTCCTGGGAGCGCGGACTGAATGAAAACTTTAACGGTTTGCTTCGCCAATACATACGTAAAGGCACCGATTTGCGGACAGTAACGGACAAGCAAATTACTGAGATTGAACGGGCATTAAATGCCAGGCCGAGAAAGTGTCTCGGCTTCAGGCAACCTGTCGCGATATTCAATGAATCACGCAAGGCTGCCTAATTTAGCGAGTGGTGCACTTCGGAGTTGAATTCGCGAGAGCTTACAGTCGATGAATTAGATTTAGTTAATGGCGGAATTGAATATTCAGAGGGATCCGGGTGGGTAGTTGCTACCGGAGGAGGAGCTATAGTTATTGCTGGCGCACTTTTGGCATTCGCCCAAGCGTCAGCGGCGTTAGAATAGCTATGAAAAAAGAAGTTATATATTTCATAGTTTTTATCGCTTTTCAGGTTATTTATGCCATAAGAGTTGCACCATTTGATGTTATTAGTGGCCTGTTGCTTTGCTTAGGTCTGGTTTTTTCATTGGTTTATGTGAAATATGAGTTCCTTTCAAGCGAAAGAAAGTCAGATGAGTGACCTTTCTTAGAGGGCAATTCAACGGCATTGATATTTATCAGAAATATCATAAAGATAGTCTTCAGACTGTCTGCCTTATTCAAGGTTCAATATAGAGAAATGGCATGCAGAGAATTTATTGAATAGTTGAGAAGAGATATTACGCGTAACTTTGTTTTCTTCATATTGAGTAAAACCTCAGCCCAATAATGAATACGACTCCCCCATTTATGCTTTAGAGCCCTTGGTCAACCCCCTGTGTCAGGATAGTTATCGCCTCAGTTTTCATAGTATCAGGCAGGGTGCGGAAGTTAGGTATGAGTAAGACATTATCCAGAAGAGCATAAAAAGGCGGTGGTTAGTAAGTTGATTGAAAGCAGTTGATCATTACGCAAGTTTGCACAGAGAGAGCTTTATTTTTGCGTTGAGCAATGAATTTGAAAAATCAATAAAAAATCAACCTTTACATTTAGCTCAATAATTTTCATATAATCACCAATTAATCTACCTATTTCTGTGTAATTATTAAAATCCACGACACCATTCCCTATAGACTTTATATTTTTATCAACAAAAAATATTGTTTAAACTCCTCTATCGTAAGTAATTTTTCAGCGCTATTGCTTTCATATTAAAAGTGTAACATTACCCTGTATTTTCTGATTTCATGCTCTTAAAGATTACTTCATTTGCTCTTAAAGATTGCTTCATTATCTGTCACATATCATTAATTATAATGTCATATCTATATTCTAATTTACTTCAGCTCTAGGGAAGGTGCGAATAAGTCTATGGTCGCTCAGGCTTACAGCCAAGTGACTAATCAAGGCAGTCTTTTGCAGGTCTAACGGGTTAAGTCAAAAAAGACCAACGACGAGTAGGTGCTTGGCTGTAAACCCCGCCGGGCGTGCTCTGAAGTACAAACTTGCGGCGTTGTGCTTCAGGGCAAGGACGACTGCCGTTCCCTGCGAATCCTGCCTTGCAACTGCATACTTCAGGACTCGCGAAGTGGCTATAGACTTATTCGTATCTCCCCTAGTAAAACCCAATACCCTACCTTGTTGAAATCGGAGAAAATCAGAAATGCGTTTACATGCGAGTAATATAAAAAAAGCAGTGTGCTTGTCAGCACTATTGCTACCATTGACCACTTGGGCCGCATCATCGGACGGTTCTGTAAGGGATGTAGTGTTTCACATCCAAGAGCGTTTTTTGGATGAATATACCATGGAAGAGCTGGGCAAAATGGATACCAACAGTGTGTTGGAGAATATCTCCCCTGAAGAAAGGCATTTGCTGGGCACGGGTTTTGTCCGCTTTGATGTAAACGTTCCCGTTGTAGTATCGGTAATGCGTGAAGGTCACGCGACAGATCTTTTTTGGCTTGAGGATCTAGGGTTTGAAAAGACCGATTTAACCGTGAAAATACGCTATGAGAGAGACTGGGAAGTTTGGCAAGCAGTTTTTCAGCCCGGCGAGATTGGCTTGGGCGTCAATGAACTTGAGCCTAGTGGTAGTAATGAGTCCTATGCAATTTCGGTTGCACCACTAAAAGCAACCGATGCAGAAACACTGGCAATCACCAATCTGTACCATCCGTCTTATGGCTTGAGCACTTTGGCAGTTGATACTCCAGCATGGGCTGATGAGCCCAGTCGCTATTTCGAAGCTGTTCCCGAAGAAATGCGAGGACAGACCTTAGTGCAATTACTTCGGGTTCGCCGTAACGACTCGCAACTGGTCAATTTTAATCGCCTCACCGACTGGCCGTCGACAGTTGAACCTGATCAGATCGTGTTGACTTTGGGAGAAGATCCAACCGAATCGGTTGTGGTGCAATGGCGGACCTCAACTGAAGAGAGTGCCGCCCAAGTGTTGTACCAGGAAAAAGCACTTTTTGAAGGGTTTGGACGGTACGACAACTACCAATCGGCAATATCAAGAGGGCCGGTAGTGATAGATTCTCCTCGCCACAAAATTTTAGAGCAATATGACTCTATTGATGATTACCCTGGGGGTCTGTTAGATCTGCGCCCAGAGCCAGGTAACGATCCTGAAGTTCATCGCCACACAGTAAATCTAAACGGTTTAAAACCAGATACGACTTATGTCTATGTCGTCGGTAATGGTCAGCCTGATAACTGGAGCCAGCCACAAGAGTTCACCACCGACAAACCAGAAGTAAGAGACACCGATAAATTCTCATTTATGTACATGGGAGATGTTCAAAGGGGCTTTGAAGGTTGGCGTTTACTCGCAGCAGAGGCACATGCGAAGCATCCTGATGCTCGTTTTGCGGTTATGGCAGGTGACATGGTTGACCGTGGTCAACAGCGTGATGATTGGGATGCTTTTTTCCATGCCGCAGAGGGCTTTTATTCTGAAACACCTATTGTGCCTGTGCTCGGCAACCATGAATACAATGGGCTGCCTCCGAAGTTATTTCTGGATCATTTTGAGTTGCCAATGGACGGCCCCGTAGGGATGGAGGAGAAGGTTTACAGTTTTGAGTATGGCAACGTATTTTTTGCAGCTGTTGATGGAAACCTGAAAGGCGAGGAAGAACTACAGAAACAGGTTGATTGGTTGGATCGGAAGTTATCTGAAACTGATGCCACCTGGAAATTCGTAGGTATTCACCAGCCGATTTACGGATCGCGACCTACTCAGGATGAGCCGGTTTTGCGTGCAGCGTTTATGCCGGTACTTGATCGCCATGGCGTTGACCTGATGCTGCAGGGGCACACCCACGGTTATTTGCGCACGTATCCAATGAATAATGGCCAAGTGGTTCCGCAAGGAGAAGGAACCATTTATTTGGTCGCCAATGCAGGAGGCAAGTATTCCTCGGTTGGCGGCTTTGTGGAGAAATATGGTGTTGAGCCTGCGGTAATGACCGCTAACGTTTCGACTTATCAAGTGATAGATATCGACAAGGGGAATTTGCAATACCGTTCATACGACATAGAAGGTAACGTCCTCGACGAGTTCTCACTGAGCAAAGACAGTGCAAGCGAACCTCTCCTTGGCGATGCCGATGGCAATGGTGTCGTAGAGTTTGCTGACACTCTGGCAATGCGCCAATTTTTACGCCAGGAAGCTCAGGCATGCCAAGCATGTGACATGGACGGCGATGGTGTTATATCAACCGCAGATGCTCGACTCCTAGTGATGCAACTGCGTCAAGCTAAGTAATCTTAGAGCAATAGTAAATACTAGCCGGTCTTCCGGCACTTAACTAATCATATAGATAGAGAAATAAACATGAGTATATATCGTAAAATGATCATTCGCATGGCTACTGCTGTTGTTGCAAGCACCATGGCAATGCAAGCAAATGCTGCTGTTATTAGCGTTGTAGGACCAGACTCGGTGAATGTCGGAGAAACCTTTAATATAGATCTTGTTGTATCAGGTTTTGAAAGCATAGATCTGGGAGCCTTTGACCTAGACTTAAGTTACGATGATTCACTGGTAGAGTTCTCATCCTACTCTCTCGGTTCGGCACTAACAGACTCATTCTTTGGTCAGCAAGACTGGAGTATGGGCGAAACTATGCCTGGAACTATCAACTTGAGTGAGCTGTCTTTTCTTGGTGATTTCTCCTTGCAACCCGACACTTTTACGCTAGCCTCACTTACCTTTGACGCGATGAATATAGGCGCGGCTACTTACGGATTTACTTATTTGGATTTCACTGACGGCTTAGGTAACACCATCATACTAGATACAACCGAAGGAAATGTCCTCGTTAAGGCTGTGCCAGCACCTGGCACCCTATTACTGTTTGCGTTTGCATTATTGGGGGCGTTGTTGCCTAAATTTAACTTTGTGCCATTTGCCTGGTTTAGACCACGAAATAGATTATTGGCATAGTCACGTTCTGGATAGATAGTAAAACAATTAAGTAGGCTTCGATCTAATCTCGTAGTCCCTCGATCAACTGCTTGTAACTCATGGTAACTACGCTTGTTTTTTGGCGATTTCAGAGTATCACCAACAGGTAGTTGATCCCTTATCGCCATTTAATCATGCGTGGTGCACTTATCATCTGAATTCGGGATTGATAATGGTGTTTTCTGGCATAGGCTGTAATAAGTAAAATTATTCTTAAACACCTTTTTACAAGAAGAATAATACCTATCCCGTCAAGTTTCCATACATCAAAAATAATATTTTGTGTAATATTTTCAATTGTTTAAATAAATTAAGTGAACTTGGCACATCCTTCGCTATACCGTATTTACCTTCAGCTAAAACGCTTTAGCTTATCTGTATCGATAAAAAAATAACAAAATCGAAAAACAAATGGTAACTATAAAACTGGGAACAAAATATGACCACACAAAAAACACTATTAGCTTCGATAATTGCTATGTTGTGTGCCCCTGCATTGAGTGCACAGGAGGTAACATCCATAGAAAAGAAAATTGAATCCACTGAAATTAAAGAAAAAAAAGAAGACGTTGAACAAATAGTCATCACGGGTTCTCGCTTATTGCGTCCTGGTTTGACTTCAGCACTGCCATTAGCAACTGTTACCTCTACTGAAATTACAAACAGTGGACTCTCTTCTATAGCTGATATTTTTATCGATATGACTGCTTTTAATGGCGAACAATTTTCGATCCACAACAATCAACCTAATAATATCGGTCGGCAGAACGTACAAATTCGTGGTTTAGGTTATAGCCGCACATTGCACCTACTCGATGGTGTGCGAATGGCAGGTGGTGACACCACCGGTATTGCTGATTTATCAATGATTCCATCAGGAATGATTGAACGTGTTGAAATAGCAAAAGGAGCGTCTTCAGCTATCTATGGTTCTGATGCTATTGCAGGTGTTATTAATTACAAATTACTTAAGCATTACGATGGAATTAAAGTTCGGGCTACTACTGCAATTAGTGGTGAAGGCGATGCGCCACGTAACAAGTTCAGTATTGTGGGTGGTAAATCATTCAAAGAAGGCGGTTTTACCGTAGGTTTAGAATTTGAAAAGATTGAAAGTTACTGGCGTGGAGACCGTGACTTTTATCATCCCGATCATTCTATGGATATCGTTGATGGAAAATTCCATGGCACAAACTGGAGTAGTGAGGTTACCCCAGAAGGTACTTATTCGTTTTACGATAATAGCAATGGCGGTAGTACCTATCATTACTTTAATCGCATTAAAGGTACTGACGGTAGCGATCTCGCTAATGATTACAATGAAGTAGTTGGTGACCATTTGTATTGGGTGGATGCAAGAGCCGACGCAACCGAAAAATACAATGCATTGTACGGTTATAACTTTTTTAACGACGAGCTAGATGGTTCAGATCGAACAGAGTTTAATTTAGTCTTAAACGGCTACTACAATATTACTGAAGACATAGAAGCAACTTTTCAAATATTAGCTTCAAAAAGCGAAAATTATACGCAACAAGCACCGGCATGGGTTGATCGTATGAAAGTCCATGCCGATGCGCCGGGCAACCCATTCGAACGTTGGGTATATATGCGTCGTCGCCTTAGTGATCGTAATACCACAACGGATACTACACCATTGCATGTGCGCTTGGGTTTGAATGGTAGCTTTACCAATACTGATACATGGGAATGGACTGCCGATTTGGTACATAGCAAAATAAAAGCAGAACATGTCTATGCCCCACAAATCAACCTAGATACTCTTGCGATAGCCGTTGGTGACCCTACTATTTGTATGGCAACAGAAGGCTGTGAACCCCTCAACGTCTTTGTTGATACTGAAGATATGTTATTAGAACCCTATACGGTAGATAATTTATTTGATATCAGTGAGGGTGAAACCAACACATTAATGCTCAATGCAGTCGGTGAAGTAATCGATTTACCCGCAGGTATAGTACAACTGGCTCTGGGTGCAGAGTATCGCACTGAACAAGTATCACGTATATTTGACGAAACGCGTGCTGAATATAACCTTTCTGGCTTTTCAAAACGTGAAGATGTAATACCGCCTAAACGCACAGTGTCTGAACTTTACGCTGAAATGAGCATTCCGTTGTTGACGGATGCCAACATGGCGAAACATTTAAGTATTGAACTTGCTGGACGTTACTCTAAATATGATGATGCTGGCGACAAAATTGTACCTTCAGTTAATGTCTTTTATAAACCCATTGATGATTTATTATTGCGCCTGAATTATGCCCAGGGCTTTAGAGCACCTACTTTGTGGGATTTACATCGAGGAAACATTTATACAGATAATCCAACGGCAAACTTTATGTACGACCCATGTGCTGGCGGAAACTGGCAAGAATATGCCTTATGCCAAAGTTTTGGTGAAAAAGTAGAAACCGCTACCCCCGATGATTTTAGTTATCAAACAGGTGCTAACCCAGATCTAAAACCGGAAACATCTGACTCGATCAATTTAGGTTTAGTATGGACCCCAGAATCGTTCAAAGGTTTTAATGTCACATTTGATTATTGGGATGTGGAAATTAAGGACGACCCCTACCGCTCCACCAATACTATCTTTATAGAAAATGCATTAAGTAATGGTGAGAAATACGCTAATTTAATTCGACGAAATCCGGAAACTAATATAGTTGAATGGTACAACAGCATTCCACTTAATATTGGAGTTCGTGAGTACTCGGGTACTGATTTAGAATTAGAGTATGCTTTTCCAGCTACATCATTTGGTAAATTTACAATTAAATACTCTTGGTCACATATGTTGGAAGGACGTTCTAAATTTGGCGAGACCTCTGACTGGACACCTGAGAAAGGCCGTTACAGCTGGATACCTAACAAACAATCTTTAAAGTTGTATTGGAAAAAAGATAATTGGAATGCCAGTTACAGAATATTCACAGGTGATGAAACATACAACGGATATGATGAAAACACCTCTTATGCCGGACTTGACTTAACTGATCCAGAGCAATTTGATGATGCACGTGACATTGCTTTAAGCTGGGTGCCTAGTTACACAAAACACTATATGCATATTGGTTATAAAACCGAAGATTTAGGTAATTTTAGTCTAAACATTAATAATCCTTGGGGATCTGAACCTAAGTTTTATGATAGGTCTGAAGGCTACCTTCGTGGCCCAAGTCCAATTGGCCGTTATTTCACTCTAAATTGGAGCCAAGAGTTTTGAGTACTATTGAGCAAAGTTAAAAACACCTTAGTGTTACTGGGATATCCGTTCCCGGTAGCACTGCCTATTTATGACCTTAAAGTGAAAAATGCCACAGCGTTACAACCGATATCCTATGTGTTGTCTTCACAAAACCTGTAGCGTTAACACAATGACTGACTTATAGATTGAGCTACATATGATGAATTACACACTCAGCACATTCCTTGTTATCTGTGTGCTTGTTTTACTATCAGGTTGTCATCAACCTATTCAGGCCCCGTTTGTTAAAATCAATAAAAACCCTTATCCCAGTACATACCAAGCCCTACCAAGTGAAGCCACTTTAATTAAAAATGTCACAATTTTAATTGGCAATGGGCAACGAATAGAAAAAGGGGATGTATTATTTCAGCAAGGTAAAATATTCGCGATTGGTGATCAAGTTGCAGCTCAGAATAGTGATCTTAACATTACTATTATTGACGGCACCGATAAGTGGCTCACTCCTGGTATTATAGATGTACACTCACATATAGGTATCTTTCCAAAACCCTATGTAAAAGGCCATTACGATGGCAATGAAAAAACTGACCCAGTCAGTGCATTAGTGTGGGGCGAACATAGTGTATGGCCACAAGATCCTGCTTTCCACACCGCAAGAGCTGGCGGAGTAACTACTTTGCAGATCTTACCTGGCTCGTCCAATTTGTTTGGTGGCCGCGGCGTAACTCTAAAAAATGTCCCTGCAACCACGGTACAAGCTATGAAATTCCCTCAGGCGCCTTACAGCTTAAAAATGGCTTGTGGTGAAAACCCGAAAGATACTTACGGTGCACGACACGTTCTTCCTTCTACTCGTATGGGTAATATAGCCGGCTTTCGTCAAGCTTGGATTGATGCCCGAGAATACAAATCAAAATGGGACCAGTACGCTAAGGATTACCAGGCCGGTTTAGCGGTCACCGCGCCTAAACAAGATTTAGGTCTAGACACTTTGAAAGGTGTTTTAGAGGGCGAGATTTTGATTCATAACCACTGCTATAAAGCAGAAGAGATGGCTATGATGATTGATATGGGAAAAGAATTTAATTATGACTCGGGTACATTTCACCATGCAATTGAAGCATACAAAATACCTGAATTACTGGCTAAAAATGGCAATTGTGTGGCTACTTGGCCAGACTGGTGGGGCGCCAAAATGGAATCTTACGACATGATACAAGAAAATGCAGCTATAGTAGCTGCCGTGCCTAATTCTTGTGTCATGATGCATTCAGACTCAAGTACCGTCATTCAACGTTTAAATCAAGAAGCCGCGAAGGTAATGTATCGCGCCAATCAGCATGGTTTTAACTTGAAACCTGAAGATGTCATTCAATGGTTAACTCTCAACCCTGCTAAATCTATGGGGATAGCGCAATACACTGGCAGTCTAACAAAAGGCAAAGCTGCTGATATGGTGTTGTGGAATCAAAACCCTTTTAGTGTGTTCGCTCACGCTGAACAAGTCTTTATTGATGGCGCTAAAGTATATGATCGCTTTGATAAACGCTATCAGGCGAGTAGTGACTTTTTATTAGGCCAAAAATAGGAATAATACGATGAAATTAATAGTTACCTGCCGTCGTATATTGAAGTCTAGTATCCTACTCATAGTGCTATTTTCTACGGGCCTAGCAGCAAAAGAAAACGACTTAGCCATCATCCATGCAACAGTTTATAGCGCGACCGAACGAGGCGTGATTAAAAATGCCAATATCACTGTCAATAATGGTGTTATAACTGCAATTAGCCAAGGGCTAGCGGCATCTAAAAGTATCAATGCCAAAAAAATAATTGATGCGGAGAATCGAATAGTCACTCCCGGTTTTATAGGTGTAATGAATTCATTGGGACTGTCAGAAGTCAATTCAGAAGGTACTACTCAAGATGCCAAAGACGGAAAATTAGGCATTAATTTTGATCCTAGCTTAGCCTTTAATAGCAAATCAAGCTTACTGCCTTTTGCTCGTAAAGGAGGTATTACTTATAATATTTCTAGCCCAGCTACCAGCAATCAATTGTTTGCAGGCCAAACTTTTGCGGTCAATTTGTCTGGTGAGCTTAGCAGTGTAGAACACGCAAAAAATGGCGTAGTCGTGAAGCTAGGTCGAGAAAGTCGCGGTTCTCGAGCGACCAAGTTGCAACTATTAAGGCAAAAGCTGGCCGCGACTAAAAAGCTAGCTGCTGCTAAACATGATGCAGAACAAAAAGTTTTAGCTCAGGTTTTAGCACAACAAAAACCATTGTTAGTCTATGCTGATAGAGCGAGTGACCTTTTAAAGCTGATAGAGTTAAAAAATACCTTCAATTTTAATTTAGTGATTGTTGGAGCCGGTGATGCCATCGTTGTCAAAGAGAGCCTCGCAGCAGCGAATATCCCCATCATTTTTAACCCAATGGTCAACTTGCCGAGCAATTTTGACAATTTACATCAATCAATTTCTGATGCAGGTATTTTACATAAAGCCGGGGTAAAACTAATATTCAGGGGGATCAGCGGCCATTACTTAGAACAGTTGCGATTTAGCGCGGGTAATGCTGCGGCAAACGGTATGGATTACCAGGCTGCTTTGGCGGCAATTACTGCCAATACTGCAGAGGTTTTTTCCCTCAACACAGGTAGTGTAGCGGTAGGTAAAAAAGCCGATGTAGTACTTTGGTATGGTAATCCTTTAGATATTGATGGGCACGTAGAAGGTATGTGGATAAATGGCATAGAAGTAAGCACCTATTCACGACAAGATAGTCTTAGAGACCGTTATTTATCTAAGCAAAAAATGCCTGCTGCTTATAATCCTTAATCTTAATCACCTTCCCTATGCAGCACCTCAACTCATATTATTCAATTAAAAATAATATGAGTTGAGTTCCCTCTTTTTACACAATAAAAAACTTTATTTCAGCCACATGATTGTCTTGTTTGTACATTCAGGCAGATATAAAGAACCTGGATAACAACGTTAACTCTCTGTCCCATTAAAGGGGAAGTGGACATCTCTACTACTCTCATATTTAAGCAGAGGCTAATACAGTTGTATTTATTTCCAATAGTCTAACGAAAATGCATAAGAAGTTATTTACTCACCCCTATATATGAATAGGAATAAAGCCTCCTACCTTCATTATGACGAAAAACCAAAATTAAAACTTATTCTTTATAATCAGAATGTTAAAGCCTCTTTGGTTATTGGAGCATTCCTTGCATATGAGCATGAAACTAATTATTAACCGTTTAGAAATATTAAAAATAGATTGGCTTTGCTGATCATATTTTGAAAATACAGGTAATTTATGTTTCCACCAAAGCACGTAACAATTTGCGTCTCAATGTTGCTCAGCACTGCGGCTCTTTCGGCTCAATTAAGCCCTAGCCTTGTTCATCAAAACTCACAGCCGTACACAGCGACAAGTACACAAAACACACAAACAGGACGAGAAGTCCGAGAACCAGAAGCAGCAACAGGTACAATTGCTAAAAAGGCCATTCATGGCAAGAATTTCATGGTGGCCGCGGCTAATCCTTATGCCAGCAAAGCTGGTTTTGAAATTTTAAAAAAAGGCGGTAATGCCATTGATGCAGCCATTGCAGTGCAGATGGTACTAACCTTGGTTGAACCACAGTCATCAGGTATAGGTGGTGGTACTTTTCTGTTGTACTGGGACAACCAGCTTAAAAATATGACAACTTTTGATGGTAGAGAAACTGCACCAAACGCTGCAACCAGTGAGTTGTTTCTAGACACCAATGGTAACCCCATAGAGTGGATAGATGCCGTAGTAGGAGGCCGTTCCGTAGGTGTCCCAGGTGTTTTAGCGACATTAAAAAAAGCACATCAACAATATGGCAAATTACCTTGGGCATCATTATTTGAACAAGCTATAAATCTAGCAGAAAATGGATTTATTGTTTCACCGCGACTAGAAAAATTACTCGGAATGAATTTTAATCCCGGCATTCATTTATTACCTGAAATTAACCACTACTTTTTCCCTAATGGCAAAGCACTTAAAGCAGGTGATAAACTGGTCAATAAAAAGTTGGCCAATGTGTTTAGGAGTCTTGCAGAAGACGGAATAGACATTTTTTATAAGGGTTGGTTGGCAAAAAAAATTGTCAAGAAAGTCCAAAATTCCGACATCGCACCAGGAAAGTTAAGCCTGTCTGATATGGCTGCATATCAAGTAAGGCAGCGAGATCCTGTATGTGGTTTTTATCGACTCTATAAAATTTGTGGTATGGGCCCTCCTAGCTCTGGGGGCATTGCTGTTATCCAAATTCTCGGGCAATTACAACCTTATGATCTAGCAAAAGAACAACCCAACTCCTTGTTAGCTACCCATCTCATTACGCAAAGTGCTCGGTTAGCGTTTGCTGACAGAAACCGTTATGTGGCTGACGCAGATTTTGTTTCTGTACCGGTTCAGGGCTTACTTGCTAGCGACTACTTAACACAAAGAGCGAAACTGATAAACCCTGATAAAGATATGGGAAATGCAATCCCTGGGTTACCAGGCAGCATTGATTTAGCCGACGACAATGCGATTGAGCGCCCTTCCACTAGTCATATTTCTATCGTTGACGGACAAGGAAACTCAGTCTCTATGACCAGCAGCATTGAAAACGGTTTTGGTTCGGCATTAATGGTTGAGGGCTTTATTTTAAACAACCAATTAACAGATTTCTCTTTAGCACCAAAAAGTAACGGTAAATGGGTTGCGAATCGTTTAGAGGCTAACAAACGTCCACGTAGCTCAATGGCTCCAACTATGGTATTTGATAGAAACAATCGGTTAAAATTGGTACTAGGGTCACCTGGGGGGAGTCGAATCATTAACTATGTAGCGCAAACAATTATTGGCGTACTCGACTGGCAGTTAGATCCTCAACAAGCGATTGATTTACCGAAAATTACCAATCGAAATGGAATGACTACTTTGGAGCGTGGCACGACGGCAGTAAAATTAAAGGCAGGACTAGAGGACAAAGGTCATAAAGTACAAATCCAAGATCTGAACTCTGGTTTACATGCCATTGAGTTAACCAATCAAGAACTGATAGGCGGTGCCGATCCTAGAAGAGAAGGCCAAGTTTTAGCTCAATGATCATTTAGAAACAGATTGTTAGTGGTCAATTTTCCATCTTTTTGGGAGATTAATATACCTTGATTGACCGGCCTGAGCGACGCCGTTTAGAGAAAGTCGTTCAACATAGCAAGGACAAACGCTTTAGTCGTCGAGCGAATGCAGTGCTCTTGGTACACAAAGGGCAAACTCGAACCGATGTTGCCCAGTTGCTAAGCGTAGCTCGTTCATCAGTTAATCGCTGATGTAAGTGGTATGAAGGATCAGGTATTGATGGATTAAAAGATACTGAGCATGGCAGGCCAGCGTATCTGCCTGGTGATGTAATAGTTCAGATGCTGCTTCTATTGGTCACCAAAAGACCTTGGTTATCAACGCAGTCGTTGGAGTACCGGATTAGTGGCTAAAGTTATACATAAAACAACTGGAATCTGTGTACACAGCTCGACATTACGACGATGGATGCCGGGGCTCGGCATTGTTTGGCGAAGAGCTGCGCCGACTTTACGGATACGTGGTCCGCATAAGGAAGAGAAACTTGCAGCTATTAAAGCGGCGCTTCAGAAGAGTGATGCTAACAATCCGGTCTTTTATGAAGACGAAGTGGATATACACCTAAATCGGAAAATAGCTGCTGACTGGGGATTCAGAGGAAAACAGCGGCTAATTCCCACTCCAGGACAAAATGAAAAATACTATTTAGCAGGGGCATTGCGCGCCAGTAAGGGCAAAGTGCTTTATGTTGGGCGACACTCAAAATGCTCTGAGCCACTTATCTGGCTAATGGAACACTTGAGGATGCATACCGGAAAGCAAAAACAAATACGCTGATCGTGGATAACTATATCATCCACAAAAGCAAAAAGACGCAGGCATGGCTAAACAGAACCCCAAGTTTACATTGCTATTCCAGCCGGTTTATCGCCCATGGGTTAATAAGATTGAAAAGTTATGGCATGCCTTGCACGATACTGTAACGCGCAATCATAAGCGCACAGAAATTTGGGAATTGTTGCAAAGAGTACGGCGATTTATGGAAACCGCCTCACTATTACCCGGGTAACAGGCATGGATTGGCAAAGCTGTAGCACACTTAGGAACAGTTATTTAGGTACTGAATGTAACTATATCAAATGGTAAAACTATCACTTAACTGTTTTTAACAGTCAAAAAATCAGTAATTTTATAAAATGAGCTCACTTTGATTAACAATATATTATGTAGCCTACTGCTTATCCTTATTATTTCCTCAAGCTGGGTGGTATATACAAGCTTAGAACAAAACCATGATTTGGATAAGTTTTCAGATGACTATATTTGGCAACTCAAAACAAGTATTAAAGATTCAACTCATAATTTTTTATTACCCGCAAAAAACATTACTCAATTGGGTGCTTATCTATTTGAAAAAAATATTCTTTCCATAGACAAGCCTGAAACTCTTAGAGCATTTGTACAACCATTTATCGACAGTTATCCGCAATTTAATGGACACTTCGTAGGTACTGAACAAAAAGAATTTTGGTTCTGGCATAATACTTATGCAAAAAATTATGATTATCGTATCCAAACAATTAAAAGAAACAAGCAGACACTTTTCGAACAAAAAAACTTTTTAGACAAAGATGGACATTCAATAGAAAAATCTGCCAAAGCAATCGCTGCTTATGACCCTACCACTCGGCTTTGGTATAAAGGTGCGAAAAGCGTGGGGGGGTCATTCTGGAGTGATGTCTATTCCTTTGATTCAAACAAGGATCATTTAATACCGGGCGTCACAGCGTCTTTCCCAATATATGACAGAGAACAAAAATTAATTGGTGTTTGGGGAGTAGATATCGTACTAGAAGAATTATCAAATTTTTTATTTGATGCAGGCTTCCAACGAGAAACTGAGTTACTTATTTTTAACGAACAAAACAAGGTTATTGCATATTCTGGATTTAAAGAATTATCAATTAAAAAAGAATTAGTCACGCTTGAGAATTTAGAAAGCCCAACGATAAAAGAGGCTCTCGCTAGCTATGATAACCATGGATTCAATGAATTTTATTTTAGCGAAAGCGGTATTAGATATTTAGCTTCATATTCTCCATATTTGTTTGATGACGAACAAGAATGGCATTTGTTATTAGTAGTGCCGGAAAGTAAGATGGTGGAAGCTATGGGAATAAATTTAAGCTTGATTGCACTATTTGCGTTATTTGTACTACTGGTTTCTTCGATATTATTAATAGTTCTATTACGGCAACCACTTTTACTTTTAAGAAAAAGGATACCAGTAAATCAATCGTCTAAAAATATAAATAAAGACCAGAGTATTGATAGGTAATGATTAACGTTATTGATGAACACATTCCACATGATCCTGACAACACAGAGAGCCGAGTAACTTTATTCAAGTATTCTATGAATTCAATCTTTGCCATTGCTATATTTACATTCTTCGCAAATACACTTTGGCAATATAACTACGAACAGCAATTAAGTGATTTAGAACAAAGCGCGATCGGAAACCTTGCTTTATATGGAAATAAAGTAGAACACGAATTAGACCAATTTCAACAATCGTTATTGTCGCTACTTGCTAACCAACCAAGATTGCAACAGTTTTTACTTAAGCCAGATGCTGAAAACTCCATACAAACTCAAGAGTATTTAGAGAAACTCAAAACTGTTTTTTCAAATAGTACGGTATTTTTAGGTCACAAAAATGATTTTTTGTTTTCTAAAGAGGGCGCAGAAATTAATTCAGACTCTGTCATACTTAACAGTGCTATAAAAAGTATTAGCAGCAGAGCGTTCCAAAATAAAAAAACCAGTAGATTTGTATTTGACAAAGAAAAGAGGTTGGCCAAATATCTTTTGGCACAACCTGTTTATGAAAGCAATAAAAAAAAGCAAGAATCCACTAACAAAGAGCCATTAGTCATTGGTTATATAGGTTTACTCATTGATTTATCGGCACTGCAAAATGAATTAAGCAATTCATTGTTAAATAATCAACAGATAGTACTCATGAGTGATCAAAGGGGTATTATTATGCTTTCTAGTAATCAAGACTGGCAATATCAAACCTTTACTAACTTGCCTTATCTCGTAAAAAAGCAGATAGATGTTAATTTTAATGAGAAGAATTTATTCACACAATTGAGCGTTACCAATATTGACAACAACATCCTTACCACTATTCCAAGTAAAACCAGTACTGGCGAGCAAAAGTTTTTAGTGCACTCTATGTTACTAGATAATCATTCATTGCGAATACACCATCTTGCAAATATCACCTCGGTCATTGAGCGTAGTAATTTTATTGTCGCTTTTTTCAGTGTGTTTTTATTAATGTTTTTGTTACTTTTACTATTTTTTAAAGAAAAACGAAAAGCTTACTATGCTAAAAAGGAACATGAAAACGAGTTGTTCAGTCTTGAATCAGAATTTAAACAACAACAAAAGCTGGCATCTATTGGTATGGTAGCAACCAACATTGCGCACGAAATCAATCAACCTATTACCGCTATTAAAACTGAAGCTAAAGTAGGCAACAAATGGTTGAGCAAAAATAATACTCAAGAAGTAAGTGAAAGCTTCCAAGCAATCCTAAAATATACAGATTTTTTAAGTGCCATCACAATTCAACTAAAAGACTTTTCTCGTAAGCGTAATACTAATGGCTATAACGAAGCCAATATTAATAAAGCTCTGACTCAGAGCCTTGCCTTAAATAAGAATAGACTAATTGAAAACTACGTTGATTTGTTAATTGATGAATATGATAAAAACCTTTGTGTCCGTATAGAACCTCACCAATTGCAGCAAATATTCAACAATTTACTGCAAAATACCTGCGATGCCATGAGTTCAAGCCAATTCCGGAAAATCTATATTCAAATAAAAACTGATGGCCCGATGGTGAATATATTATTTTGCGATAATGGCCCTGGCATACCTCTTTCACTGCAAGACAATATTTTTGATCCCTTTGTCAGCTCTAAAGGAAATGCAAGTTCCATGGGGTTAGGCTTAGCCATTTGTCACGATATCATTTCTCGAGTTGGTGGCGGTATAGAGCTCATTGTTGACCAACCAATTAAAGATAATGGCGATCCACAATACATCTATACGGGTGCTTGCTTTAAAATCAGTTTAGTACGCATCGTCGACAAAGCATAACTCCCTCGAACTTTTTATTATTAGTTGTAAGGACAAAATGATGACTAAAATTCTAATTATTGAAGATGATAGTACTGTCGCTAGCAGTACAGAGCGTTGGTTAAGTATCGAAGGTTTTGAAGTTATCTTGTGTGATGACACTAGACAAGTTTTAGAGTTTTTAAGTGAGCATAGCATTGATGTTGTTTTGAGTGACGTCAGAATGCCGAATGTAAGTGGTTTGGAACTGCAATTAAAAATAAATGAACTATATCCTGCAATTCCAGTGATTCTAATGACTGGGCATGGAGACATAGCTATGGCTGTTCAGGCTATGGAACAAGGAGCATATTATTTTATAGAAAAACCTTTTGAGCCTGAACATTTAACTCAAATTATTAAGCGAGCGGCTGATAAACATGCGCTTGAAATCGAAAACCATCGTTTAAAACATCAACTCATTCACCTTACAGGTATTGAAT
The DNA here is from genome assembly GCF_058105165.1 of Alteromonas sp. ISO5. NCBI lineage: Bacteria > Pseudomonadati > Pseudomonadota > Gammaproteobacteria > Alteromonadales > Alteromonadaceae > Alteromonas > Alteromonas sp. ISO5. The sequence goes on along the minus strand of NZ_CM176572.1, from coordinate 453,935 downwards.
CGAGATTGATTGGAAAGTCTAAAATAATAGATAATCTTCGTAAACAAGTTTTATCACTAGCAGGATTTGATGCTAGTGTTGTTATCAAGGGTGATACAGGCACAGGTAAAGAATTGGTAGCTAGTTGTTTGCATGAATATAGCAACCGTTGTGAAGAACCTTTTGTTGCCATAAACTGTGGTGCAATTGCAGAAAATCTATTGGAATCAGAGCTTTTTGGTCATGAAAAAGGTGCCTTCACTGGGGCAAATCAATTACGCATTGGAAAATTAGAATATGCTAGTAAAGGCACATTATTTCTAGATGAGATTGAGTCTATGCCTATGAATTTTCAAGTTAAGCTACTCAGGGCATTACAAGAAAATACTATTGAACGAGTCGGTTCAAATAAATCTATCACTATAAATCCTAGAATTATCTCAGCCACTAAAGTCGATTTAAAACAGCTGGCCGATCAAGGAGACTTTCGTTTAGACTTGTATTACCGACTGAAAGTTGCAGAATTGCATATTCCGACATTAAACGAACGCTTGAGTGATGTACCCATTCTATTTCAACATTTTCTTTTACAAGCTTGTCAAAAATTTAATATCGATCCACCCTCCATATCTATGGATGACATTGGATTATTAGCAACTAAAGAATGGCATGGTAACGTTCGGGAGATAAAAAATTTAGCACAACAATTTTCCATTGTTAACGCCACATCTTCTTTATCGATAGCAAGTTTGTTAGCAGAAAAAAGTCATACAAATTTAAATGTCACATTAACCGATATTGACGGCCAAGAAACTGAAAATAGCTTAAGTGCGCAAGTCGGAAAATTTGAAGAACACTTATTGCGCAATTCCATGAAGCAATGTAAAGGTAGCATAAAAGATGTAATGGATATGTTGCAAATAAGCCGCCGAAATTTAAATTTAAAAATGCAACGCTATAATATCGTTCGTAATGAATATTTAACCGAGTGATCTTCATCAACTTACCAATCATTTAATGGATTATCATTTATGAGCATTGAATGGTAACCGTTCAATAGGGCCCTGGTGAACGGTTACACTCAGTTGTACTAGGGTTGTCGGTTACACGGCCTCGATGACTTCAGGGAAGCCTTCAGGCCATCGCAACCGGCGGGGAAGATTCTGTATTGAGTTCGTTCAACACAGACAACCAGAACTTACCTCCTTCAGTTTGCGTCATCCATAAGCCCAGTAATTCCTTTTCATCATCGGTATTGATGCTTCCATCGCACAGGCTCCTGATAATCTAGTATCTGGACAGACTGATTTGGTGCTTGATAAGGCCACGCGATACACAAACTATAACGTAGCCGACGGGGTAATGAATTCTGAATCCTGGCAGTTTAGAGGCCGTGCCGATTATCTGCTAAGTACCAATTGGACACTGAGTGGAGAACTGGCAGCGTACAAAGCGGACCGGCTATGGCGTAACGTTGAGGATGTCTCTTACAACAGCAACACAGAATTAATGAACCGTAACACCACCCAAATTTCTCACGATCATCAATATTTGAGTGCCCGAGGCTGGGCAGCCTATGATGGTGAGCTGTCAGGACGGCGCTTGCGCGTAACCCTTGGGGGGGGAATTAAGCGATACATCGATGGATACATCGCGTCGCTTTGGCGTGACCAGTGCGGTAGACCGATTAAACCCGCAGCGGGGCTTTTTCCCCGACGTCGATGAAGTTAACTTTCCAGGGGCAGGTAGCCGAGTAGAGTGGGAAAGCGATTCCACCACTCAGGCATTGTTTTTTGAATAAAGTTCGTATAATAACATTTATAATTATCAGTTTTTTAAATTCATTATGTCAAGCTTTGCAGTTTCTTTGCAAAAAAAGCCTGTTGCGTTTTACAAGTTAATACCTCTACTGTTCCATGCTTATTAGAAATCATCATCATGATTTGGTGAGGTACAGGTCAGAGCCAGATCTCGAATGGTCGCTGTAATAATCCTGACATATACATGAATAATCGAGTCGCTTCCGAGAGTCTGAACTTCGCCATTTTGTAATACTTTCAGTTGCTTGTTTCACACGCTTAACGGAAGCTTGCTTACATCATCCGAAAATAGTGTGCCGCCGTTGATGATCATAACTTTCCCAGGCCTCTCTGGCAGCAGTGAATAAACCCTTTAGATGCTCGAAAAATTCAGGTTCGGCCAAGGACTTAAGCAATGCAGGTAAGGTATACCAGCGGCATACGTTTGCGTATTGACCGCTGATGAATCGTTCTTGCAACCAACTCCCCAGCAATTAATAAACGATGACGCAAAAACTTATTACCAATATGTTGGACGTGCGTCATGAAGGAGTAACGGATGCGGCAGAAAAACTACAGTCCGCGGGAGTAATTATTTATCACCGAAGGCATATTACTGTGATTGACCGACCTAGGCTAGAAGCCATGTGTTGTGAGTGTTATCAGGTATTGAAACAGGAAACTGACAGACTTAAAGCATTCGATGCTGATTCAGGTTTTCATCCGAATTAGTGTGAAGACTATACTTTTTTCGGTTGTCGCAGCACTGATAAACTATGCTTAGACATTTCTTTTATAGCGATTTATTCGTCCTTCCCGGTCGGCGATGATGTAATCGACAGCAGACTGTATATACACTTTTATACGTTTATAGAGTTCGAACTACCCGTGTGTGGGCAAACGTACAGACACCCCCAACTCTGCTCACTATGCTTATCCTGATGATTTTACCGTGCTTGTTGCGATATGACGCGCTTGTGTTTAATGGTGCACCAACACGTATTTTGATCTGGGAATTCAAACTCTTCTTCGGGAGGTACGGCGTCTGTATCTGATCATCCTCGGCTTCCTGGTCTCTTTTTGTTTGCTTAGAGGATAAAACTATGCCATTTGGTTTCGCAGTTGGGAGTACCAAACCTGTGTCTGTCTGGGATAGTGCTCAACCTATTCGGGAGGAATTATTCGGTATAGAGCGACTGGAACAGCATGCCCAAAGTCTGGCGTTAGAACAGAAAATAGCATTACGCCCTAAAAAAGTTCTTCCACTGACCAATAGGCTTTACGCGAATGCTGAGGCGTTAGCTGGCGCTTATTATGAGAATGCATCCGCCTTAAAGGAAGGACATAAAATAGCACCCGCGGCCGAATGGTTACTGGATAACTATCACGTTGTCGATGCACAGGTATGGAACGTGCGCAAAAATCTGCCCAAACACTTTTATAATCAGCTACCTAAATTATCCAACGGTCCCTTTAGCGGTTATCCGCGTGTATTCGGTATTGCGTGGGCGTATGTTGCGCATACCGATAGTCATTTTGATATTGAGACGTTCTGTCGTTTCATGTTGGGGTACCAACGGGTTGAGCCTCTCACTATCGGTGAGCTGTGGGCAGTGTCTATCACCATTAGAATTGTGCTTATTGAAAATCTTCGTCGATTGTCAGACCAACTGGCCGTGGGACACACAGAACGTATCAATGCTGACGCGCTGGCAGACTGTATTTTAAGAACCCCCGTGGATGGTGCAGGGCAATCTGCGGAGCCGGTAGCGTATCCCAGTGATAGCATAACGAGTGTTTTTGCCGCGCAACTGATGAAACGACTGCGAGGTCAGGATCCTGTTGTCACACCTGCTTTAACATGGCTTGAGCGAGAGTTGGTCAAACAAAAGATGTCATTTAATGATGTGGTGCAGCAAGCCTCATTGCAGCACAGCATCGCAAATGTAAGTATGCAAAATGTTATCAATAGTTTGCGCCTTATCGCTGACATAGACTGGAATATCCAATTTGAACGCATCAGCTGTGTAGAGGAAACGCTTCGTGAACATGCTGGCTACGCGCAAATGGACTTTGCCACCCGCAATCTTTATCGCAGTAACATAGAGAAGCTTGCACTGGGCACATCATTCAGCGAACTGGAGGTAACGCGGCATGTGCTGACTATTGCGCGCGAGTCAGCGAAAAACGAAACTGATGAAACAGAAGCAAGTAGGTTAGGCGATCCGGGGTATCACCTGTTTGGGCAAGGTCGGAAAAATTTTGAAAAGAGCATCGCATTTGTCCCTCCAGTGTCGTTGCGATTATTCCGGCTATATACGGCGTTAGGGCTGACGGGATATTTAACCTCAATTGCGTTTGTTACTTCGATTTTTATGCTGATCGCCATCAGCAATTTATCTTCGATAAATCCACTGGCGGCATGGGTGATTAGCTTATTGCTACTTATCCCCATTAGTGAGCTGGCAATGCTTTTAATCAACCGGATCATCACATCGAGACTTGGTGCCAGAGTGCTACCTGCAATGGCATTGGACCAAGGAGTTACTGCTCAATTTCGCACGGTAGTCGTAATACCCTCAATTGTTGCCGATACCCAGGAGTTAGCACGCTTAGTTAATCAGCTTGAAGTGCACCATCTTACTTATATCGATGATGAGTTGACCTATATATTGCTGGTCGATGGTGCAGATGCACCCACCGAGACTCACAAAGATGATCCGCAGATGCTTTTTGAGGTAAGCAACAAAATTGCGGCGCTCAATCATAAATACGGGAGTAACAGCACCGGACAACGCTTTCAGGTCCTGTATCGCCGTCGTCTATTTAATTCCTGCGAGTCTACGTGGATGGCTTGGGAGCGTAAGCGTGGCAAGTTACATGAATTAAACCAGTTATTGCGCGGAGCAACTGATACTACGTTTATTGCAATCAACGGCACTAAACTGCAGGTGCCTGAAAAGGTGCGCTTCGTAATCACTTTGGATGCTGATACACAATTGCCCCGCGATGCCGTGTTAAAACTCATTGGTAAAATGGCTCACCCATTGAACCGGCCCCGCATCGATATGGACAGTCATCGGGTGGTCGCCGGACACGGGATTTTACAACCCAAGGTAACGCCTACCATGCCTGTCGATGGCGAAGGGTCATGGTATCAGCAAATCTTTTCCAGTCCCGGCGGGATTGAAGCCTATATTACAGCACGATCAGATGTTTATCAGGATTTGTTTGGTGAGGGATCATATACCGGAAAGGGTATTTACGACATTGATGCCTTTGAAGCTACGCTGGCCTCTCGGGTGCCAGATAATACGCTGTTAAGCCATGATTTGTTTGAAGGCGTGTTTGCCCGGGCCGCGCTGGTTTCAGATATAGAACTTATTGAAGCATTCCCGAGCCGGTATGATGCCGATGTAAAGCGTCAGCATCGATGGGCGCGGGGGGATTGGCAGCTTCTTCCTTGGCTAACCGGCCAGCATAAAAAGATGAATAGCAAAATATCAGCATTAGGACAATGGAAAATGCTGGATAATTTGCGTCGCTCACTGCTCGCTCCTTTGTTGCTACTGTTACTTTTCAGTACCTGGTTGGTCCCCCTCGCTGCCGGGATCACTGTGTTAAGCGTCGTGTTACTGACCATAGCGATGCCATTTCTCATGCCGCTGTTTTCATTGTTAACTTCTTACCGACAAAGCCAGGGCAAGCTCACAACCCATTTTAAAATATGGCTGGCTGATGCACTCTTAGCCGGCGAGCATATCGTACTTTCGCTGGCATTCTTACCGGATAAAAGCTGGTGGACGGGCGATGCGATATTTCGAACATTGGTACGACTAATCGTTACACATAAAAATATGTTGCAGTGGCTGTCAGCCGCGCAGCAGGAAAGAAGCCCTCGTTTAACCTTAGCTCAGAGCTATAAAAGCATGGCTTATGGCACAACTTTGTCCGTAGCCATGTGCTTGCTAATCGTCTTAATTTTACCATCGGTCTGGCCGCTGGTATTGCCTTTTGCCTGTCTGTGGGCGTGTGCACCGGCTATCGCGTTGTCTGTTAGCCGGCCCCGTGCGAGTGTGTTTTTACCTGCCACGGATAGTTGTAGAACGGAACTAAGAACCGTTGCGCGCAGCACCTGGCGATTCTTCGAGCAGTTTGTTACGCCCGCGGATAATATGCTGCCGCCGGACAATTTTCAGGAAGATCCTAAGCCAAAGGTTGCCCATCGCACCTCGCCAACAAATATAGGCCTCTATTTGCTGTCAGTAGGGTGTGCCAGGGATTTCGGCTGGATCGGGTTGAATGCGTCGCTGGTGCGACTGGAAGCTACCTTCGATACGCTGGATAAGCTACCGAAATTCAAAGGTCATTTTTTTAATTGGTACAGCACAAAAACAATGGAGTCGCTGCTACCAGAGTATGTTTCTTCTGTTGACAGCGGCAACCTGGCAGGCCACTTAATTGCACTGGCCAATACTTGTCAGGAGTGGCATACCTTGCCTTCAGAGCATCAGTTGCTTGCGGGATTGGAGGATAATCTCAGCCTGCTTCAGGAACAGCTAATTCTGCACAGAGACTGTTTTCAAGGCGTGTCAATCCCGGTACAAAATCTTCTGAGTGACCTGCTGAAAACTCTGAAGGCGTCGAGTGCCTATAAGGTCATTGATCCACGACCGCTAAGCATCTTGGTAGATAAAATTAGCACGCTGATAAATTCTGTTGGTAATGAGCAAGCCCAGGATGCCCGCTTTTGGATCAGTGCTTGTAGCCGACGGCTACTGGAGTTTAATCAGGACAAGCATCAGGCGCTGTACGAACAGGCCGACCTGTCACTAAGAATTGATATGATGTGTGAACGTGCCAGAACGATGGCATTGAAGATGAACTTTGCCGTGCTACTTGACCCGCAAAGAATGCTGCTTTCCATTGGTTTTTCTATAGAACAGAATAGCCGGGATGTTGGTTGTTATGACTTACTCGGTTCTGAAGCGCGGCTGGCCAGCCTGTTTGCTATTGCCAAAGGCGATGTGCCTTCCAAGCACTGGTTCCGGTTAGGACGAAGCGCTACGCCCGTTGGATTTGGCGCTGTGTTGCTCTCATGGTCTGGCTCAATGTTTGAGTATCTGATGCCATCACTGGTGATGCGCGCACCCTTTGGCAGTCTGCTCGAGCAGACTAATCGTCTGGTGGTTCGCCGTCAGCAAGAATATGGCAGGCAGTTATCCATTCCCTGGGGAATTTCTGAATCAGCTTTTTTTGCGCGGGATGCTGAATTTACCTATCAATATTCTAATTTTGGGGTACCCGGACTGGGGCTTAAACGCGGACTTGCCGAAGATCGGGTCATTGCTCCATATGCCAGTGGTCTGGCGACGATGATTCAACCAAAGGCAGCCTGCACGAATTATCAAAAGATTGCTGAACTCGGCGGGCGCGGCAGGTTTGGATTTTATGAGGCGCTGGATTTTACGGCCTCACGACTGCCTGCCAACACGGTAACCAGCATAGTACGTAACTTTATGGCACACCATCAGGGAATGACCATTGTTGCAATTAATAACGCATTGCACGCGGGCATAATGCGCAACCGATTCCACCGCGAACCTATGATCGAGGCGTGTAACTCATTGCTTCAGGAAAGGCTTCCCCGCAACGTTGCGTTAAGTCATCCGGCCATGGAAATTAATGCCTCAAATAAAGCCACCGATAAACACGCGAATATGGAACGAACCTTAAACCCCATGACACCAGGGGCGCCGCAAACACATCTATTATCGAATGGACGATATGCTGTCATGCTAACTGCCGCCGGTGCCGGATACAGTCACTGGAAAGACATGGCAATCACCCGCTGGCAGGCTGACAGTACCCGAGACGATGATGGCTTCTTTATATTCATCCGGGATATTGCTACTGACAACTTATGGTCGACGTCATTTCAGCCCACGCGTTGTGCCGATCATTGTCATAATGGTCGCTTCGCTGAAGATTATGTGCAATTTTCACATCGAGAAGGAGCGCTGACCAGTACCATGGATGTCGTGGTTTCCGGTGAAGATGACGGCGAAGTACGGCGCATTTCTCTGTATAACAACGGCTTTAAATCAAAAAAAATAGAGCTGACCTCTTATGCGGAACTTGTCTTAGGCAGTGCAGCCAGCGATAAGTCTCACCCCGCATTTTCAAAGCTGTTTGTACAAACCTCGTTGTACGAAGAGTATGGTGCGTTGATCGCCAAACGACGGCAAAGAACACCAGATGACCCTGAGATCTGGGCAGCGCACTTCGTGGTGGTTGAAGGTCAGCAGTTTGCTGCACAACAATATGATACGAGTCGTCAGACTTTTATCGGCCGTGGCAACAGTGTTCATCATGCAGCAGCTATGACAATGAGCGGGCATTCTGGCAGCACACCGCTCAGCCAGACACTGGGGTCGGTCATTGATCCCATTTTCTCCTTACGCACACACATCACGGTGCCTGCCGGCGGCAGCGCTCGGGTTTCGTTTTGGATAATGGTGGCCTCATCCCATCAGGCGCTTATTGAGTTGATCGACAGACATTATGAGCCCAATGGCTACACCAGAGCCAAAACATTGTCCTGGACACAGGCCCAGATTCAGTTGAGACATTTGAATATCGAGTCACGACAAGCGGCGTTTTTTCAGCAGATGACCGCGCCTTTGCTTTATTCCGATAAGCGCTATCGCAACGTCACGCAGAGCATTGATTCAGACTCGCGAAACCAATCGTTGCTTTGGAAAGAGGGGATCTCCGGGGACCTCCCCATCGTGCTAATTCTTATCGACGACGTACTTGATATGGCTCAGGTGGAGTTGCTTCTCAGTGCACATGAGTACTGGATAATGAAACGGCTGGCTGTTGATCTGGTAATAATAAATGAACACCCGTCATCTTATTATCAGGATTTACAGGCGGCCATTGAATCAGCTCTTCGGCGCAAGCAGGCGCGCCCTCGTGTAACAGACAAGCTTGCTGAAGCAGTACCTCGTGGCAGTGTGTATGTATTGCGTGCCGAACTACTTCATTCCGGCGTATATTCTTTGCTGAAACGTGTTGCCAGGTTGTCGTTTTCAGCGAGTCAGGGAAGTATTGAGCGACAGGTAAACCGGTTGATTGACGATAGCGACCTACAGTCAGGTATTCGCTGCAGTAAGTCTAGCGAGCCTGTGATTGGTAGTGACACGAGCAGCGTTGACACAAAAAAATTGCAATTTTTTAATGGAACCGGGGGGTTTACCGAACAAGGAGAGGAGTATGTCATGGTCTTATCCGCGGGTAAGAATACACCGGCGCCCTGGATTAATGTGCTGGCCAATGAGCGGTTTGGCTGTTTACTGGCAGAAGATGGCTGTGGTTATACCTGGTCGCAAAATAGTCGGGACAATCAGTTAACGCCGTGGCTTAACGACCCTACGAGAAACCCATGCGGCGAGGCGATCTATATTAAAGATGAAGACACAAAGGCATTGATGGCAGCTGCCTGTAATCCAATACGGGATAACGGTACCTATACGGCCAGACATGGCTGGGGCTACAGTGAATTTTCCCATCAGGCGAATGACATCACCATGACCACCACGCATCTGGTAGTGACAGACGACCCGGTAAAGATGATCCGAGTGTCACTGACTAACCATTCAGCTTACTCACGTACGCTCTCAGTGACCAGTTATATGGAATGGGTGCTAGGTAACAACCGGGCTGCCAACGCGCCTTATCTTACTACTGCTTTTAATAAGGGACTGGGTGCAATGATTATTCAGAATCCCTGGTCAAATGAATTTCCCGGAGCCGCTGCCTTTGTCATGATGCAGACACCGATAACCGGCTGGACCGCCGACAGGACTGAGTTTATTGGACGACACGGAACGCTGCGCAGCCCGTTGGCCCTTATCTCAAACACACCACTATCAGGTTCTGCAGGTACCGGCTTTGATCCCTGCTCGGTATTACAACAAACAGTAAAATTAGAAGGCTATGCTAAACAACATCTTGTAATCGTAATGGGCGAAGGAACCAACTTTGATGAAACTCGCCAGCTCATTCTTCGCTATCAGCACAGGGTATTTAGTAAGGAGCTCGTTGCGGTAAAAAATAAGTGGGCTTGTCTACTTGGCAATGTAAAGGTCGATACGCCCGATAAAGCCATGAATATTATGCTCAACGGCTGGCTATCGTATCAAACCATTGCCAGCCGGATTTTTGCCCGCTGTGGCCTCTATCAGGCAAGCGGTGCTTATGGTTTTCGCGATCAGTTACAGGATGGTATGGCGATTACGCAGTGCCGTCCGGCCCTGACCCGGGCACATCTGTTGCGTGCTGCCGGACGTCAGTTCAAAGAAGGGGATGTGCAACATTGGTGGCTTCCGCATTCCGGTAAGGGAGTGCGAACACATATATCAGATGACCGGGTATGGCTGGCAATAGCGACCGCGAACTATGTTCATACTACGGGAGACTTCAGGATCCTGGGAGAACAAGTTGCTTATATTGAAGGACCCTTGCTGCCACTCTCACAGCATGATGCATTTTTTGTTGCTACTACTTCAGACTGCAGCGCCAGCTTGTATGAGCATTGTGTACTGGCGCTGCAGAGTAGTCTGGAGAGCCTGGGGGAAAATGGACTGCCACTCATGGGGACCGGAGACTGGAACGATGGCATGAACGCAGTTGGAAAGGAGGGTAAAGGGGAAAGTGTTTGGTTGGGCTGGTTACTTTGTTTTGCGCTGGATGAGTTTAACGATATTGGGCAGAGGCAAAATACTCTTATTGACCAGCAACGTTGTGTAGTGTGGCAACAGCAGTTAGCCGACTTGCGTTTGTCGCTAGAAAAAGCATGGGACGGCAAGTGGTATAAGCGGGCGATATTCGATAGTGGCCAGTGGCTTGGTTCTTCAGAAAATGATGCCTGTCGCATCGATTCAATCTGTCAATCGTGGGCCGTGCTGGCGGACGGCCCCAAAGACAAAGCGGTGTGTGCAATGGCTTCAGTGGAAAAGTTGTTGCATCGGCCAAAAGAGAGAATGGCACTGCTGTTTACGCCCCCGTTTGACCATACCGCCCTTGAACCTGGCTATATCAAAGGCTATCCGCCAGGATTTAGGGAAAATGGCGGCCAATACAGCCATGCCGCGATGTGGAGCATTTTTGCGTTGGCCAAACTCAAACGTAATGAATCAGCCCATGCGTTGTTTGACATGCTCAATCCGATAACTCATGCAAACTCGAAGGAAACGTGTCAGCGCTACAAAGTTGAGCCCTATGTCGTCGCGGCGGACGTTTATTCTGAAACTCCCCATGTTGGACGGGGAGGCTGGACATGGTACACCGGCGCTGCTGGCTGGATGTTCAGAGCTGGTGTAGAAGCGATTTTAGGTATTCGGGTAAGGGGCGAACAGCTTGTTCTACAGCCATGCATTCCGGCATCCTGGCCAGGCTTCGCCGCAACCTTGAAGACGGGCAAGTCGCAATACACCATATCAGTCAAGCGAAGCTGTGTTGAAATAAGCCCATTGGATAGCAGCGGTAACGGAAATCATCATATAAAGGAAGGAAGTGAGCTTTGTATTCGCATACAGGCCGGTCATCACAAGTTGCGAATCATGATGCACAGTACATAGGGTGAAGCGATTTTATCGTGCTTTAATTACCACGCGATTCTGTTGTAGTCGCTGACCACCAAGGAAAGTTGACGGTTATCTTTAACCGTGTTCTTTGATTGTTTTGAATTCCAAAGCTCAATTGACAGTTGATGTCATCGTGAAAGTGGTTGAGCGGAAATATCCTGGCCAGCACTGTACAAGATTTTACCTAATGGGAGCACAATTAATCTAAACTTTGGCTCTGCCACCCCTCGTTCAATGTTCGCTGGAAACTGGTTATGTTCATCGCTAATCAACCGTCATTACGGCAAGCCTGCTTCAGAGTGTAGATAACGATAAGACTAGTGCCATTAATGGCGGGTGTATGTTCGCTATCAAACATAAGCAGGCTCGCATTTTTGCATGATGCCGGGAAATGCATGTATTCAATTCACAAAAGAGGTTTTAAATGAACCGAATGAGATTTGCGCGCGGGCCAGGTTATTGCGGCAGTAAAATAACATAACCACGAATAAATGCGGGCTATGAGGTCTAGCGAACAGATTCCCAGCGCCGGTGCAAATATGATTCTGCTATGTCGTCATGTTTGAAACATGGCGCGTTGAGTAACGAAAAGGTAAATCAACACAGCAATAACCATCGGAGCACATCCGCTTTCGCTGGCCGGCATTACATACACTGGAGAAATTTATGACACTACCTGCAACTGGAATAAAAGCCGCAAGCACTGTTGATAAAGGAGCTTCTGACATTCAGTCAGCAAACCTCCTGATAAGCAGCGAGGTACACAACAAAGAAGACAAAAAGCTGGGCACGATAAAAGATCTGATGATAGATACTGCAAACGGCAATACTGTTTACGCGGTACTCTCGTTTGGCGGATTCTGGGGAATGGGTGAAAGCCTGTCGGCAATACCGTGGCGCGCAATTACCTTTGATAATGCTAAAAAGCGCTTTTTACTTGATATAGAAATCGAGCGACTCAAAGCTGCGCCCTCGTTTGACAAGGATAGTTGGCCTAATATGAATGACAACCATTGGGCCAGTAAAGTTGATAGGTATTTTACTAAAGGAGCGACACACTAAGCGACGATGCGTGTTGTTTAATCCGACAGAATCAGCAAACGTTTAAATCCGGGCCGGACGCAATACCAGTTAGTGAGCTACAAACCTCGCCGCTGCTGATAACGCCCAGTAATGGCGACTATTTCGTCTCGTCGTGAGTGTCAGTGTTAAGCGTATTCTTCTGAGGGGGGAGCGCAGCGACATAGCACTGACAAGACGCAAGCGTGAGTCCGGTTCTCGACAACACGGTAATGTGCCCGCGGTTATAACTTATCAATCCGCCTCGTCGGAACGCCCCAGCTGCGATAGTTACCGCGCTTCGGCGGACACCAAGCATCTTTGCCAGATTCTGATGGGTTAAATAAAACTGATCGGAGTGAGCCCGGTCCTGAGTCATTAATAACCAGCGGGCCAGTCGCTGTTTTACATCATGCGAAGAATTGCAGGCACCGGTTTGTAAAATTTGTCGTATTAAGACGTATAGGTAACGGTGTATCAAACGTCGTAATGGTAAGTTGCTATTCAGCCGACGCTGGAATAAGTCTGCATCGATCCGCAACGCCGCCCCTGCCCCATGCACAACTGACTGCATCGGGACATTCACTTTACCCAGAGCTAACGTAGCACCCAGCATACCTTCATTGCCGATTAAGCCCATTTGGACAGAGCGCTCGCTCGACACTTCAACTAACAAAGAAAAAATACTGGTTAGTGGGAAATATACGTACCTTATCGGTTGATCAGTAGTGCTAAGTACCTCGCCGAATACAAGTTCCACCGGTGTTGAATGACGCAGCAGCCATTGACGTTGCGACTCTGATAAGCAATTTAACAGGTAGTTAGTGCCCGGCGAGAGGTAAGCTGCAGCCACGATCGTCTCCCGTAATTGATAAAGTTAATGAAAAAACTCGAACATGGTATCGTTTCAAGCCAATACCTTAATAGCATGAGAAACAAGCGCACCTTCCCTAGCATTCAAACCGTGGTAGTTGTTTTACGGTGGGCAATACGTCAAAACAGACGATAAGCTTCCTAACATAAAAAACTCCAGACGCGAGGCCTGGAGTAAAGGTTCTGTCTATTTTTTCTGGTTCTGGCGATCATCTTGCTGGGCCTGTTTTTTTTTGCGGCGCGTGTTCTGGAGCAAGTTTTTTCTTGTCGTCAGGTTTAGTGCCTTTGGTCGGATTTAGCATAGTTACCTCCTTTTCCTCACCACCGGCCTGATTGCAGATAGTGGAGATAACACCATAGCTATTTATTTTTCTTGCTTCCGTACGCTGGCACACGTAAACCATAAGAAAGAACCAGAGTTGCCTGCGGTTCGGACAATCTCAACTATCTATCGTATACGTGTGACGCCGCACAGATGAACGCAACGGTTGTGTTTAAACTAACCACCCTAATAGCAAAACCACGGAAGAGTCCCACGATGAAAACGATAGTCATCTTCCCCCCCCTGCGCTATTGGTTCTGGGGTTTTGTTATCACATAGATTAAGCGGTTGATTTATCTGTTGCAGGTATTTGCTATTGCGGTAGCCGAGTGGAGTGCATTTAGTGACGATCTGTTTGGCGAAAGCGATTTGATTTAGGCTAGCTATTATATACACATCTGCGAGCTGCACACATAGCGTTAAGAAGCGAGGAATTTGAAATGAAATCTCAGAATAAGTTTAACTCACGCTCGATATTACGAGTATGGATGATTATCACATCGGTGAGTGTGGTGGTGCCATTAAGTGGTTGTGCGAATAGCCAGCCTATACCGAACAAGTCCCTATGGGCAGCTGAGCAAGCTGTTGCAAATGCCGAGCGCGCTCGCGTTAGCCAATACGCCGCCGCTGAGTTAACGCAGGCTCGGGAGATGCTTATTCACGCTAAAGAAGCTGTCGAACAAGACAAAATGGAAGATGCTCGGCAATTAGCAGACCAGTCAGAGGTAACGGCGCAACTTGCAATATCCAGAGCTGAGCTGAATAAAGCCGAAATTATTAACGCAGAAATGAAAAAAAGTATGACTCAGTTAGAACAGGAAATGCAGTTCAACCAAAGAGAAAAACTATGAATAATATCAATAAACGAATATACCTGGTATGCCTTATTGCGTCTGCTACCATGGTAGGTTGTACTACTACTGAACCTCGGTACGCAGGTGCTGACCCTGTAAGAGAACGTCTCAATCAATTAGAAAATAACCAAACACTGGCATACCAATCACCAATAGCGATGGAAGATGCACGAGCAGCAGTATCCGAGGCTGAAAAGCGTCAGAAAAATCCTAGTGTTTCACAACATCTGTTATTTATGGCGCAGCGTAAAGTTGATATTGCCGAATCAGAATCAAAACGCCGCTATTTGGAAGGACAGCGCGCTATTCTGACGTCACAGCGTGACGCAATGCAATTAGAGGCGCGAACAAGTGAAACACGTCGAGCACAGATGTCAGCCAGGCAGGCCACCGAACAAACGCAAAAAGCCCAATTAGAGAGAAATAAAGCCGAGCAGGAAGTTGTTAACGCAAAAAGCGAATTAGCGGAAATGCAAACGCAACTCAACGAAATGGATGCACGGAATGACGAAAGAGGTACCGTAGTCACATTGGGCGATGTGTTGTTCGACTTCAACAAAGCCGAGATTAATACCGGCGCCATTTCACATCTGACGAAGCTTGCGTCCTTTCTCAACAGCAATATTCACCGCAGCATTATCATCGAAGGACATACCGATAATATTGGTGCAGACGATGTCAATATGCATCTGTCATTACAACGCGCCGAGGCGGTCAAAAACTACCTGCAAAGTCAGGGAGTCGCAGGAGATCGAATTCAGGTGATCGGGCGAGGAGGGGAATTTCCAGTGACCGACAATACCACTGTGAGCAAACGTCAGCAAAACAGACGGGTAGAAGTTATTATTGATGCTCCCGTTGGCTAGAGAGTCTGTTTAACTATGTGTTACTATTGCAGCAGATGGCCTTTTTGTCAGAACAATCAAAAAGCTGCGTTCAAGGTGACGGTCATCGTTGCAGCAATAGTGCGTTCAGCTCAGTCGTCTTGCCATTACCAAGCGCGCCGAGCTATTTGTGATTTGAACGACGGGTTCAACCCTGATTTAGCGGACACAACGACTCACGCAATGATAATTATTGGGTGTATCTGTAATTCTCATAAGATGTCTACAAGACCCGGTTCACTTCACTTTACCGCACGCCAGTCAGCAGGTGAGAATTAGCTGATGGCTGATATCCAAACATTGACCTTCATCAACGAACCTGTCAAACCGTAAAGTCACCTGAAATGGGAGGTACCAGCTCGGGACGCCTGGCGACAGAAACTGCGACGTGCTCAGCACCAACCAACATCCCCAGTGTTGGATCAAAACCTTTCCATCCAGCTCCGGGAATAAACACTTCCGCCCATGCATGGGTAGAACCAGCTTGGCTGGTAGAGGGAGCGGTATAAACATAGCCACTGATAAATCTGGCAGCAAAACCCAATCGCCTGACAACCGCGATAAATAGACTGGCCAAATCCCGGCACGATCCTGTTCCACACGCCAGTGTTTTTTGCGGACTCTGCACGCCTTCTTCTTCGCGTAGCTGGTAACCAATGGATTGAAAAACACGTTGGTTTAATTGCAGAAGCAGACTAAAGGTTTGGGTAGCTTCACCCGGTTTCCATACTGCATGAATCCACTTATCCAGTATGTGGTTATCGGCATGAACCTGGTCTTCCAGGTAAGGATACAGCGAAACGCTATCATCACCCGCATAATCAAAGGGGTAATCCACGGCAGAGTCTGCAATCAAAAAATCGTGTGGCGACAGGTCGTACTTTTGCACGAGGGTTTCACTTTTAATGAACAGATCGCTCGTTAGCTCACTGAACGTATGGCCACGGAGTTTCCTTCTACGTCCCTATGCCATCTCAGGCTGGCACTAGGAACTATCTTCAACTGCGATGATTCGATACGCTGATCGTGCCCTTTTCGAGGCCTTAGTCGCAGCGTATGTGGCTGCAGTTGAACCTGAACAGAAAATTCATAAATAGTCTGATGTACTATCTTGTAGCGTTTCATACTATACCTGCCATTTCAGTGGTTAAATTGAATTAGTTTGCCCCTACCTGACCAGGAACATTGTCTCGTTCAGGGTTTTCGCCTCGAGTTGCAAGTCCCAACACAATTAAACCGAATAGTGCAGAAATTACCGATGCAGATAGTATTCCTAATTTGGCGGCATTAATGTGCTCTACACTGTAGGCAAGGTTGGCAATAAATATGGCCATTGTAAAACCAATACCAGCCAGAAAGCCGCCACCTGCAATCATAAGCCAGGGCAAGTCTGCTGGTATTACCGCCAATTTTAAGCGCACAGCAAGCCAGCTAAACAAACATACCCCAATGGGTTTGCCCAGCACAAAACCAATGAAAACCGCCATACTAATTGGCTCTGGAAATTCAGCCATGGTCAGCGGGATACCAGCATTGGCGAATGCAAATAGTGGCATGACCACAAAACCGACCCACGGATGCAAGATCAGCTCTAATCGCTCAACCGGCGAGAGCACTTCACGAGCCGCCGCTTCTGCAGTTTTTAGTACTTTGCGGTCAATACTATTCCCGGACCAATGCTCACCAGGTGGGTAAGCCACCACAGCATCCATAATACTGTGCAAGCGATTATCACTGATCCATTTATCGGTAGGAGTCATCAATCCCAAGATCACACCGGTTACTGTGGGGTGTATACCTGAAGCATCAACCAGCAGCCAGATAGCACCACCAGCAATGAAAAACAAAGCAATGCTGCGAATTCCGATCAGTGACATGGCTTTAATCATTGCAAAGCCTGGCAACGCAGCCACAATATAAAAAAGGTCAAGTTGCATACCGTAACCCAGCGCCACGACAATGATGGCTCCCAGGTCATCTACAATCGCCAGCGATAACATAAAAACACGCAAGCTTTTTGGAATGCGTCGGCCAAGCAACGCCAAACAACCAATAACAAAAGCAGTATCCGTTGCCATAACCGTTCCCCAGCCATGCTGGCCCACTTCACCAAATTGGAAGAGTAAGTAGATCCCTGCAGGAATAATCATCCCCCCTAATGCTGCAGAAACAGATAATATGGCCAGGCGTGGTTTACGCAGTTCTCCTAGCACTAACTCGCGTTTTAATTCCAGGGCTATCAGGAAGAAAAACAGGGTCATAACGGCATCATTTATCCAGGCATGCAAAGACCGTTCAAATTCAACATTACCCAAACTGATACCGATTGAGGTACTCCACAACGACGCAAAGTCTGAACTTAATGGAGAATTGGCCAGATAAAGTGCTAATAGCGTAAAAAACAACAGCACCAGTCCGGCAGCGGCTTCAATTTTAAAAAAACGACCAAGTGGATGACTCAACCAGTCGATGGGCGATTGAGGTAATTGCGCCGCATGTCCTCTGTTATCATCAACAAGCCGATTAGTCAGTTTTCTTATCCTCATCAGGATCTGGCTCCTGCTTCATTTTCGACTTGCTTTGCGTATACTTCCTCGCAAAGTTAATCGCATCCTGTAGCCCACGGTATTGATAACGCTTAAAGCGATAGGTCATTTCAGCTTCACTGGTTATTCCAAAAGTTTCCATCATCAGTGTGTCTTCTTCAGTCATTCTGTCACTACTCGAAATGTAAACTGCGATCTTCGAATCGTTGAAAACTATCATCAACGTCTAATCATTAGCTTGGTGGTACACGTGAATCCGTGCCTGAGTTATTTGCTTTCTTTTTCTTCTTTGCCGCACGTTTCTCCTTTGGCGTCAGAATAGAAGATTTCTTGCTGTCTTTTTTAGTACTTCTGCCTTTGCTCATTTTAGGTACCTGCCTGTAAGTGGTGCAGTGAAAGGAGCCGATGACATATCATCAGCCAATTAGGTAAATATTATTTTTTCTCAAATGCCGGGGCTTTAAGGTATTTAAACAGATCGCTGTCCGTGGACAACATAAGGGTTGTACCATCGCCTACTACGGAAGGGTAGGCTGCCATGGTTCGGGTAAATTCATAGAACTCTACTGCTTCCGCACTTTGGTTATAGGAATTGGAATATATCTGAGCGGCTATGGCGTCGGCCTGACCGCGAATTTCTTCTACTTGCTGGTATGCTTCAGACTGAATTTTATTCAGATCACGTACCCGGTTACCGCGAATTCTGGCTGCTTCACCATTACCTTCTGAAAGAAAGCGCTCGGCTATTTGTCGACGCTCACTGACCATTCTGTCGTAGATTTTTGGCCGTACACTGGCGTTGTAGTTAATCCGCTTAAAGCGAATATCCAGCAGTTCAATGCCAAATACTTTGACCTTTTCCGCGGCCGAATGAAAAATTTCCAGTTCGACCACTTTACGACCTTTGCCAATCGGCACCAAGGTACCCATATTCAGTATTTTTTCGGCATCGGTAAGTAGCTCGTCGCGCTGCGGAACACGGTCTTTCGTAGTACGAATAATTTCTATGAGTTCGTGTTTGGCTACCGCATTACGGGTCTCACTGCCGAGTATGTCGTCCAGCCTTGATTGCGCGCTACGTTCATCACGCAAGCGTAAAAAATATTGCAGCGGATCGGTAATTCGCCAGCGGGCAAATAAACCCACCGAGATATACAGCTTATCTTTAGTTGGCATATCAGAGGGGTTGCCGTCCCATTCCAACACCCGTTTATCAATGGGATTAACTTGCTGAATAAAAGGCATCTTGACCTGTAAGCCTGCTGTCGCGATTGGCTCTCCTACTGGCTTGCCAAATTGAGTAACAATGACCTGCTCTACCTCTTCCACAGTATATAAAGCGCTGCTCAACACCGCTGCAACAACCGCAATCAGCGCTATGGCGGTAACCGACAGGAACTTAATTTGATTCATGCGTGGCTACCTCTTTGTGATCCAGATTCAGCATCGGCAATATGCCCTGAGAATCGGCATCCATAATGAATTTAGTTTTGATTTTCGGCATTACCTCTTGCATGGTTTCCAGATAAATACGCCGACGTGTTACCTCTGGTGCTTGCATATATTCGGCGAACAACGCAGAGAATCGGGCAGTATCACCTTTGGCTTCGTTAATGCGTTTTAGGCGGTATCCATCTGCTTCTCGAATACGCTGGTCTTTTTCACCTTCCGCTAGTGGAATAACTTTGTTGTAGTCGCGCCGCGCTTCATTGATCAGTTTTTCTTTTTCCTGTTGAGCCTGATTCACTTCGTTAAAGGATTCCTGAACCGGTATGGGGGGATTGATGTTTTTTAACTGCACCTGATCAATGCTGATGCCCATGGCATATCTGCTTGAAGTGGTCTGCATTTTAATCAGCGCTTCAGATTCAATCTCCTGACGGCCAATGGTGATAACTTCATCCACAGTGCGATCACCAACCACTTCACGCATAACGGATTCGGACACATAACGCAGTGTTTCACCTGGCTCTCTGACTTCGAACAGAAATTTGACCGGATCGGATATACGATATTGCACCACCCATTCAACCAACGCGGCATTCAAATCGCCGGTGACCATTTGTGTTTCACGCAGGGCATCACTGGCACGAGGGCTTTGAATAGGATCGCTAGCATTGGGCGTAGTAAAGCCAAATTCTTGCTTGAGTTGTCGTTTTATCGGCACTATCTGTGTAGTGTCGATACCAAACGGGAATCTGAAGTGCAGGCCCGGCGGCACTTGGTTTATATACTGCCCAAAACGTTGTACCACGGCCACAGAATCACTTGGCACAGTGTAAACTGCGCTCCACAACATGGCCCCGACAGAAAAAATTAACAAAAGGATGAAAATTGCTGAAGGGCTTTCGCCCGGAAGAAATCTTTTAAAACGCCTTGAAAATTGCTTTGCAAGCTGTTGTAAGTCAGGAGGCGAGCTTTTCCTAACCCCCCAAGGGTTTGCGGATGGGTCGTTATCATTGTCTTGCGGCATAATGATTGCCTCTGGTGATTGGCAACAACGTTGCCAATGGCAACTGTAGCCGAATAGTCTTCACTTCTATCCGGATAATCCGGCTATCAATAAAGCCGGGTTAGTAGGACTCCAATCTGTCAGTTTCACTCTTGACCACGGCATAACATTCGCAGCAAAGTGTCTCTAGCTTTTCCCGGTTTATCACCGTAATGTGGCCACGTTTGTAGGTAATAACCCCTTGTTTTTGCAACTTGCCTGCGGCTTCCGTTACACCTTCACGTCTGACTCCCAGCATATTGGCGATCAGCTCCTGAGTCATGGTCAGACTGTCGCTTGGTAATCTATCGAGAGACAGCAGCAACCAACGACAGAGTTGCTGATCAATAGTGTGATGACGGTTACATACAGCGGTTTGCGCCATTTGTGCGATTAACGTCTGGGTATAACGTAACAGGAGCACTCGCATACTTTGACTGGCATTAAACTCCTCTCGCAATACCGCTGCGGGCAACTTATAAGCGTAACCAGCACTTTGCACTATCGCGCGATTTGGCGTGCTTTCTCCTCCCATAAATACGGCAATACCGACCAGTCCTTCATTTCCAACCACAGAAATCTCTGCCGAAGCACCATCCTCCATGACGTACAATAAGGAGATAATGCTGTCAGTTGGAAAATACACATTAACAATACTTTGCCCTGCATCGTAAATCACTTTCCCTAAAGGCACTTCAACCAATTTCAGTTTTGGAAATAATCTGTTCTTACGTTCTGCGGATAAGGCGTTTAATAATTTATTCTGTATGGGATTAGGCACCTATCGCTCCTGTTTTTCAGTCCGTTTTAAATATCAGGGTAACTAAGTAACCACTAGTTATGTCGCCACCAACGCCTTTGGCCAGTGACGATTTTCAGGCATATTGTCTGCTGCTGACCCCAGCGGCTGACAATCACATAAATGGGCGGTATTGAGCAGCTCAGGTTTTACCCCCAATATACAATTACGGCATATATAGACTTTACTAACCTGCGTGGTTGGCCAATGGGGATTAATCAACCGTCCATTATTACCTGCTTTTTCTCGCTGACAATTAAGCACCACGGGTTGCACATAAATGAATTTCATTCCCTTTACTTTTTTGATACTGAATGAAGTAATACAAGACTAACAAATTATATCGTCTGTTTATGTGCTGTATCGAACATAATGACAAGTTTTCTACCAATTAAGTCTGAGGTCTATTTAACTTTCGTATCCTATACTGCTGGCCGTAGTTGAAAATCAGACACTGGTTGATCGCTTCGAATCAATTGTGCCAAAGAGCTTACGGAAATAAACTGCGATTATTGCGAGAGTGACTTTTGTTTTATCGGCCTGTTGCACTGGCCGGCATTGAGTGTGCCGAAAACTCATAGCGATTACGTCCATTGGATTTAGCATCAAGCATCGCCATATCGGCACTATCCATCAAGGTATTTGAACTATTGCCATCATTGGGATAAATACTGATCCCTATACTTATGGTAATGGAAAGTGCTTTATTTGCTATCTGATGAGCTCTCGCCAAACTGGTCAATAATTTATTCGCCAGCTTTGCAGCATCATTGGAGTGATGTATTTCAGACAGCAACACAATAAATTCATCGCCTCCTTGACGACATACGGTATCACTGTCTCTGATGGCTCGAGTAATACACTTGGCGATTAGAGATAACAGTTTGTCACCGATAGCATGGCCATGGCGGTCATTAATTTGTTTAAAAAAATCAACGTCTATATAAAGTACGGCCAACTGGTTTTTATGTCTTTTGGCTAACTTGATTGAATAGTTGAGTCGTTCCAGTAACAGCGTCCTGTTAGGCAGGCCGGTTAAGCTGTCATGATGTGCTAAATGGTTAATTTCTTGGGTGAATATTCTGGATTGAGTGACATCGCGAAACACAAAAACGGAGCCGATAAACGCACCATATTGATTATTTATCGGTGCTGAAGACTGTTCAATTATGACTTCCTGACCACCTCTGCTAACAAGAGTACAATCTCTGAAAAATGGATTTGACTGCTGATTCGATCTATTTCTTAAATCCACTGACGATGGCTTTTCATGCCTTTCGTTTATTTTAAAAATGTCTGTTACCAATTGGTCTGTTGCTTGATAGTGTTTCCACCCCGTCATTCGTTCGGCAGCCTGGTTCATATAGAGTACTTTTCCCTCAGTATCAGTGGTCAGCACCGCATCGCTGATAGCATCCAGGGTCAACTGCGGGAAATTCACTGGTAACCCAGCCCGCGGATTTTGCAAAAACAGGTTGATTACTGCTGATTGATGGTGTTGCTTGGTAATTCTTTGTAGCACTCGAACATGTCCATATAAGGCTTTGTTATTTTTAATAAAACTGCCTGCCATACGTGTCCGGAACGGCTTAAGATCCGCCGATGTTAAACGAACATCCGAGTAGAAAATTTGCTGTACTTGCAGTGCTTGTCGCCATTCTTCTTCCAATCGCAATCGATCTTGTTGATACACTGGTGTAATCCAGTGCTGTCCCAATGATTGTGCTGCTTTAAGCCCCGTCAGATGCTGAAAAGCGGCATTGGTATAGGTGATATTGCCATTGAGATCAGAGACCATTATCCCCAGTGGAGACGCCTGCCCTATTGCGTGTAATGTTGCTTCGCTGACAGCCAATAAATGTTGGCTTTTAACCATTGTCAAATTGTATTCCAGTACTCGTCGAAGACAACTCAAGCCAATATGACTTTTATCCAGACAATCATGGGCACCTTTGGCCATCGCCTGTTGGGCAATGACTTTGTCCATTTTTCTGCATAGCAAAATGATTATTATCTTGGGTGAATGTGTTAACAAATGCTCGACATAATCTGCGCTATTGTTTTTTGTAATCGATAAGTCCAGCAACACAATGTCTACATGAGTTTTCAACATTGCATCATCCGCTTTACTTATTTGTTGCACACTGGTCACATCAAATTCTAAACATTGATCACTCTGCAGCAATAAAACAATGCGTTTAGTCATTGATTGACTGGGCTCAACTAATAATACCTTGATCGCCTTGTTTTTCATTGTGTCACTATCCTTCTGGACAAGAATCATATTGAGTGAATCAAATTACAGATAAAAACACTGGCAAAAGAACAAATAACATGGGCTATTTGTCATTGGATTATCGAATAGATATTGAGGAGGTTCTGTGCGCTATCGCACCAATTAAAGTAAATGTTCACTTGGGCTGTGAAGTTTACACTGTAACTTATCGAAAATAGATTTTGGGGGGCTACCCACATATTTACGGACACATCCATAAAGAGGCATCCTTGCCAGTTTAACCACAGCGGCACTTATTGAAGATTTCAGGCTGTTGCAGCATCCATTTTGTCCTTATCAAACTATCAAACTATCAGAAAGCAGAAGAAACTCCACTTCATCAAATAACCAACTCCTTGGCATTGACATTGTTGACACCACGAATATTTTTAGCGAGTTCCATTGCCAATTCACGTTCTGCACTACTGCTTACGGTGCCGCGTAAGGTGACTTCACCCTTGTCCGTTGTGACCGAAATATCGCTACTATTAACATTGCTGGAGTACATATAAGTAGATTTAATTTTTGCGGTGATCCAACTATCAGAAATTGCCTGCCCGGCACTTTCCGCAATAGCACCATCATCCTTACTGGTAGCCTTTACAACCAACCTATTATCAACCTTGGTAACACCTGCAGTATTCATTGCCATGCGCCCGACCAATTCTTTAGTTGTGGCGCTTTGTGTTTCTCCTTTCAAGGTCACTTTTCCGCCTTTAGTTTCAACTTTAGTATCCATACTATCGGTATATTTGCTCCACAATAGCTTTGACTTTATTCTGGTACTGATGGTGGCGTCATCAATCATTTCGCCAAAGCTGGAATCCGTTTCACTGTGCGAACTATCGTAGTTCTTATCAATCATAATATTGTTCTCAACATTATTGACGCCTTTAACGCCCAGTGCAATTTGCTCGGCAAGTTCCTTATTTACCCCTTCGCTTACCTTACCCGTTAAGGTTACTTTCGCATCAGATACGCTGACCTTGATGTCATCTTTACGCAGTATCGAACTAAGTGCATAACTAGTGGTTATTTGGACTTCTTTACGCAAATCTTGTGGGCTATCAGCCGATTTGGCATTGACGGGACCACTCAACTGACTCAAGGCTAAAACAAGCCCAGTAGCAATAAGGGTTTTGTTAATTGAATAATTCATATAGGCCTCCATAAGCCACAACGGCGGCTGGCAAGATTGCGACCCGTCGTTTCATAAAGTTTCCGCTTGCTTTATCTGTCTATCGGTGCGCTAACACGCTTAATTCATTATTAAACTTTTTGTGTAGCTACTGGCGAAGTAGTGGGTTGGGCATTATCTGCAAAGCCTGATACTGAGTTGACATTAAAGGTATTGGTAATGGCCTATGAACAGCGAGGCAGGCCACAAAATATCATGTTCCATAACGATCAAGGTAGCCAGTATGGCAGCCGTAACTTCAGACAAAGGCTATGGCGTTATCGTATGGTTCAGAGCATGAGTCGGCGAGCAAATAGCTGGAATAACGCACCGATGGAAAGGCTCTTCCGTAGTCTAAAAACAGAATGGGCTCCTTCTATGGGTTATATCTCCAAATAATAAGCGGCAAAGGATATCAGTTACTATTTGATGGAGTCTTATAACTGGCAGCGGCCGCACAGTTTTAATGGTGGGGTGGCACCTGCCAAAGCAGAAAATCAACCTAAAATACTGTCCGGAATTAGTTGACCACTACAAGCTCAGACATGAGCATCGAACAAGTTCTAACCCAAACTGAGTTAGCTAGTTCTAATACTGCAGCGAGACGCTTTCTCAAAGAAGGCGCCATTAGTATAAATGGATGTAAACTGCGCGACGGCGATTTGTGGCAGGAGCAACTGCACCATGTTGGGTGAACTGCTATAAAGCGGGGTAAGCGAAACGTAAAACTTATTTGGCTCGATGTGTGAGGAGAAGTCTCCTTGCCATTGAGTCTGTTTACGATGCGCCTAAACGCATTCGCTATATTCAAAATGAGACAATCGAACAACATTACAGCCATGTCGTTCCTAGTATGTTTGAAGAAGAATTGTCAGGTGTTAAGTTCGATGAAGCTGAATCCAAGCCGAAAAAGAAGAAAAAAGCCACAGTTGACCGCGCCATATGCACAAAAGAGACGCTTGAGAAGCGTTTTAAACAGCTAGAAGCTGACTACAAGCAAAGAGGCTGCATTTAGCGTCTAAATCGTGCGAATAGCGAGCAGTTAAGTATTGTGAAGAACGATACACAGTACTTAAAGCATGACTATCAGCATCAGGAAGCTGACATGAGTCAGTTTATGATTATGTACAGTGACCGCTTATCACTATGATAAACAGCTATTTACACAGAATATCTTACAGTCTCGAGCTTCGTTAGTGCGTTGCTATCTTGGGGCGATAGAAGATCCCATTTGTCGCCCCTTTGCCTTTCAACTTAGTCATTTCGAATATGGCTGACAGGCCAGCAACTACGCCGGTTACTTTGGCTGAACCATAAGTACGAGGATCAAAATCCGGTTTTGTGCGTTTCAAGAAGCTTCCCGCCGGACCAACGTTAACCCAGCCATCATCGTTTTGATACAGCTCCCATGCTTTCAATAAAACTGGGATCAGTTCTTCTGCACCATTGGTGGAAATCGAATTATCCGCTTTTGGTGTATCGGTATTCGATACCGGCTCTGCGCCTAAGTTTTCGGTGAAGATGAAATCATCACAGGCATTCCGAAATGATACCGGTGTCTTTTTCTCACCTACACCAAACACAAACTTTTCCGATTCCCTTAACCGTGAGGCCAGCTTGGTAAAGTCGCTATCACTGGAAACCAGTGCAAAGGCATCAATACGGTCGGAATACAGTAAATCCATGGCATCAATAATCATCGACGCATCGGTGGAGTTCTTACCGGTGGTATAGGCAAACTGTTGGATAGGTTGGATCGCCAGTTCATTAAGCGGCTTCTTCCAGTTCTTCAAGGTGTCGGCAGACCAATCACCGTAAGCCCGTTTTATGAGTACATGGCCGTGCGCTGATATCTCATCCAATATGGGCGATAGTTTGGCTAACTGTGCATTATCCGCATCAATCAGTACGGCCACTTTCTTATGAACATCCAGGTCTTTCATCTCTATCCTTACTTATTCGGTATAACGGCATTTCGGAAAATTAGAACACCCCAAGAACGTATTACCAGCATTAGGGCCACGTTTCGCCGTTCTTTCTACTAACTCAACAGAACATTTTGGGCATACCTTAGGTTTTTCAATAGTCACCTGAGGTGAAATCTGTACATCATTTACCAGTGCTAATAGTCTTGGACCATCAATAAGTTCAATAGGTTTGCCTGCCGCAAAGTCGATAGCCTGCTGGGTAAAGGTGCCAGAACTGATGATGATAAACCGGTTAGCCTGATGTGCAGTCAGCACACCAAACATTTCCCGCACCACATTCACGCCGATCTTTTGCGTTTTCCACTGTTTGCATTGCACCAAGGTAAGCTGGTCATCTTTTCGAAGCTCTAAATCAATACCGCCATCGGCACCATAACCACCTTCAGTTACCCGATATCCTTGCCTGCGATAGGCTTCGGCCACCAACTCTTCAAAGTTACGCCAGTGCAAATCACGCACGGTTTGGATATTACGCTGGGCATCCAGTTGTTTAGCCTTACGGCGAGCATTCAAAAAGGCAAAGGGGGCGGCAAGCAATACCATGCCAGCGATATAAGGGGCAGGGATCACAAAGGCTTTAAACACCATAGCGGTGATTTGATTATCGGTTTGAATGGATGGCAACGCATGCGCCATCATCACATAGGCAGTGGCGGATACGAGTACCGATACCCACCATGGTAATTCTACCAGCAGGTCAATAAAGGTGGTTTTGTTTCTTGGCATTCACAAACATCCTTGTTCCGTTAGAAGCGATTAATTCAAGAGTTGTTTTCGCGTGATAAATTCTCGTATTCGGTTACGCATCTATAAGAATAGAAAATAGATGAACTCTAGATATGCCTTCGGTTCGCCCTTTTTTCTTAACTGGATGGTCGTACATAACGCCCACTTTTTTGCCTATATTTTCTAGAGCAAAAAGGCATGCTCCAATAGCCATGGGTTTTGTACCTATGGGGGCTATATTAATCAATGTGTCTGGATAGCATGACTTCAAATATTGAAGTTTTGAATATGTCTCGAATGGATTGTTGGCACTAGAAAATTCTGGCTTTTCGCCTTTTTCTAGTATGCTTTCAATATTATGAAAAGCGCTATGTTTGTCGTATGAGGGTTTAAACCCCGGTACTCCAAACATCGGTGTCAAAGCACCAATAAAAGCTCCTTCATCATTTTCTAGTAATTGACCTAATCTGACCCTTTCAAATCCTAGTAAAGCAATTAAATGAGATTTTGAGTTTGAAGTTACAGTGAATCCAGGTAAGGATTTGTACCCTAATGAATGGCTGGATAAATTGAATGTATGTCTTCCAAATTCGTTATTAGTCTCATCGAGAGGAGGATATTTTCCAGGCTCTACATAGGTCATTTTTACGTTTGCTGGCCTGTTAGATTTTTTTAACCACCGTAAAATATATAAAAGCTCAGCCACTCCAACCGTCGTGGTATCAATTAATAATTCATTAGTTACGCCAATGAGAGAATCTAACGTTGAATTAATCTCCCGAAACGGAACAGAAGTTCCGTCTATATTAAAGTTTATATTTTCAGCGTCATAAGATATTTCGATAACTAAGTTGTTTGATGATTTGCCAATTACGTTCCTAATATAGCTTCCGCGATCATCCAGTGTTGAACCAACTATAGCTATATTTGGCATTTGACCAATAAGCTGCTTCTCCGAAACCTCTAGTTGATGGCTAAATTTCATCGAAGAGGCTTCCTTGTATATCGTCAGCAGTTTGATATTTACGCTTTTTAGGCTCTGCATTTCTGTATATGTAAGGTTTGCAAAACTCCACGAAATCTGGCTCTGAACCACAGAATATTGTGTTTAAGTCTTCTACACTAAACATATGCTTTCTAATCTTCCTAAAAGAAATCATGAAGTTTGGCGAAAACATAGGATGAAGCATATATTCGTAAGAAGTGAATTCGAGTTGAGACTTCCTTTTTGTATCACCTTGGTATTCAATTAATACAGACCAGAGCTTTAACTCATCCAAAAGAATCCTTAAATCTGAGGGTAATTGCTCTAAGCTGGCAACTTTTATTCCGAAGTGAACAATTTCTGGTTCGCTTTGAGAACGACGTTTCTGTAAGAGCTGGAAAAATAGTCCAAGCCTGTTTACTATAAATCTTAAGCTGTTACCTAATCTTCCCAACTCAACTACTTTTGAAACTTCAATTTCACTATTTTTTCTGGCTGCTAATGCCTGTAGTTCTACTGAAATTTCGAAGTCTAGTCTGTTGTCTTTATCTTTAAATTCCTTTTTATGTTCCACCAAACATTGATGACATATATCTAGGAAATGCCGAATGTTCGAACGGCACATTAGGCAGATTCTTTCAAAACCAGAATATATTGGTATAGTTCTCCTACCAGCAGACAGATAGATCCAAAGTAAAGCACCAACTAGTGTATCCCTGTAAGGTTGGTAAAAAGAATTTTTTCCTGTTTCGTTTAGATTTTTAAATTGCTGTAGGAGTACATTTGAATCTTGCGATTCACGATTTATAAGAACCCCATTAAGTATAGATTCTACTGGAAACTCATCGCTTATAAATTCATCAGGCGTTACGTCTTTATCTTTTATTGCTGGTAAAATTAGAAAATTAGTTAGTCTTTTTCGAAGAGTTTTATCTTTCAATACAGTGGTAGCGACATCTTCATAAGTTATTGACTTGAACATGTTTTTTGCGAAGAAGATGATCTTCTCTGAATAATTAGAGTCTAACCTTTCGTCTAGATGACTTTCAGAACTTAACCATTTTTTATAGTCTGATAGAAGTTCGTCATCAATATAACCGTCGAGTTTAAGAAGCAATATTTCTGCAGCAAAGAGTTTAAAATCGTCTTCTTCAATATCTTCAATATCTATTATTCTATAGTCATTACGAACAACTAGCTGTTCTTCACTTGTAGTTGCTCTGGATACCCGAGCGTGCTTTTTATAAGCCGCTGAAATAATGAAGCTGTCTTGTCCATGTTTAATCCAGGTATTAAGCAGTACTTGTTGTTCAGAAGTAAGGTTTTCATATTCATCAATATATAGTGTAAATTTAGTTTCTTCGAAATCTGGAGAAAATGCTTTTATAGTTCTAATGATTGATTTAATTACAGAGCGAGTGTCTGGAAACATTGGCCGCTTAAAAGAATCAGGATCTATAACCCAATCATTCAGCTCTTCTAAGCATGTGTCAGAAAAGTCACCTAAGTCAGTAAAGTAGTGTATTTCTTTACCGAATCGGTTGCCAAAATTGGGAGGCAACTGGATGTTGTTAAGTTCTGCTTGATTGATTAACTCGCTAGAGAAAGTGCACTTAATAAGGTTTCTGGTTAGTGTATGAAACTCTTTGAGAACTAAAATAAGGATATAATTAGTGAAAATTAATTCCCAATCATCTCCATAGGCATTTTTAGTTAACCCACTGCAAAAATGAGTGTCGGGTCTAAAATATAGACCAATTTTTTTTAGTTCATTTTTGCTTACATTTTTTCTGTTTTTACTAAACCTAGTGTCGTGGCAATGGTATTTTAAAAACATTGTTTTTCCAGAGCCTCGACCACCTTCAATCATTACGGCTTTATCGTAATTAAATAGATTGATAGTTTCGTAGTTTGGCGGAAGAACATACTCTCCCCAAACATCTTCAGGAAACTCTTCCGCTCTGTTTTTCGCAAATGTTTTTATCAATTGTGAGTCCATTAACGATTCCTATTTAGAAGATTTTTCCAAGTATTATCTGGTTTTTTATTGTAAAGTAATTTTAAATTGTTATTCGGAGTTGAAAAGTAGAACGCGAAAGTTAATGCTTGATTACCTTTGCCGAAAAGGAACTCATCTTTTTCAAAGTCATTTTCACAACAGATTTTTAAATAGTGCTCCTCAGCCGAAGTTGTTGAATTCAGCTTATCTCCTCTAAAGGTGTTCTCGATAGGAAAAAAAAACGAATCCTCTTCTGTGATGACTTCAGACGGCCGGACTAATACATTTTTTAATGTTGCTTCAATATTGGCTATTGCTTTTTCGTGCGCAGCTAAAGGGGCATATAAAATCGGGATAGGTTTAGTAAGATGCAATTTGACCTTGTTATTGTAATAGTCAATAAATTGCTCTCCAGTTCCTGAGAAGTCATCTATAAATACTATTGCTTTTACGCTGTCTGGGACTTTATGCAGGTTTTCTACAAGTGGAGTTAGGTGGCCTGCTAAATCAAGCGATTCTTTGATTTGACGAGCTACGATTGAACCACTCTTACCGGGTTTGTTGTCAACGCCTTCTATCGCTACAAACCTGAACGGTACGTCTTTACCAGTTTGGAGGCTTAAGCACCAGTTTGCTAGGTTTTCTTCATTGATTTGAAGTCCAGCGCTTGAAAAGAAGTTGGGGATAATGGAGCTTGAGATATGCTTTAAACTTGAATCAACCATCTTTCTTGAACGGTAAACAAGTGCATCTAGCATGCAGGCTGAAAAGTACTTATCCGCAGGAGTTTTAAAATTTCCCAACCATCCTCTTAATGAGTGGATATCAATCTCTTCCCAGTACCCACTTTTTATGTAGGCATTACATTTAGAAATTACTTTCTCGTAGTAATCTTCCCATCCTTGAGGAGCTTCAAACATTCGATAGAAAATCCCTAATTAGTGAGTGTGTTAAATATTTGGCACCAACACCTAAAGACATTGATTCTAGAATCTGCTTAGAGGATTCAGATCTTAATTTTTCCCAAATCTTCTTACGAGCGTTGTCATCTGTCGGTCTTATGACGATAACGCAATCGCTAATTGGTAAAGTTCCTCTTTCTACAACTGCAACTCGCCCAATACATCGTCGTCCTACTCTAGCGAGCAGGATGTCACCAGCTGTGGCAAGATTAGATTGGCCAAATGTGTAGTTCGGTAGCCTCAGCGATGCTGGTTCTTTTGGTAGTTGATTTGTATGTATAAAGTATTTTGCGGAGGCAAGGAGTTGTTTATGTGTAGTATTGCCTCTGTAAATTGAAAATTGTTGTGGTGAGATGTAAAGCTTATCAGAATTAATTTCAGTTTTATTGTAAAACGAATAATCTGCTCTACAAACCGCGTCGGCTCTAGATATGCTGATAGTCTTATCATAAAGAACGTGAGACAGTTCAATTTCTGTTCTTGCGGGTTCTGATTTATTCATTATAAAAATGAATGTTTGGGCATCTGTTCTCTTAAAGCTATTCGTAGGTAGTTGAATTACCTTGGATATATTGAATTTTCCGAATAGATATTCCCTCAGGCTAACCCATTTTTCACCGCTAACTAACCCTGCAGGTAATATTATTCCTAATTCACTCTGCTTATTGAGTAAGCGGATATTCTGTGCAAGAAACACCAATTCAGCTGGTACTTTTTTACTTTTGACAGAAATGCAATCCCATAAATCTGACTTTTTTAGAATAGTTCTGATGCTTTCATCTATCGACTTAAAGAAAAAAGGCGGGTTACTTACTAATAAATCTATATTGCCATACTTCTCTGTAATGGTATCTGGAAGGTCTGGATTAAAACCATCATAATGAATCGCGTCAATAAATTTACTTTTATTGGCCTTTTCAACATTAAGCAGGTCAATATCGACCCCAATTAGCTTCAGGTGATTCCACCTTTTCCTTGCTGCATGCAGCAAGCTTCCTTCGCCGAAGCCTAAGTCTGCGACTGATAATGGAAATGGGCTCAATAATTCCTTAACCAAATGGTCACTATAAACTTGGTTAGTGTAATATTGGTTTAGCCCTTTGTTCATCCCAATGATTTCGCTATAAGTGATTTCTATAAAAGTTTTTTCTCATCCATATTAGGGGAAATCACTGTATTAAGTAAACTTAAAACAAAAAAACCGACTCAAAGGTCGGTCTAATTGCAAAATCATCTTGCAAAGAATGGTACCAGAGGCCGGACTTGAACCGGCACAGTATTGCTACCGGCGGATTTTGAATCCGCTGCGTCTACCAATTTCGCCACTCTGGCATCAAATTTTGATGTTTGCAAAGTATAGAAACTTTGCAAATCTTTGCAAGCGCCATCTGAAAATAAATATTTTATTTAACAGTTGGTTAGCTTTCTTTCGCACAACACGCAGTGTATTTTGAATCCGCTGCGTCTACCAATTCCGCCACTCTGGCACTGATAGATGTGATGTGACTGTATTACAGTCAGGCTGCGAATTATAACGATGTCATAGATACTGACAAGCGTTTTTTAGTGATTCTTTAATAAGTGGCTAAATATTGTGCTGATTCGCACCTGGGTTTTTACAGAAAGCGCAGAAAACCGTTGCATGCATATTGGTTAGTAACGATTTTTATTTACACACCCATTAACTAAAAGGAACAACTATAAGGTGTGAGTGTTAAAATTTATTTTTAAAAAGTTTAAAAAATAACCTGACACAGCGGAATAAGGGTGCTAGGATCCACTTGCCTTTGAAAGGTTCTATTATATTTGAAGATTGCTCGTTCCGTTGATCCATTGTAAGTCCCTTGCGCGATTCACATTAGATACGATTACTGAATCAAGCCTGCCGCAAAACAGATAGCCCTTCATTGCAATACCGGCTTAACAGCCATATTAATTTATTACTTTTTGGAGTTATCTATGTCTACTTCTACAGGCACAGTAAAATGGTTCGACGAAGCTAAAGGTTTCGGTTTTATTTCTCAAGCTGACGGCGGCAAAGATGTATTCGTACATTTCCGTGCGATCAAATCTGAAGGCTTCCGCACTTTAGCTGAAGGTCAAAACGTTCAGTTCACTATCGAACAAGGTAACAAAGGTCCACAGGCTGCTGACGTAGTAGTACTGTAAGACAGTTGTTCTTATAAAACAGGCACCTTCGGGTGCCTGTTTTGTTTCTGTCGCTAAAAAATAGTTTTCCAGCTGTCTCTGTTCTTTTCTCCTTCTACGCTTATCCGTCCACTTTTGCCCTGTTCTGTGGCACACTTGCGCCCATCGTTGTCAGACACACCGTAAGCCATGACTAAAAAAATAAAAAACACTGCAACAAAACCAACCAAACCGTCACCGCAACAGGCTGAGCAATCTGCCCGTGCCGGATTTGTGCGGCGTCTGGCTGCCATGATTTATGATGCGCTGGTGGC
Source organism: Alteromonas sp. ISO5 (assembly GCF_058105165.1). Taxonomy (NCBI): domain Bacteria; kingdom Pseudomonadati; phylum Pseudomonadota; class Gammaproteobacteria; order Alteromonadales; family Alteromonadaceae; genus Alteromonas; species Alteromonas sp. ISO5. The sequence goes on along the minus strand of NZ_CM176572.1, from coordinate 420,105 downwards.
AACTGCGGTAGGAATGTGTGCGGCCATGGTACTGATTGTGGTGCTGGTGGTATCACTAAAGAACGGCTGGCTGGATTTACAAGGCTACAGTGAACCTAATGAATTGCTAGGGGAGTCGGTTTTGTATAAAACACTTATTCAGGTGTGGGTTGGCATTTGGGTGGCCGGTTTCTTCTTATGGTTCTGGAAGCGTGGCGGTCAAACACTTGGGATGCGAGCTTGGCGGCTGCGCATATACAGTACCAATAACGAGCCGGTAGGATGGGGGAGGCTGATACTGCGATTAATTGCCTCACTGGGCGGGCTGGGAACGCTTTTGGTCCTATTTGATGTAAAGAACAAACAATCCTTGCAAGACAGGCTGGCACAAACTGAAGTGCTTAAACTTACCAAAGAACAGAACAATCACAAAAGCTGGTAGTTAATAAACGAATAAAGGGGTCAGAGTACATTAATGGTGTTTATTAATGTACTCTGACCCCTTTATTTCTACCTTGATAGCAGGGCGGTTGCTACTGCTGCAAATAGGATACTGGGTAGCAGCGCGCCGAGGACCGGTGGAATGTTGTATACCAGGCTCAGCGGACCAAATACTTCGTTGGTAATGAAGAAACCAAATCCGGTTAGCACACCCATAATAATTCTGGCACCCATGGTCACACTGCGTAATGGCCCGAATATAAAAGACAGTGCCATTAAAAGCATTACACTTACGGTAACCGGTTGCAGTACTTTACGCCATAAAGCCAGCTCGTAGCGGCTGGTATCCTGCTTATTATTGGCCCGGTAGGTAATGTAGTCCTGCAAACCCTGAATCGACAATGCCTCGGGTTTTACCGTAACAATGCCCAGTTTGTCCGGAGTAAGCGAGGAGTCCCAGCGCCAGGTTGGTTGCACATCGGCGGTAATGGCGTCTGCGCCAAAGTAGGTGTGAGTCACCTGAGTCAGTGTCCAGCCGTTTTGTTCATAAAAGCCGCCGCTGGCATTGGTAATGCTGTCGAGTTGTAAACCATCGTTAAATCGATAGATGGTGATTTCCTGGAGTGAATCGCGACTCATTACCTGGCCAATACTTACAAAGTGATCGCCGTCTTTGGCCCACACATATTTATCTGAGGAAAACAGCGAACCGCCGGTTATGGCTTCCGTACGCAGTTCCTTGGCGCGGGATTCACTCACCGGGGTGATCCATTCGCCTACTGCCATGACCAGGATTATCATCACCACCGCAGATTTCATGGCCGAAGTAATTAAGTTCCAACGGCTCAGGCCTGCCGCCTGCATAACCACCAGTTCACTATTGCTGGCCAGGACGCCCATGCCAATCAGTCCACCCAGGAGCACCGCCATGGGGAAGAATTGTTCCAAATCCCGGGGTAAACTAAGCAGCACATAGACCAGTGCGGCCAGCATGTCGTAATTGCCTTCGCCAACTTTACGCAATTGTTCTACAAATTTGATCAGGGCGCTAAGTCCCATCAACACAGACAGCGTAACAGTGACTGTGCCCAGCAGGGTTCTGGCAATATACCAGTCGAGAATGCGGATCATGATTTTCTCCGCTTCAGCATGGCTTTAATTTCGGTGCCGAATTTACGGTCCCGGGCAAGCAGGGTAAAGCCAATGACAAGCATGATGCCATGCACCCACCATAAGCCCAGCTGGATAGGTATTTTGCCGTCTTCCAGTACGCGCCGGCTCGCCAGTAGTAGCATGAAATACCCAAGATACAATAGAATCGCCGGGAACATCTTACCAAACCGGCCCTGGCGTGGGTCCACCGCGCTAAGCGGTACTGCAATCAGCACCAGAAAGGGAATGGAAAGCGGAATGGCCAGACGCCATTGAAATTCTGCCAGAGCTTCGGTTGAGCCGTCCTCAAGGAGTTCCATAGTTGGGATCACAGCGACTTTCTTTCGTTTCTGTTGTTGCTCAGGATCATCTATCTGAATTTGATATTCATCGAAGGCAACCACCCGAAAATCCAGGTGGCGCTGCTCACCCTCATACTGATTACCGTTATTCAGAATTAACTGGCGGGTGCCGTCTGGCTCTTTATTTACCGTGCCTTGCTCGGCATAAACTACCCGAACCTGCTCGTCACCTTCATTTTTTTGTTGTGCCAGAAAGACTTTTTGAAGTGAGTTGTCACTACCAATATCATGCACGAATATCACCGCTTCCTGATTCCCCGTTTGTTGAAAACGGCCAGGGATAATAGCGCTGAAGCCAGCTTCTGCCTTGGCTTGTTCGCGGAGGTTATATTCACTTTCTGCGGCCAGAGGAGCGAGGTATAGGGTTACTACACCGGTCACCAGCATTATGATTACAGACAGAAACAGCATTACCCGGGTGACATACCATTCGCTGATCCCGCAGGCCCGCATCACGGTCATTTCACTGTCTACATACAACCGGCCGTAAGCCATCATAATACCCAAAAAGGCGCTAATAGGAATGACCAGTGAAGCGAGTATCGGGGCATATAAAGACAGGAAGCCGAGCACCAGACTGGCCGGGATATCGCCCTCAGAGGCGTCTCCTAAAACACGGACAAACCGCAGGGTAATAAAAATTGCCATCAATATTAAAAATATGGCGATTTGCGATTTAAGCGTTTCCTTAAGCAGATAGCGGAATATCAGCATATCTGGCCTATGCAAAAAGTCGGAATTTTAGTGAAAGCGGCTATAATTTTGAGTAAACTTACCATTTTTACAAGTTTTGCCAGTAATAACTAACCGTTGGTTCCGGAAGGCGCGTTTGCCTGAACCGTGAATTATCACGTTGACGTGCCCTACGCAGGATTGAATTCGTGCGTATTAAACCATAAAGCAAGGCAAAACGGCATGTAAAATTGTTCCGGGCCAACCAGACAGAACAAAAAGAGGTGATACAGTGGAGTTTAACGTAAAGAGCGGCAGTCCAGAGAAACAGCGCAGTGCATGTATTGTGGTGGGCGTTTATGAGCCGCGACGTTTGTCCGGCGTTGCCGAACAACTGGACGCAATCAGTGAAGGATACATCAGCAATCTACTGCGCCGCGGCGACCTTGAGGGGAAAGCCGGTCAGATGTTGCTGCTCCACCACGTTCCAAATGTATTAAGTGAGCGGGTGCTGCTGGTTGGTTGTGGAAAAGAGCGCGAGCTGGACGAGCGTCAGTACAAGCAGATCATCGCAAAAACCATTCAAACCCTCAACGAAACCGGTTCAATGGAAGCTGTGTGCTTTTTAACCGAGTTACACGTCAAGGGCCGTGATACTTACTGGAAAGTACGCCAGGCGGTCGAAACCTCACAGGATACCCTGTATACCTTTTTGCAACTGAAAACCAAAAAAGGCGAACCGCGTCGTCCGCTGCGTAAAATCGTTTTCAATGTACCAACTCGTCGCGAGCTTACCGTAGGCGAGAAGGCGGTTGAGCACGGTCTGGCGATTGCCAGGGGCGTTAAGGTAACCAAAGACGTGGCCAACATGCCGCCAAATATTTGTAATCCTGCTTACCTGTGGGATCAGGCGCAGCAAATGGCCGAGGAATACGACAGCATCAATGCTGAAGTGGTTAACGAAGCCAACATGAAAGATCTGGGTATGAACTCTTACCTGGCGGTGGGCCGCGGCTCTGAAAACGAATCACTGATGAGCATTATTCATCATAAGGGCGGCGCAGCCGATCAGGCGCCATTGGTATTGGTAGGTAAAGGCCTTACCTTTGACTCGGGCGGTATCTCATTAAAGCCCGGCGATGGCATGGACGAAATGAAGTATGACATGGGCGGTGCGGCTGCCGTACTGGGTGTTATGCATACGGTAGCGGCACTTAATCTGCCTATTAACGTGATTGGCGTACTGGCCGGTTGCGAAAACATGCCGGATGCCAACGCTTATCGCCCGGGCGATATCTTAACCACCATGTCTGGCCAGACCGTCGAAGTGTTAAACACCGACGCCGAAGGCCGTTTGGTCCTATGTGATGCGCTGACTTATGTGGAGCGTTTCGATCCGGAAACGGTTGTTGATGTAGCCACCTTAACCGGTGCCTGTATCATTGCGCTGGGCAAACATGCCACCGGTCTGATGAGTACCCATAACCCACTGGCTCATGAGCTGTTAAATGCGTCTGAGCAAGCGTCTGATCGCGCATGGCGTTTACCGCTGTGGGATGACTACCAGGAGCAACTGGAAAGCCCGTTTGCCGATATGGCCAATATTGGCGGTCGCCCGGCAGGTTCAATTACTGCGGGCTGTTTCCTGTCACGCTTTACCAAAAAATATAACTGGGCACACCTGGATATTGCTGGTACCGCGTGGAACAGTGGTAAAAATAAAGGGGCAACCGGTCGTCCGGTCCCTATGCTGGCGCAGTTCCTGATGAACCGTGCTGGTTTAGGCGCAGAGGATTAAAGGTTAATGCCTGCCGTCCGATTTTACGCTCTGGCTGAGGCCTCAGTTTCTCCCGCAGGGCACGAAAGTGTGTCTGCGGTGTGCGCCAAAGCCTGCGAACTCACCGCCGAACTCTATTCGCAGAAGAAAAAGAGTGTGGTACTGTGCGCAGACCAGGCACAGGCTGAAGCGGTTGATCAGCTTTTATGGCAATTACCGGCGGCGCGTTTTGTGCCGCATAACCTTGCTGGTGAGGGCCCCAATGGCGGCGCACCGGTAGAAATCGTCTGGCAGCCTCAGTCGCTGCCACGCAAACAATGTCTGATTAACGTTAGCGGGCAAATGGTGGATAACTTCAACCAGTTTCAGCAAATTATCGATTTTGTGCCGGTAGAAGAATCGGCCAAACAGCAAGCCCGCCAACGTTACAAACAATTTCAACAAGCCGGTTGCCAGATGCAATTCCTGCCGGCCTAAAAAGAGACTTTTCGAGACACTCCATGGACAAAACCTACGAACCCCAAACGATCGAAAAACAGTGTTATCAGCGCTGGGAAAACGAAGGCTTATTCAAAGCCAAGGGCGATGAAGCGCCAACGGGGAACCCTTACTGTATTTTACTGCCGCCTCCTAATGTTACCGGCAGCCTGCATATGGGCCACGGCTTCCAGCAAACCATTATGGACGTGCTGACCCGCTATCACCGTATGAAAGGCGATAATACGCTGTGGCAGGTGGGAACCGACCACGCGGGTATTGCCACCCAGATGGTGGTTGAGCGTCAGTTAAACGCTGAAGGTAAAACCCGTCACGATCTGGGGCGCGAGGCGTTTATCGATAAAATCTGGGAGTGGAAAGAACACTCAGGTGGCACCATCACCAGTCAGATGCGCCGTTTAGGTACCTCGCCAGACTGGGATCGCGAAGTGTTCACCATGGACGACAACCTGTCCAAAGCAGTAACCGAAGTTTTTGTTCGATTACACGACGATGGCCTGATTTATCGTGGCAAGCGTTTGGTTAACTGGGATCCGGTGCTGCACACCGCGGTTTCCGACCTCGAAGTGCTTAACGAAGAAGAAGCTGGCCACATGTGGCACATGCGCTATCCGCTGGCCGACGGCAGCGGTAGCATTGTAGTAGCCACTACGCGCCCTGAAACTATGCTGGGCGATACGGCCGTTGCCGTGCATCCGGAAGACGAGCGTTACCAGGACTACATCGGTAAAGAAATCAGACTGCCTATTACCGGCCGTTTAATTCCGATCATCGCCGATGATTACGTGGATCCGGAATTTGGTACCGGCTGCGTTAAAATTACCCCGGCCCATGATTTCAACGATTATGACATGGGGAAACGTCACAGCCTGCCGATGATCAATATCTTCACGCCAGATGCCAAAGTTAACGACGAAGCGCCGGAAGCTTATCAGGGGCTGGACCGCTTTGATGCGCGTAAGGCTATTGTAGCGCAGCTCGAAGAAGACGGTGTACTGGTTAAAGTGGACGACCATAAACTTAAAGTACCCCGCGGCGATCGCACCGGTGCGGTTATCGAACCTTACCTTACCGACCAGTGGTATGTGGCAATCGATGAGCTGGCTAAGCCCGCTATCGAAGCAGTTGAAAGCGGCGAAATTCGTTTTGTGCCGGAGAACTGGAATAAAACTTACTACCAGTGGATGAACAATATTCAGGACTGGTGTATTTCCCGTCAGCTGTGGTGGGGTCATCGCATCCCGGCCTGGTACGACAACGAGGGTAACGTTTACGTTGGTCGCACAGAAGACGAGGTACGCAACAAGTACCACCTTGAAGCGGGCGTACAGTTAAACCAGGACGAAGACGTTCTGGATACCTGGTTCTCCTCTGCTCTATGGCCGTTTGCTACGATGGGCTGGCCGGAAGAAACGCCGGAGCTTGAAACTTTTGTGCCGTCTTCGGTACTGGTTACCGGTTTCGACATTATCTTCTTCTGGGTAGCGCGCATGATCATGATGACCAAGCGCTTTACCGGCAAAATCCCGTTTAAGGATATCTACATTACCGGCCTTATCCGCGACGAAAGCGGCGATAAGATGTCAAAGTCAAAAGGTAACGTACTCGATCCTATCGACCTGATTGATGGTATCGATCTGGAATCACTGGTGGCCAAACGCACCACGGGCATGATGCAGCCACAGCTGGCGGCGAAAATTGAAAAACGCACTCGTAAGCAGTTCCCGGAAGGTATTCATGCCTACGGTACTGACGCGCTGCGCTTTACGTTTGCTGCCATGGCTTCAACCAGCCGGGATATCAATTTTGATATGGGCCGGGTAGAAGGCTACCGTAACTTCTGTAACAAAATCTGGAACGCCTCACGTTTTGTGCTGATGAACACCGAAACCGAAGATACCGGTCGTGACGGTGGCGAGTTAGTACTGAGTCTGGCCGATAAGTGGATTTGGGCTCAGTTCCAGCAAACCCTGGTGGAATTCGAAAAAGCCATAGGAGAGTATCGCTTTGATATTGCCGCGCAAACGGTTTACGAGTTTACCTGGAACCAGTTCTGTGACTGGTATCTGGAGCTCACCAAGCCGGTACTGAATAATGATGAGTCAAGCGACGCTGAAAAACGCGGTACCCGTCATACGCTAATCAATGTGCTGGAAAGCCTGCTGCGCTTACTGCACCCGTTAATGCCGTTTATTACCGAAACCATCTGGGAACGTGTTGCACCGCTTAGTGCGCTGGATGTCAACGCCGGCGACAGCATCATGGTTCAGCCTTTCCCAGCGGTGGATGCTGCTAAGCAGGATGAGCAGGTTCTGGCAGATATCGAATGGGTTAAACGCTTTATTGTGGGTATTCGTAACATTCGTGGTGAAATGGACATTGCGCCGAGCAAGCCACTTCCTGCACTGCTGCGTAACGTTATCAGCGAAGACGATCGCCGTTTGAGTATTTCCCGCACTTTTATCGACCGCCTGGCGCGTCTTGAGTCTGTTACGGTGCTTAAGGAAGGCGAGGAAGCACCAGCCAGTGCCGCAGCGGTAGTGGGTGAGATGGAAATTCTTATCCCGATGGCCGGCCTGATTGATAAAGAAGCCGAGCTTGCCCGTATTGCAAAAGCCATGGGCAAACTCGAACAGGACGTAGCACGCTTTAAAGGTAAGCTGTCTAACGAGAAGTTTGTTAGTAATGCGCCGGAAGCTGTGATTGAGAAAGAAAAAGCCAAGCTGGCCGACTCTGAATCACAGCTGGCTAAGCTGAAAGCTCAGCACGAGACGATTGCTGCGCTGTAAGTATTCGTACTTAGGATAATAAAAAACGCACCAGGTGAAAGCCTGGTGCGTTTTTTTATGGGTTACCTTTGCTAATGCGTAACTGCGTTAAGTAGTAGGGGGATTAGCGAGTGGTATTGGTATGCTTATCGAGGAACTTAATCATTTCCTGCCATAGCTCAACGTTGTTTTCCGGCTTGTAAAAGCCATGGCCTTCGCCGGATTTCATCATCCACTGGTAAGGATGGTTTCTGGCTTCAAGCTTCTCACGTAAAGCAAAGGCATGTTCCTTGGGCACCCGCACGTCTTCTTCACCCTGCACAATAAATACCGGTACTTTGATCTTGTCGGTATTTTTGATGGGTGACTGCAAGTCGCGGTTCTTGCCTTTCGGCAATACCTGATTAAGGTAATTAATACCGGCATCATTCTGCGGAATATCACCTTTTTCAAACATCATGTCCAGATCGTAAACGCCCACAAAACCAATAGTACACTGGTATAAGTCCGGTTCGCGAATAACATTCTGTAATGCCGCGTAGCCACCGTAAGAGGCGCCGTAAACACACATTCTGTCTTTATCAACAATGCCTTTTTCCACCAGATACATAGTACCGTCGGTCATATCGTCGATCATGGTGGTCCCCCAGTTACGGAAACCTGATGTCAAAAATGGTAACCCGTATCCGCCAGAACCGCGGAAGTTTGGCTGCAATACCGCGTAGCCATGTGCAGCCAATACTTTGGCATCTCGTACACTGGAGTCTATGCTAGCAATAGAATCACTGATACCGTGCGGTCCGCCGTGAGGCAGCAGTACAAAAGGTAAATCCTTAGCTTCGCCTTTAGGCAGGGTGAGTACGGCAGAAATTTCCAGACCATCACGGGCGGTATAGGTGATTAGCTTGGATTCCGGAATTTCCACGTCGTCCAGCCAGGGCTTGCTTTCAGCCAGTTTCACCAGCTTGCGGGCTTCGGCGTCAAACATGTAAAACACATTCGGATTATTGGCATTGCCTACCCGAATTATCATCTTGCTGTTATCACGGGTGGCTGATGTAGCTGTAACAGTCTGGCCTTTAAAGGTATTCGCCAGGCTGGCCAGCACGCGTTGTTCGGCTTCACTTTTTACGCCGCCGAAGAACATGTTTTCAATGCCTTTGTACTCGAAGCTGGCGCCGAATATTTCTTTAACCTTACCATTCTCACTGTGCAGGATAGGCGATAAGTCCACTTTTGGATGTGACGCCAATACTTCGTGCTTTTTGGTGTCGATGTTGTAGGTAGCCAAAGACCACGTATCGGTTTCGATGGTGCTCAGGCCCACGATGGTTTTATCGTCAGATAAAAATACCAGCGGCGTAAATGAGGGCGTGTAAGCCTCGCTTTCGAAGGCTACTTCCCATTCAGAGTCACCGTCTTTACGCACCATCATGGTTTCTTTGTTGTTTTCATTGGGATCGGCGCCAACCATAGCCAGCACGTTGCCTTGGGTATCGGTATAAACATTAACTCCGGCACCAGCATAAGCACGCAGTGGCGCGCGACCTTCGGAGGCTTTACGGCCATTGCTAACCTTCATTCTGTAAATATCGAGAAAGGGCTCTTTGGCGGTTAAGTCGGTGCTGTATACCAGCACTGCGTCAGGCTCATCCGGCAGGATATCAATGATTTGCGAGAATCGACGGTCGCCACTCTCAGCGCGCCAGCCACTTAAGATAACACTGTTTTCACCGTCTGCATCCATGGCGAATAACTCACCGGTGGGCAGCGGTTGTTCAAACGAACCCACTTCGCGGGCCATCGTCATGATCAGGCGCTCATCGTTGAGCCAGTCAAAACTGCTAACGGTTTCCTTACCCTTCCCGCGCGTGATGGAAACGATTTCCTGATCTTTGATATTCAGCACGGTTAAAAATACCACGCCATCTTCATCGCGGGAGGTTGACGCCAGGTAAGTGCCATCAGGCGAAATTTTAATGTCCAGGTACTGTGAATGTTTTGCATACGCTTCTAATAGCGGCGTATTGATTTTAGCTTGCGCTGCTGATGTGAATGTCAGACTTCCAAGGAGTGTTGTGATGACAAGTAACATCAAACGAACTTTCATAAATTTTCCCTCTGGAAAAAAAAGCCCCCGACAAGCGAGGGCTTTATTTAACTTTTATAACTTAGAAGTTATAACGCAGGTTTGCGAATACCCGACGACCAATGAAGTCGTATTGTGAGAATAGTGCAGCATTACCCAATTGGAAGCCACTGCTAGAAATTCTAGGTGGTTCCTTATCAAACACGTTAGCAACACCTACGATGACATCCAGGCTTTCATAAGAGAATGAGCCAGAAGCCGTGTGATACATGGTCCAAGGTGTTTCGTCTATGAATGTAACAGTCTCACCGTTAACCGTAGTGGTATTGGTTTCACTATTGTAATACTCGTAGTCGTTAGTCGAGTCGTAGTAGTTCGCTGTCCACGTCAGGCTGTAATCATCGTTAGAGTAAGTTAAACGCGCTACACCAACGTGCTTAGGTGAACCGTTCTCACCAACAAAGTTGTTGTAAGGTGAGTCTTCAAACTGCAGGCTATACTGTTCGATTTGCATGGTGTGTTCTACGCGGAAACGCAGTGAACCCCAATCGAAGTCATCCTGGTAAGTGAAGTTATAATCCACACCACGTACTTCTTGATAAGCGATGTTGACATAACCGCCGTTGATCTGGTCGATACCGTAATCGCCATCCGTTCCGTCACGTCGAGTGAACAGGTCACATAAAGGCTCATTAGCAAAATCGATAGAGCCATAACAACGGTTAACGATGCTGGAACCACCTAAATTGTCAATTTCGTTGGAAATTTCAATGGCGAAGTAGTCCACAGATACCGCATAAGTATCTTCAGGGCTGGTCCAGACCACACCGATACTTTCAGCCACTGATGTTTCTGCTGACAGACGACCTGCACCGCCACTGGTTACAGATAGAGCGGAACTTCCAGGAGTATCATAATCTAAAGGTATACCATCAGCTAAGCAGTTTTGATAAACCGTGTCTGAGATATTACCTGCAGTGTATTCTGCCCCGTAGTTTAAGCAAGGATCCACAGCTAACTGTGAAGGATAGGCAGTTTGTTCGGCAAGGTAAAGTTCAAACAACGCTGGGGCCCGGAATGACGTACCACGACTCGCTCGAACACTTAAGCCTTCAACAATTTGCCAGTTTAAACCCAGTTTAAAGGTCGTGTCAGTTCCGAAAGTATCTACATCGGTCCAGCGTGCGGAAGCCGTTAGGTCTAAAGACTCTATGCCGGTTACACCTTCAATGAGTGGCGCTTTTACTTCGGCAAAAACTGCCTTAGTCATTTGATCGCCTTTAGTGATACCTGCACTACTCAAGCCCCATGAATTGCCATTAAGCGTGTGATATCCGGGGGTATCGTTGATCTCGTCACGTTGAACTTGGAAACCGAATGCCGCGCCTACTTCGCCCGCAGGTAAAGTGAATAAGTCACCTGTAACGAAACCTTCCAGAGTCTGTTGGGTGTATTCGGTATTACCTTTATCTACGCCAAACAAGAAGTCCTTTTGCTCCGCAGTGTGATTACCGTATAGAAACTGCGGATCCGTCCAAGGTATGTCAACACAAGATTTTTGACTGAATTCAGTAACTTGGTCGGCAGTACAAGTTGTTCCGAAATACGTATTAACCTGCGCCATATACATAGAATCATAAAAAATAATGTCCTGTGTGTAGTCCCCGTCACTAATACTGTGTTGATAAGATAGGTCCCATGTCCAGAAGCCTACATCGCCAGTAAAGCCAATAACACCACGGGTATAATCAACTTCTATCTCAGAACTAAAGTGATCTGTTAGCGCTACAGCTAATAAATTTGTTTCTGTTCCAGGGGCTTCGCTAAATCCCGGGAAGCTAGATGGTGGTAGGGTACCTGCCTCAGCATGCCAAAACTGACGATAGTTTTGAGTCTCCGTTGTTCGGCGACTCGCAATGAACTCACCATACATGGTAATGTCGTCGGTTATATTATAGTCACCCGTTGCATAAATCGACATAAGTTCCGTTTCGGGTACCCTGGTTTCCTGAGCTAGGAAGGGGTGACGTTGGTCCCACCAACCATTACTGGCATAGTCATCGCCGTACGATACAGGGTACCAGCCTTCAGGCGTAGTTAAGGGAACATTTGCATCATTTATACTTTCGAATCCATTAGCTGCAAAAAATCCATCATAGTCATACGCAAGATTCAGACCTCCGCCATAAGCATCACTTGTGTCATCGTAAACCCAAATTCCGTAGCCTGTCTCAGAGCAGTGAGGTTTGCCAGTGCGTGGATCGATAGGATCAGAACGAGAACCGTCTTCCCGGAACTGCAAACGCTCGGTACAATTGAAGTAGTCGCGATCGCCGCGTTTTACTTCTGACGTTTTGCGGTAATCAGCGGTAACTCGGAATGAGCCATCTGCGAACTCTTCACCATATGAGAAGTTAATACGCTTGTCTTCACCGCCAGACTCAAATGGCTGACTGATATCAACAGTGATTGTCTTGTCGTCGCCTTTTTTGGTGATGATGTTGATTACACCAGCAACCGCGTCTGAACCGTATAGGGCAGAGGCACCGTCTTTCAGGATTTCAACGCGCTCGATAGCAGACAGAGGAATACTGTTCAGGTCGAAGGATGATACGGCACCACGAGTACCGGCAGGTCCGGCACGACGGCCGTTTAACAGGACCAGGGTGCGGTTTGCACCAAGACCACGCAGACCAACGGTTTCAGCACCGGTACCACCGTCGGTAACATAACCTACAGTCAACGCTGCGGTGATTTGGCTGGAACCTGCTGCTGCAGTACTGGTTCTTAATAATTCGCCCAGTGTTTTCAGACCTTCCTGTTCGGCGTCTTCTACACTGATAATGTCGATAGGTGTATCGTTAGCAAACGCATCGGTACGAATACGTGAACCAACAATGGAGATTTTTTCTACTGGTTCGGCGCCATCTTCAGCTTCTTCCTGAGCGAAAACCTGAGGTGTTGCTAATAACCCCATAGCTGTGATGACTCCAATAGATAACTTATGGAGTTTATTATCGTTATTCATGTGAATCCCTGTTTCTGCCGCATCAATGTGCTATCAAACGTGTAACCTTCGATAACACATCTGTATGCAACTATAATTATTTATGTTTAAACAACTCCACCAACAACGGCTCGAAAGTCGTCGCTACTGCGATGGCCTTGCCTGTCAATCAATTTAGAGAAGTTGACATTATGGAACTTAAATAAAAAATTATGTGGTGTCAAATAAATTGAACTTTTTCATTTTGAAGTAATATTTCAAAAAGTAACATAAAAACAAACACCTATATTTTTTATTGTGGCAACTTTTAGTTACACAAAGCAAGCTTTTAGGCGAATAATCATGATTATTATGATGGAATATTTTATTTTGAACGTTTTATGTACAGTGATGGTGGCTCAGGCAGGTATAGGAAACAGAAAATAAAGGCGTGTATTAGTCACACGCCTCTGAGAGAGTGCAGTGATGAGCTGCGCACACTGGAGCGCATTAGAACTGGTATGAAGCGAACAAGCGCAGGGTTCTGGGCTGACCCGGTCCAACAAACTCGGTAGAGTCGATATCGTCATAGATATCTTCTAATACCTCGTCTGCCTCGCCATAGGTACCGAAGGTTTCAAATTCGGTATCAAACACGTTTTCCAGGCGCAGTCCCACAGTAACCCCACTGCTGTGAGCATACGTGGCGCTCAGGTTGACCAGGGTGTAGCCGTCCAGTTGGCGGTTTTCATTGGCTTCGTCACCACGGAAATACTGACCGGAAGCGTAGTCTACATCGGCGCTGATATACAGGTTCTCAATCACAGGGTAGGTCACTTCAAAACCGGCCTGCCATTCTGGTTGACCAGGAATGTTATCACCTGGCTTAACCTGACGGCCCGGACCCTGTGGGTTTTGCGGACTGAATGAAACAAATGGTGTCTCAAATGTGGCCTGCAGATAGCTCACATTGGCTGAGATCTCCAGATCTTCATATTGCTGAAGCAGGCTGAATTCAGCGCCCTGACGACGGGTTTTATCCACGTTAACAAAATAGCCCACCGAAGCACGATCACCCGCTTGCTGGAATATAATGTCGTCTTTACTTTCACTGCGAAATAAAGCGGCATGGAGCATACCGTTTTCGAGGCCATAATTTACGCCGACTTCCAGAGTATCGGTGCGCACCTGATCAAGCGGTGGGTCGGCCACAAACCCATTAGGTAGTTTACACGGATCGTCCTCGTCGGCACAGCTTAGCTCTGCCGGGCTTGGCGTACGCGAAGACTGGCTATAAGACGCATAGGCATGGTAGCCATCTTTGCGGTAATGCACTGTGGCTGAGGGGTTAAAGCGGCTAAATTCATGATTGCCGTTCAGTGAGCCTTCGCCCACTTCAACACCATCTACCATGTCAATGGTGGACTTGTTGAAACGGCCAGCAAGGGCAAGTTGCCAGTTTTGGTTTAATTCAATGACATCGCTAACAAACAAATAAGTGTGTTTTACATCGGTATCCAGGCGAACTCTTGAGCCTTCATCAAATACACCAATGCCGGTTACGCCACGGCTGTCTTGTGGTGAATTGTTGTCGAGCACGGCAAACTCGGTATCACTGCGAAACGAGATGTCAGCGGTATCAATACCTAAGCCAACTACCCAATTATGGGTTAACAAGCCGGATTGCGTCACCCCGGCTAGCTCGGCACTGATACCATAGCTTTCTTGCTCGGTTAAACTGGTATTGGCAGTACCGTCTAACGTATCCGGGTCGGCATCTGAAATATCTTCCAGTGGTACCAGGGGAGCAAAACCAACAAACTGAATGGCATCGTCCTCCTCAAATACTTCCTCTTCATCTGTCTCTTCTTCGTCTCCCTCTGCCAGTTCTGCTTCTTCATCTTCTTCACAAAGCGTTTCGCCATAGCCTACGTCACATTCTTCGTAGTCACTGTCGTCACCATTATAAGTTTCGATCTCATTGTCGCGGAAATAAGCGTTAACACGCAGCACTAAGTTATCGTTAAGTTCATACTCATGGTTAACATTAATAAAGCGCAGACTGGTAAAAGTCTGATCAGGTCGGGTATAAATAGCGTCGCGACCTTCATAAGGAATGAGGTCGACCGGTATAGCACCGTTACCAATCAGATCGTTATCATTAGCGGCCAGGGTGATGCGGGTGGCTGAGTTGCTGCCTTTATGGGTAATATTGGCCAGTCCTTGTTTAATATCGCTGGGTGAATAGTCGCGCCAGCCGTCTTCTTCGTATTTGTTAACATTAATATAGTAACCCCATTCACCGTTGTTGCCGCCGAATTCGAGGTTAATACCTTGCTGGCCAAAGTCGCCGCCCATCACGGTAACTTTGTTGTATGGGAAACTAAAACCATCCTTACTGTTCAAAATGAGTGCCCCGCCCAGGGTATTCTGGCCGAACACTGGGTTGGCGCCTGAGACCAGTGTAACCGACTCCAAGGCTGAAGGAGGAATAAGATCCCAGTTTACCGTATCACCGAAGGGCTCATTAAATCGGGTACCATTAAAATACACCGCCAGGCCCTGAGGTAAGCCCAGCAGTGGTGAAGCAGTAAAGCCGCGATATTGTAAATCGGCCTGGAATGGGTTGTTCTGGACATCGTTAATCGACACGCTGACTAACTGGTTATCTAAAATACGCGCCAGGGAATTACCGTTATCCACATCCAGAGCATCGGCATCTATGGTCTGGCTGGCCGGCGAATATTCAGTTAAGCCGGACACAAAACTCAGCGGTGACTGGCTATACACGGTGACTTTTTCGACATCATTCTGATTGTTTTGAGCTTGTACCTGAAAACTGCCTGCGATGCAGGCTGCAAGATAGAGATACGCGGATTTTTTCATAGTGTCTTTTCCAGTCAGTTTTCATCGATACAATGCGTCGCTGGTTTCTGTGACCAGGTGCTTGTATTTATTGTGTAAAAATATAGTTAAGGCAACGTAAGTATGGGAAGAGGCGAGTCGCTATCCAAGGGAAGGGTTCCTGCATATAACCGGGAAAAGTTCCCGGCTTTGCATCATGCTACTTTCGCCAAAGACCAAGTAATTAGTGAATTGATACCAAAGTAGTAGTGCCATATTTTACAAAAATAAAAAGGGTTCAATCACCAGTCAAAAGGGCAATCAGTACAGCCTTCCATAAAGGCTCCCTGAAAAGTGGCATAGTGAATTCGGGTACCGCTAAAAATTGCCTCACTCAGGTTTGCGCCATTGAGTTTGGCCTCCTGAATATTGGCATTGGTGAGATCTGCCCCGTTGAGATTGGCTTTGTTCATCCACACACGCTCAAGCCGGCTGGCCCGTAATGTGGTATTAATTAGTTTGGCTGCGCTCATTCGTCCCTGATCAAAATTCGCACCGGTTAGATTGCTACCCGAAAAATCCACTCCCTGAGCAAAGATAGCAGCGCCAGAGACACCTTCAAAGTTTGCGTTTAATGCAGTAGAGGAGCGTAAATCGGCATGATACAGGTTGGCCATGGCTAAGTTCACGTTATCCAGTTTGCTGCGCTTGAAAGTAGCAAAACTGAGATTGGCATGGCGTAAATCGGTACCGTTAAATGTAACGTTAATAAAGGTCGCGCCGGTAAGATCGGCATTCCGTAAATCGGCGTTACTGAAATCGGCGTTTTCGCAGCGAGTTTTGGGGACTATCTCGCAGCCATCTATTAGCAGAATACTGTCATCGAATTCGAGTGACGCATTGGCCGTTAATCCGTAGAGAAGGCTTATTAGCAATGCTAGGGTTCTCAGGGTTGCCATAATTACTCCAAGAGAGGGAGGCCCAGGGCCTCCCGTTATCACAGAAGGAAAAGATTAGTTTTTAGCAAACTTTTTCTTATCAAAGTTAGGCAGTTTAAATACCCAGAACGAGCCACCTTGAGACACTGGCTTGGTTAACTGGGCCATATCGCCACCCCACAGAGGCACCGCGCCACCGTAGCCTGAAGCAAAGCCAAGGTACTGTTCGCCGTCCATTTCCCAAGTGATGGGACAGGAGATAATTCCGGAGCCGGTTTGGAATTTCCACAACTCCTGGCCGGTTTCCTCATCGAAGGCTTTAATAAAACCATCGCCGGTACCAGTAAAGATAAGCCCACCCTTGGTTGCCAATACACCGGCCCACAATGGCAGTTTTTCTTTGTGCGACCACTTAATGTTACCGGTTTTCGGATCGATAGCCCGCAGAACACCTACGTGATCATCATATAAACGCTTGATGCGGAAGCTCTGGCCCAGATAAGCGTTACCTTTTTGATAGGTCACTCCTTCTGTCCAGTAGTCTTCTTTCCAGTGGTTTGCGCCCATATAGAACCAGCCGGTGTTTTGGCTGTAAGCCATAGGATTCCAGTTTTTACCTCCCAGAAACGGAGGCGATACCTCAATCGGTTTACCCGATTTTTGTCCGGGTTCTGGTAACGGTGGACGTTGCCCCTCTACTTCAACCGGGCGACCGGTATCCGGGTCAATGTGGGTAGCCCAGGTAATACCATCGACAAACGGGAAGCCGCGAATGAAGGCGCCGTCTTCACGGTTAACCACATAGAAGAACCCGTTGCGGTCGGCATGGCCTGTAGCTTTAACGGTTTTACCTCCATCCTGGTATTCAAATAACACCAGTTCATTGTTGCCAGAGAAATCCCAGGCATCGTTAGGCGTATGTTGGTAGAACCATTTGACTTCGCCGGTTGATGGATCAACACCTACCTGACCAGAGGTATACAGATTATCCCAGTTTCGTGGGTCGTCACCTTTCGCGGTGCGTTTCCAGGTATTCCATGGTGCAGGGTTGCCAGCGCCAATGATAATAGTGTTGGTTTCCATATCAAAACTGGCACTTTGCCAGGGCGCGCCGCCGCCGTGGTGCCAGGCTTCTACCAGCTCACCGTTTTCATCGCGAGGCCAGGTTTTAGGTTCACGGGAACCACCGGTTGGGGTGCTTTCTTCACCATCCAGACGACCCATATGACCTTCAACAAAGGGGCGCATCCATACTTCTTCTCCAGTATCCGGGTCGCGGGCAAACAGTTTACCCACTACGCCAAACTCATCGCCGGAGGAGCCATGAATTAATAATACTTTACCAGTGCGTTGATCTTTAATGAGCGTAGGCGCGCCGGTCATGGTGTAACCCGCTTTGTAGTCTTCAAAGCGCTTCTTCCAGACCACTTTACCAGTGATTCGATCCAGCGCCACAATCCCTGCGTCCAAAGTGCCAAAGAACACTTTGTCGCCAAAAATTGCAGCGCCACGATTAATCACGTCGCAACAAGGGCGGATGCCTTCTGGCAGACGGTGGGAGTAGGTCCACAACTTTTCGCCGGTGCGAGCGTCCATGGCAAAAATACGAGAGTAACTGGCGGTAACATAAATAATACCATCGTAGATTAATGCCTGAGACTCCTGCCCGCGTTGTTTCTCGTCGCCAAAGCTCATCATCCAAGCTGGCGTTAATGTATGGACGTTGGACTTGTTAACTTGATCGAGTGGACTAAAACGCTGGGCTTTTGGTCCCATACCGTACATCAGAACGTCTTCAGTCGTGTTGGCATCATTTTTAATGTCTTCCCAGGTAACACCTTTTGCCGCGGCGTTGCCGGTTAGCAACGTTGATGACAAGGCAAATGCTAGTGCCCTGAGAGTGGTTTTGCAGAGTCGTTGATTTCGCTTCATGTTCACACCTTTTTAATGATATGTATATCAGGTGTTAAAAGTATCGATGGTAAACTGATCGGAAAAACAGGGATTATTGCCCGGTTTTAGCCGGGAAAATGTCATATTTTTTAATTTTTTAATGTAATTAAGTGTCTGAAATAAAATGATATTAAACCATTGTATTATTGCTGTACTACTTAAGGATTAGGTGCTTTAGGCTGGAGCTCGCTAAACCTAGGGTGAATAATTGAGCTAATTTGAGGGTGTGACAGAAAAAAGAAAGGGTCAACCTGATGAAGTTGACCCTTCGAGTGAGTTGATGAGGCTCACCACTGGAGTTGTACTCTAGCGGGGTGGGTTACAGTACCCCGATACAGTATGGATAAGTTTGCGTGCCATGGTTTTTTTTCGCCACGGAAAAGTTCCCGGGATTGGTGAGGAATTTTCCCTGGATGCAAAGTATAAGAGAGGATAAACCTATGAAATCTATTTATGGGTTAACAATGTCACTGTTCGCAGTCTAGAGTCTGGCAGTTGCCGCTGGCGACAATGCAGATTTGGATGCTATCCGCGACTGGCCTATGGTTAAAATGGAAACCTGTCTGGATGCTACACTGGATACAATCCCCGGCCATGTCAGAAAGTTAGGCTCAAAATGGAATGTGACGCCCCAATTTATAAGTTTAACATTGAAACCAATGCTGATGGTAATACCTACAACGTAGAACGTAATGTCGAAGAAGGATTTATTCGTTAAATCGAAAGGGTCGTTAGCAAAAATAATCTCCTGTTTAAAAAGTTGGCAAAAATCTTTTGCGGCGAAGCTGAAAAATCCGCACTGGCCTTTCATCCGGATAAAGTGGCTGCATTCTGAATGAGAGATCAGCTTCGAAGATAATGCGACTTACGAATTTGATATTCAGTCTGTTCATGGATGCGAAATAAAGGTGGATACTAATGCCGCAACCGGTGAGATTGAGGAAGCGAATATCGAACTCTATGAAATTGGCGTTGAAAGAGAAATTAAACCGAGCGATGAGTTTCTCATTGCTTCATTATCTAACCTGTATCGTAACGGCTTAAACTAAATACTGAGTCTTGTTGCCAACCTATAGGTATGTCAGCCATTTCTGGCATTTGGTTAAAACGGATCAATAACCTCCAGTCGTAAAGACCACTCATACAGTTTGTCCATTCTGGATAAGACAGGCGTTATCTCATTTGGTAGTGTCTCTAGCACAATCTATAGCAGGACAAAACCAAACCAAACTGTTAACTCATTAGCAAGACGTTAGCCCTGACTTGCTTTAACCCAACGAACTCAAAGCAGTGACTTTGGCATATTTTCCATTCCTTTCAACGCAAATGCTAATGATAATAGATCTCATTTGCAATAAATGGTATGTTACTCATCACTATCACTGGGAATAATTTATTGTCGTAGAGGTTTTACAATGAAATTTAATATTAATTGCTGTCTGCTTGCGGCTGCTGTAGCGTCTTCGCTTACTGCGTGTGGCGGCGGTTCAGGTAATAAGGTGCCCGAATTTTCTTCAGATTATAGCTATGCACTGGATGAAGACAGCAGTGTGTCAGGCCGCGTAGTTGCAACCGATGCTAATAACAACGATACCCTGACCTACACCGTATCATCCGCCGCATCAAATGGGGTTTTTGCCCTGGAATCAGGTGGTGCGTTTACCTACA
Source organism: Alteromonas sp. ISO5 (assembly GCF_058105165.1). NCBI lineage: Bacteria > Pseudomonadati > Pseudomonadota > Gammaproteobacteria > Alteromonadales > Alteromonadaceae > Alteromonas > Alteromonas sp. ISO5. The sequence goes on along the minus strand of NZ_CM176572.1, from coordinate 399,978 downwards.
CGCCCACCGCAGACTTTGCCGGAGAAGACAGTGTTATTGTGCAGGTTTCAGATGGTACAGCCACGGCAACAACTAAGGTTGTGTTTACTGTTACGAATGTTAACGATGCCCCGGTATTGCAAACAAGCAGTGTGGTGGTTAGCAGTCAGGGGGCCAGTTCGGGCACACTTGATGTAACCGATGCCGACGGCGATGCGATTACTTTTAGCGTTGTCACTCAACCAGCATCAGGCACCCTTGAACTGGATGCTGCTACAGGGGCCTTTACTTACACGCCAGCGAGTTTAGAACAAATCGATCAGAGTTTTTCTGTCAGCTTTACTGACGGCATTATTGCCTCACCGGTAGCAGCCACGATTGATCTACAACCTGCTTTTGCGAGCAATGCCGATAAACTCAACTATTACTATGCGTCGGATTATTCCCACTTAAAATCAGCTGAAGCACTGCTTGAAACCTCTTCTGACGAAGAAGCACAGGACGAGGTGACTGCTGAGATTGCCAAGGGCTATTACATTGCTGGTTTTGAAAACAAAGGTGCCGAACTGGTTGCCACTATAGGCCAGAATGACGTTCGGGGTGAAGCACTGCGCTCAATTGCCCGGGCGCTGGATTCTGCAAATAAAACGGCTCTGGCAAATACTTTACGAACTGAAGCTGAGTCTGCTTTTAACCAATACCTGGCGGAAAAAGGCTTAACCAATATCAGCTCTAGCGATGCGAAATTCTATCAATCGCTAATGAATGATTATATCGACGCTGGCGAAAGTGAACTGGCTGAGAACTTGTTAACGTCAATCAATATCTTTGCCAATGCCATTAAAGAAGAAGAATACTCATCTGCGTATGGCCGCTTTGTATCCGCAGCTTATTTTCAGGTTCGCGACAGAGTAGCAACATACTTAACCACCTTTAGCGATGGTGATCGCGAAAAGGCTGAATTCGCCATCGACAACATGGCGGTTATGGCAGAAGGAATCGGCTGGAAGACAAGCGGTGGATTACCAGCTTATCGTACTCGGTCATTCAATTTAAGCTATGTTGCTGATTACTATTATATTATTCAGGCTTATGATAAGTCGAAAGAATATGCAGCCAAAACACTGGCGTTGTTTACTGACGTAAACTATGACGCTGAGTACACGTATGAAGCGAATGAATATGCACAAGCTACTTATAATTCATCGTTAACGCCGGTGGAAACCGTGGCGGGTGTTCTTGAAGGGTTATATCCTGATCTAGCGACCAATCCGGCCCTGGCGATTATCGACCCGGAAGACGGTAACTATGAAGATGCACTGGAAGAGGTTTTTGCTTATCAGGTTGTCAATGGATTACTTGAGGGCGCAACGGTCGCTGAGGCATCCCAAGCTGCTTACGATTACTTTGTTAACAAGAACAATGATTTACGCGCTTACTACGAAATTCTGGTGGATGAAAACCTGGGCGATCGTGCAGGTAAAACAGCGATTAAATTAATCAGCATACAAGAAAATGCACTCGCCGTTACGGTGCTTAATTATGCGTTTGACAATGTGCTGAATACTCAGGCGTATGTTGAAGAAAATGCCGGCCTATCGACTGACCGTTTTATTACCGGCGACTGGGGCTGCTGGCGGGTAATTTCACTGCTTGATTCTTTAGGTGAAGACGTTACTGCTAAGCAAGCCGCGTGCCGTACGTTAGTGGATACTTACTTATCCACTGATGCTGGATTGGTTTCAACCCGCGTGGCTCGCGAGGCTTATAAAAACCTGATCCCGTCATTTGCTGTAACCGGTGATACCAACGGCATGCTTGCTGCCGCAGCGAGCTCAGGGCAAGAAACAGCATTGCTGGCTGACGACGGCATTGCTCAATTAAATGGTTACCTTGAAATTGCCAGTGCATTGGCCAGTTTTGGCAGCATCAGCGCCGCTGAGGAATACTTAGCTTCAGCGCTCTCTACCGTGACAAAATTGCTCAACGAAGAAACCCTCACCGAAGATTTAATAGACGATATTGTGAGTCAGTTAGCAAATTTAACGGTTTCTGATGATGGTGAAGTAAGCAGTGGTGGTTATGCAATATACCCACTGGAAAGTGCGCTGCGTCGTCAGGCGGGTATAAGTGACGATTACGCGACGGTTGTACCAACTCAGTTAACCGCTATAAAAGCGGCAATTACTGAAGTGACTGAAAAAGCGTTGTTGTTGTCTACCAATGAATTACAAGGTGTTATTGAATCCTTGATTGCATTGAACGCCAATGCAGGTATGTATGATGCGGCAACAGCTTTAGTGAATAACGAGGTTAACGAAGAAGCCGATGTTATTGATTACATTGTGACCTTATCTGAAATTATTGCCACGCAGGATGACTTCCCGGCATCTGAGATTGCCTTTATCGATACCGATACGGATGGCATGCCAAACTTCTTCCTGTTGTCGGCAACAGAAGCGCAAATTACTACATCAGGATTGACAGTAGATACCGATTCAGACGGTGATGGTATTGCAGACGAGGAAGATTCTGCACCATTAAGCGGAGAATAGGTTTCCTGCTATGTTAAAACGAGGTTATGCAGTTCGCATAACCGTCTTAACGATACCGGCTCTAACATCCGTTGGGGCCAGTGCCGTTGAGTCGGTTGAGTATTTAGCCAATTATCATCAAGTACCCGAAAGTTATGTTGAGGAATGTGTTAAACAAGCGGGTAGAGTAGAAGGACTTCAATATACCTCGCAGATCCGTGACTGCCTGGAAAAGTATGAGCCGGAAGAGAACGTTGAGCACATTGATGTTTATGGCAAGTACATAGGCCTTGAGGTGCCGGAAATCAGTGGGCGCTTTTATTTAGATAAGCAATTTATCGAAAATATGCCAAAAGGTTCTGGTGATATTAACGATCTCATATTGTTACTTCCAGGTGTTCAGGGCTCAGAAAACGCGCTAAAAGCCAGTAATGCCGGTGAAATCCGCGCTAAGCTACTCTCTATTTCTGGTGGTCAACCCTGGCAAACCGGCTTTTTTCTTGATGGCATGAATTTCAACAGCCGTCAGGATCCTGGCAGCAGTGAAAGTGGCATTGCCAGTGTGAATGACGTGTATGGGGCTCCCCAAACCTTTACCGTAAACAGCGATATTGTTGACAATATCCAGGTCTTTGATAACAACATCCCCGCTCGTTTTGGTTTCTTTTCAGGCGGTGTGGTTGATGTGGAAGGGCTCGATGCCATGAGTTCATTTGCGCCGGTTTTCTCAGCGAGTGTGCGCCGTACCAGCAGCGCCTGGGGAGAGTTTCACCTTCTCAACGGGTTTGATGGTGAAGACAATGGTCGTGACGCTGCGGTTGATACCAGTATTCCTTTGGAAGATCAGGTGCCCGTTTACAATACCAGCAGTTTGAGTGTGATAGGCAGTCATTCCTTTAACCGTCATCACGGTATTCTGGTCTCTGCTAATTTATTAAAAAGCCAGATTTCAGATGTATCTTTGCAGCAAATTGTCGAAACCGAGCGTGAAAATACCAATGTACTAATAAAATACAGCATGCGTGATACGTGGCTTGACAGACTTGACTGGTCAATCATGTACGCACCCTATCAGAACCATAATTTATTGAGAAACGTAAAGGATAGCTGGTTTACAGCAGAGGGTGGAGGTATTGGCAGTATTGTTAAATTACAAGAAAATTTTGATTGGGGAAGCTGGCATACAGAACTGAGCGTTAATCATAGCGAGAATAGTCGGGAGGCACCACAACACTATTACATATGGTTTCAGGCAAAGGGGGTTGATTGGGGGCAATATGACCCTAACAACACCTATGACTTAGACGACAGTGATTACGAGGCTAAGTCATTTTCAAAAGAAGGTGGCTATGGCGACATCGATAAAACCCAGTTAAGCACGCAACTGAGTAGCTATATTGATTTTGATAGCTATGAATTGTTCGGCTTGCAACATCAATTCCAGATTGGAGCCTCCTGGCTTAGAGATGAGATGGAAAGGATCAGGCAAGAAGACAGTTATTATTACAATTCGCCAATTTTATATTCCACGTCTGATTTGGATAACCCGTTAAATTGTAGCGGTTATACGAACGATTGTATCAGTATTAGTTATGCCACGCCGCTTACTGAGTTGGTGGCGCAACTTGGGGGGAGCATTGATTTTAGCAACCCTGAACACGTGATGGCCTATTCTGATAATGTACTGACAACGCCACAGTATTTTCAAACTCGTATTGTCTATGGCGCGGAGAATATTAATGTCGATATTAATCAGTTCAGTGCGTACATTGAAGACAGCATCGACTGGGGGCGGGCTTCGTTAAGGGTTGGTTTGCGTTATGATTATGATGACTTTTTTAAACGTCATAACATTGCTCCTCGATTAAGTGCCGGTATTGATGTTTTTGATAATGGCAACTTATTAGTGCTGGGTTTGAACCGATATTATGATGCGGGATTGCTTACCTATAAAATTAAAGAGCTTAAGCGACCATATTATGTGCAGTACAGGCCTATACAAAACGGCTATCTGCAAGGCTGGACGCTATCGAGCGATGACAGTGACTATCGCGACCGATATCAGGATGTCACAACCCCCTACAATGATGAGGCAATGATTGGGTGGAAGCAGTCAACGGATTTATTTGGCACATTTTCAATTAATTATGTGTATCGCTGGCAACAGGATCAGTTAGCCCGCTCTGGCGAGAGCGTACTGGATACTGATGGTTATCGCTATGCCTATCAGAATAATTCTGGTCGCGGTACCAGTCAGCGAGTCTCATTGGCATGGAGTGCCAAATTTGGTGAACATTCACTGTGGGCGAATATCAGCCACACACAAAACTATCGCAACAACAACGATTATGACTCAGCTATCGATGACGCGGCGCTTGACGACCTGGTTTATTATCAAGGCCAGGTCATTACCAAAGATCAGCTTAACCGGGTCAATGCGAATTACAGTCGGCCAGTCACCGCAAATATGGGCTGGGCAATGGAATGGAATGCTATTACCGCGGCAGTAACAGCGAATTACACCGGCAGTTATGTGAGTGCAGTGAGCACTGGCAGTTCTCAAACAACAAATCTCCTTGAACGGGCGTGCACAGAGTGTGCCTCGTATAGCGTAGTTGTGCCTTCTTATCGAAAAGCCGAATTTAATGACCGGGTGCAGGTGAATCTAGCCCTCAAATATGCCATACCCACAGCAAACTACGGTGACCTGGAATTTAATCTGGATGTAAATAACCTACTGAATAGCCGCACTTACCTGGTAACACCGGGAAACAGTGGTATTGAAACAGGCCGTCGTGTGTGGTTAGGCGTTAAATACCGTTATCAATAAAAAAGAGGAATAAAATGACTTCATTTATACGTTTATTAAGCTGTTTAGCGATATTAAGTTCTTCCGGTGCAATGGCACAACAGTTGTGTTACGCCCCGAGTAAGGATATCGACCCAAAAACCAGTGAATTACTCACAGCAAGCTTTCAACAATTGATTAAAAAGGCCAATGAGCAGAATGCGGTGCTTTGTGAGAGCATCAATGGGGAGGCAGAACGTAAAGATGCCAAAAAATTGATCAGCGAAACGGCCACCGAAGAGACTTTCTGGATAGAATGATGCAACATAAATGGCTGTTTAGTTTTTTCATTGCGTTTTCGGCAATTGCTGACGCTGAACATGAGCTTAGTTTGCGGGAAAAATATGCCCGTTCACCGGAACACTGGCCGTCAGTAATTACTACTGATAACCGTGAGGTGCCCGAGCTAGCCCCGTTACCCCAATTAGTCGAGCCGCCAGCAAACAAAATGGTGGCTCTCGGGGATAAGTTATTTCACGATACCATGTTGTCAAAAGACAACACGGTGAGCTGCGCCAGTTGTCATGAAGCCCGATTGGTCTTTACCGACCACAGAAAACAAGCCGTGGGCATCGCTCAACAGGTGGGTAAACGCAATACGCCGACCATTGTCGGCATAGACTTGTGGGAAAGCTTTTTTTGGGACGGCCGGGCAAAAACCGCCCAGCAGCAGGCATTAATGCCAATTGTTGATCCCAAGGAAATGAATGCGACCATTTCGGGCGCATTGGGCAGGCTGCGTGACAATGATGACTACCTGGCTGAGTTTAAGGAAGTATTTCCGGAAGAAGGGATCACAGCTCAGACATTGAGTAAAGCAATTGTCGCTTTTGAACGTACTATCAAGCCGCCGCAGAGTAAGTTTATGACGTTTATTGAACAAGCTTACCAAACACCCGAAAGCGCAGTGGATATTCTGACTGATCAGGAATTGGAAGGGCTTCATTTGTTTCGTACTAAAGCCCGTTGCATGACCTGTCATAATGGGCCTTTGATGAGTGACAACCAATTCCATGTTACCGGGTTCCACTACTACCAACGCAAATACCATGACGGCGGTCGCTTTGACATTACTGGCCAGTCGGCAGATTCAGGCGCTTTTAGAACGCCCACTTTATGGGCGGTATCGAAAACCGGGCCATGGTTTCATAACGGGATCATGTCCAGTTTGAGTGGCATTATTGGTCAATACAATGCGGGTGGGCCAAGACCTAAACCAAAAGCACATCAACTGGATGATCCCAATTTTCCCAAAACAACAGATTTATTGGTGAAACTGGAACTAACGAAAGAAGAACGAGAGGCAGTTGCAGCGTTTTTAAAGACGTTATGAAGTCTGTTATTAATTAAATTAAAGAAGTCGGATGATAAATATAATACCGCGAATCTCATACTTCTGAGTAAACCATTGCTCGCGCGATGAGAAGACTAATCAGTCAATCTAATGCTAAATTAGGAGTGTTATCACCAATGCGGCAACTTCTGTACGAGCATACCTTGCCGGGGGGAGAGAAAATCGGTAACAGAGCATGGCAACACTTACAGAATTAACCGAAGGAAACCCAACTACAGGATATTGATATCGCTTCTGATGCACGTTGTCAGGAATTACGTTTGAAGGTGCAAGATGGTGATGTGGCGTTCCCTATGTACGTGAAAGGCCGCAAAGCCATCGCTACCGGAAAAATGTATGCTATCCATCGGTCAAAAGAACAAACACAAACATACTTAGTATCACTGACTAAACCTAACGGCGAGGATTTTGACCCAGCTTCGGTGACCAAAGGTTTGGCGCTTAACCACGTACGGGACTTCAGCCCTAATTATCAGCTTGGGCGCCGTGAGGCACCAGTTGAGGCTGACTGTTCGCTGACTGATGCCCAGATAAACCAGCAACTGTTCAGCGCTTTCGGTATCGATGGCAGGGTAAAAGCCAGCTATTGGTAGTCGCCTAAAATTGGCAAGGTATTTCTGCCTGAAGGGCATACCATCATGCTTTCTTCTAATGAGCCAAAAGCGGTTTATGAAGCGATAACCTCGCGGCCTGTACTCGCAGTGTTTAACCGTTTACACCTTAATGAAACCCAGTCAAATCTGGGTGGTTTTTTCTGGTATTTACGCGCTGTTATTACTCTACCAGGCACTCTCCGCGCTGTTTATGGTGAAAGGAAAATATGGAGCTTTGGGAAAACAGCGTTGGTGGTTAACCCTGTTAGGCATGGCTATTCCCGTGTTTTACATCGTTCTTCAAACCAAAGTAGTCAGCAATAGTTGTAATATTATTCAGTGGGTAACAGGTAGTATTTGCGGTTAACTTTCCTATATGATGCAAAGCCTCTTTTTTAACGAACAAGTGCTGCAATTATGACAAACGCCAATATACTGGCTGTGCCTACCAATATCATTACCGGCTTTCTGGGCGTGGGTAAAACATCAGCCATCTTACATTTATTAGCACAGAAACCAGCGGATGAACGCTGGGCCATTCTGGTGAATGAATTTGGCGAAATAGGCATTGATAAAAGCTTATTTGACGGTCAGCTGAGCACACAAAGTGGCGTGTATATTCGTGAGGTCCCGGGGGGCTGTATGTGCTGTGCGGCCAGCTTACCAATGCAAATAGCACTTAACCAATTGCTGGCTGAATCCCGTCCCCATCGTTTGATTATCGAGCCTACCGGTCTGGGTCATCCAAAAGAGGTGATGCAGGTGCTGACGGCAGAACATTATCAACCGGTGTTAGCGGTACAAAAAACGATTACGCTGGTGGATGCCCGTAAACTGAGTGAGCCAAGATATACCGGCCATGATACCTTTAATCAGCAACTGGCTATCGCCGATCTGGTGGTAGGCAATAAACAAGATCTGTACGGGGAGGATGAACACCAGCGTTTAGCGCAGTATGTGGCTGAACACTGCAAACCCGCTACGGATTTGCTATTCACCGAGCAGGGCCAGCTTCCACTGGATACGCTAAATGGTGCGGCAATCAATTATCATGAATCAAATCCTCATACTCATACTCATGATCATCACAAACACGATCATCATGATGCGGATAGCCATAACAAGACGGCAACTGAGCACAGACTGCCCGCGGGCGGCATCATTACTGCCAAAAATAACGGTGAAGGGTTTAACAGTGCAGGCTGGCGCTTCGCACCGGATATCGTATTTGAACATCACCAATTGCGTTCGCTCCTCGCGAAAATTGATGCAGAAAGGCTCAAAGGTGTATTTATTACTGAGACAGGGGTGTTTGGCTATGACCTGACCGCTGACGGCCTCAACGAAATCATTCTGGATGACTGCGCAGAGAGCCGGGTTGAAATTATTGCGGCTGAAATCCCGCCCCAATTGCATGCAAAACTAACGGCGTGTATCTACGCTGAAGCAAAGTAAGCTATCTTATCAAAAATGTTGCCTGGCCGCGGTTGTTAGTTGTTATGTTATACTATATCATTCGCGGCTTTTTCACACTCAGGCCATAAGAGAACAGATGAAGCAGTCATTATTATATTCCTTATTCATTATATCCGCTGGTGTTGCTGCGCAGGACAATCTATCAACCGCATCACAACGTCAGGCACAGTCCGACAATGAAGAGGTGGAGCACATTGAAGTCAGAAAACATTATCAGCCTTATCGCAGCAATGTGCCGTTAATCAATACCCCGCAGGCGATTGATAGCATTAATGCCACCCTGCTGCAGAACCAGGGGATTACCCGGTTTATAGATGCGCTTGATTTTTCTCCCGCAATTGTGCGCCAGAATAACTCTGGTGGCATGTTCGATAGTTTTGCTATTCGCGGTTTTTCCGGCGACGAGAATAATCCCACCGGCTATCTGGTTAACGGGTTTAATGTGCGTGGCTACAGTGGCAACAGGAGTACTGCAAATATTCAGACTATTGAAGTAATGAAAGGGCCGGGTTCGGCATTGTATGGTCAGGGCGAGCCGGGCGGTACCATTAACGTTATCACCAAAAAGCCGCAGTTCGACGAGCAGGGGTACTTTCAGGGGACCGTGGGCAACTTCGATAAGAAGCAAGTGGAATTTGATTACACCAACGGCTACAACGATGAGTTAGCTTATCGACTCAATGGTTCCTATGAAGACTCCGATACCTATCGCGATTACGTTTTTTTTAAAAACCTGAATCTGAGTCCGTCATTTATCTGGAATATTTCTGACGACACCAGCCTGAGTTACGAAGTAGAAATTCTTGACCAGGAAAAGCCCCTCGACCGTGGCGTGTTTATTCTGGATAACAACTTTGATGACGTCGATCCGGCAGCCTTTTACGGTGATATCCGGGATGGTGCCCACGAAGTTAAAGCGGTGGGGCATCAGTTAGTGGTAAACCATGAGCTGACCGCAGACTGGCATTTGTTATCGGGGGTTGCTTATCGGGATTCGTCCATGCAGGGCATTTCGTCGGATACCGAGCTTTCAGCGGGCAGACAATTACTGTATACCGATCCGAATATCCTGTCTCGGCAGCGCAGAACCCGTGACTATCAGGCCCGGGATTTATCGATTCGGTTTGAACTCAGCGGCGAAGTAACATTGGCCGGCATGACCAATAACCTGCTGATGGGTTTTGATTATTATAACTATCACCTGGACACCGATTACCGGCGCTGGCGCACGGCCTGGGACGCCGGGGATACCACTTACAGTATTGATCCGAATAACCCGGATTATACCCTATTCCGTCCTGAGGTTTCCCTGACGACTTTCACGGCTGAAAAACAACAGGGGCTGGGTTTTTACGCGCAGGATCTTATTGAGCTCACAGAGCAAACCAAGCTGTTACTGGGCTTTCGGGTGGATAAGTTTGAACAGGATATCCTCAACAAAATTGACGACATTGAACAAAATCAGGACCAGTCAGTCATTACACCACGGGTAGGGTTTGTGTACGATGTTAACGACAGTGTTAACCTGTACACCAGTTATGCTGAAGGTTTCAGGCCCAACCCAGGGTTAGACTCCGACCGTAATGCGTTCGATCCGGAAGAGACCACCTCCTTGGAAGTAGGCGCGAAATGGCAAAATCTGGCCGGTATGTTCTCGGGAAGTATGGCGATTTATAACGCTGAAAAAACCAATATGCTCACTGCTGAGCCCAATACCGGATTCTCTGCCACGCTGGGGAAGGTGGAAAGTCAAGGCGTTGAGTTTCAGCTGACTACCGATCTCTCAGTAAATACCAGTATCGATTTAGGTTATGCCTACACGGATGCAAAAACCGCTAATGAAGTGAATAACCTGGACTGGGGCGTGCCTATTCCCAAAGGTTCCCGCCTGATTAACATCGCGAAAAACTCTGGGTATGTATCGCTTAATCATTTTAATGAAGTGATGGCTAATCCGGTATTTTTCTCCGCTACCGCACGTTACGTGGGCGAACGCCTGGGTGAGACCACCGATGTCGGTTATCTTTTACCGTCTTATACGCTGGTAAATCTTGCCGTGTCGGTTGAGCTTAGTCAGCGGTTGAGCGTCCGCTTTGACGTAAATAACCTGTTTGATAAGACGTACTTTGAAAGCTCGTACCATAAACTGTGGACCATTCCGGGCGCACCGTTGAATTACAACGTATCAGTAAAATACCAGTTTTAAAACATTAATGGAAAATTAATGGGGTCAGAGTGATTTAGTTTCACCATTAATGCACTCTGACCCCTTTATTTACGGGTGAGTTTTACAAAGGTCCACACGTCGTTTGGGTGTTGTAAAAAACGGCCTTCGGCTGGCAGATCCTGCCTGGAGGGATCTGGCTCAAACCCGAGTTTGGTGAGGATACGACCTGAAGGGGCATTGCCTGACTTTAAGTAGTGAGAGTTCAGGGTTGTTATGCCCAGAATATCGAAAGCGGCTTCTGCCATCAGTCGGGCTGCGGTGGTTCCCAGGCCTTTACCCCAATAGTCAACACCTAACCAGTAAGAGAGCTCAGCTGCTCTTTCTTGCCAGTCTATTTTTTTTAAGATGCAGCAACCGATTACTTGTGCCTCTACCTGCAATACATAGTGCATTTCTTGTGCAGGTACAGCCAGACTGCACTCAATCCATTCTTCGATATTTGCTTTGCTGCAGTTTTCCGGTACACCGCTGGTTTGGGCAATGCGCTGCTCGGCGGCAATTCGCAGAAGTGGCTGAATGTGCTTGTTGTGTATCAGTTGCAGTTTCAGTTTCATAAATAGAAAAGTAAGCCTGTAAATTATTATTTCTAACTTCTCAGTGGGGACAGTCTGCCTCAGTTTGCCGGTGAGAAGCAATTTTCTTAACAGTCCGACCATTGTTACTACTAATAAAATGTTATAACATCACATTTCTTTTAGGCAAGATGGACCAGAACAAGTGAAATTAAATAAACTGGCAATCGTGATGACCATGCTGCTGCCTGGTATCTCACAGGCTGCTGAGATTAAAGGACAAGCGGTTAACCAAAATGATAAACCACTGGCTAATGCAGAAATAGAAATTGAATCGCTGAATTTATCGGCGACTGCCGATGACAATGGCTACTTTTCATTGCCTGCGATAGATTCTGGTGAATATGTACTGCATATTAACGCTCCGGGTTATGCTCATCTGCATGAAACTGTTGTGGTTTCTGATAACAATACTGAGCAAATGACATTTCGCCTTGAACGTTCACCTATTGAAGTTATAGACGTAGTTGCCGCGCCTATGCATATGTCAATTATGGAGTCTGCCTCGCCGGTAAACGTTCTCGGTGGCGAGACCTTACGCCGTCGACAAGCAGCAACGCTGGGCGATACGCTGGAAAAACTGCCGGGCGTACAATCGAACTTTCATGGTAACGTGGCCAGTACGCCTATTATTCGCGGCCTGAGTGGCCCGCGGGTGTTGATTGCACAGAATGGCCTGGATGTGAGTGACGTGTCCAGAGTAGGGCCGGACCACTCCGTTGCATCTGAAGCCTCAACTTCCCAGCAGATTGAAGTGCTGCGTGGCCCGGCAACTTTATTTTATGGCAGTGGTGCCATTGGTGGTGTGGTCAATGTGGTTGACGGTCGGGTGCCCGCCGATTCTGATACCCGTGGCGAATGGCTGCTCGAAACCGACTCGGTGAATAATCAAAAGCTGGGCTCTTTTAATGTGACTACCGGTACCGATGCCATTGGATTCTACGCCGATGGTTACTGGCGTGAGTCTGACGATTACGATACGCCGGTTGCACCGGATAATGATGAAGCCGGTGCCGATGCGGCCCATCGGGTGGCTAACAGTGCGGAAGAATCGAATGGCTTTACGGTAGGTGCCAGTTACCTGCTTGATAACGGCTATGTTGGTATTGCGGTGGAACAGTTTAATCGTGAGTATGGCATTCCCGGTCATTCTCACGGCGACGAGGAAGAAGAAGGTCATGATCATGAAGAAGATCATGACGAGGATGAGCATAACGAAGAGGAAGCGGTATTCGCTGACCTGGAACAAACCAAGGTTCAGTTGCTGGGTGAATTTACCTTCAATAATGACTGGCTACGCAGCGTTAATTTCAGAGCCGGTCACACCGATTATGAACACTCGGAAATAGAGCATGGCGCCGTCGGCACCGTGTTTGAGAACAACACTAACGAAGTGCGCGTGGAATTAATGCACGCAGCATTTGACCAATGGCAGGGTGGGCTTAGTCTTCACTATAAAGACAGCGACATTGCTGCCCGGGGAAGTGAAGCGTTTACCCCGCCTTCTGAATCACAAATGATTGCCCTGGCGTTGATGGAAGAACGCCACTTTGGGGATGTGCTGGTACAGCTCGGAGCCCGTGTTGAACGGGTGACCCTTGAGGCACCCGAAGTTCTTCTGCCTCAGGTTGGTGCGCACAGTCATGATGAAGAGGGGGAAGAGGAACACGACCATGACCATGATCACGAAGAAGACACTGAATTTACCCGTGTATTCGATGTCGATCAGGAATTCACACCTGTCTCTTTGTCGGCCGGTGTAGTTTGGGATTTTACGCCCGGTTATAACGTCGGTCTGTCGGTTTCACGTTCACAGCGTGCGCCTTCCGCGTCTGAACTCTTATCTTTTGGCCCGCATATTGGTACTCGCACTTATGAAGTGGGTGCACTGTTTGCCCTGACCGGTGATGAAGAAAGTGCTTTGGGCCTGGCTTCAGCCGATATTGACTTGGAAACGGCGAATAATATTGATTTTACCCTGCGTAAAACGTCAGGCGATATTGGCTTTGTATTCAATGCCTTTTACAACCAGGTCGATAATTACTACTTCCAGACCGATACCGGACTCTATGCCGAAAGTGGTCACGATCATGGTGAAGAAGATGACCACGACCATAGCGCTGACGAACACGATCACAGTGCTGAATTACCGGTTTACCTGTTTAGCTCTGCCGATGCCGTATTACATGGCTTCGAAGTACAGGTGGCCTGGCAGTTAACCGATGAATTTAAAGCTCAGGTATTCTCTGATTACGTTCGTGCCCGTCTGAAAGATGGTGGAGATTTACCCAGAACGCCGCCGCTGCGGGTGGGTACGCAACTGAGTTATCAAACCGAAACCATCAGCGCGCATCTGGATATCACCCATTATGCCGATCAGGACCGCACGGCACCAACCGAAACCGCTACCGACGGATACACCATGGTAGATGCCTTTGTGTCTTACGACATTCAACTGTTGAGTCAGGATATGTCGGTGTATTTAAAGGGCACCAACCTGACTGACACGGAAGCCCGTGTTCACACCTCATTCCTTAAAGATTTAGCCCCTCGTCCCGGCCGCAGTGTTGGTGTCGGACTGCGTGGCTATTTCTAGGTCGTTGAGAATTAAAGTTAAAGGAACCAATTAAAATGAACACTCAAAGCAAACTAACGTTTTTAGCTGTAGCCATTAGCTCGGTAATACTCACCGGTTGCGGTGATGCAGAAACCAATATTACTGAACTCCCGCCGATTGAAGAAGAGCATGACCACGACGAAGGTGAAGGCCATGATCATGATGAGTATGAGATAGAAAGTGCTGGCCGTTTATCAGTGACTGATGCCGACTCAAATACACTGGCTGTTTTTGATCTGGACAACAACAGTCTGCTGGATACCTTTAGCGTGACGCATGAAGGCAGCTCGCTAACGCACTCGGCGAGTTATCGCTTTGCCGTGGTAACAAGCCGTGCTAATGACCTGATAGAGTTTATCGATGGTGGCCTGTGGCGTGAAGATCACGTTGACCATCTGCACGACTACGCAGAAGCCCCATCGTTTTCTGATTTTACCCTTACTGGCAGCCGACCTACTCACGTTGACGGCCACGATGGACAGCTTGCAGTGTTTTTTGATGGTGATGCCGACAGTAGTATGGTCGCTTCTGTACAAGTGGTTACCGACATGGATATTGCCGCAGAATCCTCCGAAATTAACACGCTCACTTTTAACGTGAGCATGCATGGGGTGGCCAAGCCGGTTGATGACATGCTAATTGCCACAGTGCGTCGCGACGACAGCGAAACTGCATCGGCAAACCCCGTTTTGCCAGATAGTGTAGGTATTTATCACCTCCACGACGGTGAGTACGAGCAAGAACAATTGTTTGCCGGTGATTGCCCCGATTTACATGGCGCCGCCTTAAATGATGAGCACGCAGTGTTTGGCTGTAGCGATGGAGTTTTGGTGTTGCATGCCCACGACGAAGAGTACGAGTCGCTCAAGCTCGACAATATCGATGAGCTTAACGGCATGCGTATCGGCACGGTTTATGCGCACCACGACGTGGAAACTTTTATTGGTATCGCTTCACAGCACGGCGCTGGCGCTGCAGTGTTGGCGGCCATTGACCCTGAACATGGCGAAATGGACGTTATCGACTGGGAACCTGAAACGGATGCTCACCCGGTGTCTTATGGGTTTTCTTACGACGGCGAGCACTTTTTGATTCTGGATGATTTGGGATATCTGTCGGTGTTATCAGCCCATGCACACGATGACCACACGCACTGGGAATTAGAAGAGCGCCTGGATATTTCCGATGAAGATTTATCTTTGATGCCTGAAGGCGGTGCCTTCTCAATGACCATCGCCCAGAACGACGCGGTTGTTTATGTGGCCGACCCTATCGCTCAGCATGTATTGGTGATCGATTTAGAAAGCGGCGAAACCACCGGTGATATCGAGCTCGAATTCGTACCGGCAGCCATTACCTGGTTGGGCATTGCTGAAGAGCACTAAACGCGAGTTGTCCTTGCCTCATATTAACGGGGTGAGGACATATATCTTAATGGGAGCAAGAATAAAATGACGAAAAGCTTTGCTGGCTCACAATTATTAAAGTACTCAGCGCTAGGGGCGTTGTACCTCATTTGCAGTCCATCTGTGCTGAGTGCCGGGCAGGCTCATGTACATGGCCATGGTAAATTGCTGATTGCCCAGGAAGGTCAACAATGGCAGTTAGAATTCAATCTGCCAGCCGCCAATGTGCTGGGGTTTGAGCACGCCGCGCACAGCGAGCAAGACCGGGGGCGTTTGCACAAAGTTAGAGAAAGTCTGGCAGTACCCGGGAGCGTGTTTACAACCAGTGGTGGCGACTGTGAGGTGGCTGGACAAGATGTAGATTTACCTGAAGGCGGGCATCATGAGGTGGATGAGCATCACAACAGCCATGAACATGAAGATCACGATGAGCATGAAACACAGCATGCTGATGTGAGGTTACGTTATCAGTTGCAATGTAATGGCAAACTCAACGGTATC
This sequence comes from Alteromonas sp. ISO5, assembly GCF_058105165.1. Taxonomy (NCBI): domain Bacteria; kingdom Pseudomonadati; phylum Pseudomonadota; class Gammaproteobacteria; order Alteromonadales; family Alteromonadaceae; genus Alteromonas; species Alteromonas sp. ISO5. The sequence goes on along the minus strand of NZ_CM176572.1, from coordinate 383,871 downwards.
ACCGTAACCCTGTTTGATATTGCGCCTTCATTAGGCGAAATCGACGCGCAGTGGATTGTCAGCGCTGGTCAGGGACAGGCGGATATCTCCCCGCTAAAACGCGAGCTGGCCTGGTAGGTTTAATGGCAATGGCGCTTAAAGATACGATTCAGCAACACAATCGGCAGTGCAAAAAGCACAGTGGATTAACATCCAAACGCCAGCGGGTCCTGGATGTTCTGATAAAAGCACAAAAGCCATTATCAGCCTACGAAATTGTTGATCTATATAATGAAACCGTCGAAAAGCCGATTCATGCTATGTCGGTATACCGGATTTTAGAGTTCTTGAAATCCGTTAGTCTGGTAGCCCATTTGTATTCTGTTAATAAGTTTTTTGCTCAGGATGATGCAGAAATTACCGGCAATTCGATTCGTCTGTATGTTACCTGCCAGCAATGTTGTGGGGTACAGAAACTCACTCTCGATAAAAGCGCAGCGGCAACTATTCAAACACATATACACCGGTTGGGTTATCAGCTATCCAGTCATTCAATAGAAGTACCCGGGCTTTGCGAACACTGTGGCCCGAATACAGCAACAACCTTTAAGGAGTCCTGAAGTGAGACGTACTCAAACTGTGGGAGACAAGCTGGCGATAGCGCTGTCGTCCCTATGTGTCATCCATTGCCTGGCGACGCCATTGCTATTAATTATACTGCCATCATTTGGCGCATTGTTTATCGACAGTCACGAGCTGTTTCATCAGGTGATCCTGTTTTTTGTGCTCCCAGTGGGGCTTGCTGCGTTGGCTGCGGGCTATCGTCATCATCATCAAAATACGGTATTGGGCAGCGGTTTAACAGGCCTGGCCATTCTTTTCGTGACCGCGCTATATGGCCACGATTACCTCGGCGAAATTGGTGAAACCGGTGCTACCATCGTGGCTTCGGTAATCATCGCTTACGCCCATTTACGAAACTATCAGTTAAGTCAGAGAACTCACACTACAAGCAGGGAAATCGTATGAACAACTTAAAGCGTTTACCGGTAACGGTGCTCTCAGGGTTTTTGGGCGCCGGTAAAACCACCGTGCTGAGTCATATCCTCAACAATCGTGAAGGAATGCGCGTAGCGGTGATTGTGAATGATATGAGTGAAATCAATATCGATGCTTCAGTACTCAAAAATGAAGTCAGTCTAAACCGCAGTGAAGAAAAGCTGGTGGAGATGAGCAATGGCTGTATTTGCTGTACGTTGCGCGAAGATTTGTTAGTTGAGGTACGCGAGCTGGCCAATAGTGGTAAATTTGATTACCTGGTGATTGAATCCACGGGCATTTCTGAGCCGTTACCGGTCGCCGAGACGTTTACCTTCGAAGATGAAGACGGCGTTACACTGGCTGATGTAGCAAAACTCGATACCATGGTAACAGTGGTCGATGCGGTAAACTTCAGCAAAGATTTTGACGAAGCAAAGTATCTGCAGGAAGCCGGCGAGTCTCTGGGTGAAGAAGATGAGCGAAGCGTAGCCGATTTGCTTATCGACCAGGTGGAATTTGCCGATGTTATTCTGATCAGCAAAACCGATTTGGTGGATGCAGCAGCCATTACCCGGTTAACGGCTGTTTTAACCACGCTCAACACCCGTGCCCGAGTCATCCCCATTTCGCAGGGGAATATTGATATCAAAGCGGTACTGGGTACCGGTTTGTTTGATTTTGAGCAGGCGCAACTGGCACCGGGCTGGCTGAAGGAAATGCGCGGAGAGCACATCCCTGAAACCGAGGAATATGGAATTAGTAGCTTTACCTATACCGCCAGGCGGCCTTTCTATCCCCAGCGTTTTTATGATTTTCTGCATAACGAACGGGGTTACGGCAAACTTCTGCGTTCTAAAGGCTATTTCTGGCTGGCCAGTCGCCCCTTTTATGCAGGGCAGTGGAGTCAGGCAGGTGGCATTGCCCGTTATGGCTACGGCGGATTGTTCTGGAAAGCGGTGGATCCCAAAGACTGGCCGGAAGATGAAGAGTATCGTCAGTCGATTATGGAACAGTGGCAGGAACCATTCGGTGATATGCGTCAGGAACTGGTATTTATCGGCCAGAACCTGGATGAACAGGCTATCCGTAAAGCCCTGGATAACTGCCTACTGGATGACGATATGTTGGTGCAGGGCCGCGCCGGATGGCATCTATTACCCGATCCGTTTCCAGCCTGGGAAGCCTGAGTATGAGCACTGCATTTTCTTTTAGTCACGATGTCAATGTTACTGCGGGTCAGCAGGTGTTTGGAAAGCAGACCGATGTATTGGCTGATATTTATGAGCCGCACGTTAACATGGTGGTATGGCAGCGATCACTACCGGAAACATTGCAGCTCGCGATTGAGCAGGGATTAAACGACGGATTAACGCTGAATGTTACCGAAGAGATACCAGTTGCTTCTGCGCTAAGAGCGCTGCAGGCCAATTATGCGCTAAGCCAGTGGGATGCAGCATTGAGTGGAGATGTCGCAGTGCTGGTGGATATGTTTGGCTGTTTGTTTGATACGGAACTGGTAGGTCTGCGCCTGCGGACCCTTAACAGTGCCATGTGTCCTAAATTCCACTTTGACCGGGTTCCTTGCCGGTTGGTCATGACGTACAACGGCACGGGCACTCAATGGCTGGCCAATGAGCATATCGCTATCGAGCATGGCCGCCTGATTTGCGATCCCGATAGTCACAGTGGCAATATCAATACCCTACAGAAGGGAGAGGTTGCGCTGCTGAAGGGGTCTATCTGGAAAGGTAATGAACAAACCCCGCTGGTGCACTGTTCACCTCAGGTGAACACGGAAGAATCCCGCCTGCTACTGACACTTGATGCAATGTAAAAATAAAGAAAATAAAGGGGTCAGAGTACATTAATAGAGCTATTAATGTACTCTGACCCCTTTATTTCTAATGGTTTCTGAGGTCGTCGGGCTGGCCATTGAATTGTGTTATGGTCACCGCTTTCATTATATAGGCTGCGGTACCTAGTGGGTCCTCATACATGCCATGGTGCAGAATGCCTGAAACCGAATAGGCAGTGTTAATATCAGCCAGCGTAAAGCCGCCTTTACTTACTACATACACCATTTGATTGGGGGCCGGCGGTGGAAAATGCAGGCAGGCGCCAAAATAGGGTACCAGGAAAAAACGTAAGATTTTTCGTTCGTCATCGGCTTCAAGGGGAACTATAAAGCCGTTGAGCGTTACAGCATTGCCATCCAGGTCAGTTACATGCGCTGCAGAGTGCATTGTGCTTTGGTAGGCTTTATCCTGTGAGGCCTCAATGGCATTTAAAAACTGATCCTCCATGGTGATGGTAGAAGCTGTCTGGTACTTTTTAATCAGTCGCTGTTCTTCTGGTGGCAATAAATCAGCCCAACCTAATGGATTGAACTGAGCAGATTCAACCTGTTTGAGTAATGAAATATTGGTTGTGGTGTAAAGTGGCTGGCCGTCTATAGCGCTAAAAAGTGCGTTAAATTTCAGACTGTCTGCAGTAAATAGGTGTGCTGTTAGCCCGCCAGTGAGCCCTGCTCCAACCAAGATGATAGCAACAAACGCAAAAGCGGCGGGTCGCTTCATCCAGCCTCGACAACCAGTGTTTGTTTAGTGCTGAAAGCAGACCCTTCATATATTGCATTGAGGGTTACGGTTATCTCATGGGTGCCGGGTTTCGTTGAGGTAAATGATAAATCGTAACTATCAGATACCGCACTGAGCTTGAGATCCTTGGCTGACAGCAGCTCAATATCGTCACTGCCGCGCACGGTTAAACTCACGTTGTAGTAACTTAGTGGCACGGTGATACTCACATTTTGAGTGCTCTGGCTGCCCACTTTTACTATGGCCTTTTTGGCGAGGGTTACCGTTGGATAGCTCACTGTTTCGCTCATCATGGCTTCATACCGGTTATTGTTGTGATAAGCAGCAAATGCACCAAAACCATTAGCATGCATCTGACAAGCCGAAGCCATAAACGCACAGGCAGACAGTGCGCTGATAACAGTACAAACAAGAAATGATTTTTTCATCGCGTTTTACTCGTAAAGTTGGTAGTTGTCGATATGCAGTGTATAGGCAGAAGTGCCGATATCACGCTCGTTTATCTCAATTTCGAGCTTGCCTTCAAACCAGAAAGGTTGTTGCAGGTGTTGTAATTCAATACCTTCATTATAATTGACAAACAGTATTTGATTTGGCGGCGGTGGGGGCATATGCAGGCAGGCACCAAAGTACGGAACAACAAAAAACGACGTGACCCTGCGCTCCTCATTTTGCGCCAACGGCACGATGTAACCAGGAATTCTGATGGCTTGCTGGTCAAACTCGGCGATGGGTTGAGTTGAGCTTAACGCTTCTCGATACCGCTTGGCTTTCTGATCGATAATTTCACGCTGATTAAGTGCCGAGACGGAATCTTGCTGCGAGCCATCTTCGATGCCGTTGAGAAAATCCGGGGGATCAAGCAGGGCTGCCAAATCTTCTTTCGGCATAAGTTCCGTCCATTCCACTTCCCGGTACTGAGCTGCTTCACTGGACGCTGGTACAAGCAGGCTTAGTATTGCAACCAATAGTAAAAGCGCTGTAATGCGTTGCAGGGGCTGTTGAATGTTAAGCCTGATAACGGGTAGGTATGCTGTCGTCATAGAAAAAACTGTCCGTTTTATTGTTTGCTTTGGTTATGTTATAACATTATTTGGGGTTACGTAAGTACTCCCTCGTTTCTTTGCCGGTACGGTAAGATGAGCAACCGTTTTAATTCATCCTCTATGGGTATAATCTGGACCTAATAATAAGGTATAGCGAAAATTGACAGTGCCAGAAATAATGCAAGAACAGGCGATTAGCCTGGACAACGTGAGTTACCAGTATCCCAAAAGTGCTTCCGGATTGAGCTTTCCTCATTGGCAGGTGATGCAGGGAGAGCGTCTCTTTTTGTACGGGCCCTCCGGTTCAGGCAAAACGACCTTATTGAATTTACTGGCGGGGATCATAACGCCAGACCGCGGTACGGTAAGTTTGTTGGGAAAACCGTTCTCGTCCCTGAGTGAGGGCAAACGAGACAAATTCAGAGCCCGTCATATTGGTGTGGTGTTTCAGCAGTTTAACCTGGTGAGTCACCTTAGCGTAGCTCAAAATATAACGCTGGCGGCACATTTCGCTGGAGGAGAACAACCCGACACAGAACAACTGAAAACGCTAATTCTTGCATTGCAACTGCCGGTTGAGGTGTTAACTAAAAAAGCCAGTCAGTTGAGTGTGGGGCAGCAACAGCGAGTGGCCATTGCCAGAGCATTAATTAATCAGCCGGAAATCCTGCTGGTGGATGAACCCACATCGGCACTTGATGCCGATGCGCGGGATGCTTTTATGAAGTTGTTAACTGATTTGTGTGAGCAGCATCGCACTACCTTGATTTTTGTGAGTCACGATCAGAGCCTGAGCAGGTACCTGGATAACAGCGTGGCAATCAGCTCAATTATCGCACCAACGGAGACATCATCATGCTAATGTCTTTTGCCCTGAGTAGTTTGCGTAGTCGAGGTAAGTCACTGGCGCTCACGTTTTTGTCGCTGCTAATCAGCGTAAGTGTATTGCTGAGTGTTGAGCATGTGCGATTACAGGCACAGGAGAGTTTTAACCGCACAGTATCGGATGTCGACCTCATCGTAGGTGCGCCAAGTGGCCAGTTAAATCTGATGCTCTACACGGTATTTCGAATGGGTAGCCCGACCAATAATATCAGTTATGCAAGCTATGAGATGTTGCAACAACATCCGCAGGTAAACTGGGCGATTCCGATCTCGTTAGGCGATGCCCATCACGGCTACCGAGTACTCGGCACCAACCAGCAGTATTTTGAGCACTATAAGTTTGGTAACAAGCAGCCGTTAACCTTTAGTCAGGGGGGGGCTTTTAAGGGGATTTTTGGTGCGGTCTTGGGGGCTGATGTGGCACAGGCACTCAATTACAAACTCGGGGATAACATTGTCATTGCTCATGGTCTTGGCGCGGTGAGTTTTCAGAACCACGATGATTCGCCGTTTACCATTACCGGCATTCTGGCCCCAACCGGTACGCCGGTGGATAAAACCGTGCATGTTTCATTGCAGGGGATTGAAGCTATGCATTTACCGCATGCACAGCTGGATAATGTGTTAGAACAGCCAGACAACATGGCAAACACACTCGTTGCACCGGATAGCATTACGGCGGTGATGGTGGGTCTTACCAGCAAGTTTGCCACCTTTACCTTACAACGGGAGCTGAATAACTACCCGGATGACCGACTTATGGCGATTTTACCCGGTGTTGCGCTAACAGAGATGTGGCAGATGATGTCCAGCGTTGAAAACCTGTTGCGCTTTATCAGTATCCTTATCATGCTGTCCTCCTTGTTCGGGCTATCCACAATGCTGCTGGCCTCTATGCAGCAGCGTGAAAAGGAAATTGCCGTATTGCGGATCATTGGTGCCGGAGCAGGCACCATATTTCGCTTAATCCTGGTTGAAGCCTTACTGTTGGCCGGGGCGGCAAGCGTTAGCGCGGTAGCGCTGGTATCCGGGGTGTTTGCAGTGGCTAAAGAGTGGTTAGCCAGCCACTACGGTATGTTTATTTCGGCAAATCTGCTAACTCTGCATACCGCAATGGTGGTTGGCGCGATACTGTTGGCAACACTGATTTGCAGCCTGTTGCCTGCGATTGATGCTTATCGCGGCGCTATTAATCAGCGGCTCTAATAACGGTACAAGACCCGGTGAACTGCCGGGTCTTTGGTCTCAGGCCTACTGACCGAGACACTGTCCATTGTTTTGACGGGCAGGGAAAATACTATTTAAAGTGGCGATTAATTTAGCGTAATCATCGGCCATGCGATGGGCCTGCACTTCAGTTAATACCTGCCCCTGCAGGTTTTTGCGCTCTGCCTCAATATGGGTGTAGTGAAATATCCGCATATCAACATTTTGCTGCTGCCAGGCATTTTCCATGTTTTCGATGTTATGCTGCGAATCATCGATAAACACGATGGCGTCAAACTTGCGCGCGGTGTTGGTTAGTATCCACTCAAGCATAGTGCCTTTATTCATGCCGGTGGTCATCATCAGGCCACGGCTGTAACTCATTTCCCGCTCAAGCTTTTGCCGATACACCGGGTTGGGATTATCCGTTGGCGAAAGTGCTGCGCGGCCAACGTTAATGTTGTTGCGGTATAGCTCGCGCTCTGTTGCTGCACGGTTTTTAGGCCCACGGGAGGTTAACAGCAGCAGGGTATTTCCTGATGCCTGCCACTGGTTGAGTAAATCAGGGACCTGAGCTTCAGTCAGATTCATGGGCGCCAGCTCGTAAAGCAGGCTGATAGCGTCTTCGAACAGGCAGCTTACTTGTTGTTCCGGCGTTGGCTTTACCGCCAGCTTACCGCGTTGCCACTGGTACCAGATATCGCCGCCCAGATCAGTCGCGCTGGTCAGCAGGGTATTATCAATGTCGGCTACGACAAGCACATTTTCGGCACCGTATTGGTTGTTCAGCTCTGACACCACCGGCGCAATCTTATCAAAGGTTTCTACTTCGGCTGCGGTTACCTGATTGAGTTTGGGAACAACTGTGCTGGTGCAGCCGGTCACAGCCAACAGTAACGTGAAAAGGACAGTGCGAAATGCAGGGGCAGGTAAACAATTAGATGACATAAGCGTTATTGTGAGTTAAGGGTTCTGCGTAAAGCACAGTAATGTAGCAGATTTGCCGGCTTACCGATATGTCTGTGGATTGTCAGCTACACCAGAAAGCGGTGTAATTGACCAGTATTTAGCGATAATCTTGTACTCTCAGTAGGAGTTGTTTTTTAACTTATTGAAAATTAGTAGTTTGTTAGTTGGTGTGGCATTTGCTTCAATATTCGAAAATCAAATGGTACCGAATAAAACAGGGAGCAACCATCATGGTTAAACTTGAAGACCGTCCTATCGAACAGGTCAGGGAAGAAGTGATCGATAAACTGATTTATCACTACAGCCATGGCGTAATTTCAGCCGAAGCCTTTGAACGCCGTCTGGATAAAGCCATGGCGAGTCAGGATCATCACGAAATTGCTGAGTTGGCCGCCGATCTTACCATGCAGGTTGACGACGATTACACCCGCCAAAAAGAGAAAAAGCTCAATATTAATTACAGTGCCGGGGATGTGCCTGAGAATGAAACCGTCATCAATATAATGGGCGGTTCGGATCGTTCGGGACGCTGGAAAGTCCCTGCGGAAATTCGCGTGCTTAGTTTCATGGGCGGCTCAGATATCGACTTTACCGATGCCGTGTTTACTACGCCCCACGTCACCATTAAAGTCCTGTGTGTTATGGGCGGTATCGACATCAAAGTGCCGGAAAATGTGAATGTAGTGACAAAAGCTTTTTGTTTGATGGGGGGGCTTGATAATAAAGCGCCGTCGATTGCCGATCGACAGGCCCCCACTATTACCGTGGAAGGCTTTGTTTTAATGGGCGGTGTGGATATTGGTCTTAAGCGTACCATTAAAGAGAAGTTTGTGGAAATGGCCAATCAGATGAAAACCCTTTTTGGCAGCTCACAGCGCTAAGTTTTAAATCAGATTATTACGGCCCTAATTGCCTGCTGTTGTCAGTCCAGCAGCAAAACTTTATACAGGTAAAATATAAAGGGGATTATCAAGTCCCCCTCTTCTGCTTTTCCTCATGTTTGAGATACGTGAATACGGACTAAACGTGACAATTACCGAGTAATCAACATACCCCGCAAAAATAACGCGATAATGCGTTCATCTTACATCGTTTGCATGACATGGCTAAATGTAAGATCAATATGGAAAAAAAGAAAAACTGAGCATAAACTATCCAACAGAGGAACAGGTGCTTTTCGGAACCCGTCTGAATTAAGTTCTCAGAAAGTTGTAAAGCTTTACGCAAGACAAAGCGAAAGGTACATCAAGTATTAACCAGTTCACTGTCCGGCCTCGTTACAGAGTGGTTACGGCGGGCTTATGGTGTCACTAGCAGGGAATAGTAAAATTATGTCGGGTAAGAAAGCACAACAAGCAGCAACACAAGTACAAGCCGATGATTCATCCGAACTGACTACCTTACGTCAAATTTTATTTGGCGACGCACAGCAGGATATTGAGGTAAGAATTGCAGCGTTGGAAAAGGCTATGGTGGACCGCTTTGCTCAAACCAATGAGCTAATCGCCAGCGAGGTCCAAAAACTCAATGATACGCTGCAAAAAGGCCTGGATGAAGCACATGAACAAACGCTGGCGGTCGATAAGTGTTATGACGACAAAACCGCAGAGCTTAGTGGTGTTACCGATAAACTGTATTCTGAGCTTGAAATGTCAGAGGCCAATCATAAGCAGGATAATGATGAGTTGCATAAAGCGCTTGAGCAAGCGGTTACAGAGCTAACCAGAAAATACGACGCAAAATTTACTGAAGCACTAACCAAAATAGAGCAAGTGACCAGCGAACTTAGTTCAACCAAAACCGACCGTAAAACTCTGGCAAAACTGCTGGCTGCGATGGCCGTCAATTTAGAAACTGATCAACAGTAACTGTTTGTCTGATGACTGACTATTCCGATAAGCCAGGGTCGCAGACAGAGCAAGCTGAACTTGAGCGGCTGCGCAAAATATTATTAGGCGAGAATGGTGAGCAGGTTACTCAGATAATGAGGGAGCACGCCCGGCTAATGGTGAGCGAAGTCGTAGTAGAAGCCCTGCACGACCGCCAGCGCAAGGATGATGAACTCATGCATATCTTAACGCCGGTGGTGAATAAATCGGTAGAGTCGTCAGTACAAGGGCAAAGTGAAAAGTTCGTGGGATACTTTTACCCCTTAGTCGGCCGCCTTGTGCGTAAGTCCGTCACGGCGTTTCTCGCGGAGTTTATTGAGAAAACCAATGAAATACTGGAAAACAGCCTGACGCTGAAGAGCTTTAAGTGGCGTTTTCAGGCCTGGCGCGCTGATATAAGTTTTTCGCAATATGTGGTCAGTCAGACTTTCGTGTACAGGGTGGAACAAGTGCTTCTTATCCACAACGAATCGGGCATATTGCTTAATTCGGTGAATTTTAACGAAGCCGATAGTGCCAATGGCGAACTTGTGTCAGCAATGCTCACTGCCATTAATGACTTTGTTGCCGACTCCTTCAATCGCCCAGAAGGCGCTGAAGAGCAAAATTTACAGGTGGTAAAAACGGCGGATTTTTCACTAGTGATCAAACACGGGCCGAGCATGATGCTGGTCGCTGCTGTTAAAGGTAATATCCCGCAGGAGTTATCCATAAGGCTTGAAGATACCAATGAATCCATCCATCAGATGTTTACCGAAGATGCCAGCAGTTTCAACGGTAATACCAAGCCTTTTGAGGCTACCACCGTGTTACTGCAATCCTGTCTGGTAGCCAAAAGCCGTGATGAGGCCGACGATAAAGCACGTAAGCCGCCGTATCTGGCCATCGGGCTATTATCTGTGCTGAGTTTGTCCGCAGGGGCTCTGATTTTAAATGCATATGACCATCAGCAACGTTTAATAAGGGTGATGCGCATTGGCGAACAGCCGGGAATAGTGGTTAATCGTGCTGAGAAAACCGGCTGGCGCACCATTCAACTGGATATTCTGCGAGACCCGTTGGCTCAGGATCCAATGCAATGGCTGGATGGCGCTCAGATAGAGTCGAAGTGGGTGGACATTACAGAAAAGCCATTTTTATCCCTCGAGCCGAAAATGGTTAATGCGCGGATTGCCAGCGTGATAAAGCGCTACCCGTCGGTGAAAATACAAGCCATGGATACAGAGAGCAGGTTATCCGGCGAGTTAAGCCTTACTCGCTATCGTGCTTTGTTCAGCGAACTTGTTGCGGTATCCGGATTCGGCAAGGCTGAAGCGCTAACTAGCGATATTGAAGTGAGCCCGCTGGTGGGCAGCGAAGCTGATAGCAGGGATGTTCGCAGCGCGTTACTTCAGACTGCCATTGCTAAAATAAACCAAACTGAAATCTCATTTGAGTCAGGTGCGAGCACGCTTTCTGCCAGCGCCAGAGCGCAACTAACGCTGTTGGCCGATCAGATGGTATCGGCTATCGAGCTAGCGCAGCAATTATCCGTAAACGTGAGTTTGATTGTGATGGGGGCGAGTGACACTACCGGAGCTAATCAGTTTAATCAGCAACTTAGTGAGCAGCGAGCACAGACTGTCCGGCAGTATCTTATTACTCAGGGCGTGGAGCCTGCATACTTATATGCAATCGGTCTGGGTGTGCTAGAATTAAAGGCCTCGGGTACTGGCGTGCGCAAAGTGATCTTTAACGTAATCACAATTAGCGCTCAATAGAGCGGTATCGCCTTTGTGCGCTATCAGGCAGTTACGCGTCCAGTGACGAAACGCTGTGCATCAATGGTTTTGGCCGGTTAAATGCTGGTGGAGAGAAAGTACTCAGCAAGGCGATAAAAAGGATATTTTCGTTATTATGTTGCAAAAAAAAATCTGTCTGTTGGGGGCCTCAGGCGTTGGTAAAACAAGCCTGATAAAACAATATATTGAAGGTATTTTTGCAGAAAAGTACCTGACCTCCATTGGCGTTAAAATAGATAAAAAAGTCCTTAAACTCGACACCGAAACCGTACAGTTGATCATCTGGGATCTGGAAGGCGTGGACCGCTACTGCGGTTTTCAGCCTAAGTATCTGCGCGGCGCCTCTGCCTTTGCAATTGTTACCGACCAAACCCGCCTGCAAAGCCTCACTGATGGACTGGATATTTTGAGCGATATCCGAAAAGTAACAGACATTCCCGGTATCCTGGTCGTAAATAAATCAGATTTAGATCCCGCCAAAGAGGTCACAGAAGATCATATTCGTATCCTGGCTGAGCAATTTGCCTTGTGCTTTCATACCAGTGCGAAAACCGGTGAGAAGATTGAAGAAATGTTTGTCGGGTTGGCTCAATTAGCTTGTGGTGGCCAATGATGCAAAAGTCACTTATTCAGGCACTTGGCATAATGGATTGCTCCGTTTTACAACGGACTGGAACGCATCAGTTTACATTATTATATTGCAACGAAAGCTGGTTTTATAAGTTAATGCCAGAAGCGATTGGAGCGCAGAAAGGTTTCAATATCACCATCACCGGGGAATCCGCTTATTTGAGTGACTTTTTAATTGATGCCGAAGAGTTCTGGCAAATAGGTAATGAAGGACAGATCAAGTCTGGCATCTGGAGTGAAAGTTGCGGCGGAGTGGTGCTGCAGCTCGAAGCGGTGGCAGCGATAGCCAAAGGCGATGCGTTTTTGATTATAAACAATATGGCCGCCGAATATCTGCGCCAGCAAAAAACGTTACAGTCAGCCAGGGAATTGCTGCTTTCCAACGACAAGATCCAGGCGGAATACGAGTACCTGCACCAACGTCTTGAAAGTGTGCTGCAACAAAATGACGCGTTGCAAAGGGAAAATCAACCGGTGCATGTCGCTTTAACCGAGGCCAGTTTTGCCGTGGTAGTTTGTGACGCAAAGCTGAATGCCGTGACGCAAAATCCAAAGGCCTTTGATATTTTTGAGTTAGATCCCGACAAAGATAAACAAACCCCGTTTGATATTATTTTGCCCTTGTTTAAGCACCAGTGCGCCGAACACGAGCGACTGGTGCATACTGAACGTCGTTGGGATGGTGAGTTATTCTGGTTTAAGCCTCCTTATACCAGTAAATGGCTGAAAACTGCCATGTTCCCGGTGAAAAGTGAGCAGCAGGAAGTGCTTCACTGGGTGTTTATTATCAGCGATATCACCCGCGAGAAATACCTGACTCAGCGCAACGAAAAACTAGTGTTAACCGACAATGTTACGGGATTACCTAATCGCCAGAGTTTTTGGCAAAGCCTGGAAGTGCTTATCGATATCAGCCAGCCGTTTTTTATTTTATACGTGGATATCAGAAACTTCCGGCACGTAAACGAGTTATACGGACATCAGGCAGGTGACCAGGTGTTATTTGAGTTAGCCGAACGGTTAAAGAACGTGCTGGGCCCGGATGATATTTGTGCGCGTATTGGTGGCAATGAGTTTGGTGTGATTTTTAAAGGTAATCACAATTTACAGGCTTGTCAGCAATTTGCTGAACAAGCGATTGAAGTAATGCAGCAGCCACTTTATACCGACGTTGATGGCAAGGTCCAAATGGCTATTGGTGTTGGGGCCGCACACTTTCCCTCAGATGCCTCTAATTCCGAAGATCTGATGAAATTTGCTGACCTGGCTATGTTTGAGGCGAAAAAAGATAATAAAAGTCATATCCGGTTTTATTCCAAAGCGCTAAAGGACGCCGCCATGCGGCGCCTGGAGTTACATAACTCACTACGTTCTGCGGTCGAGAACCATCAGTTCGAGCTGTATCTGCAACCAATAGTCAATTTAACCACCAATAAAATCACCAAGGCCGAAGCGCTTATTCGTTGGCGTTTGTCCGATGGTACCATTGTTAATCCAGACCAGTTTATACCGCTTGCTGAACAGACTGGCCTGATAGTGCCCATTGGTAAATGGGTGATTGCTGAAGCCGCGCAAATCCTGAAGTTGATTTTGCAATACAACCCCAACCTGAAAATAGCGGTTAACTTGTCACCGCGACAAATCAGCGATCGTGGCTTGTTTGACTTTGTAAGTGAAACGCTGACCTCAAACAGCTTGTCACCAACACATTTTGAACTCGAACTCACTGAGGGGGTGCTGGTAGACAATTACGAAAAAGCCAAGCGCCTGCTTAGCCGGGTGAGGGAGTTGGGGATAACAACGTCGATTGACGATTTTGGGACCGGCTACAGCTCGCTAAGCTATCTGCAAAAATTACCCATCGACAATCTTAAAATCGATCGAAGTTTTATTCATGACGTTGACACCAGCGAAAACGCCAGGGCCTTGGTGACTGCCATTCTCAGAATGGCGCGAAGTCTTAACCTTGGCGTGATTGCTGAAGGCGTGGAAAATCAGCAGCAGATGGCATTTCTGATGGACAATGCATGTCAGTCAGCCCAGGGCTACTTATTTAGCAAGCCTCTGGCATGTAAAGACTTCTGCAATTTGCTCAAGCAATAGTGATATGCCGAAAGTGCCATTAGAAAACAGCGTATTCAGACCAGTATAATCGTATGTCAGACCCTCAATTATGTATTAAACAGGCTGCGCCAACGGCGACTGACTTTGCATCGTTAAGATTAGCTATGGGCTGGTGTAATCCCGCCTTGCCTGTTCTGCAATCCAGCATCGATGCTTCACTGTTCTGGGTAACTGCTTATCATGATAAAAAACTGGTTGGCTGTGGCAGAGTTGTTGGCGATGGGGCAATGTACTTTTATCTTCAAGATGTCATCGTACATCCACGCCATCAAAAACAGGGCATAGGGGCACTGATTATGCGGGCGGTTAATGGCTTTCTGGATACAAACTGCTCTGCAGGCTCAACGGTGGGCTTACTAGCAGCCAAAGGTAAAGAAGCATTTTATCTCAGGTTTGGTTTTTCAATACGTAATGGGGATGAATTAGGGCTGGGCATGTGCCGGTTCATTGAGTGATTTTTGGTAAATATCAGGTACATTCGTGTGTCTCACTATTTTGTGTTAAGCAGAATTGCTTAATTATTAAATGGTGCTGAAAAGGACTGTTTTTTATACTGTGTCCTGACACACCCATTAGCGAGGAGCTCTGGGCCAATGAGCATTAAACCCCGGTACCGTTTAGTCAGGCTATCTGCCACTAGCTGTTCGCAGGCCATGCAAAAGGAGCAGGAACTGCTGGAGCATATTCAGCATAACCGCTTTGAGCAGGGGTTATTGCTGTGGCGCTGTACGTCGCCGGCCATCGTTTTACCGGCAGGCAGAAAATGGCAGATAACCGAGCCGTTGCGTCAGTGGCTGGCTCAACGGGGCTGGGACATTCTGCAGCGTCGTTCAGGCGGTTCGCCGGTTCCACAAAGCCCGGCCATGCTGAATATTGCTCATATGTACACTCTTGCTTCAGAGCAGCCTTATTCGGTCAAAAATGCTTACCAGCAGCTTTGTGATAGTTTACTCGACTTTTTTGCCGAACTGCAGATTACGGCCGACATTCATGCCACTCCTGGTGCCTATTGTGATGGCGACTATAACCTGAACATTAATGGTCAGAAGATTGTTGGCACAGCGCAGCGGGTGTTAACGGCCTCTGGTGGACGCAGAATTGTGCTGGCGCATGCCTGTTTGCTCATTGACGATGTATTGGAAGACATAATACCGCCGGTGAATGCGTGTAATGAATTTAACGACATCGCAGGCCGGGTGGAGTTGAATGTGCATACTTGCCTGAACCGCCATGTTAGCCACAGGCTGAACACTGATGAATTGTTCACACGATTAATCCGTGCTTTTTCTCGTCACATGGTTTTTTCTTAACCGTCAAAAAGATTATACTGCGTCCTTTTTACTCCCAAGGACTTTCTGTTAATGATTGTAAAACTTGTTCGCAATGCGCTCGGTCTGGTCATTGTATCTGTGGATGTATTAACCCGCTGGAGCCGGGTAAAGCGTACGCCAGAAGTACAGCAAAAGGTTAATCAGGCAGCGCAGGGTATGACCCTTTACCATTTTTTTGCCTGTCCGTTTTGTGTCAAAACCCGTCGTGCCATTCATAAACTACGCGTACCCATTGAAAAGCGCAGCGCCGCACAGGGCTCACCGTACCGGGAAGAATTGATCCAGGGGGGCGGCAAAGTGCAGGTACCCTGTTTACGAATTCAGCATAGCGACGGCCGGGAAGAGTGGCTGTATGAATCAAAACAAATTATTGGCTATCTCAACGAACAGTTCGGCCCCGCATAACACTTTTAATTGATACCGTAAATGCGTGTTCGGCCAGCGTCTGCGGTATCGTCTCCTTGCTTAACTTACCTTTTTATTCTCCACCTTTGCTCAGCGGCCTCTTATAACGTTTAAATCCCTAATTCCCAGGACCAGTAGGATACACGAGTGTTGACGGTTAAATAGAAATGGTTATCATTTACCTTTTTGCGCAACTGTGTCTCAACAATTTGGTTGTTGCTGTTACCAACGGGTACATTGCACGCACTGAATAACAACGATAAGGGTATTTCGTTATGCGATTTTCACTGGGCACGGCCCGTCAATGGCACTGGATTAGTGCTGCTGTTTCGCTGGTGGGCATGCTGTTATTCGCCGTAACCGGTATCACACTTAATCACGCCGCGGTGATCCCAGCATCGATTTCCGTTACCACTATTGAAAGTGACGTACCCTCCAATGTATTA
Organism: Alteromonas sp. ISO5; assembly: GCF_058105165.1. NCBI lineage: Bacteria > Pseudomonadati > Pseudomonadota > Gammaproteobacteria > Alteromonadales > Alteromonadaceae > Alteromonas > Alteromonas sp. ISO5. The sequence continues at coordinate 367,542 of NZ_CM176572.1, read as the reverse complement.
ACGCATATACAGGACTTACCGCTGGCAGAAATGCCGGCACCACAACCGGTTCGTCAGTGGCTGGCCAGTGAACACAGTATTAGTGTGCCGGATGATGTGGCGGGCGAATTTGATGGTATGGAGTTTTACGTAGCCTGGCCGGGGCCCGGCGCGGATCGCTGGCTGGCTATCAACGTAGAAGACGCAGCGCTGCTGTATGAAGGCACAGAGCGCGGCTGGGTTGCTTACTTTAATGATTTACACAAAGGTCGTAATACCGGGCCGGTGTGGTTTGTCTTTATCGATGTTATCGCTATCGCCATGATTGTGTTTACCCTGACTGGCTTATGGTTATTGGTAAAACAGGCTTCTCACAAGCAGTCAACCTGGCCCGTCACCGCGCTGGGGTTGTTGATCCCGGTGGTCATTGCACTGGTCTTCATCCATTAATTCCAGGCAGGGAGCAGTTTGAATGACAGATAACCAAAGACTGTTGCTGGCCATTGCCCTATGCGTGGCTTATTGTGCATGGGTAGGCTTTATCATTGTTGGCTATTACGCCCGGCAACGAGACCGGCGGCATGTCACCACCGGCGCCTTTATTGTGGCTTACGCCAGTCAAACCGGCACGGCTAAACAAATGGCTGAACAGCAGGCAAAATTGTTGGGCGCTGACCGCCCGGTGAAAGTCATCGCCCTGAACGACCTGGCCATCGATACATTACGAAAAGCAAGCGATGCGCTATTTGTAGTCAGTACCTATGGTGATGGTGAGCCACCCGATAACGGCCGGCGTTTTTACCGGGCGTTGCTACAGCATAATAAACAGCACAATACCGCATTACTACAATCTCTCTCCTACCGGGTAATCGCTCTGGGTGACAGTCAGTATCCGGCGTTTTGTGAATTTGGCGAACAACTCAATGATGCTCTTCAGCAATCCGGCGCCACGGCCATAGCAGGCCCGGAAAGAATCGATCGGGCACAATCGCAGACGCTGGTGAGTGAGGCTTCCAGGTATTCTGAGAGTCATCCGGCTGAGAGTACCTGGCGGGTTATTGAGCAACAGCAACTCAACAGTGCGGCCGGCCGGGAACTCTTCATGGTTACACTGAATGCGGAGCAGACTATGCCTACCTGGCAGGCCGGTGATATTCTAGACGTCCAGCCTCATAACGCTAGAACGGCCATTGATGAATGGCTGGTAAAGCATGACTTTAGTCCAAACACGGCCATTGGGTTTGAGGGTACACCAACCCCGATTGAGCGTATATTACAAACTCGCCAACTGATTGATTTACCTACGTCAGGGAACGCAGAGCAGCACATTGTGAACATGCCCCTGTTACCTTTGCGCAGTTACAGTATTGCTTCTGTGCCCCAGGAAGGACAGCTTAAACTGATTGTCAGAAAACAGTATCAACCAGATGGCACGCCAGGTATCGGCTCCGGCTGGCTAACAACCTATGCGGGCGGTGACGAGCCATTTTGTGCCTACGTGAAAGACAACCCGCTGTGTCATATTGCACAAAATGATCTGCCACTCGTGCTCATCGGCGCGGGCAGTGGCCTGGCGGGTATTCGGGCGCAACTGGCGAAACGATACTACGCTGAGAGTGACGCCGATATCTGGTTAATTTACGGTGAGCAGTCGCCGCAACTGGACAATGTTATCCCTGCCGCCATTGAAACATGGCAATCCGGGTTTGCCCGGTTCAGGATTCAGCAAGCGTATTCGCGGGGCGTGCCCGGCGAGTATGTGCAGGATGTCATGGTAGCGGCCGCTGATGAACTGCAAAATTTTATTGCCAGGGGGGCGCACATTTATGTGTGTGGCAGCCATCAGGGGATGGGACAAGCGGTACACCAAACGCTCACTGATATACTCGGTGAAGACGCATTAATGCAGCTTATTGATGAGCAGCGTTATCATCGCGATACCTACTAGGCTGCAGTCCACTAAACTTGTCGTGCATGTAACAGCACTGACAGTAAATACTGATCAGGCAGTAGTTCATAAGTAGTACAAATACGACTTAAGGGACAATGTTAATCCATCAGGCCGGGTGGTACTTATATACACATTTAACAGATGAGAGTGTGTCGATGAAAAAGTATTTAGCCTTGCTGTTAGTAGCCTTTAGCAGTTTTACCCTGGCTGACGAATGTGCTGTGACTATCGAAAGTAACGATATGATGCAGTTTAATATGAAAGAAATCAGTGTGCCTGCATCCTGTGATGCATTTAAGGTGACGCTGAAACATACCGGACAGCTGGACAAGAAATACATGGGCCACAACTGGGTGTTATCCACCACCGCAGATGCCCAGGAAATCGTGAACGGTGCCCTGAAAGCCGGCCCTGACAACAATTACCTGCCGTCAGGCGATGAACGTATTATTGCAGCCACTCACATTATTGGAGGCGGTGAGCAGGACACGGTTACCGTGGATGTTGCTGGACTAACGGCCGGCGAAGATTATACTTTCTTTTGCTCATTTCCCGGCCATTTTGCCATCATGAAGGGCGCGTTTATCGTTAACTAACCCACCCGGCTAATCGCCCGGAGCATAGGGCGATTAGCTGGTTATCTTCGAACATTTATAGCGGTACGCATTTTTTTGTATTGGCGGTTAAGCCAGTTGCCGGTTTGTCGCTAAACACATCCACATAAGCCAAACATGGCACCCCTGCGTTTTTAGCGCAAGCTCTTTGACGGCGTGTTGGTTCGTCTGGTGTCGCCAGTTTTGTATCAATAATTATCAGAATATCAGTTTGTTATAGTACTGGAAGAATATCGGGTGGCTGCTAAACTTCAAAAAAGTCCTGAGACGTATCCTTCGGTTTGTATGCCAGCAAAGCTAATACAGTAGTTAGCTTTGCTGGTGCCACAGTTATCAAGCCTAAACATTATTCAGGATAGTGGCGCGTCATGGCCGATTACTCCAAGTGGTAGGGTCGTGCGCTTTGAACATGAATTAACTATACCTGGTTTTGCTATGTCGTCTTTTTTGTCAAACGTTAGTGTACGGGGAAAGCTACTTTCTCCTGTGGTTCTGTTTATTGTTATTTTGTTGATTGTGGTATTTCTTTACTTCCGTAACCAGTCTGCGATAGAAACCGCAGAGCAGGAAATGACTTTAAGTAGCCAGCTAGCCGAGGATATTACCAATCTCACCCTGGCCGTTGATCGCTTTATTAATACCCGAAGTCAGTTTGACCAGGTCAGTGTTGAGTTTGCCAAAACGGAAAGAAAGTTAGCCGAAGTGGAGACAGCCAGCGTGAGGAATATGGCCGCCTCGCTTAAATCTACCAGTGACAAGGCCAGTCAAATAAATGGGTTGTTTAACACGAACCGTGAATTGGCGGCGCAAATGGTCGATGTGGTAAATGCATCCATGGCGGAGTCTAACAACTTTATCTATAGCACGAGTGACCGATTAGCTGATGAAAGCGAGCGCCAGGCAGTAACAACTTTCGAACGACAAGTCATACGTGACGCTCTGCTACACACCAATAATAACTATAAGATTTGGATATTGTTCAATGAACTCACAGTTAGTCTGGACAAGGCTGATGCTTTAATAAAGTTTATTGACGAACTCGACGCAGCATCCGATCGTGCGATAGTACTGCTGAAAGGGACGCCGATGTTGGAAAGTGCTATGGCCGCTCGTCGGGCTAATGCCCAAATCAGATCGATTGCAGAGCAATATATCGCAAATTCCAAAGAAATTAATGCGCTACAAACCGACATTGAGCGTAACCTGATAACACTTTCGAGTAAGCTACGGGATTGGATTAATCGGGTGAGTGCTGATTCACTGGCGATTATCTCTGCCAGTATTATTCAGATCATAGTGGTGTTGATTATCGCGGCTGTTATTGCGGTAGGATTGTCGTTGATTTTTGCAACCTCTATTGCAGCGCCGCTAAAAGAGTTACAACAGCGAATTGACGGGCTGGCACGCTCTGGTGGCGATCTCACTTACCGGCTGGATATCCGACGCGGTGATGAAATTGGTGAGTTAGCCAGTGGTATTAATCGCTTTTTAGTGTCATTGCAGGACATCTTTCGTAGTGTAGCCTTGGCCGGGCAGGACATTTCCAGTCGCGCCGGTGATGCATTACAACGCAGTCAGACTGCCCGCCAAAGGGTAGATGCTCAGCATGACGAAGTTACCAAAGTGGCGACTGCGTTTAATCAAATGGAAGCATCTATTCAGGGCATCGCTTCCAGCACTGCGGTGGCTGCCGATAAAGTCCAGGAAGCCGATAAGTCCAGCCAGCGAGTGGTCAGTAGCATCGAAATTACCATAAAAGAAATCGATCAGCTAAGCCATAGTCTGCAACAGGCGACTCAAGTTATAGAAGCGCTGAATCAGGATAGTCAGAATATCGGTGGGATTCTTGATGTGATCCGTGGAATTGCTGAGCAAACCAACCTGTTGGCACTCAATGCGGCGATAGAAGCTGCCAGAGCGGGCGAGCAGGGGCGAGGTTTTGCCGTGGTGGCTGATGAAGTGCGCTCTCTGGCGCAACGAACGCAGTCGTCCATTGAAGAGATTAATACCATGATATCCAAATTACAGCAGGCATCCGTGCAAGCTAAAACGACTATTGAGTCGGGTAATCATCAAATTGAACAAACGGTGCGCTATAGTCGGGAAGCGGGTAGCAGTGTGCAGCATATTGCTCAGTTAGTCAGTGAGATCTCACAAATGAATTTACAAATCGCCAGCGCGGCCGAGGAACAAAACTCCGTGGCGGCAGAGGTTAATCGTATCATTGTGGATATTAACCAGCTTTCCACTGATGGTAGCAGCGCTGCGTCAGACGCCAGTCATGCTGCATCTGAACAAGCTACGTCGGCCCAGGAGTTACTCGGTATTATAGGCAAGTTTAAGGTATAGATGTGAAGGAGCAAAGGTCTGACAATCTTTCCCGTTTGTTTGTGATGCGACCTGTCTGGTTGCTTCTGGGCGTGTCTTGTGTGGTGTTAGGGGGTGTCGGTGCGGTATTGCCTTTGCTGCCCACGGTGCCGTTTATGTTACTGGCAGCTTACTGTTTTGCTCGCTCCTCTAATCGGGCCCATTACTGGCTAGTGAATCATCGGGTCTTTGGTCCGGCAATAACTGACTGGCAGCGCAGCGGCGCAATTAGCCTTGCTGCAAAATACGCAGCTACGGGATCCGTGGTTGTGGTATATGCGATTTCCATATTGATGGACTTGCGCCCGACACTCCTAATTATCCAGGGGATTACGCTATGTGCGGTTATGGTATTTATCTGGAGTCGACCTCATCACTAACCAGATTGGAGGGCGAGCGGAATAAACCAGTTCTCTGCTCTTGCCGTATGAGTATCAGGTTTGCTTGTTTGGAAGATGGCAGTGTTACCCGGGCTATTAAAACGTTTTACCAGCACTGCGAAAAAGACTGATGCTAAACAACCTGAACACCGCAGCGGCTCCATTTGGCAGGATACCGGTGAGGTGGATTATCTGGAGAATACCCTTAATCTGACTTATGCCGCCAACGCTAGGGTAGTGACACTGGAAAAGTTATCAGCAGACTCCTTGGCTAACGTTGTAGAAACGCTGGACAGGCTACCGCCGGACTCGCCCTTCGCCCGCTTAGTCACTGTAACGTTGCGCCATTCCTATCCAGCCGGACAATTTCAACAGCGCATTTATCGAGCTCGAAAAAACGGCTATTGATGGGCTTCTGGATGCCGCTTCGCGGTCGGAAACCGACGTACTGACTGCAAAGTACGATTAGACTGAACCGGTAGAACGATAGCAGAAAACGGAGAAACAGATGGACAAAGAGACGCTCATCAATAAAGCATTACATTATTCTGCGGTCATCATTTCAGCCTGTATCAGTTATTTTGTCGTGTTCTTTGTTTTGCTAAGCCTCGAAGTTGAGACTGACAGAGCGCTATACTGGTCCTTACTTGCCAGCTTAGTCATTGCGCTGGCAACATTGTTTTTCAAAATGGTGGTTGCGCCGCTGAACGCCGCAGACCACGATCGTTAGTGACTATTAATGAAAAGGATCGTCAGATGTTTATTGCAATGAATCGTTTTAAGGTAAAAGTGGGTAGTGAAGCGGCCTTTATCGAAATGTGGCGAGAGCGGGAAAGCTACCTTGATGAAGTACCGGGATTTACATCTTTTCATTTACTCCAGGGCCAGTCCGGCGAAGAATATACCTTATTTGCGACCCATGTGTGTTGGGAAAGCAAAACCAGTTTTAATAACTGGGTAAAGTCTGACGCGTTTAAAAAAGCCCATGCCGGAGCAGGCCAGAGTCGCGATTTTTATGCGGGCCCGCCGCGGCTGGAGCTGTTTGACGCCGTCCTGTAAAGATTACCAGGGCGAGTATCATTCACCGTTTTCAACCCTGGCGTTGCTGGGTGTTATCGGTGAGCTTTGTCGGGTCGAGTAACTCGATTAATTCTTGCCGTGACAGGTCCGTCATCTCGTCGGCTACGTCGACAATCGGCCGCTTTTCCTTATAAGCACGCTTAGCTATTTCGGCGGCTTTGTTGTAGCCGATAATGGGGTTAAGTGCGGTCACCAGAATCGGGTTTTTATCCAATGCTGCTTGCAGATTTTCGTTTAATACCGCAAAGCCACTGATAGCGCTATCTGCAAGTAACGAAGCGCTGTTGGCCATAAGCGTAAAGCTGCTCAACAGGTTGCTGGCTATCATTGGCAGCATGACATTTAACTCAAAGTTACCTGACTGGCCGCCAACCGTAATGGCGGCATCGTTACCTATGACCTGGGCCGCAGCCATCGCCACGGCTTCAGGGATAACCGGATTCACCTTACCGGGCATAATGGAGGAGCCGGGTTGCAGGGCCGGCAGGGCTATTTCGCCAAGGCCCGCCAGTGGGCCTGAGTTCATCCAGCGTAAGTCATTGCTGATTTTCATTAAACTCACAGCGGTTGATTTTAGTAAACCAGAGAGGGTGACAGCGGTATCCTGCGAGGCGATAAGCGCGAAAAAGTTATCTGCCGGCTGAAAAGGGATCCCGGTAAGCGCAGTAAGCTTCTGATTAAACGTCGCTGAGAAATCGGGGTGAGCATTAATGCCGGTACCAACCGCCGTACCGCCCAACGCCAGTGTTTGAATCGCTGGTTGGTGGGCATTCAACGCTTTAATCTGCTGGCCTACTTGTGCCTGCCAACCGGATAAACTCTGATCCATGCGCACTGGCATGGCATCCATCAGGTGAGTGCGGCCGGTTTTACAGACATTTTTTAGTTCACCGGCCTTCTTACCAATCACACTGTAAAGATGGCTGAGCGACGGTAAGAGTGCTTGCTTAAGCGCGATTGCTGCACTCACATGGATAGTGGTGGGAATAATGTCGTTACTGCTTTGGCCATAATTGACGTGATCGTTGGGGTGAACCAACAGACCAGTCTGCTGGCTGGCCAGCGTGGCAATTACTTCATTAGCATTCATGTTGGTGCTGGTGCCTGAACCGGTCTGAAAGATGTCGACCGGGAAATGAGCCATCAGCTGCTGCTCGTTGAGCAATTGGTCACAGGCCTGACAAATGGCTTCACCTGTATCACTGTCCAGTGTACCCAGTGAGGCATTGGCTTGAGCTGCGGCTTTTTTTACCGTGATCAACGCTCTGATAAAAGCCTCTGGCATAGGCTGGCCACTGACCGGAAAGTTATTTACCGCGCGCTGGGTCTGCGCGCCATATAAAGCCTCAGCAGGGACTTCCAGTTCGCCCATGCTGTCTTGCTCGATTCGTGATTCGGTAGAGGTTGTCATAATTGAGGTCCTTAGTTAAAAAATGTCGGCGTGAGCTGAGTAAACTGATGACTAAACTGCCGCACGCGATGGTGATCACTGGCTGTAATACTTTGCTTTTCGGCCGCCAGCAGCAGCCGGTAAATCTGGTCGAGACACAGATAGCGCCAGTTCAGCACTACCTTGTGATCGCAAGCTGTCTCGAGCAAAAGCGCAGCACAGCCCAGCAGGATACGAATTTTTTCGGACGATGCCTGGGCTGTGTTTGCACTGTCCAAGGCTAAGTTTATATAGCGCTTAAGCAACTGTGGATCATCCGGGTGACAAGCTGTTCTGATTTGTTGCTTTAAGTTGGCTGATGTCACGAGCGCTTTGGTAATCTGTTGTGTCATAGCAACTACCATTGTAGTCCATTGTACGTGATTTTATGCTAATGCAAACAATTATCATTTGCAATAAATCTGAAATGGCGTATGTTTAAGTCAGGAGGACATGCCAATGGAAATTTCTTTTTTATGTACCAAACACGCCGACTGGGTTTATAGCCATCCATTGGAGGCGGTTAATTTTTTAGCCAGGGATGAGTTTCAGGGGACGACCCTGTTTTACGACGGTGAATATCGTGAATGTATTCCCTACTTAGGTTGTGCGTTCGATATCACCGCGATTTTGCTGGAGGTAGAGGAAGGTCAGAACCGGCAATTGGTCGAAAAGGTCTTTACCCTGTCAACACTGATTTGCGACGCCTACAGGGCACTCGGACTGGTGGAATACCAGGCAGCAATGCAACACCGTGTTGCAGATTTGGTTACCGCTATAAGTTATCAGGAAACGGTAAGTCAGCAGACCATTGCTACCTTTACTGATTACAGTGCCAGCCAGCATTAATTCAGGAGGTCATCATGAGTCAGTTTGACGCCACTTATGCCAGATGGCAAGAGGTGATTGCGGCAGGTAACGATAGCTTTGAACTTCATCATACCCTGATAACACTGGTTTATTACGCCAGAGCCATTGAACTGGCCAGAACGCTGATAACAAAGTGGCCTGTATCCCGCCGGACATCCGAGGCCTTACTGGTAAGTTATTACAATCTGGCCGAGCTCTATGAGCGGGAAAACAGCCTGCGTCTGGCCTGGGAGGTGTTAGTGACGGCAAAACAGCAGATGATGGCTGTTTTCTGTAAACAGGGGAAATCAGCCTGCACCGTATGGGGGTATCGAAGCGCTCATCAACGCTTAAGTTGGTTTGAACAACAGTATGGTAGCTTTGACCGGCTCGGGCCTAGACAAAAATTGCTCACCCCCTACCAATACGATGGTTTCACTTCGGGTTCTTAACGGCACAAAGCAAGGAGGTTATCATGCTACGGGTTGAGTGGCGCTGGTTAATTATCTGGCTGTTGGTCATGGCGATAAGCCCTGCAGTTCAGGCTCATGATGGGCATGACCATAGTCATTGGAGCAGCGTAGTTATTCATGCATTATTACTATTGTCGCTGGCCGCCGCAGGACTGGCCATTGTGTTTGCCATTTATCGTGCGATCAGCCGTTGGTTGCCAGCGGGAAAATGAACCCGGGTTAATCCAGCATCAACCAAAGAGAGTAACGGGTACAAAGTACTAGTCCAACAGAACGCAAAGTACCGGTTTAATTGGTTTTCTTAATGGTTTTGAAGGTCTATCATGGCCGCAGGCTCAACTCGGGCCATATTCGATTAATCAAACTAAAAGATAAGCCATGACCAAGTTACCTCAAAACGGTTGGTTGCCTGTATTAACCATCCTGTCCTGTGCCATAACCGGTACCTTTGACGTCTGCGCGCAAACGGCGGCGGTGCAGTTGCCTGAAGATATCGAGCGGATTACCACCACGGGTTCCCGGCACGGCGCAGACGACAGCGATGTGCCATTAATCATCAGCGCCATTGGTCAGCGGGATATTAACCTCCTTTCGCCTACGCATATTGAGGAAGTGCTTAAATTTATTGCCGGAGCTCAGGTACAACGAGGTAATGGGCAGGAGTACCTGCCAGCCCTGCGTTCGCAGGTATTCAGCGGAGCGGGTGCCTGCGGTGGCCTGTTAACCGCAGAAGATGGCATTCCCCTGCGCGCCGCAGGCTTTTGTAACATTAACGAATTGTTCGAAGCGCACTCGGAAATGGCCGAGCGGATAGAAGTGCTCAAAGGCCCCGGTTCAGCTTTGTATGGCTCTAATGCGGTACATGGCGTAATTAATATCATCACCCCGGACACCACTCAGGGCGGTGGTCTGCTCGGATATGACTATGGTTCTTACGGGTATAACCGTGTGAAATTGCGCAGTGGTTATCATTACGGCGATGGCGGCGTGGGGATTAATGCCAGCGTGACCCGGGATAATGGTTATCGGGTGGCCGAAGGACTTGATCAGGAAAAACTTAACCTGCGTCATGAGCATACGTTTTCTTCACTAACACTCACGACCGGCCTGACCTACACCAACCTGGAGCAGGAAACAGCCGGCTATATCACCGGTACCGATGCTTATAAAGACGCCGCGCTTGCTCAGGGCAATGAAAACCCGGAAGCTTTTCGTAACGCCAGTTCGCTGCGTATGTGGTCCAAAGCGCTGTGGCAGTTAGACGGCGGCGATACAATATCGCTAATTCCCTATATTCGCGACCAGGATATGGCATTTTTAATGCATTTTTTGCCCGGACAACCTACCGAAGAAAATAGCCAGCAGGGCGTAGGGGTGCAAAGTTTATGGACCCATAATATCTCTGCCAGTGTAAGCCTGAGTGCCGGTATTGATGCTGAGCATACCGAGGGAAGCCTGTTGCAGTATCAGCAGCAGCCTACAACGGGGTCTGCCTTTCTTGTAGAAACTATTCCGGCAGGTAAACACTACGATTATGACGTGGATGCGTCGTTGATTGCTGCGTTAAGTGAGCTGGTGTGGCGCAATGATAACTGGTTACTGAGTGCTGGGCTGCGCTATGAATACATGCATTATGACTATACCAATAATATGAATTCGGGGCGGTTACGGGAAGATGGCACGGCCTGCGGTATGGGCGGCTGCCGGTATTCGCGACCTCCGAGCAGTGAAAATAGCTTTACCAATGCATCGCCAAAACTGGGGGCCACCTATCTTTATTCTGATAATACGCAGTTTTATGCCAACTATTCACTAGGCTATCGCGCCCCTCAGGCCACCGAACTGTATCGTTTGCAGCGTGCCCAACAGGTCGCTGACCTCGATTCTGAAGAAGCGCGTAATGTGGAAGTGGGCGTAAAGGGCAGCTATCCCGGTTTAAGCTACACTGTCGCAGCCTATTACATGGATAAAGACAATTTTATTTTCCGCGACAGTAACTTCTTTAATGTCAATGACGGTCAGTCCCGGCATACAGGTGTAGAGCTGGAACTGCGCTGGCAGGCCAGTAAGCGTTTGGATATTGCATTGGCGGCGACCATGGCAAGCCACACTTACCGCTATAATCAGGAACTAGGCGGTGTAAACATTAATGGTAACGACATTGATACTGCGCCCAACTCCATTGCCGATGTGCGGATAGGTTACCAGTTCACACCGCAATTGCGCGCCGAACTGGAATTAAACCACGTGGGCGAGTACTACACCGACCCGGAGAATCTGCACGAGTACCAAGGCCATGAGTTAGTGAATTTGCGTTCATTCTGGCAGTTAACCCCCGAGCTTACCCTGTATGCCAGGGTGAATAATCTGCTGGATACCGCTTACGCCGAACGTGCCGATTTCACCTCGTTTGGTGGTGACAGGTATTTTCCGGGTAGACCACGAAACTATATGCTAAGCGCCACGTATAGCTGGTAAAAAATAATGAAATAATGGGGTCAGAGTACATTATTCTGCCCCAAATCCTGTCTCCCTCCGATTATTCCCACAAAAATTACCGGCCAAAGAACCTCAGCCAGCTGTTCTGACGAACTGTTTTAACGGGGACAGGATTGTTGTCGTCGGGTTGCTGAATAAGATATCAGAAGGCTCATCAGATGGCAGAACCATGGCAAGACATCAACGCATTGCGCCGCAGGGCGTTTCCCAGCACGTTATTCAGCGCGGTAATAACCGAAGCCCGTGCTTTCACGACGAGAAGGACTTTATCGCCTACATTGGTTGGCTTAAAGAGTATTCCAGCAAGTTTGAGGTGGATATACATGCCTGGGTTCTGATGACGAATCATGTCCATCTGCTCTGTACTCCCCGACTCGAAAATCAGGGGATAAGCAAGATGATGCAATCTGTTGGCAGGATGTACGTGAGATTTTTTAACCACAAATACCAACGCACAGGGACCTTGTGGGAGGGACGATTCAGATCGTCACTGGTTAATTCCGAAACTTATTTGCTTCGATTACAACAATACATCGAATTGAATCCGGTGCGGGCAAATATGGTGGAGAGTCCAAACCGGTATAAGTGGTCGAGTTTTGCCATGAATGGTTTGGGTAAGAGCTCATCTTTATACACGGCACATCCAGTGTATTTGTCGCTAGGCTATACGAAAGGTTCGCGACTTTTAGCTTATCAGTCATTATTTAACCAACCGCTCAAGGCTGATCTCATGGCGGAAATTCGCAACTGTTCACAGCGCGAACTAGTGTTAGGTGATTCAGACTTTATACGTCAGGTTGAAGCATTGACTAACACTAAGCTAAAAGCCGCTAAAAAGGGGCGCCCATTTAAAAAATAATGGACTCTGACCCCATTATTTTTAATATTAAAATGGTAACACTTCAAATACCAGCACGTAGCTGGCACGGCGTTTCTTAGCCGGTGCCTTGGCTTTGTCGTCTTCGTACTCTGCTTCCAGCCAGTACATGCCGGGTTCGTCAAATTGCAGGCTGATTTTACCCTCTTTATCAGAAGTGGCTTCTACGCCACCGGCAGTATCCCGGTATTTTTCGCCGTCTTTGACCACAATGACTTTGGTACCCTGAGCTTCATCACCACTTATAAAGAACTGAAAATCAATCGGCTCGCCGGTGTAAGCATCGTTGGGGTGGGTAAGTGCTTTGAGTTCGAGGCCTTTGCCGGTGAGCTTGTTATTGTCTGCCGTTGGCGCGCCTAAGGTGACATAGGTCTCTATACGGTTGGCGGTTTCCATCACATTTAACTCATTGGCATCCTGAGGCACCGCTTCGTAAAACTCTTCCACGGTGCCGGTCTTACCGCGCCCGGGCCAGAAGTGACGCTCGCCATCTTCATCTTTCCAGAACGCCACCAGGGATTGTGAGGCATTGAACACTTTGTAGGTGCCGCTCTCAGTCAGCTCCACATCAAATACACTGCGGTAGCGCAGTTTTTGCTGATTCTGGATGTCTACCGGGTTTCCGGTGGGGGAAACCACTGATAAACGCTCGGCCGGGTAAGCAAAATGATCCGGGTGGAAGATACCGTTAGCTACGGCCGCATCAAAGGTGATCCATTCGCTGTCACCGGAAACGGAAGTGGTAGAAGGTTTGATCCACACCCGGTGAGCCTGGCTGAACGGGCTTGCCACAGTCAGGGCCAGGGCGGCTCCAAGTAATAGTGATTTCTTCATTGTGCAGGCTCCATGAGTAAGGTTATCGAAGAAAGTTCGTGCTGACCTTCAGCACTGGCATTAACAGATTGTGTAACAGGCAGTGTTACAGGTACCTTGAGAGTTTCACGGCCACCGAGTTCCCGCGCAGCTTCAACCCAGATAAAATAGTCACCGGCGTCAACGTCGTCGAAACGACCGTCAAGCGCGATGGTAGAGGTGCCAGGACGGCGGGTAGCGCCACTAACACCATCGATAGGCATGCTGGCACTGCGACCACTGCGCCGCCACCACATGCGTAAGTCTTTCAGCCATTTTTCACCTTCGTTATTGGCCATGTCGGTGTCGTACCATACGGCAATATCCACTACGCGTTTGCCACGTTCGTCGGCCAGCCATGCGGCAACGTAAGGGGCGTGGTACTCGGCTACATTCAACGAGGGTAATGTGATTTTCAGCTCATCGGCCTGGGCTGTCATGGTTGCACCGAGCAATCCTAGCAATCCGAGCGACAGGGCCTGCCGGTAAAGCTTACTCAACAATGTGTTTTGGTCGCTTTTCTTACCGTAAAGTGGCAAGAAGCAAGGGGTATCTGTTAACAACGTAAAATCTCCTGAAATAATATCCTGATTGTTCTGTAAGTGAAAAATAAAAATCTTAATCTAAATGGTATTGAGAATCAATTGCAATTGAGTTGATTGACACTTTTATTCGGCTGATGACATAGGGGGCGGGTACTACCTGTGCTCACCATAAACGGTCGCCGGCAGTCACCGTCCCCCCTAGAATGAACAAGCCAGCGACAGTCAGTCGCGGCGGCCATCTTCTACGTATCCGTACTCTTTCATGCCGATGTTTTTATTCAGCAAGTTATAAATACTGGTGCCGAGTTTATGTCGTTGGTAAAACCGTAGTTTAAGCCCACGTCTGCCAGTGTATACGAGGGGGCTATTAAGCTGTCCTGTGAGGCGCCGGTAGTTGGCTGGCTTTCTTCACCCCGCTCATGAACCGGCAGCCAACTGCTGGTCATGTCACTGATGGCCCAGCACACCGAGGTTTGCACCCGGTGCTTCGGCAGTTGATTGAGCGGGCTGCCAGCATACTGACCGGTCTTTTGTTCTGAGTCGGTGTAGGTATAGTTGCCATTGAACTCAATGGCTTTAGTGAGTTTAGCCTGCACACTCATCTCAACGCCCTCGGTGATGGCCTCATCGATATCGATATAGGGCGTTGGCGCAGAACCGAAATCGTTAGGCCCATCGGTACAAAGGTCTGCCGGACACTGAATACGGGTGATACGGTCTTCAAACTTGTTGTAAAACACCGTAGCGGATACCGTTGTGTCCTTACCAAAGTCCTGATACAAGCCGAGTTCATAGCTCACAGAAGATTCAGCTTCCAGATCCGGGTTACCATAAATATTGCCGCCCCGGCTGATTTGTCCCCATGAAGAACTGGTCTGGCGCCGGTTCGGCGCCCTCAAACCGGTGGTAATAGCGAAATCTCTGATAAATTTCCATTCGCTTTCAGCAAACACCGACCACTGATTGCCATCCACCAGGGATAATTCACTAGTCTGGTTGCTGGTAAGGTCATTGAGCTCTTCCTCAAAATAAGCGCCCCCTGCACTTACGTTCAGAATAACGTTCGCCGGAATGGCCCACATCGTCTGGGTATCGAGATTCTTGACGAACATTTGCCGGAACTCCTTATCACTCATCTTGTTTAATGCAGCTTTGCGAGGTTGCCCAACCCCAGTAACCGGCGTAACTGAGCGACTGGTGAGTGCGTTCGTACTCGGTCATGCTCGACGCCGGACAGTCGCGACGGCCGCATTCTTCATCTTCGGTCAGTGGCGCAACGGTTTTACCCAGGGTGGCGCTAATTCCCTGCTGGGTATGGGAAGCTTCAACCACCAATTCGTGATTATCATTGGCGGTAAAGGCGAGTTTGGCACTGATATTTTTATGGTCGCGTTCGCGAAAACCATCCACAATATTGTCTTCGTCCCGCTGGGGGTACTGGCCATAAAGTTGTAAGCCTAATTTCCCTGGGATGAGCGAGCCAGCTGTAAAGAACGTGGTTTGGTATTGATTACCTGAATCGCTGTCTTCCTGGATCGTGGCTTCTAAACGTAGTTGACCACGCCAGGCCCCCGGGTTTTTACTGGTGATAACATTGATCACACCACCAATGGCATCTGAGCCGTAGAGTGAAGACATGGGGCCGCGGATGACTTCGATGCGTTCAATTGCCGATAACGGCGGGAGCCAGGCGCTGTTGGGGCGGGTTTCGCGGAGGTTTGACGCTGTCCGTCGACTAACATCAAAGTGTACTGGCTGCCCATGCCTCGCAGGCTGATGTCTTCTCTTCTCTGTCGCCGTCGCTGCCGGTAACAATCACGCCCGGAATATCAGTCATAGCATCGGTAAGATTCTGATAATATCGTTCGCTCAGATCTTCTTTATCGAACACACTGATTGAGGCGGGGGCGTCTTTGAGCATTAGAGCTGAACCTGAAGCGGTCACGACAATTTTTTCTAATTCCTCGTTATCGGGAGACACGGCAAATGCCGCAGAGGAGGCGAAGGTACAGTATAGCGTCAGAGACATTTTGGGAAATTGCATATAACAGCTAAAACCTTAGTGATAATGATTGCTATTTAGGTTAAAGTCAGGTTCTGTTGTCTGCAATCGACTAGTATTAAACGGTGTCTTTAGCAAAAATGAATACTGATGAACGTTAAGTTTACCCGCGCCCTGAAAGTGTTTTTAACCGTTGCTGACTGCGGCAATATGAGTGTGGCTGCCAGGCAATTGCACATGACCGTATCGGCCATCAGCCAGCAGTTGCGTAAGCTGGAAGAAGATATTGGCCAGCAATTGGTAAATCGTAATTCCCGTCATCTTAGCCTCACTGAAGCCGGGCGGATTTACTACCGAACCAGTCAAGCGTTACTTGCTACCGCGCAACAGGGGCAGCAGGAAATTGATGCCCTACTTCATTCACCCTCCGGTGAACTCAGGATCCTTGCGCCCGAAGGCTTTGGCGGGGGCTTGTTGAGTAAACCTCTGCGGCAGTTACTGCAGAGTTCAGAGCGTATTTCAGTCGCGGTAACCCTGGGTCAAGGCTATGACGATATCGTTGCAAGCGGCGCCGACCTTGCCTTGGGATTTACACCGGTTGACAAAGAAGGGTTTAAATCTTATCAGCTTGCCACCTGGTCACAGGTGTTATGCGTCGCTCCCTCACATGCGTTAACCGGGCTGTGTTTGTCGCATCCGGAGCAATTAAAAGAGTATTCGTTTATTGTTTACGATCATCTGCCTGCACACGAGCTGACTGGCCCTGACAATGAACGTTATTTGCTGGCGCATCCCAGACTCAGTGTCAACTCGATGCAGGCGCTGATTCAGTTCACCGTGGATGGTCTGGGCTTTGCGGTATTACCGCAAAAGGAAGTACAGCACTACCTGGCCAGCGGTGAGTTGGTTGAACTGCTGCCGGGCTGGCAGTTACCGGATTATCAGGTGTTCGCAGTCGTCGCAAATTATCTGACGATGCCGGTTAAGACCCGTCAGGCCATCGAGTTACTCGAGTCTTATTTTACCATTCTCTGATAAACGCTAAACAGCCACTTTCAGGTAGCCCTGCTCAATAGCCAGGTGCACCAGTTCAGCGTGTGTACTGATTTGTAACTTGGCTTTTAATTGGGTGAGGGTATTTGATACAGTTTTACTGGAGACATTCAGTTCGTCGGCTAACTGAGCCCGGTCCAGTCCCTTAGCGATCCCCATAAATACATCGAACTCACGTTGCGTGAGCTGCTTGCAACTGTCGTCTGCATCATTGAGTTGGTGGGTGGCCAGTTGAATAGCAATGTTGTGTTCGATGTAACGTTTACCACTGAGCACGGCTTTTATCGCTTCAACCATTACCGCGGGTTTACTGCGTTTGCTTAAATATCCTTTTGCACCGGTTTGAATAGCCCGGTTTACTACCGAGGGTTCGTCAAACATACTGAAAAATATGATCTTAAGCCGCGGCCAGCGTTTTAGCAGCCGGCCGGCCAGATTCAAACCACTGGCGTTTTCCAGGTTAATGTCGAGAATGACTAAATCAATGTCTGTAGCGGCTAGGTTTTTCAGTGTTTGCTGAGCATTTTCGGCTTCACTGACTATGGCATCAGGGAGCATCATTGTGAGTAGCGCGCTGTAGCCCTGGCGGACTACAGCGTGGTCGTCAACGATCAGTATATTCATAATGGAGATCATCCTTTATTTGTAGAGGTGCGATGAGGGTAACTGTGGTCCCTTTTGCATGAGTTTCAACATTAAGCGTGCCGCCCAGCAAAGAGGCCCGCTCATGCATGGATTCCAGCCCCAGCCCGGCGGCTTTTGATTGTTGCGGACTAAAGCCTCGGCCATTATCGCGTACAAACAGCGTCAGTTGATCGCGGCTAGTCGTTAAGCCTATGGTCACCTCGGTGGCATGGGAATGCTTGGCGATGTTGTTAAATATTTCCTGGGTAATGCGATAAATTTGGGTGTCGCGGTTGAGGTTACTGGCAATGGTGGCAGCATCCGGTAACCAGCTCACCTCGATCTGGTGAATGTCCTGCCAGGTCTGGATCATTTGTGCGATGGAAGTGGTTAACCCCAGTTTATTTAAAAATACCGGGTAAAGCTGGTTGGTTAAATCCTTCATGCCCTGATGCACCGCGTCGCACTGCTGCTGAATAGTGGTACAGGCTTTAACAATAAAGTCGGGGTTTTGTTTTTGTTGTTCGAGCATATAGGTTTGCACCGTAATACCGGTGATCAACTGGCCCAGATTATCGTGGAGTTCCCGGGCCAGTAATCTTCGCTCATTCTCCTGTAATGCTGACAGACGCTGGCGTAACCCGGCAACCTGATTTTCTTTACTAGCCAGTGAGCCAATAAGCTTATTATAGTGTTTAATGAGCATATGAATTTCAGCAATATCGGTTGATGCTGCAGACAACCTGAACTGGCCTGACTGAATGGAGTCCAGTCCCTGACATAATTCCGCCAGTGGCCTGAGCCGCGTATTCACAGCATAACGCAGTGTAAACAGGGTGAGTAACAGCGCCAGAACAAAAATGAAAAAGACATTTACCAGGGTCGCCGTTATTTCATCAAATTCAGCGGCGCTGTTGGTAACCACGGTGATCGGTTCTCCTGACGCTGCATAAATGGTAATGCTTGCCGGCGGTGGCGCGAGCCATTTCTCCAGCGGGCCGGTTAGCGGCAGTTGAGTTGCAGCATCAGGTTGTTCAATGACGGTCAGGTGACGACTATTATGTAAAATACGGATCAGTGTGTCTGTATCGAGACTGGCTTTCGCCAGGGTTTTTGCAAGCTGCAACGCCGCCTCACCCTCGTCGCTGATATCTGACCTCGCCTGATAGAACATTGCGACCGCCAGTACACTGAACACAGCAGTGAAAATTAGCACAATCGTCAGTGTGATCCTGTTCGAAGCATTCATATTGCTAAGCCGTACCGCACATAATTTACAAAACAGTAACATTATACTGAAGATAATCAGACTATGGTTATCCCACGCCTGCTACTTTGGTCAGTGTCACCTACTACTTTGGTCTTGCTTTACGGGGCAAGAGCCTGGTTTTACTCCTTCCACTATGCACAGTACGAAAGTGTTACAGGATTTATTTAACAAATGATCAACAATAAATTAATCCTTTGTAAACACAAACAAGAAGAAGGTGGTAACATGATATTTAAAAACAAACTACTGGTAGCAGGGACACTGCTGTTTGCAGCGCTGGCCTTACCAGCTCAGGCGGGAAGCTGGCAACAGAATGTTGCAGTAGGCAACTTTAATAAAGTACACGTTTATACCCCTGATTCGCTATCGCCGATAGGGCAGGGACGCTCGCTGTTAGTCGTACTTCACGGCTGCACACAATCCATAAACGCATACCTTTCAGCAAATCTTGAAGATGCAGCTGAAAGCTATGGGATGGTTATAGCGGTTCCTGATGCAATGAACAAAGCCGGCTTTAGTTGCTGGTCTTACTGGCAGGGCAGCAAGTCCCGCACTGCTGGTGACTATGCCAATATTCTTTCGCTGGTAAACGCAATGAAATCGAGTTCGGGTTATGCCATTGATGAAGATCAGGTCTATGTGGCCGGCTTATCATCCGGCGCAGCTTTCGCTAACACCACTGCTTGTATAGCGCCGGATGTGTTCGCTGGTGTAGGAGTGAGCGCCGGCCCGAGCATTGGCACCAGTTCCAGTGGTGCAATAGGAAGCTGTGAGTACGCCAACGTCGCGCAGCGATGCCAACAATATGCGGGGAGTTACAGCGGCTCGCTTGATGATCAGATCGCATCCATCGCACACGGTGATGCCGATACCACCGTGGATACCTGCTATAACCGTCAAAATGCTGAAGGGATGGCTGGTGCGTATGGCGTAAGTGAATTACCGGGCAGCAATCAGCTTGGTAGTGGTTCGCGTACGGCCGAGGAATATCTCTGGGAAGAAGGACGGGTGTCCATGATTTGGCTGAATGGCGTGGATCACTCCTGGTCGGGTGGGGCCGGTGCCAGTGGTTCTTACGTGAGTGGTACTGGCATTAACTATGCCATGTATCTGGGACAATATTTTAGCGAAAACAATAAACGGGTAGACCGTAACCAGGCGCCTGAATTAAGCAACGTGAACGCTGTTGAAAGCAATGGACAGTTGTTAGTTACTGGCACGGCTACCGACGCAGAAGGCTATGTCGACAACGTCGATGTGATGATAACCAATAATAATGGCGATCAGTATCAGTATTCAGCGGCAACACAAAGTGATGATAGTTTCTCGGTAACGTCTGCCATTTTACCGGATGATTTATACTTTGTAGCCGTTACGGCCAGTGATGATGTGGGGGCAGTGTCAGCAGCAACGTCAGTCAGTGTCCGTGTTGGCCCGCCGCCAGCGCCAGCTGCGCCGGTATTATCAAACGTGCTGGTGGACGTTAATGGCCAGTGTGCAACGGTTACCGGTTCGGTTTATGACGAAAATCAGGACCTGACTGCGGTAGAGGTGGTATTTGCTACCGGCGCACAAACTGCCAGTGTTGACGGTTTGTCTTTCAGTGCCGCAGCCTGTGAGTTACCTGGTGGCGTGCAAACCATTTTGGTAACGGCTAGCGATGCCAGCGGTTTAAGCAGTGATACCCAGTTATCCGTAGAGATAGACGCCGGTCAGGTGGCAACCCTCGATCAGCATATCAGTGCGGGTCGACTGGATTACACCGGCTATTCAACCTGTTATCTGGAATACTCGACAAGCGCTTTTAAACTTACAGAACAGGTACAAAGTAGCGGTATGTGCGTCTGGCAGGACGACGATGCCTCGTGCAGTGGCCCGGTTCAGGCGTGTTCCGGCACCGGTGGTGACACTGGAGGTGATACTGGTGGAGATACCGGCGGCGGTGATACGGCAAACTGTGTTGAACATACCACGGCTAATTACTATCACAAGGTTGCAGGGCGTGCTTATAGTACCGGTTATTATTATGCGCCGGATTACTTTGCCAGCGGCTCCGATGATCCTCTGGCGGGCTCTACGTGGGGTACATCAACCCTGAACTCAACCGATGGCAGTGTGTGGTACCAAGGGAATTGTCAGTAATGAATCAATAAACAACGGGGCCAAAGGCCCCGTTTTACTTTACCGGCTTATCTGCGCCGCCAGAAAGTCAGGCCGAGCAGGCCAAGGCTCATCCACAAGCTCCAGCTACCAGCATGGGTTTCAATCACGACTTCGGAAGTCACCGGGCGGTCATAGTCGACACTTTCCATACTCTGATAAGACAAATCGGCATCTTCGTAGGCATCAATAGTGGCCAGAACCTGATCAGTTTGGGCATCGATTAATTCAATTAAAACGTCATAGTCGTTACTGGGGTATCCGGTCACCAATTCACTTTCCAGTAAAACGGAATCATCACTGCTGTCGCTGTAAAGGTTGAAAACCGAAGTAATATGAAAGGCCTCGTAATAATCATTCGTGCCCAGGTAAACAATGGCATATACCGGTGCCTGGTAATAGTTGGTGTCGGCGTCAAACTCCAAATCGAAACTGGCGTAGTAGCCATCGTAATCACGATCGGTATAAAGGGTCATCCAGGCATCGTAAAACCAATAGTCAACGCTGTGACTGGTAGTGCGAAGCTCCTCGCCGGATTTGGCTGAAATACTACTCAGGTCTTTTTTCTTTACACGCGTCACTACCTTGTCAGTGGCATTGAGTTCAGGCGTATTAATGGTCTCATTGACTGCTACATCCTTGTTCTGGGCCGCCGAAGAAAAAGTGATAAAGCTCAGTGACACCAGCGTCGCAGCAAGTAAGGTTTGTGTTACTCTTAGATTTTTCATCATCCATTCATCCTGTTGAGTCTGCAATGACTGTTAGTGCAGTGTGCGAAATTCAGGCTGAACAAAAACTGAAGCGAAACTTAACAATGATAAGCCGCACCGCTGTCTCTCTGTTTTCTATTTTTTCCCTGTTTGGCATAACCTGGCCGGCTTTGGCGGCAAATCTGACTGTTAGCCCGCTACAAGAGGGAGTGTACCTGTTTCGCTCTGAACGTTTGGTCGAGGGCTTTGGCATGGTCAGCGGCAACGGCATGATCGTCGAAACCGGCAACGCGAAGGCAGTACTTATTGATACTCCCTGGGACGACGAAGACGTGGATACGTTATTTGGCTGGCTTGAAGAACGGAATTTATTGCTTGAAGCCGTAGTGACCACACACTCACATGAAGATGCTGGCGGACATCTGGCGAGGTTCCATGATAAAGGTATTCCGTCGTGGGCTTATTCGCTCACCAATACCTTTTTTCTCGAACAAGGGGAAACGCCTGCGAAAAATGGTTTTGATGGCAGTGCCTGGGTGATCCCCGACGAGATTGAGGTGTTTTTCCCTGGGCCTGGGCATACGCTGGATAATAGTGTGGTATGGATTAAGTCGCATAATCTGTTATTTGGTGGCTGCTTTATTCGGGAGGCGGCGAGTTTTTCACTGGGGTATACCGCTGAAGGGGATGTGCGCGCCTGGCCGGACTCGGTTTCCCGGGTGGTCAGACGCTATCCTGATGTTGAGGTTGTGGTGCCAGGCCATGGCGACGCAGGCGATGCACGAATACTTTCGCACACTCGCCAACTGGCGTTAAAAATGCTGCCTTAACGGGATCCTCTGAGGCCTAGCGGCGGTCAAAATTTACCGGCTTCTCCGGATGCTGATAATAGCCTTCGCGCAGCAGCGTTTTAAAGCGATCCAGTTTACCTTCCATCGCCAGCTCCTCCAGGCCTTTGTTGAATAATGCCATTAGCAACTGCGCATCGTCATGCTGGCGGGGGATTAACAAGTGGGTTGTGACGGTGGAAATAAATGGCCTAAGCATTTTTATTTCGTCCCGGTCAAACTCAGTGAAGTCCCGTTGTAGCATGTACCAGGCGGTAAGTTCGTCTATGGGGAACAGGCTGATATCGCCCTTAATTAAAGCCTCAAGACTGGCTTTATCAGTTTCGAAGGTCACCTTATTGGGCGCTTGGTTAAAAAAAGCAAACAGTTCATCGTTGTAAGCGTAGCCCTTGGTCACGCCAATCTTATATTGTTTAAGCTGCTCCAGACTGTCCCACTGGTTAATGGGCAGGCTTTCGTTAGCCATAAATACCAGGCTTTCAGAGGTAATCGGTTCACTCAGCCAAAAGTCCACGCTGTAAACCCGGGTGAAGTTGGCATACGAAACAGCATCATACTGTCCGTTTTTGGCGTTAGCTACAGCGTCTTCCCAGGACATGGTCTGAAAATCGACGTCCACGCCAACCTTTAAAAAGGCTTCGCTAATGATGTGATTTATATAACCGTTGTGCTCCATTTCAGTGGAGGTATAGGGGGGATATTCTGTGGTGGCAATGGTGAGTGTGCGCCACGCGTGAGCCGAGGCATTATTTACAACTGCAACAAGCAGGGACAGCATTAAAATCAGATTTTTCATAACGGTCACTAAAAATAAAGGCCTAAACTAATATTTAAACGATGGGTGGAATCCTGGTTTCCGCCAAGGTCAAGACCAATGCCGGAACCGCCGGAAAACCACATATTTTTACCCTGGATACTATCCACATAGAAATACAACGCACGCCAGCCGAAACTGCAGCCATTAACCCATTGGGTGGAACGCAGTCCTGCTGCGACATCAGGCTCTACTGCGCCATATTCGGAATAGCATTTAATCGGCGTCAGGCCGGTTACTTTGAGCGGTAATTCATAACTGACTGCTGCGGTGTAACTGTGCGCTTTGGCGGCTGTCAGGAAGGGAAAATCAAACGCCGACAGGGCCAGGCGGTCGGTGGTCTGGCCTTCCGGGGCGGCCAGATCGTAATCGTAATCGGTATATTGCAGGGCGACGCCAAGGGGCCCCTGGGTATGGCGAAGATGCACGGCATAGGCGTTCATGTCACCTTCGTCCAGGGTGTCTAAGTTGAGCACATTTGCGGCTTGCCAGGACACGCCAAATTCAGTGGTAGCACCCCTGATTAAACCGGCCGTATAGCTCACGCGAAGATTGTACTGACCGTCCTCCTGATTGCGAAACTCGCCGTTATCAGCAATATCAAAAGAGTAACGACCAAAACGTCCTGCATCGTTATATTCATCATTAAAAAAGTAGCCAGCACGGATATCCCAGTTGTCTTTCTGGTATTGCACGACCACGCCCGGGTCATAATCATCTTCAAAGCCGATGTAGTAGTTAATGGAAAACCAAAAGCTGTTGGAAGCAAAGGGCAATAAGCCAAAGGGGACTTTAGTGACCCCAGCCGAGATGCTGGTACGAGCGTCGTAATGATAGGTCAGGTCGGCATAGCGTACGGTATTAAAATCAGTATTCTCATACCAGCGGTAATCCGCTTTATAACTGAATTGGTCAGTTTCACCGGATACCGTTAATTTGAGTGATTCAAATCCAAAACCGTCGCGTAACTCAACTTCCTGCCAGTCCTGATAACTGTAATTGAGGCGCACATGACCGGCGATATTGACCGGGAAGTCATCGGCTGACTGCACAGTGCCGGACAGTAACAAAAGTACCGGGGTTAACCGGAAGAGCCTAGCCTTGCTCATTGTTAGATCCTGAAGTGGTCTGAGACAGTATGCAAGCAGGGTAACAAACCCCGGGAGGGATTGAAACAGGGGGGCTGTTAGTTTGGTTCAAGTTGATTATACGGGATGTCGGGCTTGCCCGGTCAATGAACGGCTGGTGCGGATAATAAAAAACCCCGCAGAAGCGGGGTTTTGAGTTGTTAAGGATAGCCTGATTAGCTGCGACGACGAGCAACCAGTAAACCACCTATTGCCAGGCTTAATAGCAACGCCGTTTGCGGCGCCGCAACGTCGGCAGTTACGCCATCTGTAACGGTTAAACTGGCTTGGTTGATCTCGTATGAAATAGAGGCGTTGGTAGCTGAGTTAAAAAAATCAAAGCTGTTCATGTCCGTTGCGTCAAACGTGAAATCAAATAAACCTTCAGTTGTAGCCGTTACGTCAAAGCTGAAAAGTGAAAAGGGGGCAGGGTTAGTATAGGTGCCTGCAAATAAGCTGGACCAACCCATGGTTACATCACCGGCGTTTTCATAAAGCTCAACATAGGGGTCAAAATTCACATCATCTGACGGCAGATCGGATACCAGGCTCAGTGCATCAACCAGCAATGAACTATTATCGAAAAACACTCTTAGTAGAGCGAAGTCGAAGGCTTCAGTCTGGCTGTCGAATTCACCGGTAATATTTACGGTGGTCGTTTCACCTACAGCAATTTCACTATCGGCAAGGTTTACCGAGATGACCGCTGCCTGGCTGCTAAACGCAACCAGACTGGCCAGGGTTAAAATTAATTTCTTCATAATCTGTTACTCCATTTTACATTAAGGACGGCATGCACGGCGAGTGCACAGTGCTCGCATGGCAACCAGGTCACGCATATTGACGCGCCCGTCATTGTTAAAGTCATATTCCATACCGAGCGGCAGACGGCGCACAATAGCCATCTGGAAGGCACGGATATCAAGCATATCCACATCGAAGTCACCATCCATGTCGCCTGGCAGTGGCGCCATGTCCAACTGATAAGTCGCGACTACCGGGTCATGATCTGAGGCTCGGAACACCAGCTCATTGAGGAAGTCAGCGGTTTTATCCTCTTCGTTGTAATCGAGAATGCTGAGTTCGTCAGCATTGATATGCCACTCGGTTGCATCTACCAACCATTCACCCATAGCGGCGTTAACCAACTGATAGTCGAGGCTGCCAACCAAACCGTCAAAGGTATAGCTGTAAGCAGTGTCGCCCAGAACGGAGCGTGCCGTATCGGTTAAACCTGCTTCGACAAGTACCTGAATTGGATCTTCCATGCCATAGCTGTTCAAATCACCCAGTACGGCAAACGGCATATCCTGGAACGTATCATTCAACCAGACTACCAGGGCCTGCGCGGCACGTGTCCGAGTCAGATTACAATTGCCCTGACCTGTTGTTGTGTCGTCATCGCCACTACCACAGCCTGAACCCTTGGATTTCAGATGGTTAACATCTACCACAATGGTCTGGCGGGTTTCGCTGTGAACAAACGCCTGGGCCAGTGATGGACGGTTACGTGAATCATCAAACAATGGACCGTCGGTATCAACGATACTGTTAGCTGAAGTCAGCAGCTCAGGTGCCCCCTGTGGTGCAACTACCGCAGGTTTATAAATCATCCCTACTGCAATCTGATCGGTGCCTATACCGTTACCCACGCTGATGTAATCGTAGGTACCTGCGCCCATTTGTGCGTTAATCGCATCTACCAGTTGTGCAATTGCACTGGTGCTGGCGTAGCCATCGTTTTCAATTTCCATCAGGCCCAAAACGTCGGCATTGATGGCAACAATCGCCTTAACGATTTTCGCCAACTGACGCTCATATTCAGAGACGCTGTCGGCGCCACGACTGGTTGGGAAGCCTGAACCGTCGCCATTACCGTTAAACAGGTTCAGTACGTTAAAGCTGGCAATTCGCAGGTTGCCGTCGGCAATTACCGGTGCGTCGTTACGCACATTGGTATTTACCACGGTCACGTCAGTAACAGGGCGAATACGGTAAGCGTTGAAGCCATAATCCATAATCCCTTCAACCCGGGTGACACTGTCGCCAGAGCGCAGCGGATTGTATGGACCTACATCTCCGATAGACAGTAATGGCGCGGCATTGTCAGAACCATCGCGGTTATCGTCGATGATCAACTGGTTACGGGCATTAAAGTCGGCATAATCAATGGCTTCCTGACTGCCTGCATCAAACAGTTGCGTCGGGTTGTAAAGACGGCCATTGGACACCCGAATTTCACCGTAGCGAACAAAGCTGTAAGTGTCTGAGATATCCCAGCTAGTGGCGTTCACTACCAGCATGTTCTCTACTGATTCAAAGCCGTCGGTGCTGTCCTGAGGCAGACTGATTACGGTTGCTGTTACAGCGCCTGTGCCACAGATGGCTGAGTCAGTCACCGCAGACAAAATGGTACGGCCGTATTGTTCTGCCACATTACCCTGAACACGGATAATGTCGGATGCCTGCAGGCCAGATGGTAACTCTGCCAGTTCAACAAACAAACCTTCAGACGTCTGTGGATCGGCATCGTGGTCAGCGTCTTCTTCCTGCATGAAGAAACCACCTAAATCAGGGAATACCGCGGTGACAACACCTTCCACGATCACGCTTTGTCCGCTTAGAGGTGACGTATTGGTGCTGCCCTGAATGGCACTGATGTAGGTGGCAGAGTCATAACAGACACCAAATTCTTCATCGGGGTCGCCCGGGTCGCCAGGATCTCCATCGCCATAAATGCCGAAGTGGTCCAGCGTGTTATTCGGGAAACCTTCCCATTCCAGAGATGGATCAAAGGCATCATCTGCGTTGCTGTCACCGGTTGTAACCGACAGCAAGCGACGCAGCGTATTGTCCTTGGTGCTGGTGTCTCCTGTTCCCCATTGAGAACCAGGATCTACGCCTACCTGACCAATAGCATCAATCACTTCGCCGTCTTTGAAGAACACAACCGCGTCGTCACCGTTGAAGTTCAAATAAGCTTCCTGATCTGAAACTGTAGGAAGTGGCGCGTCAGCGTCAGGGTGAGAAATCACAAACACATCGCCAGCAGCAATGTTTCCGTTAAGGGTAACGCTGAAGGACGGGCTGGTGCCGCCGTTAGAGTACACACTGATCACATAGCTGTGCGCCGACAGATCAACGCTTTGCGAACCGAGGTTGGCAATTTCCAGAGCCTTATTGAAGCCGCTGCCTTCTGTGTATTCAGAGATGAACAGTTCAGGTTGAACGGCCGTAAAGGTTTTATAAGGATAAGGGGTCGCTGCGGTAGCATTGGTGCTCTCGCCGTCCAGAGCTGAGCGTCCTGGCAGGAGCCAGTCATTTTCATTAAAAGATGTGCTGGCCGCGGTATTGGACTTGCGGTATGCCCAGCTATCGGTGTAATCCCATGCTTCATAGTCACCGTTTACATCCGGATCACCGAATACATCCACGACTTCACCGTCACAGAACAGCTCAATAGCATCATCACCATTTATGGACACGCTGCCGCTGTTATAGTCTGGTGTGCTATCAAAAAAGGCGCCAAATTGTGAGGTTTCTGACGCTATGATTATGCGGTCGCCTGCCTGGGCAGAGTCAGACGGGAAGGTATACTCCTGTCCATCTGTACCACCACCATTGTTGGCGAAGCCGATACCGCAAACGCTGAGATCGGCGATATCACGAGTCACAAAGATTTCAACAGCTTTGGGCAACCCGCCACTTAAATCTGCGTCAATGACACCGCTCAGAATTAGCGGGCTGGCTCCACCGACCGGTGGGTCTTCCGGATCGACTGGTGGTTCTTCAGGATCCGTCGGTTCGTCATCACAACTGTCAGCCGGATACAGCAAATCTACCCACTCAGGGTGGTCAACAAACGGGTTACGGTTACCCTGGTACTCATAAATCGTGTTTGCACGTTGTTCTTCAGCAGCATCAACCGGGTCGGCCTTATGCCAGGCAACTAGCGTGCAGAGTTTGCCTAGTGCCGCTTCACCCGGGCCGGTGTTGCGGTTAACCAGGACCAGATCTGGCGTGCTGTCACTGCCAGAGCCTTCATAACGTACGTCCATGTATAACATCATGCGCGCCACGTCACCTTTTACTGCGTCACGGGGCTCAAACGAATCACCGTCAATGCGGTTTTCGGGCGCTTCAGACAGCGGGTTGTCGCTGTAATCGAAGTCAAGATTGCCTCGTGAACCATTAACGGTTACGTCCTCAGGGCGAAGGTGATGAATATCGGTATAGCCTTCGTATGACTGGCTGCTAAAGCCATGACTGTTTGGCCATACGTGCTCACGGTTCCAGAAATCATTATTGTTAACACCAGACTGATTACTGGTTTTCGGTAACGATATTCCGGAATAGAACAGGATTACGTTGTCTGCATTGGCCGGGTCTTCATCGGTTTCTGTCAGAGCTGTCCATACTTCGCTGTAACTCAGCACGGTATGGTCGGCGCTAATCACCGTGTTAAGTGCCATTTTAATGAACTCGACCGGTGAGTTGGCGTCTATTTCGGTTTGCACCGGTGCGTAATAACTAGCTGGGTCAAAAGTTGCCGCATCGGCCACTTTGTCCAGATCGGGACAATTCGTGCACACATCAGTCAGGTCTTCGTCGTCATCACCGCTACCAGTGTCGCCACCACCATTGTGGGAGCCTAAATTACTGATGTCGTCCTGAGCAAACTGTTCCCATTCAAGTGAAACGTCAAAAGTGTCATCAGGATTGATATCTCCAGAAGTGACCGATGCTTTACGAACCAGAGTTCTGTTTTGCGTTCTGACGCCGTTTGATTCCCAGTAACTGCCCGGGTCGACACCGAGTTGACCGAAACTATCTACCACAGCGCTACCATTAACCAGTATCACTGCATCATCACCATTATAGAAAGAACTGGTGCTGGTCAGGTCGGTAACCGCCAGAATTGAGGCATCGGCGTCGTTGTCAGCTACCACATAAACATCGCCGCTAGCGAGCATGCCCGACAGAGTGATAGTGGTGCCAGCAGAAGTGCCGCCATTTGAATAGATTTCCAGGCGGTAACCTGTCAAATCAACAGCACTGTCGGTGGGATTATAAATTTCTATCGCTTTATTGTTTGAGCTGCCTTCTATGTACTCGGAGATAAACAGGTCGTCAGCGATTGCTGATACCGGTAAACCGAGTACAAGAGGCAACAGGATTTTTGCTTTCATCTGTGTGTTGCTCCTGCTTGATATTTTTGGATTACTGTCCTGAAGTGCAGGTAACACTATAAGTGCTTTGCTACAGAGAAATGACAAGTTTTTGACGGAGTTGTAGAATTGTTGAGCAGCTCTTTTATTAGTGCAGTAACCACGCACGCTGGCTGGCAGGTGAGAAGGTGAAATTACTTATTTACAGTAAGCTTACCGGCTTAAAATAAGCTTATTTAAACAAAAAAGTACGGTTTTTTGGCACCTGAGAGACGCTGGTAAGAGGTTGTGTTGCTAGGATTTGGCAACCATTTTTGAGCTCTGATCGCGTGCTGGAAGCCGATCAAGTTAGAGGCAGATCCCCGGATACCGCGACAATTGACCTTGTTTACCCGCGAGGGACTGGGTAATCTGGTATAAATGGCATTAAGATCATCTCCCTAGCGTTTGTAATTTTGACATCAGGACTTAATTGAACCCTGCCTGTTTCAGGCTGGACATTAATGGAGCCCTCATGCATCGTCGTCGTTTTCTTCAGGGAGCCGCAGGCTCAGGTATCGCGGCAACCCTTGGTGGTTGTGTCAGTACAAAACCCTCTTCTGCTCAGTTACCTTTATCGCCCGCAACTTTACCATTATCACTACCGGAGTTGGCACCAATCAACGCCTACCCGGATCGGATTATCAGTACCAACGTTTGCACCCGGCCTTTTCGGTCGACCGGACCACGAATAGAAACGGAAACCGTTGGCAATAAAACACTTATTCATAATTACGGCCATGGCGGCAGCGGCTGGTCGTTATCCTGGGGCACTGCTGCGCTTGCAGAATCATTGATCAATGCCGATAAACAAACCCCGGTAGCCGTTGTAGGGTGCGGGGCCGTTGGGCTGACCACAGCCATTCATTGTCAGCGGGCTGGGTATAAGGTCACGATTTATGCCAAAGAACAACCTCCCTACGTACGTTCTTCCTATGCTACCGGGATCTGGTCGCCGGACTCCCGCATCGTCACACTGGCCAATGCTCAGCCGTTTGCCGAGCGCTGGCAATGGATGGCCAGGCTATCTTATCTGCGCTTCCAGACCCTGTTGGGGCTGACCGGTAATCCGGTGGAATGGACCACAATGTTCCGCCTTGCAGATAAACCCTTTGACGATCATGGCGGGCACAATATCCCCGGCGAACCGGCGTATCCCAATTACCGTAAAGAGCTGCTCAGTGATTTAAACCCCAAAGCCCGGGACGTATCACCATTGCTAAATCCATTTGCCACTCCACACGTCAGGCAGTTTCCCCTACTGATGTTTAATATCAGCGCTTACTCGCAGTATTTGCTCGACCTGTTTTATCGTAGCGGCGGCCAGATCATTGACCGAACCCTGACCTCAATGGCCGATTTTCAGCAATTTGATGAGTCGGTGATCGTCAATTGTACCGGTTATGGTGCGAAAGCTTTGCTTAACGACGACTCAATCATTCCGGTTCGTGGTCAAACCTGTAAGTTAATGCCTCAACCGGAAGTGAAATATGGCATTCAGTATTTCGATAAGCATACTTCGGTATATCCTCGTCGTGATGGCTTGCTGGTGCAGGCCGGTGCAGAGGGTGATTTTAACAATCCACTGGCTAATATAGATCCCCAGGAATCAGTCAAAGCGGTTGAGCAACTCGCGGCAATTATGGCTGGTATGAAACGCTAGAGGTGTTTAAAACATCGGCGGCGGCCAGATAAAAGCAACGCTTTTATTGTTACAAGTCAACTGAACCGTCGCTGATGTTTGCATAACAACCCTTATCGGCCTAAGTTTGCTATAAGCTAAAGAGGAGTTGATGTTATGCGGTTACCCATTGTTCACCGAAAGCTGGCTGGTGCAGCGGTTGTTATGACAGTTTTGTTGGCGGGCTGCAGCTATAACTTGTCTGATGTAAGAAAAGTCACTTATCCACCTGATTTTAATTACATTGACCCCCAGGATATCAAGACTGATATGGCCAGAATGGCTGCGCAAATTCGCCTGCTGGATATTGCTCTGACGCCGGTAGATAGCAGCGATCCTGGTGCGCGGGAAAATCAGCGTCAGGAAGTGATGGCGGCGTTGAATAATATTGAACATATCGCGTCTGGCCTGCAAAGTGTGGATGCGGGCTCAAATCACCCTTATATGCAGGATTTTATGCGCGATTTTGTCGCCAGGGTCGATAAAGCCCGAAGCGCTGCATCACTGGCTGAACCCCGTTACTATTTTGCGGGTAAAGTGGCCGGTGGTTGTGCGGTTTGTCATCAGGTAAATCGCTAATATGTCGGATAACTAAGGTGTTACATCATCGTGCAGGTGATTAATCAGATAGTCCTCTAACAACATGGCCTGAGGAGGCATCCATTTTATCGCCGGTGCTATTAGGCTCAGTTGGGCAGCGCCGGCTGTCCATTCAGGTAGAATGCGAACCAGTTGGCCTGCGTTTAGTTCGGCCTTGCAGGTGTAAGCGGGCAAGGCAACGATGCCAAAACCCTCTGTGGCGGTCTGCTTTAATGTGCTCATATCATCGGAGCACAAAACAGGATTAGAGGGCTGTATCAACTCTATTCCGTCGTGCTGCCGCAGTGACCAGTTGTTGCTGGCCGACTGCCAACCTGCTTTGAGAGACTGCCTTTTTATCAGATCTGTTGGGAAAACAGGCGTGCCAAACTCCTCGGTATGTGCCGGACTGGCGAACAATCACCATTCTACTTCGGCCAGCGGACGTTGAATTAAGCTGGAGGCGGTAAGTTTGGCAAGATAGCTCAATCGTAAGAGCGCTAACCAGCGGTGATGACGGACCAATCCCCGCAACGGCAATAGCGGCGGGGATTAGCCAGAGCTGGTGAGTTACTCTTCCTCGCCTATGGCGTCATCACCAATAAAGTACGTGCCCCAGCCGTCGTAATGTACCTGATGTTTATCGGCAATTTGCAGCAGGGCGTCAATATCGGTATCGAGCAATTCACGGTTAAGTTGACGCTCAGCGATAATGTCGAAGCAAAACACTGTGCCACCATCATCCAGATACACTTCTTCGGCATCGGTCACTTCAAAGCCAGCTTTGAAGGCATCCACTGCCGCTTTCTCCAGACGATCGAAATCTTTACAGGCCATGTGATGCTCGATGGTGTAAGTCGCATCGGCTTCGCTGCCGTCGCTTAACAGCGCATCGATAGTTTCCTGATTGAATTCGTACCACTCGGTACGTTCGTCATATTGAGTCATAATAAAAGCCTGATTAGCTAAAAGGTTGTCTCTTACATTTTATCGTGATTTATCGCTTTGGGCGACTTCGTCGTTTAAAGAGGCAAACTTTTTTTCCATCTCCGTATGATAATAGGCCATCCAGCCTTTGGCGGAACGGCTGCTATCCAGCTGTTGGGGAGCACTCATATCAATAATCAGCTCACCGTTATTCCAGCGGTTCCATTTTATTTTTTCGTGCAAATTGCTGGCGGTTACCATGATCACCGGCGTGTCGGTGGCGAGGGCTAATCGGAAGGCGCCAACTTTAAAGGGCAGGATGCCGCGACCATAAGACCGTGTTCCCTCCGGAAAGAACCACACGGACAGGTTTTTTTCGGTAATTTTTTTAGCGGTTAACTGCAGCGTGTCCAGCGCTTTAGCGGTGTTTTTGCGGTCGATCATGATGTTACCACTCAGCCAGTACATTTGGCCGAATATGGGGATCCACTTCAGAC
Organism: Alteromonas sp. ISO5; assembly: GCF_058105165.1. Taxonomy (NCBI): domain Bacteria; kingdom Pseudomonadati; phylum Pseudomonadota; class Gammaproteobacteria; order Alteromonadales; family Alteromonadaceae; genus Alteromonas; species Alteromonas sp. ISO5. Next base: position 334,148 of record NZ_CM176572.1, on the reverse strand, counting down.
TCTTTTTACCAATGGTAACCACACCGGGAAAGGCGGCTTTACAGATGGTGATGATATCGTAACTATTCTGATGATTGGCCACCATCACATAAGATTTATCGGTATCAAGCCCGGGGGGGCGGCGGATAGTGATTTTCAGGCCCAGTAATTTGGCTATCTGACTGTAAAGCTGGCCAGCAAGATAAACATTGTCACGATGAAACGGCCGCGCCAGACAGACGATGAGCACCAGTACATTGAGGATTAAAAAAGCCACCAGTACCACTGGAATTCGGATGAGAGCTAACACTTATTTACCTGTTACAAAATTTAGCTTGGGATTATAACGGTTTACATCTACAGTGCATGTCCGATCAGTCTGTTTTTTGTATCAGTACAAGGCTGTGTTTCATCTTGGCTGGGCGGGCTAAAAGTATCCACGATCAAAAATCTCGTGCTATGCTAACTGTCATATAAACATAGTTTTAATGTCGTGTTTCGCCACCGGAACTGTCGAAAAGGTCTGGTGACTAGCTAGCAGTCTAAAGCGGCATTTATCATTTGAGTTGTCTAAACAATGCAGACATTTATCCCTGAAGACCTTGAACCCGAGATCCTCACTGATCTGATTGAAGAGATTAATGAGCTATACGAGGCCAGTGAACAAACGTTAATCGAGCTTGAACTCAAACCTGAGGATAACGAACTTCAGCGGGCGCTGTTTCGTTCGGTGCATACCATCAAGGGCGACCTGGGCTTAGTCAACTTTTCTCCTATCATTCCGTTACTTCAACATGTCGAGGATTTACTGGATTATCTGCGTAAAGGTCAGGTGGACTACACCAGTATAATGAGTGATCTGGTGCTGTTGACTATGGACAGGGTTAAACAGTTTGTAGAGAGCGTAATAGCCTCTGGTCGGGCTGAATATGATGGTGTCCTGTATCAGCAACTGATTATGGCTATTACTCGTATCACTCCGGAAAATCACAGCGACCACGACCGCTTGTTAAGTGAGGCAGTACTGTTGCTCAACCCTGAGCTGGATCAGCCGCGGGCACAGGCACAACCGAATAGTCCTCAGACGCCAGAAATCCTGGCTCAGCCGAGTGAACCCAAACTGTCAAAGACCGGTGTGCCAAAAGATATAAGCGCTGAAAAGCGACTGGATATTCTGTTTTTCCGCGATCTGATGCAAACCATTGAGAAGCGCTCCGAGGAGTGGGTAGGTAAGGGTGACCGAATCGCCAAGCTTGCTCTATACGTGAACGATATCGCCGGTAACCCGATTGAGGAAGATCAGCTCGCCGTTGCCTGTTACGTACACGATTTTGGTATGGCGTTTATGCCGTTAAAACTGCTGCATAAACAACAGGCTTACACCGATAATGAATTTAACCTGATGCGTTCCCATGTATATAAAAGCTCCCGCTTGCTGGAGCATCTGGATCAATGGGATATGGCCCGTAAAATTGTGATGCAGCACCATGAGCGTGCCGATGGCAGTGGCTATCCACTGGGCTTAAAAGATGATGATATCTGTGATGGTGCCAAACTGCTGGCCATTTTGGATACATTTGATTCCATGACGCACTGCCAGTCACGTCAGGATAAACCGCTGTACTCTAAAAAGCAGGCGGTGGTGGCGTTAAACCGCTATAACCAGAATAAATTTAACGCCGCCTGGCTGAATTACTTTAATCAGGCGATGGCCCGCGTATTAACCCGCTAGCCTGACAAACCCTGAGCTGGCGGTTACAGACAGCCCGCCGACTCAGCGCATAATCTACCCTTCGATATCCAGTTCTTTGAGCTTTCGGGTGAGTGTATTGCGACCCCAGCCAAGGCGTTTGGCGGCTTCCTGCTTGTGCCCGTGGGTGTAATGTAATGCTCTTTCGAGCATGATTTTCTCAAAGGTCATCAATGCATCATCGAGGATATTATGCTGACCATCCTTAAGCTGCTTGTCGACCCAGACTGATAGTAGCTCCGTCCAGTCACCACTTTGTGGTGCATTCTTTTCAGCACCGTTATCGGCATGAATTTCCGGCGGTAAGTCGGAAGGCAGTACTTCCTGACCAGATGCCATGACGGTTAGCCAGCGGCAAACGTTCTCCAGTTGTCGCACGTTACCAGGCCAGGGCAGTTGCGCCATCACCTTTTCGGCTTCTTTACTCAATACCTTGGTTTCCACATCCAGCTCTTTTGAAGCCCGGCGTAAAAAGTGGTGGGCAAGTAACGGAATGTCCTCACGACGTTCTGATAACGATGGAATATGGATCCGAATAACGTTCAGACGGTGGAATAAATCCTCACGGAATCTGCCTTCAGCCACCCGTTGTTCCAGGTTCTGGTGGGTAGCGGCGATGATCCTGACATCAACGGTTACTGACTGATGGCCGCCCACGCGGTAAAACTGGCCGTCGGCCAGTACCCGGAGTAACCGGGTTTGCACATCCAGTGGCATATCACCAATTTCATCCAGAAACAGTGTGCCGCCATTGGCTTGTTCAAAGCGGCCCTGCCGGGCTGTCTGGGCGCCGGTAAAAGCGCCTTTTTCGTGACCAAACAATTCAGACTCAACCAGATCGGCCGGGATAGCTGCCATGTTCAGGGCGATAAACGGATTAGCCGCACGCGGGCTGTGACGATGCAAAGCGTGCGCTACCAGCTCTTTACCCGTACCGGACTGACCGTTAATCAACACGCTGATGGATGAGCGGGACAAGCGGCCAATCGCTCTGAATACTTCCTGCATGGCCGGTGCCTCACCAATAATTTCGGTGGCAGACTCTTGCTGCGGGACCTGGATAGTGCGGGATTGTTCCCGAGCATGTACCAGTGCACGTTCGACCAGGGTGACCGCTTCGTCAATGTCAAATGGCTTGGGCAGATACTCAAAGGCGCCGCTTTGGTAAGCATTTACGGCACTGTCTAAGTCAGAGTGGGCGGTCATAATAATAACCGGGATCATCGGTGCGATCTGATGCACTTCATTAAGTAGCGTCATACCGTCCATCTGCGGCATGCGGATGTCTGACACAACCACTTCGGGGTATTGGCCTGACTCGAGCTGCAACAGTAAATCCTGAGGGTTTTCAAAACTACAACAATCGATATTTGCGGTTTGTAGGGCTTTTTGCAGTACCCATCGGATAGAACTGTCGTCATCAACAATCCATACAGATTCAGTATTCATTATTGTGACTCCTTACGGTCGATTGGCAGGGATAAGATAAACTCTGTATGGCCGGGTCGGCTATCAACTTCAATTTTTCCATCATGGTGATTCACAAGTGTTTGGGCTATGGATAGACCCAGTCCTGAACCAGAGTCTTTGCTGGTGACCAGGGGATAAAATAACGTGTCCCGAATTTCGCTGGGAATACCCGGACCGTTGTCGATGATTTTAATTTGCGCCGCCAGCGGATGCCGGTGGCCATGAATGGTCAGTTGTCTCTCAATGCGGGTAACCAGACGAATTTGCGGGTTGGGCGTTTTCGAATCCTGCAGTGCCTGCACCGCATTTCGAACAATATTAAGCACTGCTTGTTGGAGCATATCCGGGTCGACTCTGACCTCAGGAATGCTGGGATCGTAATCGCGGATAATTGCAATCGCCTGAGTGGTGTCGGCCTTCATTAAGCTGCGTACTTTTTCCAGTGGGCGATGAAGGTTACACCATTCAAGTCGGGGTAAAGAATTAGGACCAAGTAAGCGGTCTACTAGATTGCGCAAGCGATCTGACTGTTCGATGATTAGCTGAGTAAACTCTTTTTGTTCATCAGACACCAGCGCTTTCTCGAGCAATTGTGCAGCCCCCCGAATACCGCCTAAAGGGTTTTTAATTTCATGCGCCAGGCCGCGGATCAGTTCACGGGCGGCATAATGCTGGGCGTGTTGCTGATTTTCCCGGGATATGCGTTTTTGCTGATCGATTTTTTTCACTTCGAACAGCAGTGTGGGGCCATCTTCGGTGCTGAGATTGGTTACCGTTAAATCGGCCAGCACTACCCGGTTATCGCGAAAGTACAACTTAATTTCGTTCTCAGTAAAGTCTTCACCGCGACGAAAAGCGGCGCGGAGCCTGGCTTTGTTGATGGTGTTTGGCACAAAGAAATCAGCCAGCGGCTGACCGTAAAGTTGCTTGGTGCCCGTTGCAAACAATGCCTGTCCGGCATGGTTGGCATACACAATACGCAGTGAGTTATCGATTACAACCAGCACTGTGTTGAGGTTTTCGAGCAAGTTATTGGTATCAAACGGCGTGGCGTGCATGCCGGGCTTTCTCCAGTTGCACCAAAATGGTGCCTTATTGTTTCAGTCTGCTATCAGATGTGCAATGACTTTCCGATTAAAAGTCTGATTGACCCCCCATGGTGCGCGGGATCCCTAGCTTGCACTGTAATAACCACTTTACTAATTGTTGATTAAACGTGATGCCTGATGCAGGTAAAAAGTTTGTGGGGAGGTAGATGCAAGAGTCTTGCCTGTATTGTCTGTATGGGTGATATAAAATGTGTGGGCACCGCGGTTGATTCCCTGTAGCTGAAACACCGCACTGGATTGTTCTTTTACCAGGGTATCGTTGATGAAGAGCTTAAATTTTCCTTGCTTGTCTGCATTACGCACATTTGCGGCTATGGTCATATTACCGGCGTTGTTGCGGACTGTGGCCTCGGGTTTCGGACTAACCACCTCGATAACCGGCTTGGGTTGACTGGTCGTACTGGTAGTTGTGGCAGGCCGGACTGGTTGCGGCGCTGGCAGACTCATACGGTTATCCGGGCCAAGTTCGACCGGCTCTGCGTTGACTACCGGTTTATCGGTATAGGTCACCGAGCCGTCTTTGTTGACAACTTTGTAGATTTCCTGAGCGTAGCCTGGCGTGACACACAAACTAAGCATTAAAAATAATCTCAGCATGCCTTTGATTGTAGTGATTTACGGGTAAAAAAAAAGCCCGCGAGGCGGGCTTTGGGTATATATCTTAATACAACGTTTTATACGCTGTAGTACATGTCGAACTCAACAGGGTGAGTTGTCATGTTCAGTTTGGTGACTTCTTCCATCTTCAGTTCGATGTAAGCATCGATCATGTCGTCAGACATTACGCCGCCAGCAGTTAAGAACTCACGGTCGTTATCCAGTGCTTCAAGCGCCATTTCCAGTGAGCTTGCAACCGTTGGGATAGCCAGTGCTTCTTCAGCCGGCAGATCGTATAAATCTTTATCCGCTGCATCACCAGGGTGAATTTTGTTCTTAATACCATCGATACCCGCCATCAGCATGGCAGTGAATGCCAGGTATGGGTTAGCAGTCGGGTCAGGGAAACGTACTTCGATACGACGCGCTTTATCGCTGGTTACGTAAGGAATACGGATTGAAGCTGAACGGTTACGTGCAGAGTATGCCAGCATTACCGGTGCTTCGAAGCCTGGTACCAGACGCTTGTACGAGTTAGTCGATGCGTTAGCGAAAGCGTTGATAGCACGGGCGTGCTTGATGATACCGCCGATGTAGTACAGCGCTTCTTCAGACAAACCTGCGTACTTGTCGCCAGCGAAGATGTTTTTGCCATCTTTACCGATAGACTGGTGACAGTGCATACCTGAACCATTATCACCAACCAGTGGCTTAGGCATGAAGGTCGCTGTCTGACCGTAAGCGTGAGCTACGTTGTGAACAACATACTTGTAGATCTGGATTTCGTCAGCTTTGGCAACCATAGTGTTGAATTGACAAGCAATTTCGTTCTGGCCAGCCGTTGCCACTTCGTGGTGGTGAGCTTCAACAACCAGACCCATTTCTTCCATTACCATACACATCGCAGCACGCAGGTCATGGGCTGAATCTACTGGTGGTACCGGGAAATAGCCGCCTTTAACGCCTGGGCGGTGACCCATGTTGCCATCAGTAAATTCAGAGCCTGAGTTCCACGCTGCTTCTGAGGAGTCGATTTTGTACATTGAGCCAGACATATCTGTGTGGTACTTGATGTCATCAAACAGGAAAAACTCTGGCTCCGGGCCAAATAACACGGTGTCACCGATACCGGTAGACTTAAGGAACTCTTCAGCGCGGCGTGCGATAGAGCGTGGGTCGCGGTCGTAACCTTCCATAGTTGAAGGCTCTACGATGTCGCAACGAATATTAACCTGTGTTTCTTCAGCAAACGGGTCAATAACGGCAGTTGCAGCGTCAGGCATTAGGATCATGTCTGATTCGTTGATTCCTTTCCAACCAGCGATTGAAGAGCCATCGAACATCTTACCTTCTTCGAAGAAATCGTCATCTACGCATGATACAGGGATAGAGACATGTTGCTCTTTACCTTTAGTGTCGGTAAAGCGAAGGTCTACAAACTTGGCTTCGCTTGATTTAAGTAATTCTAATGCCTTCTCAATTGACATCGTGTCCTCCAGGTTGTTTCGTAAATTTGATGTTCGGGGAGCCGAACAGTCAGGTGGAAAAATCGTAAGCGATATTCATGCCAGCTGCTTGTAAAGGCTGAACAACGCAATATTCCGGGCTGTCGTCAATTTGCATAACTCGTTCTGCACTATTATGGTGATTTTGCGCTTGTTTTTGGTGCAGAGGGACGCGGCGATAACGCTTTGTTTCCCTCTAGCATTCTTTCACTGCCAGCGGGCTTAATCAACAGATTAATTTTTCTTTAAACATAAAAAAACAGGCGCAATGCAGTGAGAATTTCTGTACAATCCGCGCTCATTTCCTTTTATCTGTACGAGAAAATTGCAAAATCTCTTTGTTGCATCGGTAATGATGTTGCGTGGGAGCGTTTTGCGGGTTGAAATTCAATGAATGTAACTGACATCAATAAGCTAAGAAATATCGCGATCATCGCGCACGTTGACCATGGTAAAACTACCCTGGTAGATAAACTGCTGCAGCAGTCTGGTACTTTAGAAACCAGAGGCGAGGCACAGGAACGCGTGATGGATTCTAACGATATTGAAAAAGAACGTGGTATTACCATCCTGGCGAAAAACACCGCCATCAACTGGAACGATTACCGCATCAATATCGTAGACACTCCCGGACACGCCGATTTCGGCGGTGAGGTTGAGCGCGTAATGTCAATGGCTGACTCGGTACTGCTGCTTGTTGATGCGCAAGAAGGCCCTATGCCGCAAACGCGTTTCGTAACGCAAAAAGCATTTGCCCAGGGTTTAAAGCCGATTGTGGTAATCAACAAAATCGACAAACCTGGCGCGCGCCCTGACTGGGTAATGGATCAGGTTTTCGACCTGTTTGATAACCTGGGCGCCACCGACGACCAACTGGATTTCCAGGTGGTTTATGCCTCAGCACTGAATGGCTGGGCGTCACTGGACGCTGATGAGCCAGCAGAAGATATGACGGCGCTGTTCCAGACTATCATTGATCAGGTGTCACCACCGGATGCTGATATCGAAGGCGCGCTGCAGATGCAGATCTCGCAACTTGATTACAACTCCTACGTGGGTGTAATCGGGGTTGGCCGTATTAAGCGTGGTAGCGTAAAGCTTAACCAGCAGGTGACTATCGTTGGCGCGGATGGCAAGAAGCGTAACGGTAAAGTTGGCCTGGTATATGGCTACCTTGGTCTGCAACGTCATGAAGTAGAATACGCGACTGCTGGCGATATCATCGCTATCAGTGGTCTGGGTGAGCTGAAAATTTCTGACACCATCTGTGATATCAACACTGTTGAAGCCTTACCGGCGTTAACCGTTGATGAACCAACGGTCACCATGACCTTCCAGGTCAACACGTCGCCGTTTGCAGGTAAAGAAGGTAAATACGTGACTTCACGTAATATCCTTGAGCGTCTGCAGGACGAACTGGTACACAACGTTGCTCTGCGTGTTGAGGAAACCAGCGATCCGGATAAATTCCGCGTATCAGGCCGTGGTGAACTGCATTTAGGTATCCTGATTGAGAATATGCGTCGAGAAGGTTACGAGCTGGCGGTATCACGTCCTGAAGTAATCATCAAAGAAGAAGACGGCCAGCTGCTGGAACCGTTTGAAACGCTGACCATTGACTGTGAAGAGCAGCATCAGGGCTCTATCATGGAGCAGTTGGGTCTGCGTAAGGCAGAAATGACCGACATGTCACCGGATGGTAAAGGTCGTGTACGTATCGACTTTATGATCCCCAGCCGTGGCTTAATTGGTTTCCAGACTGACTTTATGACACTGACCTCAGGCTCAGGCTTACTGTACCATTCATTCGACCACTACGGTCCGCATAAAGGCGGCGTAATTGGTAAGCGTAAGAATGGTGTATTGATTGCCAACGCTAACGGTAAAGCGCTGACTAACGCCCTGTTTAACCTGCAGGAGCGTGGTCGTTTGTTTATCGGACACGGCGTAGAAGTTTACGAAGGAATGGTTATCGGTATTCACAGCCGTGACAACGACCTGACCGTAAACGCGTTAAAAGGCAAGCAGCTGACTAACGTTCGTGCTTCCGGTACTGACGAAGCGCAAACCCTGGTACCGCCGGTGAAGATGTCACTGGAACAGGCGCTTGAGTTTATCGACGAAGACGAACTGGTAGAAGTCACGCCAGAAAGCATTCGTATTCGTAAGAAGCTGCTGACCGAAAACGACCGTAAGCGGGCATCACGCGCGCCAAAGTAATTCACTGCTTGCAAGTGAAACGTTGAATGGTTCAAGTAAAAAGGCCGGTTGTTAACACAACCGGCCTTTTTCTATTAAAATTATAGTCAGACTATTTTTTTAAAGATGGATCATGCAACCACTTAATATCGCTGTCATTGACGACGACGAAATCACGCTTGAACTCATCGTTGATGCACTGGAGTCTGAGCTGCCGGTAAATGTTGTTAGCTTTTCCAACAGTGCATTGGCGCGTGAATTCCTGCTTAAACAAACATCCGATTCACTCGACATAGTAATTAGTGATATGGTGATGCCCGGATTTGATGGGCTGGCCTTACTGCGGGACGTTCGATCGGCAGATTTAATGTTTCCCTTCATCTTTATGACCGCCTATGAATCCAGACAAACCAAATTGCTTGCCCGTCAATTAGGTGCGGTTGCCTATCTGGTAAAGCCTATTGTGCGCAAAAAACTGGTTGGTCTGATCAAGCAAACTATGTCGTCATATGCAAAATAGTGGTGTATGCCGCTTTCTCCGAATTAAAAGGTAGCAACATTGAGTCAATTTGATAATACCCCCGATCGTCGTGACTTTTGGTCTTTCAAATGGCAAAAATACGCGGGGCAGGATGTCATTCCCTGTTGGGTCGCCGATACCGAATTTCGCTGTGCGCAGCCTATTCTTGAGGCGATTCAGAAACAAACCGAGTACGGCAATTTAGGTTACTCACTACCGGCTCAGCATCAGCCTGCAAATCAGGCCGTGATGCGCTGGCTTAAAGATAAGCACGACTGGGCCATCGAAGCCGACTGGATAGTCTGGACTCCTGGCGTAGTACCGGCCTTTAACGTGGCCATTAAAGCCTATTGTGAGCCGGGTGATAAGGTACTTATTCAAACGCCTAATTATCCGCCCTTACTGGCAGCGCCGGGATTGAATAATACCCAGCGGATAGACATTCCCACCAAACGGGAAGCCGGACGCTGGACCATCGACCTGACTGCGCTGGAAGAACAGGCCGCGGATCAGCTCTGTAAGCTGATGATTCTGTGTAATCCGATGAATCCGGTTGGCTCGGTGATGACAGCGGCAGAAATAGATGCTGTTGCGGATATTTGTGCCCGCCATAACGTGACGTTGTGTTCTGACGAGATCCACTGCGATCTTATTCTGGAAGAGGGCGTGCATCATATCCCGGCCGGCCGCGTTGAACAGTTGGCTAAGCGCAGTGTTACCCTGATGGCGGCCAGTAAAACCTTTAATGTGGCTGGCCTTGGCACCTCTTTTGCGATTATTCCGGATGCCTCTTTGCGCCGCAAGTTTACCCAGGGGGCCGCGGGGATTGTGCCCTGGGCAAATGTCATGGGGCTGGTGGCCTCTGCAGCGGCCTTTACGCAATGTGATGACTGGCTGGCTGAGCAGATTGCCTATTTGCGCGGCAACCGCGATTATCTGGTTGAGCGTATCAACGCCATTGATGGCCTTGAAGTGGTGTCATCAGAGGCCACCTTCCTGGCCTGGATTGATGCTACCGGACTGGGGGTGGAAGATGTGCTTAAATGGTGTGAAAGCAAAGGCGTCGGACCGTCTCCGGGCCGTGATTTTGGTGAGTCTGGGTTCTTCCGGATCAACTTTGGTTGCAGCCGCGCCATGCTTAAAGATATTCTCGACCGATTAAGCAGCTAGTTTCGCTTCTTGGTTGGGACCCGGTAGCTATCCGGGTCCCGTTACCTACATAAGTTTTTGCCAGCTAAGCCAGCCAATTAAGCCCACCACAATCAGCCCGGCAACATTTGCACTCCAGTGGTTTTTCAACAAACCTAACTGCGAGTGGCGATTCATCATAAATAACAGCAACAGGGCAATAATGGGTAACAACAAGCCATTAGCAGCCTGGGCAAACATAATAGCCAGCAGAGGTTTAGTGCCGCTTAAGGTAAACCCCACGCCGATAAGGATAATACTGAGCCAGACCGCCCTGAACCAACTACCACGCATGTCAGACGGTTTGTTTAAAGCACCAGTAACGGCATAAGCCGCCGCAAGGGGGGCGGTAATGGCACTGGTTAAGCCCGCGGCAAACATACCCAGAGCAAAAAACAGTTCGGCGAATTCACCTAACAGCGGCGCAAGTTGTTTTGCCAGATTACCCGCATTTAGCGCCTCGGTCTGTCCGTAAAAAGCCTGCATGGCAGTGGCCATAATAAACAGGGTTATCAGACCGCCTACGCCAATGGCCAGCGCTGACTGACGACGATAGTAGCCGGCAGGTTGCGAGCTATCCTGTTCACTTTGTGCGATCAGGCTAGCATGCAGAAACAGATTATAGGGCACAATGGTGGTGCCGATCAGAGCCAGAATGGTGGTAATGCTGTTCATGGAGGCCACCGGCGCGAACACTTGGTCTGCCATCGCTCTCCAGTCTGGCTCACTGACCGCAAAGGTGACGACAAATACCATGGCCATAATGGCAACCAGCATTACCAGAACGGTTTCGATTAGTTTATAGTGGCCGCTTCCTAGCAGCACGATGGCTAAACCACCGAGCAGGCAGCTCCAGGCCGGGATGCCAATGCCAGCAATATTGTTCAGGCCGATGGCGGCACCGGTCAGGTTGCCCGACTCATAGGCAGCATTACCGACACCAATTGCGCCGACAACCACCAAAGATAGCAGCGCACGGACAACCGGATTGGTAATCTGCGTACGTAACGCCTCACTCATACCTGAGCGTGTGGCATAGCCCAGTCTTACCGCCATGTCCTGCAAAATAATGGTGGCCAGCACGGAGAATACTAAAGCCCAGACCAAATGAAATCCAAAGTTAGCACCGGCCAGACTGGCCGTGGAAACGGTGCCGGGGCCGATAAAGGCGGCGGCAATAATAAACCCTGACTTGGTTCGGCGTTGCGACATGTTACACTCTTGTTATTATTTGATGTACGGGCACAAGTGCTGTGAGCTATTACGCTCTGTGTCAAAGTACATTAACACCATTTAGTATCTTAGGGGAATGGCATGGTTGGCAGCAGGACTGACTATGAAAAATTGGCAATGGTTGCCGTATTACCTGAACAGGCATATCTGGAAGGGCTCATTTTTGGTGTAGCAGCCTGCCCGGAAATCCCTATGCCTGAGCAGTGGATGCCCTGGTTAATCCGCGCGAATGCGAACACCGCTATCAGCAAGCATCAGGCCGATGAACTGGCCGATTATCTGATGGGCCGGTTACGGGATACGCTGGACAGCATGCGTAAAGATGAGCGCTTGCTTGCTGAAGCGTATCAGTGGCGCGGCGAAGGGGGGCAACATGACGAGTTACAACAGTGGCTGAAAGGTCTGCTAACGGCCCACCAGCAACTGGAAAAGCAGTGGCAGCAAGCCTGGCAATTGGGTGAGCAAACATTGGATTTGCCAGCCCTCTCTGACCGGCTTAACCGATGTTTAAAGTTATTTAGCACCCTAGCCGACCCGCAATCGAGGTTGCAACAAACACCGCCCGAAAAACGACAGCAGCTGGCAGCTGGTTTGCCGCGTCTGGCGGCAAGTTTGCCGTCGATGCTAAATGAATATGTAGCGATAAGCGGTGAATTAGTGCAGGTACTGCCTAATCAGTTTGAGGTGGTCCCAAAGACAACCTGAGAATATAGCTTAGCGGACTTTGTGACTATTACGATACTGAAGTTGTTCGCGAAACTTAACCACGTAGCGATCAAGCTCCATCTTTGCCTCATCATAGGCTGACTGACGTTCGGAGGACGCCGGTTCATCCATCAGCGCGCGAAAGGCTATGTCGGTTTTATGCAGCAGTTCCTTCAGTAACTGGTTGTTTACATCCATTTAAATTGGTCCTTTAAAACACCACGACTTCCATTAGGGGGGTGTGGGTTGTCAGGGCTTTATAGCGGTCTTGCCCTAAATAAATTTTACCACCGCCAGTAATACCACAGCGAGCAAAATCAGTACAGGTGCTTCATTTAAAATACGGAAATAGCGCGACGAATGCATGATCTTATCGGCTGCAAATTGTTTAACCAGTGACCACAGATAAAAATGATAAACGTACAGCAAAGCGACCAACACTAGCTTAATATGCAACCAGGTCGATGCGGCAAACCATGCATAGCCATAAGTGTAGATGAGAGCCAGACCAAATACCAAGGTTAACAGAGCAAAAGGGGTAACAAACAGCCACAGTCGGCGTTCCATTACTTTAAACTGGTCTTTCACCGCCTGTTCACCGGTTTCGGCATGGTAAACAAACAAGCGGGGTAAATAAAAGATACCAGCAAACCAGGCCACCATAAAAAAAATGTGCAGGGCTTTTAACCACAGTATTGTCATCGTATTGTCTCTTATTAAAACTGAGCGCGTTGCAGAAAACTCTGCAACCGGTTCCAGGTGATTACGCCGGTGATTTTTGCCGGATCATCTTCAAAAATATAAACCGCCCCCGAACGGGTGCTTTTCAGCAGCTCATAGACTTCCGCCAGGGTTGCCTGGGCTGATACGCCCTGCATTGCCTGATAGCTGATGGGGTGAGCATGACGGTCCAAACTGACATCATAGTGTACCCAGGAGTAGTGAATATCCTGTTCGAAGCGATTCTGTTGAATAACCGTTTGGGTTGGATTGTTCGACAGCACTTTCTCCAGGGCCGCTTCAGGTGCATCATAAAAGAGCTTGAAGTCCCTTTCCATAGCCGCCAGTACGCCGGTCTTCTCCAGCGCCTCGCGAATAGAAGTAATGGCATAAGGGAGCTTCTGAAAATCCAGTTGCTGAATGAAAATAGAGCGGTTGCCCAAAAACTGGGTGGCAGTGACGTAAGCTGGTACGATCACTAATATCGCGGGTAAGATGATTTCCGGCCGGTAGGACAACTCCATCACCGCCGACAGGGCGGCCAGCGGGGCGTGCAGTACGGCGGTAAGCATGCCGGCAATGCCGAGCAGAGCAAAACTGGAGGTAAAATCATCCAGCGGTAACCAATGGGCTACGGGCAGCAGTAAAACGGCACCGGACAACATACCCAGTACCATCACCGGGCCAATAATGCCGCCTGGGATACCAAGGCCAATAGCGAAGGTGGCCAGCAGGAATTTCATTAACAGAATCTCAAGCAGGATCAGCGCCGTGGGATGAGTAGAAAACAACGCATTGACATCTTCGAAATTGGCGCCAAGGGCTTCGGGTAATAATGCACCGCCAATGGCTGTTAAGAGTCCGGCGAGTAACAAACGCCAGACCATGGAGACTTTACGGAAGGCTTTCATCACTGACATCAGTAACTGATTAAACAAAGTGGCCAGCACACCGAGCAGACAGCCAAATACAATCAGGTACAGATACAGCCACTGGCTGAACGATGAAAAAGAAAAGTAGGCTAGTTCGTTACCTTCGCCAAACACGATCCGGGTGATCACGGAACCACAAGCCGCCGCCAGCATTACCGGCACGAAAACGTGAATTTTATATTCTCTTAATACCACTTCCATAACAAAAATGACTGCCGCAAAAGGGGTATTAAAAGAGGCTGATATGCCCGCTGCAATACCACAACCCGCCAGGGTACGAATGCTGTTTTGAGGCAATCTAAGCGCCTGACCAAACAAACTGCTACCGGCCGCGCCAAGGTGAACTGACGGCCCTTCCCGGCCAACTACAAAGCCGCCGGCCAGCGCCAGCATTCCGCCAAAAAACTGATTAACGGTCGTGCGCCAGGGGATATGGCCGTAGTGTTGCTTTACGCGGTGAATGACGAAAGGAATACCCAATCGGTAGTGCTTAAAGCCGGTCAGAAAAGCAATCAGCAGAATAGCAATAACGGCTGAAATTGGCATGACTACCCACACCCATTTAGCGCTCAATCCCCACTGCTGTAACAGACTAACGCCTGAGGTTTGTAACCAGTCTATGCCTAAACGAAAAAGGACAATAAGCAGCGCTGACGTAACACCAGCAATGATCCCAAGCAAGCAGACCTGAACGGAGGTGCGGGGGTGAGCCAGTTCTTGTCGCAGTGCGCGCAATTGCATAAATAAGGAAAGCTGGTAAGGAATAGCTAAATAGTATCACAAGTAGTTGGTTTGCAAAGCAATGGTCTGCCTATGGCGGGCATAAACCGAGGAATATTTGAATAATTGCGGTAAAACGGGCAAAGTTCGGTTTTTAGTTCCACAGTGATTGCCATGCACTTATCTGAAATACCTCAGAAGCTGGGTCAGACCCGCACTATACTGCTGTTAGGCGCCAGTCTGCTGGCGATGCTGGTCTTCGGGATGTTTCTTGCCAACGCAGAGCGTGGCCAGCTAGTCGATGAAACCCGACAACTGCAACACTCCATCAGCAACCTGCAAACCGAGAATGAACAGCTTCAGACCCAGGCTAATCAACTGGACGTGAAGCTTGAACTGGCCGAAATGCGCGCCGAGCAGCTCAAGGAGGAAGTGGTGCGCCTGGAAGAAGTCATCTTTAATCTGCAAAAAGATAAGGCGTTTTATCAGCATGTGATTGCGCCAGAAACGACTCAGGACGGCTTTTTTATTGATGGTCTGGAGCTCTTTCCGACGACGACCGATGGTTACTTTAAAGCGACCATGGTGTTACTGCAACAACGCGCGGTGAGCGCTATTGTTCGCGGCGATCTTAAAGTCGCGGTTACCGGCATTCAGAATGGCAAACATCGTATTCTCACCTCTGATAACAATGGCATTTTGCCAGAGGGAAATGTGACTTACGGATTTAAATATTTTCAGCCGGTGACTTTATACCTGCAACTACCGGAAAACTTTGCGCCTGAAAGCATTGAGTTTACTACCACGGTTTATCAATATAAGCGGCGCCGGGGTGACTATCAGCGCAGCTACAACTGGCAGGATATTCTGGTGGCTGAACAGTAAGTGCAGACGCCATCCCCGGTGGTGGTAATTACATCCAGCCGGGCTTTTTCACCTCGACTTCATATAAAACCCTGTCAATCAGTGGTGAAGCGAAATCGGTGGCAACAAAGGGGACTTTTACTCTGCCACTGGCCAGCACAAAACCTAAGGTGCTGAGCCGGCGACGGCGCATAAACAGGCTTTGTCTGACCTCAACCTGTTGCACCTTAGCAAGCGGAAAGCACCAGTAATCGATGCCTATAATCCCTTTACGAACATAAATGTAGTTAGCGTCACTGGCAATTCCCCAGCGCTGCCAGTGAAGGTATGTCAGGGTTGTCATAGCACTCAATATCAGCAGGATCGGCAATGCACCTGCCGCGCCAAGTACCTTAACGCAGACGAAGCCAACCAGGGCAGTAAGTGGTAGGATCTTCAGCATCAACTGGCGCCAGAAGTAGCGTATATGGATCGGCTCGAAATTCATATGCCGGGCTTGCTGCGCTGAGAAGACATTGCTGGTTAGCTCATCTGACTCGGCAACAGTCACCGACGGCACCAGTAGCTTATGGGTTGCCTTGAGTTCGTTGGGGTTAGTCCGGCCGGTGACATTTTGTTCAAAGTAAAGATTGACCCGGCCGAGTAGTCGGTCGAGCCAGTCTTGTTGCTGACGGGCAATCTGCACTCGGGAGCGTTTCATACTGACTTCCTGACGGTTCAGCAGACCACTCTTGCGAATGTATTTATCGCCTTGCCGGGTGAGGCGGTAACCATAAAACATCAGCACACTGCCACCTATGGAGAAGAGCGCCATCAGGATCAGCAGTACAATGGCAATCAGAACGCTCATCACACCTACATACCATAACGCCACCACCTGCTCACCGAGCCAGGCTTCCGCCTGTGGGCGCAGGGCATTCATCTGGCGAAAAATAACCCCGGAGATTTGTTCATAAAAAGGCGCCAGGGTGCCCAGTACAATCCACACCCTGTTGTTGGTAATGCCATGCAAAATCAGGTCGCGAATGGAACGTTCGTTAAGTAGCTGCTCGTCTGTAGTCGGTAATGTTGGTGTGTCCTCGGTTACCAACTGTTGACGATGTGCACGCATTACCGTTTCTTTTAAAAACTGTGCGTACGCTGAGGTCACCCCGGCAAACAGGGCTTCCTGTTTAGCGGAGCCAGCGGTGTCCAGGGTGACGATACGTAAATCATTAAAGCGAAAATAAAAGGGCTGATCGAACTTCACATTTTGGATCCGCTCATAGGGTAGATCAGTAAAGGTGCGGTCCAGCACACCGGAACGGATAGCTATGCCTTTATCCGTTACCGTAAACTGAAAGAAATAATATTTCAGGACCGACGAAATAGCCCAGCCCCCACCCATTACCAGTAGCAACAGGGGAAAGTACTCAGAATCAATCAGTTTATGACCACCCACAACATAGGCAGGAACAATATAAATGGCAAAGCTGACCGACTGCTTTAATTGCAAAAACAAGAAATGCAGAACCGACCAGGGCGATAACCGCTGCCACTGCGTTGACGCTGTCTGTACAGATTCTGTTGAGGTTGTCACGACTAATCCCGGGTGAGGTCTGAATGGTTCAACACAAACTGGCGCATTTTCTCGGCCGTCTCCTCGGGCAGTCCCGGAATAGCCAGAGTATGGTCGCTACCCCCGGCTGAGTAGACTTTCAGTGTTGCCAGCCCGGCCAGCCGTTCCAGAGGACCCCGTTGAATATCAATATGCTGGATCCTTAACATGGGTTGACAGATGACCTTTTTAAAGATCAGTCCTTTAAACAGCACGATGTCCTGTTCTCTCAGAGTGTAATAAATCAGCCGGTCGGCAAAATAGTGGTAAGTAAATATCAGCCCGCCGAGGAGGGCAGTGAGCGCGGCCGCAACCTCAATAGAATATTCCAGTTCTACCGGCAGGATAAACCATGGCTGATAAGCCACCATCATTAAAACCGCAAAGACAAGGAGCGAAATAACCAGCGTTACTGTCAGGTTCAGTTTGCGGTAACCGGGCGAAATCGGTTCGCTTGGCAGTTTACCCAGGCAGGGCAACTCCTGGGTATAAAGCGGATGATTAGTGACTGATGGATGTTCCATAGTAGCAACGTTATTTAACCGGGATTGACTTACCTCTACTATACCACTGCCGAAAAGCGGTGATATATCCGCGCCGGGTTAAATTGTTACGGAGTTTGTCGTAGGGCGTTGCGGCTGGTCTCAAAGGGCGCGGGAAAGTCGAGCTCGTCGAGGATCGCCTCATCGGGTAAACAGTTGGCGTCCACGTATTGCAGGAGATCCGGACGTACTTCACAAAACAGCACATCCAGGGCAAAACGATTATTGCCGTATAAACCGCGATGCATCATAGCGGCATCGAAAATCAGTAAATCGCCGGCGTCGAGTTTTATTTGCTGACCGCGGGGTAAGTCGTGATGAGACTCGCGGCCATTGCGAGCCAGCCGGACGTTGAGTTCTTCCGAATTGTCCCAGTTGCTATGCGAACCGGGAATAAGTTCGATACCCGGTTCATCATACAGTGCTAAGCGATAATGCAGTACACGGGTTGAGCCGAGTTGTGCTTGCTCCTCCTCCGGCGAGTAGAGGTACTGGGTATCCCGGTGCCAGTAATTTTTTTGCTGTGGGTTATGCGGGTCAAAAAATAGCTGGGTATTCATAAATGCAGCACCATCAGACAATAATGGCTTAACCACTGACGCCATTTTGGCAGAGCCAATAATGGTGAACATTGCGGAGCGGTCTTCGCCTGACATGCGCTCAGCATGGGTAAGGTAGGCGGAGTTTATAGCCCGTTGCCGATAAAAGCCCTGATTTTCCTGCCGCCATTGCTGGTGAAAGCGAGCGGTGATCCGGCGCAACTGATCAAGCTCCTGCCCGGCAAGAAAAGCCTGCCTGTAAACGTACCCCGATTGTTCATATTGTGTGGCGATATCTGCACTGGCCAAGGCTAAAACTCCTTTTTAGCGACGGGGTTTATTGCCCGCCAGTTAACTGAAACGCGGCCCAGTAAAAGGGATGCGGGTACAGCGCGCGGGTATCCTGCTGCGCTGCTGTCAGTGCTGAGCTCGGCGCTTCAGACTGCAAATAAGTATAAAAGCGGCTCATCAGATAAGTGGTGGCTTCGTCAGGCACCTGCCACAGGCTACTCACAATACCGTTGGCCCCGGCAAACAAAAAACCCCGGTTTAAGCCCACCACATCATCACCGGCTGAGATACCGCCTAAGCCCGTTTCGCAGGCCGACAGCACCACCAGGTTGGCATTAAGGCTTAAGTCGTAAATTTCAGGCACTGTTAGGAAGCCATCGTTGGCAGCATCGGCAGCCAGAAGCAGCTGCGACTGCAGCGGCGCATCAGGATTAAACACGCCATGGGAGGCCAGATGGATAATTTGAAAGCGGTCCGACTGTTTTTTTAATAAGGTTTCAGACGCCTGTGCGCGACTAAAAATCTGACTTTGTGGCCAGAGTTCCCCGATTTGCTGAGCTTCGCGCTGAGCGCCGGGCAAATCCAGTTCCGGCGCGTTTAAATCTGGGTTGGCCAGCGCCAGCAACTGTTCACCAGCTACCTTTTCATCGACAAACTGCAGTACCGAGGCCGCGGGCAGCAGGCGCAAACTAAACTGTTCGCTAAGCAGGCGATTGTCGGGAGTGGTAAGAATATTAAACGGCAGGTAGTGAAGCGAGCCGTGGGGCACGATGGTAAGCGTTTCGGTAGTGCTGAGTTTGTTGGCTACCGGTGCAATTAAATGGGTGTAAAGCTGCGCAGCCTCTTTTTGCCAGGCGTCGCTGGCACTCTGAGTAATGGCATTCCGCAGGGCTGTAATGGTTTCTTTCAGGGGCGGCATCGGCTGAGAATGCACGGTCAGCGACGTGGCCGTCACTACAAACGTGAATAACTCCGGCTGACGCCCCTGACTGAAAAAATACAGCAGCAGGGTTTGCTGTTCCTTCAACCGGCTTTGAATCGCAGAGAGTGAGGGCGGTGACACAGTGAGCAGGGCAGCAAGCTGCGGCGTGTTTTGTTCTATGGTTTTCAATTGCACGGTAATGCCGCGTTTGGCTTCGTTGCTGATGCCGCCGGCACTCACGAGCGTTTGTTGTTCGATGGACTGTAATGACGTTAGGGCTTGTTCAGTAGCGGGCGGCAGTTGGTTACCAAAGCGCTGTTTGGTGGCGAGTAAATCCACCAGGGCACGGGCCTTGGCGCGCTCCACATAACGGTATGCCTCATTAAAGCGCTGCGCTTTTACTAGCAACGACACCAGATCACCATAGACGGCCTGTTTGTCATTCACAAAGCCTATGCGCCCGGCCTCGGTATCCATGCTCTTACGCTGTCGCTCAATAACCTCAATTGCCTGCTGGTAATAGTCGATAGCCTGAGTTTTATTGTCCTGTAAGTCGGCAATGCGGCCCAGCCCATAAAGTGCCTGCCAGTATACAGTGCCGAAGCCTTTTACTTTAGGCTCGTTAATAATGGCTTGGTAACCCTTTTGTGCCGCCGCGAGGCGTCCGGTTTCAAGCTCTGCCTGATGGCGCATAAAGCGCGGTTCAAACTCAGCGGTAAAATTCAGTGCGGTTTTATAATCGGTGTCGCCGTAGGCATCTACCATAGCGGCATACATGACCGGTCCGATTATATCCAGCGCGGTACTCAAGTCATCGAGAAATTCATACAGGGTGTTTTTCTCGATAATGGAAGCCTGATAAGCCTTTTCAAACTCCCCCAGGGTTAAATAGATACGGCCCAGCCACAGCGCTTTAGCCTGGGGAAGTCGCCACTGCGCGGCATTGGTCGATGAGGCATCAACGGCAGCAATTTCACTGGCATAATGGTTAGCCTGCTCAGGGGCGTTATTGCGGGCAGCCATCAATCCCAGTGTGCCAAGTGCCAGCACCTGATGTTTTAAACGATAGATATGGCTGTAGCCACTTTCATCGTAGCCCGCAATTGGCGGGTATTTGTCGGTATAGTCGGTGCTGGTTACAGCCAGTGGGTAGGCGTAGGTTGTGGTCAGGTTATAAAGTGAAGTGGCAAGCGTGTGGGCGTTCTTCAGGTTTCCCCTCGCCATAGCTGCTTCGAGCTTTAGTTCGGTGATCATGCCCTCACCAAAGGCGCCGGGGGCAATAAACTGCGTATCAAACCAGCCCTGTACCAGATACAGTAAGGTGTTGTCGGCGTCTTCGAATCGCTTATCGAGCTCGTTGAAGCACCCATCAATTGGCGTAAATACCCGGCTTTTCACAAAGCTCTGACAATAGGCCCACAATTCATTGGTGGGCAGTGACAACAGTTCGGGCGTTTGCTGCCCCTCATCAGCAAGGGTTTTATAATCCCCGCTTAAGGTTGAGCGGGTAACATTTGAAGTACACCCGGTAACAAATACTGCAATAACAAGGAGTAAAATACGACGCACGGCAATCACCTTATTCGGCCTGTCTGTCAAATTTAGTCATAATCCCGGCGACAGTAAACCCACGACTGCCAGAATACGTATAGAAAACGAAGCGTATTTAGTGGTCGGCGGCGGTCAGAACAAGACTGACAATAGTTGATGTATTTACTCAGGTATTAGATAATAGCGCTATTGATTGCCGAGTATGGTCGGCCAGGATTGAGGTGAATATGTCGGTAGAAATGGCGTTACCCATTGATTTTTCAGACGCGGCAGCATTGAAAGTCCGCGAATTGGTGGAAGAAGAAGAAAATCCAAACCTGAAGCTGCGGGTCTATGTTACCGGCGGCGGTTGTTCGGGGTTTCAGTACGGTTTTACTTTCGATGAGAAAGTGAATGAAGGCGATATGGCCATCGAAAAGAACGACGTGACACTGGTTGTGGACCCAATGAGCCTGCAGTATCTGGTGGGCGGCACGGTTGATTACGTAGACGGCCTGGAGGGCTCACGGTTTCTGGTTAATAACCCGAATGCCACAACTACCTGCGGCTGCGGGGCCAGCTTCAGCGTTTAATGATTGTAAAGAAAGCAGCCTCAGGGCTGCTTTTTACTTTCGTGTACAGGGATAAACTCTATGAAATTGTATGGCTCTACCACCTCACCCTATGTTCGTCGTATTCGCTTGTTTTTATCCGGTAAAGGCTATGAGTTTATCAATATGGATATTTTTGCCGGACCGGGTCGCGAACTGCTGAAAGCCAAGAATCCGACCTTAAAAGTACCGATGCTGGAAGACGGCGAGTTAATTATCTATGACTCCAGAGTCGTGTTTCGTTATCTGAGTGAAAAGTTCGCACTGGCGCCCCTTAGCTGGCCGGAAGAAAATCGTCTGACCCTGATTGATGCGGCTAACGATACGTTTGTGCAGCTGATGATACTTAAGCGTTCAGACATTGCTAACCAACCGGACAAACTGTTTTTCAAACTCAATAACGAACGCGTAGAAACCTTGCTGAGCACGCTGAATGGCGAAGTGGAAGCGGGCCATTTCTCACAATGGGATTATCCGGCAATCTGTTTATTCTGTTTATTAGACTGGGTAACTTTCAGGGAATTAGCCAGCTTCGATGCTTATCCTGCGCTACAGGCCTTTTGGCAACAGCAGCAAACACAGGCCGATATCGCCACTACCGATCCGAGGGATTAATATCCCCGGTCGAAGTTAAAAAGGTAGGTGAGCGGGGCGTTTTCAAGAAACCGAATAAGGTTGTTTCTGAATATCATCGCTACGTCCTGCTCTCTTGAGATAGCTGCGGTATGCTGGGTGATGTAAGCATTGGGTAATGTCCAGTAAGGGTGATTGTCGGCTAAAGGTTCGTCCACAAACACGTCGAGTACGGCAGCGCGCAGTTGCTGTGTCGAAAGCGCAGTAATTAGAGCGGTATCATCGACTACAACACCTCTTCCGGCGTTGATCAGAATACTGTGCGGTGCCATCGCCGCTAAAAACTCAGCATCAATGAAATGGCGGGTGGCGGGTGTGTCGGGCAGCAGGCACAGCACAAAGTCACAGGCGGCGGCAAAGGCGAGTTTGTTATCGGGCATAAACATTTGCGTATAGTCAGCTGTGGCGCTGCCACGGCGATTAAGCCCCACTACTTTCATATCAAATACCGTTGCCACATCCACCAGGCTCGCTGCAATGTCACCGGCTCCGGCAATGCCAAGCGTTTTTCCTGCCAGGGCGTCGAAGCCCGGGGGCTGCCATTTATTCGACGGGGCTTTCTCCGCACGGGTAAAGGCTTCTATGTTGCGCGCAAAATACAACAGATAGGAAAATACGTATTCGCGCATTTGCTGATCGAATATCCCCTTTACTCCGGTAAGCTGATAATCCCGTTTGCCCGCTCTTAACAACGGGGCATTGCCGGCAAAGGTTGATTGCAGCCAGACTAATTGTGGGCATTGGTTAACGACCTGTGCCAGTAAATCGGGATCGCCCAGTGCCAGCTGGACGTGCTGACAATCAAACTGTTCAGGGTCATCGGTGGCAACCGACAACCGGACGTTGTCAGGCAACTGGGGCGCAAGAAGCTCGGCATAAACCTGGTGATCCCGGCTTAAGATGCTGAATTGCCAGGCGGCAGATGACGTAGAAGTGGGCATAAGTAAAGAAAAGTTTCCTATTTGTGATTTTTATGTGAATTATATTCCTTAATTTTGTTTTTAATCCGAATTATATTCAGGTTAAAGCAAAAAGGAACTCATATGAAATCAAACTCATCATTCTCTGTGGAGACCTGTCGTCCACTGTCACCCCGTCGCCATACCAGCGACGCGAACTCGGTAGAGCAACTGGTAGAAGAACAACTGGCGCATTTTAACATTCGTCCCGATACCGCTTACGGACAGGCGCTGGCCGACACCGCTCGTCATCTCTATGGCGCGCAGCAGAGCGTCCAGCAACTCTGGCAGGTTACACGAGATACGCTGGAAAGGTTAGATCAAACCGACAAGCTGAGTTATTTCAATGCTAAAAAGTTCTTATCGTTTCAGATAGCCAAAGTACTTGATACCCTGCAAAACCCCTTTCGCCAAACCTGGCAGAGCCTGAATAAATCTGCGCCTCAGCATTATCCGATTTTTGACAACGTGCCAGCACTGTTCTCGGCGACACCAGCGGTAGTAAAGACCGCAACCTATGTTTATGCCTGTACCGAGTGGATTGAAGATGCTTTTGAAGGCAAAGAGTCGACCCATCAGATTTACAGCCGGTTAATGAACCCGACCAATATTTCCCTGGCTAACGCGATTGTTGATCTGGAGGCGGGTGATCAGGCAAGCGCATACCTAGCGTGGAATTTTAACTCCGGCATGGCGGCTATCGATGCACTGTTATCAAACCTACTAAGCCACGACGATATCCTGATTGTGTCACGCAATGTGTATGGCGGCGTGTATCAGTTACTGCACGATTACTTTGCCCGCGAGAACCGCTTAAATGTAACACTGGCCTGGTTCGACGGCTATTCGGCCGAAGAATTTGCTGACCACCTTGCTCATGTACAACAGCAGTATGCCGATAAACTGGCCGGCGGTAGCCGTTTGCATGTGTACATTGAATCGCCCTGCAATCCCCATGGTCTGGTGCTGGATGTGCCTGGGATCTGCAAACTCGCCCATGCTCAGCAACTACTGGTAATGCTTGATTCCACCCTGGCTACGCCAGTGCTGCATAAACCTCTGCAACATGCCGATAAACACTGCCGGCCGGATTATGTGGTACACAGCTATACCAAGGATATCTGCGGGACCGGTACCACCACGGCCGGGGTGGTGATTGGCGAAAACCACCGTATGTTCCAACCCAAAGGCACCAGCAGTGAGGGGGTGGACTGGTCGCAGACGCTGTTTTGGGATGTGTATTATATCAAAGGCGCATTCCTTGATTCAGAGAAAGCCTTCGATGTGCTCACCGGTATGAAAACGCTGACACAACGTATGATCACCAAGGTGATTAACACCCAGGTGTTTACCCATTTCCTGGACTCCCATCCGCAAATCAAAGTGAATAGCCATGCCCTGAGTCATCACGAAAATGCCAGCCTGCGCGAGAAGCTGCAAACTCATGGCTGGCCCTGTGCTTTGTTTACCGCTGAGCTCGATTTGCCAAAACTCGACCGGGTGCAATTTGCGCGCTTCTTTGACTCGCTGGAACCGGCATTCGGTCATCAGATCAGTATCGGCCAGACCAACACATTAATCTTGTGTCCGGCATTAACTTCCCATTCAGAAATGAGTCGTGCAGAGCAGCAAAAAGCCGGTATTGCGCTAACCACCATGCGTATTGCCATGGGCTGCGATTGTGTCAAATCACTCATTGCGCATTTTGTGCTGGCGCTAAAACAGGCCATTGACCCAATTCATCCCGGGTTCAGTGATGGCTTTATGCCAGCAGCACGTCTGGATGAATTACATCAGCGTGTCGCGGCAGATGTTCATAACCAGCATTACAGTACACAACCGTCATTGGTGGACATGTTGACGTAGCGGATTAAAACGGGGTATTGAAATATACCCCGTTTGGCTGGTTAGACGAGCTTTCCCGCCTGATTGATGCCAGACTGCTCTTCGTATTCCGGGTAATCACTGTAGCCCTCGCTACCACCACCATACCAGTGGCTCGGATCATCAAATGACGCCAGCGGATAATCATTAGCAAACCGCGCCGGTAGATCCGGGTTGGTGATCCAGGGTCGGCCAAAAGCGATCATATCGGCGTCACCACTGCTGATGCGTTGATCAGCAGTGGCTTTATCGTATCCACAGTTACCGATGAGTAATCCTTTGAAGACATGACGGAACTCCTGCAGGGTCATGGCTTCGCCGCGCTCATGAAAACCAAACGCCAGGCCGTCCATCACATGCAGATAACCGATCTCCAGCTGATTGAGTTTATCGGCCACAAACAGATAGGTTTCTTTGTAGTCATCAGCGCCCATATCGTTAAACACGCCGTTAGGGGATAAGCGTACCCCAACTTTGTCTGCTGGCCAGACATCGAGCACCACCTGCATGACTTCAGCTAAGAAGCGGTAACGATTTTCCAGGCTGCCGCCATAGTCGTCATCACGCTGGTTACTGCGGCTATCGAGAAACTGATTAATCAGATAGCCATTGGCGGCGTGCACTTCCACGCCATCAAAGCCCGCTTCTTTAGCATTAATGGCGGCCCGACGATAATCTTCAACGGTGCGCTTAATGTCTTCAACGGCCATAGGGCGCGGCACTTCAAAAGGTTTTTTGCCTTCAGGGGTGTAAATACCATCGCCGTCATTAATGGCCACTGCCGACGCAGAAAAAGGGAGCTCGCCATTATGGAAGTCGCTGTGAGAGGCCCGGCCGGTATGCCACATTTGCAGGATCATACGGCCGCCAGCAGCATGTACCCGGTCGGTAATACTTTTCCAACCGGCAGTCATCTCACTGGTATAGATGCCAGGGGCATCTACCCATCCATTGCCTTCTGGCGAAATACTGGTTGCCTCGCTGATGATCAGGCCACCTGAGGCCCGTTGTACGTAATAGTCGCCCATAATTTTATTCGGTACCCGGTCAGGGCCGGCACGGCCGCGGGTTAGCGGGGCAAGTACCATACGATTTTTCAGCGTCTGGCCAGCAAATGTGACCGGGGATAGTAAATGCGGTGCTGTCATTAAGTCTCCTTGCTCAATAATGATCAATTACGCACAGACGTAAATGCCGGTGCGGATTTCTACTATTACGCAGCAAAATGGTTTTTAGTTTATCCGAAGTAGGGCAGAGAGTTGCTGGTGACGTGATCGTAAATGAGGGTGGTTTCCACATGAACCACTTCATCACGGCCGGTCACCTGAGTAAAAATAAAGTCGCGCAGGTGCAGGGCATCGGGCACACACACATGCAGTAAAAAGTCATTTTCACCGCCCATATGAAACACACTGAGCACTTCTTTCTGAGCAACCAGCTGTTGTTGAAACTGAGCGACAGTCTCACGGTTGTGTGACGCCAGTCGGACCGCCACCATGGCCTGAATATGGCCACCCAATAAGGTGTAATTAAACTGGCTGCGGGCCCCTAACATAATCCCCTCATTTTGTAAGCGTTTAATGCGTTCCAGACAGGAGGACGGCGCCAGATTAACATGGCTGGCAATGGCTTTGTTGGTTATGCAGGGATCTTTGAAGATACAGGCCAGTATCGCTATGTCGGTTTCATCAAGTTTACGCATTATTCGTTTTCCCTTGCGACTCTGGTCGGTTAATTAATCAGCCAGTGTCAGGCTACCAAGCACTACCGCACGTGATGCGCCTGTGACATTCGGGACATTGCCCGGCACCCGGTGTAAATAGGCCCACGCCAGCCAGGCAAAGGCAACGCCTTCAACCCACTGCGGGTGCAATGCCAGGCTATCCGTGGCCTTTACTGTGCAGTCGGGGAGTAGTTCGTCTAACTGTGTCATTAACTGGCCGTTAAACGCACCGCCACCGCAGACATAACACTGACTTACCTGCTTTAGTGTACGTATTGCATTAGCAATGGTGGTGGCCGTGAGGGCCAGCAGGGTGGCCTGAACATCTTCAGCGGCAATGCCGGTATTCAGACGGTGCAGGTGATGGCGCAGCCAGACCAGATTAAAATATTCCCGGCCGGTACTCTTTGGTCCGGTACCCGAGAAATAGGGGTCGGCGAGCAGACTTTGCAATAATGGTTGATTAACCTTGCCGCTGGCAGCCCAGTTACCGTCGCGGTCAAAGGGTTGGTTCAGGTGCTGTAAACACCAGGCGTCCATCAGCGTATTGCCAGGCCCGGTATCAAAGCCCCGGATCGCATCGGCATCAACGCCCTCTAGCACGGTAATATTGGCAAAGCCGCCTATATTCACAATTGCACGATATTCGCCAGCTTCAGCAAATCTGGCGGCGTGAAAAGCCGGCACTAATGGGGCGCCCTGGCCGCCATAGGCGATGTCTTTGCGGCGAAAGTCGGCGACTACATCAATGCCTGTCAGGGTGGCAATGGTATTAGGATCGCCTATTTGCAGGGTAAAGCCGTTGTCATCCAGGTTGCCGGGAGGACCATCTGGATAGTGACGAACGGTTTGACCATGGGAACCAATAGCGCGAATGTCAGCCGGAGATAAGTGCTGTTCCGCCAAAAGTTTGTTAACCGCCTCGGCAAATACCCGGCCTACGGCGCGATCGGCCTGACCAAGGTGATTGATTTCGTTAGGACTAACAATGCAAAGCTGATGCAGTTGTTCGAGAAGTTCGGCTGGGTAAGGTATTGAAACTGCAGCAATTGGCGCTATGGCTGTGTCGGTAATATCAGTCAGGATGGCGTCTACACCATCCATACTGGTTCCCGACATCACGCCAATATAGTAGGCCATGGGTTTATTGCATGGCCAGCATAATACGGCGCGAGGTGCCAAGTTGAGCGAGACGTTGCTCGGCGATTTGCATGAAGGCGTTGCGCTGTTTAGGATCGATAGGCAGCGCCTTGGGTAAATCTACGGTACGCGGGTTACGGTGCACACCGTCTACCAGGAACTCGTAATGTACATGAGGGCCTGATGCGAGTCCGGTACTGCCCAGATAGCCAATGGTTTGCCCCTGTTTTACCATGTCACCTTTCTTTACTGCTTTCTTCTTAAAGTGCAGGTATTTGGTGGTGTACTTCTCGCCGTGCTGAATAAACACGTAGTTACCATTGTATTTGTTGTAGCTGGCCTCGATGACTTTACCATCACCGGCTGCCATTACAGGCGTGCCTACTGCCGCGACGTAATCGGTTCCACGGTGGGCTTTCCAGCGTTTTTGTACCGGATGAAAACGAGCCTTACTAAAGTTGGAACTAACGTACTTAAAGTTGATCGGCGCGCGCAGGAAGCTCTTGCGCATACTGCGGCCTTCAGGGGTATAGTAGTTACCGTCGTCGTGCTGAATGGCGGCAAATTTTTCACCCTGGTTAACAAATTCGGCTGCAACAATATCGCCAAAACCAACAAACTCACCATCAATATAGCGCTCTTCAAAGACCACATTAAATGTGTCGCCGGCGCGGATTTCCATGGCAAAGTCGATATCCCAGCCAAAAATACCGGCCAGGTGCATTATTTGGTTATCCGTCAGGCCTGCAGCCACTCCGGCGTTCCAGAAACTTGATGTAATTTCGCCCTGAGCAAAATTATAACGTACTTCTACCGGTTTACTGTCGATGCGGGAAACCAGGTCATCGTTCTCTTCCTGCGGCTCAATATAGAGGGTATCGGTGGGCGACAGCGCATACCGCAGGCCGGCAAACTGATTGTCAATGACGTTGAGGTCCAGTTTGTCACCCGGTAATAGCGTCACCAGGGTTTTCGCCTGTTCACCAGCATGGCTGACCGCGTAAGTATCTTTAGGGCTGAGTCCGGCGCGTTTGAAAATCTTGGCCAGCGTATCGCCGCTTTTCACCGTGTAGGTTTGCCACTGTGGTTCGTCTTCCTGCTCAATCAGTACATCGGATTGCGTTAACGTCATCGACAGGGGATAACGCTTTCCGGTTTCCAGGATAAGAGACTCAGTATGGCGCGACGCTTCCACCTTTTCAGACGGCAGCAAAATGAGTAATCCGACAAATGCACTGGCAGCCACCAGACCAATCCGATGCGGCCGCGGCATTTGCTTAACTAAATCAGTGAGTAATTGAGGTGTATATATCTTTCTCATAACAGCCTGAGAATAGCGGTTTCGGCACTGAGATGCTAGAGGGATCAAGCAAAATTCAAAGGATCGAGGGCGGAAATAGGCAAAT
The DNA here is from genome assembly GCF_058105165.1 of Alteromonas sp. ISO5. Lineage (NCBI taxonomy): Bacteria > Pseudomonadati > Pseudomonadota > Gammaproteobacteria > Alteromonadales > Alteromonadaceae > Alteromonas > Alteromonas sp. ISO5. Next base: position 304,880 of record NZ_CM176572.1, on the reverse strand, counting down.
AATTGCGTTGTGGGCTGCAGAAAGTGCATAAAGGGTTTTAATAGACGGTCGGCGCGCGTAAAATGCCCGCCCAGAATGAAGTTAGATGGAAGCAGAAAAATGAGTGACTGGCAAGCAGCCCTGGCCGAAATTAAACGGGGTACTGATGAAATATTGCCCGAAGATGCCCTGATCGAAAAGTTAAAGTCAGGCAAGCCGCTGACCATTAAAGCGGGATTTGATCCTACTGCACCGGATTTGCACTTAGGTCATACGGTACTGATCAACAAAATGCGCGCTTTCCAGCAGTTAGGTCACAACGTCGTGTTCCTGATTGGTGATTTTACCGGTTTAATAGGCGACCCTACAGGTAAAAATGTTACCCGTAAGCCTTTGACAAAAGAGCAAGTGCTTACTAATGCTCAAACCTATCAGAACCAGGTGTTTAAAATCCTCGACCCGGAAAAAACGCAAATTCGTTTTAACTCTGAGTGGATGGATCAACTGGGCGCAGCAGGCATGATCAAGCTGGCAGCCAGTCAGACCGTGGCCAGAATGCTCGAACGTGATGACTTTAAAAAGCGTTACGCCAATGAACAACCCATCGCTATTCATGAGTTTTTGTATCCACTGGTTCAGGGGTGGGACTCGGTGGCGCTTAAAGCCGACGTTGAGCTCGGTGGTACTGACCAGCGTTTCAACCTGCTGATGGGACGTGAGCTGCAAAAAGAACAGGGGCAGTCGCAACAGGTTGTGCTGATGATGCCGTTGCTGGAAGGCCTCGATGGCGTGCAGAAGATGTCCAAGTCGTTAAACAACTACATTGGCATTACCGATGCACCGAATGAGATGTTTGGCAAAATCATGTCCATTTCTGATGAACTGATGTGGCGCTATTACGATTTGCTGAGCTTTAAGCCGTTAGACGAAATTGCCGAACTTAAACAACAAATGGCTGATGGAGCGAATCCTCGCGACATTAAAATTACCCTGGCGAAAGAAATTATTGCCCGCTTCCACTCTGAAGACGCAGCAGAAGCCGCACATCAGGATTTTATCCAACGTTTTCAGAAAAACGCTATTCCGGATGACATGCCTGAAGTGACCATTGTTTTAACTGACGGAGAGGTAGCCATTGGTTACTTGCTGAAAGAGGCAGGACTGGTCGGTTCTACATCGGATGCTATGCGAATGATTAAGCAGGGCGCGGTGAAAATTGATGGTGAAAAAGTCTCTGATCCTCGCCTGTTACTCACTGAAAAAGGTGAAAACGTCTATCAGGTTGGCAAACGTAAATTTGCCCGCGTTACCCTGGCCTAATGCAACCGGTGCGCTGCGTCCTGCAGCGCACTTCTGCGCTTTACTGCGAAAACGTCAGTAGCATTTCTGCAGCCACACAGGCACAAAGCGAATCACAAACCGGACAATCATAGCCCTCATACATAGCGGCATATTGCCACTTGTTGGGATGTTCTTTGATTAACCGGCCGCCATTTTTACTAAAGTACCTGAACGCGCTATTACCGGGACTGGCCAGCCAGATATGTGCGAGTCCGGCAGTGCTGCCCTGTTGTCGGGCCGCTTCAATCGCTTTATTCAGCAGCGTGGAGCCAATGCCGTATCCCTGCATAGCCGGGTCCACAGTATTACATTTAAAATAACAAACGGTAGCCGGATCCACGCCCCAATCGGCAGGAGTAGCCCACTGGTCTATGTCCCACTGACCCTGAGCAAAGGTGAGGCGAAAGCCAACCAGATGGTCACCGTAAAAAGCAACAATCCCAGCATTAATACCGTGTTTAATGCCACGTTGGTAATATTCGGTTAGATTATCCAGATTCAGATAACCGTCGCCCTGAACCCGGTTGCCGAGTTCAAGGACCGCTGAAAAGTGATCGAGAGTGAGCTCTGAATAAATAATATCAGTGCTATTTTTTGTGTTTGCCAAGATCCATTCCCTGTAAGTGCACGTCGAGGGCATCCAGTGAAATCCGGATCTCCAGAACCGACTGCCAAAGACTATAAAGTAAAAAAACCAGACTGGCGGCAAATAGCCAGTTACCAGCTAACTGATACGACAAGTAAATGGCCAGCATCGACAAAACGCACAGAAAAAAACTGAATACGCCGGTTTCCTGCATGCGTTTTATGTAATGGATACGTTTACGCAGATTTTTAATTTGTGCGTGGGTACTCTCATTGTCTTCGCCCTTATCAAAATGACGAATTAATGACGCAAGAGTCAGGAAACGGTTGGTATAAGCCAGTAACAAAAGGGAAATTGCCGGGAACAACATAGCCGGCGTTGAAATATCGATAGTCATAACATAACGCGTGTAGCAACAAGACGACTATGATGCCGATAAAGCCTCGATATGTCCATGGCGGGAGGTAATATACCGGTGCTAATTGCCGGTTATCTGGCAACGGGTAATATTTCACTCTGCCAGGCCTGCATATCACCGTCTAAGTGATACAGTTTTTCAAAACCAAGGTCAGTCAGTTTGTCCAGCGCGATACCCGCGCGCCGCCCTGAGCGACAGTATACCAGCACAGGCTGCTGCGTAGAGCCAAGGCTGGCCAGGTGTGAGGTAAGCTCTGTATGGGGAATGTTAACCGCGCCTGGTACGTGACCTTCCGAATACTCTTTTACACTTCTCACGTCCAGTATTAAGCCGTTAAAGCCATCACTGTGCAGGTTTGCAGGTGTGATATCGGGAATGCTGTCATGGCCGTAAACCGCCCCGCACAGCAGTAAATTTGCAAGAGAAAGGGTTAAAGTAAGTAATCGCATAGGCTGTCCTATTTTCTGTAACTGTTGATACGTTGGCACAGACTGTCTATTGCTGCGGTAATCCGAAGCGTAAAGCGATGCAGGGCGTTGGCATCAGCAGTGACAAGAGGTGCCTGAATAACAGACCGGTGAGGCGTCCAAAAATTTTCCAGTGTCTGCACCGATTTATCACTTGCGGCAATCAGCAATGCTGGCTGGCGAAGCAACACTTGTTTTACCGATACTTCTGGATAGTCGATGGGCGAGTCAATAAACACCGACTCAGCGCCACAAGTGGCGAGAATCCTATTGGCCCATGCCCCTTCACCAATGGTCATTAGTGGTTGTGCCCACAGGTAGTAAAATACCTTCACCGGCGTAAGGCTCTGATATTGCTGCCGGATTTTCTCAAGCTCATGGCGGTAGCCGGTGACCAGTGTCTGACCGATATCGGTTTGACCAGTCAGCGCCGCGACTTCGAGCAACTCGGTGCCAATATCATCCAGCGTCTTCGGCTGGGAAATGTACACTTCGAGCCCGAGACTTTTCAGGCGGGCAATGTCCTGCGGTTTGTTGCCGCCGCCCCAGGCCAGCACCAGATCAGGCTCAAGGGCCATCAGTGCTGTGAAATCTACACCCTGGTAGTCGGCTATGACCGGCAGTTCGGTAGCCGCCGGAGGATAATCACTGAAAGCGCTGACGCCTACCAGGCGGTCCTGTGCCCCAAGGCTGTATACCCATTCTGCCAGGTGAGGCGAAAGGGTAACGATACGTTCGGCAGAGTCGGCTCGAAATGTAATCATCAGAACAAACACGAGTCGCCAGAAAGGAAATTTATTCATAGTTTGAGTTGCCAGCAAAGTATTAATAACAGGGTGAGCAGTATGGTGACTAACCCGATCTGACGATTTATCGCGCGCAGTACATAGGTGAGATCAGAAAATCGCACCTGGCGGGAACCGCCCACGCGCTGGTGGCGTAGTTTTACTCCCTCGTAAATCGCCGGGCCGCCAAGTTGTATTCCCAGTCCCCCACCAAAAGCTGCCAGCAGCAACGAGGTTAAATCCCGTTGTGTGGCCTGTCGCACTCCCCTGATGGCCCCGACGGGGGACGTGCTGAGCATGATTAACGCCAGGCCCAGCCCATAAGGGATAATAATCAAGGTCTGACTTAACCAGTAAGCAGGCAGACTGAACGCGCTGAACAGGCGTTTTTTACGGTGCCACTGCCAGCGGAATTCCAGCAGCAAACGATAGCTCAGTGCTGCTAACGGGCCGGCCAGCAAGAACCAGAATATAACGCCGATAAATTGCTGCATAAAGCGCAGCAGGTAAGCCTCGATAGCCGCTTTGGCAATGCCAATCTCGGATAACGAGTCGGTTTGACGGGCGACCATAACAACCAGACGCTCTCGGGCCAGGAGTTTTTTGTTGCCACTTAAAGCCTGGGTAATCAACTTGTACTGGCGACGAACCGGGTAGAAGGTTAGACAACACAACAGCACCAGTGCATCAAAAAACCAGTTGTACTCGGCAAGACTCAGCACGAAGGCCAGCACCACCAGAAACGGAATGGTTAACACCACAATACCCAGTGTCCCGCTGATATAATGCTGCGAAAGTGGCGCCGAGGGGGCCGGGCAGACCTTTTTGGCAAGATTGGTCACCAGCATTCTGTAAAGTGTCAGGGGGTGGGCCTGAGGCGGAATACACCACACCCGATCAATTAAAATCACGCAAAGGGTGATGATCAGGGAAAGGGTTGTTTCTGCCGGCAACTCAATCATAGCGCAGGCTTAAGCTTTTGCCGCCCGGCTTGCCATTACCCTGGTCATGCCTATCACCAGTTCTGCAGAGTTTTTAGCTGCGGTCTCCAGGTAAGCGTTAAATGAAACGGTCGAGGTTTTACCCGCGATATCAGACAGTGAGCGGATGACCAGAAATGGCGTACCCAGCATGTGGCTGGCCTGAGCGATAGCTGCGCCTTCCATTTCAGACGCGCTGATAGCCGGGAATGCTTCGCGCAACTGTGCTGCGGCTTCGTCGGTGCCGATAAAGGAGTCTCCGGTGCAAATCAAACCACGGAGAGTTTTAACATGTAGTGCACTGGCAGCGGCTTCTTCTGCGGCACTAATAAGTTGCTCATCACAGGCAAAGAGGGTTGGCATACCCACGCACTGCCCTGGCTCATAGCCAAAATGAGTAATATCCACGTCATGATGCTGTACGCTATTGCCAATAACAATATCACCAATATCAAGGTTGGTGTCGAAGCCACCGGCGGAACCTGTATTGACCACGAAATCCGGGCTGAATGCCTGGATCAGTAATGTGGTTGCCACTGCTGCTGCCACCTTGCCAATTCCACACTTTACTAAAACGACATCAATGCCATGTAGTGTACCGGAGTAGAAGGTGAGGTGGGCGATGTTCTGAGTCTTCATGTCGTCGAGCGACTCTTTTAACAGGGCCACTTCCTGGTCCATGGCGCCAAGGATACCAATTTTCATAATTTGCCTTTAAATTGCTTATTTAATTGGGAAATGTGAGTGCGAAAAACTAACTGTTGCACTTCAATATGTCATTAACAACGAAGTGTAATATGAATGTGTTTGCGGGTATACAGGGATTCTTAACAGGTAGGTTAATCGGCGCTACTTTCTGCATAGACTCACTATCGTTTTATTGAATTTGCTCTCTTTCAATCCTAATGTGTCATTTGAAGGCGACGAAAATGAGCGGTCGCTTCATGAACAACCCCTGGTCAGAGCGGTGTTTAACACCATGATAATCGGCTTAACAGAATCCCGAATCCAGCCTAACTGGTCGCAGATGCGGTGTAGCGGCGTTCTCGCCCGCCTAAAGAGATATCTACTTTGGACGACTTGCTTAGTTATGTATCCAGCCATAAGGATACGGTGGCGTTTGTTCCGGTCGGTGCCGAAATCCCCGCCCATCTTACCGTGGTCTATTCAACGGCAAAGATGTCATGGGTAGTTACTCATAAAATGTCAAAAAAGGGCACGGTGGGCCCTTTTTTGCTCTTCACGCTATGCCGCGACCTGCTCACCGCCGGGCTGACGACTGGAACGCAGGGGGCGGGTAGGGCGGGTCGGCTGCGGAGGGTTCATCTTACTGGCGGCCAGTTTGGCCTGTTGTTTACGCAGGGGGATCAGCTTAGTCTCGACGCACTCTCTCACTTCTTCCACTGAGTAACCTGATTTCACCTTGAACCGGGCATGGGGAATGCCAGCTGCGTCGAGGGCGCCTGAGACAAACCAGTCGCGCTGGATCTTATAGCCATCCTTGCCCTGTTTGTGGACCAAATCAATAGCCAGTACCGGTGTCATGTCATCACGGCGACACAGCACGAAATCGAGCTGTTTACTGCCGGCCCGAATCAATGCCTGGCGTGCCTGACGCTTATTGGTGCTGCCTCTTACCGCAAGTAAGTCATTCAGGCGTACACGCGATACAATTCTGAATTCACGGCCGACTGCCTGTTCGAGTAAATTGATAAAGGTATGCTCTACCTGCGTAAAAAGCTGTTGTTTTTTACGAAAGGGAAAACTCATACCGTGATCTGACAGCTTAAGTGCACCAACAGTCACAACTATCAGTAACATAAACAAAATGATGGCAAGTTCCATACGCTTCCTCAACAATAAAGAGCGCTCGGGTGTCAATAAAATGACGCAGCCGGGCGACAGGACAAACTTGTTAGAGAAATTGCAAGGGTGGTGCCAGTTATTCAGGATTTAACGGGCAGCCAGTGAAAAGCTAATCGTTGGACAGGTTGGCTACCGGAGACGGTGTAGTGTTGCCGAGTACCAGAATATCCACCTGTACGCCGTCACCGTCTGGTGAAACCACTACACGCACATTCTGGGTGTCGTTGACTAATAGTACGCGCTGGTTATGCTCCCCTTTAAGCGACAAGTCAGGCATCAGTGCCAGGTAATAAGCGACAATGGCATCGGGCGTCCCATCAATAAAATAAACCATGGAGGCCGGTATTTCAGAGTCAAAAGGCTGACACTGTTTGGCCTCTTCATGAATTTTGACAGCGTAAAACTCGGTTGGGCAGCTGCTGATCACTGGTTGTGACTGTAGAGCCGTGGTGGCCATTGAGTCGGTAGCCATCAGCGACGAAGCCATGACCATCAGGCTGGTGACCAGGATTAATTTGCGCGGCGTGAATTTCATAGTCTAACGTTTACTCTGATTCATACTGTTACTATAGGAGAGCTCTTTTTCCTACGCAATTGGCTAAACCAAGATTAAAGTATCGCAAAGCAGTGATAAGTATATTTCCGAAGGACATATTCATCCTGTTGGTACGACGATATGGAAGCGCGATACGATATGGAGAATATCTTTGCAGTTAAACAAAGTTTTGTGAAAGCTCTCCATTCCATTTACCATAAAACACACTGTTCCAGTGCAATTCATTTCAGTACGCTAAGCAAGGCGCGTACGCTGAAATCAGTGGCTGCCTTTAATGCCGCTGATGACCAGGAGGTATGATTTAATGCCAGATGAAACATCCCGAAAGACTCCGATTAGATCTCTGAATGAGTTGGCAGCCTGTGCTGATTACTCTTTCTTAACGTCACTGGCTGCCGATCCCAAGGCAACTTCTGATGGCTGTGATCATCAGCCAAGACAGGTGTTTTCCGGCCACTATGTGCCGGTGGTACCAACAGCCTTAAATGAGCCTAGCTATGTGGCTCACAGCAAAACCTTGTTCAGGGAGCTAGGTCTGGATGAAGACCTGGCCGGGACAAAAGCGTTTGTGCGATTGTTTTCTGGTGATGTTTCTCAGGTCCCCCCTCCCATGCGTAGGATCGGCTGGGCAACCGGTTATGCACTGTCAATTTATGGTACTGAATATACCCAGCAATGCCCGTTTGGCACGGGTAATGGCTATGGCGACGGCAGAGCTCTGTCTGTTTTTGAAGGCGTGTTTAACGGCAAACGGTGGGAGATGCAATTAAAAGGGGCAGGACGAACACCTTATTGTCGAGGTGCCGACGGGCGCGCGGTGTTACGGTCCAGTGTCAGGGAGTTTCTGGCTCAGGAGCACATGCATTCCCTTGGCGTGCCTACCTCGCGCTCGTTGAGTCTGGTGATGTCACAGTCAGAAACTGTCAGCAGGCCCTGGTATCATGAAAGATCGTCTTCCTTTGAACCCGAGATTATGGTGGCTGATCCGGTAGCAATCACGACCCGGGTCGCGCCTTCGTTTATTCGGGTTGGGCAGTTAGAACTTTTTGCCCGCAGGGCTCGCAACCAACAGCATCCCGATGCATTAAACGAATTGCGAGCGCTAGTCGCGCACCTGATTGAACGAGAATATAAACTTGAAATTGACCCTAGTCTGTCTTTTGCTGAAAAGCTTATCCAACTGGCCGAAATCTTTCAGGAGCGTCTGACTTCGCTGGTGGCCAACTGGATACGAGTAGGTTATTGCCAGGGGAATTTTAATAGTGATAACTGCGCGGCCGGTGGCTTTACGCTGGATTATGGTCCTTTCGGATTTTGTGAATTATTTGACCCTGGCTATCAGCCCTGGACGGGCGGAGGCAGGCATTTCTCCTTTTTTAATCAGACCGCGGCAGCAGAAAAGAACTTTATGATGTTTTGCAGGGCGTTGGCACCTTTACTGCAAAATGAAGCCGACAAGTTAAACGAACTGGAAGCTATTCTCAGTGGATTTTCCGCCATGATAGAACACAAACTGGGGAATATGTGGGCGGCGAAACTAGGACTTAAGCGTTATGCGCCCGACCTGGTCATGTCATTATTACAACTGATGGTGCGAACGTCGGTGGACTATACCCTGCTGTTTCGGGAACTTTGCTCTTTGCCCGACAACATGGCGGCTGTTTCAAGTTGTTTTTATAAGCCTGCAGATGAAGCCTTGCAGCAACAATGGAATGACTGGTTACAGACCTGGCATAAGCAACTTGATGATCGTTTTTCGCCGGATGAAATGACGGCAAGAATGAAAAGTGTCAATCCCAAGTATACCTGGCGCGAATGGTTGATCGTACCTGCTTATAAACAGGCCGAAGAAGGCGATTTTACGCTGTTAAGAGAGCTACAGGCAGTGTTAACTGACCCCTATGCTGAACAGTCTGCAGCAGTAGAGGAAAAGTATTACTGCTTACGCCCTGCCAGGTATTTTGAGGTCGGAGGCATTTCCCATTACAGCTGTTCATCCTAAACAGCGGTATAGATAGACTTTTGCCCAAAGAGTGGTGGCATTAAAACGGAATGTATGCGGGCAGGCGACATAGTAGAAATATTTTTCGTAGTCCGACATAATTTTTTTAATCTTAACGCCAAAAAAAAGGTGTAGGAGCTATCGTGTTTCCTGATTCCGGGGAAATGATAGCGCCAATAGTTAGTGATATCCAACAAGCCGGGCCCCCGCCGTAGCCAGGATGGCAGCGCGCCCCCCTACCGCAAGTGCATTGGCTGAACTGGCATTGCCTTGCAGTGCTCGCGCATAAACACCCTGTAAAATAGCGGCTAGTCGGAACATCGAAAACGCCAGGTAAAAGGGCCACTGCGCTATGGATTCCCGCCCCGTGGCCTGGCAATAGTACTGAATAAATTTCGCTTCATCGGGAATACCGGTTGCAGCGAGATCGAGGCCCTCAAGGCCTTTTATGCCCGGTGTGTCACTGGAAAGATGGTAAGGAATGCAGCAGTAAGCAAGATCCGCCAGCGGATGGCCCAGTGTTGAAAGTTCCCAGTCCAGAACGGCAGCAACCTGATAGGACGTTTCGTCAAACAGCAGATTGCCAATTCGAAAGTCACCGTGAACCAGTGAAAGGGCTTGATCCTGAGGAATGTTAGCGGGCAGGGTCATCATTAAATACTGCATCGCCTTTGCGCCTTCCTCGCCACCAGCAGGGGGGGCACAGGTTTTTCGGTACTGGTCACTCCAACGTTTAATTTGCCGGGCGTAATAGTCATCGCCGCGACGAGAATAATCAGCAAGGCCGGCAGCTTTGATATTGACGTTGTGCAGGCTGGCCAGAGTTCGGGCCATGCTTTTATAAATTATTTCACAATTCGAGCGGGCAATACCTGCACAAGCAGGGTGTTCAATTAACAGGCCAGGGACATAGTCCATGAGATAAAATGGTGTGCCGATGACCGACGGGTCGTCGCATAATAATCGCATAGCCGGCACCGGCACCTGAGTATCCTGAAGTGCTTGCATAACCTGGTACTCCCGCTCAATCATGTGTGCTGATGGAAGGAGTTTGCCATTAGGCTTCTTGCGTAAAACCCACTGGTGTTCATTAGCCTGTATTTTAAAGGTTGGATTAGACTGACCGCCTTGAAATTGTTGAATTTCAAAACGTTCGAATGTTTTGCCAAAATGGCTTTCAAGGTATTTTTTTAGCGCATCCTCGGCGAAAGCATGAGCCGGTAAAACATTAACCAGAGTCGCTTCATGTGTATTCACAGATATCTCCTAACTACCAATGGTGGTGCCGCCATCGGCAACTAACAACTGACCCGTCATGTAGGCGGAAGCAGAAGACGCAAGAAACTGAGTAATGCCCGCAATATCCTGCGGTTCACCGAGGCGACGCAACGGGGTTTGTTGTTCAACTATCGCTTTGCGTTTAGGATCTTCAATCAGTGCCCGGGCAAAGTCAGTCACTACAACGCCTGGCGCAATCGCATTGACTCTTATTCCTTTCGGACCCCATTCCACTGCCAGGTTTCGGGTTAGGGCAGCTTCGGCCGCTTTAGACATGCCATAACAACCGATTTTGTCGTTGCCTTTTAACGCTGCAATACTCGACAATAAAATCACACTGCCCTGTCCCTGCTCGGCCATTTTAGGCAGCACCATATTACATAACCAAAAGGTACTCTTTACATTGGTGTCCATAATTTTATCCCAGGCTTCATCGGTCAGTGAGGATAAGGGTCCGTATGAAGGGTTGGTTGCTGCATTACATACCAGGACATCGATTTTGCCCCAGGTGCTGATCGTGGTATCCACTAAATTCTGCAACTGTGCTTTATCGCCAATGTGGCAGGGTACCGCTAACGCCTCATAACCTTGTTTAGTCAGCGAGGATGCGACTTTATCGCACACGTCAGCTTTGCGGCTGGAAATGACTACCTTGGCACCGGCAGCAGCCAGCGTTGTGGCAATACTTAAACCAATGCCCTTAGTAGAGCCGGTAATCAAAACTACCTTACCGGTCATTGCAAACAAATCGTTCATGCTATTGCTCCTAGTTTTCAGTCAGTAACGCGAGAGTGCGGGCAATCATTGCCGGTTTGCTGGTACCGGCAATATGTAAGGTTATGTCGGTGATCAGTTGTGTACCATTGACCGTTTTAGTCAACTCGGCCAATACAAACTCAGCCCTAACCTCGCTGCCGGCAATCACCGGGGAAATAAATCGGCATCGATCCAGGCCGTAGTTAATTTTCGTGGTGATGCCGTGCACACGGTAAGTTTGTCCCGCCAGGTATGGGACCAATGAAAGTAACAGGTAGCCATGGGCTATCGGACCGGCAAAGCCGGCCTGACGCGCGATCTCAGCGTCGAGATGGATTGCCTGATAATCATTGGTCGCCTTTGCAAAGTCATCGATGGCCGATTGTTCCAGCCGGTACCAAGGACTCACCCCCAGCGACTGACCAACGTTTTCAACGAGCTGTTCGGTACTATTAAATTCTTTCATTAATTTCCTTGCGGTATTTAATTTCGTATTGCAGAATAAACAAATCATTAACATTGTGCAATCGTGTTAATAGTAAAATTAACTGATCCGGAGAAAGGGCATTGAATCGATTCAAGAATAAAGTCGCAGTGATCACGGGGGCTGCCAGTGGCATTGGTGCTGCAACCGCGGCTCGTCTGTGCAAGGAAGGGAGTGCCGGATTGCTGCTGATCGATACTAACGCCGATAAGCTGGCATCGGTGGCAGCAAGTTTACCCTCACAAACCGATAGTCTGTGCAGTACCACTGATATCAGTGATGAAGCCGCTGTAAAAGAAGCAGTGGAACAAGCCTACAAACACTTCGGGCGGTTAGACATTCTGTGCAATAACGCGGGGGTTGCCTGTAGTCGGGCGCTGGCAAATGAACAGGATTTAGCGGAATGGCAAAAGGTGATGGCGGTCAATGTGTATGGCTGCGTGGCGCTTACCAAATACGTTGGACAGTACATGTGCGAGCAACAACGTGGTGTCATTGTCAATACCGCTTCAGTCGCTGGAATTCGCTCTGGTGCCGGGGGCAATGCATACAGTGCCTCTAAGGCGGCAGTTATCAACTTTACACAAACTGCCGCCTGCGATCTGGCCCGTTTTAATATTCGGGTTAATGCGGTGTGTCCAGGATTGGTCGAAACCGGCATGACAGATCCATTTTTTAAACTGGCAAGAGAAAAAGGGCTCGAACACCGTTTGGGCGAACGCTGCGAACTAAGGCGTGCCGGACAACCTGCCGAGATCGCTGCTGCGATCGCATTTTTAGCCAGTGATGACGCCAGTTATATTACGGGGCAGGCGTTGGCTGTTGACGGTGGAAACACCGCATCACTGAATATGCCAGGAATGAAAGTGTAATGTTGAATACGGTGCTGGTGACCAACGACGATGGCATTGAAGCCGAGGGGATCCGCTATCTTTACGACATCGCCCGTGGGCTGGCACGTCAGGTGGTAGTGATTGCACCTACACAGGATTGTTCGGGACGAGGGCAGGCTCTATCGCTGCATTCACCATTGCGGGTGAAGCAGGTTAAGGCTAATCATTATGCCGTCACCGGCTCCCCTGCGGATTGCGTATTGCTGGGGCTGAACGAACTGATTGACGGTCCTGTGGATTTGGTACTCAGTGGTATTAATCGCGGTGCAAATGTCGGCGATGCGGTACCGTTCAGCGGCACATTAGGCGCCGCCAGCGTAGCTTCTCAATTTGGCGTCGCGGCAGCCGGGTTGAGTCAGGCTTTTAAGGATCCCAGAAATATTCATTGGCAAAGCGCACAACAACTGGCGGCACCATTGCTGACACATCTGCTGTCCATCGACTGGTCGGTGGCGCCTTGTTTGAACATTAATTTTCCCGCCGTTGCCATTCACCGTATTCAGGGGATCCGTTGGTGTGAAGGAAGCCGGGGGAGTATCCGGCGCGTCAGGGTTGATGCGCGAACCGACCCGCGGCAACGACAGTATTACTGGCTTGATTTTGAACACGATTACAAAAATGTTCAGGCACCGCAGTCGGATGTCGCCACTTTACGCAGTCGACACGTGGCAGTACAGAGTCTTAATCAGGTTAATCCGGTCGCCTCCGGCACCGCGATTATGCCAAACTTACTTAACGCAATAGCAGAGTCACCCTATGAATGATTTACCCGAGTTTCGCGCTAACCCCTGGGCCGCTCCGGCAGTCACGGTGCGGGAGCAAAACGATGGCGCATTGCTGGTTACCAGTGAGCATAAACCCAAAGAGAGTTTTCCTAATGTCATTTCGATGCTTGATCGCACTGTGGCGAAATTTCCAGAACGGCGATTTTTAGCCGAACGAAATAACGACGAGGTTGCTTTAAAAACAGGTCAGGACTGGCGTTTTATTCAGTTTGATGAGGCTGACAACAGGTCCGATTCACTGGCTGCCTGGTTATTGTCATCAACGCCTGTTGCGGGGAATCTGATGGTGTTATCCCATAATACCATTGAACACGCCATGGTGACTTTAGCGGGTATGAAAGCCCGCTTTCCAGTGGCGCCGGTGTCACCAAACTATGCCTTGTTGAGCCATGACTTTGTCAAGCTCAAAGCCATCTTCAGGTTATTAGAGCCGAAAGTGATTTTTGTGCAGAATATTGAGCACTACTGGCGGGCGCTTAATGCTCTCGATTTAACCGGTTGTATTGTCCTTTATGTTGAAGGACAGGCTCCCGCAGAAATAAACGCTGTTAACTATGCTGACGCTGTGGCGACAGAAGATACCGCACAGGTCAGCCAGTCAAAAGCCGCCATCCAGGGCGATGATGTGGCTAAAATATTATTTACCTCCGGCTCAACGGGTGAACCTAAAGGGGTGATTAATACCCATACTAATTTATGCTTTACTCAAGGCGCGTTGCTGAGCGTTATCGATGTCGATGAAGACAATAATCCGCCGGTATTGCTCGACTGGATGCCCTGGCACCATACCTATGGCGGCAATCAGAACTTTCATCGCGTGATTAAAAGTGGTGGTACGCTTTATATTGATGATGGTAAACCCTTGCCAGGGCAATTTGAGAAAACGCTGCGTAATATAAAAACCGTTCCCCTCAATAATTACACTACGGTACCCGCGGTATATGCCCTGTTAGTGGATGCAATGGAAGGTGATCAAGCACTGCGAAGTGCGTTTTTTAAACACATGGATTGGTGTAGTTATGGAGGATCAGACATGCCTCAGGAGACGTTTGAGCACTTTCAGCAACTAGCGATTAAAGAAACCGGTCAGCGCATAAGCATGATCACGGCACTGGGGGCAACAGAAAGCGCGGCGATAACAACCATTGTTCATTGGCCAACCGCGCAAATGGGCAGTATAGGTCTGCCGATCCCCGGAGCCACTCTTAAGCTGATCCCTCGAGAAGATAAATTTGAGCTGTGTGTAAAGGGGCCGCAAATCACGCCCGGATACTATAAGGCCCCGGATATTAACAAAAAAGTGTTCGACGAAGACGGTTACTTTCATACCGGTGATGCTGTCAGGTGGTCGGATCCGACTGATCCTGCGCGTGGTTTGCGGTTTGTCGGACGAGTCAGTGAAGATTTCAAGCTCCTCAACGGTACCTGGGTACATACCAGTATGCTGCGTATAGACTTATTAAGCTGTCTGGCACCATTAGTACAGGATGTGGTGATCACCGGTCAGGACAAACCGTTTCTGGGTGCCATGGTGTGGCTTAATGAAGACGTCGTGAAACGAGTCTTTGGCCTGGACCATGCTGACAGTGCACAACTGGCGAGTGATCCGCGCCTGCGAGCCCGTTTGCAGCAAGCATTCTGTCATTACAACATGCAACACGGTAGTGCTTCAACGCGCATTGAGCGAGCTTTAATTTTGCTTACTCCACCAAGCCTGGACAAGGGTGAAATGTCAGACAAGCGGTCGGTTAATCAGCGCAAAGTCCAGATGTTGCGTGCTGATAAGGTTGCTGATCTCTATACCAATAAGCCGTCTGAATACGTTTTTACTGGTTTGCACGAAACCAAACAACAGGCCGTGAATAATTAAGGCATAAAGGAAGAGTAATGAACTACAACACCAATCGATTTTATATTAACGGTGACTGGGTTTCGCCTGCCACCACTAATACCCGCCCGTTGATTAACCCCGCAGATGAGCAGCCCTACGGAACCGTTGCCATGGGCAGCCCGGCAGATGTGGACGCGGCCATCGCAGCAGCCAGCAAAGCATTTACGGTCTGGTCGCAAAGCACCGTCGAGGCGCGTTGTGAATTGCTAATTCGTATTATGGGGATCTATAAAAAGCGTTATGCGCAAATGGTCGCTGCGATTACTCAGGAAATGGGAGCTCCGCTCTATTTATCCGAACAGGCGCAAGCCGCGCTGGGGCTTGGCCATTTCAACAGTACGCTTGAAGCACTTAAATCCATGCAATTCAGTGAGCAACAAGGTACTACCTGTATACGTCATGAGCCAATTGGTGTGGTCGGACTTATTACCCCATGGAACTGGCCGATGAATCAAGTGGTGTGCAAGGTGGCTCCAGCATTAGCCGCTGGTTGTACCCTGGTACTTAAGCCCAGTCAGGATGCCAGTCAGAGCGCCGCATTGCTCGCCGATATTCTGCATGAGGCTGGTGTACCGCCTGGGGTGTTTAATCTGGTTCAGGGGTCTGGTGCGAAAATAGGTGACTACATGAGCCGTCATCCTGATTTGGCCATGATATCTTTTACCGGTTCCACTCCGGCGGGAATTGAAGTCAGTAAGGCCGCAGCGAATACGGTAAAGCGTGTGGCGCTTGAGCTCGGTGGCAAGTCAGCCAATATTATTCTAGATGATGCAGATATGACCAAGGCTGTTGTTAATGGCATAAAGGCAGTATTTGCTAACAGCGGTCAAACCTGCACGGCACCAACGCGTATGCTGGTACCCAAGCATAAAATAGCCGAAGTCACTGCAATTGCTACCGCTGTTGGCCAAAAAGCGCAGCAAACTGTCGGAGATCCCCAGGACCCCAATACCCGCATAGGGCCGGTCGCACATCAACGGCAGTTCGAAAAAATTCAGGCCATGATTGCTTCCGGACAGGAAGAAGGGGCGACTCTGTTGTGCGGTGGTACAGGCAAACCAGAAGGGCTTGAGCAAGGGTATTACGTAAAACCGACCATTTTTACTGACGTGACCAACGACATGACAATCGCCCGTGAAGAAATATTTGGTCCGGTACTGGTGATCATTGGCTATGACGATGACGAAGATGCCATTCGAATTGCCAATGACAGCCCCTACGGTCTGAGTGGCTATGTCTCGGGTACCGATATCACGCGGATAAGGGCTGTGGCATCTAAAATGCGGACGGGCATGGTGCATTTGAACGATGCTCAGGCTGATCTCACTGCCCCATTTGGGGGGTATAAGCAATCCGGCAATGGTCGCGAGTGGGGTAAGCACGGTCTGCTGGACTTTTTAGAAGTAAAATCGATACCCGGCTGGTATGCCAATGAGTAGTCAGTCATCGTCAGTTCGGGCACTTCCTGATATTGCCTATCAATTGATGTCAACCGGATATCATGACTTGATTGAATACGAACATCGACAGTGGCGATTTGGATATTCTGAATTAACGCTGGTGATCCAGCCTAAGCATCTCAATTTCGCAGGGGTGCTGCACGGCGGTGTGCTGTCTGGATTACTTGATATTGCCTGTGCGCAGGCAGGGATTTATTTTCCCGATGAGCAGATTATTCGTCGCTCGGTCACCTTGTCACTGACTACGACGTTTACCGGTCAGTGCAGTGGCGGCGTTATTACCGCCGCTGCCAGCGTCAAAGCCAGTGGTCGGCGGATATACAGTTCAAGTGGCGAAATAAAAGATAGTGACGGTAATTTGCTGGCATTTGGCGAGGGGACGTTTCGTTATCGCAGCGGTCCGACTATGGCGGCAAATAATACTCAAAGACGCCGTTGATTATTTCAATGTAGACATTAGTCATCTGCTGTCGTCATGGTGCTGACAGAAAACCGTCAATACAGGCTAACCGGCATTGACGGTGAGACGTCTTTATTAACTGTCGGTGGTGGGGGATTAAATGCTGACAACCGGTAGTTTCGCCCGAAGTGTTAAAGGAATGGCTTTCAACACCCACCCGCGACAACTCTGCCAGTAGGCGCAGAGCACCAACACAGAAGAGCCAAGACAGAGGCCGGTAACGGCGAATCCATAGCTTACGATGCCGAAATTTTCCAGCAGTGAAGAAAAGGTATACATCACATAAACCAGTGCAGATACCATGATGGCACGGCGGTCCACGATTAAAGAAATGAATGCCAACAGAACGTAAAGCACAAGTACCGTCAGGGAAAGAAGCCGATCGCTGTTTTCATTCAGTACGCCTAAATTCTGGAACACCGGATGTACAATCATTGGCGCTGCTATCAGATGAAGCCAGAATGCGACGTCAGAATCACGTGATTGGTGGCGAATATCCCGGCTGCCCCAGTACATTGCCCAACCAAAAACCAGTAACCTGAACACCAGAGACAGCGATTCAATCGTGGTAATGATAGCAGGATACACATACGCCAAATTGGCAGCGACACCTGCACACAGGCTGATTGTGCCAGCGGCGATGGGAATGGTTACCCGAAAACGTATCCAGTGTGCGATAGCACCAACAGTGGTTAACAGCCCGGCGACAATGAAGGTGTTTTCATTGATAAGTGGCTCCATAAACAGCACTGGTATGGCAAATAAGCTACCCGGAAACGACAGTAATAAAGTGATTGCCGGCAGTGCCATACGGCATGATTAACAAACTATTCCGCCAGCGCCCATGAACCTGCTGCGATAGCAATAGCACCCAGACTGGCTGTCATGGTATGTCCCAGCCAGCCCAACGACGTCAGTAGCAGGGCGCTCGCTATTACTACGACAACATCATTAAAACCATTTACCAGGCGAAAATTTTCTTCGTCGACTGCCTGACTATTGCGTAGTTCATTCATATGCTGACGAAACTGAAGAACAGATTCCTGATTAAAAATGTTGTTTCGTACGGCGAGTGCCAGATCTTCACCGATGTACATAACGGCTACCTTGTTATTGTGTTGTCTCAATGCGTTTATTGGACAAAAAGAAGGTAATTCCAAGGTAAGGTGTAAATTTACTTAAAATCAGTCAGTTAAAAAGTTAGTAGCTGATTGTTAGTGAAATAGGCTAAGAAAAAATTAGCGAATTACCCTATTCATCTTAGTAGCGGCCGCCAAAGACGGCCTCAGGTAAGTTTCGGTAGAGTAGCTCAGGTTATTGAGGGCAGCCACAATGCGATCTGTGGAAAGATCAGGGTCAGAATAAGCACCAGGATTAACACCAGAATTGGCATGAGGGCGCCTTGCATTACGGTACGCAGCGACATATTACCGATATGTGATACGACATACAGGACGCCACCCATGGGAGGCGTGATCAGGGCAAGATTAACGTTAATCAATAACATGACAGCAATCCAGATGTTGTCCCAGCCCATATGTGCAATAACGGGTACCAGCAGAGGAACGACCAGATAAATGAGCGCCAGTACTTCTAAAAACATGCCGAGTAAAAATAACACCAGATTAATGATTATCAGTAATGTCAGGGGCGAAATATCCATGGCAATAATGGTGGCGAGTATCTCCTGAGGCATGCGTCCAAAAATGACGCCGTGGCCGAGAATGGCACCACCAATGATGATCATAGTAACCATGGCAGAAGTCACTGCTGCTGCCATAAGTTGTGTCCAGAGCGATTTGATGTCTAAGGTACGGTATACGACAAATCCAATCACCAGGCAATATACAACGGCGACGGCGGCAGCTTCTGATGCCGTAAAGATACCAAGGTAGATACCTCCCAGGATAATCACCGGTGCCATCAATCCCCAAAAAGCTTCCTTAAAAGCCTGGCGTTTAGACAGTTTAGGTTTTTCCTGTGGTTGCTTATGCTCCGGGTGGCCGGTAAACATCATAAATAAGGAGTAAAAAATGATCAGTAGCAGGCCTGGAATCACACCCGCCATAAACAGCTTGCTGATAGACTCATCGGTCAGATAGCCATACACAATCATCACAATGCTTGGTGGGATCATACTGCCTAGCGTGCCTCCTGCGGTGATGGCTGCGGCAATTTTAGGCTCGCTATAGCCTGATTTTCTTAATTCAGGTATGGCAATGAGTCCCATGGTCGATGACGAGACAAAGCTGGAGCCAGTCATGGCCGAAAATATACCGCTACTGCCGATGGTCGCAACACCAAGACCGCCTCGTAGTCGCCATAAGACTACCTCGGCAGCACTGAATAACCGCTTACCAATACCCGTTGCCGAAATAAGTTGTGCGGCCAGAATAAACAGCGGTATGGCTACTAATATGTCTGAATCGATGGCCGAATAGGCTTTGTCGATAGCAATATCGGTAGCGGTATCCGGTCCAACATAAATACTCAGTAAAATAATCGCCAGAAACCCTAAACCAAATGCCACGGGCAGGCCGCTGACCAGTACCAGCATAAACACGACAAGTCCGGCCAGAATAATTAACGTATCCATCAAAGAGACTCCTCGTGCAGATAATCGATGGTCTGGCTCAAAAATTGTAATGCCAGAAGCAATCCACTAATGGGTACCAGACAGGCGGGTATCCAAAGGGGGGTTTTCAACAGTCCGGTGCTGGTATCAGCGATGGCATAAGAAAACAGCACCATGTCCACCCCTTTGACTAAAAAAACCAGCGCGTAGAAGAGTCCGACGCAATGGGTCGTCAAGCGCAGTCGCCGCCGTTTTTTCGCCGGCAGGCGGTCGACAAAAAAGGTGATCGAAAAGTGACTGTTAAGCTGCAATGCATAGGCGGCTGCGAGGTAGCCGACAGCCATCATCAGATACACGGATAACTCCTGTACCCAGCTACTTGACTGACCAGTAAGATACCTCACAGCGACTTCGTAACTGACAATAAGTGCGAGGAATAACAGACAGAGCGCGGCTATCCAGGCACCGGCTTTACAAACAGAGTCGATGACATACTGAAAACGGTAACGATGGCCAGACATGAGTTACTCCGATTGGTTGTTGGCGGCTGAAGCAGGCGGCAGGTTAAGTTCCAGTAAACGTCTGGCCTGAGGGCCTGTAGTGTTGGCCCAGTCTAACCATGCCTGCTGACTGATTTGTTTTATTTGTGCGCGGGTCGACGCGTCCAGTGGGGCAACCTGACCCCCTTCTTTAATAATTTGCGTTTCAAAATAACGTTCCATGGCTGCCGATTTTGCCAACGAGAAGCGTTTCTGTTTTTCACCTTCTTCCAACATAATCTGTTGAATGTCTGCGGGTAGGCTTTGCCATACATCTAGGTTAATGGTCGTGAGGGTTGTTGGAAAACTCATGTTGGTGATGGTCAGATAAGGGGCAACTTCGTGGTTGCGCTGAAAGTAACCGGTGACAATGCCATTCAGCAGTGCGTCAGCAACCCCGCGTTTAAGTGCCATGTATTGCTCACTCTGGGGAATGGATGTGTCAGGCGCAGCATCGAGGCTATGTAATATTCGCGTTACCATCGGGCTGGTGGCCAGCACCCGCAAGTTCTGCAAATCACTGACCGACGTCACATTTCCCTGATGACTGAAAACATGCACGCCACCGCTGAAACTGGGAAATATCAGCTTCATACTTTTATCCTGCATCGCCTGTTCGATGATAGCCAGTGATTCGCCGCTGTACGCTTTCGACGCTTGTTCCATGGAGTCAAAGGCAAAGGGTAAATAGACGCCTTGTAACAGTGGTACCGTGGCCATAAGTCGAGGTTGCAGGATCACGCCCATATCTATCAGACCGCGGGCGACTGCGCGGTGCATATCTTTAGGGCCATAGAGCTGGCCGCTAGGGTAATCGACGACTTTTATCCGTCCGGCGGCGCGTTTATTGACCGCCTCAATCCAGGCTACTCTTGATTCAGATAAGTAGTGTTTTGGTGGTCCCCAGGAGGCCATTCTGAGGATCCGCGGCTCTTCAGCCAATGTGTTAACGCTGAATAAAAGACTCAGCACCATTAACATGGTTGTTCTGGCTTTGTTTAGTGCAAACATATCAGTATTATATTTCGCAATGTGAAATTATAGTTTCATAATATTTCCTTTGCACAGCAGAAGTCAATGCGATTTAACACATAGTTTACGTTTTTTTTATATTCTGAGCAGCGCGAAACTAAAGGCTGAGAGAGGCTGGTGGTGGGGAGGATCTGACGGATTTTTCTGTTAAACCGCCAGCGAGACCGGCGGTCTTTTTAAGTTGTTAAACGCCGGTGTGAATAATATCTCTGGCGACATGAAGCAATTGCGGGCCAAGGCTCTCCATGGCCATTTGTTCTGATACCAGGTAAGTGGGACCGCCGCAATTGAGTGCCATTATTCGCCCATCCTGAAGTTTGAGAGGCACGCCGACACTGTTGACCGCACGGTCCCATTCGCCCAATGACGTGACAAACCCATGCTCCTCATAACAGGCGAGGGCTTTCTCGATACTCGCTTTGTGCACTGGCCATTTGTCGCCGGCACGTAACTCAAGTTCCTTCATGACGACTTCGCGTTCCTCGTCGGGTAGGCCAACCAGGTAAGCGCGCCCTGCTGCAGAAGTAATGATCGGCAGGCTTGAACCTACATCCATGCGCAGCGCCTGTGCGTCGTCACCGCGGCAGTTTTCAACATAGATCATCGTAAGTCGCTCACGAATTGTCAGACCTACCGACAGATTTACCCGGTTGGCAAGGGTTTCCATGATAGGTTTGGCAATACGCCGGACCTGCAGGTTTGATGTGTAGGCATAACCCAGCGCTAAAACGCCTGCATCGAGCTGGTATTTCTCTAATTGGGTAGAATAAGACAAATAACCGAGTTTGCTCAGGGTATAGGTCATCCGGGATATTGTCGGTTTCGGCAGACCGGTAAGGCGGGCTAAATCCTGATTTCCTAATACTCCGCCTTGCTGACTGAAGGCGCGTAACACATCGAGCCCCCGCGCAAGTGACTCAATGAATTTGCGATCATCGCTACCGCTTTTTTTGCGTGGAAGTTCACTAAAATCTGTCATACAAAGTGATAC
Source organism: Alteromonas sp. ISO5 (assembly GCF_058105165.1). Classification (NCBI taxonomy): domain Bacteria; kingdom Pseudomonadati; phylum Pseudomonadota; class Gammaproteobacteria; order Alteromonadales; family Alteromonadaceae; genus Alteromonas; species Alteromonas sp. ISO5. The sequence goes on along the minus strand of NZ_CM176572.1, from coordinate 282,756 downwards.
TCTTTTCTTGCGCCAGCCTTGTCAGACTGGCCATTTGTTAACCATCTGGTAGATGCTTAACCTATGAAATAACTGGCATTAAACGAGTATACACCGGTTAACTAGCTTTACAAATGCTACCAAAGTACCCATCCCGGACTAGACTCGTTCAATGACCATGGCAACACCCTGACCCACGCCAATGCACAAACTGACCACGGCATAACGTTGTTGGGTGTGTTCTAGCTGGCGTAAGGCTGTCAGCGCCAGTCGTGCGCCGGAGGCACCTAAGGGATGACCTACTGCAATTGCACCGCCATTCGGGTTGACCCTGGGATCATCGCTATCAATACCCAGCTTATGAAGGCACCCCAGCACCTGAACAGCAAAGGCTTCATTAATTTCAATAACGCTCATATCATTTAACGTCAGATTAGCGCGCTTGAGTGCTTTGTGAATGGCATCTACCGGCCCCAGCCCCATAACCCGTGGGGCCACACCAGCCACTGCACCGGCAACAATTCGTCCGCGAGGGGACATGCCTGCACGATTGCCGGCGCTTAAACTTCCCAGTAGTAACGCTGCAGCGCCGTCGTTGATACCTGACGCGTTTCCGGCCGTAACGACTCCATTGGTAAACAGCGGCCGCAGAGAGGCGAGGGTGTCGTTGCTGCTGTCCGGTCGGGGATGTTCATCATCGGCCATCGTCACAGTGACTTTTCGTTTCGCGGCAGGTACTTCAACAGGGAGTATTTCGCCGTTGAAAAATCCGCTCTCTTTGGCGTGTTGGTATTTTTGTTGAGAGGCCAGGGCAAACTCATCTGCTTGAGTTCGGGTCAGGTTCAACTCGTGGGCGATATTGTCTGCAGTTTGTGGCATGGTATCGTCACCAAACGTGGCTTCAATCCGGGCATTGGGGAATCGCGCTCCTATGGTACTGTCGAACATGGCAATTTCGCGCCCAAAGGCCTGACTATTTTTAGCCATGACAAAGGGGGCCCTGCTCATGCTTTCCACACCTCCGGCAATAAGCCATTGGCCCTCGTGACAGGTAATCGCCCTCGCAGCCTCAATGCATGCCGACAAACCGCTGCCACATAGCCGGTTTTGCGTCTGCCCGGCGACGGTTTCAGGCAGGCCAGCCAGCAGTGCGCTGTGGCGGGCTACATTACGGGCGTCCTCGCCTGCCTGGTTGGCACAGCCAATCACAACATCTTCGATGTCACTACCACTTAACGACTGACGGGCCATCAGACCTTTTATGCAATGGGCCAGTAAATCATCGGGCCGGGTATAGGCCAGTCTGCCACCATGACGACCAAAGGCAGTTCGGATACCATCGTAAATGTACGCGTCTAACATAAGGATTCCTCCCGCAGTAGGGGTTGACCAGTCAGTACCCGGCGTTTAAGCCAGATGCTGGGGCGATAGCGAGGATCACCCATTTGCTCAAACAGATTTTCCAGTATGGTAAGGACGCGTGCCGGACCAATAATTTCGGCCCAGCCAAACGCGCCATTGGGATAACCCAGTGCAGCCTGCATGGCTTGATCAATGTCACAGATGCTGGCAATACCGCGCTGCACCATCTCGCAGGCAATATTAATGATGCAGGCAAGAATACGCTGGCTGACAAAGCCACAGCTATCGTTGATGACTTCAACCTGTTGGCCGGTTTGGGCAAATAACGCATGGGCGCCGTCCCGATAGTCGGGCCCTGTGTTGACCGTGGCCATCAGAACGAGTTGTCCTGACTCGGGAAACAGTGGGTCAATTGCGATGGTACGCTGACTGTCCAGATTGTTCAGGGAGGCAAAGTGGGTGGCATCAGAACCCCATGGGGCAATTATTATTAGGGCAGTCCCCGATGGCTGTAAGCCTGACTCTATTCTGATGCCGGTGTCCTCAAGCAAGGCGGTTAGCCAGCTACGTACCTTATCATCACAGGCCCCCAGCCAGACCGCCTCCAGGCTTCCATTGGGAATCACGACAGAGCCGGGCGAAGTAGCGTTGGCATTATCATAGTCATAAAAACCGTGCTGGCTCTTGCGACCTAACAGACCTGCTTGTACGCGTTGCTGGGCAATCACACTTGGTCGATATCGCGGGTCACAATAAAACTGCTGATAAATTGATTCGGTGACCCGGTGTGAAATGTCCAGACCAGTCAGGTCAAATAGTTCAAAGGGCCCCATCTTAAAGCCGCACTGACGTTTTAAAATTCGATCAATACAGGCATAGTCGGCGACCTGTTCAGCGACGATATGCAGCGCTTCACCGCCATAACCACGACCCACGTGATTAACCAGAAAGCCTGGCATATCCTTGACATTAACCGGTGTATGACCGAATTCCCGGGTGAGAGCCGTTAAGTGTTCAAGTACATCTGGCGCGGTTTGCACCGCTCCAATCACTTCAACCAGACGCATAAGGGGCACGGGGTTAAAAAAATGCCACCCGGCAACGCGCGCAGGATGCTGGCAAGTAGCGGCGAGGCCAGTGACCGACAACGAAGAGGTGTTAGTTGCCAGGATACAGTCAGCGCTCACGATATGTTCAAGTTGTTCAAACAGCTCGGCCTTGGCCGAATGTTGTTCAACAATGGCCTCAACCACCAGTTGGCAGCTTGCCAACTTTCCCAGGGCATCAGTACTAATCAGAGACAGTGCCGCCTCTGCTTGTGTTACGGTGGCTTTCGTCAGTCTTCCTTTAGCCGCTTGTTTGTGGAGCTTATCCATAATAAACGCTTTGGCTTCAGTCAGTACCTGTTTATTACTGTCTGCCAGGAGAACGGTTTTGCCACAACTGAGTAATACCTGTGCAATACCCCGGCCCATGGCGCCAGCCCCAATTACACCAATCATTTCGATGGTTCGCATTGTTGCCTCCTACATGTTCGGGTAATTAGGACCACCGGTACCTTCCGGTGTGACCCAGCAGATATTCTGCGACGGATCTTTTATGTCGCAGGTTTTACAGTGCACACAGTTTTGCGCGTTAATTTGCAACTGAGGCTCGCTATCATTTTCTACTATTTCATAGACACCCGCCGGGCAGTAGCGCTGAGCCGGTTCATCGTAAAGTGGCAAATTCACCTTTACCGGGATCGACGGATCGGTGAGGCGCAAATGGCAGGGCTGGTCTTCTTCGTGATTCGTATTGGATAAATACACCGACGATAATTTGTCAAAGCTCAGCTTGCCATCAGGTTTAGGATAAGACTTAGCTGAGCACTCACTGATCGGTTTAAGTTGCTTATGATCCGGTACCTTGTCATGCAGCGTCCAAGGCAACCTGCCTTTAAAGATATTTTGCTCGATCCAATTGTAGGCACCGCCTAATAACGGACCAAACTTATGCATGGCGGGTCCAAAATTACGGGTGGCATGGAGTTCGTGATATAGCCAGGAATCGCGAAAACGCGCACTAAATTCGGTTATTTGGGCAGGTGGCTGTTGCTGACTTAAGGCATCCATTACGGCATCCGCCGCAATCATGCCTGATTGCATGGCAGTATGGGTGCCTTTAATTTTGGCAAAGTTAAGCGTGCCGGCGTCGCAACCTATTAGCAAACCTCCCGGAAATGCCATTTCGGGTAGCGCATTTAAGCCGCCTTTAGCGATAGCACGGGCGCCATAGGCGATTCGTTTTCCGCCCGACAACGTGGCGGCGAACAGCGGGTGATGTTTGAGCTGCTGGAACTCATCAAAAGGGCTTAAGTACGGGTTACTGTAATTCAGATCAACAATTAACCCGGCCACTACCTGATTATTGTCAGTGTGGTATAAAAAGAAGCCGCCACTGGCATCGTCCAATGGCCAGCCTGAACCATGCACTACCAACCCAGGCTGATGTTGTTCGGGCGGGATCTCCCATAACTCCTTGATACCCAGACCATAATGTTGCGGGTCGCGGTCCTTATCGAGGTTAAACTGTCGTATCAGAGCTTTCCCCAGATGCCCCCGACACCCTTCTGCAAACAACGTATAGCGGGCATACAGTGCCATGCCAGGTATATAGCCGGCCTTTTGATTACCCTCGGCATCGACGCCCATATCACCGGTGAATACGCCTTTGACTGCGCCGTTGTCGTCATAGGCTATGTCGGCGGCAGCAAATCCGGGGAAGATTTCTACCCCGATGGCTTCGGCCTGTTCAGCCAGCCATCGGCACACATTGCCCAGACTAACAATGTAATTTCCGGTGTTGTGCATAGGGGCGGGAATGGCCCAGCCGGGTATCTGTGTTGCCTTTTGACTATCCTTCAGTAAATACAATTCGTCCCGGGATACCGGGGTGTTGAGCGGTGCGCCTTTTTCCTTCCAGTCTGGGATCAGTTCATCAAGAGCGGTGGTTTCGATGACTGCACCCGACAAAATATGCGCGCCGACTTCGGAACCTTTCTCCAGAACACAAACACTGATGTCCTGGTTGTTGTTATTAGCAAGTTTTTTTATCTGATAAGCAGCAGAGAGTCCCGCCGGGCCTGCTCCGACAATCAGTACATCAAACTCCATCGATTCTCGTTCCACGGCAGTTCCTCCTGCGTAATCCGTCTGTGTAGTAGTTATAGTTGTGCCTGAAGTTCAGGGATGGCGGAGAATAAATCTGCTACCAGTCCATAATCAGCAACCTGAAAAATTGGTGCTTCTTCATCTTTATTGATAGCGACAATGACTTTGGAGTCTTTCATACCGGCCAGATGCTGAATAGCGCCTGAAATACCGACGGCTATATACAGATCCGGCGCAACGATTTTCCCGGTCTGGCCCACCTGCATATCGTTAGGCACAAAACCGGAGTCTACCGCTGCCCGGGATGCGCCCACGGCACCGCCTAGCTTATCTGCAACGCCTTCCAGCATGGCAAAGTTCTCGCCGTTCGCCATGCCGCGACCACCAGATATAATGACACTGGCTGCAGTGAGTTCAGGACGCTCTGATTCGGCCACCTGTTGACTGATAAATTCGCTTGTTGGCGACTCATGCACTATCGTGCAGGCGATGATTTCAGCATTGCCATCGGTCGCTGCCGCATCAAATGCGCTGGTCCGTACGGTGAGCACTTTTTTAGCATCCAGTGCCTGCACTGTGGCCAGCGCATTACCTGCATAGATTGGACGGACAAATGTATCGGCACTCTCTATTGCCGTAATATCTGAAATCTGACCTACGCCAAGCAAGGCCGCCACTCTGGGCATCAGATTTTTCCCATTGGTGGTGCCAGGTGCAATAAAGTAGTCGTAATCAGGCGCGAGATCGATGATCAGCTTAGCAATGTTTTCTGCTAACTGATGCGCATAACTGGCAGCATCAGCAAGTATCACCTTAGTTACGCCGGCTATTTCGCTGGCTTGCTCGGCTACAGTCCCACAATCGCTGCCAGCCACCAGTACGGTAACCGACTGGTTAAGCAGAGTCGCCGCAGAAACGGTATTTAACGTTGCCGGCTTCAGTGCTTGGTTGTCGTGTTCTGCAATAAGTAAAATAGACATTAGATCACCTTGGCTTCGTGTTTGAGTTTTTTCACCAGTTCCTCTACTGAGGCGACTTTAATACCCGCGCTACGTTCAGGCGGCGGTGCTACACCGACTAACCGACTATGGGCTGACACGTCTACACCAAGCGCTTCGGGAGTGAGCGTTGTGAGCGGTTTACGCTTTGCTTTCATAATGTTGGGTAGTGATGCGTAGCGGGGCTCATTCAGACGTAAATCGGTGGTCACAACCGCCGGCAGGCTAAGTTTTAACGTTTGTAAACCGCCGTCTATTTCCCGGGTAACGGTGACTGTTTTGTCAGCGACACTGACCTCAGAAGCGAACGTTGCCTGAGGAAAGTCGCATAGTGCGGCCAGCATTTGCCCGGTTTGATTATTGTCTGAGTCAATCGCCTGTTTGCCCATAATGATCAGATCAGGCTTTTCCTGTTCAACGACTTTAGCCAGTATACGGGCAACATTGAGTGACTCGGTCTGAGCGTTACTTGTTACTAAGATGCCGCGATCGGCACCCAGTGCCAGGGCTGTTCTCAATTGTTCCTGAGCTGACTCTGGGCCCACTGATACAGCGACGACCTCAGTGGCAATACCTTGCTCTTTAAGTCGCACCGCCTCTTCAATGGCGATCTCGCAAAACGGGTTAACCGCCATTTTGACATTTGTCAGATCAACATCGCTGCCATCAGGTTTAACCCGTATTTTGACGTTGTAATCGATCACGCGCTTAACGCTAACCATAATTTTCATGTCATGCTCCTTAAGCAGCCTGGTGTTGCTTGATCAGGCTATCCAGGTGGGTATCCATTGAGCCAAACAGCGTATTAATCATGGTCAGACGCTTGAACATATGACCCACATCCAACTCTTCAGTGACGCCCATTCCACCGTGTAATTGCACTGCAGACTGGCCAACTAAGCGTCCGGCCTGACCTATTTTCCACTTAAGGAACTGACTGGCACGGTCGGCTTCTGCACTGTTGTCGTTGCCAATCGTGATGGCTGCGTAATACAGCATCGAACGTGCTTGCTCGCATTCCATAAACATGTCGACCATGGCGTGTTGGAGAACCTGAAATTTAGCGATAGGTACGTCAAATTGTTTACGTACTTTGGTATATTCAGTGGTGGCTGCCAGCATTTTGTCCATCAGACCTACGGCTTCTGCCGCGACTGCCACGATGGCGTCATTCCTTACCGCCTGGATAGCAGCAAATGCGCTGTCTGCTTCTCCCAGGCTGTGTACCTCGACGTTATCGAAAGTGATGTCGCTGGCACGGCCGCCGTCATTCGTAGGATAATGATGCAAGGTAATGCCGTTGGCATTCGTATCGACGATAAATAAGCTGAGCCCATGGGCATCACCGCTGGAGCCTGATGTTCTGGCGGCAACAACAAGTTTGTCGGCACTCGCGGCATTTAACACGACCGCTTTTTTACCGCTTAACCTATAGTGATCACCTTGTGGCGTTGCGCTGGTGCGAATTGCCGTGATGTCATCAATGGCGTGGGCTTCCCAACCTGCAAAGGCGAGTTTTAATTCACCGCCTATCACCGCGCCTAACAACTCGTCTTGTTGCGCACGGTTACCATGGCGTTGGATCAGGTTTCCAGCCAATACAATAGTAGCCAGGTAGGGCTCCAGAACCAGGCCTTTACCAAGTTCGGTCATTAGCACCATCAAATCCGTGGCGTTGCCATCCAGACCGCCAAATTCTTCTTTAAAAGGCAGAGCTAACCAACCAAGTTCTGCAAAGAGCTGCCAGTTATCTTCACTAAAGCCGATGTCTGAGTGACAGTACTTTTGGCGGGTTTCAAAATCGTAGTCGTTCTGAACAAATTTGCCCGCACTGTCTTTGAGCATTTGCTGAATATCGTTTAATGCAAAATCCATGTCCGTCTCCTCTTACAAACCAAGTACTTGCTTGGCGATGATATTTTTTTGAATCTCATTACTACCACCATAGATAGTGACCTTGCGGTTGTTGTAGTAATGGGGGGCAGTGTTGGGGGCAAAGAAGGGCTCAATGCGCGGCTCATAGCCTGCTTCATCATATTGCGCCGGGACAAAAGGCAGAGCGTAAATGCCGGAAACCTCGACGTACAGTTCATCAAGTGCCTGTTGGATTTCAGTGCCCTTGATTTTCAAAATCGATGACTCCGGTCCGGGCGCGGAACCTGTACTGACTGACGACAATACTCGTAAATCGGTAAATTCCAGTGCCTTGAGTTCCATTTCTACCTGCAATAGCCGGCTCATAAAGACACTGTTTTGTTTTAGTGACGGACAGCCTTCTGGTGGATTATTGACCAGCTCATATAAATCGCTGAGGCGTTGTTTGGATACGGCTACACCTGCGATGTTTGTGCGCTCGTGGGTAAGCAATACTTTGGCGTAGGTCCAGCCTTTACCTTCCTCGCCAACCAGGTTTTCAACCGGCACGCGAACATCCTGGAACGCCACTTCGTTAACCTCGCGACGGCCATCCAGAGTAATGATAGGTTTTACTGATACCCCTGGTGAGTTCATCTCAATCAATAAAAAACTAATGCCTTTTTGTTTACTGTCCTCATCACTGGTGCGCACCAGGCAGAAGATCCAGTCGGCATGATGGCCCAGGGTGGTCCAGGTTTTCGTACCATTGACGACATAATGATCGCCATCGCGTACGGCGCGGGTTTTTAAACCAGCCAGATCTGAGCCGGCATTGGGCTCTGAATAGCCCTGACACCACCAGGTTTTTGACGACAAGATATCTGGCAGAAAGCGCTGCTTTTGTTCGTCGTTACCAAAGGTGTAAATAATTGGCGCCACCATTGAGTAACCGAATGGGATCTGCCGAGGTGCTTTGGCTTTAGCCATCTCGGTCTGAAAAATATACTTCTGTGTCGAAGACCACCCGGTGCCGCCATGCTCAACGGGCCAGTTAATACCTGCCCAGCCTTTTTTGTAAAGCGCTCGCTGATATGAAACGGTAATGTCTGCATTGAAGCTCAATCCATTTTTGATGTGATCCTGCACATCTTCGGGGAGCTCTTCGCGAAAGAAGGTTTGTACTTCCTGTTGGAAGGCGAGTTCCTGTTCGGAAAAATTAATATTCATAAACTGTATCCTGCAAAAGTGTCACCCGTTACCAGGGGATAATAACATCATTTGCAGTATACAGTTTCACATAGTGAAATCAATAGTTCATTTTTAATTTATTCGTCATAATCTGGACGAAAATAAAAATGGTCCAGATTGACCTCTTTCTGGTTAGCGCGTTTGATCTCCATACGGGCAATTTTACGAAGATGTACTTCGTCAGGGCCATCGGCATAGCGCAGTGCTCGTCCCTGGGTCCACATATCTGCCAGCGGCAAGTCTTCCGATGTGCCCATCGCGCCAAAGGTTTGCATTGCACGGTCAACCACGGTGGTATGCATGGTTGGGATTAGCGCTTTGATAAGCGATATATCATCGGCAGCAGCTTTAGCGCCTACTTCATCTATTTTCCAGGCAGCTTTAAGCACCAGTAACCGGGCTTGCTCTATCTCTATGCGTGAGCGTGCTATCCAATCGCTTACAGCACCATGTTGAAACAGGTACTTGCCATTGGTTTTGCGTTCCTGGGCTCGGGCAATCATTAACTCAAGGGCCAGTTCAGCCTGACCAATAGAGCGCATACAATGGTGAATACGGCCGGGGCCTAATCGCGCCTGGGCCATTGCAAATCCTTGACCTTCTTCTCCCAGCAGGTTGTTGGCAGGCACGCGTACATTGTCGAATTTTATTTCGCAGTGGCCATGGGCATTGGTATGGTTCATCACTTTCAAATTACGCAGAACGGTAACGCCGGGTGTGTCTTTGGGAATTATTATCATGCTTTGCTGCTGATGCGGATTAGGATTATCCGGTGCTGTTTTACCCATTAATATAAACAGCTTGCAGTAGGGGTGGGCGGCATTAGAGATATACCATTTGCGCCCATTTATGACATAGTCGTCACCGTCGCGGGTGATGCGGGTTTGAATGTTGGTGGCATCTGAGGAGCCAACATCAGGCTCGGTCATTGCAAAGGCTGAGCGTATTTCACCTGCCAGAAGCGGGGTTAACCACTGCTCACGCTGGTGACTGGTGGCAAACATGTGCAGTAATTCCATGTTGCCGGTATCCGGCGCGTTACAATTGAACACTTCCGAGGCCCAGGGAACACGCCCCATCATTTCTGCTAACGGTGCGTATTCTAAATTAGTAAGTCGGGTACCCGGTTCGTTATCCTGCAAACCTGGCAAAAACAAATTCCACAAACCTTCACTGCGAGCCAGTGATTTGAGATCTGCCATAAACGATACCGGATAATGGCCAGCTCGCACTTCATCGCGATAGGCCTGAATTCGGGGGTATATATAATTGTCCATAAAGGTATGCAGTCGTTGCTGCAACTGCATTACCTTCTCACTGTGAGCAAAGTTCATAAAAACTCTCCGTCATTTATGGGGTAATAATGAGTTTACCTTTCGCCTGTCGATTCATCACAGCGGCGAAGGCTTCAGCGGTTTGCTCAAGCGTGTAAGTTGCATCGACGTGGACGTGAACCTGCCCTTTGGCGTACCACTGTAAAAGTTCCCGCATGTTAGCGGCATAGGCTGCTGGATCGCGGCGGGTAAAGGCACCAAAAAATACACCCACAACGGCATACTCTTTTACCAGCGCCAGATTCACCGGGAACTTGGGGATGTCTCCGCCAGCAAAGCCTACAACCAATAAACGACCGGCAGGCGCCATATTGCGGGTACAAACATCAAACAACTTGCCACCAACAGGGTCATAAACCACATCAACCCCTTTTCCATTGGTTTCGCGACGCAGCGCGTCGTGAAGATCTTCAGTGGTATAGTTGATCAGTATGTCAGCGCCGTTTTGTCTGGCTAATTGCAATTTGTCATCGCTTGAGCATCCTGCAATAACGGTGGCGCCCATCGCTTTTCCGATTTGCACTGCCGCTAATCCGGTACCGCCGGCTGCTCCGAGGACTAACAGTGTTTCACCTGGTTTAAGTGCGGCACGTTGTTTAAGCGCGTAGTGGGCAGTGCCATGAGCAAGAATAAGTCCGGCTGCTTCATCAAAAGCAATACCTTCGGGTAACGCAATAAGGCGTTTTTCTGGCATGCAGATGTATTCAGCACAGGCACTGTAATGAGGACTTAATCCGATAACCCGGTCGCCGGGGCTGATGCCTTTAACTTCACTGCCGACACCTTTAACAATTCCGGCAAATTCACTGCCTGGAATAAAAGGACGCTCGGGTTTGGCCTGATAAAGGCCCTGCACCAACAAGGCATCCGGAAAGTTAACACCAACAGCTTTGACCTCAACCTGTACTTCTTTCGCACTGGGTTGTGGGACCGGCCAGTCGCCAAAAGCCAGTTGTTCGAGGGGGGCAAATTCATGACAGATGATTGCTTTCATGGTTGTCTCCTATGATTCCGGGGTTAACACAACACGACCCATGATCTTGCCGGTACGTAGATCTTCCAGAGTCTGGTGGGCACAACACATGTCCCGCTGGGTAATCTTAATTGGCGCTACCTTGCCGGCATGCACCAACGACATTAGTGATTGCATGTCGTCAAGACTGCCGACGAAAGAGCCTTTGATGGTGATGGCTTTAAGTGGCAGCAAAGGAACCGACAGTGGCATTGCACCACCAAATAAGCCCACTACCACCAATGTGCTGCCTTTGTTCAGCACCTGTACTCCGAAGCCAGCACTACGGTCTGAGCCGACAAAATCTACCGCAGCGGCGACTCCGCCATGCGTACGTTTAATTAAGGCTCCGGTAGCTTCTTTATCGCGCGGGTCAATGACCGCATCCGCGCCTTCCTGCATTGCCAGTTCGCGTTTGCCCTCGTCGATATCTGCAACAATGATCTCGCAATTCAGACGTGTTTTGGCAAGTGCCAGACCACTCAGGCCAACGCCGCCGGCACCGATGATCAGAAGCTGTCTACCTTCCACTTGTTCTTTTACTTGTTCAATGGCACTGAATGCCGTGACACCAGAGCAAGCGTAAGTACAACCCACTTGGGGCGGTAGCTGGCCTAAGTCAAATAAGTATTTACTGTGCGGTACCAGCACATGGTCGCTAAATCCACCATCCACTGAGACACCCAGCGAGCGTGGTTGGTAACACAGGTGTTCTTTATTGGCTTTACAAAGCGGGCACTTACCGCAGCCAATCCAAGGGTATACGATCACTTTATCGCCGACTCTGGCAGTAGCGTTTTCGCCGCAACTGACTACTTCACCGGCGATTTCGTGGCCCAGAGTAAAGGGCAGTTTATGGGTACCTCGCATATCGACCTTATGTCCTCCGCCGAGATCAAAATACCCCTCCCATACATGAACGTCGCTGTGACATACCCCACAGGCATCAATCTTGATAAGTACTTCCTCGCCACTGGGTTGAGGTGTTGGGTAGTCATTAGCCGCAAGTGCGGCACCATATTCGGAAAATTGCTGGCTTTGCATAGGTTATCCCTCTTTAATTAATTGAAATATACTACCGCATAGCGAAACTATAAGTCTATATACAAAGTGAAAATGCTAGAACGTCTAGTAAGATAAAAAGCATTAATAGAACAGTGATTAAAATAAAAAATAATAATAAACATAGGCTTATTTTGCTATTCGTGGTTTTTTACGTAGATATTAAAGATAAAAACATCATTCATTTTTGTACCGCATAGTGAAATAAAGTTTTGAAATGTGCGTTTGTTCGGTTAGTATGCAAAGAAATTAAATAACACAGGACAAATATCATGACTTCAGCCGTAACGATGAATATCGACGACCATGTCGCGATAGTTGAAGTGAATAACCCGCCGGTGAATGCACTATCAGCCAGGGTTCGCAGTGGTTTACAGGAAACGCTTCAAGCCGCAGAGCGTAATCAGGACGTCAAAGCCATTGTGATTTGTTGTCAGGGGCAAACCTTTATTGCCGGCGCGGATATTACCGAGTTCGGTAAGCCTATGCAGCCGCCAGCGCTGCCCGATTTATTGACTGAGATGGATTCGCTAACCAAGCCTGTTGTCGCGGCGCTGCATGGCACTGCGCTTGGTGGTGGTCTGGAGGTTGCGCTTACCTGCCACTATCGTATCGCACTTGAATCTGCCCGGGTCGGGCTTCCTGAGGTGTTGCTTGGATTATTGCCAGGAGCCGGAGGAACCCAACGTTTACCGCGTATTGCCGGTGCCGAGCTGGCGCTCGATATGATTACCAGCGGCAGACAAGTGCCAGCGCGCGAGGCCGCTGAGCATGGGCTTATCGATAGGGTTGTCCAGGACAACCTAAAAGAGGCAGCGGTTGCTTATGCCAAAGAGTTGGTGGTTGAAAATACTGCTGTCAGACGTATCAGCGATATGCAGGTAGCCGCTACAGAGCCAGGTCTGTTCGAGCAGTATCGCAGTAAGCTGGCAAAAATAAAACGAGGTTTTATTGCACCACAGTACTGTGTGGAGGTGGTACAGGCTGCGGTGGAGCTCGATTTCAATGATGGCGTTAAGAAAGAGCGTGAACTGTTTTTGGCGCTGATGAACGGCTCCCAATCCAAAGCCCAGCGTCATTTATTCTTTGCTGAACGTCAGGCTGCGCTGGTGAAAGGTTTGGATAAGTCGACACCTGTCAGAGAAATAAAGCAGGTAGCAATTATTGGTGCCGGAACCATGGGAAGTGGTATTGCTATTAATTTTACCAATAAAGGTATGCCGGTGATTCTGCTTGAAATGAGTTTTGAAGCACTCGAGCGCGGAATAGGGCACATTCATCACTATTACGATGCTCAGGTGAAAAAAGGCCGCATGACGGCTGAGAAGGCCGAAGCGGCTAAATCATTGGTGAGCGGAACCGACAGCTACCAGCAGTTGGCTGAGGTTGATCTGGTGATTGAAGCAGTATTTGAAAGCATGTCGGTCAAACGTGATGTGTTTACCCAACTTGATAAGTATTGTAAACCCGGCGCTATTCTGGCGAGCAATACCTCTACTTTAAATGTCGACACTATCGCATCATTTACTTCCCGGCCGGAAGATGTAATAGGCCTGCATTTCTTCAGTCCTGCCAACATTATGCGCTTGCTAGAAGTAGTACGCGGCAAATTAACTGCCGATGATGTGCTGGCGACAGCAATGAAACTGGCCAAGAGCATTAAGAAGGTCGGCGTGGTGTCGGGTGTATGTGACGGCTTTATCGGCAACCGGATGCTGAAAGGTTACGGCCGGGAAGCTGGGGCGTTACTCCTGCAAGGCTTAAGCCCTGCTCGTATTGATAAGGCGCTGTATGAATTTGGTATGGCGATGGGGCCTCTGGCGATGGGCGATTTAGCCGGCCTTGACATTGGTTATCGCGTGCGGAAGGAGCGCCGCGAACGCGGCGAGTATGTGCCAGCAACCGATGGCGCTATTGCAGACCGGCTGGTGGAAGCCGGCAGAACCGGGCAAAAAGCGGGTAAAGGTTATTACCGTTACGAAGACGGTTCTCGAATGCCGATACCAGACCCTGAGGTCGACAACATTATTAAAGACGCCATGCAGGCACTGAATCGCCAGCGCGAAGATGTGAGTGACGAAGAAATTGTTAAGCGCTTAATTTATCCCCTGATCAATGAAGCTGCGCTAATCCTCGCTGAAGGTATTGCGCAACGTCCATCTGATATTGATGTGGTTTACATCTATGGTTATGGCTTCCCGGTATACCGGGGCGGGCCTATGTTTTATGCCGATACGGTCGGTCTTGCCAATATTGTTGCTGATATGGAAGCCTTCCAGGCCCGGTATGGTGATGATTGGGTCGTTGCTCCATTACTCAAAGAACTCGCTGAGCAAGGCCGTAGCTTTGCCGATCTTACTCAATCATAATGAAGGAGAAATACCGTGACTGAAGCAGTTATTGTCAGTACTGCCCGTACGCCAATTGGTAAGGCTTACCGGGGCGCGCTAAATAATACCCATGGTGCTGAACTGGCCGGCCATGCAATCAGGCATGCAGTTGAGAGAGCTGGCATAGAGGCCGGCGAAGTGGAAGATGTCTTAATGGGATGTGGCTTGCCAGAGGGGGCGACAGGGGGGAATATCGCCCGTCAAGCTGCCTTGATGGCTGGTTTACCCGTCACTTCTGCCGGTGTCACCATTAACCGGTTTTGTTCTTCCGGTTTGCAGGCCATTAGTATGGCCGCGCAGCGCATTATCGTTGATGGTGCACCAATAGCGGTCGCCGGCGGACTTGATTCTATATCGTTGGTGCAAAATGACAAAATGAATAAATTCCGCGCTCATAGCGAGGCATTAAAAGCCAAACATTCCGGGATTTATCTGTCGATGATCGAAACCGCTGAAATTGTGGCGAAACGCTATGGTATCAAACGGGAGCAAATGGATGAATATGCCTTGCAAAGTCAGCAGCGGACTGCTGCAGCACAAACTAATGGTGTGTTTGACAATGAAATAGTCCCCATGGATGTGGTTCAGGCACAAATGGATAAGGCCACGGGTAAATTCGATCTGGTTGATACAACCATAAGTCAGGATCAGTGTAATCGACCCTCTACCACTCTGGACGGACTTGCCGGTCTGAACCCGGTTATCGAAGGTGGTAGCATTACTGCTGGTAACGCAAGTCAGTTATCCGACGGTGCGTCCGCAAGTGTGCTGATGTCAGCACAAGAAGCAGTTCGCCGAAATTTATCCGTACTGGGGATATATCGGGGCATGGTTGTGACGGGTTGTGAACCTGACGAAATGGGGATCGGGCCGGTATTTGCGGTACCTAAATTATTAAAACGTCATGGCCTCACCGTTGACGATATTGGTTTATGGGAGCTCAATGAGGCATTTGCAGTACAGGTACTGTATTGCCGCGATAAGCTCGGTATTGATAACGACCGGCTAAATGTTAACGGTGGCGCAATTTCTATTGGTCACCCCTATGGCATGAGCGGGGCTCGTATGGTTGGTCATGCGTTGCTTGAAGCACAACGTCGCAAGGTGCGTTATGTCGTTACTACCATGTGTATCGGTGGAGGCATGGGAATGGCAGCATTGTTTGAAGTTGCTCAGTAACGCTGTCGACTGTCCGTTGCAACCACCGGGTCAGCGAGAACTGCCATGATCTCGGTGGTGTTGTTTTTAGCCTTGCTGGCCACGGCAATGGGTCAGAGTGTGGTGATGACAATACTACCGTCCTTAGGGCGGCAAACCGGCTTAAGCGAGTTACAGGTTGCCAGTATATTGTCTTTATCGGCATTCACCTTTGCGTTTGGTAGCACCTGGTGGAGTAAACGTGCCCAATCACTCGGGCACAAGACCACACTGCTTATTGGTTTGGCCGGGTATAGTTTGGGCACGCTGGGATTTGCCAGTGTGTTTGCATTAGGTCAGCAACAGGTGCTCCTGGGAAGCTGGCTGTTCGTATCTTTGTTGATTGCGCGTATGGCACAGTCATCGGTCATGTCTGCTACACCCCCTTCAGTGGTAGGTTACACCACGTTGTATGCAAGGCAACGAGATCTGCCTTCGATTCGGTTTATAAGCCGGGTTACCTCAGCAAATAGTCTTGGTCAGATACTCGGCCCTGGTTTTGCCGGCCTGCTGGTTCACCTTGGGCTGGTTGTTCCGCTCTATGCGATCATCATCATGACATTGCTCGCACTGCTATTAGTATGGAGAAGGTTGCCTGAGCAAGCTATCACCTCTTACCGCATCGACAGTAAAATACAAAGTAGCTCGACGCTCGCCTTTTCAGCCAGGCCACTCATCGCCTATGCCATCATTATTTTTATTTGCATGGCAATGCTACAGCAGTCTTTAGGCTTTTTATTGATTGATTATTTTCATTATACGCCAGTTGCTGCCGCCCAGCGCGCGGGAGCGGCAATGATGAACAGTGCACTGGCTGCACTGTTTGTGCAATGGACCGTGGTTCAGCGAGGGCGATTATCGGCCGCGAGGTCATTGTTGATTGCTGCGCTGTTGTTAATTGCAGGGTACGGCTTAATTACAAGCGCTCAGTCATTAACGACGATATATATTGCAATGCTATGTATAGGAGCCGGAACCGGCATTGGCTATCCCACCATAACTGCAACACTTACCAGTGAATGCCCGGCTGAACAACGCGCTCGGATGACCGGATATATTACGGCGGCACCAGCACTAGGCTATATTATTGGCCCACCACTAGGAGCCTACCTGTACACCTGGCATACCCACTTTCCCTTTTATGCCTGCACATTTTTCTGCATTGCCCTGATATTTCTGTACAACGCAAATCCAATAAAAGGCAAAATTTAAGTTCAAATAGCAGTTAATTAATTTTGCATAGTGAAATAATATACCGTTATATTGACATGTGTTTTCGCTGGTGTTAGTTTTGATGTTAAATTTATAACATCGTCTTAACATTAGTGGATGCACACCCTACAGCAAACGAGGAAAAACCGATGTCGTTAACCCGTTATACCCAATGCAGTTCGAAACGCTTAAATGTCACGTTATTATCGCTATGTGTAGCAGCAGTACTGAATCCTGCCCTGGCTCAGGAAGAAGCGCCTGCCACAGGTAATAAGAAGACGGCAGATACCTTGTTTGAAACCATTGAAGTCACAGCGCGTAAGCGAGTTGAGTCGATTCAGGATGTCCCGGTGGCGATTACCGCTTTTGGTGAAGCGCAGCTTGATGCCATGAAATTCAGAAATATGAATGATTTATCCGTGGGCATTGCTAATGTAGTGCTTGATGATGTAGGCACAGCTAGGGGCGTTGCTAATTTTTCCATTCGAGGATTGGGGATCAACAGCTCGATAACGTCAATTGATCCGACTGTTGGGGTTTTTGTCGATGGTGTGTTTATCGGCACTAATGGCGGTGTAGTGGTTGATATGTTTGATATCGCCAGGGTTGAAGTTTTACGAGGTCCGCAGGGAATTTTATTTGGCCGCAATGTCACCGGCGGTGCAATCTTGATCACAACCAAGCAACCGGATGACATTTTCTCAGCTAAGGTCAGAGGTTCTGTGAGTGGGGGCGGTCCCGGCGGCTTGAATAAAACGATCCAGGGAAATGTGAATATTCCGCTTACAGACAACCTGTTTACTAAACTGTCGGTCTATCACAACAAAGACGATGGATGGTTTGAAAATAAATTTGATGGCAGTGATCATGGCGCCGTTGATCAAACACTCATTCGTACTACTACGCTCTGGGAAGCGACAGACGATTTAAGTATTACACTGAAATACGAGAACCTTGACCTCGACGGTGATGGCCCATCGGGACAGAACCACACCAATGGCTTGGGAATAAACCCAAACCTGGCATTCCCTCAGGGGCATCCACTGGCCCCATTCGCTGTGACGTTTGACCGTGATAGCCATGACATCGCTATTAATGAACCAGGCTGGCAACAAATTGAGACTGAACTATTGTCTCTCAATGCTGACTGGCAGATTGGTGGCGGGACGTTAACCTATATCTTTGGCTGGCGAGATTATTCCTCTCCTACCCGCGGCGATATTGATGCACAGCCTTTCACTTTGTTTCACTCAAATTCGTGGACGACCAGTGAACAGTTTAGTCATGAACTCCGTTTCAACAAATCGTTGGGCAAGGCCAACGTAACGGCAGGCCTTTATCATTATACCAATGATATGCTCTACCATGAACGTCGTGAGTTGCCGTTAACCACAGTGTATGCCGACATTAATGCTGACGGTACTCCGGATTTACTCGCGGCTGGTATTTATCAGGATGGGGGCGGGCTTCATGATACCAACAGTTTAGGTGCGTTCTCAGCCGTCGATTATGACCTCAATGAGCAATGGACATTATCTGCGGGCCTGCGCTTTACCCGGGAAGAGAAGGATGTGCAGATTTCGTCAATGAATCTTAATATCGGCAGTATTAATTCAGGCTTTATTATCCCTCAGGGGCCGGTGTGTAATATCTATGAAGCAAATGATTGTAATTTTGATTTTGTTGATAGCAAAGAATGGAGCAACGTGTCACCTAAGTTAGGAGTCCGCTACCGGTTAGATAGTGATACCAATTTGTTTGCCAGTTGGTCCAAGGGCTTTCGTTCAGGCGGTTACAACCTCAGGAACACAGCGGATATCAGTACGCCTGAACTACGCGAAACCAACGGCCCTGGCCCATTTGACGAAGAAACCGTTAACAATTTTGAAGTGGGCTATAAAGGGGATACTGAATGGGGGCGTTTCAATGCCGCGGCATTTGTAATGTCCATTGATGACATGCAGCGCGAAGTCAGCTTACCTGCGCCAGATGGCTCGCTTATTCAGATCATCAAAAATACGGCTGAAGCGACGCTGACTGGTATTGAGGTGGATGGCATGATCCGCATTACTGATAATCTGGTTGCTATGTTTAATGCAGGTTTCATTAATGCTGAATACGACGAGGTCATTTATGACCTGAATGGTGATGGGGTGGTTGATGATAAAGATGAGCAACTGGAAATTCCCCGTGTTCCTGAGCTGACCTATAGCGTTGGTCTAACCCACGACGTCGAATTTAATGACTGGGGGTTATTAACCAGTCGGATTAACTATTCCTACCGTGACAAAACTTACTACACAGACAATAACCTTGGCTATATTGACGATCAGAAAATCCTCAATGCCGGCATGGATTTCCAGACTGAAGATGGGCGTTGGTCAGTAGGGGTGTTTGGCAAAAACCTGTTAAATGATGTCAAACACGGCAACGATACGCAGTTGAGTTTCGGTACGTTTTCACCTCTCGCAAAAGGTCGCGAATATGGTATCGAAGTGACTTACTATTACGATTAATTAGTGGTTAACATTAAAAAATAACGGAGCCACAGGGCTCCGTTATTTTTTTAACTAATACAATTGTGTATCAGGCACCAATGTAGTCGAGGATACCATCAGCGGCCTTCCGGCCTTCATCAATTGCAGTTACAACCAGATCACTGCCGCGAACCATATCGCCACCGGCGAAGATTTTCGGATTGGATGTCTGATAAGCGTACTGGCCTTTTGCCGGCGCACGTACGCGGCCTTTTTCGTCCAGAATAATACCGTAGTCTGCAAACCATGGTGCCGGGCTTGGCTGGAAACCAAAGGCAATAATGACCGCGTCGGCTTCCTGGACAAACTCTGAGCCTTCCACCACAACCGGGCGACGACGCCCTGCTGCATCAGGTTCACCCATTTCGGTGCGTACCAGCTTAACGCCAATGGCCTTACCGGTTTCATCCACTGCGATATCGAGCGGCTGGACGTTAAATTCAAATTCAACGCCTTCTTCCCGGGCATTCACCACTTCACGGCGTGAGCCCGGCATGCTTGCCTCATCACGACGGTAAGCACAGGTTACCTGCTCAGCGCCCTGACGAATAGACGTACGAACACAGTCCATGGTGGTATCACCACCACCGAGTACCACAACCTTCTTGCCTTTCATGTCGATAAAGTCAGCAGCGTCTTTTTCCAGGCCCATGACTCTGTTGGTATTTGATATCAAGAAGGGCAGGGCTTCGTAAACACCGTCGGCACCTTCGTTATCAAATCCGCCTTTCATTGACTTGTAAGTCCCCATGCCGAGGAACACGGCGTCGTACTGGTCAATCAGATCCTGAAACGGCATGTCTTTACCAATTTCAGTATTCATTACAAACTCGACGCCCATCTCGGTAAAGATCTCGCGGCGCAGTTTAATAACGTCCTTTTCAAGTTTGAAAGAGGGAATACCAAACGTTAGCAGACCACCAATTTCCTCGTATTTGTCAAATACGACAGGCTTCACGCCGTTACGCACCAGAATGTCTGCACAGGCGAGGCCGGCAGGACCAGCACCCACGATAGCGACTTTCTTGTCGGTCCAGGTAACGCCGCTCATGTCCGGACGCCAGCCCATTTTAAAGGCCGTGTCGGTAATGTGCTTTTCGATAGAACCAATGGTTACCGCACCAAACTCATCGTTTAAGGTACAGTCACCCTCACACAGACGGTCCTGAGGACAAACCCGGCCGCATACTTCCGGCAAACTGTTAGTTTGGTGAGACAGCTCGGCTGCCTCGATAAATTTACCTTCGTTGGCCAGTGCCAGCCACTGAGGAATGTAGTTATGTACCGGGCATTTCCATTCGCAGTATGGATTACCGCAGTCCAGGCAGCGGTCTGCCTGGCCTTCTGCCTGTGAGTTTGTTAGAGGATGGTAGATCTCAGCAAAGCCGTTTTTACGATCCATTATCGGCTTCTTCGGCGGATCAATCCTTTCTACGTCAATAAATTGATATACATTCTTAGCCATTATCTTCTAACCCCTCTATTGCGCCTGAATGCGCAGTTCCGCGCTGGAACGACTAATATGGCCCAACAGATTTTTCACATCACTGGTTTTTGGCTTAACCAGCTTAAAGCGATTCAGTGTATTGGTGAAATCGTGCAGCAGACTTAGTGAGAACTGGCTGCCGGTTTCTTCGTAGTGCTGGTTGATCAGGCCGCGTAAATGTTCGGCAAGAATGACTTTATCATCGATATCCAGTACTTCAACCAACTCCTGGTTAACACGGTTGTTCAGATCGCCTTGCTCATCATAAAGATAAGCGAAACCACCTGTCATGCCGGCACCAAAGTTAATGCCTACCGGACCCAGTACCGCCACAATACCACCGGTCATGTATTCACAACCGTTGTCGCCAACACCTTCCACTACGGCAATCGCACCGGAGTTACGCACCCCGAAACGTTCACCGGCACGGCCAGCAGCAAACAACTTACCACCGGTTGCACCATACAGGCAGGTGTTACCCATAATGGCACTTTCATGGGCATTGAATTCGCCTTTGCGCGGCGGATAGATAACCAGCTTACCGCCGGTCATGCCTTTACCGACGTAATCGTTGGCGTCGCCTTCGATGTACATGTTCAGGCCACCGGCATTCCAGACACCGAAGCTCTGCCCCGCCGTCCCTTTGAAGGTCACGGTGATTGGCATTTCTTCCATATCGTGGTTGCCGTAATGTTTGGCGATTTCACCAGACAGTAAAGCACCTACTGAGCGATCGGTATTGCGAATTGGGTAACTTAAGTTAATACCACAACCTTTAACGACGGCCTCTTTAGCATCCTTAAGCATCTTCGCGTTAAGGACACCTTTGTCGAGCGGCGCGTTGGTCGTTTCAGAGCAGAACAGACGAGTGTGCTCACCGGCAACCGGCTTGGCCAGTATGGGGGACAGATCCAGTCGGTTTTGCTTAGCGGTATAACCGTCAAGTAACTCCAGTAATTCGGTGCGCCCGATCAGCTCGTCGAACTTACGTACGCCCATGGAAGCCATGATTTCACGAACTTCCTGTGCCACAAACTTAAAGTAGTTCATGACCATTTCTGGCAGGCCAATAAAATGGTCGCTGCGCAGTTTATCGTCCTGGGTGGCAACACCGGTTGCACAGTTATTCAGGTGACAAATCCGCAGGTACTTACAACCTAACGCAACCATTGGGCCGGTACCAAAACCAAAGCTCTCAGCACCTAGAATAGCGGCTTTGATTACGTCCAATCCGGTTTTCAGGCCGCCATCGGTTTGTACCCGTACTTTATGACGCAGACCATTCTCAACCAGAGCCTGCTGTGTTTCAGACAGACCCAGTTCGAACGGACTACCCGCGTATTTCACTGACGTTAACGGGCTGGCACCCGTACCGCCGTCGTAGCCAGAAATGGTAATGAGGTCGGCATAGGCTTTAGCAACGCCGGTTGCGATGGTGCCTACACCTGGCTCAGAAACCAGTTTCACTGAAATAAGCGCGGTTGGGTTCACTTGCTTCAGATCGAAGATTAACTGAGCTAAATCTTCAATAGAGTAAATATCATGGTGCGGTGGTGGTGAAATCAGGGTTACGCCTGGCACCGAGAAACGCAGCTGCGCGATATACTTATTGACTTTGTCGCCAGGTAACTGACCACCTTCACCAGGTTTAGCTCCCTGTGCAACCTTGATTTGGATAACATTGGCATTGACCAGATAATGTGGTGTAACGCCAAAGCGGCCTGAAGCAACCTGTTTGATTTTAGAGTTCTTTTCGGTATTGAAGCGTTTTGGATCTTCACCACCTTCACCGGAGTTTGACTGGCCACCTAAACGGTTCATGGCAATCGCCAGCGCCTCGTGTGCCTCAGGACTCAGAGCACCGATGGACATTGCCGCGGTGTCAAAACGTGGGAACAGGTTTTCCGCTGATTCCACTTCGCTGATATCCACAGCTTCACCCGCTGGCAGGACTTTCATTAAGTCTCGCAGGTGAGACGGTGCCCGGTCGTTAACCAGCGCTGCATACTGCTGATAATCAGCATAGTCACCGCTAACCACCGCTTTTTGCAGGGTTTTGACCACATCCGGGTTGTACGCATGGTATTCGCCATCATGAACATACTTGAGTAAGCCACCATGAGACATTTTTTTACGTTTCAGCCAGGCAACCCGCGACAGATTAATGGCGTCCTGCTGGAAGTCATCGAAAGAGGCACCTTCAATTCTGGAGGTCACGCCTTTGAAGCACATCTGGATTACATCATTACTGATACCAATCGCTTCAAACAGTTTCGAGCTACGGTAACTGGCAACCGTGCTGATGCCCATTTTCGACATGATTTTATACAGGCCCTTATTAATCCCTTTACGGTAATTCAATACCGCTTGCATGGGGGTAATATCCAGCTCGCCCTTTTCACACAGCTGCTCGATAGTTTCATAGGCCAGGAACGGATAAACCGCGGTAGCACCTAAGCCAATCAGCACGGCGAAGTGGTGTGGGTCACGGGCAGAAGCCGTTTCTACTACGATGTTGGCGTCGCAACGTAATTGTTGATCCACTAAGCGGCGGTGTACAGCACCGACGGCCATCGCGGCAGGAATCGACAGTTTGTTCGGCTTGATGTTACGGTCTGAAAGCACCACAAAGGCCGCGCGTTTTTGTTTCACCAGGTACTCTACCTCGTGACACACACGCTCAATGGCTTTCTTCAGACCTTCATCCTGTGAATACTGCAGATCGATAACTTCTGAATAATAATGGTCAGGATTGAATTCGCGTAATTGCTTTAAATCGGTGTACATCAGTATGGGAGATTTAAATAACACGCGATCAGCATAACCACTGGTTTCACTGAATACGTTTTGCTCACGGCCAATACAGGTGGCCAGTGACATCACGTGGTTTTCCCGCAGCGGATCGATTGGCGGGTTGGTTACCTGTGCAAACTGCTGACGGAAATAATCGTACAGGGTACGGTGCCTGGAAGATAAAACCGCCATCGGTGTGTCATCACCCATTGAGCCAACGGCTTCCTGACCGTCTTTACCCAGTACCTTAATGACTTGATGGATTTCTTCATAACTGTAGTTAAACAGCTTGTGATACACCGCCATGGTGTCGTCATTGAATACTCGCTGACCAATCAGCGAGGCATCCATATTTTCAATCGGCGTTAATGAACGGATATTTTTCTCAATCCACTCATGATAGGGGTGACGGTCTTTCAACTCGTCATCAATTTCCGTAGAGCGCCAGATTTTACCGTTATAGGTATCTACTGCGAGCATTTCGCCCGGACCAACACGGCCTTTTTCTACTACGTCTTCAGGTTCGTAATCCCAGATACCAATTTCAGAGGCCAGGGTAATAAAGCCGTTTTTGGTCAGTACATAACGCGCCGGGCGCAGACCGTTCCGGTCGAGGTTACAGGCTACGTGACGACCATTGGTCATTACGATACCGGCCGGGCCATCCCAGGGCTCCATGTGCATGGAGTTAAACTCGTAGAATGCACGTAGTTTAGGATCCATGGTGTCATTGTTCTGATACGCTGGCGGCACTAACAAACGCATGGCGCGGAACAAGTCCATGCCACCGGCGAGGAACAGCTCCAGCATATTATCCAGTGACGATGAGTCAGACCCTTCGGTATTAACAAAAGGTGCTGCGTCTTTCAGGTCCGGGATCAGTGGCGTGGCAAATTTACCGGTACGGGCCATTGCCCAATCGCGGTTACCTTTAATGGTATTAATTTCACCGTTGTGTGCCAGATAGCGGAAAGGCTGTGCCAGCGGCCATTTAGGCAGGGTGTTGGTAGAGAAGCGCTGGTGGAATACACAGATGCTGCTTTTCAGTTCTTCATCGGCCAGATCTTTATAGAAGGCAGGTAAGTCTTTTGGCATTACCAAACCTTTATAAATGGTTACCAGGCCAGACAGGCAGGCAACGTAAAAGTCAGGATCCTGCTCGAGGCGTTTTTCTACCCGGCGACGCACCATAAATAAACGGCGTTCAAGATCGCGTTTACGCCAACCAGCCGGCGCGTTAACAAATACCTGTTCAATTTGTGGCACACCGGTTAACGCCAGTTCACCCAGTACGTCGTGATTAACGGGCACTTCACGCCAGCCTACAACCCCCAGGGTTTCTTTTTGCAGCTCTTCATTCACGACTTCCCGCGCAGCTTGCGCCAGTGTTTCGTCCTGATTAAGGAAAATCATACCCACAGCATATTTTTTGCTGAGCTTCCAGCCATGCTGCTCTGCTATCATGCGGAAGAAGGCATCGGGCTTTTGTAATAGCAGACCGCAACCGTCACCGGTTTTGCCGTCTGCGGCAATGCCGCCACGGTGTTGCATGCGGTCAAGCCCTTCAATAGCGGTAGTCACCAGCTTATGGCTGGCCTCACCTTCTATGTGGGCAATCAAACCAAATCCACAGTTATCCCGTGAATCGTTGGGATTATATAAACTCATTCTCTTAACTCCTTAAACCTTAGACTGGGCAAGGTATGCGCTGCATTTTTGGCCAGAAGTGGCTTTGCAACGGCGTAACAACGCGTAATAAACTGAAAAATATAGAAAAATCAGTCTGCGCCGGTTTGTCGTTAATTATTATTAGTGGATACCAGTCATGTACCGCATTTTTATGCACTATTGCCAAGCGGGCCGTACAAAATACCGATATTGATTCCTAAAATCAATCGGAATGTGTGAGTCGGGTTTTGTGAAATCGTATACAATCTTTTTTTTGTATATTTATCAGCTTGTTGACTCTATTTTTAGGCGCAAAAAAAATCGAAAAAAAATACTCAGTTGAAGCTAAAAAAACATTATCCGGCTTTTATGTCTACAACTTAAGTTGCATAAAAAGTCGTAATATTTGGGTATTTACCCAGTTTCAGCAAGCGGCGCTGAATGTTTATTTTAAACTAATCCGGCTGCTTCATAGACAGCAGTGAACAAGGCCACCGCATCAGTCTCACCAGGAGATGTCCGCTGTGCGGTTGGATTGAACCTATTATAAAGGCAGGCTAGGATTCCATTAAACCAATAATTACTGCAAAAGCCCAGTGCTGCGTAGACAATTATTGCAAGGGAATAAAGGTTAACGGTTAATACAGGGCCATTGTATCCACTTTTAGCTGCGCAGTAATCTATGCGAATGTCGCTAAGACCTGCTAGGATAGCGGCACTAAACAACGAAGTATTTCAGCTATGTATCAAGAAACTCCGAATGATTCCTGGGCGATACGTTTTGCGCAGTTTGTAGAGCGCTTTGGCACTATCAAGCTAAGTGTATTGTTTGTCGTATTAACGCTGGCGTTTACGGTGGGCGGTTCTTATGTCATCCGCGTGAGCCTGGGGAGTGACGTGCAGCCAGATGACTTTATCAGCGCCGTTATACTTACCATGCTGTCGGCGCCCTGGGTGTTGTATTTTTTCAGTGAACTGGTAAAGCAACTGGAACATTCGCGAACGAATTTAAAAGAAGTGGTCAGCCAGTTGGAACACCTGCGTGAAGAAGATGTGTTTCTGAACCGTGAGTTGCAAAACAATATTCGTCAGCTAAACCATGAAATAGAACAGCGTAAACACGCTCAGGAAGAACGGGAAACGGTGTTTAAAGAGCTGGAAAAAGAAATTCAGGATAAGTCGGAGAAAGAAGCCCAGGCCCGGCGCTTATCCACCCTGTTACGCTCCATCATTGATGCCTCCCCCGACCTGATTTACTACCGCAACGAAGAAGGCCGTTTTGCCGGGTGTAACCGGGTTGCGGAGCAATTGACTGGCATGTCCGAGAGAGAATTGCTTGGTCTTACTCCGCACGATGTTTATGAAGAGGAACTGGCTCGTCAGGTCGTTGCCAGTGATCATGAAGTACTTGAAACCAATGCCAGCATTACTGATGAGCTATGGTTACGTTTTGCCGATGGCCGTCGGCGTTTCTTTGAAATGCGTCGGGTGCCCTTTTTTGATCACGAAGGTAACCGACTGGGATTACTTGCCTTTGGCCGTGATATGACCGAGCGCAAACAGGCCGAAAGTGCTGCGGCCAAAGCCAGTACCGACAAAACGCGATTTATTGCCACCATCAGCCACGAACTGCGCACGCCGCTCAATGGGATTGTTGGTTTAAGCCGGATGTTGCGCGATACCGAGCTTAACGAAGAGCAGTGGAGCTGGGTGAGTACCATTTATGCCAGTGCGATTACCCTTGGCAACATATTTAACGACATTATCGATTTGGATAAGCTCGACCGCGACAAGCTGGAACTATCGTTGAAAACCGTCTCCCTGCGCGACTTCACCGAAGAGTTGAGTTCGATTATTCGTTTACTGGCGAAAGACAAATCGCTGGAGCTGATCACCAATATCGTCGAGCCGTTACCTAAACAGGTGGAAGTAGACGGTACGCGGTTACGTCAGATCCTGTGGAACATTCTGTTCAATGCGGTGAAATTCACCCAGAAAGGACATGTATCGTTAACTGTCTCGGCCACCCGACCCAATAGCGATATTTCGTTAGTCACTTACGTCATTGAAGATACTGGCGTGGGGATCCCTGACACTGAAATCGACAAGATTTTTGCCATGTATTATCAGGTCGATCACCCTGATCATCAATCGGCCACCGGCACTGGTATCGGCCTGGCGATTTGTAAGCAAATGGTTGATCTGATGCATGGTGATATCCGTGTTGAAAGCGAGCAGGGCAAGGGTACCCGCTTTATCGTAGAGCTGCCTTTGCAGGTATCTAACCGTCCCATGCAGGTGGCACAATTACAGGTTACCGGACTGAACATTCTGCTGGTCGAAGACATTGAGCTTAACGTAATGGTGGCCAAAGCATTGCTGGAGAAGTTAGGCCAGCATGTTGATGTGGCAATGACCGGCCAGGAAGCCATAGACAAAGCCCGGGAAACCACCTACGACCTTATTTTACTCGATATCCAATTACCGGATATGACCGGCTTTGACGTGGCCGCCACACTGCATGAAGAAGATCTGGTCATGCAGACGCCGATTGTTGCGCTTACTGCTAATGTGATTAAAAAGCGCGAAGAATATCTGCAAAACGGTATGGATGACGTAATAGCTAAACCGGTTAAGAAGAGCCGGGTGGTAGAAGTGCTCAACATGCTATTTGCTGAGTCTGAAGTGGAACAGCCTGCTCCCGAAGCGCCACCGCGCAAGAAACTCGACAGCAGTAAGCTGCTGACCAATATTCTGGATTTGGACTTGCTGCAAATGCTGGTGGATACCATTGGCGAGGATATGGTACGCGCCAGTGTGAAAGTGTTCCAGGAAAAAATGCCGGAATATATGGAAATCCTGCAGTTAAGCTTAAGTGCCGACGAAAAATCTGAAGTGTGCGCCCAGGCGCATAAAATTAAAGGCGCAGCCAGTTCGGTTGGCCTGGCCAGGGTGCAGCGTATTGCTAACCAAATCCAGCAGGGAGACCATCCTGCCTGGTGGCAAAACGTTCACGACTGGTTGGAAGAACTGCAAATGGCGGTGCCTCACGATATGGAAACACTGCACGATTGGTTAAAAGAACAAACCATCGACGATTAGACCTGACTAAAGGTTGTCAAAGCAATCACAACGTAGAGGCAGGTTGCTTCTTCCCTTTTATGGAATAGAAAAGGAAGCATTATGAAACGGATGTTATTGATGGTTTTGCTGCTAACAGCAGCTTCAGCCAATGGCAAAAGCCTGTTTAAAACCGAAAGTGGCCTTGGCATAGAATATGGCGGCCTGGGTTTTCAGGCTATCGCGCAGATGCCATTTAAGCCTCTGGAATTATATGGCGCATTTGGTATCACGGAGGATATTCGTGAGAATGAGAGAGGCATAGGAGGGGGGATTGGTGCCAATTTTTTTGTGACCAAACATTTATCACTCACCACTTTTGGCGGCATTATCGACGTTGATCGTTATCGCAGTGATGAATGGTTTGGTGGTGATTTAGAATTAACCGAATATGAGTATGAACGTCAATATGGTGGTTCGATTGGCATTAAACTTTATGTAAGCGGGCAGAATAAACCCGGTTGGCTAATTGGGGCGACCTATAGCGCCAGCAGTGATGACAGTTTTGGTTTTGTCAGCCTCGCATATCGCTTTTAAGCTTGCTGTTGCTGCTGACTAATCAGTGAATTCAACCAGGCTTTGGCATCGTCGGCTGAATCAAAAAACGCTACTTCATGGCCCGGCATCTCATAAATCGATTTAAACTGATGCTTTGACAGCAACGGGGAGTTTACGTCTTCAAACACCACTGCAGTGGCTACCCGGCAGAGGGTGACTTCTTTTTTGATTTGTTTGCGTAGTAATGTGAACGCTTCAGGTACGTATACGGCCTCGCCACGAAAAATGGCCAGCACGCCCCAGGGGGAGCTGTACATAGCGCGCAGGTTTTGCATGATCTTATCGTCGGATAAGTGCAGCGATTCTGCATTCCAGGGGCCTTCACCGTTTAACACAATCAGTCTGCCGTCAATGGCGACACTCAGAGAACCGTGTTTACTAAATTTACCTGCCATATCAAATCTCCAGGTATTTCCATCTTCACTACGCTGATGAGTGGTTATTGTGCGCTTTAAATAAGCAGATTGCCAGTGTTGCAAAAGAAAAGAGGTGACCAGCCCATGCCCAATAGTCGCTGGCCACCCAGAGAAACTGGTTGGCGGCGCTGCGCACATTGCCTGTGCGCAGCGGGTTGGTAAAGACTAAACCTGAGGTGCGGGGATATGTACGCGACCGTCCATCAGAATTCGCGCTGAACGGCTCATCACCGCTTTGGTGGCGGTCCATTTGCCGTTAACAACGGCTGCTTCTGCACCTACGCCAAGCGTACCTGATGGGTGGCCGAACACCACACTGGCGCGATCCACACCGCCCGCTGCATCGTTCACCAGTGTGCCGGGAATAGCTGCTGCGGTGGCGATAGCCACGGCGGCAGTGCCCATCATCGCATGGTGTAATTTGCCCATGGACAATGCTCTTACCAATACGTCGATATCATCAATCTCAATAAGTTTACCGCTTGATGAAGTGTACTCGGCGGGGGGCGCAACAAAGGCTATCTTTGGCGTATGCTGTCTGCCTGCCGCTTCACTGATATCGCTGATCAAACCCATTTTTACCGCGCCGTGTGCGCGCAGGGATTCAAATTTCGCCAGCGCTTGTGGGTCGCTGTTAATATCGTCCTGCAACTCGGTTCCGGTGTAGCCGATATCCGCCGCATTAACAAAAATCGTCGGGATACCGGCGTTGATCATCGTGGCTTTCAGGGTGCCGAATTCTGGTGTGGTGAGCTCATCAACCAGATTGCCGGTGGGGAACATATCGCCCTCGCCGTCGGCCGGATCCATAAACTCTACTTTGACTTCCGCCGCCGGAAAGGTGACGCCGTCTAGTTCGAAATTACCGGTTTCCTGCACCTCGCCATTAGTAATAGGCACATGCACATTGATGGCTTTGCTGATATTGACTTGCCAGACGCGCACCATAACAACACCGTTGTCCGGTATACGCTCTGCATCGACTAAACCATTGTTCACGGCAAAGGCGCCTACCGCAGCGGTTAAGTTACCGCAGTTACCGCTCCAGTCTACAAAAGCTTTATCGATAGACACCTGACCAAACAGGTAATCCACATCGTACCCTTCGTGTTCGCTCTTACTTAAAATAACCGTTTTACTGGTACTGGAAGTCGCGCCGCCCATACCATCGGTTTGTTTGCCGTAAGGATCCGGACTGCCAATAACGCGTAGCAGCATGGCATCGCGATAGGCGCCGGGTTGTTGCGCCGCCTCGGGTAAATCGGCTAGATTAAAAAAGACGCCTTTACTGGTACCGCCACGCATATAGGTGGCCGGAATTTTTATTTGTGGTGCAAAAGCCATAAGTCTCTCACTAAAGGATTGTTAACTGCTAAGGGGGCGTAATGCCCCCTGATATCAGATTAGTTTGCTTCGGCTTCCAGGAAGTCCTTGGCAAAACGCTGAAGTACGCCACCCGCGGAGTAAATAGATACTTCTTCAAAGGTATCCAAACGACTGGTAACTGGTACTTCAACGATTTCGCCGTTGGCACGGTGGATTACCAGTGTCAGGATATTGCCTGGAGTGTGTTCACCAATCACATCGTAGGTTTCCGTACCGTCGAGTTCAAGGGTCTTGCGGGTGGTGCCCGGCTTGAATTCAAGCGGTAATACGCCCATGCCAATCAGATTGGTGCGGTGAATGCGCTCAAAGCCCTCCGCCACAATCGCTTCTACCCCGGCTAAACGAACCCCTTTTGCCGCCCAGTCACGGGACGAGCCCTGACCATAGTCGGCACCGGCGATGATAATCAGCGGTTGCTTGCGCTGCATGTAGGTTTCGATAGCTTCCCACATGCGGGTGACTTTACCTTCCGGCTCAATACGCGCCAGAGAGCCTTGTTTCACCTCGCCATTTTCAACGACCATCTCGTTGAATATTTTCGGGTTAGCCAGGGTCGCACGTTGGGCGGTAAGATGGTCACCACGGTGAGTGGCGTAAGAGTTGAAGTCCTCTTCCGGCAGTCCCATCTTGGCCAGGTATTCACCGGCAGCACTCGACGCCAGGATAGCGTTAGACGGCGATAAATGGTCGGTGGTGATATTGTCCGGCAGTATCGCCAGCGGTCGCATGCCTTTTAAGGTACGTTCGGCAGCCAAGGCGCCTTCCCAGTAAGGCGGACGACGAATATAGGTACTCATCTCGCGCCATTCGTACAGTGGGTCGATATCATCACCGTAATCAACTGAGAGGTCAAACATTGGCTCGTATACCTTGTTGAACTGCTCCGGTTTTACTGACGCTTTTACTACGGCATCAATTTCTTCATCGGATGGCCAGATGTCTTTCAGAGTAACCGGGTTGCCGTCCTGATCATGGCCGAGTACGTCTTTCTCGATATCAAAACGCACAGTACCGGCAATGGCGTAGGCCACTACCAACGGTGGCGAGGCTAAGAAAGCCTGTTTGGCGTATGGATGAATACGGCCATCGAAGTTGCGGTTACCGGAAAGTACTGCAGTTGTATAAAGGTCGCGGTCGATAATTTCCTGCTGGATACGCGGATCCAGAGCGCCACTCATGCCGTTACAAGTTGTACAGGCAAAGGCCACCACACCAAAGCCAAGTTGCTCCAGTTCAGGCAGCAGGTTGGCTTCTTCCAGGTACATCTTCACTACTTTGGAACCCGGTGCCAGAGAGCTTTTCACCCAAGGCTTACGCACCAGGCCTTTGGCATTGGCGTTACGGGCTAACAGACCTGCTGCCACTACGTTACGCGGGTTACTGGTGTTGGTACAACTGGTGATGGCGGCAATGATTACCGCGCCATCGGGCATCATGCCTTCCTGTTCTTCCCACTTACCGGCAATGCCGCGCGCAGCAAGATCGCTGGTAGCCAAACGTGCATGAGGGTTAGAAGGACCGGCCATGTTACGGGTCACTGATGATAAATCAAAGGTCAGTACGCGCTCATATTCAGCTTCGGTAAGCGTGTCAGCCCACAGGCCTGCCTGTTTTGCATAGGTTTCTACCAGTTCGACCTGCTCAGCAGTACGACCGGTGAGTTTCAGGTAATCCAGGGTTTGGTCGTCGATATAGAACATCGCCGCGGTGGCACCGTATTCCGGTGTCATGTTGGAGATAGTGGCACGGTCACCCAGGGTTAAGTGCGCGGCACCTTCGCCATAGAACTCAAGGTAAGCAGAGACTACACGTTCTTTACGGAGGAATTCTGTGAGGGCCAATACGATATCGGTGGCAGTAATCCCAGGCTGTGGTTTACCGGTTAACTCAACGCCGACGATATTCGGTAAACGCATGTAAGAGGCGCGACCCAGCATGACGCTTTCTGCTTCCAGGCCGCCTACACCTACCGCGATAACGCCCAGGGCATCAACGTGCGGAGTGTGACTATCGGTACCTACCAGGGTATCCGGGAAGGCAACGCCATCTTTAGCGTGTACTACCGGCGACATTTTTTCCAGGTTAATCTGGTGCATAATGCCGTTGCCGGGTGGGATCACATCGACGTTTTTAAAGGCGGTTTTGGTCCAGTTAATAAAGTGGAAGCGGTCGTCATTACGACGGTCCTCAATCGCGCGGTTCTTTTCAAACGCGTCTTTCTCAAAACCGGCATGTTCTACAGCCAGTGAGTGATCCACGATAAGTTGTGTTGGGACAACCGGGTTAACTTTGGACGGATCGCCGCCTTGCTCGGCGATGGCATCACGTAAGCCGGCTAAGTCAACCAGTGCGGTTTGCCCCAGGATGTCGTGACACACCACGCGTGCCGGGAACCAGGGAAAGTCGAGGTCGCGTTTGCGCTCGATTAACTGAATAAGGGAGTCTTTAAGTTGGTCTGGCGGACAACGGCGAACCAGGTTTTCTGCATGCACACGGGAAGTGTAGGGCAGGGTATCAAACGCGCCAGGTTTAATGGCGTCAACGGCTTCGCGCGCGTCGAAGTAGTCCAGATTAGTGCCTGTCAGGTGTTTACGGTATTCGGTATTCATGACGTATCCTAAAGCGTAGCAAGACTGCCGCTTCGACGGTCACGAAGCGGCAAAGGATTTAAGCGCGATCTGCGATAGCAGGAACCGGACGCAGGTCTTCGCCGGTATAATCTGCAGATGGGCGGATTATACGGTTATCAGCACGTTGTTCCATAACGTGAGCAGCCCAGCCTGTTAAACGCGACATCACAAAGATAGGCGTAAACAGTTTAGTGGGGATACCCATAAAGTGGTAAGCCGACGCATGGAAGAAATCCGCATTACAAAACAGTTTCTTCTCGCGCCACATCACTTCTTCACAGCGCACCGATACCGGATAAAGCACAGTGTCGCCCACATCGGCTGCCAGTTTTTCAGACCAGCCTTTAATGATTTCGTTACGTGGGTCAGACTCAGAGTAAATCGCATGACCAAAGCCCATGATTTTCTCTTTGCGCTCCAGCTTGCCCATCATTTCTGCTTCAGCATGTTCAGGCGAAGTGAAGTTTTCAATTAGTTCCATGGCCGCTTCGTTTGCCCCCCCATGCAGAGGACCACGCAGTGAACCTATTGCACCGGTAATACACGAATGCATGTCAGATAAGGTTGATGCACACACGCGAGCTGTAAAGGTTGATGCATTAAATTCGTGCTCGGCGTAGAGGATCAGGGATACGTGCATTACCTGCTCGTGCAGGTTGTTTGGTTTCTTGCCATGCAGCATATGCAGGAAGTGCGCGCCAATTGAATCGTCGTCAGTGTTAACGTCAATGCGAACGCCGTCGTGAGAGAAACGATACCAGTAGCAAATAATGCTTGGGAAACAGGCCAGCATGCGATCAGTGATTTCACCCTGCTCGCTGAAGTCGTTTTCCATTTCAAGGTTACCCAGCATCGAACAACCGGTACGCATAACATCCATTGGGTGGGCATCAGCAGGAATACGTTCCAGTACATCAAGCAGGGCCTGTGGCAGGCTGCGCATGCCTTTCAGTTTCGCTTTGTATTCATCCAGCTCGGCCTGGTTTGGCAGCTTGCCTTTAAGGATAAGATAGGCAACTTCTTCAAACTGACAGTGATTGGCCAGGTCCTTTACATCGTAACCACGATAGGTCAGGCCGGAACCTGAAACACCTACGGTTGATAAGGCGGTTTTACCGGCTACCTGACCACGTAAGCCTGCACCACTGAGTACTTTAGCCATCGTTTTTCTCCTAATGTAATTTTTGTAGAGTACACTTTTTCGGACTGACGCTTTGCGGGCGGTGAAACCCGGTTGGGCGGCGTCAGTCAGTTAATTTGCTTACTTGTTTTTACCTTCCGCGAATAACGCATCGAGCTTCTTCTCGTATTCGTGGTAACCCAGATAATCATAAAGTTCCATGCGAGTTTGCATCATGTCTGTGACCGCTTTTTGATCGCCGTCTTTTAAGATGGCGGTATACACGGTTTCGGCAGCTTTATTCATGGCTCGGAAGGCACTTAGAGGGTATAACACCATAGCGGCGCCCCATTCACCGAGCTCTTCTTTGTTCCATAATTCGGTTTGGCCAAATTCGGTGATATTAGCCAGAAGTGGCACATCCAGCGCTGCAGAGAATGCGCGGTAGTGCTCTTCGGTTTTCACTGCTTCGGCGAAGATGCCATCAGCACCGGCTGCCACGTAAGCTTTTGCACGCTCAATGGCTTTTTCCAGTCCTTCCTGTGCAAAGGCGTCGGTGCGAGCCATAATGAAAAAGTCCGGATCGGTACGGGCATCTACGGCTGCCTTGATACGGTCAACCATTTCTGCGGTCGATACGATCTCTTTGTTTGGACGGTGACCACAACGTTTCTGAGCTACCTGGTCTTCCATATGCACGGCCGCTGCGCCGGCTTTTTCCATGTCTCTAATGGTTTTGGCAATGTTAAATGCGCCGCCCCAACCGGTATCAATATCGACCAGTAGGGGGAGGTCGCAGGCAGAAGTGATGCGCTGAACGTCAACAATAACGTCATTTAACGAAGTCATCCCCAGGTCTGGCAGACCGTAAGAAGCATTGGCAACACCACCACCAGAGAGGTAGATGGCCTTGTGGCCAATGGCTTTTGCCATCATGGCACTGTAGGCGTTAATCGTGCCTACGATTTGAAGAGGTGTATTGTCGGCCAGTGCCTGACGAAATTTTTTACCTGCGCTCATAATCATTCTCTTGGTTTAGGGTGATTAGGATTGAAGCAACTTGCGTTCAATGTTGTTTTTTGAATACAAAATGTGACGACGCATTAGCATTTCGGCCAGCTCTTCGTCACGGTTTGCAATCGCTTGTACCACGTGTTTGTGCTCATCAAATGCGGTGGTGACCCGCGGCCCGGCCATACCAAGCTGCACACGATACATGCGAATCAAATGGTAGATGCCGTTAACCAGCACTTCGATGAGGTGTTGATTTTTGCTGCCCAGAATAATCCGGTAATGAAAATCCAGGTCGCCGGCTTCCTGATAATAGGACTCGCCGCCTTTTACGGTTTGAAAGTGATTGTCGAGCAGGGCCGTGAGGTCGGCAATTTCTTCATCCGACATGTTTTTTGCCGCCAAACGAGCGGCCATGCCCTCAAGCGCCTCGCGAACCTGGTAGAGCTGAATTAAGCCTTCCGGCGTTAATGACACAATACGCGCGCCGACATTGGCTTTACGCTCAACCAGATGGCAGGACTCAAGGCGGTTAATCGCTTCCCGGATAACCGCACGACTTACCTGATACTTTGTCGACAGTTCGGTTTCGCTCAGTTTACTGCCTGCCGGAATGGCACCTTCAACAATATCTCCCCGAAGCTGTAAAAACGTTTTGTCAGCGCTGGTGACCGCTTGTTCAGCAAAGGCTGCGATACTCACTATTAACGACTCACTTTAGAAAATATGTCGACAATATAGGCGCTTTAACCTGGTTAGTCAATATGATTACGGCCTTATTGTCGACAAAGCTGGGCAGTGGTTGGTGACGAATATGGTACTCAAATACGGCTGACCAGTCGCCAGCCCCTGCCAGACCTGCGCTTTGTAACAGGGCTAGTATAGCTGATGGCAATTTGAACAGCGGTGGCGTACCACCAAAGTATTATGTCGACGATAAAGCTGTGACGCAGGGAATAACACGCCAGATGGTGAGGGCTTGTTTGTGGTTACTTTGCCCTCGTGTTATTTTTCTGAAATTGGATTGTGGCTGTATTCAGGATGAAGATATGGGAGCAATTAACGCGACCAGGCTCGGCTCATTTGTTCTGGTATTGATGGTGATAATGGGGTATTACCTTGGCAAACGTAAAACAGAGACTCCGGTACTCACTACCATGCTGGCGATTTTGTTATTTTTTACACCACCTCTGGCGCTTATTTTTTTAATGATACTGGGTCTGAAAAGAGTGTGCGAACTGAGGCGAGACATTAGGTAACCGTTTTATGACAGCTTCCCTTAGCGCCATCGAAGATTTTGCCCGGCAAATCCGGGTTGAATGCCAAAGCAAGGCGCCTGATTACTCTCAGTTGCAAGCTGTCGGAGAACGGCTCCGAGATATTTGTCTGGCATCGAACTTCGATTTAACTCAGTTTCAACAGGCCGGGCCTGGTGAAGAGTTTATGTATCCGCTAAGTGAGGACCCTGCCGGCGGCCCTTCGGTCTATCTGGTATCTGATGGTAAAGGGGTCAGCACTCCAGCTCATG
This sequence comes from Alteromonas sp. ISO5, assembly GCF_058105165.1. NCBI lineage: Bacteria > Pseudomonadati > Pseudomonadota > Gammaproteobacteria > Alteromonadales > Alteromonadaceae > Alteromonas > Alteromonas sp. ISO5. Next base: position 245,700 of record NZ_CM176572.1, on the reverse strand, counting down.
ACCATCGGACCTGGGTGGTTATTGTTGGACTGTCAGGAGCAGAATTCCACGTTTTCTATTGTTGTGCAGACGCTCACAACCGGGCTGTCGTTGAAACCATAGAATGTGTGGTGGGAAGAGGTGATGTGCTGGTGATGAGAGGGAGTGATATTCATGCAATCGATGCTGCGCGAGGTATTCATCCCACCTGGCACCTGCATGTGTATGGTCAGTCGCAGGGCAGGTTACCCGCCTTTGCCAGTCGTTGTTACCCGATGAAAGACTAAAGCATCGCTGTTTAAATAAGTAGCAGGCGGTTGCGGCCGGCTTCTTTTGCGGCGTATAACGCTTTGTCAGCCCGCGAAATATACTTATCCAGGGTATCGTCGCTGGTATAAGCCGTGACCCCAATGCTGATGGTCAGCGAGATGCCCGGGGCGACGGCAGAGCAGTCTGTCTCGCTAACAGCCAGGCGAATGCGCTCGCATATGTCCTGTGCAACCTCGTTATCACAGTTTGGCAGGAGTATCGCAAACTCTTCACCGCCCCAACGCGCGACCAGGTCTTCCTCCCGGCAGTGGTGACTGATGGTATCCGCCACCAGCTTAAGCACCCTATCGCCTATGCTATGATTAAACGTATCGTTAATTTGCTTGAAGTGATCAATATCCAACAGAGCCAGACAAAGTGGCAAATTCCGTCTTCTTGCTCGGGCGCACTCGCGTTGCAGTGACTCATCAAATGCCCGCCGGTTGGCAAGACCGGTGAGTTTGTCTGACCGGGCCTGTTGCTCGAATTCAGCAGCCTGGCGCTTAATTTCCAGTAGTAATGCTGAACGTTCTTCATCGATTTTGCGTAGATTGTCGGCCTGTTGTTTTAGGGTATAAGTTTGTTCGGCCACCTGGGTACTCAGTTCTTCAGCGCGCTGGTGGAGACTCTTCATACGCCAGCGGTGGGCCACAATAACTAACGCTATTGCCACGAGAAAAAGCACAAACCAAAAGCTGGTTTGTTGCCAGAAGTAAGGAGCAATGGAAAAACGGAAGCTGGCATTTTGCTCACCCCATGCCCCGCCAGGATATGAGGCACTTACCATAAAATGATAGTCGCCTGGTGGGAGGTTAGTGTATTCAGCAATCGTATTAGAGCCCCGGTCTACCCAACTGTTGTCGAACCCCTGTAAACGGGTGCGGTACTGAATTCGCTCGGGCATAACAAAACCGAGTCCGGCAAACTGAATCTCAATCCGGTCTGCGCCGGCGGCAATATCTTTTTCGGAGTGTAAAGGCAGTGCTGAACCATTTACTTTAAAGCCTTCTATTACCACCGGCGGAGTATTGGCTGAAAAGCGGGTCAGTTCGGCCGGGTTAACCCGGCTAGCGCCTTTGGATGTTGCAAACCATACCGTGCCGTCCTGAGCCAGTGTGGCTGCCTGCATGGAGCCGCCATTGGCCTGCGCACTTTGCATGCCATCGCTTTCACCAAATAGCTCGTAATCTACCTGTTGGCGTTGCCCGGCGAGGTAGTCCTTAATTTGTTCGCGTCTGAAGCGCAGTATACCGCGGTTGCTGCTTAACCACAGATGTCTGTCCTGGTCGATAACCGCCTGAAAGACTTTATCGAAAGGCAGGCCCGCGTCGCGGCCAAGCATGGTCAAGCGGCCTGTGGTCAGATCAAAGGCTATCAGGCCACGATCGGTGCTCATCCACAGCAGGCCTGCTGCCAGATCCGGCGTAAAACCAAAGGCATATTCTGCATCATCGAGGTTGCTGATATCTATCGGGGTAATGTCTCCGCGCGGACTGCGTATCACTACCCCGCCACCGGTACCAATAAACAGACGACCGTCATCATGTAAATACAGCCCCATTACAAATGGCGTGGGTAAGCCATCTTCTGGGGTGAAACTGCTCACGCCGCTGCTGTCTACATAGTTCAGACCGTGGCCGGTGCCTACCCATAAACCGCCTTCCCGGGCAACCGCGATGGCGCGGACTTCGTTGGCCAGTAAGCCCGTGCGGCGGTTGTATTGCTGTACAATGGCACCATCCTGCCACTGTAACACTCCATCAGAATAGGTGCCTATCCAGACCGAGCCATCGGGCCCCTCAACCAGGCTAAGGACTGACTGGCCGTCGCTGTAGGCTGAAAAGTCAATGGTTTCTATACCCTGCTGAGTGATACGACTAACGCCCTGGCTGCTGCCAACCCAGACACTGCCGTCACTGTGTGACAGTACCGAGCGAATATAATTGCCGGCTAAACCCTGTTCTGCAGTCAGCGTGACAAAGGGGGCGTCACGCAACCTGAATAAGCCGCCATTAGTGCCGATCCAGATACTGTTTTCGCGGTCGCGGAATAATGACAGGATCCGATTGTTTGGCAGACCCGCGGCCATATTCAGACTCTCCAGACCGGCGTCACTGTAGCGAAGGAGCCCGCGGTCGGTGGTACCTATCCAGATTTGGTTATCGAAAGCCAGTAAGACCGATACCGGCAGATTCATTAACTGTGGGGAAAAAACGCTGACCTCACCAGCCTGATACTGGTAAAGCCCCCGTTCCGTGCCAATTAACAGGCCGTTGTTATAGGGTGTTAATGCAAGCACCGGGACTTCGGGTAAACCGTTGACCCGTTCAAGTCCAAAACTGTCGTCTTCACTGTTGAGGCGCACCAATCCGCGCCCGGTCCCCACCCAGACAGTGCCGTCTTTAGTGGTCAGTACGCTGGACACCACGTTACTCGGTAAGCCCTGTTGAGTGGTCAGTTGGGTACGTTCGCCCCGGGCTGTCTGACGGTAAACGCCTTGTCCTTCTGTTGCCAGCCACAGATTACCCTGGGGATCGTCGGCAACGGCATTAATCAACACTCTCAACGGTGACCAGCTTTGCCAGTTATCCGGGCGACGTTCGCTCAACCCACCGCGGGCCCCGGCAAAGATCAAATTGGATTGGCGGTTTTTATGGATGGTGCGGATACCGACATCCGGCATACCACTGGGTTCGCCGCGGCCAAACACGGTAAACGACCGGCCGTTGAACCGGGCCGCACCTTCCCAGGTACCAACCCACAGGTAGCCGTCTTCACTTTGTGCGATGGCATTGATAGTGTTGTGTGGGAGTCCGTCGCGGGTGGTCCAGACTTCTCGAAAATAATCGCTGAGTTGAGATGGCGCAGCATAGCCTGTGATACTGAAAAAAACAGCCAGGGAGTAAAGGGCTACACATAAGAAGGTTTGCTTAACAGTCTGGCGACTGACGTACCTGGACATCGACGATTTTCCGATCAATATTGTCAGAGTAGTTTCCTTTAGCATAAATGCAGTATGGGCCTTTGTCTATCAGTGAAAGCCTTGCCTAACATCTTCATCCTGCTAGTAAATTTCAAAAGCACGAATGACCCGCGCTACGCCGTCTACATGGCGAGCGATATCGACTGCTGCGGTGGCTTCCTGATTAGTGACGAGGCCCATTAAAAACACTTCTGAGTCTTCGACAATAATACTGATTTGTGAGGTCGGTACATTATCGGAAGCCAGAATTTTAGTGTGGATCTTAGTGGCCAGCCACCGATCATAAAGTTCACTGGAGGTGGCAATGGGCTGACCGATACGGATCTGATTGTGGATTTTGTTGATATAGTTAATGCTGCGGACCTGCTCTTCAGCCTGCTTGATGTCGGCCTGGCTTGCCGCCTGCCCGGTGAGTAATGCCACCTTGTTGTAGACGGTCACTTCAATATTGGACGTTTCGTTAAGGTTGTCCTGCTTTCCTATCAGCCGTGAAGCGGTATTTTGTGCATTAAAATCGTCTAATTGTGTGCCTGCCGTGCGGCGGTCATTGGAAACCGATACCGCCGTGGCACTTACCGCACCTACAGCTACCACGGCACAGCCGTTGAGGCTGCCTGATAACATCAGGACAGCACCAACGGTCAGTATGTTGCGTAACAGAGGCTTAATAACCATCAGGGTCATGGGCCGGGAACAAGCTGTCATCAATACACTCGCATAAACAATGAATGACCAGTAGATGAACCTCCTGGATCCGCGCTGTGCGGTTGGAGGGAACACGGATTTCCACATCGTGTTCACCCAGGAAACCTGCCATCTCACCGCCGTCTTTACCGGTCAGGGCTACGATAGTCATGTCCCGTGATAAAGCCGCTTCCATGGCGTTAATCACATTACGAGAATTACCACTGGTGGAAATTGCCAGCAATACATCGCCCGGCTGGCCCAGCGCACGTACCTGCTTGGAGAACACTTCATCGTAACTGTAGTCGTTGGTAATAGACGTCAACGTTGAGGTATCGGTGGTAATGGCTATCGCCGGCAGGCTGGGGCGGTCGCGTTCGAAACGGTTTAACATTTCCGACGAAAAGTGCTGGGCGTCGCCGGCTGAACCACCGTTACCACAGCTTAAAATCTTATTACCGCGGATCAGCGCTTCAACCATCATCATGGCTGCTTTATCAATGGCTGGCGGCAGCATTTCTGACGCTGCAATTTTGGTTTGGATACTTTCGGTAAAATTCGCTTTGATATTTTCGATCATGTAGATATATCGTTTCTCTTAACTGCACAGGCTCCATGACCCTACTGAGCGATGTTTTTCAGCCAGTTGATGTTATCACCGTCAATGACTACTGCGTCAAGCCGCATGGGAACCATATTGGAATTCATACCATTATCACTTAAATAACGTTGAAACGCAGTACCCATTCGGTGAATTTTTGCCGGACTGATAGTTTCGGCAGCATGGCCATGGCTATCCTGCTGGCGATATTTTACTTCCACACACACCCAGGTTTGTTGTTCCTTCATTATCAGGTCGATTTCGCTGCCGCGATAGGTCACATTTTTGGCTACCAGAGTGAGTCCGGCCCGTTGCAGATACTGTTGCGCACGTTTTTCCTGATGATGACCAATCCAACGTGCCATGGCGTTACTCAGCCAGTACCTTTACTCGTTCACGGGTGACCACGGCTTCGGGTAAACTGCGCACTATCTCATTGTTCTGATTAACACTGAGTGAGCCGGTCAGGCCTTCGTACTGTAGTTGTGGTAACAACGCCATACTGCTAATCCGCGGCAGCAGGTTGTAAGCATCTACGCCAAAGGCAAACAGACGTTGCAGCGGCGTAGGGCGTTGCGGCCACAGCGCTTCGGTCTGGGCGGCCAGCTCCGGTGCCGGATTGTCTGGCAGTACCCATGGCATATCGAGGAAATGCAGATTCTCCAAATCACGCCACTGATTGCGCGACTGGGCATAATCAATAGACCGGGAGGTTGCGAAAACCGGTACGGTTACGCCACCAAAAGGACTGATGCTTGCTTCAATTACCGGGTTAACCAGTTCGGTTTGTTCCGGTGAGGTAAACACCACTACTGCATCAATATCCCGTCGGTTACGCGCCATGTTATATAACTCATCGTCGGCGAAACTCTGAATTTCTTTGATGCGTTCCTTACTCTGGGCAACGTCCAGGGCATCCAGAATCCCCTCCCGCAGTGTATTGTTATCGGAATAGGTAACCAGGGTAGGGGCACTGTGCTGACTCGCAGCCAGGCCGCTGGTAAGCTGCTGCCAGCGATTTAAAAAGGCGTCCTGCATGCGCTGGTGGAGGGTGTTTTCGGAGGCGACCAGCACCGGTGAGCGACGCCCCTGGGTAAATACTCGTTCGGCCAGCTGACTGGCTTCATCTTCCGGCGCCAGTGCATAGTAAACCTGAGAGCTGAAGCTGGCTGGCAGCAGCTCTCTCTCTTGTTCGCTATTGCCGAGTGCAGGTAGGGTTAGTTCAGGTCGGTTGAGCGTCAAAATGCGGTGTTGTGGGCCGAGTTTAGGCAGCAGAGCATCCACATTCTCTTTTAATAAGGGGCCGATGATCCAGTCAGCGTCTGCAGCGGCCGCAATTAACTCGTCGACGGTTACGCCATTGGTGTCGATAAAGTGCAACTGTGGGATCCGGGTTGCATTCATTGCAGCGGCATCGTTAAAATAAGCGGCCAGTATCCCTTCTTTTATCGCCATGCCGGTGACCTGTAAACGACCACTGAGTGGCAACATAACAGCGATGCTTTCGCGCTTGGTTTGGGTCAACTGAGCGAGGTTGCTTAAGTTGTCCGGCCAATAAGTGACCAGCGGGTGATTGCGAAATACGCGCTGATACTGAGCCAGTTGTTGCCGGAGTGCGTCAGGCTCAAAACCATACTCAAGAATAAGCTGACGTAAAGAAACGTATGCGGGGAGTTTGGTAAAGCGGGCGCTGTTTTGTAATTGCTGTGTCGATGCCTGGTTTACCCATTGCCAGGCCTGAGCCACATGTTCGGGGGAGGCATCATCACTATTGAGCAGCGCGTCAGCGGCCGCCAGCCACTGACCAAGACGAGTATATTCGGTTGCCATCAAAGCAAACTTTTGCGCTTTGGTAGCCGGGTCGGGGGCTGCTATGGATTGCAGCAGTTCGAGTCGCTGTGCACTGCCCACCCGGGGATCGCTACTATAGAGTTCGACCAGAAGTAACTGATAGCGATTTTGTTGTTCCGCTAACCGGATTTGATCACGCAGCATATAAATAATCTGGCTGGCTTTGGCTGGCGCACCTTCATCCAGAAAGGCTTGTGCCGCATCCAGCAGGTAACGGTTACGCAAATTCACATCGCTGGTTGTCTGCCAGACATCCTGAGCCCGGGCGACCATCATCGCAGGAGTCAGCGTTGTCTCGGGATTCTCTTCGGCCTGAACCTCCTCCGGCACAGAGGTTTTCACCGGTACGCGGGTTGTAGGCGCGGTAGAACCGCAACCGCTCAACAGCAAAGTCACACTTAAACCTAACAGTAACCATGGGTAAGATCGGCGCATAAATGTTCCGCGATTCCATACAATTATTCCTGAACTGTCAGTTTAACTGACTGATAACTAAAATCTACGGATTAATCTAAATTCTGGCCCAAAGAGCAGTGAATACCACACAAAGGTTTCCGCCATTGTGACAAACAGGTATATTGGCAGCCTTTCAGTTTTGCCGGATTTTATCCTATGACCGCCGCTACCCTTTACATTGTGCCAACGCCCATTGGCAACCTGCAGGATATTACCCAGCGGGCTATCGACGTGTTAGGCGCTGTAAATTGGATAGCAGCGGAGGATACCCGTCATAGCCAGAAGCTTTTACAACATTTTTCTATTCAGGCGAAAACCCTTTCGCTGCATGATCATAACGAAGAAAAGCGTACTCAAATGCTGTGCAATAAACTGCTCGGCGGCGAATCCGTTGCATTAATTAGTGATGCCGGTACACCATTGATCAGCGATCCTGGCTTTGTGCTGGTACGTGCATGCCGGGCCAGCGGTATCAATGTGGTTGCTTTGCCTGGCCCTTGTGCGGCGATAACCGCGCTAAGCGCTTCCGGCCTGGCTACCGATCGGTTTATTTTTGAAGGGTTTTTACCGGTTAAAAATCAGGCTCGAATGAATGTGCTGGCAACGTTGCTCGACCGAACCTGCACCAGCGTATTTTACGAAGCACCACGGCGGATTCTGGATACCATTAACGACATCAAAGCAGTCCTGGGGCCAGAGCGGCATCTTGTCCTGGCCAAAGAGCTGACCAAGACCTTTGAGACCTACATCAGTGATACGCCGGACGGTATCATCGCCTGGCTGGTAGAAGATGCCGTACATCAAAAGGGTGAATTTGTATTGATGGTTGCCGGCGCTCCGCCTGCCAGCGATGAGCTGCCCGCAGAAGCCATGGCACTGCTCACACGTCTGCAGCAGGATTTACCACTGAAAAAAGCGGCTGCCATTGTGGCAGATCATTATCAGCTAAAGAAAAACGCTTTGTATCAGGCCGGTTTGGCCCTAAAATAGGACTAACGATTTATCCTACATTCGGCTGGTTGTTCTAAGGCCGTTATTTCAATAATTCAAATATCAACACGCTGGCAGTTGCAGTGTGCTTCTTTAGTTATTTCAGGTGACACACAACGTTCTTCGGAGAATGACGAATGCTTGAGAAAACGCTCAATATCGATATGGAACGCGGCAACTGGATGGTGAATATCATCAATGAGCATGCCGACAACGGTGTTTACGAATTAGTCTCGCCGGCCCGCTCAGCAACGGTGCATATTCAGGACAACCATATATACGGGTTTGAATACAGTATCGTTGGTAAGGCCGACAGCCCGTTCAAAATTAAACTGGACGATACCGTACTGGCAGAAGGCAAAATCGCCGCCAGTGGTATTAGCCGTGGGCACGGTATTATTTAGCTCAATCTTAAGCGCTCAGTTATCAGCCATAAATTAAAGCGATGGTAGCTGTCGAGAGAGCGTAATTTATTCTCTGGTGCGCGTTTTACACCAAACTACAATTATAGTAGGGAGTGGTGTATTTAATGTTGGATAAAAAACACCATTACAGCCGTATTCTTTTATCTGTGGGACATTTAAGATAATCTGAAACTATTAGGAGATTGAAAAGCACCAAAATGGCAGTTTTATTCAGACTGTTTTGGTGTCTATTTAACAGTTAGCAGCCATAGGGAAATGATGAAGAAAATAATATATTCCCCACTTTTTTGGGGTTTCTTATTCGTCGCAATCATGGTTAAAGCTTGTGACTCTATATCGGATGATATCTGCGGTAATGAGATATATAAGCAATCGCAGTCGCCTGATGGTAAATTCATAGCATTGGCATTTTCAAGAGGTTGTGGGGCTACTACAGGTCTCTCTACTCAAATATCAATTATTCCAGTTAGGGATAATTTAGAGAATGAACCCGGTAATATATTTATTGCTGATAGCCCCCCAAAAATTGTAAAGCCAACTATGTCATGGCAACCGGATGCCAAAACATTACAAATCAACTTCATCAAACAAGGTGAAATATTTAAAGCAAATAACCGGTATGGTGAACACATTGCTATCAGCTACGGTGAGAATGGCAGCTAACAAGCCAAGTAAGCGGGACAATTACGCGCAGGCTCCCGTCACTTCGTTCCGTATTATAGCCTGCGCTAATTGCCCTTTCTTGGGGCGTTAACCGCCAAAGGAGAAGGCATGCAAGATGTTCACAAGATAAGTTTACTTACACGTGGTAAAACAGGGATTATTGCTGGTGTTTGTTCTGGGGTGGCAGGCTACTATGGTCTTCGTACAAACGGTCTACGCTTAGTATTCGTACTTGCCATGTTTTTCTTCGGCGCTACTATTTTGGCCTATATTGTTTTATGGCTTATTTTGCCAAGATATCCAACTAATCAAGCAATGGTTCGCAATTTAGAACGTAAAGCAGCGCAAAGGCGAGGTATTGGCAGTTAACAAACCCAAGTAAGCGGGACAATTACATGTGGGCTCCCGTCACTTCGTTCCGTATTATAGCCCACATGTAATAGCCCCTTCTTGGGGCGTTGGTATGACTCCCTTTGTCAACCCTGAACGAGTGCTTCCCTGACACTCTTTCAGTCCATAATTAGTTATCTTTTTCACTCAAATAAATGAGCTAACGCACCGGATGAGGCAGTAATGTCGTCGGTTGTTATGCTGGTATTCGTAGGTTACTTATTCGATGAATAAGCAGAGCTGACCTTACTCAATCCGCCGTGGCACCTTCTCATCAGTCTATGCTCGTGGGTCAATCACGGTTAAGTGATTGCCATCATAACGCCCTCGTAGGTTGTGCCACCTTCCGCGGCCTGATCCGAATGCGTTAGCTCAAACTCGTTTATCATGCAGGTACCCGGCTCAGTCTTAATTTGGGATTAACCGGCGTGAGTACCACTTCTTTCGCGATTGCCCAGATGTAGGCTGCCATTTCCCTGGCAATGGCGGTAATGATGAGGTTGTAGTGTTTTCCTCTCTTACTCATTCGCTGGTAGCGTTTACACAAACGAAGCTGCGCTTTCCAGGCAATATCAATGATGTCTTTAGGTAAGCCTTCCTGCCTTAACTGTAACTCGGTGGAGACGTTTGCCGGGTATCGATAACTGTGCGCGCCTTCAATCAGTAGACGCCTGGCCCTTCCATTACCTGCTTTGGTAATAGCCCCTAAGTGCCGTTTGCCTCCGGAGGATTGTTCACTTGGGACTAAGCCCAAGTACGCCATCAACTTTCTGGGGGGGTCGAAGCGATGTAAATCGCCAAGTTCTGCCACGACACCAACAGCCACTAGCAAGCGAACGCCCCGCATAGCCTGAATCGCCTTCACTACCGGATAATAACGCCACTGGTGAACATGATGAGTGAGTTCATTATCCAGCCGTTCTAATCGCCGGATGCGTTCCTCAATAGTCTGAAGTTGTTCCTGCAAAACAATTTGCTGCGCCGGATGGGGCAATATCAATTCAGTGAGCCAGCGCAGATGTTTCTTCGACCAGTTGGCTGTGCCTTCATAACGAATATTGTTTCGAAGCAGTAAGGCCTTAAGCTGATACTTCGCTTCTTTTAAATCCTTCATGGCCGCTTCACGAGCGCGGGATAAATCGCGAACCGCTTCATCTTCGGGCTCCGGGACATAGATTGGCGTGAGGTCTTCTGACTTCAATGACCTCACCAATTTAAGCGCATCCCGACGGTCGGTTTTAATTCGCTCCCCAGGCTTTTTCGGAATAAGAGAAGGGGCGACCACATAACAGCAATGACCTAAACTTGTTATCAGTCGATAAATCCAGTAGCCACAAGGTCCAGCTTCATAAACCACGTGCAGAGTCGCGCCAGGATATTTCGATTCAAACTGACGTAGTAGCTTTTTAACACTGACTTTGGAAGAAGGGATGCGCCCGTAATGAACAGGTACAGCACCACGCTGTTCTTCACAATACGCCACTTCATGAAATTCTTTGTGCGTATCCAATCCGATAAAAATCATGCTATGTTTGTTCATGCTAGCCTCCAAATTGATTTAGTATTGAACAAACTAATTATGGCAATGGCTTTCAGCTAACCAACGAAAATGCGGAGGCTAGCATTTCACAGGGAGTCATTGTGTCTAGATTGATGGGAAATAATGCTAATTAAACTTATTCTTTTTTCATTTCTAGTAGCTTCACAACCTCCAATGCTTGATATGTCAGGCTACTGGTATGGAAAAATCCCCGGCGAAAAAGAAAGCGAATTTCGTTTTTCTACATTACGGAAGAAGGTAATTTAGAGATCGATGAAAGCTAACAAGGCGTTAAAATCGGAGTGATGGAAACGCGCTTAGGATAAGCGCGCTTTAAAATCGTCGTAATGGAATTGACGGACTAATTCGAAATCTCCGTTGGAGCGTAAAATTCCAATAGCCGGGTGTTCCACACCGTTAAAAAACGTGGTTTTTACCATGGTGTAATGCATCATGTCTTCAAACTGCAACCGTGTGCCAATGGCCAGGGGCTCTGCGAAACTGTACGTGTCTATCACATCGCCGGCCAGGCAGGAGTTGCCGCCAAGCTTGATATCATGGCCCAGTTCTCCGGGTTGTCCACCGTGCAATATCGCCGGGCGATAAGGCATTTCCAGTACATCCGGCATATGCGCGGTAGCTGATATATCCAACAGCGCAATGGGCCCATCGTTATTTACGATATCCACTACTTCAGCAATCAGCGGCCCGGTTTGCCAGGCCACTGCAGAGCCCGGTTCGAGGATCACATCCAGGTGGGGGTATTTCGTTTTGAACGCTTTCAGCGTACTGATAAGGTGGTCAACGTCATAGCCGGCGCGGGTCATCAGATGCCCGCCGCCTAAATTTAACCATTTTAATTGCCCCAGCCATTCACCGAAACGTTGTTCGATGGCCTCGAGGGTGCGAGCCGTTGCGAAAGAGTCGCACTCACAGAGATTGTGGCAGTGAAAGCCTTCAATACCGTTTAACCCGATACCTTCCAGTTCGCTGGCGCGGATCCCCAGTCGCGAACCCGGCGCAGCCGGATCGTATAGGGGGGTGTCTGCTTCCTGATGTTCAGGGTTAATACGCAAGCCCAGCGAAACACCAGGCAAGGCATCCTTATACGCCTGCCATTGGCTAAGACTGTTAAACGACAGGTGATTAACTAACCCTGCCAGTTCAGCAATGTCTTTCGCTTTGTAGGCTGGCGCATAGGCATGCACCTCTTTGCCCATTTCGCTGGCCAAACGGGCTTCCCATACCGAACTGGCGGTGGCGCCGTGGAGGTACTGCTTCACAATGTCGAACACAGACCACATGGAGAACCCTTTGAGGGCCAGAATAATTCTGGCGCCGGATTCATCCTGCACGCGTTTCATCAGTTCCAGATTGTTAACCAGCTTCGCTTCCTCCAGCACATAGCATGGGGAGGGAATATCGGTGCGTTGGGTTAAATCGGTCACGCCGTCGTCTCCGTCAATACCGTTACTTGCTGAATGGGCTGCTATCGCATTCGATCACATGCCACGGCAAGCCGTGCTTGTTGAGCTCTTCCATAAACGGATCCGGATCAAATTGCTCCATGTTCCAAACGCCTGGCTTATGCCATTTACCCTGGAGCATCATCATCGCGCCAATCATGGCAGGCACACCAGTGGTGTAAGACACTGCCTGAGCGCCAACTTCTTCATTACACACCGCATGGTCGCAGTTGTTATAGATGAAGATGGTTTTTTCTTTGCCGTCTTTAATACCAGTAATATACGTACCGATACAGGTCATGCCGGTATAGCCTTCGGCCAGGGAGCCCGGATTAGGTAATACGGCTTTCAGAAACTCCAGTGGGACAATTTGCTGACCCTGGAATTCCACCGGCTCGATGCTGGTCATACCGATGCCTTCCAATACACGCAGGTGGTTGAGGTAGGCATCGCCAAAAGTCATCCAGAAACGGGCGCGTTTCAGTGACGGGAAGTGCTTAACAATGGATTCGAGCTCTTCGTGGAACATCAGGTAAGAAGCACGAACACCGATATTCTGATAGTCAAGATCTTCGCGTACGCTCAGTGGATCGGTTTCTTTCCACTCGCCTTCTTCCCAGAACCGACCCCGTTGAGTGATCTCACGAATGTTGATTTCAGGGTTGAAGTTGGTGGCAAAGGCTTGCCCGTGGTCGCCGCCGTTACAGTCAACAATATCCAGATAATGGATTTCATCGAAATAGTGTTTCGCCGCATAGGCGGTGTAAACATTGGTTACGCCCGGGTCGAAACCACTGCCAAGCAGCGCCATGATACCGGCCTGTTTGAATTTATCCTGGTAGGCCCATTGCCAGCTGTATTCAAACTTGGCGACATCTTTGGGCTCATAGTTGGCGGTATCCAGGTAATCGGTCCTGGTGGCCAGACAGGCATCCATGATTGGCAGATCCTGATACGGCAGCGCCAGGTTAACTACCAAATCCGGGTTAACGTCGTTAATTAATGCTTCAACGGCTTTAGCGTCGTCGGCATCAACGGCGAATACGCCTTTTACACGGTTGATTCCCACTTCTTGCTGCAGTGCTTCACATTTCGAAACGGTACGGCTGGCGAGGTAAATTTCGTCGAAGTACTCAGGCAGGCGAGCACATTTTTTTACAGTAACTGCCGCTACGCCACCAGCGCCGATAATCAGAACACGAGACATAGTCATGATCCCTTTTGTAATGGATTTAAAATTTGCGATGAATGCTATCAGACGGCGGAAAATAGGCAAGCAAAGTTGACCGTCTGCCGCCTAAAAGCATAGCCTTACAATGCAGTTCCTGCCGCGCTGTAAAATGATTAATAATGATTACTTTTCAACCAGTGGTGGTGCAAGGATGACACGCTGATTTTGACGATAATAAGGATAGACCACCGAACGTTCGGGACGGTTGGGTTCGCACAAAGTAATTACAATAGCGTCTTGGGCTTCCTGTTCATTAATTTCGATTTGTGCCGCATACACTAGCGTAGCATAGGCATCGTTGTCGGTGATATTATCGATGATGCGCCATTGCAAATGCTCAAGAATTTGCATCTCACCAGGATTCTCAACGCCAAAATCTTCACTGAATAAACAGCCTATACGGCCGTTTTCATAAATCGCTGCGAACGGGTAAAAGGAGTTTTCCATCCGCAGTAGGGTTTTACACAGGGTTAACGAGCGGTCGATTAACAACTGGCCGGGACGCGAAAAAACGGTATGATTGTCACTCATGTTGTCTCCCTGTTCGTTTTTAATACTCTGGGTTGGTAACGTTACGAATAGCTCTCCGGATCAGTTCGGGCTCCCTGTAGCCCGCCGGTATGCACAATGATTATCTGCTCGTCAGTTGCAAAGACCCCCTGAGCCAGCAACGCTTTTACCGCAAAAAATACTTTGCCTGAATAGACTGGCTCTACCGGAATCGCATAGTCCTGCTGCATTTCTGCGCACAGATTGAGTAGTGCCGGCGAGGTGCGGGCATAACCCCCGTGATGATATTGATGCAGAATGTGCCAGTCGCGTTTTGATTTAATGGGTAAAAATCGTGCTACCAGGTTTTCAAGATACCCAAGCCCATTAAGAACTGCAATACCCAATACCTGCTGCCTGGCGGTGACACCGGCAATTATACCGGCCATTGTCGCGCCACTTGCCACGGGAGCAATAATCTTATCAAACGGTACCTGACATTCCTCCAGCATGGTTTTAACACCGGCCAGCGCAGCATGCTGACTGCCACCTTCAGGAATGATCAGGGCCCGGGGATATTGTTTGCTCAGTCGGGCGAGGTAGTCAGACTCATCACGTTGCTTATATTCCAGTTTAGTCAGGTAGCGGATATTGGCCTGCCAGAGTCTCAGGTCGGTCAGCATTGGGGTTGGCGATGCGGCATAGTTACCTCTGATCAACGCCGTAAACTCAATGCCCAGTTGCTGGCAGCACCAGCCAAGGGCATGCAGGTGATTGGAAAAGCCGCCACCAAAGCTCACGATGTGTTGCGTCGTGGCGGCGTTGTTTGCCAACAACTGACTCAGCTTGCGCCACTTATTACCGGAAATAATGGGGTGGATAAGGTCGTCACGCTTCACCCACAGAGTGACTCTGTCGGCGCCCGGCCAGTCTGGTGTAAAGCGCTGTAACGGAGATGGCAGGCTGAGTCCTAACTGCTTTTGCAGGTGCTCTGGGGTCATGATGGGTATTGCTGTCAGTAACCAAAAGCGCAGGGTAATCCCAGTCATTGAAAAGATCAATCACCGGTATTTTGTCAATGTGATCATGAAAGAGCCTGCCGGGGTATAAGAAGCATCAGATTGTTCGGAGTGTTTATGACAAATTATCTGCAACAGCTTTGCGCCCTGACTTTTTTAATGTTGAGTTATACCGCGCAGGCCAACAGCGGCGTGCCTGAATTAGTCAGTTCGGCGGTACCCGGTGCAGCCAAAGTTGGCGAAGCCCGCTACTCGTATTTATTCTGGGACGTATATGACGCCCGCTTGTTTGCCCCGCAGGGAAAATGGCAGCCACAGGCCTCTTTTGCCCTAGCGCTGACTTATCTGCGCGACTTTGATGGTGCGGACATTGCCGAGCGTTCTATTAAAGAGATGCGCGAGCAAGGTTTGTCGGACAAATCCCGTATAGAGCGTTGGCAGAGCATGATGCAGCAGATTTTCCCGGATGTGAAAGAGCAGGACACCATCACCGGTATCAAAACCCGAGCCGGTGTAACCCGCTTTTTTCATAATACCGAGCTGGTGGGCGAGGTAGCGGAACCGGCTTTCGGCGAATGGTTTTTTAATATCTGGCTCGGACCACAAACCACCGAGCCTGAATTCAGAGCAAAATTACTGCAGTTAGAGGAATAGACATGTATCGTATATTAGTTTTAGGGTTGTTGGTTTTTGCATTAACCGGTTGCAGTCTTTCCATCGATGGCAGCAAGTATCAGCAAACAACGCCCCCGTTGTCGCTGGAGCAATTTTTTGATGGTGAAGTGAAGGCCTGGGGCATCGTACAGAACCGTTCTGGTGATGTGGTGCAACGCTTCACCGTGGACATTAAAGGGAGTATGGATGGTGACACCCTGGTGCTGGACGAGTCCTTTGATTACGAAGTGGGCGAGGGACCAGTGCAGCGCACTTGGCGGATAACGCCAACCGGCAGCGGTGTTTATGAAGGCCGTGCCGGCGACATTCTGGGTGTGGCAAAGGGTACCTCTTACGGTAATGCTTTTAATTTTCAATACGAAATGGACTTACCGGTCGACGATACGACTTATCAGGTTGCGTTCGACGATTGGTTTTGGGCCATGGGTGACGGCACCCTGATGAACCGCTCTTATGTGAAAAAGTTTGGTCTGGTAATGGCAGAAGTTACCATCTTTATGCAACGCCAATAACCTTTAAAACTTCAAAGAGAGATACTGATATGACGATATTTTTACTCTGTCTGATACTGGTATGTGTCATGCCATTTCTGGCAAAAGTACCATTGGCTATTGCGATGCATCGCGCTGGTGGCTACGATAATCACGACCCTCGCGCTCAGCAGCAGGCCTTAAAAGGGTTTGGTGCAAGGGCCAATGCAGCGCATTATAATTGTTTTGAGGCTATCACCTATTTCGCGCCGGCGGCACTCGCGGTATTGGCATTATCCACTATTGGTACTACTCACGTATACCTGGCTGTGGCCTTTGTGATTTGCCGGATTGTGTACCTGGTTTGCTATTGGTACGACATCGACAAATTACGCAGCATCATGTTTGTCGCCGGGCTGGTTATAAGTATTGCGATGTTCGCCACATTATTGTAACGCACGGTTAATAACAGCGGTGTTGTTGAGGGGCGATTGGTCAGTTAAACGGCTACAAACCGCCCGCAGCAACATAGTATTATGCTAAGTAAAAAGCGGTATAAACGATGCTATGCCTGCAAGCGTTTTGCTCACCGGTCCTGGTGGACACAACTGGACAGGAGTAATTGAGAGCTGTCGCTGCACTACAGCACTGGCCAATACCGTTTCAGTCCAAAACGAACAGCAAGCGTTTGTTATTATCACCCATCCGGACACAATGAGAGCTGGAAAGGCGGCGCTGTGCAGGTGTGTGCCGCTATTATCCGAAAACCATCAGGCGGTATACCTGTAATACCGGCGACCTCAGCGCTCCAATTACCAACCAGTCCTTATAACCAGTAATAAAACAGTCAGGCTACTTCAATAAAAATCGAATGAGCGAGCAGTTAAATACTAAGACACATTCTTTATCTCAATCAGGTCTGCGTCCTTGGGGTCAACCTTATCAATTAATCCATCAATCTTTCGCATATTTGCAAGCTGCTCCTGAAGCTTCAGCGAAAGCTCACTCAGCTCCGCAGAAGACAAAGATGTTTCTTCTGCAGATGCTGCGGTAGAGTGGATCACCTGGTCGATTTCCGACATGCCTTGATTTACCTGACTCAACCCCGCAGCCTGACCTTGCGAAGCATTGTCGATTTCTTCTATATTGCTGGAGATACTCTCAACGTGATTAACAATTTTGCTTAATGCAGCGACACATTCCTGTGTTATTGCATTTCCTTTTTCGATATTGTCTACCGATGATTGAATATACTGCGCTGACTCGCTAGCGGCTTTTGTACTGCGTTCTGCAAGTTGACGTACTTCGTCTGCAACGACAGCAAATCCGCGGCCCATTTCTCCTGCACGAGCAGCCTCAATTGACGCATTAAGCGCGAGTAAGTTTGTCTGGGAAGCGATATCATTAATGACGTTTATAATGTCGCTAATTGCAACGCTGGAGCGATTAATTTCTTCCATGGCCTGTTCGAGCTCTCTTATCTCATCAGAGGCCTTAGTAGCAGCTTGCCTGGCTTCAAATGATACTGCACTGGCATTGGATGCACGTTCGGCATTTTCATTCGCCTGAGTGAGTATTTCGTTTAGCGAACTGCCTATTTGAGTAATTGAGGCGGCTTGCTGAGTCGACCCTTCTGTAAGAGCGAGACTGGCAACTTTAAGTTCGTTTGCACCTGTTGTGAGATTCTCACTGATCGCATCAACATCTCTGTACACGGCTTTTAGGGCAACCTTTTCAGTAATTTCCTGCACATATTCTACGTGACCTATTTTTTGGCCATCGAGTCCTCGGATATAACAAGTATCTACCCGAAAATCTTTCCCCCATTGATTGAAAGCTGTGACTGGTTTGCCTTTTCTCAAACAGGTTATGCCACAGTCTTCGGTATTACAGATGTTTGCTCCCCAATTTGAACAGTGCTGCCCAAGTACATTTTCGCGTTTAACACCCAAAGGGTCGGTAGCCGCTTTATTGACAAATGTCCACTTCATATTCATGTCTGTCACTGACAATGGATTGGGAATCGCGTCAAGGATTTGCTCGTAAAAGTTAACGTTATCTTTTATTGCTTTTTCCAACTTAATTAAGCTGGCTAGCCCTGCTGCCAAGACAACAACCAGGATCAACAGATTAACGTTTGAAATAGCGAAAAGTAAGACAATAACTATGCAAAGAAGATTGATACTTAGTGCGAGACGATAATATTTTTTCATGCTCTTTCTCAACAACAGCTCGATTTGTGGCAACTAGTTATAAAGTAGTCCAAGTCTGCAATTAATCGAGTGAGGACCGTCTTTTTCTTCATAAAATTAGACTAAAGGTTACTTCGACTACTCTGCTGTGGTTAACGGAGTGGTATTTAAAGTCGCCATGGCAAAGGGGGATGATTGCTAATTAGTAATGTTTTACCAACCAACAGCTTAGGGAAAAGAATTTTATAGGAAACTGCTTTACTTAAGTTTCGCCCTTCATCAGGTAAAGTGCTGGCCTTGTCGCCTGAAACTCCGGGACTTTGGATAGGGCGTAAAGTTGTGAATAGTGCCCTGTGATACGTATTGTTGAGCCTCGCGCCAGTATTCGGGTGTCATTAAATCACCATGGAGGGTTTTTAGCATTTCCTTAAAAGGGCGTTTGCCGACAATAAAATGCTCAAACTGCTCGGGAAACACATCATTGGGGGCCACTGACAGCGTATCTAACGCGTAGGGGTCGTCTGATTTTGGTATCGAACGGAAGTTGCGTTCATCCATCCAGCAAATTTCATCATAGTCGTAAAAGATCACGCGGCCATGCTTGGTTATGCCAAAGTTTTTATGCAGCATATCGCCGGGAAAGATGTTCGCCATGGCAATTTGTTTAATGCAGGTGCCCAACTCATCTATAGCGTTATGCAGTTTCTCTGGGTCCGTTTCCTGCTGCAGGTACAGGTTTAATGGCGTGAGCTTTTTTTCGATATACAGGTGCTTAATAATCAGTTCATCGTCGGTTATTTCTACACTGGATGCGCAGGTTTCCTGTAACTCTTCGAGTAAAGCAGGACATATCCGGCGGAGGGGAAAGCGGAAGTTCACGTATTCGTGGGTGTCGGCCATGCGACCGACCCGATCCGACATTTTCACCAGCTTGTAGCGGTCAATAACGTGCTCTCGGGTAATCTTTTTACTTTCGGCAAATTCATCCTTTATCACTTTAAACACCACGCCATAGGACGGCAGGTGAAATACCATCATTACCAGGCCACGAATACCGGGCGCAATTTCAAACTGATCATCTGAGTTACCCATGTGTTCCAGAAAGTTACGATAAAACGCGGTTTTGCCATGTTTGTAATGGCCCAGGGCAATAAACAGTTCGAACTGTTTTTTGTTGGGCAGCAGTTCATGCAGAAACGCCACCAATTCGCTGGGAAACTGTGTGTCAGCCATAAAGTAACTGCGGGCGAAGCCGAAGATCACGCTTAAATCCTGCCTTTCGGTGAGCAAGGCATCCACGTATATCAGGCGATCTTCATTAGTGTGCAGAGCAATAACGAAAGGCACTGTGCGCTCAGGCATGCAAATCCGGCCCACCAGGTAAGCGGCTTTCCCCCGGTAAAACACCGGTTTTAGCATTTCAACCGCGGTAACGCTGGCTAGTTCTTCTTTGCTCAGACGCTGGCGTAGGGCATCATCCAGTTGCTGCATATCCCGGGCACGATCCTCGAAGCCAATATTGAACCGGTAACAGGCAAAAATGGACTCGTACATTTCCATTACCGTGGTGGTGGTATCGAAACTGTGGATCACTTTATGTCTGTCCTGGCCCGCCAGAAAGCAGCGGCTGGAGGTCACAAACATAATAGTGTTGTCGATGGATCTATGCCGGAACACCTTACCAATGACTGAGTTATAAAAGGTTTCTGCTAATTCGTACTGCGGGTGGTTTTCAATGAGTTCAGCAAAAGCTTTTTTAAGCAACTCCCAGAACTGCCGATCTTTGCGGTGGTCCATGATAAAGTCGTATAATTCAGCGACTGCTGTCGCCAGACTCTGTTCGTAAAGCGAGATACGCTCTTTAGAGGCCGCCAGGGCTTGCCGCCACTGTCCTTTTTCAAAACGCTCCTGCGCGCCACGGGTGACACGACTGAACCAGCGATAGTTTTTGTCGAAGCTGGTCATAATCTGATAGGCCATTTTCTTGGCTTGCGCTTTATCTGACACTGTTGGTATCCGGTTGAACTCAATGAACAGAACATAGCACAAGCAGGCCCTGATTCGGTACGTCCTGCTGCGTTATGTTGATATACATCAGCGTGAATAGTAGTACCATGACGTAAACTGAATCTGAAACTAAAGTATAAGGAGGCGTTATGACTGCGCAGGTTACGCATGGTGTTGCTATTGGTATTGAACGGTTTGAAAACACCCTGTATGTGTCGATGAAGGCCGCAGGTAAGTTAACTCACGAGGATTACAAGGCATTTACGCCTTTGCTGGAGGGGGCGTTGGAGACCATTGAATCACCACAGGTTAAAATGCTGTTTGATGCGACCGAATTTAATGGCTGGGAACTACGGGCCGCCTGGGATGATTTTAAAATAGGACTGCGCCATGGCAGTGAGTTCAGCAAAATTGCTATCGTAGGAAATTCCGACTGGCAAGCACTGATGGCCCGCATAGGCAGTTGGTTTATCAGCGGCGAGATTAATTATTTTACCGAAACCCGGGAAGCCATTAACTGGTTGTGCGAGTAACGTCTTGTCAGTGGTTGGGCTGCTCAGCGTTAAGAAAGGTTAATTCGCTGTATTCCACTATCGATTTTCGGCAGAATGGCGCCTGGTTATTAATCCCTGGTAGTTATTCTGCCCCATTAAGCGTTTAAAAGAGGACCTCATGGCGTCGCCCAAATTTCATAATTCCTTCAGACAATATCACCGTTGGATTGGTTTTTTTCTTGCCGGCATCATGGCAGTTTACGCGCTCAGCGGCGTGTTATTGATTTTCCGGTCTACCGATTTTCTAAAGTTTGAACACACCTCCCATCGCCAGTTAGAAGCCGGATTAAACGGTAAGGGACTTGGTGAACAACTGCGTATGCGCGGTTTTAAGGTTGAACAGGAAACTGACGGTAAAATAGTATTTGCCCAGGGCGAATATAATAAACAAACCGGTGAAGCCCGTGTAAAGGGTAAAGATTACCCCTTTCCACTGAATAAAATGGTGAAGTTGCATAAAGCGACGACTAACAGCCCGCTGTTTTTCATGAACATTGCTTTTGGGGTTGCGCTGTTGTTTTTCGTGGTTTCGGCATTCCTGATGTTTATCCCGCGGGCATTGCCTTTTAAAAACGGCCTCAAAATTGCCGGGGTCGGGTTTATTTTTGCGATCGTAATGGTGTTGTTCGGTAGTTAACGGGTTACTTTTCGTTTGCAGGTTGAACCGTTTGTTTTTGCAGGCGGCTACTACCCCAGACAGAACAACGAGTCGCAAACGTTTGCTTTAACGGAGCGTTAAACGATAGATGTAGCTGTTGGTTGGTCTGTACGTTACTGTGAATTTTACTGAGTTCGCGAGGTGAGTAGTAGCCTGACTGAATTTTAATGGTCGAACTAATGCACTCATGGTGCATTAGTTATCGAGGGTGCAGGGTTTTATTCAGCATTATACTGTGGGTTGAGTCTCGAATCGGTTACTGGGTTACTTGCTTAACCTGAAGCGGTCCAAATCGTTGGCAATGGTAATTGCTCCCCGATAAAACTCAGCCACTTCTGCGCGGTATCTGGCAAATTCCCCGGGCGTAACCAAGCCTGGTGACATATGGGTAATCACCAGTTTTTTAACCTTGGCGCTGGTAGCGAGTTGACCGACCTGATCTGGCGTTAAATGGTGGGTGGATAAATGCTGCTGCATATGCTTTAACGCCTTGGGTGGCATATTCGGACTCATCCTTTTTACCAGATTAACCGTGTGACCCACATCCATCATTTCACTAATCAACAAATCGGCTCCCTGTGACAGCTTGTCCACCGCTTCACTTGGCCCCGTATCCCCTGTGTAAACTACCGTATAATCCGGTAACGTAAACTTATACGACAACGCCTGAAACTTTTCATATTCCTTACTGCCTGCGGGCCAGCTGTAATGTGTATTTCGCCGCGCAGTCATATTAAAGCCATCAAAATCCAGGCTCGAACCATCCGTTATTTCGACTACTTCAACATGGCTTTCAGGTGCAGCCGGAACCTGGCCAGGGACTCCATAGTGACCGAGCGCACCGAAACGCATGAACTCGAAGATCCCTTCAACCGTTTGTTTAGTACCTGGCGGGCCGTAAATCGTCAGGATACTTTGAGTTTCAGTTTGCCAGCGCAAACTGAGAATGGCTGGCAGACCGCCGGTGTGATCAAAGTGCAAATGACTCAAAAATACCGCTTCAATATTTTTAATATTCAAACCGGCTTTGGTAAGCTGGCCAGCTGTACCATCTCCGGTATCAACCAGATAGGTTTTGCCATTCACCAACAAGGCATTGGCTGGTTGCGAATGATGAGGGTGGGGCATAGGCCCCGCCATGGTGCCGAGAGTTATCCATTCATTATTCGCAGGTGCACTTTGTGCACCCGCTGATACGATATAGACAAGACTGATTATTAGCAGTGACAGTTGGTTTAATAACTTCATAGTATTTTCACTTTAAAAGTCGTAGTAAATATTCAGACCAAAGGTGCGGGGCGTTTCATAGATGGTACTGACCAGATTGCTGCCACTGCCAAAGATCTGTGTGGTCGACTTGATGTTTTCATCGGTCAGGTTTCGGACATAGGCCATTACGGACCACATAGTGTCTGGTGAATAAACCCGCAATGCGGTATCTAAAGTGGTTACCGCTTCAGCCCGTTGCACCGGCGTAAAGTCAAAGCCTACCCAGCGTTCGTCACGATATCTGCCATCCAGGGTGAATACCGCAGAATAGCCATTGGCGAACTCAAAATCCTGTTCTATACCGAGGTTTAAGGTCAGTTTGGGAGAGTTTCGACCCTCTTGTCCTGAGCAATCTACATTATAAACCGGCACGCTATCGGTGACAGACACTACAGAGGTATTACAACCGGTTACTACTTGAACGGCCTCATCGGGTGTGCCTTGTAGATAGCTGAATTGCTCGATGGTGTTATCCAGTAATTGCACATTGGCTTTCAGTATTGTCATATCGGTCGCTTTAAACAAGACATCAACTTCCGCTCCCTGGATTTTCGACTGACCAATGTTTTCGGTAAAGAAGGCTGAGTTACCGTTGCCATCTAAGCCAAAATGGCTGGCTTGCTGATCTTCGTAGTTCCAGACGAAGGCTTCAGCATTGACCTGTAAATGATCGTTTAAAAATCGATTTTTTGATCCAATGGTAAAGGCTTTGATGTATTCAGGGGCAAACTCTTCACGCCCGGTAGTAGGACTGAAGCCGCCGGAGCGATAGCCGGTTTCATAACTGGTGTAAAGCAAATTCCCTTTGGCGATGTCATATTCGAGCGCTACCCGGTAGGTAAACTCGCTATTGGCTTGAACCTTGTCGACAACGGTAGGGTTAATAAACAGCAGGTTAGCGGTTGCCGTAGCCGGTGCGCCTGGAAATAACGGTAACTGACCATATGGTACCGGGCCGGTGCCAATGCCGGGTGCGCCGACAGGCAAATCTGCTGGGTTGATTTTCGCTAAGGTGTCAGCCACTGAGGTACCTACCGGTATAACCGGACTACCCTGACAATCAGGGATTTCAGGGCCTCCAGGATACACCGGCAGATCGCGGATACACTGGCTTAAGAATACATCAGCACGACCATCAAATGACTTTTTGTCATCGGTGTAACGTAGGGCACCGACTAAGCGTAAATCATCACTAAGGTTGTATTTGGCGCGAGCAAACACTGCACTTGATTCGGTACTTGAGTCATCAATTTTTTGAGTGGATTGCAAGGTATATTGATTAAACACCGCAATACCGTCCACCGCTTCGTCAAAATAGAAAGCGCCTAAAATCCAGTCCACCGGCCCGGTCCGGGTTGACAAGCGTGCTTCCAGGCTGGTTTGCTGATGATTTTCCTGATTGATACCGGCCTGAAACCCTGGGTTGTTAAACAACACATCAATGGTATTCTCGCGATACGCTGGGATCACCACCAGTTCCCCGAATCCCAGATCCACATTCAGTTCTGCTGACATACCCATATATTCATTGTCAATAAAAGGTTTTTTAAGTGGGGTCATTTTGGTAAAGGCTGGTGAGGTATCCAGTGAGGTGAAATACTCTATCGCAGCGGGTGTAAAGGCGCCGGTATGGGGAGCTGAAACATTCGCCGGGGCCGGTAAGAAATTATAACCAGGCACATTATTAGGGTTGTCGGATGGCCCGTTCAGAGGCAAGCTATAGTTACCTGAAAAGGTGGGAGTAATACCTGTACCTTTGGTGGTTGAGTAGTCAAATGACAGACGCAAATTTACCTTACTGCTAAGTTCGCCGTAAAGCTGAGCGCGCAATGCGGTGTCATCGGTGGAAGCGGTACCATCATCGTTGTAACCGTCGTTTTTTAACTTTCCCACTGCCAGTCTGGCTGCCCAGTCACTGCTTATCGGTAAATTGATCGCCGCCGACGCTTCTTTTGTGCCAAAATTTCCCATCCCCACCATTATCTTGCCGAAGGTATCGCCCAATTCGGGTTTAGCCGGAAGAACATTAATCGCGCCAGCCGTGGCATTGCGACCATACAGAGTGCCTTGTGGCCCTTTTAGCACTTCAACGCGTTCAATATCCAGAAATGTCGCTGTTGTGGCCGTGGGTCGACCAATAAATACGCCATCAACGTTAAATGCCAGGGCTGAGTCGGTATAAGCGTTAACTGCAAAATTGCCTACACCGCGCACAAAAAATATCGCGCTCGAACCGCCACCAGAAGCAACGGTCAGTGCCGGTGATATTTTATTCAGGCCGCTGGCGTTGGTTATTCCCAAACGTGACATATCTTTGGCGGTGGCGGCATCAATAGGCACCGCTACCGACTGAATATTTTCCGATGAACGTTGTGCAGTAACCGTAATTTGCTCTATTCCCGAGTTATCTTCGGTAGTTCCCGTAGTCTGCGCTATTGCTATTGTAGAGAAAACAGAGGCTCCTAATAGCGGTATTATTAACGATTTTTCTTTCATCACTCACCTATTAAATAGCTAGTTCATTAACGACGATGTATTTCCCTGTTGCATACCTGCTTATCTGAAAATGCGATAAATTTTGTTCTTCTTAGTGTTGGCTGATACATTCAGGTAATGTTTTAGCAACATATTTTTAACCTTACAGGGTTGTGACGTATTGAAGTAATCGACTTTAAAAATACTAAGTAGCGCTAATCGTGATACTTCGCTTGGTGAATATAGCTATAGCTGATAGAACTGTTGACTTGTCTGACTGGGCGGGCCTAAGCGAGCCTCACGTTTTTCGTGAAGGGAGGAGGTACCGCTCACTTCTGACAAGCTCAGCCTGCAGAGGTCGGTGGTTGTAAAGCCCTCTATCGAGGCGAATGAGTAGAGGATGCACGAAAAAGAAAAAGCCGGACAAAAAATCACTGCACTTTCTTGTTCCGCATGGTAAATCAATTTGTTAAGTCTGCGAACATGTCGCGAACTAAGTCAACGCCGCAGACTGATGGCATTAGTGACTAATTGAGTGCCGCCGCAGCAGACTGGATTTTATCCCTGACCCAGCGGTGTAAAGGATCGTTTTCCATCACTCTGTGCCACTGCAAATGTTCGCGCATGACCGGTAATTTCACTGGGGTAGGGATGACCTTAAGCGGCAGATACTGGGCATAGTATTCTGCCAGGCGCTTGTGCATTGTGGCTATACGATTGGTACCAACGACCAGTTGCGGTAAGGTATTAAAATCACAACTAATGACTTCAATGCGGCGCTGAACATCATATTGTTTCATGAACCAGTCTTCGATACTCAGTTCGCGCTTGCTACCAAAACCTACCGATACATGCCCCATGTTGATGTATTGTTCAAAACTGATGGTGTCCCCGACCTGGGCGTTATCTTTCCATACAACACAGACATGCTCTTCGACAAACAGCAACTCCGAGGGATGATCTTTTGAGGTATAGCGTTCGGGCAATAGTAAGAAATCCACTTCACCACGGGCCAACAGGTTTTCTGCTTGTTGATAGGGGTTCAGAATTTCAAAGCTGATCCCGGGCGCTTGTTCCTGTAAATCATGGATGACTTTGCTGAGCAATACTGTGATGGCGAAATCGGCACTAATAATCCGAATATGCCGTTTACTCACCGAGGGGTCGAAGGTTTGTCGATTTACAATGCTGGAGCGAATCTTCAGCATTACATCACGTACGGGTTCCTGCAATTCCAGGGCGCATGGAGTAGGGAGCATATTGCGTCCCACTTGCACCAGTAATTCGTCGTCAAAGTAGAGACGTAAACGTTTCAGGATACCACTGGTTGCAGATTGCGTCATATTAAGACGCTCAGCACTTCGGGTTATATTGCATTCTTCCAGTAACACATCGAGTGCAACCAGTAAGTTAAGATCCAAATGTTCTAAGCGCATGTGCGTCTCTCTCGGTTTTATCTAACTATTGTGTTTCACGATGTTTTCTAACCTAAGCATCATTTTTCAATTTCGCCGCTGTCTGCATCAGGGTTAATCCGCACAGGTAAACCTGGCTTGAAAACGGTTGCTTACCTATCACGTTTGCAACTACATGGCATTGTAATAAGTGATTATTCTTATAGGTCAACAGGCGTTAATGTAGCAGAAATGTAAATGATATGGCACGGAAAATAACAATGAAATTTGCAAGCCTGAAAAACGGGACACCGGATGGCAGTCTGTTATTGGTCTCCCGGGATCTGCGCAAAGCCGTGAAGGTTGAACATCTGGCTGCGACCTTGCAAGACGCGTTGGAAAACTGGGATAAGCTTAATGACCAGTTTATTGAGCTCTACCAGGCACTGAATAACGGTTTGCTGACCGACACGCTGGATTTTTCTCCTGCCCGGGCAATGGCCCCTTTACCGCGCAGTTGGCAATGGCTTGATGGCTCACTATTCCTTAGCCACGGTGAACTGATGCAACAGGCATTTCATCTGGATCCGATTGATGGTGCAGATACCATACCACTCATTTATCAGGGCGCAGGTGATGACTTTCTTGGCCCTTGCGATGATGTCGCCCTGCCCAGTGAAACCCATTGCATTGATTTTGAAGGGGAGTTCGCAGCCATTGTTGATGAAGTACCGATGGGTACGCCAGCCGAGAAAGCACTCGAGCATGTACGCCTGCTAATGTTAGTTAATGACGTAAGCTTACGCGCAATGGCTGTACGGGAGATGAATACCGGCTTTGGCTTTGTGCAGGCTAAGCCTTCGAGCAGTTTTTCTGCTGTTGCTATTACGCCGGATGAACTGGGTGAGTATTGGCACAATGGCCGTGTTCACTTGCCATTGCACGTGCACTGGAATGACGAGTGGTTTGGTCACCCTCACGGCAGTGCCATGCATTTTGGGTTTCATCAACTTATCGCACATGCTGCCCTCACTCGCCGCCTTAGCGCTGGCACTATTTTGGGATCCGGCACGGTATCTAATCACGATCGTAGTGCTGGCTCAGCCTGTATTTCTGAACGTCGGGCAATTGATCAAATTGAATTTGGTGAAATTCGTACGGACTACATGAAGTTTGGCGACCGAATCCGCATTCATGCCTCCTTACCTGATGGTACTGCGCCATTTGGTGCAATTGACCAGACCATTACCCAGTCACCAGCGCTGCGAGCCGGTGAAAATTAACCGCATTCAAAGGCTTATTTTTATGAAACTCAGCAGTTGCAAGATGATCGACTTATCCGTCACGCTGGAGAATAACCCCTATACCGATCCCCCGGAGATGCTGCCAGAGATTGAATACCGTGATCACCACGTCGGCTGGCCGCTTATGGCCTCCATGTTTCCGGGTTTGAAAAAATCTGACATGCACGGCGGTGAAGCCCCAGCCGGTGAGTTTATGAAGATCACCACGCACAGTGGTACGCATATGGATGCGCCCTGGCACTACGCTTCTACCACTGACGAAGCAATGGGAGGACGTCCCGCGTTTGGGATTGACGAGTTGCCACTGGAGTGGTGCTTAAAACCCGGAGTCAAACTGGACTTTCGTCACTTACCTGACGGCCATGTGGTCAGTGCCGCTGAAATTGAAGCGGAACTTGCCCGAATCGATTACTCACTGCAGCCCTTAGACATTGTATTGGTGAATACCCGTGCTGGCTCTGTTTATGGGCAGCCTGAGTATCTCGACGCAGGCGTTGGTATTGGCCGCGAAGGCACATTGTACTTAACAGAGAGAGGCGTACGGGTGGTCGGTACCGATGCGTGGAGTTGGGATGCGCCCTTTTCATATACCAGAAAACGATTTGCCGAAAGTGGTGATGCATCGATCGTCTGGGAAGGACACAAAGCCGGTCGTGACATCGGCTATGGCCAAATGGAAAAGCTCTCTAATCTGGAAAGCCTGCCCGATCACGGATTCCTGGTCGCTTGTTTCCCTTACAAAATTAAACACGCCTCTGCAGGTTTTGTCCGTGCAGTGGCCATTCTTGAAGCGTAACACATTCGCTCAGCGTTAGTCGCTGGAGTTGTAACACAATAAAAGGTGTCATTATGTTTAGATTTTTTCCAACTAACTATGTGTGGGATCTGTCAGTCAATCTGGCCATTGAAATGGGTGCCCGGATGGGCGAAATTCAGGAAATGTGCGGGCCATTAGCTGAGGCTGCAAAAGCCCCTGATGCCGCAGGAACCCAAGCATTCAGAGATACCTGGCAACAAATGGCAGATAAATTATGTGGTCTTGCCGAAGAAGATGAAGCTGCGGGTAACCTGCTGTCAGCTGGCGAAAAGTACTCTCGTGCCTCTACTTACTTAACGACCTGTGAGCGCCTTCAGGGCCACGGTACGGAGGGGCGCATGGAGTTATACAAGCGCTCACTTGAGTTGTTCCTTAAAGGGATAGAGCTTAAAGGTGAACGGTGTCAGCGCGTTGAAATTCCTTATGAAGGAAAGCATCTCGCTGCCTTGTATTATCCTGCCGAAGGGGTAGAAGGTCCGCAGCCAGTGCTTGTTCAGGTTAATGGTTTGGATTCCACCAAAGAAATGATTTACCGGGTAGGCCAGCCTGAAGCTCTCGCCAAGCGAGGTATCGCCTCGTTAATGCTCGATCAGCCAGGCACCGGTGAGGCGTTGCGTCTGCAAGGTTTTACGGCACGTTATGACAGTGAGCACTGGGCAAGTCGGGTCGTGGATTACCTTGAAACCCGTGATGACATCGACAGTAAACGTATCGGTATGCAAGGAGTGTCTCTTGGCGGTTATTACAGTCCGCGTGCGGTCGCATTTGAGCCTCGATTTGCCTGCGGTGTGTCCTGGGGGGCAAACCATGACTGGCGCGACGTACAAAAACGACGCCTGGAACGAGAAGGTGAATTGCCTGTGCCTCATTACTGGAATCATGTTTGCTGGGTGTGGGGAGCCAAAGACATTGATGACTTCATGCGCATCGCAGAAAACGTTCACCTTGATGGTGTGGTAGAAAAAATCAAAGTGCCGTTTTTGGTTACCCATGGTGTAAAAGACAGTCAGATACCATTGAAATGGGCGCATCGCACCTACGAGCAATTGGTTAACTGTCCAGACCGAGAGCTCAAAATCTTTACTGAGCGCGAAGGGGGGGTGCAGCACGCCAGTTTCGATAACAGCATCAATACCAGCCATTATATAGCTGACTGGGTAGCCAAGCGACTTGGTGGACGCACCGTAGCGAAAAAAGACTAACAGGCTATTGAACATGAATATAATTGGACCTGATACACTGGTGTTTGGCGTGGATGACGTTGACGCCTGTGAGCAATACTTACGGGATTATGGGCTGGAGTCAGTCGGCGATGGTCAGTTCACCGCGCTTGACGGCACTTCGATAGTGGTCGCCCACAGAGGCGATCCTTCACTACCTGAGCCTTTGGCGTCAGGCAGTATGTTGCGCAAAACTATCTATGGCGTCGCTGATCAGGCGACGCTGGATGCCATTGCCGCCGAGCTTGGTAAAGACAGAACGGTTAGGGTACTGGACAACGGCGCGTTAGAAGTTCAGGACGATGCAGGATTTGTTCTGGGCTTTCAAATTACCATTCGTAAACCGTTGTCAATGCCCGCTGAGCAGATTAACGCACCGGGGGCATCGTCCTTACGTGGCATTAATGCGCTAGGTGTTGAAAAGGACGCATCACCCAAACCCAGATCGTTATCTCACGTGGTGTATTTCGTGCCAGACTTTGCCAAATTAGAGGCATTCTATAGCCAACGTCTGGGCTTCGTGACGACTGACCGTTTTAGCCATGTTGGACCGTTTATGCGCCCGGCTGGCACCAATGATCACCACACGTTGTTCTTTATTCAAACGCCGCCACATATGCAAGGTGTTGAGCACTTTACGTTTCATATGGCAGGTCCGACTGAGGTCGTTCAGGCGGGTACCAATATGGTTAACAAAGGCTATCAGAGTTTTTGGGGACCCGGTCGTCACCTGATGGGGTCTAACTGGTTCTGGTATTTCAAGAGTCCATTTGACTGCCACATTGAATACGACGCGGATATGGATTTGCATGATGCAGAATGGACCGCGCGTGAAATGCAACCCGGCGCTGACAACTCGCAGGCCTTCTTGTTCAGATTTCAGGAGAAATGGGCGCCCGGCGGTCCACCACAATAAATAAGGAAGGCTGTTATGGTGTTGTTGTGTCATCTCGATGACCTCCCACAAGGTACAGCTAAAGGCTTTGACCCCTTGCGACAAGGACGTGATAGCGTCTTCGTGGTGCGCCAGGGGGAGACACTTCATGCCTACAGGGATTTGTGTCCGCATTATGGGGATACCACCCTTCCATGGCGCAAAGATGGTTATCTGGATAGATCGGGCGAGCATGTTGTCTGCGCCTCACACGGTGCACGGTTTGAGATTGCTACCGGCCTTTGTATTTCAGGGCCCTGTAAGGGACAGTCACTGACAGGTATCCATGTAGACGTCTCGGATACCGGGCAGGTTTGGGCGAAATTGTAACGATTAAGCAGGTTGAGGAATACGTATATGGACACATCAGTGAATAAGGTGTTAATTATCGGTGGCGGTTTTTCCGGTATGTCAGCGGCGATTCAGTTGAGTAAGCAAAATATCGAAACCCATTTATTGGAAATTAACCCTGAATGGCAAGCTGAAGGCGCCGGTATCAGTTTACATGGCGCCACATTGCGGGCGTTTAATACCTTAGGGATATTAGATGAGTTTCTTGCATACGGTAGCGGTAGTGACAAGCTTGAGGTCATGGCTGCTTCCGGTCATCCGATTGCTTCCATCCCTAACCCGCGCTTTGCCGGTCAGGATATTCCAGGGGCAGGGGCGATCATGCGCCCGGTACTGGCTAAAATTATGGCCGACAAAGTGGTTGAAAGCGGCACTAAGATTCGTCTTGGCCAAACCTACCAGACACTTGAGCAGGATGACAGCGGCGTAGAGGTAACCTTTTCTGATGGCAGTACAGACCATTTTGATTTGGTGATTGCAGCTGATGGCGTTCAATCGAAAACCCGAAAGTTGCTGATGCCAGATGCGCCGCTACCTTCCTATACGGGGCAAGGCGTTTGGCGTGCAGTGTTGCCCAAACCTCAGGACTGCAACTGCACCATGATGTGGGTTGGCCCACACCTTAAAGCGGGCATTAACCCCATGTCTCAGGACGAAGTTTACCTGTTTTTAACCGTTAACAGTGAAACTCGTCAGCGTTTTAGTCCAGAGCAAGAGCCGGCTATATTAAAGCAGTTGCTGTTAGAGAACTTTAGTGCCCCGATGGTGCAATTTCTGGCTGAGCAAATTACTCAAGAGTCACTGGTTTCTTTGCGCCCGCTGGATTCTTTACTGGTACCACAACCTTGGCACAAAGGCCGAATTGTCATGATTGGCGATACGGTTCATGCCACGACCCCGCACCTTGCCTCCGGCGCCTGTATTGGCATTGAAGATGCCATCGTACTGGTTGAAGAGTTGGCCCAAAACAGTGAACTTGCTGCGGCACTGGAAAACTACCAACAGCGTCGTTGGGAACGTTGCCGAATGGTCGTGGAGAACTCTGGCCGCTTAGGTGAAATCGAAGTAGAAGGCGGTAATAAAGGTGAACATGCCGATATTATGCGTACCTCACTGACCCGGTTGATGGAAGCAATCTAAATGACAATGGGGGTCACTATCTGCCCAACACAAAGCAGTGTAACCCGTTGATTAAGGAAGCAGTCTGGCCGTGTGTTTACCAGTATTAATACTGCACCGGTGCAGGCTGCGAAAGTAGCGTTTCATCCCAATGAGAACCTTATGACAAGCGAACAATCTTATCAGGACATACCTGGTACCACGGTGTTTG
Organism: Alteromonas sp. ISO5; assembly: GCF_058105165.1. Classification (NCBI taxonomy): domain Bacteria; kingdom Pseudomonadati; phylum Pseudomonadota; class Gammaproteobacteria; order Alteromonadales; family Alteromonadaceae; genus Alteromonas; species Alteromonas sp. ISO5. Next base: position 212,974 of record NZ_CM176572.1, on the reverse strand, counting down.
ATAGCAAACAGGCGCGTAAAGGCTACCATTTGAATCAGTTTTGTATGTCCTTGATGAAAGCCGAAAACCGCCAGGCGTTTAAGGCTGACGAAGCCGGCTATCTGGCTAACTGGCCAATGACATCCGATCAACGTCAAGCGGTTATGGAGCGTGATTACACGAAAATGATCGCACTTGGTGGCAATATTTACTATCTGGTGAAAATCAGTGCTACTGATGGACTTAGTGTTGCTGCGGCTGTTGCGACGATGACCGATATGAATAGCGAAGAATATATGCAGATGATGAAAAGTGGAGGCCGAACTATTGAAGGCAACCGCTACAGCCGGGAGAAAAAATAATGGCCCGAATTAGTGCAGGTGTTGCTACCTCCCATGTCCCTTTACTGGGTCGAGTGATTGACACCAATCAAACCGACACTGAAGAGTGGCGCCCCGTGTTTAGCGGCTATGACTTTACTCGAAAATGGATAGCCGAAGAAAAGCCTGATGTGGTCATTCTGGTGTATAACGATCACGCCACTGCTTTTGATATGAAGATCATTCCGACCTTCGCAATAGGCTGCGGCAGTGAATTTCAGCCGGCTGACGAGGGATTTGGAGCCCGTCCGGTGCCTGTAGTGCAGGGCTCGCCCGATTTAGCCTGGCACATTGCTCAGTCAGTTATTCAGCAGGATTTTGATATCACCATCGTCAATGAAATGGAAGTTGATCATGGCCTGACTGTGCCCTTGTCATTAATGTTTGGACAGCCAGAGAACTGGCCATGCAAGGTGATCCCACTGGCCGTCAATGTCGTGTTGTATCCCGGTCCCAGTGGGCGGCGCTGCCTGAATTTAGGCCGTGCAATACGTCAGGCCGTTGAGTCTTTCGACGGTAACCTGAATGTACAAATTTGGGGTACCGGCGGCTTAAGCCATCAATTGTTAGGTGAGCGAGCAGGATTGATTAACCCGCAATGGGATCGCGATTTTATGGATAAGCTTAAGGATGATTATTCTGAACTGGCTAACATACCGCAGTCTGAATACATTCGCGAAAGCGGCACAGAAGGTTGTGAAATGATAATGTGGTTGGTGATGCGCGGTGCGCTTAACGAGAAAGTTGAAGAAATCCACCGCCACTATCATGTGCCAGTTTCCAATACGGCACTTGGTCACCTTGTTTATGAAAATAAATAACAAATAGGTATATAGGGATGGATCAGCCAAGCAATAAAACCCCGTTAGTACTGCTTTGCGGTTTACTCTGTGACCGCTTTATGTGGCAGGACGTTGGCGGTTTACTTGAGGATATTGCCGATGTAACTATTTTTAGTTTTGCAGGCTTTAACAGTATTAGTGAAATGGCAACCCATGTGCTTGCCAATAGCCCTGTACATTTTGCCCTGGCCGGGCATTCTATGGGGGGGCGCGTAGCATTTGAAATAATGCGCCAGGCCCCCGAGCGGATTATACGCTTGGCAGCCCTGAATACCGGTATACACCCCCGCTCTGAAAAGGAAGTTCCCGGTCGTCAAAAACTGCTGGATTTGTCACGTGAAGCGGGCATGGCCGCCGTCGCTGATACCTGGTTGCCACCGATGTTAAGCGATACGGCAAAGCAAAACGACCAGCTTGTAGCACAACTTAAGCAAATGGTATTGCGCCACAGTGCAGCCGATTTTAACGGGCAAATACAGGCTTTACTAACACGCCCTGATGCCGAAAAAGTGGTAAGTCAGGTTCGGGTGCCCACGCTGTTGATGACCGGCAGTGAAGATAAATGGAGTCCGGTTGTCCAGCATCAGGCAATTCACGAGCAAATTCCCGGGAGCAAGTTAGTGATACTTGACGGTGTTGGCCATATGTCGACAGTCGAGGCACCACAGCAAATTGCGAAAGCCATGCGTGATTGGCTAGGTCAACGGGAGTAGGGTAAATGGACCGACAGGAAAAAGCCTGTATTCAACAGGAATGTCAGCAGTTGCTCCATCGTGTGACGATGCTATTGGATAATGGGCAGTGGGAGGCACTGGCCGACTGTTATACCGAGGATGCCGTGTTGTATCGGCCCAGCGATGCTGACCACGGTATCACCGGACGCGCAGCCATTTATGATTCCTTTTGCAATCGACCACCGCGTACCAGTTGTCATATCATCGCTAATACAGTGTTTGAGATCATGACGGCAAACCAAGTGATAGCCAGTAGCCGGGTATGGCTGGTGACCGGCGCGGCCAGTGAGGCAATGCCAGTTATGGCTGACAACCAGCTAATGATCGGCAGTTTTACCGATATGCTGGTGCGAGTTGAAGGCCAATGGTTGATACAATCGCGCAAAGGGAGTATTGAGCTTAAATATAGCGGCCAGTAGACACTGAGCCGTTTTCTCTTTCCGTCAATTTACCGCTAGTACTGATAACGCATCGCCGCCGTTAGCCTGATATCATCCTTTTTGCTTTGAGCCACGCCATGTTCTGTTGGTACGGCGTTATCATCTTCTCGCTGCCCGAGCAAAATGGCTCTCCCCCCACGAATCTCTGACTACAATCAATCTATATTGTATGACCAATTATAATGTGTCTCTGTTATACACATGTGACGAAAAACACCTCAAAAAAGTCGCGTTAGCTACGATATTCAGCGGCTATATGGCAACAATCAGATATCACAATACTTACCATCACGATAATAACTTTTTAATATTCACTTTTTTGTTACATAGTTTTCACAATATTGGTAAGGCCACCAGGCAGAAATGTGAAAATTTATCGTTGCTGTCAATGGCTCAATCATACCATGCATCTGGTTCACACTTGAGGAAGTCACATGAGTCATAAATTAAAACAAAAATTATTGCCCTGTACACTCGTTGCAGCTAGCACGCTTTTCAACACGTCGGCAATTGCACAGGCCGTTGAAGACGCATTTGAACTGGAGGTCATTGAAGTGACCGCACAAAAGCGCGTGCAATCCAAAATGGATATCCCTATGTCGCTATCAGTGCTTGGTGCTGGTCAGATTGAAAATTTGGATGTGCAAGAATTTACCGATGTGACGCGTGTGTCACCTTCGCTAACAATGTCACAAGGCACCAGCCCGAATGGCAATGTTATCAATATGCGCGGCGTGGGAACTTCAGCCTTTAGTATCGGTGCTGAACCCAGCGTATCGGTAGTGGTTGATGATGTTAACTTAATCAGAACAGCCCAGGCTTTTAATACCCTGGAAGATATTGAACGTATTGAAGTGTTGCGTGGTCCACAAGGCACTTTGTTTGGTAAAAATGCGTCTGCGGGTGTGGTGAGCATCATTACGAAGGCACCCGGTGATGAATTTTCTGGCAGAGTGAGTCTTCGCGCTACCGATGATGACGAGAAGCGAGTCAGTCTGTCGTTAACTGGGCCCCTCAGTGACACCCTGGGTTACCGGATATCCAGCTATTACACCGATCGTGATGGATTTATTAACAATCTTTACAATGGTGAAGATCTCAATGGTGAAAAAGCCTGGGGAGTTCGAGGTAAACTGCTTTGGTTACCGTCTGATAACCTTAAATCGACATTGATTATTGACAAATCGTATAGGGAATCCAGTACCGGTGTTACCTGGGTAGATGCCGACCCTTCTGTTGCGGGTGAAGGTGTCACGCCTGGTGAAGACAATCTTAATGTTCGCTTTGATTCACCTAACAGTTTTGAAGCGGAACAGGAAATGGTCGTGCTGAAGTTTGACTATGACCTGCCAAACCATGCCTTAAACTCGATTACCAGTTATCAAAGCTATGACCTTGATGGTGTTGCCGACGTAGATTTAACCGATGTACCCATTTCCCCAAGCCCATTTCTTGATCCACTGGGTATAGGTGGTCCGAATATAGTGCAATTTTCTGATGAGCATTCTGATGCCATTTCGCAGGAGTTTCGTCTGACCTCGACCAATAACACGAACTTTGAATACATGCTCGGCTTGTTTTATTCGGATGCCGAAACTACCCGTGGCTTTGATCGCTACCCACTGCGCTTTTTGATTTCAAAATGGGATGCCAAAGCAACCACTGAGAGTATCGCCCTGTTTGGCCAAAGTACCCTGACTTTGTCGGATAAAACTTTTCTGGATATGGGTCTTCGTCTAAATCGCGAAAAAATCTCTGCCGAATTTATTGATTATTATGGCAGTGGTAGCTTTACCGATCCGGTTGCGGTGACGTCGTCTGGCAACGACTCGCAAAATGCCGTTACTGGAAAACTAGCCCTGCGTCATTATCTGGAAAGCGGCGATATGGTGTTTGGTAGTGTGAGTACAGGTTACAAAGGGCAGGCTTACGATATTGCATCGGGCTTTAGTCAGTACAATGCAGATAATCCTGTTGGCGAGGAAACCTCTGTATCGTTTGAGCTCGGTATAAAAGGCAGAACTGAAAACAGACACCTATCCTATGAGTTCGTCGCTTTTAGAACAGAGTTTGATGACTACCAGGCACAAGGTGCGGTGCTCGATGAAATGGGGGCCCCTACGTTTGCATTGAATAACGTGGGTAAATTGCGCACCCAGGGGCTGGAAGTTGATTTGGCGTATCAGGCCACTGAAAGTTTAAACTTGAATGCCTCGATTGCTTACATTGATGCCACGATTGAGTCTTTTGAAGGGGCACAATGTTATAGCGGCCAGACAGCTGAAGAGGGTTGTATGATCGGCGCTGGCCTCGGTGGTGTGGATATACAGAATCTAAATGGCAAGGACTTAAATAACTCTCCGGATCTTAAATACAGTTTAGGCGCTTACTGGGAAGAAGCCGCCAGTGGTCGTTCGTTTAACTATTTCGCGCAAGCCAACTATCAATGGCAGGATGATGTGAACTACGATCTCTATGGTAACCCGTTGTCAGACCAATCAGCTTACGGCATTGCGAATATTAGTTTTGGTATTGTTGAGTCTCAAAACCACAGTTACAAGTTGACGTTTTTTGTGAATAACCTGTTTGATCAAAGCTATTCTCTCGGCTACACAGACTATTCAGCTCGTCTTGGCGGCCTAACGGCATTAGGTAAGCAATGGACGCGCGGCGCAATGCGCTATATGGGCGTCAACTTTAGCTATTCCTTCTAAGCAATCACGTATCCAAAGATAAATCCTATTGCGACGGCACCGTCTGGTGTTCGTCACCCGTTGATTAGGGTCAACGAACCCAAAGGAAAGTGAGGCAATGAATATGAAAGAATCCTGGCGCTGGTTTGGACCTAATGATCCAGTCAGCTTAAACGATATTCGTCAAACGGGTGCTACCGATATTGTCAGTGCCTTGCATGATATTCCGGCCGGAGAGGTGTGGAGTGAAGAAGCCATTGTCGCCCATAAAAATAGGATAGAGGCATGCGCTCCCAATGAGACCCCCTTAGCCTGGACGGTGGTAGAAAGCATTCCGGTACATGAGTCGATCAAACTCAATTTACCTGGCTGCGATCAATACATTGACGCCTGGATTGCGACGATGGAAAACCTGGCTAAACACGGCATTAAAGTGATCTGCTACAACTTCATGCCGGTCATTGACTGGACCCGCACTGACCTGAAATACCGGTTACCGTCAGGGGCGTATACCCTGCGGTTCGATCAGCAAAAGTTTGCGGCATTTGACTTATTTATTTTGCAACGCGATAACGCAAAAGCGGATTATTCTGACGCTGAAATACAAGCTGCCAGGCAACAGTTTGAGTCGATGAGCGAGCAGGAAATACACACCCTGACGGCAAATATTATTGCCGGTTTACCTGGCAAAATGACTGACAGCTACAACCTTGACTCGTTTAAGGCAATGCTTGCGCAGTACCAGGATATGGATGACAGCAGCCTTAGACACAACCTGTTCCGCTTCTTAGCTAAAGTCGTTCCCATAGCCGAGCAGGTGGGGATGAAACTAGCCATTCATCCGGACGATCCGCCGCGTTCAATGTTCGGCTTACCACGCATAATTTGTACCGCTGATGATCTGGACATATTGTTTAACGAGATCCCCAGTGAAGCCAACGGTATCACCCTGTGTGTGGGGACTTACAGTAGTCGCCCTGACAATAACATAGTTGAAATGGCCAGGCAGTTTGGCGCTCGTATTCACTTCTCGCATTTACGCAGTGTGACACTAGAGCAAAATGAACAGCGTTCCTTCCAGGAGGCCAGTCATTTAGACGGCGATGTGGACATGATCGGGGTTATTGAACAATTACTTCGCGAAGAAAGGCGTCGAGAGCGGGTCAATGCAGGACAGGCCAATGACATATTTATTCGACCCGATCACGGCCATCAGATGCTTGATGACATCAATCGTCAATCCAATCCTGGCTATTCCGCCATCGGGCGTTTAAAAGGTCTGGCCGAAGTACGCGGTGTGATCAGAACGGTGTCACGTTTTATCAACCAGCCAGAGAGCGAGTAGTCATGCTCGTGTCATTTGACCTGAGATTTTACCTATGAATATTTCGACATTCACTTGTCTGCTATCGAAGTCACACCACTAAGGCAGGCGTCATACCTGGTGCTATCGCCAGGCCGCCCAGTTAAGTTACCGTAAACTATTGAGGGAGTTCTGATGATTTTCAAACGCCAGTTACGTTGCACCATGCATGTGCTTCTGTTTTTTTTGATAGCATTTTCAGCGACGGCGAAACAGCAAGGCTTCAATCCAACTAAGGTTGTTCAAATTAAAAGTGGGGAAATTCAAGGGACGATGGTTCAGCCGGATGTTCAGGCGTTTTTTGGGATTCCGTACGCGGCGCCCCCAGTCAGGGAGTTGCGTTGGCGCGCCCCTCAGCCTGTAGAGACTTGGAACGGTGTTTATCATGCTGATGATTTCGGGCCGCAATGCATGCAGCCTCAACGGGGCATTATGACCAATCAATATTCCGGTCCGGAAGTCACCAGCGAAGATTGCCTGTATTTAAATGTGTGGGCTAAAACTGGTGTGAAAAAAGCCCCCGTCATTGTATTTATTCACGGTGGTGGGTTTTTTATCGGCTCAGGCAGCATGCCGTTGTATGGTGGTGAGCAGGTTGCCCAACACGGGGCGGTCTTTGTTAATCTTAATTACCGGGTCGGGCCTTTGGGTTATCTCGCTCATCCTGAGCTAACCGATGAGTCAGTTCACAACAGTTCGGGCAATTTTGGCTTTCTCGATCAAATTGCGGCGCTACAGTGGGTTCATGACAATATCGCCCGGTTCGGCGGGGATCCAGATAATGTGACTATTATGGGGCAGTCAGCCGGCTCTATGTCGGTACTGGCTTTGCAGTCAAGCCCGTTAACTGAAGGTCTGTTTCATCGCGCGGTTGGAATGAGTGGCGCTCTTCTCTCATCAAGCGGACCGTTTAGTTTGCGGACCTTAGCGGTGGCCGAAAAAGATGGGGTCAGACTGCAACAAATATGGAATGCCAACAACCTGGCAGAATTGCGAGCGATGCCCGCCGATCGCTTGGTTGTACCGAGAAAACCAAGTTCGCCTCCCGTTGGACCTATTGTTGACGGCTATGTTCTGCCAGACAACATTAGTCACATTTTTAGTCGTTCGGCCCAGAATGATGTGCCCTTGATTGTGGGGTTCACTCATGATGAGTCGTTTGGTGGCCTGGGCCGCATTAATAGTGTAGCCCAATACCAACAGCGCGCTGAGGAACTTTTTGGTGAACGGGCGCCAGCGTTTTTAGCCATGTATCCGGCGTCAAGTGATCGTGAGGCAATCAGCCAGGCGCGAGCGGCGGACCGCGATAATACAATGGTCTCCGCAATGGATGTCTGGGCGCGCATGCAGACTAAGTATGGCAACGCACCTGTCTACAGCTATATGTTTTCGCGTTCTCATTCTTATCCTGATGACGTGGTAATTACTAATCTGGACCCGGCCAGTGCTGGCGCCTATCATACATCCGAAGTCCCGTTCTGGCTTGGCACCCTAGAAAGTTTTAATCGCTATCGCATCATGCGCAACTGGCGCGAAACAGACCGGGACCTGAGCAATGCAATGATAAATTCATTAGTTGCTTTTGCTCGTACTGGCACGCCCACTACGCAAACATTTAAGTGGCCATCGTATGACCCATCCCAGCCGGTGTTGCTTGAACTTGGCGACACTGCACGGCAGGCGCCCTGGCCGGCAGCGGATAAGCTGGAATTTTTCAGAGCTTCACAACCTAAGCCCGAAGTTGCTGATCAGGTGCGAGACTAGCGAACTGCAACGTCAAAATACCTTCAGTCATTCTGAAGACCAAGGGGAATCCTCCTTTCCGGTTTCCCGCAAGTCATGCAGCGCCTGCACTTGTGTGCTCAAACGCTCGACAAATTGAATAATACAGGTCTGCCAAACGACCACAGGAAATAGTATGACTATACAACAAAGTGAAGGGCTACACTCAAGTCAAAGCAGTCAGATTGCCACCACTAAACACGGCATATTGTTAATTTTAGCTGCTGTTATGCCAGTGATGGCGATCATCTCTTTGGTGCCGGTGTTGCCTCTGTTGCTGGAGGAATTTGCCAGTGTCGCAGGCGCACAGTTTCTTGTGCCCATTGCTATCACCGTACCAGCGCTTTGCGTTGCGGTGTTTTCTCCGCTGGCGGGGTGGGTTTCTGACAAGTTTGGCAGAAAACCCGTGTTATTGGTTGCCTTATTGATTTATGCCGTGATCGGCTTACTGCCCTATTTTCTGACCGACTTACACCATTTTATCGCGGCGCGGGTGATACTGGGAGTATCGGAAGCGGCTATCATGACCGTGGCCACCGCACTGCTTGGTGATTATTACGAAGGCAAAGCGCGCCAGCGCTGGGTAGCGATTCAAATGGCCAGCGTGAGTATCAGTGCCATTGTTCTGATCGCCATTGGTGGCATTTTGGGTGAGCTACTGGGCTCCCGTGGCCCGTTTTTGCTATATTTGCTGGCCCTGCCAATTGGCGTTATGGTGTGGCTGGTTCTGTTTGAGCCAAAGCGACAAACGCAGCCGCAAGTGCATCCACTGCAGCGTATTCCTTGGATCAGTATTTTGCCCATGCTAGGCACCAGTTTATTTGTCGGTGTGCTGTTCTATACCGTTATTGTCAAACTCGGTGAAATCCTTGGTCTAACCAGCGAGGTCTCGCCAGCCATGATCGGAGGAATAGGTGCGGCGGCCAATATTGGGATGGCACTCGGCGCGGTCATATTCAGAACCTTAAAGGGGGCATCGGGACCAGCGCTGATCAGTATTGGTTTTACCCTGTCAACCATCGGCTATGGTGGCGCAGCCTGGTCAAATAACTTGTTGGTAAGCAGCGGTGCACTGGTCATTGCCTGTCTGGGTTTTGGTTTGCTATTACCAACCATGCTGACCTGGATACTCAAAGAATTACCTGAGAACGTACGCGGACGCGGGACGGGGTTGTGGACCGGCTCCTTCTTTCTAGGCCAGTTTATGGCACCAATAATTGTTGCCGCGCTGCAAAGCAACCTGGCTGGGCTAGCCAATGTACTTTTGTTGTTTGCCGGTTTGTCTGGGTTGGCGATGCTAGTCAGCTTCGCCAAGCTCAAAGGTGCTCCGGGATTGGTAAGCCATTGAATATACGTGGACTGTAATCAAATCAGGCTGATATATTGCGTAAGTAGCAGGCGCCTGAAGCATCTGATTCAGGATGTTCATTGACAGGCCAGGATACCGGTAAGCAAGTCGGTGGACAGGTCAATTACCGGTTTTTCTTGGTCAAGGCGCGTTTCAAATGGTCGTTGAAGAATCATAGTGTATAAAGCGTATCAACAACCCTCACGACCGGCTTTTCTGTTGAGCCGTTATTTCACCGGTAACTTAATTCGTACTTCAATCATTTAAACAGGACAAACAAGGCTGATATTACTTGAAGATGGTGAATGTTTGAGAAAGCAGGATATTCAGCTTTTGATAGTTAGGCTGATGGTCCTGAGTACCTCGCTAAGCGCCATTGGATCATTACGCCACACCCGCAGGAAAGCGTTTTGGTATTGGGTGGCTAAACATGCAGTCCACACTTTTACCTGCTCGGTTACCCCACTGAGTTTGTATCGACAAACTATTGTTATAAAGTATAGCTAAACACGAGTAAATTGCAGGTTAAAGTATCTGGTAGTTGTGCTAAAATGCGCCCCGCAAAAAAAATCAAAAAAAAGCAAAAGACTTGCGCAAGGTTAGATAGAAGCGCCAGGCACGAGCATGTGGCCTGCTGCGAAATTACCAACGACAGTGAAAATATAGTTCGGATACAGTGCGATTGATTTTCGATTAAGCATATGAAGTAAGGCGTTCCCCGGGAGGGAGTAATGTCCCGCAACAATCGAAATGATCGAAATAACGGTCTAAAATTGTGCAGATGGCTGTTGACATATAGACGTCTATACGGCAAATTGACCACATGAAGACGATTATGAGCACCACCGGCATGATTATTACCACCTCATCGAGGGCGGTCGCTGGCTAGTGCGCGTAAGCAAACAGACATCGAAAGCCCGCCCTCACAAGAGCGGGTTTTTTTTTGCGGTAAAGAAAATGGGCGATGCCCAAAACACGATGCAGTCAAGGAGCATTCAATGAAAGTCTTAAAGTTTGGTGGTTCATCTCTGGCCGATGCGCAACGTTATTTGCGAGTGACCGAGATTAGCATGACGATCCACCAGGCAAATGGCGCTGCGGTAGTATTGTCGGCCCCGAAAGGCGTCACTAACGCACTTGGTGCGCTCTGCGAGCAAGCTGCGGCAGGAGAAGATTACGAAGTTCTGTTTGGCCAGTTAAATGATAAAGTGCGGGGTATTGCTGCTCAGCTCAGTGAAGAGGTTGCCGACTTCGATGTCGCCACCATCAATGATTTTATTAGTACGCACTTAGCCGGTCTGAAAAAGCAATTGCAAGGCATCGCGTTATTAGGTCGCTCTCCGGATGCCGTGACCGCGAGCATCATGAGCCTGGGTGAATACATCAGCGTTAATCTGTTTAGCGGTATCTTATCGGCCAAAGGGATCAACAACCAAATTCTCGATCCGGTTGAATACGTGTTAGCCGAAGGCGATTACCTCGACAGTATTGCTGATGTCGCACTAAGTAAAGCAAACTTCAGTGAAGTGATCACCGATGGCAGCCAGTTGATTATTATGCCCGGCTTTGTCGCTGCCAATGAAGAAGGCGAAAAAGTGACCCTGGGTCGGAATGGCTCTGATTATTCCGCCGCTGTACTGGCCGCTTGTATTGATGCCGAATGTTGCGAAATCTGGACCGATGTGGATGGCGTTTACAATGCCGATCCGAATCAGGTTGAGGGCGCGGTATTACTTGATAAGCTGACTTATCAGGAAGCCATGGAGTTGTCTTACTTTGGTGCCAAGGTACTGCACCCGAAGACCATTGGTCCTATTGCTCAGCATCACATCCCCTGTTTAATCAAGAATACCTTAAACCCCAGCGCGCCGGGTACGCTTATCAGTAATGAAGCGAGCACTACATGGACCAGCGTAAAAGGGATTTCTCAGCTCGATAATGTCTCCATGTTTAATGTCGCCGGTCCTGGTATGAAAGGTATGGTTGGCATGGCAAGCCGGGTGTTTGAGGTGATGTCTAATGCGCATATCTCAATTAGTCTTATCACCCAGTCAAGCTCTGAGTATTCCATCAGCTTCTGTATCTCCAGTAAAGATGCACAACGCGCACAGAACCTGCTCGAAGATGCCTTTGCCCTGGAACTGCAAAACCAGTTGCTTGACCCCATTGAAGTGCGTCATGAATTAGCCATCGTGACCCTGGTGGGTGATGGTATGCGTCATACTAAAGGGTTGGCGGCACGCTTCTTTAATGCACTGTCCCAGGCGCGGGTGAACAATATCGCTATTGCCCAGGGATCTTCTGAGCGCTCTATTTCAACGGTCATCGAAGCCAAACGAGCTAAAAAAGCAGTCAAGGTTATTCACCAGAACTTCTTCTCGGACTTGCATACCATCGACGTATTCCTGGTGGGCTGTGGTGTTGTAGGCGCCGAGCTACTGGGACAGATTGCTAAACAGCAACCGACCTTGCTGGCTCGTAATATTCAGCTTCGTGTATACGGCATTGCCAATAGCCGTAAGCTACTGCTTAGTAGTCAGGGTGTGGATGTTAACGGCGACTGGAACGTACAGTTAAATAACGCCACCGACGCGTTTTCGGTAGAGCGTTTACATGACTTTGTAAATAACAATGCGCTGGTGAATCCGGTGATTGTGGATTGTACCAGTAATGCTGCCATTGCCAGTCAGTATGTTGACATGATGGAGAATGGCTTCCACGTGGTAACACCGAATAAAAAGGCCAATACTGACAGCCTGTCGTATTACAAAAAACTGCGCAAAACCGCTTTACAAACTAATCGCCAGTATCTTTATGAAACTACAGTGGGTGCTGGTTTGCCGGTGATTGATAACCTGCAGAAACTGTTTATTGCCGGTGACGTACTGCACCGCTTTGAAGGTATTTTGTCAGGCAGTTTATCCTACGTATTCGGTAAGCTGGAAGAAGGCTTAACCTTATCCCAGGCAACGGCCATTGCCAAAGAAAACGGTTTTACTGAGCCCGACCCGCGAGACGACTTAAGCGGTATGGACGTAGCGCGTAAACTGTTAATCATGGCGCGTGAAGCCGATTTGGAACTGGAACTCAGTGACATTGATATAGAATCTGTCCTGCCTGCGGGCTTTGCAGAAGACTGCGATGTAGCCAGCTTCATGGAACAATTACCACAGCTCGATGCTGACTTTGCTAAACGGGTTGAAAGTGCCGCCGCGGAAGGTAAAGTATTACGCTACATTGGTTCAATTGAAGGTGACAAATGCAAAGTCACCATTCAGGCAGTACCAGGCTCACACCCGCTGGCGGCAGTAAAAGATGGTGAAAATGCGTTGGCAATTCACAGTGATTATTATACGCCGATTCCATATGTTATCCGCGGCTACGGTGCCGGTGCTACGGTAACCGCTGCTGGCGTGTTTGCCGATATTCTTCGTACCATGCCATGGAAACAAAACGCGCATTAACCGGTTTTAGAGATTAGTAAAAATGAAAACAACCAGAGCTTACGCACCCGCATCAATTGGCAATATCAGCCTCGGGTTTGATGTACTGGGCGCGGCCTTACAGCCATTGGATGGACGCTTGCTGGGTGATGAAGTCATTATCAGTGATGCCGACGAGTACGGACTCAACGTTGCCGGTGTCTTTGCGCATAAACTGCCGTCAAATGCCGATGAGAATATCGTTACCGACTGCTATCACTTTTTTGTGAAAGCCATGCAGGCCAAAAATCTGACCGCTACGCCGGTACATATTACCTTGTTGAAATCGCTGCCCATCGGCAGCGGTCTGGGCTCCAGCGCCAGTTCTATTGTGGCCGCGTTCCATGGTCTGAACGAACACTTTGAGCGTCCCTTCGACCAGAATACCCTGTTAAAAATGATGGGTGAACTGGAAGGTCAAATCAGTGGCAGTATCCACTACGATAATGTTGCGCCTTGTTATCTGGGCGGTATGACGTTGATGACCGGCCAGGAAGATAACGTCACCGTATCGCTGCCAGTAGTAAAGAGCTGGTATTGGGTGGTGTGCTATTCGGGTATCAGCGTATCGACTTCAGCAGCGCGGAATATCCTGCCCAATGCGGTACCGCTTAAAGATACACTTACCTTTGGTCGTCAGTTGGGTATCTTCGTGCATGCCCTGTATAACGATGACTATGCCATGGCTGCCAGCGTGATGCAGGATGTCATTGCTGAGCCCTACCGTAAGTCGCTGCTACCGGTGTTCGATGAAGCCCGGAATTACAGCATGGCCAACGGTGCGCTGGCATTTGGGATTTCAGGTTCGGGTCCAACCGTGTTTGCGGTGTGCGATGACTATCGCCAGGCCAATGATATAGCCAATTGGCTGACCGAGAACTATATTCAAAATGAAGATGGCTTTAGCCATGTATGCCGTATCCCCGCGAAAGGCGCCGGATCACAGCAGGAACAAGAGTAAGGTATAACAAAGTGCAATTGGTAAATTTAAAAGACGCAAGTGAACAGGTGTCATTTGCGCAGGCAGTAAAGCAGGGCCTGGGACGTAATCAGGGGCTATTTTTCCCTACTGAAATCCCGAGCTTTGATAACATTGATGAATTGCTGGCAATGCCTTTTGTTGAGCGTTCAACTAAAATCCTATCGGCTTTTATTGGTGATGAATTGGGTGAAGACACCGTTGCCGAGATCGTTAAGGATGCGTTTACCTTTCCGGCCAAGGTTGAACAGGTAAATGATAAAACCTACTGTCTGGAGTTGTTCCACGGTCCCACACTGGCCTTTAAAGACTTTGGTGGCCGGTTTATGGCGCAGTGTCTGGCTCGGATCAGTGACGGTGCCCCCATTACTATCCTGACCGCAACATCTGGTGATACCGGCGCTGCGGTAGCTCATGCTTTCCATGGGCTGGATAACATCAACGTGGTGATTCTGTTTCCAAAAGGTAAGATTAGCCCGCTGCAACAAAAGCTGTTTACCACGCTGGGCGGTAATATTCATACTGTTGCCATCGAGAGTGACTTTGATGCCTGTCAGGCCATGGTGAAAAACGCTTTTGACGATGTTGATGTGCGCGAAGGCCTGCACCTTAACTCTGCCAACTCCATCAATATCAGCCGCCTGTTAGCTCAGGTTTGTTATTACTTCGAAGCCGTTGCGCAACTGCCAGAGGATAAGCGTGATAAAGCTGTATTCTCAGTACCAAGCGGAAATTTTGGCAACCTGACTGCCGGTATGATTGCTAAGGTTATGGGATTACCAATAAAGCGCTTTATTGCTGCTACTAACCTGAATGATACGGTGCCACGCTACCTCAAAACCGGTGAATGGGCGCCTAATGCCACCGTGGCAACCATGTCCAATGCGATGGACGTGAGTCAGCCTAATAACTGGCCACGCATTGAAGCGCTGATAGAGCGCGGTTATGTGGACAAAGCAATATTACGCGGTGAGTCGGTAGATGAGGAGTACACTCAATTGGCAATGCGCCAGTTGCTGAAAGAAGGCTATACCTCAGAGCCGCATGCGGCCATTGCCTATCGCGCGGTAAGCCATGATCTGAATGACGATGAAGTTGGCGTGTTCCTGGGCACTGCGCATCCGGCTAAATTTCGTGAAACGGTAGAAAACGTTTTAGGTACACCGCTGAGCCTGCCTAAGCCGCTGGCCGACTGTGCTAATCAGGATAGCCTGGAAGCGGAACTGCCGGCCGATTATGAAGCTTTAAAAGCGCATATGATTGCGTTACTCAAAGACAAGTAATGACCACCTGGCAGGAGGCTCTGGGGCCACAAAAAGAAGCTGCGTACTTTACCCGGCTGATGGCCCGTGTTGAGTCTGAGCGTGAGGCGGGTAAAGTGATTTATCCGCCTCGGCAGGACGTGTTTAATGCGCTCAAATACACACCGCTGGAAAGCGTGAAAGTGGTTATCCTTGGTCAGGATCCTTACCATGGCCCTAACCAGGCTCATGGGTTGTGTTTTTCGGTGTTACCTGGCGTTAAAACACCGCCATCGCTGGTGAATATCTACAAAGAGCTCGCTGCGGACGTCGATGGGTTTGTTATTCCAGACCACGGCACACTCACCAGTTGGGCAGAACAGGGGATATTGCTGTTAAATACCGTATTAACAGTCGAACAGGGTAAGGCGCACAGCCATGCTAAATGGGGCTGGGAAACGTTTACCGACGCCGTTATTGATGCCGTTAACCGCCATCAACAAGGTGTGGTCTTTTTACTGTGGGGCAGCCATGCACAGAAAAAAGGCATGCATATCGATACCAGCAGGCATTACGTGCTGAGTGCACCTCACCCTTCACCGTTGTCTGCACACCGGGGATTTTTGGGCTGTAAACACTTCAGCCAGACTAACCAGCTTTTGAGTCGCCAGAATAAGTCAGCCATCAACTGGCAGATATAAACCGCGAGTTAATAAGCGCATTTTTGGCCTG
Source organism: Alteromonas sp. ISO5 (assembly GCF_058105165.1). Lineage (NCBI taxonomy): Bacteria > Pseudomonadati > Pseudomonadota > Gammaproteobacteria > Alteromonadales > Alteromonadaceae > Alteromonas > Alteromonas sp. ISO5. The sequence continues at coordinate 196,979 of NZ_CM176572.1, read as the reverse complement.
ATTTCAACACCAGACACCCTAAACGCAAACGACCACATCGATGATGTGGTCGTTGTGTGTTCTTAGCGAGCGCTGTCTTCTAAAGCCAGGTCAAAACTCATGTCGATATCGGCGAGTTCCTTTTCGAGTTGATACCGGTCTTTGATTGCTTCGATTTCTCTCCACTTTCGTTTTTTACTTTTGGTTTTGGTTGAAGTTTCGTCTAGGTTAAGCATTGCAAATAGATCTGAAGTATCCACGGAGATCTCCTTGTTATTACCGCTAACTACACTGTCAGTGTGTCTTTATTGACCCCTGACAATTTTTGTACCACAGCTATGGTTAGATTAAAATAGTTTTGTTTACTTTTAATTAACAATTTATGACACTGCGATGACAATCCGTGGTGTTCTTATGAACAGAGGGACCCCGTGAGCGGTTCCCTCTGTTTTGCACATTAATGGCTCAGATTATAACCAGTAATGTTTATTTTGGTGCATTGGCTTGCTTAAATCGGTTAATCAGATCCTGGGTTGAGCTGTCAAAAGTCTCTTCATCTGTATTCCCCTGAATCCCCGCTAACACTTGATTACCAAGAACTTTACCTAATTCTACGCCCCATTGGTCAAAGGAATTAAGCTGCCAGATAACACCTTGTACGAACACCTTATGTTCATACATTGCAACCAGCGCGCCAAGTGTAAACGGATCGAGCTTTTCAAATAAAATGGTGTTGCTGGGTTTATTGCCCGGCATGGTTTTATGCTGGGCCAGACGTTTACGCTCTGCTTCATCCAGCTCTTTGTCGGCCAGATCCGCATAACAGTCCTCGAAGGATTTACCCTGCATCAGTGCCTGAGCCTGGCCAAAGCAGTTAGACGCCAGCATAGCGTGATGGGTGTCATCCTGATTCGGCACCGTTAATGGCAACAGAAAGTCTGCCGGGATCACACCATGGCCCTGGTGAATTAGCTGATGAAAACTGTGCTGACCGTTTGTGCCTTCGCTACCCCAGATAATCGGCCCGGTTTCGTAACCGATTGCATCGCCATCCTGAGTCACCATTTTGCCGTTACTTTCCATATCGAGCTGCTGAACGTATGCTGGTAAGCCACGCAGGTAATGGTAGTAAGGCAGCATGACGTGCGACTGCGCGCCAAAGAAATTACGGTACCAAATACCCAGCACCGCCAGGATAACCGGCAGGTTTTGCTCATTGGGAGCTGATCTAAAGTGCTTATCCATGGCAAAAGCACCTTCCAGTAAACCTTTAAAATTGGCAAACCCAAGACATAAGGAAATTGGCAGACCAATGGCTGACCACAGGGAGTAACGACCGCCTACCCAATCCCACATCGGGAAGATATTTTCTTCGGCGATACCGAACTCGGTAGCGGCTTCAACATTTGAGGACACTGCGACAAAGTGCTTCGCGATATCTTCCTGTTTACCACCCTGTTTCAGAAACCAGTCTTTTGCAGTTAGCGTATTTTGCAGGGTTTCTTGGGTCGAGAAGGACTTTGAAGACATCACGATAAGGGTGTCTTCATGGTTCATGTCTGCGAGTACGTCGGTGATGTGGCAGCCGTCAACGTTAGCCACAAAATGCACTTTTACCGCATCCTGCTGATAGGGTTTAAGGGCCTCAGTCATGATCTTAGGCCCTAAGAAGGAGCCGCCGATGCCAATGGCTACAATGTGTTTAATGGCTTTACCGGTATAGCCTTTGTGCTCACCGCTGTGGATACTGTGCGTGAATGCCTCAATTTTCTCCAGCGTAGCAAGCACTTCCGGCATGACATCTTCGCCGTCGACCATCACCGGACGACCTGAAAAGTTGCGTAGCGCAGTATGCAATACCGCACGGCCTTCAGTATTGTTAATGATATCACCGTTGAACATCGCATCGCGATGCTGGGCGACACCTCGCTCATCAGCCAGGTTAAACAGAGCTTTTAATACATCTTTGGTCACCCGGTTTTTTGAAAAGTCGATATATATGCCGCAGGCTTCTGCATTCATGTCGGCCGCGCGGTTTTCGTCACTGGCAAACCAGTTACGCATATGTTCTTTCTTAACCAGCTGGGCCAGTGATTCAAGCGTTTGCCACTGGGCTGATTCCGTGAGCGTTGTCATACGTATTTCCTACAAAAACTAATCAGTTAAGATGGTCGATAATTCCAATACAATATTGATATTGTATTATAAATTATCCAGCTTGTTTTTTAACATTGTTTCCAGTTTTTCCTGGTCGGCTGCGAAGTTGCGAATACCTTCCGCCAGCTTCTCTGTCGCCATGGCATCTTCGTTCATATCCCAACGGAACTCGGCTTCGGTAAGGGCTGCTCCCGGCTGTTCAGTAGCGCCGTTATCGGTTAATCTGGCAGCCACTTCACCTGGCGCATTGGCCAGTTCCTCGAGTAATTGCGGGCTGATGGTCAAACGGTCACAACCTGCCAGTTCAAGGATTTCGCCGATGTTACGGAAGCTGGCACCCATCACGATAGTGTTATAACCATTGGCTTTGTAGTAGTTGTAAATGCTGGTTACTGACACAACCCCCGGGTCTTCATTGGCCGCGTAGCTGTCTTTACCGGTGGCTTTTTTGTACCAGTCCAGGATACGTCCGACAAAAGGAGAGATAAGAAAAGCACCGGCTTCGGCACAGGCACGGGCCTGAGCAAAGCTGAACAGCAAGGTGAGGTTACAGTTAATGCCTTCTTTTTCCAGCACTTCTGCCGCTTTGATACCTTCCCAGGTTGAGGCAATCTTAATCAGGATCTTAGACTTGTCGATGCCGGCATCCGCATACAGCTGTACCAGGCGTTTCGCTTTGGCAATGGTGGCCTCGGTATCAAAAGATAAACGGGCATCCACTTCGGTAGAAATACGGCCAGGAATGCTGCCTGAAATTTCTTTACCAATGGCGACTGCGAGTTTGTCTGATGCATCGGTCAGCTGTTGCTCTGGATTATCAGACTGACTGGCTGCCCAACTGACAGCTTCATCAATAAGCGCAGCATACTGTGGCAGACTGGCGGCTTTAAGCAGTAGTGACGGGTTGGTGGTTGCATCCACTGGCTGATACTTTTTAATGGCATCGATGTCGCCGGTATCGGCTACGACAGTGGTTAATTTACGGAGCGATTCAAGCTGGTTACTCATAGTCTGTTTTATCCTGAATAAGTGGTGGCCGTGCCATCAGCATAGATGGAACGGGCCGGTTAATTTTTGCTGTAGGGTGCCGTCTTGAATTGTTATGACGTGTTTTACTCAGTGTATAACAATCTTTGGTTGAGGTTAACCGCTGACGGTGCGCTATCGCTTTAAAATAAAGCGCTGTACAGTTTTCATAAGCACCGACGCGGGAAAAACCGCTGGTGTGGTTTGTTCTGACCTATTTTATTGAACCTGCTAATCGGTTTTTAGCGCCTGATTGACGTAAATAACAGTGGTATACTTCTCGGTAACGAAATAGGAGAAAGCATGTTAGTTGTTGTATCCCCAGCCAAAAATTTAGATTATGAGTCCTCTGTTCCGGTTAGCGACTATACCCAGCCTGAGCTTTTGGATGATGCATCGTTGCTCGCCGAAGAGTGCAAGGACTTAAGTCCTGCACAACTTGGTTCGCTGATGAAGATCAGCGATAAACTGGCGACACTGAATGCCAACCGTTTTGCCGAGTTCAGCGTACCTTTTACCGACGATAATGCGCGTCAGGCTCTGTTTGCGTTTAACGGTGATGTATATACCGGCCTTGATGCGCAAAGTTTAACCGCCGATGAAATTTCTTATGCGCAACAGCATCTGCGCATCCTGTCCGGGTTATATGGCGTGTTACGTCCGCTGGACCTGATGCAAGCTTACCGGCTGGAAATGGGCACTAAGCTCGAAAACTCCCGGGGTAAAAATTTGTACGAATACTGGGATAACAGAATTACCAAAGTGCTCAATAAGGCGCTGGTGGCACAAGGCGACAATGTGCTGATTAACCTGGCGTCTAATGAATACTTTAAGTCGGTTAAGAAATCAGCCCTTGACGGCATGATCATCACGCCCGTGTTTAAAGACAAGAAAAACGGTCAGTACAAAATTATCAGCTTCTTCGCCAAAAAGGCGCGGGGACTGATGGCCCGCTATATTATCCAACATCAGGTTAAGGATGTAGACGGTCTGAAAGCCTTTGATACGGCCGGTTATTATTATAGTGAAGAGCAAAGTACAACGTCGGAGCTGGTGTTTTTACGCGAAGAGCAGTAGCGCATGCGTTAAGCTAAGAAAACGCAGCAGGCGTGATGCCATGCTGCGTTTTTTATGTTTGCTGTGCTGAGCGCTGCTTAAGGTTGCAGGTGCTCAAGGAAGAAGTTGGTTTTCATGGTTTGCAGGTGCAACGTGGTACCGTCGCCTTCACTGATGCGGTGGCTGCGGTTGGGGTAGGACATAAACTCAAACTGTTTATTGTGTTTCACCAGCTCGTTAATTAATGCCTCCGTGCCCTGATAGTGAACGTTATCATCGCCGGTACCATGCACCAGTAGCAGCTCGCCCTGTAAGTCTTTGGCAAAGGTGATTGGTGATGTCTGCGTGTAACTGCCCGGATCGTTTTTAGGATTACCGGCGTAGCGTTCCTGGTAGATGGTATCGTAATAGCGGATATCAGCCACTGGTGCCTGGGCTACCCCAACATGGAATTTGTCTGGGTGTCTGAACAACAGGTTAAGGGTTGAGCTACCGCCACCGGAATGGCCCCATACACCAACCCGGCTGGTGTCTATTTGCGGCCAACGGACCGCCATGGCGTCCAGGGCATCGGCCTGATCGCGCACCGTGATACTGCCTATTTTCTTGTAAATCGATTTGCGCCAGTCCCGGCCTTTCGGGGCGCGGGTGCCGCGATTATCTACCGATACCATGATAAAGCCCTTCTGCGCCATCATACTATTCCACAAATAGCCGCTACCACCCCAGCTATCCTGCACGGTAGATCCCCAGGGTTCGCCATAAACGTAAAAAATAATCGGATACTTCTTTTCAGGGTCCATATCTGGCGGGAACATAATCCAGCCGTCCAACGGTACACCATCTCTGGCTTCAACACGGAAAAACTTGTGTTGTGGCAGGGATTCTTTGGCCAATTGCGCTTTTAGTTCCTCATTGGTGGTCAGTTGGGTGATAGGCTCATGACCCGCTGTTTTGATGATCTGGCTACTGGCTGGTTGATTAAACCTGCTGTGGGTATGCATGGCATAGCTGGCATCTTTTGACATGTAATAGCGGTTATTGCCGGTAAATTTTGCCGGTGTCAGCTGTTCAACCGGGGTAGTGCCATCCAATGAACCTTTAAACAAAAAGCGCTGTTCTGGTGCATCCGGTGAAGCGGTGAAGTAAATACTGTTAGTGGCTTCATTAATCGTGATCAAATCCACGATATCATATTCACCGGGGGTCAGATCGATAATTGACTTGCCATCCCGGGAAATACGATACAGATGCCGCCAGCCGTCACACTCACTGTGGAACACAAAATGACTGCCATCTTCTTGCCATTCAGCCGCATAATACCACTCAAGGAAGGCATCATCCTGATCGGTATAGATGGTTTTCAGGGTATTTTCCTGCCAGTTAAACAACCGCAGTACATTGGTATTTTGTGGACGATTAACATCCTGAATTAGCACTTCCTCGCCAGTGCCTGCCCAACTAATGCGTGGCACGTAGCGGTCGCGATTATCGCCAGTTAGTGGTGCCCAGTGGGTGTGTTGATCAGCGAGTGAGACGACTCCGACCTTTACCGCTGAGTTTTGCTCACCAGCCTTGGGGTACGGGAAACGGGTCAGGGTGGGGTAGAGGGAGTCGGTATTGTTGATCATGGTGAAGTATTCAACACCGGATTGATCGAGCTGCCAGTAGGCAATCGCTTTACTGTCCGGACTCCAGCGAAAACCATCAGTAATCGAGAACTCTTCTTCATATACCCAGTCGAAATGACCGTTGATAATGGTCTCGCTGCCATCGGTAGTGAGTGCGGTGACGGTTGGACTTCCCAGGGTTTCAACGTAGATGTTGTTATCCTGCACGTAGGCCACTTTCTGGCTGTCCGGACTGAACTTAGCGAACATCAGGCTCGTTTCTTTGGGCGTTTCACCACCCAGTTGGTAAAGTGAGTCTGACTCCAGGTTCAGCACCCAGTAGTCACCGCGAGTTCGGTGCCGCCAAACCTTTTGCCCGTTAGTAAAGATTAGTGCCCACTTGCCGTCTTCTGACCACTGGTAGTCTTCAATACTCAGGGCGTCATCAGTGCCTTGTGGGGTGAGCTGCTCTACTGTAACCAGCACCTTACGGCCGCTGCCATCCGGCTGATAAAACACGATGTCATTGCCGGTGACGCCATGGCTGTCATCATCAGTTTGCTGCTCGTCTTTACTGCGCGCTTCCAGCACAGTATAACCAGTGCCGTCGTCCAGCCAGCGAAAATAGGGCGCCCGTTCACTTTTGAATTCTTTATTAGTGTATATGCGTTCGAGGGATAAGGTTGGTGCAGGCTCAGTGCTGCTTTGCCCGCTGGGCGCACAGCCAAACAGAGCAAGTAAACCAACGCCTGTGATCAGGGATTGCGTTAACTTTTTCAATGTGGGTTCCATCGTTATTATTGATTTACCGGATTATTCTTGCAGCAAAAGTGTAATCGATGGGGCACTTAAAACAAGCAGTTTGATAGTCTTAAAGCTGTCGCTCAGCGGTTTTCTACCGGTAGTAGTTTTAGCAATACCCCGGCTAGCAGAGCAAACCCCACGCCAATTAACACGTCGGTCATGCGGGTAATAATCAGTGTCTGGGCGCTGTAACCAAGAGGCGCGGTATGGGCGAGGATGACGGTTAATGGCGTAATGAACATACACGCCAGGGCGTAGTTCTTGGTGATCAGCATTTCAATGGTAAACGCCAGTACAAACAATAAAACAACCAGCACCAGGGGAGGTGGGGACAGGGCAAAGATCCCGGTAGCAAGTGCCATTCCCAGGGCCGTGCCGGTGGCCCGGTGCAGGGAACGTTGCCAAAAATCAGTCATGCGCTGACCCTGCAGTATGGCGGCCACGGTAATAGGCACCCAGTAGGGATTATCAATACCGCCCAGACTGGCCAGATAATAACTTGCGCCCACGGTGATCCCCACGACCATCGCCTTTACAAAAGCAGCAGGCTGCCAGAACGATTCCGTTGGGCCGGTTACTTTTTTTGGTTTGTCTTTAACCATTATGAGATCGTGAAGACCGACGGCAATGGTAACCATCAGGCTACCGGCAAAAAAGGCACCAGCGATAGCAGGTATTTGCTCTGCTGCCACATGATGTGTTTTGCTCAGGCAGCACACCATAATAAAAAAGAACCCGGCCGGCGGGCGCATCTTTTTATACAGGGCGAGGTAAATAGCTAGCATCGCCACCAGTCCCAGCGACAAAGCTGATGTCGGCAAATGCTGTTCGCTGGCAAGACCGATGGTATAAGCAGCGGTGAAAGGTACGATCATTTTCAGTAATGTACTGCCCCGCTGACCCGGGGTAAAAGACGGGCTGTATAAGCCAAGCAACGCGCCAATACAGGCAGTCAGACCGATGTCCAGTTGGCCACTCAGTATGCCGAGCATAAGCGGCAGAGCCATACAAAAGGAACACAGTGCAACCAGTGATAAAGGGCGCGGGATGGGGTTTATGGTAAAAAGTGATATCAGGCCATACATAAACCCTTTATGCACTTGTTTTGCTGTAGCCGATAGTTTTTGCCTGGCTATGCGTGCCACCCTGAAATCTCCGTTGCTGGTTGTGATGACAGTCAGGCCACGTTTAGGTAAAACCGGGAGCAGTCTATTCTGCTCCCGGTGTGGCGTTCGCTGGGTTAGTCGACGTACATCTTTTGTTGAAACTTCAGCGTTTCTACCGTGTTACCCCGGCGTATCTGGATGTTGAAACGATAAGTTTCCTCATTGCGAAAATTAAACACTGCCAGATAATAAATGGCGTCGCCTTCCTGAACCTTTTTAAACGACAGTTTTTTCTCGGTCCCCAGTAAATTGGTAGCGGTGCCCTGCATACCCACGGTTTGTGCCTGCTGCGTGTCACTGTTAAGTACCGAAATGTTAACCAGCGCATTATACTTACTGCGTACTACACCATACTGACGGGCTATTTCCGGACTGAAAAAGGTAGAGTTGACTACGATGTAATGAACGTCCCAGTCCCCCAGTTGCTCTTTTTGTTCGGCGCTGGCAGTAAATGCTAACGGCAGTATCAGGAGTGCAAAAAACAGATTAGAAAGCCTGTAAAAACTGCTGAGTCGACCCATAATGCACCTCTGCTTAGTAGTAAGGTAAGAAATCACGCAACACCAGTTGCAAGGCCTGTAACGCAATAATCGCGATTAGCACGGATAAGTCGAGCCCGCCAATGGGCGGGATCACGCGCCGGATCGGTGCCAGAAATGGCTCGGTGAGTTGTTGCATCACATACTCGATGGGGTTACGGCCCTGAGATACCCAGCTTAGCACAGCACGTAAAATAAGCACCCAGAACACCAGTGTGAGAAACTCTTTAACCACATCCAGCAACGCAATAACCACCAGACCCACAGGGTTAATACTGCCGCCAAACAACAAATTGAGCACCAGGTATTTTGCCATCGCGACAATAATTGCCAATACCAGGGTGGCGACATCAAAGGTACCAATGGACGGAATAATCCGTCGCATCGGACCAACAATCGGATGGGTGGCCTTAACCACAAACTGACTAAACGGATTGTAAAAGTCAGCCCTGGCCATTTGTAACCAAAGCCGCAATAACACCACCATTAAATAAAGGTTGAATAAAGTGGTGATCAGAAAAACCGAAGCGCTCATTGCTTGTTCCTATCTAAAATAAAGTAGCCATTTCTTCAGCACGTGCCACAGCGGCCTGCATTGCTTTGGCCACGATGCCTGGTAAATCGCTGTCGATTAACGAATTACATGCAGCAGCGGTTGTGCCTCCCTTCGATGTGACCTGAGCTCGCAACTCGCTCAGTTCAAGCTGTGGGTTTGCGCAAACCATTTCAGCTGCGCCTAACATGGCCTGCTGCACCAATACGCGGGCATCGGCCTGCGAAAACCCTTGTGCCATACATTCTTCCTGCATGGCTTGTAAGAATAAGAAAAAATAGGCCGGACTACTGCCGGCAGCTGCGATGACGCCGTTAATATCGTCTTCTTTTTCCACCCACAGGGTTTTGCCTACCGCGCCCATTACGTCTGCAACGTAATCGCGGTCTGTTTGTTGCACACTGTCGTCGGCATACAGCCCCGACATTCCTTTCCCGAGTAAGCTTGGCGTGTTGGGCATTACCCGCACTACCGGATACTCACCACCGAGCATTTCCTGTAACCGGGACACCGGCAGACCTGCTGCAATGGAGACAAAAAGCTTGCCGGTAAAGTCGGTGTTTTGCTGCATGGCGGCGCAGACATCTGCCATCATTTGCGGTTTTACGGATAACACAATGGCATCGGCAAACTGGCAGGCGTCGTCGTTGGACTGGGTAACATTAATCCCCAGTTCTTCCTCTATGGCATCGAGCTTTGGCCGCGAGCGGTTACTGGCAATGATAGCCTCTTTGGGATAACCAGACGCGACCAGTCCGGCAACAATACTACGGGTCATATTGCCCGCGCCAATAAATGCAAGTTTACGATGTTGCATGAGTCTCCTTTAATTTTGCTGTTGTCGGGCACCAAAAATAGCAGTGCCAATTCGTACCATGGTCGAACCATGGGCGATAGCTTCGCACATATCACCGCTCATCCCTACTGAAAGAGTATCAACAGTGTCGACCTGCTGAGCCAAATCATTATACAACGATTGCAAGACAGCGAGTGTTTGATGCTGAGCTTGTGGTGTTACTTCGGCTGCCGGTATTGCCATTAATCCCCGTAAGGATAACCGTGGCAGGTTTAGTATTTCTTGCACCAGTGCTGGCAGTTCGTCCGGAATAATGCCGGACTTAGTGGCTTCCTGCTCTATATTGAGCTGAATACACACGTTTAATGGTGGCATATCCGCGGGGCGTTGGTCATTGAGTCGTCTGGCAATTTTCAAACGATCAATAGTCTGCACCCAGTCAAAATGTTCAGCCACAATTTTAGTCTTATTTGATTGTATGGGGCCAATCATGTGCCATTCAATGTCTGACAGGTGCTTAAGGGTCTGAATTTTATCGACCCCCTCCTGAATGTAGTTCTCGCCAAACGATCGTTGTCCCGCTTCATACGCTAGCTCGATATCTGATACCGGTTTGGTCTTGCTAACCGCCAGTAATCGGACAGAATGGGGATTACGGTTAGCAGACGCTATGGCGTTATCGATTTCGTGACGTGCGTTTATCAGTCGATCTGCTATTGTTTGCATTAATACAACTCACCTACAGGTTATGGAGAAGTCAGGCTGTGGATATTACCGAACTTTTAGCATTTAGTGTTAAGAATAACGCATCAGACCTTCACTTGTCCGCAGGCCTTCCTCCGATTATCAGGGTGGATGGCGAAATGCGTCGGTTAAACGTTGACCCGCTCGATCATAAACAAGTGCATGCGCTGATTTATGAAATAATGAACGATAAACAACGTAAGGAATACGAAGAAAATCTGGAAACCGATTTTTCTTTTGAGGTAAAAGATCTCTCCCGGTTCCGGGTGAATGCGTTTGTACAAAATCGCGGTGCGGCCGCTGTTTTACGTACTATCCCCAGTAAAGTACTGACACTGGACGATTTAGGTGCGCCTGCCATTTTTAAGGAGATTATCAATCAGCCCACGGGGATCGTACTGGTCACCGGCGCGACCGGCTCGGGTAAGAGTACCACCCTGGCCGCCATGATTGATCATATTAACTCGCATAAGCGCGAGCACATACTGACCATCGAAGACCCCATCGAATTTGTACACGACAATAAGTTAAGCGTACTCAACCAGCGGGAAGTGCATCGCGATACGCATAGCTTTTCAAATGCCCTGCGATCGGCATTGCGTGAGGATCCGGACGTTATCTTAGTCGGTGAATTGCGGGATTTGGAAACCATTCGTCTGGCGATTTCGGCGGCGGAAACCGGGCATCTGGTATTTGGTACCCTGCATACTAACTCCGCCCCCAAAACCATTGACCGTATAATCGATGTGTTCCCGGCGGAAGAAAAAGCCATGGTACGTTCTATGTTGTCGGAATCGCTGCGTGCCGTTATTTCGCAAACCCTGTTGAAGAAAATTGGCGGTGGCCGGGTTGCGGCCCATGAAATCATGGTGGGCATACCGGCAATCCGTAACCTTATTCGTGAAGATAAAGTGCCGCAAATGTACTCGGTAATCCAAACCGGTCAGTCCCATGGCATGCAGACCATGGATCAGTGCTTACAACGTCTGGTGGCTACCGGTGTGATTACGCAACAGGATGCCATGGCCAAGATGGTTGATAAACAACGTCCGGGGTTTTAAGGAGTTAGCCTATGCTCGATCAACTTTTGCAGAACATGGTTGACCGCGATGCCTCCGATTTGTTCGTGACATCCGGTTTTGCCGTAAGCGCCAAGATTAATGGCAAGCTGACACCTCTGATGGAAACGTCGTTGACCGACCAGGCCGCGCTGGATTTGGTGCATGAGGCCATGAGTGATAAACAGCGCGATGAGTTTCATACCACCAAAGAATGTAACTTTGCCATCGCACGTGAGGGCATTGGTCGCTTCCGCTGCAGTGCGTTCTGGCAACGGGATCAGGCGGGTATGGTCATTCGGCGGATTGTCACCCAAATTCCCAATGCCGAGGATCTCGGTCTGCCACCGGTACTGAAAGACATTATCATGTCCAAACGGGGGCTGGTGTTGTTTGTGGGTGGAACTGGTACCGGTAAGTCTACGTCACTGGCTGCGTTAATAGGTTATCGCAATACCAATTCCCACGGCCATATTCTGACCATCGAAGATCCCATCGAGTTCGTGCATGAACACAAAAATTGCGTGGTCACGCAGCGTGAGGTGGGCATTGATACGCAGTCTTTTGATGATGCCCTGAAAAGCTCACTGCGGCAGGCGCCGGACGTAATCCTGATTGGTGAGATTCGGTCTATGGAAACCATGGAATATGCCATGTCGTTTGCCGATACCGGTCACTTATGTGTGGCTACGTTACACGCTAATAATGCTAACCAGGCCATTGAGCGGATCATGCATTTAGCGCCCAAGGATCAACACGACAAACTGCGCTTCGACCTCAGCCTGAATATCCGCGCCATTGTGGCCCAGCAACTGGTCCCCACCGTGGATGGTAAGGGCAGGGTCGCAGCCATTGAAATCTTGCTTAATTCCCCATTAATTCGGGATTTAATCCAGCGCAATGAAATTGGCAGCCTCAAAGAGGCCATGGAAAAAGGCAAGGAGCTGGGTATGCAGACCTTTGATATGGCCCTGTTTGACTTGTATAAAACGGGACGAATCAATCTTGAACAAGCATTGCATCATGCCGATTCACCGAACGATTTACGCCTGATGGTGAAGCTGGATTCAAATAATCCACAGAGCGACGGTCTGGGGTCGTTATCCGGCGTGTCTATTGATATGGATTAAGCTTTGATCAGGTTTAAATCAGGGGTGACGCGGTTTGTCATTCAGCAGTATTTCGATGCACTGACCACACAAGGGATCCCTTGTGTGGTGCGCAATCAGTTTATCAGTGGTGCCATGGGCGAACTGCCAGCTCAGGATCTTGAACCGGAACTCTGGTTAATTAATGCCGACGATCTGGTGTTCGCCGAGCGGGTATTATCGTCTCTCAAAGAGGATAACAACGCCGAAGCCTGGGTGTGCAATACCTGTCATGAACCCCAGGACGCCGAATTCAATTTGTGCTGGAATTGCCAGTCCCCCAAATGCTAGTTTAAACGCAAACTGAGTGTACTTATTGCAGCGCTTTCCCGTATATTAATGCCATCAAAACAACGTTTGCCGTCTGTCGACTAATCCATGAAAAAACTCAAGCGTTATCAATACGAGCGATACGCCATTCTTTGTCAGCTTGCTTATCCTGATGCCGAAGAAAATTACCAAAAAGTGTTGGAGCCCTTTCATGAACGCCAGTTAGTGGATAAATATGGTCGCATGAGCGTGCGCATTCTGTGGATGGATAATAAAAAAGAGGCCATCGTGGTATTCAGAGGATCGCTTGGACTCAGAGACTGGCTGGCTAACATGGTGTTTGTACCGGCTAAGATTAGACAGGTCGACCGTAATTTTTATGTTCACTGGGGGTTCAAGCGGCTGCTCAATCAACCCATGTTTTCCAGCACCAAAACCATTAACGAAGCTTTACCCCTGCGAGAGTTACTGGTTAAGGTATTGGAGCCACTGCGCCTGCAGGGCAAACGCTTTACGTTTACCGGACACTCTTCCGGCGGGGCGGTAGCGGTGTTGATGGCCGATTACTTTGAGCGGCAGAATAAGAAAGCGGTGAAACGGGTGGTGACCTTCGGCCAACCGGCAGTGGCCACGCGGGCCTGGAATAAACATTATTTACTGCATCATAAAACTTATCGTATTTGTTGCGATCTGGATATGGTGACCTTTATGCCGCCGTTTCCCTATTATTTCTGGCATGTGGGGAAAATGCTGTGGCTGCACGATGATCAGATTTACGAGAATACCCCTACTCATGAACGCTTTTTAAAGTCGTTGCACAGTTGGTTGTTACGTCCGATCACTTACCACTACATGCGCAAGTACATCCGCAATAAAACCTTGTTTGATGAGCACTAGTCGGGTTGACGGATTATACGGTTTTTAAGCTTATCCAAACTGTATTTATCTTTGATACTCATGATCAGAGCGGCAATGCTGAGCAATAAAATACTGCCTGATTCATATATCAGCACGATTTTATCCAGCTCCTTGCTCTGTAGAATAATCATTCGGCTGAGTGCTGTCATGGCGATAATCAGTGGCAGGGTAACCGGAATCCGGTTGCTGTTATAGTAAGCGGCCAGCATGCCCATGACTTCTGCGTAGATGAATAATAGCAGCAGGTCAGATAGTTCCACGGTGCGATACTCAACCATGTGCATAATTTCTGCACTCACCGCTACCAGTGTTGCCAGCATGATGAGGATCAGTAGAAGCTTTTCGATTTGCTCAATAAACCTGGACATAACCATTCCCTTACCGTTGGAATTTTCGTCAGTGTGAGCGAACCGTCTGGTGATGGCTATAACTATTTAGTATGATTTTTATAGTGCTAATTGATCAGGTGAATTAATTATTTTGGCGGGGGCTTAATCCCAGAGGTTTTCAAACCAGCTGGTAAAAATCAGACAGGCCGAGACGCTGTCGACTTTACCTTTGCTGAGTTTTTTATAGCCGCCTAGCTCAAAGAGCTGTGCTCTGGCATCGGCTGTGCTCAGTCGTTCATCATAGGTTTCAACCGGGGTGTTAAAACGGCCGTGCAATCGATTAGCAAATTTCTGTGACCGCTCGGTCATGGTCTGTGAAGTACCATCCATATTCAACGGCAGACCTACAACCACTATATGCGGTTGCCATTCATCATAGATTTTTTGAATCTTATCCCAGTCGGGAATGCCATCCCGGGCTTTGAGGGCTTCTAAGGGAGCGGCGGTGCCGGTGACTTCCTGACCAATGGCTACGCCAATGCTTTTGGTGCCAAAATCAAACGCCAGGACGGTGCGTTGTCCGGCCTCAGGCATGACCCACCTCAGGCGCAATTTGCCAGACATCAATACCAAGGCTGCTGACGGCAAGTTGCCAGCGCTGGTGGATAGGCGTATCGAACAGGATTTTGGGATCGGCTTCGATAGTCAGCCATGAGTTTTCCTTAATTTCCCGTTCCAGCTGACCCGCGCTCCAGCCCGCATAACCCAGTGTAATGATTGCCTGGTCGGGCCCACGATGATTGCCCAGCGCACTGAGTATGTCCTTCGAGGTGGTGACCATAATTTCCGAGGTGAGGTTCAGGCTTGAGCTCCAGCCGGGTTGAGGGCTGTGCAAAATAAAGCCGCGTTCCTGGCTCACCGGCCCCCCGGCCAGCACGATTTGCTGACCTTTCTCATCATCCACTTCGGCGTCTTTGTCGGCCTGTTCCAATAGTTCTTTGAGCGTCATATTGGTAGGTTGGTTAACCACCAGACCCATAGCGCCTTCCTCGTTGTGTTCACAAATATAGGTCAGGCTACGGGAAAAAAACGGGTCTTCCATTGACGGCATGGCAATCAGGAAGTGATTTGCCAGATTTTTCAGTTCAGTCATGTTCAGTACCTCGTTGGGCTGGTTTCCACAATACGATCGGTTTAGTTAAGTTTAGCTTCAATGGCGTCAAATAACTCGCCCGTTATATTTATATCGTACGAGCGCTCGATTTCTCTAACGCAGGTTGGGCTGGTAACGTTGATTTCTGTGATGCGATCGCCAATAACATCGAGTCCGACAAACATTAACCCACGCTCTACCAGTACCGGCGCAATGGTTTCTGCCAATGCCCGATCGCTGTCACTGATTGGCTGAGGCCGTCCTGTGCCGCCGGCAGCGAGATTTCCACGGGTTTCTCCCGCCGAAGGTAAACGCGCCAGACAATAAGGCATGACTTTGCCATTCACTATCAGCACTCGCTTGTCACCCTCTTTAATGGCCGGCAGATAGGCCTGCACCATCATTTGACTCTTGCCATTGTTGGTAAGGGTTTCAATAATCACGCCCAGGTTGGTGCCGTCTTCTTTAATTCGGAAAATTGATGCACCGCCCATGCCGTCAAGTGGTTTGCAGATAACATCTTTGTGTTTGGCATGGAACTGGCGGACCAGAGCTGCATTGCGGGTGACCAGTGTATCGGGGATCAACTCAGGGAAATAGGCCGTAAACAACTTTTCGTTAAAATCCCGCAGGCTCTGAGGCTTATTGACGACCAGTGCTCCCGCCCGCTCTGCCAGATCAAGAATATGCGTAGCATACAAAAACTCACTGTCGAAGGGTGGATCCTTACGCATCAGGATAACATCGAGGTCACCAAGCAGATACTGTTGTTCTTCGCCAAGCGTATAAAAATCGTGTGCCTGATCCCTCACTGTCACGGGGTAACCAATGGCTTTAGGCACGCCATTGTCGATATATAAATCTTTAAGTTCCAGGTAAATTAATGTCGCCCCGCGATGCTGAGCTTCTAACATCATTGCGAAACTGGTGTCTTTTTCTGGTTTTATTTTGGCAATGGGGTCCATTACCACGCCAACAGTATAGGTCATAGCACACTCTCTTTAGTCATATGAGACAAAAATGGAGGTAATAACCGCTTAATTCAAGTCAATGTGCGGTTACTGGTCGTATTTAATTACACCTTACAGGCGCAGGATTAACGATTATAAGTCGCCAAACGTTGCCTGTAATACAGACAGACCGGTGATAGCGGCAGTTTCTGTGCGTAAAATTCTGGGGCCAAGGGAGCAGGCAGTAAAACCGGCCTCCTGCGACTGATGAACTTCGGTATCGGAAAGTCCGCCTTCAGGACCAATCAATAAACGGTAGCCGGCATGGTTTGAGGTGAGCTGAGACAGGCGCTGTTGACTGCCTGGTGATAATACCAGGCGGGTTTGTGAGGTGGAGTCGGCCAACCAGCCTTTCAGTGCGGTGACCGGCTTTAGTTCCGGCAAGGTATTGCGGCCGCACTGTTCACAGGCGCCCTGAATAATTTTTTGCCACTGCAGTATTTTTTTCTGCCAGCGGGACTCATCCAGTTTCACCGGACAGCGTTCAGTAATTAACGGTGTAATGGTTGTTGCACCCAGTTCGGTGGCCTTTTGCAGGACTAAATCCATGCGATCGCCCTTTGATACACCCTGACCTAAGTGCAGGGGTAATGGTGACTGGGGGTCGATGGTGAGCCGGGAATCTACCTCGATGACAACCTGGCGTCGCTGAGCCAGTATGACCGTTGCCGGATATTCATTACCGTCACCGTTAAATAATACTACCGGATGACCATTTTTCAGACGCAGAACGTTTGCTACGTGATGCGCTACATCGGCAGTTAACGTTAGTTCACTGTCTACAGTAATGGTGTCGGGATGAAATAAACGAGGGATACGCATAAAACTGTCTTACCAAAGTGAAACGGCGGATAGTTTAGCTTTCATTCTGTTAGGAATACAATAAAACATCGCCGCAACAGTCAACACCATCGTAGCGATGCAGACTGTTATTTTGGGGCGAACGTATTTATGGATTGTGCCTGATTGACCGTCATTGATTTATTACGGCGGGCATGTACAGTGTGTTTTCCCTTGTCGCCCTTAAGCGCGTAACCAAGAATAAATAACACAACTATAAATAGACAACTAAGTAGTAACATTTTCTATTCCTTAAAAAATTTCTACTGGGTATCAGCAGTTACATCACTATGCCAGAACAGACACGGTGTATAAGCATGCCGACAAATACTTCTGAATGACCCTAAATACCTTTTCAGGCGCCTTCGTTGTTCCACTATGATGGAAAATTTGCGCTAAAAATATAGTCGTTTACGGTCCTCAGATCCAGTAAAAAAAAGGGCTGAGGTGGCCTTTCTTAAAAACTTAAATGCAATCAAATGATTAGCAAATTAAGCAGTAAAGCCTGTGTAAATAATACGCCAGAGGTGTGACAACTTAGTGAAATTATAGCGTAAAAAAAAAGTAATTCTGTTGCGCGGTTCATAGTAACACTGATAACTTACTGTTAGCTAAACAATTAAGGAATTTTAGTATGTTCACTCAAGAAGACATCGAAATGTATATTAATACTTACGCCATTCCGTGGGGTATTAACATTGCAATGGCACTTATTATTTTCATCATCGGTCGGATGGTCGTTGGTGTCATTATTTCTATGTTCGGCAAGTTAATGTCGAAATCTAAATACGACGATATGTTGGTCGATTTTTTGAAGTCGATTCTTAACGCAATACTAATGTTGTTTGTAATAGTGGCGTCGTTGGATGAATTAGGTGTAGATACAACGTCGTTAGTTGCTATTCTGGGTGCGGCCGGTCTGGCGATTGGTTTGTCACTTCAGGACTCGCTGAAAAACTTTGCCGCCGGTGTGATGTTGCTTGTCTTTAAGCCGTTTCGTGCAGGTGACTACGTTGAAGCCGCTGGCGTTGCTGGTACGGTAAAGAAAATTGGCATTTTTACCAGCTCAATGAACACGCCGGACAACAAAGAGATTATCGTGCCAAATGGTAAAATCTATGGCGACAATATTATTAATTATTCAGCCATGACTACCCGTCGTGTCGATATGACGTTTGGTATTGGCTATGGCGACGATCTGTTAAAAGCTAAGAACGTGTTAGAGCAAATGGTGAGGGAAGACGAGCGGATTCTGGAAGAACCAGCCCCGGTAGTGGCGGTATCCTCACTGGGTGATTCCAGTGTCAACTTTACCGTTCGTCCATGGGTCAAGAAGGAAGATTACTTTGCCGTGTTATGGGCGTTTACTGAAAATGTAAAACTACGATTCGACGAGGAAGGTATTTCCATACCGTTCCCTCAAATGGATGTGCATTTTTTCAAAGAAGCGGATAACACAGAGCAGAAAGAAAGCGCTGAATAAATCCGGTAAAAGTATAAAAAACGGCTCAATATGAGCCGTTTTTTGTGCCTGAACTACGGCTTACAGCTGGCTTTTTTGGGGCTGGCCTGATAGTCGGCCATAGCCGCATCCATATTGGCCTGTAGATTTTTAATCCGGCTGTCTGGTGCCGGGTGAGTTGAAAGCAATTCCATTGGACGGTCGCCGCCACTGGCCGCTTCCATATTACGCCACAAGTCAACAGACTGACGGGGATCGAACCCGGCTTTTGCCATAAGCTGTAAACCAATCAGATCGGCTTCTGACTCGTGAGTGCGGCTAAACGGCAGTTGGACACCCAACTGTAAACCCAGTCCGAGTGCACCCATAATTTCTGCGTTGTAAGGCACCTGATTGGCCGCCAGAACCTGATTGGCGACCTGTGAACCGGTTTGAATTAAGGTAGTCTGCGACATCCGTTCGTTACCATGCTGAGCTATAACGTGGCCGATTTCATGGCCGATTACAGCGGCAAGCTGATGCTGATTCGTCGCTACCTTTAACAAGCCGGTATAGACGCCAATTTTACCGCCGGGCAGCGCGAAGGCGTTTACCTGCTCGTCGTTAAACACCACGACTTCCCAGTCGCCTGAGTAAACTCCTGCCGGTACGTAAGGTAATAAAGTATCGGCAACACACTGAACATATTGATTCTGAGCGGGTTGTTTGGAGACCGGGGTTTCGCTTTTCATACTATCAAAGGCCTGAGCGCCCATGGCATTGAGCTGATCATTGCCAAATAATAATAACTGGTTACGACCGGTGGGAGAGGTTGCACATCCCACTAGGGTACTGGCAGTCATTGCCATTGCCAGTATATAAGCTGATAACTTCATCAATTTTATTCCTTTTTCAATCTGCCAGCCGTGTTACGACACGGGATTTAATATTTTTGTCACTCAAAGGACATGAAACTGTCACTCGGCTTTCCTACGCTTGGACGTTTAAGCAGGATTAACACGCTGAAATAGTCAAGTTACGTTCAGTGAGTGTCTTTGCTAAGCATACTTCAATTAACTATAAGAAAGGAAATGCAATGAAAGCGTCAATGTTCAAAACGAGTTTACTTGCGCTAACTGTAGCGAGTCTGTTAGCCGGTTGTAGTCTGGATGGCGATGACGGTGCAGATGGTGCACAGGGACCTCAGGGAGAAGCAGGTCCGGTGGGCGCGAATGGACAGGATGCAAATCAGGGCATTGAACTGGCAGTCATCGGACGAGCGTCCCTGGAAGCCGAAGGCGCGGCGGAAATCGTTCAGTATGATACTGCAACCGGCACAGTCTATGTAACCAACAGTGATTCAAATACGGTTGCCCTGGTCGATATCAGCGACTTATCTGACGTCGCCCTTGACAGTCCGATCACCGACTTAAACCTGACTGTGGGGTCAGAAGTAACTTTACCATCCGATGTGGATGGCGTTGCGCTGGATGGATTGACCAGCATTGCATTATCCGGCGATTTACTGGCCGTAGCCGTGCCTGCCGATGCCAAAGCTGATAATGGTTATGTCTTATTTTACTCCGGCGTATCTTCTGTAGCGCCGACCTTATTGAAAGCGGTTGAGGTTGGTAACCTGCCTGATATGGTGACCTTTACGCCTGATGGCAGTAAAGTGCTGGTGGCGAATGAAGGAGAACCGAGCGGTGATTACACTATCGACCCGGAAGGTTCGGTTGCTGTGATTGAAGTGGTTGAAGGTGTACCCGCAGACAGCGCAACGTTACTGGATTTTTCCGCTTACAACGCACAGAAAGCGGAGTTGGTGGCCATGGGAATGCATTTCCCCAACCCTGAAGGGCGCACTATTAATGGCGTAACCATCAGCACCTCGGTTGCCCAGGATGTAGAGCCTGAATATATTACGGCTAACAATGATATGGCTTACGTTACGTTGCAGGAAAATAATGGTGTGGCGGTTATCGACCTGAACACGCTGGAAATGAACGTGGTTGGTCTGGGCTTTAAAGACTGGAGTGAACTGAATATTGACGTGCAGGAAGACGGTGAGGTTGGCTTTGGTCAGTACGAGGGCCTGTACGGTGTTTACATGCCGGATACTATCGCCATGTTTAGCTGGAAAGGGGCGGACTTTCTGTTAACTGCCAACGAAGGTGATGCGCGTGAATACTTTATTTCAGAGGATATGAGCGAAACCGATTGTACTGCAGCAGGTGGTCAGGATTGGGACGATATGGAATGTCTGGCGTTTACCGAAGAAGTCAAACTAAAAAAACTCGACGCGGAGCCAGGCTCGGCACTGGAAGCGTTGCAGATGAACGGTGCAGCCGATGATCTGCGGGTGACTAACGCCTTAGGCGATGCCGATGGCAATGGCCTGTACGATGCAGCCTACAGCTACGGTGCCCGCTCATTCACTATCTGGGATCAAAATGGTCTGGTCGTGTTCGATTCGGGGGATGACTTTGAGCGCATTACGGCGTCGTTATATGGTAGCGCCTTTAACAATGGTGATGACGAAAACGAAGGGGATTCACGCTCTGAGAATAAAGGGCCGGAACCTGAAGCACTGACAGTAGGTGAGGTGGGTGAGCGTACCTACGCATTCATCGGACTGGAACGTATGGGCGGTATTTTTGTTTACGATATTACCAACCCTTACGACGCGTTCTTTGTTGAATACATCAATAATCGTGACGTTACCGAAGGCCTGGAGGTGGGCGATGCAATTGGTGATCTAGCGCCGGAAAGCCTGTTGTTTGTTACAGCTGATGAAAGCCCAACCGGCGCACCGGCACTGATCGTGGGTAACGAGGTAAGTGGGACGGTTGCGGTGTATTCGATCACCCAAAAATAACCGCATACCTATATAACGAAGCCCGGCACTGCCGGGCTTTTTTGTCACAGCAGTCATTGTTAAACGTTGCGTAAATCAGCCCTGTCAGATTGTTCTTTAGTCTAATCTCACTTTCCCTCCTAATTTCCAATGCCCTGATTTAAAGAGGTTTATCTGTTCGCCGATGACTTCTTTGCCGGTCTGCTTAAAAATTAACCTTGCCAAGCGATGAAGGTGGCACTACTATTCTTATTGTCGCAAATGTCACTTAATTCGCATTTTAAATAAAATGCACAAAAGATTTATTAGTGGTTGTTGTAACGTATGCGAATTAAACAGTGTATAGGCTGAATATTTAAGCCGCTTTGCTCAGTGCTTTTAGCGACTGGCAAAGGGATAAGAGGTAGATATGACAGAGTTAGTCAGTTCGTTAAAGCATCCAGTCAGCTTCAGGGGAAGCTGGTTTTGGTTATTACTTATTGTACTTTTGGTTTCCTGGTGTGCTGCATATACGCAACAGGTCGCGCTGTCTCTGACTGTTTTATCGATAGCTGTTATGGCTTCAGTGGCCAGAACCGCGCGCGATCAACAGTTACTGAAAGAAACGGAGGTAGCGCTTGCGGTCGAACGCAATCCTAAAGAGCCACCCTCGCAGGTACCTGAACGCATGCAGCGGATCAACAGCTCGCTGTGTGAGTTGTTGAGCGAATGCGAAGTGAACATAAATCGGGTTAAGTCAACTCAGGATGATGCTGTTGAAACCCTTTCCTCTGCCTTCGCCTCCCTGCGCTCTTTAGTGGAAGAACAAAATCAACTGACTTACGCACTGCTTAAATCCGACGCCAATAGCGACCAGGTGTATGCGGTTCAGTTACAGCAATTTGTTGAGGAGACCGACCAGACTTTGATGTCTTTTATTGGCACCAGCGAGCAGATCACTCACTCAACCCAGTCTCTGATGACAGAAGTCGACAATATTTGTGAAGCCATGCCAACCGTACAAAAAGCGCTGAGCGATATAGACGCCATTTCCTCACAAACCAACCTGCTTGCGCTGAATGCTGCCATTGAAGCAGCCAGAGCAGGCGAAGCCGGAAGAGGGTTTGCCGTGGTGGCTGATGAGGTACGCAAGCTGTCAACCCGCTCTACCGAGTTCAGCGGTGTGATTACCCAGCAAATGAACATGATTGGCGAATTGATCGTGAAACTCGAAAAAGAAGCCCGCTTCGTTGCAGAGATGGATGTGAGTAACGTTATCAGTAAGAAAGATCACATTAAGGAACAGTTGCTGAATATTGCTGAAAAAGCCCGCAAAGACATGTCCGTTACTGAACAGCTTGAAAGCCTGAATGGCCAGTTTACCGCCACTATCGGTAATGCCATTCGTGGCATGCAGTTTGGCGATATTAACGGGCAAAACCTGATACACACCGGCGGCATCCTGTCGATGGTCAAAGATCAACTGGAGACCCACGATATGGCGCACATTGAGGCACAAATTGAAGATTACCAGGGGCAGTTGGTTGCCAAAGGCCAGCTCGACCACAACCCCGTTTCGGCATCATCGATGGATGCCGGCGACGTGGAATTATTTTAACTAAGTCATATCACGCAGAGGATATCCCATGAGCAAAAATATTCTGGTTGTTGATGATTCAGTCTCTATTCGTCAGATGGTGGAGGCTACATTACGGGCAGCGCACTTTAACGTGACACTGGCAGAAGACGGTCAGGATGCACTGGATAAATGCAGCCGCGGCCAGTTTGACTTTGTACTGACCGATCAGAATATGCCGCGTATGGATGGCTTGTCTTTAATCAAGGCACTGCGCGGTAAAACACAGTTCAGTAAAACGCCCATCGTTGTACTGACCACTGAATCCAGTGACGAAATGAAACAAAAGGGCAAAGCGGCTGGTGCCACCGGCTGGATGGTAAAGCCATTTTCACCGGATGTATTACTTAACGTCCTCAAACGAGTTTTGGGTTAATTCAGCCAGACGGAAGCAGAGGTAAGTATGTCTATAGATGTCGAACAGTTTCATGGCGTGTTCTTTGATGAGAGTGAAGAGCACCTGCAGGCAATGGAAGACTTGCTGATGACCATTGACGTGGATGCACCGGACATTGAAGAACTCAACAGTATTTTCAGAGCGGCCCACTCAATCAAAGGCGGTAGTGGAATTTTTGGCTTTGACCGGTTAACCGGTCTTACCCACATTATGGAAACCTTGCTGGATAAGGCACGTAATCAAATCATAGAGTTGGATACGGCCATTGTCGATCTGTTCCTGGAAACCGTGGATATTCTCAAAGCCACGTTGACGGCTTATCGTGAGCAACAACCGCTTCCGGAGGCTGAGATTGCAGCCGGCATTGCGCAACTGGAGACTACCCTTAGTATCCTTGACGGGGCACCGAAGGCAGGCTCCAATCCGCGCCAGGATACCATTGAGACAGATGACGGTTTCGGATTCTTTGATGACCTGCCAGAAGTGGACAGCTCCAGCGAAAGTGTTGAGACATCGGCAGATACTGATGATTTATTTGGCGATCTTGCTTTTGGTGCTGACTCGCAACGTGCTACACCGGCTACGTCACAGACAACTAACGAGGAAGAGGATGGCTTTGGTTTTTTTGATGACATCCCAACACCTGAAGTTAACAACGAAACGCAAAGCGAAGAAGCCTTTGGTTTCTTTGAAGAGCTACCTGAGCCACCCAAACCGTCTGTGGCGAATGTAACACCTATTCAAACTGCGGCGAAAAAGCCCGCGGCCAAAAACAATAGCAACTCAGCTAAAGAGTCCGGCTCTATCCGTGTTGATACGGCCAAAATCGACGGCATGGTTAATCTCGTCGGCGAATTAGTGATCACGCAGTCAATGTTATCCATGATTGGTCGCGATATTGACGGTCAATCCGGCGAAATGCTGCAAGCCGCCATCGACGAGTTACAGCGTAATACCCGGGAAATTCAGGAATCCGTAATGTCGATGCGCATGTTGCCGGTCAATATGACGTTCAACCGGTTCCCGCGCGTGGTCCGTGATTTATCACAAAAACTGGGTAAACAGGTGAAACTGGTCATCGAAGGCGGTGCTACGGAAATCGATAAAAGTCTGATTGAGAAGTTGGTCGACCCACTTACGCACCTGGTGCGCAACAGCATCGACCATGGTATTGAGTCTCCGCAAACTCGCGCCGGTGCGGGGAAGCCAGAGTCTGGCACTGTTATCCTTAGTGCGCAGCAAAAAGGCAGCAGTATTATTATCAGCATTAGTGATGATGGCGCGGGCTTAAATCGTGAGCGCATTATGGATAAGGCTTTACAAAATGGCCTGCCGGTGTCGCTGGATATGCATGACAGCGAAGTCTGGCAACTCATTTTCCAGCCCGGTTTTTCCACTGCAGCAGAAGTGACCGACGTGTCGGGTCGTGGCGTGGGGATGGATGTGGTGCGCCGTAATATCGAATCTATCGGCGGGCGCATTGAAATTGAGTCAACCCTGGGTAAAGGTTCAACATTCAATATTCACCTGCCGCTTACTCTGGCAATCGTGGATGGCATGTGCGTTACCGTTGGCGAGCAAATCTTCGTTATGCCACTGCTTAATATTATTGAGTCTTTCCAACCCAAACCGGAACAAATTCAGACCATTGGCAACGATAACGTGTTGTGGATCCGTGATGAATACTGGCCTCTGGTGCCGCTGCACCAAATGATGCAGGTCGATGATGCCATAGCAGAACCCACTGAGAGCATCATTGTGTTGCTTGAAAGCGGTAAAAACCGCTTCGGCGTGCAGGTTGATGCGCTCATGGGGCAACAACAGGTTGTGATTAAAAGTCTCGAAAAACATTACAAAAAGGTTGCTGGCGTAGCCGGCGCAACCATTATGGGCGATGGCAAAGTGGCGTTGATTATTGACGTCGACTCCATGGCCCAGTCCTGCCAGTTAAACATTAAACATGAGGTGTGTGCATGAGCGATTCAACCTTACAGCAATCACCCGTGGCATC
Source organism: Alteromonas sp. ISO5 (assembly GCF_058105165.1). NCBI lineage: Bacteria > Pseudomonadati > Pseudomonadota > Gammaproteobacteria > Alteromonadales > Alteromonadaceae > Alteromonas > Alteromonas sp. ISO5. The sequence continues at coordinate 171,502 of NZ_CM176572.1, read as the reverse complement.
CAATGAAAAGGAATTTCTGAGTTTTGTACTGGGCAAGGAGCACTATGCCCTGGATATCACGACGGTTAAAGAAATACGGGGCTATGAAGCAGCGACGAAAATCGCTAATGCACCGGCTTTTATTAAAGGCGTGTTGAATCTGCGCGGCGATATCGTGCCGATTGTGGATTTACGCCTCAAGTTCAACGTGGGTGAAGCCATTTATAACGAATTTACCATTGTGATCATGCTGCATGTTCACGATCGAATTGTCGGGATTGTGGTGGATGGTGTGTCTGACGTGGTGCGACTCACCGACGAGCAAATTTTACCGCCCCCTGAGTTTGGCGTGGCGTTTGACAGCCAGTATTTACACGGGTTGTCTGAGGTGGATGACACCATGGTTATTCTGGTCAACATCGAAAAGCTGATCACCAGTGATGCACTGGCCCTGGTGGACAACAGTCAGAGTATGTCCCTGGCCGGCTGAATATAGCTAGTCCAGGCAAAGTTTTAAATTACTGAATTTTGCGTGAGGGCACAGGTAACGCCTGCACGCAGCAAGTTAAAATGGTGGAGTAAATCATGGGTGTATTAAATATTTTCAATCAGGAAGCCCTGAAAAAAGCACAGCAACAAGCATTGGTTCAGAACAACGCGCTGGATGCCAGCTCATCTTGTCTGATGGTACTTAATCACGACGGTATTATCACTTATACCAACCCGGCGTTGCGCAATCTGTTCAGATTACGTCAGACTGAACTGCAGGCAAATGGCGGCCAGTGGCAGACTGAAATGCTTACCGGGCAGCATTGCAGCGTGATCAAATCAGATTTAAGCAACCGTTTGCTTGACGCTGGTCAGAAACAAACCATTACTATTGGTGAGTGTGCGCTGGAAATTAATGTGACCGCTGTACCAGGACTGCACGGTAAGATCGAAAGCTACGTACTGGAGTGGTTTGACGAGCAGGAACACCAACTAGCTTTTGGGAAGATCGCTGCCATGGAGCGTTCACAGGCAGTGATCGAGTTCAAAACAGACGGCACTATTGAACATGCCAATGATTTATTCCTGAGCGCAGTGGGCTATCGCCTGGAAGAAATCAAAGGGCAGCATCACAGCATGTTCGTCGACCCGACTTATGCACGCAGTGGTGACTACAAAGCATTCTGGCAAACCCTGCGCAGCGGCGAGTTTCACAGTGGTGAATACTGCCGCTTCGACAAACACGGCAACACCATTTGGATTCAGGCCAGCTATAACCCGGTGCTTGATCAGGACGGTAAAGTGGTCAAAGTTATCAAATTTGCGACGGATATTACTGCCGAGAAAGTGCGTAATGCGAATTTCAGCAGTCAACTTGCCGCTATCAGTAAATCCCAGGCGGTTATCGAATTTGCTCTGGACGGCACCATTTTAACGGCTAACGAGAATTTTCTGGCCACTGTTGGTTACAGCCTTGAAGAAATCAAAGGTCAGCATCACAGTAAATTTGTTAGCAGTGGCCATGCTGCCAGCCCGGAATACGCCAGCTTCTGGCAGAAATTAAAAGCCGGGCAGTTTTTTGCTGGTGAATATCAGCGCTTCGGTAAAGAGGGCAAAGAAATTTGGATCCAGGCCAGCTACAACCCGATTATGGACTTAACCGGCAAGCCGGTTAAGGTGGTTAAATATGCAACCGATATTACTGAGGAGAAACAGCGCAACGTCGATTTTTCCGGCCAGCTGGAAGCCATAGGTAAATCTCAGGCCATCATCGAATTTACCCCGGATGGCACCATTCTATCTGCCAATGAGAACTTCCTGAATACCGTTGGCTACACGCTGGAAGAAATCAAAGGCCAGCATCACCGAATGTTTGTTGCAACCAAAGAGCAAAACAGCTCTGCTTACAAGTCGTTCTGGAATGACCTGAAAAACGGTAAGTTTGCCTCGGGTGAATTTAAACGTATCGGTAAAAACGATGAAGAAATCTGGATCCAGGCCTCTTATAACCCCATTTTTGATATGAACGGTAAGGTGTTTAAAGTGGTGAAGTACGCCACCAATATCACCGCTGAAAAACAGAAAAATGCCTACTTTGAGGGGCAACTGGACGCGATTGGTAAATCGCAGGCGGTAATCGAGTTTGATCTGGACGGCGTTATCCTCAATGCGAATGAGAACTTCTGTAATGCACTGGGGTACAGTCTGGATGAAATCAAAGGCAAGCACCACAGTTTGTTTGTTGAAAAAGATTATAAAAACAGTGCCGAATATGCCGCGTTCTGGGACAAGTTAAATAAGGGGATCTACGCCTCCGGTGAGTTTAAGCGCATTGCCAAAGGTGGTCGTGAAATCTTTATTCAGGCCACTTATAACCCGATTTTGGATCAAAACGGCAAGCCCTTCCGCGTGGTCAAGTTCGCTACCGATATAACGGCCCGCACTAAAGCTGTGAATGAAATCAAACACATCATGCACTCGTTGTCGAAAGGTGATTTAAACTGCAGCATCGAACAGGAATTTGAAGGCGATTTTAAAGAGCTGGGAATTGCGACCGACCAGTTTATTAAAGACATGCGCACTACCATTATGGACATAAAAAACGTGATGACGCAGTTGGCGGCTGGTGATTTAACCTGCAGCATTGAGCACGAATTTGAAGGTGACTTCCAGGTGCTCGGCGAAGCAATTAATCAGTTTATCTTTACTATGCGCTCTACCATCGGCGAAATTAATACCGCGGTAGAGACCATTAATACCGCGTCATCAGAAATCGCCTCCGGAAACGCAGACCTGTCATCCCGCACGGAACAGCAGGCTTCAAGTCTGGAAGAAACCTCTTCAAGCATGGAAGAGCTGAATGGCACGGTCAAACTGAATGCCGAAAATGCCGAACAAGCCAATGGTCTCGCAGCACAGGCGTGTGAAGTGGCTGCGCAGGGCGGTGACATGATTCGTCAGGTTGTCAGCACTATGTCGTCAATTAATGAGTCGGCTCAGGAGATTTCTGACATTATCGGTGTCATTGACGGTATTGCCTTCCAGACCAATATTCTGGCACTTAACGCTGCGGTGGAGGCTGCCCGTGCCGGCGAGCAGGGTCGTGGTTTTGCGGTGGTGGCCAGCGAAGTGCGAACGCTGGCACAGCGTTCTGCTGAGGCGGCGAAGGATATTAAAGAGTTAATTTCTGACTCAGTCAGTAAGATTTCTACCGGCAACGATCTGGTTAACCGCTCCGGCGATACTATGAACGAAGTGGTGAACTCCATTAAACGGGTTAACGACATTATGTCTGAAATTGCTGCAGCGTCAGTACAGCAGGCCTCGGGCATCGACGAAGTCAGTAAAGCGGTGGTGCAGATGGATGAAATGACCCAGCAAAATGCGGCTCTGGTCGAAGAGGCCGCGGCGGCTGCCGATAGTTTACGCCAACAGGCCAGCCAGTTATCTGACCGCGTATCGACCTTTAAACTGGATACCTCATCTGTAACGCCAGTGGGCATTGCAGCACCAACTCCAGCCAGGGCGCTGAATGTACCGCCGGTTGCTGCAAAGCTCAATGGTAGTGCTATGAATGGGCATAGAATGGCTGCGCCAGCAATGTTAAAGCCTGCGGTATCGGCAGATGATGAGTGGGAGTCGTTCTAAGATGGGCGCCGCAGCCTTACAGCATGAACGTGAGTTTGCGTTCCAGCGCGCGGACTTCGATAAAGTCCGCGCCAGCCTGATGCAAAAAGCGGGCATCAGGCTGACTGAGGGTAAGGACGGCCTGGTATATAGCAGGCTGGCCAGACGGATTCGCGCGTTGGGGTTATCCAGTTTTGCTGAGTACCTGGATTATGTGGATAGCTGTAAAACCGAACAGGAACAATTTGTTAACGCACTAACCACGAATCTGACCGCGTTTTTCCGCGAACCCCATCATTTCGACGCGCTGGCGAATTACCTGCAGCACCATCCGCATACCACCACTATCTGGTGCGCGGCCAGTAGCACAGGTGAAGAGCCATACTCTATCGCTATGGTAGTTGCTGAAGCGTTTGGTTCGTTTACAACGCCGGTAAAAATCATCGCCTCGGATATCGATAGCAATGTACTGGCTACAGCGCGAAAAGGCATCTATCCGATGCGTAATATCGAACAAATACCGCCGCATCGGTGTAAGGCGTTTTTTCAGCGGGGGCGGGGTAATCAGTCTGACAAGGTACGCGTAGTGAAAGAGTTACGCGACATGGTGGAATTCAGACAAATCAACCTGCAGCAGGCAGACTGGGGATTTAACCATGAGATCGACATTATTTTTTGCCGTAATGTGATGATCTATTTTAATAAGGAAACGCAACTTAAAGTGCTCAGCCGCATGGTGAGGTTACTGAAACCGGGCGGTCTTTATGTTGCTGGTCATTCGGAAAACTTTAACCATCAGACCCATTTGGTAAGGCCTATCGGTAAAACGCTGTATCAGCCAGTGAAAGCCACCAATGGCCAGTGATACGGAAGGGTTTATCGATCAGCCGGAACCTTATTTTGATCCCTACTTTCAGCGCGCTGCGGTGAAGCTTTTACCCGGTCAGTACTATGTTACAAGCGGAGAAACGATGATCGTGACCACTCTGGGTTCCTGTGTCGCGGCCTGTGTCCGGGACAGGGTGAGCGGTATTGGAGGAATGAATCATTTTATGTTACCAGCGGTGATCAGAGCCGACCAACAAACCGCAAAAACCTTTACCCGCTATGGCCAGTATGCCATGCAAACATTGTTGGAAACTATGCAAAGCATGGGCGCTAATCCGGCTAATTTTGAAGCTAAGGTATTTGGCGGCGGAAAAGTCATTGAGGGGTTTCAAAGTTGCGATGTAGGCACACAAAACGCGCGGTTTATTGAGCAGTACATGGCGTTACATCATATCCCAATTGTATCGCGGGATTTGTATCAGGATTATGCCAGGAAGGTGTATTTTTTACCCAGAACCGGGGTAGTCCAGATGCGACGGATTCGCCGGTTAAACAACACAACCATCCTTGAACGGGAAAAAGTGCATCGTTCCAGTCTGTCCCGTCAGGTTGTGGGATAGTTCAGCAGAGGTAGTTATGACAATAAAAGTGTTAGTCGTAGATGATTCGGCGTTAATTCGCCAGTTGTTAGCGCAAATCATCGATTCAACTCCAGGTTTGCAACTGGTTGGGGCTGCGCCAGACGCCTATGTGGCCAAGAAAATGGTATTGGAGCATGCTCCGGATGTCATCACTCTGGATATCGAAATGCCCCAGGTAAATGGCCTGCGTTTTCTTGAAGTCCTGATGCAGGCGCGGCCAACGCCAGTGTTGATGATTTCTACCCTAACCCAGGAAGGGGCAGAGGCGACCTTACGCTCGCTGGAGCTGGGGGCTATCGATTTTATACCTAAACCTAAACTGGGCGTTGCTCAGGGCATTAAAGATTATAGTGATATGATCGTTGATAAAATTCAGACCGTAGCCCGGGCTCATGTACGCAGACCGCGTCAACAGGCGATGACGTCGGCAGCCAGAGTGCAGTTTTCAGGCACTGAAAAAATACTCGCTATCGGTGCGTCTACCGGTGGTACAGAGGCGATTAAACATGTTTTAAGCGGTTTGCCGGGGAATGCGCCGGCTACAGTGATCACCCAGCATATGCCACCTGGCTATACGTCCACTTTTGCCAGACGACTGGACGCAGCCAGTGCTATGCAGGTTCGCGAAGCCAAAGGCGGCGAGCGTCTATTGCCTGGTTGTGCTTATCTGGCCCCTGGTGATAAGCATATGATAGTTGAGCGTAGTGGGGCCGATTACCGGATCCGTCTCGATGACGGAATGCGGGTAACCGGTCACAAACCGTCAGTAGATAAACTATTTGAGTCGCTGGTCAGCGCCGCCGGCAGCAATGTGGTGGCAACCTTGTTAACCGGCATGGGCAAAGACGGTGCTGCAGGCATGCTTAAACTGAAACAGACCGGCGCATCGACCTTTTGTCAGGACAAAGACTCCTGTGTGGTATTTGGCATGCCGAAGGCCGCTATTGAGTTAGGTGCGGCTGATCATGTGGTGAGCCTGGAGAAGATGTCAGCCAAATTGATTGATGAATTCGTTCGTATAGGCGCCGGTTCCCGCCTGTAAGGTATCGGGTCAATAAAGCGCTGGTCGATGACATTTGTGTGACAAAGGGGTAAGCTTAGCAAAACTCATTGGACCTGTTTGATTGCCCGTTGCCGGGGCTGACAGGCCATTTGCTAAAGAGAACCGATAACATGAACGCAAATGTCGTATTAAGTGGTGTGGGCCTGTGGACCCCACCCTATAAAATTACTAATCAGGAATTGGTCGAAAGCTATAACGCCTGGGCTGAGGCCTACAATCAGCAACATCAGGCCCGGATTGAAGCCGGAGAGCTAACCGCTAAACCGTTTTCCAGTGCCGAGTTTATTGAAAAAGCTTCCGGTATTAAAAGCCGCTATATCTATCGCAAGGACGGCGCGCTGGACATTGAGCGGATGCGCCCGGTGATCCCGGAACGGGGGGAAGGCGAGTTGTCTAACCAGGCAGAGATCGCCATTGAGGCGGCCAAACTGGCTATGGCCGATGCCAATAAAACGGCTGCTGAGATTGATGCCGTGATTGTTGCCTGTGCTTATACACAGCGTTCCTACCCGGCAATTGCCATTGAAGTGCAAAACGAGTTGGGCATTGACGGGTTTGGTTTTGACATGTTGGTGGCCTGTTCAGCGGCTACCTTTGGCATGCACCGGGCATGGGAAATGATTACGTCCGGCAATGCTAAATGTGTAATGGTGATTAATCCGGAGTTGGTCTCACCTCAGGTTAACTATACCGACCGCGACAGCCATTTCATTTTTGGTGATGTGGCCACGGCTACCATTCTGGAAACTGCCGAAACGGTTAATACCGACACTGCCTTTGATATCCTCAGCACCAAAGCTAAAACGGTTTATTCCAATAATATCCGCTCGAATTTTGGCTATATGAGCCGGGCCAATGATGTCGATCCTTTCGGTCCGGACAAGCTCTTTCATCAGGCTGGCCGCCGGGTCTTCAAAGAAGTCTGTCCCATGGCGGCTGAACACATTGCCAGCCACCTTAGCCAGCATGAGCTAACACCGGACACTGTTAATCGCTGGTGGTTACATCAGGCCAACATCAATATGAATACGCTGATTTGCAAAAAGCTGCTGGGCCGGAATGCCAGCAGTGAGGAAGCCCCTATTGTACTGGATGAGTATGCCAATACCGCTTCAGCAGGCTCGATTATCGCTTTCGCCCTGCATCATCAGGATCTTGCCAGTCAGGACGTTGGTGTTATTTGTTCCTTCGGCGCGGGCTATTCCATCGGCAGTCTGGTTGTCCGCAAAAGGTAGCTGGAAGCTACAGGCAGATTGTGATAGAAAATAACCAATAAATAGAGGGGGTTAAACTTTTCCTCTTTGGCAGTATCGATAAAATACTGCGGCCCACCACAACTGCCCCGGTGTAACAGTAGGACAACAAATGATTGCAGATATTGGCTACGGCCTGAATAGTATTGGTTACCTGGTATTGTTGTTACTGCTGTTTACTGTGCGTAAGCCGGGGCTGGCGAAATATATGCTTAGCCTTGCTACGCTGGTTACGCTGCTTTGGTCCCTGAGTTTTGTGTCGCTGTTAAGCGGCCCGTTAAGTGTTTTTCATCTGCTGCAGGCTGACACGATTAAGCAGGGCATTTGGCTGCTGTTTATTGCCAGTTGTCTGAAAAAGGATTTTGCCAATATCTGGCAGGTGTTGCGTCAACCGGCCACCTTGTTTGCCTTGCTGGTACCGGCCATTGCGTTATTAAGCCCCTGGTTTATTCAGGTCGATATCACCTGGCACTTCCTGATGCAAACCCTGATCGCGCTGGAAGTGCTTATTCTGCTGGAAGTGCTTTATCGTCAGGTTGGGCAGGATCAGTGGGCGTACAAGCCGCTGGCGTTGTATTTGGGGGCGACCAATCTGTTTGAATTTGTCTTTTATGCAAACTCCACCATGATTGCCAATGTGGAACCGGGGTTTATCGCCGCCCGCGGTTATATTTACCTGTTGATGTTACCGTTCCTGGTGATTGCTACACGGCGCATAAAGCACTGGGGCGTAAACATCTTTATCTCCCGGGATGTCGTGCTGCACAGCTCATTGCTACTGGTGGCCGGTGTGTATCTCTTTATCATGGCAGCCATGGGCTATATTATCAGTTACCTGGGTTGGAGCTGGGGCTCTACTGTGCAAATCATTCTGATTGCGCTGTCGCTGGTAATGCTGGCTACGCTGTTTTTATCGAATACCTTTCGCACCCGCATTAAAGTATTTATTACCAAGCACTTTTTTGCTAACCAGTTCGATTATCGTGAAGAGTGGGTCAAACTGACCAATGTATTGTCGCAAAACGATCAGTCTTTGCCCAGTGTGTATCAGGTGGCGCTGGAAGGCGTGATGGGCGCGATCAATTACGACAGCGGCGCACTGATCAAGAAGCAGGGGCCGGGCTTTCATGTGGTGAGCAGCCATTACTTTATGCCGCTATCCGAAGTGGAGGGTACGCTTAAACCCTTATGGGATTATTGCGAAAAAACCGGCTGGTTAGTCGATCTCGCTGAATATCGCACCAAGCCCTATGTTTATGAGGGCCTCATCCTGTCTAACGAAGTGGTCGAGACTACCCGTTTGCAACTGGTTATTCCGTTTATTCGCGAAGGTAAAATGTGGGGGCTGGCATTACTGTGCGCGGTGGATAGGCCGAAAGTGTCACTGAACTGGGAAGTGCGGGACTATTTAAATGCAGTAACTAACCAAATTGCGAATTTCATTTATCTGCATGAAGCGGCACAATCATTGGCAGAGAATGCACAATTTGCGGCGTTTAATCGCATGGCAGCCTTTGTTTTGCATGATCTTAAGAATGTGCTGGCACAGATAGACTTAATCCTGTGTAATGCTGAACAGCACAAAGGTAACCCTGAATTTATTGAAGATACCTTCGAAACCCTGCATCATACCAAAGCACGTATGGACAGGATGCTGCGCCAGCTTACTGAGAAACAGGTGGAAGAACGAGGCGCAGACGCCACGCACACCTTGTCGTTGTTAATTAAGCAGGTGATCGACAAGCGTTGTCAGTCATTATTACCGCTGCCGCAGGTAGTGATAAAAGAAGAAACCGACGTGGTGGTAGATCAGGATAAGTTTGCCAATGTGATGTATCATCTTATGAGCAATGCTCAACAGGCCTGTGCCGATGACGGTGAAATTGAAGTCATGCTAGTACTGGACGCTGAGCGACAGCACCAACTCGTGTTTATTGAAGACAATGGCACGGGGATGGATGAAGAATTTATCAAGCATCGCCTGTTCAAACCCTTCGATACCACTAAAGGTAATGCAGGGATGGGGATCGGGGCATATGATGCAAAAACCTATATGGAATCAATAGGCGGATATTTACAGGTACAAAGTCAGCCAAGCGTAGGCACCTGTTTTACCCTGGGTTTTCCCATTCAGTAACATTGCCTGTATCGAGCAGAATAAAAATGGAAACAGAGTATGAGTGACACCATCCTGGTAGTTGATGACGATTTAGGTATTCAAAAGCAGTTAAAATGGAGTTTAACCGACTTTAACGTGGTTTTTGCCGACGATCGCTCTTCTGCAATTGCACAGTTACGTCGGTTTGAGCCTAAAGTGGTCACTCTGGATCTAGGATTACCCCCCGATCCAGCCAACGCATCAGAAGGCCTGAAAACCCTGGAAGAGATACTGGCTCTGGCCCCCAATACCAAAGTCATAGTGGTAACCGGCAACAATGATAAGGACAATGCACTTAAAGCGATCGATTTTGGTGCTTACGACTTTTATCAGAAACCCATCGATTCCGACACAATCAAGTTGCTGATCAATCGCGCATTGAATCTGGCCAAGCTGGAAAATGAAAACCGTATTCTGGCTAAGACAAGGCCAGCCATGGGGCGGATAATTGGTAACAGTGATGCTATCCAGACGGTGATGCGCAAGGCCGAGAAAATTGCCGGTACCGACATTAGCACCTTACTATTGGGTGAAAGTGGTACAGGTAAGGAAGTGTTTGCCCGCACCATCCATGAACACAGTCCGCGTAAGGATCAGCCTTTTGTCGCTATCAACTGTGCGTCAATCCCTGAAAACCTGCTTGAAAGTGAGTTATTTGGTTATGAAAAAGGGGCCTTCACCGGCGCTAATAAAACCACCGTAGGTAAAATTGAAACGGCGCAGGGTGGCACGCTGTTTCTCGATGAAATTGGCGATATGCCCATTGGTTTGCAGGCTAAAATGTTGCGGTTCCTGCAGGAGCGGGTGATCGAACGGGTTGGTGGCAGAAGCGAAATTCCGGTGGATATTCGGGTGATTTGTGCCACCCACAGAGATATTCAGACGATGGTGGGTGAAGAAACCTTCCGTGAGGACTTATTCTATCGTATTGGTGAAATCCCGATTAATATTCCGCCACTGCGGGAGCGTGAACAGGATATCGTGTTACTGGCGCGTACCTTCCTTAATCAGTACCGCGAAGAGTTTAATGCCAAAGCCAAGAGCTTCAGTGATGGTGCTATAAGAGCCATGCTGGCCCACCGCTGGCCGGGCAACATTCGCGAACTGCAAAACAAACTTAAATCTGCCGTCATCATGGCTGAAGGTACGGTTATTCAGGCCGACGATCTTGGCCTGCTGGAGCCTTCGGATGACTTTAAAAGCGAAATCCTTAACTTGCGCGAGGTGCGGGAACAAGCAGAGAGTAAAGCCATCCGTAAAGCCTATCAGCGAGCTGACAAGAATATGTCTAAAACGGCGGAGTTACTGGGCGTAACCCGACCTACATTATATTCACTAATCGATAAGTACCATCTGGAAGATTTGAAAACCGGCGTTTAATGGCTATTGCGCCGGATGAAACTCGGCGCTGATTAACTGTTCTGTTCAGGCCACCTAATGGCAGATAAGTGGTTGAGAGAGGTTTGGACCCGGGTGGGTGGTAAATCAAATTTTTCTTCCAACCGCGACCTTGGCCCATCAGAAGCATCTGATTTCTCGCCGGTTAAGCCTATCCAGCAGTCTTTTCCGGACCGTTTTGCCGCATACAGGCATTCATCGAGCAAACCAAAGTAGCTATCCCAGTCGAGCCGCGCGGGTTCGCTGGGGTACAGGGGCAGTACACAAAAGCCAATCGAGCAGGATATGTGAAGACTATGCTGTTGGCTAACCTGGAAATCATGGTCGTCAATCCCCTGGCGCAGCCTGTCGGCCAGGGCAACGGCTTCAAGTCGATTGGTATTGCGGCACACAGTCAGAAATTCCTCGCCACCCCATCGTATCAGCATGTCTGAGGGTCTGAATACCGAACGCATCACTTTCGCTAAATCGGTTAAAATGCGGTCGCCCGCCATGTGACCGTAGGTGTCATTAATGTGTTTAAAATTATCAATATCGAGCAGAAAACAAAGCATGTCCGAGGGACTGTTTGTAAGCCTGTTCTCAGGGGATAACAGATACGCCTGCTGCGCGCGATTGATTTCTTGTGGTAACTGGTTATTAAGGTACTGACGATTGTACAGACCGGTTAGCGGATCCATCAGACTGGCCCGCTCCAGCGCAATGTAAGCGTCTTCTAGCTCCGCATTTTTCGATTCCAGTTCCTGCGTGCGCCGGCGAACTTCACGCTTTAAAAAGCGCGAACGCTGACTGTGGTTAAACCGACTCCAGATTAAAAACACCAGTAAGGTGACGGCAAACAACGACGCATAGAGCATCCGCACTTCCAGCTCCTGTTGTTCAGCCTGAGCCAACTGAATAGCCTGATTTTTGTTCAGTAGTTCCAGCGACTGTGCCTGACGCTCAACATCCAGCTGCGCTTGCAGGTACAACAGTGCCAGCGAGCGACGTTGTTCTAGACTTTGCTTTTCCAGCTGTTGTTGGCTTTTAAGGGCATTAAGCGCCGCGGAGTAATCTCCGTTTTGTTCGTGCATGTGCATTTTCACTGCTTCAAAACGGGCCTGAGTGAGTAGTTCGCCCCTTTCGATTGCTTGTTGCATACCAAGTTTAATGTGGTCAGTTAATGCCTCTTGATCTTTGCCGAGGTAAGCTTGCGCCAGGGTTAAATGCAGCTCGGTCAGCAGAGTTGTGCAGTTATATTCGGTTGCCTGCTGAAGTTTTGACTCAAGCAGTCGGATGCCAGCTTCTGGCTGCCCCTGTATCAGCAGTATACTACCCAGACTGGAATCAATCCTGGCCACATCGCATTGTGCTTCTAACTGGCTGAATTGCGCTTTGCTCTGCTCCAGGTGGCGCCGGGCATTATCATAATGTCCCATTTGAATATTGACCTGGCCAAGGTGATAATCGAGTTCGGCTTGCAGGGTTTTTATTTGCAGGGTATCAATCAGGACAGCGGCATCCTGCAGATACAGCATGGCTTCATCGTTTTTATCAATTTCACTGTACACCCTGGCTATCTGCATCAGCGTGGACGCAGTTGCCTGGCTGTTGTTTTCCTGTCGCAACAGCGGCAATGCTCGCTCTAGCTGGCTCAAGGCGCTCTCAAACTGACCTAACTGACGCAGGGAAATACCGACTTCCAGTTGCTGCAAGGCAATGCCATCGTAACGACCCTGTTGATGATAAATGTCCTTGGCGAGATTAAAATAACCCAGAGCGGATTGATAAAGCCCCATCATCCGGTAAGTTCTGCCGATATCCGTATACAAATCGGCCATGCCAAGAGGTTCTCTGGCGGCTTTAAAAAAATCCAGGGCACTTTGAAACTGCCTGAGGGCAAGCGGATAGTTATTTTTGATCAGTGATATGTGACCCATAGCACGAGCGCCCGTTGCAAAGGCCCGTTGATTCTGATCTGACTTGGACTGTTCCAACTGTTCGCGGATTTGGCGTTCGGCTTCGTAGATGTTGCCCTGATTAATCAGCTTACTGACGTTAAAACCGCTTGCATAAAACGAGAGTCCATCCATTGATATGTGGCGCACTGAATGCGCTAAGCTGGGTACAGAGCAGCACAGCAAAGACAATAACAGGCCAACACGGTTTAACTTCATTACTTTCTACACCGCCCTGTGACGTAAGACGCGCGACTCCATTACTGCGCTATCATGTCGTATTTATATTTAAGTTTACGCTTTTATTATGTGGTTATTTTGAGGTTCGTTTAATAAATAATCAATAGCGCAAGCCAGTTTTATTACGCTTAATCAAAACTGAGACTGGCGTAGCGCTGGATCCAGAGCCTGATCAGTTTTGATTTTGCTATCCCACTTTGGTCTGATAGTTGCTGCAGCTGCTCTATACATTCCTGCGTCAGGGTAAAGGTGGCTCTGCGCATTGGCTCGGCATGGGAGCTGTTAACCTGCCGCTCTGAAACAGCGGTAACAGGCATAACGACACCATTGGCATAGTGCAGTGCATCCTGAATAAATTCCTCAGCACTGACATTTTTCGTTGCGGTACGACTAGCTTGCGGCGTAGAGCGAGACAGGTTTATCAGACTCATGTTGTTCCCCTTTACGTCGGGCCAGTAACTCTTCAATGATACTGCGGATTTCCACGGCAGCTTTACCATCGGCTTCACTTTCAAGCACCGAACGACCGGACTCCTCAGAGTCGTCATACATGTTGCGGCTAAAGGTGACAGAATTTAATACCGGTACTTCAAAGGAGCGACAGACTTCTTTCGCTTCCAGAATCCTTGATGCCAGCGATGGTAAGGAAGGGCACTGAGTGATGACAAAAGCGGCATTCATGCGCGGGTTCACCATCTTACAGGTCGATAATATGTCTTCCATGTGAGGCACTGTTTTCAGGTCGCGGCGCTTAGGACGCAGTGGGATTAAGATATGGTCGGCAACCGCCATAGACGATCGTAGTGCCAGGTTATCCTGACCGCCACAGTCGATGACCACATAGTCGTAGCGTTCTTTAAGGCTTAACAGTTCATTACGGATCTTGCCGTAAAGCTGGATACAGTTGATGGAAGGTAGTTCTTCGTTGCTGCTTCGCTCCTGTGCCCAGTCAGACGTGGTTCGCTGTGGATCGCAATCCACCATCAGCACATTGGCTTTTTTCTCACAACGTAAATATACAGCGATGTTTTGTGCAAGACAGCTTTTGCCGCTACCACCTTTTTCACCACCCACTAAAATCATCATTGTTCAATCCTCATTAAGTAATCACAATTACGTAATAAAAAAGTGAACTGACTGTCAGCGTTGCAGGCTTGCCCGGGGGAAGCGAGCCGACGCCACTGCGCAGTGTTCGGTAACCCCGCTATCCTATCTGTTGACGTAGACCGGAGGTTTTGCGTCACTCATCTTTCGATGTGTTTTGCCTTTTTCATGTACTGCGGGAATGCTTGTGTAGCACCCGTTAATTTCTGAACAAATAATAGAGTATCGGGGGCTCAGCATCCATTCGTCAGGGGCATTGAAATCTATATTAAGGGATTGAAGTTTATACCCTTACCTTTTTTGATTTTCTTTTACTGTTGTATTCTTTATTTTTAATCGTTAATAGTGATTATATTGATTGGTATTTACCGCTGGTGCTCTGTGAGGTTAGGGTTATACTGATCTAAAATGTTAAGGAGAATGTGATGACACACCCCATTGATAAACCCTCTTATGAAGGGAAAAAAGTACCTGATGTAACCTTTGCCATCCGTGAAGGTGAGCAGTGGATTAATCGTACTACCGACGATATCTTCGCCGGTAAAACGGTTGTGGTATTCTCTCTGCCAGGCGCTTTTACGCCAACCTGTTCGTCGACTCACCTGCCACGTTATAACGAGCTGGCCGACACATTCAAAGATCACGGCGTAGATGAGATCGTGTGTATTTCCGTTAATGACACCTTTGTAATGAATGCCTGGGCAGCGGATCAGGAATCAGAAAATGTATCTCTGGTGCCTGATGGTAACGGTGAATTTACCGAAGGCATGGGTATGTTGGTGGATAAGGCCGATTTAGGCTTTGGTAAGCGCAGCTGGCGCTACTCGATGCTGGTAAAAGACGGCGTAGTGGAAAAAATGTTTATTGAACCGAACAAGCCTGGTGACCCGTTTGAAGTTTCAGATGCAGACACCATGCTTGAGTATATTGCGCCGAATGCGGTGAAGCTTGAACCGGTTTCGATTATTACTAAACCCGGTTGTCCATACTGCGCTAAAGCGAAAGCGTTGTTGCAGCACAAAGGCTTTAAATACGAAGAAATCGTGATGGGGCAGGGCGCTACGCTGACTACATTAAAAGCGATTAGCGGTCGAGACACTGTGCCACAGGTGTTTATTGGTGGTAAGCATATTGGCGGTAGCGATGATCTGGAAGCGTATTTCGCCGAATAGCGCCGAATTAATCTGATAAACACTCGTCAATTGGCGAGTGTTTTTGTTTTCGGTCCTAAACCACCTACTTCAGTAAGTGGTTATCGGGCTTTGCCCGTATAGCTATAAGTTAGCAAAGAAAGATGTTTATAGATTGTTGGACTCCCCGCAGCCCTTCTCAGTGAAAAGCGTTATCGTCCCTGGCAGAACAAATTAGACCGTCAATGACGGCACGTCCCTGTGCCGCATCGACTGAATCCTCATCGGTGATGATTCTTTTAGTTTGTTATGTATGCCAGAGACGATGACAACACTGAAGAAGGGCGCAAGTATTGTTCTTTCTTCGATTTAAATAGGGCCCCCTTATAGAGGGTTAACGCAGAGCCACCTTCTTTAGAAGGTGGATTTTTTACTTGCGGATTGGGTTACAGCTGAGGGGCGTCGAAGTCTTCTGGTTCATCGGTATAAATACTCACGTTCCAGTCTTCAGCCAATCCATCTTCAGCCTGGCAATAGGTGGCAAAGAAATCAGTGATTTCCTGACGCTGACAGTGTGCTTCAAAACTGGCCATATTGGCCCAGATCTCATTAAACGCAATGGGAAAGCTATTGCCTTCAGCGAATGGGCTGGTGATATGGCGGGTAACGATATACTGGATACAGCCATCTTCTCTCAGGGTATTGGGCTCCAGGTTCTGGAGCACTTTGAACAAGGCTTTTTCTTTGCCAGGTTTGGGTAAAAACTGGGCGCTACAATACACTTTCTTTGACATGAGTAATCCTTAACAGGCGTGGACTTTGTTTTTTAATAGTCTCAGTATGGCGATTCTGGTCCTGAAGTCAAAGGACGTATTAAAGGGTTACCTGCAATCTGTTTTTAATGGCCTTTTATCGTTATTCCTCTCGTTATCATCAATCGTTTTTGCCATAGTAGAAAAACACTTCAATATAGAGGCAAACACATTGAAACCTTCTTTTCTGACAACACTTACCTGCGCTACCAGTCTGCTGTTCTCACTGACAACTACCGCGGCGCTATCCGGCGACGAGCAGCAGATGGCTGATTTTATTGACGGTCGTAAAGGAGCGGCTATGAGCCTGCTGGAGAAGAGTGTCAACATAAATAGCGGTACCATGAACTTTAGCGGGGTGAGAAAAGTGGCCGAGCAACTCATGCCAGAGTTCGAGTCACTGGGCTTTGATGTTTGGTTTGAAGATGGCAAGCCCTTTAACCGGGCCGGGCACCTGGTAGCCAGGCTTGAAGGAGGCAAAGGGCCCAAAATGCTGCTGATTGGCCACCTTGATACCGTGTTTGAACCTACCAGTCCGTTCCAGACTTTTATCCGGGTGGACGACAAACATATTAAGGGGCCTGGCGTTGCCGATATGAAAGGCGGCAATATTATAATGCTGGAAGCACTGCGGGCACTCCATGCCGCCGGCAAGTTGTCGTCGATGAATATTATGGTGGTCATGACCGGCGATGAGGAGCTCAGTGGCCGCCCGTTAGCCCTGTCTAAGAAAGCCTTAATCGACGGCGCCAAATGGGCCGATATTTCACTGGGCTTTGAGAATGGTGACGGTAATCCGGCTACCGCCAATGTCTCGCGGCGGGGCTCGGTTGACTGGGTGTTAACGGTGAAAGGCACGCCGGCGCATTCCTCACAGGTATTTAAACCCACTGTGGGAGCCGGGGCGATTTATGAAGCCTCGCGTATCTTAACCAGTTTTTACGATAAACTGCGAAGTGAACAGTTACTTACATTCAACCCAGGAAGAATAATGGGTGGTACAGAAGTTTCTCACGATAAACTTACCAACAGAGGCAGCACATTTGGCAAAAACAATGTGGTCGCTGAACATGCCATTGTGACTGGCGATATCCGTGCGGTGTCCCAAGAGCAGTTAGTCCGGGTTCAGCACAAAATGCAGGCGATTGTGAAACAGAGCCTGCCTGAAACCAGTGCCGTCATAGAGTTTGGTGAGGGCTACCCGCCCTTATCGCCAAAACCGGGCAATCATGAACTGCTGAGTATTTACAGCAAAGTCAGTCAGGATCTTGGTCAGGGCAGCGTGGCAGCGGTTAATCCACTCAATGCTGGCGCCGCCGATGTCTCTTTCACCTCTGAATATGTAGAAATGGCCCTGGACGGTCTGGGTATGAGTGGCTCAGGTGGTCATACGGTAAATGAAACTGCGTTGGTCAGTGCATTACCTGCGCAGGCGAAACGTGCGGCTATTTTGATGTTACGACTGAGTGAGCGTTAACCCGCTATTGTTTTCCTGCTCATGATTGCAATTCACAGGCAAGGCCGCCATAGTAGGCGCCTTTGCTTCTTTTAATGGAGTCAACCAGTGAAGTCGTTGTTACATCTGGTCTGTCTGGCCACTACATTGTGTTTTTCTGCGCTGGCGACAGGGCAATCTCAGTTTGCACTGAATCAGTCATTTACCGCGCTTTACGAACAGGAACTCGGTAGTACGCAAAAGTGTCTGAGTTCATCCGCTAATCGTTATGCAGTGTGTTCACCGGCGCTGAGAGGCGATGGTAATGCACCATTTATTTTGTTTCAGCAAGCAGACAGCCCGATTGTTGTACTCACCCACGGGCTCAGTGACTCCCCCTTTTTCGTCTCAGCCATTGCCGATGAACTCTATCACTCCGGTTATACCGTTATCGCGCCGCTGTTGCCTGGACATGGTCTGAAAGACGCTGATGCCGCTATGGAAGATGAGCAACTGGCTGAGCGTTGGCAGGCACATCTGGCAGACGTAGTGGATCTTGCCCTGCAATCCACCGATAAAGTGGTGTTAGGCGGTTTTTCTACTGGCGGCGCGCTGTCGGTGGATTACTACCTGTCTAACCCGCAAAACGTGCAGGGAATTCTGTTGTTTTCCGGTGCGTTGGCGCTGAATAGCAACGTGGAATCACTGTCGAAGTTATGGGGTATAAAGACCCTGGCTAAGTTACTCGATGGCGATTATCAGACTGGCGGACCAAATCCCCAAAAGTATCCTAAGGTGGCAAGCTTTGCCGGTCTTGAATTAATGGAACTTATTCGCAATATCCGCGAACGTCTTGAGGAGGGAGCTCGGATAGAGGTACCGGTTTTTGTTGCCCATTCCCAGGCCGATCAGACCACGCCTATTGAAGGCGTACAAAACCTGTTGACGTATGTGGATGCGGATAACACCTTTTATGTTATCGATGAGCAATACCAGTTATGTCATGCCGATCTGGTGGTTAACCGTCTGCTGCTGGAAAAAATGGATTTTGATAAAAGTCGTGCCGATTTAAGCGAAACCTGTGCGATCCCTCAGGTAAACCCGCAGTTTTTCCCCATGGCCAGAGCGTTACGCGGATTTGTTGAGTTTGCCCTGCCGTAATGGCAGGGCTTAGTATACATTGAGTCGTGTGCAATAACCGGGCTAGCGGAGATTAGTCCGCTTGATCAGGAAAAATCCCGCCGGCACCACCAGTAAAGACAGCACCAGCGCACTGGCCATGCCGCCCACCATAGGGGCGGCGATCCGACTCATGACCTCCGAACCGGTGCCGGTGCCACTAATAACCGGCAATAAACCAATCATTACCGTTAATACTGTCATCAGCACCGGACGCACGCGTTTAAGAGCGCCTTGTTCAACGGCTTTGCGCAGACTGGTGATCACCTCTTCATTCTCTGACGGCAGCACTTGCGCACAAGTGCTATTCAGATAGATCACCATAATAACGCCAATTTCAACGGCCACACCGGCCAGTGCAATAAAGCCAACGCCAACCGCCACAGAAAGATGGTAGTCGAGTGCGTAGAGTAACCATACTCCACCGATAAGGGCCATTGGCAGGGTACCGAGTATCAGTACCACATCGCTCAAACGGCGAAAACTCATAAACAGTAAGATCACTATCACTGCCAGTGTCATGGGCACTACAAACGTTAGTTTCTGCATCGCCCGTTCAAGGTATTCATACTGTCCGGCCCATTGCAGTGTGTAACCGGCGGGGAGATTTAATTTTTCATCCAGTTCGCGCTTTGCCTGATTAACATAGCTTTCAATGTCGATACCAGTAACATCGATAAAGGTATAACCGGTTAACCGCGCGTTTTCACTTTTTAAGGCCGGAGGGCCCTCAGCAATGCGGATATCGGTGATATCACCCAGAGTAATTCTTTCTCCGCCGGGGGCCACGAACGGTAAGTCCGCCAATGCTTCCGGGCTGTCCCGGTAGTGTTGAGGATAACGCAGATTCACCGTGTATCGGGCGATATCTTCGATTGTTGAAGTAATGGTTTTACCGCCAACGGCTGTACTGATAAGTTGCTGCACCTGAGCCACCGACAACCCATAACGGCTAATCGCCAGTCGGTCGATATCAATATGAATATAACGGGCACCTGCGACGCGCTCGGCATACACCGACTCAGTACCATCCAGATCACCAAGTAGTTTTTCGATGTTGGCACCAATGGCCTCAATTTGCTTTACATCCGGACCCGATATTTTAATCCCCAGTGGCGTTTTAATGCCGGTGGCCAGCATATCGATACGGGTTTGAATGGGCATAACCCAGGCGTTGGTCAGTCCGGGATATGCAACAGTATTATTGAGTTCATCACGTAAGTCCCTACTGGTGAGCCCCTCACGCCACTGTGACTTGGGTTTGAGCTGAATGAAGGTTTCAATCATGGTCAACGGGGCCGGGTCGGTTGCGGTTTCAGCCCGGCCCACTTTACCAAACACGGTTTTTACTTCAGGTACTGTGCGGATTAGTTTGTCGGTTTGTTGCAGAATCTCCCGGGCCTCTGCAATGGATACGCCGGCGTAAGTGGTCGGCATATACATCAGGTCTCCCTCGTCCAGAGGTGGCATAAATTCACTGCCCAGTTTCGACAGGGGGTAGTAAGCGGCGAGTGTGATCAGCAAGGCCAACAGTAAGGTGATTTTAGGAAAGCGCAGCACCAGTCTCAGGGCAGGTTTGTAAGCCGCCTGAGCAATACGGTTAACCGGGTTACGATCTTCCGCCGCAATCTTACCGCGGATCAGATATCCCATAAGCACCGGGATTAATGTGATGGCCAGACCCGCAGCCGCGGCCATGGCAAAGGTCTTGGTGTAAGCCAGCGGCGCAAACATCCGGCCTTCCTGGGCTTCGAGAATAAATACCGGCAAAAAGCTTACCGTGATGATCAGCAAACTGAAAAACAGCGCAGGGCCGACTTCGGTTGCGGCTTTACTGACCAACTCCCAGCGGTCAGCGTCGGGCGGGGCTTTTTCCAGATGCTTGTGAAAATTCTCTATCATGACTATCGCGCCGTCGGTCATCGCGCCGATGGCGATAGCAATGCCGCCCAGGGACATAATATTGGCATTAATACCCTGCCAGTGCATTAGTAAAAAAGCGCCGAGTATGCCCAGTGGCAGTGTCACCAGAGCGACCAACGCGCTGCGCAAGTGAAGTAAAAACAGCCCGCAGATAAGCGCCACAATGAAGAGTTCTTCCAGTAGCTTATCCCACAGATTATCAATGGCGCTGGCGATAAGATTAGAACGATCATAGACCGTAGTAATCGTCACCCCCTCAGGCAGGCCAGCCTGCAGTTCGCGTAGTTTAGTTTTAACTCCATCGATGGTTTGCTGCGCGTTTTCGTTATAGCGCATCACAATAATTCCCCCTACCGTTTCGCCTTCGCCATTGAGTTCAGCGACGCCCCGTCGTGGAGCCGGTCCTTCTCTGATGTCGGCCACATCAGCAAGGGTGATGGGGGTGCCTGAATCAGAGACTCTCAGGGTAATCTGGTGAATATCTCGTAGGGTCTCAATATAGCCACTGACCGTGACCATGTATTCCGCTTCGGCCATCTCAATAACTGACGCGCCCACTTCCTGATTGTTTTGACTGACCGCCTGTTCTAATTGGCCCATCGTCAGGTTATAGGCGTCCAGTTTGTTGGGGTCGGCAACAATTTGATATTGCTTTTTCATGCCACCAACGGTGGCGACTTCCGACACTCCAGGTACCGATTGCAGGGCAAATTTAAGATACCAGTCCTGCAAACTGGTGAGTTCATCGATATCGTGGTGGCCACTCGGATCGCTCAGCGCGTACATATACACCCAGCCCACGCCGGTGGCATCGGGGCCGAGCCTTGGTTTCGCTGACGCTGGCAGAGTCGGGGCTACCTGAGAAAGGTATTCCAGCACCCGGGAGCGGGCCCAGTACATGTCGGTGTCATCATCAAACAAAATGTACACATAGGAGTCGCCAAAAAACGAAAACCCACGAACAGTATGCGCACCCGGTACCGACAGCATGGCTGACGTCAGCGGGTAAGTAACCTGCTGCTCTACCACTGAGGGGGCTTGCCCAGGGTAGTTAGTCTGAATAATCACCTGGACATCGGATAAATCCGGAATAGCGTCTACGGGGGTTTGTTTTATCGACCAGATGCCTGCCGCCGTGAGCATCAGTGCCGCAAGCAATACCAGGACGCGATTGTTAAGCGACCAGTTAATAATCACTGCTATCATGACTGGTTCCTGCTAGTGACCGGCATGGTCCATGTCGTGAGACATGGCCATGGCGGGTTCAATATGAGTGATAACAAACTCGCCGTCTCTAATTTCAAAAGTAAAACGGATAGCTTGCTCTGGTTGCCAGTCAGCCGGGTCAATATGGCTGCTGAGGGTAAAATCCATGGTTGCAGGGCCGCGTCCCCACTTTTCAATGGCGGCACGGGAGATATTCATGGTTTGGTGTTGTTCATTGATATTGTTAATGGTGCCATCAACCGTGGCTGAAGGAACACTCGACGCAATGCTGTTGGTATCAATCGCAATAATTTCTACCATGCCATCGCTATCACGATTCAGTTCGGCATCAAGGCGAATATCGCTACTGAGGTCAGCCAGGCTGACTTCGTTGCTGATGGCAAAATCCATAGTCATCCCGGGCCAGTCCCAGGCCTCCACAGGAGCATGGCTGGCGGTCAGTGTTCGCGCCTCGCTATCAATAGCCTCGATAGTTAACGTTACCCACTGGGTATCATTACTCTCGTTATCGTCCTGGCCTGATATCCTCGACAGGTCGGCATCTACGGCACTTTCTGAATCAATCAGGAATAAGCCGTTCATTACCACTTCATCCCCTTCTTTAAGGCCTGTGGTGATTTCGGCATAGTCTGCAGTGATGCGACCAAGCGCCACCGCCGTTGAACGGAATTCACCGTTGCCCAGTGCCAGCACCACACGATCGTTGGCGGCCGTTCTTATCAGCGCAGAGCGCGGTATACTCAGGCTTTCTTCCCCTGCTGTATCGAATGATACGGTGGCATACATATTGGGTTTCAAGCGGCCGTCAGGGTTATCCAGTCTCAGTCGGACTCTGAGGGTGCGGGTTTTGCTGTCGAGCTCAGGGTAGATAAAGTCGACAGTGGCGGTAAATGTTTCTCCCGGCAAGGCTGCCAGCGTTACGCTTAGCAACTGGTTTTCAGTGAGGCTATTGGCGTAGCGCTGGGGAATGCTGGTCGTAATCCAGACGTCCTCAAGGCTGGCTATGGCCAGCATGGTAACGCCCGGCGTGACATAAAAACCGGGGCGAATATTGAGGTTAGTGACATAGCCGTCCTGCGGAACCTCAAAGGCGATTCGTTGTTGCACTTGTCCTGTTCTATCCAGGTTTTGAATAACCTTAGCCGGCAATTGCAGGGCAGTGAGCCTGTCTCGGGCTGCGTTGATCAGTGACTGATTATTACGATTGCGGGCCAGCAGGTATTCCTCCTGGGCATTGACCAATTCTGGCGAGTAAAGGGTATATAAAGTATCACCTTGCTTCACCGGCTGACCGTCAGTGTTGACAGTGAGTTGTTCCACCCAGCCACTCACTCTGGGGTGAACGTGGATAATCCTGTCTTCGGCAACTTCCACAACACCGGAGGCCGCCACGGCTTCTGACAACGAGCGGGTTCGGGCTATGGCTGTGGTTACTCCCAGGCTCTGAACAATCTGCGGTGAAATACTCACCGTTCCCGGTGGAGTACTTTCTTCTCCGGAATAGACGGGCACCAAATCCATGCCCATGGGCGATTTGCCCGGCTTATCCCGGCGGTAACTGCTGTCCATTGGTGCGACCCAGTAAAGAACTTCCTTTTCATTAGCGGCGGTGGCATTACCCTCACCATGTGGGGGGGGGGCGGCTAACAATGTATAACCAATACCTACCCCGACTATCAGGGCAATAACAGGCACAATAAAACGGTTCATAGTGAACTTCCGTAAAGCGGTGAGGTGGGGTTAAGAAAATAGTCGAGCCGGGTCATCAGCGCAGCCATGTCACCTTGCAGGTTTAGTAATTTCAGCTGGTCATCAATCAGCGCCAGGTGGCTTTGCATCACATCGGAAAAGTTGCCACTGGCGGTGGTGTAAGCGTTAAGTGCAGCTTCGTAATGTTGTTGACGCAGCGGCAATAACGTTTGTTCATAACGGTTAATGCGAGAATGCAGAGAGGGGTAACGGGCATAGAGCTGATTAACCTCACTGAACTGTTGCTGGATAACCAGACGTTTTTCGGTTTCCAGGCTTTCTGTTTCGGCCACGGTAGCAGCCAGAGCGGCTTGTTTCACCTTGCGGGAGAATAGCGGTACATCAACACTCATTCCCACCGACACAAAGTCAGCCCGGGAAGTGTTGTTCGATGCCTCCTGGCGATACGCATAGCTGGCATTAAACTCCCACTGCGGTTCGAAACTGGTTGCCACCTGCTGCTGTTTTATCTTCTGCACATCAATCCAGGCATTGCGACTGATAACCCGCGGGTGTTGCTGTAAACGTTCCAGTAGTGCCGAAGTGTCGCCAGGCAGAAGTGATTGTTCGAGAAGACTGGTTAACCAACGTTGATCGGCCTGATTCGGAGTGATGTCGGTTAACGTGGCCTGCTGCATTGGGGTCAGCCAGTTAGATAAACCGGCAATGGCAGCTTGCTGCGCAGAGGTCAACGATTCCAGACGGTCTTCCAGTGCAGTATGCAGCAATTCCATACCGAGCACGTCATACTGACTGGCACCTGAAGAGCTGGCGTAGTTATTTTTAATGGCGGTGGTCAGTTGATCCAGCAGTTGTAGCTGCTTGCTAACCAGCGTCTTACTGTTGTGCAGAAGAATAATATCAATCCACGCCAGTGTGATAGCCCGGGTGACTTCAGCTTTGCGCAAAGCTCGTCTGGCCGGGTGCTCAGCTGCTTTGGCTGCCAGCGCGCTGCGTTGCAGGGCTATAGAGTCTCCGCGGGGTAACATTTGGCTGACCCCCACCTTAAGTTGGGTCATGGCCTGTTCGTTAAGAGCGAATCCGTCGGTGGGGACATTGAGCATACCCACTGACACCCGAGGGTCGGGCATAGATTGTACCGCATTGCTCTGAGTTGCCAGAGCGTGTTCGCTCTGTCGGCTTCGGGCCAGGGCATAATCTTCACTTAACGCTTGCGACAGTAACTGTGGTAACTGTGGCTGTTGGACGTGCTGTGCTGTAGCTAAAAACTGCCAGCAATTCAGTAAAATACCTGCTGACACGACATATAAAGAAGGAAGTTTCATACTTGCCTCAATGGTTAACCTTTAAAAAGCGGGTACAGACACCCGGTCACAATGCCTCAGGCACTGGACTAATGAGAGGTATGGTTAACTCAGGCTTATTGGAGGGCGAAACAACGAGGTGGGGAATCCGGAAAACGCCACTACAGGCTGACCAACAATTTGGCTTGCAGCGGTTTTGACCATAAGGGGGGCTGACATGCCGGCCAAATAACTGACTAAGTGGGAACTGGCATGCTCGCACTGGCAGCCATTCTTAGCGCAGGGGGTAGTTTGCTGAGCGCAATTATGCTCGTGCTCGCTCTGGCAGCAATCCGCAACTGAAGAGGCGTCGGCCTGTTCAGCGTGTGCAGTATGAATCATGTCTTTGCCAGATTGATGCATCATACAGTCTGTGTTTTCTGTCTGCATGGTATGCGCTACCTGTGTTTCCGCCATACGCAGACTGTCCGCCTGACCTGATGTCGGCAGAATAATCAGCATGCTTAGCAGAAAGTAACAAAATAGCCGTTGCACTGAATAATCCGGTCACTGTACTAACGTGAGTATACGATATTCATAACAGACAGGGAAACACTGATTTTGCTTTCACCGGGTAAACCCATTTGCTGCTGATTTAGCCCGGTGAATTAGTGTAATGTGCCGGGCTAATGCGCGGCGGCGTAGGTTTCTACTTCCGTCCATACCCGCAGCAGGTTCTCGCCCAGCAATTTGGCAATGTCGGTTTCTGAGTAACCCCGGTCAAGTAGTCCCTGCACCAGTGACGGGTAAGACGAAACGTCCTTGAGTCCAATTGGCAGCGAGTCGCCAACGCCATCGTAGTCAGAGCCAATGCCCACATGGTCAATGCCAATAAGGCCTACTACGTGATCAATGTGGTCGAGTACGTCGGCTAATGTGGAGTAGGGATAAGGATTTTCCTTGCTGTAATTATCAGCAAAATTCGCTACCTGTTCGCTATCAGCGCCAAACTCTTTGATTAAGGCATTGCGTTGTTTGGTGCGGTTATCACTCCACATACGGGCTTCTTTGGTCACAAAGCCAGAGCCAAAGTTAATCATTACCACACCGCCATTTTCGCCCAGCTTTACCAGCATGTCGTCGGTCATATTACGTTCAAAGCCCGGCGTAAAGGTACGTAATGAAGAGTGCGAGGCAATCACCGGCGCTTTACTGATTTCGATAGCCTGATAAAAGGCATCATCGGAGACATGGGAAATATCCACCATCACGCCAATGTTGTTCATTTCGGTTACCAGTTCTTTACCGAAGGGGCTCAGACCATTCCACTTGCGGCGTATGTCGTAGGATGAGTCGCTGATATGGTTAGCTCTTGAGTGCGCCAGCGTAATATAGCGAATGCCGCGCTGATGGAAAATTTCGAGGTTTTTCAGGTCTCCCTGGATTGGCGAGCCATTTTCCATCCCCATGGGCAGGGAAATTAATCCTTTGGCAAATTGCTCACGTACGTCCCGCGGACTCATGGCAATGGCGAACTTATCCGGGGCGCGGGCTGTGATGGCCTCGACGTTGTCGATGAGCATGTGAGCAAGCTGCGTAGATTCATCTGAGTCATCGAGGCTGGCGGGCACGTATATCGACATGAAAGGGGCGTTCAGGCCACCGCTCACTGCACGTGGGTAGTCAAAGTCACCGCCTTCGGTGGCTTTAGTGACATCTACCCATTTGTTGTGAACACGGTACGGCACATCAATGTGACCATCCACAATAATATAACGTTGGGCAATGTCCTGCGCTGTAGACAAGCCTTTGGGCGGCTGACTGGGTGCAGATGTCGACTGGCAGCCTGTTAATAGTGCGAGTGCCGAAACAGTGCCCAGCAAGAAAGCGTGCTTCATGATGTAAATCCCTGTAAGTATTAACGTGAGTAAGTGTTTTTTTATAAACCTACCATGATTTTTCAATTTACTCACCTGGTGGTTTATTCTGGAAGGTGTTTGTTTGCTTTAATATTTTATTCATCTTGTTGGGGTACCCTCTTATCGGACTGACTGTTGGGTGGCTGGACGCGCAAGTTGAAATACGCCATACTGCCCGGCGATTGTCTGGCATCAGAGACACAACAGGTGGCGGGAAGTGTGACCGGCACAGGATGGACTACCTGTGGGGATACATCCATCAGACCGGCGCCATAGCGGGTATCGTAAATAAAATACCAACTTGTTGGTATGCGCCCCCTTGAATAATGTCGTCAGACCCTTATTAACTAAAAAATAACAGGTGTTGGTGTCTGATACGGATACCAGACCACACATTACAATTGAATCGAGATAGTACTTATGGCAATGAACTTCGTACCGCTGGATAAAAATAAACATAAAGATCTGAAAGTAGCGGTAGATCCTGCTTTTCCATACGCGAAAAATACCCACCTGGCCGCGGCATCAATTCGTGAATTTGCACAATTAGCCGGCGCTATGCCACTGGTGTTTATCCAGGATCCAAAAACTAACAAACATCACGTAGTGGCAATGCTGGGCATCGAACCAGGCCAAAACCTGTTTTTACAGGACGGCAAGTGGAATGCACCGCATATCCCGATGAACATCATACGCTATCCGTTCGACGTGCGTCCTGATGGCGACAAGCTGGGCGTTTATATCGATGAAAACAGTGACCTGATCAAAGAAGAAGGTCAGCCGTTGTTCAAAGAAGATGGTAACCCATCAGATTTTCTGAACAACCGTCAGCAACTACTTGGCGACCTGGCCAACAGCGAAATGCTCACTCAGCAGTTCGTCTCTAAAGTGGTAGAGCTGGACCTGTTAAACCCAATGCAACTGCGCGTTCAGTACAGCAACGGCCAGGGCCGAAACGTTGGTGGTATCCTGACCATCGATGAGAAGAAACTGGTCGAGCTGGCAGACGAGCAAGTGGTAGAACTGCACAGAGCCGGTTTCATGGGTGCTCTGTACGCCATGATGCTGTCTCTAGGTCAGCTTAACCGCCTGATTGAGCTTTCTACCAATGCTGAAAGTCCAATCAAAGCCATGCAAATGGAACCCGCACCAGCAGAGCAGGCTGAGGCGGCGCCACAGCAGTAATTTACTGCACGGCAAAGAAAACAAAAAGGGTGGGCGAGAGCCCACCCTTTTTATTGATATCCAATAAACCTGAACCATCCTGTGGAACGTTTTTCATGTCACTCACTTTAGTTAATCCCAGCGTAAAATTATCGGCAACTCTGACCGTTGAAGGTCCGACACTGACTATTGCAGAGCGGCAACACACCATTATTAGTGGTTTGAATGGCAGCGGTAAATCGGTTCTGGCTGCATTGCTTGCCGGAGAGGGGAAAGAGCTTAGTGGCGAGCGGCAATTAAGCGGCCGCTGCGGATGGGTGAGTGTGGGGCAACAGCAGGCTGTTATAGAAGCTGAGCGCCGTAAAGACGACGCTGATATTCTCGATGTGGTGCCGGTAGCGAGCACGGCAAAAGAGATTATCCTGCGGGATCAGACTGCCGGGCAAGGCGTCACGGAAGCCATGACAGAGTTGGCCGGGCTACTGGGTATCTGTCATCTGCTGGAGCGCGATTTTCTGGCCCTGTCTACCGGTGAGACGCGTAAAGTGTTATTAACCAGAGAGCTGCTGCGGGAGCCTGACTGGTTGGTACTGGATGAGCCGTTTGATGGCCTAGATGTTGAAACGGTGGGCAGGTTCACCCAATACCTTGATAAGCTGCGCACCCGCTGTACCCTGATTATGGTGGTGAACCGGGTAAGTGAAATTCCTGTCTGGGCGCGGCGCCTGTTGTTCTTACAAAATGGTCGCATCGCCTGGCAAATTGATGGTGACACGCTTGATGACACCGCGTTGCGGCCCCTCAGGCAAATTATGCACATGCAACAAAATGTCGAAACACTGCCCGGACGCGACAGCGATTGCCATGCGCCGGTGTTAAGCGACCCGGATGCGCCACTGGTCAGGCTTAACAGTGGCCGGGTCGCCTGGGGTGATAACGTAGTCTTTGAACATCTTAACTGGACTATCGAGCCGGGTGAGCACTGGCAGGTATCTGGCCCCAACGGCTCGGGCAAAACCTGTTTGCTGACGTTGATCACCGGTGACAATCCACTGTGTTATAGCAATGATTTAAACGTGTTTGGCTATCAGCGCGGTAGTGGCGAGAGCATCTGGGACATAAAACAGCACCTCGGCATTATTTCTAACAGTTTGCACTTGCAGTATCGTGTTAACTGCTCGGTTGCAGATGTAGTGTGTTCCGGCTTTTACGACAGTATTGGCCTGTACAAAACCCCCACCGATCGGCAGCGGTTACTGTGCCGGGAGTGGCTGGTTGCGGTTGGCCTGGAGCAAGAAGCAAAATCGCCGTTTCAGTCATTATCTTTTGGCGATCAGCGTTTATTGCTGATCGTGCGGGCGATGGTGAAACATCCTAGCCTGTTGATTCTTGATGAGCCTTGCAATGGTCTGGATGAGATCAATCGCACCAAGGTGCTGGCCATGCTCGATTTACTGGCACGGGAAGGCAATACCACATTGCTGTATGTTAATCATCACAGTGAAGATAAGATCCCGGCGATCAAAAATACGCTGAATATGCAGGATTACCATCCACGATAAATATTTTTATCACGAGGATCTCAGATCTTTTTAGAATTAATTACCCACTTCACCTTAGCTTTGCTTCTAAGAAGAGCAGGTTTTCCCACTTTTCCCCCTTTTTCCTTCTTTCTAATCAGCCACTTCAACGCAAAGCCCGTAAATACGGCTTTTTTCCCCATTTCGTTACTCATCCTGTATGGCGCGTTTTTGCTTGACAGTGGGGAGGAATGATACCTAAACTGTCAAAAGTGGGTAAAAGTGGCAAATAGTGGATCATATAATCAACGTTTTGCAGATCAGATCTCATAAAACACGAATAATAAGATCAATACACAAAAGGCTAGGGGAATGTTCCGCGGCGCTAACGCAATCAATCTGGATTCTAAAGGGAGACTGGCTATTCCGACAAAGCATCGGCAGCCCCTTCTGGATGATTGTGCCGGACAACTGATCTGCACCATTGACACACAACAAAGCTGTTTGCTGCTTTACCCGCTTCCCGAATGGGAAGAAATCGAACTCAAGCTGAGTAAGTTTTCCAGCAACATCGAGCAGGAAAGACGCAAGATTCGCCTGTTACTCGGTTATGCCATCGACTGTGAAATGGATAAGAGTGGTCGTGTACTCATTCCTGTACCCCTGCGTAATCATGCCAAATTAGACAAAGAAATTCTGCTGGTTGGGCAATTAAATAAATTCGAAATCTGGAATTCAGAAATCTGGGCTAAACGTATCGAAGAAGATATGGAAGTTGAGCGTTCTGGTAACTTTGAGCTCACTGAGCGTTTACAGGACTTCTCACTATGACCGTAGCGTTTTCGCATACTTCTGTACTCTTGCAGGAATGCTTGGACGGTCTGGCCATCAAGCCTGACGGCATCTATATCGATGCGACCTTTGGCCGGGGGGGGCATTCGGGAGAAATACTGAAACAACTGGGTCCAGACGGCAGGCTGATTGCGTTCGACCGCGATCCTCAGGCTATTGAAGCAGCGGCTCGGTTTGCCGAAGACAGTCGCTTCGAAATTGTGCATTCGGCGTTTGGCGACATGGCTGACGTGATTGAACAAATGGGTCTGACTCAGCAAATTGATGGCGTATTGATGGATTTAGGCGTTTCCTCGCCGCAGTTAGATGATGCTGAGCGTGGCTTCAGCTTTCTACGTGACGGTCCGTTGGATATGCGCATGGATACGTCGCGGGGCCTGAGCGCTGCTGAGTGGCTTAACAGTGCCGACGAGCAGGATATTACCCAGGTCATCAAAGAGTTCGGTGAAGAAAAGTTTGGTAAACGTATCGCTCATGCCATTGTTAATTATCGCAAAGAACAGCCGCTTTCCCGAACCAGTGAGTTAGTCACGATTATCGACCAGGCCGTACCGGTCAAAGACAAGTTCAAGCATCCGGCTACCCGCACTTTTCAGGGCATTCGAATTTATATCAATGCGGAGCTGGAACAACTCCGAGTAGGTCTTAAAGCCGCCACCAGCGTTTTACGATCCGGTGGTCGTATGGCTATCATCTCTTTTCACTCGCTGGAAGATCGCCTGGTTAAACGCTTTATGAAGGAACAAAGTAAAGGCAAATCGTTCCCGCCCGGCTTACCGGTAACCCAGGCAGAAATAGACGCCGATAAGGTACTCATCCTGATTGGCCGGGCCATTAAGCCCGGCGACGAAGAACTCAAACATAACGTGCGATCCCGAAGCGCGGTACTCAGGGTGGCGGAAAAACGATGACCGGTTCGACGACCAACTTTAATTTCCTCCTCATCCTGGTTACCGAATTGACCCGCCACAAGTTGCGGGTTTTGTTGTTTATAGCGGTTATCGTCAGCGCCCTGGCGGTTATCCTTAGCACACACCACAACCGCCAGCAAAATATTGCCCTGGAAGAGCTGATGCGCGAGAAAGATCAGCTCGACGTGGAATGGCGTAATCTGGTGCTGGAACAGCGTGCATTAACCGAGCACAACCGAATCGAAGCTATGGTCCAAAAGGAACTCGACATGCATCGCCCCGATGTAGATGACGAGGTGGTGGTGCGGATCAAATGACGTCTATCACGTTAAAAAATACCAAAACCAGGGCTGGCGGGGCAAAAATCAATACCCGTCCAGGCCCCATGCAATGGCGCTTTTTACTCGTAGTGGGTATTATTGTGCTGGTGTTTCTGATCCTGGCGCTACGGACAGCCTTTATTCAGGTTATCGCCCCGGATGCACTGATCGAACAAGGTGACAGTCGGACGCTAAGAACCCGCAATACCCCGACATACCGGGGGCTTATCACTGATCGCAATGGCGTAGAATTGGCCGTAAGTGTACCGGTCAGGGCTATCTGGGCCGATCCGAAAATTATTCATGAGCAAAATGGTCTTAATCAAACCCGTCGCTGGCTGGCTCTTGCCGAGGTGCTGGGGCAGGACGTTGATGAGCTGGTGGGCAAAGTAGACAATCCGAAACGCCGCTTTGTGTATTTACAGCGACAGGTCTCGCCAGCGATGGCGGATTATGTTGAGAAACTGGAGATCCCCGGTGTTTATTTACGCAAGGAGTCACGCCGTTACTATCCTACAGGCGAGGTTGCGGCGCAGTTAATTGGGATTACCAACGTTGACGACAAAGGCATCGAAGGGCTGGAGCGTTTATACGATGACTGGCTGACCGGTTCGCCTGGCACTCGCAAGATACGCCGTGATGCCAAGGGCCGTCAGGTGGAGGTGCTTGAAACCAAAGATGGCGAGGCAGCAGGTAACCTGACGCTGACTATTGACCAGCGAATTCAGGCCCTGGCCTATCGGGAAATTAAAGAGGCCATGTTGTATTACCAGGCCAGTTCTGCATCAGCCATTGTTATTGATGTTCACAGTGGTGACATTCTGGCCATGGTGAATGCGCCGTCATTTAACCCTAATGATCGCAGCGATATATCCCCCCGACGAATGCGTAACCGGGTGATTACGGATGCCTTTGAACCCGGCAGTTCATTAAAACCCCTGGCAGTACTTAGCGCATTGGAGTTTGGCGTAGTAAAAGTGGGAGATATTGTGGATACCTCCCCTGGCTGGATGCGCCTTGGCGGCAGTCTGGTTAAGGATTTCCGTAACTACGGTAAGCTTACGTTGGCCGAGATTATTCAGCATTCCAGTAATATGGGTACCTCGAAACTGGCCTTGTCAGTACCAAAACCTTTCTTGCTCGACACCTATTACAATATGGGGCTGATGTCAGACACCGGTATTAATATGCCGGGTGAGAGTAGCGGCATTTTTCATGAACGCAGTCGCTGGTCTGAATTTGAGTTAGCCACTTTATCCTTTGGTTACGGCATTTCGGTAACCACCGCGCAGTTAGCCAGAATGTATTCAACGATTGCGTCGGGGGGGATCAAGCGCCCGCTCAACATTGTTAAAAACACCGATAATCAGGCCTACAAGCCGAGTACAGAACGAGTGATCAGTGAGCAGAATGCCAAAGCTATTATGGCCATGATGGAAACGGTTACCCAGGAAGATGGTTCAGGAACTAAAGCTCGTATCCCCGGCTATCGGGTCGCGGGCAAAACCGGTACCAGTCGCAAAGCCGTGGCGGGTGGTTATGGTGAAGAATATGTCAATATTT
The DNA here is from genome assembly GCF_058105165.1 of Alteromonas sp. ISO5. Classification (NCBI taxonomy): domain Bacteria; kingdom Pseudomonadati; phylum Pseudomonadota; class Gammaproteobacteria; order Alteromonadales; family Alteromonadaceae; genus Alteromonas; species Alteromonas sp. ISO5. The sequence goes on along the minus strand of NZ_CM176572.1, from coordinate 138,338 downwards.
TTGCCGGCATTGCGCCACTGAACGATCCCCAACTTGTCACAGTCGTGCTGATTAATGAACCTGGTGGCGACCTCTATCACGCCGGTGATACCGCGGCACCGGTCTTTTCTGAAATTATGGGTGGTGCATTGCAACTTCTCAACATTGCGCCGGATGATCGTCAGGTAAGTGCCACGCAGGTAGTAGAGAGGTCGACCAATGGTGGTTAATGCTTTTATGCAAAGTTTGCATGCATTGCTCATTAAATTTGGTATCAATGCACCGGATATTCGGGTCCATGGACTGACATTGGATAGTCGCGAGGTTACGCCTAAGCTGGCTTTTGTTGCCGTAAACGGACATAGTCGTGATGGCCGAGATTTTATTCCCCAGGCTATCAGTTTGGGGGCCCGCGCGATTTTGGCTGAAGCCGATGAAGCTGGCGAACATGGTCAGGTAATGATGCGGGAACATACGGTTATTGTTAAGGTGTGGGGCCTTTCTGACCTGCTTTCTTCACTGGCTGCGGCATTTTACGACTACCCGGCAAATAAACTGGCGACGATTGCAGTTACCGGGACTAACGGCAAAACGTCGGTGGTGCAACTGATTACCCAAATGAAACATTTGTTGGGTCACCGTGCCGCGTCAATCGGAACCCTTGGCAGCGGGATTTACCGCGACGATGCCGATTTAAAGCCACCGGCCAACGGCAATACCACGCCTGACGCAATTTCAATGCAGTATTTATTGGCTGAGTTTGTGCAGCAGGAAGTGCATCAGGTGGCCTATGAAGCGTCATCTCATGCGTTGGTGCAAAATCGTCTTAAGCAAGTGAATACTGACATTGCCGTATTCACTAACCTGACCCGGGATCACCTTGATTATCACGGTACCATGGGGGCTTACGCTGAAGCAAAGCTGGGGCTGCTTGATTTGCCCGGATTGCATTCTGTGGTGCTCAATTACAACGACGAAGCCAGTCTGGCATGGGCGAATAAGGCGAATAAATCTATTCAGAAAGTCTGGACCGCGGTGTTGCCAGAACCTGCCCGAACTATGCCAGAAGGTCGCTATTGTTTTGCCACAAATGTGCAATACCATCCCAATGGATGCCAGTTCAGGCTCGCAACATCCTGGGGGACAACCGTGGTACAAACCGATTTACTGGGGCACTTTAATATTGCCAACCTGATGAGCGCAACGGCGGCTTTACTGTGCCAGGGCGAGCGTTTTGATAATGTGGTGAAAACCATCGAGCAGGTACAGGCAGTCGCCGGTCGCCTGGAAGTATTTGAGTTTCCTGACCATGCCAATGTGGTGGTGGATTATGCCCACACCCCGGATGCGTTGAGTCAGGCACTCAAAGCTCTGCGTCTGCATACCGATGGAAAGCTCTGGTGTGTGTTTGGCTGCGGTGGTGACCGTGACAAAGGCAAACGGCCGTTAATGGCACAAGCTGCCGAACAAGGTGCAGATGAACTGGTGATCACTACCGATAACAGTCGCTCAGAATCACCTTCGGCGATTGCCGACGATATTCGCGCCGGCCTTAATCACCCTGAGAATGTGCAGGATATCCCGGACCGTGAACAGGCTATTCGTTATTGTCTGACTAATGCCGGTCGCAATGACCTTATTCTGGCTGCGGGCAAAGGGCACGAGAGTTATCAAATAATTGGCGAACAAAAAATAAACTATAACGAACGGGAAGCCATTACCCGTTTGCAGCAGGAGTGCAGCAAATGATTACCAGGTCTTTGATGTGGATAGCAGCGCAAATAAAAGGTCGTCTTGTTGGCGAAGACTGCACTGTATCTGCCGTGAGCACTGATACCCGAACCCTGACGCAGGGCGCAGTATATCTGGCTCTTAAAGGCGAGAATTTCGACGGTCACCAATTTGTTGAGGCCGCCGAAAAAGCCGGTGCAGTGGCCGTTATTGCCAGCCAGCCGGTCACGACCGGATTGCCGGTGATTTACGTTGACGATACCAAACTAGCGCTGGGTCAGCTTGGCGCGGCAGTCAAAGCAGAAGTAAAACCAAAAACCATTGGTATTACCGGCAGCAGCGGAAAAACCACCGTCAAGGAAATGTGCGCTGCGATATTATCGCGTCGGGGTAACGTATTGGCCACTGCAGGCAATTTTAACAACGAAATCGGTGTGCCACTCACCTTACTGCGTCTGACTCCGGAACATGAGTACGCGGTGGTGGAAATGGGCGCTAACCATCTCGGTGAGATTGCCTACACCACTGATCTGGTGAAACCGGATGTGGCGACCATCGTGAATGCAGCAGCGGCCCATCTCGAAGGGTTTGGCAGCTTGCTCGGGGTGGCCCGGGCTAAAAGCGAAATTTTTAAGGGGCTGGGCGAAAAAGGCCTGGCTATTGTTAACCAGGATAGTCAGTTTGCTGAATTCTGGTTAGGCAAACTCAAGTATCAGCCTGTGCAAACCTTCTCGCCGGATAATCATAATGCGCAGGCCGACTTTTATGCGACTGACATCACCATTGATTTGAATGGCTGCGCGGAATTTGAGATGCACTCGGTGCAGGGCAATACTGATATTCGCCTGGCTGTGCCCGGCATGCACAATGTCGGCAATGCACTGGTTGCTGCGGCGCTGACCATGGCGGTCGGTGCTTCGCTGGAAGATGTTAAGTATGGTTTGCAAGACATGCAGGCTGTTGGCGGGCGGTTAAAAGTGGTGCCGCTAACCGAACAGGTGCGCATTCTGGACGACACCTACAACGCTAACGTGGGATCAGTCAAAGCGGCTATCGACACCCTGGCTAGCTTCTCCGGCCGTCGGGTACTGGTACTCGGTGACATGGCGGAACTGGGCGAAAAAGCCCGTTACTACCATGAACAGGTCGGAGAATATGCCAAAGAGAAATTCATCGACTGTCTGTATACCTACGGAGTGCTGAGTCAGAGTGCTTCAACAGCCTTTGGCGATAATGGATACCACTTCAGCGAACAAACTGCTCTGATTGAGGCGCTGGAACAAGATTTAGGTCATGAGCAAAGAGACTTAACCATTCTGGTAAAAGGCTCCCGCAGTGCAAAGATGGAAAATATCATAGCGGCGTTGGAGAAATCGCCGCTGGGAAAGCTTAGTCGTCGGCGGGAGAATATAGCATGTTAATATGGCTCGCCGACTGGCTGACACAATTTGAATCAGGCTTTAACGTCTTCTCGTATCTCACCCTCAGAGCAATCCTGAGCACGCTGACGGCACTGTTGATTGCCATCATTATTGGTCCGAAGATGATCCGCTGGTTGCAGCGAATGCAGATTGGCCAGACGGTGCGCACCGATGGTCCGGAGTCACACTTATCCAAGTCAGGTACGCCAACCATGGGCGGATTACTCATTCTCGCTGCTATTGTTATCAGCGTGCTGTTATGGGCCGATTTAACTAACACCTATGTGCTGGTGACCTTATTTGTAGTGGTCACCTTTGGCATTATCGGGTTTGTCGATGATTACCGCAAAGTGGTACGCAAGGACTCAAAAGGCCTGATTGCTCGCTGGAAGTATTTTTGGCAATCGGTACTCGCTCTGTGTGTGGCGTTTTATCTGTATTCCTCGGCGCAAACCATGGAAGAAACCGCATTGTTGGTACCTTTTTTTAAAGAGGTGCTGCCACAGCTGGGGATTCTTTATATTGCCATTGTTTATTTTGCGCTGGTGGGCACCAGCAATGCCGTTAACCTCACCGATGGGCTGGATGGTCTGGCCATTGTACCGACCATTTTAGTGGCTGGTGCGTTTGCGATTTTTGCTTATGTCACCGGTAATGCGAATTTTTCCGGCTACCTGAATATCCCACATATCCCGTTAACCAGTGAGTTGGTGATCGTGTGCACTGCCATTGTTGGCGCAGGACTCGGATTTTTGTGGTTCAACACTTACCCGGCCATGGTGTTTATGGGGGACGTAGGTTCCCTGGCTCTGGGGGGCACGCTGGGCGTGCTGGCTGTGCTGGTACGTCAGGAAATCGTGTTGATTATTATGGGCGGTGTGTTCGTGATGGAAACCGTTTCGGTCATCATGCAGGTCGGTTCTTATAAACTCAGAGGCCAGCGTATTTTCCGCATGGCACCTATTCATCACCATTATGAATTAAAAGGCTGGCCAGAGCCGCGGGTGATTGTAAGATTTTGGATCATCTCACTGATTCTGGTGTTGATTGGTTTGGCAACGTTGAAGCTACGATAGATTATGACTGAAACACAGCGCTTACCACAGTATGTGATTGCCGGTCTGGGACAGACCGGACTTTCCTGTGCGCGCCATCTGCAACATCAGTCGGTGGCTTTTAAAGTGTGGGATACCCGCGCTGACCTGTCAGTGAGTGATGAACTGGCTGCTCAGGTCGCGGCAGAGATCACCTGTGGCGAACTGCCACGAGATTACTGGTATGGCGTAACGCATCTGGTGTTAAGCCCGGGCGTAGCGACGGATATACCGGAAGTTGCCCGGGCCAGACAGGCTGGCGTAAGTGTAATTGGTGATATTGAATTATTTGCGCAGGCAGTCAGACAGCCGGTGATCGGAATTACCGGCTCCAATGGCAAAACGACGGTGACCCTGCTAACCACCCATATATTGCAGCAACTGGGCTTTAATGCCGTTGCGGTTGGCAATGTCGGTTTGCCCGCCCTGGACTCCCTGCAACAACCCGCGGATATTTCGGTGCTGGAACTATCCAGCTTCCAACTGGAGACTACCCGCAGTTTACCCCTTGCCGCCGGTACTATACTCAATATTTCTGCCGATCATCTCGACCGTCATCACACCCTGGCAGCTTACAGCGAAGCCAAGCAGCGCATTTTTGACCATTGCCAGGTGGCTGTGGTTAATCGCGATGACAGTCATACCATGCCAGTCACGTCTGTGGCGTCGAAAGTGGCTACCGGACTAAGCGTGGCTGTGGAGGACTTCGGCTGGGAGGCCGCGCAGCAAATAATTACCTACAACGGCAAACCTTTGCTGGCGCTCGCCGATACCGCACTGGTGGGATTGCATAATGCACTGAATATTCAGTCAGCACTGGCGCTGGTCAGTGTCTTCACCGAGGATATGGCGGCCGCGGCGCAGGCGGTTAAGTCCTTTAAAAACGCCGCGCATCGGTGTTCAAAGGTTGCTGAAGTCGCGGGCGTCAGTTTTATTGACGATTCAAAAGCCACCAACATTGGCGCCACCGAAGCGGCCCTGCGAGGACTAGCCGACAGTCTGGATGGCAATCTGATCCTTATCGCCGGTGGAGACGCAAAAGGCGCAGATTTAACCGAATTAGCCAATTCGCTCAGCGAGCATGTAGATGTGGTGATTGCGCTGGGTAAGGACGGCCATGTACTGAGCCGGATTGCCGCGCATGGTTATTATGTTGAAAGTCTTGAACAGGCCGTTAGACAGGCGTTCGCACTGGCAAAGCCGGGCGACACGGTACTGCTGTCACCGGCTTGTGCCAGCCTGGATATGTTTAACAACTATCAGCACCGGGCTGAGGTGTTTCATCAGGCAGTACGGGAGTTATCAGCATGAATGCAGTGACATCCCAGTTAGCCGGTCTTTTCGCCGCGAGACACGATAAACCCAACACTACTGCACCGGCATTTGACGGCGGCATCGTGTTGGTATCCTTTGCGCTTATGGCGATTGGTCTGGTCATTGTGACCTCTGCTTCCATGCCGGTTGCTGACCGCCTTCATGATAACCCGTTTTACTTTTCCATTCGTCACGGGATTTACCTTATTGGGGCCATTATTGCCGCAATGATCACGGTGCAGTTACCCATGCAATTCTGGCGTGTAACAAACCCGTATATGTTGCTGGCGGCTATTGGTCTGCTGATTGCTGTACTGTTAATTGGCCGTAACGTTAACGGCTCCACCCGCTGGCTGGTAGTCGGACCTGTCACGGTTCAGGCGGCGGAGCCGGCGAAACTGTTTTTCTTCTGTTACCTGGCGGGCTATATGGTCCGGCGTTACGACGAAGTAACCGAAAACCTCAAAGGGTTTATTAAGCCCCTGGTGGTATTTTTCATTCTGGCTTTATTGCTGCTGGCGCAGCCCGACCTGGGCACCGTCGTAGTCATGCTGGCCACTACAATGGGGTTGCTGTTTTTAGCCGGTGCCAAACTCTGGCAATTTTTCGCTCTGCTGTTTGCCGGCGTCTTAGCGGTGGTGGCGCTGATCGTGGACTCTGAATACCGATTGGCGCGAGTGACCTCTTTCTGGGATCCCTGGGCCGACCCATTTGGCAGTGGTTATCAGCTTACGCAGTCATTAATGGCTTATGGGCGGGGTAACTGGTTTGGACAGGGACTAGGTAACAGTTTACAGAAACTCGAATTTCTGCCCGAAGCGCACACCGATTTCGTGATGGCGATCCTGGCCGAAGAACTGGGCTTCACCGGAGTAATGGTGGTGCTGCTGTTAATGCTCTGGCTGGTTATCCGCGCTTTACAGATTGGCAATCAGGCATTGGCAAATGAACGGGCCTTTGAAGGGTTTCTCGCCTATGCCATTGGTATCTGGTTTAGTTTCCAGACCGCGGTAAACATCGGCGCCAGTGCCGGTATTCTGCCTACTAAAGGCTTAACACTGCCACTGGTTAGTTACGGTGGTTCAAGTTTAATCATTATGGCAGTGACGGTTGCCGTGCTGTTGCGCATTGATTTTGAGCTGCGCGTGGCTGGAGTACAGGCACTTGATAAAGGGCGCAAGCGGGAAGGCAAAGCAAAAGTGAAAGCGGCGCAACAACCACTGGAAAATGCCAGTCAGGATTTAGCCGGGGAGCCGGATGATGAATAAGCGGTGTCTGATAATGGCTGGCGGGACCGGCGGACACGTGTTCCCGGGGATAGCAGTGGCTAATGAACTGGTGCGACGAGGCTGGTATATAGACTGGCTGGGTACGGCAGAAAGAATGGAAGCTGAGGTGGTTCCTGCGCATGGTTTTCCCATTCATTTCATTCCGGTGAAAGGATTGAGAGGGAAAGGTATTACTGCCCGACTGTCAGGTCTGCTGGCGCTGATTAAATCATTGTTTAATGCCCGTAAACTCCTGCGGCAGTTAAAACCGGATGTGGTTATCGGAATGGGCGGATACGCCAGCGGTCCCGGTGGGATCGCGGCTAAAAGTCTTGGGATCCCGGTGATTATTCATGAGCAAAACGCTGTCCCCGGAATGACCAACAAGTTACTTGCGCGTATTGCCAGCAAAATAATGCTCGGGTTTGCTGCAGCTGCGCCACATTTTGCCAGTGCACAGGGAAAATGTCAGACGGTGGGTAATCCGGTGCGTGATGCGATCCTTGCTGTGCAACCGAAGCGTGAAACATCACAACCTATGCGAATGCTGGTTGTGGGTGGCAGCCTGGGTGCGCGACCGCTAAACGAACAATTACCGGTTATTTGTCAGGCTTTTGTGGAACTGGAGATTCGCCATCAGTGCGGTAAAGGCAATGAACAAACAGTGCGCAGTGCTTATGGTGACAAACCGGTTACGGTAACTGAATTTATTACTGATATGGCAGCAGCCTATGAGTGGGCAGACTTTGTCGTGTGCCGCGCCGGCGCACTCACCGTAGCGGAGATCGCAGGTGCTGGTAAGCCCGCCATTTTTGTGCCGTTGCCACACGCGGTGGACGACCATCAGACGCTGAATGCGCGCTATCTGGCCGACCAGAATGCCGCCAAAGTGGTCGCACAATCGGCACTTAGTCAGGAATTACCGGTGATCCTGCGCCACTGGCTGGAAAATCCTGAAGACTGTGTCAGGATGGCGGCCAATGCAAAGCAGTTTGCACCTTATAATGCAGCTCAACAGGTGGCAGATGCCTGTGAAGCTTTAATGAGAGAGAGATAGCGGTAAATGGTATTGGAAACGCCTTTTCAAAGCCCACAGATGCGAAAAATTACACGCATATTTTTTGTCGGTATCGGCGGTGCCGGCATGGGCGGCATAGCCGAAGTGCTGTTGAATGAAGGCTATGATATTGCCGGTTCTGATATTCAGGCCGGTGCGATGACAGAGCGCCTGAGCGCACTGGGCGCAGAGATTGCCATAGGCCATCGCGCTGAAAATGTGGTGGATGCCAATGTCGTGGTGGTATCCAGTGCCATTAACGAGGCCAACCCTGAAATACAATATGCCAGGGAACAACGTATTCCGATTATTCGCCGCGCCGAAATGCTGGCGGAGTTAATGCGGTTTCGGCACGGTATCGCGGTCGCGGGCACCCATGGTAAAACGACGACGACCAGCCTGATTGCGACCATCTTTGCCGAAGCGAAACGCGACCCCACCTTTGTTATTGGTGGCTTGTTAAATAGTGCTGGCACTAACGCGCGACTCGGCAGCAGCCGGTACCTGATTGCTGAGGCCGACGAGAGTGATGCCTCCTTCCTGCATTTGCAGCCGATGATGAGTGTGGTCACTAATATCGAGGCCGATCATATGGAAACCTATGGCGGTGACTTCAGTAAAATGACCGACACCTACATTGAATTTTTACATAATTTACCGTTTTACGGGCAGGCGGTTGTATGCGGTGATGACGAGGTGGTCCGGTCATTACTGCCACAAATTGGTCGTAGCGTTATTACCTATGGCCTGGCAGACGACAACGATGTGTATGCCACGGATATTCGCTACAGTTTTGGCTCGGCACATTTTACCGTGCACCGGCCAGACCGAAAGCCGCTGGCAGTAAAACTCAATCAAACCGGTAAGCATAATGTGCTCAATGCGCTGGCCGCTATTACCGTCGCCTCAGAAGAGGGCATTGACGATGAGTCTGTCCGTTCAGCACTGGCCGGTTTCGGTGGCATTGGTCGCCGCTTTGAGGTGCTCGGCAAGTTTGACACCAGTGTCGGTGATGTGACCCTGGTAGATGACTACGGTCATCATCCTACTGAAGTTGCAGCAACGATCGAAGCTGCCCGCAACAACTGGCCGGAGCAACGGCTGGTGATGGTTTACCAGCCGCATCGTTATACCCGTACCCGCGACCTGTATGAAGACTTCGTCGAAGTGCTATCCCAGGTGGATTGTTTGTTATTGCTGGATGTTTACGCGGCCAGCGAGCAACCTATCGACGGTGCGGATAGCCGCTCGCTGGCGCGATCAATTCGCGCCCGCGGTCAGTTAGAACCGGTTTATGTCAGTGAGCACCGGGAATTACCGTCGATTCTGGCAAATCAGTTACAGGACGGCGATATAGTGATGACTCAGGGAGCCGGCAACGTAGGCCAGTTAGCCAGGAAGCTGGCGGCCATGCAGCTAAACCCGCAAGCTATGCAGCAGGAGGGGCAATAATGGTCTTAAAAACTTATACGCCGGACGCCTTTGGACGGGTGGCTGTAATGTACGGCGGCGACTCCGCTGAACGTGAAGTGTCACTGCGCTCCGGTGAGGCGGTACTGAAAGCCTTGAAAGCCGCGGGTGTTGATGCCATTGGTTTTGATACAGCTGAAAGGCAACTGACTGAATTAATTGATGAAAAGATTAACAGGGTACTGATTATGCTGCACGGTCGCGGGGGCGAGGATGGCAGTATGCAAGGTGCGTTACAACAGCTAAAAATACCCTATACCGGTAGCAGTGTGCTGGGCTCTGCATTGGCCATGGACAAGATCCACAGCAAACAAATCTGGCAGTGTCTCAATATTCCTACAGCGAAATATGAAATTGCTGTGAAAAGTCGCTTTGAAGCTGGATCATGCGGCGCTATAATGAATAGGTTAGGGGGGAAAGTCATGGTTAAACCGGCTCGGGAAGGTTCGAGCATCGGGATGGCCAAAGTGACTAGCGCTAAACAACTCGCGACTGCCACACAAGACGCATTCAAATACGATAATACAGTCTTGTTGGAGCAGTATATTGAAGGACCTGAATATACCGTTGCCGTTGTGCAAGGTCAGGCTTTACCTTCGATCCGCATGTCAACCCCGCATATATTTTACGATTATTCGGCCAAGTATCAGGATAATACTACTGAATATTTTTGCCCGAGTGGTTTGTCTGATGAAGACGAGCAACACTTGGCAACGCTGTGTGCATCAGCATTTGAAGCGCTTTCGGCCACTGGCTGGGGGCGGGTGGATGTGATGCAGGACAGACAATCTGGTGAGTTTTATTTGCTTGAGGCCAACACTGTGCCTGGCATGACAGAGAAGAGTCTGGTGCCAAAGGCGGCGGCTGCCGCCGGGATTAGCTTTACTGATTTGGTACTGGCTATCCTGGCAACCAGTATGGAGTAATTCGAGAATGTCAGCAGAACAACGCCAGGCGCCCTGGGGCGGCATTGCTTTTTTAGCGGTGTTGGTTGTGATGTTGATAATTGGCGGTATTCATACTTACAACTGGATGCAGGACGAGCAACAGGCACCGGTACAGGTGATTGATTTTTCCGGTCAGTTTGAACAACTGGACGTACTGAGGCTGGAACGACTGATTCGTCAGTCTCAACCTGGCAGCTTTTTTGCATTGGATGTTAATGACATCCATCAGTTGCTGGAGGACCAGGCATGGGTTTACCGGGCATCGGTGCGAAAACAGTGGCCGAACCGGCTTAAGGTTTACCTGGTGGAGCAAACACCGGTTGCCAGATGGAACGAAGATTTAATGCTTAACCCTTACGGTGAGAGTTTTAATGCCGAGGGCAAAAATTTGGGTTTACCGCGATTGTTTGGTCCCGGTGGCAGTGAGAAAACGGCGTTAGAAGGCTTTAATGCCATGCAAAAGTTATTGCGGAGTCGGCAACTGGAGATTGAAGAGTTGTCATTATCAGAACGTTTTGCATGGCAGGTACAGTTAGTAAACGGGATTGAGATAAATCTTGGCAGACAGGAATTTATTGACCGCTTACAACGATTTGTGGATGTTTATCCGTTACTGAGCGAACAACCTAAGGGTGTCAGTTACGTTGATTTACGCTACGACACAGGGCTGGCCGTTGGCTGGCAAAATGAAACTGATACTAATCAGACTAAAAGTTAATAAGAGATAAGCGACATATGTCTAAACCGGCAGAACGTAATTTGATTGTAGGACTGGATATCGGCACCAGCCGTGTGAAAGCGGTCCTTGGCGAATTACTCGACGATGAGCAAATCAGTATCGTAGGTGTCGGAACCCATCCCGCCCGAGGTATGGACAAGGGTGGCGTGAACGATTTGAACCTGGTCGTAAAGTCGGTTCAAAGTGCGGTCAACGAAATGGAACTGATGGCGGACTGTCAGGTCTCTTCTGTGTTTATGTCGATTTCCGGACGGCATGTGAAATGCCAGAACGAGAGTGGCATGGTGCCGATTAATAATCAGGAAGTGACCCAGGAAGATGTGGATAACGTGGTCCATGCGGCGCGCTCAGTGCCTATCGCGGCCGAGCGTCGGTTGTTACATGTGTTGCCACAGGAATTCACTATTGATGTGCAGGAAGGGATTAAAAACCCGATTGGTATGTCTGGCGTAAGAATGGAAGCCGAAGCTCATATTATAACCTGTGCAGACGATATGGCGAAAAATTTGGTGAAATGTATTGAGCGCTGTGAGCTGCAGGCTGATCAGATTATTTTCTCGGCACTGGCGTCAAGTTACGCCGTGCTTACCGATGATGAACGTGAGCTGGGTGTTTGCGTCGTCGATATTGGCGCGGGCACAATGGATATTGTTATCTATACCGATGGTGCAATACGTTACACTGCGGTAGTACCATTAGCCGGTAATCAGATTACCAGTGATATTGCAAAAATCTTCAGAACGCCAATCAGCAATGCTGAAGAGATAAAAGTTAACTATGCCTGCGCGCTAAAAGACATGGTTAGCATGGAAGAGAGTATCGAGGTGCCCAGCGTTGGCGGGCGTCCGGCCCGGGTTATGTCTCGTCATACTCTTGCAGAGGTCATAGAACCTCGGTATCAGGAGTTGTTTGAACTGATACATAAAGAAATTAAAAGCAGTGGTTTTGAAGAGCAGATCGCCGCGGGCCTGGTGTTAACCGGCGGTACCGCGAAGATGGAAGGTGCTGTCGAAATCGCTGAAGAAATTTTCCAAATGCCGGTGCGGGTGGGGAGTCCGCTGAATATGGTGGGGTTGTCTGAATATACTGACGATGCCAGCTTCGCAACGGCGGTGGGCTTACTCCACTATGGAAAAATGCAAGCAGATAATAAAAAAACGAGCAAGCAACGTGTGGCAGATGGTTTGTTTAAACGCGTGCAAAGCTGGTTTAAAGGTGAATTTTAAATTTTAGGGGGCGCTTAGGTTTACTCGCTGGAGTCATGGAATGCTCGCTATGCAGGTAAACTCAAGTGTTATAAAGACGTACAAAACCGGAGAGTAAGTATGTTTGAATTAATGGATAGCCACGGTGAAGAAGCCGTAATCAAAGTCATCGGTGTCGGTGGCGGCGGTGGCAATGCGGTTGAGCACATGGTGTCTCAAAGCATTGAAGGCGTAGAATTTATTGCAGTAAACACCGATGCACAGGTGTTACGTAGCTCATCAGCAGATGTAACTTTGCAGATTGGCTCAAATGTGACCAAAGGTCTGGGGGCAGGTGCCGATCCGAATAAGGGTCGTGAAGCCGCCCAGGAAGATCGTGAAACCATCCGCCAGGCGCTGGATGGCGCAGATATGGTATTTATCACCGCAGGTATGGGTGGTGGTACCGGTACCGGTGCAGCGCCGGAAGTGGCCAAAATTGCCCGCGAGATGGGCATCCTGACGGTTGCTGTAGTCACTAAGCCGTTTCCATTTGAAGGGAAGAAGCGGACTGATTTTGCTAACCAGGGTACTGATGAACTGGCGCGCAATGTTGACTCGCTGATCACCATTCCTAATGAGAAACTGCTGAAAGTCATGGGCCCGGGTACGCCGCTGTTACAAGCGTTTAGTGCCGCAAATGATGTATTGCGTGGTGCTGTGCAGGGCATTGCTGAACTGATTACCCGCCCAGGTCTGATCAACGTGGATTTTGCCGACGTGCGTACTGTAATGTCTGAAATGGGTAAAGCCATGATGGGCAGCGGTGCAGCCTCTGGTCCGGATCGCGCTGAAGAAGCGGCTGAAGCAGCGATTGCCAGCCCGTTACTGGAAGATATCGATCTATCCGGAGCGCGCGGTATTCTGGTGAATATCACTGCCGGCCCTGATTTCGCTATCGACGAGTTCGAAACAGTGGGTAATGCGGTTAAAGCTTTTGCATCCGAGAACGCTACTGTAGTAGTAGGTACCGTAATCGACATGGAAATGACCGATGAATTACGGGTCACCGTGGTGGCAACCGGGATTGGTGCCGAACGTAAGCCTGATATCTCGCTGGTGAGCTCTGAAGGTTCGCGTCTTAGTGCATCAGCTCGTGAGTTCCAGTCCAGCGGTGAATCCCGTGCGGTAGGTGGCACTGAAGGTAACCAGGCGCTTAAAGCAGATGAAAATGCGCAACCTGGTAATGACCTTGAGTACCTGGATATTCCGGCTTTTCTGCGTAAGCAGGCGGACTAGAAGGGTAAACAAAAATTTACAGGGTACTTGGTCAAAAGGTCTGGGTTGTTCATAAAATGACCTATTCTTTTGACAAGTGAGTGAAGGCTAACTATAATGTTTGGCCGCTTTATGTTAGGTGTTTTTTAAAGCCATGATTAGACAACGTACAATTAAACATGCAGTCCAGGAAACTGGCATAGGTTTGCACAAAGGGGACAAGGTCACGATGACTCTCCGGCCTGCGCCTGCGAACACGGGAATCGTGTTTCGGCGTATTGACCTTGAACCGCATGTGGACATTCACTCCCGCGCTAACGCGGTAGGGAATACCATGTTGTGTACCTGTCTGAATAATGACGACGGTGTGAGCATTCATACTGTTGAACACTTAGCGTCAGCATTAGCCGGACTGGGTATTGATAACATCATTGTTGAAGTTAACAGCAATGAATTGCCGATTATGGATGGCAGCGCGAGCCCGTTTGTGTTTCTGCTACAATCAGCTGGCATTGAAGAATTAAACGCGCCGAAGCGGTTTATTCGCATTACTAAGCCAGTACGCGTAGAAGACGGTGACAAATGGGCAGAACTACGTCCGTATGATGGTTTCCGGGTTGATTTCCAAATTGACTTTGAGCACCCGGTTATTAGTCAGACTCGTCAGCACATGGTAATGGACTTTGATTCATGCTCCTATGTTAATGAAGTGAGTCGTGCCCGCACCTTCGGTTTTATGCGTGACCTGGAATACATGAATGCAAACAATCTGGCGTTAGGCGGCAGTATGGAAAATGCCGTTGCGCTGGATGATTACCGGGTACTGAACCCGGAGGGTCTGCGTTATGATGATGAATTTCTGAAGCATAAAATCCTCGACGCTATCGGCGACCTGTATTTAGGTGGTCACAGCATTATCGGTGAGTTAGCCGCGTATAAAACCGGCCACGGTCTCAACAATAAGTTGTTGAACGCCGTACTTGCCCAGCGTGATTGTTGGGAATACATCACTTACGAGTCACAGGACGAAGCGCCCATTCGCTATGCGCAACCTGCCCTAGTCTAATACTTTATGCTGAAAAAGCCGCCCTCGTGGCGGCTTTTTTGTTGTTTAATAGGGGCGAATGTCGCTAGAATAGCGAACCATAAGAATTCAGCTGGCTGGTGTTGTACCGCTGGCTCATCGTACAACGACAAAAAAGACGTATAATGAAACTAACAGTGACATTTATTGGTAAGCATAAACGCATCAGGCGCAGCATCAGTGTGCGCTCGATCGTGAGCCTTACAGTGTTATCGTCACTGTTTGTGCTTGTATCCAGCCGTTCTACTGACTCTTCCTTTGAAAACCTTGCCCGCGTTAAAGTTGCCCAGAATATTCTTGAAGCCGAACAGCAGCAGGTAGATTCGCTTGCTGCCGCGACCAACGAGCAGGTTAAGGCATTGGCGGCACAACTGATGGCAATGCAAAATTCGTTGGATAAAATCGATGCGAAAACGCAGGTGTTGGCTAAAGCGATCGGCGTGGATGAGCAGTCGGTAGGCGATTTCGGCCTGGCATCAGCCACCATAAGCAGTCAGTTAGAAGACGAAGAACAGCGGCTATTATCGCCGATAGAAGATTTAAACAGTCAGTTGAAGCATAAGCAGCAACAACTGGCCGCACTTGAAAGATTGGTTACCGGGCACCATATAGATGAACAGATTAGTTTGTCGGGACGCCCGATAGAGACAGGATGGTTATCATCCTACTATGGCATGCGAACGGATCCGTTTACCGGACAACCGGCCATGCACAACGGATTAGACTTTGCCGGTGAAGTAGGTGACGATGTTGTTGCCACTGCAGCAGGCATAGTGACCTGGTCAGGCGATCGGTATGGTTACGGTCATCTCGTGGAAATTGAACACGGCGATGGATTAGTAACACGCTATGGTCACAACCAGACTCTGCTGGTGAACAAGGGTGATTTGGTGACAAAAGGCCAGGTTATCGCGTTAATGGGGAGTACCGGACGTTCTACCGGCGCTCATGTACATTACGAAGTCATTAAAGCAGGTCAAAAAGTCGATCCACTTCCTTACGTTTACAAAAAGTAGCGTAAGCCTCTATTACACGCCAATCAATCTATTGTAACGCGACAGATTAATCTGCCGGGCAGATGAATTTGTTTTTAATAAATCACAGAAGTGGAAATACCAACACAATGTTTGCAAGCATGCTCAGGAAAGTATTTGGCAGTCGTAATGATCGACTATTAAAAAAATTACAAAAGCACGTCAATGCCATTAATGCGCTGGAAGCAGAATACGAAGCCCTTGATGATGCTGCGCTGGAGCAGAAGACGGCGGAGTTTCAACAACGCCTGAAAGAGGGTGCGAGTCTCGATGATATTCTTATCGAAGCATTTGCAACCGTTCGCGAAGCGAGTAAACGTGTGTATGGCATGCGCCACTTCGACGTACAGATGCTCGGTGGACAGGTGCTTCACTCTGGGAAAATTGCTGAAATGCGTACCGGTGAAGGTAAAACCCTGACCTCTACCTTACCCACTTACTTAAATGCGCTGACCGGCCGTGGTGTACATGTCATTACCGTGAACGATTACCTGGCCAAACGTGATGCCAACTGGAGCCGTAGTTTATTTGAGTATCTGGGCTTAACCGTGGGCTGTAACGTGCCAGGACTAGCACCGGAACAGAAACGAGAAGCTTATCAGGCCGATATTACCTATGGCACCAACAATGAATTCGGCTTCGATTACCTGCGCGATAACATGGCGTTCAGTCCCCAGGATCGGGTACAGCGTGAACTGTATTATGCGGTAATCGATGAAGTGGACTCCATCCTGATTGATGAAGCCCGTACGCCGCTCATTATCTCCGGTGCCGCCGAAGACAGTTCGGAGTTGTACTTACGCATCAATCAGATTATTCCTGAGCTGGCCAGACAGGATAAAGAAGACGAAGAAGGCAAGCATGGCGATGGTGACTTCACCATTGATGAAAAAGCCAAGCAAATCCACCTGACGGAGCATGGCCAAATCCACGTTGAAGAGATCATGAAACGTGAAGGTCTGCTTAACGAAGAAGAGTCGCTATTTGATGCGGGTAATATCTCTTTGCTGCATCACGTTAATGCCGCATTGCGTGCCCATAAGCTGTTTACCAAAGATGTCGACTACATCGTTAAGGACGATAACATTGTTATTGTTGATGAGCATACCGGCCGTACAATGGAAGGCAGACGTTGGTCTGAAGGTTTACACCAGGCGGTTGAAGCCAAAGAAGGCGTGAAGATTCAAAATGAAAACCAGACATTGGCGTCGATCACTTTCCAGAACTATTTCCGTTTATACGAAAAACTGTCGGGTATGACAGGGACGGCCGATACCGAAGCCTTCGAATTTAATCATATTTACAACCTCGAAACGGTGGTTATCCCCACTAACCGCGACATGGTGCGTGATGACAAGGCGGATTTGATTTATTTGACTGCCCAGGAAAAATACGATGCCATCGTAGAAGATATTCGCCGCTGTGTGAAGCGTGGTCAGCCTACGCTGGTTGGTACGGTCTCTATTGAAAACTCTGAGTTGCTGTCACGTATTCTTAAGAAAGAAAAGATCCCGCATAAAGTACTGAATGCGAAGTTCCACGCCCAGGAAGCCGATATTGTGGCTCAGGCTGGTCGTCCCGGCGCCGTAACCATCGCTACTAACATGGCCGGTCGGGGGACAGATATTGTTTTAGGTGGTAACTGGCAGGCGGAAGTCGACAAGTTGGAAAACCCAACCGAAGCGCAAATCCAGAAGATTAAAGAACAGTGGGAAAAAGACCACGAGACCGTACTGGCTGCCGGTGGTTTACATATTATCGGTACCGAACGTCATGAGTCCCGTCGTATCGATAACCAGTTGCGCGGTCGTGCAGGTCGTCAGGGTGATCCTGGTTCATCGCGTTTTTATCTGTCACTGGATGATGCCCTGATGCGTATTTTCGCTTCAGAGAAAATGGCCAGTATGATGAAACGTCTGGGCATGGAGAAAGGCGAGGCGATTGAACACCCATGGGTTACCCGAGCAATTGAAAATGCCCAGCGTAAGGTTGAAGGCCGCAACTTTGATATTCGTAAGCAGTTGCTGGAATACGATGATGTTGCCAACGATCAGCGTAAGGTGATTTACGAACAGCGTAATGAACTGCTTGATGAGTCAGACATCAGTGAAACCGTGCAGGCGATTCGTGAAGACGTTATCAGTGGTGTTGTGGATGAATATATCCCGCCGCAGTCGCTCGAGGAGATGTGGGACGTTAACGGACTTGAACAGCGCCTGAAAGCCGATTTCGCGCTGGAAGCGCCAATCCAGCAATGGCTGGATGCGGACGACAAACTGTATGAAGAAAAACTGCGTGAGAAAATTCTTAATGAATTGAATGCCGCTTACAAAGCCAAAGAAGAGATGGTGGGCGAACAGGTACTGCGTCAGTTTGAAAAAGCGGTGATGCTGCAAAACCTCGACAGTAACTGGAAAGAACACTTGGCCGCGATGGACCATTTACGTCAGGGGATCCACTTGCGTGGTTACGCGCAGAAGAATCCTAAGCAGGAATACAAGCGTGAAGCGTTTGAGTTATTCTCTGCTATGCTGGAAGGCCTGAAACTCGAAGTCATTACGATTTTAAGCCGGGTCCAGGTGCGAGCTGAATCTGACGTTGAAAAAGTGGAAGAGCAACGCCGTCAGGCTGATGACGTGCCGAAGAATTTCCAGCATGCAGAAGCCGATGGAGAGCCCTCGGAAGACGTGAGTGGTCCACAGGCGGCTATGCGTCAGGGGCCTAAAGTCGGGCGTAATGACCCATGTCCTTGTGGCTCTGGCAAAAAATACAAACAGTGTCACGGTAAGTTAAAGTAAGCCGTTAGCACCGAGATTGAAAAGGCTGGTTATCTGTGATGAACAGGTTACCGGCCTTTTTTATGAGCAAAACAGGTAACCAATCATGAAATACATCGATGTAGCCGTTGGGGTTATTCTGCGCGATAACCAAACCTATGTATGTTTACGCGCCAGTGATAAACATCAGGGCGGTAAATGGGAATTTCCCGGCGGCAAAGTGGAAGACGGCGAATCACCAGAAACCGCATTAAGCCGGGAGCTAGCGGAAGAAGTGGCCATCCACATCACCCATTGTCAGCCTCTGCTACTGATTGAGCACGATTACGGTGACAAGTGTGTGCGTTTACATGTATTCACAGTAACCGCTTTTCACGGCGAGCCAACCGGAGCTGAGGGACAACCCGGAAAATGGCAGGCTCTGGATAAGCTTAGCTATGATGACTTCCCGGCGGCAAACCGGGAAATTATCGATGCATTGATAGCGCAACAG
Organism: Alteromonas sp. ISO5; assembly: GCF_058105165.1. Lineage (NCBI taxonomy): Bacteria > Pseudomonadati > Pseudomonadota > Gammaproteobacteria > Alteromonadales > Alteromonadaceae > Alteromonas > Alteromonas sp. ISO5. The sequence goes on along the minus strand of NZ_CM176572.1, from coordinate 119,468 downwards.
GCGAAAACGGCAGATTAAAACCGGTAGCGCTTGAGCTGTTGCTGCATACTGCTGATTTCGTCGACCAACTGTGAGCAGTTCTGCGCGACCTGGCGGGCATAATCGCTATTCTGATTGCCAACATTCTGAATACTGCCTAAACGTTTGGCGACATCTTCAGTAATGCTGGCCTGACGGGATGCCATGGACGCCGCTTCCTGATTTAATGTGGTAATGGTTGCCACGGCATGGAGCGATTTCTCCAGCGACTCGCCAGCGTTTTGTGTTACTTGTACGGTAGCAAACGCATTGTCCTTGTTCTGCTGCATTTTATCTGCCGCCTCACGGCTTCCCTGTTGTAAGCGCTCAATCATCACGCGAATTTCTTCTGTAGATGACTGGGTGCGACTGGCCAGTGAGCGGACTTCGTCTGCGACCACGGCGAATCCGCGGCCTTGCTCTCCTGCACGGGCGGCCTCAATCGCCGCATTGAGTGCCAGTAAATTTGTTTGCTCGGCGATATTACGGATAACATCCATCACACCACTGATTTGTTCACTGGCAGCAGCCAGTTCATTGATAACCTGAACCGAGGTGTCGATATTCTGTGCCTGGGCCTCAATGTCTCTAATGGTTGCGGATAGCACACTGACGCTGTCACGAGTGTCTCTGTCGGCAGCGCCGGCGGCTTCATTGGAATGAGTAATGTTAGTTGATACGGCCGTAGCATTTTCCTGCAACGATGATAGTGCATCGCCGATGGCACTGGTTTCACTGGTTAGTTCTGTTACCGTCGAGCTGGACTTCGCCGCAGTGTCATTAAGTTGCCGGGACTGGGAAAGCATGGTGTCAGTGGCCTGATTCACGTTTTTCAGTGTGGATTGCAATTGTGATAGCAGTTTATTAAATCCTTTGGCCATCTGGCCGAATTCGTCGCTGGAGTTGGCATTAAAGCGGAACGTTAAGTCGCCCTCACCAGACGCCAGGTCGTTCACAACGCCGATAAATTTGTCCAGAGGCTTACCCACCAAATAATTGATTAAAAAGAATATCGTCGCCAAAATGGCGACGCTACCAACAATGATTTTCAGTAACACCGAAAATACTGCTCCGGCAACCAGAGATGACTTTTCGTCACTGGACGCCGCCAGAATAACTTCATAACCCCATTTATCGAAGGGGACAATGCTGATATCCCAGTTGTCATCGGCGTTAGTCAATGCGTTATTCACCGTCGCTTCATTGACGTGGGATGAATGCATGCGCAGGTTGCCCTTGCTATCCTTGAGCGCGACAAATCCTTCTTCAAGCAATTTACTTTTATTAATAGCTTCCTCGAGAACTTTGAGGTCGGCAGAATAGCCCACATACCAAATGCCGATAACTTGCTGGGCCGCGTTAAACATGGGCTCATATGCGGTGAGGTAAGGACTGCCAAGGATATCGACGGCGCCATAATAGGCGTTGCGTTGTTTGATTTGCGCCATTGCCTTACCCTGCGGGGCCAGCTTGGTACCAATAGCCCGCTCACCGTCTTTGATGACATTAGTGCTGACCCGGATAAAGTCATCGCCGGTTTTACTAAATAGCGTAGCCGTGCCACCCATTACGCTGGTAAGATCGTCAACCAACGCGAAATTATTGGCTTGAGCTTCGTCGCCAATAAAAAGCTGGGTTGCCGCAGTTTGCTTAACCATTACCTGGCCACCCTGGGAGGGAATACCAATTTCGCCTCCGCGTTCCTTTAATAGCTTCATGCTGCTGACTACGCGCTCGTGCATCAGTGAGTCTGTGACGGTCAGAATATTTGTCAGGCGGGCCGACAATTGGTCTTTTTGTTGATTAATTTTCTGCTCAGCTTCAGATGAGGCTGAAAAAGAAGTAATAATCGCGATAACCACTGCAAAAGCTGCAATTACCGCTGTGATAGCGATAAGGAATTTACGCTGAATGGACATACTTACTCCGGCTACAGGCTGATTTTGCTGGCGTCCCTGTTCAGCAACGGAATTGGATATTTTTATTAATAATAGTAGAGTAAATTTTCGATTCGGCTATTTTTTTAACGCATTAAGGCTGTTTTGTGGCGGCCTGATTACACAAAGGCGCTTAATAATGTGTTGAGGTAGCGCCTGCCAAGTGGCGTTACCTGCCAGTGCTGCGCTGCATTAATGAGCAAACCACTGTCAACGGCTCGCTCTAGCGCTTGACGCTGCTCTGTGGAGAGAGATGTACCGGTAAGTGCCTCAAAATCGGCTTTGGGACAGGGCTCCACCAGCCGAAAGCGATTCATAAAAAACTCAAAGGCCAGATCATCCTCGGTTACCTGGTCTTGATGATCCAGATAAGGTCGGTTAAGCGTCATATAGCCACGAGGGTGCTTTACTTTAACCGTGCGCGTAACAGTGCGGTTGTCAATGTCAGTGAGTTTGCCATGGGCACCACATCCAATGCCAATATAGTCTCCAAATCGCCAGTAATTGAGGTTATGCCGGCATTGATAGCCGGGTTTACTGTAGCCGGAGATTTCATATTGCTCATAGCCAGAAGCTACCAGCAATTTATGACCGTCAGCCTGTATATCCCACAGGATATCATCGTCAGGTAATTCTGGTGGTCTGGAGTAAAAAGGGGTGTTGGGTTCAATGGTGAGCTGATACCAGGATAAATGCTTGGGCTGTTGGGTGATTGCCTGGGCCAGATCGTCGAGTGCATTCTGCAGTGTTTGATCTGGCAAGCCATGCATTAAATCAACGTTAAAGCTTTTAACGCCACTTTGTTCGGCTTGTGCAATAGCAAACAAAGCCTGCGCCGGGTCATGAATGCGCCCCAGCGCGGTTAAATGGCGGGCCTGAAAGCTTTGAATGCCAATAGAAAAACGGTTTACCCCCGCTGCGACATAACCTGCAAACCGAGCTACTTCAATGGTTCCAGGGTTCGCTTCCAGAGTTATCTCGATGTCTTTTGCGAAGGGGACGCGTTTTTTCGCCTCTGTCAGCAGACGGCCTATGCTGTCGGGGCTAAACAGACTTGGCGTACCGCCCCCGATGAAAATGGTTTCCACTGGTCGCTCACCAGTGAAACGAGCATCCTGCTCTAAATCGGCCAGTAAATGGGCAATATATTCCTGCTCCGGTAAGCCGCTTTTCAAGGCATGGGAATTAAAATCACAGTAGGGGCATTTTTGCACACACCACGGGATGTGGATGTATAAACCCAAAGGAGGATGATGCATTACAGGCCTTTAATACGTGCCAGCAGTTGTTGCATGGCCTGGCCGCGATGACTGACGGCGTTTTTTTGGGATTTTTCAAGTTCTGCCGCAGTGCATTTAAACTCTTCCACGTAAAACACCGGATCGTAGCCAAAACCGCCTTCCCCATGAGGATGGCGGGTGATACTGCCGTGCCACTGGCCTTCACTAATAAAAGGAACAGGATCGCCAGCGTGGCGCATCATCACTAGTACACATTGAAAGTGAGCAGCCCGGTTTGAGTTACTCTCACCTAACTCTTTCAGTAATCGGTCAATGTTCTCACTGTCGGAGGCATCCTCGCCGGCATAGCGGGCCGAATATATGCCCGGCGCGCCCTGCAAGGCGTTTACTACCAGCCCCGAGTCATCCGCGATAGCGGGTAAGCCGGTTTCCTGCGCTGCATGACGGGCTTTAATAATGGCATTCTCAACGAAAGTGGTACCGGTTTCAGGCACACTGCTTACGTTAAACTCACTTTGTGGTAGTACTTCAATATTCAGCGGCGCGAATAAGCTGGCGAATTCTTTTACTTTTCCGGCGTTACCGGTGGCCAGAACTACTTTGGCAGGCAGTGACATAATCGTTATCTCTTTTTCTTGCTGGATTTGGACGGTTTGGATTTCTTCTTCTTAGCTTTATTTTCCGGCGCTTTGTGTTTAGGCCGCAAGCCTTCAACATAACGGGCTTTAAACGGCTCATCCATATAGCGCGAAACCCGGCCGACCATCTCAAAATCATGAGCTTCGATTAACGAAATGGCGGTGCCTTTGGCTCCTGCGCGTCCGGTACGACCTATTCGGTGTACGTAAACATCGGCTTTGCGAGGCATGTCAAAATTAATCACATGGCTGACATTAGGCACATCAATGCCGCGGGCGGCAACGTCGGTGGCCAGCAGAATATTAAGCTTACCCGATTTAAAGCTGGTCAGAGCGGCATTACGTTTGTCCTGGGGCATTTCGCCCTGCAGGTAACACACGTTGAAGCCCAGTCGCTGCAGATTTTCACGCAGCCATTGCAGACGCTCGCGGGTTTTAACAAACACCACGGCGCTGGTGATTTGTTCCTTGAGGATTTTCTCCAGTAAGGCGAGCTTATGTTCCAGGTTATCGGCCAGATGATACCACTGATGAATTTTGGCTTTCTCGCGACGCGGCGGATCAGCTTCGATGATGGCTGGCTCATTGAGCAGGTCATTGGCAAAATGACGCACGCCGGCGCCTTCCAGCGTTGCTGAGAACAACATATTCTGTTTACGCCAGCGGGCTTCCGAAGCGATTTGGTTAACGATCCCGGAAAAGCCCATATCCAGCATACGATCGGCTTCATCAAGAATTAAGCACTCAATGTCGCGGCAATCAGCCGATTCCTGTTCGATGTGCTCAAACAGGCGACCAGGTGTCGCAACCAGAATATCGAGATTCTGTGACAGGGTTTCTCTGTCGGTGCCGTAGTTAATGCCGCCGGTGATTACGCCGCAGATTAAATCGGTGTGGCGGGTAACCGCAACGGCTTGCTCGTATACCTGTAATGCCAGTTCACGGGTTGGTGTCAGCACCAGAATACGGGTCGAGCCAGGTTGTTTGCGCGGAAAATCCAACAGAAACTGGCAGGCCGGTAATAAAAAGCCCAGGGTCTTACCAGTTCCGGTTGGTGCGGAGGCCAGAATGTCCTTACCTTCCATTGCTACCGGTACTACCATGGACTGGATGGTGGTAGGGCGCGTCAGGCCCATATCGGCGAGTGCCCGGCACAGGTCATCGTCTAATTCTAGTTGTTCGAATGTCATAAAAATACGTCTGTCGCATGAATGGCGCTATTGTAGCATTAAATCGACTAATCGCCGTGATTTGTGATGCTCTGTTGGATCTGTTTCAGGCGTTGTTGGCTAAGTTGTTGTTTGATATCAGGGCCCTTATACCCCGCGGCGATAATGGCTTTCACGTCCACCTGACTAGCTGCCGAAAGCGCGTCAGTAAATGCAGCCTTATAGTGCTGCCCTTGCTCTGGGTATACCACGCTTAACAGCGGCATCAGGCGCTCCAGCCGTTGTGGTCGGCGCCAGGCATCGCAGGTATTGAGCGCGTCCAGTAGCCACTCGCTGTGATGAATGTGCTTAGCCAGAGAAGGCAGTACTTTTGCCGCCAGTTGTGCACAGTCAGCTTCCTGGTTTGGCACTTTGAGTCTTGTTTGCAGCGAATTTAACGCCTGGGGTTCAAGAGGCCAGCAAACTGCCGCCCAACGAACGGTTAATGGCTGCTCAGAAGCCGCCGCGCGTTGTAGGTAACCGGTGATTTTATTATTCGATATTACCGCCTCAAGTTCCGGCATCCAGGCGTTAAGTGCACCGCATTGTTGTAATACCTTAAGGTAAACATCAGGGGCGTCTTCCATCAGTGCCCGGCGTGTCTCTTGCCAGACGCGCTCAGCACTCAAATGTCGGATATCGGTCGATGTGGCCATAGCTTGCATCAGTTTCATGGTTTCTTCCGCCACGGTAAACCCCAGGTAAGCATAGCGGGCTGCAAACCGGGCAACCCTGAAAATTCGCAGTGGATCCTCGCTGAAAGCCGAAGACACATGGCGCAGCAAACGCTGCTGCAAATCTGCCCGGCCATTATAGGGGTCAATGAGCTCACCATCGGCGGATTCTGCTATTGCATTAATGGTGAGATCCCGGCGAAGCAGGTCTTCTTCGAGGGTCACATCGGGCGTAGCATGACAGCTAAAACCGGTATAGCCGCCGCCGGTTTTTTTTTCGGTTCTGGCGAGAGCATATTCTTCCTGAGTGTGCGGATGTAAGAACACCGGGAAATCTTTACCAACCTGAGTATAGCCCTGGGCCAGTAATTGCGCCTGAGTTGCGCCCACTACCACCCAGTCCCGCTCGGTGACGTTTCGATGGAGTAATTTGTCGCGTACTGCGCCGCCGACCAGATAAACTTGCATGCTCAAAATGTGCCGTTGAATGATAGGCGTATTATGCCTGAGTAAGCGCCTGAAAACACGGTGTTGTTGACTTCAACCGACAGTCTGATAGTTTACCGGACATATGGACAGTTCAGTTGATAAAACATGTTTTTACAATATTTCGGGTTAACTGATAATCCGTTCTCCATCGCGCCCAATCCAGATTACCTGTATATGAGTCCTCGCCACAAGGAAGCGCTGGCGCATCTGACCTTTGGTTTACGGGAAAGCGGCGGCTTTGTGATGTTAACCGGCGAAGTGGGTACCGGCAAAACCACAGTTTCACGTAAGTTACTGCAACAGTTGCCAGACTCGACCCAAGTGGCGATGATCCTTAATCCAACCTTATCAGCTATTGAACTGTTGGCAACGGTATGCGACGAACTTAACATTGAAACCGATCCTAACCAGGCCAGCCTGAAGTACTTTACTGACAAAATATTGCAAAAGCTGGCAGATAATCATAATGCCGGTAAAAACACCGTGTTGATGATCGATGAAGCGCAGCACCTGTTGCCTGAAGTGCTTGAGCAACTGCGGTTACTGACCAACCTGGAAACCAACCGTGAAAAGCTGCTCAAGGTGGTGCTGATTGGTCAGCCAGAATTGCAGCAATTGTTAAAACGTAATGAACTGCGTCAGTTAGCGCAGCGGATCACCGCACGGTATCATTTGTTACCACTCAATGCTGACGAAGTGAAAGCTTACGTTAATCATCGTTTAAGTGTGGCAAATGGCGATATATCGGTGTTTAGTGCTGCCACGGTGCGTACCATGTACCGGGTAACTGCCGGGATCCCGAGAGTGATCAATCTGCTTTGTGACAGGGCGATGACCCTGGCGTTTACCCAGCAAAAGCCGGTGGTGAAAAAGTATCTGTTTTTAGCAGCAGCGGAACAAATTTTAGGTGAAGACGTAGTACAGCAACGCTTGCGTGGCCAGCAAACGCTGATATATGCAGGAATTTTCTGCAGTGCGTTAGTGGGCGGTTATTTATGGGGGATGGTATGAACCAGATCATCCCTATTGAACAAGCTACGCCTGGCATGATGATTGTGCAGGTGACGGCGCAAAATGGCCCGGTGAAAATTAAAAAATCCGGCCTTATCACCAGTGGCGCTATGATCCAGGGACTGATTGAAATGGGCGTTCAGGAAATTGAATATGATCCGGAACAAACCGTTGAAATTTGTGCAGAGGAAACGCTGGTTACCACCGAGCAAACGCCGACTCAGGCGCTATTGCGCGGGCAATACGACACCCGAGCACAAAAAACCGACAGTGCCATTAGCGATCAGTTTAACCGCAGCTTGTTTTTGCCTACAGTAAATGGCCTCCCTGGGCAATGGCAGCGCTTGTTTAAGCCGCTGATGACGGGGTTATTGCTGTTAGTAGGAGGCGGCGCCACCGGTTATTTCCTGGCTGTCGGGCCCACTATGCTAGAGCAGTTATTAAACGCGCCGGAAAAGAGCACTGAGCGGGTGGTGAGCCAGACTGTCGTCGCCGCGCCGCTAACGGTATCCAGCTCACCTGTAGCACAAATGGACATTCAGCCAGCAGCCGCTGCGAGTAATGCTGCCGAAGATGCCAGCGACAGGGTCGAACCAGTTGCAGTGGCGACAACCAATGGCCAAACTAATTCAGCATCGACCGACACTGAAATTACCCCGGCTGAGGAAAGTCCTGTGGCAGCAGATAATGAAACCGATAAGATGGCAGTGTCGCCGGAATTGATGGCCCGGTTCAATAAAGTCCTTACCGATCTGGAAAAAGAAGAAGCCCGCGGCATAGAACCGTCGGCTTCAGAAACCGTGGTGACGGTTCATGATGATATCCAGCGGGTTGATCAACTGCCGGCGAGGTTACTGACCCGTTTACCGGCTATGGACTTCAGTGCCCATATGTATGCCTCAGCGCCCGCTGATCGTTGGGTCCGGGTGAATGGCGATGATAAGGGCGAAGGCGACTGGATTGCTGATCGTGTACAGATTGTTAATATTGAAGCACAAAGAGTGATATTACGCTTTGAAGGCGAAGTGTTTAGTATGACGGCGCTCACCGACTGGTAACTCCGATATAGGTAAGCGGCTTATTCGCTTACCTGAGGAATGAACACTTCAGTGAAAAATTTTGGCAGGTTAATAGCAAATTCGTCCGGGCCAATACTACTCTCTATCTCATCGCTGCCTTTCGCCAGATCGATCCGTTTTACTTCCTGATAATGACCGCTGTTGACACTGTAAAATGTCATCACCTGCGGTTGTAACAGGTTAGAGGCATTGCGCCTGCTGACGACGCCCAGCTTGCCGCTTTTAAGCTTAACCAATGAACCAATGGGGTAGACACCCAACACACCAATCAGTCTGTTAACCAGCGTTTGTTCCAGGCCTTTATTACGGGCCAGTGACTTCAGTACTTTATTGGTAGGGAGCGCGCTGCCAAATGGTGTGGGCATGCCTAGCTGAGAGAACTCATCGACCACTGCCGCAAGCTGGGCCAGCGGCGCAATCTCGTCACCAGCCAGGCCTTTAGGGTAACCTGAACCATCGATTCTTTCATGGTGTTGGCTAATGATATCCTTAACCACCTTCGGTAGATCGTCGGTATGTTCGATAGCCTCGAGAGATTCATCAACGTGAGTCTGGTACATCATTAAGTCTGTACCACCCAACTGTGCTTCAGGCACACACAGTTCAGGTGGCAGTTTCACCATACCGGTATCCATCAGCAGGCCGGCCAGACTCGCATATTCGACAGATTGTTTATCAAATCCGGCGGCATCAGCCAGAATAGCCATATGAATACTGCAGTTAAGAGAGTGTTCCAGTAAACTGTCGTTGCCGCGTTGGACCATGGATAGGCAGATTATCGCAGCCTGGTTTTCAAACACACATTCCAGAATATCCTGTGTTAACGTAGTGAGCTTATTGAGATCTGCCCCTTTGCCAGACTTCAGCTGCTTAAGAAACGTTTGCTGTATTGTCATCGCTTTCCGGAAGAGTTGCTCCGCGGCTCTTAAACTGTCGCTGGTAAGCGGCTCAGTACTAACCGGGTCATTTAAATCACTGGCTGGTTCGTCTTTACATTCGGTAATTGCATCGCTTGGCGGAGAGAGCATATTTGTAGGCGCTGTGCCTTTGTCGGTGTCAATTTCGACAAACTCGACACCTTTATTCTTCAACTGAGTGATGACTGCTTCAGCGCGAACTATGCCTTTGGAGCGTACTTTTACCTGGTCGGTCTCATCGAGAACCCGGTTAACATACATACCTGGGATTAAGTCATCGATGGCAATTCGTTGTAGCATTTCCTCTCCGGGTCAGCTTTTATTGGTAGTAGTTTGATTTGCTAACTATAGCGTAACTGTATAGAGATGAAATGAAAAAAATAAAATGCCGCTCATCTTGATCAAATAAGCGGCATTTCATTCCGCGCGTTATAGCCAGGCAGGCTGTTTCGCTTCGAAGGCTTCGATATCGCCGGTTAGCTCAAGGGTCTGGCCAATGGCATCAAGGCCTTTTATCAGATTGTTCTTGTGGTGTTCGGCAATGTCAAAAGACATGCTGGTTTCACCGACCGACACGGTTTGTGCGGGAAGATCGATACTGATTTCAGCATTCGGATCCTTTGCCACGGCAGCAAACAATACATCCATTTCATTGCTGCTCAGAGCTATAGGCAGTAACTGGTTGTTCATGCAGTTACCGTAAAAAATATCGGCAAAACTGGTGGCGATAACCGCTTTAAAGCCAAAGTCGTTTAATGCCCACGGCGCGTGTTCCCGACTTGAACCGCAGCCAAAGTTTTCCCGGGCCAGCAAGACAGAGGCACCGACATGTTCGGGCTTATTCAGTACGAATTCAGGGTTAGGCTCCTGTTCTTCCAAATCCAGATAACGCCAGTCGTGGAACAGGTGCTTACCAAAACCAGCGCGGCTGACGCTGGTCAGAAATTGTTTCGGAATAATCTGGTCAGTGTCGACATTTGCCTGATCAAGGGGGCAGGCTGTACCCGTTAACGTTGTGATACCAGTCATGGCTTACTCCTGAAAATCTCTGACATCGGCAAAGGTACCGCGTAATGCGGCAGCGGCGGCCATTGCCGGGCTAACCAGATGCGTGCGGGCACCGCGGCCCTGACGGCCCTCAAAGTTACGGTTACTGGTAGAGGCGCAACGATCGCCAGCGGTCAGCAGGTCATCGTTCATGCCTAAGCACATTGAGCAGCCGGGTAAACGCCATTCAAAACCGGCGTCTTTAAATATCACGTCGAGCTTCTCTTCTTCGGCCTGGCGCTTAACCGCAGCAGACCCTGGCACTACCATAGCCGTTACATTAGCTGCTACCTTACCTTGTTTGGCTATGTGCGCCGCAGCGCGCAAATCTTCGATACGGCTGTTGGTACAAGAACCAATAAACACGTGAGAAACCGGCACGTCGCCTAATTTCTCGCCGGCTTTCAGTCCCATATATTGCAGGGCTTTACGAGCCGATTCTTGCTCAACACTGTCACTGAAGTCTTCCGGACCGGGGACGGGGTCGTTGACGCCGATAACCTGCCCCGGGTTGGTGCCCCAGGTAACCTGTGGCGTAATGTCTCTGGCTTCGAGCTCCACCACGGTATCAAACACGGCATCGTCGTCGGAATACAATGTTTTCCAGTATTCAACGGCCGCATCCCAGTCGGCACCCTGCGGGGCAAACTCACGGCCTTTTAGGTAATCGAAGGTGGTTTGGTCTGGCGCAATCATGCCAGCTTTGGCACCTGCTTCGATGCTCATGTTACAGATTGTCATGCGCTCTTCCATCGACAGCGCTTCAATGGCTTCACCACAATATTCGATAACGTGTGCGGTGGCGCCGGCATGACCAATCTTGCCAATGATGGCCAGAATGATGTCTTTGGCAGTAATGCCGACGGCCAGTTTACCGTTGACTTTAATCTGCATGGTTTTGCCACGGCTTTGCTTGAGCGTTTGGGTTGCCAGTACGTGTTCTACCTGAGAGGTACCAATACCAAATGCCAGGGCGCCAAATGCGCCGTGGGTGGCGGTATGTGAATCACCGCACACGACAGTCATGCCGGGCAGAATTAAGCCCAGCTCAGGACCCATTACGTGCACAATTCCCTGCTTTTGGTGACCTACAGGGAATAATTTCACTCCGTGTTCTTCGCAGTTTTCGGCCAGCGTTTGCAATTGCAGCTTGTTTTGCGGACCACAAGCATCGAGCGCCAGGCTGCGGGTTGAGATAGAATGGTCCATCGTAGCAAAGGTGCGGTCGGGACGACGCACTTTACGACCTTTTTCGTTGAGCCCGGCGAATGCCTGCGGACTGGTGACTTCGTGGATTAAATGACGGTCGATGTAGATCAGACTGTCATCACCCATCTGGCTGATGATGTGGGCCTGCCACACCTTGTCGTATAAGGTTTTAGCCATGAATAATTACTCCTGATCTAAAATGGATTTAACAATGGCGTCGCCAACCTGCGTGGTAGATGCGGCCTGGTCGCGTTTATCGGCTGGTAATAATTCACCGGTTAAAATACCGGCTTCCAGCACATCAATAACGGCTTTGTCGATAGCGTCCGCAGCTGCTGACTGGTTTAGGCTGAAACGCAGCATCATCGAAGCAGACAGAATCTGCGCGATAGGGTTAGCGATTCCCTGTCCGGCGATATCCGGCGCTGAGCCACCGGCTGGCTCATACATTCCAAAACCTTCTTCGTTAAGGCTCGCAGAAGGAAGCAGTCCCATGGAACCGGTGATCATGGCACATTCGTCTGAAATGATGTCACCAAACAGGTTGGAACACAGCATCACATCAAACTGAGCCGGATTTTTCACCAGTTGCATGGTGGCGTTATCAATATAAATGTGGTCAAGCTCGACTTCGGGATAGTCTTTGGCTACTTCTTCGGCCACTTCCCGCCATAAGCGACTGCACACCAGTACATTGGCTTTATCGACGGATGTAACGCGTTTATTGCGTTTCATGGCGGCTTCAAAAGCGCTAACTGCAATACGACGTATTTCACGCTTGGAGTAGCGCATGGTGTCGAAAGCATATTCTTCTTCACCTTCGCCATCACGGCCTTTGGGCTGACCAAAGTAAATACCACTGGTCAGTTCGCGGATAACCAATACATCAACACCGCTGGCGGCAATATCCTTACGCAGGGGAGAGAGGTCTTCCAGACCGTTGTAAATCTTTGCCGGGCGCAGGTTACTGAATAAATCAAAATGGCTGCGCAGAGTTAACAGTGCCGCTCGCTCCGGACGTTGCTCCAACGGCAGGGTATCCCACTTAGGGCCGCCAATAGAGCCAAACAGAATGGCATCAGCCTGTTCACAGCCCAGCAGCGTTTTGGCTGGTAGCGCTTCACCTTCGGTATCAATGGCGTAACCGCCAACAGGATAAGCAGTACGGTTAAAGGTGATGGCAAACTTCTGTTCGATGGCATCCAATACTTTATTGGCTTCCTGCATCACTTCCGGGCCGATGCCGTCACCGGCAAGCACGGCAATGTTAAACTGGCTCATTTATACTCCTGTTACGCGTTCTTGTTGGTTCTTCTGCTGATCAATCTGGTCAGCAAGGTGGGTGTTGTTTAAAACGAAAATCAGCGCTTTAACACCGGCTTCAACGATATCCGTGGCCAGGCCCAAACCATGGAAACGGCGACCCTTGTATTCAGTGATAACGCTAACCGACGCCAGTGCATCTGCACCTTCGCCTTTGGAATCTAATTTAAAGTCGACCACTTCCAGGTCGTTATGCCCCAGCATCGACATAATGGCTTTGTACGAGGCATCCACCGGACCGTTACCGGTCTCACAGCGGGTGACCAGTTCATCACCGATTTTTAACTGCACGGTGGCGCTGGGGATAATCTCTTTCCCTGACGTGGCGTGCAAATAGGTTAACTGATAGTGCGCCTGATCGTGTTTTTGTTGATCGAAAAACAGCAGCGCCTCTAAATCATAATCGTAAACCTGACCTTTTTTGTCGGCCAGATGCAAAAATGCCGAATAGATGGCTTCTAAATCGTAATCCGTATCTTTATAACCCAGCTCTTGTAAGCGATGCTTAATTACGTGACGTCCGGAACGAGAGGTCATGTTAAGGTTATTTTTGTTAATGCCAACACTTTCAGGCGTCATAATCTCATAGGTATTTTGCGCTTTTAAGACACCGTCCTGATGGATACCCGAAGAGTGACTAAAGGCATTTGCACCAACGATCGCCTTATTAGCCTGAACTGGCATATTGCACAGTTGGCTGACCAGCTTCGAAGTCCGGCTGATCTCTTTGCTGTTGATGTTAGTGTTAAGGCCATACAAGGCGTGGCGGGTCTGCAGGATCATGGCGATTTCTTCCAGCGAGCTGTTACCTGCGCGTTCACCAATACCGTTAATGGTCGCTTCTACCTGACGGGCACCATTTTCAATTGCCGCCAGTGAGTTGGCTACTGCCAGCCCTAAATCGTTATGGCAGTGAACAGAAATCGTTGCTTTATCAATGTTAGGCACACGTTCGAATAACTGACGAATAATGCCGCCGAACTCGGTAGGTGTGGTATAGCCTACGGTATCCGGAATATTGACCGTAGTGGCACCGGCTGCAATCACTGCCTCGACCATACGGGCCAGGTAACCAATTTCGGTACGCCCGGCATCTTCACAGGAGAACTCTACGTCGTCGGTGTAGTTGCGAGCGCGTTTAACCGCGGCAACGGCCATCTCGACTACGTCATCCTGAGATTTTCGTAATTTGTTGTTGACGTGAATTTCGGATGTAGCGATAAACGTATGAATGCGGAACTGGTCTGCCACTTTCAGTGCTTCGCCGCAGGCATCAATGTCGGCTGGTACGGCGCGTGATAAACCCGCAACCGTTGAGTTTTTGATTTCTTTGGCAATCATTTGCACAGATTTGAAATCACCTGGCGATGACACCGGAAAGCCTGCTTCAATGATATCAACGCCGAGACGTTCAAGAGCCAGTGCGATCTGCAGTTTTTCTTTTACACTTAAACTGGCTGGCAAGGCTTGTTCGCCGTCACGCAAGGTCGTATCAAATATTTTTACCTGATTCGTCATGGCTGTCTCTCGTTGATTTTAGTTAAAAAAAAACCCGTGCTGTGCACGGGTTTTATATATTGATTCGATGGTCGCAATCTACCCGTGCAATCTGGCTGCCATAAGGAGTAGAAGAGATAGAATAAACGTACGCGGCATTAATGAAACCTGTTTTCTGCTGCATGAGCGACCTTTCCGATGCCCGATAATTTACAGCCTGAACCGCAGCAGGTCAACCACTGATTCTGATTTTCGGTATAAATTTTAGTTATAAATTACTGGTTGAGGCAAAAAATAGGATAAGATTTCCCGTATATGGCAGATATGAGATAATTGTTTCAGTTAGCGAGGTTCCGGAGATTTCACCTCATTGAATTTTTTCCAGTTGAGGGTACTCGCCAGAAGAATTTCGCGCAATGTTAGTCTTCGCGGCGAAATACGCCCCTTATGGTTCCAGCTATGGCCACAGCATGCTGCGGTGATGATTGCTTTTGATGGTTTAAGCAGGGTCAGGGTGATATGTGCTCTATTGGCAAAGCGTGGGGGACTCTCGACCTGCGTACCACTGTAATCGAACCAGCCAAATTTATTGGTATGCAAGGTTTGATTCTCGGCTTGCACACGGTCGATAGAATCAATCTCAATATGTTCATTATCGAATTCCTGTACCCGAACAGGAACCACCAGGCCAATCTGGGCAAAATTGTTAAACCAGGATTGGGTTTCGCTGATATCGCTTTTGCGAGCCGGGCTTTTGGCAGCTTGTTTGGCCTGCCAACTGGCATTGTGTTCATCCAGTTCCAACGGCACGGCCTTGGCCGCCAGAAAACGAGCTGTGCGTCTGACATGGTGGCTCAGGCCGGCAATACGACGACGCAGTAAACTGGTTTGGTTGGGGCCTTGCTGGGCGATAAGCGCAAGTTCGCGCTCATATAAGGCGTTGCACAACTCAGCGATGATACGTTGGGATGTGTCTGACTCGACTGCATTGAAGAAGTCGGATTGAGGTGACGCTGGGTCGGACGAATGCGCCATTAGCGTTTTGTTTGTAGGGACAGCATCAAAAAACTGGCGGGCACTGCTGCCCGCCTGCTTTGATTACTGACCTTTAATTTCGCTACGGCCGTTGTAAGCTACGTTGCCAGCCAGCGCTTCTTCGATGCGCAGTAACTGGTTGTACTTAGCTACACGGTCTGAACGACACAGGGAACCGGTTTTGATTTGGCCGGCTGCGGTACCTACTGCGAGGTCGGCGATGGTGGCATCTTCGGTTTCACCTGAACGGTGTGAGATAACGGCAGTAAAGCCTGCATCTTTGGCCATCTTGATCGCTTCTAAGGTTTCGGTCAATGAACCGATTTGGTTGAATTTGATCAGGATAGAGTTACCGATACCGTTTTCAGTACCACGCTTAAGGATCTTGGTATTGGTGACGAACAGGTCGTCACCAACCAATTGCACTTTGTCACCAATTTTCTTGGTCAGGCTGGCCCAGCCGTCCCAGTCGCTCTCGTCAAGACCATCTTCGATAGACACGATTGGGTACTGTTCACACAGCGCTGCCAGGTAATCACCAAAAGCTTCAGAATCAAATGACTTGTCTTCACCAGACAGCACGTATTTGCCTTCTTTGTAGAACTCAGAAGCGGCACAATCAAGCGCCAGGGTGACGTCATCGTTCATTTTGTAACCGGCTTTTTCTACCGCTTCAACGATCACCGCCAGAGCTTCTGCGTTTGAGCTCAGGTTAGGCGCAAAGCCACCTTCATCGCCAACGGCTGTATTCAGTCCTTTAGCACTAAGTACTTTCTTCAGGTTGTGGAAAATTTCAGCACCCATGCGCAGGGCTTCTTTAAAGCTTTTCGCGCCAACCGGCTGAACCATGAACTCCTGGATATCAACGTTGTTGTCGGCGTGCTCACCACCGTTGATGATGTTCATCATCGGTACTGGCATTGAGTACTGGCCTGATGTACCGTTAAGGTCGGCAATGTGCTCGTAAAGTGCAACGCCTTTCTCAGTAGCCGCGGCTTTGGCGACGGCTAGTGATACGGCCAGGATCGCATTAGCACCCAGGTTTTCTTTGTTTTCGGTACCGTCCAAATCGATCATGGTTTTGTCGATATCAGTCTGAGCGACCGGATCCATGCCAATCAGGGCCGGTGCGATTTTCTCGTTTACTGCTGCTACGGCTTTTTCTACACCTTTACCCATGTAGCGGCCTTTATCGCCGTCGCGTAATTCCAGTGCTTCACGAGAACCGGTAGAGGCACCAGAAGGTGCGCAGGCGCGACCCATAACACCTGAGTCTAAATATACGTCCGCTTCTACCGTGGGGTTACCACGAGAGTCCAGAATTTCACGTCCAATGATACGCGAGATCTTCGCCATTTTTTTCTTCCTCAACAATAATAATGGCACTGCGGGAGTAATCAGCGCCGGGTTCTATAAATTAATGGTTCTCTTTCTGATACGCCTGCGCCGCTGCAACGAAACCGGTAAACAGTGGATGGCCGTCGCGGGGAGTTGAAGTAAACTCCGGGTGGAACTGACCGGCCACAAACCACGGATGATCCGGGATTTCAATGACCTCGACAAGGCGTTTATCGGTGGACAAACCACTGACCTTAAGGCCTGCTGCTTCGATTTGGTCTCGCAGGTTATTGTTCACTTCGTAGCGGTGACGATGGCGCTCGTAAATCTCTTCGCTGCCGTATGCTGCGTGTACCTTGCTGCCAGGGATCAGATGGCACAACTGACTACCCAGACGCATGGTGCCACCCAGATCGGATGATTCATCACGGGTTTCCGTGCTGCCGTCTGAGTCCAGCCATTCGGTGATCAAACCCACTACCGGATACGGTGAGCTGGGGTCAAATTCGGTACTGTTGGCTTTTTCCATGCCTACTACATTGCGAGCAAATTCGATCAGCGCTACCTGCATGCCTAAACAAATCCCTAAGTAGGGTACTTTGTTTTCGCGGGCATAACGGGCTGCCGCAATCTTACCTTCGATACCGCGTTCACCAAAGCCGCCAGGGACCAGAATGGCATCCAGGTTCTCAAGGATTTGGGTACCTTTGGATTCAATGTCCTGTGAGTCAACATAATGGATATTCACCGTCAGGCGGTTTTTCAGGCCAGCGTGCTTAAGCGCTTCGTTAACAGACTTGTAGGCATCCGGTAATTCAACGTATTTACCCACCATACCGATGTTAACCTCACCCACCGGGTTAGATTCTGCATACAGCACCTGTTCCCACTCGGTAAGATCGGCTTCCGGGCAGTCCAGACGGAAACGATCAACCACCAGTTGATCAAGGCTCTGCGCTTTCAGTGCCGCCGGGATACGGTAAATGCTATCCACGTCTTTTAAGGAGATTACGGCTTTTTCAGCCACGTTGGTGAACAAGGCAATCTTAGAGCGTTCTGAGGCTGGCATAGCACCTACCGAACGGCACACCAGAATGTCAGGTTGAATACCAATTGAACGCAACTCTTTCACGCTGTGCTGAGTTGGCTTGGTTTTCAGTTCACCAGAGGCAGGCATGTAGGGCACTAAGGTTAAGTGCATAAACATGGCATGGTCACGACCCACTTCGGTGCCCAACTGACGAATGGCTTCAATAAACGGTTGTGACTCGATATCACCCACGGTTCCGCCTATTTCTACAATCGCCACATCGTGACCCTGTGCGCCTTCGATAACGCGGCGTTTAATTTCGTTGGTAATGTGTGGAATAACCTGAATAGTGGCTCCCAGGTAATCACCGCGACGTTCGCGACGCAGTACCTCTTCGTAAACCCGTCCTGTAGTAAAGTTGTTGCGTTTGGTCATCCGGGTGCGAATAAAACGCTCGTAGTGACCTAAGTCGAGATCTGTTTCTGCTCCATCATCAGTTACAAAAACCTCGCCATGCTGAATGGGGCTCATGGTACCAGGATCAACGTTAATATACGGATCCAGCTTAAGCATGGTCACGGTGAGACCGCGTGCTTCAAGGATAGCGGCAAGGGATGCAGCAGCAATGCCTTTACCAAGCGATGAAACAACACCACCGGTGACGAAAATATAGTTTGTCATGCGAAACCTAAGACGTTGGGTTATATTTTTGGGTAAAACGTTGTTTTTAAACAACACTGTAGACGGCGCAACAGTATACCCAATATGGTGCTTTCACACAATTATAACAGCTCTAAAAGATACTGTTTCCTGGTGTTTTATACAAGGGGACTGATTTTAAACGACTT
This sequence comes from Alteromonas sp. ISO5, assembly GCF_058105165.1. NCBI lineage: Bacteria > Pseudomonadati > Pseudomonadota > Gammaproteobacteria > Alteromonadales > Alteromonadaceae > Alteromonas > Alteromonas sp. ISO5. The sequence goes on along the minus strand of NZ_CM176572.1, from coordinate 100,929 downwards.
CCGTTTTACGGAAGCCGTTTAACCGGGTTTGAAAAAGCGGGCGTTTTGGTAATTTTACGATTTTAGCTGTTTGAGTTCATAAATTAGCGCTAAGGCCTGTTTTGGCGTAAGTTCATCGGGATCGACATCCTCAAAAGCCTGTTCCAGGGCGCTGGTTCTGGCAGGCAATTCAATAGGTTCCTCAGGCAACAGGCTCTGCTGGGCAGGCGCTGCGGCAAGTGTTTGCTCGCTGGCCGATACCGTGTGCTGACTTTCGAGGGTTCGAAGCCGGGTTTTCGCCGCGCTGATCACGGCTTTGGGAACACCAGCCAGCTGCGCAACCTGTAAACCATAGCTCTTGCTGGCCGCTCCCACTTCAACGGAATGCATAAAGCGAATGGTATCATCGTGTTCAACGGCATCAAGATGTAAATTCTGTACCCCGCTTAGTGTCTGAGTAAGCTCTGTGAGCTCAAAATAATGGGTGGCAAATAACGTAAATGCCTGTAACCGGGTGGCCAGATATTCGGCGCAGGCCCAGGCCAGTGATAACCCGTCGTAGGTACTGGTACCGCGGCCAATCTCATCCATCAACACCAGCGAAAAGGGCGTAGCGTTGTGCAGAATATTAGCGGTTTCGGTCATCTCGACCATAAAGGTCGAGCGGCCGGAGGCCAAATCGTCTGAGGCGCCGATGCGGGTGAATATTTTATCCACCGGGCCGATTTCGGCGGACTCTGCGGGTACGTAACTACCAATATAAGCCAGTAACACAATCAGTGCCGTCTGGCGCATAAAGGTGGATTTACCGCCCATATTCGGGCCGGTAATGATTTTAATCCGGGAGTTCGTATCCATGTTAAGCGGGTTGGGAATAAACGGTGAATCCATCACGTATTCAACCACAGGATGGCGGCCTTGCTGATAAGTAACGCCTGGCACGTCGGACAGTGTGGGGCAATGATATTCCAGGGTTTCAGCACGTTCTGCCAGGGTGATCAGTACATCAAGCTTTGCCAGTGCGGCAGCGCTGCTGATCAGGGCATCAAGCTGCGGGTTGACTAAGTCGAAAAGCTCCTCATAGAGGCGTTTCTCCAATGCTAGCGCGCGGCTTTGCGAGGTAAGCACTTTATCCTCATGCTCTTTTAGCTCTGGCGTGATGTAGCGCTCATTATTCTTTAAGGTCTGGCGGCGGATATAACTGGCAGGCACCAGATGACTGTTGGCCCGGGAGACTTCGATAAAGAAGCCATGCACTTTATTGTAGCCTACTTTAAGTGTGCTGATGCCGGTTTGCTCCCGCTCACGGGTTTCTATCTGGCGTAGCAGCTCGGTGGCGCCATCGGATAAGTCACGCAGCTCGTCAAGTTCGGCATTATAGCCAGGGGCGATTACGCCGCCATCGCGGATCACCACCGGCGGGTTATCGATAATGGCGTTATTCAGTAAGTCTGACAGTTCGGGGAATTCGCTGATTTGCTTACTTAAACTCTTAATAAGCGGCGCGGTAAACAGGCTCAGGCCTTGTTGTAATTCCGGCAGACTGGTAAGCGCATTGCGCAGCCGGGCAAAATCCCGCGGACGTGCTGAGCGTAGCGCTAAACGCGCCATGATCCGCTCGATATCACCAATCTTCTTTAACTGACTGGTAAGCGTTGGGTAGTCGCCGTTAAGCAAGTCGCCGATAGCTTGCTGACGGGCGATTAGTTCGTCTCGATCGGTAATCGGCGCGTGCAGTAAACGTTGTAATAGTCGGCTACCCATCGCGGTGGCGGTATTGTCTAACACGGCGAACAGGGTGTGTTCGGTGCCGCCGGATAAATTGCGCGTTAGCTCTAGATTTTTGCGCGTTGCAGCATCAAGTTGAACGCGGGTAGATTGCTGCTCTAGGGTGATAGCGCGAATATGTGGCAAAGCCGTGCGCTGGGTGTCTTTAACATATTGCAGAACACAACCCGCGGCACTGATAGCCAAGGTGATATTGGCTAATCCAAAGCCGGTGAGTTCCCGGGTGCCAAACTGATGGTTCAGCTGTTGCTCTGCGGTTTGTTGATCAAACTCCCATTCAGGACGGCGGCGCAGACCTTTAATATGATCAATCTTTGATAGCCAGTCAAAGCCCTCGGGATACAGCAATTCGGCCGGGTTGAGGCGCTGTAACTCGGCACTTAACATGTCACTGCCGGTAAACTCACTGACTAAAAAGCGGCCGCTGGTGATATCCAGCCAGGCCAGTCCGAACTGATCTTTTACACTGTAAACGGCAGCCAATACGTTATCCTGCCGTTCGTCCAACAGTGCTTCGTCGGTTACCGTGCCGGGGGTGACAATGCGTTGTACCTGGCGTTCTACGGGGCCTTTACTGGTGGCCGGATCGCCAACCTGTTCGCAAATTGCCACCGATTCGCCCATTTTCACCAACCGTGCCAGATAACTTTCTACTGCATGGTAGGGCACTCCCGCCATTGGGATGGGCTCGCCGCCTGATTTACCCCGGGCCGTAAGGGAAATATCCAGCAGCTCGGCCGCGCGCTTAGCGTCGTCATAGAACAATTCATAAAAATCGCCCATGCGGTAAAAAAGTAAAATGTTAGGGTGCTGCGCCTTTATATTCAGGTATTGGCGCATCATTGGCGTGTGTGATTCCAAGAATGCCTCAGCTTGCTGGTTGCTTGCGATTGTGGTTTTGACCAATAATACGGTCTCAGTATTATGAGTGTATTATTCCTATGAGTCAGTCATTTTCAACTTTTTCGAGACAGCAACTGGATATAAACGTCTTAGCTGAGCAGATTTTGGCCGTTGGTGAGGCACTCCGGCATAAACGTTGGTCGGTTTCCTGTGCGGAATCCTGCACCGGCGGGGGAGTAGCCTATGCCTTAACCTCCGTGGCCGGCAGCTCCGATTGGTTTAATCAAAGCTATGTCACTTATTCAAATCAGGCAAAACAGGCATTGGTTAATGTCAGTAGTGAAACCCTTGATAATTTTGGTGCGGTGTCGGCAGAGACTGTGTGTGAAATGGCAAGGGGGACAGCACAGCAGTCTGGTGCTCAGTGCTGCGCAGCAATTAGCGGCATAGCGGGACCGGGCGGCGGCAGTGAAGAAAAACCGGTGGGTACTGTATGGTTTGGCTTTTACTTAAATGGGGTAACCGATACAATTCGCCGCCAGTTTGACGGCGACCGCGAAGCGGTTCGTACCCAGGCGATTGAGTTTGTTATTGCTACACTGCACCACAGACTAGTTGCAGAATAAACCAGACATGATGAAATAAAGAAAAGGCAAAATGCATATTGCACTGTATAACCATACAGTATATTATGCAGTCATTATTTTACAGATGCCTAGCTTACCGGCAGTATTAGTAAAAGCAACTGCGGATAACGCAATCAGAACAGAATAACGAGGGGTTTTCGGTGGACGACAACAAATCTAAAGCACTATCGGCTGCGGTCGGTCAGATTGAAAAGCAATTTGGTAAGGGCGCTATTATGCGTCTGGGCGACAACCAGGCAATGGATATCGAGTCTATTTCTACCGGCTCGTTGAGTATTGATATTGCATTAGGGATCGGCGGTTTACCTTGTGGCCGGGTGGTTGAGATCTACGGTCCTGAGTCATCAGGTAAAACAACCTTAACCCTGCAGGTTATCGCTGAAGCACAGAAAAAGGGCAAAACCTGTGCGTTTGTGGATGCCGAACATGCGTTGGATCCGGTGTATGCCGAAAAGCTTGGGGTAAACATTGACGATCTATTGGTATCCCAGCCGGATACGGGTGAGCAGGCACTGGAAATCTGTGACATGCTGGTTCGCTCTGGTGCCGTCGATGTAGTGATTGTGGACTCGGTAGCAGCTCTGACACCTAAAGCCGAAATCGAAGGTGATATGGGTGACTCACACGTTGGTTTACAGGCGCGGTTAATGTCGCAGGCGCTGCGTAAACTGACCGGTAATATTAAGCGTTCTAATACGCTGTGTATTTTCATCAACCAGATTCGAATGAAGATTGGTGTAATGTTCGGTAACCCGGAAACCACTACCGGTGGTAACGCACTGAAGTTCTATTCTTCAGTTCGTTTGGACATTCGTCGCATAGGCTCAGTAAAAGAGGGCGACGAAGTGGTGGGTAATGAGACCCGCGTGAAAGTCGTTAAAAACAAAGTGGCACCACCGTTTAAACAGGCTGAATTCCAAATTATGTATGGTGCCGGTATCAGTAAAGAAGCTGAGCTGATTGATTTGGGTGTTAAGCAAAAGCTGGTTGATAAAGCCGGTGCCTGGTACAGCTATAACGGCGACAGAATTGGTCAGGGTAAAGCGAACGTGGTGAAATTCCTTAAGCAAAACCCGGATATCGCTAACGATATTGAAACCAAGATCCGTGCAGAATTACTGTTATCGAAAAATATTAAAGCTGACGATGTAGAGCCTGAAGACGTGCTTTAATGTAACAGTGACTTTTTTCAACACCCGTTGGAAACCCCCTATAAGCCTAACTTATAGTTTTGCCCATCCATTTGGATGGGCTTTTTTATATGACAAATAAGGTGTGGGTATTCGCGGACCATGGGTTTACAGTATCTTCACAGTTTATAAATCTTAAGTGTTTGTTTTTATTTTATTATTCTTGACACCCATCGACATTCAGGCGTTACGCTGATTGAGTTCATCGCAGTGATTATTCTAATTGGAGTGCTTTTTGTTACCGTTTTATCGCGGTTTGTCGACTTTCAGGATGATGCTCATGTTGCGTCTGGACAAGGGACCGGTACAGCTTTTGATTCTGCGATTAAGCTCGCCCTCCTTAAATGGGCCATCAATGGTAATTCAGGACCTGTAGGTAACCTTGATTGGTAAGGGAACGATGAAAACCACCAGGATTTAAAGGCAAGTGGATTGCCTGCACAAAGTTATCTGCTTTATGAAGTGAGTCCGATGTTAAATAATGCCTGAAATTGTACATCGGTATGAAGCGCCGCTTTAATTGGATAGATCACCAACCATCGTACAGGATACTTCTGGTGATTATCAGGCCGTTTGCAGTGCTAACGCGTGTATCTTCTATCTGGTAGTATAACCTGGCTATTCAATATTCTATGACCAGGAGACGGGCGAAGTGTCTGTCGATAGCACCTTCTAAATTTTCTCTTCGATGCCGGGAAATGCCTGTTTCCAGTTCTCTGGCACTTTGCCCTGCAATACGTACGAATAAGCCAGTAATTCGGCGATAACATAGTATAAGGGTTCCGGAATCGACTGGCCGAGATCAAGGGTAGTAAGAAATTCACTTAAATAGGGATCTTCATGAATCAGCACGCCATTGGCTTTCGCACTGGCGATAATTGCTTCGGCTAGATCATCATAACCTTTAGCGATAACCGTTGGTGCCTGTGACGGTTCGGCTTCATTATATTTAATGCCAACGGCGCGTTTACTTTTACGAGTCATGCCTGAGTCTCCAGTATCTGATAAGGCCGGTTAGCCAGCGTCTCGGGTATCTTACCCAATTGCAGTTTGTGTTCCTCAACAGTTAACCCAAGTTGTTTAAAGCGTTTGAGTAAAAAGGGCAGGGTTACGCACACCTTTTCGAGCAGAGCCTGGTTTGACGAATAAATATCAAGATAAAGCTGTTCATCACGGATTTTCGCTTTAGTGAGCAGTTCTCCCTGCTCACCGATATCGAGCTTCATGGTGAGGTGCCATTGCGTTTGAGCCGTGTCGTTTTGTTGTTCCGGCTGTCGTTCACGCTCACGACGGATTAGCAGTTCAGCCGGTTTTTGCTGGGGTAATAATCCGGGCAGCACATAATAAAAGCTATCATTGCCTTGTAACGTTTGCTCCATATTCCCAAGCTTGGCACTTTGGTGGCCGGCTAGTAACCCTTTAAGCTGCTTGAGCAGGTTTTGCTGGCTGTCGAGTTGGGCAAATTCCCTGACCTGACGCCCGGTAATTGAACCTAGCAGGCTGTTTGGTGAATTGCCTTTCGGTGCAGTCGCTCGTTGCCGATTAAGCGCCTGATCGATATCCTCATGGGTTTTAAAGTGTCTGCCAAGCAGTGACAACTGTAATAGCTGAATCAGGCCGTTTAAAAAGCTCTGTCCTGGCGGCGGTGATGAAAGTGTTAGCGGAGACTGAAGCCAGGCCGGCGAAGTGATTAGTTGTTTCAGTGCCGAGCTCAGTAGGGCTGAGTCGGTGCTATTTCTCGCTGCAGCCGGCTCGGCTGAACCACCCAATTCGGGCTGGAGCTGTGATGGCTCTGCTGTTGGTAATTTGTTGTTTGTTGAAAGGTTCAACTGTAACTGTTCAATCACCGAGTTGATGGGTCTGGCAAGGGCTGGATTAGCACTAGCGAACTTTTGCAGCGCGGTGGTGAGTACACTAAGACTGACTTGCGACGATTCCGTATTACTGACATTAATCCTATTTGCTGATCGTATGAATTGCGCCAGAGCTGTTTGGACCTCAGCTGGAAGCTGCGCCAGTTTATGTTTCGCGATACTTTCTACTTCTGTCGGTATCGCAGGCTTATCCAGCTCGTTGTTTATGGTTGCTGAATGGAACATTGCCTGCTGGGGTTGTCTGCTGTCCGTTTTCGGCATACCGGCGCTAAGCCGCGAAGATGATGTTTGCTGCACTGATTGCCTGGTGGTTATTTCAGGCTGTGCGGGTAAAGGCGTAAAAGTGACCTGAGGGATACTCTTGGCGGTAGTACTTTGAATATTTAGCTGCCCAGTTTGCTGTGGGCTAATTTGGGGCGCTAATCGGCTCATGGGCTCGGTTGATGTTGTACTGACCGCTAGTAGCTGTGTCTTATAGCCGGTGATGGTAACTTCACTGCCTTTAATACTCACTGTTGCAGGTAGCATCGGACTCAGCTGCTGAAATGATTTTGTCGCTGCAGGCGATAGTGACTGAGTTACCCAATTGGCTAGTTTAGGCGGCTCTACGTTGAGAGGCATTTGTTGGGTAATCGCCTGAGTGAGCTTACTGGCAAGGGGCGAATTCACCGGCACGTTAACACTTCGTTGCACACTAGTCAGGATACTGGCACCAGGAGCAGGCGCACTGGCTTGTGCTGTCGTTGCAGATGGGGAAGGCGGGGTTATTTGCACCTTTAACTGATTTTGCCGCGATGAAACGGTCAGTGATACTGTTGCCGGTAAAGCCGCTTTGTTCGCGGAGGGACTGGACAACGCTGCATCGCTATGCCTGGCCGCTTTCGCTAACGGAATATCGATAATCAATGGCCGCGCTGTGCCGGCATTGACCCTTATTGAGGTATTGTCTTGTTGGATAACCGTGGCCTGCAGCGTGACCGGCGCAGTGAAAGAGCGGGTTAATGCCGTCATAAGTGACTGAAACTGCACCTGGGATACCCGTTGGTGAATGGTTTCCGGCGATATTTTGAGTAACGCTGGTAATGCCGCAGCTCCGGAATGCGGCGGCAACACAGTTTTAAACGGGACGGAGGAACCCTGCGGCGGTTGGATCGGTGCTTCAGTGGGCAGGCGCACCAACAGCAAGCTTTCTGCGCTGGACACGCGCACGGCAGGACTAACCTGCAGTAGTTGCTGGTTTGTAGCCATGAATACACTGGCAATATTAACCGGTGACGCCCTGGAGGCCTTTTCCGGTCCGGCAGATGTTGTCGACATTTTTGCTGCGGTAGTGGCGGCAGCCTGCACAGGCTGTAAAACCTGAGCAATTCTGGCTATTGTCTGGGTTTTTGTCGCCACACTTGATGACTCTGCAGTATTGACTCGACTGCTCTCGGAGCTTGCTTGTGGGGGCAGATTGGATGATTGCATAAGTCGTTATCGGCAGACAGTTTCAACAGTTAAGTATAATGTCAATCATGCCAAAGATTGAAATAGATCAGAAATTTGCCGATCCGCCCTTTGGGTAAGATGCGAAGCGGCTGGTTTATGATAGAATGCGGCGGATTTTTTTGCTAACAGAACGGGATACATCTTGGCAGGACTTGCAGCAGACAATTTAACCTGTATTAAACGTGACAGAGTGTTGTTTTCTGACCTGTCGTTTAGCTTATCGCCCGGTCAACTTATTTACCTGCGGGGTCCCAATGGCGCAGGTAAAACAAGTTTGTTACGGATCTTAACCGGTTTGTCAGCGCCAGAGGGCGGCCAGCTACTGCTAAATGACGAGCCGCTGGATAAAGTGCGGGATAGGTTTAATCAGCAACTGATCTATGTGGGCCACAAGGCAGGTATTAATGGTGCACTAACTGCTATGGAAAATTTGCGCTTCTGGTGTGCACAGCACGGCACTGATTTTGTTGCACAGCGGGCCTATCAGGTGCTTGCAAGGCTCGGACTGGTAGGGCTCGAAGATGTGCCGGTAAGGATACTTTCAGCCGGTCAACAGCGACGGGTCGCCCTTTCTCGTTTATGGTTGAAACAAGCGACCTATTGGATCCTTGACGAGCCGTTTACCGCGCTGGATACCGATGGCATTGAATTGCTCGAAACGCATATGCGTGAGCATGTTGCCAATCAGGGTGCCATTATCACTACCTCGCACCAACCTTTGAGTGAACAGGCCGGCCCATTTACTGAGTTAGTGCTGGAGTATCAGCTATGAATACGTTGATAAACGGTATCTTTAAGCGGGATATGGCGCTGGCTTTTCGCCAGCGTTCTGAGCTGGCGCAACCACTGATGTTTTTGTTAATGGTTATTACCCTTTTTCCCCTGGGCATTGGACCAGGGCCGGTAACCTTGCAAAAGATTGGTCCGGGTGTGATATGGATTGCGGCGATCCTGTCCTCATTGCTGGCCATGGAACGTCTGTTTCGTGACGATTTTTGGGATGGTTCGCTGGAACAATATATGCTGAGTGGCCAGTCTGTCGCGGCAATTGCCGCGGTTAAGGTAATGGTTCACTGGTTGGTGAGCTTCTTCCCTTTGGCGCTTTTTTCGCCGTTATTGGCACTATTTTTAAACCTGACGGTCGATATGTATATCGCGTTAATGCTGACCCTGATACTGGGCACGCCGCTTCTTTCGCTGGTGGGCGCGATAGCGGTCGGATTAACGGTAGGATTACAGCGAGGCGGAGTACTGCTGGCACTTCTGCTAATACCGGTTTTCATTCCGTTATTGATATTTGCCACCTCGGCGGTAGATTCTGCGGCACTCCAATTACCTTACCGGGCACAACTTGCTATTATTGGCGCCATGCTGATGCTGGCAATGGCAACAGCCCCCTTTGCAATTGCTTATGCACTTAAAGTGAGTCAAAACTGATGTGGAAGTGGTTACATCCGTATGCAAAACCTGAACGAGCGTATCAACTGTGTGTGACGCTGCAGCCCTACTTTCTCTGGCCTGGCATCTTATGCTTATTAGCCGGCAGTCTCTGGGGACTGGCCTTTGCGCCCCAGGACTATCAGCAGGGGGATTCTTTTCGGATTATTTATATTCATGTGCCCAGCGCAATTTTGTCGATGAGTACCTATGTGGCAATGGCGGTTGCCGCGTTAGTTGGCATTGTATGGCAATGGCGAACAGCTTTCATGGCCATGATTGCCATGGCCCCCGTTGGGGCTGTGATTACATTTATTGCGCTGTTTACCGGGGCCGCCTGGGGCAAGCCCATGTGGGGCACCTGGTGGGTATGGGATGCCAGACTCACTTCTGAATTAATTTTGTTATTTCTTTATCTTGGTGTGATTGCCCTATACGGCGCGTTTGAGGATAAACAACAGGCGGGTAAAGCGGCAGGTGTAATGGCCCTGGTTGGCGTTGTGAATGTGCCCATTATTCACTATTCGGTTGAATGGTGGAATACCTTGCACCAGGGCGCGACGATCAGTAAGTTCGATAAGCCTTCCATTGCGCCTGAAATGCTTTGGCCTTTATTGATCGCTTTACTGGGTTTGGCCTTATTTATTGCAGCAGTGACCGTAATGCGTATGAAAAATGAAATTATTCGGCGAGAATACCACCGCCCCTGGGTGAAAGACCTGGCGGCGCGAGCGCTCGGAGATGATCATGCAGTTTAATAGTTTACAGGACTTCCTGGCCATGGGCGGCTATGCCCTTTATGTTTGGCTGTCATTTGGTGTGTCGCTGCTGGCGCTGGTTTGGATAGTTGTCGACAGTGCCGGCACCCATAAAAAGTTGTTGCATAACGCTCGTGAAGAACAAGCGCGGCAAGCCCGCATTGTGGCGGCGCGAAAAAATCAGGCATTGCAATCTGAATCACAACAGACAGGTAGTTAAGCAGTATGAATCCAAGACGACAAAAAAGACTCGCGGCCGTTGGTGGCATTGGTTTACTGATTGTTGGTGCGATCACGCTTATGCTATTCGCATTAACCGACAATATTGATTTGTTCTACACGCCCTCTGAAATTGTCGAAGGCAAGGAAGGGGTGAAACCTACGGTCGGTCAGCGCCTTAGAATTGGCGGTATGGTGGTCCCGGGCACTGTGAGTCGGGATTCAGAATCATTAGCGGTCAGTTTTAATCTTATCGATACCGGTCCGCAGGTGACAGTGCGTTATGCCGGTATCCTGCCTGATTTGTTCCGTGAAGGGCAGGGCATTGTTGCTACTGGTATACTATTGGAATCCGGCGTTATTGAGGCCGAGGAAGTGTTGGCTAAACACGATGAAGAATATATGCCGCCAGAACTTGCTGAGAAAATGAAAGGTATTAAGCATGTTAACCCCATTCAAGGAAATACAGGCTCGTGATCCCCGAAATAGGTAATATTGCGGTCGCATTGGCGCTGGTAGCGTCTATTTTATTGTCAGTCTACCCGTTATGGGGAGCGTTCAAAGGGCACAACGCTATGATTGGTACGGCGCGCCCGCTGGCTATCGCCATGTTCAGTTTTACTGCCCTTGCGTTTGGCTGTTTGGTTTATGCGTTTATCACCGACGACTTTTCTCTCAATTATGTCGCACAGAATTCTAACAGCCGTTTGCCGGTGTATTATAAGGTCACGGCCGTTTGGGGCGGGCACGAAGGCTCGTTTTTGCTCTGGGTGCTGATGTTGTCACTGTGGACAGTGGCCGTTGCTTTGTTTAGCCGCGGTATACCGCAAATTATGATTGCGCGTGTACTGGCAGTACTTGGTATGGTTTCCGTTGGTTTCTATTTGTTTATTCTGCTGACGTCCAATCCTTTCGACAGCATGTTGCCTTATTTCCCGGTGGATGGCCGCGATCTTAACCCATTGCTGCAGGACTTTGGCATGATCATTCACCCGCCCATGCTTTATATGGGGTATGTAGGGTTCTCAGTGGCTTTTGCGTTTGCGGTTTCTGCATTACTTTCCGGTCAACTGGACTCTACCTGGGCAAGATGGTCCCGGCCATGGGTGATTGCCGCCTGGAGTTTCCTGTCTGTAGGCATTGCTCTAGGAAGCTGGTGGGCCTATTACGAGCTTGGCTGGGGGGGCTGGTGGTTCTGGGATCCGGTAGAGAATGCTTCCTTTATGCCCTGGTTGGTGGGCACTGCATTAATGCACTCCCTGGCGGTAACTGAGAAACGTAAAGCCTTCAAATCCTGGACGGTGCTGTTGGCAATCGCCACCTTCTCGTTAAGCTTACTGGGCACCTTCTTAGTGCGTTCCGGCGTGATTGTCTCGGTACACTCCTTTGCCAGCGACCCGGCCCGCGGACTATTTATTCTCGGCATTCTGGTGCTATTAACCGGCTTTAGTTTAGTACTGTATACACTGCGTGCTCAGCAATTAAAGAGTCCGGGCCGTTACCAGCTGTTTTCCCGTGAAGTATTGCTGATGGGCAATAATGTGTTCCTGTGTGCGGCAACACTGGTTGTTTTGCTGGGGACTTTATTACCGCTGATACACAAAGAGCTTGGGCTGGGCTCTATTTCCATAGGCGCCCCATTTTTTAATCAGATGTTCACGCTGCTGATTGTACCCTTTGTGTTGTTTTTAGGCCTTGGTCCATTGACCCGCTGGAAGCATCAACCGGCGTCACAGGTACAAAAAACGTTACTATTTGCCTTTGGCTTAAGCGTAAGCGCCGGGGTTTTAATTAACTATACCTACGATGCTCCAACTTACATGGCTGCACTGGGACTGGTGCTGAGCGCCTGGATTCTGATCACCACGACTTTAGAAGTGGTACAACGGGTGTCCGCCATGGATACCAGCCTCAGTGCTTTTGAACGACTACGTAAGCTCACGCCCAGTCACTGGGGGATGATCCTTGGCCATCTGGGCTTCGCTGTGACTCTGATTGGCATAACTCTGGTCAGTAATTATGAAGTGGAAAGAGATGTTCGGATGATGCCGGGCGAGTCAGTCACCTTGTCAGGCTATGAATTTGCCTTTCGCAAGGTAGAGCAGCGAACCGGGCCAAATTATACTGCGGATGTGGGTATATTTGATGTATACGAGTCGGGTGACAAGCTGGTACATCTTGAGCCCGAGAAGCGCCTGTACCTGGTACAGCGTATGCCGATGACGGAAGCCGGTATTTATTCGACGCTGTTCAGGGATTTGTTTATTGCCATGGGTGAGCCCCTCGACGATGGTGCCTGGGCGATACGGGTTTATATCAAACCCTTTGTGACCTGGATCTGGGCTGGAGCTGTAATCATGGCTATTGGCGGGATTTGCTCGATGAGTGATAAACGCTATCGCATGGCTAAAGTCGCTAAAGTGCGAACTGCGGTGCGCAGTGTAGCAAGCAGCGAGGGGGCTAAAGCATGAAAAAGTTAATGATTTTTGGCGTGCCGCTGCTGGCGTTTCTGGTGCTGGTGGTGTTTTTGTTCAGCGGCTTGTTTTCTGATCCCAGAGAACTCGACTCCCAGGTTAAAGGCAAACCCATGCCTGCTTTTTCGCTGCCGGATCTGATGAATCCCGAAACGACTTATACGCCTGAAGTGTTCAAAGGGAAGGTGACCCTACTGAATGTCTGGGGTGTGTGGTGCGTAACCTGTGCCGTGGAATTACCCTATCTGACCGAGCTCACTGAGCAAGAAGGGATCAGCATTGTTGGCTTGTATTTTGACCAGGATCTTGATCCGGAGTTTGGCACTAAAACATTAAACCGCGTGCAACAGGAAGTCGAAGAGATCACCAACCGGTTTGGTAATCCTTACCAGTTTCATATTTTCGATGTGTACCGTGATACCGCATTGGACCTGGGCGTGACCGGTGCTCCTGAACATTTCCTTATCGACCATAATGGCGTGATCCGCATGCACCATATTGGCGATATCAACGAACGTGTCTGGAACAATAAAATTGGCCCGTTATACGCTCAGTTACAACAGGAAATGGCGCAGGAGAATACAGCTGAATGAAAACAGTAATTCTGACGGTCTTATTACTTATCTCTGCATCGGCTGTGGCGACTGAGGATAGCTATGAGTTTGATACGCCGCAGCAGCGCCAGCTATTTCTGTCATTAACCGAAGAGCTTCGCTGTCCAATGTGTCAGAACCAGAATATTGCCGATTCTGACGCAATGATTGCCCATGATATGCGCCGTAAGGTATATAACCTGGTGAGACAGGGCAAAACCGGTGATGAAGTGATTGACTACATGAAAACCCGCTACGGCGATTTTATCAGCTATAAGCCACCGGTAACGCCGGTGACCATGTGGTTATGGCTGGCGCCGGTGTTATTCGCCTTACTGGCGTTTGTGATGGTTATCGTTCGACGCAAGTCGACACCGCCGGAAGATATGGCCGCTAAGTTGGCCAAAGCTGAGGCGATGTTAAAGCAGGGTGAGAAGTAATGTCGTGGATGTTTATTGGGGCTGTCGTTGTACTGGTAGCCGTGTTGGTCCTGCTGGTTGGTTTACCTTGGCTGAAGCAGCGGCCGGAACAGGAAAACCTGACCCAGGCTAACATTGCCGTGGTCAAAGAGCGTTTAAAGGAATTGCAGCGAGAAGTCGACGAAGGCTTGCTTAGTGAGCCGGATATGCGCCAGGCCAGTGACGAAATTAAGATTTCCTTGGTAGAGGAGCAGCAGGCAGAGTCTAAAGGTTCGGCAAACGCTTCTTTCGTCTTGGCTTGTGGCGCTTTATTAGCGTTGCTCGTCGGTGGCTTTGCTTATTTCAAAGCCAGTAATATTAATCATTTGCAGGATGCTCAGGCTGCGCTTGATGCGTTACCTAAGCTCAGTGCCAAGCTAGCTGATGGTCAAGGCGAAAACTTCACGCCGCAGGATTTTCAGCAGTTAACGCTGGCTATCCGTAAACGCTTGCAGGAAAACCCTGAAGACGGTCAGGGCTGGATGTATCTGGGCCGCATCTGGATGGCCCTGAGTCAGACAGAAGAAGCCTACGCGGCACTGGAGAAAGCGCTGCATTTCTCACCTGATGACGAAAACGTGCGCATGACTTATGCCCGTGCATTGATGATGAGCGATGATAAAACGCAGCTTGAAAACGCCCGGCGATTATTAGCCTCGCTGCTTGAGGGACAACAACAAAATGATAACCTGGTACTGATGCAGGCGGTCGTGGCGGGGCGGCTAGGCGACAAGGAGCTATTAGCCGATAGTCTGGCCAGGCTGGAAGGTAAGTTACCTGCTGACAGTCCTATCGCTATGCAGCTATCCGAGCGTCTCGACAGTTTGAATGGAGTGCAAGCCGCAAAAGCGGCAGTTACCGGTTTTAACCTGACTGTAGAGATCAGCGAAGAGTTGGTATCAAATCTACCAGATAGCGGGTTTTTATTTGTGTTTGCCCAGGATGCGAACAGTGATAACCGTATGCCGGCTGCGGTGTTAAGGTTACCTTTAGAGAATTTACCGTTAACGGTGACGTTAACCAGCGAGAATGCCATGGCGCCCAATTATTCATTGGAGCAGCTTTCGACAGCCCGCCTGATTGCCCGTATCTCGAAGGATCAGGAAGCACCTGCTCAACCTGGCGATCTTGAGGGCACTATGGAGGCTGCAGTGGCAAACGGTAAAGTTATCGATCAAACCATCGTAATCAACAAGGAATTAATGTGACATTATCTATACGTCGCTTTTCGTTATTTCTCTTCTTCTCTGGTGCTTTGTTTATCTCAGGTTGCGCCAGTAATAATGCCGAGCAACAAGCTGAGGTTGACGCGCCGGCAAATACTGCCAGTGCGTCATCGGAATACTCTGATCCACGCGACCCGCTGGAGAGTGTTAACCGCGTAGTATGGGATTTTAACTGGGAAATCCTCGATAAGTATCTGCTGCGTCCTGCCGCAACGACCTATGTCACCGTAGTTCCAGGGTTTGCCAGAACCGGTCTGTCTAATGCGGTAGAAAACCTTGGGGAGCCTGCTAATATGCTAAATAACCTTTTGCAGGGAAAGGTAGGGCCATCCTTCGATAGCTTTACCCGTTTTGTTATCAACTCCACAGTAGGTATTGCGGGTTTCTTTGATGTCGCGGGTGCCATGGGGTTGCAGCGTCAGGAAGAAGAATTTGGTGAAACCCTGGGTAAGTGGGGCGTAGGAAGCGGACCGTTTTTAATGATACCCGCCAGGGGGCCAAGCGATCCACGTAGTTTCACCGGGGATATTGTTGATAATCTTTATTTTCCAATGACGCTGATGACCGGCAACCTCAATGTATTGAGATTTACGGTAGGTGCTCTGGAAGCCCGTGCTCAGTTACTTGGCCAGGAGGGTCAGATCGAAAACGCCAGGGACCCTTACGAGCAGGTTAAAAACATCTATTTTCAGAATCTCGAGTTTCGGGTGACCGATGGCAAAAACCTCGACACGCAGCCAGATGAAGAAGAAGCCGAAGAGTTCGACGAATTTGAGGCACTATTTGATGATGTGGATCTGGAAAGTGAGCCACTCGATGCCGAAACGGATAATTAGATAGCTAAAACAAAGGCGCATAAAGCGCCTTTGTTATTTTAGTGGTTATAGCCCTGCGGATTTTGCGACTGCCAGTGCCAGGCATTTTTACACATATCTTCGAGGGTCTTCTGCGCATTCCAATTTAGCTCGGTCGCCGCTTTGGTTGGATCAGCATAGCAGGCTGCTACATCACCCGAGCGACGCGGTGCAATTTTATAATTGATAGGTTTGCCGCAGGCTTTTTCGAAGGCTTTAATCATTTCCAGTACTGAAAACCCCTGGCCGGTACCCAGATTATAAATATCCAGTCCCATATTGAGGCTAAGACGTTCAATAGCTTTCAAATGGCCATTGGCCAAATCCTCTACATGGATATAATCCCGCACACCGGTGCCATCCGGGGTGTCGTAGTCGTCACCAAAAACCGCTAATTGCTCAAGCTTGCCTGACGCGACTTGGGAGATGTAAGGCATCAGGTTGTTTGGGATGCCATTCGGGTCTTCGCCAATCTGACCGGAGGGATGCGCTCCCACGGGGTTGAAATAACGCAGTAATACGATATTCCAAGCTTCATCTGATTGATACAGATCGGTCAGAATGGTCTCTACCATTAACTTGGACGTACCGTAGGGGTTTGTTGGCTGGCCCGTGGCCATATCTTCACGTAACGGTAACGAAACCGGATCGCCATAAACGGTAGCCGATGAACTGAAAACGATGTTTTTGACATTGTGCTTACGCATCACATCACACAGCGCTACCGAGCCGTAGACGTTGTTTTCATAGTATTCCAGTGGCTTCTGAACTGATTCACCAACGGCTTTTAAGCCAGCAAAATGAATGACGGCATCGATGTCATGGTGCGTGAATACCTCATCGAGCTGTTCAGTATTACGGATATCTCCCTGCACAAAGGTAATGGCTTTACCAGTTAAGGCTGATACGCGCTTGAGTGATTCTTCTGAGGCATTGCTGAGGTTATCAAATACCACCACCTGATAATCCGCTTCCAGTAATTGCAATACGGTGTGGCTACCGATATAGCCAGCCCCGCCGGTGACAAGTATTGTTTTCATTGCTTATCCTTGTTTGACAACGATTCTAAATATTTAGCACTTAGTGAGTATTGTACAGGTTTCACGATAATGGGATACAACAGGAAAACCAGCAACGCCCACAGAAGTGATGTCCAGTCTGCTGCGACCCGCAGGAGTAGTGTAAAAGCCGGTACGATGACCAGCAGCTTAAGAATGTTCAGCAGGGTCTTCTCGGGAACTGTGAGCTTTTTTGCGGCCCGCTCAAGGCGACGCATACGTTCTGCCAGAGGCTGGCCAGCTAAACACGGAATACTTCTCGTTGTAAGGTATAACTTCATCTTTACCTGTCTTACTCATAAAAAAACGCCACTAGCTTACCACCAGTGGCGTTTTTATGGCTAACAATTAGCTGTTGATTTCTACATCGCTCAGGCGCTTTTTTGTTCTGGCTTTTCCCATTTACGGGTAAACAGAGCCACCAGGAAGACAATAACGCCGATACTTACCGTGAACTGAACAATAAATGAGAACAATCCACTTAAATCACCAGACTCTTCGCCACCAAAGGCACCCGCCAGTACGCCGGCAATAACGTTTCCGATAGAGTAAGTTAATACAAACAAGCCCATCATCTGACCGGCGAAACGTTTCGGTGACAGTTTGCTTACCGCGCTTAACGCTACCGGGCTCAAGCAGAGTTCGCCCACGGTATGCAGGAAGTAAGTGGCAACCAGCCAATAAGGTGCGACTTTCAGGCCACTGGCGGCTGCCTGCGCAGCGAAAAACATCACGATAAAACCACTGGCCATAATTAAAATACCAATCGCACATTTCATGCCATAGGACGGATCGAGCATCTTTTTACCAAGGTTAATCCACAGTGCCGCAAAGAAAGGTGACAGAGTGATAATAAAAATGGCATTCAACGACTGGAACCAGGCGGTTGGGATTTCAAAGCTTCCCAGCAGACGTTCGGTATTTTCGTGAGCAAAGATATTGAGCGATGAGCCGGCTTGTTCGAAGCCCGCCCAGAAACATGCCGACGCAACACAGATGAGCAATAGTGAAATCATCCGTTTCTTTTCGGCACTGTCGAGGTTACCGAAAAAGAAGATGGCGGCGTAGTAGATAACGAATATGGCAGTGAAAATATAAGCAACAGAAGTTGCTACGCTTACTACATCAATAACCAGCGCACCAGTGCTCATTAAAAATGTTACCACTGCCAGACTGACTAAAAAGATTAATACGCCTACCCAGCTGTTGCGGATACCTGAAGCAGACATACTCACCGTGGGGCCGGTTGCAATGGTAGCCAGTTTGTACTGGGTCATCCGATACTGAATGAGGCCGACAGCCATACCAATTGCTGCCGCACCAAAAGCGTAGTGATAGCCCCAGTTAGTGGCCAGATAACCACAGACCAGGTTACCAATTACGGAACCCAGGTTGATACCCATATAATAGATGGTATAGCCACTGTCGCGACGAGTATCCTGATCGCCATAAAGCTGACCAACCATAGCACTGATATTTGGCTTCAGAAGGCCGGTACCCAGTACCACAAAGATCAAACCAATAAAGAATGTGTTGGTGCTTGGGATAGCCAGGATGATATGGCCAATCATGATGGTTATGCCGCCATACCAGACCGCATTCTGACCGCCCAACAGACGATCGGCAATCCATCCACCGGATAACCCCATAAAATACACTGCGCCGGTATAGAGGCCATAAATGGCATAGGCATTATCTTTGGTAAAGTCCAGACCGCCTTCCTGTAAGGTCATAGTCATAAAAATTACCAGCAGGGCGCGCATACCGTAATAACTCATGCGTTCCCACATTTCGGTGAAAAATAGCGTTAACAGGCCACCCGGGTGGCCGAAAAAGCTGGTGTCGTTAGAAGTTTTTGTTGTCACAACAGAGTTCCATATAGTTTTTATTTAAAATTATTATAGTCAGGGTGCACAGTCTGCAGACAGGAGCTGCTTGTACACTGGCTATCCCTCTTATACTAGAGGATGATTCCCGACACAAGCGGCGTTAGTTAAAGCGCTGCTAGTGGGGGGAATTGGTTAGCATCTGATTGTAGCGTTTGACTTACAACTCTTTGATCGTTGCTATGATAATGCGACCTGCAATGAAAGCCATTATGAGCATAACGCCAATCAAAACCAGGTTATAAACTGTTTTAGGGTAGGCGGCCTCATCGGGTAGCGTTGGTGATTCAATGGTGACCAGGTGCTGTATTTGCTGATACGTATCCACCCGGGCATTTTCAAGAGTCATTAGTGACGAGCCGTAAGCCTGCATGGCAAGTTCGGCCTGAACCTGCAGGTTTGAATACTGAGCCATCAGTTGATTTATCGATAGTTTTTCTTCACCGTTATGGGCATCACTGATTTTGGTCTTTTGGCTGCTTATCTGCTGTTCAAGTGCCCGAACCTGACGTTTGAGCGAAATAATTTCCGGGGCAGAATCAGACATAATGCTCTTTAACGTGTTCAGCTCCGCTTCTTTCTGAGCCAGTGTCGCTTCTAAAGAAAAGGCGATTTGTTGAATGGCAAGCCCTTCTGCGTTGGGGTCCAAGACGTTGTATTTGGTTTGAAAGTCGATAAGGGCCAGTTTTGCGTCCTGCAATTTTCTTTCGACAATGTCATGTTCACTTTGTGCAAAGGCAAGACGTGACTTCGCCAGGTTATTGCTTATCTGGTTTATAAACAGTTCGGCACGCTTCACTATGGTCTGACTGATTAGCTGTGCATAGGCTGGATCATAGGCTCTGGCGGAGAGTTCGATTACACTTGTGTTTGAATCGATAACCACTTCAGTGTTAGCGAGATAATATTTGAGAAAATCCTCTTCGCTGTGATTCGAGGAAAGCCGACTAATAAAGTCGCCTGCTGATGAGGTATAGTGCTCCCGCAGTCCGATCGTTTCATCAAGGTAATCAAGCATGTCAGCAGATTTAACAAAGGCAACAACCAATTGACTGTCATTGGTACTGGACACGCCCGTTACACTACTCATTAACATAGAAGAGGGATCGAAACTGTTGGCACCGTCAGCCGATTTGACGACTAACTGGCTGGTACTTTCATACTTTGGCGTTGCAATTAACGTCAGATATACCGCGTATAGCAGCCAAGGGATAACCACCAAAAGTATAGGGCGCTTTTTAATTTGAGCGGTAAGATTATCTAGCATATGTTTCATTTTGTTTTGCTCATTTATTCCATGTAGGCTGCGATACCTTCTTCAAGGTCACTGTAGTAATTAAGTTGGCCGTCTTCTATGATGATGGCTGACGTACAAAATTCGCGTATTTGATCCATTTCGTGGCTGACCATAATAAGGCCCGCTTCTTTGGCTTTGATTTCCAGTGCTTCTCTGGCCTTGCGACGAAATTTAGGATCGCCCACCGAGGTTGCTTCATCTATAAGATAAATATCGAAATGAATATTAACGCAACAAGCAAAAACCAACCTTGCACGCATACCTGACGAATAGGTTTTAACCGGTAAATCAAACCTTTTACCTATTTCGGCGAAATCCTGCACGGCTTCTTCGTATGACTGTAAATTCTTTACATCATTTATGCGTCCGATAAACCGGGCATTTTCGCGCCCGGTCATTTGTGGATGCACCCCCGTCGCTAAAGCAACCGGCCATGACATGGATTTGTTAGTATAAATCTGACCTTTGTCGGGATATTCACTTTTTGCCAGCATACGAAACAGGGTTGATTTACCGGCGCCGTTTTTACCCAGAATGGCCACATTATTTTCAGTCGGAAAATCAAAATTGAGATTTTTAAAAATATACTGAGGACCCAATCGGCTTGGGTATGACTTAGTCAGGTTGATTAAACGAATCGTCATCGTGATAACAATCCTTTCCAGGACAGGTGGTATAATGACACAGCGAAGAAAAAGACGATCAGAGTAAATTGAAAGGCATATTGGAGGCTAACGCCGCGATCACCGTAAGACTCAAAACACGCATAACGGCCAAGTTCTATAAAATGCACCAATGGGTTCCAGGTAAACCAGTGCCAGTATTCGACCGGGATATCCTGCAAGCTAAAAAATACGCAGGAGATAAAAAATAAAGGTCGGGTGAATATGCCTACGATCTTTTTGACTTCGGGTAGATATGAAGAAGCGATGCCCAATATGCAACCCATGCTTATTGTCATAATCCAGAGGAGATGAAACAACAAAAACAGTAGTAATGGATCATGAACCGGGAAGGTTACCCCAAGTAGGTAAATAGTTAGCATAGCCAGCACAATAACTATAACTTTTATTGTATATTCAACAAATGCTGACACCAACAGCGCTGATATTGGCTGAACCTGCCTGAAAGCATATAGTGGCTTATTCTTGCTAAATGCACTGGCGACTTTTGTAAAAGGTTGCAGAAACGATTGGATGGCAACCATACCAATCAACATAAATATGAAGATAGGTATGCCGTGAGCATCTCCTTCACGAACCAGGCTTCTTATGTAAGATAAACCAAATATGAAAGCAAAGGGCTCGAGAAAACCCCAGGTTAAGCCTAGTCTGTCGCTAAACTGGGACCTAAGCTCTCGCAGGAAAAGTGCAAAACAAACACTTTTCCATACTTTGAGTTGAGATCGAAATGAGACGCTTACAATATCAGACATTAGTTCAGTGCTACGTTGGCCGCCACAGCAATCTGGTAGATGATCTGAGTGATATCTTTTACAGCCTGCAACGTTTTCGCATCAACCCTTGGTAGCACGATGACCTGGTCGCCGGCTGCTACATCAGAGTTATCATCAACGTCATAGAAGTCGACCATACCATTAGCGCGGATGACCAGAATGCGGGCGTCATTCGCTCGTTCACTGAAACCGCCGGCCCAGGCAACGTAATCTGAAAGTTCCGCGTCTGGATTAAATACGACTGACTGCGGCATTAACACTTCACCACCGACATGCACCAAATCCGTTTTGGTTGGGATAACAATGGTGTCGTTTTCTTCCAGCAGAATGTCTGCCACGTTGTCGTTTTCGGCAATGATCACTTTACCCAGAGGTTTCACCTGTCTGGCTCTGGCGATAAAGTCAGTTACCAACTGAGCTTCCTGTACGCGAATAGAAGCTTCACCGGTAGAGCGCACCGGCGCGGTGTAAATGCTCCTCTCGAGGCGATCCAACGCCTGATTGATAATTAATTGTTGCTGATCGGCGACACTTTCACGTAACAAATACACATTTTTAAAGTCCGCCAGGTTCGGATCGATCTCAATATTGCTCAGAACCTGATGTAAGCGAGCACCTTTGGATACCATGACTCTTGAGGCGCCGCGGAAACTGCCTGCTACATTAATCGGGTAAATCTGTACTTCATAGTCGTTCTTGAATTCGACATGATCGCCAGGGCGCAAACTAAATAGTTTAAAATCAACCAGCGGGACATAGCGGGCAAATTGGGCGCCATCACGCAAGCCACTGACAGAAACGTGGCTGATAAAGTCGCCGGGTTTTGCGTAATCAACTAAAGCTTCCCCGGTTAAGTCTGAAGGCCTTAACTCAAAAGTGAAGCTGTTTCGTGCTCCCTCGCTGACTGTAATAGTTGGGCCGATAGGGCGAACCAGAATTACGTCTTTATCCTGAAACGAAATAGCCGGCAATTCGCCATCGGTAACAAAATTGTATAAATCAATCGAATGAACGACTTCGCCGGCGCGTAAAATATCGATTTTGCGGAAGCTGCCGCGCAGAAAATCAACGCCGCCGGCACGCTTGAGAAAATAAAGCGGACTATCAGTTGCCTGACCGGCATATTGGCCTGGTCTTAATACCGGCCCTGCGACGTAAACTGATACCGGCGTGGCCGTCAGTAAGTTCACATAAACATTCACATCATTGGTATACACCTGTTTGATGCTTCTGGTTACTGTCGCATTTACCTGGCTGGACGGCACGTTTAACAAATTTACCGGACCAATATTGGGAATGAAGATATTGCCCTGACTATCGACGGTTGCTACGTCGGAATAATCTACCGCGCCCCAAAGCCAGATTGAGATCTGATCGCCGGGCGCAACCAGATAATTTGGGTTCACCGAGTTCGTGCGTTCTGATTCAAAACCACCGACAAATAAGTTTGCCGCGAATGGGGGATTTTCCATGGCTTCCTGCAAGGGAAAAACCATATCCATGGTCGGCTCGCCTGGTAATACCAGGCCATTGCGGGGCTGCGTACTATACTGGCCGGAGCTTGGCCGGGTACCAGTCTGACTGTTGCTTTGCAAGGTAGGGGAAGCTGACAGCTGTAAAGGGCTGACGCCTGTATTACCGGTGTTGGCCGATGCTGAGTTGTTGGCCCCGCGTTGACTCAGTTGCTGTTGAATTTGTTGAATTTGTTCAGCTGTTTGTGCCTGGGCGTTACTGAAAGGCGATAGCGATAAAGCCGTAAGCGTTAACCAAATAGAGATACGCATAAGCGAATTAAACCTTTATAGGGTGTTACTAAAAACCAACGCTGGGTATAGCAGCCAGTACGTTTGATTGTTACATATGGGGCGAACTTCCGTTGAGCCTGAACGTCCCTGACGTTTCAGCCGATAACATTGGTTACCCATGGCAGAGATATAACTGTCGGAAACTGCGTAGCTATTTCCGTCGATAACAATGGCTTGATTGGCATTGATGTTTAACTCTGGAATAGCTTTTGCTTCACTTTCCTGTAAACCGGTGCCTGTATCGCTGAGGTGATGCGTAAAGCTTGGATTAACCAGTGGCAGATTGGCTTTGACACTCTGAGGTTGTGACACACATCCCAGCATTGTCATAGTGCTGAAAAGTAGAGCGGATAATATAACTTGTCTTCTCATTGCCTAGCTGTAATACGTCCATTTAAAAAGTGCTGGTAGCATAACATAACCAAGCAAAAAGGCATGCACTGATTACCCGCCTGGGTAAACTTTAAACAGAAACTATGCCGGTTGGGTAAAAAATGTGCGTTTAGATTTAAATTTAATTTGGGGCTAGTCAGTTATACGAATGTTTACTATTATATCGGGTGATTATAGTGACCTCTCCACGAAGCCTCTGGCGGCTGGTGTCGCCATGTATAGGTTCGACGATATTCTCAATGGAGTTAGTAATTAAATGGATTTTCCTGTTTGTAGTGTGGGCGTGAGAACACAGGTGGGTAAGGATTCTGTGGAGAAAAGTAAGGCATGATGGACTATCTGCAGTTTATTCCGTTATTTACAGCATTTTTTGTTGCATTGATTTTGCTGGTGGTGATGACACCCCTGGCCCATCAGTTTGGGCTTGTTGATCAGCCATCATATAGAAAACGCCACAATGGCATTGTGCCATTGACCGGCGGTGTAGCTATTTTTGTCGCAGTACTGGTAGCCAGTGTACTAACTGACGTGTGGATGAAAAATAATCCGCTGTTTTTTACCGCGTCGGCTTTTATTGTGCTGCTCGGTATGCTTGATGACCGCTTTGACTTAAGTGCCAAAGGACGATTGGTATGTCAGTTTGGTGTAGCGTCCATTATGGCCTGGAGTGCACAAAACTACATTACTTCGCTTGGTGATATTTTTGGCTTTGGTTCAGTCTATTTAGGTCTTGCCGGTTATTTCTTCACGCTGGTATGCGTGGTGGGGGTAATCAACGCCATTAACATGATTGATGGTATAGATGGCCTGGCTGGCGGCATGAGTCTTGTTGTACTGTTGAGCGTCGTTAGTTTGCTGCTGTTGTCAGACAACGGTGCTGCCATTATGGAACCGCTGGTTATTATTGCAGCCATAGTACCGTTTCTGGCGTTTAACCTTAGCCTCAAAGGTTTTAAAGGTAATAAAATATTTATGGGTGATGCCGGCAGTATGTTTGTCGGTCTTACCATTGTCTGGTTGTTGGTTGATCATACTCAGGGACCGGGCGCATCGTTACGCCCTATTACCGGTGTTTGGTTAATTGGTTTGCCACTGATGGATATGGCAGCCATTATGTTCAGACGAGCAAGAAAAGGTCAGTCGGTGCTAAAACCCGATCGTAAGCACCTGCATAATATCTTTATGCGGGCAGGGTTTAGCCCTCGCCGCTCGCTAGTTGCCATTCTTCTGATGGGCGCAGGATATTGCCTGATTGGTATCCTCGGTGAGGTGTATCAGGTACCCGCTTATATCATGTTTTGGGGATTCATGGCCTTGTTAGTGATATACAGCGCTGCAATCATGAATATCTGGAAAATCATACGGTTTTCCCGGGCGATAAAACACCGCCTGCTACCTGCATAAATTGCATCACAATGGTGCATAATTGCTGTAAAATCCGGTACACTTCGCGTTACTGTCGATAGCCGGATTTTACCTTGAGCCCCAACTTTTCAATTAAACACAGCAACTACCGGGTGCATGAAATCCCCGCTATTGTTGCTATGGCGGTATACGAAAAGGACTGCGCGGACTGGGTAGACCAGGCAATTGCCAGTATTCGTCAGCAGACCTACAGCGACTTTCTTTACGTCATCGTTATAGACGGGCATATTACACCTGAACTTCTGGCGGTCATCATGCAGCATGCTGAGGACGATGAACGGCTAGTGATCATTGAAGGTAGCGCCAACAGAGGGTTGGCAACCTGTATGAACTTCGCTATCGACTGGTCATTGTCGTTAAAACCGCAGTATTTTTTTCGCATGGATGCCGACGACATTTCAGAACTTAACCGGCTTGAAAAGCAAATAACCTATCTTAACAAACATGCGCACGTTGCCATTTTAGGCACCGGCCTGATTGAAATTAATGAGCAAAACAATCAGGTGGGAGCGCGGGTAATGCCACAGACCAATCGCCAAATCACACGTCTATTACCACGCCGGTGCACTATTAATCACCCCACGGTATGTATTCGCTACAAGGTGTTTACGGATGGCTATCGCTATGATGATGCGCTGCAAAATACCCAGGATTATTTCCTCTGGATAGAACTCGCCGCGGCTGGCTACATTTTTTGTAATCTAAAAGATAAGTTGCTGCGTTTTCGGCGGGTGAATGATTTTTATAAGCGCCGTGGGCTGATAAAGTCATTAAATGAGTTCAGAGCACGCTTTCGTGCGATGCGCTGGCTTAAACGCCTGACACCTTACAATCTTTTTTATGCCTGCATGGTATTAGGCCTGCGGATGATGCCATCCGGGGTAGTAAAGATGGCTTACAAGCTCGACCGGCATCTACTAGAAAAAATAATAAAGCATTGAAATTTTCAGCCATTATCATTCTCTTTCATCCTGAGCATCATATCCTGCTCAACAATATCAGATTGCTGGAGGCTAATGGTTGGCAGGTTATTATTGTGGATAATTCTCCGCAGGCTCACCAGGATTGGTTGTCATCTTCAGTTGAATTCAGACACTGTCCTGAAAACGCTGGTATTGCCCAGGCGCAAAATATTGGTTTGTTATTAGCCAAACAGCAGGGGCGTGACTATGCCATGCTGCTTGATCAGGATAGTCACCTTACCGAACCGTTGCTGAAAACTGTCAAGCCGCGGGTAATCGAGGCTCAGTCGCGATATCCGGACCTCGCTGCTTATGGCCCCACTATCGTCAGCGAGTTTGATGGACAGGTTGTCCGTGCAACGGTACAGCGCGCGGTAGCTGATGAATATGGTTTTCTGCATAGCAAGCAAATTATCGCGTCCGGAAAGATTATTCCGCTATCAGTGCTTCCTGATATTGGTTTGATGGAAGATGCATTATTCATAGATGGCGTGGATCATGAGTGGTGTTGGCGGGCCAGGAGCAAGGGTTACCGGATTATTAACGATACACAAGCCTTATTACGCCATAAACAAGGTGAGTCCCGTAAGCGCATAATGGGGATGACGTTTAAAGTAGGCAGCCCTGTCCGGCTTTATTATCAATACCGTAATATCCTCATTTTATTGCGTCGCTCTTACGTGCCTCTCTACTGGAAAATCAGGAATTGCGTAGCCTTGCCAGTCAGATGGGTAATTAACGGTTGGTGTTTGGAGCAAAGCAAGGAACGTCGGCGCTATATGTGGCAGGGGCTGACGGACGGCCTGCGTAAGCGGGCTGGCCGATACAAGGCTGACCAATAAGTTTTCTGTTGAGCCTTTAACGCCATGATGCTTTAATGTTTTGGTTTTATTTTTAAATATGCCTGACTAACACAGGTACCGCTGAGTTTTAGAAGGAAGGGAACAAGTGAAGGTAACAGTCTTTGGAATTGGTTATGTGGGCCTGGTACAGGCTGCAGTATTAGCTGAAGTGGGCCACGACGTTGTTTGTGTGGATGTGGATCAGGCTAAGGTTGATAACCTCAAAAAAGGCTTTATCCCCATTTACGAGCCGGGATTAACGCCGCTGGTCACCAGCAATTATGACAGCGGCCGGGTAGACTTTACCACCGATGCCCAAATGGGGGTCGAGCATGGAGAGCTAATTTTTATTGCTGTGGGCACACCGCCAGATGAAGATGGTTCAGCCGATCTGAAATATGTGCTGGCCGTGGCGGAAACAGTGGCCACACATATGCAAAACCATAAGATCATCATTAACAAATCTACGGTCCCGGTTGGTACTGCAGACAGAGTCAGTGCAAAGGTTTCCGAAACGCTGGAATCCCTGGGCAAAGCGGTTACCTTCGATGTGGTATCAAACCCTGAGTTTTTAAAGGAAGGCGCAGCAGTCAATGATTGTATGCGACCAGATCGTATTATTATCGGCACTCAAAGTGAGAAAGCCGAGAAGAAACTGCGTGAGCTCTACGCGCCGTTTAACCGTAATCATGACAAAGTCATCGTGATGGACATTCGTTCAGCAGAGCTTACTAAGTATGCCGCCAACTGTATGCTGGCGACCAAAATCAGCTTTATGAATGAGATGGCTAATCTGGCTGAACGTTTCGGCGCCGATATTGAGAATGTTCGTCGTGGTATCGGTTCTGATCCCAGAATAGGGTACCAGTTCATCTATCCTGGCTGCGGCTATGGTGGGTCATGTTTCCCCAAAGATGTGCAAGCGCTCATTCGTAGTGCAAATCAGGTAGGCTACCAGGCGAAAGTACTGGAATCAGTGGAAGCAGTTAACTACACCCAAAAAGAAAAACTGTTTGAATATATCACGGGCCACTTCGATGGCGACCTTAAAGGCAAAACTATTGCTTTATGGGGATTGTCATTCAAGCCGAATACTGATGATATGCGTGAAGCTTCCAGCCGTGTTCTGATGGAGTTGTTATGGGAGCAAGGGGCGACGGTGCAGGCTTACGATCCTGAAGCAATGGAAGAAACCCAGCGAATATATGGCAGTCGCCCGGATCTTAAATTAACCGGAACGAAAGAGGCTGCGCTTGAGAGTGCTGATTTCCTGGTGATTTGTACAGAATGGCAGTCATTCCGGGCACCGGATTTTGACCTAATCAAAGAAAAATTGAGCATTCCGTTAATTTTCGATGGTCGGAATTTGTATGATCCGAAAATCATGTCGGAATACGGATTGCATTACTACGCCATTGGTCGAGGACTATCAATAAAAGGACATAAACTATGAGTCAGGTGAAAAAAGCGGTGATTCCTGTCGCCGGCCTAGGTACACGAATGCTGCCAGCAACCAAGGCAATTCCAAAGGAAATGCTGCCGGTTGTAGATAAACCACTAATTCAATACGTGGTTAACGAGTGTGTGCAGGCGGGTTTAAAAGAAATTATTCTGGTTACCCACGCCAGTAAAAACAGCATCGAAAACCACTTTGATACCTCTTTCGAACTGGAAACCACGCTGGAACAGCGGGTTAAGCGTCAGTTGCTCGAAGAGGTACAGGCTATTTGCCCGAAAGACGTCACTATCATGCACGTGCGTCAGGGTGCGGCTAAAGGACTGGGGCACGCCATTATGTGTGCTCACCCTATGGTGGGTGACGCACCTTTTGCGGTGGTGTTGCCAGACGTGATTATCGACGACTACACCAGCAATCTTAAAAAAGACAATCTGGCTGACATGGTCGCGCGATTTAATACTAATCGCGTAAGTCAGGTGATGGTAGAGCAGGTACCACAAGAGAACATTTCTAAGTTTGGTATTGTTGATTTGGAAGGCGCCAGCATTAAGCCTGGTGAGTCTGCCAAGATTCATGACATGGTTGAAAAGCCGCCACTCGACGAAGCGCCATCTGATCTGGCTGTAGTGGGCCGTTATGTGTTGTCACATGAAATTTGGCCGTTGCTTGAATACACCCCTCCAGGCGCCGGTGGTGAAATCCAGCTAACAGATGCCATCACTTCACTGATGAAGGTAGAACAGGTTGATGCATACTACATGAAAGGCAAGAGCCATGACTGTGGTAGTAAACTTGGCTACATGAAAGCCAACGTTGAATATGCGCTGCGCCATCCTGGTCTGGGCGAAGAATTCAAAGAGTATCTGGCCTCACTAAACGGCTAGAAATATAAGCTAAACTAAATCGAAAAAGGCCACTTGATTAAAGTGGCCTTTTTACTATTCGTTTATCGTATCGTATTGGTTTATTTTAAATGTTTAACCAGACCTTGTACCACTTTAACGCTACCTGCGACGATTTCGCCTTTATAGAGTGGATCGTTATTCCCGCTGAAGTCAGTTACCAAACCGCCTGATTCACGAACCAGCAGTTCACCGGCTGCGATATCCCAGGGCTTAATGCCACGCTCCCAATAACCGTCGTGTCGGCCTGCCGCAACGTAGGCTAAGTCCAGGGCTGCACTACCGGCACGACGAATATCACCACAGTCATGGAAGATTTTATTTAAACGAATGGCGTAGTCCGCATACTGGGTTTTGTTTTTAAAGGGTAACCCGGTAGCTAAGACTGTTTCAGATAAATCACGTGCCTTACTGACGCGAATGCGGTAACCATTTAACTGCGCGCCCTGGCCACGAGAAGCGGTAAACAACTCGCCACGAATAGGATCGAAGACTACGCCCTGATCAAGACGGCCTTTATGAAGCAGTGCAATCGACACGGCAAAGTGCGGAATGCCTTTAATAAAATTGGTGGTGCCGTCGAGGGGATCAATGATCCACTGGAATTCGGTGCTTACGCCTGCAGTTTCGCCACTTTCTTCACCTAAAAAGCTATGGTCTGGGTACGACTGCTTAATTTTGTGAATAATCGCCATCTCGGCTTCTTTGTCGATTTGGGTAACATAATCGTTCGTGCCTTTTACCTGTTTAACCAGGTCGTCACGATTTTCGAAACCGCGGACAATAATAGAGCCAGCCACGCGCGCAGCGCGCACCGCAATGTTCAGCATCGGATGCATAACAAAACCACCAATTGTAAAAGATCAAAAAATAAACGCCGCGGAGTGTACCAGTTCCACTTCACAATGCAATGCCATCACAGACGAAATACGCAGCTAAGCGGTGAGAATGTGTAAGCGGTATGCTACACTCAGCGCCATTTACAGCCGTACTGTTTAAAGCATGTTAGAAAATATCAGAATCGTATTAGTTAATACTTCACATACCGGAAATATAGGTTCCACCGCCCGGGCGATGAAAACCATGGGCTTAAGTAATCTGTACCTGGTTGATCCGGTCAGCCCGCCTGATGGCAAAGCCAGTGCGCTGGCGGCCGGTGCTGGCGATGTATTAGCTAATGCCAAAACAGTGAGTAAACTGGAAGAAGCGGTGGCAGGCTGTGGCCTGGTAGTGGGCACATCAGCCCGTTCCAGAACATTAAGCTGGCCCATGCTGGAGCCACGCAGCTGTGGCGAAAAGCTGATAAAAGAGGTGGATAACTACCCGGTGGCACTGGTGTTTGGCCGTGAAAATAATGGCCTCTCCAATGAAGAACTTCAGCAGTGTCATTTTCACGTATGCATTCCGGCCAACCCGGATTACAGCTCATTAAATCTGGCGGCTGCTGTACAAACACTGTGTTATGAAATTCGCATGGCATTCCTGAATAAAGAAAGGATCCCAGCCGAAGAGACCGAATATCCGTTAAACGATGATCTTGAGCGCTTTTATGTGCACCTGGAATCGACGTTACGTAAAGTCAGTTTCATCAATGAAAATCATCCGGGGATTGTCATGACTCGCCTGCGCCGCTTATTTAACCGTGCCCGTCCTGAGTCTCAGGAGCTGAATATCTTACGCGGTATTCTGGCATCAGTGGATAAATCAGCAGAGAAATAGCCATGTTCAGCCGAATGAAAGAAGATATCAGAGCGGTCTTCCACCGCGATCCGGCGGCACGCAATGCTTTTGAAGTGCTTACCAACTATCCCGGATTGCATGCCGTGTGGTTACACCGGGTGAGTAATAAGCTATGGCGGCTGCAATTTAAGTGGCTGGCCCGCTCGTTATCTACGTTCAGTCGTTGGCTGACAGGAATCGAAATCCACCCCGGCGCCACCATTGGCCGGCGTTTTTTTATCGACCATGGCATGGGCGTAGTGATTGGTGAAACGGCTGATATTGGTGACGATGTCACCCTTTATCACGGTGTTACTCTGGGCGGGACCACCTGGAATGCCGGTAAACGCCACCCGACACTCGAAAATAACGTCGTTGTAGGGGCGGGTGCCAAGGTGTTGGGTCCAATCACCATTGGTGAAGGGGCGAAAATCGGTAGTAACTCGGTGGTAGTAAAAGATGCACCGCCAGGGACGACAGTGCTTGGTATTCCGGGACACATTCTGCAGCCAGCCAAAGAAACCGACACAGGCAAAGAAAAGCGAAATGCCATTGCCAAAAAGTACGGCTTTGATGCTTACGCGGTGGCTTCTGATAATCCCGATCCGGTCGCCAATGCCATGGGCATTATGGTGGAGCATATCCATGCCATGGATGGTCGCATTGAAGAATTGTGTCAGGTTATTCAGAGCATGGGCGGAGAGGTATCAAAAGAGCGTCTAAGTGCCATGACTGCAGAGGACTTCGCCAGCACAGGTATTTCGCCGGTGGTGCCTTATTCGAAACAGGCTAGTCACGACGAATTTGATCCGCAGATCTAGACGCCTGAGTCGACTGGTTCTTAAGTGTATTGGTGTACAGCGTAATACCTGAGTAAGTAGTAGGGTTTTATACTTGACCAATTTACTCAGGTATGGAACAATTTTGCTATTGTTCACTATCCGTATTTGGTTATGAAACTGACTTCAAAAGGCCGCTACGCAGTAACGGCAATGTTAGACGTAGCACTCCATTCCAAGCAGGGGCCGGTATCGCTGGCTGATATTTCTGCCAGACAGGAAATATCCCTGTCTTATTTAGAGCAGCTTTTTTCGCGTTTACGCAAAGAAAGTCTGGTATTGAGTGTGCGCGGGCCGGGCGGTGGTTATCAACTGGGCCGGGCAGCTGAGCTTATTGCCATTGGCGAGGTGATTCGTGCGGTGGACGAATCCGTGGACGCCACGCGCTGCCAGGGACAGGGCGATTGTCAGGCTGGCGAGCGGTGTCTTACCCATAGCCTTTGGCAGGACCTTAGCGATCGTATCAGCCACTTTCTTGACGGCATAAGCCTTGGAGAATTGATGGCTAAAGGCGATGTTCAAGAAGTCGCTGGTCGTCAGGACAAGCACAAGATGCCGGTTGACGGTAAAATTCAGGTTAGTATTCAGTTATAAAGACAGATCATGACGCGTACTCCCGTTTATTTAGACTATGCTTCTACCACTCCGGTAGACTCTCAGGTTGCAGCTCAAATGGCTGCGTGCCTTACTACGGAAGGCAATTTTGGCAACCCAGCTTCACGTTCCCACCGTTTTGGCTGGGTGGCTGAAGAAGCTGTTGATGTAGCGCGTAATCAAATTGCTGATCTGGTAAATTGCGATCCCCGCGAAATTGTCTTTACATCCGGGGCCACAGAGTCTGATAACCTTGCGATTAAAGGTGTGGTAGATGCCGCCGATAATCACCAGCAGCATGTTATTACTGTGGCCACCGAACACAAAGCGGTGCTTGATACGGTTGAGTTTCTTGCCGCCCAAGGTGTCAGGGTTACGGTATTAGTGCCCAATGCCCATGGGTTAATATCGGTTGAGCAGTTGGCAGAGGCCATCGCCGATGACACCGTGTTGGTGTCGGTTATGCACGTGAATAACGAAACAGGCGTTATCCAGGATATCGCCGCTATTGGCGAGCTGTGTCGCCAGCATCAGATATATTTCCATGTTGATGCCGCCCAGAGTCTGGGTAAGCTGCCTATCGATCTTACCGTCCTGCCTGTGGATTTAATGTCTTTCTCCGCGCATAAGTGTTATGGCCCGAAAGGGATCGGTGCGCTGTATGTTCGCCGCCGCCCGAAAGTGCAAATTGCCGCGCAAATCCATGGCGGTGGCCATGAGCGCGGTATGCGCTCTGGTACGCTACCCACGCATCAAATTGTCGGTTTTGGTGAGGCCTGTGAGCTTGCGGGTCAAATGCTGAATGAAGAAGCTATAAGATTGCGTGAGTATACCGAATTGTTATGGGAGGAAGTCAGTCGACTTGAGGATGTGCACTTAAATGGGCACCTCACCCAACGCGTGCCTGGCATTATCAATATTAGTTTTGGTGGGGTAGAGGGTGAAAGTCTGGTGATGGGACTGCATGATATTGCAATCTCTACCGGCTCTGCCTGCACCTCGGCCAGCATGGAGCCTTCCTATGTGTTAACGGCGCTGGGTCGGAATGCAGCATTAGCGCACGCAGGATTGCGTTTTTCTGTCGGTCGTTTTACCAGTGAAGATGACATCCGTTTTGCTGCGCAGAGAGTAATAGAAACAGTAAAAACATTGCGTGAGGTCAGACAGGCGGGTTAGCCCTGCCTCAGAGCGTCATTCAGACCTAAGTCGGAGCCGCTAAGATTGCAGTTAAGTCAATATTCAGGCAAGATTGCGGCCCCCAGATTTCAGTGCACACAAAGCGCCACGTTGCTGCGCCAGGCAGGCATCAGATTCGGTTTGGCAGAAAGTATAAACGTCCCAGGTGAATAGTTGAGTGAAATACTCGGGTATTATATAATGTGGCACCCATGTCGCGGTGACAGCGAAAACGCTGATACAGCTGTAGTGTCGACACTACATTGAGATTATCGTGACGAAATGTTCAATAACAGTGAGATGAGTCAATGAGCGAGCAAATCGAACAGGCGCTATCGAAACAATACGAGGCGGGTTTCTATTCTGAAATCGAGTCTGATACCTTCGAAAATGGTCTGGACGAATCCATTATCCGCCGTATATCTGCCATGAAAAATGAGCCGGAATGGATGCTCGAATGGCGGTTGAAAGCCTATCATTCGTGGCTGGAGATGGAAGAGCCCGAGTGGGCACATGTGGATTATCCGAAAGTGGATTATCAGGCCATTTCTTACTACTCATCACCTAAGAGTATGAAGGACAAACCAAAGTCCCTCGACGAAGTCGACCCGGAATTGCTGGATGTGTATAACAAGCTCGGCATTCCCTTGCATGAGCAGGAAATGCTGGCCGGTGTTGCCGTCGATGCGGTATTCGACTCGGTATCCGTTGTTACTACCTTCCGTGAAAAGCTGCACGAAGCAGGCGTGATTTTCTGCCCTATTTCTGAAGCTATCCAAAAATACCCTGAGCTGGTTAAAAAATACATCGGCTCTGTCGTCCCCCGTTCAGATAATTACTTCGCGGCGCTAAATAGTGCCGTATTTACCGACGGCTCGTTTGTGTATATCCCAAAAGGCGTGCGTTGCCCTATGGAACTGTCTACTTATTTTCGTATCAACGAGCAAAACACCGGTCAGTTTGAGCGCACGCTGATTGTTGCCGACGAAGGCAGTCATGTTAGTTATCTGGAAGGGTGCACGGCACCGCAACGTGATGAAAACCAATTACACGCCGCGGTAGTTGAGCTGGTTGCGCTGGATAAAGCCAACATTAAATACTCAACGGTACAAAATTGGTACCCGGGTGATGAGAATGGCAAAGGCGGTATTTATAATTTTGTAACTAAGCGTGGTATATGTCATAACGACGCTAAGATTAGCTGGACTCAGGTCGAAACGGGCTCAGCAGTTACCTGGAAATACCCAAGCTGCGTGCTGAAAGGGGATAACAGTGTAGGTGAATTCTACTCCGTCGCCTTAACCCGTGGACGCCAGCAGGCTGATACCGGTACCAAGATGATACATCTGGGTAAAAATACCCGTTCGACCATTATTTCAAAAGGGATCTCGGCAGGTAAAAGCAGTAACGCCTACCGCGGTCTGGTACAAATGGGGCCAAAATCTGATGGCGCCCGCAATTTTACGCAGTGTGATTCGCTGCTAATTGGCGATAAGTGTGGCGCACATACGTTCCCGTATATTGAAAGCCGTAATCCGTCAGCCATCGTTGAGCACGAAGCCACCACATCCAAAGTGAGCGATGACCAGTTATTCCTGGCTCAGCAACGGGGTCTGGACGCCGAGAAGGCCGTCTCCATGATCGTCAATGGCTTCTGTAAGGAAGTCTTTAAAGAATTACCAATGGAATTTGCGGTGGAAGCCGGCAAGTTACTCGAAATTAGTTTAGAAGGTTCTGTGGGGTAAAGCATTTAATGTTATCTATCGATAATTTACACGCCAGTGTTGAAGATAAAACCATTATCAAAGGGCTGAATCTGGAAGTTAAGCCTGGTGAAGTTCATGCCATCATGGGACCAAATGGCGCCGGAAAAAGTACGCTTGGTTATGTGTTGTCCGGTCGTGAAGGCTATGAGGTTAAGGAAGGTTCCGTTACTTTAAACGGTAAAGATTTACTGGATCTGGAAGTGGAAGAGCGTGCCCGTGAGGGGTTATTCCTGGCGTTCCAGTACCCGGTTGAGATCCCTGGCGTTAGCAACATGGAATTCTTAAAGGAATCGGTTAACGCGTTGCGCGAATACCGCGGCGAAGAGCCATTGACTGCCGCTGAGTTTTTAAAGAAAGCTAAGGCTGCCTGTAAACAGGTTAACCTGCCACTGGATTTCTTAAAGCGTGGCGTCAACGAAGGATTCTCCGGCGGTGAGAAAAAGCGTAATGAGATCATGCAGATGATCCTGCTTGAGCCGTCGTTGTGTATTCTTGACGAATCAGACTCAGGTCTTGATGTCGATGCCCTGCAAGTGGTTGCCGATGGGGTAAACAGCCAGCGTGACGGGCAGCGCAGCTTTATTGTTGTGACTCACTATCAGCGTCTGCTCGATTACATCAAGCCAGATTTTGTTCATATCCTGGCTGACGGTAAAATTGTTAAAAGTGGTGATGCGTCTTTGGCCCTGGAAGTTGAAAAATCAGGTTATGCCTTTTTAGGTAAAGCCTATGAGGAGGGCGATGCATGAGCCAATGGCTGTCTGAAGTAATCGCCTCGGCGCAAACACATCAGGACTGGCTGGCTCCTCATCGTCAGGCGGCTCTGGCTGAACTGGAAAAGGTTCGCTGGCCGCTACGCAAAGTGGAAGACTGGCGTTTTACTCCGCTCATCCCGGTAGAAAAGCGCAGTGTGTCGCTGGCTAAGCCTGGAAATACCGAATTTAGCGCGCCGAAAATAGGCGAGTTAAGCGCCATTGAGATAGTGTTTAGTGGCAATGAATTGCTCACCGACGTCACTACACTGTCGTTACCTGATGGGCTGGAGATCGTACGTTTTTCTACGGCAACTACCCAGCAGCAACAGGTTATCGAGCGTCTGTTGTCAGACGTGAAACCGGCCAAACACTTATTTGGTCAGATTAACGACGCTTTGCTGGCCGATGGTCTGTACATTAAAGTTGCCGCCGGCAAAACTGTCGATACGCCGATTCGTATTTCACAGCTGGCCAGTAACGAAGGCGATCAACATCTGCGCGTACTGATGCAGGTCGAAACCGGTGCGCGAGCCACTGTACTTGAAGACGGCTATGGCGATGCCAGCAGCGTGAACACGGCCTTTAGCGAATATGTCCTGCACAGCGAAGCGCATTTGGAGCACTATCGTTTTGCTATGTTCACTCAGCAAGCCATGCACGTTGGCGGTTGTCATTTTAAAGTGGCGGAAAAAGCCCAGCTCAACAGTACGCTGATTGGCTATGGTAGTGAACTATCGCGGCTTGATGTTGATGTTATCTACACCGGTGAATTTGCCAACGCTAATATCAATGCAATTTATTTGCTGGCCGAAGGTGAGCTGTTTGATCTGCATACCACTATTGAGCACGCCGTACCTAACTGTACTACCGAGGAAAATGCCCGTGGTATCGTTGGCGATCGTGCTAAAGCGGTGTTTAACGGCCGAATTCATATTCATCGTGACGCCCAGAAAACACTGGCGGAATTGAATAACCGTAACTTGTTATTGTCACGCCGGGCAGTTATCAATACCAAACCTGAGCTTGAAATTTACGCCGATGACGTTAAGTGTGCCCACGGTGCTACCGTGGCAGAGATTGATGATACTGCACTGTATTATTTGCTGACACGCGGTATCAGTCGCAGTCAGGCGTTGATCATGCTTAATTTTGGCTTTATCCAGGAACTGATTAATCAGATCCCCAACGAAGATATCGCTGGCTGGTTGCTAACTCAGTTACATGACCGCTTTGTGGGCATGGAGGTTAAATGAGTTTTGACGTAGCGGCAATTCGTGCTGAGTTCCCTATTTTATCGCAAACGGTAGATGGTAAACCGTTGGTGTATCTGGATAACGGTGCCACCACGCAGAAACCTCAGGTGGTAATTGACTCACTGGTGGACTTTTATACCCAGTGTAATGCCAACGTACACCGTGGCGCTCATCAGTTATCTGACGAAGCAACCCGCCGTTATGAAAAAGCCCGTGATCAGGTGGCTGCTTTTATTAATGCAGCAAATCGTGACGAAGTCATTTGGACCAGCGGCACAACAGAAGGTATCAACCTGGTTGCTAAGGGCCTTGCCCAGCAACTGGAAGCCGGTGACGAAGTAGTGGTAACCGAAATGGAACACCACGCCAACCTGGTTACCTGGCAACAAGCCTGTTTACACAGTGGCGCTACGCTGCGTGTGGCGCCGATTTTTGACAACGGCGAACTTGACCTCGAAACATTCAAAGCATCACTGGGGCCTAATACCCGTATGGTGGCGTTCCCGCATGTCTCGAATGCATTAGGCACCGTCAACCCGGTAAAAGAACTTACTGCGATGGCTAAGGCTTACGGCGCATTAGTGCTGGTCGACGGCGCCCAGGGAATTGCTCATGGTGATGTGGACGTACAGGCGCTGGGCTGTGACTTTTACGCGTTTTCAGGTCATAAGGTGTTTGGCCCGACCGGCATAGGCGTGTTGTGGGGTAAACAAGCAATACTGGAAAACTGGCCAGTGTGGTTAACAGGCGGCGAAATGATTGCTGATGTCACCTACCAAAGTGCTACCTGGGGGGCATTGCCTAACCGCCTAGAAGCCGGTACGCCAAACATTGCCGGTGCCATTGGCCTGGGTACAGCACTTGAATGGTTCAGCCAATTAGATATAGCCGCCGTTCAGGCTCACGAAAAGGCGCTGATTGATGCCGCTATGGCGCAGGCTGCGGATATTCAGGGCATGCGCTTAATTGGTACCGCACCAAACAAAATTGGTATTTTAAGTTTTGTGATGGACAATGCGCACCCTGCCGATATTGGCTTTATTCTGGATCGGCAGGGGATAGCTATCCGTACCGGCGATAATTGTGCGCAACCATTGATGCATCGCCTTGGTATTAACGGTACTGCCCGCGCTTCTTTCTCGTTGTATAACACACTGGAAGAAGTCTCCGCATTCTTTGCGGGCTTACGCAAAGCTCAAACTATGTTGGGCTAGGAGAGATAACTATGTCAGTAGAAACTT
The DNA here is from genome assembly GCF_058105165.1 of Alteromonas sp. ISO5. Classification (NCBI taxonomy): domain Bacteria; kingdom Pseudomonadati; phylum Pseudomonadota; class Gammaproteobacteria; order Alteromonadales; family Alteromonadaceae; genus Alteromonas; species Alteromonas sp. ISO5. The sequence continues at coordinate 62,270 of NZ_CM176572.1, read as the reverse complement.
TTGTACCCAGTAAAGACGTTGTAACCCTGACTCCGGGGGCTATTAAGCACTTTGAGGGTAAACTTAAAAATCAGCCGGGCAAAATTATTCGCTTATCTACCAAAGTAAGTGGCTGTACCGGCTATGCTTATGTGCTGGATTTTGCTGATGCCTCGATGGAAGGTGACGAAGTACTTCAGGTGTCAGATAAGTTGACTGTTGCAATAGCTAAAGACGCAGTTTTACTGCTGCAGAACACCGAAATCGACTATGTCATGGAAGGTGTAAATGGCGTAATAAAGTACTACAACCCTAACGTTGTGGATGAATGCGGTTGCGGCGAAAGCTTTAACGTCGGATAAGTGTCCTTATGAAGCAAAAAATGGTAGCGACTGAACGTGAAGTGAAGTCGCGCAAAGTACCTTCCGGCGAAACCGTAATCATTCCCGATGGTGAATTTGTCAATATCACCCAGGATTTAGGCGGTAACTATACGGTTACGTGGCAAGGTAATATGTTGCGCATCGACGGTACCGACGCCGATGCCATTGGTCGTAAACCACAAGCCCTGGATTTTGTCGCGCCTGCCGATGGCAATATTGATAAGCAGCAGGTCTGGGACGCGCTGGAAACCATCTACGATCCGGAAATTCCGATTAATCTGGTATCACTCGGCCTGATCTACAACGTTGACATAAACCAGGATACTAAACAGGTCACTATTGACATGACTCTCACAGCTCCTGGTTGCGGTATGGGGCCGGTGCTGGTTGGCGATGTGGAATATCGCGTGGGACTGGTGCCGTTCGTTGAAGATGTCAAAGTAGAACTGGTGTTTGATCCGCCATGGTCGCGGGATAAAATGAGCGAAGAAGCCCAGCTCGAAGCCGGCCTGTTTTTTTAATTCGAGAGTAAATCATGCAGTTACCATCTAGTCAGGAAATCGTTGAAGATTTGGAATTCTTTGATGACTGGGAACAAAAGTACCAGTACATCATTGATTTGGGTAAAGCGCTGCCGCGCCTTGATGATGCTCAAAAAAAACCGGAACGGTTAGTCAAAGGTTGCCAGAGCAGCGTGTGGTTGGTCACCTCAATGGACGGTGATAAAATTCACTTTGAAGTCGACAGTGACGCCGTCATTGTACACGGACTGCTGGCGCTCGTGATGGCAGCGTATAATGACAAAACCCCGGCCGAAATTACTGCCTTCGATATCGACGCCTACTTCGAAGCGCTCGATCTGGAGCGTCATATTACCCCGACCCGGGGCAATGGCTTACGCGCCATCGTGGGGAAAATCCAGCATTTAGCCGCCCAGCACGGCGGATAATGCGTATTTATCGCCGCCTTTATTAAGATTTTTTGATATTTGCCTGCTAACCCCTAGGCACGGGCGTAAAGATTGCCTATAATTCGCGCCCAAAATTTTTACAATTAAACCCGGAGACAGAACATGGCTCTTGAGCGTACGTTTTCAATTATTAAGCCTGATGCCGTTGCAAAGAACGTAATCGGTGCAATCTATAACCGCTTCGAAACTGCCGGTCTGCGCATCGTTGCTTCTAAAATGGTTCACATGAGCAAAGAACAGGCTGAAGGCTTTTATGCTGAACACAAAGAGCGTCCTTTCTTTGGCGCCCTGGTAGACTTCATGACGTCTGGTCCGGTAATGGTTCAGGTGCTGGAAGGCGAAAATGCTGTGGTTAAAAACCGTGAAATCATGGGGGCGACTAACCCGGCTGAAGCCGCTGCAGGTACATTGCGTGCTGACTACGCTGTATCTATTGATGAGAATGCGGTTCACGGTTCAGATGCACCAGAATCTGCAGCGCGCGAAATCGCGTATTTCTTCTCAGAAGAAGAAATCTGCCCACGCACTCGCTAAGCTTAGCCTGATGTGTGACAAAAGGGAGCTTCGGCTCCCTTTTCTGTCTGTGATCGAATATCTTTTTCGTGATATTCTATTCCGGTTCGACGCCACCAATTTGAAGAGTTGATAACGCTTTATGTCCAAAACAAACCTACTTAATTTTAATCGGCAGGGATTGCGCGACTATTTCGCAGAAATCGGCGAGAAGCCATTCCGTGCTGATCAGGTCATGAAGTGGATTTATCAGCACGGCGTCAGTGACTTCGAACAGATGACTAACATCAACAAACAACTGCGCGCAAAGTTAATTGAGCAGTGTGAAGTAAGCGCGCCTGAGATTGCTTATCACCAGCAGGCTACCGACGGCACGATTAAGTTTGCCCTTAAACTCGATGGCGGACAGGAAGTCGAAACCGTGTGGATCCCTGAAGCCGACCGTGCGACCTTATGTGTATCTTCACAGGTAGGTTGTGCGCTGGAATGTACTTTCTGCTCCACCGCGCAACAAGGCTTTAACCGTAACCTCACCGTCAGCGAAATTATCGGTCAGGTGTGGCGGGTAGCCACGACGTTAGGGTTGTCTAATGACACATCGGCAAGACCGGTCACCAATGTGGTAATGATGGGTATGGGTGAGCCGTTACTGAACCTGAAAAACGTAGTACCTGCTATGGATATCATGCTTGATGATTATGGCTTTGGCCTGTCTAAGCGCCGGGTAACGCTGAGTACTTCCGGTGTGGTGCCGGCCCTTGATATGCTGGGTGATCAGATTGATGTGGCGCTGGCTATCTCGTTACATGCGCCGAATGATGAACTGCGCGATGAAATTGTACCGATTAATAAAAGGTACAATATTGAAGCCTTCTTAGCTGGCGTGCGACGTTATCTGGCCAAGTCCAAAGCCAATCAGGGTAAGGTAACGGTGGAATACGTTATGTTGAATCAAATTAACGATTCAACCGACCACGCTCATCAGTTGGCTAAAGTGATGAAGGAAACGCCCTGTAAGATTAACCTCATCCCGTTTAACCCCTACCCGGGATCGCCTTACACTTGCTCAAGCAATTCGCGCATCGATCGCTTTGCCAAGGTCCTGATGGAAAAGGGCTACACTGTGATTGTGCGTAAGACCCGGGGCGAAGATATTGATGCCGCCTGTGGTCAGTTAGTGGGTGATGTAGTTGATCGAACCAAGAGAATGTTGAAAAAACAGATGAAGGGCGAGGCAATTTCGGTAAAAATGTCCCAATAATAAAATATCGAAAACATAAGGTAAGCGCTGCCGATGAGAATACTGATAGTTTTGAGTCTGATGATTGCCTTGACAGGCTGTGTCAGTGAAACCCAGCCAGGGGCGTTTAGTTCTGAATTTGATCAACAGGAAGCAGCGAAAACGCGCGTTTCTTTAGGGCTGACTTACCTTAAAAATGGTAACTATTCACAAGCCAAACAAAACCTGGATAAAGCGCTGGCTTTTGCGCCACGCCTGGCCGATACGCATTATGGCCTGGCGTATTACTATCAGGTAGTTGGCGAGACCAAACGCGCTGATGAGTCCTATCAAACCGCCATGAGTCTGGCACCACGTGATGCGAATATAGCCAACAGTTATGGTGCGTTTCTATGTCAGGATGGCCGCTACGAGGAAGCAAAGCATTTTTTCATGCAAGCCGTTAATGCCAAGCAATATGCTAACTCCGCAGAAACCTACGAGAATATGGCATTGTGCGCGCAGAGTCAGGGCAAGGGTGAGGACGCCATTGACTATCTCAATAGCGCACTTAAACACCAGCCGGGCCGCGCCAAAACCCTGTTTATTCTGACCGAAATGTATGCCGCGACGGAACAGTACGAGTTAGCCGCTGAAACTCTGCGACGCTATGAAAAGGTGGCGCGGGTGTCTGCTGACTCACTGTGGATGGCGATTGAGATAGCCAAAGGGCAGGGAGACTTACGCGCTGCCAACGGTTATGGCGATATGCTCCTGCGCATGTACCCAAGCAGCCCTTTAGCCAAGTTGTACATTGAGCGTCAGAAAACCGTTCCGCAGCCAGTGGTCAAAGTGAAAACCAAACCGCAATCTCAGGTGGTGCCTGCGCCTGAAAAAGTCGCTGAACCAGAGCCTGAGTCAAAGGCAGAGCCCGAAGCCGTCGCCAGCGAAGCTGAAGTTGCAGAGTCATTACAAGCTGTGCCGCCAGAGCCTGTCGTCGTAGCTGAAGACCCCGAAGCCGGCGAACTGGTTGCAGAAACGAAGCGGGTTATCGAGGTCGAAGAAGCAGAAAGCCTGTTTCATGTTGTTCAGCCAAAAGAAAACCTTTATCGGTTATCACTGAAATACAACATTAAGCTGAATACACTGAAAGAGTGGAACAACCTGGATGAAAACGGGTCTATTAATGTCGGCATGAAGTTATGGCTGGTGCCGCCAGCAGAACAAACCAACTAACGCAGGTAACAAATGGACAAAGAGCAGCACATTGAAGCTGATGAGCAGCACGTGCCTGCCGTACCCAGTCCCGGCCAGGTATTGCGGGAAGCGCGGGAAGAGCAGGGTCTGACTCAACAGGCGATCGCTGATAAGTTATATTTAAAAGTTGGTATCATTGACGATCTGGAACAAAACCGTATCGATGATTCAACGTCTGTCACTTTCTTCAAAGGATATGTCCGTCTTTATGCAAAGAATCTGGGCCTGAATCCGGAAGAAGTACTCACTCTTTTCAATCAGTATCACACCACACCTAAGCCACCGGCCAAGCTACAAAGCTTCTCCCGCCGTGTTGCCAAGCAGGCGCATGATGACCGCTGGATGATGGTAACTTACGGTATTGCTATTGTACTGGTTGCCGGGGTCGTTGTGTGGTGGTATCAACAACCGGCTAATGACGGTAACGAGCTGCCTGCTGCTACGCAAAGTACTCAGAAGCAGTCAACGCCAACGTCCGCCAGTAGCCAGCCGCAACCAGAGCCAGCTGTGACGCAATTAGATGCGCCCCCGGCAACGACCACTGAGGAAGCGGATACTGAGATGTCCAACCCGCCAATGCAGCAAAGCGTGACGGAAGCAGACAATGGGGAAAGCAACACGATTAGTAATGAAACGGCCGATATTGCTCCACAACCGAGTAATGAGGCGCCATCCCAGGTAACGCCAGAGGATGGTGTACCAGTGGAGCTGGAATTTAATTTTAGCGCCGATTGCTGGGTGAATATTACCGATGCCAGTGGCGAAGCCATTGCCTACGGTATTAAGGCCGCCGGCTACGAAATGCAGATTAGCGGCCTGCCGCCTTTTGAAGTGACGCTCGGCGCGCCTGACGTCGTGCAAATTAGTTATGACGGTGAAGCGGTAGATATGTCTGGATTCGATCCTACCCGCACCGCTAAGTTTTCGTTACCCATGCAGGAACAATAATGTTTACTGATAGTCCTATTCAACGCAGAAAATCAATTCGGATTAATGTAGGTAATGTTCCAATTGGCGATGGTGCGCCAATTGCAGTGCAATCAATGACCAATACGCCGACGACTGATGTGGCGGCCACCGTAGCGCAGATTAACCGGATCGTCGCCGTAGGCGGTGAGATAGTGCGCGTGTCGGTGCCCACTATGGACGCTGCCGAAGCATTTAAGCAAATACGCGAACAGGTCAGTGTACCGCTGATTGCAGATATCCATTTCGATTACCGGATTGCGCTTAAAGTCGCCGACTATGGCGTAGATTGCCTACGGATCAATCCGGGTAATATCGGTAATATGGAGCGGGTTAAGTCGGTAGTGGATTGCGCCAAAGACAAGAATATTCCTATTCGGATTGGCGTCAATGGCGGTTCGCTGGAGCGTGACCTACAGGAAAAATATGGTGAGCCAACGCCCGAGGCATTGCTGGAATCGGCCATGCGCCATGTGGATATTCTCGATAAACTCAATTTTGATCAGTTCAAGGTGTCGGTAAAAGCCTCGGACGTATTTTTGGCAGTTGGTGCGTACCGGTTGCTGGCCAAACAGATAGAGCAGCCTCTTCACCTGGGTATCACCGAAGCTGGTGGTCAGCGGGCTGGTGCGGTAAAAAGTGCTGTAGGCCTTGGTATGCTGTTGGCAGAAGGCATAGGTGACACCTTGCGTGTGTCCCTGGCAGCTGATCCGGTGGAAGAGATTAAAGTTGGTTTTGATATTTTAAAATCGCTGCGAATCCGTTCTCGCGGCATTAACTTTATTGCTTGTCCGAGTTGCTCGCGACAGGAGTTCGATGTGATTGGCACAGTGAATGCTCTTGAACAGCGGCTAGAAGATGTATTGACGCCCATGGATGTGTCAATTATCGGTTGTGTGGTGAACGGCCCAGGCGAAGCGGAGGTGTCAGATTTAGGTTTGACCGGCGCGCGAAATATGAGCGGTTTTTATCTGGACGGTAAGCGTCAGAAAGAGCGACTGGCTAACGACGACCTGGTTGAACAACTGGAAAAACGCATCCGCGCCAAAGCGGCGATGCTGGATTCTGCCAACGCAATCCCGGTGGTTGAAAAATCATAACACCAGGGCTGTGCACTGGTAGTTAAGAATGTTTGTGGTTAATCACTAAAGCCCCTATAATGCGGGGCTTTTAATCAGGCTGAGAGAAAACAGGTGGCAAAAACAATCCAGGCTATTCGAGGTATGAATGATTGCCTGCCGACGGAGTCGGGTAAATGGCAACAGGTCGAGGCAGGTATTCGGCAGGTTGTGGCCAGTTATGGCTATCAGGAAATCAGAACGCCAATCGTCGAAAGTACCGACCTGTTTAAGCGCTCTATTGGTGAAGTCACCGATATCGTAGAAAAAGAAATGTATACCTTTGCCGACCGTAACGGCGATAGTTTGACCCTGCGCCCGGAAGGTACCGCCAGTGCAGTGCGTGCTGGTAACGAACACGGTCTGATTTACAACCAGCAACAACGTTTGTGGTATATGGGGCCAATGTTCCGCCACGAACGGCCGCAAAAAGGCCGCTACCGCCAGTTTCACCAGTTTGGAGTAGAAACCTACGGATTAGAAAGCGCCGACATCGATGCTGAAGTGATCCTGTTATCCGCTCGCCTGTGGAAGCTGTTCGGCATTTCAGACCATGTTACCTTGCAGATCAATTCACTTGGTTCTAACCAAGCGCGTCAGAATTACAAGGACGCGCTAGTCGCATACCTTAAACAGCATGAGTCGCAACTTGATGAAGATTCTCTGCGTCGGCTGGAGTCTAATCCTCTGCGCGTGCTGGATAGCAAAAATCCGCAGGTCCAGGCGCTGGTAACTGATGCGCCTTCTTTGCTGGATTATCTCGATGACGATTCCAAAGCGCACTTCGCTTTATTGTGTGAACTGCTCGACAATGCGGGCGTGGCATACGAAATCAATCCTCGTCTGGTTCGTGGTCTGGATTATTACAATCGCACCGTTTTTGAATGGGTGACCGAGAGCCTCGGCGCTCAGGGCACGGTGTGTGCCGGCGGTCGTTACGATGGTCTGGTAGAACAACTGGGTGGCAAGCCAGCACCGGGCGTGGGCTTTGCATTGGGCATGGAACGTCTGGTGCTGTTGCTCGATACGCTCGAGAAAATCGAGCAACACCAGCCAGCCGCCGACATTTATGTGACGGCGTTGGGTGATGATACCCGGGGCTACGCCAGCCAGGTCGCCGAATCTTTGCGTGACACTGACAGTCAGTTTCGGGTGATGTTGCACTGTGGTGGTGGCAATCTGAAGAAACAACTAAAACGGGCAGACAAAGTAGGCGCCAGTGTTGCATTGCTGATTGGCTCAGAAGAAATGGCTGCTCGACAGGTGACCCTGAAGCCACTACGTGGCAATGGCGAACAGGTTAATGTGGCGCTCAGTGAGCTGCCAGCAGCTTTACATAACGTGTTATCTGTATAACCGTTAGCAAAATAAAGAGGTTTTAAGATGGAACAATTCGCTACAGAAGAACAACAGGTAGAGGCGATTAAACGATTTTGGTCAGAGCACGGAACGTCTCTGATTGTCGGTGCGGTATTGGGTTTAGCCGGTCTATTTGGCTGGCAGTATTACAGCGATTCACAAATCGCCGCCAAGGAAAGCGCCTCTCAGTCTTACCAGGCTGCACTTGAGTCGCTGGTAAACGAAGAAAACAGTCAGCCGATTGATGCGGTAATTAACGCCGACGGTGCTTCAGGTTATGCCAACGTGGCAGGCTTGCTGGCCGCTAAACAAGCGGTAGATGACGGCAACCTCGAAGGCGCCTCTAATTACCTTAAAGGTGTGGCGGACGGTGCCGCGGACGAAAGTCTTAAACAGGTTGCTAATGTGCGTCTGGCGCGCGTTCAGTTAGCCCTTCAGCAGTATGACAAAGCCCTGACCACCATCGAATCGGTTACCGATGAAGCGTTCACTGCACAGGTCGAAGAAGTGAAAGGTGATATTTTTGCTGCCCAAGGGAACTTTGACAAGGCTCGCATAGCCTACTCCTCTGCCTTAGAGAAAAATATTAACAATCGATTACTGCAAATGAAGCTAGATAACCTTGCAGTTAGCGCAGGATAGTGAATGAATTTAAATACTCTAAACATCTCACAGCAATCAATTCTGTGTGGCCGTATGTTTAAACGGGTCGTTTTAACCGCAGCCATCATTGGTTTGTCTGGTTGTGCCACCGTGTCAGACTGGTTTGCTGATGAAGACGAAATCAAGATCCGTCGAATTGCGCCCATTGAAAACCAGATAACTCCCAAAGAGGTCTGGAGCTATACTATTGGTGACGGCGTAGACGAATACTTCTCACGATTAGTCCCGGTTTTTGCTAACGATACAATCTATGCGGCTGAGCGCCACGGTGAAGTGGTTGCGTTAACGCCTGATACCGGCGATGTAATATGGGAACGCAATTTTGCGATTTTCCCCGACGAATCGTTCTGGGATGACATTGCGCGTATCTGGCGAAGCGGTGCTTCGGCAAAAGTCAGTGCTATCGCGGCAGGTTACGACATGGTATTCGTGGCAACTGAAGACGGTATTATCCGCGCGTTAAACGCTGAGTCGGGTGAAACTCTGTGGGAAAGCACGGTTCCGGGCGAGATCCTGGCCACACCGGCGATGGATGAGGGCATTCTGGTATTGAACACCGGTGCAGGGGTGCTGTTTGGCCTCGATGCGAAAAGCGGTGAACAATTATGGCGCAGTGAGACAGACGTGCCACCGCTTAGCCTGCGTGGTATCTCTGCCCCGGTAGCCACCAACGGTGGCGCTTTGGTGGGAACCCCTACCGGTAAGTTGCAGGTGAATATTCTGACCAGCGGTATCCCAGCGTGGGAAACCGCTATTACTGCTCCGGCTGGCGCAACTGAGCTTGAGCGCATCATCGATGTGGACTCTGCCCCAGTAGTGTATGGCAATACTGTGTATATCGTTTCCTATGACGGTACCCTGGCAGCAGTAGAACTTCGTAGCGGCCGCATTATGTGGAAGCGTGAATACGGCTCGTACCGTGATTTGGCCGTAAGCGGAAATCGCATCTATGTAGTGGATACGCGGTCAATTGTTTATGCCCTGGACCGTCGTAATGGCGTTGAAATCTGGTCTCAGAGTGGTCTTAAAGAACGTAACCTGACCACGCCACTTATTATGGGCGAGCAACTGGTGCTTGGCGACCGCTGGGGTCTGATGCACTGGTTAAATGCTGAAGATGGTAAACTTATTGCTCGCTACGACTTAGGTGGCGATGATGAAGACGAAGCCATCTATGCTACGCCGGTTAAAGTAAACGACCTGGTGGTCACCATTACCCGCGATGGAGAAATTGCTGCCTTGTCAGCTGAGTAACCACGCTTATCCTGCAATTCGTGGGATATTCCGATATAATTTAACGGCCGCGCTTTATGCGCGGCCGTTTGCATGTTTATTACTTAAAGGAACACCGATATGTTGCCTGTTGTGGCGTTAGTTGGCCGGCCCAATGTGGGTAAGTCAACGCTGTTTAATCGTTTAACTCATACCCGTGATGCACTGGTTGCTGATTTCCCGGGGCTGACTCGTGACCGGCAATACGGTCAGGCCAGCTATGAGCAACGTCACTTCATTGTGGTCGATACCGGTGGTATCACTGGCGATGAGGAAGGTATCGATACCTTAATGGCACAACAGTCACTACAGGCCATTGAAGAGGCGGATGTGGTGTTCTTTTTAGTGGATGCCCGGGCGGGTCTGCTACCTGCCGATCAACTCATTGCCGATCACCTGCGTAAAAGCGATAAAACTGTGTTTTTGCTGGCCAATAAAGTGGATGGAATAAACGGCGATAGCGAAAGCGCAGAGTTTTTCTCTCTGGGTCTGGGGCATGTGCATCAAATTGCCGCAGCCCATGGCCGCGGCGTGTCGCAATTGATTCAGGAGGCATTACTGCCACTGGATGAGCAATTCCCGGAAATGCTGGTCACCCAGTCCGCCGATGAAGAAGAACTCGACGCAGAAGAGCAACTGAAACATCTGCAGAGTTTGCCAATAAAGCTGGCAATTGTGGGTAAACCGAACGTGGGTAAGTCAACACTTACTAACCGTATTCTCGGTGAGGACAGGGTGGTGGTATACGACATGCCGGGGACTACCCGGGACAGTGTATACATCCCGCTGCAACGCGATGAGCGTGACTACGTACTGATTGATACCGCTGGTGTGCGTAAACGTAAGAAGGTCTCAGAAGCAGTAGAAAAGTTCTCTATAGTGAAAACCCTTAAAGCCATTGAAGAAGCTAACGTTGTGTTGTTGGTGATTGATGCACGCGAGGGGATCTCCGATCAGGATTTAAGTCTGTTAGGCTTTATTCTTAATTCCGGGCGATCGCTGGTGATAGCCGTGAATAAATGGGATGGCCTGGATACCGACATTAAGGATGAAATCAAACGCGAGCTCGATCGTCGCCTGGGCTTCATCGATTTTGCCCGTTTACACTTCATTTCTGCGCTCCACGGTTCGGGAGTAGGTAATTTGTTTGAGTCGGTGCAGGAAGCTTATCGAAGTGCGACCAAACGGATTAACACTTCGATGCTGACCCAGATTATGGAATTGGCTCAGGAAGACCATCAGCCGCCGTTAGTACGGGGACGCCGGATTAAGATGAAGTATGCCCACGCCGGTGGCTACAATCCGCCAGTGATAGTCGTGCATGGCAATCAGGTTCAGGATCTCCCCAGTTCATATAAACGCTATCTGATGAATTATTTCAGGAAAGCGCTGGATGTGATGGGCACGCCTATCAAAATTGAATTCCGTGAAGGGGCAAATCCGTTCGAAGGTAAGAAGAATCAGCTGACGCTCGCCCAGCAACGAAAACGCCGCCGAATGATGGACTATCACAAGAAAAAGAAATAACCCATAAAAAAGCCCTGTCTGACAGGGCTTTTTTATGCCGGGTTGATTATAGCGCCTTGCGTATTTCTTTCATCAGCGCCGATTCGCCGGGTACGGTTAGTTGACTTAAGGCTTCAGAGACCAGAGGATCGCCAATACGGGATGGAAATGTGGTACTGAACTTTACGAACTTATCTTCCAACTGGAAGACATAGATAGTCGCGTAAAGTGCCTCGCCACTGTCGCCCTCAGCGGCGATTTCCGACATCACACCCTGCAAGGGAGGCTCACCCTGACTAAAGGGTTTTTGATGCTGCTTTATCTGCATAGCCATCGCACGTTCAACCGCAATTTGTTTTGCCTGTTCAACTGCGTCTTCCAGTTCGTGACTGATACGCTGCTCAGTATCACCGGTTAACGGTGCTAACACCGGATAAATAGCGATATCCATAATCGCTTCGCTAAAAGATGGGTGGAGGTATCTGGCCAGCACACCTTTGAACGGATCAGGATACAGAAACTGGCGGGCTAACTGAAATTCACCCAGTCGTTCCGGGAGGGTCAGTGCGGTAGAGTAATTGCTTGCCCCCATGGCCTGGTAAAGAAACGGTGTGGAAAATATATTGTTCTGGCTGGCGTGCTCACTCCAACGCAGGATAATTTGTTCAACATCCTGAGGGCTGACGGGACCGTTATGCCAGTAATGCACTAAAAAGCTATCAAGGTGAACCCCGCGCCATTCCACCGCGAACTCAGTATAGCTCTGCAGCACCAAATCTGCTGGTACTGGCTGTTGTCCTGTGGGTAAATCTGCCACCTGATTAGCGATCAACAACTCATAGTCATGACGGCTCACTGAGGGGCTGAGCTCGGCAAACAAGTCGAGCTTTTCGAGGCTCTTCAGAAAGTCATTAGCCGGAATGCCGTCGTTTTTGCAAGGATTGTTGGTTAACGCGCCCTCTTTACACTGCTGCTCAACCTCGTCACTGATATAGGAAGAATAGACATTAACAGCCAGATTGAAAGGAGCTTGTTCAGGAGCGCTCAGCAGAGGCTGCTCTGGCAGCTTTGCGCCACTGCTCGTGCATCCGGCGGTCAGCGATAGCGCTGACCAAAATAATACGTGGCGGAGAATTTTAATCAAACAACAATACCCATAAGAAGTGCGTCACCTGTCCCTGTTTATGCCTGGCCACGCTTGACCGGTAGACATTACAGAGTGGGCTTGGCATGCACTGCTGTTACCACACTGACAATCTCACCGTCACTGACCCGACTGATAATTTCATCCTGCTCTTTAACCGCCGTTATACTGGTAATCGCCCGATTGGCTTTTAATGTAGCGGAATAACCACGGGCCATGGTAGCCAGCGGACTTACAGACTGAAGCAGGTGCGCCAGTGTAGCAAGCTTCTGCTTATGGGTCTCTAGCCGTTGTTGCATTGCCTTCATCATTCGTTGATTTAAATAAGCCTGCTGCGTTTTTATCTTATCCAGTTGAATGGTCGGATGTTGATGGGAAAGGCGGCTCTCTAGGCGTTGTGAACTAATTTGGCTACGGGTTAGCTGGTGTGTCATCAGGCTGGTCATTTTCTGGGTCAGCTGATCGACCCGCTGGCCCTGCTGTTGCAGCATCACTTTTGGGTGGCGCGACTTCAGGCGCTGGCTGAGTGCGGCTAACTGATGGGCATAATGCTGCAATGTGGTATTAAATGAGCGCGTCAGCTGTTGTTGTAACTGGTGTACTTGTGTTTGTATTTCGCGTTGGTCCATGGAGAGTAGCTCTGCCGCCGCCGACGGCGTAGGCGCCCGCAGATCTGCCACGAAATCAGCGATGGTCACATCCACTTCGTGACCCACTGCACTTACCAGCGGCAGGGCCGAGCGGGCGATTTCCCTGGCCAGCGATTCGTTGTTAAAACACCACAAGTCTTCTAACGAACCGCCACCGCGGGTGAGCAGTATCACGTCCACCTCCTGGCGTTGATTGGCCAGCCAGATATTACGGGCTAGTTGGGTTGCTGCCTGTTCGCCTTGGACCATGGAGGGGTAAACAATGACTTCAGTAGCCGGACTGCGGCGCTTTAATACACTTAATACATCATGTAATGCTGCGCCATGGGCAGAGGTAATCACGCCAATCCGTTTTATATGGGTCGGCAGTGCCTGCTTGTTGCCTGGGTCGAACAGTCCTTCGGCCTGCAGCTTGTATTTTAGCTGCTCAAAAGCCAGTTTTAACTGGCCTTCACCTTCTGGCTCCATACTCTCAACGACCAGTTGATAATCCCCTCGGGGTTCATAGATGCCTACACTGGCTCTGACCAGCACTTTGTCTCCTTCGCGAGGCGGATTACGCACGACCCGGTTAGCAGTGCGAAACATGGCGGCTCGCACCTGTGCCTTGTTGTCTTTGAGAGTGAAATACCAGTGTCCGGAGGAAGCGCGGGTAAAGTTGGAAATTTCAGCACTGAGCCACACCAAACCTATCTCACTGGTTAAAATGTTACGCGCCAGGCGATTTAATGTTGTTACGCTGTGAACTTTTTGCCCGTCAGGGGCAGAGAAAACTGTCATTGAATGAAAAAACCTCAGCTTTAATGCAAATACAGTTTACCTGAAAGTGAAAAAACACTACAATTGCGCCGCAATTAAACCTCAATATACAGGTGTTTTTGCATGCTACGAATCGCTCAAGAAGCGCTAACCTTTGACGATGTTTTATTGGTTCCGGCGCATTCCACAGTGCTCCCGCACACAGCCAGTCTACAAACCCGTCTGACTCGCAAGGTAAATCTGAATATCCCTATGGTATCAGCTTCTATGGATACTGTAACGGAAGCGCGTTTGGCAATTGCATTAGCCCAGGAAGGCGGTATTGGGTTCGTTCACAAGAACATGACCCCAGAAGAGCAAGCCAAGCATGTACATGAAGTTAAAAAATACGAAAGCGGTGTTGTTTCCGATCCGGTTACGGTAAGTACTACCGATAACCTGGGGAATGTGCAGGCGTTAAGTAAAAAGATGGGGTATTCGGGCTTCCCGGTCACCGACGCTGAAAATAACCTTATCGGTATTATCACCGGCCGCGACATGCGCTTTGAAAACCGTCTTGATTTGTCGGTTGATAAAGTGATGACGCCAAAAGAGCGCCTGGTTACGGTGAAAGAAGGGGCCAGCTCAGAAGAAGTGCTTGAACTGATGCACGAACACCGTATCGAAAAGATTCTGGTGGTGGACGACAACTTCAAGCTCACCGGCCTTATTACCGTAAAAGATTTCCAGAAAGCGGAAAGCAAGCCTAATGCGTGTAAAGATTCATTGGGTCGTTTGCGTGTGGGGGCGGCGGTAGGCGTTGGCCCAGGCACTGACGAGCGCATTGCGTTACTGGTTGAGGCTGGCGTTGATGTATTACTTATCGATACATCCCATGGTCACTCACAAGGCGTTATCGACCGCGTTAAAACCGTTCGCGCAGCCTACCCGGAACTGCAAATTATTGCGGGTAACGTTGCAACTGCTGAGGGCGCTCTGGCGCTGGCGGATGCTGGCGCTGACGGCGTCAAGGTTGGTATTGGCCCTGGCTCAATTTGTACTACCCGAATCGTAACCGGTTGTGGTGTACCGCAAATTACGGCTATCTCCGATGCGGTTGAAGCACTGAAAGACCGTGATATTCCTGTTATCGCTGATGGTGGTATCCGCTTCTCTGGTGACATTGCTAAAGCGCTGGTCGCCGGTGCGAGCTGCGTAATGGTTGGCTCTATGCTGGCGGGCACCGAAGAGGCTCCGGGTGAAGTAGAGCTTTATCAGGGCCGTTACTACAAGTCTTACCGTGGTATGGGCTCGTTAGGTGCCATGAATCAGCGGAATGGTTCATCGGATCGTTACTTCCAGGAAAGCGACAACGCCGAAAAACTGGTGCCGGAAGGTATCGAAGGTCGTGTGGCCTATAAAGGCCCAATCGCTACCATTATTCATCAACAAATGGGCGGCCTGCGTTCAGCCATGGGCTTAACCGGTTGTGCTACCATTAATGAACTGAATACCAAACCGCAGTTTGTGCGGGTAACTTCAGCGGGAATGGGTGAGTCGCACGTTCACGATGTAAGCATTACTAAAGAAGCACCTAACTACCGTTTAGGGTAAACTTTACCAATACGAATCGATTGATTTATCAGGCTGGTTAATACCAGCCTGCTTGTTTTTTATTTTAAGGCAAACACCATGACACAAAACATCCATGATCATCGCATACTTATTCTGGATTTTGGCTCACAATATACTCAGCTTATTGCCCGCCGTGTGCGCGAGCTTGGCGTATACTGCGAACTCTGGGCATGGGATGTTACCGAAGAACAGATCCGCTCGTTTAACCCGCAGGGTATTATCCTGTCGGGCGGCCCTGAGTCGGTCACGGAAGAAAACTCCCCCCGTGCTCCGGAATATGTATTTCATGCAGGCGTACCAGTACTTGGTGTGTGTTATGGCATGCAAACAATGGCCGAGCAACTGGGTGGCAAAGTTCAGGGCTCAGATAAGCGTGAATTTGGTTATGCTCAGGTGGAAGTCGTTAAGTCAAACGATTTACTGACCAATATCGAAGATGCCATCAGCGCCGAGGGCAATGCGTTACTGGATGTGTGGATGAGCCACGGTGATAAGGTTATTGCCATTCCTGAAGGGTTTGAAACGGTTGCTCTCACGCCCTCATGCCCGCACGCGGCCATGGTGAATACCGATAAACAATTCTATGGTGTACAGTTCCATCCGGAAGTAACTCATACTCGCCAGGGCATGCGTTTGCTGTCACATTTTGTCATGGATATCTGTGGCTGTGAAAAACTGTGGACGCCGGACGCGATTATCGAAGATGCAATTGCCCGCATTAAAGAAAAAGTGGGTGATGATGAAGTTATTCTGGGTCTGTCAGGTGGTGTAGATTCATCGGTAGTCGCGATGCTGATCCACCGCGCCATTGGTGACAAACTTACTTGCGTATTTGTGGATAACGGCTTGCTGCGATTAAACGAAGGTCAGCAGGTAATGGATATGTTTGGCGACCATTTCGGTCTCAACATCATTAAAATCGATGCAGAAGATCGCTTCCTTGCTCGCCTTGAGGGTATTGATGATCCAGAGTTGAAACGTAAAGCTATTGGTAACGAGTTTGTTGCGGTCTTCGATGAAGAAGCTAGCAAACTGGTCAACGCCAGATGGTTAGCGCAAGGTACCATTTATCCGGATGTGATCGAGTCTGCTGGCTCTGCAACCGGTAAAGCCCATGTGATCAAATCCCACCATAATGTAGGTGGTTTGCCTGAAGATATGAAGCTGGGCCTGGTAGAGCCATTACGCGAACTGTTTAAAGACGAAGTGCGAAAGATTGGTTTGGAGCTAGGCCTGCCATACGACATGCTTTACCGCCACCCGTTCCCAGGACCTGGTCTGGGCGTGCGTGTACTGGGCGAAATCAAAAAAGAATACTGTGATTTACTACGCCGTGCTGATGCTATCTTTATTGAAGAACTGCATAACGCGGAGCTTTACCATAAAGTGAGCCAGGCCTTTACTGTATTCCTGCCGGTGAAATCGGTTGGCGTAATGGGCGATGCCCGTAAATACGACTGGGTAGTCTCATTACGTGCCGTAGAAACCATCGACTTTATGACTGCCCACTGGGCGCATCTGCCGTACGATTTCTTAGGTAAGGTGTCTAATCGCATTATTAACGAAATTGATGGGATTTCCCGCGTAGTTTACGATATCTCCGGCAAGCCACCAGCCACCATTGAGTGGGAATAATTCAGCGTTAGGTAACACCTTGCACTGAACCGCAATAAACACTAAAAAGCCCGCTTGCTAGCGGGCTTTTTGTTACCTAACGGCCAAATCATTTGGCACTGTCTAGCAGCTTCAAGCACGGTTTGACCGTGGTATTTTGATGGGTATTATTCATCTTGGAGTGAAATTCACTTCAGCGAAGCGCTGTGGACGACTCCGAAAGAAAGAATGAAACGACGAACGCCTGACCTGGTCTTTTTATCACGACAGGCGATGGACATTCTGATCGCCTTGAGGACATTTGTCGGTGGGTCTGATTACACTCTTCCTTCCCGATATGACTCTGATACCCTAATGATTAGTGCGACGATGAATCGAGTCATTGATTTGACATACAAGACCGCGCAAAAGGAAGGTCAGTCACTCAGTAAGTTTGGGCCGTATGACCTGCGTCGAAAAGTGAGCACGCTATTGCATGAAGCCGGACACAACACGGATTGGATAGAAAAATGCCTGGCGCACGAGCAGCAGATATGATTGATGAATGGACCGCTTAACAGTTAGTTGCTATCAATAATCGAGTAAATTTTAACTTGATCTGTCAGAAGTGTGTCATCTTTGAGTCGTCCCGTTTTATTTTAACAATTTAAGCTTATCAAGATAACAGACATTCAACGTAACTCACTTCTGGACAAAACCGAGTTATAAACTAAAACACAATCTGCCTGTTCGGGTATCGCAAACCATGTGCTAAACAGACATGAATGTGGCCCAAATCACTTATCCAACAAACAAACTGATTGACAAGCAAAACGGTAGATGTAACCTTGTATTTATGAATATGAAGCCTAACTTCCAACGAATTATTATCATCATTTCTCAAGAAATGGTGGGATAGTTAGTGCAACTAAATATTAAGACCCGCCTAAGAGGCGGGTTTTTTTTACTTACCTCTTAGGATTTTAAATTAAGAGGCAAGTATGAGTTCTAAACAAAAACAGGCATCTTCATCAACAAGTTTTTCGTTTGTCGATACTGAACATGACATGCTGCGATTCTGGGAAACGCACAATGTATTCCAGACATCTCTGGAGCAGTCAAAAGATAAACCTAAGTTCGTATTTTACGATGGTCCTCCCTTTGCAACAGGGTTACCCCATCACGGCCATTTAGTTGCTTCCACTATCAAAGACATCATCCCTCGCTATCAAACCATGCTTGGACATTACGTTGAAAGGCGATTTGGCTGGGATTGTCATGGTCTTCCTATCGAGCATGAGATAGACAAATCATTGGGGATATCTGCTAAGGAAGCGGTAGAGAAGTTTGGTATCGCTAAATATAACGACGAATGCCGTGGTATCGTTCAACGGTATACACAGGAGTGGAAGAAAACAATAACCCGCCTGGGTCGTTGGGTGGATTTCGATAATGACTATCGAACTCTGGAACCCTGGTACATGGAATCCGTATGGTGGGTGTTTAAGCAGTTGTGGGATAAAGGTTTGGTTTATCGGGGGGAAAAGGTTGTCGCCTACTCAACAGAACTCGAAACCGTGTTATCAAACTTTGAGGCAACATCGAACTACAAAGATGTGCAAGACCCCGCAATTTCGGTACTGTTTAAACTAGAAGACGAAGATGGTTATCTCGCAGCATGGACGACAACACCTTGGACCTTACCTTCAAATCTTGCTCTCTGCGTGAATCCTGACTTTGATTACGTTAAGGTGTTCGACCAGTCTGTAGGTAAAAAGTTTTGGATTGCTAAAGCGTTAGTAGAGCGTTTTTCTAAAGGACATTCAGTCGAAGTGCTTGCTACCACTAAGGGGGCGGAGCTCGCGGGTAAATCCTATAGGCCTATATTTCCTTACTTTGTACAGCACAAAGCTGATGGTGCTTTTAGGGTGCTCGCGGATACATTTGTATCGCAGGAGAGTGGGACGGGCATTGTCCATATGGCACCCGCTTTTGGTGAGGAAGATCAACGAGTCTGTCGTGAAAACGGTATTGAGGCGAGCGTATGTCCATTAGATAGCAGAGGTTGCTTTACTACTGAAGTGAGTGATTTTGCCGACGTTTATGTGAAAGATGCAGACAAATTGATAATACAGGCCATTAAAGATCGAGGGCTGTTGTATCGGCATGACACGTTAATGCACAGTTATCCTTTTTGTCCCCGCTCTGACACGCCAATCATCTATCGAACGGTGCCTTCATGGTATATCAGTGTAACCCAACTAAGAGACAAACTTGTTGAAAACAACAATCAGATCAAATGGGTGCCAGAACATATCAAGCAGGGTCGAATGGGCAAATGGCTGGAAAATGCAATTGATTGGGCTGTTTCAAGAGATCGATACTGGGGCACGCCACTGCCTATCTGGATAAATGATGTGACAGAAAAACCACACTGTATCGGGTCTATCGAAGAGCTGAAGTCGTTAACTGGGGCTCAAGTTGAAGACTTGCATAGGGATCATATCGACCATTTGACTTTTACTTTAGCTGGAGAGGATGGTGTGTATCGCAGGATACCAGAAGTCTTTGATTGTTGGTTTGAGTCAGGCTCAATGCCTTATGCTCAGGTTCATTATCCATTCGAGAACAAGCAAGAATTTGAAGCAAATTTTCCTGCATCGTTTATCGCTGAAGGGGTAGATCAGACTCGAGGGTGGTTCTATACCTTACAGGTTTTGAGCGAGTGCCTGTTCGGCAAACCCGCTTTCACTAATGTCATTGTGAACGGCATTGTGATGGCGGAAGACGGTAAGAAAATGT
This sequence comes from Alteromonas sp. ISO5, assembly GCF_058105165.1. Taxonomy (NCBI): domain Bacteria; kingdom Pseudomonadati; phylum Pseudomonadota; class Gammaproteobacteria; order Alteromonadales; family Alteromonadaceae; genus Alteromonas; species Alteromonas sp. ISO5. The sequence continues at coordinate 42,503 of NZ_CM176572.1, read as the reverse complement.
CTAAGCGGCTAAAAAACTACACGGCTCCCGATATCCTAATGGAACAGTATGGTGCCGATGCGTTGCGATTGTATCTGATCAATTCTGGTCTGGTTAAAGCCGAAGAACAGAAGTTTTCTGACAAAGGCGTTCAAGAAATGGTCAGGCAGATGTTGCTGCCTTGGTATAACGGATTTAAGTTCTTTAAAACCTATGCTGATATCGACGGGTGGAAAGTTGATGATTCAGCGCCGACAGGGAACGTACTTGATCGGTGGATTGTTTCTCGTTTGGAAAGTCTGAAAGAGAAAGTGAACGCTGAAATGCAGGCGTACCATTTGTATGAAGTGGTACCACCTCTGTTTGAGTTCATGGAAGACTTAACTAATTGGTATATTCGCCTGAACCGTGCTCGCTATTGGCAACCTGACATGAATAAGGATAAAGAGAGTGCTTACGCCACCTTATATTATTGTCTAGACACGTTTACGACGTTAATGGCACCGTTTGCCCCTTTCTTGTCGGAGTTCATCTATCAACAGCTCAATGAGTATGACGAAAATGCAGAAAGACCATTGTCGGTGCATTTGCGTCGTTATCCTCAAACAGTCAGGGAGCTTAGGTTGCCCGAGCTCGAGACAAGTGTTCAGAGTTTTCAACATCTGATCGTCATGGGCCGACAAATGAGAAATGATATTAAAGTAAAGCTCAAAACACCTTTGAGCCAGGCAACGGTATTGCACCGAGATAAAACAGTGTTGGATGATATTCAACGTTTATCTGATTACATAAAAGCAGAGCTTAACGTTAAGTTCTTAAGTTTTAGTACAGAGGAAGGGAAATTTATCGACCTGTACGCGAAGGCAAATTTTCCAGCACTGGGAAAACGCCTGGGTAAGCAAATGAAACACTATGCGAGCTTGATTGCTAACCTTACACCAACTGATATTGACCAACTTCAGCAAGTTGGGTTTCTGGATATTGATGGGCAACGTTTTTCAGAAGAAGACATTGTTATCTACAGAAAGGCGAAGGAGGGGGTGAACGCGGTTTCTAACCGTTATATCTCTATGGAGTTTGAACCTAACCTTACAGAAGAGTTGGTTGCAGAAGGGATGGTTCGAGAAGTTGTGAGCCGTATACAGAAACTGAGAAAGTCCTCCGGTTTTGGTGTGACGGATAAGATTTCGGTGTCTATGAACACATCAGAGCACGTAAGAAATTGGATAGAAAGGCACTTAAGATATTTGCAGGCAGAGACTTTAGCTACACATGTGGATTTTCAGTTACCTACAAATACAGGTGAACAGTATATTTTAGAAATGGGAGCAGTCAGTATTTCAGTCGCAAAAATCAATGTTGACTAGCGTCTACAACCGGTAAAGTGCGGCGTTTACAATAACGCCGCCTTTCAATGAAACGTCAGTTACTTCATGGGCAATTTTAGGTAGATGGGTTTCGTCCGGATCTGTCCCTTACTTGGTGCACTAGACAAATGTGGCCAAAAATGAATTCGTGGAATTGTTCAAAATGTCTATTCTAGCAAGGGTTGAGGCAGAGACGAGTTAGGCTAACATCCGCTTTGCAGAGTTAAACTAGTTGCGCCAAGTTATCGTGACCGTCTCTTGAACGTTCATACTTGCCCGTCAGACGAACTCCCAACCTAACTACCAAAGATGTAAAATGAGATATGAGCCACAATTCTCGCGCTGTAATTAGGCTCCTTTCTAGCGGAGAGTGGATCAATGGTTTTAACCAGCGTTTTCCAGAGATTTAAATGATACGATTTATGTGTATCAATCGTCTGATAATGACTCCCGTTCTGGCAATTATTGCCATTTTCGTCCTGCTCAACGCAGGCTCGCTGACTATTGCTTTCTCGTTAATGAGCGACATTGAGCAGGTTGAACAAACCAATGTTGTGCAAGAGCGCTTAGTTTCATAAGCCATTAACATGATATCGAAAAGTGTGATGTCTGTGGTCTCTGCATTGAGCCGATAGTGGGTGTATTGGCTATCCTCGAACAGCTCTACAGAAAACCGGTTGAGCCGCAGTAAACTCTAATCCGTAAGTATCATTTGATAGCGTTTTCATTCACTATTATGCAAGGCATAAGGAACAATAAAGGCGCTCATTCCAGATAGGACGCTTCGTTATGTTCTTTCTTGTAGCAGTTGTTTGTATGATCTCGTTTCCAACGACGTTGGCGCCAATCCTAACTTAGCAGCCAAGGCTGCTAAGTTAACTCTGTATTCGGCCAGCAAGGACTTATCGTCGGTCATGACAGCAAATTCGGCAAAGTCACCGAGCTCAACCAATGAATCCAGGGTGATATGAAACTGTTGAACAAAGTAAATACTTCGGCGCTTTTTCGCTGTAAGTACAACTTCATAACCCATGGTTTCCAGCATACTCCGCGCCTTTGTCGAGTCGGTTATATTGGTTGCTTCGCATCGGTCTGACTCTGGTCCTTTGACTATCCATAGTTTAATTCCGGATGGCTCCATTGTTCGCACGCAAAGGCTTTTATTTTGTTTATGTAGTGTTCGATCCACGGTGTCAAAGTACCAGTCACATTCCAGGTTGTCTTCTAGCATGACCTCATGGGGGAGTAATTTTAATGCAGATAAAAATGTTGATTTTGAATCAAGGCGATACTTGAGTTCAACTTCGTATTTACCCTGAAAATGTTGGTTGTTCATAAACTACTCGCGAAAAAGCTAACCGTAAATGTGCTTGTTGCATGCTTCTCACCAGTTTACGCCGAATAACATGTGCATTCATTATTTGTTTGGATTTAAACACTTCGGCAACGGTAGTTTGACATCGCTCTGTGGCCCTGAATACGCATCGCCGAATGGGGCGGTAGTTAAGAGATTGGTAAGCTTTATGGACAAATTAGCTGACAATATTTGGATAGTTGATGGCAACACTGTTCAGTTTATGGGATTACCTTTTTCTACACGAATGACAGTCATTCGTCTCGCTGATGGTGATCTTTGGATCCACAGTCCCATTCAGTTTTAAGAGGTAATAAAGGCGCAAATAGAAGAGTTGGGACGCGTTAAATATCTGGTGGCACCTAATCATTTATTTCTAGCAGAGTGGTAGCCGCTTTGCCTGATTCGAAAGTTTATGGTACTAGCGAGGTGATTAAAAAGCGTGATGATCTGTCGTTTGAAGCTTCTTTAAACAAGCCGTTATTCTGTAATTGGATTTCAGAAATAAATCATGAGTTGTTCTCTGGTTCGCCACTGATGGAAGAGTGTGTTTTTTTCACCGAAATTCACGCACGTTAATTATTACAGATTTGGTTGAAAGTTTTTCTGGGCAGGACTTTAAAGTGTGGCAACGAGTAATAGCCAAAGGCGTTGGTATTTTAGCCCCGCATGGTAAAACCCCTCTGGATTGGCGATTAAGCATTATGTTTGGGAAAGAAAAAACAAGAATGCATTTAAAGAAAATGTTGTCTTGGTAGCCGCGGATCCTGGTGATGGCTCAGGGTGAGATTGTTAAACACGATACTCCAGGATTTTTAATGAAATCGTTTAGCGGGTAGTTATGATGCCACCCACTTAATCGGTTTTACATAATGCGGTAAAACCTGTGTCGAAAATGCCTTTGTCTTAACAGTCAACGCCAGACGGGTAATCAATAGTGCATTCATGATGGTGTCAGTCAGGGGCTAAATGAAAAGGTAGTTCTGTTATTGCCGTAATAGCACTTTATAGCTGCGAATTTATTTTTCAGGTCTGTTTTTCCCGGTTGTGTATTTTGCCGTTTTGAACACAGCTTTCAGACCGCTTAGCTGACATTGTTAACCAGAACCCAGGCCTGGGTTGGATTTTTCAGGCCCGGGTAATATGGCGAGTAATTCGGCAGGGTATGTTTATCAATTGGGTTTCAGCATTCCATGCATTGTTAACCAGCGGGCATAGGCATCAAACCAGCCTGTACTGGTGGTCTTTTTAGGATACATACCAAAACCGTGGCCGCCTTGTTCGTAGAAGTGAAATTCCACGGGTTTTCCGGCTGCATGCCAGTCTTCGACAAGACCAAACTTACTGTTAGCAAAGAAAGGGTCATCGGCAGCAATTGCGATAAAGAGCGGAGGAGCATCATCGGGTACTTCGACCGACGTAATCGGGCCGTAGACGTTGCCAATAAACGCTGGCTTGGCGTCTTCAGCCACGAGCGTTGTTGCCATAGTCAACATTGCACCGGCAGAAAATCCAATCATACCAATACGATCCGGATCCACTGCCCAATCGTCAGCTTTGCGCCGAATCATTGCAAACGCCGCACTGGCGTCTTCTATCTGTGGTGCAAGTTGCACTTTCAATTGAGCAGGCTCCGGACGAGGTGGTCGTTTGCCGGTATTGGAAAACATTTCATCCATTGCGCGTTTGAAGTCCGCCATGTTTTCAGGGGTTTGGTTTAAGCGGTACTTCAATACAAAAGCGGCAATGCCACGATCCGCCAAGGCACGAGCTACAGCCCAGCCTTCATTTTCAATAGACAGAGTCCGAAAGCCACCACCTGGTGCAACAATGACTGCAGCACCACTGGCATTGTCCGGATCGGGCAAAAATGGCGTAAGCGTGGCGACCGTAACATTACGGGTAAACTGACTGCCGTACTGAGAATGCCAGGACTCTTTGGCAGTTGCATTGGCCAGCGGGCCGGTACCTAATTCGATTGCATTGGGCTGGTCAGGCGTCGCAATTGGAGTCATCGCGTCGTTTGCTTGAGCAAATGCCTGGGTTGTCAATCCACAGAGTACAACCAGTATTAATCTGCATACTTTGTTAAGGCCTGTGGGCCACCCCAGACTAAAGCGTTTTAACGTCGACGTTTCTGTAATTAATGAGTTTGCGGTTGAATACGGTGTTTTCTCATCCTGCTTAACGTAGTGGTTTTTCATATCATTATGTCCTTTGGGTTTGCTTTCCGGTTAATTGACGGCCGAATGTAGCGTGACAAAAAATGTCCTGGCAGTATCAAAATACGAAGACTTCAGGTTGTAAACGCTGTTTTATTGACCTGCATAGTCTGCTTTTGACAGACCTTTCTGAGGCATTATCTTTTTTGCGTCCTGACTACCCGTTTTATGGTTCCGTCACTGTTAAAATAGACTCTGTCAATACACACCGATCTTCTGTAACTTCCCCCCCCGGGCAGTTGGGCACTATGGTAAGCAAGGTAGGTGTTCCCCTTAAAATCAAACAGGGCAGGGTGAATTGTCGTAGTCCCTGGCAACGGATCCATAATGATGCCCTGGTATTCCCAAGGGCCTGTCACCGATGAACTGGTGGCATAAGCGAGACTTTCAGGAAAGCCTGCCGCATAGACAAGATAATACATACCATTGTGTTTGGAGACATAAGGCGCCTCCTCAAAGTTTGGCAGTGTATCAACGGCGTGAATCTCTACGTTACTGGTATCACGATTCTGCATTTTGCCTTCAGCGTTAATGGTGTAGCGCTCACCTTTCAGGTGTACCAGGTCAGGTTCCAGTTCTACCCACCATAGTTGTTGATTTCCCCAATAGAGATATGCGCGACCATCGTCGTCAACAAACACAGCGGGGTCAATGTTACGCCACGTATGTTTTTTATATTCAACGGTATCTTCCAATAAAACCATTGGCATTCCGCGCGGATCGGTAAAGGGGCCAGCAGGATTGTCAGAAACGCCTACTCCTATTGAAAAACCAAATTGATCATCAGTTTGTCCCCCCTCAACCGTGGCATAAAAGTAGTATCTGGATTTCCCATCAGCATCCTTTCGATGTATCACATGGTGGGCATAGGCATTGCCGGTTTTTGCATCGCCCCGGGCCCAGTCAAAATCGGAATATTCAAGCACTGTGCCCTGGTTTTCCCAGTGAGTCATATCGTTGCTCGTCCACAAGCGATAGTTATACATGCGGTAATCCTTACCTTCAGGGAACTGCTCATCGTGAGTTGTGTAGAGGTAAACCGTGTCATCGACCACCATCGCAGCCGGGTCAGCGGTATAAATAAGTTCACCCACTGTTCTGGTCGGATCCTCGGTGTCATATTTAATAATTGGGTTGTCAAAGTATTCAGGTGCGTTGTTAGAGGTCGATTGAATGTCGTTGGAGAGATTCTTGGGCTCTGAACTACATGCGCAAAGCCCGGCAACCCACGTGAGCAGGCACAGCATCTGATACCATCGTTTTTTACCATAGAGTGATTTATTGAGTGTGGTCATGTTCATTTGTCCGGGAATGCGCCTTTACTATTTAACATTTTGTTAAATTAAGCGACAGAACGATACCTCAGACACATTATGAATCCATTTATTGAAGTTATTTTATTTACTCTTGTCAGCGTTCCAGTCGGCAGGCAATTGCTACCATTTGATGTTAATAATTGTCGTTATTAAACCGTCGAAATTTGTTTAAACGCCGGTTTACTCCTGATTAGAAATGCGACAACGAATGGGTGTCTGCACGCCTTATAGTGTCACCCACTCGCTTTAGCGAAACGCGCTGTATGCGAGGTGTATATAAATGTAACTTGTTAACAGCAAGTAAATTTAAGGGCGTGGCAATTGTCATGTCACGTTAACATTTATAAGACATCAGGAAACATCACATGCGAAAACTCAATGCAGTAGCGCTGGCTATTCTGGTCGCTTTGCCAACCTCCCTTCAAGCGCAGGAGCGCGAGCAGGAGAAGGTATCTCAGGATGCCAAAAGTGCAGATAAGTCACTGGAAATCATTTCAGTGACAGCGACAAAGCGTAAAACCAAACTTATGGAAACGCCTGTCGCCATTTCAGCCATTAGTGGAGACAAGTTGAAGCAGAATGGTGTAAACAATGTTAGGGATATCGCCAACCTGGTGCCTGGGCTGGATATTTCTACTGCCACTGACCAAGCTGCTCCCGTTATCTCAATGCGCGGTGTACGTTCTACCAACATTACTGAGCTTGGCGATCCTGCCGTTGGCGTGCATTTAGATGGTATTTACTCGCCCCGAATGCAGGGCGCTTTGGCATTAATGTACGATGTCGCCAGAGTAGAAGCTTTGCGCGGCCCACAAGGAACCCTGTTTGGTCGAAACTCCACCGTGGGAAGCATTAACGTAATTTCTGCTAAACCGGACTTTTCGGCACAATTCGGTGCATTGAATGTCGAAGCAGGTAAATATAACAATAAGACGATTGACGGCTTTATCAACATACCGGTTAATGACGAGTTTGCCATTCGGGTCGCGGCCAAAGGATTAAAACGAGATTCCTATTTAGAAGGTTATTATGACCCGAATCAGTATGATACGCGCCGGCTTAACAACGATATTCTCAATGCACCGATTATCTCTGAAGACTCTTATCAGGGGGTGGGTAACACCGTCACTCAGCGAGAAAACTGGTGGATCGACAATGCTGGCACTAACCCTGATTCTCAGGTAGTAAGAGCGTTAACCCCGGCGGGCAAATCGGACTTTTACAATAACGCAAATGAGTACTCATTTCGAGTTAGCACATTGTGGGAACCGCTTGACGGAAACTTTTCGAACCATACGGTTTTTCAGAAGTATGTGAACGACAGTGGCAACAACCTTGACCTGGTAAACTGCGAAAAGTTACGTGGGCGGCCTGGTGAATATGGGGGTGATTGCTCATCGTTTATGCCCAGCGACAATACTTATCAAGCTGTCGTAAACGTACCCGGTGAACTAAACCTGGATATTACCTATCTGCGAAATACGCTTAATTATGCTATTACTGACGAGTTACAGTTGGTTTGGCTGCTCGGCTATGAAGATATGGAACGTTCGTCATCTCAAGATAGTGAAGTCGGATTGGATCCCTGGGATGGAGCGACGTATTTCCTTGATGGGACCGGTGCCGAATCGTACTCAACAGAAATTCAACTGCAATCTGATGAGTATGGCGATTTAATCTGGATAGCCGGGTTTAATTATTTTCATGAAAGAACCAAAACCCTGGGTTATTACGATAACCCTATGGATGATAAGGCCTTCTGGGATCAGCCGGACAGATCAACCGATGCCTATGCGCTATTTGGACAGGCGACATACAATCTGACGACGGATTTGCACCTAACTTTAGGTTATCGTTTTAGTGATGAAACAAAAGAAGACAAAGGCGGTCGGACCTACCGGTGTTCAAATGCCGGGGGATGCGCGCCGGGCTGGTTAAACAGAACAACACTGAACAATCTGCCGACTGACTATTTTGAAGATCCTGCAATTTATGAATCCTTCTTCGCCAATGACAATAAAGGAAGCTGGACCCGGAATGATTTCAGAATCGGGCTGGATTATGATTTAGACGAAAATACAATGTTATACAGTTATATCGCATCAGGTTTTAAAGCCGGCGGTATTGGTGATGTTTATGAAGTTGTGAATGACCGAACGGGAGACACGACACGATTCGAAACGACCTTTGACCCAGAAGAGGTTATCACCTGGGAAGTTGGTGCTAAAACCAGCTTATTCGAAAATTCACTGAACTTACAGGCAGTATTCTTCTATACAGACTACACCGATATGCAATATGCATCGGTGGGCTCAATAGGGAATGTTGAGCGGCTATCGCCGGTCGAAGATGAATCCGGTGCACCGATTCTTGATGAAAGTGGTAATCCGGTGCTGGACTACCAGAATCAACCCGTTATTGCTTACTATACCCAGAATGTACCTGGATCAACCATAAAAGGTATTGAGCTTGAGTTTGACTGGAAACCTTATCCCAATGGTCGTGTTACCGGTTATGTTACCTGGACGCAAGCAGAGATAACAGAGGACTGGTTTACCAAATGGGACTACGATCCTGAATACCTGTTTGACATTTCATACGATGAGTCAATTGACCCAACCAACACAGTACTTAACACCAACCTTAAAGGCAACAATCTGGCGATGACGCCTGAGTATACGGCGAACATAAGCTACACACACAGTTTCAACCTGGGTAACTATGGTTTTATTCATGCCTGGACAAATGTGACCTGGAAGGATGATTCCTATTCCACCATCTGGAATGTTGATAAGCATCTGGATGACATGGCATTTGCAGTCCCTGATGAAGCGGTAAGATATATGGATGACAGCCGTGATGCATTTGCGGTGTTTAATGCGTCACTGAAATATGAACCACAAAACCAGAAGTGGTTTGTGGAGGCGTTTGTTAACAACGCAACCGATGAAATTATTCAGTATTGGAATAACACTAGTAAAGGCTTCGCCAAAGGTAGTTTCGGTATGCCGCGTTATTACGGTGTAAGAGCGGGTATAAACTTCTAATCTATCGACAGGGTAGCTGAAGTGTTGTCCGACCTGATGCGTTATCAGGTCGGGCAATTGTTTGCGAGATAAGCGTTTCGGCTATGAATCATTGAGTGTCTGCCTTGATCAGCGATAGCGGTCTGCATGAGAATTGCAACAGCTCGCTTGGCTCACCCCCTGACGGTTGACCGCTAATTTCCCCCCTATTTTCCTCAAGTACAATTCTTTATCGAGAATGATGAAATGAACAAGTTAAAAATGATGATGAACCGTACCTGCTCTCTGCTTATGTTGTCTTGCTGCACTACAGCAACAGCTCAACACGTGACAGTCGATTGGACGGTTAACGGTAAACCTGACATGAGAAATGAGGTCATTGAACAACAAATTGATAAATTGTTGTCTACGATGACGCTAGAACAAAAAGTGGCACAAATGATTCAACCGGAGATTGGTTACCTCACGGTGGAAGAAATGCGTAAATATGGCTTTGGTTCTTACCTAAACGGCGGAAATTCAGCGCCCTACGGTTTAAAAAAAGCCGGTCAGGATATCTGGTTAAAGTATGCCGACGAAATGTATGAGGCATCAGTTGATGCGTCAATGGATGGTAGCGCCATTCCTGCTATCTGGGGCACCGATGCCATGCACGGGCACAGTAATGTTTTTGGGGCCACACTTTTCCCCCATAATATAGGTCTAGGGGCTGCACGAGACCCAGATTTAATTGAAAGCATTGGCATCGCAACGGCTAAGGAAGTCGCTGCCACGGGGATTGAATGGAGTTTCGCACCAACCGTTGCAGTGGTTAGGGATGATAGGTGGGGAAGGACCTACGAAAGCTATTCAGAGGATCCTGAGATTGTTGCTGACTACGCTGGCAGAATGGTTAAAGGCATTCAGGGGCACCCGGGAGGTGACTTTCTTAAAGCGTATCACCGAATTGCGACGGCTAAACACTTTATTGGTGATGGCGGCACCCAAAGCGGAATCGACAGAGGTGATACCCGCATAGATGAACAGACCTTGAGAGATATTCATGCCGCAGGCTATGTTTCAGCCATTCAGGCGGGCGTTCAATCTGTGATGGCGTCTTTCAACAGTTGGAACGGTGAACGAGTTCACGGCAATAAGTATCTGCTCACTGATGTACTGAAAGGTAAAATGGGTTTTGATGGTTTTGTCGTCAGTGACTGGAATGCTCACAAGTTTGTGGATGGTTGTGATCTGGAGCAATGCGCCGGAGCAATCAATGCTGGCGTTGATGTATTGATGGTCCCTGAACACTATGAAGCGTTTTATCACAATACTCTGGCTCAGGTGAGAGACGGTGTTATCCCGGAATCACGTATTAACGACGCGGTAAGACGCTTCCTGAGAGCGAAAATTCGCTGGGGGATATTCGTCAGGGGTAAGCCATCTGAACGTCTGGGAGCACAACACCCTGATTGGTTTAACGCGTCTGAACACAAAGCGTTAGCCCGTGAAGCGGTAAGAAAATCACTGGTCTTACTTAAGAATAACGGCAATATCCTGCCTTTCAAACCCACCCGCAGTGTCTTAGTGGCTGGAGAGGGTGCCGATAATATTGCCATGCAAGCTGGTGGATGGAGTGTATCGTGGCAAGGTACCGATAACAGCAATGCTGATTTTCCAAATGGAACGTCTATTTATGAAGGCATTCGGCAACAGGTGGAGCTCGCTGGCGGTACTATTCAATTGAGCCCTGATGGTCGCTTTGACAAAAAACCTGACGTTGCCATTGTTGTGATAGGTGAGCAACCCTACGCAGAATGGTTTGGTGATAGACAAACTCTGCGCTTTGAAGATGACACTAATAAGAGCCTTCAGCTTATTAAACGATTAAAGTCCAGGGATGTGCCGGTTGTTATCGTATTTCTGAGCGGACGCCCGCTCTGGGTTAATCCTATACTAAATCTTGCCGATGCGTTTGTTGTAGCCTGGTTACCCGGCTCTGAAGGGCAAGGGGTTGCGGATGTTATTTTAAGTAAGCCAAATGGTGAAACGCAGTATGATTTTACCGGCAAACTGAGCTTTTCATGGCCGAAATACGACGATCAGTATGTCCTCAACAGGTATGATGAGGAATATAATGCACTGTTTCCCTATGGCTATGGACTGACATACCAGGATTCAGCTCAGTGGGAAATGATTAATGAGACGGTTTCAGAAAATAAGGTTCAAAAAGACTCAGCTTTGCAGGCACTTTTTGTGCGTAACCTTAGCAAAGGCCTTAAGTGGGCTCTGACCGATGTGAAGAATGAAACATTATTCTTTGATACGCCGTCTGGAGTCAGTGCTGATGGACAATCCATTACCATGCAATCGGTCAATCTTGCTTACCAGGAAGACGGTAGAAAGTTCACCTGGAACCGGGATGGAACTCAAAGTAGCGCAGCATTACAATATACCGCCGATTATCAGCAAGAAGCGCATTTTGATGCGCGTTTCCTGAATGTAAAGGTTCGTCTTGATGAATGGCAATCGGCGACACCAGTCTCTTTGCAAGTGCAATGCGTCGGAGATCTCTGCAAGAACACGATGACAAAGCGTAAAGGTGAGTCCGGTTTGCAGTTCGGGCAGTGGATTGGCTTTAGTATTGCGACTGATTGTCCGAATCAACTTTCTGCAAGTGTAAATCCTGATATAGCACTACGCATTGTCGCAGAGGGTGGAATAAGCCTGGCTGTGGCTGATATTGCTTTGGCGAAAGAATCGGCCTCAGGTTATCATCTTGTCTCTTGTCAGGGAGATTAATAGCAGCGGGTAGCTAGTCCTACCCGTTTTTATTTATCGGAGCAGTAAATTGATAAATTTAAGCCGGCGCCCTCATTTATTCTGGCTTTGTCAGTGTAGTGGTTGGGTCGTATACGCACTGTTAACTGAAATTATGATAAAGATCCCCAGTGAGGAGCCCTGGCATATTCATCTCCCCCACCTGTTCATCGATACATTGTGTGGATTTGCGATAACCCTGGCGCTAAGGAGTCTATATGCCAGGGTTTATACATTAAAAAGTTATGTCGTGGGCATTCACATAGTATTACTGGTGCTGGTCTCGTTACTCTGGACAGAAATCAAATGGATATCTCTTCAGTGGCTCTACAATGATCCCTGGAAGCCTATGTCCTGGTTTGATTTTGGTACCTGGACCACGGCATCATTAACCATGCTGGCAACCTGGTCGGCAGGTTATTATGGCATTAAAAGCTATCTGGATAATGTTGAACAGCGGGAGCGGTTAGAAAAAGCAACGCACCTTGCCAAAGAAGCGCAGCTAAAGATGTTACGCTATCAGCTTAACCCTCACTTTATGTTTAACAGTATTAATGCCATAAGTACCCTGATCCTGAAAAAAGAGAATAGCCATGCCGTGCTGATGCTTGAGAAGCTTTGTGACTTTTTAAGGTACAGTTTGTATACCGATCCGTTAAAAAAAATACCGGTCTCGGAAGAAGTGACGATTCTTCGGACTTACGTAGAGATTGAAAAAGCGCGGTTTCGTTCAAAGCTGACAGTGCAGATTCAGACCGAACCGCACATTGAGTCTATTCTTATACCCTCAATGCTGGTGCAGCCATTAGTCGAAAATGTATTAAAACACGGCATGTTACCTAACCAGAATATTACGATCACCATTGAATTTTCTGCGTTAAAAGAGGGGCTTTCTATTACGGTTACTGATACGGGCAAGGGGTTCGACAGTCATCAAAACTGCAAGCTTGGTATAGGGTTAACTAATTGCAGAGACAGACTGAATCTGATTTATCAGGGGAAGGCTAAATTAGTGACCGAAAACAAACCGGACGCAGGGGCATGCGTGCGTATTTTTATTCCGTATGAGAGGACGTTGCAACATGAAACCGTTAAAAACGCTACTGGTTGATGACGAAGAGAGCGCCCTTGAGGGTCTCTGTTTGCGCCTGCAACTCTTTCCTGACATCGAAATTATAGGACAGGCTTCGAGTGTTGATAGTGCCCTGCAATTTTGTCGCCATCAGGTACCGGATTTAATCTTTTTAGATATTGAAATGCCAGGAAAATCGGGCTTTGAATTATTAAAGGCGTTTCAGCCGGAAAGCTATCCCGCCGTTATATTTATTACCGCATACCACCAATACGCGATACAGGCGTTTGAAGTGAGAGCGCTGGATTATTTACTGAAGCCGGTTAAACAGTCCCGGTTGGGAGAAGCCTTGGAACGCGCCAGAGAAAGTGTTGGGTTTAAACAGAAAATGATGGAAGCCGCGGCGCTTATTTCTGACCCTCAGCAACCCGACAAAACGCTTCCGGATTATAGTGTTAGTGATGAAAAGCTGGTGATCCGAGATGGCGTTGGTTCTGTGTTGTTAGTGCCCTTTGAGACAGTATTCTGGATTGATGCAGCGGGTGATTACATGTGTGTGCATACGGAAGGCGAAACCTACGTGATGCGCGAAAGGATGAAGAACTTAGTTAATATTGTGCCTGCTTATTTTCAGCGGATCCACAAATCTACCATGGTAAATGTTAGAAAAATCAAGCAACTCGACCCATTAAGAAATTCAGAGTATCACGTTCATTTGTCGAATAATAAAGTCTTAAAAGCAAGCCGGACTTTCAGTAAAAATCTGAAAGAACAGGTCGTTTAGCGTGCTCCAGAACGATCGGAACCTGAAGAACATTCTTCGTCTGTGAAAAGTCACAAAGAATACATCGAAGTCGGATCAGTCGGTACTGGTGTGAGCCAGTCCTCGATAAACTCAGTACAATACTCAATTCCTATTATTACAACGTGAAGTGTTACTATTGTGCAGCATCTGGTTTTCCACCCTATATACAGTCAACTCGAATTACCGGTTCGGCATCGTTTTCCTATCGAAAAATACCAGGGGATCCACGATGCCCTGTGCGCTGCAGGTGTATCAGAGTCACTGTATACCAGGCCTGAGCCGGTAGCCATGGACACACTGACCACCTGGTACGATGCCGGTTATGTTGAAGCGCTGATTGATGGCACCCTGGATACCAAGGCGATGCGCCGTATTGGTTTCCCCTGGTCGGAACAACTGATTAAACGCAGCCTCACTGCCGTGGGCGGTACGCTCAAAACTGCTGAACTGGCATTGCAACATGGATTGGCGCTTAACCTTACCGGCGGCTATCATCACGCTGGTGCAGATTGGGGGTCTGGTTTTTGTTTATTCAATGATTTATATCTCGCAGCCCGGCAAATGCTCAGCAAGCCCGGGATAGATGCGGTGCTGATTGTTGATTTAGATGTTCATCAGGGGGATGGGACTGCGCTGCTCGCTCAGGAAGATCCATCGGTGATCACCTTATCATTGCATGGCGAGAAGAACTTTCCCCACCGCAAGCAACAGTCTGATATGGATTTCCCTTTGCCTAAAGGCATGACGGATGAACCGTACCTGGCCACTCTTGATGAAGCGCTTAGTGTGGCTGAGCGACTTTATGCACCCGATGCCGTGATTTATGACGCGGGTGTGGATGTGCATGAGAATGATGATTTAGGTTTGTTAAATATCAGTAGCGCAGGCGTTTATCAGCGTGACTGTATGGTGCTAAAGTGGTGCCGGCGTCATAACCTGCCCGTGGCTTGCGTTATTGGTGGCGGCTATCAGCGCGATATTGATGCACTGGTAGACGTACATTTGCAGTTGTATCGGGCGGCAGGGGTAATTCCCTGATTTTAAAATGCTGCCAGTTGGAATCCCAGTCCGACGCGGTTCTGGCGGCGATTATAATCAATCAGGCTATCCCCATAGCCGTTAAAATACTGCAGTACGACTTCGTAACGGGGGGATACCGGGTAACTGACTGACAGCTCCAGACTGCCGCGGTTATTATCAAATTCCAGGTTATTACGCAGCCGGGCAAATAAACCAAAGCCTTTAATACGCGTACCATAACCAAGCTCAAGGCGACCATAGTAGTGATTAATTCTGGGGTTATCATCGCCAGCCGGATCATCGGGCGAGCTTTTCGGATCTTCCGGAATGCGATACCAGGTGCGCAGATAATAGATATCATCGGCATCGCTGAACAAACTGGTTAGCATAATGCGGTTCCAACTGCGCGAGCGTAGCTCACTCTGACCGTTAGACATGTGGTTAAAACCAAGCTGCAGGGCATTAAAGTCGATACCAAGGAGCTTTATATCGGTATTCCACTGATAAAAAATTTCCGGTTCGTAGTTAGTTTCCCGGAAAGGCTTGGACACCTCACTGTTATATAGTTGCCAGAATGAGGTTAGCGTGAAACCAAAATAAACGCCTTCTACCGAGTCAGGCTGGGTGTACAGGGGGAGCTTTACACTGATTTGAAATTTGGCTTCTTTACTGTCGACGTTGTCTTCGGTTAGTCCGGCATTGCCAAGTGCGTTGGGGTTATCCACGTAAGTAAAAGGCAGAAAATAGTTACGTTTGTACTGGGTAATCGCAAACGCATTATTTAACAGGTTTTTATCGGCTTCGAAGCGTTTTCTGAACAGGCTGGGCAGGGCAATCAGTCCGCTTTGCTGCTCCTGAGTTTCTACTTCGCTCTGTTGCTCGTTATCGTCGCAATAGCCGAATACTGGGGTTGTCAGCAGTACCAGGCCAAGGGCTAAGTGATTAAGGCTAAGCGGTAAAGTCAATGGTGAGTCCCTCATGAGCTGCAACTAACTGCAGGGGTGATTCTGCTATGGTGATGTACTGCTTGCAGTGAGCAATGATGTCATCGATATCCTTGTCCGTACGGCTGGGGTCATGACTATAAAGCGCCAGTCGTTTGGCGTTACACGCCATGGCCAGTTTCACGGCTTCTTCTGCTACCGAATGTCCCCAGCCACTCTTGGCGGGCATGTCTGACAACATGTACTGGGCATCATGGATAATCAAATCTGCGTTTCTGGCAAATTCCACAAACGTTAGGAAATCGGTTTCTTTTTTATAGGGAGGATAAAGCTCATTATCGGTAATGTAGGCCACCTTAAAGCCATTTTCCGACACCGAATAGGCACTGCCTTTGCCGGGATGATTCATGGGTAAACGTGCAATGGTTGCGCCATTGAGTTTCCAGGTGTCTGTGTTGTCAGGCTGTGGCGTAATAGTAATTTTCGAACGCAATGTCGAAAAAGGCACCGGAAATACAGAGCCCTGCATTTGTTTAATAATGGCATCGTTTTCCGGCAGTGATGTTTGCCCGGGCGTGATAAATATTTCACGGTCGGGTTGATATATAGGCGTAAAAAACGGAAATCCCTGAATATGATCCCAGTGATTATGGGTTAGCAGGATATGAATGGGGGTTTGCTTTGTAACCAGCTTATCGCCAAGGAGCCGGATGCCGGTACCGGCATCCAGGGAAATATCAGTACCATCACTCAGTTCGATGTGTACGCATGCAGTGTTGCCCCCATAGCGCACATAGTCTGCGCCCGGTGTTGGAATGGAACCTCGTACACCATAGAAGGTTAACTGCATGCTGACTCCTTACTCCTTACTCACGGGTTAGCCTGGTGGCTTGCCCCGTTATACTACAATCCGTTGATAAATGTAGTGACTTCCGTTAATTGTAATAAAGATTTCTCACCGGTGCGGCGATTTTTATATTCAACCAGCTGTTCATCGAGGTTGCGCTCGCCAATAACGATACTGTGGGGTATCCCTACCAGCTCCATATCTTTAAACATGACGCCCGGACGTTCTTTACGGTCGTCAAACAACACTTCCACACCCGCTGCGGTAAGCTCTGCGTACAGCGCTTCCGCTGCTTCCATAATCCGCTGTGATTTATGCATATTCATAGGGATCAGAGCTACTTTGAACGGTGCGATAGGATCAGGCCAGATAATACCGTGTTCGTCGTGATTCTGTTCAATAGCGGCAGCGACCACCCGGGAAACGCCAATACCGTAGCAGCCCATACTGAGGATTTCATGTTTACCATTTTCGTTCAGTACGCCGCAGCCCATGGCTTCAGAGTATTTATCGCCCAGTTGGAAGATATGACCTACTTCGATACCGCGCTTAATTTCGATGGTGCCATTACCACACGGTGATGGGTCGCCGGCTTCAATGTTGCGCAGGTCGGCAGCGGTAATTTTTTCCGCACAGGCTTCGTCTTTTAACGCCGCCGCTACAACGTAATCGGCAAATACCGGTATCTTCACCGTGGTCAGGTCGATATCATTGCCAGAAGCACCCAGCACAGCTTTTACGGTTTCATCGCTGGCTGTAACCAGCGGTGCGGCAACTTCGTTGAGTTTCTCGGCTTTAATATCGTTCAGCGTGTGACTGGCCGACAGGACCAGTAGCACCCAGTTGTTCGTATCGGCTTCGCCGTCTTCGTCAGCAGCCTGAACCAGAACATATTGCAAGCCCTCTACACTGGCGCTGTCAACTTGTTGAGTTTGCGCCAGCTCTACGTTGGCCGCATAATCTGAGCCGCTGGAGAAAGCGATGTTGTCTTCACCTGATTCTGCCAGTACGTGGAACTCGTGCGACACGCTGCCGCCGATAGAACCGGTATCGGCCAGTACCGGGCGGTAATCGAGTTGCATGCGTTCAAAAATTTTGCAGTACGCACCGTACATGGCGTCGTAAGTATCCTGCAGTGATTCCTGGGTAAGGTGGAACGAGTAGGCATCTTTCATGGTGAATTCACGGCCGCGCATAATACCGAAGCGAGGACGTACTTCATCACGGAACTTGGTTTGGATCTGGTACAGGTTCATCGGTAGCTGTTTATAACTGCTGATTTCGTTACGTACCATTGAGGTAATGACTTCTTCGTGAGTCGGACCAAGCACGAAATCCCGGTTGTGGCGGTCTTTAATACGCAGTAATTCAGGGCCATATTCTTCCCAGCGACCAGTTTCCTGCCACAGATCAGCAGGTTGTACTACCGGCATTAACACTTCAATAGCGCCAGCCTTGTTCATTTCTTCACGAACAATATTGGCGACTTTATTTAACACCCGTAAGCCGGTTGGCAGCCAGGTATAAAGGCCGGAGGCAAGTTTACGAATGAGACCTGCCCGAAGCATAAGCTGATGACTAATTACCTCAGCGTCAGCAGGGGTTTCTTTTTGTGTTGCTAATAAATACTGACTAGTGCGCATTGATGGCATATACCCGTTGGATGATTACAAAACCCGCGTATTCTAGCAGTGTTAGGGGCGCTAAAATAGCCCTAAGAAACCTGTTCGAGTGATGTCACCAGGACTTTACCGTTTTCTACTCGCCACTGTATGTCGCGGTCGTAGAAAATGACCTGGTAAGTCTTCGGGTCGTTGTCCTGTGATTGTCGGTAAGCCGGGCGGGGGTCCTGGCTCAGGCACTGAGTGATCAGGGCTTGTAAGTCGGTATGAGGCTGGGCGTTTAACTGGGCAGTTGCCTGCTTAGTAAAATGCACCTCCCTGGCGGGTAACGGGTGCTCATCAAGCCAATGCGCCTCGGCATCGGCTATGTTATCGGAGTAGGGCAGGTAAGGCTTGATATCGATAATGGGTGTACCATCCAGTAAGTCAACGCCGCCCACCTTGAGCTGCCACTGACCACCAAGGTGTTCAGCACCCAGGTTTTTCACTACCGACATACCTATGCCGTTAGGCCGGAAAGTACTACGGGAGGCAAACACGCCAATGCGATTGTTACCGCCCAGGCGTGGCGCGCGGACCGTGGGAGTCCAGCCCTGGTCGAGGTTTTCGTGAAATAAAAACAACAGCCACAGATGAGAGTAAGTTTCGATGCCACGCAGACAGTTTGCGTCATTAAACTGCGGTGCCAGGCGTATACTGCCTCGGGCATTTGCCAGGACCGGTTGGCGTGGAATGGCAAATTTTTGTTTAAATGGTGAAGAGATATGGCCGATGGGGGTCAACCCAAAGGCAGAAGGTTCGGACATAAATTGCAACACCTTTGTAGTTAGACTGAAACAAAGTTCAAACATTTATTCGCTATAGTAGCGCCGCTATCTAATTACTGGTAGTCCCTGGAACACTTTTCAGCCCGCCTCTGTGCGGGCTTTTTTTCGTCCGATGTGCAGATAAGTCATCAATTTGCCAATTTTTACATGATTGAAAATCCCGCGTATGCCAATATATAGCTCTAACCACATACCTTGGTCTTTTGCAGTAAATCGCAGCAATATACAAAGGTACTGTTAAACAGTAGATCGTAAATAGGATGGCTATGATCTCGGTAAAAAATTTATCTAAATTTTACGACCATTTTAAAGCAGTCGATAATCTTTCTTTCGACATTACGCCAGGCAATATTGTGGGCTTTTTGGGGCCAAATGGCGCTGGAAAGTCTACCACAATGAAAATGCTGACCGGATTTCTGCCGCCCAGTGAGGGAGAAATTTTGATTAAGGAACGGTCCATTGATACCGATACGAAGGTGATTCAACGGGATATTGGTTACTTGCCAGAAGGCGCCCCGGCGTATGGTGATATGACAGTGTGGCAGTTTTTGCACTTCATTGCTGATGTCAGAAGGTTAAAAGGCGCCCATCGCAAAGAACGCCTTTATGATGTAATTCATCGCGTCGAGCTGGGTGATGTCCTGAACCGGCCCATTGATAATCTTTCCAAGGGCTTTAAACGCCGGGTGGGGCTGGCCCAGGCTATTTTGCACGATCCTGCTATTCTCATTCTGGATGAGCCAACAGACGGACTCGACCCCAACCAGAAACACCATGTCCGACAATTGATTGAAGATCTGTCGCGGGAAAAAATTGTGATTATTTCTACCCATATTCTGGAGGAAGTCGCGGCAGTGTGTAACCGGGTGATGATTATCGCCGACGGGCAATTACGCTTTGACGATACACCGGAAGTACTCAGGCACCGCTCGCGCTACTGTAATGCAGTAAGCCTGCGTCTTAGCTATGCCGCTGATATATCGGGTCTCGCCGAACTGGACGGGGTAGATGAAATGGAAATCGACCGCAAGACCGGTCTGGTGACCTTATTTCCGGAGCCCGGCAAACATATTTTCCATGCCATCAATGAATATATCACCCAGCGGCGTTTACCTGTGGATACCCTGACCCTGGAGACAGGTCGACTCGATGAAGTGTTTCGGGACATCACAACGGCGGAGGTGGCCAATGGGTAACATCTGGATCGTGACAAAAAGGGAATTTGCGAGCTTTTTCGCCACACCGGTCGCTTACGTTTTCATTGCTATCTTTTTGATGTTATCCGGCATCTTTACTTTCTTTATTGGTAATTTGTACGAACGGGGTCAGGCCGATTTAATCCCGTTTTTTAACTTCCACCCCTGGTTGTATTTATTTCTGGTACCGGCGATTGCGATGCGCAGCTGGGCGGAAGAGCGCAAGTCCGGCTCCATTGAATTACTCATGACCCTGCCTATCAGTGTGGCAGAAGCCGTGCTGGGCAAATTTATTGCAGCGTGGCTGGTGCTTGGTCTGGCATTGGCGCTGACTTTCCCGTTATGGCTCAGTGTCGACTTTCTTGGTGAGCCCGATCACGGCATTATTATTGCCGCCTACATTGGTAGCTGGCTTATGGCCGGTGCTTTTCTGGCTATCAGTACCTGTATGTCAGCCTTCACCCGCAATCAGGTGGTGGCGTTTATTCTGGCAGTGGTGGTGTGTTTTTTGTTTGTGGTATCGGGTAGCAGCATTGTGCTGGATGCCTTTGATCCTTGGGCCGGAAACCTTATTCTTGATACCGTCGCTAGTTTCAGTTTTCTGAGTCACTTTGAGGCCATGGCCAAAGGCGTACTGGCGCTGAATGACGTGGGCTATTTTTTCATCATCATGGTGGTATGGCTCTATGCCAGCCTGGTTGTTATTGAACAGAAAAAGGCGGATTAACCATGCAGAAATTAATCGCTTTTTTAACCCTTTCGCTGTTGGCAGTATTGTGTCTGGGGCTGGTGGTTATTAACAATGAAATGCTGGGCGACTATCGTATCGACCTCACCGAAGATCAGGTGTATTCCCTGTCTGAGGGAAGTCAGCGGGTGTTAAATGATATCGATGAGCCCATTGTGCTCAACTTCTATTTCTCCGATACCGCCTCGAAGGGCATGACATCGTTACGTAACTACGCCAATCGGGTGCAAAGTTTACTTGAGGAATATGAATCTCGGGCAAATGGCAAAATTACGCTAAATGTTATCGACCCAGAGCCCTTTTCAGAAGCCGAAGATCGGGCGAATCAGTTTGGCCTGACCGGGGCAACGCTTGGTCCGGTAGGCGATGCCATTTACTTTGGTTTGGCCGGCACGAATGCGGTAGATAATCAATTTACGATTAACTTTTTCGATCCTCAGAAAGAACAATTCCTCGAATACGATATCAGCAAACTGATTTATCAACTGAGTGAACCTGACCCGGTCCAACTGACGCTACTTACCGATATCAACCTGATGGGCGGGCAAAATCCGATGAATGGTCAAATGACACCCGCCATGACGTTTTACAGCCAGTTAAGTCAGTTGTACGACATCACAACCATTGGCAGTGATGCCTCACAAATTCCGGAAAATACTGACGTGCTGGTGGTTATTCACCCGCAGAACCTGAGCGAAGCATTGCAATATTCTATTGATCAGTTCGCCATGCGCCAGGGACGTATCCTGTTGTTTGTGGATCCACACTATGAGTCGGATGCCATGGCAATGATGGGTTCGCTTGAAGCAAATAAATCTGACTTTGGCTTGCTGGAAAGTTGGGGTATCAATGCCGGGCTTGATTCGGTGGTGCTTGATGGCCGGTTGGGACTGGATATTCGCACTCCCGAAGGTACAGTAACCCGCCACCCTGGCATTATCGGTCTGACCGGAGAGCAACTTAACCGCGAAGATGTAATTACAGCCAACCTGGAACTGGTTAACGGCTCATCCTTCGCGCCTCTGACACTGGTTGAAGGCAGTGATTTAACCCTCACGCCACTGGCTTATTCATCAGCCGATGCGGTGGTAATAGATGGCGCCGACTATGCCATGACTCAGGATCCACAGGCATTGCAGCGGATGCTTGATGGTTCAGACTCTCAGCGTATAACCCTGGCAGCACGTTTTAGTGGCCCGGCGACATCGGCGTTTACCCAGGCGCCGGCATCAGAATCTGCCAGTGAGCTTAATATGGCGCATGTTAGCCGAACCGCTAAATTAAATCTGATTGTGTTTAGCGATGCCGACCTGCTGGCCGATCGCTTTTGGGTGCAGCAGGCTAATTTCTTTGGTGAAACCATCTACACGCCATTTGCCAACAATGGCGATGCCATTATTAATGCCAGTGAAAACCTGGCCGGCAGTGATGCACTGATCAGTATTCGTGGGCGTGGCACCTATGCTAGGCCGTTTGAACAGGTGCAGGCATTGCAGGTCGCGGCAGAAGCCCGCTTCCGCGAACAGGAAGAGCGACTGCAAAATCAACTCCAGCAAACGGAAGAACAGTTAGCCCAGTTGCAGAATGTGCAGACCGAGTCTGGTGCTCTGACGCTGACACCTGAACAACAGACTGCCCTGGATACGTTTATTGCACAGCGAAACGAAATCCGCCGGGAACTGCGCGAAGTTCGTTATCAGTTGGAAAGGGACATCGACCAGCTGGGTAACTATCTCAAGCTGTTAAATATTGCTATCAGCCCTTTATTACTGGTTACTGTACTGTGGGGGTTGGCGCGTCTGCTGCGTCGCAGAGCAGGCAAGAAAACACTGGAGGCCATCGGATCATGACCCGTGTTGTTATATTATTTTTACTGGTCGTAGTGACTTTAGGCGCCGACTATTATTTAGTGTTTGAACGCCACCCCGAGCAGACCTCTCAGTCTCATTTATTGTTGGGCGGGCTGGCGTCACAAAGTAATTCGCTGACGCAAATAACCATTGAAAATGCAGAAGGACCGCTGTTTAAAGCGCGACGGGAAGGAGAGCAGTGGCTGGCAACCCATCTGGATTCGGTGATGACCTTTCCGGTTGATGTGGAAAAACTGGCCGGGTTCGTTAGTGGCCTGGCTCAGGCGCATATTATTGAGCCGAAAACCGCTAAGGCATCGCGTTATACACTGCTTGGCGTAGAGCCTGTTACTCAGCCCGGCGCACAAAGTACTTTGCTGACCATTGCCACTGATACTCAGCAATGGCGTGTGGTGATTGGAAATTTGGCGTCCAGCGGCATGGGCCGCTACGCGCGGGAACCGTCGCAGCAGCAAAGTTACCTGATAGACGAAACACTGTCCTTACCGCTCACTCCATATGAGTGGTTATTAGCTGACATCATTGATGCCGGACTTACGACGCTTAAGTCCATCGTTATCGATAATGACCCTGCTTTTACGTTGTATAAAGGTGCCGAGGGCAACTGGCAGCTCAGTGAGAATCAGTTACCGCTGGCTTATCCCGGCGTGCTGGCTCACACCCTGAATGACATTGTTAACTTCGAATACGATAGTGTTGAACCGCTGATAAATGAACCTGCTGCAACACAGTTACGCCGTACCATCGATATCACCACTGAGGAAGGCAAATTGTTAACCATGACGCTGTATCAGATGGATGATGACGAAGGCGGTTACTCGTTGTTACTGGCCGGCGATCTGGTTGCAGCTTCGCTCACCGAGTGGATGTTCCGGCTGACCGACTTTCAGGCGCGTGGGCTGTTAACGCCTAAAGCAGAGTTACTGCAACAGCCGGGCAGTCCTTAACAAAGTCTGCGCTGCGTAGTCTTAACGCGGACTTTTACACCGTTTAAGCTGAGTCCGCAAGGTAGCCTCACCCAGTGCTTCGGTGGTGTCGATATTGGTTTGAGGGATGGATTCGGGGTCAGGATGGTGCGCCAGTGCCTGCTCCATTTCTGCCTCACGAATAATGTGGATCACCGGATGAGGAGCACGATTAGTATAATGGCTGGGCGCGCTTTCCGCTTCGCCGGCAAACAGGTAGTCAGGATGAAAGCTGGCCAGCTGATATTCCCCTTCATAACCCCAGTGGTTCAGCGATTGCTGAGCGACATCCACTAACATCAGGTAGTCATCAAATTGTTGCCAACCGTCAGATAACACCAAGAGGGTTGTAGCGGTATGGCTGGTGGTATCCAGATGCAGAAATTCATCGTGCAATGCCTCCAGCACCCTGGCCATGTCTGATGACGCAATGTCCACGTAGCGGATGCGCTGCTGATCACGCACAAAGCGTGCAAAGGGGCAGAAATTATGGCCAATAACCATATCATCAAGCCAACGCTGTACGTGATGGCAGGCTGGCGTTTTTGGGGTGTAAGTCATACCACTAAATTAAGAGTGAAATTTAACGTAGGCTTCCAGCGTGTTTTCAATCAGGCTGGCGACGGTCATTGGGCCAACACCGCCTGGTACGGGAGTAATCCAGCCTGCGTGATCTACTGCTTTATCAAACTCCACATCACCTACCAGTGAGCCAGCAGCCGTGCGGTTGATGCCCACATCAATGACAATAGCACCGGGTTTGATCCAGTCGCCGGGAATAAAAGCTGGCTTGCCTACGGCAACTACCAGTAAATCGGCACGGCTGACGTGGCTCTTTAAATCCTGGGTAAATTTATGACAGGTAGTCACCGTGCAACCGGCCAGCAACAGCTCCAGTGACATCGGGCGACCAACAATATTAGACGCGCCAACAATCACTGCATCCAGCCCTTTTACCGGACGCTTGGTGGCTTCTATCATGGTCATAATGCCTTTGGGCGTGCACGGGCGTAAAGCTGGTATACGTTGAGCTAAGCGGCCAATATTGTAAGGATGGAAGCCATCGACATCTTTGTGGGGGTGAATTCGCTCAAGAATTTGTTCGGCATCCAGCCCTGCAGGCAGTGGCAGTTGAACCAGAATACCGTCGATGGCGGGATCTTCATTTAACTCATCCACCAGGTCGAGCAATTGTTGTTGCGATGTATCGGCGGGTAAATCGTAAGAGCGGGAATTAAAACCCACTTCGTCACAGGCTTTACGCTTATTCGAAACATAAACCTGTGATGCCGGATCGCTGCCAACCAGCACCACTGCCAAACCAGGCTCCCTTTTGCCTGCTTGTTTCAGTGAATCAACATATAAAGCGACGTCTCGTCGAACTTGCTTGGCAATAAGTTTGCCGTCAATCAAATGGGCGGTCATAGTTACTGGCTGCTTAATGAAGTAATTAATAAAAAATGATAAGAATAATATTTTCCCACAAGTATAGCGGCTAAGGCAAAACAACAAACACGAATTGTTGGTCAGGAGCGTAAATTTGGCTATTTTTAGATCGAGTTGTCGACTTTGTGAGCATACGATAATTTTAGGGTAAAAAAGTGTTTGACGAGGTAAGGGCAAGCCGGTAGTATGCGCACCCCGTAGCGGTGATGAAGTTCACGCCGATACGCAGGTCCGGTGAGTGGCGCAGCTTGGTAGCGCACTTGTTTTGGGTACAAGGGGTCGCAGGTTCAAATCCTGTCTCACCGACCATTTTTGCTAGCGAAGATTCGCCAAGCGTCCGTAGCTCAGCTGGATAGAGCAACGGCCTTCTAAGCCGTGGGTCGCAGGTTCGAATCCTGCCGGACGCGCCATAGCGAGTCGGTAGGATGAGAAAGTAAGGTTCGACCAATTTGTCTGGAACAAATTGGCATAGCCTTCAGGCTGGTCTGAAGGACAACATACACGATGTATGTTGCAATCCTGCCGGACGCGCCAACGCGAATTCGGCAGGTCTAAGTAGCAAAAAAGCAAATAATAGTTATCATACCACAACGATTATTTGTATAATGCAACACCTCAATGGTGGGCGTAGCTCAGTTGGTAGAGCCCCGGATTGTGATTCCGGTTGTCGTGGGTTCAAGTCCCATCGTCCACCCCATTTTCTTGCGGAAGTGGTGGAATTGGTAGACACGCTGGATTTAGGTTCCAGTGCTTCACGGCGTGAGAGTTCAAGTCTCTCCTTCCGCACCATTTACACCGTTTCTTAGCAACACAGATTACAGTCGGTGAGTGGCGCAGCTTGGTAGCGCACTTGTTTTGGGTACAAGGGGTCGCAGGTTCAAATCCTGTCTCACCGACCATCTCTAAAAAATTCTCAAAAGATATTCTGCGAAGCAAGTCGAAGACTCCGTTGTGTATGCAGGGAAGCAGTTGAGCATATTGTCAGGTACAATGCGCAACAGCAAGTTAGTGCTGGCCCGGAGGGCGAAAGGCAGGAGTCCGGAGTCAATCCTGACGCACCAAACATCTTCATTCTCTCTATTATGTTAATCCGTTCGCTTAACGCTTTGCCCACGGTTTTCACTTACTTGATTACGTTAAATTTGTCGGCTTTCAGTGCTTGAAAATCAAGAGCTATATCCGCTTATTCAGCGCGAAAACAGAAAGCGCCGATTTGTGCTCGACTCTGATGTTATCAAACTGTATACTACTGCGTCTTTTTAAGGCAGCGCGTAGATTATAGCGCGATGAAACGACCTCTTACCTGAGTTTTAATCACTGTTCTCAGTGGCGGGCGAGAGGCTGGAAAATAAAGCGTATTAGGCGCAAAGTTGAGGTAATACAATGCAAGTTTCAGTCGAGACGACTCAGGGTTTAGAACGCCGTCTTACTATTACTGTTCCTGCTGAGTCAGTAGATAACGCCGTTAAATCGCGTTTACAGCAATTAGCGAAAACTCAGCGTATTAACGGTTTCCGTCCAGGTAAAGTACCAGTAAGCGTAATTAAGAAACGTTACGGACAAGCGGTTCGTCAGGAAGTGGCTGGCGACGTTATGCAACAAAATTTCTATCAGGCTATCGTGCAGGAAAAAATCAATCCTGCTGGCATGCCTTCATTTGAACTGACCAAAGATCAGGACGGTGAAGACCTGGAATTTGTTGCCAAGTTTGAAGTCTACCCGGAAGTAGAAGTGAAAGGCGTAGACGACATTGAAATCGAAAAAACAGTTGTTGAGATCGCAGATGAAGACCTGGACAACATGTTAGAGACTCTGCAAAAACAGCACGGCGAATGGAAAGAAGTTAAGCGTAAAGCGCGCAAAGATGACCGTTTGGTTATCGACTTCGTGGGTACCATCGACGGTGAAGAGTTTGACGGCGGTAAAGCAGAAGACTTTACGCTGGAACTGGGTAAAGATCGTATGATCCCAGGCTTCGAAAAGCCTTTGGTGGGTGCGAAAAAAGACGAAGAAGTTATTGTAGACGTCACTTTCCCTGAAGACTACCACGCTGAAGCGCTGAAAGGTAAAGCGGCTCAATTCACTGTTAACGTGAAGAAAGTTGAAGGTCTGACGCTGCCTAAGGTAGACGAAGAGTTTGCTAAACTGTTCGGTATTGAAGATGGTGACGTTGAAGCACTGAAAGCAGAAGTACGCAAGAACATGGAGCGTGAATTAGGCCAGACGCTTAAGACACAGCTTAAAGAAGAAGTGATTGCCAAGCTGCTTGAGAAAAACGAAATCGACCTGCCAGCGGCACTGGTTGAGCAGGAAGTTAACGCACTGCGTGAACAGGCTAAACAGCGTTTCAGCCAACAGGGCGGTGGTGCAAACCTGCCAGACCTGCCAGCTGACCTGTTTAAAGATAATGCACAGCGTCGCGTAAGCATCGGTCTGCTGCTGGGTGAAATCATCAAGCAGAACGACCTGAAAGCGGACCAGGAAAAAGTAGACAGCCTGATCGAAACCATGGCTTCTGCGTATGAAGATCCACAAGAAGTTGTTGATTACTACAAAAATAATCAGGAACTGATGCAACAAATGCAAAATGTTGCACTCGAAGAACAAGCGATCGAGTGGGTTGTTGGTCAGGCTAAAGTCACCGAAGTGAACAAGCCGTTTGATGAGGTTATGAACAAACAGGGGTAATTTTACACTCCCAGATTGACTTAACCTACACGCAACTGTTTAAATGCTCGGTCTAGTCCGAGCATTTTTATTTCTGTTAGTACTTAAGGTAACCGCATAATGCAAAGCCCGTTAGATCCAATGAATGCACTGGTCCCCATGGTTGTTGAACAAACCGCAAAAGGGGAGCGTTCTTACGATATCTATTCTCGTCTGCTCAAAGAAAACGTGATTTTTCTGGTGGGTCAGGTTGAGGATCACATGGCCAATCTTATCGTGGCACAAATGTTATTCCTGGAAGCTGAGAATCCGGAAAAAGACATTTTCCTTTATATCAATTCTCCCGGTGGTTCTGTTACTGCGGGTATGGCAATTTACGACACCATGAAATTTATTAAACCTGATGTCAGCACCGTGTGTGTCGGCCAGGCTGCCAGTATGGGCGCGTTCCTGTTGTCGGGTGGCGCGAAGGGCAAACGTTACTGTCTGCCAAACGCGCGAGTTATGATTCACCAGCCTTTAGGTGGTTTCCAGGGCCAGGCGTCTGACTTCGAAATCCATGCTCGTGAAATCCTGAGCATAAAGGAAAAACTCAACCGACTGATGGCTGAGCATACCGGACAAGACTACGAAACCGTGGCTCGCGACACCGATCGTGACAACTTCTTAAGTGCAAGTGAAGCCAAAGAGTATGGCTTAATAGATCAGGTTTTAACAAACCGAACTGACGCATCCGCCACTAAGTAGTATAGTTATATAAGCCCGGCACTGGTTTTAGTGTTTGCCGGGCAGTCTAGAGGCAAGAATTTATGAGCGATAAACAAGGCAGCGATAGCGATAACAAACTTCTGTATTGCTCGTTTTGTGGCAAAAGCCAGCACGAAGTCAGAAAACTGATTGCAGGACCTTCTGTGTTCATTTGTGATGAATGTGTTGAGCTTTGTAATGACATTATTCGCGAAGAAATTAAAGATATTTCACCGAATAAGCAAAATCAAAACGCGTTACCGAAACCACACGAAATTCATGAGCATCTGAATGATTATGTGATCGGTCAGGACCACGCCAAAAAGGTGTTATCGGTCGCGGTATACAACCACTATAAACGTCTGCGTAACGGCGACGTGCATGATGGGGTAGAACTGGGTAAGAGTAACATACTGCTGATTGGCCCTACCGGTAGCGGTAAAACGTTGCTGGCGGAAACGCTGGCACGACTGCTGGATGTTCCTTTCACTATGGCCGATGCCACCACGTTAACCGAAGCCGGTTATGTGGGCGAAGACGTGGAAAACATCATTCAGAAGCTGTTACAGAAATGCGATTACGATGTTGAAAAAGCCCAGCGCGGTATTGTATACATCGATGAAATCGACAAGATAAGCCGTAAGTCTGATAACCCGTCTATCACCCGTGACGTATCCGGCGAAGGTGTGCAGCAGGCGCTGCTCAAACTGATTGAAGGAACGGTTGCTTCTGTGCCTCCTCAGGGCGGACGCAAGCATCCACAACAAGAGTTTTTGCAGGTTGATACTTCTAAGATCCTGTTCATTTGTGGCGGCGCGTTTGCGGGTCTGGATAAAGTGATTGAGCAACGCTCAGCGCAGGGCAGCGGCATGGGTTTTGGTGCTGAAGTAAAATCCAAAGAGAACAAGCAGGCGGTTTCTGAATTGTTCAAACAGGTAGAGCCGGAAGATTTGGTTAAATACGGCCTGATTCCGGAATTCATCGGCCGTTTACCGGTTGTGACCAGCCTGGAAGAGCTCAACGAAGACGCACTGATTCAGATTCTGAAAGAGCCGAAGAATGCCATTACCAAACAGTATGGTGCATTGTTTGCCATGGAAGATACCGAACTGGAGTTCCGCGAAGACGCACTGTTAGCCATTGCTAAAAAAGCGATGCAGCGTAAAACCGGTGCTCGTGGTCTGCGCTCCATTGTAGAAGCAGTGTTGCTTGAAACCATGTACGAACTACCTGCCATGGACAACGTGTCAAAAGTGGTAATCGATGAAACGGTTATCCGGGGTGAATCTAAACCCATCCTGATTTACGACAACGCTGATAAAAAAGCGGCAAGTGAATAAGAAAAATGCAAAAGGCCCTAATTAAAGGGCCTTTTTTGTATCAATTATTCAATGTTTTGCGCTATGTTGGGATAAGATTTAGTAAAACACTGACAGACTGATTGAACTTTGTCTGCCTATCCCCATATAAAGACTCATTAAGAGAAAAATTTAGAGAAGAAGTATGACGTCAGAGCGAGAAAATCGCATTGAAATTCCTGTACTGGCCTTGCGGGACGTGGTTGTTTATCCCCATATGGTCATACCTTTATTTGTTGGACGAGAAAAATCCATTCGTTGCCTGGAAGCGGCCATGGACAGCGACAAACAGATTTTTCTGGTTGCGCAAAAAGATGCAGGCATCGATGAACCCGATACCAATGACATTTATTCTGTAGGCACCATCGCCACCATTCTGCAATTACTCAAATTACCCGACGGTACGGTAAAGGTACTGGTAGAAGGTAATGTTCGCGGTGAAATCGCAGAATACAATCAATCTGAGCCTTATTTTATCGCTGGCATTAACCGTACTGCCGACGAAGATCTGCCTGAAAGTGAACAGGAAGTATTGATACGTTCAGCGGTTTCGCAATTCGAAGGCTATGTAAAGCTCAACAAGAAGATCCCACCTGAAGTGCTGACTTCATTAAATGGGATCGACGATGCTGCTCGTCTTGCCGACACTATGGCTGCACACATGCCACTTAAGCTGGTCGAGAAACAGAAAGTGCTGGAGATGAAGGGCGTTAACGAACGTCTTGAATACCTTATGGCACTGATGGAAGGCGAGATTGATTTACTCCAGGTTGAAAAGAAAATCCGTACCCGGGTTAAAAAGCAAATGGAGAAATCTCAGCGTGAGTATTATCTCAACGAGCAAATGAAAGCGATTCAGAAAGAACTGGGTGAGCTGGATGATGCGCCGGATGAGTTTGAAGCGCTGAGTAAGAAAATCGAAGAGGCTAAAATGCCCTCTGAGGCCGAGGAAAAAGCCAGAGCCGAACTGCAAAAACTGAAGATGATGTCGCCTATGTCGGCTGAAGCAACTGTCGTGCGCAGTTATATCGACTGGCTGACCAACGTACCATGGCACAAGCGCTCGGCCGTGAAAAAGAACCTTGCCAAGGCTGAAGAGATCCTCAATGCGGATCATTACGGACTGGAAAAAGTCAAAGAACGTATTATTGAATACCTTGCCGTTCAGCAGCGGGTGCGCAAGCTTAAAGGTCCTATCCTTTGTCTGGTAGGGCCGCCAGGAGTGGGTAAAACCTCTCTCGGTCAGTCCATTGCGAAGGCGACCGGACGTAAGTATGTGCGTATGGCCCTCGGTGGCGTCCGTGATGAAGCAGAAATTCGTGGTCACCGCCGAACTTATATTGGCTCATTGCCAGGTAAGCTGATCCAGAAAATGGCCAAAGTGGAAGTAAAAAATCCATTGTTTTTGCTTGATGAAATCGACAAGATGTCGTCGGACATGCGAGGCGATCCGGCTTCCGCATTGCTGGAAGTTCTCGATCCGGAACAAAACAGTAGCTTCAGCGACCATTATCTTGAAGTAGACTACGACCTGTCAGACGTGATGTTCGTTGCCACATCAAACAGCATGAATATCCCGGGACCGTTGCTTGACCGCATGGAAGTCATACGTCTTTCTGGTTACACCGAAGATGAAAAGCTCAATATCGCTATCCGTCATTTAATCGGTAAGCAAATCGAGCGTAATGGCCTTAAGAAAAACGAACTCGAGATCGACGATTCAGCGATTATCGGCATGATTCGTTACTATACCCGTGAAGCGGGCGTACGTTCACTGGAGCGCGAAATCTCCAAGGTCTGTCGTAAAGCAGTAAAAGATATTCTGCTCAATAAAGCCACCAAGAAAGTTGTGGTCACTCAGGACAATCTTAAGGATTACCTTGGCGTGCAGCGCTTCGATTACGGTAAAGCAGATAAGAATAACCAGATTGGTCAGGTCACCGGCCTTGCCTGGACTCAGGTTGGCGGCGACTTGTTAACCATCGAAACCACTTCGGTTCCTGGTAAAGGCAAAATGACCTCTACCGGTTCTTTAGGTGATGTGATGCAGGAGTCTATTCATGCAGCCATGACTGTGGTTCGTTCCCGTGCGGAGAAATTGCGTATTAATGGTGATTTCTACGAGAAACGCGATATCCATGTTCACGTGCCTGAAGGCGCGACACCGAAAGATGGCCCGAGTGCGGGTATTGCTATGTGTACCGCATTGGTATCGTCATTAACCGGTAACCCGGTTAAATGTGAAGTGGCAATGACCGGTGAAATCACCCTGCGTGGTGAAGTACTGGCCATTGGTGGATTAAAAGAAAAGCTTCTGGCGGCTCACCGTGGCGGCATTAAAACCGTGGTAATTCCAAAAGAAAACGAACGTGATTTGGAAGAGATTCCGGATAACGTAAAACAGGATCTGGATATTCATCCGGTACAATGGATTGACGAAGTGCTGGATATTGCTTTGCAAGAACCGATAGAGAGTTTTAAACCGGTTGCACTGAACGGTGAATAAATCACCAGTAAACACCGCTGAAGCGCGCGCCAATACTGCGCGCCAGCGGATTTATTAGACCTTTTGGTTAATTTTTATCCATATGGTGTGGTAAAAGCCGTTTTTTTTAACTTTAGGGGCTTCAAAGTCCCAAAAGTTGTGTTACCTTAACTGCTGTATTCGCTTGAAGCCTTGTCACTAAAGGGATGGCAGCGATTCATCAATAGGTTAAAAAATTGTAAAGTGAAGCTTGATGTTAATCTTTAAGCTTGCTATAACGTCTGAGCAATGAACTGAATATTGTTTTGCGGACGAGAGCATAATAACAAACGAAGGGGATCTAATTGTGAACAAGTCTCAACTCATCGACAAAATCGCTGCTGGTGCAGATATTTCTAAAGCTGCCGCCGGCCGTGCACTGGATGCTTTCACTGACGCGGTTACAGACGCGCTGAAAGAAGGCGACCAGGTAGCTCTGGTTGGTTTCGGCACTTTCTCTGTAAGAGAGCGCTCTGCACGCAGTGGTCGTAATCCTCAAACTGGTGAGACTATCGAAATTGCTGCAGCTAAAGTACCTTCTTTCAAAGCTGGTAAAGCACTGAAAGACGCTTGTAACTAAGCATTAGATATTTTTTGAAAAGGCGATGGTTTACCATCGCCTTTTTTATTGCTGTAAGCAAAGGAATGCCTCTTCAGCATTCTATCGGGGTAAGTATTAAGCTATAATCCCCGCTTATTTGTTCCGCCGGCCCCCGGACTTTATTGCGGGTTGCTACCGGCCGGAAGAGTTGTAATGCAACGGAGTTAAAATCGAGTCATGCTAGAAAGGATCAGAGAAGGTTCTCAAGGCCCATGGGCGATGGCGATTATTGCCCTGATCGTATTGAGTTTTGTATTTGCTGGGGTTAGCAGCTATGTGTCTTCATCAGGCAGTACTGCCGCCGCTGAAGTTAACGGTGAGCCAATCAGCCAGCAGGATGTTGAACGCGCTTATCAGGCACAGCGTGCACGCCTGGAAGCGCAGTTCGGTGAAGGGATCAGCGCCTTATTCAGCGATGAAAACTACCTGCGTGATTTCCGTATGAACGTGCTGGATCGCCTGATTGCCGATACATTAATCGAGCAAAAAGCTAAAGAGCTGGGTATGCGGGTATCAGACAAACAAATCCGTGATGCCATTACCGCTATGCCTGAGTTTCAGACAGATGGTATTTTCGATAATGAACGGTATCTGATGCTGCTGCGTCAAAATGGCTTCCAGCCCAGTGACTTCCGCGATTACATGCGTCAGCAAATGACCCGTGAGCAATTGTCCCGTGCGGTCCAGGCCAGTGATTTTAGCTTGCCAGAAGAAGTGAGCTTAGCGCACCGCTTGCAGGGCCAGACGCGTAATGCCGACTACCTGATTGTAGACTCTGCGCCGTTTGCTGCGTCAGTCGAATTGAGCGATGAAGAAGTTCAGGCGTTTTATAACGAAAATATCTCACGGTTTGACACGCAGGAAAAAGTTAACCTCGCTTATGTGACGCTGGCGGTAGATGATCTGAAGGCTGATGTATCTGTAAGCGATGAGGAAATCGAGCAGGAATACCAGGACAACATCGCGCTGTACAAAACTGCGGAAGAGCGACGGGTTTCGCATATACTGATTGAGTTCGGTGATGACAAAGATGCGGCTAAAGAAAAAGCTGCTTCGCTGCTAGCTGAAATTGAGCAAGGTGCTGACTTTGCAAAACTGGCCGAAGAAAACTCTGCCGATACGTTTTCTGCCGAAAATGGTGGTGACCTTGATTTCATTACCGCAGGAGTGATGGACCCGTCTTTTGACGAGGCGGCTTTTGCTATCAGCAACGTGGGTGAAACCTCAGAGGTTGTCGAAACTGAGTTTGGGTATCACATTATCAAGCTGACCGATCTGAAGCCGGTAGAAGTCACTCCGCTGGCAGAAGTCCGTGATGAGATTGAAGCGAAACTGTTAACTGACAAAGCGACTGATGAGTTCTTCGCTCTGCAGTCGGAAATGGCTAACCTGGCGTTTGAAGTACCGGATACGCTTGAAGATGTTGCCGGCGCCGTGAATGGTAAAATTGAAGAAACCGGTTTAGTAACTGCGGCCACTGTGCCAGCGGCGCTTAACGTTCCAGCCGTCACCAGTAAAATGTTCGATCCGGACTTTATTGGAGAAGGTCTGAACAGTGACGTTATTGAGCTGAGCAACGACAAAGTGGTCGTCATTCGCGTGGTTGGGCATGAACCGCAGCGCACTCAGGCGTTGGATGAAGTCAGAACACAAATCCTCGCGCAGCTCCGGGCCCGTAAAGCTCAGGAAGCGGCGGCAGAGTGGGCTAACAATGTGGTGGAGCAACTACAGGCTGGTGAGTCACCTGAATTAACGATTGGTGATTTAACCCTGGAGTGGCAAAGTAAAGAAGCCATTGCCCGTAACAGCGGTGAATTACCACGTAATCTGGTAGACGCCGTGTTTACGCTGAGCAATAAAGAGGGCCGTAACCTCGAAGTGGCTAAGCTGGGTTCAGGCGATGTGGGTGTAGTACGTTTGACTGCAGTGAATATGCCTGAAGCGCTGGGTGATGAAGAACTAGCCAGCCTTAAGCAGCAACTGATGACTAATTACAGCCAGGCTAACTATCAGAGTTTTG
Source organism: Alteromonas sp. ISO5 (assembly GCF_058105165.1). NCBI lineage: Bacteria > Pseudomonadati > Pseudomonadota > Gammaproteobacteria > Alteromonadales > Alteromonadaceae > Alteromonas > Alteromonas sp. ISO5. Next base: position 7,160 of record NZ_CM176572.1, on the reverse strand, counting down.
TGGATTCTTTGCGCTCAGCGGCTGATGTAACGGTTAATCTGTAAACCTTACGCTAAATTCAGATAAATGAAAAAGCAGGTCTCAGACCTGCTTTTTTTGTTTATCTGCAAGCTGGCGTTAGTGGGTGACAAAATACATAAAGGTGAAAAAGACGGCGATCACAGATGAGACCACCAAAATATACTTAAACCCCTGCTTGCCGTCAGCCACACTGTAATTGTTAGCCGTCAAATACCCCAGCCACAATACGCTCAGGATGAGAGGGATTAAGACAATAATTTTTAGCATAATGTTGTTATCCGCTAAACAAACCTAAAATCGATACGTTAAGTGTTTCCTGAAGGACCAATAAGATCAAGCACTAATCCAGGATTAGCCTATTCAGGCTTGTTGCTTCAGGCCAAATGCAAGCCGTAGCCAGGGAACTGGACGAATCACAAAATAACAAAGGCCAGCGGTCAGCGTAAAAGCAAACACCAACACACTCATGGATTTTAGTGTAATGCCCGCTTCCCACTGAACAATATAATAGGCGAGCGCAACAATGACAGTCTGATGCAAAATATAAAACGGATAGATTAACTCGTTGGCCTGGTGTAACCAGGCCGGGGAGTTATTCAGATAGTGTCCGGCATAACCCAGTAGAACGAGCATGCCCGCCCAGGAGAGTACAGCAGTTAATGCCCACCAGATTTGCCATCTGGCGGTAAGTGAACCAATAAAGCTGAAGTCAGCAAGGTAGTAAATATAAAATATCAGGCTGCTGACTATAAACCCATACAGATTAACTCGGCGATGACGGGCGATAGACTGCCAGATCGTCCGGCGAGAAATAAACATCATTCCGGTGATGAAAAATACCAGATAGAACAACGATACCGAAAGGTTTTCGATAGCCCCGTCCTGCTCAGGATAATAAAGCTTTAAGAAGCAGCGCACGGTAACCAGCACCAGGCCAGACAGCATCATCCCGAACGGGCGATGCACCAATTTCTCGACGGAACCTAACAGGGATTGTCCTGATGATGTATTAAGCGCCTTTTTCAACGGGATGGCCAGGAGCATGAAGATTATCAGAAACTCAATAAACCACAGGTGTTTGTTATCAAATATCAGCAGCCGTTGTTGGTAGGCGTCGAGCAGCGAAGCATACTGTCCGGGGGCTTCAAAGTAAGCCTGAGGAGGCGTAATAAACATCATTGCTAACAGCAAGGGCAGCAGCAGCCGCTTTGACTTGTTCACCAAAAAAGCCGCACTACTGACCCGGTTGAGCAGAATAACGCTGCCAGCCCCGGCAATCAGAAACAAAACCGGCAACCGGAATTGCTCAAAATAGACCATGATATCATCGAGTAGCCTGCTCGATTCGCTATTCATAATATGCCAGTTGTCGCCGTTAAATGGCATGAAGACATGGTGCATAAACACCGCGATGATCAATATAACGCGTAGCCAGTCCAGCTCTGCATAGCGTTGGGAGGTGACTTCCATGAATACCAGGTCCTGCTTAAAGAGGTTATAGGAGTAAACCTCTATGCTATCTAAATTCAGCTGCGTATTGACTTACTTGTATGTAAGTAATTGTAAATATTTATTTATGCGGCCTCTTTGAAGGCAGTGTATAACCAACTTGCTATTTCACCATCGACTTGTTCTGATGTGGTAAGACGTACTCTGAAAGGCATCATCCTGCCTGGTGGTCGTTTTACAAGTCTGCCGCTTTGAGTTATTGAGCGACTGTTTGTTCTCACTGAATAGAGCAGCCTTGCTGAGATTTAGGCAGATTTCTGTAATATGAGTGGCTTGAACTAGAACAATTCTGGTTTAATTGGTTTTGTCATCTACACGAAAGGGACCCTATACTGGTGCAGATTAATGGTAACGTTATTCAGCATAATGGCGGGACAGTGATTAAAATGAAACAAATAGCAGCTCTGTTGCTAAATATCAGGTTACCGTTAGGTGCTTTGTGTCTGGTGCTGGGCCTTTCTGGTTGCGGAGAAGACACGACTAATGATGTCTTCAGCGGCTATATAGAAGCTGAATTTGTGACCGTTTCTGCCCCTGCTGGCGGCTGGGTGGAGGCACCTCGTTGGCAATATGGTGAGTCGGTCATGCCGGGCGACATTCTTGTAGAGCTTGATACCAACCTGCAGCAGTTCAGACTTGATGAAGCCACAGCGAACGTTGCCTCATTACAAGCCCAGTTAGATGATGCTTTACACGGAGCTCGGAGTGAAGAGATTGCGGTATTACAGAGCCAGTTGGATGAGCAGCATTTTACCATCGACGAAGCAAAGCTTGAGCTAACCCGAATAAGTGCATTGCGCAGCAAGGATTTGGCTACCCAGGCTGATTACGATAAGGCGGTATTAAATTTAAAAGCGCTTGAAGCTGCCGCCCAGGTTACTGTTCATCAGATGGAAGTACAAATGCTCGCAGGGCGCCCTGATTACCTGAACAGTCTGAAAGAGAAAGTGCGCGCTGCGCAATCGGCTGCGCAACAAGCTGAATGGTCACTGCTAGAGCGTAAAGTAGTCTCGCGGTTTGAGGGGGCGATAAAAGAAATTTACACCCGTGTAGGAGAATATGCCAATGCCGGTCAGCCTTTAATACTGGTGCAGCTAGAAAAAACGCTCAAAGTCAGATTCTATATCCCGCAGCAGCAACTGGGAGAAATTCAGCAAGGGCGTAAAGTCGTCATCACACAGGACGGCGATGAGCAGTTGTACCCGGCAACGGTGAGCTACATCAGTCAGCAGGCGGAGTTTACACCGCCGGTGCTTTACAGTGAAAAAGCCAGGGGCGACCTGGTATTTATGATAGAAGCCCGTTTTACGGCACCCGCCAATCTGCATCCGGGCCAGCCTGTGAGCGTTGCGCTGCTATGACTGAAAACGCCATAGAGGTTCAGGGGCTGGTAAAACGATTTGGTCGCAGAACCGTTGTGAACGGTGTAAGCCTGACGATTCCAAAAGGTCAGGTGTGGGGATTTTTGGGGCCCAATGGTTCGGGAAAAACCACCACTATTCGCATGATGTGTGGATTACTGACACCGTCGGCCGGCGCCGGCCAGTGCTTAGGGTTTGATATCCGCCGTCAGGCCAAGGCAATTAAAGCTCAAACCGGGTACATGACCCAGAAATTTTCCTTTTGGGAAGATTTAACGATTGCAGAGAATCTGCGCTTTGTGGCGCGTATGTATCATCTTGGTAATGTCAGTGAGGCGGTTAACCAGGCGCTAGAGGCTTCGGGACTTACATTACGTCAGCATCAGTTAGCCGGCGCCTTATCGGGAGGCTGGAAACAGCGTCTGGCATTGGCGGCGGTGACTATGCATCAGCCCAGACTACTGTTATTGGACGAACCCACCGCAGGGGTCGACCCACAGGCGCGCAGAGAATTCTGGCATCACATTCAACTGCTTGCCCACACCGGAGTTACGGTGTTGGTTTCTACCCATTATATGGATGAAGCCCAGCGTTGTGACAATATCGTCTACCTGGCTAACGGCAAGCTGATCACCGAAGGGTCAGTCGCAGAGGTAATCAAACGGGCTAATTTGTTTTGCTATCGGTTAACTGGTGAGCGCATACACCAGTTCAGCGCATTGCTTGAACGGTCTGATGCTGTTCTGAGTGTCGCTTTTTATGGGGCTGCACTGTTTGTCACCGGTCGCAGTAGGGAAACGCTGGAAATGCTGTTGGCTAACGAGGCTTTCAGTGGCGTTCAAATTGAAGCGGTGAGTCCGGAGCTGGAAGATGTATTTATCGCTCTGACGCAGAATGCCGGCGCTGATCCCAGGAGCTATCAGTGAATGGGTTGAGTAATCGGTGGTCCAGATTCTGGGCACTGGTGGTGAAAGAATTTATCCAGATGCGCCGTGACCGTATGACGTTTGCTATGATGCTGGGGATCCCGGTACTGCAACTTATCTTGTTTGGCTTTGCTATCAATAATGATCCAAAAGGATTACCCGCGGCCATTTATACCGAAGAGGATACGCATCTTACCAGAGCTATTTTGTCGGGTTTTGCGGTGAGTCAGTATTATCAGTTTGACTATCAGGTCGTTGATTTAACCAGCGCGGAGCGCCTGATCAAAGGCGGTGATGTGGCTTTTGTGATCAGTATTCCTGCCGGGTTCAGCCGGGCACTGATTCAAGGCCTCAGGCCGCAGCTAATGATCATCGCCGACGCATCGGATCCGGCTGTTTCGTCCAATGCCCTGGCACAGGCAGAACATATTATTAATCAGGCATTACGTCATGACCTGAAGGGCAAGCTGGCTTCTCTGAAAGCCAGTCCCGGGCCAGTTGAAGTGGTCATCCACCGGCAGTTTAACCCGGAAAATATTACTCAGTATAATATCGTACCCGGCTTGCTGGGGGTTATTTTAACCATGACATCAGTAATGATTACTGCCATGGCGATGACTCGTGAGCGGGAACGGGGCAATCTGGAAAATATTCTGGCTATGCCAGCCGAACCTATCGAGGTCATGTTAGGTAAAATTATGCCATACGTGATGGTGGGAGCTGTGCAGACGGTCATTATTATTGTCGCCGCCAAGCTGGTCTTCGATGTACCTTTTGTGGGGCACCTCTCATTATTATTGAGCGGTGTCACCCTGTTTATTGTTGCCAACCTGTGTTTGGGATTTACCTTCTCTACCATTGCCAGGTCGCAAATGCAGGCTATGCAGCTCACGTTCTTCTTTTTTCTGCCTTCTATATTACTCTCCGGTTTTATGTTTCCTTACTGGGGAATGCCGGCATGGGCGCAGTTTCTGGGTGAAGGGTTACCACTCACTCATTTCTTAAGAATTGTGCGCGGCGTTATGCTTAAAGGGGCTGGCTGGGAACATCTCGCGACTGAGTTTTATGCCATCATGCTGTTCACGCTGGTGGTGGGGGTGCTGGCGATCCTCAGATACCAGCGCACCCTGGATTAGCTGTCAGGCCGTTTTTTCCAGTAGATGGCACTGGATATAACGTTTGCGTTTCTTCGGTAATAACTTGTCGGTATCAACTACCACCAGACCATCCACGCAGTCGCAGAAGTCCGGGTCGATGTTGAAGTCGAGAAAGGCTACGCCGTCGTGCTCGCAGACTTCGGTGTATTGCTTGTAAAGTGTCGGTACATTGACACCCATATTGGCCAGCAAATGTTTAAGCTGGGTAAACTCTTTCTTGTAGTCTTCGCCTGTGAATTCGGTCAGTGTATCGGTGGGCAGAGTAAATGGAAGCTTTGCTGCCGCTTTACCGAATCGAGCTGGAAAGTGAGTAGCATAAAACTGCACGATAAGCTGCTTAGCGGGCTGCGGGTAGTTGTCGCTCAGACTCACCGGGCCAAATAAGTAGCGATAGTGCGGGTAACGAGTTAAGAAGGCCCCAATGCCAAACCACAGATAATCCAGGCTACGTTTACCCCAGTAACGCGGCTGCACAAAGCTGCGACCAAGCTCCAGCCCCTGTTCAAACAGTTGTGGGTTCTGCTGTGCGTAATCAAACAGCGTGGCAGAATATAAGCCGGTAGGGTGGTCTGGCTGACTGAGAAGTCGGGCATCGCCAAACCGGTAGGCGCCAACAATTTCCAGGTCGTTTTCATCCCACAGAATAAGGTGATAATAGTGATTATCGTACTTATCGATATCCCGGCGATGCAGGGTGCCCTCGCCAACCGCTCGAAAGGCAATTTCCCGCAGACGGCCAATTTCCCGCATAATTACCGAGCTGCCCTGGTGGAGGTATAAATAAATGTGTTTGCCATCAGAGGTTTCGCCTAAGTGCTCACATTGGCGGATTGCACGGGAGAGTTCCTTACGGTCTTCGGGCATTGCGATAGCTGCCTGAGTCGCAAAAATACCCTTGCGATTAGTCCCCACCCGATACAAATGACGTTTAAACAGCTTTACCTGGTCGGGCACTGATATATTGAGTGACTGATAACTGGAAAACGGGATTAACTCGCCAATTCGCATGGGCAGCGATTTCCGCCGCTGCTTAAACATTTCCTTCACCAGCAGTGCTGTGGCCAATGGTTTATATACCATGGAAACACCATAAAATAACGGCGAATTCTTGGCATCAATAAAAATGGGCAGGATAGGGGCTTTGGCTTGCCTGGCAAGGCGCAAAAAGCCGCTGTGCCAGTGAGTATCGCGGACGCCCTGGGGGCGAAGCCTCGAGACCTCGCCTGCAGGGAATATTAACACCGCACCATCGCAGGCCAGATGGTCATGAATAGCCGCAAGGTGTTGTTTGCGGGTGCCGCCCTGCATGTTATTAACCGGCAGCAGCATATCCCGCAGGGGTTCAATGGCCATTAGCATTTGATTGGCGACTACTTTCAAATCATGGCGAATTTCAGATATGAGTTTGATCAGTGCCAGACCATCAATAGAACCGATAGGGTGATTGGCGATAATAACAACGCGGCCTTCACTTGGGATCCGTTCCCGCTCGGTATCTCGTACTGACGTACTGACATTAAAATACTCCAGTACCTGTTCGACAAAATCGATGTCGTGGTAATGAGGGTAGGTCCTGCCGAAGTCTGCGATTTCCCTTTCGTGTAATAAATGACGCAGTGCAAACCGCAGGGGTTTGCTAAGCAGGCTGTGCTTGGCAACCTGCGGATAGTACTCATTGAGTAATTCATCAACAGTAAACATATTCGATACACTTGAGGTTATTTCGCTACACGATAGCAACAGATTGTGACGATATGCTCACAGTTGTATTGCAGTTCCTTTACAAGAACCAAGCGCTTTATCAGGCGGCTTTGCCGGTTTTAATGAAATCAGCCAACACCGACACATTACCCGAGTGCTTGAGATATTCGTTAAAATGGATCAGTGAAAGCTGGCCGCTGTTGTCTTCCACCAGGGCGGAACAATTCTCTATCCAGTCACCGTCATTAATGTAGTGGATACCATCGACCAGCAGTGATTCAGGGTGATGTATATGGCCACAAATAATGCCATCCAGGCCCCTTTCGGCGGCGTGGCGGCAACCTGCCGCGCGGTAGCGTTCGATGGCCTTATTGGCACCTTTAATATGCTTTTTGATGTATCCAGCCAAAGACCAGTAGTGATTGTTACGCCAGGCTCTGAAGCGGTTATACCAGCGATTAAGAAACAACAGCAGGTCGTAGGCT